>CAVSUW010000001.1:0-7803 GCA_963731375.1 Bryobacterales bacterium
ACGCAGGCCAGGTGACCTCAGGCGTGATCCGCAAGGGCGACGAAGTCATGGCGCTGCCCTCGGGGCGGACCAGCCGCGTGGCGTCGATCGTCACCTATGACGGCGAGCTGTCGCGCGCCTTCCCGCCCATGTCGATCACAGTGTGCCTCGAAGATGAGATCGACATCAGCCGCGGGGACATGCTGGTCGCGCCGCGAAACGCTCCGCACGTGTCGCGGCGCTTCGAGGCGAGCCTGGTGTGGATGAACCGGACGCCGCTCGAGCTGAATCGCCAATACCTGATCAAGCACACGACGCACACGACCGGCGCGGCGGTGGCGGCGATCCGGCACAAGATCGACATCAACACGCTCGAAAAGCTGCCGGCGTCCGAGCTGCAGATGAACGAGATCGGCGGCGTGATGGTCGAGACGCGCACGCCGCTGTTCTTCAACCCGTACCTGCAGAATCGGGCGACGGGCGCGTTTATTCTGATCGATCCGATTACGAATGAGACGCTGGCGGCGGGGATGATCTCCGGCCCGGAGGCGCGGGAAGCGCGGCGGCGGGAGCGGCGGCTCGAAGTGTCGGAATTCGAGCTGGGCAGTGTGACTCCGGCGGAGCGGCATTCCCGCGCCGGGCACCGGCCCGCGACCGTGTGGTTAACCGGCGACCCCGCTATCGCCTATGCGGCCGAGCGGAAGCTGTTCGACCGCGGATGCCTGGTGCACGTTCTCGCCCGCGAGCTGAATCCGGAAGTGCTGGCCGAGCAAGCGCGCCTCCTGAACTCCGACCTCCTGATCTCCTGGAATTTAGGCTGACCCAAGTTTGTAAACCAGCCGGAGATCGGTACCTGGGAAATTAGTTTCCGTGGCGGTGAGTTCTTCACATAGGTAACGTATCGCCGCATCGTGGGCGGCCTGGGTCAGATGATGGAGACAGACTGTCAGGGTCTTGGCCGTGAGGTCGGGCGTCAAATCGACCTCAGTGTTGTAGATTTGTCGGAGCAAAGATCGCGCGTCATCGTTGCGCTTCAGCTTTTCGCGCACTGTGGAAGCCATGCTGGTTTCCGCGCGGTACGCGATCATCTTGATGGTGTCGAGGAAGTACTTTCTCTCCGTGCGCAATCGCGTGAAGCGGTCTGGTTCCGGCAGGTCGTTTACCGGGATGTGGTGGGGCGCCAGTTTACGCTGCTGCTTGAGTTGATCCAAGGCCGGCTGGAGTTGGTCGATCTGCTCTTGCCACTGTCCTTGATGCCGCTCATAATCGCCAACCGCCACTTCTGAGAGGGGTTGGGTCAAGCCTACGTTTTGCTGCAGTTTCCGGCAATGCTTCAACTCCGCGTTCTTCTTGCGGACTTCCCGATCCAAGTTCCGCCATGCCGGGTTGAGAACGGTCACAGTAGCAGGAATCTGTTCGGTCCCGTATTGCACCAGGGCGTCTAAACTAAAGTGTTCCCGCATGTACTTGAAGAAGTTTTCCTGCGACCAGCGGGCCATCAGAGCCACCGCTTGCGACGCAGCGTCCCCTCCAAAATTCGTGCTCACGATGGAAACCTGATGGCCGTCGGCGGCCAGTTTGCGCACTTCCCGCACCCACAGTCCGGGCCGCTTCCCGACATGCGTACCCCGCTCCGCCAGCTTCATGCGCACCGTCTCGCCGCTCACCAGTTTCACCGTCTGCTCTTGGAACTCCTCTATCCGCCACGCCTCCCCTTCCGGGTAACGATGGTAGGTGAGCGCCGCGATCCGATTTTTCCGCCATTCCAGAAACAATTCCGGACTGTAGCCCTCGCGATCGAAGATCACCGTGAAGCGCGGGACCTGCGGGTCGACCGCCATGCGGGCTTGGTGCTCTGCTGACACCGGCGCGTTGGCTTCCAGCCACGGCAGTATGTCCTCGCGCATCGCCTGCACCAATCCGTGATCGACTTCTTTGTTGACGTAGAAAAACGGCTGGCCATCCAGCGCGTTGACCCAATAGTCCACCGTGGCGCGCAGGTAAAATCGCTCGCGCGGCACATAGTGCCGCGGCAGTTTGGTCAATGCGCCGTGGTATACCCGCACGTGCCCGTCTATATAGAACGCCAAGCCAGGGGTCTGCTCGGGGTGGTTGGTGGAAGAACTGGAAACCACGTGTTGAGCCATCCACTCCTTGGCCAAGGCTGCGTTCCAACGCGCCGCCTGGCCCGCTTCCGCACACAACAGCTTCAGCTTTTCCCGTAGCGTGCGCACTTCCGGAACCCGGTCCAATCCCAGCAGGTTTCCCCACTCCCCCGCCGCGGCGTAGCGCAATTGCTCGATCGAATCGATGCGCGCCAACGCTAGCAGCGCCAGTAATAGCAACACGCTGTCCAGACCATAGAAACCCGGCGGCAACTTGTAGCGTTCGGTGTGTCGCAACAGCCCCACCGCCAACAGCGCTGGCAGCGACAACAATACGCCCCCTTGCGGGATATCCCGCGCCGCCTCGAAGACGATGGGCGCTGCTTGCAACGCTCCCATCGCCGCTGCCACCCGCTCCAGCGACCGGGTTGCGCCGTAGCCCATGCGCGCACAACTGTCGATCTCGCTTCGCTCGCTCTTGTTGCTAACCTTGTCTTGATCCTGGCTCAGCGCTTTTTTTTAAACGCGTGCAGTCGTCCGGCGTGAATTGCTTTGTGCAGCGTGTTGCCCGCCACACCAATCTCACCGCTCACCTCCGGCACGCTCTTGCCCTCGTCAAACAGGGCTTGCGCCCGTTGCTTCACCTCCGCTGTCAGCACACTCCCCGAGCGCCGCCCCGGCTGCCGGAAGAAACCGCCCGCGCCATGCTCCCGATGCACCTTCGTGTACCGTTTCACCGTCGCCAGCGGCACTCGGAACGCCCGCACAATGTCTCGCTGTCTCACCGTCCCATTGGCGATCAACTGGCTGGTGAACATGCGGAAGCTCTTCAGATCCTTCTCCTCGTGCTGAAAGATCGGCAATAAGCAGTGGAAGTACACCACCTTGCCATCCTGTCGTTGGATTGCCAAGTCTTCTGTGAGCGACGTCACACCGTCTGGAAACACGGGCAATTGAAGCTGCGGCATGGCCTAGTTTCCTCTCTCGCAGCACTACAGCGCAACTACCCGGTTCGGCATGATCCAGGGTCGAATCATTTTCCTCACTGGCTCAAAATCTCCGGGGCGACATCAGGAGTTCGGAGACTCGTCTCGACGCTCTTCCTCGCCGCTCGACGCAGCCTCGTTTCGTATTGACAACGGAGTCGAATCGATTCATAATTGACCACAATGCGTTAGGGTTTTGTTCTTTGCTTTGAGGTTTCAAGATCGCAACGTCGCGAGCATTTTCCATTGGGTGGCTATCAAAAAAGGAGTGACATGATCAGGCGTCGTGCACTATTGCTATTCGTTTTCTCAGCGGCATTTCTGGCTGCCGCCGGCTCTCTCTTCGGTCAGGCGAATTCCATCATCAGCGGCACAGTCCGCGATTCGAGCGGAGCCTTAGTCACCGGAGCCAAAATCATTGCCACCGATGTCGACCGCGGCACGACGGTGAACACCTCCACCAATGAAGCGGGCCGCTACGCGTTCCCCAATCTCGGTGTCGGCAAGTACGTGGTCTCGGCCGAAAACCCCGGATTCAAGAAGGCCTCCACCCAGCCCATCACCATCGACGTCAACCAGGCGGTCGAAGTGAACATCACGATGGAAGTCGGCGCGGTCAGTGAGCAGGTCGAGGTCACCGGCCGCCGCGCCGCTGTTGCAGGCGAACGACTCCCAGGTGGGCGGCCTGGTCGAAAACAAGGAGATCAACGATATTCCGCTGGCCGCCAGAGACTTCATGCAGCTGGCGCTGCTGCGCTCCGGGCGTGGTCGATTCGACCAACAATTCCCGCCACCAGACCGAGCGCGCCAGCTGGATCGGCTCCTTCGTCGTGCACGGCATCAGCGCCAAGTACAATCAGTACCTGTTCGACGGACTCTCCGGCAAGGAGATGCAGCATGAGACCAACATGTTCTCTCCCTCGATCGACGCCATCCAGGAGATCAAGATCGAAACCGCCAACTACGACGCCGAATTCGGCAGCGAGGCCGGCGGCCACATCAACGTCGTGACCAAGTCCGGCACGAACCAGATTCACGGATCGCTCTACGAGTTCCTGCGGAACGACAAGCCCAACGCCAGGGACTCCTACGCCGCCAGCAAGTCGGAGCTGCGCCGCAACACCTTCGGAGCGGCCGCCGGTGGCGCGATCAAGAAGGATCAAGACCTTCATCTTCGGCTCGTGGGAATCGATGCGGCTGCGCCAGGGCTTCACGCAGAACACGACGGTGCCGACGCCGGCCATGCGCGTCGGCGAATTTCTCCGCGCTGCTGAATACGGACTTCTCGAATCCCAAGCCGGTCGCGATTTACGATTGGACGAGCGGCACGCCGTTCGCCGGCAACATCATTCCGAAGTCCCGTCTCTACCCGCTCTCGCAGAATTTCATCGGCCAGTTTTTGCCGCTGCCCGAACCAGGCCGGCATCGGCGGCATCGTTCCGATCAACAACTACCAGTCGCTCGCGCCCCAGCAGACGGCCACCGATCAGTATCTCGGCCGCGTGGATCACATCTTCAACCAGAAGACGCGCATCTTCGGACGCTACATCATCGACAGCACGAATACGCTCGGCCCGCCCGTATGGCCCACCTTCGGCGTGACGCCAGGTGCTCCGCGGCATGCAGGCCATGGTGGATGTTTCGCACACTCTGAATCCCACCACCATCTTCGAAGCGCGCATGGGCTACAGCCGCTTCCATGAAAACGAGTGGACGCAAGAGCGCGTTCAAGACCAACGTCGCCCAGCAGCTCGGCCTCATGGGCGCCTGCAATCAGCCCAGCTGCTATCACGCGCCCTATTGGACGGTCACCAACTTCAGCGACATCGGCAATCCCGCCGGGCAAACGCAGGCGCCAGGGCGTTTCCGGACCGCGCGGCTGGAAGAACGAGATTTTCCAGCTTCAGGGCAGCGTGTTCATGCAGCGCGGCAACCACACCATCAAGTTCGGCTTGCAGGCCAATCAGGTATCACGACACGTTTGTGGAAGCCATCCGGCCCGCCGGCCAGACCAGCGTTCAACGGCCAATGGACCGCCGGCGCCGGCTCGACCGGCTTCGCTTTCGCCGACCTCCTGCTCGGGCCTTCCCCAAGAGATCGTGGCCAGCATCGACATCTTCGACCCATACTTCCGCAACAGCTCAGCTCATGCCGTGGGCGCAGGACAACTGGAAGGTCAACTCCGAAGCTCACGCTGAGCTCTGGGCCTGCGCTACGAGTGGCTGGGCGTTCCGCAATCCAAGTACAACAAGATCGCCAATTTTTATCAGACCGGACCGAACACGGCGCAGATCATCACGCCGACCAACGACTACGGGCATCGCCAGGCTACGCGCAAGCGCCCAGCGGTCTGGGCCGCGGATTGTGGGAGCGACAACAACAACTTCGCGCCGCGCGTCGGATTCGCTTATCTGCTCGACAAGAGCACGGTGGTGCGCGGCGCTTACGGCGTCTTCTACCAGCGCGGCGCCGCCTGCACCTGGATCGAATGTCCATCATCCCGCCGTTCATCCGCTCCGGTGACGCGGTGCTTTCGGTGAATCAGCAGTCGTATCAGTCGTTCCCGCTTGAACGATCTGACGCCGGTCGTGAACTTCATCGCGCCCGGCAGCAAGCCGGCCTTTACCGGCGATCAATGTGGATTACCACCTGTCACGTACGTGCAGCAGTGGAATTTGTACATCGATCACACCTTCGCCAAGGACTTCGTGGTGAAAGCCGGTTACGTCGGCAATCACGCGGCTGGACTGCAGCGCTACGTCAATTTCCGAACGACCCCATACCCGCTCCAGGCGACGTGCAATCGCGGCGGCCGTTCCAGAATATCGGCGCGGTCACCGAGTTTTCGTTCACCGGCCAATCCAATTACCAGGGTCTCGAGCTGGAAGGCCAGAAGCGGTACGGCAACGGCCTTACCATCATCACCTCGTTCACCTGGTCGAAGGATCAGGACAACATCACGTCGCGCGACATGTGGTTCGGCGGAAGTTGGAAGGAGATTTCGGCACTCAACGTTCCCAAGCGCTTCTCGTTTGCCGGCGTGTACGAGGTGCCTTTCGGCAGAGGCCGGAAATTCGGCAGCGGCGCGCCCGCCGTCGCGAATGCAATCCTCGGCGGCTGGCAACTCAGCGCGCATCGCGGAAGCTCGCAGCGGGTTCCCGTTGAACGTCACCAAGCCCGGCAACGTCGCCAACTCGGGCGGCGTGACGCAGGTGCCGAATCTGATCGGGCACGGCGAATTTGCCGCGCGACCAGCAGAGCAAGGTCATATTCTTCAATACGTCGGCGTTTGTCGCGCCGGCGCCGTTCACGTTGGGTAACGTCCGCGGACCGACATCATTCAATGGCCCCAGCTTCCAGAATCTGGACACTTCGCTCTCGAAATACTTCCGCATCAAAGAGCGCGTTTCGCTGCAATTCCGCATCGGAGTTCTTCAACATCCTGAATCACCGAATTGGGGGAACCCCGGCACCACGCTCGGCACCGCCACCTTCGGCCGCATCACCTCCAACTCCGTCTCGGGCGACGCCGCGCACGCTCCAGTTCGGCTTGAAACTGCTATTTTGAGACATGCGCAAATGTAAGTGGATGCTGCTGGCCGCCGGGATTTTCGCCGGCGCTCGCGGCCGGTCAATGGAAGGCTGGCGTGGCCAGCGTCGACATCACGCCGCAGGAGCCCATCTGGCTCGCCGGCTACGGCAACCGCACGAAGCCGTCCGAAGGCGTCCTCCAGCCGATCCACGCCAAGGCGCTCGTGCTCGAAGACCAGACCGGCTCGAAGACCGTCCTCATCACCTCCGATCTCCTCGGCTTCGTAAAGGAAGTGTCGGACCCCATCGCCGCGCGCGTCCTGAAAAAATACGGCATCCCCCGCGAGCGACTGGCCTTGAACGCCTCGCATACCCACAGCGCCCCAGTCATCGGACACATGTTGCGTCCGGCCTATCCGCTGAATCCGGAGCAGGAAAAGGTGATCGACCGCTACACCGCGCGTCTCGAGGATCAGGTGGTCGATGTGATCGGCGCAGCGATCACGAATCTCGCGCCCGCGGACGTCGCCTTCTCGCAAGGCCTGGCCGGCGTCGCCGTCAATCGCCGCCGCGCCGTGATGAGCCGCGCTCTGCCCGGGCCCGTGGATCAGGACGTGCCCGTGCTGAGCGTGCGCTCGCCCGACGGAAAACTGCGTCGCGATCGTGTTCGGCTACGCCTGCCACAACACCGTCCTCTCCGACTACGTCGTTCAACGGCGATTGGGCCGGCTTCGCGCAGGAGGCGCTCGAAAAAGCGCATCCCGGCGCCACGGCCATGTTCGTCGAGGACTGCGGCGCCGACGCAAATCCTCTGCCCCGCCGCTCCGTCGACCTCGCCAGGAAATACGGTGAGATCATTGCCGACGCCGTGGAAGAAACGCTTCGCGGAAAGATGCGCGCGCAGACCGGTCCTTTGAAAGCCGCCTATGAGCTCGTCGACGTGCCCTTTCAGAAGCCGCCGTCGCGCGCGCGAATTCGAAGCGCAGGCTGAACGACAAGGACGATTCGGCGTCCGCGCCACGCCAAGTACATGCTGCAGAATTCTCGACCGCGACGGCAAGTTGCAAAGATCGCTATCCGTATCCGGTGCAGGTCTGGCAATTCGGAAACGGCGTCACCTGGATCATCCTCGGCGGCGAAGTGGTGGTCGATTACTCGCTGCGCTTCAAGAAGCAGTACGGCTGGGACAACGTGTGGGTCGC
>CAVSUW010000002.1:0-679491 GCA_963731375.1 Bryobacterales bacterium
GGGAACGCATCCACCGCCTGGAGCAGAACTCAACCGAGCAGGAGATGGAAATTCGCAAGCAGCTCAAGCTGCTGCGCCCCGGCGAGACCACGTTTATTCTGGAAGACGCTCCCAAGGGGGCGGCAGCGCCCGCCGCACCGCCGAGCCAGCCCTAGCGAAGCGGAAGGACGTGCCGGGCGTTAGGCCCTGGCGTTTCGAAAACCCACTTGGCGTAGCATATTTTGAAACCGCGCTTCGCTCCGGACCGGCTTGAGCCGCGGGTCCAGGTATGCGTAAACCAAAAAGCCCGAACGCTCCTCGTACGCTTTCTCGAACCAGTCTAAGGCGTGGCCGGTGTCGCCCAGTCCCGTGTAAATAACTCCGAAATCGTATGCGGAGACGTACTTTTTCTTGGCGTCTTCCTGGAGCTGCCCAAGAAGATCTACGGCGGCATCTCGTTTTCCCGAGCGAGCCAGCGCATGCGCGACAGAGGCCGTGCGCGGGGTACTTGGAAAGGCTTTCTGTAGCGCGGAGATTGCCTCTTGATACATGCCCTTCTGTTCGTAGGTCCAGCCCATCACTAATGAGGCCATTCCATTGTCACCAAAGCTGAGCGCGCGGCGGGCGGATTCAATTGCTCGGTCGTAGTCGCCCGCCCAAAGGTCGTGCCATCCCCGGCAAGCCATCAGGTCGGGGTCGAACGGATCCAGTTGCTGGGCTATGTTACATTCTTCCGCCGATTCCCGGCCCCGATTTGCGTACAGCAGGAAATGCGCAAATCCGTGCCGCACGCCCGCGTTCCCCGGATCCAGCTTGGTGGCTAAGCGGAAGCCATCCTCGGCCTCGCGCCACTGGAAACGGGTGTGAAGTTTACCCAAGGCCAGAAGTGCATGCGCATCGGCGAGCGTGGGATCGAGATCGACCGCCTTCGATGCGAGATCGATGACGCGATTAAAAGTTTTCGGCGGCCGAAATCCAAACAGGGCGCCCAAATACATCTTGCCAGCACTGGCCGACGTAGGCCGGCGCATAGTAGGGATCGAGTTCGATGGCCTTGTCGAAATCCCCGCGAAGGTACGCTTCATACGCTTTAGGATCCAGCGGCCGGACCAGCGCCATCTCCACCTGCGGGTTGGGTTGCAGAGTCCGTTCGATCCCTTGCGCCACGGCCTGCGCGATCTCCACTTGTACTGCCATGACCTGGCGCAGATCGCGCTCGAAGCTGTCGCTCCAGATCTGGGTCTGGTCCTGCGCCCGAATCAATTGCGCAGTGATCTTGACCCGGTCCCCGTCGCGCCGGACGCCCCCTTTTACCACGTAGTCGGCTTTCAACTCGCTACCGATTTGGCCGATGGGCTTGGTCGTTCCCTTGTACCGATTCATCGATTCCTGGGCAATGACCGACAGGCCTTCAGGGTAGAGGCGTCCCAGGATGGCGATCATTTCTCCGTGCAACCCTGACGCGAAGTAGCTCTGCTTGGGGTCGGGATCGGTATCCTCAAGCGGCAGCACGGCAACCGTTGTCTTCCGTCGCTGCATGAACATGGGGCAGCCGCGGGAGGAAAATACCGCCTGCAAGCGCGGCCGCCGCGGCGCCCGATGACGCCAGCATCCAACGGCGGGTCCGCGGAGCCGCCAGGGCCGCTCTCTGAACCGCCTCAAGATCTGCTAACAGGTCGGCTGCGGATTGATAGCGCGCCGCCCGCTCCTTTTCGAGAGCCTTCAAGATAATGCGCTCCAAACTGTGGGGAAGCGCGGGATTGACCGTCGATGGTTTCGCGGGAGTTTGGTGCAAAATCGCGCCAATCAGCTCCCCGGACGTCTCGCCGCGAAATGCCGGCCGGCCTGTCGCCATCTGATACAGCACTACACCGAAGGAAAAGATGTCGGTGAGCGCGTTCACTTCTTCGCCACGTGCCTGCTCGGGCGAAAGATACGCCAGGGTGCCCATCACGCTACCAGGCCGCGTGAGAGTAATTCCGGTGACAGTATCGTCGGACTGGGAGACTTCGATCGCGGCGCGATGGGGCTCCGTTCCGAGCTTCGCCAGCCCGAAATCCAGGATTTTGACTTGCCCGTTGGCCGTGATGAAGATATTCGCCGGCTTGATATCGCGGTGCACAATGGCCTTGGCATGCGCCGCCTGCAGCGCATCCGCGATCTGCACCGCAAGGTCCAGGAGTTCAGCAATCGGCACAGGCTGACCGGCGATACGGTCCCTGAGGGACTGTCCTTCGAGGAATTCCATCACGAAGTACGGCCGCCGTTGATGCTCACCCAGATCGTGAACGGTACAGATGCGAGGATGATTCAGCGCGGAGGCCGCGCGCGCTTCCCGTTGGAACCGGTCGAGTGCACCGCGGTCTTCGGCAAAGGCCTGCGGCAGGAATTTGATCGCGACAGGCCGGTCTAGACGGGTATCGCGGGCTTTGTACACTTCACCCATTCCACCCGCCCGGAGGAACTCCAGCACGTACATACGGTCCGATCCGTTCGCCCGGCGGAATGGCGGCTCCCAGCGTCATCCCGTGTGCTTCGGAGTGCGTTTCGAGAAATTCAGCCGCCAGATCGTCATTGGCGAGCAAAGACTCCACTTCACGGCGCAGTGTCTCGTCGCCAGGGCACGCGCTCTCCAGATAGGCCCGTCTCTCCTCTGCACTTCGCTCGCGCGCGGAATGATAAAGGCTCTCGATTTCCTGCCATCGATCAATCAACATGTGGCTTCTCCTTGCCTGCCGCAGCACTCGACTGATTGGATTTTTAGTCTACGTCCCGTCCGAGTGTCACGCAAGGGGGCACGTTATTCTCCGTGCGGCCCCGTCCGTGTGAGCAGGAAGCCGTGCGTCGCCCCGGCGGCGTCCACGTAAGCGCCGACTACATCGCCTTCAGGATTAATACCGAAAGCGCGCGTGGCTTTGACACCCGGCGCCGGATAATCGATGGACACGAACTCGCCATGCCTTAGCAGAAAGCCGTGCGTCTTAAGGGCGGTATCAACGTACACTCCCACGATCTCGCCTGAAGGGTTCATGTCCCAAGGAGAAGTCGCGATTGACCCTGGAAAATCAAAAGGTGCGAAGTTGCCGTCGCTCAGCACGTAACCGTGAGTCCCCATCATGTCGCTATAGAGGCCAGTAATAACCCGGCCGTCCGGAGTTGCGCCGTTATTCATTGAGGCGGGTACGGTAGGGCCTTCCTCGCTACCGTCTAGGGCGGTGTAGTTACCGTCGCGCACAAGAATCCCGTGCATGCTACCCATGGTGTCGTGATCGTGGTAACAGCCGAGAATCCGCCCGGTTTCCGTAATGCGCTGCGTGATGGTATTCATGTGGCCCGGATAGTCTACCGGATCTGGCAAGGAAGCTCCCGCGCGAAGCAGAAATCCGTGAACGTCGCCGCCGGACCCCGGGGTGAGCAGGTTGGGGCCGTTGTGCGTGCCGACAATGTCACCCTGCGAGTTGATTCCATTGGCGCGCGTGGCGACGGCGCCAGGATAATCAATCGTCGTGAAATTGCCGCCGCTAAGCAGGAAGCCGTGGGTTTTGTTGGCCTGATCCGTGTAAGCGCCTACGATGTCCCCGCCAGCGTTTATTCCAGACCCGCTCGTCGACTTGGCTCCGGGGAAATCAATCTGTGAATACGAGAATGTGGGTGGTCCTCCAACCGCGGTTCCGATCCATAAAGCGAGACCTGCAAACGTCAGAAAAAAGGTAGTGCGTGACATGAGTTTCTTCCTCCAGCATGGTTTCGATATCCGAACACTTCTAATTCCGAGAAGCGAAGCTGAAAACTGTCACCATTTGCAAACTTTCTTCGTGATAAAATTCCCTCACCTGCGTCATGCCCGAGAGCCCACAAGACATCAGCGGGTTACTTCTGGCGTGGAGCGACGGCGATGAGGATGCGCTAAATGACCTCGTATCTGTCGTTTACCCGGAGCTGCGCCGCATAGCCCGGCAACAACTGGGGCATGGCGCCCCGGATCACACCCTCCAGTCCGCGGCCCTGGCAAACGAGGCGTATCTCAAATTGATTCGTGCACGGGGCATCCAATGCGAGAGCCGTGTGCACTTCTTTGCTCTTTGCGCGCAGATCATCCGGCGGATTCTCGTTGACTATGCGCGAAATCGTCGGTACGCCAAGCGAGGCGGCAATGCTATGCGGGTCCCATTGGATGAGGCGCTGCTGGGCAGTCGGGCACGTGGAGTCGAGATGCTGGCCCTGGATGAGGCACTATCGTCCTTGTCGAAGATCGATCCTCGAAAAGGCCGCGTGGTGGAACTACGCTACTTCGGTGGCCTGACCGTGGAAGAGACCGCAGAAGTCTTGCAAATCTCGCCTGAGACGGTGTTGCGTGACTGGAAGATGGCCAAGACGTGGCTCTTTCGCGAATTGACGAACCAACGCCCCGCCTTGGAATCGAAGCCGGCCCGCTAACGGTCTGGGCGGTCCCGCCGCACGGAGGTCGTCAAGACAATCTCTACCACACCCTGCACGCCGGTCCGCGCACCATCGGCTGACCCGTCCGGCATGCAAACGCCTTCTGGAATTCCGGCATGTTCGAGACCACTCCGTTGACGCGGAAATTCCCCGGCGAGTGCGGATCCGTCTGCGCGCGCAGGCGAGCCGCCTCCGGCCTCACATTCTGGCACCAGACTTGTCCCCAGCCGAGAAAGAAGCGCTGCGCTGCCGTGAAGCCGTCGCGCGGAGGCGGTTCCTTGCCTGCCAGCTTGTCCATCAGCGCCATGTAGGCCAGACGCAGCCCGCCGTTATCCGCGGTGTTCTCGCCCAGCGTCAGCTTGCCGTTCAGCTTCACGTCATCCACCGGGCTATAGTTGCCATACTGCTGCACCAGACAATCGGCGCGCTGATCGAAAGCCTTGGCGTCGGCCTCGGTCCACCAGTCGCGCAGGTTGCCCTTGGCGTCGAACTGGCGGCCTTCGTCGTCGAAGCCGTGGGTCAGCTCATGTCCGATCACCGAGCCGATGGCGCCGTAGTTCACGGCGTCGTCCATCTTGTTGTCGTAGAACGGCGGCTGCAGGATGCCCGCCGGGAAATTGATGTTGTTCTGCTGCGGATCGTAATACGCGTTGACGGTGGGCTGGCTCATCCCCCACTCTTTTTTGTCCACCGGCTTGCCGATGCGCGATAGCTCGCGCTCCACTTCATAGCGGCTGGCGCGCTCCGTGTTGCCAAAAAAGTCATTCGCGTGAGATCTGCACGGTCGAGTAGGTCCGCCACTTGTCGTTGGTGCCGACTTTGTTGAGAACGCCGTGCAGCTTCTCCATCGCCAGTTGCTTGGTTTGGGGAGTCATCCAGTCGACGGATTGAAGATCCGCCGCCATCGCTTTCTCGATCTCTCCCACCATCTCGTGCGTGCGGCGCATGCCTTCTGCGCCCAGCGTGGTTTCGACAAACTTGCGGCCCAGCGCATCCGGCAACTGCTGATCGGTCAGATCGACGCAGCGCTTCCAGCGCGGACGCATCTCCTTGGCTCCGCGCAAAATCTTGCCGAAGAAGTTGAAAGATTCCTGCTCGAAGGGCAGCGACAAAGCATTCGACGAATCCCGCACCAGGTTCCAGGTAAGATACGCCTTCAGATCGTCGAGGGATGCGGCAGCGATGGCGGCATTCATGCCCTTGATGAAGTCCGGCACATCCACGTTCAGCGCTTGCAAAGCCGGCGCGCCCGCGGCCTTGAAATAGTCGGTCCCACGCAAAGCCCGAGCCCAGTGCATCCAGTTCGCGCAGCGTCATCTTGTGATACAGCTTCTCGGGATCGCGGCGCGACACGCGATCGAGCGACACCTTCGCCAGTTCGGTTTCAAGCGCCATCACCGCCTGCGCCTGCTTGGCCGCGGCTTCCGGGCTTCGCTCCCGCGAGTTGCAGCATCTTTTGCACATGGGCGACGTATTGCTTGCGGATCTCGACCGACTTCTCATCCGTCTTGAAGTAATAATCGCGATCCGGCAAACCCAAGCCGCCCTGATCCAGATCCGCAATCATGATGGTCGAGTTCTTGGCGTCCGGCCCCGAGCCAAAGCGGAAGAACGGCGAGGTGCCGTTGCGAAACAGAGCAACCACGGTATCGGTGAGGCCGGTTTTATCTTCCATCGCCTTGATGCGATCGAGTTCCGGCTTCAGCGGCGTCCCATCCTTGGCGTCGATCTCTTTTTCGTCCATGCAGGCGGCGTAATAGTCGCCGATCTTCTGTTCGATCGCCGTGCGGCCCGGCTTCGCCACCGCCGCGTCTTCCAGAATCTTGTGCAGGACTTCACGATTCCGATCCTGCAGCGCGTCGAAGCGCCCCCAGCGCGATTGATCCGGCGGAACCGGGTTGGCCTGTCATCCAGGCGCCGCAAGCGAACTGATAGAAATCCTGCGCAAGGATCGGCGTTGCGGTCAATCGCAGCGGGATCGAATCCGGGAGCAGTCTGGCCCCACACCGCCCCCGGTGAGGAAGGCAGGCACAGCGCGGCGAGGCCGATCGAAAGTGAGTGAAACGAGAGTGGTGTCCTCATAAGCTTTTATTGTAAATAGACGGTGGCCAGCGGTTTGTCCCGTCGGCGGCCGTTTGTCCGTTCCAGCTAGGCCTGTCTCATCCTTTAGTACTCAGGTACGTCAGGCGATCCCCCCTTCCAACTAAGCGCTCTTCCTAATTGGGCTGACCCGCGCGCGGCCCCTACAATCGAAGTGTGGCCACTATGCTCATGACCCGTCCCAGCAAGTCTCAATACACCGAAGTGGAAGCAGCCGAAGAACTTGGCGTGTCAGTCGATCGTTTGCGGACCATCATTCGCAGCCACGTGGTGGATCGCGAAGAGGACGCGGTGAACATCCCCGTGACCACCTTCCAGCCTTCAGACCTGCTTATTTTGCGCCTGTTGGCCGGAATGCCCACGAATCCCACACAGCAGGATTAAGCAGGTTAGGCGGCTTCTGTCCGGTGAGCGCGGCCAGAGCGTTCTCCGCCGCGATCATCGTCATTTTGCTGCGCGTCGCGACGCTGGCCGAAGCGCAATGCGGCGCCATCACTACGTTCTTGCACACGAGCAACGCCGGGTCAATTTGCGGTTCGCGTTCAAATACATCCAGGCCGGCGCCGGCGATCCAGTGCTCGCCGAGCGCCTTGGCAAGCGCGGCTTCATTCACCACCGGACCGCGCGCCGTATTCACCAGAATCGCGGTCGGCTTCATAGCGCGCAGCTCCGCTTCTCCGATCAGGTAACGCGTGCTGTCGTTCAGCGGCACGTGGATGCTGATGAAATCCGATTCGCGCATCAACTGATCTTTCTCTACCCAGGTGGCCTTCAATTCGCTCTCGATCTCCGGCGCGAGGCGCGTGCGGTTGTGATACAGCACGCGCATCGAGAAGCCGCTCGCGCGCTTCGCCAGAGCTTGCCCGATGCGCCCCATGCCCAGAATTCCCAGCGTGCGGTGATGAACGTCGAGGCCGATATTCAGTTCCAGATTCCAGCGTTTCCACTGGCCCGAGCGAACAAACGCATCGCCGTCGGGCACGCGCCGCGCCGTCGCCAGCATCAGCGCAAATGCGTGATCGGCGGTGGTGTCGTCCAGCACGCCGGGAGTGTTGCTCACCAGGATGCCGTTCGCGGTCGCCGCCGCGACATCGATATTGTCGAAGCCCACGCCCACGTGCGCGATCATGCCCAGACCTTTGAGCCCGGCGATCACGGAACTCGCTAAGCGCATCGGTAAACTGGCTGACGATGGCCTGTTTTCCGCGCGCTCGCGCGATCAGTTCCTCGGACGTGAGTCCCTCCTGGGTGTCGGCGTAGTCCACTTCGGCGTGCTGCTTCAGGAAGGCGACAGTTTCAGGAAAAACGTGTTTCGTAACCAAAATTGTTGGACGCATTGGTAAGATTCTCTCATGGCACAACTTGGCTTTCTAGGTTTAGGAATCATGGGCTACCCGATGGCCCGGCATTTATTGGAGGCGGGACACGAAGTCGCGCTGTGGACTCATTCGGCGGCCAAGGCCCGCGAGCTGGCGGCGAAAGGCAAGGGCACCGCCTGCGCCACGCCCAAGGAAGTGGCCCAGCGCTCCGACTTCATTTGTTATTGCGTCGGCGACAACGCCATGGCTCGCGCCATCACCATCGGCAAGGACGGTCTGATCGAAGGCCTGCGGCCCAATAGCGTGACTGCGGATTGCAGCACCATTTCGGCCGCGGAGAGCATCGAGATCGGCGCGATGTTCGCCGCGAAGGGCGCACACTTTCTGGATGCTCCCATCACCGGATCGAAAGCCGGAGCCGAAGGCGGGACGCTCACGTTCATGGTGGGCGGCGACCAGGCGGCTTTCGAGCGCTCCAAACCCTACTTCGAGGCCATGGGCAAGCGCATGTTCTACTGCGGTCCCGCCGGACAGGGCCTGCAGGCGAAACTCGCCCTGAATCTGGTGATGGCGAACGTGCTGCAAGCCTTCAGCGAGGGATTGGTGCTGGCGGTCAAGAACGGTATCAAGGCGGAACATGATGTTCGAGATCCTGGACAACACCGCAGGCAAGAGCGCCCTGATGAGCGCCAAAACTCCCTCCATCCTGAAGCGCGACTTCAGCACCAAGTTCTCGATCAAATGGATGCATAAGGACGTGGGGCTCGCCTTGGAGTCCGCCAAAGCGGTGGACCTGCCGCTCCCGCTGTACGGCCATCACGGAACAGATGTTGCGGGCAACCATCGCCAAGGGCTACGGCGAGGATGACTTCTGCTCAGTTATACGGATTTTGGAAGATTTGGCAGGTGTAGAGGTTAAGAGCTAGACCAACCCGTTTACGACGAGTGGTAAGTTCACTCATGCCGCGACATACTCTGCCAGATGGCATATGAGTCGATACTACCCTGTAATATCAAGCCATAAGAGATTTCTATGGGTTCTGAGTAAAACTGAAATCATTTTGAAATACAAAAAACTGTTGCTTTTGCCGAAGGAGTATATTATTATTGGAATCAAGCCGGGGAGGAAACTCCCACCAAAGCGAGACTAACCTCACTAAGACCCCTGAAGCACCTTCCCGGCGCCCCTTCCCAAAAGCAGTTTCTTCAAACCAAGTCCCAAACAAGTCACTGCCGCCAACAATGGCGAATCCGCAACAAAAGGACCGAAGTTTTTCTCGGCCCTGCGTTTCCAAAATGATATGATCGGAGACAGAGTGACTCACCTCACTCTACTCGGCTCCACGGGGTCCATCGGCACCAGCACTCT
The DNA here is from genome assembly GCA_963731375.1 of Bryobacterales bacterium. Taxonomy (GTDB): domain Bacteria; phylum Acidobacteriota; class Terriglobia; order Bryobacterales; family Bryobacteraceae; genus Palsa-187. Next base: position 9,208 of record CAVSUW010000002.1, read on the forward strand.
CGATGTCGTTCGCCGCTGGCCGGAGCGCTTTGGAATCTTTGCTTTAGTGGCCGGCCGGAACGTCAACCTGCTGGCCCGGCAGATCGCGGAGTTCAGTCCCAAAGTGGCAGTGGTCGCCGACCAGCAAGCTCTGGCGGAGCTCCGCGCAATCCTGAAAGCCAACGGCACGCCGCTTCCGGAACTGGCCGCTGGCCCCAAAGCCCGCATCGCGGCCGCCGCGGCGCCCGAAGCCGGATTCGTGATGTCGGCCATCGTCGGCGTGGAAGGTCTCGAAGCCACCTACGAAGCCGTGCGGCTTGGCAAGCGCGTAGGTCTTGCAAATAAAGAGGTTTTGGTCGCCAGCGGCAAGCTGGTCACGGATGCGATGCGGGCCTCCGGCGCCGAACTGATCCCCGTCGACAGCGAACACAACGGCGCCCATCAGTGTTTTCGCGCCGGATTGCGCCGGGAGGTCTCGAAGCTGATCCTGACCGCCTCGGGCGGCCCGTTCCGCGAAACTCCGGCGGCGGATCTGAAATTTGTAACACCCGAGCAGGCCCTGAATCATCCAACTTGGAAGATGGGGCAGAGAATTACCATCGATTCGGCGACCCTGATGAACAAAGGTTTTGAGGTGATTGAGGCCTGTTGGTTGTTCGATCTTGCGCCGAAAGAAGTAGAAGTGGTGGTGCATCCGCAATCCAAGGTTCATGCAATGGTGGAGTTTGCCGACGGCAGCGTGATGGCGCAGGTCTCGGCCACCGACATGCGGATGCCGATTCAGTATGCCCTCACCTATCCGGAGCGGGCCGATGCGCCCGTGGCGCGGCTGGACTGGACCCAAGCCGCCCGCTGGACTTTCGATCCTCCCGATTTCGAAAAGTTTCCGTTGCTGAAGCTGGCCTACCAGGCGCAGGAAACCGGCGGCTCGGCTACCTGTACTCTGAACGCGGCCGATGAGGTAGCGGTGGAGGCGTTTCTGGCGGGGCGAATTTCTTACCCCGGGATTGCAGCGACCATCGCCGAGACTCTGGCGAAGGTGCCGGTGCGCGAACCCGGCTCGGTAGGAGAGGTGCTCGAAATCGACCGCGAATCGCGGGCCGTCGCTCGTGGCATTATGGAGAAGGGTAAGATAACGCGGACGCGCTCGTCTGAGAAAGACACAACCGAAGCGGCGCTCTGCACGCGTAACACAATATATGGCTTTGCTCGCAGAACATCTGGTGGTACCTGGTCCTCATCGGCGTGATGATCCTGGTCCACGAATTCGGCCACTACTTCGCTGCGCGCTTTTTCGATGTAAAAGTGGAGACCTTCAGCTTTGGTTTTGGTCCGCGCCTGTTCGGATTCCGCCGCGGTGAGACTGACTTTCGCTTCTCGCTCATTCTGTTCGGCGGCTACGTGAAAATGACCGGCGAGCAGCCGGGTGACGAAGGCGCCGCCGATCCGCGCGCGCTCACCTCCAAGCCGCGCTGGCAGCGTTTGCTGATCGCGTTTGCCGGCCCCGCCATCAATATTGTGCTGGCGATGGCGCTGCTCACCGGATTGTTCATGGTGCACTACGAGAAAGTGCCGAACCCGCATTCTCCGGTGATCGGATACGTGGCGCCGGACGGCGCCGCAGCCAAGGCCGGAGTGAAACTGGGCGACAAGATCGTCCAGATCGACGACACCACGGATCCGACCTGGGAACAGGTCGCGATTAAGAGCGCCATGAGCCCCAAGCAGCCTCTGGATGTGTGGGTGATGCGCGGTGGCGAGCATCTTCACTTGACGCTGACGCCGGCGCTCGAAGAAAAAGCAGAGCATCGGCAACGCAGGGTGGCAGCAGGAATCGGAAATCGAGGTGGCGAGCGTCCTGAAGGACATGGACGGCGCGCGCGTCGGCCTGGAGCGGGGCGACATCCTGGTGAGCGTGAACGGCCAGCCGCTGCGCTCGATCCCGCGCCTGAACGAGATTGAAAATGAAACCAGCGGCGCTCCGCTGGATCTGGTTTACTCGCGCAACGGCCAGCAGCACGCAGTGAAGGTGACGCCGGCCAAGCGCGACATCGAAGGGCAGGGCGGTGCGCGCTGGATGATCGGCCTGACGCTTCAGCCGAGGGTTGAAATCACCAAGCTGGCGTTGCCGGCGGCGCTCTCCGAGTCCTGGCGGCAGAACCTGCTGAACACGCAATTGATCGTGAAGTCGCTCGAAGGCATCGTGGAGCGGAAGATGTCCGCGAAATCGCTGCAAGGTCCCATCGGCATCGCGCAGATGTCGGGCGACGCGGCGCGCGAAGGCCCCATCCCCTACTTCCTGCTGATGGCCGCGGTCAGCCTCAATCTGGCGATCTTCAACCTGCTGCCGGTGCCGATCCTCGACGGCGGCGTGATGTTGATGCTGTTCGTCGAGATGCTGATGCGCCGCGACCTGGACATGAAGGTCAAGGAAACCGTGGTCAAAGTGGGCTTCGTGTTCCTGATGTTCGTGGTGGTCTTCGTGATCTACAACGATATCTCGAAGATCTTCCCGGCCGGGTAGATTTGAATCTCTTCAGCGCGACCGTGCCCGCGTCGCGGATCGCGCACCAGTCTTCGTCAGCATTGAATCGATCCCACGCCTTGACTCGGGCTTCGAGCGAGGCGAACGAGATCAGGTAGGCGGTGCCATTCTGCTGCTCGTTTCACCGACACGGGATGGATTCCATGGCGCTGCAGAATTTCCCGCGGCGGCAACACACTGCCGGGGGCGTAAACGCGCCGCTCGACAATAGCCTGCGGCCCGCGCATGTGGCGCGAGCCGAGCGCGGCAACTCCCGCAAGGCCACACGCAAACTGGCGGCGGCTGATTCGCATGCCTCAATTGTAGAATGGGACACATGCCGAAAATCCTGGTAACCGGGGGCGCCGGGTACATCGGCTCCATCACCACCCGCCACTTGTTGAATCGCGGTTTTGATGTGGCCGTGATCGATGACCTTTCGCGCGGCCATCGCGAAAACGTCGCGCCGGAGCGTTTACACGTGCTGCGCCTGCAGGACACCGAGCGGCGTCGCGCGCCTGCTCGAAGGCGTGGATGCGGTGGTGCATTTCGCGGCCCATAGCGCGGTGGGCGAATCCATGCGCGAGCCCGAGCTGTATTTTTCCAACAACGTCGGCGGCACGGTGTCGCTGCTCGAAGCCATGGCGCAAGCGGGCGTGCGCCGCCTGGTGTTTTCCTCCACTGCGGCGGTCTATGGCGATCCCGAAAAGGTTCCCATTCCCGAGGACGCGCGCATCGCGCCGGTCAACCCTTACGGAGAATCCAAGGCCATCGTCGAAAAGATCCTGCGGGAGCTCGATCACTACCGGGGTTTACGCACGTATCGCCCTGCGCTACTTCAACGCGTGCGGCGCCGAACCCGACGCGGGCTTGGGCGAAGCGCACAATCCCGAAACCCATCTGATCCCGCTGCTATTCCGCGCCATCGCGACCGGCGAGCCGATTCAGATTTTTGGCGACGATTACGCCACCCCCGACGGCACCTGCATCCGCGACTACATCCACGTCAGCGATCTGGCGACCGCGCATCTGGCCGCGCTCGATCACCTGATGGCGGGCGGCGCGTCCGGCGCCTTCAACGTCGGCACCGGCAAGGGACAAACCGTGATGGAGGTGCTGCGCGCGGTGGAAGAAGTCACCGGCAAGCGCGTGCCGCATAAGATCGCGCCGCGCCGCGAGGGCGATCCCACCGAACTGGTGGCGGACTCCACGCGACTCCGCAAGACGCTTGGCTGGGAGCCGCAGCGCAGCGAAATCCACGAAATCGTGCGCGACGCCTGGGCCTATTTTCAAAAGATGTGATGGCGGTGAAGTTGCGTTGCCCTGCACCCAATCGCGCGCCGGCGCCTCGCGAGCAGCGATTGTTGAATGGAGTAGCATAGAAACCATGAAGAAATTCATCCTCGTAGCGCTCTTGACCGGTCTTCGTGGCCCTATCCGCGCCCGCTCGCGATCTCGACATCTATTGGGTGGACGTTGAAGGCGGCGGCGCCACTCTCATCGTCACTCCCGAAGGGCAGTCGCTGTTGGTCGACACCGGCAATCCCGCTCCGGATGACCGCGACGCCAAGCGAATCTTTCGCGCAGCCCAAAAAGCCGGGCTCAAGAAGATCGACTACCTGATGATCACGCATCACCACGGCGATCATATCGGCGGCGCGCCGGCACTCGCCAAGCTGATCCCCATCGAGCATTTCCTGGATCACGGCGATTCCATCGAAGCCCAGGATCCGCGCAGCGGCAAGATTTGGGACGCCTACAAAGCCTTGGCCGAGGGCAAACGCACCACGCTGAAGCCCGGCGACAAGCTGCCGCTCAAAGGGACTGGACGCCGTTGTGGTCGCCGCCAACGGCAAGGTGATCGCGTCACCGGTAAAGGGCGCGAGCAGCGGCGAGAATCCGTATTGCAAGGATGCGCAGCAGAAGCCGCCCGACACCACCGAGAACCAGCGCAGCGCGGGAATCTTATTGACCTATGGAAAGTTCAAGTTCCTCGACTTGGGCGATCTTGACCTGGGACGTCGAAATGCAGCTCGCCTGCCCCGTGAATAAACTGGGCACGGTCACGTTGTTTCAGGCCACCCACCACGGGTTCTTCAATGACTTCTCCGGCGCTCCGGCGCATGTGCTCGCGCTCAAGCCGCAGATCGTGATCGTCAATAACGGCGCCACCAAAGGTTGGCAGAATTCGGCATGGGACACCGTCCAAAAGATTCCGGGCCTGGAGGACGTGTGGCAGTTGCATCAGGCCATGGGCCCCAACCGCGACCACAACGTGAAGCCGGACCAGATCGCGAATCTGGAAACCACCCCGCATCAAGGCCAGTGGATCATGGCATCGGTGACGCGCGACGGCAAGATCACGATCACCAATGAGCGCACCGGATTTAGCAAGACCTATACGACTCGTTAGTGAGTGACTCTTACCGTCACGGTATTCGAATACGCGGAAACGCTGCTCCCGTCGTAAGCCTGCACGCGATAAAGGTACGTGCCCTTGCTGACTGTGTTCGTGAACGTCTTCACGTTGCCCGCGACCGTCCCAACGCGCACGAAAGCTGGTGCTGCCGGAAGGCGCACGCTCGATGTAGAAGCCCGTCTGGTAGGTGGAAGCGTCGGTCCACTTCAACGTCACGGAGCCCTTTCCTGCCGTGCCCGTCAAGTTCGTAGGCGCGACCAGCGAGTTCGCGCTCACCGTGACCGACGTGTTTGCGGTCCCCGTGGCGCCGAGATTGTCAGTGACCGTCAGGACCGCCGTGAAGCTGCCCGCGTTCTGATACACGTGCATCGGCGAAGCGCTGCTACTGGCAGCCGTGCCATCGCCAAAATTCCAGCTATAGGACGCGATGGATCCGTCCGGATCGTTCGACCCGGCCGAGCTGAAGTTCACCGTCAGCGGCGCGACACCGGACGTGGGCGTCGCCGAAGCCTTTGCCACCGGCGGCATATTGGCCGTGCCGGCAGGCAATACCAGCAGCGTGATGCTCTGCGGAGGCGCGGTGAACGCCGCCGTGCTGCCGCTGAAGCTCAGATCCGCCAGCCGCGTGATCGCATTGGCCGATGTCAGCTGATAAACCTGCGCCGTGCCGTTGCTGGCGAAATTGTTCAGCGCGAGGCTCACCGGCGTGTTCCCCGACAGATATTTGTTGATCACCATCACCGTCAGCGCGCTATCGGCAGTGCGCTGCGCCGCGAAGACCGCGACGTTGTCCGGATTCGGTCCGCTCGCCGAGACGCTGGTGTCACCAAAGCTCGACTTATTGCCGTCGTAGTTGCGATACAGCTTGATCGCCTTGTAAGTGGGCGTGGACGCGTCAGGCGTGGTCCAGCGCGCCGCGAGATTCAAACCCTCGCGGCCGAAGATTCCCAGGATGTCGGCCTGCGTCGTCGCTCCGTTGATGTAAGGCTCCGCGCCCCAATTGTATTCCGTGATGCCGATGGGCGTGCCTGCGTCGTAATACGTGTTCACCCAGCCACGCAGCCGCGGAATCAGCATCACTTTATCGTTGATCCAGCTTTGGTCCACGTAATTGGGATCCCACAGCGAACGCGTGGACTTGTTACGCAGAAGCTGCGTGGCCGTGCTGACGTCATTGCTGAATTCGGCGCCCTGCGGATAATAATGCACCGTGAATACGTCCAGCAGATGGCGGCCGTCGGCCTTGAGTTGTCCCAGCAGCCATGGCAGGTAGTCGGCGCCGCCATGGTTGGCGCGGTCGGGCAGATAGCTCCAGCCGTGCAGGCTGCCGTACTGCTGATCATAGCCGCTGTAAAAATAGCCGCTCCAGCCCCACTCTTCCGGACCGACAATCAGCGCATTGGGATCGGTCCCGCGCATCGTCGCGCCGTAATCTTTGATGCGCGCCAGAATCTCATCCATGGTCGCGCCGGTGGGATGCACGTCGCGATGGGTCGAATGCCAGATGCTGTGCTCGTTATCCAGAATGTAATAGCGCGGCGCGGCGGTGCTCGCCAAGCCGAAGGTGGTGACCATGTGTTGCACCCACTGCTGCTGATACGACGACGTGCTCGGCACGTTCGCGTCGTTCGGATCGTTGCCGGTCACATACTGCCCGTTGGACTTCAGAATGCCATTGCCGGCGTCCGGATACCATTGCGCGTCGTTGCCGGTCTGCGCGCCGTACTTGGCTTGCGAAAAACTGGCCAGCTTACTGCGATTCGCGCCCAGCTTCGCCACCCAGTCGAGCATCGGAATCGTGATCATGGCCCGCGCTCCGCCCGCCTGCGTCGTCGAAATGAACGTGTCGCCGCGCTCCCCGGCCACGGCCGACGTGTCGCCGATGCTTTCGAAATACCAGTCCTGATCGCGATTGTCGCCGTTCACCTGCCAGTTGTAGCGGCTGCTATTGTTGCCGCCGTAGCGGTTCAGCGGAACGTTCAGGTCGGAAAGTTGCGCGGTGGTGCCGTAGGCCACGCCATAGACCCGCGGATCGATCGCGTGCCGGTTGGCGTTGGCATCCACCGTTACCGAGGCGGTCGGGTTCTGCGCCAGTGCGGCGCCGCTCAACAGAGCAGCGAGCAGCGAAATTCTAAACATGATCTATCTCCTCGTAACAGTGACCGACGGCGCTGGCTGATTTACGTGGTATCCGCCATGCTGATCGCGGTAACCGAAAACTTCGCCGGCGATGGCACATTGATCGGCGCCTTGTAGAGTCCGCTGGTGCTAATGGTGCCGAACGTCGAATTCCCGCCCGTGACGCCGTTTACTTTCCAGGTGACCGACGTGTTCGAAGTGTTGGTCACGGTTGCCGTGAACTGTTTGGTAGTCTTCACGCGCACGCTCGCACTGGTAGGCGAGATGCTGATGGCTACCGGAGGTGGCGGCGGAGGCGGATGCGGATTCGTCACCGTCACCGATGCGCTGCCGACACGCGGCCGGCACCGCGTTGCTGGTGGCGTGCACCGTCACCGTCGCTGGCGATGGCGCCGCCGCTGGAGCGGTATAGAGCCCACTAATCGAGTCTATGAAACCGATTGTCCCGTCCCCTACCGACGATCCGTTCACGTCCCAGGTCACGGTTTGATCCGAGTTGCCAGTCACGGTGGCCGTGAATTGTTTCTTCGTGTTCACCGGAACGCTCGCGCTCGACGGGCTCACGCTCACCGTCACGCCGCTTTGCAGCGGCCTGCCCGGAGTCCGGATTCACCATCAACACGGTCGCATCCACCGCCTCGAAATTGGATCCGGTGATGGTCGTCAATGCGTGCAGATCGTGTTATCCCAGGCGTCATCGGGCGCGCCGGAGATGAACCAGGCCGAGCCGTTGTCGGCCAGCATCATGCCGTACTGCTTCAGCGCCGTCAGAATCACCTGATTGGTCGCCGAGAAGCCTGAAATATCGAAGCTCGCCTTCAGGCGGAAGCGCGCGCCCATCGGCGGATACTGCGTGCCTGTGAGCGACGACGCATAGTGCCGCGCGGGCCACACATATGCCTTCTGTGTCTGCGGCACCGTGAAGCGAATCGCGTGGTGAATCGCTCCGGCGGCAACTTCGTCGTAGCCGCACCAGCCCCGGGAAAATGGGCAGCCCCGCGGCGTCGGCCGAGGTCCAGGTAGGCCGGCCGCAGCGCGTCCGACAGCAGGTTGAAGATGGCGCCGGACCCGCCGGTCCAGCTCGCCGCCTGCGGATAGGCGTCGAAAATCTCGTAGAGGATGCAGTTATCGGTATCGATCGAGATCACATGCCGGTCGCCGGTGCTCGCGCTGCCGCCTTCGATCGGCGCGTTCAGCGGGATGGCGTAGGGGCCGGTGTCGCTCTCGCTTTGATACGTGAAGGTCGCGGGATATTTGGTTTGCGTTCCGGGAACCGTCACGTAGGGAATGCCGATGGGCCCGCCGTCCCACAAACCCGAACCGAAATCCGGATGCAGCGGCGAAGAAGCGCCGATGGTGTTGACCCAAGTGGAAGAACTTGGATGCACCGGCAATTGGTCGATGCGTGTATTCCAGATGTTATCCGCGGGAAGAACCGGGCAATTCCCGATGGTGGGCGTCTGCGCGGACGCCAGGCTGGCGAACCCTAGCAGCAGGGCTATAGGTACGATTTTTTTCACAGCGACACTCCTCCGAGGGTCTCAGAATAGCGCCGGAGGAGTCTTCGTACCATCGGGTAAGTACCCGAGAAACCTTAGTGATTCGCCGCTTAGAAGCCTGCGAACCGCCCGTTTCCTAATCGCCGCTCGCCATCGCCACGGACGCGTCCACCGCACCGCCCGGCTGGATCGCACCGGCCTTGCTGCTGTCGAATTCGTTTTCCCATTTCGCCACCACAACCGTCGCCACCGCGTTGCCGGCCAGGTTGGTGAGACTGCGCATTTGCGACATGAAGCGGTCGACGCCCAGCAGCAGAGTGATCCCGGCGACCGGCACCGTATGCAGCGAAGACAGCGTTGCGGCCAGCGTGATGAAACCGCCGCCGGTGACCGCCGCCGCGCCCTTGGAGGTCAGCATCAGCACCACCAGCAACTGGAACTCCTGCGCCGCGGTCAAGTGCGTATTGGTGGCCTGCGCCACGAATAACGCGGCGAGGGTCAGGTAGATCGACGTGCCATCGAGATTGAACGAATAACCCGACGGCACCACCAGTCCCACCACGGACTTGTTGCAGCCCAAGCGCTCCAGTTTGATCATCAGCGAAGGCAGCGCCGCCTCTGAAGTGGAAGTCCCCAACACGATCAGGAACTCTTCCTTCAGGTACTTCAGCAAGCTCCAGATGCGGAATCCGTGCAGCCGCGCGATCGCGCCCAGCACCACGAAAACAAACAGCGCCGCGGTCGCGTAGAAGCACAGCATCAGGTTTCCCAGTTGCAGCAGCGTTCTGACTCCGTACCGGCCAATCGTGAACGCCATCGCGCCGAAGGCCCCCAGCGGCGCGGCATACATAATGAAGCCGATCATCTTAAACAGAATGTGATTGATATAGTGGAACGCGTCCAGCACCGGCTTGCCCTTCTCGAAAGTGGCCAGCGCCATTCCGAACATGATGGCGATCAACAGGATCTGCAGCACTTCGCCTTTCGCGAAAGCGTTGACTATTTGATCCGGAATGATGTTCATGATGAAATCGACGGTGCTCAAGTGCTCGCCCGAGGTGGTGTATTGCGCCACTGCTTTGGTGTCGAGCGTTGCGGGATCGGCGTTGATGCCCGCGCCCGGCTGCACCACCGTCACGATCAAGAGTCCGATGAGCAGCGCCGCCGTGGTGACCACTTCAAAGTACAGCAGCGCCTTGACGCCCACGCGGCCCAGCTTCTTCATGTCGCTCATGCCCGCGATGCCCGTCACCACCGTGCAAAAGATGATCGGCGCAATCATCATGCGGATCAGCTTGATGAAACCGTCTCCCAGCGGCTTCATTTTTTCGGCCAGCGGCGGATTGAAGACGCCCAGCGCCACGCCCAGCACGATCGCCACCAGCACCTGGAAATACAGTGCCCGATAGAAAGGCTGTCGCGTGGCGGTCACCGGGGAGGCCGTTAGGTCTGCCATAAGCTCCTACAATTCTACGTCGCAATTCTCGGGAGTGGTGCGCTGCTAAGAACACATGCGCCGCAGCAACCGAATCTGCCCTGCGTGATACAGATCGTGCGCCGCCGCACCGCGGATCAAATGGCAGCATGGCGGGCGTGAGCGCTCGATCCGGTAACTTCGCAACGGTATCGCGCAACTTCCGATGTTCCGCTTCCAGGATGGCGATGTCGCGCTTCCATGCCGCTTCGGTGGCGGCCGATCCGCCCTCCGGCCGTTCGAAAAAATTGCTGCCCGCGAGCACGAATGACCCGCGCTTCTCCCGCAGAATCTTCCGCCGCACCACATATTTCCAATACGCGGCGTGCAGCGTCAGCTCCCAGATATTGTGACGATCCCCCGCTGGACGCCACGCCGCCTGCGCCGCCGTCACGCCGCGAATCGCCCCGCGCAGATTGGGACCGTGCCAGGACTTCTTATCGAACGCCTCGTCCAGGCCATCCAGAAGCATCGATTTGATGTTCGCGCTCATAAAAGATGTGCCGGCGTCGCCCGCGGCTTCGATAAATCCTTCGACCGCAGGCACACGTTCACTTCTTCGAGCGACCCGAAGAATCCCACGAACGCCTGATCCAAGTGCCGCGGACGCCGCCGCGATTGCCGGAAGTCGCGCGGCCGGAACTGGTCGGTAAAGGAAATCACCGCCGTCCCCAGCGGCCGGTATTCGTGCGTGCCCTGGGCCCACGCGAGGCCCGGCTCCGCATCGATCCACAGCGCGAACCCCATACCTCAATTATGAAGACGCCGGCGATTCCCCGCGAGCCGCTTGCTCCAGAACGCGCGCCGCGCGGGCGGGATTAAACACTCCGCAAGAGCAGAATCGCGTCATGCAGGCGGCGGCCTGCTCCGGAGTGCGGCGGCCTTCTTTCACCCAATCGATCATTTTTTTCGCCAGCGAATGGCTCACCATGCCGTGCCCGCACATGGTCGAAAGCAGCAGCACATCGGCATTCGGCAGCTTTTCGGTCTTGCCTTCGAAGCCCAGCGAGTAACCGACGCTGTGCCGCGGAATTCCGGCGGCGAAACAGCACTGCTCGGCGCCGTCGACGGAAGTCGAAATGTTGATGCTCAACCCCAGATCGGCTTCCTTGACCGCCTTCACGAAATCCTCGGCGGCGACACGGTTATCGAACACCGCGGCTGCGGTGGTCAGCGCATCCATGCCGTCGATCACCGCCCGGAAGTCGACGGTCGAATCGCGATTCCAGTGCGCCAGCGGATTCATCGCGCGCGACGGCCGCAGCGCGCCGCCGTGAATCGCGTCGCCCAGATTCACCGGCTTGAAGGGCACCGCCATTTCGAGAAACTGGCGCAGCTTGGGCAGCGCATCGCCGTCATTCTTGCCGCGCGAGCACATCGCGAACACAATGTAGTCGTCCGCGAAACTCTGCGATGGCCCGAAGCGATGGAGTGTATTGGTCATGCGCACCGTCACCCGCCCCAGCCCGATATTCGTCTTCGCACGTTCCGGATGATAGCCCAGCTTTTCCAGAATCGGCGCCACCACGTGATCTTCCCCATTCGCATCGCAGCGCGCACCCACGCCCAGCGCGACCACGGTGTCGATCTGCTTCTCCACGTCCCACACCAGCCGTATGATTTCTTCGGCGCGCTCCACCGGGACTTTGATTTCGATGATCGCCGAGAGCACCTTTTCGTTCATGATGTCTTCGCGGATCGTTCCCGTCGCCACATCGCTCATCAGCGACGTCACCGGATTGCGCTTCTCGAAGCTCACGCCGGCCTTGGCCAGCGCCCAGCACATCGTTTGCAAATCGCGGAACCACACGCCCACGCCGGGACGTCCGAATTCGATGGTGAAGCCCACTTCCCCTTGCTTCACGCGGCCGCTGACATCGTTGGTTTTCACTTCTTCGGTGCCGCGCCCATGCACGCCGGTCGATTCGTGCGGCACGCGCGGATCGGAAAATGCCCGCCGCACCGTCCGCGGCCACACCAATTCATCGGGCGCAAATGCCGCCGTCGGGCACACATCCGGTTCGGGATCGAAGCGCAGCCGCAGCGTTTGAAACACCTTGCGCAGCGTGCGCACGAACGTGGGATTCAGATGTTCCTGGCTCAGCCCGTTGTAGCACGCGTAACATTCCACGCACTCTTTGGAGTTGACAGTCGCGCGCCGCGTCGCCGGATCGATGTAAATCGCGCCCACCGGACAAACGTAGGTGCAGTTCCCGCACGCCACGCACTTGTTCGGATCGATCTTCACGCTTCATTCTCATGCGATGCGTTTGGTCGCGTCGATCTTCAGGAACAGCACCGCCGCGATCAAGCACAGCGCGCAGGTGATGAAGAACGGCGCATTCCATCCATAGCGCGTCGCCGCATAGGTCACCACTGCCGCCGACATCGCGCCGCCGATGTTGCCGAGCGTGTTCATCACCGCCGAAACCGATCCCGCGAAATCGCCGCCAATATCGAGCGGCACTGCCCAGGAGATTCCCACGGTCCATTCGAGACCGAAGAACGCCACGCAGTAAAATGCTACGGAAACCTGAGGATCGTGCGCCAGCACCGCCGGAATCGTAGCCGCGGCCGAGACCAGGAAGCCCGCGATCGCCACCCAGCGCCGCGCCAGATTCACGTTGCTGGTCCGCTTCAGCACGCGATCCGAGACACCAGCCGCCCAGCAGATCGCCCAGCGTTCCGGCGAACAGCGGCAAGACTCGCATAGATGCCCATTTTCGCCAGCGTCATGCCGCGCGAATCGTGCAGATAAGTCGGGAACCAATCGTTATAGACGTTGAGATTGAAGTTGTAGCAGAAGTACATCACCGAGAGAATCCACAGATTGCTGGTGCGCGAGAATCTTGCGCCACGGAATATCGGTGGAACGCTTGCGCCCGGACCCGATCAGCTCGCGCTCGGCCGCGTTGACGCTGCGATGCTCTTCCGGCGTGTCGCGATAGTAGAAATACCAGACCGCGGACCATGCCACGCCCAGCAATCCGAAAAGCAGGAACGCCGCGCGCCAGCCGAACATAGGGATGAAGCCGCTCCAATGCAATCCGTAGATCGTGAAGCCCGCCAGGACCAGCGGCGTCAGCGCCGCGCCCAACCGCGACCCCGCGTGCGTGACGCCTTGCGCGAAGCCGCGTTCGGTCGGCCGCATCCAGCGCGAGAGCGAACGCGTGGCGATGGGAAACGCGCCCGCCTCGCCCAGCCCAAAAAAGATTTGAATCACCAGCATCGAAACCGCGTTCCACGCCAGCGCCGTGATCCCCGTGAAGATGCTCCACCAGGTGACCACCGCGCGTCAGCGCGCGCCGCGCACCGAAGCGGTCACCCAGCCAGCCGCCGGGAATTTGAAACAGCGCGTAGGCGATGCGGAAACTGAACGTGATCCATCCCATCATCACCAGCGAGATTCCCAGTTCGTCGCGAATCACCGGACGCGCCACGGCCAGAATCTGGCGGTCCATGTAGGTGATCATGTACGCCGCCACCGTCAGTCCGAGGACCACGTGGCGCACGCGCGTAGGGCGCTCGCCCGTAGGCCTGCCGCGTCTCGGAAGCGCTCTGCGTCAGAGGATGGGGAGGAGGAACGGCCACAAACGAGTGATCATACCACTTCTAGTCAGCAGACTGCGGATCAAAACCGCGGGATGCACGGCCGTGGCGTCCGGCCAGATCCGCCACCTGATGCCGGCAGGACGTGCCCACCGCCACCAGCGCCTCGCCGGACTTCATCGCCTTCACCGCCGGCAGCAGCTTGCGGTTCGCGATGGTCACCGAGACGTCATAGTGATCCTTCGAATATCCGAACGACCCCGCCATGCCGCAGCAGCCCGCATCCAGATCGACCACGCTGCAGTCGGGAATGCGCGCCAGCAGCGTCTTGGTGGCTTCCAGCAGCCCCATCGACTTCTGATGACAGTGCCCGTGCAGCAGAATTTTCGACGGCCCCTTGCGGAGCGGCAGGTCGAGCGTGCGCCGCGAATTCTTCCCACAGCAGCACCGCGCCGGCGACGGTGCGAGCCTTCTCCTGTTGCTCGCCGCGCAGCAGTGACGCCGCGTCTTCCTTCATCACCGAAAGACAGCTCGGTTCGCAGAACAGAATCTTGTCGCCGCGCGCGGCAATCGGATAGAGCGCTTCCACCAACTGCCCGACTTGTGCGCGCGCCTCGCGCCAGCAGTCCCTTCGAGATCAGCGGCCGTCCGCAGCACCCCGGCCGGACCACGTCGACGCTGCATCCGCCGCGCTCCAGAACTTCGACCGCCGCGATGCCGATCTCCGGGTCGTAATGATTCGTGAACGTGTCGTTGAACAGCGTGATGCGCCGGCCGCCCGCTTGCCGGCTTCCGCGCCGCAACCCAATGCGCAAACGTCTTGCGCCGCCACTCCGGCAACTTGCGGCGCGGGTCCAGGCCCAGCAGCTTCTTGTTCAGCCCCGTGCCCGCCACCCAATTCGAAATCGGCGCGAACGCGCTGCCCAGCTTCGCCAGATTGGCGGTGTTGCCCAGCGCGCGCGCATGCATCGGCGTGCCATGACGCGAATAATAATCCGCCAGAAACTCGCTCTTGTAGCGCGCCATGTCGACGCCCACCGGACACTCCGCCTTGCACGCGCGGCATTCCAGGCACAGGTCGAGCGCCTTGTAGACGCCGTCATCGCCCAGCCCCGCCTCGCCCTCAATTTGCCCGCTCATCGCGAGCCGCAGCACGTTCGCGCGCCCGCGCGTCGAATCCGATTCCTCGCGCGTCGCCATGTACGACGGGCACATCGTGCCGGAAAGTTTCTTGCGGCACGCGCCCACGCCGCTGCACATTTCGACCGCGCCGCCCATGCCGCCGTATTCCGAGTAATCGAACCAGGTCTTCGGATTCGGCGTCTTATAGCCCGCGCCGAAGCGCAGATTCGAAGTCATCGGCGGCGAATCCACAATCTTGCCGGGATTGAAAATGCCGTGCGGATCGAAGGTTCGCTTCACTTCGCGGAACGCTTCATACAACGTGTCGCCGAACATCTGCCGCATGAAAGGACCGCGCACCAGTCCGTCGCCGTGCTCGCCCGACAGCGCCCCGCCGAATTCGAGCACCAGCTTCGCCACGTCGTTGGCGATGGCCTCGAACTGCCGCACGCCCTCTTCGGTCTTCATGTTGATCACCGGACGCACGTGCAGACATCCCACCGACGCGTGCGCATAAACTCCCGCCGTGGTGTTGTGGCCGCGCACCAGTTCCAGAAACCGTCCGATGAACGCGCTCAGTTTTTCCGGCGACACCGCCGTGTCTTCGACGAACGAAATCGATTTCGCGTCGTCCTTCATCGCCGTCGAAAGCCCCAGCGCCGCTTCGCGCAGGCTCCAGATGCGAGCTTGCCCGGCAAGGTCGGTCTCGGTGTGATAGTGGTAGCCGAGCTTGCGTCCCCGCAAATCTTCTTCGAGCGCCTGCATGCGCGGCGGCAGATCTTCCTTTTGATCCGCGTACATTTCGACGCACAGCGTCGCCCCCGGATCGCCCGAAACATAGGTGTTGCGAATGCGGTCGAGCACGGCGTTCTGGCGCGTGAAGTCGAGGATGTGACTTGTCCATCACCTCCACCGCCGACGGTTTGTGATTGAGGATCACCGGCGCCGCCGACAGCGATTCCAGCAGTTGCTTCGAAGCCGATCACCATCACCGCTTTGGCCTTCGGCAGCGGCACCAGGTTGAGCTTGGCTTCGAGCACGACGCCCAGCGTGCCCTCCGAGCCCACCATGATCTTCGCCAGATTGACCGGCTTGTTCTGATCGACAAACTCGTCGAGATTGTAGCCGCCCACGCGGCGCACCACCTTGGGATAGCGGCGGTCGATTTCAGCCGCGTGTTCGCGGGCGAGCCCCAGCACCGCGCGATAGCACGCCGCTTCGAGCGTATCGCCCACCGGCACTTCGCTGCGCGGCATCTCGCGAAAATGCACGATGCTGCCGTCGGAAAGCAGCACCGTCTGCTCCAGCACGTGATCGATGGTCTTGCCGTAGAGCACGCTGCGCGCGCCGCAGGAATTGTTGGCCATCATGCCGCCGATGGTCGCGCGGCTGGCGGTGGAAATATCCGGCGCGAAGCGCAGCCCCAGCGGAGCCAGTCTGCGCGTTCAACTCATCCAGCACGATGCCCGGCTCGACGCGCGCCCAGCGCTCCTCCGCGTTCACTTCCAGCAGGCGGTTGTAGTATTTCGAAGTGTCGACCTGAATTCCTTCGCCGATCGCCTGTCCCGCCTGCGACGTCCCGCCGCCGCGCATCGTGATCGGGCACCGGAAGCGCCCGCAGATCTCGACCATGCGAACAATATCCTCGCGCGTCTTCGGAATCACGACGCCCAGCGGCCGGATCTTATACACGCTGGCGTCGGTCGAATACAGCGCCCGCGAGATCGCGTCGAAACGAACTTCGCCTTCGAGTTGTTTCCGGAGTTCACCCTCGAGAGCGCTCGCGTCGATTCGCGGTTCTAACTGCACCAGGCTCATGGAACCAAAAGATTAACATACGTCGTCCGCCGCGCCCCCGAACGGCAGCGCCGCCACCCGGCACTCGCGGAATTGACTTTCCCGTCCTCGGCAGCCTGTAATGGAAGCTTGCGATCATGCTCAAATCAGAAATTCTAACCCCTGCCCTGCTGCTGGATCTGGACGCCTTCGAGGCCAACCTCGCGCGCATGATGGAGCAAGTGAAGCGCTCCGGCAAAGCGATCCGTCCTCACGCCAAGGCCCACAAGTGTGTCGAGATCGCCAAACGCCAGCTCGCCGCCGGCGCCTGCGGCGTGTGCGTGGCCACGCTCGCCGAAGCGGAACTGATGGCGAAGGCGGCATCACCGGCATCCTGCTCACCTCGCCCGTCGCCGACCCCGCGAAAATGGCTCGCGTCATCGCAGACCGGCGCCATGGTCGTGGTCGATCACGTCCAGCAGGTCGAGTGGTACCAGGCAGCCGCGCAAGCCGCCGGCCGGCAACTCGACATGCTCATCGATCTCGACGTCGGCGATCACCGCACCGGCGCGCGCTCCACCGAGCAGGCGGTCGAAATCGCCGAGGCCATCGCTCGCTCGAGCGAACCTCAATCTGCGCGGCCTGCAAGGGTACTCGGCGAAGGGCTCGCACCTGGCCGGCGAAGAGGGCCAGCGGCTGTCCAGCGAAACGTGGGCCCATGCCGCCGAAGTACGCGACGCGCTAGCCGCGCAAAGGCATGGCGACCGACATTGTATCCGGCGGCAGCACCGGAACCTGGCAAATCGACACGGCGAATCCCGAACTCACCGAGATGCAGGCCGGATCGTTCGTCCTGATGGACCTGGAGTACCGCAACGCCGGCGTGGATTTCCGCGCAGGTGATCACCGTGCTCGGGACAGTCGTGAGCGCCAATCACGATAAGCTTCGTCACGATCGACGCCGGGACCAAATCGTTTTCAACCGATCGCGCCTATCCGCCGGAGGCCGCGAACTTGCCGGGCTCGACCTACCGCTTCGGTGGCGACGAATTCGGCTACCTGAACGTGGACGATCCCGCAAAAGCTGCCCGCGCCTGGGCGACAAAATCGAATTCATCCCGCCGCACTGCGATCCGACGGTGAACCTCTACAACCGCATCTATGCGTGCCGCGGCGATCGCGTGGAAGCGGTCTGGCCGGTGAAGTCTCTGGCTTGACTCTAAGCTTCAGACTTCAACCACTTCTTCGAATACTTCCTGCCGCAGGCGGATCCCGGCGCTCACCAGTTTTTCGTAGAACTTGGGCCGGATGCCGGTGGCCGCGAAACGCCCAATCACTCTGCCGTCGGGATCGATGCCGCGCTTTTCGAACACAAACAGATCCTGCAGCGTGATGATGCTGCCTTCCATTCCGGTCACCTCCGTGATGCCGGTCACGCGGCGCGAGCCGTCGCTAAAGCGCTAGGCCTGAACCAGCAGGTGCACGGCGCTGGCAATCTGCTGGCGAATGGCGTTGACCTGCATGTTCGAATTGGCCATCGACACCATCACTTCCAGGCGCGAAATCCCGTCGCGCGGCGAGTTGGCGTGAATCGTGGTCAGCGACCCGTCGTGGCCCGTGTTCATGGCCTGCAGCATGTCGAGCGCTTCCTCGCCGCGAACCTCGCCCACCACAATGCGGTCCGGGCGCATACGGAGGCTGTTGATCAACAATTCGCGCTGCCGCACCGCGCCCCCGCCTTCGAGATTGGCCGGGCGCGTTTCCAGGCGCACCACGTGCGGCTGCTTCAACTGCAATTCGGCGGCGTCTTCAATCGTGACAATCCGCTCCTTGGCGTTGATGAATACCGAGAGCGCATTCAGCAGCGTGGTCTTGCCGGAGCCCGTGCCCCCGGAAATGATGATGTTCAGTTTCGACTTCACCGCCGCTTCCAGCATTTCGATCATGCCCTGCGTCAGCGCCTTGCGCTCCACCAGATCGTTCGGCATCAGCTTGTCGGTCGAAAACCGGCGAATGGACAGGATCGGGCCGTCCACCGCCAGCGGCGGAATGATCGCATTCACGCGCGAGCCGTCGCTCAAGCGCGCGTCCACCATGGGCGTCGATTCGTCGATGCGCCGCCCCACCTGGCTGACGATTTTGTCGATGATGCGCAGCAGATGCTGGTCGTCGCGGAAGGCCACATTGGTCAGCTCCAGCAAGCCGCGCCGCTCCACGTACACGTGCTTGGAGGTATTCACCAGAATGTCGGATATGGTGGGGTCTTTCAACAGCGGCTCCAGCGGCCCCAGCCCAAAGACTTCGTCCAGCACCTCGTCGCAGATCTGCTGTTTTTCGGTGCGAGCTGAGCAGCGTCGGCTCGCCGTCGATCAATGCCAGCAGCGCCTGGCGGACTTCGCTGCGCATCTTCTGGTTGTCGATGCTGGCCAGCGCATCCAGGTTGATCTTGTCCACCAGTTTGCGGTGGAGCGTGAACTTCAGCTCCTGATACTCCGGCGTCGGCGTGCGTCTTCGGCCGCCCGGAAGCCTTGAGCAGCCGCTGCTCCCAGGAAGCCTGCTGCGCATTCTTATTGCTCTTGTCGATGGTGGAAAACATAGGAAACCGTCAATTCTTATCGCTCGATCGCCTGCTCGCACGCGCGTCGCGAACCTTGCCCCCGGTTGCGTCGCGCTGCGATCCGCCTGGGATGTGAAAAGTTTGAAGGCTCTGAAGATCAGCTCGTCGGCATCCCACGGCCCCAGCAGGAAATCCCAGTTGGGTTCGGGAATCCCGGCTTCGCGCCGCAACAGGGTCTCGGCCGAGCCCACAAAAAGAATGGGCTTCAGGCTATCGGAGGCCACCTCGCTGTTGACCCAGGAAAAAATCCCCTCGCCCTGGCAAACATTCACCACTCCGGCGTGGAACGGCTGCAGCGTGTCGTTATCCGGCAGATCCTGAAACATCCGGCAGCGCGCCCGCGCATGCTCCAGCGCTCGCGTGATGCGCGCGGCTTCCGCCGCTTCAAAGCCGATCACCGCGAAGCTCTTGTCGCCCAGCATCTCGCGCACCACCGGCGGCAAGTCCGGAGTCTCCCGCCTGCCGCCGCACCGCTTGCGAAAACAGTTGCCGCATGGCCAGCAATTCCGCGCGCAACCGGCTGACGCATTCCCCGGCCGCGATCATCGCGCGCGCCTGCCGGCTGCCCCGGCGCCGCTCCCCCGGATCCGCCAGGAAGTCTTCGATTCCCCGCGCCTTGCGCGCAATTTCGGCGAAACCCAGAATGCCGGCGATCCCGGTCCAGCGATGCACCATCCGCTGCGCCCGGTCGAGATCCAATCCTTGCGCCAGCCGCTCCAGCAAGCGGCCGCTCTCTTCCTCGCCTTCCACCAGGAAGTTGGCGCGCATCTCCGCCAGCAGGTCGTGGTAATCGCCCGGCCTCGAACGCCGGTTGCGCCGCCTGGCGCGCTCCCAGGTGCAATTTGACGGTCGCCGGGAGCGTGCGCGTGTCCACCGGCTTGGTGATGTAGCCGCTGCAGCCCGACGCGTGGGCCTTTTCTTCGTCGCCCGGCATGGTGTAAGCCGTGCAGGCCACCACAATGATGTCGCGCGTGGCCGGATCCGATTTCAGGCGCCGCGTCAGCTCGAAACCGTCGGCGCCCGGCAGTTGCACATCCATCAGGATCAGCCGCGGCCGGAATTCGGCCAGAATTCTGTCCACCTCCGGCCCGTCGCCGGCCGTGCGGATCTCATAGCCGTCCGGCGCCAGCACCGCGCGCATCAGTTTTAGATTGACCGGGTTGTCGTCGACGATGAGAACCGGATCGCTACCCATGCCGAACCATATCGTTTGCGGATCGGGAAAGTGTGAAAGAAGCGAGAATCGCAGCTGCTCCCGGAAAATCCCGACGCGCCTAAAATTGCGCCGCGCAGCGCCGATAAGGCAGTGCAGGGAAGCTTGGACATGTCGACTCAACTTTTTGCTCTGATTCTCGAAGACAACCTCGCCGATTTTGAACTGATCGCAAACGAGCTAGCGCGCTTCGGCTTTAACGCCCACTGCAAGCGGGTGGAGACCGAAGCGGACTACACCGAGCGGCTCCGCGAAATGCCGGATATCATCCTGGCCAACAATTCGCTCGCCGGCTTCGACAACCTGCGGGCGCTGGAGATTCTGCACCGAGTCCGGACTGGTGATCCCCTTCATCGTGCTCACCGGAACCTTCGGCGAGGACCAGGTGGTCGAGTGCATGCAGAAAGGCGCCACCGACTATCTGCTGAAGGACCGCATTTTGCGGCTGGGACCGGCCGTCGAGCGCGCGCTCGAAGAAGGGGAGCTGCGCCGCCAGAAGATCGCGGCCGAAGAAGCTCTGCGCCGCCAGAACATCCAGCTCGAAGAGCAATATCGCCGCGCGCAAGCCGCCAGCCGCATGAAGAGCATTTTTCTCGCCAACATGTCGCATGAGTTGCGCACGCCGCTCACCGCCGTCATTGGTTTCGCGGAGTTGCTGGTCGACGGCAAAGTCGGGCGCCCTCGCTCCCCAGCAATTGGATTTCACGCACGACATTCTGGCCAACGGCAAGCACCTGCTCAGCCTGATCAACGATGTGCTGGATCTGGCTCGCGTCGAATCCGGCACCATGGCGTTCCATCCCGAGCGGCTGTGTCTGCCGGACCTGATTCGGGAGACCATCGCCGGGTTCAGGCTGCAGGCGTCGGAGCGGAATATCACCCTGACCACCGACGTGCAGATGTCCGCGATTGAAGTTTTCCTCGATCCCCGGAAATTGAAGCAGGTCCTGCTCAACTATGTTTCGAACGCCCTCAAATTCACGCCGTCCGGCGGCCGCGTCACGGTGCACGCGCATTTTGAGGAAGGGTCCACCTTTCGCCTGGAAGTAGAGGACACCGGCATGGGCATCGCGCCCCACGATATCGGCCGTCTGTTTCAGGATTTCCATCAGCTGGACGGCGGCCTTTCGGAGGAGGTCCAGGGCACCGGCCTGGGACTGGCCCTCACCAAGCGGCTGGTCGAAGCGCAAGGCGGCAAAGTAGGCGTGGTCAGCCAGTCCGGCAAGGGCAGCCGATTCTATGCCGACTTGCCGTGCTCGGCGGAGTGGATTCAAACCGATCTGAAACGCCTGCACGCAGGTCGGCCGCCGTCCCGATCCCGCCGCCGGAGTATTCCGAAGCCGAGCCGCAGGCCGCGGGAGCTTCCTAAAACAGCGCCGGCGTCTCATACTCCGGCCGCGCCCGCCGAAGAGGCAAAGGTAGCGGCCCGGATTCCGGTGATTGCAACCGCATGGCGCCGAAGTCCCGGTATTGCCCGATAGCCCCGGTATAGCGAGGAGACGAAGTGGAAGAAAACACGCTCACCGTTCTGCTGATTGAGGACAGCCCGCAATACGCACAACTCGTGCAGCACTGGCTCGCCAACATGCCCGGGGGCGCCGGCTTCGTTCTCAACTGGACCGATTCGCTGGCCGACGGCATGAGCCGTCTCGATCGCGGCGGCGTCGACGTCATCCTGCTGGATCTGGGACTGCCCGATTGCAGCGGCATGGACACCTTCACGCAAACCCGCGATCGCGCGCGCCCAAGACGCCCATCGTGATTCTCAGCTCCGCCGACAGCGAGTCGCTGGCGCTGCAGATGATTCAGGAAGGCGCCGAAGATTATCTGGTCAAAAGCAGTTGCGACGCCGAGTCGCTGGCCCGCGCCGTGCGCCGCGCCGTCGTCCGGCGCAAATCGCATGCCGCCCTGGCGCCGGCTTCTTCCACCCTCAGCCGCGTCATCAGCGTGGTCGGCGCCAAGGGAGGCAGCGGCACCACCACCATCGCCTGCACTTTAGCCGCGGAACTGCGCCAGCAGACCGGCGAAAAAGTTCTCATCGCGGACCTGGATTCGAGCGGCGGCTTGGTATCGTTTCTCACCGGCGTCGAATGCCAGTATTCCATGCGCGACGCCATCGGCAATCTGCAGCGCCTGGACGCCGCTGTTTGGGAATCCATCGTGGCGCGGAATCCCGATGGGCTGGAAGTGATTTGCTCGCCCAACCCCGACCAGGAAGAAATCGATAGCGCCCGCCTGCGGGAAGTCCTGGATTTCACGCGGCCGCTCTACGCCTGGACGGTCATCGACCTGGGGCGCCTCAACCACAAGTCGGTCAGTCTGCTGGGAGCGGACAGCGAAGTGTTTGTGGTGACGGCCGCCACCATCCCGGCCTTGTACAACGCCAAGCGCGCGATCGAAACCTTGCTCGCCGCCGCGATCGACGCGGACCGCATCCGGCTGATCGTAAACCATATCGGTGGAAAGCACGAGGTGTCCCGCGAAGACCTGCAGAGTATGTTTGGCATTCCGGTATACGCCACCGTGCCGAGCGACGAATCCGAAGTGCATCAGGCGTGCGTTCAAAAAAGATTGCCGGGCGCGCAAAGCCACATTCGAAAAGCCATTGCCGCTCTGGCCCGCAAAATGACCGGGGTGCCGGAGCAGCGAAAGCCAGCGCGCTGACGTCGCTGGTTTCTTTCGCCCGATTCCGCAGGCCCGCCGGGGACGCAGCGTCGTCCTCCAATTGAGACATAGCTAATTTGAGACACAACGGATTGAGAACCAACATGGACCAGGACCTAACCATTCTTCTGATCGACGAAGACTCCACCGCCATCGATTCGATTCGGCGCGTGCTCGGCGACCAGGCGAGTCGCTTCAAGTTGCGGCGCGTCGCCGACGTGCCCACTGCCCTCGCCCGCATCTGGGGCGGCGGAATCGATATGGTTTTGCTGAATCTTCCGGCCGGCGCGAACCCGGCCGAAATCGGCGGGCGTGCCGAAAATCCCCTGGCTCCCTTCCGCGAATTGCAGGAGAAAGCCCACGGCGTACCAGTGGTGGTCCTCTGCGATTCCGCCGGCGAAGGTCTGCCCGAGACCGCGGTCCAGCAAGGCGCGGCGGCTTATCTCCTCCGCGAAGCCTTCGAAGCGGATCTTCTCAAGGTGCTGCGCTCGGTTGCCGGGAAAGCCGCGCCGTCCCCCGCTATTCTGCGGACCCTCACGCCCAGCGGAAAAGGCGGCAAGATCATCGCTTTCATGGGCGCGAAGGGCGGAGTGGGCACAACTACCGTGGCCCTGAACGTGGCCGCCGCCCTGGCCGGCCGCCGCCGCGTGATTCTGGTGGAATTGCACGCGGAATTGGGATCTCTGCCGCTCTACTTCCAGCCCCACCACTCCACGCGGGACATCGGCGATCTTCTGGCCGCCGCGGATCGGGCGCATGAAATCCCGCTTCGCGAATTCGAATCCTGCCTGTGGCCGGTTAAGAATGTGCCGGGGCTGCAAGTGCTCTATGGATCGCGAAATGAGCAAAATTCCGTCCCGCTCGATCCCGCGCAACGCAACCGGCATTCTCGCGCTGGCATCGGAAATCGCGGATTATGTCATCGTCGACCTTCCGGCATCGCTCTCCGAGACCAATCGCGCGGTTCTTGAAAATTCCGATTGCCTGGCGCTGGTGATCGAGCGCGACCCAATATCCGTCCAGTCCGCAAGATTGATTCTCAAGCCGCGTGGATTCCTGGAAAGCCGGGAAACTCACGATCGGCGCCGTGATTCTGAATCGCGCCGCGCTGGTCTCGCCCATGCCTTTCGCGGAGATCGCCGCCGAGCTCCGCATCCGGACGCTCGGCGTGATCCCGCCGGCAACCGATCTCTGCGCGGCCGCCCAGCATGCCCACGCTCCCATGGTGACGCTCGATACCGATAGCCTCGCATCCGTCGCAATGCACGACTTGGGCCGGGAACTTGAGGAACTGGTCCCGTCGGCCGGGCCCGCCGAGCGCATCGAAGACGGGCCGCTGGCGGCCTATCACGTCGGCCAGAAAATGACCCGCGCCGGAGTCCGTTAGAAGCCGCCGGACCTTCAGAAAAACATGCCGTTACTCCATCCCCGGCAAGAACTGTGATTGCTCCGCTGCCGCTCTTAGAACTTCCACCGGCATTGGTTTCTCAGTACCTCCAGAACTGCCGTGGCGATCTGGCTCAGCTAAAAGCCGCTCTCGCGGCGGGTGAATATGAGACAGCGTGCCGCGTGGGCCATCAGATGAAAGGAACCGGCAAGCCCTACGGATTTCCCGAGCTCACGCAGATCGGCAGAGCGATCGAATGGGCCGCATCCAAGCGAGCCGGTCCTGAACTGCAGAGCCGGATTCAGCGGCTGGAAGTCTGTTTGAATAACATCGAGCTCGCTTCAGAGCAGGACTGAGAACCGCCCGGCCGGGAACCGGCGTAGTTCCGCACCAAGTCCACGAACGTCCGGGTGTCGATCGGCTTGGTGATATAACCGTCGCATCCCGCCGCCCGCGCGATCTCCTCGTCCCCCTTGATGGCCGAAGCGGTGAACGCTACAATCGGCACGCCGTGCAGCGAGCCATCCCGCCGCAGATGCCGGGTTAAGGCCAGCCCGTCCATCCCCGGCATCTGAATATCCATCAGAATCATATCCGGGACGCGCGTCTCCAACGCCAGCAGCGCTTGTTCGGCATTTTCCGCGGTCCGCACGTCGAATCCGTCCTGCATCAGCAGGAACCGCGTCAGCTTCAGATTGGGAAGGCTGTCATCCACCAGCAGAATCGATTTATTCATCACCTGCGACCTCTTCCTTCTCATCGGCAATCCGAGCGCACAATACATTCCTAATTTTTTGCGCCGCAGCCCCCTTAACTCGCCTGAGCCGTCTGAATCAGCGCGCGAATGTACCCGTAGCAGTACGCGAAGGACTGCAATCCACGGGGATCGCTCGCCGCCTCCGGCACGTGATCCGGCATCAGCATGTACGGATAGCTGACTTCCTTATACACCTGAATAGCCTTGACGAAATCCACGTCGCCCTCATCCGGATACGTTTCCACGAAATCGTCGCGATGGCCCGCGGATGTTCCGGAAATGCACGTTGAAAATCTTGCCGCGCGACCCGAAATATCGAATCACGTCGAAAATTTCCTTGCCCGGGTCTTGCAGCATTTCCGAAACCGTCCCCTGGCAGAAATTGAGGCCGTGATACGGACTCTCTTTAATGCTGACCAGCCGCTTCAGCCCGTCCACCGTTCCCAGCACGCGCACCACGCCCTGATAACCTTCCGGAGGAACGCCCGGGTCGTGCGGATGGCACGCCATGCGGACCTTATACTCCTGCGCCACCGGAATCACGCGATCCAGAAAATAAGTGATTCGTTCCCAAGCCGCATCGGCGTCCACGTTGCCGGCGCGCGTCAGCGGCGTCGCCGGGTGCGCGTCCTTCAGACGCCACGTGCTGTACGTCGCGTCGCCCCGCCCCGGACTGCGCCCCGTTCGGATCACGCCCAGCAGACTCATGTTGTATTTGATCGATGGAATCCCCGCCGCCGCGCAATTCTTGATCATGGTTTGCAGCGATTCGATATCGCGGTCGCGCTGCGGGCTCTCGGCCAGCATGATGGCCGGATGCTTTTCCTTGTCGATATGGCTCGACTCCAGAAATGGCGGAGCCGTGCAATCCACCGTGATCCCGTTCTTCTCCGCCAGCTCACGCATCTGCTTGAGCTCATCGACGGTGGCGTAAATCCGGTCGCCGGCAATCTCCGGATACGCGCAAACGTTGCGGACGCCATACCGCGCCAGATACTTCAAGTGCGCGTCGTTGGTGGGCGCGCTCTGGCAGCCGAGTTTCATCAGCGCGCGTCCCGGCGTGGCGGCAGCCACCGGCATCGAAGTCAGACTCGCAGCCGCGGCGGCTCCGGAAACAGTCACAAATCGTCGGCGATTCATCAGCGGTTCACTCCTCTCGATTCGAAATTACTATACATCTTCCCGCCGCACGCCGGTATGCCGCGCGGGCGCCCCTGCGCCCCCTACCTCACAAAATAATCCGTCTTCCCCATCTCCGCCGGCACCGCCACATCGAAAAACCCGATCATCATCTCGTCCCAGCTCTGCTGCCCGTACCGCGACCTCGGCCGACGGGTCCGGATTCCGCGGATTATTCGCCGAATTATCGAACCACGCCATCCACTCCAGGCGCGTCCCCTTCTTCAGCGCCAGCGGCGTCGCCAGCCGGTACGTCATCTGCCAGTAAAAATCGTAGTGGCTCACCTTCAGCAGCGTCTCCGGCAGCCCGTTTTCGCCGATGCGCGTATATTCGAACGCTTTCCCGCGCAAATGCATGTGCGGAAAAAATCCCAGCAGCAGCGCGTCGTTCGGCAGCGTGCCGCCCACCCGTCACGCGGTAATCCCGCTCGCCCGGCGGAATCGCGAACGTGTCGTTGCCCATCTGCAGCGTCAGCACCGCCTTTTCCGGAGGCGACTTCGCGAACACCAGCCCCACCCGCTCGCGGTCCATCGCCGGCTTTCCGTTCGGCGTGTAGTGAATCTCGAACACCAGATCGGACCCCGCCTTCACCCGCTTGGCCATCCCCTGCGGCCACACGTCGGGCGAGCTCCCCGGCGCGTACACCGTCAGAATGTCGGACTTGGTCGGCCCTCCCGTCCACGTCGATCCCGGCTCGCGAATGTACACCACCACGTGATGCACCACCGCCCGATTCCCCGGCCGCACCTCCACGCCTTGCACCCAGCGGTCTTCCGTGAACCCCGTCGGAGCCGCGAAATATTGATACTCCACCGCGCCCTTCGCCGGCACCTCGAACGCGCGCGGCATCTCGATCACCTGATCCGGCGTGCCCAAATTCCATCCCTGCGTCCACTCGCGCGCCTTCGGAGCGTCTTTCGCATCGCCCTCCGCCGCGCCCGTCGACGCCCACGCGCCCAAAGTATCGATCTCCGCCGCCGTCAGTGACCGGTCATTCGCGAACTTGCCGCAGCACGGATCGGCAAACCACGGCGGCATCTTGCGCGTTCGCGTTGCCTCGCGAATCGCCTTCGCCCACGGCCGCGTTTCGCGATAAGTGACCAGCGGCATCGGAGCCATCTCCCCCGCCCGATGGCACTCCTGGCAGCGATTTTGCAGGATGGGAAGAACGTCGCGATAAAACGTAGGGGACGCGGCCAGCGCCGGCATAGCGATCAATATCCACGCCCACCGCATGTCTCTGAGTATACGGCCCGAGTATACTGCCGAGTGAAGCATGCATCACATCCTGATCCTCGGCTGCGGATTCACCGGCCAACGCGTAGCCCGCCGCTTCCTCGCCCGCGGCTGCCAAGTCACCGCGACCACGCGCGCTCCCGCGCGCCTAGCGGCACTCACTCGCCTTGGCGCCAGCGTCATCACACTCGACCATCTCGCCGCGCACCTCAACTCCGGAGTTCTGGTCCTCCATTCCATCCCGCCCCCCGAACCGGTCGATCTGCTCGACGCCCTCGGCGCCGCGCCCGCACGAGTCGTTTACCTCTCCACCACCGCCGTCTACGGCAGCGCGACTCACGTTGACGCCACCACGCCGGTCGATTCCAAATCCGACCGCGCCCGCCCCCGTCTCGCAGCCGAACAGCGTGTCACCGCCGGACCGTGGTCGTCCCTCATCCTCCGCCCCGCTGCCATCTACGGACCCGGCCGCGGCGTCCAGGAATCCCTGCCGCGCGGTGCCTATTACGCAGGTGACAACTATGTAAGCCGTATCCACGTCGACGATCTCGCCGCCCACGCCGAAGCAGCATTGCTTTCGGATCTCGAAGGCGCCTATCCCGTAGCCGACGAAGAGCCCTGCACCACTCGTGAAATCGCCGACTTCTGCGCCCGCCTCCTGAACTTGCCCTCTGTGCCTCAACCCGCACCCGGAAGCAAAGCCCGCGCGACATCCAACCGCCGCGTCGACGGCTCCGCGATCCGCCGTGCCCTCGGCATTACCCTGACTTATCCGTCCTACCGCACCGGCATCCCCGCGTCGCTGGCTATCACGGCCCACTGACCGGACGAATTCTTTCTTATCCGTGTTCATCTGTGTCCATCTGTGAGCCAATTTCTTCCGTTCATGCGCAATCACAGGCCCCTGCTTACGTCAATCCCTCTCGCGTCAATCAGATCCCGCTTTTGCTGCTGCCTCCTTCGCCGTCAGGCCGCGCATAATCCAACCGTAGTTGTTTGGTGGAATCCGCGTCCGCGTAAAAAACGGACTTGCCGCCCCGGAAACATTGAGAAGAGGGCGGGACACGGAAGAGAATCGATTCTCTGGTTGATACGAGCGTCGCGAGAGCGGGGTTAGGTGACCGTAAAAGAAAATAGGAGAGCGCGATTGACGGTTGATTCGGGAAACTTTTCTGAGACCGGAGCCCGCACAGGCGCTAGTGCTTGTGCGGGCTGAAAAAATAAACAGCCGCCTGTTTTCTTCACCCCCGGTGGGTCGCTTACGTGAGCAGCCCACCGCGAGACGATCCGCAGCTTTCATCCGCATGGGAAACGTGTTTGAATTTCCGCCGTTCAGCAGTTTATCAACTTAGCGCTGAACCGGTGGATCGCATTCACTGGCCTGACGCGATCGCTGCGGCCAATTCACTGCTGGACAGGCTTCTGGATCGCATCCTGCGACACAAGCCTGCCGTGATCGAACGTCAGCGCGACGCCGGTTCCATCTGGCATTCCGACCAGTGTCTGTTCCAGTTCGCCCGCCGAATTCCAGATGTAACGGTAGCGATACACGCTGCCATCCGCCACCTTCTGCTCCACGACTCTGCTGTTGTCGTAAGTATTTTGCAACAAGACGCGCCCAGCTTCGTCTTCAACGCTAGTCATCAAGTCGTGATCGTATGTAAAGCGCGTGACGTGCTTCGCATTATCCGTCACCGCATAGATGTGTCCGGTGGAGTCATACCAATAACCAACGCTGCGGCCCCGGTCGTCATGCGCCTCATCGATTCGAGTGCCGTTAATCACGAAATCGATGGTGCGCCCGCCGGGGGAAATCAAACGGCGCAAATTCCTCTGGGCATCCCGCTGCAGCAGGATTCTTTGCCCCCGCGCATCGCGAATCTCGGTGGCCGCGCCCTGCGTGAGGCTTTTTGAATAATATGCCTCTGGAAACAGGAATACTCCCCCATTCCGCAAACTCATGGTCCATCCATTTCCGTTCCACGCGATGCGTCCACCGAAGAATTCGGCCGCCGTCGTCGAATGCTCGTAAACGGCATCGGCAAAGCCTGTGCCTTGGGAAATGCGCGGAAAATGCACGCGGTTGCCGTCTTCGAGATTGATGTCCATGTAGGTGTATGGAAACCGCGTGCCCGTGGGAGCAACGTCGTAAGGATGACTGGTCCCCATCCCAAAGGCATGTTGTTGCTGGTCCCAGGCATTGTAGGTTCGTGTCAGCGACAACGGCATTGAATCTTTGCTAAAGATATCGGTTTGGCGCAGCACGAACGCGCCGGAGCGCAAATCCACTTCGAAGGTATTGAGCGGGGCACTGTGCTGCAGTGTCGGCCGGAGGATCGCAATCTCGTGCGAGAACTTCGGATTGCCGCCGCTCGAAGGCAGGAGCGTAATGCGTATCGCCGGATAGGCGCCGTCCCAAACCGGAGCGGCCGCTCGCAGCCAGCCTAACAGCAGCAGGGCCATCAGCCCTCCAGCCGCCGCTTGGCGCGCCACCGTTCGTTTCAAGGCTGAACCGTGACCTTAACTTTGCCGGTCGTCCAGCAGCACTGAAATCCATTGCCGCCTTCGCCCGAATAGTCGTTGGCCGTCACGTTCAAGATGTAGTCGCCCGGTTCGCTGAAGGTCACGGTGGTGGTGGCCTTGCCGTTAAAGGGCGCTGTCGAACCGGGGCGTTCCACTTTCGCCACTGGAGGCCGGTCACTGGCGAACTTCACGGCGCCCGGGCTGCGGTATGCAATCCATTTCACTGTCACCGGAGACGGCGCCTTCTTCGGCCGCGCGCCGGAGGAAGACGTGTACTTGGCGTCGTCGGAAACCCACACCGTCAAATCCATCGGCGTCCCCACCTTCGCCGTGCGCTCGGTAGAAACCGCGTGCGGCCCCTGCCCCGTCGGTCCGCCCTCATCGAAACTGACCACCGGCGGCGTGTTCCCGACCGACACCTCCGTGAACGGCGAGATCTCGTAATCCGGATGCAGGCTCGCCGGAATCACCGTGGTCTTGCCGTTGGCCACCAGCGTCCAGGTGATTTTGTTTTGTCCGAAATCCGCCGGGACCGTCACCGTGAACAAACCCCAGCCGCGTCCCGGCATGAAGTGCGTGGGCTGGCCGCGATCCGGCCCGCCCGGTTCGATGCGGTTGTTGGGCCCGATCGGAATCTCCACTTCCTGCGTTCTGATTGCGGTTGTAATAGCCCAGCAAGAAGACCGAAGGTGCCGTCGGGATTCTTGAACCAGCCTTCAAACGCGCCGGTGACGCTGGAGCCGGTTTCGCGCGCCGGCTCGACCGGCAGCGATTGCCCCCAGGCCAAAGCGGTGCTTGCAATCAGAAACGCGGCCGTCAGCCCGGACACTCGCCCTATCACCTGCAATCCCCGCCCCTAGCGAGCCGAAGCGTCGGCCGATTGCACGTTCTTGTGTTTCGCCGCCCACGCGTTGTATTCTTCGTCGCTCAAGTAGGTGACGTTCATCCACGCGTGTCCCATTTCGTCCACCGTGCGGTCGCCGAAGCCGACCCATTGATCCGGATCGGGATTGTTCGGATTCGCATGCGTGTTGTCGTACCACGCGGTGACGTGAATCATGGTGCCCTTCGGGAAACACCGGCGCCGCGTCGTCCGCATAAATATAGTTGGTCATCCAGTTGAAGTTGAAATTGCCAACGTGGCTGACCATCTGCGCGGTTCCGTCCGGCAGGATGGCTTCCACCGTCATGGCCTTGCCGCGCAGATGCATGTGCGGCTGGAAATTCTCCAGCTGCGCGGCCTGCGTCAGCACCGTGTAATTGTCAATCTGCGGTAAGCGTATTCGGCGCGATATCGATATTGCGGCCCGCCCGCGTCCGCGATCCGTCAGAAGCTTGAAACCCGCGCAAGCGCTTGGAAACCCGTCAAATAGGTGCGGTGCGTGGGCTCCTGCCCCTTGGGATAAAGCCAGATGCCCAGCTCGACGTTGTCGCGAATCTCTTCGCCCACCGCGTGAATATGCACGTCCCAGGAAATTTGCGAACCCGGCAGCAGCAGTTTGCCGGTGTCCGGGCGATACAGATCGTAGCCCTTGCCGATGGCCCATTCCATCAGGAACGAACGCGCGCCCAAGTCGGGATCGCTCGCCCGGAGCCGAGGCTCGACGGATCGTCCTGCACCAGATACGCCACCGCGTGATGCGTGATCTTGCGTCCCGCCGCGGTTCCCGGCCGGATCTCGACGGCGCGCACCCAGCGCGGCTCGGTGACCGGAATATTCGAAGTCGGCCGCCACCACACGTCCTGATGATGCGCCGCCATCGTGTAAGGATCGGACTTGATCACCAGATCCGGCTGGCCCAGTTCCTTCGCCGCTTTCCATTCGTTCGTCGGCCGGCCACTGCTTCGGCGCGCGGCATGTCTTTGGGATCGCCCATCGGCGCGCCCGCATCCACCCACCGGACGATGGTCGCGATCTGCTCATCGGTGAGCGAAATATCGTTCTTGAATTTCTGAACGCCGACGGTTTTGTCGATGTGCCACGGCGGCATCTGCCGCGTAATCACGCGCTGGCGGATGGCCTTCGCCCACGGGCGCGTTTCTTCATAGGTCACCAGCGACATGGGCGCCATGCGAGCCTTTGCGATGGCACTCCTGGCAGCGCTCCTGGAAAATCGGAGCAATATCTTTGGCGAACGTGACCGCTTTGGCGGCCTCCGCCGGACCCGCGGAAGTGGCCGCATCCGCGCCAAACAGCGCAGCGGGCAGCGTCACGAAAGCAGCAAACGCGAAGAGCTTAGCAGGCGTCATAACACGCTCCTTAGACACACCTTCTACAAACCGCCAATCGTCGATAAGTCTAGCCGTGCGAACAGATAATGTCAAAGGGGTGGGAGCGCAGCCCAACCCGTTACGCTTCGAGCGCCACTTCTTCCCGCGGGTGCTGCGGTTGCTTCTTGGCGGCTTTGCGGTCCTTGCGCTTTTTGCCGCCGCTCGCGAAGCGTTCCATGTAGGTGTAGAACACCGGCGTGATAAACAGCGTCAGAAGCTGCGAGACCACCAGGCCGCCGACTACCGCCAGTCCCATCGGGCGCCGCGCTTCGCCGCCTGCTCCCAAGCCCAGTGCGATGGGCAGCGTGCCCACCAGCGCCGCCATCGTGGTCATCATAATGGGGCGGAAGCGGACCAGGCCGGCTTCGACAATCGCCTCGGCCGGCGCAGTGCCATGCACGCGCTGGGTTTCGAGCGCGAAGTCGATCATCATGATGGCGTTCTTCTTGACGATACCGATCAGCATGATGACGCCGACGAACGAATAAATATTGAGCTCATCGTGGAACAGCAGCAGCGTCGCGAAAGCGCCCAAGCCCGCCGACGGCAGTCCCGAAAGAATGGTGATGGGGTGGATGAAGCTCTCATACAAAATGCCCAGCACCATGTAGATCACCAGTACCGCCAGCGCCAGCAGCAATCCCATGCCGCGCAGCGAAGCCTGGAAGGCGGCGGCGGTGCCCTGGAAAGTGGTGCTGATGGTATCCGGCAGCGTCTCGCGCGCCAGCGCCTGCACGCGATCGACGGCATCGCCCAGCGCTACGCCGGGTGCGGTATTGAACGAAACGGTCACGGCCGGCAATTCGCCAAAGTGCTGGATGGTCAGCGGCCCCACTCCGGTCTTGAGCGAGGCGACGGCGTTCAGCGGTACCAGATTTCCGTTGCTCGAACGCACGTAGAGAAGTCCCAGGCTATTCAGGTCGCGCTGATATTGCGGCAGGACTTCGAGCATCACCCAGTAACTATCCACCTGCGTATAGATGGTGGAGATTTGCGGCTGGCCGTAGGCGTCGTTGAGCGCGCTTTCGATTTGTCCTTCGCTGACGCCCAAGGCCGACGCGCGGTCGTGGTCGATGTTGACGCTGAGCGTGGGGCTGGAGATCTGCAAATCGCTATTGACGTCGGTGAGTCCCGGCACGGTGCGCAGGCGCTTTTCAAAGGCCGCGGCCGAGGAGTACAGCAAATTCAGATCGGCGGATTGCAGCGTGAACTGATACAGCGTGCGGATCTGGTTGCCGCCGATGCGCACCATCGGCGGATTCGCCAGGTAGACGCGGACGCCGGGAACGGTCGCCAGCTTGGGGCGGAGTTCCTCAATGATCTGTTCCGGCGTCAGCTTGCGCTCGCTGCGGGGCGTCAGTTGGATAAAGAAACGGCCCTGGTTCATGGGCGAATTCTGCATGCCGCCCAGCCCCATAAAGGAACCGAACAGCGCGATATTCGGATCCTCGGCCATGATGGCCGCGACCTTGCCCTGCAGTTGTTGCATGGCGTCGAAGGAAATGTCCTGGCCGGCCTCGGTGCTTCCTTGAAGGCTACCGGTGTCCTGGCTGGGGATGAAGCCCTTGGGCGTGATCACCAGCAGATAGACCGTCCCCACCAGCGTCCCTAACGCCACCAGCATGGTGATGGGGCGATGGCGCATGACGCCGCGCAGCATCCAGCCGTAGGCGTCGCGCGCGCCATCCAGCGCGCGTTCCGAGGCCATATAGAGAGCATTGTGGTGTTCCGAAGGCGGCTTCAGGAAACGGCTGCACAACATGGGCGTGAGGCTGATGGAGACGAAGCCCGAAATCAGGATGGCCACCATGATGGTCACTGCGAATTCATGGAACAAGCGTCCCATGATGCCGCCCATGAACATCAACGGGAATGAAAACGGCGGCCAGCGACAGCGTCATCGACAAGACCGTGAATCCGATCTCGCGCGCACCTTCGAGCGCGGCCTCCATGCGAGGCTTGCCCATTTCCATGTGGCGGACAATATTTTCCAGCACCACGATGGCGTCGTCGACCACGAAACCCACCGAAAGCGTGAGCGCCATCAGCGAGAGATTGTCGAGCGAGTAGCCCAGCGACCACATGGCTGCGAAAGTGCCGATCACCGAGATGGGCAGCGCCAGGCTGGGGATGGCAGTGGCGGAAACGATTGCGCAGGAACAGAAAGATGACCAGAATCACCAGCACCACGGTCGCGCAGCAGCGTAAATTTCACGTCGTTGACGGACTCGCGAATGGTCTGCGCACGGTCCAGTTGGATATCCAGGTGTACCGCGGGCGGCATCAGGGCGCTAAACGACGGCAGCAGCGCTTTAATCCGATCCACCACTTCAACCGTGTTGGTGCCGGGCTGGCGCTGGATCGCCAGCATGATGTAGCGCGCCGGACCCCTCTTGGTATAGAGGTACATCGCGGCCTTATCGACTTGGACGCCATCCACCACCCGCCCCAGAGCCTTAAGGCGGACGGGCGATCCGTTGCGGTAAGCCACAATCATGTCCCCGAAAGCGTCCGCGGTCATGAGCTGCCCATTCGCGCGCACCGTGAATGCTTGATTCGCGCCCCACAGCGTGCCGGTGGGCTGATTCACGTTGTGTGCTTGAAGGGCGTTGGATACTTCGTCGATACCGATATGGCGCGCGGCCAGCAGGCTGGGATCGAGTTGCACATGGATGGCCCATTTCTGGGCGCCGAATACGTTCACTTGCGCCACGCCGTCCAGCGAGGAAATGCGCTGCGCCATCAGGTTTTCGGCGTACTCATCCAGTTTCGAAAGCTGCATCGTCGGCCCGGAAAGCCCCAGCATGATCACCGGCATGTCGCCGGGATTCACTTTGCGCAAGGTGGGCGGCGAGGGCATTCCCGGCGGGAGCAGCCGCAAGACGGCGGCGATGGCGCTCTGCAACATCCGCGGCGGCGCCGTCGATCGACCGGTCGAGCGTGAACTGGATGGTGATGCCGGTGCTGCCGACTCCGCTCGGTAGAGGTCATCGAATCGATGCCGGCGACGGTGGCGAACTGGCGTTCGAGCGGCGTGGCGACCGCGGTCGCCATGGTTTCCGGACTCGCGCCCGGCAGACTCGCGCTCACCTGGATGGTGGGGAAATCGACGTTGGGAAGATCGCTGACCGGAAGCGCGCGATACCCGGCAATACCAAACAGCACGATGCCGATCATGACCAGCGCGGTCATCACCGGGCGCTTGATGAAGAGATCGGTGATGTTCATAGACTGATTCCGGGACAGCTATCGTCGCACGCGGCTGGCTCTTTGCCTGCCGACACTTAGACCGCTGACTACATTGTAGACCGGATGCCCGTGGTCAAGAAATGTGCCAAATGGGTGGGTTGGGAGGCAGCAGATGGCGTGGTGTGTCGGGATGAAGACCGGCGGCTGCGGCCACTCGCTACGCTCGGACGATTTACCTTGCGTTGGCCGTGGCCCAATACGCGGGCAAGTTGGGCTTGGTCTCGCGGACGATTTCCAGAATCGCGTGCCGGTCCTCGGCGGAAAGATTCTTCAGCGAGAGGCCACCCACGGATGCGCTGGAATCCTGGCCGGTGAGGATCGCGTAGAGGCGCTGGTAGATGCGGTCGCGAACGAACGCCGGGCAGGCCATCGAAGGCCGCGCTGTAAATCATGTAGGAAAGCGGATAGCGGAACAGGCGCGTCTGGAGGTCGAAGTCGCGCAGCGACCGGCCTTGTTTATCGCGCGGCCCGCGCTGCGGGAAGGTTTTGGAAAACGTGGAAACGCCGGCCACCGGTTCGAGCAACGGCGCTTCGTCGCCAAACAACATATATGCCACCAATTCGTCGATCTCGGCGTCGAGCTGCGCTGGAAGTTGGGCGCGTTGCGTCCCGAGCTTGCCGTCGTGCTGCGCGATGCGTCCGTCCCAGCCGATGCGGATCAGCAGATTGGTCATGCGGGTCTGATGCTCCAGCACCAGCAGCGCGACCAGGTCGCTGGTGGGAGCGAGGTAGCGCGAAGTGTCGAACCAGCGGCTGAGATCGGTAACGTTCTGCGTGCCTTCGAGCGAAGCGGCGCCAGGACGCACGGGATCGACCAGCTCCCGGTTGTTGCCGAAATGGGTTTGCGCGCCGTGGGTGCCGGTGACGTACCAGCCGCCCCAACGCTGGTTGAAAGGAGTGCGATGATCCGTCATCACCGCATTGCCATGCTCTTGGCCGGAGCCGGTGGAGGGATGCACCGAACTGATCAGGAGTCCGGGGACGGCCAGAGTAACGGGGCCCTGGTGGCAGCGCAGGCAATCGTCGCGGCGGGCGAGCACGGGTTGCGGAGAGCGTGCGGGGTCCAGGCTGTAGAGGATCACGCCTTGCCGGGGATCGAGCGAGGTCAGCTCCAGCGCTTCGCCATTTTGAACGTAGCCGACGCTGACATCGTCGTTGAAATAAATCGCGCGCGGCGTGCGCGGAGAGATGCGTTCGACCTGAATGCTGGTGCGGGAAAACACCAGCACCTGCGAATCGGTGGAGATGCCGAGTTCCTTGAGCAGAGCGGGCAGATAGCCCCAGCCGTTGGGCGCATAGTCGAGCTTGAGCTGTCCGGCGGCGAGGCGCTTCGCGAGACGGCCCACGGGGTCGGTGGTCGCACCGGCGTAGAGGATGGCGGGATGATCCAGCGGGATAAAGATGGTGTCTTCGAGGCGCTCCGCCAGCAACGCGGCGGCGACTAGAAGAAGAACGGCGCCCGCGGCGAGAAGTGGAAAACGCGCGCGCGGGCTCATAGCAAACAATATAAGGCAAACGGCCGGCTGCGCTACGACCCTTCCGCACCCGGTTGCCCCGTGAGTCTTCGCGCCGCCAGCATCACGACGTGCACGGCGGGAGTGAGGAAGATCCAGCCGAGCGGATAGGTGTAGCGGGCATCGACCTGGATGAAATAGTAAACCAGCGGGTACGTCAGAAGGATCAACCAGGTCAGCCGGGTTCCCGGGTTTGCGGGCAGCAGACACAATCCCAGCAAGCCCAGCAGCGTGATGGCGGTCGACGCCGCGGTGGTCTTGAAGCGGCGACTGGGCGCGAGCCAGAATCGCCAGAAGCGTTCGCCGGTCAAGCGCAGGAAACGCGCCGGGTCGCGGCGGATTTCAGCGCGCGCATCGGCCATCTCCGAGCGCGTGTAAGCCATCTCGCCTTCGGCCACCACCTTGCGCGCTTCGTCTTCATTGAGCCCGGGATGGAAGCGGCTCATCACGCCGTGCGAAACGTTGTCTTCCATCAGCGCGAAACTTTCGGGGCGGTTGGAGACTCGCAACTCCAGTCCGAAGTTCGAGCGCGTGGGCACGAAGGCGTGGAACTCGATCCAATTCCGGATCGCCCACGGAGCCTGTATCGCGGCGAAGGCGGCCAGCAGCGGTATCAATCCCGCGTGACGCCGCAAGGCGAAGATCTCGTACACGATGACGGCGGCGAACACGAAGCCTAGAATCGGCGAGAAGAGAGAAGCCAACCCCCACCACAGATCCGCGGGCGAGGCGGCGAAACCGTTTCGGGCGGCGATGACCACGCTTTCGAGGTGTAAAGAAAAAGCAGAACCAGAGCCAGCGCCACGTAAGGCTGATCGACGGAATCGCGCGAGCCTTCGACGTAACCTTTATACGGCGCGAGCGCGGCCAGCAAGTCCGGCGACGGCGCCGGTGAATCGCGGCAGTCCCAACGCCGTGCTGACTCGCGGCAAGAGCGCGTATTGAATGGAAGCGACGATCGCGGACGCGATGCGGCTCGCGATCTCGCCCGCGACGCCGGTGCCGAATAGCAGGAAAATGAGTCCGAGCAGAATGGGATACCCGGGCGCGGTGTGCGCGGTGGGGCCGGTCGGCAGCAGGTAGGGGTCGGCAAAAGTTCCGTGCAGCGCGAGCGATCTTGCGATGTTCTCCATCTCTGAAAGATGGGTTCCCGGAGGGCGGGGCGCGGCCAGCACCTTCACGATTCGAATCACAGACGAAACCGCAAAAATGAGCCAGAAAGAGTGCCGCTCAAACCGGTGCTTCAGTGGCAAGGGTGCGATCAATATAGCATACGGCGGCTGTGCGCATCGCGCAGTTGAGTCGCGGCGCCAACCGGCGATGACATCATTCCTTCCGCTAACCCAAGTACTCAGTCGGCTTGAACGGTGATCCGCCGCGGCCTCAATATACGTCAAGCAAGCGACTCTACTCCCAACTTTTAGGAAGGGATAGATGTTGGTCCCGAAATTGCCTTGGCCTGTCATTCAAATTTCAATTTGCTTTCACTTAGCCGGAGTTTGAGGTAAGCTTTACTGGTTTGCAGCCCGTAAGATTTTCCAATAGGCCACAAACCTACCTCTCCGGGTGTGCGAAAGAGTAGAGATCTTATCTTACTGGACTGCACTGGTCTACTGAGTTTAAGTCCTAAGGCCGATTTTTATGTATGGCAAGGTTGGAGGTCCATCTGGACGTTATTTTATTTCGCGATCTCGCGCTCGCGGCGCGGCTGGCTCGCAAGGGTACTCGTTTATCACGTCCTGTTTTTAACGCGCTACTCAGATCTTCGGGCAGCAGGTGGCGCTGTCACTCAGCTCCGCGATCACGACCCCAGGCTCGAGCGCGGCGCTGACGGTGTCGACATCGGCGAGCGGAGGTGTCCAACCGGCAATTCTCCAGTGGACCATGCAGTATCCAGGCGGACGTAACCGGTATCGACGTGACCCCGGGTCCGGCTGCCGCCAGCGCCGGCAAGAACATAACTTGTTCCTACGGAGTTTCTGCCGCGACCTGTGTCGCCTGGGGCGAGAACCAAACAACCATTCCGGACGGGCCCGTCGCGACCGCTACTTTCCAAATCTCCCCGGCCAGCAGGAACAGCAGTATCGCAATCATAAATAGTCCCGCGAAGCGCTTCCGATGGTGAAGGAAATTCACTTCCCGTAACCAGCGCCGGAGGGACGATCAACCTGATTCTCCCGCCCGCGATAAGCTGCGCGCCCAGCAGCGGGCCTCGACTCTTGAACCAATACTACTCCGCGCAGTGCTCGGTGACGCGGGGTCTGCCGCCATACAATTGGATCGGTCAGTTCGGGTGCGTTACCTCCCGGCATTTAGTCTCACCGGCCAAGGGACTTCGGCGCAGATCGCCGGGACACCCACCGTGGCCGGCGTCTATCGCTACACGATTTCCGTTGTCGACAGTAATTCGCCGGTAGCCGGAGACTGCTACGCTCGCCTACGCCGTTACCATCCAAGCGAGCGCTCCGAAGTTTGGGTTGGTTGGCTCCATGGCTCACTTAGTGTCCAGCCAGGACTGGACCACCACCTTCACCCTGGTCAATACCAGCGCGGGCGACGCGCAGACTGAGCTCAATCTCTTGGAGCGATAACGGAAATTCGTTGCCGCTTCCGCTCGCGTTGCCCCAGCAAGGCGTCACCGAGAGCCTGGTCACCACGCCGTCGTTCGATTGGACGCTAGCGTCTAACGCTTCGCTGATCGTTGCAGACGGACTCCCCTACCAGCGCGCCGCTTCAATCCGGTTCGGCACAATTGGCTGCTACCGGCGGCGTTGGAGGATTTGCGATTTTCCACTTGAACCCCACCGCGCAAGAGGCGGTGGTGCCTTTAGAAACCAGAAACGCCAGTTCTTATCTGCTGGCATTCGATAACACCAACGGCGCCGCACTGGGCGTGGCGTTGGCCAACATTAGCGCTCAGGCGGCCAACGTCGCGGTCGTGGTCCGTGACGATACCGGGGTTCAAATCGCTTCCGGATCCCTTCCCGTGCCGGCAAGCGGCCATAGTGCGTTCGTATTGTCCGATCTGTTCCCGGCCACGGCGGGGCTGCGCGGGACCGTCGAGTTCGATACACCAGCCGGCGGACAGATCAGCGTGCTGGGTGTGCGCACCACGCCTCCCGGAACTCTGACGTCCGTTCCGGCGTTGGCCAACGTCGGCACCGGCGGCGGAGCGTTCGCGCATATCGCAATCGCAAATGGATGGAAGACCAGCTTCGTGCTGGTCAATACGGGCGCCAGCGCCGCGCAAGCCCACCTCAGCTTCTTTGACGATGACGGCAATCCACTGGTCTTGCCGCTTTCATCTCCGCAAGCCGGCGGCGGCGTTTCCACGACGGCTTCTTCCGTCGACAGCACAATCAATGCCGGCGCGACTCTGGTGGTCGAGAGCACCGGGCCGGATGCGAACCCGCTTCAGACCGGATCGGCGCAACTCACCACCAATGGCAACGTCTCGGGCTTTGCGATTTTCCGCTATGAGCCCACCGGGCAGGAAGCCGTCGTGCCGCTGGAAAGCCGCAACGCAAGCTCCTACATACTCGCGTTCGACAATACCGGCGGGACCGCCACGGGAGTAGCGATCAGTACCAGCTCCCCGCAGGCGGTGAGCGTGCCGGTAGTGATTCGCGACGATTCCGGCGCGCAAATCGGAACCGGAGCGATCGCGCTGGCAGCCAACGGCCACAGTGCGTTTGTACTCGCGAGTCAATTCCCGGTGACGGATGGCAAACG
Source organism: Bryobacterales bacterium (assembly GCA_963731375.1). Lineage (GTDB taxonomy): Bacteria > Acidobacteriota > Terriglobia > Bryobacterales > Bryobacteraceae > Palsa-187. The sequence goes on from CAVSUW010000002.1 coordinate 50,032, forward strand.
CGGCACGCTGGAGTTCTCTGCGCCGGCCGGCGGACAAATCGGCGTTCTGGGAATCCGCACTCCTCCCGCGGGCACGTTTACGACGCTGCCCGCGCTTACGAGATAGCAGGCACTGCGGACTGCTGGCTCTGCAGCCACCGCTCCAGGACCGCGACATACCACAACTGCTCCGAAGCGCCGCCGGCGGCGATGGCGCGATCGATTTCGGCGCGCAGTGCGGGACCCTGGATATAGCCTTCGCGTTCCACCAGCGTGCCGGATTGCAACACGTCGAGGTCCTTGCGCCAGGGTCCCGCCAGCCACTTTTCCACCGGCACGCGGAAGCCTTGCTTGGGGCGCGATGCGGTAGACAGCCCGATACGCCGCCGCACGATTTCGCGCAGGACCGCCTTGAGCCGTCCGCCCTGAAAACGGATTTCCGGGGAGAGCCCTGCGGCGAACTCCCATAATGTGTGATCCAGAAACGGAGCCCGTGACTCGAGTCCGTAATACATCGTGCTGGAGTCCACCTTGGGCATGTATTCGCTCGTGAAATGGGTTCGGCGGTGATACTGAAAAACCTCGTCCAACAGATGGCGCGCGGAATCGAGCGACTCCGGCATGTCGCGCTGCGGCAATCGCAGACCTTGCAGCCGCTCGCCCAGCAGACTCCGCTCCTCGAAGTACGGCAGCCCGGCGCGCACTCGGTTGTACGAGCCCAAGCCGCCCAACGTGTAATTCGCGAAGCTGTGCACGCGCTTCAAAAATCCGCTGTCGGGCACCATCCCGCGCAGCCGTCGCCATATCTCGGGAGCAAATCTGGGCGCTCGCGCGGCCACCTGCTGGGCCCGCCACGCATAGAGGAAGAACGGGTAGCCCAGGAACACATCGTCGCCGCCATCGCCGGTCAGCAACACCGTCGCCACCGGCTTGATGGCGGCCGACAGGTGCAGCATGCCCAGCGCGGACTGGCAACCGAAGGGTTCGCTGAAGGCGTCGACCAGTTCGCCGACCGGATCGCTTTCGCTGCGGTCGATCACCAAAGATTCATGCGGGACGCCCAAAATCTGGGCGGTCGCGCGCGCGGCATCGGTTTCATCGGAAGGATCGCCCGGCGCACTCATGGTGAAGGTTCGCACGTTGGCATTCAGCTTGGAGAGTGCCCAGCACACCAGCGCGGAATCGATGCCGCCGCTCAGCAGGGCGGCAATCGGGACATCGGCAATCAAGCGCAATCGAGTGCAGTCGATAATGCGCTTTTCGGTTTCTTCCAGCGCCTCTTCAAAAGAGATCTTGGGGCCGTCACCGGTTTTCGGCAGCTCCCAATAGCAGCGCGTGGTGATGCCGCCCGCCTCGCTCCACTCCACAATCGTGGCGGGCGGGACTTTCGAAACCTCGCGATAAATGCTGTGGATATCGGTGACAAAACCGAACTCCAGGTATTCGAGCACCGCCTGCGGATCGATTTCCGTGTTCACGGCGCCGGTCGAGCGCAGCGCAGCCACGGTGGAGGCAAACATCAGGCGATTGCCCGTCGCGGAATAAACCAGCGGCTTGACTCCCAGACGGTCGCGCACCAGAAACAGCTTGCGGCGGTTCTGATCCCAAATGGCGAAGGCAAACATGCCGCGCAGCCGCGCCACCAGTTTGTCGATGCCCCAATGTTGATACCCGGCCAGCAGAACTTCGGTATCGCAGCGCGAGCGGAAGCGATAGCCCAGCCGCTCCAGTTCCGGGCGCAGCTCCAGAAAATTGTAGATGCAACCGTTGAAAACCAGTCCGACGCTGCCGTCGTCGGAGAGCATCGGTTGCCGGCCGGCGTCGCTCAGATCGATGATCGCCAGACGCCGGTGACCTAACGCCACGCCGGGCCAGGTCGCCATTCCCTCGCCATCCGGCCCCCGGCGCGCCAGCGCGTCCGTCATCACTCGCGTGATGCTTTCGGCGAAGTCTGGCTCACCGAGCGCTACACATCCGGCAATTCCGCACATCTAAGGCCATTATCGCAGAGCAATCTTGGAGACACACCTGGGCGAATAGTACTGGGCAAACCCCTTAAATGGTTCAATTGACGGGCCCTTCCGTTTTCACTCACAATGGTTCTTGATGAGCTCTCTTCATATGAGCCGGTTTAAGGGCAGCAAACCCGTCCCGCGCGGCGCGTTCTCGCAGTCCGCGGTCGGAGTGCTGTCTCCGCCTCCCAAACCGGCGCTGAATCCATCCGTTACGATCCCGGCGCCAGCGGCCTTCGCAGGTCCAAACTCCCTGGCGGCGCGCGGACTGTCGGACGTCTCCGCCAATCGGACTTGGACAACCCCTTACGAAAACTGGGACTTTACCTGGCGATTGCATTTATTTTCTGCCGCTTCAGCTTGCTCGGCGAGCTGGTGGCGACCACGCTAAACTTCGACCCCCACATCGCGCGAATTTTGGGAATACCGACGGTTGTGCTGGCGGTGATCACCGGCGGCTTGTGGCGTGTGCTTCGGTCCCGGCTGTCCTACGCTTGGCTCGGCCTCCTGATCTGGATGACTCTGGCGTCGCCGCTGAGCTATTGGCCGGGCGGCTCCGCGTCTCTGATCCTCAGTTATCTGAGAGGACAGTTACCCATGCTGTTGATCGTTGGGGGCCTGGTCTTGACCTGGAGGGAGTGCAGGCTGGTTCTCATGACGATGGCGTTGGCCTGCGCAGTCAACGTGCTCAGCGGCAGGTTCTTCATGCTCAGCCCGGACACCGATAGCCGGCTCAGCCTGGAACTCGGCACGATTGGGAACGCCAACGATTTTACGGCGCACCTGCTTTTCGTGCTTCCCTTCGTGATTTTCGTGCTTCATCATCTCGGACCGCAGTTGGATCCGCAGAATCCTGTGCGTGGCGAGTTTTAGGTTACGGCGTGTACTTCTGCGCGGCTACCGGATCGCGCGGAGGACTAGTCGCATTCGCCGCCGCCTTCATGTTCATTCTGGTCCGGGCTCCGGGCCGGGTGCGGATCGGCGCCCTGGCAGCCTCCGCCGTGATGTTTCTGCTGGTGCTGGCCGTGCTCCCGCAATCCATGCTGCAGCGGTACGCCACGTTGTTCACGAGTGACACCGACGACCAGGAAGCGGTGGAGTCCACCGCAGGCCCGAACTCATTTGTTGAAGTCCAGTATTCATTTCACTGCGCAGCATCCTATATTTGGCGTGGGGCCAGGAGAATTTTCGGACTACGAAGCCGCTTTTGCCAAGAGTGAAGGCAGAAGAGGGGCCTGGCAGGTAACCCACAACGCATACACGCAGGTATCGAGCGAGGCCGGCATTCCGGCGCTTCTGTTCTACCTGGCGTCCATCGTAATGAGCTTTCGAACGTTTGGAAGAGTCTACCGGACCGCGCGCAGCCGCCCGGAGCTGCGGTCCATGGCGATGGCTAGCTTTTGCTGCCAGCTTTCCCTGGTGGGATTCTGCACGGCCATCATATTTCTCTCACTGGCTTACACGATGTATCTGCCGACCATGAGCGGGTTGGCCATGGCGTTCAGCCGGTCGCTGGACCTGTGAGTTGGCTGGCCGGTCTTAGATACGCCGTCTTAAATCCAGCCGCGGCCCCAGTAATAGGCGATCTTCGAGGTTTCTATCAACAGGTCCTGAAAAACTTCCCAGCGCAGATTCCAACTTCCGGCGCGCTTGGTGGCATCCGGAATGGGACGCGGGATCACCATCACGCCGGCTTTGCGAAGTGCGCGAACCGCGCGGTACATGTGATAGTCGCTGGTCAACAAAATCTTCCGGCCCGGCGTCTGGCGGAAGAATGCGCGCCAGATTCAGTGCGCTTTCGCGCGTGCTCATCGACTGGGATTCGGCCAGGATCGCGCCCGGTGGAATTCCGCCGCTCTCCAAAAAGATCTTCATCGCCTCGCCGGCCGGAAGAGGCAGCTGCCTCCGCCACCGCCGCCGCTCACGATCACCTGGCGCCATCCGCCTTCGCGCCAAGCCATGACCGTGTAGGCGCTGCGCCAATAGGACGTCTCCCCGATAATTCCATTGCTCAAGATATTGCCGGTGAGCACGATCATCACGTCTCCGCGCGGATCCGTCCAGGGTCCGGCGAGCTGCACCGCCCACCACCTCACCAAGGGAGTGAAGGTCACCAGCACTACCGTGAGTCCCAGCACCGCGAGCGCTCTCACGCAAGTGCGCCGGCAACTGGCCCAGAAGCGCTTCAATGCGTCCGGCTCACTTCATCCGGCAGAGGGCCCGCGGAGGTCACCTTCCACAGCGTTCTCGGCGGGATGAAGAGGACGGAAAGGCCTCCCAGCGTGGCGATCATCATCACTACGAAAGTGTGTGCGCTCGAGGAGAGCCGTCTTGAGGATTCGCGGCTTAGAGATCCAGACGTCCGCCAGCGCGAGCCCGTAGAATGCGGCTTGCCCAGCCAGCAGCAATTTCGCGCCACGGAGCCGGCAGGCCAAACGACGCTGCCGCCAAAATTATTAGAAGCCAGGGCAGCAAGCAGCCGCGCCGAACTTGTACGACACGAAATGCAGCCACATCCGGTTGCCGGGCCCCAGGAGCGCCGGATACGCGCGCAGGATCTGGTAATTCCCGGCGAGTGTTCGCATCTTCCGCTGGAACTCGGTGTCTAGCGACGTAGGAAGGTCGTAGGCGCGCGCCCGCGAATCCATCACCAGCCGGTAGCCCTGAAAATAGGCCGCCAAAGGCAGATACATGTCGTCGAGAAGTGTATCGTCGGGGATCGGCACCGCCAGCGTGCGGCGCATCGCGTAAAAAGATCCGGTGGCGCCAAACGTCGAGTCGATGGAGCTGAGGTTCCCGCGAATCCAGTTCTCGAAACGCCGGTAGAGGCCGATGTCGGCTTCCTCCTGGGTCGCCCCGGCGCGAATCAGAAGTTCGCCGCTGGCCACGCCGACCGCAGGATCGGCAAAGTTTTCGACCAGGCGGGCGACGCTGTGTGGTTCGAGAGGCTGGCGCACGTCGGTCAAGACCAGAATCTCTCCGCGCGCTTTGGCGATGGCCGCGTTGAGCGCCGCCGGCTTGCCTCCGCGCGGCAGGCGCAGCAGACTCACTCTTTGGGCCGCGAATCTCTCGGCGATTTCTTCGGTGCGGTCGGTGGATCCATCCGAGGCAACGATGATATCGAGCTTGTCGGCCGGATATTCCAGCGCCAGCACCGATTGAAGCTTGTCCTCTAAGAATCGTTCACCGTTGTAAACCGCGATGATCAGCGTAACGGAAGGTTCAATGGGCCGCCGCTGCACGGGCCGCGGGCGGTGCTGCGCCATCCATCGCAGCAGCAGCGGATAACCCGCCAGTATGTAGATCATCAACAGACAGGCCGTGATTGCAGCAACGGCTGGCATACGGTCAAGCTTGGTTCCCGGGGTCAGCCGTCACGTTTTCCTCCGTAAGGACGCCGCTTGCGGAGACTTCGCGCCAGGTGTGCGGGTGGTAGAACAAGCCTTCCACGTTCCTGCCGGAATTGACCTGGATTGTCGAGCAGCGGTACTGCCAATCCAGGTGGTTTCCATGCTGCTCGATGGTGGCGTCGATCAGGTAGGAACCCGGCTGCAAACCCAGTTCCTCGCAGGAGAATTCGACGATGCCGTTTCCGGGCGCAAGATCCGCGGTCTCGCCCGAAAGCCAGGTAGTGAACTGGCAGTGCAGAGTGCCATCGGCCCCGTAAAAGCAACACATCAAAGCTGGCGTCCGGCACGGCGATCCGCGCCTTATACTCGAGACGGATGCGTAGCGCGTCGCCGGTTTTGACCATGTGAACCGGCTCGCCGCTGCTGTCCAGAAATTCAAGCGAAACGACTTCGGCGGTCTTGGCGATGGATTCGGTCTTGGGGGAAGGAGAAGAACGGAAACGGGCCAGCGCGCTATAGGCCGTCATTGCGCCGGCCGTCGCTCCGTCGTAAACGATTCCCCCTTGGTTCATCACGATTACCCGGTCGCACAGTTGTTGTACGGCGGCCAGATCGTGAGAGATAAACACCACCGTACAACGCTGCTTGAGCTCCAGCACGCGGTCGATGCACTTTTTCTGGAATGCGGCATCGCCTACCGCCAGCACTTCGTCAAGCAGCAAGATATCTGGATCGAGATGCGCGGCGACCGAGAAGCCCAACCGCACCACCATGCCCGAGGAGTAGCGCTTCACCGGTACGTCGATGAACGGCCGAACGCCCGCGAAATCGATGATGCCGTCGAGTTTGGCGGTGATCTCCTTGCGCTGCATCCCCAGGATGGAGCCGCTCAGGTAGATGTTTTCTATGCCCGTCAACTCGGGATGAAATCCCGAGCCCACTTCGAGCAGCGCTGAAAGTTTTCCGGAGATGGAAATTTCACCGGACGTGGGCGCGGTGATGCCGGCCAGCAGTTTCAGCAGCGTGCTCTTTCCCGCGCCATTGGGCCCGATGATGCCCACAGCTTCTCCGCGCGCCACCTCGAAGCTGACATCGCGAAGCGCCCAGAAGACGTGCGCTGGCGCGAAACGCTGCCGCAGCCGCCCGACGAAGCCCACCGGCGCCGGAGCCGACATGGGACTGGCGGATCAGGTATCGCTTGGAAACGTGATCGAGGCGTAAGGAGATACATCGCGCCGGACTCGCTCAGATGAAGTCCGCCATCGAAGCTTCCCGGTATTTGAAAAACAGGTAGGCCAGCGGCAGGAGCACCAAAGCGATCACCGTGGCTTCTACGAAAGACGAGAAGTCGGGCGGCTTATTCTGCAAGAGCACTCGGCGGAAACTTTCGATGGTGCCCGCCAGCGGGTTCAGATCGTAGTAGAAGCGCAGGCGCGCCGGCACTGCTGAAAGCGGGTAGACCACGGGAGTGGCGAACATCCAAACTTGCATCACCAGCGGCATCGCCAGGCCGATATCGCGCACGCGCACTTGCAAAACCGATAGAAACAGCGCCAAGGCCAGGCCGAACGCAGTTAGCACAACCATGATGGGAATCAAATACCACACGTAGCTGGTCAACGGGACGTGATAGTAAACCATCATGCCGGCCAGCACTAACGCGCCGACCAGAAAATCGACAAACGCAGCCACCACGTAAGTCAACGGAAGAATCTCGCGCGGAAAATAGACCTTGGTGACAAGCTGGCTATGGTTCACCAGGCAGGTGGCCGAGTTGGTCATGATGGTGGCGAAATAAGTCCAGGGGAGCAGCGCCGCGTACACGAACACCGCGTAGGGCACGCCTTCGTCGGGCATCCGCGTCACCACCGAAAAAATGATGGTGTAGATCAGCATGAGCGCGAGCGGCTGAACCAAAGCCCATGCCCAACCGAGCATGGATTGCTTGTAGCGGACGCTGATCCGATGCAGGCTCAAGGTGACCACCAGGTCGCGGTACCTCAGAAGCTCGCGGCCGGCGCTCCAGATTCTCCACGGCTCGAACGACGGGGGCCGTATGTTCTTGGTCGGGCGGCCGGAAAACGTTGTGGATAAAGCTTCTTCTGCTGGTAAAGCCCGCATGGGTCCTCGGACGCTGCTGTACTCGAAGCGAGCCGGTCTTCGAACTTCAGTCTAACATATTCTCCCGCAGAGACTTCCGCCGGAAGCTCAATGTAAGAACATGTATTCGGTAGGGTTGCGCCAGCGGACCAGCTTGTGAACCAGTCCCGGGCGCGATCCGCAGGGCCAGCAGGGAGAAGGCGACCTTGCGGCTGCGCAGCACGCGATTGGCCCGGCCCAGCCGTTCCTGTCGCTTCCTGATTCCGGCCGGCGTAGAGCGCTTTCTTCGCGAGATAGAAGTCGAGGTTCGCCTCTTCGCGGCGAATCGCTTCTTCCAGGCAAGCCCGGTCCGCCGCATTCAGGTCGAGGGTCTGGGACAGATGTTTATAGACCTTCACGACGTCTGAGCCGATGCGGGCGGGATCGTTGCTGAGGCTCTCGGGCCGCGCCCGGTAGCGGACCAGGGGCCGGTCGGTGCGAAGAAACTTGGTTCCCATGTGCGCCAGCCGCAGCCACAGATGGAGATCTTCCGCGGCGCGCAGGTTCCGATCGAACAATCCCGCTTGCAGGATCAACTCGCGGCGCGCCGTGACGCTGGAGAAAATACGGCACTGCTGGCTCAGTAAACGGTGGAAATTGATGTCGCCGCGGTCCGGAAACTTGTCCAGAAACGTCTGGCCCGTGAAAGTCGTTTCGCCCATGAAGGTGACATTGGCGCAGGCGACGCCGGCTTCGGGATGGGACGCCAACTGGCCGGTTTGGACTTCCAGATACTCCGGTTCCCACATGTCGTCGGGATCGAGAAGCGCCACCAGCGGGCCCGCGCGCGGCCCGCAGAGCCGTGTTCCGGGCGGCGGCCACGCCTTGATTCTCCTGACGGATATAAACGATTTCACCGCGGTATGGTTCGAGCACCCGTTCCAGATTGTCGCTATCCGGGCAACCATCGTTGACAACGATGGTCTCGAAGTCGCGAAACGTCTGGGCGCGCAAGGAATTCAGCGCGTCGGCAATGAACGCCGTGACGTTATAGGCGGGAATGATGACGCTAACGGCCGGTGTCGATGTCATCGCAAAGCGGCGGATTGTTCCAGGCGCGCTGCCGCAGGCTGATCGAGCAAGGACTCATAGAGCGCCTCGGTCCGCTCCAGTGTGATCTTCATCGAAAATCTTTGGTGCGCGGTCAAGACGGCTTGACGCCGCAGGCGCTGGCGCAATTCCGCGTCGCTCGGCGGCCAGGCGAATGGCGGCGGTAAGATCGGCCCGGCTGGCGGATTCGAACACCAGTCCGTCCTCGCCATGCGTGATCAGCTCCGGAATGCCGCCCACGTTGGACCCGATGACGCAGCATCCGCACGCCATGGCTTCGAGCACGGCGTTCGGAAAACTTTCGATGGAGGAAGCGTTCACAAAAATATCGATGCCGCGCATCCAGTCGGCGGCGTTGGGCTGCGAGGGCTCGAAGTGACAGATGCCGCTCAGGCCCAGGCGGTTACGCAGATCCAAAAGACGCGGTGTCTCCGGGCCGCTGCCCACCAGCAGCAGGCGGAGTCCGGGCTGGGTGCGGGAGACTTCCGCGAAGGCTTCGAGCAGCCAATCGATGCGCTTCTCCGGCCGCATCACGCACACCGCTCCGATGATCAGCGGCGCCCCGTCGAATTCCGGCACGCGAATGCCGGGACCGGGATAGAAGTTCGACGCGTCCACGCCGTTGTAGCAGAGATACAGCTTGTCTCCCGGAAACCCCGCACTGCGCCGCAGAGATTCGCCGACCGCCTTCGAGTTGGTCACGATGCGGTGGGAAAGCCAGTCGGTCAGCCTCAAGGCAGCCCGCTGCCAAGCCGGGTACATCGAGCGATAGGAGAGCTGGCTGGTGACCACGGCGGGGACTCCGGTACCAGCGGGCCACGGGAGCGACAAAGATGTCGGAGGGCACATCGAACGCGTGTACCAATCGGATGCCATGCCGCCGGACATAGGCGCCCATTTTGCGGGCCGCCGCGAAAAAGGACGCATTCAGAAAAGAGCGCAGCGGCAGAGATAGAATCGGCACCCCGGCTGCGTCCACCTGCGAGGTCAGAACATCCTCCATCGTGGAAAACCGCGATGTGGGGTTCGAAGCGGTTCCGGTCCAAGCCCATTGCGATCTTGGCCGCATCCCGTTCGCATCCGCCGTGGCCAAGGGACCTTACCAGCAGCAAAACCGGCCACTTACTCATTTGCGTAGTTCGATTCTAACAGACTCAAAAAACGCGCGCCGTACGGCTGGACTGCGAAAGGATGAGGCCGAAGCGATTACAATGAAATTTGCCACGAGCCGACTGAGCTTGCGCCGGGCCGTCGGGTGCAAGGCCGCTGCCGGGCTGCGCGAATGCAGACTCTCGACATTCTGATCCCGACTTTCAACCGCGGCCACATGCTCGGCGACTGCCTGGAATCGTTTTTCGCTGCCGATCCCGTGATGCGCATGGATTGGCGGGTTAGCGTAATCGATAATAATTCCAAAGACAACACCAAGGAAGTGGTCGCGGCTTTTTCCGCGAAATACGGCGAGAAAGTGCGCTATTTGTTCGAGCAGAAGCCGGGAAGATCGACGGCGTTGAACTGTGGAATTTCCGCCAGTGACCGCGAGCTCATCGGCATGATCGACGATGACGAGTTGATCGACCGCACCTGGCTTACGATGGTCGAAGACTGTTTTCAGGATCAAAATGTGGACTACGTCGGCGGCGCCTGCCTGGGCCTGTGGCGCACCGAGAGGCCGGAATGGCTGCCGCCGGGCTACGCGGGAGTTTTGAGCGCCGACGATCCGGAGCGCTTGCCCAAGCGGCGCCAGAGCTTTGCGGAAAACGAAAACCTGTTTCTGCAGGGCGGGAACTCCGTGGTCAAGCGTGCGTTATTCGAACGAGTCGGCCTCTATGCGGCGAACCTGGGGCGCTCTACCACCGGGCTCGGTTCCTGTGAGGATCATGATATGTTTGATCGCTTCAAAACCTCCGGGGCTTACGGGTTGTACGCTCCCGATTTGATCATCCACCACCTGGTGCCGCCGGAGCGCGTGACGCGTTCTTATTTCCGGAAATGGGCCCAGGATCGAGCACTCTCTTTGGCGAAGTTGGACCGGGCAGCCCCGCAGAAGGTGGCCTACTTCGGCAAAGTACCGCGCTACCTGATCGGGCAGACGCTACGCGGTACGCCGCGTCTGATTTCCAGCAGTTCCGCACTGAGGTTCGCCGCGGAACTCGATTGGCGAAGCTTGGTCAGCTTCATATACGGAGCCTACGGCACGAAATCCTGATCGTTGCTCTAGCCGCCGCTTCTTGAGAGATTCTCCGCCTTTGCGTTATCCTGAATGCCGCACAGCGGGGGCGGCATGGAAGACGTTCTAGATCGAAGCGCGGAGCGCGCCCGCAAGGGTTTGGGGCTGATCGCACTCGCAGCCTTGCTCACTGCATTGATTCTTGGGCTTTTGTCGGCGCTTTCCGATAGCACATTCAAGCAAATCGCTTCCGACCTCTCGGGTCACCATCAAGCCAAGCGCGTCACGGATGCGTTTCTCGCGGAACTTAAACTCGGCCTCAGGATCAGCAGCCTGGCGCTCGCGGGCCTGGCCGCCGGTCTCCTGCTGTTGCGGCGGCGGTTGGGATATATCGTCTGTGAAGTTGGGATCGCGTTCGCCCATGAATGTAAACACGCATGGCAGGAGCTGCACAAGATCATAACGATGGCCACGGCGAACACGCGTCAGGCGATTCTGGTTGCGCTGGTCGTCGTAACCGCCAGTAGCGCTTCGGGTCGTCTACCTCGGCCAGCCGATGCGCTACGACGAGTCCTACACATTTCTCAACTACGCACGCAAAGGTTTATTGAGAACACTCTCTCTGGATTACGTCCCCAATAATCACCTATTGCACACGGAGATGGTGTGGCTGGTCTCTAGATTTCTCGGCAGCAGTCCGCCGGTATTGCGTCTGCCGGCATTTTTCGCGGGCCTTCTGCTGGTTGCAATGGTGTACGTTTACGCAGCCCGGCGCGGATTTGGATCCGCGGGCCTGGTTGCGGCAGCCCTCGTTGCGACCAACGCGGATCTGATCATGTATTCCACCAACTCGCGAGGATACGCTCTTCAGGCGGTTCTGTTTTTCGCGCAATTTCAAATCGCCAGCGCCTTGAGCCTGACTCCGAAGCGCATCGGCCTATGGATTCCGTTTATTGCGCTGTCCGTGGCCAGCCTCTACACCAGTCCGAGCATGATTTACGGAGTGGCTGTTTGTTCGACCGTTCTCCTGGTGGGCTGGTGGCTCTCGGGAGAACTGTCACTGGCGCAGGTCTTGCGTCTTGGCAGCGCGCTTTCCATCGCGGCGCTGATCTCGGTTCTTCTTTACGTCCCCATCATTTTGGGATCGGGCTATCGCAGTGTTTTTGCGAATCGATACGTGAGCGCCACGCCTTGGGCTGGCCTTCCTGGAAGGATTGCAGCCTCTTTCGATGAAACGTGGCGCACATGGAACGCAGGTTGGCCGCAACTGCTCGCGTTCGCGCTCGCTGCGGGTTTCCTGGTGTGCGTAATCCGGAAAAACGCGGGATATTGGCCGCTGCTTAGCGGCGTGGCGGTCTGCGTCATTCTTCTGTTCGTTCAGCGAGTCGCGCCTCCGGAGCGAGTCTGGCTATTTTTTCTACCGCTCTATCTGGTGGTCGCCGCTGAAGGCCTATTCGCGGATATTCAAGCGTCTGGCAGCAACTCGCGCCGACTCGCTCATGCAGTTCGCGGCCGTCGTCATGCTGATCGGCGGATCGGTGATGATCATAAAAGGCGATATCGTTCCTTACCTGCCTCCCGGCCAGAACACGGATGCCGCCGTTATGGCTGAATACCTGAGACCCGAACTGCGCGCGGGCGATCTACTGCTGGGGACTTTGCCGGTCTCCGGTCCGTTGATGTATTACGGCTACCGGCTCGGCGTTTCCGACGACTATTGGGCCACCGCGCAGCCAGAACGGGTCTTGGTGGTCATCGACAAAGAACGAGGTGTGGCGCTGAACCCCGATGAGTTCCAGACCGGACTTGGCGGATGCGTTCTCCGAAGCGTATACGCCGATGAAGCAGGAGCAATATCAAGTTACCGGCATCCTTCTTGAGACTAAATACGCCGAACTCGTATCTCTCAAGAAGAAGGTCGATTAAAGGACGCAGGCGCTGGCCGGGTTTGCGATATTCTGAAGACACGCTGACGCACAACACTTGTAACGGTCATCCGTGTAGGTTGTTCAAGTCATCGTACCCGCATCTATGCTTGAGCACAGCAACCCCAGTACCGACGGCCTCGACAGCATGAAGCGCGATCCGCTCCGCATTGTATTCCTAGCCGGCAAGGATTCGCGATCCACACGCTTGAGCATTGAGGCAGTCTGTAGCGCGGCGCAAGTTACCCCAGTCGCCGTGCTGCTCGACAACAGCCGGGATTCATTCTCGCGCCGCGTGAAGAACTTGCGCCGCAACATCGCGCGCGAAGGGATCGGCTATGTCGTCAGGCGTTTTGTAAAGTCTGTGCGCGCCGCCACCGACGAGTTTGCTTTCCGCACCGTGGTATCGCGTGGCGAAATCGAAGCTCTGTTGCGAAAGTCTTTTCCCGATCGCTGTTTCACGATGGAAGATGTAGCGGCGCGATATGGATTTCAGGTTCGCCGGGTAGGGAATCTCAACGGTCCCGCCGCGATCGAAGCGTTGCGCGAATGCCAAGCGGACTTAGCCGTGGTGGTAGGCACGCGGATCCTCCGGCCCGAGGTTTTCAATGTTCCTCGGATGGGCAGCATCAACCTGCACAAAGGAAAAGTTCCGCAATATCGCGGAATGCCGCCCGGCTTTTGGGAGCTGTATGAGGGCGAGCGCACTGCGGGAGTTACGGTTCATTTCGTGAGCTCCAAGCTCGACGCAGGGGACGTGGTGGAGACTGGCGAGGTCGAGATCTCTCCGCTCGAGACCCCGGAGAGTCTTCTGGAAAAGCTCGACCAGCTCGGTGCGCACATCCTCGCGAGTGCGGTTTGTAAACTCCAGGGGGGAACCGCGGAGCGAATCCCTCAGCCACCGGTCACGCAGGTTGCCCGAACGCGCCCTACGCGGAAGGAAATCGCAACATTGCACGAACGCCTGCCGCATTGGCGCAGCCCACGCCCCGACTTCTTCGTGGTTTTAAAGAATGCGTTTTACATCTTCCTCTATTTCTGTCTTTATCCCATAGTGCGCGGGCGTCGCAAGCACAGCCGCGCGGCGATTCTCCTGTATCATCGCGTGAACGATTTCTCGCAAGACGTGCTGACGGTCAGTACAGAGATATTTGCGGCGCACTTACTGGCGATTTCTAAACACTATCCGGTCATATCCTCCGAGGAGCTGACCCGCTGCCTGCAAGAGAAGGATGTTATCGGCCCGACCTCGGTTCTGATTCATTTCGACGACGCTTATCGCGATGTCTATACCGGCGGCGGCGCTATTTTGAAGGCAGCCGGCATGCCCGCGGCTGCTTTCGTGAGTTCCGGATTTGTCGACACCGACCGCGTATTCGAGCACGACCGGGAAAAGTATCCCTTCCAGTATGAGAATTTTCGCCGTGCCGATCTGGAAAGTTGGGTGCGGGAAGGATTTGAGATCGGAGCGCACACTGTAAACCACGTGAACCTTGGCACGTGCGACCTTGAACAGACGCGCTTCGAGATCGTGGAGAGTGGCTCCCAGCTTGAAAACATGATCGGGCAGCCGGTGAAATTGTTTTCCTTTCCCTTCGGCAAGATTGAAGACATCCGCCCCGAGGCCCGAGATTTTGTCCGCGAGGCTGGCTACTCCGCCCTGTTCTCCGCGCATGGCGGCTTCGTTGGCGAAGACACCAGCCTGTGGGATATTCCGCGCATCGGTGTGAGCGAAGAACACTTACCGCTGTACCTGTTATTGGAAATCGAAGGACTCACGGGTCCGGCGCTGGCCGCCCGGTTCCGCAAGCTGCTGGGCCAGCGCTGAAGAAGCAGGCGCAACTGCTACTTCTGGCGAGGCTCAAACTTTGGCTACCTGACCGGTCGCCGCGCTGGGAACCAGTGTACGCACCTGGCGTGCGGGGTTTCCGGCCACCATCGCGTTCGCGGGAACGTCGGTCATCACCACCGCGCCCGTCGCCACGATACTGCCGTCGCCGATGGTCACGCCCGGAAAAATAATCGCGCCGGAGCCGATCCAGACGTTGTCGCCGATGATGACCGGACGGACCTCGCTGTCCGCTGAGGGAAGTCCCGCGAGGCGTGCTTCGGGATCGGCCGCATGCCCGGGAGCGTCGAATACCACCACCCCCGCCCCGAAACGGCAGTGTTTGCCAATACGGATCTCCTTGCCCACGGTGAACGAGCAGGCATGCCCGATTCCGGTGTGGTCACCAATCACCAAGCGCGGGTGTTCGCTGTAGCGCACAGCAAAATAGAAAGAACACTTGCCCTCCACCGAGACGTCGTCGCCGATCAGCAGTTCGCCTTTGCCCTGCACCCAATGGATGTAAATTCCGGTATGCAGATGGCGGCCATACTTGGTGCAATAAGCCTTAAACAGCGGTTCCGCGATGAAGACGCGGAGCACGAAATAATACGCGGTTCGCAGCGCGATCATGAGGGTCAACGCCGGCACAATGAGCACCCGCGGCGCGGGCAAACTGAAGCCGTAGACGCCCCGGTACACCTTGCGCAAGAACCGCGCGAGCGAGTTGTCTGAAAGCGCGATAAACCGGTAGGCCTGCATTAGCTAGTCCTTCTGCAGGGGGCGAATCTTGGGGCTCTCCGGAGAAGACGCCGGCGCGGTCCAGTAGCGCACGGTCAATATAGCCGGAGAACGTTCCACCAGCGGACGCAATCCCAAAAGCCACCCTCGATATTGCCTTTCCGAGTGCTTCTGCCGATCCAGCCAGCGCGGAATAGTGTAGCGGTGCCCCGTACGCGTAGCGAGCGCCCGCTCGCAGGTGGTCGCCGAGCGAAAGCCTTCTTGCTCCAGGAGCGAAAAGTAATTCGCGTTGAAGACTCCGCTGGGATAACAGAAATGCACGGGCCGGCGGCCGGTAATTTCCTGGATGCGCGTGATATTGTCCCGCAATTCTCGAGTCATTAAGTCAAGATCGTCGGGTGTTCGGTGACGATGGGTATGGGCTTCGATGGTGACACCAGAGGTCGATGCATACTTCACCTGATCCGCGCTCATCAGGCTCAGCATCCGCCGTCTGTGAAACTCATTGTAGTCATGGCCTAGGAAGCCAGCCAGTTCGCGCGCTCGAGCGTCCTTTTCGGCAGTTGTAAGGCCCTCCTTGAGCGCCTCGCGGACCAGGGATTGAGCCGCCAATTCGGCTTCCACCTGGTTGCCGATAGGAGTGCCATCGGGGAGACGCTTTCCGGGACCCTGTGATTTCCATAACAAGTAGGAAACCGTCAGATTGTAAAGGGGATGCTGATCGTCGACGTGGTAGGTAGTTAAATACAAGGTTGCGGGAAATCCAAACTCTTTCAAGATGGGTACGGCTTGCGTGGCGAAGTCGCTGAAGCCGTCATCGAAGGTGATGACCACGCTGCGCGGGGGGAGATCCCCGGCCCACAACCTTATAAGAGCGTCATCCAAAGTCAGCACCGAACAGCCAAGTTCGGCCAGGACTTCCATACGCCGGCGAAATAACTGAGGGGTTATGTAAAGTCCCGGGCGCCAAACGTGTTCGTCTTCATTTGAGATGCCATGCCAACACAGCACTAACAGGCGCTGTCTTCTCCAGGCGCTGTTGCCGACCAACGTTTCCGCCCCAAACGCCGCGAGGGCCGAGGAAACGGTATCTGCAGCCAGCGATGACATGCTGGCTTTAATACTACCAAGGCCCAGACCTGATGGTCGAATAGAACGGGTACTATCCGCAACTGACGAAGAGCATAGTACAAAGGGACGAGGACGGAAGCGTTATAATGACCGAAGGTCGACTGGCAGGTTTGGCAAAGTGAATCCGCTGCGAGTGCTAGCTCTGGTGGAAGCCACGACCGTCACCGGACCCGCTAAGAATCTGATTCGCTTGTGCCAGATGGTTCAGGCCGACCCAGCGGCCGGCCTTGCGATCTCGATTGCGGCGTTTCACCGCCGCTCCCCCGCCGGTCCGGAATCGAATGCTTTTCTTGGACGCGGTGCGCGCCGCTGGAATTGAACTGGACGTGATCCCCGAGCGCGGCCGTTTTGATTCTTCCGTCCGGCAGGCGCTCAGTGAAATCGTCGCGCGCCGCCGCCCGGACATCATTCAGACGCACGCTCCGAAGTCGCATTTCCTGGTTCGTTCGGCGGGACTCCACCGTGGCCGGAGGTGGATCGCCTTCCATCACGGCGATACGGCGGAGGATCTAAAAATGCGTTTGTACACGCAGCTCGACCGCTGGTCGCTGCGCGCCGCGCATCGTTCCGTCACTGTGTGCGAGCCGTTTGCGGATCAGTTGGTCGCGAGAGGCGTGCGGCGGGATCGCATCGAGATTGTGCCCAACGCCATGGCCGCCGCCCCTGTGGTCGCGCCGGAGGAAGTCAGCGCCTTACGCGAGCGGCTGGCGATTCCTCCGGCCGCGCGCGTCATCCTCTCGGTGGGGCGCTTATCGACTGAAAAAGGACATGCCGATTTGCTCGCCGCGGTGCGGCTCCTGCTGCGCGATCACCCTCAGCTCGCGATCCGGCTGATCCTGGTGGGGGACGGTATCGAGCGCGCCACGCTCGAGCGCGCTGCCGCCGCACCGGATCTGGCTTCTTCCGTGATCTTCGCTGGCCACTGCTCGAATGTGTGGCCGTATTATTCGCTGGCGGACGTTTTTGCGCTTGCCCTCGCATAGTGAGGGTTCACCCAATGCGCTCCTGGAGGCGATGGCGGCGGGCGTGCCAATCGTCGCTTGCAAGGTCGGAGGGGTGCCGGAAACCGTGGAAGACAATCGCAGTGCGCTGCTGGTGCCGCCGGCGAAGCCTGAAGCGATGGCGAGCGCACTGGCTCGGATTCTGGAAGATCCCGCGCTGGCCGCGCGCCTGGTAGCGAATGCTTCGGAGCGCCTAGCGAGCCGTTTCTCTCCCGAATCGCGCTACCAGGCGCTGCTCCAGGTCTACCGGTCCGTTAAGGAGAGCACGTAGAGCCTCCACTCGTATGCGTATCCTCTATTTTTCTCCGCACGAGTGTTGGCCCCGCGACACCGGCGCGAAGTTGCGCAATTATTACTTGGCGAGCCAACTCGCTGCCCGCTGCCCGGTTACCTATCTCGGACTCCACGATCCTTCCAAACCGTCTCCCGAGCCTCCGCCCGCCGAGTCCGGATTCGCGGCTTATCACATCGTCCCGCGCGAATCCACGTACACTGTTTCGAAGCTGGTCCGCGGCTTGATCGGCCCCACTCCGCTCACCGTCTTGAACTATTCTTCGCCGCGCGTATCCCGCGTTCTGGCGGAAATCCTGCAAGCTGGTTCCTTCGACGCCGTGCAGATGGAAGGCGTGCACTTGAGCGCATACCTGCCGGTGATTCGCGCCGCCGCGAGCCGCCCCGTGATTCTTGGGGACTGGCACAACATCGAATCGGAAATTCTGCACCGCTACAGCCGCGTGCACGCGAGCCCCTTGCGGCGCGCCTATGCCTGGCGCACGGCCAACCTATTGGAACGGACCGAGACGCGCTTCCTGGCCGCCTGCGACGTGCATACCGTCACCAGCGAGCGCGAGCGCGCCCGGCTCCAGGCTCGCAATCCGGCGGCGGAAATTCATGTGATCCCCAACGGCGTTGATGTGCAATCGTTCGGCGTTCCAGAGCTGGACTCGGGCGCCCCCAGGACCAACCTGCTGTTTGCCGGCTCCATGGATTACAGCGCCAATGTCGATGCAGTCGTGTGGTTCGTGAACAACATCTGGCCCGAGCTGCGCCAGCCAGCATCCGGCGCTGTCGTTCGCGATCGTGGGGCGCGACCCCACGCCTGAGGTTCGCGCTCTGGCCAGTGATCGAGTTACTGTTACTGGAACCGTCCCCGATGTGCGGCCGTATTACTCCGGCGCTCTCGCCGCAGTTGTGCCGCTGCGGTTCGGAAGCGGGACCAGGCTCAAGATTCTGGAAGCGATGGCTGCGGGTATTCCGGTGATCTCTACACGGCTCGGAGCGGAGGGGCTGGATCTCGAAGACGGCACGCACCTCCTGCTCGCCGATTCTGAAAGTGAAATGATCGCCGCGGTCAGCCGTCTAGCGATCTCGCCGGAGTTGTGGTTGCGCCTGTCGCGCTCCGGCCGCGAGGTGGTGTCGCGATTGTACGATTGGCACACGCTGACTGAAAACCTGTACCGCATCCATTGCGCCGCGGTCGAGCGAGCGCGGCGCACGACCTAAACTCTGCCCGCTGCTACTCTGAGAGGGGTAGCGAAAGATTGGCAAACCGAGAGCATCCCGTTCCCGCATTAGAAATCGATCCTGATCTGTCTGGATCTTTGCGCGTTCGTGTGTTCAAGAATGGTCCCACCCGATTGGCTGCGCGGACAGTATTTCGAGCGTTCCCTGAGTTATGGAGAAGGGCCGCTGGCGCTTACGCTGGAATCGTCACGATCAAAATGGGTGGCACGAAACTCAGCTACGCTCTTGGCCGGAGTGATCCAGTCGGAGAGCTCCTGTACTGGCGTGGCGGCGATTCTTGGGACCGCGGAATGGTCCGGACTTTCACGGATCTTGCAAAACAGGTGAACGGTTGCGTTCTGGATATCGGCGCCAACTGCGGGATATTTTGCCTGCTGGCGTGCGCCGTGAATCGGAACGTGAATGTCATCGCTTGGGAACCGGTCTCTATGTTGCGCGAGCGTGCTCTGCTCAACGCCGCAGAGAATGGATTTGAAACCCGCATCGAAGTGCGCAGCGCCGCAGTAGGGTCCCGCGCCGGGGAAACTACGTTCTACTTGCACCCGGACCCGACCCAGGGAGGATTCACCGACAGTTCCGGGTCTGGTATTCCCGTGACGGTTCAGGTGGAAGCGATTGACGACATCGTTCCTCGGACTCAGCGAGTGGGGCTTATCAAGATCGATGTGGAAGGCCACGAGCCAGAGGCGCTCGCTGGTTTATCTCGTATCTTAAGTACGGACCACCCACCGGTGCTTTTTGAATGCTTGCACAGCACCCCCTGGCAAGAGTGTCAGTGGGAGACGTTGTCTGGAATTTTCACATCGCACGGCTACGGGCTGAAAGCCGTTCCTGAGCACGGGGGGCTGATCGATACAAAACAGTTCATCCCTGGAATCACGAACTATCTGGCTCAGCACCGGGGATAGCCGCATCAGGGCGAGCCACCGCTCCTTAACGGCTCGGGCCGCCTCGCGAAGCGCTTCCTTCACAGTACAGATGTCCTTGAGCGGCGACGTCGCTATTGCCGGGCTGGACTACGGTTCCTGACTCGATGTGCTGGATGGCGCCGTACCCGGCGTCATGCAAAAACTGTACTACCGCAGCCGCGTTGCTCCGCTTACCTGCCAGAGTTTCGCCGTGGATTTCGACGAACATCGCAGGCCGTTCGCGCGCCAGCGTCTGCGCGGCACCGCGCAGCACGTCCAGCTCGAAGCCTTCCACGTCGATCTTAATAAAGGTAGGCGCCGGCAGCCTGCAGCTCCTCGATATCCTTATCCAGCGTGGTCACGCGCACGTTCGCGCCCGGTGCGTTCTCCTGGACCACCACCTTGGACCCGCCCGGCATCAGCGGATCGAACCGCATGGTTGCCGCGCCCGCGCCCGCGCCGAGGGCCACGTCCCGCACGGTGACATTCTTTATCCCATTCAAGGAGAGATTTTCCAGCAGCCGCGCTCGATTCTGGGCCACTGGCTCATAGCTGACCACCTGCTTCGCCTGCGGCGCGAACCACAGCGTGAGGATCCCGTGAAAGGCGCCGATATCGTAGACCACGGCTCCGCGCAAGGGCGCGCTTTCCCAAAATTTGGATTCAGGTGTGGTCTCCTCTTTTACAACCCAGTCCGGGATCCAGCCCAGCCCACCCTTGCGCTTCATGCCCCGCAACAGGCCATGGCGAACCGTGTAGGTAATCCCATCGAAGAGGTTGCGGCTGACCCAGGCGACCGCACGCTGCTTGCGGCTGTAGTGCTCGAACTGCGCTTCCTGCTGGGCGTCGCTCACGTTTGAGGAAGAACCAAGTATAGCAATCTGACCAATGCTTACTGCACCACCAGCACCATCGGATCGGCACTCGCCAGAGTCTGGCCGCCGGCCGACAGATACACCAGTTGCGCTACGTGATTGCCCTGCCGCGCGTCCGCTTGCACCGCGCAAGGCGACGCGGAGCAAGTCTGCGTGACGGTGACGCCGGATGGCTGGGTCAGCGTGATCCGGGCCTGGGTCGCTTGCGGTACGCCCGCGGTGTTGAAGCTTACCCACAACGTCCGGCTCACGGCCGCGGCCAGTCCCCCCAGACGCCAGCCCAATTCGTTGTCGATCCCGGGCGCTCCGAACGCTTCTCCGAAGTTCTTGCCCAGGTTGGAAAGCACATAGCCGCCGGGGATGCAGGGCGGGGCATGACCCGCGTTGCAATTCCGCGTCCCCGCTACCGCATCCGTGATCCAGCCGTCGCAGAGCGGGCCGGCGCAAGTTGGTGCGAACGCTCCTATGTAGGTGCTGCTGTCGGGACCGGTGCTGGGTCCACCCAGCGTCGCGGAATAGCATTCGTCTCCCCAATCCTTGTACATCGATATGCCGGTGGTGAAGTACAGCCAACCCATGGATCCGCAACCCGTGCGCGTCAGGTTGCGATCCCCCGCACTGTCGAAACAAAAACTAGCCAGGGAATTGCACGCGGTGCCGGCGGATGGAGCCACCGAGTACACGCTCCCGCTCACGTTCGCCGTCTCGCCATAGAGACCAAAGGCCAAGGAAAGAGTCGCGGAGGTATCGCTGGCGCAGGACGCGATCTTATACACCGTTAGCGGTGTCTGGATGCCGACGAAATGGGTTCCGTCGCAATATCCAGCCGTCTGCCATTGGGTGCCGGTTCCGGCCAGCGGTCTTCGATCCTACATTGATCGCCACGGTTCCGGCCGGATTGTAGACCGTTAGCTGGTCGATGGATTGGCTGTTCACTTCGTAGTAATGGCCGCGGTTGACCGAGTCTCTGCCATAGTTGATGACCCACGCCTCGGCCTTCTTGATGGTGGCCAGGGTCGGAAGCGGCGAGGCTCGCGTTGTTGCAACCCTGCGAAGTGGTATCGTTCAGAGACTCGTACGCTGCCTCCATGGCCTTGAGATTGATGGCTTCGCGCCACGGCGCTCCCTCATAGAGGAACGGCGCGGTGAAGGACTTGGGAGCGGAGACGTAGCTGGGGTTGAGAGAGTACTCGTTCTCACCCCAGCTTCCATCCGCCGATTGCACCGAGTTCCAGGATGTAACGTAGGTGTTCAGCCACGAACAATACTGCGCGTGCCGCGTCGGGTCGGTGTCGGTCTTGGCGCCCAGGGCGACATCCCAAAGTGTATAGCCGGATTCGCGATTGTCGATGTTCGGACTAAAGGAAGGATCGGCCCATAGCCGGACCAGCGTTGTGACTTCCGCATACAAGCCGGGGAAGCGCTCACTGTGGCCGTCGAGTGCGCGGAAAAACGAGCTGACCATCGACGCCGCGCGAGGGAATGGATAGTTGTAGCCGTGATCCAGCATCCATTGCCACTGAATATCGGCGAATTGCCTGGCTTGCGTCTGGAAAGTGCTGTTGCCGGTGCGGTAATACAGTCGATAAAGCCCGATGCCCACGTCGTAGTAATTCCAGACCGTGCGTGGGATTTCCGCTCAGCCATGCCAGGAACGTCGAGTCCGTTCGAATCCGGTCCAGGCATGAGATAAGCCGTCTTTCCGCTTCCGGCCGGCGCGAAGACGTTCACCGAACACGTCACCTGTGTGGCGGACACGTTCGAGACCGGACATATGGCGCGCCCCGTCGCGGCGCCATCGACGCTGTCCCAAGCGATCGCCATGTTGTCTTGCCCGGTCAACGGGACCCGCAGGTCCGCCGTGGTGGTGATCACATTGCCCGGGGATCCACGACACGGTTCCGGGCAGTGGCGCCGCAAGTTGCGGCGTCGAAGAGAGCGCCGTGGTTGCGATATTCGAGCCGGCGCCGATTTCGGCCAAGTCTCCATACGGCCACGGATTCGCCATGGCGTTGGAGATCAGCAGCGGTCCTAGAAGATTGTCCATTACAGGAGACAACCCCGTGACCACGACGGCCTTCGAGTCGGTCGAAACCGCGCCCACCGGGCCGGATGACGGAGTCGCGCAGCGCCCAGTGGAATCGCATGCCGAAAGCTGGATGGTGTAGGTCCCGGCCAGCGGAGCCGTGAAGGTCGGGACTGGCCGCGGTGCGGCTCGAAAACGCGCCGGTGATCGGACCGCCCAACTGCTGCCAGAAGTAAGAAAGAGATGCGTCGTCAGTCGAACTGAAAGAGGAGCCGGCCAATTGCAGCGAACCGGCCCCGGCTCGAGTGGTGCTGAGTACCGGCCAGACGTTGAAGCGCGCCACCGGCGACAGGATGGGCGTAGACGGTGTAGGTAGCGCCCGCCATCGTCAGATTGAAACCTCGGCCGGAACAATCGTTCCCATTGCCTTCGAACTCGAAATCCAAAAGATCCCCGGCGCAGGAGGTGTTCCCCGGCGCAGTGCCCATCGCTACCGTGGCGTGAAACGCGCGAATGTAAGAAATGTCTCCGTCGAGGGTCCCTATGAAGACGCCGGCCCCGCGCGTCGTTCGGAGTGCCGGGCGTGGAGATCGGGCACCGGTTGGCGCCCAGGGTCGCTCCGGTTTGGTTGTCGAAGGCTTCCGCCGTCATTAGCGTGCTGCTCAGCTCGCTGCAACCGAATGGTCACGTCCGTCCCAGGCGCCGGACTGACCGTGCAGATGGCGGAACCGTCCAGCCAGGAAGTCAGCGTAAATCCCGCCGAAAATGGTTTTCACCGCAAAGGCGTTGCTGCCGTAGATCGATTGAATTGTGGATATGGTCCAGGGCCCATGCAGTCGGAACTCCAGACGGAAGCTCGACAGATTGGTGAAGGGCGCGCTATTGGGAATACTTCCGGAGCCCGACCCGGCGCTCAGCGACTGCGATGCCTGAGCAAGGCTTCCCAACAGCAGGAACAGCAGGCTCAGCTTGTGATGGCGTGGCATTAGTAGATCGACCTCCATGCGTACGCGTCGCTCGCGTCTTTCGCGCACACCGTGACCGCGTCTTTCACGCCCGTCCCGCCCAGCGTTTGCCAGAAACGCCCGCGTTGCGAAACACTGCACGCCGGCTGCGCGGCTGCGCTGGCGACGTTGACCGCGGGCGTGATCAGCCGGAACACCGCGCCGTCGTGCCAGACGTTGTACAGGCGCCCCGCCACGATGTCGGCGCTGGTGGGGTCGGTGACGCCGTCGGCTTGCTTCACCGTGACGGCTCCTAGCGTGTCCACATTCAGAGTTGTGGCGCCGCCCGCTCCGTTCACGTTGGGCTTCCAGGCGAGCACCATGCCGGTGGTATAGCCTTGCAGACGTCGGCGAGAGCCCGCAGGTGTAAGCGCTGGACGTTCCGGCGGAGCTGCACAGCCACATCGCGCCGCTTTGCGCGTTTGCCTTGCTGGGGATGACGCTGGTGTCCACGCTCTGTTGCACATTGATCTGCGTGCCGGTGTCGGAGATGGTGTTCACCACGCCCACGCCGCCGATCAGGTTCATCACGCCGCGCGAGCCCACCAGTGTTCCGTTGTTGTCGATGGCGAGGGATCCGCCTCCGCCACCGCCTCCCGACTGCACCGTCCAGGTGTTGGCGCTCGGTGCATCCGTACAGATTCGAGCCCGCTGCCGCGCTGGTCTGAAAGAACAGGTCCCCTACCGAGCAAGTGGACGGCAGGACCGTCCCGGTCTTCACCGGCCGGGTAAACGCGGCCTTCGTGAAATCGACGTTCTTGGTTTGCGAGTCTAGACTGAGCAGGGTCTGGCCGTCAGCCGCGGCCGCCAGCAGCGCAGCGAATAAGATTCGGTACATAAACTCTCCTGCCCGAGTTGATATCCCGCCGGTGCGCTTAACCGCCTTGCGTCAAAGCGGCGAGTCATTCGAAACAGGTGGGATATTCGTCCGTAAAACGGTGTGAACGTCCCAGTTGTTGAGGTAACATCGTAGTTGTGACACTCACCGACAATGTCAGACCATCTCGATAGCCTGGAGGCTGTTCTCAACGCCATTCGCGATGTCACTGGCGTGACCGTCGAACAGCCGGATCAAGACTTTTATGACGCGGGCGTTACCAGTGTGCAGTCTCTTCCTTTGCTTCTGGAGCTGGAAGATCGCTTTCATGTGACCATCCCAGACGATCAGTTCGTCGCGGCGCGCAGCGCACGGCGTCTGTCGGAAATGATTCAGAACATCGCCAAGAGTGAGTGCGCATGACGCGCTGCACGGTTCGTTTGAAGGCTGCAGCCGGGGAGATGGCGCGCGAGGAAATCGGCAAGCAGGCGGCTTTTTTGTCGAAAACCATCGGAAAAGTTTCGTTTTCCGAAGACGGTTCCGCGATTTATTTCGAAGCGCCCGACGAAGAAGCGGCCGATCTGCAGACCGCTCTGGAAGGCACCGCCAACCGCATTGTTCGCTCGCTACGCTCGCTGGAGCGCAAGGTGGTCTTCGCCAGCACGGCCAGTCCAGCCTTCCCGGCCAACGTCCCAATGGATGGAGTTCACTTCCTGGGAACCGGGCAAGTGGCGCTGTCGGGCATGCCGCTTCGGCTATTCAATTACTTCGACCGGGTCTTTGAAGCCTTCGGCAAACCGTGGCGCGCCGAGCCGTTGCGCACGCCCACGCTGATCCCTTCGCCGGTGCTGTCGCGCTGCGATTATTTCCGCTCGTTTCCGCATAATGTGACCTTCGCGGCGCACCTGCGCGAGGAATCGAAACTCATCGACGCGTTTCGCGCGCGTCATCAGGATGCCAACGACGTGGACGAACTGGCGCTGGCCGATATGGATAAGCCCGAGGCGTGCCTGTCGCCCGCCGTGTGCTATCACGTCTATCACATGCATCAGAACCGGTCTGTGCCGGCTGCGGGTCTGGTGTACGGCATCTGCGGAAAATGTTTCCGCTATGAAAGCTCCAATCTGACCGATCTGCGAAGGCTGTGGGATTTCACGATGCGCGAAGTGGTGTTCCTGGGCGACCGGGAATACGTGCTGGCGCAGCGCGAGAAATCCATCGGCATGATGTCGGAGTTTTTCGTTCAACACGATTTGGCGGGAGAAATCCGCACCGCTAGCGATCCCTTCTTTGTCGCCCCCGACGCGATTTCGAAGACCTACTTCCAATTGAGCTCGGATTCGAAGTACGAGATCTCGCTGATCTTGCCGGGGGACGAGCGGCTCGCGGTGGGATCGCACAACTATCATTCGGACTTCTTCGGCCGGGCTTTCTCCACACCGGTGGAAGGGGGCGGTCCGATGCACAGCGTGTGTGTCGCGTTTGGATTGGAACGGTGGGTGTACGCTTTTCTGCAACAGCATGGCGCCGATCCCTCCGCCTGGCCCGACGTGATGCGCCAGGCTCCTGAGTTTCAGGGTGTCTAGCCATTGTGGCGATTGAATTCCACCTGCTGCCGGGCCCGGAGTTCGCACCTCAAGCCAGCGCGATTCTGACTGCCGCGTGGCCCGCGCCGGCCCTGCATTACACTCCGGAATATCTTCGCTGGCAGTTGTCCTTTCCCGGTCCGGTGACGGCGCCGGCGGTGGCGGCATTTGTCGATTCCAATCCCGCAGGCTTCGCCGGGTCCACACATCGCCGGCTGCGGCATGCGTCGGAAGTCATCGATGTTTTGTTGGTCTCGTTCGTCGCCGTGCATCCCGACTTCAGGAACCGCGGAATCGCCGCGGGACTGTACCGGACATTGCTCGCGGCCATCGCCGCAACGCGCCTTCCCGTCATCACATTCGCGCAGGCGGGTTCCGCGGGACAGCGAGCGATCGAACGAGCCTATCCGGAAGCAGGTTTCGGGTTGCTCTCTTTGGGATCATATCCCGGGTTCGCCTGCGCGCCCCGCGCTTCACAAGAAACGCAGTGGATTAAGTTGCCCCCAGTCGCGGCTGCGGTGGAAGCTTGTGCCGCGGATCGAAACCTCTTTTGGAGCGCACCCAGCGATGAGCAGTGGCGCCACTACCTGCAAGATCCTCGCCCACGTAGTTTTCTCTCTCTGAATTCAGACAACAGTAATCCGGCAGCGGCTTGGGCAGTTCAAACCGCCTACGTAACCGCTCAGGGAGTAAATTCGGTGGCGTCGATCGATTGCGTCTGGTTGAATCGCGCTCGGCCCGATCTGTTAACCGGCTTGGCCACCGCCGTGGCCCGGATGTCGCCTGGGGCTACGGTAGTGAACGCTCCTAGTCTGGCTGGCTTCGATCCGAAACTCTTGCGCCTGGCTGGCTTCCGCCAGGTTGCGCCCGGTTTTCAAGGCTACTGCGCCACCGCACCCGGCGCCGCTCCGCTGCCGGCTGCCGTGGCTGTCAATTGCGAGATTGTGTAGCGGGCCTTTTACGGCCCCTGCCGGCACGCACCGCCCAGAGCGGCGTTCACCACCCGCTGAACGTCGATCACGTCGCAGGTGGCTGCTCCGTCCAGCCGATTCGTGCACGACGCAGTTCCAATGGCTTGGCTAACCATCAACTGCACGTCTAACACGTTGACGACCCCGTCGGTATTTAGATCGCAGGGTGATACAGCTAAGCGCCAGGCCAGCGCATTATCGATGCCGGGCGCCCCAAAGGCTTCGCCAAAGTTCTTCCCCAAATTTGAGTAGAGGTAGCTGCCATAAACGCAAGGCGCGGCCTGCGCGTAGCAACTCGGCGCCGCAGCTACAAAGTCGGTTACCAAACCATCGCAGGCGGGACCGGAGCATGGCAGAGTAACCGAGCCTATGTTGGCCGTAGTGGTCATTCCCGCAGCGGGGCCCCCAAGCGTGGCTGAAACACACTCATCCGCCCAATTCTTGAAGGTGGTGTTCAAGGTTTGCGCATACAGCCATGCCACGCCGCCGCAAACCGTGCGGGTCAGATTGCGGTCGCCGGGATATACGCCGCAGTACTTCGCAGCAGAATTACACGTCGTGAGCGCCGGGGGTGCTATCCCAAAGCCGCTTCCACTCACGTTCGCCGATTCCCCATACAGCCCGAACGCGGCAGTAAGAGTGGCGGCGGTGTTGCTAGCGCAGGAGGCGATCTTGTAGACCGTGCTGGTCGACTGGATGCCGATGAAGTACGTCCCGTTGCAGTAACCGGCGGTCTGCCAGTTGGTGCCGGAGCCGATGAGTGACTTCGACCCGACACTGATCGAGACGGTTCCCGCATTACTGACAATGGTGTCCTGGTCGTCCGACTGGCTATTTACTTCGTAGTACACGCCTCGATTCACCGAATCGCGGCCGTAGGCGTTTTGCCAGGTCACGGCGTTGGTGATCGTAGTCAGTGTCGCTGTCGCCTGGGTGGGATTATTGCAGCCCTGCGAGCTGGTGTCGTTCAGGGACTCGTAGGCCGCTTCCAGGCCTTTGATAGTGATCGCGATGCGCCAAGGCGAAGTCTGGTAGACAAACGGCGCCGAGAACGTTTCGGGAGCCGAAACGTAGCTCGAATTCAGAGCGAAGTCGTTCTCGCCCCAGCTTCCATCGGCCGATTGCTTCGCGCTCCAAATAGGAGTGTAGGTGTTGAGCCACGAGCAGTATTGTGCGTGCCGCGTGGGATCGGGGTCGGTTTTCGCGCCCATTGCGATATCCCACAACATGTATCCTGCCTCTCGATTATCGACCGAGGGGCTAAACGCAGGACTGGCCCAGCGGCCCTGCATATTGATCCAGTTGTAGAGTCCAGGGAGGCGTTCGCTATGGCCTTCCAGGGCCCGGAAAAACTGGCTGATCATCGACGCGCCACGGGGCGCCGTAGAGCGATAGCCGTGATCGAGCGTCCACTGCCAGGTGATGTCGGCGTACTGACGTGCCCAAGTCTGATACTGAGCATTCCCGGTTCGATAGTAGAGCCGGTAAAGAGCAATCGCCACGTCATAGTAGTTCCAGGTGGTGGTGGGATTCTCAGTGGTCCAGGATTGGAAATCGAAACCATGGGAATCCGGGGGCGGCATCAGATATCCACTATTGCCGGATGACGATGGCTCGAAGATGTTCTCGCTGCACGTGATGGTGGTCGCGGTTACGCTCTGGATGGGGCATATCAAGCGCCCGGTGCCGGGGCCATCTACCGTGGTCCAGGTGTAGACTACTACCGATTTGCCGGCGAGCTGCGCTGTGAGACTAGTGCTCGTAGTGATGGTCTGGAAGCCAGATGTCCATGATCCGGTGCCGGGGAGCGCGGTCCCAAGCTGGGGAGCTTCCGCAAGCGCTGCGGGGGCCATGTTATCCGCCACGGCCTTCTGCGCAAAATCGCCAAACAGCCACGGAGAGTTCCCGGATGGAATCAAGGGGCCAAGCAGATTGTCCTGGGCGGGCGGCAGACCTGTCTGCACGATACCGAGACTATTCACTGCAACCTGTCCCCACGCCATTGCCGAGGCTGCGACCAATATAAATCCGAACTTCATTATCTTCTCCTCTACATGCTTCGCAAGCGGTGAATCTCTATGTTTTTCGCCCACGCTTGAGACGGGGTACCCCCGCATCTTCGCCAGGCCTATCCACGTTCGCGCTTACGTCGCGTAAGTAGAATAATCGTCACTCCTTCCTAAAAAGCTTAGCGTACTGCCAAAGCGATCAAAGGAGTAGGCTTCGTTCGGAGTCTTTGCTGGATCGCCTCTCGCCGCATGCAGTATGGCATGCTTCTGCACCCCGCGAGCGAGGCTCGAGTCACCATCGGGCAGATTTGTACTACCCCCCGTTATGCCCCTTATGCCCCCCCTAACGGTATTCCCATTACTCCCTAGGTAAAAGTCCCACTGCCCGCTTAACCGCTTGTAGATCGATAGACAAGAGTGACACGCAATATTCTTCTTAGTGCTGTGATCCTGCTGGGATTACAGACCATTGCCTCAGGGCAAAGCGTAGTGCTGTCAGTCGGATCCGCGTCCGGAACGCCGGGCGGCACAGTCACTGTTCCGATCACGCTTGCGTCGAGCGGCGGAGCTCAGACGACTGGACTCCAGTGGACCTTCACTATTCCTCCGATATCACGAGTGCCACGGTGGCGGCGGGAGCATCTACCAGCAATGCTGGGAAATCCATCACCTGTTCCGGAAACACTTGTATCGTTGCCGGTTTCAACACGACTGTGATTGCCGATGGTACGGTAGCGTCGGCCACGTTCCAGATCGCAGCGAATCCTTCGAGTAATCCAATTTCTATTCAGCTCTACAAGCGTGGTGGCCACCACGGCGGGCGCAACCTCCATTCCGTCCAGCGGTGGTTCGGGATCGATTTCTCTGCCGGTGACGACAGGTTTAAGCAACCTCAACTGCACCAGTTCAACCATCAATACACCGGGAAGCACAACCTGTACTGTGACCCTGAGCGGGACAGCCACTGGGAGCGGGTTCGCGGTATCGCTTTCGAGCAATAACGCCAACCTCACCGTGCCTGCGAGCGTAACCGTGGCTTCCGGACAGTCCAGCAATACCTTCACTGCGACCGGCGCGCAGGTCAGCTCCAATCAGTCAGCGGTGGTGACGGCGAGCGCGGGCGGCGTGAACAAGACCAGCACCTTGAGCCTGGTGGCTCCCGCGCAGCTCACGTCAGTTGCCTGCGCACCTTCGACTCTGGGCAGCAGTGCGTCGAGCACCTGCACGGTCACATTGAACAAGGCCGCCACCAGTGCGGCGACGGTATCGCTCGCGAGCAACAATGGATTGCTAACCGTACCGGCCAACGTCACAGTCGCGCTCGGGCCAAAGCACCGCCACTTTTACGGCGACTGCGGGAACAGTCAGCACCAGTCAGAGCGCCATCGTAACGGCAACTTTGAACAGCGCAGAGCCAGCAGGCCACTATCAGTCTGGTTGCGGCTCAGCTCAGCAGCTTAAGCTGCTCGCCGGCTAGCGTGAATGCTCCCGGGACTTCGACTTGCACCGCCACTTTGACCGCGGCCGCTTCCAGCGCCGCCAGCGTTACGCTCACGAGCAACAACGTCAACATCACCGTGCCCGGAAGCGTTAGTATCGGCACCGGACTGAGCAGCGCGACCTTCACTGCGACTGTCGCCGTCGTGACGACCAATCAGGCCGCTCTGTTGACCGCCAGCCTGAACGGTGGTTCCAGACTTTCACGCTCAGCGCAGTCGCCCCCGCACAGCTCACGTCAGTTGCCTGCGCGCCTTCGACACTCGGCAGCAATGCGTCGAGCACCTGCACGGTGACGTTGAACAAGGCCGCCCTCAGTGCGGCAACCGTCTCGCTCGCGAGCAACAACGGATTGCTGACGGTGCCCGCCAGCGTCACGGTCGCGTTAGGCCAAAGCAGCAGCCACCTTTACGGCAGCTTCAGGAACCGTGAGCAGCAGCCAGAGCGCCAACGTCACCGCGACTCTGAGCGGCCAGAGCCAACAAGCCACCATCAGCTTGGCAGCCGCCTCAGGTTGAGCAGCTTAACTTGTTCGCCGACGACCGTGAATGCTCCCGGGACTTCGACTTGCACGGCCACGTTGACTGCGGCCGCTTCCAGCGCCACAAGCGTCGCGCTCGTCAGCAACAACGCCAATGTGACCGTTCCAGCAAGCGTCAATATCGGCACGGGACTCAGCAGTGCGACGTTTACGGCTACCGTCGCCGCCGTGACTTCCGATCAGACCGCTCTGTTGACGGCTACGCTCAACGGCCTTTCCCAGACTTTCACGCTCAGCGCGTCCGCCCCAGTTCAGCTCAGCTCGCTGGCTTGTTCGCCTTCGACCTTGGGCAGCAGCGCATCGAGCACCTGCACCGCAACCTTGAACAAGGCCGCCCCCAGCGCGGCCACCGTCACACTCGCGAGTAACAACGGATTGCTCACTGTGCCCGCCAACGTTACAGTGGCGCTGGGCCAAAGCAGCGCAACCTTCACAGCCACTTCTGGAGTCGTGAGCAGCAGCCAGAGCGCCATCGTCACGGCGACTCTGAGCGGCCAGAGCAAGCAGTCCACCATCAGCCTGGCTGCCGCCGTCCAGATCAGCAGCTTAACCTGCTCGCCGTCTACGGTGAGTGCTCCTGGGACTTCGACTTGCACCGCCACCTTGACCGCGGCCACTTCCAGCGCCACCAGCGTCACGCTGTCGAGCACCAACACCAACATTACCGTTCCCGAGCAGCTGTCAATATCGGCACCGGACTTATCAGCGCGACGTTTACCGCCACCGTCGCCGCCGTGACTTCCAATCAGAGCGCTCTGCTGACGGCCACCCTCAACGGTATTTCCCAGAGCTTCACGCTGAACGCGACCGCTCCGGCTGCGACTCAGCTCACATCGCTCGCCTGCGGGCCTTCGACTCTCGGCAGCAATGCGTCGAGCACCTGCACCGTGACATTGAACCAGGCCGCCACCAGCGCGGCAACAGTTTCGCTCGCGAGCAACAACGGATTGCTTACCGTGCCCGCCAACGTCACGGTCGGATCGGGCCAAAGCAGCGCCACCTTCACGGCAGCCTCGGGAACCGTGAGCAGCAGCCAGAGCGCCATCGTCACGGCAACTCTGAGTGGCCAGAACCAGCA
This sequence comes from Bryobacterales bacterium, assembly GCA_963731375.1. Taxonomy (GTDB): domain Bacteria; phylum Acidobacteriota; class Terriglobia; order Bryobacterales; family Bryobacteraceae; genus Palsa-187. The sequence continues at coordinate 82,194 of CAVSUW010000002.1, forward strand.
AGCGACCATCAGCCTGGCCGCACCCGTCGCCGCTCAGTTGAGCAGCCTAAGCTGCTCGCCGGCGACGGTGACTGGTCCCGCGACTTCGACTTGCACCGCCACGTTGACCGCGGCCGCGTCCAGCGCCGCCAGCGTTACGCTGGCGAGCAACAACACCAATGTGACCGTTCCCGGAAGCGTCAATATCGGCTCCGGACTCAGCAGTGCGACGTTCACCGCCACCGTCGCCTCCGTGAGCTCTAACCAGACCGCTCTGCTGACTGCCACCCTGAACGGCAGTTCCCAGACTTTCACCATCACCGACCAGGGCGGCTCGAAGGGGCAGCCCAAGTCGCTACACTGCTCGCCTTCGGCGATGTCCAGCAATAAGTCGGGCAAGTGCGCGGTGATCTTGAACGCCGCCGCTCCTGCCGACTCGGTGGTGTCGCTCGCAAGCAGCAGCTCATTGCTCTCCGTACCCGCCAGTATCACCGTCCCGGCGGGCCAGAGCAGCGTCACGTTCGACGCAGTTTCGGGAAGCGTGAACGCCAGCCAGAATGCCACCGTTACGGCCGACTTGAATGGCCAAAGCCAGCAAGCCACCATCGCCTTGGCTCCGCCCGTGGATTGCCAGGAATTCCAGACCTCGCCCGGGGGTCTTTGCATGATTCAGGATGTGATTCCCTGGATTACTTTTGGCGGCGGCTGGGAAAGCCGGCTGAATGCGGGGAACGTCTCCAATGGCGCCGGCGGCGGAACCATTCAGTTCAGCTTCACGCTTCTCCCCGCCGTGCCGGTTACCGGCGGCGTACAGAATCATATGCCGGCCTTTTTCCAAGACAGCATCAGCGGGCAAACGCAGATTGCCGAGAGCGCAACTTATCCGCTGAGCGCCGGCCAGTCGGTGGCGGTCGATTTTCAGTCTCCCGCCGCCGGCTGCGACATTCACGGCCAAAATTGCGGCAGCTCGCCGGATCCGAATACCAGCGTTTACGGCTCAATACAGGTTCAGTATGTCTCCGACAACCCGGCTTCCTTGAGAGGCATTGCCAAAGCTCAATTGATCTTATTGGCGAACGTGGCAAACCCGATCTACGGCTGGCAAACCACCGAACACGAAATGCTGGCCGCCAATCAGTGGAGCGCGCCAGTCGCGGTGAGCGCGAATCCGGCGGCGAATCCGCAAACCAATCAGCAGGCTTCGGCCGCTCTCGCGAATCCAGGGACCGACGCCGATTACGGTGCGCGGAACACTCTACGATAAAAACGGCCTCAGCGTAACTTTCAGAGATTTTCAAGTTCCCGCTCTGGGCACAATCGCCCTGGTCTTTTCTACAGGATCCAAGCCAGCCCTTCGGCGGCTTCGGACAAGCGATGTTCCCGCAGGGCCAGGACTTCAACGGTCTGGTTGCGTTTCAGGTCACATCTCCGAGCGGCGGAACCGTGGCCGCGATGGTTCTCCAGGACGTGGGCAACGCGGTGTCGAGCGTCGAAGTGAACTCGCAGGGTTCATCGGCCACAAGTTCCAGCACGAGCGCCGTTACTCGCTGCGCGGAATTCGCGATGGCCGCGGATGGGTCATGCAGCGTTCAATACACGCTTCCCTGGGTGGTTTTCGGCGCGGGCTGGGAGAGCCGTTTGAAAGCGGGCAACCCGCCGAGCCCGTCATCCGGCGCGGTGCAGTTTCGCTTTACGCTGCTTCCCGCGGTATCCACGGCCAACGGTTCGCAAAACCATCTGCCGGCCTATTACACCGATAATCGGACGAGCCAGACGCAGCTTGGTGAAAGCGCAACTTACACGTTGAGCGCAGGTCAGTCGGTGGACGTCCACTTCCTGTATCCGCCGGCTGGTCCGGGCACGCTTTCGTTTGGTTCGGTGGTGGTGCAGTATTCCTCCTTCGATCCCGGCACTCTGAGAAGGCAGGCCAATCCGCAGTTGGCGTTCCTGGCGCGGCCCAACGGCGAAGCGTATTCTTCACAGATTACGGAGCGGGCAGCGGTTGCCGCCAATACGTGGATGGCGCCGGTAGCAATGAGTGCCGACCCGAATGCCAATCCGCAAACCTACCAACAGGCGTCGGCGGCAATTAACAACCCAGGATCGACGCCGCTGACCGTGAGAGGCACTCTGCGCGATCAAAACGGGAATGTCGTGACCTATAACGATTTCCAGATCCCCGCCTACGGCGCGACCGGCATCGTGTTCTCCTGGGATCCCGCTCAGCCGTTTGGGGGATTCGGAAGTGCCGCGTTCCCGCAGGGACAGGATTTTAACGGCTGGGTGACCTTCGATGTCACGACTCCGGGCAGCAGCGGGGTCAGTGTGCTGGTCCTGCAGTACGTAGGCAGCACGATTTCTGGTGTCAATGCGCAAGCGTTGCCATGACGGCCGCCGCAGCCTCGGAAAAAGTAATCGCCGCGTAGTTGGGATGTTGCGGGCCGACATATAGCCCGCGGCATCCGGCTGCGCGCGCAGCCTCCATATCCGCCGCGGAATCGCCAATGACGAAAGTGTTTGACGGTGCTGCGTTCAGATCGCGCAGGGCTTTCAGGATGAGCCCGGCCGCAGGCTTGCGGCAATCGCAGGGCTCGCCCAACGAATGCGGACAAAAATAAATCTTGCGGATCGCGATCCCTTCTTTGCCGAGCAGACGCAGCAGTTTGCGATTCCCGTCAACGAAATCGCGATAGCCGAAGTAGCCCAGGCCGATGCCCTGCTGGTTGCTCACAATGCACAGCAGGTAGCCGGCTTCCTGTAGACGCTTCAGCGAGTCCACAACGCCGGGGAGGAATTCCACCTGTCCCGGATCGAAGGTGGCATCCTTCACCAAGGTTCCATCGCGGTCGATTAACACCAGCCCCTTCGCATGGCTGGGATGCACGGGAAGAGGAGCATCGTGCAAAGCCAGCGCCTGAATACGCTCGAACATGGCGCTGGTGCTGACGGACGGGAAATCGGAGGCGATGACGATGGATTCGCCGCCGTACGCCGCGACGGCTGAGCTCGAGCGCAGCGCGGAAGCGGAATAATCCCCGCCCTTGATGTATAGATCCGGCTTCCAGCGCTCGATCAGCGCGAGCGGGCGGTCTTCCTCTAGAATCGTGACGCAATCGGTGGACTCGAGCGCCGCCACTACAAATGCGCGCTCGTTCCAGGGATTGATGGGGCGCAGCGGATTCTTGTAACGTCCAATGGACTCGTCGCTGTTGACGGCCACCAGCAGGCGATCGCAGCGGGCTTTTGCTAGGGCCAGGTAGTCTGCGTGGCCGGCATGCATGACGTCGAACGCGCCGCAAGTGAATCCGATGCTTATGGCCAGCGGCGCGCTCGGCCTGGATCCAGGAATCGACTTGCGCTGCGGAGCGTATCTTGTCGGTGACGGTCATCGCCGCGGGGCAGCTTCAAACAACGCCGGTTCTTCCGCGACGGCCGCGGGAAACGGTACTTGAAGGTCTGGAGCGAGCGCTTCCACCACCTGGGCGACGGAGTGAGAATCGCAGATTACCACTGCATCCACAAAAGCCAGCGACGCCAGCAAGAATGCCCGCGCGTCTTTCTCGCGGTCCGGTTGTGTCAAAGCAAGCACCATACGATCGCAGCGGGAGCGCGCTTGTTCGAGCGCCTCCAGATGCCGTGTGGTCAGCGGGTTAAAACTATCGTGCGCGAAGCCGACCCGCCGGCCACTGCGCTGCCACGAGCGGACACGTTCGACGGCTTCAGCAAGCGGAAGAATCTTGCCGCTCACGGCAGCGGGCGATTCCGCCTTCGATTTCGCCGACGATTTCGGCGCGCGACGCGACGGCAGTGCCCACTTTCCCGACCACGATGCCGGCAGCGATGTTGGCTAGTTCCACGGCCTCGGTGATCCCGGCGCCGGAGCCTAGCGACGCCGCCAGAACCGCGGCCACGGTATCGCCTGCTCCCGAAACATCGTAGACTTCCTGCGCGAGTGCCGGAAACTCCGCGCGCGGGCCAACTTTCGGAACCAGCAGCATGCCCGCCTGGCCCCGCGTCACCAGAAGGAATTCGGCTCCGGCGCGTTCTAACAGCACGCGCGCCGCGCTTTCCTGCGCGTCCACGTTTGCGGTGGACATTCCGGTGGCCTCCGCCAGTTCCTTCAGGTTGGGTTTGATGACAGTCGCTTCCTGATAGCGCGCAAAGTCGTGACCCTTGGGATCGACCACTACAGGCTTCCCGGCTGCTCGCGCCACGCGGATCAGTTCGCGCGCGTGAGAGCCTTTGAGCACGCCCTTGGCATAGTCGGATAAAAACACGACGGAGCACTCGGCTACGTGCTCCTGAAAATGCTTTACGAGCTGAGCAAACACTTCCGGCCCCGCGCCCGCGGTGGTTTCGTGATCGGCCCGCAATAGCTGCTGGCTGTGTGCGATGTAGCGGATCTTCACCGGCGTCTTCCGCGACGCTTCGCTCAGTAACCAGGACTGGCAGTCTGGAATGTCCTTGAGCAGCTCGCCGATTTCCGCGGCGGCCGCGTCCTCGCCCGTGATCGAGAACAGCCGGATGGCGGAGCCCAGCGCGCCCAGATTGCGAACCACGTTTCCGAGGCCGCCCAACATCGACTGCTGCGATTGAATGCTCAACACCGGAATCGGCGCTTCCGGCGAAATACGCTGCGCGTCGCCGTAGACGAAGCGGTCCAGCATGAGGTCGCCGACGCAGCCCACCACGGCGGTGTTGAGACGCTCCAGCGCCGGAATCAGGTGTTGCCGATTGCTCACGAGAGTGCTCCCATCATATCGTAGGGCATACTAGAATGGCATTTGCCCTGACACGAATGACGTTCACACAGCAGTTTCTCGAAGAAGCCGGCCAGATCGTGAAGAAAATCGACACGCAGGCGGTGGATCGCCTGGTGGCGCTGCTGGCGGCGACGCGCGCGGCGGGCGGACGGCTGTTCATTCTGGGCGTGGGAGGCAGCGCGGGCAACGCTTCGCACGCGGTGAACGATTTTCGCAAGATCACGGGCATCGAGGCGTATGCGCCCACCGATAATGTGTCGGAGCTGACCGCTCGCACCAACGACGAAGGCTGGTCGACGGTGTTCGAGCGCTGGCTGCGCGTCAGCCGGCTGCGCGCCGATGACATGCTGCTGATTTTTTCCGTGGGCGGCGGGAACCTCGAAAAGCAGGTGAGCCCCAACCTGGTGGAGGCGCTCAAATACGCGCGGACGGTGGGCGCGAAAATCGGAGGAATCGTCGGGCGCGACGGCGGCTACACGGCGCAGGTGGCGGACGCGTGCGTGTTGATCCCGGTGGTGAATGCGGCCCACATTACGCCGCATTCGGAGGCTTTTCAGGCCGTCGTCTGGCACCTTCTGGTGTCGCATCCCGACTTGAAGCAGGAGCAGACCAAGTGGGAATCGGTGGTTTGAGGCAGTGCCGGGACAGCGCGCAGTTTTTCTGGACCGCGACGGCGTGATCAACCAGGCGATCGTGCGCGATGGCAAGCCATATCCGCCATCCGGAGTCGACGAATTGAAAATTGTGGCAGGGAGCCGTCCGAATCCCTGCGCGATTTGAAACAGGCCGGGTTTCTGTTGATCGTGGTCACGAATCAGCCCGACATTGCGCGCGGCACGCAGGAGCCTTGCTACGGTGGACGCGATTCATCAAGCGCTGCGCGAAACTCTTCCGCTGGATGACTTCTTCGTCTGCCCGCACGATGATGTCGGATCGATGCGATTGCCGGAAGCCTCTGCCAGGTTTGCTGCTGCGCGCAGCGGAGAAATACGATATCGACCTGTCACGGAGCTTCATGGTCGGGGACCGCTGGCGTGACGTCGATGCCGGTAGCAAGCGCCGGCTGCGCGACGGTCTGGATCGATTACGGCTATCGCGAAAAGCGCTCTGCGACGGAGGCTTCGGTGACTGTCGATTCAATCCGCGCAGCGGCCGATTGGATCTTGCGCCAGCCGTGATCGTGCTCGGTTCGTTTCAGGTGTAAACTTGGCTGAAATGAAAATCTCGAATGACGTGACCCGCCGGGGGCTTCTGCGCAGCGCCGCGCTTGGGACAGCCGCGCTTGCGTCAGGCGTTGACAATGTATTTGGGCAGCGGGCGTCGGGACCTCCAAACGTCGTCTTCATCATGGCCGATGATCTCGGGTACGCCGATCTGTCGTGTTACGGGCGACCCGATTTCAGCACACCGAATATCGATAGCGTGGCGGCGAAGGGAGTGCGATTCCTGCAGGCCTATGCAAACTCCGCCGTCTGTTCAGCAACGCGCACCGCCCTCATCACCGGACGCTACCAATACCGGCTGCCAATCGGGTTGGAGGAGCCGTTGAACGGCCGCGATGTTGGTTTGCCGCCGGACCATCCCACACTGCCGTCATTGTTGAAGAAGGCCGGTTACGGAACGACTCTGGTTGGAAAGTGGCATCTGGGCTCGCTCCCGAAATTTGGCCCTTTGCAAAGCGGATACGACCATTTCTACGGATTCCGCGAGGGCGGTTCCGATTACTATGCGCACGATTCAAATCTGTGGGACAGACGATGTGCACGTGCATGAGATGGGCTACTTGACCGATATGCTCGGCAGTCGAGCCGTGGATGTGGTCAATGGATATGCAAAATCAGGTCGTCCGTTTCTGCTAAGTCTGCACTTCAACGCGCCGCACTGGCCGTGGGAAGCGCCAGGCGATCAGGCCGAGTCGAGGCGTTTAGCGGGCGGAGGCCTGAGAAGCTTATTTGATTTCGACGGCGGCTCGCAAAAGACTTATCAACGGATGATTCAGGCAATGGATCTTCAGATAGGCCGCGTGGTTGAGGCACTGAACGCGAATGGTCTGGCAGAGAGCACGATCGTGATTTTCACCAGCGACAACGGCGGGGAACGATTCGCGGATACCTGGCCTTTCACGGGCCGGAAGACGGAACTTCTGGAAGGTGGACTGCGGATACCGGCGATCGTCTGCTGGCCGGCGCGCATTCCGCAAGGTCGAACCACCGAGCAAGTAGCGATCAGCATGGATTGGCTGCCAACGCTGCTGGCAGCCGCTGGCGCCTCGTCCGACCCGGCATTCCCACCGGACGGCATGAATTTACTGCCGATACTTACGCAGAATGGAACGCCCTTTGAGCGCAAACTGTTCTGGCGTTACAAGGCCAATGCCCAGCGTGCCGCGAGGGACGGCGACTATAAATATCTGAAGATCCTCGACAACACGTTTCTCTTCAATGTCGTTGATGACCCCATGGAACGCGCCAATCTGAAGGAGCGGCGCAAAGATATTTATGACCGAATCACGGCGGAATGGTACGCCTGGAACGCAACCATGCTGCCGGAGATTGATGAGAGCTTCACGGACAACTTCACGGGCGGCCAGCTTGCCGACCATATCGGCACGCCGAAGGCGAGCGGCAAAGCGGATAATCCTGTGTCGCCCAAAACGCCGGCACAGCCGCGCTGAGGGCTAGGGGCCGCCTCACCAATTGCGCGAGTGGTAATGCTCGGAGTGCGCGTTGCGAACGTTGGTGATCACGCGGCTGCCTTCAAACTCGGGAGCATAGTGCAGGCGCTCCATCCCCTGGCTCTGCATGAAGTCCATCAGGCGCCGGCCGTTCTTGGGGCAGTACAACATTAAGAAGCCGCCGCCGCCCGCGCCCGCGATTTTGCCGCCCAGCACTCCGTATTCCGCACGCAGGTGATCGTAAAGGCGCTCCACTTCGGGGATCGTGATTTTATCGGAGAGCTGGCGCTTGGCCATCCAGTGCGTGTGCATCAGCTCTCCGAAGCGATCGAAGTTCCCGGCCTTCATCGCATCGGCGATCTCATAGCCGATGTCGCGAATGCGCAGCAGATTGCTTTCGACCGCACCACCGATTTCCTCGCGGACCTTGCGGCTCTGCGTTTCCAGAATGTCGGTGGCGTTGCGCTGCGTCTTGGTGTAGTACAGATGCGTGTTGGCGACGAAATCCGATATCGAGTAGGCGGGCAGGGATAGAGGCGTCACCTTTACGGTTCCAGATTTTTCGATTTCGAGCTGGGTGAGGCCGCCGAACGCCGCCATGTATTGATCCTGTTTGCCGATCGGCTGCTTCAGCACGTCGAGCTCAATGTGGCAGGCCTCTTCGGCCAGGGTCTGCAACGGCACCGGGCGCAGCAGGTACGCTCGAATCGCGCTCAGCAATCCGACCAAATAGCAGCTTGATGAGCCCAGTCCCGTGCCGGCCGGCAGATCCGCGACGGACGCGATCTCGATGGCGTCGTGAATCCCGTGCGCCCGCAGCGCCTCGCGCGCGAGTTCGTGCTGAAGTTGATCGACGTGCGCGACGGTCTCACTCTTGGTGTAATGCAGGCGGATGAGACGGTCGGCGTTGGGCACGTTCAAGATGACGTACATGTACTTGTCGATGGCCATCGCCAGGACGAAGCCACCATGCTTTTCGTAGAAGCTGGGCAGATCGGTGCCGCCGCCACCGAGCGTGACGCGGAACGGAGTGCGGGAAACAATCATAGGGAAGGAGAAGAAGCGCCGCGCGTGGCGATGCTCGTTCGGCCCAGTATACATCGAGTGGGGCGCGTTATGATTGGCTGATGCAGGTTGGGGATTTAAAAGTGAAGGTGTTCGCGGATGGCGCCGATCGCGCTGGAATCCTGCGAATGTACGCGAATCCGCTGATTCGCGGGTTCACTACGAATCCCACGCTGATGCGCAAGGCTGGGATCACGGATTATGAGGCATTCGCGAAGGATATCCTGACCGCGGTGCCGGATCGTCCGATTTCGTTTGAAGTGTTCGCCGATGAATTCGCTGAGATGGAACGTCAGGCGCTCAAGATTTCCGGCTGGGGCGAGAATGTTTACACCAAGATTCCGGTCACCAACACGCGGCGCGAGAGCTCGCTCGATTTGGTGTGCCGTCTGGCTCGGCGCGGCGTAAAGCTGAACGTGACAGCATTGATGACGCTCCCGCAGGTCAAGCAAGTCGCGGCGGCGCTCGCGGGTGGGCCGCCGGCTTATGTGTCCATGTTCGCCGGACGCATCGCCGACACCGGACGCGACCCAGTGCCGATCATGGCGGAGGCGGTGGATATCCTGCGGCCGTATCCGAACATCGAACTGATCTGGGCCAGCCCGCGGGAAGCTGTTAAATATCTTCCAGGCGGACTCGGTGGGTTGCCACATTATCACCGCTACCCATGACCTGCTGCACAAATTGGAGCTAGTCGGTAAGGATTTGGACGACTATTCGCTCGATACCGTGAAGATGTTTCATCGCGATGCCGCGCAGGCGGGCTACGAGATCTAGACCGCGGCTACTTCATCCCCAATTGATCGAACAGGAACGAAAATACGTCGGCGTCCTGATCGATGCGCTGATCCAGATTGGCGTCGATGCCGTGGCCTGCGTTGGAGCTGGTCCGCAAGAATACGGGCCGCCCGGAGTGGGTGGCGGCCTGCAGACGCGCGGTCATTTTGCGCGAGTTCATAGGATCGACGCGGCCGTCGTTGGCGCCGGTCAGAAACAGAACGGATGGATAATCGGTGCCGTCCTTAACGTGATGGTAAGGCGAGTAGGCATAGAGCGCCTGAAACTGATCCTTCTCCTTCACTGTGCCGAACTCGGTGACGTTGAAAACGCCATTCGGGAAAGTCTCGACGCGCAGCATGTCGTAGATGCCGACGTGGCTCACCACCGCGCGGAACAGATCGGGCCGTTGGGTCAGCGCCGCGCCCATCAACAAGCCGCCGTTGCTGCCGACCTTCGACGACCAGCTTGTCGGGACTGGTGTACTTGGCCTTGATGAGAAACTCGGCGCAGGCGATGAAGTCGTCAAAAACATTCTGCTTTTTGGTGAGGCGGCCTTGCTCGTGCCAGGTTTCGCCGAGTTCGCCGCCGCCGCGCAGGTTGGCGACCACCCACACACCACCGTGCTCCAGCCACAACCGGCGGCGGACCGCAAAGGCGGGCGTCTGGCTGATGCCGTAGCCGCCATAGCCGGTGAGCAGCGTGGGGTTCTTGCCATCGAGCTTGGTGCCCTTGCGGCGCAGGATGGTCATGGGCACGCGGGTGCCGTCTTTCGAGACCGCAGTCTGACGGATGACTTCGACGTCGCTGAAATCCGCAGGCGCAGTCTGGAACAGGGCCGTCTTCTTGACCTGACCGTTGGCGGGATCGTAGCGGATACCAAGCCGGGGGATCGACGTAACTTTCGTTCTCGAACAGCAGCTGATTGCCGCTGAGTGCAACCAACTGCCCCACCGAAGAGACACTGCGGGAATTTCAATCGGTTTGTCGGGCTTGCCCGGCTTCGACGTCGAATAGTTTCGACGGGCCGCCGGCCATAAAGCGCACGTAGAGATGCGAGCCCGCCTCGACGAATCCATCGATCGAAGAACGCGTGGCGGTCAGAATCGGTTTTCGCATTGGCCACCGAGAAGGCCGGCGGCGCCAGCGCCAGCACCTTGCCCATCGGCGCGTCCTTGCGCGACAGAAGATACAGCGTTCCGTCCGGTCCGAAGGCGGCTTGCGAGGTGTGATCGGAGAAGCGCGTGATCTGGTGCCACTGGCCGTCGGGCAAAAGCATGAAGTGCAGGAACTCGCCGCCATCGCCGTTCGCCACGCGCGCGAGAACGAACTGGCCGTCGTCGGAAGATTGCAGCTCGACTTCGGCGATGCGCGGAAACTGCTTGCCGTCGGCGTATTCGTCTTGCGCGGTGGGCGTGCCTAGGCGGTGAAAGTAAACCTGCTGGTAGAAGTTCAGATCGGCTGCGGGGCGCTCTCCGCCACGCGGATAGCGCGTGTACCAGAAGCCGCTGGCATCGCGATTCCAAGCCACGCTGCCGCCGGCCGTGGCTCCATTAACGCGAGGGACGACATCGCCGAGCTGTTTGCCCGTGGCGACTTCGAAGACCGATACCGAACCTTCTTCACTGCCGCCTTTCGAAAGCGAGACAGCCACTAGCTTGCCGTCAAGCGAAGGCTCGTAAAAGTCAATGGTGGTGGACCCGCTGGGATCGAGCACGTTGGGATCGACCACCGTGCGCGCGGAATGCCGGATCGTCAGGCGAGGCCAGCGCCACCAGGTAAGGCTGGGCGCTTCGGCGGCTGCGTCTTGAGCGCAAAGAGCAGGCCCGCGCGGGAGACGAGCGACGAGAATCGAATCGGACGAGCTGCTGTTCAGTTGATTGAGGCGATCGACGATGGCGGCGCGATTCGCCAGGCGATCGAGATACGTGCGTGTGCGCACGTTCTGCTGGTCGCTCCACTTGCGGACTTCCGCGTCGGCCGACGGCTCCAGCCAGCGATAGTCGTCGACAACTTGCACGCCCTGATAGTCGTCGGTGACGGGTTTCTTAGGCGTTTGCGGGACGGGCGGCAAATCGTCGGCCGCGATGCACACGACGACGCATGCCAGAAATATCGCGAGCAAGCGAGGCTGTGAACGCTTGGTCATGCTCGTCCGTAAAACTCGCGGATCAAGCCGGCCACCGTGGCGATCTCTTCTTCGGTCAGCTCGGCGAATATCGGCAGCGCCAGAACTTCCTTCGACGAGTTGTTCACTCACCGGGAAATCGCCGGCTTTGTGCCCGTAGGCGGCCAGCGCGGGTTGCAGATGCAGCGGGAGAGGATAGTAAACTTCGGTGCCCACGCCCGATTCGGCCAGGAACTTCCGCAATTCATCGCGGCGCGCGCAGCGGATCACGAACTGGTTGTAGACATGGCTGGTCTGATACGGCTGCTGAACGGGTAAAGTCACGACCCCCGCGAGCGCCTCGCGGTACAGCGCCGCGTTGCGCTGGCGTGCGCGATTCCAGGCATCCAGATGATCCAGCTTGACGTCGAGCACCGCGGCTTGCAGCGCGTCCAGCCGCGAGTTCATGCCCGGCCACTGATGGATATATTTTTCGAACGACCCATGAATGCGCAGCGCCTTGAGCTTGCGCGCGAGGTCTTCGTCGTTGGTGGTGAGCATGCCGCCGTCGCCGAAACCGCCCAGATTCTTCGTCGGGAAGAAGCTGAAACAGCCTACGGTCCCGATGCTGCCGGCGCGCTGGCCTCGCCACTCGGCGCCCACGGCTTGCGCGGCGTCTTCGATCACCGGAATGCCGCGGGCCAGCGGCGCGCTCCAGGATCGGACCCATATCCGCACAGCCCCCATAAAGATGCACCGGCAGAATCGCCTTGATGGACGGATGCGTCGCGAGCGCGTGGTCCAGTTGCCGGACGTCCAGATTGAAAGAATCCGGCTCGACATCGACGAACACCGGCCGCGCGCCGGCGCTCATGATGGCTCCCGCGGTGGCGAAAAACGTGAAGGGGACGGTGAGCACTTCGTCGCCGGGACCAATATCGGCGGCCATCAGAGCCAGTTCCAGCGCATCGGTGCCGGAGGCGCAGCCGATCGCGAAACGCGCGCCGCAATACTCGGCGAAGCGCTGCTCGAAGCGTTCGACTTCAGCACCCAGGATGAAGCGTTGCGATTCGATCACGCGCGCGAGAGCAGCCTGAATCGGTTCGCGCAAAGGCTGGTATTGGCGCGTCAGATCGAGCAAGGGAATGGCCCGGACGCCGGCTCTTGATTGCCATTCTTTCAGTCTACTCCGCGTAGTGGCCCTGCAACCAATTCCAGCGGATGCGCAGCAGGTCGAGAAACGAGGCGATCCCTTGCAGCAGGCTGACCTTGGTTCCTTCCACATTATTCCAGCGCACCGGGACTTCAATGGTAGGAATCCCCAGCGTGTGCGCGATGAACAAATCTTCCACGTCGAAGCTGAAGCCATCCAGGCGCTGCAGCTTGAAAACGCGGCCGGCAGCGTCGCGGCGGAAGAGCTTGAAGCCGCACTGGGTATCGGCGAAAGGCAAGCCGGTGATCAGGCGCATGACACCGTTGAAGACGATGCCGGACATTTCGCGCCACTGGCTTTGGTGCACTCCGATGAGCGTGCGGTCGAGCGCGCGGGAGCCGATGGCGATGGCCGCTCCCTGCTGCTCGGCGGCGGCGAGCAACTTGGGAAGTTCGTCGATGGGCGCGGAGAGGTCGGCGTCGGAGGATAGAATCCAATCGCCTTTGGCTTCGAGCATTCCGTGACGGACGGCATAACCCTTTCCACGGTTGCCGGGATTGCGGAGCAGGCGCAAGCGCGGCTCACTGGCGGCGCGGCTTTCGACGATGGCGGCGGTGGAGTCGGTCGATCCGTCATCCACGATCAGCACCTCGGCATCCCGGTAGGGAGCGGCGTCCAGCCAGGCCAAAATTACGTCCAGGGTGGAGGGAAGACGGCGCTCTTCGTTGTAGGCGGGAATGACGATGGAGAGCGTCAACGGTCCATTATAGCCACCGGTCATTGCTTTACGCTCAGGTGATTGACGCTCACGCTATAGTGGCAGCATGGTGAAGAGGCCGAGCTGTAGAACGGCTTCAAGATGGACCGGCTTCCCTTTCGCGCCACTCCGCTGGCTTCACCCTACGAAGGATTCGAGCACGCTTCCGGTGGCGATTCTGTTGGATAACGTGCGCAGCATGTACAACGTCGGATCATTCTTTCGCACGGCCGACGCCGCGGCCGCCGAAAAACTTCTGCTGACGGGGATCACGGCCTGTCCGCCGAAATCGGGGATTCGAAAGACCGCGCTGGGGGCCGAAGAGACGGTGCGCTGGGAACACGCGCGCGATCCGCTGCCGCTGCTCGATCGGCTGCGCGAACGGGGCTATGAGATTGCCGCCATCGAAACCACTCCGCACGCCGTCGACTTGTTCGAATGGATGCCGGCCTTCCCGGTGTGCATTGTTTTCGGACACGAGGTGGACGGCATCCGCCCGGAGGTGGCGGCGCGCTGCGACATGCACATCCGGATTCCCATGCTGGGCAGCAAACATTCGCTGAACGTCGCGACCGCGGGCGGCGTGGTGCTGTTCGAACTGCTGCGCAAGTATCAGGCGCTGGCGAGGCAGGCGGGGACATAACGTAGTGGATCGCTACACGCAAGGCACGCTGGTCACGGCGAATGCGCGCTTGAGCCGGCAGATGCGCGCGCGATTACGATGGCGAGCGGCGGCGGCAGGGCCTGCGCGTTTGGGAATCGCCGGACATCCTTCCGCGCGGCGCGTGGCTGGAACGCGTGTGGCAGGAATGTGCGTATCGCGATCCGTTCGACACTCCGGTGTTGCTCAGCGCCGTGCAGGAAGAAGCCTTGTGGGAACAGGCCATCGCGGCGATCGGATGCGACGCGGACGTGTTGCTCGATCTTCCGGCCACCGTATCCGCAGCCGCGCAGGCGTGGAGTTTGGTGCACGCCTGGGAAGCGCCGGTGCGACGCGGCGGAGTTTCGCGGGCTCCACGATCCGGAAGCGTTCCTTGACTGGATGCAGGCGGTGGAGCGCAAACTGCGGGAGCAACGGTTGGATTACCGCGAGCCAGCTTCCGCGAGCGCTGCTGGATCGGGTCACGGCCGGCACGGTGGTTCCCGGCACACTCTTCCACGCGGGTTTCGACGAACTCTCGCCCGCGGATCGGCGTCTGTTTGAGGCGTGCCATGCGCAAGCGTGGAACGCCGCACCGGCGACCGCTGAGCCGCAGCAACACCGCGTGGGCCTGCGCGACTCCGCTGAAGAATTGATTCATGCCGCGGCCTGGGCTCGACGGAAGCTCGAAGCTCATCCCGAAGCGCGCATCGGCGTCATCGTGCGAGGGCTCGCCGGACTGTCTGCCGCCACCGAACGCATCTTCGACGATATTTTCCATGGCCGGCTTGGATTTTGCGCAGGGCGCCGGCCGCCGCATTCCATATCTCCGCGGGTGCGCCGTCGTCCGAGGTCCCTCTGATTGCGGAGGCTTTGCTCACCCTGGGAATAAAGTCCGGACTGCAGATCGGCGAAGCGGGAATGCTGTTGCGATCGCCGTTCCTGCGCATGGACAAATGGCAGGCTTCGCGGCTCTACGCCGATCTTCGCCGCCAGGGCATCGAAGAGATTTCCTTCGAAGTGGAAGCGGTGCGCCGCGCGTTCCCGGCCATGGCAAAGGCGGCGGATGAATTGCGCGAACGCCAGCATCCGAGCGAGTGGAGCGCGGCGTTCTCCAAGCTGCTGCAACGCGCGGGCTGGCCGGGCGATCGCCCGCTCAATCCCGCCGAGCACCAGGCGGTGGAGCATTGGAAGAACCTCTTGTCCGAACTCGCGGCGCTGGATGTGGTGCTGCCGCGCATGACTTACGGCCAGGCTCTCCAGCGGTTGCGGCGCATCGCTCACGACCGGCGCTTCGCTCCGCGCGATGAAGGCGCGCCGGTGCAGATCATGGACATGCTCGAAGCCGCGGGATCGCAATTCGATGCCCTGTGGATCGCGGGATTGCACGGCGGCGTGTGGCCGGAGGCGCCGCGCCCCAATCCATTCCTGCCCTTGTCGCTGCAACGGTCCGCGGGAATGCCGCACAGCTCGCCGGAGCGCGAGTTGGCCTACGCACGCCGCGTCACCGAGCGGCTGCTGGCTTCGGCGCCGGAGGTGGTGTGCAGCTATCCGTTATTCTCGGGCGAAGAAAAGCTTCGCGTCAGCCCGCTGATCGAGGCGCTCCCGAAGCGCCGGCGTCCGATGTCGATATTCGACACCCCTTGCGCAGAATTTTCGCGGCCGCGGTTCCGCTGGAGGTTCAACCGCTGGGGCAAGCGCCGCCGTTGGCTCCGGGCACCCTTCAGACGCGGAGGCATGAGCGTGCTGGCGGATCAGGCCGCGTGCCCCTTCCGGGCTTTTGCGAGGCATCGCCTGGGCGCTCGCGAGTATGATGCGCCCGACATCGGCATTTCGCCATCGGAGCGCGGCACTGTGGCGCACAAAGCGCTGGAATATTTTTGGCGCGATGTCGGATCGCAGCGCGAATTGCTGGCGAGGCCGGCGGAGGAGATCGACGCTGCGATCGAAAGCTCCGTCAGCGCGGCCCTGGACAGCGGTCTGAGCCGGCGGCACAGGAACACATCGCTCGAACGTTCGCGCGCGCTGGAGCAAGACCGTCTTGAAGATTTGCTCGCCGAGTGGCTTCGAGCTAGAAAGAACGCCGGCCGGATTTCGAGGTGCGTCGAGCGCGAAGCGCCGCGCAGAGTGAACGCCGGCGGCGTGCAGCTGGACTTGAAGGTCGACCGCATCGATCGCATGCCGAGCGGCACGTACGTTATTTTGGACTACAAGACCTCCGACAAACTGAATGTCAAAGACTGGGACGGCGACCGGCCCGACGCGCCGCAACTGCCGCTCTATGCCGTGAAGAGCGAGCCGCGACGTGGAGGGCGTGTATTACGCCAAGCTGGTGCCGGGCGAGACGAAGCTGCTGGGTCATGCGGGCGAGGCGCTGGCCTGGCGCGAGCCGGAGTGGACCAGAGTTGTGGACCAGCTCGGCTCCAGTTTCCTGCGCGGCGACGCCGCGGTGGATCCGAAGTACGCCGGCGAAGACCTGCGAGCTGTGCGATCTTCACTCGCTGTGCCGGATCGCCGAGGTGCGCGCCGGCGCCGCGCCGGAGGACGAAGCCGGTGAGTAGCCCCGTCATTCTGCACGAGCTCGACGAGCCGCAGCGCAGGGCGGCTCTCGATCCCACGCAATCGTTCACGGTGCGCGCGCCGGCGGGCTCCGGCAAAACCGAATTGCTGATCCAGCGCTTTCTGCGGCTGCTGGCGATCGTCAAGAAGCCGGAAGCGATCGTCGCGATCACGTTCACGCGGAAAGCCGCGGGCGAGATGCTGGACCGCATCCTGGTCGCACTTGCGCGATGCCAAGGCCGGAACGCCGGTCGACAAACCGCACCTGGAAATCACGCGCGAGTTGGCGCTGCAGGTGCTCCAGCGCGATCGGGAACTGGGCTGGGATCTGCTGGAACATCCCGGGCGCCTGCGCGTGCAAACCATCGACTCGCTGTGCATGACGCATCACCGGCGAGATGCCGTGGCTCGCACGCCTGGGCGGCATGCCGCGTATCGAAGAAGACGCGCGCCAGTTGTACGAAGAGGCCGCGCACCAGACGCTGCTCGAAAGCAATCCCGAATATCAGCAGGCGCTCACCACGCTGCTGCGGCACCTGGATAACAACTCGACCCATGCACGCGAACTGATCGCGACCATGCTGGCGAGCCGCGACCAGTGGTTGAACTTGCTGAAGCTGGACGATGACGGCGCGCGCGGCGCACTCGAGAAGGCATTGGCGGACACCGTTGTCAGGGGCCTGCAGGCTGTCGATCAACTGTGTCCCGCCGGATCTGCGCGGCGTATGGGTGAAGGTGGCGCGAGAGGCTGCCGCCCATATGCCTGGGAACCCGCGTATGCGGCGATTCAGGATCTGACGGCGTGGCCGGACCCGGCTGCCGGCGATCTCGAAATCTGGCGAGGTCTCGCGGACGTGCTCCTGACCGGCGACGACGAGTGGCGCAAGCCCAGAGGGCTGACCGTGAGATGTGGCTTTCCGCCCGGCAGCGACGCCCACAAGAACCAATGCGCGGAATTGATCGCGGCGCTCCAGGAGCGCGACGGCTTGCTGGAAGCGCTCGAGCGTCTGCGCGGAACTCCCGCCGCCAAGTTATAGCGACGCTCAATGGGAAGTCCTGCGGGCTTGCTGCGGACGCTGAAGCTGGCAGTGGCGCAGCTCCGCATGGTTTTCCGCGCGGAGCGCGTCATCGACTTCATGGAGCTGGGCATCGCGGCGCGCGATGCGCTGGGGCAGATCGACAATCCCACCGAAGTCGCGTACCGCATGGATTCGCGCATCGAGCATCTGCTGGTCGACGAATTCCAGGACACGTCGCGCGCGCAATTTGAACTCCTCGAAAAACTGACCGGCGGATGGCAGCCCGGCGACGGCCGCACGCTGTTCCTGGTGGGCGATCCGATGCAGTCGATCTATCGCTTCCGCCAGGCCGAGGTCGGGTTGTTTGGAGAAGCGGAAGAAAAAGGCATCGGCGGACTTGCCGCATGGCGCGTCTGGAACTGCGCTTGAACCGGCGCTCGCGGCCCGGCCATCGTCGAGCGCGTGAACGCGCTGTTCTCGAACAGCTTCCCGAAAGCCAGCGATGACGATGCCGGCGCGGTGAAGTACACCGCTTCGCTGGCCGCGCGGACAGGAGCCGGACGGCGTCGTCACCATCGACGGATTCGTCGAAGGCGAGGACCAGCTCGAAGCCGCTCGCGTGATCCGCCGCATTCAGGAAGCGCGACGCGAAGATCCCGATGGCTCGGTCGCGATTCTGGTGCGCGCCCGTTCGCACCTGTTCGCGATCACGGAGGCGCTGAAAGCCGCCGCGCTCCCGTTCAGCGCGGTGGATATCGATCCGCTGCCGGACCGCTCCATCGTGCGCGATCTTCTGGCGCTGACTCGCGCGATGCTCGATCCGGCGGATCGCATTGCGTGGCTCTCGATCCTGCGCGCGCCGTGGTGCGGATTGACGCTCGCGGATCTGGAGGCGCTGGTGCGCGATCGCATCACCGCCAGCATCTGGGATTGCCTGCAGGATCTGCGACTCGCTCACTGACGATGGCCAAGCAGCGCGCCGCACGTCTGCGCGATGTTCTGGCCGAGGCGTTTGCCGAGCAAGGCCGCTGGCCGCTGCGCCGCTGGGTGGAACGCGTGTGGATGAGACTAGGCGGCCCGGCGTGTCTGGAGCGGAGCGAAGGCGCGTTGCAGGATGCCGCGGCCTATTTCGATCTGCTGGAAGCCGAGCAATCGGGCGCGGACGTGCGCGATTTCGAGCGCTTCCGCAAGCGTGTCGCGGACCTCTTCGCGCAGCCGGAGAATCCGGTGGGCGCGGGACTGCACGTGATGACCATTCACAAGGCCAAGGGCCTGGAGTTCGACACCGTGATCGTGCCCGGTCTCGGGCGCCGCTCCAAGCTCGACGACAAGCCGCTGGTGTTGTTTCACGAGTGGCGCGATGGCGGACGGCTTCGAGTGCCTGGTGGCGCCGATCGATGAGACCCGCGCCGAGCCCGACGAGCTTTATCGCTATCTGCGGCGGCTCGACCGGCGGAAAAACGACTGGGAGCGCACGCGGCAGCTCTACGTGGCGGCGACGCGCGCCAAGAAGCGACTTGCACCTGATGGGGCACGTCGGAAATAACGGAGAGCCCGGCAAGGGGTTCGATGCTCTCCGACTTGTGGCCCGCGCTCTCCGGCTGAGGAGACGAGCGCTCTTCCGGCGCGATGATGCGGGAGCGGCGCCGCCTCCGCGCACACGGCCGCCGGACATGCTGCGCCGTTTGCCGGAGTCCTGGCGTTTGCCCGAGCTGCCCGCGCCGGTGGCGTGGCAAAGCACGACGGCTCCTGATGCGGAGCCGCACGAGCCAAGTTTCGAATGGGTGGGCGAGAGCCTGCGCCACGCCGGCACCGTGGTCCACGCATTCGTGCAGCGGATGAAAAGCGTCGACGAGCCCGGGCCCGGATGGGCCGGCGATCCGCAGAGCGCTGATGCACGCCGGCGTTTCTCCGCTGGATCTCGAAGCGGCGGCGCAGCGCGTACGGCAGGCGCTCGCGCGCATCCGCGCCAGCCGTCGCGGCCGCTGGATTCTGGAGCCGCACGAAGATTCGCACTCCGAGTACGCGGTGACGGGCGTGGTCAATGGCGAAGTCGTGCGCGGCCTGGTGGATCGCACGTTCATCGACGACGGCGTGCGCTGGATTATCGATTTCAAAACCAGCGAGCACCAGGGCGGCAAGCTGGAAGAGTTCCTCGATGAGCAGCAGCGGCGTTATCGCGATCAGATGGAGCGCTACGCCCGCATTTTGGCGCCGCTCGGGAATCCGGTGCGGCTGGGTTTGTATTTTCCGCTATTAGATGAATGGCGCGAATGGGCCCCGGAGCAGGCATCGATTCCGCCGGTCCAAGCTAAGCTTTTTTCTTTTTAGATTTCGGCGGCGCCGCAGCCGCTTCAGGTTCGACGGACGCCTCGGGAACGGACGGGCGTCATCGGCAGCCACGGCCGCGACCGCTTCCGGCCGGAGCCACCCCGGCGAGCACGGCGTTGAACAATTCCTTCTGGCGCGCCAGTTCCTTCTTCGACGGAGGCGCCTGCTCGTTGCGGAAATCGTGATCGCTGTAGCAGGTGCGGCAGCGCACCTTGGCCGCTTTCGTCTCCACCATCGAAACGATCGAGTGATTTGTCAGCCGGCGGCACTTAACGCAATAGTCGTCGATTTCGTCGCCGAGCCGAAGCTCCCACATGCCCGTGAGTATACCGCAGGCAAAAACGCCCGCCGGTCTGCGACCCGATTCCGCCAGTGGAACTCTGGCAATCAGGCGATGCGCCAGTAGGTTTCGATGCTGGGCGGCTCGGCAAGCCAGTCTCCCGCGGTTCCTATGGCAGCCGCAAGATGCGGGGAGGAGAGATGGCGGTCCAGATGTTCGCGCGAGGTCCAGTTCTCGTAGAACACGAAGCGGCTGGGGTCGGTGGCGTGAACGTGCAGGTCGTATTGGACGCAGCCCTCTTCCGCGCGCGTAGGTTCGATGAGCGTGAGCAGCGCCCGGCGCAAGTCGTCTTCTTTACCGGGCATGGCTTTCAATTGGGCGACGACGGACAACGGTTGGGGCATAGTGTCACGATGATCGCAGAAACGGAACTGCGGCGCGGGCAGCGCGTCAGGTAGCGAGTTGATATTCCTTCAGCTTGCGGTAGAGCGTGGTGCGGCCGATCCCCAGCAGGTGGGCGGCGATGGCGCGATCGCCTTTGGTGTATTCGAGGGCGTTGAGGATGGCGCGGCGTTCCAGCACGTGCAGCGGCACGATTGAGGGAGTCTGGGTCGGAGCCGGCAACTCCGCAGATGAAGGCGGAAGCGCCAATTGGGATGCTTCGAAGGCCGGTACAGGCGCCGGCAGGGACACAGCCGGCCCAACAACACTTTCGCGGCCGACGGCGGCCATCAGATATTGCGCCTTCTTCTGGATCAGATGATTCTGCAGGTTCGACGGCAGGTCGGCGATGTGCAGCAGCGGACCCGAGTTCATGGCCACCATGTGCTGCACGCAATTCTCGAGCTCGCGCACGTTGCCGGGCCAGTCGTAGGAGAGCATCACTTCCAGCGCCTCAGCCGTCACGCCGTAATTGCCGCCCACGCGGGAAAGGAAATGATTGATCAGCGCCGGGATGTCCTCGCGCCGCTCGCGCAGAGGCGAGAGACGGATGTTGATTACGTTCAGGCGGAAGTACAGGTCGCGCCGGAAGGTGCCCTTCTCCACTTCGGCCGCCAGGTCGCGATTGGTGGCGGCGATGATGCGGAAATCCGAGTGGCGCGTGGCGACCGAGCCCACCGGCCGGAATTCTTTCTCTTGCAGCACGCGGAGCAGCTTGGCTTGCAGGTCCAGCGCCAGCTCGCCGATCTCGTCGAAGAAGGCCGTGCCGCCGTTGGCGGCTTCCAGCAATCCGAACTTGGTGTTGGCGGCGCCGGTGAAGGCGCCCTTGACGTGCCCGAAGAGCTCGCTTTCCATCAGCGGGCCGACCATGGAGGAGCAATCCACGGTGACGAACGGGCCGGAAGCCTTTACATTATGTATAGAGCGCGCGACCACTTCCTTGCCGGTGCCCGTCTCGCCGAGCAGCAGCGCGGGCCAGCGGCACTTGCCAAGTTTCTCAATCAAACGGAGAACCTGGCGCGTGCGGGGCGATTGCCCCACTAGGATGTGACGGCTTTCCTCAGGTTGTGCTGACATGTTCGTTCCGGGCCTTTCGAACGTGGGCCTAATATATGGTGCGTTTCCCAAAGATAAACTCTACGGTTGAATCGAACTTTCCTCAAGACCCCCATACCGAGATATGGGGTAAGTCATTTGCGGGTGGGTGGTACCCCCACGGTTGCGGGTAGTAGGGACTTGCGCAGCTTGCGTGGGCTAGTTTTTCGGAGCGGGCACGAGCTCGGGTTCGGGCACCACGATGGCGGTGCCGGCTTCGCGGCGGACACGGATGGCGAGTTCGGCAGCCTGCTCGCGGGTCATCTCGCGGCCGACGATCACGCGCCACAGTGGAGGCGTGCGTCCATTCGAGGGCGCGACGCGGGCTTCGGCGAAGTGGTCCTCGAGAACGGCGCGCAGCGATTCGGCACGGGCGGGATCGGAGAAGGCTCCGGCTTGGACGGCGTAACCGGACGTTCGCGCTGCGGTGGCGGAAGATGCAACGACGGGTGGTGGTGCGATGACTTGAGTCGTGGTGTCCGGAGCCGCCGCGACTGGAGACGCGTCAGTAGCGGGCGTTACGGCGGGAGTCGGCGCAGTGACGGGAGGCGCAGCATCGGCAACGGGCGGTTCGGCGGCCGGTGTAAGCGGCGCGGCGCAGGTGCCGCGGGCGCCGCCGTGATCTCGACCGGTTCACGGGCCGGTTCGCGGGTCGGTTCGCGCGGTGGTGTGCTCGGGAGAATGCTCGGCGGCGGGATCACCTTCAGGCGCACGCGAGCGGTTCCCGCGCGCAGCATGTCGATATCGCGCGCGGCCGCCTGCGAGAGATCGAGGATGCGTCCCTTCACAAACGGGCCGCGATCGTTGATGCGAACGTCCACCTGTTTTCCGTTGGAGAGATTCGTGACCTCGACCCAGGTCTGAAACGGAAGGCTGCGGTGCGCGGCGGTGAGTTGCCGCATGTCGTAGATCTCGCCGGAGGCCGCGCGGCGTCCGTGTAGGGGATTCCATACCAGCTGGCGACGCCGGTCTCGGTGCTTCCGATGCGCGCGGGCGCAAGCGGCGCGTTCACCCGCGCGGCGTGATGTCCGCAGCCCGCGATGAACATCGCGCCGAGTGCGACGCAGCACGAAACCCGCATGAATCGGCCTTCGGAACACTCTCATGAACTTCGCGGCACCTAAAACAATTCTACGCATTTACGTTTTTGCGCGCCAGACGGTCATCGAGGGCTCGCGGCGGCCCCCGGCGACGAGCCGCGATGTGCATTTTTTTCTTGACATTCAAATCAATCCACCTTATAAAGGGGACACAAGCGCGTGCTCTTACGAGTGGCGCGTACTTTGATGTTAAGGGAGAATCACACGATGAAATTCGCAACCAAGAAGAAAGCGGCCCCGAAGAAGAAAGCTGCTGCTAAGAAAAAGAAGTAGCTAAAACGGGCTCGCAATAGCGAGTTTGACCAACCGGCCCCGAGCAATCGGGGCCGTTATTATTTTCTGCCCGCCTGTTTCACAACTCCTTCACAACTTCAGCCCTTTCAAATATGCCAGGAAGTCCGCGCCCAGATCGTGGCGCTTGAGCGCCAGCTCCACGGTGGCTTGCAGGAAGCCCTGCTTGTCGCCCGCGTCGTAGCGCTTGCCTTCGAACTTGTAACCGTAGATGGGCCGGCTGCGCAGCATGTGCTTCAGGCCGTCGGTCAACTGAATCTCGCCGCCGCTGCCGGGCTCGATGGTTTCGAGCGAGTGGAAGATCTCCGGCGTCAGCACGTAGCGTCCGATGATGGCGAGATTGGACGGCGCGTCTTCGGCCTTGGGCTTCTCCACCAGATTGCGGATGCGATACAGGCGGTCGCGCGCCGCCGTTGTGGGCCACCGGCTCGGCGTCCACCACGCCGTAGGCGGAAATGTTCTCGCGCGGGACTTCCATCAGCGCCAGCACCGGCGCGGAATAAAACTCATAGACGTCCAGCAGCTGCCGCAGGCAGGGCGTCTCGGCGTCGATGATATCGTCCGACAAGATGACGGCGAACGGTTCGTCGCCCACCAGATCGTGGGCCCGCAGGACGGCGTGCCCCAGGCCGAGCGCCTCTTTCTGCCGCACATAGGCGATGTCGATCATGTCGGATACGGCGCGCACGGTGGCCAGCAGATCCTTCTTGTGGCGGGTTTCGAGCAGGTGCTCCAGCTCGAAGCTGACGTCGAAGTGATCTTCGATGGCGCTCTTGCCGCGGCCGGTGACGATGATGATGTTCTGGACGCCGGAGAGCTTGGCTTCCTCCACGCCGTATTGGATCAGGGGCTTGTCGACGAGCGGCAGCATCTCCTTGGGCATGGCTTTGGTCGCCGGAAGAAAACGAGTCCCGAGCCCGGCTGCGGGGAAAACCGCTTTACGAACTTTTCTGGTCATTCCTGTTCCATTCTATCGGCAGGGTGCGGGTTCGGTTAAGTTCGGCAGGGCGCGGCGCTGAGCCTACTTCAAGAGCTCGGCGATGGCGCGCAGCTCCTCGCGGACCTTGTCGATGAGTTTCGTCAGGTCGGCGGTGCGGTCGGCGACAAATAGGTCGCCCTGAACCCTCTTGCGCTTGCCGCGCGCAGCGGCGAGCCGGGACCAGCTCGGGCTTGGCTCGCGATTCGAGGAACTTGCGTGCGCCCTCAATCGTGAAGCGTTCTTGTAGAGCAGGCGCTTGATTTCGAGCACCATCTCGACGTCCTTGCGGCGGTAGAGCCGGTGGCCGGTGCCGGATTTCTTGGGGCCCAGCCCCGGGAACTCGGTTTCCCAGAAGCGCAGGACGTAGGGCTTGATGTTCGCCAGGCGCGCCACGTCGCCAATCCGGAAATACAGCTTGTCGGGAATCTCCGGCAGGGGCCCGACGATCATGTCTTCTTGCGAACTCATGACGTACCCTTATGATAATGTCCCCGCTTGTAGGAATCCATCCGGTTCGGGAGGCGCTGCTGGCCGGGCGGCCGCTGGATCGTGTGCGTGGTCGCGAAGGGCGCCGGCGGCGCGCGCTTACAGGAATTGCTGGCGCTGTGCCGGGAACGCGGCATTCCGGTGCGCGTCGAACCGCGCGACCGGCTGGACCGTGCGGCCAATGGAGCGAACCATCAGGGCGTGGTCGCGTTCGGCGCGGCGGAGAAGTATTCGTCGATCGACGAGACGGCGGCCTCCGGCGGATTGCACGTGATCCTGGACGGCGTAGAGGACCCGCACAATCTGGGCGCCATCATTCGCACGGCTCATGCGGCGGGAGCGGCGGCGGTGGTGATCCCGGAGCGCCGCGCCGCGGGACTGACGGAAACCGTGGGGCGCGCGGCGGCCGGTGCGCTGGCCTACATGCCGGTGGTGCGCGTGGTGAACATCAATCAAGACGCTGGATGAACTGAAGGAGCGCGGCTACTGGATCTACGGCCTGGACGAGCGCGGCAAGGATGCCTACGACCAGGTGGAGTTCACCCGGCCATCCGCGATCGTGCTGGGCGGCGAAGGGCAGCGGGCTGCACGAACACGTGGCCAAGCGCTGCGATTTCCTGGTGCGCATTCCGATGGCGGGACAAGTGGCGTCGCTGAACGTCAGCGTGGCCGCCGGCGTGATGCTGTTCGAGTGGAAGCGGCGGGCGGCCAGCGAAACAGCGGCTCCATGACTCCGCCGACGCGGCCGGCCTGATACAGGCGCGGATCCATGCGCGCGAGCTTGCGCTCCATGGGCGGCGTCAGAATGCGGGTGTGGGGAATGACGCACAGGTGCCCGGGGATCTCCCAGACCTCATCGAGCGTGGTCATCCACTGGAGCGAGCGGTCGAAGCGCGCAAGATTTACCGGCCGCGAGTAGGCGCGCAGGGTCTTTTCGCCGGCCGGATTGTAATAGTGCTCGAAGTAACTCATCGCCAGTTCGCGAATGGTGGCGTAGACCGGTTCGCGCGAGCGCAGACCCGGCGTAATCGGACTTCGCCACCGCTCCCCAGTGCCCATTGACGCGATAGACCGCCAGCACGTGGTCGGAATCGCGCACGGCTTCCAGATCCACCAGGAGCGGCGGATGTCCCAGCTTGCGCAGCGCCATCGCGCCGAGCAGCGCGCCCTCCATGCAGTGTGCCACGCGTTCGCGCAGTACAGTCCTGGGCGAATAACAGGTGGCGCCGCGAGGTTCGCGGTTGTAGCCGATCTCTTCGTCGAGGAATTGCTGTATTTTGGCGGGCGTCGTCAGGCGAGGGAGCACCTTGACAGGCTAGCGCAAGTACCTGCGCGGGCGGCGCGCGCATGCGACGATAACAGTCGAGTGCGCATCGCCCTCGACGCAACCTACAGTCTCGGAAAGAATCTATCCGGCGTCGGCGTGTATTCGCGCGAGATGATGTCCGGCCTCGCCCGCGCGCATCCCGAGCGAGCGCTTTCGTTTCTACTATCGCCCGCACCGCCTCTTCAAGTCGCTTCTCTGAAAAGCTGCCGCCGAACGCCAGCCGCCGTCTGCTGACAGGCGCTCCGCGCGCCGACCTGTTCCACGCTCTCAATCAGCGCGTCGACCGGCGGTCGCGCCGCACCGTCTGTACTTTCCACGACCTGTTCGTGATGACCGGCGAATATTCGTCACCCGAGTTCCGCGCGCGCTTCACGGAGCAGGCCCGTCAGGCGGCCGCCAACAGCGACGCCATCATCGCGGTGTCGCAATCCACCGCCACGCACGTCGAGCAGCTTCTGGGCGTCGAGCCGTCGCGCATTCACGTCGTGCCTCATGGGTCTCCGCAGGTCGCCGCCGTCAGCGCCGCGCGCCGCGAGAACCTGGTCCTGTTCGTCGGCGTCATTCAGAAGCGCAAGAACGTGGGCCGCCTGGTGAAGGCCTTCGAGCGTCTCCCGGCGGGCTGGCGTCTGGCGCTGGCCGGCGCCTCGCAAGGCTATGGCGCCGCCGAAGAGCTGCGCGCGGTGGAAGAAAGCCCGCGGCGCGCGGACATCGACATCCTCGGCCACTTGTCGAGCGAGCAACTCGCAGCCCTCTACGCTCGCGCCCGCATCTTCGCCTTTCCCTCGCTCGACGAAGGCTTCGGAATGCCGATCCTCGAAGCCATGGCCCACGGAGTCCCGGTGATCACTTCGCAATCTTCGGCCATGCCCGAAGTAGCCGGCGACGCCGCGCTTCTAGTGGACCCGCTGAATATCGACCAACTGGCCCATGCGCTGAACGCGTCTGGCCGGCGACGAAAGCTTGCGGGAGGACCTGATCGCCCGGGGCCGCGCGCGCGTGCCGCGCTTCACCTGGGATTCAGCGGTAGCGCAAACCTGGGCGGTCTACGAAAAAGTCATGGGCGCGAGCTTGTGATCTGGCTGGTCTCGCTGGTGGCCGCGCTATGCAAATCGCTCAACTTCCCTTCGGTGACCGCCAGCGAGATGGCTCCGCCGATCAACAGCGGCAGCGTGACGATCCCCCACAGCACCAGCGAGAACCGCGCCGCATCCGCATGGGCATAGTTGAAGATCTTTTCCATGACTTCCACTACCAGGACTTGAAACAACCCTAAATTTCCCGGAGCCTGCGGCACCACCGTACCCAGGCGCAACACCACCATCAGCACGAATGCGATTCCCCAAAAAGAATCGAAGCCGAATCCGCGCATCGTCGCGTAAATGGGCACCGTCATCAGCAGCAGGTAGGGCAGGCTTTGCACGAAGGAGGCCCACAGAGTAGCGCGAGTGCCCGATGATTTCCAGGTCATCGATCAGCACGTGCAGTTGCCGCCGCCACCCAGTCTCGCCCGCCAGCGCCGCGCGCGTTTCATGCCGCCGGAACATGATCACGCCCAGAACCAGCGCCACTACCAGAACCGAGATCCCCAGGACGTAGGCGCCATCCACCAGAAAGCGCAGACTGTGGGGAATCACGGTGTAGCGCAGCATCAGGATGATGCACAGGGAGAGCCAGATGCCATCGAAGATGCGCTCGATCAAGGCGCTGGTCAGGGACACCGAGAGCGGCAGCTGCGGATTGCGGGCCAGCAGATAGCAGCGCAACACTTCGCCCGCGCGGAACGGCAGCACTTCGTTGGCGAACAGGCCCACGTAGATCGCCCGCACCGGCTCCCAGTACTTGAGACGCACCACCGGCCGCAACAGCGTCTGCCAGCGCAGCCCGTGCCAGAAGTAGACCGACACGTCCGCGGCCACCGCGAGCGCGATCCACCACCAGTTCATCTCCTGCAGATCGTCTTTGAGTTCGGATAGGTGGGAGCCGCGCAGAGTCCAGACCAGGCTCGCTAAAGATACGACGTTGATAACCACCAGCAGAACCCGGGACCGGGTGCTGCGTGACTTCTTCTCACTCAAACTTCAATGATAGCGTGCCGTCCGCGTCGCGGCCCGTGCAGCGCCGTAAGTCTGTAACCCTATTGAAAGTATTTGCCGGCGAGGTCGGGATCGGCGGCGACCGCCTGGCTCCAGACATTGCGAGCTTCTTCTTCCTGGCCGGCGGCCTTCAGCGCATGGCCCAGGTTGATCATGGCGCCGCTAAACTCCGGCTTGTGCTGCAAGGTTACGCGGTAGCACTCGGCAGCGGCGTTATAGTCGCCGGTCGATTGCAGCAGGAGGCCCAGATTGTATTGCAGCTCCGGCGAAGGCGGCCCCAGGGACCCCAGCTTGCCGATCATCTCACGGGCTTCACTGGAATTCTTTTGTTCGATGGCCACGGCCGCCAGATAGCGCAGAGCATCCGGATGCTTGGGATTAATCGACAGAACCTGGCGGAACGCGTTTGCCGCGCCCTCCAGATCCCCGAATTTCCAGGATGCAACGCCCAGATTCAGCAGCGCTTCCGGCCAGTCTTTCCGCTGCTTCAAGCAGGCTTCAAAACAATCCACCGCTCCAGCGAACTCGCCGCGCTTCAGGCGCAGGTGACCCAGGCGGAAGGAAGCGTCCTGCCAATCCGGCTCCGCCGCCAGCTAGTCTTTCCAGAGTTCTTCGGCTTCCGCCGCGTTGCCTTCGCGCTCGGCCGCGATCGCCAGATTCCACAACGCGCCGGGCAACTTGGGCGAGCCTTCGAGCGCGCTGCCGATAGGCTTCGCGCGCGCCTGCCAGGTCGCCACGCTCCTGCAGCGCGGCGCCCAGATTGGCATGGGCTTCCACCGCCTCGGGACGAAGACGCAGCGCCTCGCGATACGCGTTCGCGGCTTGCTCCAGGCGGCCGGTCTTGTGGTACGCGACGCCCAGATTGAACCATGCCTCGTAGGAGTCCCCAGCGACCTTGATCAGTTGCGAGCAATACTGAGCCGCGGCGCCATAGTCGCCCCGCGAGAGCGCGGTGGCGGCCAGACCCTCCAGCGCCACGCGTGACTCCGGCTGGATCTTGAACAAGCGCTCGGCCATTTCCTTGGCCTTGGCTGTCGTCTTTGCGCGCGATCGACAGCGTCGTCAGATTCGCCAGCAGGTCGATGGAGTTGGGATTGGCCGGCAACAACTGGTTGTAGAGATCTGAAGCTTCCTCCAGACGTCCCAGTTGATGCAGGGCCACGGCCTTGCCGAAAAGGATATCGTCCTGCCTCTGGTCTTTCTTCGCGGGAGGAAGGTCGTTGAGGGCCGCCTCCCAGCACGGCAGCGCAGCGTCCGGCCGGTTCAGCCGGAGGAGGCACAGCCCGCGGCCGATCTGGGCTTGCCAGCGCTTGGGATCGATCGCCAGCGCAGCTTCAAACTCCTGCGCGGCGGCTTCGAATTTCTCCTGACGCTCCAGGCACAGCGCCAGATTGTAGTGCGCGGCGGTATTCTTCGGCTCCTGCTCCACTGCCTTGGCGTAGTGGCGTTCCGCTGCGTTCCAGTCCTGTTGCTCAAAGCGAAGATGGCCCAGACCGTTGTGAATTTCGGCTGCATTCTCGCCGCGAGCGTTCTCGGTGTGATTCAGCGCGCTTTCGAGCTTCTGCACCGCGTCGTCCAGCTTTCCGGCGGACGCCAGCTCGATGGCCGGAGCCAGACTGCTCGAAAAAGCCGGCCGCTGCGGCTTCGGCGGAACCGGAGCTGCATCGCCCCGCAGAAGGCGCTCGATGAGATCGTCGTCTACGAAGAAAACCTGCTGACCTTTGTCTGCCGGAATGTCCTGCGCCATGTTGGCGTCTCCTATCTCAACGATTTCTATTTCGACAGCGGCGTAACCACAAAGTCGCCATGCAAGACGGATTGCTCCGCCCCTTCGCCATACAGGCCCGCGCCGCCGGACGAAAGCCGCGCGTCGGTCCATTGCTCCACCCGTTGGCCTTGCACCCAGGTTGTGAAGCGATTTCCCACCGCCTCAAAGCGGATCTTGTAAAGCCCGCCCATCGGCACCGTCACATGCAGCGGCGTTTCCACGCGCGGCTGTTCCACGCCGTTGATGACGGCGAAGTGCACCAGCGCATACACCGGATTTTGTCCCGGCTTCTGAAATTCGATTTTGCTGACGTAGAAATTCTTGGAATCCTGCGCGCGATAAACCCAGCCCAGGGCCTTCATCTGGATGGAACTTTCAAAATCCAAACGATACGCCGGCAGATTCATCGAGGAGCGCAGCAGCGAGACTCTGCGCTGCCGCTTGGCGTCGGGAGCAAAGTTCGCGATCCATTGACCGCCCGGTGCGCCATCGGCTGCCGCGGCCGTTGGCGGCTTCAATCCGGCATTGCTCTGTTTGCCCAGGAAAAAAAAGAGGCCGGCGCCCAGCACCGCCGCCCCCGTGAGAGCCGCCAGGATCTTGCGCATCCGCGACGCCATCGGACCGTCAGGAGTCTGCGCTGGCAGCTCGGGCAACCGAGATTCGGCGCCGCCGACGAGGGCAGAGCCGAGGCTGAAGACACTCGTTTTGCGATTCTTGCTATCGGTCTTCACTCCAGCGGTGGGAGCAGGCTCGTTGCCAACACCATCACCGGCCGTAGCGGCAGACCGTTGGGCTGCGGTATCTGGACCGTTCCAGCACTCACGGGCGCGGGACCGAACACCGGAAGCGGTTTGGCTCTCGCCGCCGCAATCCCTGTGGAGTTCACAGGCAGGGGAATCGAGTTCCGGATCGGGCGTCCGCATGGTGGGCGCGGGGGCAGCGGTTTGCGATTCCGTTAGGCTTGCATGCGCTTCCTGTGGCGGCGCTTCACTTTCAACGGCAGCAGCTTGCGGCTCGGCTACAGCAGACATTGTCGGGCTGACAACCGCTGGCACCGGTTCGCTCGCTACCGCTGCGGGTTGAGATTCCGGCGGCAACGGTTCGGCAGCAGTCGCTTTCGGCGGGTTTTCGGTGAGCACGGGCACTTCAAAATCCGACTTCGAGAATTGATCGTTCGCGAAGTCACTCAAAGACGCGAGCTCGCCCGCGAAATCGCGGTGTGGGCCAGTCCACAGGGAGGCTTCGGCCGGTTCAGCCAACGTTATCGGAATGATGAGAGGCCGGTTTTCCGTTTCCAACGATTCCGGAGGGACGATGCGCAGATCCAGAGCAATTCTCGGTGTCGGCCGGGGCACTTCCCGCAGATCCAGTTTGCGCTCCATCGGGCGCGCGATCGAATTTGCGATTTCGACACCGTTCTCCCACGCGATGGCGCCGCACTGCGGCAACTCCGCGGACGACATGTCCGCTTGTCGGCGCGGCCGATCGGGAGCCAGCGAAGCGAATGCGTGCTCGAATTCGGGAGCGGCCACCAGCGCGAATTGCAATTCTGCAGGCGCCGGCTTTTGAATCGCGGCCGCTTTTGCGATGGCAGGTTGCGACACCTCTGCGTTGGCGGCTGGCCGGTTGCGACGCAGCCGGCAGTGGCACAGCCTTTTTCACCGGGATTGGAGGTGGCGGCTGAGATTTCGCGATCCCGTTCGGCTTCGCCGCCGGTACGGGCGCGTATGGGATGGGGGCAGAGCGTACCTTTTCGGGCGATGCGGGCGCGCCATTGAAAACAGGCGTACCACTCACGATCGCGGCAGGTGGCAACTTCCGCCGGGGCCGAAGCGCTCGGCAGAGGCGACGCTTGCACTGGCGCTGCTTTCGACTCACTCGAATGAGACTGCATCAAGCGGCCCAGCGCGAGCTGGCTGTATTCCTGTTGGTATTCCTTGCGATGCGCGTCGGAGCAGAACTCGCTGCTCCCACCGAGACGCTTGAACAGAGGAATAGCCTTGCCGCACTGCAGACACCGCATACCTTAGAGTGATCGGCTCTTTAGGTCCGCTCCAAAAGACCCCAATGGGGGCATTCTATGCGGTAAAGCACTTATCCGCTGGATCTCAGGTACAAACCTTAGTGCGACCCCGGGCAATCACACTAAGCACCCAGAACCAGGATTACGTAACCTCATTGGAGCGGCGGGAAGCAAGTTGTTCAGGCCATGCGCCAAACGATCGGGCACGCGAGCGGCCAATCGCAACCCCGCTTTAGGCTGCTCTACAGTTATTTCCCTATGCACCGATAGATGATATCTACCGAATATTGGAGAGCTTAGGAGAGAGGCACTCATGGCGAAAGGCGAAGCGTTGAAGGCGACCCTGGAAGAGCTGCGCAATTCGATTCCGGAGTTAAAGGGTGTGCTGCTGGCATCCAACGAAGGACTGCCGATCGCGCACGCTTTAACCAACGGCACGGATCCCAACCGCCTGGCGGCGATGGCCGCGGCCGCTTCCACCTTGGGACGCAAGATCAGCGACAACATTGGCGCAGGCAACCTGGGTGAAGTTTCCGTCCGGGCCGATGAAGGCTCTCTGTTCATCTATGCCGCCGGCACCAAAGCGGTTCTGGCGGTGCTCAGCCCGCAGGACGGCAACGCAGGTTTGATTCACTTGGAAGCCCGCGTGGCCGCCAAGCAAATCGGCGATTTGTTTTAATCGACAGCTTTTCATGGGTAGGACGGGACTCGATCGTTCAGCGAGTCCCGTCCTTATTTTCTGAGCCGCGGCTCGGCCCGCTACCCGCGCCAGTTCTTCTTCCGGCGCCTGACGCACTCGCTCCAGACTTCCAAAATGCTTCAGCAGCTTCGCGGTAGTCTTCTCGCCGATCCCGGGAATCAGATCTAGCTCGCTTTGCAGACGGCTGGCGTTGCGCCGCGTGCGATGGAAGGTGACCGCAAAACGGTGCGCTTCGTCGCGCACTTCCTGAATCAAATGCAGCACCGGCGAGAATTTGTCCAGCACGATGGGTTCGTCTTCCTGGCCGTAGACGTAAATCCATTCGTCGCGCTTGGCGATCGAAGCCAGCGGTTGATCCGTGATCCCCAGCGATTCCAGCGCTTCCGCGGCCGCATGCAACTGGCCCAGTCCGCCGTCGACCAGAACCAGTCCCGGCCGCGGCAGATTCTCTTCCTTGAGCCGCCCATAACGCCGCGTGATCACTTCGCGCATGGAAGCGAAATCGTCATTGCCCACCACGGTCTTGATGATGAACTTGCGGTAATCGGACTTCTTCATCCGCCCGTTTTCCCACACCACCATGCTGGCCACTTTGTCGGTGCCCTGAATGTGCGAGATGTCGAAGCATTCGATGCGCTGCGGCGCCGTTTCCAGGCTCAGCGCGTCCTGCAGCGCCGTCTGAATCGCCAGCGAGGACGGCTTCAGCACCCGGAAACGCTGCTCGAAACTGTGCTTCGCGTTGGACTCGACCAGCTCCAGCATGGCCTTCTTCTGCCCGCGCTGCGGAGTCTGGATCTCCACCTTGCGCCCGCGCCGCTCGGAAAGCAGTTCCTCCAGCGGCTCGCGATCTTCGAAATCCACCGGCACGTGCATAAACGCCGGAATGTAAGGCTCGTCCAGATACACCTGCTTGATCAGCGACGAGAAAAACTCCGGCGGATCGAACTCGCGCTGATCTTCCCAGAAGAACTCGCGCCGGTCGACAATGTGGCCGCCGCGCAAGTGAAACAGGTTCACCGCCACCAGCGGAGGCTCGGCGTAGTAGGCAAAGATGTCGGTGTCGCTGCCTTCCACCGCCGCCATCTTCTGCTTCTCGCCGTGCTCTTCCACGGTCTTGATCAGGTCGTGCAGCGCGGCGGCTTCTTCGTAGCGCATCTCGGCGCTGGCCGTTTCCATGCGCGCGCGAAGTTCGTCCGCCAGATCCCGATGCCGCCCTTCCAGAAACCATCGCACCCGGCGCACCGCGTCGGCGTAAGCCGCGTCCGTGGTCAGTCCCTGCACGCACGGCCCCAGGCAGCGGTGAATGTGAAATTCCAGGCACGGATGCGAATGGAATCGCGTGAGATCCACCTTGCACGACGGCACCTTGAAGTGCCGATGAATGAAGTGCACCAGCCGGTGCGCCAGGTTCCCCGGAAAATACGGACCGAAATAACTGGACCCATCCTTGCGCAGCCGCCGCGTCACGTACACGCGCGGATACTTTTCCGCCGTCAGCTTGATGTAGGGATAGGTCTTGTCATCGCGCAGCAGAATGTTGTAGCGCGGCTTCCACTGCTTGATCAGATTGTTTTCGAGCGCCAGCGCCTCTTTTTCGTTATCGACCTGAATGAAATCGATCTGCCGCGCGTCGCTGATCAGCGTCCCGGTCTTCGAATCCGCCAGCCGCTCGTCGGAAAAATAGCTGCGCACCCGCGCGCGCAGATTCTTGGCCTTGCCTACGTAAATGACTGTGTCGTAAGCGTCCTTGTACAGGTACACGCCCGGCGACAGAGGCAGTTCGGCGGCTCTTTCGCGAAGGTCCTGCATGGCTTAAAATGGCTCTACACTTAAATTGTGACACGCGCTGTTTTACTGAGCGTCTTTTTGGCGCTTCCACTGGCCGCCCAGGAATCCAAACCGCCCGCGCCACCCGCGGCGCCCGCAGTTCAGGAACAGGAGCCTCCCGAAGAAGATCCCGACCTCAAGCCGAAGGAGTACTCGTTCAATCCGCTCGAAGCCAGCCGCAACATCACCGCCGGCAACTTCTATTTCAAGAAGGGCAACTACCGGGCAGCCTCACGCCGCTTTCTGGAAGCCAGCAAGTGGGACCCAACTTCGGCCGAGGCGGTCCTGCGGCTGGGCGAGGCCGATGAGAAGTTGCACGAATTTCACCGACGCCCGCGAAGCCTACGAGAAGTTCATCACGCTATCGTCGGACGCCAAGGAGATCGAGGCCGTCAAGAAGAAAATCGCCGGCCTGCCCAAGAGCCGCGCCGCCAAAAAATGACGGATAAGATCGTGGTCCTGACCACCTGCGATTCCGAAAAGCACGCGAGCACAACTGGCCCGCCACTTGGTGGAACAGCGGCTTGCCGCCTGCGTCAACATCCTGCCCAAAGCGCGCAGCATCTATCGCTGGCAGGAAAAAATCGAGGACGCCGCCGAGTGGATGCTGCTGATCAAGTCGCGCCGCGATCTGTTCGCCGCGCTACGCGCCGAGATCCAGAAGACTCCACACCTATGAAGTGCCCGAGGTGATTGCGCTTCCGGTAGTGGATGGGTCCGAAGCCTACCTCGGCTGGCTCGACGGCCAGCTTACAACGCCGGCCGAATAGGCTCGATATCCGTCGGCAAGTCTTTCAGCTTATCCAGCGCGCGAGCCATCGGCGGACGGATGACGCCCAGCTCATCCAGCATCTTCTTGGCGCGAGCGTAATCGCCGGTGGCTTCGACGTCCAGCAGATCGTGCACCAGATCCCGCACCGCGCCTTTGACCTTGGTGAAGTCCACCGCGAACGTCCCGTCCGGCTTGGCGACGAACGCGCCCTTGTCCGTCAGGTAGTTGACCTGCATCGCCATGCCCTTGCCGTGCGCCTCATGCACGCCGAACCGCAGCGTGCGGAAGGACGACGCCAGGAACGTGGTGTACAGCGGACGCTCCGCCGCCGGCAGCAGTTTGTGATCGAACAGATACTGCAGCATGAACAGGCCGGTGACGTCCGCCTTGGCTTCTTCAATCGCCGCGTGCAGTTCCTTCAGCGACTGCCGCACATTCGTTCTGCGGACCGATCCCGTGCGTCATCTCATGCGCCAGAATGTGCGTGAAGAAGGAATCGAAGCTCAAGTCCTTCTGATCCGCCGCGGAGAGCACCCGCGCCGCGATCGGCTGCAGAGTCTTCGCAAACTTGGCCTCCTGCACGTTCTTCAGCATCACGCGCTTGGATCCCATCGCCTTCACGATGCGTTCGTCGTTGGGCAGATTGAACGCCGCCGTGCGGACCCCATGCGCTCCATCGCCGGTGGCGAGCACTTCGTTCACCACGCGGATCGGCGCCAGCGCCCCTAGCTTCGGATTCTTATACTTCGCATCCAGCGGCAGATTGTTTTCGATTTCCTGAATATGATCGGCGAAATTCTTCATCTTCGCCGTCTCCTGCTCGTCGCGCAGCGTGACGTAGGCCTCGAACGCCGCTTTGTAGCCGAGCAGTTCGTCGTTGTAGGTTTCGTACGGCCCGATCGTGACATCGATCGGCGCGTCGAGCTTCATCCAGGCCACATCGCTCGCGTAGTAGTCGTCGTGCGAGAACGCCTGGCGCGCAGCTGTCAGAAATTCCTTGAGCGTCGCGTTCGGACGTAAGCGCCGCGGCTTCGTCGAGCAGCTTCGCCATACGCTCCAGATCCTGCGCGTACGCCTTGCTGTACGGCACCACCATGAGCTTCTTGTCGGCGCCGCGCCGGATCACCGTGAAAGAATCCGCGCGCCTGTTCCTGCTGCGCCGCCGGAAGTTTCGCGACCCAAGTCTCGAACTCATCCTTGGACATGTCCTCGGGATAAAAGTTCGCCCCGAGCAGCTTCCTGGGCGGGCACTCCCGGCAGGAACGCGATCTGCCCGTCCAGACTCCGACCACGGACCCTTGTTCAGATCGAAATAATGCAGCCGGGCCTTGCCCAGCGCCGACGCGTCTTTCTGAAGCTGCGCCCGCAGCGCCGCATTCCCGCTCCAGCGCTGCGTAAGAAACAGGCTGTCGATCACCCGCGCCGCTTCGATCAGCTTCTGCAGCGCCTGCTTATCGCCCGCCGAGAGCGCCGACGTATCCACCTTCAGCTCCGCGGGAGCGAACCGCGCAATCATGCGGTTCAGTTCCGCGAGATCCGGAACCGTGGCTGCTCCAAGCGTCATCGACATAACCAGAAGCCGCACTGCCCAACGCATGGCTCCAGCTTAACTCTTGGCCGCGACAATCCGCATCCCGTAGAAGGACCGGTGCACGAAGAACAGCGAGATCAACAGGAACAGCACTCCCAGCCCGGTGCTCACCGCGTTGCCCTGCTTTTCCGACAGCGAAACCGCCAGTTCCACCGCCAGCAGTCCGAACAGCGTGGTGAACTTGATGATCGGATTCAGCGCCACCGAAGACGTGTCCTTGAACGGATCGCCCACCGTATCGCCCACCACCGTCGCGTCGTGCAGCGGAGTGCCCTTGGCCTTCAATTCCACTTCCACGATCTTCTTGGCGTTGTCCCACGCGCCGCCGGCGTTGGCCATGAAGATCGCCTGATACAAACCGAACAGCGCGATCGAAATCAGGTAGCCGATGAAGAAGTACGGCTCGAAGAACGCGAACGCCAGCGTCGAGAAGAACACCACCAGGAAGATGTTGAACATGCCCTTCTGCGCGTACTGCGTGCAGATCTCCACCACCTTCTTCGAATCCGCCACCGACGCCTTCGTCGCGCTCTCCAGATTGATGTTGGCCTTGATGAATTCCACCGCGCGATACGCGCCCGTGGTCACCGCCTGTATCGACGCGCCGGTGAACCAATAGATCACCGAGCCGCCCGTGATCAGCCCCAGCAGGAACGGCGGATACAGAATCGACAGGTTCTTCAGCAGCTCCGGCTGCAGCCCCTTGGTCAGCGCCATGATGATCGAGAAAATCATCGTCGTCGCGCCCACCACCGCCGTGCCGATCAGCACCGGCTTGGCCGTCGCCTTGAAAGTGTTGCCCGCGCCGTCGTTCTCTTCCAGATGATGCTTGGCCTTTTCGAAATCGACATCGAAGCCGTAGTTCTTCTTCAGATCAGCCTTGATGTTCGGCAGCGTCTCAATCACGCTCAGCTCGTACACCGACTGCGCGTTGTCCGTCACCGGCCCGTAAGAATCCACCGCAATCGTCACCGGACCCATGCCCAGGAATCCGAACGCCACCAGTCCGAACGCGAACACCGCCGGAGCCAGCATCATGTTGCCCACGCCCTGCGTGCTGACGCCGTAACCGATCGCCATCAGCCCCATGATGGTCAGCCCCAGCCAGTACGCGCTGAAGTTGCCGGCCACCAAGCCGGAAAGAATATTCAGCGACGCGCCGCCTTCGCGCGATGACGTCACCACTTCCTTCACGTGGCTCGATTCCACCGACGTAAACACCTTGACCAGTTCCGGAATAATCGCCCCCGCCAGCGTCCCGCAAGTGATGATGCTCGACAGCTTCCACCACATCGTCGGGTCATTGCCCATCTCCGGAATCATCAGGTACGAAATCCCGTAGGTGGCGCAGATCGAAATGATCGACGTCAGCCACACCAGCGAAGTCAGCGGCGCTTCGTAATTCATCTTGTCGACATTCTGATACCGCGCCTTCGCCACCGCTTCATTGATGAAGTAGGAGAGCGCGCTGGCGATAATCATCATCACGCGCATCACGAAGATCCACACCAGCAGTTCCACCTTGGTGATGTCGTTGTTGACCGCCAGCAAAATGAACGTGATCAGCGCCACGCCGGTGACGCCGTAGGTTTCAAAGCCGTCGGCCGACGGTCCCACCGAATCGCCCGCGTTGTCGCCGGTGCAATCCGCGATCACGCCCGGGTTGCGCGCGTCGTCTTCCTTGATCTTGAACACGATCTTCATCAGGTCGGCGCCGATATCGGCGATCTTGGTGAAGATGCCGCCCGCCACGCGCAGCACCGCCGCGCCCAGCGATTCGCCGATCGCGAATCCGATGAAGCAGGGCCCCGCGTAGTCGCCCGGAATGAACAGCAGGATGCACAGCATGATGAACAGCTCCACGCTGATCAGCATCATGCCGATGCTCATGCCCGCCTGCAGCGGAATCGCGTAACACGGGAACGGCTTGCCGCGCAGGCTGGCGAACGCCGTCCGCGAATTCGCGAAAGTGTTCACGCGAATGCCGAACCACGCCACGCCGTAACTGCCGGCGATCCCCACCAGGCTGAACGCCAGAATGATCGCGACCTTAAACGCCTCCATCGATTGCAGGACGCCGAAGTAGAACGCGATAATCACGCCGATGAAAATCTCCAGGATCAACAGGAACTTGCCCTGCGTGATCAGGTAGGTCTTGCAGGTCTCGTAAATCAGCTCGGAGATTTCGAGCATGGAGGCATGCACCGGCAGCTTCCGCAGATGCGTGTACATCGCCATGCCGAAAACCAGGCCCAATACGGCTACGCCCAGCCCGATCATCAGCAGAGTCGGGCCGCTCACGCCGTTCAGGAACACGGCTTGGCTCAAATCCGGGAGCCTTAGGTCCGCTTCGCCGCCCTGCGCCAACAGGGGAGACGAGCCGGCCAGCGCCAACAGTGCGAGGATCAACAGGGAAGCTGCGCGCCTGCCGACAGCCGACAACGAGGTCAGTCGCATCTGGAAAACATCCTCCAATGGGAGCATGAAAAGAATTTGAGCCGCCGCCGCGGTGGCCCTTAACTACTGGAGTCAAGATAGCGCATATCCCAGTCATATTTGCAATGCTTTGCGGGTGAGTCTACAGAACTTCCAGCACCAGGCACTTCAGGTACATCGTCTCCGGTACCGTGAGCAGAATCGGATGGTCCGACGCCTGCGTCCGGCGCTCCAGCACGCGCAGCGTCTTGCCGGCGTCGAGCGCCGCCTGCGCGATCACTTCGTAGAACGCCCCTTCGCTCATGTGATGCGAGCAGGAACACGTCACCAGGACGCCGCCCGAATCCAGCAGCCGCAGCGCGCGCAAATTAATGTCTTTGTAACCGCGCGCGGCGTCCTCCACCGCGCGCCGCGATTTGGCAAACGCCGGAGGATCCAGCACCACCATCGAATACCTGCGCTCTAGACCGGAGAGAAACTCGAAAACATCGGCCTGGCGGAAAGTGCACGTTGCCGATGCCGTTGGCCTTTGCGTTCGCCTCCGCGGTCGCCAGCGCGCCCGCCGAAGAATCCACCGCTTCCACCGATTCCGCCTGCGCCGCCGCGTGCAGCGCGAATCCGCCGCTGGAGGTGAAGCAATCGAGCACGCGCCCGCGCGCCCAGCGCCCCGCCGCCAGATAGTTTTCGCGCTGATCCAGATACACGCCGGTCTTTTGGCCGTGCAGCAGATCGGCTTCGAGCTGCAGGCCGTTCATCCGGATGTGGACTCTCTCCGGAATCTCACCGGCCAGCGTGACCACTTCCAGCGGCAGGCCTTCCAGTTTGCGAACGCTGGCATCGTTGCGCGCCAGAATGCCCGCCGGCGCCAGCAACTCCTGTAAACAATCGACGATGACATCGCGCGCGCGGTCCATGCCCTGGTTCAGAGTTTGCATCGCGAGGTAGGGCCCGTAGCGGTCGACGATCAATCCCGGCAGCAGGTCGCCTTCGGAAAACACCAGGCGGTAGGCGTCGGAGTTCTGGACCACGCGCTCGCGATGCGCCAGAGCCGCGGCCAGGCGCTCGTGGAAAAACGCGCGGTCGATGATCTCCGGCCTTGTCGGAGAGCAGGCGCAGCGTGATCTGCGAAGTCGAACTGTAATGCGCGACTCCCAGAAACTTGCTCTTGGGATCCAGCACGCGCACGGCATCGCCCGGCGCGGCATCGCCGCGGTCGACAACATCGCTCGCAAAAATCCAGGGATGGCCGCTGGCGGCTCGATCGGCCGCTTTGCGGTTCACACGTACGGTGGTCAAGTCCTCAGTTTACAGGGAAGCTTAAGCGGTGATGAAAGGCGAATGCCGCATCTGCTCCAAACGCGCGATGCGTTCTTCGGTGGAAGGATGCGTCGAGAACATGCGGAACAGCCCGCCGCGGAACGGATTCAGGATGAACAGGTGCGCCGTCGCGGGCGAGGCGTCATCCATGGGGACTCGCTGCACGCCCATTTCGAGTTTCCGCAGCGCGTTGATCAAAGGGTCCGGCGTGCCCGTGTACTTTGACCGAAGCAGCATCGGCGTCGAATTCGCGCGTGCGCGAGATCGCCATCTGAATCATCAGCGCGGCGATCGGAGCCAGAATCATCATCAGCAAACCGCCCGCCGCGCTGCCGCGATCTTCGCGGTCGTCACGCGATCCGCCGAAAAAGAACGCCATGCGCGACAGGAACGTGATCGCCGAAGCGATCGTCGCCGCCACCGAGCTGATCAGGATGTCGCGATGCAGCACGTGACCCATCTCATGCGCCAGCACGCCTTCCAGCTCGCGATCGTTCATCAACCGCATGATGCCTTCGGTCACCGCGACCGACGCGTGCTGCGGATCGCGGCCCGTGGCGAAGGCGTTCGGCGAATCCTCTGGAATCACCCACAGCTTGGGCATCGGCAGACCCATCTTCTGCGTGAGCCCTTGTACGATAGGCGCCAGCCGCTCGTAGATTTCCGGCTATTCCTCCGGCGTCACCGCCTGCGCCGAGTACGACATCAGCGCAATCTTGTCGGAGAAGAAATAGCTGAAAAAGTTCATGCCGATGGCCAGCATCAGGCCGTATTCCAGGCCGCGCGTCCCGCCCAGCGCTTCGCCGCCAACCAGAAGAATCCCGCTCAGCAATCCCAGCAACAGTACCGTCTTCACCGAATTCATAGAATTACTCTCTCACTAATACAGACGAGGCGGGCCCGCGTTTGGTTCGCGAAACCCGCCTCCCAAAACCGCAACTGCCGCTTAGCTAACGACGTTCACTTTGATCTGCCGCGGCTTGGCCACTTCCTTCTTCGGAAGCGTCACGGTCAGCACGCCGTTCTTGTAATCGGCCTTCACGCCTTCCGGATTCACCGTGTCCGGCAGAGTAAAGCCCGCTCGAAGGTCCATACGACCGCTCCACGCGGTGCCAGCCGCCTTCGTCTTCTGGGCTTCGAACTTACGTTCCCGCGAACGTCAGCGTGCCGTTCTCCATGCGGACGTCGATGTCCTTCATTTCCATATCCGGAACGTCGGCCTTCACGACCAGCTCATTTCGGTCTCCTGGATGTCCACTGCGGAACCCACGGACGGCCGTTCGGCTCGGCGAACAGCGGTTCACGGAATCCTGGAACAGCCGCATCCCAGCCGGAAAGGCTTCAAAATCGCAAAAGGCGAGTATTTGATCAGAGACATAATGGTTTACTCCTAAGTAATCATTCATACAAGCATATAATATGCGTGTTCATGTCAAGTATTTGCGACCATCCGATGGCCGAGGAATGCAGAATGGGAACGCTAAGGATTGTTCCAAAGCGTTCCCAGTGGGATTCAGGGGGAGTCAGTTATTGAAAACCAACATGGTCTTGGTGCCTGACAGTTGGATTTCCTTGATGCGATACTTCCCATCGACCACGATGTAGCGCACCGTGGTGGCGGAGAACTTCTTGTCGCCCTCCTGCACCGTAACCGGCGCCTCCACCGATACTTTTCCGGAGTGGATCATGGCCTTGTCTCCGGCGAGCACCACGCTATAGGTTCCGGCTTTCAACTCCGTGCCGCTCACCTGCGCCGGGTTGTTCAACGTGACATCGTAGGACTTCGCTGCGCTGGCCCAGGCCATCGCCACCGTCCCCAGACACACTACGAGCTTTGCCATTTTCATAATTATTTTTCCGCCTCTCTCTTTTCTCTCGACTAAGACGCCGGTTTGTTTGACCGCGTTAATCATTCATACGCGCGAGGCCGGGTTTTGTTCCGAAGTTTTTTTGATAAAGTTTTGCGCGATTACTTCGCGAAGAACGGCCAGTGGCCGATCGGGTGATAGTGCAACTTCAGCAACACGAAGTAAGCGATCGCGGCGAGCAGCAGAATCGCCAGCACCGTGAACAGGATCACTTTGCCCCACGGGAACTTCTTGCCTTCACGCTTCAGCACCAGCAGGTAGCTCGCGAATACGCCTACGAAATACAGCAGGCACATGGGCACCGCGAACAGCATCAGGTTGAAGAAATCCGGCGTGGGCGTGATGATCGCCGCCACGATGACGATCGCCAGAATCGCATAACGCGAGTGCTGCAACAGGAAGCGCGGCGAAGCCAGGTGAAGCACGGTCAGAAAGAAAATGGCTACCGGC
The DNA here is from genome assembly GCA_963731375.1 of Bryobacterales bacterium. Lineage (GTDB taxonomy): Bacteria > Acidobacteriota > Terriglobia > Bryobacterales > Bryobacteraceae > Palsa-187. Next base: position 124,862 of record CAVSUW010000002.1, read on the forward strand.
AATTCGAATACCAGCGCCACGCCCAGCATCACGTTGACGAACAAATCGAAATAATGCGTGATCGTGACCAGCGGCGTGACGCCGTTCGAAAGACCGATGCTCAACAGGAACGCCAGTCCAAAGCGGAACGCCACGAAATACGCGAAACACCCGCCCAGAATGAACAGTCCCGCCGTGCTCAGCACAAACGGAAACGCCAGGCGTTTTTCTTTTTGATAAAGGCCGGGCGCGATAAACGCCCATACCTGATAGAGCACCCACGGCGAAGCCAGAAACAACGCGAACACCAGCGGCACCTGCACCCAGATGATGGAAAACGCTTCCATCGGTTCATTGATCACCAGATTCGGCGGCTTCACTCCGATCTTGGTCAGCGCATCCACCGCCGGCGCCCGCACGAAATCCCACAGTTGATAACAGAAGATGATGCACAACAGAAACGCCACGCCGAAGCCCATCAGCGCGCGGATGATGCGCGAGCGCATTTCCTCCAGGTGCTCGAGGAACGACATGCGCAGCATGCCCTCATCTTCTTCGTCATCGTCCTCCGGCGGCGGAGGCGGCGGAGGCACGTACCCGCCCCCCGCGCCGGCAGGCACGAGTGAGCGTTCTTCCGGAGACAGACCTCCGCCGTTGGGCGTATCCATAGTTAAAGCTTTCGCACTTACTTCAAATTTGCGCGCAATCTATACGATGCTGGGAAGTTCCGCTTCCGCCGGCTCTGTCGCTTTGCGCCCGCCCGTCTGAACGAATTCCGGTAAGGGATTCGATTCATCGGGAGCGGTTTTCACTTCAGCCACAGCCTCGGTCTTACGGACTCGGAAGCGCCGCGCGGGACGGTCCCTGCACCCCAATATCGAATCCGCTTCAGAGGGGTGTTTCTCGCCAGACCCATATTCGTGGGTCTGAGAGCGCTCAGCTCAGCATGTGATTCGGCGCCCGGAATTGCGGAAGCGCTTACGGTGGGTGGGACGGTTGCGGGTTCAATGGACCGCTGATGATCGTAGCTTGCCGGGGATCCACTGAGGTCGATATCGGGATAATTCGTGAGATCGACGGTGGCCTGCCGGGTAACTTCTTTCAGCGATTCAGTTTCCTTTTCTAAGGACTGCATTTCGCGCTCGAATGTTGCTTTCAAATCGCTCTGCGCGCGACGGAACTCAGTTATTGCCTTCGCCAGAGTTTTCCCCAGCTCCGGCAGCTTCTTCGGTCCAAACAGAACGAGGGCAACCAGGAAAATAACGACCATTTCCTGCATGCCGATTGGTCCCATACGTGCCCTCCTTCGCCTCCAATGATAGCAAAGGTGATCGGGAAGGGCGTCTGTAAGGGGCCGATCGTGACTCGCCCAGCCGGAACCGCGGAAAGGCTCAAATAGCAGCCGGGATCTAGCCGTGACTGTAGTCTAATTTCCATGGCCAGACGTGACATTGGAAGAGTTGCAAGTTCCGGTAGGCGCTTGTGGCACAACGGCAGAAAGCAGGGCCACGGCATGAGTAAGTCGGCTGCTAGCGCATTAGCTTGCGCTGCCAAGTCCGAGTTTAGCCGGCTTCTATAGAGGGCATCATCGATCAGCCCGCTATTCGCAAACAGATGGCGATGCTAAAGGCTTACCCGAGCGGATATCGCCGCAAATATGAGGAAGCCATGGCACAGTGCTTTCGCGATCAACTGCGGCCAGCGAACAACCATCGGAAAGTGGGTTCGCCTCTGGCTCCGCACAATGGCGGATTTCGCGCTAAGCCTACCTGCTCGGCATTTGGAATACTGGGTTGTATCGCCTCCGTAGTGGCATTGGGAGCTGGTGGTTGCTGGCGTTATGCGGCGTTCTTGACGCGATAATTTCGATCATCTACTTAATTGGTACACCGGCGTTCGACCCAATTTCGCGGGGTGGTATGACATGGCTGTGTTGTTGATCGGCTCGCACTGGCGGCAGGCGCTTGCACCATTGCCGCCGGAATATGGAGGTCCGTAAAGGGCAAGTCCTGGCTTCTGATCCTGAACGGTCTTGCTTTCAGCGCATACGGACTGCTCCCACTCGTCTATAAAGGCTTTCTTAGCTTTCGTCTTTTCGCACTGCTGATCGCGGTGATGGCAACGACCTTCGGCGTTATCGCCTTGGCAATCGCGCGACCCCTGCGGCGTCATGTTGCGGACAAATGGTTTTTTGGCCTGGCTGGAGCGGCCTCCGTTGGTTTCGCTTTGGCGTTTCTAGCGTTGGCGAATCGCTGGATTCAACTGGAATGGCGGCCTACACACCCTTCATTTTTTCTTTGGCTTTGCTCTTACTTTGGTTTCAGCGCAATCTGCATGCTCGCGCTGGCCCTCCGCCTTCTCAAGTTGGGTCCTTCCCAACCCGATCAGTGGGAGGACTTACAGCCATTAGGGAATCCAAAACACGCACATTAAACAGCGAACGATTGCCGTGGGCTATCGCGCACTGCCCTGGGGTAGTGGTCCCTCCCCTAATCCAGCAGGTGCCCCAGCTTTTCGCGCTTGGTGCGCAGGTAGTTTTCAGACGCTCCCACCGGATCCACAATGCTCGGGATCCGCTCCACCACCCGCACGCCGCCGCGCTCCAGCGCCCTGATCTTATCCGGATTGTTGGACATAAGCCGCACCGCGCGCACGTCCAGAAAATTCAGGATCGCCGCCGGCATCTGGTAGCGCCCGCAAATCCGCCTCAAACCCCAGTTGCTGATTGGCCTCAACGGTATCCGCGCCCTGATCCTGCAATTCGTAAGCCCGCAGCTTGTTCAGCAGGCCGATGCCGCGGCCCTCCTGCTGCTCGTAAATCAACAAACCGCGGCCTTCCTCGCCGATGGTCTTGATCGCCAGCTCCAATTGCTCGCCGCAATCGCAGCGCAGGCTGTGGAAAACGTCGCCCGTCAGGCACTGCGAATGAATCCGCACCAGCACCGGCTCGGGCGTCTGGATGTCGCCCATTTGCAGCACCACGGCGTCTTCCGACTCCTCGCCGTCCATGCCCTGGAACCCCAGAATGCGGAAATGTCCGAAGCGGCTGGGGAAATCCGCCTCGGCAATCTTGCTGAGCTTAAAGGTGGCTGGCACGGTAAAGGGTGTCACTCCATTATAATGACGCCAGAGCCCAAGACCGCACATGCTCCAACAGCACCTGGTGATCTTGATGGTTAAGCTGGCCGTCGCCGCGTCCCTCGCGAGCGTGCTGACGCGCAGCGCGCGCTTCACTTCTATGCTGATGCGCGAAGAGCGGACGCTGATGCACCGCGTGCAGATGGCGCTGGTCAGCGCCGCTGATTTTCGCTTCCGGCGTGCTGGTGCGCGTGGTCACCGGCAGCTCCTATCAGGCCGTCGATCTGGGACTCGAAGGCAGCCTGGTGATGGGCATGCTCGGCGGCTACGTCACCGGACTGCTGGCCGGCGTGCTGATTTCCATTCCCGCGATGTTCAACGGCGAGCTGATGACGATGGTCCTGTTCGCCGCCGCGGGCGTGCTGGGCGCACTGCTGCGCGACGTCGCCCCCGACAAAGAAGCCATCTGGAAACTGACGTTCCCCGATCAGGCGCTGTTCCGACTGCTGCGCAAGCGCGATCTGCGCCCCGCCGCGTTCAGCCTGGTGTGCGTGCTGATGATTCTGCTGGCCGAATTCCTGCGCTCGACGATGGCGCGGATTTTCCCCACAAAGGGAGTCTTCGCGCTGCAGGAAAATTGGACCGGCGAAGGCCCTTGGCTGGTGGTGGCCGTCTACGCCACCACGCTTCTTTCCGTAATGCTGCCGATCAAGATCTGGAACAGCAAGCGCTATGAGCGCAAGCTGGAACTGCAGCAGCTCAGCCTGAACGAAGCCCGTCTGGCCGCGCTCAGCCGCCAGATCAATCCCCACTTCCTATTTAATACGCTGAACTCCGTGGCCTCGCTGATTCGCCAGGACCCGGAGGAAGCGCGCCAGGTGGTCTACAAGCTTTCGAAGATCCTGCGCCGCCTGCTGCGCCAGCAGGAAAACCTGACGCCGCTGCGCGAGGAACTGTCGTTCATCGACGCTTACCTGGCGATCGAAATGGTGCGCTTCGGCGACAAGCTGCAGTTCATCCGCGATATCGATCCGGCCACGCTCGACCTTCTGGTCCCCAGCATGCTGCTGCAGCCCTTGGTCGAAAACAGCATCCGCCACGGCCTTTCGAGCAAGGTCGACGGCGGCGTGATCCGCGTCCGCAGCCGTATCGAACGACGGTCGTTTGCAAATCATGGTGGAAGACGATGGCGTCGGCATCCCGGAAGACAAGCTGGCGCGTATGTTCGAGTTAGGCATCGGAGTCAGCAACGTGAATGAGCGCCTGAAGGTATTATTCGGAGACGAGTATAAGATGTGGATCGATAGCCGGCTCGGCGAAGGAACCAGCACCGGAATTGAGATTCCCGAGCAGACCGGCGTCACGCCAGAGCGCGCGCCTGAGCGGGAGGGCGCGCTAGTGGGTACGGAGTCGCTGTAAGAAACGCGAAAGAGGCCATTTTGAACGACCTGAACTTTTCCAGCATGAAGCATCGGGTGTTAAGCCACGCACGTCATGCGGGCCCAGCGGAATCGAGCCCGGATATTCCCAATGCGCACCGCCTGTTCTTCCAGGAATCGATCCGTTCCATGGGGCAGACGGCCTCCATGTTTCCGAGTTCGCGCTATCTCGCGAATGCGCTGACCAAGCCGATCGATTTCCGGCGCGCCCGCACCGTGGTGGAGCTGGGCCCCGGCACCGGAGCCGTCACCAATGAAATCCTGAAGCGCATGCGGCCGGACGCCAAGCTCTTCGCCGTCGATATCAACGAGACGTTCATCGATCATCTGCGCAGCACCTGCCAGGATCCTCGCCTGATTCCGCTGTGCGGCAGCGCGACCGATTTGCAGTCCCTGCTCGCGCAGCACGAGGTCGGACTCGGCAGACGCGATTGTGTCCTCTTTGGGACTAACCGGAATGGACCACCGAACCCGCATGTCCATCATGCGCCAGATCGGAGGCTGTCTGGATCGCGCACGGCACCCTGACGCAATACCAATACGCCGCGCACCTCGAGATCGCGAAACTCCGCCTCGGTGGATTTAACGAAGCGCGATTCCTGCGCCGATTCTTCAGCGACGTAAGCGTGCGCGGCGTGATTCTGAATCTCCCCCCGGCGCTGGTATTTACCTGCCGGAAGTAGGGCATCGACGACATTCGGGAGCACGGGACCGTCTCCGGTCTGAATCGCATACGACGTCGTCTTGCTTTCTGCGGCTTTTCTGTCAGATCATCGGATCGCAGCATCAACTTGCAGCGATGCTGCTCGGTCCTAGCGAGGCATCGGTCTTCTTAAGCCCGCAGGAGCATTGATTCAACGTCGCGAAGGTAACTTCGCTCTGCATCGATCCCTCTGCTCAGTGCCGAGATCGCCTATACGAAATGAACCGGAGAGTCGTTGAAGTGATTGCGCATCGAGTCCAAAGATGCGTCTAACTCTGCTTTCGCCGAGACCCACGACTTGGCATTCGCACGAGAACTCGTCAAGGTCTAGCGAACGCTTTGGCTACCGATCGACCAGATCGCTCGCGAATATCGCCGCTCGCAATCGATTAACCGCCAGTCCGATCGGATCGCCCAAGCTGTCCGAGGCCATATGCAAGCGTCCGCTTAATAGAACAAATACTTCCGCCACTGATCGTCGCTCTTGCCGAGCAGCCGCATCAGATGCCGGCTAGTATGCAAGCTAAACGGCCGCGGCGCGCGCGCCAGGCGCATGCCCGCTTCATCCGGCGTGCGGCTCCCCTTGCGGTTATTGCAGGGATGGCAGCAGGCCACCAGATTCTCCCACGTCGTCTCGCCGGCGCGCGAGCGCGGGATCACATGGTCGAGCGTCAGCTCATTCGTGCTGAAAGTCTTGTGGCAATACTGGCACGTATAACGGTCGCGCATCAAAATGTTCTTGCGCGAGAGCGAGCGCGCCTGCATGGGAATGCGGCGGTATTCGAGCAAACGAATGACGCTCGGCACCGGCACTGCCTGCCGCGCCGAATGCACGTGCGAGCTGGAGTGCTCCTCGGTGGCGGCCACTCCCTTGAGGACCAGCACCAGCGCCCGCCGCGCCGCGCACACATTGATTGGCTCGTAACTCGAATTTAAAACCAGGACCGGACGATGCAAGCGTTCCTGGTGATGATTGGCGATCACGTTATTCCCCCCGCCCACGCGGCCGTGGCCGCATTCGCGTTCCCTTCTGGAGTCATTTCGAAACTCGATAGCGCCACCCGACGGTCGGTTCGCGCCAGCGCCAGCAGCGCCACATGCGCCGCTCCGGCCCGCTTCAACGCGCGAGCGCAAGCCGCGGCGGTGGCGCCGGTGGTGAGCACATCGTCCACCAGCAACACGCGCGCGCCGTCCAGCCGGATATTTTTCTTAACAGCGAACGCACCAGCCGACGTTGACTCGCCGCTTGGCGTTGGTCAATCCCGCTTGCGGAGCGGTCGATTTCACGCGCCGCACCGATCGCTGCAGCGGCACGTTCCACTTCTTCGCGATCTCGCGCGCCAGCAATTCAGACTGATTGAAGCCGCGCTCCCAACCGCGCCGCCAGTGAAGCGGCATCGGCACGACGGCATCGAAGCGCTCTTCGCGCGGCAGCACCCGCGCCAGAAAACCCGCCAGCGGCCGCGCCAGGGTGTAAATCTTGTCGTACTTGAACAGATGAATCAGCTTGCGCAGCGAGCCTTCATAGGACCCATACGAATACACCGCGTCGAACCCGGTGAGCCCCAGCCGGCACAGCGGGCAACGGCCGCTTTCATCCAAGGGAAAGTGGTTCAGGAACGGAGTCCGGCACGCGACGCAGAAGAATTCCGCGCTGAGCGGCTGCGGATCGCACAAGCACCGCGCGCATACCGGCACGCGGGAGACTTCGCGCAGAGCTTCGCCGCAGACGCGGCACTTATCGGGAAAAACCAGGGAGGAAAGCCGACTCGGCAAGGCCGCGAAATCCCCTCCCCGCGGCGCGGAGCATACCTTCAGGCGTTGACAGCCAGTTGCCTGTGATACGGAGCAGGCTACTCGAGAAGACCCACCTCCACTGACACCCTCAGTGTACAACATAAGGTAGTGTCAGAGACTCCCGATTCAAACCAGGCGCGAAACGGCGGCGCCACCAACGGCCCTTGGATCTTGGCCGCCACCATCCTCGGTTCGAGCATGGTGTTCGTCGACGGCACAGTGGTGGGCGTGGCTTTGCCCGCGATCCAGTCCAGTTTGCAGGCGACCATCACCGACGTGCAATGGGTGGTCGAATCGTATGCGTTGCTGCTAGGGGCGCTGCTGCTCACCGGAGGATCGCTGGGCGACCTCTACGGCCGCCGCAAGATTTTCGCGATCGGCGTGTTCCTCTTCTGCGCCGCGTCGATCTGGTGCGGATTGGCTCCCGACATCCGCCAACTGGTGATCGCCCGCGCCGTGCAAGGCGTCGGCGGAGCATTGCTGGTGCCCGGCAGCCTGGCCCTCATCAGCGTCAACTTTCCGCCGGAGCAGAGAGGCCGCGCGATCGGCACGTGGTCCGGATTCACGTCGATCACGGCGGCGATCGGACCAGTGCTGGGCGGATGGCTGGTGCAGCACGCGTCCTGGCGCTGGGCGTTCTTCATCAATCTGCCGCTGGGAGCGGCGGTGCTGGCGATCACACTCTGGCGCGTACCGGAGAGCCGCGACGCGCAGGATCCCGTTCAACTGGACTGGCCCGGCGCGCTGCTCGCAACCGTGAGCCTGGGCTGCATCGTGTTCGCATTCATCCAATCGATGCCGATGGTAGGCGTGGCCGGCGTCTTCGCGCTGCTGGCGTTTCTGTGGGTGGAAGCACGCTCCCGAGCGCCGATGGTGCCGCTTACGCTGTTCCGCTCCCGCAATTTCAGCGGTGCGAATCTGCTCACGCTTTTTCTCTACGCGGCGTTAAGCGGCGTGCTCTTCTTTTTCCCGCTGGACCTGATCCAGGTGCAAGGCTACTCCGCCACTCAAGCCGGGAGCCGCGCTCTTGCCGTTCATCCTGCTGATGTTTCTCTTGTCGCGATGGTCAGGAGGCCTGGTTGCACGTTACGGCGCAGAACGGCCGCTAGTGATCGGACCATTGGTCGCCGCCGCCGGATTCGCACTGTTTGTCAGGCCCGGCATCGGCGGAACCTACTGGACCACCTTCTTCCCGGCCGTCCTCGTATTAGGACTCGGCATGGCGATCAGCGTCGCGCCGCTGACCACCACCGTCATGAGCAGCGTTGCCGAAAACCGCGCCGGAGTGGCCTCGGGAGTCAACAACGCGGTGTCGCGGGTCGCAAGTCTGCTGGCGGTTGCGGTCTTCGGACTGATCCTCGGGAACTGTCTTCAATCGCACGCTGGATCAGCGCTTGAACACCTCGTCGCTTCCCGCATCCGTCCGCGCGGAGATCGACGCCCAGCGGCCAAAACTCGCCGCCGCTCAAATAGACGATCCGCGCGGCCGCCGAGCCGTGGATGAATCCTTCGTCGCCGGCTTCCGCGTTGTGTTGTGGATTGCCGCAGGCTTAGCCCTAGCCAGTTCGCTCAGCGCCGCGTGGCTTATTCGCGCTCAGGAAGCCGTTAAGGCTCCAGATGCGCGTCGAGAGTGATCTTGGTGTTGAAGAGTTTGGAAACCGGACATCCCGTCTCCGCTGCCTTCGTCGCCTTCTCGAACGCCTCGGCGGTCGCGCCGGGGACTTTGGCCTTCAATTCCAGATGGCTTTCGGTGATCGCGAAGCCTCCGTCTTTCTGCTCCAGCGTAATGGTGCAGGAGGTCTCAAGACTCGTCGCCTTCAGACCTGCTTCCCCCAGTTGCGCCGAGAGCGCCATGGTGAAGCATCCGGCATGCGCGGCCGCCAGCAGTTCTTCCGGGTTCGTGCCCTTCCCTTGCTCGAAGCGGCTGTGGAATGAGTAGGGCGTGGTCGCGAGCGTGCCGCTCGCTGTCGAGATCGTACCCGTCCCGCTCTTCAAATCGCCTTGCCACTTCGCTTGCGCGGATCGTTTCATAGTATCGAGCCTCCAGACTAAGGTTACCGCCTGCTCGCCGCCATAACGCCAAGAAACTTGTTCGCGGGCACCGGCGTGCGGCCACCGAACCGAATGTCCATCATGGCGTTCTTATTAAACTGCACCTCGCCCCCTTTGGCGATCACATTCGAGTAAACCGACCACGCCAGCCCGTAATATCCGAACGCCATTCCCACATACGACGAACTCTGCGAGAGCGCCGCACCTACCAGCCCGAATCCCGATCCGCCTCCCAGCGTGCGTCCCAGAACATTGGCATTCGGTCCCGAAGCTGCGCCGGCGCCGTGATGGTCCGCGTCGTTGTCGGCGGCCTTGCTGGCCATCAGCAGCGATATCACCGGAGCGATGAATCGCGTTTTCGATTCTTGCGCCTGAACGCCGCCCTCCGAATCTACTTTGATCGGGGCCGACCCGCTTCCCTCCGCGTCAGCTAACGTCGCCTGCGTCGTCAGTGTGGAAGGTTCCGGCGCCTGAGAAGACGGTTTCAAATTCGCGACCTCCGCCGGTAACTCCACCTTCTGGAAATTAAAGCGCAGCCGCCCCGCACGATGGAACGACTTGGCCCCCTTGGCCATCGTTACCATGCCTTGCAAGTGCGTTCCTTCCGGCAGAATCAGTTTGTGGTCCGCCGAAAATATCGGTGACGCGATCACCGCATCCACTGCTTGCCCCTGCTTTGCCGATGCCGAATCGAGCGCCGTCAGCAGCCGCACGCGCGCCACGCTATCGGGACTCGGCTGCGAGCCCAATACCGCCAGATCGCTCACTTTCACCGGCTCTGTGCCGAACTGCATCGCATCCTGCAGCGGCGCATCGAAGCGCGTGCCGCGGCGCATGTACTGCGGATGATACGGCAGCTTCGCCCACAGGAAGTCGACCAGTTTCTCCTTCTTATTGGGCCCGCGCACGATGTCCGCGAACCCGCCGCTGCGGCCGTTGATAGCCTGCTGAATCTTTTCTTTCATGGTCTGCTTTGCGATCCCGAGCGTCCCGTTATTCGGGTTTTGCGGCGCAGCTTTCTTTTTGTTTTTCGATGGCTCGGTATAAATGGAATTCAGACCGATCGTTTGCACCGTATGCAGTGGCAGTTTTTTGCCATCGGGAAGGGTCAAGGTGTCAAAATCTACCAGGGCATTGTGAAGCGGCGTAAAGTCCCCGCCAACAATCGAGCGAAACCGCTGCCATTTATCGACCGGCTGAATGGCGCTTACCCGCCCCGAAACGGCCGAGCCGACGGGCAATACTTCGCGATCGAACGCGAAGACTGACTCTAACACTTTGCCTTCGACAGGTGCCCCGAGGCGCTTGGGAATTCGTTTCGTCAGGTAGAGGCGCAACGGCACTCCCGACGAAACCGTTAGAGAAACATTCGAACTCTCAGAGTCGCCCGCAGCCTGGTTGGCCTGCAAGGTCGTCAAAAACAGAACGGAAGCCGCGAAGAAAAACATTACGCATTTACCGCCTTAGCTCCCGATCATAACACCGCCCTTCGGAGCGACCTCCGAGCGCGTGCCTCAGTTGCCCTTGCCGCCGCTCGCGAGATCGGCTTTCGACGCGGCCTCATCCTTGTGCGGCGTGATCTTATCGGGGTCGATGCGAACCATGATGTAGCGAATGTGATCCGGAATGCTTGTGAACAGGTGGCCCGTGCCGGCGGGAATCACGATGACGTCGCCCGCCTTGAGCTGATGCGAGACGCCGTTGCGAATCGACGCGCCGTTGCCGCCGGGTCCGTTCAGCAGGCGCACCGCGCGATCGTCGTTCGAGCGCTTCTTCAGGTCCACGATATCGGGACCGGTCATCAGCGTGGCCGAACCGTCGATGATGTGATAAACCTCGCTCACCAGGTCGTGCTCGGCCACGGACTGCGGAGTCGGCGCCGTGAGCTTGCCGCGATACACCACGCCGATATCGACGTTGATCTTGCCGATATCGAGAGCGCGGACCTGCTGATCGGCGACCGCGCTTCCTTCGACGCGCTTCAGGTACGCCTGAATCTCGTCGCCGCTGATATACGTGCTCTGGCACTTGTTGCAACTGGGCTTGGACTCCTGAGCGAATAGCGGAAGCGTCAGGAAGATGGCTCCGAGCAGAAGTGAATTGCGCATATTTATTTGCCGCTGGGCCAGACGACGCCCTGGTCTTTCTTGGTCACCGGCGCGAGGCCCTTATACATGAACCTCTGCACGCGCTGGCCGCGATAGGTTTCGGTGGTGTAGATGTTGCCCTTCGAATCAGTGGCGATGCTGTGCACGCCGTAGAACTCGCCGGGCTGCCGTCCGCCCTCGCCGAAAGTGGTCAGAACTTCCAGCGATTGGCGATCGAGGATGTGGACGCGGTCATTCTCGCCATCGGCCAGATAGATGTACTTCTGCTGCGGGTCCTTCGAGAAGGCGATATCCCACGCGGAGCCGGAGCCCAAGCGTTTCCTTATTGATGAACCCTTCCTTGATGAAAGTCCCATCCGGTTTGAAGACCTGAATGCGATCATTGACGCGGTCGCAAACATAGAGCTGGTTATCGTTCGAGAGATCCGCGCAGTGCACCGGATTGCGGAACTGCTGCGCCGGCGGAGCCTTGGGATCGTAGCGGCCGATATCGGCGTCGTCGGGCTTGTGCCCGTAAGCGCCCCAGTGCCGTTTGTACTTGCCGGTGTCGGCGTCGAACACGATCACGCGATGGTTGCCGTAGCCATCGGCGATGTAAGCTTCGTTGGTCTTGGCATCGACGAAAATCTTGGCCGGCAGCCGCAGATTCTCGATATCGTTGCTGCCCTTGCTGCTCTTGGGCTTGCCGATCTGCATCAGGAATTTGCCGTCCTGCGTGAACTTCAGCACCATGTTGTCGGAGAAACTTTGGAACGCCGGGAGCCTTGCCCTTCGCATTGGCGGCGGCAGGTTCTTCATCCGAGCCGTTGATCGCGCCGCGAGCGCTCTGCGGTCCGCGCCCGTTGCCGCCGATCCACACGTTGCCTTTGTAGTCGACCGTGATGCCGTGATTCGAATCCGGCCAGTTGTAGCCCGCGCCAGGCCCGCCCCAATGTCCGATGAGATTGCCGGCCTGATCGAACTCCAGCACCGGAGGAGCCGCCGCGCAGCACTGCGCGATCGGCGGGTTGGTGGTGGCGTGAGTTTCGCCCGCTTCGAGCGAGCCGCCGCGATGAATGATCCAGACATGATCCTGCGCGTCCACCGAGACGCCGATGGTCTGGCCCATGATCCAGTGGTTGGGCAGCGGCTTGGGCCACAGCGGATCGACTTCGAAGCGCGGCGCGGTGACGGCAGCGGCTTCCACCACCGAATGTTTTTGGAGCAGGAACGATCCGACGCCCAGCGTCCCCGCGAGCGCCAAGAGACCGAGAGCCTGCGTAGCGATTGTGCTTCATAACGATGAACCCTCCCGCGTCTGAGGATTATATCCGATTGACGGCGCGATGGAAGCGGGTGCCCGAAGCCCCGCAAAGTTAAAGTCAAAGCGGGCCACCAGCCCGCGGAGTCAAATAGTATACTGAGGTCGGCTGAAACCACTATGCAAGTCACCGTGCGTTTCGTGGCGATTGCCGCTCTGGCATTGAGCGCGGCGGGCCTCTTCCTGGGGCAGACGTCGGTGCCCGTTGCCGGCACCGCTTCCAGCAAGTGACGAGATCTATGCCTGCCCGATGGACCCCGACGTTCGCAGCCATGCTCCCGGCATGTGTCCGCGCTGCGGCATGAAGCTGGCGGCGGGTATTCCCGATCCCGTGGAATACACCATGGACCTAAAGGTGATTCCTCCCGCGCCCAAGCCCATGCAGCCCACGCGCCTGCAGTTTCTGGTTCGCGATCCCTGGAAAGAGCGTCCCGTCACGAATTTTCAGATCGTGCACGAGCGCCTGTTTCACATGTTCGTGGTCAGCCAGGATCTCAAGTTTTTCGTTCACGACCATCCGATCCTCGAAAAGGACGGCGTCTTTCACTACGATCTGAAGCTGCCCACGCCCGGGCATGTACCGCATCCTCGGCGATTTTTATCCCGACGGCGCGACCCCGCAGTTGATCGCGAAGACAGTGCTGGTGCCGGGAAAGCCGCCCGCTCCCATTACGCTGGATCGCGATTATTCCGCCAAAGACGCCGGCAACATGCAGGTGGAACTGGTAACCGACCCGCCGCAGCCCATCGCCCACACCAAGACCCTGATGTTCTTCCGCGTGAAGCCGGGCGAAGGACTGGAAAAGTATCTCGGCGCCTGGGGCCACATGCTGGCGGCGAGCGACGATCTGATCGATCTGATCCACACCCATCCCTTCCTGGCGGACGGCGGCCCGGAGATCCAGTTCAACATGATCTTTCCGCGAGCTCGCATGTATCGCGTGTGGGTGCAGTTCCAGCGCAACGGCGTGGTCAACACCGCTCATTTCGACGTGCCGGTGCAGGATTTACAGTAGCGGCACCTACGGTCGCCGCCGGCAAACCCTCCTGATATACTTCCGCCATGCGTGGGCTGTGTTGCATATTCGCCATGCTCTCTCTGCGCGCCGCCGCGCAAGCGGCCGATTGAGAACAATCGACGCCCGACTACTCCGATGAAGCGCGTTTAGCGGGGCTAGAAGGAACGGTCCAGGTCAACGTTACGGTCGCCGAGGACGGCACGCCGGGCAATGCGGAAATCGTGCGATCGCTTGGCCTCGGCCTTGACGAGAAGGCTCTCGAGGCGGTGAAGCGATCGCATTTTACGCCCGATGCACATACGCCCCTGGTCTTGAACATTCCAGTGGATTTTGTTCTTCCCGACAAGCAGTCTCGCTGGCATTTGAGGGGCGTGACCTTCGAACTGCCGGAGGGAGCTTCACGCCCCGTTTTCGTAAGCGTCAAGTATCCGCTTGGCTCGGGACTGGCACTCGACGCGGGATCCTCACCCATCATCGATGAGGCGAGAATCGTCGCGGCAGTGGGAAGGCAGGCTTGGGCTATCGTGTCTTTCGATGTCGACGAACACGGAATCCCGCGAAACTTCGAGGTGCCAGATGCCTCCGTGGACCTGTGGAAGAACCAAGCGATTGCATTAGTGAGCCCATGGCGCTTCAATCCCGGCATGAAGGACGGCAAGCCTGTCTCCGTTCACTGCACACTGGAACTCGTTTGGGGACAGAGAAATCTATCGGCGAATCAGCTAGCCCACGTACGTCCGCCGGAAAGGGAAGCGCGAGTGGAACCGCTATCGCCTCCTCCGATTTCACTCGTCACGTTTCCGCCGCCCCCGCCAGGGGTGGAACGGATTACACTGTCCCCGAGCGCACAATTCGACAATTTGATCAAGCGTGTCGCCCCGAAATTTCCAAGCGCTACGGGGCAATCCGGAATGAGTGGCGTGGTGCTGTTCGAAGTGCTGATTGGGACCGATGGCCATGTTCAACAAGCCTTCCCAGTCAGTCAAGGTTCCGCGTTCATCCCCGAAGCCACCGAAGCGCTGATGCAATGGGTATACCGGCCGGCGACTCTCAATGGGCAACCGGTTGAGGTGACTACCACCGTGCCCGTTGAAGTTCCTTTGACGAAGTAGTTGCGTCAGGCCTGACGCGCCATCACGTCTCGGTAATACTGCTCGTACTGCGGGATGATACGCTCGGTGCAAAATACATCCAATGCCCGTCGACGGCCGGCGGCGGCGATGCGCTGATGCAGTGCGTCGTCGGTCAGCAGTTCCGCGACGCGCGCGGCTTGCGCGGCGATGTCGCCGACTGGTTCCATGAAGCCGTTCTCGCCGTTGATGATCAGCTCGGGCACGCCGCCAACGTAAGTGGCGACAGGGGCGACACCGCAGGACATGGCTTCGAGCGCGACCAATCCGAACGACTCCATCTCGCTCGGCATCAGCAGCACGTGCGCCAGCGGGATCAAACGTTCCACGTGATTCTGCTTGCCCAGAAACGACACGTGCGGCGTCAGCTTCAACTGCCGGACGAGGTGCTCGGCGGGTCCGCGATCCGGACCATCGCCCACCATCAGCAGATGCGCCGGCGTGTGCTTGCGCACTTCAGCCAGGATGCGGATGCAATCCAGCACGCGCTTCACGGGCCGGAAATTCGACACGTGGATCAGCAGCTTCTCGCCCTTCGGCGCGTACGCGAGCGCGCCGGCTTTTTCGGGATCGGGATGATACAGATCGCAGTTGATGAAGTTCGTGATGACGCGGATTTCGTTCGACACGCCAAACACTTCGACCGTATGCTTGCGCAAGTCCTCGCTGATGGAAGTGACGCCGTCGGATTTCTCGATCGAGAATTTGGTGATGGGGAAGTAGGATGGGTCGGCTCCCACCAGCGTGATGTCGGTGCCGTGCAGCGTGGTGATGAACGGCAGCCGCCGCTTGGGAGCCATCATCTGCTGCGCCAGCATCGCTGAGATCGAGTGCGGGATGGCGTAGTGCACGTGCAGCAGATCGAGGTCGTAAGCCTCCGCCACATCCATCATGCGCGAAGCCAGCGCCAGACAATACGGCGGGTACTGGAACAGCGGATAGTTGGACACTTCCACTTCGTGATAGTGAATGCGCGGAATGTCGGGGTCCAGTCGAATCGGATTCGAATAAGTGATGAAGTGGACCTCGTGCCCGCGCGTCGCGAGCTCCAGGCCCAGCTCCGTCGCGACGATGCCGCTGCCGCCGTAAGTCGGGTAGCAAGTGATTCCAATGTTCACGGGAGTCTTCTACCAGAAGATCACATTCAAAATGATCACGAAGGCTCCAACGATACACGCCAGCACGCCGGGACGCTTGTACCAGGCGTCCTGCGCATCGATCACTCGCGGAGTCAGGCTGTAGACCAAGCCGCGCAATTCCTCTTCCGGACGCGCGCGCGTCGCCAGGCTCACCAGCAGCGTAACCACGAAACACGTGGACCACGCGAAGATCGCCATCCATAAATTCTGCGCCATGGTCGATGGGAACTGATGCACGACTGCGATCCAGCCGCCTTTACCTTCGGCGATGGTCAAGCCGTGCACGGCGGCCGCGGCTCCGGTGCCGGAAAGCAAACCGACGAATGCGCCGTGGCCGGTGGTGCGTTTCCAAAACATCCCCAACAAGAACGTGGCGAACAGCGGCGCGTTCACGAAGGAGAACACCAACTGCAGCACGTCCATGATGTTGTTGTAGGCCTGCGCCATATAGGCGGCCCCGATCGAGAGCGCCACGCCCACCAGCGTGGTCCAGCGCGCGACGCGCAGATAGTGATCGTCGGGCGCGTTCTTGCGAATGTAGCTCTGGTACAGGTCGTAAGTGAACACGGTGTTGAACGCGGTCACGTTGCCCGCCATGCCGCTCATGAACGACGCCATCAGCGCGGTGAGCCCCAGGCCCAGTAGGCCGGATGGATAGAAGTGAACCATGATCGTGGTGAGCGCCAGATCGTAATCGTATCCCGCGCCTTTAATCGGCAGCGAGTAGCCGACATTCATCTTCGTCAGCGCCATGGCCGCGATGCCCGGCAGGATCACGATGAACGGCATCACCATTTTTGGAAACGCCGCGATCAACGGCGTGCGCCGCGCGGCCGACATCGAATTCGCCGCCATGGCGCGCTGCACCACTAGGAAGTCGGTGCACCAGTATCCAAAGGACAGAACGAAGCCGAGTCCCGCCAGCAGTCCGAAAGCTTCGACGCCCATCGGATTGTCAGCGGAAGAGCCGGTGTATTTCCACGCGTGCAGCATCACCGGTGGCAGGCGCGCGGACATTCCGGCCCAGCCTCCGGCTTTGTTCACCGCCATGATCGCCAGCGGCGTAGAACCCGATGACGATGAGGAAGAATTGCAGGACCTCGTTGTAGATCGCGCTCGTCAAGCCGCCGAGGAAAGTGTAGACCAGCACCACCGCCGCGGAGAGCAGCACGCTTTGCTCGAAGCTCCAACCCAGCAGCAACTGGAACAGCTTCCCCAGCGCGTAAAGTGAGACGCCCGAAGAGAACACCGTCATCACCGCGAACGACGCCGCATTCAACGCGCGGGTTTTTTCGTCGAAGCGCAGCTTGAGGAATTCCGGCACGCTGCGCGCGCGGCTCCCGTAATAGAACGGCATCATGAACACGCCGACGAACATCATCGCCGGGATCGCCCCGATCCAATAAAAGTGGACCGTCATCAATCCGTACTTGGCGCCCGATGCGCACATGCCCATGACTTCCTGCGCTCCGAGATTCGCCGCCAGAAACGCGAGGCTGGTGATCCACAACGGGACCGAGCGATGCGAGGTGAGGAAGTCTTCGCTGGTGCGCACGCGGCGCCGGACGATCCAGCCAACGGCCACTACGAAAAGGAAATACGCGCTGAGAATCGCGTAGTCAAGCGGGCCGAGTGTAATCGTCATGGATTAGGGACGCGCCAATGTCGATATCGGTGCGTCTGCTAATTCTATGCCAAAACCTTAGGCCAGATCAGCGTCGCGGAGCGGCAACTTGCGCAGGCGCTTGCCGGTGGCGGCGAAGATCGCGTTACCAATGGCGGGCGCGACCGGCGGCGTGCTGGCTTCCCCGCCTCCGCCCGGCGCGGCGCTGCTGGGCACGATGTGAGTTTCGATCACCGGCATTTCGTTAATGCGCAGCATGTCGTACTGGTGGAAGTTGCTCTGCTCGGCGCGGCCCTTGTCGATGGTGATCGCGCCTTTGAGCGCGGCCGTCAGTCCGTACACCGCGCCGCCTTCGATCTGCTGCTGCAGGATCAGCGGATTCACCACCTGGCCGCAGTCGATGGCGCAAGTCAGCTTATGCACTTTGAGCTTGCCGTTGGTCACGGAAACTTCCGCGACCATCGCGGTGTAGCTGCCGATGTTGTTGATGAGTCCGATGCCCTGGAAACGGCCCGCGGGCGCTTTGCCCCAGTTGGCTTTCTCGGCGGCCAGATTCAGCGCGCGCCAACAGGCGCGGCGAATTCTTCAGCATCGCGCGGCGATATTCGAGCGGGTCTTTCTTGGCGGCGTTCGCGAGCTCATCGATGAAACTCTCCATGAAGAAGGTGTTCTGCGAGCAGCCGGGCGCGCGCCAGTAAGTGACCGGAATGCCCGCTTCTCCGCCCTGATACGCGACCAGAAGATTGGGAATCTTGTATTCGATATCTTCGAGACCCGCCACTGCTGTTCCCGGAAGCCCGTTACGCGCGAATCCGAAAGGCGGCGTCGCGGCTTTCACTTCCATGGCCGCGGGCATGCCGCTCGCATCCAGACTGGCCGTGAATTTCACCATTGCGGCGGGACGATACAGATCGTGCTGCATGTCGTCTTCGCGAGACCAGGTGAGCTTCACCGGCACCTTCACGGCTTTGGCGATCTCGACCACTTCAGCTACGTAATCGACCGACCCGCGGCGTCCGAACCCGCCGCCCATGAACTGCGAATGGATCTTCACTTGTTCCGGCTTGAGTCCGCTCACCTGCGCGGCGAGATCGCGCGAGGGCGTTTGCATTTGCGTCGGCGCCCACACATCGCAGCCATCGGCGCGGACGTGGGCGGTGCAATTCATCGGCTCCATCGGAGCGTGCGATTGGAAAGGCGCTTCGTACACCGCTTCCATCTTCTTGCCGGCCGAGGCCAGCGCGGCCGTGGCGTCGCCTTCCTTGCGCGCTACTTTGTCGGCGGGCTTCGCGACCAGTTCGGAGAACATGCGCGTGATGGCGGCGGTGCTCTGGTTGGCGTTCGGACCCTCGTCCCACTTGATGTCGAGAACTTTGCGCCCCTGCATCGCGGACCAGGTGCTGTCGGCAATCACGGCGACGCCGTTCGAAATCTGGACCACGTCTTTGACACCGGGAACCAGCCTTGGTTTTCGACGCGTCGAAACTGGCGACCTTGCCGCCGAATACGGGACAGCGCGTCAGCACGGCGTAAACCATGTCAGGCCGCTTCACGTCGATGCCAAAGTTCTGCTTGCCGGTGGATTTCGCGCGCGCGTCCAGACGCTTTACGGGTTTCCCGACGATCTTGAATTGCTTGGCATCCTTGGGCTGCGCGCTGGCAGGTATCGGCAGCTTGTCGGCGGCTTCCGCGAGCGTGCCGTAGCTCAGCTTGGCATTGCTCGACGGATTGATGACGAACCCATTTTCGGTGCGCAGCCCCGCGGCCGGAACGCTCCACTGCTGCGCGGCGGCTTCGACCAGCATGGCGCGGCCTTTGGCTCCCACCTGGCGCAGCGGCGTATATAAGGTGCGAATGCTCATGCTGCCGACGACGCCCTGGAATCCGTAGAGCTCCGGATTGACGGGCGCGAATTCCGCACGCACTTTGGTCCAATCGGCGTCGAGCTCTTCGGCGAGAATCTGCGAGAGCGACGTGAGCGGCCCCTGACCCATTTCGGCCTTGGGGATGATGAACGTGACCGTTTCATCCTTACTTATATGGATGAAGGCGGAGGGCTTGAAAACCGGCGGCGGCGGGAATTGCGCTTGCAGCAGATTCTTTTCCGGCAGTGCGAAGCCAAGCATCAATCCGGCGGCTCCGGCGCCTGTGGTCTTGAAGAAGTCGCGGCGATTCACTTTCATGATGGAGGTCATGCCTTGCCTCCTTGCGCCTTAGCCAGCGTGGTGAGCTCAGCGGCCCGATGGATCGCGGTGCGGATGTGCCCGTAGGTTCCGCAGCGGCAGATGTTGCCGCGCATGGCCTCGTCGATATCGGCGTCGGTCGGCTGCGTCTTCTTCGAAAGCAGCGAAGCCGCGCTCATGATCTGCCCGGACTGACAGTAGCCGCACTGCGGAACATCTTGTTCCACCCAGGCCTGCTGGACGGGATGGCTGCCATCGGCGGAGAGGCCCTCAATGGTGGTGACGGTCTTGCCGGCGACGCTCTGAATCGGCGTCATGCAGGAGCGCACCGCGTCGCCATTAATGTGCACCGTGCAAGCGCCGCACAGGGCCATGCCGCAGCCGAACTTGGTGCCGGTCATGTTCAGGGTATCCCGCAGGACCCACAGCAGCGGCATTTCGGGAACCGCGTCGACGGTCTGCGGTTTCCCGTTTAAGGTGAATTTGATGGACGCCACGTGAAAACCTCCTTGACACTCACAGCATAACTCCGCAGAAGGGCCCCGAAAAGCCGGGTGCGATCGCCGAAACGCCACCGTCCGCCAAGCCTCGATTTTTTCTCCACAACCAAACGAACCCAAGCCGGATTGGTTCGACTCGACTTGCAGGCTCCATTACCAGAGATCGCACGGACGAACCGTTGAACGATGTAGGAAAAGATCTAAGTGCTAGGAGAGTGAGGGGATAACATCGATAGGGGAACGGTCACTGTTACTCTGGGAATGAACTGGTGAAAAGTGAGGAAAATGGATCAAGTCCCATTGCTATCGGCATAGCTACTCGCTTGCGCGATTTTGCGCTTCCCTGCGAATGACCGCCACTTCTCTGCGATGGGACGAAGCAGCGCGATAAAGTCCGCTTCAGAATAGGGAGTCATCAAGTGCAGATCCTTGATCAGTGTGTAGTACGGGATAACAACTGGCGGTTCAAGGGGAAGGCCGTCAGGTAATAGCCAGAGGGCTTCCGTGAATAGATCCGGCATGATCAATAGATTCAATGTGTATGGTTTCGCAGGAACCGGACTCACATCCGCCGCTTTCTCCAGCCCTGCGATTGCCTGCAACATTCTGGTAATGTGCGGGCCTTTTCTAACGCACGCGAGTCTGGGAGTGCCTTCGGGAAGCGGCTTTGAACCGCGCCGCGCGAGCATGTGGACGTCGCCCGCGATGTCGGCGTCGGGGGCAGCCGTGGCGATGCGCCATCCCGCAGGCTTATCGGAGCCATTCAATCCGCGGCCTCCAGATAGAACGTCGGGGACCCCGGGAGAGAAAACCCGCACCCCGCCTTTTGCCTGCGCCGCATCCAGAAACAACTTCTGCAAAGCCGCGTCTGCCGACCGAAACGAGGGTAGGCCAGTTTGAACGGCCGCCATTACGTCATCCGGAAGGGGGTCTCGAATCAGTTTCCGAGCCACCTGATCCGACACAGGCTTCACTTCCCTTTGCGGTGTGGAAGCTACAATCTCGTCCTGCGGGATGGTCTCTCCAAGAGCCATCTGCGCCACCACCGGTTTCACGACCCTTTGCAAGCTGGAAACTACGCCGCCGCTCGGGCCAACGTCAGGCTTGTAACTGTAATTGGAGACGAATTCCACGTAGCTATACTCGATAGAATTCCCCGCGCCTGGCCATGGATCTTCCACGTACACGTTTTGTTTTTCCGTGTCTACCGCGGAGATCGCCACAAAGTGCGTGGCGTCACCGAAGTCGACCTCAACGCAAATTGGTTCCCGGAGGGCGGGCACTGTGCCACCACCTTTCGGTGGGACTCCCATCAGCTCATCGGCGAGAACCTGGAAAGAGGGCACCGTTGGGAACCTGTCACCAATTCCTAAGGCGCTCAAAGCATTGCTGAGGGAGTCTGGCTCGTCGTAAGCAGCCTTATTCGTGCAGGGATCGCCGAAAGGATCCCCTTTCATCAGCTTAACCACGTCACATTGCCGCTTGACGTTCGGCGAACCGGCGGGAAGCAGCGAGTTGAAGGTATTCGCAGCGGCCGCCGCCCAGCACCAGAAAGTCTCCTCTTGAACGTTATTCGTGTAAGGAACAGACACGAGCGGGCTCGTCATCCGATTTTCTCCTTCCGTTTCGGCTCGATCGAATTACATCGATGGATGCACGTGGATTCTCCGCGCGTGCACCCGATCGACACTCACCCGCTCATGGAAACGGATCCGACCCTCCAGGATTGCCGCCGTCATTCTGAAAGGCAATGACAACGTCACCGTCGGTGTTGATCTGTGGGTTCAAGAGAACAAGCCGGCCGGTGGCCGCACATATCACGCGAGTGCCCGGAACCACTTGAACCAACACATTCGGTCCGCCAGAATCGACGGCGAAGGTCATGAAGTCTCCCGATCTCAGCTTCACTTGAGCCGGATCGGGTTCGATCGTGGCTATTCCGCCAGCCACCGCTACCTTGTAATTCACTACCGCCATTTTTTGTTCTCCTTTGCTCATATGCCTCGTTAAATTACTGCGTACGGTTTGAACCTAACATTTGAATAAAGCGAGGATCGCGCTGCAACTCCGCCAGATCGGGCCAACGATTCAGGTCCGCCAATAGTTGCGGGGACGCTGTACCAAGCACCGACAGCGCGGCTGCACGTTCGTCCAGCGCCTCATACGTCGCTACTGCCATCCATCGCGTTTCTGCCCCATCGGTGGAAAACGTCAAGGCCTGAGCGATTTCGGATTCCGCCATCTGCCGGTTCCCAAGGCGGGCGTTCAAATATGCCACAAAAGATCGGGTATAGCCTCGTTTAGGATTTCGTTGCCTCTCCACCTCCGCCGCTCGCAATCCGGAGCGGTTCGCTTGCTCGGATTCCTGCGAGAGGCCCAGACGCCGGTAGCAGATGCCTAACTGCATCCACGATTGATAATGGTTTGAATCGATCTGCAGAGCACGCTGAAAATATGGAATTGCTTCCCGCTCCTCGCGTTCATACATCAGAGTCATGCCGAGAGTAAGGAGGGTATTAACCGTTTCGCGGAGGCCCAGTGCATTCCGCAACTCAGCTTCTGCCTCGCGGAACTTCCCGAGATTCAGGTAGGCCAGTCCCTAATGGATATCGGGCGTCCGGCTCGTCTGGCGCCAAGGTAACAGCCTGCTGAAGCGGCGCGACCGCGTCACTATATTGATCGATATGGATGAAAAACTGCCCCAAAGCCAAGTAGGGCCGGTAGTAGCCTGCAGCCAGCTCTACCGCTTGGCGATGAGCGATAAGCGCCTTCTCGGGCTGGCCGTTGAGGTCATAGACTCGGGCCAGGTGCCGATAGACGTCGCCGTAGGCGGGGTCAATCTCCACCGCCCGATTGAATTCAGCGATGGCCGGCTCATACCAACTGTTGATTGCGTCCAGCGTGCCGGCAACGAAGAGCACGCGGGGCAAATCCGGATCGCGCCCCTGCGCTTGCCGTTCGCTTTCGCTCGCGAGGTTCAGCCAACTGCTGTCGCGCGTAATCGAGTACTTGGCCCACTGCGCCTCGGCTAGCCCGGCGTAAGCCAACGCCGAATCTGGATCGGCTGCCACCGCTCGTTCGAAAGCACCTCGGGCATCGTCAACCGTCGAGTCCCGGCGCAATAAGTTCGATCCAGCCTGGTAATCCCGTTCGGCCGCAGCGTTCATCGCCGGAATCGCCAGCGTTGGCAAGTGCAGCGAGCCGGTAGCGAACCCTGCCAGTGCTACCGGAACGTAGCGCACCTGCCCGGGGCCGTAATCCATCTTCCACTCTTTGGTGTTCACTCCCGTGCGTGTGTCGGTCAGCAACACGCGGAGCACCAAGCGATTGTTTTCAGGCGTCAGTGTTCCGTGCAGCACGTGAGTCGCCCCAAACAGAGACTGCGCCTGCTCCGGAGTCTCCACCTTCGCGCGCTGTATTTCCGCCAGCGGAACTGCCGAATACCGCACCTTGGTTCCACCCTGAATCTTTGCGAGATTCGCTGACGCGTCGCGGAAGACGCTGTCCGCTACCGGCGCCAAGTCCGAACTATAGGTGAAGGGGAGCATCGCCAGACGCACTACTTCCTTGGGAGCAGTGGCTCGTTGATACGTGACTACGCCCGTGATCGTCGCTACCAATACAGCCGCGGCTGCCATCAGGAACCAACGCCGGGTTCGCGGAGGTTCGAAGGCTTGGGCTATATGAGTCGCGTTTGCGTAGCGATTCTCCGGATCCGCGGCAAGGCACTTCGCCACGATCGGGTTCCACTTCGGATGCACTGCAATCGCCGGCGCCGGCGACAGGCTTCCGCCCGCTCACCAGTTCGTGCAGCATCACACCCAGCGCGTAGACGTCCGACGCTACCGACGCCTTCTCGCCCTGCAACAGTTCCGGCGCCATGTAGTCCGGCGTTCCGCCGCGGGGGCCCGATTGCAATGTGGACTGGGCGGCTTCGGTAGCGCGGGACATCCCGAAGTCCGTGATCACGGAGCGTGTGGATGCATCCGCCGCCTTGGTCAGAATGACGTTGTTGCTCTTGAGATCGCCGTGGATCACACCTTTGCTATGCGCTTCGGCCAGCCCGGAGCAAAGCTGCCGGGCGATGGCGCGAGCTTCGGCTTCCGGCAGCGGGCCGCGCTTGAGGCGGTCGGCCAAGGTCTCGCCTTCCAGGTACTCCATGGTGACGAAATCGATCTCGCCCGCTGACGTTCGGGCGGTATGGATCTCGAAAATCTTGCACACGTTGGGGTGGGTGATCTCGCGTGCGTGGCGCACTTCCGGAGGCAGCCGCTTGCGGAAACCGGTCTTGGCGCACTTGATCGCGATGCGCCGATCCAGTCTTTCGTCCATGGCCTCGTAGACCACGCCCATTCCGCCCTGCGCGATTTCGCGCAAGATGCGGAAGCGGCCATCCAGGAGTTCTCCCGTCTCGAAGGGATGCTCATTGACGGGCGGCGAATAAAGCGGCTCCAACAGGAAACCTTGCATGCGGCTTTCCCATTGGACATACTCCCAGGCCTGTTCGAACAGTTCGGATTCACCGGCGCAGGCCCGCTGCAAATAGGCGCGGCGCTCCTGTTCGGGCTGGCCGAGCGCCAGCTCGACCAGATTCATCACCAGATCATCGTCCTGCGCTTTGTTTTCCATAGCCGGACTCGGTCTGTTCAAACAGCCAGCGGCGAGCGTCAAGCCACATGCGTTGCATGGTGCGCAGCTTCACTCCCAGAACATCGGCCGCCTCTTCGTCGGTGAGCCCCAGGAAGTATTTCACTTCCACCAGATCGCACCATTCGGGTTTGGTTTTGGCAAGCTGGTCCAAAAGCCGGTCCACCGTAAGAGCCACATCCACCTTGGGACTATTGGCCGGAAGAAAGTCTTCCATCCCATTTATGGCTACGAACTCGGCATCCGGCCGGCCGCGGGCGTGATCGATCAAGTATCTGCGCATGGCTCTAGCAGCTATAGCGAAAAAATGGCGCCGGTTCCGCCAATCTTGGTTCTTGGCAGCGACCAGGCGGAAGTAGATTTGGTCAACGAGTTCGGTGGGCTGTAAGCTATGACCCTTGCGCTCGCGCTGCATCAGGTAGTGGGCTAAGCGCTGCAAGTCGGGAACTACCAGGTCGAAGAGCTGGTTTTCGGCACCCGGGCTCCCTTGACGCCACTCGTGCAAAAGCCGCGTGATGTCACCCATGTTCTCCGACATGCGCCAACCTTAGCAGTCTGGTGAGTGAAAGTGTACATCATTTGAACCAGAAATGCGACGGCTGGGCTTATTTTGGGCCGGCGACGCGAAATTTCTGGCGGACTTTTTCGCGCGCTTGCGCTATCTGTGGCGAGGTTCAATAGCCTGGTCGGAAATGATGACCAGTAAACGCCCAACACGATCGAAAAAGGAGCAGTATATGAAACGACTCATTCTTGCAGCGGGATTGTTTGCCGCGACGCTAACCGCGTCTCTGCATGCACAGACGATGAACATGCAGGCGACCATCCCCTTTGAATTCCGGATTGGCAGCACGGTGCTTCCATCCGGAGAATATTCGATTCGCCATTCCGGCGGTGTGCTGTTCGTCAAGCAAACCAGCGGAGCCCATAAAGGCGGTATGTTCCTGACCGTCGGCGAGGACCGTCCGGCAGGAACAACGGCGGCCGGTACCTTGCTGTTCAATCGATATGGCAGCACCTACTTTCTGTCCAAGGTGTGGCCAGCGGGGAGCAAGGAGGCGCAGTCTCCTCCGATGACTCCGCACGAAAAGGAGCTGGCCCGCCATATCGGTCAGCCGGGAACGACGACTGTCGCACTTCAGACCAAGTAAGGTCGGCGACGGCGCGCGGGGTTGGGAGGACGGCAGCGGCGAACGGAAGTTTGCGGCTGCCGCCCGCGCGCTTGGTATGAGAGAATACCCATGAGGATTTTGCTAGTTTTCTTTATCGCCGATCTGGTCGCGTTGGGTGGTGCGGGCGTAACCTCGCAAGAGCAGTTCACGCGACTCAGGGAGGGTGGTTCGCCCGGTTTGAATTACAATTTTGCGAGGGCATACTTGGAAGCCCGAGCCGGTACCAATTGCCCCTCCAACAGCAGGGCATTCTTTTTTGTTCATATCAGCGCGGAGGGCCACGTTAAGAGTGCTAAGGGGCATTTGGTCGGGCTCTCGGCAGACTTCAAGAGTGTAGGGCTTAAATGGGCAGAGGGCCTCTTGAAGGAGATGCACTTTAGGCCGTTAATGTACGGCACTAAGCCGTCTTCGGTGGATATGGCCCTGACCTTGGTTTGTGCGGATGGGCTTGCTCATATTCTGGTGTCGCACCCTTAGGCAGTAGGCGAGTCAACGTGGCGGTCTGGCAGCACTGCTAGTCGCGGATCGTTGCGAAGTGCGTCCGATCCGCGGTTACCAACACTTCAAATGGAATGGTAGGGACGGGCAGATTCGAACTGCCGACCTGTCGCTTAGGAGGCGGCCGCTCTATCCATCTGAGCTACGTCCCCGCACTCGATCCGATTGTAGCAAGGCTTGCTTCCCGCCCGGCTTGAGGCCGGCGCTTCAAGCCCTTGTCTCGCGAGGCCGAAGTCCAGAAGCTGGAGAACCCTTGCAAACCCGATTCTGCTGATATACAATTCTGCACCATTGGGTGAGCAGGAGTGTTTTCCATGTCGAGAGCTTATTCCTCAGCGGGTGTATTGCTGGCTAGTATTTGTGTAGTTTTCCTGCCTGCGCTTCACGCGCAGGTGGAACGTGCTTCGATTATCGGAAAGATTACGGATTCGACCGGCGCTGCGATGGCCGGAGTAGAGGTCACCGTCACCAACGAGGCGACCAACACCAGCGTCCGCGTCTCAAGCGATGACACCGGAGCCTTTACGGCCGTGAATCTGATTCCCGGAAGCTACAGCGTGAACGCGTCGCCAAAGAGTTTCCGGCCGGTGGTATTCCGCAATTTCGTGCTACAGGTGGGGCAGAGCGCCCGGCTCGATATCACCATGGAGCTGGGCAATGTGGAGCAGACCGTGGAAGTCACCGGCGCTATCCCACTGCTGCAGACGGAGAGCGCGTCGGTTGGCCAAGTGATCGACCGGACGGCGGTGAATGCCCTGCCCTTGAACGGCCGCAATTTTGTGCAACTGGCGATTCTGGCGCCGGGCGTCTCCGGCCTGGACTACGCGCAAGGCGGGACAATCAACACCGGCAAGCGGCCGGATGAGCTGCGGCCGGGAGGCACGGCTCTCCAGGCGAATGGCGCGCTTAGCCAGTCGAACGCGGTGCTGCTGGATGGGATCGACAACACCGAGATGATATCGCAGACATTCATAGTGCGTCCGGCCGTGGAAGGAATCCAGGAGTTCAAGGTGTTGACCAACAACCCGGGCGCCGAATACAGCCGCAGCGTGGGGGCGGTAGTAGTGGTGACAACCAAGTCCGGCGGCAACCAGTTCCACGGGTCACTGTTCGAGTTTCTGCGCAACGAAAAGCTGGACGCGCGGAACTTCTTCGCGCGCACCGACGCGCCGAAGCCGCCCTTCAAGCTCAACCAGTATGGGGCGAGCCTGGGGGGACCGGTGCTGTTTCCGAAATACAACGGGCGCAACCGGATGTTCTTCTTCCTGAATTATGAAGGCTATCGCGAAGTGTTCGGCGACACGCAGTTGCAGACCGTGCCGGTGGCGGCGATCCGGGCCGGCAACTTCGCTGGAGTCAAGGCGATCTACGATCCGCTGACAACCAGACCCAATCCGGCAGGCGGCGCGAGCATTCGGACCCCGTTCCCGAACGCCGTGATTACGCCGGACCGCTTCGACCGGCTGGGCGCCGGGATGGTGAATATGTGGCCGCTTCCCCAGCGACCCGGGCTTTCCAACAACTATGTCGTCAATCCGATCAAGCGGAGCAGCATTCATCGCGGCGATGGGCGCTACGATTATCAGCTCTCGCCGAAGGACGCGCTGTTTTTCCGATACTCGGCCGACTGGAGCGGGATGACCATTCCGGATACGTTCAATACCGACATAGGAGGCAATGAAGCCAGTTTCGCCGGCGATGACAACGTAAAGGGGCGAAGCCTGGTGGCCGCCTGGACTCGGTCGATTTCACCCGGCACGGTCGGCGACTTTCGGTACGGGTATACGCAGTTCAACATGACGTTGCTGCCGACCACGCTCACCAACCCACTGTGGAAAACCATACCCGGGCGGCAGACGGACGATCCGTTCCAACCGTCGGCGCCGATCGTAGGCACAACCGGGTACGCAGGTCTGGGTAACGCGCGCTCGACACCCCTGATTCGCGACGAAAAAATGCACGAAATCGTTGCCAACATCTCATCATTGAAGAGGAATCACAACCTGAAGTTTGGAGTGGATTTCCGCTTCCGCACCAGCGGCGAGACGGCCAGCCCGCCCGGCGAGAGCGCGTTCGGACGCTGGGTGTTCGACGGTACGTACACGAGTAATCCGGCGTCTCCCGGCGGGACGGGAGAGACGATCGCCAGCATGCTGCTAGGCTTTCCCCAGGCCATCCGCCGCGATGTGTTCCTGGGAAAGACCGGGACCCTGCGTACCAACGAGCTCAACTTCTACGTGCGCGACGAGTGGCGTATCACCAACAAGCTGACGCTGAACCTCGGCCTGCATTATGAAATCAATACCCCCTTCACCGAGGCCGACAACAAGTGGGTGAATTTCAATCCGGTCACCGGGCAGCAATTGATCGCCGGGCAGAACGGCGTGAGCGCATCCGGCAACATCAATACGGATTACAACGCCTGGAGCCCGCGCGTGAGCTTCGCCTATCAGCTCGACAAGAAGACAGTGGTTCGCAGCGGTTACGGCGTGTTCTACTTCCCCCAAGGAAACTCCGGCACCAATATCCGCCAATTCCGGCAACCGCCCTTCGACTTCGTGGTGAACCAACCGTTCTCGGGCAACGACATTCCCGCGACCAAGGCCACCGACGGCTTCCCGATCGTGACCACGTCTCCGAACCTGACTAAGGGACCGGCGCTGTTCGCTCTGAAAGGGGTGACGCCGGATTTCCGCAACGGTCAGATGCAGCAGTTCAATTTCAGCGTACAAAGGGAACTGGCGAAGGATATGGTGGCGACCGTCGGCTTTGTAAGCTCGGCCGGCGCGAAGCTGTACTGGACGCGGAATATCAACCAGCCAGATCCGGGGCCCGGGGCGGTCGACCCGCGGCGTCCTTACTTCAATCTGTATCCGGGCGTCACTGGGATCTCGTGGCTCGAGAGCTCGGGCAACTCTTTCTTTTCGTCGCTGCAAACCAGCTTTGAAAAGCGCTTCAGCGGCGGGTTCTATCTGCTGAGCAACTGGACCTGGTCCCATGCGCTGGACAATGTAGGCGGGGATGGCGGGACCAACGGGCCAATTCCACAGGATCCGCGAAACCGCCGGGCCGACTGGGCCAGTTCCAACAGCGACGTGCGGCACCGCGTGAATATCGCGGCCAGCTATCAGCTCCCCTTCGGAGTGGGACGGAAACACGCCAGCGCCGGCGCGCTAGGCCAGGTGGTTGGGAACTGGGAGATCGGCGGATTGGCGGTGCTGCAGAGCGGTCTGCCTTACACGGTGACGGTAGCCGGATCGCCGTCCAATACCGGCGCGGCGAGCCGGGCGAATCCGGTCGCGGGCGTCAATCCGATCCCGGCGGATCAGAATATCAACCAGTGGTTCAATCCAGCGGCCTTCGCCGCGCCGCCAGCCTTCACCTGGGGGACGCTGGGACGAAACTCCCTGAACGGGCCTCGGCTGTACAACCTGGATTTCTCGGTCTCGCGCAAGTTCCGGCTTGGCGAGGCGCGAGAGCTTCAGTTCCGGTCGGAGTTTTTCAACGGACTCAACCATCCGCAGTTTGGATTACCCAATTCGACGGCTGGGGTCGGCGGCGCGGGCACGATTACCTCCACTCAACGGGCTAACCGGCAGATCCAGTTTGCGCTGCGGTTCGCCTTTTGATCTGAGTCGATTCTCCGCGTCGGATTCGAAGGGTGTAGTTCCCCTCGATTGCAGCAGGTTCCGTTAGCGTCATTCCTCTAATGCCGCGCGGCTTGCGGCCAGCGCTTCAGACCCTTGTGCGCGATGTCGCGGCGATAATGCATTCCGTCGAAGTGAATCTTTTCGACCGCCGCGTAGGTGTTGCGGACGGCGGTGGCCAGATCGGGTCCCGAAGCGGTCACGCCGAGGACGCGTCCGCCTGCGGTTTCGAGGCCCTGCGGACCCAGCTTCGTGCCGGCGTGGAACACTTGAACGTTCCCGGCTCCGCCCGCGGTTTCGATTCCCGTAATCCGGTCGCCGGTTCGCACCTGACCGGGATAGCCGTGCGCCGCCAGCACCACGCACACCGACGGTTCGGGCTTCCAGCGGAGCGTGGTCCCTTGCAAGTTTCCGGTGGCGGCGCGCATGAGGGCGTCGCCGAAGCCGCCCTCCAGACGATGCATCAGAGGTTGCGTCTCGGGATCGCCGAGGCGCACGTTGAACTCGATGACCTTGGGTCCATCGGCGGTCATCATCAGGCCGGCGTAGAGAAATCCGGTGAAGCGGGTCGCGCGGACGGCGGGTTCGATGATGGTGTCGAGAATTCGTTGCGCTATCGGCGGCCGACACGATGCGGCCGTCGCAGTAGGCGCCCATGCCTCCGGTGTTGGGTCCGGTATCGCCGTCGTGAACGGTCTTGTGATCCTGCGTGGCTTCGAGCGGGACCACATTGCGGCCGTCGCTGAGCACGATGAAGCTGACTTCTTCGCCGCGCAGAAATTCTTCGATCACCAGGCGCGGACCCAGCGATTGAATGGCGGCCTCGGCTTCCGCGCGGCTGTGCGCGATGATCACGCCTTTGCCTGCGGCCAGTCCGTCGGCCTTCACGGCGACCGGATAATCGAATTGTCGCAGCGCTTCGACCGCCGCCTCCGCGGTCTCGGTGCGGACGAAGCGGGCCGTTGGAATGCCCACGCGCTGCATGAATTCCTTGGCGTAGATCTTGCTGCCTTCGAGCTGCGCGTTCTCTTGCGTGGGACCGACGATCGCGAAGCCGCTGCGCGCGAAACTGATCGACGACGCCGGCGACCAGCGGGACTTCGGGTCCGACAACGGTGAGATCGGGCCGCAGAGATTCCGCGAGCGCTCAGATATTCGGTCGACGCGAAGATGGTCGCCGACCTGTGCGATGCCGGGATTGCCGGGCGCGCCGAAAATCTGATGTCCTTCGAGGGAGAGACGCCAGGCGATGGCGTGCTCGCGGCCGCCGCTGCCGATCACGAGAATCTTCACGATGAACAGTGCAGTTTAGCGCGTTCCAGTAGAATGGAGAGACAGTGGCTACTCGTTATGAAGTGATTGTCGTCGGCGCCGGACATGCCGGCTGCGAAGCCGCGCGGGCGTGCGCCCGGCTTGGGCTTGAAGACGGCGATGATCACGATGAATCTGGACTTGATCGCGCAGATGTCGTGCAATCCGGCGATCGGCGGCATCGCCAAGGGCCATCTGGTGCGTGAAATCGACGCGCTCGGCGGCGATGATGGGCGAGGTGACGGATGCGGTCGGCATCCAGTTCCGGTTGCTGAATACCAGCCGCGGTCCGGCGGTGTGGTCGCCGCGCGCGCAGTGCGATAAGAAGCAGTATCGGCTCAAGATGCGCGAAATACTAGAACAAGAGCCGAATCTCCGAATCTTGCAGGCCGAGGTCGCGCAACTCTTGATTTCGAACGGTCGAGTCCGCGGCGTGCTGCTGCGGGATGGCCGCGAGATTGATAGCGACGCTGTCGTCGTCACGACCGGAACTTTCTAAACGGTCTGGCTCATGTCGGCGAGCAAACCTATAGCTGCGGCCGCAGCGGCGAGGCGTCGTCGAACTTGCTGGGCGATCAGCTTCGCACTTTGGGTCTGGAGTGGAAGCGGCTGAAGACCGGCACTCCGCCGCGCTTGGACGCGCGGACCATCGAATGGTCGCGGTTTGAGCCCCAGTATGGGGATGCGAATCCGACTCCTTTCTCCTTTTTAACCAATAAGATAGAGCGTGAGCAGGTGCCCTGCTACATCACCTACACGACGCCCGAAGCCCACCAGGTGATTCGCGACAACATCGCTCGTTCGCCTCTCTATAGCGGCCAGATCGAAGGGATCGGACCGCGCTATTGTCCGTCGATCGAGGACAAAATCGTCAAGTTTCCGGACAAGAGCCGTCACCAGATCTTTCTGGAGCCGGAGGGGCTGGATACCAACGAGATTTACGTCAATGGCATGTCGACCAGCATGCCGATCGACGTTCAGTCCCAGGTGCTGGCGTCGATTCCAGGCTTGCAAGACGCAGAGATGATCCGGCCCGGCTACGCCATCGAATACGATGCGATCGATCCTCGTGAACTTACTCATTCTTTGCAAGTTAAGTCGTTCGCTGGACTGTTTCTGGCGGGCCAGATTAACGGCACTTCGGGCTACGAGGAGGCGGCTTGCCAGGGACTGATCGCCGGCATCAACGCTGCCTGCTATGTCGGCGGCCGCGAGCCGCTGGTGGTCGGTCGAACCGAAGGCTACACCGGAATTCTGATCAGCGACCTGGTGCTGCAAGGCGCCGACGAGCCGTACCGCATGTTCACCTCGCGCGCCGAATTCCGACTGCACTTGCGAATCGACAATGCTGACGAACGTCTGACACCTGTCGGACGAAAGTTCGGGTTGGTTTCCGATGAGCGCTGGAGCATATTATCAGGCGAAGGAAGCCCAAAAACAAAAGTTGCGCGCATTCTTCGAGGCGAAACCGCATCAGGCGGCGCTGCTGCGCCGTCCGGAGACCAAGATCGGGGACCTGGATCTTGGCGGCGAATTCGCGCGAGACGCCTTGACCACCGTTGAGACTGAAGTCAAGTACGCCGGCTACATCGCTCAGCAAGATCGCCAGGTTTGCCAGCTCAGAGAAGCCGAGCGCCGCGGAATACCCTACGCGTTTCGTTATTCCGATATTCCAGGGCTGTCCAGCGAAGTTCGCGAGAAGCTCGAGCGAGTGCGGCCGCAGACGCTCGGTCAGGCGGGAAAGATTCCAGGCGTCACACCAGCGGCGGTGGCTGTTCTGGATGTGTATCTGAGCATTGACCGCCAGCATGGAAGACTTTAAGTCGCTGTTAGCGTTGGAGTTCTCCCCTTACGGAGCACTCACGCCGCAGCAGTTGACGCTTCTCGAAGAGCATTACCACCTTCTGTTGCGCTGGAATCAAAAGATCAATCTGACCCGGATCACCAGCCTACAGGATGCCGTCCGCTATCACTACTGCGAGTCGCTTTATCTTGCGCAGCGTCTTCCTGAAGGTCCGCTTCGCATCGTCGATATCGGCTCCGGTGCGGGATTTCCCGGCATTCCGGTCGCGATCTATCGCCCGGAGTGTGCCGTCGACTTAGTTGAGTCACATCAGAGGAAGGCGGTTTTCCTCCGTGAGGCCGCCCGAAACTTGACAAATGTCCGGGTGCTCGCCCAGCGCGCCGAAGCAGTGACCGATTCCTACGACTGGACGATATCCAGGGCAGTCCGCCCGGAGGATGTGTTGAAGCTGAATCTGGCACCGCATGTCGCCGTCCTCGGCGCCGAGGGCGAGAGCTTGCCTTGGGGCGAGAAGCGAGCGCTCTTCACGCGGTGATGTTCCACGTGGAACATCGAGTTCAGCGTGCATATGTTCCACGTGGAACATTCGAGTCAGCCTCGTGTAACGCTCCGTGATATCATCTGAACCGTGGGAAAGATCATCGCGATCAGCAACCAAAAAGGCGGCGTCGGGAAGACAACAACCGCAATTAATCTGGCTGCGTCCTTAGCTGCCAATGACTTACAGGTCTTGCTGGTCGATTGCGATCCCCAGGGAAACACCACTTCCGGCCTGGGGATAGAAAAAAACCCTGAGAACGCCACCTTGTATAACGCACTTCTTCAGGGGACGGATCCTGCAGGAAGTGATCGTAAAAACGCAGTGCGAAGGACTGGACTTGGTTCCGGCCGACAAGAATCTTGTGGCGGCGAACCTGGACCTGGTGGACGATCCGAGCCGGGAATACCGGCTCACGAAGGTTCTGGAGTCCGTTCGCGACCGCTATCAGTACATTCTGATTGATTGTCCGCCAGCGCTGGATCTGTTGACACTAAATGGTTTAGTCGCCGCAGATTCGGTCTTGGTTCCGATCCAGTGTGAATTCTTCGCGCTAGAAGGAATTTCGCAGTTGATCGACACGATTGAGCGAATCCGAGAGACATTTTCGCGGCCGCTCAAGCTAGAGGGAATCCTTCTGACGATGTTTGATGATCGCACGAACTTGGCGCGACAAGTAGCCGAGGATCTCAAGGATTTCTTTGGGAATGAGGTACTTACGACGGTTATCCCGCGAAGTATACGCCTCGCCGAAGCGCCCAGCTACGGCAAACCGATCCTGATGTACGATCCCCGATCAAAAGGGGCCGAGAGCTATATAAGACTTGCCAAGGAGATCCTGGAAAATGAGCGAAGCAGCCGAGAAGCAACGCAAGGCGCTGGGTAAGGGACTCTCGGCGCTTCTTCCGGGACGGTCGTCCGGTCAAGGCAGCACGGCCACAGCGACGGCGCCAGCCGGGCCGTCGACCGCAGCGGCGCCTTCAACGCTGCCGATCGACGCGATCCACCCGAATCCGATGCAACCGCGGGTCGTGTTTCAGCCCGAGCGCCTGGAGGAACTCGCAGCTTCGATTCGCGCCAATGGCATCATCCAACCTTTGATTGTTCGCCGTCACGAGGCGCAGTTTCAATTGGTCGCCGGCGAGCGCCGCTGGCGAGCCGCAAAGCTTGCCGGTTTGAGGGATGTACCCGTGGTTATACAGGAAATCGCGGATCCTCTGCTGCTTGAGATGGCGCTGATCGAAAACATCCAGCGCGAAGACCTCAATGCCATCGAAACCGCTCGTGCTTACGAGCGCCTGGGACGCGATCTGGGGCTGTCCCAGGAGGAAATCGGCCGCCGCACCGGTAAGGATCGAACATCGATCACGAATGCCCTGCGGCTCCTGAAGCTTCCCACCTGAAGTTCAGTTGCTCCTGGCGGAGCATCGTCTTTCCATGGGACATGCCCGCGCCATTCTAGGCCTGCCAACCGCCGAGCAGCAGATCGAAGTCGCCGAAAAGGCGTCGGCGCAAGGGCTTTCGGTGCGCCAGGTGGAGGCGCTGGTCCAGGATCTGACCTCTGATCGAACTAGAACCGGCAACAAGAAGGAAAAGGCTCTCGATCCGAATGTCCGGGCTGCGGTAGAGGAAATGGAGCGTGCCCTGGGCACGCGAGTTCGGATCGTCGAGCTCAGCGAGCAGCGGGGACGAATCGAGATCGAGTATTACTCGCAAGCCGACCTCGACCGGCTGTTTCAGCAGATCACTGGTGGCGTGAACTAACTCGGGAGGCCTCGCGCCGGCCGTGACGGACTCTGACCGCTTGGGTCGAGGTGGCTGGGTTCGCGGCGCGGCGACAAACGGTATTGCTATCCGCTAACCGTCACCGATCATGCCTCTCGCTATCTGCTGCTGTGCGAAGCGCTGGAATCCAACCGGACAGGAGCTTGCTTTTCAGGCATTTGAGCGACTTTTCAAAGAGCGTGGTTTACCCCGCGCGATCCGCTCGACAACGGCGTCCTTTCGCTTCTCCTCATGGATTATTTCAGCTCTCCAAACTCTCAGTCTGGTGGCTGCGGCTGGGCATCACGATCGAGCGCATTCAGCCCGGTCATCCGCAGCAGAACGGCCGGCACGAGCGCATGCATCTTACTCTGAAGAAAGAAGCCACACGCCCCGCCGGATGCAACATCCTTCAGCAGCAGGGAAAATTCGATGCCTTCATCGAAGAGTTCAATGCCGAACGCCCGCATGAGGCGCTGGGGATGAAGTGCCCGCTGAGATCTACGCCGCTTCGCCCCGCGCCTATACCGGCATTCCGGAGCCGCACTACCCGTTCCACGACAGAACGTGGTCATCACCAGTTGCGGCCGGATCTGCTGTCTGGCTCTTTGGTGCCGGTGGTAGGACTCGAACCTACGACCTACGGATTATGAGACCGTCGCTCTAGCCACCTGAGCTACACCGGCGCACTCACCAGCGTAGGCAGCCGGCTGCGCTACTGTCAAGTATAAATATAATAAGACCTTAATATCTTTTATAGGCTTTGCGACATGGCGCTGGTCTACAATCTGAAGTAGTGTCCGCTCTCGGCTGTCGAATTTACGCGCGTATCGAAGAGTTATTCCATCTACAACGCGCCCGGCGACCGTCTGAAGGAACTTGCCACCTTCCACCGCCGCCAATTTCATCAGGACTACTGGGCGCTGCGCGACGTCAGCTTCGACGTCGGCCGCGGAGAGACCTTTTGCATCGTCGGCGAAAATGGCTGCGGCAAGAGCACGCTCCTGCAAATCTGCGCGGGGATTCTGCAGCCAACTTCCGGCACGGTGAATGTGAATGGCCGGATCGCGGCGCTCCTCGAACTCGGCACCGGCTTCAATCCGGAGTTTTCGGGCCGCGATAATGTTTATCTGAACGCAGCGATTCTTGGGTTCTCCACCAAAGAGATGGACCGCAAGTTCGCGGATATCGCCGAGTTCGCCGAGATCGGCGATTTCATGAACCAGCCGGTCAAGACTTACTCCAGCGGCATGGTGGTGCGGCTGGCCTTCGCGGTCGCCATCAACGTCGATCCTGAAATTCTGCTGGTGGACGAAGCTCTGGCCGTCGGCGATGTTTACTTCCGCCAGCGCTGCCTGCGCAAAGTCCACGAACTTCGCTCGCGGGGAGTTACCATCCTGTTGGTCTCGCACGCCACCGCGGATGTGAAGGCGCTGGGCGACCGCGCGCTGTGGCTGGAGCGCGGCCAAGTCATGGCGCAGGGAACCACGGAACGCGTGGTTTCCCAGTATCTGGCCGCGATGGCGGAAAAGGACGCGAAGTATCAGGCCATGGATATCGTTCACCACCCGCACGAGGCCAGCGCGGCGCCCGCTGAAATCGTGGATGAAATTCCGAACATCGATCATCGCTTCGGCGACGGTCATGCCGAGATTCTGGGCATCGCCGTTTGCGACGATTCCGGCCGCCACCTCAGCGTGCTCGCGCCGGATTCCGCCATCGTGGTGCGCGTCAGCGTCCGCGCGAAGAGCAATCTGGACCGGCCGATCGTCGGCATCACGTTTCGCGATCAACGCGGCGTCGATCTGGCCGGCTCGAACACCGAGAGCGAAGGCTATCCGCTGCCGCCGCTGATGGCGGGCGATATTTGTACGGTGGACTTTCATCTCAACATCCCCACGCTCTATTCCACTTCGATTTCGTTCTCACCGGCGGTCGCCAACGGAACGCTGGAGCGCTTCGCCGTGTGCGACTGGATCGACAACGCCGTGGTGCTGCAAATGACGCCGCCCGAGGGTCCCATGTACGGGCACTTCCGATTTCGCTGCCGCGTGGAAGTCAACTCGCGAATCGGCGTGGACTCGGCGTTGCGCCCGGCGCCGGAGCCGCCGCGCTGTGATCGAATTCACCGGCGAGCGCGTCATTCCCGGTCAAGTCGATCCGGACCTTTGGGCGGAACATGTTTCGCGCTATGCTTTCGCGGCGCGTTGGGCATCCGGCGCGCGCGTTTTGGATCTCGGATGCGGCGCAGGTTATGGCACCGCGGAACTCGCAGGCCGGGCACGCTCTGCCATCGGCATCGACTTCGCGCCGGAAGCCGATCGCTCATGCCAGATCGGCCTACCCGCTGGCGAATATTTGCTTCGTTCCGGCTTCCGCCACCGCGTTGCCCTTTCGCGACGGGTCCTTCGATCTGATCACCGCGTTTGAAGTGATCGAACATCTCGACGACTGGCGGGCGCTGTTATCGGAAGCCCGCCGCCTGCTTCATCCCGACGGCGTCTTTCTGGTTTCGACGCCGAACAAGGAATACTACACCGAATCGCGCGGCGCCTCAGGACCGAATCCATTCCACACGCACGAATTTGAGTTCGACGAATTCCGCAACGTGCTCGCCGAGTTCTTTCCGCATTGCACGGTTCTGCTGCAAAACCATGTCGAGGCGTTCGCGTTTTACCAGCCGAGCGGCCAGCTCCTCTATTGAGGGCCGCATGGATGGCGTGCGCGGGACTCCGCAAGAGGCTCATTTCTTCCTGGCCGTGTGCTCGCTCGAAGACAAGCCGCCATCGCCAAGTTTTCTCTTCGTCCACCAAGGTTCGAACGTGCTGCGCGAGCGGGAGAAGCACATTGAGATTCTTCAGCGGGAGCTGAGCGATGCGCACGAACAGTTCGCGGCGCTGCTTCGCGCTCACGACGAGTTAACGGTCCATACGGAGGAACAGACCCGCTGGGCGCTGCGGACCGACGAGGAACTGGAAGCAGTGCGCCGCGACTTGATCGACCGTGCTCGAAAAGCTGACCGCTGCGGAGGCGATGGTGGTCGAGCGAACGCTTTGGGCGCAGCGGATGGCGGCACAGGTGGATCAGAGACCTCACGGCCCGGCTCAATCTCTGGCGCGCTTCGCGCTGGACCAAGCTGGGCCGCAAGCTGAACCTGGGTCCGGATCTCGATAGCAAGGGTGACGCGAGCGGTGGCGGCAGCTAACGCGCCCGCCAGATCCGGCGCTTTCTGGCGGATTCTCTCGGGACTTCCTCTCGCGATCCTTTCACCGCTGCTGCTCTTCATTGCGGCGGTGGGACTGGCCCTCACCGATCTGTTTGCTCGTCTGAGCGCCTCGCCGCAAGCTGGACCAAGAGACTCGACCCGACACCAGTTCCGCCGCGATCGTCATTCCCAACTGGAATGGCCGCGATCTTCTCGAGAAGTATCTTCCATCGGTGATCGCCGCGGCGGAGCGCGTTCCCGGGAGCGAAGTCATCGTGGTCGATAACGGTTCGACCGACGGCAGCGCCGCATTCATCCGCGAACGCTTCCCGCAAGTCCGCGTGGTGGCGCTCGAAACAGAATCTGGGCTTCGGCGGCGGCTCCAACGCAGGATTCCGGGCGGCGCGGCACGATGTGGTCGTGCTGCTGAATAGCGACATGCGCGTGGAGCCGGATTTTCTCCAGCCGCTGCTGGACGGATTCACGGATGAGCGGGTATTTTCGGTCTCCTGCCAAATCTTCTTTTCCGATCCCAACAAGATTCGCGAAGAGACCGGCCTCACGGAATTCTGGTGGGAGCGCGGAAGCCTGCGAGTTCGCCATCGCACGGAGCCGGACATCCGCGAACTGTATCCGTGCGCCTATGGCGGCGGCGGCTCCTGCGCTTTTGACCGGCGAAAGTTTCTGGAGCTGGGCGGCTTCGACGAACTGCTCGCGCCGTTCTATCTGGAAGACACCGACCTCGGCTACCTGGCGTGGAAGCGAGGCTGGAAGAACCTGTATCAGCCCGCGAGCGTGGTGTATCACGAACATCGCGGAACCATCGGACGCCGCTTCAGCGAAGCGTACATTCAAGGCGTTCTCAAAAAGAATTTCCTGCTGTTCACCTGGAAGAACATCCACGATTGGCGCCGCTTGCTGGCGAATTTCGTTCTTCTCCTGGGCCGGCGCGCTGCTGAGCTGGCTGGCGGGCGACTCTCCGGAACGATCCAGCCTGG
The DNA here is from genome assembly GCA_963731375.1 of Bryobacterales bacterium. Taxonomy (GTDB): domain Bacteria; phylum Acidobacteriota; class Terriglobia; order Bryobacterales; family Bryobacteraceae; genus Palsa-187. Next base: position 164,497 of record CAVSUW010000002.1, read on the forward strand.
GCGGCATCGCACGCGCCACGCTGCAACTGCCGGGCGCGATGGCTTCGCGCTGCGCGGGCACGCCGGCTCGCGGCCGTCTCCGACACGGAGGCTCTGCGGCGGCCGCTGGGCGGTCATTTCCGGGACACTTTCGGCGCGCCTCGACTCCGAGCGGACCACTGCGCGTGTTGTTCGTCTCGCCGTATCCGATTTGCCCTCCCATTCATGGCGGCGGCGTGTTCATGTACCAGACGGTTCATGAATTGGCGCGCCTGTGCGAACTCCACCTGATCGTGCTGCTCGACTTCTGCCGGCACAGCGCCCGGCGCACGCAGAGCTCGATCGGCATTTGCGCATCCACTCAATACATGGTTCGGCCCCTGGGAGTACCGGAGCTGGTGGGCTCCATCGAACCTCACGCGGTTCGCGAATTTCGCATCCCGGATCTGGCGTGGCTGATCCATCGCCAGATTTATCACGCAGCGCATCGACGTGGTGCAGCTCGAATACACGGTGCTGGGACAATACGCCGGCCAGTTCCGCCGCATCCCCAGCATCTTGTTCGAGCACGATGTCTACTTCCAATCGATCGCGCGCCGCCTGCCTTTCATCGCCAGCCTGATGGAGCAGATCCAGGCACGCTGGGAATATTTGCGGCGCTGCGCTGGGAATTGCGCATGCTGCCGCAGCTCGATCGCATCCAGGTGTGCAGCCGCGACAATGCGGATTATCTGCTCTCCTTCCTGCCGCAGCTCGAAGGGACGAATCGACGATGGATACCGCGCTGGAATCGACACGTCGCGCTATACCTACCGGCCCGACGGCCGCGAGCCGTTCACGATTCTGTTTCTGGGCAGCTTCCGCCACACTCCCAATCAGGAAGCGCTCACCTGGTTCGTGGAGCAGGTGCTCCCGCTGGTGCTGGCCGAGGAGCCGCGCGCGCGCGTGATGGTGGTGGGCTCGGAACCGCCGCCGCGCAGTTCTTTCCGGCACGCCGAGGCGGTGGAGCTGGTCGGATTCGTCGAAGATGTGCGCGATCCCCTGGCGCGCTATTCGCTATTCGTGTGCCCGATCCTGAGCGGTTCCGGGGTGCGGGTGAAACTGCTGGAAGCCTTCGCGGCAGGGATCCCGGTGGTGTCGACGCGCCTCGGCGCCGAAGGCCTGGCCGATCGCGATGGCGAAATTTGCGCCCTGGCGGATCAGCCCGCCGAATTCGCGCGGCGCGTGGTCGACTTGCTGCGCGATCCGCAAAAAGCGGCGGAGATGGCGGCGCGGGCGCGGGAAGAAGTGGTCGACGAAACGCGATATTCGCGGGATGACGGAACGTCTGGTGGAAGGCTATCGCGCCGAAGTGCTGCGCAAAAATGCCAGCTAGGCGCTACTTGCCTTTGATGGACTTCGCCAACTGATCGCTGATCCTGCCGGCTGAGTGGCGCAGGCCGTCGGGCCGGTTGTCTTTGGGAAGCTCGAAGACGCTCCACAACACGTCGTGGGTCTTGCGGTTCACCAGGAAGATGGTGCCGCGGCCGCGTTTTCCTTGCATGCCGGAGCGCACAGGGGAAGCGCCCTTATCTTCGCTGGCGTCCGCTGCTTTGTCGTCGGCTTGCGGCTTGGTTTGGTAGAGGTCCGCCAGACTCTGCTCAAAGGTTTCGCCAAGGTGATCCGTGAGGACGGCATCGGCTTCTTGCGGATCGGTCACTACCTGCAAAACCGCTCCGGCAGTGAGTTGCTGCGCCAGATATTGATCCAGACCATTCGACATCGGCAGCAGATACACCGTCTTGACATCGCCCAAGCCGGCAGCGGAGACGCCTATCGACATCGTCAGCGCCGCAGCCGCGAGCAGAAAGTGCTTCATGGCTTTATCATACGACGCGTCGCCGGCATGTACGGGGCGCACGTGACGGCACTGTGACGCTGCTGTTCACAAGTTATTCTGGTGAAGCATGCCGACCGCCGCCGCGGCAAGAGTGGCCGCAGTGATTCCCACCTGGAACCGGCGCGATCTGTTGGCTACTCTGTTGCGAAAGCCTGGCCGCGCAGACTCGCCCGTTCGACGGAAATCATCGTGGTCGACAACGGCTCCGAAGACGATTCCGCGGAACTGGCCGCAGCGCGCCGGAGCGAGAGTCCTGCGGATGGGCCGCAATCTGGGTTTCGCGGCGGCGGTGAATCGCGGGATTGAAGCGGCCGATGCCGAATGGGTTGCGATCCTGAATAACGATGTGACGCTGGAGCCGGACTGGCTGGCGAAATTGCTGGATGCGGCGGCGCAGGAAGACATCTGGTTCGCCACCGGCAAGATTCTGCAGGCTGCCAATCACCAACTGGTGGATGGAACCTTCGACGAGATTTCGCGCGGCGGCTGCGCCAGCCGTTGCGGGTCCGGGAAACCCGATGGGCCGGCTTGGAACCAGACGCGGCGGATTCGCGTCGCTCCCATGACGGCGGCGATCTTTCGACGGCAGCTTTTTCGCGATCTGGGCGGTCTGGACGAGACCTTTGGATCCTACATGGAGGACGTCGACTTCGGATTGCGCTGCGCCTTGGCGGGGCGGGGAGGATTGTTCGTCCCGTCCGCAGTCGCGTACCACCGTGGCAGCGCCACTCTGGGGGAGTGGAATAAAGACACAGTCTGGCGAATCGCCAGAAACCAGGTGTTGTTATCGGCCAAGCATTTTCACGGTCAGCCGCGGTGGCCGATTGTGGCCGGACAGTTGCTCTGGGGATTGGTCGCCCTGCGGCATGGGCGCGGATCGGCGTTCGTTCGCGGAAAGATCGCGGGGATGCGGGAAGCCCGCCGGATGAAGCGGCCAAGTACAAATGAATACACCAGAAAGGTCCTGGCGGAGGTTCTGGAATCGAGCGAGGCGAACATCCTCGCGCTGGCCCGGGAGACCGGCTTCGACAGCTATTGGAGGGCCTACTTTTGGCTGTCACGGCGGTAATTGTTACCTACAACTCGGCAGATGTAATCAATTCCTGCCTGGAGGCATTGTCTAAAATGGCGCCCCGAGGTGACGCGCGATCATCGTGGACAATGCATCGTCGGACAGACACGGTGGACTTGGTGCGAGCCGGAGCGGTGTGCGTCTGATCGCGAATTCTGAAAATCGCGGCTTTGCGGCGGCCGTCAATCAGGGCGTGCGCGAAGCGGACGAAAGCGACTTCATCCTGCTTCTGAATCCCGATGTGGAATTGTTGACGGCGGTCGATCAGTTGACGGAATCGGCGCGAGCGCCATGGGCTCGCGGCGGGCCGCTTAGTGGATCGAGGCCGGCCACACCCAAGCGGGATTCACGTTGCGCCGCTTCCCGACTCCAGCAGCGCTGGTCTGCGAGCTGTTCGGGATCAACCGGCTGTGGCCGTCGAATCCGGTAAACCGCCGGTACCGTTATCTGGATCGCGACTACGATCAACCGGCGATGGTCGAGCAGCCGGCGGGCGCTTTCCTGATGGTTCGGCGGGACGTTTGGAAAAAACTGGGCGGCTTCGACGAGCAGTTCTATCCGGTCTGGTTTGAGGACGTGGATTTCTGCCGAAGGGCAGTGGATGCAGGTTACCAAATCGCATATGTCTCCATCGGTGATGGCGCGCCATACAGGGCGGACATTCGGTGGGCAAGATTCCCGCAGGGACGACGCGCAACCTATTGGTGTGTTAGCCTTTTAAGATATGGTGCGAAGCACTTCCAACCGGGAGCGTTTCGCGGGATTTGCGCCGCTGTTGCGCTTAGCTCAATTCCGCGGATGGTCGCGGGGATGATCGCAGGCCGGACTCTGTCGTCGGTTGGAACTTATTTGAAGATCATGCGGTTTGCAGGACACTGCCTGGTGACTCCCAAGCATGTGAGAAATACTGCAGTTACGGTTGCATAACTCTAAACACATGATTCAACAAGACTTAGTTTCGGTCACGCTGGTCACCTACAACAGCGGCAGATTCATCCGGCGATGCCTGGAATCGGTTCTCGAGCAGGCATATCCGCAACTCGAAGTCATCGTGATCGACAACGCCTCGACCGACGGCACGGTGGATATTCTGGAGCAGTTCGACGGATAAATGCCGCATTCACTACAACCAGGAAAATATTGGCTTCGCGGCGGCGCAGAACCAGGCCATTGCGCTTTCGCATGGGACTTGGGTGCTGGCGCTGAATCCGGATGTCCTGCTGCTGAAGGACTTCATCGAAGAGCTGGTGTTGGCGGGCAGCATGGACCGCAAGGTCGGAACCGTCTGCGGCAAGCTGCTGAGCATCAGCGCCAGTTTCGATTTGCCGGAAGAGCAGTTGGTGGATTCCACCGGCATCTATTTCACTCCCATGCTGCGGCATCTGGACCGCGGCAGCCAGGAGCCCGACAAAGGCCACTACCTGAATTTCGAATACGTCTTCGGCGCGACCGCCGCGGCGGCGCTGTATCGCCGGAAAATGATCGACGATATTTCGATCCAGGGCGAGTTCTTCGACTCGGATTTCTTCGTGTACCGCGAAGACGCCGACGTCGCCTGGCGCGCCCAGTTGATGGGCTGGCGGTGCCTCTATACTCCGCGAGCCTGCGGCTATCACGTCCGCAATGTGCTGCCGGGCAAGCGGCACGCGCTGCCCGCCGAGATCAACATGCACTCGGTGAAGAACCGGTTTTTGATGCGCATCAAGAACATGACGCCGGATCTTTACCGCCGGAACTGGATGGCGATCACCGGCCGGGATTTGCTGGTGATCGGCGCCTGCCTGCTGCACGAGCACTCCTCTCTCAAGGCCTTCGGCTTCATTCTGCGCAACTGGAAGAGCGTGCTGGCGAAGCGGCGGGAGATCATGAGCCGCCGGAAAGTTCAGGACGACGATCTGGCCAGTTGGTTTTCCTTCCAGCCGGTGAGCCGTCCCGCTCCCAGGCCGAGCGCCAGCGCGCAACGTCCGCGCGCGCAGCGCCCGCACGTAAGGGCTCCCCCGCCGTGCGCTTTGCGATCTTGGCACACGCGGCATTCCAGCGCGCTATGGCGGTTTTGAGACTTTCGCCGAGGAATTGTCCACGCGGCTGGCGAAGCGTGGTCACCAGGTGACGGTATATTGCCGCGAGCGCCATCCCGAACCAACCTATCGCGGAGTGCGTCTGCAGTACCTGCCCACCATCCGCCACAAATATTTCGACACCATCGCGCACACCGCTCTTTCCACGCTGCACGTGCTCGGCTCGCGCTACGATGCGCTGCTCTATTGCAACGCCGCCAACGCGGTCTTCACCTGGATGCCGCGCGTGTTGGGAATGCCGGTGGCTCTGAACGTCGACGGCCTGGAGCGCCATCGCAAGAAGTGGAACGCGCTGGCGAAGGCCTGGTACCGCTGGTCGGAATGGCTGGCGACCTGGATGCCCAACGCCGTGGTGACCGACGCCCAGGCGATCGCCGAGTATTATCGCGAAAAGTACCAGCGCGATTCGGTGATGATTCCCTACGGCGCGGAAGTGGGAGCCGGTCGAGACTACCGACGTGCTTGCAGAAGCTGGGCCTGGAGCCGAAGAAATATTTCCTGTACGTGAGCCGCATGGAGCCGGAGAACAACGGGCTGCTGGTGCGCGAGGCGTTCGAGCGCGTGGCGACGGATCTGAAACTGGCATTGATCGGCGACGCTCCCTATGCGGCGGACTACATCGCGCAAGTTCGCGACACGCGCGACCCGCGCATCGTGATCCCCGGCGCGATTTACGGCGCAGGGTTATCGCGAGCTGGGCTCGCATTGTTTCGCCTACATCCACGCCACCGAGGTCGGCGGCACGCATCCGGCTCTCATCGAAGCCATGGGCCGCGGCGCGTTGACGCTGTATCTGGACACGCCGGAGAACGCCGAGGTCGCCGGCGGCGCGGGCCTGCCCTTCACGCACGAGAATCTCACTCAGGTGATGCGAACGTGTGCTCGCGATGAGCGAAGAAGAGCGCGAGTGCTGGCGCGCGCGCGCCGTCGGAAAGAGTGCAATCCCGCTACAGTTGGGAAGCGGTGACGGATGCGTATGAGAAACTGCTGAAGGGGCTGGCCAAAGGCTTAAAGTAAATGCGGAGCTGGGTAGAAGTATCGCTGCGACAGATTCGCGCCAACTTTCGCGCCGTGCAGGCCCTGGTGGGCGAGTCCGTCGAAGTGATGCCGGTGGTGAAGGCCGATGCGTATCGCCACGGCGCGGTGGCCGTCTCGCATGCGCTCGAGGCGGAAGGCGCGCGCTGGCTGGCGGTATCGAACGTCGAAGAAGGCTGTGTGCTGCGGCAGGCGGGAACGCAGTCGCGCATCCTGGTCATGGCCGATTTTCTCGAAGACGAGCGCGAGATGCTGGCGACGCATCACTTGACTCCGGTGATTCACTCGCTGGAGGATCTGTCCGCGGTGCGCGTGCCGTATCACCTGAAGATCGATACCGGGATGAACCGTCTGGGAACCCGCGCCGCGCCCGATGAAATCGCCCGCGCGGTGGCCGCGGCGCCCGCGCCTCTCGAAGGCTTGATGACGCACTTCGCGTCGTCCGGAAATTACGAGAGCAAGCAGACCGAGGAGCAGCTGCAGCGCTTCGAGGCAGTGATCGAGGGCTTGCGCCGCGCCGGCATCACGCCGCGCTACGTGCATTCTTCGGCTACCACTCCCGTCGCCTATCGCCGGCGGGAGGCGTGGGGCAACCTGGTGCGGCCGGGTCACGCCATCTACGGATATGTTTCTCCGGCCCGCGGCGCCCCCGCCAGAGCGTCTGAATGTGGCTCCGGCGCTCACCTGGAAGGTGACGGTGCTGGAGGTCAAGGATGTGGAAGCGGGAGCCCTGATCGGTTACGGAGGCATTCACCGGGCTGCGCGCCCCATGCGCATCGCGGTGCTGGCCGCGGGATACGCCGACGGAATTCCGCACCGCTTGGGAAATCGCGGGCAGGTGATCGTGAAGGGCAAGCTGGCGCCGGTGGTGGGCGCGGTGTCGATGGATCTGACCACCATCGACGTGACCGGCTGCCCCGATCTGAAGACCGGCGACGCGGTGATGCTGCTGGGATCCGAAGGCGGCGTCTCCATCAACGCCCAGCAGATGGCCAAGTGGGCCGGAACGATTTCCTACGCGGTGCTGTGCGGGATTCACGCCCGGGTCAAGCGGGTTTATATCGACTGAGCAAGCCTTAACCCCAGCATCAGCTTAGCGGAGTCGCCTAGATCGAGCGAATCATCGGACCTCTGCCGGGCCAGCGCGAGGCTCGAGCGTTCAGCATATTCGCACTGATCTCCGGCTTGATCTGGCCGGAGCAACTGGGAGCAGGCTGGGTTGCAGCTCTGGCTGATCGGTACCTCAGGAAGACGCGATCCGGGACGCCGCGTAATTTCTAGACGTCCAGATTGCGCACGTCGAGCGCGTTATCCTCGATGAACTTGCGGCGGGCTTCGACGTTTTCGCCCATCAGCGTGGTGAAGATCTCGTCGCTTTGCACGATGTCTTCGAGCGACACCTTCAGCAGCGTGCGGGTGTCGATGTTCATGGTGGTTTCCCACAGTTGCTCGGCGTTCATCTCGCCCAGGCCCTTGTAGCGCTGGATGCTGACTTCGCGCATGCCTTCGTTTTTCACGTGCGCCAGCAACTCGCGCCAGCCCGCGAGAGTCTCGCGATGCGTCGTCGCGCACGACGACGAACGGCGGCTGATTGTACTTGCCGGCCTGCTTCGCGAGCAGGCGCAGGCGGCGATACTCGGGTTGCCCGGCCAGTTCCAGGTTGATGGCGCGTTCGGCGTTGGTCGGATCCTTGAAGGTCACCATCCAGGCCGAGTGTTCCTCTTCGTGCTTGATCTCGGCTTCGATCTTCAGCGCCTTCAGCGCTTCATGCACCGGCTGCAAGTGCGCCTTGTCGGCGAAATCGGCCTTGGTATCGATGCGCCAGTCCCGGGTCCGCAAGCACTTCGACCACGCGCGGATCGCGCAGGCGGCGTTCCATGCGGCGCCAGGCCAGTTGCAGCTCGTCGAGCGACATCAGGTAATTGCGCAGCTCGGTGCCTTCGAGAATCGTCTTGCCGCCGCGCCGACTTCCACCTTCAGGTTCTCCGTCGCGCGGCGCAGAATCTCGCGCGTGAATTCCTTGTCGTCCTTGATGTACTTCTCGCTCTTGCCCTTCTTGATGCGATAGAGCGGCGGCTGCGCGACGAAAATATTGCCGCGCTTGATCAGCTCCGTCATGTGGCGGAAGAAGAACGTCAGCAGCAGCGTGCGAATGTGCGAGCCGTCCACATCCGCGTCGGTCATGATGATGATCTTGCCGTAGCGGATCTTGGCGGGATCGAAATCGTCCTTGCCGATGCCCGCGCCGATGGCGGTGATCATGGCGCGAATTTCTTCGTGGCCCAGCATCTTGTCGTAGCGGGCCTTCTCGACGTTCAGGATCTTGCCGCGCAGCGGCAGAATCGCCTGATAGCGGCGATCGCGGCCGCCCTTGGCGGTGCCGCCGGCCGATTCGCCCTCGACCAGAAACAATTCGCAGCGGTCCGGATCGCGCTCCTGGCAATCGGAAAGTTTTCCGGGCAGGCCGCCGGAATCGAGCGCACCCTTGCGGCGCGTGAGATCGCGGGCTTTGCGTGCCGCTTCGCGCGCGCGGGCCGCATCGATCGCCTTCGACACGATCTTCTTCATCACCGACGGATTCTTGTCGAAGAACTCGCCCAGCTTTTCGTTGATGAGCTGGACTACGTAACCCTGAATATCGGAATTGAGCTTGCCTTTGGTCTGCCCTTCGAACTGCGGCTGCGGCAGCTTCACGCTGATCACCGCCGTGAGGCCTTCGCGCACGTCGTCGCCGGTGAGATTCTCTTTGACGTCCTTGAACAGACCCGCCGCCTGCCCCGCCGCGTTGATGGTGCGCGTCAGGGCGCTGCGGAAGCCGCTCAAATGCGAGCCGCCATCGACGGTGTTGATGTTGTTGGCGAAGCTGAACACCGTCTCGCTATAGGAATCGTTGTACTGCAGCGCCACTTCCATGGTGAGCACGCCGTTCGGCAGATCGCGCTCGCCTTCGATGAAAATTGGCTTGTCGTGCAGTACGCTCTTGCCCTTATTCAGGTGCTTGATGAACTCGGCGATGCCGCCGATGAATTGGAATTCGGAAACGCGCGCGGGTTCTTCGCGCTCGTCGGTGAGCGTGATCTTCAGGCCCTTGTTCAGGAACGCCAGTTCGCGCAGCCGCGTGGCCAAGGTATCGAAGTTGAACTTGGTCGCGTCCATGATGGACGAATCGGGCTTGAAGGTGACCTTGGTTCCGGTCTTGCGTCCGGCTTTGCCGGTCTTCACCAGCGGGCCCTTGGGAATGCCCTTGGCGTATTCCTGCTCCCACGTCGACGACGCGGTTTCGCCCTTCGCGGGACGCCAGATTTCGAGCTTCAGCAATTCCGAGAGCGCATTGACGCAGCTCACGCCCACGCCGTGCAGGCCGCCGGATACTTTGTAAGAGTTGGAATCGAACTTGCCGCCGGCGTGCAGCTTGGTCATCACCACCTGCGCGGCCGACACGCCCTCTTCTTCGTGCATATCCACCGGAATGCCGCGGCCGTTGTCGACCACCGTCACCGAATCGTCTTCGTGGATGGTGACGTTCACTTCGCTGGCGTAACCGGCCAGCGCTTCGTCGACGGAGTTATCGACCACTTCGTAGACCAGGTGATGCAACCCGGCTTCGCCGGTCGACCCAATGTACATGGCGGGCCGCAGGCGCACGGCCTCGAGGCCCTCCAGCACTTTAATGCTGGTGGAATCGTAAACGTTGGGATCTATCGCGGTAACTTTACTGGACATAGTATTGCGTATCGATGTGTCGCGTACTCAAATTCTCATCGGCATGATCACGTAGCGATAGTTGTCGGCCTTGTCGCCGCCGGGCCGGAGTTCGCCGGCGCTGTGTGGATCTTTAAACCAGAAGCTGACCTGATCGGTCTGCACCACGCGCAGGAAATCGATCAGATACTGCGCGTTGAATCCAATCTCCACCGCGGTGCCGTTGTATTCCGCCGGGATGCTCTCTTCGCTCTCTCCGGTTTCAGAAACCGAGGAGTGTACCTTCACTTCGCCGTCTCCCACGCGCACGCGAATCGCGCGCGAGCGTTCGTCGGAGAACTGCGCCACGCGTTCAATCGCGGCTCGAAATTCTTCGCGCTGCAAGGTCACTGAATTGCGGCTGATCCTTCGGCAGCACACGCTCGTAGTCGGGAAAGTTGCCGGTCAGCTTGCGGCTCAGCAGCAAGCGGTCGCCCAGCTTGAAGAACAGGTGATTCTCATCGCCGGAGAATTGCACGATGGCCGCGGGATCGGAATCGCTGGCCAGTTTTTGCAACTCGAGCATGGCCTTCCTGGGAAGCAGCGCACGAAACGCCGCGGTCACACCAGGAAGCTCGCCGGAGCTTTCGACCATCGCCAGGCGATGCCCGTCCGTCGCCACCATCACGATGCCGCCCTTGCGCAGAACCAGCAATGCGCCGTTCAGCGTGAAGCGTGATTCCTCGCTCGAAATCGCAAACACGGTCTTCGCGATCATCGCTCCCAGCACGCCGATCGGAATCTCCGCCAACTGCTCCGGCATCTCCGGCAACTCCGGAAAACTATCGCGCGACATGCCGGCAATGCGCGTCTTCGAGCGGCCGCAAACCAGATTCGCCCAGTGATTGTCGCCGACCTTCACTTGCACGTCGGAATCCGGCAGCAGGCGCACATAATCCAGCAGGCGGCGCGCTGGAATCGTTCCCGCGCCGGACTTCTTCACGCGCGCGGCGCACGAGCAGCGGATTCCTAATTCGAGATCCGTGGCGGTGAGAAGAATGCGATCTCCGTCGGCCTCGACCAGCACATTCGACAAAATCGGAATGGTGGTTTTCTTCTCAACTACGCCTTGCGAGAGGTTCAGCTCCCGCACTAGATCGGCCCTACTGACGGTGAATTCCATGCACGGTTCCTTCGCGATTGTTCTCTCTAGATTCTTCTCTCAATAGACTTGAAGGAGAACCAGATTCATAGGGGCTGTTGAAACGTTGATTTCTCCCTAAATTATAGCAAGATCGTGGGGTTAAAGTCATCACAAGTTGTGGGTTCCTGGGTGAGCTGCGCTGCATGATTCGGGGCGCCTGATTTGTTCCACAGGAGTCCACAGCCAGGCGCACAGGCGCATTGAGGATAAGCCAAATAACCTCAATGTATGGTGTCAATTACGTTGTGGATCAGGCGGTTCAAATCCGCGTCTTTTTGGCGCAGCTTGTCGATTTTGTGGATGGAATGCAGCACGGTGGTGTGGTGCTTGCCTCCAAACATGCGTCCGATCTCGGGCAACGAGGAGTGCGTCAACTCCTTGATCAGATACATGGCGATCTGCCGCGGATACGCAATTTTTTGGGTATTGGTTTTCTGCTTCAGTTGCGCCGGCTGAAGCTGGAACTGATCGGCGACGGCGCGGAGAACCGAATCCATGGTGATGCGCTTCTCTTGTCCCGGGATCAGATACTTCAAGACCTGCTGCGCCATCGCCAGCGTGATGGGAGTTCCCATCACCGAGGAGAAGGCCACCAGCTTCACCAGCGCGCCTTCCAGCTCACGAACATTTGACTTGGTTTTCGTGGCGATATAAACCCGCACGTCTTCCGGCAGACTGACGCCTTCGAGTTCGGCCTTCTTATCCAGAATCGCCATCTTGGTTTCGACATCCGGCGGCTGGATGTCCACCATCAGTCCCCATTCGAAGCGCGAGCGCAGGCGGTCCACCAAGCCAGGCGTGCTCTTGGGCGTGGAGTCGCTCGAGACCACAATCTGCTTCTGGTGCTCGTAGAGTTCGTTGAAGGTGTGGAAGAACTCTTCCTGCGTGCGTTCCTTGCCGGCCAGGATATGGATGTCGTCGATCAGCAGCACGTCGGCCGAGCGATAGTAGCGGTGGAAGGCCGGCATGCGATCGGTCTTGATGCAATTGATCATCTCGTTCATGAAGCGCTCGCTGGAGGTGTAAACGATGCGCATCGACGCGTACTGCTCGGAGAGCGCCGTGCCAATCGAGTGCATCAGGTGAGTCTTCCCCATGCCCGAGCCGCCATAGATGAACAGCGGATTGTAGGTGCGCGAAGGACTGTTGGCCACCGCGCGCGCCGCCGCATGCGCGAACTGATTGCAGGAACCGACCACGTAGTTATCGAAACGGAATTTGCTGATTGAGCTGGCTGGAGGGAGATGCAAACATAGGTTCCTGAGATGGGCCCGCAGGCGCCGCCGTTACACCGGCCGGCTGCGTCGTGTAGACCACGCGTTCCACCGGAAGATTCAACTCGCGAATGGCCTCGCGGATGTCTTCGGCGTATTCCTGCTCCATCCAGGTCTTGGTGACCTGGTCGGGAACGGTAACCCGCAACACGCCGCCCTCTGAGCCATCGAACGCCGTTCGCGTAACCCAGTCTTCATAGGCGCGCGCACTGATCCTGGTGGTCAACCGAGCCTTGATTTGCTCCCAAGGATTGGCCAATGCGATCATTTCTCCAGTCATGCTGTCCTCCGACACACAAATTCCCCACAGGATTTCCACCGTCTGTGGAAATCCTACATTGCCTTACCGATTCTGTCCTGGAATCGTCGCTGCTTGGGCGGGGGCCGAGAGGTGCTTTTCAACAGCCAACCGTCTTTCGCGGAATTCAAGAATAGCACAAAAAATCCCTGTGCAATAAATATCTTATAGAATTTTTAAATCCTATATTTTCAATACGATATAGAGCATTTAAATAAAACATTGAACATTATATGAATATCGTGTTTCAGCGCTCTCGAGGCGCATTTGACAATGCGCGTTTGGGGCGCGACAATGGGTCCTGTCGCCTGCCTATGCGGGAGTAACTCAGCTGGTAGAGTGCGACCTTGCCAAGGTCGATGTCGCCGGTTCGAATCCGGTCTCCCGCTCCAAATTTTCGAAAACGACTGTATTTGCCCAAAGTTTTCGGAACATCATCCCGCCAAATCCGTATAAGAAACCAAGTACCGCCGAATGGCATACTGGCTTCAGCACCTGCGCGAAATTTTACGGCGTCTGTCACGGACCGCTGGTTTCGCTTCGGTCGCGGTGTTAACGATTGCGCTGGGGATTGGCGCAAACACCGCGATTTTTAGCGTGATCAATGGCGTTCTGCTGAAGCCGCTCCCGTATCCCAAGCCGGACGAACTGGTGGGCATGTGGCACTCGGCTCCCGGCATCAACATTCCCGAACTCAATCAGGCGCCATCGAATTACTTCACCTATCGGGATCAGAATCGGACTCTCGCGGACATGGGTCTGTACAACAATCGCAGCGCCAGCGTGACCGGGCTCGGCGCAGCCCGAGCAGGTGCAAACCATCGAGGTGACTGACGGCACTCTGCCGATTTTGGGCGTCCCGCCGCTGCTGGGACGCTGGTTCGAACGCAAGGACGACCTGCCGGGAAGCGCTAAAACGGTGATGCTGGCTTACGGTTACTGGCAGAGCAAATTTGGCGGAGAGCGCTCCGTGCTCGGCCGCCGCATTCTGGTGGATGGCGACGCGCACGAAGTGATTGGCGTGATGCCGCGCGACTTCCGCTTCCTGGATTACAAATTTTCCCTGGTGCTGCCGATGCGGCTCGACCGCAACAAGACTTTTCTCGGCAACTTCAGTTATCGCGGCGTGGCGCGCATGAAGCCCGGCGTCACCGTGGCGCAAGTGAACGCCGATGTCGCGCGCATGTTGCCCATGGTTTACGCTGCGTTTCCTCCTCCGCCCGGTTTCAACGAGCATATTTTCGAGCGAGCGAGGATCGGTCCCAATGTGCGTCCCTTCGCGAAAGATTTGATCGGCGATGTGGGGTCGGTTCTCTGGGTGCTGATGGGCACCGTTGGCCTGGTGCTGCTGATCGCTTGCGCGAATGTAGCGAACCTCATGTTAGTGCGAGCGGAGGCGCGGCAGCAGGAGCTGGCGATCCGCTCGGCTCTCGGCGCAGGGTGGAATCGCATCGCCGGCGAGCTGCTTTCGGAAAGCGTGGTCTTGGGACTGCTGGGCGGAGCGGCCGGCGTGGGCCTGGCGTACGCTGCTTTGAAGCTGCTGGTAGCGCTCGCGCCCGCGGGCCTTCCCAGGCTTGACGAAATTTCGATCGACACCCGCACCGTACTGTTTGCGCTGGCGATTTCCATCTTGTCCGGGCTGCTCTTCGGATTCATTCCAGTGTTCCGGTACGCCGGTATCCGGCCGGCCTTGGGCCTGCGGCAGGGAAGCCGATCGTTCAGCCACAGCCGCGAGCGGCATCGGGTCCAGAACGTGCTCGTGATCGTTCAAGTGGGACTGGCGTTGGTGCTGGTGATTGGTTCCGGCCTGATGATCCGCACCTTCTGGGCGCTGCAGCGGCAATCTCCCGGATTCACGCGGCCGGAACAGGTTCAAATATTGCGAATCGCAATACCCTCGACGGAGGTGAAGGAACCCGAGCGCGTGGCCCGGCTGCAGCAGGCGATCCTGGAAAAACTGCGCCAGATTCCGGGCGTCTCCGATGCCGGCACGTCCAGCAGCATGACCATGGACGGACGGACCAGCAACGACCTTATCTTCGCGAAGGACCGCGCCTATGCGGAATCCGGCCTTCCGCCCATACGCCGCTTCAAGTTCATTTCGCCCGGGTTCTTCAAAACAGTGGGCAACCCTTTGATCGCCGGCCGCGACTTCACTTGGACGGACATCTACAACCTTACGCCGGTGGTGCTGATTTCTGAAAATTTCGCCCGCGAGTATTGGGGCAATCCAACAGCCGCCCTGGGCAAACAAATCCGGGAGAATAGCAAGGATGACTGGCACGAGATCATCGGCGTGACCGGCAACGAGCTGGACGACGGCGCCAATAAGAAAGCTCCCACGATCGTGTATTGGCCGCTGATGACGAAACAATTCTGGGGCGATCCGGTGCATGTTATTCGGTTTCCGATGGCGTTTGCGCTGCGCACTCCGCGCGCGGGCAGCGAGCAACTGGCGACGGAGATCCGGCAGGCGGTATGGTCGGTGAATCCGGATCTGCCGGTGGCCGACGTCGGCACACAGGAAGACATTTATAAGAAATCGATGGCGCGAGTCTCCTTCACGATGGTGATGCTGGCGCTGGCCGGCGGCATGGCGCTGCTGCTGGGGATGATCGGGATCTACGGCGTGATCTCCTACTCGGTCACGCAAAAAACCCGCGAGATTGGAATCCGCACGGCTCTGGGGGCGAGCGAATCGCAAGTGGTGAGCATGTTCGTCTACCGCGGATTGCGCCTGTCCATAGTGGGCGTGGCGCTGGGCCTGGCGGGTGCGGTAGCGTCCACGCGGTTGATGACATCGCTGCTGTTTGGCGTCAGCGCGATGGATCCAGTGACGTACGCCGCAGTCGCCGCCGCCGTTATCGCCGCCGCGGTTGCCGCCAGCTATGTGCCTTCGCGCGGCGCTGCCAGAGCGGTGCCGCTCGAAGCG
Organism: Bryobacterales bacterium; assembly: GCA_963731375.1. GTDB lineage: Bacteria > Acidobacteriota > Terriglobia > Bryobacterales > Bryobacteraceae > Palsa-187. The sequence goes on from CAVSUW010000002.1 coordinate 179,929, forward strand.
CTGCGGGCGGAATAAGTACTACCACCCCTTGCACTTCTACACATCCTGATGTATAGGTAGAAGTCCGAGGTATCCGTGACCCAACCCAAGTCCGATCTGCCGCAGGGAACTCTGGACCTGCTGATTCTGAAAGTAGTCACCCTGGGGCCGATTCACGGTTACGCCATCGCACAGCGCATTCAGCAGATCTCGCGCGATGTGTTGCAGGTTCAACAAGGCTCGCTGTATCCGGCGCTGCATCGCTTGGAGAACCGCGGACTCCTCGCGGCAGAGTGGAAAGACACCGAAACCGGCCGCGAAGCCAAGTTTTATCGCTTGACCGACCAAGGGCCAGACCGAGCTCAAGTCGGAGACCGAGAGTTGGAAGCAACTGGCGAAAGCCGTCCGCCTGATTTTGGAATCCAGCGAGGCGAACGGATGAGCTGGTGGCGGCGGCTGCTGAAGCGCGGCGAAATGGAGCGGCATCTTGGACGCCGAGCTGCGTTTCCACTTCGACGGCTTGGTCGCCGACAATCTTCGCGCCGGCATGAGCGAGCCGGACGCCCGCCGCAGCGCCCGTCTGGAATTCGGCGGCGTCGAGCAGGTGAAAGAAGAATGCCGCGACGCGCGCGGCACGCGCTGGGTGGAGGATCTGCTTCGAGATCTCCGGTTCGCACTCCGCTGGCTGAGAAAGAGTCCGGGGTATTCGCTCGCGGTTATCGCGATTCTTGCGCTCGGCATTGGAGCGAATACCGCCATCTTCAGCGTGCTGGACGGAGTGGTGTTGTCCCCGCTACCCTATCGCGAACCGGAACGGCTGGTTGTCGTGGCGCTCTACCTTCGAACTTTTAAGTACGCCATATATCTCTCATATCCCGACTTCCTCGATTGGCAGCGCGATGCTCGCTCTTTCGAGCAAATTGCGGCTTTTACTCCGCCGGAGGGTTTCGACATAACCAGCACCGGCACTCCTGAACATGTTGCAGCTTTGGACGTCTCGTCGAACTTCTTCAGCACGCTGGGAGTGAAGTTGGCTCTCGGACACGATTTCTCGCTGGCGCAAGACCGGTATCATGGCGAGCCGGTGGTTATCATCAGCCATCGTTTGTGGCAAGACCAGTTTGCAGGCAACCGTGCGGCGGTCGGCAAGGCCATCACCATGAACGGTGTCGGCTACACAATCATTGGCATTCTGCGGCCCGATTTTCGCTTTGGAAGCCAGCAGGCGGATGTCTATACACCAATCGGGCAGGGCGATCCAATGTTCCGCAATGATCGTGCGACTCATGACATCCTCTGCATCGCGCGCCTGAAACCCGACGTGAGCCTGGCTCAGGCGCGGGCGGAAATGAACACAGTACAGGAACATATTGATCAGCTCAATCCCGCCACTGAGCGAGGCTTGGGAGCATATGTCGATTCCCTGAAGCACTACCTGGTCGGAGACGTGGGCGGGACGCTTCTCTTACTTCTTGGGAGCTGTCGGATTAGTCCTGCTGATCGCTTGTGCAAACGTCGTCAATCTGTCGCTCGCACGTTCAGCGGCACGCACGCGGGAGTTTGCCGTTCGATTGGCTCTGGGCGCGAGCCGCATGCAAGTCATGCGGCTGTTGGTCACCGAAAGCGTGGTTCTGTCGCTCATCGGCGGAGCTCTAGGGCTGGTGATTGCAAGGTGGGGCCTCAAGGCAATGCTGAGGGCGGCGCCGGGAAGTTTGCCGCGCATCGAGAACATCGGAGTTAGCGTTTCAGTTCTCTGGTTCACGCTTGGCGTTTCGATGGCGGTTGGAATTGTGTTTGGTCTTTTGCCCGCGCTGAAGAGCTCGAACACGGACCTGCAAGCGGGGTTGAAGGAAGGAGGCCGCGGTTCGGCGGGCGGGCATCGGCGGGCTCAAAATGTTCTCGTGGTTGCGCAAATCGCGCTGACTCTAGTCCTGCTGACAGGCGGCAGTTTGCTCTTTCGCACGATACACAATTTGTGGGCGGTGAATCCTGGTTTCGACACGCAGAACGTCATTACGTTCCAGGTGGGACTTTCGCCTTCGGTAATCCAGACGCCTTTGAGCACGCGCATCGCCTTTCAGCAGTTAACGCAGCGCATCCGCGAAATTCCGGGCGTAGAGGCGGCGGATATTACAAATATGGTTCCGCTCGGTCAGAATGACAACTCCGGACCGTTCTGGGTGGGCTCACGCCAGCCTGCATCGATGGCGGAGATTCCCCGGGCACTCTATTATCCGATTGGTCCGGACTTCCTCCGCACCATGGAAATCCCGCTTCTGCGCGGGCGCTCTCTCACCCGAGAAGATAACGTCAATTCGGAGGTGGTCGTTCTCATCGATAGTCTGCTCGCGCGCACTTATTTTTCCAATCGGGACCCTGTGGGCCAGACCATAACAATTCCTCGTTGGGGCGCAGTTCGGAATATCGCAGCTCGGATCGTGGGCGTGGCGGGACACGTTGAGCACTATGGGCTCGACGGCTCGACAGGCGAGAAGCCGGAGATCTACTACTCTTTTTACCAGCTTCCGGATGAGACGGTGCCGCTGTTTCGCAATCAGATATGGTTGGCTGTGCGCACCCCGCTTGGCGCCTCAACGATTATCCCTGCGATCAAAAATGCAGTTTACGGAGCAAGTAGCGGGCAGCCGATTTACAACGTACACACCATGCAGGAGCTGGTTTCGGATTCGATGGCATCGCGACGCCTTCCGATGATCCTGCTGAGCGCGTTTGCTGGCCTGGCGCTGTTGCTTGCCTGTGTCGGACTCTACGGCTTGATTTCTTATTCGGTCGCGCAGCGGGTGCAAGAAATCGGCATCCGCATGGCGCTCGGGGCTCGACCGGGCACGGTCCGTAACATGGTCCTCCGGCAAGGCATGCGGTTGGCCCTGATCGGAGTCGCAGCCGGAATCGGCGCCGCTTTGGGGCTCACTCGGCTGCTCGCTAGCCTGCTGTTTGGGGTGCAACCCCGCGACCCGCTCGTCTTCGTCGCCGTGCCGGTTTTGCTTACCGCTGTCGCCCTTCTCGCCTGCTACCTTCCCGCCCGCCGCGCGACCCGCATCAATCCCCTGGAGGCCCTGCGATGGGAATGACGCAGGGTCATAGCTGGTGGCGTCGGCTGCTGAAGCGCGGCGAGATGGAGCGGCACCTGGATGCCGAGCTGCGCTTCCATTTCGACGGCCTGGTGGCCGACAATCTTCGCGCCGGGATGAGCGAGCCGGAAGCCCGGCGCAGCGCCCGTCTGGAATTCGGCGGCGTCGAGCAGGTGAAAGAAGAATGTCGTGACGCGCGGGGCACACGTTGGATCGGAGGATCTGTGGCAGGACCTGCACTTCGCGCTCCGCACGCTGCGCAAGACTCCAGGATTCGCCATCGCGGTAATGGGTACGCTGGCACTCGGGATCGGCATGAACACCGCAATCTTCTCGGTGGTAAATACCGTCTTGTTGAAACCGGTGGCTGCCCCCGAATCGGATCGCATTGTCGAATTCATGAACACCAACAGGGGTGGCTCAGGACCCATTGCCGCGGAAATCGAATTCAATTTGTGGCGCGAGCAGACTAGTGGTTTTCAGGAGATATCGGGCTACAGTCTTATCTCAATGAACTTGACCGGTGTTGACCAGCCACAGCGGGTCGAAGCTATCTCCATCACCAAGGACTACTTTCGTCTCTTCGGGCTTTCCATAGCTCAGGGTCGTGGGTTTACCGATGAAGAAGAACGGCCCGTCGGCACTCAGTTGTTCGAGAAGGGCCATGTCGTCATCCTCAGCGATGCATTTTGGAAAAAAGCATTCGGTGGCGACCCCCAGATCATGGGCAAGGTCATTTCACTAAGCGGAGATCCCTTTCAGGTCGTTGGGATAATGGCCGCCGGAATGCAAACCGAGACTCCTGAAGCTCCCGATGTGTGGCTTCCGCTTCTCATCAGTCCCAACAGCGATAAGCAGGTGCATTATTTTCAGGCCGTGGGTCGCCTCAAGCCAGGGATCACCCTTGCTCGCGCTAACGCCCAACTTCATCTCATGACGGAGGAGTTCCGCCGCAAGTTCCCGAACACGATTTCTACTGCCCGGGGAGACGCCTACAGCGTCCAACTAATGCGGGATGTTCTCGTCAGAGATGTGCGCCTGTCGCTGCTCATTCTCGCCAGCGCTGTCGGCGTGGTACTGCTTATCGCCTGTGCGAATGTCGCAAACCTTTTACTGGTCAAAGCGGCGGGTAGGAGGCGCGAAATCGCCATGCGCGTAGCCGTGGGCGCAGCGCGCGGCAGGATCATGCGGCAGCTACTGACAGAAAGTGTGTTGCTTTCGATGGCGGGCGCGGCGTTTGGACTAGGACTCGGAGTGGCAGGAATTCACGCTCTTCTAGCAGTGAATCCCGTCAATATTCCTCGCATTGGAGTGAACGGCTCAAATGTATCGATGGATTGGCGGGTCTTCGCTTTCACGATGCTGGCGGGTTTGACCACCGGGCTTCTCTTTGGACTGATTCCAGCGCTCCAAGCGTCGCGCACGGATCTGAACTCCAACTTAAAAGAAGGAGGCGGACGCGACGGCAGCGGATTCCGGCAGAATAGGACCCGTTCGCTGCTCGTCATCAGCGAAATCAGCCTGGCTCTGGTGCTGCTGATCGGAGCCGCCCTGCTCATCCGCACGCTGATAGCGTTACGCTCTGTCAATCCAGGGTTCGACCCTCACAACGTGGTAACAACGCGAATGGCTCTTGACCCGCGATTCACCAAGGCGGCGGGAGTAAATCAGTTGGTTCAAAATGCCTTGGGGCGTCTGACCGCGTTACCCGCAGTGGAAAGTGCCGCCCTCACCGGATTGCTACCGTTGGACCTAAACGTCAACAGTCTTCCCATCATTGTCATTGGCCGACCCCTGAGTGGACCGTCGCATGGAACTAGCTCCTATGGAAGAGTGTCGGCCGGTTATTTCGACACGCTCAAGATCCCACTCCTTCGAGGGCGCTTTTTCACGGACACGGACCGCCTTGAATCTCCCCAGGTTGCCATCATCAATCAAGCTATGGCCCGCCAGTTTTGGCCGGACGGCGATCCGCTGAATTCCCAGATTCTGATCGCAAAAGGACTCGGACCAAGGCTCGAAGAGCCCGTACGCCAGATCGTCGGTATTGTAGGCGACGTTCACGACGACGCGCTCAACCGGAATACATCGCCTGTGGTGTTTGTCCCACTGGTGCAATTGCCGGATACTCGCACCGCCGATACCTCAGTGGCCTGTGTTATTCGCGTTCGCGCGGAGTCGCCGTCGCTCAATTCGGCGATCCAGAACGAACTCCGCACGGCGACCGGGCTACCCGTTCCGCCGCTCCGGTCGATGGAAGAAATTGTGGCGAAATCCACCGCTCGCCAGAACTTGAACATGCTGTTGATGAACATCTTCGGTAGCTCGGCATTATTGCTCGCTGCCATCGGGATTTATGGGTTGATGGCTTACTCCGTCCAGCAGCGGACGCAAGAAATCGGAATCCGCATGGCGCTCGGCGCCCAACCGGGCGCGCTCCGTAACATGGTCCTGGTTCAAGGCATGCGGTTGGCCCTGATCGGAGTGGCAATCGGAATCGCCGCGGCTTTCGGGCTGACTCGCCTGCTCGCCAGCCTTCTGTTCGGCGTGCAACCCCGCGACCCGCTGGTCTTCATCGCCGTGCCGGTTTTGCTCACCGCCGTCGCCCTTCTCGCCTGCTATCTTCCCGCCCGCCGCGCGACCCGAATCAATCCCCTGGAGGCCCTGCGATGGGAATGACCCGTTCAATGACGATGATTTCGCTTAAAGGCTCAGGTACTTACCGTCTTTGCCCGCAGCGCCCCGGGAGTCTCTCATGCGATTCCTGACAGTGGAGCCCGGAATCCGGCCGTGCAGCGGCGGGCTTGGGTTCGTTTGGTTGTGGCGATTGCGGCGCCGGTCGGTGCCGGCTCCCAACACAATCCTACTTTTATAAATGCTGTATTTCCCGTATGATTGGGGTAATGTAGCAAATTGTGGAACATTCCGGCTAGCTCGAACGTATAAAGGATGAACGCAAGTTTCAAAACATCTTATGGACGTTAAACGCGAAGGCGTCGGGAAAAGGAAAATGATCCGCCGGGTGATCTACCTGACGTTGATCCTGGCGGCGGTCGTGCTGGCCGGCTGGCGAGTCAGCCTGATGAAGCCGGCGGTACCGGTGGTGGAGGCTTCCACCATCTGGCCCGACACCGTGAAGCGCGGTCCCATGGTGCGCGACGTGCGCGGGCTGGGCACGCTGGTCCCCGAAGACATCCTGTGGTTTCAGGCCGCTTTCGACAGCCAGGTCAGCCGCATTCTGGCGCAGCTCGGGCGACGATGTGAAGCCCAACACCGTGCTGCTGGTGCTTACCAATCCGCAGATGGAAGCCGACGCCGTCGATTACGAATGGCAGACCAAGCAGGCCGAAGCGAATCTTGCCGACCTGCGGGTCAAACTGCAAAGCCAGACCTTCGATCAGCAATCCGCCGTCGCCGACCGCGCAGGGCGATCTGAAACAGGCCGAGATCAACAAGGATAAAGAAGAGCAGTTGTTCAAGGCCCAGCTCGAACCCGAAATCAACATGCGTCTGGCGGTGGCCAAGTGGGAACAGGCGACCACCCGCTTCCAGATGGAAAAGCAGAAGCTCGACATCTTTAAGGAGTCGGTGCAGGCGCAGATCGAGTCGCAGAAGGTCCAGGTCGAAAAGCTGCGCGCCACCTACAAGCTGAAAAAGAGACAACTGGACGAGCTCACCATCCGCGCCGGCATCCGCGGCCGCATGCAGGAGATGACTCTGCAAGTGGGACAGCGCGTGAAACCCGGCGACGTGCTGGCGAAAGTCGCGCAGCCCCGAAAATTAATGGCGCGGTTGCAGATCCCCGAGACCAGGCCAAGGACATTGTGCTCGGCCAGCAGCGCGCAGATCGACACGCGCAACGGAATCGTCCCCGCCCACGTGATTCGCATCGACGCCTCTATCGTGAACGGGACCCGCACCGTCGATTGCAAGCTGGACGGCGCGCTGCCGAAAGGCGCCGTGCCGGATTTGAGCGTCGACGGAACCATCGAACTTGAGCGCCTGGCCGACGTGCTCTATGTGGGCCGGCCGGTATTCGCGCAACCCGGCAGCCCCGGCAGCTTGTTCCGCATCGACGCCGACGGTAAAGGCGCCGAGCGCGTGCCCGTGCGCTTTGGCCGCGCCTCCGTGAACGCCATCGAGATCGCCGATGGATTGAAAGCCGGCGACCGCGTCATCCTGTCCGACATGGCGGCGCAAGAACAAGCGTCCCGCGTACGTTTGAATTGAACGATGAATTGAGGTCCCATGCCCGAACCCCTGATTCATCTAGACAGCGTCACCAAAGTGTTCGTAACCGACGAAGTGGAAACCCACGCACTGGCCGGAATCCAGATGGACATTCAAAAAGGCGAGTATGTGTCGATCTCCGGCCCTTCGGGCTGCGGGAAGTCCACGCTGCTGGCGATTCTGGGCCTGCTCGATACACCGTCGGACGGAACGTACATTCTGAACAACCGTCCGGTGCAAGGGCTCAAGCTGGCGGAGCGCGCGCGCATCCGCAATCGCGAGATCGGTTTCATCTTTCAGGCGTTCAATCTGATCGGCGATCTGACGGTGTATGAAAACGTCGAGCTGCCGCTCACCTATCGCGGCATGGCGGGCGACGAACGCAAGCGCAAAGTGCAAGCGGCCTTGGAACGCGTGGGCATGTCGCATCGCATGAAGCACTTTCCATCGCAGCTTTCCGGAGGTCAGCAGCAGCGCGTGGCAGTGGCGCGCGCGCTGGCCGGCGACCCGTCCATTCTGCTGGCCGACGAACCCACCGGCAACCTGGATTCCGCCAACGGCGAGCAGGTGATGGACCTGCTGCGCGAATTGAATCGCGCCGGCGCCACCATCTGCATGGTCACGCATGACCCGCGCTACGCCAGTTGCGCCGACCGCTCCATCCAGTTGTACGATGGCCGCCTGGTGACGGAAAACGCGCAAAAAGCTTAGACTTCCGGCAGTACTAGAGCCCATCTTGTACTCGCGCCAACGGTATATAGAACCGTCCTCAATCGGCCGATAGGATCAAGAGGACACTATCCAGTGAGCGCCGTCGCAGACCCTATCGAAACCGGCAATCCACGCAGCACCGCGAGTGGAATCCTGCCCCCCGTACCCGAGTCTCTGGAAGAACTCGCGATTCCACCATCGATCGTCGAGCAATTGCTGTTCAAGTATCTGTATTTTCGCGGCGAAATGCTGGGCCGCGAAATGGGCAGCCAGTTGGGCCTCTCGTTCAGCCTGATCGACGACTTGCTGGAGAACTTGAAGCGCCAGCACTACGTCGGCGTAAGGAAGTCTCTAGGCATGGGAAACATGTCGGGGATCTTTGCGCTCACGGAATCGGGACGCAATCTGGCGCGCGAGCATCTGTCCAACAATCAATACGCCGGTCCCGCGCCGGTGCCGCTGTATCAATACGCGGAGGTGGTTCGGCGCCAGAAACTGGCCGACAACTGGCTGAGTCCGCAGACGCTGGTGGAGGCTTTCAAACATCTGGTGGTCGAGGACGACATTCTGGCGCAGATCGGCCCGGCCGTGAACGCGAGCAAATCGTTTCTGATTTACGGCCAGCCCGGGAATGGAAAAACCGCGCTTGCGGAATCGCTGTTTCGGGTAAACACCGAGCCGATCTTTATGCCCTACGCGCTGGAGTGCCAGGGCAACATTATTCAGTTGTACGATCCGATCTATCACCAGAAGATTGACGATCAGCAAAGTGAGATTTCCGCTCTTTCGACCGAGATGCCTTACGACGGACGCTGGTTCAAGTGCCGGCGGCCGTTCATCATCACCGGCGGCGAACTGACGCTGGATATGCTGGATCTGAGCTATAACCCGCACTCCAAGGTCTACGATGCGCCGTTTCAGCTCAAGTCCAACAACGGCATCTACCTGATCGATGACTTTGGCCGCCAAAAAGCCAACCCGGCGGAAATTCTGAACCGCTGGATCGTTCCCATGGAGCGCCACATCGATTATCTGAGCTTCCATGCGGGCGGGAAGATGACGGTGCCGTTCGAGGCGTTCCTGATTTTCTCCACCAACCTGCGGCCGGATCAATTGGGCGACGAAGCGTTCCTGCGCCGTATTCAATACAAGATGTTCCTGCGCAGCCCCAAGCGGGCCGAATTCACGCACATCTTCCGGCGCTTCTCCGAGTCCAAAAAACTGGAATGCTCCGAGGAAGTGGTGGACGCGTTCATCGAGAAGCACTACGTCGCCGGCGATAAGCGCTTCCGGCGCTGCCACCCGCGCGACGTGATCATGCACGCTGTCGACATCATCAATTTCGAAAGCCTCCCGAGGGTGCTCACCGAAGACGTGCTCGACCGCGCGTTCCAAAGCTGCTTTGTCGAGAACATCGACGTGAACGACTGATCCCGGCGCATAGGTGGCGACGCGCCCCTGATACCCGTCCGCCTGCGATACCCTTTGGGATGGAGTAACAGCCATGCCCAATATCAATCGCCGCGAATTCTCACAACTGGCCCTCGCGCTAGGCGCTTCTGCCCGCAGTTTCGGCGGCGGCGTCAGCATCGACGACACTCTGCGCAGCGGGATCGAGCGCCGAAAGATTCCCTGCCGTTACCGCGATGGTCGCGACCGACAGCAAGATCACTTACCAGGGCGCATTCGGCACGCGCGATAGCGCCTCCGGCGTGAAGGTGGCTCCCGATTCCATCTTCGCCATCGCTTCCATGACCAAGGCGGTCACCTCCGTCGCGGCGATGCAACTGGTGGAGCAGGGAAAACTGAAGCTCGACGAGCCAGTATCCAAGCACGCTCCGGAGTTCGCCAAGGTGCAGGTGCTGGATGGCTACGATGCCGCCGGCAAACCATGCTGCGGCCCGCGCGCACTCCGGTCACGCTAAAACATTTGCTCACGCATACGTCGGGGCTGTGCTACGACACCTGGAGCGACGACATGCAGCGGTACGAGAAAGCCGGCGGCGCGGTTCCTTCGGGCGTGGCTCCTCTGCCTCCGCTGATGTTCGAGCCGGGCACGCGCTGGCAATATGGCTACGGCGCGGATTGGGCCGGCAGGCTGGTCGAGATCGTGAGCGGCCAGACGCTGGAACAATATTTCCAGACGCAATATCCTGCAGCCGCTGGGGATGCACGACACCTCGTTCATCATGCCCGCTGAAAAGTTCGACCGCATGGTGAGCCGCTATGACCGCCAGCCGGATGGCTCGCTCAAAGAAGAACCGCGCGCGCTGCCCGCGCCGCCGACGGCTTTCAATGGCGGTGGCGGCTTGTATTCCACTTCCGCGGATTACATCAAGTTCACGCAGATGATTCTGCGGCGCGGGCGCGCGGCGGATGGCCAGCAGGTCCTGCATCCGAAAACCGTGGAACAGATGAGCGTCAATCAGATCGGCGACGCTGGGCGCTGGGAAGCTGAAAACGTACACGCCTGAACGATCGAGTGATGTCGATATGCATCCGGGCGCCACCGAAAAATGGGGCCTGGGCTTCCTGATCAACACGACTCCTTATGACGGCGGCCGCTCGGCGGGCAGTCTGGCGTGGGCTGGAATTTGGAACACGTTTTATTGGATCGATCCCAAGCGCAAGATCTGCGCCGTGATCATGATGCAGTTCCTGCCTTTCGTCGACAAGGAAGCGGTGGGTTTGCTGGGTGATTTCGAGCGGGCAGTTTACGCGGCCGCATGAACCTTCGCAACTGGTTTGACCTGACCTTCACTCACCGGGCCGAGCAGGAGGCGCTGGAGTGGGCCGGGTCGGTCTACACTTTCGGTGAAATCGACGCGCGCAGCAATCGGATGGCGCGGGCGCTCGCCGCGCGCGGGCTGGCTAAGGGCGACCGCCTGTGCGTTTACCTGGCGAACTCGATCGAGATGATCGATCTGTATCTCGCCTGCATCAAGACGGGCGTGATTTTCGTCCCGATCAATATTCTGTATCGCGATCGCGAGATGTCGCACATCCTCAGCGACGCGGAACCGAAGCTGCTGGTGACCGCCGCCGAGATCCCCGCGCTGCTGGCGGAGGCGGCGCCGCAATCCGGCGAGAAGCTTCCCGAAGTGGCGATCGACGGCGACGACACCGCCGCGCTGGTTTACACTTCCGGCACCACGGGCGTCTCCAAGGGCGCGATGCTGACGCACAACAATTTCGCGGTGAATGGCGCGAGTTTGATCCAGGCCTGGAAGATCACGCCTGCCGATCGCTTGCTGCTGGCGCCTCCGCTGTTTCACGTGCACGCGCTCGGCAACGGTCTGCACTGCTGGCTGATGGCGGCATGCCGCATGCGCCTGCTGGAACGCTTCGATCACACAACCGCGGTCGCGCAATTCCTGGACTTCAAGCCCACGCTTTTTTTCGGCGTGCCCGCGATGTATGTGCGTCTGCTCGATACGCCTCCGCTGCAGGCTCGCGAGATCGGCCAACGCATGCGCCTGTTCGTATGCGGCTCCGCGCCTTTGCCCGCGCAGATTCTGGAAGAATTCCGCACGCTCTTCGGCCACACGATTCTCGAACGCTACGGCATGACCGAAACGCTGATGAACATGTCGAATCCCTATGAGGGCGAGCGCCGCCCGGGAAGCGTCGGCCTGCCGCTGCCGGGCGTCATCGTGAAGATCGTCGGACCCGACGGCAATCCGGTGGCCGACGGCGAGACCGGAGAGCTGTGGCTGCAAGGGCCCCAACGTTTTCCCGGGATATTGGAAGCGCGAAGAGGCCACCAAGGCCGCATTCGTGGATGGCTGGTTCAAGACCGGCGACATCGGTTCGCGCTCGGCGGACGGCTACTATCACGCTCAGCGGCCGCAAGAGCGACCTCATCATTTCCGGCGGCTTCAACATCTATCCCCGGGAGATCGAGGAGTTCCTGATGGAGCAACCGGAAGTGGAAGAAGCCGCGGTGGTGGCGGAAGCCGATCGCGTGCGCGGCGAGATTCCGGTCGCCTATGTCGTCTGGAAGAACGGCAGCGGCGATCCCGGCCCGCTCGAAATGCGCTGCCGCGAGAAACTGGCGTCCTTCAAAATCCCGCGCCGGTTTGAATCCATCGAGAAGCTGCCGCGCAACGCGCTGGGCAAGGTTCAGAAGCATCTGCTATGTCGCGAATCCTGATGATTACTTCGGAAGCCGCGCCCTTCGCGAAGACGGGCGGGCTGGCCGATGTCCTGGGCGCACTGCCGCCGGCGCTCGCGAAACTCGGCGAAGAGGTAGCGGTGGTGATGCCGCGCTATGGCAGCGTTCCCCTCCACGGCGCCGACGCGGATCTGCCGATGGAATGCCGCTCTCGGTGGGTCCGCACTCGTTCACCGTCGCGATCGATCAAGTGGAGCGTGAAGGCGTGCGCTACCTGTTTGTCGATTGCCCGCCGCTCTACGCGCGCGCCGGCATCTATAGCGAATGGCGGCGCCGACTATCTCGACAATCACATTCGCTTTGCGCTGCTGAATCTGGCCGCGCTCGAAATCGGCCGCGAGCATCTTCCGGCCCGACATCTTCCATGCGCACGATTGGCCCGCCGGATTGCTGGCTCCCTATCTGCGCGAGAATTACGGCTCGGATCCTGATTTCGCCGGCGCCAAATGCGTCATCACGATTCACAACCTGGGATATCAGGGCAACTTTCCGGCCGCTGCTATCAGCGATCTGGGACTGAGCCCGGCGCTGTTCCATCCTGACGGGCTGGAATTTTGGGGCGAGCTGAGTTTTCTCAAAGCCGGCATCGTGTGGTCGGATGCGATCACCACGGTGAGCCCCACCTATGCCCGCGAGATCCAGACTCCTGAATACGGAGCACGGCCTGGATGGCGTGCTGCGCGACCGCGCCGCGAAAATCACCGGGATTCTCAACGGTGTGGATTACGCGGAGTGGAGTCCCGGACACCGATCCTTATCTCGCACTTTCCATATTCGGCGCAAGATCTCTCGGGTAAACGGCTGGCGAAACGCGCGCTGCTGGAAGAAGTCGGACTGCCGCTGAATGAGACGCGGCCGCTGATCGGGATCGTCTCGCGTTTCGCCGGACAAAAGGGTTTCGATCTGTTGGAGGAGATCGCGCCCGAGCTGGCCGAGATGGATCTCGCCATGGCGGTGCTCGGTTCGGGCGAGGCTCCGATCGAAGCGATGTTCCGCGCGATGGCGGAGGCCCATCCGGAGAAATTCGCGGTCCAGGTGGGCTACGACAACGGTCTGGCGCATCGCATCGAAGCCGGCGCCGACATGTTCCTGATGCCCAGCCGGTACGAGCCTTGCGGCTTAAGCCAGATGTACAGTCTGCGCTACGGCACGGTGCCGATCGTGCGCGCCACGGGCGGGCTCGAAGATACGGTGGACGAGCTGACCGGCTTCAAGTTCACGGAGTACACGCCGGAGGCGCTGCTCGAAGCGATCCGCGAGGCGCTGGCGGCCTGGTCCGACCGTCCGGGCTGGCTGGAACGAATGCGCCGCGGCATGGCGAAGGATTTTTCGTGGGATGCGGCCGCGGTCCAGTATCAGAGCCTGTACCGCAGCCTGTAGGCACGGCAGGGAAGCAGCGCGCCCGTTCCCCTGCGGGTTCGTGCGACTATAGGGTTGTAGTTTACGGGCCCGCTGATTTTGGCATCTCTCGCATCGTCCGGTACAATCCGCTCCCTTTCGATTCCTGCCGTGATTCGCAGCTCAGCCCATTCGAAAGGCACACCATGAAGAATATCTTTGTAGGAAACCTGAGCTTCACCGCCACGGAAGACGCGGTGCGGTCCATGTTCGAAGCTTACGGCGCCGTCGAGCGCGTCAGCATCGTCACCGACCGCGATACCGGTCAGCCCAAGGGATTCGGCTTTGTCGAAATGACCAACGACGCCGAAGCGGAGACGCGCCATCGCCGCTCTCAGTGGCACCGAGCTCAATGGACGCGCGCTCACCATCAACGAAGCGCGGCCGAAGACCGAGCGCACCGGCGGTGGCGGCTGGCGGCCGCCGCGGCAATCGCTACTAGCTGGTTCACAAAAACATATGGCAAAAGTACACGAATACATCCTGGTAGCGGTGGATGGGACCTGTGGCGTCACCAAATCCAACGGCCCCATCTGCTTCCAGCAATCGCGCCAGGAAGTAGGCGGACACTTTGAAGCTTACGATCCGCAACTGGGCGACGGCTATACGGCTCAAGTAAACGAAGACGGGCGGCGCTTCAAAGCCAACGCGCTGTTTGACGACGTGGCGGGAAACGTATTGATCGGCCGCTCGCATGGCGCCGAAATGTGGGGCTTGAGCGTGGAACAGCGCGCGGAAGTCCTGACGCTTCTGAAAACCAAGCGCTAAATTTGGAATGAGGACCGTCAGCGCGGATCGCGCTTGCGATCGATTACTGGCAGGATTACGGCGCTGGCCGGCAGGTGCTCAAGAGCCACTTCGGCATCCGCGTGTGGCAGGACCGCTGCTGCGCGATTACCAACGTGGCCGCCGAAACCCCCAGCCTGTTCGGAGAGCCGCACGCGATTCCGGTGGATCTCTCGGCGGGGGCCGGCCAGCATAGCCTCTCAAACGTGGTGAGCGAGCACATGAACCATCACCCGGAATCCGACCTGGTGGCCGTGCTCACCGGCAAGAAAGCCTTCCGCGAAGCGCTGGGATAGGGCGCTCGGGATGTCGCGCGGCGTGGCGACGGCGTTCGGGATTTCGCTGGCGTCCCGGGATGACGCGGGCGGGCATGGTCCGCACGGGCGTGGTCCTGACGCATCGCGCTGCCTCGCTTGCTAGACTATAAAAACGCATGCCCTGTGGTGAGCAGCAGCTTCGCGAAGACATCGTCGGCGCCGGCCGGATGATGTACGAGCGTGGATGGATCGCGGCCAACGACGGCAACCTGACGGTCCGCTTGGATGGCGAACGCATCCTGGCCACTCCCGCCGGGGTGTGCAAGGGCCGCATGCGCCCCGAGGATCTCATCGTGTGCGATAGCGCCGGCAACAAGATTTCGGGTTCGGGCGAGCGCACCACCGAGATGGCGATGCACGTCGCGGTCTACAATGCCCGGCCCGATGTTCACGCCGTGGTGCATGCCCATCCGCCGATTTCGACCGGGTTCGCGGTGGCCGGCCGCGCGCTGAATCTGGGCTTGATGCCGGAGTTGATTGTCTCGATGGGATCGGTTCCGCTGGCCGAGTACGGCCTTCCGGGAACGCCGGCTCTGGTGGACGGGATGCTGCCCTACGTCCCGAAATTCAACGCGATTCTGCTCGCCAACCACGGCGCCGTGTGCTACGGCGAGAACGTCGGGCAAGCTTACGCCCGCATGGAAACGCTGGAGCACCTGGCGCGCATTGCGCTGGTGGCTGAGATGCTGGGCGGCCCCAAGGTTCTGCCGCGCGTCGAGATCGAGAAGCTGTTTGAAGCCCGCGCGCGCTATGGCGTGAGGGTTCCCAATCGTTTCGAACCCGGCAGTCCCGATGGCGGCCGAAGACATGCCGGACCCGAGCGAGAAGCTGGAGGTCACGCGCCAGCAGTTATTGGCGCTGATCGACGAAGCGCTGCGCGTCCGCGGTGTCGCCTAGAGCGGCTGAAACGGCTCGCGTGTCCGCTCGACTCCTCTGGTTTCCAAGGCATCCTCTACCCGGCGAGTCCGCGTGCGGGATTTGTATCGGATCAGCAAGGCGGTCAGCAGCCCGCCAATGAGCAGCTTGACGGATTCCGCTCCCATCCAGACCTCGGTGAGCGCCCACACGCGCGCCTGAGTACCCAGCGTCTGACTCCCGGGCGGAAAATCGGCCTCCCTCCCCGGTACGTGAGCTCCGGCTGAATCGCCAACTGGAATAGCACCAGCGCCAGCATTAGCCCGCATAGCATCTGTGGAATCCAACGCTTTTCCCACGGCCAGATACAAGCACGGCGGCGACGAGCAGCGCCGCGGGAATCTGGATCCGTTCCCAAGCCGAGAAATAATAGCGGTATTGTTCCGCGGCGAAGTGGCGCAGCAGCAGCGCAGTCTGCTCTTGGCCGCTTTTCTGGATGATGGCGGCTCCCGCTGGACTTGCGGAGTTGATGGCCACGCCCACCAGGCGCAGGTTCTGGAGAGCCAACAGATCCATGAACACGCAGCAGCCGATCCAGGCGCCCAACAAGAACGTGGCGACTCGCGTGGCGTGCATTGCATTCTAGTGTGCCACAGGGCGGAGCGGCCTGGCGGACAGGCCGTGAAGCGCTCCCTAAAAAGCGAGAAGGGGAACGTTGCCGTTCCCCTTCGCCGCGTCGATCAGGTAAGACTCTGGAATCGTAACTTCTTGGTCCCCTTCTCAGCGGGGACCTTCAGCTTATCACTTCTCGCCGGAGCTCCTGCTGCCCGGCGGCAACCGGTTCCGCTGGTGGCTCGGATGCGGATGCACGGCAGATATACCACCCGGTTGCGGCCCTGGCGCTTGGCTCGATAGAGCGCATCGTCGGCCACCCGAATCAGCGCTTCCTCGGCCGGCTCCATGCCCGGCACCCAGGCCGTGGCTCCGAAGCTGCACGTGACCAGTTTGGATTCCTCGTTGAACCACATGGGCTCATTGGCCAGCGCGACGCGCATCCGCTCGGCTTGCTTCTCGGTCACGTCGGCATCGCAGCCCGGCAATACGATCAGAAATTCTTCGCCGCCGTAGCGCCCGATCGCGTCGTAGGGCCGGATGGATCCCGCCATGCGCCGCACGAATTCGCGCAGCACCGCGTCGCCCGCAAAATGGCCGTAGGTGTCGTTCACGGATTTGAAATGGTCCAGATCCGCCAGCACCAGGCCCACCGGCCGGCCCTCGCGAACGCCCCGCTGCAACTCGCGGTTCAAAATATCCAGGATGGAGGAGCGGTTCCAGATGCTGGTCAGGAAGTCCTTGGTGGCCTGATCGCGCAATTCTTCGCGCGCCGTAATCAACTCGTGCTGCAGTTGGATGATGCGCACGCCCGGCCGCAAGCCGCACTTGCAGCTCGTGCTGGTCGAAGGGCTTGGTCAGGTAGTCGTCGGCGCCGGATTCCATGCCTTCGATCAAATCCTCGCGCTGGCTCTTGGAGCTCAGCAGCAGGATGTAGGTGTAGAGATCCTTGTCCTTGACGTTGGCGCGCACGCGGCTGCAAACTTCCGGCCCGGTCATGCCGGGCATCATCCAGTCCAGGATGGCGATCTTGGGGGCGTCGTCGGCCTGCAGGATGCGCCAGGCCTCGTTGCCGTCGCAGGCGATCACCACTTCGTAGCCCCAGCGGCGCAGGGTTGCGTCCAGCAAGTGCCGGGAAACAATGCTGTCGTCCGCGATCAGAATCCTCATGGCTGCACTCTCAATTATACGGGCGACCGTACTCCGCGTCTCCTCTACTCTTATCGGCGGAAGGGTCGTAGTACCCGAGGCTTTTTGGTAGGCTGAATCCATGCAGGATTCTGGGCAGAGTTCCGGGCCGCATTCGCGCCGGCTGCAACGCGTTCCTTGCTGGTCTTGCGGCATGAGCCGTTCGAGCACCTGGGCTACTTCGAAGAGATCCTGCAGAGACCGGAACATCTCTTTTGTTTATAGCGATTTGGGGGATATTCTGGATCTCGGCGCCCACGACGGCCTCATCGTCATGGGAGGGCCCCAATCGGCCAACGATCCGGAGATGGCGGCCGAGCTCCATTTCATTCAGCAGGCGTTGGACACCAAGACTCCGGTGCTCGGAATCTGCCTGGGCGCGCAACTGATCGCCAAGGCCTTGGGGGCCCACGTGTACCGCAATCCCGAAAAGGAGATTGGCTGGGCGCCGGTCTATCTCACCGACGCCGCGCGCGAGGCGATCCGGTGTTCGGCCGCCTGCCTTCGCCGAGCACGTTTTTTCACTGGCACAGCGAAACCTTCATGCTGCCGCCGGGAGCCGTTTCCCTGGCCTATTCCGACAAGTGCCGCCAGCAGGCCTTCCGCTTCCACGAGACGGTTTACGGCATCCAGTTCCATCCCGAAATCACGCCGGAGATGATCGTCGACTGGTCCGCTCAACCCGTCAACTGCGGCGATGCCGATACGCTGGACGCGCCGCTCGATCCACACGCCGCGGATACCGCTTCTCTGGCGCGGCAAATCCTGGAAGGCTGGCTGGATACGTTCTAGACTGCCTTTAGCTCGCTAGGGACTTTTCCGGACGCCACACCGGACAAGGACGCGTACACCTGCTCCTCCACCGATACGCTCATTCGCGAGTTCGCGATAGCGGTAGGCGACGGCGCTGGAACTGATTGGCGATTTCAGCCTCGGTTAAGTAGCGAATGGGGGCGGACGCCGGGATGCGCTGCACCACCTGCGCCAATCCGCTGATCATCGCGCACTCGGCGGAAGTCATGGATCTGCTGATCAGCACTCCGCGGCCTTCGATCAGCAAGAGAGGCCGATTGCGGTAGCGCGGCGGCCCATTGGTCTGGAGAATCGGAACACGGAATCGAGCGGAACAACGCCGGTGTACTCGAATTCGAAAAGATGGCTTGACAGGGGTATAACAGACCGCCGGCGAGTATGGCTCGCGAAGCGGCATCGGTAGCCAGCGCGTGGACGGCATCGTCGTCCGGCAAGTCCCACTGGGTGCCTGCGGAAGCCTCCGCCAGCACGGTGTAATCCGCGGGATGCGCCTGTCGCGGAGAGATGGCCAGGCGGCGTCCCACTTCGCTCAGGAGATGCTCGGCCGCGCGGCAGCTTTCCGCTGCGATCACCAGGCCGTGATTACCTAGAACAAATATGTTAGCGTCCATGCCGGCTTCATCGGCGCGAAGAGCATTGCAAACGGCACGGGCGAGCGGCAGGCCCGATTCGACGTAGGGAACCCAGCGCCAGCGCAACCCGTCCAGCCGCTGCTGCAATTGCGCGCGGGCATCGCTGCGCACCGCCCACGCAATGGTATTCACGCAATGAACGTGAAGCACCACGGGGTGCGGCAATATCGGCATGCATGGCGGTTTCGAGCGACGCGCCGGGATACCGCTCCGCCGGATCGAGATCCCGCTGCAAGCACTCGCATGCACGTCCGCGAGGTCCAACGGGATCAGGATTTCATTCTGCCGGGCGTCCGCCATCCACCTGCCCGACGCTTTGATCCACAGGACACCATCCAGCTTTATGGACGTGTTGCCGGTGCTGGCTTGCGCCAGCAGCGGATTGCTTCCCACTCGCTGGGTCAGCTCGCGCAGCATTTGGAGTTCAACAACCTGGCATGGCCTGTGGCGAATCGCTTCTCATTCGTTCTCCTCCTTCCTAGCCCAACACCCGTAATGGTTCGTCAACTGCCGGCGGCTGCCGTCTTAGAGCGGGCCTGGCCGATCTTGATCGAAGCTTTGAAGATCGCTCCCACGGGGATGATCCCGGCCAGCCGGTGCGCGGCCACGGCGGCCAGCCCCATGGAAGCGACGCATCCGCACGAACTGCAATCCGGGTCGCCGCCGAATTGACAGGGCACGATCTTGGTTTTCAAGTCCGCCGACAAAGTCTGCGTGGTCAGCGCGAAGACACAATCGCGAGGGTTCGACGGAGGCGTCGCAAACTGGCGGATCATGCCCTCCGGCATGTCCAGCTTGGGGAACTCGCTTGCGCAACGCCAGCATGTCCGCGATGGCCTGCGCCCGTTCCTGCGGCTCCAGCATTTCCGGCAGTTGATCGCCGCGCTGCGGAGTGAACAAGCTGAACCATATTTTGCGGATCTCCGGCCGGGGAGCCCAGAACTCCAGAAATTCCCGCAAATAACCCGGCCGCTTCATCATCTGGCCGGTGATGGTGCAGTGAATGGTGATGTTTTGGCCCGCGATGTTTTTGAGGATGCGATCATAGGTCGCCGGAGCGCGCCGGATGTCGTGTTCGGGTTGCAGTCCGTCTATCGAAACCACGACGTTCATGTGCGGCAGCTCCGCCCAACTCGCGGCCAGAGGCCGGAACGCGCTGGTAACCACCTGCACATGGATTCCGCGGTTCAACAGCAGCGGAATCATCGTCTCCAGCTCGCGATAGCGGACCAGGGGATCGCCACCGACGATGGACAGATGCAAGGGCCGAATGCGGTCGACCAATGCCAGCACTCCATCGATGAGCTCCTGACCCTTGCGGTCGGCCAGGCTGCGCAGGGTTGCGCCGCCCCCCAGGTGCGCATCGTCATAGGCGTAGCATCCAGGGCATTGCAAAGGACACTCGCGGGTGATCTCGATCGAGAGCGAGGGCCGCTCGCCTCGAAGAATTTTGCGCCATGCGCTGACAACTTCTGAAGTTTTCACCGAGATTTATACTCCTCACGCGGGACTTGTCGTTACATGGAACGATGCTGGCAAAGCCCCCACCGCACTACCGATCAGCCGGGTGCGGTTTTCAAAACACACTTTTCGCGAGGTTAGAGGGAAACGGGAGGGGACGGGTCGCCCGCAGCGCTCACGCGAGCTATCTGATCGCTGGGGCGGCTCGGTTTCACATTTCGACGAAATCGACTCGCCGGAGCGGGAGGAAAAGGGCGAGGCATGGCGACACTCCGTGCAGGCGCAGCTCAGGGGAGGCGTCCGGGAATTCAAGCAGCCCTACGATCTTGAGATCCAAGCTGTGCGGATTTACTGCGGGGGGATCGGGAACGGCGTCCACGGAAGCCGCCACCATTAAGACGCTCAGCACCAACGCTATATACGCGAGCGATTTCATGGCGACCCTTACAGGATCTATCATAACCGATTCCCAAGCTACAGATTCCCAGATCGGCTTTCCAAGCCGCCGCGCGCACTTCGTCGCGGCTGCGTCGGCGACCCGGCGCTCACGAGCGTGCCATCGAGCGCCATATATCCGCAGGCGATCACCACCAGGAACATGGTCAGCACTTCGCTGTCGCCCAGATTCACGTTGGTCACGCCGTCGAGCAGGGTGGCAATCACCACGGCGATGCCTCCGTGCAGCAGGAAGCGGCGATCGTCGCGCCCCGGCGGCAGCGTGCGCAGGCCTCGCCAGAAATCCCACAGGATGCGCCCCATCAGCCATAAAAATACCAAGAGCGTGGGAATGCCGCGCTCGGCCGCGTAGTGCAGATAGATGTTGTGCAGATGAATGTAGGAACCTACCGGCAGCGGCCGCGGAATATCGGCCGGAACGTATTCGTCGAAATGAATGCGCGGCATTTCCGGACCCAGTCCCAGCCAGGGATGCCGTTCGATCATGCGCAGGCCGGTGCGCCAGGTGACCTTGCGAAAATCGTTGGAATCCAGAGTTGCTGGGCCGCAGGATGGAGGTGAAGCGCTGGCGAATGACGGCGGGCGAGAGCAGAACGCCCGCGGCGATCAGCACCGGCACCAGCATCACCACCCAGCGGCGCCAGAACCACAGCAGGTAGAGCGCTCCCGCCGCGGTTGCGATCCACACGCCGCGCGTCTCGGCGAGCAGCAGCCCCAGTGAACTCACCAGCGCCACCACGATCCACAGCCACATCCGTTTGCGCGCTTCGGGAGCGAAGAACAGGAACGCGGCCAGCATCAGCAGCACGTACATTTCCTCGGCCGAAAACGTGTACCAATGGCTCATGAAACCGGTGACGCGCTCGCCCACGTAATAGTTGTAAATGTCGCTATGCGCGGCGTGCGCCTGCTGCACTTTGCGGGCGAACTGCACGAAGCTGAGACCGGCGCTGACGCTGCCGATCGCCGCCCAGCTCAGAAACAGCCAGCGGATGAGCGCCATGTCCCGCAGCAGCGAGAACACGATCAGCAGTTGAAAGAACACGTAGATTTTCTTGATCTGCGGCCAGCCCGCCGCCGGATTGCCGGAGAACGCGATCGCGATCAGCGTTCCCAGCAGGAACAACCCCAGCGGCAGCTTGATGGGAGGCAGCCGCAATTTTTCTCCGGACAAGAACAACGCCGCCAGGGCCATGCCCAGGAGGATTTGCGAAGGCGCGATGCCGACGACGATGGCCACGGAGGACGCGAATGCGAGCCAGCGCGCAATTTGCAGCATGCGCGTAGCTGGCACAGGGGATGATTCCGTGACGTCCATGTTGGACCTTATTATCCCAAAGCGCGCGGCCGAGCCCTGGCATCGGCGATTCTTAGTAGTGGAACCGGTACTTCACCTGCAAATAGACCTGCCGCGGATCGGCGTAGTGGGTACCGCCGAAGGTCTCGCTGTTGTCGAGCAGGAAACGCCGGTTCGTCAGATTCAGCGCGGTCACCGATATCGTCAGATTCTCCGAGACCGTCTTGCCCACAGTCAGATCGAAAGTGGTGTGCCCGGGCAAGTGCGCCGGCACATCGCTCGATCCGTCCGTGAATCCGGAACCGTAGTACAGATTCGCCGCCGGCCATCACGCGATACGGAAGAGTCGAAGTTGAATCCGGCGTGCAGCGTCTGCCGCTGGTCGTGATCCAGCAGAAAATAGCCGCTATCGGGAGGCGAAAAATCGGTCAGGCCGCCGCTCACCGCGCCGCTGCCCTCGGCGTGCGCGTACGCGTAGCTGAGGTACACCTCTCCGCGATGCAGCAGCCGCGGCGAGCGAACCGTCGCTTCCCACCCGTAGAGCCGCGCGCCGTCGATGGTCAGCGGGAAAAACAGGTTCGAGTTTCCGATCGCGTTGTGGTCGAAGTAATTTCGCGCGCGCTGATGATAGTTGTTCACTTCGAAGGCCCAGCCGCGCAGCGGAATGGTGAGACCGAACTGGTGCTCCTGATCGCGCTCGCCGCGCAGCGGAATAAATCCCAGCCCTTGCGTCACCGCGAAATCGAGCAGCGGGCCGGTGACGGTGGAGAGCGGCGGCGCCTGATAGTACTTGCCCCAAAAGCCGCGCAGCACCCAGTTCAGATGCGGAATGCGAATCGCTCCGCCCAGGCGCGGGCTGGCGGCGTTCTCCGAAATCGCTCCGGCGAAGTGCGTCAGCCGGACGCCCGCCGTCAGCGTCAGCCAGGAGAAGGCTTTGTATTGATCTTCGAAGAACAGCGCCTCCAGATGCCCGTTGGTCGATCTTCTGGTTCGCCAAGCGAGAGTCCCGAACCGTCATTCGCGATCAGGTTTACGGACTCGTCGTCGTGCTGGCCGAAGCCATAGACCCCGACGCTCGCGTTGTGCTGCTGCGTCAGCAGGTTCAGCGCCACCTGCACGCCGCCATAGCTCGATGCGCGATGTTGCGTGGTGCTGAGCGGAGTATCCGTCGGCGCGCCGTCGTAGTTGGCGCGATTGAAGTGATAGAACGGCGACGTGGTCAGGATCAGGCCCGGCCGAAACGTGTGCACCCAGGATAGACTCGCCACGGCATCGCGTTCGTTTTCCTGATCGCGAATGCCCGCCGCCTGCGCATCCGGATCGTTCGGAATCTGATAGTCGTCGCTGCGAAACAACGACACCAAGCGGAATTGATTGTTGGCGTCGCGATTGTAGATCAGAGTCGCCATGCCGCCCAGGCCCCAGACACGATCGTGCAGGACGTCCGGACCCGGAGTCGACAGCCCGTAGTCGCTGCGATTGCCATTCACGCTGCCATAGTAGGCGAACTTCTCGGTGTGGCTTCCGAAGTTCACCTGATCGTTGGTCTGATGAAACGTGCCGAAGGTGGTGAACAGGTCGCCTTCCTGATTGCGCTCGAAGCCGGTCCGCGGAACGGCGTTGAAGACTCCGTAGGTGCGGTCGCCATAGGCGGGCGAGTAGCCGCCGCGCTGCGCTTCCAGGTAATCGATGTCCTTGGGATCGATCTGCGGGCCGACGTTGCTGGCGATGTTGGTGTTGGGAATCGGCACGCCGTCGATGGCCCAGGTCACCTGATGTCCGCCGCGCACGTGAAGCTGATCGTGCGCGATCCAGGCGCCCGGAACGTAATCGGTGATCGCACTCAGGCTGTTGCTCAAGCTGGCTCCCGGCGTGGTGGCGATTTCACTGCGGCTGATCATGGTGGCGGGCGTCATCTGCTCCGCATTCACGGCCAGCGCGGATTCGGCCACCGTCACCGACTCCTGCACCGCGCCGATCGCCAGTTGAAAGTGCAGAACTGGGCGCACTGCTGGAACCGACCACGATCTCCTGCGTCGACGGGTGCGAAACCGTCATGCGTCACCGTCACCCGATAAGCGCCCACCGGTATCGACGCTACTTCGAATTCTCCGTCCGCGCCGGTCGCGACGGTCTGCGAATAATCCGACGTGCTGGACTTCACCACCACCGTCGCGCCCTTCACGGGACGATGATCGGGGTCATGCACGACTCCGCGCACCGACTCGAATACCGCGGCTCGGATGAGCGGCGGACACAGGCACAAGAAAATAGAGATTGCGAGCGAAGACAATTTCACGGTGGAGGCCTCCTATGAGACATCGAGCCGGCGGTTATCGTGGGCGCAGTTCGCCCACCAACAAAATTCAGAGAAGGAATTTAGGAAAGAGCCGGCGGGGGCCGCTGATGCAGGAAGGAGTCGACGATCCAGCGCACGCCGGATGCGCGCGTTGCGAGGATGAGTTTCTGGTGGTAATTCGGAAGAGCGAGTGAGGCGCCAGATAACAGAAGTCCAGCTGCAAAGGTCGACGGCGCTGAGGCGACTTGCGGACATCCCGGCGGACAATTGCTCTCGTGCGGAATCCTGGCCCGGAGGAGTCGCCGGCCGGAGAGTGGTGGAGCGCGCAGGATCGCGCGCCGCCTTTGCGCTTGCAGCACGCCATCTGGCACTGCGGTTCATCGGACAGCGCCAGCAAGGAGAGCACTGGAGCGGGCCCAAACAGCAGGATCAACGCGAGACCGATTGTCCGGCGCATCCAGCTCACGGTTTGCCCGATCCCTTGCATCTGTTTCGAAGTATACACAGTTCCTAAAGCGGTAGTGCGATTTGTTCGAACGACCAGGCATAGTTTGAAATGCCCACATCGTGCGAATTGCGACGGCGGCGCCTAAAGCAGCTTGAACAGTCGGAAAACGCTGGGGCTGGCGATACCGGCCAGCGCGGGCAGGAAGCCGGGGGCGACGCCCTGGCGGCGAAATTCGCCGTGCACCGCGTGCCCTCCCAAATATAAGAAACTGCCGCCGGCGATGGCGAGCAGCGCGTTCAACATGTGCGGGCCGAGATGGGGCGCGAGGCCCAACTCCAGCGCGGCTCCCGCCAATGTCGCCGATTCGGCCAGCAGACACCAGCCCAACGCCGCGCGGCGCGATTCCATGGCGGCCCGGACGATGACGCCCAGCGCGAGACCTTCCGGAATTTTGTGGATCGCAATGGCCAGCACGAAGGGCGTCCCCAGATGCGCCGAACCGTTGGCCACCGATACGCTCCAGCCGTCGAGTGCGCTGTGAATCGCGGCGGCGATCAGGAGCGGCGGCGCGAAACCGTGCAACTCGGCGGAACAGTGATCGTGATCGTGAGGATCCGAGCAGGCCGGGCAGACGGGATGGATGAAGCGATCCACTGCCCACAGCACGGCGAAACCGGCGGCGATCCAGACGAACGCGTTCATCCAGCTTAAAGCGTCGGCCATTTCCGGCAGCACCCAGAAGATGGCCACACCGATCAGGATGCCTCCGCTGAAGGGCACCAGACGCTTCGACCAGGCATGCAGCGACGTCAGCCAGACGCCCGCGGTGGCGCTCAGGTACGCGATTCCGGTTATAAAGAGTGGCAGATAGAAACGCAGACAAGCTCCTGTGAACTAAAAGCTTACAACGGCGGGAGTGGCCGCGCCGGACGTCTTCCCAAACGCCTTCATTGTAGCGTGCGGTCTGAAAACAGCCTGCAATTCGACGGGCGATGCGCTCGCTTCGCATTGTGTAGGAAATATGCTGTGCTATTCTGGAAGACGCCGATCTGGCAATGCGGGGACGTAGTTCAGTTGGTTAGAACGCCGGCCTGTCACGTCGGAGGTCGCGGGTTCGAGCCCCGTCGTCCCCGCCATTCTTCATATTTACTTTCAGAGGTTTGGCGCCCTTGTAGGTGCAGTGGCAGGGACGCGACGACTTCTGGAAGCCCAAGTCACGGCCGCCATTAGCACCAGCAGCAGAACTGTAAGAACCGTTCCGCTTCCCCGATTAAAGCTAAACTCATAGGGCACAGGAAGCAATAGAAGCAACGCGCACAGGCGCACCATTTCACCACTGGCCGAGCGAATCAATGTGAGCAGCGCGGGAATGAGAATAGCGCAATCGTGTATATAAGCGTGTTGGCTCAAAAGCAGGCTTCCCAGTACTGTCGCGGCTGCGGCTACCCCAAATGGCCGATGGCGAACCACCCACCAGACCATACCGGTCACACTCAAGGAAAATAGAAGTTCCAACACACGCCCACCGTGGAGGTTCACCATTAAGCCGTGGAGGTTAGGCATCGCCCCCAAAGCTGGACTCGCCAGCGGATTGAAGATGAGCGACAGGTATTGACGCGGCCATCCCGATCCGGAGACAAGAAATGAAATCCCGGCCAGACACGCGGAGCCTGCCAGAA
The DNA here is from genome assembly GCA_963731375.1 of Bryobacterales bacterium. GTDB lineage: Bacteria > Acidobacteriota > Terriglobia > Bryobacterales > Bryobacteraceae > Palsa-187. Next base: position 206,356 of record CAVSUW010000002.1, read on the forward strand.
ATCCGGCAGCCAACCGCCATTTTCGTCTTCCGAGCTTCCCCATCATCAGCAGCGGGCACAGCAGAAGGAGATTGAATTTGATCAGACAGAGCGAAAACAGAAGTCCCGCCAGCCACCAATTCTTGCGGGCGTACAAAGCCCACAACCCGGCGCCCATAAACAGTAATACCAGGGCCACATCCTGGCCTTGGGGTAGACTCCACAACAAGGGCCAGGACCAGCAGCAAGCAATCGCCGTACGCCCGCGGCCCAGGCCTGAGCGAAGGCATGCGAAGATCCCGATCGCGAGTGCCATTCCTCCCAACCAAACCCATTGCGCAACTTCGAAAGGCAGTGCCGCCAACGGGGACAGAAACGCGTAGTAGAACGGAAGGCGTGTCAACAAGAGGCTTGGAATGGGCCCTCCGAATAGCTTGCGTTGCGTCGCTCGGACCTGGTCGACCTCGTAGAAGTTGCCCCCGCCGCGCCATCGTGGCGCCGGCGTAAAAATGTCTGAAGTCAGTGTACTGATGGAAATTCAAGATGATTCGCGCCCGTCCAACCGTTGCGGCGTTGATGATAATCCCCACAAAACACAGCAGCAACACGCCAGCAAGCGGTATGCGCTGCAAAGGGTCACGGGTCCGGGCCATTAGGGTTAGTGTACTATCGGGCCGGATCATCGCAGCTCTTGAGCCTGTAATGCGCTTGCCCAGAAAGGTTCGCCGCACGATTCAGCCGCCGGGACCTGGCGAGGGGCGTATCCTTAGAGTTGAGTTGCATTCGAAGCCCAATCTCAAGGTAGTGGTGGTCATGCCGGCGTATAACGCCGCCAAGACGCTGCACATGACGTATGCCGAACTGCCGCATCAGGCGGTGGATCTGGTGATTGTGGTGGATGACGGCAGCTCCGACGAAACCGTGCGAAATTGCACGCCGGCTTGGCCTGGAAATCTTCGTGCACGATCGCAACTACGGCTATGGCGCGAATCAGAAGACGTGTTACCGGGAGGCGCTTCGAGCTGGCGCGGACATCGTGGTGATGGTTCACCCGGATTATCAGTATGACCCGACGCTATTGCCGGAAATGATCCGTCCCATCCAGGCGGGCGAAGCCGATGTTGTGTTTGGCTCGCGCCTCCTCGGCGGAAACGCAATGCAGCAGGGGATGCCCTGGTGGAAGTACCTTGCGAACCGCGCGCTTACGTGGGCAGAGAATAAGGTCTTTGGCCTGAAACTCGCGGAGTATCACACCGGCTACCGTGCATTCCGGCGCGCCACGCTCGAAGGCCTGACGTTGGAGATGAATTCCGATAGCTTCATATTCGACCAGGAGATCGTGGCGCAGATGGTGATTCAAGGCGCGCGCATCGCGGAGATACCGGTTCCAACCCGCTACTTTCCGCAGGCCTCATCCGCATCCTTCGTGCAGAGTTCCATCTACGGAGTTTCTATTCTGTGGTTGTTGCTACGCTATGTCTTGCACACGAACGGCATCATCCGGCAGCGGCAGTTTGAAAGTCTGAGCGCGCGGTATGGCGCGGTTTCGACGTGATGCTAGCGCGGCGCCCAGCGCAGCGCGGCAGCCAGGAATCCCAGGGTACCGATCGCGATTAATGCGCCGTGCGGAAGACGCAAGGCTTTATCCGAGCTCACGTCCAGCTCGGGAGTTTCCTTGTAGGGCGCGCGGCCGCGGCCCAGGCTGGTAATGATGATGCCAAGATTGCCCAAGGTCTTGCGCAGTCTGCCCTTGAAGGCGACTAATAAAAGTCCGGCCACGGCGCCGGCCACCGAGGTCAGCACCAGGATGCCGAGCCAGTTTCCTGCGCCCGCGGCAGCGCCCACGGCGGCCATCAACTTGACGTCGCCGGCTCCCATGGCGCGCAGCAGGTACAGGACGAAGTAGACGCCGAAGGCCACGCCCAGTCCTTTCAAGGAAAACCACAGTCCGGCGAGCTCGAACAGAAACGTGTTCAACGCCACGCCGAGCACCACTCCGGAAAGTGTCAGCCAGTTCGGGATGCGCCGGGTGCGAATGTCCCAGATGGCGGCGACGATCACCAGAACCTCCAGGAAGATCCGGATCGCGGGCGGCGGGAGGCTCATGAAAGCGACGGTTCGGAGGTGGGCCGCTGTGGAAGCCGTACGCGATGAGCCGCCCTCGGCGGCCCCGAGCAATTTGTAGAGGATCTTGTTGCGTGGGCAGATTCGCTTCGACGTAATCGACTCCGTCGCCAGTGATCACGTAATCGCTGGCATCATCCATCTGAAGCAAATTGCGCTCCTTCAAGTACCACATCGTGAACAGCAAATGCTCACGCGGAAAAGACATGATGGATTCGAACTCGAGCAAGGAGATGCCTGGGTCGTCGGGATCGCTGCGCCGCCGGGTGTAGAGCAAGCACAGAATTCCCATGCGGCGGTTGGATTCGCCATCCACGCCAATGGTGAAGTCTTTGCTCTCGAACAATTCGATCGGCTTCGCGCGGTGATCCTGGTAGAGCGCGTCGTAGGAGCTCCGCAGTTCCGCGTTGGAAAGAGTATCGAAGGCTTGATTGAGCAGCACGAAGCGCTCGGTGTCGCCGGTTTCAGGGTTGTCGGGATGATAGCGCTGGGCCAGCATCTTGAAGACCCGGTGAACCGTCTCCGGCTCGGCGTTAGGGCTGATCTGCAGGAGCTCGTAATAATCGACAAAGCCGGATTCGGACATATTGGATGCCACTTATTCCTTGATGATACCTTGCCGGCGGTCAACGGCGGCGATACAGCGTGTAGCGCGTGATCACGGCCAGTTTCTCATACTTCGAGAAGAACTGCGCGAAGCGAGGGTCGTGCAGGAAGTAGTCCAGGTAGTCGTAGTCGATTTCGCCAAATGCATCTTTTGAGTCTCCGGTTTCGACGATGATCAGTTGCGGCGGATGAAGATCCACATCCTGGTTCAAGGAATCGACGAGATACCGTTCGTATACATCCATCTCCTGGCGCGAGCGATACGGATGGGGATTGTCCGCCGCCGGTTTTTGCGGATACAATCCGGCCAGCGTCCACAGCAGTGGGAATCGCCACGCCAGACTGGCTCCTGCATAATCGATCAATGGGGAACTCACCCACAGCGATGTAGAGAACACCAGCACCGGCTTCCCACGAGCTTCGCGTTTCACAACCGGCAGCAGAGGGCCGGTCCTCCTAGGCATGGGGAAGGTTTGAGTACCTTGCACGATTCCCAGCGCCACGACCGCCGTGATCAGTGCGTATCCAAGGTATCTTTGCGTGTTGCGGCCCGCAGCCCTTACGCCGTCCAGGAACAGCGTGGTGAGAGCAAGGATCGCCATCACGCCGATGGGATAGTAATGATAGGGATACCCTTCCCGCTGGTAGAACATGACCAGCACCATGGACCACCCGACCGCCAGAATCAAATTCCTCATTTTCGATAACGGTGGCTGGGAGTCCGAGCTCACACTGAGGATGGTGGCCGCAATCAAGAGTAAAAGTGTACCGTTCAAGCAAAGCTGCAGAATGCTTTGCCGGAAATTAAGATGGGCAAGCGCCATGCGCACGATAAACAGGTAGCCTGGGAAAAAAACGAGGGTGCTCACGGCAAAGGCCGCTACTACAGCGGCGATCAGTATATTATCCAGGCGAAATACCTGGGAGCGCCGGTGCCTGGACTGCCAGGTTCATGAGTTGCACCGTGCAGTAGGCGGCGATGAAATAGGGTTTCATCGAGATGCCGATCCCGGCCATCAGTCCGTCCACAATCTGCCCGCTTCTGGAGCGAACCTCAGTGTCACTGCTAGACGCGAAGAGCCACGGCAGGATCATGCAGGTGAGAATGTGTTCCCGTTCTCCGAACATGTAACTCACGTAGGGAAGCAGGCAGTACGTAGTCACCACCGTTAACAACGGGGCCGCGTAGGGCTGGTCTGGGAAAAGCCGGGTGAGAATCCTGGCGGTCCGATAGATTACGAACAGGATGATAAGAGTGAACGTGAGGAGGAACGCCGGCTCCGGGGCAAGCCCGACCATCCTTCCCAGCGCCGCGCACACGGCGCTAAATAGATAAGGTGGGGGTGCGTTAGGCTCGACGATGTCGCGGTAAAGCCGGGCGCCGTCCAGCATGAGACTGCCGGCGTAGGCAAAGAAGCCGGTATCGCCATTGATCGGATTCAGGAACAACCAAGGAACGGAAAAGACAATGAGCAGGCCGGCTGCGATCCAATAAGGGATCGAGTCGCGATGCAGCGGAAGACGGGACAGCGGTTGCCGGTTCTCTGCGGTTGCTCCTTAAGATCGATGGTCATCGGCGTCCCTCAATAAAAATACCACTCATCATGCGTTCAGCCGGCCAATTTCTCGTGCCGCGAGGTTCGCCGCGGCAGTGCATTCTGTCTTGCTGTCACGTCATACAAGTGGGCGGCGAGGCGCGAGAAGCACGACGCAAACCAACGTTGCTTCGGTGAGCGGAATCCACAATAGGATCGCGTGAGGATCACGCTGAGTGTCAAGCGTGCGGGAAGCGCTAAACCATTATGGTCACTCGAGCAAATAAATCCAAGGTGAAGAGCCGCATTGACGACGCACCAGACTCCAGCTAGACCGGCCGCAAAGAGTCCAGGTTTGAAACGATGAGTTGATCCGGGAGGCACGATGAGGATGACTTACCTATGCAGTTTTCCTATGTTGGGCGCTGAGGCAATTATAGACGGGAAGTCTGCTAGGAACACACAACCGGCTCAAGGGCGGTGATTTGTTGAGCTGTGGGCATGCGCTTAGACTGGAAGCTCGATGATTGCTTGAGTCATTCCCCCGCACCGTGACATAATCCGCTAATCATGCTGGATTATCTGAAAGCGTGGTCGCAGAGCAGATTGATTGTCATCGGATGTTTAGGGGTTATCTTCCTCGCGGGGCTCAATGTGGGAGGCTGGAATTTCAACGCTGTACGGGATTTCACCGGACTTTACGTTGGCGCTTCGCTCGTGGGGTCCCCAGCTCTCTATGACCCGGAGGCAAATCTCGCGGTCCAGCGAAAAATCGGAGCAAGAGAAACCAACTCAATCATATTCGTTCGATTGCCGTACGTCGCCGCGATTCTCCGACCGTTGACATGGATTCAGTATCACGCCGCCATCGTCGTATGGGGCTTTCTGTCTGTCGCTGCGCTGATAGGATTCGCGTTTATGTTCCCGTACACGGAGAGGCGTATCACACTATTCATGCTGTGCTGGTTCATCCCTGTCGCGAACGCGATCTATATGGGGCAGGATTCGCCCTTCGTCATCCTCTGGATTGCGATCGCGCTGCGTTTGCGGATGTACCAGCGGTTATTTCTAGCTGGACTGGCATTGAGCTTGTGTCTCGAGAAGTGGCACCTCGTTATATTCTTACCCATACTGTTTCTACTGCGTCGCGAATGGCGCGTTCTTGCTGGGTTTGTCACAGGTTCCGCTGCCCTTATCGCATTTTCATTCGCTGTACAGGGTGCTGATTTTGCGCGGGAGTATTGGGCGGTGCTGCATCTTCCCAACATGAACGCCTTACCGCTGCTGATGCCGAACCTGATCGGATCACTGCATTTCTTTGAAATCTTCGGCTTGAGTCAGAGCATCGCGATTGCGCTTTATTTGGGATTGGCTTTAGTGATCACGATATTGGTGCTCTTCGCCTGCGTCAGACAGCAGTTCGAGATCGCGCTTCCGGTCACTTTGATCGCAAGTCTGCTCGTAAGCCCTCACGGTTATTTGTACGACTGGACAATCGCGTTTCCGGCCTTATTGATGCTCTGGCGAGTGACGCCGACCCTAGTGAATATTCTGCTGCTCCCGGCTGCGACGCTACCACTTGCGTTCAAGATCGGATTTGTATTGCCAGTTACTGTAGCCGCAATACAGATTCTTATCGAAACAACGATGTCAGGAGATTCAACACCAACCAAGAAGAGCCTAGATTATTCCACGTAGCCAGTAGCCGTCATGGGCACCAAAGGCAGAAAATCCGCTAGTACAGGGAATAATATGGCTTTTTGCAGCCTTCACGCACATCACTGGCGCCGCGGTTCGGACCGGTGCGCCAGAAACATCGCACTCAACAACTTCAATCGAAGCGGGCTGGTGTATGCTGCTTGCAGTGGGTCTCGAGGATCCAGTCTTCCTTGATGCCTCTCGAGTTCTTGGCCAGTTCATGAGCGCCCATCTTCCCCCTCGTCCCCCTCTTGCACCTCCTGCCCGTCCCCTCGCACGCCTTTTTGTGGCCGCGCTGTGCTTGATCGGTCTCGCAGTAAATTGTGTGATTGTGGGCCCTTCGGCTTTCCATAGTGCGTTTCAAGGGCAAAACGATTTTAAGTTGTTTTATATCGGCGGGAAGCTCGCAGGCAGTGAAAGCTTATACGATCAGAACCGGGTATTGGAGGCCCAGCGTGAAGCGTTCGGAGAATCCAACCGGAAGCTCATGCCGGTTCGCCTTCCGTTTTACTATGCATTCCTTTCGCCGCTGGCGCGCCTGCCCTATAAATTAGCGCTTTTGCTGTGGGCCGCAAGCAACTGCTGGCGATCGTATTGTTCGTCCGCCTGTACCCGATTGAGACGAGAACTCATCTCGCGATCGCGTGCTGTTGGTCGCTCCCTCTGTTATTTAGCATTGCCATCGGGCAAGACCTCGGCTTTATGTTGCTGCTGCTGAGCGCGACGCTTCGTACCTTTAACGCCGGGAGGCGTTTGCTTGCTGGATTGATACTTTCCCTGTGTTTGATAAAATTCAATCTCGTTCTGCTGTTGCCCTTGTTGTTTTTTGGAAAACGCGAATGGCGTCTCGCGTCAGGTTTTTCCATGGGAACAGCTTTTCTGCTAATCGTCTCGTTCATAGGGAGATGGGACTGGCCCCAAGCGTATGCTGCTTTGATTTTGGATCCGACAGTAAGTCCAAGTTCATATCTGATGCCGAATCTCCACAGCGTGGCTGCCAATCTCCCAGGCAGAGAGTTGGTGGAGTTCTTTCTCTCTTTGACCGTCATCGCCGCCGTATGGTGCATCGTACGGCGAGCGCGCTTCGATGTGGCGCTGGCCGCCACTCTGCTGGGAAGCATCCTGTTGACGCGCCATGTTTATGTGCAGGACTGCGCAATTCTGGTTGGCTCGCTGGTCACATTATTTGAGCGTTTTGCTACCCCGGTCATTCGTATCTGTTCGTTTGTCCTGCTTCTTCCGATTGCATATGTGCTGATTTTTATTCAGGGGGGAGTGCCGGCTGCGGCATTGTTTTTAATCCTGCTGATCGCGCTCGCGGTTGAGGAAGTACGTGTGGGATCAAGTGAAGTCACCGGCGGCGTCAGGAGTGCTGCCTAGCGTCGATAAAAGTGAAATGAGAAATAAATGAGCCACAAAAGGGCAAGCGAGGCGTACCATCCGCGGGACCGTCCACAGGGGGCAATTGACGTCGCCGGCCAATGCGGCTTGACGACGCTCCAGGCCAGCGTCGTTATCGTGGTCGGGCTCGCTTTCTGTCTCGGCGTGACTTACCAGTGGGGATTCCTCAATGGCTTCACGCGGCTAACGCATTACGAATGGGCATGGCGCGACCTGGGCATCTTGAAGACCGCAGCTCTCCTATTCGCGCCCTTCGCAGTGATCGTCTGGGTCCTATGGAAGATTGAAAACGAGAAATCGCTGGCCGACCCGTGGTTGTTGCTGGGACTGCTTGCGCTCTCTAATTTCCTTCTGCAGGTATTGGGAATGTTGGCCGATCCGCAAGGCATCCAACTCGTCCGTGAGATCGTGGCTTCGCCCAAAGCCACGAGTTATTTCACCGATGCGATGGCTATTCAACGTCCTCTCGAATGGTTGGGCCATTTTCATAACGCCAATCTCGGCTTGCACTCCGCAACTCATCCGCCGGGCCCGGTACTCTTCTACTACATCTTCTTCAAGCTGCTCGGTCCCTCTGCCGGGGCACTGATTGGCGGTTGCGCTGTCGGCCTGCTAGCGAGCATTGGGGTCCTGGTGATCTACAGGTTTACTGAGCTGTGGACGTCAGATCTACGGGTCCGCCTAACTGCTAGCGCTTTTTACGCGCTCCTGCCGGCGCTTACCGTTTTTTTCCCCGAGTTCGACCAGGTCTATCCGATTCTCTCTATGCTGCTGATTTTCTTCTGGGTGCGGGCCGTTAATACCGCTGCAGAAGCACCAAAGTATGCGTTTTACACTGGCGCGATTCTCTTCGTGGCCACTTTCTTCGCCTACAATCTGTTGCTGGCGGGAGTATTCATGGCGTATTACGGACTCTATTGGTTGTGGCGCCAGAAATGGACCTGGCCTGCCGCCGCGCTTCTTCTTCGGACCTCCGGCGTCGCCGTTGGAGTTTGCGCCGGACTACATGCGGCGCTTTGGTTGGCAAGCGGCTACAATCCTATTGCCTCGTTTCGCCACGCCCTCTCGACCCAGGCGAGGTTCGCCGCCGACATGAAGCGGCCGTATGCGATTTTTGCCTTGCTTGACCCGTATGATTTTTTCCTGGGCGCGGGCATCATCGCTTTGCCGATCGTCGTATTGCACCTTCAGCGCTTGTTGAAGCGGTTCGACGCGAAGCGGACTGACACAGCTCTCACTCTGATCGGGCTTGGAACGATACTCACGGTCGATCTTTCCGGGCTGCTGCGTGGCGAGGTAGCGCGCGTCTGGCTGTTCCTGCAGCCGCTAGTGGTTGTACCAGTTGCCGGGGAGCTTTCGCGCTTGTCCTGGCCCTGGAGATTGTCCATCTTCGCCCTTCAATGGTGGATCGTAGCTTGCCTCAAAGCGAAGATGTCCTTTGTGAGTCCATAATCTCGTTGGATGTGGCTTGACTCACCAAAAAGACTGCGATCTCCTAGAAGTGTTTTGTCGCAGGCAGCCGAACCAGGCAAGTGGTTTCGCCGGCGGCCAGTTTTCGCAATTCGAACAGGGCGTCCCCTTGCGGGTCCGCTTGCTTGGCGGCGCAGACTGCGTAGAGCGGCGCTTCCCCCGCGGTAACGATGTGCTCACCGCTTCCTATCTCGGTTACGGTGGCCATATCGCTTGCCTCCACACCGTTGGGGCCGGAAACGCGGACGCGGAATTGCGCGGTCGGCGGCTCATAGTTCCCGTAATCAAAGCAGCGCCCGAGGCAAGCGGCCGCGCCGGCATGTCCCAATCCATTCAGGCGCGCGCTCGCGGAATCCAGGAGCGACGACGGCCACGCGTGAGCTTGGCGGCAGGTTTGAGAACAAGCCGAGCTAGGTCCGCCTCCACCCGGTTCAGCGACCTCGCATCCAAATACATCAGGGTAAAGAATACGCTAGCCAGCAAGCCGGAAACGCGGGTCAAACTCCGCCCGTGCGCTCCGCCGGACACCACGGCGCACAGCAAAACCGCGATGAACAGCGAAATCCGATACTGCATGAACTCAAGCGGCGATATTGTACTGCGGGAACAGAATCATCTTCGGCATCAAGGCGTAGGCCAGGACACTCAATCCCCAAATATGGACCACCGGATCGTCGAGGAAGGATCGCCGGTCCAATCGCTGGAGAAACAAAGCCAACCAGACGATCAGAATTCCGCAGACGACGATTGCATATTCGGGGCCGTACAGCCAAAACTGCCCGGATCCGGTTAGTCCCAACGCCGCCTCTAACGACACCAGTTCTCCCAGAGACCACCGATTCGCCGGGAAACGCGCAAGCAGAGCGTACTGCGCCAGGATCAGCAGGCACGCTGTTGCCAGGAAAACCAGCACTCTTTGGGATTTCGGAACCATCCGCACCCCGTGCACGTAAAGCAGCGCCGCCGAGCGCCCACGCCAGCGGAAGGGCGTGCGCCAGGAGCGCCAGTACCGCGAGTGGAAGCGCCAGCCAGCACCAAGGGCGCCGCGGGCGCCACAGCAAAGCCATCATCCATAGGCTCAGACCGGTGGAGAGATAGAAGTTCAGGAAACCAATCTGGAAGATCAGTCCGTAAGCGATCATGGCCAGACTCGGCGCGATGATCCAGCAGCGCTGTCCCGCCGCGGCGGCCACAAAACAGAATGCTCCCCAGAAGAAGATCTCGACCGCGGCTCCCGCCACGATGCGTTCCGTTGCGGAGGGTCCGAGTCTATACAACAGTCCTTCCGCGACCCAGTCAGCCAGAACATTGGTAATGGGATGCGCCAGACTTAACTGCGGTGGAAATTTGCCTTGCTCGATTTGTCCCGCCAGCCACGCGTTATAAAGATGGCTCGGCAGATCGCCGGCCATGATGTGGGGCTGCCAGAAGCAGGGAACCAGCAGCAGCAGCGCCACCACCGCGATGAGGACCCGATTGGTGGCGGGAGACAGCGCGTGTGCGCTCCCGGTTTCGCACGGGGCGGGGGCTCCGGGTAAGCTTCCCTCGACATAGCTTCCTCCGCGACGACTTCGTCAGGAACATCTGCACGACGACAGTTACGCCGGCAACTAGCGGGACAAGCGCAGTCCTGCAAGTTCCGGCAAAACCGCGAAGCTGGTGGCGACGCTTTCGATCCGCTCTCCGTGTTGCGGGATCAATTCCTCGCCTAAGTTCTGCACCCCGGCCGCGAGCTGCAAATATCCGATGCGCGCCGGGTCCAGACCCATGATACGGCAGCAGGTGGCGTCTACGGCCACCGGACTCGCGCCCGCCACCACCACGCCGGCCGTCCGCGGCGTGCCCTGAATGGGGCCGTTCCCTTCCATCCCCACGATTCCGTCCACGATCGCGAAGGTCTTGGGAAATAGCGCGTGCAGGTCGGCGATGCATTCGGTGAATGCCGGCCCAGTGCAGCACGTTCTTGGGCCACCCATAGACTCCGCCCGGCACCACTCCGAACAGATTCTTCATGCTCAAGCGTGGCGCCGGCCCAATGATGCGTTTTGAGCTTGGGCATCGACACCAGCAGATCGCATCCCAAGACGGTGTTGGGCAGGTACAGCGATTGCAGCTTGGATTGCGGACGCACCAAATCGACCCTCGTGGTTTCGTCCAGATTGAGGTCGGTAAAGAGCGACTCGAAGTTGGGCACCGTGGCGAAGTATCCGCCGGCGTCCGCCAGATCCAAAGTGACGCGCCGATGGCCGGGCCCCTCGGCGATGCGAACGTCCGCCGCGCCCGCCGCGCGAAACGCTTCGAGCGCCGCGTGCACCAGCTTGGGATTGGTATTGATTACGGTGTGGGCGTCGAACTCGACCAGGTTCGGCTTCAGCACCACGCGCTTGCCGCGCACATCCAAGGCGTGCTCGGCGATGATGCGCCGCACCAGATCGTAGAGTTCTTCCGAGTAGGTGGCGGCGCGATAAATCGACACCGGCGCCCACGGCTGCGGCCGCGCGGGCGTCTGTGCACAGCTCTCCAGCGCACCCGCAGCAGCGACGCCGGCCGCGGCCATCCCAGCCGCTTTGGTCCAGGCGCGCCGCGTGGGCTCCAGTGGCTTTTTCGGGTTCATACGTCGAGGAACGAATTCTTTCCCGCCTGCGCGGCATCGGCCAGCGCCGCCAGCGCAATCTCCATCACCCCGCCATGCATGGCAGGAGCGCTGCGCGTAGCCGTCCCCGGTTTGGTTCGGGATCCTTCCGGCCGCCGCGCGCCAGCGGAGCCCGGCCATGCGCGCCCAGACCCAGGCGGAGCCAGCTCACAGCTTCGCTCGACTGGCACACGGCAAGTTGCTGTTCGCCCCGCGCCAGGCCCTGCGCCACCTTCGGGTCATTCACGCCATGCAGCGCCAGCAGCGCCAGGCCGGTGGTCTCCGGATAGGAATCCGAATCGTAGCCCAGGGCGCGCGTGGAGCCGTGGTTCCAACCGCCGTCGCGGCACCGCCGCGCCAGCAGATAACTGAGGCCCTGGTCGATGCGCTTTTTCAGATCCGAAGCGCTGGCCGGGCCGCCGCCGCGTTTCGCCAGCTTTTGCAAGGCGAGAACCGATAGCGCGGTAGGTCCGACCCAGGCAGCAGCCCCGGGATACCACGGCCATCCGTCAAAACTCAGGGAGTCGCTCGAGGAGTCCGCGCCCAGCATCCATAGACGAAGCCGGAACACCCATCCGGATTCGCGTCCGGTCTGGTCCACGGTCCAGGTCTCGGCCCGGGAACGGTCGAAGCCTTCGGTTGCGGGAGGCAGCAAAAGGGTGAGCGCCGTGACCCAGGTGCTTTCCTGCACCGATTCGCGAGGCGCGAAACCGCCATCCGGCCGCTGGCAGCGGTGCAGCCAGTCCATGCCACGGCGCACCTCCGCCGTAGTGGCCCATTCCGCTTGCCGCGAGGGCTAAGAGGGCATAACATGTCGGTTCCGTCCACGAGCCGCCACGGAAGTAACTCCATCCGCCATCGGCGTTTTGACGGCCCAGCAGATCCTCCGAATACAGCATGATCTGGGGTTATTGAAGCAGCGTGAGACCGCTCAGGGCTAGTCCTAGCGGCGTCTTTTTACGCCGGCTGCGCCGCATCAAGTACAGCACCAGCACCAGGGCCGCAGCTGATCCACAGAATTGCCTGCAGTGTGTTGTTACTCATTTACTGCGCGTTTCTCCTTAACATTTTGGTACGGTACCTCGCTTACGCCCGCTTGAAGTTCTGCATGAGCGGGAACAGGTACTTGAATACTTGTAGCAGACCCGGACCAGCCACCACAATGAGCATGGCAGGCAAAATCAGGAAGAAGATGGGGAAAACCAGCTTCACGCCCACCTTTGCGGCGCGCTCTTCGGCTTCCTGGCGGCGGCGCACGCGCATGAAGTCGGAGTGAGTTCGCAAGGAATCCGCGATGCTGGTGCCGAAGCGGTCGGTCTGAATCATCACGGCCACCAGTTTGCTTAGTTCCGGTTCGCCGGTGCGATCGGCCAGGCCGCGCAAGGCTTCGGCGCGCCGCTTGCCGCCGCGGATCTCCAGATTGACCATTTCAACTTCCCGGCTGATGTCCGGATGCACGTCCATCAATTCCCGCGACACGTGCTGCATGGCCTGATCCAGCGCCAGTCCCGCTTCGACGCACACCACGATCAGATCGAGCGTATCCGGCAGACCTTCGCGGATCCGCTGCTGGCGGGCGCTCACCATGTAATCCAGGAAGAAACTCGGGCCAAACCAGCCGGCGACTCCGGCGGCGATCGGGAACACGATGCCGAGGATCGGATTGGAAGTGACGCTGTTGCGGAAAATCAGCGCCAAGCCCAACAGAGTGATTACGGTTAGCGCGCGCAGCCCGAAGTAAATCCACACCGCGTTATCCGAGCGGTATCCGGCCGCGATCAAGTCATGGCGGACGATCGACTCGTCGTCTTCGCCGATCGGAATCGCATGGCCCAGTTGCTCGACCATCGTTACGACTACGTTCAGCTCGCCGCGCTTCGGTGCGGTCGACCTGAGGCAGGCCCAAAGACGCCGGACCGCCGAGCTGTTCATACACCCGGCCGGGACGCGCATAGAAGCGGTATCCCAGGTACAGAATGAACCCCAGCAAGCCGGCGAAAACGAATATGGAAATAAGTATGGATGCCATGGCTTCACACTTTAATATTTACGATCTTGCGCATGATGAGGTAGCCCAGTATCTGGAAGACCACGGCGGCTACGATCATGTACTTGCCGTCGGGATCCTTGGCCATGGTCGAAAGATAATCCGGCGCCACAAAATTCAGCGCGAATATCATGACCAGCGGCAGGATGGTCAGCACCATGCTGGTCAGGCGTCCGTGCGCGCTGGCCGCTTTCACTTGGCCCCGCAGCCGGAAGCGCTCGCGAATCAGGAACGCCAGGCGCGTCAGAACCTCGCTCAAATTGCCGCCGGTCTGGCGCTGCAGCGCCACCGAGGAAATGAACAGGCGCACGTCCAGCAGAGGCACTCGCTTGCCGAAATTGGCCATGGCCACTTCGAGCGGAGCGCCCAGGTTGTGCTCGGCGAAGAGCGCGCGGAACTCCTGCCCCAGCGGGTCGGGCATTTCCGCTGCCAATCATTTCCAGGCTGATCGAAAAAGCGTGTCCGGCACGCATGGAGCGCGCCAGAAAGTCCAGCGCGTCGGGAAGCTGCTCTTCCATTTCCTTCAGGCGGGAGCTGCGCTTGTAGCGAACGTAGAACAACGGCAATCCACCCAGCACAAAGGCAAACGCCAGCATGCTCGCCATACGCGAATCCCAGCGGGTGGAGCAGTTAGCCCAAGCACGCCGCCCACCACCGCGCCCACCGCCATCGCCACCAGCAGATGGCTGGGAGCCCATTGCAAGCCGGCTTGCTGCAGCAGGGTCTGAATCCCACCCTGGAGCTGCGAGCGTTCGAGGAATGCGTCCAGCGGATCGCGGTTCGTGGGAGCCACCAGGATGGAAGTCTCGACCTCTTCGACCTTGCCGGTGACTGGGGTTCAGGATGGTTTCCATCTGCTTCTTGCCGCGCAGTTCGAGGAAACGCGAACCCAGTCCTACCGCCACCATCAACACGGCGAACAGAACCAGAAAAATAACAATGCCAATGACGGGTGTCATGATTGCGGGCACTCCCAACTCCACCACGGTTTGGAACAACGAGGCGGGAATTTGCACACCGGATGCCCGCAATTGCTCGTAGAAACGCGGGCGAATACCGGTGGCGCGGAAGCGTCCGGTGACGCGGCCCTTTTCGGTCAAACCGGTTTTTTCGAAAACGAAAATGTCCTGCATGGTGATCAGATCGCCTTCCATGCCGACGCACTCGGTGAGCGCCACCACGCGGCGCGCGCCGTCGCTCATACGCGCGATTTGCACCACCAGGTCGATCGCGGAGCTGACCTGCTGGCGGATGGCGCGCATTCCCATGTTGGCGTTGGCCATGCCCACCATGACTTCCAGACGCCCGAAAGCGTCGCGCGGGGTGTTGGCGTGAATGGTGGTGAGCGATCCGTCGTGGCCGGTGTTCATGGCCTGCAACATATCCAGGGCCTCTTCGCCGCGGACTTCGCCGACGATGATGCGGTCGGGACGCATACGCAAAGCGTTGATCACCAGTTCGCGGATGCGAATGGCTCCGGTGCCTTCAATATTGGGCGGCCGCGTTTCCATGCGCGCCACGTGTTCCTGCCGCAACTTAAGTTCGGCGGCGTCTTCAATGGTGACGATGCGCTCGTCTTCCGAGATGAAGCTGGACATCACGTTCAACAAGGTGGTCTTGCCGGCGCCGGTACCGCCCGAAATCAGGATGTTGAGCCGCGCCTTCACGCACGCCTTGCACAGCTCCATCATGCCGTCGGTCATGGTGAGGATGCGCACCAGGTCCTCGGCTTTGAGCGGGTCGCGCCCGAAACGGCGGATCGAGAGCAGCGGACCGTCGACCGCCACCGGCGGAATCGCCGCGTTGACGCGCGATCCGTCCGGCAGGCGCGCGTCCACCAGCGGCGAGGATTCGTCCACGCGCCGGCCCACGCGGGCCACAATCTTTTCGATGATCCGCATCAGGTGCTGATTGTCTTTGAACTGCACCGGAGTCTTGTAGAGTTTGCCGGCGCGTTCGATGTAGACCAGCTTGGGCGTGGTCACCAGAATGTCGGAGATGGTGGGATCGGCCAGCAGCGGTTCGAGCGGTCCCAGTCCGAATACTTCGTCCAGGACTTCGCCGATGATGCGATCCTTCTCCATCATGGCTCAGCGGAGTTTTCTCTTCTTCCACCAGACGGGCCACCGCGGAGCGCACTTCCGAACGCACCCGGTCCACGGCCACGCTGGAGAGCATCTCCAGATTGATGCGGTCGAGCAGCTTGCGGTGCAGGGTGAATTTCAGGTCCTGATACTGCGGACTGAATTCCGACTGCGAGAACAGCCGGTCCACCCAGGCCGATTCGGTGTGCACCAAGGCGTTTGAGTTAGCTCCCATTACGCTGATCCTCTCTATCTCAACAACGAAAATCTATCCAAACAACTTCTATCCAAACAGGGAAAATCGCTTTTTCTTGGTTTCCGGAAGGCCGGCGATTTTGCCCGCGAGCCGCGCAAAATCCGTGCTCGCGTCGCTCGAATCGCTCACCAGCCGCCCTTCACTGAAAGCTTCGTAAAGGGCATCGAAATCGTTGACCACGGTGGCGAACACCGGCACGCCCAGCATGGTTTCGAGCTCATCGAACGTCACATCGACCCGCTTGGTGGTGCGGTTTAGCACCAGCCGCAAATGCGACCGCGAATAGCCTGCGTCCAGCAGCACCTGCATCACCTGCTTGGCTTGATGCAGCGCCGGAACTTCCGGCGTGGTCACCAGATAGGTTTCATCCACCATATCCAGGATCGAAAGCGTCGCCGGATTCACGTTGCGCCCCAGGTCCAGCACGGTCCAGTCGTACTGCGTGCGCGCGAACGCCACCACCTGCTTCACGTGACCCGCCGGCAACTGTTTGGCCGCCGGAGACGTAGGCGCGTTCATGATCTCCAGATTGGGGATGCCGTTCGATATCAGTCCGTGCCAGTAACTCTGATCCAGCCGCTGCAGATTGTTCACGGCATCCGCCAGCGAGTAGGCGGACGAGGTCTTCATCAGGAACCCGACCATGCCGGCCTGCAAATCCAGATCCGCCAGCAGAATCTTGCCGGTGTTCTGCCGCGCCATTTCCGCGGCCACGTGGCAGGCGATGGTGGTGGCGCCGCATCCGCCCTTGGCGGAAAGGAAGGCGATGATCTTGCCGCCGCGCAAAGTGCTCTTGCCGGCCTTTTCCTTGCTCTGCCGCCAGCCGCTCCAAGGCCGCGTTCAGGGGTTCGGCCAACGGCGGAAAGAGGTATTCGCTCACGCCCGCCCGCAGCGCCTTCAGGATGGCATCCGGATGCGCCGCGTCATGCAGCGCGAAAACCGCCGGCTGCGAGCTGGTGGAGCGCAGCCGCTTCACGATCTCTTCCAGGGGCTCCCGCAGTTTCGTGACATCCAGCAGAATCACATCCGGCTGCATGCGATCCAGGCGTTCCAGAAACGGACCCCAATCCTGCGGAACTTCGGACGCCTCAAAAGCTAGACGGATCGGCAGCGGGGCGAGAGCTTCCTTGACCTCTCCCCACAGCTCTTTGCTTTCGACAATCAGTCCAGCTGTAATCGGATACATTCAAATCCTTTCTACCTGGGTGCCGGCGCGCTGGTCGTCGGCGTCGCGGGAGCCGCCGATGATGGAGGCGCACTATTCGCTTGCGGCGCCGCCTGACCTGGTTGCGGCGCCAATACCGCGGGTACAAACTGCAACTGCGGCTGCGTCGCCGGAGGCCTGCGCTGCTGCCGACGTGGTCTGCATGGCCTTGACCAAATCCTCGACCGGCATGGTCGGCTCGGGCGGCGTCTTGGTTGACGGCACCGGCCCGGTCACATCCATGCCCGGCTGTCTGCGGCGGCGTTCGAGGAAGTATTGGGAGGCAAAAAGTCTCCCGGGTCATCTTGAGTTCCGGACGGGGCTGCCCTTTGGGAATCGGCCGCACGATTTCCGGCGTCACCATCACCAGCAGCTCCGAATTGTTCTTGGTGATCTGGCGCGAACGGAATAGGTTTCCAAAGAACGGAATATCGCCCAAGCCGGGGATCTTGTTGAAGGTTTCGGTGTCCCGGTTGTCCAGCAGTCCGCCGATCGCGAAGGTCTGTCCCTCTTCCAGTTCAATCTCGGTCGACATCCTGCGCGTGCTCAGCGCCGGGATGGTGAAGCCCTGGAAGATCAGTCCATTCGCGAAGTCCAGCGAGCTGACCTCCGGAGTCACTGCCAGACGAATGGTCCCGCGCGGCGTGATCGTCGGAGTGAAGTTGATGCGCACGCCAAACTCGCGGAACTGAATGGTCACCGCGCCCAGGCCCGCCGCCGCCGCCCTGCAGGTTCGGGAACGGAAACTCACCGCCGGCCAGGAAGCTGGCATTATGTCCGTCGATGGCCAGCACATTGGGCTCCGCCAGAATCTGCAACAAATTGCGGGCTCTCCAGCGCGGCAATGGTGGCCCCCAAATTCAGATCCGGCCGGAACAGGAAAATCTGTAGCGGACTCGTCAAAGTGGCGGTGGCAGCCGCCCCGCCTCCGACACTCGAAATCTAGCGGGGTTTGAAACTGCTCCGGTCGTGGCTTGGCCTATCGTGTTAGTCGCGCCCAGGCTGAAAAGATTGATGCCCAGCTGCTTGGTGGCGGAACGATCCACATCGGCGAACTTCACTTTCAACAAAATCTGCGCGTCGGTGCCCGGTATGTTGACCCGCAACAGATTGACGGGCTTGCCGAGCGTGGAGGCGATATCCACCGCGCGCTGCGCGGCCGTCAGGGTCGGCACGGTCCCGCGCAGGAACACGTTGTCGCCTTCCATGTTGATGGTTACCTTGTCGTCGCCGCCCAATTCCTGCGCCATTTCCCGGCGGATGCCATCCAGGCGGGTTTCATTGCGCTGCACCGTAAGATCGAAGAACAGGCGGTTGCCGCCCTGCTGCCAGATAATCAGACTGGTTTCGCCGGGCGCCAGCCCGTTCAACATCATTTCGTGCGGGGAAATCGCCACCGCTTCCGCCAGAGCGCCGTTGGAAACGGCGATGCGCTCGATGGTCTGCGGCGAATCCACCAGCACCGACTTGCCTACGGTTACCGAAAGCTCCCGCGATGCCGTGGTCTGGCTGGGAGCGTTATCCTGCGCTACCGCGTACTGCCCCAGGCCCAGCGACGCAACTGCCAGGAAAAAACTAGCGCGAAAACTCATTTCGCTGCCTCCGGAGTTTTACCTTTTTCTTCTGACATCGAATTTCTGTTCTACTTTCCTGGACCCATGAATCACCTCCACGTTGATCGGCGGAGGCGGCGGCGGCACCACCACCTTGGCAGGCGCGGCGGAGGTGGCGGCGGCGCGGGTCTCCGCACCTGGCGCGCCGCGGTTCCCGCTCGCGCAGCCGCCGGCGGCGGCGCCACTCCACCGCTGAACAAATACGCCATGGCTGTTCCCGGGGGTTTCGTCTCTTCCTTGTCGGTAGGATTGCGCAGCACCAATCTGGATGCGCGCTTCGTTGCTCGCCAGGCTCATAATCTCGGCCTGCGCCGGAGTCAGCAGCAGATTTACCGTGGGCACGCTTACCGGCTTGCCTTCGGCGTCTTTCTGAATGGTTGCGCCGGCCGACAGGATTTCCACATTTTGCAGCAAGGTCTTGGTAACCGTTCCCGCGGCCTGATTTCCACCGGGAGGGTTGCCCGCGATCAGAACGTCCACGTGCGATCCCGCGGCCGCGAATCCCGACACCGCCACTACGTCGTTCACGCGGACGCCACCGCTCGCATGCCCTGGGGAATCATGGAGGCCAGACCCGCTCCCGCGCCCGGCTTCGACGATCCGGCTCTCCACCACGGCTCGCCCTGGTAGATGGGCTCGAGCACGCCGCGGTTGACCGCATCCTCGGTCTTGGTTATGGCGCCCGGCGGCACCGGCCCGCTCCAATCGGCTATTTTGACGTCCACGTCTTTTATCAAGTCCCCGCTCGCCAGATTGTGGGTCGCCACCACTACCTTGCTGGTTGCGGCCACCTTATTGGCCGCCAATTGGGCGGAAATCAGCCGATACAGCACGGCGCTCGCTGCGCCGGAAACCACTAGCGCGAATAAGACCACGAATACTAGACGTTGCTTCACTGTATTAGCTCCCTGAACAATTAGACGTACAATTGGCCGACGCCAAGCGGTTGTTGGCGAGGGTCCAGATACTGCCGATCGTCGTGCCCATGGCTATAAATGTCGCCGCGCCCGCCAAGCAGACGAACGCCAGCAGCAGGGAATACTCCACCAGATCCTGCCCTCCCTGATCCTGCAAAAATCGGCGCCATAACCATAACTCATCTCCCCTATTCGTCGGCCGTATTAGCTCGAAGCATTAGCGGCGCAGTAAGCTTGCGACAACGAAGTATTCGCTGTACTCCAGATAGCGGCAACAGCTCTTGCCCACTCCGATAAACAGCGCGGCCGACGCCAAACACACAAACGCCAATAGCAACGAATACTCCACCATGTCCTGTCCGCTCTCATCTCTGTAAAAAACCTCGCAGCGCCGCATCTTCTCTCTCCTCCACTCGCCTCGACCGGCGTCCCGGTTCCTCAGCTCGGCCGTTACAGCGTTGGCTACTAGCCCAGCGTTGCCCACGATCACGTTGGCATCGGTCCAGATGCTGGCCATCGACTGACCGGCGCCAATGAACAACGCCGCCGAAGCCAGGCACACAAATGCCAGCAGCAGAGTGTATTCCACCAAGTCCTGGCCTTCCTCTGCCCGCACAGAACCGATTCATAAGATTGTTGCATGCGGTTTTTCCTCCTTTCCAACCTCAATCAATTGTGAACGGGCCAACGCAACCGCAACCAGGGGCGTGAAGCGCCCCTATCGCGGTTACGTCAACCCTCGATAGTCGCACCACCTAGCTGGCTGTGACAGCGTTGGCCACTAGCCCAGCGTTGCCCACGATCACGTTGGTATCGGCCCAGATGCTGGCCATCGACTTACCGGCGCCGATGAACAACGCCGCCGAAGCCAGGCACACAAACGCCAGCAACAGGGTGTATTCCACCAAGTCCTGGCCTTCTTCTTCACGAACGAAGCGCAAAATGAAGTTGTTTCATGGGTTTAGTTCTCCTCCAATTTAATTAGGTGATCCTGCAGGATCCCTGTTTTGACAGAAGTGATCTCGGGATCACCCCCACCGATTCCACCGGTTATTCCGGTGAAAACCTGTTGCATCCTCGCTCCCGCGAGCGCGGCCGGGCGGAAGACAATGGCCATGCCATCGTCGTAGGCCACGCGCCAGCGCCGGGATTCCTTCAACGCGCCGGTCAGGGCCGCGTCGCAAGGCAGGAGGATGGTGTCGACTCCATAGCGATCCAGCGTCTGCTGCCAGTTGTACTTGACGTCCAGCACGTCAATGTAATCCTGGCCGAACTTTCCGCCGTAAAAATCGCTGCGTCCGTCGACAAAAACCTTAAAGCCGCGGGGAGACAGCTTGTAAATCAAATAATCCCCCCACTCGTCATGCGTAAAAATCCGTTCGTTCGGCTCAAACAATTTGTTGGGCTCAGAACGAGGCTCTGCGGCCGCAGCCATATTGACCGGCGAGTCCGCGCCCGTCCGGAACGCCACCGGACTCGCCGCCATCGGGCTGAGACCCAGCCGGGTTGAGCCACGCCGGATTCAGCGCCGCCAGCGCTTTTTCCGGATAACTGTGCGGATCGTACTCCGCTTTAAACTTAATTCCCGCCATAGGCGATTCCATCCCCGCCACCAGCAGCAGCATCACCACCAGTCGGCGCCACGTGCAGGCGCCACGGCCGCTCCAGCGGAACCAACTCTTCGCCAATCTCCACAAAAGTGCCGAACAAAGCCCTGATCCATCCCGCGACGGGCGCCATCAGCCAGCGCTTTCAGCCACGCCACCAAGGGCACTGCCACAATCGGCGCCGCTGCTAGGATATAGATCGGCATATTTCTCACCATCACCAGGGATAGGTGCCCAAAACCCGCAATCAACAGAACTTCGGCGAACTGCCGCCGCCGGCCGTACCAGATCGCCGCGCCCAGCCCCAGAATCAGCATGATTTCGAGGAACATGGCCGGCGGCGAATGGAAGTCGGCCGAGCGAAACTCCTGGATGTACTTCAACTGGTAAGGGGTCCCGCAGGTATTCCAACAAGTGCACATGCAGTTGGTAACCGTAAGGATTCACGAGAGCTTGCCAGCGCACATCCGGCCGCCGCCGCCAGATACGGCCCGGCCGCCCGCAAACTTGCGCGCCGCTCCGCGCCATCCCGAGTCGACCACCGCCCGCAGCAGCTCTCCCGCGCCGTAGGCGCCCACGATAATGATCCCGATCAGGAACCCGCCATGCAGGTTGGTCCACAGAATCATCAGCACCGGCAGAGTCCACAGCCACCCGGTCTGCCCTTCGCGCACGCGTTCGAGGATGGTCAGGAACACCACCATCAGCAGCATGGTGATCAGGTGCGGCCGCGCCAGCCAGTGAATCGACGCGCGCCGCCGCCGCCAGTCCCGTCAGCACGATCGACACCAGCGGATTCCCGCAGCGCCGGTAGACCAGGCGGTAGAGCAGCACGGTGGAAAGCGCAATCACCAGCAGGCTCGCGAGCACCACGCCCGCCAGGCCCCAGCGCTGATGCAGCCACGCGGCGCCCACGTCCCACAGCCATTCCCAGGCGAAAAACGGCTGCCCCGGCTTGGTGAAGGAGAACATATCCTGCCGCGGCACTTGCCCGTGCGCCAGAATCCACTCGCCGATGCGCACGTGCCAGCCCGTATCGCCATCGCCCAGCAGCGTGCGCACGCCCCGCAGCCCGCCGAACAGCAAGATCAGCGGCAGCAGGAACGCCACGTCCGTCAGCGACGGCATCAGGCGAAGGATCGGGTTGGTCTTGGTTTCGGTCATTTATTGAACTAAAACGGCCTTATAACTAATGAGCGGATTCGTTGGGCCTACTAGCAGAAACCTGTCATCTCCAGTCGAAAGGTCCAACGATCCTGTGACTGTCTGAAGGCCTCCGGTACCGAGTCCTGTGCCATGGACTAACTGGAGCCACGCACCGCGCGGCTGGTAATAGACACCGGTCAAATTCAGGGTTCCGTTTCCTGGATCAAGCACCTGACCCGGCGATGTACTCGTAACGTGGTTATCGGTGACGATCTCTGCGGTGGTTTGCGCCGATGAGCATCCGTTGGTCGGCGATGTGTCAGCACATCCGACCACCGAACCGTCATCCTTCGTGCAGTTCGTACAGTTCAGGGCTTTGCTGGGATCTTGGTTGTACTCGACCATCGAGTTCCGGCGATCCTGCCACCACACCACACCTGTGTAGCCGTTCATCGTCCCGGGCAGGGCGCTACCACCCACCGCTGTGTTCACCAATCCGGTCATAGTGATATCAGGGTTCTTAAAGTTGAGGTTGCCCTGATAAAGAGCGGGCATCGAAGTCCAATTGGGCAGATTGGTAATTTGTCCGGTACCGCTGTTGCCTTGAGCTTGAGGACCACCCAGCCCCGGATAGCTTCCATCCGTGAAAACAAACATGGTGCCGGTACTTGTTGCCGACCCGTCCCCTGGCTGTATAGTGCCATTGACATTTAACACTGTCGAGTTCGCGGCGCTTGAGCTCACACCGGCCAGCACGTATTGGCCAGCGGTAAGATTCATGGTGCCTCCAACATTGAGGCCGCCATAAAACACATAGCTGCCGAAACTGCCTTGGGCCGTGCCTCCGCCCGCAACCCCGGGGCAACCTGCTGAAGAGGAAAAGGTGACGGTCCCACCAATGTTGATAGGAGCGCCAGTAGGTTGGGGCTTGCCGTTGAGCAGGTTGGTATATGCGTAATATTGATACGGCCCTGCGGTTGCATTGTTAGGAAAGTTCCCCCCTGGTAGCCCGCAAGTAGGGATCGGGTTGGTTGTCTGCAATGGCGGCTGCGGGTTCGGAGCGGTCGGATCCTTAAAGCTGGCCGCGGCGGTCGTATATGTGGGCGCGATAGGTTTTCCGGTCGAGTCGTGCCAGTCTCCTGGAGTCGCGCCTCCATTACTTGCGTTGGTTCCCATAACGACGAGCGAGCCGGTCTCGACTCCGTTGCCAGTCGTTGCGTTCCCGGCCCACTGTTGGCTACAGGTACTTCCGCTTGGTGAAGAAGCATTGCAGGTGGAAGACAGAATGATACCGGCCGGCGCGCATGCCTGGCCGGAGCCGCCGCCCGAACCAGGGCACGCGGTTTTGCCCTGTCCCGTCGATCTTGCATCCAAATCCATCCCACAATGTGACGGAGTCGCCGCTCCGGGCAGGCTCCAGCAGTCGCCCGCGTGATTCATTCCGTAAAAGCTGCCTGGCGTGGTGGAGCCGGCGATGGCGGCAGTTCCGTTCGCCGCCACGGTACCCTGCTGGTTTCCCGCCAGGAAGGAAAAGAGTTGAGGAATTCTCTGTATCGTTCGCACCCTAACCCAATACGAGATTCGCTTGAGGCCAGGAGGTGCATTCACGTCAGTAACGTCGCCCGACTGCACGCTCACAATTTGCCTGGACCCCGTGACGTCATATTGGAACCCGTTCCGTTTCGCGTACAGACAACCATTATTCAGATTGCTGGTCGAGGCCACCGAAGAGCCGCAATACTCCAACACGGTCCCGCCGGGTTGCTCCGTGCACTCCACTTGGCCGGCTCCTGTGCCCGTGCTCGTGCACCTATAGCCGGATACGTTGTTGCTGACGCCCAGGCGGCTCACCGCTTCTTGCGCCGCAGACAAGGCCGCAGAGTCCGCGGAGGCTTGTGCCTGCTTTTGTGCAAAGTAAGACCAACCCAGATCCACCGACAGACCCATCATCCCCACCATCGAGAAGAGAGCCAGCGTCACCATCACGATCGCTTGCCCGCCCGAAGTTTTTTTGCGTTTGCTCATCGATTCTTCCCTCAATAACTGGGTTACTTCAAAACCGCGTTACCTCAAAACTGCACATAATCCGACGAACTCGCCCCCAGGGTCCCGCCGGCGAATCTTACAACCTTGGCCCCAGGCCACAGCAGAGCAATGGCGCTGTTGAAGGGCGTCGTGATGTCGATTCTGATCGGCTTGCCCACAGCGTCGGTAACTCCATCGTTAGGCGGCCATACGGTAGCCGGACACGGGCTGCCGCCTCCGGACACGTCCAGGCTGCAGGTGGTGGTGGCCCCGCTAGCGTTGAAGACCACGGTCGTCTTTTTCGGATCCAGCCCCACCGCCGCTTGACGGATTACGTAGGCAATCGACGCTTGCGTTCCCGCGCTGGGAGCACTGGCGGGTCCCATATTCACCGTACAGTCATTGGGGTTGCCGTTACCGTTGACGCAATTGATGCCATGAACCGACGCATACCTGATACCGACTTTGACCGAGTAAGCCAGCGTATGGTAAATCCACATTCCGCGGGAGACCTCAAAGATCGAGATCAAAATGAAAATGATTGGAATCCCCACGAAGGTAAATTCCACCAGCGTCTGCCCCAGACGCTTCCGCCGATTTCTAGGGTTCTTGTTCATGGCGTAGTTTGCCTTACTTCAGCCCCGCGCGTTAGCGTCATCTGCCCAGTCAAAATACCAGGGATCGGCACGAACGGGATGGTTTGGTAAGTGACCGTCGCGAACTGCGACGTCGCCGCGGCATTGAGCGCGCAGTCCGCGCAAACTGCGGAGGGAAGACCGCAAACTGTTGCCGCTGTTTTCGACAGCGCTCCGACGCAAACTGCCACTGGTGCTGCCTGTGTCACGGTTGTACCGGACCCGCACGAAAAGCTCGGATTATATCCGACGTTGGGTAGCATTCGCATTTCGCCCAGCGCTGCGTTACACGGTGTGACCGACGCAGTGGCCGTCTGCGCCGCGGCCAGAGCCACCGCGCGCGCCGCGTTCTGCGTGCAAATTGCCGCGTAGGAGTAGAATCCGAAATCGAAGATGCCCACAAATAGAAAGAAAATCCACGGCGCCAGCAGCGCCACTTCGACAATGGAGCTGCCGCCCTCGCGGCGCTTGCGTTTTATGGAAGTCGTCATCATCGCATCACCTACATCCGCCACTTGGCGTGCGCGGCTCGCGAGGTCTTCGCCAAGCCGTTTTCGCTCTCGCCCGTTTCCTTCAGCCGTTCTTTGAACACCGGCTTCCGGAAACGCAATTCCAGACGGCGCTTGCCGTCCGGCATGTCTGTCACGTCCGCCACTCGCGCACGCACGCTCAGGTATTTGGCCTTGGCGCGAGCGCTCTTCACCGGCATCAACAACTCCAGCCGGATCGACTCTCCCACCAGCGGATTCCAGGCGCCATCGAGCGACTCCAGCTGCAAGCGCACGCTAGCGGGACCAATGTTTAACGCTGTGCCCGCAACTTCTAACAGGGAATCCGGGCCGCAGAAGATCTTGCACGGCAATTCGACTTCTGCCGAAAAACGTTCCTCGTGGATCTGCATCTCCGACTTTCTTACTACGTGGTATTTACATAAGATAAGGGAATTCAAGGGGTTACCACAAGACTCCCGTTAGGGGCTAGCGTTCTACTGACCTTCGATAGCATAGTACCAGTAGTACTACATACTCATTTGGTTGTATATTCTAGCGTAAACCCTTGTATTACTTGGCGAATCCCTGTACAATCGGGAAGTTAACTCAAACAGGGATATGCCAAGTTGTTTGGGGTCCTAGTCCAAAGTTAACGTCGGCAACTCGGAGGGCCGATGATGTGAGCATGTTATCTGTTCTCGTCTCAACGGACGAGCCTATGGTTGAGATCGGAGTCAAGGCCCTATTGGGGTCGGACCCGGAAATCAACCTGCTCGAAGTCTGCCGTTCCCACCCTGAACTCTTGCAGGCCGCGAGCCGTTCTCAACCGGATGTGATCGTGTGCGGATTGAGCCGCGAAACCGAGTTGAACGGGATTCGCGAACTGCAGATGATGGCTCGCTCGGCGCACATCGTGCTGTGGGCGCGCGAATTGTCGACGGAGCTGGCGCATCAGGCCGTGGAAATGGGCGTGCGCGGCTTTCTGAGCACCACCGCATCGCCGGAGCATTTCCGCGAGTGCCTGCAGATTGCGGCGCGCGGCGAGCTGTGGATGGAAAGCTCGCTGACCATGAACCTGTTGAATAACCGTCCGGTGAGCTTGAGCAAGCGGCAGAGCGAACTGGTCGGGCTGCTGACGCAGGGGCTGAAGAATAAAGAAATCGCGACGGCGCTGGGCATTTCCGAAGGCACCGTGAAGGCCTACCTCACCACGCTCTACGAAAAGGTGGGCGCGCGCGACCGGTTTGAGCTGGCGCTGTTCGGATTGAAGAATCTGGGCGGCCGCCGGGAGAATGCCAGTGCCGGGGGGCCGATCCGCTCCCTGGTGGCGCGCCGCGGAGGCGTCCGGCGCCCCGAGGCGTAGCGAAGGCTTCAGTAATAGGCGCGGGATTGCGCGCGCAGCGCGGAGCTTCACATGCGTACGAGACCAACGGCGTAGGATGGTGTAAGTGTATTCCGGACCGTCGCCGCGAAACCTGGTTTTATCGGTGCTGGTGCACGGCGCGGCGATCGCGGCGTTGTTCAACGTGTCGACTCCGGCGGCGGAACCGGATGCCCACTTGGAAAACGGGCGGCCGACCGAGATCCGGATCAGCGGCAAGCTGTATTACGTGGCGCAGTTGGATGGCTCGCAGAGCGGGTCGAGCGGCTCTCCGCTGCCCAACAAGCAGGCGGCTCAAAAAAGCAAATCGCCAGCCGAGGGACGCAGCGGAGGAATTGCGGCTCCGCGCGCCGCTTCCGCCGGACGTTCGCCGAGACCGGCGCGCGCCGCGACGCCAACTCCAGAACCCAGCCCGGCGCCTGCGCCCGCCAAAGCCAGCGTGCCCAAACCGGTGGCGACTCCAGCGGCGGCCGCGAATCCGGCGCCCGCGCCTACTCCCGAAAAGATTCGCCCGGTGAGGCAGGAGGCGCGCGCCTTCATTCCTCCCGAAGTGCACCCTACGCCGCTCGCGACGCAGACTTTGATCCAACCGCTGTCGCCGCCGAACCTGGCGCCGCCCAACGACTCCGCTGCCGAACTTCCGCGTGTTCACGGACCTGAAGCAGATGCGCAAGATTCCCAAGCCCTTCCAGACGCCGGGGCGCAGGACTCCGCCGACGCCGGCGCAAGCGCCCGATATCGCGACGCCGGCGCTGGAACTGGTGCCGCAGCCGCCCGCGCCGGTGGGAGATCCGCTCACGGTTTTGTCGATGAACGATCACCCGATTCCGTTCAGCGACAAAGTGGTGGTGCCTGCCGGGCAACATCGCGCAGCCGCCGCACGAATCGAGCGGTCCGGCGGCCGCATCCGGCACGACGCCGGGGACCAGCACCGCAGGCAGTGGGACTGCGCCCGCCGCCAGCAGCGCGGCGTCCGCCAGTGCGAGCGCGAACGGGGCGAACGGCGGTCGGCAGCGGCGGGCGCGAATAGCGGCTCCGCGCAGAAGGCGGCTCCGCGCCGGGCAATGGCCGGGCGGCGGTGGGCAACGGAACCGGCGCGGCATTGGTGGGAGGCTCGCCCGACGGAAACCTGGTGGCCGTCGTCGGCGGCAATGGTGCGAGTCCAGGCAGCAAAGGCGCCGGTACCGGCGCGAATGGTCTGGGCGTGAACGGGGCTGGCGCAGGCGCAAGCGAGGCCAGCGGAACTGGCGCGGCGGGAACCGGCACGGGGGCTGGCTCGGGCGCGGGAACCGGCGCGGGAACGGGTGTGGGCACTGGGGCGGGCGCGGGGCGCACGGCTCCCGGCTCGCTCACCATCAACCGTCCGCCCACCGGAACCTTCGACGCGGTGGTGGTGCAATCCTCGCCGGTGGATCAGTATCCGGAGAGCCGCGGACTGCTCAGCGGACGCCCGATTTATTCGGTGTATGTTTCGATGGGCACCGCGCGGGATTGGACGTTGTTCTTCTGCGTGCCCGGAGAAAAACCGCAATCCGGCAACGGGCCGGTGGTGGTTCTGGGGCCGATGGGAGCGCCGGTCAAGGCGCCTTATCCCACCAAGACGCTCAAGCCCGCGATCAAGCTTCCGTCGTATGAGAAATACGTGCTGGTGCATGGCATGGTGAACAAGGACGGAAAGTTCGAGGGCCTGCGCCTGGTGCGGCCGATCACGGCCGGAAACGGATCAGGCGCTGCTGGCGGCGTTAGCGAGCTGGGAATTCCGCGCGGCCACTCGCGATGGAGTCGCCATCGCGGTTGAATTCCTGCTGTCGATTCCCGCTACGGGATTGTAATTCCCGGGGCCGTTAAACTGGGTCTTTATGGAAGCGGCGATTCGCCCCCCCGAGAGCGACGACAGGCCGCATTCAGCACCATCGCAGCTCAGCCGGCCGGCGGCATCAAGCGGGCGTTCTGGGCAGCTTGGCCTTCGTCTTTGCGCTGGCGATCTCTGCTCTCACAATGGCCGCTGGCATTCGGCGACACTTATCACTTACTGGCGGCCCAGATGGTGGCGGCGGGCCGGAAGCCGTACCTGGATTTCTTCGTGCAACAGGTTCCGCTGTATCCGCTGATCTGCGGAGCGTGGCTGCGCATTTTCGGAACCAGCTGGCAAGCGGCGAATTTATTTTCAGGATTGCTCATCTGCGGCAGCGCGGCGATCGTCGCGCGGATCGCCCGCCGGATTTATGCGGAGTCGGAGTGGGGAGCGAAGGGCAGCATCGTCGCAGTGCTGCTGTTCGGACTGAATCTGCTGGTGGCTCAGTCGGGCGACGATGCGCAACCATATGCGTTGTGCATGTTTTTTAGCCTGTCGGCGTGGCTCGCGGCGCTGGATGCCAGACCCACGACCACGCGGACTTTTTTTGACGGGACTCGCGGCCGGTGCCGCTGTGAACACGTCTCTGCTGGCTGCGCCTTTTTTTCTCATTCTGACCGGCTGGTGTGTGGCTCGCGCCGCGGGATCCGACCGGCGCCGCACGATTGCTGTGGCTAGGTCTGCGGGGCGGCGGTGGCGTCGATTCCGCTGGCATATTTGGCGATGCTTGCGCCGACGCAGACGTGGTTCAGCATCGTGGAATTTCAGCTCTTCTATCGAACGGCCGGGCCGCGCACTGCCGAAAAATATCGCGTCCCACAACCTGCACGAAATCCTGGACTGGGTGCGTTCGATCCAGGGCGCGGTCCTGGTCTTGTCGAGCCTGGCTGGTTCGCTGTTTCTTTTGCGACCGCAAGGCTCCCGATTCCACTCGGCGTTCGGTTGGTTACGCCGCGTTAATCGCAGTCCTTTGGGCGCTCTACTTGAGCCTTGTGCCGCTAACATGGCACATGTATTTCGTTCTGGTGGTTCCGTACGTCAGCCTGCTGGCTGCGGCGGGACTGTGCCAGTTGTGCGCGCGAGCGAGGTTATCGCAATGGTCGTCCAAAATCTTTGCCGGCACGATATTGCTTTATTCCCTGGGGCTCGCCATACCGGTGGTGGCGGGCGTGATATCCGGCAGGCCCGGCAGATGGGCGCCACCCGAGGAAGCCGCGCGAATCGTCAACGCAGAGACGGGCGCGAGTCGAGCCGGTGTACTCCGATGACGAGTCGATCTATGTTGCGGCACGCCGCCTTCCACCGCGCGGGCTGGAGAATTCGTCCGGAGCCATAGTGCGGTTGCCGACGGGCGAATATCAACGGGCTGGACTGGTGCCTCCAGAAAAAAACGAAGATCAACTTCGCGCGGGGAATTTTGCGGCGGTAGTGCTTACCAAAGCCAATGACGATACCCGCATCCAAGCGGTCAGAAGTGGCGGGCTGTATTCCCAATCCGCGGAAACCAAGAACTACGTGATCTTTTGGAAACCCAAAGTGCAAGGGGCCCGGTAGGTGGAGCAGAAAGAACCGGCTGCGCAAGCGTTTGGCAGTTCCACGCGAAGTGCTGGCGCTGGTGATTATCCTGACCGTGCCGATACTTGTCTATCGCAGCGTTGGGCCGGGGTCGCGCACTGCGTTCGGAGGTAACTACGAACACATGGCGATCGCGCGATCTCTGGTGAGTGGACATGGTTTCGCAAATCCGTTTGGCTACATCACCGGTCCCACAGCCGCGTATACTCCGGTGCATCCGCTGATGCTCGCTGGTATTCTCTTCGTGCGGGGAGACCGGTCGCCCGCGGCGCTGCCGTTGGTGCTCACCGAAGTCGCGATTCAGACGCTTTGCGTGGTGCTGCTTCTTTACATCGCGGCGGCGGCGTTTGCATCCTGGATTCCAGGCGCGATCGCTGCGTGCGCGCTGTTGCTCTGCACCTGGCCGTTGCCGCAGTGGGAATCTTCGACTGCATGGCTGGCGTTCGAGGCTGTGTTTTTATGCGCGCTGGTGGGCGTCCGCTGGGGCTGGACGGGCGTCGGTGATGGGATTGGGCTGGCTGGTGTCGCCGGCGCTGGGTCCCGCGTCGCTAGCGGTGGTGTGGCTGATTCGCGGCCGCAAGTACCTGATCGCATCCGCGGCGATCGCCATGATCGTGATTGCGCCGTGGGCCGCGCGCAATTGGCTGGTCATGCGAGCGCCAATTTTCCTGCGCGATAACTTCGGCCTGGAGCTGTTCCTCTCGAATAACGATTTGGCAGGGACGCGTGCAGGAAGATGCCGAGGCGGAGCGCTACCAGCGATGGCATCCCGGCAGCAACGCGGCGGTCGCCGCCGAGCTCGCGCGCGTGGGCGAGCCGGAATACTTTAGCCGCTTGCAATCGGAAGCTGTGGATTGGATGCGCAGCCATCCGGCCCGTTTCCGTGCAGCTCACGATGGCGCGCATCTGGATGTGGTGGACTTCCAGTTGGCTGGTGGCCGGCATCAGTCTGCTGGCTTTCGTGGGGCTCTGGATCAATCGACGCTCGACGGCCGGCAAAGCCGCGTTTGCCGGATTGCTGATATTCCCGCTTCCCTACTATGTGATCCAGTTCGATCCGCGCTATGCGTATCCGGTGTTGTGGCTCGCTGCGCTGATGGCCGGCGATGTCTGCTTCAGGTTACTCCGGCGTTTCGTGCCGGCGAAAGCGATTTAGCTTAGGCGGCGCAACAATCGATACTGGAACACGGCGAGCGCCGCGATCGCCAACGTGTACAGGTGAACGCGCAGGTAGGCGATAACGGGCGCAGGGATCAGTGCAGTCAAATAAACTACGGCGATGACGATGTAGAAGCGCCGAGGCCACATGACTTCGGCGCGGTGCTGCCAAATCACTGAAGCGGTAAGCAAAGCTCCGGCCACGAGGGACGCGGAATCGTAAGCCGTCACGTACAAGTTAGCGAGCAGGGACAGACGTAATCGTCACTGCCCATGTAAGTTGACGCTGCTCCATCGTGGCCGCATCGAAACGGCGCCAGTAGCGGGCAAGCAATGCAACCGCGCCGATAAACGCCGCCGCTGCGATGACCACGGACAGCCGTGCATCCGACGCGTAGATTCGCCGCACGAAATGATTCACGTCGATGAGCAGAGGCCACACATCAGGCCAAGGGCGTGCTCCCCTGCGATGCGAATCGCCCATAGGTGGAGATCAACCCGAACCAATCGAAAACCGCCTTGGTGCTGGCGAGCAACGAAACGGCCAGAAGTCCGCCCAGCCCAGCCGCGAATCCGAGCAGAAAACGGAGGTTCATTCGCAGCAGCAGAAATGGACCGAAGAGCAGAAGAAGAGTCGGCTTATAGCAGCACAAGGCCAGCGTCGCTCCGGCTGCAAGCTGTTTGCCCGACAAATCGAAACGGACGCACCAGGCGATGATCGCGAAAGCGATCACTCCAATCTGACCGCCGACCAGAGACCAGAGTGCGACGGGCACGAAGGTCAGACCGAGAAGCAGCGCCGCGCGCCGGTAGGGCTTCGGCAGGCTCGCGAGATAAGGACTCAGCGCACTGGCGCCGATCCCATAGATCAGGATGGCGACCACCATCCAGGCTGATATACGCGGCGCGATAGGAAAGCAACGCGAAGGGGCGGAAGACCTGGGCCAGATACGGCGCGCAAACATACCACAGCGCGGCGTCGTGGTTGCGAGCGTCCAGTTCGCGGAACAAGCGCGTCTGCAAGTCCAGATCGTAAAGCGCATCCGCTCCGTGCTGGTTGAGAATTTTGCCGGCGATATAGAATTCGGCAAAGTCTGAGCCGAAGTACCGCGTGCGGAAGGCGGCTGGACTGCGTCCGGGCGAAAGGAGCGGTCACCTGCAGCGCGGCGTACGCCACGATCATGCAGAACCAGATGGCGCACGCGAACGTTACCTCGCGCGGCTCCAGTCCTGCACCAGGATTACTCACTGCCGGGCTGTTGTTTCCGTTCGTGCGAAGCACTAAATATGTAAACGCGTCTTCATACGACAGCTTACAATTTCAGTATGGCGGTCGTCGGAGAGTTGGCCCCGTTCATCCAGTTAGCGCGTTATGCATTAAACAAACCGGGATTCCGGGAGTGGTTGCTGGCGACGGTGGCGGGCCCGGTGCTTGGTCCGGGCTTGATGCCGCTTCACCTTGGCTCACTTCACTTCTCAAGCGAAGGAAGGAAAGGTCCGGGAAGCGCGCGAATATAATGCAATAGAGGCACAAGCAAACTTGGCACGAGCAGACCGCTTTTATACCGCGATTCTCGCTTTCCTGGCCGTGTGCTACTTGGCTCAGATTTTTACGCCGCTGCGTCTCAATGACGACGCTGTGACTCTGCTATCGGAAGCGGAATCGGTGGCCCACAATAACGGCTTTTTAATTCACGGCCAAAGCACCTTGTATCCGCCGGGATACCCCGCCTTGCTGGCGTCACTCTTAAGAATGGGAGTAGCCCACACATGGGTAATTCTGACCCTTAATGCAGGATTTCTATTCCTGGGCCTATTTGCTCTCCGATATGTCCTGACTCTGACTTTTTTCCAGGATCAGCGTTACGTCCTGACGGTTTTCGCGTTATCGCTCCTCTCATTCGTATTCATCATATTCTTCACTCTTCCTTTGACCGACGTCCCTTTTTTCTGTGTTGCGATGTGTTGCCTGGCTTCCATGGAGCATACCGTGAGATTGGGAGTTGGCGGGCGCTTCTGGCGATGGCTATTGGTGGCTTCGATCTTGTTCTTAGGCTCGATTGCTGTGCGGAGAGTCGGCCTGGCGCTGATTCCGGCGTTCTTGTGGATGGTTATCTCGCATCCCGCAGTCAAGACGTACCTGAAAGGTTGGTCGCTTCGCCGTGCAATCTTCGCAATCGGGTCTCTCGCGTTCCTGGTTATTGCCGTGATCGGCTGGACCGCCAAAAATTTAAATGTGTCGCTGCGGGATTTCACGTCGACTGTCCAGGGACAAGACGCTAGCTTACATAGCGTCGTCCATTATCGGATACCGACTTACCGAATTGGGGCAGATCGCGGCTAATGTTCCTGTGCATGCCCTGCCGGAATTCGCCAAGCATGTTTTACCTTGGGTGGGGGCTTTGTTGCTCACAACCGTAATCGCCGGTCTTTTCCTCAAGCGAAAAACCTTTGGCCCAACCGACGCTTTCGTAGTTGGTTACCTAGTAATACTGTTCGCGTGGCCGTTATCTAATCCACGGCTCTGGTTGCCGATGATTCCACTTTTGATTTCCTATTGCACTCTAACCATCGCGCACATCGTCGCACGTCATCATCGCGTACCCGCCAAACTGGTGGCAGTTTACCTGACGGTCTATTCCGTGATGGGACTGGAGTGGCTCGCCTCCAGCACGATGATCACTTTTTCCCGGTCCGCCTTCTTGACGATGTATGTCCCCCAGAACGAATACGGCCCGACATATTGCGCAGTGCTAGGCGCTTGTAAAGACAGCTTTGATCCCAAAGCAGTGGATCAAAATGTAGCTCATCTCCTGCGCCTTTACAAGTAATGAACGAGCACTAGGGAATGGCCGGGAAGCAGGCGCATCGCCGGGGTGGAACCGCCGCCCCTAGCTTCCTCGGCGCGCCCCAGGCCGCTTTACCAAATTAAACCAAGGGCGACCGTGCCGATGATGTCCTGGCGTATCCCGCTCAACTTGGCGCCGGGCGCCGGTGCGATGACTTCGTGGGGAGCCTGGCTGATGTAGTCGCGCGCTTGAACCCGCAACTGGAGATGATTCGCAAGCCGAACCTTCACGCCCGCTCCAATCTCGCCGACCGGCAACACCTCGCGCGTGGCCGTGAGCGCCGCCAAGTTTCCAAGAGGCTGATTGAACGACTCCTGACCGGTGCCTTCCATGATTTCGATGCCGCCGCCAAACGATATGAAGGGCCGGATGTGCGCCCCACGCGGCTTGAAATGCGCCAGAAAATCGCCGGTAATCAGGTGGGTGTGCGCGCCGAAAGTCGCCGATTTGCCGTTGCCAGACAGCTTCAAATTGCCGTCGCGGTAAAGATAGGTGGCTTCACCGCTCCAAAAGCGATACATGTCCTGTCCGCCATAAACTCCCACTGTGATGCCGGGCCTTACGCTGGCCGACGCGCTGGTCGTGGCGTTTTTCACGGTCAGGTCGGGCGAAAAGCCGACGCCGCCAATGGCGCCGACCTCCCACTCGGGTTCCTGGGCAGAAGCCAAGCCTGCGGCCGCGGCAAACATCACTGCGGCGCAAGTCAAACTTTTCAGCATGCATATCCTCCTGAGGTTAGTGCCCTGATGTTCGTGCCGGTCACGGGCTCACCACCCGGACATTGTAAGTTGCGCTATTTCCGCCCGCCGTAACCGTCAGCGGCGTGCTCTCGGCGACCTGGACTTTCGCCGGCGCCGTAACGCCGATCGCATAGACTCCAATCTGTCCGGGCACCAAAGCTGCCGAAGTTACCGCCAATGAGACACCGCCGAGTGTCACCGTCGGCTGGGCGATCACTACCGCGAGCGGACTTGCCGGCGCCGCTGTTCCTAAAGGAGGCAGCGGAGTCGTCAACCCTAGTCCCGCGACGTAGATCATCAACGGCGTATTGGGATGGATGGGATTGGTGAAACCGACCGGCTCGGCATCGTCGTCGCGAATCACCTGGACTACGCCTCCGGCCTGGTAAATGGCGGGCGCCTGCCCCTGAATGGTAAACGAGAAGGGATCGCTGACGCCGCCGGAGTTGTGCACCACCAGGCTGCCGGCACCGGAGATATAGGGCAACTGCGCCACCAATTGTCCCGGCGAGACGCTGAACAACGGCAGCGGGATATTGTTTACCAGGGCGCACACATCGCCCAGCGATTCGGGCAACGGAGGAGCGCCGGCTGACAACGACCCGGTGGCAAGAGATGTGCCGTTGATGTCCACCACTCCGCCGAGCGCCACCAGGCTGCTCAGGTCGGCCGCATTGACTACGCTCGAAACCACCGGCTTGGCGAGAACCGCGTCGAAGGTGGAAGGCAATACCGTCAGGCCGGAAGTCGTCAGGGCGAAGATTCTGGCTTTGATCCGGCGAGATCGCCAGCGTCCGCGTGAAGGCAATATGGACTCGCCAATTTGTCCCACCGGAGGAGTCGATCAGACTGCTCGCAGTCATGGGAGCTTCCGCCATCAGGGTGGCGTTATATTCGGTGCGATTGGTCAGGTTGATGCGCTGGATCACGCCCGGGGCGGCGGCGGCCGTCGCGGTGGTGCGCAGCCCGGCTCCGCTCAACACTCCGACGCCCGAAGACGTCCCGTCAGTAGCGGGGAAGGGTTGACCCAGCGGCACCAGCGCGGCATCGAACAGGTTCGGGCCGGCCAGAAATAGATTTCCGCTGAATGCGGCAGTAGGCGCCGCCGAGGCTGCTAAGATCCTTGCGCGACGCCACCCAGGATTGAACGGAATCATCGTATTCGATGACGTTGCCGTCCGCCAGCGCCAGCAGCAGATAATCATTCGCCGGCGTGGAAGTCAAGACGCCGTCGATAGACGAAAAACCATTTTGGTAAATGGACCGGTTCGCTCCGGCGGAAAGAGTGCACGGCGTGATCCGCCATGCGGTTCGCGAAATCGACGTGATCGAGCATTGCCGCGCCGCTAATCGCCGGAGTGCACGTCGGTGGCTCTGCCCGCAGGCGCGACAGCGCAAAGATTCCGCTCTTGGCAACGCCGATACTCCGCGGAGTAGTGGCCGCCCGGAAAGATGATGGGAGCCGGCATCCTGCAAGTGTATCCAGATCGAAAACATTCGCGATCTGCGAATTGTCGTTGCCGACCATGAGATACTTTTGGTCCGCGGAGAAGGCCATTTGGGTCGGCGTGTTGCCGGTCCGCAGAAATGCGATGCGTTGGAGCGTAGTTCGCGTCATAAACCAGCACCACGTTTTGATCCTGGCGCAGAATGTACAAGCGCGAGCGAGTCTGGTCCGCCAGGATGTCCACCAGTTTGCCGGGTATGTTCACGATCTGCCCGCGCTGATTGAAGTCCCGCGTGTTGATCAGCAACCGCATGGGAGCAGGCAGATTCACCGCGCCGTTGGAAGTAAGGGTCAGCGGAATAGTGGTGGTGCCTCTTGGACGCTCTGGAAGGCGCTGGGGTCAATGGTGATCACCACCTGCGCCGGCGTGGTGCCGGAGGTGGCCGACAGCGTGACGCCGGTGGTTCCATCGGGCAGGGAAAGCGAGAAATCGGTATTGACGGAACTCAGGCTGACAATGTTGATGATCTGCTGCAACGACCAACTGGTTGCAGGCGTCCGCGGCAAACAACGTATCCTCCTGCGAGAAGCCCACCTGCGGCAGATTCGGCAGTTGTCCGATCGGAAGAATCGTCACGCCGCTGACGGACGCCGAGTACATCGCTTGTCCGTCGCTGGACATCTGAGATTTGCCGGAAAGATCTTCGGGCAACTGAAGCCGCTTCGAAACCGTCAGGTTATCGGTGGCCATTACGTGCAGCACCGATGTGTCACCCGGCGTCGGTATTTGGGCGTAGATCAGGTTACGCGTGAGATCCCAGGCATGGCTGCCAAGATTGAAATGCTCCGTTGGGCTGGGGAAATTGCGGCCAGAAGATATGAGCTCTCCGTTCGGCTAATGATGCAGCAGTCCACCAGCCGACCAAAGCATTTGTGCCGTCTGATCGACGCTCACGCTTCGCGGGCCCGAGCGAGGCGAGCTGATCGTCAACTCTCGGCGTAATGCGGTCTGGGTGGGCACGTCGTAGCGGATCACGATTGAGATGTTAGAAGCCAGCGGCCGGATCCTGCGTCGGCGCGGCCAGAATCACGATCGTGTTGCCGTCTCCGGAAACACCCGCAGCGGCCTGGCCGATTTGCGTTGGAAACTGTCACCAGCGGAACTGGAAGATCTACGCTTTGAACCGGAATGGAAGTGATCGCGGTCAAAGTCTGATACGGGAAAGGGCTGCAGCACAAACAGGTTGGTGAGCGGGCCAGGATTCTTCGGGTCGGCGGGAACCGGGAGTTCGCGTCAGAATAACGGCATTACCGTCGGACGCCAAAAGCCACCGCCAGCACCGGAGAGTTCAGGTTCACGTCGTAGCGCAGGCCCGCGTCCAAATCGAAGAGCGTATATCCGCCGGTCTCAGGCGCGAAAGGGTTGGTCGAAAGCTCGAGCGGGATCGGGCTTCTGATATTCACCCACCACCAGGAAGCGGTGGTCGGGCGAGATGGCCACGGCGCTCGGCGGCATCGGAACGCTCAGCGGAGTGAGCAGGGTCTTGACTGGGAATGTCGACTTGTTCGACGCGATAAGCACTGAAGTTGGCGGCCCAAACTACGTTGCGGCGCTCATCGAGCGCGATATCGGAAACGGTGCCGTTAATGGGCACTACGGTGCCGAAGCTGGCCCCCCAGCAGGACAACGCAGAGAATTAACCCAAGTACCCCAAAAGGAATACGAAACCTTACCGCCAGCATAAATCCTCCGACCTTCACGATCTTAGCCAGGCAAAAATCCATAATAACCGAAAGTGGCCAAAATGTTTCAGCGAACTGGGTACTACCAGTACCTAATACGACTTAGCGATCACAACTCGCCGGTCGACCGGTTCGCCGGTCACGATGCATTTTCCTGGTCCGTCAAACTGGTCCTCTAAAGGAATGCATCGGATGGTCGCCTTAAATTCCTTAACCCGGGCGTCGCAGCGGGGGTCGTCTTTCATGTGTGCCATCACGAACTTACCGCCGCCCTTCTCGGCCGTGACCGGGCGGAGTATGTCCTCTACCTCGCTGATGGAATTGGCGAGTAAGCGTGTTGTCGCTCAAGGCGCTTACGGGCGGCAGCGTAGAGATCCTTCTGCATTTGCTCTAGGACCGCTGGTACCCTGGCGGCGATTTCTGCCTGGGGCAGGATTTCCTTGGTTCCGGTGTCGCGCCGTTTCAGCACGATGTTGCCGGAGGCGAGGTCGCGGGGCCCTAGTTCGAGGACCACGGGTACGCCGCGCCGCTCCCAGTGATAGAACTTGGCGCCCGGGCGTCTGCCCTTCGCGCTGGTCCACCTTGGCGCCGATATCCGCCGCAATTTTGTGGGCGGCTTCGAGCACGCTGGCGCGCTCTTCGTCTTTGCGATAAATGGGCACCAGCACGGCTTTATTGGGCGCGAGTTTCGGGAGGCAGCACCAGACCCTTGTCGTCGGAGTGGCTCATGATCAGGCCGCCGATCAGCCGCGTGCTGACGCCCCAACTGGTCTGCCACACGTAATCGAGCTGGCCTTCCTTGCTCTGAAATTTCACGTCGAAGGCTTTGCCGAAGTTCTGTCCCAGGTCGTGGCTGGTGCCGGACTTGCAGCGCCAGGCCGTTCTGCATCATGGCTTCGATGCGAATAGCTGCTCAGCGCGCCGGCGAATTTCTCGGACTTGGTCTTCAGCCCCTTGATGACCGGCATCGCCATCACGTTTTCCGCAACGTCGGCATAGACGTCCAGCATGCGCAGCACTTCTTCGAGCGCCTCTTCGTGCGTCGAATGGGCGGTGTGGCCTTCCTGCCACAGGAATTCGGTGGTGCGCAGGAACATGCGCGTGCGCAGCTCCCAGCGGATGACGTTGGCCCACTGGTTCACCAGCATGGGCAGATCGCGCCAGCTCTGAATCCACTTGCCGAAGAAGTGGCCGATGATGGTTTCCGACGTGGGCCGGATGACGTAGGGCTCTTCGAGCGTCTTGCCGCCGGCGACGGTGACCACGGCCAGCTCCGGCGAGAAACCTTCCACGTGCTCGGCTTCCTTCTGCAGGAAGCTCTGCGGAATCAGCAGAGGGAAGTACATGTTCTGATGCCCGGTGGCCTTGAAGCGCGTATCGAGCTCGCGCTGCAAGCCTTCCCAGACCGCCCAGCCGTTGGCTTTGATGACCATGCAGCCCTTGACGATTTCGGCGGGCTCCGCCATGTCGCCGGCGAGAACCACGTCTTGATACCAGGCGGCAAAGTCCTGGGCGCGCGCAGTGATGGGAGATTCAGCCATAATTTTGGGGTGTTTTTCTAGAGTACGACAGATTGCGGGCGACCCCGGGGTAAGCTGAGGGGGAGGCGCGAGATCGGAAAGGATGCAGTGCGTCATACTAGCCGGCGGATTGGGCACGCGCATGCGTCCGCTCACCGACGTTCTCCCGAAGACTCTGCTGCCGGTGGCGGGACGTCCGTTTGCGTGGCATCAGATGCAGTGGCTGGCGGCGCAGGGCATCGACGACGTCGTCTATTGCATCGCGCATCAAGGCGAGCAGATCCGCCAATACTGGGCAACCGAGCCCGCGCCGGTGCGCTCACTGCGCTACGTCGACGAGGGAACCGAGCTTCGCGGAACCGGCGGCGCGTTGCGGCTGGCGCTCGATGAGCGAGTGCTCGACGAGTCGTTCTTCGTACTGTATGGCGACTCCTTCCTGCCGGTAGAATTCGCGCCGGTGTGGAGCGCCTTCGAAGCCAGCGGAAGTCCCGCGCTAATGACTGTGCTCAAAAACGAAGGCCGCTGGGATCGCAGCAACGTCATCTACGCCGGAGGCCGCGTGAACCTCTATGCCAAGAACGCCGACCCGCCGACGCAAGCGCGCATGCAGTACATCGACTACGGTTTGTCGGTGCTGCGGCGCGATGTGATCGCGGGCATCGCGGAGACGGTTTTCGATCTTTCGGCGGTGTTTCATCGCTTGAGTCTGGAGGGGCAGCTAGCGGGATATGAGGTAACGGAAAGGTTCTATGAGATCGGGTCGCCGGAAGGGCTGCGCGATCTGGAAAAATATTTGGCGTCTTGAGCTACCGGGCGTCACATTCGGCGCGTCGCCACTAGAGAGTGGCGAGTTCCGCGCAGACCGCCGACAAGGCGCTTTCGAGCTTGTAGTAACATCCCTCTCGGCTTCCGCTCATTTCGTTGGCCCGGCCCATCTGTTCGAGGCGGAAGGCGGCTTCAACGGCGTCCCGCGCGCCGAAGTTCGCTACCGAACCTTTCAGTGCGTGGGCCGCGTTCTCCAGCTTCGCCGCGTCTCCGCCGCGACTGCCTCTTGAATTTCCGCGAAAGCGCGCGGGCACTCCTCTATAAACAGGACCGCAATTTCTCGCAGCAACTGTTTGTCGCCGCCGACGCGCGCACAGCGCCAGTTGGAGATCCAATACATTTTCGGGCACCTGGGTGTTCATCTTCTCCCGCTGGCTCATCGGCCGCGAAGCATCTGCCAGTGAGACCTAAAAACTGCCGACCTTACGATTTTCCTATGATACCCTGGACCAAGAGAGCCACCCTAGCTCAGTTGGTAGAGCGGCTGATTCGTAATCAGCAGGTCGCCGGTTCGATCCCGGCGGGTGGCTCCATGTTTTCAATCACTTACAGGCTTTTAGAAAATTTTCTCATTTGTCCGCATTTTTGTCAGCAAACAGGCTACTTCTGAAATTTTTGTAGAATCAGCAGGTCGATGTGTGCTAGCGGAATCAATAACTTACAAACACCATTAGGCACCCTTTCTCAAAATTCGGCCCGCGCAAATCGTCCAGCGTGACCCCCGAGCCGCAAATTGGCTGTGACCGTGTCCAGATTTAAGTCGCATCTGTGCCTCCGCCCGCGCGACCGCCTACGCAGTTTAGAATGAGAATGCAAGCGAAGTTATGGAGAACGTTTCAATTCGTTGGGCGCGCGATCTTTCAGGTTCCGCGCGGACCGCGATTGAAGGCTTACTCGGCCGCATTTTGCGTGACGATGAAGAGGTGAGCGTTATGTCGCTCCATTCTCATCCTGCGCCATCAGGAGATGAGCGGCGTCTGAATGCGGAGCGTCTGAGAGGCACTCTGGACCGACTCGCCGACAAGGCCGGAGATGTCGGTGGCGATGAGTTTGATGCCGCCGCTGATGAAGCGATGAATCAAATCCGCCCGCGGCGGAAATGAGAATCGTTCTCGACACGAACATTCTTGCTCGATGTTCTGTCGGGGATCGATTTGCACGGGAAACGACAAAGCTGGAAGCCTCGAAGACATCACTCGAGAGATTGAAATCAATTTGAGCGGGCCGATTCGCATGGTGACAAACCAATCCAGATGTCGGCATTGCTGCCCTGATACGTGACAATGCGGGGCGCAAGGCCGTCCACCCAAAGCCGGTGCAGCAGCAGTTCAACGCCGATCCGGAAAGTCTGCATCCCGATGAGGACCCAGAGTGGAAACGCGGAGGCGATGGGCGCTCCCGCATCAGAACGCGCGAAGACGAGGAGGACAAACAGAACGGCCGGAAAAGCGACATAGACAATTCCGGGAGGGCGCAAAGCCGCGTTGCTGACGACGCCGGAATACGACAACAGTCCAACGTAGAGCAGCCACACAGGAAGCCCTATCAACAGCGCTCGCAGGCGGTCGCGAAGGTAACGCGCCGTAAGCGCTGCAATGATGATTGACACTGCGGCTAAGTAACCGAGGCAAAGTATCGCCGTCACGTGAATCTCCTTTCCTGAATGTTCTTCGCGGCTCTCCGACCGGTGCGCGGCAGCCGTCTCACCTTACCGCGCCACGGTCCTGAGCCGCCATGTCCGCCTTAGTCCTTCTTTTGTTCGCCAGCCGTGAGGAACCTGAGGGGCAGCAGAGGGCCAACGGGAATGTACTCATAGTCCATGAGGTTCTCTTTGTGAAGCGGTAGCCCTTCCATCAGTGCGTGGGCTTCAGCAACATCTTTCGCGTCGAGGAGAAACAGGACGCCCCTTCCATCGCCGCGCGAGAACCATTGGCTGATTCTGCCGTCCAGATACAACTCGACGGTCGCCCGAATCTCAGCCGGCATCACTTTGATGACCTGCTGAGGCGTGACGCCCTGCTTCGCGGTGAGTATGACCAGCACCGCCGTCGTCTTCGGTCGCGGCGGGGTGGATTGAGGCGGTTGAGTGGATTGAGCCTGCAGGACTGTGCCGGCCAGCGGCAACAGGGAAATAATCGGGAACAGAAGCGATTTCAATTTCATTCTCCTTGGGTCGATTTCGGGCGGCTATTCGCTTGCCCTCTGTTTCTGGATTTGCCCGCGACGTCCGCCGTGTGACAGGATTTCGAATGAGAGAGTTTTTTGGATGTGCCGGTCACAAACCGGTCGCGTCCGGCAAAGAGTCCTAGTAGTGAGCGAAGCAGAAGACCAACTTCGCGCGTTGATGATCCGTTATCAGGGCGGATCGCTGGAAGCGTTTCAGGAGATCTACGCGCAACTCGCAGCCGCAGTGCGGCGGTACCTGTCCCATCTCGCGGGCGGCTCGGACATCGCGGACGATTTGCTGCAGGAGACGTTTCTTCAGATGCACCGGTCGAGGGCCGCTTACAATCCGGCATACGCAGTCCGGCCATGGGTGTTCGGTTTGGCGCGAAACGTCTTCCTGATGAATCGGCGAGCGGCGCGGCGATGGGCAGCAGTTCACGAATCTCGTGAGGAGTTGCCTGAATTCCCCGTGCTTCCGGAAGCCGACAAGCCTCGGATCGAGGGACGAGATCCGCAGAGGTATTGCGTCTTTGTCCGCCGATCAGGCAGAAGCGCTGTTGCTCCATCACGAGTGGGGGTTCAGCTTCGATGAGATCGCCGGGATGTTGGGCATTAGTGCCGCGGCGGCTCGGGCGCGCGCCAGCCGCGGAATGGCGGACCTGCGCGCTGCGCTGAATAGTTTTCAAAGGGCCAGGGCATGATCGATCGTTCACCGAAACCGCCGGAAGCGCTGATGCGAGTGATCGCGCAGGATCTCAGACCCGTCAAACCTTCGCCGCGACCGCTCCGCCTGGCCCTGCAAACCGCGCCCGTTGCGCTGGTGGTTTCCTCGCTCGTCCTGCTGG
Source organism: Bryobacterales bacterium (assembly GCA_963731375.1). Classification (GTDB taxonomy): domain Bacteria; phylum Acidobacteriota; class Terriglobia; order Bryobacterales; family Bryobacteraceae; genus Palsa-187. The sequence goes on from CAVSUW010000002.1 coordinate 249,930, forward strand.
CGATCGGAATCCGCGGCGATTCGAGCGTCCTGGGACCACTCCTGATCTGGGGCGCCTCCGCTGCGCAGTTCACTCTGGCCATCGTGCTCGTCTGGATCGCCGCGCATGAGAGCACGCCGTCGGGCAGGCTACCGAAGGAGACTGTTTACTCGGCAGCCGTGGCGGCGTTGCTGGTGGTGGTCGCGATCACCGTGTCGACGTTCTCGGTTAGCCCAGTGGGCAGCACATTGCGCGTGGCCGGTGTATTGCGGGTCGTCCCGCCATGGATCATGGACTTGGCCTGTGGTGTCGGCGGCACGGTGGCGGGAGGAACGCTGGTCTTGCTCTTCAGTTGGGTGTTCCGGAACTCGCTCGCGACCCGGCCAACCGTGGCGGGCGCACTGTATGGCGCTGGTGCAGGTCTTGCGATCAACGCTGGCTGGCGCATTGCTTGTCCGTATCCCACACTTCGGCATGCACTTGGAGCTCACGGAGCGGCGATTGTCGCCACCGTGCTCTTGGGAGCCCTCATCGGGCGATTCCTTGGAGCTCGTAGATTCCACAGCGCAGACGGAAGCTCTTGAGGGTGGCATAACGGCGCAGCCGCGCAAGGCTTGATCGTCACTGGCGGCGTCGCGTGGCATACGCCGCCACCTTCGCACGGTTTCCGCACATCTGCATACTGCACCATCGCCGCGTCCCTTTCTTGCTAGTGTCACAGAAGTGCAGCACGCAATTGCTGCATTTGCGGATCTTCTTTCGATCGAGTTCTGCGAATAGCGCGGCGATGCTGTACGCAACCGGACCCAGCAAATCCTCAGGTTCACGCGCATCGCAATATGACTCGGTCTTGAGCCCATCTTCGGTGGCAATCAGTCTTGTCCGCATGGGGTGGTCGGCCATGAAACGGTTGATTTCCTCAAGGGTCGCTCGTTGAACATCCCCGCCGGTCTCGTACTTCAAGACTTCCTTCCTCAACTTTTCCCGCAATCGATGAAGAGAGTCCAGAACGCGCCGTGCCCGGTCCGATTCCCCCCACCGGCGTCGCAGTTCGGATGCCTCGCGGGGACCAAGGAGGCCAGCCGCACGAAACCACTGAAGTGCAGCCTCAAAGTCGGGCAAGAGTTCGGTCGGCTCCTCGCCGCTCAAAACCGGGCACGTGTTTAGAAAATCCAGCGCCAGGTCGTTTCCCACAAAGAGGAATCCGCCCCTCCAGTCCGAGGTCGATTCGGCTTTCACCATCGCTCCTGTCCGGCGGCCTCCCCCAATATATCCACACCTATAAAGAATCTTTTTAAAGGTTAGCACATCAAACCAGGCGAGGTAGTGCTGGTGCCCGCCAGGCGGCCCGGTACAACGCCCCACATTCGAACTTAAGGAGATCTGCTATGACCACTTATAATCGTGCCCTCGTTAACGGCAACGCGATTTTCTATCGTGAAGCCGGAGCCAAAGACGCCCCGACGGTTCTATTGCTGCACGGATTCCCGACGTCGTCACACATGTTTCGCAACCTGATTCCGATCCTCGCCGATCGCTACCACGTTATCGCGCCGGACCTTCCTGGATTCGGTTTCTCCGACGCGCCGGACCGGAAGACGTTTTCGTACACGTTTGAGAACCTCGCGAATGCAATTGATCGATTCAGCGAGACAATCGGCCTCGATCGATACGCCATCTATATCTTCGACTACGGCGCACCAATCGGTCTGCGCCTCGCACTGACGCATCCGGAGCGCATCACCGCGATCATTTCTCAGAACGGTAACGCTTACGAGGAAGGGCTGAGCCAGGGATGGAACCCGATTCAGAAATACTGGAAAGAACCGACCTCGGCCAATCGCGCGGCCTTACGGGACTTCCTCACGCCGGAAGCGACCAGGTCGCAATACCTTTACGGTGTCGCGGACGAAACACTGGTTGCGCCGGAAGCCTTCACGCTGGACAGCGCTCTCCTGGCCCGCCACGGCAACGATGAGATTCAGCTCGATCTGTTTCTCGACTACGCAAGCAATGTTGCGCTTTACCCGAAGTTCCAGGAGTATTTCCGGGCGCACCGTCCTGCGCTGCTCGCCGTCTGGGGTAAGAACGATCCATTCTTCCTTCCGCAAGGCGCCGAGGCGTTTCGGCGTGACAATCCAGACGCTGAAGTACATCTGTTCGACGCTGGTCACTTCGCCCTTGAGACACACGCTTCCGAGATTGCAGAGGTGATCCTCACCTTCCTCGGACAGCGGTTGGGTGTCAAATCCGGCGCCGCGTGAGTTTTCTCCCAACTCGCGATTGCCGCGGTGAACGCGTTTCTACGCGACTGTATCGAGCTACCAGTTGAAGCGCGAGCAACCTCTCTTACGCGCGTGGCCGAGCTAGTGTTCACCTCGCCTCAATTGGAGCGGCGTGGGTCGCTCACCCAGTAGCGAGGACCAGGGCCAAGACGCGCGGCTCGATCTCCTGGGTTCGTGAATTGGCACTTATCCAGCGACAGACAGCCGCAACCGATGCATCCCGTGAGACCCGCGCGGAGTCGCTGAAGCTCCGCGATACGCTCGTCAATTCGGCCGGTCCAACTGCTTGAAAGCTGGGCCCAGTCCTTACCCTCGGGAACCCGACCTTCCGGGAGCTTCGCGAGTTCTATTGCGACCTCATCGAGGGACATTCCAATCCGCTGGGCAAAGACTATAAATGCAATGCGTCGAAGCACGACTCGCTGATATCGACGGTGGCCTGAGCCGGCGCGCTCGGATTTGATCAGGCCCTTCTCTTCGTAAAAACGCAGCGCCGACGCGGCCACCCCACTGCGGCGTGAAACCTCACTGATTGTAAGCGGTTCAGGCACAGCCAAAGAAATATCACATTTTTTGCTTGACTTCAAGTTCACTTTAACTTGTAGTCTGTGGATGAGACACGAGGAACGAGGGGAATGCTTCAAAACTCAACCAACCATCTTGAAGACCGATTTCGAGGCTTGCGAGCAGCTATTACAGGCGGCACATCGGGCCTGGGATTAGCGATTGTCCGGGAATTGCTTGCCCGAGGAACGGCCATCGCGTTCGTGGCGCGGGGCCGCGAGGGCGTCGACCGCGTCGAGCGCGCCCACCCAGGTGCGCACGGCATAGTGGGCGACGTCTCGAAGAAGACGGATATTCACCCAATCGCGATACAAATCATGGGGATGCTTGGCGGGCTTGATGTTCTGATCAACAATGCCTCGGATCTCGGACCGGTCCCCTTGGCGATGCTTGCGGATACCGATTGCGAAGATCTGGAACGCGCCTTGGCAACTAACGTCTTAGGCCCGTTTCGCCTTACCAAAGCGCTGTTGGGAGCGCTGGCATCCTCAGCTCGCGAGGGCCGCGGCGCAGTGGTCTTGAATATCTCGAGCGACGCGGCGATTAACGCGTACCCGCAATGGGGCGCATATGGTGTTAGTAAGGCTGCGCTGCATCATTTGAGCCGGATCTGGAACGAGGAACTAGCGTCGCAGGGAATCGCCTTCTTATCACTCGATCCTGGGGATATGGATACGCCGTTGCATGGGCTCGCCGTGCCCGACGCAGACCCGACCGAGCTCAAACGCCCGGAGATCGCGGCGGTTGAACTGGTGGAGGCGATTGGGCGCCTCCTCTCGTTCATGAACTCCGAGCGGGTCGTAGAGAAGGCGGCTCGATGACAGCCGCTCATCTGCCAAGCCAGCGGCCAAGGCACGCGAAACTCCTGGTGGTCGACAAATGGGGTCGGTTTCAGCACTGGCCACGGTCCAGGCTGGTCGATCTATTCCGCAGCGGTGATCTGGTGATCGCCAACGACGCCGCCACACTACCCGCGAGCCTTTCAGGAAATCATCTCCAGAGCGGCCAGCCCATCGAAGTACGCCTGGCCGGGCGGGACTCACTAGCCCCAAATCAGATCCGCCATTGGACGGCCGTAGTCTTCGGAGCTGGCGATTTCCGAATGCGCACTGAAGATCGGCCACAACCACCGGCGCTCGCCTCGGAAGACAAATTTATCTTGGGGCCGTTGCATGCGACTGTGGAACGCATTCTCGGTCATCCGCGGCTTGTGCGGCTGGCGTTTGACGGATCCTCAAAGGAGATTTGGGAAGGCCTCGCTCATCACGGCCGCCCGATCCAATACTCGCACGTCAAAACACAACTTGCGCTCTGGGACGTCTGGACGCCGATCGCCGGACCACCCGTTGCCTTCGAGTCACCATCTGCCGGTTTTGCACTCAATTGGCGCACGCTGGCATCTCTCAAGGAGCGGGGTGTACGGTTTGCAACCATCACCCTGGCGTCGGGAATCTCCTCCACTGGCAATCTCGAATTGGATGCGCGGCTGCCGTTTGACGAACCATATTACATTCCTCCAGCCAGCGCGAGCGCAATCCGTGGCGCGCAAATGGACAACAAGCGAGTCATCGCTGTTGGGACAAGTGTCGTCCGGGCTATCGAAGACGCAGTTGGACCCGAGGGCTCCGTGCGTGCAGGTGAAGGGGTAGCCACGCACCGCATCGGGAGCGGCAGCCGCTTGCGCGTGGTAGATGCAATGCTCTCAGGCACTCACGAACCCGGCACCAGCCATCACGAATTGCTACGTGCATTCTTGGATGATGAAACACTCGCGCGGACGGATGGGGAACTCAATCTCCACGCCTATCGCACGCACGAATTTGGCGATTCCGTGTTCGTGGAACGTATCTGTGGACGACTCAGGTTGCATAGAAAGGAACATCATGACCACATCAAACTCAGTGTCGGATCAACAGCACGTTTATCGCATCGATAAGTTCAAAGTGCCGCCGTCGGCGAGGGAGGAATTCTTCGCCGGTGTTCGCGAGTCTCAGGGGTTTTTGAGCACGCTGCCCGGTTTCGTCAGGAATTCGGTTTTTGCACAAACGAGCCTCCGGGCGCCTTCAACTTCGTCACCGTTGTTGAATGGGAAACCGCCGAAGCAGTCGAAGACGCCCAGAAGTCCGTCGCGGCGAGGTATGAAGGTATTGGATTCAATCCTCAAGAGCGGCGCGTACGTTGGGGGTAGATGCCGACGTCGCGATCTACAGAGCAGCGCTAAGTAGGTCATGAACATCCGTCTGCCTGTCACATCGGCCACAACTCGTTCGTCAAGGTTGTGAAGGAAGTAAATGAGGGAATGCGACTGATGAGTGAACCCAACTGGCTCGCCGAGCAATTCGAGGAGAACAGGAGCCACCTGAAGGCGGTGGCATACAGGATGTTGGGCTCGGTCAGCGACGCGGACGATGCCGTCCAGGAAGCCTGGCTGCGACTAAGCCGCGCTGACGCGAGCGGAGTCGCGAACCTGAAGGGATGGCTGACGACGGTCGTGGCGAGGTTGAGTCTGGACATGCTGCGCTCCCGCAAGTCGCGTCGCGAGGAGTCCAGAGATGCCGGTGGGTCCAAGCCGCTCGCGAGCCGAGAAACCCGAATCGACCCCCAGACCGAACTGCTGCTAGCCGATTCGGTCGGTCTAGCCATGCTGGTCGTGCTCGAAACGCTGGCGCCGGCCGAACGGGTCGCGTTTGTGCTGCACGATATGTTCGATGTTTCCTTCGACGAGATCGCCTCCATTGTCGGCCGCTCCCCGGCTGCCACGAGACAACTCGCGAGTCGCGCGCGCCGCCGAGTGCATGGTACCCCGGCGATTCCCGATGCGGACCTCACGCGCCAACGGGAAGTGATCGAAGCGTTTCTCGCTGCTGCGCGCGGCGGTGATTTCAATGCGCTTCTGGACCTACTGGACCCGGATGTCGTGCTTCGAGGCGACCCTGCCGCTGTCACGTCCGGGGCGCCCGCAGAGGTCCGTGGCGCCGCGGCTGTGGCCAACGTGGCGCTCAAGTACCGCGCACAATTTGCTCGATCCGTGCTTGTAAACGGAGTGGTGGGAGTGCTTGTAGCTCCGGGCGGGCGGCTCCTGATGGTATTCCAATGCACGACGAGAAACGGAAAGATCGTCGAAATGAACGCCACGGCCGATCCCGAGCGTGTTCGCCAACTCGATCTCGCGGTTCTCGACAGTGAAGCGCCGCGAAATTGACGGGAGTTAACAATGACAAAAGACAAAGCCATATATTCGATTGCAACGGGGATCGTGTGTTCCGTGATGGTCTTCAGCGCTATCAACTTTAACCTGGCCAATCCGCTGGGTCCCATGAAGGGAGCCTTCACGCATCTGGGATTTCCGAGCTATTTCAGAATCGAACTGACCACCGCGAAAGCTCTGGGTGTCCTGGCCCTCTTGATACCCGGTGTTCCGCGCAAGGCCAAAGAATTCGCTTACTTCGGATTTGCGATCACCTTGATTTCGGCCAGCGTCGCTCACTTTTCGGTTGGCGACAGCCTGCCTTTCGTAGTTGATCCGTTGCTGTTCCTAGGGGCGTTGATTACGTCCTACTTCTATTTCGACAAAGGCCACCGGGATGAAAGTCCGGGTCACGTCGAAGGACACTTCGCACGGCACGGCACCGGTCTGACGCAGGCCGTGAGAACGCCGGCGCACGCAGAGCGCGAGTAAGACGAAGCCTTAAGTGACACGAACCTTATGACCAGCCTCTTCATTCCTACACTAGTGGCGCACGTTCTAGTCGCAGTCCTGGGACTCGGGTCTGTTGTTTCGATCGCCATCGTCGCCGCGTTAGCCCGAAAAGGCAGACGCGACTCGGCGGAGGTCCTGCCATGGCTGATCCCACTGCTCCGCTACTCGGCATTCAGTCTCGCAGCGATGCTGGCAACCGGCATCCTGCTGGATCTAGCGGCGAAAGGAGCTTTTCACGGATCGTGGTGGTTTCGCGGATCTGCGCTCTTGCTCGTGGCGACCGGTGCGTTGCACGGACAGGCGCGGCGCACAGTGGGGTTGGGCTTCGCTAAAGCGAACAGCGATGCTGTGCTCCGACGGATCGAGCGACTTGCATTCGCTATGTCTATCCTCATCGCCGGGATTTCCGTCCTGATGGAGGTTAAAACCGTTCTGACGACGCGACTGTCCAGGTAAGGAAAGTCAATAGGTTAGAAAGGAGGCTTGACAGCCGACTCCGCCAATGGCATACTGAACACTGTTCAGAGTATGGGCGTTCAAGAACGACGAGCACGGCAGAAAGAAAGTATCCGCGAAGAGATCCTCGATGCGGCCCGGACCCTATTTGTAAAAGAAGGGTATGAACACGTCTCCATACGCAAGATCGCCGAAAAGATCGAGTACGCGCCGGGAACGATCTATCTGTACTTCCGCGACAAGGCGGAGATTCTGGACCGGCTCTGTGAAGAGACCTTCTCAAAGCTTGCGCGAAGGATGCAGGACATCAACGCCGATCCTTCCAATCCCCTAGAGGGCCTGCGGCGGGGGCTTCGGACTTATATCCAGTTCGGCATTGATAATCCGAATCACTATATTGTGACGTTCGTGCAGGCAAAGCAGATTCCGGAGCATCAGTCTAAGGCCGGGGAGCAATGTTTCGAGAAGCTCCGGGGCGCTGTCAGGCGTTGTGTTGAAGCTGGACAGCTTAATTGCGAGGACGTTGAGGAAGTAGCGCAAGCTCTGTGGGCCGGCGCGCATGGCGTGACGACGCTCCTGATTACTTGCCAGTTCCCGTTCATCGAGCCAAATCGTTTGATTGATCGGGTATTGCAGATCTCGATCGAAGGGATTCGCAAACGGTGAGACCGGTCAAAAAAATTTGCATCCGAATGAACGCTGTTCACATCTCAACAACCGTTCAGGAATGGAGTTGTTTCGAATGAACTTTGTCGCGCTGCAAATGCTTCTGGGTGACCGCGCGAAGTACCTTGGCCTCATCTTCGCGGTTGCGTTCTCGACCTTTCTGATGTCCCATCAAAGCTCGATCTTCGCTGGAATCATGCGGCGTACGACCAGCCAAATCATGGATGTGCCGGACGCCAATCTCTGGGTGATGGATCGCAAAACGCAATACTTCGACGAAGTGAAGGCGCTTACCGACGACGACTTGTATCGTGTGCGCGGCGTGCCCGGCATTGAGTGGGCAGTGCCCTTGTTCAAGGGTCAGCCGCGCGCCAAGGCGCTCGACGGAAACTTTCGAGTCGTGATCATGATGGGGGTCGATGACGCAACCTTGGTCGGCGCGCCTCGCAACATGGTGTTGGGATCAGTAGACGATCTCCGCCGGCCGGACGCGGTCATCATCGATCGCGTCGGTTACGAATTTTTCTTCCCCAACCAGGGTTACGAATTGGGGCAAACGCTCGAACTGAACGATCATCGCGCAACGATTGTCGGTATCTATAATTCCTCGGCGCCCTTTCAAAATTTGCCTGTGTTCTATTCGCGCTACAGCCAAGCGATCAATTTTGTCGGCCGCGAGCGAAACCTGTTGTCGTTTGTGCTGGCGAAGGCTGCACCCGGAATCAGCGATGCCGAAGCGTCGCGTCGTATCGAAGCGGCAACCGGCCTGCGCGCAGCAACCTCCAGCCAGTTCGCCTGGCAGACAATCTGGTATTACATCCATCACACCGGAATCCCGATTAACTTCGGAATTACCATCGGCATCGCGCTCATCGTAGGCACGATCGTCGCCGGGCAAACGTTCTATATCTTCACGCTCGAAAACCTAAAGCAGTTCGGCGCGCTGAAAGCCATCGGCGTAACGAACTGGCGCATCACGGGGATGATTCTCTTGCAGGCCTTGATGGTGGGCGTGATCGGATTTTCGATTGGAATCGGAATGACGGCTGCGTTCTTTGAGAGCACCAAAAACATTCTCGACCTGCGCGGCTTCACTCTGCTTTGGCAGATCGCCGCGGGCACGGGCGCCACAGTCCTGATGATTGTGATTCTGGCGAGCTTGGTAAGCATCCGCCGCGTGCTGGTTCTGGAACCGGCGATCGTATTTCGGGGTTAAGGAGTAGCCTAATGACACCAGCATTCGCAGAAATCTCAGCGCGCGCGCGGAATCCGGTTGCGCTCCCTTATGGGCCTTCCGGCGAAAGCGCCGTTTCTTGCAAGCAAGTAACTAAGGAATTCGGAACCGGAGACAACCGCGCGCTGGTCCTCCGGGGCGTCGATTTCGACGTTCGATTCGGCGAGATGACGTTGTTGGTAGGCCCCAGCGGCTGCGGAAAAACCACGCTGCTCTCGGTGATCGCGGGACTGCTGGACGCAACCGCGGGCCATATTTCGGTGCTCGGCCAGAACATGGACGAGTTGTCCGGATCTGAAAGCGTCATGTTCCGCCGGAAGAGTCTTGGCTTCGTTTTTCAGCAGTACAACTTGTTGCCGGCTCTGACGGCTGCTGAAAACGCGGCCGTGCCGCTACTGGCAGCAGGCGTGCCACGTAAGCGGGCAGTGGACCAGGCATCCGCCTTGCTGAGCGACCTCGGCTTAGCGCAACGGCTTCGAGCGTTGCCGTCGCAGCTCTCGGGGGGGCAGCAACAGCGTGTGGCGCTGGCTCGCGCTTTGGTCCACGAGCCGCGCTTGATCGTCTGTGACGAGCCGACTTCGGCGCTCGATCACGAGACTGGCCACGCCGTCATGGAATTGCTCACCAAAACAGCCGTGCGCAGCGATCGCGCCGTCATTGTCGTAACTCACGACAGCCGAGTTTTTGATTTTGCCGACCGTATCGCCCACATGGACGACGGCCGGATTGTGAGAACAGAAGTACTGGAGGAGGCCCGCTTCACCGCGAGCCGGAATTGAATTCAAGAGAAAAAGGACCCCTGTATGACCAAGTACGGTTTACCCATTATCGCTGCACTAATCCTGACGTTAAGCATCTTTTCCATTGTAAGGACCCAACCCGTGCATGCCACGGTGGCGCCGCCTTCGCCGCCGCCCACCCCGGCGGTTCAAGGAAGCGTCGGAGCGGTTGGTCTGGTGGAGGCAAGCTCTGAGAACATCGCTGTCAGCCTGCCTGTACAAGGCATGGTGACTCAGGTGTACGTCAAAGCCGGGGACCGTGTCGGCAAAGGCGCAAAGCTCTTTTCGATCGACGATCGTGATCTGCAAGCTGAGATCGGTTTGAAACGTAGTTCGCTGGCGATGGCCCAAGCAAAACTTGACAAGCTACTGCGCTCGCCCAGACCGGAGGAGATTCCGCCCGCTGAAGCCAGGGTCCAGGAAGCCGAGCAACAGTATCAGGACGCCGACGTGCAATTGAAGCTCATCGAGAGCGTCCGTGACAGGCGTGCAATTCGGGATGAGGATCTGCTTCGGCGTCGGATCGCGGTCAAGACGGCGGAAGCCCGTGTGAATCAAGCCAAGGGCGATCTCGCTCTCTTGAAGGCCGGCGCTTGGCAGCCCGACATCGAAATCGCTCGCGCTGAGGTCAGTGAAGCTCAGCGCCAGGTCGAACGCATTCAAGCGGATCTCGATCGCACCATCGTCACTGCGCCGATCACGGGCGAAATCTTGCAATGTAAGGTCCGGGTCGGCGAATATGCGCAAGCCAGCCAATTGGCGCAACCGCTTATTCTCATGGGCGCGACGAATCAGCTCAACGTGCGCGCGGATGTGGATGAGCAGGACGCTTGGCGAGTGAAGCAGGGCGCGTCGGCGGTTGCGTCAGTGCGAGGCGACAGCGGCCATCGCTATGGGTTGCACTTCATCCGCTTCGAGCCGTACGTCATCCCCAAGAAAAACCTCACAGGCGACAGTACCGAACGTGTGGACACGCGCGTATTGCAGATCATTTTTGCTTTGGACAAGAATGCTCCGGTATACGCGGGCCAGCAGATGGATGTGTTCATCGATGCGGGAGGCCGTCAATGAAACCCGTGATGATCTTGCCTTTGCTCGTTCTGGAAGTCGCCATGGGCGCGAGTTGGCCAAAGGTTGGGCCGAAGTACGAGCCCCCCAAGGCTTCCGTTCCCGGCTCTTATCATCAAATTGGCGGTGCCGGTGTCAAGGGGAAAGCCCCGGTCGGGAACTGGTGGGCGACACTCAACGACGACGAATTGACGTCGCTGATCGATCGCGCGGTTCGGGCCAATCTCGATCTGAAGATCGCCTCTTCCCGCATCCTTGAAGCGCGCGCGGCGAGGCGTATGACGCGCGCCGATTTGCTCCCTAGCGTCACGTCAAGCAATAGCATTCAGCGCGTCCGCGGCGGCCTGACTCAGGGTTTATTCAACACCAACGCAGGACCCTCTGGCCGCTCAAGTCTGCTCTCCCCGTTCGAGTCAAGCGTCTACCAATTCGGCTTCGACGCGAGTTGGGAGATCGATTTCTTCGGTGGACGACGTCGGGCGCTTGAGGCGGCCACTGCGGACGTAACGGCAATTGGAGAGGAAAGGCGCGACACACTGGTGAGTCTGCTGGCGGAGGTCGCACGGAATTACTCGGAGCTGCGCGGATTTCAAAAACGTTTGGACATCGTCCGCCAGAACATTGATCTGCAACAGGATTCGTTAGATCTCACCAAGGTTCGAGCCGACGCCGGCTTGGGAACGCAGTTCGACGTGGAACGCCAATCTGCGCAACTCGATTCGACGAGAGCTCTAGTTCCACAGTTGGAAGCCGCCGAGATCCAGACCATCCATAGATTGGGCGTCTTACTAGGCGAACAACCTAACACGCTGCTCACAGAGTTGACCGGCATTAAGCCTCTACCTACGGTTCCTCCGGCGGTGCCCGTGGGTCTTCCCGGCGACTTGCTCAAGCGTCGTCCCGATATTCGCGAGGCGGACGCGCGCGTGGCGGCGGAGACGGCGCGGGTAGGGGTCGCCCGCGCCGATCTTTTCCCGAAGATTCTACTAACAGGCGCAGCCGGGCGGCAAGGAACAGAGCCTTCTGGCCTAACGCTCGGGGCCGGTAACTTCTTTTCTGTTGGACCCGCTATTACCTTACCGATTTTCACCGCGGGCAAGATTCGCGGAAACATTGAAGCCCAAAAGCAGCGTCTTGAACAGGCCGTGACACAGTACCAGAACACAGTGCTCAAATCACTCGAGGAAACTGAGAACGCCCTCGTCGCCTATGGCCACGAGAAGGATCGGCAAGAGAAACTCGTTGCGGCCGTAGAAGCTAGCAGGCAAGCTACCATGCTCGCGAACGAGCTATACACCCGCGGCCTGTCAGACTTCCTCAGCGTGCTGGATGCGCAACGTCAGCAGCTTGCTTCTGAAGACGATCTCGCGCAAAGCGACACAGCGGTGGTTACGAACTTGGTGGCGCTCTACAAAGCTCTCGGCGGCGGTTGGGAAGCTGTTCCGCAGCAGTGAATAAGACAGTGGGGCGCGCGCATCTGGGTGTTGGGTGCTGGCCAAAGCACGCATACGGCATGCTTTGCGGTAGTCCGGAAACCGCGCACCTGCCACGGAAGCAGTGTCTCGTGCGTGCCCACACCCCAATCAGCGGGGAGGCTATTTGCCCAGAGAGCGGAATCCGTCCTAGGGTTCGATCGTTTTTCGCCGAATCCTAACAATTACAACAATCTTTGCGTCCAGGTCGATGGTTGTGACGTGAAGAACACATTAAAGGGCTTGAATATTTTTGAAAGGTAGATTAGGATTAAACTGCGTGACACATATATTCCAATTCGGTACCGAACCAAAAGGTACGGCGAGGCCCGTCAATATTGACGTGCGCGAGGTGACCTGACCGTCTTGGAATAACTATACCGGTTTCAAGAAGCGGGCGGCCACCAGAAATGGCCACCCGCTTTTTTTGTTTTTATCGGTTAATTTGGGCATCTTGTCTAACTCGTTTCCGCTCGGAAGCGACGCAGTAGAGGTGTGTCTCAATGCTGGTCTTTGACAATTGAATAGCATCACAGAGATGTAGATGAGCGGGCGTGGTATATAGGGTGTGCCCTGGGCCTCCAACCCGGAGAAGAGATTTCGATTATCTCCGTCCGCTCCAAATGTCCTGCGGGTGTGGCCTATTGGTTGGGCATCGGATCGCCAGTCCGATCAACGGAGTTCGATTCTCCGCACTCGCTCCATGCCGGAGTAGCTCAAGTGGAAGAGCGCCGCACTCGTAACGCGGAGGTCGGGGTTTCGAATACCCCCTCTGGCTCCAGCCGATGTAGCTCAGTGGGAGAGCAGTCGCATGGTAAGCGACCGATGAGCGTTCGATTCGCTCCATTGGCTCCAGAATCATAAGCCCTGTAAGCATAGATGGCGATGCGCCGGACCTGTAATCCGGAAAAGCCAGTTCGAGTCTGGCACGGGGCTCCATCCGGAAAAAGCTCAGCGTGGTTTGAGCACTCGACCGATAATCGAGCGGCCGCTGGTTCGACCCCAGCTTCCCGGACCATTTTTTCTTGCGGGCAAGTGAACCGGTGTCATGCTGGCCTCATAAGCCATGCGAGTGGCGTTCAACTCGCCAGCCCGCAACCAAGTTTGGGGGAGTCGTTCAACGGGAGGACCGCTGGCCTGCAACCAGCAAATGAGGGTTCGATTCCCTCCTCTTCCACCAAGTTCGCCAGGGAGGCCGTTGCGGTCAAGGCGCCGGTCTGAAAAGCCGGACAAGCACGTTCGACTCGTGCTCCTGGCACCAAGTGTGACCGTGGCCGAGTGGCTTAGGCGGCAGACTGTGGATCTGTCCACGAGGGTTCAATTCCCTCCGGTCACCCAGCTATGCGGGCGTCGTTCAACGGAGAGAACGCTTCGGTCCTAACGAAGAAATGTCGGTTCGATTCCGGCCGCCTGTTCCAGCGTTTGTGGGCGTAGCTCAGTTGGATGAGAGCGCGGGTTTCCGAAGCCCGAGGCCGCTGGTTCGATTCCAGCCGCTCACTCCAGATCTTTGACATTCGGGGACTAGGGAAACGGATCAACCCGCTTGGCCTGGGACCAAGAGAATCTCGGTTCAAATCCGAGGTCCCCGACCAGTTTTTGTGGGGTAGCCAAGTGGCAAGGCGACTGGCTGTTAACCAGTTCATACGCAGGTTCGAATCCTGCCCCCACAGCCAATATGCCGGGGTCGCCTTCTGGTCGAGGGCCCCTCTCCTACAAAGAGGTGCAGTAGAGTTCGATCCTCTACCCCGGTACCAGAATTTCGCAGCGATTACGCGCCTGTGGCCGAGTGGATTCAGGCATCGCTCTTCTAAAGCGATACACGCTGGTTCGAGTCCAGCCAGGCGTTCCATGTGCCGAGGTCGTTCAATGGAAGGACGAAGGTCTTTGAAGCCTTCTACGTTGGTTCGATTCCAGCCCTCGGCGCCAAGGTCGTGCTGGCGTGGTGTACGGTGCACCGGCGGACTTATAAACCGCTTCGCTCCAGATTAGAGCATGGACTGGGTTCGACTCCCAGCGCCAGCACCATGCGTTCGAAGCTCATGAGGATGAGCAGGCGATTCTTAATCGTCAGGCAGTTGGTTCGATTCCAACCGGACGCACCAAGTTTTGGAACTGTGGCCGAATGGTGAGGCGCTCGACTTTTAATCGAGATGGCGAGAGTTCAATTCTCTCCGGTTCCACCAAAATTTGCCGGCGTCGTCTAGTGGATAGGATCGCTGACTTTCAATTAGCAGACGGGAGTTCAATTCTCCTCGCCGGCACCATATGTCCCGTTCGTCCAATGGATCAGGACAGAACGCTACGAACGTTCAGATTCGGGTTCGAGTCCCGAGCGGGATACCAAAGTTTCGGAGTGGTGGCCGAGCGGCAAAGGCACCTCACTGTCTATGAGGACCAGGTGGGTTCGACTCCCATCCACTTCGCCAACAGTTTGACGATGTAGGCAAGTTGGCTCAAGCCGCCTGATTCTCAGTCAGGAGATCGCGGGTTCGAATCCCGCCATCGTCGCCAATATGTAGGGGAGTAGCTAAGCTTGGCTTAAAGCGCTCGGCTCTGACCCGAGAGATCGAAAGTTCAAATCTTTCCTCCCCTGCCAGCTTAATTTCATGCTATATTTCTTTTGTGAACCGCGCATTGCCATTATCCTGCCTGCCGCGCCGCTACTGGTCGTCCCGACTCAGTAGTTATTGTTCCCTCTAAAACAATTTCTTTTTAGCACTGAATGCCGAAGCGGTCGAGGCGGCGGCTTGCAAACCCGTTCTTAGCCAGTTCGAGTCTGGCTCAGTGCTCCAGTGGGCCGGTGGTGGAATGGCAGACACGCTAGTCTTAGGAACTAGTGCCCTCGGGCGTGAGAGTTCAAGTCCATCTGGTCCGGGGAATATTGTCATGATAGAAGTCGGTTCTGCTGATGTAACGGAGATTTTCTCGGCATTCGGACAGGTCGGATTGAGCGCCGAGAAGGTGGCGTCGATCGCCGCGCGGGATGCCCGCGGATATCTTGTTTCTCGCGCAGCAGCTGGCGAGCACCTGACCGACCAGTTGTTGCTTCCGATTGCGCTGGCTGGAGCAGGCTCCTTTACCGCAGAGAAGATCAACATGCACGCGCGCACAAACATGACGGTCATTTCAAAGTTTCTTCCGGTAAGGTTTGAGACTCGCGAGGAGGATGGGTTTACGAGGGTAGCCCTGGCAGAATAGCGCGTGCTCCTCACCATTACAAACACGGCTCACGAGGCCACCGATCTGGGATTTCTTCTGCACAAGAATCCCGCGAATCTGCATTCTGCGGACTCGGCATTCGGCAAGGCGTACGTTTTCTACTCAACGGCGCAGCGGTGTACAGCGTGCCTCCTGTTGGAACTTGATCCGGTAGAGCTTGTACGCGGCCCTGGGCGATTGGAGGACTACGTCAACGATCGCCCGTATGTGGCGTCGTCGTACCTCACGGTAGTGCCGGTCGGAATCAACTCGCCTTTGCGAACGCAGCTCTTCTCACGCAGTCGTGCATCCGTTCGTGATGGAGGAGTGCCTTCTCGCAAACTTGGCTGACTTCTCGTGCGTTTTCGGCCCGCTCGAGTGCTTTGTCCAATTCCACGCCGGTCAAGCCAGATGAATTGGCGATGGCTTGGGAGTAAGCGATCTCAGCGTCATAGCAGTGCTCCAGCAATGCATTCCATACTTCGCAAGGCATGGTAATCCTTTCGCTTGCAATTCAAAACACACTTGGCGACCCGCTCGTGTTCGCATTGATGGTTCCGCCAGATCCGAAGCGACGATGGACTCCCTATCGTTCGGACTTTCACACCAGCGGGTCGTATCTACAGACGGTGCCACGACGGTTTCTGTTACGAATTTTTAACGTGAAATCGCAGTTCAAATTTTAGGCATCACGAAGGGACGGCCGTCCGACAAGCGTTCCGTTTGTGGTCCAAGACTTGCTATGAGCGTTTCGATTTCGGCCGTGATCTCCGATTCGTTGACGAAGAGAAGCGATCCATCGTCGAGCTTGAACTTGCAGCCAAGGCGTTGTCCGCCCGCACCGAATTCGATTTCGCAAGCCCGCAAGCGGTTGGGAGCCGGCAGGCTCATGAGAGAAGCGTAGCACTCGGAAGTCACAGCGGTATCACAAATCTGATTTGTGATCTTCCGTTCGGCGTGAGCACTCATGTGACCACCTTTTCACCGACTATCAACCGAATCTTAGCGAACGAAAGACTGCAGTCCAACGTCAATAAGTCTATGAGCGAGCCGTCGCATCTCCGTGGCATCGAGGGAGACTGGCCTGAGCCTACTAAATTCGACAAGCTACGCATCAAAACGGAAACGCAGCTAGTTCAACTCATTGATGCGGAACTAGACCTGGGCACTCGTGATGCACAGCAGGCGCTCCAGTCTATCGGAACATTGGATATAGCTGAAGAGTGCCACCGCCGAGCGAACAGGGCGTACACCAAAGCCTCCCGCCTGATTCCTCTTCTCGCTGACATAACTGTCGTTGAGGCTATTGAGGACGAACGGAACCGAGTAACATCAAGACTCGAACATCTTCAAGGAATGCTCGAAGCGCTATCCGTCATTGGTTCTACGTCCACGCCCGCCGAGGATGAGATCGCTACTCTTGCCCGTGCCGTGTGGGAAGCAAGAGGTCGCCCTGATGGTTTGCCTGAGGAAGATTGGTTTCGAGCGGAACAGGCGTTGAAAGCACAAAGGGAATCGAACGCCGTCTGTCAAACCAGTCATGTAACGCCCTACTCATAAATATGCTGTAGAACATGAACACCTGCCGAGTAGGGAGCCGAGTCGCTTCCAAAGGCTCCATCGCTTTTCGCGAAATCCTAATATTTACAACAAACTGGGGAATCTGCTTTCGCTCAAACAGCAACCCCAGCACTTCGAATAGATGGAGTTCGGACACAGTTTTGGCACAGCGCAATAGCAGGGGCGCGATTCCGATCCAGCCGTCTCGCATCGAAAACGGCAGGCCTCATGACTATCGGCCCTACGCATCGGCATCCGGACGTACCACGCCGACCTTGTGCAGCGCCACGGCGTTCATGCAATAGCGGAGACCACTCGGAGCGGGGCCATCTGGGAAAACATGGCCCAGGTGCGCGTCACAAGTGTTGCAGATCGTTTCGACGCGCTTCAGGAACGCAGGCCCGTCAAACCGGTAGGCAATGACATTCTCCTTGATGGGCTGTGTGAAGGATGGCCAGCCGGTATGCGACTCAAACTTCTCCGACGCATCGAAAAGGACGGTTTCGCAGCAAAGGCACGAATAGATTCCCGGCTCCAAGAGGCTGCACATTTCCGAGCTGAAGGGGCGCTCAGTTCCGGACTGTCGCGTGACATGGTATTCCTCGTCACTTAGCTGTTCGCGCCATTCGGCGTCCGTTTTGACGACCTTGCGATCCGGCGCGGGGTTGCCACTCTTCGCCAAATGCAGAACATCGGGCCACTTGAGCATCATCTCGTATTTTAAGCGAGGAGCCTGAGGTCATGACGGTCGGTGTTTTAGAGTCAGCAAGAAACGACGCACGAGTGTCGCTGGCCGCCGCGTAATCCATATGAGGAGGATTTAGAATATTGCTGGCGCGGGATGCGCCGCGTGTTCGCTATCGCTGCTGAAGCACGATGCCGCCACCGCTGTCTTTCGGCACCTTACTTCCAACTTCATCGTCTGCTCCACGCTTGACGGAGCGACGGCGCGCTTCAATGGCCCAAGCGCCTGCGCGATGTCCGATCCAACCCTCTGAAGAGAGCCCGTGGCCTCGTTCCGGTCCGATTCGTAACGAACACGCGGCAGGAGCTTCAGCATCTTCGAGCACCGGCAAATCGGTTCACCATCCATCGCACTGTAAGACCCGGCTGCTGTGCAAGCTTCTGAGGCCGCGCGGCGTACTCTGTTCAAGCGAGTCCGGGACGAAATCAGGCAGTATCTGCGGGAGTTCCCGCCCACATAGATGGTTATTGCGGCGCGGCTGTCCGGGGTCTCACAGTGTCGCATACTGGGCCTATGGCGGTTTCCGCAATCAATCGAAGTCAACTTGTTATGCGTGGGCGCTCGCTAGGGTACTTCACGGTCGGCTACAACGCGCTCGAAGGACTCGTTTCAATCATTGCCGGATTGATTGCCGGGTCCGTTTCGCTGGTAGGTTTCGGCTTGGACAGCTTGATCGAGGTCACGTCCGGGACTGCTTTGCTCTGGAGGCTTCATCACGATTGGAATGAGGCTCGCCGGGTAGCAGTCGAACGGATTACGTTAAGAATTATTGGGTGGTGTTTCATCGGACTTGCTATGTATGTCGCCTTCGACTCTGGCTTGACTCTGGTGCGCCATGAGAAACCCGAACGCAGCATCCCTGGCATTCTAGTCGCTGCCATTTCGGTCGTCGATCTCGAAGAAGCCGAATGTCGCAGCGATCGAAGTTCCGAAAGCGACTATGATCGCCAGGCTGATAAGCGTCATCATGCCCGGCTTGTGATCGGCAAGTTCGTTCCATGCCCCGCGGATGAAGACCAGGCCGCCATAAACGAAGACGACTGTGCCGAGGATAGCGGGGATGAACTTCGAGCCGGGGAAGGAAGGCGCTGTGTAGCCAAGCCAGTGTTGAACGTCGGTTGACCAGAAGACGACCGGAATTGTGAGAGCGAAACTCAGCCAAAATTTGTCGCGAAACATCGCAACGGAGTGCCCGGCATGACGGTCGTGGCTCTCGTGCACGTCCGACATTTTGTGATCGGCGTGCGGGTCGGACGCCTGATGATCATGGTGGTTCATGTCGTCCATTTAAAGCCCATCTCCGCTGGCGCGTTCATACTCCGGCGAAAAGTCTGTTTTCTCAACATCGCGCAGGGAAGGGCGCAAGATCAAGCCCACAGCCAAGCGTTGGTGGAGAGCAAAAGCGCTTCCTCTCATCGAAGCGAACGAACCCTTCTACCATGGACCACCCTGGCGCGCAGCGCGGCACTGGCGCACCTGATCTTCGATCGATGTCGGACGTTGCAAGCCTGATGAGAATCGGGTGTATATCGCGGAGGGCCCACCCTCGTGAGGAGCGATTCACCTGCGTGAGGACGGTACTGCGAAGAAAGCACCGTCCCACGCTAAGCCGTACAATCTACTTGCCAACGGGTGCGATCTTGGTGACTGTAATCGTTTTCCCGTCGGTGGCGACATCGCCCGTCAATTGGACGTTCGCACCGGCGTTTGCTACCAGCGCCGCAAAGTTCTGATTCTTGATATCGTAAACCTTGTCGCCGCTTACGAAGACATACTTGCCGCCGGCCTTGACACATCCCAGTGTGCATTCCTTGGCGTTCTTGCCCATTTCTCCCATGCCGGTGTGACTTTTGCCGCACATGCTATCACTGATCTGGCCGGTCAACGTTTGGGGGGCGGCCCAAATCGATAAACCTGTAAGGGCAGAAAGCAGTCCAACTGCGAAGATTCGTTTCACGTTATCTCTCCTCTGTTGTGATTTGAAGTTAAATTGCTCAAGCTGAAGCCTTCATTGGATTCGCGATTTTTTCCATCCAACCGGCTCCTATCTGAGTTCGCAAGGCGGGCGAGTTTGGTTACACTGTCCACGAAGAAACATTTACGAGCCTTGGATGTAACGGCAAGGCCGAAGTTTGCGAACTCATGAATGTGTCGACTAGCGAGCTGGAACTTCGCGCCCTGATGATTTCGGGGCTGGATGGGGATGCGGCTGCGCACCGGACGCTGCTGGAGAACCTGAGCAGCCGGTTGCGCGGCTATTTCACCGGTCAATTGAACCGGATAGGGCGCGGACCAGTGGAGGCGGAGGATCTCGTGCAAGAGGCGTTAATGGCCATCCATACGCGCCGACACACCTACGATTCGGCGCAGTTGTTCACACCATGGGTGTATGCGATTGCGCGGTACAAATTTGTGGACTATTTGCGTCGCGAGAAGGCATCCATGCGCGACCTTCCGATAGAAGATACCAAAGAAATAGCGACTTCGGATAGCAGCGGCCAGGTGGAAAGCAGCCTGGACTTGGAGAGGTTGATGGCAGGATTGGCGCCCAAGGCCAGACAGGCCATTCAGGCCGTGAAACTCGACGGGTTGAGCGTCAGCGAAGCTGCGGCGCAGTGTGGAATGTCGGAGTCGAATGTAAAGGTGACGGTCCATCGGGGCCTGAAAGCCATGGCTCGTCTCATCACGGAGAATCGATCATGAAAACAGACCAACTCATCAACTTGCTCAGCACCAATCTGGAGCCAGTGAATCGCGGAGAGACAAAGAAAGACGTTGACATGGACAATCCTCGCTGGCGGGCTGGCTGCTGTGTGTTTGATGCTCGCGACAGTGGGCCTGCGGCCCGGCGGAGGCTGGATTCTCTCCGGCTATCTTCTCCTGAAGCTGCTGTTCATGCTGATCTTGATTGGCGCGGGGGCCGCGCTGCTCGCGAAGCTAATCAGCCCGGGCCAGGAGGCACGCAAGCCGTACACCATCATTTTGCTGGCGTTTCTGGCTATTGGATCGGCGGGCGTTTGCGCACTCGTTCTCGGGCCGCCGGCCGCGCGCGACCAGATGATGATGGGGTCGCAATGGGTGACCTGCGCCTTCTGCATACCGCTGTTTGCCATCGTTCCGTTTTCAGCCCTGATCTGGGCATTACGCAGAGGAGCGCCTACCAATTTGAGACGCACGGGAGCGGTCGCAGGACTTGTCGCGGGAGCGTTGGGGGCGGTGGCCTACGCCTTTCATTGTCCCGATGACTCGCTACCATTTATCGCGCTCTGGTACGGAGGGATGGTGGCGTTGTGTGCGTTGCTTGGCGCGATGCTCGGGCCGCGGTTGTTGCGGTGGTAATCGGTCTCCATAGCGGCCACGGGGGTAGCCTGTCACGGAGATTTTCCAAGGATCAATCAGGCTGATTCGTTTTTGCGCGCCGTCCGTCACGCCGTATCTCCTATTGCTTAGTCACACTAGACTCTCACTTTCTCGGCCCCGCACCCTATTTGGGAGACCTGCCAGCTTTTTGGCCGCATTTGCAATCGCTCATGAGTCTGCCGCTCGGAAGCGTTGTTGCGACCTAATCGGAAACTGCATGCTCTCCGCTGGTGCGGCTGATCTCACTGCGCGGTAGTGAGGCGAGTTCGAGGTGAACCAACTGGTGGACGATGGTCGACTCCATCTCGTTTAGCATCTCAGGGCGGAAATCGATAGCGATGTAACCGAGCCTGCCCTTGTTGCGAACTCATTCATAGAAGCGATTGGGAGCGATGATCGTGAAACCAATCGTTCGAGAAGCACAACAACAATCAAAGGAGAAGTTATGAAAGCTTTTGCGAAAAGCATTCTGTTTACTGGCGTTCTGGTGATGGGCGCCAATGGTTTGATGGCCGCGCAGGCCGACACGACCAAAGTGAGTCTGAAACAGCTCGTCAAACAAACGAAGGCGCTTGAGATCACAGCGGAAGCCCCAGCACAGCACAAGGCGCTCGCGGTAGAGTATCGTCAACTTGCCCAGCGCCAATTCGCCGAATCGAACAAGCACGCTGAAGAGGCGGCGTGGTATGCCAGGTTCCCCATATACCAGTCATGGAAGTTCCGAGCGATCACGATCGACCACTGCCAGCATTTGGCCGACAGGTATCGAGATGACGCTCAGCGGTCCGAGCGGATGGCTGCCCACCATGAAACGCTCGCCAGTTAGCTATGGACAGACTACGGGGATTACACGCCAGTGCAGTCCCCCGGGCCCTTGCGATTTGGTATCGTGAAACAGATGCGCCGTTCCATGCACATCGCTGTTGCCGCCGTAGCAGTCCTTCTGCTCGTACGTCCTTTCGACTGCTTTGCTGGCGGAGCACCGAGCCAAAAGGTTGCGGATTGCTGCCTTAAAGGCAAATGCGTTCCAACGGCGAACTCTGACGAGTGCTGCAAGAACACCGTGCCCACCGCCGGCCAGCTAGTGATGTCCAAGGCAGTTGACCATTCATCTCCACTGATCGCTTTCACTACAGCTGGCATTCCGATTCTGACTTCTACCTTGATGGTTGATGGCCTCGTCGACACGGTTAGTCATCCACCACCTCGCATCGAGTTAACCACACCGAATCTGCCCCTTCTCATCTAGAGCCCTGCCCGAGGTGTGCCTTCGCACGCCGATCTCGCTCCCCTTACTAATAGAAATTCAGCCGCATGGCCGCGTGTACACGGCCATAGGTAAAGCAGGAGGTTTTGATGAGCAGCAAATTCAACGTTTCGGTAGCCGCGCTGGTCGGCGGAATTTTGGTCGTGGCGTCAAACAGCGCGGCTCTTGCGAGTCCGGCACAATCCGAGCGCTGGCAAACGCAAGCGAAGTGGCATCGCCTCGCGAAGAAAGCGGTTCCGGGAACTCTAGTGCTCGATGATGACGGCCTGGAATTCCGATCCGCCAAATTGAACCAACGCTGGGTATACGTCGAAATTCACAGCTTCGATCTCTCCACTCGGGAACTGACGCTAACCGGCTACCAGAATCGCCACTGGCACGAACCTGGAGAGCAGCGCTTTCAGTTCACGTTGAGTGAGCCAATGCCGCCCGAGATCGCAGCTCAGTTCACCGCGAGCGTCGGAAAGCCGGTGCGCAATGGCATCCCGCTCCCAGGCGTTGCGGCTATGGCGGAAATCCCGGCTCACCATCGTATGTGGTCCGGTGGAAGCAATGGGACGCTTCGGCTGAAGGACAGCGGCATAGATTATGTCACGGAGAATGGCAGAGACAGCCGAACCTGGCGGTGGATGGACATTCAGACGCTCGCGAATCCCAATCCCTACGAGCTGCGGGTGGCTGGTTACCGCGAGATTGTCGAGTTCGATCTTAAACAGCCGATGTCTCACGACCTATTCGAACTCCTGTGGGACCATCTTTACGCGGCGGGCCTCAACCTTTCTGCTTCCGAAGGAGTCGAACACCGATGAACACCTTTAAAGCCTGTTTCATCGTGCTCTTTGTCGACTCTGAAGCTTTCCGCGGCCGATCAACCGACCCCGCTCTCTGCCCTGTTGGACGAAGCCACGCGCAACAATCCAGATATTCTCGCAGCTCGCCGGGGCTGGCAAGCAGCGACTCAGGTTCCATCTCAGGTGTCAACTCCGCCCGATCCGCAAGTCACCGTTCAGCACGTTTCGGTTGGCAGTCCGCGACCGTTTGCAGGATTCAGCAACAGCGATTTCGCCTACATTGGATTCGGCATCTCTCAAGACCTGCCGTATCCGGGAAAGCTGAAGCTCAAGGGCGAAGCAGCCCAGCAGGATGCTGCGGTGGGCAGGGAGAAGCTCGAAGCCGTCAGGCGCTCCGTTCTTCAGCAAGTAAAGGATGCTTACTTTCAGGTCGCTTATGTGCAGCAGACACTGGAGGTTCTCGACCGCAACGGCAAGCTGCTTGAACAGATCGAGAAAATCGCAGACGGGCGCTATCGGGTTGGCGAAGGCAGCCAGCAAGATGTCTTGAAGGCTCAGCTCGAACGAACCAAGCTGCTGCGCGAAGTCGCGCATCATCACGAACTCATGGATACGCAGCAGGCCCAGTTGACAAAGCTGCTGAACCGCCCGCCTGGTTCGCCGGAGATTTCGACAGAACCACTGGTCGAAACTCCTCTGCGCTACACGTCGAACGAGCTTTTGGAGAAGGTTCGGACCGAAAACCCGGAAGTGGCTAGCCAGCAGGAGATGGTGAAGAAACAGAGTCTGCAGGTGGAGATAGCCCGCAAAGACCGCTATCCCGATTTCAGTGTGCAATATATGTGGCAGCACACCGCCGAACAGTTTCGCGACTATTACATGCTCAGCTTCAGCGCTCGTATCCCGATTTACCGCCGCCGGAAGCTCAATCCGGAGATGAACCAGGCCGTGGAAGAACTTAATCGCTCCCGGCGAGAGTACGAGAGCCAGGTTCAATCCAGCTACTTCGACGTTCGCAACCAGTACATTGCTGCCGAGACGGCGTCGCAGATGCTCAAAATCTACCGCGAAGGGTTGATCCCGCAAGCGCTGGCGACTTATCAGGCGGGACTCGCGTCGTACCAGACCGGCACTCTGGATTTCGAGAGTCTGTTTTCAACCTTCATGGATGTGCTCAATTTCGACGGGGAGTACTGGAAGACACTGATGGAACACGAAACAGCTCTGGCTCGAATCGAGCAGATCACCGGTGTGCCGCTTAACTGAAGGAGTGCATATGCAACGTTATCGAACCGCTTTCTTCGCGATGCTGGCCACGACGATCCTTCTCGCCATTGCCGTAGGCTTACTCTGGTTCGATCCGAAGGGAGTGAGAGCGCGGATCTCGTCTGCTGTTTCGGAACAGCCCTCGACAAGTGCGGCTTCACCCCAAGGGGCCGAAACGCCGCCATCCGCGAACCCATCGGAATCAAACCCTTCTGAACCAAGCTTGGCGCCGGTTACGCTTACGCCCCAACGGATGCAGAGCATTGGCGTTAAAACTGGCGCGGTGGAGTACCGGCAAGTTCACGATGAGATCCAAACAACCGGCAACGTCGAGGCGGACGAAACGCGACTCGCTGAGGTTCAGGTTCGATTTGCCGGTTGGATACAGAAGGTTTTCGTGGACTCGATTTTCAAGCAGGTGCAAAAGGGTCAGCGCCTGTTGACGATCTACAGTCCGGAACTAGTCAGAACGGAAAACGAATACCTGCTGGCAAAGCAGAATCGGGAGCTACTAGCGCAAAGCACCGTTCCCGGCGTCGCATCCGGAGCGGGCACGCTTTTATCTTCCGCGATGGAGCGACTGAAGCAGTGGGGAATTCCAGAGCGCGAGATTACCGATCTGGAAACTACTGGTCAGATCAAGCGCGAAATGGAAATCGATTCTCCGGCATCCGGATTCATCGTCGAGCGAAACGCGCTCCCTAATATGTATGTCCAGCCGGGCACGAAACTCTACTCGATAGCGGATTTGTCATCGCTCTGGGTCTACGCACAGGTCTTCCAAAACGACATCGGGCGCGTCAAGGTAGGAGATTCGGCGGCCGTCACCGTGGACTCATATCCGGGACGCACATTCCCTGGACGGGTTAGTTTCATTTCGCCGCAACTTGATCAAACCACGCGGACCGCTAAAGTGCGGCTCGAGATTCCAAACCCTGGCATGAAGCTTTCGCTCGGGATGTTCGTAAATGTAAAGCTCGACCTGGCGCTGGGCCGCCAATTAGTGATTCCTGCTTCGGGTGTGTATCAGTCCGGCACGCGCCAGATCGCCTTTGTCGATAAAGGCGATGGACACTTTGAGCCGCGCGAGATTGAAGCCAGTGCGCGGGCCGGTGACGACTTTGTCGTTGTAGCTAAGGGACTCAAGGCCGGAGAACACATCGCCACTTCCGCGAATTTCCTGCTCGACTCAGAAAGCCAGCTCCAGGCGGCCATGGGATCGTTTGCTCCTCCACCGCCAGGCGCTGGCGCAGCATCCGCGATAAACGCTCCGACGGGGCAGGTATCGGTCGACTTCTCCTCCACTCCGTCACCCCCGCACAAAGGGGCAAACATATTTCGCGTCAAACTGACCGGCGCCGATGGCGCGCCCATTACAGGCGCTTCGGTGACCGTGACGTTTTTCATGGCGGCCATGCCTGCGATGGGAATGGCGGCGATGCGCAATGTAGTCACCCTAGGCGACAAAAGCGGAGGTGCTTATGAGGGGCCTGGCCAACTGCAGATCGGGCGGGAGTTGGCAGGTCACCATCGTCGCTACAAAAAGTGGCCAGACAATCGCCCAGAAACAATCCTCAGTGACAGCAGAAGGGGGCATGTAGGTGATGGCGCGCTGGATCGACTGGTGTGCCCGAAACCGCTTTCTAGTCTTCACTGGCACGGTTCTTCTCGTGCTCGCGGGCATTTGGGCGATGAACCGGATTCCGCTCGATGCTCTGCCCGACATCTCTGACGTGGAGGTGATTATTCACACTCCGTGGGAGGAACCGCCGAATATCATCGAAGATCAGGTTACCTATCCGATTGTCACCGCTCTGCTCGCCGCGCCCAACGTAAAGGCCGTGCGAGCACAGACGATGTTCGGTGATTCCTATGTCTTTGTGGTTTTCGAGGACGGAACCGATCTCTACTGGGCGCGCTCCCGTGTGCTGGAGTATCTTCAGCAGATCCAAGGTCGGCTGCCGGCAGGTGTTCACCCAACGATCGGTCCAGACGCTACTGGCGCTGGCTGGGTCTATGAATACGCGCTCGTGGACCACAATCACCGCTACAGTCTCGCCGACCTGCGTAGCTTGCAAGATTGGTTTCTACGGTATCAGGTCGCCACGGTTCCAGGCGTAGCCGAAGTCGCAAGCATCGGCGGCTTCGTGCGGCAATACCAAGTCCGCCTGGATCCGGACAAACTCCGCGCGTATAACATTCCGCTGTCAACCATCATCGATAAGGTTCGGGATAGCACGAACGAGGTTGGCGGACGGTTGATCGAGCTTGGCGGCGCCGAGTACATGATCCGCGGCCTCGGGTACTTGCGCTCCTTATCCGATCTGGAGACGGTTCCCATCGCGAGCAAGAACGGTACTGCCGTCCTGGTTCGAGATGTGGGAAGCGTTTCGTTCGGCCCCGACATCCGCCGCGGCGTAGCGGAATGGAACGGCGAAGGAGAAACAGTCGGAGGCATCGTTGTAATGCGCTACGGCTTAAATGCGCTGAACGTGATCTCAGGCGTAAAGAAGAAACTGGCTGAAATCTCTGGCTCTTTGCCGCCGGGAGTCGAGATTGTGTCGGGCTATGATCGCTCGGGTCTGATCCAAGCCTCTATCAACACCCTCAAGCGAGACCTGATCGAAGAAGCCGTCATTGTCAGCCTTGTAATCATCGTATTCCTGTTTCACTTCCGGTCGGCGCTGATTCCGATCCTGACTGTGCCCATTGCTGTCCTTGCATCGTTCATCCCAATGTATTACCTGCAAGTCAGTTCCAACATCATGTCGCTGGGTGGGCTGGCACTGGCTATCGGAGTTCTGGTCGACGCGGCGATCGTGATGGTGGAAAACGGCTACCGGCACTTGTCGGAGGCACAACAAGCAGCCGGAGCGGAGTCGCGCAGCATTTCCAAGCGGGAGCAAAGGAAGATTCTGCTTGATGCAGCGAAGCAAGTTGCACCAGCACTCTTCTTTTCCTTATTGATCATCGTTGTCTCGTTCCTTCCGATCTTCATGCTGGAAGCGCAGGAAGGCCGGATGTTCCGCCCGCTGGCCTGGACCAAAACCTTGGCTGTTGGGTTTTCGTCCGTGCTGGCCGTAACTCTGGTGCCGCCGCTGATGCTGATGTTCATTCGCGGCCGCTTGCGGCCGGAATCGAAGAATCCGGTTTCGCGCGTCACCCAGGCGATCTATCTCCCGATCCTGGGACTCTGTCTTCGGTTTCCAAAAACTACATTGCTTTTGAACCTCGCCTTTCTCGCTGTGACATTCCCGCTCGCATTCAAGATAGGCAGCCAATTCATGCCGCCATTATTTGAAGGCGCTGCCCTTTACATGCCGACAGCGCTGCCCGGCATATCGATTGGGCAAGCAACCCAACTGATGCAGGAGCAGGACAGGGTGTTACGTTCGTTTCCCGAAGTGGCGAGCGTTTTCGGCTCAATAGGCCGCTCCGAGAGCGCGACCGACAATGCGCCGCTGGACATGTATGACACCACGGTCACCTTGAAACCGCGGGAGCTATGGCGTCCAGGTCTGACTTACGAAAAGCTGATCTCGGAAATGGACGCCAAGCTTCGGTTCCCCGGCCTGACCAACACATGGACGATGCCAATTGAGAACCGCCTCGACATGGAACTCACCGGGATCAAGACGCCCGTCGGCCTCAAGATCCAGGGACCCAACCTTGATGGCATACAACAACTAGGACAGAAGATCCAGCAGATTCTGGGAGGCCTTCCCGAGATGAGGTCCGTATTCGCGGAACGCGTTGCGCAAGGGTTTTACGTCAACGTGGAGGTGAATCGGCTTGAGGCCGCGCGCTACGGACTAACCGTGGGCGATGTGCAACGCGCAATCACCTCCGGGATTGGCGGCGAAAACGTTGCTGAGAACGTCGAAGGCCGCGAACGCTATCCCATCAATGTCCGCTACGCGCCAGATTTTCGGGATGATCTGGACAAGCTCAAGAGTGTCGTAATTGCGACACCTTCGAACGCCCAAGTGCCACTGGGCGAACTCGCCAAAGTCTCCTTTTCCAAAGGCCCGACAATGATTCGCGACGAAGATGCCGCGCTCACCGGGTACGTTTACCTAGATCTCAACACGCGCGACTACGGCGGATTCGTCGACAAAGCAAGCAAGCTCCTGCGGGATAAACTCGTCCTGCCAGCGGGTTATAGCTTCAAGTGGTCAGGCGAATACGAATTCGAGTTGCGCGCGAAAGAGCGCCTGAAGATCATCTTGCCGGTCGTCTTCTTCGTGATCTTTCTACTGCTGTACATGGTTTTCCATTCCGTCATGGAGGCGCTCGTTTTGATTTTTCCGACAGTCTATGCGATGACCGGAGGGCTCCTGTTGCAGTGGTGGCTTGGCTACAACTTCAGCGTCGCCGTCTGGGTCGGCTACATCGCTTTGTTCGGTATCGCGGTCGAGACCGGTGTCGTCATGGTCGTGTATTTGCACGATGCCCTCGACCGCAAGCTAGCCACAGGGCAGCCGCTCAAACCGGACGACATTAGGGATGCGGCGATTGAAGGCGCGGTGCATCGCCTTCGTCCTAAGTTGATGACTGTCGCCGCAGTTCTCGCGAGTCTGATTCCCATCTTGTGGGAGTCCGGAGTGGGCTCGGACGTGATGAAACCGATCGCCGCTCCGATTGTCGGCGGCATGATCACGTCCACGATTCACGTGTTGATCTTAGTCCCCGTCTTTTTCGTAATGCTGAAGACACGCGCCCTACGACGGGGCAGTCTGAAGCGCGCGGGAGAGGGTGATGTCGAGGAATAAAGCAAAGTTCGAGAGATGTAGTTGAATCATCAAAACCTTGATCAAATAGGAGACCAGAAATGAAGAAGATGCTTTTCGTAGCTGCTTTAACGGCCCGTTTGTCTATAGCCTTCGCGGCTGATCAAACCGTCACCGGAGTGCTCACTGACAGTATGTGCAAGAGCAATCACGCCATGATGCAAAAAGGCGCCAACAAGATGAGCGACCATGACTGCACCGTTGCGTGTGTGAAGATGATGGGCCAGAAGTACGTTCTGGCGACCGGCGACAAGGTTTATGAAATTGCGAATGAGACCTTCGCCGGTTTAGAGAAGAACGCTGGCGGTACGGTCAAGGCAACCGGCCAGGTGAGCGCTGATGGCAAGTCCATCACGCTCACAACACTGAGCGCCGCTGCCGCCAAGTGATCACCGGTGCGACGAAATAAAGTACACATGGGACTGACAGGGGTGGCTTCGTAATCGGCAGAGTCGCCGGTTCGATCCCGGCGGGTGGCTCCATAAAATCAATTCTTTAGGCTCAATGGACGACCTTGCTTTCGTGCGGGGTAGCCACAGAGGGAGCCACCGGGCGGCCGAGAAATTTTCCAACCTTCGCCAAGCCTGTCCGTTTAGATTCTTACTTGGCATGCTGATAAACGTTCTTTGTGAGTCGCGCGTGGGAACATCAACCACCAAATCCACAAGGGGCTGGATACTAGAACCGATAAGTCATCGAGAATTGGAAAACACGGGGTCCATTCGGCTGTGAAATTAATTCAAAGGAGCCAAAGCCCCCGGGGCCGGTCTCCGGCACCAGATAGCAAGTCTGATTAGTGCTGACGCCATTTCCACAACTCGTGCCAACTGGCTTGTACTGCAACTGATTAACGCCCTGGCCTCCCTGAACAAAATAGTTCGCGTGATTGAACAGATTGAAAGCCTGAGCCTTGAAGGCCAGCGTATGCCTCTCGGTCAGATGGAAAACTCTTTGCAGACCGGCGTCGACTTCGTCGATCCAGGGGCCGGTAAAAGTGTTAAGGCCTAAATTTGGACTTGGGCCCTGGCCGGCAATGCCTCTGCCGGTATTGCCAGTTGCCTGGTTGAATGCGCTGTCATTCAGGTTGTCGCCGGGTCCGGTGCATGAATTTAGGTTGGGCCCGGTACATGGCGCATCCAATAATCCTGAATAGGGCCGTCCAGAACCGAATTGCATTGATGTGCTCAGACTCCAGTGGCCGAACAGTTTTTCAGCTAAGTGTGAACTAAATTTGAACTGAGGTTCGTACACCGCCGCGGCAGTGACACGGTGACGCTGATCCAAGAGGGACAAAGCATGCGTGTTGCTGAAGTCGAACTGGTTGTTGAAATCCACGCCGTTGCTCACAGTGTTTTTTGAGAGCGTGTAGGACATCATCACATTCAATCCGCTCTTCGAGGTTTTCCTCAGCTGCGCAAACCCCGCAACATAGGTATTGAGGCCAGGACTGATCAGGGCGTTGATCTGTCCCACATTCGGATTGATTGCCCCCTCCGTCAACATACCGCTATCGAGATTCGGACCGGTAACGGCGGGTCCCTGGCACGGGAAGGTAGCAGTTCCCGCGGGACAGACAATGTAGGTGGTGGTGCCAGTTGGACGCTTCAGGTTCAAGTCGAAGGCGCTGGAGGATAGAAGGTGCATCCCGTGGGTCCACATTCCGCCCACGCTAACCGAAATATTGCCGGGCAGCTCGCGCTCTATTTGAAGACTCGAGTTCAGCACTGAGGGATCTGTGAAGCCGGGCGCCACAACCGCGGCATTGGATGACGCTGTAAAAGCAGCAACGTTAGCGTATCTGCCCGGAAAAACCACCTGCTGCCCATTTGGCGCCAGCGCCGCATTGTAATTCAGGAACGCACTGGACTGCTGAGCCGCCAAGCCGTTCGCCACGGTCGAGGCTTCGTAGTTCTGGCCAGTTAGCGAAACATAAAAGAGTCCGATTCCGCCGCGAATAACGGTTTTTGGCAACGGCTGATAGGCAAAGCCAATGCGCGGAGACCATCGGTTATACGTGTTTGAGAATTGCCCCGTGAAAGGGATGGCCGGGTTCTTGACCGGTTGCGCGTACATCTGGAAATCTTCGCGTAAGCCCAGGCTCACCGTAAGTTTCGAGGTTAAGCGCATATTGTCGTTTGCGTAGAAGGCCGCGTAAGGGATTCTGGTCCTGAAAACCGGATTGCCGGCACCCTGACTGAAGTTCCCCCACTGCCCCAAGGCGAAACTCGAGAGACTGAAAAACGTGTACGATCCCCGAAAACTGCCGTTGTTGAAGTCCACCACGCTATCCCGGTTCCAATCGAATCCGAAGTCGAAATTGTGCTTGCCGACGACGTAGTTGACACGATCGTTAAACTCCCACTGATATTCGCGAGTGTCGTAATTGCCGAAGGTCTCGTTCCCAAGCTGAAAGAACTGGGGCGTAAGCAGCGTGACCAATGGAAGCGACGTATCGATCAAGCCGGTAGGAGTGCCGATCTGCTCGTCCCGCAGATAGCTGGCGTGGAAATCGTTCACCAGATTCGGAGAGAGGGAGCGAATCCAATGGGCCGTCGCGGAATGGTCCCGCACGCCGTTACTCGGCAGCGTTGTGGTTCCGGCGAACGATACCGGGTTAAACGTAACGATCCCGCCAGGTGAATTAAATGTGTTGTAGTTATAGGCCAGCGTGAGGTGATCTTTTTCTGTGACCTGCCAGTCAAGCTTTTGGAAAAACTCCAAATCGTCGCGGCGGCGTGGCGCGTTGCCGATATTGGAGTGGATCACGTTTAGCGCATTTGCGACACCCTGCCGGTATATCGGATTGTTAGGGTCGGGCGTGCTGAGGCCCGTGGGCAGGGGAAAAAGCGCATTCGGAGCAGGCAACGGTGTGCCGGCCGGAATCCCAAAATTGGTCTGATTCACGTTCTGCTGACCCAAGTTTACGACCGAGATCGGATCCTTCTGCCGCTGCTGTTCATAGTCGAAAAAGAAAAATAGCTTGTTCTTCTTGATGGGACCGCCGATAGACGCTCCGATTTGCTGGAGCACGTCCAGATTGCGCGGTCGGCCGTTTGCCTTGTCGATGGCGTCGATTGCTCCCGTTCCGGAGTTACGGTTGTAATAGAAAGCCGCACCGTGAAACTGGTCGGTGCCAGATTTAGTCACGGTGTTCACGAATCCGGTGCCCGCGCCGCCATAAGCCGCCGAGTAGGGATTGTCCGACACCCAGAACTCCTGCACAGCTTCTTGCCCGAAAATGTACGGCACGCGAGTCCATCCCCGGGCATCGCCCATATAGGCGCTAGTGAAATTCGCACCGTCGACGGTGAACTGGTTGGAGGCGTTGCCGTTGGCGTAGGTCGAAAACAAACCGCCTTGTTGTCCGCCAAAGCTAACATCGCCAAATTCGCCATCGGTGGTCACATTCGGAGTGAGCAGCACAAAATCCGTGTACCTCCGGCCGCTGAGCGGAAGGTCCTCTATTAACTTCCGGTCGAGTACGGTGCTCAGATTCGTGTCAGTGGGATTGAGTAGTGTGATGGTTGCGTCCACAGTTGCCTGTTCGGCGACCTGACCAATTTCCAAGTGGACGTCGAGAGAACTGGTCCTGCCGACGGATACTTCGACGTTTGGCACCTGTGTGTTCTTGAATCCAGCAATGCTGAAAGACAAATGATAGGATCCGGGAGCGATCGCAGGAAAGACATAAAGACCTTCGCCGGTAGCTTTGGTAGTAAGCTTGGCGCCATTGTTGTCGTTCGTTGCAACTACCGCCACGTTCGGAACTACGGCGCCAGTGGCATCAAAAACGTATCCCGTTATGGCTCCAGTAGAGACCGCGCCTTGGGGCAAAGCCGGCACGGCTAGAAACACGAATGCTACGAAAGACCCAAAGGTCTTGGTGGACAAAAAGCGATTGGCCATGGTGCGTTCCTTAAGCGGGAATTTTGCAGCCAGGAACGCATCTGCAGGGAATTTGCTCCAGACCAAGTTGGCAGCGTGACGGTAACGACTTTGTTACTTGATGAATCTTACAAATATTATGTAGAGATGTCAAGGAAAAATTCGCTGACTACTTGAAGAGAGCCCTGTATACGAGTGACCACCAATGAACCTTCTAAAACTTATCCAGGCTTGTCCGATGGGCCGACTGGGGCCATGGTGAGCCGTCAGGGGTTGCCAACCTAGTGCTCGGATATGGAGAGGACGTTACCGTCCGGATCTTTGAACCACGCGACCTTGCCAGCGGGACTCTTCCAGATGCCGAGCGCGTCTTGCTCCATGTACGGGTATTTCTCGAAGACTACGCCGCGATCGAGCAGAGTAGCCACCACTTTTTCGATGTCCTTCACTTCCCATCCAAGCACGGTGGACGCGATTGGCACGACTTCTCTCACTCGCTGCGCAATGATCGACGTCTCTCCGCTGCGGAAAACGCTTACGTAGGCATTCTCGTAGTCGAAGGTCAGGCCCAGAACCTGCTCGTAGAAATGCCGGGCCCGCTCCGGGTCCGTGATCCGAAGAAATCCGTTGAGTGGGTAGGCGGTCAACAATTGAGCCTCCTCGACGTCAGACCCTCACCGCGGGCTCTATCGCGATCGTCTTTGCCGTTGACTTCATCAGCACCACGTACAACGCACCGGCCGCAATGAATCCCACGAACCAGGCGTAATCGTAAAGCCAGTGCAATGGCTTAACGAAAAGTCCAACCAGCGCGATGACGATTCCGGCGGCCAGCGCGGCCAGCGCGCGCCAGTTTACTCCTCCCGAGTATGCGTATTCTCCGGTGGCGCTATAAAGTGCGTCCACGTTGAGTTCGCCTTTTCTAACAATGAAATAGTCCGCGATCATGATCCCGGCGATCGGGCCGAGAAGTCCCGAGTATCCCACCAGCCATCCGAAAATATAGGCGCTGAAACTGCCGAGGAGTTTCCATGGCATCAGTAGAACTCCGATGATGCCGGTGATGAATCCGCCGGTGCGGAACGAAATGCGCCGCGGGTTCAGGTTAGAGAAATCATTCGAAGGGGAGACAACGTTCGCGGCGACGTTGGTGTTGAGCGTTGCGATCAACAGCGCAATCAGCGCAACAAATGCTACTCCCGGACGATTGAATCTTCCCAGAAGGGCCACTGGATCCCAGATCGCTTCGCCGAAAATCACCACCGACGCGGAGGTCACCGCAACACCTATGAATGAGTACAGCGTCATGGCCGTCGGCAGCCCGATCGCTTGCCCCAACATTTGATCACGCTGGGAACGCGCGTAACGCGTGAAGTCGGGTATGTTCAGGGCCACTGTCGCCCAAAATCCGACCATGCCGGTGAGCGAAGGAATAAAGAAATGCAGGAATTCCTGGGTCGAGTTAAATTTGCTGGGAGCTTTCAGCACCGGCCCCAGGCCTCCGGCTAGACTCGTGATCCACCACAATAATAGGAGTCCCACTGCAAGCATGAACGGAGCCGCAATGCCCTCGAGAATTTTGATGGTCTCTATTCCGCGCCAGATAACGAACATATTCAACGCCCAGAATGCGAAAAAACAAATCCAAACGCCAGCCTCTGAAGATCTCGCCGCGGGCCATACGATGCCCAGCATGGTATAGATCGCCTGCCCGCCGATCCACGTCTGGATGCCGAACCACCCGCAGGCCACCAGAGCCCGCAGAACCGCCGGCACGTTCGCTCCGCGAACACCGAAGGATGCGCGTACGAATACGGGAAAGGGAATGCCATAGCGCGCGCCCGCATGTGCATTGAGCAACATCGGGATCAGCACAATCAGGTTGCCCAGCAGGATAGTGCCGACGGCTTGCCACCAGCTCATGCCGCCGGCGATGAGTCCCGAGGCGAGCATATATGTGGGGATGCACACGCTCATGGCGACCCAAAGCGAGACGTAGTTGTAGAGACCCCAAGTGCGCCGCGACAGCGGGATGGGGGCTAAGTCTTCGTTGTAAAGAGACCGATCGTGTGTTTCAGTTGCTGCCATGTTTCCTCCGTCAGTAATTTTCTGGAGAGCGACCTGGCTCGTGCGGCGCGCGTGGCGCGGGAAATCGACTTCAGACTATCGGGCCTGCGGGAATCCCAAATCGATTTTGCTGGTTCCTGGATCTGGCCAACGGCTTGTCACTACTTTGGATTTCGTATAAAACTGCATGCCTTCCGGCCCATACATGTGCAGGTCGCCGAAAAGCGAGGCCTTCCATCCGCCAAAACTGTAGTAGGCGACGGGTACCGGAATGGGAACATTGATGCCCACCATCCCGGCGTCGACATCGAATTGAAACTGCCGCGCCGCGCCGCCGTCGCGCGTGAAGATCGCAACGCCGTTGCCGTAGGGATTCTCATTGATGAGGCGGAGCGCCTCATCATAAGTGTTCACGCGAACCATGCCCAACACCGGTCCGAAGATCTCATCGCGGTAGCAGTTCATTCCGGGCTGAACTTGATCCAGGAGCGAGGCACCCAGGAAAAAGCCGTTACTCTTGGTAGCAATGTCCTGGCGGCCGTCGACGGCAACCGTGGCGCCTTCTGACGCTGCATTCGCAACGTAGGACGCCACATGATCGCGGTGTTCCCGCGTGATCAGCGGTCCCATTTCGTTGCCCGCCTCCATGCCTGGACCTACCTTGATGCGCCCGATCCTCTCGCGAATCGCGGAAACCAGCGGATCGGCGACAGCGCCCACGGCCACAACGATCGAGATCGCCATGCAGCGCTCGCCCGCGGAACCGTAGGCGGCGGAAATGGCGGCGTCCGCGGCCATGGGCACGTCCGCATCCGGCAGCACCAGCATGTGATTCTTGGCTCCGCCCAGGGCCTGCACCCGCTTGCCGTTGCGGGTTGCGGTTTCATAAATCGATCGCGCAACCGGCGTGGATCCAACGAAACTGATGGCCTTCACATCCCGATGTTCCAAAAGGCGATCGACGGCGACCTTGTCTCCCTGGACCACAGTGAAAACGCCATCGGGTACGCCGGCTTTTTGCAGCAGCTCCGCGATAAACAAGCTGACCGACGGGTCCTTTTCGGATGGCTTCAGGATGAAAGCATTGCCGCAAGCGATGGCATTGCCGAACATCCACATCGGCACCATCGCCGGAAAGTTAAAAGGGGTGATGCCGGCGACGACGCCCAGCGGTTGATGGATCTGATACGTGTCAATCCCGCGGCTCGATTGCTCGGAGAAGCCGCCTTTCAACAGGTGAGGAACGCCGCACGCGAATTCGAGATTCTCCAAACCGCGCGCCACCTCGCCCAAGGCATCGGAAAGCGTCTTGCCATGTTCGAGAGTCAATAGTTCCGCGATCTGGCGGCGGTTTGCATCCACCAGCTCCCGCACCTTGAACATCACCTCGGAGCGGCGGGAGAGCGGCGTGGCGCGCCACTCCGCGAAAGCACGCTTGGCGACGGCGACAGCTTCATCGACCTCTTCGACACTGGCGAAATCCACCTTAGCCTGCGCCTCACCGGTCGCCGGGTTCCAGACGACGCCGGAGCGTCCCGATGTAGAGGCCACCAGGCGACCGCCGATCCAGTGGTTCACCGTTCTGACCCCGATGCTAATATCCGCGATTGCCATACCTCATCCTCCTAATTTGCGTATCTTCGATCTTGTTGTGGCTGATGCCGCGCGCTGACTGGACTCCTTCAACTCGGCAATCGTGCGGCTTGGGTTGACTTTCATAATCGTCAGAAATACGCAGGATCGCGTTTCAAGAGACGTCCGCGTCCTCGTTCGCCGACGAACTTGCCGTCGCGAACCTGCACTTTGCCGCGCACCGTAACGATGGAGGGGCGCCCATCGACCTCGAATCCTTCAAATCCGTTGTAATCATTATTTGTATGCTGCGTCGCGGAGGACACAGTCCCGCGATACGACGGATCGAAAATAACCAGATCCGCATCGCTGCCCGGCGCGATGGCGCCCTTGCGCGGAAATAATCCGAATAACTTGGCGGCGCGAGTACTAGCCGCATCCACAAAGCGGTGCAGATCCAAAGTGCCGCGGCTGACGCCGTAAGTATAGAGCAGACTCACGCGCTCCTCAATGCCCGGAATCCCGTTGGGGATCTGCGTAAAATTGTCCGTGCCCAACAGCTTTTGGGACGTATCGAAGGGGCAATGATCGGTGGCCACCGTGTCGACCGAACCCGCCGCCAGAGCATCCCACAAGATCTTCTGATTGCGCCGGTCACGCAAGGGAGGCGACATCACGTGCTTCATCCCCTCCAGGCCGGACCTTTCGGCGTAAGTCTTATCGAGCAGCAGATGCGGAATGACCGACTCCACCCACAGGCGTGCCCCACGTGATTTGGCGGCGCATGCCGCATTCAAAGCGCCTTCCGAAGAAAGATGAACCACGTAGCCGGCGGCTCCGGTGTTCTCCAGAAACGTAGCGAAGTGATGCGTGCCCTCGGCCTCGACGGATTCCGGACGGCTAGGCTCATGCCACTCCGGTCCGGTCTTGCCTTGCGCCAGCAGAAACGTTTGCAAGCGGCCGATCAGCTCCGCGTTTTCGCAATGCGCGGTTACGATCACGCCCAGTTTCCGCGCCAGTTCCAGCGTCTGATACATCTCGCCATCGTCCACGCCGAAGAAATTCTTGTACGCCAGAAAGATTTTGAACGAAGCGATGCCGTCGGCGACAATCTCGCGCAACTGTCCTTCGGTCTGACCTTCAAACTTGGTCACCGACATGTGAAAGGAGTAGTCGCACGCGCTCGAACCTTCGGCTTTGGACTTCCACAAATGGTAGCCCGCGAGTGCATCGTCGTGCCTCGACGGGCAGCACATTTCTATATATGTTGTAGTCCCGCCGACCAGCGCGGCGATGCTCGCCGTTTCGTGAGTGTCTTTGGCAAACGTTGCCATGAAGGGCAGATAGATGTGGACGTGTGGATCGATGAAGCCGGGAAAGACCAGCTTCCCCGTGGCGTCGATGACTTCCGCATCTGGCGGCGCATCCAAACCGGTACCAATGCGTGTGATGGTCTCGTTCTCCACGTAGATGTCGCCCCGGAAGCGCGAGTCCCCGTTAACAATGTCCGCATTGCGAATCAAGAGCGCCATATTAGAAAGTGGGGGGCGTGTTCACCCAGATCAGAACCGCCTCCTGGTCCGTAGGGTTAAAGAATCGATGACCACTTGTGCTGGCGAACCATAAACTGTCGCCCGGCGCCAAGGTATAACCTTCAATCTCGTCGAGCCAGACTTCGAGCGCGCCGGAGAGCAGGTAAATAAACTCCTCGCCCGCGTGCGAGTACGCGCCGTCGCTTCCAGTGCCGGCGGGCACGCGAAAGAGCATGCATTCAAGCATCGATGTTCCGAACGAGAGCACCTCCATCCGCACACCGCTGTCGGTTTGCAGCGCCCGCCGGTCGGCTGGCCGAACCAGCCGGCTGGGCCGAGTCGGCAAATCATAGAGTTCCAGCATGGTGGTTCCATAGGCCGCCACGAGCCGCTGCAGGGTAGCGACCGATGGGTGAGCGCGCGACAATTCAATGGAACTCAAAAAGCCCGTCGATATCTTCGCTTGCTGTGCGGCTTCCGTGAGACTCATATTGCTGCGCGCGCGCAGTCGGCGAAGTTTGGGGCCCATGTCGGTCTGCTCGGGCTTCCCGGAGCTGGCCTGGACGCTACCGGAGCCCAGCATTTCTTTGATCCCCGGCACGCTCAGTCGCTTGACATCGCGCAGGTACTTGATGCGTTTCAGGACTTCGAGCATCTCCGGCGTATACAAGCGGAAACGTCCGTTGCTGCGAGCCGGAGTAACCAACCCAACACTCTCCCAGACCCGTAAAGTAGAAGGACTGATCCCGAGAATACGCGCTGTTTGACCCACTGTAAGTAAGCCCGTATAGGAACTGACGGCACGCCGGCCCGAGGCGGCCGAGCCGGTATTCTCGGACTCCTTCTTGTTTTTATTCAGAAAGCACCATTCGCCATCCTAACAACAAGTGCCAGGGACGAACAAACGATGCCAAATGTGTCTCACACTCTATTGAACTCTTGCGCCAGCGCCAGGCCGGGACTCTCAAGGGCCAGCGCCTGATCGGCGATCTCGAGCGCCCGATCCATCACGCCCAGCGCAAAATCCACTTCGTCGCGCGTGATGATCAGCGGCGGCGCGATCACCAGATGACTGATCCAAGCCTGCACCATTACGCCGTTCTTCATCATGTGCGCGACCACCTGATCGATCACCAAGCTCTTTCCCGAAACCTTATCCGCGCGGGTGTTAAACGGAGTCTTTTGCACCGCGTCTTTCACTAGATCTACAGCCCAGAACAGTCCCATGCCGCGAACATCGCCAACAGATGGATGGCGGAGCCTCAATTCCTGTAGACGCGCCCCCATATAGGTCCCCATCTCGCGCGCGCGCTCGACCAGGTCTAACCGTTTCAATTCGCGAATCGTGGCTACCGCGGCAGCGAGCATCAACGGATGCGCTTCATACGTGTGGCCATGCGCGAAATAATGATCGTCAAAATAAGAGGCCACTCTTCCGGTGGTGGCACAAAGGCCCAACGGCGCGTATGCGCTGGTGATGCCCTTGGCGGTTACCAGAATGTCTGGCACCACGCCCCAATGATCCATCGCAAACCATTTGCCGGTGCGTCCCCAGCCCGTCATTACCTCATCCGCGATCAGCAAAACACCGTGGCGATCGCAAATTTCGCGCAAACGCGGCATGTACTCCGGAGGCGGAATCAGGACTCCGTTCGTGCCAACAATCGGTTCCACCACCACTGCCGCCACGTCGTTCTCATTTTCGATCATGTGATCGATATAGCTGACACAAGCCACGTCGCATGACGGATAGGTGTGTTGCAGCGGGCATTTATAGCAATTGACCTCGGGACCAAAGATTACGCCGGGACCCTTGGCTGAGGGCTCCGACGCCCAGCGCCGCGGGTCGCCGGTGGCTGCGATAGAACCGGCCGTCGAACCATGGTAGGATCGGTATCGAGAGATAATCTTCGCGCGCCCTGTCACCATCCGCGCAATCTTAAATGCCGCCTCGTTAGCGTCCGTCCCCGACGTTGTAAAAAAGAATTTCTCCAGGCCTGGCGGCAGCACTTCCAACAGAAGTTCCACGAGATCCGCACGGACATCGGTCGCATAGCCGGGGGAAACATAAGCAAGTTGACGGGCCTGCTGTTCGATCGCTTTGATCACAGCCTCGTTCTTGTGCCCCAGCGCCACGCACATGAGTTGTGCGGAGAAATCCAGATAACGCTTCCCCGTGGAATCGTAAAAATAGCAATCCTTGGCGTCAGTGACATGCAACGGCGCCCAGCCCTTCTGAAATCGCCAGGTCCCGAAGGTATGGCGAGCCGTGATTTTCGTTATGTCTTCGGAGGATCTGGGGACCATAAAGGTTAATAATTTGAAAATTCCGCTGCCTGAGATTACGTTAGATAATAATTGTAATCTTGTCAACAGAAATTCGACAGGGAAGCCTGCGGAGTGGTTCAAGAAGTCAGTAAAATATTAGTAGATGTAATTACTTACAAGCATACATGGCTCGCTTCTGTCCGCGTCTTTCGGATCTTGACAAGCTTGCAATTTAAATATAGACTACATCCATCCCTGTTGGATACCTCGTGCTAAAGTTGTTGCCATGTTGCAGCTTGCTCGCCTCTTTGAAAGACGGACGTGATCCCAAGCCGTGGAGGGAAATGGCCCCATGCGACAAAGCAGGACTTATATTCGCCCATACTCGTGTATCGCGGCAGCTCTACTGATTGCGAGCGCCGCCGCTGCAGGTGCCACGCCGGCTGAGGATTTCTTCGAAGCCAAGGTCCGGCCGGTGTTCGCGAAAAATTGTTATGCGTGTCACACCGCGGCGCAAACCAGCGGGCTGCGTGTGGATTCCAGGGAAGCGCTTCTTAAGGGCGGCACTCGCGGGCCTGCGATCGTGCCCGGGAAACCCGAAGAAAGCCTCCTGATCAAAGCGATTCACTATACCGACAGCCATCTTCGTATGCCGCCGCCTAGCGAGCTGGGCGCCGAAGATGTTCGCGCCATCGAACAGTGGATTCAGGACGGCGCGCCTTGGCCCGAAAAAGCGCCCGTCGTCGCTCCGGTCATCACGGCGCAACAGCGCGCTTTCTGGTCGTATCGGAAACCCGTGAAGCCGGCGATTCCGGCCAACAAGAATACCGCCTGGGCTTACAACGATATCGATCGTTTCGTTATGGCGAAATTTGAAGACAAGAAACTGGTTCCGGCCAAGGACGCCGATAAACGGACCTTGGCCCGCCGCGTCACGCTCGATCTGACCGGTCTCCCGCCTACTCCCGAAGAGATGCAGGCGTTTCTCGCCGACAAGTCTCCGCAAGCCTATGAGCATTTAGTCGATCGCTTGCTCGCATCGAAAGTATACGGGGAGCGGTGGGGGCGGATGTGGCTCGACGTGGTGCGGTATGCCGACACCGCGGGAAACGGTGCGGACTATCCAGTTCCCGACTCCTATAAGTATCGCGACTGGGTGATCCAATCTTACGCGCAGGATATGCCGTACGATGAGTTTGTTCGCGAACAAATCGCCGGCGATCTGCTGCCTTCGAAATCCGAACCGGAGCATTGGAACAAGATCATCGCCACCGGCTATCTGGCGAATGCGCGCCGCAGTGAGGGCAAAGTCGACACGGTTTCCGACGCGGTCGATAACATCGGCTATTCGTTCCTGGGGCTAAGCGTGGCTTGTGCGCGCTGTCACGATCATAAATTCGATCCGATCCCGACCCGCGACTACTATTCAATGTTTGGGATCCTCAACAGCACCAAGTTTGCTCAGCCGGGTTCGGAACCGATCCGTTATCAGCGGGACATGATCTTTCGTGACCCGAACGCGACCAAATCACAGGAGTATCTGGATTTCCAGGCGCAACTGAAGCCCGTCGCCGATTCTATAGCGGCCGTGAACAAGCTGCCTTACTTCGACGATGTCTTGCCGATGTTGCAGGCGCGCCGCATAGATCTCTATAAGAGAGCCCCGCACTTCGAAACGGCATATGCGGTGACGGAAGGCACTTCCGCCAACGCTCACGTGCTGCCCTACGGCGACGCTAGAAATCCCGGGGAGGAAGCGCCGCGCGGGTTCCTGCAGATTTTGGGCGGCCAGACGCTTCCGCCAACTGAAACCGGCAGCGGCAGGCTCGAGCTTGCCAACTGGATCGCGAATCCGGATAACCCACTCACCACGCGCGTCATGGTCAATCGGATCTGGCAAGGCCACTTTGGACGGGGTATTGTCCAGACGCCGAATGATTTCGGTTCCCGCGGCGCCGCGCCCACCAATCCGGA
Organism: Bryobacterales bacterium; assembly: GCA_963731375.1. Taxonomy (GTDB): domain Bacteria; phylum Acidobacteriota; class Terriglobia; order Bryobacterales; family Bryobacteraceae; genus Palsa-187. The sequence continues at coordinate 292,408 of CAVSUW010000002.1, forward strand.
ACTGCTGGATTATCTGGCGACGCACTTCGTTGAGAACGGCTGGTCGATAAAGGCCATGCAGCGTGAGATCCTGCTTTCGCACACCTACCGGCTGGCTTCAGAGCGTGTGGATTCCGACGCGGCGATTGACGCCGATAATATTTACATGTGGCGTCAGACGCGCCGGCGCATGGATGCGGAACAAGTTCGCGATGCTATGCTCGCCGTAAGCGGGAAACTCGATACTACGCCCGCAGGACCGCAGCCGTTTCCCTCCGAATGGGAATGGAACTATTCAGCCCACGTTCCTTTTTCCGCCGTCTATGACACCAACCGGCGATCGGTTTATCTGATGGTCCAGCGCATCCGGCAGCATCCTTACCTGGGCCTGTTCGATGCGGCTGACCCGAACGCGAGCACCGGAGTCCGTTCCAGCAACATCACTTCGCTGCAGGCATTGTTCTTTATGAACGGGGAGCTGCCACGCATATGCGCCGACAACCTGGCAACCGAGGTGGAGAAAGATTACCCTTCTGTAAGCGCCCAGGTCGACCGCGTGTTCTGGTCGGTTTACAATCGCGCGCCGAATCCGCGCGACAAGGACCGCGCGCAAACTTTCCTGACCAAGGCCGAGAATGTATATAAGGCCAAGGGCAGTTCCATCCCGGACGCGCAGCAAAAGGCCATGGCGGCATTCATCGAAGCGCTGTTTAGCACCAATGAGTTCTTGTTTGTCGAATAGTTGAGGAGGGAATCGCGCGATGCCGCAACCACATCAGTTCGAACGGCGCCACTTCATACGATCCATGGTCGGCGCATCGGCCCTGCTGCCCGGGATCATGAGCCAGTTGATGGCGCAATCCAGCGCCGACAATCCTCTGGCCCCAAAACCCGGTCATTTCCCGGCCAAGGCCAAACGCGTCATTTTCATGTGCATGAGCGGCGGCGTTTCTCACGTGGACACGTTTGACTACAAGCCCAAGCTGATCGCGGACAACGGCAAGAAATTCAAGAAAGACTACCTCTCTGGCCCGCGCTGGAATTATTCACCCAACCCGAAGTGCGGGACCATGGTCAGCGACCTGTTTCCAAACATCCGCTCGGTGATGGATGAAATCTGTCTGATCAAATCGATGAAGAACGATTTCCCGAATCACACAGAAGGCACGATGGGTCTGCACGGAGGCAATGTGCGCTTCCCCCGGCCCAGCATTGGATCGTGGGTTAGCTACGGTCTCGGCACAGAGAACCAGAATTTGCCGGCCTTCATCGTGCTCGCGCCCGAGATGCCGTATAGCGGTAGCCTGGCATGGGACTCACTATTTCTGCCGGCGGTTTATCAAGGTGTGCGGGTCATTCCAGGAGGCCAGCCAGTACCCGACGTAAAGCCTCGCGATCTTCCGGAAATTCAGGATTTGAAACTGGGGATGGCGGATGTCTTCAATCGGGAGTTCCTGGCGGAGCACGATAACGATAATATGCTGGCGGCCCGCATGAAGACCTTCGAAACCGCGTTTGGGATGCAGAAGGAAGCGCCCGAGGCGTTCGATACCTCGAAAGAATCCGACGCAACGCTGAAGCTCTACGGCCTGGAGCGCGGCAGCACCAGCGGATTTGCCTGGCAATGTCTGGTGGCCCGGCGTCTGGCCGAGCGAGGCGTCCGCTTTGTAGAATTGATCGATATCGGGACATTGCAGCTAGTGAATTGGGACGCTCACGCGGACATGAAGACACATATCCCGCTCGCAAAGAACGTCGATCAACCGATTGCGGCTCTCATCACAGACCTGAAGTCGCGCGGGATGCTGGACGAGACCCTGCTGGTTTGGTCAACGGAGTTTGGGCGGCGTCCCGGCGACGTGCAACCCGAAATGCTGGGTCGTGGCCACCATTCGCAAGTGTATTCTTCCTGGCTCGCCGGCGGCGGCATCAAGGGCGGCATCACGTATGGCGAATCGGACGACTACGGCTATGAGATCGCCAAGGATGAATGCCACGTACACGATTTTCAGGCAACCATTCTCAATCAGATGGGGCTCGACCACACTAAGCTGACCTACCGGCATGACGGACGCGACTACCGCCTCACGGACGTGTCGGGACATGTCGTGAGGGATATCCTCGCGTTAATGACGGCAGCGGAATCCATCTCGATCGAAACCCGTTTTAAAGACCTGCATCCAGCGCTATCCGGGCAAGCGGCTGTCGTCGAAGCCAATCGCTGTCTCAACTGTTTTGAGGCGCCCTGCATGACGGCGTGTCCCACGCACATCGATATTCCCGGCTTCATCAAGAAAATTGCGCGCGACAATTTGAAGGGTTCCGCGCTGCGCATTCTTGAAGCGAACGTGCTGGGCCTGAGTTGTTCGCGCGTTTGTCCGGTCGACGTATTGTGCGAAGGCTCGTGCGTGATGCATGGCCGCGGGGAACGTGCCATCGCCATTGGACTCTTGCAACGGCATGCGATGGAGCATTTCTACCGCGACGGCGCGCAAGTGCCGTGGAAGCCCGCGGTGGAACGTCCGCAGCGGGTCGCCTGTATTGGCGCGGGGCCCGCATCGCTCGCTTGCGCCGCAGCTCTCCGCCGCGCGGGCTTTTCCGTTACGATTTTCGATAAACGCTCCTTAGCCGGTGGCCTCAACTCGCATGGAGTTGCGGAATACAAGCTGCAAGTTTCCGATAGCCTGCGCGAGGTCGAGTTCATCCGGTCCCTTGGAGTTGGGATCGAAACCGGGAAATCCGTCGGCGACGATATCTCCTTGCAAAAACTCGAGCGCGAGTTTGATGCCATCTTTCTGGGGATCGGTCTCGGCGAGAGCCACACGCTGAATCTTAGCGGCGAGGATGCGCCCCAAATCATCGACGCGCTGCGTTACATTGAGGCTTACAAAATGCGCTCACCGCTCCCAACCGGCGCTCGAGTAGTGGTGATCGGCGGCGGTAACACCGCGATCGACGCCGCCTGTGCCGCGAAACTTCTGGGAGCCGAAGAAGTGACGATCGCCTACCGCCGCGGCGAAGAAGAAATGCCGGCTTTCGCCTTCGAGATCGAGCACGCGCGAGAACAGGGCGTAGTCTTCTTGTTTCAAGCTGCTCCCGTTGCCCTGAAACCCGGAGCCGTGGAATTCCAGCGTATGCGTCTCACCGGAGCCGACACCTCCGGACGCCGCCAGAGCGAGCCCGAGCCCGGAACCGAATTCACCATTCCGTGCGATACCGTGATCCCCGCAATCGGCCAGTCGAAACTCACTCGGCTGCTGGAGCAAGTCGCGAATATCAAGCTGAAGAATGGCTCGGTGGTCATCGATCCCTCGACCGGGCGCACGTCCAATCCCAGATATTTCGCCGGCGGCGATTGCGTGAGCGGCGGCCGCGAAGTCGTGGACGCCGTCGCCGATGGCAAACGCGCTGCTCAGGGAATTGCGGAGGCGCTTGGTGGCTGATCTCAGCGTCAAATTCGCCGGAGGCATCAGCAGTCCGAACCCATTTTGGCTGGCCTCGGGTCCGCCCACCAATTGCGGCGAACAGATCATGCGCGCCTTCGACGCCGGCTGGGGCGGCGCTGTCTGGAAGACCATTGGAGAGCCCATTCTCAACGTCAGTTCCCGGTATTCGGCGGTGGATTGGAACGGGCAGCGGATCATGGGCTTGAACAATATCGAGCTTATCTCCGATCGCCCGATCGCAACCAATCTCCGCGAAATCTCCGAAGTGAAAAAACGTTATCCGCGGCACGCCGTCATTGCGTCGCTCATGGTCGAATCGCGGCGCGAAGCCTGGCATTCGATTACCAAGCAGGCCGAGGACGCTGGGTCCGATGGCCTGGAACTCAATTTTGGATGTCCGCACGGCATGAGCGAGCGGGGCATGGGCAGCGCGGTAGGCCAGGTGCCGGATTACGCCTGCATGGTCACCGAATGGGTGAAGGAAGTGGCCCGCACGCCTGTCATCGTGAAGCTGACTCCCAACATCACGGACATTCGCACCGCCGCGCGCGCCGCCAAACGGGGTGGCGCCGATGCAGTATCAGCTATCAACACCATCAATTCCATCACCGGCATTGACTTAGATTCTTTCGTTCCACGTCCCAACGTCGACGGGTTATCGAGCCATGGCGGCTACTGCGGCCCAGCCGTGAAGCCCATCGCGCTGCACATGGTGCAACAGATCGCGGCCGACCCGGAATCCCAGCTCCCTATTTCGGGCATCGGCGGAGTAGCGGGATGGCGTGAAGCCGCCGAATTCATTTTGTTGGGCTGTGGAACCGTGCAGGTCTGCACCGCCGCGATGCATCAGGGCTACCGGATCGTTGAGGATATGGCCGACGGCCTGTCGAATTGGATGGACCAGAAAGGCTTCCGCACAATTGAGGACTTCCGCGGGGCTTCCGTGCCACGCGTGCGGGATTGGAAAGACCTGAATCTCAACTACAAGATTGTTGCTGCCATCGATCCCGCGAAATGTATCGGGTGCGAGCTGTGTTATGTGGCGTGCTGGGACGGCGCTCACCAATGCATTCACGTCGAACGCGATGGCGTTCCCGCGCATCCGCCTCCCGCGCTGGTCGAAGCCGCAGCCCACGCCCGGCTTACGTCGTCGCCGGTTTCCAAGCCGGATCAAGCGGGAGTGCCTTACGGCCGTACCCCTCTGGCGCGGATTCCACATGTGGACGAGGCCGAATGTGTGGGCTGCAACCTATGTTCGCTGGTATGTCCCGTGGATGGATGCATCACGATGAAACGCGTGGATGAAGGTGTCCCGGCCGAGACGTGGGTCCAGCGAACCTCGAAGGTAGAGGCAGTCTGATGGATCAGGCCGCGCCTACACGTTGCCCGGTTTGGCGCGTGAATTCACGAAATATTCAAGGAATCGTCGTTGACACGATTGCATAATTATTGTAGAGTTTCCATAAGCTATTTGGGTGTCGTGATCATATTCAATTTTTGACCCCGTCGTTCTCATTGCTGAAGTTTTAAGTTTCCGTTTCTTGTTTCCGAGCCCCTGTTGTCTCCTTTCCGCTCCGTCGCATTTTCGTAACGTTGCCAGGATCTGCCTGCCTTGCGCAGGCCAAAGGAGAGCAAAATGAATATCTTTTCTCAGCGCGCCGCCTTGGGCTCAGCCTTCGTGGTATTTTTCCTGCTCGCGCTGGCCGCGCCTCGCGCAGTTGGACAGAGTGCGATCTCGACGGGTGTGCTCAATGGCACGGTCCTCGATCCCACCGGGGCTGTCATCGCCAGTGCGGACGTGAGTGCCTCTAACATAAATACCGGAACCAGGCTCACAACCAAAACCAATGAAGGTGGTCTGTTCAGCTTTCCCGCAGTTCCCGTGGGAACGTACAAGATTTCGGTTGCGTCAGCGGGATTCAAATCGGCGGAGATCACCGGCGTCAACGCCTCCATTGGTCAGACTGCTTCGGTCAACGTCAAACTCGAAGTTGGCGACGCTACGCAACAGGTGACGGTCACGGATTCCGAGGAAGTCCTCAACACCAGCGATTCACATGTCAGCTCGACCATTGACTCGAATATCGTCGAAAACCTTCCCTCCCTGCGCCGTAATTTTACCGACTTCGTTCTGCTGACACCCAATGCCACCACAGACGGCCAGTTTGGAGATGTGACATTTGCCGGCGCGGTCGGCGGCGCGTTCTCGAACTATGCTAATTCCAACGCCTCCAATGGATTCGCCGTCGACGGAGCAAACGCAACCAGCCGTTATTGGGGGAGCCAGCGTGGCCTTACCCGCATCCCGTACTTGTTTGGCGCGGAATCCATCCAGGAATTTCAAGTTTCGTTGAACCCCTACTCGCCGGCTTATGGCGGCGCATCCACCGGCTTTGTCAATACCGTAACGAAATCGGGCACCAACGCATTTCATGGACAGGGCTTCTACTTCAATCGCAACACCGGCACGGGCGCGATCGACGCCGTTTCCAAGTCATCTGGTGTAGCGAAAGCCCTGGATGTCCGCCAGCAGTTTGGCGCCGGCACCGGCGGACGCGTGATCCGCGACAAGGCGTTCTTCTATTTCGACTACGAGCAACAGCGCCGCAAGAATCCGATCTCAGTGATCAACGCGGGCCAGCAAGCGGTCAACGTGACTAACTTCGGGCTGCCGGCGGGCACGGCTCTTCCGGCACCGACCGGATATCCGGTGCCGGGAACGAACACCACGGTTCCCTCACTACAGCAGGTGTCGAACGCGATATTTGAAATTCAAAACAATCTCGGCCTTCGGCAGCGCCGCCAGGATGACTTGGTGTTCTTCGGGCGCGGCGATTACCAGCTATCCAGCAAGGATCAGCTCTCCTTGCATTACAACTACAATACGTTTAACTCGCCGGGGGGCACCATTACATCGAACCCCGTGCCGGCGACAGGTATCCAGTCGCTGTCCGATAACGACGTGCGGGATCATAGCGCCGTCATACATTTGGTGCACATCTTCAGTCCGTCGCTGGTGAGTGACGCGCACGTCAGCTATGTGCGGGACCAACAGATCACCATTCCCGCTGGACTCTCCCCGCCGGGATTCTCGCCGTCCGTGAAACTGACGACGCCGCAAACCTTCACCATCGGCAACTCGGGCTTCTCCGACTTGCGCGAATACGAATGGTCCTTCAACGATCGCATGAACTACACCAAAGGCCGCCATTCTTTCGACGTGGGGGCGGACATCAGCCGCGACGCTATCGTTTCCTACAGTCTGTCTGGTTACAACGGGACCTATACATTTTCGAGCCCGCTGAGTTTCGCGCTTGGCCAGTTCGTGAACTACTCGCAGAACTCGGGCACGCCGCTGATCCGGGTGACCGTTCCCACTTACGCGTTCTATGCGGGGGATACATTCAAGGTAACTTCCAAGCTGACTCTCGATTATGGTTTCCGGTATGACTGGCAGGTCTATCCCCAACCCCCGCTGAATCCCGCGCTACCTCTGACGGGTCTGTATAACAATGACTACAACCGCTGGGCGCCGCGCTTCGGCTTCGCTTATCATGTGCTGCCCAGAACCGTCATTCGCGGCGGAGGCGGCATGTTCCGCGCCTTCCTGACCGCGCAAAATTACATCAACGCAACCACTTCCAACGGCCTCGCCAGTCTGCGTTCCAGTTTGACTTTGAACTATAACTCGGCGCTCACACCAGCCACTCAGGCCGTGGTTTTTCCTAACATCGTTGCTTCCAGTTCCTCGTTATTCGCGGCTTCGGCAAACGTGAACGTGATCGATCCGGGTCTCCGCGATCCTTCTACTCTCCAGACCAGTTTGCAAATCGAGCAGCAGGTATCTCAGAGCATGACCATTACGCTCGGCAGCCTCTGGGTGCATGGAACGCACCTCATCTCCTCTAGCTATGATGACTTTAACCTAAAGGGGCCGACCGGAACCACGAATTACATCGTTTGCCCGGCGGGCACCACCACCTCGCCCTGCGGCGGCGGTGTAGCGGTGACGCTGCCGAATTTCGATAGCGGACTTCTCAAGGAAGGCGCCATGAATCCGAGCTTCGGCCAGATCAAGGCCCTGATCAGCCCCGGCAACAACAATTACATCTCGGGCTTCTTCGAGCTTCGCCAGCGGATGCGCCACGGGTTCAGCGCGATCTCGTCCTACACCTTCTCGAAAAACACGGTGTCCAACGGCGTGGATTTCAACAACCAGTTCGATTTCAGTAATACGCATGCGCTGGCGCTGATCGATCAACGCCACCGCGTGGTGTTCGGCGGCGTATGGCAACCACAGGTGCAATTAAGTAACGGTGTGGCTCGCCACGTACTTTCCGGGTGGACCTTCAGCACGTCCACCGAGTATGGTTCCGGACGCCCCTACGCGGGATTGCTGCTGGCGGGACAAGGCGGCAAGAACCTCAACGATTCGGCCTTCAATTATTCTCAGGGAATCGCCAGTGCGGGACCCACTCCGACGGTCGGCCTGAATAGTTATGAAGGACCGTGGTCCGGGGGCGTGGATCTCAGCGTCGAACGGGCCTTCTCGCTGGGCGAATTCGGAAAGCTGATGTTCCGCGCTCAAGGATTCAACATCATGAATCATCCGAACTATTATGTACAGTCCGGAAACTCGGGTCAGGGCGTCAATCAGAGCCAATACAAGGCGCTGGGTTCCACCTGCGGGGACGGCAAGACTGCAAACCAGACCTGCTATCTGGTGCCGAACGCGGCATTCGGCAGCTTCCTCGTCGTAGGCCAGAATACTGGTCCGCGAATTTTCCAATTCGCGTTGATTTACCGATTCTGAGCATCTCTATTTCACTGCCTGGGCGGGAAACTCCCGCCCGGGTGGCTTTTTACTATGCATCCCATCCTCATTACGCTCGCCGTCGTCTTCTCTCAGTTCGCGATTTCCGCTCCCAAGGTCGTCCGGGGAACCGCACCTGATACGTACGTGCTGGCGGGCACATTCGTAACGCCCGACAAGATCGTAAAAGGGAAGCTGGTCATTCAGGGCGATACCATCCAATGTATTGGTTCCAAGTGCACGCCGCCGCCCGGGGCAACGCGTATCGAACTGAAGGACTCCTATGCGTTCCCGGGCTTCATCGATGCGCATCAGCACCTTGGCTCCAACATTTCTCCGTTGTGGAAGAATTCCCACGTCTATCAAGATCGTTACGAATGGCAGAAGGACCCGGATCACCTCGCCTTCATGGCTCCGGAGCGGGCAGCCTTCACCAAGGATGAGGCGACAGCCTGCGCCATCCTCAAATACGCCGAGCTTCGCGCGCTGGTCAGCGGGGTAACCACCGTACAAGGGGTCGGGCAGGTCAGGCCGTGCCTGGACGGCTTGGTGCGTAATGCCGACGGCGCGCATGAATTGCCGCTCCCGCCCAATCGCGTGGTCGGGTATATCCCGGACGTCCGTCTCTTCAATCTCAGCATTGACTGGAACGTTACAAAATGTCTGGCCATCCATCTGGGAGAAGGCATCGACGAGTATGCCCGTCAAGAACTTTCCGTGCTCGATGAAAAGGGTCTCCTTAGATCGGAGACCATGATCATTCATGCAACGGCATTTGGACCTCCTGAGTTTGCGCGGATCGCAAAGGTTGGCGCAAAAGTGGTTTGGTCGCCCCAAAGCAACATCGCACTCTACGGGAAGTCCATGAATGTCGAGGCCGCGATTAGGTCGGGCGTCGAAGTCTCGCTGGGAGTCGACTGGAGCCCCTCCGGCAGCAGCAACATCCTAGAGGAACTGCGCGTCGCCGACCGCGTCAATAGCTCTCAAATGCATCACATCGTCCAGCAAGACCAATGGGCCAGCATGATCACGGCGCGGCCTGCCCGTGCGCTTTCGCTGAACCAGTACATCGGCAGCCTGGAAGTCGGCAAGAAGGCCGATATTACGGTTTTGAAGCGCCGTGCCAAAAACCCTAATGCCAGCCTCCTCAAAACGGAAATGCGCGACGTCGAGATGGTCTGGATCGGTGGCCATATGCTTTACGGCGATGCGGCCACTGTGGAGCAAATTCGCCCCGCCGCTTGTGAACTGGTTGATGCCGGTGGCGTGAGCAAGCGGCTCTGTGTTGCCGATCCCGCCAGCAAGACCCCTGGTGCTACCCAAACCTTCGCTGAAATCGACAAGATCATCCGGGCGGTCTACCCGAATCCAATCGCACTGGCGCAGTAGGAGGTAAGCTTGCATGCTTGTGCCAAAGTGGACTTGCACTCGCACGCCTTGGTTGGCTCAAGTGCAACAATTTGCCCGACCCCTTTTCCTTTCCCTGTCTTTACAGGCAGTTCGCGTTAGTTAAGGGACTAACCGCCAGCTACGCCAGTGTTCTGCCCCTTGCCTTTGGACTTGGCTAACCGCGCGTCTCCAGTCGCCGGCTTTGTTACCCGAAAGTCGATTCCCACGTTATCGCCTGGGAAAAACCAAGATTTCAGTCTCGCTGGTTGTTCCCCGACGGGTTGAGAAACCGTTAACAGTTCCTTGTCGCCGGCATTGGACCGGTAGGCGGACGTACCTATGACAATACCCTCCAGTCGGCCGCCGTCCGCATTGAAGATGCTAACGACATTCTCATCGGTATCCGGTTCCAGCAACTTGAACAGATATTGTCCAGGCGGCAAGACCGTGTCCTGGACCTGAAGCGGCTGCTTGGTCGTGACGCGAGTTTCCTTGTTTCGTTCGTCGGCTCGCACGGAGGGCGCGAAGCAAGGCGTGAGCAGGCCTAACATTGCGGCAGTTATCTTTAGTCGATTCATTGAAAAATCTCCTTGTTTTGATTCGTTCACTTATGCAGACCAGCATGATCGCGTATTCATTCCCGAATTCACGTAGCAAGCGTTCGTCGAGCCTGCCCGGTGCGGATTTCGAGGATCATGCAGTGTCTGTTGTTGCGCTTCGCTAGTGTAGCGGCGCGCTTCTTACAAATTCTTTACACCATCGCGGGAATAAACCCGAGTCATACGATCTCTACCAAACATTGCGCTAGACATGTAGCGATTTCAGATGGCCGAAATGGGAATATTTTATGCGTAAACATTTATGTCTGCTCTTCGTTCCTTTGCTCTTTTCAACTATTGCCGTTGGCGAGGACTTCACGATCCAGGCGTTTGCTGGGGGTGGGTTGCCGCAGAATATCCAAGGAGCGTCCGCGGTCCTGCATGGGCCGGCGGGCATTGTCACGGATGCGAACGGCAATGCCTTCTTCACGCTTATGACTCTAAACATCGTTCTGAAACTCGATACCAACGGAGTACTGACTCTAGTGGCGGGAAACGGCACTCCGGGCTCTAGCGGCGACGGAGGCCTCGCGACTAACGCTCAATTGAATACGCCGGAGGGTATCGCGGTGGATGGGATCGGGAACCTGTATATCGCGGACACCGGCAACGCCAGAATCCGGAAGGTACAAAATGGCGTCATCTCGACGGTCGCCGGAGGCGGGACTCAAACGGCGGACAATGTTCCCGCTGTCAATACTCTGTTGGCAGATCCCCGATATGTGGCCGCGGATGCCGCGGGAAATGTGTACGTCGAGGATCCCGGATACTATGGTTGCCTTAGCCCATGCAGCCGCATCCGCAAGATTACGAACGGCATGATCACGACCATCGCTGGAATCGGCACATTCGGCTTCAGCGGCGATGGCGGCCCGGCGACCGCTGCTCAGTTGGCGGGTCCCGGGGCCATGGCTATCGATGCCGCGGGCACGCTTTATTTTTCAGATGCCGGGATGAATTTCATCGAGAGTCCGCCACTAAACTACGCGCACATCCGCAAGATCCAGAATGGTGTGATCTCCTCTGTCGCGAACGTGGCCTCGTTTGTGCTCGCCGTGGACCGGGGCGGGAATCTCTTCGTCACTTATCCCAACCAAGACACCGTGGTTCAAGAAATCTCGAATGGTGTAATGACCCCAATCGCTGGAACGCAAGATCCAGTTAATGGCCAGAGCATCGGAGACAATGGCCCCGCGACCGATGCGTTTATCGGCCAAGTGTATGGCTTAAGCGTTGACGGGTCCGGGAATATTCTCATAGCAGCGCAGTTGCCGGCTGGATCTCCTGTCGACGGCGATCTTATCCGCAAAGTCTCGCACGGAGTGATTAAAACGGTGGCGGGGGGTGCTGCGGGTGCCCAAGCTTTGGTGGGAGACAACGGGCCTCCGGCCGATGCGCAACTTTTCCTCGCCCGCGGTGGCAATAATTTCGGCATCAGCGGCAATCTCGCGATGGATGCGGCAGGCAACGTATATATAGCCGAGTTAAATCGTGTCCGCAAAATATCACGGGGAGTGATCACGACGGTAGCGGGCACGGGAATACCGGGATTCGCCGGTGATAACGGTCCCGCGACAGACGCTCAGTTGAACAGTCCGGGGGGCATAGGACTGGACGCGGCGGGAAACCTCTACATCGCGGATCAGGGCAACTCTCGCGTTCGTAAAGTCTCGAAGGGAATCATTACTACCATTGCGGGAAACGGAACTCAGGGATACAGCGGTGATGGCGGGCCGGCCACCAGCGCTCAACTGATAGCGGGAGGTCTTGCAGTTAGCCCGGCCGGAGATGTCTATGTGAGCTCCCCTCTTGGCGCCCAAGTTGTACGCAAAATATCGAACGGAACGATTGTGACAGTAGCTGGCGGTGGCGCGAATTACGGAGACAACATCCCCGCGACGGACTCCGGGTTGTTGCAGCCCACCGGCTTGGCGCTGGACGGCGCGGGGAGTCTCTACATCGTGGAGCCTATCTTTGGCCGAATACGGAAAGTTTCGAACGGCATGATCAGCACTGTTGCGGGGAACTTCTTGATGCAATCCAGCGGTGATGGTGGTCCCGCAGCACGCGCCGGTTTATTTTACCCCAGTGTCGTAGCCGTGGACGCCCTGGGACGGATTTACATTGTCGAAGAGGAAGCTGTCCGGAGGGTTTCGAATGGCATTATCAATACGGTGGCGGGTAACCGAATCACGGGTGACGGGGGTGACGGCGGTGCAGCCCTCAATGCATCGATCACTCCAGTTGGTCTTGCCATCGGCCCGAATGGGCAAGTCTACGAAGCGGATTTCCTGCCATCACGTGTCCGCGTGCTCACTCCGGTTCCTGTTCCCGGCGTAAGTTTTAGCGCGAGCCCGGCTCCAGTTCCGACGAACACCGGAAGCACTGTAGGCCAGACGACATTGAGTTGGGCCGTTCCAGGATTCAATTCGCTGCAGATCTTTGCGAATGGGTCATTGTTTGCAGATGTAGGATCGAGCGGGTCCATCGCGACGGGCAACTGGGTGAGCGATGGAATGAACTTTTCACTAGTCGACCCCGCGACCAGCTCTCCGCTTTCCATAATTACAGTTCACACGACGGCTTCCGCGAACGGCCAAGTTGTCTTTACGGCGAATCCGAACCCGATCACGCTGGCCGCGGGCGCGAATGTTGGCAAAACAACACTGAGCTGGAACGCTCCGGGAAATAGCGGGTTGCAAATCTGGGTGGACGGGGTGCTGTTCGACGCCGGGCTTCCCGCCAGCGGGTCCGTTGAAACCGGCAATTGGGTCAGCGACGGAACCTCCTTTGCGCTGACCAATCCGGCCGGGCAAACGATCGCGACACTGACGGTCGCAGCGAAATAATCCGTTAAACAAAGCCGGAACCGACCTCCGAGATTCGTCTCCACGACGTCCAACCATCATTGCGGCCACAGATTGAGCTCGCTGCCATCTCCCGCCAGTTCGCTCCTCTCCCTATGGTTTTCGATTCGCGACGCGATTCGCCGCCCCCGAGCGATGAGAGGACGCTCCAACAGCCGGAAATTCATTTCGCTGGCAAGCAAGGTCAAAACCGCCGCGGAAACGATAACTGGTGACGGTTCCATTGCAGTGAGATGGAAGCCTCGCCATCGCGCGAGATAGTTCCACAGTTCCAGGTTCACTCGAAACATGGGTATATGCGTCATGTAAATCGCATACGACCGCGCGCCCAACCAAGCGAGAAACTTAGAACGAAGTCCATAGCCTTTCTCATACGACGCTATCGAGACCAGCACGACGCCGGCCACTCCGACAACAGTCTGGCACAGCAAAGGGTTCTCAATCGTGCCCGCCGCTGCCAGTCCGGCCACGAGCAGTCCGCTAACCGTCACGGCCGAAACTCCACGAAGCTTCGACGGTTCCAGCAGCTTAAAGGCCCTGGGGGCCGATTGCCGTGCTAGGAACAACAGAACGCCAAATAGTATGGCACTGAAACGAACGTACAAAACCACGGGATTCCAGAAGAGCCAGTAAACTCCTAGCTGCAGCGCGGTGATCCCCAAGAGTACTGGCATTAGCAATTTCCTGCCTACGATCAGGACCACCAGCGGCAACGCGAAATAGAACTGTTCTTCCAGGGTTAACGACCAATACGGCCCAAAAATTAGGCCAGGGTGGGGTTCCACGATAAGCATGTGACGGCCGAGATAGAAATTGTAAGAATAGGTGAGGATATGGAACGCTTCCTGCAGATTCGATCTAAGAACGCCGAACTGTTGGAATCGGTTAAAAGTGATGGTCAGGAGCAACGTAGCAGCGATCCAGAAAAACGAAGTGGGAAGCACCCGAAACGCGCGCTTTACAAAGAACGGCTTCAGTTCTCCGATTGTCGGAGCGATAGTTGTCGAAGTCCCCAGCAGCGACTTGCTCACCACATATCCGGAGATCACAAAAAAGAGGTCAACCCCATATCCGAACTTGAAGTTCTGAGTCACAAGGACCCAAGCAGCCGGCGTGTGCCATGGTGCGATGCCAATGAAGTGCGCCATAAGCACCATGGCAATCGCGACTCCCCGCAAAGCTTCAATTTCAGTATTCTTCGCGGTCATGTTGTTGGCTTAGCCCAGTTCCGGAACGCTGCTAGCGGGTATACTGAATTTCTTGAAAGGCGTTCGACGAAGTTATGGGGATGATGGAACCCGGCGCCGCGCGGCCTTCCATTCGCCCGCCGACGACTACATTGAAGTCGCCGGGTTGAACTCTAAGCTTCCAATTGCCTGCCGACAGTTTCCACTAGCCCCCACTCTGAGGCCGTGAGGTCAAGTTCGGCTGGGTCCTTAGGCGGCTTCGCTCGCTACGAGTCCAGCGATAAAGCTGCTGTCGTTCCAGATCGCTGAGCCGGGCTTCTGGATGCAGCAGCAGATACCGCTGCGGGGGCATTACACGGTTCCTGGCTGCACTGCCGATCGCGCTCAGCAATCGAAGTTGGTCGTCTGTCGAGTAATCCTGCCACTGCGACAGATTCATGTGCGAGCGGGCCTGTTGCACGTCGCGCGCCAGCAGCCAGGAGACCGGCGCCACGTGGCTGTACCAGGGCCATTCGGTGTTTTCGGAATGGCAGTTCTGGCATGCGCGCTGGACGATGGCAAGGGCTTCCGGATCGATCTGTGCCCCATTAAAGAGTGTCTGGTTGTTGCCGGGAGGGACCGTCGGCCCGAAGGGATGAATCAGCGAGCCGCCCACGGCAGCGATGGCGACCGTGCCCAGTGCGATAAGAATCTTTTTGATCACGTTGGCCTCCTGCTCATTTACCCGACAGCTGTTTTAGGTAGGCAATGATATTTGCCCGATCTGCCGGTTCGCTCAGCCGAAACGACATGTCATTGTCGGGTATGACGCTCTCGGTATCGGCGAGCCAGCGGTCCAGCGTCGATTCGTCCCACGTGACCGATGCCGCCTTCACGGCGTCCGAGTAGCTAAACTGCGCGTCCTTGCCGGCATTGCGGCCGTACACGCCGCGCAGCGGAGGCCCGATTTTGGCCTTGTCGAGCGCATGACAGCCGGTGCATCGTTTTTCGAAAGCTTCACGGCCGCGTTCGGGGTCCTGGGCCGAAGCGGCCAGAGCGATCATCGTGCAGACAACGCCAGTAAGAATCGTTAGCGTTGTTCTCAATCCTAACTTTGTCCAGTTGCGTTGCATTCGCGGGGCGCCTTTTCCGGTTCTTTACGCGGCGCTCAGCGGCGAATCGACCACTGCCAGGCTGTGCGATCCGGCCGTGAAATTCACGTTGCGGATGCCCAGCACATCGCGCAGCTTGTCCGCGGGCACCTTCATGGGTCCAGGGGACGGCGCGCTTCCGGGCGCGGGTTGCGGGAATGCCGTGGACATCGCGGAATGGAACGTCACATTTCCTTCCACTTTCTGCATCACCTGGTGGATGTGCCCGTTCAGCACGGTCACCGAGCCAAAGCGCTTCAACATATCGAGGGCTTGCGCACTGTCTTTGGTGGCCCAGCCCCACTCCGGATAGGCGGCCCACAGTGGAATATGAGCAAAGACCACGACCGGAGTGCTGGGCCCCAGCTTGGCCACATCGCTCTTGAGCCATGCAATCTGCTCGTCTCCCAGCGCGCCCATGCCTTCGAGCTGCGCCGAATTGTTCAGTCCGATGAAATGGACCCCTTTGTGGTCGAAGCTCTGCCAGCCACGTCCCACGGTGCCCTTACCGAAACGCTCCATGTACTGCTTGCCGTCGTCACCCAGCAAGTCATGCTCTCCGGGGACGTAGAAGACTTGCTTCTGACGCACTCCTTTAAGGAGCTGGTCCAAGGTATCGAACTCGCTGGCCTTGGCCAGATGTGAAAGATCCCCGGTATGCAGGATGAAGTCGGGCTGATGGGCCAGTGCGTTGATCTTATCCGCCGCAGCCTGGAAGGTCAGGTTGACGTCGGCATTGGCTGGCTTGTCAAATCCGATGTGGCTGTCGCTGATCTGGACAAAAGCGAAGTCCTCCGAGCCCATCATTCTTTTTGGCTTGAGCGCCCAGCAGGCGGGATACCGGCACGCCTCCCGCGAAGCTCCACACCACGCCCGCGCCAGCCCACTGCATGCATTTCAGGAAGCCGCGCCTGTCGATGTCGCGGGTAAGAACGCCCGCCGCGCCGTCCTGGTCGTCTTTAATATCAGTCATAGTAAACCCCTCTCTGTGGCGGCATGTGTGCCGCTTACGTCTGACTAGACTTGAAGCCGGTTGGATTTATTCCGGGCAGGAACCGAAAAAATCAGAAGCGGGCCGGGTCCGTGCAGTAGGGCAGGATCGTTTGCGCCTGTCTGTGGGGGCCGGATCGTAAGACACCCGTCAGCGTCCTACGGGCGATTGCACTCCCTAAGCTTCGCCCGAAATCACTGCCAATCTCCTGTGGAATTAAATCCCGTGAAGCAGAGTCTTCCATGGATAGATAAGATCGAACATGCGGGAATGTGAGTCTAGAAGGAGAACTGACTATGTCTTTGAAAAGTGCACTTGTTGCGGCTCTTTGCGGGAGTACTCTCGTATCCCCGTCAGCGTTCGGTCAAGAAAATTGGATTACCAGGGCTGACATCCGCATCGAGGCGTCGGTGTCCTTCGCCACAAGCCCAAACGCGAACGTAGTGCGGCGGAGCGCCTCCGTCAATGATGGCTTTCTTTGCACTTATCGATTGTTTTCCGACAATTCGCACAACACTCAGACATACCGCCCGTACAAAGGGTCGATTGGATTAAAGAACAATTCCGATCAGGTGTGCGCGACATATGTATTTCGATTCTGGGTCAAGCGTTGGTCGCCCATCACGCCGGCGGCCGCTCTGATATTTGATCCCAAGACGGTAACGAGCGGCGACCCGGACTTTAACCTCGATCGTCGAAGCTTCCCTCGAACCGAGCATCGAGGATCCTTCTACAACTCAGCGACCCTCAATGCGGGCGGCCTAAGCGACTTGTACCGATTTTCCAATAGTGAGGGACCCGCAGTTGTGTTTGGATACAACTTTTAGCGATGAACGGCGATTCAGGCCGGTCTTATAGGAGCTCACAATAGTGTTTACTGCCATTCTCTTACTGGTCATGTCCCCGGCTGGCACTGCGCACCGAATACAAAGTTCTCAGATGAACGCCTCAGCGGAAAGCAACATCCCGAACTTCGCGGAGGAATCGCCAGCGGATTTGGCCGCCTTCGAGGAACGCGATTTCATCTCGCGTCTCAATGGGCTCTCAAAGGCGTTAAGTGTCTTCGTCGAGACTTACAAGAACGGCCGAGTCGACGTGAAAGAAGTGAAGGCGCTTCAGAAGGCAATGCATGATTTGGAGAAATCCGAATGGCTCAGGCCCCCAAAAGCGAAGTGACGATGGCGGCCTGATTCGCGTCTTGTACCAGAGAGCCATGAGCATAGCGCTTCCGGGCATCATTGCGCGAGCAAGTCCAGTGTCATCAGATGGTTAGGGCGGACTCGGCGGCTCGGCATGGCCGTCGTGATGTTCGCGGGAATATAATGACGACGATAGAAGTCTTTGGATTGGGCAGCACTGATTGACGTCACAGGAGAAACTACACCGTTTCGAGGAAGAAATTTCTCCTCATCTCAAATCGGCGTACAATCTTGCGAGATGGTTAACACGGAGCCATGAGGATGCGGAAGATATCGTTCAGGAGTCGTTTCTGCGGGCTTTCTCAGCGTTTGAGAGCTTCCGCGGCGAGGACGCCAAGCCGTGGTTGCTTACGATTGTGCGCAATACTTCTATGACCTGGCTGAAGCGAAATCGGAATGCGCGGGCCACCATCGGCTTCGAAGAAACGTTGGAGGATCCTATTGAGCGTTCGCCTGACCCGGAAGAGGGTCTGCTGATATCGTGCGATCGCCAACAAGTGAGGCAAGCTTTGGAACAACTGCCATTGGACTTTCGTGAAGCTGTCATCTTGCGGGAGATGGAAGGGCTCTCTTACAAAGAAATCTCCGCAACCATTGGGGTTCCCATCGGTACCGTTATGTCGCGACTGTCGCGAGGCCGCGATTGGTTGAAGCGCATCCTTTCAACCCCACAACCCGTGAAGCCCGAAGAAGGAGCCGGCCTAAGATGAACTGCGATGATTCCCGTATCTATTTACCGGCTTATCTGGACGAAGAATTAGGCGTCGCCGAGAGCCTCCGTGTCCAGAAGCATCTTAGTGAGTGTGAGGATTGCCGGCAGGCTCAGGACGAGCAACTTGCCTTGCGTTCGGCGTTGCGCGACCCCGGCCTGTACGCGCATCCTTCCGTCGATTTCTCAAAACGAATTGAAGCAGCAGTGCGCAGGGCCGCCCAAAAGGAAGCGCGTTCGCAGGGTTCTTCGTGGTTCGAATGGTTTCGAATTGGATCCTTCCGCTGGGTCCCGGCCATGGCCGCCCTGGTAGTTGTGACGACAATCGGAGCCTTGCTCGTCGATGAATAGTATGCGATCGTCCCACGAACAGCTCATCGCCAGTGCGGTGCTTGCCGGTCATATCCGTTCGCTCCAGCCCGGCCATCTGATCGATGTGCCTTCATCGGACCGGCATACCGTGAAGCCATGGTTTCAGGGCAAGCTGGATTTCTCACCGCCCGTGCCGGACTTATCGGAACTGGGATGGACTCTAGTCGGCGGGAGGCTCGATTATGTGGATGGCCGGCCTGTTGCTGCGTTAGTCTACCAGCGCCGCATGCACAACATCAATGTATTCGTATGGCCAAATCATGGCTCAGCCGAAGACGCCATTAGGGAAGAGGACGCGCAAGGCTACCAGATCCTCCACTGGAACGGCATGGAGACGACTTACTGGGTGGTGTCCGATCTGAATAACGCAGAACTTCTCGAGTTTGCGCGAGCCTTGCGGGGGCACTGAAGCCGGGAATACATTTGCCGCCTTGCAAGTCTAGCAAGGCGTGAGCAAGACGTTCACAAACCATAGCCTTCTTGAGCCGACCCGCCTGAAACGCGGTACCGGTGCGGGACTTGCCGTTTCCAGTTTGCTTGTGGTGTGGCTTCTGGCATCTGTATTTGTGCATACTCTGCCGCATGAAGCATCGGATCGAGCCGGCAACGCCACTGCTGCGGGCGCAGATGTTCCCCCGTCCGTGGTGGACGTATTTGCCAGCGCCTGCATCAACTGCCATTCCGAAAAAACCCGTTGGCCTTGGTACAGCCATGTGGCGCCGGTTTCCTGGCTGGTTGAGAGTGACGTAAAGCGCGCCCGCGCGCGCCTAAATCTATCCCGCTGGGATAGTCTCGACGCGTCCGAGCAGCGGTCGCTTCTGACGGCAATTGCAACGGTGATCGAAAACCACGAAATGCCGCTCCACAGGTATGTGATGTTTCACCCCGAGGTGAGATTGTCGACTGACGATTCCATACAGGTCATCGAGTGGACGCATGCCGAGCGCCGCCGCCTTCGGGCATCCGAGTCGAGTGCACTCGGCGAAGTAATCGAGTCGGGAATTTTTCCACCACCGCGAATGTATTTCATTGTGAGGATTGATCGATGTTCAGACACTTTGCGTTTCGCTGGTTCCGCTGGATTCGCCGTCGAGCGATTCACAGACGGTTGCAAGAAAGTTCAC
Source organism: Bryobacterales bacterium (assembly GCA_963731375.1). Classification (GTDB taxonomy): domain Bacteria; phylum Acidobacteriota; class Terriglobia; order Bryobacterales; family Bryobacteraceae; genus Palsa-187. Next base: position 312,213 of record CAVSUW010000002.1, read on the forward strand.
AACGCGTGTCTGGTGGTCCGGCCGGGACAGAGCCGGCTGCGCGCGATGAGGTGGCGATGCATCGTGAGCGCGCGTCTCGCTGCTCTGCTCCGTCCCGATTCGCTGCGGTTTGAGCGCACTAAGGAATCACCGACACTGACCGAAAAAAACAGGAGAAGAAAGAAATGATCAAGAGCGAATTGAAAAAATACAGAAACCTGCTGGAGGCTCAGCAGGCAGAGCTGGTCCACCTGGTACAGAATCGCGACGGCATCGCGATCGAAAAGAGCCCGGATTCTCTCGATGAAGTGCAGCACGCCACGGAGCGCGAGCTGGCGATCCGCAATTTGGACCGCGAGTCCAATCTGCTGAAGAACACACGCGCGGCGCTGCGCCGCATCGAAGAGGGCAACTTCGGCGTGTGCCTGCATTGCGAAGAAGACATCACTCCCAAACGCCTCGCGGCAGTGCCGTGGGCGGCGTTCTGCATCCAGTGCCAGGAGATCGCCGATCGTAGCCAGCGGGACGGCGCCGGCATCCCCGACGAGTGGCTGGTCAGCGCTGCCTACGTGGACATGATCGTCAAGACGCGCTTAATTTCCCCCCGGTTGCGATCACTGCTCTGGGCGTCGTGCTGCTAGTAACGTCTTCGGTGGGTCTTCCTTCCGAAGCTGAAGCGCAGAGCGGGCAAGACGGACAAGCGCTCTTCCAGAAGCGTTGCTCCGGATGCCACGCGCTTGATGCCGATCATGAAGGTCCCCGCCTCCGAGGCGTAGTGGGAAGAGCGGCAGGCACCGTCAAAACCTTCCAATATTCGGAAGCGCTCAAAAACGCAAAACATGTATGGGACGAGGCCAACCTGGACAAGTGGCTGACCGATACGGAGTCCGTGGTGCCCGATAACGATATGTCGTTTCAAGTTCCCAAGCAAGAGGAGCGTGCGGCGATCATCTCGTACCTCAAGAGTCTGTCCACTCCTTAGCGCCGCGCACCGAGTGAAAACCTAGTTCAAACCATGCTCAACAGTTCAACCAGCGTCTGGCTAGGCATTACTTTCGTGCTCGTGGGCGCGATCAATGTCTGGCTCATTCTGCAGGTCTCCGCCCGGGTGAGAGACACAAAAGCAAGCGCCCGCTTAGTCGCCGCCCATCGAATCGGCGGGTATCTCTTCATCGCGCTTGTTCTGCGTGATGGGATACTTCATGGTCGCCCGGCTGGGAGATGTGAGTGGAGGCACTTCGCCCGGCACCATCATTCACTTGACCTTGGCGATGGTCCTCAGTCCTCTTCTCTTCGTGAAGGTTCTCATCGCTCGCTACTACAAGAGTTACTATTCTCTCCTGATGCCGATCGGGCTGGTGATATTCGTTCTGGCATTCGTTCTTATCGGCATTACCGCGGGTCCATCACTGGTTCATCAGGCCAGGATGCAAACCGTCTCGCTGGAGGCTATCGATCTGCCGCCCGCTTCTATCGACCTCAACATGGCGGCTGCAACGATGGAGAAGCGGTGCTCCAAGTGCCACAATCTGGACCGCATCGCTGGGGCTCGCAAGGATGCGCCGGGCTGGCTCTCGACCGTGAACCGCATGAAAGCCCTGCCGGGCTCCGGAATTTCGGAAGCAGATTCGCGAATCATCGTTTCTTACCTGGCGTCTGAGCTGGCGCCGAAAGGGTCAGTGGCGGCAGCGAGCCTGGAAGTGGGAAGAGCACTTGTCGACCAGCGGTGCGGACGTTGTCATAGCCTCGATCGGGTTTATAAAACCGCGGAAACGCCAGAGGAGTGGCGGGCCACAGTCACTGAAATGGTCGGTTTTGCCGACGGCGGCGCCAACGCATTTCACCCCGGAGAAGACGAACAAATCATCGCTTACTTGTCCGCTACTCAAACGCCGGATGCGGTCGATCAGAGGAAAGCCCAAGTGACAGCGGCTTCATCCACTGGCCGGAGTATGGTATCGCAAAAAGTCGCTGCTGCCTCAGCTCAACCGGCGCAGCGCAGCCGGCTTGACAGCCGGATGATCGGCTTCTTCTCCTTGGTGTGTTTGAGCGCGCTGACCCTGATCATTCGGAGACCTGCCAGAGCTCCTGTAGCTAGCGCAGATCAGGCGCACCGCGGGAACAGTACAAGCGCCGGCCCGGACTGCCCCAGTTGCGGATTTATCCCCAAGTGGGCCGCTGATCCTTCGGCTGGCGAGCATCACAACGCAGACCCCGGACTCCAAAACCCTGCGGTTTATTCTCCCCCACGACCGGAAGCTCAACGCACGTCCTGGCCAGTTTCTCACGTTTTCTTTTCTCTTCGATGGCGAAAAAATCATCAGGTCATATTCGATCTGCTCGTCACCTGCCCGATCGGGTTACGTCGAGATAACGCCAAAACGAGTGAGCCAGGGTTGCGCCTCAGTGTTCTTGAACGAGCGGGCGTCCATCGGGATGACGGTCGAAGCCAATGGCGCCTTTGGTCGTTTCTGCTTTGACGAGCGCAAGCACCAGAACGTTGTTCTGCTTGCGGCTGGAAGCGGGATCACGCCCATGATGGCGATGCTTCGCTACATCGATGACTTGTGCCTGGAAACAACCGTGACTTTGCTGTACTGCGTACGCACCAGCAACGACATCATATTCCACGGCGAGTTAGAGGAATTGCGGACGCGCTTGAAGAACTTTCAGTATCATCTTCTGCTGTCGCAACCTCACGCGGAGTGGCCTGGGCGGCGAGGGCATATCAACCGCGAGTTCATCGAAGACACGATCAAGGAACCTGCGTCGTCTGACTTCTTTCTTTGCGGCCCGCCGGCGTTCATGGAAGCGAGTCGCGGAATCTTGGATGGCTTGCGGGTGAAACCGGAGCGAATCATGCAGGAGAGTTTCGGCGGCGCGACTCCGAAGAGTGCGCAACCAGATTCGGTGGCGGCCGAACCCGGCGTGCTTGTCGAGTTCGTTCGATCCGGCAAGACGTGCTTGCGTCCGCAGCGGCCAGACATTGTTGGAGGCGGCCGAAGAGCAGGGAGTCGACATCCCGTCGTCCTGTAGACAGGGCCAATGCGGAACCTGCAAAACAAGGCTCCTGGCAGGGAACGTGCGAATGGACGCGGAAGCGGGACTCGATCCGGATTCGAGAGCGCTAGGATTCGTCCTGACGTGCGTAGGTCATGCGGAAGGCGCCGTAAAGCTTGATGCCTGAAGCAAGCGACTTCCGCTATTACATGCATGACGGCTCGGCTGCTTTCAGCTTCGAGATGGCAGGTAGATTATCTGACGAAGGCGCCCGTGAATTGCAGCAATCTTGGCAGACTGCTTCTTCGATGATCGGCGATCGATCTCTGATCGTTGATCTTAGCTATGTGACCGGCGTCGACGTCGCCGGCCAGAATCTGCTCCGCGGATGGCATAAGCAGGGAGCGCAACTCGTGGCGAAGTCCCCGGAAGCAAGGGCGCTGATCCAGTCGATTACCGGCCAGGCCGCGGGTGAGCTTTCCGCAGCCGCACGGCATTCGACATGGCTCCCGTTTCAACGAGTGGTTCGTTGGGCGTCGCGTTCGTGACTCGGTTTCGCCGCGAACAGGAATAAAACCACAATCGTCAGGGTCTTTAGCGTAGTGGAGACCTCTACAACCGTGAGACCGGTTCAGATCGAAGCTATCGGCTTGGCGAACCCGCCGCGGCGTTTCAGCCAAGATGAGACCTTTCAAATGGCCGGCTATACCAGCCCGCGCATTCTTGAAATCTTTCGCAATTGCGACATCGATTTCAGGCATTTCTACGTTGCGCCCGGCCCCATTCGCGAGGAGACGGCCGGTGACCTGAATCGGCGTTACCTGAGCGGCGCTCTCAAAACCGGGTGCCAAGCGGTAGCCGCGTGCTTGCAAGCGGCGCAGCGCAACGTCACGGACGTCGATTTTCTCATCGTCTGCACGTCAACCGGCTATGTTTGCCCCGATCTTGGGAGCCGTCTGATCGCTCACATGGGATTTCGCAGCGATGTACATCGCGCGGCTCTGGTCGGCCTAGGTTGTGCGGGTGCGTTGCCGGCCCTCCAACAAGCTTGCGACTTCGTACGCGCCCACCCGAATCGAACTGCGTTGATGTTAGCGGTGGAGATTTGCTCGGCCTGCTATTTTGTCGACGACACGATGGATACCGTAATCGGGAATGCAATCTGCGGTGACGGCGCGGCGGCCTTTCTAATTACCGGCGAGTCGCGGGAATCCCGGCAACAAACCGGCGGTTCTCGATTCAGAATCTTACGTTGCTTCTGAACACATCGACAAGGTCGGCTTCGAACACAAAGACAGCAAATTGCGAATCATCCTGGCGAATGAGGTTCGCCACCTGGCGGGCCCGCTGATCGAACGCGCACTGGACAGCTTGCTGGAGCGCAATCACCTCAATCGCGCGGACATTCGATTCTGGGTTGCCCATCCCGGCGGCAGAAAAGTGATCGACAACCTGCAGAAGCATTTCGACCTGACTGACGAACAATTGCGTTTCTCGCGAGCGGTGATGCGTAATTTCGGAAACATGTCGTCGCCAACCGTAATGTTTGTATTGGATGAGGTGATGCGGACCGGTGACCCCCAGCCGGGAGATTGGGGCGTGCTGGTGGCGCTCGGCCCGGGTATGGCCGCGGAGGCGGCGTTGCTGAGATGGTGACTGGTCGCGAGCGCGTCAATCCAATGAATTCGACGTATGCGGTCTTCCGGATGGCGACTGCTTATTGGGCTTCGCAGACGATTTATGTGGCGGCCAAGCTAGGAATCGCCGACGTGCTGGGCGAGGGCTCCAAGTCGAGCGATGAAATCGCGAGCGCGACCGGCGCGAACGGCAATTCGCTGGCCCGATTGACGCGGGCGTTGGTGGCCCTTGGTCTGCTCACTGTCGACGACGACGGCCGTTTCCGGCTCACAGGAATCGGAGCTTCGTTGCAAAGTGGCATGCCGGGTTCTATGCGCTCCATCATTCTGACACTCGGGGAAGAGCACTATCAGGCCTGGGGGAAACTCATCGACAGTGTTAAATGCGATACGCCGGCGTTTAACAATGTTTTTCAGCGGCCGCTCTTCGAGTATCTTGCGGAGAACTCCGCCGCCGCCAAGACTTTCAACGAAGCGATGACCGATTTGACGAGGCAGATGGCGCTGGCGACCATCCTCGCCTACGACTTCTCGGGGAGCCGCGTGGTGGCGGATATCGGTGGCGGCCATGGAGTGTTGCTGGACAGCATCCTGCGAACCAATCCTTCGGTGAAGGGGATTCTATTTGATTCCGAACAGGTGATTGCGGCCGCCGGGCCGCACATTTGGACCAAGGGCGTTGGCGACCGGCGCCGAAGCATTGGCGGGAGCTTTTTCGAATCGGTGCCGGAAGGGGCGGACACCTACATTCTCAAAAACGTGTTGCACGACTGGAGCGACGACCTTGCTGTCCGCATCCTGAAGAACTGCCGGCGCGCCATGGATTCGCAAGCGAAATTGCTAGTGATGGAGATGGTGCTGCCGCTCTCAGACGATGCGGTATTCGGAAGTTTGCTGGATCTGAACATGCTTGTGATGTCCGGAGGGCGGGAGCGTACGAAGGACGAGTACTGCGGCCTCCTCGAAAAAAGTGGATTTCGTCTGACCCAGGTGATTCCGACTCTCGCGCCGATTAGCATACTGGAGGCGCTGCCTCTTTGAGTACTGGCTGGAGCCGCGCTGCCCGACCTTGGCACACTTACTTGTCAACACCTGAACTTATGAACAATGGATAGGAGGTCGCGGTCCAGAAACAATCGGGTTGGCGTTCAATATGGCTTGCTGAAGGTGTTGGCGCGCCCGGTTGAGGCGCGACATGACTGTACCCAAAGGGACTCCCGCAATGTTCGAGATTTCCCGGTACGACAGTTGTTCCAGTTCCCGGAGCACGATTACTTCGCGATATGTGGCCGGTAGCTCGTCCAGGGACTTCCTCACCAGTTCGGCTCTCTCTGCTTTCAATAATTCGGCTTCCGGGTTATCAGTCTGGCGGCCAAAGCTATGCAATGCCTCGTCGAAATCAGTGTTTAAACCCGATGCGCCCTTCTGCCTCAGGCGGTTAAAGCAGCTATTGCGCACGATCGTCAGTAGCCACGCACGCCCGTCGCCGCCCCGAAAACTTGCAAAGTGACTGAGGGCGCGCATGTATGCGTCCTGAACCGCATCCTCCGCCTCGGTTTCATCGCGCATCAGCCAGCGAGCCAGATTGTAAGCGGCGCCCAAGTGAGCTGTCAGCACTGCCGTGTCACCGCGTGCGTCGAGATGCTGGCGTGAGTCTTGGCTGAACGTCGAAGGCGACTGGGGTGGTCTCACGATGGTTCCTTCTTCCGCGGTAAGACAATCGTAGCCGTCACATCCGCATCGCTCAATGCACAGGCAACCTTCCCTGTTTCAAGAATTCTTCACTTGGCAATTCCCTGATGAGAAAGGACTTAACGGAACACTTCATTTGTCGGCTAGCGGATTTGAGGCGGATCACACTGGCTGTTATACGGTATTGCCATTGACTTTTCTTAATATTCTCTCGACGACACGTCTTCCGAAACATTCAGTTCGACTCGATCGGGTATACTCGATGGATCAAGCCCAATTGACATCTCTGGCCAGACGCTGAGGCGCTCCGCCCATGCCGGAATTCCCGTCTACTTTACGCTCGGTTCGCTTCGGCGTATTCGAAGTTGACCTTCGCTCGGGCGAACTGCGGAAAAAAGGCATACGAATCAGGCTGCAGGGGCAGCCTTATATGCTGCTCATCACGTTGTTGAAGCAGCCCGGGGAACTGGTCACGCGCGAGGAACTCAGAAGCGCACTCTGGCCCGAAGATACCTTCGTCGATTTCGATCACAGCCTGGGCACGGCTGTAAACAAACTCCGTGAGGTGCTGGGAGATTCAGCCTCCAATCCCCGCTTCGTCGAGACGGCCCCGCGGCGAGGCTACCGGTTTATCGCCCCGGTCGTGGCCGTCAATGATGGTGAAGACACCACCGCCGTCAGCGAGGTTTCTTCTGCTGTTGAGAAACCCGCAACCGAAGATCGGGTTGATCTTCCTGGCGCCCATGCAGTCGGGGCCCCTCAACGTCGGCCCCTTCCTTGGACGATGGCATCTGTCTGCGCATTAGTCCTGCTGGCGGCAGGCTTCCTGGTCTGGATGTTTTTGCCGGGCCGCCCATCGGTGCTGATTCGATCCCTGGCAGTGCTTCCCCTGGAAAACCTTTCCGGCGATCCGTCGCAGGATTACTTTTCAGACGGTATGACCGACGAACTGACCACTGAGTTGGGACAGATCAGCCAACTACGCGTAGTCTCCCGCACCTCGGCGATGACATACAAAGGCGCGCGCAGGCCGTTGCCGGAGATCGCAAGGGAGTTGAACGTCGATGCCGTATTGGAAGGAACAGTTCTGCGTTCGGGGAACAAGGTTCGCATCACAACGCAGTTGATCGGCGCCTCCGCCGACAAACAATTGTGGGGCCGGAGCTATGAAGTAGAACTGCGCGACATCCTGGCGCTCCAAAACGAGGTGGCTCGCTCCATCGCCCAGGAAATCCGGATCGAGTTGACTCCACACGAACAGGCTGCGTTGAAAAATGTCGACCCGGTGAATCCGGAAGCCTACGAGGCCTATCTCAAGGGACGATATTTCTGGAATAAACGGACCCCCGATGGCTTGAAAAACGCCATCGATTATTTTAACCAAGCCGTCGAAAAAGATCCGAACTACGCTCGCGCGTATGCAGGGTTGGCTGACTCTTATGCATTGGCAGGAGATTGGAAGTATGCGGTTCTCGTTCCGAAAGAAGCGTACTCCAAAGCGAAGGCCGCGGCGGCCAAGGCTATCGCGCTTGACGGTACTCTCGGCGAAGCTCACGTCTCGCTCGCATTTTGCTTGGATAACTTCGACTGGGATTGGGGGTCTGCCGGGAAGGAGTTCGCACGAGGAATTGAGCTTAGCCCCGGCTACGCGACAGGTCACGATTGGTACGGCTGGCACTTGGCCGCGTTGGGGCGCAATCGCGAAGCGGTCGCCGAAGTCGAAAAGGCCGAGAGTTTGGACCCCCTCTCCCTCATCATTAACGCCGATTTGGCTGAAGAGCTGCTGGTCGCACATCGTTATGACGAAGCGATAAAACAAAGCCGGAAGACAACGTACTTGGATCCGTTCTTCGCCCCTGCACACTTTGTCTTGGGGCAGGCATTGAATCAAAAGCAAAATTACAACGAGGGCATTGGGGAGCTTCGAAAAGCGATCGAATTGTCTCCAGGCAGCACGGCGTTCACAGCCAATCTAGCTTACGCCTACGCCGTTTCAGGCAGAAGGGATGAAGCGGTAAAGATACTAAACGATCTGAAGAATCGATCGCCTCAGTCCTTCTCAAACGCTCCCGAGATTGCCATGGTCTACGTAGGGCTGAACGATAAGAATCAAGCGATGGCTTGGCTTGAAAAAGCTTACGCCGAGCGCTTTAGCCCGTGGATCCTCATGCGGCCCTGCTTTGACCCGCTGCGTACCGATCCAAGATTCCACAGCTTGCTTCAGCGCGTTGGGCTCAGTGGGTGATTGAAGATCACTCCACGAACCCGCACGCGGCCTAGAGTCCGCACGCAAGACAGAACCGAACCACAACCGGTGCGGTTCACCGATGGATCGACGCCCTCTTAAGCCAGGAATAAATTGCAGCAAAGCTCAGTTTGCAGAGTAGATGACTGCGAAAAAGAACAAAGAGGAAAATATCTATGAAGTATAATCTGCGCGTTTTAGCCGCTCTCGCCATCAGTATGATGAGCAGCGCGTCTATCCCTTCGCTGAATGCCAGCGAGTTCGACAAGAAAACCACAATCACGATATCCCAATCCGTCGCCGTGGAAGGAACGATATTGCCGGCCGGCCAGTACGTGCTAAGACTTCGGGATTCCTTCCCCATGCGGGATGTCGTCAGCATCTTCAACGGCGACGAGACACGGCTGATCATCACGGTCGCTCCTATTCACACATCTCGCGGAGAGCTAGCCGAAAAGAACGAGTTCTCGTTCTATCACGCGTCCGAAGGCCAGCCTGCTGCTCTGCGCACTTGGTTCTATCCCGGCGATTCCGATGGATATGAGTTTCTGCAGTTTCCAAACGCGGTCGCAGCAGGGCCTAGTGCGGATCTCGCGGCAGCAAAGAAGACACCGGCGCGCTCGCCTAAACATGCAGCCACAGCACAGCCTATTGCGGCCGGTGGCTAACAACGCCGTAAGGCGGAATATTTCCGCCCCTCCGCAGAAGAAAGCATCGGAAAAGCTGGAGGAGACGCCTGATTGAGGCAAGAAGGAATGAGGACCTACTAATGTCAGGGAGAATATTGGCCCTCTTTAGGAACCGTGAATATCGACCATGTGCAGCGGTCTCCCATTTTTTTCTGAGTGCGTTCTTCGCGTCATCGACCCTGCTCGTTCCTCCGCTCTCCGCACAGCAAGAGCAGCAAAGCCAGCAGGAGCGATCGTCGGGCGCGGATGCGGCCCCAGAGAACCAATTCAAGGCCGCCGGCGAAGAAAAGACGGACCAGAGTGCCCTGCCTAACTCACAACCTGCTACATCACAAGCTGGCACATCCCAACTCGGAACATCAAACGACCGACTTTTCAACCTGCTACCAAACTTCTTAACGCTGGAGAATGCTGCTCAGCGGCCGCCCCTCACCACGGACCAAAAATTCAAAGTGGTTGCCAGGAGTTCGTTCGACTATGTCATCTATCCGTGGTACGGCTTGCTCGCGGGCATCAGCCAAGCGCAGAACAGCGAGGCGGGATACGGCCACGGTGCGGCCGGTTATGGCAAACGCTACGGCGCGGCATTTGCCGATAGCACCATCGAGGCCTTCATGACCAGCGCTGTACTTCCTTCGCTGCTGCGGCAGGATCCCCGCTTTTACCAGTCGAGCAACGGCCGATTCCTGCATCGCTTGGGCTACGCGGTGAGCAGGGTCGTGATCACTCGTTCCGACTCGGGCGGCGAGCAGTTCAACTACTCGGAGATTTTCGGAAGCGCAATCGCGGCGGGAATCTCCACATACACCTACCATCCCCAGGCCGATCGGACTCTGTCAAATACTGTTGGCGTGTGGGGCTCGCAGGTCGGCTACGATACCATCTCGACCGTGATCAAGGAGTTTTGGCCGGATATCCGCAGGATGCTGAAGCACAAGCCGACACCCGAAGCGGTCGGGCCCTAATAGGCCATAGAATCGGTGAGCTTAGAGAGCAGCATCGGCAGGACCTAGCAGCGAGATTCGCTCCGGCGGGACGAATCAATAAGCTGCGGGTCGCGTTTCTTTGAACCAAGGAATAATGCCGGCGCGCCACGCGTGGGTGCGCCGGCCTCGCTCGCCTCGTGCGAATTTGACTTCCGCACGGGAGACAGGTGTCGGAGGAGACGGTCTCAGAATGCGAGCGAAAACTGTAAGGTGCGATGTTGCGCTAGTTCTGCCCGTCGCGCCCGCAGCGTCGGCTTCTCAGTTGTCGTCGTCGGATTCATTGTCCCGGCGAAGGGGAGTCAAGAAATTATCCAGGACGAAGTGCGCCACTTCGCGGCCGAGTTGCTGGCCACTAGTGAGGTCGGAGCGAAAATGCACTCCGGCGAAGATTCGGCTGAGTGTGGCCTCCTCTTCGGCAGCCGAGAAGTTCTTGAACGAACGTTCGGTCCCCGGCATCACTTCGGAGGTAACGTTAAAGTCGAAGCGATGACCGCGGAGCAACGAATTCAGGACAGTAGCCCCCGCCGCGCTGATTACGGCGTGCGCTCCCGGATAGGCAGGGTCCGGCGTGGTCTTCCCGACCTGTGGAAGCCAGTTCGGATCCGGTAAAGTCGCGAGGTTCTCGGCGGGATCGGCGGCGCGAATAGCCGTCACTGGACGCCAGAAGTTATATACATATTTGGCATCGTAGAAGGCAATCACGCTATCCGCTAGCGCCAGGTTAAGCGCGGCAAAAAGGCGCGCGTTTTGCGCGGTCGTGAGGTTACGATTTTGCGAGGCCGTCTGGGCGATCTCATTCCAGTAGTTCTGAATGGCGCCGTTCCAAAAACGTCCGGTCAGTGCCTGGTCCGCGGAAGCGGCAGTGCTGTTCACGATCCCGAATGCTTTCACTTCATTGAAAACGTCGGCGTACGTGTCGCTCCCTAACGAGGGCGGAGGGCCGGGACGAAACTGGTTCGCTTCCCGCAAGGCGAACGGCGTCACGTGAGACCAGTGAGTAAATTGCGGCTGCGCGGCCGGGGGATTTGGGGCCGGCGACTGGTAGCGGCCGGGCACGTTTTCGAAGACAAACAGCGGCGGAGTGGCATTGGACCCGTCATTGCTTCGCAGCGTTAGGATGTTGTCCGCAACGGTCTGACCGACGGTGACTCCGGCTGCTTTGTCTCCTCCTGAGATTTGTGTCAATGACTGTTGAAATTGCATGTCGAGCGCTGTTTTGAAGGCCGGATACAGAGCTACCAGAACCTCGTGTGCGGCTGCCGATGCTGCGGCGTCTTGCGAGGCTGCCGGCGAAACCCCGCTAAGCCGGATCAGATAAGGCGCGTGGGTGCCGTCGATCGTGTTTACCGCATCATAGATCGCGGCATGCATGATCGCGAAACTTCGGGTGGGGTGTACGGTGGCAGGCTGTGCTCCTGGTGTCCGAACGATCGCGAGGAGGGTCTTGTTCCACTGCAAGACTTGATTGACGGGCTGGGCTGTAAGACTTGCGGACAGCAGGGCTAGCGTAGTTAAGAATTTGCTCATGGCGAGTGATCGATCTCCTTGTAAGAAAAAAATACGCGTGGCGCCGTTGTAGAATCGGCGCGCTTGAATGAAGGAGACTTTAGAACTGATGGAAATATTCCTGGGATCGGGACGGACGGCAATACATCTTCAGCCGGCCGTCCCAACATTCGTTGTGCAGCTAGTCCTGGCCTTCGCGGCTCGCAGCGTCGGCTTCCGACGCCAAATCCATCAACTGCTCCAGGAACGCCGGGTTCTGGCCGAAGAACAGGCGGTCGGCAATAAACGATTGGACAGTGGCCATGGCGCCGCCATTCTGCGTAAGCGTCGGCCGAATGATCGAGCAAGCAGGCAGATCCGGGCTGATGAACTGGCATGGCTCGGGCTGAATCAGGTTGGTCTGAAACATCTGGCTGCCGGCCTGTTGATCGACTGCGGAGAGGTTCGCGTTATGTTGGTTGGCCGGGTCGTTAAAATCGGGGAACGTCAGTCCGGTGACGGGATCGAATAAAGGCGCTACAGGCTGCGCGACAGCGTTGCCCATCTTGTCGTGCCAGAGTGAGAAGTGATCGATCTCCACGCCGCCGATGCTGATCAGGATGCGCAGAACTTCCAGGCTGCTGGCTTTGAGCGCCAGGATCGGGTACAGGCTGGATCCACCCTGCTCGATGTATGCGAAGTGAATCCCCGCGACGTTGGCGATCGCCTGAATGGTGGTTGACGCGTTATTGTCCTGCAAGGGAATTGCGGGCTGCTTGACGATATTGAGGAGTTGCGGAAACGTGGCGCCCAAGTCGGGATTCTGCGTGCTGCGGTAGCGGAAATACCAACTGGTATCGACCGTGAGCGACTGCAAGTTGGTGAGCCGTCCGCCGCCGAGAGCTCCGGCGGCTTTCGTCGGCGGAAGGGTTTGGAACTGGGTGAAGTCGATGGGTTGCGCGCCTTTCGACTTCAGGTAGGCGTTGAGGAAATCCCGATGGCTGATCTCGTCATCGGTGTTGTCGGAGATGTACTGCGGCATGTCCCCATCGAGTTGTTGGAGCGCGGCGATGTAGGCTGGGTTTCCGGGATTCGGATTGTCATTGTGGTCGACCTGTCCGCCGAGCTCGTTATATTGCTGCCACAGATCGGCCTCGATAAACTCGATCGCCGCGGCTAATCGCAGAATGGCTGCGTCGCCCTTGGAAAGCCGCTTCGTATCATTGGCGAACAGCTTACCGGTTGACAGCGCCGCTGCGCCCGCCATCGCGCCCGCCGCGCCGACGCCGTGCAAGAAACGAGCGCCGCCGGACGACGCGTTGCCAGTTCGCTTGCACATCGTCTTTCGACGGTGATGCTGTCTGTGCTTTTGAAGAATCGTCAGATGAAAGAGTTTCTAGTTTCACAAATAGTGCTCCTTTTTAAAAAACAGATGAGTTGCAGTTCGTCAGCGCGCATGCGCGGGCGTGCTCTGGTTAAAGACGGGGCACGGCCTGAAATAATTTCAGTAGTGCTTGTAAACAGTTTGTGAACTTTTATCTCTTGAACTGACGCGCCGAATGGCTATTTTGCGCTGGCCACGGAAGCATCATTCAGCGACACGACCAAGGTCGTGATCGCGGGGCCGTCCAGTGCCAGGCGCGGCAGGTCATCGGTTGAGAAGCGGTGGTTGCTAAAGGGGGGAGCAACCGCCGCTTGAGGCGGCAACCTCGTTGTAGTATTGCCGCCATGTACTCATGCAGACTCGCCCCTCTCGCAAAATATTCCAGAGGATTGAGAGTAGCGCGAAAAAATTCGGCTATCGAGTAAATCGACAGCCGAGAGCAGTTGGGCCTCACTTCCCGTCGGTAGGTCTGAAGAGAACACACCTCTAGTTGCAGGTGTCGGTCTGGCGCAAGCTCACCGTGGAAAAAAGGGGCGTGGCATAGTCCGCGCCCGCTGAGGGAAGAAATATTGGGCCGGCGAGCGCCGCAAGCTTTGCGCCGGCCCCGCTCGTCTTTAGACGCATCTCGGAGGAGGATCGTCTTCAGTCACGAGCGAACCTGTGAGTGTCCGCCGCTAGCGGACACCAATCGACGTGCTGAGAGTTCAGAACCGAATCTCTCACCACCTGAAACCAAGAACCCTGTTGCTGAGCCGTGGGCGCTCATTGAAGTAGACGTCTCGCCGTGCTTTTTATTCCCGGCGATCCTCAGAAACACTGGTGAATGTCAGACTTGTTCAGCAAATCCTCCTATAACGTCCGGAGGAAAGCGACCAAATCCGACTTTTCCTGCGACGAGAGCTGCGTTTCAAGGATGAGATTGAAAAATTCGACCGTGTCCTCGAGCGTCAGCAGACGGCCGTCGTGGAGGTATGGCGGAGTGTCTTTCACGCCGCGCAGCGGGAACGTCTTAATGGGCCCGTCAGCGGAGGCCATCATGCCATTGACCATGCGGGGCTTGTAGAAGCGCTCGGCCTGCAGGTTGTGCATGAGGTTGTCGGTGTAATATGGCGCCTGGTGGCAGCCCGCGCAACGGCCTTTCCCGAAGAAAATATCCTGGCCGCGCAATTCGCTCGCGTTCGCTTTTCTCGGGTCGAGTTTGCCCTCAATATTCAGCTTGGGGGCTGGCGGGAAATCGAGCAACTCCTCAAACTCGGCCATGGCGTGCACCTGGCTCCCGCGATCCAGAATATTCACGCCTTTCTTCATCGCGATGACCGGATCGCCATCGAAGTAGGCTGCGCGCTGTTCAAACTCGGTGAAGTCCTCCACTGATTTCAGAGCGCGCTGCGATCCGAACAGGCGTTGCTCGCTCACACCGCGTAGGGAGGGCGTGTTGATCCGATGCCGATACTCCTGCGGCCGGATGTCGCCGACCAGGTGAGTGGCGCGGTTGGTGTGGCCGTTGGCATGGCAGTCGAAACAGGCCACGCCGCGGCTGGCGTGAACGGTGCGGCGATCCTCGGTCTGGTTGTACTGCTGCTGCGGAAACGTAGTCAGAAGCAGGCGCAGACCTTCGATTTGCTTGGGATTGAGGATGCCGTTGAACAGTTCGTAGTAGTTGTCGAGAGTGACCAGCTTGCCTTGGGAGACATCGCCGAGGTCGGGTCGCGTTGTTAGATAAATGGGCGCGGGGAATTCGGGAAGGAATTGGTCTGGAGTGTCGAAGTCCAGGTCGAAGCGGGTGAGGTCCCGGTCCTCCTGCTTCTTCAGCTCATCGATTTCGAATTTAGGGAAGAGCATTCCGCCTTCCGGATGGTTGGGGTGGGGCAGGGGGAGGAAGCCGGCGGGGAAGATGTCGCGGTCTTTGATCTGGTCCGGGGTAAGTTTAGCGAGTTGGTCCCAGGTAACACCTGCGGCGAGTCTTGACGCGCACGCCCTGCTGGACCGGCTTGTTCCGCGACATGGTGACGCCGGGCGCGGGGCGGTCGCTTAGGTCATAACGCTCTGCAAGGAGCGCCATCTGACGCGCCATGATGTCAGTTTTGGCAGCCGACATACGGTTCAGAGTAGTGGCAAATGCCTCATGGATATCGACAGGAGCATAGCTAGAGGGCCGCGCTTTGTCCTGCGCCAGGAGCGCCGCTCCAACCGCTAAGCCTCGCGGCCAGCATCGAAAACTGGATCCAACGCGTTTTGAATCGCAAAATCTTCCTCTTTCCGCACCGAGTAGCGCTCGGCGAGCGAGCCATGTTGTTGCCGCCACTGGGTGACTACTGAGGTCTACACCCGGGCCGGAAGATTATTCCAGGAAGCCAAACAAAGAATTCTGGGAATTTTTTGCGGGCGGCGGTGTAAACATGGAAGGAGGGAACCTTTCTGTCGTCATTCGCCGAATGTGTGTTGGGGTGTCACGCATCCCTCTATCGCTATGCCCGGTCTCTGTGCGGAGCGCCATGGGACGCTGAAGAACTATTGCAGGAAACCTACAAGCGGGCGTTGGGTGCGAAGCGGAAGCCGGTGGTCGCCAACGCCGATGAGATCCGGCCGTGGATCTTCACGATCATGCGGCACGTCTGGCAGAACGAGCGGCGGCGGATGGCGCGGTCGCGGGAGACCTTGTTTGAGGACGCCGCGAGTGTCGCTTCCGGCGAGAACGCCGAGCAGACGATGAGCCGGAAGTTGCTGGTTTCCGAGGTTCGGGCAGCAGTGGATTCGCTGCCGGCGATATGGCGCGAGATTATCGTGATGCGCGATATGGAAGACCTTTCCTACGCCGAGATCGCCGCGATTCTCGGCTGCCCGTCGGCACGGTGATGAGCCGGCTGGCGCGTGGGCGGGAGGCGTTGCGGCAGTTATTGATGCCCCGGGTGCAGGAGGTACGGCGATGATGAGCTGTTCGGAGATCAGGCCACGGATCGCGCTGTACGTGGATCGGGAGGTGACCGGCGCGGAAGCCTTGGAGTTCGAGGCGCACCTCACGGAATGCGCGGAGTGCCGGCGGGAGTATGACGATCTGCGCGAGACGGTGGATGCGGTGCGCGCGGCGTGTCCAATATATGAGGTGCCGGAACGGTCCTATGCGGCCATCGAGGGGATGGTGGCGGACTGGGAGCGGCGGCAGAGGCAGCGCCGATGGTTGCCGTCGCTGGCAGCGGCGGCAGTGTTGCTTGCGGTGGCGGCTGCGTGGTGGATTTCGGCGGGGCGGTCGGGTTACGAGCAATTCGCGGTGCAGGCGCATCGCAATATCGCGCGGGGAACGTTTCCGCTCGACGTCGCGTCGGACCAGCCGCCGGTCGTGTCGAGCTGGCTGGAGCCGCGGGTGCCGTTTCACTTGACGCTGCCGAACTATCCGGAAGGCGGACCGAAGCGGTATGCGCTGGTAGGTGCCCGGCTGATGCAGTATCGCGGAGAGGACGTCGCTTACCTGGCGTACGAAATGGACCGGAAGCCGATATCGCTGTTGATTTCATCATCCTCGCGGATCACGCCGTCAGGCGGAGAGAGCTATCGATCCGGAGGTCTGACCTTCTACTTTTCGTCGCAACAGGGGTTACGAATCATCACCTGGAAAGACAAGGGGTTGACTTACGCGCAGGTGTCGGATCTGAACGTGAAAGGCGCTGAGTCGTGTGCGATCTGTCACGGGGCGGAAGGGGAACGGCGGAAATTCGAGGGATTAGGTCGGCGGATTTAGGGATCGCAACTGGCAACGCGTCGCTCCACTGATGCGTAATCGCGGCATTAAACCCATAACAGCTCCACGCTTCAGCGGGACCGGCTTCGATCGGCGTTGAACCGCACGACAGCCTATTTTCACTCCAAGGCCTGAGTGGCACCGACCCTCGGGTGCATACCCAGCATCGTCGGCAATATTTCTCGAGTCCACCGGAATATATTCGCGGACACGCAAGTCTCCACTTTGTGCGCAACCCAGCAACAAGGAGGACACATCGCGCGCCTAGCGGAGAATCTAAACGCTTCTAGTTTCGCGCCATCGGAAATACACAATAGTTTTACAACTTGTTTACCGCAGTGGCCCTGTAGCGAACGTCCAACGTTTCAGTACAGAGCTTGGCCCAACGGGTGCTCGATTTATTGCTCCGCGGGCTTGATACAGGGGTTTGAAAAAAAGAAGAAAGGGAGTTTCGAAGGGGTATGAGAACACTGTTACATCGCACACTCTTAGTGTGTCTAATCGCATCATCCTTATTTTCGACTGTCAACTGGGCTTCCGCCCAGGAAAATACAGCCGATATTCTCGGCACGGTTACTGACGCCGGTGGGGCGGTGGTACCTGGCGTGAAGGTCACCGTACAGAATACGGCAACGAACGAAACCAAAACCGCAACAACCAATGCAACCGGCGACTACATTTTCAATCTGATGCCGTCCGGCCAGTACATGATTACCGCGGAAGCGCCGAGTTTCAAGAAATCCACCATTAATCTCTCTGTTGTGTCCGGCGACCGCGCCCGGGCCAACGTGCAACTGCAGGTGGGTGACGTAACCCAGACGGTGGAAGTAGCGGCGCAAAGTCCTGCATTGCAGACCGATAGTGCAACGCTTTCGACGGTGGTGGGCGCGCAAGGCGTGCAGGACCTGCCTTTGAACGGCCGCAACTACGTCACCCTGGTGCAGAGCACCGTAGGCGTGAACATTGGGCCGTCGAATTCCATTTTGAGCGGCACGCGTCCTGACGAACGCCGCCAGACCGCCAACATCAGTGCCAACGGACAGAACGAAGTATTCAATAACCAGTTAATCGACGGAATGGATAACAACGAACGCGAACAATTCACCATCCTGACGCGGCCGTCGATTGACATGATCCAGGAAGTCAAAGTCGAAACCAACACGTACAGCGCGGAAGTCGGACGTGCGGGCGGCGCCGTGATCAACCTGCTCACGAAATCCGGGACCAACGATTGGCACGGTGGCGCTTACGAGTTCCTGCGCAATGACAAGCTCAATGCCAACGATTTCTTCTCCAATCTGGCAGGCACGCAGCGTCCGGAGTACCGCCAGAACCAGTTTGGCGGGTCCTTCGGCGGCGCGATCAAGAAAGATAAGACCTTCTTTTTCGTCGACACCGAGGCTCTGAGGATCGTACAGGGCGTGCCCACCGGCCTGATTTCCACGCCGACGCTGTTTGAAGAGAAGAATCCCGGAAACTTCACCGATCAGCCAGGCGGCATTGTCGTTCCGCACATCGATCCAGTTGCCGCGAAGTATTGGGGGTTGTGGCCGGCTCCGAATACGGGTCCCGCGAACGCCATCGCGTCTAACTACAATCAGAACGTCACCAAGACTTATAACAGCACCACGTACGACGCTCGCGTCGATCATCGTTTCTCCGATACCGACAGCATCTTCGCTCGTTTCTCTTACAACCCGACCTTCAACTCGCAACCTGCGCTATTCCCGAACGTAAACGGTATCAGCGCGGGGGGTGGAATCTTTCCGGGTCCATCAAATGCCGATTCACAGAGCTACGCGGCGGATTACATTCACGTCTTCAGCCCAACGCTGGTGATGGAATTGAAAGGCGGATTCACCAGGCTCAACCTGCTGACGACCTCTCCCAACCAAGGCACCAATGCGAGCGCGAAGTTCGGACAACCGAACACCGACGTGAACTCTCAAATTTCGGGGCTGGCAACGATACAACTCACCGGATTCGTCGGGACTGGCAGCGACTTCACTCTCGGCGACGACCGATTCGTACCCATCCTGGACATCAACAACGTATTCCAGGAACAGGGTTCACTGACTTGGACCAAGGGCGCTCACAACGTCAAAATGGGCGCCACGCTCATCCGGCGGCAGCTCAATTATTTTCAGAACACCTTCGGGCTGGGATATTTCCAGTTCACCCAGAGTCCGCTTCTGAATCTGGAGCATCTCATTGAAGGTCAGCCCGACGAGATTCAACGGCAGATCAATTTCCATGAGCAATACTTCCGCTTCTGGGAACCGGCCGTTTACGTCCAGGATGACTGGCACGCCAAGTCCTGGCTTACGCTCAATCTAGGTTTGCGCTGGGATCATTTCAGCCCGATCACCAGCTCCGTGAATCAGCGCTCCAACTTCGATCTGACGAATCTTGGATCCTGCACGGCCGGTTGCGACCCCTTTATCGTCGGCGCAACCGGTGGCGTAAAGTCCTATTGGACGAACTTCGAGCCACGCTTCGGCTTTGCCGCCAATCCGCGGAAGAATTTGGTGATCCGCGGCGGGTTCGGCATGAGCCGTTTCGCCCAGGACTTTGCCTCCGGCTCGCTGAACAACTACAACACGCCGTTTCGTATCCCAGACCATCAATTGCTTTACGGCAGTAACCAGCGGGCCGACGGCTTGCCCGGCTGGCAGCGGGACTCTTGCTCAGGGCGCTCCGCTGGCGCCTATACCGCCGCTGAATAACTTGGTTCCCGGCGTGGTCGGCGCGCACGCCTTGAACTACCCGCAGGCTTACATCATCCAATACAATCTGACGGTCCAGCAGCAATTCGGGCAGAACGTCGTCAGTGCGGGTTTTGTGGGCGAGGTAGCCCGGCATCTGCAATACGCTCCCAACGTGAATATTCCAGCGCCCAGCACCGGAGCGTACAATCCGCTGGTTTACTCCGCCGTGTTGCCGAACGTCAGTTCTATTAATTACTACACGGCCACCGGCGCATCCGAATATAATTCGATGCAGTTGAGTTTTGAGCGCCGCTACGCGAAGGGCCTCACGGTAAACGCGAACTACACCTTCGCGCGCAATCTCACGAATATTCAGGATGGCGGAACCACCGGCCAAGCGACGGTTGGTGCGATCCTTCCGTACCAGAGGAACTACGATTGGGGCAATTCGGACATTGGCATCAAGAACCGCTTCTCGTTCCGCGCCAACTACGAGCTTCCATTTGGAAAGAATGGAAGCAGGCTGGCCAAGCTGGCTTTCGGTGGATGGCAGGCTAACAGCCTGGCCTTCTGGCAATCCGGCACACCGTTTACCGTGCTGGATAATGCGACGCCGGTTCCATCCCACGTCAGCACCTTGGTGACCGTTGACCGGCCCAACGTCGTGCCGGGCGCCTCGTATGGCGCGGCGAACCAAAATTACACGAACTTCATCAACCTCAACGCCTTCACGCTCCAGCCTGTGGGTGTTATCGGGGGTGAATCGCGCGCCCAGGCATACGGTCCGAACCAGCGGAGCGTCGATTTCTCGCTGTTCAAGGACTTCCAGCTCCACGAGCGTATGAAGTTGCAGTTACGGGGCGAAGTCTATAACCTCACGAACACCGAAAACTTCGGCCAGCCCAACATCACCATTACGAAATGGTTGCCGAATGCTTCGGGGGTTGTTGGCGCAGGCTCCCTGCCATCTACCGCGGGCCAGTTCGGGCAGATCACTGCGTCGAACGGCGCCCTCAACCCGAGGCAGTTCCAAGTGGCTCTAAAATTGATCTTCTGATTTAGGGTCTTGGCTGCCAGACGGCGATTTTCGCAAGTGGTACTTCCGGGCCCGGCTCTTAAGGAGTCGGGCCTCTTTTTAATTGGAGTGGCAAGGCGAAGGGCTGCGCGCTCGCGCAAATCAGGAATAATCCGCTGCAAAGTTGAGTTTTCAGAGCAGCATGGCCGAGAAATTCGCTTGTTTTCGCCGCCGTTCGAATGCGTTCCGCACGTTCGGGAGCAACTCGCCTGCCGAAGCCTGTCAGTTCGTCGCAGCCAATGGCAGCGGGGACTTTTAGGAGGAGAGCCGTGTGGCTAGTTGATTGGTTCAAAAAACGGGATGAAGAGCCCTCTCCCCCTGAGGAGCACCTAAGGATTCTAGCTGTCGCCATGTCTATCGACGACCGCGTTTCATTGGGATGGATCGGGGACGAATATAACTGGAAGATTCGTTTTACTCAGTCGCCGCGAGAGGCATTCGCTTTGGCGTCGCAGCGCCAATTTGAGGTCATTTTATGTGATTGCACTCAGCCTGGATATCCCTGGCGCGAAGTGATGTATCGCCTCGCTGCATGTTCGCCGCAAAGTTGCATACTGCTGGTTTCGCCTGTTAGCGATGACGACTTGTGGCAGAGCGTACTTCAGCACGGCGGCTATGACGTCTTGATCCGGCCATTAAAAGAGAACACCACGGTCCGGACGATTCAGGCTGCCTTGCGTCTTATTTTTCCAGAGAAAGCTGTTTCTGTTGGTTGTCAATATTAGTGGGAAATTCTGGCGCTTGCATTCGCCGGGAAGGGGAACATCGCAATGAGCCGTTTAATACACTGCCGGCCGAGAAGGCCAAAGAGCAGGCAGCATCAGGAAAGGAGCCCAAGGCCGATCACAACCGTGCATTTCTTCGATTGTTCTGGCGAGGGGAATCTATGCCGCAGGCGGTAAAAAGCTCGGAGGACATCGCCATGGTGCGGGAGTTCTTCGCCTCACTGAGCCGGTCTGAACGCCTTCGCATGTACGACTTCTTCAAAAACCGAATCAGTTCGACGAGAACTCCGGGCAGCGGCTCGACGCTTGAACCTGCGGTTTGTGCGGATCCTCGAAAATGGACATCAAAGCCATAGGCAACATCCCTGAGTTCCGGTCAGGAGGCGACGCAGGTGCAAGACACTGTTGACTCACTGTTGCGCAAGACCGCTTTGAGTTTTCTTCGAGCGTTCACAATGTAGGCTTTTGCGCCGCTTGGATTCGAGAGCATCATCTGGCGGGTGATGATCGCAAGAGGCAACCCGTGACCGTAATGCAGCGCCAGGACACGGACTTCCATCGGCGTCAGCGTTGCCTGGATCAGACGCCACATATTTTGGAAGGCTTGAACCCGCTCCAGGGCCAGATGAACCTCCTGCCCATGCGCGCCAGGGAAGTCGTCCGGCATCATTTCTCCGTCATCGGTCGGCTCGGTACGGCGCCTTTTTAATGCGTTTAGACAATGGTTCCGAGTGATGACAAATAGCCAGGTTGAAAATCGAGAGTTACCGCGATACGTGCACAACCGCCGAAATGCACGTAAAAATACTTCTTGAACCAGGTCTGGAACACGATCGGGGTTTCTTGTGATTCGAAGACACCAGCGGGTGACTCGTGATTGATATCGGCGAAATAGTTCCTGGAACAGGTCATCAAGTGTCTGCTTGTCCACGGCGTTTCGCAGCAGAAAGACCAGGACTTCATCGCTATGAGCCTCAATGCTACGGGAACCCACGGCACAAACGGCCGCACGCACATCCCAACTCTGTACTGGCCCGTCCTGCAAAACTGAGCCGCAGGATGAGCTCTGAATGCCCCATAGATCGCCATTGTGATTGTGAGTAATTGGTTTCGACAAGCTTCACCTCGGGCAACTCCGTTTGCCCGTCGGATTACCATACTTGAACACCTCGTGATTTATTCCGGCGTGCTCCGGAAAATTTGAGAACCTGGTGCGAAGAATATCGGGAATAAAGACCTACTGCGAGAAGTCTACTCACCTAAGCAGCGAGACGGTCCCTGATCCTGCAAAATCGGTACCTGGCCTTGGCCAGCGGCGCCAGATTCTCAATTGGGTGTCTTGGCCACCATCTCGTACCTGTCATCACCTTGCCAAAGCACGAGCCGTCGGCCCAGATCTCGTGGGAGAACACGATGCTATGTTGGTCCGCATGGATGTCTTCTCGCCGAACACAGGTTACGGCCCGATCTGTTGGATCGTGTGTCGCCGCAGGTACCAGCACGGCGTGTAGCCGAAATGTGGCAGAAGCGCTTCGACGCACGTCTCAATGGCCGGCGTGCCAATCGAGTACTCCACCTGGTTATAGTGGTTCACGGCCGCGTACACTTGGCCCACCTGTATATGTTCGACCGGCCGCCCGCGGAAACGCGCATAGAGGTCATCGCCGAGGTAGATCAAGCCGGCTAGCGTCAATAGCGCGAAGCATCCCCACAGTGCGATTCTCCGGATAGTCCGCATGCGAAGCGCTCTTTTCGACTATAGCGAAAAGAAGCGTGGCGATTCATCGCCTCTCGGGCATACGCGACCTGGCCTCAGGTTTCGCGCGGGCGGATGCGTGAGAAGGATGCGGCCTTGGCTTTCGCCTCCGCCGCGAGTGCCAGGAGCCGCTCGGCATATTCGAAAGTGCGCCGGCCGACTTCTGTCATGGCGATGGACTTCGAAAAACGTTCACGTTCGAACAGCTTTACACCCAATTCGCGCTCCAGCGACTTGATGTGAAAGGTCACGGTGGATTGATGATAGCCAAGCTGAGTGGCGGCGCGACTGAAGTTATTCGCAACCGCCACCACACGGAATGTTTCTAGCTGCCGCAAGTCGAGCATCGGATAAACGACTCCTCCGAAAATTGGTACCACTATGCGATAGCGTTAGAGAGCGGCCTCTCCATGATCCCCGTTGCGGATGCGAATCGCGTCGTCGATGGTGGCGACGAATATCTTTCCGTCCCCGATTTTGCCGGTGCGGGCAGCGGTGGTCAGAGTCTCGACCACCGGGTTCAGAAGCGCATCGCGCACCACCATTTCCAGCTTCACCTTTGGCAGCAGGTCGACTTTGTATTCGCTGCCGCGATAGACCTCGGTGTGGCCCTTCTGGCGTCCGTGCCCGCGTACTTCGGAAACCGTGATGCCCTCCACGCCGATCTTGATCAGGGCGTCTTTGACTTCGTCCAGTTTGAAGGGCTGGATGACTGCTTCAATCTTTTTCATTCGATTTCTGTCCTTTCAGAAGAATCGTACTCGATTGCAAGAGGAAGGCCGCGCAAGCGCAACTCACGCGGCCCCCATAGTCTCATGACGGCGACGAACCTAGCGCCCGTGTCTCGGCCGCTCGAATACCAGGCAGCGGTTCGGTCGCCGAGAAGTGCATCGCCTTCTCGACGACCATGCCACCCGGGCGTCCCATCGAAGAGATGACATATTCGGGGTAAGCCGAGATGCCGTGCTCGTGCAGATCCAGACCGTAGTTCTCGCCTTCGGCCGAGATGCGCAGCAGGCCCATCGCATTGACCGCGTACATCACGACCAGGGCAACCACGAAAGTGGCGACGGTGATGATGCCGTTGCCGACGATCTGCGCCACCAGCACCTGCGTGCCGCCGCCGTAGAACAGGCCCTTCAGAGGAGCCGAGTTGTCGGCCGCGAACGGACCGGTTGCGCCGAACTGGCCGGTAGCGAAGAGACCCAGCGACCAGGTTCCCCAGATTCCGCACATGCCGTGAACCGGAACCGCGCCGATCGGATCGTCAATGCGCAGGTACTCGAGCAGTTCAACGCCGTAGACTACGATGACGCCGGCGACTGCGCCCAGCAGAATCGCGCCAGTGGGGCTGACCCAGTAGCAGGGGCAGGTGATGGCGACCAGTCCGGCCAGGAAGCCGTTGACCGTGAAACTCATGTCCCACTTCTTACTCATGAAGTAAGCCACGAACATCGCCGCGAAGCCCGCCGAGCAAGCTGCCAGCGTGGTGTTGGCGGCTACGCGCCCGATGCCTTCAAAGTCCATCGCCGAAAGCGTGCTGCCCGGATTGAATCCGTACCAGCCGAACCACAGAATCAAACCGCCGGAGCAGGCGATGGTCAGATCGTGCGGCATCATTGGTCCACCGCCGTCGCGTTTGAAGCGGCGGCCCAGGCGCGGGCCGAGAACGATGGCGCCCGCCAGTGCGATGAATCCGCCGATGGTGTGCACCACCGTCGAACCCGCGAAATCGTGGAAGCTGGTGCCGAGCGAAGGCAGGAAGAAGCCCGCGGCGCCCATGGTGGCCAGGAAGCCATCCGGACCCCAGGCCCAGTGGCCGATGATCGGATAGATGAAGCCCGACACGCAGAAGCTATAGACCAGGTCGCCGACCCAGGCCGTGCGGCCGATCATCGCGCCCGAAGTGATGGTGGAGCAGGTGTCGGCAAAGGCGAACTGGAAGAGCCAGAACGCCAGGAACGCGACGCCGGTGCCTTCATAGGTATGCGGCGCGCCTTGCAGGAAGAACCAGTTCAGGCCGATGAAGCCGTTGCCGTGGCTGAACATGAACGAGAAGCCCCAGGCGTAGAACAGAAGACCGCAGAGGCAGGTATCGACCACGCATTCCATCAGCACGTTCACGGTTTCGCGCGAGCGGCAGAAACCGGCTTCGAGCATGGTGAAGCCGACCTGCATGCCGAACACCAGGAACGCCGCGAGCAGCGTCCACACGGTGTTGATCGGGTTGACGATGTCGTTGCCCTTCAAGACCGGGTCCGCGGCGAAGGTCCGAAAGCCGATCAAGTCGGGGTTCAGCAGCAGCGCGGCCAGCAGAATCAGGCCGACGCCGGTGAGTTTCCCCATCAGCAGGATCTTGCCGTATTTGCGCCATTCCGGATTCCGAAGGCGCTCCCGCAAGCGGCTGATTTTGCCGGGCAAAGATAGTCTTTTTTCCATATAATTCGTATCCTCTCTACGCTTGGTATTTAAATCCGCTGGCGCTTGGGTACACCTACGGCCAAGGTGGCGCGGTGCCCTCAGTGAAACACAAAGTTGTTTAACGGAATGTCTCCCGCAGACCGGGCGGGAAGCAGATGTCGGTTCTTTTGCAGTCTAAGGTATCAGCCCCACTGCGTCCAATCGATTTTTTTAATGCGGGAGTAAGCCATTTTCTAATCGGTGTCTAAAGACATACAAACAAACGATTAGAAGGATTGGCATGGACTTACGTGGATGCACTCCAGTAACACCAAGAGCTGTAGTTCGACCCTAACTTTCGTTGGCGAACGGGCGCTGTTTGGTCGCGGCGCCGCCACGTATAATCGTTCTGGCAGCTAGTTCTACTTCCGGTCTAAAATCACGATATGGATGCAGTGCCAAGACATCAATGTATGATCTACGAGGGCTCGCCCGCCAAGCATCTTCGAGGGCTGGCAGCCACCATTGTTGAAAATCTCAAGAACAATAAGCGCTGTCTTTATCTCAACAGTCCTACGATGGTGGCCGGAATACGCTCCTATCTGGCCGCTGCGGGTCTCGACTTAACGCGAGAGCTGGAAAGGGGTGCGTTGGTGGTTTCCTCCGATCAGAGTCACTTGGTCGATGGACAATTTGACAGCGACAGGATGCTGGCTCTTCTGGAGGATGCCGTAAATGAAGCACTGCGCGACGGGTTTAGCGGTTTGTGGGCCACCGGCGACATGACATGGGAATTCGGCAATGAAAAGAATTTCGTGAGGCTCTTGGACTACGAGCGGGGTCTGGAACAGCTTTTCGAGAAGCATACTTCATTGAGCGGTGTCTGCCAGTACCATACAGACACATTGCCCATCGGTGTTGTCGAGCAGGGGTTGCACGTTCACAAAGGCGTTTTCGTAAACGAGACCCTTTCTCGCGTAAATCCGTACTTCCTTTCGCATGAAGCCTTGGCTGGCCGTCCCAAAGGATCGACGACTCAACTAAACAGATGATACAAAGCGCGCACCGGTCAACTTGAATAGACGGACCGTGAATGTCGCGCCGGCGGCTACGATCTCGGGTTATTCCATGTGAGCTGCTGCTTTAGTTTTGCGCAAGCGGCAAATTGACGTTCTGTCTAGAAATCAGAACAAGCCCGAAAATTACGGATTCTCGCAAAGCGTTAGCCTGCTTTGGCGAAGGGACTGCGTTTGATCGCGTAATCGACGGCTTCTTGGGGAACGCTGAAGACGCGCATGGCTCCGTTGCCCATGTAGCCGAGATCTTTCACGCCGGCGGGACTGGTGTAGTAGGCGTCGACCACCATGTTCCTGGTCCAAGTCCAGAAGTGGACTCCGGGGGCGGTTTCAGGTGTTCCGTTCTTCTCGTACGCGAGCTTATCTAGCAATTCGGTTTGTTGCGCCGGAGTGGCGTTGAGAAAATCCGCGCCGTAGGTCTTCTGCATGTAGTTATCGAGCCAGCCGAAGCCCCCGTTGAAAATCGCGGCCAGTTCGTCATTGTGGCTGGAGAGGAAATCTATGAACTCAGCGGCTCCCGCGTCGGAGGCGCCGGGGATGATGATGTCGCCGAGCTTCTTGAGTGTCAGAAAATTGTGCCGGGTGAACTTCTTCGGGACGTAGTTCGGGCCTCCGCTGAGCGACTTCACGGCTGCGATCTCGGCGTGGACGTGCTGCGCGAGCGCGGGCGAAAGAACCCCTGACCCGGCGGCCGTGAGAACGAGGGAACCGCCGATGATCCTGAATAGTTCGCGGCGCGAAGTGTCTTCCATAACCTACACGTTTCCTTTCGTAATTTCGTCGGCGAGGTGTGCGGCGGCACGCCAGGCGTTGGCGACGATGGTGAGCGTCACGTTCTTGTCGGGGTTGCCGTTGAAGGGAGCGGCATCCACCACCAACAGGTTGGGCACTTCGTGCGCCTGCGACCACTTATTAAGGACGCTGCGCTTGGGATCGTCACCCATGCGGCAGGTGCCGGCTTCGTGGATGATTTCGCCGCCGAGCGAGACGGCCTTCACGGCGTCTGCGGGCATAGCGGGTGACGTGACGTGGCCGCCCATGGTCTCGATCAAGTCCGTGAAGGTCTTGTGCATGTGCTTCACCATCTGGATTTCGTTTTCGCTCCATTGCCAGTGAAAGCGGAGGACCGGAATGCCCCACTGATCGACCTGCACGGGATCGATTTCGCAGAACGAATGTTCGTTCGGGATCATCTCGCCGCGGCCGGAGAAGTTGACCTGGCTGCCATAGTAGCGGCGAATATCATCCTTTAATTTGGCGCCGTAGCCTTCGGATCTCGCCGCGACATTGCGGAAAGAGCCGATCTGCGGCATGCCGAAGCCGCCTCCGATTTCGATGTGATAGCCGCGCGGGAAATCCTTGTTCTTCTTGTCCAGCTCCCACCACGGAACGTAGACGTGCATGCCGCTGATTCCGTCGCTGTTGTGACGGGGCATGCCTTCGAGCGCCGGGATGACGCCGCTGACGGCGTGGCCGACGGTGTCCGTCAGATTGCGGCCCACTTGCCCGGAACCGTTGGCGAGTCCATTGGGGAATTGCGAGGATTTCGAATTCAAGAGCAGGCGGGCGGATTCGCAGGCGCTGGCCGCGACCACGACAGCCTTGCACCTGATGGTCTTCTCGGTGCGCGTCGCCTTATCGACGTAAGACACGCCACTGACTTTGCCCGAGCTATCGACCAGAAGCTCGCGCGCCATCGCGCCGCTGATGATGTTGAGCCGTCCCGTTTTCATGGCGGGGAAGATCATGGCCTGGCTGGAACTGAAGGCCGAAGCGGTGCGGCATCCACGTCCGCACTGGCCGCAGTAGTGGCAGGCGGCGCGGCCATTGATGGACTTCGTCAGCATCGCCATGCGCGAGGGGATGACCGGAATGTTCAGTTTCTTTCCGGCGCGCTGGATGAGCTGCTCGTGCACGCGGGGCGCGATCGGCGGCAGGAATTTGCCGTCAGGCGCGGTGCGGAGGCCTTCGTGCGTGCCGGTGATGCCGATGAATTCTTCGGCCTTGTCGTACCAGGGCGACATTTCCTCGTAGGTCATGGGCCAGTCGGTGCCGAGACCGTCGAATTGTTGCGGCTTGAAGTCGTAGTCCGAAAAACGCAGCGAGATGCGGCCGAAGTGGTTGGTGCGGCCGCCCAGTATGCGTGAGCGGAACCAGCGAAATGAATCGCCTTCGGCGACGGTGAAGGGTTCGCCGGGGAGGTCCCAGAAGCCGTTGGGGGCGAGGAAATAGCCGAACGGATAGATGTCCTTGCCGAAATAGTTTTCGGCGTTCGGGCCAACGCCGCGGTGATCGACTTCCCACGGCCACATGTGCTCCTTGAAGTCCTTGCTGGGATCGAGCATGGGACCCGCTTCGAGCAGCGTGACCTTATGGCCGAGGTCGGTGAGAACTTTGACGGCGGTGCCGCCACCGGCTCCGGAGCCGATGACTACTACGTCATGTACTTCGGGTGTTCGCTGTACCTGTGGCATGGCAGTGACCTCTACTCGGGGCCTGAATTCGGTTTATAGTATCGCAAATACGGGTTGCAATGGCTCCTCCGGCGGGTTATTGTCGAGCGGTGGCTATCTCTAGACGCACCATCCTTACCGCCGTGTCCGCAGCCGTCGCCGTCCAGGCGCAGCGGCCCGCCTATCCGAACTGGAAGCCGAAGCTGGGAGTTCTGTGCTCCTATTCCGACTCGAATCTCGAATTCGTCAAGGCCGAAGGCTTCACCAGCATGGAGCTCCGGCTTGACCCGGATCAACTGGACGACAAGCGCATCGCCGCGATCAAGGATAAGATCGCCAAGGCCGGAATCTATGTGTCTTCGCTGGCGTGTGACGGCAATCACATCGATCCCGATCCGGCGAAGCGGCAGCAGCAAAATAATTTCACGGTGAAGTGCATCGAGCTGTGCGGAAAGATGGGGATTCCGGCGATCGGAGGGCAGTCCGGGAACCGACCGTTCGAAGCCGCTCCAGCAGCAAGTGGATGAGATCGTCAGAGTCTACACCGAAAAGTATTTCCCGCTGGCCGAGAAACACAAGGTGAAGATTCTGTGGGAGCCTTACGCGGGCGGTCCGAACATCGCCACCGGCCCGGTCGGGTGGGAAGCGCTTTTTAAGGCCTTCCAGAACTCGCCGCACGTCGGCCTGCAATTCGACCCTTCGCACCTGGTCTGGCAATTCATGGACCCGGTGCAGGCGGCGCGCGATTTCGTCGACAAGATTTACGACGTGCACCTGAAAGACACCGAAATTCTGTGGCACGTGGTGCGGCGCGCCGGAATTCAGCCGGTGGATAATCAGCGCTGGTGGCGATTCCGCGTGCCCGGCTACGGGTCAGTGGATTGGAAAGGTTTCTTCTCGGTGCTCTCCGAAGCTGGATACAGCGGCGCGATGAATATCGAGAACGAAGATCAGTTTTACTATCCTGCCATGGAGCAGGGAAACTTCACCGAACAATACAAACGCGGATTCCGTGTGGCCCACGAGTTCCTGAAAACGCTGGTGCCGCCGTTGAAGGCGTGACAAACCACCCTGTAGCCGGCGCCACAATATGACGATAGACAATTGTGGAAACACAATTGACCACAATTTGTTGCTTCGTCTTTGCGATCGCGCTCGGATACTTCGCCGGCCGCGCGATCGGTGTCTGAGTCCGGATCTGTATAAGCGTCAGGCCGCGCGCCGAATCGCGTGGTACACGACGAGCACCACGACCGCGCCCACCACAGCCACCATCAGGCTGTAGAGATTCAGGCCCGTGACTCCACTGGCTCCGAACGTGTTGAACAGCCATCCTCCCGCGATGGCTCCCACGATTCCGAGAACCAGGTCGAGAACCAGCCCCTCACCTCTCTTGTTGACGATCTTGCTGCCGATGAAGCCGGCAATGAGCCCTAGGATGATCCAAGCGAAAATCGACATTTGTAATTCCTCCAGTGTTAACCACCGTCGAACCCGTCAAACGGCGAATCCGGCAGCCTGCAAGTATACATGAACCTCGACTCGAACGTGTCGCCATCGATGCTCGCCGGCGTACCAGGACCCGGACCGGCGTATTCAAGATGCGCCGGGTGTATACTGATACGGCTTCGGAAAGGAATAACTTATGATGCCCCTAACGAAAAGAGCATTTGCGGAATTCATTGGTACCTTTTGGTTGGTGTTCGGCGGATGCGGGAGCGCGGTGCTCGCCGCGGCCTTCCCCAGCCTGGGGATCGGCTTCGCGGGTGTTGCGCTGGCGTTCGGACTCACGGTCCTGACGATGGCCTATGCGATTGGCCACATTTCGGGATGCCACTTGAATCCCGCCGTGTCGGTGGGCCTGGTGGTAGGCAAGCGGTTCCCCGCGTCGGAGCTGCCCGCGTACGTGGTTGCGCAGGTGCTCGGAGGCATCGCCGGATCGGCGGTGCTGTACGTGATTGCGAAGGGCAAAGACGGATTTAGCCTGGCAGGCGGATTCGCGGCGAATGGATACGCCGACCATTCTCCCGGAGGCTACAATCTGGCGGCCTGCCTGACCGCCGAGGTGGTGCTAACCTTCATGTTCCTGATGATCATCCTGGGGGCGACCGATCTTCGCGCTCCGAAAGGTTTCGCGCCGATCGCGATTGGCCTGGGCTTGACGCTGATTCATCTCATCGGAATTCCAGTGACGAATTTGTCGGTGAATCCGGCGCGCAGCACGGGTCCCGCGGTATTCGTCGGCGGATGGGCGCTCGAACAGTTGTGGCTGTTCTGGGTGGCGCCTATCATTGGCGCGGCAGTGGCCGGCATCGTTTATTCGGTTTTTGCCACGCAGCCCGAGCCGTCGGCGCGCGAGAGCATGTCGGCGTCGGCGTAGGTCCCGGCGAGATCGGCCAGTCACAGCGGCAGTTGAATGAGAAAGCAGGCGCCCTGCCGGGAGTCCGGATCGGCCCACAGTTTGCCCGCCATGATCCAGAACCGTCTGGTGCGAAAAGGCCAGTCCCAGGCCGATTCCGTTCTTCTTCCCCGCGCTTACAAAAGGTTGGAACAGACGCGCGCGGATCTGCGACGGAATCCCGGGGCCGGTATCCTGCACTCTTACCGTCACCGATGACGCTTCGGTTTTTGCGGTGATGCTCAGTGTGCCTCCCCGTGGGCATCACGCCGAGCGAGTTATCGATCAGGTTCAGGAACACGCGCTCCATGCGCGCGCGCTCCAGCGGCAGCTCGATACCGTCCGGCACATCCACCTGAACCGTCACCGATTGAGCCTCGGCCGTCGGCGAAAACACATCGCAAGCGGCGGAGACGATATCCCGCAGCCGGCAGACCTCCGTGCTGATGGAGCGCCCGCGTCCCGTGTCCACCAATTCCTGCAGCAGCTCCTGCATTCGCCGCGAGGAACGGTAGATGTTGCCCGCCAGACGTTGCACCTGCGCGGTGGTGAGTTCTCCGTCGATCAGCATTTCCGCGCCGCCGTAGATGGCAGCCAGAGGATTTCGCAAATCATGCACGATGGATGTGGAGAGACGGCCGATGGTGGCGATCCGTTCCTGACGGATCAATTCCTGGCGTCCGTCCTGGATCGAGGCGCACATCGCGTTAAATACAGCGGCCAGGCGCCCCAGTTCGTCACGCGTGCCGACGTCCGGATCTTCCACCGGTATGCGGTAATCGTAGTTGCCGCGCGCTACCTCGCTCGCTCCGCGATCCAGTTCCTTGACGGGTCTCAGGATGCGTCGCGCGAGACTGTAGGTCAGCCACAATCCCGCCAGCACGGCGATCAGCCAGGCGACGATAATATCCCGGCCCAAAGCATTGATCCGCTGCCGCGCGCTTTCCGACGATCGCAGAATGCGAAGCTCGCCGATGGGCCGTCCCGCCACGTCCAGCAAAGGTGTTCCCAGCACGGTATAGTGCGTCCCGCCGGCTTCGATGCGCGCCACGGCTCCGGCGCGGCGATGACACCGTCTGCATGCTGGCATTCGCACTCGGATCAAGCGTGCAAGCGACCACCGATGCTCCCGAAAGAAAACAGAAATCGCTGCCGCCGGTGGATTCCTTCAGGCTGCGCACGGTTTCCCGATTCACCTCGTAGCCCGCCACCAGTACGTTCAACAATCCCATCCCGGCGCCGGCCTGCACGTACACCGGCGTGACGGCGATCTGGTA
The DNA here is from genome assembly GCA_963731375.1 of Bryobacterales bacterium. Lineage (GTDB taxonomy): Bacteria > Acidobacteriota > Terriglobia > Bryobacterales > Bryobacteraceae > Palsa-187. The sequence continues at coordinate 344,914 of CAVSUW010000002.1, forward strand.
CAGGTGGCCGTCGAGACGTCACAAAACCCGAAGTCTGCTTGGGAAAACTCGCCGCCGCGTCACGCACCGCCGGCACATCGTGTTTAAGCGACTCACCCAAGCTTCCGCCGAGTGAGGCGAGAACCCTGCCCTCCGGATCGGTCACCAGAAAAATGGCATCCTGATTTGAAATTTGTTGCCACAGCTCGTTCGCCGAATCGCGAATGGTGGCCTGATCGCCGGTGCTGAAAGCGGCGCGGACGTCCGACATGCGGCTGATCACCAGGCTCACGGCCGCCAGCGTCTGGGCCCGGGAACGCCACAGGGAATCATACGCGCGAAAGCTCGCCTGTACGTCTTCATCCACGCTGGCCGACATCGCACGGGTGGCATTGTCCTGGACGATCCAGCCCACCAGCGCGAATAACAATGTCAAAGCGATGGATGTCGCCAGCAGGATTTTCCAGAGCAGCGATAGACGTGAAAACGAGCCTAGCATTTTGGAGCTACTGGTTGCCGGCATCATGGCTTGCTTCCCAGCATTATTATGGCTTGCTTCCGGGATACGCCGGGTCGCCTGAATCCGTCGGATAATCGTGGCCGTACTTATTCTTATGCGGAATCGAAAGGTAGCCGGCTTCGGAAATCACGATATTTGGCAAGCTGACGCCGTCCGGCCCGACGGTGATTTTCCGGCTCAGGCCGGCTAAGGTCGCCTCGCTCGCGCGCTCATGGAACACGCTGAGATTATATTGGCCCGGCGGAACGTCGGCAATGTTGAAGGTTCCGTCCTGCTTTGGTCGTGGCAAAATACGGGCTCGCAACCACCACAATCAGCGGCGCTCATCGACGCGTGAATGTTGCAGAAGACCCGCACCACGCCCGGGCGCGCGAATTTCACCGACCGGGTGGTTCCCGGCGGATACAACCCAATGTCGAAAACCTGGCCGTTATAGCTGGAAAAAGCGTTGTGAAAAATCGGATCGGCGTTGGGAAATTCCACCAGGGACCCCGCCTGGATAGCCAAAACGTGGGGCGAAAACGTCTTGTCTTTCTGCAGCATCACCGCGTGCTTGGCCGGCCGCCGGCATGGCTGTACTCTCCACCGGGGTCAACGCGATCACCACGCCCGAATAATCATGGTGATTCCGAACCGCGGCGTAACGGGAATCCCGCAGCTCCACGCGGCCCGAAACCGGGGCGGCGCAGAGCGGAAGCAGGCTCGCACTAAAACAGATAAGCCAGCGCAAGGTCATAGTGATTCAGCAGCCGGATTCTCCCGCCGGTATAGGCAGTACGCGTCTGGCTGACTTCCAGACCCAGCAGTATGTTCTGACCCAAGCGGTACTGAGAGTTTACCGCGTAGACAAAGTTTCGCGAAATCTGCCCGGCCAGCAGATCCGCGGCATTGATCGCTCTCCTGCCCGCCGTACGAATTGAAAGTCAGGCGCTTGGTGGCCAGAAAGGAAACCTGCGCCCAGCCGCCGGAGGTGCGCACCGCGGTGAAGTGGTCCTCGTCGAAAGAAGTTGAACCCCTGGCGTAATCCGCCGACTCCCGCCGCGTTGCGGCCATGAAAGTAGGTTCCCGTGATCCGCCATTTCGCCAGCGGCTGCAGCATCCAGTCGATGGTAAAAAGCCGCGAAGGAATGGATACGCCGCCGACGTGCGTCTCGCTCACATGGAAACCGGGAGCGATTTCGATTCGCCCGCGGGAAGCATATTGGTTCCAGAATTCGAAGCGCCCCTCCAGCGCGGGGCTGGTGCGTGGAAAGGGTGGATTGATATTGGGGGGCCACTCCGCGCCGACGGCTCACTGGTTTGGTACAGACTGGCCTGCGCCCGCACACCGGCGTTGTCGCCGATCGCAAAGCGCTGCTCGATACGCGCTTGCGGTGCCCACAGCCACAGGTTCCCGGCGTCGGTCAGGGGCGAGAACGCAACTTGCGCCAGCGAATCGGGATCGCGCTGCGCGATCAAGGGCTTGTCCTGGCCGACCGTTACGCTGGTGTTTTTCCAGTCGACTTGAATGGTGGCGACGCGCATCCGCACCAGGTGGTTCAGGGAACTGGCGGTGCCGCCCCACAAGTCCAGGTCAATCGATCCTCGCACCTGGCCTCCGCCGAGGATGCGCGGGCCCTGCAAGCGCAAACCGACGATGCTTTGGCTCAAGCTGGCGCCGCCGCGCGAAACACTGTCGGCGAGCGAGGCCGTCAGCGGATCCTGCGCGCCTCCGCTGGCTCGTCCATTTATGAAGCTGTTAAATAGCACCATGCCGGCCAGCGTGATCGGCATGCGCTGCGCCGCCTCGACCTTGGTTTGGGAGAGGTCTTCGGTTCGCTGCTCCTGGACAGCCACTCGCTCTTCCATCGGTACCGGCGACACATTCACCGGTTCGGGCGGCGCATTCGCCGGCGTCCCGGCTGCGGCGGCGCTGGCTTGCGCGGGCGCCGGGCTGGACAGGAGGACACCCGCGCACCGGCGATTTCGGCGCGAAGCGCGTGTACCTCGTCGGCCAGGTTGTGATTCTCCCGTTCGAGTTGGTCCAAGCGTTGCAGAATTTGCTGAAAATCTCCGCGCTCCTGCGCGGGGAGCAGTAACGGAAACAATGCCACGATCAGAGGCCAGCGTTTAGGAAACATATATGGATCGCTCCAGTCGGTTGCATAGTGCGGCGGGCGAAAAGCGGGTCTAAACAGGAATTTGCATCCTCCGCCATGAGGACCATGTATTCCATAAGCATCTACAGCAGGAAGCGATATCCTACACCATGCACGGTCACGAAATGCCGCGGCATGGTGGAATCGGCCTCCAGCTTCTGCCGCAGGCGCACCACATGCGCGTCCACGGTGCGCGTGTTCGGAAACGACTCGTAGCCCCACACCGAATTCAGGATCATGTCGCGCGAGAGCACCCGATCCGGATTGTGCAGGAAATATGTCAGCAGATTGTATTCCGCGCGAGTTAGTTTGGTCTCCTCGTTCTTCTTTAAAACCACGCGGCGCGACAGATCCACCTCGACGTCGCCGAAGGAAATTACCTTCGTGTCGTCGGCTGACGACCGGCGCAGGAGCGCGCGGATTCGGGCCAGCAGCTCCCGCGAGCCGAACGGTTTCACCACGTAATCGTCGGCGCCCATCTCGAGCAGCAGGACCTTGTCCATTTCGTCGCCGATCGCGCTCAGCACGATGAGAGGAGTCTTCATGCCGGCGGCGCGGATTTGTTTGCAGACCTCCATGCCGCCCAGGCCGGGCATTCGCAGATCCACCAGCACCAGACTGGGTTTGAGCGCCAGGGCTTGCGTGAGGCCGACTTCGCCGTTCTCGGCGAACGCCGGACTGAACCCCTCGGTCTCCAGCATAAGCCCGATGGTATCTCTCAGCGTGGCATCGTCATCGATCACCAAAACTGTTTTCATGCGTTCAACCATTACTCTAGCTGCCGCGGGCTACCCGTGCTACCTGCATTGCTGCCCTGGAGGTGTGTTTACTAATTATTTACATTTTCTTCACAACCCGATCAAGGGCAATGTTTACACTAGCCGCTAACGGGGACTGCCACGGGCGGGCGGCATTCAAGGGGTGTTGCCCGTGCCCACCCTAAAGCGAGCCTGCCTGCATCCTCGAAATCTTGCACCCCCATTGCGCTAGCCACGCTTTACGGCAGCATACAGGCTCAGTTCGAATCGCTCCGAAGGGTCTTTTGGCAACTCGGACATCGGCATCAAAAACCGCTTCTCGTTCCGCGCCAACTACGAGCTTCCCTTTGGAAAGAGCGGCAGCGCAATTGAGGAAGATTGCCATTGGCGGCTGGCAGATGAACACTCTGGCATTCTGGCAGTCGGGCGTTCCGTTCTCGGTGCTGGATTACGTATCGCCTGTTCCGTCGAACGTCAGCGGACTTGTGACCAACGATCGCCCCAACGCTGTATCGGGTCAACCGTATGCGCCGGCGAATCAAAACTACCAAAACTGGATCAACGTCAACGCATTTACCCCGCAGATCACCGCGTCGAATGTGGCTTTCAACCCCAGGCAGTTCCAGTTGGCACTCAAGTTGATTTTCTAGTCTAGCTGGCCGCACGTTTCACAGAAGGCCCGGCTCCTGATGGAGTCGGGCCTTGTCCGTGAACAGCGTTCGACGGCCCGCGCAGTCGGCGAACTTCAGAACACCAGACGCAACGCGACCTGCATCTGCCGCGGATTTCCCACGATGGAAGTAATCGTGCCAACCGCGCCGTTGCCAATATTCGCATTCGGCTGACCGAACTGCGGGTGGTTGAAAAGGTTGAACGATTCGGCGCGGAATTGCACCGCCAACTTCTCCATAGGCCGGAAATTCTTGAACAGCGAAGCATCCAGGTTCGTGCGCCCCGGCCCGAACAAGATATCCCTTCCCGCATTCCCGTAAATAAACTGGGCCGGCGTTGTAAATGCGGTCTGATCAAACCAGTGAGTGATCGACTGGCCTGAGGACAAATTGCCGCTGGCAATCCGGTTCGGCCGGCTGGCGGTGCCATTGGTGGTCGAAGTCTGCAGCATCGGCGTAAACGGCAGCCCGGTTTGCGACTGCAGGACTCCGTTCAACTGCCACCCGCCTAATAGCGTTCCCGGCAGGCCTTTCATGCCAAACCCGGGAAGCCGGTAGGTCAAACTTACGGTGAACCGCTGACGGAGATCGAAGGCTGAATTACCACGGTCACAGAAGCGGCAGCGCGGATCTTGCGGCGTGCCCGTTCCACCCCCGAAGTCCGTCGCAACATCGTCGACGGAATGAGCCCATGTGTACCCCACCAGGCCGGTGAGTCCATGCGACAGCCTCTTTTCTAACGAGACTTGCAACGCATGGTAGGCGCTCAATCCGTCGGAAACGTAGTAGGTGATGTCGCCCAGCCCAGGCAGTGCGCCGAAAAACGGCCGCCGCGCCGTCGTCCCTCCCGATCCGGGTACGGGTTGGTTCAAATTAAATGAGTTGCCCAGGCGCCGCCCCAGATTGCCGACATAGGCGATCTTGAACAGAGTCGAAATTGGAGCTTAGCTCTTGCTCCACAGTGAAATTGAACTGCTCGGCATAGGCCTGCTTGAAGTTGCTGGGCACACCGATCACGTTGCCGACCGGATTGTTGGCTACGCTCAAGTCCACGACCGGAGTGGCCGGGAAGCCTCCGCTGACGCGCGGCCCGAGAATCTGGTCGCCCGGACTGATGGACAGAACCGGCCCGTACGGCGCCTGCCGGTCAAACCGCAGCAACGCGCCGCCATTCCCATTGGGATTATAGAAGAGCCCGAATCCGCCGCGGACCACCGTATGCTTCAACGCCTGATAAGCGAAGCCAAAGCGCGGCGAAAAATCCTTCCAGTCGCCGTTCAGACCGGCGGTCGACCCAATTCCGTTCTGGCCAGCGATCATGAGCTTGTCTGTCACCGGATTAAAGTTCGACCAGCGGTTGGCCACTTCGCTGTACGGACTGTAGTATTCCCAGCGCATGCCGATATTCAGCGTCAGTTTGCTGTTCACGCGCCAATCATCGGCGACATACGCACCGGTCTCGATGCCTCGTATGCCCGGCCACACCAGCAGATAATCTTGTTCGTAGAGTGTCGGATATCCCAGCAGCATGCTCGCGATCGCATCGCCGCTGCTCTGGCCGGGCTGAGCCGTGAAGCCGGTGCTGAAGTTAAACCGGCCGTTGCCGCGGTTGGTCTGGTATTCGGTAATTTGCCGCCGCCGCACGTCGACTCCGAACTTAAGAGTGTGCTTGCCGTGGGTCCATGTGAGGTTGTCGATGTACTGAAAGGTATTTTCGCGGCGCAGAATGGGAAGCGAACGGCTGTTCCCCGTTCCCAGGTAGCCGGCAGGCGAAAAGATGGGCAGGCCGGTCTGCAATGCGTTGGGATTGGAGTTCGGCACACCCAGTTCCACGCCGAGTTTCTCATCCGGCGTGGTGCCTGCCAGCGTATAATCCACCCGGAAGCGGTTGAACCCGATGCGTACGTCGTTGATCAGGGTCGGGCTGAAGATGTGTGTATAGGCCGCGACGGCGTGGAGCACCGGGTTGGACGACGTGCCGGCGAAGGAAGCCTCGTCGCCTAGCAGCACGGGATGTGGAATCCCGGCGATGGTGACCGCTGGATAACTGGGCGGAACGATGGTATCGGTGTGCTGGATCGCAAAGCGCGCAAAGAATTGATCGTTGGAGGTGATCTGATGGTCCACCCGCACATCGCCTTGATCCCAGTTTTGAATCTGGTTGAGATTGGTTATGTAGTTATTGGTCAGCGCCGATGTTAACGGAAGAGGATAGGCGTTGATCATCTTTATGGTGACGGGATCGAAACGGTTGGAAGGAATCTGATTGCCCTGAAACGGCGTGCGCGTGTAAGAGGAGCCGGAGACAACAGTGGTTGTAGGATCGAAGATTTTGTTGGGGAAAGCGCTGAAATTTCCGCTGCGTTCCGCTACCGTCGGAACCGTCACGGTGGCTACTTGCTGCTGATTCCTGCGGAATCCTTCGTAGTCGACGAAGAAAAATGTTTTGTCCTTGCCGTTGTAAACCTTGGGCATGGTCACCGGCCCGCCCAGCGATCCGCCAAATTGGTTGTAGCGGAACGACGGGAAAGGCTGGCCTACTGTATTGAAAAAGCTGCGCGCATCCATCGCCGAATTGCGCAGAAACTCGAAGGCGCTACCGTGCCAGTTATTCGTGCCCGACTTGGTGACGACGTCGACCACCGCCCCGGAATTCCTCCCCTGATCCGCGCTGAACAGGTTGGTCTGTACCTTGAACTCGCGGATGGCTTCCACACCCGGACGCAGCACGATCGACAGCGTCAGCCGGTCATTGTTGTCGATGCCGTCGTAGAGAAAATCATTGGAACCCTCCCGATTACCGTTCGAGAAGATCTCTGTTCCGGGACGCCGGTCGTCCGGCCGCGTTCCGCTCATAATCGTGCCCGACACACTGTACCCAGTGCCGTTGACCCCCGGCGACAGCGTCGCAAGCTGCACGAAATTGCGGCCATTGAGCGGAAGCTCGGACGTCAACTGCGTGTCGATCACGGTGCCGAGCGAGGAAGACTGATTCTCCAGCAGCGGCGCGGCGCCGGTAACTTCCGCGACTTCGGTCACCTGCCCGACCTGCAGGGCAAGATTCACTTCCGCGCGCTGGTTGATTCGCAATTCGATGTTGCTCTGAACCGTCTTGCGAAATCCCGGCGCTTCGGCGGAAAGATTGTAGGCGCCCGGCTGCAAAAACGTAATGACGTAATTGCCGCCCTGGTCGGTACGGACCTCGCGTGCGGCCCCGGTTTCGACGCTGGTCGCCGTGACCTTCGCGCTGGCGACCACCGCTCCGCTAGCGTCGAGTACACTTCCGCTGAATTCCCCGGTAGCGGTCTGTGAGTAGGCTGCAGGCACGAGCGCAACAAATGCGCAAAATAATATCCAGTTACGACGCAGATTTTCCATAAACCCATAACCCCCGGGACATAATACACGTTTTGCTCATGGTTGTTAAGCGGGTATTGCCCGGTACGGGCGGAGTGAAGGTCAAATGCCGACGGCGCGGTCTTTGACAAACTGCGGCGAGAAATCTATGCCTAGCCCAGGAGCTTCGGGAACGCTCCATTCGGCAAGCGTCGGCTTCCAACCACCTACGAAAATATCGTTGTAATCCGTGGGATTGGTATTGCCTTCCTCCATAATCACAAAGTTTGGAATGGAGGCAGCCAGATGCAATGCGGCGGCCGTGCACACCGGGCCATTCGGATTATGCGGCGCGATGGTCACGTAATGCGCATCCGCCATGGCGGCGATTTTCTTGAGCGCTGTAATCCCGCCCGTGCGCGCCGGGTCCGGCTGCAGAATGCGGGCAGCGCGCTTTTCGAGGATCGCGTAGAAATTAAATTGGGTCTGCAGGCCTTCGCCGGTTGCGATGGGCATGTTGGTGGAACGTTGCAGCATCGCCATGGCGTCGGTGTTTTCCGGAGGCACCGGCTCCTCCACGAAAAATGGGTCGAAGGGCTCGAGCATTTTGATGATCCGCCCCGCCGAGGCGACGTTCCACTTACCATGGCACTCGATACAGATGTCAAAGGCAGGTCCCCCCTCGCGGATTCCCTGCACCATCTCGCGCACTTCGTTGAGTACGGGTGTAGAGAGCTGGCGGTCAAAACCGGGATAGGCCCCGAAAGGATCGTACTTACCGGCGGTAGCGCCTTGCGCGATCAATTCCTTAGTGCGCTTCGCGTAGGCTTCTCTGGTTCGCGGAATGTTGCCCCAGCGATAACTGGTATAGATTCGAATCTTGTCTCGCGTTTTACCGCCGAGCAGCTTGTACACCGGCACATTCAGCTTCTTGCCGATGATGTCCCATAGGGCGATATCGATGGCGCTGATGGCGGCATACAGGGTTCCGCCCAGCGTATTCTCCTCCACGATGTACATGTGACGCCAGAGCTTCTCAATATCCCAGGCGCTTTGATTCATGATCAACTTGCCGCACTCGCGGATTTGGGCGATGACCGCGGGCGTACTGGGCGGCGTCGTCCCTTCGCCCCATCCGTGGATCCCATCCGCCGTCTCGATCCTCACGCACGGATAGCTGGTGCGCTCGCCAATCCGCAATACATAGGGTTCGACCCGGGTGATCTTAAGCGGGCTCGCATCGCGTTGCTGCGCCAGAGCGGGAAACGCGGATGCCCCGATCAAGCCACCAGCCGCCGCGCGAAGAAATCCACGGCGCGTTCTGATTTCCGGTTCCGCATCGGGTCTAAAGCGAGTCATTTTCCCCTCCGTTTTCACCCGGTCATTTACTGGGATTCAATCGGGGATTATACACCTAACTGCATTACGTTTCTAACGCTGCGTTTTGCGTGGTCGCACAGGGCTCAAAGCGGCTCACCCATCGGCCAGCCGGCGACGCACCGGAAAATTTAATCTTTCAACAGCTTCACTTCTTCCTGGATCACTCGGCGACACATCCATCGAAGTTTCGAGAATAGCTCCCATTCCTTGGCGTTGAGCCGTTTCTTGCCCGCGTGGACTATGCTTGAACGGACTGCATATATTTCGCGAAAGTCTGAAAGTAAGGTTTCACGTTCCTCGTGGCTAGTGCTAATGAGGTAAGCGCACCTATTGCGCAACAACTCACCCAACCCCAACAGATCCGAGACTGCTTTATCTCCAAGAAGGATTTCCATAACCACAGCCGCTTGGACGAACGAAAGAAGTTCATTAGACCCGCAGTAGCTGTCAAACAGCCATTGCCCTGCCAATAAGATTCGTCTGGATTTTTCCACGATGGAAAATGTGCCGCCTATCTTCGCGAGGGTCTCACGGGCCCACGCTTCTTTCTCAAGATCGGTAGTAAGCCGTCCATCAAGGGTGTGGAGAATCAAATCATGGAACACTTCCGTTTGGGGGGCATCCATTTCGGACGTTCTTTCCACGACCCATTTGTCAGAGACTTTGCGGTGCACATAAAACTGGGCCTTCGACGGGTCTTGCCGGTATATGTGCTCAATCGCGAAGAGCCTTAACGCGATACATATTCCGAAAAAGGCTTTGGCGATATCAATGCCTTCCCTAATTGTCGTGGTGGTACCATACTCTCCGACAAAACCCTTAACTCGTATTTGGAGATGAGCAGTTTGCACCTCCCAATTCGGCGACTCGCCGGTAAGGAGCAAGCCGGGCCATTTCCCCAGACTCCGCGAGATCTTTCGGTCACGCGTCGGAATTCCAGACGCTAGCGGAAATTTGCCGGAAAAGGCTTCGTCTGGAGTGACAATAGCAATAGCATCTGAAAGAGGAAAGAATTTAATAGTTCTTCCCAAAAAACTACCAATGTCTCTTGGTAATGGAATGGTTAGAGTATAGTCCCAAGGCAACGATTCAAATTCTCCGACAAGACGATGCGAGAGTGCTGTCAGATCACCGTATCCGTCGAGTTCCGAGAGCTTAAGTGCGGGAGCGCTAGCATCATACTCCTGGAACTCGTGCAATTCCTTGGACAGGTATTGGTATATAAAATCAGACACGGGCGTTTCGCTAATATAGTCTGAAAGAGTGGTCTTCAGCGTGTTAGTTTGTGGGAGAACAGCTTCTGCTTTGGACAGATCAGATGTTGAGCTAACGTCAATGAACATGCGGTGCTCGACAGCAATCTGATCGAGCGCGAGTACGACAACCTCGCACAATCGCTCCAGACATCTCGGGTTCAGACCTAGGCTCATGAGTTATAGAAGTTCGTTTGTATACATATAGGCGTTATTCGATTGCACGCAAAGCGACGCCGCGCCTTAATGCGTCGCCATCTGAGCCCATCGAGGCGAAGAACGCAGGAACTCCTCCACGGAGGTGTATTCCCAGAACTGCGCCTCTTGAAAGAGGTCCCGCCAGCGTTCACGTGTGCTATGCGATGGGTCAATGACGCATAATCTTAGGTTCTGTGTTGCAAGAGCTATCGAGAAAAGCTGCTGAGCCTTGACATCTGTGGGTGGGAGTGAGTACCCCCAAACGATTACGTGCTCGATTTTCCGAAGCGAGGAGCACGCATTCCTCCACAGAGTGAGCCAGGGGTCTTCCTCGATTCTCTTATCCCAAAAAGGTAGAAAAATCGGGAACTCGGTTCCGTGTCCCTCATAGGCCCGATAGCCCGGAGTTCTATCCAAGTCCCTCCACGAGGTGGTTCGGCAGTTTAGCCGCTGGTTTGAAATGGTCCAGTTGGAGCTACCATGAAGTTTGAATAGGAGAGGCAAGTCTCTTTCTGGCGGTGGAGGCTCAAAACCGTACATCCATGGCCCAAAGTCGACACCGCGCTCTTCACCTATGCCTCTCAAAGCTCTCTCTGCGACGAGATCATAGTTGAAAGAAAGTATTACGTCCTGGGCCCCCAGTGATCGAAAGATGCTTGCGTGGTGCTCGCATACTTCTTTGCCGTGCGCCTTTCGGAGAAGGGCTTGTATGGCTCGCGCAAACTCAGCCATAATTTTCTCATCCGAGTAGGTCGGCTGTTCGTCCGTGAGTTTGTTTTGTAGGTAGGCCCGGAGTTGCAGCGTATAGAATGTGCGTTCCATGGAACGGCGGAATTCGTGCGGCAGAGATTTCAGCCTGTTGAGAACAAAAGAAACAGCCGCATCGTCCTTGTCAATTTTTCGTTTTTCCTTGCGGCTCTTCTTTGGGAGACGCCGAAGCAAATCAAAGAAATCTGAATCGAGCGGTGATGGGTACTCACCAACGTGAGCATAACTCACTGCCCGGCTTGCTCCAGCTCCAAGAATCAGAGCAATTTTAGTTTCACCCACGACAGAAACAATTCTAACCTCACCGATCGTCTCAACGGCGTCTGGGGTGGGTCAACTTCGGAATCGCCTTATCTCCTAACCCGCGCCCTCCAATTGACACCCCTCGCACAGCGCCTTTAGACTGGAATCTAACGATAATGGGAGTGGGATGCTTCTCGCACGCGAATTCGTCGACTACATATCACGCCAAACCATCCGCAAGCTGAGTCCTCAATGGATCGAAACCACCGACCTGCAGGTGGCTGGCGAGTTCATGGCCGCCATCATCGAGGACGATCTCGCCATCGAAGACCAGTTGAACGATGAAGTCCGCGAGATGCTCAGCCAGTACAGCGAGTACATGCGCAAGGAAGGTGTCAGCTATCAGGACATGTTCCGCCGCATCAAGAACACCCTGATCACGCAGCGCAAGGTGATCCGCGCCGCCGGCCGCGATTCCGGCGACCAGATGAAGCTCTCCCGCGACAAGATCAATGACCTGTCGCACAAGATCGTCGCCGCCCTGCGTAAGAGCCGCGACTTCCGCCTCAAGCGCGACCCCAACGACGTGCGCCTGGAACTGGTCAAGATCATCACCGACCTGCTGCAGACCGAAGAGAAGGTGGATCGCGCCGCCCGCACCAAGATCCGCACCCAGAAGCGCGAGATCGCCGAGGGCACCGAGGAGTGGGATCTGCTGCACAAGCGCTACTACGCCGAGGAGCTGAAGAAGCTCGGCATCGATCTGGCGTCGCGCTAAGCGGCCCGGCCCGAGCGCCCTAGCGGCCGGGGTCCATTCGATTCTTTTTATAGACCGCCATCGCCGCCGGCGACGAAATGTAATCCAGCAAGACCTTGGCCGCCGCGGGGTTTTTCGAGTGGGAGGAGATGAGTCCCACGAAGGAAGTGGCCGTCGAAATCTCACGCGGCAGCGGACCCAGCACGTCGATGCCGGGCACGTCCATTTCGCTCAGGAAGGTCACGCCGATCTCGACCTCGCCTTTCGCTGCCATCACCATCGCGGCTTTGCCGCCCGTCGAGGGCTTGACCTTCGCGCGCACTTGATCGAAGATGCCCAGCCGCTTGAGCGTTTCGTCGAAGCTGACTCCCGCCGCCGCTCCGATGGCCGCCGAAGGATAGGCGACGGACTTCGCCGCGAGCAGCATCTGCTTGACGGCGTCGGGCGTCGAGATGTCCGGCTTCGGCGCGCCATGGCGGACGGCAACGCCCACCGCGGAACTCGCCAGCGGCGTCGCGGTGTCGTCCAGCGCGTTGCCCGACGCGATCACCGCCGGATACGGCGGCTGCACCACCGCCACGTCGAAATCGTCGCCGCTCGCCACCTGTTTCTTGGTTACCAGGCCGGTGCCGAAAATCGGCTTGACCTTGTAGCCCGTCTTCTTCTCGAAGCCGGGGATCATTTGCTCCATCGCCTCGCGGATGCCGCCGGGCGCGATCAGCGTGACTTCGCCAGTCTGCGCGTTCGCGCTGTGCCAGGGCGTTAGCGCCAGGGCGATTAAGGTTAGCGGAATCAAATGCTTCATGGTTTTACATTTTACATCGCGCAGCGCGCCTATAACCAAACGAACCCAAGCGCGACTACTTCGCCGGCTTCGTGCCAGCGTTCTTCTTGTCCTGCTCCGGAGGCTGGTAGCCCTTCAGCGAATCCCCGTGATCCCGGAAGTACTCGCCCGCCGGCGTGAGCTTGCGCGAATCCGGCGGATGGCAGAACTCGCAGTCCTTACGAGTGCGGCGTGTGTACTCCGGCTTCGCCGGACTGATCTTGACGGATAACAAGAGCCCAGCCGTCAGGATCAGCGTTGGAATCACGCACTTCATGCCTGCGCCGCGTGCGCCGCCGCCGTCACCGAGCGGATAATTTCGATGGCTTCGTGAATTTGGGCTGTAGTGATGTTGAGGTACGGAATCGCACGGATGCCGTCGAGTCCGCCCGGCAATACGCGCAGCCCTTTGGCAAACAGGCGTTCGGCGAATTCGCTCGCGGGGAGGCTGGTGACTTTGAAACGCAGGATGTTGGTCTCGACCGTCGCGACGTCCACCACCAGGCCGGGGCAGTCGCGAATGCCCTCGGCGAGCATCTTCGCGTGGGCGTGATCCTCGGCCAGCCGCGCCCGATTGCAGCGCAGAGCGTAGAGCGCCCCCGCGGCGATGATCCCCGCCTGGCGGAATCCGCCGCCGTACTGTTGCTTGAAGCGCCGCGCCCGCTTGATGAATTCGCGGCTCCCGCAGAGAGCCGATCCCACCGGCGCTCCCAGCCCTTTCGAAAAGCACACGCTGATGCTGTCGAAGAACTGCGCGTAGGTCTTCTCCGGAATCCCGGTGGCGACGCTCGCGTTCCACAGGCGCGCGCCATCCAGATGCGTCTTGAGACCGCGCTCCCGCGCCACATCGGTGGCCGCTTTGATCTGGTCGAGACTCCAGATCTTGCCGCCTCCGCCGTTGTGCGTGTTCTCGAGGCACAGCAGCTTCATCGGCGTGGCGTTGGTCGAAAGCGGGTAGCGGCTCGGCACTCCCAGCACCGCGCGGACATCGTCGGCGGTGAACACGCCGCGCACTCCCGGCAGCAGCCGCGGCAGCGTGCCCGCGAGCGCCGCCATCCCGCCGGCCTCGTTCATATAAATGTGCGCGCCCTGGTCGAGCAGCACCGCGTCGCCGGGTTCGGTGTGCGTGCGCAGCGCGATTTGATTCGACATGGTGCCGGAGGGCACATACACGGCGTCTTCCACTCCCAGCACGCCCGCGACTTCAGCTTCCAACTGCTTCACGGTAGGGTCATCGCCATAAACGTCATCGCCCACCGGCGCGCGAGCCATCGCTTCGCGCATCGCATCGGTCGGCTGACTGCACGTATCACTGCGGAGATCGATCATAGTTGCCACTTTGCTATCTTGCCATGATTCGAAGTGTCTCAGCGACAATAGGAACAGAGTGACGCTCTCGTTCCCCGCCTTTCAATCGCGAAACTACCGGCTGTATTTCGCGGGGCAGAGCATCTCGCTGATCGGCACCTGGATGACGCGGCTGGCCACCAGTTGGCTGGTCTACCGCCTCACCGGTTCCGCATTTCTGCTGGGCCTCGCAGGCTTCATGAGCCAGATTCCGGCGCTCTTTCTCTCGCCGATCGCAGGCGTCTGGGTGGACCGTTGGGATCGCCACCGCGCCATGGTGATCACGCAGACGCTGGCCATGCTGCAATCGCTCGCGCTGGCCGCGCTGACGCTCACGCACACCATCAACATGCCGTGGATTCTGTTCCTCACGTTTCTGCAGGGCGTCATCAATACGTTCGAGACCCCGGCGCGGCAGTCGTTCGTCATCCAGATGATTCATGACCGCTCGGCGCTCGGCAACGCCATCGCGCTGAATTCGTCTATCGTCAACGCCGGGCGTTTGGTCGGCCCCGCCATCGCCGGCGTGGTGATCGCGTGGGTGGGCGAGGGTTACTGTTTCCTGATCGACGGCCTCAGCTACCTCGCGGTGCTGTACTCGCTGCTGGCGATGAAGAATCTGCTTCCCGGCTTGCGCAATCCGCCGCGCAATGTAGGCCAGGAACTGGCCGAGGGCTGGCGCTACATCATTGCGTCGCCGGCGATCCGCTGGATCTTGTTAATGCTGACCTTGGTCAGCGTGATCGGGATGCCGTTCACGGTGCTGCTGCCTATCGTGGCTGCGAAAGTATTGGGCGGCGGCGCGCATACGCTCGGCTTCCTGACGGCGGCGACTGGCGTGGGCGCGCTCACGTCCGCGATGGCTCTCGCGATGCGGCGCAGCGTGCGGGGGTTGGTCAAATGGCTGGGGATCGCCGCGGCGATTCTAGGTGGATCGCTGATCCTATTTGGACTCTCGCATTCCTTCTGGTGGTCGCTGGCGCTGATGTTCGGCGCGGGCTATGGCATGATGCAGCAGATCGTCACCAGCAATACGATTCTGCAAACCATCGTTGCCGACGATAAGCGCGGCCGCGTGATGTCGTTCTACGCGATGTCGGTGTTCGGCTTCTCGCCCATCGGCAGCCTGATCGCCGGATCGCTGGCTTCGTGGATGGGCGCGCCGCAAACGCTGATCCTGGGCGGAGTGCTGTGCCTGTGCGCGTCGATCTGGTATTTCGGACGCCTCCGCGAAATTCGCCGCTCGATTCGGCCGGTCTACATCGAAATGGGAATTGTGCCGGACCCGTCGGCAATCGACTTCGGAACAGCAGTGAGCGGTTTCTAACGAGCTGCCTCGCGCAGCGCCGCGCGCGCCAGAGTGCGAGTGGAATCGAGAATCGGGAGCACGGAATCCTCGGCGCGAATCAGCAGCGGGATTTCGGTGCATCCCAGGATGACGGCCTCGCAACCGCTGCGCTCGAAAACCTGAATTGCCTGCTGGAAGTATTCGCGAGTGGAAGCGGTGAAGCGGCCGAATACCAGCTCTTCCATGATCAAGGCGCTGATCTGCTGGCGCACTTCGCTTTCGGGAATTTCGCAGGCGATGCCGCGGGCGCTGAGAGCGGTTGGATACACCGGGCCCTCCATCAGCCAGCGCGTGCCCAGGAGGCCGACTTTTCGATAGCCGCGCTCGGCCGCGAGCGACGCGATCTCCTCGGCGATGTGCAGCCAAGGAAGTGGCGATTGCGCGCGAACAAGATCGAGTCCCTGATGCGCGGTGTTGTCAGGGCAGATGGCAAACGCCGCGCCCACGCGCGCGAGTTTCCCGGCCGATTCGAGCAGCAGTCGTCCGACGGTGGGCCAGTCTTCGGCTTCGATGGCGTTCATATAATCCGACAGCGGAAAAGTATGGAGCGTGACTTCGGGATGCGCGAAACCGGTTTGTGCTTCGCCCTCCTGGCAGATGGTCCGGTAACACAGCGCCGCGCCTTCCGATGTGACCGCGGCGATACCGATGTGTTTGGGCATGGCGTCCAGTTTACTCTGGAGCTATGACAACGGGCGCGAGTTGGGCGGTTTACGCGGTCTTGTCGGCTTTTTTCGGCGCGTTGGTGGCGATTCTGGGCAAGATCGGCGTGCGCGACGTGGATAGCAATCTGGCGGTGGCCATCCGCACCGTGATCATCGTCTTCTTCGCTTGGGGAATCGTGCTAGCGCAGGGCAACGCACGCGATGTCTGGCGGATCTCGCGGCACTCGATGATCTTTCTGGTGCTCTCCGCGATCGCGACTGGACTCTCCTGGCTGTTCTACTACAAGGCGCTGAAACTCGGGCGAGGCATCGCGCGTCGCGCCCATCGACAAATTGAGCGTGGCGCTCGCGGTGGTGATGGCTTTCACTTTCCTGGGCGAGAAGCCGACTACCGGGAACGTGCTGGCCGCGATCCTGGTGACCGCGGGCGTGCTGGTTGCGGTATTCGTGCGTTAAGGCTCGCGCAGCGCGGAAGCGATCGTGCGCTCGTATTCGGGGAAATAGCGCTGGATTACGGGAAGATCGAACGCACGCAGGATGCTGGTGTTGCTCTCGCGTTCCAGGAGAAACTCGAAAGACTTCTCGATCAGCATTTCCGCGGAAGCGCGACCGCCGGTCAGTTTCTGCAAATATTCGGGCGTCACCGTCACCGAGTGCACCGTGGTGGAGGCACCTTCGACGGTCACCTGGTAGCTATTAGCAGCCGGCGCTCTGGACGCGAATGGTCATGCTTCACCTTCGAGGATTACCATCGCCAGCGCCTGCTCCTTGGTATGCGTGAGCGAGAGGGCGACGTGACGCACTCCGAGTTTCGCGGCGACTTCGGCGGCCCGGCCATGAAATGTGAGTGTCGGCCGGCCGGAAGGCAGGTTGACGACTTCGAAATCCTGCCACGTGATGCCGCCGTGCCAGCCGGTGCCGAGCGCCTTCATCCCGGCTTCCTTCGCGGCGAAGCGGGCGGCGTAGCGCTCGAAGCGGTTGGCTTTGCGATCGGCGTAGGCGATTTCCCGGGCCGTAAAAATTCGTTCGAGGAAACGGCTGCCGTAGCGCGCGACGGCGGCTTCGATGCGCGGGACTTCACAGAGGTCTACGCCGGAACCGAGGATCACTGTAACTAGGGTAGCTTGCCTTCGTCCTGGTCTCCAGCATCAGCGTCACCGGACCGTCATTGACCAGCGCGACTTCCATGTGGGCCTGGAACACTCCGGTTTCGACGCGGAGGCCGCTGCGGCGCGCGATCTCGACAAAAGATTCGTAGAGCGCGCGGGCCTGTTCGGCGGGAGCGGCGGCGTCAAAGCCGGGGCGGCGGCCCTTGCGGCAATCGCCATAAAGCGTGAACTGCGAGACCACCAGCAGGCTGCCTCCGGTATCGAGCAGGCTGCGATTCATTTTGCCGTCCGCGTCGGGGAAGATGCGCAGATTGAGGATTTTTTCGACCAGAAACGTCGGCGTCGGCGACGGTGTCGGGCTTGGCGACGCCCAGCAGAATCAGCAGTCCAGCGCCGATTTCGCCCACCACCGCGCCTTCGACAACCACACTCGCCTGGGTGACTCTTTGGAGCAGCGCGCGCATAGAATACTAGGATAAACACCTGAGGCGACCTAGATACTTCGCTGGATGGCAATGCGCTGGCACTTGGCGCACAATCGTACTGTCCCCGGAGAATCAGATGAAAACCCCCAAAAGCAAACACAGACGAGAACCGGGGGGGTACTTCAACCTCCAGGAAGAGAAAACCAAGACGCGCGTCTCGGGTTACGGCCACGGTGACTTCATCAAGTTGAAGGATGAGTACGGCAACGTCTGGCTGGGCTCGGCCGAAACCGTGGCGGACAATTCGATTGTGTACCGCTTTCGGGATGGCACGGGACAGACGCTGACCGGGATTTCGAGCGGGCTGGTGGTCACGTTGCGCGATGAAAAAGGCAATACCTGGCGGGGCGCCGTCGACTAGACGGGCTGCTGGCGGTAGCGCTGGCTAACGTTCCAGCTCCATTAGTTGTTGCAGGACTTGCTGCGCGGCCTTTTGGCTGGCGCTTTTCTTCGAGAGCCCTTCCGCCTGGCTCACCCAATCCTTACCCACGCGAACCTCGACAGTGAAGATCTTGGAATGCTCCGGGCCGGTTTCGGCGATGATGCTATAACGCGGCGGAGGGAGCTTGAGAGTCTGAGCCATTTCCTGCAAGGCGCTCTTATGGTCGGTAACCGTACTGTTCAGGCCGTCCTCCGGGAGATCGCACGGTTTGATGACGTGCTCCTCAATGAAGCGGCACGCGACGTCGAGTCCGGCGTCCAGGTAGAGTGCGGCGATCAGGGCTTCGACGGCATCGGAGAGCAGCGCCTTCTTCTCGCGCCCGCCGCTCATTTCTTCGCCGCGACCGAGCCGCAGATGATCGCCCAACTGCAAATTCTGCGCCACCTCGTGAAGATGCGCGGCGCTGACCAAGTGCGCCTTTAGTTTGGAAAGGCGGCCCTCCTGGAACGACGCAAAGCGGCTGACCAGCGATGCGCTGACGGCGAAACCCAGAATCGCATCGCCCAGGAATTCGAGCTGCTCGTTATCGGCGCCGTTCTTGCCCTCGAGCGCATGCTCGTAGACCCGCGATTTATGGGTGAGCGCGCGTTCCAGCAATTCGCGGTCGCGAAAGGTGTGACCCAGCGCCTGTTCGAGAATCCCCAAAGCCGCAGTCATGTGTTAGCACTCATGTCCGCTCAGGGGTCCGCGGTTGGCGGCGCGTCGAAGCGAATGCTATTGACCTTTCCCTTTGGCGGCGCGCGCTTTTTCTTCTCCGGGCGATTTTCTTCAGGTTATCCGGCGCCGGGGCGGCGATCAGTTTGTCGGCCAAGGCGGTGGCTTCATCGTACTTCTTGTCGTTGTTGTAAACCGACATCAGCCGGACCATGGCGGTGTAAGCGGGAGATCGCCGAGCCGTCGATAGCGGTCTTATATTCGGTGATGGCGGCGGCCCCACTTCTTGTCGACAGTGGCGATCATACCCAGGGTTTCGTGAGCTTCGGAAGTCAGGTCCTTCTTGATGCCGGCCCACTGATCGTCGGTGAGCTGCGGGTTGGGCTTCTCGGCCGCGGCGATGGCGGCGATGGCGTCGTTCGCCAGTTTGGTGGCGCGCTTCAGTTTTTCGTCTTTGTCCAGATCGAATTCCTTGGTCATGCGCGCGAGCTGGCTGGATACCAGCAGCAACGCCTGGAAGTTTTTGGGGTCGGCTTCGATCGCGCGATCTCCATATACGATCGCGTTGGGGCCGTCGCCCTTTCTGCCCGTAAGCTTCCGCTTCCATCTGGAGCGCCAGGGACTTGAATGCGGTGTCCTTGTATTTGCTCAGCAGATTCTCGGCGGCGGCGATCCTTTGGTCCGGAGTGGTCGCGGTTATAATCGCGTTGACCGCTTCGGCTTCCGCCTTGGATTTGGGCTTTGCCTGGCCCATGACCAAGGTGCCCGCCATCAGCAGGGCAGCTATCAGAGACTTCATCTTCATTGGTTACTCCTCGTCATTCCAGTTATTTTTTAAAGGCTTCCCCGACACCTTTTAGGGCCGCTTGCCGGACGGAATCCGGAGCGTCCGGTATAGCGAGGGCCGCCTTATAATTCTCTACTGCCTGGTCGCGATTGCCCTGCGAATCAGCCAAACGCGCCAAATATAGCAAGCTCCACGATTTGGTTTCGGAGTCCGGCTGCAATTCGAGAACCTTGCGGAACAGGCGATCGCCCGTCTCGGGATCCCTCTGCAGCACAGCCACCCGCGCTAAACCATAATACGCTTTTGCATGCAGGGGTTGCTCGGCGGTTTCGTCCAGCACGCGCAGGAAGATCTGCTTGGCGCGGTCGAGGTCGCGGGCGCGGTAGGCCTGCTCCGCGTCGTCCAGAGTTTTCGCGGCGCCGGTCAGTTCCGGCGGCTTGACGGATTGCGCGGGGCGTACGGTGCGGCTGGCGCGGGAGGCGGCAAACTCCACCTTGGCCATGCGCTCTTCTTCGCGTTTGAAGTCCAAACCCGCGAATAAATTGGGGAAATACAGGCGGAACGCCGCGTCCTGCTTTTCGTAGATCGCGAGCTGCTCGGCCAGCGCCGGGGCCAGCACGAAACCTTCTTTCAGCGCCTGCTCGGCTTCGGCGGGGCGGCGGTCCAGGCGGCTCTCGATGGCTTTGATCAGGCTCTCGGTGGACAGATCCACGAAATCGATTTTATAGTGATCGTCCAGTGCGCCGGCGCCAAGCGCGTAGTCGCCCAGGGCGTGTTTCTTGTTGATGTCGTCGGAGAACTTGATGCCCAGAGGGTCCACCAGAAAGTGCAGGTAGGCGTGGCGGATGCCGTCGACCTGCGGCTCGGCCGATGGCGTGACCACCACAAAATAGTCGTCGGCGAAGCTGCGCGATTGCACCTGATTCGGCGCGCCCAGCAGATCGACATAGATCTGGAAACGGCGTCCCAGATAGCCGCTGGTGGTGTTGCGCGCATAGGCGTTGGCTTGCAGAATGGCGTTGACGACAGGTTCGTGATACTGCTCGATCACCTGATCGTAAAAGGGCTGCGCGCGCTGCCAGAACTCGCCGATGCCGGCTTCCTTATAGAACGCCACGAGCAGCGGGGACAAGCCTTCGATCGCGGTAGCGTCCGGCGGGCGCACCATGTCGGGATCGCGGTAGTCGAAAAGAGGCGGCCCGTTGATGAGCAGCGCGTAAGAGATGTAGCGGTTCAGCTCGGCGGTGGGATCGGAGAGTTTGTGGTCGCGGAAGAAGCGCTTCAGCTCAAAGACGCTGTCGAGGTTGCGCGCCGCGAGCTCGGTGCGCAGCGTATGGCGGAAGGCGTGGGTGGAAGCGGCATTGATCTGATCGTCGTAACCGGCGGCGTTGATGGCGGCGAGCACTGTGAATAGCGCTTCATTGCCGTCCAACTGGTTCTCGGTGCTGTTCGACGCGAGCGCGCGTCCGGCGCACCGGCGGCTTGGCGATGCGCGGCGGCGGAGGGGCCTGCGGGCAGGGCGGGCAGCGCGGCGGCGCACAGGGTCAGCAGCAGATGTGGAATACGGCGCACGGCAACCTCTTGGAAAATACCAATCCCAATGTTAATCCCCCAGTATACTCAGCGCGGCTTCCAGTTCTCCCAGCGCATGGGGGTCGCGCGTGGCGGCGATGCCGCGGCGGTAGAATTCGCGCGCGTCGTCGAGGCGGCCCAGTTTTTCGAGGGTTTGACCGCCGTGATAATAGGCTGCCGAATAGCCCGGATCGGTGACCAGCACGGCTTCGAATTCCGGAATCGCGCGCGCCCATTCGCCAGTGTTGACGTATTCCATCGCCAATCCGTAACGAGCGAGTTTGCTGGCGGGGTCCTGGGCCAGAATCTGTTCGAGGAGCTGGATGCGCGGGGTCACTTCTCTGTTAGGATACCGCTTAGCGCGAATTCAGATGGCTTGTCCGTTATTCAAACCCGTGCGGCGGCTGGATGCAGGCGGCTGGGACCCGGCTCCGCGGCTGCCGTTGGGCGATGCCTGGGCCGGCGAGTGCACGGCCGGATGCGCGGAGCAGCCTGCGGAATCGACCCAGCGCGAGGTTTGCAATTCCGGTTATGCGCGCGGACGCTGCGAGCATTTCCCGGCCGGGATGGACGCCGATGCGGTGCGATTTTCGATGGGCGCGGATGGCCGGCTGATCTATATTTTCGAGAAGGACCACGCGCCCGCTGGAGCATGGAGAAATCGACGCCGCGACCGATCCGCGCGAGCCGCTGGCGAGTTTAGCGCGGGCGTTTAGCGAGAGCCATCGGCGAGTCGATAGATGACCTCGCGACAACGAAGCAGCAGCGAGTCGGTAGAGCAGGAACTAGCCAGCGATCTAGCGTGTAGATCTTGGCGCGGCGGGGACTGCCGTCTTGGCCGCGGCGCGGGGGTCTGCGGTTGCCAGCAACCTTCTTCTTGGAACTGCGGCGTTTCTCGGCCGGCGGCACGCGGTCGCTCTTCTTAAGGTTCGGCATCACGATAGACAGCACGAATTTCTTTTCACCGTGGTCGTCGAACTTGATCACAATGTATTCTTCGTTACAGGAGAGGACGCTGCCCAAACCGAACTTGGGGTGATCGACCTGCGCACTCTGGGCGAAGGCGGGTTTGCTGGCCATAAAAGACGTAGACCTTCTTTCGGAGCGTGAGCTCTATAACTAATTGTATCAAAAGACTTACGAGCTTGCACGCAGGGCAGCTAACCGATGGTCATCGCGACGCTTAGGGCTGCAGGTCACCGGTCGGGTCGCTGGCGGGAACCTTCGGCGCGGCTACGGTGTCTACGGTATTGTTGGAGGCGGTACACTGGATGAGCGGAACGCTTGTGGCGCACACGACGATTGGCTTCCAGTTCGATGCCGGGATTGACGCGGGGAAGGCCGCAGCGGCGGCCATCGCCCAGGAAGAACGGGCGCTGATCGCGCGGCTGTGCGAGGGCGACGAAGCCGCCTACGAAACTCTGATCGAGCGCTTCGAGCACCCCATCTATAACCTGGTGAGCCGCCTTGACCAACGATCCGGGCGACGCGCCCGACGTGGTGCAGGAAGTTTTTCTCAAGGTGTTCCGCAACGTGCAGTCCTTCCGCGGGCAGAGTTCGCTGAAGACTTGGATTTACCGCATCGCGGTCAACGAGTCGCGCAATCACCGGCGCTGGTTCGGACGGCATCGCAGCCAGGAAGTCGCGCTGGAGCCGGCGCGCGGCGAGGCGCACAACTTTCTGGACTGGCTGCCGGATCCGGCCCGCTCGCCCATGGAACTGGCCATCGATCACGAGCAGGAGACGCTGATCGAAGCGGCGCTGGCGGAGATCAATCCGCATTACCGCGCGGCGCTGGTGCTGCGCGAACTGGAAGGTTTGAGTTACGACGAGATCGCCGAGATTCTGGAGACTTCGCTGGGCACGGTGAAATCGCGAATTTTGCGCGGCCGGGAAGCGCTGCGCAAGCGTTTGACCGAGCGTCTGCGGCGCGAGAATGCGCCGGCCGGCTGGAATCCGACGACGGCGGTGGCGGAATGAGATACCATCCCGGCAATCTGCGGAACCCGGACTCTATCGGCGAGTCGCTGCGGAGTCTTTCCGCGAAGGTCCCACCCGCGGAACTGCGGACTTCGCTGCGGGTGATCGCTTCGCGGGAGCGGCAGCGGCGCCTGGAGCGCCGCAACTTCGCGACGATGTGGCATACCTGGCGGGAAAACGCACAGTTGTTCTTGGATAACGTGGTCCTGCTCGCTGGCGCTGCCTTTCGCGGGCGGCGTGTTCTCGACCGTGGTTTTGTTCAGCATGTTCGTGGTGCCGGCTTACCCGCTGCTGTCGAACAGCGATAGCGACGTGCCCACGATTCTCAATACTCCGGTTGCGGTGAAGAGCATGGCGCCCTTCAGCGTGGGCGATACCGACGTGGTGGTGGATGTGACGGTGGACGAGCAGGGCCGCATGCTGGATTACGCGATTGTGGCGGGCGCGAGCGTACTGGCGAATCCGCAGATGCGGCGGCGCCTGGAAAACGCGCTGGTGTTTTCCAATTTCACTCCGGCCACCACTTTCGGCCAGCCCATGATGTCCAAGATGCGGCTGTGGTTCCACTCGAGCCGTATCGACGTGAGAGGGTAACCTCTGGGGCGCCGCTTCGGGCAGCATTTCCTTACCCGCAAATCTATTCTGGATCGCATCGCGGACGCGGCTTGCGGCGAACGTGCGCGTGCGGTGATCGAAATCGGCGCGGGGCGCGGCGCGCTGACGGAGCCGCTGCTCGAACGGGCCGAGCGGGTGATCGCCATCGAAGTGGATGCGGTTCTGGTGCATTATCTGCGCCAGAAGTTTCACGAGGCGATCGCGGCGGGGCGCCTGGAGCTGATCGAAGGCGACGTCCTGAAGGCCGATTTCGCGGCGGCGGCGGAGCGGCCGGTGATTGCCGGGAATCTGCCGTACTACATCACGTCGCCGATTCTGGAGCGGGTTTTCAATATGCACGGCGCATGGGAGCGCGCCGTATTCCTGGTGCAGGCGGAAGTGGCCGAGCGCATCGCCGCCGGGCCGGGCAGCGCGCGACTTCGGTTACCTGAGCGTGCTGGTGCAGACGCACGCTCACGCGGAGATTCTGTTTCCGGTGGGACGCGAGGCGTTCCGTCCGCAGCCCAAGGTGGATAGCGCGGTGGTGCGGCTGACTCCGCGAGATGCCGGGGCGGAGTTGGGGATCACGGACGTGCGCCGCGTTTCTCAAATTCGCGCAGCACTGTTTCCGACACAAGCGCAAGACGCTGCGCAATAACCTGGGCGCGGTGTACGGATTGAAGACGATCGACGCACTCGCGGAAGGGCGGCTGCGCGCCGAACAGGTGGGGCTGCCGGAGCTCGCGGCGCTGTATCGTAAGCTGACCGATGCCTAAGAGCGCGCTGCAAATTCTGGCGGATGAGGTGGTCGCGTGCACCGCTTGCCCGCGCCTGACGGCGCATTGCCGCAACATGGCCGAGGTGAAGCGGCGTGCGTATCGCGAGTGGGATTACTGGGGGAAACCGGTGCCTCCATTCGGCGATCCGGGGGCGCGGATGCTGATTATTGGTCTGGCTCCGGCGGCGCACGGCGGCAACCGGACCGGGACGCATGTTTACCGGCGACCGCTCGGGCGATTTTCTGTATCGGGCGCTGTATGAAACCGGATTCGCTTCCCAGCCCGACGAGCCAAGCGCGCGGCGACGGCCTGAAGCTGACGGACGCCTACATCACCGCGGCGGTACGCTGCGCTCCGCCGGATAATAAGCCGACACCCGATGAGTTCCGCGACGTGCCGGCAGTATCTGGAACGCGAGCTGGCGCTGCTCAAGAATCTGAAATGCGTGGTGGCGCTGGGCAAGCTGGCGTTCGATGCGTATCTCGGCATCCTGCGCGACAGCGGCATCATTCGCAGCCGCGCGGCGTATACGTTCGGCCACAATGTGCAGTACGAGATTCCGGGAGCCGCGGTTCTGGTGGGCTCGTATCATCCCAGCCAGCAGAATACTTCGACCGGCAAGCTGACGGCGGAGATGCTGCGCGAGGTTTTCGAGCGGGCGCGCGTCTATTTGCTCAGGCTGACGAGGTGCTGGCCGCGCGGCAGCAGAAGCACACTTCCCGCCATCATCTGCGCAAGATCGGGCGTGCGTTCGACGCCGTCGATTTGCAGTTTCGCGGGCACATGCTCCAGCAGCGCCATGGCCCGCGCGGTGCTTTGATAGGCGAACTCGATGCCCTGCGGCGTGACACCGGCCATCTTCAGATCGCCGTTGAAATCGAGGACGCGCATGGGCGGGGCTTGGCCGGCGGTGCGGGTTCGATCACGTGCGGGCCGGGCATCAGCCAGACGGTGTCATCGCTGGCGATGGGCCACGGCTTTCCGTCCACTAGCGCCGGCCCCAGCCCCTTCAGCGGCACGCCCACGCCGCGCCGCGATTCCACCACCAGCTTTCCGTTTACCTGCTCGGCGCGCTCGACGGCGGCGGCCGCGGAGGCCAGCAGCGGCAGGTCCCAGCGCGCAATCGACGCTTCAAAGTACAGCGCCACGCGCGGGAAGGAGTTGGCCGCGGTGTGAACCAGCTCGAACAATTCCGCGCCGGTCTGTTGTTTGGTGGGGTAGACGTCCTGATAACGTTCGACGATGTTGACATCGATCGCCAGCTTTTCCTGCGCGGGCGTCAGCGGCGCGTAGCGCGCGGCGATCTGCGGATAGCGCTGCGGTCCCAGGTTCCAGACGGTGGCCGGGTCTTCGATGAGAAACGTGAAATCGTGCTGGGCGAGCAGAGGCAGCACGCGCGCGGCGTCCGCGCCCAGCTTTTCGCGCATGCTGGTGTCGAAGCGGTCGTCGATATGCGTGAGCGTCAAATCCAGCTGCGGTTTCAGGCGGCGCAGGTCTTCGATCTGCGCGATCCATTCGGTCTGCTGGCGCTGGGCGAGTTGCGCGCGGAATTCCAGGAACTTGGCGAGACCCGGCGCGTTCTTCTGCCAGTGGCGCGGCGACTGCGCGTCGAACAGGTCGAGCGGATCGAATCCCGCGGTCTGCTGGAACTCGCGGCGGACGTCGGCGTTCAGCGGCGTGAAGCGCGCCGGATTCTCATGGCCTTCGAGCGATTCGAAATACAGTTCCGCCAGATTCACGCCGTCCCAATCGAAGCGCGTGAGCAGATCGCGCGCGCCCGCCGAGACGGCCGCGAAGGCATCGCGATTGGTCAGGTTCATCAGCTTGCGCCAGTCGAGCTGCGCGTCCTGCTGCAGCGCGGTTTTTTCGCGCCACTCCGGATGCTGGTCCCAAAACGCTTCGCTCACGTGCGGCAGCTCCAGCCAGGCGTAGACCTGGATGGCATTGCGATGGCAGGCGTCGATCAAGCGCCGCAGATATTCGTCGCTCTGCGGATCGCGCTCCCAGAAATGCCAGGCGGCGACGTGCAGCGCGCTGATCCCGGCGGCGCGCCAGCGCTCGGCGAAATAATCCACGTCGACGCGCGCGCGATAGGCGGAATCGAAGAACGCCCACAGGCGCGCGGAGCGGAAGGGCGGTTCGAGTCCCAGATCGAGGAGCGCCTGCGGCAGGTAGGGAAAGCGTTCATAGCCGCGCGGGCCCGGGCGGAGCGGCCACCCACAGTACCGCGCCTTCGCCTTTGCGGTAGCCGGCGATGAGCGGCGCCTTCTGCCAGCGCTCCCGCGCGAACACGCGAGCCTCGGGCGGGATCTCGAACACGCGGCAGATCGAGCGCCTTTTCCCACACGATGCGCAGGTCGGGCGCGCGCAGGTCTTCGACGCTGCGCACCGGCACGTGCGGCTGGGCGCCGGCGCGAAATCCGAAAGCGGCGGCGAGCGGCGATTCGCCTTCCAGAATCAAAATGACTCCGTGCTCCACGCGCGCCGACCATTCGGCGGACGGCAGGTCGGTTCCGTGCGGCGCGACGATCACGCTGGCTCCGCCGCCGGTTCCATTGGTCAAGCCCATCGACGAGAGCAGCTCCGGCCAGCCGCCCGGGTCGTCTCCGATGACGTGGAAAGAGAAACGCGGGGCCGGCCTGGACCTGCAAACACAGCGCGCAGACGATCCACAGCCATCTAGCGGGAAAACGCATACCAGACTCCGATCCGTACATCGTTGAAAGTTGGGCCCGCGCGGATTGCCCGCGTTCACCAGGTAGGCGCCTTTGAGCAGATTCACGGAGAACAGCAGCGGCGCGGCTCGCCCACCGAGGCGGAAGCGCAGCCCGGGGCCGGTCTCCACATAGTTCGCCCAATAGAGGCGCTTCACGTCAGTGGTTACGTTGAAGTTCCAATACAACTGCGGGTGCAAACCAGCGAAGCCGGTTTCGGCCTGGCGCAGCGTGTATCCGGTGCGATTCTGCGAATAGAACAGGGTGTCGTTCTCGAAGCGGCGCACGTAGACCGCGTCGTCGTTGGTCTCCGCGAAGAGGCCGTGCGAGCCTCCGGTCAGCAGATGGCCGAAGCCTTTGCCGTAGGACACGCCGCCGCGATAATCGGGCGACATGCGGCTGGGATCGGTGGGCGTGGGGCGATAGCGCAACTGTTCGCCGGCTTCCAACCATCCGGTGACGCCGTGCCAGGTGCGGGTGGCCACGCCGAGCGCGGCGATCACCGCGTTCTCGGAAAGATATTGCGGCGCGAAACCGATGCCGGGCTCGACCGCGCCGTGCGTGTCCCCGACAAAACGCAGCGACACGTAGGGACGCACCAGCCAGCCGGGCCGATTCAGCTCGGTCTTGGCCTGCGCGTAGGCGAACAGATCGTGCCAGCGCGAGGAGAACGTGGGAAAGACCCACACGGTGGTGCGGAAACGCTGCGAGCGAAGGCTGCCAGGTTGCGGGCCGCGCGCGCGGCCTCGGCGGCGGTCTTCACGTCCGGGCTTTTGCGCGCGAGGTTGAACCACTTCACGGCGTCGCGGTCGTCTTTCAGCAGGTTGTTGGCCCAGCCCAGCTTCAACATGACGTCGAAATCCACCGGATCGTTTTCGTGGGCGATGTTCAGGTAGCGCAGCGCGTCCTGCAGATAGCCTTTTTCGAGACTCTTGAAAGCGAGTTCCTTGGCCTGATCCGACACGACGGGCCGCGATTCTTCGGGGCGGCCGCGAAGTGTCCGGGGAAGCTCGAACGCGCTGCGCACGCGCTCCGCCAGTTCCTCGTCGCCGCTTTGGAGGACGCGGTTGAGCAGAGCCATCGCCGCCGCGCCATCGCCGCGCGCCATCTTCAAGAGTCCCAACTGGGTGACCGACAGCAGGTCATCGGGAGTGCGCTCGACGACGGCCGTGAACTGCGCTTCGGCGTCGGCCGTGCGCTCCATCTGAAGCTGCAGATAGGCGAACTCGCGCCGCAGTGGGACATTCGAAGGATCGAGCGCCAGCGCCTTCTCGAACTCGTATACATAGGGATAGCGCGCGGGCAGCAATTCGCGCGCTTGCTCGGCGACTCGCGGCTCGGCTCCGCGCGACGCAGCCAGCAACGCAGCGGCGGCTTCTTCGGCGCGGTCGAGCTGCTTGCCAGACGCGCCCCAAGTCGAGCAGCAACTCGCGATGATCCGGACGCAGTTTCCAGGCCCGTTCGTAATGCTCGGCGGCGAGCGGGAGTTCGTCGCGCTGCTCGGCCAGCCGCGCCAGTTCGCTGTGGCCGCTGAAGTTGTCGGGCGAAAGCGCCAGCGCCTGCTTCCAGCGCTCGATGCCTTCGCGCAGCGGGCGATCGATATTTTCAAACGCCTGCGCGGCGGTCGCGCTCGACTGGCGATAGCGGTCGAAGATGCGCCGCGCCGCCACTTCCTGATGAGTTTCGTAGCACAGGAACGCGTATTCGAGCGCCACTTGATCGTCGCGCGGGTCGAGGCGCATGGCCGCGGCAAACTGATCGCGCGCGGCGGCGGTTTCGCCTACCTTGAGAAGCGTGTAGGCGAGATCTTTGCGGACCGACGGACGGTCCGGCGCGAGGGCGATGGCGCGCTCAAAGCCGGCGATGGCGCGGTCGTATTCCTTGGCCTGCAAGGCTTGATAAGCTTTGTCTAATTCCGCATACGCCGGATCTATAATGGTCTGGCTAAACGCGACAGCGGCAAAAGCCAGGAACAGGACTTCGTTTTTGCACTGAAGTATCAAGATAGTGTCCGCGGCGGGCCACTTTTCTCGGCCATTTTTCTCGGAGGATACTTGAGTCAGCGCATTTTTATTACCGGCGGCACGGGTTACATGGGTAGCCGCCTGATTCCGCTGCTGGCGGAGCGGGGGCATGAAGTGGTAGCGCTGTCGAGGTGCCTGCGATTCGGGCGGCTAGATGACGTCCACGCGGGCCGGTGCGCGGACCTGCCTCCGCCTGACGGCGAACAGCATCAATGCGAAGAGGCCAGTGAAGGCAAGTCCAGCCGAGCCAGGCTCGGGCACGAGATAGATTTGGACAGGTGCGCCGGCCGGATCGCCTGCCTGTGTCGGAAGTTCGTACAACTGAAGCGAGGCAGAATTGCTAAATGACGCACCACCAAAAAATTGTGGGTTGCCATCCGCAAACCCACTCAAATCAATCGTAAATGGGACTCCCAGCTCAAAAGGAAAATAGCCGGATGTCTGGCAATCTAGTCCCAACGGACAACTACCGATGGAATACGGACCGATGGCCCCGCTAACTTGCGCGGCTCCTCCGGCACCACCACCCCCACCTATGACCAATTGCAGCAGCGCGACACCGTCCCGGATAGGACCGGAAGTATACAAATCCATGGTGAGGTCAATAGCGGCAGTGGCGTACTGATCGCCGCATTGTGGGACGCCGCCAGAACAATTGGCACCCCCGTTAATCATGGCCGTGACCGGTCCTGGAGAGGTCGGAACGTCGAAAGAATAGAATAAATTAGTCGTTCCGACTGCGGACGTTGTTTCAACCACGGTTACAGGATCCGCTTGCAGGGTGGCTGCCAGAATCGGAATCAATAGAACAAGTCGCATGATAGAGTGTCTTTCCCCGAGCTTAAATTGTCTCACGCGACTACGGTGGAGCAGTGGTTCTGGGTGTTGGGACGCCAGAGCGTGACGGCGGACACGCGACGAGTCCACCGTTCAGCGTGGGCGTCGTTCGTAAGAGTACCGTCACCCGCTGCTCTGTTTCCATATCTCCGATTGTGATCAAAACCCCGCGATGGATCTATCCCCCAAAGGACTGGCGGCGCAGTCCAAAAAGTACCAGGACGTCAGCGAAAGAAATGAACCGGGGAACGCTGCCTCAGCAACGCTCCCCAGTGATCGATTGCGAATACTAGAAGAACAGCTTCATCGCGAACTGCAGGATGCGCGGATCGAAGGCGGCTTGAATCCGTCCGAAAGTAGCGGCGGTCAAGTTATTGTTGTGTCCGCTCGAAAACGTTGGGTACGCCGATACCGTGCCGGCCGGCGAAATATTCCCAACGAAGTTCGCGTGATTGAAGACATTAAACGTGTCCATGCGCGCCTGCAAGCTGAAGCGTTCCGTGATTCGGAAGAGCCGGCTGAGAGCGACATCGACGTTCACATTGCCGGGGCCGCGTATGGAGTTGCGTCCGAGATTGCCGTACGTGCCCAGCGGATTGGGTATGAACGCAGCCTTATTCAGGTACTGCACGCAGGGCGTAGCGCCGTTATTACATACCGGGTTGGTCGCAAAGACATTCGGGAGAATTACATCGGGGCGATCGTTGTTGCTGGTATTGATAGCAGTCAGCGAGTTGTCCAGCGCCAGTGATGATATTAAGGGGCTGGCCGCTCGCGACGTGAACCAGCGGCGCAATCTGCCAATCGCTCAGCAGGCGATTCACAAACCGGTTGCCGCGTTTCATCGAACTGGTGGCCACCAGGCTGGTGTTGAAGTTGTGGCGCGTATCAAACACGCAGGGTCCCCAATCGGCATGCCGGTTGAAAGGTTGCGAGTTGGAGGAAGCGGCCAGGGCAGCGCCGAAATCCGCGTCGGAAACGCAGTATGAGTCGGTGTAGTTGGCATTGAACGTGAAGCTATTGCTTAAGCGATGCTGCACCGACAGAAGCAGGCCGTTATAGTGAGCCACGGCTCCATCGTCCGACGTGTTGATGCTCGCGTAGGCAAGGCCCAGAGCGGGGTTAGCCAGGAAAAGACGCCTGCGCTGTTGGGTGTTAGTGGTCGTGGAGCAAGGATGTATAGTTAACACCGTTGATCGTGCACGGGCCTAGTCCCAAAAACGTCGCCGGGTTGATTTCGCCGCCGTTGCTCCAAAGGTGCGTGGTCTTGTTGCCCAAATAACTCACCGAGGCCATCCAGGTGCCGATCTGGCGCTGATAGGTGACGTTCCAACTGCGCCACATAGGTGGGCTTGGGATCGATGGGCATGTTGACGTAGGTTCCCCCGGATGTCGGGAAGTAGGCCTTCCGATTGGGGAAATGGATTTCCGCCCGGATAATTTAGCCACGGATTGGTCAGGCCTCCCACCGGATTCACCACCTCGAGTGGACGTGCCGACCGGCGCGTTGGTGGTTTCGCGCTCGTTGTACCAGGTCTCCGCCACGTCGTAAAGAATTCCACCGCCGATGCGAAGCGTGTCGCGCCCGTCTCCATGCGGATTCCATACGATCCCGATGCGGGGGGCGAAATTCATCTTTTTGCCGTTCCACATGGCATCCGGAATCCCCGGATCGCCTTTGAAAAATAGTCCGGCGGGCGCGTTGGGAAATACGGTGCTGTGCTGGCCGGCGGCGAAACCCGCCAGGCTGAAGGAGGTGCCGCGCCCGTATTTATCGGGATCGGCGAAGGTCGGCTCCCAGCGGACGCCGTAGTTTAGCGTCAGCCGCGAAGAGAGTTTCCAGGTGTCTTGCACGTAGAAACTCATAATCCATGAGCGCAAGTCGTCGGGAGTAGCGTTGGTCTGAGTGAAATCGTTAGGCACTCCGAGCATGAAATCGGCGAGGGGCACACCAGTGCGGGAGCCATTAAACGTAAAGTTTCCATTCTCCTGGAAGCCGGAGATGGTATTGTTCTGCACCCGGACGAGGTTAAACCCAAATGCCATTTGATGCCGGCCGCGGATGATATCGACGTCGTCGGCCACCTGGAACGCATTGACGTTGAAATGTCCCGGAGCGCAGGTTCCGCAGAAGGTGCTGAATCCGCCGGTAACGGCGAACAGCAGGAAGTTAGGCACGGCGCTATACATGTTGATCCCGAGCAGGGTCGGGTTGATCGGAATGCTGGTTGGCCCGCGGTCGTCGCGACGGCGGTTGAAAGTGGCGTGAAACGAGTTCAGCGTCCCGGGACCGAAAACGTAGTTGTCGCCGACGGTCAAGGACTGCGCCATCTCGAGGTTGCCTGCCTGGGTAGTGGTCAGCAGATTCTTGCCGTCGTAGGTGGCCGGATTCTTGAAGGTATCCACGAAATACCTTCCAAACAGAGTGTGCTTGGAGTTCTGCAGCCAGTCCACGCGCCCGATATATTGGTTTTCGTCTCCGGTAATGGGAATTCCATAGGTGACGTTGCCGCATTGGTCGGCCGAGCCTATCGGCAGATATTGCGTCGCAGTCTTTATGGCAACCGCGTTGAGCAATCCGACTGGGACCTGGTTGCCCGGAAACGGCGCGCCGCCGGCGAACGGATTCGTCACGGGTTTGCCGTTGCACGCGGTCGGCGATGCAACCGCGCTGAAGTCCCCGTTGAGCATGGCGGCCGTCGGGATGCGTGTCGACGTCGAGGGAGGGTTGGAGCGGTTGATGGTTCCCTGGAAACCGCCAAAGAAAAACAGCTTGTCGCGAATAACTCTGCCGCCGGCGGTCCCGCCGTACTGATTTCGCTTCAAGCTATCGCGCTTCAGCGCGAAAAAGTTACGCGCGTTCAGATCGCCGTTGCGCAGGTACTCGAACAGGTCGCCATGGAACGCATTCGATCCGGACTTGGTAACCACGTTGACGGTGGCGCCGGGATGGATGCCGAAACGCGAGGACACGGCGCTGGTCTCAACGCTGAACTCCTGCAGGGCGTCCGGGAAGGGGAAGGGAAGGTTGACATTCGACATGGCGTCGGTGTTGTCGCCGCCATCGAGCAGGTAGGCTGTGCCGTTGCCCTGCCCGCCCGCGACGGAAATTCGCGTGGAACTGTAGAAGGTCTTGCTTCCGGTGTCTCCCGCGTCGCCGTAGGACGCGGCGCCCAGGCTCATAATCAACTGGGTCGCCTGCCGGCCGTTCAGCGGCAAGTCGTTGATGCCGCGCTGATCGACGACCGACGAGATTGAGTTTTCCTTGGTCTCCACCATGCTCGCGGTGGCGCTCACTTCCACCTTTTCGGAGAGCGAGCCCACCTGCATCGCCACATTGATCTGAACGTTGTTGTTGACTTGGAGCACGATGCCGGTTTGCGCGTAGTCCTTAAATCCGGAGACTGTTACTTCGAGCCGATAGGGACCCACGGGAAGTCCGGGAAGCACATACTCGCCCTGGGCATTGGTGACCGTGGAATGCACCGCTTGCCTTTCGGTCTCAATCATTCGGACCTGCGCGTTTGCGATGGCGCCGCCGGTGGGATCGGTTACATTGCCCGCGACCTGCGCGATTGCAACGGCTTGGGCTCTGGCGGGACTGGGCAGCGCCAGCCAGCACAGAATCGAAATCGACAGCAGTAACAGGCTGCTGAAAGTCGACCGAGACTCTCTTGTCATTAAATTTTCTCCTGAAAGCAATTTGGGCTATCCAGCGGACCCTAGACCGCCGAACGTTAGCGCTCACCCACTGCGGCATATTTTAAGCGGACTCCGCGAATGTGTCAATCAGGTTCTGCGGGTATTGGCTAAGCGAAATGTGCAGGATTTCACGAGCGATGTGGTGTAATAAGCTACAGCATTTTCATTGTGCCCGGGTGGCGAAATCGGCAGACGCAAGGGACTTAAAATCCCTTTTCCGGCAACGGGAGTGTGGGTTCAAGTCCCACCCCGGGCACCAACGACCACAAGCCCTTCGGCAAGGCCTCAAAATTGGTTAGGATAAGAGTTAGTCTCCGCGCCTCATGCCGACCTTTTTGATGACTCCTGCGTTCCTGTTGGCCAGCAGTATTTTCTCGGGTGCCGGCGTCGCGATGAGAATGGCGTCAATGGACTTGTCTTCGAGCAACTTACGCACGTCGGCGTAGGCGACCAGACGCTTCTGCCACGCGTTTTTCCACCATCTTGCAGCCCATTGCCATCACCGAGTCGTCCACATCGCAGAGCGCCGCGATTTCCACGCTCGGCATTTTCGAGCAGGCCCGGATATGAACTCGGTCCGCCCGTGAAACCCGACGCAGGCGACCCGAATGGTATCGTTCTGGCTGGCCGCGCTTTAGCGAGCCGTAGCTACAACCGCAGCCGATTGTATAAAAAACAAGCAACGTCGATTCATCGAATCTTCATAATCGAGTCAGGAAAATCAATAGCACGATTGTACAGGTAGTGTCCTAGTATAGTAGGCCTTAAGAGAGCGGCAAGAAAGCCAGCAGAGCAACCCAAACCATAAGCCAAAAGGCATAGGAACGGCATAAACGCAACCTCTTGATTCTTTAAATGCTTTGTATATTTTGATGTCCCGTCGATTTAGGACACTACCATTGTGCACTTTGTCTTGCATTTCCAAGCGAACAGGTGTATGTTTATCTAGACTCGCGGCCCCGTAGACCCGATGTCAGAAGCCCCGTAGACTCGATTTCCAAAACCCCCGTAGCTCGATTTCAAAAGCCCCGTAGACCCGATTTCCAAAGCCCCGTAGAACCGATTCAAAAGCCCCATACACCCGATTTCAGAAAGTGAGCAACCGTCAATGAAGAGACCTCGTTACTACGGGTTCGTTCTGTTTTTGTGCCTCCTGGCGCTAGGCGTTGTCCGGCCCGCACACGCCCAAACGTTATTCGGGTCGCTGGTCGGCAACGTCAAAGACGGCAGCGGAGCCGTGATCGGCGGCGCCACCGTGACCCTGACGAATAAGGAAACGGCGCAGTCCCGCGAGGCGACCACCGGAGACGCAGGGAACTACGATTTCCCGACCATTCCCGCGGGCGCTTACGAGGTGAAAGCGACCATGGCGGGATTTAGCCCTCAGGTGCGGGAGGGAATTGTTGTGGCCGCCAATGACACGATTCGCGTGGATATCACCCTGCAGCCGGGCGCGGTGACTGAAACAGTGACGGTCAGCGCCGCGGTAGCTCTCCTGCAGACCGACCGCGCGGAGGTCCGCGGCGACGTATCGAGCGCCCAGTTGAGTAACCTGCCGATGTCGATCGGGCGGAATTACCAGAGCCTCTTCGCGACCATACCCGGTTTCGGCGGCATTCAGTCCAGCTATAACTCCACTCCGTCCAATCCTTCGAAGGCGCTGGTCTTCAACGTCAACGGCGTCAGTTTCAACATCAACAACACGAAAATCGACGGAGCCCAATCGATCAACGTCTGGCTGCCGCACCAAAGCGCGTATGT
The DNA here is from genome assembly GCA_963731375.1 of Bryobacterales bacterium. Lineage (GTDB taxonomy): Bacteria > Acidobacteriota > Terriglobia > Bryobacterales > Bryobacteraceae > Palsa-187. Next base: position 380,538 of record CAVSUW010000002.1, read on the forward strand.
GCCTACGCTCGAGGCCGTCGAAACAGTGAGCGTAGTGACCAACAGCTTCGACGCGGAGACGGGCCTGGCGGGCGGCTCAGCGGTCTATGTGCAGACCAAGAGCGGTACCAACGATCTGCACGGCGTGGCTTTCGAAGACCACGACGACCAGCATCTGAACGCAAGACCGTTCTTCCTGCCCGCTTCGCAGAACAAGTCGAAATTTGTTTACAACGACTTCGGCGGCGCCATCGGTGGGCCGATCATCAAGGAAAAGCTCTTCTACTTCGGAAGCTATGAGGGGACCGACGATCGCGAGGGCGCCTTTTTCCTTGCCAGCGTGCCGACCGCCGCGATGAAGAGCGGCAATATGCAGGGCCAGACCAATCCGATCTATGATCCCCTGACCGGGGCCCCGAGCGGCGCAAACCGAACACCCTTCCCCAACCAGATTGTTCCCACCCCGCGCATGGACCCGACCGCGATGAAGCTGGCTGGAATGACGCCGCTCCCCAACCTGCCCGGCAATCTGCTGACCCAGAATTACTACGCCAGCGCTCCGTATCTCTTCGACCGAAATCGCGTCGACGCCAAAGTGAATTGGATCCCCACCGAAAAGCTGACGATGTTCGCCCGCTTCGGCTTTCTGAAGTACAACATGAGCGATCCGCCGATATTCGGCGCCGTCGGCGGAATCCAGACGGCGGCCTCCGGAGGCAACCCCGGCGTCGGATATGGCAATACGTACAGCCTGACGGTGGCGGGCACGTATGTGTTCAGCCCAAGAACCATTATCGACGCCTACGTCGGCTGGGCGCGTCTCGGCACCAACGTCGATACGCCGGGCATCAATACGCAAGGCGGCGTCGCATTGGGCATTCCGGGCACCAATGGCCCCGCCCATTATCAGGGAGGCTTGCCGAGATTTGCCGTCACCGGCTTCGACGAGATCGGCACGCCCGGCGCAAACCTGCCCTATTCCCGGAGTGACCCCGCGACCAATTACGTCCTCAACCTCAGCACGCCCAGAGGCTCGCATGATCTTCGCTTCGGGCTGGACTTTTCCCAATTGGCGATGAATCAGATCCAGGCCGAGGGCGGCTACGGCGCGGGCATGGGCGGCTTTTTGTTTGCGGGCGGCCCGACGTCGACGGTCGGCGGCCCATCCCCGAACCAGTTCAATAACTATGCGACGTTTCTGATGGGCCTGGCGACCACCGCCGGAAAGAACACGATCGACGCTCCCGACGCCGGTGGATACGAAACCACGCGCACCTGGCGATATGGCTTGTACGCCCGCGACCGCTGGAGCATCACGCCGAAACTGACTTTGTCCTACGGAGTGCGCTGGGAGTATTACCCGTTACCGAAGCGGGAGTCGGAGGGTATCGGCCTGTATAATCCCAACACGAACAACGTCAATATCTGCGGTTACGGTTTAGTTCCGGCCGGCTGCAACGTCAAGATGAGCAAGACGGAGTTCGCACCCCGGCTGGGCATCGCCTATCGCATGACGTCCAGCTTCGTCATCCGCGCCGGGTACGGAATTACTGATGATCCCTACTCTCTCGACCGGCCGTTCAAGTACAACTACCCCACGCTACTCATCAATACCTTAGATCCGGTGAACTCGTATCAGTGGGTCACCACGCTCCAACAAGGCCTTCCGGCGGTGCAACTTCCGAACTACGGCAACGGGAGTATTCCGCTGCCCGGAGGTTTCGCCACCACCACGATCAGCCCGCAATCCTATAAACGCGGCTACATCCAGTCGTGGAATCTGACCTTGCAGAAGGAGCTGCGCTACGGATTTGCCGCGCAAGCCGGTTACGTGGGGACCCGCTCGGTGGATATGGATTTGGGAATCAACATCAATGCGGGCCAGGTACTCGGCGCGGGTCTGGCCGGACAGCCCCTCTATAACCTGTACGGCCGAACGGCGGTAACAACGCTTTACCAACCAGTGGGCACAGATCAGTACAACGCTCTCCAGGCCAGGCTGGAGCGCCACTTCACGCGAGGCTTCCAGTTCGCGGCGAATTATACATGGTCGAAAGCCGTGGGGATCGCGCCGAACAATGACAGCACGATCAACGAGCCGGCGCCGGCCTACTGGAATCTGAACCGCGCCGTGCTCCCGTACGACCGTACGCAGAATCTCTCCCTGCAGGGAATTTGGGAACTGCCTTTCGGCAAAGGGAAACAGTGGGTCACCAAAGGCGTCGCTTCTACGGTGTTGGGTGGCTGGCGAGTGAGCTCGCTTGCTTCTTTCTTGACCGGATTGCCGTTCTCGGTGACCGCCGCAAACCAGTTGAGTATGACCGGATCCGTTCAGCGGGCCAACCAGGTTCTGCCGAACGTCCAGATTCTCGGGGGCGTGGGGACCAGCGGCTCTTATTTTGATCCGCTGGCTTTCAAGCCGGTCACCGGATTGCAATTCGGCGACGCCGGCTTTGACTCCATGCGCGGCCCCGGCGTCGTCAACATGGATCTTGCCGTGTCCCGCGATTTCCCGATCAAAGATCGCTTCAAGGCCCAGTTCCGTTTCGAGGCTTTCAACTTCACGAACACGCCGCACTTCGGCCTTCCGGGCAATAACGTTTCGAACCTCGTTCTCAATCCGGGCGGGACGATCAAAAATCTGGCCGGGTATACCCAGATCACTACGACGCAGAATACGGGCCGCGATTTCGATGAGCGGCATCTACAGTTCGATTTGAAGATCACTTTCTGAGATACCGCTCCGCACCCCGGTTTACCGGAGATTACGACTGCCTGCAATGCGTACCGCCCGCGAGGACACCGCGGGTGTCTCAGGTGGATAGAGCATCAGCCTTCTAAGCTGAGGTCGCAGGTTCACCGTCGACATTGCTCACGGTCTCACGAACCAGTGATCGCCGTTCTTAAGCGACTGGATAACGCTGCTTGAGCGTTGGACGGCGCTGTATCCCACCCCGGGCACCAACGATAGCAAGCCCTCGGCAGGGCCCCAAAATTGCTAAGATAAAAGTTAGTCGCCGCGCCTCATGCCGACCTTTTTGATGACTCCTGCATTCCTGCTGGCCAGCAGTATTTTCTCGGGCGCCGGCAAGCTGGTCAACGCCCTGTTTGACGACACTTTCACGGACATTTACCGGCTGCAGCCCTTCGATTACGCCATTCTGGTGCCGTATTTCGCGGTGCTGATCGTGCTTTCGTTCTACGGCCTGCACCGCTACCACATGATTCGCGGGTACATGAAGTACCGCAAGCAGATGCCGACGGAAGCTCCGCAAAAGTTCGAGCAGTTGCCGCGGGTGACGATTCAGCTGCCGCTCTACAACGAACAATATGTGGTCGAGCGGCTGCTCGAGGAAACCAGCAAGATCGATTATCCGCGCGAGCTGCTGCAGATTCAGGTTCTGGACGACTCTACCGACTCGACGGATCCTTTCACGCGCGCTCTGGTGGCCGAGTATCAGGCGGCCGGGCTGCCGATCGAATACATCCATCGGACCCATCGCCATGGCTACAAAGCCGGCGCGCTGCAAAATGGTTTGAAGACCGCCACCGGCGAGATCGTGGCGATTTTCGACGCCGATTTCATCCCGCCGGTGGATTTCCTGCGGCGCACCGTGGATTTCTTCGCCGATCCCAAAGTCGGCATGGTGCAGACGCGCTGGGGTTATCTGAACCGCCACTACAATCTGCTGACCGAAGTGCAGGCCATGCTGCTGGACGGACATTTCGTGCTGGAGCATGTGGCGCGGTCGGGCGGCGGACGCTTCTTCAACTTCAACGGGACGGCGGGGATTCTGCGGCGCTCCATGATCGACGACGCGGGCGGGTGGCAGCATGACACGCTGACCGAGGATTCCGATCTCAGCTATCGCGCGCAGTTGAAGGGCTGGAAGTTCGTGTACGTGCCTTCGATCGAGTGCCTGTCGGAGCTGCCGGTCGAGACCTACGGCTTCCAGGTGCAGCAATCGCGCTGGGCCAAGGGGCTGACGCAGGTGGCGATCAAGCTGCTGCCGACGATTCTGAAGTCGGACGCGCCGCGCAAGGTGAAGATCGAGGCGTTCTTCCATCTGACGCCGAACATTTCCTATCCGCTGATGATCGTTGTGAGCGCGCTGATGCTGCCGGTGATGATCGTGCGCTTTTACATGGGCTGGTTCCAGATGCTGACCATCGATCTGCCGCTGATCATTGCGTCGTTCTGGTCGATTTCCGCGTTCTATGTGGTGGCGCATCGGGAGATTTTTCCCAAGACTTGGAAGCGCGCGTTTCTGTTTCTGCCGGCGCTGATGGCGGCGGGCGTGGCGCTCACCATCATCAATTCGCGTTCCGTGCTGGAAGCGCTCTTCGGCTATCAGACTAGTTTTGCGCGCACTCCCAAGTACGCGATTGGCGGCACGCAGAAGGTGAAGCTGGAGAACATCCAATATCGCCGCCGCAGCGGCTGGCTGCCTTACGCGGAGCTCGCGCGTCGGCACGTACTTCCTGGGGATGACGGCCTTCGCGATTGAATCCTACAACTACCTGGCGGTGCCGTTCCAATTGCTGTTCGTGGGCGGCTACTACTGGGCCGGATTCAGCACGCTTGTGGGAAGAATACCAGGGCAAGCTGGCATGGCAGAGGCAGCAGGAACTGGCTGCGCGCGGCCGCACCGGCGAAAGCCGCTTAACTCAATTCACGCTGGGTCTTCTTCGGCAGCTTCGCGAAGATCAATTCATAGGCTTGCTTGAGCCGCGGTTCCAATTCCTTGCGCGGCATGGCGTCGAAGGATTCGAGCGCGACCCATTTCGCGCGCGCGATGTAGGGCGCGGGGATGATCCCGGGGCGCTCGATCAACTCCTCGAAATCTTCGGGCGAGCACTTGAATGCCAGGCAGACAGGGTGCGGCTCCAGCACCAGCGATGGCGAACATCTTGCCGCCGATCTTGAACACCAGATCGATTTTCCACTGCACTTGTTCGGTGACGTGCGGCAGCGACATGCAGTAGCTGCCGAACCCATTCGCGGTTCATGTTTTCAACTCCACGATCGTCGCCCCGGCGCCGCCTTCTTCCGGCGGGGCAACGTAGAATTTCTCCACATGCGGATGGCGCGCCAGCAGGTCGGCGATGGCTCGCTTCAAGATCCCCATGCCGTGGCCGTGGACGATGCGAATGCGGTCCACTTCGGCGAGCGCGGCGCTGTCGAGGAGTTTGTCCACCTGCTGGCAGGCTTCTTCGGCGCGCTGGCCGATGAGATTGATCTCGCGGAAGGAGCCGTCGAAGCTCGGACCCTGACGGAAGGAGACCGGCGGGCGCGCGGCGGCAGCGCCGACGGGCGGCAGCACTTCCTCGACGTCGGTCGCGGCTACTTGCATCCGCAGAAATCCGGCGTCTACTTCCAGGAAGCCGTTCGCGAGAATGCGGCGCACCGTGGCGGGCTGGCGGATATTCTTGAGGCGGACGCGCGCGCCTTCGGTCAGCTTCAGCCTGGGCGGGGCTGCCGCGTGCGGATACCGGCGGGCCCCGCGCTTTCGATCGCGGTTTCGACGGCCTCCTGAAATTCGCGGCGCGTCTTGGCGATCTTGACGCGGGCTTTCTGGCTCAGGTCGCCGATGGTCTCCTGCGCCTGCTTTTCGAATTGCGCGGAGAGCTCTGAGGCGCGCTGTTCCAGCTCGCGAATCTTCGCGGCGTATTTCTTCTCCCAGTTTTGTTCGAGGGACTGCTCGCGAACGGCCAGCGTGCGCTCCTTCTCGGCAACGGCAGCGCGGTCTGTCTCGAGCGCATCCAGGCGCTGGTGCATCTCGCTCAGGAAGTGCGCGATGTCGCGCTCGGTGGTGGTCATGCGGGCGCGGGCGTCCTGGATCAGGGCGGGGTCCAGGCCCAGGCGGCTGGCGATGTCGAGTCCCGCGGATTTTCCCGGCGCGCCCAGGCGCAAAACATAGGTGGGTTCGAGCGTGGCATCGTCGAAACCCATGGAGCCGTTGCGGACCCCGGCCGTCGACGCGCCGTAGAGCTTGAGCGCCAGCAGATGCGTGGAGGCCACGGTGAACGCTCCGCGCGCGCGGAAGGCGTCGAGCACGGCGACGCCCAGCGCGCCGCCTTCTTCCGGATCGGTCGCGCGGCCGAGTTCGTCGATCAGCACCAGCGAATCCGGCGTGGCGCGCTCCAGCATCGAGCGGATCGACACGATGTGGGCGGAGAAGGTGCTGAGGCTCTCTTGAATCGATTGATGATCGCCGATGTCGGCCAGCACTTCGTCGAACAACGGGAACTCGGCTTCGGCGGCGGGCACGGGCAGGCCCGCGTGCGCCATGAGCGCCAGCAGCCCGGCGGTCTTCAGCGTCACCGTCTTGCCGCCGGTGTTCGGACCGCTGATGAGCAGCGTGCGCTGCTCATGATCCAGATCGAAGGTGATCGGCACGACGGCTTTCTGCTGCTTGCGTAAAATGTCTTCGAGCAGCGGATGACGGGCCTCGCGCAGGATGAGGCGGCGGCGATCATCGGGACTGATGCGCGGGACAACGCAGTGAAAAGCCTGCGCAAATTCGGCCTTGGCGAAGATCAGTTCCAGGCGCGCCAGAGCCTTGGTGGTGGAGGCGATCGCGGGCGCATGCTTGCGCAGGCGCGCGGTGAACTCGCGCAGGATGCGATGGACTTCGCGCGCTTCTTCTTCGGTGAGGCGCACCAGTTCGTTGTTGAGTTCGATGGTTTCGAGCGGCTCGACGAAAAGCGTGTGGCCGCTGCCGCTGGCTCCGTGAATCACGCCATCGACGCGCCGCTCGCGGCCCGTGACTACGGGGACCACGAAGCGATCGTTGCGGATGGTGACGAAATCTTCCTGCAGCGTGCCGTCCGCGTGATGCGCGCGCAGAAAGCGTTCGAGCGAATGCTGGATTCCCTGGCGCTGCTTTTCGATGTCACGCCGCAGGCGGCCCAGCGCGACACTGGCGTGATCGGCCAGCATGCCGCCCGGAAGAATCTTGCCGCTCAGCTCCTGCGCCAACTCGCGCAGATCGGCGATTGCAGCGCCGTGCGCCGCCAGACGGGGGAATCGTTGGCCGGCGGCGACCAAAACTCCACGCGCCTCGGCGGCCAGATCCAGCAGCCGCGTGAGCTCATAGATCTCCTGCGCTTCGAGCGTCGCTCCTTCGATGCGCAGGCGGGCGACGGCGCTCCGCGGGATCGGCAATATCGGCAAAGCTGATGCGAATGGCCGCGCCGCGCGACGCCGCTTGCGGTTGCGCAGCGGCGCGCAGGTATTCGATTCCTTCGGCGGTTTCGGCGAGCGCGGTTTCGATCGCAGCGCGATCGCTCGACGGCGCGACGCGCTCCAGCTCCGCCGCGTCCCAGCGCGCTGCGCACGTAGCGGCCGAGCAGCGCGCGCAGGGCTTCAAATTCAAGAACGGGTTCTGAGTTCATGCGCGTAAGCTCGCTCCACTGCTTCTATCGTTCCGCTGGTCACTTTGTAATCGCGCAGGTTCGCGCACGGCACCCATTCGACGCGGCTCACGTCATCGCCGGGAACAAGCTCGCCGCCGACCACTTTGCAGACGTAATCCACCAGCACGTAGTGATATTCGGCGCGGCCTTCGGCGTCGCGCATGATGCGCTCGAAGATATCGAAGCGATACACGATCTCCACCCGCAGGCCGGTCTCTTCGAGCACTTCGCGGCGCACCGCGTCTTCCAGCTTCTCGCCGGTTTCGAGCAGGCCTCCGGGGATGGACCACCAGCCTTTCAGCGGCTCACCCGCGCGCTCCACCAGCAGCACGGAATCGCCATCGAAGATGATCGCGCCCACGCCGAGCAGCGGGTATTGCGGATATTGGCGGCTAATAAGGTAACGCTCCCTTCACGCCCAGCCGCACGCGATAGACCGAGGTGCGCGCGGTGATGTAGAGCGTTTCCATGTCGGGGTCGCCGAACGCCAGATTCGACGGCGTCTCGCCGACGGCGACTTCGCCGAGCAGTTTCGCGGGGCCGTTGTTCGAGAGCGCGTAGACGTAGACTTTGTTCGCGGCCACGTACAGATTTCCTTTTTCGTCGGTGCGCAGACCGTCGGGGACGCCGGCGATCTTATCCACCACGATGCGTTCCTTCGACGCGACGCCCTTGCCGTCGAGATCGTAAGCGCGCACGCTGCGCTCGTCCGAATCCGAAACATAGAGCGTGCGGCCGTTGGGAGAAAGCGCGATTCCGTTGGGGCGCGTCTTCCATTTCGCGACCACTTCCAGTTCGCCTTTGGGCGTGATGTGATAGACGCCGTAGAAATCCAGCTCGCGCGTATCCTGCTGCGCACCGAACGCCGGGTCCGTGAAATAAACGTGGCCATCGCGGCGCACCACAATGTCGTTGGGCGCGTTGAATCGCTTGCCTTCGAAACGCGCCGCCAGCACCTCGACCTTGCCGTTCTTCAACGTGCGGGTCACGCGGCGCTGCGCGAAATTCGCAGGTGTACAGGCGGCCCTCCGTGTCATACGCGTTGCCGATGGCGCCGCCGGCGCGCTCGGCGAAAACCGCATCCGCCGGAGCCGGGAACGACTTTGAAGAGTTTGTCCACTACGGTGTCGCTGAACACCAGGAAGCCGTCGTAGGACCAGACCGGCCCTTCGGCAAAGTGGAGATCCTGGCGACGACGCGCTGGACCTCCAAGTGGCCGAAGTCCTGGGCGAAGACGCGGGCTGCGAACAACAGAGCGAAGAAGACTCTCACCTAGCACCTATCTAGAAACTATAGCGGACGGCGAGCGACGCATAGGAATTGCGGTGATACTGGCCCAGAAAATCCGTCATATCGCCGCGAATCCAGGCGACTCCCGGGCGTGACGCGCCAGTGTTCGCCGAAGGCCTGCGAATACTCGAAGCGCACGAAGGATCCGGCGGCGCGCACGGCTGTTTCTACCGTCAGGCTGCGGTTGACATCGATGGTGAGCGTCGCGTGGCCGACGAACGATTTCGCGAAGCCGCGGTCCGGGGTGAAGCTCAAGCGGATTGGCCGCGCCGCCGGTCACGGCTTCACCGGCATAGCCGCCGACGAGCGACCATTCTTTCACTTGCCGCTCCACTTGAATCACGTAGAGGACGTAATCCTGCTGCGCCGGGCGTGGTGGCTGGTGAAGTATCCGGCTTCGCCCTTCACGGTGAGCCAGGGCAATGGAATCGCGGCGTCGGCGCCGTACATGCGCATGCTGGGATAGAAGCGTTGCGCGCGCGCCGTGGCGGTTGCCGGATCGAAGGTCGCGTCGAACAACGGCAGATTGTTGAAGCCGTCGAAATACGAGAGCGAGTATTCGTAGCGCGAGCGCTATGTGATTCCAGCGCAGGCCGAACTGGCTGCGTCCGGGATAGCGCGCGCCCGCGTCGACAATGGTGACGCCGTTCAGCTCCGGCGGCAGCGCGGTCCAGCGCTGATCGAGCAGCGGCGTGCGGCTGGGCGTGAACCAGGGCTGCCAGATGGCATCGAGCGAGTCATTCGCGCCGGCGATCGTGATCCGCGCCGCCGGCACGCGCCAGAAAATCGCTGTCGACTACGCTGCTCAGGTAGTCCTTGGGCGCGAAGCGATCGGTGGGGGTGAGAATATCGGTCTTGCCCCAGCGAATGATCTGCCGCCCGAATTCGGCGGTGACTTTGCCTTTGTGAATGGTCGCGCTGAATTCGCGCAGGGAGAGGGCGGGACGCTGCGTGGTGCGGTCGTCTAGGTCGAGGCGGGCGTCGCGATCCACTTGCCGGTGCGTATCGGCGCGCGCGTCGAGCGAGCCGCTCAATTTCAACCAGGGCGCAACTTTGTAGGACGCTTCCCAGCGGATCGCGGCTTGATCGACGGCTTGCGCGCTGTCATTCGGCGCGGTTTGCGGATAGAACAGCGCCTGATTTTCGATGAAGCCGCGCTGTTCGAAATTTTGCGCGAGCAGCGCGAGCAGCAACAGCCCCGTCATGGTCCACGCCGCAGCGCGTCGAGCGTGAAATCGTCGTCCTTCATCGGCAGATTGTATTCCAGCTTGTCGTACTTGAGCGTGGTGCGGCTGTTGCGGGTCACGTCCGCGACTTCGATGGTGCGCGCCGTCCAGATGCCTTTCGCGAGCTCGAAATCGCGATAGTCGATGACGCGAACCAGACCCTTCTTGTTGTACGATTCCACTTTGACGATGGTGTAGTTGTCTTTCTTCACCCACAAGTATCCGTACGTGTATTGCGACGATTTGCGCGGCGTGGATTGCAGCTTCCACGTGTCTTTTTCGTCGCCGAGGAGCTTGTAGTCGAACTGCGCTACGTCGCGCTCTTCCAGATCTTCGAAGCTGAAGTCGGTGCCGAAGAAGCGCGTCGAGCGGTCCTGCAAGGCGATGCGCTGTTCGCGCCCGATGTTCGGCCGCCACAGCCATTGATCGCTGGCGCGGTCGGTGTGATTGACGATCAGCAGCCCGACGCCCTTGACTTCGGCGGGCACGGTGAAGCGCAGCATGCCTTTGCTGTTGCCGAAGGCGCCGAGGCGGTCGAACACCCAGCGTTTGGTGGCGATGCGGCTGCCGTTGCCGATCACTTCCAGCGTTCCTTCGTAGTGCTGCGACTCGGAGCGCTGCCGGCGCTGGACTTCTTCCATGATCTGACGCGGTTCTTGCGCGGCGGCGAAAGACGCTGCGAGCAGGAAGGCGGCGAGGAGCTTACTCATATTCCAGAGCCTCCACCAGCGAGCCGCGCACCGCGCTCTCCGCCGGCCCCAGCGCCGCCAGGAATGCCGCGCCCAGGATCACCGGAGCCAACGCCAGAGCGGTTGCGAACGGGTACGAGTAACCGATGTCGATGCCCACCAGATCGCGCCGCGAAATCTCAATGGCGTAGTAGAGTTCGACGGCTCCGAGCAGCAGTCCCAGCGCGAGTCCGATGAATCCGATCGCGGCGGCTTCCATCCACACCGTGTGCCGGATTTGCTGGCGCAATCCGCCCACGGCCTGCAGCACGCCGAGTTCGCGCCGGCGGTCGGTGATCGAAACGGTGAGCGCGTTGACGATGCCGAGCACGGCCACCAGCACGGCCACGGCGATTTGCACGTAGGTGAGTCCGAACCACTGATCGGTCAGGCGCGTCACGTAGTCGCGCACATCTTTATTGGTGAGCACGAACAGCCGCTGCTGTTTTCCGAAGGCGTCGAGGATGCGCTGGCGGACTTCGCGGAGTTCGCGCCGGGCGCCAGATAGAGGCGGAAGACGTTGACCGAATCGTCGTGCCAGGCGCGGATGTAGGCATCGCGCGAGATCAGCAGGCTGCCTTGTTGATCGGAAAAATCGCGCACGATTCCGGCGATGGGTAGCCGCAGCGTGCCGCCGGGCGCGGGGATTTCCAGGGTCTCGCCCAGCTTGCCGCCATGCAGGCGCACGAAGTTTTCTGACGCCAGCACAGCTTCTCCGCGTTCCGTGCGCCGGTACATGTCGGCCTGATCGCCTTCGACCGGCGGCAGTTTCGCGCGGCGTTCCACGGAGGCCACGTCCAGCGCTACCAGCATCACGGGACCGCCTTTCACCGTGACGCGAACGCTGCGGACTAACTGAACTTCGGCCACGCCCGGAATCCGGCGCAACCCGTCGCCTAGCGACGCGGGGAAAACGAAGTTTCGCGCGGTAAGATTCTGCGCGGTGGTGACGAACAGATCGGGGTTGAGCGCGATGCGCATCCAGTCGGAAAGCGAATTGTAGCTCGACCGCGCCAGGCCGCCCAGCGCGATCACCAGCGCCAGCGACAACATCAGCGCGGCCACGGTGCCGGACGTGCGCCGCGGTCCTTGAATCAGGCTGTCGGCGGCGAGCGTTCCCTCCACTGGCCGCACCCACGCCAGCACCGGCCGCAGAACGCGCGATAGCCACAAGGTCAGGCTGGGCGCCAGCAGCACTGCCGTGATCCCGCTGAGCAGGAAGCCGGCGTAGAAGATGACAGTGTTGCGGCTGAAGATCAGTGCGATCGCCGACGCCGCCGCGCACGCCAGCGCCGCCCAGCGCCGCGCCCGGCTCTCGCCTTCGCCCAGCGCTTGATTGCGGCCCTTCTGCAACGCCTTCACGGGATCGACGGACGCCGCCGCGCGCGCCGGGATTACGGCGGCAAACAAACTGGTCACGATGCCCATCGCCAGGGCGCCGCCCAGCAGCACGGGGATCGAGTTCCAGACCATCGGCACGCTGCGCGACTCCGTAAACGTCCGTCAGAATGCCGCCGATATAACCCGCCATCGCCTGCGCCATGCCGATGCCGAACAACACACCGAGCGCCGAGCCAAACGTCCCCGCGATCAGGCTTTCCACCAGGAACAGCGTGCGGATCTGCGAGCGTGTCGCCCCCAGCGCGCGCAGAATTCCGATCTCCGAGCGGCGCTGCGTCACGGCAATCGCGAAGGTGTTGTAGATGATGAACATTCCTATAAACAGCGCGAAGATGCTGGTGATGTTGGACGCCAGCGAATAGATGCGCGAGGTCTGTTCGAACTGTTCGCCGCGCGAACTGGGCGGATCCACTTCGTAGCCGGGACCCAGCAGCGCGCGCAATTTCGCGGTGCCCTCGGCGAGCGTCACGTCGTCGCGCAGCGCCAGATCGATGCGGTCGAACTTGCGTCCGCGGCCGAAGAATTTCTGGGCGGCGTAGATGTCCATGATGGCGAGGTCGCCACCGAAGGCGCTCGCCAGACCGCCGGGTTTCATGATGCCGCGCACGGTGAAGACCAGATCGCCTTGCATGGTGCGCATGGGCATGCGGCTGTTGATCTTCAAGCCGTTCTTTTCGGCGAAGGTCTTGGTGACGATCAGCGAATCGGCCTGCGCGAGAAACACCAGCGGATCGTCGATGGCTTCGTCGGTGCCTTCCAGATCGTAGGTGCGGAGGCTGCGGTCGCCCAGCATGTCGACGCCGAGAATCAGGAGATTGCCTTTGCCGGTGGAGACCGTCGCTTCGATCACCGGCGCGGCGGCGCGCACCTCCGGCAGGCTTTGGACCTTCTCCAGAACTTCTTCCTCGAAGCCCGGCTCGCCGGCGGTGACCTGAAGCTGCGTGGTCCCGGCGACTCGGTCGATGGTTTCGCGAAAGGCTGCGGACACGCTCTGATTCGCGGTGTGCATGCCGACGAACACGCCCACGCCGAGGACGATCCCGGCCGTGGTCAGCAGCCAGCGCAGCAGATGCTTGCGCGCGTAGGGCCAACTGATGAGGCGCAGCAGCCTCATGCGCGGGATACTTCCTGGCGCACGTCGGCAACAATGTGTCCGTCGCGCAGACTGATGGTGCGCGGGCAGCTTTCGGCAACCGCGTGATCGTGCGTGACGATCAGAACCGTGGCGCCCAGGCGATCGTGCAGGTCGTGCATCAGCTTCAGGATCTCCGCGCCGGTATGCGTGTCCAGATTGCCGGTGGGTTCATCGGCCAGCAGGATCGGCGGAAAAATACTGAGCGCGCGGGCGATGGCTACACGCTGGCGCTCGCCGCCGGAGAGTTCGTCGGGCAAATGCTCCAGGCGCGCGGTCAATTGCACTAGTTGCAGCAGCTCCCGCGCCCGCTCGTCGATCTTCTTACGCGGCCATCCGCGCAGGTGCAGCGGCAGCGAAACGTTTTCGAGACAGGTCAGCGTGGGCAGCAGGTTGAAGAACTGGAAAATGAAACCGATCTTGTCGCGGCGTACGCGCGTCAGCCCGTCGTCGGTGAGCGTCGGATAGCGTTTCGCCGTCGATTTCGATCTCGCCTTCGGTGGGCCGGTCCAGGCCGCCGATTAGATTGAGCAGCGTCGATTTTCCCGAGCCGGACGGGCCGACAATCGATACCATTTCGCCGCGGGCGATATGCAGGTCCAGGCGCTCCAGCGCCGTCACCTTACGCTTGCCCTCAAACTGTTTGGAAACGCCGCGGAGGTGGATCACCTAGTTATATGATGACGCAACCCGCGTCACGGGTAGAATAGGAACTCAATGCGCATCGGGGTGGACGCCGGAGGGACTTTCACGGATTTCGTGGTGCTTCACGATGACGGGCGCATGGAGACCTTCAAGCTGCGCTCGCATCCGCGGGAGCCGGCCAAGGTGATTTTGGCGGGGTTGGGCGCGCGCTGGACGGGCGCTGCCGACGTGGTCCACGGTTCCACGGTCGCGACCAACGCGCTGCTCGAACGCAAGGGCGCGCGCACGGCCTTCGTGACCACCGCCGGTTTCGAAGATCTGCTCGAAATCGGCCGGCAGAACCGCGCTGAGCTCTACAATCTGACGCCCGCGCCGCGGCAGTTGCTGGCGGATCGCGATCTGTGTTTCGGCGTGCGCGAGCGGACTCATCACGACGGCACCATCGCATTGCGCCCGTCCGCGGCTGAGTTGAAGCGGCTCGCGGCCAAGCTCCGGCGCGCGCGCGTGAAATCGGTGGCCATCTGTTTTCTGCACTCGTACCGGAATCCGGCGAATGAGCGCGCGGTCGCGGCGGCGTTAGGGCGCGAGGACTTGGTATCTGTGCACATCGCATGAAATCAGTCCGGAATTTCGCGAGTATGAGCGCGGTTCGACAACCTTCATCAACGCCTATGTCGGCCCTTTGATGCAGACGTATCTGACCGAATTGTCGCGCGCGCGCCGTTACCGCATCGCCATCATGCAATCGAACGGCGGCTTTCTTTCGGCGCAGCAGGCCGCGAAACATGCCGTGCGGACGGTGCTCTCGGGTCCCGCTGGCGGCGTGGTGGGAGCGCTTGAAACCGCGCGCCACAGCGGCTTCAAGCGGGTTTTGGGCTTCGACATGGGCGGCACCTCCACCGATGTCAGCCTGGCCGACGGCGCACCGCGCGAGAGCACGGAATCGATGGTCGCCGGGTTTCCGATCCGCGTGCCGATGCTCGATATCCACACCGTAGGCGCAGGTGGCGGGTCCATCGCGCGCGTGGATGCCGGCGGCCTGCTGCGCGTGGGTCCGGAGAGCGCCGGCGCCGATCCGGGACCGGCCTGCTACGGAATCGGAACCGACGCGACGGTCACGGACGCGCACGTGGTGCTCGGGCGCATCGGCGCGGCGCAGTTGCTGGGCGGCGCGATGTCGATCGATGTCGAGCGCGCCGGTGCGGCTGTCGATCGCCTCGCCCGCGCCATGAAACTGGATCGCATCGCCGCCGCGGCCGGCATTCTGCGCGTAGCCAACGCCAATATGGAGCGGGCGATTCGAGTGGTTTCGGTCGAGCGCGGCTACGATCCCCGCGACTTTGCTCTGGTGGCCTTCGGCGGTTCCGGCGGGCTTGCATGCTTGCGAAATCGCGCGGGAGCTGGGCATGCGGACCGTGATCGTGCCGGAGCAAGCTGGGGCTCTCTCGGCTCTCGGAATGTTGATGGCCGATGCGGTTCGTGATTATGCGGCGGGCGCTTTGGGCCGCAGCGATCTCGAAAAACAATTCGCGATGCTGGAGCGCCGCGCGCGCCGCGAATCGCCGTCCGCCGAGATCGAACGCACTGCCGATTTGCGCTATCGCGGCCAGAGCTACGAGTTGAATGTCCCTTGGCCCGCAGCAGCCCAAGCGTTCCATCGCGAGCACGCACGAGTTTACGGTTACGCCACGCCGGAGCGCGAAGTCGAAGTCGTGACCATTCGCGTGCGGGCTCGCCAGCGCCTGACCAAGCCGAAACTCACGCGTGGACCATACCGCAAGAGCCCTGCGGAAATTCGCCGCGTATGGGTCGAAGGAGCATGGCGAAAGATCCCGGCTCTGCCCCGCGCTCAGGTGTCCCCGCGCCGCGCCGCCGGGTCCCGCATTGATTCTCGACTATGGTTCCACCACACTGATTCCACCCGGTTGGTGGTATCGTAACGATCGCATCCGGAAATCTTATAATCAGCGTAAGTCCATCGTGATCGCCAGGCGCTGTCCGTAAATTCGTCAGACTTTGCTGGCCGCGCGCGCGGTAGGAGCGGCCTTGAGTTGAGCTTCTTCCAGGCGCTTGGCTTCCTGCCAGGTGAAGATCATGCGGTGCACCACCGTCAGGTTCCCCAGCACCGCGATCACCCATAACACCGGAGCCATGACGTCGAACAACGCGCCGATGATCACCAGCACCACGCGCTCGGGACGCTCCATGAAGCCGACCTTGCACATGGGGATGGAATTTTCCGCCCGCGCCCGCGTGTAGCTGATCATGACCGATGCGGCCATCGCAATCGCCGTCAGCACCACATAAAACGGCCGGTTGATGGACCCGTACCATACCAGCAGGCCCACCAGCAGCGCGCAATCCGAGTAGCGGTCCAGCACCGAATCGAAGAACCCGCCGAAGCGCGTCACGCGATTGGTCTCGCGCGCCACCCGGCCGTCCACCATGTCGAACAGACCCGCGCCGATGATCACCGCCGCGCCCCAGCGGAACTGCCCCACCGCCAGCATGTAGGCGGCGACCATGTTGATCACCAGCCCCAGGAAGGTGAGCACGTTGGGATGAATTCGCGAAAGCGCCAGCGCGCGCACAATCAGCCGGATAATCTTGTTGCTGCCGTATCCGATGGCGTGAGTGATGGTCATTTATCACCTCAGGCGCGGGGCGGCGGCCTGCAGCTTGTCAGCGATCTGATGAATGGTGGTGAGCTCGATGACTTCCATCTCGCGCACGCCGCCGGGAATCGTGATGCGTACGGTATCGCCCACCTGCTTGCCCAGCAGGCCGCGGCCGATCGGCGAGACGGTGGAGATCAAACCGTTGGCAACATCCACGTCTTCGCTGGTCACCAGTTTGTAACGTACCTTTTCGTCTTTGTCGACATCCAGCACCACCACGATGGATCCCAGTCCGATGCGGTCATGCGGGATCTTGGACATGTCGATCATGGAGATGTCGCGCAGGCGGGCGTGCAGTTGCCCCAGGCGCGCGTTGACGAATGCCTGGCGCTCCTTGGCCGCGTGATACTCAGCGTTTTCACTGAGATCGCCGTGGGCCCGCGCCTTCAGAATCTCCCGCGGAAGCTCGACGCGGAACTCGTTTTCGAGCACCGCAATCTCGTCCTGGAGCTTCTTGATCAGATCCAGCATGTAACACTAAATTGTACCGCGCCGGGGACTGGGGTGCCCCATCTGAGCGCGGCGCCGCGATAGGCTGCCTTTTTTGTCGCGTCTTAGCGCCCGCGCTCAAATGCTAGGATGACGCTAAATGCTGACCGTCATCCTGCTTGTGATCTCAAATACTTTCATGACCTTTGCCTGGTACGGCCACCTGAAGCACCGCTCCTGGACTCTGCTGCAAGCCATCATTTTCAGCTGGCTGATCGCGCTGGGCGAGTACTGTTTTCAGGTCCCCGCCAATCGCTTCGGCTACGGCCGCTTCACCGGATATCAATTGAAGATCATTCAGGAGGCCATCACGCTGGTGGTCTTCGTGGTGTTCGCCTATTTCTATCTGGGCGAAGATCTGCGCTGGAATTACGCGCTCTCCGTGGTGTGCCTGTTCGGGGCGGTGGTATTCGCGTTCTGGGGCCGCGCATAATCCGGCGGGCTTGACCTACCATCTTGTTATGGAAAAGCCCACTTTCGATCCCGGCTTAACACAGCAGTTCACCGGCGTCCTGCGGCGCAGCATCAATAAGGACGGCAGCTTCAACGTCTACCGGCGCGGCGGGAGCTGGCGCGACTTCCACCCCTATTTGCAGATGCTCAGCATGAGCTGGCCGCAGTTTTTCGCGACGATCCTGGGCGGCTATCTGCTGATCAACCTCCTATTCGCGCTGGTGTACTTCGCGCTGGGGCCCGGTCATTTGCAGGGCGCCGACGGCGCATCCGAAATGGACCGCTTCCTCAACGATTTCTTCTTCAGCACGCATACGCTGACCACCGTGGGCTATGGAAACATGGTGCCGGCGACCGTGATCGGCGAATATCGTGGCGTCGCTCGAAGCCATTGCCGGATTGATGGCGGTGGCCTTGGGCACCGGGTTGATGTTCGGCCGCTTCTCCCGGCCTTCGGCGAAAATCGCTTTCAGCGAGCGCATCCTGATGGCGCCTTATCAGGACCAAAGCAGCCTGCAGTTCCGCATCGTCAATCTGCGGCCCAACATCTTGATGGAGCTGGAAGCCAACCTGGTGCTGATGACGGTGGAAGGGCCACCCGGCAACCTGAAGCGGCGTTTCCAGCCCCTCAAACTGGAACGCGACAAGGTTTATTTTCTGGCGCTGACCTGGACCATCGTGCACCCCTTGGATGAAACCAGTCCCCTGTTCGGGAAAACCGCCGAGGATCTGGAGCGCCTGCAGGCGGAGTTCGTGGTTCTGATCAAGGCCTTCGACGACACCTTCAGCCAGGCGGTTCACGCGCGCTATTCCTATCGCTACGACGAACTGACGTGGCAGGCGAAATTCCAACCCGCCTTCGAGATCGACGGAAACGGAAACATGATCTTGAACGTGGACCGCGTCGGCAGCCACGCCCTGCTGAGCGACGGCCGATCGTGACAAAGTCCGCGCGCGCAAAACCTGTAACATGGTATATGCGCAATACCAAGATTGTCGCCACCATCGGGCCCGCCTCGCGCTCCCCCGAAATGCTGCGGGCGCTGCTGAAGGCGGGCGTGGATGTGTTCCGCATCAATGCTTCCCACGGCGTTTATGGCGAACACACCGCGGTGATCCACCTCATTCGCGAGATTGCGGCGGATTGCGGCGCCACCGCGGGCATTCTGCTGGATCTGCAAGGACCCAAAATCCGCCTGGGCAAGTTCGAAGGCGGCGCGGCCACGCTTGAAACCGGAGCGCGCTTCAGCATCACGGTGGAGGATGTAATCGGCAACGCGAAGCTCGCGCCCACCAGCTACAAGGCGCTGGCGCGCGACGTCACGGCGGGCGACCGCGTGCTGCTGGCCGACGGCAGCGTGGAATTGCGTGCCCTGGCAACCAACGGCGTGTCGGTCGACTTCACGGTGGTATCCGGCGGAGTCATTCGCGACAAGCAAGGCATCAATCTGCCCGGCGTGCGCGTGAGCATCCCTTCCATGACTGAGAAGGACTGCGCGGATCTGGAATTCGGCTTGGCGCAGAACGTGGATATGGTGGCGCTTTCTTTCGTCGCGCACCGGCGAGGATGTGGCGGGCCTGAAGCGGCGTCTCAAGGACCGCGGGCGCAGGATCCCGGTGATCGCGAAGATCGAGAAGCCGGATGCGCTGGACAATCTCGAAGATATTCTTGACTGAGTCCGACGGCGTGATGGTGGCGCGCGGCGATCTGGGCGTGGAAATGACGCTGGCCCGCGTGCCGGGCGCGCAGAAGACCATCATCGAGCGCGCGCGCATGCGCGGCAAGTTCGTGATCACGGCGACGCAGATGCTGGAGTCCATGGTCACGCGAAACCACGCCGACGCGGGCGGAGGTGACCGATGTGGCCAACGCGATTTTCGACGGCACCGATGCGGTGATGCTCTCGGCCGAGACGGCCAGCGGCCAGTATCCGCGCGAGGCGGTTTCGATGATGGCGACGATCGCCGTCGAGGCGGAAGATTATCAGAGCCAGCGGCATTTTCCGGAGCCGCCGCAGGTGATCAATCCCACGCACGCGCAGATTATTACGGAAGCCGCGTATCACGCCGGTCTTTCGGCCAGCGTGAAGGCTCTGTTGGCGTTCACGACGTCGGGTGAAACGGCGCGTCTGATCGCCCGCTTCCGGCCGCGCGTTCCGATCTTCGCGTTCTGCGAAACCGAAGCGGTCGCGCGCGAGCTGGCGGTGGTTTACGGCGTGCATCCGGTGGCGCCGGTGAGCGTGGATTCCATCGAAGAAATGTTGCGCGTGTGCGATATGAAGCTGCTGGGCGAGGCGTGGTCGCGCATCGGCGACAGCGTGATTCTGGTGGCCGGCGCGCCCTTCGGGATGTCGGGCAGCGCGAATTTGATCAAGCTGCACCATGTGGGGCAGGTGAGCTTTCAGGAATCGCTGGAGTAGCTCAAGTAGGGATGCAACACTTGGCCCTTTGATCCGCCGAAACGAACTCACGCCTTCAATAGCAAAAGGCGCTACATTCGTTCGTATAAACCGGAGTCTTTGCTCTAACTCGGTCGCCCACTCCGGCGTTGGTTCAACACCTGTTGAGTGGAAGATCAGGGGAACTTCGACCTTGATGTGCGAGTTTGATCCATTGCTCCATCAGTCCCAAATATTCGCGGAGCACATCGGAGGGAGATTTACACTCATCGAGTACAAGATACACGTGAGGGATATCTCCGACGACCACCCAAAGCCATCGGTCGATGCCAATCCGTGACGCGAAAATTTCAAACAGGAAAATGCTGAAAACCTTGCCGACACCGCCGCCCCAGTAGACGGCCTCGGCAACGTTGCACCAGTCGAATGACTCCAAGTATTGCTTTGCCTCGATACACATCCCACGAAGCAGAGCTGTATCGGCATCGTCGTCGCCGATCATATCTTGGATCGGAACAACGCCGACCACGGGGATTTCCATGCCGACCTTCCCTTGCATGACCCTAATGCTTAAGCCGTCCATCAAACCGCGCCCACATACAAGGGACGACAAGCGTCGTAAATAGCCGACGAACCATAATATACGGCAGTACGCCCCTATGGAGCCACGGCGGTGAGCTCCGGAAACACTCTAAAGTCATCGGCGTTAAAGGTATAGATTCGTTGAACGCCATTAGCCTGCATCGTCGCGACGATCTGCAGATCAAATACGTCTCCGCCGGTAACGGGATGACGCCGCAAAAGTTCCATCCATCCCGCGACCGCTCGGGCCGGGATTGGCAGAACCTGAAGGCCGGGAAGTGCGAGCAGGGCTGAAATGATGCCCAAAGCTTCTGTCGGAGAGGAGACTAAAGTAACGCGACGCGAGTTCGTGATCACCGAATAAAGCTCGCACAAAATTTGTGAGGTGACGAAGAGCCTTACCGAAGGGTCGGTGGCCGTTTCAAGCAAAGCGCGTGAGGCCGCATGTTGTGGTGCGTCTGCATTGACCGCGTAGGCCAGAACATTGGCATCTAGTATTCCGGGCTCAACGGACATCGTCGTAGATGTCGCGCCGGTGGAGGGCACCCATCGTTCCGAGATGCAAGATTGGCAATTCGGTCGTCACCTTTTCGCCCGGAGCCAACTCCGGCACGCGTTCAAGGCTCTTTCGTTCGCGTTCCGCGTCTTCCATTGTGTATTCGATCCACACATCATGGGCCTTCAGGAACTCGTCGAGCTGGAAGCTAGTCTCAATTCCCAAGAGACGCTGCAATTCGGGCTTCGTGAGACGGTCGTGCCTGTACTCCTCGACCGCCAACGCCTCCAGCGCCCGGCGCGACAAGTCGCCGCCGGCCGCAGTGAGCCGCTTCGCGAGATCGTCGGGAATCTGAACGATTACGTTCATAGTTCTCTTCCTAGGCTAACCCCAGGGTAACCCGGCCGCGCTTGAATTACTTGTCGGTCTTCTTGCGGCGCACGGGACGGCGCTGCCCGCCACCCCCGCCCGCCGCGGGCTTGGAAATGCGCTTGCGAGCCGGCGCGCGCTTGGGCTTGGCCGGCGGTGGATTGGGCTCAAAGATGGTCGGCTGGCCTTCGACGTAAGGCTGCGGCTCGTCCTCTTCGATCTCTTCTTCGACGGCGGCCTCCGGCTCCGGCTTCGGCGGTTCGGCGGGCGGATAGAATTCCGCGCCGAGATACACCAACACCGTGCCTTGATCCTCGTGCGGCTCCAGGCGAACCACGGTCTTGTCCTGCGCGTAGTTCAGGAACTCGGTGAACTGCTGGAAGCCGTAGGCGGCCACATCGAAGTTGGGCTGCTCGGTCTTGAACCATCCGGCCAGATCTTCCACCGGGCAACCGTTCTCGATTTCGAGACGATGGTTTTCGAGCACGTCGCGCAGCGGCGGCAACAGGTCTTCGTGTTTGAGCGAGGGATGCTCGGCTCGCGGCCGAGCCCTTGCGCTCGATGACGTAGCGTCCGCCGGTGCCGGAGACGTTCACCAGATCGGCGCGCTTCAGCTTCTCGACAAAATCGGAAAAGCTGGACCCGCCGTAGGCGCGCTCGTTGAACGCGGAATCGAGCTGCAGCATGGTGGACTTCAGCAGTCCCAGCTGCGGCTGCACGCCGCGGCGTTCGAGCACCTGCAGAGCGCGCTCGACCAGCGGCATGGCCTGCACCAGATCGAGCGGCGCGGGACGCTCGCGGCGCCCTCCGCGGTCGCCTTGCTGACGATCGCCTTGCTGCTGGCGGTCACCCTGCGGTTGACGATCGCCACGCTCCGGCCGATCGCTGCGCGGGCGCTGCTGGTGAATCGCACGAACTTCCAGCGCGGCCACGCTGGCAGGCACCGAGGTATCGGACAGCAGCGATTCAAAGCTGATGAACTCGTGGCAATTCTGCTGGAGAATCGTCGAGGTAAACGCCTTGCCGCCGACCACGAACACCGTCTTGCCGTATTCCTTGAGCTTGTTCACCAGCGGGATGAAGTCGCTATCGCCGCTGACGATGGCGAAGGCGTTCACATGCGTGTGCGTGAAGGCCATCTCCAGAGCGTCGAGCGCGAGGTTAATGTCGGCTCCGTTCTTATCGCCGCGCGGCGAGGGAATTCGCTGGACCATTTGCACGGCGTTTTCGGCCATCTGCCGGGTAGCGCCATCCTGGCGCCCCCAGTTGGCATAAGCGAATTTGGCGACGATGTCGCCGCGCTCCTTGAGCGCATCCAGCGCGAGCGAGACGTCAAATTCCCGCCGCAACGTGGATTTCAATCCAATCTCGATGTTGTCGTAATCGACAAACACCGCGATATTCAATTTTTCTTGCATTCTTACTCCTGCACTCGCTAACGCGGTGCGTTCTTTCCTTGCGTTCTGACTTCAGGTGAGCGATGCCGGCTGCTTCACCGCGCCGCGGATGAATTCCACAATATCTCCGAGCGACGAGCCGGGTTGAAACACGGCGCCCACGCCCTGGCGTTTGAGTTCGGCGGCATCTTCATCCGGAACGATGCCTCCTACGATGACCACAACATCGGTCATCTCTTTCTGCTTGCAGCAAGCTCCATCACGCGCGGCACGATGGCGTTGTGCGCGCCGGAAAGAATGGACAGGCCGATGACCTGCACGTCTTCCTGGAGCGCGGCGTTGACGATCATTTCCGGCGTTTGGCGGAGTCCGGTATAGACCACCTCCATGCCAGCATCGCGCAGCGCCCGGGCGATTACCTTGGCGCCGCGATCATGTCCGTCGAGGCCGGGTTTTGCCACCAGCACACGGATTCTAGAATCCATACGTTAGGGAGCTAACTGGAACGCGCCGCAAAGCCACACAGGGGCAAGGCGGTGAGTTCTCTTTGAACCGCGCACCACGCGAAAGGCGCTGTGTACAGTCCGTATTCAGTATAGAACGGATTGTGACGAAGCAAGGGGGGCCCTTGGCACGAGGTCCAGTCCGCACCGAGTGGCACGGTAATTGCACCTTCCCACTTGAAATGAGGTAACAATGCGCAGGATACCAAGTTACATCATGTTAGGCGGTTTATTAATCAGTGCCGCGGCTTGCGACCGTCCCGCAAATACTGACGATCGCCGCACCCAGGAAGAAAAGACCGACCAGGCGGCTCACAAGGCAGGTGAGGACGCCTACAAGGCAGCCGCGAAAGCTAAAGAACTGGCACAGCAGGCGGCACGAGGAGGTCAAGAAAGCGGGTAAAGAGGCCCACGATGGGTGGGAAGACGCTAAACATAACGATCCAAATGCTGACGCCCAGCACACGAGCAAGTGAAGGACTCCCCCAAAGGCATGAAAAGGGGCAGTGAAACAATTGAGTGGCCGCGTTGGTCTAACGGGCATGAGAACCCTAACTCGTTTTTACAGTATTGGTCTGCTGAGCGCCACGCTGTTGACGCCGGTAGCGATTCTGCCAGGCACAGCGCTGGCTCAAGACGACCATCGCAAAGAGGCTGAAAACGCTCGTCGTTACCAGGACGCCAAGCATCATGATGAACATGCCTGGAATGACCACGAGGATCGCGCCTATCACATGTGGGTCGAGGAAAGACATCGCAAATACAATGATTTCGACCGCCTCAACGCCAGAGACCAGCAAGCCTATTGGGATTGGCGCCACGATCATTCGGACGCCCAGTTAAAGATCGATATTCGATAGAGTGCTAGCGCTGGCGGATTGATGTCGCGATACAATCTATGTGACCGCATACGGATGCCTCTGATTGAGTGCTTAACGGAGTATGCTATACTCACCTTGTGAGTAAGCGGCTTCAGGTCCTAATTCCCGACTCGGAGATGGAAGAGCTCCAGCGCCTAGCTCGGCGCGAGCATTTGGCTCTTCGGCGAATGGGTGCGCCGAGTTCTTCGGGAAGCGCGGCTGCAGCGGCCGGAGCAGGAACCGCAGGCAAAGCTGAAGGCAGTCCGCAAAGCAGTGGAATATGCATTCCCCACCGCCGACATCGATCAGATGCTCGCCGAAATCGAGCGAGGTTATGGCGAGTGATTTTTGTCGATTCGAATATTCCGATGTATTTGGTCGGAGCGGCGCATCCCAAATAAAGCCAGCTGCGCAAATCCTGCTCGAAAGCCTGATCGCCAAAGGAGAACGCCTGGTGACGGACGCCGAGGTTCTGCAGGAAATCCTTCACCGCTATGCCGCGATCAACCGCCGGGATGCGATTGATCCCGCGATCCAGCTAACCCTTTCGGTCGTTGACGAGGTGTTTGCCGTCGAAAAGGCGGAGGTTCTGCGCGCGAGCGAAATCGCACAAAGCCGAACCATGCTCTCGGCTCGCGACGCGCTGCACATCGCGATCATGGAGCGCCAGCGGATTCGTTCGATCCTGAGCTTCGATTCAGACTTCGATCACTGGCCAGGATCTGCGGCGTTATCACGAAATCTGAGGTCAGGGCTACGGCTTGGGAGCGTTGATCGCGAAGCAATAGAACAGTCCCGCGCCGCCGGTGCTGACCAGCCCTTCCTGGCTGCAGCCACGGCTGGGATGCGCGGCGTTCCACGAAGTGTTCGGGCCGCCGGTGCGGTCGAAGTGCCCCAGCATGGCGCCGCCGTCGGAACTGCTGGTCCAGTTGTTGCAGGTGTGATCCATCGCGTCGGTGAAGGCGCGGCCGTCGGGAGTGGAGCCGGTCAGCATGTCGTGCTGGTTGGGATTGTCGCCAAAGCCCTTCACTGGTTCGCCCTTCTCCGTCAGCACGGTCGCCTTGGTAAGACTATTGCCGACGCGGGCCTGCTCCAGAGTGTCGCCATGCAGGTCGGAAAGATTCTGCGCCACGCGCTGCCCCTTGGCGTTGAACCAGGGACCTTCGCCGATGCGGTCGCGGGCATTCACGGCAGGTTGGCCACCCTTGGCCTGAGTGCTCAGGTAGGCGTGCCAGGTGAAGGTGCTGCCGGCCGCGGCGGCGAGCGTCTGACAGCGCTGATCGGCGCCGGCGAGGCCGCCAAGATCGGCTCCTTTGCCGGAACCGGAACTGGTGACGAAGAAACTCATGGGCTGTTGCGCCTGCTTCCCCTGGGCGAGCGCGAGCGAGGATCCTAGAGTGAACAACGCGAAACTAACGAGCATTGGTTTATTCATAGGTATTTCCTTTCTGGGTTAGCGTAGCATGGCGCGGCGGCGGAGTCGCGTATTGGACTCGCGGAAAGCCGGATCGGTTCACGGAAGCGGCCGCAAAGGGTAAGCTAGCATGAGGCCGCAGATCGACTCGCATGAACCCAGCTAACGCCGTTACGGCGCCCGTCACGATCCCTAAAATCGCCGCGATCATCATCGCGCATAATCAAGCCGCGGAATTGCGGCGGGCGATTGCCGCGCTGGAAAGATCCGAGCAGCGCGAGCAACTGGAGATTCTGGTGGTCGATTGCGCGAGCGACGATTCGACCGCGGCGGTCGGCCGACGAGTTCCCGGGCATCACCATGCAGCGCCTGCCGCAGAATTTTGGCGCGACCAAGGCACTGAACATCGCCACGCGCACGGCGCGGGCGGAGTTTCTGTTTCTGCTGTCGCCGGACGTGGAGGTGGCGCCGGATACGGTCGCGCGCCTGGCTGAAAAGCTGGATGCGGAGACCGAGCGTCACCGGCGCTTGTCCCTTGCTGGTGGACGAAGACGGGAAGCCGGTGATGCGCACGCGGCCGCTTTCCGGATCGGCAGTCGCTGGCGGAGGTCCGTGGGGGCGGCGAGCTGGGCTGGACACCGATCCCGGAGGAGACTCTGGCGCAGGAACGGTCCGCGGTGCTGTATCCGGGACGCGAGGCCTTGCTGGTCCGCAAACAGTTCGTTGCCGGAATGAACTATTTCGATGAACGCTTCGGCGAATACTGGGCCGACGCCGACCTGGCGATCAAAATCCGTAAAGCCGGGCGCAAGCTGGAGATGTATCCCGCGATCCGCGCGACCTGGCATGCGCCGCGGAGGCGGCTCCGAACGATACCATCCATAAATCCGACCGCATTCTGGGCGCGGCCGCGCTGCTGAGCAAACATGAAGGGTTCTTCGCGGGATTCGGCTTCCGCATGGCGGCGATGCTCGGCGCCTTGATGCGCTTCGACTTTTCCCTGCTTGCGGCTCTGGCGGGCGGGAAAAAGGTCGGGTCGCAGGCGCAATAGCGCCGACGGGACGGATTTATCCTATTTCGCCTAAGGTTTTTGGCTTAAGCCGCTAACTTTTTTCCCATGCGCGTCCGATAGGTTTCATAGCAGGACTATCGTATGCAAATGGAAGCTTTTCTTGTGGCTGTTCTTGCCGGTATTCGTGGCGGGCGGGAGCGCACTGCTGTCCTACTATGTGATGCAGGCGCGAATGGAAGTGGCGCTGGCAAAGGAGCGCGAGTCGCTGGCGGAAGCGCGGGCGATGATCAGCTCGCACAAAGTCACGCTCGATGAGCGCGTGAAGGCCACCGAGGAAGCGTGCAAGCGGCAGGCGCTCGACGACTTCATGCACGATATTCGGGTGGAGGAACGCAGCTACGTGCGCGAGAGCAAGTCGCTGAATGCGCTCGAAGAAAACCATGGTGATGCAGGAACGGATTTTCTTCCGGAACATTCCGCTCTCGAACTGGATCGAGCGCGAGATGCTGATCGAAGACGGCCTGGAAACGCGGCAACTGCCGGCGGAATCGTTATTCACGCCGCCGGCGCTGCCGACGACGGTTGAGACTCCCCTGGCGATCGCCAGACTTCTGCAGGAAGTGAAGGGGGCTCCGCCCAAGCCTGCGCCGCCGGCGGCACGTGCTGCCACAAGTGATAGAGCCGGTGCTGCTTACGCAACACGCGACGGCGTTCGGGGCGCAGTAGCCGCGACTGACAGGCCATGGGCCTGTCCTACGGTGTAATCCCCACGAGGCTTTTCCCGTCCGGAAGAGTATGATGAGGCTGATGGCCGAGCCTCTGGTAGCCGGACGGGTTGATACAGGTTTGCTACGGGATTTCGGCACATGGATGACGTCGGAGCAGCGGCGCGTGAATGCGCTGTGCCGCCGCTTGCTGCAAGACCCCGACGAAGCCGATTCCGCCACCCAGGACGTCTTTCTCAAAGCCTATCAAGCGTTATTGCGGGAAGAAGAGCGCGGCGAGGACGGAAAGGTCCTGGACGATCCCGACGCGATGGCTGTCGAAAATCGCGGTGAATACCTGCCTGGACCGGCTGCGTTCCAAGAAGTGGCAGATCTGGCGGCGAAGACCGGCTCCGGAGGACGAAGCGACCATCCTGTCGATGACCGCTTCGCGAGCTCCGGAATCAGAGGACCGGTACTTCGCCGGCCAGATCAACGGGCGCCTGACGGCGGCGCTGGCACGGCTTTCCGACCGGCAGCGCGTGGTGTTCACACTGCGGCATTATGAAGAAATGAGCCTGGAAGAGATTGGACAGATTCTGGGCCTGGATGTGGGCACGGTAAAAGCCCACATGTTCCGCGCGGTGAATAAACTGCGCGTGGACTTGCGAGACTTATATGAGGGAAGGCACCATGAGCGGGCACGAACATTTAAGTGAAGACGCGCTGCTGGACGCAGTTTATGGGATCGCCGGGAACGAGGCGGAGGCGCATTTGCGCGAGTGCGCGGATTGCGCGCAGCGCTTGCACGAGTGGCAGGAGAAACGGGCAGCCACGGCGGCGAGCATCGAAATCTCGGGCGAATTCCTGGCCGCGCAGCGCAGAAAGATTTATGAGCGGATCGAGCAGCCTTCGCGCAAGCATTGGTTGTGGGCGCCGGGGCTAGCGGCGGCGTGCGCGCTGGCCGTCGGGATTTTCGTTTACCACCCAGCTCCCCAACAGCAGCCGGTGAACAAGCCTGCGGAGATCAGCGATGCCCAATTGTTCGGCGATATTTATTCCATGGAGCAAGTCGTGGAACCGGCGGCGGCGGCTCCGGCGCGCGCCTTGTTTGAGGAGCAGTGATAGCGATGCGGAGCTGGTTGTGGGCGGCTGTGGTGTTTCCGGCGGTGCTCTGTGCGCAGGGTCCGAGGCCGGGGCTGCGCCAGGGTCCGGCGTTGTGGGAGGGCGCATGGTGGAACAGCCCGCATCGTGCAGAATCTGGATCTGAGCGAGAGCGCAGCGGAAAGACATTCGCGGCACGGTGCGGGAGTATCGCGGCCATTTGTTGGACCTGCGGGAAGCGGTGCAGCGCGCCGATAGCGATCTGGAGATCGCTCTGGGCGAGAGTCCGCTCGATCAGCGCAAAGCCAACGAAGCGATCGAACATCTGGCGACCGCGCGCGGCGAATTGACGCGCACGCTTTCGCAGATGACGTTGCGGCTGCGCACGATTCTTACCAACGAGCAGTGGCAGGAGTTGCAGAGGCGGCAAGCGCAACGAAGAGCGGCTCCTTTTCGCGGGCGCGAAGAAGGGGCGCAGCCGAGCGCTCCTCCCGCCGCTACGCAGCAGCGTTAGACGGGCGTTCAGCGCGCGGCGCTTACTTGTCGCGGCCCAGGGCTTGAACCAGCCCAGACCGTCCACGGTTTTCCCGGCCGGGCGATACTCGCAACCGATCCAGCCTTTGTAGCCGATATCGTCGAGGACCTTGAACAGGTACGTGTAGTTGACCTCGCCGGTATCGGGTTCGTGGCGCTCGGGGACGCCGGCGATCTGGATGTGCTCGCAGAGGTCGGCGTATTTCTTCAGCTTGGTGGCGATGTCGCCCTCGGTGACCTGGATGTGATAGCAGTCCATCTGCATTCTCAGATTGGGTCCGACGGCGGCGCAGAATTCCGCTGCTTCGGCCTGCGTGTTGAGGAAGAAGCCGGGAATGTCGCGGGTGTTGATGGGCTCGATCACCAGGATAATTCCGACGGCGGCGAGCTGTTCGGCGGCGTAGCGCAGGTTGGCGATATAGGTGTCCCTGCAAGCGGCGCGCGTTGAACCGGCCGGGACCAGGCCCGCCATGGCGTGCACGCGCGGGGTTTTCAGTGCGCGAGCGTAAGTGATCGCGGTAGCGACGCCTTTGCGGAATTCCTCTTCGCGTCCGGGGATGCAGGCGATGCCGCGTTCGCCGGCGGCCCAATCTCCGGGCGGCATATTGATGAGAACATTTTCGAGATTCGACGCTTTGAGACGATCCGCGACGACTTCCGGGGGATGTTCGTAGGGGAACATGAACTCGACGGCGCGATAGCCGGCGGCGGCGGCGGCGGCAAAACGGTCCAGGAAAGGGACGTCCTGGAACTGAAAGCTGAGATTGGCGGCAAAGCGAGGCATAAGCGAACAGTTTAGCAAACGCGGCGAAGAACGCGCAGCGACCGTTCCCGCAACGAGGGTTGACATTGCGAGGTGCGGGCACGGTATCTGTGGGATAGCTACGAAGCACGCAGGGCGCGGTAGCCAAGTGGTAAGGCAGAGGTCTGCAAAACCTTTATTCGTCGGTTCGACTCCGATCCGCGCCTCCAACATTTTAGCGACGCAGGCGGAAGCGGTGCGGCGCTTGAGTCGCGATCATGATCGCAACTCATCCCGCTTCCGATCGAAAAGGTCAGCGATCGGCCGGCTGACCCTGCGCTCCTTTGGCTCCCGCAGCGCCAGTGGCGCCTTCAGCGCCTGCCGCGCCGGTGGCGCCTTCGGCACCTGTCGCGCCAGTAGTACCGCGCGCCTGCCATTTACGCCATCGGCGCCCTGCGCGCCAGTGTTGCCGTCAGCTCCGGTGTTGCCCGAAGCGCCAGTCGCGCCGCTCGTACCGGTCGCACCGACTGCTCCCGAAGCTCCGGGGGCTCCGTCACGCCCTCGCATGTCGCATCCGACGTTCAAAACTGAAAACAACGCCACGC
Organism: Bryobacterales bacterium; assembly: GCA_963731375.1. Classification (GTDB taxonomy): domain Bacteria; phylum Acidobacteriota; class Terriglobia; order Bryobacterales; family Bryobacteraceae; genus Palsa-187. The sequence continues at coordinate 410,699 of CAVSUW010000002.1, forward strand.
AGAATATCAATCGTTTCATCTGTCTTGATTACTCCGGTGCCTAGGCAATCGCGCCCGAAAACTGTGAAGCATCGCGATTTGCTTCCTCGGAGAATCGTAGGCGCAGATGCCGCCTGCCAAATTCCAAACGCACGTCATCCCTGGGATCGCGCGTGCAGCCCACGATCAAGGTCATTTAGCCGCAAACGCTAGGCGCGGCGGTTACGCGGGATGCTGTACGTGGAATCGCGGACTCCGATCCGCGCCTGCAAAAATTCACAGATTAACCGACGACCCGAATGACCGTATGTCGTTACCGGTGTGAGCTGTTATTCGCCGGGCTTCAGCCCGGGACGCTCGACGATTTCGATCCTCGCGCCGGCCGGCCCGGCCACGTAGGAGAAGTTGACTCCAGGACCGTTCGCCATCGCGAGCGGACGCGGCTCGCTGGTCACTGTGACGCCCTTGGCGCGCAGGCCGTCGATGGTCTTCGCAAGCGGGCCGGTGGAGCGGAAGCCGATGTGGTCGATGGCGTGTCCTTCGCTAGGCTCCGCGTCGCCGCGCTGCACCAGGATCCACACGCTGCTGAAGCCGGCCGCGCTGTACTTGATGCCGTCGATGCGCCCCTTGAGCTTGGTGCGCTCTCCGCCGAACTTCGCCAGCATCCAGGTGAAAACCTCATCCGGGTCCGGCGCGCGCATATGAATGTGGTGCAAGCCCGAGCAGTTCCGGATCCTGCACGACTTCGATGCGCGTGCCCCACGGGTCTTCGACGAACGCCAGCTTAAAAAGCCCGGGCGCGTCGCGCATCGGCGTGACGATCTTGATGCCGGCCGCTTCGAATTCCTTCATCTTCGCGTCGAGGTCCGGGAACGAGAAGCCCAGGTGATCGACCACGCTCCCGCTGCTCGGCTTCGCGTCCGCCTTGCGCATGAACAGGAAGCGCGTGCTGCCGAACATCAGCCTGTCCGGGCCCTCCGGGAGCCGGCGCGCGCCGAAATACTTCTCGTACCAAGTGGCGGCCGCAGCCGGATCGGGCACATTCAGATGAAGGTGGTCGTAGGGAAATGTCTGCGCCACGGCGGGAGGGGTCGCAGCCCCCAGGGCGAGGCACGCCAAAGCAGTCGAAAGCATGGCTCGTCGCATAAAGGAACTCCTCCCACGGTTGTCGCGATTGATTCATGTTGCCGGATCGAGATCCAGTCTACCCTAGCAGGCGTGGAGTCTGGGCGTCGGACGCCAGCACCAGCCCACATCCGCCAGGTGGCGCGGGCCTGGAGCAAGTGCCCGCAAATGATGGTCCTGGGATGATTTCAGCCTCGAGCGGAAGTGGCATTTCCCGGGAAACACCGAGCACCAGACTAAAGTTTTACCGTAAATTTGCCGAAACTTTGTGTGTATATCCGAGTTTCACAGCGATGCTTGGTGCGCGACGGCGGGAAAGCACGGGATCCGATTTCATAAAGCCTCTCAGCCAAACTACCGATCATACAGAAGGAAAACGATTCAAATGAGGGACCGAAGAGTTTATGACCGCGTTCCAGTCGCCTTTCAGGTTTGCGTAACGGTAGTTACCAATCCTGAGCTGACGGCCACAGGAGAGGCTCAAGATCTATCGAAGTCCGGCCTCGGCGTCTTTCTACCGATCCCGCTCCCCGATGGAAGTCTAGTCCGGGTGGATATCGCCGACAGCGTGTTGTACGGATTCGTCGCTCATTCCGAAGAATGGCCCATCATGTCGAAGCCGTCTTTCGCCCGCAATAAATTATGGTCTGAATCGAATGTGGAGGGCGACACCCCAGCCGAACGCCGGTTTCATACGGGGATTGACATCGTCGAAGTCGCGATGGGCACTTCAGGTTTATCGCAACTGTTGAAGACCACTCTCGACGAGACGCTGCCGAACGTTGAGATACCATCCTCGACCCGGGTGTGATTGACGGCTTTGACTCCTGTTCCAGCCACCGCTGCTCGATCAGCTCCACAGGCACCAGAAGCCGTTCGGGGACGAGGGCGAAGATTTCCTGGACATTTTCCGATTTAGAGAAACGTCATCAAGGCACGAATTGTCTGGTCCGGTTGCTCTTCAAGCAACCAATGTCCGCTACCTTCTACCACGACCGCCGTCACATCCGAAGCCGCCAACTTCATCTGGCGTCCTAAAAACTCGCCCAGCGATTTGTCGCCGCCGATTGACAGGACCGGCATGGTGAGCTTGGTCTCGGCGAGTTTGGCGAAATCCTTCGCGGTCTGAGTAAACGCGACAAAGTATGCCCATCCGGCACGCATGCGTCCCGGCCCCGAGTAGGCTTCGGCGTAGGCTTCCCGGTCGGCCTCCGGAATGGACTTCCATTTATTCGCGGCTAAATCGTTCCATAAATATTCGAAGTAGATGCGCTCGCGTCCGCGAACCAGGGCTTCCGGAGTCGGTCCGTTGAAGCGGAAATGCCAGAAGCCGGGATCGTTATAAATGGATTCCCATTCGCCGACGCCGGGCAGGAAGGCGTCCATCACCACAAGTTTTTCCACTTCGTCCGGAAACTGCGCCGCGTAAGCATAAGCAACCATCAAGCCGATGTCGTGTCCCACTACGCACGCTTTCTCTATACCGAGGGAACGCGCAAGCTGGTGGACGCGAACCGCGGCGCTCTGCATGTCCAAACCATCCGCTGGGATGTCGGATTCTCCAATGCCCGGCAGGTCCGGCGCCACCACCATGAAGCGCTCCGCGACCGCCGGAAGCAGGGATCGCCACATGGACGAGGTCTCGGCATAACCATGCAGGAGCAGAAGCGGAGGTCCGCTACCGGCCGTCAGGTAATGCAGCTTGGTGCCGTCGATTTCGGCCGTACGCGATTCGAATGCAGGTTCAGTCACAGAGTCCAGTATAGGCTTGGTTCCCGCCGCTACTTTATTAACCCGATTTTAACTTGCTTCCACTCCGCTCCCCCCTCTACTCTCAATAAGTACGCATGCGTGGCGACGTCACAACTCCGCGGTCCGTGGTTCGCAAGAGGCCCAATCTCTCGCTGGTCAAATTCCGGCTGATGGCGTTTCTGGCGATCCTGGGCCCGGGCTTCATTACCGCCAATGTCGATAACGATCCGGGCGGCATCCTCACCTATTCGCAGGCGGGCGCGAAATACGGTTACACGCTGCTATGGACGCTGATTCCCACCACCATCGCGCTGATCGTAGTCCAGGAGATGGCGGCGCGCATGGGCGCGGTTACCGGCAAGGGCCTGTCGGATCTGATTCGCGAAGAGTTCGGGCTGCGCGCTACCTTTATCACCATGGCGATTCTTGCAGTGGCCGATTTCGGCAACATCGCGGCAGAGTTCGCCGGCATAGCCTCCGGCATGGGAGTCTTCGGCGTCAGCAAGTACTTCGCAGTGCCGGTGGGCGCGGCGCTGGTCTGGATCGTCATCGTCAAGGGCCGCTACAAGCCGGTGGAGCGGATGTTGATTTTGTTTTCTCTGATTTATTTCACGTATCCGATCTCGGCGTACTTAGCGAAGCCCGACTGGAAACTCGCGCTGCACGATACGCTGATTCCGCAATTCCACGGCGATACGCAATACCTGTTGATGATCGTAGGGCTGGTGGGAACTACCATCACGCCGTGGATGCAGTTCTACCTGCAAGCGGCCATCGTCGAAAAGGGCGTCGACCGGCGGCATTATGCGCTCACGCGTTTGGACGTCATCCTGGGCTGCGTGGTCACCGACGTCATCGCCTTCTTCATCGTGGTTGCCTGCGCGGCCACCATCTACAAGTCCGCGGGCGGGACCATCGGGGGCACAGAAATCAGGGACGCCGCCGACGCCGCCCTGGCGCTGAAACCTTTTGCCGGGCAATTCGCCAGTGCGCTTTTTGCCGTGGGATTGGTGAACGCGTCGCTGCTGGCTGCCGCCATCCTTCCGCTGGCTACTGCCTTTAACGTCTGCGAAGGTCTGGGTTTCGAAGCCGGCGTCGATAGGCGCTTCTCCGAGGCGCCCATCTTTTACTGGCTGTATACGCTGCTGATCGTGGGCGGCGCGGGTTTCGTGCTGATTCCCCGATTGCCGCTGCTGAAAGTGATTCTGTTCTCGCAGGTGGCCAACGGCATTCTGCTCCCCTTCGTGCTGTTTTACATGCTGACGCTGATCAATCGCAAACGCATCATGCAGGAGTACGTCAACAACTGGTGGCAGAACGTGGTGGCGTGGTCGACCGCAGTGGTGATGGTGGCGCTGACGGCGGCGCTGGTGTGGACTTCGCTATAAGCGGCGCGCTACAACTACCGTAATATCGTCGGCCGGCGGCGCGCCTTGCGTAAAGCGCGCAACCTCCGCGTGCACGGCGTGTACGATATCGCGGGCCGGCCGGCCTTGCAGTGAGGCCACCAGTTCCGCCAGCCTCGTCTCGCCGAAATCTTCGTCGGACGGGTTCACGGCTTCGGTGACGCCATCGCTGAACAGCACCAGTGTGTCGCCCGGCTCCATTTTGGCGCGCACCTCGGTGTATTCCGCCATGGGCAGAATGCCCAGAATCATGCCGCCGCCGGCGAGGAGTTCGAAACCGCCTTTAGCGCGCACTAAAACCGGCGGGTTATGGCCCGCGTTCGTGAATACCAGTTCGCCGGTGGCCGGGTCCGCTACCGTCATGAAGAAAGTGATGAAGCGGTTGTCGGGAGTATGGGCGGTGGTGGCCTTGTTCAGACGCGTAATTTTCTCAGCCAGGCGATCGCCTTCTTCAAACAGCACTTTGACGCGCGCCTGCAAGCTCGACATCAGGAGCGATGCGGGCATGCCTTTGCCGGCCACGTCGCCCACCAGCATGCCGATCTTGCCATCGGGGAACTCCAGGTAATCGTAGTAGTCGCCGCCCACGGTACGGCAGGGCGCGGTGCTGCCGAAGATGTCCATCCCGGCGCACTTTGGGCGGTTCCGAGGGCAGCAGGCCCATCTGGATGTGCGCGGCCTGGTCCAGTTCCTTGGACATGGCGCGCTCCACCAGCTCGATTTCATTCAGCCGCGCGTGTTCGATGCGAATGGCGGCCACGTTGGCCATCACGGTGAGCAGGCCCAGATCCTCGCGCGTGAACTCGCGGATCATGTCGGGCGAGTCTACGTAGATGAGTCCGATGACGCGGTCGTTGGTCTGGAGCGGCACCGCGATCATGCTGCGCACCGACTGCTGCACGATGCTCATCTGCGCCTTGAGCGCGTTGTCCATCTGCGCGTCGCGCACCAGCAGCGACGACTTTTGCTTGATCACGCGGTCGCGCACGGTGTTGGAAATTTTGAAGCCCGCGCCGCGCGCCGCCCGCGCCTTCAGCTCATCGCCTTCGAGCGTCATCAGCACGCCGCGTCCCGCCAGCACCGCTTCCATCGAGAGGTCCATGATGACTTCGAACAGCTCATTGAGCGGCCGGTGCCCGGCCAGCTCGCGCCCGGCGCGGATCAGCGCCCCCATCTGCGGATTCCCGCGGATGATGGAAGTCTGGTCCATTTCACCGGATTGCGTTCCCAGCATCTCGTCCAGGCTCGCGACCAAGGTGGTCGAACCGGCTGCGGAACCTTCGGGAGCTTCCACGAACTCCACTTTCTGTATGGTGGCGCCCGGTATGGCGGCCGACAACTCCAGTTCCAGGTGGCCGGCAACGATCTTGTCGCCTACGCCAACGGGAGTGGCGCCTTCGATCCTGCGATCGTTGACCAGGGTTCCGTTCTTGCTGCCCAGGTCTTCGGCGATCCACTGGCCGTTTACTTTCGACAGCGCCATGTGCTGGCGCGAAAGTCCGGAGTCGTCGGGATAGCACAACTGGCATGCGCTGGAACGCCCCAGCATGATGCGGTCGCTGTCGAGAGGCAGGTAGGTGACCTTGCCTTCAAAGTCGCGTATGAGAAGTTCCTTGGGAACAGCGGATGAACTTTGCAGGGAGGGTGCCACCAATTTAGCCTAACATTCGCGGAGGCCTGCCGGAACAGCGGCCACTACGGGCCCTCGGCGGGGCAAAACGACTAGTCGGGGCGAAGCAAATTGGGCGGTGGGGCTAAATAAAACCGCGATTCCCGCGAATTGTTTGGCGTGAACCGCCTGTTAGAATGAAGTTGAGTAGTCAAATCCGAGCGGCGGAGCGCTCTCCAGGAAAAGGCATGCCGACTTACTTGCTAGTGGGCATTCCCGCCGCAATCATCTGTCTCCTAGGCGGGCTGGTGGCGTATGAGCGCTACACGGAAAAGACGGAGGCACGCAAGCGCGCGGAAGGTCTCAAACGCTGGATGGGGTCTCAAGACCCTCCGCCGTCTTCCGGAGAGCCGCCGGAGTAATATCGGTCCGCCAGTTTGCGATAGGCGCGCCGGTTGACACGGTTTATCTCAGGTCGTGCGTTTGCGCGCGGGGTTACAATGAGATTGCCACTCAATGCCGGCCCAACCCGATCTCTCCAAGCTGAGCGTTACCCAATTCGCCGAGCGCTTTCGCGGCGAGATGATTCCGCTGAGCAACACCTTTTCGTACTTCTGCGCTTCGGTTCCGATGTCGGAGGAGGACCTGAAGGAGTATCTGGAAGAGCCGGTGGCGGCGCTGCCGCCGACGATTGCCGGGGCGTTGCCCAAGATTTCCATCCTGCTGGTGCCTTACCTGGAGCGCGGCGATGGTCACGAAAAGCGCAAGGCGGCGCCGCCCGCGGCGGATTACGTCTCGATCGAGCGGCCTCCGGAAGGGCGCTTATCGCCATACACGCAACTGAAGCTGGGTGAGGAGACGGTGCTGGCCTTCGCGCTGAAGGATCAGGAAGTGGCGGAATATCACTACCGCTTCTATCATCTGCTGGCCACGCTGATGGCGGAGCATTGGAGTGACGACGTCGAGACCCGTTATATCCGCGTGCTGCGCGATGAACTGAGCGCCGACGTCCACGGGGAAGTGGACGAGCCGAGTTGGCGTCTGAAGCAGGCCATGCGGCGCTCGCAGAATGTGCGCAACGGCAAGGCGTTTCGCGAGTACGCGCGCCAGTCGTTCGCCGATACGCTGACGCTTTATCTGCACGGGATCTGCTGCGACATCGATGTCGACACCGGTCCGCGCCAGTTGCCTAGCCGGTATCTGCGGAAGCGGCTGCTGCTGCTGGAAGAACTGTTCGCGCCGCCGGCAGGTTACGCGGTGTTCCCGGAACAGCTCGAAGCGTAGTCTCTATTTCGCGTCGACCGTGAAATCCCAGATCTGCGGATCCAATTTGCCTTCGGCATACTGGATCAAGCGCATATTCGCCGGGCGGCAGCGGCTTCATCGGCCAGATCCGGAAGAGCAGATCGGCTTCCTGCTTCTTGAAGGTTTCGATCTTTGTCGAACTTCTCATCCACGATGCGGTCATTCTTCAACTGCAGGATGGATACGTTTTCCACCACGCGCACGCTCTTTTTCGGCGTCAGCTTGACGATGTCGACGCCTTCGTAATCGGAAAGCCGGAAATAGAACTCGGGACGAACATCGGTGAGGCGCAAGGGCGCGTGCTCGCCATCCAGTTCCACGGTGGACTTGCCGGGCACCGTGGGAATCGGCGAAAGCACCCTCAAGACCGAGCGCGTTTTATTGTTGACGATCTTCGATTCCGCCTGCTTCATCGGCTCCGTCAGCGTCGCCGCGAATGTAGTAGGCGCCCGCCTGGGTTGGAATGCTGGCCACTTGCTTCTTCGCCAGCTTCTCGGCCGCGCGTTCCTCGGCTTCGGCCTTGGCGTCGGCGGCGAGTTGGGATTCGCGCTCCGCCACTTCGCCCTTGGTGCGGTCGAGGTCCACCATTTCGAGCGGGATCTCTTCCCACTCGCCGCGCTCGGTGCTGTAGTAGCGCACGCGATCGGTCTTCACTTCGTACTGATTGGTGAGCTGGTAGGTGCCGTCTTTGAGATACAGCCGGTCCGCGGCGGAGGCGACCGCGGAAGCCAGCAAGAGCAAAACTGCGGCGCGGAGAAACACCTTGCTTCTATTATGAAGGAATCTCATGCGCATCGGCCTGCATACGTCCATCGCCAAGTCCCTCGAAGGCGCCGCGCTGCGGGCCGCGGAACTGGGCGCCAACACCTTCCAGATTTTTTCGGCGAGTCCGCGGCAGTGGAAAGCGTCGTCACCCAGCGCCGCGTCGATCGCGCTGCTGAATCGGGCGCGCGACAAGTACGATCTGACGCCGCTGGTGATCCACGACAACTATCTGATCAATCTGGCGGCCGCGGACGAAGTCGTCTGGGCGAAGTCGGTCGAGGCGTTTCGCGGCGAACTGGAACGCGCCATCGCCATCGGCGCGGAGTATCTGGTGGCGCATCCCGGAAATTACAAAGGGCAGACGGTGGAGCAGGGCATTTTCCGTTTTCTCCAAGGAATCGCCCAGGCCAGCGCCGGCTTGAAGTTCGGCAAACTGATGCTGCTGGCCGAGTGCACCGTGGGCGCGGGCGCGCAGATCGGCGGACGCTTCGAAGAACTGGCGGCGATCCGCGAATTCGCGCCGCGCATGACGGATCTGCCGGTGGGCTTCTGTCTCGACACCTGTCATCTGCTGGCTTCGGGCCACGATGTTGCGAGCGAGGCCGGTCTGAAGGAAACCGTCGCGGAAGCGAGCCGCGATCCTGGGACTCGACAATGTGCACGTGATCCACGCCAATGACTCGAAAGGCGCAGCTCGGTTCGCACATCGACCGGCATCAGCACATCGGGCAAGGTTATATTGGATTAGACGGGTTTCGTCGCATTCTCACCCACCCGCAGCTTCGTTCCAAAGCTTTTATTCTTGAGACGCCGGTGGATCAGGACGGCGACGAACAGCGCAACCTGGACACACTGAAGAGCCTATGCCGGAAAGCTTCCAACGACCAAAACCAGTACGACCACAACCAGATCGAGTTGAAGTGGGAGCAGCGCTGGAATAGCGATCCGGCGCTCTACGCCGCGGACCCCGCTTCGAGCGCGCCCAAATATTACGTCGTCGAGATGCTGCCCTATCCCAGCGGCCGTCTGCACATGGGCCACGTGCGCAATTATTCGATCGGCGATGCGCTGGCGCGCTACATGTGGATGCGCGGCTACAACGTCCAGCACCCCATGGGTTGGGACGCGTTCGGATTGCCCGCCGAGAACGCGGCCATCAAGCGCGGCATGCATCCGCGCGATTGGACGATTTCCAACATCGCCGAGATGAAGCGCCAGATGCACCGCATGGGCTTCGCCTATGACTGGAATCTGGAGATCGCCACCTGCGAGCCGGAATACTACAAGTGGAACCAGTGGTTCTTCCTGAAGATGTTCGAGCGCGGCCTCGCGTATCGCAAGAAGGCGATGGTCAACTGGTGCCCGGAGTGCGCCACGGTGCTCGCGAACGAACAGGTGGTCGACGGCTGCTGCTGGCGTCACGAAACCACGCCGGTCGAGCAGCGCGCGCTGGAGCAATGGTTCTGGAAGATCACCGACTACGCCGAAGAACTGCTGCGCGACACCTACGAGAAGCTCGAAGGCGGCTGGCCGGAGCGCGTGCTCTCCATGCAGCGCAACTGGATCGGGCGCTCGGAGGGATCGGAGATCGACTTCGCGCTCGAAGGCGGCAGCGAGAAGATTCGCGTGTTCACCACGCGCGTCGATACCATCTATGGCGCCACCTGCTTGATCCTGGCGCCCGAGCATCCGCTGGCGCAGAAGCTGCTCGACGACGCCGGCCGCGCCAAGGCCCGGCAGATGATCGATGCGCGCAAGCAGATGGGTCCCGGCGACATCGTCAAGGACGGCGCGTTCACCGGACACTACGCGATCAATCCGTATAGCGGCGAGAAGATTCCCATCTGGATCGGCAATTTCGTGCTGATCGACTACGGCACCGGCGCGATCATGGCCGTGCCCGCGCACGACGAGCGCGATTTCGATTTCGCGAAGACGTTTGGGATTGCGATCCGTCCGGTGATTCGTCCAGTGGACGGCGTGCTGGACGCCGATCCGACAGGCCGCGTTCACCGACGACGGCGTCACCGAAAACACCGGCGAGTTTTCGGGTCTCCCGAGCGCGGAAGCTCGCCGCAGGATGAACGCCTACGCCGAGCAGAAGGGCTTCGGCAAGGCCGCCATCACCTATCGCATCAAGGACTGGGGCATCTCGCGCCAGCGCTATTGGGGCACGCCGATTCCGATGATCCACTGCCCGAAGTGCGGCGTGGTCCCGTCCCAGAGAAGGATCTGCCGGTGATCCTGCCCTACGACGTGAAGTTCACCGGCAAGGGCCGGTCGCCGCTGGCCGAAGTCGCGTCGTTCATGAACGTGAAGTGCCCGCAGTGCGGCGCGGACGCGCAGCGCGAGAGCGACACCATGGACACCTTCGTCGATTCGTCCTGGTATTTCTATCGCTACTGCGATCCCAAGAACGACGCGGCGCCGTTCGACTCCGCCAAAGTCAAGCAAGTGGTTTCCGATCGATCAATACATCGGCGGCGTCACCCACGCGATTCTGCATTTGATCTATTCGCGCTTCTTCACGAAAGTCATGCGCGATCTGGGGATGATCGCGAACGACGAGCCCGCCACGAATCTGTTCACGCAGGGAATGGTGCTGGGCGCCGACGGCTCGGCGATGTCGAAATCCAAAGGCAATGTGGTCGATCCCGAAGAGATGGTGGGCAAGTACGGCGCCGATACCTGCCGCCTGTTCGTGCTGTTCGCCAATGCTCCCGAAAAGGACATGCCGTGGATCGAATCGAGCGTCGGCGGCCCGCGCAAGTTCGTCGAACGCATTTACCGTTTCGTGACGCGGAATCTGGACCGCGACGCCGCGGGCGATGCCGCGGCCGACAAGAGAGCGCTGCGCAAACTGCACCAGACCATTCAGAAGGTCACGGAAGATTTCAACAATCGCTGGCACTTCAACACGTCGATCGCGGCGCTGATGGAGTTGCTCAACACTCTCAACGACGAAGACGCGAACTTGTCGCGAGCGGCGCTGGATCAGATCCTGCCGGCGCTGGTGCTGCTGATCGGGCCGTTCGCTCCCTATCTGGCCGAGGAATTGTGGGAGCAGCTCGGCCGCACCGGTCCGGTGTTCCGCCAGCCGTGGCCGGCATTCGATCGGCGCTCGCGAAAGAGGACGCCGCCGACGTGGTGCTGCAAGTCAACGGCAAGGTGCGCGGACGCTTGTCCGTTCCCTTCGGCACTCCGCAAGCGGAAATCGAAAAACTGGCGCTGGCCGACCCCAAGGTCCAGCCGTTCATCGCCGGCAAACAGGTGGTGAAGATCATCGTGGTGCCGGACAAATTGGTGAACATCGTCGTCCGTTGAAAGGTGCTAGGTTGAAGGCATGCCCACAGGGACGCTGATCTCCGTAGAACAGTATCTGGCGACGAGCTATCGGCCGGATTGCGACTACGTGGACGGGCGCATCGAGGAGCGTAACTTGGGCGAACTGGATCACAGCAGCTTGCAGACGGCAGTAGCCGCCTATTTCTTCTCGCGGCGCAAACAAGTGGGAATTACGGTTGTCGTCGAGCAGCGCGTTCAGGTGTCGCCCACGCGTTTCCGGATTCCCGACGTTTGCGTGGTGCTGGGCAAAGCCACCGAGCAGATATTCCGCACGCCTCCTTTCCTGTGCGTCGAAATCCTTTCGCCAGAGGACCGCATGAAGCGCGTAAAGGAGCGCATCGACGATTACCTGGCGATGGGTGTGAGCTACGTTTGGGTGCTCGATCCGTCCGGCCGGCAAGTGTACGTCGCGACTCCAGCGGCCGGCTTCCACGAATTCAAAGGTGATGTTCTGCGCACCGAGAATCCCGTGCTGGAACTCCCTCTCGCCGAAGTCTTCGCCTAACCAGAAAGGGCGTCATGTTCGAGCGCTACACCGAAAAAGCCCGCCGGATCATCTTTTTCGCCCGCTATGAAGCCAGCGAGTTCGGCTCCCCGTGCATCGAGACCGAGCATCTCCTCCTCGGACTCCTCAGAGAAGACAAAGCACTTGCGAACCGTTTCCTGCCTTCGAACGATTCCGTCGCATCCATCCGCCAAAGGATTCGCGCCCTCACTCCCGTGCGCGAGAAGATTTCGACTTCCGTCGATCTTCCGTTGAGCCACGAGTCCAAGCGCGTGCTCGCCTATTCCGCCGAAGAGGCGGAGACGCTCAAGCACAGGCACATCGGCCCCGAGCACCTGCTGCTGGGCCTCCTGCGCGAAGAAAATAGCCTGGCTGCAAACCTCTTGCGCGAACGCGGACTATCGATCGAGAGAGTTCGCGAGGATCTTGGGGCTCGCGGCGCCGATTCGCCGGCTAGTCCCGGCAATGCTCTGCAAATTAAGTTGCTGAAATACCTGGAATCCCACCACAACGAACTGCGCGTCTCCGCAGCCGGGCCGCATATATACGTCGGTCTTCCGCACGACGCGCGCCATTCTTGTTCATCGAAATTCTTTCGCCTACCGACCGCTTCACTGAAGTGCGCCAGCGCATCGACGAACATCTCGCCATGGGACTTCGTTACATTTGGCTGTTCGACCCCGGCACCGGCCACGTCTACATCGCAACACACGAAACCGGTCTCCACGAATTCAAGGGAACCGTTCTGCGCACCGAAAACCCCGCTCTGGAACTCCCTCTCGCCGAAGTTTTCGCATAATTTCACCTTAGTACGGCTCTCCCGAGTTGCGCTTAACGATAAGATAGTTGTATAGGTTATGTCCGCTACGCCAGAACCCGCGGTCCGCGCCGTAGGCCTATCCAAGGTCTACCGCTCCGGCGATGCCGATCTGGTGGTGTTTGCGGGGCTCAACCTGGAAGTCGCGCAAGGCGAAAAGCTCGCGCTGGTGGGCGAGTCGGGCAGCGGAAAGAGTACGCTATTACACCTACTTGGAGGTCTGGACAGGCCAACGGAGGGTGCGATATACTTCGGGCAGAATGACATTTGCCAGCTACCGGCCAATGAGCTTGCGGAGTTCCGCAACCGGGAGTTGGGCTTTGTCTGGCAGATTCACTCCCTGCTGGCCGAATTCACGGCGCTCGAGAACGTGATGATGCCCCTGCTGATACGCGGCCAAAGCCAGCAGGAGGCGGAACCCGTATCGATGGCGCGTTTGGATGAAGTTGGTTTACGCAAGCGAGCCACCCACCGCGCAGGCGAACTTTCCGGCGGCGAACAACAGCGGGTGGTTTTGGCGCGCGCCTTGGCCGGCAATCCCAGCGTGCTGCTGGCCGATGAACCCACCGGCAGTCTCGATTTTCGAACCGGCGAGATGATCATGGATCTGCTCGACGAGCTGCATCGCTCCCGCCGCCTGACTTCCATTCACGTCACTCACAATTTGAACTTCGCGCATCGTGCGGACCGTGTCGTCACGCTCGAAAGAGGGCAGTTGGTCGCGGCCAGCCACCTGCTTGAATCCGTGGCCCTGGGGAATCCGTCTAATACTAACGAGGGCACTCATCATGTTTGAACGTTATACCGAGAAAGCTCGCCGTGTCATATTTTTCGCGCGCTATGAGGCCAGCCAGTTCGGCAGCCCTTGTATCGAAACCGAGCACCTGCTGCTGGGACTGCTGCGCGAAGATAAGGCGCTCGCCAATCGCTTTCTGCGCTCCAGCGCGTCGGTGGAATCCATTCGCAAGCAGATCGAGGCGCACACCACGCTGCGCGAAAAGGTTTCGACCTCGGTCGATCTGCCGTTGAGCCATGAGTGCAAGCGCGTCCTCGCCTATGCCGCGGAAGAAGCCGAGCGCCTGAACCACAAGCACATCGGCACGGAGCATCTGCTGCTGGGTTTGCTGCGCGAAGAGAAATGCTTCGCCGCCGACATCCTGCATGAGCGCGGCCTGCGCCTGACGCAGGTGCGCGATGAGATCCAGCGGTCGAGTTCGGAAAAAGTGTCCTCGAATCGCCCCAAGGAAAGCTCGCTGCTGAGCGAGTTCAGCCGCGATCTTACGCAGGCCGCCATGGACGGGCTGCTCGATCCGCTGATCGGCCGCGATACCGAACTCGATCGCGTGATCCAGATTCTGTGCCGCCGGACGAAGAACAATCCGGTGTTGATCGGCGAGCCCGGCGTCGGCAAGACCGCCATCGTCGAAGGCCTGGCGCAGAAAGTAGCGGATGGCGACGTGCCGTCCTTCCTGGCCGACAAGCGCATTCTGGCGCTTGGATCTTTCGCTGATCGTCGCCGGCACCAAGTATCGCGGCCAGTTTGAAGAGCGCCTGAAGACCATCATGAAGGAACTGATGGAAAATCAGAACGCCATCATCTTCATCGACGAGCTGCACACGCTGGTGGGCGCGGGCTCGGCCGAAGGGTCGCTCGACGCCGCCAATATTCTGAAGCCGGCTCTGTCGCGCGGCGAGATTCAGTGCATCGGCGCGACCACGCCTTCCGAATATCGCAAGTCCATCGAGAAGGACCGTTCGCTCGAACGCCGCTTCCAGGCCGTGAAAGTTCCGCCTCCCAACGAAGAAGACGCCACCCGCATTCTGTTCGGCATCAAGGAGCGCTACGAGAAATTCCACGCCGTGGCCTACACCGATGAAGCCATCGAGAACGCCGTCCACACTTCGGTGCGCTTCATTCCGGACCGCTTCCTGCCCGACAAGGCCATCGATCTGATCGACGAAGCCGGCGCGCGCGTGAAGCTGCGCCAGACCACGCTGCCCGGCGAAGTGGCCGACATCCAGAAGCGCATCAAGTTCATCGTGCACCGCATGGAGAACGCCATCGCGAATCACGAGTTCGAGAAGGCGCGCTTCTATTCCGACGAAGAGCGCAAGGAACGCGAGAACCTGCGGCATGCTGCGCGAGAAATACAACCTGGACGACACCTCCACCGGCGTCGTGACCAAGGACGACATCGAAGACGTGGTGGCGCGCTGGACCGGCGTCCCCATGACCGCCATCCGGGAAGAAGAAGTTTCCAAGCTCCTGCGCATTGAAGAGGAGCTGCACCATCGCGTCATCAGCCAGGAGAAAGCCATCTCCGCGCTGGCCCGCGCCATTCGCCGCTCGCGTGCGGGCTTGAAATCGCCCAAGCGTCCGGCCGGTTCGTTCCTGTTCCTGGGACCCACCGGCGTCGGCAAAACCGAAGTCGCGCGGGCGCTGGCCGAGTTCCTGTTCGGCAGCGAGAAATCGCTGATCCGCTTCGATATGTCCGAGTTCATGGAAAAGCACTCGGTGTCGAAGCTGATCGGTTCGCCTCCCGGCTACGTCGGCTACGAAGAGGGCGGCCAGTTGACCGAGCGCGTGAAGCGCGCGCCCTATTCGATCATCCTGCTGGACGAAATCGAGAAGGCGCATCCGGATGTCTACAACATCCTGCTGCAGGTGTTTGAAGACGGCCAGTTGACCGACGGGCTCGGCAACACGGTGGACTTCAAGAACACCATCATCATCATGACTTCCAACCTGGGAGCGCGTTTCCTCGACAAGCGCAGCCCCATGGGCTTCTCGGCCCCGGGCACGGGCGTGCCGGCCAAGGTGGAAGATCAGGTGATGAGCGAAGTGAAGAAGGCGTTCAATCCTGAATTCCTGAACCGCCTGGATGAAACCATTCTGTTCACGTCGCTCACCGACGAGGATCTGCTGAAGATCATGCATCTGCTGGCCGACCAGATCAACAAGAATCTGGTCGCCAAGCAGATCAAGCTGCGCCTCAACGACGACGCGGCGAAATACATCATCGACAAGACCTGACGGACCGCAGCTACGGCGCCCGTCCGCTGCGCCGCGCGCTGCAGAAGTACATCGAGGATCCGCTCAGCGAAGCGCTGATTCAAGGCTCGCTGCCGCGCCCGTCCGAGCTCGAAGTTTACCTCGGCGAAGGCGGCATCTACGTGCGCCAGTTGCAAGAGGAGCCGGTGGGCGTCGCCGAAGGTGGCGTCGCCGAAGCTCCGCTTCCGATGCCCGGCACTGCGCTGTACTTGTTCGACTAAAGCCGCAGGTTACTTTTGCGGCCAATACCCTGGGCGCACGCGAATCACTGCGTCGGGACGCGAAGGAATCGCCACCTGAATCTGATGGAATCCTTCCTTCGTGCTGGACGTGGGCGTGAAGCTCAGCAGATACTGGCTGTGAATTTCTTCGCCCGCGCGTGAGATCACTTTCTCCAGCGACGCCAGCGTGAGGAAAGCCAGATGTGTCCGCCGGTCGAGCGCGCCAATGCCGCAGCCACGTTCGCTTTCCCAATTCGTCCCAATTCGATTGCGCCGCCGAGCAGATCCACGTTGTTGTCGCCGCCCGGCATCGACGGACTGTTGGCGGGCTTGGAGACAAACGACGAACCCTGCACCGAATAGGTTGCCGGATACACCACGACGCCCGCACGCTGCGCGAGTTCGATGGCTTCGCTGAGCTTGCTCTTGCTGCCGCGGTCGCGCGATTCGCTCAGAATCAGCATCACGCGGCGGTTATTGGGCGGCCGCGTGTCCAGCATCTTCACGCCCTCGACCACCGCGTCGATCAGCCGCGCCGTGCGAATGCTGCGGCTGCGGGTTCCTTCGAACGCGGTGCGGATGACGCTCGAATCCGCCGTGAAATCGGTGCGCACCCGGATCTCATCGTCGAACTCAATCACCGCCGCCTGGCCGCGCTCGCCGATCACCAGCGGCTTGATCATGCCGCCCACCTGCTCGAGTCCGCGCCAGCACGGGCGCGGAGATTCCACTGGCTTGAATCAGAACCATCAGCGACACCGGCGCCAGCACCGTGTCGGATGTGTCCATCCTGATTTGCTGCGGCACGCCTTCGTCGGTCAGACGGAAATCCTCACTTTGAGGCCGTCGATGAAGTTGCCCTTCTTGTCGGTCACCGTAACCGGCGCCAGCACCAGCGGCACATTGGCGCGAATGGTGGCGGAGGTCTCCGGCTCCTGTGCAAGCAAGGGAAACAGAAGAATTGCGGCGAGAAAAACGCAAGACGAGCGCAGCACGTATTTATGGGACGCCCCCGGCCCCTTCACCGTTACTTTATGCAACCGTCACCTGCATCCATTATCCTTTTGAGCCGCGATGAGTTTGCTAGTCTACAACTTGTAATGTCAGACCGCATGGAAGAACTGCAGCGCCGCCACGCGGCCGCCGAAGCGGGCGGTGGAGACGAGCGCCGCGCCCGCCAGCACGCCGAAGGCAAGCTCTCCGCGCGCGAACGCATCGACCTGCTGCTCGACGAAGGCACCTTCGAGGAAACCGACAAGCTGGTCCGCCATCATTGCCACGACTTCGGCATGGACGAACAAGTCATCGACGGCGACGGCTTCGTCACCGGCTACGGCTTGATCCACGGCCGCCCCGCCTACGTCTTCGCGCAGGATTTCACGGTGTTCGGCGGCTCGCTCTCCGAAGCCAACGCGAAGAAGATCGTCAAGATCATGGACCTGGCGCTCAAGACCGGCGCGCCCGTCATCGGCCTGAACGATTCCGGCGGCGCGCGCATCCAGGAAGGCGTGCTGTCGCTCGCCGGCTACGCCGATATTTTCCTGCGCAACACGCTTTCGAGCGGCGTGATCCCGCAGATCTCCGCCATCATGGGCCCGTGCGCCGGCGGCGCGGTCTATTCTCCCGCGCTCACCGATTTCGTTTTCATGGTGGACAAGACCAGCTACATGTTCGTCACCGGGCCCGACGTCATCAAGACCGTGACGCATGAGGACGTCACCAAGGAAGCGCTGGGCGGCGCGGCCACGCACAACTCCACCAGCGGCGTGGCCCATTTCCAGTCGCATGACGACGCCGAGTGTCTGCGCACCATTCGCGAGTTGATGAGCTACCTGCCGCAGAACAATCGCGACGAAGCGCCGCGCGGCGACACCGACGATCCCGCCGATCGCCAGGACCCTGAGCTCGACACCATCGTTCCCGCGGCGTCGAATCAGCCCTACGACATCAAGGACGTGATCCGCCGCGTGGCCGATCACGGCGAGTTTCTCGAAGTCCACGAGCACTGGGCGCGCAACATCGTGATCGGATTCGTGCGCATGGACGGCCGCAGCGTGGGCGTGGTCGCCAATCAGCCGGCCTATCTGGCCGGATGCCTGGATATCGATTCCTCCACCAAAGGCGCGCGCTTCGTGCGCTTCTGCGACGCCTTCAATATTCCGATTCTGACCTTCGAAGACGTGCCCGGTTTCTTGCCCGGCACCGCGCAGGAGTTCGGCGGCATCATCCGCCACGGCGCGAAACTGCTCTACGCGTATGCCGAAGCCACCGTGCCCAAGATCACCGTGATCACGCGCAAGGCCTACGGCGGCGCCTATTGCGTGATGGGCTCGAAGCATCTGCGCACCGATGTGAACCTGGCGTGGCCCAGCGCCGAAATCGCCGTCATGGGAGCCGAAGGCGCGGTGAACATCGTCTATCGCCGCGAAATCGCGTCCGCCGAAAACCCCGACGCCGTGCGCACCGCCAAGCTCGACGAATTCCGCGAACGCTTCGCCAGCCCCTTCATCGCCGCGGAAAACGGCTTCGTCGACGATGTGATCGAGCCGCGCCAAACGCGCCCGCGCGTGATCCGCGCGCTGCGCATGCTCGAAACGAAGGTCGACACCATGCCGCGCAAGAAGCACGGCAACATTCCGCTGTAGGCGCTAGCTCGCCGCTTCGGCGGCCAGCTTGTCGAAGAACTTCTTGATCATGGTCTTGGCGGTGCCGTCGATCAGCCGCTGCCCCACCGCCGCGATGGTCCCACCCACCTGCGCGTCGCCTTCGTAGGCGACTTCGGTGCCGCCGTCGTCCGCGGCGTCAACTTCAGCAGCCCGTCGCCCTTCACGAAGCCGATGCGCCCGGTCCCTTCCACCACCAGACGAAAACTATTCGGCGGCGTCTGCTCCGTGATCCGCACTTTACCTTCGAAAGCGCCCGACAGGCTCGCCAGCGCCATCTTCATCTTCATGCGGTATTCGTCGGGGCCGACTTTCTCCAGGCTCTCGCAGCCGGGAATGGCGCGCGCCAGCACCTCCGGGTCCTGCATCACAGCATAGGCACGCTCTTGCGGGAGCGGCAGAGTGTACGTTCCGGAAATCTTCACCCGTTACGCCTTCGCCGCCGCTAGCGCCGCGTTGATCGCGCGCGCCGCGTACACCGCCGCCAGGTGCTTGCGATAATCGCTCGAAGCGTGCAGATCGGAGTTCGCATCCGCGCCTTGCGACACCAGCGCCGCAGCCTTCGCGACATCTTCGGGCGACCCCGCGGTTCCCTCCAGCGCCTTCTCCGCCGCCGTCGCGCGATAGCCGATGTTCGACAGGCCCGTGACGCCGATGCGCGCCAGCGTGATCTTCCCACCGCTGCGCCGCACTCGCACCGCGATGCCGACGATCGCGAATCCACTGGCCGGCTGCACGTTCTTCTGGTAGCTGGTGCCGGTCCCCGCCTCTTCCACCGGGACCACGATCTCGCGAATGATCTCGCCGGGTTCGAGCGTCGTCGTGAAGGAATCGACGAAGAAATCCGCCGCACTCACCGTGCGCTCGCCCTTCGCGCCGCGGATCACGATCTTCGCTTCCAGCGCCTGCAGCGCCGCCGGATAATCCGCCGACGGATCGGCATGCGCCACGCTTCCGCCCATGGTGCCCATGTTGCGCACCTGCACATCGCCGATGGCCGCAGCAGTTTCCGCCAGCAGCGGGCACTTCGCGCGCACCAGCGCCGAGCTCTCCACCGAATAATGCGTCGCCGTCGCGCCGATATGCAGCGCCCCGCCCTCTTCGCGAATGTAGTTGAGGTCCTTGATGCGGCCCAGGTCCACCAGATGTTCCGGCGCGGCCAGCCGCAGCTTCATCATCGGGATCAGGCTCATGCCGCCGGCCAGCAGCTTTCGCCCCATCTCCGGCCAGCGCCACCGCTTCGTCCAGCGTTTTCGGCGCCGTGTATTCGAACGTTTGCGGAATCATGTTAGTTCTTGCCTCCCGCCATTACTTTCCAAATCTTCTCCGGCGTCAGCGGCATGTCGAGATGCCGCACGCCCAAGGGCGACAGCGCGTCGACCACCGAATTCACCACCGCCGGCGAACAGCCGATGGTGCCCGCCTCGCCGACGCCTTTCACGCCCAGCGGATTCACCGGCGAGGGCGTGATGGTATGGTCGCTCTCGATCCACGGCATCATGTGCGCGCGCGGCATGGCGTAATCCATGTACTCGCCCGTGATCAACTGGCCGTTGTCGTCGTAGACCGCCTGTTCCCACAGCGCCTGCCCCAATCCCTGCGCGACGCCGCCGTGGACTTGCCCGTCGACGATCAGCGGATTCAGGATGTTGCCGCAATCGTCCACCGCGACGTAGCGCCGGATTTTCACTTGCCCGGTATCCTTGTCGATATCCGTAATCACGATGTGCGCGCCGAAGCCGAATACGAAGTTCGGCGGCTCCCAGAAGTGCGTGGATTGCAGCCCCGGCTCGGTGTTCGGAGGCAGTTTCATGGCGCGATAGGTCGCGCCCGCGATCTCCGCGCAGCGATTTGGATTTGCCGGTCTTGTTGCAGGTCACGCAGCCGTTGGCGAAGGAGACGTCGTCCGATTCGAGCATCATCGCGCCGAACTTCTTGACCTTCTCTTTCAGTTCCTGCAGCGCGAAATACAGCGCCGTCCCGCCGATGGCCGTGGCGCGGCTGCCGAACGTGCCGATGCCGTAGGGCACGATGGCCGTGTCGCCGCGCAGCACCAGAATGTCGTCGATGTCGACGCCCAGTTCGTCCGCCGCGATCTGCGCGAAGGTGGTCTCCTCGCCCTGGCCGTGGTGAGCAGGTGCCGGTCAGCACCGTCACTTTGCCCGACGGCTCGATCTTCACCGTGGCGCTCTCCCAACCGCCGGCGGGCGTCGCGGGCGAAGGACCGAAGCCGCAGATCTCGCCGTAGGTGCAGATGCCGATGCCCATAAGCTTGCCCTGCTTGCGCGCCTCGGCTTGCTCCGCGCGCAGCTTTTTGTAATCCACAGTGGCCATCGCCTTCTCGAGCGGCGCCGCGTAGTTGCCCGAGTCATACATCAGCCCGGTCGCGGTCGGGAACGGAAATTCTTCGCGATGGACGAAATTCTTGACGCGAATCTCGGCCGGATCCATCTTGAGTTCGTCCGCCAGAATATCCACCATGCGCTCGATGCCGTGGGTGGCTTCGGGACGCCCCGCGCCGCGATACGCATCGGTGGGAACGCAGTTGGTGAACGCGCCGACGATGTCGGCACGCACGTTCTGGGTTCGATAGAGCCCCGGCATCATGAGCACGCTGAGCGTCGGAATCGCCGGCGTCAGCAACTGGTGATACGCGCCCAGATCCTGGATCAGCTTGAGCTTGATGCCCAGGATGGTCCCGTCTTTCTTGGCCGCGAGCTCGAAATAATCCACGTGCCCGCGTCCGTGAATGGTGCGTCAGGAAATTCTCGCGCCGCGATTCGATCCACTTCACCGGCTTGCCGATCTGCATCGCCACGAAGCCCATCAGCGCTTCTTCGGCGTAGATGTTCAGCTTGCTGCCGAAGCCGCCGCCGACCTCCGGCGCAATCACGCGCATGCGATTCTCTTCCAGGCCCAGCATGCCCGCCACCAGCGTGCGCACCAGATGCGGCACCTGCGTCGACGTGTAAAGGTTCAACTGGCGGTCCGCCGCGCGCCACTCCGCCACCACGCCGCGCGTCTCCATCGCCGCTGGAATCAGGCGCTGGCTGGTGATGCGCTGCTTCACCACCACGTCCGCTTCGGCGAAGGCCTTGTCGACGTCGCCGCCTTCCTGGTGATAGTTGAACGCGACGTTATCGGGCCACTCCGGATGCACCGGCGGCGCGCCCGCGGCGATCGCCTTCTCGGGATCGGCCACGGCCGGCAGCACGTCCCAGTCGATTTCGATCTTCTCCGCGGCATCGCGCGCCAGATACTTGTCGGTCGCCACCACCACCGCCACCGGATGACCCACGAAGTACACGCGATCCGTCGCCAGAATGTAATGATGCGGGACGCGCAGCCCCGGCAGCGATGCGCCGCACGGCACCGGCCCAACCTTCGCCGTGTCCTTGCCGGTGTAGATCGCCGCGACGCTGGGCGTTTCGCGCCGCTGCCTTGGTGTCGATCGAACGAATCCGCGCCGCCGCATGCGGGCTGCGCACAATCGCCGCGTAGTGCATGCCCGGCATCTGAATGTCGTCGACGTAGGTGGCCGTGCCGGTGATCAGCCGCGGATCCTCGCGCCTGCGAATGCGCTTGCCGACCAGTTTTTCAACCTGTGTAATTGTGCTCGCCATATCCGTCTCCCGATCTCCGCTTACTTGCCCGCCGCTGCGGCCGCGGCTCTCACTGCGTTGACGATGTGCTGATACCCGGTGCAGCGGCATAGGTTGCCTTCGATGCCATGACGGATCTCGTCGTCGGTCGGGTTCGCGTTGCGGTCCAGAATCTGTTTGGACGCCATGATCATGCCGGGCGTACAGAAACCGCATTGCGCGCCGTGCTGATTCCAGAAGGCTTCCTGCATCCCGTGCAGCTTTCCGTTCTGCGGCCAGCCCTTCGATGGTGGTCAGGCTCGCGCCGTCCGCCTGCACCGCGAACATGCTGCAACTCTTGACGGCCTTGCCGTCGAGTTCAACGGTGCACGCTCCGCACAGCGACGTTTCGCAACCGATGTGCGACCCGGTGAGTCCCGCCACGTCGCGCAGGTAATGGATCAGCAGCAGCCTGGGCTCTACATCCGGTGAATACTTTTTTCCGTTGATGGTCAGATTGATCTTCATGAGCGGACTCCAAAACGTTGGGATTCCAAGCCATGCAGCGATGCAGGCCGCTTTGAAGATATCAAACTTGACCGGAAAAACAAAATGGCTCACTGCGGAGACAGTGCAGTTCGTGTTTCCGCTATACTTGCGCTTACCTTATGGCTCAATTACTCGCGCTTTACCATCAGCCTGCCGATCCCGCGGCGTTCGATCGATACTATTTCGAGACCCACATCCCAATCGCCAAGAAAGTTCCAGGCCTGAAATCGTACGTCGTGAACAATGGGCCGGTGAACGCCATCGCCGGGAGTACTGCGCCGTACTTGATCGCCGAGCTCTCTTTCGACAGCATGGCAGACCTGCAGTCGGCTCTGTCCTCGGCCGAGGGTCAGGCTGCCGCCGGGGATCTTAGCAATTTCGCGCAGGCTGGCGTGACGCTCATGGTGTTTGAGACCAAGAGCGTCTGAGTCTGGCGTGATTGACAACCTCGCCGCCATTTTGCAAGAATGATGCGGCACTATAAGGGAGCACTTATGCGCACGATGTTCGCGGGATTTTTCGCCCTAGCAGCGGGTTCGATTCTGGTTCAGCCTTCGTGGGGGCAAACGCCCGCGCCGGAAATATGGAAGTTCGAGCGCCTGGATAAAATCCACGGCATGCCGATCACGGTTGTCGGCCACCCGCACGTCATCAAGACGCCGCTCGGGAAAGCCATCCAGTTCAACGGCACCGATGACGCGCTGTTCATCCCGGAACATCCGCTGGCCGGAGCCACCGCGTTCACGTTCGAAGCCATTTTCCGTCCCGGAGACCGGCGGCGCGCTCGAGCAGCGCTGGTTTCACCTGGCCGAGCAGGATCCCAAGACCGACATGGATACCGACACTCGGTTCCTGTTCGAGATCCGCGTGATCAACAACCAATGGTGCCTGGATGCCTTCGTGCACACGCCCACTGTGGATAAAGCGCTGCTGTTTCGCGACAAGCTGCACTCGCTGGACGTCTGGCATCGCGTCGCCATGGTCTACGACGGCCAGGAATTCAGGAGCTACGTCGACGGCGAACTGCAAGGCAAGGCAGCGCTCCACTTTGATCCGGAAGGGCCGGGGCATTCCTCCGTCGGCGTCCGCATCAACAAGGTGAATTACTTCAAAGGGTCAGTTCGCGAAGCACGTTTTACGCGGCGCGCTCTGCCGCCCGAGGAGTTCCTGAAGTTGCCTGCCGACAAGGCCGGGCACTGATTTATCCGCGGCAGATATCATGCAACGCGTGACTATTCTGCTTCTTGTCGCCGCATCCCTCAGCGCAGCCGAGCTAACTGTAGATCACGTTAGTGTTGCCGGCCGGGACCTGAAGCAAATGCAGGCGCGGCTGGCTGCGCTGGGAATCCCCAGCGAATTTGGCGGACCCCATAGCAACCACGCCACGCAAATGGCGCTGACCGGTTTTCCCGATGGCTCATATCTGGAATTGATCGCGCTGCAAGATAAGCCCGACGAGAAGGCAGTGGCGGCGCATTATTGGTCCAAGCAGATCCGGGGTAATGCGGGTCCGGCGGCTTGGGCGGTGCGGGCGAACGATACCGATGCCGAAGTCAAACGGCTGCGCGCGGCGGGGATTGAGGTGACGCTTCAGCGCAGCGGGCGCGAGCGTCCCGACGGCACGCACCTCGAATGGGAAGCGTCGCCGGTGGGGCCGGGTCCGAACGGCGTGTTCTTTCCGTTCTTGATTCACGATTTCACGCCGCGTGACGCGCGCGCGTTTCCCAAGGGTCGCCCGGCCACGCGGGATTTCAGCGGCGTGAAGCGCGTGGTGATCGCGGTGCGCGATCTGAAAGCTTCCATCGCGCGTTATCGGCAGGCGTATGCATTGCCCGAGCCGATGATGCAAGAAGACGCGAGCTTCGGTGCGCGCCTGGCTTGGTTTAGAGGCACGCCAGTGGTGCTGGCCGAGCCGTCGGACGCGCAGTCCTGGGTAGCGCGACGGATCCTGCAATTCGGCGATGGCCCGTGCGCGTTTGTGCTCGGTAAACGGGAAGACGGCGCGCCGCGGAGGGCCACGTATCAGACGGCGGCGAAGTCGCGCTGGTTCGGAGTACCGATCTCCTGGTTCGATAGCGCAAGACTAGGCTGGCACTTGGGATTCGAGGATTGATTAGGTGCAGCCCACCAAAAGCGAACTCACACGCAGTCTAGGACTGTTCGATTCCACCATGCTGGTGGCCGGGTCGATGATCGGCTCCGGCATCTTCATCGTGTCGGCGGAGATGTCGCGCAACGTCGGCAGCCCGGGCTGGCTGCTGGCTTCCTGGATCATCACCGGCATTCTGACGCTGACCGCGGCGCTCTCCTATGGCGAACTGGCGGCGATGATGCCGCGCGCCGGCGGCCAATACGTGTACCTGCGCGAAGCGTTCTCGCCCATGTGGGGATTTCTCTACGGCTGGACTCTGTTCGGCGTGATCCAGACCGGCACCATCGCGGCGGTGGGCGTCGCCTTCGCGCGCTATCTGGGCGTGCTGTGGCCGGTCGATCTCGGAAAGCAATTACCTGATCGCGCCGATTCACCTCTCGAGCGGCTACGCGCTGTCGCTTTCCACCGCGCAACTGGTGGCGATTCTGGTGATCCTGTTTCTCACCTACACCAACACGCTGGGCATTCAATACGGCAAGCGGGTGCAGAATGTTTTCACGGTGGCGAAGATCGGATCGCTGCTGGGGCTGATCGGACTCGGCATTTTCCTCGGATGGAATCGCGCAGCGGTGGCGGGAAACTTCGGCGATCCGTGGACGCCGCGCGGGTTCACGCCCATCGCCCCGGATTGACGCCGGAGACTTCGTTCGGCCTGCTGGTGGCCTTGTGCGTGGCGCAGACCGGCTCGCTGTTTTCCGCCGACGCCTGGAACAACATCACGTTCACCGCGGGCGAAGTGCGGACGCCGCGCCGCAACGTGCCGCTGTCGCTGGCCTTCGGAACCGCGATCGTGATCGGCCTGTACGTGCTGGCGAATGTCGCCTACCTGGTGGTGCTGCCGTTCGATAAAGTGCAGACGGCGCCGCTCGATCGCGTGGCCAGCGCCATGGTGGGCGCGGTGTATCCCCAGCGCCGGCGCGGAGATCATGGCCATCGCCATCATGATCTCGACCTTCGGCTGCATCAACGGCATGGTGCTGGCGGGTGCGCGCGCCTGCTTCGCCATGGCGCAGGACAATCTGTTTTTCAAGCGCCGCGAAGAACCTCAACAAGGCGCACGTTCCGGGCGTCGCGCTGATCCTGCAGGCGGCGTGGACCACGCTGCTGGTGCTGGCGCGCACCTACGACGCCGCCACCGGCAAGTTCGGCAATCTCTACGGCAATCTGCTGGATTACGTGGTCTCCGCCGCGCTGATCTTCTATATCCTGACCATCGCCGCGGTCTTCGTGCTGCGCAAACGCCGCCCGAATGACGAGCGCCCTTACCGCGCCTTCGGCTATCCGTTCGTGCCCGCGCTCTACATCGCCGGCGCGTCGGTGATTCTGATTCTGCTGTTCGCCTACCGCACTTCGACCACCGTGCCGGGACTGGTGATCGTGCTGATCGGCGTGCCGGTGTATTTCATCCTGAAACGCCGAACACATTGACGTAACCTGGAGTGATGAAGATTCTAACAGGCGCATTCCTCATCCTTTTTGTCCCTCCGGTTTTCGCGGACCAGATCACCATGAAGGACGGCGACCGCATCACCGGCGCCATCGTCAAGAAAGACGGCGATAGCGTCACGATCAAGAGCAAGAACTTCGGCACCGTGACGCTGAAGTGGGCGGACGTCGCCACGGTAAAGAGCGATCAACCGCTCAACGTGACGCTAGCCGGAGGAAAAACCGTCAAAGCCAATATCGAAACGCAGGGCGACCGTATTCAAGTGGCCGCGCCGGGAGCGCCGCAGGCGGTGGATCCCAAAGACGTCGTGACGCTGCGCGACGACGCGGAAGAGAAGACCTACCAGAAATTTCTGCATCCCAGATTGCTGGATCTGTGGACCATCACCGGCAGCCTGAACCTCGCCGGCACCAAAGGCAACGCGGAGACGTCCACGCTGACAACGCCCATCAATTTCGTGCGCGCTTCGAACACCACCCGCACTACGGCGTACTTCAATTCGATCAGCTCTTCGGCGAAGATCAACGGTGTGGATTCATCGACAGCCAAAGCCGTGCGCGGCGGATGGGCCTACGATCGCAATCTCGCCAAGAAAATATTCGCGAACGCGTTCAACGATTATGAATACGACAAGTTCCAGTCGCTTGACCTGCGCGTGGTGATCGGCGGCGGCGTGGGCTATCACATCTGGTCGCATGACGCCAGCCATCTGAGCGTGGTGGGCGGCGCGATTGGAATCGCGCGGCGTTTGGCGCGTCCGGCTCCAGCGCGGCGTTCACGCGCAATTCGGCGGAAGCTTTTTGGGGCGACGATTTCAATTACAAACTCAGCGCCCGCACCAGCTTCGTCGAGACCTTCCGCATGTTCAACAATCTTTCCGACACCGGGCAGTACCGCATGAACGCCGACGTCGGCGCGACCACGCAACTGACCAAATGGCTCAACTGGAATGTTTCGCTGAGCGACCGCTATTTGAGCAACCCGGTCCCGGGCCTCAAGAAGAATGACTTCCTGTATAGCACCGGCTTGGGCTTTAGCTGGGCGCGCTAGAACTAGACGCTGTGGACTTCAAAACCTGCGCTGGTTGCAGCGGCGGCAAGCCGCCGGTCGGCGCAGACAAACCAACGGCCGCGCGGGCGTTCTCCGCACCATACCAGTGCGGCCGCTAGTTGCAACGCGTCCGCAGCCCGCAGCGGAAATCGATCGAGTTGCTGGAAGGCGATCTCTCTTACATTTGTCAGAAGGCAGGATTTCTTTCGCGGCACGAAAGCAGCATCGAAAATCGCTCGCAGGATACCCGAAACGCCGAGTCTGAAAGTGCCCCTTCCCGTTGCAGGCGGACCAATGCTCCGCGTCCCTCGACCGCGGTGGCCCACCACACGACAGCATCGGCATCGCGCCAACAGTTTCTTAGCGCGTGGGCTTGACTGATCGCGGACGCACAGCGTTACGAGCGCGCTTGCGTCCCAGAATGCCAACATTTACGTCCTCTCGAGCGAAGTCCATCGCGCGCTGAAGAGCGGCCTCGGCTCACCCGAGGCATTCGCACACCTCGGCCAATCGCAAAGAAGGCGTCGGCATCGAAAGGTTTCTGAGCGGGGCGCATAAGACCTTTAGCGATCAGTTCCTGCGCCTCCAGATCAAGGTCAGTCGGTCCCCAAAGGCACGATCTTGGCGATGGGCGACTTGCGGTCGCAAACGATCAACTCTTCGCCGCTGCGGACCTTCCGCAGGTAGGCGCTCAGGTTGTTCTTGAGGTCGGCGATTTGGACGGACGTCATACATAGCTATTATAGCTATGTTTAATGCGCCAGCAGTTCCGCCAGAATCCGGCCGGCGGTTTCCTTGCCGCGCTCGCCCACTTCGCCGATGGGGCCCACGCAACCCGGGCAGCCTGCTTCGCACGGGCAACCCCGCAACAGCGCCGCCGCGCCTTCGAGCAGCGATCGCGTCATCTTGAACAGCGGCGCGCTCTGCCCGATGCCGCCGGGATAGTTGTCGTAGAGATACAGATTCGGCTCGAAAGTCTGCAGACTCCCCGCGATGGCTTCGGTGATCGAGATGCCCAGATCGCGCGGATCGCACATCACGCGCAGCGATCCAACGGTGCGCAGCAACGCGCCCAGCCCCACTAAGCCACTTTGCTTTTCGGTCGGCGTCAGGTCGGCGAAGCGCGCAAGAAACGTCTCCGGGAAATGCAGCCAGAACGCGGTGGTGTGCATTTCCTGCTCCGGCATCGAGAGGTGGCCCGCGCCGACGTTCTCCATGGTGTAGAACTTGATTTTCTTGAAGCCCACGATTTGCCGGTTGAGCCGGACATCTCCGTACGCCGCGCTGGCCCCATTCACCGGAGCCGATTCGAACGCTTCCAGCTCTTTCACCTGCGTGTAGTCGATCGCGTCGGTGAAATAATCCGAATCCACGTGGCGGACGTAGGCTTTGCGGCCGTCATAATCGAAGCGCTCCACTTGAAACTGCCGCGCGTCGTGCAGATAAATCGCTTTCTCATGCAGCGTGGTGAGCGCGGCGGTGAAGGCCACTTCGCCGATCACCTGATGATCGCCGGTGATGTCGATCACCAGGAAGTTGTCGCTCGAAATACTGCGCAGGCTCACGGCGTCGGCCGGATAGGTGTCCGAGGTCCAGTGCCACGCGCCATTTGTTGCCGACCCGGAATGATGCAGCAGCTTGAGGTCCGCCAGAAACTGGCACATCTCGCCCACATCGTGCGTGCCGAACTTCTCGCCATCGCGCACCGGCAGTTCGAACGCCGCGCACTTCATGTGATTGAGCAGGATTTCCAGATTGTCCGGATTGATATAGGCGTGCTCCGGCGGCCGCTCGAAAAAGTATTCCGGATGCTCGATGATGTATTGATCCAGCGGCGCGCTCGACGCCACCAGCACCGCCAGCGCCGTAGTCTGCCGCCGCCCGCGCGGCCCGCGCGCTGCCAGGTCGAAGCGATGGTCCCGGGATATCCGGCCATCACCACCGCGTCGAGCGATCCGATGTCGATGCCCAGTTCCAGCGCATTGGTCGCGACCACCGCCCGAATTTCGCCGTCGCGCAACTGGCGCTCGATCTCGCGGCGTTCTTTGGGCAGATAGCCGCCGCGATAGCCGCGGACGCTCCCGCAAGGGCGGTCGTCCTTCAAATAGGTGAGCAGAATTTCGGTCGCCAGCCGCGAGTTTGCGAACACCAGCGTCTGCTGGCCGCGATCCAGCAGCTCGCGCGCGATGCGCCGGGTCTCGTTCAAGTACCCGCGCCGGATGCCCAGCGCCTTATTCACCACCGGCGGATTGTAGAACACGACATATTTTTCGCCCGGAGGGCGCGCCGTTTTCCGAGACCAGTTCGAACTCGCGGCCGGTGAGCGCCTGGGCCAGCTCGCGCGGATTCGCGATCGTCGCCGAGCAACAGATGAACTGCGGAGACGATCCGTAGAATTCGCACACCCGCTGCAAGCGCCGCAGCACATTCGCCAGATGACTGCCGTAGACGCCGCGATAGGAATGCAGCTCGTCGATCACGATGTAGCGCAGGTTCTCGAACGCCTTGGCCCACTTGGTGTGGTGCGGCAGAATGCCCGCGTGCAGCATGTCGGGATTGGTGAGCACCACGTTGGCGCGTTCGCGGATGGCGCGGCGGGCGTCCTGCGGCGTGTCGCCGTCGTAGGTGAACGCGCGAATTTCGGAACCCATCGCGTCCACCGCGCCCTGGAATTCGGCGAGCTGATCCTCGGCCAGCGCCTTGGTGGGGAACAGGTACATGGCGCGCGCGCCCGGGATCGGCGATCAGGCGCTGCAACACCGGCAGGTTGTAGCACAGCGTCTTGCCGCTGGCCGTTGGCGTGACCACCACCACGTTGCGCCCGCCTGCCGCGTGCTCGAACGCCTCCGCCTGGTGCGAGTACAGTTGCCGAATGCCGCGCGATACCAGCGATTGCTTGAGCGGCGGCGCCAGCGCTTCGGGGAACTCGGCGAACACTCCAGGCTTCGCCGGCTGGCGGCGGATGGCGCGCACGGGCGATTCGGGATCGGCCATCCATTCCTCGAATCGCGCGATGGCTCCGGCCAGTCCGGTGCGCCGCGCCAGGATGCGATCATTCTGCTGCGCCAAGTCGTTTTCAGCTAAGTGGGTGAGGTTCATTCTTCGCCCTTCCTTCGCCTATGGTAGCACCGCGACGTGAAGGACCAAAAACGTTTTACGCGTCAGCTTCCAGAAACTGCATGTCGTGCAGGCGCTGGTAAATGCCGCCGTGGGCGATCAGCTCGTCGTGCGTGCCAGTCTCGGCGATGCGGCCTTGGTCCAGCACCACAATTTTGTCCGCGCGGCGCACGGTGGAGAGCCGGTGGGCGATGACGATCACGGTGCGGTGGGCCATCAGGTTCTGCAACGCCTTCTGCACCAGGCGTTCCGACTCCGTATCCAGGTGCGAAGTCGCTTCGTCGAGGATCAAGATCGGAGCGTTCTTCAGCAGCGCGCGAGCGATCGCCAGGCGCTGCCGCTGTCCGCCTGAGAGTTTCGTGCCGCGCTCGCCGATGATGGTGTCGTAGCTTTGCGGAAGCTGCAGAATAAATTCCTCGGCCATAGCATTGCGCGCGGCTTCGTGGATCTGTTCTGGCGTAGCGTGGAGCAAACCGTAGCCGATGTTGGCGGCCACGGTGTCGTTAAACAGGAACGTGTCCTGCGCCACGATGCTGATCTTGTCGCGCAGCGAAGCCAGCCGCAGATCGCGAATATCTCGGCCGTCGATGAGCACCGCGCCGCCCGTCGCGTCATAGAAGCGCGGCACCAGATTGGCCAGCGTGGTTTTGCCCGCGCCGCTCGATCCCACCAGCGCCACCACCTGGCCGCGCTTGACCTCAAGTTGGATGGAATCCAGCATGAAGCCGTCGGGCACGCTGGGATAACGGAAGCTGACGTTGTCGAAATGGATGGCTTTTTCGAAGCGCGCGAGTTTCACCGCCCCCGGCTTTTCCTTCACGTGCTGATCGCGGTCCAGGTATTCGAAAACCTTCTGCGATGCGCCCAGCGCCTGCTGAAAGATGTTGTGGATACCGGTCAAGCGCTTGACTGGCTCGTACAGCATCAGCAGCGCGATGACGAAGCTGCTGAACTCGCCGGTAGTCATCGAGCCGGCTTTGATTTGCAGCCGCGCGTAGGTCAGCAGGCCGACGATGGTGATCGCGCCGAAGAATTCGATCACGGGACTGGCGATGGCCTGCTGCGCGACGTAACGCAAATTGCTGTTGCGCAACTTCTCGGCACGGTCGCGGAAGCGGTTGGACTCCACTTCTTCCGCGCCGAAAGCCTTCACGACCTGGTGGCCGCTCAAGGTCTCCTGCAGCACCTGATTCAGTTCCGCGGCGTTGTCCTGAGCGCTTCGCGTGGTTCGGCGGATGCGCCGGCCCAGCCGCAGCGTGGGCACCAGCACGAACGGCAGCATCGTCAGGCTCACGCCGGCCAGTTTCCAATCGATCTGCAGCAGGACGGCCAGCAATCCCAGCGCCGTGAAGCTTTGCCGCAGCCAGTCCGCCAGAATTTGCGAGAGCGCGACCTGAATTTTTTCCAGGTCGTTCATGATCGACGACATCACGCGCGCCGTCGAATTCGCTTCAAAGAAATGCGCGTCCTGATGCACCACGCGGTCGAACACGGTCTGGCGCAGATCCGTCACGGCGGAAAAGCCCACGTAGTTGATCAGGTAGTTCGCGCAGTAATCGCACAGGCCCTTGATGAAAAACACCGCCAGGATTCCCACGGCCACCATCGTCCAGACGTTGTGGATCGAAGGCGGCATCAGGTCCGAGAGAAATACTTTGTGCTGAAGGATGGGAATCGTAACCAACAACACCGGCGCGTCGGCCGACGCCGGATTGAGGACGCGGTCGAAGATGGGTCCTATGAGCAGCGCGGTAAGAGCCTGCGCCGCACCGACGCAGGCCATCAGCAATACCGATAAAACCAGATGCGGCGTGTAGGGCCGCGAGAAGCGCAGAAGCCGGCCGAGTTCGCTCATGCTTCGGCCTTCACATTTCCGTGACGCAACGCTTCCGCCGCGGCCATCACTTCTTCCACCGCGATCTCGCCGATGCTGCCGCGCGATGTCAGCACTCGCGCTTCGGTGCGCCAAGGCGCCCAGGTCACCGGGTCGGACGGGCCGAACAGAACTACTACCGGAATCCCAAACGCCGCCGCAACGTGGGCCGGGCCGCTGTCGTTGCCGATGAACAGGTCCGCGCCCGACATCAGGCTCTTCAACGCGCTCAGCGGCGGGTTGCGAAGCACCTGATAGTTAGAGAATGGCGCAATGTCGTCGGCTGGCCCGGCTACGATCACGGGCAGCAGTCCAGCGGCTTGCATCTGGTCCGCGGCCGCGAGAAAGCGTTCACGAGGCCAGGTTTTTTCGGCCGTCGCCGCGAACGGATGCATCACCACGTAGGGCGGGTAGGAGGGCCGCATGCCCGCGACCAGCTTGGCACGCTGGGATCTCCGAGCGGGGCACTCCCAGCCAGAACATCGCGGAGGCCAAATGTTCCGCCGTGTGCACCGGCCGTTCTTCGCCCAGGATCTCCTGCGCGCGGGGAATCCGCTGCGAGTAGATGCCGCTGAAGCGATGATGCGCGAATCCGACGCCGAACTTCGCGCCGGAGGCCAGCGTCATCCACATGCTGCGCGTGCCGCCGTGCAGGTTCAACGCCATATCGACGCGCGGCGCCCACGCGCGGCGAGATTTCGTCCACGTCCGGATTGTCCTCGAACACGCCTGCGAAGCGCGGCTCCACCACCACGCGCACTTGCAGATCGGGACGGTGGGCCTTCAGCAAAGCGAGCGCCGGAGTGGTGAGCACGCAGTCGCCCATCGACCGCAAGCGGATCACGGCAATCCGAGAGCGCGACGGGAGCCGCGCCAGCAGAGATTCCATTTTTTCGCGCGTAGCCTATTCCGCGTAGCTCTAATCTTCGATGCGGGCTTCGTCGACCAGCATCACGGGGATGTCGTCGCGAATGGGGTAGACCCGCTTGCACTGCACGCATTTCAGGCCGTCCGGGTTCTGCTTCAGCTCGAGGTCCGCCTTGTCCACAGGGCACACGAGAATCTCCAGCAGTTCCTTGCTGATGGCCATAACATTGTCAGTGTAGCACCGGCGCGGCAGCCGGCTGGAGCGCTCGCCTTGCGCGTTCTAGGCCTTCGTTTTACGATACCGGCGCCCCAAAGCCGCTGAAATACGGCGCATGACCGCACCCGGAGTCGCCCGCAGGAACGCGACGATGATCTTATAGCGCCAGCCCGGCACCACGATCACCTGGCCGCGATCGAAACCCCGCAGCGATTCCGCCACCACAAACCCGGCGTCGAGCCACAACTGCTTCGGGATCGGACTGCGATCCATTGCCATGCGGTCATGAAATTCCGAATAGGTGAAGCCGGGGCAGAGCGCCTGCACTTTCACCGGCGATTGCTGCACGGTCAGCTCGATCGCCAGGCCGTTCGTGAAGCTGGTCATCCAGGCTTTGGTGGCGTTGTAGCTGACGCTGGTAGGCGCCTGCTCAAAGCCCGCCACCGACGACACGTTGATGATGCCGCAGCGCCCGTCGGCATCCGGCCGCGCCATGAGATTTTCGAGCGCGGCATGCGACAGCGCGAGCGTAGTGAGCACGTGCAGGCGATGCATTCGGTCCTGCACGTCCAGGTCAACTTTATGAAACATCCCGGACGCTCCGAAGCCTGCGTTGTTCACCAGCAGGCCGAAGTTGGGCGCGCTGCGGATGCGCTCGGCCAGCGCCGCGCGGCCCTCGTCGGTCACCAGATCCGCCGCCATCGTTTCCACCGCGACGTGATGCGCGGCCGCGAGCTCTTCGGCCAGCGCCTTGAGCCGATCCTCGCGCCGGGCAACCAGCAGAAGGTCGTACCCGCGTGCCGCGAGCTGGCGCGCGAACTCCTCGCCAATACCGCTCGACGCACCGGTCACCACCGCCAGCAAACCGTTAGCCATGCCGCTGCCCTATTCGTAAACCTCGCGGCGATGTGCGATCCGCGTAATGCTGACTAGCTTCGCCGCGTCGTCGATAATATACAAGACCCGCCAGTCGCCGACGCGTACGCGTCACTGATCTTTATAGCCCTTGAGTTTCTTGCATCCTGTCGGCCGTGGGGTCTCGGCCAGGGCCAGAGTCTTCCGGTCTATGCGGCTGAACAGCGCATCGTCGAGCGCATCAAATTCCATTTGCGCCGACCGCTTGATTTCGAGGACGTATTTAGCCACGCGGGCGGCTGCGCTTCAGGCGGCTGGCCCGGTATTGCTCGTAAGGAATGCCCTTTTCCTTTCGGCGCGATTCCGACACGAGGCCATCCCAGAAGTCCTCCCAGATGGCTCCGTGCTTTTTGAGGTCGATCAGAACGCCGACCTTGCGGCCTTTTTCATCGGTGACGAAACTGGATTCCGCTCATGGTTTTATTGTCCTTCAATTGATAGCATAGGCGAGCAACCCACTAATCATGGGGCGCCATTTCCGCGGCTTCATCCAGCCGGTGCCCCCGCGCGGCCCACTCCGCGCCGCCCAGCACCAGCATCGACGCCAGGAATCCCAGAAAAATCAGCGTCACCGAATACTGGAACACGCCATACTCGCGCGCCAGCTTGCGTTGAAAACCGGGCCACACCAGCGTGTTGACGTACTTCAGCACCTCCATCAGCAGCCCCACAAAGATCGCCGCCGGCAGCACGCGCTTGAGCGGAGTCGGCCCGTTCGGCAGATAGCGATAAATCAAGAACAGCACCAGCACCGCCAGCGGCACCGCCGCCAGTTTGAAGAACAGCAGCGAGACCCACGCCACGCTTCCGCCCGCCAGCGTTTGGATCCAGCTATTGCGCATACCCGTTCACGCGGAACGACTGCTGATTCAGCGCCGTCAGCAGCATGGAGCCCAGCGCCAGGCCGCCGCAAATAAAGATTAAGCCCAAACTGACGATCTGATTACGGAAGAAGCTGCGATTCTTGCGGATGCCCCAAATCCGGTTCAGGCCGACCTCCAGGGCTCGAAGATGCCATTCGCGGTGAACAACAGCAGCACGATCGAGACCAGCTCCACCGAGCCGGTTTGCGGCAAGTTGCGTTGCAGGAATTGACCCAGCGCGTCGGGGAAATAATCCCGCAGCGCCAGGTCGATGGCGCCCACGGCTGCCTGCTCGCCAAAAACCCGCCGCGACAGCGACAGCATAACGATCAGGAAGGGAAAGAACGATAGAAGAACATTGGCGGCCACCGAAAAAGCGTAGACGTGCACTTCGGTCTGCATCCAATAACGAAAAGTGAGCCCCAATCCGGTCGCGAAGCGCCGCATGTTTTTCAGGTTAGTCGATGCGGGAGGGCGCGCGCATCGCGGCGAAATCGCTAACATGGAGAATCGACTCTAAATCTTATGAATGTCTCGATCATTGGAACTGGATATGTGGGTCTGACCACCGGAGCGTGCCTGGCTTTTCTGGGGCACAAGGTAACCTGCATCGACGCCGACGAACGCAAAGTGAAGGCGCTGCAAGCCGGCAAGATTCCCTTTTATGAGCCGCACCTGCCGGAGCTGGTGGCCGGCGCCCGGCACAATCTTTCTTTCACCACCGAATACGCGGAAGCCATCCCGCAATCGCAGGTGATTTTTATCGCGGTGGGCACGCCGCCCGGAGCAGAATGGCGCGCCCGACCTGAAGTATCTGGAAGCCGCCGCGCGCGGCATCGGCGAATATCTGGCGGGCGATTTCGTGGTGGTGGTGAATAAATCCACGGTGCCCATCGGCAGCGGCAACTGGGTGGAATCGATCGTGCGCGACGCCTACGAGAAGCGCACCAACCAGAAGGCCAAGGGCATGTTCGCGGTGGCCTCTAACCCCGAGTTCCTGCGCGAGGGCTCGGCCATTTTCGATAGCCTTTATCCGGACCGCGTGGTGGTGGGCTCCGACAACCAGCGCACCGCGGAGGTGCTGTATTCGCTCTACCGGCCGCTGCTGGAACAGACCTTCAACGCGCCCTCCTACCTGCCGCGTCCGGACCGCATGGGCGCGGTGCCGCTGATTTCGGCGGACCTGGCTTCGGCCGAGCTGATCAAGTACGCCGCCAACGCTTTCCTGGCGCTGAAGATCAGCTACATCAATGAAATCGGCCAGCTCGCCGAGAAGGTGGGCGCGGATATCACGCAAGTGGCCAAGGGCATCGGACTCGACGCCCGCATCGGCACGCGCTTTCTGCAAGCCGGCATCGGCTGGGGCGGGTCGTGCTTCGGCAAGGACACGGCCGCGCTGGTCGCCACCGCCGGCGAGTATGGCCTGGACGCGCAGATCGTCAAAGCGGCGCGCGACATGAACCGCCGGCAGCGCGAGCGCGTGGTGGAAAAGCTGCTCGACGAATTGAAAATCCTGAAAGGCCGCACCATCGGCCTGCTGGGACTGGCCTTCAAGCCCGACACCGACGACTTGCGCGAGGCCCCGGCGCTCGACATCGCCCGCAAACTGATCGAACGCGGCGCGCGCGTGAAGGCGCACGACCCGGTGGCCATGAGCCGCTTTCTGCAGGAGTATCCCGATCTCGACGTCACCCTGTGCGCCATCCGCCGAAGAAGCCGCTGCAGGATTGCGACGCCGTGGTGCTGGTCACCGAGTGGCAGCAGTATCGCGAGCTCGACTGGGAATCGATCAAGAACACCATGCGCGGCCACAGTGCTGCTCGACGGCCGCAATCTGCTCGACCGCGCCAGATTGACGAAGGCCGGATTCCGTTATCTTGAGCCTGGCGGGATAAACCGAATTGGCGGGCCTTCCGCCCGTCGGCGTTACCTCCGGCTAATCTCCAGATCGCCGGCTACTTCGAGTATTTTATGAGCTTCTGCTGGCCGACTTGCGAGCCGTAGATGTTACCTTTTGAGTCCGCCGCCACGCCTTCAGCGCCGCTGGTGGTCGACATCATAAATGCCGGGTTGTTGGGGTACTTGTCGTCGCTCTCCGGGGTGGGCATATTGTCCGGAATGAACGCCAGCACCTTGCCGTTCTTGCCGTCCTTCACCCTGCCCACGCGAATGCCGCGCTTAAAGCCCGGATTGTTTTTAGCGTTCGACTGCGAATCGGCCACGTAGATATTGTCTTTGGCGTCGATGTAAATTCCGCTGGGCGCGCCGTACTGCTTCCATTCTTCGATGTAGTTCCCGTCCTGATCGAAGATTTGAATCCGGTTGTTATCGCGGTCGGCCACAAACAGGCGTCCTTTGGAATCCATCGCCAGTGCGTGTGGAGTGTTAAATTCGCCCGGACCCGAGCCCTTCTTCCCCCAGGTCTTGATGAACTTTCCGTCCTTGTCGAACTTGACGATGCGGGCGTTGGTGTTTCCCCCGTGTCCGTCGGCGACGAAGATATCACCGTTGGGCGCCACCAGGACGTCGGACGGGCTGTTGAAGGTGTCGTTGGTAGTCCCGGCCACGCCGGCCTTGCCGAGCGTCAGCAAAACTTTTCCGTCCTGGTTCAACTTGAAAACCTGGAAGCCCTTGCCGTCTTTAATCGCCTGGTCGACAACCCAAAGATTTCCATCCTTGTCGATGTACATCCCATGCGGCGTGACGAACAGGCCGCCGCCGAAATTCTTCAATAGCTTTCCGGAAGGAGAGAATTCAAAAATTGGATCCAGCGAGCTGCCGCCGCAGGTAGCGACGCCGCATCGATCGATGACCCAAATGTTTCCGGTCTTTTGGTCGATGTCCATCGCGCTCGCCGACCCCCATTTTCTGCCCTCCGGGATCTGCGCCCACTGTTCCATGGGGTGATATGGATCAGGCTGGCTATAAATCTGGCTTGCGGATGCAAGGATGAGGCACAACGTAGTGATTTTCATGGGAACTCCACCGTTTATCTTACAACCGATGCCCGCCCGTGCGCATACCGTCTGCGCCGGCGCCGCTCCCGCCAGCGGATCCGCAGCTCACTTAGGCCCCAGCCTCAAGCCTTCTGAACCGCCGACAAGGCGTCTAGCACCGTTTGCACCGCGGCCGTTTCACCCATCGTGGAATTGACCATCAGATGGAAGAAGTGCCGGCAGGGAAACTGGATTCCAAAGTTCTGCCGAATGAAGTCCGCCCGGTCGCGATCCACGCTCTGGACCAGTTCGGTCGCTTCCTCCTCGGTCTTTCCAGCCTGTTGCAGGCGGCGCACCTTTTCTTCAAACGGCGCATAAATGAAAACGTGGAGGGCATCGGGCTCGTCTCTCAAGTAGTAAGCCGAACCGCGCCCGACGATCACGCAATTGCCCTCGCTGGCCGCTTTTCTTACCACTTGTTCGGACACTTGCCGGATGCTTTCGGCGTCCGCCACTTTCATCCGCGGCGTGATCTGGCTTCCTTCGTAGCTGCCGCGCAGAAACGCTTTGAAAACGCGGTAGTAAAGCGGGTCCCTTCGCTCTTCCTGCCGCTCCACGTGGAGTTTATCGCACTCCAAATGGCGGGCAATTTCGCTGGTCAACAATTGATCCCATAACTTCCAGCCGAGCCGGTCCGCGAGTTTCTGGGCTATCTCTCCGGCTCCGCTTCCATATTCGCGATCGATGGTGAGCACTTTGATCATAAAGTTGTCTTTCTACTCTGCCACGACATGTCCACCCCCGCCCAGATCGTTCCTGCGAACGATAAAGGCCAGCACAAACATGAGGCTCGCTAACACCGCTAGCACCATGAAAGTATCAATATACGCGAGCGTTTGCGACTGCACCTGCAGGCCCCTATAGAGGCGCCCATAGGCCTGCACCTGCGCATCCGGCCCGCTCGCGCCGGCGTGCAGAAGCTGCCGGCTAAGTCCGCTGAGCTGATTCCGGAAGGCAGGATCATACCTGGTTGCATGCGAAGCGAGAATCGATTGGTGGAATTGCGCCCGCCGCGCCAGCATCGTGGTGACCATGGAGGTTCCCACACTGCTTCCAATGTTGCGCATGAAATTCACCAGGCCCGATACGTTGTTGCCCTTCTCCGCCGGCACACCGACGTAGGCGCTCAGGTTGATCGGCACAAACAGGAACCCCAGGCCGAACGCCTGTACTATGCGGAGCCGGCTGGCCGCCGCGAAACTGATCTCCAAGTCCAATCCCTTGGTCGAATAATACATGCCGAACGCGAGACACAACCAGCCAAAGGCCATGATATATTTCGCGGGGATTTTAGTGGTGAGCTGGCCGACAATCGGCATCTCAACCAGAATGATCATACTGGCGCCCGATAGAACCAGTCCCGCCGATTGCGCGGTGTAGCCCATCAGCGTCTGCAAGAATAGCGGCATCATGACCAGACCCGCGAACAACAGCATGCCCAGGAAAAATATCATCAGGTTCGCGACTGCGAAGTTGAAGCTCTTGTACATTCGCAGGTCAATCACGGGCGTCTTCGTGTGCAGCTCCCAGAGCACCAGGGTGACCAAGGAGACTACGCAGATTACCGCTAGCGCGATGATGAATTGCGAACCGAACCAGTCGTCTTCCTGGCCTTTGTCGAGCAGGATCTGCAGTGCTCCCACGCCCAGCGCGAGCAGAGAGATGCCGATGTAATCGACGCGCACGCCGGCGGTTCTGTTGCGCGCGATATACGGCGGGTCTTCGAGGACACGGATTACCAGAAACAAGGTCGCGATTCCAACCGGCAGGTTGATATAGAAAATCCAGCGCCAGGAATAGTTATCCGTGAGCCAGCCGCCGAGCGTAGGTCCGATGGTGGGCGCCATGATCGCGGTGATTCCGTAAAGCGCGAACGCCAAGCCGCGTTTCTGCGGCGGGAACGTGTCCGCCAGAATGGCTTGCGCCATTGGCTGCAGCCCCCCACCCCCTACGCCTTGGATCACACGAAACAAGATCAATAGCGGCAGGCTGGGAGCAATCCCGCACAGCAGCGAGCTCAAAGTAAACAGAAAAATGCACAGCAGAAAAAAGCGCTTGCGCCCGAACAGGCCCGCCAGCCATCCGCTGAGCGGAAGAACGATGGCATTCGAAACCAGATACGAAGTGAGCACCCAAGTGCTTTCATCGTTGCTCGCGCCCAAGTCCCCGGCGAGATGCGGCAGGGCCACGTTCGCGATGCTGGTATCGAGGACCTCCATAAACGCAGCCAGCGCGACCACCACCGCGATCAGCCACGGATTGAATTTTGGTGTCCAGACCTCTGGGGCGTCTGCCATGAGCGCTCCTACTGCAGATAGACCTTGGGATCCACCGACATGCCGGGACGCAGGCGATGATCGTCGTTCTGGCCCGGATCTATATTGATGCGCACCGGAATCCGCTGCACCACCTTCACATAATTCCCGGTAGCATTCTCCGGCGGCAGCAGACTAAAGCGCGAGCCGCTGGCTCCGCCGACATTCTCCACTTTGCCGCTGTATTCCTTGCCGGATGCGTCCACGCTGAAGCGGACACGCTGGCCGGAGTTCATGCGCTCCAGTTGCGTCTCCTTAAAATTCGCAGTGACCCAGATGTCGTCGAGTGGAACCACCGCCATCATCTGCTCACCCGGAGAAATGTTGTCGCCCAGTTCCACGGTTTTCTTGCCAACGATCCCGTTGACCGGCGAGACGATCGTGCAGTAGCTGAGATTCAGCTTGGCCTGATCGAGCAAAGCCTTCTTCTGCGCGACTTGCGCCGCGGCCGATTTTGCGCGCGCTTCGCTCACCTGTACTTGTTTCGGCGCGGTCATCGCGGATTCAATCGAGGCGTCAGCCTGAGGGATGCGCTGACTGGCTTGGTCGATAGCGCTCTGCGCCACCGCGATGTTCTGCTCCGCTTCGCGAACCGCCGCCTTGCGTGAATCGAGCGTAGCCAGCCCGCTGTCCGAAAGCGCCACTGCGGTGTCATACTGCTGCCGCGGAATCTCGTTTTTGTCGACCAATAGTTTATAGCGCGCGACGTCGTCGCCGGTTTTCTTTACGTTGGCTTCCGCATCGCGAACCAGTGCTTCGGCCGATGCCAGGCGGTCGCGCGCGGCGCCCAACTGGCGCTGAGCTCCGAGCAAAAACGCCGCGGCATCGGCGCGGGTCGAATTCGCGGTCTTTAGCTGGCTGGCCGTGTTAGTGGTGGTGATCGGAATATCGATACGCGAACTTTCGAGGGCCGCCTCGGCATCGTGCAAGTCCGCTTCCGCCTTGGCCACCGCAACCTCATAGTCGCGCGGGTCGATGCGGACCAGCACCTCGCCAGCCTTCACCACCTGAGCGTCCTCCGCCCGGATTTCCAGTACGTTGCCGCTGATCCGCGCACTCACCGCGTTAATGTGGCCGTCGATCTGCGCGTCGTCGGTGCTTTCGTAGGTGTTAAAGTATCGCCAAAGGTAGTACCCGGCGCAGGCCACGACCACGACCACCAGCAGCGCCACGATAATGCGGCCTATGCGGCGTTTCTTGGGGGGAGCGTTTCTATCTTGCAAAAGTTCAGCCATGGCTACTTCACCTCCATTAGTTTTTGGATTCCCTGCTCGGCGCCGCCCAAGGCCCGCGCCAGTGCGACCTTCGCCAGATTGTGGGCATAGAGCGCGGTGATCAGACTGTCGTTGCCGCTCGCCACCGATTCCTGCGCTTGGATGACTTCGATGTTGTCGGT
Source organism: Bryobacterales bacterium (assembly GCA_963731375.1). Taxonomy (GTDB): domain Bacteria; phylum Acidobacteriota; class Terriglobia; order Bryobacterales; family Bryobacteraceae; genus Palsa-187. Next base: position 452,581 of record CAVSUW010000002.1, read on the forward strand.
GACTCCCGCGGCGAAGCGGTCGCGCGCCTGGGTCAGCGTTTGATTGGCGAGGTCGAGGTTGTCTCGCGCCACTGCCACTTGGTCGGCCGCCGTCCGAATATCAAGAAACGCCGCGCGTACCTGATAGTCGATTTGCCCGGAGAGATCGGCAAGCTCGTCCTGGCGCTGTTTCAAGGCGGCCTTGGCGCGGATCACATCGCCGGCGATGCGCCCGCCGTTGAACAGATTGATCTTCGCCGAAGCCACAAAGCTAAATGTGCCATGCGAGTCATTGAGCGCGGGACCGACGTCGCCATAATCGGCCGTGACGCCAGCGGTGGGATAACGCTCTCCACGCGCCGATTGGACATCGTTCTCCGCCGCACGCACCCGTGCCTGATAGCTCTGGTAATCCGAGCGCTGAGCGATAGCCGCGGCCAGCGCCTGATCTTGGGTCATCGCGGTCAGGGGCGCGTACGGCGCGGTTTCCGATAGATTGAAGTCCTGACCGTTGGGAAGCCCGATCACTCGGCCGAGCGTGAGCTTGTCCTTGTCAAACTGATTTCGCTGCGCCAGGAGCCGTTGTTGTTGCTGCTTCAATTCCACCTGGGATCGCAGAACATCGATACCAGCCGCGGTCCCCGATCGTTCCTGATCCGCGGTGCGGTCGTAGAGCGCCTGCGCGGTTTCCACTTGCGAGCGAATCGCTTCCATGCGCGAAGCATCCGCGATGATTTGCAGATATGCGCTGGCTGTGGCCTCTACCACCAGGTCGCGCGCATCCATCACCGAGAGCTGAGCGGCGCGCCGGCTCTCCACCGCCGAGCGATAATCTTTGCGCGCGCTGTAATCGAATGCATTCCAGGTCGCGTAGGCGCGCACATCGGTGTAGTGAAACGGTCCGGCAATGGTGGAGATGTTGACGCCCGGAATCTGGAGATTGAATCCGATGGTCTTCAGGCTAAGCTGCTCGATCGTCTCGCCGGCTTTCGCGTCGAGCTGCGGCAGCAGCGCGCTGAGTGCGTGCAGCCGCTGGCCGCGCGCGCTTTCGCTCGCCGAATCGCTGACCAGCAAACCCAGATTCGCCTTGAGACCGCGATCAATCGCGTCGTGAAAGGTGAGAGCTAACGGTGTAGCCGACGCGGCCCCGGTTGGGACGCTTCCCTGGAACTGGCTGGTTTGGCTCGCTCCCGTGGAAGCAACCACGAGTCCCAAGACCAGGAAACCTAGTGTAAGTCGCATACGCGTTTTCCCTCATCTCTTGTTGTTCGACCAGTTTGGTTCGGCCAGATCGAAGTTCCGTCGTGGTCGCACGGGCCGAAACCAAAGATATAACACCTTCGAATGCCATCGCGAGGCCATGGGCGGAGCGCGTACCGGCTCGCGGTATGATTGCAACGGAATCGGCCTCAGCCTCGTCTGCCACAATAGAATCAGTGCCCGCAGCCAATCATCTTCGTTATCTCCTTGAAGAAGATCCCCCCAAGGGACGGCTGGACCACGCCGCCCTGGAGCTGGCCGCCATCGACACGCCCGGCCTCGAACCCGAGCCCTGGCTCGACCGCCTGAATGAGCTAGCCTCGCAACTGGGTGACCGCCTGCGCAACTTCAACGACGGCCGCGATTTCGTCGAGACCGCGCAGCGCTACCTCTTCGGCGAGCTCGGCTTCCACGGCAACGAAGACGACTTCTTCGATCCTCGCAACAGTTGCCTGGATCAAGTGCTCGAGCGTCGCGTCGGCATTCCCATCACGCTCTCAGTGATGTACATGGAAATCGCGCGCCGCCTGGCCATGCCGGTCTTTGGCATCAGTCTCCCGCGGCATTTCGTCATTCAGTTCGACGACGGCAATTACTCCACCTATATTGATCCCTTCAACGGCGGCCGCCCCATCACGGCGCAAGAATGTTTTGCGCTCGCCGGGGCGAAGGTGGCCGATCCGGCCCTGCTGCGCCGCGCGTCCAAGAAGGAAATCGCCATCCGCATGCTGCAGAATTTGCGCGGCGTTTATCTGCGGCGCAATGACTGGGCGCGCGCCGTCGACACGCTCGATCTGTTGCTGGTCGGCGTGCCCGGATTGTCCGGCTGGTACAAGCAACGCGGCCTGCTGGAACTGGAGTTGAAACGTTTCCAGGCCGCCCGCCGCGATTTGGAGCAATATCTGGCCATGGAACCGGACGCCGCGGACCGGCCCGAGATCCTCAAACAGATGCAGGCCATCCACGCTTGGCTGGCAAGAGTAAACTAGAGCCAGGACAAGGCGAGTTTCCAAATAATGTACGAATCCGAACCCGACAGCGAAACAGTATTGGCGCAGTTCAACCGCCTGATCCAGGAATTGCTTCGCGGCAACATGCATCGCAACACCTTCCGGCCGTGGGAGATCGAGTTGCTCCTGGACATCGAAAGTTGCAGCCTGCGCGAAGCGCACAAGCGCGACACGCTGCGGCGTTATCAGAAGGCGGTGCAGCGTCACATGGAAAAAGGGGCGCGGAAGCCGCTGAAGCTTTCCGAATACCTGGCTGCCGTCAAGGCCAAGCGAGCCGGCGCACCCGAAGCCGGCGCAACCGAAAGCGCGGCCTCTTAATTCCGGCAATGCAAGCGGCGATTCCCCGGCGGCGATTCTTGGCACTGGGGGGCGCGGGTCTGGCGGGTATCGCCAGCCGAGCCGGAGCGGCCGATGATGACGCGTCGCGCGTCGCCCGATTCGACGGCTTGCGGGTCCACTACCAGAACTACGGCGCGGGCACCGAAGCGCTCATATTCATCCACGGCTGGGCTTGCGATCTTACCTTCTGGCGGGGCCAGGAAGCGCTATACAACCAGCCCAATCGCCGCGCGTTATTGATCGACCTGCCGGGTCACGGCACTAGCGACAAGCCGCGTCGCTCTTATCCCATTGAGTTCTTCGCCCGCGCCGTCGAGGCCGTGATGCGCGACGCGCAAGTCGATCGCGGCATTCTGATCGGCCACAGTCTGGGTGGACCCATCGCCTATGCCTTCCTGCGGGAGTTTCCCGAAAAAGCCTCGGCGCTGGTGTTGGTCGACGCCTTCGTCTCGCGCCACATGGCCGGGCCCGCGGATCGCGTGGCCACTGCCGCCCATTTTGCCAAGGTCGCCCGCAGCCTCCAAGGCGCCGCCGGCGAGAGGAACTTCGCCGAGCGCGTCGAATCCTGTTTCAGCAAGCAGACTCCCGAAGCCCTGCGCGTCGAGATCCGCGCGAAGATGTTCGCGACTCCCAAACATGTGCGCATCGCCGCGCTCAGCAGCATTTCCTCCCTGCGCCCGCCTCCTGACGACGAAACTTTCGACCTGCCGGCCATCGCCATCCAAGCCGCCGAACCCGGCACGCAAGCGCGTTTTGAGTTGATGCGGTCCATGTTTCCGCGCCTGCAGTTGAACAGTTGGGAAGGAGCCGGTCACTTCCTGATGCTCGAAGACCCGCAGCGGTTCAACGCTGAGGTCGAACAGTTTCTCGCGGCGATCTCGTAACATTCGTGATTGAATCAGCCTTGCGTTGGTGCATCATGGTAGTGGGGAATTTCATGAAACTCAGGTTGGCTTTGGCGGGATTGTGTCTGCTGCCGCTTGCAGCACAGACCGCTCCGCCCGCGCAGCCAGCCCTTGTCCCCGCATGCACAACGCAAGGCCCCGTCGATAACTGGAACGCGGCGGCGCAGTTGATCGCCGGAGTGAGCAACACACGCGTACGCCGGCTCCATGAACGATGAGCAGAAGGCCGCCTGGTCGGATTATTCCAAAACCGCTGCAGCGGACTGGAACCGTCTCAAGCGCCGCTATGTGGATCGCATCTCAGCCTGGCGCGGCAAGTATCTGCAAAAAACGCCTGCCACGAATTCCGTCTTTTATCCCTTCAGCGGGCCCGACGCCACCAATCCGTTGGCATTTTTCCCCGACGCGAGCGAGTACGTCCTGGTCGGCCTGGAACCGGCGGGCTGCATCCCTTCCAAGGCGGAGGACTTCACACCCGAATACTGGCCCGCGCTCCGTCAGGGCTGGCAAACGGCCGCCTCCATGGGCTTCTTCAAGACCGAGAACATGGAGCGGGACTTGACCGAAGGATCTGCCAGCGGAGTGTTGCCGGTGCTCCTGTTCCTGATCGCCCGCGCCGGCAACTCGGTAGTGGATGTAACGCCTCTCGGCATCACGCCCACCGGAGCGCTGATCGCGTCGAACGACAAAGCGGCGACGGAAACCCGCGGCCTGACGATTCAATTCAAAGACCCGCGCCAACGCTTGCGCACACTGCGTTACTTCGCGCTCAACCTGCAGAACCGGCGTCTCGACAGGAAGCCGGGCACAACCAAATATCTGCGAACCCTGCCGCCGGGCGGAACGCTGGTGAAATCGGCGTCCTACCTGATGCACAAGAAATATTTCTCGACCATCCGCGGCATCATTCTGGACCGCAGCACCGTGGTGATCGAAGACGACTCCGGCATTCCCTATCACTATTTCTTCGAACCGCCGGTCTGGGACGTCCACCTCTTCGGAGCCTATGCACAGCCCATTGCTCTGTTCAAGACCGGCCTGCAAGAAGACTTGAAAGCCGCCTACGATGCCCACACCGGTGTCGAGCCGCTGGATTTCAGCATCGGCTACAAGTGGCGCCAGAACGAATCCAACCTGCTGCTGGCCGTGCGCAAGAGCAAGTAGCCGCGCGGCGCACGCTAAACTGGTTCCATGGCAGATCCGATCACTCCAGCCGCCGCCGGCCGCACCGTTTTTTGCGTAAAGTTACAGAAAGAAGCCCCCGGCCTCGACGAAGTCCCCTTCGATGGACACCCGCTCGGCCAACGCATCTACGAGAACGTTTCCAAAGAAGCCTGGAAGGGTTGGGTGGAGCACATGAAGATGATCATGAACGAGTACCGCCTCAACCTCGGCCAGCCCGAAGCCCAGGAGTTCCTGCTCAAGCAAATGGAAGAATACTTCTTCGGAAAAGGCTCCGAGCTGCCTCCGGAATTCAAGCCGGAAACGCACTAACCGGGCACGCCGCCCCCGTAGTCGCCCTCGCCTCAACCGTGTAAAATCAGCGCTGGAAGGGCTTCGTCTTGCGCTGGTGTCTATTCTGTTGTGCTGCTCTGCGCTTTGCTTAGCGCGCAGCCTGCTTCGGACTCGCTACGAGTACCGCCGCGCGCACCGCTCGCCTTGAGGGGCAAGTGCTGAGCCAGGCCGGGGAACCTTGCGCAAAGCCACGGTGCGGCTGAAGCCTATTACGGGGACCGCGCTCAAATGCCGTATCCTACGGCGACACCAGCGACGCCGGCGGCAAGTTCGTGTTGGAAGGAGTCCTCCCCGGACGTTACACGCTTTCTGCGCAGCGCACCGGTTTCTTGCCGCAAGACTACGGCGCGCACGAGCGCCGCCACTGGCAGCCCGGAGCGGTGCTCACGCTCGCGGCGGGCCAGGTCGTGAAGGACCTCAGCTTCAAGTTAACCCCGCAAGGCGTGATTATCGGGCGCGTAACGGATATCGATGGCGATCCGATTCCGGGCGCAGCGGTTCAGCTGATGCGGATGTTTCACTCGCGTGGACAGCGCGGACTGGCGCCCGACGGAGGCGACAGCACCGACGACCAGGGCAGTTTCCGCATCGCCAATCTTTCGCCGGGGTCGTACTATCTGGCGGCGCGAGGACACGCAGTCGCGCGACGTTCGGGAACAAGACGAATGGTGCGCCCCGGCCGCGCTCCCGGCCCGCCGACCAACGTGCCACTTATTATCCGGACGCGATCGATGCCGCAAACGCCACAGCCCCTGGAGATCGTTCCAGGCTCCGAGCTTCAGGGAATCGAAATTCGAATGCGCCGGGAGGCGAGTGTTCTCGATTCGCGGGTTGACGATCGACGCCGCCACCGGGAAGCCCGCCAGACGGCAGTTGCGTGACGCGCGGCTCAAGGACAGCCCGCAAATCGGATTGGGTGTCGGGAGCCTCGTCCCCGTGAGCGACGGAACCTTCGAGATTCGCAATTTACTTCCCGGAGTCTACGTCCTTACGGCGGGCACCAACACTGCAGTAGACCTTAGGACCGCCCGCGAGGAAGTCAGCATCACCGATTCCGATGTTGCGGGCGTGAAATTGACCCTGATGCCGGGCGCCACCATGGCCGGAACCGTCAAGCTCGAAGGCGACGGGCCGCCAGTTCATCCCATGATCGTTCTGATCGGAGTGAATGGAACAGAGAGCGCTTCGAACACCCAGACGAAGGACGACGGTACTTTTGAGTTTCACGGAATTGCTCCGGGTAAGTATGCCGCACTGGTGGACACCCTACCGGATGGAGTGTACGTGAAGTCGGTTCGGTTCGGCGCGCAAGATGTCACGCGCACGGCGCTTGACTTGACCTCTGGCGTCAGCGGAGCGCTCGACATCCTGCTTTCTCGAGGTGCCGCGGAAGTACTGGGCACGGTGAAAAATAACGAAGGCGCAGCGGTGTCCGGCGTCCAGGTCACGCTCTGGCCCAAGGGCCTAGGACCGGAAACCGTTTGGAGCGGGCCCCCGCAATCCGCGACGGACCAGAACGGCGACTTTCGCATCGCGGGCCTAGTTCCCGGCGAATACTACGCGATCGCGTGGGAAGAACTCGAAACGGGTTTGACGTACGAGCATGACTTTCTCAAGCGCTTCGAGTCGCAGGCGACTGCCATTGCGCTCGAGGAAGGCGCGCATCAGACCATCCAGCCGAAATTGATCTCTCGCGAGGAAGCAGCCGCCGAAGCAGCCAACTTCCCTAGCTTCGGCTGCTCAGCGCCACACGGAATCGGACCGACGGTTTTAGTAAACTGGCAAGCATGCTCAGATCGACCATCATTCCAAGTGCCCTGATCTTTCTCGCCTCCAGCCTCGCGCTATCGGCCGCCGCCGATGACGTATCCAGGAACACCCGTTATCTCGCGCTAGGAGATTCCATAGCGTTTGGCTATAACCCGCTCGTCATGCCAGTGAACCTGGATAAGTACGTCGGCTACCCCGAAATTGTCTCGGACGCTCTCCACCGCAAAGTTGCCAACGCCTCCTGCTTTGGCGAGTCCAGCGGAAGTTTTCTGGTCCTGGGTGCGCCGGATACAGGCTGCGCACAATGGCGGGCCATCCTGCCGCTCAAGGTTTCCTATAGCGGAACCCAAATGCAGTATGCCCTCGATTACCTGCGCGCCAACCTTAAGAAAACCGATCTGATCACCATTGACATTGGCGTCAATGATCTGGGTGTCCTTCTTGCATCCTGCCAGGGTGTTGTGACTTGCGCCGAGCTTGGATTGCCAGCCACGCTAGCGGCATATGCGCAAAATCTCACGACCATCTTCGGGAGGCATTCGCGCGGCGGGTTACACGGGACCCATCGTAGCCGTCACGCCCTATGCGGTTAACTACAACGACGTCCTGGTGGAGGTACCGGGACTAATCGCGCTGGACGGCGTTCTCGCTCAAGTGGCGAGCGGTTTCGATGTGCAGGTTGCCGACGCCTTCGATGCCTTCCTGGCTGCGGACGTCCCATTCGGAGGTGACAGTTGCGCCGCCGGCTTGTTGATCAAGCTTCCCAACGGCACCTGCGACATACATCCATCGCTCGCGGGACAGACCCTGATCGCGCAAACCGTGGTCGCGTTGATCGGCAAGAAATAATTCGGAACTAAGCGTTCCCTTGGCCGCCAATTTGCCGCTTGCTTTTAGTGTACTAGGTGTCATAATACACACGTGATCCCGTTCCGCCTGGTCTTTCAACCCGGCATCTCGCTTTACGAGCAGGCCGCCTACGCCGCCAAGAAGGCCATGGTCTCCGGCCAGATGCGTCCCGGCGACCCTTTCCCCTCCGTGCGCGCTCTCAGCAAGGCCCTCAAGATCAATCCCAATACCGCGCACAAAGTCGTCGCCCATTTGATCGCCGAGGGATTGCTCGAGGTTCGCCCCGGCACCGGTACCGTCGTCGCTTCACGCGCCTCAACGCCCGCCGAGCGCAGTCATCTGCTCAAGAAGGAGCTGGAACAACTGGTGGTCGACGCCAAGCGCCTCGGTCTCGAACTGGATCACGTAACCGCCGCCGTGGAACAGCATTGGAAGCGGCTCGAAGGAGGGAAGCCATGAGCGATATCCTGCGGACCAGCGATCTCACCAAACGATTCCGCGCCACGCCGGTGCTCAGTCAGCTCAACCTGGCGGTCCCGGAAGGCAGCGTCTACGCGCTGGTGGGGCCGAACGGAGCCGGCAAAACCACCTGCATCAAGATCCTGATGAACCTGCTCCGCGCCACGTCTGGCCACGCGGAGGTTCTCGGCCACGATTCACGCCGCCTGTCGCCGCAGGACTTCGCGCAGATCGGCTACGTGTCGGAAAATCAGGAACTGCCGGAGTGGATGACCATCGAATATTTCCTGGGTTATCTGAAGCCGTTCTACCCCACCTGGGACGACGCCCGCGCCGCCGAGCTGCTGCGCCAGTTCGATCTTCCGCCCTCTCGCACGCTCAAGGATCTGTCGCGCGGTATGAAGATGAAAGCCGCGCTGGCCTCCTCTCTCGCCTACCGCCCGCGATTGATGGTGCTCGACGAACCTTTCACCGGGCTCGACCCGCTGGTGCGCGACGAGTTGATCGAAAGCCTGCTCGATACCGCCGAAGACACCACCATATTTATCTCCTCGCACGATCTCGCCGAGATCGAAACCTTCGCCAGCCACATCGGTTATCTGGACCACGGCTCCCTGAAATTCTCCGAAGAGATGGCAGCGCTCACCGGCCGCTTCCGCGAAATCGAAATCACGCTGGCGTCTCCGGCTGCGATCCCGCGACCCTGGCCCACCACCTGGCTGCCGGCGGAAACGTCGGCCGCGGTAGTCCGCTTCGTCGACACCGAGTTCAACCAGGAGCGCACCGTCGCCGAGATCCGCCGTCTGTGGACCGGCGTCGAAGATATCTCCGTCAGGCCGATGCCGCTACGCGCGATTTTCGTGGCGCTGGCCAAGACCGGGAAGGAAGGCGGCCTAGAATGCGGCAAGCTCTGCATATTTTCGGAAAAGACGTCCGCTGCCTGACTTACGAGATCGTGGCGACCCTGGCGCTAGTCGCGACCAATGTCTACTTCAGCCTTGCCGGCTCCAGAGCTTTGCCCACGGACGAGCCTTTCACCGAGCTTTTTTTGCCCCTCGCCGCATGGGTCTTGATCGCCCGGGTGATTCAAGCTGAGGCCTTGCCGGGCACGCAGCAATTCTGGCTCACCCGGCCCTATTCGCGCGGAAGCCTGCTCGCCGCAAAGGCCCTATTTCTTGTGACTTTCATCAGCCTGCCGAAGCTGGTGTCCGACGCGATCGTTATTCAAAAGTATGGACATTCTCTAGGCTCGGTGCTTCCCGGGCTCCTTTGGAGCCAGGTGTTATTATTCGGCGCGTTTATCCTGCCGCTGGCTGCGCTAGCTACCTTAACATCCAGCCTGGTGCAGCTGTTTTTCTCCGGCTTGCTTCTCCTTCCGATCATATTATTCGGTTTCGGGGACGCCTTTGGTCCAATGGATTGGATCCCTCATTCCTACACCACCGCCGCACTTGCGCTCGCCTCCGCCGTCATCGTCGCTATGCAATATTCGCTGCGCCGAACGGCGCTGGCCCGCCTCGCCGGCGTCGCGCTCGGGTTGATAGTGATGTTCGGAGCCGCTGCAATTCCCTTGTCGTTCGTGGTGGCCCTTCAGGCCCGCCAGTCCAAACGGCAGATCGATGCCTCGCAAGTGCGCGTCTCACTCCATGCGGAAAGGCTGTCTGCGAGCTCGATTGTTTCGAGCGATTCCGCGACAACCGTAAGTAACCTGGACGTCCCATACAAGCAGATCTACGTCCCGCTTCAGATCACGGACCTTCCGAAGGATGCCGACGGCAGCGAGATGGATGCCTATACCATCGGTACCGGCCTGCGCATCGAAGCGGCTGACGGGAGTGTGTGGCCCTCCCGCGAATATTCGGAGACCCACTTTTCCGATTACAGTCAGTCGCAGATGGACGGAAGTGCGTCCGTGCCCACAGCCTTCTACACACGAGTGAAGGATCAGCCCGTAAAAATTCGCGGAACCGCTTACGTGACGTTATTCGGAAACCGCCGGACAACAATCATAGGGAGTGAACTAACGCCCATCCCCGGTGGGGGTGTATGTTTTATCGAACCGCCTTCCCGGGGGAACATACCCGTTTGCCTGGGGGTGTTTCGACCGCCGTCCAATCTAATGCTCTTCCCGCAACGAAATTTAGTTCCGTTCCAGATTTCTTACTCTCAGTTCCCTGCGGATTTGGGCGTTAGCCCCATCAGAATTTCCGGTTACTACAACTATCGAGGCGCTTTACTGGACACGCGGCCGGTCGCGTTAGTCACCCTGGAACCGCTGGCGCACATCAAGCGTGAATTTGAAATCGACGGCCGGCCCTTGCGCGATTTCCAACAGCCGCCACCGCTGCCGAGGCTCATCCAGCGTCAGTAACGCTACGCTTCTTATCTGTTCGCCTTGCCAGCCGGTCTTCTCGCTTGCGCAGCCCTGTCGAAGCCTCCAGCGCCAACGCGCTACGCGTTAATTCCAGAGCCTGCGCGTAATCCTTAGTACGATGCTCGTGATGTTTCGCGAGCTCTTCCATCGCTCGCACTCGGAACGGATTACGGCACGCCGCCAGGTCGTTCCACACGCCCACCGCAGCGTCATCGCAGCCCAGTTTGCGCTCCAGCGCGGCAATGTCCCACAGCGTGCGGAACAGAATATCGTCGGGCAGCCCGGCGTCCACTGCGCGGCGGAACAACGTGCGGGCTTGCTCCGTCTCGCCCGCTTCGCGCAGCCAGCGAGCGAGTCCCAGCCATCTCCGCGCCATGGCGCAGCGGAGCGGTCGCCGGATCCTTGAAAGCATACGGCACGATCCCCGTCAGGCAGGCCAGCGTCAAAATATCGATGGCATTGTGATGAAACACCGGCAGCAGCCGCGCCATCTCTCCAGTACGGACATAGTCAAAGTAAATATACGGAATCATCGCGCCGGGTACGTCGCCTTCGCGCTCGAAGCCCAGGATCTGTTGCTCTAGCTCGATCAACCGGCAGCTCTCGAAGCGCAATTTCCACAGGCGCCGCGCGCCGTGCAACAGGTCCAGGTGCTCGAAGCGCGTGAACGGCGAGCGCGTGCGATTCAGGCGATAGCGAGTCTCAAGCAGCGGCTGGTCGAAGGTCTTCCCGTTATACGTGATCAGCACGCGGAACGGCTCCAGGTACCGCGACAAGGCATCCAACTGACTGGGTTCCTCGCCAAAATCGCGCATGAAAAACTGGCGGACATGGAAACCTTCGGCAGTGATGCGCCCGACGCCCACCAGAAACGCGCAGGTGCCGGTGCCGCCCGCTAGCCCGGTGGTTTCCGTATCGAGAAAGGCCCACTCTTGCGGCGGAACGTCGCGGACCGCGCCATGCGACAAAGTTTCCAGCAGATCTGCGGGAAGCTCCGCCAGCTCGCTTAGCTCCGCCGAGCCGTGACGGCGGTGGCGCGCATAAAACGTTTCGGTCTCGAAATGTTTACCGTGTTCGGTAACGATTTCCTCGCCCGGAAACCATTCTTCAACGTGGAATTTCTGTGGAAAAGTGCGGGAAACCCCCGTGGAATAAGGCTTTTCCAGCTTCCCGTATTTTTCCTCACACTCCGCGGCAACGCGCGCCATGCGCTGGCGCAGAGCCTCCAGTTGATCTTGCAGCTCGCTCATCGCGTTAACGCTGTCAGGATAGCATTCGCCGCGTTGCGTCAACGGAAACCGCGCTGGCAGCGCACCCGAAATGTGCGCATTGCACGAAACCCGCTAAAAATCGGTGTTTTTTTGCATTTTTTCCTTTACACCAGGATTGCGCATCCCGTATGATGCAGTAGTAAATGCGTGCCTGTCGCGCGTGCGGCAGTGGCGCGCGAACGAAAACGCAACATCGATGCAACATCGGGAGAAACAGATTTTCGAAAAAGGAGCAACTATGGCAGTAGCAAAAATGACGCAGTCCCAATTGATCAAGAAGCTCGCGGAGACCGTGGGTGTCCCTACCAAGGTAGCCAAGGCTTTCACGACGGCTTACGCCGACATGGCGATCGCCGAAACCAAGAAGAACGGTGTCACCGTTCTGCCGGGCATCGGCCGGCTGGTTCGCGTGGACCGCAAGGCGCGCATGGGCCGCAATCCGGCGACCGGCGAAGCCATCAAGATCCCGGCCAAGAAGGTGGTTAAATTCCGCGTCGCCAAGGCCGTGAAAGACGCGATCGTTCCGCCGAAGAAGAAGTAGTCGACGCGGCCGCGAAGCGGCTGGTTAAAAATTAAAACCCCGCGCCCGGCTTGCTGCCGTCGCGGGGTTTATTCTTGAAATCCGATTGAGACGGGTCCAAACTGCGGACGCCGCCAGGAAGCCTCTATGCCTGCTTCTTGTCGTCGGGCGGCGCATTAGGGTCCTTCAAAGAGTCTTTGAAGTTGCGGATGCCTTCGCCCAAGCCTTTCGCCAGCTCAGGTATTTTTTTGCCGCCGAACAACAGCACGGCGACTACCAGGATGACCATTAACTCAGGCAAGCCGATAGAACGTAACATACGGCCTCCTTATATCTGTCAGCATTAGGATAGCGTGATCCCATGAGCCGGCGCAAGCGGGTCAAAAACCCCGCGAAATCCACCAAGTTCGACCAGCCAAATGAGGTGCGGGCCATTGCGCGGGAGCGGGTCGGCCCAGTCAAGCCGTCCCAGCCGATCTTGCCCAAGACGACCCGGAAGAAGCCCAAGCATAAGAAACCGTTGGATCAGGAGTGAACGCCTCTACACGCGCTTGAACAAACTGTACTGAAACGACTGCGGCGCGTTCCAAGGTGTGCGGTGCAGTTCCGGGACGCTCTTCAGCAAACGGAACCTTGGGCCCAATTCCGCAGCCAGCGTGCTGCCGTCATAGCGCCGCACTTCCAGCCCGCTGCATTTTTCCGGACCATCCAGCGCGAAGGTTGCGATCACCGCATGCCCGCCTACGGGTACGGTCCGCGCGAGCAGCGCCGCATAAGCCGCGCGATCTTCGGATGCAGTGAGGAAGTGGAAGACGGCGCGGTCATGCCACACGTCGAAGGTCCCCAGATCGGGACCGGCGGTCACATCCGCCACCATCCAGTCAACTTCACTGGCGCGTGTTCCCAGCCGTTTGCGCGCGCGATCGATCGCCGCCTGCGAGATGTCGAGCACCGTAACAGCGTAGCCTTCGTCGAGCAGCCTCTCGGCCAGCGGCGACGTTCCCCCGCCCACGTCGATGACGCTGTCGGCCGAGCACGCCTCGGCGATGAGCTCTAAGGACGTGGCCGGTTCCGCCTGCGTCCAGCTCAATTCCGCGTCGCTCTTGGAGGTGTAGACGCTTTCCCAGTGGCGGATCATCGCGACCCCCATGGTACAAAAGAAAAGCATGGCTTTCGTGAAAGTCGGCTCGCTGAAGCTGCTGCCTCCAGGCTCGGCGACGCACCTTGAAATGGACGACGGGAGCGCGGTCGCGGTGTGCAATGTGGCCGGCGTTGTGCACGCGATCGACGGAATTTGCCCGCACTCCGGCGGACCGCTGGGGCATGGCGCGCTGGACGGCCCCATTCTCACCTGTCCGTTTCATGGGTGGGAATTCGATTGCCGAACCGGCACGATGCCGGGGGACGACTTGAAGCTGCAAGCCACCTATCCCGTGAAAGTGGAAGACGGCGAGATCTTCGTCGAACTGCCGTAACGCCGCGATGCCTGAGCTGCCCGAAGTCGAAACCGTAGTCCGCACGCTAGCGCCGCATCTGCCCGGCCGCCGCATCGTTGCAGCGTCGTTTTCCTCACGCTTTGTGACGCCAGGGAATCGCAAGACGCTCGCCCGCCGCCTCGCTGACCGCACCATCCAATCGATTCAGCGGCGCGGCAAATTCATCGTTATGCAGCTCGATGAAGGCACGCTGACGGTGCATCTGGGGATGACCGGGAAGCTGCTGCTTGACGCCGCTCCCACCAAACACACTCACGGAATCTTCACTCTCGATACCGGATCATTGATTTATACTGACCAGCGCCAGTTCGGGCGCATTCTATGGAATCACGACCTGTCGCGTCTCGGCCCGGAGCCGCTCGCCATCGGGCTCGACGAATTTCAGGCCCGCATGAAACCGCGCAAGACCGGCATCAAAGCACTGCTGCTCAACCAGACATTCCTCGCCGGCATGGGCAACATTTATGTGGACGAGACATTGTTCGCGGCGCGCGTGCATCCGCTGGCCCAGGCGTCGCGGCTCAGCGCTCCTCGCGTCGCCGCGATTCATCAACACATGCGCGAGATTCTGGGCGCGGCCATCAAACTGGGCGGATCGTCGATTTCAGATTACGTCGATGCGCGCGGCGAGCGCGGCTGGTTTCAGCTGGAGCATCAGGCCTACGGGCGCGAAGGCGAGCCGTGCGCCGTGTGCGGGACGCCCATCCGCAAAATTACCGTGGTCCAACGCGGGACACATTACTGCCCGCGGTGCCAACGACGGTAGCGACCGCGTCGAAGCGCGCCTTGGCGATTTCGTCGGCGACTTCCACCACCGCCTTCATCGCCTTCACGTCGTGCACGCGCACCATGTGAACGCCGTAGAGGATAGCAGCCGTGACCGCCGCCGCGCCTGCGAACTCGGTCTCCAGCGCCGTCTCGCGCGCCAGGAAATGCTTGCGCGAGGGACCCACCATCAGCGGCAGCTCCAGCCGCGCCAGCTCGTCCAGCCGCGCCAGGATCTCCGCATTCTGTTCCTTGCGCTTTCCGAAACCCAGCCCCGGATCGACCACGATGCGGCGCCGTTCCACCCCCGCGCCCACCGCGCGATGCACCGACGCGTCTAGTTCCGCAGCGATGGTTGCCAGCGGATTCTTGAGCGGCGGCAGCTTGGCCCACGTCTCCGGCATGCCGCGCATATGATTCACGATCAGCCCGGCGTCCGCCTGCCGCGCCGCGCGCGCCAGTTCCGGGTCAATGGTCAGGCCGCTGGGGTCGTTGATAATATCCGCGCCCAGTTCCAGAGCTTTTTCCGCAACCCCGGACTTGTAAGTGTCCACGCAAATCGGCACCGTAAGCTTGTTGCGCAGGCGTTTCAGCACCGGCACCAGGCGGCGCAGCTCCTCAGCTTCGGAGATGCGGACCGAACCGGGACGCGTGGATTCGGCTCCGATATCGATCAGGTCGGCGCCCTCTTCTTCCATTTCCACCGCGCGGGCGAAGGCGCGGTCGGGGTCGGAATACTTGCCGCCGTCGGAAAACGAGTCGGGCGTGACATTCAGCACGCCCACAATCAGGGTGCGCTCGCCGAGTTGAATCAGCTTGTCGCGGACCTTCCATTCAAAATGCTTGCGAGCCATTGGGTACTTCCACCATAACGCGAATCGCCAGGGACATCCCCGCGCTGCGCCACGCAGCCCGCCTAGCCCTTCTTCTTGACGCCCGCGCGGAATTCCGCGAAACCCCGCTTGGCATCCTCCGTCGACCGCGACACCGCATTCATCATCACGCCCGCTTCGATGGCTTTTTCGAGCGTCATGCCGTCCGTGTGATACAGAAGTTGCTTGGTCAGGCTGAGCGCGCTTGCCGATTTGGACGCCAGATTCCGAACATAGGCCTCCACGCGCGCCTCAAACTCGGCGTCGGCGAATACTTGATTGATCAGGCCGATGGCTTCAGCCTCGCGGCGCCGCAACCGGCTCGCCGCCGGCCAACAATTCGAACATGCGCTTCTCGCTGACCGAGCGCCGCAACAGCGCCGCCACCATCGCCGGCACGAATCCGATTTTTACTTCGGGATATCCGAGCGCCGCCGATTCCGCGGCCAGAATCAGATCGCAGGCCGTAGCGATCCCCGCTCCACCGCCCAGCGCGCGCCCACGCACCGCCGCCACCACCGGACGCGGATGCCGCCTGATCGCCAGCAACACGCCGGCCAGATTCTGCGCTGATGCGAGGTGCCCCAGCGCGTCGGCTTCGTTGCCTTTGTCGTTGCTCATGTCGAGCCCCACCAGATCGAGCCCGGCACAGAAATCCTTGCCCGCGCCGGCGATCAGAACCACGCGCACCTTGGCGTCGCGCGCAGAAATCGCCAGCGCCTCGCCCAACGCCGCGATCAACTCCGGGTTCAGCGCGTTACGCTTTTCCGGCCGATTCAGGGTAATGCGCGCAATCCCGGCATCCACGCTATATATGAGGAGGTCCATATCAGAGAAGGTCCATCGCTAGCCATTGTAGCCCCTGCTATCCTGTAGGTTATGAGAATTTCCTTCCTCTCTACCGGCCTCCTTCTGGCAACGCTCGCCTGGGGGCAGACCAAACCCGCAACACCGGCCGCAACACCCGTCAAGCCGCCCGCGACCACCCCGGCGCCCGCCGCTCCCCCCGCCGATGCTACGCATGCCGCCGCTGCGGCTTCTGCTGCGACTTCCGCCGCCGTTCCAGCCGACACCGTCGTGCTCACGATCGGCACCGAAAAGATCACCAAAGCCGAGTTCGAGCAGATTTTCCAGCAGGTCGTTTCGCAGATGCCTCCGGAGCGCCGCGGTGCGGCCCAGGATCCGCAAGCCAGGCGGCAACTGGCCGAGCAGTTGGCCGAGCTGAAAGCGCTGGCGCAAGAAGCCCGCCGGCTGAAGATCGACCAGACGCCGGAGGCCAAAACGCAAATGGCGATGCGCGACGATCAGCTGATTGCCGGAATGCTGTATCAGCAGATCTCAAAGGACACCAAGCCGTCTCCCGCCGACTTGCAAGCCTACTACGACGGTCACAAAAACGAGTGGGAAACCGTGACGGCGCGCCATATTCTGATTCGCTTTAAGGGCTCGCCGGTGGGGCTGAAAGACGGCGAGAAAGATCTGACCGATGAAGAGGCGCTGGCGAAAGCCAAGGACCTGCGCGCCAAGATCGTCGCGGGCGGGGACTTCGCCGCGCTGGCCAAGGCCGAGTCCGACGATGTCGGCTCCGGCGCCAACGGCGGGTCGCTGGGCGAGTTCACGCGCGGTCGCATGGTCCCGCCGTTTGACGAAGCCGCATTCACGCTGAAGGTGAACGACGTCAGCGAGCCGGTGAAGACTCAGTTCGGCTATCACGTCATCCAGGTGACCAAGCACGACACCAAGAAGATGGACGATGTGAAGAACGAGATCGCCGATAAAGTGGGGCCGGAAATGGCGCAAAAAAGCGTGGAAGCCATCCGCGATAAAGCCTCGATCACCTTCGATCAGTCGTACTTCGGCAAGTAGTTTCCATCATGGCGCTGGCCGCCGGCGATCGCCTGGGCCCATATGAGATTCTGGCGCCGCTCGGCGCCGGTTCCAGAGGCGAAGTGTATCGGGCGCGCGACACGCTGCGGGAGCGCGAGGTCGCCATCGAGGTTTCACCTGCTCCTTTCCCGCGTGCCGCCGCCGAGCTCGACCATCCGCACATTCGGGCGCTCTACGAAGTGGGGCCGAACTACGTTGCGATGGAACTAGTCGAAGGCGTCCCGTTAAAAGGGCCGCTCTCGCTGCAGGAAACGTTGCGTTTCTCGACCGAGATCTGTGACGCGCTGGAGTATGCGCACCAGCATGGCGTCATCCACGGGGACCTGAAGCCGTCGAATGTTCTGGTAACGCGCCAAGGCATCAAGCTGCTGAATTTCGGCCTCGCAAGAGCCGATACTGCAGGACGACATCCGCGCGTTCGGCGGCCTGCTGTACGAAATGCTGATGGGCCGGCCCGTTCCGGAGAACCGGCGTCCGATGGAACCCGCCGCACTCGAAACGGTTCTGCGCAAGTGTCTGGAGCCCGATCCGGCGCAGCGCTGGCAATCCGTAAGCGAACTGAAACAGGCGCTGGCCGCCGTGCCAAAGGGCGGCGGATTCCGGCGCGAATATTGGATCGCGGCAGCGTCGGTGCCGATGTTGATTCTGGGGCTGGTTCTGCTGGTGATGCAATTCCCGTCCCACGAGAAGCTCTCCGACAAAGACGTCCTGGTGCTGGGCGACTTCAGCAACGCCACTGGCGACGCGATCTTCGACGGCCCGCTGCGCGCCGCACTGGCGATCCAACTGGAGCAGTCGCCGTTCCTCAATATCGTGGGCGACGAGCAGATGCGCGACGATCTAAAGGCGATGGGCCGCGCGCCGGAAACGCGCCTGAGCAATGTGACCGCGCACGATATCTGCGTGCACGGAGGCCAGAAGGGCATGATCAACGGCGCGATTGTGGATCGGGGCAAAACCTTCGCGATCACGGTCCAAGCCGTCAATTGCAAGAACGGCGCGACGCTCGCTCGCGAACAAGTGCAGGCCCAAGGCCGCGAGCAGGTGCTGGAGGCGATCGCGAAAGCCGCCGCCGGCATCCGCCTCAAACTGGGCGAGCCGCGCAGTTCGATTCAGAATCTTGAACCCAGCCTGCGCAGGGTGACCACCGCATCGTTTCCGGCGCTCCAGTCCTACGCGCTGGGAAGCGCCCAGCGGAGGCAAGGGAATAATCGCGCGTCCATCGGGTTTTTTCGGCACGCGATCGACCTGGATCCCAACTTCGCGATCGCCTACCTGGCCTTGGCCCGCGCCCGGTCCGTCGAGGGAGACTCGATCGAAGCGCGCAAGTCCTACCAGGATTTCTTGGCAATGGAGCAGGAAGCCGACCCCGGTCTTCCGGCGCTCGCGCAGGCCAAGCAAGAACTCGCGGCGCTAAAATAGCGCAAATCCGCAGATCACAGCCGCACGATTTTCGCCGACGGATTACCTTTCAGCGCGTTGCGCGTGTCGACGATCAGCTTCGAGCGTTCGACAATGCGCGCATAATCGAAATCCTTGTGATCCGTGACGATCACGACGCAGTCGGCCTCGGCCGCGCCTTTATCGGCGTCGATAGCCGCCATTTCGGGCACCACGCCGTCCGCGTGAAGCTTCGGCACAAACGGATCGCTAAACGTCACGCTGGCGCCGCGCTTGCCCAACAGGTGAATGATATCCAGCGCCGGCGACTCGCGAACGTCGTCGATGCCGCGTTTGTAAGCCACGCCCAGCAAATGCACGCGCGAACCCTTGAGCGGCTTGGCTGAATCGTTCAACGCGTTCTGAATTTTGTCCACCACGAAGTGCGGCATGTTGCCGTTGATGTAGCCGGCCAGTTCGATAAAGCGCGCCTCGATGCCCGCCTGTTTGGTCTTCCACGAAAGGTAGAACGGATCGATGGGAATGCAGTGGCCGCCCAAGCCCGGGCCCGGGATAAAACGGCATGAAGCCGAAAGGCTTGGTGGCCGCGGCGTCGATCACTTCCCACACATCGATGCCCATGCGGTCGCACAGCATCGCCATTTCGTTCACCAGTCCGATATTGATCATGCGGAAAGTGTTTTCGAGCAGCTTCACCATTTCCGCCACCCGCGTCGATCCCACCGGGATCACGGTTTCGAGCGCCTGCTTATAGAACACCGCGCCAATCTTGGTGCACGCGGGCGTGATGCCGCCGACAACTTTGGGGATATTGCGCGTCTGGAAATTGACGTTGCCGGGATCCACGCGCTCCGGCGAAAAGCACAGGAAAAAATCTTCGCCGACTTTCAAGCCGGGCCGCTCGAACATAGGCAGCATGAGCTCGTTGGTGGTGCCCGGATACGTGGTCGATTCCAGGATCACCAGCACGCCCGGATGGAAATGTTTTGCGATCTCCTGGCAGGCATTGACGATGTAGCTCATGTCCGGATCTTTGGTTTTGCGCAGCGGCGTGGGGACGCAGATGTTGATTGTGTCCATCGCTGCGGCAGCGGCGAAATCGGTGGTGGCTTTAAGCTTGCCCGATTTCACCAGCGGAGCGAGCACCGACGTGGGGATGTCCTGAATATAGGACTCACCGCGATTCAGCGCCGCGATTTTTTTCGCATCGATGTCGATCCCCGTCACGTTGAAACCGGCGGCGGCGAATTCGACAGCCAAGGGCAGGCCTACGTAGCCCAGGCCAACAATGCCCACGTGGGCGGTTTTAGTCTCGATCTTCTTCTGAAGATCATCGAAATGACTCACTTGGTTTGATTCCCCTTCCAGAAAAACTCGCCGGTACCTATAAGTTCGGCAGGTCCCGCCAAAAAAATAGACTGGTTTTCCCAGCGTAAATCAAGCGGACCCGCGGGCGTCAGCACGCGCACCGGAGCTCTCGACCAAGCCGCGCGCTACGGCGGCCGCGGCTGCGCCCGTCGATCCGGTTCCCGAACTCATGGTTTCCCCCGCACCGCGTTCAAAAAAACGCGCACGTCCAACGACGTCATGGCTATCGACCACGCGCACGAATGAAACATTGGTGCGATTCGGAAACCGCGGATGGCGCTCGACGCGCGCGCCCAAAGCCTGCCATTCGAAATCGAAATTGTCGACAAAGAAAACGCACTGCGGATTGCCGACGTTGAGGATCGTGCAATCGCGGCCCTCGATCGACGCGTGCAGTTCTTCGATCGAGGCCGCGCCCATATTCATCTCGAAGGTAAAGCAGCGCCCATCGCGCGCCAGAAGTCGCAGATGTTTGAGGCCGGCTCCGGTGCCGATGCGCACTTCTTGTTGGGCGATGTTCGATTCCACCAGCAAGGCCGCGGCGCAGCGCGTGCCGTTGCCGGAGATCTCGCTGCGGCTGCCATCGGAATTCCACAGCTCGATGGCGGCGTCTTCGGTGCCTCCGGATCCCCGCGAAATCAGCAGCCAACCGTCCGCGCCGATACCTGTATAGCGATCGCAGATCGCGACGGCGGCACTGGCCATGTCGCTCAGCCCTGCCGGCAACTGGTCGCGCCAGGTCAGCAGGAAATCGTTGCGCGCTCCGTGGGCTTTAGTAAACGGGATCTTCATGGGAACCAGTCGATTGTTGCCGGTAGATCTGCCGCCGATAGATCTCGACGGCTGGCGCTCCTTCTACATTAATCCGCTTCATCAGTTCATAGTGCGGGCCGTGTGCTCCAGTCCTCACTACAGCCTCGGCAATTTTATCTCCTGCTATCGCCAGCGCCCATTCTTCGTGAAAAAACAGATCGGGACGCAGGACCGCCGCGTCCCAACTAGGGCGGTTGCCTTGATGCAATCCTTCCCTCAGCGGAATGCCGGCCTCGCGCAGAACGCCGGTCAGTCGCCGAAAGAATATATGATGCCGTCGCCAGGCTGGTAATGGCTCGCGAGGTAGGCCGCCGCTTGCTCCGTCCAGGCGCGGCGCGCGACTGAGTTCACGCTGGATTCCTTCCAGCAGACGGGCGCGCGCCGCCGAGCGCGCCATGCGCACCACCAGGACCACCGGCCCCGGCCGGCGCTGCAACTTCGCCGGCAGCAGCGCGACCATGCCGGCGGCGGCGAACGCGGCCAGCGGCAGAGCAGCCAGAGCATAGCGCGTGTTGTACCAACTGAAAGGCCACAGCGTCGGCACAAACAGCGGCGTGCCGGAGGAATGCATGCTCCACACGTAGAACGCGGGCGGAAGCGCCAGCAGGAGCAGCGGCCACCAGATCTTTTTCGCCAGCGCCGTCACCGCGCCCAGCGCCGCTGAACAGGACCAGAATCCAGCCCTGCGTCAACGTAATCGCCGCGAAGTAATATTCGATCGCCAGACGCCAGTTGTGATCGCCGGGATAACGAGCGCCGCCCTGCGCCAGCTCGCCGGCGTAAATCGCTTTGGCCGATCCCTCGCCGCTATAAAACTCCAGCGCGTTCGAATAGTAATACTGATTGTGCGCGATCCACGCCAGCGGTCCCAGCGCGGCCAGCAGCGCGAAGACCAGCGCGCAGGATTTCCGGCGCGCTGTGATCAGAAAATACAGCGCGACGAAAGGAATCAGAAACCATCCTTCGTAGCGCGTGAGCGACGCGGCATTCGACGCCACCGCCGCCGCCAGCACCGCCCACATCGATTGCGTGGAGCGGAACCAGATCGTCGCCCACAGCAGCGCCGCGAGCGAGGCCGCAAACAGCGCTTCCGTCATGGGGATGGATTGCAGATACAGCATGTTCGGATTCAGCGCGAACAGCAGCGCCGCGGCCACTCCGGCGGCAGTCGAAAGGTACAAGCGCCGAGCGGCGGCAAACAGAAACGTGCCCGCAATCACGAAACTGGCGGCCGATGGGATCGCGCCCGCCACGCCGCTGCGCCACCAGCTATCCCGCGTTACGAAAGGAATCATCAGCAGGTGCGGCAACGGCAGCCAGACGGTGCCCAGCTGCTCCGGGCCGGGCGTTCGCGAATCCAGAATGCGGCGCGCGATGTTCAGATGCGCCTCGGCGTCTCCGTAATACAACGTGTAGCCGCGCGATGAGCACCACAGGACGCGCGGTCACGCTGATGGCTGTCAGAAGCAGAGCCAGCATCGGCATCGCTCCGGCCATTTCTCGCGGATTAGAACGAAGTGAACTTGCGGAACTCTTCAAATCGGGCATCGATTTCTTCACGCGTGAGCGTGCGGAAGCGCTCCACGCCGAAGCGTTCGCAGCAGAAGCTTCCCATAACGGACCCGTAAATCACCGCGCGGCTCAGCATGCCGCGGCTGATGTGGTCGCCTTCCAGGCTGAAGCCGTGTTCGGCCAGATAGCCGATGAATCCGCCGGCGAAACAATCGCCCGCGCCGGTGGGATCGAAAACATTTTCGAGCAAATAGCCGGGCACGATGAAATAGGAGTCGCGGCGGAACAGCATGGCTCCGTACTCGCCGCGCTTGATCACCAAAGTATGCGGCCCCATGTCCAGAATCTTTTCGGCGGCCTTGCGCAGATTATTTTCGCCCGCGAGCAGGCGGGCTTCGTGATCGTTGATCAGCAGGAAGTCCCAGTGGCGGATGGTTTCGAGCAGCTCCGCGCGAAAATCGCTGATCCAGTAATTCATGGTGTCGCCGCCGGCCAGGCGCAAGTGTTTCATCTGCGCGCGCACGCTGCGCTGCAGGCTGGGCTGGATGTTGCCGAGCAGCAGATAGCGCGCATTCTGATAACTCTCGGGAAGCTTGGGATTGAAATCCGCGAACACGTTGAGATCGGTGGTCAGAGTGACGCGGTCGTTCATGTCATCGGTGTATTTGCCGGCCCAGAAGAAGGTCTTGCCCGGCACGCGCTCCAGGCCTTCCAGGTCGATGCCGCGGCTGACGAGCAGTTCGGTATCCGCCTGCTGCGAAATCGTCGCCCACCACGGCCACGATGCGCGCCTGCGTAAAATAGCTGGCGGAAAGCGCGATGTAAGTAGCGGCTCCGCCCAGCATCCGCTCCACGCGGCCATGCGGCGTTTCGACGCCATCGTAAGCCACCGAGCCCACCACCACCAAGGACATCTCTTGATTGTAGAGTAAGCCGTCGTCGCGATGGAGCCGATAAGATGGAAGTGGTGTTAGACCGTCTGCTGCGAGCGCTCCCCGATCTGGTGGTCTTGATCGTCTCCCTGCTGGGCCAGATTGCCGGCGTGGCCTGGCTGATCGGCTGGAGGGCGGCGCGCGCCAGCCGCCGAACCAAATTATTGATCGCCGCCGTGGGCGCGCTGTCGATGGCGGCTTCCCTGCTTACGTTTCTGCTGCGCTTTCACCGCGTGGCCCGGCATTTTCCCGGCTGGTGGATCAGTTGGGGAACCGGACTCGCGATCACCTGGGCCATGCTTTCGCTGTGCTGGCTGGCGGGATACTTCGCGCTATGGATCTGCTCGCGCATGGGATCGGGACACAGCCCCGCGCGCAGGCGTTTCTTCCAGACCGCTTATGCCGCGGTGTTCGCGGCGCCGCCCGCCGCGCTCGCTTACGGCGTATTCATTGAGCGCCATCAGCTATTCCTGCGCGAGCAAAAACTGGAGATCCCCAACCTTGCGCCGGAACTGGACGGGCTGCGGCTGGTGCAATTGACCGACATCCATCTCAGTCCTTTTCTGAGCCGCGCCGAGCTGCAGCGCGCCGTCGATATGGCCAACGAAACCCGCGCGCACATCGCGCTGGTGACCGGCGATCTGATCACCACGTTTCGCGATCCGCTGGACGATTGCCTGGATATTCTGGCGCAGCTCCGCGCCGACGCCGGCGTTTTCGGTTGCATGGGGAATCACGAGATCTATGCCAGTGCCGAGGCCCATGTGGAACGCGAAGGCGCACGCCGCGGAATGCGGTTCCTGCGCTCGGCCGCCGCGCCGCTGCGGTTTGGCAAAGCCGTCCTCAACCTGGCGGGCGTCGATTATCAGCGGCTCCGCCGGCGTTATCTGGTGGGCGCGGAAAAGCTGGTAGTGCCCGGCGCGTTGAACGTGCTGCTCTCGCATAACCCGGATGTGTTTCCAGTGGCGGCGCGCCAAGGCTACGACTTGACGATTTCGGGCCACACTCACGGCGGGCAGATCCGGGTGGAGCTTCTGAGCGCGGACCTGAACCCCGGCCGCTTTTACACGCCCTACGTGGACGGAGTCTACCGGCGCGGGCCGGCTTCCATTTTCGTTTCCCGCGGCATTGGAACCATCGCCCTTCCGGCGCGGTTGGGAGCCCCTCCCGAGGTTTCGCTGGTGCGCTTATGCCGTTCCTGATCGTGAGCGACATTCACGCGAACCTGGAGGCGTTGCAGGCGGTTCTCGACGATGCCCGCGGGCGCTACGACCGTATTCTGTGTCTGGGCGATCTGGTGGGTTACGGCGCGGATCCCAATGCGATTGTGGACTGGACTCGTGAAAATGTAACCGTCGTGATCCGCGGCAATCACGACCGGGCGAGTGCGGCCGAAGATCCCAGCGGCTTCGATACCATCGAAACTTTCAATCCCGCGGCGCAGACCTCGACGTATTGGACCCGCAATGCGCTGCTCCCGGAAAATCGCGCGTATCTGGAGACCTTGCCGCGCGGTCCTCTGTTCTACAAGGGAGTGGATCTGGTGCACGGCTCGCCGGCCGACGAAGACGAATATGTGATCTCAGTTTCGGATGCCGCGCCGCTGCTGGATTCGCTGGGGGCGCCGCTCACTTTCTTTGGCCACACGCATAAGCAAGGCGGTTTCCGGCTGGCGCGCCGGACGACGGCGCCGCTGCCGCCGGAGCGTACTCTCGAACTCGAGCCGGATTATTTTTATCTGGTAAATCCCGGATCGGTGGGGCAGCCGAGGGATGCTGACCCGCGCGCGGCTTACGCGGTATACTCACCGGAGGAGCGCACGGTGGAGTTTCGCCGCGTCGCCTACGACGTCGACCGGGCGGCGGCCAAAATACGGGCCGCGGGCTTACCCGATTTCCTCGCGGCTCGTCTCCACGAGGGACTTTAGCGCTGCCTTCGCGGGAGCATGGTGCGGGCTGAAAGCCTTAGAATAGAGTTGATATAGATGTCTTCACAAGATGGCCGGCTGGCTGCGGCGCTGACGAATCCTAAAGTCGTCGTCGCGACCACGGTAGCTCTTTCCTTCATCAGTTTCTGGCGTGGCGCATCCATCGTCCTGAGCGACCTCGCGTCGTCCATGTTCTACGCGGGCGGCGCGGCGGAAGCGGCGGTGGGCAAGGCGGCGCCCTGGTTCGTGCTGGCCGTGATGATGTTCAGCTTCGCGGTGCGCAGCGTGTATCTGGAAAGCTGCAGCATGTACGTGCGCGGCGGCGTCTACGTGGTGGTGCACGACAGCATGGGGCCGGTGATGGCCAAGCTTTCGGTCTCCGCGCTGGTGTTCGATTACATTCTCACCGGGCCCGATCAGCGTGGTCAGCGCGGGGCAATATCTGGGAGCGCTGCTGAACGAGATCAGCGGCATGCTGCACCAGAATTATCAGATCAACGTAAATCTGTTCGCGGCCGGCGCGGGTATTCTGATCACCATTTATTTCTGGTGGCAGAACATCAAGGGAGTGCATGAATCCAGCGGCAAGGCGCTGCGCATCATGCAGATCACCACCGTCATGGTGGGCATTCTGCTGATCTGGTGCCCGATCACGCTGCTGCTGACCAAGGGCTGGCATCTGCCGCCTGCGCCCAAGCCTTCCAATCTGGTGTTCTCGGAAAGCGCGCAGGGCTGGCTCAAAGGCACCTTCTGGATGCAGATTCCGATGGTGGTGATCATCATCGCCTTCGGACATTCGCTGCTCTCGATGAGCGGATTCGAAACTCTGGCGCAGGTGTATCGCGAGATCGCCTCGCCCAAGATGAAGAATCTGAAAATCGCCGCGAATCTCACCTGCTGGTACGCGGTGCTTTGCACCGGCGTGATTTCGCTGTTCGCGGTGATGATCATTCCGGATAATGTCCGGCCGATGTACATCAACAACCTGATTGGCGGCCTGGCCATGAGCCTCAGCGGGCCTTATCTGCTGCGGCTGGGATTCCACATCTTCGTGGTGATCGTGGGCGGGCTGATTTTGTCGGGCGCGGTGAATACTTCGATCATCGGCGCGAATGGCGTCTTGAACCGCGTGGCTGAGGACCACGTGCTGGTCCCCTGGTTCCGCGAGCCGCACAAGCGCTTCGGCACCACCTTCCGCATGATCAACATGATCACGCTGATGCAACTGGCGACGATCCTTTATAGCCGCGGCGACATGACGATCCTGGCCGAAGCTTACGCGTTCGGCGTGGTGTGGAGCTTCTTCATGAAGGCGCTGGGCGTGACCGTGCTGCGCTTCCAGCGCACCGATCAGGAATACAAAGTGCCGCTGAACTTCCGCATCGGCGGCCGCGAGATCCCGGTCGGCCTCGGCCTCACCACGCTGGTGCTGGGAGCGGTGGCCATCGCCAACCTGTTCACCAAGCAAATCGCCACCAAGTACGGCATCGCGTTCACGCTGGGCTTGTTTGTGATGTTCACGATTTCAGAGAAGGTCAATCTGCGCCGCAAGCAGACTGAGCCCAAGGGGATGGAGCAGTTCAACCTGGATCATCAGGCGCATATCGACGGCGGCAGCCTGCACGCGCGCCCCGGCTGCGTGCTGGTGGCGGTGCGGGATTACCATCGCATGGAGCACCTGAAGCGCGTGCTCGAAAAAACCAATCTGCGCCGCTACGACATCGTGGTGATGACGGTGCGCCCCATTTCGACCGGCGCCGGCGAATATGAGCTGGCGGACAATCAGATCTTCAGCGATTACGAAAAGGAACTGTTCAGCCACGTAGTGGAGGTGGCCGAGAAGGAAGGCAAGGGAGTGGAATTGCTGGTGGTGCCGGCGGTGAATCCCTTCGATGCGATGGCGGATACGGCCAGCCGGCTGCGGGCGTCGCGCCTGGTGACGGGCGTCAGTACGCACATGGCATCGGACGAGCTCGCGCGCCAGATCGGCCGGGCCTGGGAGAAACTGCCGGAACCGCGGCACGCTTTCTCGCTCGAAGTGATCAGTCCGGACCGCCCGTCGACCTTCGTCAATCTGGGGCCGCATCCGCCCCGGCTGTGGCCGGAGGATGTGGAACTGCTGCACGACATCTGGCTCAACCTGAGTGAATCGGAACAGCTAGGCTGCCGTCTGCACCATCGCGATATTGTCGGCGTGGCGCTGCGCCGCCTGCGTGACGATTTAAAGAACAACGACCGCGACCGCGTGGTCTCGGAAGTGCAGCGCGAACTGCGCCACGATTAGTAAACGAAGAGAAGCACTCAACTCACTACCAAAAGAGGATTATGGCCATCAAAGTAGGAATCAACGGCTTCGGCCGCATTGGAAGAAACGTAGTTCGGGCGGCATTGCACAACCCGAATATTGAAATCGTCGCCGCGAACGACTTGACCGACCCCAAGACGCTGGCGCATTTGTTGAAGTACGACTCGACGCTCGGCACGCTGAAGGGCGATGTGCAACTGGAAGCCGACGCGATTGTGGTCAACGGCAAGCGCATCAAGATTTTCGCGATCAAGGATCCCGCCGAGATCGATTGGGCGGGCGTGGGCGCGCAAGTGGTGGTGGAATCGACCGGCCGCTTCACCGACGCGAAGGATGCATCGAAGCATCTGCGTGGAACCGTGAAGAAGGTCGTGATTTCGGCGCCGGGAAAGAACGAAGACATCACCATCGTGCTGGGCGTGAACGACGGATCGTATGACGCGGCCAAGCACAACGTGATTTCGAACGCGTCCTGCACCACCAATTGCCTGGCGCCGGTGGCGAAAGTGCTGCACGAGAAGTTCGGCATCGAGAAAGGCTCGATGACGACCATCCACAGCTATACCAACGACCAGCCGGTGCTGGATTTTCCGCACAAGGATCTGCGCCGCGCGCGGGCTGCCGCGATCAATATGATTCCCACCAGCACCGGCGCCGCCAAGGCCATCGGCCTGGTGATGCCGGACTTGAAAGGCAAGCTGGACGGCTACGCGATGCGCGTGCCCACGCCCAATGTTTCGGTAGTGGATCTGGTTGTGGTGACATCCAAGCCGACGACCACCGAAGAAGTGAACGCGGCGTTGAAGGCGGCTGCCAATGGCCCGCTCAAGGGGATTCTGGCGTACACCGAAGATCCCGTGGTTTCGACCGACATGCTGCACAACCCGAACAGCTCCATCGTCGATTCGGAGTTGACCAAGGTGATGGGCGGGAACCTGGTGAAAGTGGTGGCCTGGTACGACAACGAATGGGGCTACTCGATGCGCGTGGTGGACCTGATCGAATTCCTGGCGAAAAAGGGCCTGTAGAACGGGCGCACGGTTCCCGTGCGGATTTTTCCATTCGCAAAATCGTCTCGCGGTGGGCTGCCGATATAAGCAGCCCACCGGAGTGGTAGAGGAAGCGGGCAGCGTTTTATTGGACCAGCCCACCCAGCGGACGAAGCGCCGAGCGGGCCGCGGCCTCAGAAGAGGGTCCAGATCAACCGTCAATTGCACTCCTTTTTCCTGCGCGGTCACCTCACGCCGCTTTCGCGGACGCTCGTATCAACCAGAGAATCGATTCCCTTCCGTGTCCCGCCCTCTTCTCAATGTTTCCAGGGCGGCAAGCCCGCTTTCCTCAAGTTCGCTCGGCGAGCGAAGTTCAAGTTCCACGGACGCGGATTCCACTAAACTACAACGATCGGCCCGGCCGGGCTTTGACTGCTGGTTAGATTATGCGGGCGAGGCCGTCGGGTGATGCGGGCTGCAATGCTGCTGATGTAGATTGAGTACGGGCCGGATCGAGGTGAGGGGCGAAGATGTGACTGCGCCTAGCGACAGTGCGCTGCTACAGCAGGGCGGCGATCACTGCGTCCGTAAACTCTTCGGTGGAGGCGTGGCCGCCTACGTCTCCGGTCGTATGCCGCTTCTCGGCGTAAACCTTTTCGACAGCGGCCTGCAGGCGTTTCGCGGCGTCTAGCTCCTTAAGATGCGTGAGCATCAGAACGGCGGAGAGCATCATCGCGGTGGGATTGGCGATGCCCTTGCCTGCGATGTCGGGCGCGGAGCCGTGGACGGCTTCGAAAACGGCGTGCGTGTCGCCCATGTTGGCGCCGGGGACGATGCCGAGTCCGCCGACCAGACCCGCGGCGAGGTCCGAGACAATATCGCCATACAAATTCGGCAGCAGAAGAATGTCGAAGGTCTCGGGACGCATCACCAGTTGCATGGAGGCGTTGTCGACGATCAGCTCGTTGTACTGAATGCCGGGAAAGCGCGCGGCGACTTCGCGGCAGCAGGTGAGGAATAAGCCGTCGGCCAGCTTCATGATGTTGGCCTTGTGAATGGCAGTCACTTTCTTGCGGCCGGTGGCGGCGGCGAAGCGGAAGGCGTACTCGGCGATGCGCAGCGACGCGGTGCGCGTGATCACTTTGATGCCGGTGACGACGCCGGGAACCACTTCGTGCTCGATGCCGGAGTAGAGGTCTTCGGTGTTCTCGCGGAAAATCACCATGTCGATTTTGATGTCGGCGAAGCGCGAGGCGATGCCGGGCAGCGAGTGCACGGGGCGCACGTTGGCGTAGAGGTCGAGGCGCTTGCGCAGGGCGACGTTGACGCTGGCGAAGCCGCCTCCGATGGGCGTGGCGACGGGGCCTTTGAGGCCGACGCGGGTGCGGTTCAGGCTTTCGAGGACGCTTTCGGGGAGCGACTGGCCGGTCTTGAGAATGAGCGCGGCGTTGAGTTCGGCGATTTCCCAGTCGATGGCGACGCCGGTGGCATCGACGGCGCGGCGCGCGGCTTGGGAGACTTCGGGACCAATGCCATCGCCGGGAATGAGCGTTACGAGGTGCGCCATTTACTTCTTGAACGCCGCCTGCCAGTTGGTTACGACGGTGAGGGGCGTGGCCGCGGCTGCCTCGCCGCCAGCGCGTACGTTCACCAGGAAACGCTGGCCATCGCGCATGGGCTGATAGAAGGAATTGATAGACCCGAAGCCCGGGAACGGAGATAGCGGGAAAAGCGGCTGCGGAGTGCCGGCTTCAATCGTCGCGCCCAGCTTGATCGGCACGGCCATCAGCTTCTGGTCGTCGGAGACGTAGAACAACTCTTTCCCGTCCCGCCCCCAACGCGGAGCATTGCCGCCCGATGTCGAGATCTGATATTTCGCCCCGCTGAGCGGAAACGTCTGCACGTAGACCTGGA
The DNA here is from genome assembly GCA_963731375.1 of Bryobacterales bacterium. Taxonomy (GTDB): domain Bacteria; phylum Acidobacteriota; class Terriglobia; order Bryobacterales; family Bryobacteraceae; genus Palsa-187. The sequence goes on from CAVSUW010000002.1 coordinate 483,013, forward strand.
ACTGGCCGGACTCATTGGATTGGTACGCCATCCATTTCCCATCCGGGGAGAAGCGCGCGTTCGACTCGTCAAAAGAAGTCTGCAAGTACGGTATGCGGCTTGCGGTCGCCGCTCAAGGGCAAAAGCCACAGATCGTTCGCGCTCTTCTGCCCGGTCTGCTCATACACAATCCACTTTCCGTCGGGAGACCAATCGTCCGAGTACCCGTTGACACCCGCATGGATCAACAGCTCTTCCTGGCCATTCCCTCCGGCAGGCTTCTGGTAGAGGTCGGAGCGAATACGAAGTTCAAAGACAGAAACGCGAAAATGAGCCGGCTGCCATCCGGAGACCAGACTGGAAACCGGCTGATTCCGGAACGGAAAGTAAATCGAGAGAGCACGCCGCGCCCTATCTCCTCCAGCCAGATGTCGCCCTGAGAACCATTGCGGATCGTCACCGCCAGCGTTTTTTCATCCGGTGAAACAGCAAGTCCCACGAATTCGCCCGGTTTGCCAATTGCGCCGAGACGCTTACCCGCGCGATCCATCCAGACCAACTCACGGCCGGAAGTTAACGCGCTGCCGGAGCCGTACACCAGCGCACCGTTTTCGGAAACGGAGAATGCTCCGAATCCGATGTTGCCGCCAGCCGCCACCTGTTCCGCGATGGGGAACATATCTCCCGTGGTCTTCAGCCGCGTGGCGTCAAAAGGCTGCGCCATCAGCGTATCCTCCCGCCGGAACAAGAGATGAGCAGCGGCACCAGGAGCGGAGGGTGGTGCGTAAAGCGCAACGCTCGCGATCCGGCAGGAGCCGCACAGCCGGAGCCCCGTCGAGTGAGCCTGCAAAAACACCGCCGGCGTCCGGCTTGTCCGAGTCGACGCTGTAAAGAAAGTGGATGCCATCGGGCAGGAACACCGGAAATCTGTATCCTTCGGCGGTACCGCCATTTTGCAGGAGTCCACTCACGGGAACCGGAGCGCCTCCGGCGGCGGGGACGCGGGAAATAGGGCTGGTGGGGCCTGGAGAAAACACAATCACACCATCGCGATTCCAGGTTGCGCCGCGGCCGCTGCTAGCGTCGCACAGAGTCTGCGGGGGGCCACCGGCGATCGCGATTTTCTTAAGCTTGCCGCCAGCGAAGAACCCCAGGTATGCTCCGTCGGGCGACCAGAAGGGATAGGTGGCTCCATCGGTGCCGGCCAGCGGTCTCGCGTCGAGCGCGTCCATGGCGCGGACCCAGACTTGGTTCGGACCACTGTTGCTCGCCACGAAAGCGAGGTTGCGCCCATCCGGCGACAACGCCGGATATTGGGACGCCTCGCTTCCGGGCGTCGAAATCTGATAGCGCAGGCTCTGGAGTGCCGGCGGCGCTTCGCGGAGATGAACGAAGGACATGCCTAGCGTGGTGGCTAGTAACAGCGCTGCCACGATCCACGGAAGACGGCTGCGGGCGGCGCTCGCGACACCGGGCGGGACGTGTGCCGCTCCTGTCGGCGTCATCCAGCAAGAGCTTCGCGTCCGCGACGCTGCTTAGGCGTTGCTTGGGATCCTTTTGCAGGCAACTGAGCAGAAGCCGCCGCGTTTGCACGGGCACGCGGCTCAAGTCGGGCTGGTCTTTGATCACGGCGGCGAGGATATCTCCGACCTCCTCGCCTTTGAACAGCCGCTCGCCGGTCAGCAACTCATAGAACACGACACCGAAAGCCCAGATGTCGGCTCGCTTGTCGACGGCTTTGCCCTTGGCCTGCTCGGGAGGCATGTACGCCGCCGTGCCGAGAATGACGCCCACCTCGGTCGCGCCAATCGTGAGCGTCGGCGAGTTCTCCACACTCGCTCCCGACGAACTCCGCGCGTCGCCTCGATTCGCAAAGGCTTTCGCCAGGCCGAAATCCAGAAGCTTGACGACACCCTCCGGCGTGATCTTGATATTGGCGGGCTTCAGATCGCGATGGACCACGCCCCTGTCGTGCGCATACTCCAGCGCCGCGGCGATCTGGGACGCGATGTGCCAGGCGTCGTCGAATGCCAGCGGACCCTTGGGCGATTCGCCCTCGACCAGTTCCATCACCAGAGCGCGGTCCTCTAGTCCGTAGATCGCGGCGATATTCGGATGATTGAGCGAGGCCAGCACTTCCGCTTCGCGCTGGAAGCGGGCCATGCGTTCCTGATCGCGCGCGAAGACTTCGGGCAAGACCTTGATTGCGACATCGCGCTTCAGTTTGGAGTCGCGCGCGCGGTACACCTCGCCCATGCCGCCCTTGCCGATGAGACCGAGAATCTCATAGGGGCCGAGTTTGTCGCTCGCAGAGAGGGACATTTGAGATATTCAGCTTAGTTTACAGGGTTTTCCCGCATAATAGCGATTGCATGCGCACTTTCCGATTGACTCTTGAATACGACGGCTCCAAGTTTTCCGGCTGGCAGGCGCAGATTAACGCGCGCAGCGTGCAAGGCGATTTGCAGCGCGTGGCGGATGAACTCTTCGGCGGCGAGGTGGACCTGCAGGGCGCCGGGCGCACCGACGCGGGAGTCCATGCCGTCGGCCAGGCGGCGCACATCAAAGTCCGCAAGCTGCGCGACGACCTGACGCCTACTCGCATCCTGCGCGAGTTGAACGATCGCCTGCCGTCGTCGATCGCCGTGCTCGAATGCGTGGAAGCCGCGCCCTCATTTCACGCCCGTCATGATGCGGTGTCGCGCGCTTACTTTTACCAGATCTCGACGCGCAAGACGGCGCTTTCCAAACGCTTTGTGTGGTGGATCAAGCAGCCGCTCGACGTGTCGAAGATGCAGGAGGCGGCGGCGCTGATCGCGGGACGCCACAACTTCGTGTGCTTCCGCGCGGCGGACCCGTCGCGGCCGGGCGAATCGACAACCGTGGTGGTCACGTCGGCCGAAGTGGGAGTTGACGACAACCTGATCGTGTTCCGCATCGAGGCTTCGCATTTCGTGTGGAAGATGGTCCGGCGCCTGGTGGGCACGCTTGTGAAAGTGGGACTCGGCGAGGTGAGCGTCGAGCAGTTCGCGGGGCTGCTGACGGGCCGCAAGGATCCGCAACTCGATATCGCGGCGTGGACCGCTCCAGCGTCAGGCTTGTTTCTTGAGGCGGTGCGGTACTAGCGTGCTGCGACCGTCGCCTTGCCGCCTTCGAGCAGACTGCGGATTTCCTTCTCGTAAGTGTCCTTGCCGACCAGGCCGCTGTGGGAAAAAGCGATCTTGCCGTCGCGGTCGATGATGAAGGTGGAGGGCAGGGAATCCACGCCGCCGTAGGCTTTCGCGACATCTTCGGTGCCGACTACGATCGGATAGTCGATCTTCTTCGTGGCAAGGTAAGGCTTGACGGATTTCCAGCCGTCTTCATCCATCGAGACGCCGACCACCGCCAGCCCACGTGCCTTATAGGTCTTGTTGAATTCGATGAACCACGGGATTTCGACCTGGCAGGGACCGCACCAGGTGGCCCAGAAGTTGAGCAGCACCACTTTGCCTTTAAGGCTCGCCAAGGTGACTTTCGCACCGTTGGAGTCGAGCAGCGTGAAGTTCGGCGCGGGCTTGCGAGCGGTATTTTCCAAGAAGGCGATCTTGGAAACGGTAATCGCATCGTCTTTCAAGTCGCCGGTGAGTTGCACGGTGTAGCCGGCATTTGCGGTCAGCGCAGCGAGATCTTGATTGGCGATTTTGAAAATCTTGCCGTCACTGACAAAGACGAACTTCGCGCCATCGCCGACGCACGCCAAGGTACAGCTCCGGTTATTCAAGCTAGGGTGAACCTGCGTCACTTTCTGGTGGCTGATCGCGCAATTGCTATCGCTGATCTCGCCTTTCCAGGTCATGGAGGCGGCGGGGGCCAAGCCGGCGAGGCTCGCCAAAAGGCTCAGTGTGTACAAGGTTCTCAAAACTCGTTTCATGGCTTTGATCTCACTTTACACCGAGCGCAAAGGCCACGTACGTCCCGCCGGATGGCGTGCCCGGTCCGCCGCGGCCACCGGTCGCGTGGATGACCACGTATTGCCGCCCGCCAACCTCATACGTGATGGGCGTGGAGTTCCCGGACATCGGCAGCGTGGTTTCCCACAAGAGCTTGCCGGTCGCCTTGTCGAATGCGCGGAATTTGCGGTCGAAATTCGTGGCTCCGATGAAGAGCAGTCCGCCGGCGGTGACGATCGGACCGCCGTAGTTCTCCGTGCCGGTGTCCTTCATGCCTTTCGCAGCGAGCTCGGGATACTCGCCCAGCGGAATCTTCCAGGCGTACTCGCCGGTGTTCAGGTTGATCGCGTTGAGCGTGCCCCAGGGCGGCGCGACCGCGGGATAGCCGTCCGGGTCGAGCCACTTGCGGTAGCCGGTGAAGCGATACGCGGGCGTGTTGACGGGCGTTCCCACGCTCTCGAGTTCCTTGCTCTGGCCACCCAGAACATATTCGGCGATGAGGATGCCGTCTAGCCGGCTCAGGTTGGGAAACGACGGCATGCGGCCTTCGCCTTGCCGGATCACCGCGGCGATCTCGCCTGCCTGCTTCTTCCCGCGCATATCGATCAGCGACGGAATTTCGGGAGGCGTGCCGCGCATGTCGTCGCGATGGCAGCCGGCGCAATTGGTGAGATAAAGCTGCTCGACCGTCGCGCCACCTTTGTTCTGGCCGAGGCTCGCGATCCAGGCGATGTCGTTCGCGTTCACGTAGAGCAAACCAGTCTCGGGATCGAACGCCGAGCCGCCCCATTCGGCACCGCCGTCGAATCCGGGGAATACCACGGTGTCTTTATCGACGCTGAACGGCACGAATTGGCCGTCGCTTCGCAACGTGCGGAATTGATCCAGCGCCCACTGGTGAATTTCAGGCGTGCGATTCGAGAGCATGTCCTCGGTCAGTCGCTGGCGCGCAAACGGAGCGGGCTTCGTGGGCAGCGGCTGCGTTTCGGCGGTGCGCTCTCCGGGAACGTTGCTCGGCGGATACGGGTGGTATTCGATGGGGAAGAGCGGCTCGCCGCTCGAGCGATCGAACAAATAGACCCATCCATGTTTGGTGGTCTGGGCCACCGCGTCCACTGTTTTTCCGTTGTGCTTGACGGTCACCAGAGTGGGAGGCGAAGGGAAATCGCGATCCCACAAGTCATGCTTGACGGCCTGGAAGTGCCACACGCGCTCGCCGGTGTCCGCGTTCAACGCGAGCAGAGTATTGGCGAAGAGATTGTCTCCCAGGCGATCGGCTCCGTAGAAATCAGTAGCGGCGGAACCGGTGGGAACGAAGACCAGTCCGCGTTTTTCATCCACGACCAGTCCGGGCCAGTTATTGGCCGCGCCGGTATAGGTCCAGGCATCTTTGGGCCAAGTGTCGTAGCCAAATTCGCCGGGATGCGGGATGGTGTGAAATGTCCAGCGGACCTTGCCGGTTCGCACGTCGTATGCGCGGATGTCGCCAGGTGGCGCGGGCAGCGCTTCGGGAGTTCGCCCGCCCACGATCAGCAAATCCTTGTAGATCACGCCGGGGGTGGTGAGCACGATCGACTGCTTCTCCGGATCGCGCCCCAGGCCTTCGCGGACGTCAACGCGCCCTTCGTTGCCGAAACCGGGCAGAACTTTTCCGGTTCGCGCGTCTAAGGCGTAGATGTAACTTTGGACCGAAGTAAAAATGCGCTGCTGCTGGGCGCCATCGGTCCAGTAGATTAGCCCGCGATTGGGGCCGCGGCCTGCGACGCCGGAGTCGAAGCGCCATAGCAGTTTTCCGGAGGCCGCATCGATCGCGATGGTCTTGTGTGATGGCGTGATCCCATAGAGAACGCCATTGACGACGATGGGCTGGGTCTGCGAGGCAATGGGACCGTCGGTCGCATCGTAAGTCCACGCGACTTGCAGTCGACTCACATTTTGGCGGGTGATCTGTTTCAGAGGCGAGTAGCGCGTTTGCCCGACGCCGCCGTAGGAGGCCCAGTTTACTTGGGCCGGCACCGCATTCGCGCTTATGAAGCAACCCAGCACCAACGCGGCGATTCGCATGTCGTCGACCTCAATAGAGCATGAACGAATAGAGCGTGTCGCCGGCGCCGACCAGTAGGTACTGATGTCCATCGAGCGCGAAGGTTTCGGGAGCGTTCGATACTATGTTGCCCAGATAAGCGTGCCACAGCGGCTTCCCGTTCCCGGCGTCGTAAGCGACGATATTGCCCGCGACGTCGCCCGCGAAGAGCAGCCTGCCGGCGGTGGTCATCATTCCGCTGCCGAGTCCGCCGCCCAAGGTTGGATACGCGTGCTTCCAGACGGTCTTGCCGGTTTTATAATCGATCGCCGAGATGTAGCTTTGCGTGGTGCCGAGCGACAGCTCTTCTTTTCCGCCAAGTCCCATCGCGCCGCGCGGATCGGTCTCGGTGAGATAGTACATCGCGTAGCTGTCCACCGTGGGAACGTACATCAACCCGGTGTCGGGACTGTAAGCGGGCGGCGGCCAGTTGGTCACGCCTTGATTGGCTGGCGACACCAGGGCGCCACCCGCATCGAAATCCTTGGCGGGATCGCGCGCCGGCTGGCCCTTGGCATTGATGCCCTTGGCCCAATTTGCGGATTCGCTGAACTTCGAGCTGACCAGATGTTCGCCAGTGAGACGATCCAGCGTGAAGAAATAGCCGTTGCGGCTGGCCTGCAGCACCATCTTGCGCGGACGGCCGTTGAACTCGCCATCGACCAGATATCGGCGTCTGCGCCGAATCCCAATCGTGAGTGTCGTGCGGCGAGGTCTGGTAATACCAGGCGATCTTTCCGGTCTCGACATTGATAGCGACGACGGAACAGGTATACAAGTTGTCGCCATTGCCGCGAGTTCCAGTGGTGTAGGCAGGCGACGGATTGCCGGTGCCCGCGATGTAGAGATGCGTGTCGGGATCATACGACCCCGGGACCCACATGTTACCGCCTCCATGCCGCGCGGCATCCACGTTCGCCCAGGTCTCCAAACCGGGATCGCCCTTCTTCATCGGCACCGGATAGAACTTCCATTGCACGTCACCGGTCTCGGGATCGAACGATTGCAAATATCCGGGCATGTCGAGGTCGTTTCCCGTCCCGACAAGAATGTGATTGCCGACGACGATCGGCGCGGGCGTGGAGAAATACTGTAAGTCGAAATCGGCGATGTCTTTGTGCCAGATTTCCTTGCCGGTCTTGGCGTCCAGGCAAATCAGAACATCGTCGGGCGTCTCCATATACAGACGGCTGTGCCACATGGCGAGCCCGCGATTGCCGATGTGAGTGCCGCCGCGCGTCTTCCAAACGTAGTGCCAGATTTCGTGGCCGTCGCGCGCATCCATGGCCCAGGCGTTGTCGGGAGTCGAGACGTAAATGATGCCGTCGACTTGCAGCGGGGAACCTTTAATATTCGCGAGCGCATTGGCTTCCAGTGTCCCAATGCCGCTGACGATGAGACCCGGGCCCGGCTTCCGCCCTTGCGTCCCAGCCATCAGCTTGCTGCTCCACGCCAAGGTTAAGCTCTTGACGGTGGTTTGATTGAGCTGCGTCAGGCTGCTGTAGCGCCTGCCTGTGTAGTCGCCGCCATAGGTGGCCCAGTCGCCGGTGGTGCCGAGTTTCTTGAGCAGTTCCGTGGGCTCGAGTTGTTGCGCGGCCAATACCGCAGGCAGCAGCAGAATGGAAAGCCTTGCTGCGAGGTTCATGAATCGTTTCATTTGATGGTCACCAGATACGCTGTCACGTCGTGGATGTTCTTATCGGTATAGACCGGCAGCAGTTCTTTGTGCGGTTTTAGCGGATCGTGGATTTCAACCTTCGGCGTATCGCCCTCGCGCCGGATGGAGCGCGCGGCGCCGTCAGGTTGCGTCAGCGTGACGATGAAATCGTCGATGCGGCCCAGGTTGCCTTCCACTTTCTCGCCATTTGGCATCGTGACCGTAACCGTCACCGGAGGCACCTTGGTGCCGGCGGAGACAACCGGCGGTCCCCCACCGGGACGCCCGCCCATGATCAGCGGCATCAGCCAGGTCTGTTGCAGATTCCGCGGATCGTCGATTCTGCTGGCAATGCCTTTCAAGTCGCCGGTCACCGAATGACAGGACGCGCACTTGGATTGAAAATACGCCTGACCGGCTTTGGCGTCGCCGACCACCACCGTGGGCGGCCGCATGCGCCCCGGATCGCGGCTGTTGATCTTGAATTCGTGAATGAACGCTGCGATGTCGGCTACCTGCTCAGGAGTGAAATTGAATTTGTGATCATTTAAAGTCGAATTTTTGAGGAACGGGGTCAATACCTCGCCGTCGCGATCCCGCATCATATCTTCGGACCGCAGCAGGTTGGTTCCCCCGTTCGCGCCTCCGCGGGCATCCTCGCCGTGACAGTAAGCGCAGCTCGCCATGTAGGCAGTTTTGCCCCGGGCAAGCCGCGCTGGATCGCCAGGCGGACGCGACGGGAATTGGCCCGCGCCTTGAACGGGACGCGCCGGCACCGCTTCTTCGTGAGTCTGCGCGGCGAGATTCGACGCCAACGCGGCCATGAGGAGCATTAACGTGGCTCCCAGTAGCCTTCGATCGATTTCCATACGTTCACCTATATCTTTCATTAACTCAAGCCCACCAGGCCGCGCCTGCCTGTTCCTTAATCACCATGTCGTTCAGGAACGAAGCCGCTTTCATGAGGCCTTCTTCGGCCGACATCAGGCTGTCTTCATGCTCGATGGAGAGCACGTAATCGTAACCGAACATGCGCAGCGTCGAAACAAACTCTTTCCACCATTCGGCGCCGTGGCCGTATCCGCAAGTGCGGAAAATCCAGCTACGGTGGCGTTCATCGGTGTAGTTTTTGGTATCGAGCACACCGGTTCGCGGCAGGTTCGCGGCGTAGATCTGCGTGTCTTTCGCGTGCACGTGGAAAATGGCATCTCCCAGCACGCGAATCGCGGCGATGGGATCGATTCCCTGCCAGAACATGTGACTCGGATCGTAATTGCATCCCAGCGACGGACCGGCTAGCGCGCGCAGCTTTAACAGCGTCTCGGGGCTGTAGGCCAGAAACCCGGGATGCATCTCGATCGCGATCTTCACTCCGTGATCGGCTGCGAACTTGGCGCGCTCGATCCAATAGGGCGTGGCCACTTCGTCCCACTGCCAGCGCAAAACCTCCAGATATTCCGGCGGCCACGGACACGTCACCCAGTTGGGATATTTGGCGGCCGGTGAATCTCCGGGGCATCCGCTGAAATCCACTACTACGGGCACGCCCAATTGTTCTGCCAGCAGAATGGTCTTGCGGTTCACGTCGCGATCGTGGCGGGCGCGGTCCGCATCCGGATGCAGCGGATTCCCGTGACAGCTCAGGGCGCTGATCGAGAATCCTTCGTCGCTCAGCTGTTTCTTGAACTCGCGCAGTTCCGCCGCGTTGTCGAGCATCGACAGCTTACAATGCGGATCGCCGGGATAGTTGCCCGTGCCTAGCTCCACGGTACGAATGTTCAGGCCTGCCAGCTTCTTGAAGACGTCTTTCAAGGGGAGGCTGGACAGAAGCGGGGTGAAAACGCCTACTCTCACGCTGGTGAAGTCTCCTTTTTGCCAGTCACTTTTATCTCACACTCGCGCGGGCTGCCGGGGACGCCGATGCTTGTCCCAGATTCCCGGTACGCCACGCTTTGAGCGCCTCGATAGCGGCGCCGCGAGATCCCGCGGTATCGCCGTTGGGCATCACATGAATCGGGATGTCCATCTGCTCCTCGCGTTGAATCGGCATGCCCGCGCGGATCTCGTCCAAAAACCATCCCTGGAATTCCTTGCCGGTTTCGAGCGCGCCGCCGCCGACGATCAAGGCGTCCGGGTCGAAGACATTCACCATCTCATCGAAGAACAATCCCAGAGCCCGCGCCTGGACCCGGAAAATTTCCCGGCACATGGCGTCGCCCCGCTCGGCGCGTCCGCGCACTTGCAACGCCGCCTGATGGATATCTCCAATCCGGTTCAGTTCATGCTCGGGATGCCGCGCCAGAAAGAATGGCAGCAAGTTCTTCTCGATGGCGGTGAGGGAGCACAACGATTCCAGATCGCCGGTGCGCCAGCAGTTACATTGCGGATTCAGTCCGTCGATCCCGGGAATGGTCTGCCACGGGATCAAAACGTGGCCCAGCTCTCCGCCGAATCCGGCGCGGCCCTTTAATACGTTTCCCTCAGCAATCACGCCGCCGCCCAGGCCGGTGCCGATGATCGCTGAGACGGAAGTGAACCGATTGTTCAGGCCAAAAATCGTGGAGTGCCCCCACAGCGCCGCGGCATTGCCATCGTTGAGATACGTCACCGGCTTGCCGAGCGCGGCTTCCAGGCCTCCGCGCAGATCGAATCCGTTCCACTGCGCGTGCACAAAGTTGGTGGCTCCGCGTGTGCTCAGCACGCCCGCGGCGCTGGCAGGGCCGGGCGTATCGAGCCCCACCACCGCGATATCGGCATACGATATCCCAACCTTCGCGGCGGCGATCTGGAGGCCATCCTCAATCTGCTGGAGGCACACCTTCGGGCCTTCCACGGACCGCGCCGAATGCTCGCACAGACCTTCCAGTAGAAAGCGTTCCTGCTCATCAAGGAACGTGAAATTGATGGCCGTTCCGCCTAGATCGACACCGGCGATGATTGTCATGTCAGTAATAGGAGAGCGTCTCGATGCCGGTTCCGGCATGGAAGTTATTCACCACTTCCATTTTCTGCAGGTCGATGACGGAGACGCTGCCGTCGCCGTGATTCGCAACCAGCGCGGTCTTGCCATCGGCTGAAAAAGCGAAGCCCATGGGATCTTTTCCGGTGGGCAGAATCTTCTGGTCGCCGCGCAGGTTGGCGGTATCGAACACATTGGCGAGCTTGGCGGTCAAATTCATAGTGAGAAGCCGCCGGCCGTCGGGCGAGAAGGAAACTTTGTAACCACCCTGGGTCTGGCCCTTGAGCGGAATGCGGTCGGTGACTTTATCGGTGCGCGGATCGATCACGATCAGCACCGGTTCCGTGAAATCCATGGCGACCACCAGCTTGCCGTCAGGCGAAGCCGCGATACCTTGCGTTCCGTTGGGCGCAGGAATCTTGCCGATCATCTTCCGGGTCTTGAGATCCAGCACGCTGATGAACGGCTTGTCGTTCTTATTCGCGACGTACATCTTGCTGCCATCCGGCAGGATCGCCATCCAGTGACCGGTGCCTTCGGTGTCAATGGTGTCCTTGATCGCGCGCGCCTTGGGATCGATCACCAGCACCTTGCGGTCGAGATCGCAGGTGACATATACCGTGCCGTCGCGCGCGATCTGGATGCCGTGCGGCGCCCGGTAGGGCGCTACATCCATTGTTCCGACAACCCTTTGGGTCTGTAAATCCACGATGTCGATCTCGTGCCCCGGATGCGGATTCTTCCCGTAAACGCCGTCCCCATAAATGGGAACGTAGGCCAGGCGGTGATCCGCCGAAAAAGCGAAATCGTGCGGATTGGCCGAAACCTCGATCGCGGACTGCTCCTTGAACGTCACCGGATCGAAGAAGCGCAGATGAGCGCCGAGTTTGTCCACCATGAACAAGCCTTTGGTCCCGGTAGGATGGTTCAACTCCACGCCGGCCGCGACCAGCAGTCCAGTGCCGAGCAACAGGAGAGCGGCAGCTCGGATCTTGATTCTCAAAGATGTCTTGCTCATAAATTCATCACCCCAGAAAAGCAATTGCTCGTCCGGCCCAGCCTACCAGGAACCACGACGTAAGCGAACAGCACGCAACCATGATATTGCGCGGCGAGCCGGATTCCGCGGCGCCGGACCGGATGACCTTGCGATAGATCAGGAACTGAAAGCCGACCGCGACGCATAGCGCCACCATTTTAGTGCGGAACGCATAGTTGGCGGCGTAGCGCGCCGGGTCCGGCAAGAATACCAGAAATCCGGTAGCCATCGCCAGCAAAAGACCGCCAATGGCCAAGCGCCAAACCTGCTTCGCCAGCAGGGCCATAGGTATCTGCCGCAAGCCAATGCCCGACAGCCGGAGATTCAGGATTACCATGCTGCCTAGCAGCAGCGTGATTCCGAATAAGTGGAACGATTGAATGACCGGGATCGCGTACTTCGAGTTGCGCAGGATGTCGATGGTGTGGGAATCATACGACATCCGCCACAGGTCTTGAAGAGACATTTCCCGCTTCCCTTCTAAAGCTCGTACGCCATTAGTCGACCGCACGCGATCACGATCATCCAGAAGGCGAGCGAAGTAACTGCAATCACCTGCGCGCCGCGCGGCACCGATTCCGAAAGGTCCCATTCTGCCATAGCTGGATAAAATTTCAACTGATACACCAGAGCGTTTATTCCCAAGAGAACCAGCACCAGCATTTTCACCCGGAAGTAGCTGTTGGTGTAAACCTTTTCGGCTTGCGCAAAAAACAGCAGCAGGCCGGTGACGAACATGATTCCGAAACCCGGGAGAGCCCACGGCATCACCTGATTCATGATCTTCGACACGCGTTCGCTGGGGAGCACCAGCCTCAGCAGACGAAGATCCAGCAGAACGATCAGGCCCACCGACAGCGAAAGAGCCAGGATGTGGGTGCCTTCGATCACCGGGAAGAAGAAATCCGACTGCCGGAGCGCCAGAGCCCAGGACGTATTTTGGAGCCAGTGGCACCAGCTAACAACCGACATCACGACCCCGCCTTCAGTTCCCGGCCAGCGCCGCGACTATTGTGCGGAGGCAGTGGCGCCCTCAGTCTTCGGCCGTGCGATGTCGTGATACAGGCGCTTGCCGTCCGGCAACTGCGCGTAGAATAATGACGCGCCCTTGGTGCCGTCCTTCATGGGATGCGCGACCAATTTGACGTGGTCGCCTACCTTGAATGTCGCGCGAGTCCAGCCCTGCCGCCCCATGATGTTGGTGGATCCGCCCTCGACGTCCCAAGTGCCGACGGTCGACGGGTCGGCGGCGCCGGGGTCCACTTTGACAATGATGTGGGTGTGCGGATTTTCCCAGCGGTATTCCATGACGGTTCCTTCGTAGGCGACGTCCTTGGTCAGTTCGAACATCGCAAACGAATGGTGGGCGAGCGCGATCGGCGCCATCGCCAGCAGCCCGATTGCAAAATGTTTAAATTTCATGCCTGTGCTCCTTATATAACGGTTAAACTGCTTTGCCCCAGCCTAAGCCCTGCAAATAGCGAAACGCCTGTTTGGCTTGTTCCACGCGAGCGTCGCCGGTGACGCCATCCCGATCCACCAAGAACATCGGATTGTCGAGTTTGCGCGCGGCTTCGTGAATGGCCTTGAAGTCGATCACGCCGGTTCCAGGGTTGGCGACTTTCTTCTCTGGCGTGAGGTCCTGAAGATGAAAGCTGACGATCTTGTTCGGATACTTCTCGATGAAATCGGCAGGATTCACGCCGCCGGCTTCTGCCCAACAGACGTCCAGCTCATAGCGGACCAAGGGGTCGGTCTGCTCGAGCAGGAGTCCGTAAGGCAGCACGCCGTCGACCGGCGTGAAATCGATGGAATGCATGTGGTATCCGAACTTGAGCCCGGCCTGCTTGGTGATGACGCTGGCTTCGTTATAGGCGTTGCACAAGCGCTTGATGCTGTCGACGGATTTGTAGCTCGAAGTTGCGGACGAAGCAATTACGCCCCATTCGCAGCCGAGATCGCGCGCAATCGGCGCTGTCGTGCGCGCTATCGAGACGATGTTTTCTGACGCGTAAACTACGTCGCGCGCCTGGGCCATTGTCGTCTCGGGCGGAAGATCGTTCATCTGGTCGAAGCCCATATGCAGCGAGCGCACGCGGAGGCCGCTCTCCTCGGCCTTCTTGCGGATGGTTGTGGGATCGAAGCCCCACAATCCGGCGGGCTCGATGAATTCGTAACCCATGCCGGCGGCGGCTTCAATCGCGCCGGAGTATTTTTCCCAGGTTCGCGGGAGGTCTCGTCCGATTAGCGCGAAAAGCTGGATGCCGAGCGGGTAGCGCGCGGTTTCGGCGTTGGCGCGCATCCCGGCAGCGAGCGCAATGCCGGCCGCGGCCGCAGGAACTCCGTTAATGAAATCGCGTCTCGTCATTTGCCTGGAACACTCGTCAAAAACTTGGTCCGCTCGGCATCGCTTGCGTTGCAATCGAACTCCCGAGCTTCCGTTCCCGGAGGCGCCCGATAGTACCGAAACTCGTAAGTGTGCGGCTGCGCGTACATTTTCGGATCTTCCCAGGTGAAGACCACCGAAAGCCGCTGACCGCCATTCAGCAGCCGGAAGCGCTCCATCAGATGCGACGTCGCGGTGCGCGATCCGCCGCCGGGAATCGCCAGGATGCCTTCGTCGGAAAAGCCGATGGTATCCACCACCAGCGTGTCGCCCTCCCAATGCCCGATCGAGTTGCCGGTGGACGTGGGATCGAAAGTTTCAGCGCTGACGTGCGGCCGTCCATCGGTATAGATGTGGCGCGCCGGGGTCCGCACCGGCGAGGTGATAGCGATCTCTTTACCATTGGTATTCTGCACGATCTCGACCGGGGACCACGCCATCATGTAAGGTACGCCGAAGAAGTGGCACCAGCGAATCGCTTCCGCATCATGCTGGACCTGCGCGGCTCGCTCGGCGGCGGTGGCCGGCGCGATCAATGACGCAGGCGGAACGTTTCGGCTATCGAACTTCAATTCCCAATAGCCGGAGAGATCGGGCGACTTACCTTGGGCGGACAGAAACGCCGGGCAAACCAGCAGCGCGAGAAGAGGCGACAGCAGGGTCTTATTCATGTTCCAATTCACTAGTATTTTTGACCGGGCGCGACAACGCTGCCGCTCTGCTTGGGATCGTCGGCATGGCAAGTCTCCTCATACGCGTAAGTGCCGGGGTCCGACTTGTAATACTCCAACTCGTAGGTGTGGGGCTTGGTGTAGATGGACGGATCTTCCCAGGTGGATTGCACCGTCAACTTCTTACTGCCGTCGATCAACTTAAACCGTTCGATCAGGTGCGTATTCTTGCCCACGCGTCCGCCGCCAGGAGTTCCGCCGCCGCCGACAAAGCCGACAGTATCCACCACCAGCGTCTCGCCTTCCCAATGTCCGATGGAGTGGCCGTTGACCGTCGGCACCAGCATGTTGGGCGCGGGGTGCTTTCGGCCATCCAAATAGATGTGCCTGGGGAAGGTGTGGACTTCGGCCGCTTGCATGATCTCGGTCTGCGTCTGGAAGAGGTCCCAGGCCGCCGAGTGCTGCATGAAAAACGGATAGAGATTGCTCAGGCACCACTTCGAGCCGAAGGCCACCACCTCGCCCTGCGACTGCCGGGCCGCCAGTTCCTGGTTGGCTTTGACGACTTCAGGGGTCAGAGGCGCCTTGGGTACGATCTTTTCGAGGATGCCGCCGAAGTTGCCGCCGCCGACGTCGTCCCGGCGCTCCCAGAAGCCGGAAAAATCGGGCACCTTGGCCGGCGCGGGCGTGCTCTGGGCCATAAGTGCGCTCCCGGAGGCTCCCAATGCAAGGGCTAACACCGCTGCTCCCACCGAACGCTTCACGAATGTATTGCCAAATGGTTGATTCATGAGTCAGTCGCCCCACCTATACATACATCACCACGCTGCCCGCCGCAACAGATGTGCCGTACAGAAAATAGCCGATAAACCAGCAGATTACAAGGTGACTACGGTTGCGATACGTGGCGATGCGCCCCAATTTGAACTAACGACGAACGAACGATTTACCAGAAATAGGTGGCCAGCACGCGCGGGGGGCCAGCGCTCCGGCCGACGGTATCGGTCCCGATCACGATCTGCATGTTCTTGCGGTCCCAATCCTTGGGCGCCCCTTTGGCCATCTCGTCCAGGGCGGCGCGGCTGGTAAGAAATTCTCCCGCCGCCTCCGTTCCGAACTTGGCCAGACCGGAAGCCGTCACCACCACCCGTGCCGGTAGTCGGATCGACTACCCGGGAAACGATGGCGAAATCCTGCTTGAGGTTCTGATACGGCGCGTTCATATCGTCAGACCACTTGGGATTTCGCGGATCGTCGCGATCCTGAATCCGGTTCACCATGGTTTCGGGATTTCGCAAGAAACTGAAACGTAGGGGGCCCGTCAGCCGCAGTGTGAAACTGTTGTTGAAGGCTCCGATCAGGACCGCGGGTCCATCACGTAAGTCCTCTAATTTGGAGGACATCTGGAAACGGAGGCGGTAGGGCCGGTTATGGGATACCAGCAGCGAACGTGACTCGCGCCAAAGCTGTTGCATCGGCAAAGGCCACTTTCTCCGAGTTCTGGAGGTCGATGGTATTCACCGGAGGAGTTTCCGTGGCGTAACCGCCGATATAAACCGACACCGGATCGGGCGAACTCAAGACCGGCGCCCAGAAACGATCCAGGGCCGACTGCGCTTCCCAGGGTCGGGGAACCCATAGCGCGGCTAAAAACACCACCGCCGCAACTGCCACCAGCCCGAGGGCGACCGCGGCCGGCCGAACTGGCTTAGCGCCCGCCTCAGCGGGAGACTCCGCCAGCACCGCCGGTTTTTCCGGCATGCGGAACTCGGGCAGATACGAGCCGGCCGGGAAATCGATGCGGATCTCGTTCTGGTGGCCCTCTTCGTGATAATACTGAGCGATCCGCTTGCGGATCTCCACGGCCGTGGTGCGGACCACGGGATCGAGATTGGTGTCGTAGTCCGGCGCGCGTCCGAAAACTTCGATGCCTAGGGTTCGTTCCTTAAGCGGCTCGGCATGACCGTGCAGCGAGCGCTCGACCACGAAACGCAGCAGATTCGGGAAGCGCTTGCTCTTACGGAACAGAGGGCTCGAGAGAATCCGCTCCAGTTGTTCCCGGATGGCATTCCGCTCGGCTTCCGATTCCGGCGTCCAGGGAGCAGCGGAATGACCTTGCGGATCGATGGACGGCCCCGTCTGCGTACAATACCCCCGGCGTCAATTTTATAACATCGGCGATGAGGGCCGTTTCGCGCGCTACAGCTTCTGCGCTCGAAAGCCGCCGCGGGAGCGGTCGTAGAACCAGATAGCGCCGAACACCAGCAGCAGAATCGCCGGAAGCGCCGCGACATCGCGGAAGGAAGTCTGCGCGGCGATGCCCAGCACTCGATCGAGTTCCGGTCCCGGCGGCAAGGCGTTAAATGCGTCCGTCCCGCCAGCCAATTCGATCTTCTTATGATCGAAGATCGATCCCATGATGGGCAGGACGAACTGGATCGATAGCGTTCCGGCGGTTCCCATCAAGCCCATCAGCAGCGCGCCGCCACGCGGGAAGCGTTCGGACGCGGTCGCCAGCATGGTGGGCCACATGTAACACACGCCGGTTCCCCACAGCGTCGCCGCCAGCAGCGCGGTGACCGGGGAATTCGCGACGCTGAGCGCGTAGAGTCCCAGCGCGGCCCCCAGGCAGGACAGCCACAATACGCCGATCGACGAAAACTTGATGCACCAGCGGACTCGCGAAATTTCGCATCAGGAACATCAGTCCGCTCACGTAAACCAGCAGCAAAATGCCGGGCATGTGGACCGTCCGGCTCAACGCCAGATCCACCCATTGGCCGGGCGCGAGCTCCGAGGCGGCGGTCAGGAACATGGAAGCGAACAGAACGAGGAACAGCGGATTCGCCAACTCGCGGAACATCTCTTTCGTCGTGACGCCCGCCGCGGCGCGTTCGGTCGGCGGGAAACTTCATGCCGGCGCAGAGCGCGATCAAGGCGACAGCGGGCAGAAACACGATCCCCAGCTTCATCTGCCATCCCAAGCCCAGGTGCGACATGCCGACGCCCAGCAATCCGCCGATCACCAGTCCACCCGGCCACCACGCGTGAACCGCGTTGAGACGGCCGGTTTTGTTATCGGGATAGAGCGACGCAATCAACGGATTCACCACCGTCTCGACCAAGCCCCATCCGATGCCGGCCACCAGCGCGCCCACCCACAAGACGGTGTAGACGCCGCCGCCGGAGGCCAAGTCGCCGGCGAAGATCATCATCAGCATGCCGAGCGAAAGGAACACTCCGGAAAGCGGCAGCAGCAGGCCCATCCCGATGTAATCCAGCATAGGGCTGCCGATGGCGATGGTCACGGCGAAGCCCAGAAACGGCAAGCCCAGAATGCTGGCGATCATTTCCGCCGAGTGGGCTTTATCGATGGGGTCGAGAAACACGCGTTGCAGATCGGAGGCCGTGTTCGCGCGCAGTGCGGCGTTGATCCCGGCCATGGTGAGCGCCAGCGCGCCTGCTACAAACAGGCGGGTTGCTTTGTATTGACCGGCAACGTTTCCGGCGGCGCGGGGGGTCGCTGACACACTCATATGGATACGCTCATGGCCACGACTAGTTTACTCCGGGCCGTGGCTTCGGCGTCAACGCGGCTACCGTAGCGTTACCGTAGAGCAGCTTGAAATGGAAACACTTCGATGTTAGGTTTAGGGACACTCATGCATACCAGACGAGACTTCGGTAAGATCGCGCTTTCGACGGTGGCCGCCGCCGCTCCGTTGGCGAGCCTGCGAGGCGCTGCACGAATTAATTCGACAGTGGCCGGCGTCAAGCTGGGCGCCATCAGTTACTGCTTCCGGGCTATACCTCGTCCCGCGGGCGCCGACTATATCGACACCATCGTGAAGGCCTGCGTCGAATGCGGCGTCGGCTACGTGGAACTGACCAGCCCCATGGTGGAACCCGCCAACACTCTTCCCGGCGGCGGCCGCGTTCCTCCCGACACGCCGGAGAACCGGAAAATGCGTGCGGACCTGCGGCAGTGGCGGCTCACCGCCCCGCTCACCCGGTTCAAGGAAATCCGCAAGAAGTTCGACGACGCCGGGATCGACGTCTTCGGCTACGTGATGACTTTCGCCGAGGATTTCCCGGATGAGGAAATCGACGTGGTATTCAAGCAGGCGCAGGCGCTGGGCGTAAACATCATCGGGACCAATCAGACCACGGTCGGAATGGCTCCCAAGCTGGTGCCCTACGCCGAGAAATACAAAATGACTCTGTCGTTCCACAACCATGCCAAGTCGGACGATCCCAACGAAGTCGCGTCGCCCGAAAGCTACGAGAAGCTATTCGGCATGTCCAAATATTTCAAGGCGAATCTGGATATCGGCCACTTCACCGCCGGCAACAACGACGGGATCGCGTTCATCGAGAAGCATCACGACCGCATCACCCACATGCATCTGAAGGATCGCAAGCGCAACGATGGGCCGAACATGCCGTGGGGCGAAGGCGACACTCCTCTGAAGCAGGCGCTCACGCTGATCAAAGAGAAACACTATCCGATCTACTGCGTCATCGAGTACGAATACAAGGGCACGGGAACGCCCATCGAAGAGACCAAGAAGTGCATGGCCTACATGCGCGCGGCGTTGGCGTAAGAGGGCTAGGCCAGCGGCACGTCCACCCAGGCCCGCCGCTGGCTGCTGGCCAGCTCCGCTTCGAGAATCGTCAACTGTCGCAAGCCATCCGTGAACTGCGGATACTCGGGCTCGGCATTCGGATCCTCAATGCTGTGGTAGAAGCGCCGGAAAACCTGCTTGAAAGTGTCGTCGTAGCCTTCGCTGTGTCCTCCCGGCAGGTCGGCGTAAGAGCGCGCCGCGGGCAGCATGAGCGAAGGGTCCTTGATCTGGATCTGATTGGGCCCGTCGCGGTGCCCGATCCACAGCTCATCGGGACGTTCGCCGTCCCACGTCACACTCGCCTTGGAGCCGTAAATTTCGAAGCGGAAATTGTTCTTGCGGCCCGCGCTCACCTGGCTGGCGGTGAAACTTCCGCGCGTGCGCTCGCCCATGCGGAACATCACGGCGCCGAAATCTTCGGTGTTGATGGGCACGTCTTCGGTCTCCCCTGCTGCCGCCGTGCCGAAGGAAGCCACTGCCTTCTTCGGGCGCTTTCGCGTCTTGTAAAAAGTTTGCAGATCGGCGCATACCGACGATATACGCAGGCCGGTCACATGCTCGACGCCATCGCACCAGTGCGAGCCAATATCCGCCAGACAGCGCGACGCTCCGTTTTCCGCCGAAACCAATCGCCAGTTCCAGTCGGTGTCGTAGAGCAACCAATCCTGCGAATAGGTGCCTTGCACGATCAGGATGTCTCCCAGCTCTCCGGCCTCGCACATGCGGCGGGCTTGCTGCACCATCGGGTAATACCGCAGATTGTGGAACGTGCAGTTCCGCAGTTTGGTGGAGCGCGCAAGCTGGACCATTTCCCGCGCCTCAGCCGTCGACATCGCCAGCGGCTTCTCGCACACCACGTGTTTACCGGCTTCGAGCGCCGCCTTCACGATGGGAAAATGCAGAGCGTTGGGAGTGCACACATGCACCGCATCGATGGCCGGGTCCTCCAGCAGCTTGCGATAGTCCTGACTGACCTTGTCCACATGAAGCTCGGCGCCCAGCCGTGCGGCGTCATCCTCCGGACCCACGCCGATCGCGTACACCTCGACATTGCCCAGCCGGCGGATGCCCTCGACATGGACCCGTCCCACAAACCCAGTTCCGAATACCGCTGCTTTTAATTTCTTCATCCAGTCCTCAAGTCACGTGTGTTGCCGGCCAGGGTCAGTATTCCGGCGAGTCTATCATTTTACGCAGGGCATATTATTCTCCTGCGGGGGCCCGGGCGCGCCGCCGCTCGGTGATATCGTTGATGGCCAGCAGAATCATGCGTTCGCCGTCGCCCTGGCGGATCTCGCGCGCGTGCAGCAGCATGGTTCGCAGCCCTATCCCCGGATAAGTCTGCTCCAGCTCGAAATCCATCATCACGGTTTGCTTGGGCAGAATATTTTCCAGCAGCTCGCGCAATTTCGGAATGTCCCAACGGCGGCCGCCGACCTCGTAGATCTGGTGGCCCACGACGTCCTTGCTTTCCATCTGAAACAGCCCATAGAACGCCTGGTTCGCCGTTCGCACTCGCAGGCCCGCATCCAGCACCAGCAGCGGCTCCCGCACCGTGGCCACCACCGCCTCCGCAAAATCCCGCGCGCGCTTGAGGTCGTCGATATCCACCAAGGTGGCGATGGCGCCCTCGATGGTGTTATCCGGTCCGCGGTAAGGCAAGATGCGCAGCGAGAGCCAGCGGCCCGCCGGGCTTTCCATCTCGATGTTCTTGTTCTGCTCGCCCGCGAGCGCCGCCAGCAGCAGTTCCCGGAAATTGGGAATCGCGGCGGAGTGAAGATCGGTGATCGGCCGGCCCTGGTCGGTCGGGAGCAGGTTCAAGAGAGGCTCCATCGCCGGCGTGAACCATCGAATATGCAGATTCTTGCCCACCATCACCAGCGGCACGTTGATGCTTTCGAGCAGCTTGCGCAGATCGCTATTGAGGGCGCCCTGCTCCAGATTGCGGGCGCGCAACTCATCGTTGACCGTGTTCAGCTCTTCGTTGGAGGCCTGCAATTCCTCCTTGGCGGTATCCAGCTCTTCATTGGTCGCCTGCGCCTCTTCGTTGGCGGATCGCAGCTCCTCGGTCGCCGCTTCCTGGGACTCGACAATCGATTGCAGATAATCCCGCGTGGCCCGAAGTTCTTGTTCCAGGTGCAGGATGGTGTCGTGGTCCCGGGTCGACTTGGGCACAATCGCCAGCTTCCCTTTGCGCGCGAGCGCGCTCTCCCCCGCGGATTCTCCTCGAACAAGATCAGCCAGCACTGTTCCTTGCCGTTCGGGTCGCGAATCGGTAGCACTCGCAGATCGACGTCTCGCGTCTGCCCGTTGTCTCTGTACGCGGAGTCCCGTCTCAACCACCGGAGCTTTCTCGCTGCCGGGCTTTGCGAATCGCGGCCTTCAACGGCGCCAGCAGGCCCGGCCTCACCAGCCTGGTCAAGTCCGTGGTGGGATCTCCGGGCGGAAGTTGCAAGTAGGAGCCGGTGTCGCCGCGCACCTGGATCACATGCAGCGCGTCGTCCACGATCACTCCCGGCGGCGAGTATTCGGCCAGCAGCATCCGGTCCACGTACTTCTGCACATTCTTCACTGCGCCGGCGCTTTCCGAAGACGCGCTCTCCTCGGCTCTGCGCGGCCGGGCCGGCGCGGCCCCCGCTAAGGTCCAAGGTCAGGGGACCGGAGCTTAATTTCTTGGAATAGATCCTTTGCTTGCGGTCCACCGTCTGGAACGAATCGGCGTAGGAGCCGATCGATTCCGAGCTTCCCAGCACCAGGAATCCGCCGGGCTTCAGGGCGTAGTGAAACAAGGAAATCGCCCTCTTCTGCAACAGCGGCCCCAAATAGATTAAGAGATTGCAGCAACTGATCAGGTCTATTTTTGAAAACGGCGGGTCCTTGGTCAGATCCTGTTTGGCGAAGACGCAGGCGCCGCGGATGGACTGGTTGATCTGGTAGACGCGGTCCCGGCTGATGAAAAAACGCCGCAGACGCTCCGCGGAGACGCCGCTCACCGCGTTTTCCAGATACACGCCGGAGCGCGCTCTTTCGATCACCGAATCGCTCAGGTCGGTGGCAAAGATCTGGATGCCGCAGGATGCGCCATGCTCCTCCAGAAATTCGGTTAAGACGATGGCGATCGAATACGCCTCCTCGCCGGTCGAGCAGCCCGGAATCCAAACTCGGATCGGATCGTCCGGCGAGCGATGCTCGAGCAAGGCCGGGAAAACCGTGTCCTTCAGAGTCTTATAGGTTTCCGGCTCGCGAAAAAACGCCGTGACGTTGATGAGAAATTCCTGCGCCAGGATCTTCGCCTCGGCGGCATCGTGGCGAAGCTTGCGCGAGTAATCCTTCAAGCTGTCCATTCCGTGAAGCGCCATGCGGCGTTCGATGCGCCGCAGGATCGTGTTGTGCTTGTAGTAGGTGAAATCGATGCCGGTCGCCGTTCGCAGCACCGTGAAGATCGGGGTGAGATCGCCGCCAGCCGGTGGAGTGATTTCTTCGTGAGGCTCCGCGGCCGGCCGGTGGTTCAGGTAGGGGTGGCTGGCGAGCGACACCAATTGCTTGGCGATGGCTTCCGGCGTCAGCACGAAATCGACCGCGCCCGCGGCGATCGCGCTGCTGGGCATGCCGTCGAATTTCGCCGAACTCGGTTCCTGCGCCAGCGTGATCCCGCCTTCAGCTTTGATGGCCTTCAGGCCGAGGGTGCCATCCGAAGCCGTTCCGGAAAGAATGATGCCGAACGCCAGGTTGCCGCGCTCCTTCGCAAGCGACTGCAGGAAATCGTCGATCGCCATGTTCAGCACGCCGGCTGCGGTGGGACGCGCTACGGCGCGCAAGACGCCTTTTTCGATTCTGAGATTATTGCTGGCCGGGTGCGATGTATACATGATCCGGCTCGACGGCCGTATCGCCCTGCACCTCACGCACCGGCATGGGCGATTTTCTGGCAAGGATTTCGGGTAACTGGCTGGCGTGAGTCGGATCCAGGTGCTGGATCAGAACGAACGCCATGCCCGTGGTGGACGGCAGGTGCTCCAGCAGTTGCGAAAACGCTTCCAGGCCGCCCGCCGAAGCGCCCACGCCCACGATGGGGAACGCCTTGCCGACGCGCGGCATAGCGGAAGTGGACTTCGCGATGGAAGGCGCGGCGTACCGGCCGCGCCGGCTCGTCTTGCGGGATTGTCTTTTGGGGTAGCTTGCCGCCACTTTTTTTCGCCATACCCGACCTCCGTGCGGAGCTCCGGCTGCATGCCGGAAGCAGGACATTTCCGCATGGCATTGGGCTCGCCCTGCGCAGATACTATCAAATCATATTTGCAGTGGGCTGTTGCGCCAACCGGCCGCTAGCGAGGCTTGTCCAGCAGGATGGGCTGCGTCAACGACGCGATGCGCAGTTTGTGGCGGCTTGCCATGGAAGCCAGATCCGCTTGATCGAGCGACTGGGAGTCGTCCAAATCAAACCCATACATGAGCGATTTGACGTTCGTGCTGTGCCGCAACCCCAGTATGTGGCCGATCTCATGCACCGATATCCGGTAAGATTCCATTCTGCTTAGAGGAACGGTGGGGTTAAACGCGATCCATCCTTCAAAGCCGCGGCGGTCTGGAAGCTGCGACCGAGCCGCCATGTATTCCGGCTCCGGCTCAAACAACCAGCGCTCTCCGTCGATCACCTCAACGGAACAATTTCGCGTGGTTTCTTCGTGCCATTCGAGGTCCAGGATTTTGGCCCAGAAATCCATAGCCGCCCGAAATTCCTCTGCCAGGACCGGGTTGGCGGTGGCGATTCGCACGCCCAGATTCATGGGGCCACGCTTCAGCAGCTCGGAATGTTGCTTGCAAGGGGGAAAATTGGCGCGCCAGTTGGCGATCGTTTCCGCTGTCGCCAAGCCGGCGAAGAGCAGACCGAGGCACACGAAACGTCTCAGCGGACGCCCGGGAATTCCGACCACGCCATACCCTAACGCGTCTCCGAGGAAATTACAACATTTTATTTTCGCGGCGAGCGGGGGACCGTCGCGAGGAACGTGAGCCTGCTTAATCGCGTAGAAACGGCACCGCAAAGCGCAATTCGAAACATTTCGGGCCGACGCTAAATCTAACGAGCGGACCCCAGCAGCAGCGGGGCCAAAAGCGGAGGATGGCGCCCTCCTTCACATAAATCCTCGGACCGACGCCATCCCTCCGCCGATTTCAAACTGCCCGCATGTGGCGTCGAGGGTCTTCGATCGAATCAAGCCTCATGAGCGCGTGCGCAATCCCGGCGAGGACCGCGGTCTTGTAGTCAGAATCCGGCATCGCTTCGGCCACGCTCCGCCGGTAGAGCTCCCATTGACGTTCAAGGCGAATTTCCGATTTGCGCTCCATCATGGTGCGTTTGGTGAGAGCGGTACACCAGTCTCGACTTGCGCTCGGGCGTCCGAAGTCCGAGCTTACAGCGAAACTCCGCTCTCGATTAGGATCGTACGGCCCATGGGCGGGGGGCGCGATCATACGCGGGTACTGAATCGTACTAGTCCGATCGTATGACTAGGCAGCGGTGCTGGCGATTGAGCCACATAGGAAGTTACTGAATTGAATGGTGGGCGCGCAGGGACTCGAACCCCAGACCTCCTGCGTGTGAAGCAGGCGCTCTAACCAACTGAGCTACGCGCCCGTATTGCGGCGGGAATGCTCATTATAAACCATGCTCGCATTTGCCGAATAATCGCGACGAAATTGCGGCCGCGGTCTGCGCCCCGCGGGCCGGCATTCGCTAGAATGGATCTACTCATGCCCGAGCCAGCGCCACCGCAAAGACGCACCCCTCAGCTTCGAGACTGGACTTCAGCAACTGGAAACCATCGTCAAGGAAATGGAAAGCGGCGAGCTTCCGCTGGAGCGCGCCCTGGAACTGTTCGAGCGCGGCATGAAGCTGAGCGACGCCTGCCGCAAACAATTGGAAGAAGCCGAAACCCGCGTCGAAGTGCTGATGAAGCGCGCGGGCGAGGTTCATCCCGAGCCGCTCCGTTCGAACAAAGCATGACGCTCGCCGAATACATGGCGGCGCAGCAGAAGGCTGTCGACGCGGCGCTCGACCGCTGGGTTCCGCCCAAGGACGAGAATCCGGCTACTATTCACGGCGCCATGCGCTACAGCCTGTTTGCGGGCGGCAAGCGCATTCGTCCGCTGCTGGCGATCGCCGCGGCCCAGGCGGTTTCCGACGCGCCTGTCGGCATTGAATCCTGCGCCTGCGCGCTGGAGATGATCCACACCTATTCGCTGATCCATGACGACTTGCCGGCTCTGGATAACGACGACTTTCGCCGCGGCCGTCCCACCTGCCACAAAGTGTTTGGCGACGCCATGGCGATTCTGGCCGGCGATGCGCTGCTGACGCTGGCCTTCGAGGTCCTGGCGAAGATGGAACATGCGGATGCGGCCAGGCGCATCGAACTGGTGCGCGAGCTGGCCACCGCTTCGGGCACTGTCGGCGGCATGATTGGCGGCCAGGTCAACGATATTGAAGGCGAAGGGAAGCATCCGACGGCGCACCTGCTCGAATCGATTCATCGCGCGAAGACCGGAGCGTTGCTGCGCGCCAGCGTCCGCATGGGCGCGATCTACGCCGGCGCGGCTGCGGATCAACTCGCGGCGCTGACCAGTTTCGGCGAGCATATCGGCCTGGCGTTTCAGATCGTGGATGACATTCTCGACGTGGAGCAATCCTCGGAAGCTCTCGGCAAGACCGCCGGCAAGGACGCGGCGCAAAAGAAGATTACCTTCCCGGCGGTATACGGCATCGAGCGCTCGCGGGAAATGGCGGAGGAGGAGCGGCTCGCCGCCCACCTGGCCTTGCAACCTTTCGACGATCGCGCGCAGCGGCTGCGGGAATTGGCGGATCTGGTCGTGCGGCGGCAGGCATGACGGTCATGAGCATGCACACCGCGAAAATCCGTATCGATCAACTGCTGGTCGAACGCGGGCTGGCCGAGTCGCGCGAAAAAGCGCAGGCTCTGATCATCGCCGGTGAAGTGGTGGTGAACGGGCAGAAAGCGCTCAAGCCGGGCCACAGCGTGGCTGCGGATTCGCGGGTCGAAGTTCTGGAGCGAATGCCCTACGTCAGCCGCGGCGGCTATAAACTCGCGGGCGCGCTGGATCACTGGGCGCTGGACGTGACGGGATGGATCTGCCTCGACGTGGGCGCGTCCACCGGCGGCTTCACGGATTGCCTGCTGCAGCGCGGGCGCCGCGAAAGTGTGGGCCATCGATGTCGGCCATGGACAGATCGACTGGAAATTGCGCAACGATCCGCGCGTGGTGGTTCAGGAAGGCGTCAATGCGCGCTACCTAACGCGCGGCGGATTTCCCGGAGAAGTTCGACTTGGCGGTATGCGACGCCAGCTTCATCTCCCTCACGCTTGCTGATTCCCGCCGTGGCACCTTTGCTGACTCCGCGACGGCAAGATGGTGCTGCTGGTCAAGCCGCAGTTTGAAGTGGAGCGGGGCCAGGTGGGCAAAGGTGGAATCGTGCGCGAGCCCGCATTGCATCAGGCCGCCTGCGATCGGGTGCGAGCCGCGGTCGAAGCGCAGGGGTTCCGGGCTGATATCATCGAGAGTCCGATCCTTGGCGCCGAGGGCAATCGGGAATTCTTGCTTTATGCCAGCCGCGAATCCCATCACATAAAATCTCGACCGCCGGCATTATTTCCAAGCCGCATAGCGAGAAGGCGGCCACGGTGGCGCCTGCTTTGGTGAAGTGGCTGGCGGAGCGCGGCGTGGGAGTTCGCTGCGATGCTGGAGACCGCCGCCTACCTGGGGACCGGCGCGGGACCGAAGAATGGATTGCCGCGCGAAGCCGTGCCGGAAGGCGCGCAATTGCTGATCGTGTTGGGTGGCGATGGGACGCTGCTGTCGGCGGCGCGGGCCTTGAAGGGCCGCGACATTCCTCTGTTCGCCGTCAATCTGGGCAACCTGGGATTCCTGACGGCCATCACCGTCGACGAACTTTATCCGCAACTGGAGCGAGTGCTCGCGGGCGACTACGAAGTGAGCCGCCGCCGCATGTTGCACACGGAGTTGTGGCGCGGCGGGCCACTGCGCTTGCACCTACGAAGCGCTCAACGACATCACGCTCGCCAAGGCCGACATCGCGCGCATCATCGATCTGGAAGTGCACGTCGACGATCATTTCATGTGCTTGTACAAGGCCGACGGGCTGATCGTTTCGACGCCCACCGGCTCTACCGCCTATTCGCTTTCGGCGGGCGGCCCCATCATGGTTCCAGAGGTGGCCGCGCTCTGCATCACGCCGATTTGCCCGCACATGCTGACCAACCGCCCGGTGATCGTCCCTGATGAAGCCGTCATCCAGATTACGATCAGCGGCGACAACACCACCTATCTGACGGTGGACGGCCAAGTCGGCGAACAGCTGCATAAGGGCGATCGCGTGATCGTGCCGGCGGTCCGAGCAGACGGTGCAATTGATCCGCGCCGGCGGCGTGGGATTCTTCGATGTGCTGCGCGAGAAGCTGCAGTGGGGCGGCTAAACTCTCATTGGGCAGGCGGCGGCGCGAGCACGGCTAACACCACCAGCCGTTTTTCGCCGCGATTGCGCACGGAGTGCACCACGCCCGAGGGAGCAAAGGCGCCGCCTCCTGCGGAGACCAGTTGCGTATCATCGCCCACTTGGATCTCCGCTTCGCCTTCGAGCACAACGTAAAGCTTGTCCTGGCCGGCGTGGGCGTGCGCCGCGTGTTCCTGGCCGGGCTCAAAACAATTGAGGCCGGCGAACAGGGTCTCGCCCCGCGCGACGGTCGTCTTCGCCATTTTCTGGGAAGAGAATTCGGCGAGTGCGGCCAGGTGCTTTACGATCATTGATCTCGAAGCTTAGGCGGTCGCGGCGACGCCCAGCTTTTTGTACCAGGGCGTTGCGCCCGTGAGCGCTGCGTTCACGGCGTTGATGTTCTCCACGCCCTTGGTGGAGAGGAAATCTTCCAGCGCCGCCAGGCCCTTGGTGGCGTAGATCGGCATGCCGTCTTTCCAGGTGGCGCGGCCGCACAGGACTCCCGAGTAATCCGTGCCCGCTTCGGTGGCCATGCGCAGGCTCTCGACGAACTGCGCGTTGCCCACGCCGGCGCTCAGATAGATGAACGGCTTGGTGGCCACTGCCGCGGCCTTGCGGAAAAGGTCCATCGCTTCCGACATCGATTGGGCCTTCTCGCCCTTATAGACCGAGCTGCCTTCGACAAATTCGGCGTTGATGGGCACTTCCACTTTCAGCACATCCACTTTGTATTGCGGCTTGGTGAATTCCTCCATGCAGCCGATCACCACTTCCGGCTTGATCTTGGCGTACTCGACGCCTTTTTCGTTGCCGCCCTTGGGATCGTAGCCGACGAATTCCAGGAAGAAGGGAATCTGGTTGTCCTCGCATTCCGAGCCGATGCGTTCGATGAAAGCGTGCTTGATATCGTTGACCGGACCCGTCGTCGAACGGGCGAGTAGTAAATCAGGATCTTCACCGCGTCCGCGCCCCAATCGACGATGCGCTTCACGGAAACGTGCGGCAGCAGATCGGGCAGGCGGCCCGGCTTGGTGTTGTCGTAGCCGGATTCCTCATAGGCCAGCAGCAGGCCGGCATTCGAGGAGCGCGCTTTGGCGGCTTCCAGGCCGTATTCGGGATCGAGCAGGATGGCGGAAGCGTGCGGCGTCAGGATGCGGGTGACGGCCGTCTTGAACTCCGACATCATGTCCCAGGTGATCGCTTTCTGATCCACGCCCTTGGCGGTCGCGAGCGACTTCTGCAAGCTGCCGCGCTGATCCATCGCAGCCGCGGCGATAATGCCGTCCTTATTGGACAGCTTCGTCATGTATTTTGTTTTTCCAGCGGAAAGAGCCATAACTTATTCTAAGGGGCGGCGCACCCATTTTGTCACCCGGCGAAAGAACGCTTGCGCCCGGCCGACGTCGCGCAGGATTTGCGCCTTCAGGGCTTCCGGCGTTTCGAACTTGCGTTCCTCGCGCACGCGGCGCAGATATTCCACGCGAA
Organism: Bryobacterales bacterium; assembly: GCA_963731375.1. GTDB lineage: Bacteria > Acidobacteriota > Terriglobia > Bryobacterales > Bryobacteraceae > Palsa-187. The sequence goes on from CAVSUW010000002.1 coordinate 512,359, forward strand.
TACGTTGCGGTGCGGGCGGCTCCAAAGGATCCAGCAGGAACGTCTCGATGGTGAGTTCCTGACCGCCGGACGCGTCCGCGAAGGTCGGGCGATAACCGACGTTGGTGATCGAATTCCAACTGCGCGCCGATTCCGCGTCGAAGGTACGAGTGATGTAGACGCCGGTCGCGGGCAGCACCTGCGCGTGGGTGCGCAGATTCAGCGTCGGCACGGTTTGCTTCGAACCGATTCCATGCCCCGGAACCACCTCGCCCGCGGTTGCATAGGGCCGCCCGAGCAGCCGCGCCGCGAGCGCACCTTGCCCGACTCGACGGCGCGCCGGATTTCGCTCGACGACACGGTTCGCCCGCGCCACTTCACGGGAGTGACCACGCGAGTCTCGAAACCGTAAATGCTCGCCCAAGCTGCGCCAGCACCTTCACGTCGCCGGCCTGACCGTGCCCGAAGCGGAAATTGTCGCCCACAATGACGGCCCGCGCCCGCAGCGCCTGTACCAGCACTCGCTCGACGAATTGTTCCGGAGTCCAATGCGCCACTTCGCGCGTGAACGGGAGCACCAGCACGTACTCGATTCCTTCGCGCGCCAGTACCGCGCAGCGTTCCGCTTGAGTGGTGAGCAAGCGTGCCGCGCGTTGCGGGCGCGACAATCGATGCGGGATGCGGATCGAAGGTCAGTACCGCCGGTTGCAATCCTTTTTCGCGAGCCGCGCGGGCCACTTCACGCAACAACTCATGGTGCCCGGTGTGGACGCCGTCGAAGTTGCCGATGGTCACGGCCACCGGCTCGAAGGCCGGCGGCTTCTTCTAGGGAGCGGGCGACTCGCATTTACTTTGGGACCCCGGGCTGCGGAGAGCAACCTCGAGCTGCAGGCCGTCGTACGCCAGGCGCACGTTGGGCGGAAAGGCGGCCTCGGTCTGCGCATGCGGCAGGTCGTGGCAGATGTGCGTAAAGAAAGCGCGCTGCGGCGCTAGTTCGCGAGCCGACGCCAGACTCTGCTCGACGGTCGAGTGCGTGGGATGCGGGCGGTGCCGCAGGGCGTCCAGAAACAGCACATCCAGATTCTGCAGCAGCGCCTTGGAAGCTTCCGGAATGTCGCTGTGATCGGTGAGGTAGGCGGCATCGCCGAAGCGGAATCCCAGCGTCGCGCCGCGGCCGTGCATCAGCGGAATGGGAATCACGCGCAGGCCGAACAGATCGAATGGCTCCTCGGTGATCGTGTGCAGGTCCACGCGCGGGGCCGACGATTGCGACGGCTCCGGATCGAACGCGTAGCGGAAAACGCGGCGGACGATATCGAGCGTCGCTTCGGTGCCGTAGGCCGGAATCGACATCTTCTGGTGATAGTTCAAGGGCCGCACGTCGTCGAGTCCCAGGATATGATCGGCGTGCGCGTGCGTGAAAAGGATCGCGTCCACGCGGCCGATGCCGGCGCGCAATGCTTGGGCGCGGAAGTCCGGAGTGGTGTCGATCAGCACATTCTTGCCGCCGTACTGCATCAGCACCGACGGCCGCAGCCGGTTGTCGCGCGGGTCAGTGGAGGCGCAGGTGGCGCAGCTGCAGCCGATGGTGGGCACGCCCGAGCTGGTGCCCGAGCCGAGCACCGTGATGCGCAATGTTTCCGGCATCAGGACGACGCGGGCGCGTCCCCCGATTCCGCGGATTTTTCGGCTGGTTTGTCTACTGGTTTGTCTGCAACAACGGCCGGCGTTTTCTCCGCCACCTGCACGAAGCGGAAGCGCAGCTCGGTGAGCGAGTTTTCGATCAGCCGCTGCTCTTCGAGCGCCAAATTGCCGCGCGTTTTTTCGGCGATCATCGCCAGCAGGTCGATGGCGTGGCGCGCCGCCGGCAGGTTGGGCGGTTCCTCGGATGTTTCTCCGAACTGGAACAGGCCGAGTTGCATCTCCGCCTGGGTCTTCAGCGAGAAAACCAGAAATTCAAAAGTGGGAGGCGGTAAAGGGAAACCAGAATCGCTCATGAGCTTTATTCTTAGTGTAGTTTGGAATGGAATGCCTTCGCCGGAAGAGCCCGCGAGCCCCGATCGGGAACGTATGGACGCCATCTCGGGCGCGTTGGCGCGTCTCGTCCAGCAGCAGGACCGAACTCGGACCAACGTCTGCTGCGGATCGAAGCGGCCGTGGGGCTTTCCTCCCGCCGCCACCCGCAGCTGCCGAGCCGGAGCCGGAACCGGTCGCCGCGCAGCCTCCGCCACTGACACCGCCGCCTCTGCCGCGTACGCCTCCTCCGCTGCCGCAAGAAATCCCGTGGGTCTCCCCGGATGTGAACTCGGCGCCTGAACCGGCTCTCGAGACCACTTTCGGACTCGGTTGGCTCAACCGTGTGGCAGTCGTAACGCTCATCTTCGGCGTCGGCTTTCTGTTCAAGTACGCGGTGGACAGCCAATGGATCGGTCCCGCGATGCGCGTCGCTCTGGGTGTCGCCGCAGCCACTCTCTCGCTGTTTCTGGGCGAATGGATTTCGCTGCGCGGCCAAAAAGTCTTCGCCCGCGGATTGACTGGACTCGGCCTGGCGCTACTCTACCTGTCGTTCTACGCGGGCTTCGGGTTCTATCATCTGCTGCCGCAAGGGACGGCATTCCTGCTGATGTGCCTGACCACGGCCGCAGCCGCCATGCTGGCGCTGCATTACGATTCGCAGGCCGTCGCCTTGCTGGGTCTGGCGGGAGGTTACCTCACGCCGGTGCTGCTTTCGACGGGCGAGAATCACATGTGGGTTCTGGCCGGCTATACTTCCATGCTGAATGTCGGAGCACTGGCGATCGCTCGCGTGAAGCGCTGGCCGTCGCTCGAGTATCTCGCATGGCCGGCCACCGCATTGTTGTTTTTGGGCTGGAGTTCGCAGTGGCTCGATGACGCGACCCGCCTTGCGGCATGGGGCTGGCTGTCGATCATCTTCGCGCTCTTTTTCGCGGCGAGCGTCGTGGGCACACGGTTGTGGTTGCTCGCGCTGAACACCGGAGTTTACTTCGCTGGAACCTACGTTTTACTGGACCACTCAGTATCACAGCTCCATGGGCGCCTTCACTCTTGCGCTAGCCGTCTGCCACGCGGTTCTCGCGAAAGGCGCTTGGGATAGAGATCGCCACCTCGGTGAATTAGCGGCGGCGATTGCGGCGATCCTGCTGACCTTAGCGATTCCCATTCAGTTCGTGGGCTTCCGCATTACGATGCTGTGGTCGCTTGAAGCCGCGGCGCTGACTTGGCTGGGTGCACGCTTCGCGCGTCCGTGGCTTCAGATGGCAGCGTCGATAGTGTTCGCCCTGGTGCTGGTCAGGCTTGTCACCCTGGATTCCGCGATGTATTCGATCGACTACTTCTATACGGCGTTCGCGAACCGCCGCTTCCTGACGTTCGCGGTTTCCGCCGCCAGTCTGTGGATCGCGTCGCGATTTGCTGCGCACGCGAGAATCGCAGTCTGCTGCATATGGTGCGGGGCACTTGGTCATGCTATGGGCCCTGGGATTGGAAGTCGCCGGATGGGCCGGCCGCAGCAGCGAGCCGCAAGATGTGGCAAACGTCGTCTCGACCGGGATCTCCATTTTGATGGCGGTTTACGCTTCGGCGTTGGTGGTGGCTGGAGTCTGCCTGCGCTCCGCGCTAAACCGTATCTTGGGCCTGGGTTTGTTCGCGCTGGTGATCGTGAAATTGTATTTGTTGGACGTGTGGTCGCTTAGCCGCGGCTTCCGCATTATCGCTTTCCTGGCGTTGGGCGCCTTGTTGCTGCTGGTATCGTATTTATATTCCCGGTTCAAGCCGGCCCTCGAAAGGCTCTGGAGACCCGAAGCACCCGAAGATCAAGCCGCCGGGGAGCATTCGTCCATCTAACGCATGCCGCGATATTTCACCTTGACCGAAGCCGAGCGGATGCTGCCCGAGGTGGACCATGCTCTGCGCGACGCTCTGTTTCATAAGGCCGAATACCAGGCCGCCGAGGCACGAACTCAACGCCACCATGCAGGGCATCCGCATGGCAGGTGGTTCGCGCGTGAACCCCGGGCCGATCCTGGCGACGCGCGCCCGCCGCGATGCCAGCACCGGCGCCCTGCGGGAAATCTTCGAGAAGATCGAGCAGATGGGCGTTCTGGTCAAGGATCTGGACATTGGCCTGATCGATTTCCTCACACGCTATCAGGGGCGCGAAGTGTGCCTATGCTGGAAATTGGGCGAGGAACGCATCCGTTTCTGGCACGGGACTGAGGAAGGTTTCGCAGGACGCAAGCCCATCGACGATGAGTTCCTTGAAAACCATCGGGGTGACTCCGTCGTCTAGATCGCCCGACCCGGCTGTATCGCTGCCCCCAGGAACCTTAGATTTGCGCAGTACTGGTGCCTCCGAACTAGTGCGAAAAGACGTTAAGAACAGGACTAACGGCTGATTTCTTGCATTAACGTAGATCTTTATATTTAGTCCATGCGAGCTATCCTTATCTGCCCGGGCGAAGACCTTCGAAAGCAGTTCGAGCAAGCGATTGCTCCGCATTGGATGTTGAACGTTTCGCGGACACTCGACGAATACCCTTCGTCGCAGGACCTTAGCCGAGTAGTTCGGGCGTGGGCGCCGGAAGTCGTCTTTCTCAGTATTGAGAGCCTGCATCATGCCGAGCCGATTGCCCGCCAGTTGGAGGCTGAGTTCCCAGCCATTCAGCGTGTCGCCATTCACTCTTCGCAGGATGTTGCCGTGCTGCGCTGTGTGCTCAAGCTGCGCATGACTCAGTTGTTGTCCGCGCCGTTTGAGAACGCCGAAGTGGGCCAGATCTTGGACCAGCTCGAGCGCGACCTTGAAGTTCGCCCGGTGGTGATCGATTCCACAGACCGTTTCTTCGCATACATTCCCGCAAAAGCCGGCGTCGGTGCGTCTACCATTGCTGCCAACACCACATGGGCCTTCAGTCAGATGGAGAATCCGAGCGTGTTGCTGGCGGATTTCGACATGGCCTCGGGAATGATCGAATTCATGTTCAATACCAGCCATGATCGCAACCTTGCGGATGTGACAGCGCATGGCAAGCAACTCGACGACGACGCTTTGCGCACTCTGGTCAAGACTGTGGGGAACACCGACCTGCTTCTGTCCGGCGCCCCCCGCGTGGGAGAGGGGATTCCGCGAGTACAGGTCGCCCAACTGATTGAGTTTGCCCGGCGTAATTACAATATCGTCAACGCCGACATGCCCGACACCTTCGATGAGACCACGCTCGCGGTGCTGCGGGATGCCAATAAGATCCTGCTGGTGACCACTCCGGAATTGCCGGCGTTGCGCCTCGCTCATCTGAAAGTCCTGCTGCTGCGCAAACTGGATCTGCTTGATAAGGTCTCACTCCTCCTAAATCGGGTGTCGAGCGATATGTTGCTGACCATGCCCGAAATTGAGAAGACCGTTGGACTGCCGGTGTTCGCGACCTTCCCGTCCGATTACGGCGACGTAACCGCCGCCATTCGAGCGGGCCGGCCCGCGCCGAAGCTCGCCACCAGTGTCCAGAAGTTCGCCAAGATGCTCCTGGACAAGCAAGCAGCGCCCGAAAAGCCGCGGCGCTTTATCGAACGCTTTGGATTGGTTCCCATGCGCTACGGTTACCGCTAGGAGATTGCATTGAGCACAGGCGTTCAGCGCAGGCAAACCAATCGGAAGCGCACCGATCCCAGCGTCGTCAGAGTCCGTCTGAAAGACGAGACAGGGAACGCGCGTTGGGCCACCGCCTACCTTCGCGATGTCACCGACGAAGGCGTCGGCCTGTCACTCATGACGCCGCTAGAGGTTGGCTCAATGGTCGTCATACGCGGAACGTTCGGCGAGGGCAGGAACGACGTCCAGTTGCAGGCCGACGTGAAGTGGTGCATGGAGGAAACAGGTGGCGTTTTTCAGGTCGGTCTGGAACTGAAGAACGGCCAAGGGGCGCGCGCCAGAAACGAACGGCGAGAAGCGGAGCCGCCGCCACTCGGCGATACCGCGCCGTTCACCGAAGATCCCGATCAGTTGGATTGCTACGAAATCATGCAACTGAGTCCGAAAGCGACCGCCGATACCATTCATCGAGTCCACCGGATTCTGGCGCAGCGCTATCATCCCGATACGCCCGACACCGGGAATGCGGAAATGTTCATCCGGGTCACGGCCGCGGCGCGGATCTTGAGCGACCCGGAGCAGCGCGCCAAGTACGACGCTCGCTATCAGGCCACCCGGCAACTGCACTGGAAGATCTTTGACCAGGCCGAGGCCTCGCTAGGGCCTCAAGCCGAAAGGGCGAAGCGCAAAGGCATTCTTGGACTGCTGTATACCAAGGCCTCGCACGACATCGAACGCTCGTCCATGACGGCGGTCGACTTCGAAGAGATTCTGGGCTGTCCCCGCGAACATCTGCAAGCCGCTCTTTGGTACTTGAAGGGGAAGGGCTACATCCAGCGCGGCGACAATGGGCGCTTTACGATTACGGTTGCGGGCTTTGATGAAATGGAGTCGCAATCCTTCATGCCCGAGCCCAGCCACCAAAAGCTGATCGAGCAGGGGACTGCTCGAGTGGCGTAAGGCCGTCGGTCTTAGGCAGCTCGCTTCTTCGCGGCCGGCCGCCTGTTGTATACTCCAACCCAGAACATTATGAGTACGACGCGACGTTCCCTGCTTCGCTGGACGGGCGCGGCTGCGGTGGCTGCGGTCGCGGAGAGACTGCCGCTCCAAGCCGATGCGCCGAATGACATTCGAATCACTGAAGTGCGGCCATTGATCATCAAGGGTCGGACGCTATTCGTGATGGTGAAAGCCTCCAACGGCATGTTCGGATTGGGCGAGTGCTCGCCGATGAACATGACGGTACTGGCTTCGAATGTTCAGACTCTGCTAAAGCCGCACCTGATGGGCAAAGACCCGTTCCAAACCGATCCGCTCTACGACGAAATGCTGTACCCGAACTTCAAGCTCGGGCCCATGGGCGCCATTTCGGAAGCGATTGCCGGTGTGGATATGGCTCTGTGGGATCTGAAGGGCAAGATCCTGGGCGTTCCAGTCTATAAGCTGCTCGGCGGCAAGTATCGCGATCGGCAGCCGGTCTATTTCAGCTACGGGCGCGGAGGCGCTAAAACCGATACTCCGGAAAGCGTGTCGAAACTAATGGCGCAGGCCGTCGAGCGCGGTTTCACAGCGGTGAAGATCCGCATGGACTTCGGCAGCCAAGTGCTTGGACGCTCCTGACGACCCGGCGGAGAGTTTCATATCGGCGATCCGCAAGGCGGTGGGCGACAAAGTAGACGTGGCGTTCGACGCGAATAATGGTTATTCCCCGAAGCACGCCATTATGATCGGTCGAAAATTCTCGGAAAAGTACAACATCGCGTGGTTCGAAGAGCCGACGCCGCAGTATGACTACGCAGCGATGAAAGAGGTCGCCACCGCGCTCGACGTGCCGATCAGCGCCGGAGAACATGAATACACTCTGTGGCAATTCAAAGATTTGATCACGCAAAGCGGTATCTCCATCGTGCAGCCCGACGTAAGCAAGTGCGGCGGCCTCACGCAGGCGAAGAAAATCGCAACACTAGCACTGGCCTATAACAAACATGTCGTAGTTCACAACACCACGCCCACAGTGGCCACCGCCGCTGTGATCCATTTCGCGGCTTCGTGTTCGAATGCAGCCCGGCGGCAGGAGTTTCCCGGCGAGCGAGCAGATCTGGAGCCGCTGTTTGAAAACAAGCTGGAGTTCGAGCGGGGCTTCATGAAGGTGCCGGAATTACCCGGACTCGGTCTGATCGCCAGGGAAAGCGAGCTGGCGAAGTATCAGTAGCACGGCAGCAGGATAAAATGGCAGTACCATGAAATACCCCGCTGCCACAATTGCCGCTCTACTCGCGTTCGCTGTAAACGGAGCGGGTCAGACTGCCGCCGTCACTCCCACCACCGCCGAAGTCGACGCCATCTATCCCGATATCGAAACCTTTTATATCGATTTGCACCGCAACCCGGAACTTGCGTTCCAGGAAGTTCGGACGTCGGGCAAACTCGCGGCGTTCGCCAAGGCGCTGGGTTATGAGGTCACTACCGGTGTCGGCAAAACCGGTGTCGTTGCGGTGATGAAAAATGGACCCGGTCCCACGGTGATGCTGCGGACCGAGCTCGACGCGCTGCCAGTGGAAGAGAAAACTGGATTGCCGTTCGCCAGCACAGTCATCGGAAAGACCGCCACTGGCCAAACGACTCCGGTAATGCACGCCTGCGGCCACGATATCCACATGTCCGCGTGGGCGGGCACCGCGCGGTGGATGGCGGAACACAAGGATCGCTGGCACGGGACACTGATGCTTATAGGACAGCCGGCCGAAGAAAGCGGCTCCGGTGGAGCAACCGCAATGTTGAAGGACGGTCTCTTCACGCGATTCCCGCGTCCCGATTTTGCGTTGTCGCTACACGATGACGACACCATGCCGGCCGGAACTATCGGCTACCATCCAGGACCATTCCGCTCCATGTCGGACAATGTCACGCTCGTCGTGCACGGGCGCGGCGGACATGCTGCCATGCCGATGAACACGGTGGATTCCATTGTCCTGGCTTCGCGCATCGTGCTGGCGCTGCAGACCATCGTCTCGCGCGAGAACAATCCTATCGATCCGGTGGTGATCACGGTAGGCTCGATTCACGGCGGAACCACGGGCAACGTCATTCCGGATGAAGTGCGGCTGCAACTCTCGGTGCGGACGTACACGCCCGAAGTCCGGCGCAAGACTCTCGCCGCCATCCGCCGCATCGCCAAAGGTGAAGCTATGGCCGCGGGGGCGCCACGCGAGCCCGAGATCATTACGCGCGACGAGCCTGGCGAGCCGGTGGTTTATAACGATCCCGCCCTGGTCGCGCGTCTGGCTGCTGCGCTAAAAGTCGGCTTGGGCGATAAAGTAGTCCCCATGCCGGCAAAGATGACGTCGGAGGATTTTGGCCAATATTGGATCACCGGCAAAGTCCCATCGGCGCTTTTGCACATCGGCGCGGTGAATGCAGAGAAGTTCGCGGAGATCCAGAAGACCGGTATTCCGGGACCGGCTCCGCATTCGCCTGAATGGGCTCCCGACCGTGAGCCGACCCTCAAAGGCGCGATTCGCGCAGAAGTGACCGAACTCACCGAGTTGTTCAACGGAAAGTAGCAGATTGCGTCACCGTTGGATCGCCGGAGTGATGTATACTTTACGTGATCTGCGGTCGCGGATCAGCCCCGCCACACCGTCATTTTGGGCAGCGTGTGGTCCAAAGGAGAATTATGAAGCGCATTAAAATGATGGCCGCACTGCCGGCGATGGCACTGGCGATGACCAGTTTGGCGATGGCCGCCGACGCCGATGTCAACATCCTGAAGAACAGCGGCTCTCTCGAGCGGTTGTTCAAGCAGTCGGGTGTGTATAACGCGTCCAGCACCGGCAAAACGCCCGGGTTTGTCGCCGATCCCGCGTGGCCGCAGCCGCTGCCGCACAACTGGCTGGTGGGCCAGCTCGGCGGACTCTACGTCGACCAGCACGATCATATCTGGGTCTACAATCGGCCGCGCACCATGACCAACGAAGAAGCGGGGCTCGAAGAAGCCGTGCCGGGCGCCAAGAATGATAAGGGTCAGCCGATCGATGGGATCGGCCAGCCGCGTGTGTATGGAGCCATTGCCGATTGCTGCAAAGCCGCTCCTTCCATTTTGGAGTTCGATGCCGACGGCAAGCTGCTGAAGGCCTGGGGCGGTCCGGCGGATCCTGGTTTCATCGGCGGCAAATGTAAAGAAGAGGCAGGCTGCATCTGGCCGCAGAGTGAGCACGGGATCTATGTCGACCAGAAGGACAACGTCTGGATCTCCGGAAACTCTGGAGTTGCCGGCAAGGCAGACATGCCGTGGTCCACGAATAAGGCGGGCGGCGACGGCCTGGTCCTGAAATTCGACATGGACGGCAATTTCAAGATGCGGATCGGCGGAACTCCCAAGGGACCGGACAGCAACGACATGCACGGCGGGATCAACGGCACTCCGCTGCTGTTCCAGGCGACTGACATGGTGGTCGATCCCGCGACCAACCGTTTGTATGTTTCTGACGGCTACGGCAACCGCCACGTCCTGATCGTCGACGCCGACACCGGAAAATACATCGGCCATTTCGGGGCGTATGGAAACAATCCGGTGGATGACGCGGGCGCGAAGGCCGCCGGGACGTGGATCCAGGATTACGCCAAGGGCAACCGGAAACCCGCATTCTTCCGCAACCCGGTGCATTGCGTGAAGCTATCCAACGACGGCAAGATTTACGTCTGCGACCGCGGCAACGATCGCATTCAGGTGTTCGACAAGAACAGTCCCGAGTTGGGCAAAGAGTGCAGCAATCCGACCGGCCAGCCCGGCAAGTGCGGCTTCGTCGCCGAGCAATTTATCAGCGAGCACACCAACACGACGATTCCGGGAACAGCCGTTTCCATCAACTTCTCCGCCGACAAGGCGCAGAGCTGCCTGTATGTGGGAGACAACTCCAACATGACCATCTACCTGCTGAATCGAAGTAATTTGCAGGAGCTGGGACGGCTCGGCCGAAGCGGCCAGATGCCGGGCGAGTTCCACTGGCTGCATCAGGTGAGCGTCGATAGCAAGGGAAACATCTATACTGCCGAAGTCGACACGGGCAAGCGCATCCAGAAATTCATCCGCTACGGGGCCACTGGTTGCAGCGGAACCGGATCGCCGACTGTCGGCGGACCGATGAAGTAGGATTCACGTCGTTCTATTTGTAGCGGGGAGTCGCAAGCGCGCCGCGGCTCCCACCACAATCGCGGCGACTGCGACCGCAAACCCACCGAACCATACCCAGGGCGTACCATTACTGATGCGGTCCAGGGTCTTTTTTTGCGCCGGCGTGACGAAGAATGACGTGCCGTGCTGCTTCACTTCAATGCTAAAAGCAGCCGTTTGCACCGGCGAAGATTCACGATAGACGATTCTTTCCGGAACGGTCATCCAGATCAACCGTAGCGGCAAGCATTGCCAGAAAAGCGAGCGCCCCCCACGACAACCGCGCCCAATAGGACCCTACGGCTCACGGACTGCCGCTTATTGGTAACCCGCCAGCCTCCGCTGCCCATGTTTCCATGGTGGAGCGTCGGAGAATCCATTAACGTTCGGCATCTTCACTTTCGGCAGACTCTGCGCGTCCATGACTTCGCCTTCCTTAATGACTTCGTTCTTGGCGAGCAGGAAGGCCGTCAGCGCGTAAACCTCATCGGGCTTTAACGTCCCCTCTTTGAAAAGAGGCATGCCGCGGTTGATGTAATCCCAGAGGGTCACGGCGTAGGGTGAGCGCAGCGCCATGATTCCCGTGTCCGGCGACATGTGCATTCCTTCCATGCCCTGCGGTATAGGCTGGCCTCTTTCCGGGCCACCTTTGATCAAAGCAGGCGCGCGAGCTCCTATCCCGGTGGGCCCGTGGCATCCCCCGCACCCCTTCGCCAAAAAGAGCTTCGCGCCTTCGGCAGCGGTACCGTGCCCCGGCGGCAGTTCCTTTCCCTCGGGACCAATCGAAATATCCCAGGCGCGAATTTCATCCGCGCTCGGAGTCTTCCCCACACCATAGGTCGGCGACTGCGCCCATCCGGTGCAAGCCCCCAGCGCCAATGCGAGCAGCGGAAGCTTAAGCGTGGCCATTGCGAACGCTCCCATCCGCGGCCACGATCCACGGTTGAATGCTATTGTCGGTTCCGCGCACTCGAGCTTTTTCCGGCGCATCGCCGAAGAATTTGCCGGCTTCGGCTACCGTCGGCTGCACCTCGCCCAGCTCGTCCGTGCAGCGCGACAGCAGCGTGCACTCTTTCCCGTCCCACCTCCAGTTGAGGCCAAAGCGGGTATGCGCCATGCGATAGGCGGGCGTCCGCAGCTCGGCGTCCTGCCATTTCTTTCCGCCGTCGGTGGATACTTCCACTCTCTTAACGGCGCCCCCGCCGGACCAGGCCAGCCCACTGATGTCGTAGAATCCGGGGCCGGAAAGCTGCTGTCCGCCGGAAGGAAATGTGATGACCGATTTCGGTCCCCACTGGACCGTCAACGCGGTGACCTTCGGATCCGGGTTGATGTGCCCGTAATCGTTATAGGTCATGTAGAACCGGTCCACGACTCTTGATCCGCCGCAGATACTTGGTCTGATAAATTCCCTCAAAGCCGGGAACGATCAGCCGGAGCGGGAAGCCCTGCTGAGGACGCAGCGCCTCGCCATTCTGGGCGTAGACCACCAGACAGTCGTCGAGCCCCTTGGCGAGCGGAATGCTGGACGCGCCTTTCACTTCCTCCGCCCCTTCCGCCACCATCCAGGACGCGCCTTTTTGCACGCCGGCCTCCTTGAGCAACACCGACAGCAGCACACCGGTCCATTCGCTGCAACTGGTCAACCCGTGGGTATCCTGGACTGTCTTAGCCTTGCCGCCCGAGCGGTTTCCGAGGCACTCGAGAAAATGCACGCGGGTCACGTAAGGGATGCGCTTCAGATCGTCCATGCTGAAAACCAGCGGACGGTCCACCATGCCATGAATCATAAAACGATGCTGCTTGGGGTCGATATCCGGAACAAAGGAGCCGCGGTGGGTAGCCACATAGTGCAGCGAGGAAGGCGTGATGATGCCTACCGAATCCTGCAGCGGAGTGGTTACGTGAAACACCAGTCCAAAGGCATCCGGCGACATTCTTCCGGGTACCGGCTCGCGTATCGAGGTCACGAAGTGGGAGCGCTCGCCATAGGCGATCAGATCCTTCTTCGAATACGCCATGTCATTTGCCGTCGCATCGGCGGCAACGACTTTCCCCGCTCCCATGGCCAAACCGGCGGCCGCGGCGCTGCCTTTTAGGAATCTCCTTCGACCAGGCTTTTTCGAATCCATGGGTGTCTCCTTCGAGGATCAATTCTAGCCGGAGTTTACGCCTTCCGGTGGCTAAAAGTATACACCGCCGATTTCTTCGGGGAAAGGGTCCGCACCACGAACTTTGTTGCAAAATAAGATGTGCCGCCGCCAGAGTCATCACACACCGCGCCTGGGTGGAAGCGCCTTGACGGCGTCGATTTGCTGCGAGGCCTCGCGATCTTCTTCGTGTTGATGAATCACGTCAACATGCGGCTGCTGATCGCGAAGGTTCCATACACTGCGAAGATCCCCGCCCTGCTGGTGCCGTCGTTGGTATGGAACGGTCAGTTCGGCGTTCAGATCTTCTTTGCGGTCTCGGGCTTCCTCATCACGTCTACAACGCTTCGCCGCTGGGGATCGCTCTCCAATGTAAACGTGCGCGATTTCTACCGGCTGCGCTTTGCGCGCATTGCGCCGCTCTTCATTCTCGTGCTGCTGGTTCTCAGCATTCTGCATGCCGCGCAGTTCAAGGACTTCGTCGTCAAGCCGAAAACAGGAGGACTCGGGCGAGCGCTTCTGGCGGCCCTTACCTTTCACATAAATGTTCTGGAGGCGGACCGCGGTTACCTCCCGGGCAGTTGGGACGTCCTCTGGTCACTTTCGGTAGAAGAAATGTTCTATTTATTTTTTCCGCTCATCTCGCGAATGTTCGGCGCGGGCAAGCTATTCGTCGCGTTTCTTCTTGGCCTGATCGTGCTGGGGCCTTTCGGTCGTACTGTTTTCACTCACGGAAACGAAATATGGAGTGAGAAGTCGTACCTTGGCAGCATGGACGCCATCGCCTTGGGATGCCTCACTGCGCTGATTGCTTCGAGAACGCGCTTCTCCCATCCGGCACTTCGCATACTCGCCGGTAGCGGCATAGCAATTCTGACTTTTGTTCTCGGTTTTTCAAATCGAATCTACAGCACGGTCATCGGGCGAAGCGGATTGGAGATGACGATCCTTGCCGTGGGAACCTGCATGGTCATCGTTAGCGCCGCACAGACGCAGTGGAAGAGCCCGCGGATTCTGAGTCCCGTACTCAGCCTCGGCCGCAATAGCTATGAAGTCTATCTGCTGCACATGTTCGTCGTGTTTCCGTTGTTCAACCTGTTCGTCGAGCCTTGGCAAGCCCATGGCTGGCTGTTGCGATCCTATTCCTGACAGCGATTCCGATCTCCGGCGCGTTCGGAGCTGCCGCCGCGCGCTTCTATTCCGAGCCGATGAATCGGCTGCTTCGCAAGCGCTCGAGCCACGGCGATCTGGGATCGGTAATCGAGGATCGCCCTGTGCTGCATGCGGCGAATTCGTCGGTCTAACGTCGCCTAGGGATTCGCTCTTTCCGCAACCAGCATGGACTGCAGAATTTGATCCGAGACTTCTTTCACCGCGCCGGGCGAGTGCGTCAGGAACAGCGTGTTGGTTCGGTCACTTTCGCCGATCGATTTTAGAGTGTCGAAGTACTGCGTCACCATCACCAACTGCATGACCTCCTTGGCCGACGCTCCTTCGACGACTTTTTGAAATTGTTCGATCGAGACCTGAAGCCCTTCGATGATGGCCTTCCTTTGATTGGCGATGCCTTGTCCCTGGAGAGCCTTGCTCTCCGCTTCGGCCTCGGCCTTTTTCACCACCAGGATCTTTTCGGCCTCGCCCCTGGCGTTCGCGGCAACCTGCTCGCGCTGCGCCGCATTGATGTCGTTCATGGCCGACTTCACCTTGGCATCCGGAACAATGTCGGTGACCAGCACATTGACGATTTCATAGCCAAACCCCGCCATGTCGGCGTCCAACTCCTGCTTGACCGCCGCCGCGATACTGGACTGGCTGGCGAATACTTCGTCCAGCGTCATTCCGGGCACGTGTCCAAGAATCACCTGCTCCACATAGGACTTGATCTGCGCCACCGGGTCCGCCAGCTTGTAGTAGGCGTCGAAAACCTTTTCCGGGCGGACGCGATTCTGGACGGAAATAGGAATCGTGACAAAAACGTTGTCCTTGGTTTTTGTTTCCATGGTCAGCGTGATCTGGACCACGCGCAAACTGACTCTGCCCGCCACGGTATCGAAGAACGGAGATTTCCAATTCAGTCCCGCGTCGGCGATGCGCAGGAATTTGCCGAATCTCGTGATCACCGCCACCTCCGCCGTCTCCACTGTGAAGAAGCTCCCGAAGATCACATAGAGCCCCATGAACGTCAGGATCGCGAGCAGAATCAAGGAAACTTGGGCCACAAATCCTCCTTTGCAGTTTTCGAACAGACTAGACCAGAGTATATAAGATCGGCAGCATTACGCCGCACAACCACCCGCTCCCGAGCGCATCAACCGATATGATGGCGCACCTGAAATATGCCGCACGGGAAATCGAGAGCAATGGCAATGGTGCAATTCAACGGTATCTCAGGTGTTTTAGGGATAGTGCATGGACCGCGTTCGGCTTACTCTACTGAGGAAGCCTAAAGCGTTGGACAGTCAACTGTCCGGCGCACCCATCTCACAACGATGGATAGTTGCTGAGGATCTCCACCCCTTTGGGAATCCTCAGCGGAGGGTGACGCTCCCTTAAGCCAGGAGCGTCACCTGTTTCTTTTCTCCACACTATCGCTTCAGCTAATTTTGTCATCGCCTTGTAATGTGCGCTGGCGCGAAATCTCATGGGTTCTAGGGATAGCGCCATCTGGGAGCGTCCCATAAACTCCTGGAAGGGGTTTGGTTACGTTCTGCAAGCGCGCGGAATTACGCTCAGTGCACGAAGTCGATTGCCCGAATCTGAAGGCTGGGTTCGCCTGCAAAATCACCAAGCGGGAATTCACCGATTCGCAGTACCTTCCAAGCTAAGTACAGGGAAACGCAGAAGTTGAGTTCGGATTAAAAGTCTAACGGGATGTATAGCAGGATCTTGTTTTAAGGGGGTTTTACATTTATGAGGACACTTTCACGCCACGCGCTATCAGTGTTTCTGATGGCGATGTGCTTATTCATGGCTGCGAACTGGGCATCGGCCCAAGTCAACACAGCCGACATTCTTGGAACGGTAACCGACGCCGGTGGCGCCGTGATACCGAACGTCAAGGTGACCGTTGTCAATACGGCCACTAACGACACCAAGACCACCACCACCGGTTCAAACGGCGACTATATTTTTAACCTGATGCCGTCGGGATCTTACACGATCTCCGCGGAAGCGCCGAGTTTCAAGAAAGCCACCATCGCTCTGAATGTGGTATCCGGCGATCGCGCCCGCGCCAACGTGCAATTGCAGGTCGGCGACGTGACGCAGACGGTGGAAGTCGCGGCGCAGAGCCCGGCGCTACAGACCGATAGCGCGACGCTCTCGACCGTGGTCGCTGCACAATCCGTGCAGGATCTGCCGTTGAACGGCCGCAACTACGTCACGCTGGTGCAGAGCACCGTGGGCGTGGCGATCGGGCCGTCCAATTCGATTTTGAGCGGCACGCGCCCGGATGAACGGCGCCAGACCGCCAACATCAGCGCCAACGGACAGAACGAAGTATTCAACAATTCGTTAATCGACGGCATGGACAACAACGAGCGTGAACAGTTCACGATCTTGATGCGTCCTTCGATCGACATGATTCAGGAAGTAAAAGTCGATACCAATAGCTACCCGGCCGAAGTAGGCCGCGCGGGCGGCGCAGTAGTCAATCTGCTTACGAAATCCGGAACCAACGATTTCCATGGCGGTGTCTACGAGTTCTTGCGCAATGACAAGCTCAACGCCAACGATTTTTTCTCCAATCGATCCGGCACACCGCGCCCCTCCTACCGGCAGAACCAATATGGCGGCTCCATCGGCGGCCACATTCAAAAAGATAAAACGTTTTTCTTCGGCGATTATGAGGGTTTGAAAATCCGCTCGGGAAAACCCACGGGTGTTATCTTCACGCCCACTTTGTTTGAAGAGCAGAATCCCGGAAACTTCAGTGACGTCGGAGGCGCGATCATCCCGGCCGGCCAACTGGATCCGGTCGCGCTGAAGTACTGGAAGCTGTTTCCGGCGCCGAACACGGGATCGACTACCGTACTCGGGCCTAACTACAACGGCAACGTCCAAAGCGCTTATAACAGCACCACCTACGATGCCCGCATCGATCATCGCTTCTCCGACAAGGACAGCATGTTCGCGCGTTTCTCGTACAACCCGACCTTTAACTCACAGCCTGCTTTATTCCCGGACGTGACCGTGGATGGACTCAAGGTCAGCGCGGGCGGCGGAATCTTCCCGGGTCCCTCAGAGGCGGATGCACAGAATTACATGGTTGACTTTGTTCACATCATCAGCCCGACAATGGTTATGGAATTGAAGGGCGGCTTCACACGCCTCTGGCTGTACACATCCGCGCCGAATCAGGGCACCAATGCCAGCGCCAAGTTCGGCATGCCCAATACCGATGTTAGCGACCAGATTTCCGGTCTGGCCACGATCGATATCACGTCCATGCGTGGTACCGGCAGCAGCTTCACTCTCGGTGACGACCGCTTTGTTCCCATCTTTGACGTCAACAACGTGTTCCAGGAACAGGGTTCGTTGACCTGGAGCAGAGGCGCGCACAATATCAAAATAGGAGCCAGCTTGATTCGGCGGCAGGTCAACTATTACCAGAATACGTTTGGTCTGGGATACTTCCGGTTCACGCAATCCGGCGGCGAACTGCCCAATCTCGTGAACTTCCTCAAGGGCCAGCCGGATGAGATCGCCCGCCAGGTCAACCCGAAGCGGCAGTATTTCCGCTTCTGGGAGCCTGCTATCTATGTGCAGGATGACTGGCACGCAAACTCGTGGCTGACGTTGAATCTCGGACTGCGCTGGGATCATTTCAGCCCGATCACGGCAGCCCAGGGAGAACGCTCCAGCTTCGATCCGGCTCTGGCTGGCAAGTGCACGCCCGCAGCCTGCAATCCGTTCCAAATCGGAGCGACGGCCGGCGTGAGATCCTATTGGACCAACTTTGAGCCGCGCTTCGGCTTTGCCGCCACGCCGCGCAAGGGCCTGGTAGTTCGCGGTGGATTCGGCATGAGCCGCTTCGCCCAGGACTTTGCTTCTGGCTCGATGAACCTCTACAATCCTCCGTTTATCGCGCAGAACATCGATTGCTTCCCGGTGACGGGAAGTGGCGCGACGGCTTGCCCCGCTGGCAGCGGTAAGCTGTTCCAAGGAGCACCGGCCGATCTTATTCCAGCGCTGAACAATCAGCTCCCTGGAGTGATGGGCGCTCACGCCGTGGATTATCCGCAGGCGTACATCATGCAGTGGAATTTGACCGTTCAGAAGCAGTTTGGCTCCAACGTTTTCAGCGCTGGATATGTTGGCCAGGTTGCCCGCCATCTGCAGTACGCTCCGAACATCAACATCCCGGCGTCCATCAAGGGCGCGGCCCTGGGAACCTACGCACCGCTGGTTTATTCCGGCGTGCTGCCAAACGTGACCAGCATCAATTACTACACGGCCACCGGCGCTTCCGAGTACAATGCAGCGCAGTTTAGCTTTGAGCGCCGCTATGCGAAAGGCCTTACGGCCAACGTCAACTATGTCTTCGCGCGCAACCTCACCAATATTTCCGATGGTGGTGCAACCGGCGCGGCGACGGTTGGCGCGATTCTCCCCTATGACAGAACTTACGACTGGGGCAACTCCGACATCGGCATCAAACACCGTTTGTCCTATCGCGTGAACTACGAGCTTCCCTTCGGAAAGTCGGGAAGCCGCATGCACAAGCTGGCCGTCGGCGGATGGCAGGCCAACTTGCTGGCCTTCTACCAGTCCGGTGTACCGTTCACCGTTCTGAATACCTCGACGCCGGTTCCTTCAAACGTCAGCAGGCTGGTGACGACGGACCGTCCTAATGTAGTAGCGGGTCAGTCCTACGCGCCGGCGAACCAGGACTACAACAACTGGATCAACCTCGGCGCATTCGCCCGCCAACCGGTAGGTTTTGCCGGGAACGAAGCTCGGGCGCAACTATACGGCCCCAAGCAGAGGAGCGTGGATTTCTCGATGTTCAAAGACTTCCAGCTCAAGGAAAGGATGAAGTTGCAGTTCCGTGCGGAGGTCTACAACCTCACGAACTCGGAGAACTTTGGGCAACCCAACATCAATATTGGGGCCTTTGACTCCGCTCTCCATCCGACCAGCGCCAATGCGTTCGGCGTGATCACGGCGTCGAATTTAGCGCTGAATCCACGGCAATTCCAGTTCGCTCTGAAGTTAATCTTCTAAGCTCCCTGGCTGTTGGTTTAAATAGTCGGCCCGGCTCCTTACGGAGCCGGGCCTTTTTTACGTGGCAGGGCATACACTAATTGTCATGGCGCACTCGAAACGTATTTTATCGGCAATCGTATTATTGACCGCGGTCTCCTGCCCCACGCTGCGCGCGGCTGATTCCGCGAAGGCGAAAGTCCGCGCCGTCACTGGCTTCATTACCATCGATGCGAAATCGTATCCGTCGCAGTTTGAGGAGGCGGCGAAATTTCTCAGCCAGGTGCGTGAGACGATCAAGGCGGCCGGGTATGAGGTGCAAGGCATCCGCATTACGACGCAGCCGTTTCCCGAATACACGCGCGGTCTCAGCCGCGCCGAGGCACTGAAGGTGCTGCGCGGCATTAGCGAATTGGCGGGCAAGGAACACTTCTCCGTCAGCATCGGACCCGCGATGTCGAAAGACAACGACAGCACGGAGCCGGTGGATGTTCTCATCGACGAGTTGTCGACGCCAGGCAATCGCGTCAGCGGAACCATCGTGACGGCAGGCGAAGACGGTATCCATTGGAACGCGGTGCGGCAGGCCGCGCGCCTGATCAAGACGGTGGGCGAACGCAGCCCGCACGGCCAGGGGAACTCCAGCTTCGCCGCCACGGCAATGATAAAGGCGTATGTTCCGTTTTATCCCGGCTCCTGGCATCCCGCGGAGGGAACGCGCAGCTTTGTGATCGGCCTGGAATCCGCCAACGTGGTTATGGATGTCTTCTCGCGCGAGCACGACCCGCGCACTGCCGGGGCGGCACTCACCAGGGCGCTCGCCGTCCACGCAAAGGCGGTGGAAGCGGCGGCTATGAAAGCAGCGGCCGGCAGCGGCTGGACCTACGCCGGGATTGATCCTACACCCGCGCCGCGCGGACCGGTTTCGATTGGCGCCGCCATTGAATCGTTCACCGGCGCTCCATTCGGCTCTCCGGGATCCGAGACCGCCGCCGGCATCATCACGCGCGCCGTCAAAGCCGTGCCAGTCAAGCAGGCGGGCTATTCGGGGCTGATGCTCGCGGTGCTCGAAGACGATACGCTATTGCGCCGCTGGACGGAAGGCACGTACGGCATCGATGCGATCCTGGCGTACTCGGCCGTCTGCGCAACGGGCGTCGATACGGTCCCGCTGGCCGGCGACACCAGCGAAGACACGATCGCGCGAATTATCGGCGATGTCGCGACGCTGGCGTTCAAATGGAATAAACCGCTCGCGACCCGGCTGCTGCCGGCCCCTGGCAAGAAGGTGGGGGACATGACGGAGTTCAGCGGGATCTACGAGAACACCATCATCCAGCCGCTAAGCGGCTCACCGCGGCGGTAAACTCCAGCCTATTTCGCGGGATTCATCGCCGCGATGTCCACCCGGTAGCTGACGGTTTCAGCAGTCGGGAACGCTACCGGAACCTTTTGGGTAACCTTCCCGGTGGCGGCCCACTCCGTTCCACGCTGGATATGTCGCGATGAAGCCGACGCAGCTCAGCGCCGGAACATCGTGCCCCATGGTGGTGTGGAAAATGCGGCCCTTCCCGTAACTGAGAACCATCAGCATGGGTTCGTCGCGGCCGGTGCCTTTGTTGGCAGGGTCGGAATGCGCGGTTGCCAGAACCGTCATGTTTTCGCCGGGGCCCCGCAAAGTAGCGTAAAGCTCATCCCCCACATGCATCCAGGCTTTCGGCAATCCCTTCAAGATCGGATGCTCCGGTTGCTGCGCCGTCACCAGGAAGGGCAGGCGGGCGCCATGCGAACCAGCAGCGCCCGGGGCGTTGTCGGAAACTAAGCGGCCTTCTTTGATATACCAGAGCGGTCCAGCCTTCTCGGTGCGATCGCGCCAGCCGCCGATGCCAATCATCTGGTTAAAGCCGCGCCAGTCCGGGAAGGCGTTATCGGCGGCGTGAACGATGACCAGTCCCCCGCCCTCTTTGACGTAGCTCTCGAAGGATGCCTTTAGGTCCGCGGGCCAATCCGGGCCATCGTAGTTCAAGACCACGGCCTGATACTTACTGAAATCCGGCTTAAAGTTTTGGAAATCGCCGCCGGATGGGGGTGCGGTCACGACATCCACCTGGAAGAGACCGGCGTCCTCCAGTTCTTTTTTCAGGACCGGCGTGGTGTGGCGCCAGTCGTGATAGGCGCCTGCGCTCTGCCCGTCCAAAATCATGACGCGCAGGGGAGCAGCGGCGCGGAGGGGCAACGCCGGTGTCAGCAAGAGTAGGCCGGCAAGCGCTCGATAAAAGATCTTGCTCATGGTTTATTTCCTTCCGAATACCAAAAACATCTTGGTCCCCGGAAACTACGCCGAGGAATTCGTCGCGCGTCCAGCCAGCATCAAGCCAGCGAGACACGGCAACCACAATTTGTCTCTTCGAAGCATTTGAGACTCAGCCGATCATGACTTTCCGCGGAAACTGCCCGTTATCCTGCAGAAACGTCTTCTTCCGCTTCAACTCGGCCGCCGTCGGCTGCACCATTCCCTCGGCATCGGTCACTCGCGAGACCAGCGTATGCTCGCCGGGCGTGGCGCCTTCCCACCGGTAGGTGAACAGCTTCCAGGAATACTGGGTGTTGGTCGACGCCAGCGTGGCCTTCTGCCATGGCCCGTTGTCGATCTGCACTTCCACCGATTTGAGCGGCGTGCCATCGTTCAGCACGAATCCCAGAATCTCGTGGACATCGCCCTTCTTGCGGACGCGCGCGATCGCCGATTTCAGGTGAATGCGGGTGATCTCGTTCTCCACCCACTGCGTCGCCGGATCGTTGTCCTCGCCGGTTCCATCGACGCCGACCAGCGAGCGATACCAGCGCGCCTGATAGTTCCCCAAAAACCGCTCTTCCTGCAAATGCACTTCCGAGAGCCACTTCACGTTGGCGACGCCATACCAGCCCGGCATGATCAGCCGCACCGGAAAGCCTTGATTGCGCGTCAGGGGCTCGCCATTGAGCGCGTAGGCCAGCATCGGCTCGCGCTTCATCGCGTTTTCCAGCGTGATGCTGCGCCCGAACTGCTGCTCGACCTTGAATGTATTTGTGCGGAAGACCACTTCCTGCGGCCCGCGATCCGTGCCGAAAAAGACCACCTCGCGAGCCTTGGCATTCACTCCCACCTGCTTCAGGACGTCGCTTAGGCGAACACCCGTGAAGCGGCCGCACGACGACAGTCCCTCGATGGCCCGTGCACTGTTGCCGGAGCACTCGTAGCCCGCGGCCAACTCGGTGGAGCGCATGGCCCGTAGATCCGCCAGCGTGAAGTCGGTCGGCTTGTTGACCATACCGGTGAACTTCAGCTTGTAGGTGGCCGCATCGATCTCGGGCTTGCCCATGTGCTGGATGGTGAAAAAATCGTCTTTCGACGTAAACGGTCCGTCGATCTTCCGGATATCCAGCATCCGGACACCGGTGGTGGCGTTGTTAGGATTGAAGGTGGCCGGGATGTCGGTGAACGGCACGTCCACCTCGCCCTGCGCGAGCGCCGGAGCGGCCCAATCCGTCGCGAATGCGAGCAAGCCCGCCGCTGCCAGCCCTCGCTTCAAGGTATCTCTACGCGTCGTTTGCTGCGACGTGGTCTCCTGCGACGTGATCTGCTCCGACGTTGTCAGTTCCGGCATGGCTCTCCTCAGCCGCGATGGTTCGCGGGATTCGAGTACATTCTATCTCTTGTGTTATTGAAGCACCAGCGCGCCCGAGCCTCGGCCTTGTTGCGGAGATTAACGCCGTGACTGGCGATGCGCGCCGCCACCCAGGCCGCCGAGGTCGATGATCACAGCAATCAGTAGCCACAGCAGATTGATTCCCGCGGTGGGCATGCCGCTATTAATTTCCCACGCAAAGACCAACGTGGTAAGCGGCAGAAAGATGAAGCCGAGCAGGGGCAGGAACAGGCTGGCGTGGAACGCGCGCTGCAGGTAATTCGAGAAAAACCACAGCAAAGCGAGCGCGACGCGGGGAAACAGCAGGACGATGAATAGCAGGAAGCAAGGCATAGTCAATTAGCAATATTCAAACCGCCGACGCCGCGTTGGCGCCAGGATTCCCTAGCGCGCACAAAAGCGGCGCGACCCGAGTTACTCAGTACCAGTTGATTTTCTTACAGAGCGCAGCCCGGGTGGGCGCAACCGCACGAGATCTCAATTGATCCTTTCGCGTCCTCGCAACGCTGGCTGCAATATTTCTTGTCGTCGGATACGGTACACCGGCAAGCGGGGTGGGCACATTTCTTCGGTTCTGTCTCGGTCATGGAGAAAGTCCTTTCTTAGGGAATGTACGAGAGCGCCTGGAGGTGGCGCTCCCGAAATTCGAACTCCGCCGGCCTAGCGAATGTTGATCTTGAGCAGCGCGTCGGAATGCTCGTGACGCCATCCCCAATAAGCTTGCTGATCGTTCTCTTTCAGCGTGGAGAAAGTGCGATACTTCTGATGGTTCTGCTTTGCATACATACGGTACGCCTGATCTTCATGATTGTTCCATTCATGATCGTCATTGTGCTGTTTGTCATGGTAGCTGCGGGCCTTGTTATCTTGGGCTCGTAATGCAGTTGGCGCCATGGCGACTGGGATGATAAGCGCGGCACCCAGCAGAGCCGCATTCAAAAAACGAAGCATAAATTTGTTACTCCTGCCCCCATTAGCGCACTTGTCGTGCCAAGTATTGATCGGATCCATTTGTCAAGGGTAAACCTCACAATACAGAGGCCATACAGTCCGCCGCTCATTTCCGTCCTCGCATAGCAGTGATCATTGCAACGGTCAAAGTGACGCCATATGGTCGCTGGCAAACTGCGGCTATTGACACAACTTCGCGCACGGCCTAAAGTTGGGGCATGGAACAAGGATCTTTCGAGAACCAGTTAAGTAGCTCAACGGCAGGCAGTCCCGGGTTGGGCAATCGCGCGTTCGGGAACGCGTCCATCGCAGCGGAGAACGCGCGCTTTATGAGCCGCGTTTACGGCTGGATGGCGGGCGGCCTGTGCCTTACCGGCGCTGTGGCGTGGAACGTTGCGGGCAATCCCGACCTGGTGCAAATGATCTTCGGCAACCGGCTGCTCTTTTGGGGATTGATCATCGCGCAACTCGGGGCCGTGGTCGCCCTGTCGGGACTGATCAACCGCATCAGCGCCGTGACTGCGACGCTCATCTACGTTGTGTACGCGGCATTAACTGGGCTGACACTTTCCAGCATCTTTCTGGCTTACACCGGGTCCAGCATCGCCCAGGTATTCGGCGTGACGGCGTTCGGCTTCGCCGGCCTCAGCGGGTTCGGATTGGTGACTAAGCGCGATCTCGGACCGGTGGGTTCCTTCTGCATGATGGGACTCTTCGGGATGGTGGGCTTCGCTGTGCTCTCCCTGATCTTCCCATCGATCATGGGCGCGGGCGCCAGTTTCGTTTTCTCGATCGTCGGCATCATTGTTTTCGCGGGATTGACTGCCTACGATACGCAGCGGATCAAAGCGATGAACGCTCCCGGCAGCGAAGGCACCGACGCCGGCCGCAAGACTGCGATCTATGGCGCTCTGACGCTGTATCTCGATTTCATCAACCTGTTCCTGAGTCTGCTGCGGCTGACCGGGCGCAGGCGATAATCCGCACTTCGTTAAGAGCCGTAGTATAATTTCGTAGCCATGAGCTACCACTTTTCCGCTCGCCGAGAATTTCTGCGTTTCCTGGCCGCCAGCCCGCTGGCCGCTCAAGCCTTTGCTCAGAATCCGACGGGCCCTTATACGCCTACTTACATGGCGCCCGAGTCGCCAAAAGACGCCCTCAATGTGATGGACTTCGAACCTTTGGCGCGCAAGGCGCTGCCTCCGGCGCATTGGGGCTACATGGCCACCGGCGTGGATGACGATCTGACGCTGAACATGAACCGCGAAGCGTTCCATCACTACCAATTGCGCGCGCGGCGCCTGGTGGATGTCGCGGCGGTCGATCTGAAAACCGAAGTGCTCGGAGTCCCCTGGGACATGCCGATCTATATCAGCGCCGTGGGCAGCCAAAGGGCGTTTCATCCCCAAGGCGAACTGGCTACGGCGCGGGCGGCCAAGGCCAAGAAAGCCATGCAGATGCTGTCTACGACGACCTCCACCCCGGTGGAGGAAGTGGCCAAGGCGCTCGGCAGGCCACCGTGGTTCCAGCTCTATATGCCGCCGATGTGGAACGAAACAGAGAAGCTGGTGAAACGGGCTGAGGCCGCGGGCTGCCCAGTGCTGGTCTGGACCATCGACCTTTTGGGCGGCCGGAACACCGAAACCGCTTCGCGTTTCGCGCGGCAAGACACGCGCGAGTGCTTATCTTGCCACGCAACTTCCCCGAAGGCTGGAGCGAATACCTCGAACATGGCCGGCAAGCCAATGTTGGATGGACTCTCCGGCGCTATGAATCCACCGGAAGCAACCTGGGCGTACGTTGACCGGCTGAAAAAGCTGACGAAGATGAAGCTGATCCTCAAAGGCATTGATGTAGGCGAAGACGCGCGGCTGGCGCGCGAGCACGGAGTGGACGCGGTGATCGTCTCGAACCACGGCGGGCGCGCCACCGAGACCGGCCGGGGCACCATCGATATTCTTCCTGAAGTGGTGGACGCGGTTGGCCCGCAATTTCCGGTGCTTGTCGACGGCGGCTTTCGCCGCGGCTCTGACATTTACAAAGCTCTGGCGATCGGGGCGCGCGCCGTGGGGCTCGGCCGGGCGTACATTTACGGCCTGTCGGCGTTCGGACAGGAGGGCGTCGAGCGCGTGCTGGACATCTTACGTGAAGAACTGACGCTGACCATGCGGCAGTGCGGAACGCCAACGCTTGCGCAGATCACGCGCGCATCGCTTCTTAGGAACGGCACGCGCATTTAGAGCGGGGCGGTTACGGCTCGAGCGCGAGAGTGGCCTTGCCGGCGGGCCCGGCGTAGATCAGCTCCAGTGAGCGAATGCTCTCGGGCTTCCCGCGATACTCGAAAAAGAGCAGTCCCGCCGCCGGCAGGGCGCGGTCGCCTTCCGGCATCGAGGCCCGCTGCACCCGCTGTTGCATGGTCCGCTTCAACTCGATGGGCATACGGATAATCGGTTTGAAGGAATCATCGGCTTTCTGTCCGCCCGCGTCGAGCGTCGGTTTGTCCGCTTTGGGCTTGGACGGCGGCTCCCATTCTGGATCTTTGAGGGACGAGAACGAGAGTCCATAAGGCTGGCTGGGCGAGGCGATCTTCTTGCCGTTGATGCGCAGCGAGAAATCTCCGATCGATAGCGTGAGCCGAGCCTGCGGGGGCCCGAACAGGCCAGCTTCGACGATCACAAAATCTTCGGTCGTATAGGTTGCTTCAGGCGTTGGAACGGAGTGCCGTACAAACTCGGCTGCGAGGGTCAGCGTTCCTGCCTGCGTATGCGCCTGATAGTCGCCCGGCGTGGCCCGGGGCGGCATTCCCTTCGATTCGGTGGCCGAGGCGTCTTTGGCTGCGGCATCCTGAGCCGGCGGTTCTTGCGCTGGAGCACGCAAGCACAGCGCGCCCACCAGGACCAAAGTCATCGGCAACCCGGTTCTCAACGCAGAGGAGAGTCGCATTCCAATTCTCAAGCTAGCACATCGAGGCCAAGGCTTCGAGGACGTTAACCACGCTATTTCGATTCCGCGGAATCAAGGTGATACCCAAGGCTATCGACCGGCGCCTGCTCCCGGTCAGACATGCCATAGTCCCGAATTACACCAGCAACCCGCAACCGGTAGTCACGAAACACGCCGGCGCGTCCCGCTGCTTGAGCGATGCGGTGCGCTTCCAATTTTCGCCATTGATCCACGGCTGTTTCATCTCGAAAGAACGAGAGGGACAACATCTTTCCTGGCTCGGACAAACTTTCGAACCGCTCGATGGATATGAAGCCGTCAATTTGACCCAAGAGCGGCCGCAGTCTCGCGGCGATGTCGAGATATTCCTGCTTCTTTCCCTCAGCGGGCCATACTTCGAAAATGATTCCGATCACGTTAGCCTCTCCGGTTATTCTAACGTCGGACCGTGACGGGACCACTACACTGGGGCATTTGCTAAATTGGGTGCGGTGCGAAGCAGGCGACGATGAAACAGACAACCTCTACGGAATCGACGATTGCGGTTTTCCCCAGCGGGAAGCCGTTGGGGGCGGAGATTCGCGGCGTGGATCTCAGGGCCGTGACGGACGCCGAGTTTGGGGCGATTCATCGCGCATGGAACGACCACTCAGCGCTGGTTTTCCGCGGTCAGCAGCTTACCGACGACGATCTGATCGCGTTCAGCCGACGCTTTGGCGATCTCGATTGGGCTCCGGTTCAGGAAACTGGACGCCGTTTCGTCGAGGGGTACCCGGAAATTTACGTAGTCTCGAACGTGATCGTGAACGGCGAGCCGATCGGCAGCCTTGGCGCGGGTGAGGCGACGTGGCACACCGACATGTCGTATCTGGAAATTCCGCCCAAGGCGAGCATGCTGTATGCGCTGGAGGTTCCTCCGACCGGCGGCAATACGTATTTCTGCGGCATGTATCACGCCTACGACGAGTTGCCGGACGCGCTGAAACGCCGCATCGCGGGACGCATGCTGAAGCACGACGGTACTTATAACAGCGGCGGCTATCTGCGCCAGGGCGTTACGGCGGGGGACGATCCGATGACTTCGCCGGGAGCGTGGCATCCACTTGTTTGCACGCATCCGGAGACTAAGCGGCCAACACTTTATCTGGGGCGACGACGGAATGCCTACATTCAAGGGCTGCCGTTGGCGGAGTCCGAAGCGCTGCTCGACGAGTTGTGGGCAATAGCGACTCGCGAAGAATCTGCGTGGTGGAATCAGTGGCAGGTCGGCGATCTTGTGCTGTGGGATAATCGCTCGACCATGCATCGCCGCGACCCGTTCGATCCCAGCACGCGCCGCGTTATGCATCGGACGCAGATCAAGAGCGAGACGCGTCCCGCCGCATGCGAATAGGCAAGTTCGGCGCGCCCACCGTGGTTCTCGCCTTGCTGTGCGCGATGTACTTTCTGTATTTCGTCGACCGCGTTAGCATCTCCACCGCGGCGCCGCTGATCAAGGCCGATCTCAAGATCAGCAATACGCAACTGGGGCTGGCGTTCTCGGCCTTTGCGATTCCGTATGCGTTATTTCAGTTGATCGGCGGCTGGATCGGCGACCGGCTGGGTCCGCGGCTGACGCTGGCGATTTGCTGCGCGCTGGTGGGAATATCCACGGCGCTGACGGGCGCGGTCACTGGAATCGCGTCGCTGATTCTGCTGCGGCTGGCATTGGGATTCGGCGAAGGCGCCGGCTTCCCGACGGCCACGCGCGCGATGGCGAGTTGGACGCCGCAAGGCAATTGGGGATTCGCCCAGGGAATCGTGCACTCGTTCGCGCGAATCGGCAACGCGGTCACGCCGCCGATCATGGCGGGACTGCTGCTGTTCACTACTTGGCGCGGCACATTCGTGACACTGGGCGGTGTGAGCCTGCTGTGGTTAGTGGCATGGCTTTGGTATTTTCGCAACGATCCGCGCGAGCATCCCGCGATGAGTCCGGCGGTTCTCGCAACGCTGCCAGTTCGGGCCACCGGCGCAGCGCGGGCGATTCCTTGGCTGCGGCTGGCCCGGCATGTGATGCCGCTGACCATCGTGGACTTCTGTTACGGCTGGACTCTGTGGCTCTTTCTGACCTGGATCCCGGCGTTCTTTTTCGAAAACTATCATCAGAACCTGCAAGCTTCGGCGCTATTTTCGGGAGGCGTGCTGCTCGCGGGCGTCATCGGCGATACGGCGGGCGGGATTGCGACCGATCGTTTGCTCCGCAAAACCGGTAGCCTGGTGATCGCGCGGCGCGGCGTGATTGTGGCCGGATTCCTCGGCGCTTTTGTTTTTCTGATTCCGGTAGTGTTGATTCACAACCTGACGGTCGCCGCCGTGTGCCTGTCGCTTGCGTTCTTTTTCGCAGAGTTGATTGTCGGGCCAATCTGGTCGGTTCCCATGGACATCGCGCCGCGCTATGCAGGCACCGCCAGCGGCATGATGAACTTCGGCTTTGGGGTCGCCGGATTGGTTTCGCCGCTGAGCTTCGGCTACCTGGTGGACCGCACCGGAAGCTGGGTGGTCCCGTTCATCGCGTCGATTCTGCTTCTGCTGCTCGGCGCGGTGCTGGCGCTGCGGCTGCGCCCGGATCGTCCGTTCGTGGAAGACGCCACGACGGAAGTTGCGCCGGTCACGCGCTAATCGTGGAAGCCAGAATCAAAGTAGGGAACGAGAAGCAGATCTTGCCGTCCGTGCGGACCGCCGCCAGGCCGAGATCGTCGTTCTCCAGTGAGTCGGCGAATATCTTGCGGATGCGATCGGCGTCCCCTTCGCGCGGAAACGAACGCGCGAGCAGACTTTCCACGTCTCCGGGTGAACGGTCAGGTTGAACGCGAGGCGTCGGGCAGACCTGCTTTCGCGAATAGTCGCGCGATGCTCTTCGGGCGGCAACGCACGAACGTGAGAAGGATCGCGCAGCCGCTCCATGCGATTGAACGCGTCCGCCTTGTCGGCGGCTGGCGCGCTATCGTACACGACCACGCGTCCTCCCGGCCGGCATACCCGCCGCATCTCCTTCAGCACCGCGAGTGGATCTAGAAAGTGATGGAAAGCAAACCGCGCACTCACGATTGAAAAACTGTGATCCGCATACGGCAGAGGCAGCACGTCGCCTTCCTGCCACGTGATATTTTCAAGGCCCTGCTGGCGCTGCAACGCTCGCGCTTGTTCGAGCATGGCGGGCGTCAGATCGATGCCGGTGACATGCCGTGCCACGCGTGCAAACGCGCAAGCGAGAAGCCCTGGGCCGCACGCGACATCCAGCACCGTATCGTTCGGGCCGGCCTCTGCCATCTTCACGATGCGGTTAAGCGCGTCTTCATTGCGAATCGCCGCGGCAGTCGCAAAAGGCACCGCCTGACGGGTGAATTGATCGAGAATCTCTTCCTTGTGTTCCGACCCCATACCTTGAGTTTACAGTTCTTCGAATGGTTTATCGGGCCGCAAGCGTAGGGCGAGAATCGCGCCGCAAAACAGCAGCACGATCGAGGCTGTGAATGGGACTACCCAGCTACCGGTCAGATCCACGAGATAGCCGAAGCTGGATGGTGAGACCAGGCCAGCAATCGCAAAGCCAGTGTTCATCATGCCAGCGGCCGTGCCGGCGTAGCGCGGTGCGATGTCCATGGGAACCGACCAGATCGGCGCCACGATCATCTCGGCGCAAAAGAACGCAAGCGAGAGACACACGGCCGCGGTCTTCAAATCGTGAATCAGGACGACGGGCAGCATGAATACAAATGCGCCCAGGAAACCGCCGACGATCACGGAGCGGCGAGCAATCACTAGGCTGCCAGTTCTGCGCAGCAAGCGATCGCTGAGGACACCGCCTACTGTATCGCCCACTACCCCGGCAAACAGCACTCCGGATGTGAACAGAGCGGAAGATTTCAAATTGAGGTGGTAGTTTTCCAGGAAGAATGTTGGAATCCAGCTCGTAAATACCCAGAGCGTCCAGCCGTAACAGAAGTCGACAGCCGTTACCGGCAGGATTCGTCGAGCTAAGCGCAGCCAGGGGACTGAGGGTCGGCTACCGACTGCGTCCAGGGGCACCGCCGCAAGATCCGCTTCCGTGACGGCGGGATGTTTACGCGGGTCGTCACGAAAATACCAGGCCCACACTACCAGCCATAGGATGCTGGCAGCCCCCATGACTACGAAGGATCCGCGCCAGGTTATCAGCGCGAACAGTGCAACCATCAACACTGGCGTCAAGGCGTTGCCGATGTGGGCAAACGAGTGAGTGATCCCTTGCGCGAAGCCCCTCTTTCCAACCGGCAGCCAGATAGACATCGCTCGCGTGGCGGTGGAAAACGCGGCACCCTCGCCCAATCCCAAGGCCAGACGCGCGGCAATCAGCGACACGAAGCCGCCCGCGGCGCCCGTGAGTATGGTCGCGACGCCGACAATGGCGCAGCACGTCGACAAAATCAGACGCGGTCCGAACTTATCGCCGATCCAACTGCCGAGGAGCTGGAACACTGCGTAGGAAACGGCGAAGGCCGAGAACACCAGTCCCATCTGCGTATTGCTGAGATTGAGTTCGAGCTTGATCAGTGGCGCCGCGGTGCCAATGTTCACGCGGTCCACAAACAAGATCAGGTACATCACGCACAGCAGCGAAAGAACGATGGTGGGAGCGCTGATTCGCGCACGCCCGGTTGCAGAGGCGGCAGATTGCATTACAACTCGTCGTCTTTGGTTTCGCGGCTCGCGACTAGCCCGATGAGTGTCAGCACCGCTGCTCCAAAGAGATAGTAACCGACATACTGCAAACCGTAATTCTTCGCGAGCCCAGTGGCAATGTACGGTGCGAGCGAAGCACCGAAGATCCCTGCAAAGTTGAAGGTCAGCGAGCTGCCGGTGTAGCGCACCGATGTTGGAAATAGCTCGGATAGCACGGTGCCGAGCGGGCCGTAGGTTAGTCCCATCAAGGTCAGGCCGAGCGCCATCATCATCACTGCGCCAGCGGTCCCTGCTACAAACATCGGCGCCATTACCAGGCCGAATAGGCCGATCGCGCAAGTGACCCACAGAAGCGTGAGCCGACGGCCGCGTTCCGCCAGCAGTCCGCCAACCGGAATTGCCAGCGCGAAACAGATCATGCCCGACAGTTGCATCACCAGGAATTTCTCGCGGCTGTAGCCCAGCGCGGTGGTTCCCCAGGAGAGTGCGAATACCGTCATCAGATAGAACAAAACGAAGGTTGCGAGCGACACCATCGTTCCGATGATCAGCGCGCCGGTGTGGTCGCGGAAAACCGTCAGCATCGGCACTTTCACTTGCTCGCGGCGGTGGAGGGCGTCCTGGAATACAGGTGTCTCGGTGATAGTCAGCCGCACGTAGAGGCCGATCAAAACTAGCGCAGAACTGGCCAGGAAAGGAATGCGCCAACCGAAGGAAAAGAACTGTTCGTCGGTGAGCCACCTCGAGAGCACCAGGAATGTGCCTCCGGATAAGATGAATCCGGCTGGTGCTCCAAGCTGCGGAAACATGCCGTACCAGGCGCGCTTGCCCGGAGGCGCATTCTCGATCGCCAGCAGCACCGCCCCTCCCCACTCGCCGCCGAGACCCAGCCCTTGGCCGAAGCGAAAGAGTGCAAGGAGTACCGGCGCCAGGACACCAATGGTCTGATACGCGGGGAGGGCGCCGATCGCGACCGTCGAAAGCCCCATGGTGAGGAGCGCAGCGACTAACGTGGTCTTGCGACCCACGCGATCGCCGAAGTGGCCGAAGAGCGCCGAGCCCACGGGACGCGCGAAGAACGCAATCCCGAATGTCGCCAGCGAGGCGAGCCGGGCCGTGGCCGGATCGGAGGCTGGGAAGAATAATTTTGGGAAAACCAGGACGGCGGCGGTCGCGTAGATGTAGAAGTCGAAGAACTCGATGGTGGTGCCGATGAGACTCGCAAACAGCACCTGGCTCGGGCTGTTGATAGGCGGCGTCGCACTGGGGCGCTGCGGGCTGATGGCCGTGCCGGTGTTAGGTGGCTCTCGCAAGAATCCCCTAGCTTACCGCACGCGGCGCGGCCGAATTACGGCCGGAGCACTACAAAGTGGCTGACGGAATATCCCAGGGCGGCGCCAAAAAAGATGTCGGAGGGGAAGTGCGCCTGCACGTTCAATCGCGACAGGCCGACCACGCCCGCCAGTCCGTAGGCTACCCACGGCACCCAGCGGTGGGTCCGGTAGCGTTCGGCAAAAACCGTCGCCACGGAGAAGGCAGCCGCGGTATGGCCCGAGGGAAAGCTGCCGAATCCTCCGACGCTGCGGTTTTTGGAATCGGACCAAGTGTCGTTGAAGTTGCCGTTCGGACCCACGTCGATAGGACGCAGCCGGCGGCCGATGTCTTTCACAGCGATGGTGACAATCTGAGCGTTGAGGACCGCCTCGCCGGCGAGGAGCGCCGTATTGGCGGAATAGTTGTCCTTCTTTATGAGCCCACCCACGTAGAACGAAATCGGCACGGCGGCGATAAACAGACCGGTATTGGTGCCGCTGAGAACATGGCCGATGCTATGAATCGCCGGATTCCCCTGGTAAGAAGCTCCCGAGAAAAACGGCGTATCGTGTGGATCCAGGGCCACCAGTGCAGCGGTCACGCCAATAATCGCCAAGGCCGGCTTCCAATGCCTGCCGTGAACCGGCGCCACCGGGTATAGCCAGATGCGCTTCTGATCTGTCGCGATGTGCCGCAGCAGAAGTTTCGGTGAAAGCAACTGCTCGTCGGCCTCCGCGGCCGGAGGCGCGGGATCGGCGGCGGAGCCTGCATTAGAGTCGGCACTAACGGCAGGATCTGCATCGGCGAGGGGGAGCGATTGCGCGTCGAAGCGAACGGCGGGCAGAAGAAGCGCCGTCAGAATGACGGTGGTGCGGCAGAGCTTCACGGTTGAGTCGCCACTTCGGGCTGGAGTTGCTCGAGCTGCGCGCGTTGTTCGAGCACTTTCGCCCACTCGCTCGCTAGCCTTTTTGGTAGGCGGCGAGACAGGAGGCTTGCGCTCCTTATAGTAGTCCAGAATATTGCCGCGGAGATCCGCCGAGACCCCTGCGAATTTATGCCCGGCAAGCTTGTCCAGCAGCTTGTCATAAGCCAGGTCGGCTCCCAGATACTCGCCGGCGACGGTCGGTTTGCCGATATCGAAATTCTGGTTCACCAGTTCCATGGGACCGCCGCCGGCCTTCGCCAGCAACGCGCGGTAGCTGTCGACAGTTGCGTTGAAGCTGGTCATGAACATCTTCTCCACTTCCGGCGTCGGCGCCCGGAACTTGAGCGATTTGAATGGACCAACCTTCGGAACGATCGTCAGAATCCAGGCGACGAGACGCGTGCGAATCCCGGGCCGGTGGTATCCCTTTCCAAAATCCTTTTCGTAACTGGAGCGCGAAAGGTTGTACAGGAACTTCTTCTTCGTCATCCCCGGTATCTCTTTGACGACGCGTATCGCCTTTGAGTTGCCAGGCCACGCGCGTCATCCCCGGAATAACGTTGCTGACGCTGTAGCGGAACGAGCCCAAGCGCCAGATCCAAGCTCCCGAAGACGTCCTTGAGTTCCAGGCCGTAGGTGTCGCGGAACGCGCGCTCAAGCACCGGCTTGGAAACCTGGAAACCTATGAACTTGTGGTAGCCGTCGGCCGCATAGCGCCCTTGCGCCACCTGCAGGACATCGAAGCCGAACTCCGTTCGCAGGTGGGAAGTGGGATTGTCCCAGTAGGTCACGGTCGTGCCAAACTTGGTGCGGAGCTCCGGATAGAGGATAGGCACCGCCTGATTGGTGGCGAGGCGATGGCCGCTGTCGTCGGCCGCGTAGTGCGCCAGTGCGCCCAGCGCAAAGGCGTATTCGTTGAGGTCCTGGGATTCGCGGATCAGCGCGACGATGAAATCGCCGCTGCGGACGTAGTGCGTCAGGTCGCTGAAGAATTTGCTGCTGAAGGGATAGTACCCCATATCCTGCAGAATGCAGCCGCCATAAACGTAGGCGTGGGCTTGCTTCCAGTTCTTCAGGCGTCGCTGCGGGAAATCGCGCCACGAGCAACTTCTGGATGGAAGCCTCCCAGAGAGTATCGACGATGGCTTCGTGCGTCAGCACCGAATAGCCGTAGGAGACCGATGTTGAGACCGATGTCGAGAGCAACAATAGAGCGCTGAGCCGCGCGGCCGCTAAGAAGCTTCGAGACATTTATTGACCACGCCGCGCTACGCCCGCGGAAGCTGCCAGCGTGCTCATGCTGTACTCCACATCGCGCGACAGCATGGTGTGGCGTCCCAGAAAACGAACCTCCGCGCTCGACTCCGAACTGGTCTGCAACCACATGCCGCCGACATCGCTATAGACCAGCACCAGGCGCGCGTCCTTAAGCCACCAGGAGGGGCTGCGGGCCGGTTCGCCTTCCGTGCGCTGAAGCAGGTAGGTGATCGCATCCACCCAGATTTGGCCGCGCAGCAAAGATTTGTCGTTGCGCCGGGGAACGATCTCCAGCACGTAGCAGCGCCGGCCGCCCAATTCTTCCTCGCGGAGATAGCGGAAATTGTAGTTGGCCGGAGACAGGTCGGTGGATGCATTGTTCTTGCCAATCTCGGTTTCATGCTCCAGCATCTGGCGAACGATCCGTTCGCCCAATCCCATGCCGCTAGCCTGCTGGATCACAAACTGCTTGATGCCGGGAGGGTCGAACGTCACCCGCGCTATCACCTCGGATCTAGCCGTCTGCTTTTCTTTGCCGAACAACCTGTAATCGCGCGTAACGCTATAGGGTCGCAGGCGGGCGCGATTCTCCGAGCGGGCCTGCATCATGTGGGCGACTAATACTTTCCGCACTGGGGACGGCGCTTTCAACGTGCGCCGCCGCTGCAATCCCCGACACACCCAGCACGCCAGCGAAATGCAGGAAGATCAATCGGTGGAGTCGCGTTCGCACGGCACTCACGCTCCCTTCCTACACTTGGAATTATGCCTGGTAAGGCTCTTGCGGTCCAGCGTGCCCGCAGAACGAAATCGGAATATCCGGGTGGTGACTATCAATCGATTGCAGAGGCAGCAATTTCACGGGAATCAATTTCCTCCCTGATAACGCTCAGTTAGATAGTGGGCTCACCACGGAAGTTATTCTCATGGCGAGATTTCCCCTCCCCGGGTGGGCCACAGCGCGAATCAAAATGAAAGCTTTTGTCCGGGATATTTTTCCGACTCCTTTCGCCGGAATGCAATGAATGCACGCAGGTGACCATTCGGGTTTGCAGGATTGCAGATCTCTAGGGTATGGTGCTTAATTGAATTGGATGACGATCCTGCGTCAAGTGACCATAGGCGGTCACGCAAATTACGGTGCGCGGTGCAGCAACTTTCTCTTGATATCGGGCCAGAACTCGGAGCCCAGATTGGACAGCAGATCGAAGCCGAGTTGAGTGGACCCTTGCGAAAAGCCCAGAGCTATTGTGTTGACTCGATCGGGATACCACTGTTGGAGATGAAGGCAGCGCCGTAAGCGCTCCCCAGCCGCCAAGTGGCCAGCGTCTCACCGCCGGAGTCCTTATGCGTGAGTATCGTCTCGCGGAACGCGTGCTGGCTGCGGCGCCACATACCGCGCTCGGTGGAGCGATAGTAGCGCGGGTCCTGGTGCAACGCCGAATCGAGACCAAAGCCGAGCAGATTGCGAACTCCCGAGTAGGCCAGCGTGGAGCCTAAACGTTTGCTGTACCCCACCGCGCCCTGTCCCCACTCGCGCGGGAAATCGATTCCCTGCAGGAAGCCATCATAGACCGCGGCTCCTGCCAGGGCCGCGGGACCGTAGGCGCTCACGGCATGAAACCGCAGTTTGCCTTGCCAGCCGAGCGGAACCATGTCCTGAGCGGTGTTCTGCGCGATCGGGGCGTTTTGAGCGGGTGCGGGGTCCGCAACGATCGCAGAGTCCTGTGCGAACGCACTGCTAACGAAGAAGGCTGCGTGAGCAACGTTAGCATGCGCAACCGTCCAGCCGCGCACAGCTAGAGCGTCTCACTCAGTGCCTTTTTTGCTGCACAACTTATTGGCATGGTGGGTGTAGTGCACGGCATGGACCAAATAGTCGAGGTTCAAAAGCTACGCCAGCTTGGCACTCGACGTGCCTGTATCATGCCGCGATAGGAGTTTATTACATGAGATTCGCAAGTCTAGCGGGTGCCGCGGTGGTCTGCTTGTTCACAGGATTGGTGGTGCCTGGATATGCGCAGCACGATGAGAAACAAGAGAAGCAGGGGGGAAAGCCGGAGCAGCGCGCGCAGCCTGCGCAGCAGCACGCTCAGCAACCCCAACAGCAGCCCCAACAACAGCAACGCGCAGAGCGGCCCCAGCAGCCGCAAGAACGTGTTCAACAGCCACAACGTTCGCAGCAACCGCAAGAGCCACAGCAGCAACAGCGCGTGCAGCAGCAACAACAACGTGCGCAGCAGCCGCAAGAACAGCAGCGCGTGCAGCAGCAACAACAACGTGCGCAGCAGCCGCAAGAACAGCAGCGCGTGCAGCAGCAACAACAACGTGCGCAGCAGCCGCAAGAACAGCAGCGCGTGCAGCAGCAACAACAGCAGCAGCGCAGCAGCAGCAGCGCAACAGCAGCAGCAGCGTGCACAACAACCGCAGCAACGGCAGCAGCCGCAGGCGCAACAACGTTCTATCCTCTCGCAGCCGCAACCGCAGCGCACCCGGCAGCAGGCGCAATCCTGGCAGCAACAGCGGGGATGGTTAAAGCAGGGCGGCTGGCAGGGACACGATAATTTCCAGCAAGACAGCTCGCGAAACTGGAACGCCGATCATCGGACATGGGCCCAGCGCGGAGGCTACGGCGGCTACTACATTCCGCAAAACACCTTCAGTCTGTACTTCGGCCGCGCAACACTTCTTCCGCTTCCGGACGCCGCCGGTGATGTATTTGGGTTATCCGCGTTTCGAGTATGAAGGGACTTCGTTCCTGCTGTTGGATCCCTGGCCGGCAAACTGGTCGCAGGACTGGTACTCCGCCGATGACCTTTATATCGATTACGACGGCGACGGCTACTACCTTTACAACCGCGAATATCCGGATCAAAGGCTGGCGATCACAATTCTGGTGTAGCTAGCGCTGGTAGCACGCGGGCGGCGAACCGCAAGCGGCGCCCGTGGTTCCCGTTCGAACACCGAGGTATTTGAAGCACTGGCGTCAAGGAGAAACTATGAAAACCACCACACCGTATTTGTCCCTGCTGGCGCTGTTAGCCGTTGGGACCCTGGGCGGATGCTCAACCGATTCAACCAAAGCCGCCGATGTTTCGGGCAGCATCCGCACCTCGCTCGATCAGGCCGGCTTCAAG
This sequence comes from Bryobacterales bacterium, assembly GCA_963731375.1. Lineage (GTDB taxonomy): Bacteria > Acidobacteriota > Terriglobia > Bryobacterales > Bryobacteraceae > Palsa-187. The sequence goes on from CAVSUW010000002.1 coordinate 550,387, forward strand.
GATGTGTCCGTGACGCAGGATCGCGACAAAAGCGTGGTTACCCTGGGCGGACACGTGGCAACCGATGGCGACAAGGGACAAGCTGAAGCCATCGCCAGAACCATGGCGGGGATCCAAGTAGTGGCGAATCAGATTGCCGTGCTTCCGCCCGGCGCCGAGAGCGATGCGAAAAGGATGAATTCCGATTTGGACAAAGGCATCGAGAGTAATCTGCATGCGGCCCTGATTCAACAGAGCCTCCAGGACAGTGTTAAGTACACCGTCAAGAACAATGTGGTCACTCTGACTGGCGATGTCGATTCCCAAGCCAAGCGCGGGCGCGCGCAAGAGGTCGCATCCACGGTTCCAAACGTGCAGCAGGTGGTGAACGAGTTGCAAGTGAGAGGGCAGAAGGCAACCTCGTCGAATTAGCAACCGTTCGAGATCGAAAGAAAGAGGAAATTATGCTTTGGACACTTGTAGCTGTATTCTTGATTTTGTGGCTTTTGGGATTTAGTCTCAGCATTGGAGGCGGCCTGATCCACTTACTGCTGGTGATCGCCCTGATCCTGGTGGTGATCAACCTGGTGAGCGGCCGGCGCGTGGTTTAGAGCCGGCGCTCGGTTTACTTCTCGCATTGACCCGCGTTCAATGCGCCGATGATCGAGAGCCGGCAATCGAAAGCCTCCAGGCCGCTGCTCGGGCCTGTACACTTCCGGAGGTTCTTCAGCCGTCTGGGGCCGGGTTTGATCACCGGCGCCGCCGACGACGATCCCTCCGGCATTTCCACCTATTCCGTCACCGGCGCGGCGTTCGGCTACGCGCCCTTGTGGACCGCGCTCTTCTCGTTTCCGCTGATGACCGCCGTGCAGATGATGTGCGCGCGCCTGGGCATGGTGACGGGCGAGGGGCTCGCGGGCGTCATCCGGCGCCAGTATTCGCGATGGGTATTGTGGGGCGCCTGCGCTCTGCTGGTGATCGCGAACACGGTGAACATCGGGGCCGACCTCGGCGGCATGGGGAAGGTCACCGAGATGATGACCGGCATCAACAGCATGTACTGGACGCCGGTCTATGCCGTGGTGATCGGCTCCTTCCTGATCTGGTGGTCTTACTACACCATCGCGCGCATCTTCAAATGGATGACGCTGATTCTGTTTTCCTATGTCCTGGCTGCGTTCTTCGCCAAGCCGGATTGGGGAGCAGTGCTTCACGCGACGTTCGTCCCGCATGTCGAATGGTCCGCGAAATATTGGGCCACGCTGGTAGGAATCTTCGGAACCACCATTTCTCCTTACCTGTTCTTCTGGCAGGCATCGCAGGAAGTTGAGGAGGAGCGGAAGCAGGGCGAGTTGACGGTGGAGGCAAGAAAAGGCGCTTCCGATCGCCGAGCTGCGAAAATCCCGCAACGACGTGATCACCGGGATGTTCTTCTCGAACCTGATCATGTACTTCATCATTCTGACCACCGCGGCAACTTTGCATGCGCACGGCAAGACCACGATTTCAACCGCGCAGGATGCGGCCGAGGCGCTGCGGCCCCTGGCCGGGAGCGGAGCTTACTGGCTCTTCAGTCTGGGGCTGATCGGCGCGGGAATGCTGGGCGTCCCGGTGCTGGCCGGATCGAGCGCCTACGCGGTCGCGGAGGGAGCGGCGTGGCGCGGATCTTTGGCCGATCATGCCGGAACCGCGCGCGGATTCTATGCAGTGATCGCGGTCGGCTTGGGATTGGGCCTGGTCTTGAATTACGCGGGCTTCAATGCGGTGTCCATGCTGTTCTGGTCGGCGGTTCTGAATGGCGTGCTGGCGCCGCCGCTCATCGTCATCCTGCTGCTTCTGACCAGCAATCCCGCGATTATGGGATCGCGATCGAACTCGCGATGGATGGCGGGGCTGGGATGGACCACGGTGGTGGTGATGACGGCAGCGAGCATCGCGATGTTTGCGACCTGGAAATGATCCGGTCGCCGCTAGAGATCGGCGCGCGAGATGCCCAGCTTTTTCATCATGGCGTTCAGCGTGGTCCGCGGCATTCCGAGGCGGTTGGCGGCGGCGCTGATCACTCCGCCGGTTTCGCGGAAGACCCGCAGGATATGGTCGCGCTCCACTTTTTCGAGGGTAGAGTTGCCGCCGTCTTCCGGGGCGTCCGCCCGCAATTCCGCTAAGGGCGCGCGCAGGTTGGGACCGCGCGATAGAATCACGGACCGCTCCATGAAATTCTCCAGCTCGCGAACGTTACCGGGCCAGGACCAATTCGACAGGGCCTTCATGGTGTCCGCCGGAATCTTGTCGATGGTCCGGTCCATCTTGGCAGCGTACTTCTTGGTGAAGTAGCGCGCCAGGACGGGTATGTCCTCAGGATGGTCGCGCAGCGGAGGCGTGATGATGGGGAAAACTTTCAGCCGGTAATACAGATCGCTGCGAAACAGCTTGTCGCCCATCATCTGAGTGAGGTTGCGGTTGGTGGCCGCCACCAGCCGCACGTCGATGGGGATGGTTCGCGTGCCGCCCAAGCGCTCGAAGGACTTCTCCTGCAAAGCGCGCAGCAGCTTGGGCTGCAGATCCAAGGGAATGTCGCCCACCTCGTCCAGAAACAGAGTCCCGCGATGCGCCATTTCGAAGCGGCCGATCTTTTGTCCCAAGGCGCCGGTAAAGGCGCCGCGCTCGTAGCCAAACAACTCGCTTTCGAGCAGGCCGGTGGGAATCGCCGCGCAGTTCAAACTGATGAACGGAAGATTCCGCCGCGGACTCATGCGGTGGATCGCGCGCGCGATCAACTCCTTGCCGGTTCCGGTTTCACCCAGGATCAACACCGTGGCGTCGGTCGGCGCCACCACCTCCACCTGTCCCATCACCCGTTTGATAGCGGCGCTGGATCCGATAATTTCTTCGAAGTTCTGCGTCACTTCGAAGGCTTGCCCTTCGACATCCTCTTGCCGGTCGCGCTCGCGCAGATCGGTTACGAAGGTGATCCAGCGGAAAGGCGATAATTTCAGGACGGCGGTGGCGACCAATACCGGCACGCGCGTCCCGTCCTTGCGGATCAGCTCTTTTTCGAAAGGCGTGCACGCCCCGAAGCGCAGACCCTCTTCGTGCGCGAATTCATCCAGGCCCACGTACTCCTTCGGCGTCAGGTCGGGCCACACTAAGCGGCCGGCCCGCAGATCCTCACGGCTATAGCCGACCAGGTCGAGAAAAGTGTCGTTGGCTTCCGGGATGCGGTCAAACTCTCCGGCAACCACGCCTACGATGGTCGACTCGGCCGGTACCGTGCGGACGCGCTCCCGGCTGCGCCGCAACTTCTCATCCCGCTTGTGACGTTCGCTGAAGTCGCGCACCACTCGGGCATAGCCCTGTAAATCTCCGCTTTCGCTCCGCAGGGCCATGGTGATCACGTTGGCCCAGAATCGGGTCCCATCTTTTTTCACATGCCAGCCTTCGGTGCCGAAATGGCCTTCGCTCGCGGCCCGCTTCAGCTCTTCCTGCATGGCGACTTGAAGCGGGTCTTCCTCGGGATTCAGAAGCGTTACATTCTGGCCCACGGCCTCGGCGCTGGTGTACTGGTAGATGCGCTCCGAGCCTCCATACCAGGCGACGATCTGTCCATCCACGTCCAAGAGCGAGAGAGCAAAGTCTTGTACCCAGGACGGAATCGAGTTTTGCGCAGGATCTGCGTCCGGCGTTGCTTCTGAAGCTCTTGTCGCGCAGCGCGAGCAGGTGGCGAACCGGCAGCACGTTGCCTTTCGCCACGTACTCGACATCTCGCGGGGCTCCGTCCGGACCCAAGAGCTGGAGCGTTCCCACCTGCTCGCCCTCTTCGAGAAAAGTTCGCCAGCGCTCCGAGATCACCGGCCTGATTTCGGGAACCGCAAATTCATCCAGACTGCGGCCGATGATTTTTTCACGCGGCAGACCCAGCAGCTTGCTGGCGCCGACGCTGGCCTCCTGATAGCGGCGATCGTTATCGGCAATGAGGATGGGCGTGGAGGGATGGAATATTACGGCGCGCAGCAACAGCTCAAGTTCTTTCGGTCCGTTTTCCGTGAGCCAACGGATGGCGACGGGTTGTGAGGCCGTGGAGTTCAAAACGCATTTCTCCTTTGCCCCGTCGATCCAGGAAGCCGTTTGCCGGAAGAACGCAGACGTCGCGTTCCGCAAACATTGGGACGCCAAGAATGGCGGTCAGGGCTCAATGGTATCACGGAAATCACGGCGACCGAGCATATTTAATTGCGATTGTGACCATATATAGTCATTGGCTCAGAAGGATTACGAGGATCGCCTTCTTTTTCAGCAGCTAAGCGGCCTGCTTCGATAATCCACGAAAGCGCCGCGCGTATCCCGCCAAGCCCAATAGAAGGCCGATGCTCAGAAGGGTGGCCGTTCCTGGTTCGGGAGCAGCTGGCGGCGCCGGCGCGCAACCTGGCCCGTCGATGGAAACATCGTTCGTATCCATAGTCACGGCTCCATTGAGCGCCAGAGCCCTGCCACACGAAATATCCGCACCGGTATCCAGCGTAATGTTCGAAAGTGCGAGAATGTTCCCGGCGAATTGACTGGTGGTCCCGAGAGTCGCCGAGCCGCCGACCTGCCAGAACACGTTATTGCCGGTACCTCCGTTAATAATCGTCACCTGCGAGCTGCTTAGAGTTGTGAGCGAGCCTCCTATCTGGATGATGAAGACCGCATTGGCGTTGCCCTGAGCGTCGAGAATGAGATTTCCATTCAACTGCGCCGAGGACGCAAAGCAATAGACTCCAGCCGTCAGGGTTTGTCCACCCAGATTCTGACCGGTCAAGACACCTCCGCAGGGTTGGGCCGCGGCAGCATTGTACGCGCCGGTCAGGTCCATCTGGGCCTGCATCGCGCTGGCGTTGGTAGCGTCGATGGTTCCATTAACCGTCCCGGGAGGAAAGCCCGTGATGGAAGTGCCGGACCAGAGTCCCAGATTTCCGTTGATGGAACTGGGGCCCGTGTTGGTTACGGAAGTTCCACCGAGGACCGCAAATAAGTTTGCCGCTCCCAGCCCGACGTTTACCGTAGTGGCGTAAACATTCGCCGCCCACAGCAGGACAATTATCAAAGAAACACTTCGGACTTTCAAAGCAGCAACCTCTCCGGCGCGCCGTGAATCAATTCGCCGTCGCCGAATCGTATCGACCAATGACAGAGCGCTTATCGGCTACACACGACATTTCTTTAAGGCGCGGCCTTAGTCACTCTTGCGGCCAGCCAAGTGTCAGAAGAGCATCCGTCAACTGACTCACATCTTTTCGTCTCATTTGACATTCTTGCCCTATTTAAATCTCATCGCGGCTGATCGCGAAGCCCTCCGTACCCGGTTCTTTGGTACGGGGTAATCGCATCGATTTTGCTCTGGGAGCATGGCAGGGGTGCGTTTTACGACAACGACGAGAGGCTCAGTAGTCTTCTCCATCGGCTTGGAATAGAGCGTTGCACTCACGGAGTTTTAAAGTTGACCGTGCGTGGTCACTTGACGGCCAATAGTCAACATATTCCCCAGAATAGTCATGGTATTCGTGAGTATTAGTGTCTTGAAGAAATCCAACGGCATGAATCGGATGGCGCTCTGCATGCTGACTAAGAACTATTTGGGCCTTCGCCTGCTCTTCCTGAAATGCCTGCTATTCCAGTCAAAACAGGCACTATTACTTGACACAAAGGAGCACACTCAGTATGCAATTAGCACGTATTATCCGATCTGCCGCGCTAACCGGGGCGGCGGTCTTCCTGATGGCCGCGGGCGCTAGCGCCGGCACCATTACCTTCAACACCGCTCAAACGGGATCGGGGGGCACGGGATTTAACGGTTCCGGCAATCTGGTTCTGCAAAGTTCATCGGGCGTCGCGGCGACCCTCGCGTTCGTGCCCGACATGAACTCCGTTAACGCCGTACCGGGCAATGTGAACTTTGGGAACTTTACCCTGTCGTGCCCAACTTGCTCGACACAAGCCGGCGGCATCGGGGCTTCCTTCGGAGCTTTTTCCTTTGACCTGGTTATCACCGACGTGACCGACGGCGCCACCGGCATTTTCGTGGGCTCGGCGATCGCCGGTACGACGTACCTGGATGCCAGCACGATTACCCTCAACTGGCAGCCGCTGCAACTCGGGCCGGGCACCAGCAATGCAACCTCGGGAAATTTTGGCCCGACGTCTTTCCAAACCACGGTGCAAACCAAGATTGTGAATCCCTTGTCCGGCGCACAGATCGGCAGCACCACGGTTCAGGGGTTCATCAACTCCAGCGCTATCCCGGAGCCGGCGACCTTGAGTTTAGTGGGCGGAGCGCTGTTAGGTCTTGGCCTGCTGCGCCGCAAGAAAGGTTTGTCTCGGTAGAGATTCCGATGCAGACCGGCAAAGCCCTGAAACGGGGCGATGGATAGTCAGATCGCACCCGTTCAGGGATTACCCGGACGCTCCACTAGGGACCATCGATAGTATATGGACCGCCAATTGCACGTCGAGCAGCAGAGGAGTATACGAAATGCCTTTGGTAAATATCGTGATTGCGTTGATTGTGGTGGGCATGGCGCTGTGGCTGATCAATCGCTTCATCCCCATGGCCGGCAGCATCAAGACCATCCTGAACGTGGTCGTGGTGGTTGCCGTCTCTGTCTGGGTATTGCAAGCGACCGGACTTTGGGGACCGATCAGCAGCTACCGTCTGACGCGATAACACCTGCGAAACTGGAGCTGCCCACGATGAATATCTCAAAACTATTGGCAATAGGGCTAATTGCAATCGGTATCATTGCCTTCGCCTACCAGGGCATCAGTTATACCAGTCGAGACAACGTTGTCGACGTGGGGCCTCTACACGTGACGGCGGAGAGATCCCACACCTTGCCTCTGCCTCCGATTGTGGGAGCGATTGCCTTGGCGGGTGGCCTTGCGCTGCTCTTCATGAACGGCCAGAAGGCTCGATAATGTCTGCATTCTCAGCGAATCTGACTCCGGCGCCGGCACAACCTTACCCCACCGTCACTGCTTTGACGTAATCCGGTCAACTGACCGCACTCGGTCAGATCAAGCTCCCCGCAAAGTCAAATCCCGCCCCGGCGAACAATGTATCCCTTTCACCGATGGAACGTAATCGCGCCCTGCGTATGGCGATCCGCGCACCCCGAGCGGCGTTTTCGACGCGCGCTGCGATGCCGGCTCGTAAACGGACCCCGGCGTGCCTTACTCCAGACGTGCGCAGCGACAGAAAAGGTTCGCTGAGTTTAGAACACCTGAGTTTAGGACACCAATTGAGTTTAGGACACCAATAAGGAGAACGAATGAAATTTTTGAAAGCAGCACCGACCGTACTAGGCTTGGCGCTTCTGGGCTTGGCTTTCTCGCCCAGCGCCACCGGCCGACGAAATGAACAAGAAGACCGTCATCACTTTTAGCGGACCCGTGGAAATCCCCGGCGTCCACCTGCAAGGCTATGGAGTGCTGCCCGCGGGCACTTACGTCTTCAAAATTCTGGATTCGAAATCCGACCGCCACATCGTCCAGATCTTCAGCCAGGACGAATTGACGGTTTACGCCACCATTCTGGCCATCCCGAACTATCGCCTGAAGGCCACCGACAAGACTGTGATGACTTTCCGCGAAAGACCGGCGGGCGAGCCGGAAGCTCTCCGCGCCTGGTTCTATCCGGGCCGCCAGTGGGGCGAGGAATTCGTCTACCCGAAGGCTAGAGCGATTATCCTGGCGAAGGAAACCCATGAAGCGGTCCTTTTCATGCCGGCCGAGATCACTCCTGAAGTGACCGTCGCGGTCAAGACTCCGGCGGAGCCGGTGGTGGTCGAACTCGAGAAGGCGCCCGTAATGGCGATTCAACCGACCGGCGACGAAGTGGAGATCGCACAGGTGGTCACGCCGCCTCCGCGTTGAAGTGGCTCAGGCTGAGCCGGCGCCGGCGCTCCCGGCAACCGGCAGCTCGATGCCGCTGGTGGCTTTGTTCGGAATGCTGGCTTTGGCCGGCGGCCTGACCATGAGCTTGATCCAAAAGCGCGCGCTGTAAGGCTTGTAATTAGTTGGACCGGCGCGCCGTATTGGGCGCGCCGCACTGGAGTAGTAGTCCGGCGGCGTGAAGGAGCCATTGATGCAACAGAAAGTTATTCCGTTATTGGTCCCGCCGCTCCGCAAGAGCCGTCCTGAAGGAGCGGGTAGTCACGTGACTACCAAGCGGGGAATGGCGGTTCTCACCACGCCGCTGCTGAACAAAGGCTCCGCGTTCACCGCCCAGGAGCGGGAGAGCCTGGGACTCAACGGGCTGCTTCCGCCGGTCATCAGCACGCTCGAGTCGCAAGTCGCCTCCGCCTATATCCAATACCAGCGGCTGCCGGATGCGCTGGGCAAGAACATCTATCTAACGGCGCTTCACGACCGCAATGAGGTGCTGTTCTTCCGGCTGTTCTCGGAGCATCTGCGCGAGATGATTCCGATCGTGAACGATCGCACGGTCGGCCTCGCGATGGAACAGTACCATCATGAGTGCCGGCGTCCCCGCGGAGTGTATCTTTCGATCGATGAACCCGACGGGATTGAAGCGGCGTTCAGAAATCTTGGCTGCGGGCCGGGCGACATCGATTTAATCCTGGCCACCGATGCCGAGCAGATCTTCGGAATCGGCGACTGGGGTGTGGGCGGAATCGAAATTGCCATCGGCAAGCTGGCAATCTACACGGCGGCCGGCGGAATCGATCCGGCCCGGGTGATCCCGGTCATGATCGACGTGGGCACCAATCGCCAGAGTCTGCGCGACGATCCGATGTATCCCGGGAACCGGCACGCCCGGGTTCGCGGCGAACGCTACGACAAGTTTATCGACGCTTACATGCGGACCGCGGCCCGGCTGTTTCCGAACGCGCTGCTGCATTTGGAAGATTTCGCGATCGGCAATGCCCGCCGCATCCTGGACAAATATCAGCGGGCAGTTCCGTACCTTCAGCGATGACTTGCAGGGTACCGGCGCCATCACGCTGGCCGCACTGGTTTCAGCGATGCGGGTATGCGGAACTCCGCTGCGCAATCAACGCGTGGTGATTTTCGGCGCGGGCACGGCGGGAATCGGCATCGCCGACCTTATCCGCGACGTCATGGTTACAGAAGGACTGACCACGGAAGCCGCCAGCCGCCGGTTTTGGTGCGTCGACACCGATGGTCTGATCACCGATGACATGGGCGATGAGCTACCCGACCATCACATCGCCTACGCTCGCCCGGCCGGCGAGGTAAAGGGATGGAGGCGAGACTTCGACGACATCGGGACGCTCCAGAAAAGATCGCCGCGCTCCCGCAGCGCGCGCGCCATCGACTTGGCCGAGGTGATCCACCAGGTGCGTCCCACCATGCTGATCGGTACTTCCGGACAGGCAGGCGCATTCACCGAGTCCATCATCCGGGAAATGGCCTGGCATACCGACCGGCCGATTATCTTCCCGCTTTCCAGTCCGGCTGCGCTCGCCGAGGCCACGCCCGCCGATCTGATCACCTGGACCGATGGGCGCGCTTTGATTGCAAGCGGCGGCTTGTTCACACCCGTGACGCATAAAGGGATCACGCATGTGATCGGCCAGTTGAACAATGCCATGCTGTATCCCGGCGTGGGCCTGGGCACGGTCGTGTCGCGCGCCAGATACATTAGTGTGGGAATGCTGATGGCCGCGGCCAATGCGCTTTCGAGTCTGGTAGCGGTGCGCCTGGCGGGCGCCACGCTGCTGCCGCATATCGAGGACCTGCGCAGCGTGACTGTGACCGTGGCGGTGGCGGTGGCCGAAGCGGCCGTGCAGGAAGGCTTGGCCGAAACCCGGCTCGCCGACATCGTGCAGCAAGTGGAGGATGCGATGTGGCGTCCCGAGTATCGCCGGATCGAAGCTTCCTGAAAAGGCGCGACAGCCCAAATGAAATCTGCTCCCATCGCTCTCCTGCTGGCAGCCGGGTGCATCACGTTGGTGCAAGTCGCGGCGCAAGCCCCGGCACCCAGCCGCTAACGCGCAGCAGGGCTCCGAACCGGGAGCGTTCCAGATCTCGGTGGATGTCGCCTTGGTGGTGCTAGAAGCCACCATACGCGATCACGAGGGCCACGCAGTTCCCCGGCTGAAGCGCGAGGACTTCGCAGTATTCGAAGACGGCCGGCCTCAAGAGATCCGCCTGTTCCGGCATGAAGACACGCCGGTCGACCGTCGGCCTGGTGATCGACCATAGCGGCAGCATGCGCGAAAAGCTGGAGGAAGTGACCGCCGGGGCCCGGGCCTTTGTCCGTTCCAGCAATTCCAGCGATCAGATGTTCGTCGTGAACTTCAATGAGAAGGTTTCGCAAGGTCTGCCCCAAGGCATGCGCTTCAGCGACAGCGTCGAACAACTGGCAGCCGCGGTCTCGGGGCGCCCGGCGGTTGGCACGACCGCACTTTACGATGCAATCATCGACGGATTGATCCGTTTGCGAGACGGCGCCCGGGAGAAGAAAGTTCTGATTGTGATCAGCGACGGCGGCGACAACGCCAGCAAGGCGCCTCTCGACCGCGTACTGAAGATGGCGGAACAATCGAACGCCATGATCTACACCATTGGCATCTTCGAGCCGGACGATCCCGACGGGAAGCCCGCCGTGCTGCGCCGCTTGGCCCATGAAACCGGCGGCCAAGCGTTCTTTCCCGCGCAAGCTCACGGAAACCGTGGAGATTTGCGAGCACATCGCCAGGGACATTCGGGATCAATACACCATCGGGTATTCGTCGTCGAGCGAAAAACGCGACGGGACGTACCATAAAATTCGGCTTACGGCGCGTTCGACAAAGGACGGAAAACTATCCGTGCGCACCAGGGCCGGCTATAGCTCGGCGGAATCATCCCCGGCGATGTCCGGTCTGGTGACGAAATGAGGGTCGCGGTGCCGCAGAATTCCGTCGGGAAGTTAATGCGGTGGTCGCGGAACGTGTTGCTTACCGCCGGCAGCCGGCCTGCTGGGCTATTGCGCGTTTGTGCTCGCCGATACCTGGATGTACCAGAGGCAGGCGAGCCAGTTGTTTGACCAGGCCCACTTGCAGGTTGCCGCGATTCCGAGCCCCGGGAGCGGATTCGACCAACGGATTGCTGGGGCGGATGGAGATACCGCGGCTGGGCGTTTCCGTAATCGTCGCTGAAGGAACGGACGAACGCACGCTGCAGCGCGCGGGTGGTCACATCGCCGGGAACGTCGTTCCCCGGCCAGCGTGGCAATGTCGGGATTGCCGGCCACCGCGATACGCTGTTCCGTCCGCTGCGAAACATCCGGCGGAACGACGTGATCACGGTTACTACCTTGGCGGGCGAATATCGCTACCGCGTGACGTCGACGGAAATCGTGAGTCCGACCGACGTTACGGTTTTGCAGTCGGATGGACATGAGATCCTGACGCTGGTCACCTGTTATCCGTTCTACTTCGTCGGCCCAGCGCCGGATCGATTCATCGTGCGTGCCGCCCGCGTCATGGGAAGCACCTAAGCGCGCGACAATCAGTGGCCCGCTCTCGGCTTCACGCCCTTCTGCGGCTTCTGCATCAGAAACGCAGCGGGAGCCATCACCGCGCAGATCAGCGAAAAGATAAAGATGGCGTCGATATAGCCCAGCAGCGCGGCCTGCCGCTGCATGGCTCCGTAAAGCATCTGCTGCGCCATGGTGGTGGCATGCGCCACGTCCGAACCTAGCGATCTGGAAAGTCTGCGTGAAGCCCGCCACGCTTTGCTGGAACGTGGAATCGTACTGGCTGGTGTGCGATGCCAGCACGCTCTGATGATATTGCGCGCGCCGCGAGACGATCACCGAAATCGCGGAGATACCCAGGCTGCCGCCCAGGTTGCGCGCGAGATTCGTCATGCCGCTCACGTTGTTGTTCTTTTCCTGCGGAATGCCGATATAGCACAGCGTTTGAATCGGCACAAACAGGAAGCCCATGCCGATGGCCTGATAGACGCGGAACATCATGGCGGTCTTGAAATCGATGTCCAGCGTCCAACTGGTCATGTGATAGAGCGCCAGCGCGGTGCTGCTGAAGCCGAACACGATCAGCCAGCGCCCGTCCATCTTGCCGAGCAGCCGGCCGATCAGAGGCATGGTCGCGATGATGACCAGGCCTCCCGGCGAGAGCACCATGCCCGCCTGCTGCGCGGTGTAGCCCATCAACGTTTGCAGAAGCTGCGGGATCAGCACGGTTGCGCCGTAGAGCGCCGCGCCCAGCATGAACATCATGATGCAGGCGACCGAAAAATTGCGGCTCTTGAAGAGGCGCACATCGAGCACCGGATGGGGATGATGATATTCCCAGATGATCGCGCTCACCAGCGCGACTACGGCGATGACAGAGAAGCTGACGATGAAGCTGGAAGCTGAACCAATCTTCGCGCTCGCCCTTATCGAGCGCCACTTGCAGGCAGCCGATTCCGGTGGCCAGCAATCCCAGGCCGACGTAATCGACCGTGAACATTTTCTTGCGCAGTTTCTCGAGGAACGGCGGATCCTCCAGCATGCGCGCGCTCAACACCAGCGAGAGCACGGCTACCGGCACGTTGATCAAAAACAGCCATCGCCAACTGAAGTTGTCGGTGATGTAGCCGCCGAGCGTGGGCCCGATCACCGGCGCCACCACCACCGCCATGGCGTAAACCGAAAACGCCTGGCCGCGTTTTTCAGGAGGGAAAGTGTCGGCCAGAATCGCTTGTTCGGTGGGCGCGAGGCCGCCGCCCCCCAATCCCTGCAAGACGCGGAAGAATACCAGCACCGGCAAGATTCGGAGCCAGGCCGCACATCAGCGAACTGATGCCGAAGATCACCACGCACGTCATGTAGAAGCGCTTGCGGCCAAACTTGGTCGAGAGCCACGCGCTGATGGGCAGAATCACGGCGTTCGCCACCAGGTAAGAGGTCAGCACCCAGGTGGCCTCGTCCTGGCTGATGGAAAGATTGCCGGCGATGTGCGGCAGCGCGACGTTGGCGATGCTGGTATCCAGCACCTCCATGAAGGTCGCGAGCGTCACCGTCATGGCGATGGCCCACGGATTAAATCGCGGGCGCCATTCGGGCGCGGCCGCGGGAACGATAGGATCGACTGCTGTACTCATGCGCGACGGTTAGCGCACTCTCACCGATGGCACCACCGACATGCCGGGGCGCAGAAGATGATCCGGATTCTGGCCGGGATCGAAGGCGATGCGCACTGGAATGCGCTGCACTACCTTCACGAAATTCCCGGTGGCGTTTTCCGGAGGCAGCAAGACTGAATTTCGCGCCGCTGGCTCCGGCAATACTCTCGACGGTGCCGTTATAATCGCGGCCGTAGGCGTCCACCGAAAGCTTCACCTTTTGCCCCACGCCGCATTTTCTTGAGTTGGGTCTCCTTGAAATTCGCGGTAACCCACAAATCGTCGAGCGGAACGATCGCCATCATCTGCTGGCCCACGGCCACATTTTGGCCCGCGTTGATATTCTTCTTGCCGATGACACCGTCGATGGGCGCCATGATGGTCGTGTATTGAAGATTCAACAGCGCCTGATCGAGATCCGCCTGGCGCTGCGCCACCTTGGCTTGCGCCACCGCAACTTCGCTTTGAGTGATGGTGACCTGCTGCGGACCGGTCATGGCGCTTCTGCACTTCCGCGTCGGCGTGCCCCAGCTTCGCGCGCGCCTGCTCCACCGCGACTGCTGCGGCGCCGACACCATGCTGCGCTTCGACCACCGCGGCTTTCTGCGCGTCCACGGTGGCTTTGGCCGCTTCCGACGCCGCTACCGCCTGATCGTACTGCTGCTTCGAAATCTCGTCCTTGGCGACCAATGTCTTGTAGCGCTCGACATCCTGCGCGGCTTTGTTGGCATTGGCTTCGGCCACTTTGACGTTGGCTTGCGCCAGACTCAAACGGGCCTGCGCGACGTTCTGCTGCTGCTGTGCGTAGTTGATGGCTTCGGCCGCATCCTGCCGCGTGGACTTCGCGCCATTCAGCGTGCTGCCGGTGGTCGCCGTCGTCAGCGGCACGTCGCTGCGGGAAGTCTGCAGATTGGCGAGCTCGTTATTCAGATCGGCTTTGGCGCGCTCGATCGCGATTTCGAAATCCTTGGGATCGAGTTTCACCAGAACGTCGCCCTTCTTCACCATCTGCCCGTCCTCCACCAGGACCTCGATCCACGTGCCCGGCCACGCGCGCGCTGATGGCGACGACATTGCCGTCGATTTCGGCGTCGTCGGTGCTCTCGGTTTTCTGCATCTCCTGCCAGATGAAGTACCCGCCGACCACTACCACCACAAACACAATCAATCCGATGATCTTCTTCATTTACTTGGTCCCCATAAACTGCTTCAAATTGTTGTCGGTCATGCCGACGGCGCGCGCCAGCGCCACTTTCGCCAGATTGTGCGCGTACATGCTGGAGATCAGCGCCTCCTGCGCGTTGGCCACGGCGTCCTGCGCCTGCACTACTTCGATGTTGTCGGTAACGCCGGCGGTAAAGCGGTCGCGCGCCTGCGTCAACGTCTGATTCGCGACGTCCAGATTGTCGCGCGCCACGGCCACCTGGTCCGCCGCGGACTTCAGATCCAGCAGCGCCGAGCGGATGTCGACGTCGATGTGCTGGTCGAGCGATCCCAGTTCATCCTTGCGCTGGCGGATCTCGATGTCGGCCTGGGCCACATCGGCGTGAATCCTGCCCGCCATCGAAAACGTTCACTTTCACCGAGCCGATGAACGCGAAGGTCGGGTGCAATTGCGCTGTATTGACGCCGTTGGCGCCATAGTTGCCTTCGAGCGCCAGCTTCGGATAACGCTCGGCGAGCGCCGCCTCGCGCGCGGTCTCGGCGGCCTGGATCTGGGCCTTCAGACTCAAGTAATCGCCGCGCGACTGGTGGGCGCGATCCAGCATCTGCTCCGGCGTCAGGCCTTCGAGCGGCGCGTAGGGCGCGGTGTCCGACAATTCGAAGTCCTGCGCAGGCGGCAGCCCGGTGACGCGAGCCAGCGTGAGCTTGTCCTTCGAGAACAGATTTTGCGCAGCCAGAAGCTGCTGCTGGCGGGATTTCCATTCGACCTGCGAACGCAGCTCGTCAATCGCGGGCGAGACGCCGGCGGCATGCTGATCGCGAGCCCGCTCGTAGAGCGCTTGCGCGGTGGCCGCTTCCGAGCGCGCCGCTTCCACGCGCGCCGCCGCGGCAATGATGCTCAAGTAGGAATTCGCCACGGCTTCGACGACCAGGTCGCGCGCGTCCTGCCCGCTGAGTTCAACCGCCTTCTGATTCTGCTCCGCGGCCCGCAGATTTTTGCGCGCCGACCAATCCAGCAGGTTCATGGATGCCGATGCGCGGATGTCGGAATAACCGAATGGACCAATGATGTTGGGAACACCCGGGAAGCGGAATCCGAAAGTCGCTAGGTTGATCTCCTGAACGTTTCGCCCGCGCTGCCGTTCACGGTCGGCAGCAGGGCGCTCAGGGCGCGAATGCGCTCGACTCGGGCTAAGCTGTTGTTGGTCCCCGCCTGCAAGGCGCTCAGATTATTCTTGAGGCCGAGCTGAATCGCTTCGTCAAGAGAGAGCTTTCGCGGAGCCGGGGGCTGAGCCTGAAGGATGCCAGCTAGGCAGGCTAACCCAAAGCAAACAGAAAGTTTGCGCAACACTCTCCATACTAGGCACGTGAGGTGCCGCTGTAAATTACTCAAAAATAAGGTAGTGCCGATTTAACGGTGCCGATATAACATCAATTGACGAAATATCGTCTTCTGATACCCAGCCGTCCCATCCTGGATTGCAGGGTACTGCGCTTCAATCCGAGCAAGTTGGCCGCCCCTTGGGGACCACCGACTACCCAGTTAGATGCGTTCAGGGCCTCGAGGATGTGGCGGCGTTCGGCATCGGTCATGCGGAGAACGCCGGAGGGTTCGTTGAGCGGCTGGCTAAGGGCGTCCTTGGGGATCTGCAGCCGGGTACCTGAGGAAAGGATAACCGAGCGCTCGATAACGTTGCGCAGTTCGCGGATGTTGCCGGGCCAGGCGTAGTTCACCAGAGCAGCCATGGCTTCGGCGGGGATCGCGTCGATGGGCTTGCGCATGCGGGCGGCGAAATCCTGCACGAAAAAGCGCGCCAGCAGCGGGATGTCTTCGCGGCGCTCGCGCAGCGGCGGGACGGTGATCGGAAAAATGTTGAGCCGGTAGTAGAGGTCCATGCGAAACTGCTGATCGGCGGCCAGGGCGCGCAGATCGCGATTGGTGGCGGCGATCAGGCGGAATTCCGAGGTCAGGGTGCGCGAGCTTCCCAGCCGCTCGAACTGGCCGTCCTGAAGGACACGCAGCAGCTTGGGTTGCAGTTCCAGCGGCAGGTCGGCGACCTCGTCCAGAAACAGCGTGCCTTTGTGAGCCAGCTCGACGCGGCCCAGACGCTGGTTGAGCGCTCCGGTGAAGGCGCCTTTTTCGTGGCCGAACATTTCGCTTTCGAGCAGGCCGGCGGGAATCGCCGAGCAGTTGAGTTTGACGAACGTACCCTGACTGCGGCGGCTGAGCTGATGCACGGCGCGCGCGACCAGCTCCTTGCCGGTGCCGGTTTCGCCTTGAATCAAGACGGAGGAATCGGTGGGCGCGGCGGATTGGACTTGCTCCAGCACGTGGCGCAGAGCCGGGCTGGAGCCGATGATTTCGCCGAAGCGGTGCTCACTGCGGATTTCCTCTTCGAGATAAACCTTTTCTCCTTCGATGCGCTCGCGCAGGCGATTGATCTGCTCGAAGGCGAGGGCGTTTTCGACCGCGATGGCGACGTGCCGGGCCACGTGCTGCATGAATTCGCGGTCTTCGGCGGAATAAGGATCGATGGCGCGGGAGGCGAACACCATGCTGCCCAGCCGTTGCCGCACGGTCGAAAGCGGAACCCACAGGCCGCTGCGGAGTTGGTGGCGTTGAAGGTCGTGCATGAGATCCGGCCGGAAGCGGGTCTCCAGAGACAGGTCGGGGATGTACAGCGGCTGCTGAGATTTCCAGGCGAGTTCGGAAGGCGAACCTTCGAGCGGGAAATCGCGGCCCACCGGGCTATCGAGCGGCGGATCTCCCGCCATGGTTTCGATACGCAGGCTGCGGTTATGCTCATCGATCAGCGTGAGCAGCAGATGGTCGAAGCGGATCAGCGCGCTCAGCGACTTCCACAGGCCGCGAAACAGTGCATCGCAATCGCGCGAGCCCAAGAAGGCTTCCGAGATCTCAGTAAGTGCGCGATATTTGAGGGCGCTGTCGTCGGGCATGCGAGGGCGACAGCTCTATTTTAGAACGCCGGTGCGGGACTCCCGAGCGCGGCGGACGCAAGAAGGCGGAGAAAGGTTTCATTCAGTTTCTTGCGTAGCGCGAACGAAAAAGTACGCGCCGCTGC
This sequence comes from Bryobacterales bacterium, assembly GCA_963731375.1. Lineage (GTDB taxonomy): Bacteria > Acidobacteriota > Terriglobia > Bryobacterales > Bryobacteraceae > Palsa-187. Next base: position 567,750 of record CAVSUW010000002.1, read on the forward strand.
GGGATGAAATTCAAAGTTGTGCGTCTATCAGTTTGGATACAGGAGTGACTATCCACACTATGAAATTTGAAACCTTTTGGAAAGAGAGCAGGATCTTTGCATTTTGTTTAGTATCGGCGAGCGTGGGGGCCGTTATCGGCTCGGGCCTCTGGGCCGAGCATGCGCCCGCACTGGCGCCGGTTGCCGCTGCTTCGACGGCAGCGGTTACACCAGGTTCGATTGAAACCAGTTTTGCACCGGTAGTGGAGAGAGCACTGCCGGCGGTAGTGAATATTTCTTCATCGAAGGCCACGAAAGTCAGCGCCGACGGCATGCAAGGCATGCCGCAGATGGACCCATTCTTCCGGCAGTTCTTCGGCGAGGAATTTGGAGGCCGGGGCTCTGAGGGCAGGAATCCGGGCCGTGGCATGAACCCGCAGCGCAAGCAGTATGAGCGCGGCACGGGATCGGGCGTGGTGGTTCGTTCGGACGGCTACATCTTGACGAACAATCACGTGATCGACGGAGCCAATGATATCACCGTCACCTTCGACAACAAGCGTGAGCTGAAGGCGAAGCTGGTGGGCACGGACGCGAAGACCGATATCGCCGTGTTAAAAGTTGACGCCACGAATCTGCCGACCATCGCGATGGCCGACTCTTCGCAGGCGCGGGTAGGCGATCTGGTGTTGGCGATGGGCAGTCCCTTCGGCTTGAAGCAGACGGTGACCATGGGTATCGTCAGCGCGCGCGGACGCACTGGGCTGGGCATCGAGGACTACGAAGACTTCATCCAGACGGATGCTTCGATCAATCCGGGCAACTCCGGCGGCGCGCTGCTGAACACGCGCGGCGAGCTGATCGGCATCAACACCGCGATTCTCGCCAACAACGGCGGCAATCAGGGCGTCGGCTTCGCGATTCCGGCGAACCTGGCGCGCAGCGTGATGACGCAGGTGATGGACCACGGCAAAGTGGTGCGCGGCTACCTGGGCCTGCTGCCGCAGGACATTACTCCGGCCATGGCGCAGGCGCTGCACTCGAAGCAGAGCGAAGGCGTGCTGGTCGGCGACGTGACCGCGGGAGCTCCGGCAGCGGCGGCGGGTCTGCAACGCGGCGACGTGATTCTGGACCTCAACGGACAGAAAGTAGAAGACAGCAACCAACTGCGGATGCGGGTTTCCATGACGGCTCCGGGAACCACGGTGCAACTGCGCGTGCTGCATGACGGCTCCGAAAAGACCGTGGCCGGTGAAACTGGCGGAGATGCCCGCGAACGTGGGCGGCTCGGCCGAGAAGAGCGAAGAAGGCGGCAGCGGGGCGGCCAGCGCGCTCGAAGGAGTCTCGGTAGAGGCTTCGAAGGGCCGCGGCGTAACCGTGACCGATGTGGAGCAGGGCAGCCCCGCGGCAGAGGCCGGCTTGCGCGAGGGCGACACCATTCTCGAAGTAAACCGCGCCAGCGTCTCGAGCGTGGCGGACTTCGACAAGGCAATGCGTAACGTCAGCAACGGCGCGACGCTGTTGCTGGTGAAGCGCGGCGACAACACGTTCTACGTCGCAGTGCAGAAGTAACGGCTGGCTGTAAGACGGCGGTTGAAGAGGGGTCGGGCTTATGCCCGGCCCTTTCTCTTAGCCCTTCTGCAACATGACTTCGGTCGACTTGATGACCACCATCACCTTGTCTCCCTTTTTCAGCTTGAGATCTTCCGCGCTGCGTCGGGTGATGACACTGTCAATGCGGCTCTTTCCGATCTTGACGACGACGTGAGCCATGATATCGCCCAGCTTCACGCTGGCGACTTTTCCTTCTAGTTGGTTTCGGGCCGATAGGGGCATGTGCTAAGGATGCCACTATTTCGTTAAGGCCGGAAGCGTGGTGTAGGTGTGCGCCGCAACAGCCGGGATGCGGATGCCGAGCGCGCCAATTTGAGCGCCGGACGGCGTGTCGAACTCAACGGTGCCGCGGATCGTGGCCGCACCCGGGTATCTATCGGTCCCGAGCGTGAAGGCATAGTGCCCGTTCGCGGCCAAGGGGATCGTATCGGTCGCGATCTGATTGCCCGCGTCGTCCCGAACCACCACCGGAACGTTCACCGGTCCTGTGGATACGGCGTTCACCGCTACTCCTGTAAACGTCCCGCCGGTGTTATCGAAAGCCACGATGTAACCGTTGCCGTTGCGACTCTCCAGCGGCACTACCGCTTCCTGGTTGTTGTGGCGGAAGATCACGAACCCGCTGACATTTCCATTGGTGCTGAGTTGCGCGGAACCGGTGAGCAGACTCGGCGCGCCGCTGCTTACGATCAACAGGGTCGCCCCAGGAGACAGGGTTTGCGTGACCGACGGGGCCGTTGTGTCCGCGATGTTGCCCTGCGGAAACGTCAGCGGCAGCGGCATCGGAGCGCCCGTTTGATCGGCGAAGAAGCTGAGCGTCGCTTGCGCGGCGGTAGTTCCCACGTTGACCAGTGCAAACGTGGTTTGCCAGCCGTCGCCGCCCGACGCTAAGTGCGCAATGCTTCCACCGTTGGTCCCGACATTGGCCAGCGCCGGAATAGTTGTCAGCGCGTTGTTAGGCGGCGTGAATCGTAGTCCCAGCACGCTGATCTGTCCGCCTGCGGGAGTATCGAATTCGATGGTGCCGCGTATGTTGGCTGTGACCGGGAATCCCGCGACCGGATCGGAAAGAACAAACGAAGCGTGGCCCCTGGCCCCCAGCGAGATCGTGGTTCCAGGACTACTGATCACCACGCCCGCATCGTTGCGGATAATCACCGGAATGACGGCGTTTTGAGCCGATATGTTATCCACCGCTACGCCTAATGCCACGCCGCCGGTGTTGTCGTAAGCCAGCACGTAGGAATTCGCACTGCGGGTTTCGAGCGGCACCACGGCTTCTTGAGTCGTCAACGTCTGGTGGAATATCGAGAAGCCACCCACCGCACCCGTGGCCGCCATTTGCGCTGAACCTACCAGGACTTGAGAATTTGGCGCGCCCGGGGCCGTGGTGACGATCAACGAGGCATTAGCCGGAACTGACTGGCTAGCGACGGTGCTCAGGAATATATTGGCTGTGTTCTGCTGCGGAAAAACCAACTGCAGCGCGAGCGGCCCGTTGCCGGTCGGGTCCGAGGCGTCGCCAAAAAAGTTCAGAGTCGCTTGCGCCGCCGCCCCGCCTTTGTTGACCAGCGTGAAAGTAGTGGTCCAGTTCTCTTCGGCGGCAAGATGCCCCATCGAGCCGACGAACGCCGGGGTTGCCGGCGAGAGGGGATACGGGGCGAGTCCAAAGTAGGCCGGGTGCGCGTTAGTCGAAACCAGGGTCTGAGCGCCGTTGGAGGTGTTAATGGTCCCAAATCCGTCAGCGTAAAAGTTTGCCCAGAGCGTCCCCCCGGTAAAGACCATATTGAACGGGTTGCCGGTCTGCGATGGAAAGCACCCATTGGCCGACCCCATCAATGTGGCCACGCCAGACGAGGTATTTACACTGTAGAGAGCATCGGTGCAGTTGGTTTGAACTTCCCAATAGAGCTTGCTCGAATCGTTGGAGGTCGACAAGAAGCCGGTGCCGCCTCCGGCAATTATGCCTGTCGATCCGATTGGCGTCGGGGTGCCGGTGGTCGTATTGACGGAATAGAGGTAATTGACACCCCCCGCGCCGGCCCCGATTGCAAACAGACCATCGGTAGTGGATCCGAAGCCGTTCCCCGCGCCGAAGTTGTTGTTATTTTGACTGAACGTGGTCGGCGCGGCCGTGACGGTGACGGGAGACGTATTGATCTGAATGAGGCAGCCACACGCGCCTGCTCCATAAAGGACGCCACCATACACGGCAATTTGGGATTCGGCGATGGCCTGCGCGGAGATTTGCGTAAAAACTCCGCTGTTGAGATCCAGCGTCCCGAGCGTTTGGGTGCCTATCTGGATGGCATACACCACGGTGTCGGCTGCCAAAGCATTCTGCGGCAGAAACACTCCTGCGAGCCAGGCGACGCTGGCGAAAAGTATCGTCTTGATTAATTTAGATTCCATAAAATTTCCTCCGAAGGGTAAGCCTAGGCCAGCACGGCGGTGGGAGTTCAGGAAAGTATATTTCGAACGGGCCGCTGGACCTTTACGAGTGGACGTTTTCAGCATAGTACTTTGTTACGGAGCTAGTCGAATAGCACGAAGCACGAGGACAAAGGCAAAATCTGCCGTCGCGCCCGTTACAATGAGTGCGTGGAAACCCGCCGGATGTGCCCCAACTGCCGCGCCTTCATCACCACCAGTGACAAGGTCTGCCCGTATTGCGATATCAAGCTGGGTGCGCCGGCCGCGGCCCGCCGCGCGCCTGCCGACGTGCTAGGTGGTTTGATTCCTCATGCGCGATTCACCACCATCGTGATCCTGTTGATCAATGCGGGCTTCTATCTGGCTGAGGAGCTTCCCGGGCTGATTCCGAGAGTGGCGCGAGCGGGACTCCCGATTTTCCAGGCGGGCGCGAAGTTCGGCCCCTACATTCATGAGGGACAGTGGTGGCGGCTGCTGACCGCCGGATTTTTGCACGGAGGAATTCTGCATCTGCTCATGAATTCCTGGGTGCTGTTCGATCTGGGCGCGGCTACAGAGGAGGCCTACGGCACCAGCCGCTACCTGGTGATCTATTTCGTGTCCACGATTACGGGATTCTATGGGAGTTACCTGTGGAATCCGGGGGTTGCTTCGGTGGGCTCATCGGCCGGAATTTTCGGATTGCTAGGGGCGATGATTGCGCTGGGAGTGCGCGACAAGTCTTCCTACGGGGCGGCCTCCGGGCTCACTATGTGCAGTGGGGAATTTACGCGATCCTCTTGTCGGCATTATTCCCGCAGACCGATAACGCCGCGCATATCGGCGGCGTCGCGGGTGGATTCGCGATTGCCTATATCGCGGGCACGCCGCGTTTAACCGGCTCCGGAGAGCGCATTTGGCAGTTTGCCGGGGCGGCGGCGGTCGGGCTCACGGCGGTCGCCTTCGCCTTCATGTTCCGCTGGATGATGACCGTCGGACGCCTTTAGCACCGGCGTCGGCAGCCGTTACTTCGGCGGAATCTCGGAGGTGGCCATGTCCTCAATCGCCTTCCAGTTTCCGTCGGCCTGTTTCTTGTATACCGTGAGGTACTGCCTTTATCCTCGACAGGCTTCTTGGTTTTGGGATTCGTCATGGTCATGGTGTACGAACCCGCGGTGCTGGCCATGTCTCCCGACGCACTGACGTCGACGCGATTCGCGGCAGAAGACCAGCTTATTGTTGGGGTCTGCGAGCATGTCCTTCCAGGCCGCATGAATAGCATCCTTGCCTTTGGCGGCGGGCGACGCCCGGCATCATCAGAGGATGGCATCGTCGGCGTAAACGGCCACGCTCTTTTCGAGATCTTTGGCAGCGCGTCTTGCGCCCAGGCGGATTCGAGATCGCGAATTTTGCCCTTGCTCAGCGGCGATATCAACGGCTGGGGTCGGCGGAGCGGGAGGCGCGGTATTGCAGCCAGCCAGCAGGAAAAGACTAGTCAAAGAGACAACCGTAAATTTGAGCATGAAGAACTCTAGCCGATCGGCATAGAGAATGCAAGGGAGGTCAACGAACAACTACTTTGGCGAGGCCGGCGTTGCCGGCGACATCATAGGCGCGGATGACGATCAGGTGTTCGCCCGGCGGGAAATTGTCGATGTGGATGAGAAATTGTTCGCGGGCGGAATCCGTGACGCCGTCGACCGCCTCGACCGGAACCCACGGCGCGCGCGTCGACCGAATATTCGCAGCGGCGGAGGGCGGAGCCGCGGTCCTGCGGCATCGACATCGATTTCGACTGCGGTGCCGCTGCGGCGCGCAGCGCCGGCATTGACCACCGGAGGCGTGTTATCGATCAGCACCGGCGGCCCGATCAATTCGACTTGGCGGGCCTGATCCGGGCGGATTCGAAGGGCGGTCCGACGCCACCACGCGGAAGAAGTAGCGGCCGTCAGCGAGCATGTCGCCGTCCAGCAGATAAGTGTTCTCGGTGATGTCGGCGCGCAGCAGCTTCCATTCGCGCTCGTCTTCGCCGCGAAACCACAGGCTGTACGAAAGTTTGTCGCCGTCGGGATCGTCGGCTTGCCAGGAGATTAGGATCTGCTGGCCTGTCGGCCGCGAGAGCGTTTGCGCCTGGGTGCCGGCGGCGCTGGTGGCATCGCCGGTATCGGTCACCGTGATGGAGAAAGCCGAGGACGCACTCGAACTCACGCTCTTCGCGGCGCCGGCCGGAGCCGCCTGCGCCGATACGCGTGATGCTGCGAAGCGAGGGCGGACTGTTCTGCGGCAGATACGCGACGGTCACGCTATCAAGTTCCGGAGGGGCGCTCGGTGGCGCCCGCGAACTCCGCGCGCCATTGAATGAAGCGCGCGTTGGGACTGGTGATCATCGCCTTCGCGGGATCGGCAATGGGCTCGGACCAATCGCTCCAGGTGGCGTCGGGACGCGCCGAGTTTCCCGCGCGGGTTTTGAAGACGACACCCTTGCTGCCGACCCACGCCAGGCGGCCCCAGCGCGCGACGGTGCCGGAATCGTGAACCGCGGATTCGAACCAGCCGGTGCTGGATGCGGATGCGTCCAGGCGCAGCATTTTTCCAACATTGCCGGCGGCTACGAGAAGCCCGCGCGGCGAAGCGGCCAGCCGCGTAACGTCGGCTTCATTGGTTTGGGCGACGAGCACGGCGTCGCGGGTGCGATCGGGACGCGGGTCAAGGCGATAGACGCGGCCTTGCGCGTCCGTCAGGAAGGTGAGCGTGCCGCCGGCGTCGGCCACTACGTCGTAAATGTTTTCGTCTTTCGAAGTCCACAGAGTCTCGACGGTGTTGTCGGGGAGAATCTTGTAAAGCGCCGAGCGCTCGACGCCAGAGACTTCGGTGGCTGTCGCCGGGGCGCTGATGGGCGAGGTCCCGGTGGTGGGCTTGGTGGGGTCCGGCTTGGGCGCGACGGCGAGTCCGGCTTGCGCGTCGGTGACGGTGATGCTGGTGGCCGGGGCGGTGACCGTGGGAGTCGAGGACGATGAACTGGACGCGGCGGAAGTGCGCTTCGCCAGACTGCCTCCGAGCGCCGCGGCGTAGATGGAGCCGTCGGCAGCTGGAATAATGCTGCGGATTTCCGGCAGGTTCGCGTCGTACAGCACGAAGCCGCGCGCGGGAGTGCCGGTGATGCGATACAGAATTCCATTGGGCTCGCTGCCCGCGAGCAGGCGTCCTTCGCGATCGAAGGCCAGCGCCGTGACGTGGGACTGGCCGGTCTCGTAGTAGAGGTCGCCCTTGCCCGCAGCAGTAACCCGATAGATCTTGCCTTGCTGGCCGGTGGCGACATACAGCGAACCGTCGGGCGCGAAGGCCAGCGCCCAGATGTAGCGCTCTCCGGGAGAGAAGTATTCGGTGGCGCGGCCGTTCTCGATGCGGTACACCTTGCCGTCGGGCGAGGTGCCGGCGTAGACCACGCCCGCGCGGTCGACGGCGACCGCGAAGATCTCAGGCTGATCGGAAGTCCAGACCACTGTGCCGTTGCCGGCGGCGTCAACTTTCAGAAGCCGGCCGCGATTGCCGGTGCCGAGATAGAGCGAGCCGTCGGGCGCCGTCGCGACGCTCCAAATCTGAGCTTGATCGGAGGAGAAAACCGTTTCGAGCTTGGGGCCGAGGATCAAGTGGCCGTCGCGCGTGATCGAGAGGCCACTCATGCGGCCGCGCAGGAAATCCTGATAGCCGTTGAGTTCCCACGTGGCGGTGGTGGCGCCCGCCGCGAACGAGGCGAGCAGCAAGACGCACGCCGGGATCTTCACTCCTTCACCTCGACCTGAATGGTCTTGGTGCCGGTGACGACGAAACCCGGCGCGCCCGGTACTTCGAGCTCAGCGACTTTCGCGCCGCGCGTGTTCACCAGATTGGTAGAGCCGGCCTGCCCGCGAGTCAGGAGCATCGCGAGCGAAGGCGGCGGGTCGGGGATGTCGCGGCCTTCCACGGTGAAGGAAGGCTCGGCACGCCAGACGCGGATGTAGGCTTTGGTATTTGAGCGAAGACCATTCAGCAGGCTCAGCACCTGCTGCGGCGAACGCTGCGGCGTCGCCACGGCGGATTGGAATTCGATCACATTGGTGGAAGTGGCGTCGGCGATGGTGAAATTCAGCGTGCCGGCCGGCGTGCCCATGGGAACGCGATATTGTACGCGGCGCGAGGTATCCACACCGTTCTCGCCTTCCATCACCACGGTAAGGTCGAGGTCTTCGCCGGGACGCACAGTTCGCGCGGCCATCAGGTCGACTACCTGCTGCTGGCTGCGGCGCTCCACTGGCGCAACGTCGAGCGAAACGGTCTTCAACTTGAGCGCATCGAAGCCGCTCTGCAACGCATAAGCAATCGGCGATCCAATGCCGGCCGAGGCGATCACCGCGACGCCGACATCGCCGCTATACACATCGTCGACGCGCACCGGGCCGCCATCGAAATCGAGCTGGCCGCGCACCGAATACGTCTGGGCGCCGACGCTGCGCTCGGTGGAATCGATCGCCGAAAACAGCGCCATCTGCATCAGCAGCGGCGTCATGACGCGGTCCTGCACCAGTCGCATGCGGTACGTGTTTTGACCCACGCGGATCTGGACCGGGATCAAGCTAGCTTGGCGGCCGGTGAGTCCGGAGACGGCGGTCTCGCGATCCGAAGTGATGGAGCCCATCCATTCGCGCGCGGTGGAAATCTTGAAAGAACTGGAAAGATTGGGCAGCAGCGCCAGCACCTCGGCGCTGGCAAACGGCAGGTCGGTCGATCCTTCGTCCAGAAACCGGTGACCGAAGGCGTAGACCCGATCGCCGTCGATGGCGGTGATGGTGCCTTCCGCGCCGACCGTCATGTCGCCGGAGATCAACTGCACGCTGATCATGGACCCGGGCTCCAGCTTGCGCGGATCGCCCAAGCGAGCCGGGATCGCGCCGCCGCCGGATACTCCCTGGCGCGGATCGAGACCCATCTGGCGAAGCTGCGGCGCAAAGTGCTCCAGCGCCGCGGGCGTGAATCCGGTGAAAGATACCGGCGTGGCAATTTCCTCAAGAGCGTTGCCACCGGCAACAAACGGCTGGCGGCGCGGCGCGGCCTTGGCGATAGTCTGACGCCGGCTGCGGCGTCACGCGCAGCATATCTTCGATGGGCCGGATGCCGGCGATGGCTTCCTTCGATAGCGGAAAGCTCAAGGCGACAGCGCCCAGCAGTTTGCCATCGATATAAACCGGCGAGCCGCTCATGCCCTGCATGACGCCAGTAGAGGCTAGTGGCCCTCCGCTCAAGCGCGCCAGAATGATGGACTGCCGAGGACCCAGATTCTCAAGTACTCCAAGCACTTCCACCTGAAATTCTTCGACCCGAGTGCCGGAGAACACCGTTCGGCCGACGCCATGCTGGCCGGCGCGAACATCTTTGAGCGGAAATATGTCCGGGGCGGCGAACCCCACGGAAGCCGAGACCCAACCACGCGAACGACAGGGCGGCCATCCGGCGCAGGTGGGGTCACAAGAACATTGTAACGAGTCAAGCGAGTGCTCTCATCTCACTCCCGATTGGCCCGTAGTAGTATAGGTGAAGTACTCTGACGGAAGGAGGCGCTTTCCGATGTGGAATCGCCGAAAAGAAGAAGAACCAGCACCGAAACCCACTTCGGTTCCGCCGACCGCGTCCGAACCAGTTAAGGAAGGAATCCCCATGTCCACACAGCCAGCCGCCCCATGGAGACGCGCCCCGAACCCGCGCGCGGAGGCGTCGCCATATTAGGAAAATCCGTGATTTTGAAGGGCCAGATTTACGGACGTGAAGACGTGACCATAGACGGCGAAGTGGAGGGGACGGTGGAGTTGCAGGAGCACCGGCTGACCGTCGGACCCACCGGCAAAGTTGTCGCCACCATCAAGGCGCGCGAGATCGTGGTGCTGGGTACGGTTCACGGCAACATCGAGACGCGCGAAAAGATCGAGATCCGCAAGGACGCCAAAGTGGTCGGCGACATTCGCACCGCGCGCATCGTGATTGAGGACGGCGCCTTCTTCAAAGGCAGTATCGACATTGTTCGCGCCGAAGCTCCCAAGCCGGCAGCGGTGCCGCGGCGGCGCCGAAGCCGCAACCAGTGGCCTCGGCCGGCACGTCGTCCCCGGCAGCAGCCGCGAGCGCGGGTGACATCAAGCGGTAGTGGCTCAAGCACCGATCAGCCGGTCCGAGACGCGACAGAGTCACGGTCTGGATCAGTTCTGCGCTTCGCTCGAGGATCGGCCGGGGATGTCCATCCTGGACTTCGCGGGCGCGAGCCAGGCGACGGTGAGTTTCGTCACCAACTACGGGCATCGTCTGTATTCCGACGATTTTGTGCGGCAACTGGATCGCGTGTTCGGATCGGCGCCGGCGGGCGCAAGTGACGCCGATTTCTTCGAGAACCAGGCCAACCCGGCGCTGGTGTCGGATTTTTTCGAGCTGGCGCTGAGCTTTGACGACGGGAGTTTCGACGGCGCGCTGGTGTGGGATTCGCTGCAGTTTCTGTCGTCGCCGCTGTTGCAGACGGTGGTGGCGAAGCTTCACAGGATGCTGCGGCCGGGCGCGAGTCTGTTTGCGCTGTTCCACACCGATGAACGGATCGAGAACATTCCCACCTACGCCTACCGTATCCACGACAATCGGACCATTCAGATGGTTTCGCGCTCGCAACGCAAGCCGGCGCAGATTTTCAACAACCGGAATCTGGAGAAACTGTTCCAGGATTTCCATCGGTGAAGTTTTTTCTGACGCGGGACCGGCTGCGGGAAGTGATTGTGAGGCGCTAGAGCGACGTGGTCATGCAGGATGACCGTCAAGAGATCGGCGCATGATCGAGAGCCTCGATGATGACTGGGAGGACGTCTACTCATCTATGTTCGCGAGCGGATCGAACGGGCGGACGAAGCCGCTGCGGCAAGATCCTGATGAGGAGAAGTCGAGCGGCGGTGGCCGTCGCCAAGATTCCAGGATCGGTCGCGATCGCGTTCTGCTCTTCTTGAGAGAACCTCAATCGCGTAAAGCCTTCTGGAGCAGCCCGTCATGATCCCAGGTAGCGCCTTTACGCGCGCTCTATACTTCCTAAAAGGAGTCTTTTTGTCCCTCGAAGACGATTTGTTGGAGCAGCGCGTCAAGCGCATCGCGGAGATTGAAGCGCTCGGGTTCCGGGCCTACGGGCAGCGGTTTGATTTTACGCACACGATGCCGGAGATCCTGGCGGCGGAGAGCGCGAAGACCGCCGAGGAATTGGCGGCCGCGAAACCGCAGGTCAAGATCGCCGGGCGCATTCAGACCATGCGGCGCATGGGCAAGGCCGGCTTCTTCCATCTGATGCAGCGCGGCGAGCGGCTCCAGGTGTATGTGCGCAGCGATGCCGTCAACGAGCGGGAGTATGCGCTCTACCAGTTGCTCGACATGGGCGACATCGTGGGCGTCGAAGGCTACTTGTTTCGCACCCGCACCGGGGAGTTGAGCGTTCACGCGGAGAAGCTCACGTTTCTTTCGAAGATCCTGCTGAATCTGCCGGAGAAATGGCACGGCCTCGAAGACGTCGAGATTCGCTACCGGCAGCGGTATCTGGATCTGATCGCGAATCCGGAATCGCAAAAGATTTTCGTGACGCGCGCGCGCATTATTTCGTCGCTGCGGCGGCAACTGGAAGAGCGCGGCTTCGTCGAAGTGGAGACTCCCATGATGCAGCCGCTCTACGGCGGCGCGACGGCGCGGCCCTTCGTCACGCATCACAACACGCTCGACATGGATCTGTATCTGCGCATCGCGCCGGAGTTGTATCTGAAGCGCCTGATCGTGGGCGGCCTGGAGCGGGTCTACGAAATCAATCGCAATTTCCGCAACGAAGGGGTCTCGACGCAGCACAATCCGGAGTTCACCATGCTGGAGTTTTATCAGGCCTACACCGACTACCAGGGCCTGATGGATTTCACCTGCGAATTTCTGAAGCAGACGGCGCTGGATGCGACCGGCTCGACGGTGGTCGAGTGGCAAGGCCATACGCTGGACTTCGCAAACATCCGCCGCGTTTCCATGCAGGAAGCGGTGGGCGCGGAAGTGCCGCTGCACGGGCACGCGCTGGTGGAGGCGTTCGAGAGAAACGTGGAGCCGCACGCTGATCGAGCCCACCATCATTTACGACTACCCGGTGGAAGTTTCGCCGCTCTCGAAAGCTGAAGGCCAGCGATCCGGCGTTCGTCGAGCGCTTCGAGATTTACGCGGCGGGCATGGAGATCGGCAACGCCTATACCGAGTTGAACGATCCGCAGGAGCAGCGGCGCCGGTTCGAGATGCAACTGGAGCTGAAAGCGGCCGGCGATGAAGAGGCGCACCAGATGGACGAGGACTACATCCGCGCGCTGTCTTACGGGATGCCGCCCACCGGCGGCGAAGGCATCGGCATCGACCGGCTGACGATGATTCTGACGAATTCGAAATCGATTCGCGACGTGATTCTGTTCCCGCTGCTGCGTCCCGAGGGAGAGATCGGACTGGCCGAGAAGCTGCGGCGCATCGCACCCTAAATGTTTGAACTGTTCATCGCCCGCCGCTATCTGCGCGCCAAGCGCAAGCAGGTGGTGATCTCCGTCATCACGGCGATTTCGGTGATCGGCGTGGCCGCGGGCGTGATGGCGCTGGTGATCGCGCTGGCCATCAACAACGGTTTTCGCGACACGCTGCAGCGGAATCTGTTGGGCGCCACCGCGCACGTTTCGATTCTCGAGAAGGAACCCGGCACTGGCATCGAGCATTGGGAGCAGATTGGCTCCGAAACTGGCGCGGATCCCGCACGTGAAATCGGCGGCGCCGGCGCTCTATGAGAGCGGCTATATCAGCGGGCCGGTAAGCGGCGCGGGCGTGGCGATCAAGGGTGTCGATGTGCGTCCGGGCGCGCCCTTCGCGGATACGCTGCGGCACCTGAAAACCGGGTCGCTCGACGGGCTGCGCGCTTCGGGCGACCTGCCGGGCATCGTACTGGGCTCGCGCCTCGCGGAAAATATCGGCGCCGTCACCGGCAAGCAGGTGCAACTGGTGATTCCCAATGGCCAGTTAACGCCGTTCGGACCGCGGCCCAGCTATGTGCGCCTGCGCGTGGCGGGAACATTCGAATCCGGCTTCTACGATCTGGACGCCAATTGGGCATTCCTGTCGCTCCCCGACGCACAAAAGGCGTTCGATCTGACGGACGTCGTGAACAGCATCGAATTGATGCTCGACGACATTTATCAGGCGCCGGAGGTGGCCGCGGCAGCCGAAAAAATGATCGGACCGAAGCTCGCCGCCACCACCTGGGGCGAGCAGAACAAGCAATTGCTGAGCGCTCTCACCATGGAGCGCACGGTCACCGTGGTCACCATCGGCCTGATCCAACTGGTGGCGGCGCTGAACATTCTGATCACCCTGATCATGATGGTGATGGAGAAGCATCGCGACATTGCCATCCTGATGTCGATGGGCGCCAAGGCCCAGCAGATCCGCAAAGTGTTCGTCTATGAAGGCGCGCTGATTGGCGCGGTCGGCACCGCGATCGGCCTCGTGATCGGCTACGGCGTGTGTTACTTCGCCGAGCGCTATCAGTGGGTGAAGCTGGACCAGCAGGTGTACTCGATCGCGTATGTGCCCTTCGAGCCGCGCGCTTTCGACGGGATCTGGATCGCCGCGGCGGCGATGGCGGTGAGCCTGATCGCGACGCTCTATCCGGCGCGCAGCGCCACGCGCATCGCTCCGGTCGAATCGTTACGATATGAGATAAATGCCTCAACTGATCGCAGCACCTACGCACATACCGGTTCCCGGAAACAAGATTATCGACGAATACATCGGACGCGTGAACTCGGGCGACACGCAGGCGAGCATCGCGCACATGCGCAGTCCGGCAGGTTGGTCCGAACCGGGACAGCGCCCGGAGTTCGATGAGTACACCGTGGTGCTGCAAGGGCGCGATGCGAGTGGAACACGAGGGCGGCGTGACCGATGTCGACGGCCGGCCAGGCGATCATCGCGCGGAAAGGCGAGTGGGTTCGCTACAGCACGCCCGAAGGCGCCGAGTACGTCGCGATCTGCGTGCCCGCGTTCTCGCCGGAAACCGTGCACCGCGACGCGTGAAGCTTATTGCAGCTTGCCGAAGTTCATCGTGAGGCCGACCACCACTTGGCGATCTGGACTGCCGCCCGCCAGACCATAGCGCTGTCCGGTGAAGTCGACCGCGATTCGCTCGGTGATCTGGTATTCGACGCCGGCAAACCCCGCCCAGGTGCGTTCGAAACCGGTGGATCGCTCGTAAACCGCGTTGACGTGCGGAGTGAGGTGTCCCCAGGCGCCGGAAGCAGCCAGACGGCGGCCGAAGCCTCCGCCGAAATCCCAGGTTCCGGCGGGGTTGGTGGGCGATGGCGCAGTGGCTGCGGTCCAGCTCAGGGTTGCTCCCATGCTGTTGCGCCCCACGTCGTAGCGGACAATGGCGGTGGCTCCCAGGCGCGCGCCCGATTCGCCGCGCAAGAAAGAACGTGGCCGCGGGCTGGATGGCGATATCCAGCTTTTCTCCGTCGTGCAGTACCGCGTTGGCGGCGAAGGTCACGCGGTCGCTGAACTGGGTGGTGCGCTGGCCCGCCAGGGCGACGCTGTCGATCGAATCGAAGGCGGCGCTGTATTCGGTGCGGCCCCACAGGATGCTCTTGCCCATCGGCGTGTACTTGATGACGGAGGGCATGCTGAAATTGCCGGTGGTGTAGGAATACAGGTTGTCCCATTCGGCTTCGATGGTGCCAGGCTCCGTGATCAGCGTGTTCACGTGAAGGCGTTTGCGGAGAGTGATGTTAGAGGTTCCGCGCGGTCCCAGGACAATCCGTCGAGCAAGGCCGCGTGGCTCGGCGGGCGCCAGCAACCACAGCAGTCCGCAGGCCATCCAGCGCCAGTAACGGGCGAGCGGGCTCATCGATTGTGGTTCCCGGCGCGATTGACACCCCCTCACCGCGCGACACTATCATGATTATCGGCGGCTGCCACGGGCGCCGCTCACCTTAGACTAACCAAACGGAGCTGCTAACCAGACAGGGCTCTCATTCGTCCAATTACTTCAATTATGATCACAGTCGAAGGATTGACCAAGCGGTACGCCAACCATGTCGCCGTCGACAACATCTCTTTCTCGGTAGAAAGAGGGCAGATCGTCGGCTTCCTGGGGCCCAACGGGGCCGGCAAAACCACCACCATGCGGGTGCTGACCTGCTTCCTGCCGCCCACTTCGGGCACGGCGCGGGTGGCGGAGTTCGATGTCCTGGAACAGCCGATGGAGGTCAAGAAACGCATCGGCTATCTGCCGGAGACGCCGCCCCTCTACCCGGAAATGGAAGTTGTCGAGTACCTGGAATACGTCGGCCGCCTGAAGGGCGTGCCCAAGGAGAGCCTGGCGCGGCGCGTGGATGAGGTCGCCGAGAAGTGCTCGGTCGGCGACGTGAAAAACAAGCTGATCGGCAAGCTGTCGAAGGGCTACCGGCAGCGGGTCGGGCTGGCGCAGGCGATCATTCACAATCCGGATGTGCTGATCCTGGATGAGCCGACATCCGGGCCTGGATCCGCAGCAGATTATCGAGACCCGCGATCTGATCAAAGGCCTGGCGGGCGATCACACCATCATTCTTTCGACGCACATTCTGCCCGAAGTGGAACAGTTGTGCGAGCGCGTCATCATCATCGCGAAAGGCAAGCTGGTGGCGACCGACACGGTTCAAAACCTCACCAGCCGCCTGCGCGGAGCCGAGACCGTGGCCGTCGAGATCGCCGCGCGCAATGGAGCGGCGCTCAGCGCGCCCGAGGTTCAGCAGCGACTGGAACGCGTGGCAGGCGTCAGCCGGGTGTTGGCGCGCGATTCGCGGGATGGCAATCTGGCCTTCATGGTCGAGAGCCAGCAGGGACAGCACGTGCGGCCGGAACTGGCGCGCGCCGTGATCGAAGCCGGCTGGAATCTGAATGAGCTGCACGCTGTGGGCTTGAGCCTGGAAGAGATCTTCCTGGAATTGACGGGCGCGCCGAAAGCGGATGTGGACGCTCCGCACGCCACCACGTGGTGGCTCCGCAGGAGACAACCAATGAACACACTCACCATCTGCCGCAAGGAATTGAACAGCTATTTCCGTTCGCCGATCGCTTACGGCGTGATGTTCTTTTTCGCGGTGATCACGGGCTATTTTTTCTACGCGTACGTGGTGTCGTTTGTCACGTTCAGCATCCAAGCTCGATGCAGGGGCAGAGCCAGCCGATGAGCGTGAACGACCAGATGATCCGGCCGCTGCTGTCGAACCTGGCGGTGATCGGCTTGTTCTTCATCCCGATCATCACGATGCGCCTGTTCGCGGAAGAAAAGCGCACCGGCACTTTCGAACTGCTGGCGACGTCTCCGGTGACGCGACATGGAAATCATCCTGGGCAAATGGCTGGCCGCGGTGGCGCTCTACGCCGCCATGTTGGGCATATCGCTGGTAAGCATGGCGACTTTGTTCGCCTACGGCAAGCCGGACTGGCGTCCCATGATCGTGGGCTATTTGGGACTGCTGCTGCAAGGCGGATGTCTGCTGGCGATCGGCACCTACATCTCCTCGTGCACGCGGAACCAGATTGTCGCGGCGGTGGCGACTTTCAGCGTGCTGCTGATGCTGTGGGTGATCGACTGGGTTTCTTCGCTTCCAGGATTCCGCGCTCGCAAAGGCCACCGGCGTATCTATCGGTGACGCAGCATTTCGATTCCTTTTCGAAGGGCGTGCTGGATGCGAAGGATATCCTCTTCTATGCGTCCATGATTTTCATCGGACTGTTCCTGACGGCCCGGTCGCTCGAATCTCTGCGGTGGAGGGCCTAAGCGATGGCGGCTAACACTTCCTGGATGAAAGCCCGGCAGACCAAATTCGCGGCGTACACCGCCGTGTATGTGCTGATCGTGCTGGCGGTAGTCGGCGTGCTGAATTTTCTGGCGAACCGCTACAACAAGACCTACGACACCACCAGCAGCAAGCAGTTCACGCTCTCCGATCAGACCGTCAAGATCGCCAAGAATCTGAAGCAGGACGTGAGCATTTCGTATTGGGATCAGCCCACGCAGTTTCAAGCAGCGCACGATCTGCTGGATCGCTACAAGGATCTTTCCTCCAAAATCGACGTGCATTACGAAGACGTCGAGAAGAACATCACGCAAGGCGAGAGCCGCCGGCGTGACGCGGCGCGGCGCGGTGCTGGTCCAGACCGGCGGCAAGACGCAAGAGGCCAAGAGCCTGTCGGAAGAAGAAGTCACCGGAGCGCTGGTGCGCGCCATGAAGACCGGCGACAAGCTGGCCTGCTTCACGGAGGGCGCGGGCGAGCATACGCTGGATGACGCGGACCGCAGCGGCTACGGGCAACTGAAGACCTTGGTCGAGAGCAACAACTACAAAACGCAAAGTATCAATCTGCTGCAGAAGCCGGAAATCCCCAAGGATTGCACCATGGTGATTGTGGGCGGCCCTTCGCGGGATTACTTGCAGCCGGCGGTGGACGCGCTGAAGAGCTTACGTCGAAGACGGCGGCAAGGCGATTTTCATGCTGGACCCGCCGCTCAAGTTCGCCAAGCAGAATATCGATGACAACGCCGCGCTGGTCAGCGTGCTGGCGTCCTGGGGCGTCACCGCCGACAAGGATCTGGTGCTCGATACCAGCGGCGTCGGCCAGCTTTACGGCCTGGGTCCGGAGATTGCGCTGGTCAGCACCTACGGCACGCATCCGATTGTCGGCGTCGATGAAGAAGCTGGCGTCAGGATTCCCGATCGCCCGCTCGCTCGAAATCAAGAACGGCGACAAGACCACGGTGGAGAAATTGTTTGAATCGACCGACGACTCCTTTGCCACAGCCAACCTGGCGTCGTCGGAGATCAAGCAATCTCCTTCGGATAAGAAAGGGCCATTCGTGCTGGGCGCCGCAGGCACCTACAACTCGGGCAAAGAGGGCGGCGGCGGGCGGTTCGTGGTGGTGGGATCGTCCAGTTGGGTGGCGAACACCTACCTGCGCCTGGCCGGCAATCGCGACCTGTTCTTGAACATGATGAACTGGCTCTCGGCGGATGAGGATCTGATCTCGATTCGTCCCAAAGAGCCCGAAGACCGGCGCCTGACCATGACGCGGAGCCAGATGGCGCTGGCGTTCTATTCGAGCGTGCTGGCGATTCCGCTGCTGATTCTGGCGGCCGGCATTAGCGTATGGTGGAAGCGGCGCTGACATTATGAAGTGGGGCAGGATGTTGGCGGCCGGCGTTTTGCTGGCCGGATTAGCGGCGGTCTTATGGTGGTCGAATCGGCAGGAGAAGGCCAAGGAAGGCAAGCCTGCGGCCGACGCACCGCCGAAAATTCTGGCGCTGGGCGCGGATACCATCCAGCAGATTGAGATCCGGCACCGCGGCGAAGATCCGATTACTCTAAAGCTCAACGGAAGCCAGTGGGAAATGACTTCGCCGAAGTTGGCGGTGGACTCCTCGGCAGTGTCAGCCATCACCAGCGCGGCGGCCAGCGTCGACTCGGACCGGGTGGTGGATCCGAACGTAAGCGATCTCAAAGCCTATGGGCTGGCTCCCGCGTCACTTGAAGTGGACTTCAGCACCAAGAACGGCAAGACCTCCAAGCTTCTGATCGGCGACAACACGCCGGCCGGCAGCGCGGTCTACGCCAAGCTCGACGGCGATCCGCGCCTCTTCACCATGGGGACGTACTCCAAGACCGCGTTCGACAAGGAAGCCAAGGATCTTCGCGATAAGCGCCTGCTGCCGTTTACGCAGGATAAACTGAGCCGCGTCGAGATCACCGCTCAGAAGCAAACCTACGAGTTCGTCAAGAAGGGCGAGAGCGAATGGCAGATCGTAAAACCCAAGGCCATGCGCGCGGATAGCACGCAGACCGACGATCTGGTTCGGCAATTGAATAGCGCCCAAATGGATTTAAGCGGTGTCCAGGACGACAAGAAGAACGCGGCGGCGTTCAGCTCGGCGCCGATGCTGGCGATTGCCAAAGTGACCGATCAGGACGGCACCAAGACGCTCGAAATCCGCAAGGTCAAAGACGACTACTACGCGAAGTCGAGCGCCATCGACGGCGTTTACAAAGTGGCCAAGACGGTTGGCGATGCGCTTGGACAAGCCAGTCGACGCCTATCGCAACAAGAAGCTTTTCGATTTCGGGTTCAGCGATCCGACGCATATTGAAGTCACCGACGGCGGCAAGACCTCGATCTTCGACAAGAGCGGCGAGAACTGGATGTCCGGCGGAAAGAAGATGGACTCCACCAGCGTTCAGGCATTTTCCGACCGGCTGCGCGATCTTTCGGCCTCCAAGTTCGCCGACTCGGGATTCACGACGCCCGTCATCACGCTGACGGTGGTATCGAACCAAGGCAAGCTGCGGGAGAAAGTGGAGATCGCGCCCGCGGCCTCCGGCGGCAACTTCCTGGCGCGGCGGGATGGCGATGCGTCATTCTATGAGTTGGAGGCTGGTGTGGTGAAGGACTTGCGGCAGGCAGTGGGCGACGTGCGCGAAGCGCAGCCGGAAACGAAGAAGAAGTAGTGGGCCTCGGCCTTAACACCGATCTTTACCAGCTCACCATGGCTGCCGGCTATTTCGAGGCCGGGAAAGCGCAAGATCGCGCGACCTTCGAACTCTCCATGCGGCGTCTGCCGCACAATCGCAATTTCATTCTGGCCGCGGGGCTCGCGCAGGCCGTCGACTACTTGCTCAACTTCCGGATTACCGCGGAGGAAATCGCCTACCTGCGCAGCATTCCGCAGTTCAAGTATGCGAGCGGCGAATTTTTCGACATGCTGGCCGGATTGCGCTTCACCGGCGACGTGTTCGCGGTCCCGGAAGGCACTCCGGTATTCGCCGGCGAGCCGTTCCTGACGGTGCGCGCGCCGATCATTGAAGCGCAGATCCCGGAGACGTACTTGCTGGCGATGATCGGTTTCCAATCGTCGATCGCGACCAAGGCGGCGCGGGTGGTGAAGGCGGCGCTGGGCCGCGACGTGGTGGAATTCGGCACGCGGCGCGCGCATTCGCCCGAAGCGGGAGTGCTCGCGGCACGGGCCTCGTACATCGGCGGCTGCGTCGGCTCCAGCAACGCCGAAGCTGGATTGCGCTACAAAGTGCATGTGTTCGGAACGGCGGCGCATTCCTGGGTGATGTCGTTCCCCAGCGAGCGCGCGGCGTTCGAGCAGCTTCAGAAATTGCTCGGCGAGCGCACGACGTACCTCATCGACACCTACGACACGATCGAAGGCGCGAAGCTGGCCGCGTCGCTGGGGCGGCCCTGTGGGGCGTGCGGTTGGACAGCGGCAACTTGATCGAACTGGCTCCGGCAGTGCGCAAGATTCTGGACGATGCGGGCCTGACGGACGCCAAGATCATGGCCACCGGCGATCTCAACGAGTTCAAAATTCACGAACTGGTGGCCGCGCGAGCGCCCATCGACGTATTCGGCGTTGGAACCGACCTCGCGACATCGTCCGACGCGCCATCGCTGGGCGTGATTTACAAGATGGTCGAGATGGAGACTGCCGGCGAACACCGCTACACCGCCAAGTTCAGTCACGAAAAGCACACGCTGCCGGGAGCCAAACAGATTTTTCGTTTCGCGGATCACGACGTGCTGGGCCGCTCGACCGAATGCATTGCGTGCGGAAGCGGCGGGATGGAGGCGCTGCAGCGTCCCGTGATTCTGGGCGGCAAGCTGGTGGAGCCACTGCCGACAACCGCCGAGGTGAGGCGCTACGCAGCCGAGCGCCTGGCGCGGCTGCCCGCGCCGTGCCACAGTTTGTTTCAGGCCAAGGATGCCTGGCGCGTCGATCTGAGCCACGAACTTCTGGAATTAACCGAGCAAGTGCGGAAGGAGCACGGCGGGTGAAGACAGTATTTTTCGACGTAGACACGCAACTGGATTTCATGTATCCGGCCGGAGCATTGTACGTGCCGGGCGCGGAGACGATTGTAGACAAAATAGCCGCGCTGAACCGCTACGCCGGCGCGGAATGGCATCGTGGTGATCTCGACTGGACGCTCATGCCGAAGATGATCCTGAATTCCAAACCTGGCCGCCACACTGCGTGGCGGGAACGCATGGGCCAGCAGAAGCCAGCGGCGACGCTACTGGAAAAGCGAATTGTGATTCCCAACGTGCCGACCGACTTGGCGCTCGACGGCGTGCAGCAAGTCTTGCTGGAAAAGCAGACGCTTCGATTGCTTCACGAATGTAAATCTACCGGGGCTGCTCGAACGCCTGGGAGCGGAGCGCTACGTCGTATATGGCGTCGTCACGGAGATCTGCGTGAAGCTCGCGGCCTTCGGACTGCTCAAGACCGGCAAGCGCGTGGAACTGGTCACGGACGCGGTGCGCAGCCTGAACGATGCGGCCGCGGCCGAAATGACGAATGCGTTTCTCGCGGCGGGCGGCGTCCTGACACGGTCAGCGTGGCGACACGGACGCCCTAAAATCAGACGAGTCGGCATTTTTTATGAGATTTTTCCCCGCGCCCGCGCACTCATGAATCAGCACGTACTCCTCCGATTCGTGCCTTGGGCGTTCCTTCCGTGAGCCGCGTGACCAATCGCCGCCTAAGGGGGAACGCCTATTTTTTGGCTTGCGACGGGCCGGATGGCATACTGGTTTGGTGCGCGTTAAAGAAGTGGCGGCCTTCCTGCAAGCTCCTTTTGAGGGGGATGGCGAGCGCGTGCTGCGTAAGGTGGCGGCGCTTGAATTCGCCGGCCCGGAGGATCTTTCTTTCGTCTCCGGCGGGCGGGCGCGCAAGCTGGCCGACGCATCGGCGGCGGGCTGCCTGCTGGTCCCCGCTGATTTCGACAATAGCGAACAGCGCACGGTGGTGCGTACGCCTCATCCCAGGGCGGCAGTGGCGCGCGTGATCCCCAGGTTTTATCCGACGATTGAGCATCCTCCCGGCGTTCATCCCTCCGCCGTGATCGGGCCGGGGACCATCGTCGAGCCAGGGGCGCACATCGGTCCCTTGGTTTCGATCGGCGCGGGCGTGCGCGTGGGCGCGGGCACTTCGATCGGCGCGGGCAGCGTGATCGGCGATTACGTGGTGATCGGCGAAAAATGCACGCTGCACCCCAATGTCACGCTCTATCGCGACGTGACGCTGGGCCGCGAAGTGGTGCTGCATTCCGGCTGCGTGATTGGCGCCGATGGCTTCGGCTACGTGCTGACGGACGGGATCTACGAGAATTTCCCACAGGTCGGACGCGTCGAAATCGGCGACCGCGTGGAGATCGGCGCGAATTCCTGCGTGGATCGCGCGGCGCTGGGCGTGACGTCGATCGGCGATGGGACCAAGCTCGACAACCTGGTGCATGTGGGCCACAACTGCCGCATCGGGCGCAACGTGGTGGTGGCGGCGCAGACCGGGTTCTCCGGCGGCGTGGTGGTGGAAGACTACGCGGTGATCGGCGGGCAGGTAGGGGTCGGCGACAAGGCGCGGATCGAATCGCGAGCGATCGTGGGCTCGGGAAGCGGCGTGCTGACGTCGAAGATCGTGCGCGCGGGCCAGCCCGTGTGGGGCACTCCGGCCCGTCCGCTGAAGGAACACCTGGATCAGTTGGCGGTGCTGAGCCGGCTGGCCAAGCAACGGAAAAAGGAGAAGGCGCCATAAGCAGCGCCGCGAGCGCTTCCTACTGTTTCCACTCCAGCGTCTCGACCACGCTGACGCGCGCCTGCGGAAACACGGTCATGCGGAAGCGCACCGAATTCGAGACGCTGCGATAAATCAGGCTGCCGTTTTGCAGTTGGGCGGCGTCGAGCGCGACGGGTCTGGTGTAACCGCCATCGTCGATTTCGAGCAAGCCTCTCTGCGCGTAGCGCACGGCGGGCGACACGCGGCTCCAGCTCACGCGCAGGTTGTCGCCACTCTTCTTGACCGATAAGGACAGCGAGAAATCCTGCACGGCAATCGCAGCCGCACGGGCCCCCACGGTAAGGGCCAACTCGATATCCCAGCGCCACGCCCAGGAGCATGAACAAGAAAGATGAGCGGAAGCCACACCCAGCCGCGGGGCAGGCGCGACCTGGCGGACGCGGGCTCGGAATCTTGCGGCAGGGCGGGTTCGTAACCGAATCTAAATGCCGTCTGTGGCGGCTCCTCGGCGACCAGCGGCGGCGCTCGCCAGCGGAGCGCTCCCCAAGCGGACGGCGCGGCGCAGGCTCCTCTCCCAGCAACTCGCGGCGCCGCAAAGGAAACTCCAGAGGAGTGGCTTCGGGAAACTCTCCGTGCTCGCGAACGAAGAAACCGCCGACACTGACCTTGGTGGCGTAGGGCTTGATCAGCAGCGCGACCTGGGCAGGGCCGGGGAAAAGGCGATCGAGCAGTTCCAAGTCTTCCGGCGCAAGAGAGAATCCATCGCGGGTGTGGCTGCGAAAATATCCCACCGCATACGCCGAGGGCGAAACGCTGGGCTGCAGCCGCTGCCAGCCGTCCTCCAGAGCCCGCGCCGTCTTCTTCCGTGAACAGATACGAAGGACCGCGGCGGTATTCGCAGGCGACCGGCTCGAAGTCGTCAATCCGCACAATCGCGGGAACCCCCGGGCGGATGGTGCCGATCAGAAAGCCGCCCACCTCGGCGCCGCGCTTGGGAACCGAGCCAAAACCGCGCATGACTTCCGCCGCAAGACGATCGACCACGTCGAGACGCAGGTGAACTACCACGGATTGCCCGGGCACTTCCCAGACGTAGTAGCCGGCGGGATCTTGTGTCCGAGTCTCCATTTCAGTTACCGTTTCATCGTACTACGGTGACTGGAATTCTCTACATCGTCGCGACGCCCATCGGCAACCTGGAAGACATCACGCTGCGCGCGCTGCGCGTGTTGCGCGAGGTGGATTGGATCGCTTGCGAAGACACCCGGCAGACCCGCAAGCTGCTGGATCATTTTGGAATCGCCAAACCCATGGTCAGCTATCACGACCACAACGAATCCGGGCGCGCGGCGGAGTTGGTGGAGAAGCTCGCCAGCGGCGGCAGCGGAGCGCTGGTTTCCGACGCCGGGACGCCGCTTGATTTCCGACCCGGGCTATCGCCTGGTGCAAGCGGCAATCGCGGCGGCGGTGCCGGTGGTGCCCATTCCCGGAGCCTCGGCAGCGGTGAGCGCGTTAAGCGCCGCGGGACTGCCGACCGATGCGTTTCGCTTTTGCGGATTCCTGCCGCCGAAGTCGTCGCAGCGACGAAAGACTCTGGAACAATGGAAGCCCGAGACCGCCACGCTGATCTTCTACGAAACTCCGCATCGGATTCTGGAAGCGCTGGAAGATGTAACGGCGGTGATGGGCCCGCGGCCGGTGGTGGTCGCTCGCGAGCTTACGAAATTGCACGAGGAGTTTCTGCGCGGAACGGCGGCGGAGGTGCACGCGGAACTGGCCTCGCGGCCGTCGGTGAAAGGCGAAATCACGCTGCTCATCGGCAAGACCGACGCGGTGCAAGCGGACGACACTCCGCTGGAAGAAGCGGTACGCGCGGCCGAGCAGCAAGGCCTGCCGCGCATGGAAGCGATCAAGCACGTGGCCAGGCAACGCGGGCTTTCGAAGCGCGAGGTCTACCGGCTGATTGCCGGCGACGGAGGCCGCTGAGGCGCCGGGCAGCAAGTCGCGGCGCAGGGCTCCGGTTCGCGCTCGATCAGTTCGGCGATCATGCGAATGATGGCGGGATGGGTCCCGACCGTGCCCGCGCGCACCATGCGAACGCCCAGTTCCTCGCAGACGGCGCGCGCTTCGGTGTCCAGGTCATAGATCACTTCCATGTGATCCGAAAGGAAGCCGATGGGGGCGATGACGGTGTCGCTCGGAGATTCGCGCAGATAATCGCAAATGTCGGGACCCAGCCAGGGCTGCGTGGGCGGTCCGCTGCGGCTCTGGTAGACCAGCTTCCACTCGCGCACGCCGACGGCTTCGGCGACGCGCCGCGAGGCGGCTTCCAGTTGCTGCACATAGGGACTGCTCTCCGCCATCGAAACCGGCACGCTGTGCGCCGTAAACACCACTCGCGCGTCGCGGCAATTCGGCCAGAGCGGCGCGCACCCGATCCGTCATGGCTTCGAGAAACAGCGGATGTTCGGAAAACGGCGGAATTTTCACGATTTCCGGCGCGTCCTCCCCCACCGCCGCCCGAGCGCGCTGGATGTCCTCCAAATACTGGCGGCACCCGGAATAGGAGCCGAAGGCCGAAGTCGGGAACGCGATCGCGCGGCGGATGCCGTCCTCGCTGCATCTGGCGAACGGTATCCGCCAGCAGGGGATGCCAGTTGCGATTCCCCCAATAGATCGGGATTTTCACAACCTCCCGCAGCGCCGCGATCAAAGCCCGGTTTTGGTCGTTAATGGGGCTCCGGCCGTCAAAATGGTAGTAATGGGCCGCCACCGCCAGCAGGCGCTCCCGGGGCACGTTTCGTCCCCGTAAAACATTCTCCAGAAAGGGGATAACGTCTTCGCGCTGCTCCGGACCACCAAAGGAAACGATCAGCAGGGCATCGAAGACGCGCGGCATCTTTCCATTGTAGCGGGGTATAATTGAGGTCTTGGCGCGCAAAGGCGTGGCACACAAGCCTGTTCATGCTCGCACTCACAATCGCAGCAACCGTCCACATTAGTGTCCTCGGGTCGTTCCACCCGGTCCAATTCGAACTGCAACCAGCCAAGGGGCAGATCCTGGTGGTCGAATCGCAAGGACGCACTGAAGTTCGTCCAGGGCGAGCGCACGGTGCCGCTTACCGGTCCGGCCAAGGTCGCCGGGCGCAACGGCGCGATGGTGCATTTCCTGCTGGGAGTACCGGGTGTGCGCGCCTCGCGAATACATCGGACAAACTCGAAGTGCGGCGCTCCGGCTCGGAACTGCTGGCCATCGTCGAGATGGATCGCGAAGACCGCCGTCGCGGCCATTGTCGAGGCGGAGGGCGCCGCCGGGCTCCCCTTTGAGGCCCGCAAAGCCCAAGCGGTAGTGACCCGCTCCTATCTGGCGGGCGCGCACAACCGGCATCAGGGCTTCGATTTTTGCGATACCGAGCACTGCCAGCTCTTGAAGGGCCTTGCCCACCCAGCCAGCGCCGCGAGCCGCGCGACCCTGGAAACGCGCGGGCAGGTGCTGATTTATAAAGGCGACGTCATCGCCGCCATGTACTCGGCCAACTGCGGCGGACACACCAAGTCGCTGGCGCAGACCAAGTGGGAAGGCGCCGCCATCCCGCAGCCGGGCTATCCGTATTTTTCGGTGGCTTGCCCGCTGCGCGGCAAGGCTTCCGGGCACGGCGTAGGGATGTGCCAGATGGGTGCGATCGCGATCGCGCGAGCACGGCTACCCGGCGCGCATCATTCTGGGTCACTATTTCCCGGGCACCACCATCGAGGCGGTGGCATGACCACGGCGCGCCCAAAGCCCGCGCCGCCGTCCGCCGCAGTGCCGGCTCACGCCAGTATCACTGCTCGCACTTACGGCTAGCGTGGGTACGGGTGCCCGCGCAGCGCAGTAAACGCGCGATAAATCTGCTCGGCCAGCACCACCCGCGCCAGTTCGTGCGGCATCGTCATCGGCGACAGCCCCAGAAGTAAATCCGCACGCGGCTTCCACTCCGCCGGCAATCCATCCGCGCCTCCGATGAGAAAGACCATGTCGCGCCCGTCGCGCTCGGCCTTTTCGACCAGCGAAATGAACCCGGCGGAATCGAGTGCGCGCCCGGCGGGATCGAGCAGAATCTTCGCAGCCGTCGGATGCTTGGCCCAGGGATCGAAGCGCAGCGGATGAATCTCACGCATCTCGCACTTGGCGAAACGCGTGGAGCGCTTGATGTATTCCTCGGCCATGGCGTTGGCGTGCGTGTCGCGCGCCTTGCCGATGTAGTAGAGGAGGACCTTCACGCTTTGCGAAAGAACGGAATCCCGTTGCGGTCCTCAACGAAATCGACGCGATCGCCGATGGCTACGCGCTCGCCGTCAACACGCACCGTCAGGCGTCCGCCGTCCTCGAGCGACACAATCGCCAGTTGATACGGCGCGTCCGCGACAAACTGCTCCGGCGCCGCGTGGACCACGGTTTCGGTGTAAACCACTCCGCTCTTCATGCCACCCCCAGAATCGTGACCACGGCCGTCGCCCCGGAGCCGCCCAGGTTCTGCGCCAGCCCAAGCGAATGCCTCGCCAACTGACGCTCTCCGGCTTCACCGCGCAGTTGGTAGACCAGGTCGCAGATCTGTCCCACGCCGGTCGCGCCCACCGGATGTCCCTTGGACTTCAACCCGCCGCTGGTGTTGATCGGCAGCGGCCCCGTCAGCCGCGTGCATCCCGCCAGCGCGTACGGACCGCCTTCGCCCTTCTTCACGAATCCGAGATCCTCGGTCGCGATAATCTCGGCGATGGTGAAGCAATCGTGCACTTCGGCGAATTGGATATCCTGCGCCGTGACGCCCGCCATCTTGTAAGCCTTCTGCGCCGCGGCCGACACCGCGCGAAACGTCGTGATGTCGTCCTTCTGATCGAGCGCCACATAATCCGAAGTCTGCGCGACGCCCAGAACCTTCACCGGCTTGTCAGTGAACTCCGCGGCGCGTCCAGCGGCGCGATCAACACCGCCGCCGCGCCGTCGCTGATCAGCGAGCAATCGAAGACCGTGAGCGGCTCGGAAATCGGCTTGCCCTTCAGCGCCTGCTCCATGGTGATGACCTTGCGCATGTGGGCCAGCGGATTCTTGGCCCCGTTCTCGTGATTCTTCACCGCGACCGCGGCCATCATTTCCCGCGTGGTGCCGTACTGATACATGTGCCGCCGCGCGATCATCGCGAACAGCGCCGGGAACGTGGCGCCGGCGCGAACCTCGCCGCAAGTGTCGCCCGCCCCGGCCAGAATCTCGGTGACCTTAGGCGTGGTCTGCGAGGTCATCTTTTCGACCCCGGCGACCAGCACCACGTCGTTCAGCCCGGCGGCGACGCTCGAAACCGCATGATAAAAAGCCGAGCCGCTCGACGCGCAGGCCGCCTCAAACCGCGTGGCCGGAACCCCGGTGATCCCCATCGCGCCGGCAATGTACGGCGCCAGATGGTTCTGCCCCACGAAAGACGGCCCCGCGAAGTTGCCGAGATAATAAGCTTCTACTTGTGAAGGACTTACGTGGGCGTCCGCCAGGCACTTCTCGCCCGCCTCCACCGCCAGCGAGCGCAGGTCCCGGTCCGGGAACGCGCCAAAAGCCGTTTTGCCGATGCCAATAATCGCTACAGGCCTCATATATGATTAGGATAGCGCCGCCGATAGAAACGGATTCAGGCTGCACGCTTGGGTTGACTGGATCGTCATGTTGGTGAGGGGCAGAAACGCCCGGACCAGCAATGAGCGCGCTATCGGTGAGCCTTCGAACACAATGAGCGAGACCCGGTATCGACGCGGTCAACGCTCGCCTCGGAGGCACAAAGCCGGTTTGTGTCCGAGAACATGCGCCGCGTGTTCCTGCTGATCTACCGCATCGTGGGCAACGTGTCCGACGCCCAGGACCTCACCCAGGAAGCCTTCATCAAGGCGCTGCAGCGGCAGGATCAGCTCAAGGATCTGGACAAGGCCGCGCACTGGCTGTCGCGCATCGCCAGCAACACGGCCATCGATTTCCTGCGCCGCGTCGGGCCGCGTGAGTTTTTCCGAACTCGACGAGATGCCCGAGCCGGTGGCCGTGTCCGCGATGGAGAGTCCCGAGCAGATGGTGCTGCGAACCGAGCGCCGCGAGTACCTGGAAGCGGGGCTGGATATTCTGACCGTACCGCGAGCGAACCGCGCTGCTGCTGCGCGACGTGGAAGATCTGCCGGCCGAAGAAGTCGCCGAGCGATTGAGCTGCTCCAAGGCGACGGTGCGCTCGCATATCGCCAACGCGCGCGTGAAACTGCGGAAGCATTTCGCGCGGCTGCAGAAGCGGGGTCTGGCATGACGCATCCCCTGCAATCCGACCTGGCGCTCTACTCGACGGGCGACCTGCCACTTGTGGCGCCGGCCAGTGGTCCGCCTGCATTTGGCTGGTTGTGACGCCTGCCGGAGTTGGGTGGCCGCTTTCGACAGCGATCGGGAATCCATTCGCGCGGCTGGCGGCGGAAATGCCGCAGGGCGTGAATTGGGATCGCATGGCGGCGGAGATGTCGGCCAATGTGCGCGTAGGCCTGGAGGCCGGAGAATGCGTGGCTCCGCGGGTCCACAAGCCCACGTTGTCGACGGGATGGCGCGTCGCGGCCGCTAGCGCCGGCGTTGCGATCCTGCTGGTGAGCGCCTGGTGGCTGAACATGCCGCGCGCCGATAGCGTCGCTTTGGGCCGGGCGATGCAGAAGATTGCGCAGGCGGGACCTTGGCACGGCGGTGATCTGGCGCTCGAAGATCGCGGCCCAACGGTTCAAGTTTCCGCCTCCGGAATTCAGTTGCAGCAGAACGGCGGCACGCTGGGCATGTCGCAGGGGCAAGAGCGGCCGGTCAATGTGACGCTGAGCGTGCAGGGATCGGCGCGGGCGCGCTATATCGACGCGGACACCGGCCAAGTCACCATCACAGGCGTGTATGCGCAATAGAATTTTCCCGCTGCTGCTGGGAGCGAGTGCGCTGGCATTCGGCCAGTTCGGTCCGCAGAACTCCGCGCAGCAGAATCTGGCGCACAAGATCGATTTCCCGCACGATGCGCCGGTAACGCTGGCCGGTGACGAATGGGGCGGTTCCGCGGCCACGGTGCGCGGCGGCGCTTATGCGATCGATGTGCGCGTGGCGCTCTCCCTGCGCAACGCCAGCCAGCGCCGCATCCGCGAGCATCACGCTGACCGTGCTCGCGCAGGAGGCTACGCCGGGCGGCAAAGGTTCGATCTCCGTGCCCAGCCTGGACGTTGCCGCCGGGCGAAACATTTTCAGTGCGCGGCGATTTGCACCTGTTGCGGCCGATCGGCGGCCGGCGCCAGCCCCATGGTCGAAGTCAGCCTCGACGGCGTCCTGTTCGACGACCTGAACTTCTACGGTCCGGATAAGCTGCATTCGCGGCGCACCATGATGGTGTGGGAACTGGAAGCCCGCCGCGACCGCCAGTTCTTCAAGGCGCTGCTGGAGCAATCCGGCCGCGACGGATTGCAGAAAGAAATGCTGGCCAGCATGGCGCGGGATGCCGACCGTCCGCAGTTCGGCGTGCAGATGGTGCGCGGGCGCGCGACCAACACCGCCGGCGAGCGCGACTTGCAGTTCGCCTTCCTGCAATTTCCCGACGCTCCGGTGGAACCCACCGGTGGCATGGCGCGCATTGCGGGCAATGAAGCGCGCGCGACCGAAGTTGGTGGTGCACAATCGTTCCCCGCGCGTGATCCGCTATCTGGAAATGGGCTGGATCGTGCGCGATTCGCAAGGCCGCGAGTTTCTGGCGGCTTCCTTGCCGTCGGAGATGCGCCTGCCGCCCAGCAGTTCCAGCCAGCTTCTGCAGGACGCGTCGCTGCGCTTCGACTCCGCGGACTTCCGTCGAAAGCATGACGGGTTTCGTGTCCAGCGTGGAATTCAACGACGGCTCGATGTGGATTCCCAATCGCGACTGAATTAGACGATCCGGTACTGCGCCGCGTGGTCGGCGCCTTCGCCCGAGGAACAGCGCCTGGTGCAGATTTACCGCAAGCGCGGTGTCACTGCGGTGATCGACGAACTGAAAAAGTTCTAGATGAAGTTCTACCAGAAGCCAACCTGCTCCACCTGCCGCAAGGCCAAGAAGTGGCTCCAGGAACAAGGCGTGAAGGTGGAGGAGATCGATCTCAACCAAGGCCTCAGCGAAGCCGAGATCGAGAAGCTGATCGGCACCCGCGACTACATCAAGTTCTTGAACTTTCGCAATGAGCTCTACCGCGAACGCAAAATGAAGACCAATCCGCCGTCGCGCGCCGAGGCGATCAAACTGATGTCGCAGCATCCCAACTTGATCCGGCGGCCGATTCTGGTCCAGGGGTCCAAGATCGCGCTGGGCTTCGACGAAGACCAGTTCCGCGACCTGAGCGGCCGCTAACGACCACCCGCTAATCACGGCTCCCCGACGATAAGCCATGCGTGGGAAACTCACCCAAGCCTTATCTGACCTTTCGCGTGGCTCGCCAGGACCTCGCAATGGAGGCGGCCTGCATTCGCGGGATCTTGCCCCTCACCGACCTGGAACCAGCGGCAGCCGGGCGCAGCGGGTTGCTCGGACTCACCAGCCTGAAGGGCCAAATGGTGGGCGTAATCGACCTGCGCAGCAGACTGGGGCTTGCGCACGCCGGTCAGGGCAGCCAGCCGAAAATCGTGGTCCTGGAATTGACTGCCGGCACCCGCCAGCATCTGCTGGGCTTCGTGGCGGATCGGATTTCCGACGTGGTGGTCTATCGCGATCGCGACCTGCGCAGCGGCGCATTGCGCGGCAAAGGACGCCCGCGCAAACTCGTCGATTTCGATCAGCTTGTCAGCGAGAACGAACTGGCAGGCCTGTGGGTCCTCAGCCCTTGAGCCCGTCGAAAGCCTGCTCGATTTCCTGTCTTGGCTTCGGGCGTGATCGCGGTCAGCGGCAGGCGCGGTGGACCGCCATAGTAGCCGTTCAGATCCATGGCGTATTTCAAGCCCGGCACGCCGTATTTAACGGTCACGAGCTGGGCCGCGCGCAGAATGCGGTTCTGCCAGTCCATGCCGGCCGCGAACTCGCGCGAGCGATGGGCTTCCCAGATGCTGATGGTCGCAATACGGCGCGGCATTGGCGAACGCCAGCACCGCTCCCGCGCAGCCAATCGCCAGCGACGGCGCCAGTATGGGCGCGGAGCCGGTCAACACCTGAAAGCCCGGCTTCACGTCCTTGATCATCTGGATGCACTTTTCCAGACTCCCCGAGCTTTCCTTGATCCCAAAAATATTGGGATGATGCGACAGCGTCGCCACCGCTTCGGCCGAGATGTCGACGCCAGTGACCTGCGGCCAGTTGTAGATCATCAGCGGGATCTTGACCTGATCCGCGACCGCGCGGAAGTACAGAATCTGGGCATCCATCTTGTGCACCAGGTTCTTGTAGTAGTGCGGCGTGCGCACCATCGCGGCCTTGTAACCGCGCTCGGCGGCGGCATTGGTGAGCGCGACCGTTTCGCGCACGCTCTCCATGCCGGTCCCGCAGACCAGAATCTTGTCCGAGGCGGCGTATTCCGCCACCCACTCCCACATCTGGAGCTTTTCTTCGGTGGTCAGATAGACGCTTTCGCCGGTCGAGCCGCAGACCACATAGCCGGTGAGACCGGTGCGATTCCACTTCTCGACATTGTGCTGGACTTTGACTTTGTATAAGATCGCCGCGGTGATCGAAGGGCGTAGCGATGGGGGGAAGAATGCCGTGCAGCTTAAACATGAAGGGGACCGCTGCGGGGCGGGTTCGTGAAACCCGCCCGCAGGGAAAAGACTACTTTACGAAAATGATCAACAGCGTGAAGATCGCCAGCGATTCGATGAACACCAAACCAAGAACCAGCAGCGTCTGAATACCCGCGCGAGCGCCAGGATTCCGCGCCACCGCTTCCGCCGCGCCCGCAACTGCTTTACCCTGGCCGAGTCCGCACAAGCCGGACGCGATCCCCATGCCGAGCGCCGCGCCGACGAACTGCAGCTCGCCCGGTTCCGACACCCGATCCGCGGTGCCTTGCGCGAACATCGGGCTGGCGGCGACCAACAGAAACAGTGCCACCAATCCCAATACTTTCAAAGTTCTCATTGTGTGTACCTTCCTTTCTATGAAATTCCGCCAAGGAGGTGGTTCCGGTCCGCCCTGGGGGGTCGGTGGCTCACACTCGAACGGGTGAAAATGCCGAATTAAATCGTATCCGCCGCCGCCTCGTCTTCGTGAGCGGTAGCGCCAGCAATATAAATCGTCGTCAGCAGAAAGAACACGTAGGTCTGCACCAACGCCACGAACACGTGCAGCCCCATGAAGATCACCGGGATCACAATCTTGGTGAGGCTCAAGAAAACGTTGGTCACCTGCTCGCCGGCGAACATGTTGCCGTAAAGACGAACGGTGAGCGAGAGCGGCCGGATAAACACGCTGACCGTTTCGATCGGCAGCATGAACAGAATAATCGCAATATTCGCGATCGGATGCGGGAACCGCACCGGACCCGCGAAGTGCGCAAAGTACTTGATCCCCTGCGCCGCAAAACCCATCGCGTTGAAGTAGATGAAAGTGACGATCGCCAGACCCGCAGGCACCCACGGCGACATGGTCGGCGATTCGAAACGCCGGAACGATGCCGATCAGGTTCATGCTCAGGATAAAAATGAACAGCGTCCCGATGTAGGGAATGTATTTCTCGCCATGATGAATGCCGACTTCGTCAACCGTAGTCGTGAAGAACTCATGCAGCATCTCAAAAATGTGCTGCAGCTTCCCGGGCTTATCGACAGACAGACTGCGACCGCAGAATCGCCACCGTAACCACCAGCAGCGCGACCACCAGCATTTCCATGACCACCGAGTTGTCCCACGGACGCTCCGTAGGTCCGGACAAGCCGATCAGGTGGCGCAGAGCATTCCCCGGACCGGCAAGATATTGATTGAACAGGGCAGTAAGCCCCAGCTCGTTTTCCATATGATTTTGTGACTTACTTGGAGACGCTTAGCCCAAACAGAAGTTCGAGCACCACGGCGAAGAAGGAAACCAGCAACCCCACACCAGGACCGCCGGACTGCTTCGTAAAACATATATCGTAGCATAGATAGCCCCCGCGATCAGCAGATAGCGCACGACCAAGAACACGACAGATCCGGCGGCCGGGAGCTTGCCCCGAAGCCGCCAATCGCGTCCGCCAGTTTGAACCAGCGAACGGACTGTGATCAGCGAGAGTCCCGCGCCCACCAGGAAGCCCACGGCGTCGCGCGACCCGCGCAATCCGAAGGCGACCAGCGACGCCGATCACCCCCAGCACCAATCGCGATGCGCGTGATGCCTGTCGATAGAAAGTTCGATCATTTCGGCTTCGAGTCCATGTCCCGCATGAGCTGGCGGATCAACTGCACGAACCCGCTGAGGATCCCCAGGATCAAGAATACGATCTTCAGAGTAAGTGGTGTGCAGCCAGGAGTCCAGCGCGTAGCCGATCAGATAGCCGGCAAACGTCGACGCCGGCAGCGTCATCGCGCACGGCCGTATAGCGCGCCGCCGCCGCCATGAAGCTCTGATCCGGGCCGTTTGCTCACTGCTTCGATTGTAGAATCCGGCGAGCCTGCTGCGCGGTCTCATTCACCAGCAGCCCCATCTTGGGATGGCTCGGCTCGAAGTCCGCGGGCAGGCCGAGTTCGGCCAGCGTCTCGCTGGTGGTGGGGCCGATCGACGCAATCACGATGCGTCCGCAAGCCCGCCGGACGGCGTCTTCGAGACCCATCTCCGCCGCGACTCGCAGCAAGTGCTCGACCTGCGCCGAGGACGTGAGCAGCAGCACGTCGATCTCTCCGGCCGCGAGCCTGCGAACCGCTTCGCGCAACGGACCAAGATCGTCAGGCAAGTCCCACTGGTAGACCGGGACGGAGGTCACTTCCGCGCCGCGCGCAATCAGTCCGTCGATGAGTTCCTGACTGGCGCGGCCGTACTCCTGTACTGCAATGCGCTTCTCGGGCCGGCCTTCGGTGGCGGCCAGGATCTCGCGCCAGGTATTCGGTTCGGGAACCAGGATGGCGACGGGAACACCCCATTCGCGCATCACCGCCATCGGCTTGGGGCCACGCGCGACGACCGTAATTCGCCGCAGCGCGTCGGCGAATGCGCCGGGCGGCCAGCGCGTCTCGATCACCTGATTGAGCAGACGCGTGCCCACGCCGGTGAGCAAAATCAGCATGTCGAACTGGTTTGCGAAAAGGCGCTCGGCGAACGACAAGGCCTGCGGAATTCTGCTCCAGCGGAGTTTCCCGCATGGACGGCGCGACCAAGGGATCTCCACCCGCGCGGCGGATCAGGGTCTCGATTTCCGAGGCGCGGCGGCTTTCGAGCGAAAGCACACGCAGCCCGTCGAATGACATGGGATCAGCTTAGCAAGCTGGTGAGGACTTACGAGCGCGCGTAGACGCAGAAACGCGACCGGCACCAAGGGCACCGGTCGCGCGCGGGAGAAAGATCGCTAAAAAGCTACTGCGCGGGAGGAGCCATTAACGGCTCTTCTGCACCGCGATGGCAGGTGTAGCAGCTCACATGCCGCTTGCCATCCGGAAACTTCGCGTTGATGTCCTTCGCCATGCTGATCATCATGCGGGCAATGTCCTTCTTGGGATTGTCATCGCTCGCGAAATCGCCCTGCACGTGGCAGTAGCTGCACATCACACCCAAAGCCGCGCGGAAAGGCTCGCATGGTTGGCTGCAGACCTTCGGCCGGGAGCACTTTCAGATTCTTGGGATTCTCGAACGGGCTCGGTCCCTTCTTTTTCTTCTCCTCTTGGGCAGAAGCGGTCAAACACATCACTAAAGCAAGTGACACAACGAGTAAGCGCATGGATGAATTATACACAATGGGGAGGCCGCGTCAAATGCCGTTTTGCCGAAACTTCGGGGTGCTGACGTGGCGGTGTGGCGCTTTCGCCGCAGGCCCGGTGGCTCGCTGCCGTCACAAAATCTAGACGCACGGCGCCGCTCGCAGGTTGCGCCATTGATGCTG
Organism: Bryobacterales bacterium; assembly: GCA_963731375.1. GTDB lineage: Bacteria > Acidobacteriota > Terriglobia > Bryobacterales > Bryobacteraceae > Palsa-187. The sequence goes on from CAVSUW010000002.1 coordinate 603,450, forward strand.
CAACTTCGGAGTGCTGCCCGCGTCCAATGGAGTGAGAGGCAGAGACAATGAAAACTGGAAAATACATCGCAACCGTAATAGCCACCGGGGTTGCCGGAGTCATGTTGATGGGCACAACCCTGTTGGCGTCCACCAACCCGAGGCCGCGAACCCTGGAAGAGCAGGTCCGGCACGAGATCCTGATGGTTCCGTATATCGGCGTTTTCGACAACTTGAGCTACAAGGTCGACAACGGAGTGGTAACGCTCTCCGGCCAGGTAACGCAGCCAGTCCGTAAGACCGACGTGGAGAACGCAGTGAAGAGCATCCCAGGCGTGACCGCCGTGAACGACCAGATCGAGGTGCTGCCGCTTTCACCGTTCGACGACCAGATCCGGGTTCGAACCCTGCGCACTTTGCTGCGTTCGGCCTCGCTGGGCAAATATTTCCAGGGCGTGCAGCCGGGCATCCGCATCATCGTAAAGAATGGCGATGTGACGCTGGATGGCGTCGTGCTCAATAACGGTGACCGCCAGATCGCTTACATGGCCGCCAATCAAGTACCCGGAGTATTCTCGGTGACCAACAATCTGCAACTCGAGCCGCCCGCCGTGCACTAAAGCGCGTCTCCATTCCTTTCCTAAACGGCCCGCTCGTATATCGAGTGGGCCGTCTTTTTTTGCGTCTCTCGATCACCCTCGCGTGCGCCAGAGATATCCTCCCTCCAGTTCGCGACTATTGGGTGCCCAAGTGCACCCTTTGCTGCACAATGGCAAAACGCGAACGAATTCCTCCCCTTTTGGTATGCCGCAGCGCGGCTCAAAGCGAACTCTCTCAGCAACACGGACGACTAGCAGGCTTCGCGTTCGTCCACGGGTAACGCCATCGGGCGCGCTCGCTGTTATCAGCCCTGAAAGCAAGCATCGGGTTAGTTACCGAGCCCTATTTAACCGGCGTGGGGTACGTGGCTTCGCGCGAAGAACGCAATTCGTTTTCTTGCCGACATATTTCATCGTGCGTGCGGTTCGTGCCGATAAGAGACGATCCGGAAATGGTTGTCAATTTGGGACTCCGTGTCGCTGAAGCGGGCCTTCAGACGACTGGGAGTGGCGGCATGAAGCCGGCGGCGGAACGCTTATCCGCGCCGGCCAATCTAAAGGTTAGCCCCTATCGGAACCAGCTTCCGATGGCCGCCGAGGTGCGCGAGCAGCTCATCCTGGAGCATCTCCCTCAGGTGCGCTTGATCGCTCGCCGTATCCACGAGCGGTTGCCGGAGAGCGTGAGCCTGGACGATCTGGTTTCGACCGGAGTGGTCGGTCTGATCTCGGCGATCGACCGCTTCGACGCCTCGCACAACGTGAAGCTCAAGACCTATGCCGAGTACAAAATCCGCGGCGCGATCCTGGACGGGCTGCGCGGGTTGGATTGGGCTCCGCGGCAGCAGCGCAAGCGCTCGAAACAAATCGAGGCCGCCATGGTTTCCGCCGAACATCGCCTGCAACGGTCGGCCAGCGAGGAGGAGATCGCCCAGGAACTCGGCTTGGGAATCAAGGAATATCACGAGTGGCTGGTGGAGGTCCGCGGCCTGAATCTCGGAAGCTTGGAAGGGGCCTCCGACGATGAGGACAGCCGCGATCTGCTCAATTTCATCTCCGACGATGAAGAGGACTGGCCTTCCCGTCTGCTCGAACGCAACGAGCTCAAGAAGCTGCTGGCGCTGGCGATTACCAAAATGCCGGAGGTTGAAAAGACCGTGCTCGGCCTGTATTACCACGAGGAGCTGACGCTACGCGAGATCTCCAAGATTCTGCATTTGCACGAATCGCGCATCTCGCAATTGAAGTCGCAGGCGATTCTCCGTCTGCGCGCGTACATGGAAAAACGCTGGCCTAAGCCGCGCGGAATCTGACGCGCGACGCTACTCCCGTTCGAACATCACCATGTGAACCGGCTCGGCTCGTCCACCTGGGCGCGGCTCCGCGTCCACCGTCAGGCTCATTTCCTTGTGATCCCGCATGATCGCCACCGGCACGGGCTTTCCACGGGCGGCGCGTAAGTGGGCGGAAATTTCCGGGGGCGTGGTCACCTTCGCCTCATCCACCCGCACGATCACGTCGCCGGCTTTGACCCCGGCCTTTTCGGCAGGCGAGCCCTTCATCACGGTCCGCACCAGTACGCCTTCGTTCACTCCGAAGAACTGCGCCAGTTGTCCTTCAATCGATTCTGCCTCCACGCCCAGCATCGGGCTGCGCAAACCTTGAATGGTGCGCGGCACATCCGGCATGTGAAAACTGAATCCGTCGGACATGCCCGGTAGCGACGGATGTTCGCCAACTCTGGCCATGAGCGTCAGCGGCGCGCCATTGCGAAAAATCTCCAGCTTCGCTTCCCGCCCCACCGGCGTCTCCCGCACCAGTCGCGAAAGCTGCTCCAGGCCCTCGACTTTCATTCCGTTGTATTGCAGCACCACGTCGCCCTCTTTTAGACCCGCCTTGTCCGCCGGACTGTCGGGAGCCACTCGCGTAATCTCCACGCCGGCTTCTTCGCGGAGCTTGAGCGCCTTCGCGCGCTCCGCCGTAATTTCCTGAATTCCGATCCCCAGATAGCTCCCCGGCGGCGAGATCGTAATCACCCGCGAGGAAATCGCCGGCGGCACAGGCGGCTGCGGCGGAACAGCGGTCTGCCCGGACGCCCGCCAAGGAAGAGCCAGGGGAAGCGCCAGCGCGGTTGTCAGTAATTGTCGAGTCATGATGCAAAACCTCTTAGTAAGTTCCGTCGGATGCCTTGATCGAATGCAGCATGCGGCTGGCCCGTTCGCGGACATCCTGGTCGTCCTCGCGGCTCATCAGCTCCTGCAGAGCGCCCACCATCTGGCGGTTCAGTTCCTGCCCATCGCGCTCAGTCCAATGCTTCGATCACGCGGGTCCGCATCCCGCTATTCGGGTCATTCAGTAAGACGTGGGCCAGCGCATTCTGTACCACGGGGTCGTTGGCGTACCGCTCGCAGACCCTCCATCGCTTTCAGGCGGACATTGGTGTTCTCATCGTTGGCCATGGCGAACGCCAACGCTTCGCGCACGTCGGAAGCGTCCGCGTCGCCCATCAGGATCGTCACCGTCTGGGCCCGCAGCCCGGGGTCGGCGCCTTCCTTGGCTGCCGTCATTAACAGTTCCCGGATCTGCCGATCGTCACGGCTTCCGGAAATCGTGCGCTCGCCGCGTTTCGTTGACCACGATGCGGAGACGGCCGTCCGGCTCGGTGGCCACATTGCGCACCTGCGCGCCGCCAAAATCGCCGAGCCCCATGGAGGCCACGCCGCCCGGGAAGTTCAAGCCGGGCGTCACCTTCGCGGCAAAGAAACCGACCGCCAGCAGCGCCATCGCCGTCATGGGCCGCAGGAACTGGATATTCCAGCTACCGGTCATTTGCCGCCACCACGAAGGTCCATCCGGAGGCGGGCTTCTCATGCCCCAGCAACTCCGTCAGATCCTCGCGGCAGCGGCTCAAGAGCGCCGGCGACGGAGTCACCGCCACTCCATCCAGCGCGTCGTGCAGCGCCCTCTGGCGTTCGAGCGCGGCGCGGCACTCCGCACACCCGTCCAGGTGCGATTCAACCCGCTCCTCTTCGTCGAAACTCAACTCGCCATAGAGCAGGAGCGCAAATTGCTCCCGAACATTTTTGCAGTTCAATGTTTCGCTCATACAAATTCTCCCAAGGCCGATCGCATCTTTTGCGTCGCCCGGAACAGACAATTCTTAGCCGCTTCCTCGGAGGTGCCCAGCACTTCGCCGATCTTCCGCAGGCGCATTCCCTCATAGTGCCGCAGCTCAAATACCATGCGCTCGCGCGGCGTCAATTCGCTCAGCGCTTCTTTCACGCGCTTCCGGATCTGCCCGCTGAACAAATTTCGGAGCGGATCGCCTTCCACCCGCGTCTCCGGCGCCGTCTCCGTGCGGTCCAGCGTCCCGTCCGGAGTGGTCATCGATCGACCGGCTCTTCCTTGCGAACCTTGCGCTTGCGCAATTGGTCCAGGCACAGATTCGTGGCGATCCGGTACAACCAGGTGTGAAAACTGCAATCGAAGCGGAATTGATTCAGGTTGCGATACACCCGCAGGAAGGTTTCCTGGTACACATCCCGGGCATCTTCGGGCGATCGCAGCATACTCAACGCCAGCCGCAGCACACTCTGGTCGTAGGTACGCACCAATTCCTCAAACGCAGACGAGTCGCCTCGCTGCGCCGCGCGAATGAGCTCCGTTTCATCCACGGCAGCCCCTTCCTTGCGCGCCGCCCATCGGGCTAAGGATGGTTGCACCACTCCATTGGACGATGCGCGGGGTGAAAAGTAACGTCGCGCGGCTCGGCTAGGCCAGTTCCAGCTCGATGCGCTTTTGAGCGGCATCCAAGTTGGTGATCTTGAAGGACCGGACCTCGCCGGCGCGCACCGCGCTGGGACTGGAAGGCGCGCTTGGTCCCGACTTCCACTTCTGCGCCAGCATCTCCGAAAGCGAGGAAATGTCCGCTTTTGAGGCACTTGCAGAGGCTTCGGCGGTCTTCGCCGCGGCCAGTTTGCAGTTCGCCATCACGCCCTTCGCCCAGCTCGACCTTGGCGCGGGTAGCGGAAACGTCCACCACGCGGCCGCTGACGCCGTCGCCGGGCTTGTGTTCGGCGATGTATTCGTCGATGGAGGTCGGCACCAGTTGCTTGATCCCCAGGCGCAGCCGCCGGCGTTCCTTATCCGCCTCCAGAACCTGCGCTTTGACGATTTCGCCGACCTTGAGGGCGTCGCTCGGGTGATTCAGCCGCTTTTCGTGGCTGATGTCGCCGATGTGGATCATGCCCTCGATCCCGTCGCCCAAGTCGACGAAGGCGCCGAACTTGGCCAGGCTGGTGACGGGCGCTTCAACCGCGGCTCCCACCGGATACTTCTTCAAAGCCTCTTCCCAGGGATCGCCCAGCGCCTGCTTCAGGCCCAGCGCAATCCGCTTGTCGGCTCCGTTCACGCCCAGCACCACGACCTCGACCATGTCGCCGGGCTTGACCACATCCGCCGCGCGGACATTCTTGCGGGTCCAGGACATCTCGGAAACGTGAATCAGGCCTTCGATCCCGGGTTCCAGTTCCACGAACGCGCCGAAATCGGCAACCCGCGAAACTTTGCCGCGGATGCGCGAACCCTGCCTCATATTTTTGCGCCGCCACGGTCCACGGGTCGGGCGCCAGTTGCTTCAGCCCCAGCGAGATCTTGCGCGTGTCGCGATTGATCTTCAGAATCTTGACTTCGATCTGCTGATCCTGCGTCACCACGTCGGACGGCTTGACGCCGCGCGCGTAAGTCATGTCGGAGACGTGCAGCAATCCGTCCACGCCGCCCAAATCGACGAACGCGCCGAAGTCGGTAATGGTGCGCACCGTGCCGCGAACCACGTCGCCCACCTGCAGCTTCCCGAAGGCTTCCTGCTTGGTCTGCGCGTTCGCGCTCTTCCAAAACCACGCGGCGGTCGACCACCACGTCCTCGCTCGCGGTGTCGAGCTTGGTGATGCGGCACTCGATATCCTGGCCCACCAGCTTTTCAAGGTCGGCGAGCTCGCGCGCTCCGCTGCGGGAGGCCGGCATGAAGGCGCGCACGCCCACGTCCACTCGCAAACCGCCCTTGACCAATTCCAAGCACGTGGCCGGAAATCACGTTCTTATTGGCGAACGCCGCTTCCAGGCCGGTCCAGTCCTTGGGCGTCTCGACGCGAATGGTGGATAGCTGGTAGTTGCCTTCTTCATCGCGGCCGCGGATGGACACGATCAGCTTCTGCCCCGGTTTCAGCGGGACCGCCGGGTCGACCGGCAACACGCCGTCCGTCTTGCGTCCGATATCGACAAAGACGGCGTCAGCCGTAACCGATACCACCGTGCCTTCGAGCGTCTCGCCGCGGGCGTGGTGGGACTGCTCGAACTCGTTGAGTATATCGGCGAAGGAGGTGTCGACCGAAGTCACCTCGGGTGTATCAGGCGCGTTTGATTGGGGCATGCGAGAAACTACTGTCCCCATATTGTGTCACATTTTGAAAGTCCGGTGCCTTGCTGCCCGCCGGCCGCGCGGCGAGTTCCGACGCACCCGTGGAATCGCAAGCAGCGATCCTGCAACGCTAGAATATCCTCAGTGCCGTCCACTTGGCGCCGTTACGTTCGCCCGCAGGATTTCGTCTGGCTGCTATTCTTTTCGGCGCTGGCCGGCTTCGGCCCCGGGCGCAGCCCGCGCACCATCGCCAGCCCTGGTGGCGCTGGGAGTTGTGCAAGTGCTGGAGCCGCGCATCGGGGCGCGGGCTTCCGTGGTCCTCAAATTGGCGCTGTGTTACCTCCTGATCGGTTTCAGCTACGGCGTTTCGAGCAGCTTCTATCTGGTGCTGTTTCTGCCGGTGATCACGGGAGCGACCAACTTCGGATTGCTGGGCACCGCCATCACCTCGCTCGCCGCCTGCGCGGTTTACCTCTCATTCCTGGTGTTCCTGGAGACAGACCAGTTCATCCCGGAGGACCAGATCCCCGAACTGGTATTTGCGCACGCTGTTCCTGCCGGTAGTCGGCTACTTGACATACCAATTGGCCCAAGCCAATCAAGCGGAAAAACACAAGGCGCAGGAGGCGGTGGAAGAGCTGGCTCGCGCCAATCGCAGTCTGCACGAGGCGCAAGCGGAGGTGCGGCGCGCGGAGCGGCTGGCGGCCTTGGGACAACTCACCGCCGGCCTGGCGCATGAGCTGCGAAATCCGCTGGGCACCATGAAGACTTCCGCCGAAATGCTCTCGCGGCAGGTGGCGCAGGAAAATGCAGTGGCCAAGGAGATGGCCGGATTCATCGCGTCCGAAGTCGACCGCACCAATTCGCTGATCACGCGCTTTCTGGATTTCGCGCGTCCCCAGCACCTGAAACTGGAGACCGCCGACATCACCGACTATGCTCGACGGCGCCATCGCCCGCTTCGAACGCGAGCAGAAGAATATGGGCACGTCGGTGACGGTGTTCAAGAACTATTCGCCGGACGTGCCGCCGGTGCGCTTCGACGCCGAATTGATGGAACACGTGATCGCGAACCTGCTGGTGAACGCCGCGCAGGCCAGCCCCCCGGCGGCATCGTCACGGTCAAAACGCTTTCCGATCAAGAGGAAGTGGAAGTCGCCGTGATCGACCGCGGCTCCGGCATCGACCCCAAGAATATCGAGAATATTTTCAATCCGTTTTTCACCACCAAAACCGACGGCATCGGTTTCGGCCTCGCCATTATTTCGAAGATCCTGGACGAACACGGCGGCCGCATCACGGTGGAAAGCACGCTCGGCGAAGGCAGCGTATTTCGCGTCTTCCTGCCACTCAGGCGACAATAGAAAGCACACCACGACACTCATGGGCAAAGCCACCATCCTGGTTATCGAAGACGAAGAAAAGCAGCGGCGCGTCGTGGGCCTGCATCTGGCGAGCGCCGATTACGACGTCAAAGGCGGCGGGCACCGCCGAAGAAGGGTGGAAGCTCGCCGGCGACGTGGACCTGATCCTGACGGACCTCAAGCTGCCCGGCATGGACGGCCTGGAGCTGCTCGAAAAACTCAAAGCGCAGAATTCCCACACGCCGGTGGTCGTCATGTCGGCCTTCAGCACCGTCGAGAACGCCGTCGAAGCCATGAAGCGCGGCGCGGTGGATTTCCTGCCCAAGCCGTTTTCGCTCGATCACCTCAGCGTGGTGGTGGAAAAAGCGCTCGAAGTCAGCAAGCTGCGCGATGAGAATCGCGAATTGCGCGAAGCTCTGGGCCAGCGTTATCAAGTTCGAGAACATCATCGGCAGCAGCCCTGCGATGCAGGAGATTTTCGCCACCATCATGCGCGTGGCTCCCACGCGGGCGACGGTGCTGCTGGCCGGCGAAAGCGGCGTGGGCAAGGACATGATCGCGCGCGCGATCCATCAGCATTCACCGCGCAAGGACCGGCCCTTCGTCAAGATCAACTGCACGGCCATCCCGGAAAACCTGATGGAGAGCGAACTGTTCGGCTACGAGAAAGGCGCGTTCACCGGCGCGAATATCTCCAAGCCCGGCAAGTTCGAGCAAGCCAATACCGGCACCGTGATGCTGGATGAAATCGGCGACGTGCCGGCGTCCGTCCAGGTGAAGCTGCTGCGCATTCTCCAGGAGCGCGAGTTCGAGCGCCTGGGCAGCAACAAGACCCAGCAAACCGACGTGCGCGTGATCGCCGCCACCAACGTGGACCTGCGCGCCGCTCTGGAACAAGGCACCTTCCGCGAAGATCTGTACTATCGCCTGAACGTGGTGCCGATGAACATTCCGCCGCTGCGCGAGCGCAAGGAAGACATCCCCTATCTGGTGGACCACTTCGTCAAAAAGTTCGGCGGCGAGATCAGCGAAGGCGCGCTGGAGCGCCTGGTGAGTTATCACTGGCCCGGCAACGTGCGCGAACTGGAGAATGTGATCGAGCGCAGCATTCTTCTCGCCAAAGGCCCGCGCGTCGAGGCCGACGACATCAAGATCGAAAGCGGCATCGGCCGCGCGCGCCCGGCCTTCAGCGCGGAGGCGTTCCTGCCCGAAGGAATGACGCTCGATCAATACGAGCAATCCATTATTCGCGAAGCGCTGAAGCGCGCCAACGGCAACAAGAGCCAGGCGGCGCGGCTACTCGGGCTTGACGCGCAACGCCCTGCGCTACCGTCTGACTCAGATGGGAATTGAATAATCAGCGCTGCTTGCGGATCAGGATTACCAGCAGGCTCACAGCACCAGTAATCCCACCACCCACCGCAGCGCGTCACGATTACGCAGTCGCGCCCGCCATCTTCGGCTTCAGAACGTCCACCAGTTCCTGCACCGACGCTGCGCTCTTCGCCAGCATGGCCTTTTCCTCGGCATTGAGCTGCATCTCGTAGATTTTCTCGATGCCGTTGCGCCCCAGCTTCACCGGCACGCCCACGAACAGTCCGTTGAACGCCGTATTCGCCTTCGAGCAGCGCCGCGCACGGCAGAACTTTCTTCTTGTCCTTGAGGATCGACTCCACCATCTCGACCGCCGCCGCCGATGGAGCGTAGTACGCGCTGCCGGTCTTCAAATATTTCACGATCTCCGCGCCGCCGTTGCGCGTGCGATCGACGATCGCGGCCAGCCGATCGGCCGGAATCAACTCGCGTCAGCGGAATGCCGGAAACGTTCGACAAACGCACCACCGGAACCATGGTGTCGCCGTGGCCGCCCAGCACCACCGCCGTCACGTTCTCCACCGAGACATTCAACTCCATCGCGATGAATGTCCGGAAGCGGGCGGAATCCAGCACGCCGGCCATGCCCACCACGCGGTGCTTGGGGAACTTCGAAACATGATGCGCCACCGTGCACATCGCATCCAGCGGATTGGTCACCAGCACCAGAATGGCGTTGGGCGAATGCTTGGCGACATTCTCGGTGACGCTCTTCACCACTTCGTAGTTGGCGATCAGCAGATCGTCGCGGCTCATGCCCGGCTTGCGCGCCAGCCCGGCCGTGATCACGACCACATCGGAGTTCGCCGTCGGCGCGTAATCGTTGGCGCCGGTGATGGCTGCACGTCGTAGCCTTCGATGGGGCCCATCTGGGCCATATCCAGTCCCTTGCCCTGCGGCACTCCTTCGACGACGTCCACCAGAACGACGTCGCCCAGTTCTTTCATGGCGAGGTTGATGGCGGCGCTCGCGCCGACATTGCCCCCGCCCACTACCGTGATTTTATTGCGCATAAGCCATCGATTATAGCGTAGTCTGGAGAATAGACTTGCCTCTCGATCAGCCCACCGCGGAACGATTCGCGCGCCTGGCGCTCGACTGCGTTCATCGCGAATATCCCAATAAAATCGCGCATACGCTGCTGTCGGACGCCGACGTGCGGCCGCCGCGCGAACTGACTCCGGCGTTCTATGGATGCTACGACTGGCACTCCGCCGTGCACGGCCACTGGATGCTGGCGCGGCTCGCGCGCATTCTTCCCCAACACGCCGCTCGCCGAGCAAGCGCGAGCGGCGCTCGCCCGCAACATCACCGCGGAAAACATCGCGGCGGAGGTCCGTTATCTCGAGGCTCCCGGCCGCACCGCGTTCGAGCGTCCCTACGGACTGGCCTGGCTGTTGCAATTGAGCGCCGAGCTGCGCGTCTCCAAATCCGCTCTGGCGCACAGTCATCGAGCCGCTGGAAACGGCGGCGGCCAAGAAGCTGGAAGACTGGCTGCCGAAACTTCCCTATCCCGATCGCTCCGGCCAGCACGCCAACACGGCGTTCGCGCTGGGATTGATGATCGACTGGGCGCGCCTGGTGGGCCACGGCCGCGAGAAGCTGCCTTTCGCTTCCGCCGTGCGATTTTACAACGGGGACCACAACGGCCCGATCGCCTTCGAACCGTCCGGCGAAGATTTCCTCTCGCCGTGCCTGGCCGAAGCCGACTTGATGCGCCGCGTCTGCACGCCCCCGGAGTTCGCGGAATGGCTGACCGCGTTCCTCCCGGACATCCCGACGCTGCGGCCGGTCTCATCGCCGACCCGAGCGACGGCAAATTGGCGCACTTCGACGGCTTGAATCTGAGCCGCGCCTGGATGCTCTTCGGGATTGCCAAGGGATTGCCGGATGACGATCCGCGTCGTCTTCGGCTGTTGCTCATCGCCGACGCCCATCGCGATGCACGGTCTCGCTGCCGTCACCGGGAACGCGGCATTACGAAGTGCGGCAGCCACTGGCTGGGAACATTCGCGGTGTATCTGGAAACGATGGACCTCGAAGGGCGCCCTAAAGGCATGCACCGGGTTCGCTAGACAGTCGGTTCGTTCGGGTTTCCTTCGTTCGCTTCCACTTCGACAGCCTCTTCCACATCCGGCGGCAGTTCTCCCGGCTTCGGCGCTTCCTTGCGCGCCTTGTCGAACAGGAAGCTGAGCGTCTTCTCGGTGCGGATCTGGCTGGCGATGCGGCCGAGCGTCCCGTCCTTCTGCAGCTTGGCGCGCACCACGGCCACCGGCTCGCGCTGCTGGCGCGCGTAGCGCTGCACTTCGCGGTCGACTTCTTCCTGAGTCGCGCCGATGGCTTCGCGGTCGGAAATCTTGTCCAGAATCAAGGATGCGCGCACATCGCGCTCGGCGCGTTCCTTCTGCGAATCGCGAATCTTCTGCCAGTCCAGCTTGAGCGATCGCGGATCGATGCCCTGCGACGCCAGTTGCTGCAGCTGCGTGTTGAGCGTGCCCTCAATCTGCCGGTCGATAAATAGCGTCGGGCACCGCAAACGGGTGCGCGTCCACCAGCTTCGCGATGATCTGCTGTTTGGTGTCGTCCTGGGCCTGGTGTTCGCGCTCATGCAGGATGGACTTGCGGATCGAATCTTTCAGCTCTTCCAGCGTCTGGTAATCGCCCATGTCCTTGGCGAAATCGTCGTTCAGCTCCGGCAGTTCCTTGCGGCGAACCGCTTTCACGGTGGCTTTGAAGCGCACGGTGCGGCCCGCCAAAGTCTTGCGATCGTACTCCGCCGGATAAGTGACTTCAAACTCGCGCGATTCCTCGGGAGACGCGCCCACGCAGGTTCTCGGTGAACGCCGGCATGGTGGCTTCGTCGCCCAGCTTCAGCATCAATTCGTCCTGCTGAACTTTTTCATCGACCCCGGACACGCTTTCGAGCGAGACCACCGCGTAATCGCCGTCCGCCAGCGCGCGCGGCTCCTCGTTGACGTATTCAGCCTTGCGCTCGCGCAAGCCTTCCAGACGCTCGTTGACGTCCTCATCGCTGGCGACTGGTTCGGCGTAGGTGACGGTCAGGCCCTGATACTCGCCCAGCTCGAACTCCGGCGCGACTTCGAACTCGGCCTTGAAGCGCAGCGGCTCGCCCTTGTGAAAATGCACGTCGCTGATGTTGGGCTGGCCGACGACCTTCAGATGATCCTGTTCAAAGGCTTCGTTCAGGAATCGCGGAACCAGCTTTTCGAGCACTTCCTGGCGGATGTCGCCGGCAAAGCGGGTCTTCACCATGGCGAGCGGCGCCTTGCCCGGACGGAAGCCCGGCAGCCGCACTTTGACTTGAATCGCCGCCGCCGCGCGCTCGGTTTCCTGATCCACTTCGGTCTCCGGAACCGTTATTTCCAGAGAATGCTTGCAACCTTCAATGAGAGCCATCTACACAAATATACCCTGGAGGCCTTTGCCGCGCCGTCGCCGGCAGCAAGGAACTCCAGGGCACGCCTTTCTTTTATCTATGAAGAGCCGAACCCGCTTAACGCGCCGCGGCTAGTGAGTGAGACGCTTCCTTCAAGGCCTTGGCCTTGTCGGTGGCTTCCCACGTGAACGTCTCTTCGGTGCGGCCGAAGTGCCCGAACGCGGCAGTCTTGCGGTAAATCGGACGGCGCAGCTTCAGGGTTTCGATCATGCCCTTGGGCGTCAGCACGAAGGTCGCGCGAACCATCTCGACCAGACGCTCTTCCGGAACCGTGCCCGTGCCGAAGGTGTTCACCATAATGGATACCGGCTCGGCCACGCCGATCGCGTAGGCCAACTGAACTTCAACGCGCGAAGCCAGACCCGCCGCCACAATGTTCTTGGCCACGTAGCGCGCCATGTAGCAGGCCGAGCGGTCCACCTTCGTCGGATCCTTGCCCGAGAACGCGCCGCCGCCGTGACGTCCCATGCCGCCGTACGTGTCGACAATAATCTTGCGGCCCGTCAGTCCGGTGTCGCCGTGCGGTCCGCCGATCACGAAACGCCCGGTGGGATTGATGTGATACTTGGTCTGCGAATCTACCATATTGCCGCCGACCACCGGATCGATGATGTACTTCTTCACGTCGGCGCGAAGCTGTTCGGTCGTGACGTCGTCGTCATGCTGCGTCGAGAGAACCACCGCGTCGATGCGCTTGGGCTTGCCGTCCACGTACTCGACGCTCACCTGGCTCTTGGCATCGGGACGCAGGTAGGTGAGCTTGCCGTCGCGGCGCACATCACTCTGCTGGCGGACCAGCTTGTGCGCCATCATGATCGGCAGCGGCATCAGCTCCGGCGTTTCATCGCAGGCGTAGCCGAACATCAGGCCCTGATCGCCCGCGCCGCCGGTATCCACGCCCATGGCGATGTCGGGGGACTGGCTTTGAATGGTGTTCAAAATACCGCAGGTCTTGGCATCGAAGCCCATCCTGGCATCGGTGAAACCGATATCGGCGATCACTTCGCGCGCCAGCTTCGGCACGTCCACATAGGTGGTGGTGGTGATCTCGCCGGCCACCACGCAAATTCCGGTGGTGATCAGGACTTCGCAGGCCACGCGGCCGGTGGGATCGTCTTTCATGACGGCGTCTAGTACGGCGTCGGAAATCTGATCCGCCATCTTGTCCGGGTGGCCTTCGCTCACCGATTCGGACGTGAAAATGTGTCGCATTTTATCGGACATTCACTCTCCTTCTATTCAAAATCTCGTCAAACGCCGCGCTGCCTAGTATCGATAGTGATCCGGTTTGTACGGACCTTCCACCGGAACACCCAGATAGTCGGCCTGTTTCTTGCTGAGCGTAGTCAGCTTGACGCCGATTTTTTCCAGGTGCAGGCGGGCGACTTCTTCATCCAGCTTCTTCGAAAGAGTATATACGCCCACCTTGTAGGTGTCCTTGTTTTTCCACAGATCCAGTTGCGCCAGCGTCTGGTTGCTGAAGCTGTTGCTCATCACGAAGCTGGGATGGCCGGTCGCGCAGCCCAGATTCACCAGCCGTCCCTCGGCCAGCATGAAGATGCTGTGGCCGTCCGGGAAAGTGTACATGTCCACTTGCGGCTTGATGTTGGTCTTCTTGACGTCTTTCGCGGCGTTGAGGGGATCCACCTGGATCTCGTTGTCGAAGTGGCCGATGTTGCAAACGATGGCCTGGTCCTTCATGTGCCGCATGTGTTCCAGGGTGATGATGTCCACGTTGCCGGTGGTGGTGACGTAAATATCGCCGCGTCCCAGCGTGTCTTCGACAGTGGTCACTTCGAACCCTTCCATCGCTGCCTGCAAGGCATTAATCGGATCGATTTCGGTCACGACTACGCGCGCGCCCATGCCCCGCAACGAGTGCGCCGAGCCCTTGCCCACATCGCCGTAACCGCAGATGACAGCCACTTTGCCGGCCACCATCACGTCGGTGGCGCGCTTGATTCCGTCGGCCAGCGACTCGCGACACCCGTAGAGGTTATCGAACTTCGACTTGGTGACCGAATCGTTCACGTTGATCGCGGGTATCAGCAGCTTGCCTTCCTCTTGCATCTTATACAGACGGTGCACGCCGGTTGTGGTTTCCTCGGAAACGCCGCGCCAGGCCTTGACGATGTCGCGCCAGCGGTTCGGCGTCTCGGCGTGAACTTTCTTCAGCAGATCCTTGATGACCTTCTCTTCGTGGCTCTCCGAAGGCGTGTCAACCCACTTGCTGCCGTTCTCGAGTTCGTAGCCGCGGTGGATCAGCAGCGTCACGTCGCCGCCATCGTCGACCACCAGTTCCGGGCCCTTGCCATCGGCGTGGCTGACCGCCTGATAGGTGCACCACCAATAGTCTTCGAGCGATTCGCCCTTCCATGCAAACACCGGAACTCCGGCTGCGGCGATAGCGGCCGCGGCGTGGTCCTGCGTCGAGAAGATGTTGCAGCTCGCCCAGCGCACCGTGGCGCCCAGATCGACCAGCGTCTCGATCAGCACCGCAGTCTGAATGGTCATGTGCAGCGACCCTGTGACGCGCACGCCCTGCAGCGGTTTGTCGACCGCATATTTCCGGCGGATCGACATCAAGCCCGGCATCTCCTGCTCGGCGATCGAAATCTCCTTGCGGCCCCACTCGGCCAGACTCATGTCCGCGACTTTGTATTCGGCGGTGACGTTTTGGATGGCAGTACTCATTCAATCTCCTGTATCCAATCTCCACTGTTCGGGCCTGATTGGACTTGTTTCTATCAATCAATCCAGATATGTTGATATTAGACTAGAAACCTGCATGCCGTCAATGCTCCAAAACCTTCGCCTTTTGGCCGACCCCAGCCGCATCCGGATCCTGCTCCTGGTGACCCGTGAAGAGCTGTCCGTGGCCGAGTTGCAAAACATTCTGAACATGGGCCAGAGCCGCATTTCCACACACTTGGCGCAACTGAAGAGCGCCGGGCTGGTGACGGACCGCCGCAGCGGCAAGAGTGTTCTCTATCGGTTGCGGCCGCCGCGCGGGGCCGAATCCAAGTCGTTTGCTCAATTGATGGAAGTGCTCGAGGAAGCCGCGTCCGAAATTCCGGAAGCGGAGCACGATTCCGAAGCTTTGCTTCATACCATGCGCCGCCGTCAGGATAAAGTACGCGCGTACTTCAATGAACTCGCAGGAAAGTTCGGGCGCCAATACCTGCCAGGGCGCTCCTGGGAAGGGCTCGCCGAAACGCTGCTTCTGCTGATGCCGCCGCTAATCATCGCCGATCTAGGCGCCGGCGAGGGCACGTTTTCACAGTTGCTAGCACGCCGCGCCAAGAAAGTAATCGCCATCGACAACTCGGAAAAGATGGTGGAGTACGGGGCCGAACTGGCCCGCAAGCACGGAGTCGATAATCTCGAATACCGCAAGGGCGATATCGAAGAGGTCCCCATCCGCACCGGCACCGTCGATCTGGCGTTCTTCAGCCAAGCGCTGCATCACGCCCAGCACCCGCAGCAAGCCGTCGGCGAGGCCCACCGGATTTTGAAGCCCGGCGGCCGCATCGTGGTGCTGGATCTCCTGCGCCACAATTATCAGGAAGCCCGCGATATGTACGCCGACGTGTGGTTCGGATTCACCGAAGCCGAGGTCGGCCGATTTCTGCGAGATGCCGGGTTCAAAAGCGTCGAAATCTCCATCGTTCATCGCGAAGAAGAATCCCCCCACTTTGAGACGCTGCTGGCAGTAGGAAATAAGTAGGCCCCGACCCCAATCTCAGGCGAACACCGTATCCTGCTGAATCCAAAAAGCGAAATTACACAACTCTTACAATTCCTCACAAGTTCGCCTGTTACTCTACTTGGGCGGGAGACAAAGTGAGTAAATACGCGATTCAACTCGCCAACGGCCAAAAAATCAATTGGGTTACGTCGTTAATCCTTGTGGGCCTTCACATAGGCGCGGTAGCCGCCTTCTTTTTCTTTAGCTGGAAAGCGCTGTTTGTGGCGATCGCCCTGCATTGGGTGGCGGTCGGATGGGGGATCAGCCTAGGCTATCATCGCCTGCATACCCATCAGTCGTATCAGTGTCCACGCTGGCTCGAATACTTTTTCGCGGTTTGCGGCACCATGACTCTCGAAGGCGGACCCATGTTCTGGGTGGGCACGCATCGCCTGCATCATGCGAAATCGGATCAGCCGGGTGACCCGCACTCTCCGCGCGAGGGCGCGTTCTGGGCGCACATGGGCTGGATCGTGTTGGGCGAGACCAATCACAACAACAAGATCATGGCTAAGTACGCGCCGGATCTGGCTCGCCACAAGTTCTACCGCCTGCTGAACACGTATCATTGGGTCCCGGTTGTGGTTACGGGTCTGGCGCTGCTCGCCTTTGGCGGACTGCCCATGTTCCTGTGGGGATTCTGCCTGCGCATCGTCTACGGGCTGCATTGCACCTGGCTGATCAATTCCGCCACGCACATCTTCGGCAAGCGCCGTTTTGAGACCGAAGACGACTCGCGCAACAGCTTTATCCTGGCGGTGCTGACGTTCGGCGAAGGCTGGCACAACAATCACCACGCGCATCAGACCTCGGCGCGCCACGGGATGATGTGGCATGAGTTGGACATCTCCTGGCTCACGCTGAAGCTGCTGAGGTCCGTGGGTCTGGTCTGGGGCATCCGTCTGGTCAAGCCGGAAGCGCTGGTCATGGAACAAGAGGCCGCTTAGGCCGCTAACCTAGTTCCCGGTAATACGCGATCAAGTCCAGCGGCGGCGGTTTGTGTCCCATCGCCCGTAGAAACCCGGAAACTTGCCCGCGATGGTGAGTCCCGTGATTTACGACGTGCAGGACAATCTTCCACCACGGCGTTGTCCAGGCGTTGCCCTTCAAATCCTGATAAGCAGCCACCTGCGCGACGTTTTCGTTCGTTAGGCCTCCTGCCCACTCCTGCCAGGAGCGAAGCACCACCGGCCACTCGCGTTGCAGCACAGCCAAGTCGCGATCCTCGTCGGTGATGAATTTTGCCGGCGCGCGCCCCTGGATTCTGCCGATCCACACGCGGTCCGCCGCGAATACGTGCGCGAGCGTGCCGACGACACTCTTGTCCGCAGTCCCAAAATCGCGATTGAGTTCTTCCGGCGATAGCTGCGCCGAGGCATCGAGCAGCCGGGACGCGGCCCAGGCTGTGTAATCCAAATGAGTGCGAAGAGTCTCCGGGCTAACAGGCATTTATGCAGTATATTCCAGTCTCCCGCGCTTCCGGGCTACTCTAAAGGCATGGTTGTCGGCGGACGGCGCACATCCATCGCGGTCTTTATCACGCTGGGCGCCGGACTCATCGCGTTCATTGTCTTGCTCTACGTCGGCTGGGTTCTGCTCGGCTGGCGCAACGGAATTCTGCTGTTCTTCGGTATCGTGCTGGTGCTCCTGGTGATCGCTGGCGTAGTTTTGAACACCACATTTCTAGTCCGCGAAGTGCGCCGGAACGCGCAGCATGATGCTTTCATCAACGCTGTGACGCACGAACTCAAGACCCCAGTTGCATCCATCCGCTTATATCTCGAAACCCTGCAAACTCGGGCCGTCGACGAGCCTAAGCGCCAGGAATTTTATCGTACGATGCTGGATGACAGCGACCGCTTGCTCGGCACCATCGAACAGATTCTCCGCACCGGCCGCACCGGCCACGCCAAGCGGGCCCTGAACGTCTCCACCATCGATTTTGGAGACATCGTCGAAGAATGCCTGGCCCGCGCGCGGCGGCTTTATCATGTTCCTGCCGAAGCGCTCACCTACAGCCCCGGCCCTCCTGTCATCATCCAAGGCGATGAAGACGAAGTGCGCGCCGCGGTCTCGAACCTGATCGACAACGCCGTCAAGTACTCCGGCAAAGACGTCCACGTGAACGTCGAAACCGAAAATATAGACGACCGCTTCGTGCAAGTGCGCGTGAAGGACAACGGCCCCGGCATTCCGCAATCCGAGCTCAAGCAGATCTTCAAGCGCTTTTACCGCGTCTCCGGGCCGCTGGCCACGCGCGTGAAGGGCACCGGCCTAGGTCTCTTCATCGTGCGGTCCGTCGCCAAGCGGCACCGCGGCCGAGTGTGGGCCGAGAGCGAAGGCCCCGGACAGGGCAGCACGTTTGTGCTGCAACTTCCCATCGCGAAATGAGTTCTCCCGACCGAATCCTCATCGTCGAGGACGAGCAGCACCTCGCCGAAGGACTGCGTTTCAACCTGGAAGCCGAAGGCTATCAGGTGCAAGCCGTCGAGACCGGCGAGGCGGCGCTGCAGTTACTCATCCCGCAGGCCGAGGCCGTAACCCAGCCGGCCTTCGACCTGGTGGTGCTGGACGTGATGCTCCCGGTGAAAGACGGATTCACTGTGGTCTCCGAGATGCGCGGGGCCGGGCAGTTCGTCCCGACGCTGATGCTGACGGCGCGCGGCCGCCCTGAAGACGTACTGGAGGGATTCGCCGCGGGCGCCGACGACTATCTACCCAAGCCTTTCGAGCTGTCGATCCTGATTGCACGCATCCGAAGTTTGCTGCGCAGGAAGCAGTGGCTACGCACGACGGCGCCCGCGGCGGGCTCCCCAAAGGCCGCAAAAGACTCTTTCATATTCGGTGAGAAATCCGTCCACTTCGATCTTCTCGAAGTGCATGCCGGGGGCAAAGTCTATCCGCTTACGCTCATGGAAGCCAGCATCCTGCGCTTCTTGATCGATCACGAGGGCAGATCCGTCTCCCGCAAAAGCATGCTGCAAGAGGTATGGGGCCTCCGCGAGGACACCGACACTCGCGCCATCGACAACTTTATCGTGCGGTTGCGGCGATACGTCGAGGACGATCCCGTACACCCTCGGCATCTGGTGACGGTGCGCGGTATTGGATATCGATTCGTGGCTTCTCCTGAAGCCTGAGTAGGCGCGTTACTTCGTAATCGTGCCGCAGGCGATACGCGCACCGGCGTTGCCTGCCGGGTCGGTTTTCATATCGTCCTTCATGGCGTGGATGACCAGCGCAGTGCCGCCGTTGGTAAACACCGAGTGGGCGCCGTTGTCGAGGGTCACGCGCGTATTCACAAGCGTCACGGTGGCCTTGCCCTTCTTGCCGACTGTGAAGTTCGCCATATCACCGGCATGCGGGCCGTTTTCGCTATCCAGGCCGTGCATTTTCATCTCAGGATTGAAATGTCCGCCCGGCGGAAGTGAACGCCGGGCCTTCGCACTTCGCGGCGGTATGAATGTGCGCGGCGTGCTCGCCGGGAGGGAGCCCCATCAACTTCATATGAATCACCACGCCGCCGGTCTTGGCTTCGCTAATCATGGCGGTGCCTACCGGTTTCCCCATCGCATCCTTGAGGTCCACCTTTACGGGAGCGGCGGCCAAGGTGGCGACGGCGAAAAGCGCGGCGATAACTGTGTTCTGGATCATGTATCCTCTTTCCTCCTTAAGATCGTCGCACGAAACCGCCAGGAGGTGGTAGCCGCGCCGCCGATCAGAACTCGTACTGAATGCCGCCGTTCGCGGTCCGCCCCGGGGTGCGGAAGCCGTTTTCGAAGTAGTTCTGATCCAACAGATTCTCGGCGCGCACGAAGAATCGCACGGCGCGAAATTCGCCCAGCGGCAGCCGGTAGCTGACGCCCGCATTCACTCTGCGAAGTCCATCGAAGCGGTACGCCCGCGTCGAGAACGTCGTCACGAAATCCGGGAACATCGGCCCCAGATAGTTCGAGGCGTCCAGCGTGTCAAAAGTCAGCAGTATCCGCTTGCCCGCGCGCCAGGTCGCCATCGCAGAAAACTGATGCCGTGGGATCTCGAGCGTTTGCTGAATGCCGGGTATCGACGGACTTCGCTCTATCGCGTTCACAAACGTGTAGCTCGCCGAAAAATTCAACGCCGCGAGGGGCGCTACAGCGACTTTCATTTCGACGCCGCGCGAGATCCCGCCCCGTGAATTGTAATACCCGAAGAACCGGTCGAAAGGGTCCGGCGGTCCGGTCAGCGTCGCGAACGCGATCACCTGCTGCAGAGTCGTATAGAAGTAGGAGGCCGACGCCCGTACGCGTCCTTTCGCAAACGTTTGATCGATACCGGCATCGAACGAAATCGAGTGCTCCGGCGCGAGCCGTGGGTCGCCGTACGTCGTGTACCCAAAAGTGGAATCAAACCCCGAACCGAAACGTTCATAGAGCGAAGGTGCGCGATAGCCGCGTCCCACATGTCCGCGCAGTTTGGTATTCGTCTCGCGAATAAAATACGCCACCGACCCGTCGCCGGTATAAGCCGCCGGCGGCGAAGTGATCGGGACGCCCTGATACGGAGCCGACGCCAGAGGCAACAGAACCGGCCGGTCCAGCGTAAAATACTGGGCGCGAAATCCGCCGGTCACCAGCAGCCGCCCGCCAAACCAGCGCGTCTGATCCTGGACGAAAAATGAGTTGCTCTTCTGGGTGACGTTTACTCCGGATGCAGCTTCAGGATCGCTGGAATCCTTGAAATCGAAAGCATAATTCTCGTTCTCAAATTCGTAGCCGCCGGTTATCAGATGCGCTGCGCTGGGCTGATAGTGGACCTGCCCGTTCACCGTCTGAATCCGTCCGTCATAAACTTGGCGCTGCTGCCCGAAAGGTTGATATCCCGTGCCCACCGGCCCATCGTTGTAGCGCCGGCTGGACGCCAAGCGTCTGATACGACAACGAATAATTCAGCTTGGCCAGCGGTTGCGCTTCCAGGCTCAGCGCTGAGTTCAAGAACCGGCCCGCACGCCTGCTGTCGGGGTCGTCGGCGCCCGGAAGAAACGTGACGAAAGGAACCGCATCGACGATTCCGTTCGCCGGCAGAACCCCTGTTTGCAGAGGACTCGAATTATTCTTTGCGAACGAGTCGCCACCGAACAGACGCGCGCGAAGCAGCGTGGTGCTCGACAGGCGATAACTCAGGCTTCCCTGCGCGCTCGCATCGCGAAACGGGTCGTCGCCGTCGACGCCCTCGGTCACGTCCGTGTACGCCAGACCGGCGCTGTATTGCAGGCGGTCGTTCAAGCCTCCGCCCGCCACTTGCGCCCGGCCGCGCATCGTCCCAAGCGAGCCGCCCGCGGCGAGAATACTGCCACGCGTCCGCCCGCCGCCGTCATCGGTGACGATGTTCACCACTCCGCCAATCGCACTGGTCCCGTACAGCGACGATCCTGCGCCGTTCAACACCTCTACGCGGCTGGGATTGACGGCCAATAGATCTTCGATCAACCCGGTGGCATCGCCATGCAGGATCGCCGCATCGCGCAGACGCATGCCATCCACCAGCACCGCGGTGTCGATATCGCGCATCCCGCGAATGTGGATCGATGCCTCCTGCCCCGGCCCCCCGAGTGTCTGTACCCGTACCGCAGGCGCGAGATCCACTGCACCCGTGAGAGGGAACACGTCTCTCTGGTCTATTTCTGAGCGATCGACGACAGTCACGCTTTTCGAAACTTCATCGGCGGATTGCGATGTCCCTGAAGCCGTCACCACCACTTGTTCGCGAACTCCCGCCAGTGCGAGCGAAATGTCGCGGGTGAGAGACGCGTCGACATGCAGGCGTTCTTCGAGAAATACGGCGAATCCGGAGGCTTCGGCGCGCAGAAGATAGTCGCCGGGCGCAACTTCTTCGAAACGGTAAGCGCCTTGAGGATCGCTGGTGGTCGCCGCCACGGTGGTGCTGCTTCGCGAAAACAAGCTGACTACCGCGCCCGCCACTGGGCGCCCTTGGGGATCTCTTACGGAACCGCTCACCGATGGAGCTTCGCCCGCAATCGCCACGGCCAAAGCCGAGGCATAAAACAATACGAGTAGTCTGATCGTCATAGACGAGGTAACGCGCCTCCTTGACCAAGGCAGGTCTCCTGACTGACAGGTCATCACAAACCGGCTGCCTTCCCATTTTCCGAAGAAACAGTGGCTATAACTTGCCGGTCCGCTCGCTGCTCACAGTGGCGCGACCGTGCGGGATTCACACCCGCTTCCCTTTTCACCCGCCCCGGAGGGCGAGAACCTTGGAATGGTCTATGGGTACCATACGCCGGGTTCCGAGGTCAACGAAATTCTATCGCCGCGAGCGGCCTCAAGATTCCCCACCATTGGCCGAAAAGAATCCCACAGCGGGGCACAATGGCGTTCGCTGGAGAGAGGGTCTGTGCCACGGGATCCCTGCAGGCTGCTGGTCGTCGACGACAATTCTGAAAATCGCGATCTGCTTCTGCACCGCTTGGCCCACAGCGGCTATCAGGTCGAACTCGCCGAAGACCGGCCCCCAGGCGCTCGAAAAGATCAACCACGCGCACTACGATTTGGTCCTGCTCGACCAATTGATGCCGGGGATGACCGGGCTCGACCTGCTACGCCTATTGCGTGCTACCTACTCGCCCAGTCAGCTTCCCGTCATTATGCTGAGTGCGGTCGATGACAGTGACGCCATCGTCGACGCGTTGGGTCAAGGCGCCAACGATTATGTGGTCAGGCCCCTGGACTTGCCGGTGATGGACGCGCGCATCCAGACTCAGCTTTCGCGTTCGCAGGCCGAGCGTCAAGACCGCCTGCTGGACCCGCTTACGGGCTTGGGAAACCGGGCGATGTTCCTGGGTCAACTCGAGCAAGCACTTGCCCGGCACAATCCGGGAGAATCCCTGACGGTGTTGTTGCTCGACCTGGATGGCTTTCAAAATCTGAACGACAATCTGGGACACAAAACCGGCGATCAGGCTTTGGTCGAAGCCGCCGCCCGTTTCCGCCGGATCATCACTGAATCCGCGATCCATCCATCGTGCACGCTGGGACGCGTGGGTAGCGACGAATTCGCCTTCCTGCTGGAAGCCACACCGGCCGAGCAGGCGGAGGCCCTCGCGCAAGACTCTGCTGTCGTCTCTATCGCGGCCCTTCAGTCTGGGAGATTCGCAGGTTTCGATCAGCGCCTGTGCCGGGATCGCACTGTGCGCCAGCCCGCAAACTATCGCGACCGAGCTTTTGCGCGACGCCAGGGTCGCCATGTTCGAGGCCCGGCGCGAAGGCCGCAGCCGCTGCCAGACCTTCGATCCGGAGTTGCGGCAGCATGCGCACATCCGCATGGCCATGGCAATCGATCTCCATCAGGCCCTGGAACGCGGCCAGATGGAGGTCTTTTACCAGCCCATCGTAGATCTGCGCACACGTTGCGCGATCGGCTTCGAGGCGCTCCTGCGCTGGCGTCATCCTCAATACGGCCTCATCCAGCCGTTAGACTTCATTTCTATCGCCGAAGACACCGGCCTGATCATCCCTCTGGGAAACTGGGTTCTCGATCAGGCGACGGCGCAGCTCAAAATCTGGCAGACCACGTTTCCCCGCACACCGCCGTTGTCAATGAATGTCAATGTATCCGTCAAGCAGTTGGCGGGCCGGCAACTGACAGAAGCCGTCGAAGCCGCGCTGGTCGAAACGGGGATCGCACCTGAGACTCTCAACTTGGAAATTACCGAGAGCGCGCTCATTCCAGAACTGGATTCCGTTCAGAAGATCCTGTCACGGCTCCGCGCGTTGCACGTTGGCCTTACCCTGGACGACTTCGGCACCGGCTATTCCTCACTGAGTTGCCTGCGCACGCTGCGGTTCGATTCCCTAAAAATCGACCGCTCGTTCATCCAGCGCCTGAACGTGGACCCCGAAAGTTGCGCCATCGTCGAGACCATCCTTAGTCTCGCCAGCAGTCTCCATATGACGGTGGTTGCCGAAGGCGTTCAGGACGAGGAACAGCGGGCCACGTTGCTGAAACTTGGCTGTGAGACCGGCCAAGGCTTCCTGTTTTCCAAGCCCGTCGCGGCCGACGCCGCGGAACGAGCGCTGGCATCCGAGAGTTCCGCCGACAAGCTCGTGCTTGCCTAACGAGTATCCTGGAAGCATGAGGCTCCCAGTGGTGGAAGGCGGAGCGGTCGCGTCCGGCGCTGCCGGCATCCCAGCCTCCTCTTCCGACAAGCCACCCGCAACGCCGCAGCGCCGCTTTGCCGCGTTCGCCTGGGGAGTTCTCGCCTATAACGTCGCGGTGATCCTGTGGGGCGCTCTAGTGCGGGCCACCGGCTCCGGTGCCGGGTGCGGCGGGCACTGGCCTCTCTGCAACGGGGAGGTTCTGCCCAACGATTTCGCAGATCGCGACGGTTATCGAGCTCACCCACCGGGCTATGAGCGGTGTGGCTCTGGTGGCGGTCGTCGCGATGTTTCTATGGGCTCGGCGAGCATTTGCGCCCCGGCACGCTGCGCGTCGCTGGGCTGGATGGGCACTGGTGTTGATCCTCACGGAAGCCCTGCTGGGGGCGTCTCTGGTTCTGCTGGGCCATGTCGCCGGAAACGAATCTGTAGGACGGGTCTATTCGCTGGGCCTCCACTTGGTCAATACCTTGCTGCTGCTGGCTTCACTCGCTCTTACCGCCCGGTCCGCTACGCACCCTGCTGCGGGCATTGGCCGGCCATTCTCGCTCTCCACGTCAGGTCCCTTGATCGCTCTGATCCTAGTGGCTATCGCGGGAGCCATTACCGCTCTGGGAGACACCCTGTTTCCTTCCCACACCCTGGCCGAAGGCATGAGCCAGGATTTTTCATCTACCGCCAGTTTCTTGATCCGCTTGCGGATTATCCACCCGTTCCTCGCCGTCGGCGCAGGATTTGTGGTGGCGCTCGTCGCGTTCCCGGAGTATCGGGCGCGGCACACGAGTCGACTGCGCGCTTTATCCGGCTGGCTGCTGGCGCTTTTCGCCGCGCAATTCGCTGTCGGGGCTTCGAGTATCGCGTTGCAGGCTCCGGTTCCCATACAGCTCCTTCACCTGCTTCTAGCGGACGCGATTTGGATCACGCTAGTTCTGTTCACCGCGGAGCGCGCCGCGCGAGCCTGCTAGAGGACTAGACAGTTTGCGCCCAGAGCGCTGGTCGCGCTGAAATAGAAAAAGGGCAGCATCCCGAAGGACGCCGCCCTGCTTCCGATCTTGAACTTCGATCCTGACTAGTAGCGATTGTTGCGGCGCTGACCGCCAAAACCACCACCGCCGCCTTTGCCGCGGCCACCACCGCCGCCGCCGAATCCACGGTCTTCTTTCGGACGGGCTTCGTTGACGTTCAGCGCGCGGCCGTCGAGCTCTCTGCCATTCAACTCGGCAATCGCCCGGTCGCCTTCGGCATTGTTTGCCATTTCGACGAACCCGAAGCCGCGGGCTTGTCCGGTGTCCCTATCGGTCACCACACTCACGCGATCAACGGTACCATACGCTTCAAACATGGAGCGAATCGCATCTTCGGTAGCACCGAAGCTGAGATTTCCTACAAAAATGTTTTTCATTTTAACTTCTTTCTGCAGTTGCAGAACAGCGAATCACGGGCAGGATCGGACAATGGGCGGCGGACCGGACAATGTTAAAGATGCCTGTATCAGCGAACTGACAAACTACGCCTTACTGTAGCACGGCTACCGGAAGCGCGGCGGGCTTAGCCACGCCAGCCAAGCGTGCCCAGTTGTTGCTCCAGGAACGCGAGACCGTCGCTCAGCGTCTTGCGATAGCGCTCATCGCTGCATTTTTCGAGGTCGGACAGGACGCGCGTGCGATGCAGCAGCAAACTCTCACACTTGCGCTGTGTCTCCAATTGTTCGGGCGTGAGCCGGACCTTGCTCTCGACGCGGCGCTGGTTGGCCGAGTCGATCTGCGCTTCGACCGATTTGCTCTCCCAGCCCCGTGCCACGCTTCATTATACGTCCCGCTTTGCGATTCGCGAATCAGCGCGGTTCGCGGGTTTCAACGCGACGCTGGAACCCGGCCGGATCTCGCTGCATCACTGCTAAACGCAAGCGATGCACACTGCTTGCATTCGTCGCCTTCCAGGCTGCGAATTTGTTTCCAGCTTTGCGGGCGCGTCACCACGCATCCGCACAAGGTCATAGAGTTGCCCGCGGATTGATACGTCGCGGCTAAGTGATGTTTCATTCCTTTGGTTACCAGCTTCATGTAGGTCATCAGCCGAACCTCACGGGACCATCGAAACGCGACCGCTTGAAACCAGTCGCGAGTAATGAGGCTCCGGCGGGCTTCACCGAGCGGGCGCCCACGGGAACGATTGGTAAGGCAACCCAGCAGCGCTCCAAGCTGCCGGACCGTCGAGGAGAGATCTGCACTCTTCTCTGTCGCGTCCTAATCCAAGCCGGATTCGAAGCTAGTTTGAAAACTGTGCGACGAACTTTCCCCGTAGTCTAGCGCAGCCGGGCTCCCCCGGTGGGGCGTGTTCGTTTCTGGCATCAATCTCCGCTGGCGCTCCATTGCATTACGCTCATTTACTCAACTGGCGCCGCATGTTATCGAGAGATTCCTGCATGGAAGCATCGGCCGGCCAAGCCATCGCAGGGCCGACACTGGTCTTGCGTCTCCATCTCGGCAAAGAGTGGAATGAGTTCCGGGTCACGCCAGCCCCGCTGCGATTCTTCGAGCATGATCTCGAGCGCGTAGCTATGGGAAAACGCCGGCTTATAAGAGCGCGCCGTGGTGAGCGCGTCATAAATATCGGCCACTTGCAAAATGCGCGCCAGAAGCGGAATCTCCTCACCCTTCAGTCCGTCGGGATAGCCTGTACCATCCCACCGTTCGTGATGACTGCGGATGATGGGGAGAACCGGAGCCAGAGTTTTCATGGGCCGGCAGATTTCCTCGCCGCGGATGGTGTGCATGCGCATCACCTGCCACTCTTCGGCGCTCAGCATGCCTTTGTTGAACAGAATCGAATCGGGGATTCCTACCTTGCCGATGTCATGCAGATAACCGCCGCGGTAGAGCGCCAGTTGGTCCGCTCGGGAGAGTCCCAGCGCCTGGCCCAGCCGGACGCTATAGGCGGCCAGCCGCTCACAATGCATTCCGGTATAGTTGTCGCGCGCTTCGACCGACTTTGCCAAGGCGAAGAGGATGGTCTCGGCCTCGTCCAGCGAATCGATGAGCGCCTTGCTGCGCAGCATTCCGCGGACTCGTGTTCGTACTACCGAGGGCTGTAACGGCTTCACCAGAAATTCGTCGGCGCCGGATTCGATGCCTGCGATCTCGTTTTCGGTTCCCTGTACGCCGGTGATCACCAGCAGCGGGATGAGCTGGGTGTGGCGGTCCGCTTTCAGTGCGCGGCAAAAGTCCGGCCCGCTCATTCCGGGCATGACCATATCCATCACTACCAGATCGACCTTCTCGCTTTCCAACATCTTTAACGCCAACGAAGGCCGCTTGGCTTCAAGGATGCGGTACGATTCGGTTTTTAGAATGGCTTTCAGCAGGCGCCGGTTCAGATCCAGATCGTCGACGATCAGGATGGTTGAAACCTGCGCGGCATCTTCGAGAGCGTTGTCCCAGCGGGGAAGACGCTTCTCTGCGAGCATGGTGCTCACTTCCTTCGCCGCGCGCTTAACAACCGCCATGGTGCGAAATACCCTCTAGGCATGTATCGGTAAAGCCCTAGAAATTCATTAGGCACGCTAGATAGTACTAAGGTGAGCTCAGGTCTAAACTTGACGGAACTGAAGGGGTCCCCACGGCAGTCCGATAAATGCATATGATAGATCGATTGCCATGAGCCGCTCTTCATGAGTTTCGCCTATGCGCTGTTAGCACTCAATCTGATAGCAAGCCGCCAGCTGCCACCTGGCGCTCAACTGCACATCCGCCTGACCACTCCCATTTCGTCTTACGCGAGCCATCCTGGACGACCGCGTGGATGCTGTCCTGATTGCACCCGTTGTGTCGAACGGAGAGACTGTTTTTCCCGCTGGAAGCCTGGTTTCAGGAAGACTGAAATCGGTGCAGAAGGTGGGCTTCGGATTGGTTCACGAATTGGCCGGTTTCGATCTGGAGTTCTCTGACATCGCGACGCCCGATGGTCAGCACTTTTCTCTGGCGGCGCGAGTGCAAGAAGTTGAGAATGCCCGTGAGCGCCTGACGCGCGAGGGCGGCATTCGCGGAGACCGTCCCACCGGCAGCCTGGCGTATCGCACCGGCGGCTACATCCGAGCGGCGATCACCTGGGATATCCATGCCGCACTTGCAGTATGGGCGGTCAAGACTCTTCTTGTGCAAGTGCCCGAGCCTGAGATCTATTATCCAGCGGGGGTCGAGCTCACTTTGGCGTTGACGGGTCCCATGCTGGCGCCGGAACCGCAGGAGGCGCCCGCACCGTCGTTGGCCGGCGACGATCGCGCGCGAATGGACGCACTTCTGGCAGTGGTGCCCATGCGCACCTATGCAGCTTATTCCAACCGCCCGTCGGATCTCACGAATGTGATGTTCATCGGTTCCCGCGACGATATCGCCACCGCATTTGAAGCCGCGGGATGGATCGAACCCCAGCAAGCTTCGCTGCGCACACATATCCGCAGCATCCGCGCAGTCGCCGACGGGCACGGGGATAGCACCGCTCCGATGTCCGACCTGCTGGTGGAAGACCAAAAAGCCGACATGTCGTGGCAAAAAAGTTTTAACGACCTTTCCAAGCGCCACCACATCCGGATCTGGAAGCAACCCGCAACCTGGAACGGCCGCCAGGTATGGATTGGCGCCGCCACTCATGACATCGACTTTGCGTTTTGGCGTAGGGGATCGGCAATGACGCACAAGATCGCCGAGAATGTGGACGAGGAACGCGATAAGGTGGTGAACGATCTGTTATTCACCTCCTGCGCCAGCGTCCTGGATACGCCGGAGCGTTTCGAAATTCCCCAATTTACGCGGAACGCCACCGGCGATTCCATGCAAACGGATACCCGCCTCGCCATCCTGCAAGTGAATGAGTGCTCGGCGCCAGCCAGTTCCTTGCAATTCACCAACGCCGCGCTTCCGCTGCATGGAAGCAAGCTGCAGCGCTTCGCCCGCCGCGAAATTCTCAGCCTGCGGAGTGACGTCATTCGCGAGAATATCTACTGGCGCAGTTATGAAGGCGTGCGCTGGATGATCACTGCCTATCGCGGGCGCGGAGGACGAGCGCAGGAAAACGAGGCCCGCCCGGTCGCCAAAGAGGAACCGCGGCAGGGGACCGATCGCGCGGCTTTCATTAAGGATATATTCCGCTAGATCCGCCAGACTGCTTCCAGAATTCCAGGCCGAACCGCTACACTTAAAGATTCATGAACGAAATTGTTTCGCCCGCAAAGTCCATTGAGGGCGTCATTACACTGCCCGGCGACAAGTCCATTTCCCACCGCTACGGAATGTTGGGAGGCATCGCCCAAGGGGTCACCACGATTCACAATTATTCGACCGGCGCGGATTGCCAGTCGACGCTCGGTTGCATGGCGGCGCTTGGCGCTCGAGTTGAGCGCAGCGATGGCAAAGTCATCATCCACGGCGGCGCGCTGCGCGAACCCGCCGGGCAACTGGACGCCGGAAATTCCGGCTCTACGATTCGCATGCTCTCCGGGATCCTGGCGGCGCAGCCGTTCAACACCCGCATCGGCGGTGACGAATCGCTTTCCGTGCGGCCCATGGATCGCATCATCCGCCCGCTCGCTGAAATGGGCGCGCATATCGAAGGCCACCCAATTACCGGGCGCAGCGGGAGTTTTCCGCCGCTCACGATCCACGGGCGGCATCTGCATGGCATCGACTACACGCTGCCCATGGCCAGCGCGCAGGTGAAGAGCTGCGTACTGCTGGCGGGACTGTTCGCGGAGGGCGACACCATCGTCCGCGAGCCCGTTCGCACGCGCGATCACACAGAAATCGCCCTGGCGGAATTCGGCGCCGAGATCGAAGTTCACCAGCGCGTGATTAAGCTGACGGCAGGCGCACGGCTCACCGGCCGCGAACTGGTGGTCCCCGGCGATTTGTCGTCGGCAACCTTCTTCCTGGTGGCCGCGCTGCTGATGCCCGAGGCCAGCCTGGTGATCCACAACGTGGGGCTGAACCCCACGCGCTCGTCTCTGCTGGATTTCTTGACTGGCGTGGGCGCGTCCATTAAGGTCATCGATGTCAAACAAAGCGGCGGGGAATTGATCGGCAGCCTGCGCATCCGGGCTTCGAAGATTAAAGGCGGCGTGATTGAAGGCGCACTGACCGCCGGCGCTGATCGACGAGATTCCCGCGCTAGCCATTCTGGGCGCCTCTAGCGAGGGCGGTCTGGTGGTCCGCGACGCCGCCGAGCTGCGGGTCAAGGAAACCGACCGTATCGCCGCCATCGAATCCAATTTGAAGCGCATGGGCGTGTCCATCGAAAGCACGCCGGACGGCTTTCATATTCCCGGAGGCCAGAGCTTTCACGCCGCGGAAATCGATTCAGCCGGCGATCACCGCATCGCGATGGCCTTCTCCGTGGCCGCGCTGGCCGCGGACGGCCCCTGCACCATTCACGGCGCGGAATCGGCGGGTGTGTCCTTCCCCGAGTTTTTTAGTACACTGCGGGAAATCGCACACTAGTCCATGGACCCTCTTCTAGATCTCGCTCTGCCCGGCATGGTCCACGATCTGAATAACGTCTTCCAGACACTGATGGATGCCGCCGACACTCTTTCCGGCGATCCGCGCTGGGCGCATCTGTCCGCGGCAATCTTTCGCAGCGTCGAGCGCGGCCGCGAAATCACGCAGAGCATGCAGGCCATCGATCAGCCGTCGGCGCCGTTTGAAACCGTGCTGGAGAATGCCCGGACGCTGGTGGAAGATTCGATGATGTCGCGGCTCGGCCCCAAGATTCAATTCGAGTGCCGCATCGAGCCCGACCTGGTGCTGCGACATGCCTGGGCATGGGAGCGGGTTCTCATCAATTTGTTCTGTAACGCCGTGCAGGCCATGCCGCAGGGCGGAACGATTTTCGTCGATGCCCGGCGCGAGCATGACGACATTCAAATCGTGGTGGCCGACGAAGGCTCCGGGATCGCGCCGGAGTTGCTGGCGGTGATCTTCGATCCGCGCGTTTCCACCAAGACTTTGGGCGGCCTCGGCCTGCACGTCGTGCAGAGTATCGTGAAGCAGGAAGCTGGCGAGGTGCGCGCCGCCAATCGAGACGGGCGCGGCGCGGAATTCACGATCACGCTTCCGGCCCAGCCGGTAATCTCACGGGTTGTTAGCGCGTAGCATTATCGGCGTCTGCTTTGTTGGTCGCGCTGAGCGCACCGGCGCAGGAGCCCGCGCCCGATCCCCTCGAGATTGTCCGCCGCTCCGTTGAGCGCGATTGGACTGACTTTGAAAGCCGCAAGAACTATACCTACCAGGAGCGTTCCGAGTTCCGTCAATATGCGCGCAATGGCGCCGCCGCAAAGGTCCGCAGCGAGACCAACGAAATTCTGATTCTGGGCGGCCGTCCCTATGAGCGCCTCACCGCGCGCGATGACAAGCCGTTGTCCGCCCGCGAGGAACGCCGGGAGCAGGCCAAGCTGGATAACGAACTCGCCAAGCGCCAGCATGAATCTCCTGCCGAGCAGGCCCGCTATCAAAAGGAACGCACCGAAGAGCGCGCGTTTATTCGAGAAATCCCCGACGCTTTCACCTTCCGTCTGGTCAAGACCGACACTGTCAGCAACCAGCCCGCATGGGTGATTGAAGCCCAGCCCAAGCCCGGATATCGTGCGGTTCATTCGCAGGCCAAGGATTTCGCGAAAGTGCGCGCCACAATCTGGATCGAGCAGGCGACTTACCACTGGGTCAAAGTAGACGCCGATGTGTTGAGCACGATCTCGGTGGGCTTCGGACTGCTGCGCGTCGCACCCGGCAGCAGCATGCACTTCGAGCAGACTCGCGTGAACGATGAAATCTGGCTGCCGTCAAGCATGCTCGTGCGCTTCCAGGCCCGCTTGGCTCTGCTCAAAGTGCTGCGCGGCGAATACGATATTCGCTACAGCGACTATCGAAAGTTTCAGAGCGACTCAAAGATCGTGGAAGGGCAGTAGCGCGTCGCCATTTGACAAGATAGTAAGTATGGCTCCGCTTGCGCATCCTGGTAACCAACGACGATGGCTGGGATGCACCGGGACTGGCGGTCCTCAAGTCATTGGCTGCGGAGCTGGGCGACGTGTATGTGCTGGCGCCGCGCGATCCTCATTCCTATACCGGCCACCGCGTCACCGAAGACTCCTCGCTTGCTGTTGGCCGAGACCGCGCCGCGTGAGTTCACGCTCGCTGGAACTCCCGCCGATTGCGTTCGCGTCGCGCTGACCGCGGTCTTTCAAGATATCGATTGGGTGTTCTCGGGAATCAATCGCGGAGGAAATCTGGGCTCGGATCTCTATACTTCCGGCACCGTCGCCGCGGCGCGGGAAGCGGCGTTCCTGGGCAAGCCGGCCATCGCCATATCGCAGTACATCAAGAGAGGCGTCCCGCTCGAATGGAATCGCTCGCGCGAACTCGCGCGGCCTGTTCTGGCGCAATTGCTCGCGCAAGGCTGCTCGCCCAAGAATTATTTGAACGTGAATCTTCCGCACACTCAGAACGGCGATCTGGCTGCCACGGTGTTTTGCGATCCCGATAACCAGCCGCTCGATGTGCGCTTCCATCGCGAAGGCGACGCCTTGCGCTTCGCCGGCTCCTACCAGGCGCGTCCGCGCACGCCCGGACGCGACACCGACTTGTGCTTCCAAGGCGCCATTACGGTGAGCCGTCTGCAATTGTGAAGGCATCCAACGACTGTGGCATTTCGCCTGAGCGTCCTCGATCAATCGCCCATCCCCGCCGGTTCCACCGCGGGCGATGCGCTTCGCAACACGCTGGAGCTGGCGCGCTTGGCCGACCGCCTGGGCTATCACCGCTACTGGCTCGCCGAACATCACGGCACGCCTGGCCTCGCTTGCAACAGTCCGGAAGTGATGATTGGCCCGGTGGCGGCCGCCACGTCGCGCATTCGCGTGGGCAGCGGCGGCATCATGTTGCCGCATTACAGCCCGCTCAAGGTATTCGAATCTTTTTCCATGTTGAGCGGCCTCTACCCCGGCCGAATTGATCTGGGCTTGGGCCGCGCTCCGGGAACCAGCTCGCGAGTCGCCCACGCTCTGCAGCGCGATCGCCGCCATCCGCTCCCCGACGACTTCCGCGAACAACTGGATGAGCTGTTGGGTTACATCAAGAACGGTGAACCTGAGCCTTACCTGTTGGGATCCTCGCCGCAGAGCGCCGTGTGGGCGGCAGAGCTGGGTCTGCCCTACGTCTTCGCCGATTTCATCAACCCAGCGGGTGAGCCCTACGCCGCCTTCTATCGCGACCACTTTGTTCCTTCCGCCCGGCCGCACGCGCCGCTGGAGCCGCAGGTCGCGGTGTGCGCCTGGGCGGTGTGCGCCGAGACCACCGAGGAAGCTGTGCGCCTCTCCGCCAGTGCTCGCATGATGATGCTGCTGCTTTTCCGCGGCCGGCTGATCGCGGTGCCGCCGGTGGAGGAGGCTCTCGAGTTTCTGGCTCACGAAGGCGCTCCGCTGGAGACGCTGCCGGCCCATCGCCGCGTGATTGCCGGTGATCCTCTCACGGTCCGCGCCGCACTGGAAGATTTGGCCCGGGATTACCACGCCGACGAGGTTTTCGTCGTCAATATCCTTTATAGCCATGCCGCGCGCCTTCGCTCCTATGAACTTCTGGCGGACGCATTCCGGTAACGAAGATCGCCAGTGGGGCGTCTGTACGTTGACGAGAGCATCGACGTAGGCAGTTATGCGCAGTGAATTCATTCTTTTTTCGATCTTGGCCGCGGCGGCATTCCCCGCAGGGGCTACGCTGGGAGGCTCCGCCGAATCGGTGGTAACCGACCAATCCAAGCTTCACGCCAAACGCGCGGTTGTGGATAGGCAGGACTACACGGTCCATGAGATTACCAGCGATGACGGCACCTTGATCCGCGAGTACGTCACGCCCGCCGGCAAAGTATTTGGAGTTTCCTGGAGGGGACCGACGATTCCCGATTTAACGCAATTGCTGGGCGCATACAATACCGAATTTCAAACGGCAATGCACGCCAAACGTGGCCGCCGAAGCAGCGCGGCGGTCCACAACTCGGATCTAGTCGTCGAAAGCAGCGGTCACATGCGCGCCTTCCATGGTCGCGCTTACCTCAACTCCATGCTGCCCGGCGGCGTGACAGAGGACGTCGTGCAGTGAGGGCAGTGACGGAGTCAGCACGCTGGCGCGATTCGGCCGCGGCTGCGGTCGCGGCGGTTCTGCTGATGGCTCTCGCGGCTTGTAGCGGAGGCAGTAGCAGCGCAAGCAGCAGTACGGGCGTGACGACAACACCTCCGCCGCCCGTCAATAACGTTCAGCCCGTGATGATGGATTATGGTCCCATCGTGAATGGCCAGTACGTAGGCTTCAACAACACGTCTTTACACGACCGTTATCATCTGCGTGCCGGGAACCATCCACCTGCCAGAGCATCGACCATGTTCTGGTCGATACCGGTTCCACCGGGCTGCGCATCCCGGCGTCTGTGCGTGACGCTGAGTTTGCCCTTCATGACGGACACCAGCAATAATCCGATCGGGAACTGCGTTCAATACGCGGACACCACTTACCAATGGGGGCCTGTCGTGAAGGTGGACGTCCAAATGGCTGGTGAAGTGGCTTCTTCGGTGCCCATTCAGATCGTCGGCGCCTACCAATTTCACCGCCGCTCCCGTCGTCGTGCACCTCCGGCGGAACACCCGCCCAAACGGTAACCGATCTGGGCGCCAATGGAATTCTGGGTGTCGGTCTTTTCCGCCAGGACTGCGGTCCGCCTGCGCCGTCGGCGGCGCCTCCCGCGGTCTATTTCACTTGCCCGGCGTCGGTTTGCGCCGCGACCTCGGTTCCTTTAGCCTCCCAGTTGCAGAATCCGGTGTGGATGTTTCCGCAGGATAACAATGGCCTGGCGATCATTCTTCCTCAGGTCGGAGCCGCCGGGTCAGTGTCGCTGTCGGGCTCCATGATTTTCGGGATCGGCACGCAGTCCGACAATGCATTAGGCGGCGCGCAGGCGCAGGGCGCCGATTCCGAAGGAAATTTCACAACCACCTTCAACGGCACGCCCTATCCCGGCAGCTACATCGACAGCGGTTCCAGCGGCTACTTTTTTCTGGATTCAACCACCACCGGTCTGCCCAATTGCGCCAGCCAACAGCGATGCCAATGGCTTCTATTGCCCAGCATCTCCCGTGACTTTCACGGCCATCAATAGCGGCCCCAATCCCAAGGGAACCGGCGTTCCGGTTTCCATGAATGTTGCGTTCTCGATTGCCAATGCATTGCCGCTCATCGATTCGCCCATCCGTCGTGTTTAACAACTTGGGCGGACCGAATCCGCGTATCTTCGATTGGGGCATCCCGTTCTTCTTCGGGACGCACGGTGTTCGTCGGGATTGAAGGCCAAAGCTCGGCCGCCGGCACCGGCCCCTATTGGGCCTACTAGGCAGTTCACCCGAATTTCCCGCCTGTTACCCCGCAATTCAATTTATCCTTGCGCCATCGCGCAGCCATCGGTCATAGTAATGATGTGGAACCGGGCAGTACAAGACCAGGCAGTACATGGCGGAACAAGTCCTCTTCCTCACCGAGTTATTCGGCCTCAAGGTCTACGACCTTAAGGGGCGGAGCCTCGGTGCGATCAAGGACGCCGCAATCGTGCCGCTGGTGGATCCGGTTCGCGTCGACCGCTTTCTGATCGGCGGCGACGGCACGCTGCTGACCGTCCGTTACGATCAGGTCAAGACCATTTCGCTGGATGGCATTCATCTGCGGGATGAAAACCTCACCCCGTACCACTCCGACGAATACATGCTGCGGCTCACGCGCGATCTGCTGGATCAGCAGATCGTCGACGCCCAGGGCCGCAAGGTGGTTCGCGTCAATGACGTGACGTTTGAGCTGCGCGAGGAGAATCAGTCGCAGGTCTTGTGGGTACTCGAAGTAGACATCGGCATCCGCAGCATTTTCCGCCGCCTGCTGCGCGGCATTCTGCCGTCGCTTTGGATTCGCCGTCTGCAGGGGCGCATTCCGCCGCACTCCATCCGCTGGGAGTTCTGCAACATCCTGGAGCCCGATCCGCAGCGCCGTCTGCGCCTGAATATTTCCAACCGTTTGCTCGAAAATATGCACCCGGCCGATCTCGCCGATATCGTCGAGTCGCTGGGTCCCGAGGACCGCGAAGCCATTTTCGAAAACATCGACAGCGAAGTGGCGGCGGATGCGCTGTCCGAAGTGGATCCCGGATATTCAGGTGAGCATTCTGGAGTCGCTCGAGACGGAAAAGGCCGCGGAGATCGTCGAGGAAATGTCGCCCGACGAAGCCGCCGACGTCCTGGCCGAACTGGAAGAGGAAACCAGCGACGAGATTCTGGAAGAGATGGAGCACGAGCCCAAGCACGAGGTGGAAGAATTGCTCGAGTTCGACGAGGACACCGCCGGCGGCCTGATGAATACCGAGTACGTCGCCCTGCCGCAGAACGCCACGGTCGCCGACGCGCTGGAGGCGCTCAAGCAAAACGAGGATCTGCTCGAAACGCTGAACACCTTGTTCCTGGTGGATGATCAGGAGCGGCTGATCGGCAGTGGTGCCGCTGGCGCGATTGTTCCTGCACCAGGGCGACCAACTGCTTTCCACCCTGGCCGCGGAAACGCTCATTCAAGTGCCGGTCACCGAGCGCCAGGATCGCGTCACCGAACTCTTCGACAAGTACAACCTGCTGGCGCTGCCGGTGGTGGACCAGCATCAAAAGCTCACCGGCGTCATCACGGCGGACGACATCATCTCCGTGCTGCGCCAAAAATAGGGCCGGAGCGGCTCGCCGTCTTCGCGCATGCGTCACAATGGAAGTTCATGGTGGAAACAATTGAATGGACCGCCGATGGCGTGGTCATGATCGATCAGCGGCTGCTGCCGCGGCAGCAGGTGTTTGTGACCTGCCGCACATACCAGGAAGTCGCCGAAGCGATCAAGACCATGGTGATTCGCGGAGCGCCGGCCATTGGCGTAGCGGCGGCCATGGGCGTCGCGCTGGGCGTCCAGCAGGATGCGGATTTCGAGACTGTCTGCAACACGCTCGCGGCCACGCGGCCCACCGCGGTCAACCTGTTCTGGGCCATCGACCGCATGCGCCGGCTGCGAGCGAGCCTGGAGGGCGAATCCCGCGAGGCAATCGTCAGCCGCATGATCGAAGAAGCGCAGCAGGTGCGCCAGGAAGACATCGCGCTGTGCATGGCGATCGGGCGGCACGGCGCGGCGCTGGTGCCGGATGGCAAGACCGTGCTGACGCACTGCAACGCGGGCGCGCTGGCCACCGCCGGGTACGGCACCGCGCTCGGCGTGATCCGCGCCGCGGTCGAGGCCGGCAAGAAGATCGACGTCTTCGCCGATGAAACCCGGCCGTTTCTGCAAGGCGCGCGGCTGACGGCCTGGGAATTGCAGCAGGACCGCATACCCACCACCCTCATCACCGACAACATGGCGGGCCATTTCCTGCGCTCCGGCCGCATCGGCTGCGTGGTGGTGGGCGCGGACCGCATCGCTTCGAATGGCGACGTCGCCAACAAGATCGGAACCTATTCGGTGGCGGTGCTGGCCAAGGAGAATGGCGTGCCGTTTTACGTGGCGGCGCCGGTGTCCACCTTCGACCTGACGCTCGCTTCCGGCGACCAGATACCGATCGAGCAGCGCCCGGCGAGCGAGGTCACGCATATGTTCGGGGTCCACGTCGCGCCCGAAAATATCGCCGTCGAGAATCCCGCTTTCGACGTGACGCCGGCGCGCTACGTGACCGCCATCATCTGCGAGCACGGCATCGCTCGAGAGCCCTACAAGGAATCGCTGGCGGCCCTGGCTGCGAAAGCCTCGCGCGCGGCGGTCTAAAATCTTGCCTATGAAAATGCAAAAACTGGTAATTCTCGTGACGGCGGTGGCAGCGCATCATCGCTGGGCCAAGGCCTCTCCGGCCGCCGCGCGCCGAGCTTCGCGTTACCGGATGCGAGCATGAAGTCTTACGACATCCTGGATTATCGCGGACGCTGGCTGCTGCTCGATTACATGAAGACCGACCGGCCGGCCTCGAAGCCCCTGAGCAAGGAACTTGGACCAATTGAAGGCCCGCCTGGGCGCGAAGGTGGCGATTCTGTCGATTGTCCTGCCGCCGGATAACACCGCGACGGTGGCGAAGTACGTCAGCCGATACCAAGACCACAATCCCCATCCTGTTCGACTCCGGCCAGTCCGGCATGTGGTATTTCAAAGTCACTCCCGAGCATCCGCAGTTCGATTCGCCACACTTGTTCGCGATCAACCCGCAAGGCATGCTGGTCCGCGATTGGAACCAGTTGGATATTGAAAAAGGCGGCTACATGCCGCAGGTGGAAGCGCTGATCGCGGGTGGCGCGCAGGCAAGAAGTAGGCGCAGCAGCTTCATTCCGGCGTCCGCGTCGCCGCTAAACACGTCAATCGGCTCGCCCTTTAGTACTAAAGAGGAGGCCTTAGAATGCCGATTCCTCCTTAAGAGTGCAAAATGCACAGCTATCCCCTGAACTAGCCGACGCCGCGGACGTTCTCAGCGATCAGTTACGCGTGCATTTGCACCGGCTTGCGGTGCTGCTCGAGCCGCACGCGGACCAGATCGACCGCAAGTTCCTGAGCCGTCTGCGGACAGCTCGCGTTCGAGCCCAAGCAGAGAACCGCCCTGGCGCAGATCACGCCGGGAGCCGCGTCGCGCATTCTGGCGCAAGGGAAAGCTCCGCTGCATTTCATCGAGCAGGTGGAGTACAACGGACGCCGTCTCGCCAAGCTGAATCTGCCGCCCAGCGCGATTCTCGAAGCGCTCCAGGAATACGACCGGCTGCTTTCGCCGCTGCTGGTGTCGCTGCTGCCGGAGGAGCACGCGAACTTCCAGTGGGTCCGCGAGCAGCTCCACTTCTGCGTCATCCTGACGCTGAATAACGCCTATTATCAGGTCCGCGAGGCGGAAACTCAGGCGTTCTACGAGCTGTTCCGCATCGAGCTGGAATCGCGCAATCTGGAAGAACTGCTGCGGCGCTTCCTCGAATCGCTGGTGCATGTCTGCCAGGCCGACGCCGGACGCTTGTACATGCTGAGCGAGGACGGCACGGCGTGGGTGCTGCAGGCCGGCGTTCCGCAGTCCGCAGTGGTTTCGATCCCCAACCGGCCCGGTCTGGTGCGCAAGCTCTCCAAGCTCCGCTACATGGACGGCAGCCGTCACTGCGGACTTCTTGCTCGACGAGCAATGGCACAGCCGCTACGCGTCCTGCTGGTCGATTCCGCTGGCTGCCGACGGGCGCACCGCCGGCGTCATGCAGTTCGGGTTCACGAACTCCTACGAATGGCTGCCGCGGGAACAGGAACTGCTGGCGGCCGCCGCCGAACGCTGCCTGATGGCGGCCGAAAAGGCGCGCCTGATGGAAGATCTCGCGCAGCGCGAAGAGCAGGTCCGCCGCCTGGCCGAGCACATGCTGCACGTCGAGGAAATGGAGCGCCGCCGCATCAGCCGCGAGCTGCACGACGAAGCCGGCCAGAGCCTGCTGTGCATCCGCCTGCAGATGGAACTGATCGAGCAGGCGCTGCCTGAAAGCGAATCGGAGCTGAGGGCGAAACTGGGCGAGGCCCGCGATCTTACCGAGCGTACCATTTTGGAAATGCGGCGCCTGATCGCCGCGCTAAGCCCCGCCGTCCTGGAACAACTAGGGTTGGGAGCGGCTTTGCGCCAGTTGATCAACCGCTTCCAGCGGCTCCATCCGTGCCGGGTAAAGCTGCAGCTTTCCAAGATGGGGACCGCTGCCGCAGCAGACCGAAGTAATCACCTATCGCCTTGTGCAGGAATGCTTTAACAACATCGGAAAGCACGCGGCCGCCCGGCTTGTAAACATTTCCCTGGCTTCCGCCGATGGAATTCTGAAGCTGATGGTGGAGGATAACGGCGTTGGTTTCAATGTGGAAGAAGCGTTTCAGAAGCGCGAATCCTTCGGAATGTCGGGTATGCGGGAGCGGGTTGCCCTGCTGGGCGGCAAGTTCCAGGCCGAAAGCCGAATCGAAGGACCTAAACGGGGTACAAAGATTTCCATCGAACTGCCGATAGCTAAGTAAGGCGTTCGCTTAAGGGCGCGGTAGGGAAGACAACGGAGACGGCATAAACATGGCGAAGATTCGAATCATGCTGGCGGACGATCACACTCTGTTCCGCCAAGGTATCCGGACGCTGATATCCGCGGAAGCGGACATGGAAGTGGTCGGCGAAGCTCCCAACGGCGGCGATGCCGTCGAAAAAGCCAACGAAGTGCGCCCGGACGTGGTGCTCATGGACATCGGCATGCCCGGCCTAAGTAGTTTTGAGGCCACCCGCCAGATCAAGAAGAACCGGCCCGAAACTAAGGTCCTGTTCCTCACCATGTACGACGACGAAGACTATCTGGTCGAAGGCATGGAAGTCGGCGCCAGCGGCTACGTGCTCAAGGACAGCCCCAGCCAGCAACTGGTGGCGGCGGTGCGCGACATCTGCCGCGGCGGCAGCTACCTGAGCCCGCGCATGCTGTCGCAACTGGTCGACGATTTCCGCAGCCGCATCAAGTCGGCCAACCGCCTGCCGCGTTTCGCCACTCTGACGACGCGCGAACGCGAAGTGCTGAAGATGCTGGCCGAAGGCAACTCGGTCAAAGAAATCGCCTGCGACCTGAACCTCAGCGTGAAGACGGTCGAAGCCCACAAGTTCAACCTGATGCGCAAGCTCGACATCCACAACAAAGCGCAACTGGTGCAGTACGCCATTCAGAAGAAGATCATCAAGATTCCCAACTTGGCGTAACCCGAATTATCCTCCGATTTGTCCTCTTGGCCTCCCGCAAGGGAGGCCCTTTTTTGCAACGTGAGGTCCTAGCTATTTCGGCGGAAAGGCGTACAATCGTCCAATGCGCACAAACCCTATCGCTGGTTCTGGTGTTGCTGATGGTGATGCAGTTGGGTCCGGCCGTATTTGGCGCGGACAGCGTGAGGAACCAGATCAGCCAAAATGCCAACCGGCGCGAACATCGAAGTTCACCTTAAGGACCAGCAGATGCTGCGGGGAATGAGAGGAGAGGTGACGGATTCCGGCTTCACTCTCGAGAATCTAAACGCTGGAAACCGCCAGATTGCTTTCGACGACGTTAGCTCGGTGAAACAGATAAAAAGGAAAACGCACTCGACGCGCAACGTTCTGATCATTTTGGGCGTAGTGGTTGTGGGTGCCGTCAGGGGTGATGGCGATTGACTGTGCAACACACACTCATTGCGGCTAGCGTTTCGCCGGAGCGGCGCGTGATTCGCTTTATTTCAACCCTTCAGTGCTCTGCAGGAATTCCGCCGCCACTTCCGCTACCGGCCGGTGTCTGCCGTCCACTTGGTAATTGAGCTCCTGCATTTTGCGGTCGCTGAATTTTCCCGATAGTTCAGCGAGAGCCGCTCGCAGACCGGGTACCGTGCTCAGCCGATCCTCGCGCGCGGCGATGCACAACTCGTAGGGTGGAAAAGCGTGCTTGTCGTCTTCGAGCACCTTCACGTCCAGCTTCGAGAGCAGGCCGTCGGTCGCGTTCGCGGCGATCATATTTACTTGTCCGTCTTCCAGCGCCTCGTAGAGCAGCCCCAGGTCCATGGTCTTGATCTGCGCTCGGCCGCAGCGCATAGGTTTTTTGCAGGGCTTTCAGCCCGTCGACGCGCTGCTCGAATTCGTAGCCGACACCTAGCACCCACGGCCGCGCATCCTGCGTCGCGTCGGTCAGGGTCTTCAGATATCTTGTTGTCGCCGCGCACCACCATCGCGAATCCGTTGTTGATGCCCAGCGAATCCAGCCAAGCCACATGAAAGCGGCTCGCGTATT
The DNA here is from genome assembly GCA_963731375.1 of Bryobacterales bacterium. Lineage (GTDB taxonomy): Bacteria > Acidobacteriota > Terriglobia > Bryobacterales > Bryobacteraceae > Palsa-187. Next base: position 645,407 of record CAVSUW010000002.1, read on the forward strand.
CGGCTCGCACCAGCCCCAGCACCGCCGCCGGATCGGTCTGGATCGGCTCCTTCAAAACCGCCACCAGCGCGGTGCCGGTGTACTCCGGATACAGATCGATCTCGCCCGCGAGCAGCGCCTGGTGCGCCAGCAGCGTCCCGCCCAGGTTGAGCTTCCGCTCCACTTTTTGATGCAGCCGATGCTCCAGATGTTGAGCGATGATCTCGCCCAGCACCACTTGCTCGGTGAAGTTCTTCGACCCCACCCGCAAGGCGCCGCCCGCACTGCGAAGCGGAGCAGCCCGCGAGCAGCGCCAGCGCCGCCGTTACGCCCGCGATAATTTTCGTTCCACCCATCCCAATCCCCCATCCGCCGCCAGCGCAATCAGCGCGGCCGGCACCGCCCCGGCGAGAATCTGCGCCGTATCGACGGACGCCACGCCGCGGAAAATGAACACTCCCAGGCCGCCTCCTCCAATCGCCGCCGCGATGGTTGCCGTGCCGATGGTGGTGACCGTCGCCACGCGAATGCCCGCCAGGATCGTCGGCGCCGCCAGCGGCAATTGCACTTGCCGCAGCATTTGTCCGCTGGTCATCCCCATCGCCACCGCCGATTCGCACACCGCCGCGTCCACGCTCATGATTCCGACAAACGTGTTCCGCAAAATCGGCAGCAGCGCATACAGCACCAGCGCAATAATCACCGTGCGCTTGCCGATGCCGCCGATGAAAGGGATCGGAATCAGGAAGCCGAACAGCGCCAGGCTGGGGATGGTCTGCATCACGCTGGCGAATCCCAGCAGCCAGCGCCGCAGCCCCGCGCGCCGCGTCAGCAGAATGCCCAGCGGCACGCCAATCAGCATCGCCACCGCCATGGCGCTCAGCACCAGCACCAGGTGCTCGCCGGTGAGCTGGAGCAGGTCATTCACTAAATCGGGACGCATCTAGACCTCAATCCAGACTACCCAGAAACGCCAGCGCTTCTTCCGTCCGCGCGTTACGGAACTCCTGCGGGTCGGCCGCCACTTCCAGCCGGCCGCGCGTGAGCAGGCCGATCCGCGTACCCAGGCGCAGCGCCTCGCGCACGTCGTGCGTCACGAAAATCGAAGTCTTCTGCAGGTCGCGCCGCAAGTCCAAAAACTGACGCTGCAGTTCGACACGCGTCACCGGGTCCAGCGCGCCGAACGGCTCGTCGAACAGCAGCAGCGGAGGGTCCGCCGCCAGCGCGCGCGCCACGCCCACTCGCTGCCGCTGCCCGCCCGAAAGTTGCCGCGGATAGCGGCGCAGATACTCCGCCGGCGGCAATCCCATGTCGCCGAGCAATCGCTCCACGCGCTGTTCCACGTCCGCCGCCGGCCATCCCTCGAGCGTCGGAACCAGCCCGACATTTTCCGCCACGGTGAAATGCGGGAACAACCCGACTTCCTGGATCACATACCCGATGTGGCGCTTCAAACGAATCGGATCCCACTCGGTTGTCGGACCGCCCTTCCACCAGCACTTCGCCGCGCGTCGGAAACAGCATCCCGTTGGTCATCTTTAGAGCGGTGGTCTTGCCCGATCCGCTACGGCCCAGCAAAACCAGCGTCTCGCCCGCCTCCACGGTAAAGTTTACTTCCGAGAGAATCTGCCGCCCGCCCACCTCATAGGACACATCGCGGAACTCGACCAGGGGCATGACCCGCATTATTCCACGTTATGGGACGACGCCGTTGCATCCTGTCCCACCCGGCGCCATCTAAACTGCTACCTTGGCAAGAGACGTGCAGTAAGCCTGGGAAGGTACGAACGTGCTGATCACGCACAACCCGGTTGCGAGTTCTGGCGAACTCCTGAAACGTTTTGCGGACGCACGCGCCGAATCCGATCGTCTCTTCGCGATTGTGCGCCGCGATGCGCTTTACGAACGCCCCATCGCGGACCGTCACCGCATCGTGTTTTACCTCGGCCATCTGGAAGCCTTCGAAGGAAATCTGTTGCGCGAGACCGTCGGCGGCATGCCGTCATTCCATCCGGAGTTCGACCGCCTCTTCGCCTTCGGCATCGATCCCGTGGGAACTGCGCTCCCTTCCGATCGCCCCGAAGACTGGCCGTCGCTCGAAGAAATCCGCGACTACAACCAGCGCCTCCGCGACCAAATCGACGCGCGCGCGATCACCGACACCCAGCTTTTGAACGTCGCCATCGAGCACCGCCTGATGCACTGCGAAACGCTGGCCTACATGTTGCACCGTTTGCCGCTGGAACAAAAAGTGCGCCCCGCGACAGCGCCGCTCGCTTTCCGCAACGAGCCCTCGCAGCCGGCCATGGTCGAAATCCCCGCCGGCCCCGTGACGTTAGGCCTTGTCGTCGAGCAGCGGGACTTTCGGCTGGGACAACGAGTTCGAAGCCCACACCGTCGAGGTCCCCGCGTTCGCCATCGACAAGTACAAGGTCACGAACGCGCAGTATCTGGAATTCATGCAGGCCGGTGGCTACGAAAATCGCGACTTGTGGACCGACGCCGATTGGGATTGGAAGACCGCACAGAACATCACCCATCCCGCGTTCTGGCGCCGCAGCGGTGACGCTTGGCTGTATCGCGCCATGTTCGATGAAATCCCCTTGCCGCCCGACTGGCCCGTCTATGTGAGCCACGCCGAAGCGAGCGCCTATGCGCGTTGGGCAGGCAAGAAGTTACCAACCGAAGCACAGTGGCAGCGAGCGGCACAAGGCGCGCAGCCGCGCGGCAACGCGGATTTCAAGAGTTGGGATCCGACGCCCGGTCAACGCGTTCCCCGAGACTAGCAGCGACTTCGGAGCGGTCGAAATGATCGGCAACGGATGGGAATGGACCTCCACCGTCTTCGCTCCCTTCGCCGGCTTTGAGCCTTTCCCGTTCTATCCCGGCTACTCCGCGAATTTCTTTGATGGAAAGCACTACGTGATGAAAGGCGGATCGCCGCGCACCGCCGCCTGCATGTTGCGGCCGTCATTCCGCAACTGGTTTCAACCGCATTATCCTTACGTGTACGCAGGTTTCCGCTGCGTGGACAGCTAACCACAAAGACTCTCACAAGAGAGGACTCCCCCATGATCGTCTCCCATGAACTAACTATCTTCGAGCAAAGCTTCGCCGCCGACGTACACGCCGGGCTCACCCAGCCGGGCCAAAAGGAACTGCCTTCAAAATATCTTTACGACACCGTCGGATCGCGCCTGTTCGACGTCATTACCGCGCTGCCCGAATATGGAGTGACGCGCGCCGAAGAACGTATCCTGCGCAAACACGCCGCGACATCGTGGCGCGCCTGCACACTCCGCTGACCGTCGCCGAATTAGGCAGCGGCAGCGGCCAGAAAGACCCGCGGCCTTCTCGAAGCGCTCTGCGAACGCGATCCCACTTCTTACTATCCGATTGAAATTTCGCCCGCGGCCCTGGCCATGTGCAAGCGCGAAGTCGGCGACATTCAGGCCATCAGCATCCTCGGCCTGGAGCGCGATTACCTCGACGGCTTGGCGGAAGTGGCGGCGCAGCGCCGGCAGGGCAAGCCTCTGCTGGTCCTGTTCCTCGGCAGCACCATCGGAAATTTCGATCCGCCCGCCGCCGCCAGTTTCCTTCAGGAAGTGCGCAGCTTGCTGCAACCGGGCGATTCGCTGCTCCTCGGCACCGATCTGGCAAAGCCTGTGTCCGGTGCTGCTCGCGGCTTATGACGATCCCATCGGCGTCACCGCGGCCTTCAACTTGAACCTGCTGGGGCGCATCAATCGCGAACTGGACGGCCACTTCGATCTCTCCGAGTTCGATCACGTCGCCCGCTTCGACAGCACCGCGCGCCGCGTCGAAATGCATCTGCGATCGAACCGCAGACAGCGGGTCGCGATCGAAAAGGCGGATATGTCGGTGATCTTCGAAGAAGGCGAAACCATCTGGACTGAGAGCAGCCACAAGTACACTCTTGCGCGGACGTTCTCCGTATGGCTCAATCGAGCGGCTTCCGCTGCGAAGCGCAGTGGGTCGACACCGAGTGGCCCTTCGCCGAAAACCTGTGGATCGCCGAGTAGCGTCTGCTACTGGGCGGCCATCCCCTTATAGTTCCAGCGCAGGACGCGGCGGCCGTTGTTGACTTCGCCGATGTAGATGTTGCCCTTGGAATCCGTCACGGCGCTGTGGATGTGGAAGAAGTCTCCGACTCCGTGGCCGCCATGCCCGCCGAAGAATCCCACGATCTCCAGCGTCTCGCGGTTCACGATATCCACTTTCTTGTTGCTTCCATCCGGCACGTAGAAGAACTGCTGCTGTTTGTCGGGCGAGAACGCGATATCGAACGCGGTGCCTTCCGCACCGGAAGTCTTCCGCTCGATGTAGTTTTCCTTCACGAACGTGCCGTCCAGTCGGAATACTTGAATGCGGTTGTTCACGCGGTCGCCCACATACACCAGACCATCGTTTGAAATGCGAATGCCGTGCACCAGGTTGAACTGCGGCGAGCCTGGCCCCTCGTAGACGCGCGTGCGCGGTGCGCTGTCGTCAGGCTTCTTCCCGTAGGCGCCCCAGTGGCGTTTATAAGCGCCGGTGTCTGCATCGAACACGATCACGCGCCGGTTCCCATAGCCGTCCGCCACGAATACTTCGTTGCCGTAAACCGCCACGCCCGCGGGACGCCCCATATTCTCCGTGTCGTTGCTGCCGCCGCTTTTGCCGTGATGGCCGATCTGCAGCAGAAACTTCCCGCTCTTCGTGAACTTCAGAATCTGCGCGTCTTTATCGCCGTTGCCGGTGATCCAAACGTTGTCTTTGGAATCGACGAAAATTCCGTGCTCGTTATCCGGCCACTCGTAGCCTTGCGCGCTGCCAGCCTTGCCGGGCCCGCCCCAGGCTTGCACCACGTTGCCTGCCTGGTCGAACTCGATCACCGCAGGCGCGGGAACGCAGCAATCGCCCTTGCCGGTCTCGCCGTAGCGATCATGCTCCTCCATGGTGCGCGGACGATGCAGCACCCAGATGTGATCGTGCGAATCGACCGACGTGCCGGAGACTTGCCCCAGCATCCAATTGTTGGGAAGCGGCTTCGGCCACGATGGGTCGGGCTCGAACTTAGGGATTTGAGCAGCCGATAAAGCTATGCTCAGCGCGATCGCGGCGCCGGCAGGTTTACAGCGCATTTTGTGGGCGGCTATTTCTCGGGCGCGTCACTCGGGGCGCCGGTTCCGGTATTCCCCAGGAACACTTTCCTGCCGTCCGCAAAGGTCACGTCCCGGCCATTGGCTCGGTTCGAACCGTCCTTCGACTGATATCCGTCGACCACGATCTCCATCCCCGCCGTCACCGAGGCCTTGGTGACGCCGCGCCGCAGCAGCGTGTTGGGACTGCCGCATTCCACCATCCAGTTGGTCACCTTGCCGTCGGCGTCCTTAACGTCGATGTGGATCCAGGCGTGCGGATTGATCCACTCCATCTTGCTCACCGTACCGCGGAGATTCACCGGCTTGTTGCCGTCGAATTCCGCAGCGAACGCGTGATGCGCCCATAGCGGAGCCGCGAGGAGTGCCGCCGCCCCTATCAGTAAACCGATTTTCAGTGATCGCATAAAAGCTCCTTCAATCTCGACGCCCGATTATTTAGCGGCCGCCTTGGCAGAGTTATTTTCTTCCACGCGCGCACCCGACAAAATCCCCAACATCCCGTAATTCCCCTCGTGGCACGCGTATTCGTACACCCGGCTGTCGGACTTCGCCATGGTCACCTGCGCGGTCCATGGCTTGGCCCACGTAGCCGGATCATTCACAGTGTACTCATAAAGAATGGTATCCGGATCGGTGCGCGTAAAACGTTCCGTCAGGCGCATGTTCTCGCTCGACCCGCGAAATCGGGTATTGCTCGTGAAATTGGTGGTTTCCACCACCAGCGTATTGCCTTCCCAATGCCCTCGCGAATCGCCCAGCCACTGGCGCACGTTCGACGGCAGATGCGGGCGCGTATCCAGTGGAATGATGCGCACGTCATGGATCATCTCGATTGCGATTGCCACATATCCCGGCGCCTGAAAAATCTGATAGTTGTCGTTATACGGACCCGGCATCATCGGAGGCCCCGCCGTCGCCCACAAAATGCAGCGCTCCGCCAGACTCCGGTTCTCCGGCCCGTCGGCAGGATGCAGTCTCCTTTGCTCCGCCAGCGCGGCCGCGCGTCGTTCCCCATCGGCCGTGAGCGCTGGCAGTTTGCCATCGGCCGGATCGACGATCAACGACGTCCGCAGCGTCTTCACTACGTGCGTTCCCCGGTCCCACCAGGCTTCGTTATAGGCCAGACCTACGTCCTGTGCGATGTCGGTGCGGCGCCGGTCCACATTGGCGTTTTCCACCACTCGCTTTTCATAAGCCGCGGCTTCGGCCGGCGTGAACGTTGCTTTCCCAGCAAGGTCCGCAGGCCGCTCCAGGGGCGTGATCGTAGCGTTGGTCCAAACACCTTGGAGATCCGGTTGACCATCCGCGGTGCGCGGCGGCGTCCAAACTTTCTTGGCCGCGAGTCCCTGCCCGGCGCACATAGACGCCGCCAGAACACAAACGAGAGCGCATCGCAGCTTCATGGGATCACTTTCCTTCCGAGGTTGGTCCATGAGCTGCAGCTTCCTGCTTGCGCGCCCCGCCAAGAATCCCCGGGACAGCGTAATTCCCCTCATGGCACGCGTACTCGTAAATCGGCCCGGCCGCCTTACTCATCGGAATCGAAGCGGACCATGGTTTCGAAAAGACTGCGGGGTCATCCACCGTGAAGTCGTACGTGAGCGTGTTCGCATCCGTGCGCGTGAAGCGTTCGATCAGGCGCATGTTCTCGGTGGCCCCGCGGAAGTGCGACTTGCCAGTGAAGTTGGTGGTCTCCACCACCAGCGTATTGCCCTCCCAGTGTCCGCGCGAGTCGCCCAACCATTGCCGCACGCTGCCCGGCAAATGCGGACGCTTGTCCAACGGAATGATCCGCACGTCATGAATCATCTCGATGGAAATGGCCACATAGCCCGGAGCCTGGAAAATTTGATAGTTGCTGTTGTAAGGCCCCGGCAGCATCGGCGGCCCCGCCGTTGCCCACAAAATGCACCGGTCCGCCAGCGCCAGGTCTTCCGGACCATCGGCCGGATGCAGACGGGCATGCTCAGCGGCCGCAGCCAGCCGCTTCTGTCCTTCGGCGCCATAGGGAATCTTTCCATCCGGTGGATCGACGATCAACGAAGTACGCAGCGTAGGCACCACCTTGGACCCGCGGTCAAACCACGCCTGATTGTAAGCGCCGGCGACGTCTGAGGCGCCATCCGTGCCTCTGCGATCCCGATTATTCGAATCCGCGAACCGCTTTTCGTAGGCAGCCGCTTCGGCCGGCGTGAAGATAGCCTTACCCGCGAGATCCGCCGGTCGCTCGAGAGGCGTAATGGTGGCGCTATTCCAGATACCCTGAATGTCCGGTTGCCCGTCAGCAGTGCGCGGCGGAACATAGCTGGCGTCCTTCGCCGGCGGCGCAGCGCGGCCCGTAACCCCCAAACAGGCGGCGCCGATCAGTGTCGCTATCCACAACTGCTTTGCCAAGGAACTCTCCTGCCTATTTCGCGGCCTTCTTGCGATACTGCCCGTACATCAATTCTTCCACGAATTCGACGCACTTGAATTCCATCAGTTGCACGTTCTTTTCCTGGCGTCGGTAAATCGGCATGCTGATTTTCCACGGCTTGGTGAATACGTTCTTGTCCTCGATGGTGGCCTCATACATCAAGGTGTCGGGTCCGTGCAGCGTGTAGCGCTCCACCACGTGCAACGCATCGCTGTGAAAATCGCCCGCGCGGTCGAACCAGCTCTGGTCGTTGAACCCGGTCGCGTCCACTACCAGCGTGTCGCCTTCCCAGTGGCCCACCGACTGTCCCATCCAGCTATCCACCGGAGCCGGCCCTGGGTCTTTCATATAGATGGTGCGCGCCGCGTTCGCGTACTCGTAGCTGATCAGGATAAACTGCGGAGTCTGCACGATCTGAAACGGGAACGGCATGTAGGTGGCGCGCGGCACCCCCGGCAGATAGCACTTCACTTCTGGATCCAGCGTCAGCCGGTTTGCGAAATTTGCCTTCTTGGTCGCCAGCGCTTCCGGCTTATACGGAATCTCCTCGCCTTCGACGACGCCCTGCCCCGGCGGCATCGCGCCGATTGCGCCCAGCGGAACCATCGGACCAGCCGCCGCCGCGTGGCCTTGCAGATCCCAGTTAGCCTCGGTCAGAACCTGCCAGATCCCGTTGAGATTGGGCTTGCCGTCCGCGGTCCGGGGGCCCCTGGAGGCCGTAGCTTGCGCGGCCGCCGGCACCGCTGCCAGTGAGATCAACACCGCCACCGCAGCCGCAGTGATTATCGAGTTCCTGAATGTTTCTCGCAAACCGACCCTCCTGGAACGCCGCGCGCTGTCGCCGTGGCAGCGAATTTGATGTTACATTCGAGCCATTTCGAAGTCAACCTGGTAGATTCAGCCGCGGGATGGGTCCGATTGGATTACAAATTTTTGCTGGTGCCGGAGAGTTGTCGCGACCGTCAACCGAAGATTGGCCAACACTTCAACAATTTCTGCTCATTGATGCATGCACTATACCGAAAGATAACACTGAAAGTCGATTACTGAAATACGGAGTTCACAGTCGTTTCATCGCATCGTAAGATCGCGCCGCTAGGCTTAAACTCCAGGAGATCTAACAGTGTTCAAGCGATACAGACCAGTACTTATAGCCCTTTCTTTCGCATTGCTTTGGGTATCACAAAGCAATGCGGGAGACGACAACAACCAAGGCAACGAAAATGGCAATGGTAAGAAGAGTACTTTCGGCGGCAAGCATGTCTTGCTGATCAGCATTGATGGAATGCATGCGCTGGATTACGAGAACTGTGTCGCCAACAACACCTGCCCCTTCATGGCGGCGCTAGGCAAGAGCGGCGTAACGTATCCGCGGACGTCCACCTCCAAGCCTTCTGATTCTTTCCCCGGCTTGATGGCGATTGTAACGGGTGGTTCCCCGAAGTCCGTGGGAGCCTTCTACGATGTCGCTTACGACCGCATCCTTGCGCCCCCGGCGGCGGAGACGGGCAACGGAAACCCGCCCGGAACGTGCACCGCGGGCCAACCCAATGGCGCCACCACCGAGTACGAAGAGGGCAACGAGATCGATCAGACAAAGCTCAATGGCGGTTTCGCGGGGTACAGCTTGATTGACGGCGGAATTCTATCCATCGATCCCGCGAAGCTAAATCAAGATCCATTCAAAAAGTGTGCTCCGGTTTATGCCTGGAATTTCATCCGGACGAACTCGATTTACGGGGTGATTCACAAGGCCGGCGGATTCACCGCCTGGTCCGACAAACATGCCGCGTACGCCGCCGTTTCGGGCCACACCGATGGCGCGTTACCCAGCAATGTGGACGATTACTATTCGCCTGAAGTGAACTCCAATATCATCGCGCTCCCGACCGGCACGGTGACAGCCTTCGGGGACAATTGCGGCTCGATTATTGACCCCACCGGAAGCGATTGGACCACCAGCTTCGTCGAGATCCGGTGCTACGACCAACTCAAGGTAAATGCCGTGGTGAACTGGATTAAGGGCAAGTCGCATTTGGGTGGCAGCGCCCCAGGCGTCCCGGTCATCTTCGGTATGAATTTTCAGGCTGTCAGTGTCGGTCAGAAGCTCATCGAAAAAGGGGTAAAAGGCGGTTATACGGATGCCGCCGGCACTCCCACGACGAATATGCTGAACGAGATTGAATTCGCCGATGCCGCCATCGGCCAGATGGTTACAGCCCTAAAGAATCAGGGTATCTTTGATTCGACCACCATCATTATCACCGCCAAACACGGCCAATCCCCGGTCGATCCGAACCGGTTCCAGGAGCTCGGCAAAGGTATCACCACCACACCCAGCACGATACTCTTCAATGCGGGCCTTCTCGCCCAAACAGCGTGCGAGTTCAGTGGCGGCAACCCCCCTTGCCCGGCTGGCGTGGGTGGCGGCTTGGGCGCGACGGAAGACGACATTTCGCTCATCTGGCTCAAGAGTTCCAACAACACTCTGGCTGCGGTAACGATGCTCGAAAACAACGCGGCGGCGGCTGGAATTGGCCAGATCTTCTATGGCCCGTCGATCACGACCAATTACAACTCGCCGCTTGACCGATTCGCGTACGCCGGACATCATCGTGGCGCCGAACGTCGGCGTGGTTTACACGGGAAGCAGCAAGAAGCAGGCGGAGCACGGCGGCTTCGCCAACGACGATACCAACGTGATGATGCTGGTATCCAACCCGAACATCGACCAAAGCACGAACTACAGCTTTGTCGAAACCAAGCAGGTGGCGCCGACCATCCTGCAGATCCTGGGACTCGACCCCAGCGCTCTTGATGCAGTCAAGATGGAGGGGACGACGGCTCTTCCCGGATTGAACTTCGAGGAGTAAGACAACTTGTTTTACACCCACGGGCGGGCGCTAGTTCAGCGCCTGCCCGTTTTTTTTGACCTTCTTTAACCTTTAATTCGGCAGCCGGTATGCGATCAGTTCGCCGGGGAATCCCGGTCCGCCGATCGAGATCACGATGTATTGTTTTCCGTCCGCCATGTATGTCATCGGCGAACCGGTCTGCCCCATCGGCATGTACACCGCGCCGGCATCTTTCCCGGTCGCTTTGTCGTACGCGCGGAGCAACGCGCCTACTTTGCCCGCCTCGTTAGTAAACGTCCCGCGCTCTCCCGCGATCACTAAGGATTTCGTGGTCAAAACGCCGACCAGGCCGCCGCGCCCGGTGCGCGGAATCGTCAAGCCCTTCAGCACGGGACTATTCCGAACATTGTCGGGCGTCTCGCCGTGGGCAATCGACCAGGCAATCTCGCCCTTGTCCATATTGATCGCGACAATCGAACCATACGGCGGCTTGAAGAGCGGCAATCCCTCGACCGTCAAACCGCGCGGGAAGCCCTCCCCAGCGGGATCGCGAGGCCCACCGGCAGCAGCCGCCGGACGCGCCACGCCAGAGACGTAATTCATATCGGACGCACCAGGAGCCGGAGGCACCAGTCCAAGTGAAGTGACGTTCGCCCAAGTGAACGTGTAGAGCATGTGCGTCTCTGGATCGTAAGATCCGCCCGGCCATCCGGTTCCACCCTGGCAGCATCCAAACACCAGCGTGCCCAGCGGGCCGTCTGCTTTGCTCACAGTGGGCGGCGTGAATATCGGGCCCATCTTATATCGCGAGGCTATTTTGATCGCTTCCGCTCGCAGCTCGGGAGTGAAATCAATCAGCTCGTCGACCGACGTGCCCGTGCGGCCATACGCCGGCGGCTTGGTGGGCATGGGTTGCGTGGGCGAATACTTCTCGCCCGGCACATCTCCCTGCTGGCACAGGCTTTTCTTCAATCGGCCAGATGGGCTTGCCCGTGGCGCGATCGAAAACGTACAGAATCGACTGCTTAGTCGGCTGGGCCACGGCTTTCACGGTGCGGCCATTGAGAGTGAAGTCCACCAGCATCGGCGCGCACGGAATATCCCAGTCCCAAATGCCGTGGTGAACCAGTTGGTAGTGCCATTTCCGCTGGCCGGTCTTGAGGTCCACCGCAACGATGCTTTCGCCGAACAAGCCGTTGCCGGGACGATGACCGCCGTAATAGTCGCCGGTCGGCAATTCAACCGGTATGTATGCCAACCCCAGATCCTCATCGACGCTCATCTGGCCCCACGAACCGGTGTTCCCGGTATAGTCGGCGGAATCTTTTTCCCAGGTGTCGTAGCCGAATTCACCGGGCTTCGGGATGGTATGGAAGATCCACAGGCGCTTTCCCGTCTTGATGTCGAATCCACGCACGTAGCCCTTCACGTTGCTCTTGGTTTTCGGATTGCCACCCGCCAAGTGAGCGGCGCCGACGATGATCGTGTTGCCGGCAACCACGGGCGCCGAGTGCAGCCCAACTTCGCCGGTGACAAGATCGATCTCCTGGTCGTCCTGGAGTTTCAGATCCACCTCGCCGCGCGTTGCCGAAGCTGGGATCTTGTTGCCGGTCTTCGCATCCAGCGCGATCAGACGGTAGCCGGGCGTGACATAGAGGATGCGCTGTTCACGGCCATCCGTCCAGTAAGAGAGGCCGCGGCCGGAAAGTCTTCGCGGCGCGTCATCGCCGCGCAGGCCCTCATTTTCGCCATGAACCCATAGCAGCTCGCCGTTGGTCGCGTCGAGCGCCACCACGTCGCGCCGCGAGCCGGCCACCGAGTAAACCACTCCGCCAACCATGAGCGGCGTGGCCTCCAGGTTGTACTCCGGCCGCGGACCCAGATTCGTCGTGCTGAAGCGCCAGGCGACTTGCAGCTTGTTAAAGTTGGATGCGTTGATCTGATCGAGCGCCGAGTAGCGCGTGTTCCCGAGATCGCCTCCGTAGGTTCGCCATTCCCCGTTTTTCGCGCCGGTCTGCGCGCTCGCCGGCGTAACCACACTCAGCAATCCCGCACAAAAGACACCCGCCCACAATCTCGACATCGATTTTCTCCCTTACACAACGTGGTTAAACAACGTGGTCCCGAAGGAACGTGGAACTCGATTTTGAGCGCTACCAGTCTATCTCAACTGAATCACTTCGGTCTTACTAAATTTCATGCCCACAAACAAATCCGGGAGAGCCAGATTGCGCCCTCCCGGATTCCACTACAATGTTCAAAGTTTTGCAGGCGCTGCCGCCCGCAAAATCCTACTTCTTTTCCGCGTAGGGTCCAACTTCAACTTTGCCCTGGGTGTTCTTCAACGGTCCCAGTTCATCGCCCACGCCCTTCGCGATCGCAGCCAGTTCGCTGCCGGCCTGGAAGCAAGTGAAGTCCGGACGATCGCGCCATGCGAACGGTCCGCACAACCGCTTGCCGGCCGAAATGGCGGCGTCGTGCACGGTGTTGATCAAGCGTTCGTAGTCCGGCGTCCCCTGCTTGTAGCCCGAGAAGTTGCCCAGATCGCCGCTGGCGGCGAAGACCGCGGTCACGCCCGGTACTTTGGCGATCTTGTAAGCGTCTTTCACGCCGTCCACCGTCTCGATCATCAGGATCAGCACGATGTTGTCGTTGGCAGTCTGGCGATATCCGCCGGGGACGTTCCCCCACATTTGCGGATCAAAGCCGGTGCCGCCGCCGAGGCTGCGCTTGCCGAGTGGCGGGAAGTAGGTCCAGTCCCGCGCTTCAATGGCTTCTGCTTCCGAGCGGACCGTCGGAACCACGATCACCAGAGCGCCGGCGTCCGTGGCATGCTGAATCTCACGCTCATTGGCGAAAGCTACGCGCGCGCCGGGAACTGCTTTGGCGTGCGGGCAATGGCCCCACATCTTGGAAACCTGATCCCAATCGTGCGTGGAGTGCTGCATCTCGGTCCAGATGAAATCGTAGCCGGCATTCGCCATCGCGCAATAGGTCGTCCCATCGGTGGCGCTGAAAACCGTGCCGCCAGTGACTTTGCCGCCAGCCTTCATCTTCGCCATAACCGGATTCCAGATCTGGGAACCGGCCGGCGCGCTGAAGTCCGGTCCGTACTTCCAGGTCTTCTCATCCGGCACACCGGAGTATTGACGGCGCCGGGGAGCGCCTTATTCATTGCACCGCTGTCCTTACCTGCGGGCGCGGCCAGCGGGAACTGCATCGTTCCGGCTTTGGCATTATTTGCGTAGGGATCGGCGGAAGCAGGTGGTGCGTTTTGGGCCTGGGCCGCCACCGCTCCTAAAGCAGCCGACAAGGCTACCGTGTATAACAAACGTTTCATTTCTATTCTCCTTAACGTGCGGTGGGTTCGCTCGCGGAGATCGTGTCCCCTACAATCGCCTTAACCGCCGAATATCTCAATATGCAAGTCGAGCTTCGACCTGACTCGCAGCGCAAGCAGTCTACCAGAAGAAAGCGGAGAGTGTCAACCCGGAAGGAGCCAGCGCGGTCACTGCCAAATGGGCAGGTTTCGCTGCAAAATATAAAGGAAAAAAGTGCCTTTCCGTCTGCTCGCGGGACGGCGCGCAACCGGTCGCGGCAGCCGTTTAGCCGTCGCCTTATTTGACCTCGACCAGCTCCAGCGCCTCGCGGCTGGGACCCTCGATCATCACCGCCCGAGCATCGCCCAGCTTATAGATCTTGGTCAGGAATTTGACGTGCTCGCCGCGCAGTTTGGCGATCCAGGCGTCCAGATCTGCAACGCTCAATCCGATGTGATCGTAAAGCTGACCTCGCGTCGGCGCCAGCGGCCGGTCGTCCTGTTGAATGTGGAAACTGAGCGAAACGTCACTGAACGTCACTCCGCCCGGCATCCGGAACATGCCTCCGCGTTCCAGAGACGGCCAGGAACGCTCCGGCATCGCCACGTGGCAATTCGCCTCGGTATAGCCGGCGCGTTTGGAGGCTGCGGAGAGCGGGGCATTGAGGTGCTGGTGATACCACAGCTCCGCGCAGTACGGATCTTTTTGAAACATGTGGACGTGATTGAAGCGCTCGGCCGGCATGTCCCCCTGATATTCGATGATGGCGCGGTCCGGAGCTTCGAGGTACGCGAAGCCCGCGCCGTGAGTGGGCTGGATGCCTTTGGCGATCGCTTCGGCGATTTCCGCCTTGGTGCGGCCCAGCGATCCATTAGCTCCAGGCCAGGTATCGCTGCTGACAAACACTGAACCACCTTCGTCCGTCGTATATAGCGGCAGCAGCTTTACGCCGCGCTCCTGATACAGGGCCAGGTTCTTATGCGCGTCGACAACATGCCAGCCGAAGTGCCAGATCGCGGTTTGAGGTTGCGTCGGCGGCGGCGTTTTCACCTTCGTGAACAGCACCCAGACCGGGCCCGACTTGAGTGCCGGCGCTCCCGCGTACGACGCTCTCGCGGTGCTCGGAAACTGGCGAGTATAGAATTCGATGGCCGCGTCCGGATCCATCGAGTTGAGATGCAGATGATGAAAACCCGGAGCGGGAAGTGTTTGCGCGCCGCACGCTGCAACCAGCGCCGCTAGCAAAAAAAAACGCGGTTTCAGTAATCTATCGCCGTTCAGCTCTTCAAGCGTGACGTGGAGCGTTTCGAGCAGATACTTTCGGTGCGAGTCCATGTCCTGCTCCACGGTCCCCTCACCCGGCCGGGGAGCGTCGAAGTCGAGCGTCACCCAGCCTGCGTACTTCTTCTCGCGCAAGACCTTGAAGAACGCAGGGAAATCCACACCTCCGCTGCCCAGGCGCTTATAGAGGTTTACCCGGTTGTGCTCCTCTTCGCTCGGCGCCGGGCCTTTCCACCCGTGACCGGCGCTATATTTGGCTTCGCAATCCTTCAGGTGCACAGCCGCAAGACGCGAGTAATAGTCGCGCAAGGCCTTCACCGGATCGATGCCGCCCAGGCTCGCATGCCCGGTATCGAGAATCAGAAACACATAGCGGGGATCCGTCAACTCCATCATCTTGTCTAGTTCCGGCTGCCGCTCCACCAGCGTCCAGCAATGAGGATGAAACGCGAACTTGACGCCGGTCTCACCCATCGTCCGTTTCCCGATTTCATTCAGCGTTCGAGCGATCGCCGCCGCGTTCTCGTCGCTCAGATTCGCGCGGCCGTCGCCGGGCCGCCGGCTCAGGTTGACTTTCAGGTGCTCGCAGCCGAAATGCGAGATGTAGCGGCAGCGGGCGACGTTGCTCGCGATGGTCTCGGGAACCTTGGCAGGATCCAGATATTGGCCGCCGCTGCCGACCGTGCATAGCGCCAGGCCGGAGGCATCCAAGACTTCCTTGAGCGCCTCGGGAGGCTTATCCAAATACTTCGCGATGTCTTCCTGGAACGGCTCCAATCCGTGGTAGCCGTAGCGCGCCGCCATCTTGATGCCCGTCTCAGGATGCGGCGGCGTGTGGCGAAATTCGTGGCCGCTCATGGCATACCGCATTTGGTCCTGCGGCATGGCGTGCAATGTCGAAGCCGCGGCGAGACCTGCTCCTAGAAACTCGCGCCGGTTGAGCATAATCACCTTCCTCCGTGGGGAAGTATACACTGGTTTCCAAGCCGCCAATCAACATCGGTCGTCAACATCACCTTCCTATCCTTTATGAGCGCCAATCAGCCGGATGTCCAGAAGGCGCAAATCGGCATCATCGTCGCCTTGGTAGCGGTTTATATTCTTCAGATGGTCACGCCGCTTCGCCTCAGCATCGATACCGTCGTGTTGCTTTCCGCTGCGGATTCCGCTGCGCGCGGCGAAGGCCTCCTCTATCAAGGACACCTCACTCAGTATCCGCCCGGGTACCCAATGTTAATCGCGGTTCTCATACGGCTGGGTATCGCTCACGTTTGGCTGATCGTTGGCATCAGCGTGGGATCTATTCTGTTCGGTCTAGGAGCAGCGCGCTTCTTCCTGCTCCGAGAGTTCTTTAGCGACGACTCTTCGTTGCTCACAGTTTGCATTGTCTCGTTGCTTTCTTTTGTCACCATCAAATACACCGTAATCCCCTTGTCCGACCCGTTATTCTTTGGAGTCGCGATGTGCTCGCTGGCTGTGATGCGCTCTGCGGCATCGCAATTCACCTGGCGAAAGCTGGCAATAAGCGCGATTTTGATCCTGCTCTCCATTTCGATCCGCAAAATCGGTGTTACGTTGATCCCGGCGTTATTGTGGATCCTGGTTGCGCGTCTCGAAATTCGGCGCCATGTTATGCGCCTATCTTTCCCGACGAAAGTTGCGATAGGCGCCGTTGCGGCTTGCGCCACTAGCATCGCCGCATGGGTTTTTTTCACGTCACCAGTAACGCGAAGGTTCGCGCTAGTGGAGAACGCATCGGCGGCGTTGGGAGGGCGTAGCCTGGTGGAGGCGGTCTCAAGTATTCTTGCTTTTCATTTCAGGGAACTTGGCGAGATCGCCATCAACCTTCCTTTTCCCACCCTCGGGCCAACGATGCAATCCTTGCTGCCATTCGTTGGCGTCGCGGCCTTTTTATTTGTATTGGGTGGGCTGTTCTCCCGCCGGCGGCAGATTGGTGTGGTGGATATCTTCTTTATCAGCTACTGCGCGGTGATTCTGGTGTGGCCGTTTTACGATCCCAGATTCTGGCTGCCGGTACTGCCGTTTCTGGTCGCGTACGTGGGATTGTCCATCAAGTACTGTGTCCAAAAGGGAATCTCGGTACACGTATTTGAAGTGTGGACCATGGGCTTCGCGATTCTGGGATTGCCAGTCCTGGCGTCTAGCACGATGCTAAGTTTTTCGGGTTCCAGCTTTGGCGATCGATATTATGTAGATCGCTACCACGCAACCTATTGCGCGGCCGGATACTGCCAACCTGGATTCGCCTCAACCCAAGAGGTCGATCCGGATGCACTCCGTCTCCTGCAAGCTTTCAAGTAGCCGGTCGCGTCCGCTCACAGAGCCCATCACTCACAAGACCATGACTGAAGGGAGAGGGGGAACGCCAACTCCGAAGAACCAGCGCTCCCTCTCCTAGGGGACACATCGGAGGAAGTGTCCGCCTTGCTTGGAATTATAAGGTGTTTGGGTCAAAACCGAAGGCTATCTAAAGGACAATTCGGCACTAAGTCGACGTGGGTAAGCCCAGTACTTCGTGGAAGTTGCCGGTCGGATCTACTGATCCGTGGCCAGAAGGTCATGCTCGACTCGGAGTTGGCGGGTCTCTACCGGGTGACCACCGGAAACCTCAACCTGGCTGTTCGCCGCAACCTCGAACGCTTCCCGGATGATTTTATGTTTCAACTAACCAAGGAGGAGCACGCCGCTTTGCTCTTGCAATTTGCAAGAGCAAAGACTGGTCGTGGCGGCCGGCAGACTCCGCCCTTCGCCTTCACCGAACATGGCGTGGCCATGCTATCGGCGGTACTCAACAGCCAGCGGGCCGTCCAAATGAGAATTCTGATCGTCCGAGCATTCGTCAAAATGCGCGAACTGCTGGCCAACAACAAAGACCTCGCTGCACGCGTTGAGAAGTTGGAAAGCGCTCAGGAAAAGCACGGGTCGATCATTGGCGTCCTGGCTGAGGAAATCGACGAAATGAAGCGCTTGCCGGAACCACATAAGCGCCGCATCGGCTTCAAGACGGGCCAATAACCGAGTCCCGTTGCGCTGTGGTGGACCTTCCCGCAATCGCCGCTTGCTATCATGAGCATTCCACCATGCCTGATCCGCGGCCCCAGCCGTCGCCTATTTCCGAAGCGGTCACTAACGACATTCGGGTCGAAGTTCTGTCGCGCTACTCGGCCGAGAACTCGCGTCCCCTGGAGGACAACTGGATCTTCCAGTACACCGTCCGTATCACCAATCAGGGAGCTGAGACAGTGCAACTGGTCAGCCGCCACTGGATCATCACCGATGGCCTGGGTCACACCGAAGAGGTGACAGGCCCCGGAGTCGTTGGAGAGCAGCCGGTGCTGGCGCCGGGCGAGTCCTTCCAATACTCATCCTGGTGTCCGCTCAAGACCCCCACCGGCAGCATGCACGGCACCTATCAGATGGCGCGCGCCGATGGCAATCAGTTCGATATCGAGATTGCACCCTTCGCGCTCAAAGCCAAGTACGCGGTCAACTGACTTGGGCGCGGCCTAGTTCCCTGTGCACTTGCCACCGGGGCAGGGGTTGTTTTCCTCGCACACGTACTCGAACAGCCCAACTTTATCCCATTCCGGCTTGGCCTTGATCGGAAACTCCTGCGACCACGGCTTGGTGAAAATCTTGGGGTCGTCGATCATGAGCTTTCCCGCGCGGTTTGCGAAGGGCGCATCCGCTTCTGACGGCCTGGGTTTACAATTGAACGATTAGAGTGTGAATATCATTCATCAACGGATCGCACATTACGATTCGTCCACGTGATTCTTCGTGAAAATGGGAAATTAGGGTGCGGATTCTCTTCACTATTTATTTTGCGATCCTGGCGCATTCGGCTCTGGCTGCGAGCTGGGCGCCACTTTCTAATCTCGCTCCCAGTAGGGCCGGAACTATGCTCTTACTGACGGATGGTTCGATTATGGTTCACGATGGCGTTCAAGGGTGGATGCGATTGACTCCCGATATTCGCGGGAGTTATCTGAACGGCAGCTGGACTTCGGATATAAGCCCAATGATTACCCCGCGTTTGTATTTCGCCTCGCAGGTGTTGCCGGATGGTCGGGTGTGGATATTAGGCGGCGAGTACAGTGGACCCAAATTACAGGAAGATGACTCGGCCCTGGCAGAAATATACGACCCAATCCTTAATAGCTGGTCGCCGATTCTTTCTTACCCATCGCAGTATGGTTGCCCTCCTTTTAGCACTACGGGAAATACTAGTATCGGATCTACGATCATTACCGGGATTCCATCGACCGCCAACTTTCAAATCGGTTGGGCTGTCACAGGCACTCCAATTCCCCGCGGCACAACTCTTACCAGCATTGACTCTGCCACTCAAATCCAGATCTCCCAGGCTGCGACTGCCTCCAGTACTGCAGCAGCGCTCCAGTTTAACCGCTCTATTTTACCTGCGGCGTGTTTTGGCGATGTGCCAACAATCCTCCTACCGTCTGGCCAGATTCTCGCCGGTGATCTGATAAACAACTCAACATATATTTACGATATTGCATCGAATTCATGGCGCATTGCGGCGGACAAAGTTTACGATCGGAGTTCCGAAGAAGGTTGGGTCAAACTGGACGACGGCACCATTCTCACGTACGACGTTTTCAAGAGCACCAGCATGGGTACAGGCTTCGCCGAACGGTACAATCCCGCCACGCATCTCTGGTCGAGTATCAGCCCAAGCGATGGCACCGCAGGTGGCGTTCTCCCGCTTTTAACCAGCAGCGCCTTAGGTCACGAACTCGGGCCAGCTCTTCGATTGCATGACGGCAGGGTTTTCGAAATAGGCGCTAACGGCCATACTGCGCTTTATACGCCGGCAACGAATTCCTGGGCAGCGGGGCCGGACATAATGGACCCTGTTACCGGCGGTCTATTCGGCGCCGACGATGCACCGGCCGCAATTACCCCTAACGGCCATGTGATTTTTGCAGCAGACGCAGGTCCGCAGGGGGTCATCTCTTCGGGAGATACAAACTCGGGTTCATCGATTATTACCGGCATCCCGTCTACGGCTGGCTTGAGAGTGGGCTGGCTCGTGACCGGAAAAGGAATTCCCTCAAATGCTCACATTTTTACTATTGACTCGCCCAATCAGATCCAATTGACGCTAAGCGCGACGGATACGAACATTGGGGTAACGCTCCAGCTCGGAGGCACTTTCAGTAACCCAACGTTGATTTTTGATTTCGACCCGAGCGCCGGAATCATCAACGCGGTCTCGCCCGCACTCATGGACTCGAACCTCCTTCGTGGTAGCGCCTTTATCACGCGGATGCTCGTTCTTCCGACAGGTCAAGTACTCTTCTCTGACAATGGGAGGCAGCTATGGGTATACACGCCAGACGGGCCTGTGAATCCGGCCTTGCGGCCAGTGATCAGTCAGGCGACATATAACGGCGCGGGTAATTTTACGCTAGTAGGCCAGCAACTCAACGGCCAGGGGGCAGGGTCGGCTTACGGCGATGATGTTCAGAGTGATGAAAACTATCCAATTGTCCGCCTTGTAAATTCATCCGGGACTATCTACTATTCGCGAACGACAAACTGGAGTTCCGTGGGTGTAGGAGTGGGCTCAGGATCTGAGACCGTCAATTTCAGATTGAATTCCGCGCTTACGCCGGGAAACTACTCGCTGGTGGTCAGCGGGGCCGGAATGTCGTCATTTCCAATTTCCATCCATATATCTCAGAGCGAGGTTTTGGCTCAGTGAGCAGTAGACGCAGCCGCCCTTTTGGACGGTGCACGGCAATTTGGATAGTTGTGTTCGCAACGATGCGGGTGGTGTCCGCCGTTACGATTTCCGGCAACTTCGGCACGAATTTTGGCTACCGAGCCGATTCTGGCGCCCCCGTGGGCGATGCTTTTGATGGAAATACTTATGCCGAAGCCACCAGCTTTGTGCCCTCAGCCAGCACTACTTTCGGGTCGCTTGCAATCGCGCTGAGCTGCACTGCCGTGTGCCCGGGATCCTTCACCGTAGCCCTTGCGAACGATATTGGCGGGAAGGCCGGGACCGTCCTGGAAGTCTTCACAGTTTCCGGAGCAAGCCTTGGTCCTTTGGGATCCAACAATGGTCCGTTGGTCCTCAATTCACTCTCCCATCCCGCCCTCGCCGCGGGCGCTCGATATTGGATCGAGTTGATTTCAGATTCAAGCCAGTCGATCGCATGGAATTTCAATTCGACCGGCGATACCTCGTCCCAGACAATTTCAGCCGATGGTGGTTCAAGCTGGTTTTCGCCGCTCGGGATGGAATCCGGAGCATTCCAGGTATACGACACGCGGCCGTTCGTGGCCGGAGGACAAGCATTGTCAGCGGCTACGGGCGGTAGTTCAATAAATCTCGTTTTTCCGCCTGGCTTCGCTTGGACGGCTACAAGTAATGCCAGTTGGCTGACTTTGAGCGGGCCTATTTCTGGAACCGGCAGCGGAACGGTGAATTACCAGGTAACTGCTAATCCCGGGAACGCCCGATCGGCGACTATCACAGTGTCCGGTTCTAGTTTTGTCGTGGAGCAACAAGCAGGATTCATCCCCGGACTGAATCCTATTGGCTCGATGGCACACTTCGCTGCGGAAGAAAATTGGAATACCACCTTCACGCTTATCAATAAAAGCGCAACTCCGGCGCTGGGGCGTCTGAGCTTGTTCGGCGACGCTGCAGACCCAAGCGGTAACGGTCCAGTGATCGTACCCTTCACGTTTCCACAGCAGGCCTCTGCCGCAGGGCCTCTACTGGCTTCGTCGTTTGACAGAACTATCGTGGCAAACGGTTCCTTGATGATCACCACCGCAGGCCCGGAAATCCCTCCAGTCCTAGTTGGTTCAGCACAACTGGCTGCTACCGCTGCTGTGGATGGGTTCGCTATTTTTCACCACGTTCCGACCGCTCAGGAAGCGGTGGTGCCGATGGAAACGCGCAACGCGAGTTCTTATTTACTGCCATTCAATAACGTTGGGGGCTTAGTATTGGGTGTGGCTGTAGAGAATCTTTCAGCACAGACGGCGACCATACCGGTCATCATTCGCGACTATGCGGGCACCGTCATTAGCCCTCCCGGAACTTCCATTTCGCTGAGCGGAAATGGCCACACCTCGTTCGTTTTGTCCGATTCCGTTTTCGGGTTCCCTTTTATGACTAGTGGTGCCGGCACCATCGAATTCGACACGCCCGCCGGCGGCCAGATCAGTATTCTGGGTATTCGCTTCTCGCCGCCCAATAATGCACTGACCACCATTCCGGCGTTGGCCAATGTCGGTATAGGCGGCGGAAGCATCGCGCACCTCGCTGCGGGAGGCGACGGCTGGCAAACCACCTTCGTGCTGGTCAACACCGGAATCAACTCGGCAGCGGCTACGCTGAGTTTCTTTAACGATGTAACCGGCAACCCTTTATCCCTGCCATTTACAAATGTGCAGACTGGCTACAACACCGTGGCGTCCTCGATTACACAAACACTGGCGGCGGGCGAGACTCTGATGCTCGCAAGCGCCGGAACGCCTCAGCTTCTCACTGGCTCGGCACAACTCAACACGAATGGCCACGTCACCGGATTTGTGATTTTTCGACACAACGACCAGGAAGCCGTGGTGCCGCTGGAGAGCCGCAACGCCTCCGGCTACATCATTGCTTTCGACAACACCAACGGGACTGCAACGGGCGTGGCTTTGAACGCGGTATCAGCGCAGCAGGTGAATATTCCGGTGACGGTTCGCGACGACACCGGCGCACAAATCGCGACCGACACGATCACCCTGTCAGCCAACGGACACTATGCTTTCACGCTCGGAGTCGATAGATACCCGGCCGCGGCTACGATTCGCGGCACGATCGAGTTCGATAGGCCTGCAAATGCTCAGATAGGCGTACTCGGCATCCGCATTCCCCTGGGGGCCGCGCATACCTACACGACGCTGCCGGCACTGGCGAAGTAGCGGAGAGGCTTGGTGACTCGCCCGATATACCCTAAGCCGGGCGGATTCGGAGCCGTCCGTCGCGAAGTCAGTTACCCGCGCACTTGCCGCCGGGGCAGCGGTTGTTTTCCTCGCACACGTATTCGAACAGTCCGACTTTATCCCACTCCGGCTTGGCCTTGATCTGAAACTCCTGCGACCACGGCTTGGTGAAGATCTTGGGGTCGTCAATGGTCATCACGTAGGAGATGGTGTCTTTATCCTTCCACTGCAGGCGTTCGGTAGTCGTCAGAGCGTCGCTGTGCATGCGGTATTCCTTGGGGTCGGTGTAAAAATAGTCATCCAGCACCCAACGCTTGAAGTTGGTGCTGACGATCACCAGCGTGTCGCCTTCCCAATGCCCGACTGAATCGCCGTAGTAGGTGGGTTCGATATCCTTGCGGAACGGCCGCCCGTCCAGCGGTATTATGCGCGACATGCGCTGGAACTCGTGAACGATGGTCAGGTAGTTCTTGGTCTGGAAGAATTGCATGGCATTCGCGGAGAGCATTCCCGCAATCATGCCGGCGGGCATGCAGAAATCGCGCGGCTCATCGTGCCGCATGTCGCCGGTACGTGGCTCCAGAAACGCCTCGCCACCGGCCTTTAGCGGGGCAAAATACTTGCGGTCGAAAATGCTCGCCGAGCCTTTGCCGTGCTGGTCGCCGGGCATGTAGCTGGGCCATTGATAAATTCCGGTGAAGTCGGGTTTACCGTCTGGCATGCGCGGAACGGCGGACGATCCCTTCGCCGCCGGCATAGCGCCGGACTGAGCGCCGCCCGCGGGAGCGAACGCCAGGGCTAACGCGATTATCAACACGCTGGGCAGTGAAACGAACCCGATTCTTGTCTTCATGGCCTTGTCCTCTTCCGCGCTACTTTTTGTTCTGATCTTCCTGATTGGAAGTGAAAACCATGCGGCCATCCGGGAACGTCACCTTGGCGCCGAAGCCGTTGGTTGACCCGTCTTTCGCCTTGAACCCGTCGACGGTAATGGTCGAGCCAATAATCAGCGAGCTCTTCATGACACCGCGCCGCATCAACTGGCCCGGAGCGCCGCCCGAAAAGGCATAGTTGATGACCTTGCCGTCGGCACCCTTCACGTCCACGTAAAACCAGATGTGCGGGTTCTGCCATTCCACCTTGGTGATGACGCCGATCACCTTGATGGGCTTCTGGTCGTCATATTCCGCCGCAAATGAGTGGTGAGCCAGCAGCGGAGCCGAGCTCGCGGTCAACGTCAGAGCCAGTAAAAAAGAGCGGATGATTCCGTGTTGCATACGCAACAGCATATCAATTTGAACATTTGCACGAAACCGCCGATAGGACGGGTAGTGCTTTGGCCGCACCCGGGCAGGGGAGGTCAATATTGTTTTGGAGACCCTAAGGTCGACTTGAACAGCAACTAAGGTGGATTTTGCTTGACCTGACACCACCTTATCCTGCAAACTGAAGATTCGGGCATGTGTTGCGGAACTTGAGGAGAAGTCTTGTCTTTCTTAGTAAATAGAGTTCTTTACGGCGTTGGCGCCCTGCTATTACTCAGCCTGCCCTCGGCGGCGATCACCAAGAAACCCGTTAAACACAAAGCCGTCCGCCTCCGCAAGACTTCCACTACTATCGCTCCGGTGGTCAACGCGACCTCGAAAAAAGTCCCCACGAGCACCGCCAAGGGCGGTTCTCTCCGCGGACCGTGGCGCGTCCCTACCTACGCCGATTCAACCGAAGGCGACCGCATCGAAGGTGAAGATCCCACGGTGCGCCGCGCTGCCCTGGACGCGTTAGGCAAACTGAACGGAACCGTAGTGGTGGCCGACCCGCAGACCGGCCGCATCCTGAGCATCGTGAACCAGCGTCTGGCCTTCCGCGACGGCTTCCAGCCCTGCTCCACTGTGAAGGTTCCGGTGGCGCTTGCGGCTCTGAGCGAATCCGTCGTCGAACGCGACACGCGCATCCGCATTTATGGGCGCACCACCATGACGCTCACGGATGCCCTGGCTAAATCCAGCAACCAATACTTCGCCAGCCTGGGCCAGAAACTCGGCTTTGAGCGCGTCAGTTATTATGCTCACCTGTTCGGTCTGGGCGAGAAGGCGGGACTCGATATCGAAGGCGAGCAGGCCGGCCTGCTACCGCCTGCTCCACCCAAGAATGGCATGGGCATGATGACCAGCTTCGGAGACGGCATTGCGCTCACTCCGCTGGAGCTAACTGCGTTGGTAAGCGCCGTTGCCAACGGCGGGACGCTGTATTATCTGCAGTATCCGCGCACCCAAGAGGAAGCGCAGACCATGCTGCCGCGCGTCAAGCGCCACCTAGATATCGAAGACCTCATCCCGGAGATCAAGCCCGGTATGGCGGGCGCAGTCGAATACGGTACTGCCCGCCGCATTGGCTTCGATCCCGCAGAACCCATCTTTGGCAAGACCGGAACCTGCACCGACGAGCGCTCGCCCACGCACTTGGGATGGTTTGGATCGTTCTCGGAAACCAGCCGTGGCAAGATTGCCGTGACCGTGCTGCTGACGGGCGGACGCGGTGTTAGCGGTCCCGCCGCCGCCGGCGTCGCGGGCAACGTTTATAAGAATCTGGAAGCAGTGGATTACGTGGCAAAAATAGGGACGGAGCCTATTTATCCGCGGCTCCCATCCTTCACCATGCAAACCGGAAGCCTGCAAGCCGGCGTGCACGATAAATAGGCTCCGTCCCTATTTTTCGAGCTCACCCGTCAATTCTTCCCACTCCGCCACCCGCGCTTCCAGTTCGCTCCGGCGCGCCGCCAACTCACCGGTTAGACGCACTGTTTCTTCCACGCTCTTGAAATCGCCCAGCGCCGCCTCGTGTTGCTGGATCCCCGATTCGAGCGCGGCCACCTCCTGCTCCACTTCCCGCAGCCGCTCGCGCATCTTCTGCTCCTTAATCGGATTTACGCGCGGTTTGTCTCTTTTAACAACCGCCGCAGGCGCTTCTTCCGCCGGGGCTGCGGCCACTGTCTCCGCCAGCATCGCCTCCGGACCTCCCGCCTTGCGCCACAGATAGTCCTCGTAGTTGCCGGGATACACGTGCACGTGGCCTTCTTGAATCTCGAACACCCGCGTCGCCAGGTTGTCGATGAAGTAGCGGTCGTGCGACACGAACACCACCGTGCCGTTATACTCCTTGAGCGCCTCCAACAGCACGTCTTTAGCGCGCATATCCAAGTGGTTAGTCGGCTCGTCAAGCAGCAGGAAATTCGACGGCGCCAGCAGCATCCGCGCCAGCGCATAGCGATTGCGCTCGCCGCCCGACAGCACGCCAATTTTCTTGAACACGTCATCTTCGCTGAACAGGAAACACCCCAGCAGCGACCGCAGTTGGGTCTGCGAATGCCGCGGCGCGGACGCGCTGAGATCGTCCAACAGGCGCGCGTCGGTGTCGAGTTCCTTGTATTGATCCTGCGCAAAATAGTCCGGGATCACGTTATGCCCCAGCGTGTAAGAACCCGACGTCAGCGGCTCCGCGCCCGCCATCAGCTTGATCATGGTGGACTTCCCCGCGCCGTTCACGCCTACCAGCGACACCCGGTCGCCGCGCTCGATCACGAAGTCGGCATCACCAAATACGAACTTCGGCCCATAACTCTTAGACACACCCTTGAATTCCGCCACAATACGCCCGCTCGGCTTCGGCTGCGGGAACTTGAAGTGGATGGTCTGCTCTTCCGGCGGAATCTCGATGCGCTCGATCTTGTCGAGTTCTTTAATACGCGACTGCACCTGCTTGGCCTTGGTTGCCTGCGCACGGAAGCGGTTGATGAATGCTTCCAGTTGCTCGATGCGTTCGCGCTGATTGCGATACGCCGCCGTCAACTGATCGCGCCGCTCGGTCTTTTGCACCAGGTATTTGTCGTAGTTGCCACTATAGAACTGCACCCGCTTGTTCCAGATCTCGACGGTTCGATTCACCGTCACGTCCAGGAAATAGCGGTCGTGCGAGATCAGCAAGTACGCGCCGGGATAATTCGTCAGATACGATTCCAGCCAGTTGCGTGCTTCCAGATCCAGGTGGTTCGTTGGCTCATCCAGCAACAGCAGGCCGGGCTTTTCGAGCAGCAGCTTCGCCAACGCCAGCCGCATCTGCCAGCCGCCTGAGAACTCCTCCGTGCGCCGCTCCCAGTCCTCTTTGCGGAACCCGAGCCCGTCCAGCACCGTGCCCACCTGCGCCTCGATCGCATACCCGTCGCGATTGCGGAATTCGCTGTCGATATCGTGCGCGCGCTCCGCCGCCGCCGCGTATTCAGGACTCGCCGGGTCCAGCTCTCCCAAACTGTGATGCAGCGCTTCCAGCTCTTTCTCCATCTCGCGGAGCTGGTCAAACACCGACATGGCCTCGGCAAACACCGTGCGCCCCGTGAGCGAGAGCCCGTCCTGCGGAAGGTAGCCGATGGTCAGGCCCTTGGCCATGCTGAGCGAACCGTAGTCGAGCGTCTCCATCCCGCACAGGATCTTCAGCAACGTGGATTTGCCGGTACCGTTGCCGCCCACGAGGCCCGTGCGCTCGCGCGGCGTAATCAGCCAGTCGCAGTCTTCAAAGAGGAGCTTGTGGCCGAAGCGTTTCCCGGCCCCTTGGAGTTGAATCATTGAGGAGGTGTCAGTTTTTATTTTACTTGGCCGCCCACGGCGAGAATAAAACGCTGGGGACGCATCGCGTTAGACTAATCGTTGCCTCGCGCCACTGATAGAAGCCATGCCAGTAGATCTCGAATATTTACGCCGCCACTATGCGTCGCTCTCCGACGAAGCACTTTTGGAACTTGACCGATCAGAGCTAATAGAAACAGCGCAGAAGTGTTATGACGAGGAACTCGTCCGCAGAAAACCGATCGGCCTAACGAAACCCTTGGTTCAGACCGCGGATCTTGAGAGCCACTTGCCCGACTTCGCAGACAAACCCGAGTGGCTGGACGACGCCAGTGAAGTGTTCTCGCAATTCGAACAAGCCGGGGTGACAACGGCGCCGGAAATCGCGAATGCTCGTGACGCTTTGGAGGCAGCCGGAATTCCATGCTATCTGGATACTTCCGACCCACCGGAGGAAGAACCCCCAACCCAAAAACCGTCGCGGTTGTGGCGTCTGATGGTGCCAGGCAACCTCAACCAACGCGCCACCAGCATCTTGGAACGTGATATTTTTAACGCCGAATTCGAAGCCGAATGGAAAACCCATCTGGAAATGCTCTCGGACGAGGAACTGCGCACGATGGATCCGAAAGTCGCCTTCTGCGGCTTGTTTGATCGGGTGGAACGGGTCACGAGAGCTTTTGATGAGGAGATCGCCCGCCGCCAGTCAAAATCGAAGTCGCCGTGGTTCAGTTAGGCCAGCAACGACGCGACGCATCACGCCGCTAGTCGCAGAAAAAGCTGAGCGCCTTCGCGATGTAGGCTTTCATTTCGCCGCGCTTCACCACTGCGTCCAGAAACCCGTGGTCCAGCAGAAACTCGCTGCGCTGAAAGCCGGCCGGCAGCTTCTGGCGAATGGTCTGCTCGATCACTCGGGGACCCGCGAAGCCGATCAGCGCTCCCGGCTCGGCGATGTTCAGATCGCCCAGCATCGCGAAACTCGCAGTCACGCCGCCGGTGGTCGGATCGGTCAGCACGCTGATGAAGGGCAGGCGCTCTTCATCCAAACGCATCAACGCCGACGAAATTTTGGCCATCTGCATCAGGCTGATCGCGCCCTCCTGCATGCGCGCGCCGCCCGACGCCGAGATCACGATCAGCGGCGCCCGCCGTTCCATTGACCGCTCCACCGCACGCGTGATCTTCTCGCCCACCACCGTGCCCATGCTGCCGCCGACGAACTTCAGCTCCATCGCACAGATGTTCACGGGCCGGCCCTTCGAGCTTGCCCCAGCCCGCCAGCAGCGCGTCCGACATCGACGTGGCTTTCTGCATCTCGCTCAGGCGCACCGCGTAGGTTTTGGAATCGGAAAAGCGCAGCGGATCGGTGGAAGTGAGGCTGGCGTCCACTTCTTCATATGCGCCACCGTCGAACAGCAGCGCGAGCCGGGTACGCGCGTCCACCCGAAAATGGTGATCGCACTGCGGACACACCTGCCCGTTCTCTTCCAGGGCCTTTTTCCAGATGATCTGGCCGCAGCCCTCGCACTTGAGCCACAAACCCTCGGTGCGGACGCGTTTTTCGCCCTCGCCCTGCCCCTCTGCCCCCGAACGTTCCCGCGAAAACCACGCCATAGTGAGTTCTTTCTAGGGTAACAGGCGTTCGCGGGCGGAAGCGAACTGCGGTCACGTTTTCATGCCGCGCAGCTTCGTCAGCCATTGCTTCAACTTAGCGCTCGCGGTCGCGTGCCGGGTCGGCCAGCCCAGCGCATCTTGGTCCAGTAAGAGTCGGGGCGTCCCACTGGGTAACCCGGCCGCGCTCGGCGGAAGTCTGCAGCTACCCCGCCAGACGCACAAATCAGTGTGGTGGCTGTGGCGAGCCATAACGTCATCCCTGGTTGGAAAGGGTTACAAACCAGCTAGGAGCGCTCCGAATTTAGAATGCAGAAGAAAACAGAGTAAAATCGCGCAGCGCAGGCGCCGGCGTCAGGAAACTCCCTTCCTAACGCCTTGAATCTAGGTGTCAAACCCCAACCGGTCAGATTTTCGGGGCATCGATTGCCCCGGCGTGCGTGCGCATCTATGGATTTCGCTGGATTCGGACGATTAGCCTTAGGGCGCTCATCCAGCGCCTAACGAGGATATCGATTTGAGAAGAACACTTAGCGTGTGGGTGTTGAGGGTGGGCATCGCAATCTTATTGCTGGGTGCGGTCGGGTCCATAGCGGCTTCCAGCACCGCTGGAAGGTTCGAGGAGGTTCGCGCTCGCTTCGTCCTGGCGGCTGGACTTTGCCTCTACACGGCGATCATACTCTTCGGATCGCGCCAAAAGATCCTCTTGCAATGTGAGCAAGTCAGCCGGGACCGGCACCGCTTGCTTGGGGCATGGACGCAGGAGATTTCCTCTTACCTGAAGGATCCATGGACGGTGTGGTCGTTCCTGACAGTGTTTCTGCTGGGCTCGACCTTACGCGTGATCGAACTCTTCCGCCCGGTGCGTTACGACGAGGCGTACACCTATCTCAACTTCGCCATGCGTCCCTTATACCAAGCGCTCTCTGATTATTCTGTCCCCAATAACCATCTATTCCACACGCTCTTGGTCTTTCTCAGCACGCATCTGTTCGGTAATACTCTGACTGCGCTTCGGCTTCCAGCTCTTATAGGAGGCCTGCTGATGATGCCGGCGGTGTTCGTCGCAACCGCCGCGCTTTACAACCGTTATGCGGCCATCGTCGCCACTGCCTTCGTGGCATGTTCCCCCCCGTTCATAGCGTATTCGGTAAACGCGCGAGGCTACACGTGGCAAGCCGTTTTTCTGCTGCTCATGATTTGGTTCGCGAGCCGGATCCCAGCGCAGCAAGACGCCCGGCCCGACTGGGTAGGGCTCGTGCTAGCGGCAGTTGGCGCAATATACACGATTCCGACAAGCGTTCTCCCGGTCGCCGGTATCCTGTTCTGGCTGGTGCTGCTCCGCCGGCAGGGCGGATCGAAAACACTTTTGCAAGTTGTCCGGCAAATGACTCCAGCGCTCCTCAGTATTCTAGTTTTGGTCTTGTGGCTTTATCTTCCCCCGCTGGTCGTATCGGGTCCGGCATTTGTTTTTAAGAACCGGTTCATTCAGCCGATGGGGATGGAGATGTTTCTGGCGAAGATACCGCATTTGGGGGGGATGACATGGAACTCCTGGAATGATGGCGTGCCCTTGGAGGCGCAGTTGCTTTTGAGTGCAGCTTGCATACTGGGACTCGTCGCCCACCGGAAGATCGGGCGTCAATCGATATCGCTGACGGCAGTGGTCATCGTGATCTCTTTCGGGTTTGCCTTCGCCCGAACGACATTCGGCTACAGCCGGGTGTGGCTATTTCTCTGGTTCTTCGTCCTTATGACCGCCGGGGCGGGTATGGCGTTGGTTCTATCGCGGCGCTGGTTGATTACAGCCTTCAGCGTCGTCTTCGCGGTTTTCGTAGGAGTAGTGCTGCACAAGCAAAATGTTTTCCTGTGGTCGTCGGATGGGGAAAATATGCCCGACATAGCGATCGCAGCGGAGTGGATCGATCATCATTTGGACAGCAGGGACCGCGTTGTGACGTCAGAACTACCAGGCCCGCCGTTGAGGTATCTGCTGCACCAAAAGTGGCCGAAATTGGAACCCCAGATGGACTTTGGGGCGAATCCGAGGCGCATTGTAGCGGTGATTGCGAAGCAACCGATGGTTGATGACGGACACGCCAGGGATCCAAGGTCTTGGAATTCGCAGGAAGTGGTTCCGGCCGCGATCATGTTTCCGGAGTTTGACCGAGCCTCGTATTCCGAGCCGCGCGTGGTGGAGGAACTGGCCGGGGTGACGATCTGGGAAGCCTGGAATGTTTCTGTCGAAACGGCTGAGCGACGATAACAGCTTCCGGAACCGGCCTGGCATAGGGGTACTCTCTCGAGAACCCTATGCGCGGCGGCAAATCGCCTCAAGAGCCGTAGCCGCAAGAAAAGCGATCAGCTAGGCTACCACGAATCCCAGACGTAGGCTGCGAACTCCCGCCGGTCGGTAAAGCCCATCTGTTCATAGAGGTAAATAGCACTGGTATTCTTCGACGTCACCGTTAATCCCACAGTGCTGCAGCCGTGCGCCGCCAGGGCCAGCATGGAGCGCCGCAGCAGCGCATATCCAACGCCCTTGCCGCGTTGCGACGGAGCCACGCAGATCTGCGTGATGTGTCCCGTCTCGCGCGCCACCAGGCTCGCCAGCGAAATACCGCACAACTCTCCCCTCCCGCCATTCGAGGCGAATGCCGCGAACGAAGCCGGCGGGAAGAAGGTCCCGCACCCCGGATACTGCACGATGTTGCTCAAGAAGCGCCGAGATCCGCTAGGAGAACGGTACTGGTCATTGATCTCGCTGTCGATGTGCCCGCGATACGCCGCCGCCACCAGCCGCGCTGAATCGTCTTGCTGATCTTCCGTCCAGGGCGCGATCACGATGCCTGTTTGCTCGCGTGCTTCAAGCGCAAGCGCTTCCCTCGCTGGGATCTCCAGGAACCGGCGCGGGTACGGCTTGAAGCGCGACGCAAACGGTACTTTGCGCTTCAGTGGCGAATCGAGTAACAGCAACTGCGCTTCCACGCGGCGCACGCCAGGCGAGCGCCACAGTGCTTCCAGCGTGGCCTCGATCAGCGCGTTCTCGCGTTCAGGAGTACGCTCGCGTTCGCACACGTACAAGTCGCCGATTAGTCCCTTCTTTTCTTCCCGGATGTAGTAGCAATAGCCGATGGTGCTGGTGCCCTCAAGCAGCGCGAAGCCGTTCAGCGCCTGCATGCCGACGAAACGCCGCACCAATTCCGCCGAGGGTTCGAAGTCCCAATCGAGCGCCGCCCTCCACGTCACCGTCTCTTCATCCAGCAGAGGCGTCATGTCCGCCGCTGAGATGTTTCGCAGGTCAACGATAAGGTGGTCCGGCGATTCCAGCCACGCAGCCATAGCCGCCTACATTATGTCAGGTACGAATCGCTCTCAGGTTGAGCTGGAGAAGATCCAGCGCCGTCACTTAGCCGCGAGCACGCAGTATTGCGCGCCGAGCGGCACATGAGAGAGCGCGCGTTCGGTAAACCGCAAGAATCCCAGAGGTCTAGGGAAATAGAACAGCGACCAACTTGCTGCGGATTGGGTGAACCCTCCGGCGCGCACCAAGTGCCTCGCTTCCGGCGGACTTAGCGTGATGGCATCGCGGTCAAACGGAATGCGGCTCATCACCAGGCGCGTTCCTGGATTCCAAGGATTGTTCTCGAACAGGGCCAGGTAGCCGCGGGCGCGCAGGGCGCGGTAAATGTTCTGAACCGCACCGATACGGCTCTTCGGCTCGATGTGATGGAAAACGCCGTTGACGTGGCACAGGTCGAAATCGCCCTCGTTCGGTAGTTGCGTAATACCTCCGAAGCGCACCCGCTCCGATCCGTAGTGTTCCTGTGCGTAATCTAAAGCGTTCTCGCTGGTATCGACTCCGACGATTTCGGCGCGGGGAAACCTTTCCGCTAAATGCGCGGTAGCCGTGCCGATGCCGCAGCCAAAATCGAGGATCCGGCGAACCGCGAAATCCGCGGGCAACCGATGATTTGAGACTATCAACTCTCCCACGAATGAAGAACTGCTGGCTTTCACCCGAGAGCCGGAGGCCCTGGTTCAGCATCTGGCGATATTCGTCGCTCAGGTCAAAGAGAACTTCTTCCACTTACACTCCCCACCTTCTTATCGACTTAAATACAGTGGAAGTTTATGTCCTTCCGTTGGAGAGGAGTTACCACCCGCGCCGGGATCTGGTTACGCCTCAAGGTTTGCCGGGTATCGGAAGGATCTGGTATCCCGAAGACCCCGCCACTGCCAGCCAGTTGGCCCCAGCGCTTTCGGGTTTCATTTTCGCGATCAGCGCCTTCACCCCCAAGGCGCTCAGGTGCGCGGTCAGGCTCTTGAGTTCAGACGGATCCAAACGTTGGAATTCCGCTTCTCTGGGGATCTGAGCAACGATCTTAAGGCTGGCGATTTGCGCGTAATAGGCCTCAAATCCCTCGCCCACGATCGCCACGCGACCGCCTCTACGAAGACCCATCGCCTGCAACTCCGCGGCGACCTCCTGCTGCGCCGTCCGGCCGCCGCCCAAAGATTCCACGAACCTGGATCTGGCGATCGTGCCGGCCATCACCAGGCTCGGAATTAGCATGGTCGCGATCACGCTGGCCAAAATCACTTTGCGTGGACTGGCGGCCACGCGAGGCATCAGGACCCCGTAGAGCGCCATCCAAAACAATACGCAAAAGGGCGCTACATATCTCGTGTCGATATAGACTAGCCAATACAGAGCCACTACCGACAACGGCCAAGCCAATTGCCAGGCCCAGCGGCGCTCTGGTTTCACGAACTTCCAGTCGCGAAGGATCAGCACGCCGAGCAGCAAGGCTCCAGCCAACAGCGCATTCATGTAGCAGAAG
>CAVSUW010000003.1:0-30505 GCA_963731375.1 Bryobacterales bacterium
TTTCGGCGGTTCACTTGGCTTTGTTACTTCGCGGGGGCTATCGAATCCACCTGGATGGTATTGGTGGCGTCCAGCGTGCCGGTGATCGTCACGCGCTTGCCCGCGAACTTCTCCGGCGTCTGCTGGTTGTTTAGGTCGTAGGCCTTTCTCCCGTCATAGAGAACGTAGGTGGCGCCGTGCTCCCGGACACAGGCAATGGTGCACTCGGCATCCGTCGGTCCCATTTTCATTTGGGAATGATCGCCGAGGGCGCACATGCTATCCGTGATGACGCCGGTGAAAAAGTGCTTCTCCGGCGCCGCCGTCAGGGCTGCGATCGCCAGCAGACTCAACAGCAGAGGCTTCATGACGTTTTAATGTCCGGGCGTCATCAGGTGGGCGGTGGAGGTGCCTGCATTCATGATCCACATCCCGCCTTTCGCGGGATTATCCGGCAGTCCCATGGACGCCGCGGTGGCTCCGGGTACGGCTACCGTAATGTGCATGCGAGCGGTCGCCTGGTCGGGACCATTCATCGTATACCAGACCGCTCCGAATTCCGGCTTCACGCGAGTGCCGTTGGCTTCCGCGGCGTCGACGGCCGCCTGCCTCGCGGCCTTATCCAGCATGGCCTCGAACTTCCGGTTCTGCGCGACCCGCTCCAGATTGCCGAGGCTGGTGCACTGCACCGCGAACGCCGCGCGTCCAGGCTCGCCGGACCGGTCGTAACAGACCAGGCGGTTGGTGCCTTTCTTGATGGTGTCGTAGGTGCCGTCGGCCTTCCACTTGACCACCGTGGCGTTTTCCTTCTGCTGGGCCGGAGCGGCCGCCAAGGCGCGGGCAATCATGTCCGCGTCAGTTTGCGCGAAGGCACTGGCTGCAACCGCTAGTACGCCTAGAACGATGGGGATGATGCGTTTCATTCGGTGACCCTCCAGTTGGTTCGTCTGAAAAGAGTAGTATATCGCGCCCGCGCGCCATGGTGCGGCGGAAATGCTATCCTGGATACGTTATGTCTATCCCGAACGTGAAACGGTACCGCATCACCAGTCCCGACGGTACCATGTCCGCCAGCCTGATGGCTGTGCTGCCCAAAGATATCGACGTCAACAAGTATCTGTCGGAAGCCTCGCAGCGGTTCGACTGGAAAGCCTACCAGGAAGCGCAAGCAAAGCAGTTCAAAGTCCGCGTCGGTCAGCAGAAGCAGAAGAAAGCGAAATAACTTCGCGCTTCCTCTGCTACGGCAGCCGCGCCCGCAGTGTGCGCAGGCTGCGGATGCCTTCGGCGGCCACATCCGGATCGGGATCCATCGATAGCGCTTCGAGCGAAGGGATGCTGTCCTTGTCGCCGGAGCGCGCCAGCACGATACTCAACTGAATTTTCTCGTCCTTGGTGGCCATGCCCAGCATGCTGTAGATGGCCTGGCGGATGGGCTGCTCGCGCGCCAGTTCGGTCAGGAACGCGCCGGCCACTCCGCGCCAGGCCCGCTGATTCACGGAATTCAGCAGGTACTGCAGCGGCCCGTAACGGTCGGTCTTCAACTGCGCCCAGCATCACCAGCGCGAAGGCCGCGGATAGGCGCGGATTCATGCCGTGCTCGGTCGTCGAACGCCTGATTCAGCGCCGAGCGGTCCATCGGATTCTTCAGCCGGCCCAGGCCTTCCTCGGCCGCGGCGCGCACCAGGTCGTCTTTGTCGCGAAAGGTTCTGCAGGAAGATGGCATGGTCCGCCGGATCGGCGATCATGGCCAGCGCTTCGAGCGCGGCGCGCCGTACTTTCACGGTCCGCGCGTGCTCCAGGGCGTCGCGCACCTTCGGCGCGGCGTCCCGATTGCGCAGCAGGCCGGTGGTTTCCAGCGCCTGCACTTGAATTTTTTCCTCCAGATCGCGCAGCAGGAAACTAATGCGCGGCGCCGCCGCCGGATCGCCAATCTTCTGGATCGCCACCAGCGACTCATACATCAGCTTGTCGTCTTTGGAGCGCAGCGCCTCGATCAAATCCGGTATCGCCGCGCGGCCGCGCAGCACGCCCACGGCCCGCGCCGCATTGGCACGCGCATCCAGGCTCGCGCGCGCCGCGCGCGAGTTTCCCCAGCGCGACGATCGCGTCCGGGCGCACTTGCACGAAGGGATCGATCACCTGGTCGTTGGTGTCGGTGAATTTGGCGGTCACCGAACTGCCGGCGCGCGAGAGCGTGCCGCTCAGCCCGGTCTTGACGTAGCCCGGCAGATACACGTTGACCAAGCCGTCGGTCGCGCGGATCTGCATTTCCGGGTCGTTGTCGGCGGCGGCGCGCACCAGCCCGTCCAGCGTCTTGGGGCCGCCGATTTGGATCAGCGCCTTGACCGCTTCGACGCGCACTCCCACGTCGGGGTCGCTTACGTAGGGAACGACTTTGGGAATCGCGTCTTCGCCTTGCTTGGCCAGGTCGCGCACCGCGCGGGTGCGCTGCTTGACGTCGGCGTCCTGCGCCTGCAGGAGCGTGAACAGCCGCCGCGAAACGACAGAAGGAATGTTAGTTTCACCGCACGAACTCGACCTGAACGCGGTGCGGGATCAACCCTGCCTCGTAGCCCATGTCGAGCAGTTTCTGCGCGGCCTTGGGCACGATATCCCCGCAATCCACGGTGTAGTGATTGACGTACATACCCACGAATTTCTCCGCCAGCGCGGGGTCCATATCGCGGGCAAATTGCAATGCGTAATTCAGAGCTTCTTCCCGATGATCGATGGCGTATTGGATGCTCTCGCGCATCAGGCGGCAGCACTCGCTGGCCATTTCCGGATTCAGATCGCGGCGCAGCGCGTTGGCGCCCAGCGGCAAGGGCAGATCGTAGGTGTCCTTGAACCAGCGGCCCAGATCGATGACGTTGTGGAAGCCGGCGTTGGAGTAGGTCAACTGGGCCTCGTGAATGATCAGGCCGGCATCGGCCTTGCGTTCCTCGACGGCATCTAGAATTTTATCAAACGGCGTGTCCACCGCTTCAAAGTCCGGCTGCATCAAGCGCATTGCCAGGTAGGCCGTGGTGAGCCGTCCGGGAATCGCGATGCGCTTGCCCTTCAGTTCTTCGACCGACATGGGATGCGACGCCACCACCATCGGGCCATAGCCATCGCCGATGCTCGACCCGGCGGCCATCAGTTGGTACTTGTCGGCGACGTACGGATAGGCGTGATAGGAGATCGCCGTCAGCTCATATTCGCCCGCCCGGGCCTTCTGATTCAGGGTCTGGATGTCGCCCAGGACATGGCGAAACTGCACCATATTCGACCGTATTTTACGCGTAGCCAGGGCGTAAAACATGTAGGCGTCATCGGAGTCCGGACTATGGGCACAAACAATTTCAGCAGGGAGCGACATGCGTTGGGGTGAAATTAGATGATAGCAGGTGGCCAGCCTAGGGTTCGCGTTGCAGCGCTCGACGCCTCCGCAACCAACTTACAACTGCTTCGACATGAGGATCAACTCGCACGGCTGGTTGCCCTCGATTTGCCGGGTGGTGTGAAACGGTTTGCGGCCGGTTTCGTTGTATCCAAACTTGCGGTATAGCGGCGGCAACTCGGCGCGCAGCGAAAGGACTGTAAGCTCCATGCGCTTGCAGCCCTTGCTCCGGCAATGCTGTTCCGCTGCCTGAATCATCGTGCGCCCCAAACCTGTGCCCTGGTGGGACGCTCTTACCGACAGCATTCCAAAGTATCCGCGTTCGCCGCGCACTTCGGTGTAAACCGAGGCAACCAAAACATCGTCGGCGATCGCGACCAAGAACTCGCCGGTGCCGAACATCGCCTGTATCTCCGGACGCGCTGGTACGTTGGCCATCCAGGAACGTTTCGATCGCGAAGGCCTGGTTGATGAGCGAGACCATGGACGGTTGGTCTTCGATGGTCGCCACGCGGATCGTTACAGATGCAGGATCTTGCATCATTTCACGTTCCTATGATGCTGGGTGTTGCTGAATTGAATCAACTCCCTGGTTCTGAAATCGGCCCAATGTGTCCCTTGGCTCGATGTACAATAAATCGTTTGGAATAAAACTATGTCCTACTCAAGCGGCCGTCAATTTCTTCAGCTTCCGGGTCCCACAAACGTGCCCGAGCGTGTTTTGCGCGCGATGTCGGCGCCCACCATCGATCATCGCGGGCCGGATTTCGCTCGCCTGGGGCTGGATGTGCTCGCGGGCTTGAAAGAGGTCTTCCAGACCAAAGGACATGTGGTTATTTTTCCGTCCTCAGGCACCGGAGCTTGGGAAGCCGCGCTGACCAATACGCTGTCGCCGGGCGACAAGATTCTGATGTTCGAAAGCGGCCACTTCGCCACCTTGTGGATCGAGATGGCGCGAAGACTTGGCCTGGACGTCGACGTGGTGCCGACCGACTGGCGTCACGCTCCCGATCCGCAGGTGATCGAAGCCAAACTGGCGGAAGATCGCGGCCACAAATACAAGGCCGTGTGCGTGGTGCACAACGAAACTTCCACCGGCGTCACCAGCCGTGTGGCCGAAATCCGCGAGGCCATCAACCGCACGCACCATCCGGCGCTATTTCTGGTGGACACGATCTCGTCGCTGGCGTCGATCGATTTTAGGCATGACGAGTGGCAAGTGGACGTGACGGTGACGGGATCGCAAAAGGGCCTGATGCTGCCGCCCGGCCTGGGTTTTAACGCGGTCAGCGAAAAGGCGCTGGCGGCGTCGAAGTCGGCGAAACTCCCGAGGGCTTACTGGGAGTGGGAGCCGATGATCAAGCAAAACGCCGCGGGCTTCTTCCCGTATACGCCGGCTACTAATCTGCTTTACGGCCTGAAAGAGGCGCTGCACATGCTGCTTCGCGAGGAAGGCTTGCAGAACGTGTTTGCGCGGCATAAGCGCCACGGAGAAGCCACGCGGCGCGCCGTCAAGGCCTGGGGTCTCGAAAACGTCACAGCCGATTCGAGGGAATATAGCGACTCGGTCACGGCCATCTATACGCCCGCCGGCCACTCCGCCGACGGCCTCCGCAAAGTGATTCTGGAGCGCTTCGACATGCCGCTCGGCACCGGCCTCGGCAAGCTGCAGGACAAGGTTTTCCGCATCGGGCACCTGGGCGATTTCAACGACTTGATGCTGGCGGGAACCCTGTGCGGCGTCGAGATGGGTCTGGAGATCGCCGGCGTTCCGCATCGCAAGGGCGGGGTAACAGCGGCGACGGATTATCTGACGGAATCGCTCAAAGTTGAGCACGCGGTCGCGCATTAAGCGCGTGCCGCAACTCCCCCCGGGGCTAGATTTCTGCGGGCCTGCTCCCGATTTCTGTTATACTGAAGGTAGATGTTGACCCTGCCTCCGCGCCTGCGGATGTCCGGTTTCGTGTTACACCCCCGCATTTCCCTCGAATGAAATCCAGCGTACAAATCAGCCGTGGCATTGAGTCTCTGTTCGGGACCCGCGATGAGAATATCCGCCTGATCGAGTCCGGCCTGCAAGTCCGGACGCGGTTGCTCAATGACTCGCTGGAGATCGAAGGCGACGACGCGGCGGTCGCCCGCGCCGCCAGGATCCTGGACGATTATGTGGCGTTGATGCAGGCCGGGCACGTGTTCAATAACGGCGATCTCAACAGCTTCCTGCGCGTCGTGACGGCGGACCCCGACGCGAGTCTCCGGCGTTTAGTGGAGAGCGGCAAGCAGCGCAGCTTCGGCAAGAAAATCATTACGCCGAAGACCATGAATCAGCGCCGCTACTTCGACGCGATCGAACATCATGACCTGGTTTTCGGCATCGGCCCCGCCGGTACCGGGAAGACCTACCTGGCCGTCGCCATGGCCGTCTCGGCGCTGCTCTCGAAGCGGGTAAGCCGCATCGTGCTGACCCGTCCCGCGGTCGAAGCCGGCGAGCGCCTCGGCTTCCTGCCGGGCACGCTGCAGGAAAAAGTCGACCCATTCCTTCGTCCGCTCTACGATGCGCTTTACGACATGATCGAAGCGGAAAAAGTCGACAAGCTGCTGGAGCGTAACACGATTGAAATCGCGCCGCTCGCGTTCATGCGCGGCCGCACTCTCAACGACAGTTTCATCATCATGGACGAAGCGCAGAACACTTCGCCCGAGCAAATGAAGATGATCCTGACCCGGCAGGGCTTCAATTCCAAGATGGTGGTCACCGGCGACGTGACGCAAATCGATTTGCCGCCGGGGATGCGCAGCGGACTGGTGGAAGTGGTCGACGTGCTGCGCAACGTCGAAGGCATCAGCTTCGTGCAATTCGACGACCGCGACGTGGTGCGCCACAATCTGGTGCAGAAAATCGTCAAGGCCTACGAGCGCTACAACGAGATCATTGGCGTGAACCGCCAGTTGTCGCTGAAGCTTGCGGAAACGGCGCCCGCCGAGGCTGCCGCGGAGCCGGTGACCGTTCCTGAAACAGCGGCCTGAGGCCGCCTCCATGTCACCCGACGACATACCGCTGCTTTTTCACACGTCGTCCCGTCCATCCCAGCGGGTCGATCGGGAAGAGCTGCGTGACTTCCTGGGCGAGCTCACACGGCGCGTCGCGCGCGGCCGGACGATCAACTGCCTGATCGCGAATGACTCGGAAGTTCGCCGCCTCAACCGGCAATTTCGCGGGAAGAACCAGGCAACCGACGTGCTGTCGTTTCCGCCGGCCAAGGCTAATGGTCTGGCGGGCGACATCGCCATCTCGATCGATCGCGCACGCGTTCAGGCGGCCGAGCGCGGACATTCGCTCGCCGACGAATTGCGAATTTTGATGCTTCACGGCGCGCTGCACCTGGCAGGGATGGATCATGAATCCGACTCCGGCGAAATGGCGCGGGCCGAAAGCCGCTGGCGCAAGAAATTGGGATTGCCGGACGGGCTGATCGAACGCTCCACCGCCAAGAAGGCCAAGCGATGACGCTGCTGCTCCTGGTCTTGGACGCCGTCGTGGCGCTCCTGGTGACGCTGGCCACCACCATTCAAGTGCTGTATCTGGAATCCCTGCGCATCCGCGCCCGGGAACTGCCTTCGCTGGAATTTTTCAAAGCTACGCTCGAAGCGAAAATCGGACTGGAAACCGAACTCGGCGCGCTCACGTTTTCGCTGGTAAAACATCTCGGCCTGGCCGTGCTCGGGCTGCCTGACTCTCGCTCTCACCGCGCAGAACGCGACGGACTGGGAAGCGCTCACCGTCGCGGTCCTGCTGGTGGGGTTTTATTCCATCGTGGGCACCTATGTCATCCCGCAGATCTTCTATCGCAAGTGCACGGGACGCGGGCTCCTGCCGCTGGTTCCGGTGTTTCGTCTGATGGCGCTGCTGATGCGGCCGCTGACGTGGGCGCTCAACTTCCTGCAATCCGTGTTCGATCTCGGCGACCACCCGCAAGCCGACGAAGCTCCCACGCCTGAGGAGCACATCGACGCCCTGATCGCGGCCGGCGAAGAAGAAGGCATCATTGAAAAGGGCGACCGCGAGCTGATCCAGTCGGTGGTCGCGTTCGGCGACACTACAGTGCGCGAAATCATGACGCCGCGGCCGCGCATCGTCGCCATTCGCCAGGACGCGTCGCTCGAGGAACTGCGCGAGATCGTGATCCATGAGCAGTACTCGCGCATCCCGGTTTACGAAGACAATATCGATCAGATCACCGGCTTCGTACACGTTCGCGACATGTTCGAGCTTAGCGATGAAGAGCGCGCCCAGCGTAAAGTCCGCGACATCGCGCGCCCGATTCGCGCCGTTCCCGAAACCAAACCGGTCAACGATCTGCTGCGCGAGATGCAGGAAGAAGGCGCGCACATGGCCGTGGTGGTGGATGAATATGGCTCGACAGCCGGCATCGTGACTATGGAAGACATGGTGGAAGAGATCGTCGGCGAGATCCACGACGAGCACGAGCCCGAGCGTGACTTCAGCGCCCAGCCCGACGGCAGCTATATAGTCTCCGGCAGCTTCGACGTCAGCCGTCTGCAATCCTTGCTGGATTTCCGGCCGCCGGAGAGCACCGAATCGACTACCGTCGGCGGATTGGTCACCGAATGGCTGGGACACGTGCCGGAAGCCGGCGAATCGCTCGAACGCGACGGCCTTGCGATTAAGGTGCTGGCCGCAAATCAGGTGCGCGTGGATCAGGTCCGGGTCGCGAAAGCCGCCGCCAGAGAATGAAGAAATTCAAACATCGCGCGGGATTCGTCACCATCCTGGGGCGTCCCAACGCCGGCAAGTCCACGCTGCTAAACGCGCTGCTGGGAACCAAGCTGGCCATCGTGGCGTCCAAGCCGCAGACCACGCGCACGTCGATTCAGGGCGTGCTGACGCTGCCGCAGGCGCAGATCGTGTTTGTCGATACGCCCGGCATTCACAGATCGAATACTCTGCTCAACAAGCGCATGATGGATACCGTCCGGGCCGCCGCGGGCGCGCCGGACGTAGTGCTGTTTGTGATCGACGCGCTCGCCGCGTTCAGCGACGAAGACCTGGAGGCGGTGGATCTGGCGAAGAAAATCGAAGCTCCTGTCGTCGCGGTGCTAAACAAAGTGGACTGGCTGGATGAGAAGCCGAAGATTCTCGATCTGATCGAGAAATACCGCGCGCTGCATGATTTCGCCGCGTATATCCCGATCTCGGCCAAGAAGGGCGATGGCCTGGACGTGCTGCAGCAGGAAATCATCCAGCGTCTTCCTTCCGGCCCCGCGCAATACGCCGACGATTATTTGACCGATCAGCCGCAGCGCTTTCTGGCCGCCGAAGTGGTCCGCGAAAAGGTTCTGCA
The DNA here is from genome assembly GCA_963731375.1 of Bryobacterales bacterium. Taxonomy (GTDB): domain Bacteria; phylum Acidobacteriota; class Terriglobia; order Bryobacterales; family Bryobacteraceae; genus Palsa-187. The sequence goes on from CAVSUW010000003.1 coordinate 8,725, forward strand.
CCATACGCAACAGGAAGTGCCGCACGCCGTGGCCGTGCTGATCGATTCGTGGGAGGACACGCCCAAGCTCCTGCGGATCGCCGCTACCATTTACGTCGAAAGGCCGGGGCAGAAAGCGATCCTGATCGGAGCAGGCGGGGCGGCGCTCAAGAAAATCGGCACGCTGGCTCGCAAGGAACTGGAACATTTGTTCGATCGCAAAGTTTTCCTGCAGACCTTCGTGAAGGTGCGCGCCGGCTGGCGCCAGGACCCCGCGTTCCTCACCGCGGTCGATTGGCGCTGAAGGCGCGGTAATCTATAAGATTGGGAAGGTAACTTATGCGCCTCGTCAGCCTGCTTCTAGTCTTCGTCTTGATCGCGCCTATGCTTGTTCTGGCGCAGGGAACGCCCGACGACGATCGCATTTACGACGCGGTGCGCCGCAGACTCGCCGACGACGTCGACGTCAAGGGCGCGGGCTTCGAGGTGATCGTTAAGAACGGCGCCGTCACGCTGCAAGGCCGGGTCCACGATGAGAAGGCGCGCGAAAAGGCGGCCCGCATCGTAAAAAAGGTGAAGGGCGTTACCAGCGTCGATAACAAGCTCAAGCTGCTGAGCGAGACTTAGTGCCGGAAGTGGCGCACTCCGGTAAAGACCATCGCGAGACCTAAGCGGTCCGCCGCGGCGATGACATCTTCATCGCGCACTGAGCCCCCGGGCTGAATCACCGCCGTAATTCCGTGCCGCGCGGCTTCTTCCACTCCATCGGCGAACGGGAAAAATGCGTCGGAAGCGACCACCGAGCCGGCTAGCGGCAGCACGGCCTTCATCGCGCCGAACTTCACCGAATCCACGCGGCTCATCTGCCCCGCGCCCGCGCTGATGGCCTGCCCGCGTCCGTCGATCGCGCGCGCGTACACGATGGCGTTGCTCTTTACGTGTTTAGCGACTTTCCAGCCAAACTCTAGCGCCACCCATTCGGCATCTGTCGGGGCGCGCTTGGTCGCGACCTGCGTCTCCGCGCGCGACAAGCGGTGCATATCGGGCGTCTGCGCCAGGAATCCGCCGCTTATGGACTTCACGACGTTTTCCGCGGGCCCGGCTAAAACTCTTCAAGAGCCGGAGATTTTTCTTTTGCCGCAGAATCCGCAGCGCGTCTTCGTTGTAATCCGGCGCGGCGATTGCTTCGATGAAGGTCTTGGCGATTTCCGTCGCGGTCTCGCCATCCAGCGTGCGGTTGAACGCCAGCACGCCGCCAAACGCCGATATCGGATCCGCCTCGAATGCACGCCGATAGCTTTCGGCCTGTGTGGCGCCCTCCGCACAGCCGCAAGGATTGGTGTGCTTGATGATGGCGGAAGCCGGCGCGTCGAACTCGGCGATCAATTGCCAGGCCGCGTCCAGATCCACCAGGTTGTTGTAGGAGAGTTCCTTGCCGTGCAACTGTTCGGCGCCAGCGATTCCCGCGCCGCCGCTCGAATAGAGCGCAGCCGATTGATGCGGGTTCTCGCCGTAGCGCAATGCCAGCTTGCGGGGCGCTCGAATGTCCAAGGTTGCGGGCAGCACTTCACCGGTCGGCGGAATCTCGGCTAGCCGCGTACTGACCGCCCGATCGTAGGCCGCCGTGGTCGCGAAGGCCTTCTTCGCGAGCCACCAGTGGGTATCGCTGGAGAGCGTCCCGCCGCTGGCCTGCAGCTCCGCGACAATCGCCGCGTAGTCGGACGCCGCCGTCACCACCGCCACATCCTGCCAGTTCTTGGCCGCCGCCCGGATCATGGTGGGTCCGCCGATATCGATGTTCTCGATTAGTTCTTCGAGAGGCGCGTCTTTCTTGGCCGCGATCTTTTCGAACTCATACAGATTCACGCATACCAGATCGATGGGCGGGATTCCGTGCTCCGCGATCGCGCTCATATGCTCGGGCTTGGAGCGCATCGCCAGAATTCCTCCGGCAATGCGCGGATGAATGGTTTTCACGCGGCCATCCAGCATCTCGGGAAACTCGGTGACTTCGGCCACCTCGCGCAGGGGGGCGACTCCGGCTGCTTTGAGTGCCCGGTACGTTCCGCCGGTAGAGAGCACTTCGACGCCGAGGCTGGTGAGAGCACGGGCAAAATCCACGACTCCGGTCTTGTCTGTGACGCTGATCAGCGCGCGCTGGATATGAGACATGAACTATTCATTCTCACATGGGGATGTGGCATGCTGGACCTCATGCGCCTGGTTACCTTTCAACCCGCCGGTGCGACGCCGCAAGCCGGAATCGTGATGCCGGACGGCTCGGTCACTGGCTTAGGTCAAGACATGCTGTCGGTGATTGCGTCCGGGTCGCCGTCCAGCGCTGCGGGCGTGTCCTACAAGCTGGCGGAGGTCAAATTGTTGGCGCCGATTCCGCGCCCGCCAAAGTTCATCTGCGTGGGCTTGAACTATCGCGATCATGCGCGCGAAACCGGCATGGAGATCCCGACCGTCCCTACCATTTTCAATAAATTTACGAACGTGGTGATTGGACCCGGCGCGGCGATCGTGCTGCCCAAGGTATCGACACGTCCAGATTATGAGGCCGAATTTGCTTTCATCATCGGAACTGGCGGACGCAACATTTCCGCCTCCGACGCGCTGGATCACGTCTTCGGCTACACCATCGTGAATGACGTCAGCGCGCGCGATTATCAGATGGTCACGTCGCAGTGGCTGATGGGCAAGACTTTCGATACCTTCGCGCCCATGGGCCCGTGGATCGTCACCCGCGACGAGATCGCCGACCCGCACGCTTTGGATATCTCGCTCGAAATCGGCGGCGAGATTCTGCAAAGTTCCAATACGCGGGAGCTGGTGTTCGGAGTCCCCGCGCTGATCGAATATATTTCTTCGGTGGTGACGCTGGAGCCAGGAGATATTGTCGCCACGGGAACTCCGGCGGGCGTCGGCTTTGCGCGCAAACCGCCGCGCTACCTGCGCGCCGGCGACGAAGTTGTGATTCGCATCCAGGGCATCTGGGAGAGCTGCGAAATCCGGTGGTCGATGAAAGTTGACGGCGGAACGGCTCAAGCGGACTATTTTCAGCTAGAGCGGACTATTTCCGCTCCCTGCACGTCTGATAAACTGGATCAAGTTGGGAGGTCGTCTAACGGTAAGACTGCGGCCTCTGGAGCCGCGTATCGGGGTTCGAATCCCTGCCTCCCAGCCACTCCAGACGGCAAACTCTATGCGATTCCACGCCTTTTTGCTCCTTGTTGCTCCGCTAGCGTGTCTGGCCCAAGTGCCTGGGGTTGTACCGGCGCCTCCAGCGGCCCAGATGCCCGCGGGCCCCAAAGCTCCCCCGGAAGTGGACCAGGCATTGCGCGCCCGGGCGAACGCCTTCCTCGACTTTGAGAGCAAGGGAGATTTTCGCAAAGCTTACGATTTAGTGGCCGAGGACAGCAAAGACTATTACTTTGGGGCCACCAAGGAGAAGTCTGCGTCGTTCACGATCGACGAAGTTCAATACGGGCCCGACCTATCCACGGCGACGGTCAAATCGACCATGAAGCGCGAAACGATGCTGGCAGGGCACATGGTGGAAGTACCCCAGATGCTGATTTACCAGTGGAAGCTTGAAAAGGGAGAATGGGTTTGGTATCACGATCCATCCAAGGACGCCACTAAGACCATCATCGGCCCGCTCCCGGTCGCTCCGGTGGAGACAACTGGCGAGTCGCCGATTCCGAAGGATCTGAGCGATAAGAGGGCGAGGGAGGTGGCGACGGCTATCGCCCCCAAGGCAGCCATCGACAAAAAGTTCGTCGCATTCACCGTGGGCAAGGAAGCGACGGAACAGGTGACCTTCCACAACGGCAACAACGGACAGGTTCGCGTGCACGCCGAGGTCCGGGGTGTTCGCGACACCATCACGGTGGAGCCCAACGACCTGATGGTGAATGCACAAGCTGACGTGCAGTTTAAAATCATTTACAAGCCGCTCGCGGAGCGTCCACGCGAGGTGGAGTGCTGTTTACTTTAGAGCCTTTCGGCAGCGTCTACGTTTTACCGGTGAGGTTCGCGCGCGAAGGGCGAACTCCGAAGTCCGGCGCACCTGCTGGGACCGCTCCAGCCGGCACCGCTCCGGCCACGCCAGCCCCTGCCGCACCCGCTCCGGCCGTGCGGTAGGAGCTGTCTTCCTGCCGCTGAACGGCGTGAACGGCCGCTCCTGCAAGTGACACCCCGCGTTCGCGAATAAACGCATAGCATCCAGCGATGTACCTCTCCGGCTAGCCGCGCTCCGCCTGCCCCGCCCTGGAGGATCGGTCAGGAGAATCTTGTTTTGCCGATCGTTCGACGCCGGCGGCAAGCACAATCATCATGCTGACTTCTTTACCGATCGAGCAACCCCAACCCAACCAGGAATTCTATGGCCTGGACGTGCTGAATCTTTTCGAGACCTACACGCGCGCTCAATTTGAAGCAGCGGGCGGCCCGCTGATTCCGTTCGACCCGGCTCGCCCGGAGCAGGACTGGTGGGACGACACTTATGCGGCTATCGCGCCGACGCAGAGTGTGAGTTATAACGCCGTGGTCTCGGGCGCCGGCGGCACAGCGGCCATCGGCAGCTTCACCCAGACGGCCGCCCAGATGGCGACGCCGAATTTCAAGGGGCTGCCAAATTACCCGAAGTGGATTCCAGCCGCGACGCGGTGCAGTCTACAATCACGCTGCGCCGAGCACCACCAGCCCGGTGAATCCGACGGACCTGAGCACAGCGGCGCAGGCGCAGGCGCTTCTGGCGGAGCTGGGCGGCAGCAGCATCGTGGATATTGGAGCAAATTCAGTCACGCTGCCCAATATCGGTCAGATTGTATTCCCGGTGACCTATCCTGCCGGACGATCCTCGACGGTTGTTTGCCGTGGTTCTTTCGAGCGGCAAGCTCTTCAATGTGGGACAGGCGCTCGCCGCAGAAGTATTCCGCCGGCATGGGAGCACCTGGATCTTGGGTAGCCGATGCCACGCAGATCAGCGGGTTGAGCTGGCAGGCGACAGCCGTGCCGGACGGGAGCGCGAGCACTGCGCCGGCGCTTCCGGTGCCCTGCCGTGCATTGCTGGCGAATGAAAGGTTGATGACTTCTCTGGTCGGCGGCCTGGGTTTCAGACCACGCAAATTCAGCGCACAGATCTGATTCCGTCGGCCGCTCCAGCTTCCGGCGGAGCCCGACCCGGTGCTGCTGGACATTCAGGTCAAGGTAACGGCGCTTTATAACTTGATCGTGCCGCGGAGCTGAGGGGCGTCACAGAGTATGTCTCTTCCGAAGGGAACTATCTCTGGTGGGGAGCTTGGCGCTGACTCTTGCGCTCTCGCTGCCTGTAATGGCGCAGACTGCTCCACCTGCTGGCAGCCGCCGCGGTCTGCCCTGCGTCCTTCTATGCGGCAGGCGCGAGCCTGAATCCGCAGGCCACGCCCAATCTCGCGGGCTGGTATGCAATCGCTCTCCCGATTACGAAATGTGAGAAGGCGTTCCAGGCATATTCAATCACGATGAATAATCTGACTCCGAAGGGCAGCGGGGCAAACCTGACGTTCACCAGCACCACGTCGACCGGTTTGGCGATACCGCTGAAGCAAGTGGGGCCGATCGATATTTATACTTTCGGCACGCTCGGGACCAGCGTAAGCGGGCCGTCTTCGAGCCTGGCTGGGACATGGGGCGGAGTCGCCGTGGTGCCGATCGGCAAGACAACTTGGCGCCTGACTCCGTGGGTTCAGTCAATCGGCGGAAAGTGGATGGGCGGTTTGGGGATTGGAAGGAGCTATTGAATGGGGCTTCGCAAAATAAAAAAGGGAGGGCCGAAGCCCTCCCTTTCTCTAACATCGACTACTTGTTAGTTTTCTAGCTCGTCAGCAAACGCCTGGTTGGTGCGCTGCAGCTCCAGAGTGGTGCCAGGAACTGTAGCGTTGACCGGGTTGGCGCCGTTGTTCACGACCACGGTTTGGACTGGCCGTGCCTTGTCGAGAACCAGACCAAGGTAAGTCTGCGGAGTCAGGCCAACGCCCGAGAGCGAAGCGATGCCATGGCAGTATTGGAATTCAGACTGCGCGATGACATAACCCGCGAACGGACCAGCGATCGGCTTCAGACCATTGCCTGCGGTCTGACCGCCGGCAACTGCCGACGACGGGCTGATCACAAACGCCATATACGAGCCGGCCGGAACCGACACGGACGTCTGCGGAGCAATGACCGTACTGGCATCCGTGGCACTACCGAACGTCGCCGGATTGAAGTTGAAGTCACTCGTTCCGAAGAACCAGAACGTCACCTGCCCGGACTGCGGTAGGGCTGTGAAGCCGGCTGCGCAGACAGGGAGCTACCAGCGCAAGGATCGAGCGAAGTGTTGGCTACCACAATGCTGGTGTTGATGGCCGAGTTGCCAACCACCCACGGGAACAGCATGTCGCAAGCGCACTTGCTATAGGTAAAGAGGCTGATCGGAGGTGTCGGCAGCCGGTTATCCACGAAGCGCGGAATCGGGAAGCTCGAGGTCAATTGCTGAGCCGCACCGACGCCCGGAGTGCTGGTGGCGTAGAACGGAGCAAAGCTGGCATTCGCCGAGCCAGTCACACCCACCTGCGGGCGTCCCGCCCACCGGCGGATTGGTGTTGAGGGTAGACCGTCGGATTGACATACACCACAACGTTGGCGAATTCGAGAGCGTTCGGATCGGCGAACGCCACTTCGTAAACCACCATGCCGTTGCCATTGGCATCCAGAGTAATCAGGCTGGTACCGCCGATGCCAGTATGGTCACACGACGCTGGTAGTCCCACCATTGCCGTGAGCATCCGTACCGCAGACTAGAACGAGAGTGCCGGTGTCGATGTCATTAGCAAGAGCGCCGGTTTCGAGGTCGACGGTAAGCGGTACGCTCGGATTGCTGCCGATCGGTATTCCGGAGAAGTGGATGGCAAACCGGGTACCCTGCGAAACCTCACCGGCTGTAGAAATACCGGTAGTACCGCCGGTCGCTCCTGTACTTCCTCCGCTATTGAAAGCAGTTCCAACAGGCGCCGTACTCCGTTGGAACCGGTTCCAGTCGGGTGGATTGGGGATAGGATTCGCGAGAGTGCGCATCGTAGTTGATGCCGGTCTCGGTGTTATACAGAGCGTTGGGCACGTTCTGATTGATATCCGGGACTGTAAGACTCGTGCCGCCGTTCCACGCAGGAAACTGGCCAGGCTAGCGGTGGGGTGCCATTGGCTATGATCTGCGCGAAGTTACGGACCTTAAAAGCAGTCGGGAAACCTTCGGTGAGCAGGATGGAGTTAGTGGTAAAGCCCGGCGTAGCGTTGCACTGCAGGAAGGTGGCTGGGTCCTGGCGAGGTTGTCATCGCCATCAGCCACAGCGGTGCCGGCGCTTACCAGCAGGCCGATGCGAACCGTGCCGTTCTGCACGTTCACGATCTGGTTACCACCAAAGTTGGTGCCGTTGAAGGAGACGGTGGTGTTGATCGTGGTCAAGCTGAACGAGTTGCCCAGATTATAGACGTTCAACGCAACCGAGTTTACACGCAGGTTGGTGATGCGCATGGTGCGGACCGGAAGCCAAGCCACCTTACCGTGACGAAGCACGTACCCGGAGGGTCGATCGGCACGCCAATAAACTGAATGGCCTGTCCAAACGAGCCGTCAACCACGCCGTCCCTGGAATACGTTCGGACGACCTGCGGCGCCGGTATAGTCACCGGTTCCATCGCCGTTTGCCGAAGTGATATCGCAGGTAAGGTCGGCGGGGGTAGTCTCGAAAGGGGCAGTCGTGCTGCCGCAATTCAGCAACCCATTGGTGCTGGTCGACGTCCCAGCCTCATCCATGATCAACAGAGCTTCATCCCAATTCGGATCGTCGTTGATTTGGGTGAGCTTGCTGGTGATCGCGGTGTTGGTTACGAATACCGTGATGGTTGCCTTCGGAATCGAGGTACCTTGCGTGGTAGGAATTCCGCCCGTGCAGGTGATGAATACATCACCGGCGAGTGCGGTATACTCCTCCGCCCGAATCAGTGGGTTGTTCGCTGAGCCTGTGCACTGCATCAGCGTAGACTGTGCGCTTGCCGGGACCGAAAGTCCCGCCAGGAGCGTTACTCCAGCAAACGCGTAAAGCCATTTGCGAAAATCTGCCATTTCCTTCTCCTTGTGAATTGTTGGAATTGAATTGATGGAAGTTCTCTTGTTCAACCTGAGCCTCAATCTGCAATCCCCTTAGCTTTGAAGAACCTCGGGAACCGAGCTTCCCAGCCGCACTTCACTCTGGCTGATCTCCGCTCGACTGCTGTCTTACTCCAGCTCATCTTGATGGACTTCTTTTTTACTTCTTTATTCGTTCTGTGCTCGCGGGAATGACGGCGCAATACACCGCCCTGCCCTGATGTACTACTAAACAACTGCTTTGGATTCCTCGGACGCAGTCAGACTCTATAGATAACATTGACGAATGGCATTCGTCAAGGCAAAAGTACCAATGCATGGTTCAGTTTGGCCTTAGGTACCCCGGCCAAAATGTAGTATTTCTCAGAGAATGGCGAGCTTTAGGGGTTTAGCGGCGATTTTGACCGCCGGAGGAGGCGATTTACCCCTCAATGGATATTAAAGCAGCTTAACGTATTTTTGGAGCTTTTTGACCCGGTCGCGCAGTTCGTTGCTGGCTTCAATCAGGTCGCTTTCGTCGAGAATCACGTGCGGCGTCATAAAGATAATGAGCTCGCTGCGATCATGCGAGGTAGTCTTGTTGCCGAAGAGCATGCCGATTCCGGGCAGACGCGACAGGTAGGGAATGCCGCTAGTACCGTTGATGGAGGTGTCGCTGATCAGGCCGCCGATCGCTATCGTATCGCCATCCTGAACCGTCACCTGCGTCTGCACCACCTGTTGATTAAAGGAAGGCGTCAGGGTTCCGGCGCCCGCACCTGGCGAGCTAACCTCCTGGTTGATCACCAAGGTGACAACGCCGCTGGGATTGACGCGAGCATTCACCTGCAGGGTGACGCCGGTGTTCTGGGCGGAGATGCTGCTGGTGACGGTGGTCGATCCGGCTACCGTGGTCGAAGCTGGAAGTCTGCACGGGCACCTGCGTTCCGACGTTGAGCGTGGCCGGAATACTGTCGGTGGCGATCAGGCTGGGTTCGGAAAGAATCGTGGTGCGGGTTTGATTCTCGGATAGATTCAGGAAAGCCAGAAGCTGCTTGCTCTGACCTACCAGAAAGCCGAACTGGAGTGCGGCCCCGGCTACGCCGGCGGCGGAAGTAGACAGGTTGCCGAGCAAACCCGCGGTCCGCATTCGGTCACGACGCTGGAATTGGGCCGAAACTCCGCCGGAGAACGAACCGCTGAGATCCACGGAATAAATCTTCGCTTCGAGCAGAATCTGGCGGGGCGGAACATCCAGATCCTTGAGGATGCGCAAAACCTCCTGATACTGTTCCGGAGTGGCCTGGATGATCAGCGCATTGTCGAGCGGGTTGGCCACCACGCGAACGGCGGGTTTACCGTCCGGCGTTTGTCCGGGGACTGGCGCCGCGGGTGCGGCTGAGCCCACAATCGAAGCTGCCGGAGTCGTGCCCGCAGGAGTCGCCGGTACTTGCGCGGCGTATCCGCCGAATACCGGATATCCATACGCCGTATCCACCACCGCCATATCCGCCACCGCCATAACCGCCCGACATAGAACCGGGACAGGCGCCCATTCCGCCAAAGTTGTTATTGAAATTGTTCCCGGCGCCATAGGTGCTACCATTCATCCCGGCCGAGGCGCCGCTGGCCGCATAGGTGTTGGCATATCCATAATTGGATTGGCCACCACCGCCATAACCGCCGCCGTAGCCGCCGGGGTAACCACCGCCGCCATATCCACCGCCGTATCCACCACCGCCGTAGCCTCCACCGTAGCCTCCGCCATAACCGCCACTGCCGTAGCCATACAACTGGTTCAAGGCGATGGCCACGCATTCCGCGCGTCCGTAGCGCAAGCGGTACACGTGATTTTCACTGCCGCCGCCGATGTTCAGCTTGACGGGAACATCCAGACGCCTCAGCCATGCTTCGACGGTATCGAAAACTCCGGGGTTGGGAGCCACTGCGATCAGAGTATTGATACGATCCACCGGCAGAAATCGTACGGTGGCGCTCTTGCCGTCGAGCGATGCGGCCTTGAGTACGTTATCGAGATCCTTCACCAGGTCGGAGGGCTTGGTGTTCTTCACGTCGAACAAGCGCACACGTTGGTTCGCGAAACTATCGCTGTCGAACAACTGGATCAGTTCCATGGTCCGGCGCATGTTGCGGCGGCTGTCCAGGATGAACAGCAGGTTCGAGGGCGCGTAGGAATACATGGTGGCGTTCTCGCCCACGAACTCGCCCAGCACCTTGGTGAGCTCATCCACGGTCACATATTTGAGGAACACCAGATTCAGCATGATCTGGTCGTCTTCGGGAATATCGTGCGCGTTTACCTGCGGGCGCAGCGGCATCTTGGGAGCGTCCTTGAGCGGCAGGATGCGGTAGACTTCGCCTTCCTTAATCATGGCCGCGCCATTGATGCGCAGGATGAGGTCGAGCAGTCCGCGAGCATCCATGTTGGCGGTGCTGCCGTAGGTGTTCAGCACCACGCTGCCCTTCACTGCGGGGTCGAGAATATAGTTGATTTTTAGCTGACGAGCCAGTTGATTGATCACTTCGACTAACGAAGCATTCTGCAGCGACAGATTGCCGATGGGCACGGGGGCTGGAGTGGCTTCCACTGGCGCGGCTTGGGCGGCCGTAGCCTGGGCAGGAGTGGTTTGAGCTGGATTGGCTTGAGCTGGATCGGCTTGAGCTGGATTGGCGTCGGCCGGAGTGGGTTGCGCGGGCACTGGCTGCACGGGCACTGGCTGCGCTGGAACGGCTTGCGCCGGAGCCGGAGCGCCCTGAGCTGGGACGGCTTGAGCCGGAACTGGGGCCGGCGGCGGTGGAGCTTGCGCGAAAGCCGCGCCCGCGGCCAGCAGCACCACTTCCAGAAGCGCAATTCCTCTTACTGCGATAGAACGCATTTTCATTTGACTCACTCTCATTTGACTTCCGTCCAACTGCACGACGCGCCGAATATGCCCACCGACTGAACCTTCATGAATCCCGAATGAACCGTGCCCACCGGCGAATTGTCGGAGGGCAGACAAGCGCGATCTCCGCTGGATAGCAGCGGCCCGAATGTGGAATCGCCGCTGGTGTCGCCTGCGCTAGCGCTATTGGAAGCGTTGCTCGTAACGCCCAACGAAGTCACATTCTTGAGAGGCGGCGGGGTGGCGGAGGCACTGGTGTTGCTCACCGCCGACGCAGCGGGCGCAACCGGGTTCGGATGATCCAGCGAAGCTACTGCGCGCGCCGGCGTTGCCGACGACGAAGTAGCAGCCGGAGCCGCGGGCCTGGCCGCTTGCGCACTAGCCTGCGCACCTGCTGCCGTGGCAGTCTCTTTCGGCTTTAGCTCTTCGAGCTTGCGTTCGACATTCTTGCCCTTCCACTCGAAGGCGACACGGTTTTCGTCAAAGCTCACCAACTTGAAGTCGCCGATCTGGTCGCCTACGTGATAACTGCGTTGCGTGGCGGTCGCCGACGCACTGAGCAAAATCACCGGCTCGCCAATCGCCATCTGTCCGTGATAGTTCGGGAGCGCCGGCATCACCGGCTCCGGAGCGGGCTTGGGCGGTTCCACTACGACGGTGGGATTGCGATCCTTCGAAAACAGCATCTTGCCGGCGACATCGATATACTCGGCCGGCGCCACGGTTTTCACTGTGGGCAGAGGCGGCGGAGCGAGTACCGTTTTAGCAGCGATTTTGCGCTGCAGCACCGCACGCTCGCGCGCCTTGGCTGCGAGCCAATTCGTGCGGAGGGTCCATACCAGGGCTCCGGCGAGAGCCAGCAGAGCGAGATTCAACAATATGAGTCGCCGATTCAAAGTGCGCTCCTTCCGGCCTTCTTCGAGGCTTGCGGTTTTTCTCCGACGAGTCGCCGCGGCACCACGCCCGAAACGGCGAGGCGCACGGACACGGTTTTTTCTTTGGCGTTGGAAGAAAGAACGCGCAGATCGCTGGTGGCCACCAACTGAGGCTCCGCTTGCAGGGCTGCCAGCAGGTTCACGAGTTGATCGATGCGGCATTCGATCTGCACCGCCACGCTGGCTTCGCCATAGGAATCGCCGAAGGGACGAACCGGAGTGAGCTCGGTGGAGCGAATTTCGATGGGCGGAGTCTCGGCCGCGCCCAAGCGGCGGATGATCTGGATCACTTGCGCCTGGGCTTGCGCGGCGGTGTCGGCGGTGATGATTCCTTTTTCCCGCGAGGCCAGTTCGGCCGATACGTTCTTGAACACACTTTCTTTCCCTGGCACCGTTGCCGCGGTTTCGCGCAAACGCGCCAAGCGAGTCTCCGCCAAGGTCACCGGATCCCCCACGGGTGCGACGACCGCGGCGGCGCTGTCATTCGCGGGCCAGAAGTGAATCACTAATCCCAGCAGCGCGGATACCGCCAGCCAAGCCAGGGCGCGCCGGTCGCGAGGCCGCAGATTCATTTGCCGGTCTCCCGATTGGTGCGAATGCGAAACGCCTCGGCGTTATTCACGCGCGCGGGCGGCATCACGAATTCCGATGCTTGGAACAGCGGCGATGCGTCGATGGCCTGCAGCAGCGGCGCGGCTTGTTGAGTTTCGCCGGCCAACGTTACTTGAGTGCGGGTGATTTCGAGCTGATTGAGCCAGGCGGGCGGCGGCAGGATGCGGGTCATCTCGGCCAGCACGTCCATGTCGCTCTTAGTGCGGGAGCGGAATGCGTCCAGTTGCGTAGTGTTGCGGCGAACGGTTTCAATCTGGCGGTCGAGCGCCGTCGAGCGGGCGGCTACTGGCGCCACGCGCGCGATCTCGGCGTTCAGCGAAGCCAGATAGCGCGTGGTGTCATAGCGCGGGAATAAAGCCAGCCCCACTGCCAATAGCAGAACCGCGGCGCCCAAAGCGGCCGAGGGAATCCACAACCAGCGTGCGCCGGATGGCCGCAATTCAGAGGGAAGTAAATTGAGCGGCAGCGCCATCAAGGGGCACGCCGACGCCAGCGCCGCTGCATACGGCAGCGCAGGGGACGCGTTGAACAATGTATCCAGGCCATGCGGCGCGGTGTCCGCGTCCAGGCGCAGCTCGGATGCCGCCATGGGCGCGGCGCGCTCCAGCGGAACATCGAAGGTGGCGGAGAATACCGGACGGCTGGCGCTTTCGCCGTAGATCTCGACGCCTGAATCAGCCCCGGATTCAGCCGGCTCATAGGCCAGCAGGCCGGAGGACGACGGCGCCTCGCGAAACATACGCAGCGCGGAATGGATTGCCGCAGCCGAACAAGTAAACGCTCCTACTTCAATGCCGGCTTCGGCGAACAACGTGACGAAGCGCTCGATCACCGCGCGCCGCGTGATCGCAATCAGCACCGAGGAAGTGCCGGGGATCCGCGCCCAACTCGTCGCGACATCTTCTTCGCGGTAAGGATGCAGGCCGTCCAGTTGAAATTCGATGGCGGCGCCGAGGTCTTTATCGGTTACACCGGGGAGCGCCACATGGCGCACCATCACTTCGCGGCGCGGCAACAGAACCGTCGCGGCCACATGAGCGCAGCCGTGCTTGCGCACGAACGCGGCATATTCGGTGCCCCACACGCCGGCGGCATGATGCATCGCGTCGTCGAACGAGAGCGTTCCCACCACGCGCGCTCCGCCGGGATGCACGCGCACCGCGGTAACGCGCAGCGATTCGCCGCCATGCGGTCCCACTACTTCGATGCCTACGCCGTGCCCGAACGCCAGCCATTTTTTCAGGCCGTCGGGGATCAGCGTGCGAAGCAGACTCATGGCTGCGAGTCTCCGGAAAAGCCCGGCTGCCCCGGAACGTTGCCGCCGTGAACCGTCATGCCCGGATAAGGCGGAAGCGCGGCTTGCGACCAGGCGTTGTCGTACCAGCGCAAGACCTGCATGGCCTGAAGAGATCTCTGGGGATCGAAAAGCTTGATAGTGGCGGCAGCGGTGCGAACTACTTCGGAATACGAGCCATCGGGGCGGCGCAGACGGGCGCTCGCGCGCAGCGTATAAATCGAGATCCCGGAACCAATGGCAATACGCGGCGGCAGAGCGCCCGCGAGTTCCTGCCGATTTTGAAACGGACGCTGCTGGCGAGTCGCCACTATGGACGCCGCCATTTCCGGCGTCATGCCCATGGCTTCCATCAGCGCGGGACTGGCGGTATTCACGTCGAACGGCCCCAGCGATCCCCACACCGAAAGACAATCGCGCAGCCCGCCGCGCGCGTACAGGCGCCCGTCGGCACCGGTGGTGTAATTGCCATAGAACAGCTCGGGACTCATGCCTTCGACCAGCAATAATTCCTCAATCTCCAGAAGAGACGCATGGCGGGCGCGAAAAGTCGGACCCAGGCTGAAATAGTATTGGTCGAACACGCTGGGCTCGGCTGCGGGCGCTCGCCAGTCGACAATGGCATCGGTAATCTGCTGGGCGCGCGCCGGATCGCCGCTGACCGCAAGCACCACGCGATAAAGGTCGTCCGGAGAGGCTCGATTGATATTGAGCTTGGCGGTTTCAGGAATCACTTCCACTTGCGCGTCGCCGCTCGGGAAACGCATGGTGAGGCGGCGGGTGTTGGGGGTCCAGAAGCGCGGCAAACCATCGGGCCCGGGAAAATTCTGGCCCAAGTAGCCCCACTGGACCCATAGAATGCCACGCTCCAGCGCTCCCGCAGCCAGGTAGGATGCGCGCAGGCCCTCGCCGGATGTGGAGACACGATCGGTCTCCGAACGAACATTCGAAGATACTGAAAGGGCGATGGCCGCGAGTCCCGCGGAGAGCCACAGCACGGCCAACAGCGCTCCGCCGCGCGTTTTTCCGCGGACGACCTAAAATGCGTCGACATACACCATCCGAGGATCGCGATCGACCTGAATCGGCACCGTTACGCCGAGAACCGAGAGACCTCCGGTGTCCGGCACAGCGGAGCGCATTTCGATGCGCACTCCTGCTGGGAGCAACGGCTTGTCCCACAGCGGCAACCATGGGGTTTCGACAAATCGATTCTGATTGTACGGCTCGTGATACGAGAAACGGCAGTAGGCCAGGTGCTCCGCCAGCACATACGATTCGCCTGCCGACGCTCCCGCTGGCGCGGCGGACTGCGCCCCGCCCAACGGCACGGCAGATCGGGCTCCAATCTCGTAAGACGAAACTGGCGGCGGTGGAGCCCCGCCGCAATACGGGATGGTGCTCTGCGGTCCGGTATACGGGCGTTCCGTGGCCACTAATCTCACGCTGCCGCGCTGCTCGGGGATGACGCGGTACTCGACAATTTGCGGATACCCGCGCGAGCCTTCGGCGATTGAATAGCTCGATACCAGGCGCAGCGTATCCTCGGAGCCGCTGAGAAAAGAAGGAATCCCGATGGTCTGGCCCGCGTCCCCCAGGCACGCGCCCTGCACCGGCATCACGGCGGAGATTTGATCGGAGAGCACCTGCTGCGTCTTCACGAAGCGGCGATTGGATTCGAGTCTCTTGGCGGTCTTCTCATAGGTGAGCAGGCTGGTGCGCATCGCCATCAGCATGCCCGTCGAGAGTCCGGCCACCAGGGTAATCGCAATCATCAGCTCCAGCAGCGTGACGCCGCGCTCGGAAAGGCGAACGGGCTGGGAACGGGAGTCGCGCATCAGAATCGCGGGTCTCCTTCACGCAGGATGTTGCGGCGAAATCCTTCCAACGAAAAGCTGTGCCGCGCTTGCCCATTGAACCACCAGATTTCGAGCTCGATACGGTCGAGATCCCACGCGGGGCGGCGCGCGCCGGGCGTGGCTTCAAACGGCGTGACGCGGGCGCGCCATCCGGTGCGCACACCGCCGGTGACCGCGGGATCGAAGTCCGCGGCGATGTCCTGATTGCGGGGCGCGTCGCGGTCGATCAGCAGCTCGTCCATCTTCTGTTTCGCGAGGAGAGTGGCCCGATCGTAGTCGGTGAGCCGCGCGGCGTTACGCGATGCTCCGGCCATGCCGCTCAGAATACCGGCCACGGCGATGCCCATGATGAGGGTGGCCACCAACACTTCGAGAAGCGTGAAGCCCGATTGATAATGGGCGCGGCGCGTCGGCATCACGGCACCTTTTCCGCGCGCGTCAATTCGGTGAAGGGGTCGACGCTCACCATCCGCTTGGTCCCCGCGCGATTTGCGATCTCGACACCGATGCGCGGGATGGTGCCGCCGGGATACATAAGGAAGCGGCGCGGCTGATCCGGATTTACTTCGGCTGCCGGCAGAACCGCAAGGATGCGATACCCGTCCGGCAGATCTAGGCGGCGCGAGAATGCCAGATCCGGCGAACGCGCGATCAGAACGTTGTCTTTGGGAGCGATCCACACCTCGATCACCTGCTCGCGGCGGCTGGCGCGATCGATGGCGGTATTGAGAAAGCTCACCACCTGATCCGATACCGAGCGCAGACGCAGGGATTCGACGCTCGACGCGGCGCTGGGGTAGCTGATGCCGGTGACGAGTGCGATCAGCGTCAGCACGATCAGCAGTTCGATGAGCGTGACGCCGGAGTTGCGTCGTCTACTTGTTGCTCCAGCTAACAATGTCTGCGTCGTTCCCTTCTCCGCCGGGTTGCCCGTCGGCGCCCAGCGAAACGATGTCGGGCTCGTCACCGTGGTCGCCGGGGAATTTGTAGAGATACGGATGGCCCCAAACATCGGTGGGGGCGTCCTGCGGCAGATACGGGCCGGCCCACTGATCGACGCCATCCGGCTTCACGCGCAGGGCGTTCAGCCCCATTTCGGTGGTGGGGAAATTGCCGGTATCCAGCTTGTAAGAGCCCAGCGCCGTCATAAACGAGTTGATCTGCGCGCGCACCTGGGTGCGCTTGGCTTTATCCACATTGCTGAACAGTTTCGGACCCACCAGCGCCGCGAACAGCGCAATGATGGTCACCACCACCAGCATTTCAATCAGCGTGATACCGCGTTGGCTTCGTCGATTTTTGCGCATACGTTTCCTTTTAGCCGGCAATGTCGTTGATGCTGGTGATGGCCAGCATCAGGCTCAAGATCAAAGTACCGATCAGCAGGCCCATCACTAGAATAATCAACGGTTCAAATAGCGATGTGAAGCGGCGGATGGCGCTGCGCGTTTCGGTTTCGTAAATGTCGGCCATGCGAATGAACATGGCGTCCAGGTGGCCGGTTTCCTCGCCTACGCTCAGCAAATGCGCGGCTAGCGGGGGGAATTCGCCGGCTTTCGATAACGGCCCGGCGATGCCTTCGCCACGCTTTACGCCGGTGATCACGCGCTCGAGCGATGCCGCGATGCGGCGGTTATTCAGGATGCCGCGCGAGATGCCGATCGATTGCACCAGCGGCACGCTGGCCGCGACAAGCGTTCCCATGGCGCGCGCGAAACGAGCGGTCTCGGCCTTGCGCAGCGCATCGCCGAGAACTGGCACGCGCAACCGGAAAGTGTCCCACCACATCGCGCCGCCGGGAGTGCGGATGTAGGCGATGAGGCCAAAAATCGCCGCGGCCAACACGATCGCGGCGGGCAGTCCATAGGCTTGCAGGTAGGCGCTGGTGGCCAGCAGCATCTGCGTGGGCACGGGTATGGTCATGCGCGGATCGGAAAAGATCTGCGCGAAACGCGGGACGACGAATTCGAGCAGAACGATGATGGACGAAAGTCCGACGACGGTCAGCAGTCCGGGATAAATCAGCGAGCTGATGATGTAGCTGCGCAGGTCATCGCGGGTGCGCTCAAAATCCGCGAGACGCTCGAAAATTTGCGCCAGCGACCCGGAGGCTTCACCGGCGCGCACCATGTTGACGTAGAGATCCGGGAAGTAGGTGGGGTGCGACGCCAGACTGTCGGCCAGCGATTTTCCGCCTTTGATCAAGCGGACGATGTCGAGCACCAGCGTGCGAAAATTCGCGTGCTCGGTGAGTTCCGCGGTGATCGCCAGACCGCGGTCGAGCGGGCACGCCGGCATTGAGCAGCGTCGCCAGTTCCTGCGTGAAGAACAGAATGTCTTTGCGCTTGCCGCGCTGGAGCACCGGCAGTTTGAGCGCCGAAGCGGCCTTCTGTTCCAGGCCTACATAGACCGGAATCAATCCCTGACGCTTCAGCTCGGCGGCGACCTGGCGATCGGTCTCGGCGGAAAGCGTGCCGGTGCGGAGTTTGCCGTCCGCCGCCACCGCTTTGAAAAAGTATGCCGTCGCCATAGCGAACTACAACTCCTGCGTTACGCGCATCACTTCTTCGGCCGAGGTCATGCCGCGGCGCACTTTGTTCCAGCCATCCTCGCGGAGATTTTGCATGCCATGACGGCGGGCAATGTCGGTGATCTTGCCCGAATCTTCATTGCGCATGATAGCCGCGCGCAATTCCTCGTTCAACTCCATCAGCTCGAAGATGCCGAGGCGGCCGCGATAGCCGGTATTGAAACACGACTCGCAACCGGCGCCGCGAAACACGGGAATGGTCTCGCCTTCGGGCGTAATGGCGGTGCCGCGCGGAAACCTTGCACTCGGCACAGATCACGCGAACCAGGCGTTGCGCCAGCACGGCCACTAATGACGACGTGATCAGATAATTCTCCACGCCCATGTCGGTCAGGCGCGCTATTGCGCTGGGTGCGTCGTTCGTGTGGAGCGTCGAATAAACGAAGTGGCCGGTGAGTGCTGAACGGATGGCGATGTCGGCGGTCTCGCGGTCGCGAATTTCGCCGACCATGATGACGTCGGGATCCTGGCGCACGATGTGGCGCAAGCCTTGCGCGAAGGTCAGGCCGATCTGCGTGTTCACGTGGATCTGGTTGATGCCGTCCATCTGGTATTCGACCGGGTCTTCGATGGTGATGATCTTTTTGTCGGTCTGGTTGATGCGTTTGAGCGCTGAATAAAGCGTGGTCGATTTGCCGCTGCCAGTGGGACCTGTTACCAGAAAGATGCCGTGAGGCAGTGACGTGTAGTGCTGCATGCGCGACAGCATGTGCTGGTCGAAGCCCAGGCGTTCGAGATCGTAGAAATCGCCGGCGGAGCGGTCGAGCAAACGCATGACAACGCTTTCGCCGTAGAGAGTGGGCAAAGTGGAAACGCGCAGGTCGACTTCGCGTCCCAGGGTCTTGACTTTGATGCGGCCGTCCTGCGGCAGGCGGCGTTCGGCGATATTTAGGCGAGCCATCAGCTTGACGCGCGAAATGATGGCGGCCTTCAACTCACGCGGCGGCGGGTCCTGACTCACCAGCACGCCGTCAATGCGGTAGCGAATGCGGAATTCTTTTTCGAACGGTTCGATGTGGATATCGCTGGCGCGCTTTTCGACGGCCTGCGCGACCATGGCGTTCACTAGGCGTATGACCGGCGCTTCGCTGGCCATGTCGCGAAGCTGTTCCAGGTCTTCGTTGGTCTCGCCTACCGGCGTGGCCATCTCGGTCTCGTTCTTCTCGGTTTGTCCGTAATAGCGGTCGATGGCGTCGAGAATTTCCTGCTCACCGGCGAGCCCTGGTAAGACGGCCAGTCCGGTACACGCGGCCACTGTCGAACGGGTTTCAAAATCCAGGGGATCGGCCATGGCCAAGGTGACCGTATGATCGTGCAACCGCATTGGAAGGCAGCGGAACTGGCGCAGAAATTTAGGAGAAAGGGTTTCGGTCTCGGGCGAAACGGCGGGCGGACCTTCGATCACGAGCAACGGCACCTCCAACTGCTCGGATAACGCGATCAACACATCGCGCGCCGCGACGAAGCCGAGGTCGACCAGGATCTTGCCCAGTTTGTCGCCACGCTCGCGCTGTAATTCCAGCGCCCGATCCAGGTCTTCGCCGGTGATCAAGTGCTTCTGAATCAGGATTTCGCCAAGCCGCATGGGCGTTTAGTACTGCACGGCTTGAATGGAGGCTTCGAGAGCCGCGCCGCCTTCGTGCTGCGCTTCCATCAATTTCTTCTTGGAGCCTTGCATCATGATTTGCGACGGCACTCCGCTGAGATCCTCCCAGGGGAAATGCGAGAGGAACGCCACCAGCACGATCTGCTCGTCGGGCGGCACCGCAGCCATTTCGGGCGATGCGGCGGTGTCGGCCAGCGCCTTCGCCATCGCCTTCTTGAGCTCCGGAATGCGCGCGAGCTTCTTCTGCCGGTGTTCGGCGATACTCTGCTTGGTCGGGTTCTGCATTATGATCGTGATTTGTGGCCCCGCCACCAGATTCACTTCCGCCGTGAACACCGCGCCGTAACTTTCTAAATAAACGCCACGCGTGGGACCCAGCATGATGAACGGATTGTCGTTCCATAACCCGGCGAAGCGGTTATCGAGACTCTTTTCCGCGGCAGCAAGCGTAGTCCTGGGCACGCGCGGCGCGTCACTTGCAATTGCTGAGGCGGCAACAGCAAGGAGGAGGAAAGGCACAGCAAGGAGAACAGTCGGGTGATTCTTCAAGATCTTCATTTAGCGGACTCCCGCCCCGGTATTCAGGGCATAGATACGGGTTACTTGTCGGTTGAGGAAATCCGCGGCGTCTGAGTAACGACGGTCACTCGCGGACAAAAGTTGAGCAGTACGCTGATCGTCGCGCTTTTCGGTATTGGCGACGGCTTTCGTAACGGCGGTATTGACCGCCGTCGCCATTTCGCTCTGCAGGCGTGCCGTGACTTCAGCGGTAACGCGAGCTTCAATGGCGCTGGTGTCCACTTGCGCCATCGTTTGAGGAGCGTTCGCCGGCGTGCTTACCGGGCGCACGAAAGCGTGCACCAGAATCGCCGCCGCGATCACCGCTGCCGCCGCGAACGAGGGCCGCAGGAACGCCTGGGTCAATCTTTCATACCAGCGCGGCTCGAAAACTTTGTCGGATACGAACGCGATCCGCCGCGGCAATTCTTCGTCGCGCAGCGTCGCCATCGCATCCAGCGTCACTCGGAGCCCGGCCAGTTCGTCCTGGCAATCGGCGCACGCAGCAACGTGGCTCTCGGCTTCTTGGCGCGCGCGGGCGTCCAATTCACCCAGCGCGTAGGACTTCCAATCCGGCCTGCGATCTTCCAGTTTGCAACTCATAACTCGATTCTCCTCACGGGCCGTGGCCCGGCCTCCCCGGCCGGACTAAGCCAGCCCACCTTTACGAAACACCGCCGGAGCCAGCGTGGCCTTGAGCAGGTCGAGCGCAGTGTACAAGCGCGATTTCACGGTAGAGACCGGGATTTCCAGGATCTCCGCCATTTCGTCGAACTTGAACCCTTGATAGACCTTCAACAAGACCGCTTCGCGTTGATCTTCACTCAGCACCTTGAGCGCGCTCTCGACCGCCAGCGACAGCTCGATCGGCAGCAGCCGCCCGCCGAAATCCCGCGGACGCGGCTCGGAGAGTTCGCTCTCCGGCTTGCGCCGCCGCAGCAACGAGAACGCTTCGTTGTGCGCGATCCGGAACAGCCACGCCGAGAAGCGCGCCGGATCGTCGAGTTTCCGCAGGTTCTGATAGGCTTTCAAAAAAGTTTCCTGGCTGATATCGAGGGCGTCCTCGCGATTCGACACCAACCGCAGCAGATAGTTGAAGATGCGCTTCTCCCATCGGGACACGAGGAGGTTATACGCCTCGACGTCTCCCTGCCGCGCTTTGGCGATCAGGTCGCGATCTTCGACCTCGCGAAAGATCAACGTTTGCTCCGTTCGTAAAGACGCCCCCTATAAGGAAAAAGTCGGACGGGGGCGGGAATCGAGTCTCTTTATTATCGACATAGACGG
>CAVSUW010000004.1:0-1388090 GCA_963731375.1 Bryobacterales bacterium
GCCGGAGACCACGTTTCTCGGCGCCCACGTCGTGCCGGCCGGGTCCGACCCGGACGACTATGTCGATCTGGTCTGCGGCGACATGCTCACCGCCGCCGCGCCGTACGCCCGCTGGGTCGACGTCTTCTGCGAGCGCGGCGCCTTCGACGAGGACCAGTCCCGCGCGGTGCTGACCGCCGGCATCGCCGCCGGCCTGCTGCCCCGGATCCACGCCAACCAGCTGACCGCCGGTGGCGGCGTGCAGCTCGCGGTCGATCGCTGGACTGCGGCCAGCGCGGATCACTGCACGCACCTGTCGGCCGCCGACGTCGACGCGCTGGCCGGGTCGCCGACGGTCGCGACGCTGCTGCCCGGCGCCGAGTTCTCCACCCGTTCGCCGTACCCGGACGCCCGCGCGCTGCTCGACGCCGGCGCCACGGTCGCGCTGGCCACCGACTGCAACCCCGGCTCGTCGTACACGTCGTCGATGCCGTTCTGCGTGGCGCTGGCCGTGCGGGAGATGCGGATGACGCCGGCCGAGGCGCTGTGGGCGGCGACCGCGGGCGGCGCGCGGGCGCTGCGGCGCACGGACATCGGCCACCTGAGCGTCGGCGCACGCGCCGACCTCGCGCTGCTCGACGCACCGTCCTACCTGCACCTGGCCTACCGACCGGGGGTGCCGCTCGTCAGCACCGGTATCTGCTCGATGGGGAGCTGCATCATGACCGTCACCGTTACCCGCACCGGCGTCACCGCCGCCGACGTGATCGCGGTCGCCCGCGGCACCGACCGCGTCGTAGATCTCGCCGGAGGCGCGTCGCCGCGATGGCGACGAGCCGCGAGATCGTCGACGACATCGAGCGCCAGGGCCGCCCGGTCTACGGCGTGACCACCGGCTTCGGTGCGCTCGCCAACACGTTCATCCCGCCGGAGCGCCGCGCCGAACTGCAGCACGCGCTGATCCGCTCGCACGCGGCCGGGATCGGCGCACCGATGCCGCGCGAGGTGGTGCGCGCGATGATGCTGCTGCGCGTACGGTCACTCGCGCTCGGGCCACTCCGGCGTCCGGCCGCTGGTCGCGCAGTCGCTCGTCGACCTGCTCAACCACGACATCACGCCGTGGGTGCCGGAGCACGGCTCGCTCGGCGCGTCCGGTGACCTCGCGCCGCTCGCGCACTGCGCGCTGGTGCTGCTCGGCGAGGGCTGGGTGCTCGGCAAGGACGGCGGCCGGATGGCCGCCGCGGACGCGCTCGCGCACGCCGGCGCTGACGCCGATCGACCTGTCCTCGAAGGAGGGCCTCGCGCTGATCAACGGCACCGACGGCATGCTCGGGCATGCTGCTGCTGGCGATCGCCGACGCCGCGCACCTGTTCGCGATGGCGGACGTGACGGCGGCGCTGTCGATCGAGGCGATGCTCGGCTCGGACCGGCCGTTCGCACCGGAGATCCACTCGATCCGGCCGCATCCCGGGCCAGGCGCGTCTCGGCCGCCAACATCCACCGGCTGCTGCAGAACTCCGGCGATCATGGACAGCCACCGGGACGACTTCGAGCACGCCGTGCAGGACGCGTACTCGATCCGCTGCGCGCCGCAGGTCGCCGGCGCCGCCCGGGACACGCTCGACTTCGTCCGCGCAGGTCGCCGCGCGCGAACTCGTCTCGATCGTCGACAACCCGGTGGTGCTGCCGGACGGTCGGGTCGTGTCGACCGGCAACTTCCACGGTGCGCCGCTCGGCTTCGCGGCCGACTTCCTGGCGATCGCGGCGGCCGAGGTCGGCTCGATCTCCGAGCGCCGCGTCGACCGGCTGCTCGACGTGACCCGGTCGCGCGACCTGCCGGCGTTCCTGACGCCGGACCCGGGCGTCAACTCGGGTCTGATGATCGCGCAGTACACGGCGGCCGGCATCGTCGCGGAGAACCGCCGGCTCGCGTCGCCGGCCAGCGTCGACTCGGTGCCGACGAGCGGCATGCAGGAAGACCACGTCTCGATGGGCTGGGCGGCGACCCGGCAAGCTGCGTACGCGTGCTCGACAACCTGACCACGCCTGCTCGCGGTGGAGTTGCTGGCCGGCGTACGCGGGCTGCAGCTGCGCGCGCCGCTGCACGCCGTCGCCGGCCGGCGCAGGCCGCCGTCGCCGCGCCGTGGCGGCATTCGCCGGGCGAGCCCGGGCCGGACGTCTTCCTGGCACCGGTGCTGGAGGGGGCGCGGGCAGTCGTGTCCGGGCCGGCGCTCCGCGCCGCGATTTCGGCCGCGGTCGGCGGCATCGACTAAGGGTCCCGCTAGCGGCCGACCTGCTCGTCGATCGCGGCCCACAGATCGGTGGGCACCTCCAGGTTGTGACCCGCGGCCAGATCCCGCCACAACTCACGCCCCAGCCACCAGCACGTGCGGACGGACGCGGCCGGGTCGACGTCGATAGTCTCGTGCAGCTCCCGCACGATCTTGCCGGGCAACTCCAGCTCAACACGGCGCGACGGGGTCAGCCACGTGTCGGTCGCGCCGCTGCGAAGACGCGCCATCCACAGCAGGTACCGGCGGGCGTGGTTCAGCGCGTCCTGGGCCCGCAGCACCTCGCCGCGCTGTGTCACGTGCATCGCCAGCACCAGCCAGTTGGCGAACCGCAGGCACAGCTCACCGATGTCGGCGCCCGTTGTCGGTGTGGCCAGGCGGTCCGGCAGCTTCGCCAGGATCTTGCGCAGCTCGCCTCGGCGGTCGACCACGATCAAGTCGCTGGCGGAGGCACCGAGCGCCGGCCACTCGGCGATCACGGCCAGGTCGTCGACGGTCGCGAAATGCAGCTCGCCGCGGATCAAGCCTTCGAAGAACACGACATGCGAGCCGAACTCGTTGACGGTCACGGCGAGCGTCGGCGCGATGCGGCGGCACCACTGGCGCCCGTCGGGCATGTGGTCGGTGTCGAAGAACAGCCAGAACTCGATGTCACTGAACTCGTCGCCGACACCCTGGGCGAACGATCCGTACATCAAGGCCGCGTCCAGCTCGGGGTCGGCGACGCACAGTTCCCGTACCCGGGAGATCAGCTCCTGTTGCACCAACATCATCGCAACCTAGCTCACAATGACGGGATGCCCGTAGCGAATAGCCCTCGCTGGTACCGCCACATGGTCGCGCGCGACACGGACGAGGCGCATCGGGCGTCGACGCCGCTGGAGCTGCTGTTCGACCTGTGCTTCGTGGTCGGCGTCTCGCAGGCGAGCGGCCGGCTGCACCACGCGCTGGCCGAGGGCGAGATCGGTCACGGCGATCGCTCAGCTACCTGATGGTGTTCTTCGCGATCTGGTGGGCCTGGGTCAACTTCACCTGGTTCGCGTCCGCGTACGACATCGACGACGTGCTGTACCGGCTGACCACGCTCGTGCAGATCACCGGCGCGCTGATCCTGGCCGCCGGCGTCCCCCGCGCGTTCGATCGACAACGACTTCACGCGTCGTCGTCGATCGGCTACGTCGTGATGCGGCTCGCGATGGTGGCGCAGTGGCTGCGGGCCGCCGGCTCGGACCCGGCGCATCGGGTGACCGCGCTGCGGTTCGCCGTCGGCGTCACGGTCGTGCAGGTCGGCTGGATCGCCCGGCTGCTGCTGCCGGACAGCTCGGTCGCTGGCGAGCTTCCTCGTCGCTGGTCGTCGCGCGAGCTGCTGGTGCCGATCTACGCCGAGCACGCCGCGCCGGCACGACCTGGCACCCCGGCCACATCGCCGAGCGCTACGGGCTGTTCACGCTGATCGTGCTCGGCGAGTCGATCCTGGCCGCGACGACGGCGATCCAGACGGCGTTCGACGCGGGCGGCCGCAGCCGACCTGCTCGCGCTGATCCGCGCGCCGGGCTGGTGATCGTGTTCGGGATGTGGTGGATCTACTTCGACCGACCCGGTCACGAGGTGCTGACGACGCCGTCGTCCGGGTTCATCTTCGGGCTACGGCCACTACCTGATCTTCGCGTCGGCAGCGGCGGTCGGCGCCGGCATCGCGGTCAACGTCGACATCGACGAGCACCTCGCGCATATGTCCGCGCGCACGGCGTGCCTACGCGCTGGCCGTACCGGTCGCGGTCTACCTGTTCAGCGTCTGGTGGCTGCACCGACGCCGGGCCGAGTCGGTCTTGCGGACCGTGGGTTTCCCGTTGGCGTCGACGCTGATCCTGCTCGCGCCGTTCGCGCCCGCGCCGCTCACCGTGATCGCCGTGATCCTGGTCGTGCTCGTCGTCGTGACCAGCGTCACGAGCCCCAGCCGCGACGCACCGGAGCGCGTGCCGCGACTAGCCAGTTCGGCCGCGCATGATCTCGACCAGCTCCCGGAACGCCTTGCCACGGTGGCTGATCGCGTCCTTCTCGGCGGGCGTCGAGCTCGGCGTTGGTCACGTCTCGCCGTCGGCCACGAAGATCGGGTCGTAGCCGAAGCCGCCACTGCCCCGCCGGGCCCGGATCAGGTGCCCGGGCATCCGGCCCTCGGCCACGAACGTGCGGCCGTCCGGCAGCGCCAGCGCGGCCGCGCAGACGAACGCGGCCGCCCGCGCGGAGTCCGGCAGGTCGCGCGATCTGCGCCAGCACCAGATCCAGGTTGGCGTCGTCGTCGCCGTGCTTGCCGGACCAGCGGGCGCTGAAGATGCCGGGCATGCCGCTCAGCACGTCGACCGCGAGGCCGGAGTCGTCGGCGACCGTCGGCAGGCCCGGTGTGGTTGACGCCCTCGCGGGCCTTGATCAGCGCGTTCTCGGCGAAGGTCAGCCCGCTCTCGGGCACCTCGTACGTAGGCGATCGACGTCGGACATGCCGACGACTCGAACGCGCGCAGCGACCGCGGCGTCGACGATCCGCTGCAGCTCGACCAGCTTCTTCGCGTTGCGAGTGGCCAGCAGGCACGTTCACTTGGCGGCCAGCGCCTTCGTTCTGGAGCCGCGGTCAGCTCCGCGCAGCCGGCCACGCCGAGGTCGAGCAGCTCGTCCAGCTCGGCCCGGGGGAACACCGCGTGCTCGCCGGTGCCCTGCACCTCGACGAACTCGCCCGTGCCCGGTGCAGACGATGTTCATGTCGACGTCGGCGGTGGCGTCCTCGGCGTAGCTGAGGTCGAGCCGCGGTTCGCCGCCGATGACGCCGACGCTGACCGCGCAGACCGACCGGTGATCGACCTTCTCCGGCGCGCCGGCCAGCATGCTCTTGCGCGGCCATCCAGGTCACCGCGTCGTGCAGCGCGACGTAGGCGCCGGTGATCGACGCGGTCCGGGTGCCGCCGTCGGCCTGCAGCACGTCACAGTCGATGACGATCGAGTTCTCGCCGAGCGCGCTGAGGTCGATGCACGCGCGCAGGCTGCGGCCGATCAGGCGGGAGATCTCATGGGTACGGCCACCGATCCGGCCCTTGACGCTCTCCCGGTCGTTGCGAGTCGTGGTGGCCCGCGGCAGCATCGAGTATTCGGAGGTGACCCAGCCCAGGCCGGAGCCCTTCCGCCAGCGCGGCACGCCGGGCGTCACGCTCGCCGTGCACAGCACGCGGGTGTCACCGAAATCGACGAGCACCGAACCTTCGGCGTGCATGCTCCAGCCGCGGGTCAGCGTTACCGGCCGGAGTTGGTCGGGCGTACGTCCATCGGGTCGGAGCATCAGGTCGTGCCATGACGGCCATCCCGCTGGGCGGAGGGCGTTCGACGATCAGATGTCGTAGCGGTGACCCGGGCCGGACCACGTCGATCGGGCCGTCGAATGTCGATCTGGCCTCGTCGACGGTGGCGGTCTCGTCGCCCCAGGCCGGCACCAGATGAGTGAGCAGCAGCCGGCCGCGCCCGCCTTGGTCGCCGCCTCGCCCGCGTCCCGGCCGGTCATGTGCAGCCCCGGCGGGTTGTCGTCGGAGGCGAGGTAGCTCGCCTCGCAGAGGAACGCGTCGGCGCCGGCGGCCAGCCGGACGAGGGCGTCGCACGGTGCCGTGTCCGCCGAATAGGCCAGCACCTTGCCGTCGTGCTCGATGCGCACGCCGTACGTCTCCACCGGGTGCTCGACGCGATCGGCGGTCACCGTGAACGGCCCGATCGAGAACGTGTCCGGCCGCAACGTGTGGAACATGTAGACGTCGTCGAGCGGGCCCTCGTCCGGGCTGCCGTACGCCCCGATCATGCGTTCCCGGGCCCCGGACGGGCCGTAGACACGGCATTCGCGGATACGGACCGTCCGGCGCGTACCGCCGGACCACGACGTACGAGCAGGCGTCCAGCATGTGATCGCTGTGCAGGTGGGACAGCACGACGCGTCGACGGCGCCGAGCCCGGCTAGCGCTGCAGCGCCGACAGCGACCCGGTGCCGAAGTCGATCAGCAGCCGGAAGCCGTCGGCCTCGAGCTGGTAGGACGAGCAGGCCGAGTCCGGGGCGGGGAAGCTGCCGGCGCAGCCGAGCACGGTCAGCTTCATATCGCCGCCTGCGTTACACCCACACCGAGCTGAGCGATCGCATCCGTCACGCAGCGCAGCCTACGCCGGTCTCCACCGGCTCCAAGGGCACATCGACCAGCGATGTCATGAACGCGACACCGGGCCCGCTCACCGATCGCGCTTTGTGCGTACCGTTACGCGCGGTTAGGTTGGACGTTGCACTTTCTGGGGTAGTTCCCAGGCAGGGCAGTTCAGGCTTTGTGGCTTCGGATGAAAGACGGTGGCTTGGTGCAGACGAAGACGACGGAAGATCCCTCTCGCCCGGTGAGCACCCGTTCGGTGGGCGCTGCCCGAGTTGGCGCGCGTCCCGTCACGGTCACACCACGCACCGAGTCGGACGGCTCACCGAACGCCGCAGGGACCTACGTCGCCGACAGCTTCTCGGGCGATATCGCCGCGACGATGGGCGGCACGTTCGCGCTCGCACACGACGGCGAACCGGCCGGGCTCGCCCGCGTGACCATGGCCATGCGTACGCCGGGCCGCAAAGAGTCGCCCGCCCCTCGTCGCCTGATCGGCCTCTGCTCCTGGGCGGCCGCGATCGGCATCCTCGGCACGATCCTGGCGATCCGCGCGGCGGTGGCGGTCATGATCGGCACCCCGTCGTGGTACCTGCCAACGGCTGGCATCATCGCCCTATTCGGCATCCTCGTGACCATGGGTTCATTCCTGACCGCCCGCGCCCGCGTGGTGCCGTTCGCACTCCTGGGCCTCGCCACCGCCTCCTTGGCCGGCGCGCTCATCGCCACCCTTCTCGCCGCCTAGAACCACCTCGAACAGCGGCAAGGCCCGAGCGGCTTTGCCGCTGTTTTGCACCCCGCGTCCCGGCGCCAGCTCTCGCCGCGCCGGGCCGAACCTCACGACCCGGGCCGGGCCGGACTACACGACCGGGCCGGGCGACTTCACGACCGGGCCGGGCCGGACTTCACGACCGGGCCGGGCCGGGCGGGCCGGACTACGGCCCGGCCGGGCCAGACTTCACGGGCCGCGGCCGGGCGGTCTTGCACGGGCCGTGACCGGGCCGGTTTTTCAGGGGCCGCGGCCGGAAAGGGTCCGGGCTTGACGGGCCGGGCCCGGGTGGACTTGACGGGTGCGTACTGCCGGCGCACCACCGTTGGGTCGAGGCGAGCCTCGGCGGGCGGGCGGGCCTGCGAGCTGCAGGGATGAGCCGGCTTGGCCAGGGCTCCGCTGGCGCGGGCTTGCAGACCGGCCTGGTGCTCCAGCGCATGGCGGTGAGTGGCCGCGCGCGGGCAGGCGAGTCGCGGGCAGGAGCGGGGTTGACCGGCCGGGCGGGGTTGACCGGCGAGTCTTTGGCGCGGCCAATGTGGCGCGACCGAGCTGAGCGGTTGGGCCGGCGCGGGCGGGATCGGCCGCAACGAGGTTGGCCGCCGACTCTCGTCAGCCCGATCTACTACGGAGCGTAGTTTTCGCGCAGACGGCAGGTAGTCGTGCTGGGGGCTTGCTACTGCTTACGCCGGCGCAACGCTCACGCACCGCAACCACGGGCAGAGTCCGATCAGCCGGCGGATAACGACAAACACCAGGTCACGCCGCTGTTGCGTGGAGGTAAGCAGTAGCAAGCCCCCAACGCGGACACCCCGGCATTTTCAACTCGCTACGCAGGGTAACTCTGGCGGAGAATCGCCGAGGTTGCTGAACGTAGCGGCCCCCGGCACCGGGGCGTGGATCTCGCAAGGAAATCGCTGGATCCGCCGGATGGCTAACCCTCCAGTTGCCGGCAAAGTCGGTGATCATGGCGAAGGCACACGTGATCCGGCTGCCATACAGACCCGAACGGCCCCAAACGACAAACGTTCGACCCCAGCCTCTACCGCGCCATACGCCCGACCGCGGCATGCGCCGCCAACCAAGCCCGCCGCGCCAGCCCAGCCCAGCACCGCCGACCAAGACGCGCCACGTCAAGCCCGCCAGTCCGGGCCGAGCCAAACCCAGGTACGTCAGGCCGAGCCCAACCCAGGTGCGCCAGGCCGAGCCAGGCCACGCCAGCCCCAACCAGGCGCAGCTCAGCCCACAGCCCCCCGATACCACGGCCCCTTCCGCAAGCCCCAAAAACCAACCGGGACCGGTCACAAACCGTGACGCAATGAGGGGGTTGGCGGCGCATGCCCGCGGCGGAGATCAAGCTTGACCGCTCCGCCGTGGGCATGCGCCGCCAACCCCACCCCGCAACCACCAAACCAAAATCAAAAAATCAAAACAACTAAGCCCAGAGCTGCCCTTCCAGCGCAGCCTCGGCATCCGCCAGAGTGCCGCCATAGGCACCGGTGGACAGGTACTTCCACCCGCCGTCGGCGACCAGGAACGCGATGTCCGCCGACCGCCCGGCCTTCGCGACCTGGTGCCCGATCGCCAGCGCCGCGTGCAGCACCGCGCCGGTCGAGAACCCGACGAAGATGCCCTCGACCTCGACCAGCTGCCGGGTACGCAGCACGGCGTCCTGGGTGCCGACCGAGAACCGCCGGGTCAGCACCGTCGCGTCGTACAGCTCGGGCACGTAGCCCTCGTCGATGTTGCGCAGGCCGTAGACGAGCTCGCCGTACCGGGGCTCGGCCGCGATGATCTCGATGTCCGTCGACCTTCTCGCGCAGGTACCGGCCGGTGCCCATGAGCGTGCCGGTGGTGCCCAGCCCGGCCACGAAGTGCGTGATCGTCGGCAGGTCCCGCAGCAGCTCCGGCCCGGTCGTCTCGTAGTGCGCGCGGGCGTTGGCCTCGTTGCCGTACTGGAACAGCATCACCCAGTCGGGATGGTCGGCGGCGATCTCCCGGGCCCGCGCCACGGCCTGGTTGGAGCCGCCGGCGGCCGGCGAGAAGATGATCTCCGCGCCGTACATCCGGAGGATCTGGGTGCGCTCGGTCGAGACGTTCTCCGGCATCACGCAGACCAGCCGGTAGCCGCGCAGCTTCGCCACCATGGCCAGCGCGATGCCGGTGTTGCCGCTGGTCGGCTCGAGGATGGTGTCGCCGGGCCGGAGCCGCCCGTCGGCCTCGGCGGCGCGCACCATGTAGAGCGCGGCGCGGTCCTTGACGCTGCCGGTCGGGTTGCGATCCTCGAGCTTCGCCCACAGCCGGACGTCGGCCGAGGGCGACAGCCGCGGCAGTCCGACGAGGGGGGTGCCTCCGCACGCGTCCAGGAGGCTGTCGAACCGCGCCACGGCTAGATCCGCAGCGACGGCATGCGCCCGGACGTCACCGGCCGACCGTTGATCGCCGCGATCGCCGCGAACGCGAACGCGCCACCGGCGACGGCCGGCAGGATCGTCACGTTGTCGCCGTCGTTGAGCTTGGCGTCGAGCGAGCCGAGGAAGCGGACGTCCTCGTCGTTGACGTAGACGTTGACGAAGCGGTGCAGCGCGCCGTCCTTGATCAGGCGGTCGCGCAGGCCCGGGTGCCGGGCGTCGAGGTCGATCGAGCAGCGCGGCGAGCGTGTCGCCGGAGCCCTCGACGGCCTTCTCGCCGCCGGTGTAGGACCGCAGGATGGTGGGGATGCGAACATCGATAGCCATGATTGCGTGAACTCCTTGAGACGTTTGGACTGGGTCAGCGACGTTGAAGCGAGGTCGTCGACTACGGAGCAACACTCGTAGTCGACGGCGGCTTCCGTCTGCCCGAACATGTAGGTCGTCACGGCGTTCACACTGCGCATCAACGATCCGGACCGGCTCTTCGGTTACGACGCCGTCCACGATGCGGAACGACCGGATCTCAGTCGGTCGTCCGGCTCGCGGGTCGAGACCAGCACGTAGTGCGCGCCCGGCTCGCCGGCGAACGAGATGTCGGTGCGCGACGGGTAGGCCTCGGTCGCGGTGTGCGAGTGGTAGATGACGACCGGTTCCTCGTCGCGGTCGTCCATCTCGCGCCAGACGCGCAGCTGCTCCATCGCGTCGAACCGATAGAACGTCATCGACCGCTCGGCGTTGTCCATCGGGATGTGCCGCTCGGGCTGGTCTGCTGCCGGCCGGACCGGCGACCACACCGCACGCCTCCTCCGGATGATCACGGCGGGCGTGGGCCACGATCGCGTCGACGATCTCGCGGTCGATGGTGAGCACGCCTCATAGCCTATCCTGCTCGGCATGCACCGCCGATCTCCTCCTGCACAG
Organism: Bryobacterales bacterium; assembly: GCA_963731375.1. GTDB lineage: Bacteria > Acidobacteriota > Terriglobia > Bryobacterales > Bryobacteraceae > Palsa-187. The sequence goes on from CAVSUW010000004.1 coordinate 10,536, forward strand.
TGGAATCGCGCTGATCTCGTCCTCACAACGGCGTCGTCCACCCGGTCAGCCGGCGAGTTCGCGGCCGCACCCGCCGACCGCGGTCGCGGTCCGCGGCGGGCGCATCGTCGCGGTCGGATCCGATCAGAGATCTGCGAGCCTTGTCGGGTACGCGCACCGAAACGCTCGATCTTGCCGGGCCGGACGCGTGCTGCCCGGATTCCAGGACGCGTCACGTCCACCCGCCACAGGGCGGCCTCGAGCGCATGCGGTGCGACCTGACCGGTGGCCCGTACCGAGCCGGCGTACCTGGCGGTCGATCTCGGCTTTCGCCGGGTCCACCGACGCGCCCTGGATCCTCGGCGGCGGCTGGTCGATGGAGGCGTTCCCGGGCGGCTGCCCGACGGCGGCCGCGCTGGACGCGATCGTGCCGCGACCGCCCGGTCTACCTGCCCAACCGTGATCATCACAGCGCCTGGGTCAACACGCGCAGCGCTCGCAGCTGGCCGGCATCACGCGAGACACGCCGGACCCGGCCGACGGCCGCATCGAGCGGCTGGCCGACGGCTCCCCCAGCGGCGCGCTGCACGAGGGCGCGATGGACCTGGTCGAGCGGCTCGTGCCGGTGGCGACCGAGGCGGAGCTGCGGGCCGGGCTGCTGGTCGGCCCAGGCGTACCTGCACTCGCTCGGCATCACCGCCTGGCAGGACGCGTGGGTCGACGCCGGCGCGACGTTCGGACGTACGCTCGAGTATCGCGCTGCGACCGGTGAGCTGACCGCCCGGGTCGTCGGCGCGATGTGGTGGGAGCGTTCGCGTGGCCTCGAGCAGATCGACGACGCTCGTCGCCCGGCGGGCGCGCGGTCCGGTCGGCCGGTTCGCGCCGACGTCCGTGAAGATCATGCTGGACGGTGTCTGCGAGACGTTCACCGCGGCGATGCTGTCGCCCTACCTCGACGGGCACGGCCACGAGACCGGCAACACCGGGCTGAGCTTCATCCCGGCCGACGAGCTCCCGGCATCGTGACCGCGCTCGACGCCGCTCGACTTCCAGGTGCACATGCACGCGCTCGGCGATCGGAGCGTGCGCGACGCGCTGGACGCGGTCGGCGCGGCGACCAGTTCGCGAACGGCCCCCGCGACGGCCGGCATCAGATCGCGCACCTGCAGGTCGTGCACCCGGACGACGTATCCGCGTTTCGGCGCGCTCGACGTGACCGCGAACGCGCAGGCACTCTGGGCATGCGCCGAGCCGCAGATGATCGAGTTGACGATCCCGTACCTCGGGGACGGAGCGGGCAGCGTGGCAGTACCCGTTCGCGTCGATCGCCCGCGCCGGCGGCCGGATCGCACTCGGGTCGGACTGGCCGGTGTCGAGCCCGGACCCGCTGGAGATCATGCACGTCGCGGTCCACCGCACCGAGCCGTCCGCGCGGCCGACGCGGAACCGTTCCTGCCGGCGAACGGATGACGCTGGTCGACGCCGTGTACGCGTACACGATGGGATCCGCCCACGCCAACCATCTCGACGACGTGACCGGCTCGATCGAGGTCGGCAAGTACGCCGACCTCGTCGTGCTCGACCGGGACATCTTCGCGTCGGACGCCGGCCCGCTCGCCGAGGCGTCCGTGGACTACACGTTCGTCGACGGCACCGCGGTCCATCAACGCGGCTGACACACGCCGAGGCCCGGCGACTCGCACCCCTGAACAAGGGACGAGTGGCCGGGCCTGGCGCGTGCCGATCCTTACGCCTTCGTCGTCTCTTCTTCCGTCGGTTCTACATCGTCGGCGCCCGCCCGTTGCTCCGGGACGGCAGCCGGTTCCGCTTCCAACGGCACCTCGGGATAGACCGTGCGACGCTCTACCTCACGGCCCATCGGCTGGTCGATGATCAGCGCCAGCATCGAGTTGCTGCCGTCGTCGCCCTCGGCCTCGCGACCCGGCGTCTTCAGGTTGAACTTCGACGATCATGAAGCGGAACACGACGTAGTAGATCACCGCGTAGACGAGACCGATCGGGATGATCAGCCACGGCTTCGCCGCGTCGTTCGCCGAGGAAGTTCAGCGCCCAGTCGGTGAAGCCACCGGAGAACGTGAAGCCCTCCCGGATGCCGCAGCGCGTTCGTCACGAGCATCGCGGTACCGGTGAGGATCGCGTGCACGACGAACAGCGACGGCGCGACGAACACGAACGCGAACTCGATCGGCTCGGTGACACCGGTCAGGAACGACGTCAGCGCGGCGGCGCCGAGGATGCCGGCGACCGCCTTGCGGCGGTCCGGACGGGCCGTGTGGATCATCGCGAGGCACGCGGCGGGCAGCGCGAACATCATGATCGGGAAGAAGCCGGTCATGAAGCCGCCGGCGTGCGGGTCACCGGCGAAGAACCGGTTCAGGTCACCGTGCGACCTTGCCGTGGTACGTGTCGCCGAACTGGAACCACAGCAGCGAGTTCGGGATGTGGTGCAGGCCGATCGGGAGCGAGCAGCCGGTTGATGACGCCGTAGACGCCGGCACCGATCGTCTGGTGGTCGACGATCCAGTTGCCGAGCGAGTTGAAGCCCGCGCCGATGTACGGCCAGATCAGACCGAAGATCACGCCGAGAACGGTGGTCGCGAGGCCGGTGATGATCGGTACGAACCGGCGACCGCCGAAGAACGCCAGGTAGTCCGGCAGCTTGATGCGGTAGAAGCGCTGGTAGAGCAGCGCGGCCGTGATACCGACGATGATGCCGTCGAGCACGCCCATGCTGACCGGCGCGCCGGCGACCTCGAGGACTCTTCTGGCTGGCGATCGTCGTGTAGACGTTGTTGAAGATGAGGTAACCGACGACCGCGGACAGCGCGGTCATGCCGTCGGAGCGCTTCGCGAAGCCGATCGCGACACCGACCGCGAACAGGATCGACAGGTTGGCGAAGATCGCGTTGCCGGCGTTCGCGAGCACCTGCGACACGATGTTCGTCGGCGAGGCGCGCAGCCACGTCGCGACGTCGCCCTGGCCGAAACGCAGCAGCAGGCCGGCGATCGGCAGCACGGCGATCGGCATCATCAGGCTGCGCCCGATGCGTTGCAGGATGCCCAGGGTGGCGCCACCGCGCGTCTGCGCGGTGGCGGGTAACCGCTTCTGCGGTCATGGATTCCTCCAGAGGTGGGGTGTGCGATTACTTGCGGGGGTTGGTAATCGGGGGGAGCGGTCGGGCCAGCGGCACCCAGAGCTGGTAGCGGTCGGCTCGGTAGATCGAGACGGAGTACGCGATGACGAGCTCGCCGGCGTACGAGTGGCGCTCGATCCGCAGCACCGGACTGCCCGGCTTCACCTGCAGCGCGGCGCCGATCTCGGAGTCGGCGACGGCGGCCTCGATCACGTCTTCGCCCCAGTCCGGCGACGAGGCCGAACTTGAGGCTCAGCGTCGCGTAGACCGAGTCCGGCGCCGGTCCGTCGACCAGCCCGGGCACCAGCCGCTCGGGCAGCCAGAGCCGCTCGACCGACATCGGCGTGCCGTCCGCGAGCCGGAGACGCTTGAGATAGACCAGTGGACTGCCCGCATCGGTGGCGAGTTCCCGTCCGAGGTGGACGGTCGCGGTGACCCGGCCGAACGTGAGCACGGTCGAGCTCGGCACCATGCCGCGCCGGGTCATCTCCTCGCCGAACGACGTGAGCCGCGCCTGCAGGTCGACCTTCGGCCGGGCGACGAACGTGCCCTTGCCGGCCACCTTGAACAGCCTGCCTTCGGCCACGAGCGACTCGACCGCCTGGCGCACGGTCATCCGGGCGACGCCGTACCGCTTGGCGAGGTCCCGCTCGCTCGGGATCGGGGCTTCGGTCGCCGATCCCTCGATCAGGTCCAGCAGGATCTCGCGAAGCTGCTGGTGCTTCGGGACCGGACCGTGTTGGTCAAGACTCATCCGGCCTTCTTCGTCGTCGTGAAACTTTCTCAAAATCGTGATGGCCATCACGTCTAGACCGGACTAGACCAGATGTGTTAACTGTTGTCAACCCTTACAGAACCGCGCAGTACGCAAAGGAGCCTCATGGCCAGCAAAGCGGAGCGCATCGTCGCCGGTCTCGGCGGTGCCGACAACATCGTCGAGATCGAGCCGTGCATCACCCGGCTGCGGACCGAGGTCAGCAACGGCGCGCTCGTCAACGAGGAGGCACTCAAGGCGGCCGGCGCGCACGGCGTGCTGCAAGGCCGGCAACATCGTGCAGGTCATCGTCGGCCCGGAGGCGGACACGCTCGCGAGCGACATCGAGGACCTTCTCTAGTGAACGTGACCGCACCCCTGGCCGGCACCGCCGTGCCGCTGTCCGAGGTGCCCGATCCGGTGTTCGCCGGACGCGATCGTCGGCCCCGGCGTCGCGATCCAGCCCGATCCGGCCGCCCGGACCGTCACCGCACCGATCGCCGGCGTGCTGCTCAAGGTGAAGCCGCACGCGTTCGTGGTGGTCTCGCCGGACGGCCGCGCCGTGCTCGTCCACCTCGGCATCGACACGGTCTCGCTCGGACGGCGACGGCTTCACGGTCCTGGCCGCCGAAGGGCGCGCCGGTCGCGATCGGCGACCCGGTCATCGAGTGGGATCCGGTCGCCGTCGCCGCCGCCGGGCTGTCCGCGATCTGCCCGGTCGTCGCGCTCGACGCCGACCGCTGTCGCTCGACCCGGCCAGCCGGCCGGGTCGCGCGCCGGCGAGTCCGTCTTCACCTGGGTCTGATCACGCGCTGACCAACCGCCACATCGCCACCCTGATCCCGACCATCGCAAGGAGTCTCCCCATGGCAGAACGTCGCGTCTCGGTCGCCAGCCGCCGACGGCCTGCACGCCCGGCCGGCCGCGCTGTTCGTCAAGGCGGCGGCCGAGTCCGGCGTCGCGGTCCGCATCGCCAAGGTCGGCGACGGGCGCGACGCGGACGCCCGCAGCATCCTCGCCGTGCTCGCGCTCGACGTCCGGCACGGCGACGAGGTCGTGCTGTCCGCCGACGGCGACGGCGCCGACGACGCGCTCGACCGGCTCGCCGCGATGCTCGACGGCGAGGACGCCGATGCCGCCGCCTGAGCCGACGATCGGCCGGCGCCGACGCGACGCGAGCTGACCGGCATCGGCATCGGCCGCCGCGCCGTCGCCGGCCCGGTGGTCCGGATGGCGCCCGCCGCTGCCGGAACCGTCGGCCGGCGCCGAGCACCGAGCGACGCCGGACGCCGAACTCGCCCGGGCCCGCGCCGCACTCCGCGGAGGTGGCCGAGCGCGCTGCGGGCACGCGGCGCCTCGGCCGGCGGCGACGCCGCCGACGTGCTCGACGCGCAGGCGCTGATGGCCGACGACCCGACCCTCGACGATGCCGATCGCCGCGGCGGTCACCGACCGGGACGGACCGCGGCCCGGGCGGTGTTCGAGGCGTTCGCCGGGTTCCGGGAGGCGCTCGCCGCGGCCGGTCCGTACCTGGCCGAACGCGTCGCCGACCTCGACGACGTACGGCAGCGGGCGGTCGCCGCCTGCCTCGGCGTGCCGGTGCCGGGCGTACCCGATCCGGGTCATCCGTACGTGCTGGTCGCGCGCGATCTCGCCCCCGCCGACACGGCCGGGCTCGATCTGTCGACCGTGCTCGCGCTGGTCACGTCGGACGGCGGCCCGACCAGCCACACCGCCGTGCTGGCCCGATCGCGCGGCATCCCGGCCGTGGTCGGCTGCGCCGGCGCCGCCGACATCGCCGACGGCACGCCGGTGCTCGTCGACCCGGCGCCGCTCGACCGGGTCGATCGTCCGGCCCGACGCCGGCCGAGCGGGCCGTCCGACGACGCCGATCACCGACGGCGATCGGCGGGCCCGGGCGGACCGCCGACGGCCGCGCCGATCGCGCTGCTCGCCAACATCGGCGGTCCGGCCGACGTGCCGGCCGCACGTCGCCGCGGGCGCCGAAGGCGTCGGCCTCTACCGCACCGAGCTGCTGTTCCTCGACGCCGGCCACGGCCGCGGACGAGGCGACGCAGGTCGCCGCCTATCGCGAGGTGTTCGCCGCGTTTCCGGGCGGCCGCGTCGTCGTCCGGGTGCTCGACGCCGGCGCCGACAAGCCGCTCGCGTTCCTGGCACAGGAGCCGGAAACCAACCCGGCGCTCGGCGTACGCGGGCCTCCGGGCGCTGCGGCAGCAGCCGGACGGTGCTGCGTACCCAACTGGCCTCGATCGCCGCCGCGCAGCGCGAGACCGGCGCGGACGTCTGGGTGATGGCGCCGATGGTCGCCGACGCCGGCCGAGGCGGCGTGGTTCGTCGCAGCAGGCCGCGGCGCACGGGCTGACCACGGCGGGCGTGATGGTCGAGGTGCCGTCGGCCGCGATGCTGGCCGACCAGATCCTCGACGTGGCCGCGTTCGCCAGCATCGGCACGAACGACCTCGCGCAGTACGGGCTCGCCGTCGACCGGCAGATCGGCGGCCTCGCCGAGCTGCAGGACCCGTGGCATCCGGGCCTGCTGCGGCTGGTCGAGGTGATCGGCCGAGCCGGGCGCGCAGCCGGCCGGCCGGTCGGCGTGTGCGGCGAGGCCGCCGCCGATCCGCTGCTCGCCCGCGTCCTCGTCGGACTCGGCGTGACCAGCCTGTCGATGGCACCCGCCGCGATCGCCGACGTGCGGGCGAGCCTCGCCGAGGTGACCGTCGCCGAGTGCCAGGCGGCCGCGGCGCGCGCCGTCGACCGCACGATCGGCGGCCGAGGCGCGCGCTCGCGTCAACGGGCCAGCAGCAGGTTGATGTCGCCGAACTCGTGCCAGAGGTAGCCCGCGTCGCAGCGCCTCCGCGTAGCAGTCGGTCAGCAGCGGCTCGCCGACGATCGCCGCAGCATGTCCAGGTGCGACGCGCGCGGCTCGTGGAAGCCGGTGATCAGGCCGTCGATTACGCGTACCCCCGGCATCCGGAGTGATCACCAGCGACGTCCAACCGCCCGCGGCGCGCACGTGCCCCCGCTCGTCCGCGGCGCCGATTCCAGCGCCCGCACCGCGGTCGTGCCGACGCGCGATGATCCGCCGACCGGCCGCGCGGGCCTCGTTGACCAGCCGCGCGGTCGAGGCGGGCACGTCGAACCGCTCCGGGTACGGGCGTTCGTGCGCCTCCGGCGACGCGACCCCGGTGTGCAGCGTGATCGGCGCGAACACGATGCCCGCGGCTGACCAGCCGGGTCACGAGCGCGTCGGTGAACGGCCGGCTCGCGCTCGGCATCTCGGCGCTGCCCGGCGTCGGTCGCGAACACGCTTCGGTAGGTCGCGAGCGGCCAGTCCCGGTCCACATAGGAGTACCGGATCGGCCGGCCGAAGGCCATCAGGTAAGCCGGGCACGTCCGGCACGTCGAACTGCGGCCACCCAGAGCCGACCACGCGTGTACGGCCGGACCAGCGTCACCGTCGCCCCACCGGTGACCGGCAGCGGTCGCCGGCCGTCCCGGCCGGGAACGGCTCGGTCGCGTTGCCGGCTGCCGCCGCAGCTCGACCACCCACTCGCCGTCCGGCAGCTCGGTCGACACGTGTACGACCAGCGTCGCCGCCGATCACGTCGAGCGCGGCCGGCATCGTCGCCGGACGTGTTGACGACGAGCACGTCGCCGGGGTCCAGGATCGTCCGGCAGGTCGGCGAACCGGTGATGGCTGACCTCGCCGGTGCTCGGCGGCCGACCAGCAGCCGTACCTGGTCTCGGGCGAGGCCGCGGGCCTCGGCCGGTTCGTGCGCCTCCAGCGCGGCGGGCAGCTCGAAGTCGAGCGGCCATCGCCGTCATCGCTTCTCGCTCCACAGGTAGATCTCGGTGCCGGCCGGGTCGCGGCACCGTGAAGCCGGAGTGACCGCGATGATGTTCGGCATCGGTCGTCGGGTCGGCCGCCGCGGCGACCCGCTCGTGGGCGGCGGCCAGCGCGTCGACGGACGGGTATTCGATGGCGCGCGCGGACGCCGGGTCGCGCCGGCGGCATGTCGCGCGCTCGACCTCGATGCCGGGCGCTGGCGCCGATCGCGAAGACCGCGCCCGGTCGACGTCGTCGATCGACCAGCCGTCGACCTCGGACAGGCCGAGCACGTCCGCGGTAGAACGCGACGACCGGCGTCGTACGTCGACGACCTCGCACCGTGAGCCCAGAGCCGACGGCGGTCACGAGCGCGCCGGCCGGCACGTAGTCGGCCAGCCGGTAGCCGGCCCGACGGCGGGCCGGCTCGACCAGCAGGCGCAGCAGGCCCGGCGCCACCGCCGACGGCAGCGGCCGGTCGCTGATGTCCTCGCCCGGGAACGCCAGCTGATGCATCTCGCGTACGCAGGTCGCCCGGGTCGACCCGCCACACCGTCACGTCCGGCTCCTCGGCCGCCAGCACGTTGCGGAGCTGCTCGGTGGCGGCCTTCGCCGCGCCGTACCCGCCCCAGCCCGGGTAGCGCCTCGACGCGCCGCGTCCGAGGTGATGTCGATGACGATGCCGCGCGACGGCGCGCAGCAGCGGCAGCGCCGAGCTGGGTCAGCGCGAGCGGCGCGATCACGTTGACCTCGAAGATCGTCCCGCAGCGCGGCCGACGTCGAGCGTCGGCGATCGCGCGGCAGCGGGCTCGGGCCGAGGTGCCGGCGTTGTTGACGAGCAGGTCGAGGCGCCCGCGCGGCTGCGCGGCCCGGATCAGCGCGGCCCGGTGCGCCGGGTCGGTGATGTCGCCGGCGATCGGTTCGACGTGACGCGATCGCCCGCGCCGACGGCTCGGCCGGCAGGCGGCCGACCGGCGATCCGCAGCCGATCCGCGGCGGCGTGCAGCGCGTCGGCGTCGCGGCCGTCGATGATGAGGTTCCAGCCGGCGTCGGCCAGCTGGTCGGCGAGCGCATATCCGAGGCCTCGCGAGGCTCCGGTGATGATGGCGTTAGGCATGCTTCGACGCTATGGCGGCCAGCGCGGCGCCGAATCGGGCCGCGAGCCGGCCGCGGTCTAGGACTTTAGACCTAGGCCCCGCGCCGCATCCGCGTCACCGGCGGCGCGAGCCGGATAGCGTGGAACGGCGTGGACTCCGCGCCGGCACGCTCGACGAACTCAGCGCCGCCGTGCTCGCGGTCGCGGCGCACCGCTCGGTCCGCGACGTCCTGCAGACCATCGTGAGTACGGCGCGGAGCCTGCTCGACGCCGACTACGCCGCGCTCGGCGTGCCGGACGACCAGGGCGGATTCGCCGAGTTCGTGGTCGACGGCGTCAGCGACGAGCAGTGGGACGCGATCGGCCCGCTGCCGCGCCAGCACGGCATGCTCGGCGTGATGCTGTCCGACCCGGCGCCGCAGCGCCTGCCGGACCTCCGCGCCGATCCGCGGTTCGGCTGGTGGCCGGCGGCGCATCCGGTGCTGCGGCGCGTTCCTCGGCATGCCGATCCTGGACGGCGACGAGATCCTCGGCGCGATCTACCTGGCCAACCCGCGCGGCCGCGACGGGTTCACCGACGACGACGAGCGGCTGCTCGGCGGTGCTCGCCGCGCACGCCGCGATCGCGCTGACCAACGCCCGCCTGTTCGAGCAGGGCCGCGAGCTGACCCTGGTGCAGGAACGCCAGCGGATCGCCCGGGAGCTGCACGACGCGGTCGCGCAGACGCTGTTCAGCCTGCGGTTGACCGCACAGGCCGCGGCCACGCTGGTGCACCGCGATCCGGACCGCGCGGTCGCCGAGCTGGACGACGGTCGCCGCGCTGGCCGCCGACGCCGCCGACGAACTTCGGCAGATCGTCGCCGAGCTGCGGCCGCGCGAGCTGACGCACGCCGGGCTGGTCGAGACGCTGCGCGCGCCGGGTGGCGCTGCTGGATCGGGTGCACACGGCGCCGGTCGACGTTCGCCACCGAGCGACGATGCCGCCGCTGGCCGCCGACGACCGAGGAGGCGGTGCTCCGGGTCGCCGAGGAGGCGCTGCACAACGCGCTGCGGCACGCCGAGCGCCGGCACGTCGACGGTGACGCTGACCGCGCACCGACGACGGCGGTGCGCGCTGGACGATCGACCGACGACGGCACCGGCTTCGACACCGCGCGGCGCCGCCGGCGCGTCGAACCGGCTCGGGCTGGCCTCGATGCGGGAGCGGTCCCGGGCCGTACACGGCGAGCTCACGGTCACCTCGCGCACCGGGCGGCGGCACCACGGTGACGGCTGGCGGTGCCGCGGTGAGGCGATGACGCGATCCGGGTGCTGATCGTCGACGACCACGCGGTCGTACGCCGGGGCCTGCGTACGTTCCTCGACCTGCAGGACGACATCGAGGTGGTCGGCGAGGCGGCCGACGGCGCCGAGTGCCTCGACCGCCGCGGCCGACGCTGCGCCCGGACGTGATCCTGCTGGACCTGCGATGCCCGGCATGGACGGCGTCGAGACGCTGCGGCGCGCTGCAGCGCCGGCCGGCATCACGGCCCGGGTGCTGGTCGTCACCAGCTTCACCGATCCGGCCGTGGTCGTGCCGGCGGTCCGGGCCGGGGCGGCCGGCGTGGTCTACAAGGACGTCGAGCCGCGCGATCTGGCGAGCGCGATCCGATCCGTACACGCCGGTCATGTGCTCTTGCAACCGGACGTGGCCGCGGCGCTGATGGCGCCGGACGCCGCGGCCGACCGGCTGGCCGCGCTGACCGCCGCGGGAGCGCGAGGTGCTCGCCGAGATCGCCGCCGGGCCGGTCGAACCGGGAGATCGCCAAGGCGCTGTCGCTCGCCGAGAAGACCGTGAAGACGCACGTGTCGCAACGTGCTGATGAAGCTCGGCGTCGCCGACCGCACGCAGGCCGCGATCTTCGCGGTCCGGCACGGCCTCAGCCGGCGTCCGCGTCAGCCGGTGGTCAAGCGCCTCGAGCAGCGATTCCTGCAGATAGCCCGAGGTAGGCGTAGAGGGACAGCTGGCCGACCCGCGCCGACGTCGGATCGTGCAGGACCGCCTCGTCCAGCTCGTCTTCCAGGTCAGTGTCGTCGCTGCACGTCCAGCCGGGTGCCGAGCGCGAGCCGGACGTCGTTGAGCGCCCGCAGCCACGCCTCGGCCGACTCCTCGTCGAGCGCGACGTCGGTGCCGCCGGACGACGGGCAGCGCGGCCAGGATCGCGCCGGCCTGGTCGATCTTCGCCGGTCTTCAGGTCGCCGTCGGTGTACTGGCGGAGGTCGGCGGTGGCCTCCGGATCGTCCGGGTAGACGTCCGGGAACAGCCGCTCGACCACCGGATCGTCGCGGTCGAAGCCGTCGGTGAGCAGCGCGACCACCTCGGTCGCGACCTGCCGCAGCACCTTGACCTCTTCGGCGCTGAAGCGCGCGCTGCAGTGCGCGCCGTCGCGCCGGAACATGCTCACGAGTCGTGCGTCACCGTCGCCCACAGCCCGTACTCGTGCAGCCGGGACGCGTCGTACTCCATCCGCTCGCGGGCGCCGGACGGACACCATCGCCTTGCCCTTGTGGTGCACGTCGAGCATCAGCTTCTCGGCCTTCTCCTTGCTGTAGCCGAAGAGCTTCTGCAACACCCAGGTCACGTAGGACATCAGGTTGACCGGATCGTTCCAGACGATCGTCACCCACGGCCGGTCCGCGTCCGGCACTCCTCGATGTCGGGCGTCTCGACCGGGAGGACCTGAGGCGCAGCCATCCCCCCATCGTGCCATGTCCGGCGACGCCACCCATCGGGCCGGACGCGGTGCCGCGCACTCGGCGCCGCGAGCCGGTCACCGGCCGCCGTAGGCTTGGCTGTCTGTGACCGACGTTGAGCCCGGCCCTGCTGACCGACCACTACGAGCTGACCATGGTCAACGCCGCGCTGCGCGACGGCACCGCCGACCGCGCCTGCGTCTTCGAGGTGTTCGCGCGCCGGCTGCCGACCGGCCGCCGCTACGGCGTGGTCGCCGGCACCGCCCGGCTGGTCGACGACGCTCGCCGAGTTCCGGTTCGACGCCGGACGACATCGACTTCCTGCGCGACGCCGGCGTCGTCGACGAGCGCGACCGCCGACGTGGCTGGCCGACTACCGGTTCACCGGCGACATCACCGGGTACGCCGAGGGCGAGCTGTTCTTCCCCGGCTCGCCGATCCTGACCGTCAGCGGCGGCTTCGCCGAGTGCGTCGTGCTGGAGACGCTGGTCCTGTCGGTGCTCAACTACGACTGCGCGATCGCCGCCGCCGCCGCCCGGATGGTCACCGCCGCCCGCGGCCGGCCGCATGATCGAGATGGGCTCGCGCCGGGCCCACGAGCGCGCCGCCGTCGCCGCCGCCCGGGCGGCCTACCTGGCCGGGTTCGCGTACACGTCCAACCTCGCGGCCGGCCGCGCGTACGGCATCCCGACCACCGGCACCGCGGCGCACGCGTTCACGCTGCTGCACGACGACGAGCCGACCGCGTTCGCCTCCCAGGTCGCCGCGCTCGGGCAAGCAGACGACGCTGCTGGTCGACACGTACGACATCGCGCAGGGCATCCGCAACGCGATCGCGGTCGCCGGCCCGGACCTGCGGGCGATCCGGATCGACTCGGGCGACCTGTCGGTGCTGGCCGCGCCAGTCCCGCGAGCTGCTCGACTCGCTCGGCGCGCCGGACACGAAGATCGTCGTCTCCGGCGACCTCGACGAGTACGCGATCGCCGCGCTCGCCGCCGAGCCGGTCGACGTCTACGGCGCCGGCACCGCCGTGGTCACCGGCTCCGGCGCGCCCGACCGCCGGCCTGGTCTACAAGCTGGTCGAGGTCGACGGCCGGCCGGTGGTGAAGCGCAGCGAGAACAAGGCCACGGTCGGCGGCCGCAAGACGGCGGTCCGCCGGCACAAGCCGACCGGTACGGCGACCGAGGAGATCATCGTCTCCCAGGGCGTGCCCGACCACCAGGCCGGCGACCGGCTGCTGCAGCGCGACGTTCGTGCGTCGACGGCGAGCCGGTCGCGCCGGTCCCGCTGGCCGCGTCGCGCGAGCACCTGCGCGAGGCGCTGATCTCGATCCCGTGGGAGGGCCTGAAGCTGTCCGCCGGCGACCCGGCGATCCCGGTGACAGTCGTCCCCGCCATCCCGTCGTCCGCTCCGTAGGAGGCTCGTCGTGACCCGCGCACTGATCATCGTCGACGTCCAGAACGACTTCTGCGAGGGCGGCTCGCTCGCCGTCGCCGGCGGCGCCGACGTGCGCCGCCGGCGATCTCCGCGCGCGCTGGCGCCGACGTCGGCCGACGCTGGGACCACGTGGTCGCGACCAAGGACTACCACATCGATCCGGGCGCGCACTTCGGCAACCCGCCGGACTTACGTCGACTCCTGGCCGGTGCACTGCGTCGTCGGCACGCGGCGGCGCCGACTTCCACCCGGCGCTGGACACCGACCGGATCGAGGCGATCTTCACCAAGGGCGAGCACGAGGCCGCGTACTCGGGCTTCGAGGGCGCACGCCGGCAGCATCGGGCTGGCCGCGTGGCTGCGCATGCACGACGTGACCGACGGTCGACGTGGTCGGCATCGCGACCGACCACTGCGTACGCGCGACCGCGCTGGACGCGGCGTCCGAAGGGCTTCGCCACCACGGTGCTGCTCGACCTGACCGCCGGCGTCGCGCGGGACGACGACCGACGCCGCCCTGGCCGCGCTGCGCGACGCCGGCGTGCAGCTCGTCGGCGCGCCGGTCGTCCAAGGCTGACGATTCCCGTCGGATCTGCGAGATCGCCGCGATACCGGCCGGCTCGCCGCCAGTTCCGCATCTGCGAGAGATTCGTGGCCAGATAGATCGCAGATGCGATCAACGATTGCGATTTGTCCGGGGCAAGTGCCATCCTAAGACAGTGACTGCCGGGTTCGCATCGACCGACCATCGCCGCGCGCAGGTCTTGGCCACGCTCGCCGAGATCTCTGGTCAAAGCGGCGGCGGCCGGGCGTCGATTTGTCGTCGTCGACGACGGTGCCGGCTGCTCAGCGCGTTTCGCGGACGACCTCGCGTCGGCCGTCCGGTCGTGCGGTTCGCCATGCGCGCGCCTGGCCGACGCGGGTGCGGCGGTTCCCGAGCGCCGGGCTCGGTGCTGGCGGCCGGTCCGCATTGGCGCGACCGCCCGCCAGACGTAACGATCTTCTTGCGTACGCCGCCGCACAGTAACGCCTACGCCAGCGTTCCCGGTGCCGGCACGGCGTGCGCCACGGCGATCGGTGAACACAAGGCGGACGTCATCATCGACCATCACGATGCCCAGTGGCCGGTCATCCGCCACGTTTCGCCGTCGCTGGATCACCCGGCCGAACAGATCTACCTGTCCGAGACGCAGGCGTTCTTCGCCGCCCGCGCTTCACGTGGAACGCGAAGTTCGGCGACGACCTCCCCGCGTACGAGCGGGCCATCGCAGGAATCGGACGTGCCGAGCGGTGCGACGATCATCGACGTCGGCTGCGGCACCGGCCGGGCGCTCCCCGCGCTGCGCGCTGTGGCGGGCGACACCGGCACGGTCATCGGCATCGACGTCACGCCGGAAATGCTCACCGTGGCGTCGATCCAGTTCACCGGTCACGGTCGGCATCTCGTGCGGGCCGACGCGCGCCGGTTGCCGCTGCCGACGGCCAGCGTCGACGCGGTGTTCGCGGCCGGTCTGGTGCAGCACCTGCCCGACGCCGAGACGGGCCTGGCCGAGCTGGCCCGGGTCGCTCGACCGGGCGGCCGGCTCATCATCTTCCATCCGTCCGGTCGAGCCGCTCTCGCCGCCCGACACGGCCGATCGCTTCGCCCCGACGAGCCGCTCGCCCACGACCAGCTCGACCAGCTGCTCACGCGCAGCGGTTGGGAACTGCTGCGCTACGACGATCCCCCGCACCGCTTCTTCGCCCTGGCCCGCCGCGTCCGGCGGCTGACCGCCAACGCAGGAGCGTCGGCGCCGGACGGGAGCCGGACGGGAGACGTGCCGCCTCTGCGCCTGACCGGCAACGCGCCCGCCGGAACGCGATCGAGCGCCGGCCCCCGCAGGGACCGGCGCTCGATCGAAGCGAACGACCTCGCTACAGGTCGATCTCGCCCGGCCGGCTCGCACCGGCGACGGCTTGCACCGGCACCGGATGCGCACCGGGCGCGAGGTGCGGGAAGTGCAGGTCGAAGGCCGGCCGCTCGGAGCGGATGCGCGGCATCCGGTCGAAGTTGCGCAGCGGCGGCGGGCACGACGTGGCCCACTCCAGCGACATGCCGTGGCCCCACGGGTCGTCGACGTCGACGATCGGGCCGGCCTTGTACGACTTCCAGACGTTGTAGAGGAACGGCAGCGTGGACGCGCCGAGGATGAACGCGCCGATCGGTGGAGATCGTGTTCAGCGTGGTGAAGCCGTCGGACGCGCAGGTAGTCGGCGTACCGGCGGGGCATGCCCTCGGCGCCGAGCCAGTGCTGCACCAGGAACGTGGTGTGGAAGCCGATGAAGGTCAGCCAGAAGTGCACCTTGCCGAGGCGCTCGTCGAGCATCCGGCCGGTCATCTTCGGGAACCAGAAGTAGACGCCGCCGTAGACCGCGAACACGATCGTGCCGAACAGCACGTAGTGGAAGTGGGCGACGACGAAGTAGGTGTCCGAGACGTGGAAGTCGATCGGCGGGGCGGCCAGCAGGACGCCGGACAGACCACCGAGGAGGAACGTGACCAGGAAGCCGATCGCGAACAGCATCGGCGTCTCGAAGGTGATCTGGCCGCGCCACATCGTGCCGATCCAGTTGAAGAACTTGATGCCGGTCGGGACCGCGATCAGGAAGCTCAGGAACGAGAAGAACGGCAGCAGCACCTGGCCGGTGGCGAACATGTGGTGCGCCCACACGCTCATCGACAGCGCGGCGATGCCGAGCGTCGCGGCGACCAGGCCCTTGTAGCCGAAGATCGGCTTGCGGCTGAACACCGGGATGATCTCGGAGATGATGCCGAAGAACGGCAACGCGACGATGTAGACCTCGGGATGGCCGAAGAACCAGAACAGGTGCTGCCAGAGCAGCGCGCCGCCGGTGCTGGCGTCGTAGACGTGGGCGCCGAGATGCCGGTCGGCCTCGGACGGCGAGCAGCGCGGCGGCCAGGATCGGGAAGACCATCAGCACCAGCAGCGACGTCACCAGGATGTTCCAGGTGAAGATCGGCATGCGGAACATCGTCATGCCGGGCGCGCGCAGCGTCAGGATCGTGGTGATCATGTTGACGGCGCCGAGGATCGTGCCGAGGCCGGAGATGACCAGGCCGATGATCCACATGTCGCCGCCGACGCCCGGCGAGTTGATCTGCGTTGGCCAGCGGCGGGTAGGCGAACCAGCCGAAGTCGGCCGCACCGCCCGGGGTGACGAAGCCGGCGACGGCGAGCGTGCCACCGAACACGTAGAGCCAGTAGGCCAACGCGTTCAGCCGCGGGAACGAGACGTCCGGCGCGCCGATCTGCAGCGGCACGATGTAGTTCGCGAAGGCGAACACGATCGGCGTCGCGAAGAACAGCAGCATGATCGTGCCGTGCATGGTGAACAGCTGGTTGTACTGCTCCAGCGACAGGAACTGCAGGCCCGGCCGGGCCAGCTCGGCCCGCATCAGCAGCGCCATGAAGCCGCCGACCAGGAAGAAGATGAACGACGTGACCAGGTACATGATGCCGATCTGCTTCGCGTCCGTCGTGCGCAGCAGGCGCGCGAACGCCGAGCCCTGTGACGGGCTGACGCACCGGCCACGGCCGAGTCACGATCGGCTTCGGTTCGAGTGTCGTCACGTGGTGCCCTCCTGTTGAGGATCTCCGTTGAGGATCGTCCGACCGCTAGCGAGATCGCCGGAGATGATCTGCAGCCGTACCTCGGACGCGAGAATAGTCCTCGCGCGCCAGCGCCGGTGTGAAGGGGTGGCCGGAACGCGCCGGTCGGTGACGTCGACGTGAATTTCCGGCCGCATATACGACGGTGATCACGGGGTACGTTGATGACTGATGGTCGATGTGGTCGTGGTCGGGCTCGGCGTCGGCGGCGAGGAGGTCGCCGGCAAGCTCGCCGAGGCCGGGCCTCGACGTGGTCGGGATCGAGCGGCGGCTGGTCGGCGGCGAGTGCCCGTACTGGGGGTGCGTGCCGAGCAAGATGATGATCCGGGCGGCCAACCTGCTCGCCGAGGCGCGCCGGGTCGACGGGCTGGCCGGGCACGCGACCGTCGACGCCGGACTGGGCGCCGGTCGCCGCGCGGATCCGGGACGAGGCCACCGACAACTGGGACGACAAGGTCGCGGTCGACCGGTTCACCGGCAAGGGCGGCCGCTTCGTCCGCGGCTCCGGCACGGCTGGTCGGCCCGAAGCAGGGTCGCGGTCGGCGACGAGACCATCGACGGCCGCCGGGGCGTCGTGCTGGCCGTCGGCACGTCCGCCGTCGATCCCGCCGATCGACGGGCTGGCCGGCACGCCGTTCTGGACCAACCACGAGGCGATCGAGGTCGCGACGCTGCCGTCGTCGCTGCTCGTGCTCGGCGGCGGTGCGATCGGCGTGGAACTGGCCCAGGTCTTCGCGCGGTTCGGCGTCACGGTCACGGTGATCGAGGCGCAGGACCGGCTGCTCGCGATCGAGGAGCCGGAGTCGTCCGAGCTGGTCGCGACGGCGCTCTGCAGCGCGACGGCGTGACGATGCACGACCGGCGCACGGCGACGCGGGTCGACGCACGACGGCGCCGAGTTCACCGTCACGCTCGCCGACGGCAGCTCGGTCACCGGCGAGAAGCTGCTGGTCGCGACCGGCCGCACGCGCCAACCTGGCCGGCCTCGGCCTGGACACGGTCGGCCTCGACCCGACCGCGCGCGGCGATCGAGGTCGACGACCGGATGCGGGCCGCGCGACGGGCTCTGGGCGATCGGCGACGTCACCGGCAAGGGCGCGTTCACGCACATGGCGATGTACCAGGCCGGCATCGCGATCCGCGACATCCTCGGCCAGGACGGGCCGGCCGGCCGACTACGCACGCGCTGCCGCGGGTCACGTTCACCGATCCGGAGATCGGCGCGGTCGGCCTCACCGAGGCCCAGGCCCGCGGCCAGGGCTTGCGGGTACGCACGGCCATCACGCAGCATCCCGGCGATCGACCCGCGGCTGGATCCACAAGGCCGGCAACGAGGGCTTCATCAAGCTGGTCGTCGGACGCCGACCGGGACGTCCTCGTCGGCGCGACGTCGGCCGGCCCGATCGGCGGCGAGGTGCTGTCGCGCGCTGTCCGTCGCGGTGCACGCGCAGGTGCCGATCGCGACGCTGCGCTCGATGATCTACGCGTACCCGACGTTCCACCGCGCCATCGAGGACGCGCTGCAAGATCTGCTCTGAGCCCGGCCGGTCACCAGCCGGACGCCGACACGCCCGACTTGAGCTGCGCCAGCCGCGCCTCGACCTCGGCGTCGGCCGGCCTCGCGCTCGAGGCTCTCAAACTGCGCGTCCAGCGACGACGCGGCCAGTTCCTCGTGGCCCCGGATCCGCGCCTCCTCGCGCCGGATCTTCTCCTCGAAGCGGCTGATCTCGCTCGTCGGATCGAGGATGTCGACGGACTGCGGATCGAGTCGCGTACCCGGCTCTGCGCGGCCGCCGGTCTTGGCCCGGCCGACCAGCTCGTCGCGCTTGCGGCGCAGCTCGTCGAGCTTGCCGCGCATCTGGCTGCAGGCCGTCCTTGAGCCTGTCGACCACCTCGCACTGCTCGGCGATGGTCGTCGCCAGCGTTCCGGGCGTCGGTCTCGCCGTCGATCTGCTGGCGCAGCGCGATCCGGGCCAGGTTGTCGAACTTGTCCGCCTCGACGGCGTCGTCCGGCGGCTCGCATCTCGTCGGCCTTCTGGCTGGCCGCGGCGGCCTTGGCGCCCCACTGCGCGGCGGCGGCCTGCTCCTCGCGGGCGTCGTCCTCCATCATCCGGAGGTTGCCGATGGTCTGCGCGACCGCGCCCTCGGCGTCGCTGATCGCGCTGCGTGTAGTCGCGGACCATCTGGTCGAGCATCTTCTGCGGATCCTCGGCCTGGTCGAGCAGCGCGTTGATGTTGGCGCGGGCCAGCTGACGTGATGCGACCGATGATCGATTGCTGCGACATGCCGCGACTCCCCGATCTTGACGTAACCGACCTGATGACTAGAACCGCACCCGCACGCGCGTGCCCGGACCGCCGAAGCTGCCCGGAATCCGATCCCGCCCCAGCCGAAGCCGGCGCCGAAGCCACCGCCGGCCGCCGCGCCGCCGCCGATCATCGAGTCGAGCAGGATCCCGCCGAGCACGGCACCGCCGAGGCCGCCCATCGGACACCGCCGCGCCACCTGAACGCGGCTGCGACCAGCTCGTTGACGTCGTTGTTGGCGAGCTGGCCGGCCTGCTCGGCCAGCGCGTCGGCCTGCTGCGCGGCGGTCAGCGCGCGCGACCGGATCGGTGCCGGACCAGCGCGAGCGCCTGCGTCGAGGTGGCGCTGAGCCTCGTCCAGCCGGGTACGCGCCTCGCTGCCGATCGCGCCGCGACGGGTGGTGATGAAGTTCGTGACCGCGGAGATCTCCGCCCGGGCCGCCGGGATCGCCTGTTCCAGCATGCGCCCGAGCCCGTTCGGCCCGGCTCGCCGCGTCGCGGATGTTCGCCAGCGCCGCCGTCAGCCGCACGTCCGCCGCCTCCAGCCGGCGCAGCGCGTCGAACGGGTCCGGCTGCGCGGCCGCCAGCTCCGCCCGGACCGCGGCGGCGACCTGCTCCGCGCCGGCGACGGCAGCGGCCAGGTCGACGGTGCCGGCGGAGCGTTCGCGCCGATCCGGCGCCCGCCGCCGCGACCGCGGCCTTGACCGGCGGCGACGTCGGACTCGACCTCGGCCAGCGCGGCGTGACCGATGCGGCCGCGGCATCCAGGTTCGGCGGACAGCTGCTCGACGCCGTCGAGGATCATGTCGACCTGGCCCAGCGCTTCCTCGGCCGCCCGTACGGCGAGCGCCGCGCACGGCCGGTTACCGGCGCGACGCCTCTCCGGCCTGGCCGAGCGTCCGGTCGGCGAAGTCGATCCGCTCCTCGATCTGCGCCGCGCTGTTCGAGACGGCGAGCATCGCCGACGGCGCGTATCGCGTTCGAGCGTACGTGGGTCGCCTGCGTCTGCGGCAGCCGGCCCGCCGCCGCATCCCGCCGTGCGGCCAGCGCCGGGATCATCGTCTCGACGTTCGCCTCCAGGTCGCGCAGCTTGTCGAACGCCTCGACCTGAGCATCCAGCCGCGCGTCGGCGGCACGGCAGCGCTCGATGATCTGCGCGAACCAGCCGCGCTTGGTCGGCTCGTCATCCGCGGCCGTCGTCGTCGAGCAGCTGCCGCAGGTGGAACGCCGCCGTGACGTCGGCCCGGGACTGCTCCAGCGCCGCCGTGAACTCGCGCGGTCGGCTCCGGCGCCGTACTGCGCGGTGGCGAAGGTCAGCTCCTGCTCGCTCGTCTTCAGCGAGTCGTCGGCGGCGACCAGCAGCGTGTTCGCGTCGGCGGACAGCTGCTCGGTGGGGATCGTGCCGTACGGATCGTTCGGGTCCGGTGACGCCGTTCTGATGCCGCCGCCCTTGGCGCTCGGCGACGCGGTTGCGGAGATACAGCCAGAGCGACGAGCGCGACGATGAACAGCGCGCCGAGGAGGCAGAGCAGCTCCGAGCCGGCGTCGGTGTGTACCGTGCCCGGTTGGCGCCGCAGGGGTGAGCTGCGTGATCATCCGTGGCAGGGCGGCACGTTGCCAGCGTAGCGAGCAAACCTCGGATATTGGGTCGAAATCCGACATCGACCCCTTCCGGTCTCACCGTACCCGGCCCAGCCGGCGTCGCCGGAGTCGCGGTGAAGTCGTAGCGACACGCCATGCGGCCGACGCCGACCAGGCTCGCCGACGTCGAGCCGTAGCGACGGCCGTCGACGTCGTGCTCGATGATCAGCCCGCGGATCGTCCGTGCGGTCCAGACCGTCGCCGCGCAGCAGCTCGACCCACCGGCCCCCAGCGGCCGCCGTCGACGGCCGGCCGATCAGCGGCGGCGTCGCGGTCGCCGCGAGCAACGGCCGGAAATGCGGTACGAGCGGATCGTCGTCGCGGTCCGCGCCGAGGTTGACGACGATGTGGTCGCCGGGGGCGAGGTGCTGGTAGCGGCAGGCCCGACACCGTCCCAGGACCACATCTCGACGCGGTCCGAGTCGCCCGCAGCAGGTGGAATCCGTCGTAGCGGGCGAGCGTCGGCGGCGTCGGCGATGCCCGGCACCGATGCGCACCGTCCACCGGGATCGATCATCCGGCCAGCGCGGCGAGCACGAGCGTGCCCCGGGTCGGTCGGTCGCGCCGCCGGAGCGGCGGCAGCCGCACACCGTTGAGCAGCGCGGCGACCGCCGTCCGCGATCCGGGTCGACCGCCATCCAGGTGCCGCCGGCGACGCCGGTCCCGGCCACCGATCACGGTCGGTGCGATCCGGCCAGTGCGCGGCCGGGCGGATCCCACGGGCGGCCCATGAACTCGTCGCGGACCGCGGCGAGCAGGAGCGGCCACGGCGGCCACCGGATCGAACCGCAGCAGTGACGGTGCACACGTCGCGACACACGTACCGCCGTCGGCCGACACCTCGCACGACCTCCGTGGCTCGCGCGGGTCGACGTCTGCACGGGCGAGTCGATCGCGCCTGGCGATCTAGTCGTGGGGGCATGCGCCTGGCCACGTGGAATGTCAACTCCGTCGCCTCCCGCCTGCCCCGCCTGCTGGAGTGGCTCGCGACCGCGCGCCCGACGTGCTCTGCCTGCAGGAGACGAAGACCGCCGAGTTCCCGGCGCGCCGAGGTCGAGCGAGCTCGGCTACGAGGTCGCGCGCGCACGGCGACCGGCCGGTGGAACGGGGTCGCGATCGCTGTCCCGGGTCGGCCTCGACGACGTGTCAGCGCGGCTTCGCCGGGCAGCCCGGCTTCCCCGACCCGGAGGCCGCGGGCGATCGGCGCGACCTGCGGCGGCGTGCGGGTCTGGTCGGTCTACGTGCCCAACGGCCGGACGCATCGACGACCCGCACTACACGTACAAGCTGGAGTGGCTCGCCGCGCTGCGGACGCGCTCGCGCCGCAGATCGCGACCGGGCACGCCGCTGGTGGTCTGCGGCGACTTCAACGTCGCGCCGACCGACGCCGACGTCTGGGATCCGGCGGCGTTCGTCGGCTCGACGCACGTCACCGAGCCGGAGCGGGACGCGCTGACCGCGCTGCGCGACGCTCGGCCTCGTCGACGTCGTGCCGACGCCGATGAAGGGTCCGAACCCGTTCACCTACTGGGACTATCGCGCCGGCATGTTCCACAAGGACATGGGCATGCGGATCGACCTGGTCTACGCGACGAAGGCGCTCGCCGGACGGGTCGACCGAGCGCGTACATCGACCGGGAGGCGCGCAAGGGCAAGGGCCCGTCCGACCACGCGCCGGTCGTGGTCGACTTCACCGTCTGACGGCCAGGTGCGGTGGCAGGGCAATGCCCGCCGCCAGCGCCGGATCGGGCTCGGGATCACCCCACACCGTCCGGACCGGCACGACCCCCGCCCACAACCCGAGCGCCGCGTCCGGGCTGTCGCCATCGTCGGGCGGGCCGCTGCGAAGTTTCACCGAGGCCTCGTCGAGCGGCAGTGCGAGCAGGCTCGTTTGGGCGAGTTCCTTCGCGCTCGGCTGGCGCGCGTATCCCCATTGGCCCGGCGCGATGTGGTCGGTCAGGGCGGCCAGCCCGGTCAGTTTCTCGTCCGGATCGGTCACCACGCGCGGTACGCCGTAGATCATGGCGCTGCGGTAGTTGACGGCGTGCTCGAACACCGACCGAGCCAAAACCAGGCCGTCGACGTGGGTGACCGTGACGCACACCGGCGCCCGGGGCGACGCGACGAGGCTGCGGCTCGCGACGGAGCCGTGGAAATAGAGCGTGGCGGCGTCGATCCCGTACACGGTCGGGACGACCATCGGGTAGCCGTCGACCAGGACTCCGAGATGGCAGACGAATCCGGCACGGAGGATAGCGATCAGCTCAGCCCGATCGAGGCTGCCCTGTTCGCGGAGGCGCCGCAGCCGAGTACGGTCGGTGACCGCAAGTTCCGTCGGATCATCTGGGCTGCTCATCGGGCTCCTCGATAGCCGGGAGGCGTGACGCTACTCTGCCGCCGCCGGCCATGTTGGGCACGGCGGCGGCGTCCCCGGTACGGGTCAGCCGGTCAGCCGGTCAGCCCGAAGGTGATCCGGTAGTCGCACTCGCCGGTGCAGGTGAACGTACTGGTCGCGTCGTCGTACGCGTAGGAGTACGCGTACGGCTCGGCCTTCTTGAAGACGGCCGCGTAGTCGACCGGCCACTTCGTCGGGTCGCACGTCGGTCGCGCGGCGCCCACGTGCCGCGGCAGCAGTACTGGTCGGTCGCGAACCGCGCGCACGGGCTGATGCAGCCGACGACTGCCGCCGGACTTGACCTGCATCGCCGGCCGGGCAGTCGACCGGCTTCGTGCAGCCGGCCGGCGATGCAGCCGGTCGAGCTGATCTTGTCCTTCGTCTTGCCCTTGGTGATGTTGATGTACATCGGCAGGTTCGAGCCGTCGACCATGCTGACGTCGTAGAAGTCGAGGTTGTCGAACGAGTTCAGGTTGAACTCGGCGAGCGTCGCCGGAATCCCGCCGTATCCGCGGCACTGGAACCGGCCGCCGCAGTCGCCGGTCTGGCAGTGCCCGTTGCCGGTCGCGTTGAACGAGCAGCCGGTCCGGCCCCAGAAGCGCCCGTTCCACTTGTCCGGCACGGTGATCGTCACGCTGTGGCCGGCCGGCAGCACCCAGCCGGTCGTGGTCAGCGCCGGCTTCGGGGTCTGCTGCCAGCCGGCCACCCAGATCGTCTGGCTGACGGCGTTGACGAACGTGAACGTCCGCTACCCGGCGCGGCGCGGCCATCTTCGTCGCGTGCTCGGGCGAGGCGCGCGCTCGGCTTCGGGCTCGGCGCTCGGCGACGGGCGCACCGACGGTGACGGGGACGGAGCCACACCGGCTCAGGCGATCCCCGACGAGGGACAGCGGCCGCGACCTGGGGCGATGCGACCTTCGCCGACGTCGACGAATGGAACGCCCAGACCGCGCCGACCCCCACCAACGGCAACCCACAACCGACCACAGCAGCCGGTACGGCAGCCGCCGCGCCAACTGCGCACATCGTGCTCCACATCCTTCCGGCGCGACGCCGGTGCGAGCCAGCGCCTGCATGGAGACGGTGCCACGGCGAGCCGGATAACGGATTTTCGGTTATCGGTACGGCCGCGGGCGGTCTCCTGTAGCGACGGGTACCGTACGGCCCGGAAAGCCGGAGGACACCGATGCACGCAACCAGCCGCTCGGGCCCCGACATCGCGACCGTTGACGCGGCCCGCGCGGTGATCGCGGCGCTCGACGCCCTGGTGGCGCAGTCGCTGCCGCTCGTCTACAACATCGTCGGCCGGGCGCTGGCCGGGCACGCCGACGTCGACGACGTCGTGCAGGAGACGCTGCTGCGGGTGGTGCGCGACCTGGCCGAGCTGCGCGATCCGGCGGCCTACCGGTCGTGGCTGGTCGCCATCGCGGTCCGCCAGGTGCGCGACCGCCAGCAGCGCCGCGGCAAGCCGTCGCTGACCCGCCACGCCCACCTGGACGACGCCGGCGACGTACCCGACCCGGCCGCCGACTTCGCCGACCTGACGATCGTGCGGCTCGGCCTGACCGACCAGCGCCGAGAGGTCGCCGAGGCCACCCGCTGGCTCGCGCCGACGACCGGGAGCTGCTGTCGCTGTGGTGGCTGGAGGAGACCGGCGACTCGGCCGCGCCGAGCTGGCCGACGCGCTGGGCTCAGCGCCGCCGCACGCCGCGGTCCGGGTCGCGCGGATGAAGGAGCAGCTCGAGACGGCCCGCGCGGTCGTACGGGCGCTGCGACGCCGGCCCGGCTGCGCCGGCTCGACCGGGATCGCGCGCGACTGGGACGGCACCCCGAGCCCGCTGTGGCGCAAGCGCTTCGCCCGGCACGTCCGCGACTGCGAGCATCTGCGCGCCCCGACGCACGGCTGCTGCCGATGGACCGGCTGCTCGCCGGGCTGCCGCTGCTGGCGGTGCCCCGCGGGTCTGGCGCGCGAGCGCGGCTCGCATCGTGCGGCGAACCCGCCGCGCGCCGGCCGCGGGTACGGCACAGCCGGGCGCGCTCGCAGGCATCGCATCCGCACGACGCCGCGGCACGGTGCCCTCGCTGGCGGCCGGCGTGGCTCGGCGGCGGCCGCGGTCGGCGCCGTGGCTGTCGACGGCCTCCGGGCGCGCGAACGTCACACCGGTCGGCCGCGACGCCGGCGCGAGCGCGGCCGTCGGCCTCGCCGGCATGCCGGCGTCGCCAGTCGCCGTCCGCGACGCCGCTCGCCGAGCCCGTCGCCGACTCCCGTCGCCGACGCCCGGAGCCCGTCGCCCCGACCGCCGTCGAGGCGCCGGCGAAGCCCGCCGTCGTCGACTCGCAAGGGCGTCAGCGTGTGGACCTTCACCGGCGTCGACAAGGCGCTCGCGCAGTCCGGCGCCAGCTGGTACTACACGTGGTCGACCAACCACAACGGCGTCAGCGCGCCGAAGGGCGTCGAGCTTCGTCCCGATGATCTGGGGGCCGGCAGCGTCACGACGCAGCGCGCTGGCGCAGGCCAAAGCGGCCGGGCACGACCTGCTCGGCTTCAACGAGCCGGACCTGTCGGCGCAGTCGAACATGACGGTCGACCAGGCGCTCGACCTGTGGCCGCAGCTGATGGCGACCGGCATCA
The DNA here is from genome assembly GCA_963731375.1 of Bryobacterales bacterium. GTDB lineage: Bacteria > Acidobacteriota > Terriglobia > Bryobacterales > Bryobacteraceae > Palsa-187. The sequence goes on from CAVSUW010000004.1 coordinate 36,183, forward strand.
CGCTGGGCAGCCCGGCGGTGGCCAGCGGCGGCGCGACGCCGGGCGGCTGGCTCGACCAGTTCATGTCCGGCGCCAAGAGCCGCGGGCTACCGCGTCGACTTCATCGCGCTGCACTGGTACGGCGGGGACTTCACCACGCCCGACGCGGTCAGCCAGCTCCAGTCGTACCTCCAGGCCGTCTACAACCGCTACCACAAGCCGATCTGGCTCACCGAGTACGCGCTGATCAACTTCTCGAACGGCACCACGCTATCCCGAGCGAGGCAGCAGCAGGCGGCGTTCGTCACCGCGTCGACGAAGATGCTCGACGGCCTGCCGTACCTCCAGCGGTACGCCTGGTTCGCGCTGCCGGCCGCGGACAGCGGGCCGAGCACCGGCCTGTTCCACAGCGGGCCGACGGTGACGCAGGTCGGCAAGGCGTTCGAGGCGGCCCGATAGGAGCGCACCGCGGGCCGAGCCATCGGCTCAGAACGAGCCGTTGGTGAAGACGTCCAGGTAGGCGCCCAACCAGATCGAGATCGCGCCGAGGATCGCGAAGACGGTCACCAGATTTTGCCGTCGCATCCGAGCCGCCGCCACGGCGACCGGCAGGAACAACGGAAACGCCGGAATGATGATGTGCCGCGGATCGGTGTGGTAAAAGCCGGTGCCGCTGGCAGTCATCACAAGCAGCGCGAGCGAGTAGGCGAGCAGCGGCAGCGGCTGGCGGTTGATCAACCCGAGGACGAGCAGCACCACCGTGATGATCAAAAGGATCGTGACGAGATAGTAGACGAGACTCGGCCGAGCGCTCGTCAACGTCTGCCGAAATTCGCTGAAGGTGTACCGGCCGCCGTCGAACGACGAGTTCCAGCCGGGCCCCTCGACGTAGAACCAGCCGTCCACGCGGCCGAGGCGCACCGCGACCCAGACGATGTAGGACAGCCAGCCCAACGGTGCGATCGCGGCCGCCAGCACCGGGCGCCACCAGCCCGGCTCCCGGCGCCACAGGGCCACGAGCGCCGCCACGCCGAGTGCCGCTACGAGCGCCAGCGCGGTCGGGCGGGTCCAGCCGGCCAGGATGGTCAGCCCGGCGGCCACGAACCAACGCCGGGTCAGCAGTGCGTACAGCGCCCACGCGGCGATCGCCGTGAACAGCGACTCGCTCAGGCCCATCGACTCGACCAGCGCGTACGGCAGGACGCCCCAGATCAGGGCGAGCAGGATGCCGACGCGACGGCCGTGGAGGTGGTTGCCGACCGCGAAGATGCCCCACGCGGCGATGAGCGACGATACCCACGCAATGATCAGGCCGGACGTGCTGAGCGAGATCGGCAGGATCGCGCTGACCGCCTTCATCAGCCCGGGAGATCTTTATGGATTGGCAGATGCCGCAGATGGACGGCCTGGAGACCACGGCCAGAATTCGCCGCATGCCGCAAGGCCGGGTGACACCGATCGTCGGCACCAGCGCCAGCATGAGCCGTCTGGAGTGCGTGGCGGCTGGCATGAACGATGTCATGCCGAAGCCCTTTCTGCTGAATACTCTGAAAATGGGTTTGGCGAAATGGACTCTGTGGAAAGACGACTCACCGGTGCATCCCGCAACTTGAGCCTGTGAGATAGGCCGGTTCTGAAAATCACGTGTTTGCGGCGGGTATGACGACTCGACTAGAATAGACCTCGTAGCCGCGCTCCGCGGAGGGGGCGTCGCACGATGAGTGCAGTTGAACCCGCCGGCGATTTCGAGCATGTCGTTTTCGAGATTGCCAAAGGGGTCTGGAGCGATACCGGCGAAGACTTCTTCCGTTCGCTGGTGCGCGAACTATCCCACGCGCTGCAGGCCGATCTGGTTCTGGTGGGCGCTCTTCAACCCGGCGGCGAGCGGATACGCACCTTGGCGGTTCACGCACCCGGCAGGGAGGTCGCGAACTTCGAATATGATCTTTCCGGCACTCCTTGCGAGGGGGTGATCGGGAAACAGCTCTGTTGCTACCCCGAAGGCACTCATCGGCTGTTCCCGAGAGACGCTGCAATTGGTGAAGATGGGCGCCGAGGGATATGTGGGAGCGCGCCTTAATGGCGTCGAACGGCAACTCCCTGGGACTGATCTCCGCGATCACGTGCCAGCCCCTGGCGAATCCGAAGCTGGCCGAAGCGGTGCTCCAGATTTTCGCGTCCCGCGCCGGCGCGGAGATGGAACGCCTGGAGCATGAAGAGACGCTGGCGCGCACCGAACAACGCTGGCGCGATTTTGTCACACACGGCAACGAGGCCATGGTGCGCGTGGCCCTGAAGCAGCCGATTGCCCTCGACGCACCCGAGGATCGAGCAGATCGAGCACTATTACCGTTACGCCTATGTTGCCGATTGCAACGATCAGGCGGCGGCGCTGTTTGGTTTGGCCAGCGCAACGGAGTTGATCGGCGCCGGGCTGGAGCTCATCAGCCCGCGCTCGGACCCGGAACAGATGGAGCGTCTGCGCGCGTTCATTAAGGACGGGCACCGCTTTTCGCAAGTGGAGCGGCACGTTCGCCGGCCGCACTCTTCTGATGTCGCGCGTGGGCATCATCGAAGACGGGAAGCTGCTGGGGGCGTGGGTCACGGGGCGCGACGTCTCGCCGCTCAAACAAGCCGAGGCCCAGGTGCGGGAGCTGAACCGCGAACTGGAGCACCGCGTGGAGGAACTCACTCAACTGCGCGCGCGTCTGGAGCAGGACAATGCCTACCTGAAGGAAGAAATCCGCGCGGACCATCCCAGCGACGAAATGGTCGGATCCAGCCCGGCGTTCCAGGAGCTGCTAAGCCGCATTCAACTGGTGGCTTCCACTTCGGCGACGGTGCTGATTCAAGGCGAAACGGGAACCGGAAAAGAATTGGTGGTGCGTGCGATTCACAATCTCAGCGACCGCCGCGAGCGGCCGCTGGTGAAAGTCAACTGCGCGGCGATTTCGGCGGGACTGATCGAGAGCGAATTGTTCGGCCACGTAAAAGGCGCGTTCACCGGCGCGCTGGAGCGGCGGATCGGACGCTTCGAGTACGCCGACGGAGGCACGCTGTTCCTGGATGAAGTGACCGAGCTGCCGCTCGAAAGCCAGGCCAAGCTGCTGCGCGTTTTGCAGGAACAGGAATTCGAAGCCGGTGGGTTCGAATCGAACCACCAAGGTGGACGTGCGGCTGCTGGCCGCGACCAACCGCAGCCTGGCCGAGGCGGTTCGCGAAGGGCGCTTCCGCATGGATCTGTATTACCGCTTGCTGGTGGTGCCGGTGGAGGTTCCGCCGCTGCGCGAACGGCGGGAGGATATTCCGGAGCTGGCGGCGCACTTCATCCGGCGTTACGGCCGCCAGTTTGGCCGGCGAGTGGAGGGGATTTCGTCTTCGGCACTGCAGCAGTTGATGGCCTACGATTGGCCGGGCAACATACGGGAACTGGAAAACGTGCTGGCGCGCGCAGTGGTGCTGTGCCAGGGTTCGGTATTGGATGCGCCGTTATTCGCGCCCGGCGCGGAAGCCGCAGGAGCTTCCGAAGCGGCTCCGCGCAGCATGGAAGAAGCCGAGCGAAGGCACATCGAGAATGCGCTGGCCGCGACGCGCTGGATCATCGAAGGATCGCAAGGCGCGGCCGCTGTGCTTGGACTGAACCCCAGTACGCTGCGCAGCCGCATGAGGCGCCTGGGCATCCAGCGCCCGGTTTAACAAAACCCACACACTTGGTCGAAATCCCGTTCCCCTAAAAAGTAACGACGCAGCCTCGTAATTCCTATTCAATCAGAAAGCACATAGGCCCTATATCACGGCGCGCTCGGAAGCACATGTGCCGGTTAGGCGAAGCGGAAGCTAACGATAATGATGATTATCGGGGTCCACAGGTATGCACAGTGGGTAGGAACTCGACCTTGGCCGCATCCTGAGCTACAACCAAAAAAACTTGAGAACTCCGTTAATGTTGTAATTTTCGGGTCCCTAACCATTTCACTTTTTCAGGATCGCAGTGATCGAAGAAACTGCTGGCTTTTTGGTCCAGCGTGGCAATCGCCTTGTTGTCTTCGGGATCAAGCTCAAAGTCGAAGATATTCAGGTTTTCAACCATGCGCTCTTTTTGCACAGATTTGGGGATGGGCACCACGTCGCGTTGCGTAAGCCAGCGCAGCACCACTTGGGCGACGCTTTTGATACATTCAGGAAATGCGAAGTCTGATTCTCGCCGGCTGCCTTTCGGTGTTAAGTATCCATCTCCACGCAGAGATGAGCTTGAAGGAGTATCGGACAGCAAGCTCATCTACGGATGCGAACGCTAAGGCCGCTTCGAAGGTTTACGTTCAGGCACTTGGTGAGGGATTAACGTGGGCGAACAATGAGGCAAGAGACCAATTCAAGCAGCAACTCTATTGCCCGCCAAAAGGTGTACAAGTCGATTTTGTTGATCTACTCGAACGCAAAATAGCGCAATTAGCAAAGAGCGACCCAACGTCGAGTTGGGAAACGTACTATGTTGGTTGGGCGTTGCTATGGTCTTTAGAGGACACGTTTTCCTGCGACGCCAGATAACGGCCGAGCCGTCCTCCGCGTGCTTCTTATCCGACCAACTCGTGGCTGGCTTGATGTCCGGGACGCGCTTCGGAGATTGATGTGGCGCTGGATCGCATGGGCGCAAACCTGCTTGACACTTTGCCTGTGGTGAGTCGTGCTGATGTGCACAGATTGGAAGGCGTGGTCACCCTGCACTATGTCTTGGATGCTTGGCTAGTCCGGCCCTCGGGAGGTTCTCCGTTCGCAAAAGGAGCATCGCGTCGACGGGCTGACGCGAGCGCATTTTAGCGAGTGCCTTCCGGGACGGGAGTCGCCTGTTCTGCGACGGGCACTCCCGCACCAATCACAAACGGTGGCCAGTGTCAGTAATGCTCGAACAGCCGCAAGGAAACCGACCTTTGCTACCACGGCCTGCCGCTCTGTGTTGACTGCGCCAGTTCTGGCGTGAACCCAGAGCATGTTCTTCCCGAGAGTCCCAAGGAAAATATCAGCGAAGAAGCCCCATCTGACGAAACTCCAGACTAGGATCGTGCCGGAAGACTTGAAGCGGAGCGAGTGACTTTAGTTGGGCGGCGCAGCCGCGTGCAATTGAAACAGTTAACGACCTGACATAGACATGCGTCAATCAGTAAAGGCAAGACTGCCGATGGAGTCGGGAGCCCGAACCGAGACTCCCGTGCCCGCGAGCGTGAGTGTAGTATGCGTGTCGGTGCGTCTTGCGCCCTTCGCTCGATGATCAGAAAACAAACAAATCGAACAGGTCGCTGATTGCCGGACTGTTCGTCGGGACGTACGGGTTGGCCACCGTCGAGACGGGGTTGGCGAAATTATCCCGGCTGCGGCCTGTGATTGCGTTGAGATGCCAGTTGCGTTCGATGAACTTGAGGATCGAAACGTGATCGGCATACGCGTGGGAAATGTGGCCGGGCTTCGTGTATGGCGAAACTACCAGCAAGGGGATGCGCGTGCCATCGCCGAAGAAATCCAGAGGTTGCACGTAACCGGAGTCGTAGTACCCGCCACCTTCATCGGTTGTAACGAAGATCGCTGTGGTGGCCCACAGATCCGGATTCGCCTTCACTGCGTCCACAATTTTCGTCACGAATCCTTCGAAGAGATTCCATTTGGAAGAGGCTGGGTGACCATCGACCCACCCACTAGGCTTTACAAACGACACGGCTGGCAGGCTGCCGTTATTGATGTCTTTGTACAGGTCCTGCGTGTCGGTGATGTGTGCCGTACGCACAGCACTATTGGTCATAATCTGCTTTTGGTATTGGAACGGGTTGCAGATGTTGCAATACTGGTCGCTCTTCTGGCCAACCGTTCCGTAGTTTACCTGGTACTTGTCGCCCAAGTACGCGTTCCACTGATCGTTGTAACTCTTCCAGGAGATGTTGTTCTCAAGCATTACGTCCGCGATGCTGCGCTGAGTTGTCCCTGGAATCGTGAACGGAGTGTTGCTCGAGTTGGTGTCGGTGTAGGCGTCGCTGCCGTCTCCGAAATAACCCGGGTTGTAATTGTTCAGCAGGTAATAGTGGCCCGCTTCGCAGTTGGGGTTAATCTTAGGAGTCAATGAATTCAGGTAAGTCACGATCGGTCCCACGCCCGGTTGCGAGGTATCCGAGCAGTTGCTGTAGCTGCCGCCGCCGTACACGCCCATCGAAGCGCCGTTGTTGCCGAAACCGCCGTAACCGTCCTGCGTCCACCAATTGTTCGTTCCGGCGACCGGGTTGGGATTTTCGATCTCGTTCACCGGACCGCCCGCGAACGTCAGCTTGTTGTTGGGGGGCGTGAGGGCGTTGCCGTTTTCATCGCTGAACCAGATCGCGTCTCCAAAGCCGAGCATGACGCTGTTCGCGCCCGTGCCGCCCATGACCGGCTGATGATAGTTATCGCTAATCGCGTAGTTGTCGGCCAGATATTTGGTGTAAGACGCGTCGCCGGACAGCATATTGTAAAAGCCCATGGAAGTTGCGCCCTCATTGGTCGTGACCTTGCCGGATGAGTAATCGGTGCTGAAGTTGAGCGCTTGGGCGACGCCGTTCACGTTGGAACCGACAGTCACCTCGGTCCAGGGGAAGAAATCTGCCAGGCAGCCGCTGGGATCAGCCACCGTCGCGTAGGCGATGTTGCAGTCCATTTGTTGCCACATCTGATAGAACCGGTGCACCGGACTGTTCGCATACGAATCGTCGCGAAACAGAGTGTTATTGGTGAGCGGAAATGGGCCAGGCGGGAGCGTGGAGTATGGCGCCGTGCTACTTACGCCGGTGATGCGGCTGTCGGGGACGTGACCCGTGAGGTTGGTTCCTCCGGTCAACATGAACTGATAGTAGTCAATGGGCGACGACGATAGCCCGTTCTCGGAGGTCGTCCCATCGTGGTGAGTGCAAACTCCATTGTTTGCACAAACGTTTGTCGGTCCGCCGTTCAGCGGCGCGGGGAGCGTGGTGTAAAGAGTTTTTGCGCTTGTAGGACTAAGCTGGAAAGTCGCACTGCCCGTGATGTCGGCGGAATACTGATGCGCCTTGGCGAAGTTCGGCCCTGGTGATCCGTCCAAGTTGATGATCCCCTCTGATAACAGATTGTTTACGGTCTCGCCTGGCTTTGGAACGTAGGTCGCAAAGAGATGATCGAACGTCCGATTCTCCCCGACAATGACGATTACATGCTTGATGGGGGAACTTGTGGGAGCAGGCACGCCTTTGTCGTACGCCTTGACAGTTTGCGTCAGAGGCCCAAAAAGATACTGCGTCATGGCGAGCAACGCTAAGCTTACGCGCGCCGTGCGCAAGACCTTTGCTACGAAGTTCTCTCTAGAGGTCATATTTTCGATTCCTCCTCAGAATCAGGCCCTCAGAATAGGCATGACCCGTTAAGAAAGCATGACGTCGGAATTAAGATTTAGTGTTTTGTCGCTGCATATTTTTCACTGAAATTTATGCAGTTGCGGTAAAACGTTCGTCACAATTAGGCGATCCACATTTGATGCATCCCGACGGCTAGTCGGCACGTCCCGAATGTGAGATATCGACAGTGTTGTCTAGGCCCCCGCGGCATATGGACGATCAAACCGCAATCCGCCGAGCACTTGTCCGACATACCGACTTATCAACCAAGTGGATTAGTTCCGCAAGAAGTAGCTTCTGAGTGGGCGACCACTCGGGAGCTATTCGCCCCATTTTTCTCGATGAGACCGCACTCGCCAATTCCCCGCAGTTCATCGGAGCCCGTTGAGGACAAATTCAAAGACGTCGAAGTTGCGCAACTGGCGCGACAGAGCGATCTCGGCGTACTTATCGTTTAACGGCCGGGAAAAAATCAGGTAGACGTTGCGCTCGGCTAGTCCGCCATGGGAGCGCAATCGCATTCCCCCGAGCTGGGACAGATCCAGAGTGGCCTTACTTTTTCCCAAGACAGTGTCGCGATCGCTGACGACAACTAGGTCCCCGATACGGTCCGCGGGGAGATCCAACAATTTGGAGGAGGCGGCACGATTCATCACGAGTTCGACACCGGGCTGCTTGTTGAGAAGATTCATCACAGCCGGCGCGGAAATCGGCTGCTGGAAGAAAATCGTGGCATAGGAGCCGAGCGCGCCGTGATGCTTCACATACGGATCGGTGATGGGCAGGATCACCTTGGTCTTGCCTTTTCCGAACTGCTGGTCGAGCAGGTCTTGCAGAAAGACAATGTTGGGGGACCCATCCGCGTTCGATTTATCATTCATACCGTGGTCGGCCGTCAGCGCGACGGTCGCGCCAAGTGCGAGCAACCGTCCCAGCGCCTTGTCAATTCCCATGTAGTACTCGGTTGCTTCCTTTGAGCCCGGGGCGAACTTGTGTTGAATGTAGTCCGAAAGCGAAAGATACATCAGGTCCGGCTTTTCCCTCTCCAGTATCCGGATGCCTGCTTCCAGGACGAACAGCGAAAGGTCGGCGGAATATTCGCTAGGGACGGGCTTACCGACATAGGCCGGGCAGTTGTCGATGCCGTTGTCTTCCTTAGTACACTTGTCGGCCTTCTCGGCGGAAAACGAAATGCCATGTTGCAATTTATAGGCAAGTATTTTGGCCAGCTTGTCTTTCGCCGTAAGCGCAACAACTTTGGCCCCGTGCTCTGAAAACTTTGCGAGAATGCTATCGGCCCGCAAGAACTGTGGCTGATCCATCATGGCTTCCTGGCCAGTCGCCGGGTTCAGGAAGAAATTTCCGGAGATTCCATGGACAGAAGGAGGCACGCCTGTGATGACGGAGACGTTGTTCGGATTCGTGAAGCTAGGCATCGCGCCCACGGCCACGGAAACAAACCCCTCGGTCATGAGCTTCTTGAAGTTGGGTAAAAGTCCTTGGGCAAGACCGGCATTCACATAGGCCGGGTCTCCACCGTCGATCAGTACCACGACCACAGGTACTTTGGGCCAGTCATAGTTCTTTCCGTTAACGGTGATCTGTTGCGGGTGCTGGTTTTCCGCGGCTGGCAGGAGCGCGGGCAAGAGAACGGCCGCAAGCCCCACTATGCCCAACGTCAATGCCATTCGCATTTTAGAAACAGCCTCCTTCGGGCCTCACTCGGGCCGAGTTTGTCGCCTGGCTGGAGCGGCATCTAGGTGTCAAGGTAAGTTTACTCGATCCAAAGGTAGTTACGTCCCTGATGACGGCGCACCCGCAATCCACTTTGACGGGTAACGCGCAAACCGTCAATTTGCCGATGGCCCCCGAGGGCCTAACCTCAGCTCCCCATCCAGGACGATGTTGGTGTTCGCTTTGGGTGGTGGGCGAAGGAGGCCCGTCATGTGAAAACCAGGCAAAACACCGGCAATAATAAGCCGAGACTCGTGCTCAGAATGCCCGATCTCGACCAAGCCAAATCTGCGGTTATCAGCAGCCTGCCGTCAAAGGAATCCCAGCGGGGCTATCGGCATGCAATTGAAGAGTTCATCACTTGGTATTGCTCTGAACCGCGATTATCGTTCAATAAAGCTGTGGTAACCCGGTATCGAATCCACCTGGAATCGCGTCAACTTTCGTCAGGCACCATTAATGGGAGGCTCGCGGCGATCCGTAGGCTCGCGTATGAGGCCGCCGATTCCGGACTGCTCAGCCCGGAGCTTGCCGCTGGAATCCGTCGAGTAAAAGGGGCTAAGGAACTGGGCGTCCGCCTTGGCAACTGGCTTACCGCCGAACAAGCGATGACTCTCTGGCAGACACCGAACGCGACGACGCTGAAGGGGAAGAGAGATCAAGCACTACTAGCAATTCTGTTGGGTTGTGGCCTGCGCCGAAAAGAAGCAGCGGGCTTGGAAGTCACCCATCTTCAACGCCGCGACGACCATTGGGCGATTGTGGACCTGATTGGCAAAGGGCGGCACGTCCGGACTGTGCCCGTTCCCGAGTGGGTCAAGGCGGTGATCGACTCATGGTTGTTTGCGTCTGGAATAACGAAAGGTCGTTTGTTCCGTCGGGTGTGCCGGGCGGGCAAGGCTTGGGGTGAGGGCATGACGGAGCGCGTCGTTTGGCACGTTGTAAAGGATTACGCACAACAAGCTTCGATCGAAAAACTGGCACCGCACGACCTTCGACGCACTTGTGCACGCCTTTGCCATCAGGCGGGCGGCGAACTGGAGCAGATCCAATTTCTACTCGGACACGTATCGGTTCAGACGACCGAAAAGTACCTTGGCTGCCAGCAGCGATTTCGTGGTGCCGTTAATGATCGACTTGGGATCGAACCGCTGCCGTAGTTGACATTGCCCAATAGCGCGCCCTAATGGACGGTATGCCGACTACACGACCAAGTGAATCCCTAAACACTGGGCCGTCGGATAGGAGTTTTTGAGGTCATCGACCGATTTTTTCGTACACGACCCACTGAAGTTGGGCTGGCACCGGAACTGGCAGATGAAGATCGAACGCGCTCTCACACCAGCGTCTCAATTGGGGGAAGCAGGAACCCCTCACATCCGTAGGCACGCTCCACATATAAGAACATTCCCCGCTCTCAATCTTGTTCAGAAAATCGGCTAGTGTGATCGTGGGACCAGCGCCCGCTTCTATTTCTTCCCGTCTAAGAAACCCCAAGTCACGCAGGGCGGAATCCACTTCGACCTCGGATCTTGCACCCGGGTGAAAAGGGGCTGAAACACCTGCCTCTTCAAATAGCGATCGAGCCTTCTCGCGAACGTGTACCCAAGCCTCACTGGGGTCGCCGTTACCCCATTCGTGAAAAAGGATGCCTCCCCGAACCAACACTTCCTCCGCTTCACGCAACAGAATTTTCCAATCCGGGACAAGATACAAGAGCCTCGCCACAATGACGGCGTCTGCGCTGTTCCGACGAATAGGGAGACGCGTGCCTTCTGCGGCCACGGACAGTGCCTCGCTAGACTTTCGCTGCATGGTTTGTAACATCGGGATCGCGGGGTCAACAGCAACTACGTGAAGACCGCAATTCGAGAGAGGAATGGAAACTCGGCCAGTGCCCGCACCGATGTCAATAACCCTAGCCCCTCGCGGTAGCTGATCTGCCATCATCTTGGCCAATTGGTCCGAAATGACAGCGCCGTGGCGTTGATCGTAGATCGTCGAATTGCCCGAAAAATCCACTCGCTGGGACACTGAATCAATTTTACCGACGACAGCCACTGGATAGAATTCGGAAAGCCACGATCCGAAACTCGGTTACTTGACGGGTAACGCGCAAACCACCGATGTGATTGGACCCGTTTTTACTTGGAAGGTTTGCCGACTAACCGTCAAAATGGATTCTCCGCCACCGGCATCGTTACGGTGTTTCCAAGAGGCCGGCCTTAATGGCGTACACCCTCTTCCTGCCGGTTCCCACCGTCGAGCGCCGACATTGGTATCAAACAACGCTCCGGGGTTGCACGTCTCCTGAACCAGTATAACGTGGGCAACGCTAGAGGACTTTCGCTTTCAGAACGCCTTCCTCGCGAGAGCGATGTAATTTGCTCAACATGACCACCCTGGTTGGAACAAACAATAAGCAACCAACGGTCGTCTGACTTCACAAAAGGTTATTCGCCATCGGCTGCCGCTAAAGCGCAAGCACTACCATTCCTAACAATGTGGCCGCCGTCTCCACCGCGGGCGCCGCCCTACCCGTGGTCGCCGGCGCTGCGTCGAGTCTCGCCAACTGGCTCGCCGACGCCGAGTCTGGGTCAGTTCCTCTCGGCGTAGAAAGCGGCCAGCGCTAGAGCCAACACTAGGTCATCGTGCTTGCGCGCACCTTTCGCTCCGTAAGACTCTTGTCGCGTCCGGCGATTGATCTTCACCTGAAAGTTTTGGAGTTCCTTAATCAGTTCTGCAGCGTGCGGGATTCCCGCAGCGATTTTCAATCGTCCCGCCGCAAAGAGCGCTGCCAGCGTGCCAATCAGCACGCGCTTAGGGACATGCAAATGTTCCAGCGTCCCCGAAACGGAGCGGCCGCCCGTGATGGTGATGGCGACCGGACGCACACCCGCCGCCTGCAGCAAATCGAACACGGGCGCCCCAACTCCCGTTAGGTCCATAACGAGACGGGTGTGACCGTGGTGTGCGGTCATGGCAACCAGTAGTTGAGCGCGCTGTGCCACCACCGGGTAAGCCGTATTCAGATTTAAGCGCTCGAGATGCCGCAGACGGTAACCACGAGCCGGACCAGGTCGCTTCTCCAGGATCGCCATGGTGCTGAAATCATGCTTTTGTCCGAGATCGAGGCCAATGTAGAAATCCGCCGCGCCCAATTTCACATCCATTCGTAATCAAAATCAATTTGCTGTTCGAATTTCCAACACGGAAGTGCCACGGCGAAGATCAGGTGATCGTTGGGATGTTCCCGCCAGGGGTCGTCATTCGACGAGGCCATCGAGGTCGGTCGATTCTCATAGTCCAAGAGTGCTTTAATGAGATTCTGGGTTTCCTTCAATTTATCGAAAATCGTGAGGCGCTTCTTCATCATCGCCGCCTTGACTGCACTAATGAGGGTGTTTTTGGGAACGTAGTTTTGATGTTCAGTATGGCGGCCCCCAATAATCATGGGATCAATGTTTTCGCCCAATTCCTCTCTCATCATCTGAACCATCGGTGCGCCGACTGCGGTTTGGTCCATTACTATATGGATGACGTCGTGCTCGGCCAGTATTTTATGGAGCCACGCATAGATCGGCTCATAGTCTGTACCGGGCGGAAAAGACTTAAGAGATATTACGTGATATTCAGGGCGGCCGGTACCGAATGGAGGAATCGGAGTTTTAACGATCTCCACCACAGCCACGCCGAAACTATCAGCGGTCCTTCCCGGAGCCAACCCAATTGCAACCCGTCGTTTCATATCATGTCCTCCTCAAATAGCGGTTTTATGTCCGCGCTGATCGCACTCATAACTAAGTCATACGAAAACACGTTTTCGCGGGTCTGGACGAATTCGCATAGATACTCTTGGCGGAAAAATTCCCCTAGACTCGCGCGTTCCTCGTCGAGAAACTGCTGTGGAATCCTGGGACAATCGGTGGCCTTGCATTCCACCCGCTGCCACGAATTCCCTCCATTGGTCCACTCTTCAAAAAAATGGCCAGTCTGCCCGTACGGAGTACTCATGAGGATCAGGCGCCCGCCGCTGACGGCCAACATCGGTCTCACAGCCCGGTAGAGAGCATCATCCACACGGCTGGCCTCGTCTTCGATAATCAGCGTCACACCACTGAACCCACGGATCGTTTTTTCTTGGCCCGGGAGCGCCACGATTCTCGAGCCATTCACCAACTGCAGCGAATATTGGTTGCCCTTCAATTTGATTGGCATGACGGCGAGTGTTTTCATGAACGCGTCGATCTTTACAAACAGCTCGTCGGACTGCCGCTGCGAAGGGCTCACCAACAAGATGAGGCTGTTCGGATAATAGAGTGCCCGATGAAGTGCCAGCGCGGCGGAGGTCGTACTTTTGCCCCACTGGCGGGTGCAGTTGAGCAGCAGGCGCCGCATGTTCGATCGCAGCACCCCTGCTTGTGATGAATCCGGATGAAACCCAAGCGCTTCGCGGGCAAACTGCACAGGATCAAGAGCCCAAAGCAAATCACGCCGCAACATTGTTCACTACTTCCTGGCTTTCAAGTGCTTTCACCACGGCCGCTTGCGCCGCCGGATACGGTTCCAACGCCAATAGAATCGCGGCCCGCAACGTCAGCCATTCCGGCGCCAGAGTAAGGTCGACGGTCGCTGGGTCCTCCTTCATTTCGGCGAGCAGTTTGCCCTCGAGAAGTAATTGCCTCTCGGCGCGCGCAATCGCCCTCAGCGCCAATTGGTTATCTTTGGTCTCAGCAGTGCGCGCCTCACGCAGAATCGAAGTGGTCTCCCGATTTAAAGTCGTTAATCGATCGAGAAGTTTGCCACCGCTGATCTCCTCTTTGGCGGCTGCGGCTTTCACGATAGCCGCCGGCAGGTGGGCCGCTTTATGGCGGAGCAGAGCGCTCTTCGAAACCGCCCAGCGGGCGGCAATCTTCCGCAACGACTCGACGCCGAGCAGCGCGGCATCGATCTCTTCCCGGCTCGGATGTTTGCAGAGGGAGCAGGTGTTGGGCATGGCGTTCTATTCCTGGCAAGTTCCTTTGGGTTGGATGGCGGCGGGCCCATCTCCCATGGCGCCGCGTGCAGGGGCCAACTTCGAGGAGTTGTCCCCACTGTCCCCAATGCTCAAAAATCCCCTCCAATGCCTGTAGGTCTGAGTCAATCCCTCTTTACGTAATCGCATTTGAGCCCCCTCCATTGGTTAGACCGGCTTCCCATGTGAAACGATTCCGCGAGAAACTCGCTGGCTCGCAGTTTATGGCCCTTGACTCGCAGTTTATGGCGCCAGTTCGTATTGAACGAATAACAATCGCAGGAATTGAAAGAGGGGTTAGCCCCCACGGGCTCGGCAACAGCGTCCGTTTGAAAACGGTTTTGCCGACTCGGTGCCGATCCAAATCGGCCCAGGTCCTCTCCCGAGTCAGATCCGCTACCGTATGCGCCAGTGGTTTGGCGGCCGAGGCACTAATGCGCCATCAGCACCTCATGCCCAACCGCTTATCCCATCAGGTGCCCCAAAGAAATTGTTCCTATCCGTCACCACTGCGAACGCAAAATGGGCGGCGAGGTCCCGGAGGCGTGAAATCGCAGCATACCCCCGCTACAATCGCGCTTCAATTCAAGCCGGCCACCTCGAACGGAGCGATGAAACTGGGAGCGCCAATCGGAACTCCGCCTGGAACACCAATGGGAACTCTACCGGCGCAGCGCCGTCGAAAGACTTCCGGATTCTGACTACAAGGCCGCGGTTCTGGCTGGAATCTCCCGGACTAATGAGGCTCGATTCGATCGAAGCCTCCCAAAGGTATCCTAACGAAGACGCCGCCGGGGATAGAACTACACGGAACGGCCATCGCCCCGAGATCGGATCCGGGTAAGCGTGCGTTTCCGGAGTTGCGATAACTGGGCCGCTTTGAGGGGTCCCTTTAGGTGGCCGGCGATCACACCATGCTCGCAGCCTTGCCCGTTTGCTTAGAACAGTGTTGTGTCGCTCCGCCCCCATTCGCAACAAAAGATTCAGCTCGGAATCGACGCAACGGGCCGTATATTAGAAATGCAACTATCATCGTGACTGTTTTGGCAATTTAATACTTCGATCCGGTACAGGACCGGACCTGGAAGTTCCCGAATTTTACGGAGCGTTGGGTACGAGACATGCTCCAATCTGTAGAGAAAGAAGAGCCAATCCGACCAACTCCCCAAAACTCAGGTCCAAATGGAGACATTCTAAACTGGTCCGCTATGGTCCGCCCCCCGTTCTTTTGATAGTCTGGGTGGTCAAATTCACCCATGTCTTCCCTCGCCGGTCCGGTGTTTGATGGACCGCCCAGTTTCGCTCCCTACTAGCGGCACCCGCTAGCGCGAATCGGGCAAGGAGGCACTCATCGCTTCCTCCGTCTCCGCAGTGTTATGAGTTGCAGGATTTTGGCTGGCTTGTCACCTGCATCCGGAGGAAGTTCGGTTATACGAGTCGACATATCGAGGGCAACTCGCTGACGCCCGATGGCAACGATGATGCGGTTAGTCTCTTCGTCCACCGCAATTACGCGAGATTTGTTCTGATCGAAAGGGACAACTTTGCTTATGTTTGCCATGCTGCGTAGTGTGGGAAGATGGCAAAGCGCGAAGTCAACTCCAAGGTATTCTCATGTTCACGCGCACAACTCTTAAGATCGACGCTCACCACCACGCAGAATAATAATATATGCCCATAGGCACCCGTTGTAGAAACAATGGAGGTCCGGCGGCTCTCTCCATGCCGACGAAGGTGTGTTGCACCCGCGAGGCCCGGATTGCATTAATCCTGCGGGCGCTTAGTCTCCGCGTTGATCCGTTCTGAAAATTCTACTAACGATCGGAAGGTTATATAATGCCTCACAGCGAAAGCGAGGAAATATGGCACGCTCAAACAAGCCTCCGATTGGTCGGCAAAGTGTGGGCCGGCGCAATTTCCTAAAGGGAACCGCCAGTGCGGCGGCGCTGGCCGCCGGCATGAAACCAGCCCGGGCTCAACAATCTGAACCTGCGCCTGAACCTGCGCGTTCGGCGACAGCAGCCGTGGTGACGCAAGAAAAAGACCCCTCGCCGAGCGTCGAAATACTCACCGTCGATCACCCTGGTTCCGACTTCATGGTGGACGTGATCAAAGCCTTAGGCTTCGATTACATTTTCGCCAATCCGGGTTCCAGCTTCAGGGGCCTGCATGAATCAGTTGTCAACTACGGCGGCAATAAAAGCCCGGAGTTCCTTACGTGCTGCCACGAGGAGTCCTCGGTAGCTATGGCGCATGGTTACGCGAAGATCGAAGGTAAACCTGTGTGCGTGCTGGCGCACGGAACAGTCGGACTGCAGCACGCCTCGATGGCCATCTACAACGCCTACGTCGACCGCGTGCCAGTGTTTATGATCATCGGCAACACGCTGGACGCTGCCACCCGGCGCCCAGGAGTCGAGTGGGCGCATAGCGTCCAGGACGCGGCCGGTCTGGTGCGCGATTTCACAAAGTGGGATGACGCGCCGGTCTCTCTCCAACACTTTGCCGAATCTGCCGTACGCGCCTATAAGATGGCGATGACTCCGCCCACCATGCCGGTATTGCTGGTGGCCGACGGGGATTTGCAGGAATCGCCCATGCGCGAGCACGAGCGTCCGCACATTCCGAAAATCACCCTCGCAAGCCCACCCCAGGGCGATTCGGGAGCTGTGGCCGAAGCTGCGCGCATGCTGGTGAACGCGGAGAACCCAGTGATCGTTGCGGACCGTTGCGCACGCACACCTGCGGGAGTAAAGGCATTGATCGAACTCGCGGAAACGCTGGGTGCTCCGGTGATCAATCAGTATGGACGGATGAATTTCCCCTCGGCTCATCGTTTGAATCAGACCGAGCGCAGCCGCGCGTTGATCGCCAACGCGGATGTGATTTTAGGCTTGGAGGTGTGGGATTTTTGGGGCACGGTCAATAATCTTCGCGATCAAGTACAACGGACTTCACGGCCGCTGACCAAGCCGACCACGAAAATGATCGCCATCTCGGCGACCGATCTGAACACCAAGAGCAACTATCAGGATTTCCAGCGGTTTCCGGACTTGGATATTTCAATGGCCGCCGACTCCGAAGCAACGCTTCCGGCGTTGACTGAAGCGTGCAAACGCTTACTCACCGGCGACCGCAAACGGAACTTCGAAGACCGCGCCAGCAAGTTGGCGGAAGGCCAGCAGCAGGCGCGCGAACGGTTGCGCGTGGAAGCCAGCTACGCCTGGGATGCGAGCCCCATCACCACAGCTCGCATGGCGATGGAAATTTGGGCGCAAATCAAGGACAAGGACTGGTCGCTCGTGTCGAACAACGCCTGGCCGCAGAGGCTATGGAGTTTCGATAAGCATTATCAATACATCGGCGGCGCAGGTGGCGCGGGCGTGGGCTACGGTGCTCCGGCAGCGTTGGGTGCAGCCGTAGCCAACAAAAAATACGGACGCCTGTCGATAAACATTCAAAACGACGGCGACCTCATGTATGCTCCGGGAGTTTTGTGGACCAGCGCGCACCACAAAATTCCATTGCTGAGTGTGATGCACAATAACCGTGCCTATCATCAGGAAATGATGCACCTGCAGCGCATGGCCAATCGCCATCAACGCGGCATCACGACGGCCGAAATCGGCACGAGCATCAAAAATCCAAACATCGATTACGCCGCCATGGCTCGCAGCATGGGCGTACACGGCGAAGGACCCATCACGGATCCCAAAGATCTGGGTCCGGCGTTGAAGCGTGCACTGGAGGTTATCGCAAAGGGCGAACCCGCACTCGTCGATGTTGTGACGCAACCGCGCTAGGAGGCACACAATGCGGCTATTCCTGATCACTCTCATCACAACTGCGCTATTCGCACAAGCACCCGCTCCGGCGGGAAACGCACCGAACGGCCGAAAGCTTTTTGAGAGCGACGGCTGCTATCAATGCCACGGCCACGAAGCCCAAGGTGGACTCGGAACCGGTCCCCGCCTGGGCCCCAAGCCTCTGCCTTTGGTTGCCGTGCAGAAGTACCTGAGGCAACCTACGGGACAGATGCCACCGTACACGGCCAAAGTTGTGTCGGACAAGGACATCGCGGACATCTATGCGTTTCTGCAATCAGTGAAGCAACCGCCGCCCGTCAAGGATATCCCGCTGCTGACCAACTAATCTGCGCGTCACTTCGTGGTTACCTTGGATTTCCAGGAATCCCACGAGCGCTCGTAATCCGTCGCCGCCTTTTTTGATTCCTCGGAATCCAGATACGTTACCTTGCCTCCGAGCTGCACGGCTTGTAACTGAAGCCGTGCATTTAAATTAAGATAGTAGGCTCTCGCCACCACGATATGCAGGGAGGACGCCACAATGGCAGCGCCGTGCCCGCGCATCAGAACGGCGGATTTGTCTCCGAGCGTCTGAGCCAGCGCCCGGCCCAGCGCGGGCGTCCGGATCAGCATGTCGGTCTCACCGCCAGCGTTGCGAATCTCAAATACCGGTACGCCTCGCGCCAATGAAGTTCCCCATGTGGTGCATGGGCTGCAGCGGCACGGAAGTGTTTGCGAAAGGAATCACTTCGGGACAGTGGCAATGCACCACCGCCATCACATCGGGACGGGCTTTGTAGATCTCGCCGTGAATGAAGCGCTCTGTATATCCCGTGACTGACGTGTCCGTCACTGGGTTGCTCTCCAAGTCGTACTCGGTAATCGCGGCAGCAGTCACTAATACCGGAGCCCCGGCTCGAGCCAAGAAATAATGATTGGGGTTGCTGGGACTGCGAACACTCACATGTCCATAACCGTCAACCACCTCTTCGTTCGCCAGAATATGGTTGGCCAACACCAATTCGTCGATGAGAGCCTTGGGAGCCGAAGCGGGCGGGCGTTGCGAGAAGACCTGTGCCGCGAGTGCCAGGAGAACAGCACAGCCGCCAAACCAGATTTTCATACGCACTTAGACCTCCCCAATCTGGTGCGGCCCTTATCCCTTGCTCTCCAAATGCAGCAGACGCGCGGCATTGCCACGGTAGATCTGGTCTTTTTCTTCCTTGGTGAGATCCAGACTCTCAATACACCGGATCGTTTCCCGTATGTACAGCCCCGGCTTCGGCTCAAAGGGCACGTCCGAGGCAAACGCGATATGATCGACGCCGAAGAAGTCCAAGCCGCACTTGGTGCCAGCCAATGAGCCGAACAACGCCGTGTCCCCGTAGAACATTCGGAAATAGTCGATGGGCCGCTTCTTCATGGATCGCAACAGCGAACCGTAGTCTACGTCGGAAGTGCGGGCGCCGAGTTGATCCCAACCATAGCCGACGCGGCCTTCAAAGTATGGAATCATGCCGCCCATGTGATGAGTGATGATCTTGAGATTGGGCAACCGGTCGAACAATCCAGAAAATACAATGCGAGACATGGCCGCACTGGTTTCGTAGGGCCAGCCGAACGTCCACCAGATTTCGTATTTCGATTTGTCTTCGGTGCTGTAGTCCGAAAATTCGGCGGAGCGCGCCGGATGGATCCAAATAGGAAGATCGCGGCGTGCGGCTTCTTCAAACAAAGGCAGGAACTCCGGAAGGTCCAGCGGCTTACCGGCAACGTTCGTATAGATCATGATTCCGCGCGCGCCGAGCTGTGTCACCGCCCGTTCCATCTCTTTCATGGATTCATCCGGATTGTTCAGCGGCAGGGAGGCTATAAAAGCGATGAAGCGGTCGGGGTACTGTTCCACCAAGTCAGCCAATCCGTCGTTAGCGACTCGCGCCAGCAATGGCGATTTTTCCGGCCCAGCGATCATCTCCAGAGGTGGCGCCGGCAGCGAAAGCACCTGGCAATAGTCGCCGAATTCATCCATTACGCGAAAGCGCGCGTCCAGGTCAGCGATAGTGGCGACATTCTGCACGCGTTTGCCGATGTCCCTGCCGACCACGCCTGTGTTGACGAACTCTTCCGCGAACCGTTTGGGGAAAAAATGAGTAAACAAATCGATCTTCATGATGAGGGGGTTATTATATCTTGCTCGGATCTTAACGATTGTTCTGCTAGCCGGGAAGGCTCGGCGCGGCTCGCAAAAAAACTCGCGGCCGAGGCGATTAGAACTGGAACGGCCGCAGCCCAGAAGACACGCCGGGTATCCTGTTGAAGGGACAACAGCGCTCCTCCGACAAGAGGACCGATGATGGACCCCACTCTGCCGATCCCCAGCGCCCAACCCACGCCGGTGGCGCGAATCGGGGTTGGATAAAACGCCGCGGCCAGCGCATTGGCTCCTCCCTGCCCTCCGATTACAGCGAAGCCGGCCGCAAGTATGGCGCAAGCCAACAGCACCACGGATTTTCCCGCGGTCCCAATGAGAAATACGAAGACGCCAGCCGTGAGATAGGCGTACGCCAGAACCCGGAACGACAGAAAGCGGTCGAGGACCCTGCCCAGCACAAGGGATCCGACCGCGCCTCCCAACTGGAAGAGCGCCGTGAGTACAATGGCTCGCCCGATCTCGATTCCCGCGTCGTGGACCAGCGTCGGCATCCAAGCGTTGAGGAAGTACAGATCCAGCAGGCTCATGAAGAAGATGACCCAGATCAACAGAGTCATTCGTGTGCGTCCTGCGTCGAAGAGCTGTCCGACAATGAACTGCTTCGACCCGTGCCCGATGATCAAGGACGGTCGCGCATCGCCCGTCTGGAGAAACCGGATCGATTCTGGAAGAAACGCAATCAGAAAAACGGCGATCACACAGGGCGCAACACCGCCAGCGACGAAGACGGATTGCCAGCCAAAGCGTGGGATAAGCCCGGCTGCTACGAAACCACCTGCCGCGGCGCCGATAGCAAAGCCGACGAACATGACGGTGACCGCTGTAGATCGAAACCTCTCGGGCATGAATTCCGATGTCAAGGCGACTGCATTCGGCATCGCCCCTCCCAGGCCGAAACCCGTAAACAGCCGATAGAGCAGCAATCCTTGAAGCGAGCCGGCCGTGGCTGTGAGCAGAGAGAAAAGCCCAAACAGTAACGTGCACCAGACCAGAACCGGCTTTCGCCCAAGTCGATCGGCCAGCGGACCGAAGACCAGCGCACCGATCATGATGCCCACCAAGCCGCTGGAAAAAACCGGGCCGAGCGCTGAGCGCGCAAGGTGTAGTTGCTGGACTAACGCGGGAGCGACGAACCCCATTGCCTGTGCGTCGAATCCGTCTATGAAGAGCACGCTGCCGCACAGCGTGAGGACCAGCAGTTGTGTGCGGTTCATGAACCGCTCGTCGAGTGACCGGTCAAGCCGCACGTCATTGGCGTGCAAACCGGTAATCGCCCGACACATGCTTCACAAAGAGACCCGTTGGATTTCCCTGGGCATCTCTGATAAATTCGACGGCCAGCCCTCCGAATCCGGAAAAGCTGGTTTCCGAGGTCGCAAATTGCCGTTCCTTTTCTTTTCCGTCCACTTGCCCGAACAGGACGCCGTCGGAGAGCGTGAACTGGACCGTTCGAGCCTTCGATCTCCAGTACTTCGGTTGCTCTACGTAGGTACCCACATATTTCGCTAGAATTTCAGGCGCCACCTTCACCTGGTATTTCTCCTGGTCGGATGCCTTGCCAACCCAGTGCTCTTGACCCTTGTCATTGTCGTTGCAGACGTATTCAAGGACTTCCGTGTCGGCCGCCAACTCCGCCGTAACAGTGACCGTCCAAGGCTTGGCATAAACCGCCGGGTCCTGCAGCGTCACGGCGACCTCCAGGTGCCCAAAGTCGCGGCGCTTGAAACGTTCGGTCATGCGCAGGGCTTCAGTGTGGGGATGCCCATTGTAATCCAACCACGTCCGGTCATTGAATCCCGAACTTTCCACTACAAGCGTGTCTGCTTCCCAATGCCCCACCGAGTATCCCATCCAACTCGGATTCGTAGGATTGGTTTCCAATGCGCGGCCGTCCATGAAAACCTGCCGATAGGTAAGGTCCTGATTGAGAATCAAGATGAGTGACGGCGTTTGGACGATTTTCATGATTCCACCGCCATTGCTGTCTGCGTCGGTAGTGTAGCCGGGGCCTAGCGGCAAACACCGCGCGCTCATGTGGTCCTTCGAGAGGTCTTCGACGCGCTGCTGGACCAAGGCTTTCGCCCACGGCTGAATGTCCGAGGGCTCGAGATCCTTGGCAATGTTGGCGCGATAATTCGAAAACTTGTTCCATAGCCCGCCGAGATCCGGTCTTCCGTCCGCTGTCCGTGGCGCGGGCGCAGAGAGATTGGGTTTGCCATCCGCTGTGCGCGGCATTCCGGGCGTCGGATAGTTCAGCCACTGCGCGGAGAGGGTCGCACACAAAGCGAAAAAGCAGAACCCAGCTTTCATTTTGGTCCACCTTTTTTCGGAGTAGGTGGAATTTTCTCATATGCCGGGGCCCGACTCAAGGGTTGGCACAAATAGGGTCCGGAGGTCGGCTATGCGGAAGTTATCTCCTGCTCGGAGCCTTTTAACGTTTTACGGTATCTCGGACAAGTCATGTGGTATTTATTTGCCCGCACGCTTGGCTTTCTGGACGGCCACCCGAAGTGCATTCTCTTTCAAAAGTGTCTTTACCGCGTGGATGGTCTCCTTGCTGGCTTGGACTTCAGATCGTTGGTGTCGATCGAAAGTTGCTGACCGTTATTAAGGGTTCCTTTCCGTCCGTGAAGCGGTATACGAATGACATGACGATGAAGGAGATCCCAGCCGCGCTGTGTATGCAGATCTTTCCGACGTATCGAAGCGTCGCACACCGGACCGCACGGCCCCGGCCAGAAATCCCCGGACTCTTCGGCAATCCCGCTCTGCGCCAGGCACCACCGCACCCGGCGGCGATAATTATTACCGGTTGGGCCCGAGAAGGTTCTCCAAGACACACAACTTCGACATCCCGCCGATCGTCCGTCGTTTGAATTTGAAGCCCACTATTCGCGTCGAGTGACGTATCTTGAAAGCCAGAGTAACTTGTCGATTTCGTTGCGTCTGGTTCGACGTCAAAAGTAGAGAGGGGTTCAGCCGGTCGACAGGACGGCAAGCCCGACTCCGAACTCGATACCACAAGGAGATACTACGATGCGATTCATGATGTTGATGATCCCAAAGGGCTATGACAAAGCCGCGCCAGGCGCCATGCCGGACGCCAAGGCCGTCGCCGCGATGATGAAGTACAACGAATCCCTGCAGAAAGCCGGCGTGTTGCTGGCGCTCGATGGCCTCCATCCACCCTCGATGGGCACGCGCGTCTCGTTTTCGGGAGGGAAGCCCAAGGTGACCGACGGGCCTTTCATTGAGGCGAAGGAAGTTGTCGGCGGCTATTGGATGATTCAGGTGAAGTCGAAGGAAGAGGCCATTGAATGGGCTTCGCGATGCCCCGCTTCGGACAATGAAGTCATCGAGATTCGGCAGGTACAGGAATTCTCCGATTTCCCCGCCGATGTTCAGGATGCCGCTGCCGGGTTTAAGGAGATGCAGGCGCAGTCCGGCCAGCGCGATGGCTCGTAGGAAGAAAGTTGTTCGGCGTGTCGATTTCCGGTGGGCTCGCTCGACGCATCAGTAGAACCGGAATCCAACCTAAGCCGGAAGATCTCAGATAAGGAGAAGTATCACAATGCGATTCATGATGATGGTCAAGACCGCTGAGAAATCGGGCCCTCCACCCAAGGAAATGATGGAGGCCATGGACAAGCTCGCCGAAGAATCAATCAAGTCCGGCGAAATGATCGAGAGTGGCGGCCTTGGCCCAACGGCGGCCGGCTCACGCGTCCGGCTGGCAGGCGGAAAAATTACCGTCACCGACGGACCTTTCACAGAGGCCAAGGAAGTCTTTGGCGGGTATGCAGTGTTTGAATTGAAGTCGAAGGAAGAAGCGATCGAAAGAACGCGGCGCTTCATGGAACTGCATCACAAACACTGGCCGGGCTGGGAGGGCGAGACCGAGATCCGCCAATTGTTTACGGCGCCGCAGCACGCTGCCAAGGCATAACGATCGGGGGCGCCGAAGGCCGCGTATGATGGGTAGCGGTGACGCCTGCCGATACCCATCGCACCATTGACGCCGTCTGGAGAATCGAATCCCCCAGGATCATTGCGGGTATCGCCCGGATCGTACGTGACCTTGGCGTTGCTGAAGAGCTTGCCCAGGACGCTCTCGTCGCCGCGCTCCAGCAGTGGCCGGTTTCCGGCATTCCGGATAAGCCGGGCGCGTGGCTCACCGCCGCTGCGAAGCACCGTGCGATCGACCATTTGCGCCGGAACAAGCGCTTGGAGAGGAAACACGAGGAACTCAGATACGAGCACGAGAGTCATCGGAAGGCGCCGGACTACGAAAGCGCGATCGACGATGAGTTCGGCGACGATCTCCTTCGGCTGGTCTTCACCGCCTGTCATCCGGTTCTTTCTTCCGAGGGGCGCGTCGCGCTCACGCTGCGGCTTGCTTGGCGGTCTGACAACTGCGGAGATCGCACGGGCGTATCTTGTCCCGGAGGCGACCGTTGCCCAGCGCATCGTCCGCGCAAAGCGAACACTCTCCGAAAATCAAGTGCCTTTCGAGGTGCCGCGTGGAGAAGAACTTGCCTCCCGTCTGTCGTCGGTGCTCGAAGTGATCTATTTGATCTTCAACGAGGGATATACGGCTACTGCCGGCAGTGACTGGACGCGGCCAGCACTTTGCGAAGATGCTCTGCGTCTCGGCCGAATTCTGGCTGAGCTCGTTCCGAAGGACCCGGAAGTCCATGGAATCGTCGCTCTGATGGAGATTCAAGTCTCGCGCTCGAGGGCGCGCGTAAGCGCATCTGGTGAGCCGATCATGATTCTCGATCAAAAGCGTGCGCTGTGGGATCAACTCCTCATTCGACGTGGCCTCGCCGCCCTCGAGCGCGCTCAGAAACTGGGAGGCTCGCCCGGCCCCTACGTCCTTCAGGCCGCGATCGCTGCGTGTCACGCGCGCGCAGTTGTCCCTGAAGAAACGGACTGGGAGCGCATCGCGGCGCTTTACGCAGAGCTGGCCCAACTATTGCCCTCTCCCATAGTTGATTTGAACCGTGCGGTGGCGATCGCTATGGCTTTCGGCCCACAAGCCGGACTCGCGCTCGTTGACCAACTAGCCTCGGAGCCCGCACTCCAGAGCTATCACCTATTGCCGAGCGTGCGCGGAGACCTTCTGGCCAAGCTCGGCCGCTTTGGCGAAGCCCGGGGGGAGTTTGAGCGCGCGGCAGCGCTCACGCGCAACGCGCGCGAACGCCAGTTGCTCCTCGATCGTGCGGAGCATGCCGCCCGGCGCAGCCAGAGCCCTAGCAACAAAAATCGCGCGTGATTGTTAGCTTTGCCTAAAGATAGGTACTTGTTCGATGTATCCGTAGCGTCAGACCCAATCAAGCGGCCCATTTCGGGCTACGCTGGTCTTTCAACCAAGTGACCGCCATCACTATATTTGAGCAATTTCCTAAACGCTCGCGCTCCGTTCGCCGGTAAATCTCTGCGGAGGGATTATTGCCGGCACAACAATCCTCTTGGTAGGCGTCCTATTTTTGCTGGAAAACTTCGGCGTGGTGCGCGCCTCACGATTTTGGGCAGCGGTCTCCTGCAACGGCTCGAGCTTTGCGTGGCTCAATGCACCCGTAAGACTACGACCGTCGCATCATCGTTCTGGCTTCCTCGCGAAAATTCATCCATCGACCTAAATATCGTGCGGACAACGCCCTCAGCGGATTGTGCGTCGCTTTCGGCCGCTGCCCTTCGGAGACCGTCTACTCCCCACTCCTCGCCGGCCGGATTCACGACTTCGCTCACGCCATCGGTGTAGGCGAGGAGCATATCGCCCGCATTGAGCTGAATAACGCCTTGCTCATAGGTCGAATCGGCAAACAATCCGACGGGTGCACCACCTGTTTCAAGCCAAATGATCGAGCCGTCCCGTCGAAGAACCATCGGGGGATTGTGGCCTGCATTAACGTAGTGCAGCGTACGCGTCGCTCCGTCGAAGACGCCGTAGAATAGCGTGGCGTACCGATCTGCGAGCGATGATGCGTGAACCTGACGGTTCACCGCCCTCAGCGCCGCAGCTCCATCGTTTCCCGTAAATGAGGCCGCCGTGCGAAGTGATGATTGAACATTCGATATCATCAGCGCCCCAGCGAGACTTTTGCCCGAAGCGTCTCCAACGGTCAAGGCCAAACGATGATCCGGCAGCGGCACAAAATCAAAGCAGTCCCCGCCCAGCTCGCGCACTTGCCGGCAACGTGCACCGTAGTCCAAAGCCCCGACCGCTGGATGATCCAAGCTCTGCATAAACCGCTGCTGCACATCGCGAGCGATCGCCCAGTCCCGGCTAACATCCACTACCAATGCATCGCTCGTCATTTTTCGAACCTCCACTTGTACGTCGCTCCTGGACGCGTGAAATCGACACTTTTTCGACTAAATCTTCACGTGCCAGCGAAATGCCGCCCGCCAGTGCGTGGCCGGAACGGGTATCTCCTACGGAGACTTCGATCTGGGGCAGGTGCAGACGGCAGGACTCACAAATTACTACGTAGTTGACCAACGAAACCCCATGTATTCGTTTTTCCTGCAGGACGATTTCTCCTCATTACACTAGAACGAATGCCGGATGCGTTTAGAGGCGCGGTTGTAACCAATCAGCACATCAGGTTCCCGGCATAATAGCGTTACTGCCAAGATCGCCTGGAGCCGCTTCTCTGCTGCTGATTGCGAGTTCTCCATTGGCTCTGGTCTCGATGCTATCGTCGCTGAGCTGCTAAATAGCTAGTACTCAATGGGATGCTGGATTTCGCTCATTCGGTCCGATTAGTCCGCCGTGTGGGACTATAATCAGCGCATGCCATCCTTGCGGCATGCCTCCGAAGAACCTGGAGATGAACAGGACATTCGCCTTGTAGTCGACACCATCCCTACTTTGGCATGGTCCGCTCGTCCCGACGGCGCGGGTGAGTTTTTCAATCAGCGCTGGCTGGACTATACGGGTCTATCCGCAAAGCAAGCTCTGGGCTGGGGATGGCAGGTTGCGATTCATCCCGACGACCTGCCACGAATGCTGGAAACATTCCGGGAAAGTTTGAATTCTGTAACGCCGTTCGAAGTGGAGGGCCGCTTCCGCCGCTTCGACGGCGAATTTCGCTGGTTTCTCTTTCGCGGTAATCCTCTGCGCGACCGATCAGGGAAAGTCACGAAGTGGTATGGAACAAATACCGATCTTGAGGAGCGGAAGCGGGCTGAAGATGCTCTTCGGAAAAGTGAGGATCGGTGGAGATCTGTCTTTGAGAATTCTGCTATCGGCGTTGCGTTAGCTGATCACAACGGCCGCTTTCTGGCCACCAATCATGTCTTCCAGGCAATGGTGGGCTACACGGAGGAGGAACTGCGCGCAATTGATTTTCTGGACTTAACGCATGAGGACTACCGCCAAGCCAACTGGGCGCTCATCACCGAGCTGATGGAGGGAAAAAGACGACAGTTTCAGATTGAGAAAAAGTATCGCCGCAAGGACGGCAATTTGATTTGGGTAAGCAACAACGTTTCCCTTGTGCCGGGTACCGAGACGGGACCTCGATTCGTGATGGCGCTGTCCGAAGACATCACACAGCGCAAACGTGCCGAAGAAGCTCTACGGCGGAATGAGGGTTATCTAGCCGAAGCACAGAAACTGACCCACACCGGCAGTTGGGCCGTGCGGGTCCCTCAGATGGAAAACGCGCAGCGCGACGCCGGTCAAGAGCTTGCCGTGATCCCAAGGTCCGGCTGGGACGCCTCCTATTGGTCAATAGAGATGTACCGGATCTTCGGCCTCGATCCTGGTCCCACGCCACCCTCTTATGTGGAGATCGTCCGGAGGCTGCACCCGGAGGACGCGCGTTATTACACGCCTGTTATCGAGCAGGCCGTTCGGGACAGGACCGACTTTGAGGCAAATTATAGGCTTCTTCTGCCGAACGGCGCGGCCAAGTACATTCATGTGGTCGGGCGCCCGGTAGTGAATGCTTCCGGCGATGTCATTGAAATGGTCGGTACGGCGATGGATGTCACCCAGCAGCACGAGGCGAGCGCGGCTCTGCAGACTGCGTTTGAGCAAATAAAGGCGGAGGAAACAGAGCTTCGGCGCATGGTTGACGCCATCGCCACCTATATTTGCGTGTTACGCCCAAATGGGACAGCCCTTTATGCAAATCAGACAGTGCTCGATTATATCGGCCTCACATTGGAGGAGGTGCAGAGAGAAGACCTTCCCGCACGGATCTTCCACCCGGAGGATTTGGAAAGGCTAGTTGAGGAGCGTCGTGAGGCGCTCGCCCAAGGTAAGCCTTTTGAATTTGAGCAACGAGAGCTTGGAAAGGACGGTAACTATCGCTGGTTCCTTGTCCGCTACAATCCTCTTCGCGCCGACGACGGCAACATTATTCGCTGGTATGCCACCGGGACGGATATTGAGGATCGTAAACGCGCCGAGGAGAGGATGCGTGACGAAAACCTTGCGCTGAGGGAGCAAATTGATCAGACATTCATGTTTGAGGAAATTGTGGGCTCGTCACCCGCCCTGCAAGCCGTACTCTCCAACGTTGTGAAAGTGGCTCCCACCGATTCCACGGTGCTGATCACAGGCGAAACCGGCACTGGGAAAGAATTAATTGCTCGCGCCATCCACAAGCACTCGCAACGTTCCGGCCAGGCGTTCATCAGCGTAAACTGTGCGTCGATTCCTTCCTCTTTGATCGCGTCGGAGCTGTTTGGGCACGAGAAAGGCGCCTTCACCGGCGCAGTGCAGCGCCATCAGGGCCGCTTTGAGCTGGCACATTCCGGCACGATTTTCCTGGACGAGGTGGGCGATCTTCCCGCAGAGACCCAGGTTACGCTGCTCCGTGTACTTCAGGAGCGGCAGTTTCAACGAGTGGGAGGTAACCGAGTTCTTACCACCGACGTTCGCGTCATAGCCGCAACCAACCGCGATTTAACGGCGGCCATTGCCGCGGGGACGTTTCGATCCGACTTGTTTTACCGCCTCCACGTTTTTCCGATTGAGATGCCTCCGCTCCGCAAACGGAAGGAGGATATTCCGATCTTGGTGGAGTATTTCGTAAAGCGCTATGCGGAAAAAATCGGAAAGCAGTTCTGCAAGATTGACAGAAATACGCTGGAACTGTGCCAGTCGTATCCATGGCCGGGAAATATCCGCGAGTTGCAAAACATTGTTCAAAGATCAGTGATCTTGTGCGGTGGGGATACGTTTTGGATCGAAAAGGCTTGGCTGGGGATCCGGAAGCCAGCCCGGCAAGGATTGACAAGTCGTCTGCCCGACACTCTCCAGAATCAGGAGAGAGAAATCATTGAAACCGCCTTAGCAGAATGCAAGGGAAAAGTTGCTGGCCCAAAAGGTGCGGCAGCGAAACTCGGAATTCCCCGCTCGACCCTGGACTCGAAAATCAAACAATTAAGGATCAAGAAACACAAGTTTATCTCTCAGTAATAGTAAGTCCCTTTCCCGAAACTTCGGCACTTCCCGAGGTCTCGTCATCCGGCCAATGCCTCTAGCCGTCTATTTTCAATATTTTGCATTTGGTCTCTGTATTGCATTTCCATTTATGACCGGCGGCAATGCAGAGCATTTGCTTTGACAACCGATGACCTTGAGGATCGAGAGATCAGCGCGGGAGAGATTCACAGTTTTCACCCTAAGTGGGCGTATGGACGCGGAGCACGTCGGGGAACTGAAGGCGCTTTTCGATCACGACTACCGAAACACCATTCTGGATTTGCGAGACCTGAGGCTGGCGGATCGCGACGCAGTGAGGTTTCTCAGGAGTTGCGAGGCGGAGGGCATGAAGATTGAGAACTGTCCGCTGTACGTCCGCGAGTGGATGGACAGAGAAAAAGATTGAGAGAACAACGGACCGGCACTGCATAGGGCTCCGGTTTGAGAGAGGAAGTCAATAGTGGTGGTCAGCAGATGTATGTCGGCAGCAATCGATAGGAAGATTCAAGTCGGGAAACGAATCCAGCTAAAACGGCGGTTGCGAACATGAGCACTTACACGTTGGTGATCGTGAACAGATGCGGCACCCGCGGATCAGCGCGAGAGTGCTCCCGAGGAGGGAAAATCGCGAGGAGTCAGCGCCCAAGATGAATCACAGCCGCGTTCTCCCTCAGAAGAAAAGCCCGTCGCAGAACCGATTACGGGGCATCGAGAGCCGAGGGGCGTCGCGTTCCGCGGAACGGAAACGGCCGAACATGGCGCAATGCATCGCCAGGTTGGATTGGCTTTCGAGCTCGATCTTGCATGATCTCCGAAATCCCCTGGCTACAATTTACGCAAGCACCGAAATGTTAATGAATTCGGAGGCTGGGCCGCGTGAAATTAAGCGGCTGGCGGCAAATATGCACAGCGCCGCCGCCCGCATGCGGAAATTGTTGACAGAGGTCGCAACCTCTTGGAACAAATCAGCCGCCGAACTCTGTGACATAAGCGAGGTCATCACGGCCGCCGCGGAAGCAGCCTCCGCGCCGACTGAAAATCGCGGCGTTCGCGTCTCGCTCGATGTTCCCCGCGGCATCGAGGTGCCGCTCGCTCGCGCTCGAATCGAGCGCGCGTTTTTTAATTTGATCATCAATGCCTTCGAGGCGATGCCAGGCGGCGGAGAGGTCCGCATCTGCGCCCGGCAGGCGCGCGCCTACGCGGTGGTTGAAATAGAAGATACGGGACCAGGAATTCCGAATGAGATTCGTGAACGGATATTCCACCCATTCGTAACCGCCGGCAAATCGAACGGACTCGGACTGGGTCTCTCTCTGTCCCGCCAGGCCATATTGGATCATGGTGGTGACCTCTGGATTGAAACTGCACCAGGTGCACGATTTGTGATGCGCTTTCCGCTGAATCGAGTCCAAGAATGAAGAGACGAACTGCACCCCATCGTCCGATCAAAATCCAGAATTGGCTGACGCTGCGGCCGGATAGAGGGTTAGGAGAAAAATGTTTGCAGTTACTGGAATTACTGGCAATGTGGGTGGAGAGGTGGCGCGCAACCTTCTGGCCGCTGGCCAGCCCGTCCGAGGCGTGGTTCGCGACGCCCGCAAATGCGAGACCTGGGCGAAGCGGGGCTGTGACCTCGTCGAGGCGGACATCAACGATGCGGCGGCGCTTACCGCGGCGTTTAAGGGAGCTCCTGGTGTCTTCGTGCTCGTTCCACCGAACTTCGATCCGTCGCCTGACTTTCGCGAGGCGCGGGGTGTAGCCGCCGCGCTGCGATCGGCGATCGACGCCGCGCGTCCCAGTAGAGTCGTGTACTTGTCGACCATCGGCGCGCAGGCGACCCGCTCAAACTTACTCACGCAGCACTCCATAATCGAGCAGGCGCTTGGAGAGTTGTCGATTCCAATTTGTATCTTGCGGCCAGCATGGTTCATGGAGAACTCGATCTGGGACGTCGCTCCGGCGGCCAAGAGCGGCGTGTTCCCGAGTTTCCTGCAGCCCCTCGACAAGCCAGTACCGATGGTTGCCACGGCCGACATCGGGCGTGTGGCGGCCGAACTCATCCAGACCACGTGGAGCGGCCGCAGTGTGGTCGAGTTGGAAGGGCCGCACCGGGTGACCCCTAAGGAGATCGCAGCCACCTTCGCTGACCTGCTCGGTCGTCCTGTACGAACAGACGCCGTGCCACGCGAGACTTGGGAGTCGCTGTTCCTATCGCAGGGCATGAAGAACCCCGCACCCCGCATTCAAATGCTCGATGGCTTCAACGAAGGCTGGATTGAATTCGAGAGCGGAAAGGCCGGCTCTCGAAAAGGAAAAGTCGAGCTGCGAACCGTGCTTCAACGGCTTATCGAACGCGAGAGCAGGTCTTGAACGTTTCCGTGAGATTTCGCTTGTAGAATCCTCGCCGTGAGGCAAGCCTAGTTCGCGGTAATACGCGGCGAATGATACACTGCCGACGAAAGGAGATTCTCGTGACTATGTTCAAACTGGGTAATTGCAGTCTTCGGTGGACGGCCCCTGTATTGGGAATCCTGGCTCTGGCCGTTTTTTGGCATCCGGCGCCAAGGACGAACGAGCAAGCCGGTCTGGTTCTTCCTCAGGGGGGAAACGTAATGCTCATGTACGGCGCCGACGCCGTTACCATCGACCGCAATGCTAGAGATTTCAGACTGCCCGATCAGTTTAAATGGGAAGGCCGTCCGGGAGCCACGGACCAAACGGCGATTCTGTTCGGCGATCCTTCGAAAGCCGGAATGTTCGTGCAAGTCACCAAACGGGGTCCCGACGTGTGGAGTCAGCCTCACTCTCATAAGAATGAGCGATTCATCACCGTCCTGGCGGGAACCTTCTTGATTGGCACGGGCCCGAAATTCGACAAGAAGAACACCATTGCCGTGGGGCCGGGCGGAGTCGTCCATGATATCCCGAATCAGATGCACTACGACGGAACAGGGCCTGAAGGCGCCACCCTTGAGTTCATCGCCATGGGTCCGGCGACGCGGAATTAACGACCGTCCGGGAACCAAATGCGGCGTTGTAGGAAACGACTGGCAGCCCGCCGCAGTCCGGAGGAAGCGGAACGCGATCAGGCTGTGACGCTAGCTCGATAATCAGGATGAACCAAATCTACGTATTCCTGATGCCGCCGAATGAAATCGGCGGCGAACGGGCACAGCGGAACCACCGTGAGCCCCTGCTCCCGCGCGAATTCGACTCCAGCTCGCACCAGCTTACTTCCTACTCCATGCCCTGCGAACTCGGTGGGGACTTCCGTGTGAACGAGGACGAGCTTGCCCAGCATGCGCCGATATGTGAGGAACGCGGTCTTACCGCCAATATGCGCCTCAAAACGGTTATTCGCTTGGTCGTTCGAGACATCGAGGCTCGGGTCAGGTTCAACGCCCATGGCCCAGGCGGGCGAATCGCTCGCGGGGAATGACTCTTGGGATGCCTCTCCTACGCGATCGGCGAGCTCATCCGCAGTCGGAGACTGCCGTTCTGTTTCCGGCTCGTTCGCGTTGATTCCCATCTAACTCACTCCGATCCAGGACAGATATCTCCGGTACAAGTTTAGCTCTTGTGGTTCACTTCGACCCGCTCGCCCTTGCCCAAGTAGGCCGCAGGTTAACGGGATGGAGCGTTACCAAGTCTCCGGCGGCTTTCCCGGTTCCTCTTGCTGCGCTGCCGACCCCTTTCGCCCCGACGAAGGCCACTGCGCTTTCGTACTCGCCGAACAGCCGCGCCTTGGTCGCCACGACATACCAAGGCGCCGGCGCCTCCACCAATGAATCCCCTCCCAATGATTTAAGATCGGTTGCGGTTACGCCGTCTGTGTCTGGGCAAAAGCCGGTTCGTCGGCCGAGGGTCCGTACATGCCGGGAATTTCTATGTTGTTGAGGCGGAGAAATACCCCCAGTTGAGCCCGATGATGGATCAAGTGATTCATGATGGACCGACGCATGACCGCCAAGCGCGGCATCGACATCACCGTCTTGCCGGCGTACTTGAACGTCCAGATCTTGGCCCATTCCTGGTCGGTAGCCACAGCGATCTTCTCGCGCGCCTCGACGACTCCTTTATCGAACTTCGCAAGCAGTTCTGCCCGCGAGGCAGCGACTTCAGGTTTGAAGTCCGGCTGTAGATCGAGCACTTCCTGATCTAGCGTAAAGCCCGTCCACGAGGGCATCTCCGCCACGTGGCTGGCCAGCCTGCCGAGCGTCATTGACTTCGCGTGCGGCTGGTAAGCGAACTCGCCGTCCGGGACGCATTCGAGCAAGCGGCGCGTGTTCTTCATCTCCTCGTCGAATTCCGGTAAAAGCGTTTTGCTAAATGACATTTATGTAGTCTCCTTTTTCGAAATGCAATCTACAAGGGAACGATAACAAGCATTAAGGACAGTTTCGGTCCTCGAAGCGTGGCAGACTAAAAAGGAAATGCTGAATACCTCGGCCCGGCTTCTTCGGCTGCTGTCCCTGTTTCAGGCACGGCGGTACTGGTCCGGCGCCGAACTCTCCGAACGCCTGGAAGTAACGCCGCGCACGGTACGACGTGATGTCGATCGGCTGCGAAGTCTGGGCTATCCGGTGAATTCGACGTCCGGCGCAGCGGGCGGGTACCAATTGGGCGCCGGAGCGACCTTGCCTCCACTGCTTTTGGATGATGACGAAGCCGTGGCTGTGGCGGTTGGGCTGCGCACGGCGGCGAGCGGCACGGTAGCGGGAATCGAAGAGGCGTCAGTTCGCGCCCTCACCAAGCTCGAACAGGTCCTGCCGTCTCGATTGCGACGCCGTGTTGCGGCGCTGCACTCGTTCATCGTGCCGCTGGCGAATCCCGGTCCGACGGTTGATTCGCAAATGCTCTCGGTGATCGCCGGGGCCTGCCGCGATTGTGAAAAGTTGCAGTTCGACTATCGCAGCCGGGACGGGGCAGCCAGCACTCGCGACGTGGAGCCCCACCGCCTGGTACACACCGGACGGCGTTGGTATCTGGCCGCATGGGACCTGGATCGCAAGAACTGGCGCACGTTTCGTATCGACAGAATCGAGCCGAAACTATCAGCCGGCTCGCGATTCACGCCGAGGAGGCCGCCCGAAGGAGACTTCGCCGCCTACGTCTCCCGGAGCATCTCCTATGTTCCGTACCGGCATCAGGCCCGTGTGATTCTTCACGCAGCCGTCAAAATCGCGGCCGAACGTATCCCGCCTGGCATCGGCATCCTCGAAGCGATCGACGACGCCACGTGCGTGCTGCACACGGGAGCCTCTTCGCTCGACAGCCTCTCGGTCGGCCTAGCGCTCGCGGGCTTCGACTTCGAGGTCCAAGAGCCTCCAGAGCTGATTGAGCGCATCCGATTGATGGCCGAGAGATTCGGCCGGGCGTCCAAAGTAGCTCTCGGCGCTTGAGACGACGCTACGCAAGCAGTCCTGAGGAGTTGTGAAACTCGGGCTCCTGAGTTAAATGGTGGCTCCGTTCACCACATCTCCCAAAAAGCGGTCCCAGAGCACCAGCCCAATACCCGTTACTCTGGTACGGAAGCTATCTGGGAAGCCAATTCAGCATGGAACGTACTTTCGATCAGCACATCAAGGGTTATCACCCGATTATTTCTCCCAAAGAGCTCATGGGTAAGCTCCCGCTTGGCCGAGGCCGCAAAACCGTTCTGGATGCACGGCATGAGATCGAACAGATTCTCGAAGGTGAGTCAAACAAGAAGTTGTTGGTTGTTGGGCCGTGTTCCATTCACGATCCCAAAGCGGCCCTCGAATATGCCAGGCGGCTGAAATCTGTCGCGGACAGATGCGACAAGTTGCTGATTGTCATGCGTGTGTATTTTGAGAAGCCGAGAACCACCGTAGGTTGGAAGGGGTTCATTAACGATCCGCATCACAACGGCACGTTCGAGATGGAAGAAGGGCTCACCCAAGCGCGCAAGTTACTGGTTCAGCTTGATCAAATGGGTATGCCGGCAGCGACGGAGGCGCTCGATCCAATCACTATCCAGTACTTTGCCGATCTCATCGCATGGGCGGCAATCGGCGCACGCACTACTGAATCTCAGACGCACCGTGAGATGGCCTCCGGCCTCTCGATGCCCGTCGGCTTCAAGAACACAACAGACGGGAATATCGATGCTGCTGTTAATGCGATCAGAGCCTCGCAGGTGCCACACACGTTCCTCGGCATGGACGAGAACGGCCGGACCTCCATTGTTTCTACAACGGGTAATGCCTATGGGCATATTATTCTGCGTGGTGGAGACAAGCCCAACTATGATCGTGACAGTGTCGCGAGGGCCGTCGCGAAGCTGACGACAGCCAGCATGCCTGCAAGGATCATGATCGATTGCAGCCATGGAAACAGCGCCAAGGATTACACGCGCCAGCCTTTGGTGTTCAGAAATGTCGTGGAACAGATGCGGGAAAACAGCGCCATCATCGGTATGATGCTCGAATCGCATCTGCACCAGGGAAGCCAGCCCATCACTTCGGAGCTAAAGTACGGTGTATCCATTACGGATCCCTGCATCGGATGGGATACGACCGAGGAACTTCTTCTTGAGATGCAACGCGGGAGTTGGCCCACCACCGCAGGCGCTTAGTCTATGTGATTGTAATCCGCGCGATCTGAGCGCGCAGGACGACTCGTTCTGGCGTTCCGTCTTAGGGTTAGCTGGTTTGTCTTCTACCAGAAATTGGCGGCCACGACTTTCGGCGAACTCGGCGTCCCCGAAATCACCTTTACGTGCAGCACCAGCTGAAGA
Source organism: Bryobacterales bacterium (assembly GCA_963731375.1). Taxonomy (GTDB): domain Bacteria; phylum Acidobacteriota; class Terriglobia; order Bryobacterales; family Bryobacteraceae; genus Palsa-187. The sequence goes on from CAVSUW010000004.1 coordinate 72,515, forward strand.
TTCTTTCCCTGCCAGTCGCGCGGCGCTCCGTGAAGGGCTTCAGCAAGCAGATCCGCGTTCGTCACCAGGTCGGCTGCCGCGTCCGTGCCATATTGCGTCACCCCCGCCAGCTCCACTAGCATCGCGTGCGTGTCCGGATGAAAGACGCGCGTGACGATCGCGTAATCTTCATTGGTGCGCCGGTCAGGTGGAAGATTCGGGAGCGCGAACTGGGTAGGCTGGCCCGAGTCCGTAATCATCACCGGATTGTGCGACGCATCGATGAAGTACCGCAGTTGACTGCTGATTTCCTTCCAGCGCGTGTAGGAGTAACCAATCAGAATCGCCGGCGACGTTCGCAGATCGTCAAAGGAGACGTCATTCCCCACGCGTAGATGGTATGGATGACCCATCCTGGCGAGCATCGCCGACAACCTCGACGTTGCGATGAGATCGCCGCCTCCGACAAATTGATCTGTAAGGGAAACGAAATCGTCTACCCGCGTAGCTGTCTTCGAGTCCGCCGGGCGATCCAGCCCGAATACGGGAACGAACGCGACGCATAACGTGACCGGCGAAGTTCCCTTCAAAACCGGCGCCCAGAACTGATCGACCACCGTCACGGGCCGCGAATGCTGCCACCATATTGCCGCCGCCGCGACGCAAATCAAACCGGCGATTGCGGCGGCGATCCAAGGCCACGACGGGCGCTTCGGTGCTTCGAGGTGCCCCAGCCGCTCGGTCGATAATTTGTCGACCGTGGGCTTTTCAATCGTCCCCGCGCTCGGGTGATCGGCTCTTCGAAACTCCGGCACGTATGTGCCGGCTGGTAATTCGATGCGGACCGGATCGCGCGCTCCCTGCTCGGCGTAGTATATGCTGAGCCGCTTTCGGACATCCCCCGCCTTCACGCGGACGGTTGCGTCGTCGCTCGGCTCATAGCTGGTGGACCGGCCAAAGACATCGATACCGATCGTGCGCTCTTTCAGAAGATCGATGTGGCCCTGAAGCGTATTCTCGACCACATAACGAAGAAAATCCTGGCTTCGCTTGCTGGTGCGGAATTCGTGGCTGTTCAGTACCCGCGTCAGCTCTTCGCGAATAGCCTCCGTGGATACATCGCCCCCGCCCGGCACCCCGGCTTGAGGCATCCCCGGAACAGGTCCCTGATCCATGAAGCGCCCCCCTCTTCGAACCGGATTCGATTTTAGCATGCCTTGAATAAGTTGAAAACAAATGTGTTCGGTGCGTTATAAACCGGCCCGTAACACCTCGGCAACCGTTATAAACTGGACACCCCGCCGCGCCCGCCGCAGGATTCAAAGGTGCAAGTCTTCTGCATCGGCGTAGATTCAGATGGTTACGAGATCGGGCTGGGAGGCGAGAAGGTTGGTGAAGAATTGCGCGAGGTCTTCCTGCAATAGCCATGTCAAAGATGCTCGAAGAGACGCGGCAACAACCCGAAGCCTTGCGAAAAACTCTAGACGGCGGGATCCGCGGTATTACGGGGCTGCGCCGCCATCTCGAAGCCCATCGGCCGCGGCTCATCATCCTGGTGGCGCGGGGAACTTCGGACAACGCCGCGCAGTTCGGCCGCTACCTCATCGAGATCACAACTCGAATTCCGGTTTCGCTCGCTGCGCCATCCGTCCTAACACTATATGAGAGTTCACTCGACTTGCGGGATGTTTTAGTCGTCGGAATCTCGCAATCCGGCGAGTCGACTGACACCAATGCGGTGTTGGAGGACGCCCGAAAGCGCGGTGCGACTACAGTTGGGATCACCAATGACGCGGCCAGCGCGATGGCGCGAACGGTAGAGTACCCGTTGCTGATCGACGCGGGCCCCGAGCACAGTGTCGCCGCCACCAAGACCTACGCATGCCAGCTCCTCGCGCTGTATCTGCTCGCTTATGCACTGGACGGCGCGGTGCAGCTCGAACAACTCCGCTGCATTCCCGACTGGACCGAAAAGGTCCTGGCCATGGAAGAGAACATTGAGGAGATTGCCGAGCGGTACTTCTTTATGACTCGCGCCGTCACAGTCGGACGCGGGCTCAACTACGCTAACGCGCTCGAGTTCGGTCTCAAGCTCATGGAGACGTGCTACGTTGTCGCCGAACGATTCTCGTCCGCCGATCTGATGCACGGGCCGATCGCGCTGGTCGAACAGTCCTTCCCGGTATTCGTGTTCGCGCCGGCCGGAGTCACCTGGCCGTCGATTTCCGCGGTGCTCGACCGGTTGCAGCAGTTGAAAGCCGAAACGCTGATCATCACGGATCCCGGCAATACCGAGGCCCGTAAGCGGGCGGCTCGATTCCTGCTTATGCCAGTCGAACCTCGCGGAAACGGAGAGCCGCGGGATTTGTACACGCCGATTCCCTACATCGTACCCGCGCAGCTATTTGCCGGTCATTTGGCATCGATGAAGGGCTTGAATCCCGACAGTCCGCGAACGCTTAAGAAGATTACACAAACCTTGTGACTAGCCACACCATGGTGATCAACGTGACCCGAACACTTTTCCTTTGCGTCGCCCTCGGGCAATCGATGGTTGCGGCGGATCTTATGCCGCTGCCATTGAAGATGACTCCGGGTGCCGGAAAACTCAGGATCGAATCGACATTTGGTGCTGCGATTACTGGGTATTCCGACGCGCGCTTGGTATCGGCAGCGGCTCGTTTCGTTCGGCAGATTGCTAAACAGACGGGTATTCCGATTGCACCGGGCAACCTTGATAAGACACTGACGATTGATTGCCGCGAAGCTGGCCCGGCCTTCCCGGAATTGGGGGAAGACGAATCGTACCGTCTCGATGTGACCGAAGGCCATGCGAGTCTTCAGTCGGCCAGCGTTACCGGGGCGCTGCGCGGTCTGGCGACCTTGGCGCAACTGATCGGCACAGGTACGGAGGTGCCGGGCATTCACATCGAAGATCGCCCGCGATTCCCGTGGCGCGGGTTGATGCTCGACGTTTCGCGGCACTGGATGCCGGTCGAGGTGGTCGAACGCAATCTGGATGCGATGGCGGCAGTGAAGCTCAATGTCTTTCACTGGCATCTTTCGGATGATCAAGGGTTTCGCGTCGAGAGCAAGCGATTCCCCAAACTGCAGCAGCTCAGCTCCGACGGGAACTACTACACGCAGGACCAGATCCGGCACGTGATCGACTACGCGCGCGACCGTGGAATCCGCGTGATTCCCGAATTCGATGTGCCCGGCCACGCGACGAGCCTGCTGGCTGCGTATCCCGAGCTCGCGAGCGCGCCCGGTCCGTATTCAATCGAGCGCCGATGGGGCATTTTCAAACCTACGCTCGACCCGACTCTCGAACGAAACGTACGCTTTTCTCGACGCCTTTTTCGGAGAGATGGCGGCGTTGTTTCCAGATCGTTTCTTTCATATCGGCGGCGACGAGGTGGACGATACCCAGTGGAAAAATTCCGCGTCCATCCAGAAGTTCGCGCGGGACCATCATCTGGCCGACAGCAAGGCGTTACATGGATATTTCAATGGCCGTGTGCAGGCCCTGCTAAAGAAAAATGGCAAAACAATGATCGGCTGGGATGAAATCTTCGGGGCCGATCTGGATCATGACGCTGTCATCCAATCCTGGCGGGGTGGGGCATCGCTGGCCGAAGCGGCGAACAAGGGGTACCGCGGAATTCTTTCGTTTGGCTATTATCTGGACCACTTAAAGCCCGCCAGCGAGCACTACCGCGCAGATCCGCTCGGAATTGCGCCCGATGAAACCGCGCGAATCCTCGGCGGAGAGGCGTGTATGTGGTCGGAATATGTGAACCAAGAGACCGTCGATTCGCGAATTTGGCCGCGTGCGGCCGCGATTGCCGAGCGGCTTTGGTCGCCACGCGAGGTGACCGATATCGATTCGATGTACCGGCGGCTGGAGTCCGTCAGCAGCCTGCTCGATTGGACTGGCGTGGAACACCGCTCCAACTACCAACGTATGCTCGATCGGCTCGGTGACGGCGAGCCGCTGCGGATTTTGGCGGATGCGTCGGAAGCGAGCGGAATCGAAGTGCGGCAGAAGGCGCGGCAATATACCAGCCTGGTTCCGCTGAACCGGCTAGTCGACGCCATCCCGCCAGAGAGCCAAAGCGTTCGACTGCTGGAACAAGAGGCGCGCAGGCTGGCACTAAATCGAGACGGCGAGTCGGGCGAACTAAGCGTCGCGTTTACGGCCTGGGCAAGGAATGATGCCCGACTGCGGCCGCCCGCGCGAACTCGCTGCGTTATCGAAAAACTTGTCCACAGCCGGGTCGATCGGTCTGTTGGCTTTGGACTACTTCCGAACCGGGCAAGCCCCGCCGGACGGATGGGTCGCTGAACAGATTCAAGCGCTCGACGGAATGCAGAAACCGGAAGCGGAAGTGATCCTGGCAGCGCCGCGGCCGGTGCGTGTGCTGTTGAATGCATTAGCGGAAAATTCCAAGAAATGATTGAAACCACACACGTTCGATCTTGTAATAAACCTCTTCATAACGCGCGCGCAACAGTTTTGAACTGGACAACGCCGGAGGGTGAGTTCAGGATTGGCGAAAGATTGAGTCGGAAAGTTCCAACAAATGACCATAAGGGGGTGTCTATGAAACGCAATTCAGATTCAGCAATCACTCGCAGCGCGGTGCTGATGCTACTCGTGGTGCTGCTCGCGGCTTCGTCCGCTTTTGGGCAGGAAATCACGGGCGCCATCACGGGCGTCGTGACCGATCCAACGGGCGCGGTCCTGGTTGGCGCAAATGTTACCGCAAAGGACGCGGACCGGGGGACGACCTGGAAAGCGCAAACCAACCGCGACGGAGTCTACAACTTGCCGCGGCTCCCCATCGGAGTCTACGACGTTCGTGTAGAGGCGCAAGGATTCCAGACGGCGGTACATGCTCCTTTTCGCCTGGAGCTGAATCAGACGGCTCGCGTGGACGTCGCGATGACACTCGGCCAGGTGACCCAGCAACTCGAGGTCACGAGCTCCGCGCCGGTGCTGCAGACGCAGACGACCGAGGTCAGCACGGTGATGGATGCAGCGGCGATCAGCCAAATTCCGCTCGAGACGCGGAATTACAACCAGCTCGCGCTGCTTGTACCGGGAGCCGTAACGATCAGTCCGGCGTCCTTTAACACCGGCTTGAAGACTTTCAACGCGGCGCGTCCGAATCTGAACGGTAATCGCGAACAGGCGAACTTTTATCTTCTCGACGGCATGGAAAATACCGAATTCGTGGATAACAATGTCGCGTATTCACCGAGCATCGATGCGATTCAGGAATTCAACGTCATCACCAACAATCCGAACGCGGAGTTCGGCCAGTTTCTGGGCGGCGTGGTGAACGTCAGCCTGAAATCGGGCACGAATCAGATGCACGGAAGCCTGTTCGAGTATCTGCGCAACGATTTCTTCAACGCCAACGAGTGGTCGAACAACTTCAATGGGCTTCCGACCCCGCGCCAGAGGTGGAATGAGTACGGCGGCACGGTCGGCGGACCAATTAAGAAAAATAAGCTGTTCTATTTCGCCGATTATCAGGGATCGCGCTTCGACCTTCCGGCCAGTCCGGACCCGAAGACCACCTTTACCGCGGCGAATCTCAAGGGCAATCTAACGGATCTCGGCGTGCCACTTTACTATCCGGGCGCCGTGGATGCCAGCGGCAATCGCATCCAAATGCCCTCCGATCTGACGAAGGCGGCGATTTGCGGACCGGGGCAGAAGATGGGTGTGAATCCATGTATCAACGGTGTCAGTGCGACGGCCCTGAAGATCGCCAATGCACTACCGAAGCCGAACCTCCCAGGACAGGCCAATGGAACAATTAACAACCTGAACAACACTACGCAGAATTACACCCACGGTAATCAGGGCGACATCAAAGCAGATTACAACGCGACTGATAAAGATCGATTCTTCGCTCGCTATTCGCAGCAGCACATCGACAATCCGCTCGTGAACAGCGATGTGTTCCAGTACAGCGGTACCGGCAGCAACGTCTTTCCGCTGCAGCAGGCCGTACTTGGATACACGCGCACGATGACGGCGACGCTGGTGAACGATTTCCGGACTGGATTTACTTATTTCCCCGCCGAAGCGAACACGCAGTCGCTGACTACGACCGCTGGAGCCGGACTGATCCCGGGCCAGCCGACGCAGTATCTCCCGGGTCTGTCATTTGCGAGTTCGAAAATCGGCGGCCAGTTAAACGGGCCATTTGCGTTCGGAACCACCGACGGGCCCGAGATCTTCCATCAGACTTCGATTCAGGCTTCGGATACCGTGATCTGGACACGCGGCGCGCATACGCTTCATATGGGATTCCAGATCACCCGCTATCGCAACAATTACGTTCCCGCAACCAGCAGCGACGGCGCGGCGGGACAAATCGGATTTAACGGAACCTATACCGGCAACTCCGAAGCGGATTTCTTCCTGGGCCTGCCCTCGTATATGGGATATGGGCTCGGTTTCGCGGGGACCGTGGGACAGCGGAACTATGCGATGGGTGCGTTTGCACAAGACGATTGGCGCGTGAATCGCAAGCTGACGGTGAACTTCGGACTGCGCTGGCAGGTGTTCACCCCGATCTACGAAGTGCACAACCGGATGACGAATTTCGGGGAGTACAGCGGTCAGGTCGAGCTAGCCGGACAGAACGGCAACAGCCGGGCGCTGTACAACCAGTACAACGGAATCGCGAATTTCCTGCCGCGGCTGGGAATCGCGTGGAGTCTCGACGACAAGACCGTTGTGCGCGCTGCGTTTTCGCGATCGAGCTTCCAGGAAGGCACGGGCGAATTCAATCGACTGGCTACCAATGCTCCGTGGAACGTCGATCTAGTGGGTCAATGGGGTGCGGCGAACGCGAGCGGTGGCGATTCCCGCGAATCAGGTCACGCTCGACCAAGGATTCGGAGCGCTCGGCTCGACCGCAGGCTGCACGGTGGCAAATGTAACCTCGGCTCCCAAGAGCTGCTTTGCCGGGGTTCGCATTCACGCCACGGATCCAAACTATCGGCCGGCAGTTTCGAATCAGTGGAACTTCACGATTCAACGCCAGCTCGCGAATTCGTTGACGGTGCAGGCCGCTTACGTGGGCCAGCACAGCGATCATCTCGCGGCGATTTATAACATGGGCCAGAACGTCCTCCTCGCGAATCCGCCTGCCGGCGGGCCGTACAGCGCCCCTGGCCCCTATCTCGCCGGAAATCCCGCGTTGAAGAACGACGGGACCGGTCAACAGCGGCTCAACACTTCGACGGCGATCCAAAATTACAATGCGCTGCAACTCACGGCGCGTGAGCAATTGCGCCACGGCCTGATGTTCCAATTCAACTACTCGTGGTCCAAATGCCTGACGAATAATCAGGGATACTACGGCCGTTACGGCAACGCCGCTCCCGCACAGACCACAGCGGACGTGGCGTTTCAGTCGTACGTGTATAACGTTGGTCTCGATTACGGCCTCTGCGACGCCGACGTTACCAACGTCTTCAGCGGTTATCTGAATTACGATCTGCCGTTCGGCCGCGACCGCTCATTCGGCAAGAATGCGAACAAGGTTGTGAACGCGGTCCTCGGCGACTGGCACTACGATGCGACCACCAGCGTTCACGGCGGATTTCCTATTTCGATGATCCAGTTCGGCAACGACCCGACGGGCGCTTACTTCCAGCCGCGTCCGGATTGCAACTCGCCGTCAGTGGCGACTCCCTACAAGAACTTCGTCGGCGGAGGATACGTATGGTTCGACCCGACGACAATGTCGATTCCAGCGCCAGGCAAGCTCGGCAATTGTCCGATTTCAAGCGAGCGCGGGCCAGGCTTGAAGCAGGTCGACATGAGTCTTTCGAAGAAGTTCTTTTTCACCGAGCGCACTAACCTGGAATTCCGATTCGAAGCGATCAACGCGTTCAACACGCCAATTTTCGCACTGTCCGGATACGCTACAGACGTTTTCCCGGGCGGCGGGATCGACAAGTCGAGGTACGGCGTCGACAAGGCGTACACGGCTGGGATTCCGACGGGGGTCGTGAACACGTCGGTGGGCGCACGAAACCTGCAGTTCGGCTTAAAGTTTCAGTTCTAGCGGTCACTGCGCCAGAAAACTGATAGCAGATGACGGCGCTCAGGCCTCCTCGATCTAGCGACCGGCGGGGCGGATTACATCCGCCCCAATCGCGTGAAGATCCCCGCATCCCCGTTGGGATCTTTACTGCGGAGCACTCAGCGAAATTTCCGGCGGAATACCTTCTGACGCCACCGGGTCCGGATCGAACACAAAAGTCAACGTCGTTTTGCCCGCCACGGTCTTGCCGCCTTGCCAAGTTGGCCGGAAATGAAACCAGTGGGCCGCTTTGAGTGCCTCGGTTGTGAGCCGGCCGGCTTCCTCGCCCTTTGTGGAAGCCACTTCGGCAGTGGCCACCTTGCCTCTCTTGTCGATGCCCACGGTCACGTTGATCAGCACTTGCTCTCTGATCATCGCCCGCAGGTCAGGCGGAACTTCTAGTGAAATCCGGCGCATCATCTCGGCGCCAGGATCACGGTGAGCCGGGCCATCGCCGGATTCGGCTTGAAGTTTTCTAACCTGAATTTGCGGCGATTGATCAGTTGGCGTGGGAGCCGAGCCGGGTAACGCCGTTGTCTGTTGACCCGCCGGTTGTGTTGGATCACTTCCTTTCAGTCCCGAAGATCCGATTGCGGCTGTTGTCAGCACGGGCTGAATCGATGATGCCAAAGCGGGTCTGGTAATTCGGCCTAGGTCAATGTATCTGGACAGTCGCCATTGTCCCGCCGTTCCCGTGACTAAGGCCGCCAAGATCAGTCCTGTCGACGCTGACGCTAAAAACAATCCCCACCGGCGACGTGATTTCTTGATCGGCGGCGGAGGCGGCGCGGACGCAAGCAGACCTCCTGGAGCCGTCTGGGAACCCTCGCCTGAGCTTGCGAGCCAGCGCGCGGCTGGTTCATTCCCGATAGGCGGGAGCTGCCGGGGAGCCTGACTCCAGAAAGACTCCATAGCGCCGAGCAGTTTTAGGAATCTTTCGTCGGCAACTTCCTGAGTATTGCCAAGGCCGTGCATCTTATGCGCATGAGCTTCAAGCTGGCTCTCCAAAAGGCCAATCCGTTTCGACAAGGTGGACTCCACGTCGCGAATCCACTTAGCTGGATCAATCGCCAACGCCTCGCGCTCCCGCCGGTCCTTGAAGAGACGCCGGCCACCGACACTCCCATTCATGACCACGGGTAGGGGAGTGTCCGATCCGGACTCTCCCGCGGCTTTCCCTAACAAGCAGATCTCGTCAGCAAATCGCGCGGCATCGCGCCGGGAAAGGCATCGCCAATCGGAGGGCTCACTTTCCTGATCCGACTGGTACAACCCGAACCCAACCAGTTCATCTTCTCCGATGAAATCCGCGATGTGAGTGAATTGCGCGATGGTCTCGCGCCGCAATGAGGTGGTGCCGCCGAACGCCGAACCGAAAGCCCTGATCTGCTCCGCAGACGCAGGCCCGCTGTACTCCGCCGTGAAGTTCAGCGACTCCGGATCGAAGTTTGAGGCCTGCCACTCCCCACGCTCCACGGGTATTTCGACATCTTGGGCGAGCAGTTGAAAGAACTTTCGCGTTTCATCCACAACGCTCACCAGTTCATCCAGCGGGACACCGCTCTTACGCCGGTTTAGTTCGACACGAACACGCAAACGATTCATTGTTTTCCTCCAATGCGAAAAGAGAGAGCCTGTTCAGGAGCGCTGAACGAGGACTGGTCCATTGCAATTCGAAAGTTGTGCCATGCTTCCAAGCTGTCGGGAGCCAATTCCAAAATTCGATCGCAGTAAAAAGCCGCGGCCGAGTAGTCCGAGCCCCCAAAAGCCGCCGTCGCGAGACCTTGCAGGGCTACTGTGGAATGCGCAGAGATATCGAGCAGGCGCATAGAATGCTCCCAAACTCGCTCTAGATCGTCAGTCTCGATGCCCATCGCGATCAAGTTGGATAAAGCTTCTTCTGAATTCGGATAGGAGGCGAGTAACGCTGAATATGCCAACCCCGCTTCTTCGAAACGACGCAATAGCTGCAAGGCGACAGCTTTGCCGATAAGAGCCGGCCTAGAATCAAAGCCCGGACCGCGTTGAGTGAAGATCGCCAAAGCTTCTTCCGCGCGATTCAGATGCAATAGGCAGCCGCCGAGCCCTAGGCGCGCATCCTCCCGCTCCCCATCCAACTGCAGCACTCGTTGGAAGGCCTCGACAGCCACATCCCAACGCCCGCAACGTTCCAGACAGAGTGCCAGGTTATAGTGCGCGTTTGAATCATCCGGATCGGAAATGGTAACCGAGAAGAAACTCAGCGCGGCGTCTTGAAAACGACCTAACTCAAACTCAATCTCGGCACGCACAGCGCAAAGATGGGCACTGTATTCTCCCGGGCTGGCCAGCATATCCACCGCCTCACTGAGCAGTCCCGATGAGCGCAATTCCAAGGCGGCCTCCAGTTGTTTGGGGACACTTGGCTTGGGCGACGTAAGGTTAGTGTGGGTCATAGTTTCAAGCCGGAGTCAGCGCTTCGAGACTGGCTGCGAAGCGTACTGGTAATCTTTGACAGCAATAGCTCCCTTACCGCGAGTCGGTTCTGAAGGCCCGCTTGCTGGGCGATTGGATTTTCAACCAAGATTGAGGAACCGGGCGCGCTCAACTGCAAGACTTGCAAACGGCTCGGCCGACCGTTCGCCAAAGCGAACCCAGGTGAGTCAAGACGAGACCAGAGGGGAATCGCGTCGCCGGTCTTGGCTGGTCCTGAAAGAAGTAATCTTGTGCACCGCCCAATCGCGGCGAATGCCCTCGAAAAAAGCGGTGCTCGTGCGTTGTCCAAAAAAGTCAAAGTCGGAGTGTAAATTGGCGGATAGATGTCGCGATTGCGGTTGTCAGTAATCTGCGCCGTGGGTAACGCTTTCGACCCGCGGTCAGGACGAACCATCTTGGGAACAACCATCTCCCATCGGGCGTCGGTATCGCACCGAGTTTCTGGTCTCTCGATCGGCGCGGCTGCGATGCCCGCGAGGGCGGCGAAGCTTGGCTGTTTCATTACGGCGGCCGAGCCACTCACAGTCGCGGGAGTCCGTTCAACGGCTTCGCGGAGCGCAAGGTGGCCGGTCAGTGACGTCCACGTAATGGCAAAGTGAAAGGGCTTCGCAGGTTCCTTCCGACGGCCGTCGGAACATGGAGCATTGACCCCGAATCGAGGATCCGTCGATCGACCTCTTGAGTCAAACATGTTCGAACCACCATCCGAGCCGACGTAAATCTTTCATAACCAAGACGATCTACTGGTGTACTATCCGACTGCGAAGTAAATATCCTAGGTATCGTCACTTAGCTCTGCGGAGTTTAGAGTACTAGTGCAAAGTGTGGGGGAAGGCAATGCGTAACGGATCGCTTCGTCCCCGACACGTCGAACTTACGCCAGACCGCGTACCCGTTGTGTCGAGGGTCTGCCCGCCGATGAGATCCTCGATTTCGATCTGACCTCTAAATATCAGGCATTACAGGCCAAAATCTAAAGTCGACATGAAGATCACGTCGCAATCTTCGCTGCTGGGCGAAACACATAAGGGGACAGCACCATCTTCTAACGACCACTTTGGCTGTATATGGATGGATTTATGCAAAATTCTCGCGAATCCTCTGCGCGAGCGATCAGCATCCAACCCACATGAGGCGGGATTCCGAAAAATGCTGACTTCGCCGGTCTTGGAAATGGAATCACATCAGTCTACGGCGGCAAGATACGAGTCTCTGATCCGAATTGCCGCCTCCGTTCGCGCTCAGAAAGAACCGCAGGACCTGTTCGGGCTGCTGATCGAGGAACTCGGTCAAGTCGTTCAGTTTGATGCGATTGCGCAGTACGACGAGAGCTCGAACAAGGTTCACTGGCATATGTGCTCGGGCTGCCGCAAGCCGGATTCTGTGCCTTCCGAGATCGACAAGGAAGAGACCTTGGCTGCCTGGGTATACCGGCATCAGGAGACGGTGGCTCTCCCCAACCTGGACGGCGAGACACGCTTTCCCGCCTCGACCGACCTCATGCGCCAGGCAGGGTTGCAATCGGTCTGCGCCTTTCCCTTAAGCACCGCGCACCGGCGGCTCGGCAGCCTGGTGATCGCCAGCGTCCATCGCGACGCCTATTCCACGGAAGAGATCCGATTCTGCTCGCTGGTGGCCGACCAGATCGCCCTGGCGATGGATGACGCCTTCAATTTTCAGGCGTCGCAGCGCGCACAGGAGCGCCTGGAGCTGCTGCTCGACTTGACCAATCGCGTGGTGTCGAATCTCAACCTGCGCGACGTGCTGCGCGAAGTCTCCGCGAACATCCGCCGCGTCATGCAGTGCGACGGCGTGGGAATCGACCTGCCCAGCCCCGAAGATAAGAAGCTGCGGCTCTACGCTCTTGATTTTCCGGACAATCCGGGAATCATCGAAGAAGGCTTCGAGCCTCCTGCCGACGAAAAAGCCAGCGCGCTTCGGGTATTTATATCGGGCGAGCCTGTCATTCTTTCGAAGGAGGAGATCGAGCGAGGAGTCCTCCTTGCCCAAGTTGGGGATCCAGTCCTTGGCGCACGTGCCGCTGAACGGGCGCGGAGGCATCGTTGGCGTCCTCAGCCTGGGCAGTTGGCGGGAACACGCTTTTTCGCAGGAGGATCTTGCGTTTCTCGGCCAGATCGCGCGCCAAGTGGCGATCGCCATCGAAAACGCATGGGCGTTCGGCGAAGTGTCGGACCTCAGGAACAAGCTCACGCAGGAGAAACTTTACCTCGAAGGCGAAATCCGCACCGAGTTGAAGTTCGAGGAGATCGTCGGCAAGAGCGAGGCTTTGCGCCGCGTGCTGCAGGAAGTGGAGACCGTGGCGCCCACCGATTCAACCGTGCTGATCTACGGCGAAACCGGGACCGGCAAAGAGCTGATTGCGCGCGCGGTGCATAACTTGAGCTCGCGCCAAGCGAACGGATTCGTAAAACTCAACTGTGCCGCGATTCCCACGGGATTGCTGGAAAGCGAAATGTTCGGCCACGAGCGCGGAGCCTTTACGGGCGCGATTTCGCAGCGCGTCGGCCGCTTTGAGCTGGCCAATCGCGGCACCATGTTCCTGGACGAGATCGGCGAAGTGCCGCTCGAGCTCCAACCGAAGCTGTTGCGCGTCTTGCAGGAGCGCGAATTCGAACGTCTGGGCTCGACCCGGACTCTGCGCACCGATGCACGGCTCATCGCGGCCACCAATCGCGATCTCGAAGCTCTGGTGAGCGAACAGAAATTCCGCTCCGATCTGTACTATCGGCTCAACGTTTTTCCCGTGCGCGTCCCGGCGTTGCGCGAGCGGCCTGAAGACATTCCTCTGCTGGTCCGGCACTTCGTCCAGCAGTTCAGCCGGCGCATCAGCAAGGCAATCGACACGATCCCGTCGGAAACCATGACGACGCTGGTCAAGTATCCATGGCCGGGCAACATCCGCGAGCTGCAGAACGTGATCGAACGGGCCGTGATCCTCACCAAGGGCCCGGTCTTAAACATCCCGAGCGACGATCTGCGGGTATCAAACGCGAATTCGATGGCGCTGGCGGCCGCGGCCGGGAGCCAGTCCGCGAGTCCCAGCTGGAGGCTCCCACAATATGCGCGCGGTGCTGGACGACGCAGAGCGCCAGCAGATTATCGCGGCACTGGAACAAACCAATTGGATCGTTGCCGGACCAAACGGAGCCGCGGCCCGGCTGGGGATTAAGCGCTCCACGCTGCAATCGCGAATGCAGAAACTTGGCATTCGCATTTCTCGCACCGGCGCGTAAGTCAAATGCCGAAATTCCGGCAGCAAACCGGACTCTCGTCATCGGCTACCGCAGCCGGCACGCGATAGCATTCTCCAACAATCCTGGGATGCCTTGACGGATCAGCCAATTGCGCGCGATCGCGGCGCAGGTTGACGATTGGCGCGCCGCATGCATTCTCACCTGCGGAGAATCAAAATCGCCATGTTGCGGATCACACACGCGCAAACAGAAACAGAACAGCGGTGGACCCTGTGCGGCCAGTTGACGCGTCCGTGGGTTGCCGAGTTGCGCGCGTGCTGGGAGCACGGCCGCCAAGCTGGAGTCAATGCGCGAACGGTCGTGGATCTGAGCGACGTCACCTTCATCGACGAGAGCGGAGAGAAGCTGCTGTCGGAGATGAGAAGCGATGGAGCTGAGTTCATCGCCGCCGGAGTCGAGACGAAACATCTGTTGAAGAACCTGAAAGGCAAGGGCGAGCGTCCTCTGCGGCGGTTCATCGGAGCGCCTGCCAACGAATCGCGAGAAATGCGGAATTACTAAAAACGAGGGCAGCAAATGAGACATCAGTTGAAGAAACGGACAAGAGTATTAGCGGCCGCAGTGCTGGTGGGCGCGGCTCTGGTAGGCACCGTGGGGTGCACGTCAAAAACGAGCGCGGCAAGCGCGCCGCCCCCGCAGGATGTGGAAGTCGCGGTGGTGCAGCAGAAAGATATTCCGATTGAGCGCGAATGGATCGGCACACTGGACGGAATGGTCAACGCCGCGGTCAAAGCTCAGGTGGTCGGCAATCTTCTTACGCAGAACTACACCGAAGGATCCTTCGTGCGCAAAGGACAGTTGCTGTTCGAGATCGATCCGAGGCCGCTCCAAGCCGCCGCGGATCAAGCCGAGGGGCAATTGGCGCAGGCCAAGGCGCAGCTCCTGCAGGCGCAATCGGGATTGCTTCAGGCGCGCGCGCAACTGACGAGCGCCGAGGCCAATCAGCACAAAGCGCAGCTCGACGAGGATCGCTACATTCCGCTGGCGCAGCAGCAGGCGATCACGCAGCAGGATCTGGACAACGCCAGGCAGACCAATCAGTCGCAGAAAGCGCAGGTAGCCGCGGCGAAGGCTCAAGTGGAGACCGCGCAAGCGCAGATCGAAGCCGCTAAGGCCGCCGTGACGGCTGCCGCGGCCGCGGTCGAAACGGCGAAGGTGAATTTGGGCTTCACCAAACTGGTCTCGCCGATCGACGGCATCGCAGGCGTCGCGACGACTCAGGTCGGCAATCTGGTGGGGCCCTCGAGCAACGCGGTCACTACGGTTTCGACGCTCGATCCCATCAAGGCCAATTTCACGGTGAGCGAGCAGGAATATCTGAGCCTGACGCGCCGCGATGCATCCATGAACCACCTGGAACTCGAATTGATTCTGTCGGACGGCACGGTGCATCCCTATAAAGGGCGATTCTCCTTCGCCGACCGCCAGGTGAACTCGTCCACCGGTGCGATTCAACTAACCGGACTGTTCCCGAATCCAGGCAACAGGCTGCGTCCCGGGCAGTACGGAAAGGTCCACGCTTCGATCGGCACGCGCACCGGCGCGCTGCTGGTACCGCAGCGGGCCGTCAACGAAATGCAGGGCAACTATTCGGTGGCCGTGGTCGATCCGAACAACACGATTCGCTTCTCGGTGGTCAAAGTCGGGGACCGGATCGGCTCGGACTGGATCGTGGAGGAGGGTTTGAAGCCCGGTGAGCGCGTGGTTACCGACGGACTGTTCAAGATCCGTCCCGGCGCGCCGGTGAATCCGAAGGGAGGGAAATAATGTCAAAGTTCTTCATCAACCGTCCCATCGTCGCGATGGTGATCTCCCTCCTGATGGTGATCATCGGCATCGGTGACCATCGCACAGCTCCCCATTTCGCAGTTCCCGGCCATTGCGCCGCCGGAAGTGCAGATTCGCGCCACCTACGTGGGCGCCGACGCGCAGACCATCGAGCAATCCGTAGCCACGCCGATCGAGCAGCAGATGAGCGGCGTCGACAACCTGAACTACATGTACTCGCTGAATGCGGCGGGCAACGGGCAGATGACCATGATCGTGAACTTCGACGTGAAGAGCGATCCGAATACCGACCTGATGCTCACGCAGATGCGCCAGACGCAGGCCGCCTCGCAGCTTCCGCAGGACGTGACCAACTTCGGCGTGACGGTGCAGAAATCCGTGACGGCGCCCCTCATGGTGATGGGACTCTATTCGCCGAAGGGCACCTACGACGGCAAATTTCTGGCGAATTACTCCTACATCAACCTGAACGACCAATTGACGCGCGTTCCCGGCATCGGCAACGTGCAGGTATTCGGAGCCGGCCAATATGCGATGCGCCTGTGGATCAAGCCGGATCAACTGGCCAAGCTGGGCATCACCGTGACCGAAATCGTTTCGGCGATTCAGGCGCAGAACACTGTGAATCCCGCGGGCCAGGTCGGCGGCTCGCCGTCTCCGAAGGGCCAGGAGTACACGTACTCGGTGCGGGCCCAGGGACGGCTCACGTCGCCCGAAGAGTTCGGCGATATCATCGTCCGCGAACTGCCGAACGGAGGAATCGTTCGCGTACGCGATGTCGCGCGCATCGAGCTCGGCGCGCAGGATTACACGCTGTCCGGACGCATCAACGGCAAGCCCGGCGCGATTATCGCCGTCTATCAATTGCCCGGCACCAACGCGGTGGACGCCGCCAAAGGCGTCCGCAAGCTGATGGAGGAAGCCAAGAAACGTTTCCCGCAGGACGTCGAATATGTGGTTTCTCTGGACACGACTGAGTCCGTGACGGAAGGCATTCGCGACATCGTGATCACCATCGTGATCGCGATCGTCGCTGGTTACGATCGTCGTCTATCTGTTCCTGCAAGGATGGCGCGCGACCCTGATACCGTTGCTCGCGGTGCCGGTTTCGTTGATCGGAACCTTCATCATGTTCCCGGTCTTCGGTTTTTCGATCAACACGCTCTCTCTGTTCGGACTGGTGCTGGCCATCGGACTGGTGGTCGACGACGCGATCGTCGTGGTGGAGGCAGTGGAGCGGCACATGGAAGAAGGCATGGCGCCCAAGCAGGCCGCCTTGAAAGCGATGGAAGAAATCTCCGGACCAGTCATCGGCATCGCGCTGGTGCTCTCGGCGGTGTTCGTGCCGACCGTGTTCATCCCGGGCATCACAGGCCGCTTGTATCAGCAGTTCGCAGTGACCATCGCGATCTCCGTCATCCTGTCGGCATTCAACGCGCTGACTTTGAGTCCGGCGCTGTCGGCGTTGCTGCTCAAGCCGAAGCAGGAGAGTCACGGGCTGCTGCGCCGGTTCTTCAACTGGTTCAACCGCATGTTCGAGCGCACCACGCATGGTTATATCCGCTGGTCCGGCGCGCTGATCCGCAAGAGCGCGGTCGCGTTCGCTCATTCTGGTGGCCGCCGGGCTAGGCGGTTCGTTTTTCAGCAGCAAGGTTCCGGCGAGCTTCCTGCCGGGCGAGGATCAGGGCTATATGTTCATGCACCTTCAGCTTCCCAACGCGTCGTCGCTCGAGCGCACCGAAGCCGCAGCGGCGAAGGTGGAGGAGATCCTGATGCATACGCCCGGCGTGAAGTACACCACGACCGTGGCGGGCTTCAGTCTGTTGAGTTTTGTCAGCATCAGCTATACCGGCTTGTTCTTCGTCACGTTGGATGACTGGAAGGATCGTACCAGCCGCGAAACGCAGTATCAGGAGATCGTGCAGCACGTGAATCAGGAGCTCGCGAAGCTTCCCGACGGCATCGCCATAAGCTTCCCGCCTCCTGCGATTCCGGGCGTCGGAACCTCGGGCGGATTTACTTTTGTCCTGGAAGACCGCGCCGGCAAAGACGTGCCGTTCCTCGCCGACGAATCTGCAAAAATTCATGGCCGCGGCGTCCAAACGCAAGGAAATCGCGCCCGGCCTGATCAGCACGTTCCTGCCGAGCGTCCCGCAGCAGTTTCTCGAAGTCGATCGCGAGAAGGCGCTGAAGCAAGGCGTGCCCTTGAACGACGTGTATCGAACCGTTCAGGCCTACATGGGCGGACTGTTTGTGAACTACTTCAATCGCTTCGGACGCCAATGGCAGGTCTACGTCGAGGCCGAAGGCGAGTATCGCAAGAACCTGGATAGCGTCGGCCAGTTCTACGTGCGCAACGCGCAGGGCGAGATGGTCCCGCTCTCCGCGCTCACTAAATTCGAATCGCGCCCCGGACCCGAGTTCACCATGCGCTATAACCTCTACCGGTCGGCGCAAATCATCGGCGGAGCAGCGCCGGGATACAGCTCGGCGCAGGCGATGAAGGCGCTCGAAGAGACGTTCGACCAGACCATGCCCAGCGAAATGGGCTACGACTACATGGGCATGTCGTTTCAGGAAAAGAAAGCGCAGGAAGGCGTGCCTACGTGGGCGATCTTCTCGTTCTCGCTGCTGTTCGTGTTCCTGATTCTGGCGGCGCTTTATGAGAGCTGGACGCTGCCGTTCAGCGTGCTGTTGAGCACTCCTGTCGCTCTGTTCGGCGCGTTCGCGGTGCTGTGGCTGCGGCGCTGGGTGATGGGCCTGTTCCTGCCCGCATACATGGTTCAGATCGAAAACGACGTGTATTCGCAGATCGGACTGGTCATGCTGATCGGTCTCGCGGCGAAGAACGCGATTCTGATCGTCGAGTTCGCGAAAGACAAATTCGAACAAGGCATGGGCCTGGCGGAGGCGGCGCTCGAAGGAGCCCGGCTGCGCCTGCGTCCGATTCTGATGACCTCGTTCGCATTCATTCTGGGCTGCGTGCCGCTTTGGACCGCGTCGGGCGCTGGCTCGGTGGGCCGCCAGATCATGGGCACGACGGTGATCGGCGGAATGCTCGCGGTCAGCGCGATCGGCATCTTCCTGATCCCGGCGATTTTCTACGTGGTGGAGAAATTGTCCGGCGCGAAAGAAACCGGCTCAAATATGGCGCCTGAAGGGGCGCTGGGAGACTGAGCATGAAATACTCTCTGATTGCCGTAACCATCGCCGCGGGACTTTTGAGCAGTTGCACCGTGGGGCCGAACTACGTGCGCCCCACAGTCCCCGTGCCCCAAAACTTTCGGGCTCCGGAGCCTCTGCCTGCGCCGCAGGCCGCGTCGCTCGCGGATCTGAAGTGGTTCGAGATTTTCAAAGACGAACAGCTACAGGAGCTGACGCGCACCGCGCTGGTACAAAACTACGATCTGCGCGATGCCGTGGCGCGCGTCGAGCAGGCTCGCGCGAATCTCGGTATCACCCGCTCCAACCAATTTCCGCAGGCGAGCGCCAGCGGCGATATTCAATTCACGCGTCTTTCGCGCGATGGAAGTCTGCCGCTGCCCGCCTCGTTTGTGCCGAGCCAGAATCGCAACTGGGGAGAGGCATCGCTCAACCTGCTGTCCTTTGAAGTCGATCTTTGGGGACGCCTGCGCCGCTCCACCGAAGCCGCGCGCGCCAGTCTTCTGAATGCGGAAGAGAATCGGAAAGCGGTCGTCACCACGCTCGTCAGCGATGTCGCTACCAATTATTTCAGCCTGCTGCAGCTCGACTATGAGCTGGAGATCTCGCAGCGCACTCTCGACACGCGGCGCGACTCGCTGCGCCTGGTTCAGGAGCGCACAGGGAGGCGGAGTCGCGACCTTGCTGGATCTTCGCCAGGCCGAGCAGTTAGTCAGCAGCGCCGCGCAGACGATCCCGACGCTCCAACAACAGATTGAACAAACCGAGAACCAGATCAGTCTGTTGGTCGGAAAGAACCCCGGCGGCGTGATCCGCGGCCGCAAGTTCATCGAGCAGGAGATGCCTCCTGAAGTGCCCGCGGGAATGCCTTCGTCTCTGCTCGAACGCCGGCCCGACATTCGCGCCGCCGAACAGGCATTGATCGCGGCGAACGCGAACATCGGCGTGGCCAAGGCGGCGTATTTTCCACAACTGAGCCTCAGCGGGCTGCTGGGCGGCCAGAGCACGCAACTGGCGAGCCTGTTCAGCGGCCCGCACAGCACCTGGAGCTTCGTTCCGCAGGTCAGCCAACCGATTTTCACCGCAGGCCGCCTCAAATCGAACGTAAAACTCGCGGAGGCCGAACGTAATAGCGCGCTGGTTCAGTATGAGAAAACCATTCAGACCGCGTTCAGCGAAGTCTCAAACGCATTGATCGCGCATCAGAGAACCCGCGAGAGCCGGCTGGAGCAGGAACGTCTGGTCACGGCGCTCCAGGATCGCACTCGCCTCGCCTACGTGCGGTATCGCGGAGGAGTGGATACGCAGTTGAACGCACTCGACGCCGACCGCGATCTTTTCCAGGCGGAACTGTCGCTCGCGCAGATCCGTTTGAGCGAGCTTCTGAGCGTGGTGCAGCTCTATAAGGCTCTCGGCGGCGGCTGGCAGTAACCGGAGCCAAGCTGAAATGCCGAGGCCTCGGCAGGTGCCCGGCAGAACCGTGCCGGCACATCGACACCTGTGACTCAAAACCCCGCATTTCATGGATTTTTCGCGCAGTTGCAGCGGCACTTCACGTGCGTTGTAACTGTCGGAGATCAAGAGAATGAAGAGTCAGACGTTGCAATATTACATGCATGATGGACCCTCGGCTTTCCGGTTTGAACTGGCGGGGAATCTCAACAACGAAGCAGCGCGCGATCTTGACCAGGCTTGGCGCACCGCTTCCTCCATGATCGGCGACCGCGCCTTGGTCGTCGACATGACTTTCGTCACCGACGCTGAAAGAGAGGGGCGCTCGCTGCTTGCCCGTTGGTATGCCGAAGGCGCGCAGCTCATCGCCAGATCGAAAGTCTCGCGCGCCCTGGCCGAGGCGATCGTAGGCGCCCCTCTACCCGAGGTCGCTTCCGCCGGCAATGCTCGGCGCGGTGCGGACATGGCTGCCGTTTCACACATCGTTCGGGGGACCAAGCTGACGCTGCTCTTGGTTGCTGCGCTGCTGCTGCCGGTCCAGGCGCACGCCGCGAATCTGAAGGCCGAAACCGTCGCCGCCTGGGATGATTACGTACAGTCGGTCAGCGTCAGCCTTGCAGGATCGCGTTCGCCCCGGCGGCAGCTTCCTGTGGACCTACGAAGATCCCGAACGGATCGCGAAAGTGCATGGCGGCGAGATCGTCGTGGCTCCTGCGCCCGGACCAAGTCCGCGAAAAGTGCCCGGAGGGTTGATTCATCATTGGATCGCCGCGGCGTTTCTCCCCAACGTGAAGCTAGACGACATTCTCGAAGTCACCGAGGACTACGATCGCTACCAAGAGTTTTACCGGCCGTCGGTGATTGCGTCCAAAACGGTAGCTCGCGAGGACTCCAACGATTACTTTTCGATGCAGCTGATGAACAAAGCATTCTTCCTGAAAACAATGCTCGATGCGGATTATCAGTCGACCAACGTGCGCCTGGATGAGCGGCGGTTCTACAGCGTTTCGAGAAGCACGCGCGTTCAGGAAATCGAAGACTACGGCCGGCCCAGCCAGCATCGGATGCCTGAGGGCCAAGGTGGCGGTTACATCTGGAAGCTGTTTAGCATCGGTCGCCTCGCTCAGCGTGACGGCGGAGTCTACATCGAACTCGAAGCCATAGCGCTGAGCCGCGACATCCCCGCGGCCCTGCGTTTCATCGTGGATCCTATCGTACGCAGTGTGTCGCGCAGCGCGCTTCTTACTTCGCTGACGCAGACCGAGGAAGCCGTGTGTGGCAGGTCCGCCGATGTCGCGAAGTCTGCCGGCATCCCAGCAAGTGCCGAACACCTGCGCGAGCGTTCCAGCATCACTTTCGAACGCAAACACTGCATTTACAAGAGTTCATTGACTCGGCCTGATTGGAACGCGGCGTGCCTTAACTAGAGCGAACACTGGGGGACATGAAGAAAGAGAGCCGGTGTCCAGTAAAACAAAAGGAGAAATGAGATGTTTAGTAAGAAATTTGTCATCACATCGTTTGTGAGCATCGCCTCCATGGCGCTGCCGGCGTTTTCGCAATCGGAAACTCCGGGAAAGAATGAAGTCTCAGTACAGGCGTTCGGCAGTTTTGTGAAGAGCACTACCAACAACGGCATCGAGAACAAGGCCACCAACAGCGGTGGCGTGCTCGGCAGCTATCGCTACTTCTTCAACACTCACAGCGGCGTTGAAGCCAACTACGGGTATTCGCTCAACACCCAGAACTACGGCTCGACCAGCGGAGTGCTAGGCGTAAAGAGCTATTCGCATGAAGTCTCCGCCGCGTATGTGTTTCGTCTTCCGATGCGCAAGTTCACGCCGTTCGTGCTGGCGGGAGCGGGCGGCCTGATTTTTGATCCGAAGGATTTCGCGGGCGCCAGTTCACAAGCTCGGGCCGCTTTCGTCTACGGCGGCGGAGCCGATTTCGACCTCACGCACCACGTTTTCGTGCGAGCCGAGTATCGCGGCTTCGTGTACAATTCGCCGACTTATGATTTGGCCGGTCTTTCCGGTGTGGATCGCACCACGCATCGCGCCGAACCGTCCGTGGGCTTTGGATACCGGTGGTAACAGCAGTCTCCGGGATTCCCAACCTGGCAGAGCGGTGGCACGTTCCACCGCTCTTTTTTATTGCCAGAAGACGGACCTTCGAAGGATAGAATCTATGCCAAAAACCACAATAATGAGAAAAGGAATCGGAGCCGCCCCGGCTACGCCGTGCAATTTGGTAGCGAGTGCTTTGGTCGCTGAAAAGTGGCGTTCGACGGTGCGACTATAGGTTTACTTGCGCTCCTTGCTGCCGCACGCTTATGGTCAGGAATCGTCGCTAGTAGAGCAGATTCCAGAGGTCGCCCCGGCGAGGCTGACAGTTGACGAATCCGTCCCTGCTCTGGCTTTTGGCAAATACCTCGCATCCCTTCAGGAGCGTAATCTGTTCACCGAGTCAGGGCCGGTTCGCATGGAGATCGAAGCCTCGCTGCCAGGCCTCGCTAAAGAAGGCAGAATGCTCGCGGTCCGGCAGACGGGCGCTTCGGAACGCAGTGAATACAACGTCGATCCGATTCGATGGCGACTCGACGGTAAAGCGACAGGTGATTGCCCGTTACCTCGACGCGCAGGAGCAGGCTGAAGCACTTCCGTATTCTACGGTCGCCGTTACGCCCGCGAACTATAAATTTCGTTACCTGGGTTCAGTAGAATATAGTTCGGTGGAAAACAGTTCGGTGGCAAACAACGGAACCACGGTCTGTATCTTTCAGATTGTGCCCAAGAAGAAACGCGCAGGCCTGATTCGCGGCCAGATCTGGATCGATTCCGCCACCGGTATCGCCGTTCACCAGACGGGCCGCCTTGTGAAGCGGCCTTCCGTTTTCATTCGCAGGATCGAGATCACGCGCGATACGAACCTGCGGGACGGACTTCCTTATACTCGCGTTACGCATGTCACCATTGAGACCCGGCTGGTAGGAAGCGCCGAGTTGACAATCACTGAGCGTCCCTTGCAAGCGGCGGAGCCGCAACTCGTCACGCAACGAGGGATGCGGTGAACCCGGCCGCACAAGATACGCTCTTCGTTGCCCGACGGAACACCACCGCGTCTCCGGTTCGTGACCTCCTCCGCAGTGGAAGCGTCCGCAGGTCGGAGTGGGTCATTCTCGGCTTTCTGGTTTACGCGATTGCGCTCGGAGCGCTATTGCCGGTTCGCACCATCCGTCCGCCACCTGGTGATGCTGCTCAACGTGAACCATTCTGGCCGGCTACACGGCGTTAATCGTCCTGGATCGGACCAAGCCTGACACCTGTGTTCAGCGTGGTTCGCGATGCGGCGTCCTTGACGCTCATTGTGCTGGCGTACCGTGAAATGGGATGGTTTGCGCAACCGCACCTCGCTCACACTCTGGAAGCATCGTGGGTGACGTGGGATCGTGTGGTGTTGCGAGGCGGCTTGAGAGCGGTAATCGAGTCGATTGGACCAGTCATTCCGTCGATTCTGGAGATCGCCTACGCGCTTGTCTACGCGCTGGCGCCGTTTGCCGTCGCCATGTTGTACGCTTACGGCGCCGCGAAATGGTCGACGAGTTCCTGTTCGTTTTTGCCGTTGGGGTTTTGCTTTGCTACGCCCAGTTCCCCTTTTGGCCGTCCGATCCACCCCGCGTGGTCTTCCTTGGCCAGGATCTTCCTTCTTACGCGACGGTCTTTCGGCGCTTCAACCTCTGGATGCTGGGCAATTACGGCATCCACACCAGCGTGTTTCCTAGCGCGCACGTGGCCGGCGCCTTTGCTGCGGCTTTCGGCGCGTTTCGGGCTCTACCAGAGCACCGGTGGGTGAGCCGATTCCTTCTCGTGATTGCGTCGCTTATCGCGATAGCGACCGTCTATGGCCGCTACCACTATTTGGCGGATGCCCTCGCAGGACTGCTCGTGGCGTTGGTCGCCTTCGGCGCGCTGCCTAAGCGGGCGGCCATCCTACGATCGTGATTTCGTCAGGGCCGTTCTCGCGCTATTTGTTCAATTCTCGTCCGTCACCTTCCAGTACATCCTCTGTGGGCGATTTCGATGACACGCTGATGTATAATTCTCGCCACGGAGGCTCCTATGAAAGCTGGCCTTATGTCCGTTGCCGCTCTCTTAACGTTGCCCGTCTTCGGGCAGTGGACAATTACGACCCCGGGGATTCCCCGCTTAGCGAACGGCAAACCGAACCTTTCCGCACCAGCGCCCCACACATCTGACGGCAAACCCGACCTCACCGGCATTTGGCAGGCCGGGATGGCCGGCGCGGCCGGACAATACGGTTACGATTACAACGTCGCCCAAAACCTGCCGCCCGACGCGGTGACTCCTTGGGCCCAATCGGTACGCCAACAGCGGCTGCAGAACTTCAGGAAGGACAGTCCGCTTTCGCACTGCATGCCTGTGAGCGCCTCGTTCCTCGATTTCCGCGGCCTCTCCCGAATCGTGCAGACGCCCGGGCTGATCGTGATCCTGTACGAGAATCCCAACAGTCCCCATCGGACCATCTTCATGGATGGCAGAGAGCTTCCCAAAGATCCTAGCCCAACCTGGTTGGGATATTCAGTGGGGCATTGGGATGGGGATGCTCTGGTCGTCAATTCGATCGGCTTCAATGACCAGGGCTGGCTCGACGTGGGTGGGAATCCCCAAACGGAATCTCTGCGGCTCACGGAACGGTATCGGCGCCCGGATTTCGGACACCTGGAATTGGAAGTGACATATGATGATCCCAAGACCTTTACGAAACCGTTCACTGTGCGCACGGTGAAGCCCTACGTCGCCGACACCGAAATATTCGAGGATGTGTGCGAGAATGAGCGCGACCGCGAGCATTTAACTGGCGGTTTCAAGGTGGCTCCGGAAGTCCTCGCCAAATACGCCGGCACTTACCAGTTGCCGGGACGCGAGGTTGTGGTCGAGATTGCCGACGAAAAGTTGATCGTGAGGGACAGTGCGCATCCCCGAGACCAGTTGTTCGTGGCTGGTTCGGAAACCGGATTCCAGTCAAGCGTGAGCGAAGTAGCCATTCAGTTCGTGAAGGACGCACAGGGCACGGTCACGCAATTCACCCGCACGGGCGAGGGCAAAGACGAGAAGGCCGTGCGCAAGAGCGGCGCGGCTCAACGATAATCAATCGGTCTAGCAACCGTTCACGGTTTGCCAAACTTCGCCGCGTCAATGGGGACGTTGGTCTTGACTTCGGTCAACTGAAACGCGTCCTTCCCGTCCAGCCACGAGAACGTGTATTTGAAAGGGAACTTGACTCCGCCGACGTCACGATAATCCGAGTAATCGGATTGAACCGGAACTCGTCCCACCGGCGACTTGCCATAGCGCACCAGCCGTACCAGGAGTCCAGATTGCTTGTCGAAATATAACGTCGCCAGAACACCCCGCGGGCCCGTTCCCTGCACCACGTCTACATCGTTGCCGTTGATGCTGTCCGGATTTCCCGCGCGCAAATTCGTGAGGACTTGCTTGATCTGCCCCGGAAAGGCCAACTGCGCGTCCAGCCTCAGCCCATCCAACTCGCTGCCAGTTAATTCGTATTGCCCCAGCAGCCCTCGCGGCGACTTTATCCAACCCGCAGTGCCGTTGTAGGCCCTGGTGCTGTCTCCTCGTTCCGGGTGGTCCTTAAATACGATCTGTACGGTTCGCTGATCCGGCGCCTTGCCAAAGATTTGAAATTGGCCCCCGCCGCCGATGCCTTCGTACCCCAAGCTGGTACCCGTTGCGATAAAGCTCTTGACGCCCGCCAGACGCTGAGCCCCGCCCAGCGCCTGAATATATTTATCCAGAATCTGGTCGGCCGTCGGGCCGCCGCCTTCGCCGGGCGCGACAATATCGTCCTTCTCTTCGTTGGGAGGGCCGTACAGCGCATCCAGAGCGATCGTAGTCGTGGGACGCAGGCGGCCGTGATGGCAGGTAAAGCAGGTCACAAATTGCGCCCCGCCAAAATTGGTGCGATTGATGGTCGCCACCATCTCCACCATCCTGCGCGCGGTCTTTTTCCTGGGAGTATCGAATACCCAATCCACTTTGTCGGAGCCAGCGGCAGGGTGACAGTCCGCGCAGTCAAGCCCCAGGTCCGCTGAGATGACGCCCATGCTCGCGATGAAATCGTCGACCGGGAGTTCCTTGAGTGTGCTGGTCGTGACGTTCTTGAAGGCTTCTCCGGCCTTCTGTGCCTTCGCTGCCGCGGCCTGGTTGGCTTGTGCCGCCGCGCGATCGACCAGCCCAACGCCGAGCAACCCGATCGTCGACACCGCAACTGCCGCGAGAATCGCGGGCCTGGACAAGAAGATCATAATTTCTACCCTCCCCAAAACTGCGTGAACGCCTATCGCACAACTTTACACCCAGACCCACTACTTTCGCTCGACGAAACGCCGGACGTCAACAGGCGCAGCACTCCTAGCCAAGCTGATACCATCTATTGTGTAAATCATAAGCTACTTTCGGGAAACCTCTTGATTATGCATACGAAATTGGCAGATTTTATGGAATATGAATAGGTCTGCCCATGCGCCAGCCTGCCGCTTCACGTATTTGACGGTTGCCACTTTGGCCATTTGCGGGAGCGCCCTGGCGGCCGATTCCAAGCCGCAACCGGCTATGCCTGCGGAACTCAAGATGGCATACGAGGACGCGCGTTACGTCATGGACAAGGGGCTCCGCGCGGAGAACGACGCCAATGGGTTCTCCATCCAATTTTCCGGCTCGGAGACGCGTATCGATGCCGGCGGCGCCCGGGCGACGCTCACGCTTCAGGGTTACGGCTGGGGTTCGGCGCTGCGTTCGGCTGGACCAGTTACGCAGATGGAGCCCAAGGGCAAACGACTGGAGCGGCACTATGGAACCTCGCTCACCGAGTGGTTCCTGAATACTCCGCAAGGTTTGGAGCAAGGCTTTGTGATCGCTCGCCGTGACGAGCGGGCGAGCGGCGCGCTGCACATCCGGCTGACTGCGGCGGGTGGATGGAGTGCGGATGGCTCGGGCGACCGAGTGCGGTTAATGAAAGGCGGCGTCACGCTCGACTACGCGGGGCTGAAGGCTTGGGACGCGATGGGAGCCGTGATCCCCTCGCGCTTGCGCGGATCGGGCACGAGCATCGAAATCGAAGTCGACGACACCGAGGCCGTTTATCCGCTGACCATCGACCCGACCTTCACGCAGCAGCAGAAGCTGACCGCGTCCGATGGGGCCGTCAATGATTT
This sequence comes from Bryobacterales bacterium, assembly GCA_963731375.1. Taxonomy (GTDB): domain Bacteria; phylum Acidobacteriota; class Terriglobia; order Bryobacterales; family Bryobacteraceae; genus Palsa-187. The sequence continues at coordinate 100,018 of CAVSUW010000004.1, forward strand.
TTTCGGCTATTCCGTGGCTCTGTCGGGCGATGGGAATACGGCTGCTGGTGGGGGCGTATCAAAAGAGTTCCAACAAGGGAGCTGCGTATGTGTTCACGCGCTCTGGCGCAACCTGGATCCAGCAGCAGGAGCTGACCGCCTCCGATGGGGCGACCAATGATGAGTTCGGCTATTCCGTGGCGCTGTCGAGCGATGGCAACACGGCGCTGGTGGGGGCATCTGACAAGAATTTCGTAACGGGGGCGGCTTATGTGTTCACGCGCTCCGGGCGCAGCCTGGACCCAGCAGCAGAAGCTGACCGCGTCCGATCGCGGCGAGCCAGTTTGGCATTTCCGTGGCGCTGTCGAGTGATGGGAACACGGCGCTGATGGGGGCGACTGGCAATCTTCCTAGAGGAGCTGCGTACGTATTCACGCGCTCCGGCGCAGCCTGGACCCAACAGCAGGAGCTGACTGCGCCCGACGGGGTTACTTCTTCGGCTCTTCCGTGGCGTTGTCGAGCGATGGGAACACGGCGCTGGTGGGGGCGATTGGCAAGAATTCTTTTGCGGGCGCGGCGTATGTGTTCACGCGCTCCGGCACAGCCTGGACCCAGCAGCAGGAGCTGACCGCGTCCGATGCGGCGAGCAAAGACCGGTTCGGCTAATCGTGGCGCTATCGGGCGATGGGAACACGGCGCTGGTGGGGGCGTATTTTAAGAATTCCTTAACAGGGGCGGCGTATGTGTTCACGCGCTCCGGCGCAGCCTGGACCCAGCAGCAGAAGCTGACCGCGTCCGACGGGACGACCGGTAATGACTTTGGCTGTTCCGTGGCGCTGTCGAGCGATGGGAACACGGCGCTGGTGGGGGCGCGATTCTCAAAGGATCGGCGTATGTGTTCACGCGCTCCGGCGCAGCCTGGACCCAGCAGCAGGAGCTGACCGCGTCCGATGCGGCGGCCGGTGACGAATTCGGCTCTTCCGTGGGGCTGTCGAGCGATGGGAACACGGTGCTGGTGGGGGCGCAAGGCAAGAATTCCTCCCAAGGAGCGGCGTATGTGTACGCCCTGACCACATCAACGTGCAACTATGCGCTGAATCTAGGCGGACAGGGGTTCCCAGCCCAAGGCGGGAGCGGCGCCGTCAATATTACGACATCTCCCGGCTGTCCCTGGACGGTGGATTTTATTCCCGCGGGAATTACGCTCACCAGCCCGGCTTCAGGCACCGGCAGCGGCACGGTCACTTTCACCGTAATCGCGAACAGTGGAGGGGATCTCTCCAATTCCTTTGTGATTGCAGGCCAGACCTTCACCATCGAACAAGAAGCTGCTTCGATCCCCGGTCTGAACTTCATCGGCTCCATGCCGCACCTTGCCGCTGAGGAGAACTGGACGACTGCGTTCACGCTGGTGAACAAGAGCGGGGTTTCGGCGACGGCGCGGCTGAGTCTGTTTGGCGACGACAACTCGTACTCCCTGGACCCTAACGGCAGTGGTCCGCTGACGCTACCGCTCGCGTTTCCGCAGCAGCCGCCGGCTTCAGGACCGCTGCTGGCCGCTTCGTTCGACCGGACGCTCGCCGCCAATGCTTCGATAATCGCGGCTAGTGCAGGAGCGCAGAGTCCGCCAGTGCTGATCGGTTCGGCGCAACTCGCAGCCACCGGTGCAGTGGATGGATTCGCTATTTTCCACCAGATTGTGACCACGCAGGAAGCGGTGGTGCCGCTCGAAACGCGCAATGCGCGTTCTTATTTGCTGCCTTTTGACAACACCAGCAACTTGGTACTGGGCGTCGCCTTGGCCAACATTTCGGCGCAGGCGGTCACCGTGCAGGTCGTGATCCGCGACGATACCGGCGCGCTGATACCTCTACCACCGGGCCAGCAGTCTGTCCAGGTGGCGGCGGGCGACCACTACCAATTCGGGCTGGCGGCCCAATTCCCAGCCGCAGCGAATATGCGCGGCACCATCGAGTTCGATACGCCGCAAAACGGCCAGATCAGCGTGCTGGGGCTCCGCTTCACGCCGCCCAATAACGCGCTCACCACCATTCCGGCCCTGGCCAATGTCGGAACCGGCGGCGGGAGCTTCGCGCATCTCGCCTCGGGAGGCGACGGCTGGCAAACCACCTTCGTGCTCGTCAATTCGGGAACGAGCGCGGCCCCATTCACCCTCAGCTTCTACGCGGATCAAACGGGCCTTCCTCAGCAGTTGCCGCTGTCGTTTCCGCAGCCAGGCGGCGCCGACACCATGGCTACTTACCTCACGCAAATGCTTCCGGCCGGGGCAACCCGGTTGATCGTAAGCAGTGGGGCGCCGCAATTGATCACGGGCTCGGCGCAACTCAGCACCACCGGAAACGTCAGCGGGTTCGTCATCTTCCGCCACAACAATCAGGAAGCCGTGGTGCCGCTGGAAAGTCGCAATGCCGGCGCCTACATCATCGCTTTCGACAACACCAACGGGACCGCCACCGGTATAGCGGTCAACGCGGTGTCCGCCGGACAGGTCAACATTCCGGTGACGGTTCGCGACAGCACCGGCGCCACAATCGCAACTGACACAATTACGTTGAATGCGAACGGGCATACACAGTTCACTTTGGTCACGGACAAATATCCGATGACAGCCAGCATTCAAGGCACCATCGAGTTCGATACGCCGGCCGGTTCTCAGATCGGCGCGCTGGGGATTCGAATCCCCAATGTCCCCGCGCATACGTACACGACGCTGCCGGCACTGGCGAAATAGCCTGAACTATAGCCGACAATACGTCCGCAATCGGATAGCTGACCGGCTTAACGCCAGTCGTCGATCACGTAGGCAGCGGCCCGATTGAACCCTTCCGCATGCGGCCGGTGCATGGCGACACCCTGCATGGCCACTCGATATCCGTGGGCCCGCATGCGCCGGTAGGCATCTTCGCGAGCCAAGTTCACGCCAGCCTCTACGATCGCTCCGCGCGAGAATGCAAACGCTTCGCAGGCATCCAGCAACCTGTCGAAACGTTCACCAGCTCCGGCGCCACCGCGGGCTGCACCAAACTTGACGTAACAAGTTGCCTCGCCGCCCTCCGATCCGGGTCCGTTCAGGCATACTGCGAAAGCATCGAGAACACCACGTTTGTATGTCAGCACGACGTCGCCGGTGCGCTGTGCAAGTACCGCCCGGATCTCACCAGCCAGATCGAGTCCCGTATCGATCTTGTGGGTGAGTTTCCCGCAGGCCTGGATGGCCTGTTCGCGCTGGCTTTTGGTGAAGGCCGATAGCAACGCTGGCGTATGCGCAGGTTTAGCCCGCGATGCTGCGTTAGCCTCCGGTGTGCGCGTCATGATCGCGGTAAGATAGCGCGGCCAGTAGCCGAACTTCTGGTACAGACCCACGTGCTTGGCGCTTTGCGGAAACGTGAACAGCCCGGTGTGCCGCACGCCCCAGCGGTCGAAAATCGTCATAGTGGCTTCGAGCAGCCGCTGCGCCACGCCGCGATCCCAGTATTCCGGCAGCACAGTCAGAGGTCCGAAGAACCCGAACGATCCCCAGCGCGTGGCTACGTTCGTTCCGATCAGGCGGCCACCTTCGCGCGCTGCGATCACCTTGACGTGGGTTGAGCGCCAGCGCGGCGTCATCAAATTGCGGTCGCCCATGAAGTCGAGGGGATCAGGCAATCCCAGAAACGTTCCGAACGCCAGCCGGACAATACGGCCGGCCTCCTCAAGTTCACTCTGTTTGAGCAGACCAACTTTGATGGGCCGATTCCTCGACATTGCCTTGCTTCTCCTGTGTTAACCCCGCGATCGCATCGAGTTTCGAGATGTGCAAATTAGATCAGTTTAGCCGATCAAGGGCTGCTGGCGCCTGGATGACGGCGCATCCGGAAGTGGTCTACGCCCGAGCCCTGTAGGCGTTCCCTTGGAACGAAAAGTCTCCCATTCCGTTCCGTCAAGAATCGCGTTCCCATCTTCCTCCACGACTCTTTCTACAGTGATAGCCGTCACTTCCCGCTTTGACCTTTCATCCACGCGAATCCTCCGCGCTACCTTGCGGTCGTGAGAGTCCGTCCCACCCACCGGGGGCCAAGGACCACGTGAGCGGAATTCTAGACCCTTTCGCGGAGCGTAACAGCGGTGAGGTAGTAGCGGAGAACTGGAACTCCGTCCCGCACGGTAGGCGGTCTCTCCCAGATCGCCGGACTTGCGAAATGAGCGTACAGCGGCTTGTCAGCGTTGTGCGTCACTCACAGCAAGCCTCACGGGTTAATGCCGCCATGAGAGGGCCCTCGAAGGAATTTTGAAGGAAAAAAGGAAGACCGCCGGACCTCACTTCGTAATGCGCGCTGTTTGTATCTTTGCGGTTCCCGAATTCCCCCAGGCAATCCACGTCTCACCGCCGGCATGCAGCAGCCGCGGATACCCTACGCTCAATCGCAAGCCTTGGGCAACTTGCGTTATAGCACCCGCAACCCCGGCGCTCGTAACGTGACGGACCAGAAGCCGGACTCCTTCATCGCCGCTGCCTTCCTCCAGCCAGGAAACAAACACGCCGCCCTGCTCGTCCAGTGCTGCCGAGACATGTCCAAAGGAATTGCCGGTGCTGACGCGAATTGGCTTGCCAAACGTCGCGCCGCCGTCAGTGGACAAGAGCAACTGAGTACGCGGAGTGTCCTGGGACTCCGTGTACCAGGCGATCGCGACCCTATTATCTTTTGCCGTCGCGGACGCGCCATTCACCGGGCATGCGTTGATCTCCCACTTGTCGGGATTTAGGATACCCGACGGCAGCCAGCGGCCGTTCTCGAAACGAATGGTAGCGATGTCGCGAATCTCTTGCGGAGTGTAGTCCCGGTAGGCAACCAGCAGCCCCCGCGAAGTTTTCACAATACTCGTAGGACAACAGGTGCAGACGTCGCGCTTCAGGCTCTCCTCGTTGATCACCTTGCCGTCGCTGCTGACGACGGTTCGCTTCAAGGCGGATGGCGCATCCTCACCCTTTAGCGCCTCCAGCCAAACCAGTGAGGCTTCCCGTTCGCCGCTAGCAACCATGGAAGCGAGAGCATGCTGAACCGGACTGCGATCTTGATGCGCCATAACGGGCGTCGTCCATCGAACGCCCTCTTTCGATGCCGAGACATAAATATATTCGGCCTCGCTTGCAGCCGGCGGTATCTCAACCCATTCCGCGAGCAATGATCCATCGGCAAAGGAAATCACCGACGGTGACTCCGCAGGTTGCCGGAAAAAGTGCCGATTCGTGGCAATCGTGCGCGGCTCGTTCCACTGCGTCCCGCGGCGAATCGCGTAACGCAGTGTGTAAGAGCCATCCTTCGCTGCTTCCACCCAGCTCAACAGCGGGCTGCCATCTTGTGCCGTGCCCCAGTGCGCTTGCAAGCTGGTTGCAGCGGAGGGATTCGCCATCGCCTCCACTTTAAGCGTCTGCCCAAATCCTGGCGCCGCTGCTACCAAGAGATATACCGTGAAGAAAGATTCTAGTCGTCCCATTTTGATTACACGGCGCGCCGGCAGAGCAAAACTAGGATCTCCACCAAAACGGGGCGAGGGAATCCCCTCACTGTGACACGCCCAGGCCGTCGATCTGTACTTCGAGCAGGTGATTGACGCGGATGCCGTAGATGCCGTCCGTCTTCGCCAACGCTCCCGTCTTTGGTTCCGTGTGCACCACGACTCCGTTGACCACGAAGTCTATCTTGCCGGGGCCGACGCGCACTTCGAGGGCGTTAGTAGATTTTCCGGAGGCATCCGGTATCTTGACCGCGTCGTTGGACGTGTATCCTCCTATCGTCCTTGTAGCGATGCCGTTGCGGCTCTTGATCAGCCACATACCGTTCTGTGCCACCACAAAATACAGATAACTTTGCTGTGCGCCTTCAAGAGCGCTGCCGCCAAACACCAGACCGTAATAGTTGGCATGGCTACTTGGTCTCATCAGCGTAAACGTGCCCTTGAGAGTAAAAGCGCCGGAGACCGTGTTCACGGGATTCCAGTAGATGGCCGCCTGAGGATTGGTCGCGTGAAAACCGGTTCCCATGGTGACGAATTTGATCGCACCGGAAGCATCGGGATCGGAGGCTTCGGTGCTGCGGTCAAGACGCACCTTCCAGCCCTTCGGCGCTTGAGCGCTGAGCGGAATGAATGTGGCAAGCGCAAGTGCTGCGACGTGGATCTGGAATTTCATCACATGTCTCTCCTGGGCCGACCGAAAAACTATTATATATACGATTCTGCGGCATGGCTGTATTTCGCGGCAGAGGAAACATTGCGAGGACGACCACGGATCGGATACACAAGATCAAACGCATCCTCGGCGAACTGGCCATGGAGGCCGCTACGCCAGGTGAGCGCGCACCATGAAGTTCAGGGGTACCCGGCGATCCGAGTACTTGTGCCGGGAACGATACTCCCCCTTTTGAGGCCCACATCCTAGTACTAATGTTCTATAAGCCCTTTAATAACTCGTTCTTGCGAAGGTGATTTCGAGTCCGCCTTACGCCCTAACGCTGATTCCCGAAAGCTCATCGGGATGATAACTTTATTCAAGCGACGGGGACGCGTCGTAAAAATTTACGAAAAGAATAGGGAGACAACATGAAGAATCTTCTTTTGAAATTGAAGGCGATCAAGGACACCCGCGGTCAGGACCTCATTGAATACGCGTTGATGGCCGGATTTGTAGCCGTCGCCGCCGGTGCCGTTATGCCGAGCGTCGCGTCCAGCATCAGCACGATCTTCTCGAAGGTCGCTTCTGTGATGGCGGTCGCCTCCACGCAGGGTAGCTAGAAACCATTTAACTGGATCGGGGGAGCTGGCGGGCCCATGCCCATGCCTGCTCCCCCTATTCATTTCTGCCTATTCCGCCGAATAGTTACTCATCAAAGGAGAGGTGTGAGGATGAATGGGATCGTCGTCAAAGGACCCTGGATAGTGGCGCAGATCGTTCGCGTTCGGACGTTGGAAACCGAGGTTAGACAATTGTTGGCAGCCGGCAAGCCCTCTAGAGGAGTCCTCCGCGAGCGAGTGAGGGAACTCGACCGACAACTTGCTCTGCTAGATCTTGCAATCGAGTAACCCGCCTGGCGGACACTTTCCTGAGAGTTGTCTCGCTACCCTTCTCACCAGAAGCCATCTAAGCGGCCGTGGATAGCGCGCAGTTGCCGAATTTCCGAGTTGCGATGACCGAACATTCGCGCGGGTTCTAGACCTGCACGGGATGATTCGGGTTGATACAATCGAAGCTCACTGGAGGCACTGCTATGAAATATTTGATCGCTCTCGCCGCCTTGGCGGCAACGAGTTTGTTGATAGCTGCAGGGGGCGACGGAGGCCCCGCGACTTACGTCGATCACGACAAGGTCGCCGCTCAGTTCGTTAAGGGTGGGCCGATTGCCAAAGGCCCCGACTTCAGCGTGTCAGCCAACAAACGGACTGGTCCGGGCCAAGTCGAAGTCCACGATAAAGAGACCGATATTTTCCATGTCATGGACGGTGAGGCGACCTTGGTCACCGGCGGGAAGATGGTTGGCGGCAAGCAAACGAAGCAGGATCAATGGCTAGGTACGAGCATCGAAGGTGGATCGACCTATCACCTGAGCAAGGGCGATGTGGTTACGGTTCCAGCCGGGACACCGCATTGGTTCAAAGAAACCAAGGGCATCAGCTACTACACAGTTAAAGTGATCAAGCCGTAATCTATTTCGTCTGGCGAACCCTGGATCGCCACCTTATTGGCAAACTACACTCGCGAAAGTGTGGACAGAGGTGGTCTTGCCTCCCAGGCTCAAGGGACGGAAATGAATCTGCATCAGAAGATTCTTCACCCACCCAACCGCCAGCGCCCTTAAGACTCGCTGACTGGGATGTGTTAAGGTCCCTGGCCTTGGTTACATCACCTTGTGAGTTGATCTTCAACTCGAAGAAGCCGTGCGCATAGACGGGACAGTTCTTGTCGTCGGCCGTTAATTCCAGCGATGCCCTGTCTGCGTTGTAATGCAGCTCGTTTGGTAAACCTCCGGGCATCAGCCGGCCAAACTGCTCGCGGGACGTTACGTCGGTATCGGCAAAAAGCCCTGTACGTAGCAAGAGGAAGACTACGAAGATGGCGCGCACGCATATGATCTCCTAAACTGAGATGTTACACCCGGACGATCGCACAATGGAATTAGACCTCGATTATCTCGAGCCGACACGAGTAGCGATCGTCACAGCTATTAGACTTTGCGAGGGCCCGTCCGTTTCTGTCGCACGTATCTTTGGCGGAAGTGCAAAGTCGGCGAAACCACTTCCCTTCCTCCCCTTGCGCAGCCCAGTAGGCGTTCATGCGTTCGTTTGTTCTTTACGTGACCGGCACTCCGGCGTTTACGTTTTTGAGCCGAGGCTATATCGCGAAAAAGGTGCCGGCCTAGTACTTACCGAGCAGAAATCAGGTCTCGTTGAATTGCGAACTTGACCAGGCCGGCGACGTCATGGATGTCTAGTTTCCGCATTAGATTGACGCGGTAGGTATCGATCGTCTTGGGGTTCAGGCCGAGGCGCGCGCCGATTTCCTTGGCGCGCGTGCCCTCCACCAACAAAGAGAACACCTGGAACTCACGCGGACTCAGAGCTGCGAAAGCGGTCCTCCGCGGCGGCCGTTTGCCTGGGACTGAAGATCTTGTCGAGTTCGAGCGACGGAGAAATGTAGATGCCGCCGTCGAGAGTCTGCTCGAAGGCTTCCATGAATTGGTGGGCAGGACCGGACTTGAGAAGAAACGCGTTCACTCCGGAGCGCAGCGCTTCGACCACCGTCTTACGGTCCTTACGCGCGGACAGGACCACGATGCGCGTCTCCGCTCGGGCCAGCCGCAGCCTGCGGACGATTTCGAGAGTGAATAGATCCGGCAGGTTCAGGTCTAGAACGGCGATGTCCGGTCTACCCGACTCGATCAAACGGAGGGCGGTAGCTCCATCGGAGCATTGGTCCACCACGCGGTACTGCGGTTGCGCCTGACACAATGCTGCCAAGCCTTCCCGGACCAGCGTCAGCGGGTGGGCGAGCAATATCGAATAAGTCTTAGGTGCCCTGGCAGGGACCATAGCGTATTTGGAAGCAGCCTACCAAACTGCCGATCAAGCATGCGCCATTTACCAAAGGATGCAAGGGGGATCGTGAATTTGTTCGGAATTCAGAACAAACTAGCTCTATATCATTGGAATTATTCATTATTATTCCCTCCGAGTTTGGGACACTACAGGGCATGGTATCTGCAAGAAAGTGACATCTGCCCCTCCGAGGCACGAACCCGATCGCCAAACGGATCAAATACCGAACCTCGGCGGTTACCGCGCATGGTCGAATTCGGTGCATCATGGTGTCGGATTGAATTCTTGCGGACCACGTCTGTTGTAACCGTATTCAGCACAAGATATACTTTCGCTGATCCGGCTAAGTTCGGAATCCAGAGAGGATTCGCCCCTATATGCGATCTATCGTATGCGCGGCCCTGTTCTGCGCGGCATCTTTGTCCGCACTCGCCGCCTCGTGCGAGAGCCTGAGCTCCCTTCAACTTCCCGGCACGAAAATCACCCTCGCGCAGACGGTTTCCTCCGGCGGCTTTGCGCCCGCGAACGGACGCGCGGGAAAAGGCGGGGCCAATCCCTATGAATCCGTGCCGGCCTTCTGCCGCGTCGCCGCCACACTGACGCCATCGAAAGACTCCGATATCAAGATCGAAGTCTGGCTCCCGGTCAGCGGCTGGAATCAGAAATTCCAGGCCGTTGGTAATGGAGGCTGGGCAGGCACCATCGGCTACAACAATCTGGCGCAAGGCGTGAAGGATGGATACGCCACCGCCGGCACCGACACTGGCCACACCGAAAACAGTGGGGCCTTCGTCCTCGGTCATCCGGAGAAGCTGACAGATTTCGCCTGGCGCTCCGAACACGAAATGGCGGTGAAAGGCAAAGCCATCGTCGCGGCGTTTTACGGAGCCGCGGCGAAACGATCCTACTGGAATGGCTGCTCGACGGGCGGACGGCAGGCGCTGAAAGAAGCCCAGATGTTCCCCGACGATTTCGACGGGATCATCGCGGGCGCCCCGGCCAACCGGAACCTGACCCAATTCTGGGACGGCGTGCTGATGTTCAAGGAACCCGGCAGTCAGATTCCGGCGAGCAAGTTCTCGATGCTTCACCAGGCCGTGCTCAATGCCTGCGACGCCAAGGATGGACTGAAGGACGGACTGATCTCCGATCCGAGAAAGTGCGACTTTGACCCCGCGGTTCTGCTCTGCAAAGCCGAGGACGGCCCCACCTGCCTGACTGACAAACAGGTCGAGACCGCTCGCAAGATGTACGAGCCTGTCAAGGATCCTCGCACGGGACGGGAGCTTGGCCCGGCCCTGGCGCGGGGCAGCGAACTGAATTGGGGCTTCATGGGGAACGGCCCGGACCCCTACGTGGTTGCTCTGGATCAATTGAAATACGTGGTGTTCAAAGACGCGAATTGGGACTGGCGCACTTTCGATCTGGCCAGAGACGGCGAACGCTACTGGGCTCCGGAAAATCTGCCCATGAACGCGACGGATCCGAATATGAAGCCATTCTTCGCGCATAACGGAAAACTGCTGATCTACCAAGGATTCGCCGATCCGAACGTTTCGCCGTTCCAGACCATGGCCTACTACCAGAACGTTGTTGACAATTTAGGAGGCCCGGCCAAAGCGGGCGACAACGTCCGGCTCTTCTTCGCGCCCGGCATGGGTCACTGCGGCGGCGGAGACGGTCCCAATGAATTCGACAAAATCAGCGCGCTCAATCGCTGGGTCGAGATGAACGAAGCCCCGCAAACCCTGACTGCTTCGCAGCGCGTGGACGGGAAGGTGACGCGGACACGTCCCCTCTGTCCGTTCCCGCAGATCGGCCGTGTACAAAGGGTCGGGTAGTGTGGACGACGCGGCGAACTTTAGCTGCCGCGCGCAGTAGGCCGGATGAAATTAAACCGAAGAGAATTCGCAGAGCGAGCCGTCATGGGCGGCGCGAGCGCTCTTCTTTCACCTTCAGCGAAGGCCGAGTCCCCGCTCGCGAAAATCCCATCCATGCGATCTACGTTCAATGGAGTGGCCGTAGGCGCCAATACCTATAGCCTGCCGCAGCTCACTCTTGCGGATGCGCTGCGAGCGATCGCGGAAATCGGTTTTGGAATGGCCGAGCTGCACCCCAGACACGTCGAGCCGGCATTTGGTTTTCCGCTGGAACCGAGCCCGACCGTGGCGCGCCAGAAACTCCGTGAATGGCGTCTCACCGTGCCGCTTGAACAGTTCGAGGCCATCGGGAAAATGTTCCAAGCGCAGAATCTCTTCCTCTATGCGTACAACATGAACTATCGGGATGACTTCACCGATGATGAGCTGGAACGATCATTCCAGATGACCCATGCGCTTGGATGTAACGTGATCACGGCAGTCGGCAGCAAGCAACTCTTCCGGCGGTTGGATCCGCTCGCAGCCAAGTACAAGACTTGGGTTGCGATCCATAACGAGGGCGACAGTATCCCCACCATGGCGGATTTCGAGGAGGTGTTGAAGGTTACCGGTCTCTACACGCGGATGACCCTCGACATCGGGCATTTTGTCGCTTCGAACTCCGATCCAGTGGCGTGTCTAAAGAAGCACCACAGAGAGATCGTCAATCTCCACATCAAAGATCGGAAGAGGAACGGCGGTCCGAATCTCCCGTTCGGACAGGGCGACACTCCGATTAAGGAAATCCTCGGCATGGATCGCGACCGAAAATACCACATCCCAGTGCATGTCGAGTGGGAAGTGCCAAGTAACGATCGAGTGCAGAAAGTGAAAGACTGCTTCGAGTACTGCAAGAACACGCTTCTTCGCGCTTAAGAGACTCACAGGTAAAAGGCGGTGTGGGGGGGCTACCACACCGCCTCTTTAGCGAACCTGCCGCCCTAGAAAGTCATCTTCAGGCTGAACTTGATAGTTCGCTGATCGATGCCATCCCGCCCGGTGTTCGCAAGGGGTTGAATCTGCATGAACGCACTATTGTTGACGTTGTTGTTGCTGGTGGTACCAGTGGACGGGCCGTACCCGGGACTGGCGTGATGCGGCGTATTCCCGACGTTATACATTTCCATCCGGAATGCAAAGTTATATCTTTCCTTGATTGTGAATCGCTTGTCGAGGCCTGCGTCCCCGTTGACTAGCCCGGGGCCCCTCAAGGTGCCCAAACCGCAATTTCCGAAGCCGGTAGACCCTGGCGTAGCGAAGGTGGCCGGGTTGTACCACTGCAAGAGAGTCCCGGTCTGTTGGGGCGGGCCAAGACAGTTGGCAACCTGGCTGGAACCAACCGCGTTGAGGTTGTTGTTAGCCGTAACGTTAAACGGCCGCCCGGTAAAATCGCTGAACAGGCCGCTGAGCTGCCAGCCGCCCAGGATGTTGGCCCCCTTGCCGGTGGAAAGCCAGCGTTTACCCTTGCCAAAAGGCAACTCGTAGATCGCCGTCGCCTCAAAGTTATATTTGATGTCGACGTTGAGCAGCGGACCGTAGTCCTCGGCTCGGTATAACCAAGGCATGGCTGCTATGGAGGTGCCCTGGTATCCCAGGTTCTTGGCCCAGGTGAAGCCCAAATTAAAGGTTAAATCATGAACCCGGCCGTTGGTACGCGCCTGCAAGGAGTTGTAATTGGTGTTCCCCTGCGTGCGCATGAGACCGGTATAGGCAATCCGTCCACCTGTGGCTCCGCCATAGTTCGGATTCGCGGGCGAAACGCCGGTAAGCGGTTCGCCATTTAAGCCCGGAGTATTCAGTAGCTGTCCGGTGGTACCCGTGCCGATCAGAGAGATGTTTTGGTCAATATACTGCACCGGATCTATCACTCTTGAGCCGGCGTACGCCACCGAGCCAGTCCAGCCCGGCCGGATGCGCTCTTCCACCGTAAAGTTCCAAGTCTCGACGTAACCCCGCGTAAAATTGGCTCTGTTGTTATCGAAAACGGGTGCGGTGCCGGGTAGCGGGATTGCACCACTACTCGGCAGAGGGAACGGGTTCGGAGGTGGAACGAACCCCTGACTCAGCGTTGTGATATAGGCGTTCGTTTGAGGAGGTTGCAGGAGATACATTTCCATGTAAGGGAAGTTATTCCGGCGTTCGCCAAGCGCGAATATGTTGGTCGGGTCGGTTGAAATTCCATAACCTGCTCGGATGACCATTTTGTCGCCCAGCCGGTAGGCCGCGCCAATGCGCGGAGCTAAATGGTTTTGGTGTTGGTTGAAAATGTTACAGGAATCCGGGACCACGCCGAGCCCGCAAATCTGCATGGTGTTGGTGGGTATATCGTAATATTCCGGGCCCGAACCGTTGCGCAATGGGATCGGGACGAAATCATAGCGCAGTCCGATATTCATCGTAAACCTTGAATTGACTTGCCACTGATCGCGCCCGTAAAACGAGTACATTTTGGTGTCGCTAAAGTAATTCGGCGCCGGCTGATAGATCTTGCCGCCGCTGTTCACAACACCCAGCAGGAATGAGGCAAACGAGTTGAGTTCGTTCCCCGAGGAATTGGAGGTACAGATTCCGGAGGAGTTGGCGGCTTTACAGAGTTCCGTGGTTTGCTGGTTAAACTGGAACCCTCCCGCGCTGCTGACGTTGCCACTACCGATTTGTTCCAACTGAGTCTCCCGTGAATTCATAAAGTCGGAGTCGAAACCGAATCGCAGGTTATGCGCTCCCTTGATCCATGTGAGATTGGCGTCGACGTTTTTCTCCGGATCCCAGTAGTCTTGGGGTTGGAATTGGCTCTGCGAACCGAGCAGGCTGAAGCCCGTGTCGAACGCGATGCGCGGTAAACCGCCCGATACGCGAGCTACGTTCGCTGGCTGCCCCGCCGTACTCAAGCCCGGAATTTGCATCACTGTCCAGCCCAGGTTCTGATCCGCGCCGGGCTGCACGCTGAAGGCGCTATTCATGTCATAGCCGTAATGTGCGTCGAAGATCAAGCTGGGGCTGATGATGTACGTCCCGGAAACGGTTCCGCTGTAGACGCTGGCGCCACCGTATCCCTGGGCCGTGTTGGTCTGGGACAGGCCAGGGCCGCCCAGAACGCCGAACGCAGTAGGCGTGGTCCAGTAGTTGTTGCCCCAACCGAAACGGATAAATGTGCTGAGTTTCGAGGTGGGGTTCCAATTGGTCTTGAAGTCAGTTTGGTTGCGCTCCAAATAGGTCTTCCCGTTTATGTTCAGATTGTTGGCGAGACCCAAAGATCCAGTTCCGACCGCGTTTGGGAGAGACCACAGGTTGCCGTTTGCCGCACTGTAGTTAAGCAAGTTCCGCGCGTTTTGACTGATCATGTTCTGCGGAATAATGTTTCCTGCGAACGGCAGCCGGTTTAAACCGTTGGCGGGATTGCCCGAAAAAGGATTGTAGATCGGCTGAGGATTAGCGCTTAAATCGCCGGTCCTCATCGTCGCGGTGGGGACCTCCGCCAGAAACGGAGACGTCGCGATCAGGCCGGTGCCCTCGTAACTCAAAAAATAAAACCACTTATCTTTCTTGATCGGTCCACCGATGGCGCCGCCGTACTGGTTGTTGATGTATAGCGGGTTTGGCAGCGATCGATTGGCCGCCCAAGGGTAGGCTTGGATGTGTTGGTCGGTGTGGTCTTCAAAGAGCACCCCGTGGACGTTGTTGGTGCCGCTCTTAACGGTAATGTTGATGGCTCCACCGCCGGCGCTCTGCTCGGCATCGAAGGAGTTGCCCGAAATGCTGACATTCTCGATGGCTTCGAGGGCGGGCGTGTACTGGGCTTCGTTATTGGCAGTCATATCGAACGTGCCGGTACCGTCCACACGGATACTGTTGTAGCCGGGGAGTCCGCCGTTGACGACGAACGTCAGTCCGCGCTGCGCATTAGCGGTGAAGGAGTTCGCATTCGTTGGCGGCGAGACACCGGGAAGCGTGATAAACAGGCTCTGGTAGTTACGGCCTATGGGAACGGGGACGTTCAACAGCGCGCGGCTGCCTACGTCATCTCGTATCTCAGCCCGATCCGTCTGCAAAGTGTTCGCCTCGGCAGTGACTTCGACAGTTTGCGAGAGTTGACCGATCGTCAGGATGACATTGGTTCGCGTCACCTCCTCGGGCGAGACGCGGACTCCGGTGACCGCGCTGGTCTGAAATGAAGGAGCAGTCACCGTGATGTTATAGCTTCCCGGCGGCATGGTCGGAAGGTTATAAACACCAGAGGAGTTGGTGGTGGTGTCACGGGTGAAGTTGGTGGTCTGTTCGGTGGCTACCACTTTGGCGCCTGGGACAGCCGACTGGCTGGCGTCCGTGACATTCCCGGTTATGCTGCCTTGCAGCAGCTGTGCTTGAACGGGCCGGACCGATACAAGAAAACTCAGTACGGCTAACAGCGAGACCAAAAACCTCGTCAGTCCACAAGAATGCGTCATCTCTCAACCCCCCTTTTGATGTGAGATTTACAACTCCCGTACTTCCTATTCAGTTTTTAGTGCGTATTCAATTCACTAAAGCAATTGACCTCCGGTCAATCGGTACAATCGTTTGCCGAATCCGAGCGCAGACAAAATGGAGAAGAAAAGGAATAGCTGTGGCAGATGAACCCCTGGCAGCCGTCGCGGCGTTCGAACTCCCCGCGAGCCAATCCCCGTTCGGCGTTCTCCCTTTCGAAAAGAAAGGATTGCTAGCCATAAAAACTCTCCAGCCTAAGAGAAAGTTTTCAAATGTAAATTAAACGTAGTGTCGAGGAGTGTACGCGCATTTTCGCCAGAGAGTCCATCGCGTCGAGACTGTATATGACGTTTGCCCGACTAGGCAATTTGTCCTTGTTCCAAATCGCTTGGCGCTTGTGGTTCAAAACTTTCTCCACGTCTCTCGGGATAATCCAACTCCGCGAAACGCCTCGCTGACGACTTTATATAAGATCGGAGGAAGAACGGAGGTGCGAACCTCCCCTTCGGCCAAGCATGGATCGCAGCCGAAAATACAAGATCCCAGTACACGTCGAGTGGGAGGCAACCAGTGACGATAAAGTGCAGAAAGCGAAAGACTGCTTCGAGCACTGCAAGAATAGCTTCTTCGCGCTAATGCGAGAGTAGCGCCTGCCCAGCTATGAGACTCCCGGAGGCCCGCCTGTTTTCTGTCGCCCGAATGTTTGGGGGAAAGGGTAACTTCAGCGAAACTCGGAAGGAAGTAAGGCTATTTCCACGGGAGTTCTAGAGCAAGTCGCTCTCCTGTGGCCTGCCCTTCGAGGCCGATGGTAGAGTATGGTCCGGAAGAGTAGGTTGCTGCAGCTTGCCATCGACGCTTTGCTCGTCACGGGGGTGATTGTGAGCATGGCGGCCGCAATTCTCCCTTCCATCCAACGGTAGAGTCCCCTGACGAAATCCCCCCCACGGGAGTGCTGGATCATTGGATAGCGAAACTGCGCTACCCTAAAGAGACCGATCCGAATACTGATCCGAGGTAAGTCCCATTGGCGGAGATCCATCTACAAGACGGCGAGAGCTTGGAGAGCGCCCTAAAGCGCTTCAAGCGAAAAGTAATGAATGAGGAAATCATCAAGGACATCAAGCGTCACGCCTTCTATCTAAAACCAGGCCAGAAGAAGCGTCTCAAGGCGGTTGAGGCCCGAAAGCGCGCACGCAAGAACAAGAAGCGTTCGGGGGATGGTGATTCCGATCAGAGGCGATCGTAGGTCCGGGCAGAGGAGTTAACCGAAGTTGCGAGGGGGTTGAGCATGGCCGATTTCGGTATCCTCGGCATCTCCGTCAACCGAACACTCCTGCCCGTTACCGCCGCGTGCCCATTATCAATGCGGCGATTCCGCCGCTGGACCGGAAGTCCCAGCAAGACACTGGTCAAGAAAAACAACAAGGACGAGCTGCGTACAACGACCTTCATTTGGGGCAGGTTAATGACTTTCTCCGATGGAGGCGAGCGTCGCCAGTCCCAGCAACGCGTGTTCAACCTGAATTCCCACAAGCCAGCCGGTTTGGGCTTTCTCGCAATAGACCACCTCGCCCAGGAGGCGATTGTCGTCATAATCGATCGCCACAATCGAGGCGTATTGAAGAGGCTGGTCGAGCCGGATTTGGGCCCCGCCTTTGCCGATGTTTCGGATCTCACCGTGAAGAATCTCGCTAGCTGCTCCAAGTATACTCACCGTGGCGGACTGATCTAGTTGGCGCCGCTGATCGTCCCTCCGATCCGTTTGTGGATCGAGCACGATGGACGTATCCGCGACCATGGTTTGCAGGCGCATGATCCTATGTTCGGCGCTTCGGGCCAAGATTATTAGGGATACCGAAGCCGTGATCGCGTTCAAGTAGTCGCCCTAGAAACTGGACACAGCCCTTTGCTTCACTGGGTTGCTTCAGTGGGTGCCGCCGCAATACGGGCTTATCTGCTTTCCGATCGAGTAAACTAGGCTAAATCACGGACATGCCGCCCTCCGTCGCCGACAAAGTCGGGCAACACCGGGGAGCTGGATCGTGGACACGGTCTAACGAAATGAAAAACTATTGCGTTATCTTGCTGGCCCTTTTATCGGTTCCGGGCGGAGCCGCGGCACAGGATCTGGCGGCGGGTAGGAACCAGTTTGCCGCGCTTTGCTCAGGCTGCCATGGATCGGATGGCGGCGGCGGAGAGCATGGCCCGAACATCGTAGACCTTGGCAGGCGCGGACGTGAAAACCTGGCTGAAGTGATCAAGAACGGAACGGAAAGCGGAATGCCCGCATTTCCGCTTCCCGATCCTCAGGTCGCAACGCTGGTTGCGTATATCCGGGATCTGCGCGCACCCGCTGCCGATCGTCCGGCGCAAGGCAACGCCGAGAACGGCGCGCGTTTCTTCGCCGGAAAAGGCGACTGCATGCGCTGCCACATGGTGAACGGGAACGGCGGAACGCTTGGCCCGGATTTATCGAATATCGGCCGCGAGCGGAGAGTGCGGCAGATCGAGCAGGCTCTGCGCGCGCCCGGTTCGTCAGGGACGCCCGGGTATCAGGGTGTCTCCCTAAAATTGCTCGACGGAAGCACGGTGCGCGGCGTGGCGCGGAACGAAAGCACATTCGATTTGCAGGTTCAGACGTTCAACGGCACGCTGCGTTCGTTCACCAAGAGCCAGATCGCGGAGCTAACGCGCGAGTCGAAATCGCTGATGCCTGCGGTGAGCGCACCGGACGAAGAGATCCGGGATTTGCTCGCCTATCTGAGCCGGCTCACTCGCGAGAACAAAGGCACGCCGGAAATTGCTCAGGCCCCTTCGGCCGACGGCGGCTTATCGTTTGAACAAGTGGTTCATCCCAAGCCTGGCGAGTGGCCCACTTATCACGGAAACATCGGCGGCAACCGGCATTCTCCGTTGTCTGAGATCAACACATCGAACGTGGCGAAACTCGCCGCGAAATGGTTGTTTCCCATTGCGGGCGGGCAACGCCTGGAGGTGACTCCGCTGGTGGTGGACGGAGTGATGTACGTGACGATGGCGAACGAGGCTTACGCCGTGGATGCCAGGAACGGGCGGGAAATCTGGCATTATTCGCGCCCACTCACGCCCGACGTTGTGGGCGACGCGGCGTCGAAAATAAACCGCGGCGTAGCGATGCTGGGCGACAAAATTTTCATGCTCACCGATGACGCCCATATGATCGCGCTTAGCCGCACTGGCGGCCAACTGCTTTGGGACACACAAATGGCCGACTATAAGCAGCACTACGGCGGGACTTCCGCGCCCTTGGTGGTCAAGGATCTGGTGCTGGCTGGAACTTCCGGGGGCGACGAAGGCGCTCGCGGATTCCTCGACGCGTTCAACGTCAATACAGGCAAGCGCGCCTGGCGATTCTGGATGATGCCCGCCAAGGGTGAGCCGCTTTCGGAAACATGGGTTGGCCGGGCGATCGAACACGGCTGCGTCACCGCGTGGCTTACCGGAACCTACGATCCGGAAACCGACCTCATCTACTGGCCCACCGGCAACCCTTGCCCCGACTTCAACGGCGACGAACGTAAAGGCGACAACCTTTACTCCAGCTCCGTGGTGGCGCTCGAACCAGCCACGGGCAAGCTGCGCTGGTATTTCCAGTTCTCCCCGCACGACCTGCACGATTGGGACGCCACCGAAACGCCGATGCTCGTGAACGCCGATTGGCACGGCGCGCCGCGCAAGCTGTTGCTGCAGGCCAACCGCAATGGATTTTTCTACGTCCTCGATCGCGTGACCGGCGAATTTCTGCTCGGCCAGCCGTTCGCGAGGAAGCTCACCTGGGCGAGCGGTATCGACGCGAAGGGCAGGCCGATTCTCGTCCCGGGACAGGAACCATCGGTGGAGGGAACAAAAACGTGTCCTGCTACTTCGGGCGCGACCAACTGGATGTCGTCGGCTTACAGCTCGGCCACGGGTCTGTTCTATGTGATGGCGCGGGAGTCTTGCGCGATTTTTACAAAGTCGGACGCGTGGTGGGAACCGGGCAAGTCGTTCTATGGAGGCGGCGCGCGGCTGGATCCGGCCGATCCGCCGAAAAAGTTCCTGCGGGCGATCGATATCCAGACCGGGAAGATCGCCTGGGAGATTCCGCAGTTCGGTGGGGGCTCAACGTGGGGCGGATTGATCAGCACCGCGGGCGGCCTGGTTTTCTATTGCGACGATAGCGGAGCATTCGCCGCGATTGACGCCCGGAGCGGGAAGCCGTTGTGGAACTTCCATACCAACCAGCCATGGCACGCGTCGCCGATGACTTATATGGTGGATGGCAAGCAGTACATGGCAGTCGCGGCAGGGTCGAATATTATCGCGTTTGCGTTGCCATAGAATTCTTGCTGCGCGCCCACGCCCACGCCGCGAAAAATCGCAGTGGCCCGTACCTTTGGGAACCCCTTCGCATTTCGATAGTACGGCAACGTCGCGAGTACCCTGAAATTCGGCGACTCGACGTTAACCGGTGACGCTGGGACTGAAGGTCTAGGGCGACGGCCTGAGCGAGATCGGGACTGCCGCTCCATAGTTATCTTCGCCGGGAACAGCCAATATTAGTCATGTACCTGCAAATCATCGTCGCGAACGCGCGGAAGTCGCTTCGATGAAAGAGCTGCTCAGCAGTACGGTCGCTACTTTGGCCAAGAAGAAGCGATGTCGTTACTGCCACTCGTCGACCAATGCCGAGGCTCCTTGTTGCGATGCTTGCGGCTTCGATTTTACCGGCACACCTCTAGCGCTCCGGTTCCAGGCGCCCTGGAAAGTTCGTATCATCGCGGCCGGGACTGGGTTGGTCGCGGTGGCGATGGTCTGGTTTCTTCGCCCTTAAACATCGTTCCTCCCCAGGCCCATTAGAAGCTCAATCTAAGCCTGCGCATTTTTGATCGCCTGCGCATTATTGATCGAAAGATAGGCTCCGTTTTTGCTCCGGGTAGGCACACGCTAGAAGCATGGTAGGTTGTCCTCCGATGGCCTACCGAAGGGTCGGGAGCGCCTTCTCTCAAGGATGTGTGCTCCCTCCCTCTCTCGCAGATGCTTGCACTAAAAGCCCCCCTACCGAAATACAGAAGAACAGGAGCGATGAGGCGGGGGGTGTTTTTCGTGAAGTAGGCTGGGCCTGTTCCCCTCCGAAAACGAACAGGCCCGCGCGGCGTCAGTTACAAGATGCGCCGTCTTTTATACGGGAAAGAATAGCACACTTGCAAGAGCGCACAATCGCTTGTGCTCGCAAGCCGCCCAAGCCCGGGTAGAAAGAACGTGAGCTCAAAAGCGTTGGGTGTCCGGTTCTAATCCAGGCGGTCCGGGTATATGATTACTGGAAACTGAGTTCCCAAAGGAACTCCCTGGATAAAGCGAAGGGAGCGTGAAATGAACCGACGCGATTTTACTGGCGCTGCTGTCATTGCGCTCGGAATGGTTTTTACCGCGATGCCGGTATTCTCCCAGGCGCCCGCCGGAGCGCCGCAGTCACCAGGTTGGTTTCTGCAAGGAACGGCCCCCGACCCGGGTGGACGATTGGCCGTCGGCCCAGGTGGACGAGTCATTCCAGCCGCTCTCGGAAATCGCGGTGGGCTACTCGCCGCCTGCGCGGAGGACTCTGCAAAATTCTGCAACGGCCAAACCGGTTTTGGCGCACGGGCGTGCCTCGCGCAGAATACCGAGAAACTTTCGGCGGGGTGCAAGACCGCGGTCGCTGCGCTTCCGCCTTTAGCCGACAGTTGCTATCGCTCGCCCGTTTGCGATAATCCACTGGGCGGCACGCGCGTGGCATTGCAGCGCGTCGAATGGAAACAGACGATGGGCTACACCTACGTTTACCCGGTTGATTTGCCCCAGGGCGGCGGCGGCGCCTCGGCGGTCCAAATCGATTCGAAAGGAAACATGTGGGTCTTTCAGCGCAACGCCGTCGGGAAAACCGCAACTGTTTGAGTTCGGCCCGGATCGCAATCTGATCCGCACAGTCGGCGACGACGTGATCGGCCACCAGGAAAAAGCACACGGCATGGCAATCGACGCAGAGGACAACGTGTGGATCTGCGACGCCAACGGCGCGACTGTGATGAAACTCAGTCCCGAGGGGAAACTTCTCATGACCCTCGGCGTGAAAGGGAAAAGAGGCGATTGGAATGAAGCCAAGGGGCAAAGGCTTCTCTGGCAGCCGCTGGATCTCGCCTTCGCTCCGAATGGCGATATCTACATCGGCGAAGGTCATGCGAACGAAAGTCCCAATGACACCGATTCAGGCGACCCGACCAACAACCTCGGCGCCGCGCGTGTGATTCACCTCGATAAGACCGGCAAATTCATCAATCAGTGGTACGGCAACAGCGTCGGACCGGGAAGGTTCAGCATGGTCCATGGCATCGCTGTCGATCCCAAGAACGGCAATGTTTGGCTGTGCGATCGGGAGGAATATCGCCTCGTCGTCTACACCGGCGATGGCAAGTTCGTCAAAACGGTTCAGATGAGAAACCTCATGTGCACCGTCGCCTTTGATCCGCACGGCGACCTCTGGGTTTCGAGCGGTCAGGACGGCCAGCTCTTAAAGATAGACCAGAATGGCAACGTACTCGGTGCGGTGGGTAACGGATCGGGTTTGGGGGACGGCCAGTTTATCGAATCCAATTACATGGCCTGGGATAAGCAAGGCAACCTGTATACAGGCGACACCAGCGTTGGGCGGGTCACGGAAATGATTGCGCCTAAGACGAAGTGACAAGCGGTTGCTGAATCTGCGAACCGTCAATATCGTGAGGCCTGAATCCAGGCATCGGACCTCGCCCACGCGGCGTCGAACTGTTTAGCCACATCGTCGGAAGGTTTCCCTTGGCCAATGCAGAGCGGCCTTCAATCCGAATAGCGACCATCCGTTGTTCGGATGCTTCTTCAATTCTTCGCGATAGACGCGCTCAGCATCGGGATATCGCTTCGCCTCCAGCAACGCCGCTCCCAGCCAGTGCTGCGCTGCGAATGGCAGCGGTTCCGGTTCGTCGTAAATCAACTGGTTGTACAGATCCACGCCCCGCTCGAATGACGCGATGGCTTTGTCCAGGTCTCCGTCCGCGCGATAGAGTTCGCCTTCCAGAATTCCGCCTAGCGCCCCGATCAGATTCTTAGCCGGATGCCCGCGAAATTCCGCATTTGATTCTGCCGCGGTCTTGAGCACGCGTCCCAGATACGGCCGCGCAAATTCCTTCTCGCCGGTTCTGAGCCGGGCATACCCTTGCCCAAAATCCCACACTGCAGCGGCAATCGGCTCGGTTGGACGCTTCGTGATCTTCCAGCACTTCATCAAAGCGTCCAAAACGAATTAGCGTCAGCACCTGCAGTATGTTGCTGCCGTCGAGCCGCGTGTAATCCTTGGCCGCCTGATTGGCCACCGCTCCCTGTCCGTCCATGGATGCCGCGAAGAGCAGCATGTGCAAATTGTGAGTCGGATAAATCGCGAATCCTTCGCCGATTGCGGCCTTCTGGTCCGAGTGCCACGCCTCAATGTTGGCGCGCGTCGAATCCGCCCCATCGGCCCAACTGATTCCAGGTATGCGCGGGCATGTGGTTGAGGTGGCTCGCTCCTGGGATCTGGTAGCCCAGCGTATCGGCGCAGGCTTCCGCGCGGCGCGGCTCGGTAGTGGCTTCGGTGAGATGGACGTAAAGGTGGCAGGCGCCCACGTGGCTGGAATCCATGGCGATGATCCGTTCCAGCTCTTTTGCGATGCGCTGCACATTCGCAGAATTAATGTCGCGCGAACCCCGGCGGGGCTCCATCACGAAGAGCGCATCGGCGTAGAGCGTACCGGCGTCAAGGTCCTTTGGAAAACGCTCGCTGACTTTGCGCATGGCTTCGGCGTAGGCGGCGTCTTGATCGTGACGCTTGGCAGGATCGAAATGCTCCACATAGCGCGCCGACATGGCTTCGATCAGCGCGGCTTCAATGGGCGTCGAGTGGCCCGGCGCAAGTTGGAGCGCCTTCTGAGCCGCCGCCCAGGCGTAGGGCGCTTCGAAAGGCTGCATTGGTCCGTTCAGATACGAACCCCAGGCCCAGGCTTCGCCCCAGTAGCAGATCGCGCAGTCGGGGTCGCGCTTCTCGGCTTCCCGAAAAGATCGCGCCGCGTCCAGCTTTCCGAAGGCATACATGAGCTGAAAGCCCTGGTCGAAATACGCCTGCGCTTCTGGGTTCTTCGACGAGATAGGGCGGGTGAACTTCCCGAGCGCTTTCGGGAACAGCTTCATCGGTTCGTTGAAATTCTTGGGGAGTCCGGCCGGAGCCATGTCGTTATCGTGGGACATCGGCGGAGCCTGTGCGATCAGCGCTACGGCGATCAGGGGAAGAGCAAGCACAAGCGGACGAATCATACCTAAGGGTCTCCTCAGCGGTGCACTGACTGTCGGTATCGTAGCGAGACTGTGAAGGATTTGCAAACTCCTTCAGGGTCGCCCACGCATCTTGCAATCGCGTCTTCCGACGATGCGAGTAAGGACAGTCGCGGGATGCACAGGTGAAAAACTTCGAAGCGGAGGACATCGCGCCGCACCTCCGCTTTCCCCTAGCTTGGCAACCTAGCGCGATTCCGTTGCTGGAGGAGCTAGCTGTTTAGGAGCGGAAGTAGGCACGTCGCACAGCGTGAGGTCCTCCTCAAGAGCCTCCAGATGCTTTGTAGCTTGCTGCACTTCAGTAGTATCGGCCGAGTAGAACGCTCGGGTCTCACTCCATAAACTCAGCGCAATCCGGTATTCGTCGAGCAGCGCCATGTGCTTAGAGCTTATTCCCGTGATGGCCTTCATAAGAATCCGCCTTACAACTCATTGGATGCATCGTTCTAACGCTTGGTTTCTGTCTGTCGGCGTCGATCATTCTGGTCGAATGGTAGAATTCACCTGGGAAGGAAATCCACGTCATGCCTGAGCAGAACACCATTGGCAATCCCCGCCGCAGCTTTCTGAAGCACGCAGCCGCAATTGGCGGCGCAACGCTCCTGGGAGGTAAAGCGTTCGCGCAGGCTTCACCGGCGCCGGCCTGGAAGAACCAAATCGGACTAGAACTTTACACGGTGCGGGACCTGATGATGTCCGACTTTGAGGGAGTTCTCGCCAAAGTCGCGCAAATGGGCTATCGCGAGGTCGAGCCAGCGAACGGATACAACAATATGGATCCGAAAACGTTCCGTGCGATGCTCGATCGCTATAGTCTGCGGATGCCAAGCACGCATTCAGGCGCCAGAGGGACTGGCGCGGAGCTGGAAAAGCAACTCGATGGCTTCCAGATCATGGGGATCAAGTATACGGAGATTCTGGGCGAAAGCGGGCCTGGTGCCGCCGGAACCGGCCCGGCCAGAAAACTACCCCCCGGCGCTTATTACAATCCGGGGACCGGCGTTACACGAAACTCATTCACGGAAACCGAGGCGTTCGGACCATACCAGCCGCCGGTCACGCTTGAGTCGGTTAAGAAAAGAGCTGCTCAGCTCAACGCGAACGGCAAGGTCGCGCGGAAGTTCGGAATGAAGATATTGGTTCATAACCACACCGGCGAGTTTGAAAGGTTGAGCGACAATGACCGGACATCTTATGACGTTTTATTGTCCGAAACCGACCCGGAACTGGTGACGATGCAACTCGACATCGTCTGGGCAGCAATTGCCGGAATGGATGTGATCGAGATGTTCCACAAGAATCCAGGGCGTTACGAACTGTGGCACCTCAAAGACGTTGTCGGGCTCAAGACCGTGAACCCCTCGCTTTCGCCCAACGCGCGTGTGAGCAGTATGGCATTTGTGCCCTTAGGGGCCGGCCAGATGGATTACAAGCCAATATTTGCCAATGCAAAACTGGCTGGCTTAAAGCATTTCTGTGTCGAGCAAGATAATGCCGCGTCTTGGGGCGACTCTCTGGCGGCGGCTCGCGTGTCGTGCCAGAACCTTCTGAGCATCCTTTCCTAAGTCGGCGGCGGTTGCCTGGCCATCGCGCTACGATGCCGTCATACGAGGCGAATATTAGGCGAAACTGGTACACTTGCTGTTATGGCAGTCCTGCAATTCCCGAGGAACAGCCCGCAGCCCAACTCGCCGCTCGGTGGCACCGGCCGCGCCGTGGAAATTGGCGGAAAAGACCACATGCAAGTCACACTAGAACGCGTGAAGATCGACCTGGACGAGGATGAGATCCGGCGGCTGATCGACGCCGTCGATCACTACGAAGCTTATCTGCACTCGCAACAGCGGGACGAGGCGAAGTTCCGGGATTTGCTAGTGCGGCTCCGGAAAATGCTTGGGAAGCGGCCGTGAGAAGCCTCTGAGTAGCGGAGCCAACAGCCGCCGCGAAGTAGAACTGCAGTACGCCTGAGATTGCCGCCAAGTATTCCGCACTTCCTTGTAAACCCTTTCTGCCCGAAGGGATCTAACCGTTCGGATGGACACAATTCTTACTCTCGGTGCGGCGGAAGCCGGTAATGCCGGAGCCGACGGCTGTTCCGAATTCGAGGCCATGGTCCAGACCTATCGGCCGCGTGTCTTCCGTTTTCTCTTGGCCTCGCTGCGCGACCGTGAATCAGCCGAAAACCTGACCCAGGATTGCTTCCTTCGCGCCTACCGGGCCCGTGACCAGTTCCGCGGCGAGTCCAGCCGAACAACCTGGCTTATGCAAATCGCGATTAATCTGGTGCGCAAGCATGAAAGCAGCAGTCGCCTGAAGTTTTGGCGGAGCGCATTGCGCCCAGGGCTGAGCCCCGCGGATCTTCACGAATGGCTTCCAGACCGCCAAGTCTCACCGGAGGCGGCCGTACTGGCAAAAGAACAAGTGGCTGCAATTTGGAGTGTGGTGACGCAACTCTCGGAGCGGCAACGAACCGTTTTCCTGCTCCGCTTTGTGGAAGAGATGGATCTTCTCGAAATCGCATGCGCCACCGGAATGAAGGAAGGAACCGTGAAAACACATCTATTCCGAGCACTGCAATCGGTACGCGCAAAGTTGGAGGTAACCAAATGAATCCGCATCTGACTGCACTACAGATTTCTGAATGCTTCATCGGTGGAGTGGCGCCGTTCGTGGAAGAGCACGCCCGTGAGTGCGCCGAGTGCCGGGCCAAGGTGACATTTCTCGGTGATTCGCTCTACCAGTTTCGTGATGCGGTGGAACGCTGGAGCAGTCAGCTCGATCATGCGGAGTATCAAGTTGTGTATCGGACTACGCCGGCTCGCGCGCGCTACGGTTCGCCGCGGATCGCCGGTCTGTCGTCTCTGGCGGTTCACGGCGCGTTGGCAGCGGTCATCTTGGTTTTGGGAACGTTCCAGCCAGTCCAGAGCCTGGTGAAGCAGCAAATCACTTCGCTCGAAATCGATTTGCGGCCCTATCTGGCCCAGCAGGACAAGGCATCCTCGGGCGGCGGTGGAGGAGGGGGAGCACGTCAGCTTCTCGATGCGAGTAAAGGCAAGCTGCCGAAGCCGGCGCCGCGGCAATTTACGCCTCCACGCGTGGACCCGATTCCCGACCCGAAGTTGCCTATGGTCCCGTCAATCATGGCGCCGGATGACGTGCCCAACATCCAAGCCAATAACTACGGCGATCCGCTCAGCCATCTGGGCATCCCATCTAACGGCATCGGGTCCGGCGGAGGAATTGGAAGCGGCGCGGGTGGCGGCGTAGGCTCGGGCGGAGGCGCGGGCGTGGGCCTAGGCACGGGCGGCGGGATTTGGCGGCGGGGCGTTTCGAATCGGCGGCGGCGTCTCTGCGCCGAGCGTGCTGAGCAAAGTGGAGCCTGAGTATTCGGAAGAGGCTCGCAAAGCCAAGTGGCAGGGAACGGTCGTGCTTTCGGTCATCGTCGACGAGCTGGGCCGTCCGAGGAATGTCAGAGTGCTGCGTTCGCTGGGCCTCGGGCTGGATCAGAAAGCAATCGAGGCTGTCTCGCAATGGAGATTCAAGCCCGGACTGAAAGATGGCAAACCCGTCCCGGTGTTCGCCACCATCGAAGTAAACTTCCGCCTTTTGTAGCGCCTTTGCGGCGAGCGCCGCGCCTCAACGCCCACTCATCTCGTGGACTGCGCCGCGTTCGAGCTATTGCCAAATCTGATGGTAAATGGGCCGGACTCATCGACCATTGAATAGTCGGGTGGAACTGTGAACAGGCTCGGGTCAGGTTCCGCCCGGCTGAGATTCAGCATCTGAACTGTGGTCTCGCCAGAACGCGGATCCGACCTCTTGGTAAGCACCGTAAGCTTCAGCTCGGGCGAGACCCAAGTTTCAGATACAACGGTGATGGGACGGTCGTTGCCTTCCGCGTCAACGGGAATCGTTTCGATGGTTCTGTGTCCCTGGGCCTGGACGCCGCTAATCAATTGTGTTCCCACGGAATCTTGGGAGATCGTGCGCCGCAGTCGCCCATCTCCACTGGGCGGCGGAGCTGCACTACTAGCCTGCACCGGCGCGGCTTGGGGCGGAGACGCGGGTGCGGCTGCTGGATTCGCTGCTGGACCCTTGGATGCCGGCGGCACGAAAGGTTGCACTTTCTGGCGGTGGGCAACGTGATTAATACTATCCAGCGTGTAGCGGAAACCGGCGACCGGGTCATAGATCACCACGACCACGGCATCGCGGTTGGGGTTAGGAGCATTCGGCGGAAAGCCGGGGAACATTGGACGTTCAATGCGCATGCGACCCGCGAAGTCGCGATACATTTTCTGGTTCTGGCCGTCCATTTTCCGCGTGATGCGGGTGCCGTCGGCGAGGATCTGGACGGATTCCGACACCTGCTCTCCCGAATATGAAGCGCCTGTTATAACGGGCGCACCAGACTCCCGGGAGCCGAAGGTTATAGAACCGCCTTGTGCCGCCACTAAGCCAGCGAATGCTAATCCGAGCAATCCAATTTTTGGGCAGCTCATCACTACCTTCGAAGCGAGTATAGTCGACCGATTTCGCGACAGCAAGCGTCGCCACGTTTCGCCAGTACACTGCTAGGCAGTCAGTGTACCGCCTTGGGGATCTCTTGCTCAATTAATTCCAGCAAAGTCGTGTAGCGAAGTCGCTTTTCGGGACTGTCAGCCTTCTCGGCCTGCGCGGCTAGCTCGGCCACCGAGGGCTTTAGACGCAAAGGCAAATCGCGCCAGTAGTACTTCAAGTCGTCATGTTTCCAGTCCGCATATGTGGCTTCCCAAGTACGTCCGCCTTTAGCCCGGTTGGGAAACACGATCTCCAGCGGCGAGACGGCTTCGTCATAACTTTGAAACCGGCAATCCACGGAAAAACGGAGCTGGTTGGAGGTACTCAGTGTGGAGCCATGCACTGTCAAGCTGTGAAAGATTGCCACATCTCCCGCATTGATCTGCCCGCCTACCCAATCGCCTCCCTGGGCTGTTTCCGGGCGTAATGTAGCCGTCGGTGGCTTGAAGCCCAAAAAGGTGCGACGCTTCCTTGATCTCGAGCGTCCCCTGTCCCAGCAGGCAATCATGCAGCGGCATCCACACTGTGTAGCTAGCGGGGCTTCCTTCAAATCCCGCGTGGTCCTGATGCGCATGCAAAAGGGCGCCCTTGCAGTTGGGGAAAATCATCCGCGCAATGGGCTTGGGGCGAACCAAAAGGCGCGGTCCCACAAGCCGCTTCATCACATCGGTCAATACCGGATGATGCGTCAACGCGTGGAGCCGCTCCAAGTGGAACACGCGATTTGCGGCCTGCTTATATTTCGGTTCTGGATCGGAGCACGCCATGGCGGGATTCGCAATGCGGTCCGATGGTGCGGACCCCTCGATCAACCAGCCCTCGTCCGACGCAATGCCGATCATATCGCTCAGCAGTTGCTCCAGGTCCGCTTTTGGCATCAGGTCCCGGATGAAGACGTATCCGTACGCTTCCATCTGAGCCTTGAGAGATGTGGAATCCAGATCTTTGGGGAAGATCGTGCGAAATGATTTCATCCTACCTCCAGGGAGCACATTTTCAATGTAGCTTAGTTCACTTTTCTAGGCGGGTTACTCGTCGCGCAAAGTCGTGGAAGGATCGATGCGCAAGGCGCGCAAGGCCGGCGACAGCGTCGCCAATACCGCGGCGACTACAAAGCAAGCGAGTCCTGCCGCAAACCCCACAACGTCGACAGTATCCTGGTTTGCAAGAAAGACAAAGCTGCGCACAAGCCGGGAAAGAATGGCCGCAAGAATGACACCCACAACGGCCCCGCTTATCATGGGCTTCACATTTTGTGCCAAAAGTATGCCGAGAATGTGACGATTTCTTGCGCCGATTGCAATGCGAATCCCTAGTTCACGCTTCCGTTGCGCCACCGCGAAGGCAACCAGCGCGAACATGCCTGTCGCCGCCAGGATGGTGGCTACTAATCCAATAGAGCCGATGAGGACAATCATTTTACGCTGTCCTTCGAGAAAATTCTCCCGGGATGCGCGCATCAGCGAAATGGAGGGAGCGTCATTTACAACCGCCGTGACAATACGGACCAATCGTGCGGGATCACCTCGCGAATGGAGTATGAGTGCGCTACGGTCCGCATCCGCGTCTAAGATTGGCACATAAGCTTCGATCGAGTCGGCATCGGCAAGAAGATTCGCGCCGCTGTCTTTCACGACGCCTGTGACGGTGCGCTCCGCGCTGGCGAGATTCCAGATCTTGCCCACCGGATCTTCATTCGGCCATACGGCGCGTGCGGCTGACTCACTCACGATCACGGCGTTCCGTTCGCCTTCAAAAAAAGTCCGGCCCCGCAAGATCGGCAGGCTCATGACACTGAAATAAGAGGGCGCGACTACGTTCCGAAAGACTCGTGGCAACCCAGGCAAGCTGTCAATGATGAGCCGCCCACCGAGCGGTGGGGCGCCTGCAGCAGTCACACCTTTCACGTCCGGCAGCACACTCAGACGCGCGACCAGTGCATCCAATCTTTCGCGTGCGGCGGCCGCCGGCAGATTTCGCGCATACAGTTGCGGATCCACAATGATCATGTGGCTGTAGTCAAACTTGAGATCCACGGCCGCGCTGAGAATTCCGTTGTGTGCCATTACGGTCGAGGCGATCAGTAATAGACAACTCACGGCCACCTGTACGCCGACCATAGTCTGGCGAAGGTGCACCTTGCGATAATTCGCGCGAATCGTCTGCAAGGCGGATGGAAGGCCAAAGGCGAGAACAGATACGAAAATCAGCACCACACCGCTAACAAAAAGTGGCCAGCTCATCGAGGGCCGGATGTTCCGCGGAGCATCTAGCGCATTGAGAAGCAGGCGGGCCGTCACTGCGCCGCAAGCCAATCCGGCGGCCGTGCCAAGAATGGCCAGCAGGGTATTTTCTGTCATTAATTGCCGGACGAGGCGCGGATGGCCCGCTCCCAATGCAATGCGGATGTCGATTTCGCGTTGCCGGGCGAGCCCACGCGCCAGCAGCATGTTGCCAAGATTGGCGCACGCAGAAAGCAAAATCAAAAAAACCATCACGACGAATATGGCAATCGCGGGAGCTTGTACCATCCGGCGCATCATCGCTTCTTGCACCCGTTGCCCTTGCATTCGTTCGAAGTCGCGGAAAACGAGAGGTTGTCGGCGGATTAATTCGCGAGTGAGCGACGTAAGCTCCGCGTCGCCGGCGCCTTTCGAAATGCCAGTCTTCAGCTTTCCGAAAACCGCATTGGTTGCTCGTGAAAAATCCTCCCGCATGGGCGGACTTCCGGGTATCAGCAGCGGACGACTGGCAGCCGACAGCCAAATCGCAGTCCCTCGAGGCGCTAAACCGTCAAAGGTGTAAGGCACGATTCCCACAATCTCGAACGGCTGGTTGTTCACATGAACAACTCGCCCCACCACATGCGGGTCGGCGGCCCAATGCGATTGCCAATAGTTATAGCCCAACACTGCAGCGGCCGCTGCCCCGGGTTGCGCATCCTGCGTATCCAGAAGGCGCCCCCATGCCGGAACAATTCCGAGGCTACGGAAATAATCGCTGGATACCAGGTTTGATCGAAATCCGGTCTCGCCTTCAATCACCACTCCTAGGCTGGTATCTTCCGAAACAAGCCAAGCGAACGAACGGCTCTCCGCCCGATAGAATTCGATGGCGGCAGATGGAAAGGAGCCACTCGATCCTTGCCTGGAAAGGTGGGAAAACTGAAGTACCGAGTCCGCGTCCGGAACAGTGAGACGGTGAAAGATCATGGCGTCGAACACTTGAAATTCCGCCAGGTTTACTCCAACGCCGATCGCAAGCACGGCAACCGCGCCGAGGGTGAATCCTGGCGCGCGTCCAAGAACCCGTGCACCGTAGCACAGATCCTGCCACAACTGGTCGAGCCACCACCACGACCATACCTCGCGTGAATCCTCGCGCAACCTGGTAGCGTTTCCGAACTGCTGGCGGCGATTGACGGGCATCATCTCGGCGTGGGCTGCCATCTCTTCAGCCAGTTCACGCTCCAGGCGCCGCCTGTGCAGCAGAAAATAGATACGCCTAAGAACCTTTCGCATCGTGTTAGTTCAAGGTGTTTCGCCTCACGCCAGGCGGAGAATCGCCTGAATGGCTGCGGTGGCCAGCTCGTATTCGTTGCGCTCGACTTTGAGCCGCTTTAGGCCTTCGGGCGTTAGCCGGTAAAAGCGCACGCGGCGTCCGGTTTCGGATTTACCCCAGTGAGCAACCACCCATCCTTCGATCAGGATGCGCTGCAAGGCCGGATACAAGGAGCCCTCTTCCGCGTCCAGAACATCGCTCGACAACTGTCGGATGCGCTGGGCGATCGCGTAGCCGTGGAGCGGGCCGCTCTGGAGGACTCGCAGAACTAGCATGGCGAGGGCGCCCTTAGGCATCGAAATCTCAGGCATAGGATTCCTATATATCGTCATTCGGAGAGGATGTCAATGGACACTGGGGGAATCCCAGTTGGTGCTCTGGCGCCCGTCGGCCTTCTATACTTGGAAATTAAGGAACCTGAACACCATTGGCCTCACTGATTGATGCGATCAACGTAAAACGCCGGACCGTCTTCGAGCACGAAAACGCACCGTTCTCCTGCCTGGAGGCAGAGATCAGCACACCAACCGCCCGCGGCGGGCAGACCCTGGTGCGCCTGAAAGTTCGCAACTTGCTCACCGGCGCCGTTCTGGACAAGACCTTCAAGGCCGGCGAGAAGTTCAAGGAACCGGATATGCAACTGGTTCCGGTCAGCTACTTATATAGTGACGGCGACGGTTCTTATTTTCTGGACCAGGACAACTTCGAGACTTTGAACCTTCCCGCTACCGTAATTGGGGATGCGTTGGACCTTCTGGTGGAGGGTGCGCTGATCCATGCGCACAAGTACAATGGCAATCCAATTGGTTTGGAACTGCCGATGTTTGTGGAGCTGGAGGTTGCCGAAACCGAACCCGGCGTGCGGGGTGACACGGCTAGCGGAAGCGGCACCAAGATAGCCAAGTTGGAGACTGGCCTTGAGATCCGTGTTCCGCTCTTCATCAAGCAAGGTGAAAAGGTGAAAATCGCGACGGAGACACGGGAGTTTTCCGGGCGCGCGGGTAAATGAGCGCCCGGCGCTATCATGGA
Organism: Bryobacterales bacterium; assembly: GCA_963731375.1. GTDB lineage: Bacteria > Acidobacteriota > Terriglobia > Bryobacterales > Bryobacteraceae > Palsa-187. Next base: position 133,014 of record CAVSUW010000004.1, read on the forward strand.
GTCTATGAGGCGTCCGGCAGCCGGATTTTTCGGCCTGTTGGTTCTGGCGGCTGGCGTTTGTTCAGGTCAGTCTCCACAACCGGGAGCCAGTCCCTCGCACTATATTGAGGTCAAGCTTCCGCGTTGGGTGAACTCCGAAAACGTCTTCGTGCGCTATCAGTTGGTTGGGCAGGAGTACACCGGCTGGGTCCAGCCGCACCCTGGTGTTTCCTCGTATTTCATCAGCACGACTCACGAGGGGCGTCCAGTCACTCGAATCAAGGCTCTCCTTTATGCGCCGGGCTGCGCCATCCAGACGCTCGACATTCCGGTTTCGGATTCGAACAGCCTAGGATTCTCGTTCAACTGCCAACCGCTGCCGAGTGTCTGGATTGCTGGCGCGATTGCCCGAATGGACCGGTTTCACGGACGCGAAGTCAAAGTACAGGCGAAATACGTCGCTCGCTGGGCGCAGCGGTTTTTGGAATCTGGCAATGATATTGTCACCACCATCCCAGTCGGAGATGCGGCGTACCCGTCACCGGACGGCCATTTCCGCCTGTCGGTACCGGATTTTTCGCAGGATCCCTTGGCTGGAGCTCCGGATCACCCCGGTGAGCTTCAGATCTGGGCCAGTGACAAGACCGGCGACGGCATTGTTGCACTACTGATTCCGGCTGGGCCAGGTGTGAATAAGACAAAGATGGGTGGCCTGAAAATAATCAGCGAGTACCCGGCGGATCTGGCGTTTGCCCCGTGTGTCGCAAACCCTGCCACCATGCACGATAAGGTCGGATTCGCTCTACGGCCGGGCTCTAATGACCTATGCGATCGTTAGGCATCTTAGGAACGACATCCGTTCGGGCTCCGGTAAATCTGTCAACGCTCGGCATTAACGGTCGCGGAATTCGTGTGGAAGCACGCCGTTGTGGCGCTGCTGGAGTAAGCACCCGAATGCGGCCGTTGCCCTCGTCGGCGAAATAGATCTTGCCCGTGTAGTCTATCGCTATGGCCGTTGGAGTCGTGATTTCTGCTTCCAGAGCTGGGCCCCCATCGCCGCTGAACCCGCCCACTCCATTGCCCGCGATTGTGCTGATGATTCCCGTAGTAGCGTCCACCCTTCGTATCCGGTGATTCAGGGTATCCGCGATGTAGAGATTTCTGAAGACGTCGACAGCCACCGCCTCCGCATAGTTCAACCGCGCGCTGGTGGCCGGTCCACCATCGCCAGCATATGCGCCCTGGCAAATTGTTAGGCCGAACGGAGGCGGCCCCAGAGAACAGGGAGCCGAGCCAGCCACAGTATCAACGATCCCTGTAGCGGCGGTTACTTTGCGAATGCGGGAGTTCTCATAGTCCGCAAGATAGATGTCTCCGGCGCTATCAACCGCGCCCGGGATCGGATCCCAGAAATTGGCGTCGATGGCCAGCCCTTGGTCGCCGCTGAAGCTTGTCGTGAACTGTCCGGCCACTGTGCTGATCGCGCCGGTGTCAGCCGAGACCTTTCGAACTCGACCCCAGCCACTTCCGAAAAAGACGTTTCCTGCACTATCCACGGCAACACCGGATGGCAGGGGAACGCCCGCATTGATCGCCGGACCGCCATCCCCGCTATCTATCGACGAGCCTGTACCCGCGATCGTCGTGATGAGCCCGGTTGATACCGCGACTCGCCGTATGCGATTGTTTTCTTCCTCAGCGATGTAGATGTTTCCGCGGTTATCAATCGCTATACCGCTGGCTTTTCCGAGCATGGCACTCGTAGCCTGCCCCCCATCCCCGCTATAGCCCAGAATTCCGGTCCCCGCGACGGTAGTGATGGCACCATCCAGCGCCCAGATTTTGCGGATGAACCCGGTCCAATCGCCGAAGTAGACATTGCCCGCGATGTCCACAGCGACGCTGGTTGGATTATACAGAGATGTGCCTGCCACGCCGCCGCCGGCGATTGTCGAGATTGTGTACGACTGTCCAAACAGAGGCCCGCACGCGAGGAGCAGAATTGCCTTGTGGTAGATCACTCATCAATCCTGGCACATTCGCGGAGCCGGTGGACAGGTCCGCGCCGCTGTTGACCAAGGTCACTCGACAGGTGGTTTCGCCAACAGGCCCTTTACGATCGGAAACGTACTCAAGATACCGACTCCCAGGAGCGCCCATCCGGCGGCTTGCCGTTGATCTTTGTTGAGCCAACCGGAAACCAGTAAACCGACGCCAACACCAAGGGCAACTCTAGTTCCAGCGATCAGCATTATTTCTGGGATCGTAACTGCTCTCTGTGTTAAGGCCATATGTTTTAGATTGCCATGAATGAACCTCGCCGACCAGGCCGTATGGCTCGACGCTTGTATCGGATGGAGTCTACTTTCCTTTTCCCTCTGGAACTGTCCACAGGTAGAGGTATTGGCTGAGGGACGTGCCGTCGTCGGTGCCATCGACCGCTACTTCTTTATCGGGCTTCCAATCGCCCATATCAAAGGTATTGGAAACAACCCGCGTTCCAGGCTTCAGTTCCCGAAGCAGCTTGGAACGAAGCTTGAGGTTCACGCTATTGAGCAGGAACAACATCACCACGTTCGCGTCGTGGATGTCGGTTTTAAATAGATCGTTTTCTTCAAAACGGACTCGCTTCTCTACTCCAGCTTTCCTTGCGTTTTCCTTGGCCTCGCGGATCCGTACCGGGTCGATATCGACGCCGACGCCCCGTGCGCCGAACTTTTGGGCAGCGGCAATAACAATGCGACCATCGCCGCAGCCAAGATCGTAGACCACGTCGGCGGGCTTAATGTCCGCGAGTTTCAACATTGCCGTGACTGCTTCGTCCGTCGTTGGCACATAAGGGACATCAAGCTGGCGTGGTTGACGAGGACTTTGGCCTGTAACGGAGACAGAAAGCAGGGTAGCAGCAAAGCACGAGTAAAGGATCGATATGCGCAGCCGCATCGGATCACCTCCTGGCGCATAAGGCTACCGCAAGACGGCACAAAAACGCACCTCGATGCAGCGAAGGTACGTCGGTACCGCACCGTACTGAAAGGTACTAGAGTGCTAGTCCTAACTTAGAAGAGTACGCCTGGGTGATTCGCTCACTTCCGCCCGGTTGCGAAGATATTGCACGGCGGACTGATGATCGAGCTTATTGCCAACATTGTCATTATGGTTAGCTCGGCGCTCTTGTTTGCTTACTGGTTTCGCTGCGCTTGCCTGTTGCTCCGGGACCAGACCAGTATCCGTCAACCGCAGAACCGAAACTTCGCAAGAGGCGCTTCCCGTTCTCCGGGCACACATAGTGGATCATAGCGTCGAACGAGCACCAGGCATTCTGCCAGCCGCCCCGCGGCCGAGCCCATTGCAATGTACGATAGGGAAATTCATAGGGACTCTGTGACCATACTCACCCGATTGGAGCAATGGAAGGAGCAAGGCATTCTTTCGGCGGAGCAGCATGCGCTCCTGGCAGACCTCTCCCGCGGAGAACCCTTCTCGCTTTTTCTTGAGCTGAACCTTCTCCTCTACGGTGGCATCCTCGCGTTCGTCGCCGGTCTCGGCTGGACCGTCAGCACCTGGTCGCAGCAACTGGGCGATGTCCTCATCCTGACCGTCCTCACCGCAATACTCGCGGCGTGTTTTTGGTATTGCTTCTCCCGTGCGCCCGCCTGGTTTCCTGGGGAAAGGCCTGCTGCTGAGATTCCTTCACTCAGCCTTGTATTTGACTACGTGCTTTATCTAGGCAGCCTCACCTGGTCCGTGGAACTCGCTTACATCGAGAAGCGGTTTCATCTGCTCTCAGGACAATGGGATCTCTATCTATTGGCGACCGCCGGCCTCTACTTTTTTCTGGCTTATCGTTTCGATAACCGCTTCGTGCTGTCGCTCGCCTTGTCCTCGCTCGCCGGATGGTTCGGGCTCACCATCTCGCACTGGCCGTCCCATCAAGACGCAACCTACCGGCAATATGCGATCGTGTACAGCCTGTTCGTCGGTGCAGCCGGAGCCATCCTCCAGCGCCGCGGCTTGAAACCGCACTTCTTCGGAACCTATCTGAACGTCGCGGCCAACGTTCTCTTTTGGGCGTTGCTCTCCGGAGTCTTCAATCGGCAGAACGATTTCGTATGGTTCCTCGCTCTCCTTGCCGCTTGTGCTGCGTCTCTCGCCTGGGGGATCTCGCGGCGTCAGTTTTCATTCGTCGCTTACGCGGCCGTCTACGGCTACGTCGGCGTCAGTTCAATCCTCATCCGGGACATGCGCAGCGAGACCGCTGCTCTGAGCTACTTCGTCGTTACCGGCATCGCGATGTTAGTGATGCTGATCCAGATCGCGCGCCGCTTCGGGAGGGAAGCATGAGAGCCTACAGCGCAGCCAGTGAAGAAGCTGTGCGCGCTCGCAGTCTGCTGAAGGACTGGACTGGCGAAGGTTTCGTCACCGAAGCGCAGTATCAGCGCATGGAGCCCGAGATCGCCTGTGAACTCCGCCGCACCAACATTTTCCTTCGGCTCGTGTTGTTCTTCTTCACCCTGATTATCGTAGGCGCCGCCGTCGGACTGTTCTTCGTGGTTTTCCTCTCGCCGACGTCGAAGGAAACCACTGGTGTTTTCTTGCTGATCTTCGCCGTCGGCTCATATGCGGCCGCTGAGTTCGCAGTTTCGCGGTTCCGGCTCTATCGTTACGGGATAGAGGAGGCTCTCGCCGCCTGCTCGGTTGTCTTTCTGTGCGCTGGAATGCAGGCCGCGTTGTCGACCGGAACGGAATTCCTGGTTTCCGCTGCCGGCGTCATCGCTTCACTCTGGATATGGCGCCGCTTCGGCATCTCCTACGCATTTCTGGCCGCGATGCTCTTCGTCATTTGGCTGTCGAGTGACTGGAGTTCGTCCCATTCCGCGCAACATGTGATTGTCGCGGCGTTCTATGCAGCCGGCCTGATCACCGTGGCCGCCGTGCGTTCCTCCCACCGCCTCACCTTCCTCGACGAGGGCTATTCAATCGTCCAAGCGCTCCTCTGGATCGGCATCTACCTGGCGATCAACCTCCAGCTTTCGTCGCTGAACCTGCTCTGGCAGTGGTGGGGTGTTCCCCCCGCCGCCACCGAATTCTCGAGGACCTTCTACTGGACCACCTGGGTCCTGATCTGGTGCCTGCCGCCCGCCATACTCGTGCGCGGCGTGCGCCTGAAAGACCGCTGCGTTATCGCAGTGGGAGCCATCGCCGCCGTCCTGACCCTCGTCACCAATAAGCCTTATCTCGGCTGGACGCGGCATACCTGGGATCCGATGCTGTTGGGCGCATTGCTGATCGGCGTCGCGCTCTTCCTCCGCCGCTGGCTCGCCGCCGGGCCGGGCGGAATTCGCCATGGCTTTACCGCCCAGCGCCTTTCGGGAAAAGACAAACACTGGATGAACGTCGGGTCTGCCGCTTTCGGCCTTCTATCGACGCAGGCAATCACGCCAAGCCCGCAAACAGTCAGTCGCGACGTCCGCTTCGGTGGGGGGGATTCAGGAGGCGGAGGCGCCACCTCCGATTTCTGAAGCGCCCGGAGCCCGTCCGAGTGCCAAGTGAGTCGAACGACCATCTGGTGAAGGCTGCCGCCGCAATCAGAATGAACGGAGGCGTGAAAAGACACAGGCCGTTAAGCATCGCTTCTAGCAAATGAGTCCACATTGAACTTCTTCCTTGGACGGATGAGGAGCAAGCTCCCGCCTACGTGACTTAGTATGCCCGCCAAGAGGCAACGTGGTTGTCAAGCGGTTGTGAAGAAGTTGTAAATGTTCCCTGCCAGCGCTATTGGCGCAGGAACTTTTGCCTCAGTTCGGTGGTCGGAATGGTGATGCGGTACACTGCGGCTCCGGTGAGATCATGCAGATCAAACCTGCCTCCGATGCTAGGCGGACCATCCTGCCCGCCGAGGAACATGACCGACCGCTCCGTAATCGTTCCATTCATGAGTCGGCCGTCGCGGGTCCACTCCCAACGGCCCGACTCCAACTTCGTGGGAGCTCCGATCGCAAAACGCATGTCGACCGTAAGCGTGGATGACCCATCTCCGAAGGTGGCTTCGGTATCGAGACGGTCGCCAACACGCGTGCCCCGCACCTGCGTGAGCTTATACGAGGAAAGGTTCTCGCGTCCGCTCAGATCCTCAATGGGTGGCTGCGGAGGCTTGGCGCACGCCGCCATGAAAACGACCGCGCAGCACGGCAGTAAGCGACGCGAAGACACGATGCCCTGACGTCTAGCGCGCAGAATCGGAGGCCATCAGGCCGCGCTCGATCATGGCCTTTTTGAGAATCGCCGCCTCGGCGGGATATTCTTTCTTCGCGTTGGCAAAGAAAACGCCGCCCGCCAGCATCAGCGGAGTCCATCCGGTCTTGGTCTTCGCATCGAGTTTGGCGCCGTGATCCACCAGATACTGCACGATCCCCGGCTGCCCGGAAACCACGGCCCCATGCAGCGCCGTGCTGCCGCTCCAGCGCGGGTCACCCAGTACTTTTCCCATTAACTGATCCATATTCAGCGGGTAGTACAGCAGCGTGTACGCGGGATCGCCCTCCATCTTGTAATCGCCGAAATCGGCTGCGGCGTTGATGTCGTTTCCGAGGTCGAGCGCCAGTTTGACGGCTTCCAGCCGCTCGGCTTCGGTAACTCCGGTGAACGGACCAGGCGCCTCGCCTTCCCAGTAGTCCAGCCCGGAGGCCGCGATCAGCGGCGTAATTCCCAGACGCGTTCGGCATCTTCGGATCGGCGCCGTGCTCCGCCAGCAGGCGCATGTAGGAAGCGTCTCCGTTGTGCGCCGCCACATAGAACGGAGTAGCGCCCACATACGTAAGATAGTGCCGGCCCAAGTTGGATCAGCGGCGGATTCCTCATGGTGCCGCCTTCCTTTTCAAACTTCTTTTCTTGCCAGGCGATCCGTATATTGGGATTGGCCCCGTGATCGAGCAGCGCCTTTGCCAGTTCCAGCGCCGTCATGTTTCCGGTCGGCAGCGGAGGAGCGTAGGATCTGTGTCCCAGGCCATTGCCGCCATCCGAGCCCGGCTCGCGCAGCCACGCCAACGTGTGCAGCGCCGATCCGCGCGCGTCGGGCGCGTTGGGGTTCGCGCCGTGATCGAGCAGAACCGCGGCAACTTCGAAATAGGCGTTCACCACCGCGACGTTCAGCGCGCTGGTGCCGTCGGGAGCGACATCGTTGGAGTTGGCTCCATGCGCCAGCAGCGCCTGGACTGTATCCTTATGTCCGCCGCGAACCGCGAACAGCAGCGGCGTGAAACCGGCTTTGGATTTCGCTTTGATGTCGGCGCCGAACTCGATCAGCGACTCGGCGGCGGCGGTGTTGCCCTCGGAAGCGGCCCACATCAGCGCCGTCTGGCCTTTCGTAGGCTCCTGAACATTCACCTTCGCGCCGTGCGCCAGCAGCATCTTTACCGCGTCCACTTTTCCGGCGAGCGCGGCCGTCATCAGCGCGGTCTGGCCGTCTTCGGAAGTGCTGTTGGCGTCGGCGCCGGCTTTCAGCAGGCGCTCGATCATGGCAGCGTTCCCATTGGTGCACGCGAGCGACAGCGGAGTAATGTTGTAGCGGGTGGCGGCGCTTACATCTGCGCCCGCAGCGATCAGCAGGTCAGCGATTTCCAGATTGTCGTAGCGCACCGCCTCATGCAGCGCAGTGAAACCATCGGCAGCCGCCGCCGTCACCGGCACGTGCTGCGCGAGCAGTTGCGCGGACCGCCTTCGCGTCCTCGTTTCTCGCCGCGTCGATCAGGCGCAAGTCGGCGGTAGCCGCCGCGAGAGCGCCCGCCAGCAAAACAAAGCCAGTTACAACTCTTAAAAGTTTCATAGGTATCCGCGCTTCTGGCACAGTATATTACAGGCACTTCCGGATCACCACGGTCTCCGTTGCTGTCCTTGGCGGCGGCGGATATAATAACTCCGGTTGCGCACATACTGGATTTTCATAACGATAGCGGCAGCGGCCGTACTGATTTCGCCGTCCTCGCAGGCGCAGGTCTACGATGCCCAGCAGGCCGGCGCGGTCATCGGCAAGTATTGTGCAACCTGTCACAACGCCCAACTCCATACCGCAGGACTGGTCCTCGATCCGGCAGCGCTGAACAATGTTCCAGCCGGTGCCGAGCGCTGGGAAAAGGTGATCCGCAAGCTGCGCGCCAGCACCATGCCGCCTCCGGGGTTGCCACGGCCCGATCCGGCCACCTACGACGCGCTGGCGGGATTCCTCGAAACCGAACTCGACCGCGCCGCCGCCGCGAAGCCGAACCCCGGCAAGCTGCCGCTGCTGCATCGCTTGAGCCGCACCGAATATCAGAACGCTGTGCGCGATCTGCTCGCGGTCGAGGCGCTGCCGAAGGAGATGGATTATTCACTGCTGTTGCCGCCAGACAATTCCAACAGCGGCTTCGACAACCTCGCGGATCTGCTGTTCGTCTCGCCCACGGCAATGGAAAGTTACCTCGGCGCCGCGGAGAAAATCAGCCGCCTGGCGGTGGGCGATCCCGCCGCTCCGCTCATGGTGAATATTTACCGCGTGCCCGACGAACAACCGCAGACCGTCCGCGTGGATGGGCTGCCGTTCGGCACTCGCGGCGGACTGGCGGTTCGCAGCTATTTTCCGGCGGACGGCGAGTACCGCATCAAAGTGACCTTCGTGGGCCGGTCCGAGCGAGCCGGAGCAGGTGGAACTCACGGTCGATGGTGAACGGGCCCAGCTAGTGGCCAGCGCGGTTCGCCAGGCCGCCAAAGGCGCGAAGAAAGCCGCACCGACTGCCACTGCCGCCAAAGATGACGACGACGATCCCGATGCGGCGCCCGGGGTTGGCGGCGGCCGGCGTCCCATCGAATTCCGCATGCCCGTGAAAGCCGGACCTCGACTCATCGGCGTGGCTTTCATCGAACAGAGATGAAGTGCGCGATGAGGAGGTGCTGCGTCCCCGGATGCGCGGCGCAGGCGCGGAAATCGGAGTCGGCGTCGTGACCATCAGCGGACCTTACAATGCGAAAGGCCCCGGCGACACCCTGTCGCGCCAGCGCATTTTTGTATGCCGCCCGGCATCCGCCTCCGAGGAAGAACCCTGCGCGCGCCGCATCCTTTCCACGCTGGAGCGCCGCGCTTACCGCCGCCCCGTCACCGCGAACGACGTCGAAACTCTGCATGCCGTTCTACACGGCCGGCAAGACCGAAGGCGGGTTCGATCTCGGGATTCAGCGCGCCATCCAGCGGCTGCTGGTCAGCCCTCAGTTCCTGTTTCGCATCGAGCGCGATCCGGCCAGCGCAGCGCCCGGAACCGCGCATCCGGTCAGCGATCTGGAACTGGCCTCGCGTCTCTCGTTCTTTCTGTGGAGCAGCATTCCGGATGACGAATTGCTGGGTTTGGCCAGCCAAGGGAAACTTCGGCAACCCGGCATTCTGCAACAGCAGGTGCGATCGAATGCTCGCCGATTCGCGCTCCACTTCGCTGGTAAGCAATTTCGCCGAACAGTGGCTGTACCTGCGGGACATCGAGAACAAGCGGCCGAACGAAGCCCTATTCGCCGATTTCGATGAGTCGCTGCGCGATGCGTTTCGGAGAGAAACGGATCTGTTTCTGGACAGCGTCCTGCGCGGGAATCACAGCGTGCTGGATCTGCTCTCGGCAAATTACACGTTCGTCAACGAACGGCTGGCGAAACATTACGGCATTCCCAACGTGCATGGCAGCGATTTCCGGCGCGTCACGTTTCCTGCCGACAGCCCACGCGGCGGACTCTTGGGACAAGGGAGCATTCTAACCATCACCTCCTACGCGAACCGCACCTCTCCGGTGAGCCGCGGCAAATGGGTGCTGGAGAATCTGCTGTCCGCTGCGCCGCCTCCTCCGCCGCCCGACGTCCCGGCTCTGAAGACCGAGGGGAAAGACACCGGCAAGACTCTAACCATGCGGGACGCGATGATCCAGCACCGCGCGAACCCGGCCTGCGCCGGTTGCCACTCGCGCATGGACCCGATCGGCTTCGCGATGGAGAATTTCGACGCGATCGGAAGGTGGCGCGACCAGGACGCCGGCAACCCGATCGACGCCTCGGGAGTTTTCCCCGGCGGCGAGAAATTCGACGGAATGGCCGGATTGAAGGCGGCGTTGCTCAGTCACCCCGAAGAGTTCGTATCCACCATCACCGAAAAGCTGATGATGTACGGCGTCGGCCGCAATGTGCAGTACTACGACCGGCCCGCCATCCGCGCCATCATCAAGACAAGCCGCCCGCAACAATTACACTTTCTCGTCGCTGGTTCTGGGAGTGGTCGAAAGCGCTCCATTCCAGATGCGCGAGACCCCGGCGGCTGGCGAGGCGAAGACAGCGAGGCGCTAATGGCACTACAATTTGAAGTAGAGCGCAGCAGGAGGATCGCATGACGTTCGTGACCAAAAAGTCCTTGCGCAGACGCACTTTCCTGAGGGGCGTCGGCGCCACGGTATCGCTGCCCCTGCTGGACGCCATGATTCCGGCGCTCTCCGCCAAGCCTCTGAAGTCAACACCGCGCCTGGGCTTCATCTATATCGCGAACGGTGTGATCCAGGATCAATGGATTCCGAAGACCACCGGACCCAACTTCGCTCTATCGCCGATCTTGCAGCCGCTCGAACCGGTGCAGAAATACATCAACGTGCTGAGCGGGCTCTCGCACCTGCAAGCCGACACGTTTGGAGACGGCACCGGCGATCATCCGCGATCCTCAGCCGTCTGGCTCACCGGCGTCCATGCCTACGACCGCAGCCGCCCGGATATCGAAGTGCGCCTGGCCACTTCGGCCGACCAGATCGCCGCGCGGGTCATCGGCAAAGACCACGCAGACGCCTTCAATCGAAATCAATCTCGATCTGCCGACGCAGGGCGCCTGCGACACCAGCGATTGTTTCTTCAACAACACCATTTCATGGCGCAATCCGACCACGCCCAATCCCGCCGAAGCTCATCCGCGAGTCGTCTTCGAACGGCTGTTCGGCGACGGCGGAACCGCGGGGCAGCGCCTGGCGCGGATGAAGCGCAACGGCAGCATCCTCGATTCCGTAATGGAAGAAGTGAGCGGCCTCGACAAAATGCTGGGGCCTGGCGACCGCACCAAGCTGAACGAGTATCTGGATTCGGTGCGCGAAATCGAGCAGCGCATTCAAGGCGTGGAAGCACGCGGAGCCCAGTCGATTGAGCTGCCGGAGCGTCCCACCGATATTCCGGGCACGTTTGAGGAACACATTAAGCTGATGTACGACCTGCAGGTGCTAGGATTCCAAGCCGATGCCACTCGCGTATTCACAATGATCGTGTGCCGCGAGCTGAGCGCCCGCACTTATCCGCAGATCGGCGTGCCTGACCCGCACCATCCGATGTCGCATCACCGCAACGATCCCGCGCTGATCGTGAAGAAGGCCAAGATCGACACTTACCACGTTCAGTTGCTCGGCTACTTCCTGCAGAAGTTGCAGGCGACGCAGGACGGCGACGGTTCGCTGCTCGACCAGAGTATGATTCTCTACGGCGGCGGCATGGGCGACGGCAATCTGCATCGCCACTCCAATCTGCCTTGCCTGATGGCCGGGAAACTCGGCGGGCAATTCGAGACCGGACGTCATCTGGCGTATACGAAAGACACGCCGATGTCGAATCTCTTGCTGACGATCCTCAAGAAGTCGGGCGTCGAAATCGACAAAATCGGCGACAGCACGAGTCCGCTCGAAGTGTAGCTTATTCCCCAGTCATCAGCAGCTCGACCTGATTTCCGTCGGGGTCTTTGACGAAAGCTACCATATAGCCGGTCGACGACTTGCGCGCCGGGCGCAACACCGTACCTCCGCTGCTTTTTACGGACTCGATCGCTTTGTCAATATCTGGTACCTGAAGAATAAGCGACGCCATCGCGCCGGCCGGAGCATCCTTCGGACGAGTCGTAATCACGATGGGCGTGGCTCTCGCCTTCTTGGCCAGTTCAGCCGTCGAGCCTGAGTTAACGACAATCTCCTGAAAAGTGGCCGTGGTGACTGGCCGCCGGGTTTCGGACATTCCGAAGGCCTTCTCGTAGAATTTCGCAAGCGCTTCGGGATCAGTCGCCAGTACCCGGATCGTGCGCACGTGGATGCCACTTTCCTGCGCCGACGCCATTGTCGCCGCGATTAAAATGCAGGCGGCCGTTTTAACCAAATTCATATCGCCCTCCTTCGCCTTCCAACAAGGGATTCACCAGGTCACCATTATCGCCGAATCCGCTCTGCTATAAAGCGCTTGTGCTGGCAACACAAATCAAGTACTCTCGTTGCGTTTCGATAGGACCAGTCGGCAGCAAGCGAGGCATTATGAACTGTCGCAGCTTCCCTTTGATCGTGATAGTGAGTGTCGCGGCCTCCGCGCCGTTCGCGTTCGCGCAAATAGGCGGTTGCGCCGATGCGCCGCCAGGATCGTCTTCCATCCCCTGCCCGGTCGATATCACAGCGCGCCGCTCCTTCGACATGGCCTCGGTCGGACGCGGCGGCAAGATCTTCGCCGCGCAGTGCGCATCCTGCCACGGCCCGGACGCCCGCGGCGGCAAGGGCACAAAAACCGATGTCGATCTGCTGCGTTCCGACATTGTCGTGCTGGATCACGGCGGGCGCGAGATGCCGGAATTCATGAAAATCGGCCGTCCTGAAAAGAACATGCCGAAGTTCGATTTTTCGCATGACGACGCCGTCGACGTCGCGACCTGGCTGCACTATCAGGTCAGCACTGCGACGCTTCGCGATCAGTACACCAAGCTGAACGTGTTTTCCGGAGACCCGAAGGCGGGCGAAGCGTTTTTCAACGGCTCGGTCGGAAAGTGCAACACCTGCCATTCCGTAACCGGCGACCTGAAAGGCATCGGCGCGAAGCGGAATCATGACGCGCCAACACTGCAGACCGCCATTCTCAGCGGAGGCCGCGGCCCAGCCAACATAACCGCGACAGTCACGCTGGAAGACGGCGAAAAGTTCACCGGAACTCCCTGGCGGATTAACGATTTCGTCGTCGAGATCCGCCTACCGAACGGCGAAAACAAGACTTGGCTGCGCAACGGCGAGTGGCCGAAGGTGACCCAAGTCAACCGGCTGCAGGCGCATGTCGATCTGGTCCTGAAGTACACCGACGACGACATTCATAATCTCGCCGCCTATCTGAACGACAAGTAGGAGACGCACATGACACTTCGTTCCGCTTCCGCGGCCGCGCTCGGTTCTGCTCCCCGTTTCACTGGCCGCGCAGTTCCTCGATCCCAGCGTTCTCGAAAAAGCCAACGCCATCGACGCGTGGCCGACCTATCACGGCGACTATTCGGGCAAGCGCTACAGCACTCTCGATCAAATCAACCGTTCGAACGTCGGCACGCTCACGCTGGCCTGGGCGTTCAAGGCGCTGGCGACCGCTGAGACGGCCACCAACGTCGGCGGCCCAGGGAAGCCCGGAGATCCGACCTATTGGGGCGGCCCCACCGACACCTACCGGATCGCCGGATCGCCGCTGATGGTGGATGGCATCATGTACATCTCCGCGATGGACCGCGCCTGGGCCATCAACGCGCGCACCGGCGAGCAAAAATGGAGCTACTTCTTCAGAACGCGCGGCGGCCATCACAACAACGGAAGCAGAGGCATGGGCATGTACGGCGGATGGCTGTATTTCGAGACTCCGGAATGCGACCTGGTTTCGCTGGATGCGGCCACCGGCAAGGAGAGATGGTTCAAGCAACTGGCGCCGTCGAGCAGGATTATTTCTGCAGCGCCGCGCCGCTGGTGGTGGGCAACCATGTCTACGCCGGAATCGCCGGCGACGCCAGAGACAATCAGGGCTGGCTGGATTCGCTCGATCCCGAAACCGGCGACGTGCAGTGGACGATGGTACACGACGCCGCAGAATCCCGGCGATCCCGGCTACGATACCTGGCCGGATGAATACTCGCGCAAGCACGGCGGCGGCGGGCCGTGGCAGCCTCTGACCTACGATCCGGAACTGAATCTGATCTATGTGACGACGGGCAATCCCAATCCGGTGGGCGCGACGCAAAGCCGCAAAGGAGACAACCTGTTCACGTGCTCGATCGTGGCGCTCAACGCCGACACCGGCAAGATGGCCTGGTATTACCAAACGTCGCCGCACGACAGTCACGATTGGGATAGCACGGAGGTTCCCGTATTATTCGACGGCACCTGGCAAGGCAAGCCGCGCAAGCTGGTGGCGCAGGCCGCCCGCAACGGATACTTCTTCGTGCTGGACCGCGTGACCGGCGAACATCTGCTGACCGCGCCGCTGGTCGATCCGCAGTTCCTCAACTGGACGCTGGGCATCAACGCGAACGGGCAGCCCATTCCGAATCCGAAGAAGGAGCCGAAGCCCGATGGAGTGCTGGTGGGCGCGGGTTCGGCGACCAACTGGCCTCCGCCGAGCTTCGATCCGCAGACCGGTCTCTTCTACGTGGGCACCACCGAGCGCATGAGCATGATGTACCTGGTCGATACCAGCGACCGCCCGGAAGGTTACGGTTTCAGCGGCGGCGGAGGCGGCAATGCCGCGGCGAGCGTTCGGGTATTCGGGCCATCGACTATCAGACCGGCCAGATGAAATGGATGCACGAAGGCGGCGGGCCCAGGGTCTGCTGACGACGGCCGGCGGACTGCTGTTCGGCAACGACGGCTCGTCCAATTTCTGCGCCTTCGACGCGGCCACCGGCAAGATTCTGTGGCACACATGGATGCCGACGCTGACCACCAATGGCGCTCAGACGTTCCTGCTCGACGGCTTTCAGTTCGTCGTGGTCGCCGCCCAGGATACGGTGTACGCGTACACGCTGAACCGCTGATCGCACTCTAATACAGGTGATAGGATACAGAACGGCACGAAAATGAAAACCCTCAAGCCTGTAGACGTTGCGATCGTCGGCGGCGGCTGGACCGGTCTTGCGATGGCCAAAGAAATCACCGGCCGCACGTCCCTCTCGGTTTTAATTCTGGAGCGCGGCGCACCACGACAAACTGCCGACTACGCACAGGGAATGGACGAGCTCGACTACGCGATCCGCGTTCGACTGATGCAGAACATCGCGGAGGAGACCATCACGCATCGGCACTCGATGCGCGACCGTTCCGTCCCCGTCCGGCAGTACGGTTCGTTTCTCCCCGGCTCGGGCGTGGGCGGCGCCGGTGAACACTGGAACGGCAATTCTTTTCGTTTTCTCGAAACCCAATTTGTATTGGCAACTCACTTGAAGGAAAAATTTGGCGCGGCCCGTCTTCCCGAAAATCTGGCGGCGCAGGATTGGGGTGTTACCTACAACGATCTCGAAGCGTACTATTGGCGCGGAGAGCAGATGCTCGGCGTCAGCGGCAAAGCCGGCAACATTCGCGGGCAAAAACTGGCGGGCGGCAACGTGTTCGAAGGACCTCGCATGAACGAGTATCCCCTGCCCCCTCTGAAAACAGCCTACGCCGGATTGCTGTTCAAGGAAACGGCGGAGAAGCTCGGCTATCATCCTCATCCGCATCCCGCGGCGAATGCCAGCGAGGCCTATCGCAATCCCGACGGCATCGCGCGCCCGGGATGCGCTTACTGCGGCTATTGCGAGCGCTTCGGCTGCATGATCGGGGCGAAAGCGCAGCCCACGAATACGCTTCTTCCGGTGCTCGCCCGCCGCAAGACTTTCACGATGCGAACCGGATGCTGGGTGAGACGCGTGGTTCATAAAGACGGCCACGCCACCGGCGTGCAGTATGTCGACGCGACCGGGGAAGAGGTCTTTCAGCCCGCCAACTTCGTGGTGCTTGCCACATTCACGTTGAACAACGTGCGGCTCCTGGCCCTCTCAAAAATCGGCGTCCCATACGATCCGCTGACGGCGAGGGGAACCCTCGGCAAGAACCTGACCCACCAAGTCGGTGGCAGCGGGACTCGAATCTTCTTCGATCGTCCTCTGAATTCGTTCATGGGGAGCGGCGCGCTGGGTATGATGATCGCCGATTTCGATGGGGATCACGCCCTCGACGGATCCGAAGGAATTGTGCGCGGCGGGACTATCTCCGTCGGCAACTCTGGAAACCGGCCGATCGCGTCATTCGAAGCCTTCCCCGCCGGGACGGTGAAAGCCAACTGGGGCTCGGAATGGAAAGCCGCATCGCTCGCCTGGCGCGACAAAGTCTCCGGAATCGGCTTCACCGGAGAGCACCTGGCGTATCGCCACAATTTCATGGACCTGGACCCGCAGTACACCGACAAGATGGGCGATCCCCTGCTCCGCTTCACTCTCGATTGGACCGAGCATGAATACCGCCAGCGAGTTTATGCCGCTGAAATCCAGACCAAGATCGCGAAGGCCATGGGGGTCAAGTTCGACCATGCGCACCCAGTGAACAGCAAATATAACGTGGTCCAATATCAAACCACGCATATCCAGGGCGGAGCGGTGATGGGCGCGTCGCCCGAAAATAGCGTGGTGAACACGAATCTCCAGCACTGGAACGTGCCGAATCTCTGGGTGATCGGCGCGTCGGCCTTTCCGCAAAACGCCGCCGTCAACCCGACGCTGACGGCGCTCGCGCTCACCTACCGGGCTGCGGATGCATTGATCGCGCCGCACGCTGGGCACTCCAAGGATGCCGCATAGAGCTGTCTCCCACTCCCTTGCCCCAAAGCATCCGTGGTAAACTTCCCGTCAAGTTATCCCGTTCGTAACAGGGATTTGTAACAAGGATTCGTAACCCGGTACCCCTATGCTCCACCGAGCTTCCATCTTCTTATTCACCTTGATCCTGATCTGCGCATTGCTCTTTCCCATCGGCGTCTCCGCACATAACGTCTCCAAGCGCGACGCCTCTTTCGTTCAGTCGAACCACGGCGCCGCCATCGCCCCGTTCATCTATCTGGGAGCCAAGCACATGGTGACCGGCTATGACCATCTGGCGTTTCTGTTCGGAGTCATATTCTTTCTCTACCGTCTCAAGGACGTCGTAACCTACGTCAGCCTGTTCACTCTCGGGCACAGCATCACGCTGCTCGCGGGCGTGCTGGGAGGAATCCACGCCAACTCCTACGTCGTCGACGCGATCATCGGCTTCTCCGTGGTCTACAAAGCCTTCGACAACATGGACGGGTTCAAACGCTTCCTGGGCTTCGAGCCGAACACCAAGCTTGCGGTTCTGATCTTCGGACTGTTCCATGGCTTCGGCCTCGCTACCAAGCTGCAGGAACTCGACCTGGCCAAGAACGGGCTGGTGACGAACATTCTCAGCTTCAACGTGGGAGTGGAAATCGGGCAGGTGCTCGCGCTGACCGCGGTGCTGATCGCGCTCAGCTTCTGGCGGACCCACAGTGGTTTCCTGCGCCACGCGTTTGCAACCAACGCCACGCTGATGGCCGCAGGCTTCATGCTCACCGGATACCAGATCGCCGGATATTATTTCGGATCGTAAGCGGAAGGAATCATCATGGCAAACCAAGTACAGCCGCAGATCGACGCGCCTTCGAAGAGCGCCCTCGCCAAGGCGACCGGCATTGCCCTGCTGGTAGCGTTGTTCCTCTTGTTCACCACCGTGCTACCCGCCGAATACGGTTTCGATCCCCTGAAGACTGGCGCGGCGTTGGGCCTCACCGGAATTTCGCAAGCGCAAGTCAAGGAGGTCAAGGGAGCCGCTCCGACGCCCGCCCCCGGACAAACCGGAGTCTACACGCCCGAGCCCAAGATATATAAAGTCGACTCGCAGGACTTCCAACTGCGTCCCGGCGAAGGCGTCGAGATGAAGTATCACATGCAGAAAGGCGCCGAGATGGTCTATGGATGGAAAGGCGACGGCAAGCTCACGTTCGAATTCCATGGCGAGCCCGACCAAAAGCCGAACAAGGATTACTTTGAGAGCTACGAGCTGGACAACAAAGTCGGCAAGGATGCCTCCTACGGTTCCTTCACCGCACCCTCCACCGGTATTCACGGCTGGTTCTGGCAGAACAAGGGTACCAAGCCAGTCCAATTCCACTTGAATGTGGCCGGTTTCTTCGACTCCGCAAAAATGTATGTCGACGGTGTGCCCGAGGACGTCCCGGTCGAAGACGCAAAGTAGACTCGGCCGCATCGGCCGTAATGCGTGGGGTGTTAAATGTCCAAACGCCGCTGAGCGGTCGAGACTCGCGCGGGACACAAACCATTGGGCCGAATACAAGACCAGTAATACAAAAAAGACATTGGCACCGAACGCCAATTCGAGTGCGAAAGTGCCCAGCATCGCCATGCCTGAACGAAAGGCGGCCGCTCTCAGTCACCCAGATGTCGTGTGGAAGCTGAATGAAGAAGAGTACCGGGATGGCGCGCGATCCTCGCTCAGACACAAGGCGTTTTCTTCCTTGCCACTCCCCATACAGGCACCGAGAAAGCAACTTGGCTGACCAACCTCGCATCGCTGTTTTCTCCGAGCGTAACGGCTGCCGAGCTTAGAGAGCACGATCCCCATCTCCGCGATCTAAAGCTATGGTACAGGGGCAATGCTCCGAAACTTGGAATTCGGACGGAGGTGATGTTCGAAACACAATCAACAAAGGGACTCCGGATCGTCGATGAGACGAGCGCGGACCCTGGCATTTCCGGAGTCTTTCCATTGCGGTTGATTCCGACCATATTTCTATTGCGAAGCCAAGCCAGCGAAGCGACTTAGTTTACGCGACACTTCGCAAGTTTGTCTCAACCCAGCTTTCTTCAGATTTTACGGTCGCACCCGGGCCGCGTAAGCTTTTGGTTCACATTGACATCGTCGTGAATCCTCCGACCGAAGGGTCACAGGCAGTCGCAAAACGGCGGCTTGAACGGTTGTGCGAGTGGCGCCGTCCGTCCGGAAAGCGTACCATCCCTGAAAGGCGCGCCGGATGAGTCCGCAGCGGTGCAATGGACTGCATCGCTATTTGTGTCTATGATTTAATCGCGCGCTCGGCATCGCGTATGCCGTTTGAACCCATCGAAAACTACGGTGCGATCGGGAATATGCAGTCAATTGGGCTCGTTGGAATGAACGGCTCGATCGATTTCTGTGTTACCCGAACTTCGACTCTCCAAGCATTTTTGCCGCTCTGCTGGACGACCAAAACGGTGGACGTTTTCCTGGGCAACCCCAATCAGATTGGCGCACATTCCGTAACTGATCTTGCAGATTCCGAGCGACGTCGAGCGACGAATTGGCTTCCCGTTTCGTGTGAGCGATTCGCGAGCGGAGACTGCTGGCCGCAAATGACTGCTGTAGAAAACAGCACGTATGCTCCGACAAGAGACAACAGAAGCCAAAAAAGCCTGTGGACAAATGCGAGTTGCGTCCAAATTGACCATATCAGATAGTTAGGTTCGACCATAGGTATATTGGACACCGGATAGCACGAATTTGGATGCTTGGGCTACGGAACAACAATTCGATACAATTGACTGCGTGGCTGCGCGCTTTGCCATCCTGAATCCTTGCGCGAAACGCTGGTCGGACCTAGCCGGCGAAGGCCGCAAGCGTTTCTGTCCAGATTGCCAAACTCACATCCATGCGCTCGATCAGTACTCTGCGAAGGAGATCGAGTCCCTTAAGCAAGAATCTGGCCGCCTATGTGGTTATCTGGTTGGAGAATTCCACCCTCCGTCTCGCAACAGACGCGCCGTATTAGTGGGAGCGCTGCTTACGGTGGTTTCACCGTTGCTGGCGCAATCGGGGCGGGTGCGTTTTCGAGTTACCGACCAGAGCGGGACGCTGTTTCCGAACGCTGAAATTTCCCTGCTCAATAAGGCCGACGAGGCGAGTTTGACGCTGCGATCGGACAACGCGGGGACGGCAGTGTTCACTGGTCTTCCAATGGGAGTTGCGCGATTTACTGTCGCGTCTCCAGGCTTCATGACGACCCGTGTCACGGTGACCATCAGCGGCGGGAAAGAGGTGAAGGTCTGGGCCAACATTAGGCTTCCATTAATCGGCCAGACGATCGAAGTGCCGCCACGGAAGCGCAGAGGTTGGTGGATCTTCTAATTTGATAGGACGACGGCCCACCTCGAAGCGCTAGCGAATCGCAAAAGCGTAGAGCGTGTCTCCCGCTCCAACCACCACATACTGGGTGCCGTCCAATTCGTACGTAATCGGTCCGTTGGTCAGCGGCGTGTGCAATCCCGCATGCCAAAGAGGATTGCCGTTAGCCGGGTCCAGCGCCACCAGATTCGAATTGGTGTCACCCGCGAAGAGCAGACCTCCCGCGGTGCTGAGCAGGCCGGAGCGGGCGCCTCCGCCGTTGCCGGGCCATTTGTGACTCCAGCGAATCTGGCCGGTCTTGGCGTCGATCGCCTGCACCATCGCTTCGGAGTAGCCGCTGCGATCGTTGCCGCCCCATCCTTCCGGCTTGTCGTCTTCATCGTAGAGATAGTAAACACTCCACGCGCGGGCAGCGTTGGCGTAGAACAGGCCGGTGTCAGGACTATAACTCGGAGGCGGCCAATTGATCGCGCCGCCTTGATTCGGCGACACCAGCGCGCCATCCGGCTTGGGCTGCTTGGCGGGATTCAGGCGCGGTTGCCCCTTGGCATCGACACCCAAAGTCCAATTGGTCTTCACGAATTCGGAAGTAAGGATGTGCTCGCCGGTCGCGCGATCCAGCACGAAGAACCATCCATTGCGGCTGGCTTGTGCCAGCAACTTGCGCGGCTTGCCGCCGATGTCGCGCATCGAAAAGCACCGGAGTCTGCACCGCATCCCAGTCATGCGTATCGTGCGGCGAAGGTTGAAAATACCAGGCCAGCTTTCCCGAGTCCGGGTTTAAGGCAATGATCGATTCCGTATACAGGTTCGATCCGGCGCGCCCCTGGCCAGCGATCACGGGCTGCGGATTCCCGGTGCCAAAGTACATCAGATTCAGGCCAGGATCGTAGGTGCTGGGCACCCACGTCATGCCTCCTCCGTGCATCATCGCTTCGACGCTCGGCCAGGTTTTCGCTTCCGGCGTGCCCGGCTCCGGATGCGCGTACCAGCGCCATTCCAGCATTCCCGTGCGCGCATTGTGGGATTCGATATAACCCGGAATATCCAGATCGTCTCCGCTGACGCCCGTGATGACGTGCTCGCGTATGACAATCGGCGCGACGGAAGCATAGTAGAACTGCTCCAGGTCGCATATCGAGGTGTGCCAGCGCTCCTTGCCGTTGCCCATATCGAGCGCGACCAGATTGCAATCCGGCGTCTCGAAATATATCGTGTCATTCCACGCGGCCGCCCCACGATTCCCGATATGCCATCCGCCTTTCGACGGCCATTCGTAATGCCAGATCTCCCGGCCGGTGCGGGCGTCGATGGCCCAGGCATGATCCGGAACCGTGTAGTACATGACGCCGTTGATCACAATCGGCGTGCCTTTGATCACCGCCGCGTTATTCCCTCCACCGGCTTGCCGTCCCGCTACGACCGTACGGCGGACCCAGGCCAATGTCAGCGCACCCACGTTCGATTGGTTGATCTTCTTCAGCGGACTGAAGCGGCGGCCGGAGTAATCGCCGTTGTAAGTGGGCCAGGAATCGGTGGGAGGCTGCAGCAGTTTGGCCGGATCGAGAAACGCCTGCCCAAAGCAGCAAATAGCGGTGGTGAGAATCAGCAGCGGCTTCATTTGAGCGTCTCCAGATAGCGCACGACATTGTGAATGTCCTGATCCGTTAAGCGGTCCAGCATCTCATGATGCTGGCGCAGAGGATCGTCGATATCGACGCGCAGATTCGGACCGCGGGTCCAGGCATGATACTGTCCCGAGGCATCCGTGAGCGAAATATCGAAGTCGTCGATCTTGACAACCTCACCCGTAACCGCCGGTCCGGAAGCAGGCGTTACCGTCGCCTGCACAGGCTTAGTGCTGCGCGGAAACAGGAAACGCTGCTGCAGATCCATTGGCTCGTAGCGCCGTCCCACTCCCGCTAAGTCTCCCGTAACCGAGTGGCATTTCGCGCATCCCCCCGCGCCCTCAAAATACGCGCGTCCCATCTGGGCATCGCCTGTCAGCACATTGGGAGGCGCCACCGGACTGCGATTCCGAGCCGTCGCCTCCAACTGTTGCTTCAAGAAATGAGTGAGGTCCAGGACCTGGTCGGAGGTCAGCGTCGTATTGTGCCCTGCGAGACGCTTCAGCGCCGGACCCAGCTCGCTGCCTAAGCGATCTCGCAGCATGAGCGGAGAGCGGATGAGATCCGGAGCAGTCTCGCTCCCCCTAGCGGCCGCTCCATGGCAGTTGATGCAATATTGCGTGTAGACGGCGCTACCGCGCTTGGCTGCCGCGACGTCCACTTTCTGCCGCTCATACGGACCCGCCTGCCCCAAAAGCATCGGACAGCAAAGCGCCGCTCCGGCCAGCGCCCATCTCAGACGTCGCATATCTCGATCGCCTTCTCCAGCGTTTGGACAGGATCGTTTCCCGGCGATGGCGAATACTCATGGCTCACGAATCCGGTGTAGCCCAAATCCACGATGGCTTGCATGACGAACGGATAGTTTAGTTCCTGCGTCTGATCGATCTCGTGCCGTCCCGGGTTGCCGCCGGTGTGGAAGTGACCGATCCACTGAAAGTGATCGCGAATGTTGCGGACAATGTCGCCATCCATGATCTGCGCGTGATAGATATCGAACAGGATCTTCACGCGCGGCGAGTTCACGCGCTTCATCACGTCCACACCCCACGCGATGTGGTCGAACATGTAGTCCTTGTGGTTCACCTTGCTGTTCAGATACTCCATGCAGATGGTGATGCCTTTGTCCTCGGCTTGCGCTTTGACCTTGTTCAGAAAGGCCACGCAGTTGTCCGCGCCCTCCGCGTCGGCCATGCCGCGCCGGTTGCCGGAGAATGTGATGACGTTCGGCACCCCGTTCGCGGCGGATTCGTCGATTGCCGCGCGCATCGATTGTCTCCAGACGGTCGTGATTTTCCTTGCGATTCAGCGCATCGGGGATGGTGCCTCCCGGCCCCGGCGGATACATCGACGGCACCAGCCCGTATTTCTTGAGGGTCGGCCAATCGGCGGGACCGATGAGATCGAAGCCGCGAATCCCCAACGCAGCCGCCTTCCGGCAGCAATCCTCAATATTCGCATCGCGCGAGAAGACACCGCGCGTGATTCCTTGCTTGATCCTGCCTTTGCGCTTCGGCGGGGCGGCAACCTGCCCTAGTACCACAGGGCCTACCAACGCTGGAATGAAATGCCTGCGTTTCATTTGTGCTCCTTGCGATCTACTATTCTATGCCCGCAACCGAGCGTCCCTGGTGACGGATGCAATTCGAGGGCTATCCTATGAGTACGCAATCGGAGGATTGCAGTGGCTCCCGACAGGTCCATGACCTGTCAACGGGCACCGGCTCGCAAGTGGAGAGCTTCTTATTCCAGCGCGCGTCTTAACGCCGTCGCAAGTTTCGCGAGATCCGCGCCCACGTCCGGCGCCCAGATGAATCCGCAGCGCCCGGCGGCCGCGTTCGCGCAGCACCGTGAGGTCGCCCTGCGCCTGCGCCGCTTTGACGATTCCGAACGTATACTTCTGCCCCGGAATCGCTAGATCGTGCGCGTCGTCCGCGGTGATCTGCAGAAACACGCCAGTGTTGGGCCCGCCCTTGTAAGCCTGGCCGGTCGAATGCAGAAAACGCGGCCCAAATCCCAGGCATGTCGCCACCCGTTTGGCGTCGCGCACCCGCTGGCGCATCGCGGTCAACGCGACCTCGTGCTCCGGATTCATCTCGATATAGGCCAGCAGCGCGAAATAATCGCCAGCCTTAATCGAGTCCAGATGCGCGCGCAGGCAATCGGTCAGTGTCCGAGCCCGCCGTTTGCCCGAAAACTTTAATGCCCGCCTCTTCAAACGCCGGAGTCTCCGCCGGCAGCGTCGCCGGTGGCTTCAAACTGGCTGGTTAATTTCTTAGTCGCGATCTTGCTGGCTTCGACGTCCGGCTGATTGAACGGATCGATCTCAATAATCGCGCCCGCGATCGCGGTAGCGAACTCCCAGCGGAAGAACTCGCCGCCCATTTCGTATACATCGTCCACCGCGATGCGGATCACGGGGTGCCCAGCAGCCGCCAGCGCATCCAGCGCACGGTCCTGCGCTTCGTCGGGCGCCGGTGTCAGCCGCACGTACGCGAACACCCGGTCCGTGCCATATACTTCCGGCGGCCCCAGCGGCTCGCGGTCCAGCGGGATGATCGCCCGGCCGTTCTTGCCCGTCGATTCCGCCACCAGTTGCTCCAGCCATGCGCCCAGATCGCGAATCGCGGGCGAAGCCACGATGGTCAATTTGTCGCGGCCCGCGCGCGCCAGCGTTCCCAGCAACACACCCAGCGTCAGTCCCGGATTGTCCTTCGGCGCCCGGCAGGCTTGCTCCATCGCATCCGCCGGCGCCAGGAACTTGCCCACGTCGACGCCCATCGCCGCCGCCGGAATCATGCCGAAATCCGATAGCGCCGAATAGCGCCCGCCAATCGACGGCAGCCCGTAAAAGATGTGGCGGAAACCATCCCGCTCGGCCACTTTCTGCATCTGCGAGCCGGGGTCCGTGATGGCTATGAACCGGCTTCCATCGCGCCCCGAGCGCTCGAAAAAATATTCCTTGAAGATATTCGGTTCAAGCGTCGAGCCCGACTTGCTCGACACGATAAACAGCGTGCGCTTCAGGTCGATCTTCTTTTCGGTGGCCGTCACCTGCGCCGGGTCTGTCGAATCCAGCACGTGCAGATCCGGAAATCCCGGCCCTCCGCCAAACGTCAGGCGCAATACTTCCGGACACAAGCTCGACCCGCCCATGCCCAGCAGCAGCGCGTCCTTGAACCTCGCCGCCTTGACCTCGGCGGCGAATTGTTCGAAGCGCTGCCGTTGTGCGAGTTGCGTCACCGGCGATCCCGCAGCCACCCCAGCCATTGCGCTTCGTCGGTGCCGGTCCAGACCGTCGCATCGCCCGCCCAGATCCGCGCGACGCGGTCACTGCTCTCCCAGGCGCGTAGGTTTTCCGCCACCGCCTGAGCCAGGTCAGGCGGAAGCGAATACGTGAGCGATGTCATTGCGGCTGCGTGACGGCCAGCAGCTTGGTGAACGCATCCTCGAACTGCTTGACACCCGCAGTCACCAGATCGGCCGTGACGGTGTCTATCGAGATCCCCGCCGCCGCCAGGTTCGCCATCACGCGTGCGCGCGCCCTCCACATCTTCCGTCAGCGAAGCGCGCGGCACGCCATGATCGCGGAACGCATCGTAGGTCGCCGGCGGAATCGTATTCACCGTGTCCTTGCCGATCAGCTCTTCGATGTACAGCACATCGCGCAGCTTGGGATTCTTGGTGGACGTGCTGGCCCACAGCACGCGCTGCGTCTGCGCCCCCTTGGCCGCCAGCGCTTCCCAGCGCGGTCCGGAGAAAATACGCTGGTAGCGCTCATACGCCAGCTTGGCGTTCGCGATCGCCACCTTGCTGCGCACCGACTCCAGCAGTTTCTTCTGTTCCGGCGTCGCCTGCGGAAGGCGCTGCGTCGATCAGCGCGTCCACCGCCGCGTCAATCCGGCTCACGAAGAAACTGGCGACGCCCGCGATCCCCGCGAGATCCTGCCCCTTCGCGGCCCGCTGCTCCAGCGCGCGCACGAAAGCCCACGCCACTTCCTCATACATATCCTGCGAGAACAGCAGCGTGACGTTGACGTTCACGCCTTCACGCAGCACCGTCTCGATGGCCGGAACGCCCGCCGGCGTCCCCGGAATCTTGATCATCAGGTTCGGACGGTCCACCGCCTTCCACAGCCGCAGCGCCTCGTCGATGGTCTCCTGCGTCTTGTTCGCCAGATACGGCGACACTTCCATACTCACGTAGCCGTCGTGCCGTTTGGTTCGGTCGTACACCGGACGCAGCACATCGGCCGCATCCTGAATGTCGCGAATCGCCAGGCCTTCGTAGATGCCCTTGGCGTCCAGCGTCTTGTCCTTGCGCAATTCCGCCAGATAGTCGGCGTATTCCGCGCCGCCCATGGCCTTCTCGAAGATCGACGGGTTGGACGTCATCCCGCCCAAGCCGTCTTCCTCCACCATGCGGCGCAGATCGCCGCTGGTCATCAGGCTGCGGCGAATGTAATCCAGCCAGATGGACTGCCCGAAGCGGGCCAATTGCTTGAGCGGATTTTCAATCCCGCTGGATACGCTGCTGGTAAGAGTAGACATGGTTTAGATTCCCTGCTTTTAGTTTACGAAAACCGCCGGGAGATTACTTCCGCCGGTCCTCCAGCGTCCCCGGCGGCTTCCGCAGCCACAGGTAACAATGAT
This sequence comes from Bryobacterales bacterium, assembly GCA_963731375.1. Classification (GTDB taxonomy): domain Bacteria; phylum Acidobacteriota; class Terriglobia; order Bryobacterales; family Bryobacteraceae; genus Palsa-187. The sequence goes on from CAVSUW010000004.1 coordinate 159,283, forward strand.
TGCCGATGCGCCCGGCGGCCGGTGCGCGAAACAGCAGCAGGTCCAGATATCGCAAGGGGAACAGCAGCCAGCCCAGGACCCCGTGCGCCGCCACACGCCACGCGCGGAAAGGCAGCAACAGCTTCGACGTATTCAAGAGTCATCACCAGCATGGTGGCAGTCGGCCCCGTGCGCCAACCTTCCGCCACCACCTCCATGCGCGAGCCCAGTACCTTCAAACCATCCAGCGTGAATCGCCGGTAATCTTTGGGATATTCGTGGAACGGATGACAGAAGGGCGTCACCAGGTGCGACGTAACCGCCCGGCGCGAGCACGCGATAGATCTCGTCCATGACCTTCTCGGGGTCGCGAACATGCTCCAGCACCGCATCGCACTCAATGCGCGTGAAGACTTCGCAAGGAAACGGCAACAGCTCAGCGTCAGCCGCCACATCGACACCCGGCACCGCGAACAGATCGAGATTTACATAGCCCTCGACCGCCCGCCCCGCTCCTCCGATGTACAGATTCCACTTGCCTAGCGGAAAATTCAGCGGCTCCGCCGGGTTCGTCACAAATGGCGCGGGAGGCTGTAGCGCCCGGATCAAGCGATCGCGCCAACGCCGTGAGAGACGCCGCCGGTAGAGCGCCTCCAGCGAGTTGTCTTCGGTCGCCATGGGAATGGAACAACCAGCATCGCATGCCAGTCGCAGGCGGAACGTAGCAATCAGTCGCAAACGTGAACGCCAGACCACCCGCTGTGGTCGACGCGCACGATCGACTCCGCCGGGACTTCGCCATTCGCCACCATCGCCGCCAGCGGCTGCGTAGACCTCGCGCAGTATCGTGCGTTTCAATTCGCGCGCCCCATATTCGCTGCTGGTTCCCTTCGCGAGCAGATAGCGGCGCGCCGCCGCGGTTACTTCAAGCTCAAAGGCGCGCTCCGCCAGGCGGTTCTCGATGTGCAACTCCAGAGCCGCAATCTGCAGATCGACGATTTCAGCCAGCGCCGCCGCATCGAGCGGCTGATAAGTGATGACGGTGTCGATCCGGTTCACAAACTCCGGCGAAAATTTGCGGCGCACCGCTCCCATGCCGATATGGTGCAGTTTGGCGAGCGTCGCCCCCGAGGCGTTCCCCGTGATTGACTCGAATCCGAAACCCGGCCGCATGCGGTCGCGCATTTCGCGCGCGCCTAGATTGCTGGTCAGAAAAATCAATGACCGTTCGAAGTTCACCGTGTTGTTATCGCCCAGCCGCAGCGCGGCTTTATCCAGGACGCCCATCAACAAGCCGCGTCATGCTGGGCGCGGCCTTCTCGATTTCATCGAACAGCACCAGCGAGAGGTCGCTCGATTCCGTGGTCACCGACGTCAGCTTCTGCTGCGTCAGCATTGGCGGAGTCTCACGATGCCCCAGATAACCCGGCGGCGCACCGATGAGCTTCGCCACTTCGTGCTCCATCTGGAATTCACCGCAGTCCACCTTCAGCATATGCTTCTCGCTGCCGTGCAACGCATCGGCCAGCGCCTCGACAGTGCGCGTCTTGCCCGTGCCCGGTGGGACCCAGCAGCAGAAACACCCCCGCTGGCCGGCCGTCGGGCGAAAGCCCAGCCTGATGCATCTGCACGTAGGGCACGATCTGCGTCAATGCTTGGGCCTGGCCCACGACGCGCGAGGACAACTCTCGAAGGAGGTCGCCCGCGCCGGAAATGCCAAGGCGGGGCCTCATTGCCACGGGCGGAATCCGCAATACGGCGCCCTCCTTTAGACTGCGCCGATTATCTGCCCCCACCAGAAGCGCTGCGTGCACTCTCAAATGGGTAACCAATGGCAAAATAGGCCCGAACCGCGTCGCGGATGAGTGTGGCTGCGCGGCCATCGCCATAAATATGACGGACCCTCGCCCGCCGGGCGTACTCGGCCGCGTCATCCAGCAGCCGCGAAGTTTCGGCCACGATGCGCGTCGGATCGGTCCCCGTCAGACGCGCGGCCCCGGCGGCCACCGCCTCCGGCCGCTCGGTTTTTTCGCGCAACACCAGCACCGGCTTGCCAAGCGATGGCCCTTCTTCCTGGATACCCCCGGAGTCAGTGAGGAGCACGTGCGCCCGCCGCATCAAGTCGACGAACGGCACGTACGATAACGGTTCGATGAGCCAAATCGCCGCGATTCCGCCCAAGCGTTTCTGGACCACGGCGCGCACCTCCGGATTGGGGTGCACCGGATACACGATCTGGACATCGTCGCGCGCGGCCAGGCGGATCAGCGCCTCGCAGATGCCGTCGAAGCCGTCGCCGAAACTTTCCCGCCGGTGCGCCGTGACCAGGATCAGCTTCGTGCCGGCATCGATTGTGGGAACTCCTTCCGCCCACAGGTCCCCGGAAACGAGGGCATCGCGAGTTTCGAGTAATGCGTCGATGCCGGTGTTTCCGGTGACCAGAATCCGGTCCGATGCCACTCCTTCGCGCAGCAGATTCTCCGCCGCGGCATCGGTCGGCGCGAAGTGCAGCATCGCGAGCTGCGACGCCAGCACCCGGCTCATCTCCTCCGGAAACGGTTGACGAAAGTCGCCGCTGCGCAGCCCGGCTTCGACATGCGCCACCGGCACGCCGCGATAGAACGCGCCCAGCGCGCCGCAGAAAGTAGTGGTAGTGTCGCCCTGCACCATCACCAGGTCCGGCGCTTCTTTCAGCAGCACCGGGTCGAGCGCGGCAATTATGCGGGACGTGGATTCCGCCAGCGTCTGTCCCGGCCGCATCACGTCCAGATCGTAATCCGGAGTGATCGCGAACGCCTGCAGAGTCTGATCCAGCAAGCCGCGATGCTGCGCCGTCACAATGACGCGAGTCTCGAATTCGTGGGGGACTTCCAAAAACCGGCGCGCCACCGGCGCCAGCTTGATCGCCTCGGGGCGCGTGCCCAGGACGATCGCGATCTTCAGGGTATGGACTTCATCTGTCCCGGATCAAGTCCGGTGCCTCAAGTATGGCAGGAATTATTTGTGCCGGTAGGTGATGCGTCCCTTGGTCAAGTCGTAAGGCGACATTTCAAGGGTGACGCGGTCGCCGGCCAAAACGCGGATGCGATTGCGGCGAAGCTTGCCGGCCAGGTGGGCGAGCACCGTGCGTTCCTGATCCAGTTGCACGCTGAACAGGCCGCTCGGGAATTTCTCAACTACGGTTCCAGTGACTTCAATACTATCTTCTTTACTCATTGTCCTCCCAGAAAGATTATAGCGCCCCGGCGGAGAGCGCGATACGGAAGGCAGGGATAAAGGAGCGGGCGCGCGCCCCGCCCAGACCCGCGCGGCGGGCCAGATCCAGCAGCTCCTGGCGATGGAATGCGGCCTCCACAGAGATCGCTCCGTCATTCACAGTGACCGGATGCCAGCCGAGCAAGCGTTGCGTTCGCGAGATGAAATAGTAGGGCACCGGATGCCGCCACAGGTCGATCACCAGCACCTGTTTTCGGGCGACCCGGCCGAAGCCTGCCAGCAGTTCCAGCCACCTGGTCGTCCGGGAAATGGTGCAAGAACAGCGAGCTGAAGACGTAGTCGAAACTCCGCGGCCGGAACGGCAGCGCGAACGCGTCCCCCGCAACCCTCGCGCCGGCGCACCCTTCGAGATGCGACTCGATGTAATCCAGACAAGTCACCCGCGCCTTCGGCCGCCACTCACGCAGGCAGCGTCCCATGTCGCCCGAAGCCGACCCTACATCCAAGAACGTGAACGCTTCGTCGCGAGGAATGACGTCGTCGACCAGCTTCCGCAGCGTGCTATGCCCGCCCCAATGTTTATTGATCCGCGCGAGATCCGCCAAGCTGCCGCGCGCTTCCTCCGGCGGAAGCGTATCGAGGATCTCCGGCTTCAAAACTCGCCCATTGAAGCAGTGCATTTTCCACTACGATAGCGCGGCAGGATGAGACACGGTTAGCGGGCGACTCGACGGCACTCTACCTTTGGATGCTGGAAATCGAGCAGGAGCGCCAGGGTCAGGCCGGACGCCTGCAGGTAGCTGAGGCATTGAGCCAGATGTGTGGGGGCGAAGCGATCCACGCATTTCAGCTCGACGATGAGAATGTTTTCGACTACCGGGTCAGGTTGGAATTCACCGATAAGTTGGCCCTTGTAGACAACTGGAGTAGGAGAATTTGGGTCACTGCTGCGATGCCTCGAAGAGCTAACTCGTTCACCAGGGCACGCTCGTACAGCTTTTCCAGAAACCCGGCACCCAGTCAAATTGGCCCACAGATGAACATAGATGCACACAAATACCGAAAGCGAGCAGCTCATATTTTTCTTATCTGTGTTCATCTGTAGGCCGATATTTTTCGCGTTTTTGCTATGCTGGCCTTTCCATATGGAATTGGTAACGGGCAACATCGGCTGGATCGAAGTCATTTGCGGGCCCATGTTCTCGGGTAAAAGCGAAGAGCTGATCCGCCGCCTACGCCGCGCGCGCATCGCCCGCAAGCGAGTGCAGGTGTTCAAGCCGGCCATCGACACCCGCTACTCGGCCGGCGAAATCGTTTCGCATGGCGACCAGCGCATGGAATCCGAAGTTGTCTCGAACGCCCCCGAGATCCTCGCCCGGCTGAGCCCACGCACCCAAGTAATCGGCATCGACGAAGCCAACTTTTTTGGAGCGGAACTTGCCGAATTAGTGTCCCGCCTGGCCGATGCGGGCAAGCAGGTGATTGTCGCCGGCCTCGACACCGATTTCATGGGCCGCCCGTTTCCGCCCATCCCGGATCTGCTGTGCCTGGCCGAGTCCATCACCAAGACACTGGCGATTTGCGTCCGCTGCGGCAATCCCGCCAAGCATACGCAGCGGCTGGTGGAATCCGCTGATCTGATCGTAGTGGGAGCCGCCGGCATGTACGAAGCCCGCTGCCGCCGCTGTTTCGAGCCGGGCGTTCCCAAGCAGGAACTGCTCGATTTTGCGCGCCCCGCCGCGCTCCATGCCTCGGGCCCTAAGGCATGAAACCTGTTGGGCTCCGCCGCAGTCATAATGGAAGCAGGAAACATTAGCACCATCCGATGTAAGATGATTTGAGGAAGGAGAGCCCCTTGTTTTCAATCCGAGGAGATTCACCTATGAGCGATTCCAATCCGCCGCCCGTCGTGGTCCAGAGCTCTGGTCCGAAGGTACCTGTTGTTTTGGTTCTCGTGGTAATCCTGATTGCTGCAACCGGCTATCTGTTCTATCAAGTGAACCAGACCCGCACCGAGATGGCGCAGATGCGCGATCAGTTGCTGGATGAGATCTCGAAGATCCACGAGACAACGGCAGTGACCACCCAGACCAGCCGCCGTTCGGTGGAGGCGCTGCAGACCGATCTCGCAGCCGCGCGCCGCCAGGCTAGTCAACTTGCGGGCCAGGCCAAGATCGATGCCGACAAACACGCCGACGAAATTGCGGCCAGCTTACAGAAGGTGCAGCAGGAACAGGCGTTGAAGGTTTCGGCGGTAACCACCGAAGTCGGAAAAGTGAAGGAGCAGGCAACAGCCGCGAACACCCGCATTGACGGAGTTTCAAGCGATGTCGGCGTCGTCAAAACGGATGTGGCCGCGACCCGCTCCGAACTCGAAAAAACCATCGCGAACTTAAAGGCCACGCAGGGTGACTTGGGTGTTCAAAGCGGTCTGATCGCCACCAACGGCAAGGAATTGGCGGCCTTGAAAGCTTTGGGCGAACGCAACTACACCGAATTCAAGCTGGGCAAAACCAAAGCCCCGCAGAAGGTCGGCGACATCGCCGTATTTCTCGAGAAGTGCGATCCCAAGAAAAACCGTTACACCATCCGCGTGATCGCCGACGATAAGACGGTCGAGAAGAGAGACAAGACTCTCAACGAGCCGGTGCAGTTCCTGTTGTCCAAGGCTACGCAGCCCTACGAGCTGGTGGTCAATGACATCAAGAAGGATCTGATCAGCGGTTACGTCGCTTCTCCCAAAGTGCAGCAGACGCGCAATTAGTTGGCGACTACAAAGCCGCTCTCGACGGAATCGTCGACGATTCGCGTCCACACGACGCGCGCCCGGCCTCGCGCTTCGACGTGCGCGAACGTGACATATTGTCCCGCTGTGAGCGCCGAGCATTCGTGCGCCATGCGAAACCCGCTGTTGCTGACGTCCACCAACCTGCCCTGAATATCGCGCGAGCCCGGAGTTTCGGGGCGCACCAGCACATTTCCGTGTCCCTGGCGACGCTTCTCTCGGCGCTGCTCTGCTACCAAGATCGAGATACTCATGCCCGCGCTCCTACCGCTTCCGGGCGATACAACTTCAGTTTTCGATTGAGCGTCCTGCGCGAGATTCCCAGTTGCGCGGCAGCACGCTGCTGATGGCCGCCGCTCGCGTTCAGCGCGTCGAGGATGGCGTGCTTCTCAATCGATTCCAGATTCGCGGCCACCGCGGATTCCGCAATGCACCGCGAAGAGACCGTGATGGGAAGGTCGGCGGCAGTGATTTCCTGGTTTTGCGCGAGTACCGCCGCCTTGGTGACGATGTTGCGCAGTTCCCGAATATTGCCCGGCCACTGCTGCGCTTCGAGCACTGCGATGGCGGACGGCGTAAGGCTCATCCGCGGATCGTGCTGCGCCAGAAAATGCCGAGCCAGCGGAGCGATATCCGCAACCCGCTGCCGCAGCGGCGGGACCCGCATTGTGAACTGCGCCAGACGGTGATACAGATCGCCGCGGAAACGTCCCTCGGCCACGGCCTTTTCCAGATCCTGATTGGTGGCCGCCACCACGCGCACATCCACCGAAACTTTCTTGACGCCGCCCAAGCGGTAGTACGCGACCGAATCCAGCACGCGCAGCAGCTTCACTTGCATGCGCGGATCGAGCTCACCGATCTCGTCCAGGAAAATGGTGCCGCCGCTGGCCATCTCGAACAGGCCGGGTTTAGACGAATCCGCGCCACTGAAAGCGCCTCTTTCGTGACCGAACAATTCACTCTCAATCAAGTGCTCGGGGAGCGCCGCGCAACTCAGATCCACCCAAGGCTTGTGCGAGCGCAGTGAATAATGGTGCACCGCGCGGGCGATCAGTTCCTTGCCGCTGCCGCTTTCGCCGGTGATCAGAACCGTTGCCTGCGAGCGCGCCACGCGTTCGATGGTCGAGAGCAGCGCGCGCAGCGGTTCGCTCGCGATCACCGCCTCCATGCCCAGGAATACTTGGGTCTCATGCGTCGGACTCATTTGCGTCGTCGTCATTGCGGCCCGATAGGCTCCGTAACCATTGAGCCAGCAAAGCCTCCGTAGTGCCCTCCGCCAAACACCCTAGTCCCCTTAGAAATCCACCCATGATATTGAGACAGTTTGTCGCATGACAAAACGGGGAGAGGTGCCATCTTGTCCCCTTCGGTACTGGGGGTCGACCGTAACTCACTGACACACAATCGCTTAAATCTGGACGCTCAGTGGCCGCCCACGTGCACATGTCTCTTCACTCATATGACGGGCGCGGATCAGCAACTCCCCGGAAGAGCGCGTGTCTACATCGGATTCGTCTCGCTCCTGGGCGCGATTGCGTTAGGCGTTGCCGTAAGCGGCTGGGACTCGCCGGACCTGCTCAAATTCGCAGGCTTTTTGGTCCTGGCTACGCTTTCCGCCGGAATCCGTTTCGACGCGCCCGGAATCGTCAGCGGACTCTCGATCAGTTTGCTGTTTGTGCTGTTCGGAATTGCCGAGCTCACAGCGTCGGAAACCGTGGTGCTCGCCGCCTTCGTGACGCTGGTGCAATGCTTCTGGAACCAAAAGCAGCGGCCCAGCGTGTATCAGATCGCGTTCAATATCGCGACGATCACGCTCGCGGCTTCCGCCGCAACCTGGTTCTATCACTCGCCCTGGATGCTGGAAAATCAGGAGGGCGCAATCATCCGCCTGGCGGTGGCCACGGTCGCGTTCTTCCTGGTGAACACGGTTCCCGTCGCATTCGCGGTGGGGATCGCGGAAGGCTTTTCGGCGTTCACGGTGTGGCGCGAGTGTTACCTCTTGTCGCTGCCGTATTATTTGGGCGGAGGCGTGGTGGCGCAAGTCGCAAGCGTCGCTGCTGCATTTCGCCGGCTGGCCCACGGTGCTGTTGACCGGTCCGGTGCTGTACCTGGTGTTCCGCTCCTATCGCCTGTATATCAGCCGGCTGGATAATGAGCGGCAGCACGCCGAGGCGGTGTCGGGGCTGCATCTGCGCACCATCGAAGCGCTGGCCCTGGCGATCGAAGCCAAGGACGACACCACTCACGATCACCTGGCGCGGGTGCAAGTCTACGCGCGGGAAATCGCGCGCGAACTCGGTCTTTCGCGCGAAGAGAAAGAGGCTTTGCAGGCCGCTTCCATCTTGCACGATATCGGCAAACTCGCGGTGCCGGAGCACATCATTTCCAAGCCCGGCCGCCTGACTCCGGAAGAGTTCGACAAGATGAAGATCCATCCCATCGTCGGCGCCGAAATTCTGGAACGTGTGCAGTTCCCCTATCCGGTGGTTCCCATCGTTCGCGCGCATCACGAAAAATGGGATGGCAGCGGTTATCCGCACGGCATTAAGGGCGAGGAGATCCCCATTGGCGCCCGGATTCTGTCCGCGGTCGACTGCTTGGATGCGCTCGCTTCGGACCGTCAATACCGGCGCGCGTTGCCGCTCGATGAGGCCATGAAAGTGGTGCAGAAGGAGTCGGGAACCTCGTTCGATCCGCGGGTGGTCGAGGTGCTCAGCAAGCACTATGTTCGGCTCGAGAAAATGGCGAAAGAGGCGCGCTCGGCCGACCCCTTGAAGCTCTCGAAGGACGTGAAGGTGGAACGCGGGCTCGCGCCGGCGGCGGGTTTTGAAGCGGCGGCGCCCAACGCCAATCCCACAGGGGCTACGCCGGCGGCCCAAGCCACCGACTTCCTGAGCATGATCGGGGCAGCGCGGCAGGAAGTGCAGGCGCTGTTTGAAATCTCGCAGGATCTGGGCAATTCGCTCAGTCTGGACGAAACTTTATCGCTGCTGGGCGTGCGCCTGCGCCGCATCGTGCCGCATCACGGGCTCGCGATCTGGGTACAGCGCGCCGGGATCCTGATGCCGGAATACGTGGCGGGCGACGATTTCCGGCTTGTTCTCTTCGCTGCAAATCCCGGTGGGGCAAGGGCTGTCGGGATGGGTGGCGGAAAACCACAAGGCGATTCTCAACGGCAATCCATCGGTGGAATCGGGATACCTGAACGATCCGACGAAATTTTCGGCGCTGCGCTCGGCTCTGGCGGTGCCGCTCGAAGGAACCGGCGGCGTGGTGGGCGTGCTGACGCTCTATCACACCGACCGCGACGCCTTTACCAAAGACCATCTGCGCATTTTGCTGGCGATCAACGGGAAGATTGCGATCTCGATCGAAAACGCCCTGCGCTTCCGCCAGGCGGAGACTTCGGCCACTACCGACTATTTGACGGGACTGCCGAATGCGCGGTCGCTCTTCCTGCAGTTCGACGCCGAACTATCGCGCAGCCGGCGCAGCGAGCAGCCGATCGCGGTGCTCACTCTGGATCTGAACGGATTCAAACAGGTGAACGATCGCTGCGGGCATCTGGAAGGCAATCGTGCGTTGCGCGCGGTGGGCGCGGGATTGAAGTCGGTTTGCCGCGAGTACGACCAGGTGGCGCGCATGGGCGGCGATGAGTTCGTGATGGTGCTTCCGGGAGCGCGCGCGGGAGAGATCGGCGCCAAATTCGAACAGATTCGCGCAGCGATCTCGCAAGTTTCGCACGAAATGTTTTCGGGTCAGATGCTGAGCGTGAGCATCGGCGCCGCGTATTATCCCGAAGACGGCAACGAACGCCGACGAACTGCTCTCGGTGGCAGACCGCCGCATGTATTCGGAAAAGCAATCGCAGCGCCGCGATACGAAATCGTCCTCACGCGTGTTGCGCGAGCGCGACGAACCCTGTCGGCGCTGGTCAACTAAAAGGACACGTGCAGCGCACCGCTCACGCATGTAGCGCGTAAATGTCGTCTGTCCCCTTTTTGAACTCGGGTTCGCGCAGCAGTTCGAGAAACGCCTGCGCGGCGGCGTGGAAGCGTTTCTTCTTGCGGTGAATGATGCCCAGCGGGCGGTAGAGTTCGGACACCGCCAGCGGAATGGCGGCCAAGCGTCCCTGCGTCACTTCATCGCGCATGATGCGCGCCGGCAGGATGCTGACGCCGGCGCGGTGCGCGACGGCTTCCTTGATCATCTGCAGGTTGTCGAAGTGCAGCGTTAGATTGACTTCGATCTCATGCTCGCGCAGGAACCGGTCGACCTCGCGGCGGATCGGCAGGTCTTCATCGAAGCCAATAAAATCGACACCGTTGAGATCTTCCGGCCGAATCTTTCCGCGCTTGGCCAGGGGATGATCCGGAGACGCCGCCAGCACCATTTCCTCCTGCCGCCACGGGATCACGGTGATCTCGCGGCTGGGCTCCGGATAACTCACCAGTCCGATATCGGCTTGGTCCGCCAGCACCGACGAATACACTTTTTCCGGCCGCAAGTATTCCACTTCCAGATGCGCCCGGGGCTGCCTCCGCGAGAATTCATTTTCGAGCTGCGCCATCTCGCTCAAGCCCACCGAATAAATGGAAGCCACCTTCACGGTGCCGTCCACATCCTGCTTTAACTGGTCGAGCGCGACCTCGAACTCTTCCTTGCGGCGCAAGACGTCGCGGCAAAAATCGCAGTACAACTGACCCGCCGCGTTCACCACGAGGGGGCGGGTTGACCGATCGAGTAAACTAGTACCTAGCACTCGTTCCAAGTCCTGAACGTGCTGGCTGGCCGCCGATTGACTTACATCGTTCAGCGCGGCCGCGCGGCTGAAGCTTCTAGTTTGAGCAATATCTTTGAAAAGTTTCAGGTTCTCGTAGTTCACTGGAACCCAGTATAGCATCACTTAGGCTAATACTGCAACATAACAAATTCTGTTGACGTGATAATAACCTCTAAGGTATTCTGAGTTATGCATTACCCTCCCGAAGCGCAGGGATTGTATCATCCGAGTCACGAGCACGACGCCTGCGGCATGGGCTTCGTGGTGAATCTGGACGGCCGCAAGACGCACGAAATCGTGCAAAAGGGCATCCAGGTCCTGATCAACCTCACGCATCGTGGGGCTTGCGGATGCGATCCGGAGACGGGCGATGGCGCGGGCGTTCTGATCCAGATCCCGCACGAGTTCTTCGCGCGCGAGTGCTCGAAACTAGGGTTCACGCTGCCGGAGCCGGGTTCCTACGGCGTGGGGATGATGTTTCTGCCGGTGGAGACCGCGCAGCGATTGCTTTGCGAGGGCATCGTCGAACGCATTGCGCGTGAGGAAGGCCTGACGGTTCTCGGATGGCGCGATACGCCGCTGCATGGCGACGCGATCGGACGCCAGGCGCGCGCGACGCAGCCTTACATCGAGCAGATCTTCCTGCAGAAGGGCGAAGGCCCCGACGGCGAGCCCATGTCGCAGGACGATTTCGAGCGCAAACTGTATGTGGTCCGGCGGCGCGCCGATATCGAAATCGCCGCCAGCGAATTCGACGACAAGGGATTTTTCTACGTTCCGTCGATGTCCTCGCGGGTCATCATCTACAAAGGGCTGCTGCTGGCGCCGCAGATTTCCGACTTCTATACCGAGCTGGCCGATCCGCTGACCCGAAGCTCGCTGTGCATGGTGCACCAGCGGTTTTCGACCAACACGTTTCCCACCTGGCAACTGGCGCATCCCTATCGCATGATCTGCCACAACGGCGAGATCAACACGGTGCGCGGCAACGTCAACTGGATGAACGCGCGCGAATCCGTGCTGCGCTCGAATGTGTTTGGCGAGGACCTCACCAAAATTTTCCCGGTGATTCGTCCCGGCGGCAGCGATACGGCGTGTCTGGATAACGCCGTTGAGCTGCTGACGCTGGCGGGGCGCGAACTGCCCCACGTGATGGCGATGCTGATCCCGGAAGCCTGGGACGCCGACACCACCATGCCCGATGACAAGCGCGCGTTTTACGAATATCACGCGTCTTTAATGGAGCCGTGGGACGGTCCAGCGGCGGTCGCGTTCACCGACGGCAAGTGGCTGGGAGCGACGCTCGACCGCAATGGGCTGCGCCCGGCGCGCTACATGGTGACCACCAGCAACGAGCTGATCCTGGCCTCTGAAACCGGCGTGCTGCCGATCAAGCCCGAGGAAGTGCAGTATAAAGGACGTCTCCAGCCCGGCAGAATGCTGCTGGTGAATCTGGAAGAGCACCGCATCGTCCCCGACGAAGAAATCAAGCACATGCTGGCTTCGCGGCAGCCCTACGGCGAGTGGCTCAAGGAAAACCAGCTCACGCTGGAACAATTGCCGCCGCCGCCGCGCGTCTACGGATTCGATCCCGCGACCGTCCTGACTCGGCAGCGCGCTTTCGGCTATAGCGATGAAGACTTGAAGATGATTCTGGCGCCGATGGCCACCAACGGCGAAGAGCCGGTGGGATCGATGGGCGTCGACACGCCGCTCGCGTGCCTTTCGGACCGGCCGCAGTCTTTGTTCCATTACTTCAAGCAATTATTCGCGCAGGTCACCAATCCCGCGATCGATCCCATACGCGAAGAACTGGTGATGTCGCTCACCAGCTACATCGGCACCGAGCGCAACATCCTGGAAGAAACGCCGATGCACTGCCACACGCTGAAGCTGCCGCAGCCCATCCTGACCAATCTGGATCTGGAAAAGCTGCGCCGCGTGAGCTGGGGCGATTTCCTGGCGACCACGATCCAGACTTTATATCGTGCCGCGGACGGCGAGTCCGGCCTGGAGCGGGCGCTTGACGGCATGTGCCGCCGGGCGGATCAGGCGATCCGCGATGGCTACCGCATTTTGATTCTGAGCGATCGCGGCGTGGACAAAGACTTCGCGCCCATCCCGTCGCTGCTGGCGCTGACCGCGCTGCATAACCATCTGGTGCGGGAGCGGACGCGAACTCAGGTTGCGCTGATCATCGAATCCGGCGAGCCGCGCGAGGTGATGCACTTCGCATTGCTGATCGGCTATGGCGCGAGCGCGGTGAATCCGTACCTGGCCATCGAGACGCTGGAAGACATGACGCAGCGGGAACGTCTGGGCAATGTTCCCTTCGAGACGGCGCTTAAGAATTTCAAGAAGGCCGTCAACAAGGGACTGCTGAAGGTGTTCTCGAAGATGGGCATCTCCACGCTGCAAAGCTATCGCGGCGCGCAGGTGTTCGAGGCCATCGGCCTGAATCAGAGCCTGATCGACAAATACTTTACCGGGACTTCGTCGCGCATCGAAGGCGTTGGCCTGGACGTGCTGGCGCGGGAAGCGCAGATGAAGCATGAGCACGCTTATAAGGCGCTGACCCAATCGGAAACCGAACTGGAGCCCGGCGGCGCGTATCAATACCGGGTGCGCGGCGAGTATCATTTGCTGAATCCGATATCGGTGGCGAAGCTGCAGCACGCCGTGCGCACCGAGAATTTCCAGACCTTCCAGGAATACACGGATTTAATCGACAAGCAGAACCGCGATCTGTGCACGCTGCGCGGACTGATGGAGTTGAAGCTCGCCAAGAAGCCCGTGCCCATCGAGCAGGTGGAACCGGCGTCGGAAATCGTCAAGCGCTTTGCGACCGGCGCGATGTCGTTCGGGTCCATCAGTAAGGAAGCGCACGAAACGCTGGCGATCGCCATGAACCGCATGGGCGGACGCTCCAATACCGGCGAAGGCGGCGAGGATGAAGCGCGCTTCGAGCGCCGGCCCAATGGCGACTGGGCGCGCAGCTCGGTGAAACAGGTGGCGTCGGGCCGCTTCGGCGTGACCACGCACTACATGGTGAACGCCGACGAGTTGCAAATCAAAATCGCGCAAGGCGCGAAGCCCGGCGAGGGCGGACAGCTTCCGGGACACAAAGTGGACGAAGTGATCGCGCGCGTGCGCCATTCGATCGCCGGCGTGCCGCTGATTTCGCCGCCGCCGCACCATGACATTTATTCCATCGAAGATCTGGCGCAGTTGATTTACGATTTGAAGAACGTGAATCCCAAGGCTCGCATTTCGGTGAAGCTGGTGGCCGAAGTGGGCGTGGGAACGGTGGCCGCGGGCGTGGCCAAGGCCCATGCCGACGTGGTTCTGATCAGCGGCTACGACGGCGGCACGGGCGCTTCTCCGCTCACGTCGCTGCGGCACGCCGGCATTCCGTGGGAGCTGGGACTGGCGGAAACGCAGCAGGTGCTGGTGATGAACGACCTGCGCAGCCGCATCATCGTGCAGACCGACGGCAAGCTGCAAACCGGCCGCGACGTGGTGATTGCCGCGCTGCTGGGCGCTGAGGAATTTGGCTTCTCGACAGCCCCGCTGGTTTCGATGGGCTGCATCATGATGCGCAAGTGCCACCTGAACACTTGCCCGGTGGGCATCGCCACGCAGGACCCGGCGCTGCGCAAGAAGTTCACCGGCACTCCGGAAAACGTCATCAACTATTTCTTCTTCGTGGCCGAACAGATTCGCCAGTGGATGGCGAAGATGGGCTTCAAGAAGATGAGCGACATGATCGGCCGCGCGGACCTGATCCACATGCTTCCGGCGCTCGACCACTGGAAAGCCAAGGGCCTGGATTATTCGCAACTGCTGTTCGTGCCTCCGCTGCCGTCGCGCGTCAGCCGGCGCTGCACTACTAAGCAGGACCACGGGCTGGGCGCGGCGCTCGACAACCGGCTGATCGAGCTGTCGAAGCCGGCGCTCGAAAACGGCACGGCGGTGGATCATAAACTTCCGATTCGCAATGTGGATCGCACGGTGGGCGCGATGCTCTCGGGCGATATCGCGCGCAAGTTCGGCAAACAAGGTCTGCCCGCCGAGACTATTCACTTTACGTTCAGCGGCTCGGCGGGACAGAGCTTCGGCGCGTTCCTGGTGCCCGGCGTCACGCTGGAACTGGAAGGCGACGCCAACGACTACGCGGGCAAGGGACTCTCGGGCGGCAAGCTAATCGTTTATCCGCCGCGCAATTCGACGTTCCCGCCGGAGAAGAACATTCTGATTGGAAATACCGTGCTCTACGGCGCGACGTCAGGCGAGGCGTTCTTCAATGGCGTCGCCGGCGAGCGCTACGCGGTGCGGAACTCCGGTGCGACTTCAGTTGTCGAAGGCGTGGGCGACCACGGCTGCGAATACATGACCAAGGGCCTGGTGATGGTGCTGGGCGAGACCGGCAAGAATTTCGCCGCCGGCATGACGGGCGGGATCGCGTTCGTGCTGGATGAGACCGGCGACTTCCGCAAGACCCGCTGCAATCCCGCGAGCGTCGACCTGGAACCCGTCGATGACGCCAAGGATGTCGACGAACTGCGCTATTGGATCGCGCGCCACGCGGAGGAAACCGGCAGCCCGCGCGCGAATTGGATCCTGGAAAATTGGGAGGCGCTGCTGCCGAAGTTCGTCAAAGTTTTCCCGCACGAATTCAAGCGAGTTCTCGGCGTGCCGCGCAAGGCGGTCGCAGCGCATGGCTAAAAAATCGCGCACGGGTAAAGTCGCGCATGGGTAAAGTCACCGGCTTCATGGAGTACGCGCGCGAGCTGCCCACCCGGCGGCCGGTGGCGGAGCGCGTCAACGATTGGTTTGAAATTTACCAGGACTTCCCGGTCGAAAAAATCCAGGAACAGGGCGCTCGCTGCATGGATTGCGGCATTCCCTTCTGCCACACCGGCTGTCCGCTCACCAACATCATTCCCGACTGGAACGATCTGGTGTACAAGGGCCGCTGGCAGGAAGCGGTGCGGGTGCTGCATTCCACCAACAATTTCCCGGAGTTCACCGGACGCATTTGCCCGGCTCCGTGTGAAGCGGCGTGCGTGCTGGGAATCAACGAGCCTGCGGTGGCGATCAAGGTGATCGAACGCTCCATCATCGACTACGCCTACGATCACGGCTGGATTGTGCCCGAAATTCCCGAAGTGAGCAGCGGCAAAAAAGTCGCGGTAATCGGCAGCGGTCCGGCGGGTCTGGCGGCGGCGCAGCAACTGGCGCGCGCGGGTCACGCGGTAACGGTTTACGAAAAAGCCGACCGCATCGGTGGATTGCTGCGCTACGGCATCCCGGATTTCAAGATGGAGAAGCATTGGATCGACCGGCGTCTGGCACAGATGTCGGCCGAAGGCGTCGCGTTTGTCACCAATGCGCACGTCGGCGTGAACCTGCCGCTGGAGACCCTGCGGAAAGATTTCGACGCCATCATCCTGGCCATGGGCGCCGAGCATCCGCGCGATTTGAGCGTGCCGGGGCGCGAGTTGAAGGGCATTCATTTCGCCATGGATTTCCTGCCGCAGCAGAACAAGCGCGGTTACGGCGATGAGGTCCCGGATCAGATTCTAGCCACCGGCAAACGCGTGATCATCATCGGCGGCGGCGATACCGGAGCCGATTGCCTGGGCACGTCGCATCGCCAGAAGGCTGCGTCGGTGCATCAGTTCGAGATCATGCCGATGCCGCCGGCGGAGCGCTCACCCTTGACGCCGTGGCCGATGTGGCCGCTGCAATTGCGCATGGAAAGTTCGCATGAAGAAGGCGGCCAGCGCGAGTGGGCCGTCGCGACCACGCACTTCACTGGCGACGCCGAGGGCAATGTGAAGCAGCTTCACGGCGTGCGCGTGACCAACTTTGAGCCGATCCCGGGGACGGAATTCACGCTCGACGTGGACCTGGTGCTGCTGGCCATGGGCTTCACCGGACCCGAGAAGGCCGGACTGGTGGAACAGTTGGGAGTGGAGTTGGACGCGCGCGGGAACGTCGCGGCGAACGAGCAGGATTGGCAGACTTCCCTTCCCGGCGTATTCGCGGCGGGCGACGCGCGGCGCGGCCAGTCGCTGGTGGTGTGGGCCATCGCGGAGGGACGCAAGGCCGCCGCTGCCGTGGATCAATACCTGCGGGTGTGAGCTCAGGCCGTCTGCTAGACTGAAGTCATGAACGTCCTGAAGCGCTGTCTGCTATGGGAATATCCGCGGGCGAGCTGGCAATACGACGTGATCGTCGGCTTGATCGTAGTCTTCGTTTTCGTCACGCCGCACTTCATTTCGTTCGGCGACCGTCCCAAACCCGCCAGCGTCGCCATCGTTCATGGCGGTTACTGGATCGATCCCCAGCAGCTCGCCGGAGTGCCCGACGCCATGCTTCCGGCAGCGCGCGGCCGCCGTCATCAATGCCAAATTCAAAGCTCACGCCGTCATCGGCAGCGTCGAGCCGATTTACGATGACGGCGAGCAGGAGCTGAAGGGCTACCTGGCGTTTCCCGAGAAATAGAAGGGGCGCGATCGTGAAGACCGCACTTACCATTTTCTGATTTTCGCCGCCGGCCTGGCAACAGCCGAGCCGCTCTCCGATGTGCTGGCGCGCATGGACCGCGCGGCGGCGGAATTCCACTCGCTCTCCGCCGGGATGAAGCGCGTGCAGTTCACGGCGGTGCTGAGCGAATCGTCTGAAATGGACGGCGCTCTGCGTCTGCGGCGCATCAAAGGCGGGACGCAGGGCATCGTCGAATTTCAGCAGCCGGAACAGCGGACTGTTTTCATCAACGGCAAGCAAGTCCAGATCTACTATCCGAAGGCGAATACTGTCGAGATCTACGACACCAGCAAATACACGTCGAACATGGATCAGATCCTGCTGCTGGGCTTTGGCACGTCGGCGGCGGAGCTGAAGAAGTCGTATGACATTAAAGACGGCGGCGTGCAGAAGATCAACGGCGTCGATACCACGCGCATTGAACTGACGCCGCGCTCCGACGAGATGAAAAAGCTGATCACCAAAATCGAGTTGTGGATTCCGGAAGGCCAGAGCAACCCGGTGCGCGCCAAGTTCAGCGAGCCATCGAAGAATTACGAACTGGTGGATTATTCCGACATCAAGGTGAATCCGGCGCTGCCCGACTCGGCGTTCGCCTGGAAGCTCCCGGGAAACGTCAAGAAGATCTATCCGCAGAAATAGGCGGCGCGTTCAACGTATCTCAAATGCCGAGTCGCTCGAGACCGGCGCCTCCGTTGCGGTTACCGATCGCACCTCGGCCCAGCGCGGGCCTTGCCGCAGGCGCGATTCCAAATCGTCGAGTTGCGAAGCGAGTGCCGTTGGCGTGCACTTCGACATCGCCGTTCGCCAGATTCCTGGCCCACCCGGTAGCTCCGATGGCGCGCGCGGCCTGGCGGGCGAAAGCGCGGTATCCCACGCCCTGCACATTGCCTGAAATCACAAAACGCCGCGCCGTCCGCTGCTCCATTGCCGCCGATTTTACCAGACATCTTTTTGCCAAACAATCTTTGCCCAAACATCTTTGCGCGATTATGATTCGGCTCATGCTATGATTCGGCCAGAGTGACAGGAGCCGATTCTCTCGACGCGCGGCCGCCGGTGAATTTTCGCCAGAAGCTTCATCTGACGCCGGGCCTGGGATTGATCTTCGATCTGGACGGAGTCATCATCGACTCCATGCCGTTTCACCAGCGGGCATGGCAGCGCTACCTCGAAGTGACGGGCATTGGCACACGCGAAAGTCTGGACTTCATGCACGGCCAGCGAAATGAGGAAATCGTGCGCGGTTTGCTGGGGCCGGAAGCGGACTTGCAGACCGTGATCGCGCATGGCGCGGCCAAGGAACAGATGTATCGCGACATGCTGCGCGAACGGCTCGGCGAACATCTGGTGGCCGGGATCGCGGAGTGGCTGGAGCACGTCTCCGGCGCGCCGATTGCGCTTGCGACCAACGCCGAGCGCGCCAACGTCGACTTCGTTCTGGATGGCGGCGGCTTGCGCCCGTATTTCGAGGCGATTGTGGATGGATCGCAAGTAGAGCGGCCCAAGCCCGCTCCCGACGTCTATCTCCGCGCCGCTGAGCTGCTGGAAATTGCCGCCGCGCAATTGCATCGTCTTTGAGGACTCGCCGGTAGGGGTGGCGGCAGCGGTCGCCGCGGGTATGCGCGTGGTGGGCGTGCTCACCCATGCCTCGGCCCTCGACGGCATCCGGTTTTCTATTGCGAATTTTTTGGACTCGCGGCTGGACTCGTGGTTATCCGCGCAGAGTCTCGAGTAAGCCATGGCAATGCCACTCTATCTTTGGCCGATTCTAGTGGCGATAGTGGCGCTGATCGTGATCATCTGGTGGGCCTGGCGCCGGCAACTAGACGCGCAGCGCCGGTCCATGCGAGCCTTCTACACTTTAAGCGAACAAATTTTCGCCGCATCCTCTGCGGCGGAGATTGCCGAAAAACTGACGGAATCCCTGCCTTCCATATTGCAAGCCTCTAGCGTCCGCTTGTACGTCTGGAACCGGCGCACCGCATCGCTGGAATCGGTTCCCACGACGGCCGATCCCGAACCCATGGCGGTATCGCTCGCGGGCGAAGCCGAGGGTGTCGCCGCCGGGGCGGTGAAATGTTTCAATGATCGATCTCTGCTCAACATCCCGGATGTCCGCCGCAATGCGCTGGTGAACACAGGATGGAAACCCGGCGTGGCGCGATCCGCGATGTTCGCTCCGCTGCTGGCGCAGACGGAAACATTGGGCGTCGTCGAGGTGGGCAGCCTTCGCCGCGTCGGCTATTTCACCGCGGAAGAACAAGCCACCTTGCAGCATCTGGCCAAGCAGGTGGCGGCTGCGCTCCGGTTGGAAGAGCAGCAGACCACGCGCGAGCAACTCTTCCGCAGCGAGAAGCTGGCGGCCACCGGGCAATTGATTTCGGGCGTCGCCAACGATCTGCGCGCGCCGCTCGAAAGAATCCGGGAGTTGGCGGCTTCTCTTCCCGCCGCGGATGACAGCGCGCAAATCGAGCGCGGCTTGAAGCAGCTCGACGCCGAGGCCCGCCGCGCCTCGGAAATCGTATCGCGCCTGGTATCGTTCGCGCAGCCGGCGCACGCAGGCGCGCGCCAGATCGATGTGAACGCGCTCGCTCGCGGCCTGATGCAGTTCCGCGGCCCGGAATGGAAAGCGCTGGGACTGCGGGTGCAAGACCATCTATCGCCGGAGCCCGCGATGGTGCTGGGAGTGGAAGGGCAAATCGAAGAAGTATTGCTGAGCCTGCTGGTGGCGGCGGAGCAATCCGCGGCGCGCTCGACGGCGAAGACGCTGGAGGTCTCGAGCAGCCTGATCGCGGGGCGCGTGGTGGTGGAGATTCATTGTCCGGAGGACGCAGCAGAGCCGGCCGCGGTGGAAGCGAGCCTGGAGGTGAGCCGCGTCATCGTGCAAAATCTTGGGGGCGAGCTGCGCGTGCGGCGTCCCTCCGGCGGCATGAGCTTCGACGTCGATCTGCCGATCGTCGCCGGCACGGATGTCCGGTCAGCCAAGAGCGGGCCGTCAGCGACGCGGCGGATGCTGACGTTCCTGCTGGTCGATAACGATGCGGGCGCGCAGCACCAGATTCTAGGTTTGCTTTCCGCGCGCGGTCATCGCGTGGTTCCCGCGCGCGCGGAGGAAGCGGCTGACCTGGCGCATCGCTTGCGTTTCGACAGCGTGGTGTGGGTGCTGCGGCCGGGCGGCGCGAAATGGAGCGACTTCCAGGAGCGCTTGCGCGATTCGATATCCGCCGTGGTTCTGGTCAGTGATGGCTACGATGCCGACCTGGCTGCGAGCCTTGCAGGAAAGCGGCGGCTACTTGCTGCGGCGGCCGCTGCAGGAGCCGGATCTGGATCGCGTGCTGGCAGCGGTGGAATCGCGCGCGAGTGCGCGGGTTTAGGTTAGACCGCCGTCGGGCGCCCCGCCAACTGCCGCAGCACGTAGGGCAGAATTCCGCCGCTGCGGTAGTATTCGGCTTCCTGCGGCGTATCGATGCGCACGATGGCTTCGAAGGTTTTGCTCGATCCCGTTCAGCGTCGCCGTCACCTTCGCGCGAGTCTTGCCGGCCGAATCGACTGCGGCCGGAATGCCTTCGATCGAAAATGATTCCTGACCCGTCAGGCACAGCGATTCGCGGGTTTCACCTTCGGCGAATTGCAGCGGGAGCACGCCCATGCCGACCAGGTTCGAGCGATGAATGCGCTCGAAGCTCTCGGCGATCACGGCTTTCACTCCCAGCAGCAGCGTGCCCTTGGCCGCCCAGTCGCGCGACGATCCGGTGCCATATTCTTTGCCGGCGATCACGAACAGCGGCGTGCCTTCCTTCTGGTAGCGCACCGACGCATCGTAGATCGACATCTGCTCGCCCGACGGTACGTGGCGAGTCCAGCCGCCTTCGGTTCCGGGAGCCATTTGATTTCGCAGACGAATGTTGGCGAAGGTTCCGCGCACCATGACTTCATGATTGCCGCGGCGCGCGCCATAGGAATTGAAGTCGCCGGGCTTCACGCCGAGCGACATCAGATACTGCGCCGCAGGGCTGTCCTTCGCGATATTGCCGGCCGGCGAGATGTGATCGGTGGTGACGGAATCGCCCAGCATCGCCAGCGCGCGCAGCCCGTGCAAGTCTTTGACGAAAGTCTTCGGGTCGACCATCGCGTCGAAGTACGGAGCGCGCTTGATATACGTGGATGCGTCATCCCAGACGTAGAGATCGCCCGCCGGAACTTTCATCCCGCGCCAGGCCGCGTCGCCTTCGAATACTTCCGCGTATTGTTTCGCGAACATCTCGCGGTGGACGCTCTTCTTCACCGCCGCCTGCACTTCTTGATTGGAAGGCCAGATGTCGCGCAGGAAGACGTCCTTGCCGGACGGGTCCTGGCCGAGAGGCTCGTGCGTGAGGTCCATATCGACGCGGCCGGCGATGGCGTAGGCGACAACCAGCGGCGGCGATGCGAGGTAATTTGCTTTCACTAATGGATTCACGCGGCCTTCGAAATTGCGGTTGCCGGAGAGCACGGCGGCCACGGTGAGCTTCCCGGAAGTCACGCCTGCGGCCACTTCTTCCGGCAGCGGACCGCTGTTGCCGATGCACGTGGTGCAGCCATAGCCCACCAGATTGAACTTCAGCGCTTCGAGCGCAGGCAGCAATCCGGCCTCGCTCAAATAATCCATCACTACTTTCGATCCCGGCGCGAGACTTGTCTTCACCCAGGGCTTGGAGGTGAGCCCGCGCTCGACAGCCTTCTTCGCAACCAAGCCCGCGGCCACCAGCACCGACGGGTTCGACGTGTTGGTGCAACTGGTAATGGCCGCGATCACAACGCTGCCATCCTGAATGGTGGCGCCGGTTCCGTTCATTTTGATGTCGGCGGTCTTGGGCGCGGCCCCGAGTCCATCCAGGAAATTCTTCTTCACATCCGGCAGGTTGATGCGATCTTGCGGGCGCTTGGGTCCAGCGAGCGATGGCACGACGGCCGCGAGATCCAGCGAAAGCGTGTCGCGTATAAACCGGTTCGGGCGCGCCTGCGATGCGGAACAGTCCCTGCTCCTTGGCGTAGGCTTCCACCAGATCGATCTGCTCCTGCGGACGATTGGTCAGGCGCAGATATTCGAGCGCCGCTTCGTCGATGGGGAAGACGCCGATGGTCGCGCCGTATTCCGGCGCCATGTTGGAGATGGTGGCGCGATCGGCCAGACTCAGCGCGTTCAGCCCGTCGCCGTAGAACTCGACGAACTTGCCCACGACGCCTTTCTTGCGCAGCATCTGCGTGACGGTGAGGACCAGGTCAGTCGCCGTCGCGCCTTCGGGCAGCTTGCCGGTCATCTTGAAACCGACGACCTGCGGCAGCAGCATGGTGGCGGGCTGACCCAGCATGCACGCCTCGGCTTCAATGCCGCCGACGCCCCAGCCGACCACGCCCAGCCCGTTGATCATGGTGGTGTGCGAATCGGTGCCGACCACGGTATCGGGATAGGCGGCGCCATCCATGGTCATGACTACCGACGCGAGGTATTCGAGATTCACCTGATGCACGATGCCGGTATCGGGCGGCACGGCGCGGAAATTCTGAAACGCCGACTGGCCCCAGCGCAGGAACGAATAGCGCTCCTGATTGCGCTGAAATTCCAGCAGAGCGTTCAACTGAAACGCGTCGTTGGTGCCGTAGTGATCGACCTGCACCGAGTGATCGATGACCAGATCGACGGGGACCAGCGGGTTGGCCTTCTTGGGATCGGCTCCCATTTTCTTGAGCGCGTCGCGCATCGCGGCGAGATCGACGACGCAGGGCACGCCGGTGAAATCCTGCAAGACCACGCGGGCGGGCCGGAAATTGATCTCTGTCGCAGGGGCTGCGGTATCCCACTTTGCGACGTATTCGATGTCGGAGCGCTTGACGGTGGTGCCATCTTCAAAGCGCAATAAGTTTTCCAGGAGGATCTTAATCGAGTAAGGAATGCGCGAAAGATTAATGCCGGTTTTCTCCAGGGCCGAGAGGCGAAAGATCTGGTGCGTGCGGCCGCCGGCGTGAAGCTGGCCCGCGGCGCCAAAGGAGTTCAGACTTGTCATGGGGGATCTAATTCGATTTTAGCGCGATATAATCAGGCGGTGAACACGAAGAATATGATTCGCCGCAAGTTCATCCAGAGCGCGACTATGCGTACGATTGGGGCTGCGATTGGCGCGACGGCGCCTGCTCTTTTTGGGCAGGCTCAACAGGTTCCGAATTCGACTGGCACCGAACTGCCGAAGCTGAAGGCGCCAGCGGGAGCTTGCGATTGCCATCATCACATCTATGACCAGGCGCGCTTTCCGCAGCCTGGGCCGGGAGGCGGTCCGGTGGTTCCGAATGCTCGCGTCGAGGAATACCTCATGCTGAAGGCGCGCATCGGAACTACGCGCGACGTGATCGTGACGCCGCTGGCTTATGCCACCGACAATCGAGTCACGCTGAATGCCATCGCGAGGCTGGGGCCGAACGCGCGCGGCGTGGCCGTGATCCGTCCCGACGTCACGGATGCCGAGTTGAAGACTCTAGCGGATGGTGGAATTCGCGGCATCCGTTTCTCGCTGGCGGATCCGCGCCACGCGCCAACGACCATCGAGATGATCGAGCCGTTGTCGAAACGGATCCATGCGCTTGGCTGGCACATCCAGCTCAATATGACTCCGGATCAGATTGTGGCGGCGCATGACTTGTGGAATCGCGTGCCCTGCCCGATGGTCTTCG
Organism: Bryobacterales bacterium; assembly: GCA_963731375.1. Taxonomy (GTDB): domain Bacteria; phylum Acidobacteriota; class Terriglobia; order Bryobacterales; family Bryobacteraceae; genus Palsa-187. The sequence goes on from CAVSUW010000004.1 coordinate 183,309, forward strand.
ACCACATGGGGCACGTTCCGGAGCCGGCGGGCGTGGGCCATCCGGTGTTCACGCTGATCCGGCGCTTGGTGGACAAGAGCCATACGTGGGTCAAGTTGTCGGTGACCTATGACAATACCAAGGACGGTCCGCCCGGCTACGCGGATGTGACGAGGGTGGCACAAGCGTACGTCAGGGCCGCGCCCGAACGCATGGTGTGGGGCAGCAACTGGCCGCATCCCAACGAGGACACACCCAAACCGGACGATGCGCTGCTGATCGACTTGATGTCGCAGTGGGCGCCGGATGAGAACACGCGCCATCGCATCTTTGTGGAGAATCCGGAAAAGCTCTACGGCTTCCCGAAGTGGGCCTAATGTGAAAGAGCCGATCGCTCACGCGACCGGCTCTTTCCCGCTACGACAGCGTTGCGTTAATTAACGCCCTTGACGATTGTCCCGGCCGTTCGACCGGTTATCGTTCGCGTGACTCTGCTGCGGAGCGCGCGAAAAGTTCTGCCGATTGTCGCGGTCGTTGGAACGGTTGTCGAAACGGCGGTCGTCACGGCCTGCGAAATGGTTGTCGAAGCGATGGTCGTCGCGGTCGAAGAACCGGTTATCGAAGCGCGGCGCTACCTGATAGCTGATGACCGGCGCGTTCCAGAATCCGGGTACCCAGACTTGACGCCCGTAGTCGTTAGTCCAATAGCCGTCAACCCACGTATAGCCGGGGCCCGGGCACGGCGGAATGTTCGATGCGTAAGCAGGAGGCGCTTGATAGGAACCGGCGCCTTGCGATCCGAAGCCCAAGCCGATGGAGAAGCGGGTTTGGGCAAACATCGTTGGTGCAAGGATGGAGCCTCCAGCCAAGAGCATCATCGCCAGCAATTTCGTTTTCATTTTCTATCCTGCCTTTCTGCTCTGGATAATGCATGACGAATGCCAAACGTTAAGTGCAATGCCGGGCGCGGGATAGCAGCGGCGCGCGGATTGTCGCATGGTGCGGGCGCACCGGGATGGTGCTTTTGGGCCGTCTGGCGGCATATTTCGTGTATTGCGGTTAAAATGAAGCGGAGACGAGGGACTACATGACGCGGCGTGAAATCTCAAAACTGGCTGTGCTCGGTGCGGTGGCCTCGCGTGGATTTGGGCCGCGTGCGTTTGCGCAGAAGGCCGCGCCGCGGACGGAGCCAGTGACGGATTACGTCGCACGCTTCATCGTCAACACGCGCTATGAGGACATCCCGAGCGACGTGATCGAACTTGCGCGCAAGTCGATTCTGGATGGGCTGGGTTTGGCGCTGTGTGGCTCGGCTGCGAAAACCGGCGAGATCGCGCGGCAGTACATCAAGTCGTTGGGATTTGGACCAGGAACGGCTGGGCTCGCAACGGTGATCGGCTCTTCGATGAAAGCACCGGTGCGCTTTGCGGCTTTCGCCAATGCGGTCGGCATTCATGCCGACGACTTCGACGACACGCAACTGGCCGTGGGCGAAGACCGGGATTCCGGATTATTGACGCATCCGACTGCGCCAGTGCTGCCAGCCGCGCTCGCAGTGGCCGAGACGCGGTCGTTATCGGGCCGCGACCTGCTATTGGCCTACAACGTCGCTGTGGAAGTGGAGTGCAAGATCGCGGAGGCGATTTCGCCGCGGCATTACCAAGACGGCTTCCATTCGACCGGCACCATCGGCGTGCTGGGCGCGGCGACCGCGGTCGCGAAATTGAATCGCTTCGATTTGCCGCATGTGCTCACCACCCTGGGCATCGCCGCCAGTGAAGGCGCGGGGCTGCGCGAGAACTTCGGCACCATGACCAAGCCGTTCCACGCCGGCAAGGCGTCGGAGAACGGCGTGGTGGCGGCGGACTTCGCGGCGCTGGGATGGACCGCCACGCATGAGGTTCTGGAAGCTCCGCGCGGGTTCTTTCATGCAGCCGGCGGCGGTTACGATCCTACGGCGATCCTGTCGAAACTGGGTAATCCGTGGATGTTCGTAAAGCCGGGAGTGGCCATCAAACCGTTTCCATCGGGTTCGCTCACGCATCCCGGCATGACGGAACTGGAGCGCTTAATCAAAGAGCACGACATCAAGCCGGATGAGGTGGAGCTGCTCGAAGTGGGCACCAACAAAGATTCGCCGACTGCGTTGATTCATCATCATCCCAAGGATCACCTGCAAGCCAAGTTCAGCATGGAGTTTTGCATGGCGGCGCTGCTGCTCTACCGCAAAGCGGGATTGAGCGAGTTCACCGACGAGGTAGTGAACCGTCCGGCGGTGCAGCAGATGATTTCGCGGGTGAAGTTTGGCGTGGACCCGGTGGCGGAAGCCGCGGGCTACAACAAGATGACCACGATTTTGAAGATTCATCTAAAAGACGGGCGCGTGATCAGTGGACGAGCCGACTTTGGAAAGGGCAGCCCCGCGATTCCGATGTCTTTTGAGGATGTGACCGAGAAATTCCTGGATTGCGCCGCGTTCGCAAAATGGCCGGCAGTGAAGGCGAAATCCGTCGTGGAAATAGTTCGCGCGATCGAGAAGATTCCTGACATGCGCCAGCTCACGGCGCAGTTAGGATAATTTTACAAATACGTAGAACGAGTTGGCACAGAGAGTGACCCGAGGTCGCCTTTGTTCAAGTACAAGTAGGATACCCCCGGATCGCTCTTCGCGGTTCTGGACTTGCTAGCTTGCAGTGATGCCGTTGGCTACTGCTCCAGCGTTGTCCACGATCAGGTTGGTGTCGACCCCTCGAAGAGTTCCACTCGTACCAGGACCGTCCGCTGAGAGCAAGCGGTCAATTCGGTCGTGGCTGCCTGAGCTCGTCTTGCTGGGCTTGATCTGGGTTGGAATCGGACAGGGTCCCCCGGGAATCCTAGTCGGATTCTCGCGAATAGCCCAGTCGAATCTGCACCTTACGATAGATCACCGCGGGCGGCTTGTCTTGCTTCTGGATCCAGCCCTTAAGAGCTTCGGTGCGTTTTTGCCCCTTCCGCCGGGTGACCCATTGCCGAATGATATGAATGATTGCCGGCACCGCAAGAATGACAACGAAGATTTTAAGCGTCAACAGTGGCATACGCGTGGTCCTGAACTCGCCGCTTGCGTTTGGCTCCTCAGCAATACGCGGCAATATCCAGGGGAGTATTACATGGAGAATACGGAATAGGCAAGCCCCAGTACCCTCAGTACAATGGCTACCGTCGGGGGTTCTCAGCCCGAAAGTTTTGGTAGGCGCGGCTGGACTCGAACCAGCGACCCTCAGCTTAGAAGGCTGATGCTCTATCCACCTGAGCTACGCGCCCGCACGCTTCATGGTAGCAACGCCTCGCGGAAGGCCGCCATAGATCCTGCAGGAGGTGGTACCCCTCCGCTCCGGGGTGCGGGCCCAACTACTTTTTGATTAGAAGGAAATTGCCCTGGTGAATCATGCCTGGCTTGTCAGCGATATTGAAATTCACCTCGAGCAGATTGAAAGCGGGGCCAGGGATTAGTTCCAGGGTTCCGGTGGCACCGCTGGCGGTGGTGACCGCGAACTTTTGCGCGCGCGTGCCGCCGAGCGCGCCGGCAAATGCGAAACGCACCGCTGGATTGTCGGTGCTCCCGGCGGGCAGTTTGAAGCGGGCCGCGAGCGTTCCACTGGCCTGACCGTTTTCCTCCCGCACCATCAGGTCGACAGATTCCGGCTGCATGCCATGATAATGCGTTCCGATCGTGGGGTAGATCCACGCACCAACGTAGCGCACAAGCGGAACGGGTGGCACTGGGCGAACCGTGGGATTGGGGGCTGCGGGCACAGCATTCGAAGCGGCCGGCTTGGCGGGTTCCACGACTGCCAAGCTCGCGCCCTGTTGAAGGAAGCGCGGGGCCGGAGGAAGTCACCGGAGCCCTCGCTCCGCGGGCTGCGTCCGACAACGCGCGATAGTAAGCGGCCCAGGCGTCACCGGATTTGTCCGCGAGCTGTACAGATTCTTGCAGACCGGCGGTCAATTTCTGGTACTCGTCGGACGCCTTCGCACGCGCCTCTTCGGCGGCACGGCTGGATTGCACGGCGGCTTCCTGGCTTTTCTGACTGTCCTTCAGAGCCATGGCGATGGCGGCGACGGCGGCGCGCTCACGTTCGAGCGACGCACGCAATTGTTGGATAGCGCGGTCGGGATCGCGAGCGATGGTATCGATAGTCGACTTGAGAATCGCATCTTGCGAACTTAAGAATCGATCGAGGTTCGGCAGCGCGTCGGCCGTGACATTGACGGGTTCGAGAATGGAGGCACCGCGGCGAGCATCGGCGGCGCGGCTTTCCAGATAGTCTTTACGCAGACTGAAATACTTGGCGGCCTCGGCGGCAACCTTATCCGCCCGCGCGCCCAGAGTCGCGCCGGCAGAGGCGGCGTCGCGCTCCAGGTTGGGATCGGTTTCACGCCAGTGGCGGTTTGCTTCCTGCTGCGCCTCGTTGGGGTCTGGCGGCGCTTGCGCGAAAGCGGCCACTACCAGAACCAAACCCGCAGCCGGCGCCCTCATTGCTTCTTCCCCTGTGGCGACGGGCGCGGGACCCCTGCTGGGGCGGTGCGCGGGGCTGCGGATTGGGCGGCGGCCCCTGCGGGATTGACGAGGAAGCATTCGCTCTGCGCGCGTGTCTGGCGCGCCGTGTAATAGGCGCTCCAGCGCGAACCTTCGACGCCAACCGTTCTCACGCGCTCATCGATCGCCGCTTGCCGTGCCTGGCTGGTATTCAACAACTCGCGCAGATCGTCGATCAGCCGGCCGTGAGATGCGGCGCGATCCTGCGCCTGCTTTGCGAGTGAGCGGTACTGCTCGGCGATGGCCTCCAGATCCTTCCGCGGATTCGCGAGCGCCGGCACCTGCGAAACGCTCGATGCCAAGGAAGTTCCCAGAGCCGTGGCGGAGGCAACATCGGCCTGCACCTGGCTGGCATCCACTACCCAATCGCCCACGCGTTCTTCTTCCTGCGTCAGCAATCCGCGGATGGCCTCGACTTGGGTTTTGGATTGCAGCGACGCCACAGTCCAGTAACTGGTTAAGGCTACGCTCCGGGCCTCCGAAGCGCGGCTGACCTCGTCGATCGCGGCTCGGGCTTGCGGATCACAAGGTAAAAGGCGGGCGATTCGCTGCTCCAGATTCGTCGCCAGCGTGTTCCATTCCGCGGTGCGTTGGGAGACAGTTTGCTGGAGTGCCGGAAGCGAACTCGGCGCAGGAGCCTGCGCGAAAACGATACCCTCCAGGGCGAAGGCTGCCGCTATCGCACCCAACCGGAGACACCACCGGAGGTCTGACACCATTTCCCCAAAAGCTTACCACGGTACAATAAGATTTCACAGTACTTCCGGAGGTTTTCATGGCATCACAGCCACGCCGTCGATCGGTGGCGGTCAGCGTAGGGAAGGTAAAAGTCGGCGGGGATCACCCTATCGTGGTCCAGTCGATGACCAATACCGATACGGCCGACGTGCAGTCGACGGTCAACCAGGTGATGGCGCTGGCCCAGGCCGGCTCGGAACTGGTGCGCGTGACCGTGAACACCGACGAGGCGGCGCGGGCGGTGCCGAAGATCGTCGAGACGTTGGATAAGTTCGGCGTCCGCGTGCCCATCATCGGCGACTTCCACTACAACGGCCACCTGCTGCTCAAGAAGTATCCCGACATGGCGCTGGCGCTGGCCAAATACCGCATCAATCCGGGGAACGTCAATATCGGCAAGAAGCACGACGACAATTTCCGCGTCATGATCGAGGCCGCGATCGAGTACGACCGGCCGGTGCGCATCGGCGTCAACTGGGGATCGCTCGATGGCGCGCTGCTGACGCGCATGATGGACGAGAACAATCTGCTGGCGGAACCGTTGGATGCCCGCGCGGTCACGCTGCGCGCCATCGTGGTGAGCGCCATCGAATCGGCGAAGGCGGCCGAGCAGTATGGGTTGAAGCGCGACCACATTATCCTGAGCGCGAAGGTAAGCGGTGTGCAGGATCTGATCCGCGTCTACCGGATGCTGGCGGCGGAGTGCGATTACGCGCTGCACGTTGGACTGACGGAAGCGGGTCTGGGATCGAAGGGCATTGTTGCGTCCACCGCCGGAATTGGAGTGCTGTTGCAGGAAGGCATCGGCGACACCATCCGCGCCTCGCTGACCCCGCTGCCGAATGGCGACCGCACCGACGAAGTGATCGTATGCCAGCAAATTCTGCAGGCTCTCGAATTGCGCAGCTTCACGCCGCAGGTGACCGCGTGCCCCGGCTGCGGACGCACCACCAGCACGTTCTTCCAGGACATGGCGGACCAGATCCAGACCTACCTGCGCACGCAGATGCCGGTGTGGGGCGCCAAGTACTCAGGCGTGGAGGAGATGAAGGTCGCGGTGATGGGCTGCGTGGTCAACGGCCCCGGCGAGTCCAAGCACTCGAACATCGGCATCTCGCTGCCTGGGACGTTCGAGGAACCGGTGGCGCCGGTATACGTGGATGGAAAGCTCAAGTGCACGCTCCGCGGCGATCATATCGTCGAGGAGTTTCTGGTCATCTTGAACAACTACGTGGACCGGACGTACGCGGCCAAGGCGCTCGAAGCCGTCGACGCGTAGCAAGGGCGATTTACTTCGCGGCGATTTGAGCGTACAAGTTCCTGATCATTGCCGGTTCCGCGGGGCGCGGGGCCATCAACATTTTCTCCGCCTGGGCCCAGCGCAGAATACAGGAAAAACCATCCGATCCCAGGTAATCATCGGGGGTCTGATAAGCGGGGTCTTGCAGAGCCTCGGCCAATGTCACAAAGTGATAGCCGCGCGACTGGAGCATCGCGATCAGCGGATCCAGCGAGTCGGCATTCAAAGCGCTGGCGTGCAGAAGAAGCACCTGGCCGATCTGGCGGCTAAAGAGCCGGGTCGAGGCCCTTTCAAAGTAGCTCACCACCCTTTCCATATACGGAACGTAGGCATCTGTGACCAGTTTCATGGTGGCAAGATCGCCGCGCTCCTTGGCGTCCGCATAAATCGCGGCAAACATCCATTCGTTGCTGCCGATGGTGACCGGCGCCTCGGTATATCCGCGCTTTGCCAGAAATGAATCGATAGCCGTCTTGATGTCCTGGTTCTTGCCGGTGTTCAGGAATGGATAGCGGAAATAGCGCAGAGTCCGGCCGCGTTCGGTCAGCAGCTTGCCAGTCACCGCTTCTCCGCGGAGGATGTCGGCCTCGTAGGCATCCACAGTCGTCGAGTCAATGTCGACGTGGGAGAAGGTGTGGTTCCCGAGTTCCGCGCCGGCGTCGAGCCACATGTTGAGCAGGGCCGGAAGGGCCTCCGGGCCCAGGCTCTTGCAGATGCGGCCCTCGTTGACAAATCCCACTACGGGGACGGCGCGCGCCGTCAACGTCGCGAGCAATTTTGCGGTGTTGGCTTTCAGCGCAGCGAGGTCGCAGGTCGCGGCGGCGGGTACCGACACTGCCGGCAGGTCGTCAAACGTAATGGCGATCTTCCGCGCGCTTTCGGGCGGCGCTGCTCCAAGGGCAAGAACCGCCAGGGCCAGCGAAAGGCAGGCCCATCGGACGATCGAGAACTTCATCATCCTACCGGGCTTCGAGCGCAAGATCTTGCACAGACCACCGGCGGCGGGCATGGCAGCGGCTTCGACTCGCGGCGACTTCTTCTCATGCTCGATGGTCTTGCGGATAATCGCGTTCAGCGAAGTGGTGGGAGCCCAGCCCGGTCAGGCCGCGGATGTGGCAGATGCACGGAACCCGGCGGCGCATGTCCTCGAAGCTGCCTTCGGGATAGGCTTCCTGATAAGAAATCATCTCGATGAGGCTGGACGAATCGGCGGCGGTGCGAACCCGCTCGGCCAGCGTCCGCATGGACACTTCTTCGTTCCCGCCGATGTTGAACACCTTGCCGTTTGAGGCTGGGTTCTCCAGCAGGCGCGTAAGCGCGTCGATGCAGTCGTCGACATACGTGAAGTTGCGGGTCTGGGCGCCATCGCCGAACACGCGGATCGGATCGCCGGCCAGCGCCGAGCGCACAAACGCCGGAAGCACCATGCCGTAGCGCGCGCTTTGGCGCGGTCCCACGATATTGAAGAAGCGCGTGACGATCACCGGAATTCCGTAGGACGCGTGATACGCCAAGGCCAGGAATTCGTCGAGTTTCTTGGCGGTGGCATACGACCAGCGCTCGATGCTGGCGGGCCCCAGGATGGAATCGGCATTCTCGCACAGAGATTCGGCGTCGTTCTTGCCATACACTTCAGAAGTGCTGGCGACCAGCACGCCTTTGCCGGATTCGGCGCACGCGCTGAGAACGTTGTCGCAACCGTCGATGTTGATCTTGAGCGACGACAGCGGATCCTGCAAAATGCGCCGCACGCCCACGGCGGCCGCCAGATGAATCACGCGGTCGCTGGCGGCGACCAGGCGGCGGACCAGGCTCTTGCTCAGCACGCTGCCCTGGACAAATTCGAAGTGGGGATGCCCCTCTAGCGCCGCCACATTGTCGAGCGAGCCGGTGCTCAGGTCGTCGAGAACGGTGACGCGATGGCCTTGCGAAATCAGGCGTTCTGAAAGATGGGAGCCTATAAAGCCAGCTCCGCCAGTGATAAGGAATCGCATGTGTGTTCTTCTCTCTTCTCTCTTAAGGTTGAATGCCTAAACTTACGTAAAAGCCTTGATACCAGCCGTTCTGCGCGAGCAAGGTATAGTTTCTGCGCTCGTAGGAACCGTAAAGCCGCAGCGCTTGGCCGAGCTTGACCGAAAGCCGGGTGGTCACCGACCAATTCGGCAGATAAGCGGCGGTACTGAGGATCTGTTGCGTGCCGCCTTCGCCGCGGAGTTCCCAGCTGAGCCATTTTTTGACTTCGCCGTGCGTGTTCACGAATCCGTCGTAGCGGCTGTAATGATCGGGATTAAAGAATCCGCGAAGCGGCGATCATGTCGTGAGCGAACGTTTCATGCGAGGTCAAGCGCTCCGCCGTCCAGGTGGAAGCCGCGGTGGTAAATCAGGTTGCGAGTGAAGACGGCGTCTCCCTGCCAACTGCTGTTTTGATCGTTCCACCAGCGGCGGTCGAGTTTCACGCTGGCCGAAGTTCTGGAATTGAACCAATAGCCGATCTCCGCAAAGCCGCCGATGGAGGCGATGCCTTGGTCGATCGAGCGCGGCGTCACTTTCATGAACTCGCGCTGCGAGCCGAGCGAGACCGTCCAGCGATCCCAAGGGGAACCCGAGAGCACCGCGTTGTACGTGGGCCGCAGAGTGCCGTCGCCGGAGCGCGCCGAACCTCCGCCTGCCAGCGAAAGGTGCATGCCGGGAGCTACCAGAGCGGTTCCGCTTACCGCGAATTCCCGCACGGAGGCGCGATCGCGCCCGTCGGTGAAGATTCCGCCGGTGGGAGCCGACGAATAAAACTGCGACGCGTTCAAGCCGAGGCTGTGATCCCCGCGGATCGGGATGGTCACGGCCGTCTGGTACATGGTGTTGTGAATGCCGTCGGAATCGTTATAGACCGACACTGGAAGTTCGCTATGGACCCGGTTCATCTCACTCAGGCGGCCTTCGAGATAGCTGGCCATGTCGTTGCTGGAGAGCGAATCCGGTAAGTTGCGGGCTTCTTCGGAAGCGGCGTGGTTCAGACCCAGAGCTTCGAGCGTGGCGATATGGGCTACGCGGGCCATGGGGAGATCCGGCGCCAGATTTACAGCCGTCTCGGCATTGCGCCGCCCTTCCCAGCCGCGATTCCCCGCCCAGAACAAAACTTCGGCGCGCCGCGCCAGCACCTGCGCGTTGTGCGGATCGCGCGCCAGTATCCGATCGCAAATCTTTTCCGCTTTGGCGTAGTTGCCCTGCGCCTGCAGGAGGTCGACGTAGTCGAGAGCGGCTGCGGTATCGGTTGGGTTGATGTTGAGATACTCTTCAAACGAGTGGCCTGCCGCGGTGCGATTGCCCGCCCACATCTGATTGCGCGCGCGGCCCAGCAATGCCGGCTGAAGGCGGGCGCGATCTCCGGAGGCGGTCTTTACCAGCGCGTCATAACACACGGCGGCCTCGGCGGGACGCTGCATCCCATTGAGGACGTCGCAGCGGAACTCGACGGCTTCGGTCTCATGGCTCAGAGGCGCGCTGCCCAGGATTCCGAGCGACTGTTCGTTTTGTCCGGCCCACGCGAGTAGCTTGGCCAGTCTCAGCAAGAGTGCCGGGTCATCGTGCTTTTGCGCCAGCATTTCCTGGACTACCACGATGGCTTTTTGGTATTGGGCGCCCATGGAATAGGAACCTGCCAGAGCGTCGGCGGTGTCCATATCGGTCGGGTCCGCCTGGTGGTAGCGCTCCAACTCCGCGAGGCGCTGGGCATAATCCGGCGGCAGAACATTCTGCGCGGAAGCGAGCGTCGCCGACGCGAGCAGCAGCTGCCCAATGAGATAAGTACGAACCTGAATCGCCATTACTTTCTCCAATTCCGATTTCCGCCCGCCAAGATCCGCCAGACAGCTGACCGATGCGACGACGTCGACACCCAGGCCCAGCAGCCGCACCGGCGTGGCCGGCACAATCATGGCTGCATACTTGAACCGGCTACCAGAGTCCGCCGTGATCATGATCAGCAGCATGCAGAGGACGGCTTCGACCCCGATGGTGATGCAAAATGCCTCCAGGTTAAACACGAACATGTACAGGAGGACCAGCGGATACGTGAGTTTTTCGAGCAGTGAAACCAGTTCCAGCCAACCCACCGGACGTCCGTTCCGGCGCGTGACTTCCTCGCCCCAGGCGGCGCGGTACTGTTCCTGGACCTTGCGCTTTCCCTCGCCCTCGACCTGCTGCGGAGTCTTCGCGCGGTTACCCCATAGGCGTTTGATATACCGCAGCGGCGAGAGCGGCAGGTCGATGAAATAGTAAGTCGACTGCAGAAACGCCGAGGACCACAGGAACAACTGCCGCGGAAGGCGGGTGATGGGCGGCTCGGTCGATTCGCAATGCACACCGATCACCTGCATGCTGCGGTAGCCCTTCCAATTGAAGAAGTGCCCGATGTAAATGTCTTCCGACATCGAAAGGTTGTCGCCCACGCGCGGCTTGGCGTAGGCAAAACATTCCTTGAGCCGGTTCACTTTGTAGGCCACGGCGCAGCCCACCGGATTGAGCTGGCCGCCGAACAACTTGAGCGTTCCGTCGTACAACGTCCGCTGCAGCAGGATGTACATGGGCGCGCGGTAGAGAATCGTGAGAGTCGTCAGGAAGCGCAGCCAGAATCCCTCTTTGGCGGGCGTGGGCAGACGCGAACTCGGACTGAACCGCGCGCACATTCGCGTCGCTCTTGGCGATCTGATTGCGGCGGCGCTGCGTCAGCGGCATCACCTCGCCGCAAGCGGCGGAGACACCCGCGTTCTTGAACAGCTCTTCCACCAGCCGCGAAATATAGTTGGGGCTGACCAGGACGGTGTCGGCGTCCAGGATCACCATCGCGTCCGCGTCGGTCTGCTCGCAGAATTCCCGTAAGGAAGGCGTCTTGCCGATGGATTTCTCGCGCCGGACGAGCTGGATCTCGCGCCCGCTGAGCTGGCGGTAGCGCTCGACGACCTGGCTGGTCTGATCCGTGGAACCGTCGTCGAAAACCACAACTCTGCGGTAAGGAAAATCCTGCTGGGCGAGTGAAGAGAGCGCCAGAGCAATCGCCTTTTCCTCGTTCTTGGCGGGGAGAACCACGTCCACGACGACGTTTTTCCAGTCGACGGTAGGGGTCGAAACCGTTCGATCCCAGCCGCGCAGCTTGCCGATCATCGCCATCATCAGGCTGGGTGATAAGAACCAATAAGAAATTGAGGCCATAGTTCCGTTACTCTCGGTAGTTGAGAGTAGCCGGAGAACCGCAGACCTGCCCATCCGCCTGTAGTACTATTTTGAAAACCAATAGCCTAAGGCCAGTGCGGTGAATACCTTAGCCGAAAACGTAGTCGCACAGCGATAACGGGTCTTTAGGACGCGCCAGCATTAAGTTCGTGGTCCCGGTTCGCGAACCGATAAGGGCCTTATGTCGGAATCGCTGGCCAGTGGCGGGGCTGGGCGTCGCATTGCAACTCTTGCTAGTGCACATGGGCATTGCCCTCGCTCTCAGCCTGGGAGTCGTAATCCGCAGTCCTGCCCAAACGTCGCCGCCGCGCGATCTCACGCAGTTCAGCCTGGAAGACCTGATGAACGTACAGGTTATTTCGGTTTCGAAGAAGGAGCAGAAGCTCGCGAAGACCGGCGCGGCAATCTTCGTGATCACGCAGGAGGACATCCGGCGCTCGGGCGCCACCAATATTCCGGATCTTCTGCGGATGGTTCCGGGCGTGGATGTCGCGCGCGTGGACCACAGCACCTGGGCCGTCAGCATACGCGGCTTCAACGACGTCTATGCCAATAAGGTGCTGGTGCTGATCGACGGCCGAAGCGTCTATCAGCCGGTGTACTCGGGCGTGTTCTGGTATGCGCAGGAAATGCCGCTCGAGAACATCGAGCGCATCGAAGTCATTCGCGGCCCAGGCGGAACGGTGTGGGGCGCGAATGCCATGAATGGCGTGATCAATATCATTACGAAAAGCGCCAAGGATACTCCCGGGGGGCTGATCGTGGCCGGCGGCGGATCGGATTCCCAAGCGGAAGGGCTGGTTCAATACGGCGGCAAAATCGGTCAAAGCGGCGACTACCGGGTGTATGGAAGATACTCCAACCTGGGAAAGTCCGACGCGGCTGCCTTCGCGCCGCCCGCCGACTCCAAGCGGACGCAGGAAGGCGGATTCCGCTCGGATTGGAATCTCACGCCACGGGATCTGCTGACGGTCCAGGGCGAAGTTCGACTGGTGGATGGGGGAGCAGACCATCACCGGAGTTATCTTTCAGGTGCCGCCGGTCACGGCAACATTCGGCCAGCCGGTCGGGGACGACGATGGGAATCTGCTGGCGCGCTGGACGCATACGATACTTGAATGGCTCGGATATATCCCTCCAGGCCTACTACGACCAGAGCCACGTGTTTGCTAATGGAGCGAACAACTGGGCCACCATCGGGAACATCGACTTCCAGCATCATCTGCGGATCGCCAGCCGCAACGATGTGGTGTGGGGCCTGAGCTACCGCGCGAACGCAAACCGTTTTTCCGGAAACAGTCTGGTCACGGTGAATCCGCTGCGGCGCACCGATTCGCTCTATGGCGCTTTCGTGCAGGACGAAATTACCCTTACGCAAACCTTGTCGTTGACTCTGGGTTCCAAGTTCGAGCACAACGACTACACCGGATTCGAGATCGAGCCCAGCGCCCAACTGGTATGGGCGCCCACCGCGCGCCACACCGTCTGGGCATCCGCCGCCAAAGCCATCCGGCAGCCATCCAATATAGATAGCGGACTACAGACGATCTCCGCAGTTCAACCGCTTGGGCAGGGTCTTTCGGGCTGGTTACGGTGTTCGGGAAACCCGAACACGAAAGTCGAGCAGCTACGCGACTACGAAACCGGCTACCGCGCGCAAATCAGCCGCCGGTTGTCTCTGGACGTGACGGGTTTTCTGAGCTTCTATCACAATCTCCAAACCACCGAGCCCCAAACGCCCTTCTTCAACCCGGCGGGCGGCTACCTGGTGATTCCTCTGGTTTTCGATTACAAGGCGCACGCGATGAGTTACGGAGCCGAGGCATTTGCCACCTGGAATGTCACGGATCGTTGGAAAATCAGTCCCGGCCTGACCATGCTGAACATGTCGGTGACGCGCGATGCGTCGAGCCAGGATCCGACCATCGAGCAGACGCCCGGGCGCTCTCCCCGGCGCAGCTATCAGGTGCGCTCCTTCATCAATCTGGGGCGCGGCTTCGAGTGGGACCAGACCCTCGGCTATACCGGCCCGTTGGCCAGCGGAAATATCCCCGGCTACGTGCGTTTGGACACGCGGTTCGGATGGCGCTGGGAAGAGCATTGGGATTTCAGCCTCACCGGCCAGAACCTGCTGGCGCCGCGGCACGCGGAGTTCCCCGACATTCACTTCATCGATCACATGCAGGATCAGCGCAGTATTTTTGGAAAGATAACGTGGCGTTTTTAAGCCCCACTGACATGACACGCATGCTCAGCCTGTTCTTGTTGCTGGGAGCCGCTCTTCAGCTTAGCGCCGAGGCGCCGGCGTTCGACGAGTATCAGGTCAAGGCCGCGTTTCTCTACAACTTTGCCAAGTTCGTCGAGTGGCCGCCGGGCACCTTCGCGAGCCCCACCGATCCGATCGGGATCTGCATTGTCGGCCAGAATCCGTTCGGCTCGACGCTGGAGAATATGGTGCAGGGCAAGAAGGTCGGAGACCGGGCTTTTGCGGTGCGGCGGCTCCCGGACACGCAGCAGGCCAACGGGTGCCAGATTTTGTTTATCGGCGCCGGGGAGTGGAAACGGATTCGCGCTCTGCTGGATGCGCTGAAGGGCGCCGCGATTCTCACGGTGGGAGAAACCGACGACTTCACGGCCCTCGGCGGGATCATCGCTTTCCAGCTCGAAGGCCCGCGCGTCCGCATTCAAATCGACCTCGCAGACGGCCGAGCGCGCCAAGCTTCGGATCAGCTCGAAGCTGCTCAGCTTGGCGGAGATCGCGAAGAGGCAGCCATGAGAATGCCCGCGTATTACCGGAATCTTCCGGTCGCCCAAAAAGTTCAACTGGCCGGCATGCTGGTGGGGCTCACCGCCACGCTGTTGGGCAGTGCGTCGCTGCTGATCGACGATCAGATTCAGGGCCGCGACGCGATGCGCCACGACGTGGAGGTGCTGGCGGACATCTTCAGCGCCAACAGCACCGCGGCGCTCACTTTTAACGATCCCTACGCGGCCAAGGAACTTCTCGCGACACTGCACGCCAAGCAGCACATCACGGCCGCCTTCCTCTATTCGGCTGACGGAAAACTGTTTGCAGCTACCACCGCGAGCCGGGCTGCGAGGACACCGCTGCGCCGCCTCTCCTGGCCGATGGAAGCCGGTTCGATTCCCAGCGCTTGACTGTGTTTAAGAGCATTCTCAGCGGCGGACAAAAAATCGGCACGGTCGCGCTCGAATCGGATTTGGGTGAGCTGACACGCCAGCTCCAACACTTCCTGTGGGTGGTTCTGGCGGTGATCGCGGGAGCGTCGCTGGTGGCCGTCTTCCTTTCCTCGCGCCTGCAGCGCTCCATCCTCGAGCCGATCGCGCATCTGGCGTCGGTGGCCCGCCTGGTGTCGCGGGCAAGAACTATGGGGCGCGCGCGGTGAAGCAGTCCGACGACGACCTGGGGCAGCTCACCGACACCTTCAATGAAATGCTGGCGGAAATCCAGCAGCCGGGATGAAGCGCTGCTGCGGCATCGCGACCAATTGGAACAAACCGTGGCGGCCCGCACCGAGGAACTGGTCAAATCCAACGTCCAGCTCCTGGAGGCCAAAGAAAAGGCCGAAGCCGCCAGCCGCGCCAAGAGCGAGTTCCTGGCCAACATGAGCCATGAAATCCGCACGCCCATGAACGGCGTGATGGGCATGACCGAACTGGTGCTCGACACCGATCTGACTTCCGAGCAGCGGGATTATCTGAATACCGTGAAGTCCTCGGCCGATTCCATGCTGTCGGTGATCAACGACATTCTGGACTTCTCGAAAATCGAGGCGGGCCGGCTGGAACTGGATCCGGTCTCCTTCAATCTTCGCGACCTGGTGGAAGAGACGGTCCGGGCGCTGGCGCTGCGGGCGCACGAAAAAGGCTTGGAACTGATCTGCGATGTGCTGCCGGAAGTCCCGGAGTATGTGGTGGGCGACATGACGCGAATCCGGCAGGTGATGGTGAATCTTCTGGGGAATGCCATCAAGTTCACCGCAGCAGGGCGAAGTGGAGCTGGAAGTGACCTTGCAATCCCAGAGCGCCGATCGCTTGCACCTGCAATTCCTGGTTCGCGACACCGGAATCGGCATCCCGCAGGACAAGCAGAAGATGATCTTCGACGCGTTTTCGCAGGCCGACGGCTCGACCACGCGCAAGTTCGGCGGCACCGGTCTGGGGCTGACCATCTCCGCGCGCCTGGTCGAGGCCATGGAGGGAAAGATCTGGGTGGAGAGCACGCCCGCGAAAGGGAGCTGCTTTCATTTCACGGCGGATGCTGGGCGTTTCGAGCGAAACCCGGCAGCTCGCCAAACTGGCTGAAGCCATCCCGCTGGCCGGGATACGCGTGGTGGTGGTCGACGATAACCTTACCAACCGGCGCATTCTGTCGGACATGCTGTGGGGCTGGGGCATGCTGCCGGCGCCGGCGGCCAGCGGCCCGGAGGCTCTGGCTCACATGCGGCGCGGCGCTCCAGCGCGGGCAGCCCTACAGCCTGGTTCTGACCGACGTCCACATGCCGGAAATGGATGGCTTCGAGCTGGTGAAGCGGATTCACGAGACTCCGGAATTGACCCAGCCGGTGATTCTGATGCTCACCTCCGGAGACCGCGGCGACGATATCGCGCGCTGCCGGAAACTGGGGATTTCGTCCTATCTCACCAAGCCGGTTCGCCGCGCCGAGTTGCGTACGGCGATTCGTCGCGGCGCTGGCGCACGAGGCTCCGCGGGCAGATCTCGCCGCTGCGGCCGAGTGACACAGCGTCGGATGGACCTCCAAAGAGATCGCTGCGCGAGCTGCCGCATTCTTCTCACCGAGGACAACGTTGTCAATCAGCGCGTCGCCCTGCGGATTCTGGAGAAGGCCGGGCACATGCGTGGCCATCGCCGAAAATGGGAAGGTGGCCTTAAGGATGCTGGAAGAACAACCCTTCGACCTGATCCTTATGGATGTGCAGATGCCCGAGATGGGCGGGTTTGAAGCCACCGCGCTCATTCGCGAGAAGGAAGAGCACACGGGCCGGCACATCCCCATCATCGCGATGACCGCGCACGCCATGGCCGGCGACCGCGAACGCTGCCTCGACGCCGGAATGGACGACTATCTCGCCAAGCCGGTGGCCGCGTCCTCGCTGCTGGAAATGGTGGCGCAATACGGCGCGAAGCCGTCGCCGGTCGCGATTGCGTAGGTTCGCTCTAGAGCGACGCGCTGCGGCATCGAGAGCTCGACGCTCGCCCGGAGATCTCGGCCAGCGCGTGACTGGCTCAAGCGACGCTGACGGATCCGCAATTCGCTCGAAGAGGCGTCTCGGCCGCGGTGGCGAACAGCGGCGACACCAGGGAGAAGAAGCCCGCCGGGTTGCCGTTGCGGTCGCACGTCAGGATGGTCAGGACAGCGCACTCCTGCTCCCCGGCGCTGGTGCGCAGAACCAGGGACTCCGGGCGGTGCGCGCCGCCGATCAACTGCGTGGAGAGCATGGAACGCGCGGCTGCTTCCGATTGCGGAGTGATCACCTGGTAGATGTTCTTCTGCAGCGCATCGGCGGCGGAGATTCCAAACAAGCGCTCGGCGGCGGCGTTAAAGAAGGTGAGATTTCCCTTGAGATCGTGCGCGAAGGCGGCGTTGCTGACATGACTCAGAATCTCCAGCAAGGTGGTGCGGGTATCCTGCACGGCGTGCTCGAAACGCCCGTTCTCGCGGGCGATGCGATCCAGCGTCCGGGCGTTCCACCAGATAAACAGAGCCAGCAGGAGCATGGTCGCGACCACATGCAGAACCAGCCCCACGGGCGGTCCAAACCAGCCCGCGTCCTGCCCTTTGAGGCGCAGGAATCCCAGCCCGATCGGGATCAACAGGGACGCCGGCAAGAGCCGCCGCGCCATGGCGCCGCCCACGCTGTTGCTGGTCATGACCGTCATCAGCGTGTGGTGGGCATTCGAACTGACCACTCCCAGCGACAAAATCAGCAGGAGCAGCGCCGTAATCGCGGGCATGCGTCAGATAGTCCGGCAGCGCCTGCGGAGCCAGCCATCGCGTAGACTGCTGGCGACCAGGGTGGCCGTCGAAATGGTGGTCACCCCCAGCGCGACGATCTGGCACAGCCAGGCTCCGCCCCGCACTCAGCAGGACCAGCGCGCAACCCAGCAGGTAAAAGCACAGCGCGGCCGCCGCCGGCATCGCACCCGGCATGACCGCCGTGGGATCGCGCACGATAAATTTGTCGATCCCCAGATTCAGGTGGAACCAGATATTCGCCAGCGAAAGCAGTCCCAGGAGGCCGACCGAAATCCGGAAAAGCTTGCAGGCGCTGTGAACCCACGGCGTGACGCCATCGTAGCGCGCCAGGCGCAGCGAGAAACCCACCAGAATGAATCCCAGCGCGGCGTTGGGATGGACCTGGGAAATGAACCAGAGATGGCGGATCACGTAGGCCGGCAGCACCGACCAGCCGCATAGCGCCACCAAGCCGGCGGCGATTCCCAGCCAGTCCGATGCTTTCGTGAAACGTCGAGCGACTGGGCTAGCGCCCCGTGCTTCCTGCCGTGCCGAAGAATCTTCACTACCACAATCTCCGCTTTCGATGGGCCGAGTGGTCCTTCTGTTCTTTTCGGTTCGGCGGAACGATTCTTTAAAGGCGTCTGGGCCTTCGGCAGTCGAGGCGGCGCTGGGAGCGGATGCTACACTGGTCACAGCCATGCGGGCGAACGTGGCGGAACTGGCAGACGCACTGGATTTAGGTTCCAGCGGTTAACAGCCATGTGGGTTCGACCCCCACCGTTCGCACCAAAATAAACACAGAAGTAAGGAGGCGGGCCGTCCAGCATTCCTGGCCAGCCTCCAGCCGCACTCTTCCGCTACAAAAAAGGGGACGTCGTGGCTTTCTAGTGTCCGCCGCCCGCGCTCTCACCGGTCTTCGGGGTGAAAACGATTTTCTCGGTGGTGCCGCCCAAATCTATTTCGACGAGCTGCGCGCCACTGGTCACAATTCCAGTGGTACCGAATTTCTGATCGCCATTTCCGAGTGTCGCCGGAACTTCGATCACGTTCTTTCCAGTCTTGAAGACTGCTTTGTCGCCCTGCATTTCGACTTTGTACGAACCCGGCTGCAGTTGAGTAGTTCCGATCGTTACTGTTCTTTTTAGGTCAATGCTGTGGCTGGACGCGGCGCTCGCCAATCCGACTGCAAGCGCGGTAAAACCGAATGTCAATTTCATGGTTCTCATGTTGGAAAAGTTCGCTCCTTAATATCTATGAATCGCGATTGTGGGATGCCGACTGCCGTTTAGCGCAGCTGCAATTATTCCCGTGGACTTTCTTGTCACTTACTATTTTAATGCCGGCAGCAAAATTGCTCGTATGCCGTAATGCCACTCACATCATTGGTCAATCGGCTCTTCGAGCTGACGGGCGAGAGCCAATTCGGCCGAACTGGGCGTGTTCGGCCTGCTGCTCCTGTTAGCGCTCCTGGCCAGCATGTTCTACTGCGTTCTCCGCATGAAATACCTCGCGAGACGTTTCTGGTTTGCGCTATTGATGACTTGGGTGATCGGCGTTTGTTCGCCAACCCAGGAGTATCGGAAGATCACTTGGCTGCTATTCGGGCTTGTAGCCGCACACGCTTATGCGAAGAATCACCGCGTAGTTTGGTTGCGGCGCGAAGAGACGGCGTCCTCGGGCGACCTGCGCCCAGCATGGGGAGATATTTCGTCGCGCCGTCCGGCCTGGGCGACCAGTCACGCATTTGGGAGGACGTGTCTCTACGAGCCTTGTCGTCCAGCGCCCACGCACCGGGAATACGCTTTACATGCACATTCATTTCTGGCCCGGTTCCACGGCGGCGATCGCGGGATTGATGCGCCGGTTAAATCCGCCCGCCTGCTGGCCACCGGCCAGGAAGTGAAGTTCGAGCAGGACCGGTTGCGCGTGCGTTTCCTGAATCTTCCGGCGAATGCTCCCGATAGTCCGGTTACCACCATCGCGATAGAATGCGGGAGCGAGCCGAAGCAGGACACCGAGTTTGTCCGGCGGGAGCGGGATCGTTTGCAGGTCTGATTCAAATTCATTAAGATCGCGTTGCGCCTGGAGGCCTTACGGAGCTACGCGATTTCGCCCCCAACTTTATAGAAACATCGCGTGAGCGGAGCCGTCTATTAAGCAGTGGCTTGGACGATAGATACGACGATAGATACGTGGTGTCCGCGGTGCGCCTCCCAGATGGAGGAGATCGAGACCGATCTCGCCGAAGTTCCCTTTGACGACTTGCGGTTATGCCCGAACTGTTACATGGTTACTTGGAACGATGAGCGTGGGCATCACACGCAACAGGGAATTCCGGTCCCAGGGACGGTAAAAAAGCGGGCGTTGGCGTAGGTCACGTCCGCCCCGCGAGCCGCCGCCGAATCGCAACCCACCCTCTGAACACCGGCGGGTTTTCGAGCCAGGTGGTCAGCCAGAGAATCATCTCTTGCTTATCCGGGCGCTTGGCGGGATTTCGGGCGGCCAGGCGGGCGTGCTCCTTCGCCGTGATCACCAGCCGCCGGACAGCCATGCGGCGCGGCGGGTCGCTGGACTCGTATTCCCCCAGAAGGCGAAGCAAGCTCACTTCCAGTTCTGCGAACGTGCCTTGCCGGACGCCTTCGACCATCGGGGCCAGCGGCACGCCGCACTCCCGCAGCAGCTTGCGAAGATAGCTTTCGGATACCGGCGCGAGGTCGGCTCGAAGAGATGCGAATTCCGCTTCGCCGACCTCAGAGGGATGGCGCTCCTCCAGCCAGCGCGTTAGTTCAGCGGACTTTCCTTTGCCCCGCATGCTTAGAAGCCTGGCGATACGCGATCACGGCCTTCTCGTGCTGCGCCATGGTCGCGGAAAACTGGTGACCGCCGCCCTCCGGCTTCGCGACGAAGTACAGGAATGGAGTGTCGGCCGGGTCGAGCGCCGCCGCGAGCGACTGCGCTCCGGGATTCGCGATGGGGCCCGGCGGCAGTCCCGCGTTTTCATAGGTGTTGTAGGGATTCGCGCTCGCCAGATCCGACTTATGGATCGTCCCGCGGTAGCGATGATCGAGCAGCGCGGCGTAGATCGTGGTCGGGTCGCATTGCAGGCGCATCCCCTGCGCCAGGCGATTGCGGAACACGCTGGCGACCAGCGGCCGCTCGTCCGCCGCGGCCGTTTCTTTTTCTACCAGCGACGCGAGCGTCACGGTGCTGCGCACGTCGGCGTCTTTACCGGCGCTGATCTTCGTCCATTCCTTGCGAAACTCATCCGTCATCATCTTCGACAACTGCGCGCGCCGTCGTCGTGTGCGACAAACGATAGGTGGATGGGAACAGATAGCCTTCGAGCGTGCGGGCCTTGGGCGCCAGGTCGCGGATCGGCGCCGGGTCTTCGGCGGCTTTCAGAAAATCTTCGGAGGACATGACGCCCTCGCGCTTCAAGCGAACTCGCAATATCGAAAATGTTGCTGCCCTCGGGCACCGTAAACGCGAAGAAGTAGATGTCGCCGCGCGCGATGCGATTGAACACCTCCAGCGCGCTGGCCGGCTTCGCAAAACGATATTCGCCGGCTTGCAGCTTCGCCGACGGGTTGAGCAGACGCGCCAGCCAGAACTCCCACTCATAGCGGATCACGCCGTCCGCGCGCCAGCTCGCGGGCGATTCCGGCGGTGCCTGTTCCACGTGGAATGTCTACATAGGTCTCAGTCTTAAAGCCTTGATACGGAGTTACTAGCATCGCCGCTGCAAAGCCGGCCAGCGCGAAAATCAGGGCTACGAGCAGTTTCACGCCGTGCCCCCGGCGTCGAGATAGCTCGCGAGCAGAATCACCGCCGCCAGACGGTCGATGGCTTTGGCCCGCTTCTCGATGCTGATGCCGCTCTGCTTCAGGACGCGCTCGGCTTCCTTGCTGGTGAGCCGCTCATCCCAGAAACGCACCACGAGGCCGGTGCGCTCGCGTCAGGCGCTGCGGCGAAATCGCGAGTATAGACCGCCTGCCGGCCTTCGTCGCCGCTCATATTTAAAGGATGCCCCAGCAGGACCAACTGAACCTCATGTTCGCGGGCGATGGCTTCGAGCGCCGCGATGTCTTCGCGGATGGTGCTGCGCTGCAGCGTGTCCAGGCCTTGCGCGGAGATGCCTAAGGGGTCGCTCAGCGCCAATCCGATGCGCTTCTTCCCTAGATCCAGCGCAAGAATCCGCCCGTTCCCTGTATTTTGCTGGAATTCCACGCTCTATCCAAATTATAGTGATAAATAAGAGCCCTCACGGCAGGAATCGTGAGGCCTGTGAGGCGCCCGTGGTGGTTCAAAACGCATCCACGCAGAAATCGCTCCAGGTGGGCGTGGGCATTCTTGCGGCCGCTGCCGGCGATCGCGCTGCTCTACTTCGGCCGTATCTTCTTCATCACGGTGATCATTGCCTCGATGATCGCTTTCCTGCTGGATCCGCTGGTGGTGATCTTCATGCGGCTGCGCTTGCCGCGCGGCCTGGCCAGCTTCGTGGTGTGCAGCATCGCGCTGGTGGTCTTGTATCTGGCGGGCCTGGGACTGTATCTGCAAGGCCAGCAGATCGCGATCGACCTGCCGGCTTATGGCGCGCGCATCAGCGAGATGGTGGATTCGGTCGCCACGCGCATGGAGGGCATCGAGAACGGGATCTACCGCAGCGTGGTGCCGCGGCGCTTCCAGCCGCAGACCGAGGCTGCCCCTGCCCCGCCCCCGGACACCTCCGCTCGCGGCAAAAAGAAGAGAGCCGAGGTGCCGATTATTCTGCCGCCGATTCTGCCGCCTGCCGTGCAGGAGGTGCATATCCAGCAGGAGCCGACGCCGATCTTCGTCTACGCCTACACTTATCTGGCCGAATATTACAGCGTGCTGCTGATGGCGTCCTTCGTGCCGTTCCTGGTGTATTTTCTGTTGAGCTGGCGCGATCACATTCGCGCGCGATACCTGCTGATCTTCGACGGCGAAAACCGCCAGGCCGCGGCTGCCGCCTGGGCCGGACTGGGCGACATGGTGCGCGCCTACGTGATCGGAAATTTCATGCTGGGCTTGCTGCTTGAGCGTCGCCAGCGCGCTGCTGTTCGCGTCCGTCAAGCTGCCTTACTGGCTGATCGTTGCGCCGATGAGCGGATTCCTCAGCCTGGTCCCTTATATCGGACTGCCGCTGGCTTTGCTGCCGCCGGTGGTGGCCGCGTTGCCCGCTTCGAAGGAGCCGGCAATGTATCTGTTCCTCACGGTCAGCGTGGCGATGCTGCACTTGCTGGCGTTGAATCTGCTGTATCCGAAATTCGTCGGCGCGCGAGTTCATCTGAATCCGCTGGTGGTCACGGTGGCGCTGATGTTCTGGGGAATGCTGTGGGGCGCGCTCGGGCTGGTGCTGGCGATCCCGCTGACCGCCGCGATCAAGGCGCTGTGCGATCACGTCTCGACGCTGCAGCCTTACGGCCGGCTGTTGGGCGATTGATGGCTGGGCGATTGATGATAGCGTAGCCCTATGAGCAAGGGTTTCTGGATCTTCCTGGCGGTGGGACTCGCAGTGGTGGGCGGACTGATCTTCACGATGCTCACGGCGACGCAAGGCGCGCATCTGCGGCTCGAGGGAAAGATCTTGAAAGTGCGTGTGCTGGCTCTGCCGGGGAGAGCCGCCTCGATTGTGGTGGTCGACTTCCGCGCCACGAATCCGTCCAACGTGCCCTTCGTCGTGAATTCCGTGACCCTCCATCTTGAACCGGCCACGGGCGACGCCGCCGATGGCACGCACCATCTCCAAGAACGACATTGAAAATATTTTTCGCTATGAGAAGCTGCTGGGGCCGAAATACAACGACACGCTCAGCCTGCAGGACCGCATCGCGCCGCACAAGACGGCGGACCTGATGGCTGGTGCTCGCTTTGAGTTGCCTGAGGCCGCGGTGAACTCCCGCAAGTCGATTCGCCTTCGAATCGAGGATGTGGACGGGGCGGCCGCGGACCTCACGGAGTAGGGCGTTCTATGACGCGCCGCGTCAAAGTAATTCCGCGCAGCGCCAAAAGCGAGATCGCTGGGGAAATGGCCGACGGCACGCTCAAAGTCAAGATCGCGGCGCCGCCGGAAAAAGGCAAGGCCAACGACGTCCTGTGCGCGTTCCTGGCGGAGCACTATGGAGTTCCGCGGAGCGCGGTCACCATTATCAGCGGACACTCAGCCGCGCTGAAGCTGGTGCGCGTCGAAGGCGCACCGTAACCTCATCGCAACCCGGCCTAAGGCTGCGCCGGGGCTAGCACTGTCGCGCTGGCATCCAACGTTTTGGGAGCGAGAGCAGCCAAGTCGCGCGGCTGATACTTCCGCACGTAACTTTGGATCGCGGTTTGAAACCAGCTCATTCCCATGGATCTGGCTTCGGCAAGCGCTCGATCATTCTTCCAGTGGTCATGCTCGACGCGGTAGCACGCAATCACGCCACCGGTGCGATCTGCGCCCCTCTTGCAGTGGACGAAAACCGGACCCGTGCCGCGGTCTTCGAGCAATCCCAGAACTTTCAGAACACTTTCATTGGAGGGCGTGGCCATCCCATACATCGGCACACTGACGTAGCTGCATTCCGGCATCGGTGACCCACTTCCGTTCGGCTGACGAACGATCTCCAGGCTCGCGCAGATCGATCACGGTCTGGATCCCCAATTTGCTCAAGCTACCGAAACCCTCGCGCGTAGGCTGCGCACCGCGATAGACGTGATCATCAATTTTTTGGAAATTCCCGACGCCCTGCACATTCGCAGAAGCCGATGGGGCAGCAAATCCTGCACTCGCCAGGCCGGTAGCCACCAGGAGAACAGCTACATGCCGTAGATATAAGGAACGTATGGGATTCATCGGGCACCTCTCTCCGAAATATAGGATGCGCAATGGCAGGCACTGGTTGCAATAACCGCATGAGCCGATTCCATTCTCGGCACCCGCATGATACGGCTCAATCGAAGTGCAAGAAGTTCACACTCGGTTAAAAGCCGAAACGAAACTCGGCCGTGCGTTCTCAAAGGGGCAAGCCGCAAGCTCTGAATGTCGCGGCCAGGAAGTGAGAACATGCCATGAAAAAGTTAATCTGTATTTCCCTGTTCACGGCCGCGACCATGCTGGCCCAGACTAACGCGCAGCCGCAAACCCAGGCTCCGACCCGACCTCCCGCGCAGCCTTCAACGCCGGACCAGTCTCCGAGCCCGAACGCCGATCCGAACACTCCGAATTCGCCCCCGGACGCTCAAACCAAGGACCCGAATTCCAACGACAATTCATCGAGCAACAGCAAAAAGCGTAGCCAAAAGAAGAAACAGAACGATCCCAATTCGACTGATCAGCAGAGCCCCAAGCAGTAGAAGGGTCAGATCGCGCGAAGTTCGTCTCGGCCGCCCGGCATGCGGCAATACACGCCCAAGTTCGTGTAACGCAATCCGCCGGGCGGTCTCTTCATGTAGAGGAGCCGGGATCCACGATTGGTCCTGGCCCGGAATGCTAAGGACCTTTATGAAAAAGTTCATTTTTGTTGCACTTTTGACGACCACCGCGATGTTCGCCCAGAAAGCGGAGCAGTCGACCACGGACTCCAGCACGACTACCAAGACGGAAACCAGCGACAACGGCAGAAAGGTTAAGACCGATTCGACGACGACCAATTCCGCGGCCGATTCCAATGGCAATGCGACGAGCAACACCACCACCACGACGACCAAGGCCAAGAAACATCACGGAAAAGTGAAAGCCACCACCACGACCGATTCCACTTCGTCGGACAAGCATCCCAACTAACCATCCCAACTAACAGGGGTCTAAGCCCTTTACGATCGATATCTCAGTCACTGCAGTAGAACTGGGCGTGCGATTCCGCGCGCGCCCATAGCGGCCGTCCGCGCGCCAGATCAAACCGCCCAGATCAAACCGCAATGCCCGGATCGATGGAGGCGTGCCTCAGAACCGCCCCTGCCGATCTCCCGCCCGAAGTGTGATTCACTACTACTATGAAACTCGTTCTTTCCTGTTTGCTGGTATTTCTCGGTTTGACCACGCCTATGTTCGCCGAGAAAAAGATTATTCAACCCAAGGAATTCCCGACCGGGGGGCCGTTTAGTCCCGGCAGTTCTGGCGGATGGCACTCTTTACGTGTCCGGCCAGATCGGACGGGATCTGAAAACCCAGAAGGTGCCGGAGAATTTTGAAGCTGAAGTCCGGCAGGTGCTGGACAATACCGGCATCATTCTTCGTGAGGCCAAGATGAACTATGCGGACGTAGTTTCCGTGCAGATTTATTTAACTGACATGGAACTCTTTTCGCGCATGAACGCTATTTACACTACGTACTTCAAGGCCGACCGACCGGCGCGCACGACAGTAGGCGTTGTCAAACTCGCCGCACCGGGAGCGCGGATCGAGATCGCCGTCACCGCTCGGCACTAGATATCGCAGACGCATTGATCCGGGCCTTCCGGTGCAAGGATGCCGCTTGCTCGATGTTCCGGTACCCTCCGGCTTCCTTCCAGATGAAAGTCGCCTCCCCGCCCTGCGGAACAGCCCCGTCGGCGCTACCGCCCTTGCGTCCTTCCGGCGAATGTATTATTATTCATACTGTTGAATAAACATTCAGTCGGGAGGACATCCATGGCCGCGCCCCTTCGCAAATTCGCTCAGCCGCTTGCCCGGAATCTTGCTCTCCGATATGGATCTGTCCGTCGAGGCGCTGCGGCATCTGCTGGGACTGGCAGAGCAGATCAAGCGCACGCCTGCGCGCTTTTCGAAAAGCCTCACGGGGCGCTACCTGAGCCTGCTGTTCGAAAAGCCGTCGCTGCGCACGCGGCTCACGTTCGAACTCGCCATCAAGCAACTGGGTGGCGATGCCGTCAATTACGCGGGTCCGATTGGCGAGCGCGAGCCGATCAAAGATGTCACGCGCAATCTGGAGCGCTGGACGCAGTGCATCGTGGCGCGGGTGTTCACGCAGTCGACGATTGAGGAGCTCGCGCAAGTGGTCGCACGTGCCGGTGGTCAACGCGCTCAGTGACCGCTATCATCCGTGCCAGATTCTGGCCGATATGCTCACGCTCCAGGAGCGCTTTGGGCATCTTGACGGCATCAAGCTGGCGTTCGTCGGCGACGGGAATAATGTGGCGAACTCGTTGATGCTGACCGCCGGGCGACTGGGTGTTCACGTCGCGGTCGCGACGCCTGCCGGCTATCGGCCGGATGCTGAGATCGTCGCGCAGGCTTCCGCGATGGGATCGATTACAGTGACCGAAGATCCGGCCGAGGCACTGGCTGGAGCGGACGCCGTCTATACAGATGTCTGGACCAGCATGGGTCAGGAAGCGGAATCGGCCAAGCGCCAGCGTGCGTTCGCGCCGTATCAGGTGAATGAGAAACTATTAGCGCTGGCCAAGCCCGATGCGATCTTTCTGCATTGCCTGCCTGCCAAGCGCGGCGAGGAAGTCACGGACGAGGTCATGGAATCGCCGCAATCGGCGGTCTTCGATCAGGCCGAAAATCGCCTGCACGCGCAGAAGGCGCTGCTGGTGATGCTGCTGGGATAGCGCTTCCGGCAGCGCTCACATTTCTATATATGAACACACCTAAAAAAGTAGCTCTCGCCTACTCGGGCGGACTCGATACATCCATCATCATTCCGTGGCTGAAGGAAAACTACGGCTGCGAAGTGGTCGCGGTTTGCGGCGATATCGGCCAGGGCGGCGGCGAACTCAAGGGCCTGGAGGCCAAGGCTCGCAAGACCGGCGCGTCCGAAGTCTACGTCGCCGATATGCGCGAGGAGTTCCTCACGGATTACGTGTGGCCCATGGTCCGCGCCGGCGCGCGAGTACGAATACAAGTATCTGTTGGGGACATCGATTGCGCGTCCGCTGCTGGCCAAGAAGCAGGTGGAAGTCGCGCTCAAAACCGGTTGCGATGCGCTCGCGCACGGCTGCACCGGCAAGGGCAACGATCAGGTGCGTTTCGAGCTGACCTATAAAGCGCTGGCTCCGCAACTGCCGGTGATCGCTCCCTGGCGCGAGTGGGACATCGTTTCGCGCGAGGACGCTATCGAGTACGCGGCGAAGCACAAGGTTCCGATCGCGCAGACGACGAAAAAGATTTATAGCCGCGACCGCAACATCTGGCACATCTCGCACGAAGGCGGCGCGCTGGAAGATCCCAAGAACGCTGCTCCGGAAGAAATCTGGATGCTGACGCGCAGCCCGCAGGACGCGCCCGCGAAGCCGGAAGACGTGACGATCGGCTTCAAGGCGGGACGCCCGGTTTCCGTGAACGGCAAGGCGATGTCCGCAGTGGCGCTGCTCGAAGAACTGAATCGCATTGGCGGCAAGCACGGTGTGGGGCGGGTGGATCTAGTCGAGAACCGTTTCGTCGGCATGAAGTCGCGCGGCTGCTACGAAACGCCGGGTGGCACGCTGATCATGGCCGCGCATCGCGAGATCGAAGGTCTCACGCTGGACCGCAGCCTGTCGCATTACAAGCAGGCGCTGGCCCTCGATTACGCGGACCTGGTTTACGCCGGCCTGTGGTTTACGCCGCTGCGCGAATCGCTCGATGCGTTTTTTACCAAGGCCACCGAGGACAACACGGGCGAGGTCACGCTGCGCCTGTACAAGGGCGGGTTCCAGCCCGTCAGCCGCAAGTCGCCGAATTCGCTCTACTCGCTCGATATCGCCAGCTTCACCATGGGCGCCGAATACGACCAGAAAGACGCGCGCGGCTTCATCAACCTGATCGGATTGCCCATGCAGGTGCGGGCGTTGCTGAAGAACCGCAAGGCCAAACGGAAATGAAACTCTGGGGCGGGCGATTCGAGGAAGGGCCTTCGGAAGTTTTCGAGCGCTTCTCCGGATCGCTCGATTTCGACCGGCGCTTGATTCACGCGGATATTCAGGGATCGCAGGCGTTCGCGCGGGCGCTCGAGAGCGTCGGGATTTTGACGGCGGCGGAACGGGCGAAGTTGGTGGCGGCCTTCGACGAGATGGGCCGCGCGGCGGACACGGCGGAGTTTTATGCGGGCGCGACCGACGAAGACGTTCACACGCTGGTGATCCGCAAGCTGGGCGAGAAGGTGGGCGCGCTGGCGGAGAAGATCCACACCGGCCGCAGCCGCAATGAGCAGGTATCGCTCGACTTGCGGTTGTGGCTGCGCGGCGAGATCGACCGGGCGCTCGGACTGCTTGGCGGGCTGATGCGAGCGGTGCTCGATTGTGCACAGCGCGATCCTACGGCGGTGGTTCCGGGCTATACGCATTTGCGCCGCGCGCAGCCAGTTCTGTGGGCACACTACCTCCTCGCCTATTTCGAAATGTTCGCGCGCGATTGCGAGCGCCTCCAACAGGCGCGCGTGCGCGTCAACGTGATGCCGCTCGGTAGCGGCGCCCTAGCCGGTAGCGGGTTTCCCTTCGATCGCGAAGCCATTGCGCGCGACCTGGGCTTTGATGCGATTACGAACAACAGTATGGATGTTTCCGGCGATCGCGATTTTGCGCTGGATTTTCTGTACGCGGCGTCTACCACGATGTTGCACCTCAGCCGGCTCTCGGAAGATTGGATCTTATATTCCAGCGAGGAGTTCGGCTGGCTGGAACTCGGTGACGGCGTGACCAGCGGCTCCAGTTTGATGCCGCAGAAAAAGAATCCGGATTCACTGGAACTCATTCGCGGCAAGTTCGGACGAGTGTTCGGCGACTTGAGCTCGCTCTTCATGACCATGAAGGGCTTGCCCATGACCTACAACCGCGACATGCAGGAAGATAAAGAGCCACTGTTCGACGCAGCGGATCAGTTGTGCGGATCGCTCGAAATGGCGGCGCAAGTTGTCGCGACGGCGAAGCTGAAACCCGAGCGTCCGGCGCAGGCTGCCGAAGAAAGCTGGGTGGTGGCGACCGATTTGGCCGAGGCGTTGGCGCGCAGCGGGACGCCGTTTCATCAGGCTCACAAGATCGCAGGGCGGCTGGTGCTCGAAAGCATCCGCAGCGGCAAGAAGCCATCGGATTGGCATGCGGAATCGCTCAAAGCCTTCGCGCCGGAATTTACGCCGGAGTGCGCCGCGGTACTGAATCCGATCGAAGGGATGAAGACGCGAGAGATCGCTGGAGGAACGGGGCCGGATCACGTTAAGTCGGCGCTCGCCGCTGCCGCGTCGCGCCTGAAGCAGCTTCACGCATGAACAAGAATTATCGCCAGAGCCAAATTCTCAAATTGGTCCGCGCGCGAAGTCTGCACACGCAGGATGAGCTGGCGCGGGCTTTGCGCACGCTCAAGATTCCGGCGACGCAAGTTACGCTTTCGCGCGATATTCGCGAATTGGGATTGGTGAAAACGCCGGCCGGTTATTCTCCCGGAGCCGCGGACGCTCCGGCTGCGTCTGCCGGTCCGGATGTAGCTGCGCTTGCACGCGAAGTCCTGCGCGATGTTCGGCAGGCTCAGAATCTGCTGGTGCTGCGGACGCCTCCGGCCAACGCCAACGCGCTGGCCGCCGCGCTCGATCACGCTGATTGGCCCGAGGTCACGGGTACCATCGCCGGCGATGACACCGTGCTGGTCGTGGCACCAGATGTCAAGACCGCGGATGCGCTGCGCGCGAAGTTCCTTAGGTTTTTGAAGTAGCGCGCTTCCGCGAATAGCTCGCGGTCACCTTGGTATGTACGCCGCCGCGCGGCATAAAATCGCCGACGAGCGTGGCTTCCATGGGCTTGGCGTGCTTCACGATGTCGGCTAACATGCGGTTCACGACGTTCTCTTGAAAGATGCCGAGATTGCGATAGGCCAACGTATACATCTTGAGCGATTTCAGCTCCAGACAAAACTTGGCGGGTACGTAACGCAGGATCAAGACACCGTGATCCGGCAAGCCAGTCTTAGGACAGATGGAAGTGAACTCCGGCATCTCGATTTCAATTTCATAGCCGGTCTCATACTGATTCGGCCACACTTCGATTTCAGGAAGCTTAGCGTCAACGCCGGCGGCGGCATGCCGGTCTGTGTATTGGCGCTTCATGCGGGCGTTTCCAGGTTGCGCGCGAGCAGGTCGAGGAACAGCCCCACGTCGGTGACCACGCCCACGGCCTGCCCGGTGCCGCGGTCGCTTACTTTGGTGGCGACTGCCGGGTTGATATCCACGCACACGATCTTCACCCAACTCGGCAGCATGTTACCAGTGGCGATCGAGTGCAGCATGGAACCCAGGCACAGAACCAAACCGGCGCCCTTCAACTGCTCGGCGTAGGCGTCCTGCGCGAGATTCATATCCGTGATGGTGTCGGGCAGCGGGCCATCATCGCGCAAACTGCCGGCGAGCACGAACGGCACTCGCGCCTTCACGCATTCGTACATCACGCCGCTTTTGAGGCGTCCGGCCGCGACCGCTTGCGCAATACCGCCCGCATGATAGATCGCGTTGATGGCGCGCATGTGATTGCGGTGGCCATGCTCCTCCTGGCGGCCGTCGCTCTGCCGCACGCCGAGCGAAGTGCCAAGCAGCGACGCTTCGATATCGTGCACGCCCAGTGCATTGCCGG
The DNA here is from genome assembly GCA_963731375.1 of Bryobacterales bacterium. GTDB lineage: Bacteria > Acidobacteriota > Terriglobia > Bryobacterales > Bryobacteraceae > Palsa-187. Next base: position 214,669 of record CAVSUW010000004.1, read on the forward strand.
CCAGCAACGCCTGCACCCATCCGCCTTGAATCAACTTGGCGAGCGGCGCTGCGCCGCCAGTGTGAACAGTGACGGGCCCCGCCACCACCACGATTTTCTGACCCGCTTCGCGGCACTGGCGCATCAGATTGGCAGTCTGACGCATGGCGGTTTCGACCTGCCGCTCCGAGGAAATGCCGTTGCTCATGAACGCGAAGGCCATGCGGTCGCGTTCCTTCGATTCGGGCACCACGCGGATGCCGCGCATGCCGACCACCACCTGGTCGCCCTTCTTGAGATCGCGCAGGCGGCGGCAGACGGCGCGCTTACCGGCGACCACGATCATGGCGTCCATGCGCTGATTCTCCACTTCCAGCCAATCGCCTTTCTGGCGCACCAGCGTCTTGTGATTGGTGGTGGAATAGAAATCTTCCGGCGCGCAGCAATCGCGCTCGACGGTAACCAGCTCGGCCGAGCCTGAATCGGCGGGCGTGCAGCCTAGGTCCAGGAGCTGGCTCAGGAGCTGCTCCATGTCGGCACCGCTCTCGGTTTCAATCTTCAGGCGCAGGTGCGAGTTGTCGGCGTTGGTGCGCCCGATCTCGAACTGCTCCACTTCAAAGCGGCCATTGTATTCGACGACGGTGTCGAAGATTCGCTCCATCAGGTGCGAATCGATCAGATGGCCTTCGGCCTCAACGACTTCCTGTTGCATGGGTAACTCTTCAGGATAACGCAGAGGTGCAAGAGGAGCTATGAGTGTTATCATTATGTAGAGAGATGATAACATGATCCGGACGCAGGTCAGCCTGGACGAGCGGGAATATGCGCTTGCCAAAAAAGAAGCAAAAGCTTTAGGCATTCCGGTTGCGGAATACGTGCGCCGGGCGATCCGCGAGACGTTGCCGGCGAGTGGCGCCGGTGCCATGGATGCGCTACGCCGGTTTCGTTGAATCCGGCAATCGCCGTTCCAGCCAGTCGATTGACGACATTGTCTATGGCGCAAAAGACTGAATGTTACGTCGACACTTCGGGCTTCATCGCTTTTCTCGACAGGTCGGATAGTTATCACTCGCTCTACCGCCGTCTGTTTTCAGAACCTCCGCCACTGGTCACTTCCGCGTTGGTGATTGTGGAGGGTCACGGATGGTTCCTGCGGCGTTACGATCAGCGCCGGGCTGTGCAGTTTCTGGCGTTCGTTGGAACCTTGCCAGCGCTTGGGATCGAGGCTTTCGACACGGAGGCTCTAAGTCGTGCCAGCCGCATCGTTAAGAAATACGCGGACCAGAAGCTGACGCTCGCCGACGCGCACGGGCTGGCGATCATGCAGGCGCGGAAGCCGAGCGCCTGCTGGTCGACGGACCGGCATTTGGGATTGAGTGGTGTGCCGCTGGCGATTTAAGACTAGACGCGCGTGAGTTTCGCGGCGCTGATTGCCTGGCCGACATGGCGCTGGGTGTGTTCGGCGATGTGAACCAGTAGCCCGATGACGGTGGTGGGCAGTTGCTTACGGCCGACGCCGCGGGGTTCGGTGAGGCGCGCTGGATCAAGAGAGCGCACGACGGCTTCCGCGCTTGTGAACGCGTGGTCGATACCTGCAAGCAACTCTTCACGTGTGGCGCCGGGTTCTTTTTCGGACTTGAGCGCAGCCATTTGCTCACTGGAGAGCTGAGCGCCGCTGACGTAAGTCATCAAGCGATCGGTTGAGCCGGCAATGTGGCGCAGCTGGAAGCCGACGGAGCCAAAGCCGTGGGGCGTGGCCCAGATCTGCTCGGTGGTGAGGCCTGCGGTGTACTTCGCAAGATCCTCGCGGGCCATCTGGAACGAATAGAGCAGAGGCGCGACGAAGGTATCGACGCCGGGGAGCGGGCCGCGGAGCCAGGGTTCTGCTAAAGCATCCATGAATCCCATGCTATTACGCCGGGCGAAAGAGCAGCAGGTCCAGACTGAAGGTAACGCGCATCGCCTGCACCGGTTGCGATCGCAGCGGGCGATAAATCGAAAGCAGGACATCGTTAGCGGCAGCAGCGTCCAGATTGGCGGCGGTGGTGACCCGACTCTGGCCGATGAGGTTAAACTGAGGCGCGAAGGTTTCAAGCGCTTGAGGCGCGCGGTCGCGGCCGGGATTTCCAGCGCGGCTGCGCAGCTCGATCATGTCATCCGGAGCAGCAAGAGCCACCAACAGACGTCCGTCGTCGCGCAGCACCCGCCGGAATTCCGCGGCATTCATTCGCCCGGTGATCGATAAGACTAGGGAAAACGAGCGATCGGCGTAAGGAACGAAGCGGTCGGCATTGGCCACGATCCATTCGCATCCCGGACTCACCCGGCGGGTAGCGCCGCGCCGCGGCTTCCACGGCTGGAATCGAGATATCGACACCCTGTCCTGCGCCGCCGCTCTGGCGGGCGAGCGAACCAAGATAGAAACCGTCGCCGCAACCGGCGTCGAGAACGATGTCGCCGGGAGAGGCTTGCGCCAATTCGGCGATCCCGGCAAGCAGCGGCGCGGTGACCCCGAGATCGTGCAATCGGCGGCGAGCAGCCACGGCCGCCGGCGTGTCGCCCGGGTGTTTGGACCTGCGGTCTTGCGGCTGTAAGAGATTAATGTAGCCGCTGCGCGCCACATCGAAAGAATGTCCGCGCGGACAGACCAGCCTCTGGCCGCCTTTTTCTTCCGCGCGGGCGAGTGGAAGGTGGCAGTCGCGCACCGTGCAGAGGAGCATTCGTCCGAGTGTAGCGAATGATCGCCGGCGTTGCGTCTTTTCTGAGGCAATTTCCGTGAGAAGTTAAGCGCGGCCACGGAACTAATTCTTGTGCCACTCCTTGCGTTGGTCCTGCTGCTGGCCCAAAGCCGCGTCGAATACGTCGGCGGGACGCTGCCTGCGGTCGCGAGCGGCGCGGGCGGGTCGATGGAGCTCTCCGACAGCCGCTATTTCGCGTTTTATACCAAGGGCACGCAGGTGCGGGTGCCGTATGATCGCATCAACTTGCTCGAATACGGCCAGAAAGTGGACCGCCGGCTGCTGATGGCGGTGGTGATTTCACCCATGTTCTTGCTGGCCAAGTCGCGCAAGCATTTTTTGACGGTCGGATACACCGATGATGACGGCCGGCAACAAGCTATGGTGTTTCGCGTGGATAAGAACGGAATCCGCGCCGCGCTGGTGGGTCTGGAGGCGCGCACCGGACAGAAGGTGCAGTATCAGGACCCGGAGGCTCGCAAGGCCGGAAAAGGTTAGGGACATAAAATGATGACTGCTTGGCTGTTGGCGCTGCTACTGGCGCAAGCTCCCGACGATGTGTCGGCGCAGATCGCCGGTGTCAAGCGAGTCTATGTCGACAGGCTGACCGGGGGCGAGACCGCGGCGCAGATGCGCGACCTGATCATCAGCAGCCTGCAGGGCTCGAAGCTATTCGTGCTCACCGAGAACACCGATCGGGCGGACGCTTTCCTGCGCGGCGCGGCTGAGGACTTGGTGTTCACCGACGATTTCGAGTCTTCCGAAGGTGTCAACGGACACATGGGCGATTCCTCACGCAACGATAACAGCAGCGGCACACGGTTCAATGGAGGCGGCGGGAGCGTAAGCCGTAGCGTAGCGCGGTCACTCAGTGCGGGAGTAGGTGAGAACGAATCCACCAAGATCAAAGAACGCAAGCACGAAGCCATGGCGACGGTGCGTCTGGTCAATAAAGACGGCGATGTGATGTGGTCCACCACTCAGGAAAGCAACGGCGCGAAGTTCCGCGGTGCGAGCGCGGACGTAGCCGACAAAATTACGAAGCAGTTGACGGCAGATGTCGAGCGGCTGAGACGGAAGTAGCGACGCCTATTCCTGAACGGGCATTTGCGTGTCGGAATCGCGCCACGCGCTCAGCTTCAGGCGGCGGCATACCCAGCACAAGCCTTCGGTCGAATTGGGAGCGCATTCGTCGCCGCACACGCTGCACTTTGCCGGCGCCTTCATGCGGTCGGACTCGATGGCGCGCTTGGCCTCTTCGATCAGGGCCGCTGGAATCACCGAGGTCTCCGGCAAAATCTCAGGAACTAAGGGACGCTTACGTCTCACGTCTCTACTATATCAGCAGACGGACGCCGTTGTAAGATTACAAAAGACTCTTAGTACTAGCCTCGTCATTCATGTCCAAAACAGCTTTCCTTTTCCCCGGGCAGGGGTCGCAGTATGCGGGCATGGGCAAGTCCCTTGCAGAAGCGTTTCCGGAAGCCGCCGCGGCGTTCGCGGAGGCCGACGCGGCGCTCGGATTCTCCATTTCCAAATTGTGTTTCGAAGGCCCTGAGGAGGAACTGAAGCGTACCGAGATCACGCAGCCGGCGCTGGTCACCGTCAGCATCGCGGCGTTTCGGGTGCTGCAGACGAAGGGTCTCGCGCCGGATTATGTCGCGGGCCACAGCCTTGGGCGAATACTCGGCACTGGTGGCCGCCGGATCGCTCGACTTCGCGGATGCGGTGCGCCTGGTTCACAAGCGCGGCCGCTACATGCAGGAAGCGGTGCCGTCCGGCGTGGGCGCAATGGCGGCGCTGCTGAAGCTGCCCGAGGGAGCGCTCGACCGGATTCTCGCCGAAGCCGCGCAAGGCGAAGTGGTATCCGCCGCCAATCTGAATTCGCCGGATCAGATCGTGATCGCGGGGCATGCGGGCGCGGTCGAGCGCGCAGCGGAACTGGCGAAGGCCGCCGGTGCGAAGCGTGCAGTGATGCTCTCAGTAAGCGCGCCCTTCCATTGCGCGCTGATGAAGCTAGCACAGGAGCGTCTCAAGGCCGATCTCGACGCCACTATTTTCCGCGACCTGACGGTTCCGCTCATCAACAACTGGCAGGCGCGCGAAATCCGCAGCGGAGCTGAGGCTCGGGAAGGTCTGTATCATCAGGTACCCAATCCCGTGCTGTGGTCGGATTCCATGCGCGCGCTAGCCGCTGCGGGTGTCACGCGCTGTATCGAAGTCGGCGCCGGCGGCGTGCTTACCGGGCTGCTGCGCAACATCGATCCGTCCCTTGCCGGCCTGAAATTCGGCGAGGCCGCGGACTGGGAAAAGCTCGCCGGAGTGACCCCCGCCTAAGGGTGCCCTGAGCGTGCCCTAAAATGGTACAAGTGATTCCCCGAACCCTCCAGATCGGCCCCGTCAAGATCGCTCCGGCGACCGTCCTCGCGCCCATGGCCGGCGTCACCGACACGGTTTTCCGCCGCCTGATTCGCAATCAGGGGGCCTGCGGACTGATCATGACGGAGTTCACCAGCTCGCACGGCATCGTGGCCGCAGCGCGCGCGATCAAACCCACGCGGACCTTCCGCTACCTGTATTTCGACCCCGAGGAGCATCCGATCTCGGCGCAATTGTTCGGCTCCGATCCGGCTGTGATGGCGGATGCCGCGCGCCACTGTCAGGATATGGGCTTCGACATCGTCGATATCAACTTCGGATGCCCGGTGAAAAAAGTAGTGACGTGCAACGGCGGATCCGGCTTGCTGCGCGACCTGCCGCTGGTGGAAAAGATCCTGAGCAGCGTGCGCGCCGCCATCTCGATTCCGCTCACCATGAAATTTCGCGCGGGCTGGAATGACCGCGAGCTGGTGACCGTGCGCATGGCGCGGCTGGCCGAAGATTGCGGATTGCAGGCCATCGCGCTGCATCCCCGCACCCGCGAGCAAGGCTACAGCGGCCACGCCGATTGGACCCGCATCGCCGAAGTAAAAGCGGCGGTCAAGATTCCGGTGATCGGCAACGGCGACATTCTGACGCCCGAAGATGCCGTCCGCATGGTGCGCGAGACCGGTTGCGATGCGGTGATGATCGGCCGCGCCGCGTCGTCGAATCCTTGGATTTTTCGCCAGATTGAGGACTACGCCACCACCGGCAGCTATGAAACGCCGCCGGAGAGCGCCCGCTATGAAATCATGCGGCGCTATTACGGCATGCTCGAAGAGCACCGCGCGATGGATGCGGTGGGCAAGATGAAGCAGTTCGCCACTTATTTCACGCATGGCGTCCGCAACGGCTCGCAACTCCGCGCGAGCATTTACCACGCGCACAGCACCGCGGAGATTCTGGGAATGGTCGATGCGTTTTTCGAACGCGAGCTCGCTGCCGCGCCGGCTTCGACTTCCACCACAGTTTGCTAAGCTGGCGAACGACGTGGACGAACAATCTAACGCCCTCCAAACTCTGCTTGCAGAACGTGACGCACTGAAGCAGCGTTGTGAGCATCTCGAAGCGTTCCTCGCAAACGTAGGTTATCCGCCGGGCCACTTCTATTCGCCGATAGTGGACGTGTCCGATCCGCACGCGATCAATGCGGTTCGCACCCGTGTGGATGCCCCGCTTCCCGCCGGGATCAAGATCGACGTGCCAGCGATGACGTCAATGATGGAGCGGCTCGCGGAGCACCATCGCCTTTTCCCGTTTCCGCGGCATCAAGCGGCGGGTTATCGCTTTTACTTCGACAATCCGTTCTTCGGTTGCTACGACGCCAGCATTCTGTTTTCCATGCTTTTGGAATTCAGGCCTCGCCGAATCGTTGAAGTCGGATGCGGCCACAGTTCGTGCCTGCTTCTGGATACCAACGAACGCTTTTTCGACGGCGCATTGGATCTCACGCTCATCGATCCGTCTCTCGATAATCTGAAGCAACTCTTCGGGACGGGTGGCGCGGGTAACGCACGCTTGATCCGCAGTCCCGTGCAGGATGTCGCGAGGGAGGTGTTTGAACGGTTAGAGGAGAACGACATCCTCTTCCTGGATTCCTCCCATGTGAGCAAGACCGGCAGCGATGTAAATTACTTGCTTTTCGAGATCCTGCCCGCCCTCAAGCCCGGCGTGCTGGTTCATATTCACGATATTCTCTACCCATTTGAATATCTGGAAGAATGGGTTTTGAAGGAAAAACGCAGCTGGAATGAAGCCTACCTGCTTCGTGCATTTCTCCAGTACAATTCAGCCTTTGAGATTGTTTACTGGAACAATTTCGTGTGGCATCGAATGCATGAGGATCTCGGCCGGTTGATGCCGCTGTGCCTGGAGAACGAGGGCGGAAGTATTTGGTTGAGCGAGGGCATTGACTACTTGACTCCCTCAGAGTCGGCGCACGTTGTGAAGGTTAAGGAGGGAAGATGGAGATCCATTGAAATTGTCTTTGCAATTGGCAATAACGTTGGCGAACAGCGCTGCCTTTGCTCAGTGCTCGGAACGGGATCAGAAGGCTGAGCACGGTAACGGCTCATCGCGTTGGAACTGAAGCACGCGGCACGTTTGAACAGTCGGCACACCGTTATCGGTAAGCTCACCATGAACCAACAAATCCGACAACGACGTTTCTCGTCGTTCAGGGACGCACACGATTTTGAAAATCGAGTGGAGGCTCTCAAGACAGCCAGGGAAAGCCGGTTCGCGAAACGAGACTGGCGATACCGCCAAAGCGGCCACGCCGATCCTAATTCAGTTTACATCCGAATGAACTGGCAGTGAAATTCGGATGTCGTGCACGCTAAAGGCTGACGAGAGCCTGATCTTCAACTGGACGTCCAAGAGCGCTTTACGATCGTCGAAGCAATCGGGCAAATACACGATTTGGATGGAGCGGGAGGACTCAGAAAGCCCGGGGGCCGTTAGATCAAACAAGGTTATGATCAACGTGACGAAGTGAGTGGCGGCACTCATTAGTTCCAAAGCTACAACTGTGACGCCTGCGTCGCGACAATAAGTGAACCCGGTCGGCACGCCTTAGCCGCAGGCACGACGGCCAGAACGCCTCAGCCGCAGCGCTCACAACGTTTCGTTGAGAATCTTTTCGGCCTGTTCCCTGCGGAAGGCTTCGAGCTTCTCGTGCAGGTCCGGTCGCTGCAAGGCCAAGATGGCGACGGCCAGCAGCGCGGCGTTGATGGCTCCCGGTTTACCGATCGCCAATGTGCCTACCGGAATCCCGGCGGGCATCTGCACGGTGGATAGCAGCGAATCCATTCCGCGAAGCATCTGGCTCTCCATGGGCACGCCGAGCACCGGCAAGATGGTGTGAGCGGCCAGGACTCCCGCCAGATGCGCGGCTCCGCCGGCTGCGGCGATGATCACCTGTAGCCCGCGCTCGCTGGCGCCCGAAGCGAACTCGGTCGCCGCCTGCGGGGTGCGATGCGCGGAGAGCACGCGGCTTTCATGCGGGACCCCGAAGCGGGCCAGCGTGTCGCTGGCGTTCTTCATGGTTTCCCAATCCGACTTGCTGCCCATGATGACAGCGACGAGAGGTTGCGGTGTGGTTGAACTCATAGCGAATTCACTATCTTAATTCAAGCCAGCCGCTGCTTGAGTTCGCCGTCCACCGCGTCCATGAAGCCTTCGGTGGTCAGGTACGGGTGGTCGGCGCGGATGAGAATCGCCAGATCCTTGGTCATCCTGCCGGATTCCACCACATCCACGCAAACCTTTTCGAGCGTCTGCGCGAACTCGACGACGTCGGGAGTGCCGTCCATCTTGCCGCGGTATTGCAGCCCGCGGGTCCACGCGTAGATTGACGCGATCGGATTGGTGGACGTCGGCTTGCCCTGCTGATGCAGACGATAGTGGCGCGTCACGGTGCCGTGCGCGGCTTCCGATTCGATGGTCTTGCCGTCGGGCGACATCAGCACCGAAGTCATCAGTCCCAGCGAGCCGTAACCCTGCGCCACGGTATCGGATTGCACATCGCCATCGTAGTTCTTGCAAGCCCACAGATAGCCGCCGCTCCACTTGAGGCTCGCGGCCACCATGTCGTCGATCAGGCGATGCTCGTAGGTGAGGCCCGCCGCGTCGAACTTGCTCTTGAACTCGCGTGTCGAAGATCTCCTGGAAGAGATTCTTGAAGCGGCCGTCGTAGATCTTCAGAATGGTGTTCTTCGTCGACAGATACACCGGGTAGCGGCGGTCGAGCGCGTAGGTGAAGCAGGCGCGCGCGAAGCCCGAGATCGACGCGTCGAGATTGAACATGCCCAGCACGACGCCAGCGCCGGGGGCCTTGATGATTTCGTGCTCGATCGCGGCCCCGCCATCGGCCGGCGTGAAGCTGAGCTTGAGCGTGCCCGCGCCGGGGAACTGAAAGTCGGTGGCGCGGTACTGGTCGCCGAAACCATGGCGCGCGACCACCACCGGCTTATCCCAGTGCGCGCACTAGGCGCGGCACGTTGCGGCAAACGATCGGCTCGCGGAAAATGGTGCCGTCGAGAATGTTGCGGATGGTGCCGTTGGGGCTCTTCCACATCTTCTTGAGACCGAATTCCTTGACGCGGGCTTCGTCCGGCGTGATGGTGGCGCATTTGACGGCGACGCCGTATTGCTTGGTGGCATTGGCGGAATCGATGGTGATCTGGTCGCCGGTTTCGTCGCGCTTCTCGACGGAAAGGTCGTAGTACTTGAGGTCGACATCCAGATACGGCAGGATGAGGCGCTCGCGGATCCACTGCCAGATGATGCGCGTCATCTCGTCGCCGTCCATCTCGACGATGGGGTTCTTGACCTTGATCTTGGCCATCAACGGTGAAAGCTCCTAGGTTTGGCGGGTAAACCTAGCATTATCGCCGATGGCGTGGCGCCTGCGCTACTGGAAAGATAGGTGGCGATGGGCGCGGAGCCGATTCCCCGCGCCCTCCTCCGATCAATCGACGGTGATCGTTCGGCGCATCCACAGCGGGACTCTATCCAACTAGTGGCTAGCCGTGAGTACGCAAATCTGCGAAGTACTGGAACTCCCTTAGCTGCAGATTCAAAAACGTACCTAGGCTCACGATTCCATTTCAATTAGTCACGAATCGCGATACAAAAGTAGTAGCGGTATCTCCCCCCGTTTGGAGTTTCGATGAAGACGCGTGTGCGCCGAAGAATTCCCGATAGTCAATTGCACCGGCTGGTGCGCCGGCTGCTGCGTAGCAATCAGCCGGACATCGATACGCCGGTAATCATTTCTCCGATGGAAGGAAAATACTACTCGTCCGTCGGACGTCTGCTGCAGCGCGAGCATGGCCGCGTCTCAGCGCTGGTCGATCAAGCAATTGAGTTGGAGCGCGCTGTCACCCTGTTTCTGCCCGGAGAACGCTTACGTGGCAGAGGTGATAAAGTGCCAGGCGGAAGGAAAGCAATTTGCCGTGGATTTGGTACTGATCCAATACCAGGATGTGGGCGCCTGAGCCATTTTGACTCAGCCGCGCGTCATTGCGGCACAGTGGTGGGGTCTGGAACGGGGTCGAGACTCTCGGATTCCGGCAGCTTCGGAGATGAGGAAATCGTTTCCAGCAATAGCGCTAGAATCAGCAACCCGGCAATGACGGCTCCGATAACCACGTGAACTCAAGTGCAACTTGGGGGCCACAAATTAGCGCACGCCGGTTTGGACGAAACCCCAGTTCAGCTCTTGCCCATACCGCGCATCGAGGCTATCTTTTGATCGTTGAAAACTTCAGCAAACCTTAAGACCTTGCTTAATAGAGTAGGAGCATGGCGGGGATTTCCTCCGATGGATACCTCGCCAGAGTTGGGGCTGCTCTTCTTCCTAGGGTCGAGTGGCCCCGCTCTAGGGATCAGTTCTTGCGGATGCGCAACCACAGCGAGTCCACCCCCGGGCGTCACGGCACTCCCAATCGAGCTATGATACTGGCAGGGGAAAGCGAATGCGCACGATCCTCGGACTGAATCTCGTCTGGCTGCTGGTAATTTCCGCCTTCGCGCAGGATCGCAATTTCCGTCCGCTCTAGGCTCGGGTCTGCCGCCTCTGCGTTCCTCCGGGCCGCCTCCCAGACCGCATCGCAGCGGGTTCCCGATAGGCGCAGGTTACGGATATGGTTATGGCTTTGGAGGCTACGGATATGCCATGCCTTATCCCGATGCTCCACCGCCTGTGAGCAACGTGGTGTTGATCCAGCAACCCGCCGTTCCGCCCGTGCCTCCCCAACCGATTCATTCTTCCATCCAGAATGTCAAGGTCGATCCGGAGCAGCCTGACAGCGATGTGCCACCCGCCTTTTTCGTCATCGTGCTGAAGAACGGGTCTCGCGTTTCGGCGTCCGCGGTATGGGTGCAAGGCAATGATGTCCGCTACGTGGATGGCGACGACCAAGGCCACCGCGTGCCGCTAGCCGATGTGGACCGGACAGCTACCCGGGAGCTGAACCAGACCCATCATCTCAACCTGCGCCTTCCGCCACCCGCGCAATAAAATCGCGAGCAGTGGCGATTCCCTATTTCGCCAAGCCCCGTTGCTTCGCTACAATGCAAGTTAACCCGACGTTCACTCGGGCTTCACCCAGAACCTCGGGACCTCACTCTTAACCATGGATACTCCGGTTCGCCGCCCGCGCATTGATCCCAAATACACCGGTTACAAGCTGTCGATTCGCAAGTCGAAGATTCATCGCTACGGCGTCTACGCCGAGGAGCGCATACCGGCCAACCGGAAAGTGATCGAATACACCGGCGAACGCCTTAACCGCCGCGAGACCAAGCGCCGCGGCGAAGGCGAGTACACCTATCTGTTTACGCTGGACAAATACTGGACGCTCGATGGCGCCTTTGGAGGCAGCGGCGCGGAGATCATCAACCATAGCTGCGAGGCCAACGTGGTGTCCCGCATCATGAAGGGCCACATTATTTACATGAGCCTGCGGACCATCGAGCCGGGCGAAGAGATTACGGTGGATTACAACTTCGAATACGTGGGCGACAGGACCTCCTGCTCCTGTGGCACCAACAGTTGCCGCACCGTCATGGAGCGCATGTGTCCTAAACTCGAGAGGGACCTGGCCAAGCGGAAGGCTGCCCGGGCCGCATCCGCAGGCCGTGCCGGAGACGGCCGGGCGGGAACTAACGGTAAGGTCGAGGTCAAAGCTAAGTCCAAGGCGGCCTATATTTAGCGCGAATCCGGCTGCTGCCCCAAGCGCGGCGAGGGCGCCTTTCTGGAAGCTGCAACTTTATGCTTGCAACCAGTTGGCGCCCCCGCTCATCTAAGGGGTAGGCGGCGGGGTAGGCGCTACCAAGATCTATATGATGTGGCACATTATCAATCATCGCGACTATATCGATGGTCCGTTCGACACCTATGAAGAGGCGCTCCAGGAAGCGCGCTATCTAGGCAAGGAGACCCGCGTCGAGCCGCGCGTGAGCCGGCGAACCGCGGATTTCTATGTCTATAAGCCGCCGTACGATCGCGAAGAGCACTGGCAGCCGGAATATTGGATCTGCACCAAGGAAGCTGCTCTGGCGCAAGGCGTGCGCTCAGGAAATCTTCCTGCAGCCTACTTTCTAATCGCACTCCGCACGCGCAGCAACTTTCGGGTCGCTGCAGCATCTAATCGGTTAAAGGGCGAGTTTCTCCTCCGACGACTCGCGGTCTTGAGTACGTAGTCTCCTACGATTGCTCTGACCGGCGGTGGGCCTTCCCACCGCCCCTTTTTATTTCCTACTGCCGGAACGGGAGGATAATAGGTTCAGCACACCGAATGGCAGATATCGAGCAGCGGCGACCCAATCCCGAGCATCTTCTTCAGCAGGTGGAAGATGAAGCAACCCGGGCTTCACGTGGACGGCTCAAGATATTTCTAGGTTATGCGGGCGGCGTCGGCAAGTCCTTCCGCATGTTTGACGAAGGCCGCCGGCGCAGATCACGCGGCGCGGACGTGGTGGTAGCCGCGATACAAGCGACAGAACCTGCCGTGGTCCAGCAGTTGCTCTGCGACCTGGAAGTGATTCCACCGCGGGTGGTGGATGGGGTTCCGGCCATCGATGTCGAGCAGGTGCTGCGCAGGCGCCCGACGGTTTGCTTGATCGACGGCCTGGCGTATCGCAATCCTCCCGGCAGCAAACATTCGGACCGCTGGCAGGATGTAGAGGATCTGCTCGCCGCCGGCATTTCCGTGGTGACTTCCATCAACCTGCAATACGTGAAGGAGCGGCAAGCGCAGGTAGACGCCATTCGCGGCAAGGTCGTACAGGATTCGGTCCCAGAGGCTTTCATCCGCGAGGCCGACGAGATCGAACTCGTGGACGCGCCGCCGGAGTACTGCACTCCGGGAAGCACCGGCGCGGATGCCGCGACCCTAAGCCGGCAGCAGCATCAACTCTCGAGTTGCGCGAGATCGCACTGGTGCTGGCGGCCGACGTGGTCGATCATCAGTTGGAAGCCTACCTGAAGCGCCAAGGCATCGAACAGGTTTGGGGCACGCAGGAGCGAATTCTGGTGTGCCTTACGCCGCGATCGAATGCATCGATGATGATACGCAAGGGGCGCCGCCAGGCGGACCTGTTTTACGGCGATCTGTATGCGGTTTACGTCCAGCAGGGCGTCCTCGGCGCCGCCGATCAGCGGACCATCGAGCAGAATCTGGCCGCCGCCCACGCCGCGAACGCCCACGTCGAGATCCTGACATGGCGATGATCCGATCGAATGCATTCTGCAATTCGCCCATAGCCACGGCATCACGCAAATCTTCGCCGGCCACACCCAGCAAGGCGGCGGATGGCTGAGCCGCTGGAAGGCGAATCCGGTGGAGCGGTTGATTATGGAATCCGACGGTATCGACGTGCGCATCTTTCCCGCTGAGGCTGCGGTGCAATGAGCGCCGCTTCACAGCCGCCCCGTCCCGCGCCTTCCAAACGCCCGCGCGGGCCGCCTCACGATCTTTCTGGGATACGCGGCGGGAGTCGGCAAGACCTACAAGATGCTCGAAGAAAGCCAGCGTCTCAAACGCGAGGGCCACGACATCGTGGTGGGTTACTTCGAACCTCACGGGCGCCAGGATACTATCGCCAAGCTCGAGGGACTGGAGCTGATTCCGCGCCGCCGCATTTCCTACCGCGGTCTGGAGCTGGAAGAAATGGACACTCCCGCGATTCTCGCCCGCAACCCCGAGTTGTGCGCGGTGGATGAATTCCCGCACACCAATGTGCCCGGCACGGAACGCGGGAAGCGCTGGGAAGATGTTATCGCTCTGCTGGATGCCGGCATCGGCGTGCTCACCACCATGAACATTCAGCATCTGGAGAGCCTCAACGATCAGGTGCGCGAGATCGCCAATGTGCAGGTGCGTGAAACCATTCCGGACTGGGTGGTGAAGCAGGCGGACGAAGTGGTTTTAGCAGACCTGCCGCCGCGCGCGCTGTTGAATCGCTTGCAGCGAGGCGTGATTTATGGCCGCGAGAAAGCGCAGCAGGCGCTGGAGAACTTCTTCAAGGAATCGACGCTGAGCGCACTCCGCGAGATGGCGCTTCGCCAGGCCGCGCATGAAGTGGATATGCGCCAGGGCGAGCCCGCGAGCGAGAACGCTGCCGCTGCTGGCGACTCGGTTTCCGAAGCCGTCCTCGCGGCCGAGCCCAGCGAACGCATTTTGATCCATATCACCGAATCGCCCGCCACTGCCGCATTGATCCGCCGCGGCCGCAGGGTTGCGGATTACCTCAAGGCGGAGTGCTTCGCCGTCTGCGTGCTACCCGCGAGCGCCGAAGACGATCTATCCAAGACCGTGCGTGCGGCCATTCAGCGCCACTTGGAATTCGCGCGCGGCTTGCGCATCGAAACTCGCATTCTGGAAGGCGACGATCCGGCGGAGACTCTGCTCGATTTCACGCGCCGCAACGGCGTGACGCAAATCTTTCTGTCCAAGCCGTCCAAAACCGCCGCTTCGGTCCTCGGCAGACGCAACTTCGTCATGGATGTGGTGCGCCTCGCGAAGGATCGTCAGGTCACGGTGGTGGCGGAACGCCGTCTGAACTCCGGCGCGCGGGTTCAAGTGTCCTCTAGCTAATCGGCCTGTACCGTCCCGGCCGTACAGCCGATGATCGCGAATGTAGTCCGCGATCGTAGGCGGCAATTCCGCAGGCGATTCTCCCCGCGCCAGTGCGTCGCGAATATCGGAGGAGGAGACCGGCAGTTCCACGCTGTCCAGTCGATGCACGCGCGCGCCCGGTGGACCGGAAATCTCATGCCCCGGCCGCGCCACTACAATAAATTCCACCGCTCGGATGACGTCTTCCCAGCGGCGCCAGGTTTGGATTTCCGCAAACGCGTCGGAGCCGATGATGAAGAAGAGCGCGCGGTTCGCCTCGGCATTCGCGGCCTTCACACGCTCGATGGTGTCGATCGAGTAGCTCTTCCCCGCCCCCTCTTCGAGCCGCGAGGCAACGAATCGCGAATCCCCCGTGCAGGCTAGTTCCACCATGCGATAACGGTGCTCGAAGGACACCTCGGCGTGCTTGTGCGGCGGATTGCCCGCGGGGATGAACAGCACGCGATCGAGCCGGAACTGGTCCGCCGCGCGGCGCGCCATTTCAAGATGGGCGGAGTGAATAGGGTCAAAGGTCCCGCCGAAAATAGCGGTCCTCATCGGGGTAACTGTTCCACGGGCTGGAGGATCTGTTGCAGCAATTCTTCTTCTCTCTCGATCTCGATGCCAATCTTCAACCAATACAATTTCAGCGGCGACACAATCGCGGTTGCTCCATTACACAAGTTCAAGGCGTCTTTCTCAGTGGTGACCAGGGCTTCCGCGCCGCAGTCCTGGGCTTGCGCCAGCAGCCGCTGCAATTCCCCCGGACGATAGGAATGATGATCGCCGAAGGCCCAGTGAAACACCAGGTCCAGTTTCAATTCTTCGAGCGTACTCCAAAACGAGCGCGGATTCCCCAAGCCGCAAAAGGCCGCCACCTTCCGAAAAGGCGCCTCCGCCACCGGAATGCTCAGAGTGGAGTTCACATCCACCCATTCGCGCGGGCGTCACGCGGCAGCGGAAGATGGGCGCGGAGCTGTACCGCCGCAGTTGGCGTTCCAGGCCAGTATTGTGTTGGCCGGGCTCGGCGCGCGTCACGACCAAGGCGGTGGCTCGACTGAGACCCTGCGCGGGTTCGCGGCTGCGTCCGATGGGAAACACGCCGCCGCCAAAGGGATTCAGCCCGTCGATCAGGACAATATCCTGCTGGCGGTGAAGCCGGAGGTGCTGGAAGCCGTCGTCGAGCAGAAATACGCCCGGCGCGAAGCGCTGCTCCATGTGCAAGCCAACGTCAAAACGTTTGCGCGCCGATTCCGACGTGGGCGTCTCCGGCGCGCAGGAACATCTGGGCCTCGTCGCCGGTCAGATCCAAACTGGCGATCTCGCCGCGCCGGACCAGCACGATGGGCTCGGCAGATTTGCGTTTGTAGCCGCGAGTGAGGATGGCGGGGTTGCGGCCAGCCGTCCGCAGTCGCTCCGCCAGATGGGCCACCATCGGCGACTTGCCGACGCCGCCCATGGTGAGTCCGCCGATGCTGATGACGGGGGTTTCGAGCGACTGCTGCGCCGCGAGACTCGCCGCGACGTTGCTGCGATGGCCCGCGCGCCAGATCCAGGAGAGCGGCGTGAGAACCACGCGCGCCGGCAGCTTATGCAGCGGGCTCGGGACACCTTCGGAGAACGCTTCCCAGATTTCGCTGGCGATGCGCGCCGTCACGCCACGCTTGGACTGCGCCAGCGCGCGTGCGCGATCTCCCGAGGCCGAGCCGTCCGCAAGAAGCTGCGTTACAGCGCCTGCCAACTCCGCCGGACGCTGAATGAGAGTGAGCGCTTTCGCTCGATGAAACTCTTCCGCGATGGCCGCGAAGTTTTCCATGTGCGGACCCACGATAATCGGCTTGCCGAAATGAGCCGGCTCCAGAATATTGTGGCCGCCGCGCTGCGCCAGCGTTCCGCCCATAAAGACCACTCCGGCTCTTTCAAAGAGCGCCGCAAGTTCGCCGATGGTATCGAGCAGCAGGACTCCGGGCAGCGATAACGGCTTGAGCGACGTGCGCCGCGTGAACGCGACACCCGCGCGCGAAAGCTTTTCAGCGACGATGTCGAAACGCTCCGGCTTGCGCGGCGCCAGGATCAACAGCAATCCGGGATGCGTGGCGGAGACCTCCCGAAACGCCTCGATCACCGCGTCGTCTTCATCCACGTCGCCCGCCACTGCGGGAGGCATGGTGCTGGCGGCGATGAACACATCGTTAGCCCTGGTCTCACCCAGGAAATCCACGATATCGGGCGCGATTCCGGAGGCGGGCGGCGTGAAATCGTACTTCAAGTTCCCGCCGACCCTGACCCGCTCGCGCGGCGCTCCCGCGATCGCGTAGCGTCTGGCGTCTTCCTCGGTCTGCACCAGAATCGCATCCGGCTGCGCCAGAACATGGCGGAAAAACCAGCTCCGGCGCTGGTAACGCGGTAGTGCGCGATCCGAGATGCGCCCGTTGACGATCAGCAGTGACGCGCCGGAGCGTTTCGCTTCGCGGTAGAGATTCGGCCAGATCTCGGTCTCGAGCACCACCACCAGCGACGGCCGCAGTTGCCGCAGCACGCGGCGGACGGTGGAGCGGTAATCAATCGGCGCATAAAACACGCCATCGGCCAACCCCGCGAGTTTCTGTTCGGCAGTAGCGCGCCCCGCGAGCGTCGTGGTGGAGACAAACAACTGCACGGAAGGGCGTTCAGCCCGCAGCCGGCGCAGCAATTCGACGATGGAAAGCACCTCGCCCACCGAAACCGCGTGAAACCAGATGGCTCCGCTACCCGTCGTTTGAAGGGAGTCCGGCAAAAGGCCCAGGCGCTCGCCAATCCGCGAGAAGTACCTGCGGTCACGCAATCCCCGGTAAAGTAGATACAGGGCGATCGCAGGCGTGAGGGCGATCTGCAGGAGTTGGTACAGGAAGAATATGAGACGCGTGGCCGTAATCGTTCTATTGAGTATAACGGCGGTGACGGCTGCCGACAAGGACAAGCCGCGCTTCGCTCCGGGTCCGGCCGCGAGCTATCCATCGCATCAGACGCTGGACAAAATCACGATCGCGGCGGTGCCGTATCTCACCGATGCGGAGACAGCCACCGCTTTCGGCAAGCTGAATCCCAATAAATACGGCATACTGCCGGTGCTGGTGGTTCTGGAAAACGAAACCGGTAAGGCGCTGCGCCTGGACCTGCGCGCCGAGTTCGTCACCGCCGACGGCAAGCATGTAATCGCCCTTACGCCCGACGACGTGCAGCACCTGAACGGTGGGGCGAAGGCGCCCAGGATTGGCGGAGGGCCCCGCTTGCCGGTGCCCTTGCCGAAGCGTGAAAAGAAGGGTCCGCTGAATGTCGAGGAGATTGACGGGCGCTCGTTTTCCGCCAAGATGCTGCCTATCGGCGAGCGCGCTTACGGCTTTTTCTATTTCAACGTCGATCACGAACCTGGCTCGCGGCTGTATTTGACAGGGATTCGGGACGCCGCCAGCGGGCAGGATTACTTCTATTACGAGCTGCCGCTGCTGCCTCAGTGATCGCTTCCGGAAAAACCGCTGCCGGCAACTTCACGCCGCTTGCGGCAAGAGCTGAATATCGCAGATAGGCGACGTGACGATCAGCCCTTCAAACATCGGGTGCCGGAACTCCAGATGCATTCCGCGCCCTAAATACGCGGTCCGGAGCATCGAACCGCCCCAGTTGGATCCATGGATGCGCACCAGCACGGGGAACGGGCAGAAATCGGGATGCCCGGAAATAAGAGCGTCACAATCGCGCTTCATGACGATGGTATAGGCGCGATTCCGCGTCTCAACCTTCAGCTTGCTCTCCGGCGGGAGCTGCCTCAAATCCACTCCGCCTTCGATCTCGCTGCGGATGATGTTCCCGTTTATCCGATCGCTCAAGTTTTCGTGCGGGGCAAACATGGCCTCCTTTATTTTACAAGGAAATGGAGGGAGTGGGCGGCGAAGTGTCCCTGCCAACGCGCTCGCGAAACGCTTTGCCCAGCGGACTTGACCTTCGGCCTCCTGCACTTCGTCTTGCCGAAACTCGACCTGCAGATACGGCAAGCTTCGCCGCAGCGCATGGAAGGGGATGCTGTAGTCGATGGCAGGGTCCATCGAATACGGTTGATTGTCTCCGACCTCGATGTCGCTCGATTGACGCAGATATGTCGATCATCGGCTGCACCAGACTCCGATCCTCATGGCTCGAGAACGCGATCTGCCAGGGCCGGTGGCTTCCGGCAAGATTGTCTGTCATGGAATGGATCGAGAGCACGATGGAAGCGACTCCGCGCGCCGCTCGCTCGTCAAGAATCGCTTCGACCGCCGCGTGATAGGGCTCGAACCAGCGTTCGATGCGCAGCGCTCGGGCCGACGCCGAAAGATTCAGGTTGCCGGGAATCACAGTGCCGTCACTGCGCTCGGGAATGAGATCGGCCGCATCCAGGTGACGATTGCAATCGATCACCAGTCGCGATACCGGGCTCAGCACGAGCGGACGCGTCGAAGATTTCCGACAGCGTTTCGGCCACACCGGCCGCTCCGATGTCCCATGCAATGTGGCGCGCGAGTTCAGCAGGCGGCAGACCCAGATTGTCGAGCTCCGCTGGTATGCGATTGCTGGCGTGATCGCAGAGGATCACGAATTGGCTCTTCCCCTTGGGCCGAAGGACTCTTGGACTCAAGGCTGGTTCACCCGGGAGTCCCCTGCGTCACGCTCACTGAAACATCCATCCCCAGGAACGCCGACGCAGGACCCACATAAGTGCCCCACAGCGGCAGAACCTGCTTGGGGTCCCAGGCCACCGCCACGCGGATCAGATTGCGATTGCCGATGATGTTGTTGGTGGGGTCGAAGTCCACCCAGCCCGCGCCCGGCAAATACACCTGCATCCAGGCGTGAGTGGCGCCGCCGCACGCTATCTCGCTATCGTCCATGTCGGGAACGAAAATGTAGCCGCTGACGAATCGCGCGGCAAATCCCAGGCAGCGCACTGCTTCTATCATCAGCAGCGCGAAATCCCGGCAACTGCCGTGGCCGCAGTGCAGTGTTTCGCCGGGACTCTGGATGCCTTTCTCGCTGCGCCGCTGATAACGGAAATCCTGCTTGATCGCGGAGGTCATCGAGCGCAACAGCTCGATGGTCCCGGTGCTCCCCGATGGATCCAGAAACTGTTCCGCCCAAACGCCAACTTCGTGGTTCGGATAGTGGCACCGCAGTCCCTGCGCCAGATCGGGCAGTTCGTCATCATCGTATCGGAACGGATAAGTTCGCGCATACTCTTCCAGCGGATAATCCGGCAATGGAATTTCGAAATGCTCCAGCGTGACCGAGCTGTCGAAGCGCAGCTCACAGGTTTCGCCGTCGAAAGTCGCGATCGCGAGGGAGTTATCGAACACGTCGTGCAGCCAGCGCAGCGTGGCCGGAACCGGCGTGATGGTCAAGCGCGTATTCACCAGCCGCAGATCGTGGCTTTCGCGCGGACGAAACATCATGCGGTGCTCGCCAAGCTCGACAGGCTCCGAGTAGCGATACACGGTGACGTGGCGCACGGTCAGAAGCGCCATCAGGATCGACTGCCGCTCCCGGAACCCACCGGGATATTCTCACTGACCTCGTCCGTAATCACCGTGAAGCTTTCGAGAAACGCCGGACCGAAAGTCGTCGCGATGGCGACATCGGACGCATCCCGGCCGCGCGCGATCAGCACCCGTCCGATGCGCGGCATGTTGTTGCGCGGATCGAAAATGTGCCAGCGTCCGCCCAGATAAACTTCCATCCAGGCGGCGAAATCCCCGACGGCGTATGGTGGCGGCATCCCCATGTCGCCCAGGTAACCGGTGCAGTAGCGAGCCGGAATATTCATGCAGCGGCAGAAGGCGATCGCCAGGTGCGCGTAGTCGCGGCAGACACCGATGCGCTCGTTGTAGGCTTCCCAGGCGCTCCTGGTTGGGCGCGCGCTTTGATAGTCGAACGAAATGTGGTTATGAACCCAATCGCAGATCGCCTGCACGCGGGCCCATCCCAGAGGCGTCTGACCGAACAGCCCCCAGGCGATATCCGACAGACGATCCGTCTCGCAGTAGCGGCTCCCCAACAGGAACACTAGAGTCTCTTCAGGCAGATCCTGGACGGCGTGCTGCGGCGCGGAAGTGACCACCGGGTCGGGCCGCCCGTTGTCGGTGACTACTCCGTTCCCGCGGATTTGAATTCGCCCTGCCGGCGCCACGATCCGATTGCACCAGTTGCCGAAGCCGTCACGATAGCCCAGGAGCGGCACGGCCGGGTCGCTGGTCAGGTAATCGGGAATGACAATATCCGATGCCCGTGAATAGTGAACGTTCAACACCAATATCATCGGGGTCTCTTGCGGACAATTGTAAGTTAACTCGTAGCCGACACGGATTCGCATCCACACTCCTTGGGTTGAAGCCACCGTCCGAGCCGTTTGGCCAGGCACAAAGATAGCGATTTACGTGGCTACCGCGGATGGCGCCGTACACGGCTCAACGATTTAACTGATCGTGAAACTGTCTGGCACTACATTGATCCCCGGCGGAGACCAAATGTTTCCGAATACTGCGAAGACCGCACTCGTGATCGGCGTGCGGACCTACGTCCACCCTAACAGGTATAGGCAGCCCGTCGAGGTTTACGGCCGATTCGATGGCCGGTGCTAGAGTGGAGTCGGTGACCAAGACGCGTCCGCTAGCCGTCTTCGCCCTGGCTTGGATCGCCTGGTGCTCCGCCGACCTTCTGAGCGCTCCTGCTGACGCCTCGGGGCCGCAGCCGCCTTGCGGAGCGGAATCCAATCCACCGTATCCGGATCTCGAACACTCGCCTGCGATCAAGATTTGGGATCGATCGAGCCTAGGTCGCGATTGGACACCGCCCGCCTGTCTCGGATGGTCCGCCCCCGGGTTTACGACTCTGGTCTCGACCGTCGCTCGCTTTCACGCCACCGGAATGGAAGGATTGCTTGAGCGCATCGGGGGCATCTCCAGGCTCACCGGCATCCGTTATTGGTCCACCACTCACCAGAGCTGGCGGACTCTGATCGTAAACGCTTCTGCGTTGGCCGGACCTGGTGGAAGCGCCCGGCCGGACTTTTCCGCCGCTGACTTGGCCCCCGGCACGGTCAGGTATTTTCAGCAGACCGATAGTCTCTCCGGCAAGGCGACTTACCGCTTGCAAGTGGTGAGCGCCTCTCCCGACCGCCTGGTTTTCGAAACCGAAAATGTCACCGGCCTGCATTATATGCTGCTGCCACTGTTCCCGCCCCACGAGCTACAGGCAATCTATTTCCTCGAACGCGACTCGCCCGGCATCTGGCGATACTACAGCCTCGCGCGGACCGGCAAAGATGCCAGCAGCCTGGCGGCGGGCCACGACGCGTCCGCCGTCAACCGCGCCGTGGCGTTCTTTCGCCACTTCGCGGGCATCCCCACGGATCAAGAGCCTCCCGCAGCCCGTTGATGGCATTGGTGTTCCGCGCTTTTGCGATCAGCGCCACGCCAACCGCGCCACAAAGTGCTAAACTGTAGATGTCACTTCGAACATCCGTTTCTCCTGAGTGCCCTGCCAGCATTCCAGGTGCCAACGTTGGAAATAAAGAGTTTACGAGGTGACAGTCCGGCAAATTTAATTTACATTCAGGAGCACGTTATGGCCGGTCGCGGACCGCAGTCTTTCAAAAAACGGCAAAAGGAACAGCTGCGCAAGGAAAAGCAACAGGAAAAGAATGCCAAGCGCGCGGAACGCCGTACCCTAGGTGGGGTTTCTCCCCTCGAAGAGGAGATTCCGTTGCTCGATGGACCCGTAATTTTCGAAGTTGACGAGGCTGACCTGCCTTGGGATGGGACACCGAGGGTCAGCGAAAGTGAAACAACTTAGTTTGGTTATGGAATTTGTTCTAACTGGTTTCCGGCAGGACGCCAACGTTCGGCGTTTCGCGTTTCAACGCGTGGCCGGAGACCACAGCCGCACCGAGTTTACGGTGTCGGCCGACATGTCGCTGTTGGTGAAGCATAAGATTCCTTTGCAGGAACTGCCGTTGCTGTGCCGCGCGCTGCTCGAAGACCAGCAGCAGACCGGTCCGGCGAAGGCTGTCATCTTCACCGAGACCGATATGCTGGTGTACGTCAACCGCCGCAGCGCCGCGAAGGACGAAGCCGACCGCAAGCGCGCGCAGCACCGGTCGCCGTTCGTCAAGAAGGCGAAGACTCCTTAAAGCGAGCGTTTCGCGCGCTATTTCTTGCTCAGCGCCGCCACACCCGGCAGTTCAACGCCGCCCAGGAATTCCAGCGACGCTCCGCCGCCGGTGGAGATGTGTGAGATCTTGTCGGCCACGCCGGCGGATTTGACGGCCTTCTCGGAATCGCCGCCGCCCACTACACTCACCGCGCCCGACTCCGCCACCGCCTTGGCCACCGCCACCGTTCCCTTGTCGAAGGGCGGCATCTCGAAGACGCCCATCGGACCGTTCCAGATAATCGTCTTAGCGCCGGCGATCACCTTCGCATACTCGGCGACGGTCTTGGGTCCGATGTCGAGCGCCATCATGCCATCGGGAATCTGCTCCACCACCTGGCTCTCCGCCCCGGCCTTGAACTCGGCGGCCACGACGTGATCCAGCGGCAGCATCAGCTTGGCGCCACTCGCCGCCATCAATTCTTTCGCGAGCTCGATCTTGTCTTCTTCGACCAGCGATTTGCCGGTGCCCTCGCCGCGGGCGCGCAGGAACGTGTACGCCATCGCGCCGCCGATCATCAGTCGGTCGACGACCTTCATCAGGTTCTGGATCACTTCGATCTTGTCGGACACTTTCGCGCCGCCTAGAATCGCGATGCAAGGCCGCTCGGGATTCTGCGTGACCTTGGTGAGGTATTCGAGTTCCTTGTCCATCAGCAGTCCGGCGGCGGCCTGCTTTACGATATGCGATCATGCCGACGGTGGAAGCGTGCGCGCGATGCGCGGACCCGAAGGCGTCGTTCACATACACGTCGCACAGCGCGGCCAGCTTCTGCGAGAACGCGGGATCGTTCTTCTCTTCCTCGGCGTGGTAGCGCAGGTTCTCCAGCAGCAGCACTTCGCCGGGCTTGGGCAGCATGGCTTCCACTTCAGGGCCGACGCAATCCGGCGCCATCGCCACCGGCTTTTTCAGAAGCGCCGCGAGACGCTCGGCGCAAGGAGCCAGGCTCATCTCCGGATTCGGCTTGCCCTTGGGACGGCCGAGATGGCTCGCCAGGATCAGCGCCGCGCCGTGGTCGAGCGCGTACTGGATGCTGGGCAGCGACGCCTTAATGCGCTTGTCGCTGGTAATCTCTTTGCCGCCGGGGGCGAGGGGAACGTTGAAATCGACCCGCATGAAGACCCGCTTGTTACGCAGATCCAGGTCGCGAATGGAAAGTGTGCTCATTTTTTCTAATATAGCGGGGATCGTGCGGTAAACGGAATGTTCTCAAAGTCGGAATCCACACGAGCCGGCCTTTCCATTCCTCGGCCTCGCTCGCGCTCCAAATGAGAGTGAGCTCTTCGATAGCTGTGGCGATAGGAGTTGCTTCGCGCAGAAGGATGAGTCCGGGGCTTTGAACGCCAACCGAGAAGCGCGCGAAATGCGCAGGCATTGTCCGCCGATCCTGGCTGACAAGAATTCGCCCGGCGTCCGCCGCGATCCGCAGGACTTCTGGATCCGTCAAGCCTGCGAGGGCTGCATCCGCAGCAGTTCGGATGTCGATCTCGGGCGCCGTTCGCCGCAACCCGCGCAGAATGCGGCCGTCCAGATCGGCATCAGCCTGGAATCTGACTCGCATTACGCGCCCGCTGGAGCTTCGCAATCAATTCGGCGTTGGCTTGTCGTCGATTGCCGGTGTTGCACCTCTGCGACGCGCTGTCCTTCAGCAAGGTACGTATCGATTTCCTTTTGGTTTGCGAAGGTAAAATGCAAGAGCTCCGTGCACTTGCTCAAGGGTCAGAGGCAGGATAGCTCTCGACCATACTCTCCGCCGACATCCCCTCGCGGAAGAGATAAACCAGGGAATCGAGGGATACGCGAGTGTCCGCAATCCGGTATACGCCTTCGCTGTGGTTTACGTATTCCTTCGGCATCAAACCCATGGTCACACGCCTACAAGTCGAAGGCAACTCCTCTGGCTCGAGCGGAATTACCGAGCGCCACATTTAGCCGCCTATCTTCCAGTGAAACGTCCGCCAGAATGGCAACGACTCGTGCCGAATACCAGGGATCCACGTTGAAGGATATATCAGTTCGATTCCGCTCCATGGTACGTGCCGAACCGATCACTATCGAGCGCCGCGTGTCCGGCATAATTCAGCATGTGCTAACAATTCCCGTGCGTTACTTCCTGTCCGCACGCGGCGCTCAGATCCCGAAAATCGCCCAGTACTTCTCCGGCAGCTTGGTCGGCCGCACATCCCTTCCGCAAAAAATGTGCTTAGTGAAACCCGACGCCAGGCGCGTGCCGCTGGCCTGGTTGAAAATCTCATACTCGAACCGGATCATGCGCGGATCGGCGGCGGCCAGCGTGGTGCGGATGCGCACCTCGTCGTCATAGCGCGCGGGCCTGGAATAGCGGCAGTTGGCTTCCGAAACCACCAGCAGGATGCCGTCGTCGTCCTCCATGTCGCGGTAGCGGATGCCCTTGGCGCGGCAGAATTCCACCCGGCCCACCTCCATCCAGATCAGGTGGTTGGCGTAATACACCACGCCCATCTGGTCGGTTTCGGCGTAGCGCACGCGGAGGAGGGTATCGACGTGAGTAACGACAGGCTCCATGTTTGCCGATTATAACCTTCGACGAAACCCCGAACGCCTTAAACCAGTCTGTTAATATGTGCACAGTGCGCATTCGAGTGCTATTTTTCGGGGTAATTCGTGACGTGGTGGGGCTCCGCGAGGACACCCTCGACATTGCCGAAGGGGGCAACCTGGGTTCGGTTTTCGAACACTACGCCGGGCGCTTCCCGCGGCTTCGCGAGATGGCGGCGAGTACCGTGCTGGCGCTGAATCAGCAGTTTTCTTCGCCCTCGGCGCCGCTGGCGGAAGGCGATGAGGTGGCGCTGCTGCCTCCTGTAAGTGGCGGTTCCGGCGGGTCGAGCTATCTCCAGCACATCGCCGATCCCTCGGGGAACTTCTACGCGTTGACGCGCGAGCCAATCGACGGCACGGCCATCGCGCGCAAGCTTTTGCGCGAGGAGGACGGCGCGTTCGTCAACTTCGAAGGAGTCACGCGCAATAACACCAAAGGCCGGGCCACGCGGTTCCTCGAATACGAGTGCTACGAAGCGATGGCCGTCAAGACCATGGCCGAGATCGGAGCCGACATCGCGCGCAACCACGCCATCGGCCGCATCGCCATGGTGCACCGGCTCGGCCGTCTGGAGATCAGCGAAACCAGCGTGGCGGTGGTGGTCACGGCGCCGCATCGCAAGCCGGCGTTCGACGCGGCGCTCGAGGGCATCAATCGCCTGAAAAAGCTGGTCCCGGTGTGGAAGAAAGAATATTTTGTCGATGGGGAAGTATGGGTGGACGGCGAATGGGACGACGCCGTAGTCAAAGCAAATCCATGAGTAAGCGCGAAATCGATTATCGCAGCGGCCGCAATCCTGGCCGCTCTGGCCTTCGCGTGCATTCTTGCCGCGCAGGAGGCCAGCTTCAAGCTCGACGTGCAACTGGTCCGCCTGCTGGTAACGGTGAAGAATCCCGCTGGCGATCTGGTGGGCTCGCTCGAATCCCGCGACTTCGAATTGTTCGACAGCGGCGTCAAGCAGAACATCACCGTCTTCGAGCATCAGACCAACCAGCCGCTCTCGGTCACGCTGCTGATCGATACCAGCGGCTCCATGGACAAGGATCTGAAAGTTGCGACCGGTTCGCTGGCGAAGTTTCTGAATGCGCTGGTGAAAGAGGGCAACCCTGATGACGCCGCTTCGCTCTACAGCTTCAACGATCAGGTCACCCTGCTCAATTCGTTTACCCGGCGCCTGACCCGGCTCGAAGACAGTTTGAAGCCGCTCAAAGGGGATGCCGGGACGTCGCTTTACGATGCGATTTATCTTTCCACCGGAGCGATGCGCGACCGCGACGGCCGGCACGTGCTAGTAGTGGTGACGGATGGCGGCGACACCACCAGCACCAAGAAATATTCCGACGCGCTGTCGTCGATCCTGCGGGCAGAAGCGGTCCTGTATCCGATCGTGATCGTGCCCATCACCAACCCAGCGGGGCGCAATATCGGAGGCGAGCATGCGCTCGAAACTCTGGCGCGCAGCAGCGGCGGTCTGGCGTTTTATCCCACCGTCGAACAACTCGACCGCACTTTCTCGGACATCCTGCGCGAGCTGCGCACGCAGTATCTGATCGGCTACTATCCGCACGGCCCCGTGGCCGGCGACGGCAAATTCCACAGGGTCCGCCTGGAGCTTCCGCAGCGCCCGGATTTGCGGATCTCCACACGCTCTGGCTACTATGGAGTTGTCTCTCGCTAGTGAACGAGTCAACTCGCCGTGGCCGGAAAAATCAGTCAAATCAAAGCTCCCGATCACACCCTGCACGAGGTCGAATACTTGCAGCGCCTGGTGGACGAACGCATCCCGGTGCGCGTGCGTATGAGCGACAACCAGGAAGTGGAAGGCATCGTCGAGTTTTACGATGCGACTTTTATTCGCCTGACGCGCGAGGGCGCTCCCAACTTGTTCCTGTATAAACAGGATCTAAAATATCTGTACGAATTGGCCCACTCTTGAAAAGCTTTGTTGAGATAGCGGCTGAGATCGCGCGCGAAGCCGGCGCCTCCATTTCCGAGTTCGCGCGGCGTCGCATTGGTTTTGAGCTGAAGGGCGATTACGACATTGTCACCGAGGCGGACCGCACCAGCGAGCGCATCATCGTCGAGCGCCTGCGCCAGCATTTCCCCACTCACTCGGTCATGGCCGAAGAGGGCGGCGGAAACAGTGGTTCATCCGAGTATCAGTGGTACGTGGACCCGCTCGACGGCACCACCAATTTCGCGCACGGCTTTCCGGTGTATAACGTATCGATCGGCCTCGCACGGGCGGGCGAGCTGATCGCGGGAGTGGTCTACGATCCCAACCGCGACGAAATGTTCCAGGCGGAGGCAGGATCGGGCGCGTTCCTGAACCAGCAGCCGATCCACGTGACGCCCACGTCTCGCATCGACGATTCGCTGTCGGCCACCGGCTTCCCTTCCCGCAAGCGCCATCAGAATATCAACATTCATTTCTATTACCAGCTCGCGATGACGTCGCACGGAGTCCGCCGCGCCGGCGCCGCGGCAATCGACATGGCTTACGTGGCCTGCGGCCGACTAGACTTCTTCTGGGAATTCCAACTGAAGCCCTGGGACATGGCGGCCGGCGCCTTGCTGGTGCGCGAAGCGGGCGGCGTGTGTACCGACATGCTCGGCGCACCGCTGGATCTCAACGGCCCGCACGTCCTGGCGGATAACGGCGCCTTGCATCCTGCTGTAGTGGAATTGTTCGGCGAAATCTTCGCCGGCAAACAGCGCGTGCCGCTACCGCAATAGTTTACTTACATCGGTCCGCGAGAGTCGGCTTCTCGCGATATTTCTCATGACAGTTTGCGCAGGCCGTTGTCATCACATCGGCGGCGTCGACAATCTTATCCTGGTTCTTGGTTTTGGCTGCGTTGTATGCCGCAGTTCCGGCGTCACGCAGGCCTTGCACAAACTTCGCCCAATCTGCATTCTTCAAAGGAACGGGAAGGCCGTTGGCGCACTTGCGTCCGGGGAGCATCAGCAGGTTCGCCGCTTCGGAGAGCGCCAGCGCACTGTTCTCGACTGCCTCCCACTTTCCGTAAGTGCTCGCTAGCGGGTTGGTTGCCATCGATGGGTCTTTGGCCGGCGGCACATCGGCGGGATTCTCGCTTTGCGCGGCGAAAATGACGTTCGAAGCCGGGAACAGAATTCCTCTCATGAGCTGGCGGAGATCCGCCTTCACCTGCATCGCAGGTGCCGCCGACAGCGGGCCGCGCTGGGGCTGGCGTCTGTGCCATAAGGGACGCGGATACTCCGCTCCAGAAAAGTATGCAAGATATGACTCTGCGCATTCTCATCGTCCCTCCCATTTATATATCTCAGAACGTAAATTTAAGCGCCACCTGCATCAGCCGCGGCGGCGCGGATTTCACCACATGCCCAAACAGGTTGCTGTCGTAATCGCCGTCCACCGAGGCGGCTCCAAAAAACTGCGCATGGTTGAAGGTATTGAACGTTTCCAGCCGGAATTGCAGCGCCTTTGACTCCGCTATACGGAAGTTCCGCAGCAGCGCCAGATCGAAATTCAGCATGCCCGGACCGTGTATCGCGCGGCGCGACGCGCTGCCAGGCGTGCCCAGAGCGTTCGCACTAAACAACGAGGTATTGAAGTACGGCAGCCCGTTGCGCGGATTGCCGTTCAGGTTGAGCGGCCCCGGCGTGTAGTCCGGCAAATCCAGACTGTGATTGTTCACGCCGTTGGGCACGCTTCCCATCAAGGAATTGTCGCCGTCGCTTGAAATGGTCACGGGAAAACCGGAACTGATGCGCGTGATTCCCGAAAGCGCCCACCCTTGCGTCAAAAACTTCGCACGGCGCGTCAAACGATCGAAGGGAAGCTGGTACTCGTAGGTCGCCACCAGGTTGTGCGTCAGATCCCAGGCCGAAAGCGCCCGCGTGGCCCGATAGTTAAACGGATTGACGGGATCCGAAATACTCGAAGACTGATCGATCGATTTGCTGTACGTGTAAGCCAGCATCAAATCCAACTGCCTGCCGGAGTGCCGCACGCTGGCCTCGAAAGCGTTGTAGCTGGAATTGCCGAAGCTGCCCTGGAAATCGTCGTTGCTGAAGTTCGATCCGAAGGGTCCGCGCGTCCCGTTGATCGACTTGACCGGCGGCCGTGACATAAGTCGCATCCTCTGCAAACGGCCCGCAGGTGGACGTTCCCGGCGCCACCGCGCTGGGCTTGCTGAGCGCCAGGCACAGCGCCGGATTCCCGGGATTCGCCGAATACACCATCAGCAGATGATGCGCCTGCGAGCCTACGTAGCTCAAGCTCAGCAAAGTGCTCGCTCCGAATTGGCGCTCTATCGAAAGAAAGTAGTTTTCGTTGTAGGGATATTTGTTGCCGGGATAGGGCGTCGTCATGCCGGCCTGCGGCAGGAACGGCGAAAAATCGATGTTCGAATTCGGGATTGCTCACCGACGCATTCAAGCGGAGGGAACTTCAACGGGAAAGGCTGCACGTGAACCTCGCCGTCCGCCGCGCTGACGAAAGGCGTGGCGAACAGCGGCGGCGCCGGACTGGTGTAGCTCAATCCGTAAGGTGGCTGCGGCTCGTCAATGGCGATGGTGTTGCCTTGAATCACGGAATAAAACATTCCAAATCCCGCGCGGATGCTGGTCTTTCCCGGCCCGCCAAGAATCTTGCCGAGCCAACCGTCCGCTTTCGACGGCGAGTATGCCAGACCGAGACGCGGCGAAAAAGGGTTGCCCTGCGGAACTAGCGTATTCGGAATTCCGGGATCGGTGGGATAAACCAGACCCGTCGGCGCAGTCGGGAAGACCTTGGATTGCTGCCCCAGGACGAACGTCGGAATCTGGTTGTACTTCTCTGACCAGTACTGCATCAGATCCCAGCGCACGCCCAGATTCAGAGTGAGGTTGGACCGCACCCGCCAGCTATCCTGCACAAAGCCGGCCGCATATTTGTGGCGTCCATAGTAGGTCTGCGAATCGGCCTGATTGTAGTTGCTGGCCACGCCGATCAGAAAATCCGCGAAGTCCGAGCCGGTTTCAGAACCATAGAACAGTGAACGCTCCGTTGAAGGTCGGGTTCGGATTCACGTTGACTTGTTCGACGCTAACCCGCATCCCGGCTTTCAGGCTGTGGCTCCCGATCACTTTTGAAAAATTGTCGCTCAGCGCATAGGTGTTGTTCGCTTGCGTCAGGTTGGTGATCGGAGTCCCGATGGTAAAGGAGTTGAAAGTCACGTTCTCGACTCCTTCGATTTTCGGGTCCAGAGGCACAATGCTCGGAGTCCCATCCGGATTGACAAAACCCTGCGAGACCAGGCTGGGACCAACGCCGCCTGCCGGTTGTCCGACGTTGTTCGCGCTGCGCATGTAGCTCACGCGCAGCTCATTCACCATGGATGCTCCGAAGGTCTTCGTCTGGCCCAGATTGATCAGCTGGCCGCGCCCCAAATTCAGGGCCGCGAAACCGGGCACGCTCGCGCCGCCTTGGCCGGTCGGATAGGGATTGTTCAAATCGTAATCGTCAAGGTAGTAGTAAGCCGTCAGCAGTCCCCAATGCTCAGCTATTGCCGTCGATGCGGAAACTGCCCTTGTCGTCGCGCAGAATCTTCCCCACGGATGCCGTGGAAAATGTGCTGTCCCCGACGTTCGGCGCAGGAATGTACCGCAGCAGATTTTGCGATGGCACCGCCCAGGCTTGCCGCGGAATGATGGCATTCGGAAAAACGCATTGCGTGCTGAACACGCAACCGGGCGTATAGTACGGTTCGTTCGCGGAAACCTTGTAGCCCAACTTCCCGGAAAGCAGGTTCGCCAGATTCGGCCCACCCACTTCGCCCGTAAGCGACCCCGCCTCATCCGCAAGATTGCCGCTCCGGTCCGCCAGACGACGGGACGGGAATCAGCCCGGTGTCGACTCCCTGGCTCTGCCGCGTACCCTGATAATCGCCAAAGTAAAAAACCTTGTTCTGCCGGATGGGTCCGCCGATCGTGCCGCCAAATTGATTCTGGCGATAGAAGCTGCGCTCCGGAGAAAAGAAGTTGCGGGCGTCGAGCGCCGTGTTGCGCAGGAACTCAAAGCCGCTGCCGTGCAATCCGTTCCCGCCCGACTTGGTCACCACGTTGACCACGCCGCCGCTGTAGTTGCCGTACTCCGCGTCGAAGTTATTGGTCAGGATGCGGAACTCGGCGATGGAATCCAGGTTCGGGACCACGGATGTGCCGCCGTTCATCAGTTCCTTGACGTCGCCTCCATTCACCATGAAGCCGTTGGCGTCCTCGCGCTGGCCGCTGATCGATTGGTTGCCGGGGTTAAGAGTCCCCGACGGAGAGATCGCAATGGAGGCGCCCGCCATCACGATGGATTCAGGCTGCTGCGTGGTGGTGGGCACAATGCCGGGTTGCAGAGCCAGCAGGTCGGTGAAGCTGCGGCCGTTGAGGGCCACCGCGGTCATGGCCCGGCTCGCGACCACCTGCCCCATCTGTGTGCTCACGGTTTCCACCTGCGTTGCGTTTTCGACCACCGTGACCTCTTCGATCTTCTCGGTCACTTCCATGGTCAAATCGATTTGCAGCGCGCTGTCCAAATCGATCACCAGTTCGCTGCGCTTCGACGTCTTAAATCCTTGCGCCGACGCCTCCAAGTTGTAGCGGCCCACGGTGAGACTGGGAAAGTTGTAGACTCCCTTCTCGTCGGTCATGGTCTTGGTCTGGATCCCCTGCGAGTGTTGGTGACCGTCACCTGGACGCCTGGAATGACGGCGCCGCTGGGGTCTTTCAAGGTGCCAAAAATACTTCCGGTAGTCGCCCCCCATAGCGACAAGTTAAACGAGAGGAGAACCACCATCCCCCAAAGTGCGTTGTTACTAATTCTCATGGTTGATTCGTCAGGCGTTTAGGAGGACAGACCCACTTCTAGCGACACGCGCATGCTTCCCTCCCACAGTAGGGGCGAGCGCTGAAGCCGATCCAGTTATCCTTTGGCCATTTTTGCCTTCCAGCCTCCTGGCGCGGTCGAGTAGAATCACAGTTAGGGCTAACTCTGTGATTCGCCGGATTTTGCACACTCCTCCGCGCACCGTGCTGATAACTGCCGCGGCCCTAATCGCGCTTATCGCCGTGACCGACTGGCGGGTCGAACTCAACGTCACGCTCGGATTCCTGTACCTGTTCCCGCTGGTCCTGCTGGGAACCACGTTGAACTGGCCTTCCCTGATCGCCGTGGCTGTGGGCTGTACATTTCTTTCAGATCGCCTGGATCCTTTTTCGGCTGAGATGCAGATGCCGCGCTTGCTCCTGATTTTTCTGACGCTGGCAACCACGGGATTGCTATCGCTCTCCGTGACTCGGAGTTATCGCAGAGAAATGGAGGGCCTGGCGCGTTTACAAAAGGAAGCGATCGCCCGGCGCGCCGCCGAGGAGCAGTTGGAGTTCCTGGTCGAGAGCAGCCCGGCCGCGGTTGTCACGATGACGGCCGATGGAGCGATCCTGCTGGCGAATCCCGCCGCTCACCGGCTTTTCGGGGTTGCCGGCGGCCTGCTGCCGGGGCGGAGAATCACCCGCTATATTCCCGCGCTTGGATCGATTCCCTCCATCGACGACACGGCGCGGATCTTCCGCACGGAGATGCAGACGCGAGGCCAGCGCGAGAACGGAGAGATCTTCCTGGCCGACGTCTTTTTCTCCACCTACAGCACCCCGGCGGGACCTCGCCTTGCCGCGCTGGTCACCGACGGCTCGGAACATTTCCGCGAACGCGAGGAAGCCAGCCTGCAGCAGCTTTTGGTGGGATCGCGAATTCTGGTGGCCGCCGTTTCGCATGAGGTCAGAAATGTATGCGGGGCGATCGGCATGGTGCATGAGAATCTGGTGCGCAATGGCAGCTTGGGCGGCAATCAGGATTTCGAAGCGCTAGGATCTCTGGTCGAGACGTTGAGTAAGATCGCATCTTTGGAATTGAAACAAAGCGTCGGCGCGGAAAAGACCGGCAGCATCGATCTTCGCGACGTGCTTACCGGCCTGCGCATTGTGCTGGAATCGTATTGCGAGGAGTCGGATATAGAGCTGACCTGGACTGTTCCGGAGGATCTGCCGCTGGTGCAGGCCGACCCCCACAGCCTATTGCAGGTGCTGCTGAATGTGACGAAGAACAGCCAGCGCGCCCTGGAGTCCTCCTTTATTGATGGGGCCCACAAGTCGATCGACATCTCGGTCATTCGCGGAGACGGCGCGGTTTCCATTCGGATCGTCGATAGCGGGCCCGGAATTCCCGCCGGCCAGAAGCTGTTTCAACCTTTGCAAAAGGGCGCGGATGCAACCGGATTGGGCCTGTATCTGTCGCGCGCTTTCATGCGATCGTTCCGCGGAGACCTTCGTTATGATCCGGACCAGCCGGGGTGTTGTTTCATCTTAGAGCTGATCGCCGTACCCGACGCTCAAGAGCACACTCCGCAAACCTCGGAACAGACCATCGAACATGCAGCGAATACGTCTCTTATTGCTTGACGATCACGTCCTGTTCCGGGAGGGTTTGCGGCGGCTTCTGGTGTCGGAAGCAGACTTTGAAACGGTGGCGGAATGCAGCACTCTCGCGGAAGCTCTCGAAGTGCTCTCCCGCGCCACCATCGATATTGTCTTGCTGGATTTCGATCTGGAAGAAGAAACCGGCACACGTTTCATTTCAGCGGCGGCGGCGAGCGGATATTCGGGCAAGATTCTGATGGTGACGGCAGGAATGAGCCCGCTGGATATCGCGGTCGCGAAGAAGCTCGGCATTTCGGGAATCTTCCTGAAGCACAGCTCGCCGGCGACGCTCCTCCAAGCGATCCGAACCGTGGCGGACGGCGGCGAATGGATGGACCCGAAGATCGCTCAACTGGGATCGGACACTGCGAAGTCGGAAACGCGCGCCGAAAAGGGGCCGCTGACGCAGCGCGAACAGCAGGTTCTGCGCAGCGTCTTCGAAGGCCTGACCAACAAGGAAATCGCGTACCGCATCGGCGCGTCGAAGAGCTCCGTCAAGGCAACTCTGCAGAATCTGTTCGACAAAACCGGCGTCCGAACCCGCAGCCAGTTAGTGCGTATCGCCATCGAACGCTCTCTTGAGACGGCGCGGAATTGATCAGCGCCCGAACGCTCCCAGCGGGCTTTAGTGCAGCGCAGGTTGCGGTTCGACCGCCACCGGAGCACTCTGCTTGCGCTTGCTCTTGCGGCCCGACCCGGTGAAGCGCTCCATGTAGATATAAATCACCGGTGTGATGTAGAGCGTCAGGAGCTGCGAGACCACCAGTCCGCCGACTACCGCCAGACCCAGCGGCCGCCGTGCTTCGCCGCCCGCGCCAAGGCCGAGCGCGATCGGCAACGTGCCCACCAGCGCCGCCATGGTGGTCATCATGATCGGCCGGAAGCGCACCAAGCAGGCTTCGGTGATCGCTTCGGCAGGCGTTGTGCCCATAGTGCGCTGGGCTTCCACCGCGAAATCGATCATCATGATGGCGTTCTTCTTGACGATTCCGATCAGCATGATGATGCCCACGAAGGAGAATATGTTGAGCTCATTCTTGAAGACCAGCAGCGTAATCAGCGCGCCCACTCCCGCCGAAGGCAAACCGGACAGAATGGTCAACGGGTGAATGAAGCTTTCATACAGAATACCCAGCACCATGTAGATGACCAGGATCGCCATCACCAGCAGCATTCCCATGCCGGCGAACGACGACTGGAACGCCGCCGCGGTGCCCTGGAATGCCGTGCGAATCGTCGGCGGCAGGGTGTCGCGGGCCGCCTCTTCAATCTTCTCGGTGACATCGCCCAAGGAGACGCCCGGAGCCATATCGAAGGAGAACGATACCGCGGGGGATTGGCCATAGTGCGCCACTGTCAGCGCTCCCACGCTGTTGCGCGGCTTGACCACGCGAATCCAAGCGGTACCAGCTTGCCGGTGTTGGAGCGAACGTAGAGCAGGTGCAGAGAAACAGGATCGCGCTGGAACTTCGGCATCAGTTCCATGATCACTTGGTAATCGTTGGTGGGCGTGAAGATGTTGGAAACCTGGCGGGTTCCGTAAGCGCTATACAGCGCGCTCTCCACTTGCGTGGCGGTTACGCCCATGGAGGAAGCCCGGTCCCGGTCGATATCCAGCGTCACCTGGGGGCTGGCAATCTGCATGTCGCTGTTCACATCCACCAGGCCCGGGATCCGCTTCATCACGTTCTCAAAACTCGCCGCGGCGCGATACAGCACTGTCCAGATCCTGTGCCTGCAGCGTGAATATGTACTGGCTGCGGCCCCCGAATCCGCCGATGCGCAAGGCCGGGGGATTGGTCAGGAAAATACGTGCTCCGGGAACCTGCGCCACCTTGGGACGAAGCTCGTTGATGATCTCGTCCGCGCTCAGCTTGCGCTCTTTACGCGGTTTCAGCCGCACTTCGGCGCGCCCAAAGTTCGAGGTACCACTCACGTTCACGCCCGTCGCCTCCACATTGGGATCCTTGGAGAGTATCTGCGCAAACGCGAAAGTGCTCTTCTCCATCACGTCGTAAGAGGCGTCCTGAGCAGTACTGTATTTGGCCGGTGAATACTGTCGGTGTCGGTGCTGGGAATAAAACCGGTGGGCACCAGCCGGTAGAGATACACCGTCGCCACCAGCGTGCCCACAGCCACCAATAGCGTTACGAACTTAAAGCGAATCGCGCCGCGCAGCGTCCAGGCATACAAATCCCGCCATGCGTCGAACATCTTTTCCGTGGCTCTGAACAGGAAATTATGATGCTCGCTGGGGGGCCGCAGGAAGCGGCTGCACATCATGGGTGTCAGGCTCAGGGAAACGATGCCGGAGATAATAATGGCCGACATGATCACCACCGCAAATTCATGGAACAAGCGGCCGACGATACCGCTCATGAACAGGATGGGAATGAACACGGCCGCTAGCGACAGAGTCATCGAAAGCACCGTGAAGCCGATTTCATTGCCCCCTTCGAGCGCCGCTTCAAAGCGAGGCTTACCCATTTCCATGTGCCGGACGATATTCTCCAGCACCACAATGGCGTCGTCCACCACGAAACCCACCGCCAGCGTCAGCGCCATCAAGGACAGGTTGTCCACGGTATAGCCAAACACCGACATCACGGCGAAGGTGCCCAGAATGGATAGCGGCAGGGCCAAACTGGGGATCAACGTCGCGGACACGTTGCGCAGAAACAGGAAGATCACCAGCACCACCAGTACGATCGCCAAAATCAGGGTGAACTTCACGTCATGCACCGATTCACGAATCGCCTGCGAGCGATCCGACATGATTTCCAGATTGATGGAAGGCGGAATCTGCGCCCGGAAAGTCGGCATCAGTTTCAAAATCGTATCGACAATTTCAACCGTGTTGGTGCCCGGCTGCCGGTTCACCGCCAACATTACTGAGTTCCGCAG
Organism: Bryobacterales bacterium; assembly: GCA_963731375.1. Classification (GTDB taxonomy): domain Bacteria; phylum Acidobacteriota; class Terriglobia; order Bryobacterales; family Bryobacteraceae; genus Palsa-187. The sequence goes on from CAVSUW010000004.1 coordinate 251,620, forward strand.
ATTGAACCAGCTGTTGCTCTTGTCGTCCTGGATGCCGTCGACTACCTGGCCGAGATCCTGCAGCCGGACCGGCGAACCATTGCGGTAAGCCACAATCAGCGGCCGGTATTCGGCAGCCGTATTGAGCTGGCCGTTGGCCTGCACTGTGAACGCCTGGTTTGCGCCCCACAACGTGCCCGTGGGTAAATTCGCGTTGTGCTGGTCTATCGCACTCGATATGTCATCCAGGCTGATCTGGCGATTCACCAGCTTATTCGGGTCCAGTTGAACGCGGACGGCGTATTTCGTTCCGAATCCACCGCCGCCGCCGCCTCCAAAACTGCCGACCTGCGAAACGCCATCGATGGTGGAAATTTGCGGCGCAATTACGGTCTCGGCATATTCGTCCACCAGCGACGGGGAGAGGGTTGTCGAATTTAGCGAAATCTGAAGGATCGGCCGATCCGCCGGATTCAGTTTGCGCGTCGTTGGAGGATTCGGCATTCCCGGAGGCAGCCGACGGGCCACTGCCGAGACCCCATTCTGCACATCCGCCGCCGCCGAATCGATTTCTCGTTCCAGCGTAAATTGCAAGGTGAGAAAAGTCGACCCGCGCTGGCTCGACGACGTCATGTTGTCTAAGCCGGCGATGGTCGAAAACTGCCGCTCTAGCGGAGCCGCCACCGACGACGCCATGGTCTCGGGACTGGCGCCCGGCAGGTTCGCCATGACCATGATGGTGGGGAAATCGATAACCGGCAGATCGTTCACCGGAAGCGACCGGTAACCCACTACGCCGAAGATCAGAATGCCCATCATCAGCAGCGCGGTCATCACCGGCCGGCGGATAAAGAGCGCAGTTAAATTCATGGGACCAATCCCGTGGCGACACGGCCTAACAATGGTCTACGAAGCCACCCAAATACTAAGTCAATGTTACGCGATACGAAACACTAAATCCTATCCCAAATGGCAGGCATTTAGTAAGCCAGATGTCAGTCTAGCGGACGGGGAGCAAATCCACCACGGCCCCCGCAGGCACGCCCCGAATCACCGTTCCCGCCGGCAGAGCCAGCGGCACGCGCAACCAGAACGGATGTCCAAAAACAGGTTTATAGGGCTGCAGCCAAAGCAGCGGCTGGATGCTGCCATCCGGCAACTCCGCGATCATCTGGAAGGAGGCGCCGGGGTCTATCTTCGCAGGCCTAATACCTGCCAAATCAATCGCTTGCCGCAGCTTGTATTCGCCGCTGACGGCCAGCTTCGCCGAGCCATGCGGCGGCGGCGCGGGAGCCGTCCACTTCGGCGTCTGCCGGCAAATCTTTGGGCTCGCCCTCGGGCGCGCCGCCTTCCACCCAGTCGCCGATCAGCTCAATCTGTTCCGGCGTCAGCGCCTGATCGTCGCGAAAATCCCCGAAGCCTTTCACCGCGCCCCACGGCGGCATGCGGCGCTCCAGCACTTCCTCCTGGATGGCCTTCGCCCACGGCCGCGCGTCGTTGTAAGACGTGATGCGAAAACGCGCTTCCGCCTTCGCGATGGCAGATCGCGCAGCGCGCGTAAACGATGCGAACAATCTCCCGGTCGAAAGTGATTTTGGTGGTGATGACGTCGTGGGCCGATGCCGCGCCGGGCAACCCCGCGAGCAACGCCGCGCACATGACCAGTGAATAAACTGCTCGTCAGTGTCACCTGCGTACTAGATTAACGCGACGCACCGGCCGCGCCGACCGAAGGCGTGGTTGCCGCGGGCGTATCCTCACCCGGACGTGGCGGACGCGGCTTCGGCAGCGGCTTGCGCGGCAGTTTTTCCGGACGCGTCGCGGCGTTATAAACCATCGACGCGATGATGGCCGCGGCCTGCTCCAGATCGGTGGCCTGGATGCGATCGTACACATCCATATTCGAATGGTGCGTGCGCGTGGAATAATCCAGCGGGTCCTGAATGAACTGGAATCCGGGCAGCCCCACGGCGTCGAACGAAAGATGATCGGTGCCGCCGGTATTGCGCAGCGCGATCGTTCCGGCGCCCAGATCCTTGAACGGCTCCAGCCATTTTTCGAAGATCGGCCGCATGGCGTCGTTGTCCTGCAAATTGATGCCGCGAATTTTGCCGCTGCCGTTGTCGAGATTGAAGTAGCCGGAGAGGCGCTCGTGCTCGGCGGTCGGCTTCATGGTGGCGGGGTCGGCAAAATGCTCTTTGACGTAGGCTTTCGAGCCCAGCAGCCCTTCCTCTTCCCCGCCCCACAGCGCCAGCCGCACGGTGCGATCCATTTTCAAGTCGAGCGTCTTCAGGATGCGCATCACTTCCATCGCCACCGCGGAGCCCGCCGCGTTGTCGGTGGCTCCCGTGCCCGTGTGCCAGGAATCGAAGTGCGCGCCCACCATCACCACTTCATCCCGCTTGGCGTTGCCCGGAATCTCGGCAATGACGTTGAACGACGCCGGATCGTCGTCGTAAAACTGCGCCTTCACATCGAAGGTGAGCTTGACGGGAAGCTTGTGATCCAGCAGCCGCGCGATGCGATTATAGTGTTCCGCGGAGAGCACGATGGTCGGGACATTGTCCTTGGACTCGCGGTCCGCACCCAGGCCGTAGACCAGTGCCGGCGTCGCCTTCGCTGGACTCGCGAACCACCAGCGGCACGCCTTCGTCCTTCCAAAAACGATTGAAGCGCTCGCGCAGACTTGCGCGCCTGCTGCGGGTTGAACGGAGGCTGCCCCGCGCGCGCCGCGCGTCCCGGCGGCGCCGGAATCGGGAACACCGAGAGATCGGCGAGCTGCGCGTCGCTGAGCCTGCGGCCGGCGGGGTCGGTGGGCAAGGAGAGAATCCGCGGAGCGTCGCGCAGAACGATTTTGCCGCGGAGCTTGCCTTTATATTGGTCCAGGTCCGCCTCGGTGCGAATCGGCGCGAGCACCGCTTCGGCGGTCAGCGGTCCGTCGGTGCCGGGAGTCCACGCCAGCGGATAGCCGATGAGCGGCTGATACTGCGGCTCGTCGATATAGCCCGAGTAAGAAGTGTAAGCCCAACCGCGCCCAAACGGTCCCCACTTTTCGAGCTTGACGTTGTCGAGGCCGAATTCCTTGAGCTGCTTGACGGCCCACTCGCCCGCCGCGCGAAACTGCGGCGAATTGGTGAGCCGCGGCCCATAGACGTCGGTGAGCTGGAACACGGTGTCCATCACCTTGGGATTCTGAAAAGCTTCGGTCTTGATCTGGTGAATGACGTTCAGGTCCACGCGCTCCGGACCCGCTCCTGAGCGGAAACGGTCAAGGAAAGCGTCAGAACCAGCGCCAGCGCGGATTGCATTCGCCTCAACATCTTCGACGTTGAGGATAACAGAGAATGTCGCGAACGTGAAGCCTGGGAGGCTATTCGAGTACTGGGTACGCGGCGGTGGCGAACCTGAAGCGAACTCTAAAGCGAAGATCGCGTCAGGCGGAACGTTACCTTGTGGTCCGGCGTCCCACAGAGGAAATCGCGGCCTTGCCAAAGCCCCGTCACCTCGTTGTTGTCGGCCCCGAGTTTCCCCAAGAATATGTTGTGGTCCGTATCAACCCAACCAAATATAACTTGATGCTCGGGCGCGCTGGAGGCGTTTGCGCCGATCAGTTTTCCAAACACCGCTCGCTCCTTTGAATAGATATCGAGGGTCACGCGGCCAATACCCATGAATCGCGACCGGGCGGGGTCAAAAAAGCGCACGACGCACGTATCTCCCGCGCCTTCAGCAACCCAATCTCCCTCCGCTATGAGCGAGTTGGTCTGCGAGGGCCTGGTAAGTTGAATAGACTGACCGCGCCAGGTTCCCGTAACCAGATTCGATCGCGGACTAAAGTAGCCTTCGAAATGACCTATCGCAGACTCCTCCTCGGGTCGATTGCTAATGGCTATGCACTCGAAAGACACCCGGTTCGGTTCAATTTCAGCTTTATTGGACCCACACAACCCCGAACCGGATTCGATCCGCGCGACGGCACTCGTTGCCGCGTTTGGGCCGTCTCTGGCCTCTATGGAAACTGTCAGCAACAGAACGATTCGTTCGATTCCGCTGCCGTGTTCCATCGTGCCTTCCCACAATCCCGCGCGAAAATCCGAATCCACCGCCTGCAGTTGCGTCGCGAGCAGGATCACAAGCGCAATCGACCGAGCCAGCATTCGTCATGCCTCGTTTCGAATTCAGTGTACTCCCCGAAACGCTCGGCAGGAACCGTGCTTCTTTCCAAAGGGTCGTGAGAAACCAGCAGACCCCGGAGACCTGGGATCGCCTCCGTCTCGAACGATCCCAGAACCGGCCTCGCCACTCCGAGCGTTGTACTAATTCACCGTGACGCGCTGCCCGGTGATCGTACCCGCGATCTGCGGAGGAGCCGGCCCGGAGACAGGAGTGATGTCAAACGTAAATGTACCCGTGAAGTTGTTTCCACTGTGATCCAACGTGACATATTCCCGGATGTTTATGGTGGCTGCGAGCGTGCCGAATGGCGGGTCGAGAGAGGGAATATAGCTCAACGCAATGTGGTTGACCTGGTAGCTATTGTGCCCGGTCTTCGCCCACACGCCTAGACAGAAGTTTCCGCTCGCAGGCGTGTGGCCGCCGGAGTTCATAATTTCGGTTCCATCACTATGCCACTGGCTATATCCGAAATCGATCGTCGTTCCACCGGACGTGAACTGCACGTTCCACATCCCCACGATTGGGTCGTTATCCTTATCCACCAGTACAAACGCCGCGGGCATCAGTTTCCATTGGAGGGGATTTCCCTTCCGGTCGGGCTGATCCCCGCATCCGGCCTTGGCGCTGCCGGCCAGCAGCGTAATCAGTGCTAATGAACTCAAAGCTGTAGTAAAGGTTTTCCACCTGATTGTCATGATTTCTCCTTTTTTTGGGCCGGCTCCCGCCGGCATGGGTCGAAGCTAACACCGGCGCGCGCAAAAACGATATGAGTTCCTCGTTAGGATCTCCTCATTTGACCTGAGGATCGATGTAAACTATTTAGAACAGAGCGATTCCCATGGGCGTCAATGGCAAGGGGCGGGTGCAGTTCGGCGATTTCGAACTCGATATCCTCTCCGGGAAACTCTGCCGCGCCGGCCGTCCCGTCAAGATTCAGCCCCAGCCCCTGCGAGTTCTGAGCGTTCTGCTGGAGCATCCCGGCGAGATCGTGTCCCGCGAAGACCTGCGTGCCCGCATCTGGGGAACGTCCACCTTTGTCGAATTCGACCAGGGGCTGAATTACTGCATCCGGCAGATTCGGCTGGCGCTCGGCGATGAGGCTTCGGAGCCGATTTACATCGAAACCCTGCCCAAACAGGGCTACCGGTTTATCGCCCCAATTTCCGCGAATGGCAAAACGGCGGAGCAGATCGCCAGCATGGCGCCCGTTCCCCCGCCGCCTGCGAGAAAGCCTCTCTGGAAAATTCTGGCGGCGGCCACGGTCCTGATTGCCTTCGTCAGCGCGGCAGCGTTCTTTCGGACTACGCAACCCTCGGCGGCCAGGCAGCCCGCCACCTATACGCAGATCACCAGCTTCACGGACGCGGCTGTCAACCCAGTGTTATCGCCCGACGGACGGATGGTCGCATTCTACCGAAGCGACCGAACATTCTGGGTCGCCGATCAAATTTACGCCAAAATGCTTCCCGACGGCGAGCCAGTTCAATTGACTCACGATCCGCGCCTGAAATACGATCTGGCATTTTCGCCGGACGGCTCTCGAATCGCGTATACGGTGATGGAGCATGGATGGCATACCTACACCGTCTCTTCGCTGGGAGGCGACTCGACACTTATTCCTTCCGAATGCCGCGGGCCTGAGCTGGCTCGACCAACACCGGCTGCTGTACTCGGAAATCAAAACGGGCGTGCACATGGGCATTGTGACTGCGAACGACGATCGCTCCGAACATCGCGAAATCTATTTCCCCATGCACGAGCGCGCCATGGCGCACTATTCCTATGCTTCGCCGGACCGCAAATGGGTTCTGGTGGTAGAGATGGATCCGCAATGGCACCCCTGCCGGCTGGTTCCCTTGGCCGGCGGTTCAGCGGGCAAGCAAGTGGGGCCTTCCGGCGCGTGCACGTCGGCGGCATGGTCGCCCGACGGAAACTGGATGTATTTTGGAGTTGAGGTTGCCGGGACGGCGGCACTTGTGGCGCCAGAGTTTCCCTGACGGGCAGCCGGAGCAAATTACTTCGGGTCCCACGGAAGAAGATGGCTTGGCCGTGGCGCCCGACGGACGCTCCCTCATCACTTCGATCTCCACCAAGCAAAATGCGGTATGGATTCACGATTCCCATGGGGACCATGCTCTTTCCACCGAAGGATACGCGGCCGGCCACGCCCCCTACGTTCTCGCACGATGGGAAGAGTCTCTACTATCTGCTGCGGCACGACTCGCCCGAGTCGCCCAGCGAACTCTGGCGGGCCAATCTCGATTCCGGCATCAGCGAAGCGGTCGTGCCAGGGGTTTCAATACGCGAATACGACATTTCGAACGACGAAAAAGAGGTGGTGTTCACGACCCAGCCTGCCGGGCAAGCTTCCCAACTCTGGCTGGCTCCCTTGGACCGCAGCTCGCCCCCGCGCATGATTTCGGAAAGCGGGGAAGCCACTCCGCACTTTGGTCCCAATGGCCAGGTGCTGTTCCGCTTCACCGATGGGAAAGCAAACTATCTCGCCAAGATGGGGCTGGGATGGCTCCGGCCGGACCAAGGTTTTTCCGTCCCCGATCCTCGACTTTTTTGGAACTTCTCCGGACCGCCGTTTCGTGATCCTGGGCGTTCCGTTACGTGGGATCCAAGATTCCGGGGCAGGGCAACGTCATGGCCATCCCGTCGAGGGCGGCCCTGCTCGCCGAACGTTTGCGACGATGCCTGCCCAGTCAGGTGGTCGCCTGATGGGAGGTACTTTTATCACGGTCATTGCGCCGTCTTCCCTCACCAATCCCGCCGGCAGAACAGTGGTGATCCCGGTGCCTCCGGGCGAATCGTTCCCGCCATTGCCCGCATCGGGTATTCGTTCGGGAGGCGGAAGGGCTTGCGATTCCGGGAATCAAGTTCATCGAGCAAGGCAACATCGCTCCGGGGCTGGGTTCTACCTACGCCTACGTGAAGCCGACCATGCACGCAAACCTCTTTCGCATCCCGTTACTCCGCTGAGCGCAACTCGCGGCGCGGAACCCCGATCACTCTTCGATAATAGAACCAGCGCCGCGCGCACAGACTCCTCCCTCATGAACTTACTCGACCTCATTGTCGGCAAGCCCATCAAGACCAGCGACGAGCGCGCCGAGCAGATCGGACCCGCCGAAGGCATCCCGATCTTCGGTCTGGACGCGCTGAGCTCCGCCGCCTACGGGCCGGAAGCCGCGCTCAGCCTTCTGATTCCGCTGGGCCTGCTGGGCGTTCGCTACATCATTCCCATCAGCGCCGCCATCATCACGCTGCTGGTGATCGTGTATTTTTCCTATCGCCAGACCATCGCCGCGTATCCGTCGGGCGGCGGCTCCTACACGGTGGCGCGATTCAACCTGGGCGCGCGCGCGGGCCTGCTGGCCGCGGCCGCGCTGCTCGCCGATTACATTCTCACCGTCGCCGTGGGCATTTCCGCCGGAGTCGGCGCCTTGGTCTCGGCCGTTCCCCAACTTGCTGCCGCACACGGTTTCTCTCTGCATCGGCATTCTGATCGTCATCACCATCCTGAATCTGCGCGGCGTGCGCGAGGCCGGCGTGGTCTTCGCGGTCCCCACGTATCTCTTCGTCGGCACGCTTCTCATTACCATCGTCGCGGGAGTCATCCGCGTTGTCCTCAGCGGCGGCCATCCCACGCCGGTCGCCGCTCTTCCGCCGCCGCCGCCCGTCACCGAAGCCGTCAGCTACTGGCTGCTGCTGAAGGTTTTCGCCAGCGGCTGCACGGCCATTGACCGGCGTCGAAGCGGTCAGCAACGGCGTGAAAGCCTTCCGCGAACCCGCCGTCGACAACGCCCAGCGCACTCTCACCGTGATTATTTTTCTGCTGGCGGTGCTGCTGGCGGGAATTTCCTTTCTGGTAAAAAGCTACGGCATCGCGGCCACCGATCCGGGCCAGCCCGGCTACCAGAGCCTGCTCTCCATGCTGATCGCCGCCGTTTTCGGCAAAGGCAGTTTTCTACTACCTGACCATCGCGTCCATTCTGTTTGTGCTTTCGCTCTCCGCCAACACCGCCTTCGCCGATTTTCCGCGCCTGTGCCGCGCCATCGCGCAAAACAATTACCTGCCGCACGCCTTCGGGTACCGCGGACGGCGGCTGGTCTACACCTACGGCATCGTGGTTCTGGCGCTGCTGAGCGGCGGACTCCTCATTCTTTTTCGCGGCGTCACCGATCGCCTGATCCCGCTCTATGCCGTCGGCGCGTTTCTGGCCTTCACGCTTTCGCAGGCCGGCATGGTCGTGCACTGGCGGAAAAATCGCGGCCCGCATTGGCTGAAGAGCGCGCTGGTCAACGGACTGGGCGCGCTGGTCACCGGCATCACGGTCGTCGTGGTGCTGGTTGCGAAATTCGTGGAAGGCGCATGGATCACGCTGCTCTTCATTCCCTTGACGATCGTTCTCTTTATAGAAGTCCGCCGCCACTACCACTCCATAAAGATGCTGACCTCCTGCCGCCTTCCGGTCAGCGCGGACGCGCTCAGCCAGCCGCCCATCGTCGTCATTCCCGTCGAGCGCTGGAGCAACATCACGCGCCAGGGAATCGAATTCGCCGCTCGCCTGTCTCCCGAAGTGATCGCGCTGCACGTCGAGCCCAGCGAGCACTCCGAGTTGCTTCAAATGGAGCTGGGAGCATTATGTCGATCAGCCCTTCCGCGCCGCAGGCAAGGAGCCGCCCAAGCTTCAGCTGCTGCCATCGCCCTACCGCTTCATCATCATTCCCATCGTTCAGTTCATCCTGGACCTTTCGGAGAAGAATGCCGATCGCAGCATCATCGTGGTGATCCCCGAGCTGGTCGAAGACAAATGGTATGAATACTTCCTGCACAACCAGCGCGGGCGGCTGCTCGAATGGGTGCTGCTGGCGCGCGGCAATGACCGGATCTTCACCGTGAGCGCGCCGTGGTATGTCGGAAAGCGGCGTCTAAAACGCCAGGCGCATCTGCATTTCCAGCCGCCGGTTGTTGGCGTTTTCCGAAAAGCCCTTCGCCATTCAGATTGCCAAACATTTGGTTGGCTTGTCCAAACAGCGGCGAGGTGATGTTTCCGATGATCGGACCCGGGTTGGTGTGATTCAGCAGGTTGCGAATCGACATGGAAACGCTCAAGGTGTAGTGGCGCTCGGCCGGCGCGGCGAAGATGCCGCCTCCGGGTTCCGCGGCCTTGCGTCTCGGCCCCAAACGCGAAAACTTTGGCGACCCGCAGGTTCACCGACATCTGCCCCGGTCCGCGTCCGAAGTTGCGCGAAACCAGCGTCTCGCCCGGCGTCGGGTTGGGATCGAGCAAACCGTAGGGAGTTTGAATCAGCCCCGGCCTGCGTCGGGTCGGTGGCGATGCCAGGGCGGGCGTTGAAGAGCGTGGTGCCGTAGAGATCGCTCCCGGTAGTGATGTCGAACGGCGCGCCGGATTGCAGGGCGATCAGCGGACTGAGGCGCACGTTCCACCTGGTGTTGATCGTTCCACCAGCATTCAAGCGGTGGCGGATATCAAAAGCTGCCGGACCGTATTCGCCCACCGAGCTATAAGGATTCGCCGGGAACGTTCCCAGGCCGTCGGTGTCGCTCATGGCTCGATTGAAGACATAGGTGCCGAACAGCGAAATGGTCGGCTCACTTTCGAGTTGACATTCACCAGCAACTGATTCTGGCGGAATACTGCCGGATGACTCCATCGCAAACACCGGGCCAGGATGCCCTAGCGGGAAGACTCCGCTATCGGGAACTGCCGGATTGTAAGTACCCGGCAAGGGCGCATTGGTATCCTCGGAGCGAAGCTCGCGAAAGCCCGCGCGAATTGGTGTAGGTGACCGCCAGCGTCGTATTCTTCGGCAACTGGCGCTCCACCGTCACCGCGGATTGCAGAACGTAGGGCGACCGCAGCGACGGGCTCAATTGCTGGATCACCTGCTCCGATTGGAACCCGGCCAGCGCGGACGGGCGCAGGGACATTCGGGAAGAAATCCGGATTGGTCACCACATACTGCTGCTGGACGATGCCGTTGTAGCGCGCGGCCGCGAGCGTAGTTGGAAAGCGAGAAGCGATCGTAGAAGATTCCGAAGCCGCCGCGCAGCACGGTTTTGGGACGCGGGTTGTTGGCGTGGCCGCCGGGCGCCCAGGCGAATCCCACGCGCGGCGCGATATCGCGCGGCGTCGTGAATGTTGGGCTGGTTCTCGTAGCGCAGTCCCAGGTTGAGCGTGAGGTCGGGACGCAGACGCCAGTCGTCGCCGGCGAAAACCGCGACATCGTAGCGGTTCACGGTGGTTTCCGGGATACCCGGCCGCGATGCTGAATTGCGACGCGCCGCCGCCGCGCGCGAGAATCTCCGCCGGGGTCAGCCCCATTTGTTGAAACACCACCGTGCGGCGATAGCGTTCGATGGAATCAATCTGCTCCAGCGCGGCGCAATCGGTTGCTGGTTGGCGTCGAGCGACCGGCGCCAGGCCGCCGCTAAACGTAAAGGTGCCGTTGAAATTCTGCGGCGAAACATTGTCGTCCGTCACGAAGCGCGCACGAATTCCGAATCTCCAGGTATGGGAGCCGTGCACGCTGGTGGTGTTGTTTTGCAGCTCGTAGAAGGTCTGCCGTATCGAGGTTGTGCCCCACCGGCGAACCGCCGGCGGTGAACGATCCCAGAACCTGCAAGCTGGGGCCGGCGGAATCGGCCTGCAGCTCCTGAGCGTTGTGATATAGCTGGAACCGGGTTTCATTCACGGTGGCGCCGTGTACCGAAGTCTCTATGAACTGCGCCGTCTGGAGCCAGGTAGTGGAGATGAGTACCCGCTGGACGTCAGATTGAAGCCGCCGATGCCTGCGCCCTGAATATCGCCGCGGATAGAACCCGTAGCGCAGCGTGACGGTGTTGTTGTCGTTCAGTTGATAGTCCACGCGCGGCTCGACGCGCGTGCGCCGCTGAATCGTCTTGAAAATATTGAGCAGCGGAGTCGCGGTCAGCGTATGTTGGATCCAGCGTCACCGCGTTGACGATGGAACCGTTGTCGACATTGTTCTGGTTGACGTCCAGCGCAAACGACATGCGCCGGTTGATAGGTCCGCTCAAGCTGTTCTCGAATTCGTTGAGCGAGAGCGGAGCCTTCTGATTGCCGAGTAAGGGTTGCGCGAATTCCAAAACTGATTGGCAAAGTTGTAGTTCAGCGAGCCGTGATATTTATCGCTTCCCGGCTTGGTGAGAATCTCGATGCGGCCCAGGCCCAGGTGGTCGAATTCCGGCGAAAAAGGGTTTTGGTTGATGCGAATTTCGCGAATCGATTCCTTGGGCGGCAGCTCGCCGCTGCTGAATCCGTCGATGAAGATGGCGCCTCCGCCCGGGCCGGCGGAAGGCCCGGCCAGCGCCTCCAGATCCGCCTGCAAATCTTCGGGATCGTCGGAGAGCGCGTTAAGATCGTCGCCGCGTCAGAACCGTGGCGGTGGCGTTGCTCGCGGCATCGGTGCTCACGGCCGGCCCGGCATTCTCCTCGACCACGATCTGCTGAACCGTGGAAGCCACCATCAGCCGCAGATTCAGGGTTTGCGTGCCGGCGCGGATGGTCAGCGCCTGCGGCTTGCGCCAGCACCAACTGCGGCGCGGACGCTTGAACCGTGTAGTCGCCGGCCGCCAATCCAGCGAAGACATAGGCGCCGTCGCCACCAGTAGTGGCGGTTTTTTCGAGCTCCGCCGGGCCCCGACAGCGTGACCGTTGCGTTGGGGACCACCGCTCCGCTCTCATCGGTAACCACGCCACGAAGGATCGAGTTCTGCGCCAGCGACGACACCGCGCCGCACAAAACCAGCAGGAGCAGTACGGCAGCCTTCACCGAATCGATCTCTGTGCAAACGGCGTGGTTCGCGAAGCCCATCAACACATGTTAACCGCTGCAAACTTAGGATTGCCTGAGCCGGCGACATCTTTTCGCGGCAGACGACCTCTCATATCTGCGGCGGAACGGTCTTCGGCGGATCGATCTTAGTTATGGACGAGCGCGCTACTGAGCTTGTGTAGCGCCGCGGTGCGGACAAGCCCGGTGGAACGAACGGTTCCGCCTGGGAATAAGCCGCGGCCACCTTGCCGTCTTCCAAGCGAATGACGGTCGCATTGCGGCCGCGATTCCTGGAGTAGACAAAGGTCTCGACCATGTGGCCGCCCGTGGAAGTTACGGCGGCTAAGGCCGGATCGCCATACTTACCGGTGATCGCAGTCTTCGTGAGCTCCACTCGCGATCTGTTCGACAGCGGGAAATGGCGGCGGCGGGAGCCTGAACCACGGGAGCCGGCGGAGGCGCCACCACTACAGCTACGACACGGGCTCTTCCACAACCGGCGGCGGAGCAGGCTTGGGCCTCGACACTTTCTTGACTACCGGAGCGGGTGCAGGGGCCGGCGCAGGTTCCTGCACTTGCGGCGCGGTTGCATTAAGGGGATGCGTGGGGGTTTGCATCCACCACACAGCGAGTCCACCCACCACGATCAGGCAGATGACCATCAACACCACACCATCTTTCAGCATTGACCTACCTCCTCCGCTCAGGCCGTAGACCCACCTGAGTGTCAACAGAAATCACTCTACCACAGGGCATACCGCAATGGGAGAGTACGCGGCCCGCCGCAGCACGCAGCGATACTGGTTTGGCACGGAAGCAATACTGGTACGACGGTACCGGCGGTCACTTCCCGCGCAGATCGTTCAGCAGCGGAATATCCTTGGCCGGTTTCGGCGGCGGAATGGTCTTCAGAAACGCGTAGACGTCGGTAAGTTCCCGGTCCGACATCACCTTTTCGGTGAAAGCCGGCATCTGCCCCGCCGGACGCCGCACATAGCGGATCAAGCCTTGCGCGTTCAGCGGAGGCGGACCAATGCGCGCGCCCGCGATCGTTCCCTGCCCTACGGTCCCGTGGCATTGATAGCAGCCGTTCTTCATGTAAAGGCGCTTGCCCGCTTCGGCATTGCCCGCGGAATCCTGCGCCCGAACCAACCCTGCGCAGCAATATCGCTGCGACCACAAATCTTCCGCATGATCGCCTTCTAACGCGGCTGCGTGACCACGTCGATCAGCGCCGGCTCGCCGCGTTTGACCACTGCGATGGCTTCCTTGATCGCGGGGCCCAGATCCTTAGGATCCGTGATCGGACCCTTGCCATACATGCCGTACGCCTTCGCCATCGTCGCGTAATCGATATTGGGATCGTTAATCCCGGTGCCCACGCTGAAGTTTTCGATGCCGCGATTGGCGCGCGCCGCCATGTCGGTGAGATACATCACCTCCTGATGATAGGCGCGGTTGTTGTGCATGATGGTCAGCAGCGGGATGCGGTGATGCGCCGCCGTCCACAGCACGCCGGGCGCGTAGTTCAGATCGCCGTCGCACTGAATATTCACCGTGAGGCGGCCGTGCTTGCGATTCGCCAGCGCCGCGCCCACCGCCGCCGGAGCTCCGTAGCCGATCCCGTAAGCGCCGTGCTCGCCCAGGTATTGATAGTGCTTCTTGAAGTCCCACATCCGCAGCGGCCAGCTGCTGAAGAACGGATTGACGTCGGACACCAGTGACCAGTCTTCGTTCTTGATCTGGTTCCACAGCTCCGCGCTCACGCGCGCCGTGCTGATCGGGCTGGCATCCCAGCCGTAAGCCGCGAGTTCGATATCGCGCTCGCGAGCCGCCTTCGACGCCTCGGCCAGTTTCGCGCCGCGCGCCTGCATGGCGCTCCTGCGATCCGGCGTGATCAGCTTCTTGCAGGCTTCGATCAACGCCGGCAGCGTGGCTTCGGCATCCGCCGCGATCGACAGGTCCACTTCCGCGTAGCGCCCGAAGTCCTGATAGTTGCTCTTGCCGTAGAGATCGCCGGAGTAAATCGTGATCAGCTTCGCGCCCGGCTTGGTGATCGGCTTCGACTTCCATGCCCATGCGGTTGATGGGCGTCTGGAATGCGTAGCCATCCAGAAATCCTGCACTTCGAGACCCAGCACCACATCGGCGGTGGCAATGTTGCCGCCGTTCAAGGGATGCATCGACGGAAAGTTCATGCGGAAATGCCGATCCTGCACCGGCGCCTGCAAGGTCTCGGCAAGTTCCACCAGCAGCGCGATCCCCTGCGGAGTGCGCGCCGAGCGTCCCGCGACGATCAGCGGATTCTCCGCCGCCACCAGCATCTTCGCCGCTTCCGCCACCGCTCCCGAATCGCCCGCCGGCGGCGCGGACAACGTGAGCTTCGGAATCCGCGCGGTGCGCCGGTCGGCCTCCGGCATCGGCTCTTCCTGCAGCACCGCGTCAGCCACGATCACCACCGGCTCATCGGCGGCGTCATCGCGATCTTGTACGCGCGCACCGACGATTCCGCGAAGTGGCCCAGCGATACCGGGTTGTCGTCCCACTTGGTGAAGTCGCGAACCATCGCCGCCGCGTCCTGCACGCTGTGCGCCCATTCCACGTCGCTGCGCCGGAAGTTGATGTCCTGAATGTTGCCGAGAACGATGTACACCGGCACGCGGTCCGCGTAGGCGTTATAGATCGCCATCGACGCATGCTGCAATCCGACGGTGCCGTGCGCCATCACCATCAGCGGCTTGCCTTCGATCTTGAAGTAGCCGTGCGCCATCGCCACCGACGATTCTTCGTGGCAGCAGGTGATCAGTTCCGGAGCCTTGTTGCCGCCGTAGTTGACCAGCGATTCGTGCAGCCCGCGGAAACTCGACCCCGGATTCGCGCAGACGTACTCGAAGTTCAGGGTCTTGATGACGTCGACCATGAAATCGGAACCAGGACGATCCGTCGTGTAGACGTCAACCCGAGCCGCAGGCGAAGACTTCTCAGCGGCAGCCATAGCGGCGGAAGGCAGCGGGGTTGCCGGCACCCGTTCCGGAGCTTGCGCCTTTGCGGCAGGAGCACTCGTCGCCAGCGCCGCCGCACCTGCGGCCGCCCCCGCCGCGCCCTTCAAAAATCCGCGCCGCCCGACTGGAATTTTCTTGGCCATTCCCATCGCCTCCCGCTCTGAGAATCAAAGTAGCACTATTCACGCTTGACCCAGCAGACCCCAAACTCTACCCTTATCGATATGAGCGCCATCACTCTCAAGGTCAACGGCCAGACCCACACGCTGGATCTGGACCCCGCGACTCCCCTGCTCTACGCGTTAAGCGACGATCTGGCACTGCGCGGCCCCAAGTTCGGCTGCGGCCTGGGGCAATGCGGCGCGTGCACGGCAATCGTGAACGGCACCGCGATGCGATCCTGCGTGACGCCGGTGAGCGCGGTGGCGGGCAAAGACATCGTGACGCTCGAAGGGCTGGGCACACCCGAAAATCCGCACCCGATTCAGAAAGCGTTCATCGACGAGCAGGCCGCCCAGTGCGGATTCTGTCTGAACGGCGTGATCCTGACGGCGAAGGCGTTCCTCGACAAGAATCCGAAAGCCACCGAGCCGGAAATCCAGCAGGCGCTCTCCACCGTGCTCTGCCGCTGCTTCACGCACGTGCGGATGCATGAGGCGATCCAGCGCTACGCGAAGGAGGTGGCGAAATGAGAGCCGTCGCCATGACTCCCGACGCGCGCGCCGCACTCAATCGCCGCAACTTTCTCAAAAGCGCCGGCGTTCTGATCGTCGGCTTCCGCATGGCCGGAGGCGATGCCGCTCAAGCCCAGTTCGGCCAAGCCCCGCTCCCCGGCGCGCCTCCCATGGACCAGGTCGATTCCTGGATCGCCATCGCCGCCGACGGCAGCATCACCGCGTTATAGCGGCAAGGAAGAACTGGGCCAGGGCATCTCGACCGCGCAACAGCAATTGGTGGCCGAAGAACTGTCGGTGCCCTTCGATCGCGTGAAGCTGATCTACTGCGACACCGCGCTGACGCCCGATCAGGCGTACACCTCCGGCAGCCAATCGCACCCCGCGAATTTCAATCACGGGAATCTGGCGCAGGCCTGCGCCACCGCGCGCGAAGCGCTGTTCAAGCTGGCGTCGCAGCGCTTGGGCGTGCCCGTCGAACAGCTCACCGCCGCCAGACGGCGTGATCAGCGCGAAAGGCGACGCCTCGAAAAAGGTGACCTACGGACAACTGGTCGGCGGCAAGAAACTCAACCTCACGCTCGACAAGAAAGCCAAACGCAAAAATCCGCGCGAGTGGACCGTCCTCGGCAAACCCATCGGCCGTCCCGACATGCCCGCTCATGGCAACCGGCCAGTTCGAGTATGTCCACAACGTGCGCCTGCCCGGAATGCTGCACGGACGCGTGGTGCGTCCGCCCGCCGTCGGCGCGACGTTGATCAGCGTCGACGAAAGCTTCGGTCAAAGACATGCCCGGCGTGGTGAAGGTCGTCACGCGCAAGAATTTCGTCGGCGTGGTGGCGGAGAAGCCCTGGCAGGCGATCCAGGCGGCGGAAAAATTGAAGGTCTCGTGGACCCCCGGCGCCGGCCTGCCCAAGCAATCGGAATTTTACGAACGCCTGCGCCAGCAGCCCTCGCGCGACACGAAGCTGCTCGATTCGAAAGACACGCAGCAGACGATGGCCACCGCGGCCACCGTGCTGAAGTCCACCTTCTATCACCCGTACCAGATGCACGGCTCGGTGGGCAGTTCCTGCGCCGTAGCCGATGTGCAGAGCGATCAACGCCACCATCTATTCGCCCACGCAAGGCGTCTGGTACCAGAAGACCGCGTCGGCGATGATCACTCGGCCTGAAGCCCGAGAACGTGCACGTGATCTTCCGCCGCGGCTCCGGCTGCTATGGATTGAACGGCGCCGATACCGTCACCTACGATGCCGTGGTTCTCTCGCAAGCCGTGGGCAAACCGGTGCGCGTCCAGCTCTCCCGCAAAGACGAGATGGCCTGGGAAAATTACGGCAACGCCTGGGTGATCGAAGAACGCGCCGGCCTCGACGCGAAGGGCAACATCATCGCCTGGGAGCACGAATCCTGGACGCCCGGCATGGGCAACCGCCCCGGCCCGTCGACTCCCGGCAACGTGATCACCGGAATGCTCATCGGCTACCAGCCCGCGCCCTTCACGCCCGGGCCCGCCGAGGAGCCGAAGCGCTACAACAACAACAGCAACGGAATTCCCTCCTACATGATGGGGAACGTCGATGGCGTCCCCGGCGGCACCGGAACCGTGAAAAGCGAGAGCGTGATCGTGCACAACGTGCTCTCGCCCTTCTGGACCGGACCCCTGCGCTCTCCCGCGCGTCTGCAGAATACCTTCGCGCATGAAAGTTTCATGGATGAACTGGCCGCGCGCGTCAAAGCCGATCCCGTGGAATTCCGCCTGCGCCACTTGCGCGACGAGCGCCTGATCGGAGTGCTCCAAGCCGCCGCCAAAGCCGCGAAGTGGGAAACGCGTCCATCGCCCAAGCCCGGCAATCCCAAGACCGGCGTCGTGACCGGCCGCGGCGTCGCCTGCGTCGCCTATGAAGGCGACAACGGATACACCGGCATCGTGGTCGACATCGAAGTGAATCAGGATACCGGCAAAGTGATCGTGAAGCGCATCTGGGCCGGCATCGACGTCGGCCCAGTCTCGAATCCCAACGGCCTGCGCAATCAGGCCGAAGGCGGCGCGCTGCAAGGCATGAGCCGCGCGCTCGGCGAGCAGGTCACCTGGGACGACCAGAAAGTGACGTCGGTCGATTGGCGAACTTATCACTCGCTGCCGCTGGGCTTCGAGATGCCGAAGATCGAGTGCGTGCTGATGAACCGCCCCGACGACGAAGCCACCGGAGCCGGCGAGACCTCCATCACCGTGATGGCCGCGGCCATCGGCAACGCCATCTTCGACGCCACCGGCGTGCGCCTGCGCCAGATTCCGCTCACCGCGGAGCGCGTGAAAGAAGCGCTCAACGCGCGGGCTTGATCGCCGCGCCGGGCTCATCCGCTGCATCCGACCTAACCGCTGCGCCCCGACACCGAATCTTGCGATAGTGGACGCATGAACATTCTGCTCGCGGTGGATGCCTCGTCCGCCAGTCAAGCCGTCGTCGATCAAGTCGCGGCGCGCCCCTGGCCTGCCGGTTCGCAGGTCGAAGTTCTGACCGTAGTCGAGACTCCTCGAGCCTTGGGCACTCGGATCGGTCGCTGAGGAAATTGAAGCATGCGCGCGGCAATCGGCGGACGTCGCCGCCAAGCATTTGCTGGCGCACGGACTGAAGGCGGAAAGCGCCGTGGCGAAGGGCGATCCCAAGACCGTGATCCTGGATCACGCCGCGGCCATGCACGCGGACCTGATCGTGCTCGGCGCGAACGGCTTGGGCGCCGTGGAACGATTCCTCCTGGGCAGCGTGTCGCAGAGCGGTCCTGCGCTTCGCCCCGTGCTCCGTAGCGCTGGTGCGCGAACCCGCCGCAGCAGCCGGTGCGGGACTGAAAGTATTGCTGGCAGTCGATGGATCGGAAGGTTCGCGCCACGCGACCGAAGCGATCGCCGCACGCCCCTGGCCCAGCGGCACCGAGATCCGCGTGTTCAGCGTCGTCGAACTGGGCATGTCGGCGCTGCAAGGCGCGTTCGAAATCCCGGCTCTCGACACCGCGCATCTGGAAGTCGCAGCGCGCGGAGGCCATGAAGCGAACCGAGGAAGCCATCGACTCGGCCCTAAAAATTCTGGAAGCCGCCGGCCTGGCCACCTCGGAATCGATCTCCGTTCTAGCGGCCAGTCCCAAGGAACTGATTCTCCAGGAAGCCGCCGAATGGCCCGCCGACTGGATCGTCCTCGGCTCCCACGGCAGCAGCGGACTCAGCCGCTTTCTGATCGGCAGCACTTCTGAAACCGTAGCCACCCACGCCACGTGCTCGGTCGAAGTGATTCGGCAAAAACCGTCAGCTTGATGGAGGCCGGTTAGTCGGCCTTGGTGGTCGTGGCGGCAGGCTTCGATTCGGTCTTGGTGTCGCTCTTGCTCTCGCTGGACTTCTTCTCGCCGTCGATTTTTCGCCGGCCTTGCCGTCGCCGTCTTTCGAAGTCGACGCCTTCGCTTCCGAATCCTTCGAATCGCCGCCCGACTTGCTACCGGTATCGGACACGGGTTTCGCGCCTGCCTTGGCGTAATCGGTGACGTACCAGCCCGTGCCCTTAAGCTGGAATGCCGGAGCCGAAAGCAGTTGCTCCAGCGTTCCGCCGCAGCCCTCATGCTCGGTAAGCGGTGGATCGGAAAACTTCCGGATCACTTCGATCTTCTTCTCACACTTGGAGCAGCGGTACTCGTACAGCGGCATGATCGGTGTCTGTTATTTCTCCGGCAGCGAAATCGCGCGCTTCATCAATTCGTCGGTGGCAGGCTTCTTGTCTGTGGTGTCGTCCGGCACCGCATCCGGAGGCTATCGTCCGCCGCACCGTCCGCGACCGCCACATCCGCCTCGGCCTGCAGAACATTGGGCGTCACGCCGTTATCCTGAATCGACTTGCCGTCCGGCGAATAATACTTCGCCACCGAAAGAATCACCGCGCTGCCATCGTTCAGCGTCACCGCCTTGCGGACCGCCGCGTCGCCGTAGGTGCGTTCGCCCACCAGTTGCGCGCGTTTGGAATTGAGCAGCGACGCCGCCGCAATCTCCCCGCCGCCCGCTGTGGAGCGGTTCACGATCACCACCAGCGGCAGTTTGGTCACGGCCTTCGATGCCTGCGCCTCAAACTCCTGCTTCGCCGATTTCTGCCCCAGCGTATAAGTGATCAGCCCGCGATCCTGAAACAGATTCGCCAGAGCGATCCCTTCTTCATCCGGACCAGTCGAGCAGTGCCGCAGGTCCAGCACCAGCTTCTTCGCGCCTTGCTTTTCCAGCGCCGCGATCTGCGCCGCCACTTCCTTGCACGCGACCCGGCATCAGACCCTGCACCTGGATCACGCCCGTCTGCCCGTCCATTCTTCCAGTCACATCCGGGTAGACGATCGTCGCCCGCACCACGCTGACCTTCTTGCGCTTCCGTTTGCGCCACCCGCAAAACGCCGAATTCCACCGCGGTGCCGGAATCGCCCTGCAGTAACTGCTCGGCAAACGCCGGCGGCATATCGCGCGTCGAAACATTATTGATGGATTCGATCACGTCGCCCGTGCTGAAGCCAGCCTTCTCGGCCGGCGAGCCCGGAATCGCGTCTTCCACCGACATGTATCCGAACCGCTTCGCCAGCACCAGCCCGACGTCGGCTTTCTTCGAATCCTTGGCCTTCAGATACTGCTTGTATTGGTCGGCCGTCAGATAGCTGGCATGCGGATCGAGCGATTCCAGCATCCCATTGATCGCCCCCACCGTGACCGCCTTCATGTCCGGCTCTTCCACGTAATCCGCCTTGATGCGCGACAGCACTTCGCTGTAAACGCCCAGATTGGTGTAGGGAGCATCCGGCGATGCGCTCCGGCCCACTGCCCCGAACAGCAGCAGCGCCACCACCGCGGAAGAAAACGCGACCACGACGAATTGGAATCGGCGACTCATAAGGTGGACTCAGCCATGCCTTTCTGTCTACAGCATACCAGAACCGATATTATGGTCATTCCAATGGAAATTTACCTGCTTCGCCACGGCATCGCCGAAGATCGCTCCGCCACCGGCCGCGACCCCGACCGCCGCCTCACCGACGAAGGCCGCGCCAAACTGCGCCGCGTCCTGGAGCGCGCCCATCAAGCCGGAGTCCGCCCTTCGCTGATCCTTTCGAGCCCCTACCGGAGAGCCCTCGAAACCGCCGAGATCGCCGCCCACGAGCTAGGCTACGAAGGCAAAATCGTACGCATCCCCGCCCTGACGCCCGACGGCTTCCCCGCAACAAGTCTGGGAAGCCATCCGCGAGCACCGCACCGAATCCGCCGTGCTCCTGGCCGGTCACGAGCCGCTGTTTTCCGCGATCGTCGCCTATCTGCTCGGCTCCGCGCATGCCATGGTCCACTTCCGCAAAGGCGCGCTGGTCCGCATCGACGTCGAAACCACCGGCCCCACCCCCGCCGGCGTTCTGGAATGGATGCTGACCGCGAAACTGGCCTGACCGAGCAACAATCAATTCGATTTGCCCACAGATAAACACAGATGGACACGGATAGCGACAGCTCACCGAATTGAGCAGATTATGTTTTTCTTATCTGTGTGTATCCGTGTTCATCTGTGGGCCGAGATTTTTCGCGAAAATATTCCGCAGTTATCGCGGAGCCGGCCGCAAGTCTTCGGAGGTGAAGCGCAGATCGCGGTCGAGCACCAACTCCATGGTGGTTCCCGCCGGCAGCACTACTTCGGGGCCGCGCGAGCTGAGTACGCCGGCCAACCCAGCAGCGGCGCCCGCGGCGGCACCGATGCCCGCGCCTAATCCGTAGTGCCCTGTTGCAGCGCCCGCGATGGTTCCGATGCCGGCTCCAGCGGCAGTGGTCTCGCCCACCGTCTTCGCGTCACCAGACTTGTTCCCTTCCCCTTCGATGCGGCCCTCGGAGCGGTCCAGGTTGCCGCGCGTATCGGCGCTGCCGGCGCGCGAGCGGAAGTCGCGCGTGACGCCATTGGGCAAGGTGAGCGTGTCGAAACGAAGATTCAGCGCCGCTTTTCCTTTGACACGGCCGGCCTGCTTCGACTCGGTCACCGTCCCCGCCACATAGCTGCCGCGCGGGATCAGCAAGCGTTCGTCGACGAAAATCGGCACGGCGGTTTCGAGATACACGCGGTCTCCGGGGCGGTGCGTTTGGTGTTCACAGAGTTGGTCAGGCGCAGCAGAATCCGCGTGCCCTGATCGACCACAAATTCCGTCGGCGCGGGCGGCGTAGGCTGGGCCGGGATCAGCGTTCGCGTGGTGAGCACGTCAGGCGCAGCGGAACCCGCGCGATTGTAGACCAATGTCGATTCGATTTCGTTGCGCAGCCGCACCATGGTCCGGCGGATGGTGAGAGTGTTGCCATCGCGCGAGCGCGTCCAGCGCTCCATCACGGTATAGTTCTGCGGCCCGCTCACAATTGTGTTCACCAGCAGCGCCGCGCCTTCCCACTTCGTGGTGGTGCTGAAGTCCGAGTCGCCCGCCCGCCGCTTCTCGACGCGGCCATCCAAAGGATAGACGAAGGATCGACAGATGACGTTGCTGCGCCGCCCGACCACGTGAGGGAAGCAGCGTTCTGCTCCACCTTCAAAGCAGGATCGCCGGGAACCGAACTCTGAATCTCACTGCGCGCGGAATTGAGATTCCAAGCGCCTGAAAAATCCTGATTGTATTGCGCAGTCGCCGCTGGCAAGGTCAACAGAAACGTGACGAGGGATCTCGCAAACAGGCGCATGACTTTGGACAATGATCGGAGATTTATGGTCACGTGTCAAGCGTTCTTATTGCAAAAGGCTTCGTAATTAGTACCGTGATAATCCGCAAAGCCTCTTTGATTTGGCCGAGCTTTCGCTATCCGTGTTTATCTGTGTCCATCTGTGGGCCACTTGTCTTCGGCCACTTGCGCATCACACACCCTCCCTCACCTCAATCCCGCCCCTACTCAATCACTTCCCACTTTGACTTCCGCACCTCTCCACCCTCCCCGCATAATCCAAACGTAGTTCGAGCCTGCGCAGGCCGATCGTTGTAGTTTGGTGAAATCCGCGTCCGCGGACTCGTTAGTGTGACGCGGACTAGCCGCCCCGGAAACATTGAGAAAAGGGCGGGACACGGAAGAGAATCGATTCTCTGGTTGATACGGACGTCGCGAAAGTGGCGCGAGGTGACCGCGAAAGGAAATAGGAGAGCGCAATTGAAGGTTGATTCGGACACTTTTCTGAGACCCGCAAGCCGCCTGTTCCTTCACCCCCGGCGGGTTGCTTCACGTGAGCAGCCCGCCGCGAGACGATCGAAAATTTCATTCCGCACAGCACACGTGTCTTTCCCCTCACAGCCGCTCCACACCCGCGTGATAATCTGAGGTTTCCCATGTCTGAACGCGTGTCTGATGAACAGCGCCAGCCCGCAGGCCCCGGCTTCGCGCGTCTGGTCGAGATCATGGCGCGCCTCCGCGCCCCCGGCGGCTGCCCCTGGGATCGCGAACAGAACTTCGACACCATCAAGCCCTATCTGCTCGAAGAAACTTATGAAGTGATGGACGCCATCGACGCCCGCGATTGGGACGGCCTCGCCGACGAGCTCGGCGATCTGCTGCTGCAAGCCGTCTTCTTCGCGCAAATGGCCTCCGAGGAAGGCCGCTTCGATATCGCCGATTCGCTGCTCGCCATCAACAGCAAGCTGGTGCGCCGCCATCCGCACGTCTTCGCCGATGGCGACGCGAAAACCTCCGGCGACGTGCTCCGCCGCTGGGACGAAATCAAGGCAGTCGAAAAGGAAAGCAAAGGCGCGCCCCTCCCAAAGGCCTGCTGGCAGGCGTTCCCCGCTCCCTGCCCGCGCTAGTCGAAGCGCAAAAGATCGCCGCCAAAGCCGCCGGCGCCGGTTTCGATTGGGAAAACATCGATCAGGTCTTCGACAAGCTGCGCGAAGAGCTCGCCGAGATCGACGCCGCCCGCGCCACCGGCAACCCCGCTGAAATCGAGGACGAAATCGGCGACCTGCTGTTCGTCGTCGTCAACATCGCGCGCTTCTTGAAGGTCGATCCCGAACAAGCCCTGCGCAAGACCAACAGCAAATTCCGCCGCCGCTTCTGCGCACGTCGAAGAGGGCCTGGCCGCACACGGCAAAACTCCGCAGCAAGCTTCCATCGATGAAATGGAGGCGCTGTGGCAAGCCGCCAAGCACAGCGAAGTATGATCACCGTCCGCGCGCTCGCCGGCCGCCACGAGTACGCCGACGCCGTGAATCTCCAGCGCATGGTCTGGGGCTGGGAAGACCTCGACATTCTGCCCGTCCGCTTCTTCGTCGTCGCCCGCGACATCGGCGGCCAGTTGCTGGGCGCCTTCGACGACAACTTCATGTGCGGCTTTTGCGTCGCGATCCCCGGCGTTCACCCCGGCGGCGCCGCCTTATTTACACAGCCACATGTTGGGCGTGCTCCCCGAATATCGCGACGCCGGCGCCGGCCGCATGCTCAAACTGGCCCAACGCGAAGACGCTCTCGCCCGCGGTTTCGACCTGGTCGAGTGGACCTTCGATCCGCTCGAACTCAAGAACGCCTATTTCAATATCGAAAAGCTGGGCGCCATCATTCGCCAGCTATCTTCCCAATCACTACGGCATCACCACCAGCAGCCTCGGCGGCGGCCTGCCCACCGATCGCTGCGTTGCCGAATGGCATCTGAACCGCCCGCGCCAGGAATTCCACGACGCTCGCGCGCATCCCCGTGCCCGCCGGTCTCGATCGTCTCCGCCGCACCGATCCCGACGAGGTGCTGCAGATCCAGCAGCAAGTCGCGCGCCTCTTTCAGCAGAACCTCGCGAGCGGACTCGCCGTCACCGGCTTTGAGCGCTCCTCCGACTCCGGCACCTACCTGTTCTCATCATGGCCTTCCGAATAGACCGCATCGTTCTCCGCCAGATCCGGATGCCGCTGGTGCATTTCTTTGAGACCAGCTTCAGCCGCACCTATCAGCGCTCCATCGTTCTGGTCGAAGTGATTTCCGACGGCCTCTCCGGCTGGGGCGAAGTCACCGCCGGCGAACATCCCTTCTATAACGAAGAGTGGACCGCATCCATCTGGCCCCTGCTCACGCGATTACGTCGCGCCGCGCGTCCTGCATCACGCATTTCGAAAGCGCCGCCGAAGTCTACGATCGCACCGCGCACATCCGCGGCCACTTACATGACTCGCGGCGGACTCGAAGCCGCGGTCTGGGATCTGGAAGCCCGCCGCGCCGGCGTCCCGCTCGCGCAACACATCGGCGGAGGCGCGCGAACCCACATCCCCTGCGGCGTATCCATCGGCATTCAGGATTCCGTCGCGCAGCTTCTCGAAAAGATCCAGACCGAAGTCGACGCCGGCTACCAGCGCATCAAGATCAAGATCAAACCCGGCTGGGACATCGATGTGGTCCGCCAGGTGCGCGAGAAGTTCCCCGATATTCTGCTGATGGCCGACGCCAATTCGGCCTACACGCTGGCCGACGCCGCGCATTTAAAACAACTCGACGAGTTCAACCTGATGATGATGGAGCAGCCGCTGGCTCACGACGACATCATCGATCACGCCATCCTGCAGTCGCAGCTTCAGACGCCGATCTGCCTCGACGAATGCATCCGCACGCCGCATCACGCGGAACAGGCCATCGCGCTTGCACGCCTGCCGCATCCTCAACATCAAGCTGGGCCGCGTCGGCGGCTTCCACGCCGCCAAACAGATTCACGATTTCGCCCACGCCCACCGCATTCCGGTGTGGTGCGGAGGCATGCTCGAATCCGGCATCGGCCGCGCGCACAACATTGCGCTCTCGACGCTCCCCGGCTTCACGCTGCCCGGCGACGTCTCCGCCAGCAAGCGCTATTGGACGCGCGACATCATCGCGCCCGCCCGTCGAAGTCTCGCCCGAAGGCACCATCGCCGTTCCCACCGCGACCGGGCTTCGGCTATGAAATAGATATGGATTATCTCCAGAGCATCACCGTGCGGGAGGAAGCCATCTCTTGAAATCCGGCGGCTTCCTGTCGCTGCTGCGCGCCAACCGCAACTATCGCTTTGCGTGGGTCGGCCAGGTCGTCAGCGAGGCCGGCGACAATTTCAACAACGTCGCGGTCTTCAGCCTGGCGCTCGCCAACACTCACTCGGGCTTGGTGGTCGCGGCGATTCTGCTCTCGCGCGCCGCCTCCATGCTCCCGGCCGGACCCATCGCCGGCGTGCTGCTCGATCGCATGGACCGCCGCCGCATCATGATCCTCAGCGATCTGGTGCGCGCCGTGATCGCGCTGTGCTTCATCTTCGCGATCCCCCTGGGACGCACCTGGCTGCTCTACCTGCTGAGCGGCATGCTGATGTTCGCCTCGCCGTTCTTCACCAGCGGCCGCGCCTCGATTTTGCCGACCATCGCCACCCGCGACGAATTGCACACCGCCAACTCGCTCACGCAGCTCACGCAGTGGACCGCTCAGGCCATCGGATCTTTTCTCGGAGGCGTCGCCGTCCTCGGCGGCTATCACCTGGCATTCGGCTTTAACGCGTTCTCGTTCCTGTTTTCCGCCGCCTGCATCTGGCAGCTTCGCGTCCCCGGCGGCTTCCACGCCCGGCGTGCGGAACGCGCGCAGGCCGCCCCTGGAACCGACGCCCGCGAGCCCCTCACCGAAGACCGCATCGTGCGCCCCTGGCACGAATACATCGAAGGCTTGCGCTACATGCGCGCCACTCCGCTCATCTTCGGCATCGGACTCATCAGCGTCGGCTGGGCCACCGGCGGCGGCGCGGCGCAAATCCTGCTCAGCCTGTTTGGCGATGTCGTTTTCAAGCGCGGGTCCATCGGCATCGGCGCCATGTGGGGATCGGCCGGCAGTCGGACTCATCCTCGGCGCGGTCATCGCCCACCGCATCTTCCCGCGGCTCAGCTTCTCGGCTTACAAGATCACGATTTCGATCTGCTACATTTTGCACGGCCTCTTTTTTCTGCTCTTCAGCCTCTCGCCTTCCTTCGCCGCCGGCATCTTTTGTATCGGCATGTCCCGCGCGGCGGTCGGCGTCAGTTCGGTGTCCAATTCATCGCAGCTTCTGCGCCACGTCGGACACGAATTTCGCGGACGCGTCTTCTCCACCATCGAAACCTGGACCTGGATGACGATGATGGTTTCGATGAGCGTGGCCGGCTGGGCCTCCGATCACGCCAGCCCGCGCGTCATCGGAGCGGTCGCCGCGGTCTTCAGCACGTCGACCGCGTTTTGGTGGGGCTGGGCCAACTACGCCGGCAAACTCCCGGAGCCGGCGCTTAGACGGAGTCGACCCCGCCGAGATCGAAGTGCACGGCGAACCCGCCGCATAATGAAAATATGACGCCTCTCGACGGACGCGTGATTCTGGTCACCGGCAGCGCCAAGCGCATCGGCCGCGGCATCGCGCTGCGGTTGTTCCAGTCAGGCGCCCGCGTCGCCATCCATTACAGCGGTTCGGAGGATGCCGCCCGCGCCACCGCCGCCGAATGCGGCAACGCCCCGGTGTTTCAAGCCAATCTCGAACACGTCGCCGAAATCGAGCGCCTCTTCGCCGATGTCGAAAAACACTTCGGACGCATCGACGGCCTGGTCAACAATGCCGGGCGTTTCACGCGCTTCGATCCGCTGCAAGATCACCGAAGCCGACTGGGATTTCATCCACGACGTCAACCTCAAAGCGACTTTCTTCTGCTGCCAGCAAGCCGCGCGGCGCATGCTCGCAGGCGATGGCGGACGCATCGTGAACATCAGCTCGCTCGGCGGCCTGCGCCCGTGGTCGGACCACGCGCACTACTGCGCGTCCAAGGCCGGCGTCATCATGTTGACGCGCGCCCTCGCCAAAGCCTTCGCTCCGAAAGTGACGGTGAACTCGGTCGCGCCCGGCGTGATTCCGTTTGGCGAGCACGACGAGCTCATCGAACGTCTGATCTGCAAGACACCGGCGCAGCGCGCGGGCACCGCGGAAGAAATCGCCGACGCCGTGATTTATTTTCTGACCGCGACCAACTTCGTCACCGGCCAGGTGTTGGCTGTGGACGGCGGCCTAAGCCAGAAGTAGATCGCGGCCGCACGTTGAACTCCAGCTTCCAGCGCCGGGCGTCGCTCGCCACGAACCACAGCTCCAGCATGCCGGTTTCGGTCACCAGACTTTCGAGCGTCACCGCGACGACCTCGCCGGGCTGACCCGGCAGCGCGACTTCCACTGGAGTCAACTCCTCCATGTCAGGCGCGATGTCGTCCAGCATTTCTCCCGGCGCGTCCTGCTTGCGATCCGTCGATTGAAACAGGCGGAACCGCGCACGCTCGCCGATGCGCAGCGCGAACTTGCGCTGCTGGATCTGATGACCGCTGCCTTCCTCCATGCCGAACGGAACCACGGTCAGCGCTTTCAGCGGCGGCTTCATCCCCGGCACCGCCGGCATCGCGGTCTCGATGCCGATGTAGTAACTGCGCGGCACGCCGCCGCGAACCCGCACGCCTTTGCCTTGCCGCGCGAGCCCATAATACGCCGCGCCGCGAGCCACCGCGTGCATCAGATCTTCGGACGCCAGCGCCGTCACCGGTTTCGGCAGCCACTTGTTCAGCACTTCGAGCACGCGCTCCCGCACCAGCTTCGCGCGCAGCACGCCGCCATTAAACAGCACGTGCGTCGGACGCGCGCCATGCCGATGCAGAAAATGCGCCAGGTGCCTGGTGATCGCGGCATCGGCGGCGTAAGGCAAACCAAATTCGGTCAGCGACGCGTGCTGCCCTTCGGGCGCCGCATCCATCGACACCACCGGCAGAAATCCGTCCAGCAAAATCCGCTGCAAATCGTCACGCTTGAGCTTGGTCTTGATGGTCCCGCCCACCACGCCGGTCCCGCGGCCCAGGATCGTGATCGATTGTTCGCTGCTCTTGGCGTCCTCCGCCAGCAGTTGTTCTTTCGCGCTCCGGCATTGCTGCCACAGCGCATCGAATTGGATCGCGTCCAGTTTTTTCGGCAGCGTTTGCGCAACGCTGATGCGCCAGCGCCGCGTCGATGTTGTCGCCGCCCAGCAGAATGTGATCGCCCACCGCGATGCGCTCCAGCGCGATCTCGCCGGCCTGCTCCTTCACCGCGATCAGCGTGAAATCGGTGGTGCCGCCGCCGATGTCGATCACCAGCACCAGATCGCCGACGCCCACCTGTTCGCGCCAGTTGGAGTTGCGCTCGATCCACGCGTAGAAAGCAGCCTGCGGCTCTTCCAGCAGAATGACGTCGCGATAGCCCGCCTGCTCCGCCGCCTTCAGCGTCAATTCGCGCGCGACCTCATCGAAGGACGCCGGAACCGTCACCAGCACCTGATGGCTATCGAAGGCTTCGTCCGGATGCGTTTCATTCCACGCGTCCCGCATATGAGCCAAGAGCAAGCGCGATGCTTCCACCGGCGAAATCTTGGCGACGCCCTCCGGCGCGTTGGGCGGCAGGATCGCACCTTCGCGATCCACGCCCGCATGCGAAAGCCAGGACTTCGCGGATGCCACCAGCCGTCCCGCGTTCTCCAGGCCCTTTTTCTGCGCCAACACTCCCACGATCGGCGCCGCCGGATCCAGAAACACAAACGACGGCAGCAGCGATTCTGCGCGCACTTCGCCCTCATGCACCAACTGAGGAATCGCGAACTGCTCGACCGCTTCGCCGCGCGTATAGGCCAGCGCGCAATTCGTCGTGCCGAGATCGATCCCGATCACCGGCTTCATTTATACATCTCCGGATACGCCCGGCGCTGCTCTTCAGCCGTCTCCATCGCCGTGCCGATCTGGATCAGCGGACCTTTCCCGATCCCGGGACAATAGCGCGCGGTGCGATTCCAGGTTGCCTTGCGCTCGACGATCTCAGGCCAGAACGGAAACGTCCGGCACTGCGTTGGCTTGGCCGGATGAATGCTGCAGCCGTGGCCTTCGAGAAACGAGCACTGCTTGTTGCGAGGCTTGCGGAAGCGCATTTCATGGCGCGTCCGGTAGACATATTTCGCTTCGAACGCCGCCGCGCTCATGCCTACGAACGCAGCGGCGCGCTTCAGATCGTCTTCGGTTAGATAGACGTTGCCCTTCTGCTCGCAGCAGTTGATGCAGCCTTTTTGACAGGTGAAGCGAATCGCATCCATCAACCATCATGATACTGGTGGCGTTGCGCTTACAAAGGATTGCGGCCCTGAATCACGCGGATCAGGAATACCACGATGGCGATCACCAGCAAAATGTGGATGTATCCGTAAAGCGTGTACGACGTAACCATTCCCAGCAGCCACAGCACCAACAGGATCACGAAGATCGTCATCAACATGGCAGATGCCTCCAGTTTTGTTGAGGCAACTACGAGGCCAAACGCGCGCTCGCAGCGAAAACAAAGCGCTAACGCAGCGGTAACTGCAGAAAGTTTTGACGACGCTGCAGCCTCGCTGGGCAAAAGTTACCGGGCTTATTTCGCTGTTTCCAGATCGCCAATCACGAAACGCAGCATCGCCTCGAGCAGCGCGGCGCGCGGATAGTGGCCCTGATCGGCGAACGATCGAATCGAGGAATCCGAGGCCTTTTCGAACGGCATCGCCACCGCCAGATGGTCCGCGCGCGCGACGCCTAAGACCGTCGATCCGGGCAGAATCGCGTCTTCGTACGCCAGTTGGCTGTCCTGCCGCTGCGACAAGTACGCCATCAACTGCCACGCTTCGAGCAGCGCCTTCGAAGTGTGCGCGCGATCGGAAGTCGCCGGCAGCGAATAACTGGGAACCACCGGATTGGGATGCGCCGCGAGGAACTGCTGGCGCACCGATTTCTTCAGGCTGGTGAACGCCGTCGCCACATCGCCTTCGCAGCTCCCCAGCTTGAAGCGATCGATCCAATTGTTCGCCTGCGCCGGCAAGAGATCCGCGATGAGCGAGCCGCCCACCGCGCCCGCCACCGCGATAAACGCCGCCACGGCATCTTTCGCTTCCGGATGCAAGGCCAGCGCGGTCTGCACGTCCGGCGCGCCTTTGCTGTAGCCAATCACAATGTATTTGCGCTGGTCCGTAACCATGTGATCGCGCAAATATTGGGCGATGGCCGCGCCGTTGGCCTCCGAGGAATCGTTCGGCGGCACCCAAGTTTCCACCGTCATGCCGTGCTGGTTGCGCATGTGATCCAGCCCGTCTCCAAACGCGGGAGCGATGGACGAAGCGCACGCGCTGAAAAATCCGGGCACGATCAGCACCCGGTATTTCGACGCCAGCGGCGCTAAATCCACGCGGGCCTGCGGCGCTGTCTGCAGAAACTGTTCGCACCCGGACCAATCGCCGGTGTCCGGATTTTCCTTCTCCCGCACCGAACAAAACAGGTTGGCGAACTTCACATCCGGCGCACCGCTGTTCAAGGCCGCCGCCGCGGATGCCGGGATCAAGTGAACCACCATCACGCGGCCATCGGAATGAAAAGTCGCGCCGGTCGCCGTGCGCGCTTCCTTCGAGGCCTGCGAAGGAATCACGTAGGAAAGTCTTCGCCACCAGTCCGGTTTCGTCCAGGCTGCGGCCCACAAATTCGCGCTCGTCATCCACGTTCGGGATCGATCTTATGCGTGACGCCGTTGTTGCGATTGTCGCGATCGAAACCGATGTCATGCGTGGCCGCGCCCACCCATAGCTCTTCGCCCTTCCACTTGAAACGGCGCCTTCCACAAACGCAAATGATGGCGCTGCGCAACAACTTGGATGGGCACCGCGTGCGCCAAGCCATAATCCTGCACGCGGCCGAACAGCGTCAGCTCGCTCATCGGAAGTTCCACGTATGCCTGCTTGGTAAACGTGGAAAGAATCGTGTGCAGGACCGCGTCTTTCTTTTCGCGATCGACCTTGACCCAGCCGGCCGCCTCAAACGTCTGGATCACTTTTTCTTCGCTGCCCACCACCACAAAATTGGTGTTATCGCCGGCATTGCCTTGCGCATCCGTGACGCGCCGCGGAATGCGGTCGATCATCGCGGTGGTCACTTCGGCAAGCTTGTAGTTGGCAGGCGCCGCGCTCGCCTCGGGTCCGCGCGATGCGAACTCGACTTTGACGTGAAAGCTGCCGTTGGGACTGTCGGAAGAGGTCTTATTGACGCTCAGGAACAGCCGGCCCGGCGCGTGGAATCTGCGCCTGGCGGCCGGATCCGATCAGGAACGGCACCGCGGCATCGCTCGATCCGACGCGGCCGATCAGCGCTCCCAGGCCCGCTTCGTTCACCGGATAACTTTTGATCAGATCGCGAAAGCCGCGCTGCGCGCCCTGCGGACCCGCGGATTTTCCGGCGCCCAAATCCAGACTGCCGGTGGTGGTGAACTGCAACGAATCGCCCGCGCGCAGATCGACGCCGGTGTCGATCCATTGCTCGCTGGCCGCGACATCCAGTTCCTTGGCCAGCTCGCGCGGGGTTTGCGCCAGAGCCGGCAGACAGAACAGCAAAGCGCACCATCGCATGTGAAATATTGTAGCCAATACGTGCCTTGACGGAGTTCGCGCGCGCAGGTGATGATGAAGCTTGTGAAAATCCGTATCGCAGGGCTGCTCCTTCTTCCGCTGTTGGCGTCGGCGCAGGGCAACAAACCGATCATCGATAACGACCGCGTCACTGTTTGGGACGTGACCTGGGAGAAAAACCAGCCGGGCTTTGCCGCGGCGGGCGATCACGATGCCGTGACGGTTTATCTCGTGGGTGGAGACTTCAAAGACGCCATCGGGCGTCGTCACGAGAAAGACTGGCGACGCCGTGTTTAGACCGAAGGGCGCGCGCGCGTCCGAGACGTGGGTGGGAACCGGCACGCCACCGCGCACCACTGAGATCACGTTGAAAGATTCCGAAAAGCGGCCGGCCGCCAATACCTCCGGTAATCCGCTGGCATTCCCGCGGCCCGGCACCAACGAACTTGATCGACAACGATCGAGTCTTCGTGTGGGATTCCCGCTGGACACCCGGAGTGCCGACGTCCATGCACTTTCACGACAAAGATGTGGTGGTCAGTTATCTGGAGGACGGCGATCTCACGTCCATCGCGCCCGATGGGACAACCGTCGTGAACCCTTACAAATTCGGAGTCATCCGATTCACTGCCGGCAATCGCTCGCACAAAGAAGTGCTGACGAAAGGCACGCAGCGCGCGATTATCGTGGAGTTGAAGTAACGCCTACGTCAGAATTTCTTTGACCACGCGGCCTTGATTGCCGACGCCTGACAAGCGCGCATCCAGCCCCTGATAGTTGACGGTAAGCCGCATGTGATCGATGCCGAGCAGGTGCAGAAGCGTCGCGTGGAAATCATGCACGCTCACCGGGTTCTCGACCGCCGCGTAGCCGAACTCATCGCTCGCGCCGTAGGAAAGTCCAGGCTTGATGCCGCCGCCGGCCAGCATGTAAGAAAACGCTTTGATGTGGTGGTCGCGGCCATCGCCCGATTGCGACATCGGCGTGCGTCCGAACTCGCCTCCGAAAACGATCAGCGTATCGTCCAGCATGCCGCGCTGTTTCAGATCCGCGATCAGAGCTTTGGTCGGACGGTCCACTTCTTCCGCCTTGAACTCGATGCCGGCCTTGACGCCCGAATGATGATCCCAATCGCGATGGTAAAGCTGGATGAAGCGCACGCCGCGCTCGGCGAGTCTGCGCGCCAGCAGGCAATTGGACGCGAACGATCCGTCGCCGGGATGCGCGCCATAGGCATCCAGAACGCTTTGCGGTTCCTTGCTCATGTCGACCAGGTTGGGAACGCTGCTTTGCATCTTGAACGCCATCTCATACTGCGAAATCCGCGTGAGGATTTCCGGATCGTGAACCGCCTGGTAGCGCTTCCGATCGAGCGCCGTGATGGCGTCGATCGATTCGCGCTGCAGTTTGCCGGAGATGCCTTCGGGATCGTCGATATAGAGCACCGGATCGCCGTAGGAGTTGAGCTTCACGCCTTGAAACTTGCTGGGCAAGAATCCCGCCGACCATTGCCGCGCGGAGATCGGCTGCATCTGCCCGCCGCGCCCCGCCGACATCATGACGACGAATCCCGGCAGGTCTTCGGTCTCCGATCCCAAGCCGTAAATCAGCCACGAACCCATGCTGGGGCGGCCGGCAATGATGGACCCGGTGTTCAGGAACATGTGGGCCGTATCGTGATTGATTTGCTCCGACCACATGGAGCGCACGATGCACACTTCATCGGCCACGCTGCCGATTTCCGGAAAGAGCTCGCACAGTTGCTGGCCGGATTTGCCGAACGTCTTGAATCCGAATTGCGGGCCGAAACAATTCAGCGGCTTGCCCTGCAATTGCGCGAGCTGCTGTCCTTTGGTGAACGATTCCGGCATGGGATTGCCGTGCATTTTCGCCAGCGCGGGCTTGTAGTCGAAAGTCTCCAGGTGCGACGGGCCGCCGGCCTGATAAAGATAAATGACGCGCTTGGCTTTGGCGGGATGATGCAGAGGATGAACGACTCCCTGGTATCGCTCTGAAGCGGGCGTTTGCCCTTGCAGCAATTTCGGATTCACGAGAGAGTTGAGCGCGATGAGTCCGAGCCCGGTGACGCCTCGCCCCAGGAATGCTCGCCTCTTCATAGCGGTGTTGTCGAACATCTTGGTTCCTCTAATCTCTCGTAATCACTTCGTGCAGATTCAGAATCGTTCGCGCCACATTACTCATCGCAGCGAGCTCAGCCGGGTTCGTCTTCGGCGGCAGCGGCGAGTCGCCGACCGCCAGCAGCTTCCGCGCGTCGGCCGGATCTTCCTTAAAATGGGCCAAGCTCTCGTCGTGCAGATTCACCAAAATTTTCAACTCATCGTTGTCGGGCCGGCGTCCGGTTGCTTCCCGGAATGCCCACTCGATCTGACCGTTGAGACGGGAGCCGCCTTCCTTGAGGATTCGCTCACCGAAGGCGCGGGCCGCCTCGACGAAGATCGGATCGTTCAGCAAATCCAGCGCCTGTAGCGGAGTGTTCGAATTAATTCGATTGACGTTCGATTCCTCGCGCGACGGCGCATCGAAATTCCCCAGCATCGGATGCAGGAACGTGCGCTGCCAGTGCGTATAAATGGCGCGCCGGTAGAGATCGTCGCCGCGGCTCGCCGACCAATCGCGCTTGGGAAAATTCAAGGCCGCCAGGTATCCGTCCGGCTGATAGGGCCGCACCGGCGGTCCGCCGAATTTATTCACCAGCAGGCCCGATATCTGCAGCGCGAGATCGTGCACCACTTCCGCGTCCACCCGGAAACGGCTCTGCCGCGCGAGCAGACGGTTCTCAGGATCGCGCTGGTCGAGCTCGGGCGTCGACACCGAGGTTTGACGATACGTGTAGCTCGTGACGATGGTGCGAATCATGTGGCGAACATCCCACGGATGCGCGCCTGCCGGACTCATGAACTCGGCCGCGAGCCAATCCAGCAATTCAGGATGCGACGGCCACTCGCCCTGCGAGCCGACGTCTTCCAGCACTCGCGAGAGGCCGGTGCCGAAGAACTGGCGCCACAGCCGATTGACGAAGACGCGCGCCGTGAGCGGATTCTCCGGCGAGACCAGCCAGTTCGCCAGATCCAGCCGGTTCGCGCGCCGCCCGCCGGTGTCGAGTTTGCCGAGGAACTCCGGAATCGCGGGCTGAAGGAGCGCGCCCGCATCGCTCATCCAGTCGCCGCGCGGAAGCAGGCGGGTCTCGCGCGGCTCCATCGATTCCGTCACCATCACTTGCGCGACCGCGGCCTGCAGAATGCTGAGCGTCGCCTCGTGCTTCGCGATCGCGAGCTTCGCAGGCGAAGAGATCCGGCGGATGAATACTCGAAGTAATCGCGAATCACAGCGACTTGCTCGGGCGTGCGCTTGTCTTCCGCGAGTTCGAGCGCCTGCTTCAGCGGAGCCGGCAAGCCACTAGGGGGCGCG
Source organism: Bryobacterales bacterium (assembly GCA_963731375.1). GTDB lineage: Bacteria > Acidobacteriota > Terriglobia > Bryobacterales > Bryobacteraceae > Palsa-187. Next base: position 287,153 of record CAVSUW010000004.1, read on the forward strand.
CTCGGCGGGCTCGCTGCGGCGGCATTCGATGCGCAGCGTTCGGCGCGCTAGCGATTCGGCGCCGCAGTGTTCGGCGCGTGCGTTCGAGTGCGGCGGCGTGTCGCGGCGGCGGCCGGCGTGTTCGGCGCAGCGGCGTTCTGGGTGTCAGCGATCGGAGGATCGGGCCACAGCGGCGTGCCGCTCGACAGCGCGATGCGGAATCGTCCCAACGTGGCTCGTCGATACTTCGAATCCTGATGCAGGCGCAGAACCAGCGTCGAATCGCGCCTCGGTTCGCAGCGGCTCGGCGAAGCGCAGAATCAGGAAGGGTTTGCCGGCGCCGCCAAAGAATCCCCAACCGGTTTGCGAATCCCCGTCAATCGCAGCCAATGCCGGGTAGCCGGTGGTGGGCGTGGTCGCCGAATATGCCAGCACGAACGGCGCGGCCTTGAGCGCCTGACGACCATCCAAGGGGACGGGGGCGAATACTGCGCGTCCACTTCCGTCACGATAAAACGATCCGATCCCCGCGACACATTCGCGCCCAGCAAACTGAGGTCGGAATCCACTTCGATGCCGACGCTCGCCCACAAGCCCGGCCCGGGTTTCAGCGTAACGGTATAGGTTTCGTTATCGGGATTAGGCCCACCCACAACAATCATTCCGGGACCACCGGGACTGCCGCCGCGCAACGCCGACGACGCGGCGATTTCGGCCGCGGTTGGTCCGTTGGCGTCGATGGTCAGCTTTGCGATTTGCGCCGATGCCGCCGCCGGCATTTGAAATTTCCACGCCGTTTCGCCAGGACTTCGCGTGCTCCAGCGTCTCGCGCTCCCATTGCCGCCGTTGCTCGGCGAGATCGTCGGCCTTCGCATCCAACTCGGTTTTCGCCGCCGCGATCTGGCGAATCAAATTGTCGATGCGCTCTTTCTCGCCCGTCTGGTAGACCGGCATTTTGGGACTGAACGCATCCGGGCCCACGTCCGCCACCAAGCCGTCTTCTTTGACGTCGGCAAAGAAGGCCTTCAATGCATAAAAATCCTTGGTGAGCACCGGATCGAATTTGTGATCGTGGCATTCCGCGCAGCCGAGCGTGCTTCCCAGCCAGTTGGCGCCGAGCGCGCGCACGCGGTCCGCTCCGTACTTCGCGAAATATTCCTTGGGCTGCAGGCCGCCTTCCGCCGACGTGCGGCCCATGCGATTGTAGGCCGATGCGATTTTCTGCTCGGTGGTGGCGTTGGGCATGAGATCGCCCGCCCAATTGCTCGCGCGTGAATTGGTCGAACGGTTTGTTCTCGCGGAAGGCTTTCAGCACGTAGTCGCGATAGGGCCACGCGGGGCGGTCGCCATCGCTGTGGTAGCCGGCGGTATCGGCGTAGCGCACTGCATCCAGCCAGCCCACCGCTTCATGTTCGGCGTAGGCCGGCGAATCGAGCAGGCGGTCGACGACTTTTTCGAACGCGTCCGGCGAGCGGTCGCGGATGAACGCTTCTACCTGCGCGGGCTCGGGAGCGAGGCCCGTCAGATCCAGCGTCACGCGGCGAATCAGGATGCGGCGGTCCGCTTCCTCCGACGGCTTGAGACCTTCCTTCGCCAGGCGGGCCTGCACAAAAGCGTCAATCGGATTCAGAACCTTCGCGCCGCTCACTGCGGGGACGCTCGGACGAGTCACCGGTTGATACGCCCAATGACCTTCGTACTTCGCGCCTTCGGCGATCCAGCGGCGGATGGTATCTTTTTGCTCGGCGGTCAGCTCTTTGTGCGCCGAGGCGGGAGGCATGATGCGGCCGTCGCCGGCAAATATTCGCTGCACCACTTCGCTATTGGCCGGGTCGCCGGGAATGATCGGCGTGCCGTGAGCCTTGGGCTTCAGGGCTTCATCGCGGATGTCGAGGCGCATGCCTGCCATGCGTGAACTTGCATCCGGACCATGACAGCGAAAACACGTTCCCGACATGATCGGGCGAATGTCGCGATTGAAACTGACGCGCGATGGATCGCCGGCTGGGACGCTCGCGACCGCAGCTTTGTCAGGCACTACGGCGGCGGGAATGCTCGCGGGCGTCGGGACGACGGCGGCGGTATTGCCCGCCGCAGGCGCTCCGAAATTCGCGACGAGATACGCGAGGATCGGATTGATGTCGTCCGGATTTAGAGACGCGCCGTTTTCGATCATCTGGCGCAGCGTGTTGCGCCAGCCCTCTTCGGAAAGCCGCAGGGCGGCGATGCGATCCAGGCTGTGGCAGGAAGAGCAGGCGTTTACAACGACGTCTTTGCCCTTGCCCTCCGGCAGCGGGCCATCCGCGCAAAAAGCGTTAGTGGCAGCGAGGACAAAAACGCAGATCGCCCAATGTTTCATTGCATTTGTAGCATACAACATCCACACTTTTCCTGCGCTTTCGGAGGCGCGGAATTCGGCTGTTAATGCTTGTGCGAATGCCCGCCGGATCCATGGCTTTTTGAGCCGTGTCCGCCGGAGCTGTGACCGCCCGACCCGTGAGATCGCGAGACGTGCGGCGCGGAGAAGTGCTGCGATGACTGCCGTGGGGCGGAGAATTTCTCGTGCGAACGTGACTCCGAAAAATGCTGATTGGAGGCGCGGATAGCCGGAGCGTTTCGCGAGGACCAACCCCGATCCGGCGACGGGGAATTTCTGAAACCGTTGCCAATGTTGCCGCGATTGATAGGCCGTCGGGTAACTGGGCTCGCGATTTCCGCCCGCGCCGAATCCAGATGACGAATAGCCTCTGTTGGACGAGGCAAAATTCGAGGTAAACGAATTGCCGAAGGCTCTGGTGCTCGAAGGGCTCCGCCAACCGGTTTCGCGTCCACCGAACGCCTGGCCACTGATCCGATCGCCGGACGGCGTCCGCCAGCCACCGCCAAGGTTTCCGCGCGAGCCGCCGTCGTAGTGGCCGCCTCCGTAGGAGCCGCCACCGAGGCCGCTACGTGATGTGAAAGCCACATTTCGAGTGCGGTAACCGCCGCCGAAACGTCCGGCCACTTGAGAATTCGAATAGGGAACGCCTCCGCGGTGTGCGGGATCGTGTACCCAAACCGAGGGCGCTCCGTAACCACCGTACGAATTTGCACCGTACGAATTTGCACCGTACGAATTTGCCGCGTACGAATTCCCGCTATGAAAACCGAACAGGTCCAGAAAAGATCCGTTCAACAAGACCGAGTGAGTCAGCCAGTTGAGAGCCCAGCCCCAACCGGTTCCGCTCGCGAGCCCGCCGAAGCCGGTGAAATAGGATGCGAGATTCACTGCGGTCCCCAAGAACTGGCCGATGGAAGCGCCGGAGGAGGAACCGGAAGAGTAACCAGATGAGTCGCCGTAAGACGAGTCACCGTAAGACGAATCACCGTAAGACGAAAACCCGACCTGCGGATAATAGCCTTGCGCCGGAGGTCCCCAGACATTTTGCGGATTGTACGAAGGCACGTACATCATTCGCGGATCGGCAGGCCGGATCTCGATCGGATCGTCTCCGGCTTGCCACCGTCCGCCCTGCCACTGGCTGGTGACGATCTCTTGCGGCGTGCTGCGGAGGCTTCCGTTATTCTGCGCGCGGGCGCGGAGCCGCTGGATCGCATCCATCACATCGGCCTGCTGCGCCAGAAATGCGTTGCCGAGCGCCGTGGTCCATTGAACGTCGCGAGTGAGCAGCGCGAGCGCGTCGGGAAAATCACCAGAGCTTGGACGCTGGGGTCCCAGTTCTGCTGTTGGCGGCGTCGACCAATTGCGGGCCTCGCAAATAGCCGTTTTGCCCGAGCCACTGCTGCGCTTCGACGATTTCGAGCGGATAAGTGGATGCCGCGAGAACCTGACTCAGCAACTGGTCCGGATATAACGCGACCGGAGCGACCAAGTTCTCTAACTGATCCGGCGCCAGGAGCGCGGGCGCCGATGAATCAGCGGGGCCGGGCGGGTAGGAGCCGGGAACCTGCGCTAGAGCGTTAAAAATCACGCTCGATGCCAGCAGAACACAAGAAATTCTAATTCCACGGAGCGCTCGCCGATTGGGCATAACCGCCACCCCCGTTCCACCATATCACGTAGCTTCGAGGGCGCCCCCGTGGGCTAGTACTCCGAATAGTCCACGGGAGTACAATGACTAAGTATGACCTTAGCCCGCCAAATCGGCCAAGGAATTCATAATTGTCTTAGGATGGTCGATATGGAAATCATCAATGCTGGGCAAAAGGAGGCACGATGAACGTCAACGAACCGAATCGCTCTGCTTCGAGTTCTTCGGCGGCCACCGCTCGCGCCCGAACTGAGGAATCGGCGGCCTTCGCATCGGATCGGGATCTTGCCGAACTGGTCCGCAGCTTGTGCGCGCTCGCGGCCGATTCGCCGGAGCGCCAGGCCAAGATCGAAGGCCTGATGCGCGCCTACGCCACCGGCAATTTGCAGGTGGATGCCGAGGCCACGGCTTCGGCCATGATCGACGACGCCTTCAGCTCGCGCTGGGCGCGGCGCTAGATTCCAGAATCCGGCGCGCAATACTTTTCCCGTGCGGTCCACGATGGCCGAGACGCTGGCAAAGCCGGGATGGTCCGGATCGCCAAAACGCAGGTCGATTAAATCCAGGCGCAGGCCGTCTGCGACCGGCGTGACTTTCCAGAACGGCAATTGCGACCAGCGGCTGAAAACCTGAAAGGGAGGCGTGCGCAGCGCCGCGTCCATGGCGGGAATCGGGGTCGCGACGGGATAGAGGCGCCCGGCGCGGGGGTCGAATTCCGCCGGCAGATCCACCGGCACAATCACCACAAAGCCCGGGCCTTCGACCACGCCTCGCCAGGTCAGCGGATTGAACGCTCGCGGCAGTGCCGTGACTCGCTGCGGCGGCGCGCCTTCGTACAAGCTGCGCGGACATCACGTCAACGGCGCGCGCGTGGGCCACCGTGCGAACTCCTTCAAAAATGAGCAGCGCTGCCAGCGCTGCCCACGCCCAGTTGCGGCGGGCGCTGACGACGCGAGCGCCATCGCGAGCGGCGGCCACCGAGCAGGATTGCCCAGATCCACACATCGAACACGTTGGCGATATCCAGACGGAAGCGATGCCAGGAAAACGGCAGCGCCAGCGGGATGCCGTAAGAGTTGGTCCAATCGAGCAGCAGGTGGCTGAGCACGCCGATCAGCGACGCCAGAAAGGACGCGCCAGGAAAATCGGACGCGCGCCAGCAGCATCGGCAGCAGCGCCACCAGCGGCGCGAAAGCGATGGCGTGCGGGTAGCTGCGATGCCATTCGATGATACGTCTGCGTGCCGCTGAACCAGAAGACGGCGTCGATGTCGGGAGCGTTGGCGGCCAGCACCATCATGGCGGTGCCGCGGGGCGTGGTTTTTTCGAGACCGGCGCGCGCCAGCATCAGGCCTACCAGGGAATGCGTGATATTGTCCATTCGTCGTTATCCACGCCTCAGCGATACGCGGCCGGCGCGAGCAGTGTCAGCGCATCCGGCAGCATCTCCAGAGTGGCGGGGATGCGGCCGCCGTATTCGCCGTCGATCTGCAGGTGCGCGTCGCCCGAGAACGCGACGCGGCGGGCGCGCAGCGTCCGCACTCCCGGCATGGACTTCACCTGACGCAGCGTCACCGCGGTCATGTAGGCCGCGTAGCGCAGCGGATTCGATCCATCGAACAACACCACTTCAAAGTCGTCGCTGAGCAGCGATGCGCCGCTGGCGATTTCCATGTCGCCGCCGTAATTGCGCACGCGCGAGGCCAGCACAAATCCGCACTGCCGTTGCTCGGCGCCGGCCTCTGCGCTGAAACTGTCCGACGGTGTGGAAGAATTGCGCCGAAGCCGGCAACCCAATAGGCCAGCTTTCCGGCGCGGGCTTTCAGTTCGGGATTCACTTTGGTGACGATGGTCGCGTCCAGACCCGACGCCGCACATCATCAGAAAATAGCGCGGCTCGCCGGTGCCGTGGCACAGACGCTCCGACGGCGATGCGCCGCTCGACGCAGCGTCCCAGGCGCTCGATGGCGCGTTCGAGTGAGTTGCCCAGGCCCAATTCGTTCGCCAGCACATTCGCGGTGCCGCCGGGCAGCACGCCCAGCGGTACGTGCGAAGGGATCATGCCGTTGGCGACTTCGTTGATGGTTCCGTCGCCGCCCAGCACCAGGATCAGGTCCGCGCCGGCGGCCACGGCGTCGCGCGCCAGTTCGGTGGCATGGCCGGCCGCCTCGGTGGGCGTCAGCTCCGCCACGATGCCTACTTTTTTCAAGGCATCAATGGTACGTTGGAGAATGCGCGCAGGCTGCCGCCGGAACTTGCCCGCGACAGGATTGTAGATCAGGACCGGCTGCTGATATTTGGCGATTTCTCAAGTATAACGTCCCCGTGAGTTCCGTCCCCCAGAAAATCGAAGCGCTGCGCAAGAAATTGCAGCATCACGAGCATCTTTACTACGTGCTCGACGCGCCGGAAATCAGCGACGCCGAGTACGACGCGATGATGCGCGAGTTGCAGGCGCTGGAGGCCGCGCATCCGGAGTTGATCACGGACGATTCGCCCACCCAGCGCGTGGGCGGCAAGCCTCGCGAAGGCTTCGTCAAGGTGGCGCATTCCTCGCCGATGCTGAGCCTGGACAATGCCTTGAACGAGGGCGAGCTGCGCGACTTCGACCGCCGCGTGCGCGATCTGTTGGGCGAGGAAAAATTCGCGTACGTGGCCGAACTGAAGCTCGACGGGCTGTCGCTGGCGGTGCGCTATCGCGAGGGCAAGCTGGCGCAAGCGGTGACGCGCGGCGATGGCGCGACCGGCGAGGACGTCACCGAAAACGCGCGGACGATCCGCTCGATTCCCTTTCGCGCGCCGGTGGAAGAAGTGCGCGGCGAGGTGGTCTTCAATCGCAAGGCTTTCGACAAGCTGAATGAAGAGCGCGCGGCTGCCGGGCTGCCGGTGTTCGCCAATCCGCGCAATGCCGCGGCCGGATCGCTGCGGGTGCTGGATCCGACGATCACGGCTTCGCGACGGCTGGATTACTTTTCCTATTTCGTGGTTCCGGCGCCGCCCACGCAGCACGAAACTCTGGAGCAACTGACGAAGACGGGATTCAAGGTCAATCCGAACTGGCGCAAGTGCGCGGACATCGAAGCGCTGTTGGCGTTCTGCAAGGAATGGGAAGAGAAGCGCGATGCGCTGCCCTACGAAATCGACGGCGTGGTCGCCAAGGTGGATTCGGTGGCGCAGCAGCAACGCCTCGGCTGGAGGGCGCAAGGCCCCGCGCTGGGCCATCGCGTTCAAGTTCCCGGCGCGGCAGGAAGAAACCGTGGTCGAGGATATCGGCGTGAGCGTCGGGCGCACCGGCACGCTGACGCCGGGAGCGTTGTTTCGTCCGGTGAATGTCGGCGGCGTGATGGTTTCGAAGGCGACGCTGCACAACGAAGACGAAGTGCGAGCGGTTGGGCGTGCAGATCGGCGATACGGTGCTGGTGGAACGCGCCGGCGATGTGATCCCGCACGTGGTGCGGGTCGTGAAGGAAGGCGAGCATCGGCGCCCCTTCCGGATGCCTACGACGTGCCCCATCTGCGGCGGCGAGATCGTGCGCGTGGAGGGCGAAGCCGCCAGCCGCTGCATCAATATCAATTGTCCGGCGCGTTTGCGGGAAACCATCCTGCACTGGGCCGCGCGCGGCGTCATGAATATCGACGGCATGGGCGAGGCGCTGGTGGATCAACTGGTGGATAAGGGCCTGGTGAAGAACGTCGCCGATCTCTACGCGCTGAAGCTCGACGACCTGATGGAGCTGGAGCGCATGGGCAAGAAGTCGGCCGAGAAGGTGCTCGCCAATATCGACGCCTCGCGCCGCGCGCCGCTGCCGCGCATCCTGAACGGCCTGGGCATCCCGTTCGTCGGCGAGCGCACCGCGCAGTTTCTGGCCGAGCAGTTTGGCGATCTGGATAAGATCGCGGCCGCCGATGAAGACGAGTTGCAGAAGGCCGAAGAAGTGGGACCGAAGGTCTCGCACAGCATCCACCAGTTCTTCCACGAGAAGCATAATCAGGAGCTGGTCGAGACGGCTGCGCGAAGCCGGGTTTTCCTTCACTCACGCGGTCAAGAAGCGCGCCGGCGGGCCGCTGGCCGGGATGACTTTGGTGCTGACGGGCACGCTCCCGAACCTGACGCGCGACGAAGCCAAGCAGCGCATCGAGGCCGCGGGCGGCAAGGTGGCCGGGTCGGTCAGCAAGAAGACCAGCTATGTGGTGGCGGGCGAGGAAGCGGGGTCGAAGCTCGACAAGGCGCGCGAGCTGGGGGTCGCGGTTATCGACGAAGCCGGGCTACTCGCTATGATTGGGGACGCGGCCTGATAACGACGCCGAATAACGGATGCATCATTTTCTCGAAATTCTAAAACAGCTGGGACCGGTGGGGGTCCTGGTGCTCGCGATGGTGGAGTCGGCCGGCATTCCGAATCCTGGCGGCACCGACGTCCTGCTGCTGTTCATGACGGCGGCGCGTCCGGACGACGCGGTGCTGACGGCCGCGCTGGCGGTGGTCGGATCGCTGGCCGGCAGCATGTTCTTCTTCGAGGTCCTGCGCCGCGGCGGCGAGAAGTTTTTGACCAAGCACACGGCGTCGGGACGCGGCCAGCGTTTCCGCGCCTGGTTCCTGCGCTACGGCATGATCACGGTGTTCATCCCGGCCTTTCTGCCCATCCCGATTTTGCCCTTCAAGGCTTTCTGCGCCTGCGCCGGGGCCATGGGAGTTACGCGCAAGCGATTCCTGCTGGTGCTGGCCGCCGCGCGGATTCCGCGCTATGCCGCGCTGGCGTATTTGGGCTCGACACTCGGCGAACACTCCGGGACGTGGCTGCGGGATCACGGCTGGTACTTATTGGCACTGGGCGTGGTACTGGCCGCGGCTTTGGGCCTGGTGGTGCGGCGGGCCAGCCGCGAGGCGCTACAATTGGATTGAATTGCGTTCGATAGAATCCGGGCCTGACATCGTGACCCCTCTTATCGACACTTACGGCCGCGTCCACGACAACCTGCGCATCAGCGTCACGGACCGCTGCAATATCCGCTGCTTCTATTGCATGCCGGAAGAGGGCGTGAAGTTCCAGCCGCGCGAGGAGATCCTGACCTTCGAGGAGATCGAGCGCTTCGTGCGCGTCGCGGTGACGCTGGGCGTGCGCAAGCTGCGCCTCACCGGCGGCGAGCCGCTGCTGCGCAAGGATCTGGCGAAGCTGATCCATCGGCTGGGTGCGATCGAAGGCATTCAGGACATGGCGCTGACTACCAATGCCGTGCTGCTGGCCGACCAGGCGCAGGAGCTATACGACGCCGGGCTGCGGCGCCTCAACGTTCATCTGGATACGCTTGATCGCGAGCGCTTCAAGCAAATCACCCGGCGCGACGATTTCGGCAAAGTGATGGACGGCATCGAGACCGCGCTGCGCGTCGGCTACCCGGTGATCAAGATCAATGCGGTGGCGGTGAAGAATCTGGTGGAAGGCGATATTGTTCCGCTGGCGCGCTTCGGGCGCGAGAACGGCATCGAGATCCGCTACATCGAGTTCATGCCGCTGGACGCGCAGGGCATTTGGGATCACGACAAAGTTCTGCTGACCGACGATATGATCGCGATGCTGACGCGCGAGATCGGTCCGCTGCGCGAGATTCCGGACCGCGATCCGCGCGCCCCTGCTACCGAATACGAATTCGCCGATGGCAAGGGCCGCATTGGCTTCATCGCTTCGGTGAGCAAGCCGTTCTGCCTGAATTGCAATCGCATCCGGCTGACTGCCGATGGCAAGTTCCGCTATTGCCTGTTCGCGATCGATGAGACCGACATGCGCGGGCTGCTGCGCAATGGCGGTCCCGATCAAGCCATCGCCGACGCCATCCGCGGCTCGGTGAAGGACAAGTGGATCGGCCACCAGATCAATACCGCGAAGTTTGTGCCGCCGCCAAGACCGATGTATTCGATCGGGGGCTGAGACGTTCTATCCTTCGCGTTAGTGCTCGGCAAACCAGCCCAAGACACGTCGCCGAAATTCCGATGGAGCGGTGGAATACGCTGCGGTGTGTTCGGCATTCGGAACCAACCAGAGACACTGACTGGCGTTGGCGCGGGCCAATGCTTGCGAGTGCCAGTAGGGCGTCCGCGAATCCCGCAATCCATGAATCAGTAAGATCGGTGTAGCGGTGTGACGGATGCTCTCGATCGGCTGCACTTGACGCAAGTCGATGCCGTAGCGAAATTTCGCATAGGTCATGGAACTCTGCACTAGCGGCGGCGGAATCATCGATTGCAGCAGCGGCGGAAGATGGAGGATTTGGCGCACTCGGAATTCGGCAATCGCCGGGAGGTCCGCAAAGGGGGACTCGGCGACAATGGCGCGAAAATCCGTACCGAGCGCGGCCGCCTGGATCAGGACGGAGCCGCCCAAGGATTCGCCGAGTGCGTAGAGCGCTTTGCAGTCCTGTTGCCGCAGCCAATGCGCCCAGGAGAGAACATCGGATTTCTCCAACAATCCGTACGTGACCAAATCGCCGCCACTGGAGCCATGCCCCCGGCTATCGGGCAGCAAGACGGAATAGCCTTCGTCGAGAAATAGAGGAGCGTAGCCGGCGCTTCCTTGCCGCGAGTCGCCGATGCCATGGAGCACCATCACGCAATTTCCGTTTCGGGCCGGGGGCCGAACAAACCAACTGTCGAGGCGAACACCATCGAAGGCCCGGATAGAATTCTCTTGCCATGACGCGGCGGGATACCGGAGTTGCAGATCCGTGGGAATCGCGGGCGCGATGCGCGGAACGTGAAGCGTGAACTGGCAGACGATTGCCAAAACCGCGATGAAGCACGCGAGCGTCATCGCGATCACTGCAGCGGTTATCGTCAAAAGCCGGGATCGGGACGACACGCAAATCGAATACGATGCGGGCGGCGAGTTCGTTCCATTCAGCAAGCCGCCGGGCCGAACCCCTGGTTTGAACCCCTGGGTTAGAATGGAACACCGGAGCCGCCGTTTCCTCTAGCACAATGGTCAAGCCAGATAGCGCCAAGGCAACACTCAAGTGTCTCTTCTGGCTGTCGCTGGCGATTGTGGCGTTCTATTGGCAGATCGTTTTCACCGGCCAGTTTTCGATGCTGACGGTGGGGGAAACCGTCAACCAGGCTTACTCGTGGTTCCACTTCTGGGCGGAAAGCGTGCGCCACGGAAGCGTGCCGCTGTGGGATCCTTACACCTTCGGCGGACACAGTTTCATTGGCGAGATGCAGACGGCGGCGTTCTATCCGCTGCACCTGGTGTTCGCGCTGTTCCCGGCCAACGGCAACGGGCTGCTGTCGACGCGGCTGTATCATCTCTACTTCGTGTTCACGCATTTGCTGGCTGCGTATTTCATGTTCGCGCTGATTCGCGAAATGGGGCTCAATCGCTTCCCTGCGCTGATCGCGGGCTTGTGCTATTCGCTGGGCGGATTCGTGGGAGCGGCTCCCTGGCCGCATCTGCTCGATAGCGCGGTGTGGCTTCCGCTGCAATTCCTGCTGACGCTGCGGGCGCTGCAAACTCACGCGACGCGGCGGTCGCTCACGTACGCGGCGCTGGCTGGATTGACGCTCGGTTTGTCGATTCTGGCGGGCGGCTTGCACATCGTGATGATGCAGGTGATCGTGCTGGTCTCCGCGGCTGCGTATTACGCTGTGCATCGGCGAACCGGATGGTGGCGTCCGGCGGCGGTGGCGGGTGTGGCGATCATCACGGGACTGGCGGCGGGCGCGGTGCAGTTACTTCCGTCGGCGGAGTATAGCGCGCAGGGCCATTCGATTCATCTCCGGCACGTCGCTGCCCGCTACACAGAAAATACCCATCGCGTATCTGGTTGATTACTTCTGGCCCAGCAGCGTGCTGAGTTATTTGTTCGCCTGGAATTCGCAGGACAAAATGGGGCCGGGCGAGGCGCTGAGTCCTTACTTGGGCGTCTTTCCGCTGCTGCTGGCGATCATCGGTTTCTGGAAGCACCGCGATCATCCGTGGGTGCGGTATGCGGCGGGACTGGCGTTCGCCGCGTTTCTGTTTTCGCTGGGCGCGTCTTCGCTGCTTTACGGATTGATCTACGCGCTGGCGCCGTTGCTATGGATGGCGCGCGAGGCCAGCCGCTTCCTCTATATCGCCCACTTCGGATTGGTGATTCTGGCGGCCTACGGCGCGCAGACGCTGTTTTGCGGGACAGAAGCGGCAGCGGCCTGGGCGCGCTTGAATCGCATTCTGATGTGGGCGGCGATTGCGTCCGCCGGTGTTTGGGCGATTCCATATGTGTTCGGCCAGCCGGTGCTGAAGCCGTGGACCGAGTGGTCGCTGCTGTTCATCATCCTCACTTATCCGCTCTTCCGCTACGTCTCGGGAGGCGGCATCGGCGACGCCGGACGCTTTCTGGTGGTGGCCTTCATCGTTGTTCGATCTGCATTTGTTTGGCACCGTCGCCTTCAACAAAATCGAGGAGGGGCGCAAGGGTGCGGACCAGCTCGAACGGCTGATCAGCATGCGCGGCGCGGCGGATTTTCTCAAAGCGCAGCCGGGGCCGTTTCGAGTTCAGGTGATCGCGCCGCCGGAGCTGAATATCGGCGACTCTTGGGGGATCGAGACACTCAACGGCGGCGCGGTCACGCTCGCGTCCAACTTTATGGATCTGACGAGCAAAGGCGGACGGAGCACGACCTGCTCAACGTCCGCTATTTTCTGAAGCCGGCTTCGGCGGCGGACCCGAATCCGGTTTACGCCGATGCGAACTGGAAAATTTATGCGAATCCGAGCGCTTGTCCGCGGGCCTGGATCGAACCAGCACGGGGCTGAACCCGTCATCACGGCAGTCGGGATTCAGGAATATTCAGCCCGCCATATCGCCGTCAGAGTAAATGCGGCCAGCGGCGGGACGCTGGTGTTGAGCGAACTGTATTATCCGGGCTGGGAGGCTCGCGTGAACGGAAGCGCCGCAGCGCATCGACGAAGTTCATGGCGGGCTGCGCGGCATTCCGGTTCCGCAGGGAGAAAGCCTGGTTACCGTCGATTACGCGCCTCAATCGGTGAGGCTGGGCGCGATTCTTACGGTCCTGACGTTTGCATTCACCCTGGCCGCCGCCGCACATTTGGCTACGCCGCTAGTTGCAAGTGACTTGCAATACCCAGTTGAAAACGCCTCCCAGCAAGAGCCATAATGAATTACAGGATGCAAATGGTTTCAATAAGAAGAGCCACGCGGCTCCGGCCGGGCCTCGCAACCTGACCGCGCTTAAGAAGGGCGAGACGGGTATTCTCGAGCGCATCGACATGTCCGACATCGACGCCCAGCGCCTGATGGAACTGGGTTTTCTGCCGGGCCACACGGTTACGCGGGCGCATGCGGCGCCGGGCGGCGATCCGCGGGTGTTTCGCGTGGACGGCTCGGAAGTCGCGCTGCGCCGTGAGACCGCCGTGCATTTGATTCTGCGATAAGGAACACCTGATGGACGATTGCCACGGCCCCGCTGCCGCGACCTTGCCGCCGCCGGAAACTTCCGGCAAGCAGCATATCGTGGCCATTGTCGGACCGCCGAACTCGGGCAAGTCGACGCTGTTTAACCGGCTCACCGGGCTTGCGGCAGAAGGTCGCGAATTTCCCGGGCGTAACGGTGGAACATCGCATGGGCCGCGCGAAACTGGACCACCTGCGCGAAATTTTCGTGGTGGATCTGCCCGGCGTTTACAGCCTGCAGCCGCGCACCGAAGACGAGCGCGTCACGCACGACGTGCTGGCGGGAACCATGAAGGGTTTGCCCAAGCCGGACGCGGTGATGCTGATTCTGGATTCGACGAACCTTAGCCGCCATCTGTCGCTGGCCGCGCCGATTCTGAGCCTGGGATTGCCGACGCTGGTGATCCTCAACATGGCCGACGACCTGCACGGCCGCGGCGGCGAGGTGGATGCGACGGAGTTGTCGAAGCAGCTCAACACGCCGGTGGTGTTGATCAGCGCGTCCAAGGGCACGGGCGTCGAAAAGGTGTTCGAGTTCCTCAACGGCGCGCCGCAAGCACCTGCCGCCGAAGCCTCCGCTGTTGCAACTGCCGGTACTGCAAGACGTGCCCAAGGTTCGCGACTGGGCGGCCAACATGAGCCGCCGGACGAACTTTCGCGCGCCGGCTCCGCCGCTGTGGACGCGGCGTCTGGACGGAATCTTTCTGCATCCGGTGATCGGACCGCTGGTCTTCCTGCTGGTGGTGATCGGCGTTTTCCAGACCATCTTCGCCGGGGCGCGGCCGATGATGGACGCGGTGGCGGCCGCGATCCAGACTTCCGGAAAATGGATCGAAGCGGCCATGCCGGATACGCCGCTGCGCTCGCTGATCGTCGATGGCGTGTGGAGCGGCGTGGGGTCGGTGATCGTGTTCCTGCCGCAGATCCTGCTGCTGTTCCTGTTTATCGGCGTGCTGGAAGACTCCGGTTATCTGGCGCGCGCGGCGCTGATCGCGGACCGCACCATGGCGCGCATCGGGCTGCAGGGCAAGAGTTTTATTCCGCTGCTTTCGGCTTACGCCTGCGCGGTGCCGGCGATCATGGCGACGCGCACCATCGAGAACAAGCGCGACCGCATCGCCACCATTCTGATCGCTCCGTTCATGACGTGCTCGGCGCGGCTGCCGGTTTATACGCTGGTGATCGCGGCCTTCATCCCCGAAAAACCGCTGCTGGGACTGTTCTTCGGCACCCGCGCGGCGGCGCTGCTGGGATTGTATGTGCTGGGTTTCCTGGCGGCGATCGTCACGGCGCGCCTGCTGAAATCGACGGTGCTGAAGAGCACGCGCGCTCCCTTCATTCTGGAGATGCCGCCTTACCGCTGGCCCACCGTGACGTCGCTGGTGCTGCGGCTGATCGATCGCGCGCGGGTGTTCCTGCGGCGCGCGGGCACGGTGATTCTGGCGGTGGCGATCATGCTGTGGGTGCTGGCGAATCTGCCGCTGCACGATGGCAAGGCTCCGGCGATCGGCGACAGCATCGCGGGCATGATCGGACACGCGGTCGAACCGGTGATCCGGCCGCTGGGCTTCAACTGGAAGATCGGCATCGGACTGATCACGTCGCTGGCGGCGCGCGAAGTGATCGTCGGCACGCTGGGAACCATTTATGGGATCGAGGGCACCACGCAATCGATGGGCCTGCAGGCGGCGCTGCGCCACGATCTGACGCCGGGCGGCGCGGCGGCGTTGCTGGTGTTCTTCGCGTTCGCGATGCAGTGCATGTCGACGGTGGCGGTGGTGCGGCGCGAAACCGGCGGGCTGGCGCTGGCCGGTCATTCAATTTGCCTACATGACGGTCTTTGCGTATGTCTTTGCATTTCTGGCGAACCGCATCGTTTCGCTGTGGTTTTGAGGCTGAATCGCGGCGGCGCGCTCAATCATCTATAGGTCGGTTGGTAACATAAATCGTGCATAACGTCATCATTCTTGGATCGGGCTGCGCCGGAAGCACGGCCGCGATCTACACCGGCCGCGCCGGCTTGAACCCGCTGGTCGTCATCGGGCATGAGCCCGGCGGGCAGCTTTCGCTCACCACTGAAGTCGAGAACTTTCCCGGGATTTCCGGACGGCATCAACGGGCCCGACCTGGTCGCCAACATGCAGAAGCAGGCCGAGCGGTTCGGCGCCGTGTACATGCATGGCACGGTGACTCGAGGCGGATCTCTCGAAGCGTCCCTTCCGCCTGAACATCGACGGCGAGTGGCAGGAGACCAGCACGCTGATCATCGCCATCGGGCGCTTCGGCGCGCTGGCTGGGGCTGCCCAACGAGCAGAAGCTGATCGGCCGCGGCGTGAGTTCCTGCGCCACCTGCGACGGCGCGTTTTACAAAGGCGGCAAGATCGTGGTGATCGGCGGCGGCGATTCCGCGATGGAAGAGGCCAACTTCCTGACGCGGTTTGGAGACACCATCACGCTGGTGCATCGCAGCGACAATTTCCGCGCGTCGAAGATCATGCTGGACCGCGCGCGCGCCAACAACAAGATCAAGTTCCTGACCAACACGGTGGTCGAGGACATTTACGACGTCTCGAAAAACATCGTCACGGGCGTGAAGCTGCACGATCTGAAGACGCAACCGCGTGTGGGATCAGGCGGCGGATGGATACTTTGTGGCCATCGGCCACATTCCCAACACCAAGCCGTTCGTCGGGCAGATCGATCTCGATCCGGACGGCTACATCATTTCCCACGGCGGCGCGCGCACGAATATCACGGGCGTGTTCCACGCGGGCGATGTGCAGGACCGCACTTATCGCCAAGCCATCACCGCCGCCGGGCGCGGGCTGCATGGCGGCTATCGAAGTGGAGCGGTTTTTAGGCGAAGGGCACTAAAGAATAGCGGACGGCATTCGCCGCCCGCCCGACCGCACTACTCTCTGAAAGAAGTGGTTGCGCCGTTCACCGTCAAAGCCACCGGCCCTCATACAACAGTTTTTGAAAGCGCCGGGCGGATCCACACGGACACGGATCGTTGCGGCCCAGTTTTTCCAGTAATTCTTTTTCGGCGTGGATGATCCGAAGGCCCTTCTTTACGCGGGTCTCGGATGGGAAGCCCTTACGACGCTTGCTACTGCGTGTAAAAGGACTGGTTGGTGTAAATGTTGGTTGTCATGGTGCACCTCCAGTGCTTAACCAGTGTAACCCGGCCCCCCGATTGCCCCCGCCGCTGTAACGTGATATTCATTTGACCGGAGAGAATACCGTGCCGGCTGGTTCCTCTGCCGCTGCGCCCGTTCAGGCGCAGGATTTCGAGATAGTTCCGCGCCACAAAGGCGGCCAGGCGTGGCTCGCCCGCGCTGACGCCTACTCCGTGGGGCTGGCCTTCGTCAACGGCGAGATCGATGTCCGCGGTGACTTCGTCGCTGCGGTTCGCTATCAACTATCGCAATCCGCAACCACTTTTCGCCGCCAGTTTTTCGACGCCGTTTGCCGTTGGAATCCCTGGAGGCTCACCCAGGGTTGGGCCACGCGCAGTGCCGCAGCGCGCAACATTCGTTTCCACTACGACCGCTCCAACGACTTCTATAAACTTTTCCTGGATTCGCAAATGGTGTATTCCTGCGCCTACTTCGATCGGCCCGGGGCAACTCTCGATCAGGCGCAGGCCGCCAAGCTCGACCACATCTGCCGCAAGCTGGTGCTGCACCCGGGCGATCGTTTCCTGGATATCGGCTGCGGCTGGGGTGCACTGGTCCGGCACGCGGCGCGCTGCTTTGGGGCTCACGCCGACGGCTGCACTTTGAGCGACCGGCAATTCGATTACGCCACGGAGCGGGTCCAGACGGAAGGCCTCGCCGAGCGGGTCGCGATTCGCGAGATGGACTACCGCGATCTGACGGGAACCTTCGACAAAATTTCTTCGGTCGGCATGTTCGAGCACGTCGGGCGTGCTCAACTCGAAGTCTATTTCGGAACCGTCTATAACTTGCTGGCTCCCGGACGGCCTGTTCCTGAATCATGGGATTACGCGGCCCGCTCCGGTGCAGAGCGATGCCCAAAGCCTGTTCATCGCCCGCTCGGTTTTCCCAGGCGGCCAGATCGTAACCCTGCACGACGTCATTCGCGCCGCTGAAAACGCCGGCTTCGAAGTGCTGGACGTGGAGAATCTGCGGCGTCATTACGCGCTCACCTGCCGTGGCTTGGGTGGATCGTCTTACGGCGCAGCGGGACGCTTGCCTCCAGGTTGTGGATGAGGCCACATCGCGCACCTGGCAGTTATATCTGGCGGGTTCTTCGATCGCTTTCGATGAGGGGAGCCTGGGGCTGCATCAAGTTCTGCTGGCGAAGCGGGGCGCTAACGGGGCGTCGCCGATGACGCGCACTTACATTTATGCGTGGCTAGGCCGCGCCGTTATTTGGCGGGTTGCTCTTTAGTGGCGTCGTCAGGCAACGCGTCCGGCACATCGCCGAACTGAATGTTCGTTTCCGTGCCGAAGCGGTTGTACATGCGGAATTCGACTTCGTTCTTCGACAGAAACCGGCCTTCGCGGGAACGAATCTCGGACTTCAGCGGCAGCAGATAATCCTGCCCCGAGATCTTCGTGAAGTCATAATTCATGTCGAGATCCACGCTCTGAATGGGAAAATCGACCGGCAAACCTTCCACTTCGAGTTTGATGCGCATCACCATCTTGGTGTCGCGGTCCGCGTATACCAACCCGTGATACCCGGCGATCACCGTTCGCTTCACCGCTTCCGAATAAATGCTGTATTGCGAGTGCAACTGGCTCACGTGAAAGTTGAACACGTACATCCGCTTGCCGCGCAGCGTGGCCCACCGCTCCCACTCGAATTGCGTCTCGGTTTCCGGCGCGAAAATTTCTCTTCAGGATCGATCCAAATTCACCCGAGGAACTGGCGCCGTTCTTCTGCTCGTGCTTGGCGCTCGCCGTCGCCGGAATGCCGTTGATCGAAACTACTTTGTAGTCTTCCTTCTGCTCGTTGTAGCTGAGACGCTCGGCGATGGTGTCGATCAGGCGGTAGTTTTCGAGGCCGCTGACATCCCCGTAGCGGCGCGTCACCTGGAGGCAGATAAAGTTCGGCAAGCCCTCGATGTAGTTCCGGGCGTGCTCCGTGATCTCGGCGAGAATTCGCTTTTGCTCGATGGAATCCGGCGGCGGCGGTCCCTCCACCACCAGCTTCGGAGCCGGCGGCGGTGGCGGTTCCAGGCTGGCCGATTCGGTGATCAACCCCTTCAGCGCGGCCACGGTTTGCGGGCCCTGCACCCGCGCCCTGCAGCTCTTCCACGGTGCGCGCGTCCAGGCGATTGGACAGCTTCACGTTCTTCTTGATGAAAGTTGCGATCTGGCGGTCGTCATGATGCAACTGGACCGAGGATTTGACGAAGCTGATCAATTGCTCGACCGTCAGCTTGCTTTGCGCCTGCGCCCTCCGGCCAGAGGCGAGCACCACCAAGAAGGCCAGTCGTGCAGTCCAGTGCTTCATTTCTATTTCAATAATAGACCCAACCGGCCGCCGCGGTGCTTATTTGGCCGGCGGTGCTTGGGGCCTTGTCGTTCGGAGACGGCTCGGGCGCCGCAGCGTCGGCGGCGTCGAAGGTGATGCTGGTGTCGGCGCCGAACTTGTTGTACAGCCGGAACGCGGCTTCGTTCTTCATGGCGTTTTTTCCGTCGCGCATCTGCATCTCGACTTTGAGCGGCAGAATGAACTTTTCGCCGGAGATCGCGATGGTGTCGTAGTCCAGAGTTTCCGACGCGCTGCGGATCGGAAAATCGGCCGGGATATCATCCGCTTCCATGGTGATGCGCATCACCGAGCGGCTGTCGCGGTCGGCATAGATCAAGCCGTGATAGCCCACCGTCACCGTTCGTTTCACTTCTTCGGCGGTGATGTGATATTGCGAATTTTCCAGGCGCACGCGGAAGCTGAACACGTGCATGATGTGATCGCGCAGCTTGCCCCAGCGCTCCCATTGAAACTCGGTCTGGCTCTGCGGGTCGAAGATTTCGCGCAGCATGCTGCCGAATTCGCCGCTGGAGGTGGCGCCGCCCAGTTGCTCGTGCTTGCGATTGGTGACCGGCGCGTCATTCACCGAGATCACCTTGTAGTCTTCTTGTGCTCGAAGTAGCTCAGGCGTTCGGCGATCGTGTCGGTGGCGACGAAATGATCGCCGCCGGACCGGTCGACGTAGCGCTGGGTCACCTGCAGGCAGATGAAGTTCGGCAGGCTGTCGGAATAGTTGAGAGCGTTCTCGGTAACCGCCGCCAGGATTTCTTTCTGTTGCGCGGCGTCCGGCGCGGGCCATCGGCGCGGCAATCAGCTTGGGCGCGGGCACGGCACCGGCGCGGCCGGCAGGCTCGCAGAATCGGTCACCAGCGTGCGCAGCGCCGCCATCGTCAGGCGTCCGGCGCCCAGGGTCTGCAACGTCTCCACGGTGTGCGCGTCCAGTTGATTCGACAGCTGGATCTTCTTGACCATTTCGGCAACTTTGCGATCGTCTTCGTGCAGCTGGACGGAGGACTTGACGAAGTCCACCAGTTGCTCCACCGTCATGCTGGTCTGCGCCGAGGCCGCGGCGGCCAGCGCCAGCAACAGGCAGAACCGATTGAAAGCTGGATTTCATGCTACTTCAAGATAGACGCGAATCCACGCTTCTTAGGTTTCTCCGAAGTCACAGCCGGCGCCAACAGTTTTGGCGATGGCCGCCGACGCCAGGGGCGCCATCACGCGGAATCCTTTGGCGTTAGGATGCAGGCCGTCGTCGGAGAGATCCGCCTGGCAATTGACCCGCCGGATCCACCATCGCGGTGTAGTAGTCCAGGTAAGTGTAGCCGTGCTGGGTGCAGAACTTCTGCAGCCAGTCGTTCAAAGCTTTGATGAAAGCCGGCGGCCGCTGCAGCCGTGCGCTCGTAGGTCGGGTCCTCATCTTTGTGGTAATCGCTCACCGGCAGAACGGAGGCGAAGATCACTTTGATCTTATTGACCGACGCCATGTCGGCCAGCATCTGGTAGTCGCTCTCGATGGTGGTCACCGGCGTCTCGCGCGCCAGATCGTTGGTGCCGATCAGAATCAGCACCGCCGCGGGATGCAGGTTGATCGACGTCGTCCTTGCATGCGCTGCACCAATTGCCCGGCGGTCTGTCCCGAAATTCCGCGATTGAGGTAATCGCTGTCCGGAAAGTATTCGTTCAAGCGCCAGATGTCGGTGATCGAATCGCCGAAGAACACCACTCGCGGCTTGCCCGGCGCGGGCGCGGGCAGCTTGCGGTTGGCCTCCGCATAGCGCGCCAGATTCGCCGGATCGGGACTGGTCAGTTGCCGGTCGCGGTTCTCGATCAGCGCCCGGAAGTGGGCATCCAGCCGGTTGGCGTCATTGCGCAGCTCGGTCAATTGCGTTTGCGCGGCTTCGGAAAACGGGAACGGCTTGGGAACCGAATCGGCCAGCGCCAGATACGCGCGCAGATTGGTCAGCAGCGAGTAAGTGATCTGGGCGCGGCCGGGCCGCAGCCGCAACTGGATGCAATTCTGCCGCGTGTTTTCGATCACCGGAGCCGCGGCGCGCTGCAGGTCCGGGATGGCCACGCCTCCCGCTTCCATCAGTTCGCCCAGCCGCCCGCACAACTCGTTTACCTGGCCGTTGGGCATCAGCGGGGTGGACGGCGGAACACCGGGCGCCTGCGCCGGACCGCTGCCCGCGCTCACCAGCAGAATCGCGGCCGCGAGCAGCATCGGCCGCCTCATTTCGCTTCCTCCTTTTGGAGCTGCAGCGTCACGGTTCCGATGGGGAAAGCCAGCCGCAGCCGGATCTGCACCGGTATTCTTCTGGCGTCGTCCGATACCCACACGAATACCCGGCCTTTGCGCTGGATAAATCACGCCATTCATCAGATTCACTTCGTAGCGAATGGTCTTGAAGGTGCCGGCCGGCGTGGTCACTTCCTCGCGCTCCTGCGCGTCCACCTTCACCTGGGCGGCGCGGCGGCCGTCGCTCATGGGAGCGAGCGTCGATTGCCCCGGTTCGAGCGTCGAACCCGCGCAGCGTCAGAATGCCGCCCAGCACATCGTGAACGCAATGCGGAATATCCACTTGAGCCCTTCGCAGCACCTTGTTGTTATCGAGCACGTCGCGTTCCACCCAGGACGCCCGGTTCTGGTTGCGATCGTAGGTGACCGTGGTCTGGCGGTGGCGCTTGCCTTCCTTGGAATCCATCTGGCTTTCGGCGGCGCAGAAGGATGGTTCATAGCGCACGGTATAGGTGTCATCCACTTTGAACAGCGCGGAGACCAGGCCGGCGGAATCCAGCTTCATGCGCCCTTCGGAGTCGTGCAGATCGAGCACCGCGTCTCCGGCGTGGATCAATCGCCACTCGATGTAGTAGGTTAACTTGCCGAGATCGGCGGGCGGGGGGCCAGCCGACGCCGGCGCCGGCAAAATCCACAGGGCCGCGGCGAGAACCGGCGCTCGCTCTAAGGACAAAGCGCACACGATCAGTTTACACTCTTATCGTGAAGCATATTCCCGGCCGCCATTTCGTTCGCAATCTGGTGCAGCGGCGCTCGCTGGTGGCCCAACTGGTCCGCCGCGACTTCCAGCAGCGCTATGTGGGCTCCGCCGCCGGCTGGATCTGGGGCGTGATCCATCCGCTGGTGCTGCTGTTGAGCTGGACCTTCATCTTTCAGGTCTGCCTGAAAACCAAGCTGCCGCCGGGCTCGGTGACGCAGAACTACACCATGTTTCTGTTCTGCGGAATGCTGCCCTGGCTGCTGTTTCAGGACACGGTGCTGCGCTCGGCCCCCAGCATGGTGGAACAAGCCGACGCTGATCACGCGCACGCTGTTTCCGGCGGAGGTGGTGCCGGTGTCGATTTTTCTGTCGTCGTTGATCCATCATCTGATCGCGCTGCTGCTGGTGATGATCGCGTCGATGATTGTGTTGAAATCGATCAGCCCGATGGTGCTGCTGCTGCCTTTGTACATGCTGTTTATCGGACTGTTCGCGGTGGGCGTCGGCTGGTTCGTCTCCAGCCTGCAGGTTTATCTGCGCGACACCGCGCAAATACTGGCGGTGGTGATGACCCTGTGGTTCTGGTTCACGCCCATCATGATCAGCGAGCAGCAGATCCCGGCGCGGTTCCAGCCGTTGCTGCGCTTAAACCCCATGTCCTGGATCGTGCGCGCCTACCGCGACCGCCTGCTTTCGGCGCACTGGCCGTCCTGGGAGGAGTTCGCGGTACTGTCCGCCTATTCGGGCCTAACCTTCATCGCCGGCGGGCTGTTCTTCCGCCATCTGAAACGCGGCTTTGCCGATGTACTGTAAATAACCCCGTAACATCAGCCGATTATACTGGCGAAATCAACAATGCAGACTTTTGACTTGATCGTGATCGGGTCCGGCCCGGCCGGCCAGCGCGCGGCCATACAGGCGGCGAAGTCCGGCAAGCGCGTCGCCCTGGTGGAAAAAGTGGAATGCATGGGAGGTGTGTGCATCAACACCGGCACCATTCCCAGCAAGACCATGCGCGAAGCGGTGCTGCATCTGTCGGGTTACCAGTATCAAAACGTCTACGGCGTCAACTATCGCGTCAAGGAAAAGATTTCCATGCGGGATCTCGCGTTCCGCGTGCAGCATGTGATCCGCACCGAAATCGACGTCACCATTTCGCAGCTCAACCGCAACAACATTCAGGTGCTGGTCGGATACGCCAGTTTCCTCGATCCGCACACGGTCCGCGTGACATCCGCGATGGGCGCAGCCGATATCCAGGCGGAACAGTTCATCATCGCCACCGGCACCAAGCCGGCGGCTTCGCCCAAGGTCCCCATCAACGGGCGGACGATTATCAATAGCGATCAGGTTCTCGACATACCGGAGATCCCGCGAACCTTGATCGTGGTCGGCGGTGGCGTCATCGGCGTCGAATACACCTGCATGTTCGCCACGCTGGGCGTGCGCGTCATTTTGATTGAGAAGCGCCCGCGTCTCTTGGAATTCGCCGATGCGGAAATGGTGGAGGCGCTCTCTTACCATTTGCGCGACCAGCGCGTCACGATGCGCCTGAACGAAGAAGTATCGAGCGTCGAAGAGACTCCGGACGGCAACGTGGTGGCATATCTGGAGAGCAAAAAGAAACTGTCAGGCGATGCTCTGCTCTACGCTGTCGGCCGCCAAGGCAACATCGATGAGCTGGATCTCGACAAAGCGGGCATCGAAGCCGACGCGCGCGGACGCATTCCGGTCGACGCCGAGTACCGCACCAAACAGCCGCACATTTTCGCCGTGGGGGACGTGATCGGGTTCCCCAGCCTGGCGTCGGTATCCATGGAACAGGGGCGCATGGCCGCCGCCATTGCCTTTGCCCGCCCGGCGCAGACCAATCCGGCGACCTACCCTTACGGGATTTACACGATCCCGGAGATCTCCTTCATCGGCAAGACCGAGGAACAGCTCACCGACGAAGACGCGCCCTACGAAGTGGGCGTTGCTTACTATCGCGAGATCGCGCGCGGCCAGATCCGCGGCGATACCACCGGCCGCCTCAAGATCATCTTTCATCGCGAGACCCGCGAGATCCTGGGCGTCCACATCATTGGCGAGGGCGCGAGCGAGCTTCTGCATATCGGACAGGCGGTGATGGTGCTCAAAGGCACGATTGACTATTTTGTCGACAACGTCTTCAACTACCCGACCCTTGCGGAATGTTACAAGGCCGCGGCCTTCAACGGCCTCAATAAGCTGTCGCGATTCTAGCCGGCCGGGCCGTAGGCCTGTCTTTCGAGCCCCCGGATCGGGCTTAGAAACGTTTTTTTCGCCTAACCCCTCCTATCTGTAGGCTTTGACTGGCACAATAGGAAACGACCATGACGATTGAGACCGAGCACACTCCCGCCCGCGTCCTGGTAGTGGATGACGAAGAGAATCAGCGCACCGGCTTGGCGGGCATGATCGCGCTGTGGGGCTATGCCGTCGAAACCGCCACCGACGGGCAGGACGCCCTCGACAAGCTGGCCAACTTTCGCGCGCATGTGATCGTTACCGATCTCAACATGCCGCGCATGACCGGGCAGGAGCTTCTGCAGCGCCTGAAGGACCAGGGCAACTCCCCCGTCGCCATCGTGCAGACTGCGTTTGGGAGCCTGGAAACCGCGCTCACGCTGATTCACGATCTGGGCGCGTTCTGGTTCCTGGAAAAGCCGGTTCAATCCCAGGCGTTGCGCCTGCTGATCGAGCGCGCGGTCGCGCAGTATGGTCTCGCGGAACACGCCGAGCGCCTGGAACGCGAATTGGGTTACCACGGCGTCCTGGGTGAAATGACGGGCGGCTCGCCCAAGATGCAGGAGGTTTTCGCGCTGATCCAGCAAGTGGCCCCCAGCCGGGCGGCGGTGCTGATCACCGGCGAGAGCGGCACCGGCAAGGAACTGGCGGCCCGCGCCATCCATGCCTTGAGTCCGCGGCGCAGCGCGCCCTTTGTGGCCATCAATTGCGCGGCGCTGCCGGAGACCCTCATCGAGAGCGAGCTGTTCGGCCACGAGAAGGGAGCCTTCACGGGAGCCCTGGAACGCCGCGCCGGCTGCTTCGAGCTGGCGCAGAACGGCACCGTGCTGCTGGATGAGATCGGCGACATGCCGATGGGCACGCAGGCCAAGCTGCTGCGGGTTCTGGAAGACCAGCGGGTGCGGCGCCTGGGAAGCAAGACGGAAATTCAACTGGACGTGCGCGTGATCGCGTCCACCAATTCTCCGCTCGAAGCCGCCATGCGCGAAAACCGCTTCCGCGAGGACCTGTTCTACCGCCTCAACGTTTTCCCGGTCCCGCTGCCGCCGCTGCGCGATCGTCTGGAGGACATCCCGGCGCTAGTGTCCGCGCTGCTCGCCGACATGAACCGCAAGCATTCGATCAAGGTCACCGATGCCGCGCCCGCGGTGCTCGACATTCTGCGCACGCATTCCTGGCCCGGCAACGTCCGCGAACTGCGCAATGTGATCGAGCGCGCCGCCATTCTGGCCGGCGAAGGAACCATCCGCCTGGAACATCTTCCTCCGGCTTTCCATCAGGCCGGGGAGCGGCGGCGGAGCGGCCCGCGCCACTGCCGCGGCTGCTGCGCCATCTTCCGCCGGCGGCGGAAACGAATTGCGCATTCCGGTGGGATCCACCATCGACCATGCCGAGCGCGCCCTGATCGAGCTCACCTTGGAGCACACCAAGAACAACAAGACGCGGGCCGCCGAGATCCTCGGCATCAGCCAAAAAACTCTGTTTAACAAATTGCGCGAGTACGGCGCCCAAGACGGTTCGGGCGCAGCCTAACGGCCCATGTCTCTGCGAATTCGCCTGATCCTGCTGACCGTGGCGCTGGTCACCGTGGTCGTCATGATTCTTTCCGGGCTGTACCTCACCAGCCTGGTGAACTCGCTTTCCGCCACGGCTCTCGACCGCGCGGAGCTGGCGAGCCAGCAGGTGAACGCCTATATCAACGACCGCATCAACCGGTATTCAGCGGTCGAGCCGGCGCCCACCGACCTTACGCAAACCGAGACGCAATGGCGCGATATCGTGGCCAACGATCCGGATATTGCGACCATGCTGTTTCGCACCATGGCGCTCTCGGCCGCGCTGCTCGAAATCAACGTCGCCGGCCAGGACGGCAGCATCCTGGCGTCCTCGAATCCTTCGCGTATCGGGCAGCCGCTGGCGCACCTGGAAAATTTCGCCGATTGGCGGAGCCGGTCGCTCTACCGCCGTCTGGCGGATTTGACGGTTCGTAAGCCGGATTACCAGGTGGTGGTGCCGCTGGGAGTGGGACAGCAATCCATTTTCACGATTCAGGTGGTTACTTCGAGCGTATTCCTGATCGATCCGGTGTTGCCGCAGGTGAGCACGGTGGCGGAAGTCGCGGCCGGTTCGCTGTTCCTATCGCTTCTGCTGGCCGGCTTCGCCACCAGCCAGGCGCTGCGACCGCTCAAGCGCATCGAGGCAACCATCGACCGCATTGCCCAGGGCGATTATCACGGCGAGGAGCCGCGCAGCGCGGAACACCGTTCGCGCGAATTTGTGGCGCTCGAAAGCAAACTCAATCTGCTGGGCCAGAAGTATAGCGGAGCGCGCCAGGATAATACCCTGCTGAAGCGCAGCCTCGACGACAAGATCGCCAGCATGGCTTCGCAGTTCGATGTGGCGTCGCGGCTGGCCGCCATCAGCCGCATCAGCGGCGGCGTGGCCCACGAGATCAAGAATCCGCTGAACGCGATTTCGCTGCGCCTGGATCTATTGCGGGCCCACGCCGAGGCGCAGCAGGACGGGCTGATTCCGGAGATCGACATCCTCTCGAATGAAGTCCGGCGGCTGGACCGCGTGGTGAAGACTTTTCTGGATTTTTCGCGGCCTCTGGAGGTTCGCTTCGCGGACGTGGATCTGGGAGCCCTGGCCGGCGAGGTTGCGAATTTGATGACTCCGCAAGCCCGCGCTTCGGGAGTCGAGATGCATTTCGAAGCGCCCGCCGAGCCCGCCATCATGCGCGGCGATGCGGACCTGCTGAAGCAGGCCATCCTCAATCTGGTCACCAACGCGCTGGAGGCTATGAAAAGTGAAGGCAAGGGCGGAAGTCTGCGCCTGAAGGTGGAGCGCGCGGGCGATACGGTGGCCGTCGAAATTGCCGATAACGGGCCGGGCATCCCGCCGGAGGTCCGCGACAAAGTCTTCCAGTTGTACTTCACCACCAAGGAACGCGGGCTCCGGCATCGGATTGGCCATGACGTACCGGGCGGTTCAGTTACATAATGGTACTGTCGACTTTACGAGCGAGTTGGGCCGGGGAACTACCTTCCGCCTCCAGTTCCCTGCGCCGGTCAACCATGCTTAAATTGCGGCTGCTACCGTTCATCCTCGCGTTGTCGCTCGGCAGCACCTCGTGCTGGTTCCGGAAATCGACACCGCCCAGGGTGTTTGTGCCGCCACCGCCGGCGGCGCGGCCCAGCGTGGCCACCGCGCAGCCCGAGTTGCCTCCGCCGCCCGATATCGACATGCCGGAGGATGCCACTGCCACGAACGGCATACCGGCCGCTATGCCGCCTACAGAGCCCCCGCCGCCGGCGCCGCCACGGCGGACTCCGCCGCCGGTACGGGCCAACACGCAGCCTCCGGCCGCCGGTCCCGCCCGAAGTGCAGCCCAGCACCGCGGCTGGGCCAGATCTTCACGGCCGAGCAGTTGCGCGAATATAACCGCGCGGTGGATGAAAGCCTGGATCGCGTGAAGAAGAGTGTTGGGGAGGGTCGCGGGCAGGAATCTGAATCCGGAGCTAGACGCAGATCGTCAGCCGGATTCAGACTTTCCAAAAACAAGCCGAGCAGGCGCGAGAGCAAGATCTGGTGACCGCAGTCAACCTGGCGAGGCGTGCAGATCTCCTCGCGCAAGACCTTGTCAAGCGCCTGCCCTAATGGCCGTCAGGTCGGAGGGTCTGGCGGCCAACTCGAAGGACGCCGCAGCGGGAGCAGTTCCGCGCGGCGCCCGAACCTCCGCTTAAATCTCCGGAACGAAAACCCGGACGTCAACCTTGCGGCCTTGCGCCCGTTCGTCCCGCGTTTTCTGATCGCCTTCGGCCACGCCCGTACCCAGCATGCGTGATGTTCCGCAGCGGAACCTTATGGCTGGCCAGATACCGCGCCACAGCTTCCGCGCGCTCCTGGCTCAACTCGTCGTTATAGACCAGCGAGCCGGTCTTATCCGTGAAACCCTGGATCTCGACCACGTAGCGGCTCACGCCGTCCAGCGACTGCACGACGCTATCGAGCTGGGCCTTGGCCTCATCGCTCAGCGTCTTGCGGTTGAAGCCGAACAGCACGGAGTCGGACTTGGTCATCTTGAACTTGCCGGCGCGCACATCGTCGCGCAAGGTGTCGACGGATTTCGCGGCCATGGTGCCCCTCTCGATGCCCTGCTGGCCCTTGGCGTCCGCGGCGCGGCAGCAGCAGCGGCAGCCGCGGCCTTGGCATCCGCGGCAGCGGCGGCAGCCTGCGCCTTCGCATCCACATCGTTCAGGTGCTCTTTGGTGCGCGACAGGTCCTTATCCACCGCGTCGATCTGGGTGGCGTTGGCGGCAATCTTGGTGTCCTGGTCGGTATTCTTGGCTTCCGTGCTGGCGACGCGCTGCTCGACCGGAGCAATGCTCTTGGCGACATACTTCTTGGTCGCGCAACCGGTGCCGAGCAGACTCAAGGCGAGTCCACCGGCAATCAAAAACGAAGTTTTCATAAAGTTGTCCCTCTGGGCGTTCCGCGCCCGAATATTGTTAGAAATTACCTGGTGAGCGGCGCTCTCGTTGTGAACCGGCTGCACATTCCGGCCATCCGAGGCGCCCAATCGGTACGAACCATCGTACCGCTCTCTATTGTACCCCCCTAAACAGGCGTCTATCCCGGGGCTCCGTAAACTTTTCCGGGCTAGAATAGGTAAATTCTGCTGAAGGGCGCACTTAAAGCTTTGATTCCGTTCGGTACTGCACTGCACGGCTAAGTATTAAGCACGCTTAGCGCCAAACTAAGGGTTCGACCCTACTTACCGATGATCCTGTGGGCGACTTCCTCGCCAAGCCGGTCCAGGTGTTGGTCCAAACCCTCCACCGCGCCGAATTCCTTGGCGATCGTGTCGCGCAACGCGGCCGATTCGAACAGCATCCGCGCCGTGAGTTCGGTCTGGCCGCCGCGCTCGACGAAGGTAACAGTGGATAGAAACGGTGGGGAAACATGCCGGTACACAAGGCGCTCGGGGTTAGCGATTTCAATATAAACGATTTCGTTCGGATAGTTACGGCCATCCGGACCGTGCATGATAAAGCGCCAGACGCCGCCGGGCCGCACGTCCATTTCGTGAATCGTTAGGCTAAATCCTTTTGGCCCCCACCAGAGCGCGACGTGTTCGGGATCGGATCCACAATTCGAAAACTAATGCTCGCGGTGCATCAAAGACTCGGGTACGATCTCGCGATCTGCAGTCGATGTAGATTAAGCGAACTCCGGCAGCGCCTCGGCGAGCTTCTCCAGGCTTTGCGACCAGCCGGCTTCCATCCCTGCGAGCATTTGGGGCGCATAGGGAACCAAGCCGACGGCGCGAGTCTGCAGCGTGAGTTTGGTTTTACCGGCAACATCCTCAAAGGTGACCGTAGTGAATCCTTCGAGGAGGGGTTTGCCGTCGCGATCTGTTGCGTTGTTTGTGAAGACTAGCCGCTCGAGTTCGACAATTTCGCGATATACACCGCCGCAGGGATATTCGGTTCCGTCGGGCGCGCGCATGACGATTCGCCAGACGCCACCGGGCCGCAGGTCGACCTCGCAAACCGGATTGGTGAAGACTTTCGGACCCCACCATTTCGCTAGCTGCCGCGGATCGGTCCAGGCTTTGAAAACTACTTCGCGCGGCGCGTCGAAGATGCGTACTAGAGTCACTTCCCGCTCCATTTCATTGGCGTATGCGTTGGATGCGGCGCTAGTGTTTGGGTTGCTTGCGGGCATGAGGCTTCTCCTTTTTCTTCAGCTCTTTCAGATATTCCAGCCGGGCCAGGAATGGTCACGCCGGTCGCCAGACATTGCATAATGAGAGCATGTCTTTTCCGGTCCACCGTCCGCGGCGGCTTCGTGTGTCTGAGTCGATGCGCCGCCTGGTGCGGGAAACGCACCTGGAGCCTTCGCAACTGGTGCTGCCGCTGTTCGTCTGTCCTGGCGAAGGCGTCCGCAATGACATTTCGTCCATGCCTGGTCAGGCGCAGCTCTCGATCGACCTGTTGGTGAAGGAGTGCGAGGCGGTTCAGCGCGCTGGGTGTCGGCGGCGTGATCTTGTTCGGGATTCCGGAGACCAAGGACGAGGAAGCGTCCGGCGCCTACGCCGACGACGGGATTACGCAGCAGGCGGTGCGCGCGGTCAAGCGGGCGGTGCCGGGTCTGATCGTCATGACCGACGTCTGCAATTGCGAGTACACCAGCCACGGGCATTGCGGAAAGATTGTCGGCGACGGCGTAGATGACGTCGATAACGACGCGACGCTGGAGTGGCTGGCGAAGACCGCGGTCTCGCACGCGCGGGCCGGCGCCGACATGGTGGCGCCTTCCGACATGATGGACGGGCGCGTGGCGGCGATCCGCACGGCGCTCGATGCGCACGGTTTTCTCAACACGCCGATTTTTGCCTATGCGGCAAAATTTGCGTCGGTATTTTATGGGCCGTTCCGCGAGGCCGCCGAATCGACGCCGCAGTTCGGCGACCGCCGCAGTTATCAGATGGACCCGGCCAACGGGCGCGAAGCGCTGCTTGAGATGGAACTCGATCTTGAAGAGGGCGCGGACCTGCTGATGGTCAAGCCGGCGATGCCCTACCTGGATCTGATCCGCCAGGCGCGCGACCGCTTCGACGTCCCCATCGGCGCCTATCAGGTGTCGGGCGAATTCAGCATGATCCATGCGGCGGCGCGTAATGGCTGGATCGATCTGGACCGCGCGATGATGGAATCGCTCACGTCGATTCGGCGCGCCGGAGCGGGCGTCATCCTGACGTATTTCGCGCCGGATGTAGCGCGCGCGCTGGCTTAGGCCGAGATCTCAGGCCTTGGCCCAGTAGCGCTCGCGGTATTGCAAGACCAAGTCTTTGCGTTTGGTGGAGAGCTTCAGGGCGCGGAACTCGGAGATCTCGTTGGGCTGGTCGGAAATAAAGCCCAGGTTGTATTGGCTGCGGAGTTCCTCTTCAATCGCCTGGTAGATCTGTTCGATCCCCTGCTTTTTCGAGACCTGGTAAAACGAAGCTCCGGTCTCTTTGGAGAGGCGCAGGAGGATTTCCTTGCCATCCAGGCCGCCGAAGCCAAAGGGCGGCGCGGGGTACGACGAATCGGAGAACAGGATCGAGTAGATCAGGGTGTCGGCGCGCTGGGCGGCTTCGATGGCGTCGGTTAGAGTGGCGGTGCTGCCGTTCTCGCCGCCGTCGGACAGCACGATCATCGCCTTGCGGTTTTTCTGATCCTTCAGAACATTGTTGGAGGCCTCGACGATGGCGTCGTAGAGCCGCGTGCCGCCGCCGTCCTGCATGCTCAATTCGCGGCGGGTGGGCGTATCGACGTAGGGCAGCACTTCTTCCAGATCCTTGCGCGAGGAGGTGAGCGGCTGGCGCAGCTGCACGGCCATGTCGAATTGCATGACGAACAGCTTGTCTTTGGACTCGCGCAGAACCTGATCGAGGAAGCGGAAGCTGGCGGTGCGCTCGGATTCGAGCACCTTCTGCTGGCTCATGCTGGTGTCGACCATCAGGCCGACGGTCAGAGGAAGGTCGGTCTCCTTGGAAAAATAGCGGATGGTCTGCGGGCGGCCGTTTTCGGTGAGCGTGAAGTCGTCTTTCGTCAGGTCGCGGACGATCTCATTCTTCTTGGTGCGCACGGTGGCGAGGACGTTGACCACTTTGACGCCGGTCGAGAAGGTTGCTTCATCCTGCGCTCGGGCAGCGAGGCGGCGCAGGCTCCGGCGCTCAGCAAAGACGCGGCGGACGCCAGAAACTGACGCCTGGAGTGGTGCGTCTGGTTGGTTGGTGCTGAAGATTGCATAACGAACCAATGTAACGATGGACCCGCAGGCCTTGTGGTTACAGTTGCGATAGACTGGAACCCAATCGGGAACCATCACATCTAATGTGGTAGAAGGCGGTATCAATATGAGATTTTCTAAAATCGCTCTCTTCGCCGCTCTGTGCTCCCCGGGTCTGATTGCTACGGCCTATGGGCAGCGCGGTGGTGGCGGACATGGCGGCGGTGGCGGCGGCCACGCTGGCGGAGGCGGAGCCCGCAGCGGTGGATTCTCCGGCGGCTCGTGGCGGCAGCGTCGGCGGCGGTTTCCGTGGCGGCAGCGTCGGTGGCGGTTTCCGCGGCGGCAGCGTCGGCGGTTTCCGCGGCGGAACGTGGGCGGTTTCCGTGGCGGATACGAGGCGGTTTCCGCGGCTACTATGGCGGGCTATGGCCTTACTGCGGGTCGGGCCTCTACTTAGGATTTGGCGGCTACCCGTACTACGGCTACGGCTATCCGGCTTACGGGTACGGATACGATCCGTACGCTTACGCTACGGCTCCGATCCTTATGCTTACGATGGCGGCTATCTCGACAGCGCCCCCGCCGCAGCAGGATTACGGTTATCAGCAGGGCTACCCGCCACCGCCGCAAGGTCAAGTGCAGGGTGGCCCTCCGCCGCAGCAACAGCCGCAGTACCAGCAGCAATATCCGCCACCTGCCGCAGACTCAGCCGCAGTCGGCCAATGAAGGCAACCAGCCTCAGTTCTACTTGATTGCTTTCACCGATCACACCATTCAGGCGGCGACCGCGTACAAGGTCGAAGGCGATCAGTTGTACTGGCAGGATCGCGAGAACAAGGAGCATCACGCTCCGCTTTCCAGGATCGACGTTCCGTTCAGCCAGCAGATCAACCGCGATCGCAACGTGGATTTCCAGATCCCTTAAGCGGCGGTAGAGTGTTTTCATGGCCGGCGACTCCCCCTGCGGAGCGCCGGCTTTTTTGTGTTCAGTGCTGGCGGCCCCGCGTTTGGGCCGGAGCCGTTAACCTGAATGCCGCCTACGGCGGTCTCGGGTATTCTATTGGCATGGAGCTAATCTTCGAAGTTCGCGACGCGGAGGAAGGCGGGTATTTCGCGCGGGCATTGGGGTACTCGATCTTTACGGAAGCGGACACATGGGAAGCTCTCCGTACCAATGTTCTTGAGGCGACATCGCTTCACTTTGAAGACGGCCCGGTGCATCCCAGACTGGTGCAATTGCATTACGTAAAGGACGAACTGATCCCGGTCGAAGCCGCACGAAGCTGCCGCGCGGCGTGTCGGGAGATCGGCTAGTCCGCGCACTCGAAAACATCGGCTATAGCGTGATTCGTCAAAAAGGCAGCCACCTCCGGCTGCGGCATACTGGACCGCCGTCGCATACGATAACGGTACCTCTGCACAATCCCATGAAGGTTGGAACGTTGCATGGGATCCTAACTGAAGTTGCTCAGCTGCGATCGATCCCTGTCGAATCTCTGGTGGAATTGCTCTGACCTGCTAGCGGGAACAGTTGCTGACGTTTACACCAGCACCGTAAAGACGTTCTCGGATTCTTTGCGCTCGACGGGATGATAGAGGGTGTCGCGCTCCAGCGGCTCGCGGCCGGCTTCGCGGATCAGGCGCAGCAGTTCGCTGCGGCGCAGGCTGCCGCTGGTGGCCCCGCCGGCGTCGCGATAGATTTTTTCTTCGACCACGGTGCCATCCAGATCGTCGGCGCCGAAGCGCAGCGCGATCTGCGCGATCTGCGGAGTCATCATCACCCAGTACGCCTTGATGTGCGGGATGTTGTCCAGCATCAAGCCGCGAGACCGCGATCTCGCGGATGTCGTTAAAGCCGGTGGTCGTTCGCAATGTGCTCCATCGCCGTGTTGGCCGGATGGAACGCCAGCGGAATGAAGGTCTGGAAGCCCTGCGTCTCGTCCTGCAGCGCGCGCAGCCGCAGCAGGTGGTCGACGCGATCCTCCGCGGTCTCGATGTGCCCGTAGAGCATGGTGCAGTTGGAGTGAATCCCCAGCTTATGGGCGATGCGCGCGACCTCAATCCACTGGTCGCCCGAAAGTTTGTGATCGCAGATGATGCGGCGCACGCGCTCGGCGAAAATCTCGGCGCCGCCGCCGGGCATCGAATCCATGCCCGCGTCCTTCAGGCGCTCCAGCACTTCGCGGTGACTGATCTTCGTGCGCTGCGCGAAGTAGCCGATCTCGACCATGGTGAAGGCCTTGAGATGCACTTCCGGGTAGCGCTGCTTCAGCCCGCGCAGCATATCGCAATACCAGTCGAGCGAAAGCTCGGGATGCAATCCGCCCACGATGTGAAATTCGGTGACGCCTTCGGCGTGGCCGCGGCCGGCGCGCTCCCAGATTTCTTCCAGCGAAAAGGCGTAAGCGGTGGGGTCCTTGGCCTTCTTGCCGAACGCGCACAGCTTGCAACTGGCCACGCACACGTCGGTGGGATTGATGTGGCGGTTGACGTTGAAGAAAGTCTTGTTGCCGTGCAGGCGCTCGCGCACCTGGTTCGCCATCCAGCCCACGCCGAGCAGGTCCGGGGTGCGGTAGAGCGTCAGGCCGTCGTCCGAATTCAGGCGCTCGCCGCGCCTCGACTTTGTCGCGGATCGGCAGCAGGCGGGGATCGTCAAATACGGGTGTCATCGGGGACGTTACTTCCAAAAAATATCACTGGCCCAGAATACAAAGAATATCACGCTGACATAGCCGTTCATGGTGAAGAACGCGGCGTCGACGCGCGAAAGATCGTTGGGCCAGACCAGGCGGTGCTCCCACAAAAGCAGGCACGCGACGGCGGCGATCCCGGCCCAGGCGAGTCCGCCCAGCGCGAACGCTTCCACCAGCATCACCAGGCAGGCCAGCATTCCCAAGTGCAGCAGGCGCGAGATCCACAGGGCTCCGGGGATGCCGAAGCGGCGCGGGATGCTGAACAGCCCGGCCTCGACGTCGAACTCGTAATCCTGGCAGGAGTAGATGATGTCGAAGCCCGCGGTCCACAGCGTGACCGCGGCGGTCAGCCACAAAATGCGCGGGTCGAGCGAGCCGCGCATCGCGATCCACGCGCCCGCCGGAGCGATCCCCAGCGAGAATCCCAGCACCGCGTGCGAGAGCGACGTGAAGCGTTTGGTGTAGGAATAAAACATCAGCATCGCGAGCGCCACCGGCGCCAGCTTGAAGCACAGCGGATTCAATTCGCGCGCCGCGAACAGAAACACCACCGACCACACCGCGATGAAGCCCCAGGCGAAGCCGCGCGACAGGATCCCGGCCGGCAGATGCCGCATGCGGGTGCGCGGATTTCGCCCGTCGATGTCGGCGTCGAGCACGCGGTTGAAGGCCATGGCGGTGGAGCGCGCCGCCACCATGCACACCACGATCCAGACCAGCTTGATCCACAGGCCCTGGCGGACGAATCCCGCATCGCGCCAGGCCAGCAAGCGCTCCGGTGAGGGCAAACGGCAGCGCGAACACCGAGTGCTCGAACTTGATCATCTCGAGCGTGAGCCGGACGCGCTTCAGAAAGGAGGGCAAGCTACTATTCTAAGGGAATGCGGATTTCGCGGGCGCTTCGCGCAGCCTTGATCATGACGGCCGCGGCCTGGTTCGCCGCCGGGTGCAGTTCCTCCAACGTCACGGATGAAGTCGGGCTCACGCAGGTCACCTTCCCCAATGGCGTCCAGGATCAACGCCGAAACCATGCGCAGCGACGTCGAGCTGATGCACGGGCTGATGTTTCGCGAATCGCTGCCGCCAAACCGCGGAATGCTGTTCATCCATCCCGAGGAAAATATCTTCCACTACTGGATGTACCAGACCAAGATCCCGCTCGACATGATTTGGATGGACCACGACCGCCGCATTGTCGAGATGTCGCTCGATACGCCGCCCTGCACAATCGAGCAGCGCGAAGGATTGCCCCAATTACGGCGGCAATTTCAAATCCAAGTATGTGCTGGAAGTGAACGCGGGCATCGCGCGGAAGAACGGGCTCAAGACTGGCGATACGCTGGATTTTTAGGCCGCGGGGCCTTCGGGCACGCGGCGCGGCTCCCGCCTTACGGTTGCGCGCCAGCAGGTACAGGCCGATGGCCTGATCGAGCGGCGGCATGGGATCGATCCCCAGCGTTTCCATCTTGGCGTTCGACAGCGCCGAATATTTCGGCCGGCGCGCCGCGGTCCGGAACTCGCGCTCGTTGGTGGGCTTGAGCGGCGGCTGGACGCCCGCCGCCGCGAAAATCTTCACCGCCCACTCGAACCAGGAAATGGGCACTCCGCCGCCGATGTGGAATACGCCCTGCGCCCCGCGTTCCACCAGATCGGCGGTGCGCGCCGCCAGCGCCGGAGCATAGGTGGGCGAGGCCACGTGGTCTTCCACCACCTTGATCGGCTGCCCGTTCGCGGCCAGGCGCAGCATCAGTTCGACAAAGTTGCCGCGCGCGGTGTGGAGGCCGCCGGGACCATACACTCCCGAGGTCCGGATAATCAGCGCTTGATCCAGATAGGCGCGCGCGTAGTACTCGCCGGCCAGCTTCGAAACCGCGTAGGCGCCCAGCGGCCGCGGCGTGTCCTGCTCGGTGTAGGCGCGCCCGGCCAGGCCGTCGAAAACGTAATCGGTGGAAAAATGCACCAGCTTGGCGTCCGCCTGGCGGCAGGCGACGGCGAGATTGCGCACCGCCAGCCCGTTGACCAGGTAGGCGGCCTGCGGCTCCTTCTCGGCGACATCCACTTGATTGTAGGCGGCGGAGTTGAGCACGATGGCCGGATCGCATTCGGCGATGCAGCGCTCCACTTGCGCCGCGTTGGTGATGTCGACGTCGGCCCGCTCGAAGCTGGTGACGGCGTATCCCCGCTTGGTGAACTCGGTCTTCAGCTCGACGCCGAGTTGTCCGCCACTCCCGAATATCGCGACCCGATCGGTTTGCACTTTATCATTATGAACCAGGCGATGCGAACGAGCGTCTGGTGTCTAGGCGTCGGCCAGCAGCCCGGTCTCGGAGACGCGGACGGCGACGATATAGCCGTCGCTTTTGGGATCGCAGCGCATGGTCTCACCCACGAATCCGCATGCGCTGATCCTCGATGACAACCTCCGCGCCGCACGGGACCGGCAAGGCTACTTCCAGGCGCATCCCGCTGCCAGACATATCCAGCACGCGCGCGTTCATCAAGGTGCCCGCACTCGGCTCGCCCATCAGGTTGACCACGCTCAGCGTGACCGCTTTGTTGATCTTTAGCCGGGATTCTCTACGATGCTCCACGACTCATATATCGGATAAAAATCGGAAAACGATAGGCCCTGACCACAGCACTGCCGGGTCACCGGCGGGGCAAATGGGTCTAGCTGCCGGGGTACACTAAGTCAGATGCGCTCTTTGGGGGGCCATTCGCGATGCAGTGCAGACTGATCTGGCCACTTTTGTTGGCGACCGTGGCTTCCGGCCAGACGATTACCAACTTCGCAGGCAACGGGTCCGTTGGATACCAGGGGGATAACGGTCCAGCCACAGCGGCGGAGGTCGATAAGGTGGTCGGCTTGGCGGCGGACGCGGCGGGGAACATTTACCTGGCCGACCAGACCAATCATGTGGTGCGCAGGGTGGATACGAGCGGCATCATCACCACTTTCGCGGGAGCAGGCGCTGCGGGATTCAGCGGAGATACCGGGCTGGCAACTCACGCGAGACTCAACGGCCCGCAGGGGGTTTGCGCGTCTCCTTCGGGGGTGGTTTACGTGACCGATCCGGGGAATCATCGGGTGCGCGCGATCGCCACCAACGGAATCATTACGACCGTAGCGGGGAACGGATTCGACGCGTGAGCAGCGGAGATGGCGGACAAGCAACCTCTGCGGGGATGGTGAACCCGGTCCGCTGCGCGGTGGATTCAAGCGGCAACCTGTACATCGTGGACCAGGGCGCCTCTGTGATCCGCGAGGTGACTATCGCCACGGGCGTTATCACAACCTTCGCGGGCGTCAACAATACGCCTGGCTTTGCCGGCGACAACGGGCCGGCGACGGCGGCGCAGATGAACAGTCCGGCCGCGGCCATTTTCGATGCCTCAGGGAACCTGTATGTGACCGACCAGGCCAACCAGCGAATCAGGAAGATCGACACCAACGGGATCATCACAACAGTAGCCGGAAACGGAGTCGCCGCGTTTGCGGGCGATCAAGGCGATGCGAAATCAGCCAGCCTGAATTTTCCCGGCGAGATCGCCATAGATCCCGCTGAACAACCTGTTTATTGCGGATACTTCGAACCAGGTGATCCGCGAAGTGACGGCGGCGGGAATTATATCGACGGTGGCGGGAATTCCCGGGCACAGTGGCATCGGCGGAGACTACGGCCCTCCCACGGCGGCGCAATTCAACAATCCGCATGGGGTTGACGCGGGATCCGCTCGGCAGCTTGTATGTAGGTGACACCGGCAACCATCGGGTGCGAAAAATCGTGTCTCTGGCCTCAGGCCCTCCTTCATGCACTTACTCGCTGAACGCCGGCGGCCAGGCGTTCCCGGCGGCAGGTGGAAACGGGAGCGTCGACATCACGGCCCCTCCGGGCTGTCCATGGACGATCCCGAATATTCCGACTTGGATCATGATTACCGGCTATCCGCCCAACGGCGGCAATGGAACGGTGACCTACGAGGTTGGACAAAACGGGGCCAGTGAGCGTTCGGTCATCCTCACCGGCAACGGTCTTTCCTACGCCGTCGAGCAAGAGTCCCTCTCGATCCCCGGAACAAGCTTTGTCGGTTCGATGGCGCACCTGGCGGCGGAGGAAAACTGGACCAGTACGTTCACTTTCGTCAACAAGGGTGTGGTCCCGGCGACGGCGCGCTATAAGCTTTTTTGGCGACGACAATACCTATTCCTCAGACCCTAACGGCAACGGCCCGCTGACGCTTCCCCTAACGTTTCCGCAAGCCGGCTCGTCCGCTCCGCTGCTGGCGCCTACGTTCGACCGCACGCTGGGTTCCTACGCTTCGCTGATCGTACAGAGCGCTGGTCCGCAAGGGACTCCGCCGGTGCTGGTCGGTTCCGCCCAGGTGGTATCCACGAACACAGTGGATGGCTTCACCATTTTCCACCAGATTCCGACCGGGCAGGAAGCGGTGGTTCCCATGGAAACCCGTAAGGCGACCTCCTATCTGCTGGCCTTCGACAACACCAGCGGGGTGGTGCTGGGCGTGGCGGTGGTGAACGTCATGCCACAAGCGGCCGTCATTCCGGTGATCATTCGCAACGAAAATGGCGCCCTGATGGTCACGCAAAAAACCAGCATTTCGCTGGATGGCAACGGGCACTTTCAGTTCGTATTGGCGGATCCCGCCAACGGATTCCCGGAAACCGCGAATCTACGCGGCACGATTGAGTTCGATACGCCCGCGGGTGGCCAAATCAGCGTGCTGGGCCTGCGTTTTTCGCCCCCCAACAATGCACTGACGACGATTCCGCCGATGGCCCAGGTCGGCACCGGGGGCGGGAGCATCGCGCACCTGGCTTCGGGCGGCGACGGCTGGCAAACCACCTTCGTGGTGGTCAATGCCGGAACCGCACCAGCGTCGGCCACGCTCAGTTTTTTCAACGATCAAAGCGGTCTTCCTCTGACCCTGCCGCTGGCATTCCCGCAATCCGGCGACGTGGGCACCACCATGTCAGTTTCTTCGTATACCACTCCGCAACTGGCGGCCGGGGCGACCCTCATCATTGTCACTAGCGGAGCGCCACAACTTCTCACCGGCTCGGCGCAGATCGTCTCCGACGGGAACGTGAGCGGATTCGTGATCTTCCGCCACAACGGGCAAGAAGCCGTGGTACCGCTGGAGAGCCGCAACGCGGAAGCCTACATCATCCCTTTCGACAATACCAACGGGACGACTACCGGTATTGCGGTGAACGCGGTTTCGAGTCAGCAGGTGAATATTCCGGTGACGATCCGCGATGATGCGGGAACGGCTCTCTTTAATGACACGATAACTCTCGCTCCGAACGGGCACTACGCCTTCACTCTGGGATCTGACAGATATCCGTTCACTCTCACGATACGCGGCACCATCGAATTCCTTACACCACAAGCCACTTCAATTGGCGCACTGGGGATTCGCATGCCAGCCGGTGCGGCGCATACGTATACTACGCTGCCGGCATTGGCGAGGCAGTAGGGCGCTTCCGCCCGCGCGCCCGTCTATCGGAAGGCGAACGCGGCCCACACGATCAGCGCCACCGCCGTGGGGGAGCGTGATCTCGAGTCCAGTTGCGGCGCGCGAGTGTGGGCAAGCCGGTTTCGGGTCAAAATCGGCGTCAGGCATCGCGGAGTACACTGGTCAAATACGCCCATTCGGAGGGGGCGACTCGATGCAATGCAGACTGTTCTTGCCACTTTTGGTAGCGGCCGTGGCTTCCGGCCAGACGATTACCAACTTCGCGGGCAACGGGCTCCCAGGATATCAGGGGGATCACGGTCCAGCCACACAGGCGGAGATCAATCGCGTAGTGGGGCTGGCGACCGACGCGGCGGGCAACATCTATCTGGCCGATCAAAACAACAATGTGGTGCGCAAGGTGGATACCGGCGGCGTCATCACCACGTTCGCGGGAACAGGCGCTGCGGGCTTCGGCGGAGATACCGGACAGGCGACGCAAGCCACCCTGAGCGGGCCTACGGGAGTATGCGTTGGGCCAGCGGGCGATGTTTTTGTGAACGACTTGACCAATCATCGGGTGCGTAAAATCGCGGCTGGATCCGGAATTATTACTACGGTAGCCGGAAGCGGATCGGCATTGAGCTTCGGCGATGGGGGGGCGGCAACCTCGGCGGGCATGTTCCTCCCGATTCGCTGCGCGGTGGATTCGGGCGGCAACTTATACATTGTGGATCAGGGCGCACATGTGATCCGTAAGGTGACTCCGGCGGGCATCATCAGCACCTTCGCGGGCATCAACAATGCGGCAGGATTCTCCGGCGACAACGGGCCCGCGGCGGCGGCGCAGATGAACAATCCGACGGCGGCTTCTTTCGATGCCGCGGGGAATATGTATGTGAGCGACCAGTTCAACCACCGCGTCAGGAAAATCGATACCAACGGAATGATCACCACCGTGGCAGGAAACGGAACCGCTACCTTTGGGGGCGACAACGGACCCGCCACCTCAGCCAGCCTGAACTTCCCGGGTGAAACCGCGATGGATTCCGCCGGCAATTTGTTTATCGCGGACCCGGGGAACCAGGTGATTCGCAAGGTGACGGCGGCTGGAATCATATCGACGGTGGCCGGCGTTCCCGGGATTATTGGCGGCGGCGGAGACGGCGGCCCTCCTCTGTCAGCGCAATTCAACAATCCGTTTCCGTTGACGCTGGACCCGCTGGGCAACCTGTATGTGGGCGACATCGGCAACAATCGAGTGCGAAAAATCGTGTCATTGGCATCAGGCCCGCCCCCTTGCACATACTCGCTTAGCTCCGGCGGCCAGACGTTCCCGGCGGCCGGCGGAAATGGGAGCGTCAATATCACGGCCGGAGCCGGCTGCGTGTGGACGATCGCCAATCTTCCGACATGGATCGTGATTACCGGCTCTCCCGCGACCGGCGGCAGTGGAACGGTGAGCTATCAGGTTGCGCCCAACGGGGGCGGCGACCGTTCTGTCATCCTCACCGGCAACGGTCTTTCCTACACCGTCGAGCAAGAGGCCGTCTCGATCTCCGGATTAAACGTGATCGGCACGATGGCGCATCTCGCGGCGCAGGAGAACTGGACCAGCACGTTCACGCTGGTCAACAAGAGCCTGGCGCCGACGACCGCGCGCTTGAGTTTTTTTGGCGATGCTTTGGTTGACGCCACCGGCAACGGTCCGCTCGCGCTGCCGCTGACGTTCCCTCAGGTAGGCGGCTTGGCCGCTCCGCTGCAGGGGGCTACCTTCGACCGTGCGCTGGGCCCCAGTGCATCCTTGATCGTCACCACCGCGGTTTCGCCGAACTCGCCGGTGCTGGTAGGTTCCGCGCAATTGGCGTCGGCAAACGCGGTGGATGGCTTCGCTATTTTCCATCAGATCCCAACCCAGCAGGAAGCGGTGGTTCCAATGGAAACCCGCAAGGCACCCTCCTATTTGCTGGCCTTCGATAACACCAGCAACGTGGTGCTTGGGGGTGGCGGTCGAGAACGTCACGGCGCAAGCCGCCGTCATTCCGGTGATCATTCGCGACGACACTGGTGCAGTGATCAGCTCCGGATCCAGCATTTCGCTGGGGGGGAACGGGCACACTTCGTTTGTGTTGTCGGATGCGACCCTGGGGTTCCCCATCACAGCGAACAAGCGCGGCACCATTGAATTCGATACACCCGCGGGCGGCCAGATCAGCGTGCTGGGCCTGCGCTTCACGCCGCCCAACAATGCGCTGACGACGATACCGGCCATGGCCCAGGTGGGCACTGGCGGCGGGAGCATCGCGCACCTGGCATCGGGCGGTGACGGCTGGCAAACCACTTTCGTGCTGGTCAACACTGGAAGCACTGCGGCAACGGCCACTCTCAGTTTCTTCAACGATCAAACCGGCCTTCCTCTGATCCTGCCGCTGGCATTCCCACAAACCGGCCCCGGCACCACCATGTCGGTTGCCACGTATACTACGCCGCAAATGGCGGCCGGATCGAGCCTCATCATTGTGAGCAGTGGAGCGCCGAATCTACTCACCGGCTCGGCGCAACTTAGCACCACCGGAAACGTGAGCGGGTTTGTGATCTTCCGCCACAACGGCCAGGAAGCGGTGGTTCCGTTGGAGAGCCGCAACGCCCAAGCCTATGTCATTGCTTTCGACAACACCAACGGGACAGCTACCGGCATTGCGGTGAACGCGGTGTCCGCTGGACAGGTGAACGTTCCGGTGGTGGTCCGCAATGATGCAGGAACGATAATCGCGAACGACACCATCACTTTGGCTGCGAACGGACACTACGCCTTCACGCTAGGAAGCGACCGATATCCGGCCGCTCTCACGATACGCGGCACCATCGAGTTCGATAAGCCCGCGAACGCTCAGATCGGCGCGCTGGGAATCCGAATCCCCAATAGCGCTGCGCATACCTATACGACGCTGCCCGCATTAGCCCAATAGGCGCGAGAGCCTCTATCTGAAGTTGAACGCGGCCCAAACGATCAGCGCCACCGCCGCGGGGAGCGTGATCTCGAGCCAGTTGCGGCGCAGGAAGTGCATCACCGGCGCAACTCTGCTCTCCGGACGCATCGCTCGCCCGTTCGCCTGCGGGGCGGGGCGTCAGCGAATTCGCCAAGCGGCTCCGCAAGGTGGACGGCATGCCGTTCAAGGCCTTCACGATTTCCTCGCGGCCGCGCCGGTCCGCAATCAGAATGGTGGCGGAATTGAAGCTGTTGGTGGATTCCTCCAGCTCCTTGCGCAGCTTGGCCGGAATCTCGCCCACCGAGCGGTACACCTGGGTCGGCCCGCGTTTCGCGATAAAGATGGTGGACGTTTTGACTGTGACCCGATGCATCGCCTCTAGCTTCAGCGCCTCTAGCTCTCAGCTCGCCTCTAATTTTCAGCCGGCGCGGCCTTGATGATTCCGCGCTCGACGGCTGCCATCCGTTTCGGGGGCGCCGCCGCCTCGATACCCGCGTGGCTCATCGTCACTTCAATGAATCCCAGCGCGGCCTTCGAGAGCGCTTTATCCCTCCTATAGATTAGCCCAATCTGGCGCACCATAGGCTCCGGCCCCAGCGAGCGCGCCGCCAGCCGCCCGGCATTTACTTCCTCCTGGCAATGCGATCCCGCGAGAAAGCCGACGCCCAGTTCCGCCATGGCGAAGCGCTTCAACATTTCGGTGGAATCGAGCTCCATCGAGATGGTCAC
Source organism: Bryobacterales bacterium (assembly GCA_963731375.1). Lineage (GTDB taxonomy): Bacteria > Acidobacteriota > Terriglobia > Bryobacterales > Bryobacteraceae > Palsa-187. Next base: position 331,050 of record CAVSUW010000004.1, read on the forward strand.
CTGGTCTTCCACCGGCTCCAGCCACGCGTTCAAACGGTTGCGGGTCTGTCCGGCTTTGGGCAGCAGCAGCGGAAGGCCGGCCAGATCCTGGGGAAGAATGAAATCCTTGGTGGCCAGACGATGGCCGGGAGGAAACAGCGCCTTGATCTCATCGGAGTGAATCTTCGCCACCTGCAGGCGCTTTTCGCGTCACCGGCAATTGGGTGAGTCCGAAGTCGGCCTGATTATCCACCACCGCTTCCACCACTCGAGTTCCATAGGCGCGGTCCACCAAAATCTGCACGTTGGGAAAGCGCTTCTTGTATTCCGAGAACACGCCGGGCAGCACGTAGATGCAGGTGGCTTCATTGGCGGCGATCACCAGTTCTCCGCGCGGCACCCGTTCCAGTTCATTGATGGAATCCTGCGCGCGCCGCCGCAAGTCCAGGATCTGCTCGGCGTAGCGCGCAAAGATGTCGCCGGCCGGGGTCAGCGCAATCTTGGTCCCCAGCCGCGCAAACAGGGGAGCGTTCATCTCCTGTTCCAACTGGCGCACCTGTGCGCTTACCGCCGGCTGCGTCCGGTAGCAGGATTGCGCCGCCTTGGAGAAACTCTTCAGACGGACAATTTCGAGAAAAGTATGGAGCTGATCCAGATCCATGCGCTGGTGAATATCTCCCTTTACAGCCTGTTAACTCCAGTATCGCACTGGGTTTACCGCGCTGCTAGGATTAAGCGATGGTACCACGAGTGGGCCTTCGTCTCAGGGGCACGCAGCTGCTGGGCGCCGTCTTGGCGATCGCGTTCGCGGCGGCACTGTCTGGCTCAAACAGGGACTCAACCGGGCCGATAAGACCGGCCAGGCAGGCACCCCGGTAACCGCGGACCGGGTACTGCTGGTGGTGAACGACAATTCACCGCTGTCGCGCGACATCGGCGAATACTACGCCCGCCGCCGGGGCGTGCCCGCGCAAAACATTTGCCACATCAAAGCCAGCACCAGCGAAGAGATCTCGCGCGACGATTACGATCGCCAGATCGCCCGCCCCCTCGGCGCTTTTCTGCGCAAGAACGGCCTTCAGGAAAGCATTTACTACATCGTCACCACCGCCGGCGTGCCCCTCAAGATCTCGGGCGAGGGCGAGGGCATGAACACCAACGACGCTTCGGTCGACAGCGAACTTACGCTGCTCTATTCCGACCTGCAAGACCGGGAAGCCGCATCGCATCGAGGGCGCGATCCCGAATCCTTTTTTCGGAAAGCGCGACCGCGCGTTCTCGCACCCCGAGTTTCCCATCTACCTGGTGACGCGCCTCGCCGCCTACGATTTCGATGGCGTCAAAGGCATCATCGACCGCTCGCTCGCCGCCACCAACCGCGGCAAATTTGTGCTCGACCTGCGCGGCGCCGACGACGAGCACGGCAACGACTGGCTGCGCAACGCCGCCATCTTGCTTCCCAAGGACCGGGTGGTGCTCGAAGAAACCACCGAGCCGGTTTATGGACAAACCGACGTCATCGGCTACGCCAGCTGGGGTTCGAACGACAGACATCGCGAGCGCCGCTTCCCCGGCTTTCATTGGCTTCCCGGCGGCATCGTCACCGAGTATGTCTCGACCGACGGCCGCACCTTCGCGAAGCCGCCCGATAGCTGGACGCCGAGCATGGATTGGAACAATCGCTCGGCCTGGTTCGCCGACTCACCGCAATCCATGCTGGCCGATTACATCCTGGAAGGCGCCACCGGCGGCTCCGGGCATGTCTACGAACCGTACCTGAACATGACGCCGCGGCCGGATCTGCTGTTCCCCGCCTACTACAGCGGGCGCAATCTGGCGGAGAGTTACTATCTGGCGATCCCCGGCTTGAGCTGGCAGAACATCGTGGTGGGCGATCCGCTGTGCTCGTTGGGACCACCGGCGCACTAGGGGCTATTTGTCCGCGAAGTGGTCCCGGTCGCGTTCATTCTCGCGCAAACGGTTTCCAGAATATCGCTATCGGGAATCAGAAGTTGGTTTACCTTGATCGTAAACGGTTTGGTAAAAGTCTTGGGGTCTTCGATGGTGATCTGCAATTCCATATGGCCGAAATCGCGGCGACGGAAGCGCTCCTGAATCTGCAGAGCCTCGCTGTGGGAGTGACCGAAGACGTCCAGCCAGCTCTTGTCGTTGAACCCCGCCGTATTCCGCGACCAGCGTGTCGCCCTCCCATTTGCCGATTGAATATCCCTGCCAGGATGGTTGCGGATCCACCGGCAGCGGCCGCCCATCGGTGTAGATCTGACGGTGCGTAGTTGTCGGTTCGTTCAACATCACCATCATTCCCGGCGTTTGAATCGATCTTGAACGGAACCGCAATCAGCTCAGTGCCCGGGATACCCATCGGCAGACAGCGGCTGCTGGGGTGGTCCTTTCCAAAGGTCTTGGCGTGCATCCCAAACACTGGCGGCAGCCTCCGGCCGAATAGGCGCATCTTCCCGCTTGAAGTCCGCCAGAATGTTAAAAAAATACGGAGAGAAGGTGCGGGGATCGTCTCCCGGCACTACGAAGGTGCCCACATCACCGATCTTGCGCTCCATTTCACCGGGAGCGGGAGGTTCCACCTGCCACACGCCGGAAAGGTCCGGCTTGCCGTTGGATGCGCGCGGCGCGGGCGCGGATAGGTTGGGTTTGCCGTCCTTGGTGCGGGGAGTCCCGGGAGTGGGATAGTTCAGCCACTGCGCGCTCGCGCACGTCACCGCCGCGGCAAAGACAATTCCGAGCTTGATCCTTCGACTAGCACATTTAATTTCTCCCGTTCGAACCCGTCGGAAACTGCTTTGGATTATCGCTTGTCTGGCTCGTGTGTAGCAAGCGGATGGGCCATTATGCGACAATGGCGACTCGCATCAGGAGGTTCGCATTTGAAAAGACCCTCGCTTTGGGCGATCGTCGTCGCGCTGATTCCCTTCTGCGCCATGTGCTTTTCCGTCTCCGCGTGGGACCGCGTTTACCCCATGGTCTTCGGCCTGCCGTTCAACTTCTTCTGGCTGCTCTCTTGGATCGTGCTCACGTCGGTGTGCCTGTGGATCGTTTATCGCATCGAGACGCCTAGGGCTGCGAACCGCCCCAACGAGCGCAATCCTTAATGAGTCCCAGCGCCATCGCTCTTGGCGGTGATCGTCATCATTGTTGTCGTCCGCTTCCGCTCTCGGCTTCTACGCCGGCACGCGCCACAAAATGAGCCTGGAACAGTGGACCGTCGGGAGCCGCGGTTTCGGACCGTTGCTCATGTGGCTGCTGATGGCCGGTGAAACTTACACCACATTTTCCTTCCTGGGCGCGAGCGGCTGGGCGTACTCGCGGGGCGGTCCGGCGCTGTACATTCTGGGCTACCTGCCGCTCGCCTCCGTGATCGGGTTTTTCATTCTGCCGCCGGTCTGGGAGTTGGGCCGCCAGCACGGGCTGCAGACTCAGCCGGATTTCTTCCTGGTCCAATACGGCAACAAGTATCTGGCGGCCTTTGTAGCCGGCGTAGGAGTCGTGTTCATCATTCCCTACCTGCTGATCCAGCTCATCGGACTCGGCATCATCGTAGAAATCGCGAGTTTCGATGCCATCGGCCGCACCCAGGCCATGATCATCGCAGTGGTGCTGCTGGGCGGTTTCGTTTTTGTGAGCGGCATACGAGCCGTCGCCTGGGTCAGCGTGCCCAAAGACATTCTGATGGTGTTGGCTTCGGTAACCATCGGCATCGCCATCCCGGGCATTTATTTCGGCGGCATCGGCCGGATGTTTTCGGCTCTGGCACAGCGCTCATCCCGCCCATCTGGTGATGCCCGGCTCGACAGCGAATCTGGGCCACTCGTGGTACATCTCGTCGGTGCTGTTATCAGGGCTGGGCCTCAGCATGTGGCCGCAAGGCTTCGGCGCGACCTTCACGGCAAAAAGCGCCGAGACCATCCGCCGCAATGCCATTGTGATGCCGATGTATAACCTCAGCCTGGCCTTCATATTCTTTGCGGGATTCACCGCCTATCTGGTGATCCCCGGCCTCGCGAACGGCGACCTGTCCATGCTCACTCTGGTTCGCAAGACTTTCCCGGCGTGGATGCTGGGCTTGCTCGGAGGGGCGGGCGCGCTCACCGCGATGGTCCCGGCCGCGGTGCACATTCTCACCGCCTCGACGTTGTTTTCGAAGAACCTCTGGCGCCCGATCTTTGCGCCGCAGATGACGGACGATCAGGTGGCGAAGCTAGCCCGCTTCGTAGTGGTCGTGCTCAGCCTAGTCAGTTTAATCGTCGCTATTTATAGCTCCTTATCGCTGGTATCTCTGCTGCTGCTGGGATACGCCGGCGTCACGCAGTTCTTTCCCGGCGTTGTGCTCAGCCTCTTTTGGAAGCGTGTAACCGTGGACGGGCGTATTCGCCGGATTGATCGCAGGGGTCGCTTGCGCGACGGTGCTGATCCTCGGCAACCGTGATCCTTTCCACGGGATAAATGCCGGCTTCCTGGCTCTCTGTCTCAACTTTGGGATTGCGATTTTCTGGGAGCGATGGTCCAGCCCAACGCCGAACTGGCCGTTGAAGTGCTCGATTATCGGAGACACATGGCAAGAACGGATGACTGACTTCGATTCCGCACAGCACGGGTACGAACCCAAACACGGCTTCACGGCGTGGTTCGGCGGCATCTGGTGCCGCTTGTTCCACCGCCGGGTCATGCTGCCGATTCACGGTTATTATCAATGCCGTAGATGCTTTCGAAGGATCCCGATTTCGTTTGAGATGGGCGGCGGCGGCGAAGACCCGGCTCCCCGGCGGCGGCGTTAGAAGCACTTCGTCGCGGTCACGCCATAATAAAGGTTGCGCCCCTTCCAGCCGCTCTTCAAAAATTCCCACCTGGCAACGATTGCCGGTAATTTTTGGCCGCGTCCCGAGAGCGAGCACCGCTGGCCCGTCACTGACGTCTTCTATGAACCCGAGCCGGGCGTTCAGCTTTTAGTCCGCACGCAGACTCCCGCGAATCCGGTGGGCGAGCTGATTCTGGTCCACGGCCTGGAAGGATCGAGCGAGTCGGGCTATGCGCGCAGCATGGCCGCCGCCGCGCTTGAAGCGGGCTATGTCGTGCACCGCTACAACATGCGGGGATGCGGCGGGGCTCCCTGGCATCCCAAGGCCAACTATCATTCCGGGCAGACCGGCGATCTGCTGCACGTCGCGCGCGAACGGAAGCGCGCGAGCGGACTGCCGCTCTTCGCCGTCGGCTATTCGCTGGGCGGCAACATTGTTCTGAAGCTGGCGGGCGAATTGGGCGAGCGGGGCGGCGATTTGTTCGCGCGGAGTGTGCTCGGTCTCGGCTCCCATCGACCTGGCCGCGTCGGTGCGCGCCACGGGAGAGCCGCGAAACATTCTTTACCGCCGGCGTTTCGTCGCGAAACTCAAGGAGCGCGTGCGGCGGCGCAACCGCATGGCGCCGGATTTGTTTCCGCTAGGACCGCTGGCGCAGGTCCACACCATCTACGATTTCGACGATCTCTACACGGCCAAAATATTCGATTTCGGCACGGCCGACAATTATTATCGGACGCAGTCCTCGAATCAGTTTCTGGAGCATATCCGGATTCCTACGCTGTTGGTCCAGGCCAAGGACGACCCTATGGTTCCCTTCGCGATGTACGGACATCCCGCGCTGGAGCGCAATGCCTGCCTGCGATTGGTGGCCGTGGAACACGGCGGTCATCTGGGTTTTCTCGCGCGCCGCGGCCCGAGGTTCTGGCTCGACGCGCTGATCGTAAGCTGGCTGGCGGAGATACAGCGGGCTGCATAAAAAGAAAAAGGCCCGACTCTCGAAAGAGCCGGGCCTTTTGTTAAACGTACAGCCAGTTAGCTTAGAAGATCAACTTCAGAGCGAACTGGAACAGCCTCGGATTGAGGGCTGCATTCGACGCGGTGATCTGGCCGAATGAACCGACGATGGTCGGCAGGGAACCGGTACCAACGATTCCCGAGGAATTCGGTGCCACTTGGTGATGGCTACGTTGGGCAGAGCGAAGTTCTCCGTGTTGGTCAGGTTGTAGACTTCAGCCCGGAACTGCAGCTTCATCCTTTCCTTCAGCTGGAAGTCCTTGAACAGCGAGAAATCCAGATTTCTTTGCTGCGGCCCATACAATTGGTCATGCGATTCGTTCCCGGGAACGCCCAGGGGTTGCAGTGCAAATGCGTTGAGATTGATCCAGTTGGTGTAGTTTTGGCTCGATGGCAGCATAGGACTGACCCGCCACGATGTTGGGACGATCCGTCGATACCAGCTTTGCGTTGGTTCGGGCAGGATTGAAAGCCTGAGACACCACTGTGAACGGTGTGCCGGACTGCCAGAAGGCTAGCGAGTTCATCTGCCAACCGCCAATCGCAAGCTTCATCATCCGGCTGCTGGATTTGCCGAACGGAAGTTCGTAGTTAAACCGGAACGAAACGCGGTTCTTGATGCCGATGTCCGAGTTGCCCCAATCGTAACCTCCGGTTATAGGGCAGAATGGAACCGGCAGCCGCAGTGACAGTTGCGCCGCCATCGGTGATATTCGTCAGGTTACGGGCGAAGGTGTAGTTGACGTTGACGGTCAGCCCCTTCGCGTAGCGGCGCTCAAAACTAAATTGCGCCGAATTGTATTCGGATGCGCCCGAGGCCGTGGAGTAATTGATATTGCTCACGTTCGGGAATACACCGGAATAAACCAGCGGGAGCGGCGTACCCGCGCTGGGCGCCGCGACGTTGATATTAGGAGCGTACTGCAGATGCCGGCCTACTTCGCCGACATAACCCGCGCTGACAACATTCGCTCCAAACTGCTTTTGGACGGTCAGGTTGTATTGCATGATGTACGCATTCGGGTAATCCAGGCGTGAGCCTGAACCACGCCGGGGACCAGATTGTTCAGCGCCGGGATTGGCGCGGCCGGCGCACCCTGGGAAAGAGTGTAGAGGCCGGTGGGCTGGCAAAGGGGCCCTGCGTTTGCGGTAGCGCAAAGCAATTGATGGTCTGGGAGATAAACGGCGCATTGTAGTTGTTCAGCGCGGTTGAGGCAAAATCCTGAGCGAAGCGGCTCATGCCGAATCCGCCGCGAATGACAAGATTCTTCCGCGGATTAGCGGCAAAACCGAAGCGGGGCTCAAAGTTGGTCCAATACGGTTTGACACCAGCCGTGGCGCCCACGATGAAGGGGTTGCAACCCGTGCCGCAGGTAGCAGCAGTCGCAATATTGAAGTTGGAGCGCTGCGCCGTTGGCATCGGTGATGGGGCTGAAATGATCCCAGCGCAAACCAATATTGAGCGTGAGCCAGGATTTTACATGCCAGTCATCCTGGACAAAAATCGCCGGCTCCCAGAAGCGGAGGTGCTGCCAGTGATAACTGATCTGGCGTTGAATTTGGTTGGGAGTTCCCTGTACCAGATCTTCCATATTTGCGAGAGGACCTGACTGCCTGGCAGTCGGCACCGAGGCCGGTTCCGTTGAACTGGAAGTATCCCACGCCGCGGGTATTCTGGAAATAGTTGAGCTGCCGCCGAATCATGGTGGCGCCGTATTTGACGTTATGAGCGCCCTTGGTCCAGGTCAGCGTACCCGATTCCTGAAAGACATTGTTGATGTCGTAGATGGGAACAAAGTTGTCGTCCCCGAGAGTGAAATCACTACCCGTTCCGACCATGCCACTGAGCTGAATTGCCGGCAGCCCTGTAATATTTGCGTTCACGTCCGTGTTCGGCATTCCGAACTTCTCGGCAGCCACATTCTTGCCGACGTCAGGAGACGCTGTCAAAAGATTGAGCCGCGTGAAGCCGCCTTTCAATTCCATCACCAGCGTCGGGCTGAAGATGTGAACGAAATCCACCATGTAGCTCTGCGAATCCGCGTTGGATGGACCCGGGTAGATTCCGCCGCCCGCCGTGACTCCATTCACTGGGGAGAACAGGGAAGGTTGCGAGTTAAAGGTCGGGTTGTAAGAGAAACGGAAGAAGGCGCTGTCTTTATCCGAAAAGCGATGATCGACGCGCGCGTCATAGGTGGTGCTGTTATAGGTCTTGTTGACGTTCTGATTGTAGTTGTTCGTGAAAGTGCGTCGGCCCCCCGACGTTCGGAGCCGGGAACAATCCAAAGAACTTCAGCGCCAGCCGGATCGAGCTTCGGAATAATAATGCCGCCCAGTTGATCGGTGAAGTTGCCAGGGTTCTTCTCTTCAAACAGCGTCGGTACCGTCAGCAGGCCGGTAGGCACGCCCTGCACGATTCGCAGAGCTTCGGTATCGACGAAGAAGAATGTCTTGTCTTTCCTGATGCGCGCCACCGAAGGAACCGCCAAACTGGTTCTGGCGATATTCCGGACGCGGCGTGCCCGCTAAGTTGGAGAAGAAATCGTTGGCATTGAGCTTGTCGTTGCGCAAGTACTCGTAAGCGCCGCCGTGCCAATCGTTGGTCCCGGACTTGGTAAGCAGATTGATCACCGCGCCGCCCGCGCGACCCACTTCCGCGGGGTAGCTAGTTGGTGTCGACTTTGACTTCCTGGATCATGTCGATCGAGGGCCGCATCAGGATGGTGAACTGTTCACGTTCGTTGTTGTCCATCCCGTCGACCATCTGATTGTTGAACACTTCGTTCTGGCCGTTCGCGGCGATGTTGGCAGTCTGGCGCCGTTCATCAGGGCGCGTGCCGCTCAAAATCGAATTGGAGGGCCCGATCACTACACCGACGGTGCTTTGCACCAGCGTGACGAAATTGCGGCCGTTCAGAGGCAGATCCTGCACGCCCTGCGCGCCCACGACGGTCGACAGCGTCGCGCTGTCGGTCTGCAAGGCCGGGGTTTGCGCCGCGACTTCCACGGTCTGCGTCACGTCGCCTACCTGCAATTGCATGTTGGCTCGGGCGCGATCGCCGGACACCACATTCAGATTTACCGTGGCCTTTTTGAAGCTCGGCGCTTCCGCGGTGATCGTGTACGATCCCGACGGCATCAGGTTGACGATGTAGTCGCCGGTTGAATTGGTTGTGACGATCTTGGTGTCGTTGGTGGCCGTATTGGTAACGGTCACCTTGACGTTCGGAATCACCGCGCCACCGGCGTCGGTTACCGTACCAAGAATATCGGCTGTGTTGACCTGGGCGAATGCCCAGTTAGCAGCCATAAATACGCACAACGCTATCAGAAACACGGATAGCGTGTGACTTGCAAATTTTCTCATAGACGTCCCCTTTGTTGAAGAACCACTGCGAAGCCTAAAAACCCACAACTAAGCCAAAAAAATAGCAACGAAGCCTAAAAACCCACTGCGAAGCCTAAATCAAGTGAAGTTTACTTCGCGGAGGACGCCGGTTGTCAAGGAAGAATTTACGGGAGTTTACACGACATTCGCAGTTCTCATGCTAGGCTCCGGAGGCCTTCCAAGTATTGGTATTTGGAGGCCGCATAATATACTGGAAATAATGCGAATCCTGGTCACGGGCGGGGCCGGTTTTATCGGCGGTAATCTGGTGAACCGGCTAGCTTCGATGGGCGCCGGAGACGTCCTGGTTCTCGACAACCTTCACCGGGGGTTTTCCCGAGATTCGCTGCCCGGCGGCGGTCGAATTCCGGAGGGCCGACATCCGCGATCCGAAGGCGCCTCGCCGAGGCTCTCAAAGGGCTGCGAAATCGTGTTTCATCTGGCCGCGCAATCGAACGTGATGGGAGCCGTCGCCGACGCCAGTTACTCCTTTAGTACCAATGTGGTGGGCACTTACAACGTGCTGCAATCCGCAGCCGCGGCCGGGGTGAAGCGGCTGGTGTTCCCGTCCTCCCGCGAAGTCTACGGCGATCCCCGCCACATCCCGGTTCCCGAGACCGCTCCGCTGCGCGCCAAAAACGCTTATGGGGCAAGCAAAATCGCCGGCGAAGTCTACTGCCGGCTGGCCGCACAGCAGGGGCTCGAAACCGTGGTTCTGCGGCTGGCGAACGTCTACGGACCGGGCGATCGCGACCGCGTGATCCCGCTATTTGCCGCGGCCGCCAGCGCCGGTCTACCGATTACTGTATTCGGCAGGCAGAAGATCTTGGATTTCGTATGGATCGATGTGGTGGTCGACGCTTTGATCCGGGCGGCTTTCGGAAGCTACATTCGGGGGCCGGTGAACATCGGCAGCGGAAAAGGAACCACGATTCTCGATCTTGCCCGCCGGATGGTGGACCTCAGCCGATCGGATTCCGAGATCAAGTGGTGGAGGAGCGGGAGCAGGAAGTGGGCCGCTATGTCGCCGATATTACCCGCGCCAAACGCCTGCTGAAGATCCCTGAACCCGACGACCCTCTGTGGGCTTTATCGCAAACGATTTAGGACCGGGTGCGGACGGCGCGAAGGCGTGCTTGAGGGACCTAGAACGAAGACTTGGCCGGCTTGGTGGAGTGAGTCACGGCCTGCACCCATTCGCTCAGTCCCGCATAGCCCGTCAATCGGTCCGTCACGATGTAGGGTGTGCGCTCATGTTTGCCGCGCTCGATGATATGCTGCCGCTCTTCGGCGGACAAATTGTCGATGGCTTTCAAGAGCGCAGCCTGCAGCGGGGCCGACCGATGCTCGAACAAGTGGACCTTTACCGGCCGCCCGGTTGCAATCTCGCGCGCTTCAAACGTTTTTACGCCGAGGTCGCGGTTGAGGTCGAGCAGTTCGTAGCGCTCGTAGAGGCTCACGTCTGTAATAGCTTCCATCACTATCAAGATCGGCAGGTTCCGGCGCGGGACTTGAGTCCGGCGTAAGCCGTTCCCGCTCAATAGGCAGCGCGATAGATGTCCAGGGCCGCTTGGGCGTCAAAAGGATGCGAGCTGAAGCGGCCGGTCCACTGGGCGGCGGCTTCTTCGGCCAGACGGGGCAGGACCTGCTCCGGGATCGCCGCGTCGTTGAGCGATCGTGGGCAGTTCGGCAGCCGCGGCCAAGTGCCGAAGGCGGGGCGCGAGATCGGCGCCTTCCTCCATCCATTCGAGCGCGGGAAGCAGCACCAGGGCTAGCGCCGCGCCCGGCAGCAGTTTGTAATTCTTCACCAATGGCTGGGCGCAGGCATGCGCCGGACCCAGCGCCGAGTACTCCACGCGCAAGCCCCGCGAAGTGCGCGCCCAATAGCATCGCCGAGCGGGCTTCGAGATCCTCCGGCGACTCGCAGCACGCGCCCGAAGGCGGAATCGAGCAGGCGATATGCCTCGCGCGAAAAGCATTCCGAGATGGGCGTGCGGCGTGTCGAAAAGAGCGTCTCCACCGCGCGCCCGATCGCATCGTAGCCGTTCGCCGCCGTGAGTGCCGCCGGCTGCCCCAGGGTCAAGTTGGCATCCAGAACCGCTGTGCGGAAAAAAATCTTGGGATCACCGCAGATGACTTTGGATCCGTCTGTTCGGAATCGAAGATCAGGCTAGTTACTCTGCGCCTCATTGCCCGAACCGGCCACGGTCGGCACGGCGATCATGGGCAGCAGCGGCTTGGGAACGTTGCCGTAGCCGCGATAGTCGCGAATCGAGCCGCCGTTGCTGATGACTACATTCACGGCCTTGGCGAAATCGAGCGCGTCTCCGTCGCCCAGGCCCACGACCAGATTGACGGCTTGCGGGCCGGCATATTCGCGCGCCGCCTCCACCATCGCGACGGTCGGATTCGCCGTGAAATCGTGGAAAGCGAAAACTTCCATGCGGCGGGCCTTGAGGGAGCGCACCGCCTCCTGCGCGTGTCCGGCGTCGACCGAGGCCTGGTTGGCCAGCACCAGACAGCGGGTGGCGTTCTGTTCACGGGCAACTTCGCCGAGACGCGCAAATTCGCCGGCGCCAAACAGGATGCGAGTACGGGGACGAAAGTCGAAGGGGGTCACTGGGTCTATTGTTACTCAGTTCTGTGTCACTCAGTTTTTAGACGCGGCCGCGAGCAATTGGCGCACCGCGTCGACGCACAACACTGCGGCGTGCTTCGAGGCAGGCTCCAATCCGCCGACGGCAGCTTCGATCACTGCGGGAGCGAGTGCCGCGAGCTCCGTACGATCCTTACCTGTCATCCACTCGGTGAGCGCGGAACTCGCGGCGATGGCCGCCGTGCAGCCGCGGGTCAGGAAGCGGGCCTCCACGACTCGGCCGTTTTCAAAGCTCGCGGAGAGGCGCAGCATGTCGCCGCAGGCGGGATTGGTGACATCCACCAGCACCGCGGGAGGCGCTAGTTCCCCAGGATTGCGCGGATTTTGAAAATGGTCCAGCAGACGCTCGCTATGCATTCGTGCTTCAATTATCGCTAAATGGATTCCGAGACGCGGGTGATTGTGGAAGTAGTGGCGGCGGTGATCGAGCGCGGCGGACTGATTCTAATTGGACAGCGCAAGCCGCGCGGACGCCACGGGCTCAAGTGGGAATTTCCAGGCGGCAAAGTCGAGGCCGGTGAGGCGGTCCGCGACGCGCTGGCGCGCGAGTTGCGCGAAGAACTGGGTATCGAGGCCCGCATCGGCGACGAAATCGAGCGTTACGACTTCAGCTACAGCGCAGGAAACGTGACGCGCCTCATATTTTTTCAGGTCACCGAATTCACGGGCGAGCCTGTCAATCTGGACTTCGCGCAGATCGCATGGGTCACTCGGAAGGATCTGCCCGATTACGATTTCCTGGAGGGCGATGTGGCGTTCGTGCGGCGGCTGGCGAATGGTACCGGTACGCTGCCCAGCTCCGATTGAACCTAGCGGCTCTCCCTGGGCCAAACGTCGAATTGCATACTCTTGACGTGGCTACAAAAATTGTATTGAACCTTCTGGCTCTGACCGGTATAGCCTTCGCGGGCGGCCAGACGCGCGCCACCCTTACCGTCTCCGCCGTGGTTCGCCCAGCCGCCCGGGTCGAAGTGCTATCGGCCACCGCGGTTACCGTGTTCGCGACTATGTACCCCGCCGTCGAAGGCTTCGTCTGGGCCGCCGCCGGCACTTGCTCGTCACCTGAAGACCCCAAAGTCATCGCTACTTCGGGACTACACCAGGTGAGTTTTGGCCCCGCAGAAGTGCAGGGCAAAAATCTGGTTTGCTTCGCCTCCGGCGACGGCCTGATTCACACATCGGCCCGCTTGCGGTAGCGAAGCATGGATCAGTAGGTCACGGTCACCAGCAGACTGTCTGCATATATATTCGCCTTGGCCGTCCTCTGTCCACCCGCAATTCTGCTGTACACCACGTAGTTGGTGGTCATCGAAGAGGACGTCAGGGTGACCGAACCGCTGACCACAGACGTTCCGTTCGATCCATCGCCCCACACTTGCGTACACCCGGAATCCCTATAAAGGTTATAGGTCAGGCTGCCGCCGCCGGCTAGCATCTTGCGCGCGGGAAAGGTTCCCATTCCCGAGGTGATGGTGATGGTGTAGGCGGCGGTATCCGAGACCGCTCCGGTGCAAGTAACGGCGATTGTGCCGGCGGTATCCGCGCTCACTCCCGGCAAAGGATTAAAAGCCCCGAACGCGACCCCCGACGTGGACACGGTGCACACGGCGTTTCCCGCCGCCGCCGCTGCGCTGGACAACACCAGGGCCGCGATCCACCATCCGGCTCGCTTCACTCTATTTGCTTTCCTTGCAGGTCAGCGGTCCGATCTTAGGCACCGGCGTATCGGCCGGCGGCTTGGCAATGCGCACCTCGCATTTTCCGCCTTCCCATGCCGCATGGATCATCGCCGGATAGTTGATATCGATCACGAAGACTTCGCCACGCAGTTCCACTTCATACGCTGCCGGATTCGCATTCACCGTTACCATCGCTCCTTGCGGGACGGGCTTGCCGCCGGCGGTCACCAAGACCAGCGTGGCGCCGCCGATGGTTGCCGGCTGATAACGAATAAAGACCGCGCTCCGCGCCATCGGCACCACCATTTTCGCTTCGAGCTCCACAGTCTCATCGACCGGAAGGGCGTTGTCGTCGAGGCGAATCGAATTCCGGTTATACGCCACCAGCCACGGCAGCAGCGCCAATCCCCGGCGGTCAGTCTTCGCCAGCTCCTGATTGTTGACATACACCGGAATGCCCTTCGCGCCCGGGACCTCTACCAGGCCAAAGCTGTCCGTGAGCCAGCGCGAAATCATCACGTGCTTGTGCAGCAGCACGAAGGAGCCGCGCTCGAGGAAGCGCAGGTTTACCCCGCCGTCCTGCTCGGCAGCTTCCACGCCATAGTAGCCGGATTTGTTTTGGTAATAGAACCCAGCTTCTTGTTTTCGCGAGTCCAGATCGCTGCTCCGCACGCGGTAGCCATATCCGGGCCCCAGCGGAATAGAACGGCTCACTTCCATGCTCGCGTCCCGCGCCGTGGGGCTAGAATCGCCGCTGGCCATGGCGATGGTCCTCTCCCCAAGGGGCACGACGAGCGAAACCGTCAATCCATAAGGCCGCGGACTGAGCAGCGAATAGGTCCCGCCGATGGTCAGAAAGGCCCGGTTCAGGCGCACATTTACTGACCCCGTGAGGGCCTTGACACTGGTCTCGGTTCTTCCGTCCCGCACCAGAAAACCGGCCGCGAGGGAAGCCAGTCTGCCCACCGATTTCGAGATCTGCGTCTGTAATAAAAGTTTGGTAGCTTTCTGCTGAGCCTCCAGTCCAACCTGCCGGAAGTTGTCCGACGCCATTTGCACCTGGGTGGCGAAGCCAAAGGTACGCTGGGCGCGGGTGTATCCGCCATACACCAATTCGCCGGTGCGGCCACCATCCAGGCTCGCCGCCATGCCACCTGTAAACACGCCCACGTTCAGCAGTGCGTATACCGCACCCAGCCCCGCGGTTTCGGTTCCGGGCTGAATTTCGGCGCGGCTCTCGACGGTGAACTTGTCTGTAATGCCGCGGCGGTAAGTCGCATCGGCGAAGAAAGACCGGTAGGCATCGCTCTTGATCCCGAAATCTTCGCGCAGCGAGCCCGCTTCATAGGTGAAGTCGCTCACGCCGGCGCGCAGCAGAGTGCTGGCGCGAATGTAGGATTCCGTGATCACTTCCTGCCTCCCGAGGACATCCGTAACCACCATGCGAATCTCACCTTGGCCGGAAATTACTGGAATGTTGTTAATGGCGAACGGACCGGACGCAACCGGTTGGCTCAGCCGCTTGACGTTATCCACGTACACATCGACGGTGGAAGGTTGTCCGGCCTGCCCCGCCAACGCCGGCAATGGTGTGGGGATGAAGCTGGGCTGGGTGGCGAATTTACTGGAAAAACGGACACCGGCGTAGGCCACTACCCGCGCCCAGGGGGAGACTGCGCTGAAGGAATCGCCGAAGGTCAGGGTGCTCATGGATTCCGGGAAATCCCGAAAAAACTGCGTGGTCAGACGCACCGGCCGAACATTGTTGAGCAGGTCCGATCCCGCGTATTCGGTGGTCAGAACGCCCAGGCGGCTGAAGAGCCCGGCTTCGAGCAAACCACTCAAGGTTTCCCGAGCGCCGTTATGCAGCAGTTGGAAGTCATGGTTTAAAAACAGCCCCGGGTCGGGGCGCGTAGCAACTGTTCTGACATCGCCGAGCCCGTCGAGAACCGTTCCGGTGAAGGCCGTGGAGGGCACAGTGATATCGAGCGACTGCGTTCCCTCGTCAATTGCGTAATGCACTCCCGGGATGGAATCGAGCGGGTAATAGTCCAAATCTAATGCAGAAACATGCGTAGGATGGATCGGCGGCAAGCGCAAGCGTCCCAGCCGAAAGACTCCGGCAGGCAAGGACAAGCGCCCTGGTTCCAGTTCCAGAACCGGTTCGCTATTGCTGATCTCGATGCCGTTCACCCGCACCATCAAGAGATTCTCTTTCATGGCCGCCGCCTCTACCGACAGAGGCAGAGCAAAAAGATGGAGCGCCAGTATGCCGTGAAGTGCCGCGCTACGGACGGCTTGGGACCAGTTCTTCACGGAGATCCCCGATATCCGACTGCCCCACCAGCAGCAGCTTACTGGACGCCGCCAGTTGCCCGTTATGAATCACCCAATCCTTGTGGGCATTTTGCAATACGTACGACGCGATCTCCTCGACGAAACCCGGATCGGTTCCGTCCGCGGTAAGCGCGAATTTCCGGATCTGAACATGCGCGTTTCCCCGGTTCTCTACCGACAGCCGCAGTTCCTGATCCGAGGTGCGTTGCAGGGTCCACGTCAGTTGCGGCACGGGAATACGAGGTTTGATGAAGATCGGCACACTCATCTTAAGCACCGTCCGCAATCCCGAAAACCCGGCCTTAAACGGCGGAGGAACTTCTTCCAGAATCAGGCGGTAGGTCCCTTCCTTCAAATCCGGCGGCGGATGGCGCAGCCCCAACCGCAAGTACTGCGTGTGTCCCGCGGCGATGGTGAAGATCGGAGGGTTCAGCAAAATGTCGTCGCTATCCGACAAAATCTCTTCGGATCCCAGGGCGTTCCAGGCCACGATGTGCGCCTGAATGGTGGTCGGATCAACATCCAGATTTTGAATCTGCATGGTGACCCGAAGCTGCCGGGCGGACAACTCGATGCGAACCGGCTTCACGGTGTAAGAGCCGGCTTCGATCGAGATTCCACTCGCAAGCAACACCAGACCAAGCCGTGTTGCAAAACTGCTGCGGCGCATAGACTAGAAAGTGACTGTGATGACCACTGTATCGCTGTAGGTACCGGCGGTGGCGGAGTGCTGTCCGGCGGCAATCTGGCCGTAGACGTTCATGTTTTGCGCCAACCCGGTCGGGACCGGTGAAGTCACACCCGTGGTGTTTTCCCAAGGCACGGTATGGCCGGCATCGGAGTAAAGATTATAAGCCAGAAACTGAGTGGCCGAGGCCGATAATTGACGCAGCGGGGTGGCATCGGCTGAGCCAGTCGCCGGCAACAGGCCCTGACCCATTTTGACCGGAGGCGGTGTCATGCCGGCGGTGCAAGTGACAGCGATGGTCGTTGTACCGGGCAGAGCCGGCGCGGCGAACGGATCGTAGGCTCCAAAGTCAATCGAACCGCCGGTGACGCTACAGGTGGCGGTCACACTAGCGGACGACGTGAGGTTGGCCGTCGCCGTAGCTGCGAGCAGAGCGCTCGACATCAGCGCCGCGCAGCCCAGGATCGCAATAATATTACGCTTGTACATGTTATTTGTTCTCTCCTGTCGCCTGCCTCGCGCCTCGAAATAACCTACACGGGAAGCAACCCTTCCGTTATCGTCGGGGTACGGAAGTGTATGAGGTGTTTTTCAAAAAGATTCTGAGGCCCGGCGCATTCCCATAAACGTAGTCCGCAGGCGGGCGGGACCGTAGTCCTTCGTAAGGTTGCCGGGTTCCGCGCGTCGGGGTATCTAGGCCGGGCGGGCGGTAAGGAACGTCAGGAATTCCTGCGTGTTCTTGGTCATGCCCTTGGCGAAGCTCGCGACGACTTTGCCGTCGGGATCGAGAATCGCGTAGTACGGAATGGCGACGGTAGAGAATTTTTCGTCCTGCAATTTCTGATTCTCTTCCGACTCTTTGTCCGTGCCGTCAGTGTAGAGCTCGACCAGCACCAGTTTGCTGGCGGCATCGGCGATCTCGGGGCGCGGAAACATGTTGGCTTTCATCCAATGGCAATTGGTGCAGGCGTAGCCGGTGAAGGTCACGAGCACCAGTTTGTTTTCGGCGCGAGCCTGATCGAGCGCCTGTTTGTACTGATTCTTCATCCACACTTGCTGCGTGGAGGCGCGGTTATTGAGGATGCCGCCGGTCGCCGCCGGAACATAGGCGTCGAGTTCGCCCAGCGGCGCGCCGAACATGCCCGGCAGCAGGCTGAACGCGAAGATCAATAACAAGCTGGCGACTAGCAGTCGCCCGATGCCCAGGTGATCGCCTTCGTCGTTTCCTTCGAGCTTGAGCAGTCCCAGCAAATACAATCCGGCCAGCGTGAACAGCACGAACCAACCCGCGAGGAAACGCTCGCGCGTGAGCCAGCCCAACTGCAACACCTGATCGATGTTGGATGCGTACTTGAGCATCGCGGCGAGCAGGACGAATCCCATCACCACTTTCACGCGCGCCAGCCATCCGCCGCTCTTGGGCAGCTTTTTCAGATAGCCAGGAAACGCCGCGAGGAAGAAGAACGGCGACGCCAGACCGCCCGCGAAGCTCACCATGCCCAGCACCGGCTGCAAGCCTTTGGATTGCACCGAGGCCACCAGCAAGCTCCCCATGAACGGACCGATGCAGGCGAACGAAGTGAGCGCGAAGGTCAGACCCATCAGCAGCGTGCCGAGGTATCCGCCGCGGCGTGAAGCTGAGTCGAGTTTGGTGAGCATGCTCGACGGCAGCGTGATTTCGAAGGCTCCCAGCAAGCTGAGCGCGAATGCGCCGAAGACTAGCGTGATGAATCCGTTCACCCATGGATTCGCGCCCAATTGATTTACGCCGAATGGTCCGACGGCGGCGGTTACGCCCAATCCCAGCGCGCAGAACAAAACTACGATGCCGGATGAAAACACGAACGCCTGCAAAATCCCGCCGCGCTGGTTCAGGAAAAACGAAACCGTGATCGGGATCATCGGGAACACGCAGGGCGTGAAGATCGCGGCGAGGCCGAGCCCGAAGGCGGTGATCAGAAATGCGGGCAGGCCGCCGGCAGCCGCTTCGGCCGGCGCGCTCGAACTCGGTGCACTCGCCTCGGCACTCACAACTTTTACCGCTACTGCACCGGGCTTGATTTCCGTGTATCCGGCGGGGACCACGAACGCGGCCGGCGCGGCAGCCGACGGATCGACCATCACGGTAAACGACGCCGTCTTTTTTCGCGGAGGCAAGCACTGGCGGTCGTTGCACGCCTGATAGCGCACATTCGCGGCGAGCTCGACCGAGCCTTTCGCGTCCGGCGCGAGCTCCGCCGTCAGCGGTAAATCAACTTCCTTCTCGAATGTTTCCGTGTCGAGATTGAAATTCTTGTCGAGCTGGCGAATCGGCGGCGGCTGGTAGAGTTTCGAGCCCTTCACCGCCGGGTTGTCGGCCAGCGCCGCCGTGGTCGGGATCGGACCGCCCGCAGGCGTCGTCAGCGAATAAAGATGCCAGCCTTCCTGAAATGTCGCCTTCAAGTGAAGCGGCACGGTGGAACCGGCGGGGGCTTTGGTGACTTCCGAAGTGAGGGTCCACTGGATCGGGTCAAGCTTTTGGCCGTAGACGGCGGCAAGCGCTGCCACCAAGCCAAACGCGAGGCTCAATACCCGTTTCATTGCACTGCGACTTTTTTCGCTGCGCTGCGATCCAGCTCCGCTTCTATTTTCTCATTAATCTTGCTGTGCGCAAACTCCGACGCCACGCGGATCGCGTTCTTGATGGCGTTGGCATTGGAGCGTCCGTGGCAAATGATGCTCACGCCCTTCACACCCAGCAGCGGCGCGCCGCCGTACTCGGCATAATCCACGCGCTTGCGGAAGTCGCGGTAGGCTTCCTTCGAAAGCACGTAGCCGAGCTTGCGCGTGACCGTGGCTTCGAGCGATTCGCGCAGCATGCTCTGCAGCATCTCGACCAATCCTTCGCTCACCTTCAGCGCGACGTTGCCGATGAAGCCGTCGCACACCACCACGTCGGCGAGGCCGGAATAGATGTCGCGGCCTTCCACGTTGCCGATGAAACGCAGCGGCAGGCACTTGAGCAGCGGAGTCGCGGCGCGGGTAAGATCGTTGCCCTTATGCTCTTCTTCGCCGATCGAGAGCAGCCCGACGCGCGGCGAGCGGATTTTGAAAATGTAGCGCGAATAGATTTCGCCCATCACCGCGAACTGCGCCAGCATGGCCGGCGTGGAATCGACATTCGCGCCCACATCGACCACCACCACGGGAGTTCCCTTGAGCGTGGGAAAAGCCGAGGCCAGCGCCGGACGCTGCACGCCGCGAATCATTCCCTGAATCATTTTTGCGGTGGCCATCACCGCGCCGGTGTTGCCCGCGGACACGAAGCCATTCGCCTCGCCGTCGCGCACCAGGCGCGCCGCCACGTGGATCGAGGAGTTCTTCTTGGTGCGGACCACCTTGGCGGCCGAATCCTCCATGGTGATGACTTCTTCGGCGTGGCGGATTTCGATGGGAAGCGAGTCGGCGCCGGAATGCTTCGCCAGTTCCCGGCGGACCACGTCTTCCTGGCCCACCAGAATCACGCGCAAGCCTAACTCGGTGGCGGCGTGAATCGCTCCTTCGACTTCCGCTTTAGGGGCGTTGTCGCCCCCCATTGCGTCTACCGCAATCGTCAGCATGGGAGCGCGCGGCGCTATTCTTCGACTACTTCTACGACTTCGCGGCCTTTATATTTTCCGCAGCGCGGGCACACCCGGTGCGGCAGTTTGGGTTCGTGGCAACTGGGGCACTCGGAGAGCACCGAGCGCGTGAGCGAATCGTGAGCGCGGCGCGTCGAGGTGCGGCGCTTGGAATGACGTCGTTTTGGATTGGGCACGTTCTTCTACCTTATTTAAGATTTCAAACTTTTGAGGGCCGCCCAGCGGTCGTCGGTAGTTTCCGCATGGCACTGGCACTCTTTCTGATTGCGGTTCTGCCCGCACAACGGACAGATCCCCTTGCAGGACTCCCTGCAAACCCGCTGCATCGGCAGCGTCAACAAAATAAACTCGCGCAGCACGTCGTTGAGTTCCACGCCGTCGCCTTCGTAGAAGCCCATCTCGGCCTCTCCGGTGTCGATCTCTTTTTCGTCGCCATACCCATCGGCCACCGGCCGATAGTGCAGCGCAAAATCGGCGTCGACCGGAAACCGCGCCGGCTCCAGACAGCGGTCACAATCCGCTGCCATCTCGACCGTCAAATGGCCGGAGACCTGGATCTCGCCGTCCGATCCCATCACCAGCTCGGCTTTGCCTTTCGCGCGCAGCGGCCCAGCCTGGTGCAGATTCGTATCCTTATCCTTCGCCCCTAACTGAAAATCAATGTCGCCTGGCGCGATTTCGACATCGAAACGGACAGCGCGGACATCCAGGTCCCGAAGATGAAAGAACACGGCGTACTCCTGCCCCAAGGCGCACACTCCGGCATACCGGGGCGGACCGAGCAAAGATTCAGTATAACAAAGCTGCCGCTTCCAGAGTTAAATAGCCCTGCAGGCCGGAAACAGTTAAACTCCCACTACCCGCCGGCCTTCGATGCGATATTTGCCGGACAGCACCAGCGCGATGGCTTCGCTATAGATGCGGTGCTCTTCCTTTAATATGCGCGCGGCCAGGGATTCGGCGGTGTCGTCGTCGAGCACCGGCACCGCGGCCTGCTTGACGATGGGCCCGGAGTCGAGGCCCTTCGTCGACAAAATGCACGGTGCAGCCGGAGACTTTCACGCCGTGATCGATGGCCTTCTGCTGGACGTCGAGTCCCGGAAACGCCGGCAGCAGCGACGGGTGAATGTTCAAAATGCGCAGCGGATAGCGGCGGATGAACGACGGGCTCAGCAAGCGCATGTAGCCGGCGAGACAGATCAGATCGACCCCGGCCTGGTCCAATTCTGCGGCCAGCAGCGCGTCGTACTCTTCGCGCTCGATGCCTCGCGAGGGCAGCATCGCCACTTTCAATCCACGCTGCGCGGGCGGCCGTCATCCCCGGCGCGTCGGCGCGATTTGAAATCACCACGGCGATTTCGGCGTCCAGGCGCCCGGCGGCGATCGAATCGGCAATGGCGACGAAGTTCGACCCGCGGCCGGATAGCAGAATCCCCAGGCGTTTCACGCGCGCGACCTATTCGTACACGACGCGCTCGCCGCGGGCTGGAATCACGGCGCCGATGGGATACCAGTCCTCTTTCATCTTGTCGAGGATCTTGCCCGCCTCGGCCAGCTTGCGCGGCGAGACCACGAAGATCATGCCGATGCCCAGGTTGAACGTGCGCCGCCAGTCCTGCTCGGGGATGCGGCCGATTTTGCGCAGCAGTTCAAAGATGGGCAGCACCGGCCAGGTGCCCAGGTCGATGCGCACGCCCAGGCCTGGCGGCAGAATGCGCGGCGTGTTGTCGGTGATGCCGCCGCCGGTGATGTGCGCGGCGCCCTTGAGCAGGCCGGCGTCGTCCAGCGCGCGCAGCGGCTTCAGATAACTGCGATGCAGCTTGAGCAGTTCGTCGGCGATGCTGTTTTCGAGATCGTTCAGGCGGGTCGAAGGCGCATGTCCCGCCACGTCGAAGAGCAGCTTGCGCGCCAGCGAATAGCCGTTGGTGTGGAGTCCGCTGGAGGGCAGCCCGAGCAGCACGTCGCCGGTGCGGATCTTCGCGCCGGTCAGCAGGCGCTTGCGCTCGACGGCGCCCACGATGAAGCCCGCCAGATCGTATTCACCGGGCGCGTAGAAACCCGGCATCTCGGCCGTCTCGCCGCCGATCAGCGCGCAGCCGTTGGCCTTGCAGCCGCGCGCGATGCCGGAGATCACTTCCGCCGCCACGCGCGAATCCAGCTTGCCCACCGCGAAATAATCCATGAAGAACAGCGGCACCGCGCCCTGCACCGCGATGTCGTTTACGCAGTGGTTGACCAGGTCTTCGCCGATGGTCGAATGGCGTCCGGTCAGGAACGCCAGCTTGAGCTTGGTGCCCACGCCGTCGGCCGAGGACACCAGCACCGGCTCGCGATAACCCTTCAGCAGAAATCCGCCGCCGAAGCTGCCGATGTCGGTGAGCACGCCGCTGGTGAAGGTCTTGCGGGCCAGCGTGCGAATGGACGAGACCGCGCGGTCCGCTTCGTCGATGCTCACACCGGCGTCTTTATAGCTGATCCCGGGCCGTTTGGGGCGCGGGGCGCCGGCCACTTTCTGAGCCACTCTTTGAGACACTCTTGGAGCCATGGGAATCCTTTATGGTACGCGACGGCTGGCGCAACTGCTTGCCGCAACTCGGATGTACACTGGGAGTGCATGATCCGCGTCACACAGGGCATGCTTGCCGTCCGCCTGGTTCTTCTCGGCGCTCTTGCCGCGAGTCTCTCCGCGCAGATTGGTTATCCCGGCGGTGGTTACCCGGGGGGCGGCTATCCGGGCGGCGGACGCGGCGGACCTATGGGCGGGGGCGGTCCCATGGGTGGCGGCCGCGGCCGCGGCAAGACCACCGACTCGACGCCTTCGAATTCCAAAGGCCGCAAGGATGCTCCGCCCGTCATCACGACCACGGGGATGCTGCGCGTGGTGGCCGGCAACCAGTTTGTTCTCGAAGCCGACGATCACCGCATCATTACCTATAAAGCCGGCGACAAGATGACGGTCCAGAAGGACGGCAAGCCGGTCGAACTGACCAGCTTCGCCACGGCGGATCATCTCAGCGTGGATTCCACCACGGACGACATGGGCTTTTTCACCGCGACCGGGGTGACTTTCACCGCGGCGGGAACCGCGCGCGAACGCGAAGAGGCGGCGCGCACCTGGGATCTGCCGAATCTCGGCGCCAGCAGCGCGAAGCGGGCGGCAGCAAATAAGCGCAGCGGAGATGGCGATGACGATCGTCCTACTCTGCGCCGCAAGGATGATGGCGCGCCACCGCAGCCGTCAGCGTCGACGCAGCCTGCAACCGCACCTCCGCCGCTGCCGAGCCTGAGGACAATCGGCCCACTACTTTGATTCGTCCCAACGATCCCGACTCCGGATGCCGACGATCCCGGGCGGCCGGAGCTTCGCCACGGCAAACCGGCGCCGCGCGTGTCGGCGAGAAACACGGAACCTGAGCCGCCGTCGCAAACGCCCTCCGCCGGCGCAGCCCAGCCTCCGAGTCCTGGCGCGGCCAACGGCACAGAGCCCGCCGCCGCGGCTCCCGACTTCATCCCGGTGCAGGAAGATCCGATCATCGTCAAGGCCAAGGAAGCCGCCGCCGACTTCGTTGGAGTGCTGCCGAATTTTTTCTGCCGCCAGTTGACCACGCGCTATGAGAGCGACCGGCCCAAGGACGGATGGCAGGCGCTCGATACCATCAGCGCGGACCTGGCTTACGAGAACGGCAGCGAGAGCTATACCAACATCAAGGTCGGCAACAAGCCGCAAAAGTCGATGGAGGACGCGGGCGGAACTGGTCCACCGGCGAGTTCGCTTCGATGCTGGACGATCTGTTCGACCCCGGTACCGCAGCCACGTTCCGCAAGAGCGGGCAGGATACCATCGCGGGCCGCAGCGCCACCACTTTCAAATTCGACGTGACCCGCGAGCATTCACACTGGCGCATCAGCGACGCCGCGCAGATGTATTATCCGGCTTTCCGCGGAACCGTTTGGATCGATCGCGAAACTTCGCGCGTGCTGCGCCTGGAAAAGGAATCGCGGAATATGCCGCTGCTGTTTCCTTTGGCCAAAGTGGAAGTGGCGGTGGATTACGATTTCGTGCGCCTGGCCACCCCCCAGCCATTTTTGCTGCCCACGGTCTCTGAGGTGCTGAGCTGCGAGCAGGGTTCCTCGCATTGCAGCCGCAACCGCATCGAATTCCGCAACTATCGCAAGTTCGGCGCCGAATCCGGGATCACCTTCGACGAGAAGCAGTAGGCTGGCCGGCGGGCGTTCGCATTTCAGCGCAACCAAACTCAGTGCAACCCAGCGGAGCCATGCCGCGTCGGTACACTGTTATACTCGGAAGTTCAACCTCGTGGGTCTTAATTAATAACTGTTATCTCGCATGCTGAAATCCTATTTTGTTTTACTGGCTGGAGCCGCAGCCTTGTCAATGCCCTGCTCCGCAGCCGATTTCCTCACCGGCCAGGCAGCGCGCGCCGTAGTCGGACAGACCTTTTTCAGCGCCCAGGATCACGGGCGCGTCCAACACTGTCATCGGGGCGGCGGGAGGCCTGGCGTTCGCAAATAATACGCTGTTTGTGGCCGACGACAATCACGTGGGACTCTTGCCCGACAACAACCGGGTTCTGATTTTTCCCGTGAATCCATACCTGCTTGCACATCCCTGCGATTGACGCGGAGATCCCTCCCTATTCGGGGCGCTGTCCGGTGTGCGGCGGCCAAGCCTATACAGTATTGGGGCAGCCCAACTTCCTTACCTCGGCGGGCGGCACTTCGACCATCGTTACCACGGCAACCACCCCGATCACGGCATCCAGCATGTATCAGCCCACGGCGGTCGCCTCCGACGGCACGATCCTGGCGGTGGCCGACACCTCCAATAACCGCGTTCTCATCTGGAAATCCATTCCCACGAACTTCGGGCAGCCCGCCGACATTGTGCTGGGCCAGAAGGACTTTACATCCGTCGCGCTGGTTACGGTCACCGCCAGTTCCCTGCGCGGCCCGCAGGGCGTGTGGATTCAAAATGGCAAGCTGTTCGTCGCCGATACGGAAAACGACCGGGTATTGATCTGGAACTCGATTCCCACGCAGAATAATCAGGCGGCCGATGTGGTGCTGGGACAGCCCAACTTCACCACCGCTTCTCAGGTCAATCAAGTCAATCTGTCGTTGCCCACGACCGCCAGTATCATGCTGAGCCCCACCTCGGTGACCAGCGACGGCACGCGGCTCTACGTGGCGGATCTGGGTTACAACCGGGTGCTCATCTGGAATTCCATTCCGACCACCAATCAGAAGCCCGCGGACGTGGAGATCGGCCAGAAGGACATGACGACAGTCGATCGCGAATGACTCGAGTGAATCTCTGCCCTTCCAACGGAACCGACGCCAACGGGAACGCCACCTACCCGGCGCTGTGCGGCAAGACCCTGAGTTTCCCGCGCTACGCGCTCTCGGATGGCACGCGCCTGTTCATCGCCGACGGCGGCAACGATCGCGTCCTGGTGTACAACTCCATCCCCACCCAGAACGCCGCCAAGGCCGATGTGATTCTGGGTGAGCCGGACGAATTCTCCGACGTATTCACGAATGCGAACCCGGTGGTTCTTTCTTCCTCCGACGTCACGCCGACACCCACCTCGCTCGCCTGGGACCCGGTGAGTCAGAATCTGTATGTCGCGGACCCCACCGATTATCGAATCCTGGTGTTTTCTCCGGCCACGCCCAACGTGCCGATTGATGGCGTGGTGAACGCCGCCAGCCTGGCCGTCTATGCCGAAGGGTCTGTGGTCATCGGCGGCACCATCACGGCGGGGAACTCGATCACGGTCTCAATCACCGGCGCGAACTCCAGCACTCCAGCGAAATACGACTATATCGTCAAGTCCACCGACACGCTGGAGACAGTCGCGGTGGCGCTGACGGGGGTGATCAACGCGGGCAAGGGCGACCCCAATGTCTTGGCGATCGAGGAAGCCACTCTGGCCACCATCAATCTGATCGCCCGCCAGCCGGGCCCCAACGGCAACAGCATCGCGCTCGCAACCACCACGAACTCGACCGCCACGATCACGGCAGCGGCCAGCACTGGATTCCTGACGGGCGGCGGCAGCTCGGGGATTATCGCGCCCGGCGCCGTAATGCTGTATCGCGGCACCAATCTGTCGGATACCACGGCTTCGGCTCCGCAGAGTACTGTGTTGCCTTTGCCGTTTGAGCTGGGAGGCGTGCAACTCTACGTTGACGGGATGCGCGCACCTTTGTTCTCCGTAAGCCCCACCGAGATCAAGGCGCAGCTTCCCTTCGCGGTAACCGGCACGAACAGCGTCTCCTCTTGGGTGCGCACTAAGCACGCCGACGGAAGCGTCACGGTGACGAACGCCGTCAACATCCAGGTGGAGGATCAGAACCCCGGCATCTTCGCCGATCACAACACCGGGGGCGCAGGAGCCACGCGCGGTGATCGCCACGCACGCTTCGAGTTTCGCCACGGGGACCATTTCGGTGGACGGTTCGATTCAGGCGGGCGATGTAGGCACGGTTACGATTGGCGGCGTGTCTTACACCTATACCGTGTTGGCGAGCGATACGCTGGCTAGCGTCCGCGACGCATTCGTTAAACTTATCAACGCCGACGCCGGCTCTCCGGTAACCGCTTCCGCCGCCGGCGTGTTTACGCGTATCCGTCTGCAGTCGAAAATACCCGGGCCGGATGGCAACGGCACGCCCATTTCCGCCACGGTGACTACTGCCGACCACGAATACCGCGGGAGCGCTGCTGCTGCTGACGCCAACCAATACCGGGCTGTGCTGCGCCAGCGCCGCCGGCACGCTGATTACGCCGGCGAATCCGGCGGTTCCCGGCGAAACCATCAACATTATTGCCACCGGTCTGGGACTGGTCTGCAGCAGCGGGATCACGAACGCCATCGATTTCGAATTGAACTACATAGGCTTTTGCACTGCCAGTCCCGGATCCGGCACTGAGCGCGATTGTGGATGGAGTGCCCTATGCCGGGCCACCCGTCAACGCTCCCATTGGATCGGTTTCCTCGCTGGTCGGGGGATCCACTGCCCAGGTCATATTCGCGTCATTGATGGTGGGACAGGTCGGGCTCTATCAGGTCACTCTGGAGCTAAGCCCGAACATGACGCCGAATCTGCAAGCCCAAATGACCATCTCCCAAGGCCTGAACACCAGCAATATTGTGACGATTCCAGTCGGCGTTGCCGCCGCAGCAATAGTCAACGCTTTCAAGCAGAGGCTTCATACGGCCGATAGCCGCCGCCGCGCATGGTCTCGCGGGCCGCGGCCTCGTGTTCCGGCGCGACGTAGAAAAACGCTCCCACGCGCTCCGAGCGGAAGATGATGCCGCCGCTGTAGCGGTCGGGTTCGACCAGATAATCCAGGCCCGCTTCGGTCAGCAGTTTCTCCAGCGCCAGAGCTTCCTTCAGCTTCTTGGCGACGTAGATCAGGCTCAGCTCGCGATCTTCGAAAAAGTCCGGCTCGCGGAGCACGCTGCGGTCTTCAGCCTCCCACGCGCGCGACAAATGCTTCGAGCGTGCCCGGACCGACCTTGTCCAGATGATCCGAGTATTGCTGCGCCACCGTTTCCAGGTTCTTCAGGAAGGTGGGGTCTTTGAAAGCGGCGCGAATTTCGGCCAACACCGGACGAAAGCGCACGGCCACCAGCAGCATCTCGCGGTTGCTGGCGAAGAACAGTTCGGGATTGAGCACGCCTGCCGTGACGAACGACGCAGCCATGTCCCAGTAGGAGGCCACCTGGCGCATGCGCGCATTGTTTTCCGAGCCGGGCGGGCAGAGTTGATCGATATCCGCCATGCTCTTGGGCTTGAAATTGGCCACGAACCAGGCGCGGGCCTCGCGCAATTTTTCTTCGCGCCGCAGGTCGTAGAGGCGCATCACCAGGTTGGCGTCGTCGTAGGTGGCTTGAGCAGCTTGAGTCATCAGCCACTAGCGTAGCGCAAAAACTGAGATTTCCGCCCGTCCCTGGGCACCACCATTACATGCAACCTGCCGTGCCGGCGCCATTGGCCGCCACTCCCGATCCCGTGACTTCGCAGGACGCTCTCTACTGGCTGGCGCTGCGGATGACGCCGGGCCTGGGTACGCGCAAGGCGGGGCAGCTGCTGGAGGTTTTCCGGACTCCGCAGGCGATCTTCCGAGCCTCGCGCTCGGAGCTGCAGGCGGCGGGGCTTTCGGCTGGAGTCGCCCAGAGCCTGGCCAGCGGCTGCGCCTTCGACGATGCCGCGGACCAGCAGAACCAGGCGGCCAAGGCCGGGGCGGTGTTGATTCCGCTGACGGACGCGCGCTATCCGCCGGCGCTGCGCGATATCTTCGATCCTCCGCCGCTGCTCTTCGCGCGCGGCCGGGTGGAATTGCTGGCGACGCTGATGCTAGGAGTGGTGGGGACGCGGCGTCCCACGGCTTACGGCGGCGTGGCGGCGTCCAAACTTTCCGCGGATCTGGCGGCGGCCGGCATGACCATCGCGAGCGGCATGGCGCGGGGAATCGACACGGCGGCGCATCGCGGGGTGCTCGAAGTGGGCGGCGATACGATGGCGGTCTTCGGCTGCGGGATCGACCAGATCTATCCGGCCGAGAACCGCAAGCTGGCCGAGCAGATCGCGACGCGAGGGCTGCTGATCTCGGAATTTCCCATGGGCGCGCCGGCTTATCCGCAGAACTTTCCGATTCGCAACCGGATCATCAGCGGCATGAGCGCCGGAGTCCTGGTGGTGGAGGGGAGCGAATATTCCGGGTCGGCGATCACGGCCAAGCTGGCCATCGAGCAGAACCGGGAGGTTTTCGCGGTGCCCGGAAATATCACTGTCCAAGATGAGCTGGGGGCCCAATCTGCTGATCAAACAGGGGGCGAAACTGGTCCAGGAATGGAACGACGTGATCGTGGAACTGAAGCCGGAGGATCGCCGGCGGCTGGTGGACCAGTGCCGCAAACGATTGAATCTAAACGCCAATAATTCAGAAGAAACCAATGCTCCGATTCCAGCATCCGTTATGGGCAGTGCAGCTCGCGACATTTTGCAGCGGCTTCGGCCGGACGCTCCGACGGGGCTGGATAACCTGATAGAGTCGTTGGAAGGGATCTCGTCCTCGGAGGCGATCGCGGCTTTGTTCGAGTTGGAACTGGCCGGTCTGGTTCGCCAGCTTCCGGGCAAGAGCTACATCCGGGTATGGATGGATTGAGCGAGCCCGCGCCGGAGCGCCGCTGAACCGCCGGCGTTTATCATCATGCTAAGATTTCGGTTGTTTCTTATAAGGTAGTCGGGGATCGTCCTGAAGGCGGTCCGTTAAGGAAGGTTGCAGCACTCATATGGCAAAGAATCTCGTCATCGTCGAATCTCCGGCGAAGGCGAAAACGATTGGCAAGTACCTGGGCAAGAACTACACGGTGAAGGCCTCGCTGGGCCACGTGAAGGATCTGCCCAAGAAGAATCTGTCGGTGGACGTCGAGAACGACTTCAAGCCGGTTTACGAGGTGATCGAAGGCAAGAAGAAGCTGATCGCGGAGCTGAAAACGGCGGCCAAGGGCGCCGACGCCGTCTACCTGGCGGCTGACCCGGATCGCGAAGGCGAAGCCATTTGTTTCCACCTGCAGGAAGAGTTGCAGGATCGGCAAGAACGGCGCCAAGTTCTTCCGGGTGATGTTTAACGAGATCACCAAGAGCGCCATCCAGAAGGCGTTCGAGAAGCCGCTGTCGGTCAATCTGCATCTGGTGGACGCGCAGCAGGCGCGCCGCATTCTGGATCGCCTGGTGGGCTACAAAATTTCGCCGCTGCTGTGGGACAAAGTGCGGCGGGGGCTTTCGGCCGGGCGCGTGCAGACGGTCGCGCTGCGGCTGATTGTGGACCGCGAGCGCGAGATCAAGGCGTTCATCAAGAAGGAATACTGGAGCATCGACGTCAACCTGGCCGCCAAGAAGCCGCCGCAGTTGAGCGCGCACCTGGCGAAGAAGAACGAGGAGAACCTCGAGATCTCGAATCAGGCGGAGGCGGATGCGATTGTCGCGACGCTCGACGGCACGAATTATGTGGTGCGGTCGGTTACGAATCGCGAGAAGAAGCGCAATCCGGTGCCGCCGTTTATTACTTCGACATTGCAGCAGGAATCGGCGCGCAAGCTGCGCTTCAGCGTGAAGCGCACCATGATGCTGGCGCAGAAACTCTACGAAGGCGTGGAGTTGGGCAAGGACGAAGGCGCGGTGGGTTTGATCAGCTACATGCGTACGGATTCGACGCGCGTATCGAACGATGCGCTGGATGAAGTGCGCGGGATGATTACCGAGCGCTATGGCGCGGATTACCGTCCCGAAAAACCCAACTTCTATAAGAGCAAGAAGGACGCGCAGGACGCGCACGAAGCCATTCGTCCGACGTCGGCGCTGCGGACTCCGGAGAGCGTCGCGAGTTTCCTGGCCGAGGACGAAGCGAAGCTTTACGCGCTGATCTGGCAGCGATTCGTGGCGTCGCAGATGACTCCGGCGGTGTTCGATCAGACGACGATCGACGTGGACGCGAAGGGCAAGGACGGCGCGGACTACATTTTCCGCGCTACCGGCAGCGTGGAGAAATTCAACGGCTTCCTGCGGGTCTACAAAGAAGGCAAGGACGCGAAGGACGAGGACGACGAGGAGGAGAAGAGCAAGCTGCCGGTGGTGACGCAGGGCGAGGTGCTGAAGTTCAAGGCCATCCTGCCGGAGCAGCATTTCACGGAGCCGCCGCCGCGCTTCACGGAAGCCACGCTGGTGAAGGAACTGGAAGCCGATGGCGTGGGGCGTCCGTCGACCTACGCGTCGATTCTCTCGACCATTCAGGATCGCGAGTATGTGCGCAAGGATGGCGGCAAGTTCACTCCCACCGAGCTGGGGATGGTGGTGACGGATCTGCTGCTCGAAAGCTTCGACGATCTGTTCGACACCAGCTACACGGCGCGCATGGAGGAAGAGCTGGACGAGATCGAAGAAGGCAAGCTCGACTGGCGCACCGCCATGAGCGACTTCTACGCAGCGCTTCGAAAAAGATCTGGAACACGCCGCGACCCACATGACCGACATCAAGCGCATGGAGCGGCCCACCGACTTCGTGTGCGAGAAGTGCGGCAAGCCCATGGTGATCAAGTGGGGCAAGCACGGCAGCTTCATCGCGTGTACCGGATATCCGGATTGCACGAACACGCGCGAGATCGCCGAAGAGGGCGCGACGGAACAGGACGAAACGGTCTACTGCGATAACTGCGGGCGGCCCATGGTGCTGAAGAAGGGGCGCTTCGGACAGTTCCTGGCGTGCTCGGGTTATCCCGATTGCAAGACCACCAAGCAGTTGGGCGAGGCGCAGAAGCCGAAAGACGTGCCGCTCGACGAAGACTGCCCGCAGTGCGGCGGGAAGCTGGTGAAGAAGTACGGGCGCTTCGGCGAGTTCGTGGCTTGCGGCAATTATCCGAAGTGCAAATACGTCAAGCAGAAGACCATTGGCGTGAAGTGCCCCAATTGTTCCGAGGGCGAGATCATCGAGCGGCGCTCCAAGCGCGGCAAGACTTTCTACGGATGCAACCGCTATCCGGACTGCGATTTCGTGGCGTGGGGCAAGCCCATCGCCGAGAAGTGTCCGGATTGCGGCGGCGGCTACCTGATCGAGAAGTATCCTCAAGTCGGGCGCGTTCGCGCAGTGCCCCAACGCCGAGTGCAAATTCAAGAAGCCGCTTGACGTGGCGGCGCCGGTCGAGGTCGCGGTCTAATGGCGGCGGCCGCAACCGCTGCCAGCGTGGACTACGGGATCGACGCGCCGCTGGTCGCGCGCGGCTGGTTCGGACGCGCCGCCTGGTCGCTCGGGGGCGGGCTGCTGTTCTGGTTCATGAACCGGCAGGAGTACCCGGGACCTTCGGCCCGAGTGTTGGGAGCGCTGGCGCTGGTGGCGATGGTTTGCGCCGGGATCGCGTGGTTGAAGATTCATTCCAGCCGCGAGGGCAAGCTGGCGCTGCGCGAACAACTGCTGGATCAACTGGCGCTCAAGGGCGACGAAAAAGTTCTGGACGTGGGCTGCGGGCGCGGGCTTGCTGGCGATCGGCGCGGCCAAGCGGCTTAAGACCGGCAAAGTCACCGGGATCGACGTGTGGAATCCGCAGGATCTTTCGGGCAACTCCGCGGAGGCGGCAAGAGAAAACGCCAAGGCCGAGGGCGTCGCCGACCGCGTGCGGTTCGATACCGGCGACGCGCGCAAGCTGGTTTATCCCGACGGCTTTTTCGACGCGGTGATTTCGTCCAATGCACTGCATACTCTCGCCGACGATCACGAGCGCGAGCAGGCGCTCAAGGAAATGCTGCGGGTTCTGAAGCCGGGCGGACGCCTGGTGATTTTCGATACCGCCGAGACCGGTTATTACGCCGAGGTGCTGCGCGAGTGCGGCGCGCAGGACGTGACGCTTTCGCCGTGGACCTTCCTGTGGTGCCGGCCTTCGCGCAGCGTCGCCGCGCGAAAGTAAGGACGCGCGCCTGATACTTCGCGAAAGCAAAGCCATGCTGGCTCGCCGCGAAGATCGCTCGGAGCCGCGAAATCAGCGCGTCCTTCCACCACTATATGGGGTGCGCTCGGAATGCTAAACTGCGAACAAGGAGAGCTTTGGTGCAGATAGGCTACGTGTTTGCGTTGTGGGCCGCGATGCTGGCGGCGGCTTCGGCGGTTTCCGCCGGGGATGCGCAAGTGCCGCTGTTCACGATCGAACGCAGCGTCAACGGCAATGTGGTTCACTACGACGCGCGGCTCAAGGACGGCAAACTCGATCCGCAACAACCGGTGGTGGCTTACTGGGTGATGGGCCAGGACGGACACCATCAGGAGCTGAACTTCCTCGAAAAACTGAAGGCCTACGGCTTCAGCATCTTGCCGGACAAGCAGCCCGAGGTGTTCCGCATGACGCTGGTATCCGACAAAAAGAAAGAAATCCGCGTCATTCACCTGGGCTCCGAAGTGCGCGCCGAGGCGCAGATCGGCCACTGCTCGGCTCACTTGCAGAAGATCTTCATCGAGTCCAAGAAATCGTGGATGATCAATATGCCGGAATACGCGGAGATGATCGGCAGCGATATACAGACCGGCGCCGAATGCCGGGAGCGGGTCACGCCGGGCGACCGCTAGATCGCGGCGACGTTGCCTTAATCCGGATACGCGAACAGCGTTCCGCGCCCCAGTAGCCAATCGGGATCGAAGCGGCGCTTGACCTGCTTCATCGCCTCGATTTGATCCGGCGGATATTGGATTTCGAGCAGGTGCGCTTTGCGCTTTCCCAGGCCGTGCTCGGCGCCGACGGTGCCGCCCAGTTTCACGGCTTCGCGCGCCAGAGTCGGTCATCACTTCCTTGCCGCGCTCGAACTGCTCGCGGGTTTCGGGAAAGCTGTTGATGTGCACGTGGGCGTCGCCGATGTGGCCGAAGATGACGTAGCGGCCGGGCGCCTCTTCATCCATCACGCGGCGGTAAATCGCCATCATCTCGCGATTCTGGTCGAGCGGAACGGCGTAGTCGGTTCCAAACTTCACGAAGCCGGTGCGGCGCACGCGGTCGTTGGCCTTCTCGGCCAGGGTGTGGCGGAAGACGCGGAAGCGCTCGCGGTCGGACGCTGAGGTGGCGAACCAGGAGTCATTCTCAAGCGCGTTGCTCATGTCGATGTCGGCGTCGCCTTCGATCTCGATCATGAGCGCGGCTTGGTGGGGCACGTCCATCATCTGGAGCGAAGCGTGATCGATGTACTCGATCATGTTCAGGCCGGGCGTCGGGCGCCAGCGATCGACGGCATCCAGCGCGTCGGCTTCGGAGCGGAAGAACACCACGCCGCCCAGGCGTTCTCCGGGCGCGGGCAGGAATTGCAATTCGGCTTCGGTCACGACACCCAGCGTGCCCTCGTTGCCGACGATTAGATCCACCCACTCCATGCCGGGCGCGAGCGGATAGCCGGCGGAAAGCTTGGTGGTGCGCGGCAGCGAGATCGGCGGGACATCGAAATCGATCTTCTCGCCGCGGCGGAAGCGTAGCGATGCTGCCATCCATGAACGCGACGCGCAGCGAAAGCACGTGGCGGCGCGTGGCGCCATAGCGGAAGCTGCGCGAGCCGCTGGAATTGGCCGCGATGTTGCCGCCGATGGAAGAAGTGTTCTCAGTGGGGTCGGGCGCGTAGAACTGGCCGGAGGCGGCCGCGGCGGATTGCACTTCGCGCAGCAGGACTCCGGGACCAACCGTCGCCCTGCCCTTCCCTACTTCGAGCTTGCGCAGGCGAGTGAGCGAAATCGCCCAGCCGCCGGAGGGCGACGCGCCGCCCGCCAGACCGGTGAGCGCGCCGCAAACCGTGACGGGAATCTTCTCGCGCGATGCGCGCTGCAAAATCGCGGCGACTTCCGACTCGGTTTCAGGCGTGAACAACTGGTCGGCGTGCCCCGGATAATTCGAGGCGTCGGTGATGTCCACCTGGCTATACCTCCAGGATCACCGGCATGATGAGCGGCCGGCGCGAGGTCTGCTTGCTGATGAAGCGCTTCAGGTCGGCGCGAATTTTCTCCTGCATCACGCCCCAATCGCCGCGCTCTTCGGCCGTCGAACCTTCGATGGTCTTGAGCACCAGCTGGCGCGCGTCGCGCAGCAGGTCGGTGCCCTCCTCCATCGACATGAAGCCGCGGCTGACGATTTCCGGCAGGCCTTCGGCGCGCCCGGAGTTCTTGTTCATGGCGATGATGGGCAGCACGAAGCCGTCTTCAGAAAGATGGCGGCGGTCGCGGATGACCAGGTCCTCGACCACGTCGCCGATGGAACCGGAATCGATGCACACGCGCCCCACGGTCACCGTTTCGCCTTTGCGCGCGCCGTTGGAATCGATCACCAGCGTCTGGCCGGATTCCAGGATGAACGTCTCTTCCAGGCCCAGGTGGCTCAGGTGCTGCGCGAGCTGGGCGTGCTTCGCCATCTGCCGGTATTCGCCGTGGATGGGCACGAAGAAGCGCGGGCGCACCAGGTTCAGCACCAGCCGCAACTCTTCCGCGCTGCCGTGTCCGGAAACGTGGATCGGCGGATTCATGGAACCGTAGACCACGTCGGCGCCGCGCTTGGCGATGTGATTCATCATCCGGTAGATGCCTTTTTCGTTACCGGGAATGATGCGCGAGCTGAGCGCCACGGTGTCGCCCGGTTCGAGCGACAGCTGACTTGTGATTATCGACGGCGACTCGCGACAGCGCCGACATCGGCTCGCCCTGCGTGCCGGAGACGATCGCCACCAGCTTGCTGGGCGCGGTCTGCATGATGTCCTGCGGACGCAGCAGAATGCCGTTGGGAATGGTGAGCAGGCCGAGGTCGTGCGCGATCTCGGTGGTGTTGTTCATGCTGCGCCCGAGGAACGCGACCTTGCGGCCGTATTCCTGCGCGAGATCCAGAATTTGCTGCAAGCGGTGAATGGAAGAACTGAAGCAGGAAATCACCAGGCGGCGCGGCGAGCGCACAAACAAATCTTCCAGGCGCGGGCCGACGGCGCGCTCGCTTTCGGTGTAGCCGGGCCGGTCGACGTTGGTCGAATCCGACATCAGCAGCAGCACGCCGCGCTTGCCGTACTCGGCCAGAGTGTGGAGATCGAACAGCTCGTTGTCGGTGGGCGTGGGGTCGACTTTGTAATCGCCGGTGTGAATGATGACGCCCAGCGGCGTGGTGATGGCGAGCAGCACGCAGCTCACAATGGAGTGCGTGACGTGAATGAACTCGATCGAAAACGGCCCGAGCGTGAGCTTGCCGCCGGGCTTGACCTTGTGAAGCTTGGCCGAATCGAGCATCTGATGCTCTTCGAGGCGCCGCTCGACCAGGGCCAGCGTGAAGGCGGTGCCGTACACCGGGATGTTCATTTGCGCCAGCAGGAACGGGATGCCGCCGATGTGGTCTTCGTGGCCGTGGGTGAGAATCAGGCCGCGGACGTGCTCGCGGTTCTGCTCCAGGTAGGTGAAGTCGGGCGTGACGATGTCGACGCCCAGCAGTTCCGCGTCGGGGAACATCATGCCTGCATCGAGGACGATGATGTCGTCGCCGTAGCGCACGGCCATGCAGTTCATGCCGAACTCGCCCAGGCCCCCTAGCGGGATGATCTGTAGTTTTTTATCCGCCATGTGTGAACTTCAAGGGTAGCAAGCCTGACGCGAAGCCGCGCCGGCTGGCACAATCGAACTGTATGGTCACCGTTCAGATCTTCGGCTTGAAGAATTCGCAGCGCAACTCGCGCCGCCGAACGGTTCTTTAAGGAACGACGCAGCGGCGATTCAGTTCGTGGATCTAAAGCAGAAGCCTATGGCTCCGGGGGAAATCAAACGGTTTATTCAGCGCTTTGGTTTGGCCGGACTGCTGGACAGCGAGGGGAAGACCTATATTGATGAGGGCCTGAAGTACCTGAAACTCTCCGATGCCGAGCTCTTGGGGCGGATCGAGCGGACTCCTCAGTTACTGCGCCTGCCGTTAGTTCGCGCGGGCCAGCGGCTAAGCGTCGGTCACGATGAAAGTTCCTGGAAGGACGATGCTGGCAGAGCCGATGACGTGATGCCTGAGGTTAATCGGGATCGCGCTGATCATCCACTTTGACCCCTTCCACTTTGACCACTTCCACTTTGACCACTTCGCCGGACGTGGGCGCCTCCGAAGGCGAAGTGTCAGTTTCCGAACGTACTGCCTGACCTAAATTGCTCCAGTTGAGTATTCGATGAACGGTTTAATCTCTCGCACTCAGCGCAAAGGGGCAAGTCGCCGGTCCCCCCATATCTTCATCAATCCCCTGCCGGGTTTGGGCGGCGGCTGCGGGCAATCGGTGTTGTTATGGTGATGAAACTCAACTAACACCGATCTCCCAATAATAACGGAATTACTCGCGATAACATATCAACTTAATGCTGTATTTCCGACCGAAACGCAGCGCAGGACCGCAATTCCGCATTGGAAGCGCACCGGCGGATCCAACACCTGAACACTATGAGATAATGTCGTCGTTGGACGTGCGATGTCGCTGCGCCATCTTAACTTTGAGAGAGAACCTATGAAGACCCTTGCTAGAATCTCCCTGCTGCTGATCGCTGCGTCGTCGCTGGCTTCCGTTTGCTGGGGCCAGGACCTGCCTCCCGGGGAGGGACGCGAGACGCTGCAAAAAGTATGCACGCAGTGCCACGATATCGAGTCGATCCCGCGCTTGCGATACTCGCGCGAAGACTGGTCCAACCTGGTTTACTCCATGAAGGACATGGGCGCCGACGCGACCGGTCCGGAACTGGAACAGATCGTGGATTATCTGGCGAAGAACTTCGGCAAGGGCGGCGGCGCCGCGGCGGCGAAAAAGGTCAACGTGAACTCCGCTACCGCCAAGGAAATCGAGACCGGCCTGGGTGTCACCACCAAGGATTCCGAGCTCATCGTCGCCTATCGCGCCAAGAACGGCAACTTCAAGGACATCGACGGCCTGTTGAAAGTGGACGGCGTCGAAGCGGCCGACACCGCCAAGATCCAAGCGGCAAAAGACAAGATCGCGTTCTAGCGCAAGCGCCCGATTCTAGCCTGCCGTGCCGCTGGCGCTGCCGCCCCGGCGACCGTGTAGAATAACTCATTATGCAAGCAAGTGCACGGATCTCGGCGCAGCCTTTAAGTAACAATACGCATCTTCTCAACTGGGTTGACAAGATGGCGGCCCTCACCAAGCCCGCGGCCATTCATTGGGTGGATGGTTCGCAGGAAGAATACGACGATCTTTGCAACCAGCTGGTCGAAGGCGGCACCTTCACCAAGCTCAACCAGGAGCTGTGGCCGGGTTGTTTCTACGCGCGTTCCGACGCCGGCGATGTCGCCCGCGTCGAGGATCGCACCTTTATCTGCTCGCTCTCGAAGGACGGCGCCGGGCCCACCAACAACTGGGTCAATCCGTTCGAGATGCGCAAGAAGCTCAAGGAGCTGTTCAGCGGCTGCATGCACGGGCCGCACCATGTACGTGCTGCCGTTCAGCATGGGCCCCATCGGCGGCGCCATGTCGCAGATCGGCGTGCAGCTGACGGATTCACCTTACGTCGTCGTCAGCATGCGCATCATGGCGCGCATCGGCAAGCGCGTGTTCGAGGAAATCGACAAGGGCGACAAGCGCGTGGTTCCGTGCGTGCATAGCGTGGGCGCTCCGCTCTATGCCGGC
This sequence comes from Bryobacterales bacterium, assembly GCA_963731375.1. GTDB lineage: Bacteria > Acidobacteriota > Terriglobia > Bryobacterales > Bryobacteraceae > Palsa-187. Next base: position 369,432 of record CAVSUW010000004.1, read on the forward strand.
GCACACGATGTTGCCGTGGCCCTGCAACAAGGAAAAGTACATCGTTCATTTCCCGGAGACGCGCGAGATCTGGTCCTACGGTTCGGGCTACGGCGGCAACGCGCTGCTGGGCAAGAAGTGCTTCGCGCTGCGCATCGCTTCGAACATCGCGCGCGACGAAGGCTGGATGGCGGAGCACATGCTCATCCTGGGCGTCGAGAACCCGCAAGGCGAGAAGACCTACGTCGCCGCGGCCTTCCCCAGCGCCTGCGGCAAAACCAATTTCTCCATGCTGATTCCGCCCGCCGGATTCGACGGCTGGAAGGTCTGGACCGTCGGCGACGACATCGCCTGGATCAAGCCCGACGCCAACGGCCGCCTGCGCGCGATCAATCCGGAAGCCGGCTTCTTCGGCGTCGCCCCGGCACCTCGCGCCACACCAATCCGAACGCCATGGACACGCTGGCGCGCAACACGATCTTCACCAACGTCGCGCTGACTCCGGAAGGCGGCGTGTGGTGGGAAGGCATGACCGATGAGCCGCCCGCCGAATGCCTCGACTGGCAGGGCAATCGCTGGACGCCGGAGATCGCCAAGCAGACCGGCGCGAAAGCCGCGCATCCCAATTCGCGTTTCACCGCGCCCGCCTCGCAGTGCCCCACCATCGATCCGGCGTGGGAAGCTCCCGAGGGCGTGCCGATCAGCGCGTTCATCTTCGGCGGCCGCCGCGCGACCACGATGCCGCTGGTGTATCAGTCCTTCAACTGGAGCGCGGGCGTTTATACCGGCGCGACCATGGGATCGGAAATGACCGCGGCCGCGACCGGCACCGTCGGCAAGGTGCGCCGCGACCCCATGGCCATGCTGCCCTTCTGCGGCTATCACATGGGCGACTACTTCCGGCACTGGATCAAGATGGCGCGCAGCTTGAGCGAGACGCCGCGGATCTTCCACGTGAACTGGTTCCGCAAGGATGCCGACGGCAAGTTCCTGTGGCCCGGCTTTAGCGAGAACATGCGCGTGCTGAAGTGGATCGTCGATCGCGCCCACGGCCGCGCGCTGGGCCGCGAGACTCCCATCGGCTGGATGCCGCGCTACGAGGACATCCATTGGGACGGCCTGAACTTCTCACAGGAGAAGTTCGACGAGCTGCAGCATTTCGACGCCGCCGCCTGGAAGCAGGAAGTGATGGGCCACGAGGAGCTGTTCATCGAGCTCCACGATCACTTGCCGTCCGAGATGATTTACGAGCGCGAACTGCTCATCTGCCGGATCTAGGCTACCTCGCGCCGGCGCGGCTCACGGCATCTTAATGATGTGCTCTCCGTAGACTTCAAATACCGAGAGCAGATTCGTGACGCGGAAGATTTCGCGCACGCGCTTGCTCAAATTGATCAGCTTGAGATCGCAGCCCGCGGCTTTCGCCGAAGCGTAGAGGCTGACGATTGCGCCCAGCCCCATGCTGTCCATCTGCGTGACGTTGGTCAGATCCAGAATCACATGCTTGGCTGTGCGGGAAAAGAGCTTTCACCTCGTGGCGAAGCTCGTCGGTCCCGCCCGAGATGACCCGGCCGGTGCACTCGACCACCATCGCGTCGTCCTGCGGGTAAATGCGCAGGCTCAGAGGTGCAGCGGGAACATCCGGTTCATTTGGCATTCCACTACTTTAATACGAGCCTGGGTTTAATACGAGCCTGGGCCCGAGTGAATCCGCGGACCGGGCGTTTGCTCCGAGATGATGCGCGCTTCCGCCGCCAGCAGCTTTTGCCAGCGGGCGTCCACGATTTCTTTCGCCGCGACTTTGGCCGCCAGCTTCAGGAACACTTTGTAGTGCCCCATCTCGGAAGAAAACAGCGCCTTGTAAAACGCCGCCAGTTCCGCGTCCTCAGACGCCGCTTCCGCCAGCACCGCGAATCGCTCGCAGGAGCGCGCCTCGATCAGCGCCGAGACCAGCAGGCGATCGAGCGTCTCTTCCGTGCCGCCCTTGCGGACCAGCAGCCGCAGAGCTTTCGCATAGGCGCAGCGATGTCCGCGCTCCATCCGCCCGCCGCGCCGCGCCAGAATTCGAACCGTCTGCGCCAGATGCGACGCTTCGTCGCGAGCCACGCCGGTCATGGTTTCCACCCATCCCGGGGTCCACTCGCCGGGCCAGCGCGTCATCAACTCCAGCGCGTTCGCGGCGGCCTTCTTTTCGAGGTACGCGTGATCCCGCAGCAGCGCGATCGGATCGGCCAGCGCGGCGCGCCCCCATTCGAGCGGCGTGCGCGAATGCAGCGGCAGTGTCTCGATGCCCGTCATTGGTTGCTTATGGATTCCTTCCTGCGCCGAGAGCCGCCGTGGCGCGGCTATCGAAGTATCGCAAGGGATTTCTAATTTGCCCGACGTGCAATGCCAGCAGAGAACGGAATACCAGCGGATGCCGTGCCAGGTAATGCAGCGCGCGGTACTGCAAATTCGGACGCCCGTCGAGCAGCATCAATAGATCCGCCATGAAGGTGGGCCGCCGCATCAACCGGCGATGCGCCGTTTCGTACAAGTCCAGATTCCCGGCGACCAGTGCGTCCGCCAGCGCCGACGCCTGACGGAACGCCAACCCCAATCCTTCGCCGGTGATCGCGTCGACCGATCCTGAGGCGTCTCCCACCAGCGCCACACTGCCCTGCGTCACAACCCACAAGCGCCGCGTCGCGGAAATCCCGCCGCGTTCCATGGTGACGCGCGGCGCGTCGCCTAACCGTTCGCGCAGTTCCGGGAACGAGTCCAGCGCATCTTCCACGCGAACATGTGGATCGTGGCATAGCACCGCCACCATTACTTCGTCGTCCGTCACCCCCGCGACGTACATCTGGAATTCCGGATGCCAGTACACTTCGACATGATCCATCCACGGCGCGATGCGATAGTGCACGCGGAATCCCAGGCGTTCGCGCACGCGCCGCCAGCGGTCGAGTCCGGCCCACTTGCGAACGCGCGACGCGTGCCCGTCGGCGCCGATGATCCAGCGCGCCTTGACGTCCGATAGCTCGCCCACCGGAGCGCCCCAGTGCAGTTCGACACCAGCCTGCTCCGCCGCGTTTACCAGGATTTGATGCAGCGCCGTGCGGCGCAATGCAAGCCCGAAGCCTGATGGAAATTCCGCTTCGACGGAAACGTCGTCGCCCAGGAAGCGAATGCCGTAGAAGGCGAATCCCGCGTCGGCCGGAATCTCCACACCCAGATCCGCCAGCGCGCGCAGCGCATCCGGCATCAACCCTTCGCCGCAGGCTTTGTCGATGGGAGGAACCGCTGCGTCGACCACCGCTACGCTGAAACCTTTGCGCCGCGCTGCGATCGCCGCGGCCAGTCCCGCCGGACCGCCGCCGACCACCAGCACGTCTGTGTCAGGCACATCCAATGATCACCACCGCGCGATCACCACCGCAACAACACCACTTCGGAACAGAAGCCCGGCCCGAGCGCCGCCATCACTCCCAGCGTTCCCGGCTCCGGCCGCCGATTCAGCATGACGTCTTCGAGCACGCACAGCACCGACGCCGACGACAAATTTCCCACGCGCCGCAGGCAGTCCCAGGAAGCCTGGATCTCGCCGTTCTTCAGCCCCAGCGACTCTTCGGCGGCTTCGAGCACCTTGGGTCCGCCGGTGTGCATCACCCATGACCCGACGTCGGCGCGCTGCGAATCCGTGGGCGTGCAATAGAGCGTCGACATCCGGACCCAGATGTTCGCGCACCACCTCGGGAACTTCGCGCGACAGCACGATGCGGAATCCTTTTTCAGAAATGTCCCAGCCCATCACTTCTTCGGTGTCGGGATAAAACACCGAGCCGGTGGCGAGGATTTCCGGGCCGTCGTACGACTCTTCACGGCCGCTTCACATCCGCTCCGGCGATTACGACCGCCGCCGCCCCATCGCCGAACAATCCCGACGACACCAGATTCGCCAGCGAAAGGTCTTCGCGCTGCAGCGTCAGCGAGCACAACTCCACCGACAGCAGCACCGCCACTTGATCCGGATAGGCCCGCACATAATCCGCCGCGCGCGCCACGCCCGCCGCCCCCGCCACGCATCCCAATCCGAAGATCGGCGTGCGCCGCAAATTGGTGGGCAGCTTCATGCGATTGATCAGGCGCGCGTCGATCGACGGGCTGGCGACGCCGGTCACGGAAACGAAAAACAGCGCGCCGATTTGCGACAGCTCGAGCCCGGCCCGCGCCATGGCGCATCGAATGGCGCGCTCGCCGAGCTCCTGCGCCGCTTCGATCCAGACCTGGTTGAACTCGCCGAAATTCTTCAGGCCGTAGTAGCGCTCGAGCGGCAGCACCAGGTGCCGCCCGTCCACGCCGGCGTGGGCGTGCAACTGATCGAGCATCCGCGGATTCTCGATCTGGCCCTTCCAGTATTCGCGCAGCGCGGCCAACAGCACCGCTTGAGGATAGTAATGTTTTGGAAACGCGCTCCCCGCCCCGGCAATCCGCATCGTATGTCTATTAAAGCATTCCCGGTATGGGCTGCCCAGGCGGCAACTACGCCGTCTCGCGTTTTCGCGCCCCGCCGCATCGCGCCTTCGATGTCGGGAAGGAATACGGTCAGCAAGTCCCAGCAGCGGCATGAACGCGCACGCGCGGTACACGAAAGCGATGCTGGTGTAATCCGCCAACTCACCCAGCAGCGCCGCCGCGATGCCGGCGGTGCCGAACGCGAGGCCGAAGAACAATCCCGAGATCATGCCCACTTTGCCCGGCAGGAGTTCCTGCGCATAGACCACGATGGCCGGAAACGCCGACGCCAGAATGGTGCCGATGATGGCGCTGAGGACCACGGTCCAGAACAGATTGACATAGGGCATCGCCAGCGTGAACGGCAGAATGCCCAGGATCGAACACCAGATGACGTACTTGCGTCCGACGCGATCGCCGATGGGGCCGCCCAGAATGGTGCCCGAGCGCCACCGCGCCCAGGAACACGAACAGATACACTTGCGCGTTCTGCACCGACACATGAAATTTGTTGATCAAGTAGAACGTGTAATAGCTGGTCAGGCTCGCCAGATAAATGTACTTGGAGAAAACCAGCACCACCAGAATCACGATGGACCACTTCACTTTTTTGGAGGGCAGTCCGTGATCGCCGTGATCGCTCGCCCGCTTCGGCGCCAGGGCGCGCGCCGCCCGATAGCGCTTCGCCCACATGCCCACCTTGCCGAGCAGCGCCATGCCGAGCAGCGCCGCCAGCGAGAACCATGCCAGGCTCACCTGCCCGTGCGGCAGCACGATGAATGCCGCCAGCAGCGGACCTAGCGCCGACCCCGCGTTTCCGCCCACCTGAAAAATCGATTGCGCGAAGCCGTGCTGGCCGCCCGACGCCATGCGCGCCACGCGTGACGATTCCGGATGGAACACCGACGACCCGATCCCGACCATCGCCGCCGCCGCCAGAATCAGCGGGATACGACGAGGCCATCGAGAGCATCACCAGTCCCACCAGCGTGAAACCCATGCCGATGCTGAGCGAGAACGGCTGCGGGCGCTTGTCGGTGTAGGTTCCCACCACCGGCTGCAGCACCGACGCCGTCAGCTGGTTGGTGAAAGTGATCATGCCCACCTGGCCGAAGTCCAGATGATAAGTTGCCCTTGAGAATGGGATAAATCGCCGGCAGCAGCGACTGAATCATGTCATTCAGAAAGTGGCAGAAGCTGATCATCATCAGCACTGCATACGAGGTCCGCTCGCGCAGTGTCTGTCCCGGCGTGGTGGCCTGAACGGTGCTCATTACTTTTAGAATAACCGCATCGGGGTTAGCGTCCGCGCTCAACCTTCTTTGTATTCCCCGAAAACCTTACGCAGGCGGTCGGAGATCTCGCCTACGGTCGCCTTGGCTTCGCAGGACGCCAGAATGTGCGGCATCAGATTCGCGGAACCGCGCGCGGCGGTTTCCAGTTCGTCGAGACGCGCGCCGTGCGCCTGCGGGTCACGGGAGGCGCGCAGTTCGCGGACGCGCTCCACTTGCCGCTGCTCGATGGCGGGGTCGATCTTGAAGACTGCCGGTGAAGCCGATCGCCGCCTCCTCAAACCGGTTGACGCCCACGACGACGGCCTCGCCGGTCTCGATCTTCTTCTGGTATTCGTAGGCCGCATTCTGGATTTCGCGCTGGATGAAGCCTTCTTCGATGGCGCGCAGCGTGCCGCCCATCTTGTCGATGCGCGCGATGTACGCTTCGGCTCCGCGCTCAATGTCATCCGTCAGTTTTTCGATATATTCGCTGCCGCCCAGGGGATCGGGCGCCGCGGTCACGCCGCTTTCGTAGGCGATGACCTGCTGGGTGCGCAGCGCCAGCCGCGCCGCTTCGGCGTGGGCAGCCCCAGCGCCTCATCGCGGGAATTGGTGTGCAGCGATTGCGCGCCGCCCAGCACCGCCGCCAGCGCTTGCAGCGTCACGCGCACTACGTTCACATCCGGCTGCTGCGCGGTGAGCGTCGAGCCTGCGGTTTGCGCGTGAAAGCGCAGCATCATGGACTTGGGATCCTTCGCTCCGAAGCGATCCTTCATGATGCGGGCCCACAGGCGGCGGGCGGCGCGGAACTTGGCGATTTCCTCCAGAAAATCGTTGTGCGCGTTGAAGAAGAACGAGAGCCGGGGCGCGAAGGCGTCCACTTGCAGACCGGCGCTCAGCGCGGCTTCGACGTAGGCGATGCCGTCGGCCAGCGTGAACGCAACTTCCTGCACCGCGGTCGAGCCGGCTTCGCGAATGTGATAGCCGCTGATCGAGATGGTGTTCCACTCGGGCATTTCCGCGCCGGCCCAGGCGAACAGATCGGTGATGATGCGCATCGCCGGGCGCGGCGGATAAATATAGGTGCCGCGCGCGATGTATTCCTTCAGGATGTCGTTCTGAATCGTGCCTTGAAGCTTCTTGATGTCGGCGCCCTGGCCGCGCGCCACCAGCGCGTAGAGCGACAGCAGAATCGCGGCGGTCGAGTTGATCGTCATCGACGTGCTGATTTTTTCGAGCGGAATCTGATCGAACAGCAGCTCCATGTCGGCTAGGGAAGCGATCGACACGCCCACCTTGCCCACTTCGCCCGCGGCCAGCGGATGGTCCGGGTCCATGCCCATCTGCGTGGGGAGATCGAAAGCCACCGAAAGTCCGGTGGTGCCTTGCGAAAGCAGATAGCGATAGCGCTGGTTGCTTTCTTCGGCGGAGCCGAAGCCGGCGTACTGGCGCATGGTCCAGAGACGCGCCCGGTACATGTCCTTATAGATGCCGCGCGTGTAGGGAAATTCGCCGGGTTGTTCGCTCTGCGGGACCAGACGCGGGCGGCTCGCTCATGAACGCGAAATCTTTCGAGCGCGCAGGAACGAAGAGACGCCGAAATAACCCATCACCAGGCCGAAAAGAGCCGGGAAAACGATGTGCACCAGCCCCTCGATGTCGCCTTCAAAGTTTCGCACCGCGCGGAACACATAAAATCCGGCCACTACGGCGAAGACAATGAATAGAAAGCCGATCACTTCATTCCACAGCGCGTGCAGCGGGCGCACGATGCCCGGCAGTACGTGGCTGAGAAACTTGGAAATCAACTGGCCCATCGGTTTCATCCTAACAGAGAGGCGGCTCGCGGAAACCTGCAGAAACGCGGTCACGGCGCCGAGATGATGATATGCTGTAAACGGCAGGGGAGAGCGACGAACTTGGACGATCGGCTCAAGGATTTGATGAAGGAACTCGGCGACGCCATCAATGAGTCCCTTTCCGACTCTGACCGTATTGCCGCCGCGATTGGCGAGATCAAACGCGCCGGCTACGATGTCTTCCTGGTGCTCGAAGCCACCATCGGCTTCAACAAGCGCGAGGACAATGAAGATGACGGCGCAGGACGAAGGCGAAACGGTGGAACTGGAACCGGCGCCCGAATCCGGCCGCCGCAGGTTGAGCAAGATCAAGCTCACGTCACAGGACCAGAAGTTCCTGCGCGCCCTCAAGATCTCGATCGACGAAGAAAAACACTAAAGTTTATGAGCCGGGCGCGAGCCCGTGATTGCTATACTGTTCGCTTGCCCGTCAGGCGGCAAAGCGAATGAACCAACCGAATCCCGAACATATTCTGCAAGTAGGCCTGGGTTTCTGGGCGTCCAAGACACTCTTAAGCGCCGTCGAAATGGGGCTGTTCACGGAGTTGGCGAAAGACTCCGGTGACCTCGAAGCCCTGCAAAAGCGCCTGGCTCTCCATCCGCGCGCGGCGCGCGATTTCTTCGACGCGCTGGTGGCGTTGAAATTTCTGGAACGCCGCGATGGGCGCTACTACAACACTCCGTCCACCGAGTTCTTCCTCGACAAGCGGAAGCCTTCCTACCTGGGCGGAATACTCGAGATGGCCAACCATCGGCTGTATCCTTTCTGGGGTCAGCTCACGACAGCGCTGCGCACTGGGCTTCCGCAAAACGAGACGAAAGACGGCGGCCCCGACCCTTTCGCAGCCCTCTATGCCGACCCTGCGCGCTTGAAGGAGTTCCTCCAGGCTATGACCGGCGTGAGCCATGGAGGGAACCTCGCGATCGCCCGCCAGTTCCCCTGGAAGAATTACAAGACCGCAGTGGATGTTGGAACCGCGCAGGGCGACTTGATCACTCAGGTGGCGCTGGCCAATCCGCACCTCAGGGAACGGGCTTCGATCTGCCCCAAGTGCGGCCGATTTTCGAAGACTATGTGAAAGCCAACGGACTCTCGGGCCGGGTTCAATTCTCGCCGGGCAGTTTCTTCGACCAGCCGCTGCCGAAAGCCGATGTGGTGATGATGGGCCACATTCTGCACGATTGGGATCTGGAAGTGAAGCGCATGCTGATCCGGAAAGCTTACGAAGCTCTGCCGGATGGCGGCGCCTATATCGTTTACGAAAGCATCATCGACGACGATCGCTCGGTGAACGCCTTCGGACTGATGATGAGCCTGAACATGCTGATCGAAACCGGCGGCGGATTCGACTATACCGGGGCCGACTGCGCGGGCTGGATGAAAGAGGCGGGGTTCAAGGAAACCCGCGTCGAGCATTTGGTTGGCCCTGACTCAATGGTCATCGGCATCAAGTAGCGCGCCCGCGCCGGTACGCAGGTTGAGGCGATAATAAAGAGCGTTGCATGCCGCACCCGGCAAGGCCACGCGCGGAGGTCCGCACGAGGCATACCTGGCGATTGAGCGATTTCTCAAGGCCAGCAAGAAGCCAGTCCTGATCGAACCCGGTGAAGATCCGTTCGCCCTGGCATCCGATACTTTCGCCGTAAATCAGCGCGCTTCGTCCGTGACCATCGAATGCTGGGACGAAAAGCGCACCTTAGTCAGGCGCGTGGCATCGGTGCGCCTGGAGCGGCCGGGCCGCCTGGAACTCCACGTGGAACACTTCGGCGGCCGAACCGGGGCGCTTACGCTGATCGACCTGGATCGCGAAACTCATCGCGACGCCGCCCGAAAGGGCGCGCGACTCAAATACCGCGAGCGTTTCCGGCAATCCCTGCATCGCCAATTCCCGGACTGGCGAGTGGTGGAACTCAGCACGGAACAAGACCTGCACAACAGTTTTTCTCCGGCTTATCCGCGGGCCCTGCTGCGCCGCGGCTCGACGGCGCTGGCGGCCATCGGCATGGCGGAAGACTCGCCCTTCGCCCGCGAACGCGCTGACGTTCGGCCTGATCTGGCTGGATTACTTGCGGCGCCGCGAACCGCGTCTGACGATAGAAAGCCTGGTGCTGTTTGCGCCTGCCGGCCACGAACATAGCTCTGTGCCACCGCGTGCGGTTTCTGAACCCGCAAGCAGCACGCTATCTGATTTTCGTTCACGATGGCGCCGGTTATGAACAGTTGGTCGACCCGCGAGATTACACTAATCTCGATACCCGGCTGGATACCGGCGGAAAACCGGCGCGCGCGCCGCGGCCGGGACAACCAGAAGCGTGGCTCGAAGCACGCGTGCGCGCGGATCTGGAATCGCTGGACGCAACGCTCCTCACCCAGCCGGTTTACGGTCAAGTGGCGCAGTTCGCCGGCGGCGACCGCGGCATCATCGATCTGCTGGCGATTGACCGCGACGGCCGGCTCGCGGTGATCGAACTCAAGGTGGATCAGGACATCCACCTTCCACTGCAAGCCCTGGATTACTGGATGCGGATCAAGTGGCATCTGGATCGCGGCGAGATCGCCGAAAGTGGTCATTTCACTGGACTTCCGCTGCTGATGGAAGCGCCTCGCCTGCTGCTGGTGGCGCCTGCACTGGAGTTCCATCCGGCCAACGAAATCGTCCTAAGCTTTTTTTCACCCGAAATCCCAGTAGAAAGGATCGGATTGGGAGTACAATGGAGACAGGAGCTCAAAGTTATGTTTCGAGCTCCCCTGAACACGTATTCCGGCAAACCATGGCCCTCGCTGTCCTCCGCCAGATAAGGCAGGCTCTTGCGACCCTGAACCCGAGGGAGTTGCGAGATATGGCTGATCGCCCCATACGCGTGGGACTCATCGCTCCTTCCGCCGACGCCCTGGGGCAGATGGAAACCTACTTCGCCCCGCACCATTTTTCAGCGGAGCGGCGAGTGCAAGCGGCCCAAATCCTGATTCGAGGCGGCGGCAAGGATTGCGATATCGAGATCTACGATTCGTCGATCCTGCGTCCGGCAAATGCGTTTTCGTTCGATCCCGAGGCGCCTGAAAACTGCGTCCGGCGCATCTTGAAGGCTCGCGAAGACCTGATGCTGCCGCTGGCGCGCCGCCTGTATCCTTTCCGCAAACCCGCCGTACACCGCTTGATTCGCACCATCGCCAAAGAAAACGCTCTGTTCTGCCTGACCACCGCGCTCCCCGACGTGATCCCCAGTCTGGCTATGATCCCGTGGGCCGCCGGCGAATTCGCTTCCGACACCGCTTTCCTCACCATGAACCAGATCCGCATGGCTTTCCTGGTAGCGGCAGCCAGTGACCGGCCGATCGGGTACCGGGAACAGCGTTCTGAAATCGCTTCCATCGTCGCCGGTGCATTCGGCTGGCGCGCTTTAGCGCGGGAATTGGTCGGCAAGGTTCCCTTCGGAGGCGGCCTGATCCCCAAGGCGGGGATCGCCTACGCCGGCACTTTCGCGGTCGGGTCTTTCGCTGGAACGCCTGTACCGCATGGGTTATGGATTCACGCGCGCCGAACGGCACGCGGTCTACGAAGAAGCCTACGAGCATGGCAAACAAATCGCGAGCATGCTGCTGGCGAATTTCCGCCACAGCAAAGCTAGTTGAAACGCCGTTCAACCAACAAGCATCTAGATGAAACAAGGGAGGGGATTCTCCGTGCGATATCTGAGCGTATTTCTGTTACTGTCCAACTGCGTGATGGCCGACACCGTTTTCTTCCGCGACGGCCACACCGTGAACGGTTCGTTCGTCGGGGGCGACGCGAGAACTATTCGCGTGGCCGTGGGCGATCGGGTCGAGACGATCCGGGTGGCGGATGTGGATCGAATTTCGTTTGGCGAACCAGAACAGGCGTATGCTCCGCCGGTGTTGCGGACCCCGCCCGAAGAGCCACAGTACCGTCCCGCGCCTGAGCCTCCCCGCCGCCTCCTCCTGCGCGCCGCGATGACTTCGGCGACCGCGCCATGATCCCGTCGGGCGCGGTACTCACCATTCGCATGGTGGACAGTGTCGACTCCGAGCGGGACTCCGTCGGGCAGACTTTCAAGGCGTCGCTCGACGAGCCGGTGTTCGATCCAGGCGGACGCACGCTGGTGCCGCGCGGGGCCGATGTCGTGGTCAAGCTGGTCGACGATGTGCAATCCGGCAAAATCGAAGGCCGCACGGTTCTGACGCTGGATATCGTGTCGTTACGCGTGAACGGCCGCGACGTCAATGTGGATACGACTGCGATCACGGAGCAAAGCAGTTCGCGGACGGCGCGTAGCGGAAAAGTGATCGGCGGCACGGCGGCGCTCGGCGCGATCATCGGCGCCATCGCGGGCGGCGGTAAGGGCGCGGCGATCGGCGCGGGCGCAGGAGCCGGAGCGCGGCACGGTGGCGCAAGTCGCCACCAAGGGCCAGCGAGTGCGCATCCCCTCTGAGACGCGGTTGACGTTCACGCTGCAGCAGCCGGTTCGTCTCTAGGCGACTTCGAGTTGGCGCCTGCACTTTCCCGCGCAACGGGCGAGATCCTATCTTTCGATCTCCGACTCGCCGTCTGAACATTTCCGCGTTATAGTTTCAGATGGCTATGACGCACTGCTCCCACTGCGGAAAGCGCTTGGTGCGAGTGCATCGAACTGTACTCGAAAAATGGCTGTGGTCCGACATGTATCAATGCTCAGACTGCGAACGCCGTGAGGGTATTTATTATCGCCACCTTTACGCCCACTGGCGCTTCCTGTTTTCGCGCCACTCGCGATGCATCCGCTGCGGGTCGGAAGCCGTGCAGCGGCTAAAGAAGCGGGACAAGGTAGACGGTTTTTCGCAAAATCCGCTGGCCTTGATGCAGGTTTTGATTGGCGCTCCGGTCAACCGCTGCAGTCCCTGCCGCCTCCAATTCTTCGATTGGCGAAAGCCGCGCGAGGGCGTCGACTGGGGTTCTTAGGCGCACCCCGGCCAATCCAAAATGATTCCGGTTCCGTATACACCGATGAAGGAGACGGAACTGGATGCTCAAAACGATTCGAAACTGGACTGGGCTTGCGGCGCTGGCCGCATGCACCTTGATGCCGTTGTCGCAAGCCGTGGCGCAAGCCAAAGAGAAAGCCCTTGTACGATCGGCTCGGAGGCAAGAAAGCCATCATTGCCGTAGTGGATGAATTCGTCGGACGCGTGGCCGCCGACACCCGCATCAACAGCTTCTTTGCAGCCACGGCGGCGGACCCGCAACGTCTGGCGTCGTTCAAGATGAAGCTGGTGGATCAGATCTGCCAGGCCAGCGGCGGCCCGTGCAAATACATGGGCAAGGACATGAAATCGGCGCACATGGGCATGGGGATCAGCGGCCCGGAGTTCGACGCCCTGGTGGGCGATTTGGTGGGCGCGCTCGACAAGTTCAAGGTTGGCGAGAAGGAAAAGGGCGAGTTGCTGGGAGTACTCGGCCCGATGAAACCCCAGATTGTCGAAAAACAGTAGATTGTCGAGAAGTAGCCGCGGGCATTTCATTCCTTGTGTAGTTGTGGCGGGAGGCGGAGCTCGGAGGCCGCCTCCCATTTTTGTGTTTCCATGGATAGGTGAGCGAAAAACCATTCGACGAGCCGCGGATCGCTCTGAACCGTATCTACACCAAGCGTGGAGACGCGGGCGAAACCAGTCTGGTGGGCGGGCAGACGAGTCGCGAAGGATGCACTGCGGATCGAGGCTTACGGCACTGTCGATGAATTGAACGCGTTCGTCGGGCTGGCAGCAGTTTCCTGCGGCGAAGATTCCAGACTTGCCGCGCTGGCAACCATCCTGCGCCGGGTGCAGCATGAGCTGTTTAATCTGGGTTCGATCCTGGCGACGCATGCCAGCCGACGTGCACCCGCAGCAGCCGCGGATCACGAGTGCCGAGACCGCGCAACTGGAGCGCGAGATCGATGCTATGAACGCCGATCTTGCGCCTCTTCGCAGCTTCGTGCTCCCGGGAGGAACCCGCCTGAACGCCGAACTTCACGTGACACGGACCATCTGCCGGCGCGTGGAACGTCTGCTGGTGGCATTGGCGCGCGAAGAATCGGTCCCGCCGGAAGTCATCCCGTATCTCAATCGCCTGAGCGATGCGATGTTCGTCTGGAGCCGTTGGGTGAATCACGCGCTTGGTGTCGCGGAAACGGTGTGGGAGCCGAATCAAGTCCGCCTCGGGTATGTGACTATGGCTCTTATGAAGCCACTCATGCTCTTCGCTCTATTCGCCTCGCTATTGCCGGGGCAATCCTTGTCACCGAAATGGGAAGAACTGACGGCCGAGGACTTCGTGAAGGCAATCAAACAGGCAAATTACACTTGTGTGCTGCCCTTCGGCATCCTGGAGAAGCACGGTCCTTCCGGCCCCATCGGCACGGACCTGATCGACGTTCGTTACATAACGACGAAGGCAGTTCAAAAAGAATACGCGCTGGTATTTCCCGAATATTACGTGGGGCAAATCTTTGAGGCGCGGCATCAGCCGGGTGCGATCGCCTATAGTTCCCAGTTGCAGCTCCAGATGTTGCAGGAGACTGTGTCGGAGATGGGCCGAAACGGGTGCCACAAAATTTTGATCGCGAGCGGGCATGGCGGGAACACCAACTTGCTGAATTATTTTTTGCAGATCCAATTGGATTCTCCGAAAGACTACGTGGTATACGGATTGAGCGCACTCGGACCCGGCGGTGCACAGTTGCCTCCGGCTGCACAGCCTTCGAAACCGGGAGTGGATGGGCATGCTGGAGAGATCGAAGCCGCCATGGTGATGGCGTCGCGGCCGGAACTGGTGCATCCGGAGCGCGGCAAGGAACAGTCCGGAGCCAATCTCGCGCGTCTGGATCTGCCTGCAGGAGTGTTTACGGCGATCGGTTGGTACGCAATGTATCCGAATCATTACGCCGGCGATGCGTCGGGCGCCACCGCAGCGCGCGGGGCTGCGCTGGTGGAGGCCACTGCCGACCGCATAGCTGCCGCGATTCGGGCGATCAAGGCGGACCAGGTGTCGCCCCGCTTGCAGAAGGAATTCTTCGATAAAATTTCGCACCCGACCGACACGGCGCAATAACTCGTCGTCAGCCAGCGATGGCTTGGCGTAGAGCTTGGCCAAGGTCCGCAAAACGGAATTGAAAACCGGCGCGCAACGCAGCCTGCGGAATCACACGCTGGCCACCTAGCAGTATCTGCGACATTTCGCCGAACAGAATCTTGAGAGCGAACTGCGGGGACCGGGAAGATAGCGGGGCGATGCAACGTCGCCGCCAACTCGCGAGTGAAGACGGCATTGGTTACCGGATTCGGAGCGACAGCGTTCACGGGGCCGCTTAGCGCAGCATCCTCAATCGCGAATTCGATCAGAGAGACCAGATCGTCCAGGGCGATCCAGGACATCCACTGCTTCGCCTGTTCCCAAACGCCCGCCGACGCCCAGGCGAAAGGGCGGCAGCATTCGCGCCAGCGCGCCACCGCCGCGTCCCAGCACAACGCCGATGCGCGGAGTGACTACGCGCACGCCGAACTGCTCGGCTGCATGCGCCTCTTGCTCCCAGCCGAGCGCCACTTGTCCCAGAAAATCGGACGAAGGCGGCGAGTCTTCGGTCAGGATTTCGTCTCCGCGCGAGCCGTAGTAGCCGACGGCCGAAGCGCTCACCAGCACTGCCGGCGGATGCTTCCGAAGCGCGGCGACCAGGGAGCGCGTGCCTTGGATGCGGCTAGTCTGAAATGCGTTCGCGGGCCGCGGCGGTCCAGCGCTGGGCTACGGGTTCTCCCGCCAAATTCACCACGGCCTGGCATCCTGCGAAAACTTCGGGGATGGCTGCGTCCGCAGCGATACCGCGGTGACGCTGTGGCCGGAGGCGCGAAGACGCTCCGACAGGGCGCGCCCGACGAAGCCTGATGCTCCTGTGATGGCAACATTCATAAGAGCCTGCCGCGCGTGACTTCGGCGGAGTTCAGCTTGCGGACGCGATCGAAAGTCACCTGACTATCAAGAATACGGGACAACCTGGTTCTCAGCGAAAGCCGGGCAGACAGGGTTACGATATGATGAAAAGCGTGGATCTTTAGCCCGGGGGATAAGCTTGCCGGGGTCCTGTGAGTGATTGAGGAGGATCTTTCCATGGAAAAACAAGCGCAAAACATACAAGAAGCATTTCTAAACAACGCGCGCAAAGACAAGACGTTTCTGACAATTTACCTGATGAGCGGCGTGAAGCTTTCCGGGCGAATTAAGAGCTTCGATAAATATTCAGTGGTTCTTGAAACCAACAGTCAGGAACAACTGATTTTCAAACACGCGATTTCCACGGTGGTGGTCTCGCGGCCGTACCACAACGCGCCCCGCAAGCACCGCGCCGCGACAGCGGGGACACATGTCGCCCCGGCGCTCCGGGCGTCGAAGAGCACCACTAGACACGCCTTTGTCAGCTTCAGAAGAAGTTGCGATCCTGGTCGGTCTGAATCTCACCAGCCGGGGCACGCAGCGCAAGTCAGCGGGCGGCGAGTCCGGGCAAGCGAGCGCGGAAGACTCGCTGGCGGAACTCGCGTCGCTGGCGGCGACGGCAGGCGCGCACGTGGCCGAGAGCCAGATCCAATCGCGCGCCAGAGTGGACTCGGCCACCCAGATCGGCTCCGGCAAAGTCGAGGAACTGAAGGCGCTGATTCACTTGCACGACGCCGACGTGGTCATCTTCGACCGCGAGTTGACGCCCACGCAGCAGCGCAATCTGGAGCGGGCGCTGGACGTGAAGGTGCTCGACCGCACGCAGTTGATCCTGGATATTTTCGCGCGCCGCGCGCGGACCCGAGAAGGACAGCTGCAGGTGGAGCTCGCGCAGTTGAACTACCTGTTGCCGCGATTGACGGGACACGGCGCGGCCATGTCGCGATTGGGCGCGGGCATCGGCTCACGCGGCCCTGGCGAAACCAAACTCGAAACCGACCGCCGCCGCATTCATCAGCGCATCCATGCCATCGAACGCGGGCTGGAGCGAGTGCGCGGCGGACGCACGACGCAGCGCCAGCAGCGCCAGGCCGTGCCGCTCGCGACCATTGCGCTGGTGGGCTACACCAACGCCGGCAAATCGTCGCTGTTCAACCGGCTCACGGGCGCCGCGGTGCTCGCCGACGCGAAGATGTTCGCCACGCTCGATCCCACGGTCCGGCACATCACGCTGCCGTCGCGCCGCCGCGTGCTGGTGAGCGACACGGTGGGCTTCATCCGCAATCTGCCGACGACGCTGGTGAAGGCGTTCCGCGCGACGCTCGAAGAAGTGGTGGAAGCGGAACTGCTGCTGCACGTGGTGGACGCCAGTTCGCCGCACGCCTCCGAGCACACCGCGCACGTGATGGCCACGCTGCAGGAGATCGGCGCGGACACGACGCCGCAGATTCTGGTGCTGAATAAAGTGGATCAGATCCCCGGCGAGCCGGACGCGTCGGCGCTGGCGCGGCGAATTCTCGAAGATCCGGAGCATCAGCCCGCCGGAGCGGTGGCGATCTCGGCCCTCACCGGCGCGGGTTTCGACGGCGCTGCTCACGAAAAT
Source organism: Bryobacterales bacterium (assembly GCA_963731375.1). Taxonomy (GTDB): domain Bacteria; phylum Acidobacteriota; class Terriglobia; order Bryobacterales; family Bryobacteraceae; genus Palsa-187. The sequence goes on from CAVSUW010000004.1 coordinate 386,602, forward strand.
CGACGAGACGCTGGCGCTGGATACGCTCAGCGACTGCACCTTCCGCATTCCCGCCGGCGACGGCGGACCGATTCATACGCTGCACGAGCACGCGCGCGTGATTTCGACGCGTTACGCCGACGAGATGTGCGTGATCCAGGCGGAGACGCCCGAATCCATCCGGCGCCGGCTGTCGAAGTACCTAGTCGCGTAAGCCAACTACCTGGTGGCGTAAGCCCCCGCGGCATACGATATGATGAAGGGCAACTGATGAACGGGCCGAATCTGCTTACACTCCTGCGGATTTTCTTCGTCCCGCTGCTGGTGGCAGCGCTGCTCGGAGGCGGGTTCGTCGAACCCTATCTCGCCGCTGTACTGGGGCCGCTCGCGATCACGCGCGAAACCTTTGCGCTGCTGATCTTCCTGGCCGCGGCCGCCACCGATCTTCTGGATGGATACCTGGCCCGGCGCTGGGGGCAGATCACCACGGTGGGCACGCTGCTCGATCCCATCGCCGACAAGCTGCTGATTTCCGCCGCGCTGGTTTCGCTGGTGGACATTCATCGCGTGCCGGCGTGGATGGTGATCCTGATCATCGGCCGCGAATTTGCGGTCTCGGGATTGCGTTCGATTGCCGCGGCGGGCGGCTACACCATCGAGGCCAGCGATCTGGGGAAAACCAAGATGGTGGCGCAGGTGGTGGCCATCGCGCTGGTGATCGCCGGCATCCGCTGGCCGCAACTGGACCAGTTGGCGCTGCTTCGCGATGTGGGCCGTGGTGCTGTTCGCGCTGCTTTCGGCCGCCGATTATTTCCGCAAGTTCTGGGGCACGCGTGGACAGCCAGGTGAAATCCCGGCGGCGGCGGGAATTGCTGGCCTGGCAGCGGCAGCAGCGCAAGCTCAGGCGCGCCGAAGTGGCTGCATCGGCGAAAGCTGCGAGTAAAGGCTAGACGCTCACGGCCAGGCCCGTGGCCTGCCACGCGTCCAACCCGCCGATCAGGTTGGTCACGTTTTCAAAACCCGCGCGCTGAATCAGGCTGCACGCGATCGCGCTGCGGTAGCCGCCCTTGCAGTGGACCACCACCGGCTTGCGTGGAGTCCAGATCGCCCAGCATTTTGGCGACACGATCGAGCGGCTTGTGCAGCGCGCCCGGCGATGTGGCCCTGCTCCCATTCCGGTCTTGCGCCGGACGTCGACGATCTGAATCGACCCGGGCTCCTCGGCGAGCTCGCGATTCAGCTCCGCCGCGGTAATTTGCATGATTTGCGCGGTGGGCTTCTGCTCGCCCGCCCAGCGCGTCATCCCGCCGTCGAGGTATCCGGCCACGCGCTCGAAACCCACCCGCGCCAGGCGAGTACGCGACTCTTCGACAGCGGCTTGGTCTTCGGCCACCACGATCAGGTCGTGATCCAGGCCCAGCAGCGCGCCCGCCGATCCCGCAAACTGTCCGGCGAGCGGAATGTTGACAGCGCCCGGAACGTGGCCCGCGCCGAACTCCATCGCGGGACGCGTATCGAGCACAATGTCGCCGGCTCGCTGCCGCTCTAGAATCTGATCCGGCGTGAGCGCTTCCATGGGCAGCAGGAAGTCGAGCGGAATCGCGCCGGTGCGGTTGATTTCGGCGTCCTGCGCGAAGTACTCGGGCCGGTCGGGCAGCTCCGCCGTGAGCAGCCGCACGAATTCTTCTTTGCTCGAAGCGCGCAGCGCATAGTTCAGCTCGCGCTCCTTGCCGATGGTCGACTGGCGCTCCGGCCGCATCTGTTTGCCGCACAAGGAACCGGCGCCGTGCGCGGGATAGACCTCGACCTCGTCGCCCAGCGGAATCAGTTTTTGATGCAGGCTGTCGTAGAGCATCGCCGCCAGTTCCTGCGGAGTTTTATCCCGGCGACAGATCGGGACGCCCGACATCGCCGATGAATAGCGTGTCGCCGGTGAGCACCGCCCACGGCTTTTCGCCGCGATCCAGATCCGTTACCACGATCGAAACGCTCTCCACGGTGTGACCCGGAGTTTCGAGGAATCGCAGAATCACGCGGCCGAAGCGGATCTCGTCGCCGTCGTGCACGGCCACATGCGGGATGGGCGAATCGGCCGCCGCGCCCAGGTAGATTTTCGCGCCGGTCTTGGCCGCCAGTTCCACGTGCCCGCTGACGAAATCGGCGTGCAGGTGAGTCTCGATGATGTGCTCGATTTTGAGCCCCCGCGCTTGGGCTTCGTCAAGATAGATGGATACGTCGCGCTGCGGGTCCACCACGCAGGCGATGCCTTCGGACCCCAGCATGTAAGACGCGTGCGACAGGCAGGTCAGATAGAACTGTTGAAAGTACATGAGCTGACTTCAGGGCGATTACGCCGGCAGATATTGGCGCAGGGTCCCGTAGAACGACCGGACAAAATCGGCAGCGGATTTGTCGGCGGCCTCTTCGTCGCGATTCACAATCGGAACCACCACGCGCACCAGCGCCGTGTCGGTGCGATTCAGGCGCATGGCGTCCACCACCACCCAAAACTTTGCCTTGTATTCGCTGGCGATGGCGCGATCGCGCGATTGATACCAATACAGCACCAGGCTGCGCTCATCGCCATGCGCCACCACGTAGCGGTTCACCTGGATGGGCACTGGCCCGCCCACGTCGATCGACGCATAGCTCGACTCGAGCGGCGTCCAGCCGCTGCCGGGAAGGCAGTTCTTCGGCGAATGCGGGGCTTTGCCGTTGCGCTGCGAGCGGAACGCGGCTACAAACAGATTCGCGCCCGCGCCATTCCCGCGCGTAATACCGGTTCAGCAGATCGTCCGCCTTCAGAACAGCCTGCGTGTCGGCGTCGATCACGCCTTCCTGCAGCAGCTTCCAGGAACCCAGCGACACCGGAAATTGCGACAACGGCCGCCCGCTGGGAGTCGATTCCGGACGCACGGCGCTATAGATCAGCGCACCCTGCAAAACAATCAGTAGCGGTAGCGGCCAGTGCGGCGCGGGAACTCAGGAACTTAAACAATGGCTAGCCTCCGCCGGGGGTTTCCGGGTAAAACGGTTGATCAGGAAGTGGAGACCGCCCAGCATGACCAGAGCAATCAAGAAAATGATCCAGCCTTCCAGGCTATGGAAGAAGCCGCGCGCCAGTTCCGGGTTGATTTCACTCAGGATGCCGGTGATGGTAACGCGGCCGGAATTCGCCAGGATCGCGATCGGGATGGTCGCGGCGAGCAGAACCCAGCGCATCCACACCCGCTTGTCGAAGAAGTAGGCGTAAACCAGCGAGAGGAAGGAAAGCGAAAGCAGACTGCGAATTCCGCTGCAGGCTTCGACCACGGAAAGTTTCTGGCTCGCCAGCTCCAGAATGTTGCCGTCGCGCAGCACCGGGATTCCGATCAACCCCAAGCTGAACTCGGCCACCTGACTGGCGAACAATTGGAGCGGGAACGTGATCTGGTTGTAGATCACCGACGGGATCGGGATCATGAAAAGCAGCAGCAGCAAGGGAAACGCGAGTTCCCGCACCAGGCGCGTCCCGCCCATTACCAGCAGCAATCCCACCAGCGCGATCAGGAACGATGTCCGCTGCAGGAACAACTCCGCGCCCAGCGTGCCCACATAACCTTGCAGAGCCGCCCACGCCATCACGCCCAATCCCCACCAGGCGGGATGGTAATCTAGAGCGAGAATCCGGTCGCGGCGCTGCCAGGCTATGAACGCGGCGACGGGAGGCACGAAAAAGCCGTGGCTGACGTCCTCGTCCGTGCTCCATTGCTCCACCAAGTGCCGTAATATTGGGAAATAAGCAATGATGAGGAGCGCACTGAACCACGCTAAAGGAACCCACGGAATCGACCGGCGCTCGACGGCGGGCGCCTGCTGGGACAGATGGTCGATAGCCGAGGCCATAAACTGCCTTTAGTATATGTGATAAAGCGTTGCCTCAAATAGAACAGGAGTACTGTGCTTAAGAAATTTATTGTTACCGCTTTGTGCACGGCCGCGGCGTTCGCGCAAACACCGGCCATCAACTGGGACCAGCAAAAAGCCGAGATCCTGCGCCATTACCGGGCGTTGGTGCAGCTTGACACCAGCAATCCGCCGGGAAACGAGACCCGAGTCGTCGAATATCTGAAGAAAGTACTAGAGGACGAAGGCATCCCGACCAAAACTTTCGCTCTAGACCCCAAGCGGGCAAACATCGTCGCCCGGCTGAAAGGCAACGGCAGTAAGAAGCCGCTGCTGATTCTGGCCCACAGCGACGTGGTGGGCGTGCAGCGCGAAAAATGGCCGGTGGATCCCTTTGGCGCCATCCTCAAGGACGGCTACGTCTGGGGCCGCGGCACGCGCGACGACAAGCCGATTCTCGCGGCGAACCTGATGGTGATGCTGCTGCTGAAACGCGGAAACGTGCCGCTGGATCGCGATGTCATCTTCCTGTCCGAGGCGAGCGAGGAGGCCGATACCACCGGCGTCGGCATCAATTACATGCTGGCCCAGCACTTCGAGGACGTGGACGCGGAGTTCTCGCTCACCGAAGGCGGCGGCGCCACGCTCGAAGGCAACAAGGTCACCATCGTGAACATCGGGACGGCGGAGAAGGTGCCGGCGCGCATTCGCCTGATTGCCAACGGGACTTCGGGTCACGGCTCGATTCCGCGCCTGGATAACGCGGTGACGCATCTGACCGCGGCGGTCGAGAAGGTTGGCACTTGGGAAACTCCCATGCGCCTGAACGACACGACGCGGAGTTACTTCGAAAAGCTGGCGACGATCAGTTCGCCCGAAGATGCCGCGCGCTACAACAGCCTGCTGAACCCGAAGACTTCAGCGGCTGCCCAGCGCTATCTGGCCGAGCACGATCCCAGCCGCTACTCCATGCTGCGAACTTCGATCGTGCCCACCATGCTGAAAGCCGGCATCGGCCCCAACGTGATTCCGTCGGAAGCCGAGGCCACCATCGATGTCCGCGCGCTGCCGGACGAAAACATCGCGCAGTTTTTCGCGGAGATGACGAAGATCATCGGCGATCCGGCGGTAAAAATCGCGCCGCTGCCCATCGCGCATCCGCCTTCCCCGCCCTCCAGTGTGAATACCGAGATGTTCCGGATACTGGAGCAAGTCAGCAAGAAAATGTATCCCGGCGTCACGGTTCTTCCGACCATGACGACCGGATCGAGCGACAAGGCGCAGTTGCGCGCCAAGGGCATGCTGAGCTACGGGATCGGGCCGTATGCGAGCGAGGCGGACACCGCGCAGTACGGGGCGCACGGCGACGTCGAGCGGCTGCTCGAATCGTCGCTTTACAATTTCGTCGAGTTCGATTGGAATGCGGTGACCGAGGTGGCAGTCAAGAAATGAGACTTCTTGGATTTCTCTTACTGTCGGCCGTGCACTCGTGGCGCAACCAAAGTCCACCCAGATTAAGCCCATCGACTGGGGGCAGCAGCAGGCCGAGATCTTGCGGCATTTCCGGGCACTGATACAGATCGACACCACCAATCCGCCAGGGAACGAGACCAAAGCCGTCGAATATTTGAAGAAGGTTCTGGAGGACGAAGGCATCCCGACCCAGACCTTTTCGCTCGACCCCAATCGCACGAATCTGGTGGCTCGCTTGAAGGGCAACGGCAGCAAAAAGCCGCTGCTGATCATGGCCCACACCGATACCGTCGGAGTGCAGCGCGAAAAGTGGCCGGTAGATCCGTTCGGCGCGGTGCTGAAAGACGGCTACGTCTGGGGACGCGGCACCACCGACGACAAAGACAAACTGGTTGCCGTGCTGATGTCGATGCTGCTGATCAAGCGCTCTGGCGCGGTCCTGGACCGGGATCTTATCTTTCTGGCCGAGTCCGGCGAGGAAGCGGATCCTACTGGAGTCGGAATTCGCTTCATGACAGAGAAGCACTTCGAGGAGATCGACGCCGAGTTTGCCCTTAGCGAAGGCCCCGGCGCGACCATGGAGAACGGACGAGTCACAACGGTGCAGATTACGACCACCGAAAAGATTCCGCGCAGGGTGCGATTGGTCGCGAACGGCACTTCCGGCCACGGCTCGATTCCGCGCCTGGATGATGCGGTGACGCACCTGAGCGGCGCGGTGCAAAGAGTGGGCACGTGGCAGACTCCCATGCGCCTGAACGACACCACTCGCACCTACTTCGAAAAACTAGCGACCATCAGTTCGCCCGAGAAAGCCGCGCGCTATAAAGATCTCGTGAACCCGCAGCGTACGGCCGCGGCCCAGCGATATCTCGCCGAATTCGAGCCGATCCACAATTCGATGCTCCGCACTTCGGTGGTGCCTACCGTGCTCAAAGCCGGCATCGGGCCGAACGTCATCCCCTCGGAGGCGGAAGCGAGCATCGACATCCGGACACTCCCGGATGAGGATATCCCACAGTTCATGGCGCAGATGACCAAGATCATCGGCGACCCGGCGGTGAAGATCGAACCTCTGTATGCGACCCGCCCGCCGGCCCCGCCGTCACGGCTGGACACGGAGATGTATCATGCGCTGGAGCACGCAGGCAATCGGGTTTACCCGGGATCGACGACGCTGCCGACGATGCTTACCGCGTCGACGGATATGGCTCAACTGCGCGCGAAAGGCATTCAGTCCTATGGGATCGGTCCGGCGTTGACTCCGCGACGACTTCGCGAACCACGCCTGGCATAGCGACGTGGAGCGAATTCCGGAGGCTTCGCTTTACAAGTTTGTCGAGTTCACCTGGGACGCGGTGACTGAGGTTGCGGTCAAGAAATAACGCGGCGCGTCACCGAAAGACGACTACGCTGCCGGCTCGGGCGCGACCTTGTCTTTTAGACTGTCCGCCGCCAGCCGGTCCGCCGTCCGATTGACCAGGTGGCGCGGATCGAGCAAATGCTGCGGCCGGAAATCGTTGCGCGACCAGCGGCTGCCGGCTTCAAATTCGATACCCAGGAAGTAGCCGATTTCACGAAATACGCAATACTTCACTTTGCCGACCAGCACGCCTTTGGGATACGTGATGCGGTAGGGAGTCCCCAGCGGCACGGGGCGGTCTACTTGAAGACAGGCGCCCGAAAGCGAGATATCTTCAAGGTTGGCGACGCTGCGACGAACGCGGCCAGTCTGATCCTTCCACTGCACGTCCACCAGGTCGGCACAAAGCAAACGGGGCTCAATACGCCTGTCCATCATATCTGTATTGTTTATCGTCGCTTCCTGCATATTTGTTTAGCGATTGGACCCTAGGCAATTTCTACTTAGCCAAGCGTTAGGGCTTGTACTTTCAAGTCCAGCGAAACTTGCGTAATACATTCCATTGGTACCATGTGGGGACGGAGCTGCTTCTGCGAGCCGTCATCCTTCATCTCGTCCTGATCGCTATTTTCGGCGTCTTTTTGCCGCTTCGCAAGGGGCTCGGGTTCCTGGAGCCCGATCATGATCACGGCCTATGCCTGCCTGGGGGTCCTATTCGCGGCTCCCGCGGCGGCCAGCGCGTTTTCTAAAGGACGGCCTCAAACCATGCGGGAAGCTGGGGTGCGGACGGCCAAGGCGGTGGGCTACGGCGAGGGCCTGGCTCTGGTGATGCTGATCGCGGGAGTGGTCACCGTGAGCGTTGCCAGCGGGCGGGCATTGTTCCGGAGCTGGATGTGCTGGGTCGTAGGCGCCGCTGCTGGGCCTGGCGGCGTCAATCGCGCTGGCGTTGTTTGCCGGCTGGATGACCCTGCGTTTTTCGGCGGGCTGCGGCGCGGATGGGCATGCGGGTTATTTTCGTCGGGCTCCTGGTGCTGTTCGTGTTCCGAGGAGAGAGGCTTCCGGAGATCCCGCTGCGCGGCGTGGAACTTTCCGTGGCGCTGTCCGCGCTGATGATCATTCTGCTGCGCCGGGAGGTGCATCCGAAATGAACGCGGGGACGCAAACCACTCCGGCCAGATTCGATCCGGATAAACTGCGGCTGCTGGTGCGCGTGGGAGTTTTTGTACTGCTGGTGATCCTGGGGAGAATGGTTTTCCCGATGCTGATGCAGCCCTTCGGAGGACTGCTGGTGGTCTCCGCGCTTTCCGCCTTCGCCACCGGCGCGCTGGCGAATGCCGTGGTGGCTCGCGGATGGGAACGCGGCCAGCTCTCCGATTTCGGCCTCGGCTGGACGCCGGCTTCAGGCCGCGAGCTCGCGACGGGCATCGCTCTGCGGAGCGGGCGGCGCGGTATTGATCGTGATGGTCGCGGTGGTTTCCGGGCATGGCTAACTTCGACGCAGTCCCGCTTGCGGAGCGCGCGTGGGGAGGAATCCCAGTACTGATGGTCGTGCTGCTGTTCGGTTCCGTGGGCGAGGAATTGATGTTCCACGGCTACGCCTTCCAGCATCTGGTGCGTCATATGGGCGAGTTCGCCACGGTTCTGCCGGTCGGGATTCTGTTCGGACTGTTGCATCTGGGAAACCAGAACGTGACGCTTCTGGCGGTGGTCAACACCATCGCGTGGGGCGTGCTGCTGGGATGCGCCTACTTGCGCACGCGCGCCCTGTGGCTGCCGATCGGAATGCACTTCGGCTGGAACGTGGCCATGCCCTTCCTGGGAGAGAATCTCAGCGGGTTTACAATAGCAGTGACGGGATATGAGCTGCACTGGAGAACCGGCGTTCTCTGGAGCGGCGGCGTGTACGGCCTGGAGGGCGGCTTGTTTACGACGGTCGTCGTGGCCGGGCTGTTCGTCGCTGCTGTACCGTGTGATCCCGCAGCGAGGTGGATGATGCGAAGACTCGCGCTGGTATTGATTCTTTCCGTGGCGTCCGCCCGCCTGCACGCCGACTCCAAAAAGTTGACCGAGGACCAGCGCATCGAAATTCTGCGCGGCCTCAGCTCCGAATACGCCAAGATCAAAGTGCAGCTGCCGCGGATCGAAGAAGATTCTGGAATTCTCGAGTGACGGCACCTGGGATCACGATGTCTGGCAAGCCGCCTTCAAAGAGTTGGGCGCCGCCGGCCGCATCGGCGACTTGATTCAGGTGACCCACGTCGACATCGACAAGGACCGCATCATCCTGGACCTCAACGGCGGGATGAAGAGCGGCAAGCGGAAATTCATGGATCACGTGCAGATCGGCATGGGCACGCAGACCAGTCCCGTCACCGGACCCGCGACCAACGCACCGGGCGGCACTACCGTCGCGCTCACCTTCGGCGGCCCGATCGGCGAGGTCACGTCGGCCGACATCAAGAAGATGCTGCAGCCGATTCTGGATTTCGAAAAAGACAGCGTGACCGCAAACTACGTCGACACCCTGCCGGAGCCGATCAAGGAAGCGGTTAAGGCCAAGAAAGTCATTGAGGGAATGAATCACGATCAAGTCCTTCTGGCCGTGGGCAAGCCGGTACGCAAGAGCCGCGAAACTAAGGAAGGCACCGACTACGAAGATTGGATCTACGGCGAGCCTCCCGGGCGCGTGACGTTCGTCACGTTCACCGGCGACAAAGTCGTGAAAGTGAAGGAAACTTACGCCGGGCTCGGCGGTTCAGTGGCGGAGACGCCCCAACAGCCGTAGCGTTTGGTATCGGTACCCCCCTCGTACCATTACTCGCCCACCCAGAGTACCTTGTGGCCTCTCTGCTCCCCAGGGCCAAACTGAATCCAAGGAATTCTGTCTCTTAATGGAGCGCACCGACTTCGAAGCATGGAACGGCAGGGAGGTCGCCAGGCTGCTGGCGCTGGTGGAGAACCAGCGGCGCTATTACCAGGACATGGTGGCGAGCCTTCCGGTGGGGCTGGTGGTGCTCTCGGCGAACCGGACGGTGGTTTCCGCCAACCGGGCATTCCGGCAAACGTTCGGGCTGCGCATCGAGGATCTGCGCGGGAAGACCATCGAGCAGATTCTGCCCTCCGACCGGCTGATCGAAAAGATCCGCGAAATGACGGTCGAGGGAATTCCGCAGCCGGGATTGCATGCTGCAACAAGGCGGGAAGCTGCTGCGCATCTCGATTCTTCCTCTTCGCAACTGGGACGAAGAGACGGAGATGGAAACGCTGCTGATGGTCGCCGACGTCAGCGATGTGCGCTCGGGAACGGCGGCGGTTGCCGGATGTTTCGGGCGTCGCGAACGCCTCGTCGCAGACGTGCCGGCCGTTCTGTGGCGCGCGGATGCCGGCCGGCTCCAGTTCACGGACGTCAGTGGCGGGTCGAGCAGATGCTGGGATATCCGGCGTCGCACTGGCTCAAATCGCCAGCGTTCTTCGCGCAGCGGATTCACAAGGAAGATCGCGAGGCGGTGCTCGCACTCTACCGGACTGCGGTTCAGCACACCCGCGAGGTGAATGCCGAATTCCGGGCGGTGACGGCGTCGGGCGAAACCGATTTGGTGCCGTGAGACGGTGCGCCAGGCCGAGCCCGGTGTTCTGGCGGGAGTACTCACGGCGATCGGCCAGCGCAAGGAGCTGGAACAACTGCGAATCACCGCCGAACGCAATTCGGCGCTGCACAGCCTCTCCGCGCGTCTGGCGCACGATCTCAACAATCCTTTGATGATCATCTCGGGGTACGCGGAGGAGATGCTGCAATCCGCTGGAAGCCGAACGACCCGCGCCGCGCCGAGCTGGAACAGATTCTCGCGGCGACCGAACGCATCAGCAGCCTGACGGCGCAGTTGCTCCAGTTCACCCGCAAGCAGGCGAGTCCGGCGGAGCGGGTGGACCTCGCGGCACTGGTCTCCGGTCTGGGCGGGAAGAGTCGAAACGCGAGCCGCGAAGCCGGTGTGGGCCATGGCGAACCAGCAGCAGCTCGAAGAGATCCTGCCGGTGTTGGTTTCCATGATGAAGGAGGACCGCGACACCTGTTGTCGTCACCTGCGATACGGCCGCGATCACGGAACAAATCGCAGGCGCTTCGCTCGCGCCCGGGACCTACGCGCGCGTGACGGTGGCCGCATCCGGCTTCGTAATGGAAGCCGAGAAGCGCAAGGTGATCTTCGAATCGTTCCTGCACAAGACTTCCGGCAGATCCATGGGCGCGGCGCTGGCGCGCGCTTACGCCGTGGTGCGGGAGTGGGGCGGTGAGCTCGGCTTTGAAAGCGAGGCTCCGCGAGGGTTCCGTCTTCACGATGTACTTGCCTCTGGCGGAACCGGAGGCACGCAGCCGAAAGCGACCGACTGGCTGCGGCGCGGCCTGCGGATGCGCAGCGCGAAACCATACTGGTGGTGGATGACGAAGCCGGGATTCGCACGCTTGATCGTCAAAATCCTGCGGCGGGAGCGCTACCGCGTGCTGGAAGCGGGGACCGCCACGGAGGCGGCCGCAATCGCGGCGACGCACGGCGGCGCGATCCAGCTCCTGCTCACGGACGTGATGTTGCCCGACCGCAACGGGCGGCAGCTCGCCGAGAAATTAGTGCGAGGCACTGCCGAAGCTGAAGGTGATGTACATCTCCGGCTTCACCGACGATGAATCGGTGCGCGCCGGCGCGTTCCCGCCGGGCGCGCGCTTCCTGCAGAAGCCTTTCACGCTGGGCGCGCTGATGGGAACGGTGCGCGAGACGCTGGATCAGTAGCTATTGAATCGGACCTATTGAATCGAACCAGGCTGCTTCGGTTCCAGCTTGATCTCACCGAAGGTCGATTCGTACTGCGAGACATTCTGGTTGAGCACATTGGCCAGCGCCTTGGCCTGCTGCGGGCTCAAATAGACTCCTTCGAAATTGTGAATCGTCACGGCGTCGGGCGCCGACTGGTTCATGGTTCCGAACAGCAGGAAGAAATCCCACAGGCTCACGCGCACTTGAACACTGTTGGCGTAGTGCTCACGATAGTCGGAGGTGTTGGTGAGCTGAATCTTGGTTTGCGGTGGCGGCTGCGGAGTCATATACGTTCAGCATAAAACGTCCAGCAGGAACGCGTACTCGATGGCGGTTTCCTTCAGGTACTCGTAGCGGCCGGAGGCGCCGAAGTGACCGCTGCCCAGGTTGGTCTTGAGCAAGAGCGGGCGATCGTTCGTCTTCAGGGCTCTGAGCTTCGCCACCCATTTGGCCGGTTCCCAGTAGGAGACGCGCGGATCGTTCAAGCCGGCGGTGACGAGCATCGCCGGATACGCCTGGGCCGTCACGTTTTCGTACGGCGCGTAGGACTTCATGTAGTCGTAGAACTCGGGCTTGCTGGGATCGCCGAATTCTTCGTACTCGCCGACGGTGAGCGGCAAAGACGCGTCGAGCGCGGTATTCAGCGAATCGACGAACGGCACGCCCGCGACCACGGCGGCGAACAGATCCGGGCGCAGGTTCACCACCGCGCCCATCAGGAGACCGCCGGCGCTGCGCCCCATGATGGCGAGTCTGTCGGGCGACGTGTACTTTTCCGCGATCAGCTTCTCGGCGCAGGCGATGAAATCGGTGAAAGTATTTTTCTTCTTGAGCAGGCGGCCGTCTTCGTGCCAGGGCTTGCCCAGGTCCATGCCGCCGCGGATGTGGGCGATGGCGTAGACGAAGCCGCGGTCGAGCAGGCTGAGGCGATCCGAACTGAAAGACGGATCGATGCTGATGCCGTAGGAGCCGTAGCCGTAGAGCAGCATCGGCGCGCGGCCGTCGCGCACGAAGCCTTTTTTATAGACCAGTGAAATTGGGACTTCGCCGGCTGGGTCGCCAGCATAGATGCGTTCGGATTGATACTGCTGCGGATCGTAGCCGCCTAGCACCTCCTGCTGCTTCTTCAGCTCGCGCTCGCGGGTTTCCATGTTGTAGTCGTAGACCGACGCCGGGCGTGACCAGCGACGTGTAGTGGAAGCGCAGCAGTTTGGTGTTGAACTCGGCGTTGGCGCCTAGTTCCGCGGTATAGACCGGCTCGGGAAATTCGATGGAGTGCTGCTCGCCGGTGCGCATGTCGCGAATGCAAATCTGCGTCAAGCCGCGGTGGCGCTCTTCGGTCACCAGGTAATCCTGAAACGCGGTGACGCTTTCGATGGTGATGCCCTCGCGGCCGGGGATGATTTCCTTCCAGTTGGCTTTCGCGGGATCGGCCACCGGCGCTTCGACCACGCGGAAGCCCTTGGCGCCATCGTTGGTGCGGATGAAGAACGAGTCGCCGTGATGGGTGGCGTCGTACTCGGTTTCGTAACACGCGCGGCAGCAGCACGCGGAACTCGCCGGTGGGTTGATCCTTGCGCAGGTAGCGGACTTCGGACGTCAGCGAGCTGTTGATGTTGATGAAAATGTAGGCGCGGCTGCGGGTGCTGGACAGATCCAGCGTGAAGCGCTCGTCGGGCTCGTGATAGATCAGCGGGTCTTCCTTCACGCCCAGCGCGTGGCGGAAGACTTTGTAGGGCCGCAGGGCTTCGTCGAGGATGGTGTAGAAGAACGTCGCGTTATCGGCGGCCCATTCGAGCGTGTAGGACGTGTTCGGAATTTCGTCCGCCAGCAATTCTCCGGTGTCGAGATTCTTCACGCGAACGGTGTACTTCTCGTCGCCTTCGAAATCCACCGAATACGCCAGCAGGCGGTGGTTGGGGCTGGCGATGAAGGCGCCGAGGCGGAAATATTTGTGGCCTTCGGCGAGCAGGTTGCAATCGAGCAGGATTTCTTCGGGCCCCGCGCCTTTCTTGCGGCAGTGAATGGCGTACTGCTTCCCTTCCTCGGTGCGCGTGTAGTAGAAGTATTCGTCGCGCTTCACGGGCACGCTCAAGTCGGTTTGCTGAATGCGGCCGAGCATCTCGGCATAGAGCGCGGCCTGCAACGCTTCGGTGTGTTGCAGCTTCTCTTTGGTGTAAGCGTTCTCCGCTTCCAGATACGGCGATGGTGTCGGGATCCTTGCGATCGCGCAGCCAGAAATAGTTGTCGATGCGGGTGTCACCGTGGACGGTCATCGAGTGCGGAACGATTTTCGCGACGGGGGGCATGGGAAACTATATTCTAACGATGGCTAAGAGCGCTGCGCATTTCGATGCTCTGCTGCTGGCGCGCGCTGCTGCTGGTGGCGTCCGGTCCGGATTCCGCTCGCGGCGGCTGTTCGAGGAGCACTACGCCAAGCACGGCCGCGAATTCGGGAATATTTCGCGGCAGGAATATCTGGAGCGCGCACAGGCGCTGCGCGACGCGCCTGCCGGCGGCCCGATTCTCGCAAGCCGTCACGCCGGACGGCATCGTTTCGCGCTTCGACCGCAGAACCGGAGCTTTCGGCGCGTACAACCCGGACCGGACGATCCGCACCTTCTTCATCCCCAACGCGGGCGAGCGTTATTTCCACCGCCAGGCTTCGAAACGCGGGGCGGATTGAGCATGACTGACGCCCAGGTGCAAGATTATCTCAGCGAGAACGGTTATCCGGAGCATGTGGTGCGCGAAGGCCGCGCCGGGCTGGTGCGGCGCTGGCGCGAATTCGTCGAGCAGGTGGAGCGCGGCTATTCGCTGGGCATCGAAGACTACCGCAATGACCTGGACGTCCGCGGCATCATTGCGCTGGCCAAAGCCGATGACGCGGAAGTGCATGCGCTCGACGAGCGGCTGCGCAAGCTGCTGACGGACACAGACGAAGCGCGTTTGGGAGAGCGGCCCGGACAACGCTTTCTGGGACTTCGGGTATCCGCGCAACGCGGGTCCGGATCTTTTGGAAGATCTTCGAACGAGAGAGAAGCTACTGCTCTAGGTACGTGTACCCGTTCAGGCCGTCTTCGTAGAAGCGCAGCAGCACGCCGGATTCTTCGTACCCGATGCGGCCTTCGCGCACCGCGGTTTCCACGTCGCGGCGGAACTGCTCGGCGAGCGTGGTGGATTTGAACTGCACGTAATCCAGCACCTCGCGCACGGTGTCGCCGCGGATCAGGGCGTCGATCACCACTGCGCCCTTCTCGTCCAGCTGCACGTGCACGGCGTTGGTGTCGCCGAACAGGTTGTGCAGGTCGCCCAGGATCTCCTGATAGGCGCCCACCAGAAACGTCCCCAGGATATACGGCTCGCCGTTGAAGGTGTGCAGCGGCAGGGTTTTCTTCACGTCGCGGCGGTCGATGAACTGGTCCACTTTGCCGTCGGAATCGCAGGAAATATCGCCCAGAATGCCGTGATGCGAGGGCTCTTCGTTCAGGCGATGGATCGGCATGATGGGGAACAACTGCTTCACGGCCCAACTGTCGGGCATGCTCTGGAACAGCGAGAAGTTGCAGAAATAGGTGTCGGAGAGCAGCGAATCCAAGCCTTCCAGCTCTTCCGGGAAATCGTCCAGATCCTTGGCCATCTTCTGAATGCGGCGGCAGATCACCCAGTAGATGCTCTCCGCCCAGCTCCTCTGTTGCAGCGGCAGATAGCCCAGGCTGAACAGATTGAGCGCGGAATCGAGCGCCTGCTGCGCGTCGTGAAAACTTTCGAGCAGATTCTTCGAACTCAGGCCGCGCAGCGTGTCCTTCAGATCGAGCAGCGGCTGCTCGACGTCGTCCGTGAATTCGGGCAGCGTTTCTTCTTCGCCGAATCCGGTCACGCCCAGGACGTTGAACACCAGCACGCTGTGATACGCCACCACCGCGCGTCCGCTCTCGGAAACGATGGTCGGATGCGGCACTTCGGCTTCGTCGCACACGCTCTGGATGTGATAGACGATGTCGTTGGCGTATTCCTGCAGCGTGTAGTTGACGCTCGATTCGAAATCCGTCTGCGAGCCGTCGTAGTCGATGCCCAGGCCGCCGCCGACGTCCAGATAATTCAAGCCCGCGCCGGAGCGCCGCATTTCGACGTAGGCGCGCGCGGCCTCGATCACCGCGGCCTTGATCTGGCGGATGTTGGTGATCTGGCTGCCCAGGTGGAAGTGCAAAAGCTGGAGGCAGTCTTCCATCCCCAGGGCTTTCAATTGTTCCAGCGCCCGCAGCGCTTCGGTGACGGTGAGTCCGAACTTCGAGCGGTAACCGCCCGACGACTTCCAGCGTCCCGAGCCGCGGCTCGCCAGCTTGATGCGCAAGCCGATCACCGGCCGCACGCCGACGCGCGCCGAATGTTTCAGGATCAGATCCAGTTCGGTGTACTTCTCCACCACCGGGATGATCTGGCGGCCGATTTTCTTGGCCAGCATCACCATCTCGATGTATTCGTCGTCCTTGAAGCCGTTGCAGATGATGGGCGTTTCGTTATCGGCGATGGCCAGCACCGCCAGCAGCTCGGGCTTCGATCCGGCTTCCAGTCCAAACTTGTACTTGCGGCCGTATTCGAAGACTTCTTCCACCACCTGCCGCTGCTGGTTCACCTTGATCGGATACACGCAGCAATAGCTGGACTTGTAGTTGTGCTCGGCGATGGCGTTCTGGAACGCCTGGTGCATCTCGCCCAGCCGGTGCTTCAGGATTTCACCGAAGCGGATCAGGATGGGCAGCGAGATGCCGCGCAGTTGCAGGTTGTCGACCAGTTCCTTGAGATCGATGCCGCGCGCGGGGTCCTTGTCGGGGCGCACCCATACGTGCCCGTTGGGTTCGACGGAGAAGTAGCCTTTGCCCCAACTGGCGACATCGTACAACTCGCCCGCTTCGGCGATCGACCAGCGGTCGGCCGGCTCGCGTACCGGCGCGGTCTCGTTGGCTCTTACAGTTGCCATGAAGCTTCAGTGTCCTTCGATTTGCCCCGCGCCGCAAGTGAATAATTGATGACAGAGTTGCGCACTGTTCACATGGTATATTGAATGTGATCGCTCGTGTGGGCGGCTAGCTCAGTTGGGAGAGCACCGCGTTCGCAATGCGGGGGTCGGGGGTTCGAACCCCCCGCCGTCCACCATCAAGTCTCTCCCGCGTGTCGTTGTGCATCTAAGTGAAATACCTTAAAATTACTAGACATAGAGCCGATAACAATTATTGATTTGCGCCGGCAGTCGACTTCATTTATAGTGAAATTGTAGTCACGGAAGCCGGTTGCTTCCGTCCCCGTTTTACTCCCCGTCGTTCGTTTTTCTCCCGTCCCTGCAGACCCTGGCATTCCTAGCTGAAGTTTATGGGCGCATGCTTCGCGCATGTGCATAACACTTTAATTCGCAAATTTTCCAATAGGAGTTTACTCAAATGAAAACCAATTACATGAAAAAGACGTGGATGCATTTCGCACTCGCTGTTAGTCTGATGGGCGCGCTGACAACGGTAGCGCATGCCGAGAGCCTTCTCGATCGAGGTGCCGTTTGCTTTCGAGGCCGGGGGCAAGAACTTCCCCGCCGGAGCCTATACCGTGGATTCGGTCACCAGTGGCGTCTTAGTCATCCGCGGCGCCAGCTCCCGCCGAAACGGCGGCAATTATGGTTTCACCGGCTGGGTACTCTGAGATCTTCGAAGACGGGCTTGATCTTCGAGCAAGAGCTCGGAAATGCCGGTGTTGTCTGCCGTGAGACTGAGCAGCGGCCTGATGGTCACGGTCGATTCCCGCCAAGCGGCTGACCGCCAATCTGACGCTGCCCCGAAGGGAGTGGCACTGTCCCATCCGTAGTTCGAGCCGATCCGTCGCAATGGGAGGAGATGGGAGGGTTCTGACCGGGACCCTCCCATCGCAGTTCTGCGCAGATCGCCTGGCATATTATGGGAACGTGAGTATTGGACGCACGCCAGGTATTGAGCAAAGCGCAGCAACTGGAAAAGATGCAGCGCGACTGGGATGCGCGCGCACGCGAAAACGCCCGCTATTACGTCGCGACCGGCAATGCCGAGTGGTCCGACGAAGAATTCTTCGCCTCGGGCGAGCAGGCCATCGCCGAGGACATCCTTACGGATATGACGAATATCTGTCAGGGTAAGGATCCCAAGGCCATGCGCGTCCTGGAGATCGGCTGCGGCGCCGGCCGGCTTACGCGAGCTCTCGCCAATGTGTTCGGCGAAGTGCACGCAGTGGATGTCAGCGGTGAAATGATCGCCCAAGCGCGAAAGGCGCTGGCCGTCCATCCCAACGCGCACGTCTACCAAAACAATGGCTGCGATCTCACGGTGGTGCCGCCGCTGGCGCGAGGCGAATCAAGAACAGCAGTTTGGGCCGCCGCGGTGGCTGGCCCGGATGGCGCCGTCAAGATGGAAACTTGAGTTCGACTTTGCGTATTCGAACATCGTCTTTCAGCACATCCCCAGCCGGGAGGTGATTGAGAGCTATGTGCGCGAAGTCCACCGCCTGCTGCGTCCGGGCGCGCTGTTCAAGTTCCAGGTGCAAGGCTACCCGCTCGATCCGCACGATCTCCAGCCCGACGATACCTGGACGGGAGTTCCGTTCTCCGAAGAAGAGGCATGCGCCATGGCCGAGCGCAACGGCTTCGAACCCCGCCATCGCCATGGCGCCGGGACGCAGATCTTTTGGCTGTGGTATTTCAAGAAGCCTTAGCGATCACAGTCCACGTCATCATGCACGGCCACGTCATATGATGGAAGCGTGCTACTTTGGCGTGCGCTGATCCTGACCCTCGCGATGGCTGCGTGCCGCGCCCGCCCAGGGAATCATCGATTTCGAATCCGCCGGCCTGAAATATAAGGCCATGACGCGCGGCGGCGTCACCGTCATGTTTTCAGTGCTGCCTACGCGCATACGGGACTACGCCGTTCTGCAGATGGCCGTTTCCAACGGCTCCTCGGTTTCCTGGACTGTCGAGCCGGAAGATTGCACTTTCGAGAAGACCGACGGCCAGAGAATTCAGGCGCTGCCCGCCAAGACCGTGGTCAACACGCTGTTCGAGAAGGCCGGGCGCGGCGACGTGATCAAGCTGATCGCCGCATACGAGTCCAGTTTGTTCAACAACGCGCAGATTCATTCCACCAACGGCTATGAAGCGCGCCGCCAAAACGCGTTCGCCGACATCGGGTCTTCGAAATTGAAGGCTGCGGCGGCTGCCTCGGCGATTGCGCTGGTGACGACCAAGCTCGCGCCGGGGCAATCCACCGATGGCGCGGTGTTTTATCCCAACCAGGGGAAGCCTCTGGGGAGCGGAAGACTGATCGTCAATATGGCGGGGGAAACGTTTGTTTTTCCGCTGGAAGATGCAGGGCGACCGCGAATCCGCGCTCAGATCACCAACACCCGAACGTCCCTTAACCGAAGGTCTGTACCAGGCTCGGCGAACTGCGTGCGCACGTAAGCCAGGGCGGCGACTTTGCCGAGGGCGGGAGAGAACACGGCGCTCGCGATTTCTCCGGCGTCCGCTTGGCCATCCGCCGATTTGAGCTTGCTGCCGGCTGCTGGGCGGTTCCGGCGTAGTCGACGTCAACTCGCCGCAGCACGCGATGAATCTGCGCGCGGCTGCGAACGCGTTCGACAATCTCCTGGCCCAGATAGCAGCCTTTGCTGAAGCTGCACGGCCTGCAGTTGCGCGGTTTCCTGTACCAGGTAGCGCTCGGTGATTTCTTCGCCGTAGCGCGGCCGTCCATGCTCGATGCGAACCGTGCGCGCGTCGTCGGGAGTGGCTTCGGCGATGCCCTCGGCCTCGATCGCCGCTATCAGTTCGGCTTTCTTCGCCGGATTCAGAAAGACAAAGAAACCGCCCGCTCCGGTGGAACTCACGCGCGCGACGATCATGCCAGCCCAGGCCCGCGTCGCGTAATCCGCTTCGGGCACGGGCGCGCCGAGGCGCTCCAGGATTGCGGCCGCCTGCGGTCCTTCGATGGCGATGGTTGCCATCTCACCAGTCGCGTCTTCGAGCGTCACATCGTCGGCAATGATATAGCGATCTATGTGATCGAACAGCTTTTGACGCGTTTCCGGCTCGGTATCGAGCAGGAAACAATCCTCGCGGCAGAATATGTTCACGTCGCCCAAGAATGCGGCCTTGCGCGTTCAGGAAGAAAGCGTAGACGCCGTGGCCGGGCGTCAGCGATTGAACGTCCTGCGTGGTCATGGCATGCAGCAGACGCGCCCGATCTTCACCCAGAACGCGAATCTTGCCGCGCGCGGAGAGGTCCATCCACGCCGCGCTCTCGCGCAGCCCCTGATAACCTTTGGTGACGGTGGCGGCTGCATCCATACTCCTACTGTATAATGAGGCCGCAACGGCGATCCCATTTGATCCACATATGATCCACGAAATCCTGCCCGTTGGCATGCTGCAGTGCAATTGCTCGATCTTCGGCGACGAGCAGACGCGCGAAGCGCTGGTGATCGACCCCGGCGACAACATCGACGACATTCTCGCGATTCTGGAGAAGCATGCGCTGCGCGTGAAGGCGATCGTCATCACCCACGCCCATATCGATCACATCGGCGGCGCCGCGAAGCTCAAAGCCGCCACCGGCGCGCCGGTGCTGATGAACCAGAACGATCAGGAACTCTACGACCATCTGGACGTGCAGGCGTCCTGGCTGGGCATGGAGACACCGGCGCATACGGCCATCGACGATGCGGCCCGCGACGGCGATGTGCTCACGCTTGGTCCGGCGGAATTCCGGGTGCTTGCATACTCCGGGCCACACGCAGGGCAGCATTTCGCTGTGGATTCCGGCGGAGAACAAGTTGATCGCGGGCGACACGCTGTTTCGCGACAGCATCGGACGCACCGATCTGCCGGGCGGGAATCCGCGCCAGATCCTGCGCTCGATCGAAGACAAACTGCTGGGATTGCCGGAGGAAACCGTGGTGGTGCCGGGCCACGGGCCGAATACGACCATCGGCCGCGAGAAGGAACGCAATCCGTTCTTACAGGGCCTCTGATTTCTTGCGCTGGATCTCGGCCATCACGGTGGCGACCAGTTCCTTCGCATCGGTCAGGCACTTGCTGATGATCTGGACGTCCATGGCGGGCTTTCCCGGTTGCCGCGCGCTCTGGCAGTAGACTCCGTGCTGTCCCACCAGCACCAGCGCGTCGGTGAGCAGGTCCATCGTCACCGCCAGGCGGCCGCGTTCCAGGCCCATGCGGAACTCATATTCTTCGAGGGCTTGCTTGCGGTCTTCGTAGACGGACATGTGTCTTCATGGTACCGTCCAGGCGCCGTGCTGCACCCAGCCCGATTTGCATCAAGGGTTCCACGTGCCGACGGGATGCCAGACTTCGATGATGCCCGCATTATCCACTCCCTGCATGTAGGCCTGCTTAATGCCGGAAAAGGCTGCGGTGAAAGTCAGATTGAACGCTATGGTAAGCGTTGAACCAGACTTTAGACCGTTCGAGCCGGTTCCCTGCAAAACGCACTGGCTGTTTGACACCTGCGCGGCACTGCCAGGAAGCAAGCTCGACGACGCGGTCCCCGCATCGTTCAGGAGATAGAAAACATTTCCCACCGGATCGTATTGGACGAGACAACCATTCGCAGGGCTCAAGGTCGTGTTCATGAGTAACTGCTGAAGAGCGATTGAACTCGCTCCCAGGCCGTCGCTGATGGTGGCAGTGAAAATCTGTGAGCTGCCTGCCCCGGAGCTGGGTGCGAAAGAAGTGATCTGTACCAGGTTTGGATTTCCCGAGTCGCTCCAGGTTCCGACCTGTTGCCATAAACTCGGGACTCTCTGAGCGTCTCCGGCGAGCAGATAGATGTTTTTCAAACCTGCAAATCCGGTCCGGAAGCTGACGGCTACAGTCACAGTCAGGTCGGTGCCGGAGGCCGATGACCCGCTCCCGGAACCATAAATAGTGCACTGCGCGTTGCCGATGTTACCAGCAGATCCCGCAACCACCCCGTACCACTGCTTCGCATCGTCGCTAAGCAGATAAAACGTATTCGCATTCGTATCATAGTTCACGTAACAGGCGTTTGGCGCGGTAAGGCCGGCCCGGCTGAAAAGAAACTGGACGTACTTGATTTGCGCCGCGCCATTCGCATTTCGCGCCACGAAGCTGAAATTGCGAAGCCGACGGAGCCCGACGCCGGGTTAACAGAGATCGGCAGCGTCAGACCGCTGACGGTCCAGCCGCCCACGGTGACCAAGCCGGAGTTGACGATGGTCTTCCGACGCCAGCAGGTAGATGTTCTTTGCGCCAAACCAATTGGCGTTGAAGGTCAGGTCCACTGTGACGACCACGGAGGTGACGCCGATCACAACCGTGGTGTTCGCTCCGTTCAGGCTGCACTGGCTGTTCGAGACAATCGTGGGCGAGCCGGGCGTCACGGGAGCCGCGCCGTTGGCGGGGTTGTCGAAAGCCAGCGACACCACGTTGCGGGTGCGGTCGTACACCATGCTGCAGGCGTTGGTGGTGCTGAGCGACGTCGACAGCAGCATGGCCATGCCGGTGATGAAGCCGGAGCCTCCTTGATCCGACGCCGTGAAGCTGAAGCGCTGGCCGGGACCCGAGCCGCTGCTGGGGACCACGGTAGTTGGCCACGGGCAGTCCGCCGGCGGCGACCAGGTAGGTGCCGCGCAGCACCCAGCCGGTGTTCGAGCCCGCGTCGGCAGCCGAACATGTAGATGTTCTTGGTGCCGCTGAAGGCTGCCGTGAAGGTGATGGAGAGCGTGATGATTTGGGAGAGCCCGGAAGCCGCCGCGCGTTACGGCGCCTACTTGGCACTGGCTGTTTTGCCAAGACCAGCGGCGGAACCGAGCGCCTTGAGATCGGAGCCGACGCCGCTATCCCAGATCAGCGCGACGGTGCCGGCGTTGCGGTCGTAGACGATGTCGCAGGCGTTGGTGACGTTGGCGCTGGTGGTGTTAAACATCATGGCCATGCCAGACCAGGTTGGTCGCGCTTTGTTAGTCGGAGAACACAAAGGTGAAGGTCTGGCTGCCGCCGCTCGAGCCGTTGGGCGACACCGAATCGGCGGAGGGCTGCGGCGGCGGGATGACGACGGTCCAGGCCCCGCGCGCTACCCATCCGGTGTTCGCGCCGGCGTCGGCCGCGTACAAATACGTGGTCTTCGCGCCGGCTGAATCCGGGCAGGAAGGTCAGCGAGAGATTGAGCGTCAGAGTGCTGCCGGCGAGACTCACGGAACTGCCCGCGCCGTTGACGATGCACTGGCTGTTCTGCTGGCTGCCGCCGCCGAAAGTGACTACCTGCGACCCGGTGGCGGGATCGTCGTTGGCTAGGCTCAACACCTGCGACGCAGGGTTGTAGGTGACGTAGCAGGCAAAGGCGGTCGAGGCGCTGGTGTTGACCAGCAATGAGACCGCTGTCAGCGCCACTGCGCCTCCGCTATCGGAATATTGTGCCGAAAACACTACGCGTGTTGCCGCTCCCCGAGGACGGCGTCACCGATACCGCCGAAGGAATCTGCGGCGGCGGAGCGGTCACGCCCAGGCGCGCCAGCCACCCCACGCTGCCTCCGTTGTTGGCTGCCTGGATCGGCCCCACCAGCGGCAGATTCAGCGAGTTGGTCTGGCCGCCCAGGAACATGTTGCCGCTCGCATCCACGGCCAGGGCATTGACGACATCCGATCCGCTTCCTCCATACCAGGTGGAGAATCCCAAGGCGTTGCCGGTGGAATTCAGCTTCGCGACGAACGCGTCGTACAATCCTCCAAACGCCGCCTGCACCGGGTTGCTCTGCGGAAAATCTCCCGAGGAAGTGTAGCCGGCTGCGTACGCGTTGCCGGCGCTGTCGATTCCAATGGCACTGGCCCAGTCAAGATCCGCGCCCCCCAGGTAGGTGCTATAGACCCAGCGCCGTGCCCGCCGCATTGATCTTGGTCACAAACGCGTCGGAGACTCCCTTGAAGTTCACTTGAAAGGCGCCCAGCGGTAACCGGAAAGTCGGCGGAGTTGGCGACGCCGGCCACGTAGGCATTGCCGCTGGCATCCACCGCGATCCCGTTCGCTTCTTCCGGCGTGGCCGCCCCGCTGCCGCCCAAATAGGTGCTGTAGACAAGCGTTGCGCCGCTCGCGCTCGAGCTTCGCGACGAAAGCGTCCTGGCCGCCGTGATTGGTGGTCTGAATGGCGCCCGCCAGCGGGAAATTCGTGGAAGAGGTTCCGCCCGCGACATACGCAGCGCCGCTCGAATCCACCGCGATCCCGCCCGCGTGCTCATTCGCGACGCCGCCCAGGAAAGTGCTGTAGGACATAGCGTCCCGTTCGAATTCAGTTTGGTGACGAAGGCGTCGAAGCCGCCGCCGATGACGGCTTGGAAGCCGCCGATCACGGGGAAGTTGGCGGACTGCGTGTCGCCCGCGATATAGGCGTTGCCCGGCTGCGTCGACGGCAATCGCGGTGCCCATGTCGTAGGTCGATCCGCCCAGATAGGTGCTGAAGAGCAGCGTATTGCCGACCGCGTTCAGTTTCAGCACAAAGGCGGTCTTCGATCCGCCCAGCGTGGTCCGTACCGCGGCTACCAGCGGGAAATTCGCGGAGCTGGTCGCTCCGGTGACGTACGCTTCGCCGCTCGAATCCACCGCGATCGCCGCGGCTCGATCGTCGCCGCGTCCTCCAATGTAGGTTGCGTAGATCAGTCCGGCTGCCGGAGGGATTCATCTTCACGACGAAAGCGTCCACGCCGCCCGCGTTGGCAGCCTGTTCGGCCAGCACGATGGGAAAGTTGAGCGCCTCGGTCCAGCCCGCCGCGTAGAGATTGCCGGCGCTGTCGAGCGCCACTCCGGTGACGGCTCCCAGTCCCGAGCCGCCCATATAAGTGGCATAGGAGATGACGGGATCGATCACCAGCGGAAGCGCCGGATCATAGGCGTCCACCTCGAAGCCGGCGGTTCGCGCGTCCAGCAAACGGTAGCGGCCCGCGACAGGCGCTGCGGCCGGACGCGGAGTCCTGATAAATTTCCGGCGCGGCCTCGATCAGATTCCCGGCGTGCAGCCGGCCCTCGGCATCGATCGAAAGATCCACCGAGTACTCGACCTGAATGTCGCCGGGATCGGCGCCCGCCGCAACTCGGTACTCGGATTTGATCCGGCCATCGGTCCCGGAGTAGACCAGATCGATTCCGGGATAGAGATTGGCATAGCGGATCTTCCGATGCGTCGGCAAGCCGGTGCGCCATGCGCTCGGATCTTGCCCCAGCAGGAAGTTCGCGCGACCCATGGGCTCGACGCCCTGCATTTGCGAGCGCGGCATTCGCACCTCCGAAATTTCGCGCGCACCACTTCGCCGCCGGTGTGAAACTCCACGCCATCGGGAGTAAACACCGCGGAGGTTCCCGGGACCTGGATCAGGTAGCGGTCGGGAGCATCTTCAATGAAAAAGAGGGGAGTGGACGGGAGCGCCGCCGCAGCGTTCACCGCCGCCAGCCCGACAGCCAACCAATAGCCATAAAACTTCATCTGGTGGGATATCGTCCCGCTAGGTGAAATCGGGAGTTCCGATAAAACCTACGCCCCGATGTAACGGGCGTATATGCTGCGGGCGACTCCCACGTCGGTGGTGCCCTTGATGATGGCGCGGCCGTCGGGGAACACGGTCAGCTCGTAGGGATCGAGGGCGACTCGCAGAGCGAATTCATTGGAGCGCACCGCAGCCACCGTGCCCAAGCGCTGCGGCCAGCTCCGGCAGATCCAGCGGACGCGAGCGCTCATGAATCTGCACCGCATTGCGTCCGCACAGGCTGATCGGCGCGCGCCGGGACCCATCCAGATAGACAAATTCGCGGCGCACGCAGCACGGACATTGCGCATCGCGCGCGGGTGGCGCGAGCTGGCGGATGGTTCCGCTCCACACGTCGATGGTGGTGAGCCGTGCGATCACCGCATCCGCGCCCCGCGCCAGTATTTTCAGCGCGTCGGCCACCTGCAGCGCCGCGATGGTGGCGGTGACCGGCGCCAGCACGCCTTCGGTTTCGCAAGTCGGCTGCGCGCCCTGCGGAGCTTCGGGATAGACGCACCGCAGACACGCCGTTACGCCCGGCACAATCGCCAGCTTGATGCCGTAGCTGCCCACCGCCGCTCCGTAGATCCAGGGAATTCCGCGATCCACGGCGGCGTCATTGATCAGGAAGCGGGTCTCGAAATTGTCGGTGCCGTCGAGGATCAGATCGACGTCCTCGAACAGGTCGTCCACATTCGCCGCCGTGAGATCGGCGACCATCGGTTCCACGGTCACTTCGGAATTCACCCGCGCCAGCCGCCGCGCCGCCGCCACGGCTTTGGGCAGAGCCTCGGCCGCATCCGATTCTTCGAACAGGAACTGCCGCTGCAGGTTGGACCACTCGACGAAATCGCGGTCGATGATGCGCAGCCGGCCCACGCCCGCGCGCGCCATGGCCTCCGCCTGCACCGTTCCCAGCGCTCCGCATCCCACGATGGCTACGGTCGCCGCGCGAATCCTGGCTTGGCCCTCCTCACCCAGCGGCGCGAAGCGTACTTGACGCGAGTAACGAGATTCGGCGTGGCGCATCGAACAGGTGGGGAGGCTCTTTGGGATCCCATATAGATGGTAACAGCACGACTCAAGCGCCCCCTGCGAAACCCGCTGGCGATACTCTCGACCTCTTCGAAGCATGCGTTATCATTGAGAAACGTGCGTCCGCCGGTGTTGATGGTCCTGCCGCTGCTGCTCGGCGCCGTAGCGGCGTTGGCTCAAGATCCCGCGGGCGGCTCACAAGCCTTTGAGGGCCGCATGATCGGGCGGATCGACTTTAATCCTCCAGATCAGCCTCTCCCCCGCCCCGAACTGGACCGGCTGCTGCCGCTGCATGTCGGGAGCCCGCTGCGGCAGGCCGACGTCCGGCAGAGCTCTCCAGAAGCTGTTCGATACCGGACGCTTTTCCGATGTCTCCATCGACGCCGAGCCTCTGGGAGACGGCGTTGCGCTGCGCATTTCCACCGAACTGACCTATTTCGTGGGCGGCGTGAGCTTTGATGGCGTGGCCGACCCGCCCAACCGCAACCAGCTTCTCACCGCCACCAAACTCGAACTGGGGATGCCCTTCGTCGAATCCCAGATGCCGCAGGCTGTCGGAAATCTGCAGGAACGGCTGCGCGCCAACGGCCTGCATCGCGCAACCGTCCATTATGTTCTCGAACGCAACCCTCCACCGAGGAAGTTGGCGTGCACTTTCAGCTTGACGCCGGCGCGCGCGCGCGTTTCGACGGGGTGCAGCTTGCAGGCAAGTTCGAGCGCCTCCCCGGCAAAATCATCCGCGCTACCCGCTACCGGCGCGGTATCGGACCCATACAATTTCCGGGCTGGAGCCAGGCCACCGAAGAGCGCGTACAAACCGGCGTCGAACGCGTGCGCCGGGATTTCCAGAATCAAAACCGCCTGCAGGTGAAGGTGACGCTGGACAAACTGGAGTATCACGACAAGACCAATACCGTTACGCCCACCCTGGTGATCGACAACGGCCCGTTGATCCAGGTTTCCACCATTGGCGCCAAGGTTTCGCAAGGCCGCCTGCGTCAATTGATCCCCATCTATCAGGAGCGGGCGGTCGACCGCGGCCTGTTGCTCGAAGGCAGCCGCAATCTGGTGGACTACTTCCAGTCGCAAGGCTATTTCGATGCGGCAGTGGACTTCAGCGAAGAGTCGCCGGAGCCCGGCGTGCAGCAGATCGATTATGCCGTAACGCGCAACACCCGCCACCGGCTGGTCGGAATCGAGATCACCGGCAATCGTTTTTTCGATACCGCTACCATTCGCGAACGTCTCTCGGTCCGCCAAGCCGGCTGGCTGCGCGATCGTTACGGGCGTTACTCGCCGCAAGTTGCGCGACAACGACCGGGACTGCCATCCTCGATCTGTATCGCTCCAACGGATTCCGCGACGTGCAGGTCGCGGCCTCCACGCTTGATGACTACCGGGGCCGCACAGGACGACCTGGGCGTCCGCTACGAAATCGAAGAGGGCAAGCAATGGACCGTCAACCAACTGGAGATCGAAGGCGTGAGCCCCGGCGACGAGGCCTATCTGCGCACCATTATCCAGTCGAGCCGAAGGGCAAGCCTTTAGCGAGGCCAGTATCGCGGCCGATCGCGATGCGATTCTGGCCTATTTTTTTAACAACGGTTACTCGGACGCCTCTTTCGATTGGTCGCAGACTCCTTCCGGCATCGCGAACCGCGCGAATCTGCACTACACCATCCGGCTGGGCCAGCGCGAGTACGTGCGCGACCTGCTGGTGCGCGGTCTCGAAACCACCCGGCCCAACGTGGTTCGCAGCCGCATTCTCATTCACCCCGGGGACCCCATCTCGCAGAGCCGCATCGGCGAAACCCAGCAGAAGCTTTACGACCTGGGCATCTTTTCCAAGGTGCAAACCGCGCTGCAGAATCCCGACGGCAAGGAAGAAAGCAAGTATGTGCTGTTCCAGTTGGACGAAGCCGCCAGGTACTCCTTCAACGTCGGAGTCGGAGCGGAGCTGGCGCGCATCGGCGGCGGCGTCACCACCTTTGACAGCCCGGCGGGCACCACCGGATTCAGCCCGCGGGTTACCGGCGGAATCAGCCGCCTGAATTTCCTGGGCCTGGCTCAAACGCTCAGCCTGCAAGCCCTGGTTTCGACACTCGAGCAGCGCGGCGTGCTCAGCTATGTGATGCCGGAGTTCACCGGCAACCAGAATCTCACGCTGACCTTTTCCGGGTTGTTCGACAACTCCACCGACATTCGCACCTTCGCGGCGCAGCGGGCCGAAGGCAGCGGTGCAGTTGGCCCAGCGCCTGTCGCGCGCCAACAGCTTGCAGTACCGTTTTGCCTTTCGCCACGTAATCGTCAGCGACTTGAAGATCGAACCGCAGCTGATTCCCCTGCTCTCGCAGCCGGTGCGCGTAGGATTGCTGTCCATGTCCTACATCCATGACCGCCGCGACAATCCCACCGAATCGCACCGCGGCATCTACAACACGATCGATGTGGGCATCGCCCTGCCGCAGTTCGCCTCGCAAACCGACTACACGCGGCTGGTGTTGCGCAATTCCACCTATCACCCGCTGAGCCGCAACGTGGTGCTCGCGAGGACTCTGCAGTTCGGCTACATTCAACGCCTGGGCGGCCTCCCCGATATTCCGCTGGGGGAACGCTTCTTCGGCGGGCGGCGCTTCCTCGCAACGCGCCTTCCCGGATAACCAGGCCGGGCCGCGCGATCCCGAAACCGGATTTCCCATGGGCGGCAATGCGCTCCTGTTCCATTCCGACCGAGCTGCGTTTCCCGCTCTTCGGGGACAATATAGGCGGCGTGTTCTTTCACGACATGGGCAACGTCTATTCCGACATTACCCAGATCAGTTTCGGTTTCCGGCAAGGTTCCTATCAGAACTTCAACTATATGGTGCAGGCGGTCGGTTTTGGCATCCGCTATAAGACCCCGGTGGGTCCGGTTCGCCTCGATTTCAGCTACAGCCCCAATTCGCCGCGCTTTGTGGGATTCAGCGGCACGCGCGATCAGTTGCTTACCTGCAATCCCAATCTTCCGCCAGCCAGAATCCGTCGTTTTGCGTGGGTGTGCCGCAACGCATCAATACTTTTCAATTCCACTTCTCGCTGGGGCAGACCTTCTGATGCGGCAGCGCGCTCTCAGCACGATCGTGGCCTGCGTGGCGATTCTGGGTGCGCTTGCGCGCGCCATTCGCCCGCGGCGAGACGCTCGATCGCATCGCCGTCACGGTGGGCCGGCACGTGATCTCCGAACAGGACATCCTGCAGGATATCCGCCTCTCCGCTTTTATCGACAGCAAGCAGCCCGCTTTCAGCGCGGAACAAAAGCGCAAAGCCGCCGACCGTCTGATCGATCAATATCTGGTGTTGGAGGACGCCGCATGACCCGGACGCCGATGCCTTCCGCCGCCGATGCCGCCGCGATGCTGACGCCCATCAAGGCCCGCTACGCGTCGGATCAGGAATACCGGAGCGCCCTCGCGCAGGCCCGGATCACGGATGCGGAATTGGCGGAACATTTATTGGCAGGCCTGCGGATGCTGCGCTACACCGATCTCCGCTTCCGCCCGGAAGTGGAGATTTCCGACGAAGCTCTGCACGCCTACTACGATAAGTTGACCGCAAGCTCCGGCAACGCTTCCGCGCGCCCGACCTTCGAGGCCAGCCGCAACGATATCGAAAAGCTGCTGACCGAACAGCAGACCATGCAGGCGCTCGATCGCTGGCTGAGCATGGCCCGCGGCGAGACGGCGATCGTATACCACGAGGCGGCGTTCAAATGACACGCGCGCGCCATTTAACCCGCCAGTGCCTGGTGGCGGCCGCCATCCTGCTGGTGGTCTGTGCCGTCGCCGCGCTGCTGGTGGTGCGCAGCGGATGGTTCCGCGAGCTGGTGCGCCAGCGGATCGTCACGGAAGTCGAGTCGGCCACCGGCGGACGAGTCGAAGTCGGCAACTTTTCGTTCAAGTGGGAGACGCTGACGGCGAAGATTTCGCCGTTGGTCCTGCATGGCATGGAACCGGCTTCGGAGGCTCCGCTCTTGCGCGTGGAATCCGTGAGCATCGGCCTGCGCGTCATTTCCATGCTGGAGCGCAAGGTCGATCTGGCGTCGGTGACGGTGGATCAGCCCCGGCTGCGCATCGTGATTTATCCCGACGGCTCCAACAACTTGCCGACCCCGCCGGGCCCCAGCAGCGGCAAGAGTTGGGCTGAGAATCTGGTGGATCTGGCGGTGCGCCGCTATGCGGTAACCGGCGGCATGGCGGACATCGATATTCGCCAGGTCCCGCTGGCCTTCAGCGGCGAGGATCTGCGCGTGCAAATGACGCGCGATGCCGCGGCCGCACGCTATCGCGGCAACGTCACGTCCCGGCGCCTGCGTGTCGCGTCGGATATTATGGCTCCGGCGGAAGCCAGCTTGGCTGCCGCGTTTACGCTCGACGCCTCGCGCCTGACGCTCTCTCCGCATGCGCATCGACGTCGGCAGTTCGCGCATCGATATGACGGGATCGCTCACCAATCTGCGAGCTCCGCAGGGCACGTTCAAGGCTACCGCCGCGATTGCGGTGCGGGACGCCGTGTCGCTGTTCTCGCTGCCCATCGCAGCCGTCAGGTTCAGCGAACTTCGATGGCGATGTGGCGTTCTCGTTCGCCGGCGGCTTCGACTATACGCTCGCGGGAAAGATCAATGGCCGCGGACTGGGATACACGCAGGATCGCTTGCACATCCAGAACGCCACCGCGAGCGCCGCGGTGCGCCTGACCCCGGAACAGCTCACCTTGCGCGGGATCAATGCGGCCGCGCTCGGCGGGAGTCTCAACGGGCGAAGCCGACTTGGGCCGCTGGAAGAATTTCCATTTCAAAGGAAACTTCGACGGTCTCGACGTGCGCGACGCGCTCGGCGGTGCTAACGCCCCGGCCGATCCCCTGGAACGGAGCGCTGGCCGGGACGCTGGAAGTGGATGCGGTGGTGGGAGAGCCTGTCAACAAGGTGCACGCCGTGGCTGCGATCACGCCCGCCGGAAATGGAGAACCGATTCAGGGCCAGGTCGACATTCGCTACGACCAGCAGGCCGGGACGGTCAGCTTTGGCGATTCGCACGTCGCGACGCCCGCCACCAGCGTGATCTTGTCCGGCACGCTGGGCCAGAACCTGGACGTCCGCGCCCGCTCGACCAATCTGGATGACGTGCTTCCCGCGCTGGCGCTGTTGGGTGACGGCGCGTCCACCAGTTTGCCGCTCCAACTCGATCGCACGCAAGCAGGGCGAGGCAGCGGTAGTAGGCACGGTGAGCGGGAATCTGAGCGATCCGCAATTTCACGGGCAAGCTACAGTCACCAATGCCAGCATCGAAGGCCACAGCTTCGATCGCTTCAGCTCTGACGTCACCGCATCGCAGCATTCCGTCGCGCTTCAGCATCTGACGCTTTCGCGCGGCCCGACCGAGATCACGGGTGACGCAGCGGTCGTTGCAGCGAACGGGGCTGCGGCGGACCGCGAGCGGCAATTTCCTGGATGGCCCGCTCACCGCGCAATTGAGCGTCAAGAACCTGCAGTTGGCCCCCACCGCCCGCGAATTCGGGATCGCCACCGTTGCCAGCGTCGATGCCGACGCGCTGGCGTCCGCCACCGTCCATCTTTCCGGAACGGCGCGCCATCCGGAAGCCGATATTGTGTTCGATGCCACCCAGGCAACGGCGTTTGGCGAACGCTTCGAGCGGGTCCGCGCGAACCTGCGCTATAGCGCCCAGTCTCTGGCGTTCACAGCCGGCCAAGCCGACCTCGGCTCGGGCAAGGTACTGTTCTCCGGCTCCTACACGCACCAGGACGGAGACATCCACAACGGCGATCTTCACGTGGACGTCACCGCTCAGGCCATCACCGCCTCGCGCGTCGCGGAGCTGCATCGGCTCGAACCCGGCGCCGAAGCCCGTCTCGACGGCAAAGCCGCGGTTGAGATCCGCATCGAGCGCGGCGACCTGCACTTGCGCTCCGTGAGCGGCGAAGCTTCCGCACGCGGCGTGACCCTGGACAAGCAAAAGCTCGGCGATGTGAACCTGACCGCCGCGACCAACGGGAACGAATTGGCGCTTCAGGCCAAAGCGCAGGTGCGCGGCACCACGCTCGACGGCCAGGGGAAGTGGAGCCTGGAGGGCGATTATCCCGGTTCCGGCACGCTTGCGTTTCTCGCGACTCAGCGTGGCGACGTTGCACGACCTGGTGATGCTGCGCGGAACCGCCGCCCAAAAAGCCGCGGCAGCCTCCATTCGAAGGCTTCCTCGAAGGCAGCGCCACCGTGAATGTGGCGTCTGCGGAACTCCGCGGAGCTTTCGCGCGGACGTGAAGATCGACACCTTGCAGATCAACGCCAAACCGGGACAGTCGCTGCGGCTGGACGTGCAGACGCAGGACGTCCAGATTCGCAATACGCAGCCCATTCTGGTGACGGTATCGCCGCAGGAAGCCCGCATCGACTCGGCGCACTTCACCGCTCGCGATACCAATCTCGAAGCCACCGGCGTCATTCCGTTCAACGACACCGGGGGCGCGAATCTCGCCGTCAAGGGCAGCGTGAATCTGGCGGAGCTGCAACTGTTCAATGCGGATCTGCTGGCGAAGGGAACCGCCAACGTCAATGCCACCCTCCGCGGCTCGCTGCGCGATCCGCAAATGAACGGCCGCATGGAGTTCAAGAACGCCTCGCTCTATATGAACGACGTGCCCAACGGAGTCGACAACGCCAGCGGAACCATCCTGTTCAATCGCAATCGGGCCACCATCGAAACTCTGACTGCGGAAACCGGCGGCGGGCGAATCGCGTTCCGGGGCTTCCTGGAATTCGGCGACACCCTGATCTATCGCCTGCAGGCCGACGTGAACCAGGTCCGGGTGCGCTATCCCGAAGACGTCAGCTTCACCTCCAACGCGCAACTGGCGCTGAACGGCACCTCGGAAGCGAGCACGCTTTCGGGCACGGTCACGCTCAACCGCGCGGCCATCAGCGCCGGAGCCGATCTCGCCAAGCTGCTGGCGGAAGCCTCCAAGCCCTCGCCCGCGCCGCCGAATCCCAACGAGTATCTGCGCGGCATGCGTTTCGACGTGCGTCTGGAAAGCGCGCCGCTGTTTGAGCTGGAAACTTCGCTCACGCGCAACGTGCAAACCGAAGTGGATCTGCGCCTGCGCGGCACGCCGCTGAGTCCCGGCGCTGCTCGGGACCATCACTGTCAACCGCGGCGAGGTCCAGATCTTTGGCAATCGTTATACCGTCAATCGCGGCGATATCCGCTTCCTGAATCCGATTAAGATCGAGCCTATCTTCGACCTGGATCTCGAAACCCGAACCCGCGGCATCACCGTGAACGTG
This sequence comes from Bryobacterales bacterium, assembly GCA_963731375.1. Taxonomy (GTDB): domain Bacteria; phylum Acidobacteriota; class Terriglobia; order Bryobacterales; family Bryobacteraceae; genus Palsa-187. Next base: position 420,038 of record CAVSUW010000004.1, read on the forward strand.
ACGGTTTCCGGCTCGCCGGAACGTCTGGCCGTCAACTACAGTTCCGATCCGCCGCTGCAATCGAACGAGATCATCGCGCTGCTGGCGGTGGGCCGCGATCCCACGTCCAACCAGGTCGGCGGCCAGATCTCGGGAGCGCCAGCGCATCCTTCGGCAATGCCGGCAGCCTGCTGGGAGAAGCCGTTTCCGAGCAGCTCTCCAATCGCCTGCAGCGCTTCTTCGGCGCGAGCCGCGTCAAGATCGATCCGACTCTCGACGCCGACAATAACCTGCCCGCCGCGCGCCTGACGCTGGAACAGCAGATCTCGCGCGATATCACGCTTGACCTATATCACCAACCTGAACCGCACCCAGGAACAGACCGTGCGCATCCAGTGGGACTTCAACCGGCAGTGGTCCGCCGTCGCCGTGCGCGATACCAATGGGTTGTTCGGGATCGATTTCCTGTATCGGAAGCGGTTTAAATAGCTTGCACTCGCAGGCTTGACACACTCGCCTTAGTCTGTATAGTGTATATGTACAGCATACAGAGATGTCGGCCTCGCCACAGATTCGGATTGATCTCGCATCGGCCACGCCTGTTTACCGGCAGATCGTAGATCAAATTCGGACGCGCACGGTAGAAGGCGTCCTGCGCGCCGGGGATGTGCTGCCCTCTGTGCGCCGTCTGGCGATCGACTTGGGGATCCACTTCAATACGGTTGCCGAAGCCTACCGGACGCTGGCGGAAGAAGGCTGGATTGAGGTTGCCCATGGACGCGCCGCCCGTGTCCGCAACCGGAATATGCCCGCGCCGCCGGAAGCCGCTGAGGTTGAGAATTTCCGGCAGCGATTGCGCCACCTGATTGCCGAGATGCGGGCTCAAGGCCTGTCTCGGGCGAGAATCTCCAGGGAATTACTGGCCTTAGCGGAGGGATTGAAACGATGATCTATCCGATCATTTCTTACAGCCTGGTATTCATTCTCATCGGCGGAGTCCAAGCAGCGCTGCCAGCCTACAGCCGTCGAACGATTTTCTTTTCCGTAACCGTGCCCGAACGGTTCCGCGAAACCGCCGACGCCCGTTCCATACTACGCGGTTTTCGCCGTCTCATTTTACTCTGGACCATCGCGGCGGAAGTCCTGGCATTGGCGACTATCCATACCGGCGTCCCCTGGCTGCTAGTGGCGGCGATCTTGGTACTGGGCGCCGGAACTGTCGGAGCCTACGCACGCGCGAGGAAGCAGACACGCCAGTTCTCGGTTGCGCCTTCGGCGGAGCGCACCGCCTCGCTGGGCGCGCAGTCAGACGGGTTGCGGGGCAGTTATTTTATGCTCGCTGTCGCAGTTCTTCCCTTCTTCGCAGCCACCCTGTTCGCGCGTTCTCGCTGGAACCAAATTCCGGATACGGTTGCGCTTTCGACGGCTTTCGGCGTCAGCGGCTCTGTGGACGTTGTATTGTTGCTGTTGGCTGCTAGCGATTCTCCATGGGTCACGCCGCGGCAGTCCGATGCGATCCGTAAATTTGACAGTATTGATCGCGTTCATGCTGGTGAACAGCGTTGTTCCCGCTACATTCACAGCCTTGCAATGGATCGAGCCATCCGGGCAATTTTGGGGACCAGCGTCTTCGTTTGGAGAATTGCTTTTCCTCGCAGGCATGGTTGTCTGGGGCCTGCGCAAAGGATCGCAATTGCGCGATAGCTGGGATACGACCCCTGACGAATGCTGGAAACTCGGCCAGTTTTACTACAATCCGCAGGATCCGGCGCTCTTGGTGGAGCACCGCATCGGGTTGGGCTATTCTCCTAACTTCGCCAGGCCGCTATCGTGGATCGCAATGACGGCCCTGTTTCTGCTGCCGGTATTAGTGGTCGTTTCTTTAGTGATTGCCAACACGTAAATACTTTGTTGAGGCGCTTCAGGCCATCTACCGGCAGCCGCGGCTGCCGTAGGATTTACCTCTTTTCGCGTAATCAGGCGCTCGATCCTGGGACCTCAAACAAGGAAATCCCTGCCCTCACGGCAGCCTTGCACATGGCCGCATCCAGACTGGCAAGCTGCGATCCTTCACGGAGGGCCACATCTAGATACGCCGCGTCATAGACAGTCAAACTGTGACGTTCAGCCAGTTTGAATACATCGTCATATGAAGCCGGATCGCTCAGGCGAATGTTCAGATCCTTCAGGGAACTGAGAAACTCTTGGGCGTCGGCCTCAACGATGCGGCCGCGGCGCATGCCCATAAGAACGCTATTACGGAGTTCATACGCCCACAGACGCGGAGGAGTTCCTTCCAGGGAAGAAGAAATCGCCTGAAGAACCCCGTTGGTGTAGACTGTGCGTTCATCCGGAAAGCACCAGGCAGACGCGAGGGAGGCGTCAATTACCAGAGCGGCCATCTAGGCGCGGCCACGGTCGATGTAGTCGTGGACTGTCCAGCCTTCGGGATCGGGCTTAACCCGCTGTTGGATTTCAAGGATGCGAGCGGCGGCCGCCTGTGACTTCCACCGGTTGGCCTCTCCCTCCTCCGCGCGCGCCTTTTCCTGCGCTAGTGCCTGTACCCAGGCTTCGAGGCTCAATCCATGAGCCGCTGCTTGCTGCTTCAGCCGCGCCGCGCTTTCTTCCGAGAGCTCGATGGTCAGATTCATGCAACTATCCGTCACCTTTATTGAAGCATAGACAGGATAGAGCATTTTGCATCGATTTCGGAGTTACCCTTCTTCGGCGATCAACTCCAGAATCCGCGCTCCGAAGCGCTCCGCTTTGCGCTCTCCGATTCCAGGGACTTCGAGCAATTCCGCCGCATCCCGGGGCCGCTGGCGGCACAGCGCATCGATCGTGGCGTCGTGCAGAATCACATACGGTGGCATCCCTTGTGCTTTGGCTAACTCGCGCCGCCATGCGCGCAACTTCTCGCGGAGGCCGTCTTTGACGGCATCCGGCGCGGGCCGTGTCACCGCTGCGGCCGCAGCTTTGGCGATCGGTGCCGGCGCTGCAACGGCCTTCGCTCGCGGGGCTGCCGTGTATTTCTCGGGTGGTCCACTCCAGCGTCACGCCGCATACATCGCACGCCCCGCACGTTTCCCAGCGCGGCGTCTCGCCAAAATGCAGGCAGATCTGGCGGTGGCGGCAGCGCGGCTGTTCCACAAAACGGCGCAGCGTGTGGTAGCGCTGCCAGGCGCGCTCGCGTTCGCCGGAGTCCTGCAACTGCTGCACGAAATGCGTCAGCAGACCGATATCCCGCTTCTGCCAGAGCAGCACGCAATCGGCCGGTTCGCCGTCCCTTCCGGCGCGGCCCGCCTCCTGATAAAACTGCTCGATGGTTTTGGGCAGCGCCAGATGAATCACCGCGCGGGTGGCCGGTTGATTGATCCCCAAGCCGAATGCCAGCGTGCCCACCAGTACGCGCTTTTCCCCGGACATCCACAATTCCTGATTCTTCTGCCGCAGTGCCGCGTCCATTTTGCCGTGATACGGCACGATGGGCACGCCCTGGCTCCCCAGCCGCTCGGCGATCGATTCCACCGCTTTGATGGTCGGCGCGTACAGGATCACGTTGCCTTCGCGATACCAATCGAGCGCGGCCGCGAGCATCGCATCCTGCTGCCGCGGCGCGCATTCGTGCACCACGTACCGCAGATTGGGCCGGTAGAAGCTGCTTACCGAGAGGACCGGATCGCGCAGCCCCAACTGCGCCAGGATATCGTGGCGGACGATGCGCGTCGCACTGGCGGTGAAGGCTGCGATCGGCACTGTCGGGAAGCGCTCGCGCAGAATTCCCAGTTGGCGGTATTCGGGGCGGAACTCGTGTCCCCATTCCGAAATGCAGTGGGCTTCGTCGATGGCGAAGAAGGCCACGCGGAACTTGCTTCAGCCAGCTCAGCATGTTCTCCTGCACGATGCGTTCGGGCGACACATACAGCAACTGCAAAGCGCCGGATTCCGCCTGCCGCCGCACATCGCGCGCGCCTTCGTAATCCAGCGTGCTGTTGAGAAACGCCGCGTTCACGCCGATTTCGCGCATGCTGGCGGCCTGGTCCTGCATCAAGGCGATCAGCGGACTCACCACCACGGCGGTCCGCTGCAGCACCACCGCGGGAAGCTGGTAGCATAGCGATTTCCCGCCGCCCGTGGGCATCACCACGGCGACGTCGCGCCCGCCCAGGATGGCCTCGACGATGGCCTCCTGCCGCGTGCGGAATTCCGAATAGCCCCAATGCTTCTTAAGGAGCGCCCGCAGATCGGACACTGGACTCCTTCTTCCCCAGATGCAGCGCCACCGCGCCGAACGTCAGGCGCTCGAACTCGACGCTGGCGAATCCCGCGGCGCGCATCTGCTCGGCGAGTCCTTCCGCGCCGGGAAACTTTTTGATCGACTCCGGCAAGTACGAATATGCATCGCGCGAGCCGGAGATCATGCCGCCCACCCACGGCAGCACGCGCGTCGAAAAGAATCCGTACAGTCCGGCGAACAGCGCGATTGGTCGGCTGCGAAAATTCCAGAATCGCCAGCGTGCCGCCGGGTTTCAGCACGCGCGCCAGCTCTTCCAGCCCATGGCGATAGTTGGTGAGATTGCGGAATCCGAAGGCCACCGTGATCAGGTCGAGCGAATCCGAAGCCAGCGGCAGCGCCAGCGCATCCGCCTCGAACAGCGGCGAGCGCAACTTTGTGCGCCGCGATCTTGCGCTGCGCTTCGATCAGCATGGGATGGCAGAAGTCGCTGCCAAATATCGTCGACGCCTCGCCGCGCCGCCGCCAGCGACAACAATACGTCGCCGGTGCCGCAGCACAGATCCAGAACTTTCGCGTCCGGCCGCGCCAGCACATCGGCCACGCGCTTCACCGTGCGCGCGCGCCAACGCTTGTCCAGATTGAAGGAGAGCAGATGATTCAGCAGGTCATAGCGCGCGGCCACGCGGCCGAACATCCCGCGCACCCAGCGCGATGCCGCTTCTTCGCTGGTGATCCCCTTGGGCGTGGTGCCCGTCGCCGGCGTCATGACTTCAGCGCCACTTCGATCGCGTCCAGCACCGCGCGATCGTCAACGCCGGTAACAATCTTTCACTTCGCCGATCTTCACCGGGCAGCACGAAGTGGACTTTCCCCTGCACGGTTTTCTTGTCCGCCGCCAGCCGCGCAAACAGGCTCGACGCCGAGATGCCCGCAAGCGTCGGGATCGGTCCGTAGCTGCGGATCACCGAATGAATCCGCGCCGCTTCGGAGGGCGCCAGTTGCGACCACGCGCTCCGCCAGCGCAGTCGCCGCGTGCATGCCGAACGCCACCGCCTCGCCATGCAGGAAGCGCTGGTACTGCGTATCGGCTTCGAGCGCGTGCCCCACCGTGTGCCCGAAGTTCAGGATGCGCCGCAGATCGCCTTCGCGTTCGTCCGCGGTCACCACTTCGGCCTTGATGCGCACCGCGTCCGCGATGATGCGATCCACTGTCTCCGGCTCCTGAGCGAACACGCGGTCGGCGCCCTCCGCCAGCACGCGGAACAGCTCGGCGTCGCGAATCACGCCGCACTTGATGATTTCGTACAGTCCCGCGCGGTACTCGCGCTCCGGCAGCGTCTTCAGCACGTCGGGATCGATCAGCACCACCAGCGGCTGATGAAAACTGCCCACCAGATTCTTGCCCGACACCAGGTTGACGCCGGTCTTGCCGCCCACCGCCGCGTCCACCTGCGCCAGCAGCGTGGTCGGAATCTGGATCACCGGAATGCCGCGCATGAATACCGCCGCCAGGAACCCGGCCACGTCCGTCACGATGCCGCCGCCGAAGGCCACCACTACGCTCGACCGGTCTCCGCCGCCGGCCATCATCTGCTCGGCCAGCGCCTCCACTTCGGCCATCTTCTTGCGCGGTTCGCCGCCCGGGAAAGAACAGCACCTGGTGCGGCCGCCCGGCCAGCGCCTGCTCCACGCTTCGCTCCGTGGAGTTCCCAAACATCCGCGGTGGTCACCACAAAAATCTTGCCCGCGCGCTCCGGCAGGAACTCGGCAACGCGCGCGAGCGAGCCTCGCTCGACGATGGCGTCATAGGCGCGCTGCGGCGTTTCCACGCGAAAACCGGGCATACGTTCGTTGTACCATGGGCGTGTTGCCCCAGGCCGTCTATCCCCTATTTCTTTTCTTCCTTTTCGTCGCCGCACCGTTGAAGGAAACCAGCCGCCACCACGATGCTGTGGACCGCTCCGGCCATCCTGCTCTCCGCGCTGATGATCGCCTGGGCCGCGGAATCCGCGCAGTATTTCGTGGCGCAGGGGTTCGCGCTGGCCATGCTCGCGTGGATGCAGACGCTGCCGGAGTTCGCGGTCGAAGCCGTGCTCGCCTGGCACCAGCAGACTCACCTGCTGCTGGCGAACCTGACCGGCGCGCTGCGCCTGCTCACGGGACTCGGCTGGCCGGCCATCTATGTCACCGCGGCGTTTGCGCACCGGCGCGCGTCGGGGCAACCGCTGCGCCGCATCGTGCTGGAGGAGCATCACTCCGTCGAAGTGATGGGTCTGCTGGCCGCGCTACTCTACATCCCCGTGATCGCGATCAAAGCACTCGCTCACGGTGTACGACGCCGCGATCCTGATCGCGATCTACGCCGCGTACCTGTGGATTCTCGGAAAGCTTCCCTCCGAAGACCACGAAACCATCGACGAATTGGAAATCATCCCGCGCACCATCGTGAAAGCCCGCCGCGGCAGGCGCATCTTCGCCATCGGCGCGCTGTTCGTCGCCGGAGGCGCGCTCATCTACTTCAGCGCCGAACCGTTCCTGGCGAGCCTGCTGGCCCTGGCCACGCTCGCCGGCGTGCCGGCCTTCGTTTTCGTGCAATGGATCGCCCCGCTGGTGAGCGAATTCCCCGAGATGCTGTCGACGCTCTATTGGGCCCGCCGTTCCGATCGCGCCCCCATGGCCCTGATGAACATGGTGTCGAGCAACATCAATCAGTGGACCCTGCTCGCCGCCATGCTGCCCATCGTTTATTCGATCAGCATGGGCGCCGCAACTCCCATCACGTTCGACGCGGAACAGGAGATGGAACTCTGGCTGACGCTGGGGCAAGCCGCTGTCGCTCTGGTGTTCCTGCTCAATATGGAACTGGACTGGTGGGAAGCCGCCGCGCTCGCCGTCCTGTTTGCGATTCCCTTCTTTAGCTCCGCCGCGGAGCCCGTCATCACCTGGATCTATTTCGGCTGGGCCGGGCTGGAAGTAGTGCGCATGTTGATCGGCCGCCACAAGGCGCCAGCGCTTTCACTCTTTATAAAAGTGTGGAACGATCACGTCTCGGGCACCGGCGAGGGCGATCGGGCATGAACCACGTGCGCGGCTGCCGCGCGTCGTGCGAATATCCTTAACATGCCGTCACCGGTCCTCCGTCAAGGCGAGCCACGCTGGCCGGGCATGGTTGCGCTCCTCGCCGTGGCAGCTTTGTTCTACGCAATGCCGGCCTCGCTCAAAGTCGGCCCGGAGTGGTTGTTTCTGGCTCTGGTTGTGGCCCTCACCGCGCCCGGCGTCTGCGTTCGCTCCATCCGCCACCTGCCGCTGATGCGCGTCCTTGGGCTATACCGCGGTCAGCATCATGACCGTGGCGATGATCGGATCACTTTCGCTGCTGATCTCGCGGCTGCCCCAGCACAAGGAAACGCCCGCCGAACTGCTGCGCGCCGCAACCGCCCTGTGGATTGACAACGTGCTGGTATTCGCGTCGTGGTACTGGCGATTGGATGCCGGCGGCCCCACCCAACGCGATCTGCGCGGATCGCACACCGACGGCGCCTTCCTGTTTCCGCAAATGACGCTGATGCCCGATCTTCGCAAGGAGATGGGCGAGGATGAGTGGAGTCCCGGCTTCGTCGATTACCTGTTCCTGGCCTTCAACACCAGCACCGCGTTTTCGCCGACCGACGTCCCGGTGCTCTCGCGCTGGGCCAAAGTCCTGATGATGATCCAGGCGATCATCTCGCTCACGACCATCGCGCTGCTGGCCGCGCGTGCCGTAAACATTCTGTGAGCCGGCGCTTCAGCCCGTCATTTTCTGGCCCATGCCGATTGCATTGACCGTCAGCAGGAGCGCCCGCAGCGTTTCTTCGCCGGGTTCGCGGCGCCATTCCGCCAGCAGACGCACCTGATCCTGATGCAGTTGCCACAGCGCCTCTTTGCGGAGCTCGATGGCCAGCGCCAGGCGCGGACGCCGCTGGGCCGCGGGCGCTCCGAACAAGTCGGCGAGCCGCTCCACGGCTAATCCGTATTCGCGCAAGATGAGATCCATGAATTTCGCGCGCAAGTGCGCGTCCGGCACCAGCGATGCGTAGAGCTGCATGACTATCCGGGCTCGCCATCAGCAGGCTGGCTTCGACGTTGTGCAGCAGATATCGGAGCATGGGCCACTTGGATGCTTGCGCGCACAGCGAGCGCCAGTCTTCAGGGGACGCGCGCCGCAGCTCATCGAGCGCGGTACCGGCTCCGTACCAGCCGGGCAGATGAAAGCGCGCCTCGCTCCAACTGAATACCCAGGGGATGGCGCGCAGATCGTCCAGCGATCCGGCCCCCGTCCGGCGCGATGGCCGCGAGCCAAGCTGGGTTTGCTCCACCGCGTCGATGGGCGTCGCCGCGCGGAAAAACGCGACGAATCCTTCGGCCTCTACCAGCGCCCGATAGGCTGTGTAGCTGCGCTCGGCCACCTTCGACCAGATTTCTTCGAGCGGATGCGGCGCGAAGGCGTTCGCGCTCTCCGGCGATTGCTGTCGTTCGTGAAGTTGCCGCTGGTGCAACAGCGACGTGCGCGTCACGCCTGCCAGCAGGCGCTCCAAATGATAGGTGGCCGTCAAGCGGTTGGCGTATTTCTGCGAGATTACTTCTCCCTGCTCGGTGATGCGCATCCGGCCCGTGAGCGAACCCGGCGGCAGCGCTTCCAGGAAAAAATGCGTGGGACCCGCGCCGCGTCCCACCGTCCCGCCGCGTCCGTGAAAGAACGCCAGCCGCACGTGGTTGGCCTGCGCGACTTGCGACAACCTGCGCTCCGCGCCATAGAGCGCCCACTGGCTGGCCAGGACGCCGCCGTCTTTATTGCTGTCGCTGTAGCCCAGCATGATGATCGCTTCCGGCGGCTCTTGTTCCCGGCGCGTCCGTTCGAGCGTTTGCCGCGTGATGGGATGTTTCAGGAACGCGTCCATCACGGTGTCGCTGTGCTCCAGATCGCGAATGGTTTCGAACAGCGGCACCACCGGCAGCTCGCACGCGAGTCCTCCGGGCGTCGCCACCAGCAATCCGGCTTCGCGCGCCATCAGGTAAACGCCCAACAGATCGGCCACGCTGCGCGTCATGCTGACGATGATGGGACCGAGGCCGGCGGCGCCGTGCCGGTCTATATGTTCGCGCAGAACGCGAAACAGACTGGTCATGTGAAGCGCTTCGCCTTCGAGCGGCGTGTGCGGAGCGGTGAAGGGGCGCAGCGTGGTCAGCTCGCGATTCAGAAACTCCAGCTTTTCCGCTTCGCTCCAATTCGCGTAATCGGTGCGCGGCAAGCCGGCGGCTTCGAGCAGGCCGCCGATAGCGCGGTCATGATACGCGCTGTTCTGCCGGACGTCGAGCGCCGCCAGATGGAAGCCGAAGGACCGCACCAGGGCCGCGGCCGGGCGCACGTCGATCTCAGCCACGTGCCGCGCGCCGGCTTCATGCAAGCGAGTGTTCGAGCAACGCGAGATCCGCGAGCAGTTCCTGCGGCGAGGCCTGTTCGACATCGCCCAGCCGCGCCAGCATCAGGTTCACCAGTTGCCGCCATGGTTCTCCGGGATTGCGGGCGAGCGCCGGACCGGCCAGAGTGCTCGCCCAACTTCGCGGCGAGTTCCGCGATGCGGTCCTGCAAAGGCTGCGGAACCGGCGAGTTCGCTTCCGCCATACTCAAGCGCGCGCCCAACTGGAGCAGACGCTCGCGAACGACCACCAGCGCGTTTTTCCGCAGCAGTTCCAGCGTCTCGGCGGTGACGGCGGGCGTCACGAACGGGTGCCCGTCGCGATCGCCTCCCACCCAGCTTCCGACGGCGAGTCCCGGCAGCGGCGGAGGCTCCGTGCCAAACACCGCGCGCCAGCAATGCTGGAAGCGCAAGTCGAGCAACTCGACGGCTTCCGGAAACACGGTGCGCAGGTAGTGCAGCACGCCGGTCACTTCGCTCGCGATATCGGGACGCTCCTGCCGGATCTCGCCGGTGCGCCACAGGCGTTCCAGCGCCGCTTTCATGCGGCGCTCGAAGATGGCCAGCTCTACTTCGGTGAAATTGCGGTTGTCGCGCTCGACCAGCAGCAGATAGAGCGTGCGGTGATGCTCCAGCACGGTCGCGCGCTTGGCCTCGGTGGGATGCGCCGTCAGCACCGGCTCGGCCGAAACGCCGCGCATGGCCTGGCGGACTTCCTCCTCGCTGAATCCGCGCTGGCGAAGATCGTTCAGGTTCCACAGCCAGAAACCGGGCTCGCCCTCGCGCCGGCGCGGGTCATCGGCGCGCCGCCGGACCTGATTCGAGGTATTCTCCTCCACCACGTCCAGAAGCTGAAACACGATGGACAGCGCCTGGCAGTAGCGCGAGGAATGTTCGGAAGTAGCCGCCGGCCATTGCGTGCGCGACGGGTCCGCGGCCGCCGAAACAGGCTTCGATGAAAGCGGCTAGTTCGGCGTCGCCCTCTTCGAGCAGCATCGCGCAAAACAGCTTGCGCAGGTAGTCAAAGCTGGAAGTCCACTTGGCGAAACCTTCCTGGAGTGAGGGCGCGGTACCCATTCCTCAGCATACTTGAATTCGCTGTTTTTGCACTACCGCGATTCGCCGCGCGGAAAGCCAGCGTAAAATAGAAGCGGGTGAGACCGAAGCATGACGCGCATTGTCAGCGACCGCGCGACGAAGACCGACCAGGTGGTGCTGTTGCCCTCGTCGCTGGAGGATCCGACCAAGGCGCCGCCCGGGCGCCTATCGCGTTCTCATCTGGACGGCGTGCGTTTCCATCTCCGCTTTCTTTGCGGCGCTGATCATCGCCTACGTCTGGCGCTCCGGCATGGCGTCTTACTGGGAGCCGTTCCGGTTGCCGCGCGTGCTGTGGCTGAGCACGGCGCTGATTCTGGCGAGCAGCGTGACGCTCGAAATCGCGCGCCGCGTGTTTCGCAAGGGCCTCTGGCGAGTGGCGGACCGGTTGCTGCTGATTACGGCGACACTCGGCATCGCGTTCCTGTCGGCGCAGTTGGTAGCCTGGCGGGATCTTCTCGGCCAGGGCGCCTACATGATGGAGAACCCGCATGGCGCCTTCTTCTACCTGTTCACGGGATTGCACGCCACGCACCTGCTGGGCGGCTTGATCGCGCTCTTCGTGGTGGTGTTCGGGCGCAAGAAGCGCCGCGAACTGGTGGATGTGGTCAGCTATTATTGGCACTTCCTGACGGTCCTGTGGCTGATCCTTTTCGAGGTCTTGAGAACCGTCACCTAAATCATGCCGCCAGTAACTAACGCTCAGATCGCGCCGACGGCCCGGGTGCATCGCGACGCCGAGATCGGCGCCGGGCGTGGTCATCGGCGATTTTTGCGTGATCGAACAGGACGTGGTCCTCGGCGCGGGGTGCATTCTGGAACCCTACGTCTACGTCAAGCGCTGGACCACGCTGGGGAAGCGCAACCAGATTTCGGCCGGCACCGTGCTCGGCACCGATCCGCTGGATAAGAATTTAAGGGCGATCGCAGCTATTTGAAGATCGGCAACGGCAACAAGATTCGCGAACACTACACCATTTCGCGCGGGACGGCGCCGGAATCGGAGACCGTGATCGGCGACGACAACTACATCATGACCTCCGGCCACATCGCGCACAATTGCAAGATCGGCAACCAGACGGTGATCGCCAGTGGCGCGCTGATCGCCGGCTATGTGGAGGTGGAGGATCAGGCCTTCATCTCGGGCAACGTGGTGGTTCATCAATATTCCAAGATCGGGCGCCTGGCGATGATCGGCGGCGGGACGCGCGTGAATCTGGACGTGCCGCCGTATTTTCTGTACTCGGATTTCAACGTGAGACCCACCGGCTTGAACAGCGTCGGGCTGCGGCGCGCCGGCTTCGACTCCGACGAGATCGCGGCGCTCAAGGCGGCTTATAAGGTTCTGTACCGCTCCGGGCTTGAAGCTGGAAGATGCGCTGCAAGAGCATCGAGCATGGCGTTTCGACCGAGCACACGCGCCACCTGGTGTCGTTCATTCGCTCCAGCACGCGCGGTATCGCGCGCGAATAACGCGCGTGAGCTTCCGGCAATAAACGCTTATAGAACCACCACCTGCGTGTTTGCGCGCGGCCGTGCGCTCAGAGCCTCCGGCTTAATCTCCGGGCGTGACACCTTTCCGACGGTTATGGCTGGCGCAGACCGTCAGCCTGCTGGGCGACTTCGTGGCGCTGTTCGCGGTGCAGGTGGCGATCGTCTTCCGCATGCACGGCAGCGCGCGCGACATGGCGAGCGTGTTCATCGCGTCGCTCGTGCCCAGTATGGTCCTGGGGCCAGTGGCCGGGATGTTCGCCGACCGCTGGGATCCGCGGCGCACCATGATCGCGAGCGACCTGGCGCGCGGGGTGCTGATCCTGCTGCTGGCGTGCGCGGCCACGGTGCCGCAAATCTGCGCGATCAGTTTCGCGGTGAGCTGCTTTTCGAGTTTCTTCGCGCCGGCGCGGGCCATCACTCTTCCGCTGCTGGTTCCGCGCCGGATCTTCTGCTGGCGGCGAATGCGCGCATGCAGCAGAGCATGCAGGTGGTGCGCATTGCGAGTCCCGCGGTGGCGTCCGCGTTGGTGGCGGCTTTCGGCGAGCGGATCTGTTACGCGGCCGATAGCGCGAGCTTTCTTCTGCTCGGCGTTGTTGCTGGCGACCTTGCGCTATCCCAGGCCCGCGAACCGCGCGCCTCCGCGCGCCGTGTTCCGCGATCTCGGCGCCGGATTCGTTTTCTGTTCACCGATTCGCGCTTTTCGTTCGTGGTGCTTCTCGATGACGGCTGGAACTTTCGCCGCCGGATGCTTCGGGGCGCTGGCGTCGGTTTATGTCCGTGACGTCTTGCACCGCGGGCCGCCGCTGCTGGGCATGATCGGCATGCTGATCGCCGCGGGCACGGTGGCGGGCTCGGCGCTTCTGAGTCGGCGTGCGTCGCGCGGCGCGATCCGCGGAGGCTGATCGGCTGCGGCATGGCGGCCGTGGGAGCATCAATTCTGTTGATCGCGGCGGTGCCCACGCAGGCCGCGGCGTTGATCGGGTCCGCCGGCATGGGGCTGGGAGTAGCCGTGGTTGTGGTTGCGGCTGCCGTGATGCTGCAGGGGGAGACTCCGCCGGAGCTGCGCGGACGCGTGAGCGGGGCGGCGGCGTCACTCACTTCGCTCGGCGCAGTTGGCAGCGCATGCCTGGTGTCGGCGATATGGGCCGCGCGGCTTGGGGATTCGCGGCGTGTTCCTCCTGAGCGCGGCCCTGCTTGTTCGCGAATCGGAGCTCACGGGCTTTTGCGAAGTACCAGCAAAATGTCCTATGATCACGCCGAGGACTCTCCATGCCACAACCAGAACAGAACTTGAAGAATCACGCTCGTGTCGATCCGATGTTTCACGGGTTTTTATTTGTGGGCGCCTGGTTTTGCTGGGTGCGACGATCTACGCCTTGATCCGGCAACCCGACTGGTGGGGCGTGGTGCGGCTGCTCGGCGTCCTGTGGGCCATCGTGCTGATGTTCAAAACGCGCCTCTACGCTATGAAGGTGCAGGACCGCGTGATTCGCCTGGAAGAGCGGCTGCGGCTGGCGCAGTTGCTGCCGGAATCGACGCGGACGCGCATCGGCGAACTGAGCGAAGGACAACTCATCGCGCTGCGCTTCGCCTCCGACGCCGAGGTGGCCGGACTGGTGCAGCAGACGCTCGACGGGAACTGGGACCAGAAGCAGATCAAATCGGCCATCAAGAACTGGCGGCCGGACTACCTCCGGGTCTGAAAACTTTCCGGGAACATTCCCTGCCCTCCAATCCGTATCTTCTGGGCATGAGAGGCAGATTATTACTGGCTGGCGTGGCCATATTGGCCCTCACGGGGTGTGATGCCCGGGCCAGATCGTCGTATACGGGCCCGCTCCTGCACGATACGAAGGCCATCGAACTCGACAAAGCGGAGATGGTGCGCGTCGAAATGCGCATGGGCGCGGGCGAACTGAATGTGGAAGGCGGATCGCCACGCTTGCTGGATGCCGACTTTGCTTTCAGCACTCCCGAGCAAGAACCAATCGTGCGCTATGAGGACGGCAGCTTCCGCGGACGCCTCACCATTGCGGAGCCGAGCCACCATTTCGGCGGTTCGGGGCGTTACGAATGGAAGCTGCGCCTGAACAACGATGTTCCGACTGGACGTCGTGACGCACCTGGGCGCCGGGAATGCGGAGATGAATCTGGGCTCCCTGAACCTGCGCGGCATTGAGGTGCATATGGGCGTCGGCAATCTGGACATGGATCTGCGCGGCAATCCCAAGCGGGATTACGACGTGGAGATTCACGGCGGCGTGGGCAATGCGACGGTGCGCTTGCCCACCGGGGTGGGCATCGTCGCCGACGCGCACGGCGGCATCGGCAATATCGACGCCGAAGGCCTGGAGAAGCACAATGGCCGCTGGGTGAGTGCGCAGCACGAGGATGCCAAGGTCACCGTTCACCTGGACATCCGCGGTGGAATCGGCAATATCACGCTGCGGGCGAACTAGGCCGGTTTTCGGAAACCGATCCGCGTTAATCTAGTTTCCAGTGAATACTACCACTGGGCAAGGCATTTCCATCGAAACACCGAAGTGTGAACCGGGCATCGGCAAGATCATTCGCACGCCGGATTCGGCGGACCTGATCGACGGCGTCCAGGTTCGCGCCGTACGATCTCTGGCCGGACGATCGCGGATATTTCCTGGAAGTCGTGCGGCTGAAGCAGGGGCTGGCCGCGGATTTCGTGCCGGAGACGACGCAGGTCTCCGCGGCGCTGAGCTATCCGGGCACCATCAAGGCATTCCATTTCCACCACCATCAGACCGATCTCTGGGTGCCGTCGCAGGGCATGTTCCAGGTGGCGCTGGTGGATCTGCGGCCGGATTCGCGCACCTTACGGCCTGAAGAATACGCTGTATACCGGCGCGCTGAAGCCCTGGCAGATTTTCATTCCGCCGGGCGTGGGTCACGGATACAAGGTGATCGGCGAGCACGCGGGCATGCTGATTTACGTGACGAACCGCCTGTACAATCCGCAGGACGAAGGCCGCATCGCGCACGATCAGAGCTCCATCGCCTACGATTGGGAACTGCAGCACAAATGAAATTCTTCGTCACGGGAGGCGCCGGCTTCATCGGCAGCGCATTTGTGCGGATGCTGCTGGATTCGCCCACCGTACAGCGTCCTTCGCTGGTGGTGAATTTCGACAAGCTGACCTACGCCGGCAATCTGGAAAATCTGGCGCCGGTGGCGGACGACGCCCGCTATCGCTTCGTGCACGGCGACATCTGCGACGCCGCGCTGGTGAATCAGACCATCGCGGAGACGCAGCCCGATGTCATCGTGAACTTCGCGGCGGAATCCCACGTGGACCGCAGCATTCTTTCGCCGGCGCCGGTGTTCGAGACCAATCTGCGCGGCACGTTCACGCTGCTGGAAGCGGCGCGCACGCATAAGACGCCGCGCTTCCTGCATGTCTCGACCGACGAAGTTTACGGCAGCATCCCGGCGCCGCACGATGCCGACGAAAACTATCCGCTGCGCGCCAGCAGCCCGTATTCGGCGTCGAAAGCCGGGTCGGATCTGCTGGCGCTTTCCTACTTCGTCACCTATGGCATGCCGGTGATGGTGACGCGCGCTTCCAATAATTACGGCCCGTATCAGTTTCCCGAGAAGCTGATCCCGCTGATGATTTCGAATGCCATCGAAGACAAGGCGCTGCCGATTTACGGCGACGGCATGCAGGTGCGGGACTGGCTGTATGTCGACGATCATTGCCGCGCGATTCTGGCGGTGATCGAACGCGGGCGCGCGGGCGAGATCTATAACATCGGCGGCAGCCGGGCGCTGCCGAATCTGGAAGTGGTCGAACGCATTCTGGATACCGTCGGCAAGCCGCGCTCGCTGATGCAGACGGTTAAGGACCGCCCCGGCCACGACCGCCGCTACGCGCTCTCGACCGAGAAACTCATGCGCGAGACCGGATGGCAGCGCCGCAGATGCCGTTCGAAGCCGGCCTGCGGGCGACCATCGACTGGTATCGCGCCAACGCGGCCTGGATCGCGCGCGTGAAATCCGGCGAGTATCAAAATTACTACCAGCGGAATTACGCCAACCGCGCCATGTAACATGTTCAGCACGCCGCTCCGCGAGGACTTCGAACTCCGCCTGCTCGAGGAACATCACGCCGCCGAAGTGTTCGCCGCGGTCGAGCGCAATCGCGAGCACCTGCGGCAATGGCTGCCCTGGGTGGATGCCGACCACGGACGGAAGACGATGTGATCGCCTTCATTCGTTCCACGCTCGAAATGTTCGCCGCGCATGACGGCTTTACCGCCGGCATCTGGCATCGCGAGCGAGTGGCGGGAGTGATCGGCACGCATCGCATCGACTGGCGCAATCGCCGCGTCGAACTGGGCTACTGGCTGGCGCGCGAGTTTGAGGGCCGCGGCATCATCACCGACGCCTGCCGCGTGGCCATCACCCATCTGTTCCGCGAGATGGATTTGAACCGGGTCGAGATCCGCTGCGCCGCCGGCAACGCGAAGAGCAACGCGATTCCGCGGCGGCTGGGATTCAAACTCGAAGGCACGCACCGCGACGCGGAACTGGTGAACGGCCGCTATCACGATCTGCTGGTGTACGGAATGCTGAAGTCCGAGTGGACTTAGCTACCGCGTGGGAGACGCGGTCGGCGCAAACGGGTTCGGCACGGAGAACGGATTGGACGGCGCGGTCCCGCCTGCAGGCTGCCCGGAGCTTGGGCCGAACGGGTTCGGACCTTGCAATGGGTTCTGACCCGCCGCGCCGGTCTGGCCGGCTTGATTCAGGCCATTCTGATTTGAACCAGGGGTATTCAAACCGGGCTGATTGGCGCCGGGCTGATTGGTAGTCGGTTCATACACGAACTCCCACTCCTGATACTTGGTTCGTTCGCGATAGGCTTTGATGCTGGGGCCTTTGAACGTGCTGGCTACACCTGCGATGCCGGGCGAGCCGGTGGGTCCCGCGGCCGGCGCCTGATTCGGGCGGAACAGCGTGTTATCGATAGCGTTCAGCGCGGCATTGCCGGAATTGTTGCCGGGCAAGGCCGGATTCGGCTGGGTTCCTGCTGCGGCGTTCTGGGGCGAAGGGGGCACTTGCGGGTTGAATCCACCGGTTGCCAGATTAGCGGCTAGCTGTGCATTCGCCTGCCCTGCGCCAGGCGGCGGCTGCTGCGCGGGCGAGAGCTGATTCCCGAATGGCGAGTAACGGGACGTTCGGATTACCCGGCGGCTGGGACGCGTTCTGGGTATCGTTCTGGATCGGCGCCGCGGCAAGACCGTTCGGGTCGGTCGGATTCGGATTGAACAGGGTCGACGGCTGCGGGTTCCCGCCGCCCTGTCCATTGCCTTGTCCGAGACCACCCTGTCCGAAATTGAGGTTGGATCTGAGTTTGCTGGTTTGCGCCGCCAAGCTGTGTCGCACCGAAGGGCGGATTGCCGCGGGCCTGTTGTCCGCCGAGTCCCGGCTGCGGTTGTCCCGATTGCGCGGTGGGCGTTGCGATCGTAATCGCAGGCCAGGTGCGCGGATCGGAGGGATCGTAGGCCGGGGTATTCGCACCAAAGGAATTCGCGCCTCCCACTGCCGGGTGCGCCGGGATTGGACCCTGGCGCCTGCGGGAAGCCTCGCGCCAGTGGGAAACCGGCGATCGCTCGGCCGCTGTTGCGCCATGGGATTCAGGGCGGGGACGGCTGCAGCGGCGTTCGGGTCATTCGCATTGTTAGCGGTATTCGTGGGCGGAGCCGGTGCCGTATTCAAATTGTTGGCGCCGAGCGGGCCTCCGCCGGGCGTTTGTCCCTGGCCCGGCAAACCGCCGTTGGCATTTTGCGCGGGGGGCTTGGTCACCAGCGAATCCGTCAGGAAGCTGCCGTTGGTGTGGATCAAGCGCCATTCGTCCTTGCCGGTCATCGGATCGATGTAGCGGCGGCGCAGGTAACGTTTGTTGTTGGTGCTCTCCAGATCCTTCAGCTCCGCCGGGTAGCGCTTATTCTCGGCGTAGAAAACCTGAATGGCGCGCTTGTACTGATTGCCGCGGTCCATCAAAAGCTGCTCTTTATCGCGAGCGCTCTCGAAGGCGGCGCGCGGCAATTCCTGATACATGGTGAAGGCCACCGCGGCCGCGATCAGGAAGATGACCAGCAGCGCGAAGCCGCGTTCTCGGCGGCGCGGAACAGAGGGCGGCGTCATCCGGGCAGTTCCTCCACCAACGGCAGGGTCTGCTGATTCTTGTTGGTGGTGTCTTCCACTACTGCCGAGTTTACGCCAATGCGGATGATCTTAAAGCGATTGCGGATCATGTCGTTCTCGCCGGCCACCACGATGTCTTCGCCGTCCAGGAAGAAAGCGCGTTTAGCGGCGCCGGGAGCGACGGCGCGAGATTCGCTGACGTACCCGTAGAATTTGAGCGGGATCGGCGGGATTACCGGCTTCGGCGGAGTGGCCGGAACCCCGGCTGTTTCGGGCGTCGCGCCGGCGGCGTGATGGGCTTCACGGGCGCCACCGTGGGCGTTGGCGTCTTGGGTTTGGGCGCGCGCGCCGAACTCAAACAGGCTGCGCTCTCCGCCTTCGAGCGGCAGGCTTTGCAGTTGCGCCAGCAGATTGAGTTTCAGCGCTGGATCGATGCGGCTGACGTCGACGCCGTCGGGCAGCTTGAGCGTCGGCTTAAAATCCTGAATCGCGGCCTGACCACGGCGGGTTGAGCCGGTCTGCGGCGCTTGTGGAGTAAGCCCTGCGGCGCTCTGCACAGTGCGGGCGCGCGCTCCCAGCGATTCCAGCGGCACCGGGTTGCGCGCTGCCGCAGGCGTGACGGAAGCAGCCTGCTGGGGCACGTCCGGTGTCCGGTTGATGAAGTACACCACGATCAGCACCACCGCCAAGCCGCCGAGAATCGCCAGCTTCTTCGGTTCCGCGCCGAGCTGTGATGGAATCAAATTCATTGCGCCGATCCGTCGTCCCGCACGAAGGTGTCGATCTTCATGCTTATATTCAGCGTACCGCCGCTCTGTTCCGGCGCCGCGTTCAGCGCTTCGATAATCAGCAGGCGCGGCGAGCGGTCCAGCTCATGCACGAAGCGCATCAGGTTCGCGTAGGTGCCTTCGTAGTTGGCCGAGATGCTCATCATGCTGAGCGAATCGGAGCCTTCGATGGGCTCGGTCGCGTAGGCGTGTTCCTTGGGCTTGATCTTGGCGCGATCGGCGGCGGCGACCAGTTCGGAGAGCAGCGTCGAATAAGCGGTGCGGCGCGCCAGGAAATATTCGTTCAGAAACTTGTCGCCTTCGGTCGCGGCCCTGTTCGACGGCGGCCACATGCTGGCGGGTGCTGGCCAGCAGCGTGCGCCTCGCGGCGGTTTGCGTTTGGAGAGCGGCGAGTTGCTGCTGCAAGTCGTCGGCCGAACCGCCGGGCGGATACATCACGATCCACGCCGCGCCGATGGTCGCGAGCAACAGCACGCCGAGCGCGACCCGCCACCAAATCGTGATCCCCGCCGCGCCGTTAAAGTTTCTGGGCATAGTTCACACTCACGCGATAGCGGTACAGCGGCTCATTGTCGGTGGGAGGCGCCGAATTGTGTACTGTCGCCGGACCGAAACGCGGCGACGCTTGCAACTGCTTCAGAAACGTGATGACGGGTTCGGGGCTCTGCGACCCGACCACCATGTCGAGCAGAACCTGATTGCGGGAATCGATCTGCGGCAAGCGCACCTGGATCAGGCGCACGTTGGGCGGCATCACGGCTTCCAGATCGGCGAAAATTCTGGTCCAACTGACGGACTTGCGCTCGACCAGGGTGTTCAGCAGAAGGCTGCGCTCCAGAATGCTGGCGTTGGCCGGCTGGCGGAGCGTGGCGTCCAGGCGAGCCTGCTCGGTGGAGATGGCAGTCAGTTCCTGATTCAGGCGGTTCACCTGCGCGCGGGTGTCGCCCGAACGCGAGCGGTCCACCGCGATCAGGTACAGCAAGCCGCATAGCACCACGGCCAGCAGCGCCGCGGCAACGCCGGTGGCCACGAGCAGAGGACGGTCCCGGCGAAAGGGATCGCTCGCCAGATTGATCGGGATTCTCACGTCAGTTACGCGCCCCCTCAAGATACCCCAGCAGGCCGGCATTGAAGGCTCCAGGTGTGCCAAAGCTGCTGCGCAGCACGTCTTTTTCGTAGCGGAGGCTGGAAAGCGCGCCGCTAGGGAATCCGCACAGCGTGAGTTTCTCCGCCGGCGCGGCCAGTTCGTCTTCGACGTAGGAGAAGGTCGGCTGCAGCACCGCCAGAATCTGTTCTTCCGTCACCTCTTCGAGCGCGACACAGCGGAACAGCTTCAGGATTTCGCCGCGCAGCACCATCACGGTCAAGGTCTTGCCGCTTAGCTTGGCGATCACATTGACGGCGTCGGCGCGCGTCGCCGGCGGACACAGATGCAACGCGGCCAGCGCGGAGGTGGTCACTTCGCCGGCGTGAAAATTCATCGCGCGGAACAGCGCCTCATAGCGCGCGATAATTTCGAGCGCCACGATCACCGCCACCACTTCGATGGGCGCGCCTTTTTCGGCGGGCTGAGCGAAGTAGCTGACGGCGGCGGAGTCGATATCGAAGGGCAGAGTCTTCTTCAAGCGGAAACGGATGAGCGAAAGCTGTTCTTCGGGCGACGACGGGAAGGAATCGAAATCCAGCACGCTGACGCGAGCGGCGTAATCCGGAAGAATCAGCGCGGCGCGGCGGCGTTTGCGGGAACTGTCGAGAGGCGCGACGTACTTGAGCACCGCGGTGGCCGCATCGGCCTTATGGATATTGTCTTCGACCGGGAGAAACGACCAGCGTGCCGGGCTCGAACGGCGCGAAGCCGGGATCGCCGGCCGGCGCTGCGCGAAGGCGATGCCGGCTTCCGACAGCTCGAACACGTAGTTGGGCGACGGGTCTTTCACCAGGCGCGAGATTTGGTTGAGGATGGACATCGGACGTGTTGGTTCAAACCTCGATGAAGGTGACCTTATTGATTTCTTTGAGCGTGGTCACGCCCGCGCGCGCCTTTTCGAGCGCCGATTCGCGGAGGAATGTCATGCCTTCTTCGCGCGCGGCGCGGCGAATTTCGGACGCGGGCCGCCGGTTCAGAATCATTTCGCGAATGCGCTCGGAGAGATCCAGCAGTTCGTGGATCGCGCTGCGGCCGCGGAATCCCGTGCCGCCGCATTCAAAGCAGCCGGCGCCTTCGTAGAAGGTTACGTCGCCCCAATCGGCCAGAGTCCAGGCCGCTCTCGGTCAGGTAGTCGTCGGAATACTTTACGGGCGCCTTGCAATGCGGGCAGATCACGCGCACCAGGCGCTGCGCCAGAATGCAGTTGAGCGCGGAGACGAAGTTGTACGCTTCGACGCCCATGTTGAGGAAGCGGCCCAGCACGTCCAGAACGTTATTGGCGTGGACCGTGGTGAACACCAGGTGGCCGGTGAGCGCGGCATTGATGGCGATCTGCGCGGTTTCCTGATCGCGAATTTCGCCCACCATGACCTTGTCGGGATCGTGGCGCAGAATGGAACGCAGGCCGCGCGCGAAGGTGAGTCCCTTCTTTTCGTTCACCGGAATCTGCGTGATGCCCTTGATCTGATATTCGACGGGATCTTCGATGGTGATGATCTTGTCTTCGTCGTTCTTGATCTCGCTGAGCGCGGCGTAGAGCGTGGTGGTTTTGCCGGAGCCGGTGGGTCCGGTGACCAGCACCATGCCGTAGGGTTCCTTGATATAGCGGCGGAATTTGACCAGATCGTTGTCGGCGAAGCCCACCACGTCGAGCGAGAGCTTGGCGAACTTCTCGCTCATGGATTCTTTGTCCAGCACGCGCAGCACGGCGTCTTCGCCGTAGATGGTGGGCATGATGGAGACGCGGAAATCGATCAGCCGGTTCTTGTAGCGCACGCGGAAGCGGCCGTCCTGGGGCACGCGGCGCTCGGCGATGTCGAGTTCGCGCATGACCTTGATGCGCGAAATGATGGTCGAGTGCCAGTCCTTGGCGATCGGCGGCATGGCGTAGTGCAGCACGCCGTCGATGCGGTACTTGATGGCGACTTCCTGGTCGCGGGTCTCGATGTGGATGTCGCTGGCGCGCCGTTCGAGCGCGTTGAAGATGGTGGTGTCCACCAGCTTGATCACCGGCGCGATGTCGGAATCGCCGGCCGCCAGGCGGTCGATCGACAGCGTCTCGTCGGGATTGTCTTCATCGCCGACGACGTCGAGCGCGAAGCCTTCGGTCACTTCTTCGAGAACGCGCTGCGATTGTTCGGTCTTCTTGAGCAGATCGGAAATCTGCGAGAGCGTGGCCACGCGCACGCGCAGCTTCTTGCCGAGCAGCACCGCCAGTTCGTCGATCAGGTTTAGATTGCGCGGATCGGCGATGGCGATTTCGAGGGTGCCGTTGTCGGCCTGAATCGGCACGAAATTGTAGCGGAACATCAGGTCGACCGGAATCGAGTGGAACAGATCGTGGTCGATGCGGGTTTCCTTGAGATCGACAAACTCGTGATAGTAGCGCCCGGCCAGCGCGCGCGCGCTTGGAGATTTCCTGCACCGGATCTTGCGGAAGAATTTGGTTGGTGGCCGCCATAGTCAACTTTACGAACGAATGGAATCCGCTAAGGAAAAGATCGGCAGATACAGGGAAATCAGCACAAAGGCCACGAAAATTCCCATGATGATCATGATGATGGGCTCGATCAGGCTGAGCGCCGCGGTGACGCGGGTGGCCACGTCGTCTTCGTAAAACTCGGCCACGCTGCCGAGCATCGCGGGCAACGCGCCGGTCGACTCGCCTACTTCAATCATATCCAGCGACAGGCTGGGGAAGACGCCGGTGATGCGCAAGGCTCCGGAAAGCGACTGCCCTTCGCGCACCAGTTTGGTGGCTTGTTGCAGCACCTTTTTCAGCACCTGGGTGCCCAGCGAATCGGCCGAGGTGTCGAGCGCCTGCATCAGCGGGATGCCGCCGATCAGCAGCGTGCTCAATACGCGCGAAAATTGCGCCACCTGATACTTCAGCCAGACCTCGCCCAGGATCGGGACTTTCAGCAGCACGCGGTCAAACGCTTCCTTGCCCGTGGGCGTTTTCCCCCAGGCCCGCAGCGCAATCGCCGCCACGATCAAGACTCCAAACCCGAACAGCACGTAGCCGCGCGCGGTGGTGCCGATGGCGATCAGGATCAGCGTCGGCGTGGGCAACTGCGCCTGCATGCTGTTGTAGAGCTCGGCGAAGTTGGGCACCACGTAGGTGATCAGGAACACGATCAGGCAGGTGACCAGAACGATCAGCAGCGCCGGGTACATCAGCGATACCAGCAGTTTCTTGCGCACCGACAAGGCCAGTTTTTGATAGGTGACGAAGCGCTCGATCACTTCCGCCAGCGCGCCGCTGCGCTCGCCGGCCAGAACGCTGGTGACATAGATGGGCGGGAACACGCCCTGCTTCGCGAAGGCGTCCGAGAGCAGCGAGCCGCTTTTCACTTCGTCGCGCACGTTGCGGATGTGGCTCGAGAGTTTCGGGTCGGTCAGGCGCTCGGCCAGCAGATCCAGGGCGCGCAGGATGGGCAGGCCGGCGCGGATCAGGGTGACGAACTGCTGGTTGAAGATCAGGAATTTTTCGAGGTTGAAGCGCTTGCCGCTGGGGCGCAGGCCGGAAGCGAGGCCGCTGATCTCCGAGCGCGGCTTGATGTTATAGACCAGGAAGCCCTGCTGCGTGTAGCGGTCGCGCAGTTCTCGCTCGGAGGCCGCTTCGGCCACCTGCTGGTGGATTTCCCCGCGCGCGTCGGCGTATTTAAGCGTCCACTCGGCCATGCGGTAAGTTATTGAGGGCCAGTTCCTTAGCCGGAAGACACTGCTCCGGCGACAGCCCTATAAAATATTGACGCACGCGAGGGCGGAACGTGCAGCAAGGAACGCTGCTCAGGCCGCTTTTTGTTATCCAGCCCTCTCATCAAGCCAAACCTTGATCAGTGACTGATACGGAACATCGCGCCGGTTAGCTTCCACTTTGATTCGCTCCAGCAAATGCACCGGCAGCCGCAGCGAGATCGACTTCGTTGACGGCTTCAAATTCGGAAAGCGAGCGGGTTGAGCTTGGGACCAATCCAGATATTGCGTGGTGTCATGCGTTTCCCAAAACTTTCGCTCCGCCGTTACGGAGCGGAACTTAGGAATCGGCTTAAGAGGTTTTTTCATATGCAACTCTTTCCTTCCAATGCATGGGCCGAACCGATATCACACGGATCCTGATACCTGCGCCTCGGACCGTAAACGAGACGTGGAGCAGGCGGCCATCGAAGCTCTTGCCCAGCGCGTGAAAACGGGGTTCCGCACCGCTGTGCTTGATGTCTTCCAACAGCAGCAAGGGCTGATGCAGGAACACCTGCTCCGCCTCCTGTTGCGTGACACCATGCTTTTCGCCCTTGCGCTCGTTTCCGGAGTCCCATTCGAATTCCTCGATTCGGGTCAGGTCCAACATTCTCGTATATCACCATAATATACGATGTCGCAACGGCGGCGCGAGTGGGTCATTTCGCTGCGGCCGCCTTTGCAGCGGCCTTCGTGTAAATCAAAATATGCTGGCGCGGCAGGGTTTCGATCACCGGCCCTAGCTTGAAACCCTCAGCCTCCACTTCGGTTTTGGCCTCGGCCACGCTCATCTTGTGATCCGGCAGGATGGGGACGTTGGGATCTTCCTTGCGGTATTCGAGCTGCACCAGCCGACCGTCGGGTTTCAGCGCCGCGGCGAATACCTTGCAGCATTTTTTGCGGCTGCGAGAACTCATGGTACACGTCGACTAGAATGATCAGGTCGATCTGGCCGGGCGGGAGTTTGGGGTCGGTCTACGCTCCCCAGCACCGTCTCGACGTTGGTGATTCCGCCTTTGGCGGCGTTATTGCGCAGCAGCCCCAGCATCTCGGGTTGCAGATCGTTGGCGTACACCTTGCCGCTGGGACCCACGCGCTTGGCCATGCGCAGCGCCACATAGCCGGTACCGGCGCCCGACTTCGGCCACCGTCATCCCCGGCTTCAGTCCGATGGCGTCGAGCGCGCCCTCGACGTTTTCTTCGGATTCGCGCTCCGGGCGCTCCAGCCAGTCCGCGCCGCGGAAGCCCATGACATTGGCGATATGGCGGCCGGTGAGCGGATGCGTCGATTGGATGCAGGCGCGGGGGCCTGGAACGCGAGGCCACCGACGCGCTGAGCATCGCCAGCAGCGCCATCACCTGGACGATCTTTCGGCGGTGCATCCGCCACTCGATTTGCCTTCCGTCCCGATTCCCGCTAGATTGTGGATTGATCATGCTCAAACGCCCGGCGCTGCCTTCATTATGCCTCTTGACGCTCGCGCTGGTCGCCGGACTCCCGCTGGCGGGGTGCAAGAAAGCAGGGTCCCGAGCAGATCAATTTTCAGATGGGCGAGCGCGTGATCGCCACGCCCATGATCTATAACGTGGTCCAAACCGCGTGGCGCACGCAACTCGGAGACCTGTTCAAGGTGCGGGTTCCGGAGCACCGCTTTCTGCTGATCACGCTCTCGGCCACCAACGGCGGCGGCCATCCGGTGTCGGTTCCCTTCTTGACTCTGGAAGGCTCCTAACCGGGAGGAATACAAGGAACTGGAAAACGGAGACGGCATCGATAACTGGTTCGGCTTGCTGCGGGAAGTCGCGCCGGCTGAAACCAAGCAGGGCAACATTGCCTTTGACGTACCCCTCGGCTCTTATCGCCTGCGTCTTACCGATGGCGGCGAACCGGGAACGGAGAAATTTGTATGGGTCGAAATTCCGTTGCGCATCGACACCGATACAACGGTCGACATGCCCCTGCCTGGACCCAAGTAATTCGCCGCGGCTGGCTGGCGGCATTGCTCGGCGCCACATTTCTGGGGGCGGCCCTGCCGGCTTCCGCCGCGTTTTCGGTCGACCGCATCGCGCTGCATCAGTTCGAAGACGGACCGGAGCTGGGTCCGAATCATGCCTTCCTGCCCGGCGAAACCGTGTTCTTCAGTTGCCGCTTGACCGGTTATCAGTCGGCTGTCACGGGCGACAATCAACGCAGCGTCAAGCTTTCCTGGACGCTGCGAGGTGACCGATCCCTCCGGGCATCCCGCTGGTGAGCCGAGCACCAAAGGCGAAATCGCCGAGCCCATTTCTCCGCAGGACAAGAACTGGTATCCGAAGTTTTTGCACCATTTCAATATCCCGCCCTTCGCTCCCGGCGGCGCTTATCACATTAAGGTCACGGCACGCGATGAAGTCGCCAAGGCCGATCTGACGTCGCAACTGGAGTTCCAGGTGCGTGGGCATGCGGTCGAACCCAGCCCGGTCCTGGCCGCGCGCAATCTGCGTTTCGTCAAGGACGAGACCGACGGGCCGCCGCTCGATCCCGCCGTGTATCATCCGGGCGAGACGCTGTGGGCGCGCTTCGATATGACCGGCTACAAGTACGGCGACAAGAACCACTACTCGGTCGAATACGGCCTGGCGATCCTGCGCGAATCGGGCGAGCAGGTATTCGCCCAGCCCGCGGCCGCCGCCGATTCGAGCGAAGGCTTTTATCCGCAGCGCTACGTTCCGGGCGCGGTCAGCTTGAATCTGCAGCCGGATGTTCCCGAGGGCAGCTACACGCTGGTGATCACGATGGAAGACAAAGTCGGCGGGCAGATGGCCGAAGCGCGCGCCGCGAGTTCCGCATTCAAAAATAAGCTCCGGGCCACGGCGTCGTCGGCCGGTTGGCGCGTGTTACACTAAAAATCGCACTATTTCTAGGGAGTTTTCGCGTGGATCGTCAAACCCGTAAAGATCTCAAGACCGATAAATTTGCCGAGGATGTTTTCGACGTATTCGACTGGGCCTCGGCGCACAAAACCGAAGTGGTGCGCTACGGCGCGGCCCTCATCGCTCTGGTGCTGATTGTGGTCGGCGTGATGTATTACAACCGCACGCAAGCCGCCGCCCGCGAGGAAGCGCTGGCCAAGGCGCTGCGCGTGGATGATGCCACCACCGGTAGCGACGATCGAGCCGACCAATATGCATTTCGATACCGAAGCCGAAAAGACCAAGGCCAAAGTGCAGGCGTTCACCGATCTTTCCGCCAAGTACAGCGGAACGCAGGAGGGCGCGATCGCCGACATGTATCTGGCCAGCTATGCCGTCGATGCGGGCAATCAGGACGAAGCCGAGAGGCGCTACAAACGAGTGGTCGACGACGGGCCCAAGGCCTACGCCAGCCTGGCGCGCATCGCGCTCGTCCCAGATCTACATTTCCGAGGGCAAGATGGCGGAGGCCGAAAAAGTACTGCGCGACGCCATCGCCAATCCCTCGGCGACGGTATCGAAGGAGCAGGCTCAACTGGCGTTGGGCGAGATGCTCTCCAAGTCCAATCCCACCGAAGCGCACAAGCTGCTGGATCCGCTGCGCACATCCGCTCGCGGAACCATCAGCCGCACGGCCATCGTGGATTCTTCGAAGATTGCGCAAGCGGCGTCTCCCGGCGCTCCACCGGCCAGGTGACAACCGTCCCGCGTGGATCATGACCGGCAACGCGTGACCCTGCCCGCCGCGCTCGCCCATTTGCGGTTCCCGCTGGAGCGCTCCCGTGGACGCCGCTACCCGGAACTGGCTCATCCTTACCGCAATCCTTTCCAGCGCGACCGCGATCGCGTGGTGCATGCGCGGGCGTTCCGCCGCCTGGAAAACAAAACCCAGGTGTTCACCGCGGGCGTTTCGGATCATTTCCGCAACCGCTTGACGCATACCATCGAGGTCTCGCAGATCGCGCGCACCATGGCCGGAGTTCTGGGCGTGGATGAAGACCTGACCGAGGCTCTGGCGCTGGCGCACGACATCGGCCATCCGCCCTTCGGCCATTCCGGCGAAGAGGAATTGGACCGCCTGATGCGCCGCTTCGGCGAGCGCTTCGATCACAATCTGCAGGCGCTGCGCATCGTGGAATCGTTTGAAAGCCGCTATGCGCGCTTCCCGGGGCTGAACCTGACGTTTGAAGTTCGCGAGGGGATCGCCAAGCATTCGCGCGATTTCGAGCCGGGCGAGATTCCGGAGCTCGACGAATACCTGCCCGGGCTGCGTCCGCCGCTGGAGGCGCAGTTGATCGATGCCTGCGATGAGATCGCCTACGATACGGCCGATCTGGATGACGGCTACTACGCCGGCTTGGTCACGATCGAAGCCGCCTGCCGCGCGTCCGATATGTTCCGCGAGTTGGACGAGGCCGCCGAGCATGCAGTTCCCGGGGGCTCCGGAGCGCGTGCGCATGCACGAGGTGGTGCGCGGATTGATTGACTGGCTGGTTTCGGGACTGGTGGAGGGAACCGTGGCCGCGGCGCAAGGCCTGGCGGACGTGGACGCCGTGCGGGCGCATCCCGAGCGGGTGGTGCGTTTCACTCCGGCCACGGCCGAGGGCGCGGCGCAATTGAAGCGCTTCCTGCGGGCCCAGGTGTATGAGTCGGAACAGTTGGTGCAGGATCGCCAGCGGTCGGTGGAGCGCATCGCGCAGTTGTTCGAACTCCTGTTGGCACAGCCGGACCTGATGCCGGCGGCGTATCTGGAAGAATCCGCAGGCGAGCCGCTGCATCGGCAGGTGTGCGATTACATCGCCGGTATGACCGACGGGTTTTTCGCGCGCACCTGCGACCAGTTGGGCATCTAAGGCTCTCTAAGGCGATCGCCCCACACGCAGAGAGCCCGTCAACCTTCTGGCTCGGTCTGCGTTGTAATAGGTAGTGATGCGGAAGGTATTGGCAGTTTCTGCATTGGTCCTGTGCCCCCTGTTGTTTGTCGGAGCCCGCAGTCCCAAGCTCTCCAAGGACGAGCAGGTGATCCATGCGCTGAACCGGCTGACCTTCGGGCCGCGGCCCGGAGACGTCGAGGCGGTCCGCAAAATGGGCGTGAAGAAGTGGATCG
Organism: Bryobacterales bacterium; assembly: GCA_963731375.1. Classification (GTDB taxonomy): domain Bacteria; phylum Acidobacteriota; class Terriglobia; order Bryobacterales; family Bryobacteraceae; genus Palsa-187. The sequence continues at coordinate 449,215 of CAVSUW010000004.1, forward strand.
ACCTGCAGCTTCACCCCGAGCGCATCGCGGAGAATCCGGAGCTGGCGCAAAAGCTGGCGCCGCTCGAATCGCTGCGTCTCTCGCAGGCCGATACCGAGCGCACATTATCCCAATCCGCAGATGATCCGGGCGATCGCGGCGGGGCGGCAGCCGATGCCTGAGGATCCGGTGACGCGAGCGGCGGTGGAGCGCGTGATCCAGCGCTTCAAGGTGAAGAAGGACGCTGCGGACAACGCGGCCGCTGGAGCCGGCGGTTCCGCTGGATCAGTTGCTGACGCGCGAGCAGATTCGCACGCTGCGCACGGGAACCGTGGAGCAGAAGCGCGCAGTGATCGCCGCGATTCCCGAAGACCAGATGGACGATGTCGCGATTGCGCTGCCTCCGGGCTTGCGCCTGCAATTGTTGCCCGCGGTCGAACCCGCGCTGCGCCGCAAGCTGATGCTGCTGACCGCGCCGCAACAACTGGTGGCTTTCGATTTGAGCGAAGGCAAACTGTACCGCGCGATCCTGAGCAACCGGCAGCTCGAAGAGCAACTGGTGGACTTCTGGTACAACCACTTCAACGTCTTCCTGGACAAAGGCGCGGACCGCTACCTGGTGCCCACCTACGAGCGCGAGGCCATCCGGCCGCATGTGCTGGGCAAGTTCCGCGATCTGCTGGAGGCCACCGCCAAGAGCCCGGCCATGCTGTTCTTCCTGGACAACTGGGAGAGCGTCGGTCCCGACGCACCGCAGCGGCGCGGAAACGCCAAACGTCCGGCGCGCGGGCTGAACGAAAACTACGCGCGCGAGTTGATGGAGCTGCACACGCTGGGCGTCGACGGCGGTTACACGCAGAAGGACGTGACCGAAGTGGCGCGCTGCTTCACCGGCTGGACCATCCGCGCGCCCCGCCAAGGCGGCGATTTCTTCTACAACGACCGCGTGCACGATAAAGGCGAGAAGACCGTTCTGGGCGTGACGATTCCGGCGGGCGGCGGCCAGGACGACGCCGAGAAGGTGCTGGATATTCTGGCCCGGCATCCGTCGACGGCGCGCTTCATTTCGAAGAAGCTGGCGCAGCGGTTCGTCGCCGACGATCCGCCGCAGAAGCTGATCGACAAGATGGCCAAGACCTTCCGCGACAAGAACGGCGACATCCGCGAAGTGATGAAGACCATGCTGACGTCGGACGAATTCTTCTCGCAGGCCGCGTATCGCGCCAAGGTGAAAACGCCGTTCGAGATGATCGTCAGCGCGGTGCGCGCCACCGGAGCGCAAGTCGACTTCGCATTTCCGCTGGCGAGGCAGATCGCGCGACTTGGGCGAGCCGCTCTACCGCAAGCTGGAACCCACCGGCTATTCGGATGCGAACAGCGAATGGGTGAATTCGGCGGCCTGCTGGCGCGCATGAATTTCGCGCTGTCGCTGGCGCAGAACAAGGTGCCGGGCTCGAAGCTGGATGCGTCGCTGTTCAGCGGCGACCCCGGCGAAGTCGCGCGCCAGATCCTGTTCACCGACGCGCAGACCGGAAACGCTGGCGGCCATCGAGAAGCAGACGCAAGGCTCGACGCAACGCGCCGGTGGTGGGATTGCTGCTGGGCTCGCCCGATTTCCAGAGGAGATGATGAATGACCACACGACGCCTGTTCCTCAAGAGTTCCGGACTCGCCATGTTCGGCGTCGGCGCGGCCCCTATGTGGCTGGCGCGCGCGGCGGATGGTCCCAGTCCGCGCAAGAAAGTTCTGGTCGCGGTGTTCCAGCGCGGCGCGGTGGATGGCTTGAACGTGGTGGTCCCGTTTGGCGAGAAGAACTACTACGCGCTGCGCCCGACCATCGCCATCCCGGCGCCGAAAGGCGGGCACGGAATCTGCAATCGACCTCGACGGCTTCTTCGGCCTGCATCCGGCGCTCGCGCCGCTCAAGCCGATTTACGATGCCAACAAATTGGCGATCGTGCACGCCGTGGGATCGCCCGATCCGACGCGTTCGCACTTCGACGCGCAGGATTACATGGAATCGGGCACGCCGGGACGCAAGGCCACCACCGACGGCTGGCTGAATCGGGCGCTGCCGCCGTCCGCGGACGTTCGCAAATCGCCAGTGCGCGCAGTGAGCCTGGGGCCGTCGTTGTCGCAGGGCGTTGCGCGGGCACAACGAAGCGGTCGCCATCAACAATCTGAACGAATTCAAGGTGCAGCGATGCCGACGGCGCCGCCACTTTCGAAAGCATGTACGCATCGACGCTCGACAACATGCTGAACGGCACCGGGCGCGAGACTTTCGACGCGGTGAAGCTGATGCAGTCGATTCAGGCGCAGCCCTACACGCCGGCGGGTGGCGCGAAGTATCCGGGCGGACGGCTGGGCCAGTCCTTGATGCAGATCGCGCGCCTGATCAAGGCCGACGTGGGCCTGGAAGTGGCGTTCACCGACGTGGGCGGCTGGGACACGCACGTCAACGAAGTGGGGCAGACTCCGGGGGCCGGGCAACTGGCGAACCTGCTGGGCGAATTTCGGCCAGGCGCTGGCGGCGTTCTACCAGGACCTGGGCGACCGCATGGAAGACGTGGCCGTCGTCACCATGAGCGAGTTCGGGCGCACGGCCAAGGAGAACGGCAACCGCGGCACCGATCATGGGCACGCCAACGTGATGTTCGCCTTCGGCGGCGCCATCCGCGGCGGTAAGGTTTACGGCGAGTGGCCCGGCTTGGCTCCGGAGCAGCTCTACGAGAACCGCGACCTGGCGCTCACCACCGATTTCCGCGACGTGCTGGGCGAATTGGTCGCCAAGCACTTGGGAAACCGCCAACTTGCGGGCGTGTTTCCGGAGTACACTCAACCGAAGTTCCGCGGACTAATCGCGGGCGTGAATCGGCCACAGGCCCTGCGTCAACACGGGAGTACGCTAGTTCTAGTACTTTCTCTTACTTAGTACCCTACGCTAGCGCGGCACTACGCCGATAGATGCCTTAGTGACGCTCGCGCTGTTCCTCATCTCCAGCTCCGGCAAGCTGACCTTCCAAAGTCCCGAACTCTGGGTGTATCTGCTTGGCCTGTCAGTACTTCTGGTGATCGCCTTGCGCCGCGTCAAGGCCCAGCAGGATCCGCTCAAAGACGAAGTCTACACGCCGAACGGTGGCGATTGAGCACATCCAAAGCGGAGTGGCCTGGATACGGGCCGACGGGAAGATTCGGTCCATTAACGCCTCCTTCGCACTACGCCTTGGGCGGGGAGCCGAAGAAGCTTACTGGCCGCGACTGGTATGAATTATTCGCGCAGCAGGATCGCGACAAGATACAGGAAGCCTACAGCCAGATGCTGCTGCTGGGCCGCGCCACGCTGGACGCTCACGGGCGCCGGCTGGATGGCGCGCAATCCGGCCTGGAAGTGCTGATGGTGGCGATTCACGACCACAAAATGCGCTTCGTGGGGCACCATTGCCTGGTGGTGGATCGCACTCGCGAAAAGATGCTGGAGGCTTCGGTCGAGGAACTCACCAAATGCCTTGAACGGCGCGTGGGCGCGGTCCGCTAGGCTGCAAACAGATATTCCTACCTTCCCGTCGCCATGAAAACTGGCGCATCGCGAGTGTACTATCGATAAGAGCTAAGAAGACGGCGATGCACCGCGAAAGTCTTGGTGGCAATCGATGTGGCCTTGCTCTACGATTCGCGGACGGTCTGGTGCACTGATCGAAATATGCCGGGCACGACACAAGAAAAACTCGTACGAGGCCTGAAGAATCCGGTGGCCGCATGGCAAGCGATTCGCGGGCGCATGCGAGGACAATGTTTCACGCTGTGGTGCCGATTGTTCCGGCCGCGCATCACCATCGGACGGAACCTCATCCTGGACGGAAAGCTGATCGTCCGCGGACCGGGCCGCGTGATTCTGGGAAACGACGTGATCGTCTCGATGCGGGTCACTCCCTTCACGCACGATGCGGATGCGGTGATCGAAATCGGCGATAAGGCCTTCCTAAACGGAACGCGTTTCGGCTGTAAACAGAGGATTTCCATAGGAAGCCGCTGCATTTTAGCAGAGTGCCGCATCAGCGATTACGATTTTCACAGCGTGGACCCCGAGCACCGCAACGATCCGGCGTATATCAAGTACAAGCCGATCACTATTGAAGAGAACGTCTGGATCGGCACGGATTGCAGCATTCTAAAAGGTGTGACCGTCGGCCGGAATTCCACCATTGCGGCGATGTCCCTCGTCAGAAGCGATGTCCCGCCGTATTCGGTGGCCGGCGGCAACCCGGCAATCGTGCTCAAGCAGTTGCCCATCCCGCAGACCATTGGGTGAGAGTTTCCCGGCCAGTCTGCTGTGACAAATGGCTCTGAAAAATACCGTCTGCATGGGATTGGGCGTCAGGTTAGGCTGCCCTATACTCGAAGCAATTCCCCGTTACGACACGACGGACGCCGGAGTCGCTCTCCAGACTGTGGCGTTCGTCTTTACTTTTTAGGGCCGCGCTGCTCCTTGCGGCGCCGTCGGGCTTATTGGCGAGGCTGGAGCGTCTGAGGGTGGGGCGCAGTATTCTCGCCGGCCGCCAGAAGCACGATATTGTTTCTCAAAAATGCGAACTTTTTTGCCGGTTTCATCGATCACATTTACCTGCGAAATATATTGTCCTGGCGGCAATTTAGCCAGCGGAATCTGGAACGCGAACTGTGCGACCCCGGGCCGGGATGTGGCCAACTTCGTGAGCCGCAGCGGACGCGACGTGTAAGCCGTCTGGCCGCCCAGCAGCAAGGCGAAGTTCGCCTGTATGTCGGGGATTTTTCGATCCGGGTCCATGGCGGGATCGTAGATTTCGCCATAGACGTACAGGGTCTGGTCGCCGCGGAAAACGCGGGTGATGCTCGGCACCGTTTTCTGGCCGTTCTCGACTAACGGGTGTGCAGCCAGCAGCTTCTTGTTGCTATCGGCGCTGCCCACCGCCGATGCGACCGCCTCTTTCTGATTGCTCAGGACCACCGAACTGACGCGCAGCGATTTCGCGGCGCTCAAATCCGGGACGGTGAACTTCGTTTCGAACGTGCCCATTTTGCCGGTCAGATTTTCGCGTGCGAGGAAGCGCAGGGCATAGGTGCCGGGCGCGAGCGTCAGCACCGAATCGTATTGCAGGTAGCGGCGTCCGATCTTCTCGGCGTCGGTGTCGTTCAATTTCACGGTGATGTTGTCGCGCACGCCGCCCACCAGCTTTCCGGAAGCGTCGCGCACCTGTCCGATGAAATCGAAATCGACCGTTTGCTTGGCGCCCTTCTTGGTCAGCCCCACGGCGGAGCCGGGAATCTTCACGGAGATCGGAACGGAGTAGCGTTCTTTCGCCACCCGGAAGTAATCCACTTCCAGCGCCAGCGGAAGTTCGCTCACCGGATCGCCCAGCGTCAAGGCCTCTTCCAGTTGCCGTTCTTTGTCGGAGGAGTTGAAGTTCTTGAATTGCTTCCCCGCGTAATAGCCGGTGCGGTAATCCAGCTTCGCGGAAATATTCTTATCGAGAAGATTCACTTTGATGCGCCGGAATTTCCCGTCCGCGGCTTCATTCTTGCTGTAGTAGCCGATGATGTAGTAGCTGCCGATGTCTTCCTGCGCCTGCCGGATGCCCATGCTCAGATCGTTGGTATCGAGCATCGCCTTGCCGCCGGTGTCGGAAGCCAGCGTGACCAGCGTCTCCTGCGAATCTTGAAAACTCGCGCGCAGACCGGCCTGCTTGGTGCCGGTGATCATCCCGGTGCCCCGCGGCGACGCCGTCGACGCATCTCCGCCCGGCGGCAGCGCGACTAAACCTCGCGCATCCACTGGATAGAACGATACGTTCGCGCGCACCGCGGCGTTCACGGTGGCTTTGATCTGGGACTGATTCTCTACGCCGGTCTTGCTGATGCCGCTCGAGAAATAAACCAGCGCCTTCTTTTCCGGGAAGATGCTCAGCTTCCGGGCGGCGTCCTCCAGCGCGCTCAGCTTACGATCGGTGTTGAAGATGTTGAACTCGGTTTCGTCGGCGGTGAAACTGCCGCTGTCGTCGCCCTCATCGGCCGTCGTGTCGGCGGTAGCCGCCAGGTCGCTGCCTTCGCCTAGATTGAGTTTACGCAGCGTCTCGATCAGCAGGGGGCGATTGTCGGTCCACTCCTGAACCACTTTGATCGCGGTCGAATACGTCATGATTTCGACCAGGTCCGAGCTGGTCATTTGCGATTGCAGGAACTTGATGGCGGCTTCCTGCGCGCGCAACTGCTCGGGAGGATCCATCGACGTCATATCGAAAAACAGACACAGGAGCCGGCGGTCCTGAAAGCGGATCGGATTGTTGGGAGTGGGCGCGACGACTGCTTTCCCCGCCGACGCAGCCGCGTTTCTCTCTTCGAGCGTGGGCGTCGCGGTAGTACCGAACGACACTGGCGCGAGCGGTTCTCCCGCTAACTTCTGAAATTCGAAAACGCTGATCTCCTGGCGCACGCCGTCTTCGAGAAGCTCGACATCTTCTTTCTTGAGATTCGTGATCGGCCGGCCGGCCTTGTCTTTCGCGCTCAGATTGACGATCACCAGGTTCGTCTGCGTCTGGAACGTCGGAGCTTGCGCGAGCAGCGTGATCGTGATCGCGATGAGCGGCAGGAGTCTTTTCATCTCAGAACCTCAATCTCACGGTAGCCGTGACCTGCCGCATTTGGCCGGCGCTGGTAATCAAGCCGAATTGGTTGGAGTTGACCACGGTGACGAGGCCCGAGGGATTCACGTGATTCAGACGCATTGTCGCGTCGATGCGGATTTCGAGACGCCGCCGCTCGGAGTGAAGATTGATGCTGCGAGCCAGCGACAGATTGAGCGCGAACGTTCCCGGACCGGTAATGGTATCGCGGCCGGCTGTGCCGAACTGCCCGGCCAGCGGGACCGCAAACGCCGCCGGATTGAAATAGCCTGAGCCGGAATTTACCGGCAGACCGGTGGCATCGGCGCGCAACTGGCCGATGGAAGCAGTGCCGTCCAGGTTGCCGGTGACAGTCGGGGTGAGCGGGGCATCCGGTTTGCGCCGTGATGCTGCCCGATATGGTCCAGTCCTTCAGCGCCTTCGCGGCCCACGCCGGATGCGATAGAAATCCGTTGGTGGCGTCCACCGGCGAAGCCAGCACCCAGTTCAGCCCCAGCACCTGGCGATGGTCGAACGAAGACAGCGCCTTCTCCGCGCTTTGATCGTAGAAATTCTGCGCCAGCACCGCATCATCGATGCGCCTTGGAATAAGTGTAAAGAAGATTGGCGGAAACACCGCGCTGGAAGCGCCGCGTGAGCCGCAGTTGCAACGCTTCGTAGGTGGCATTGCCGACCGGCTGATCGAAAATGAAATTCCCGGCGTTGGCGATCGGCAGCCGCTGCTCGGCGGTGAGCGAGGACCCCAGCGGCGCCTGGTTCGGCGCTTGCTGAACGTTCATGTTGGTGGTCTTCGACCCCGAGTAAAGGACTTCGCCCACCAATCTTCCGGGCAGATCGCGCTGCACCGAAAAATTCCAGGATTGAATGTAGGTGTCGTTGTAGTCCAAGGCCACGCCGAACGTATTGGTGATGGTTTTCCCGGCCGGCACCGCCAGCAGTCCATTCGATAGCGTCAACACATTCGCGCTGCTGGTGGTGATGTAGTTGGTGACCGCAAACGGGGCTTGTCCCGCGAGGCTCGACTCGAACTGGTTGTACTGGTTGGGAGTGTAGTAGATGCCGTAGCCGGCGCGAACCACGATCTTGCTGCGCGCGCCCGGCTTCCAGGCAATGCCGATGCGCGGCCCGAAGTCATGGCGATCGGGACGGATCAATGTCCCCGGATAAACCGCCCCGCTCAGGGGCCCGGTCTGGCCGGGAGTGACGGGAGCCACTGCCGTGAAACCCTGCGCAATATCGAGGTTGGCCAGATGTCCGTACTTTTCGGACCAGGGCGTGAAGTATTCGTAGCGCACTCCCAGATTCAGCGTGAAGTTGCTGGCGACCCGCCAGTCGTCCATGACGAAAGCATTGTAGAGATTGCTGCGGAAGTAGTCGCTCAAAACGCCCTCGGCGCCGTGGCTGATCGAACTTGTTTCCGGCAGGCCCAGCAGGAAATCCGCGAAATCGTTGCCGGTATTCGCCACCGGAAGCCCGTTGACGTATTGCGCCGTAGCGAGGCCCGAGAATCCGAACGCGCCGCGGCCATTCGAGTCTCCGATGGTGTTGTTCAGATAGCGCGTGTACCCGCCGCCGAAGCTCCAGTTATGGGTGCCCCGATGAAGCTGCAAGGTATCGCTCACGCCGTAGTTCCAGGTAGCGGTCTTCGACCAGTTGCTATCCGACAATCCGGAGAAATTCGCGAAGCTCAAGTTGGGCGGGCCGAAATCGCGCGGATCGGCCGAAGCTCCCGCAATCGCAATCTGGGACGAAACGTTATCGAAGAAAAACGGGACGCCCGTGGAGGTATTGCGATTGAACGCAAGCCTCAGGTTATTGAAGCTGCGGTTCCCGAACCGGTGTCTCCAGTTGATGTTGGTGTTGATTCCCTGCCCGTCCGTCGAATTGCAGCAGCCATAGGGTTCGAATACCTCTGAGTTGCGCTCCTGCAAATTAAACGCGACTGCGAGCGTATCTTTTTGCGTCACGTTGGTATTCACGCGAGCGTTGAGATTCTCCGTGTTACTGGGATTCGACGCGACCAGACGGTAGTTCCGCGTAAGGCCAGGCTGATTGGGCAGAGGAATGTATTGCAGCATCTGTTGCGCCAGCGGACTGATGCAACTGGGCGAAATCGTGTTGCCGGAGACAGCGGAACAGCCGCCCGATTGGGGCGCAAACAATTGCACACCGGGAATTGCCGCGAAGTTGCCCAAGCGCTCCTGCGCGGTGGGGACTGTGAATGACTGGTCCACTCCATTGCGCAGCCGCGTGCCGTTGTAGTTGATAAACCAGAACACCTTCTCGGCGCTGAACAGCTTGGGGATGAACAGCGGTCCACCGGCGCTGAATCCGAAATAGTTTTGGGCGTAGGACGCCTTTGGGCTCAAGCAGCCCGTTGACCGAAAATGGCCGCGCATCGATCGCGGAATTGCCGAACCTGTAAAAGATCGAGCCGGTGATGCGGTTGTTGTTGGGGCGCCGGTTCCCGATGAAAGCCGGATTGCCGTTCCGGTCGCGAGGCCCGCCGCGTCCACGTCCTCCCGGCCCGCCGAATCCTCCACCGCCGCCGCGGCCGCCACCACCGCCGAAGCCGCCGCCACCGAAACCGCCACCACCGCCAAAGCCACCCCCGCCACCGGGGCCGCCACGGGCACCAGGAGGCCCGCCAGCCTGCAAGCCGCCCGCCCCAGGTCCATCGCCTGGATTGCCGGCCGGATTGCTTCCAGGAGGCCCATTGAGCCCGCCCAGGCCTCCTGGTCCACCGAAGCCGAAGTCCTGCCGCAAGTCGCCTGCCTGCGTCTGCAGGCCCTGGCTGAGACTGCCGTTTACCAGGAACGATTCGTTCGATCCCTCCACCGGCACTTGCGGTATTTCCGGAGGAGCAGCCGCCGCAGCGCTGGGAAGCGTGATCGCCCCTTCGGCCTCGACAGCCGCTTCCTGATTCCGGGCGCCGGGACGAATGCGCTCCCGCAGTTGCAGCGTGAAATCGACCTTGGTCGGATTGGCGCCGATTTGTACTTCCTTGCGCGCATGCTCGAAGCCGAACATGTCTACTTCGACGATCCACGACCCCGGCGTCATGCGGTCAAGATGAAAAGCTCCGCTGTCATCGGTCAGGGTCATCAGGACGCGGTCGCCCTGCGTCGCCTTGACCGTGGCGCCTTGGATCGCCTGGCCTTCAGACTTCACCACTCCGGTCTGCGCCAGACACGCGGAGCTGAAGATCGCGAATGCGAAGGGTGCGAACGCATTCGTCGCTATCGAAAAATTACGCACGATACGACTAATGTCCTCTACGTTATGGTGGCCGATCCGGTTCTCAGGTTACACAAGCTTCCCTGCCCTCATCGCCCGTCAAGCCGCCAGAGTCCCAAAAATGATCCGAAGAAACGCAAGAGATAGTGCGTCTTATACTATCGCAAGCGGATTCGAAGCAGATTTGGGAGTGGCTCATATGAATCGAATGGGATTTGGACGGCTGATGCTGACGGGGATTCTCCTCATGCAATCGGTGCTAGGCTTCGCACTAGACTGGAGCGGAAACCACCTGCTGAATCCGCTCTGGCATCCGCATGCGCGCTTCCACGGGGCACTGCTTCTGTTTCTGCTCACCGGAGTCTCCCTGATGGGAATCTGGCTCCTGTGGCGGCAATCGAAAGAACCGGAGATCGCGATCGTAGTTGCAGCGATCATCTCCCTGTCCTTTTGGACGCCCTTCTTTTACATCACGTTTCTTCTGCCCAGCGCGACGCTATGGGCCGGTGATCCTGGCAGAGTTCCGCATCTGGGCGGCTCAGTCTTCTATCCCAACGTCGCTGTAGCAGGCTTGTTTCTAGCCCTCACGGCAGCGGCCTGCTTGATCTATGGTGGCAGCCGCTCATCTTCCAAAGAGCCATCGCTCCGCTGAGTTCGCGAATGTTCGTGGGGTGGCGTTTTGGCCCTTGGCTTGTGTGACGGTGCTGTGCTATCAAGGTAACTAAGCAGTACCAATCCCCGTCTCAGTTGCTAAGGAGCGCTCCCATGGAGCCCGCGAACCGCAAGTTAATCCGTCCTTCATTCAACGAAGCAAAGGCCGAGGTCAAAAGCCAGCGGCCGCCGCAGCCCCGGGGCGGTCCCAAACGCACTTCCCCCCCGGAACAAACCAACGCAGAAAATTTCTACTACTTGAAGCAGATGCAGTCGAAGACGCCGATGTCGATCGTACTCCGCGATGGCGAAATCCTCAAGGGCGTGATCGAGTGGTATGACAAGGACTGCCTGAAGGTGAACCGCGACGGCGGCGCGCCCAACCTGCTGGTGTTTAAATCCAATATCAAGTACATGCATAAGGCCTAGCCGCGCCGGTCATGCAAGGGAAGGTCGTCGTTCTCACCGGCGGGACCTCGGGAATCGGCGAAGCCGCGGCGCTCAAGCTGGCAAAGATGGGCGCTCGCCTGGTGTTGGTGGCGCGTGACGCGAGCCGGGCTGAAGCCACGCTGAAACGTCTTCAGAACGTGTCGCCCGAGACCGCCGCACACACTGCGCATTTCGCGGATCTGTCGCTAGTCGCCGAAACCAAGCGCGTGGCGCGCGAAATCGCCGCCGCTGAGCCGCGCATCGACGTGCTGATCAACAACGCCGGCCTCATCTGCGCACGGCGTCAAGTAACTGCCGAGGCGTATGAGCTGACGTTCGCCACGAATCACCTGGCGTATTTCGTTCTCACCCACGGGCTGCTCGCGCGTTTGCTCGACGTCCGCCCCCGCGCGTATCGTCAATACGGCGTCCGAGGTCCACCGCGGTGCGAAGCTCGACTTCAACGACTTGCAATCGCAGCACGGCTACAGCGGCTTCGGAGCCTACGCGAAATCCAAACTCGCGAATGTTCTCTTTACCAGTGAGCTCGCCCGACGCCTATCCGGCAAAGGCGTCACCGCCAACAGCCTGCATCCCGGCGTGGTAGCCAGCCGTTTCGGACTTCCGCGCGAGGGGCAAGGGGGCGATCCATCCTCCGCCCGATTTCTGTCAGCCCACGGCATCTCGCCCGAGGAAGGCGCTGAAACCATCGTCTACCTGGCCTCATCCGCGGACGTGGCGACAGGCGAGCGGCCAGTATTTCAACCAATGCCGGGCTGTCACGCCGTCCAAAGAGGCGCAGGATCGGGCTGTGGCTGAGAAACTATGGGAGGAATCGGAACGGCTGGGGGGAATGAAATACGAAATAAAGGGGTAAGGCTGGGCGGGCCAAGAAGACCCGCCCGAAAGGGTTCAACTACTTCTTGGTGGTGTCGTCGCCGTCCTTCTTCTTTTTCTTCTTTTTCTTGGTCTCTTCCTTCTTGGGCGCGTCCTGTGCGAACGAGCTCACCGCGGCGCCAGTCAGGAACGTCAAGGCAAGGGCTAAAATACCGAATCTTTTCATGTGTGAAAACTCCTCGGTTCCCAATATACCCGAAAGCCCCGGATTTTGTATCGCATATTGTTGTATCTAAACCATTAAAGTTAATTCACATGGTTAAATTTAGTTCACATTGTAGGAGCCCAGCGCGGTCCGCAGAACGTCCGCGAAGTTAGCGCCGCTTTCGGACCACACCTGGCGGCTTTCGATGTCCAGCACCTCCTCCAAATCGCTTACCAGATGCAGCAGGCTCTTCAGATTCGACTGCCCCATGCGCAAGCTGCCTTCGACCCCGGGGATGGGCAAGAATAGCGCGTCCAGGCCGAATTCGATGCGCAGATGATCGCCGTGCTCGGTTTCGAACTCGGGGCCGTAACAGGCCAGCGTCAGGGGCGCGGGCCGCAGCTTCCAATCGCCGTCGTACTGCCACAGATCCCAGAAGGTATCGATTTCGCAGGCGCAATCCGGGTGCAGGAAATCGCGCATGGCGTCGACCATGTCATCCACCGCCGTTACCACCGGAAATTCACGCTCGAATACCGGCGGTTCCACCAACTGGATCGCGTAGATCCGCAGCGCCGGGCCGCGTTTGGCGAGCTTCGAAAACGGGAACACCCCCAGCAGCTTTCCGAACTGATCGAGTATTTGCGCTTCGCTGGTCGCCCGCAGGCGGCAAGAAAAATATAGACGGTCAGGCACGCTGTGATTGTAACCTGGAAGCAGTGATAACCGACCTGGTGCAGATCAAGCGGCTTGGCGAGAAGAAGCGCGATGAAAACGGCCGCTTCCGCAAGTATATGAAGTCGCGGGTTTTCGTCGAGCGCCAGTTTCGCAAGGCGGCCGAAGAGGTGACCGATGCAATCGATTGCCGGCAGTGCGCCGAATGCTGCCGGGTTACCGAAGTCCAGATCGTCGAGCGCGACATCCAGAAGCTGGCCCATTTTCTGGGCCTTTCCGAAAAGGCCTTCCTCGACAAACACACGGCCCGCGACGAAGACGACGTCTTGATCCTGCGCCGCAACGCGCAGGGCTGTGAGTTTCTCGATGGGAACGACTGTACGGTTTACGAGGCGCGTCCCGGCAACTGCGAACGGTTCCCGCATCTTGCTGAAGGGCAGCGGGTCGCTCGAAAGCAGAATGTGGGATCTGGTCGATCGCGCTACCTACTGCCCGATCGTCTATAACTGGATGGAAAAAGTAAAGGCGCTTACAAAGTTTCGGCCGACGAGCGGAGGCTGATGCGTCGCCGCTGTCGGCCGGTCTTTCGGGTTAGCGGGCCGTGCCAGTTACTATTTCGGCGGTCGCCGTGGCGCATTCCAGGGCCGAATCCACCGCCCATCAGCATGCCGATGGCGTTACCCACTTTGGTCTGCTGATCGGGGCTGAGGCTCGCGTAAATCTGCGCGGCTAGCCTTCGAATGAATCACGTCCAATTGCTGCTGCAGCGGCGCGATCTGCTGATGCAGCGCTTCGATCTGCGCGCTGTTGTTGGTCTTAATCGCGGCCACCAAGCTGGTGCGCAGCGGCTTCAACTGGTCGTGGATTCCCTGCGACTGGACCTGAGCGTCCGCCAGAATCGTGTGCACCTGGCCTTGCTGGGTGGCGTTCAGACTCAGGAGTCTTGGTCAACATATTTTCGATACGCTGACCCGGGTCGCGCCGTGCCGGCCGGCGGCTGCGCGAGCAGCGCCGCGCCATCATCAGCGTAACGACAGTGATCGCCGCGGGCACAAAAACGAGACGTAGTTTCATTTCCTTCACTTAGCTCCTCGATCTCTTAGACGTTGCCGCCTGGGTGGAAGATTACACCCGTCAGACATCTTTAGCCATCTTCTCGATCGCCGCTTCCAGCCGCTGCGGGCTTTTTGAGAACCCCTTCGAACAGATCGCCCACCCGGTCGAAGCGAGCCAGCGCGTTGCCCAGGTGAAACTGCTCCGGGCGCAGACGGGGCGTCACTTCATCCCAGGCCAGCGGGGTAGCGACCGGAGCGCCCGGGTAAGCGCGCAGGACGTAAGGCGCGGAAATCGTCTTGCCCTCGCGCGATCTGCTGCCAATCGAAATAGACTTTGCCTTTTTCGCGGCGCGATACGGTGCGCGGCGTGGTGAACAGGTCGGGCCGCTCGGCGGCGCCTAGCGCGGACAACGCCTCGGCGAACGACGCGGACTTGCGCGTAGGTGTAGCGCGGTTCCAAGGGTACGAAGATGTGCATGCCGTCGCCGCCGGTGGTCTTGGGGTAGCTCACCAGTTCGATGCGATCCAGGCGGCCGCGCACCCATAACGCCGCTTCGACGATCTTGTCGTAGCCGCATTCGTGCGGATCGAGATCGATCAGCACGTAGTCGGGGTGTTCCAGCGAGCCCACGCGGCTCATCCAGGGATTGTGGTCGATGCATCCCAGGTTCACCAGAAACAGCAGCGTGGCGCGGTCGCCGCCAATCGCGTATTCGATGCCCTCGGCGACGGCGGTGGGCAGCCACTTCGGGAAACTCTCGGCCACCTGCTTCTGAAAGAAGAATGGCTTTTCGATGCCGTTGGGATAGCGCTTGAGCGAGAGCGGCCGGTCCTTCAGGTGCGGCAGCAGCAGTGGCGCGACGGCGTCGTAGTAGTTCAGCAGATCGCGCTTGCGATAGCCGTCCTTCGGATAAAACAGTTTGTCGAGATTGGTGAACTTCAGGCGATGCTTGTCGATGGTGAGCGTGGCCTCTTTGAGATCGGCAGCCAGAAGCGCGGCGTGCTCGTGCGCCGGCGGAGGGTCCAGATCCTCGCGCAGCCCCAGAAACACCGGCGCGCGCAGACGGCCTTCTTCGGTCCAGTTGGCGAATCTCACTTCGCAGACCAATTCCGGTTTCGTCCAAACCACCTTGCGCGGCAGGCCCCGCGCCGGCTCCAGCGGAGATTCCTTGGTCACCAGCGGCGCCAGCTTGGCGAACAGCGTCTTCACCATCGTGGCGTCGAATCCCGTGCCCACGTTGCCGGCCCATATGAGCTTGCCGCCGGGCGCTCGCGTTGCCCAATACCAGCGCGCCCAAGCCGTGGCGCTCGCCCTCGGTGTATCCGCAGATCGCGAAATCCTCCGAATCGACCACCTTCCATTTCACCCAGTCAGAGGAGCGCCGCGATTCATAACGGCTCTGCGCACGCTTGCCGATGATTCCCTCCAGGCCCTGCTGCTTCACCGCGGCCAACAGCTCCGTGGCCGTTGGTGTCGAAGTGTTCGGAATAGCGGATGACGTCGTCCGGCTTCAGAATTTCTTTCAGCAGCTTCTTTCGCTCGATCAGCGGCATCGCCACGCAGGTCGCGGCCGTCCAGATACAGCAGGTCGAAGGCGAAGAACACCACCGGATGGCTGCGCGCCAGGCGGGCGATGGCGCTGGCTTCGGCCACATTGATGCGCCGCTGCAACAGCTCAAAGCTGGGCCGGCCCTGCGGGTCGAGCGCGGCGATCTCCCCATCGACAATGGCCTGCCGCGCGCGCACTTGATGCGGCAGGATCGAAAGCTCCGGATACTGCTTGTCGATCGCATTGCCGTTGCGCGAAATCATTCGCAACTTGCCGGACTCGATAAAGCAAATCGCCCGGACCCCATCCCATTTGATTTCGTAGACCCAGTCGCCGCTCGCTGGAGGCTCGCCCTTGCCGAGTTCGGCCAGCATCGGAGTGATGATCTTCGGCATGTTGGCCGGCGTTTTCGGCGGCGGACTTTGCTGCCGCGGCCGGCGCCGGATCGGCGTCGAGTCCGCGGGCAATTTCTTCCTGCGTCCGCCCGGTGAGAACGCTTTCCGCATGATCTTCGGGATCCCAGCCCGGGCGCGCGGCCGCATCCTTTTTCTTAATCAGCAGCCACTCGTTGCCCTTGCCGCGTTTCATGCGCACGATGGCAAACTCGCCCGTCAGCTTTTCGCCGGCGAGGCGGAACTTGAAATCGCCGCGCGCGAGTTGTTCCTCCGCGGTGGCGTCTCCCAGCAGTTCATAGGTCCCGCGATCCCACAGCATCACGCTGCCGCCGCCGTAGTTGCCCTTGGGAATCACGCCCTCGAACTTGCCGTATTCAAGCGGATGGTCTTCCACCATCATGGCCAGCCGCTTCTGGTCGGGATCGAGCGTCGGACCCTTGGGAACCGCCCAGGACTTCAGCGCCCCGCCCACTTCCAGCCGGAAATCGTAATGCAAATGCGAAGCGTGATGGCGTTGGACGCAAAATTGCAACTGCGAATGGGAAGCGTGGGCCGTGCGTCGGCTTGCCGGGAGCAGGCTCCGGCGTCCGCTCAAAATGGCGCTTTTCGACGTACTTTTTTAAGCTCATGCGGCCGATACAAAACTACAGGGTAATGTTTGAGGTATAGTGAGAACTCGCGAGGTATAAGCAATGGCTTCCACAGTTTGGAAAGGGCACCTCACATTCGGGCTGGTTTCGTTCCCGGTTAAATTGTACAGTGCCGCGCGCAGCGAGAGCATCAGCTTCAATCAGCTTCACAAAGCCGATGGCTCCCGCGTGCGGCAGGTTTTGTACTGCGCCGCCGAGGACAAACCCATCCCGCGCACCGAAATCGTCAAGGGCTACGAGTACGAAAAGGACCGCTACGTCGTCATCGAGGACGAGGAAATCAAGAAGGTAGCGCCGCAAACCGCCAAGGTGATGGAGATCCAGGAGTTCGTCAAGGCGGACGCCGTCGATCCCATCTACCTCGAGACCTCTTACTACATGGCCCCGGACGAAGCCGGCGAGAAGCCCTACGCCCTGCTGTTCGACGCCCTCAAGAAGTCCGGCTACATGGGCATCGCCAAGGTGACCATGCACAATCGCGAGCACGTGGTGATTCTGCGCCCCGGCGCCAATGGCGTGCTGCTGCACACCATGTACTACAACCATGAGATCCGCAAAGTGGACGAGTTCCGCACGGACCTGAGCCTGGTGAAGGAAAAAGAACTGGCGCTGGCGCAAAGCCTGGTGGAAGCGCTGGCCGCCGAGTTCGAGCCGGACAAGTACAAAGACTCCTACCGCGAAAACCTTCTGCAGATGATCGAGTCCAAGAAGGAAGGCCGGGAAGTGGTGGCCACGCCCGAACCGCGGCAGGAAAAAGTGGTGGATATCCTGGAAGCCCTGAAGGCGAGCCTGGCGGTGGCGAAGAAACCGGCGGCGTCGGCCGCGGCCGTGAAGTCCATCGACGAAGCCAAGCCGGCCAAGCGCAGAGCGCGCGGCTGAGCGGGTCTGGCCGCCTCGGCTGGCGACGCCTCGAGTCCTATAATCTAAGTAACTCCGATGCGGAAGCGGTATCTTTTCTGGTCCGGCCTCGCGCTGCTGGCAATTTTGCTGACGCTGGTGGTCTGGCAAGTCTCCTTCAGTTTCGGCGAATACGGGCCGGCCGACGCTCCCCAGACCTTCGTCTTCTGGGCGGTCTCGACGCTGATTTTCCTGCTCACCGTCACGCTCGGCTTCATGCTGTTTCGCACCGGCGTCAAGCTGTACCTGGAGCGCCAGGCCAACCGTGAAGGCTCGCGCATCAAGACCAAATTGCTGGCGGGCGCGCTGGCGCTCAGCTTGTTGCCGGTCGTGTTCCTGGGACTCTTCAGCTACGTGATCCTGAACCGCAACGTGGAGAAATGGTTCAGCCGCCCGGCGGAGGGCATCCGCACGGACCTGGTGCAGAGCAGCCGGGCGCTCTCGGCGGAAGTGCAGGGCCGGGCGAACATCATGGCGCGCTGGGTCGCCTCGCTGCCGGAAGTGGACGCGGATGGCGTCAACTACGCCAGCTCTGTGCCGCGAAAACAATATTGCCTCGCTCGAAATCCGCAGGCCGGGGGCGCCTCCGAACATCGTCTGTCCGCTGCAACCCGGAACCACCGACGTCTATATCGCCACCGCTCCGCTGCGCGATGGAACGCTGGTTCTGGCGGTCCGCTCCGCGATCGATATGCAAAAGACGCAGAGCGAAATCGATCGCTACATGACGGAATACAGCCAGCTGGCCGCGCAAAAGAAAAATATTCGCACGATGTATCTGCTGTTCATCCTGGCGATCGCGCTCTTCATTCTGTTCGTCGCCACCTGGATCGCGCTGCTGCTTTCGCGGCAGATCATCTCGCCCATTTCCGCGCTGCTGGTGGCGGCGGGCGAAGTGCGCAAGGGCAATCTGGGCCACCGCGTGCGCGCCAAGGCGATCGACGAACTGGCCACGCTGGTTCGCGCCTTCAATGAAATGATGCAGGAGCTGGAGGCCAACAGCCGCGAGCTCGAGAACCGCCGCCGCTTCACCGAAGCGATTCTCGAAAGCATTCCCACCGGCGTGCTCTCCGTGAACGCGGAAGGCCGCATCCAGCGCGTGAATCGCGCCTTGCAGGGGCTGCTGCCGCAGGAACACGTGGAGCGCGCCGCGCACCTGAGCGACTTGTTTTCGCGCGAGGACGCATCCGAAATCCAATACCTGATGAAGCGCGCCCGCCGTACCGGCATCGCCGCCAGCCAGATTGAGGTGCATACCCCGGCGCAGGTGCTGCACTTGGCCGTTACCGTTTCCGCGCTGCCCGCGCAGCCCCCGGCCGAGCAGAGTTTCGTCGTGGTTCTCGAAGACACCAGCGAGTTGTTGCGCGCGCAGAAGGCCGCGGCCTGGCACGAAGTGGCGCGCCGCATCGCTCACGAATTGAAGAACCCGCTGACGCCCATCGCG
This sequence comes from Bryobacterales bacterium, assembly GCA_963731375.1. GTDB lineage: Bacteria > Acidobacteriota > Terriglobia > Bryobacterales > Bryobacteraceae > Palsa-187. The sequence continues at coordinate 467,878 of CAVSUW010000004.1, forward strand.
CTGAGCGCCGAGCGCATCACGCGCATCCTCGATCGCATGGGCGAGCGCCTGCCCGGCTTGCCGCCGGACTCGCAGCGCATCCTGCGGGAATGCGCCCGCACCATCTCGCGGGAAGTGGAATCGGTGAAGACGCTGGCCGACGAATTCTCGCAATTCTCGCGCTTCCCCGCCGCCCAGCCGGTGCCCAGCGACATCAATGAAATCGTCAAGAATGCGCTGGCCGTGTTCCTGGGCCGGCTGGATGAAATCGATCTGCGCGTCGAACTGGCCCCCGGCCTCCCGCCCATCCACGCCGACCCCGAGCAGCTCAAGCGCGTGATCGTGAACCTGGTCGACAACGCCGCCGAGGCCATGCGCGACGTGCCCGTCAAGCGCATGCTGGTCCGCACCGCCCCTTCCGCGCACGATTCGATCGAGCTGCTGGTGGCCGACACCGGCTGCGGCATTTCGCCCGAAGACAAGGAAAAACTGTTCCTGCCCTACTTCTCGACCAAAGGGCGCGGCACCGGATTGGGGTTGGCCATCGTCAGCCACATCCTCTCCGAGCATGGCGCGCGCGTTCGCGTCGAAGATAACCGTCCCGCCGGCGCGCGCTTCTACGTGGATATTCCAGCCACCGTCGCCGCCGAGGCGGAGGCTCGCGCGTGAAGACCACGCGGGTCCTGATCGTAGACGACGAACCTGGCATTCGCGAGTCGCTGACGGGAGTGCTGGAGGACGAAGGCTACTTCTGCGCCGCTGTCGAAAGCGGCGAAAAATGCCTGGAAGAACTCGCGCGCGCGAACTACGAAGTGGTGCTGCTGGATGTCTGGCTCGACGGCATGGACGGCCTGGAAACGCTGTCCCGCATCCAGGAAATCCCCTTCGCGGATCGCCCTGAAGTAGTCATCATTTCCGGCCACGGCACCATCGAGACCGCCGTGAAGGCCACCAAAATGGGCGCCTTCGATTTTCTCGAGAAGCCGCTGACCATCGATAAAGTCGACACTGGTGCTCAAGAACGCGGTGCAGCAGCGCCGGCTGGAGCTGGAACTGCACCGGCTGAAGGAATCGGGCGACGCCAAGCTGCGCATCATCGGCGACAGCGTGCCCATGAAGGCGCTGCGCCAGCAACTGGGCCTGATGGCCGCCACCAACGGCCGCGTGCTGATTTTCGGCGAAAGCGGCACCGGCAAGGAACTGATCGCGCACGCGATTCACGCCGCCAGCCCGCGCGCCGCCGAGGCCTTTGTCGAAGTGAACTGCGCCGCCATTCCCGAAGAGCTGATCGAAAGCGAGTTGTTCGGTCACCGCAAGGGCAGCCTGGCCGGCGCGCTCGATGACAAGATCGGCAAACTGCAGAAGGCCGATGGCGGAACGCTGTTTCTGGACGAAGTCGGCGACATGTCGCTGAAGACCCAGGCCAAGCTGCTGCGCGCGCTCGACGAGCAGCGCTTTGAGCCGGTGGGCGCCGCGCAATCGATTCAAGTGGACGTGCGCGTGGTGGCATCCACCAACAAGAATCTGGAAGAGGAAATCGAGCGCGGCAATTTTCGCGAAGACCTGTTCTACCGCCTGAACGTGGTCCCGTTCCACGTGCCGCCGCTGCGCGAGCGCATCGAAGACGTGCGCCTGCTGGCCGATTATTTCCTGCGGGATTTCACCACCGCCTACGGACGCAAGCCCAAGCAACTGACCGAAGATGCGTTCCGCGCGCTGGAAGAATATCCCTGGCCCGGCAACGTGCGCGAGCTGCGCAACCTGATGGAGCGCATCGTCATCATGAATCCGCAGACCGGCATCGACGCGCGCCACATTCCGCTCGACCGTTCGCGCCGCGCCGTCTTCGACCGGCCCATGGAGCGTTTCGGCAGCCTGCAGGACGTGCGCGAAGCCGCCGAGCACGACTACATTCTCAAGAAGCTCGAAGAGGCCAAAGGCAACGTGAGCCGCACCGCGGAGCTGCTGGGCCTGGAGCGCAGCCACCTCTACCGCAAGATGAAAGCGCTAGGCATCGCGCCGAAGGAATAACGTGCCGGCGCCCACTCTCCGCAAACTCACCGGCGTCTTCCTGCGCGTTGGCAACACCACGTTCGGCGGCGGACTTCCCACCATGGCGGCGTTGCAGCGCGAGCTGGTGGAAGAAAACAAATGGCTCTCGATGGAAGACTATGCCCTGGCGTTTTCGCTGGCGCGCGTCACGCCGGGAACCAACGTGATCGCGTTCTGCGCCGCGACGGGCGCGCGGATCCTGGGCTGGCGCGGCGCTCTGGCCGCGACTCTTGCGGAAACTGCACCATCCGCCGTCTTGGCGATTCTGATGACGCAAGGTTACGAAACCTGGCGCACCAACGCGTGGGTGATGGCGGGCGTCGCCGGAACCATCGCCGCCGTGGCCGGCATGATGTGGGCCAGCATTTGGTCTATGGTGAGGCCGCACCTCGCAGGGTTCAAGAGCGCCGTGCGCGGTTTGGCGATCACGCTGGGCGCATTCGCGGCGATCTGGAAATTCGGTCTTGAGCCCACTCTCGGTGATCGGCTTGGCCGCCGTCGTGGGACTGCTGTGGAAGGAGCCGGCGAGCGAAAAAGCGCCGCTCCGCGAAGCCGAGTCATGAACCTCTTCCTGCTCTATTTGCTGCTGTTCAAAGCGGTGATCACGTCCTTCAGCGGCATGGCATCGCTGCCCATCGTCCGCCAGGATTTTGTCGTGACGCGCCACATCTTGACGGACCGCCAGCTCAATACCGCCATCGTCGCGGGCCGCACCGGTCCGGGCCCCAACGGTCTGTACCTGGTGAGCGTCGGTTATTTCGCCGCCGGACTTCCGGGCGCCCTCGCCGGCTTGATCGCACTGATCACGCCCGCGTTTCTGATCATTCCGCTGATGAGCTGGATCGGCAAGTACGCGAATCTCCCGCGCATCCGCGGGGCAATTCGCGCCGTGATCCTCGGCAGCGCCGGACTCTTGATGGCCGCCTCGATTCCGCTGGCGCGCGACGCCGCCACCGGACCATTTGCCGCCGCCATCATCGTCGTCAGCTTCGTGGTGCTCGCGTTCACGCGCATCGAAACCTGGTGGGTGATGATCGGAGCCGCGGCGGTGGGGCTCGGCGCGAAATTATTTAGCTAGCAGAAGCTCGCACCGCGCTCCACACCGCCTCCGCCACTTCGCCTGCTTCGCGCGATCCGTCGATCAGCTTCACCCGCTTAGGCTCGTCTTCGGCAAGCTGATGGTACGCCGCGCGAACCTTGCGGTGAAACTCCAGGGATTGTTCGTCGAGCCGCGTCTCCACATCTTGCGTGCGCTCATTGCGGTGATGCGCGCGCGCCAATCCGGTTTCGACGTCGATGTCGATCACCAGCGTGAGATCCGGCACCAGCCCGCGGCACGCGATGCGATCCACTTCGTAAACCACTTCCGCGCCCAGGCCCCGCGCCGCGCCCTGATACACCAGCGTCGAATCGGTGAAGCGGTCGCACAGGACCATTTGCCCGGCCGCCAGCGCCGGCAAAATCGCTTGCTCCACGTTCTGCGCGCGGGCCGCGAACATCAGCAGCAGTTCGGCGGTGGGACACAGTTCCTGATTTTTCGCGTCCAGCAGCACGCGGCGAATCTGCAGGCCGATGGGCGTCCCGCCGGGCTCCGCGGTTTCCAGCACCGCGAGATTCTTGCCGCGCAGCTTCTTGCCCAGCATGCGCAACTGCGTGGACTTGCCGCTGCCTTCCGGACCTTCGAAGGTGATGAAGAGGCCCGCTTGTTGAGGAGCTAGTCATAGACGAAGTGCAAGACTTTTTTCAAATCGTCCCACGCCTCGCGCTTGGCGTTTTGATTGTAGGGGCGGAGCAGATACGACGGATGATACGTCACCATCACCGGAATGTCATGCCACTTGTGCCAGTTCCCGCGCAGGCGCGTCACGCCATCCTTGGTTGCCAGCAGCGCTTTCGCCGCCGTCGAGCCCAGCGCGCAAATCGCCTTCGGACGCAGCGCCATCAACTGGCGGAACAGGAATTGCCCGCACATTTCCATTTCCTCCGGCAGCGGCGTGCGGTTCTCCGGAGGCCGGCACTTGACCACGTTGCAGATGTAGACGTCCGCGCGGCTGATCGGAATGCCTTCCTTCGATGCCGTGCCGTCGATCATCTGCGTGAGCAGTTGTCCCGCGCGGCCCACGAACGGCAGGCCCTGCGCGTCTTCATCGGCGCCCGGCCCTTCGCCCACGAATACCAGCCGCGCCTGTTCGTTGCCGGAGCCGAAGACGATCTTGTTCCGCTGCTCGCACAGCCCGCAGCGGCGGCAATCGCCGATGTCTTCGCGGATCTTGGCGAGCGTATCGCCGGCCGGCGCCAGCGGCGGCAGTTCGATCGGAGAGGGCAGGCGCGGCGCAGCGCCGAGACTGTCGGAGCGGCGATCACAGCGTCTGCGATTTTATGGCCGGCGCGCGCCGGTAAAGATTTTTCACACCGAGATCCTGGTAGAAGCTGAGATATTGACGAAGCTGTTCGGGGGTCATCGCGAAGCGTGCAGAGCCAGGCGCAGGCGCAGCGCCTCATCGAAAATGCGCCCCGCGACCGCGCGTTTGGAGGCGCGCTCCACCGGAATGGTCTCGCCCGCGCGCGTCACCAGCACCACTTCGTTTTCGTCGGATTCAAATCCGGTCCCCGGCTGCGAAACCACATTGCCCACCACCATGTCGCAATTCTTCTGCTGCATCTTGCGGCGGGCTTCCTCGATCATGTTGTCGGTCTCGGCGGCAAAGCCGATCAGCAGCCGGTCGCCCTTCTTGGTGCCCACCTCGGCCAGGATATCGGGCGTCGGCTCCAGATCCAGCGACAGGCGCGCCGCCGTCTTCTTCATCTTCTGCTTGGACGGATTCGGAATGTGATAATCCGCAACCGCCGCGGCCTTGATCACGATCGTCGCTTCCGTCAGGTGATCCATCACCGCCTGGCGCATCTCGAGCGCGGTGCGCACCGGGATCAGCGTGACCTCGCGCGGCGGCGGCAAACTCACGGGTCCCGACACCAGCACGACGCGAGCGCCCCGCGCCGCGGCTTCCTCCGCCAGCGCGTAACCCATCTTGCCGCTGGAGCGATTGCTCAAATAGCGCACGCCGTCGATCGGCTCCTGCGTCGGACCCGCCGTGATCAGGATGGTCTCGCCTTCCAGATCCCGCCGGTTCTTCTTCTTGCTCGCCGCGAGCACGGCGTCGGCGATCTCCACCGGCTCGGCCAATCGCCCCGGCCCGATCATGCCGCAGGCCAGCAGCCCTTCGTCCGGTTCGACGATGACATGCCCGCGCCCGCGCAGCACTTGCGACATTCGCCTGCGTCGCCGGATGGTTCCACATGTTCGTGTTCATCGCCGGCGCCAGCACCACGGTTCCGGTGAATGCCAGATAGGTGGTGGTCAGCAGATCGTCCGCCAGGCCATGGGCGAATTTGGCGAGCAGGTCGGCGGTGGCCGGCGCCACCACCAGAAGCTGATTCTCCTGCGCCATGCGGATGTGCTCGATGGCGCTGGCGAGCGTGTCCTCGGCGCTCGCCGCCGAAAACAGGTGCGTGTGCACCTTGCGGCCGGTGAGCGCGGCGAACGTCAGCGGCCGGATGAACTCTTCCGCCGCGCGCGTCATGACCACGTCCACAGTGAAGCCGCGCTCCATCAGGGCGCGCGCCAGCTCCGCCGCTTTGTAAGCGGCAATGCCTCCGCCAACGCCCAGCGCGACGTTCATAAATCCCCGCTATTCTTCGGCGAGCACCGGCAGCATCTTTTGAATCGCGGTGTCTTCGTAGGGCACCAGTCCGCGCCGCACTTCTTCCATCGCCGCCACCGTGGGTTTCTTCGAAGTGGTGGGCAGCATGCTGCGCGCGCCGCCCTGCAACTGGCGCGCGCGCTTCGCGGCCACGATGATAAAGCGGTAAGCGCTGGCTTCCGGATCGTCCGGAATCACGTTTTGCGCCACCTGTTTCAGATTTGATTCAGCCATTTTGATCTTCCGTTCCTAACCTTACAAAAACGTTTCCAATATCGGACGAATCTCGTTTTCCATCCGGTCGCGCCGGCTCCGCGTGGCCTTCACGATCGCCACCAGCGTCTCCACCGACGCCGCCACTTCCCGGTTCACCAGCACGTAATCGTACAGAGAATAATTGCGAATTTCTCCCGCCGCATCGTGCAGGCGGCGCAGGATCACAGCTTCCGAGTCCTGGCTGCGCGCTCGCAGCCGCTCTTCCAGGATCTGCCGGCTCGGCGCCAGAATAAATATGGATACCCCGGCCGGAATTCTCTCTTTTAATTGTCGCGCACCCTGCACGTCGATGTCGAGCACCAGGTCGTAACCCTCGGCCGCGGCCCGCTCCAGCTCGCTGATATGCGTACCGTAGTAGTTGCCGAAGACTTCGGCGTATTCCAGGAACTCGCCGCGTGGCGATGCGCTCCTCGAACTCTTCGCGGGAGATGAAAAAGTAGTCCTCGCCGTCGCGTTCGTCGCCGCGCGGATAGCGCGTGGTGTAGGACACCGAAAAACGCAGCCTGGGAACCAGCCGCATCAGTTCGCTGACCAGCGTGCGATTTGCCCGATCCGGAGGGCGCTGAGATGATAAAGACCGTCGTCATTCCGGCTTCATTCGAGATTGAGAGACTGCTCGCGTATCTTTTCGATGGCGGCCTTGGCGGCCAGCGCCAGGTCCGTGATCTTCATGGCCGGCTCTCCCGCGCCGCTGGTCTTCGAAAGAATGGTGTTGGTTTCGCGATTCATCTCCTGCAGCAGAAAGTCCAGCTTCTTGCCCACTTCGCCGCCCGCATCGAGCAGCACCGCCAGTTGCCCGGAGTGAATCTTCAGGCGCGCCAGTTCTTCGCCGATGTCGCTGCGATCGGCCAGGATCGCCGCTTCCTGCGCCAGCCGCTGCGGGTCGATCTGGATGCCTTTGGCCACTTCCTGCAGGCGCTCAGCCAGCCGCTTCTGAAAATATTCCGAGGCGGCCGCGCGCAGCTGTTCCATGTGCTCGGCCGCGGCGCTCAAGCGCTGATTGTGGCCGCGCAGTTCGCTCGGCGATTTCGCGCTCCCTCGCGCGAGCGGAATTCATTGAGTTCATCGAGCGCCGCGGCCAGGGCTTCCTCGCAGCGCGCGCCTCGGCTCCCTCCGGCGGGCCCGCGCTTTCGGCCGCCGCGAACATGCCAGGAATGCGCAGCGCCGCGTTGAGATCCGGCTTCGATTCGAGATCGTGCGCCGCCGCCTCTTCGCGGAAGATGCGCAGGTAGTCGTGCAGGAATTCGCGATCGAGCGCCAGCACCGCGTCCCCGCGCGCTTCTTCGGAACCGACACGCGCACTTCCACGTGCCCGCGCACCACGCTCGATTTCACCATCGCCCGGATGGCGCTCTCATAACGGCTCCAGCGCCGAGGGAGCCTGGATCACCAGATCGAGACCGCGATGATTCACGCTCTTGGCGCTGACCACCAGTTCGCCGTCGCCCAGCGGACGGCGCACGCGCGCGAACCCGGTCATGCTGCGCAAAGGAGCAGGCATTAGAAGATCTATCTATTATGGATGAGGTCACGGCTTCGAGAGCAGCGACAGGCGACGACGCTGTCGTTCAGGCGCCGGGCTTCTTCGAGCGCCGGATCTGAATCACCGGGATCAATGAATTGGCGGGTTCCTGCGCAGTGGGGCGGGCGCGCTGCGAGGTGATCTCGGTGTTCAGGCTGGAGACGAACGCCTCGATCTGGCGCTGCATTTCCGCCATCTTCTCGCGCATGTTCAAAATGATTTCGACGCCGGCCAGATTCACGCCCAGGTCGCGCGTCAGCTTGAGAATCACTTCCAGCCGCTCGACATCGTCTTCCGTATAGAGGCGCGTGTTGCCTTCGCTGCGCGACGGCTTGAGCAGTCCTTCGCGCTCGTAGAGGCGCAAGGTCTGCGGATGAATCTGGTATTGCTCGGCCACCGCCGAGATCATGAACGCGGCTCGCTTTGCTTGGAACTTCCCTTGGCCATGGGATTACACCTTGCTCCAGATTTCCGCGCGCGGATCGGCGGGGTTGAGCGTCGCGTACTCGCGCAGCAGTTCCTTGGTGCGCTCATCGTGCACCTCCGGCGCCTGCAACGACGATCTCGACGATCTGATCGCCGCGGGTCCGCGGTTCGCGAATTCTGCACGCCCTTTTCGCGCATGCGGAACTTCTGCCCGTTCTTCGTCCCCTGCGGAATCTTGAGCTGCGCGCGGCCGTCGATGGTGGGCACTTCGATCTTGGTGCCCAGGCCCGCTTCGTCGATGCGCACCGGGACGGTGATCAAAATGTCGTCGCCATCGCGGCGGAAGAACGGATGATCTTCGACGCGCACGGTGATGTAGAGATCGCCCGCCGGCGCGCCGTGCGTTCCCGCGTTGCCTTTGCCCGGCCACCCGCAGCCGCGAGCCTTGCTGCGCTCCCGGCGGAATGCGCACCTCCACCGTCTCGGAGTGCGAAATGCGCCCGTCGCCGTGGCAGGTCGGGCACTTGTTCGTCAAGCGGCCGCGTGCCTTCGCAGCGTGGGACACGTGAGGCTGAAGCGCATCGCGCCCGCCATCTGCGTCACGTTGCCGCTGCCGTTGCATTCCGGGCAAACCGTGTTGCCGCCGGAGCGCGCGCCCCGTGCCGTTGCAGGTCGCGCAGACTTCCTGGCGATTGATCTTCAGACGCACCTGCGTCCCGCGAATCGCCTGCCAGAAATCGATGCTCAGGCCGTATTCGAGGTCGGTGCCTTTTTCGGGAGCCGTCGTCCTGCGGCTCATGCTGCCGTCCGAACCACTGGCTGAAGATATCCTGAAAATTCGCCGATTCGCCGGGATCGGCGTAGACGGCTGCCGCGGACTGCCCGACCCCGCCGCCCGCGTGAAGTCCGAGAAATCGAATCCGCCGAAGCCCATGTTCGGACCCGCGCCCGCGCCGCCCGGCCCTCCCGGACCGCCCGCCGGCATTCCGTTTTCCGAATAGAAGCCGTACTGATCGTACATCTGCTTTCTTCTTCGGCTCGCTCAGAATGTCGTAGGCTTCCTGGACTTTCTTGAAGCGGTCCTCGGCGGACTTGTCGCCGGGATTCAGATCCGGATGATGTTTGCGCGCGAGTTTGCGGTACGCCTTGCGGATTTCCTCCGCATCGGCGCCGCGCTCCACTCCGAGCGTTTGATAGTAATCGTTCTGCGCCATACGCAGTTGTAGGGTACGTCGGGCCTCGCGGCCCGACCCCTTGCCTCGACTTACTTACTTCTTGTCTTCAACGTCGACGAATTCCGCGTCGACCACGTTGTCCTTCGGCTTCTCGGCGCCAGCGCCGGCTCCCGGACCCGCACCATCGCCGCCGGGTGCGCCGCCCGGGCGCTCCGCCGCCAGGACCGCCGCCGACTCTGCGACTTGTACATCGCCTCGGCCAGCTTGTGGCTGGCCTGCGTCAGCGTGTCGGTAGCCTTGCTGATCTCCTCCACGCTGCCGCCGGCCATGGCCTTGCGCGTGGCTTCGAGCGCCTCTTCCACGTTCTTGGCGTCGTCGTCGCTGATCTTGTCGCGATGGTCCTTCAGCATCTTCTCGACCTGATAGACCATCGAGTCGGCGCGATTGCGCGCGTCGATTTCGTCCTTGCGCTTGCGGTCCTCGGCGCCGTGCGCCTCGGCGTCCTTGGCCATCTTGTCGACTTCTTCCTTGCTGAGGCCGGAGGAAGACGTGATGGTGATCTTCTGTTCGTTGTTGGTGGCCTTGTCCTTGGCGGTGACGTTCAGGATGCCGTTGGCATCGATATCGAACGTCACTTCCACCTGCGGAATGCCGCGCGGAGCCGGCGGGATGCCGATCAACTGGAACACGCCCAGCATGCGGTTGTCCTTGGCCAGGGCGCGCTCGCCCTGGTAGACCTTGATCTCGACCGAGGTCTGCGAATCCGCCGCCGTCGAGAACATTTCGCTCTTGCGCGTCGGAATCGTGGTGTTGCGATCGATCAGCTTGGTGAACACGCCGCCCAGCGTTTCGATACCCAGCGACAGCGGCGTCACGTCCAGCAGCAGCACGTCCTTCACTTCGCCGCCCAGCACGCCGCCCTGCACCGCCGCGCCCACCGCGACCACTTCGTCGGGGTTCACGCTGCGATTCGGGTCCTTGCCGAACAGGTTGCGGACCATCTCCTGCACTTTCGGGATGCGCGTCGATCCGCCCACCAGCACCACTTCGTCGATCTGCGCGGGCGTCACGCCGGCATCGGTCAGACGCCTTCTTGCAAGGCTCGACCGAGCGCTCCAGAATATCCGCCACCATCTGCTCGAAGCGCGCGCGCGTCAGCTTGATCGCCAAGTGCTTCGGACCGCTCGCGTCGGCCGTCAGGAACGGCAGGTTGAGTTCGGTTTCGAGCAGCGTCGAGAGCTCGATCTTGGCCTTTTCCGCCGCTTCCTTCAGGCGCTGCAGCGCCATCTGGTCTTTCGAAACGTCGATGCCCTGATCGCGCTTGAATTCCTGGATCAGCCAGTCGATGATGCGCTGGTCGATGTTGTCGCCGCCCAGGTGCGTGTCGCCGTTGGTGGACTTCACTTCCACCACGCCGTCGCCCACTTCGAGAATCGAAATGTCGAAGGTGCCGCCGCCGAAATCGTAGACCGCGATGGTTTCGTTCTTCTTGCGATCCAGCCCGTAGGCCAGCGCGGCCGCCGTCGGCTCATTGATGATGCGCATCACTTCCAGGCCCGCGATCTTGCCGGCGTCTTTGGTCGCCTGGCGCTGCGCGTCGTTGAAGTAGGCCGGAACCGTGATGACGGCCTTGGTGACCTTCTCGCCCAGATAGGCTTCGGCCGCTTCCTTCAGCTTGCCCAGGATCATCGCCGAGATTTCCGGCGGCGAATACTTCTTGCCGCTGATGTCCACGCGGGCGTCATCCGTGTCGCCGGCCACCACCTTGTAGGGGACCAGCTTCATTTCCTCGCTCACTTCATCGAAGCGCCGTCCCATGAAGCGCTTGATCGAATAAACCGTGTTCTCCGGATTGGTGACCGCCTGCCGCTTGGCCACCTGCCCGACCAGGCGCTCGCCGCTCTTGGCGAAGCCGACCACCGACGGAGTCGTCCGCCCACCTTCCTGGTTGGGGATGACGACCGGCTGGCCGCCTTCCATGACGGCAACCACGGAGTTGGTGGTGCCCAGGTCGATTCCAATGATTTTGCTCATGATATTCGCGTCTCTCTTCCGTCACTAAGCGTTGAACTCTCGGCTATTAACTTAGCCTGATGCCATTATGCAAGTTTAGTGTGTTATTGTCAAGTATGGTGTAAACTCTTAGATTTATCAAGGCTCCAAGCCACTTGACGGGAAGGTAGGCCGCGGTGGCGTTGGCGAGTTTCTCGTCGGCGGTGACGAGGTGGGTCTGCTGCTGGACAGCAACCGCGATATAGAGCGAATCGTAGAAAGTGCGATCATATGTCCGGGCAATTTGAAGGGTGCGCTCGAGCAGCCCCGAAGCGGGAATCGTTAGCGTTTGCAGATCCCCGATAACTCTGAATTGCCGCCAGGCTTTCTTCCGCGGAAAGCCGTTTACGCCGCGCTGCTTTCCAAAGAATATTTCCGCATTCGGAGAAGAACAGATCTGGAACGATAAAGTTTGTGGCGCCGATAGTAGCGCTACGGAGCAATTCCAGCGCGAGGGCGGAAAATGGCTCGTCAGGCAAGAACCACTTGGCCGCAACGCTGGCGTCGATCACAAATGTCAACGCTCGCGATCCTCACGCTGCATTTCTTCGGTGGTTGGAAAGGGACCGGCGTTGGCCGGCTTCCCTGCCCGCAACTTCAGGACCTGCTCAAACAATCGCTGCCTCCGCTTAAGTTCTCGGGCGGTCGGCACGCTTTCTTCGAGCAGCGAGATGACCTCGCCCGCGATGGACTTGCGATTCTGCTTGGCGCGGTTGCGCAGAGCCTCGTAGAGCTCGTCGGGGACGTTTTCGACGTATAGGGTAGCCATAGGGAATCCCTAGGGATATCCTAGCATTGTTGATCGAGTTCCAACTTCGGTCCAATTCGGGCGGAGGACTGAGCACACCGGTACCGGCAGTACGAATATTCGTCCATCTCAAGGAATAAAACTAAGAATATCTACGGGAATGTGATACATTTTTAGCATCTATTTGCCACTTTATCTAAGGAGATTAAGAGTGACCGATTCCCGAAGTCGTTTTGTATCGTGTGCGCTATTGCTCATGGTGGGATTGGTAGCGCCCGCGATGGCGCAACCGACGCCTCTGTTGTGCAACGTGAACGCCAATAATCCTCTTCTGCGTGAAGAGGGCTACACCGAAACGATCGGCGATCTGTTTATGGCTTGCACCGGCGGTACACCCACCGCGCCCGGCTCGGTAGTGCCAGCCGCCACCTTCACGGTGTTTTTTAGTAACACACGCATCACGAGCAAGGTGACGGCCGCTACGGCGTCGAACGCGATGTTCTTTAACGAATCTCTGCTGCTGGTGGATGAACCCAATACCAGTAGCGCGGCGCAGCATCCGGTTCTAAATTGTGGACAGACAGGCGCCCCAGATGACGGTCCAGCGGGTCCCGGAGTGTGCAGCATCATTAGTTCCGACGATCCGACCGCAACCTATGACGGAAGTCCCGGGCCATCCCAATGTGTTTCAGGGCCAGGTGGCCGATTCCGTCTATTTCAGCTCGATTCAGTTCGTGGGGGTTCCCGTGGACCCACCGGGAACCGGTAACCTCCGATTTTTCCGCTTCACCAACCTTCGCGCCAACGCTGCCGCCTTTACCGGTTGCTCGATGACAACCCTTTGCGCGATCGTGGTGACGGTGAGCGCTAACTTCCTGGACAACCCCGATCCTTTTATCGGGAATGTGCAGGCCGGGACTATCTTCCCAGGGCTTGTTCCCCAAATCATTAACGCCCACAGCTTGCGGACTCCGCCAACGGTGCGCATCACTGAAGGGTTTCCCTCCGCATGGAGACCGAGGAATATTTCCTTCTTAGTGGGAGATCACAGCGGCACGCCCGGAAATGCTCCTAACGGAAGCTACGATGGCGGAACCAATTATCCCAACGACATTGCCCAAAATGTTCCCAATGCTTTCAACTTATCTGAGGGCGGATTCCAATGGCAGAACGACTCGACCAATGGACCTCCTTCGCCGAATCCGCCGGGTTTGTTCAGCGGCACCGTTTTGGATATTGGGAATCCGCTCGATTCGCTGGGGTTCGGCGGATTTAACACAGGCATAAACGGCGCGGGAACGGTGAACTCAGGTACGCGCGTAGCTTTGAGTTTCAGTAGCCTTCCTGACGGCTACGCGCTGCAGGTTCCGACAGTGATCTACCTCCACTCGACCTCCGATAGCACAACCAATTCCGGCGTTATGGTTTTAACGAATACCGATACTCAGCGGGGCCGGTCGCGTACAGCCCAGTGGTCGGAACAAACGGCGCCAGCACGGTGAGCGGCGGACTAGCTGTTTACGAAGTCTTGTATGCCGACATAAACGCTATCGAATACGCCGACATCCCCTGTACCCTGACTTACAACGGTGCCCTGCACGGACCGGAGCCTAAGACCGGTTTGAATGTTACCGTAAGTCTCGCGCCGTTTTATGCTCCGGGCGGTGGCGCGGACCAGCCGACGCCGAATCCGCAGTTCGCAAGCCCGACGGCGGTTCCTCGCTTCGGACCGGGATACTCTGCGGTGCTGCTGCCTGCTAAGGGAAAGCCGTAAGGACACTGGCGAAAACGCGAGCGCATTCCCTGGGCAAGCCTTAAAGTGTAAAGATGAGTCGCGGCGAATTGTGGTTGATCCGGCACGGCGAAACGGATTGGAGCGCCTCGGGCAGACACACCTCATCGACGGACCTGGCACTGACTGCCGAAGGCGAGCGCAAGGCTGCGGCAGTAGGGCGGCTGCTCGCGGGCAAAACTTTTGCGCTGGTGCTGGCGAGTCCGCTACGCCGCGCGCTCGAAACGTGCCGGCTTGCAGGATACAGCTCCCGAAGTCACGCCGGATTTGCGCGAGTGGGGCTATGGCGCCTATGAAGGGCTCACAACCGCGGAGATTCAAGTCCAGAATCCCGGATGGACCATCTGGACCGGCACTCCGCCGCGGAGGCGAATCGGCAGAAGAAGTGGGCGCGCGCGCGGATCGCGTGATTGCCAGAGCGACCGCGGCAAACGGCGATGTGGCACTCTTTGGCCACGGCCACATGTTGCGCGTGCTGGCGGCGCGCTGGCTGGGATTGGACCCAACCGGCGGCCGCCTGCTGGCGCTCTCAACCGGGTCGGTAAGCGTGCTGGGCTACGAGCACCAGACACGTGTGGTTCAAGGTTGGAATCGGACGAGCTAGCGCCCCAGCGCCGCTTTGATTCCAGCGAGGTGGTGATAGCTGTGGCGCACCGCATGATCCTCCAGCATGAACTGGCAGGTGAGCGGAGCCTCGCTATTGAGCGACACCGGCGCGGCGCTATCCAGTTGCTCATCGCTGAGAGCGCGGATCGCGGCGGCCGCGGCGGCGCTGTTGGTTTTCAGTAACGCAAGCGTGGCCTCTTTTGCAGTGGCGTCGTTCTCCTTCGCGTGGTCACGGTTCATGTTGGCGACAACGTCCCAGGTCACGCCGGTGATCGGCTGGCCGGACGCGAGCAAACTCGCCAGGTGGATTTCAATCGGATACACGCTGGCAACGTGATTCACCACAACGCCAATTTTCCGTCCATCCTTGGGAAGACGCGTGTTCCATTCGGCTTCGGAAAGGGCGCCCGCAAAGGCGGCGAGTGCTGCGGCGCCGGCCTCCAGACGGGTGGCAAGCGCTTCAGATCTGTTATTCATGTTTTCTCCCCGTTACATGGTTATTGGTTACAAGGCTATTATGCGGCCGGCGGGGCTTCGAATACTTGATCCAACGTCCGGCATGCTTGGCACAAACGCCCAATTCGGCGAAAATAGCGAGGATGGACGTGCTGTCCGAGGTGTTGAAAATCGTGAAGCTCGAGGGCGCGCTGTTTTTCAACGGCGAGTTCTCCGCGCCCTGGTGTTTTGACTCCTCCGCGGAAGCGATGGCCCCGCATCTCGCTCCCGTAGCAGAACACCTGATCACCTACCATTTTCTAACCGAAGGGCGAGCCTACGCGCGGATATCCGACGGGCAACGCGTGGAACTCGACCGCCGGCGACATCGTCATCTTTCCGCATGGAGATGCTCACCGGCTAGGCAACGGAGTTGACCGACAAACCAGTCGACGGCCCAGCGATGATTGCTTATTTGGCCGATGGCCTCAAAGTCGCGCGATTTGGCGGCGGCGGCGAAATCACACGGTTCGTTTGCGGGTACATGGCCTGCGAACCACGGCTATGTGAAATATTCCTGTCTGGTTTGCCGAAGATCATGAAGGTGAGCGTCTCCGGCGAGCCGTCGGGCCAATGGCTGGGAAACTCCATCCGATTCTCAGTCGATCACGCCAACGGAGGTAGCGCCGGCAGCGGCCTGGTGCTGGCCAAGCTTTCCGAAGTGCTGTTGGTGGAAACGTTGCGGCGCTACATCAGTGAGCTGCCTCCGGATCAGACTGGATGGATGGCCGGCGCACGCGACCCCGCCATCGGGCAGGCGCTCGCGCTGCTACATAAGCAGCCGGCGCGTCCCTGGACTATCGCGGAACTGGCCAAGCGCACGGGTCTATCGCGGACCCGGCTGGCCGAGCGCTTCCGTCATTTCCTGGGAGAGTCCCCGATGGCTTACCTTGCGCAATGGAGGTTGAAACTGGGAGCGGAGATCCTTCGGTCAAGCGAGGACAGCGTCGCCGAAGTCGCCGATGCTGTGGGTTACGGCTCCGAAGCGGCATTCAATCGCGCGTTTAAGCGGGAGTATAACTGCCCTCCGGCACAATTTCGCCGGGATCATAAAGCTCTACAGGCCCCACGCGCCCAGGCGAGTGCCCGGCACGCATAAATCAAATCCCCGCGTACCAGGCATAACCCGCCTCGGGAGATGCGGATCCCAACCCCTTGCCGAACGCTTTCAAACTGTCCGTGACCGTCAGGCCGGTGATGAACTTGACGCTCTTGTAGCCGAGCTGGCGCGGGACACGCATGCGCAGCGGACCGCCGTTGCCCACGGGAATCTCGCCGCCGTTCATCCCGTAAGCGAGAAAAGTCTGCGGATGCAATGCATCGGCCATATCGATGCTATCCCACCATTCGGGATCAATCGAGGAGTAGACAACGTACCTCGCTTGCGGCTGGACTCCCGCCACTTCCAGGACGTGAGAGAGAGGCACGCCGATCCACTCGGCGATATACGACCAGCCCTCTTCACACGCGATTTGAGTGATCTGGCTGCGCGACGGATAACTCCTCAGTTGCGCAAGCGAAAACGAGGCGGGCCGCTCGACCATGCCTTTGACGGAAAGCCGCCAGTCTGCGAATCCTCCAGCCTGAAGGCGCTTGAATGCTTCCGTCGGGGGCGCGATTTCGTTCGCGACCGGGATCTTCGAAATCTGTGCTGGAGAGAATTCACGGGCTAACGAGTGTCTGGTCAGTAGCCGCTGCGAAGCGTAGTTCAGCGTTTCGCCGAGGCCGTAGATTCCGCCGTGATCGGGCGGGATCAGTCCATGCTTCTGCGCCATGCGCGCCGCAACGCTCAGGCCCGACACGCCCGCCGCGGCCGCGAGTCCGGTTGTGATCAGTTTTCGTCGGGAGAGATCAGTCATGTGCGCTCCATGGGTGTACCCGATGATCATCGCTCGCATGCGGCTCCGGAATCCCGCGCGGAAAACCATCACGACATGAATCAGCAGGAAGAGCAGGAGTGCCAGCGAAACGAAGAAGTGAATCGTGCGCGCGGATTGCTGGCCTCCCAAGAGTGTGACGGCCACCGGAACCGCGGATACAAAAGCAGGCGACATGGCTAAGCCTGTCCAGATCACTAAGGGGAACAGAACAAAGATCACGAATAGGTAAGTCAGCCGCTGGAGC
This sequence comes from Bryobacterales bacterium, assembly GCA_963731375.1. Classification (GTDB taxonomy): domain Bacteria; phylum Acidobacteriota; class Terriglobia; order Bryobacterales; family Bryobacteraceae; genus Palsa-187. The sequence goes on from CAVSUW010000004.1 coordinate 484,826, forward strand.
GCGTTATAGGACCAGGCTTCCGCCTCGCCCGGACGCTCGAAGCGCAAATGTTGAGCGACCGAGAACGACGAAAGATCGGTCGCGGCCGGTACCAAATTTCTTCGAAAATGCCCCGTAAACAGTCCGTAGATTACATACAGCAAGCCCGTCAATACCACAAGCCAGGCCGATTGAAAGTGCAGATAACGGCTCCATCCGTTCTGGTCCGGCAGCACGTAGCCGTAGCCGGTCGGCACAAGGTTCCTCGACGCCGGGATGGGAAGTTTGAACAACGTTGGAGTATGGATGTTGCCAGTCTCACCCCAATAAAAGCGAGGATGAGAGACCACAATCTCCGCTCCGCTGACCAGCAGGGCGAGAAAGCATACGGCGGTGATCCAATGCGTGACTCGAACCAGGGCGGAGTGGCGCGCAGGAACTGCTTTTGCCGGAGCGGCAGAGGCGGCTGGGAAGAAAGCGGAATCGCCCACAGGGGAATGGTATCAGGCGGCGCGCGAAAAGGTGAAGGGCCAGAATCGAGAGCCGCGAAGTGTTAAGTACGTTTGAGCTTCCCTATCATCCAGGCGGGCCTGGGAGCAGGCGGGTCGCTCAGGCTCACGTCCGTGAAGTTGGCGCGGAAGAACTCGCTGGACCTGGGTAATGCTGCGCCATGCCTTCGCAGCGGATCGGCCCAAAATTTTATCCGATTCTTGATGAAGTCACTGGAGGTGTCGTCACCACTCAGGTATTTCAGATATTGAAGCGTCACTTCATCGGCACGGGCGAAGTTCGAGTGTTCAATCAGCTTCTCCACCCATTGCCTCTGGAACACGCAGTGGCTGGTATCTTCACGCGTCAGGTCAAAAGCCGGTCCGGCGTAAGTTTCGCTTTGCTTCAAGTCCCCGGCCTTTAGGGATGACTTGAACAGGAACAGGTAAGCCGCGCCATCTAGTTCTACGTCTGTCGGCTCGATTTCCTGTTGGATCGCGATCTCAGCCGCCAGTTTCCGCACCGCTTCGAACGTGCGATCGGTGTTGGGCGCGAAATCGAGGCTGACGACGAGCGCGATAAGGTTGAGATTACCTCGCCTGGGTGGGCGCGGCGCGACGGACATTTCTCCGAGAACAAACGCCTGCTGGTGGGCTTCGACGAACGCGAATAGCTTGGATTCAATTTCGAAAATCTTGTAAAACTCCTTGTCCAACGCATCCAAAGCTTCATCGCGCTCCGGGTTGGGCTTAAAAATCGAGTCTTCAATCCCTCTCAGAGTCAACGGTCGAACATTCAGGGCGGCGATGGCTTTTTCCGTGAGCGAAGCCGTCGTCTCGCAGCCAATGCTCCTTAATGCGGGAACCACGGTCAAAGCATACTTGCAGGACGAATTGACGAAGAATTGATGATAGCCTCCATTGTTCACTTCTCTCTGCAAAGCCATGATCGCGAGCAGAGTGTCTTCTTCCGGAGTGGTTGCCACATCCGGCATCCGGTCATGCCGGAGTTGGATCGCTTGCTCCAGAGCACATAACAGCGAGTCGATCCGATGAGTCCCCTTGCAGGCAAGAATTTGGTTGGTGCTCTGCCCGGTATATTCCAGCCAGGGAATCTTACTTTTCTTCGCCATCTCGCCTCGCTTTAGTGCGGCGTGCTGCCTGGGATCGTCGTCCTGTACTGCGGCCATTTCGCGACCAGCTCGTCCACCACGGTATGCCCCACGCGCCAGGCAGCTTCGACCGATGGCAGGAACCCGGTGAACGAGCCGCGCACGTTGCGCGCCAGGCCTTCGGCGGCGGTCATCGATCCGGTGGGCGAATCGAAATCGCTCGCGGTGCGCAGCACCAGCACGCGATTCACATCGACGCGCCCGGCCTTCGAGAGGAACGTCAGCGATTGCAAAGTGCCGGTGTCCTCCATGCCAGTGGTGACATAGTTGCCTTGACCGCCGGTGTGATACTTCACCCAGTCGTTGGCCCACTGGTTCATCAGCTTGCCGTGCCAGAAGGTGCTGGAGGAAAGCGTGTCGCCCTTGAGGACGAACGGCGCGCGCTGCGCGTTGGGCGCCGGGATACAGGACGCGCTCCTTCTGCATGGCCTCCGTATCCATCAACGGCACGTGCTCGGTCAATCGAAAAGCCCAATCAACCAGGGCTGCATTTAGGTGATACGCTTCGCCGTTGTTGGGCGTGATCAGAGGCAACTCGTAGGGCGTGGCCTTGCGCAACGGCACGTAACCGGTTTTCCAATCCTTGGGAATTTCGCGGGCGTCGATCTCGTAGCCGATGTCGCCGTCGACCACCCACTCGGCCCACGCGGCGGAGCCCAGGCTGCCGTCGGCGGGATCGATACCCGCGATGCCTGCCACCAGCCAATAGGCTTTGGAGAGATCGAAGCGCGGGTCCATGCCCAGCGCCATGATGGTCGCGGCGGCTTTCGCCGTGCCCATGCCGGTGAGCACCGCCAGCACGCCGTCGGAATTCATGCGCAGATCGTGATAGCCCTGCGGGAACGGGATCACGCGGTCGAGCTTTTCGCGCTCCACCCAATACTGCAGTTCGCCGGGCCGGTCGCCGGTGTCGGCGCCGATTTCAAACATGGTGACGACCACAACCTTGATGGGAATCGGACGGTCTTTCGCAGGAGCTTCGACTGCGGCCGTAAGCATAACCGCGAGCACAAGCAGGATACGGAATCGCATGCGTTCATAATAAAGGTGTGGAGAGCGCACTGTCAGCACCCGCCGCGCCCGCGCGCTTGTGGCTATGGCCCAATCTGCTGAGCCTGGATGCTCCCGTGGTCGCCGTGCTGTGGCAGATTCTGTTTGCACGGTGCTTCCAGGTGCCGGTGGACGCGCTGGCTGCGCTGCTGTTGCTCGCGACAGTGTGGTTGATTTATGCTGCCGACCGGACGCTCGACGCGTGGCGAGGCGATGTCCATTCTCCGCGGCACGAATTCTATCGTCGCCATTGGCGCGAGCTGCTGCCGGTGTGGATGGCGGTCCTCGGTTTGACTGCTTGGCTGGCGGCGGAGCGGTTGCCACAGGGGCTCTTTCTGAACGGACTGATTTTGCTCGCGGCCGTCGGCGTCTATTTTGCGCTGGTGCATTCGAGCGTCCTGCGATTGCACAAAGAGGCCGCGGTCGGAGTGCTTTTCGCGCTGGGAGCTTCGCTGGTAGCTTGGGGAAAGGTGAAGACTCCGGCAGACGTGACAACGATTCTTCTGTTCTCGGGGCTGTGCTGGATGAACTGCATCGCGATCCAGAAATGGGAGGGCGAGAAACTGGACTGGTCGCCCAGCATCGCCGCGATTGTCGTGGCATGCGCGGCGGGAGCCCTGCTCTATGCGCACCGTCCGGTGTTGGGCGGCGCGGAACTGGCGAGCGCGTTCGGATTCCTGCTGCTGGATCGCGTGCGGCCCAGACTGTCGGCGGATGCCGTGCGCGTGCTGGCCGACGTGGCTCTGCTGAGCCCGGTGTTGTTCCTTCCGCTGGTCCGCGGCTAACGTGAACTGCGACCGCATCGCCCGCTGGTATCGCTGGATCGAATACGCGGGCTTCGGGCGAGCACTGGAACGGCGGCGCGAAGCGTTCCTCAGCGATGTGTCCGACGCGCGGCGCGTCCTGGCGCTGGGCGACGGCGACGGCCGTGCGCTGGCGGCGTTGCTGGCGGCCGCTCCACATGCCTGCGTCGATTACATCGACGTAAGCGCGCGGATGCTGGAACTGGCTCGCGGCGCGCGCCGGCACGAAGCACGTCAATTATCGCAGCGAAGACGCGCGCACCGCGCCGCTGCCTGCGGCGGAGTACGACCTGATCGTCACGCACTTCTTTCTCGATTGCTTCGATGAGACGGATCTGGAACCGCTGATCGCGCGCCTGGCTGACGCCGCCACTCCTCAAGCGCGATGGCTGATCTCAGAGTTTCGCGGGAACGGCTGGCTGGTGCGGGCTGCTCTACCTGTTCTTCCGCATCACAACCGGGCTGCACACGCGCCGTCTGGTGGATCATCATCCTCTTCTGAAACGTCATGGCTTCCGCTTAGTGCGCCACGAAGATGCCTGGCGCGGACTGCTGGCCTCGGAGTTGTGGGTGCGATGCGGTTGTCTCAGAATAGTGAGGCCATATGCGAATCCTCATGGAAGTAAAATTCCCGCTTGAACCCTTCAACTCTTACGTGAGAGACGGTTCCGCCGGCGCGAGAATGCAGAAGATCCTGGCGGACGCCAAGCCCGAAGCGGCGTACTTCGCCGACCGTCGACGGCCACCGCGGAGGAATCCTCGTGGTCAATCATGGAGGATGCGTCCAAGATCCCGTCGCTGGCCGAGCCCTGGTTTCTGGGCTTCAACGCCCATGTCGAATTCAGCGTCGCGATGACGCCGGAAGATCTCGGCACGCGCGGGCCTGGAAGCTCTCGGCAAGAAGTGGGGCTAGGCGATAGCTATCTATCTGACGGATCGCCTGGATCAGCAGCACCACGCCGACGCACACCAGCCCGGCGTGAACATATTTGAGGAACGCATCGCCCCGCAGGCGATGATTGATCATCCTGCCTAGAAAAATGGCGGGAAGGGCGACCGGCAGCGACATCAGGAAGTATCGGGTGACTGCCGGAACCCACAGTCCCGCGAACCAATATCCCGCCATGGCGACTACGCTCGCGGGCAGGAAATATCCCTGCAGCGTCGCGCGGAAATGCTGCGGAGACCAGCGGCGCATCGCTCCATAGATCACTAGCGGAGGCCCGTTCATTCCGTACGCGCCTCCCAGCACTCCCGCCAGGAATCCGCAGCCCAAAAGCCACGCGCGATTGTCATTTTGCAAATGCACCGGACTCTTGCCCACTAGAAAGTACCCGGAAAATGCGACGATCACCAGCGCCAGTACGCCCTTGACGAGGTGCTGATGAACACTGGTCAGCAACGCGATCCCCAACGGAATCCCCAGGAACGTCGGAGCCAGCAGCCAGCCGGTGCTTCGCACGTGGATCTTCCGCCAGTCCTGCACGACAACCACGGCAGCGATGACGATCGACAGGAGAACTGCGACCGGAGCGGCGATCTCAATCGGAATACTGAGGGCTAGCAGCGGCACGGCGATCAGCGCTTCGCCAAAGCCAAACGTCGAGCGAATCAAAGTGGCGAGAAACACCACGAGGAGAACATGCAGAGTGGGGGTATCCAATTTCTTGCCTGACCTCCAAGTGTAGCTTTCGCCACTTGCAGAAGGCGGCAGTGACCCGTTTCACGCGTAGTGTATACTAAGGTCAGTTGGCGAATAGATGGGTGGGCGCAAGCCCACTTTTTTATTGGCTGGCACTATTTTTGATCGGACGGCAAGCCAGATGGCGGACCGTGAGGCTGTCATAGACAAAGTAATCGAGATCGCGGAAAGGGTTGGCGCCAGCGAGGGCATCGAGATCGTCGATGTGGACTTGGTGGGCGGCGGCCGCAATCGAGTTCTGCGCATTTTTATCGACCGCCCTCCGGTTCCCGGCCAGGCCGTGGATCCGGCTGCGCCGCAAGGGGTTACGCTCGCCGATTGCGAGTTCATTTCGCAGCACGTCGGCACCATCCTGGATGTCGAGGACGTGATTCCGGGCGCCGGCTACCGCCTGGAAGTCAGCTCGCCCGGCGTGGAGCGCAAGCTCACCAAACCGCGCGAGTTTGAGCGCTTCGTCGGGACAGAAGGTCAAGGTGGTCCTGCGCCAGCCCGTCGAAAATCAACGCCACTTGACCGGGACGCTCAAGAGTTTCGCCGCGCGGCGTGATCACTCTTGAGCCCGGACCCGGCAAGAGCGTGCAGTTCCCTCTCGAACAGGTGGAAAAAGCCAACCTGAAGTTCGAGTGGTAATTTTCTCACCACTAAAAATGGAAATTATATGAGTCTGGGACCTATTGTTCAATCCATCGAAATTCTGAGCAAGGAAAAAGGGCATCGATCCGAAGATCATTCTGGACGCGGTGAAGGACGCCATGCTGGTGGCGGCGCGCAAGCATTTTCATACCGATGAAGAGCTGGCGGCGGATCTGGATGAATCCACCGGCGCGATCCTGATCTTCGGCGTGAAGAAGGTGGTGGCCGAAGTCGCCGATCCGGACAAGGAAATTTCGCTCGAGGACGCGCAGAAGATTCGCGCCGACGCCGAGATCGATTCGGAAATCCGCTTTCCCAAGCCCACCGATGCGCTGGGCCGCATTTCGGCGCAGACCGCCAAGCAGGTGATTCTGCAAAAGGTGCGCGAGGCCGAGCGCGACAACGTATTTTCGGAATACGCCGGGACGCATCGGCGAACTGGTGCGCAGCGAAGTGAAGCGCATCGAAGGTCCGGATCTGATCGTCGGCATGGGCAAGACCGAAGCGCGCCTGCTCAAGAAGGAACAGTCGAAGCTCGAAAGCTTCAGCGTGGGCGACCGCATCGCGTGCGTGATCAAGAGCGTGGACAAGACCGGCAAGAACGCGGGCGTGATTATTTCGCGCGCCGCGCCGGAGCTGGTGATGCGCCTGTTCGAACAGGAAGTTCCGGAGATCTACGACAACACGGTGATCATCAAAGGCTGCGCGCGCGAAGCCGGCGAGCGCACCAAGATCGCCGTTTCCAGCCGCGACCGCGACGTCGATAGCGTCGGCGCCTGCGTCGGCATGAAGGGCATGCGCGTGCAATCCATCATTCGCGAGCTGCGCGGCGAGAAGATCGACATCATCGAATTTAGCGACGATCCGGTGATGTTCGCGACGCACGCGCTGAGTCCCGCGAAGATCGCGCGCGTCACGATCGTCGATGCGCTGGGCAAGCACATGGAAGTGGTGGTCGACGACACGCAGCTCTCGCTCGCCATCGGCAAGAAGGGGCAGAACGTGCGCCTGGCCGCGAAGCTGCTGGGCTGGCGGATCGATATCAAGAGCGAAGAAGAGAAGCGCCAGGAAGTGGAATCGCAGATGGCCGCGCTGGTGGTGCCGGGAGCGCCGGTGTCGGTGCTGATGGATCACGGTCTCACCGAGGCCATGGTCGAGAAATTGATGGCGGGCGGCGTGACCACGGTGGAGAGCTCTGGGTTCGATGACGCCGGAAGATCTGGAGGCGCTGCCGGGGATCGATCCGGAAACGGTCGAAGCGATCCAGACGGCGGTCAACAGCTACTACGGGCAGTTTGAAGGTCGTCCGAAGCGGCGCCGTCGAAGAGACCGCGCGAATCCGCCGCCGAGACGGCGGCTGCGGAACGGCTGCAGAAGCGAATCCGGCCGCGAGTGCAGCAAGTGAGCCGGAAAATGAATCTGTTACGATAGAAAATGCGGAGTCGTCGAGCAGCCGAAGTAGAATTTCGTCGCGCGGAGCGATGTTCTGAGAAAGGTTTAGCGCTCAATCCCTGGAGTACCAGCGGTACGCTCCGGGGTTTTATGTATGAGTAAAATTCGCATCAACGAGCTGGCTCGGGAACTCGAGGTCAAGCCGAACGTCATTCTGGATTTGTTGCCGGAATTGGGTGTCACAGACAAGAAGACGCACTCCAGTTCGCTCGACGACGATGTGGTGCTGAATCTCCGCCGGCGCGTGGCGGGAATGGGCGCCGAAGAGCAAGCCGCGAGTCACGAAGCAGCGCCGCGCGCAAGAACCTGCCGCGGCAGACGGCGGTCGCGGTGGAAGAACCGCGCCGCCGGTTGCGAAAAGCGCGCCGCCCCCGGCTGCCCCGGAACCCGCGCGGCCCGCGGCTTCTGCACCCGTTGAGAATTCCGAAGCTCCCGCGCCCGTGCGTCCCGCGTTTCCGTTGCGTCCGCCATTGGCGACCGGCCAGCCGGGTGGCCCGAACGCTCCCGCGAATCGTGGGCCAGTGATTCCGTCGCGCTCCGCGCCTCCGCCGCCCCGCCCAGGCCAGATTCTTTCGGGACCGCGCCAGCCACTGCCGCCGCTCGGTGACGCGATGCTCCCAGGCCCGCGCCGGGACATGAGCGCTCCGCCGCCGTGCCGCGCACGCTGCTCCGTCGCGCCTGCACCGCCGACGATGATGACCACGCCGGGCGCTCCCCGGCCCAGCGCCGCAGTGCCGACGATTCCGACGCCGCCCGCGCCCGCGCTGCGCGACCCACTCCGGGATCCGCGCCGCCGCCTGCAGCAAACCGTGGAGCAGGCACAATGGCCGGCGGCGGCCCGCTGCGTCCTCCCGCCAAACCGAATTTGGTGGGCCAACCCGCTGCCCGGCCCGTGGTTCCGCCGCGCGCCGATATGGTGGCGCGGCTCGCCGCCGTCCGGCCACGCCGGGCGCTCCCGCGCCAGGTGCTCCGCGCCCCGGAATGCCGACCGCTCGCCCCGCGAGCCCGGTTCCCGGCCGTCCGATTTATACCGGTCCGGTGCGTCCCGGCCAGCCGTTGATGCGCGGACCCGGTGGTCCGGGCGGTCCGTCGCGTCCGAGTGGTCCCGGTGGTCCGCCGCGCGGGCGTTCGATGCATCCGACGTCTTCTCCGCTGCGCGCCGAACCGGCGACGCTGCCGGCCGATCCCGGCCGCCGCCATGCAACCAAACCGGGAGCGCGCGGCACCGATCGCCGCCGCGAGGATGAAGAGGGACGCATCCGTCCGGTGATGCGCCGCCAGGAATCCTTCCAGCCGCCGCCCATCGATCGCGAGATCACCATTGCCGAAGGCATCACGGTGAAGGAGCTTTCCGAGAAGCTGGGCATCAAAGGCAACCTGCTGGTGAAGCGGCTGGTGGAGAAAAAGATTTTCGCCACCATCAATCAGACGCTGGACGTGAAGCTGGCCGAGGAACTGGCGCGCGATTTCGGCGCGTCCACCAACAAGCTCAGCTACGAAGAAGAAACCACGCACGACATTCAGCAGACCGAAGTCGACCTGGATCGCGAGAAGCGTCCTCCGGTGGTCACCATCATGGGCCACGTCGATCACGGCAAGACTTCGCTGCTCGATGCGATTCGCCTGGCCAACGTGGCGGGCGGAGAAGCCGGCGGAATCACGCAGCACATCGGCGCGTATCACGTCGAGAAGAACGGCAAGAACATCGTCTTCATCGATACGCCGGGTCACGAAGCGTTCACCCGCATGCGCGCCCGCGGCGCCAAGGTCACCGATATCGTGGTGCTGGTGGTGGCGGCCGACGACGGCGTGATGCCGCAGACGCTCGAAGCCATCGATCACGCCAAAGCGGCCGGCGTTCCGATCATCGTCGCCATCAATAAGATCGACAAGCCGGACGCCCAGCCCGAGCGCATCAAGCAGCAACTGGCCGACCGCGGCCTGCTGGCCGAGGACTGGGGCGGCGACACCGTCATGGTTCCGGTTTCGGCCAGGGCCAAGACCAATCTGGATCTGCTGCTCGAAATGATTCTGCTGGTGGCCGAGATGCAGGATCTGAAGGCGAATCCGGCGCGTCCCGCGATGGGCACGGTGCTCGAAGCGAAACTCGATCGCGGACGCGGTCCGGTGGCGACGGTGCTGGTGCGCAACGGCACGCTGAAGGTCGGCGACTATTTCATCTGCGGCTCGGTGTTCGGCAAAGTGCGCGCCATGTTCGGCGATCAGGGCGAGCCGATCCGCGAAGCCGGACCGTCGATGCCCGCCGAAGTGCTGGGTCTCGAATCGCTGCCCGAAGTCGGCGACACGCTGCAAGTGGTGACCGATACCGCCAAGGCCAAGCAGATCGTCATCTATCGCGAAGCCAAGGCGCGCGAAGTGGCGATGTCGAAGACCAACCGCATCACGCTCGACCAGCTCCACGATCAGTTGAAGGAAGGCGAGACCAAGGAGCTGAACATCATCCTCAAGACCGACGTCGGCGGCACCGCCGAGGTCCTGACGGATACGCTGCAGAAGCTGTCGAACGAGAAGGTCAAGATTCGCGTGCTGCACTCGGGCGTCGGCGCGATCACCGAAACCGACGTGCTGCTGGCGTCGGCGTCGAACGCGATCATCGTGGGCTTCAACGTCCGGCCCGACCGCGCGGCGCAGACCACGGCGGAGCAGGAAAAGGTGGACATCCGCCTGCACTCGATCATTTACGAACTGGCCGACGAGATCAAGAAGGCCATGACCGGCATGCTGGAGCCGGTGTTCAAGGAAGTCTACAAGGGCCGCGCGCAGGTGCGCGACGTGTTCCGGATTTCCAAGGTCGGCAGCGTCGCCGGCTGCTACGTGGACGACGGCGTGATCGGCCGCAACAACGAAATTCGGCTGCTGCGCGACAACGTGCTGATCCACACCGGCAAGATCGATTCGCTCAAGCGCTTCAAGAACGACGCCAGCGAAGTGAAGTCGGGCTTCGAGTGCGGCATCTCGCTCGCCAATTACAACGACATCAAGCCCGGCGACGTGATCGAAGCGTTCGTGACCGAGCGCGTGGCCGCCGAAGCCATGGCGTAATCCAGGTCGCATGCCCGCCATCGGCGTCATCACTTTCGAGTTGCGCCTGGATGACGCGCATTCCCTCAAAGACAAGCGCCATTACGTCAAGAGCCTGAAGGACCGGCTGCGCGCGAAGTTCAACGTCGCGGTGGCCGAGATCGATCATCAGGACCTGTGGCAGCGCGGGTTGGTCGCCTGCGTCACGGTATCGCCCGATCAGGCGTTCGCCGAACAAGTGCTGCAGAGCGTGGAGCGCGAGGCGGCGTCACTGCTCGGCCCGATGCTGGTGGGCGTGACGACGGAGTGGCTGGCGTAAGTCAGAGGTTCCTCGGCATATTGCACGCGGTCGTCGCCAGATAATTCGGCGTAAACTCTCCACGCGTCTGGGGCATTCAGAACGTTCACTCCTGATCCCCGTTCCTGCCGGAGAATCGCGCGGGTTCATGGCCGCGACGGCTATTCCAAGGACGGATGAAGTACCTTTTTGAGGGCAGGAAAGAAATCTGGCCTGAAGGCAGCGGGAATATTATTGACAGCGCCACGTCGACCGGTTTCATCAAAATATAGTGAAGCGATGCGCTTTTGCGGCGTTAACTTCGAGTAAAATATCACGCCCCATGCTTATGTCTAAGGTGCTGTAAGGCAACGACGGCCCAATCGTTGTTGTCTGTAGCAAGCCCACGAGGTTTTGGCCCAGCGCCCTTGAGTCTCGGATGGTTAGTTTGGTATCCCACCATTCTTCAAGCCGCTGCGGAATTATGTTGGCACGAAATGCGGCACCTTTTGAGATCCTAAGTATTACTGTGGTTCCGACATCACCGGCATCGAACGAATGTGCGAGAGGTGAAGTTGCGTCTGTCCAGCGTCATTCTGGGCCAAAATTGGCAACACAACTCCCAAGACGACCAAGCCAAGCTCGCGAAGTGAGATCCGTCGAGGTTTCATTTGCAACCTTTGACAGCGGCCATTTCGTTGGACGTAAAAGGGGGAGTTATAGATTCGGCCAGAGTTCGAGCCTCCGATGCCTCGGATCGCCCCTCAGCATGGTTGCCATACGCTGGAGATGGAGTGCCAGAGGCTTTCGTAAACCAATAAAAATTCCCAATAGATTGACTTCGTATGGGACCAGTTCGCGGGAGATGGCGCTTCGAACCACGCACGGGCTACCGAGTGCCAACGCCAACCATACACTGACGTCAGCCAAGTAGTTCATCGAAATCGAAGCCAGTCATGTCCAGTTTCCGGCCTGTCCACGATTGAACCAGCGGTAGCTTACGCGCTTGCGCTTGGACACCGACGTACTATTAGCCAGTTCACGTTCCACCGCGTGGATAATCAGTTCCTTCATGCTGGACCCGCGCAGCGCCGCTACCGCCTTGGTCTTGCGGAACAAGGCGTCAGGCATGTCGATGGTCGTACGCATAAAAGCATATTAGCATACGAGTCTCGCACGTCGAATAAACTCGTAGGATTCCACCCCGCTTCTGCCGTAAACTGAAAACTGCATGGCGCGCTACCGCAGTTATCGGGATCTCGATTGGCCGCTGCTGCTGATCATCTCTGATCATCTGCGGACTCGGCGTGTTGCAGATCTACTCCGCCACCCGCGACACGCACTGGGAAGACGCCTGGTGGAAGCAGCTCATCTGGATCGGCATCGCCCTCGCCCTGATGTGGGTGGTTACGTCCATCGACTACCACACGCTGCTGGGCCAGATCCCGTTGCTTTACACGCTCTCGGTCACCGCGCTGGTCGGCGTGCTGCTGGCTGGACGCCTGGTATTCGGCTCGCGGCGCTGGATAGAAGTCCTGGGTGTGAATCTTCAGGTCTCGGAATTTGTCAAATTGGTGATAATATTAGTCGTAGCGAGGTACGTGTCGGAGCTCCGTAGCGACGAGATTAAACCTCGTGATTTGTTGAAATTAGGAGGGTTAGTAGGAATTCCGGCGATGCTGGTAATTTCCCAGCCGGATCTGGGTACGGGGTTAACGTACCTGCCGATCCTAGCCGTCGGGATTCTGATAGCCGGAGTTCAATGGCGATATCTGGCCATCGTCGCGTTGGTAGGCGCACTCACTTTGCCGGTGGGCTGGTATTTTCTCAAGGACTACCAGCGGCAGCGCCTGGTGACGTTTCTCGACCCCTCAGGCGATCCGCGGGGAGCCGGTTATCAGGTAATTCAATCCAAGATTGCGGTGGGAGACGGCGGCGTCTGGGGGCGCGGAGTCACGCGCGGCACACAAACCCAGCTTCGCTTCCTGCCGGCCACTCATACCGATCTCATCTTCTCGTCCTTCGCGGAGGAGCATGGGTTCGTGGGTGTGGTGGTGGTGTTAGGTCTCTATTTTTTGCTGTTGATGCAGATTGTTCAGAATGCCCAGATGGCCCCCGACCGGGCCGGCATGTACGTTTGTATGGGCGTGGCCGCGTTGCTGCTGTTCCATGTGCTGGTGAACGTGGGAATGGTGGTGGGGCGCATGCCAGTGACGGGAATTCCTTTGCCGCTCATGAGTTCGGGCGGCTCGAATATGTTTTCGGTATTTATGATGCTGGGGCTGGTGAACAACGTACGGCTCCGGCGGTTTGTGAGTTGATTTAGATACGGACTTGGCGCTCCAAAGGCGTTCAGGCGTAAAACGGATTTCGGTAACCAAAGTTTTTTGAGCTCCTTCAAGGGGATTGAGACGCGCCGATCGTGGCGGATCACTTGGCCTCCCCGAGAGTGGGTTCTTCTGCTGGCGGTTGGAGCAGTTTCGAAGCGGGATGTGCGAGGAAAAGTCTCCATCCCGGCGACGCCGCCAGTGAGCTATCGATCGAAGCCCGCGCTACACGCCTTATCCCTTGGACCCGGTCCCCGTGGCCTCTCGAAGGCCCATGAAGGGATGAACACATGAGTAAGGAACTGGTGATCTCAGCCAATCGGCATGAGACCAAAGTGGCACTGATCGAAGACGACCAGTTGGTGGAAGTCTACTTCCAGCGCGCCAACGAATATTCGCTCGCCGGCAGCATTCATAAGGGACGCGTCACGCGCGTGCTGCCCGGAATGCAATCGGCTTTCGTCGATGTAGGCCTGGAGCGCGACACGTTTCTCTACGTTTCGGACTTCCTCGAAGAGCACGACGATTTCGACAAGATCACTGGCGATGAGCGCCCGGTCCGTGGGGACCGTGATCGCGATCGGGGACGAGACCGTGGCCGGGATCGCGATCGAGGCCGCACGTGAGCAACGCGACGCTGCCCCGTCCTACCGGCCACCGGCCCAGAGCTCCCTCGGAAGAGGCCCCGGCGCCCACCAGCCGTCAGCGCGGAAGGCGCTGCCGTAACGGCAACACCGGCGGCACCTGCCGCGAACGGAAGCTGCGCCTGCTCCTACCGGCGAGCGCGAGGAGCGTGAGCGCAGGGGCCGCAGGTCCCGCCGACGCCGCCGTGGCGGACACGGTTTCCCGGATTCGAAGTACGCCAGCGACAGCGCTCGTCCGGCGGGCCCGCCGGAGACCGCCGCAGCGGAATCGCAAACCGCCTCGCGGGAGGCTGCCGAAGAGGCCGAGGCTGAGGCCGCGGTCGAGACTCCGATATCGCCCGCCTGGGCGCCGGTGCCGGTCGCCCCCATTGTCCTGCCCGGTGAATCGTTGGCAAAGTATCGCCATGCTGCGCCACCCGAACAGGCGCCGGACCAAGCGCGGCACCCTGCGGAATCCGTCGCACGCGCCCCCGAAGTAGAAACCAGCTCCGTCGAGGAAAGCGGCGTGATCGAAAACGAGTTCGACGAACCCGTCCACTATCCTCCGGAGAACGCGCTGCCGGATGCGCCCTTACACAAGCGTACGGTCGAGTCGGACTTAGCCGAAGTGCCCGCAGAACCCAGCGTCCTGATCGCAGAAGCGGCAGCGGAGGAAGCTGACGCCGTCGAATTCCTGCCCGAGACGCTGGAGTCGGCCGAAGTTTCCGAGCATCTCGCGGGCGATTCCGAAGATCAGCCCGCGGTCGCGCCCCTGCTCGACGACGACGAAGATAGCGACATACAGGCGATGATTCTGGGTGACGTCGAAGGCATTGAGATCGCACCCTCCGGAGAAGGAGCGCCCACAGGCGATGCAACCACCGAATCCGGCAGCGCTTCGGTTCGCGAGCGCGGAGGCCGCTTCCCGCATCGGGTGTCGCGCCGACGCCGGCGCGGGCGCGGGCAAGGCTCGCAGGGTCCACAAGGCTCGCCCGACCAGACCGACCGCACACGCCTCGAGACCGGAACCACGGAGCAACCTCGTCCGGAAATGGCGCGTGGCGAGTCCAACGGCGCCGCTGCCGTTCGCGAAGAGCAACCGCGGCAGGAACGCCCGCAACGTGCGGAGCATACCGTCTCACGCCCCAATCAGGGCCAGCCTTCCATCAGCGACCTGCTGAAAGAAGGCCAGGAAATCATCGTTCAGATCGCCAAGGAACCGCTCGGTCCCAAGGGCGCGCGCATCACATCGCACATCGCTCTGCCAGGGCGCTACGTGGTCTACATGCCGACGCTCGAGCACATGGGCGTCTCGCGCAAGATCGCGAGCGACGAAGAGCGCCTGCGCTTGAAGCGCGTTCTGCAAGGCAAGCGGCCCGGTCCGGTGGGCGGATTCATCACCCGCACCGCCGCCGAGGGACGCACTGAAGACGAGATCGCCGGCGACATGTTGTTCCTCTACAACTTGTGGCAGGATATCCGCGCCAAAGCCGAAAAGAAGCCTGCGCCGGCCATGCTGCATCACGATCTGGACATCGTGCAACGCATCCTGCGCGACCAGTTGGCCGACAGCTTCAAAGCCATCTGGATCGACAACGAAGAGACCTACGAAAGTGTGTTGCGCTTTGTCGAGCGCTTTCAGCCGGTGCTGGTGCCGAAGGTGAAGCTGTACACCCGCGATGCTCCCATCTTCGACGCCTTCAGCGTGACCAATGAGCTCGAAAAAGCTCTGCGGCCGAAGGTTTGGTTAAAGTCTGGCGGCTTCATCGTGATCAATCAGACGGAGGCGCTGGTGGCGATCGACGTCAACACCGGCAAGTATGTCGGCAAGACCAATCGCCTCGAAGACACCATCGTCAAGACCAACACCGAAGCGATTAAAGAGATTGTCCGTCAGATCCGCCTGCGCGATCTAGGCGGCATCATCGTGATCGACTTTATCGACATGGACGAGCGCAAGAACCGCCAGAAAGTGATGCAGACGCTCGAAGAAGCGATGCGCGTCGACCGCGCGCCTTACAAGATTCTCCAGTTCAACGATTTCGGACTGGTCGCCATCACCCGCAAGCGCGTGAAACAGTCGCTTGAGCGAACGCTCTGCGCGCCCTGCCCGCATTGCGAAGGCGCGGGTTACGTAAAGAGTCCGCAGACTGTCGTGAGCGAGATCCTGACGGAAGCCCGCAAGCTATCGCGGAGCATCGAAGGCAAGGAAGTCATGCTGCGAGTTCATCCGGACGTCGCCAAGGTCCTCAAGTCCCACCAGAACAAATTCCTGGAAGAACTCGAAGAGACGCTGCGGCGTCCGGTTCTAGTCAAGAGCGATCCGCAACTGCACCACGAGAAATTCGATCTCGCATAGGCGCGAAGACAGGCTACCGGGGCGCGATATCCGTGGTAGCGCTGGCGCTGGTCCCGAGGACGTCGCCGGCCACTACCATCTCCACGCGGCGATTCTGCTGACGTCCCGCGGCAGTGCTATTATCCGCCACCGGCCGCGTTTTGCCGAAGCCGTGCGCGGTCACGATCCCTGAATCCAGCCCTTGCGAGACCAGGTAGGCCCGCACGGAATTGGCGCGATCTTCGGAGAGCTTCATGTTGTATTCGTCGCCGCCCACACTGTCGGTATGGCCTTCGACAGTAATGGTCAGGCCAGGGTGAGCCAGAATAATGCCGGATATCTTCGCGAGTTTCTCGCGGGCACCCGGCTTCAGCGTATATTTCGCGGTGTCAAATAGCACATCGCTCATGTTCACGATCAGGCCGCGAGCCGTCTCACGCGTCTGCAGGATTTGATTGAACTGAATCATCAGCTTTTGGCGCAGTTCGGCCTGCTCCTGCTGAGCCTTCGCGGCGGCAGCCCGCGCTAGGTCCGCCTCCGACGCCAGCTTCTGTTGCTGGTCAATGGCTTCCTGACGCGCGCGTTCGGCGTCCAGCTTGGCGGCATTCGCCTGCTGCTGTCGCGGCCATCGCATCGGCACGGGCCCTCTCGGCGGCGGCACGGTCGGTTTCGGCGGCCGCGCGTAGTGATTCAGCCTTCAGTCGCTGGGTATCCGCATCGGCACGCGCCCGATCGGCCTCAGCACGTTGCCGGTCGGCCCGGGCGCGCTCCCGTGCTTCGTCGTCCGCTTTGGCCGCCGATGCGGTTTCGCGAGCCAGTGACGCGGCGCGCTCCTGCGCTAAAGCTTCTTCGCGTTGCGCGCGGATGGCGATCACGCGCGAATCCTCGGCGCGCAACGCGGCCTCGCGAGCCATGGTGATCACCGGCTTTTGGCCCGGCTTCTGCGCCTGGTTCCGATGCGCCCAATCGAGCGCGTCGAGCGCCTTCTGGAAGCTATCGGCGGCATACTTATCGGCTCCTGCAACGCGCGCCAGCATCACCGCATTCTCCGCTTCATACAGCTCGAACGGATTCTTCTTGTCCACGCGAACGGGCAGGAATCCTTTGGCTTTTCCTTCGCTGGTATACATGCCGCGCGGCAGCAACTCGTATTTGGCATCGATGGTTTCGATCACGCCGCGGGTATCCTTGCGCACCACGTTTTCCATCACCACTACGTCGCTCGGCTGCGTCACCGCGTAATACGGTTCGGCGGTCACAATCATGCCGAAGGTCTGAATCTCGCTGGTGGTCTTGATGGCGCTGCTCGACCCTTTGCCATAGCGATCCAACGTGAGTTCGCCCAGATTCACCGGGCGGCCATCCGGCGAGATGGCCCACAGAACATAGGTCAGGTATTCGGGACCGAACGTGCTGGGCTGTACGAAATTCTCGAAGCCGGCGGACACGCGAATCACGCCGCGCTCGCTTTCAACCGTCGCTCCGCCCTTCCCGTCGGCCATTAGCGGCGTGCCTTCGAAGTCAATCTTCGTGGCGCCTCCGCGATGTAGATAGTTCACCGCGGGAGTCGAGCGCGATACCACCTGGATGCGGAAAATAGCAGTGGGCATTCCGGGTTCCGGCACAACGGCCGTCCCAGACTTCTGTGCCGGATTTGGCTCCTGAGCCCAAGCTAGGCACACGCCCGTAAAGACCATAACTGCGAGTTTTGGTATGCGTGACATACCCCGCTCATGTGCAGGTTCGTCACCAATGCGACGACATTCGAGTCAATTCATACAGATACGCCTATGCGGATCGGGAGCCCTTAGCCAAATTTACCTTCAGGACTGAAAATTGTGCATGAAATATGGCGTCCAGTGGTCACTAATTCGACCGGGCCTTCGGGAACTAAGGCCGCGGCGGATGCAGCAGCGCCAGCGGCCGCGCGAGCGGTGAGGTTTGCGAGATGCGAATCTTCTTATCGAAGTAGGATTTGACGACGTCGCGGGCGATCGGCCCAGCCAGCGCGCCATGTTCGCCGCCTTCCAGCAGCACCGCCACCACGATCTCCGGGTTCTCGCGCGGCGCGAATCCTATAAACCAGCCGTTGTCCTTGTCTTCGTTCGCATCCAGCGCGCCGGATTTTCGCAGGTCGTTCGAGATTCGCTGGGCGCTCCCGGTCTTGCCCGAAAACTCCACGCCTTCGATGCGCGACGCGGCTCCGGTGCCGCCTTCGTTGATGACGCCGTACATTCCGGAGACCACACTAGCGACGCTCTCCGCGCGCAGATCGGCGTGCCGTGGTTCGAGCGCCGCCGCCTCTTTCACCATGTGGGGTTTGAACCAATTTCCACCGCTGACAATGCCGCCAATGGCAGCCGCCAGTTGCAGCGGCGTCACCGTCACCGCACCTTGGCCGATGGAGACGGAAATGGTCTCGCCCGCGTACCACTTCTGGCGCTGCGTCCGCAGTTTCCATTTGCTCGAAGGCATCAGGCCCTCTGCCTCGCCGGGCAGATCGATGCCGGTTTTCTTGCCGATCCCCGCCATCTCCGCGTAGGCGGCAATCTGGTCGATGCCCAGCTTGTTGCCCAGGTTGTAAAAGAAAACGTCGCAGGATTGCACGATGCCCAGGTGCACGTTGACGGTGCCGTGACCTCTTTTCTGCCAGCACTTGAAAAAGCGTCCGAAGAACGTAGCTCCGCCGGGGCAGTGAAACGTGTCGTGATCGTCAATCGTGCCGGTTTCCAGACCCGCCAGCGCCATGATCGGCTTGAATGTCGAACCGGGCGCGAACTGAGCTTGAATGGCCCGATTCAGCATGGGGTTATCGTTGCCCGACGTCAATTGCTTCCAATACTCATTTGTAATATGGGCTGCGAAGGCGTTGGGATCGTAGGCCGGGCGGCTGACCATCGCCAGCACTTCGCCGCTGCGCGGATCCAGCGCCACTACCGCGCCGCGCTGACCTTCCAGCCCCAGTTCCGCTACCGCCTGCAGGTCCAGATCGAGGGTCAACTGCAGGCTGCGGCCGGGCGTAGCCTCGGTGCTCTCGAGCACTTCCCGCTCGCGGCCGGAACTATCCACCACCACGCGGCGTTGCCCGTCCACGCCCATGAGCATATCGTTATACTGGCGCTCCAGCCCGGCTTTGCCGACGACTTCGCCCTGCGAATACTTCGCGAACTCGGGAGTGTCCAGTTCCTGTTCGGAGACTTCGCCCACGTAGCCGACGGCGTGCGCCGCGAAGCCATTGCGCGGATACAGACGCCGTTGGTTCGTGACCAGTTCCATTTCCGGGTAAGTATCGGCATCCCGATGCGACTCAACAAAAGAAATTTCCGCCGGCGTCAGCTCCTGCTTGATCATCACCGGCACATACTTCGGCCGCGAGGCGAAACGCTTGACGCGCGCGCGTACCTCGACAGGGTCAAGATGCAGGCCGGCTGCGATGCCATCAAGGTGATCCAGGTTTAGGTTCTCGCGTGTGAGCAGCAGCGTGAAGGCGGCCTGATTGTCTACGATCACGCGTCCGTCGCGATCGAGAAGCTTGCCGCGTGGCGCGATCACCGGGACGGTCTTGACTCGGTTATGCTCGGCCAACTCGCTGTTGCTTTGGCCATCGCGAATCTGGAGCACCCAGAAGCCGGTAATCAGGAATAAAAAGACGCCGACGATGAAATACTGGAACCCCGCGATGCGCCCCAGCGCGAAGCGCGTGTCGTCATGCGAGAGGCGCTTGGCGGCATCGGGCTTGAAATCGGGCTCGCGCTCCAGTGGCATCTTATTCCGTAACCTTCAGTCTATCCAAGATATGAAACAGGGGCACAGCAACCAGAGCGTTGAGCACGGCTACCAGCAGCGTCGTTTGTAAATCGAGATCCAGTGCTTCGCCCAGCAGCGCCCGGCCCAGCACCCAGTAGAAAAACTGGTGGAAGAAGCAGAAGAAGAAACCCAGCACCAGCCGTACGCCGGCGTTCTGCACGTCGAAGCGCTGACTCATGGACGCGGCGAAATAGCCCACTAGTGTCTTGACGATTCCGAACATTCCCAGCGGATTGTGCGAAAGCGAATCCTGCGCCAGGCCGATGCCCGCGCCAAACAGGACTCCCACCACCGGCGACCGCCGCATCAGCGAGAAATACACCGTCACCAGCAGCGGCAGTTCCAGGTAGGAGAGCCTCTCGAAGAAGCGCGGAACGTAAACCTGAAACAGAATCGCGGCCAAAGGGATGCCGATGATGGCCGCAATGTGATATTTCGAAACACCCTTCTTCAGCAGCGGGGATTCGCTGAAGTCAGTGCGGAAATTGGCTCCCATGTCGCTCATGGACGTTTCGCTTGCGGATTTTTGGCCGCCGGCAAGGACGGTGGAGAGACCAAATTAGGCGCGGCCGGAGCGGTACTCTGGGCCGCACGCGGCGCCGGACTTTGAGCGGACGGCGAAACCGGAGTGTGGACCGCCTGCGGAGCCGAACTCTGGGCACCGGGCGCGGGAGCCGTGTCCGCCGGCCGCGGGTTCAAATTGATGTTGAAGTTCGGAGCGCCCCCTGCGCTCTGCCCGTAGACATGCTTTTCGGCCTGTCCAATCTTGCGGTATTGGTCTACCAGGCGGTCGGCGTCGGTGGTCAACGGCCCGCTTTGCGTGGGAGGTTGAGCCGGCGCCTGCGCGGGTACTTGGTCCGGCGCGGCATCCGTCGTTGCATCTGGCGTCGAAGAATCCGAAGACTCCGGAGGCGGCGGCTCCTGCAGATGGACCGGTTGCGAAGTGGGCTGGGCGTCCGGGATCGCCATATGCACACCTTCGGTCACAATCAGCACTTCCTCCAGACCGTTCTGCAGTCCGCTGGGGGTCACAAAGATTTCCTTGTACGATTTGCCCTCGCGGACCACGGTGGCTTCGCCCACTGGCAGCCCCTTGGGGAAAATACGGTCGTCGCCGGAGGTAAAGAACTGTTCGCCCGGCTCCACCTTCTGTTCGTTCTGCACGTAATCCACAATCACGGTGCTATATCCCTGGCCTTTCAAGGTTCCATGCACATGATTTTTCTGCGAAATGACACCGGCGGCGAAGGAGGGATCGGTGATCAGCAGCACGAAGGAGGCGGTGGGATACGCTGAGGTCACTTTGCCGACGATGCCATCCGGCGTGATCACCGCCATGCCTTTCTGGACGCCATTGCCGGTGCCACGGTCGACAATCACCACCTTGGCGCCCACTCCGGTGGTGTTGCCGATCACGTGCGCGGCGATGGTCTTCGAGGGCGACTGCTGCTGGAAGATGGCCAGCGACTTAGCGCGGTCGGCCGTCGAAAGCTCGGACTGCAGGTACTGGTTGTCCATCTTGGTGCGGTCGAGATCCGACTTGAGGCGCTGGTTCTCTTCGCGCACGTGCAACAGCACAAAGTAATCGCGGATGAAATGCACCGTGCCGCTGCGGCCGGCCTCAATCACGCGCGCCAGCGGAGTGACCGCGCTGACGGCCCATACGCGAATCAGCCGCACTTCGCCGTTGCTCTTCACCTGGTACGCCAGCAGCACCAGTTGCGCCACAATGGCCACCAGCAACACGGTGAGGTTGCGGTATCGATTGAGGAAAAATTCCATACTACATTTGGCTGCCCCAGCCGCCAACATTACCCAACAGGGGGGACCAACCCCCCTCATGCTACTCGATTGCGATACGACGCAGCAGTCTGAATTCCGTCAACATTTTCCCGGTGCCCAGCACCACCGAAGCCAGCGGGTCCTCGGCGATGGAGACCGGCAAGCCCGTCTCCTGGCGAATGCGCTTATCCAGATTCTTGAGCAACGCCCCGCCGCCCGTCAGCACAATGCCACGATCGCTTATATCGGCAGAAAGCTCCGGCGGCGTACGCTCCAGCGCCACGCGGATGGCATTCATGATGGTGGCCACACATTCGGAAAGCGCCTCGCGGATCTCGGTGTCGTCCACCGTGATGGTCTTGGGAACGCCTTCGATCAAGTTGCGGCCCTTGATTTCCATGGTGATCGGCTTGTCGAGCTCGTAAGCCGAACCCACCGTAATCTTCACGCGCTCGGCGGTCGTTTCACCGATCAGAAGATTGTACTTGCGCTTCATGTACTGCATGATGGCATCGTCCATCTCGTTGCCGGCGACGCGCACCGACCGTGAATACACAATGCCCGAAAGTGAGATGACGGCAACGTCGGTAGTGCCGCCGCCGATATCGACCACCATGTTGCCGGAGGGTTCGGTAATCGGCAATCCGGCGCCGATCGCCGCCACCATGGCCTGCTCCACCAGATAGACTTCGCTGGCCTTAGCGTGATAAGCGGAATCGATCACCGCGCGCTTTTCCACCTGCGTGATTTCGCTGGGGACTCCAATAATGATACGCGGATGCACCAGCATCTTGCGCCCATGCGCTTTCTGAATGAAGTAATTCAGCATGCGCTCGGTGACCTTGAAGTCGGCGATGACGCCGTCCTTCATGGGGCGGATGGCAACGATATTGCCCGGCGTGCGGCCAAGCATCTCCTTGGCTTCCTTGCCTACGGCTTCCACTTCTCCATTGGTCTTGTTGATGGCGACGATGGAAGGCTCGTTCACCACGATGCCTTTGCCTTTGGCGTAGACCAGGGTGTTGGCCGTGCCCAAATCGATGGCAAGATCTGAAGAAAAAAGACTAAATAAAGACCGCAGATTCATAGGAAACGAGGGGAGAGTACCGGAAGGTCCAGAGCGTCCCCTCCGAAAGTACCATAGCTAGAACGTTCAGGCAATATTATGTTTTATTTTTCAGCGCATTAGGGTCGAAATCCGCACCGAGCCAGGTGAACGGCCGCGCTCCCAAGTGGCGCGCCGGGAAACGCGCGCCCATCGGCCGGCTCCGAGCTATGCCTTCGATCCCTAGTTACCTTTGCGCTTGATCTCGCCGAACGGCGTCTGCAGCGTGCCGTCGTCGTTGATGTCGATCGGCATATCGGTTTTAGGATCGCCGCCGGGTGTATGCAGAATTATTTTTCCGCCGCCCATCCAGCATTCGAAAGTCTCATCGTCCCCCAGTCCCCCGTTCGCGATTGCCTTCCCCGACCGGAAGGTGATCTGGAAGGTCCCGACACCGCCGGTGGTCGCATAACGGCCTTCGTATTTGCCGGCACAGCTCGTCAGTCCGGGTTTCGGAGGAACACCGGTCTTGGGTGGCGCCGGGGGCGGAGCGGTTGAGGCACGGATGCTCTGCAACGGAACCCACGCCTGGCGCCCTCCGGGCACGTCGACCTGAAACTGGCCGTTGCCGTCGTACCCATGGATCTCGCTCTCCACCCAACTGCCGTTCACCATCACCTGCACCCGGTCATGAAGATCGTATTGCCCGTTGGCATGGTCCTCCATGGTGAGTTTCCCAATCCGCCGCAGTTCCGCCGGATAGGACTTCCAGACTTCGCCGCCATTCGCGGCATGGACATAGTACGAATTGCCTCTGACCTGCAGAATCTTGGCGTCCATGAAACCGCCGGCGGTGGATACCTGCACTTCATCGCCGACCTTGAAACCGCCAACGCCCACCTGCGGACCGGCCGGAACTGCTGCCGCACCTCCGCCGCTGGCCGCGCCTTTGGCTTCCGCGGCAGTCTGCACATGGCAGAGTGGAAGCAGCGTCATCACCTGCTGGCGCGTCGATTTCCCGCGCGAGCCTGGCCGCACGCTGCTGAACGTTTCCACGTCACACCAGTCGCCAGCCGCGGGACCGGCGCAGGAATACACTTTCAATGCGGCCTGCAGAGCCGGACACGCATACATGACGTTCATCTGGAATCCCGGCGTTTGCGCGCCCAGCGTAGCCGCCGCGCTTAGGGACAAAACGGCCGCGATGAGCCTGTGCACGTCCAAATCTCGCAAGGAGCGGGGTCGATTCATAGCTACCTCCCGGTTTCCGGTTATGATGCCACGATTCTCTTTACCGCGCAATGACGGCCAAGCAAGCCCAAGGGCGGCCCGCGTAGCCTACCACGGATTCCGCAGCAGAATGGCGAGTCCTAAAAGACCGAGGGCGGTCGCCAGTCCCCCGAAAACCAACCGTTTGCGGCTTTTTTTCACGGTTTGCTTCGCAAACATGTCATGGAGAGCGGTGGTCCGCAACAAACCGAGATGCGCTTTTAAGTGCGGCCGGCCTAACTCATTCAGTTGCTGCTGGCTCAGCGGAGGGGCGGCATCCTGCTTCTCCGCCGGAACGGCTTTATCGTCCTGCAGCCAGACATCAATGCGTTCCACGCCCACCGAGTGCCCATTTTCGAGCGGCACGGAATAGCGCACCATCACCAGCAATTTATAATCTCCGATGAGGATTCGCAAAGGCTCGCCCACCGTGAGCTCTTCCTGAACGAACAGCCGGAAGCCCACTCCCGAGACATCCAGGATGCGCGCGGGAAGTTGCTGCGCGTTACACCGCAGCCGCTGCAGGATGACGCTGATCTCAGTCGTGAATCTGGGTTCAATCCGCAAGTGCATGTCAGTTCCTCTTGCTCGCGCCAGATCGCTTTGGCTCTGGCTTCCCTGCGTAGATGCAGCACATTATTCTAGTCGGCTCCATAAATATCTCTTGGCTCCAGGCTTTCAGAACCATAAAAACATTTTGCTCACTTCCCGTGGTCTAAGACAGGCACTTAGGTTTCATTTTTGGGAAACTTTAGGTACTCGCGAGTTTAGGACTATTGGGCTACGGCCGCGCGGTATGGCGGCTCGGCTCTGCGCGTGGACCGCCGCGTTAAGCTGGGAGTACTGGGCCAGCGCACGTACTATCCCAGCTAATCCGGCTTCATGTCCCAGGTGCTCTCAGTCAAGGATTTGCGCAAGAGCTATGGCGCAACCATAGCCGTGGATGGGGTCTCGTTTGAAGTCCGGAGCAACGAAATCGTCGGTTTGCTGGGTCCAAATGGAGCTGGGAAGACCACCACTATCAATATGATCCTGGGGGTGCTGGAGCCGACTTCGGGGAGCATCCGCATCGAAGGCGTGGATCTGGCGGCCGAGCGCTCGCGGGCGCTCGAGTACACCAATTTCGCGGCGGTCTACGCTCCCTTGCCCGGCAACTTGACGGTTCAGCAAAACCTGCGGATCTTCGGAATGCTTTATGGCGTCAAGGACCTGTCGCGGCGCATCGAGGATCTGCTCCGGCAATACAACCTCGAGGGTTTTCGCGATGCCAAATGCGGCGTTCTGTCGTCGGGCGAGCAGACTCGTGTCTGCCTTGCGAAGGCCATGCTCAACCAGCCGCAGCTTCTGCTGCTCGACGAGCCGACGGCCTCGCTCGATCCCGCAAAGGCCGTGGACATTCGACGGCTGATTGTGGATTTCGCCGCGCAGAGCACGGGCGGCGTGTTGTGGACTTCACACAATATGTACGAGGTCCAGGAAGTGTGCCACCGGGTGCTGTTTTTGTCGCGAGGGAGGATTTTGCTCGAAGGCGATCCCAAGAGTCTGCCGCGGGAGCACGGAATGGACAGCCTGGAAGAGCTATTCATCGCGGTAGCACGCGAGCCGCTGGCGCTCGAACGGACGTAGCATGGCACTACACCGAATCGCGGCGGTAGTGTTGCGCCAATTCTTTCTGCTGCGCGGCAGCCCCGCGCGCATTCTGCCGCTGTTTGCCTGGGTAGCTATCGACATGGTCTTGTGGGGCTTCATCAGCAAGTACCTGAATTCAGTCGCGTCGGCCGGATTCAATTTTGTGCCTATGCTGCTGGGCGCGGTTCTGCTGTGGGATTTCATGGTTCGCGTCATGCAGGGCGTGACCCTGGCGTTCCTCGAAGACGTCTGGACCCGCAACTTCCTCAACATTTTCGCCACTCCGCTCTCCATACCCGAGTATGTCAGCGGCCTGGTCATTTCCAGCATCGCTACGAGTTCTGTGGGCTTAGTGGTGATGATCCTCCTGGCGACCTTGGTGTTCGGCCTGTCGTTTTTTATCTATGGCGCGATGCTGGTGCCATTTCTCGCGGTGCTGTTCCTGCTTGGAATTGCGCTAGGCATACTAGGGAGCGCGATTGTGCTCCGCCTGGGCCCGGCGGCGGAGTGGTTCATCTGGCCCGTTCCCGCGCTCCTCTCACCCTTCGCCGGAGTCTTTTATCCGCTATCAACGCTGCCCCATTGGATGCAATTCATCGCGCGCCTGTTGCCGGCGTCTTACGTGTTTGAGGGGATGCGCGCGGTGATTGCGCATCGCGAACTCTCCGCGCCGCCCCTGTTGTTGGGCGCAGGTCTTGCGGTTTTCTATCTACTACTGACGAGCTGGTTATTCGGACGCGTCTTCCGCTACGCCGTCCGCACCGGTCTCATCGCGCGATATACCGCCGAAACAGCCGGTTAGGCGATCCGCCATCCCCATGCCGCTTGGCATCGCATTAGAATGTAAGGGCGCGTTGAGCGACAGGTGGCGGACAAATGACAATCGGAATCAACAAAGTTCTTGCGGTTTTTTTTGTTTTGGCTGGATCGGGGGCGGTGGCTCAAGAGCACACCGCTACTAACGGGACCAATCCCCTGGCCGGAAGTTCCGCTGCGGTCACCGCAGGCGAAAAGCTGTATCGGCAGACCTGCCAAGCCTGCCATGGCGGCCAAGCGCGCGGTGATCGGGGCCCAGCGCTCGCTACCAATAACTTCGCGCACGGTAGCGACGACGCAGATCTCTTCCGCAACATCCGCAGCGGCATTAGCGGATCAGCGATGCCGTCGTTTTCGAAGCTGACTAACGATCAGACCTGGCAGTTAGTCAGCTACATTCGCAGCCTGAGTGGCGGTGGCGGGAGTGAAGTGGTTGCGGGCGATGCCGCGGCCGGTGAGCAACTGTTCTACGGGAAAGCGGCGTGTGGTTCCTGTCACGCGGTGAACGCAAGAGGTGGATTGGTGGGCCCGGATCTCTCGGCTGCTGGAAGAACCGCCGCTGCCACGCTACGCGCCAAGATCATGAACCCGGATACGGATATGAATCCGGCCGATCGCGGACGACGCGCGCCCGGAGCGGTTGTCGTGAAGACCGCCGACGGCACAGAACTTCGCGGCGTGCTCCGCATCGAAGACACGTTCTCTCTGCAGATGATGGATGTCTCCGGCAAGCTGCATTTGCTGGACAAAGCCCGCATCCAGGACGAACACTACGAGTTCAAATCGCTGATGCCGGATGATTTCGCGAAGCGCCTTTCGGCGCCCGAGATCCAGAACATCGTGGCGTACCTGAAGACCCTCAACGGCCGCGATCTCGCGAAGACTGTGCGCGTTGACGTTCCCGGCGGCCTGACTTTCGATCGGCTGCGGAACTCCGCCGCTGAGCCGCAGAATTGGCTCACCTACTGGGGTGATTATCAGGGACGTCATTATTCATCGCTGAAGCAGATCGACACGGCCAACGTCGGCCGATTGCAGGCGCAATGGAGCGCGCAATTGCCAGGGCAGTCGATTCTCGAAGCGACTCCCTTGGTAGTCGACGGCATCATGTACACCAGCGGTTCGCCGGGAACGGTAGTCGCGCTGGATGCGCGAACGGGGCTGCAGATCTGGAGATATCAACGCCAGCAGAAGCGCGTCAATCCGTACGAGATCAATCCCTTCAATCGCGGCGTGGCGGTGCTCGGCAATCGGGTTTTCTTCGGCACTCTCGACGCGGCGCTGGTCGCGCTGGATGCCCGCACCGGGCTGCCCCTCTGGGAAGTGCAGGTGGACGATACCATGAAGGGCTTCAGCTTCACGTCGGCGCCCTTGGCGGTGAAAGACAAGATTATCGTCGGCATCACTGGCGGCGAGTTCGGCCTCCCCGGTTACGTGGATGCTTACGATCCCGCCACTGGGAAGCGCATCTGGCGTTTTAATACGGTTCCGCAGCCGGGTGAATTCGGCCACGATACCTGGGCGGGCGATAGCTGGAAGCGCGGCGGCGCGCCCGGTTGGCTGACTGGCACATACGATCCGGATTTGGACGTGTTGTACTGGCCGATCGGAAATCCAGGGCCCGATAGCGACTACACGATTCGCAAAGGCGATAACTTGTTCTCGTGTTCGGTGGTGGCGCTCGATCCGGCCACGGGCCAGCGTAAATGGCATTATCAGTTCACGCCCAACGACAGCCATGATTGGGATGCGACGGAAGACGTCGTACTGGTCGACCAAACGTATCGCGGACTAAAGCGGAAGTTGTTGCTGCAAGCCGACCGCAACGGTATGTTCTATGTGCTGGATCGCAACGACGGTAAATTTCTTTCGGGCACAGCCTTCGCCCGTCAAACCTGGAACGCCGGCTTCGACGAGAACGGCCGGCCCAAGGTTATCCCCGGCACGGATGCGACTCCGGAAGGCACCGTGGTTTATCCCTCGGGGGGCGGCGCCAACAATTGGAGGTCACCTTCGTACGATCCCGCCAGCGGATGGATGTATCTGGTGTATACGGACTCGGGTCAGAAATACGTTCGCCAAGCGGAAGAGTATGAGATCGGCAAGCAGTATTGGGGTGGCCGTGGATCGCGAGTCGCGGGAGAAGTGGACTCGTCTGGCGTCATGGCGCTGGATGTCGAAACCGGTGAAGCGAAGTGGCGCTACAAGATCGCGCAAGCGTCGCTAGGCGGCGGCGTGATGGCGACGGGCGGCGGCGTGGTGTTCGCCAGCGCGGCGGACGGAAACCTGATCGCTCTCGATTCGCGAACCGGCAAGCTGCTGTGGCGCTTCCAGACCGGTGGCCGGATCGCGGCTTCGCCCATGAGTTATTCGGTGGACGGAAAGCAATACGTTGCCGTTTCCGCAGGCAATGTGCTGTATAGCTTCGCATTGCCGGATGCTGCGAAATGATTCGCCGATATTTTGTTGTGCTGCTCGCGTGCGCGGCTTGGGCCGGAGCAGAAGACGTTCAGCGCCTCGACCCGGCGCTCGACAAACTGGTTCCCGCCGGAGCCACTGTCGAGAAAGTTATCGGCAATCTTCAGTTCGCCGAAGGTCCGGTGTGGGTGCGCAGCGGCGGTTATCTGTTATTCAGCGACATCCCGGCCAACGCTGTACATGAAGTGGACTCCCGCAGTCGGGCCTGTCGGTGTTTCGCAAGACCGTTTTTGAGCACGAGTTTCCGAGCGGAATACAGATCGGCACCAATGGCCTGACGCTCGACGCGCAAGGCCGCCTCATCGCCTGCGAGCATGGGAACCGGCGAATATCGCGCATGGAGAAAGACGGCACGATCACCACTCTGGCCGATCGCTACGACGGCAAGCGGCTCAACAGCCCGAATGACGTGGTGCACCGGCGCAACGGAGATATCTACTTCACGGACCCGAATTCCGTGGCACGCAACAATCCTCCGGATCCGAACAACTACTTCAAGACCGAGCAGGGATTCAACGGGGTCTATCGCATCACGGCTGCGGGGAAGCTCGAACTGCTCACGAAGGATGTACCGTATCCTAACGGCCTCGCATTCTCGCCGGATGAGAAGAAACTGTACGTCGCGAATACGCGGCCTGACAAATTCTGGATGGTGTACGACGTCCAGGCCGATGGCACGCTCGCCAACGGCAAAAAGTTTCTCGATGTCACCACGGATACAGCCGACGGCGTGCCGGATGGGATGAAGATCGATCGCTTGGGGAATCTGTATGCGACCGGACCTGGAGGCGTGCTGGTGATCTCTCCCCAAGGGAAGCATCTGGGCACGATCCGGGTGCCGGAGATCGCGGCAAATTGCGCGTGGGGCGACGCCGATGGGAAGACGCTCTACATAACGGCGCGCACCGGACTCTACCGCATCAAGCTGAAGGTGCCCGGCATACGGCCCTACGCGGTTTCATGAACGCAACCGCCGAGAACTGCTGCGCTCACCGAATCCCTGCGAAGCTTGGGGCTCGCCGCGCAAGACGAAGAACCGCGGTACCAGGCGCTCACCGGCGGCGTGTCCTCGCAGATCTGGCGCGTCGATCTCCGCAGCGGGGTGGTGTGCGTTAAGCGTGCGTTGCCCAAATTGCGCGTCGAACGGGAGTGGCTTGCGCCCATCGAACGTAACCAATATGAGTTCGCCTGGTTGCGCGTGGTGTCGGCCATCGCCCCGCACGCCGTTCCCCGGCTGATCGCTCACGACGCAGAGCAGAATCTGTTCGTGATGGAATTTCTTTCGCCGGAGTCGCACCCTTTGTGGAAAACGGAACTGCGCGAACGGCCGGGCCGATCCCGCATTCGCTGCTCAACTAGGCCGGCTCCTCGCTCTGATTCATCGAACCACGGCGCACGACCCGGCGATCGCGGCGGAGTTTCCAACGGATGCGATCTTCCATAGCTTGCGCCTGGAGCCTTATCTGGAGGCCACCGCGCTTCGCCACCCAGATCTCGCTCCCACGCTGCACCGGCTGGTCGAAACTACGGCGGCATCGAAACACGCACTCGTCCACGGGGATGTCAGTCCCAAGAACATTTTGGTTGGCCCGCAGGGTCCGGTGTTGTTGGACGCGGAGTGCGCCTGGTATGGCGATCCGGCTTTCGATCTTGCCTTCTGCTTGAATCATTTGTTGCTGAAGTGCCTGTGGACTCCCGCTGCGTCCGCCGATTTCCTGCGCTGCTTCGATGCGCTGCGCGAAGCGTACTTGGCAGGCGTCGCGTGGGAGCCGCGCCGACGTTTTGGAAGCGCGCGCCGCCGCGCTCTTGCCCGCCCTTTTTCTCGCGCGCGTGGATGGAAAATCGCCGGTCGAGTATCTCACCGCCGCGGATCAGGATCGTGTGCGCCGGGTCGCTCGGCCCTTGATACAGGCGGGTCCGGAACGCCTGGAGACCATCCGGCAGAACCTGGGCGAAGGAATTAGAAAATGCCTAGCGGCACGATCGAGCGCGTCATCGCGCGGCGACTGTGGGATTCGCGCGGCTGGCCCACCATCGAGGTGGAGACACATCTCAGCTTCCGGCGCGATCGGCCGTGCGTTGGCCCCCGCCGGTGCGTCTACCGGAAGCTGGGAGGCGGTCGATCTGCGCGATGGCGGAAGCCGTTTTCGCGGCCGCGATGTTTCCCGCGCGGTCCAGTCGGTCAACGTTGAAATCGGGCCGCGGCTGCGCGGGATGCACGCGGAGGATCAAGCGGCGGTCGATGCCGCGCTCATCGCGCTCGACGGCACGCCCAATAAATCCCGGCTCGGCGGGAACGCGATTGTGGCGGCGTCCATGAGCGTCGCCCATGCCGCGGCGCACAACGCCGGCGTGCCGCTGTGGCGCTATCTGGCGGGCGGCCGTCCGGTGCATCTGCCGCTGCCCGAGATCCAGATCTTTGGCGGCGGAGCTCACGCCGGGCGTCGCGTGGACGTCCAGGATTTCATGGTGATCGCCGTCGGCGCGAGCAGCTACACCGAAGCGCTCGACTGGACGGCCGAGGTTTATCACGCCGCCGGAGAACTGATGTCCGAAGCCGGATTGCTTGCCGGAGTCGCCGATGAAGGCGGCTACTGGCCTCTGTTTCGCAGCAACAGCGAGGCGCTGGATATGCTGCTTCGCGCCATTGAGCGCGCCGGTTTTCGTCCCGGCGAACAGATCGCCATCTCGCTCGATATCGCTGCATCGCAGTTCGGCAAAGGAGGCCGTTACCGGTTGGCGCTGGAACAACGCGAGCTCGATTCGGCGGCCTGGAGCGAACTTCTGTTGGGCTGGATTCACAAGTATCCGATCGTGGCGATCGAAGATCCATTCGCTGAGGATGACGCTGCGGGCTTCGCTCGCTTCACGGCGCTGGCGAAGAACGTGGCGGTGGTCGGCGATGATTTCCTCGCCACTAATGCCGATCGTATTCGGGCTGCCGCAGCCTCCGGCGCTTGCAACGCGGCGCTCATCAAGCCAAATCAGATCGGAACTTTGACCGAGACCAAGGCTGCGTTCGACGCCGCGGTGGAGGCGGGTTGGAATACGATCGTGTCCGCTCGCTCGGGCGAGACCGAGGACGTCACCATCGTTCACTTGGCGGTGGGCTGGGGAGCGCACATGCTCAAGGTCGGTTCCTTCGCTCGCTCGGAACGAATGGCAAAATGGAATGAAGGCTTGCGAATCGCCGAAGACTTAGGAGGTCAGGGGGCTTTGCCGCCGCGTAGCGTGTTCCCTTGGGGGCGATGAAAGTCCTCCTGCATTACGCGCCCGGTCCGGCTTGGCAGCGGGAGCTCGCCTCTCTCGATCGCCACGGCTTAGCAAGTCGATTGGTGCGATGAGACCGACGACGCGCGCTTCTATAGCCTGCTTCCCGATGCCGAGGTGTTGTGGCACCTGCTGCGACCTCTCAGCGCGGACGATATAGCCCGCGCCGCCAGTCTCCGCCTGATTCAGAAGATCGGCGTCGGCGTGAACACCATCGACTTGGAGGCCGCGAAGGCGCGCGATATCCGGGTCTGCAACATGCCCGGCACGAATTCCCGCGCGGTCGCCGAGATGACTTTGCTACTGATGCTGGCGTGTCTCCGGCGGCTGCCCTTCCTCGATCGCGCAACCCGCGAAGGCCGCGGCTGGAAGCTCGATTCCAGCCTGCAGGATTCTTACGGCGAGTTGGCCGGCAAGACCGTGGGCCTAGTGGGATTCGGCGCGGTTGCGCAGATGCTCGCGCCCATTCTCAAGTCGATGGACGCCCGCGTGATCTATACCGATCTGAAGCCCAACGCTGAACTGCCGCACGCTTTTCGGGAGTTGCCACAGTTGTTGCGCGAGTCCGACATCATCTCTCTGCATGTGCCGCTGACCTCAACCACCGGCAATCTCATCGATCGGCAACGGCTGGCGATGATGCGGCCGGGCGCCATTCTGATCAATACCGCGCGCGGCGGCCTGGTGGAGCAGGCTGCGCTTTTGGAAGCTCTCAAGAGTGGTCATCTCGGCGCGGCCGGCTTGGACGTGTTTGCTACCGAACCCGTCCCGGCCGATGAGGCTCTGCTGCAGCTTGACAATGTGGTCGTCGCGCCGCACCTGGCCTGGCTCACCACCGGCACTCTGGATAGAAGTTTGAAAGTCGCCGTCGAGAACTGCCGCCGGCTGCAGGCGGGCGAACCCCTGCTGCATCGCGTCGTTGGTCTGAGCTAGCGCGCCTTTTTCAACTCCACGCGGATCGCCAGCAGCGGCTTGTCGTCGGTGTTCTCCAGAAAGTGACCCTGGTCGACCGGCAGCCACCGCGTGAACCCATCCGGGCGCAGTTCCCATGTCCCGGGTTTTTCCATCTTCAGTGTGCTCAATCATGTGCGGGGACGACTGCAGGTAGATCACGGCCGGATAGCGATGCACGTGCATCGGCTCACGCGTATGCGGCGGCACCGAGACCTGGAGCACGCGCACTTCGTCGTTCTCCAGAAGGATCTTGTGGTTTGCGGGCGCGGCCACTGTCGCATCTTTCTCCGGCGTCCACCACTTGTCGAAGTTACTGGCGGCGCTCTGCGCGAACAGGCCTGCGGCGAATGCCGCTAACGCGATTCCAAGCTTTTTCATGATCGAATCCTCAGGGTTTCCTCTCGGGAAGAGTAACATGCTTCCCCGCCCCGCGGCAGCCGAGCGAAAGACTAAGCCAGAAGTTTGCGCAATCGCGTTTCGAGATTGCTCCGAACCTCTCGGGCGGGGATCAGATTTCCCAGCATGCCAAGGTCGGCATCGATGGTGACATCGCGTTCCGTGACCTCGACCGTCCCGCTTATCGGATTCTTGATGAACCCCATCCGCGCGATCAGCGAGAACTTCATCACTGAGCCTTGCCAGGTCTTTTGTTGATCGGTGATCGTCAGCGGACCCGGTACCACGCCTCGAAATACGTCGTCGAAGGCTCGATCCACGATCTGAATCATCTGCTGTTGGCCTTTGGAGTGAGCGATCGTGATCCGCATGTCGCGGGTAGCCGACACCGTATGGATGCATGAGCCGGTCGCCCCGTTACGGCTTCCGCGCGGTCACCAGCCACCACAAATCATCCCCGGGCCGGTCAATGAAAGAATCGTCTTGGCTGACGATCTCGAATCCCTCGTTCCGAAGCTGGCCCTCGACCGCCGTGAGAGGCACCTCGTGAGCATGTTGGGCTTCGGTCGCGCGGGGGGCGCGATCGACAACGACCAAGCGGCCGCCCGGTCGAAGCGACCGAAATACACGATCCAGGATCAGCTCCGGATTGCTGAATTCGTGATAGGTGTTACAGATCAGCACCGCGTCCACCGTACCCGCCGGCAAGCGCGGATCATCTTCTTCGCCGACGATGACGTGAACATTGCGTTGGCCCCGCAGCTAGCGCTCTCGTCCACAAGAAAAACAACGACAGTCTTCGAAGATCCACCGCGAGAACCTGGCCTCGCTCGCCGACGGCTGGCGAGAGCTTGAGCGCGAAGTAGCCGGCTCCCGAGCCAAGGTCGACTACGGTGTTTCCGGGCCGCAAGTCCAACGCTCGAAGAACGTCCGCGGGCCGCTGCCACCGGTCGCGCTCCGACTCCACGACGTCAAGCCGATTCAGCGTACTTGTAAAGGAGTACAGCGTGTTCAATGCCAGGAAGATCAGAATGACGCAGACCAGGAACAGCGCGAGTCTGAAGATCGGCCTGCGGTGAGCTATGTCGTTCGACACAACTGCTACGGATGAACCACGCGCCTATTGTGTCACAAGGGGACTACGAGGCTAGGCCCGCGCATCGATGTATTAGAAAACAGGCAATGTACCCGTGTCTCGGCACCCAAATTCGGGGGGACCGCCGTCCAAACTTCCGCTGTGACCACCTAGTACCAAGTCGGCCTTGGTACGGTGAAAACGATGCGCACCTTAGATGATTCTACGTATGGCAGAGGACACGCAATTTCTATATCCTCGACTCAAGCAACATCGGAGGAGCAAAGATCTGGAGTGAACGACGAAAGTCGAAAACTCCGTATCTTGCTTGTTATATTGCAGAGCCAAACACAGCGCCAGAAGTGTCGCCATAGAGAACGCGGGTATGTGCTCGTCATCATGGCACTCGCCTCAGTCGTTCTCTTTGGGTTTCTCGGAATCGCGATGGACATGGGCCGCATGTACATCACGAAGAATGAGGCTCAGGCCTATGCGGACGCAGGTGCTCTCGCGGCCGCCCAACTGCTGGATGGAACATCCACTGGCGTCACCGCCGCCAAGAACGCGGCTACTGGCGTCGGAGACAAGTATGCTTTCAATTCCACTGCTTTCACTGGCACAACGGTGGAAGTTGCTACTTCGTCGGCTGGTCCGTGGACATCGGCCGCCACACCGCCGAGTCCTGCGACCAATTACGCCTACGTTAGAGTAACTGCCAGCGTATCTGTGCCGTTCTATTTCGCTCCTGTAGTCTCGGGGTTCAGCGGAACAGCGATAACCAGTGGCACGGTGAAGGGCCAGGCGGTCGCCGCGCAGTTGCCGCAGAATACTTTCGCCACTGGCGCATTCCCCTTCTCGCCGATTGCGTTCGATGGTCCGACCGGTGGGGCGAACACGACTGCTCCCTTTGGCTTCGTCGCGGGCAGTCAATACACCATGCGGTATTCGGCCAATGGCAAATCCGAATGTTCCGGCGATGACGCGGACACGAATCACATCAAGATTGGCTCGGCACGCGGTTTCTGGGGATCCAACAGCGCCAGCACAGCCTCCGCCGAGATTGAAGGTCTCCAGCAGGAAGAAACCCTCACGGTGGGTCAGGTTCTGCCGGGGGTAGGGGGCGCCAAGACGTCGGTTGATACCGCGATCGTGGCCCACATCGATCTGGACGGTGACACGACTGACGACACCTACGCGGCGTATGTAGCGAATCCGGCGCACAATGGCCAGCGAGTGGTGGTGATGCCGATCCAAAGCGAGGTGGACGGAACAGTTCTGGGCTTCGGCACTTTCTTTCTGCTGGACGATACCCAATACGGGCACACGGGAAATTCCAATTGGTGCGCGATCTTTATCGGCCTCTCGAACGTTGTCGGATCGGGCGGCACCGGCGCAAGTTCGACGCCAGGAGCCTATCAGGTGAAACTAACCCAATGAGTATGCCCTCTTCCCAACCCCGCCGAAGACGCCAAGGTGGCAGCGCGATCGTAGAGTTCGCCCTTGGCTCCTTCATCCTGGTATCGATTTTCACCGGCACCTTTGAGTTCGGCTATACGTTCTACATCTATAATAATTTGCAGACCGCGGTGAACAATGGCGCCAAGTACGCGGCCTTGAGACCTTACGAGCCGACGACGGCTACCCCGGAGGCCTGTTTCAAAACGGCTGTCCAGAACATGGTGGCTTATGGCGATCCGTCCGGCACCACCACGACGCCGGTAGCGCCGAGTCTAGCTCCCAGCAACGTTACGTTGACCCCCACGTTCACGAACGGAGTGCCGAGCGCGATGACGGTGGGCATCACGGGTTATACGCTCAACGCGGTGGTCGAGAAATTTACTCTCACCAACAAACCTTCAGCGACCTACCCGTACCTCGGCCGGTACGCAGGCGGAGATGGCGAAACATGCGTGAAATGAAATCAGCTAAAAGAACGCAGCGGGAGCGTGGCAGCGCCCTGGTGGAAGGCGCGCTGATCTGCACGATGTTCTTCTACATGCTGCTCGGCGCCATGGATTTTGGGCAGTTCCTTTATATCCATCAGACCTTGACCGAACGAGCGCGTGCAGGAGTTCGCTACGGGATTGTCAACAATCCAACGGATTCAACTTCCATCCAGAATGTGGTTCTTTACGGTCAGGCCAGCGGTGGTGTCCGTCCCCACCACTCCGGCTAGCACGGATAAGGGCATTTTCAACGTGCCGCGCAGCGATGTGACAGTGAGCACCACGGGAAGCACCACAGACGACTACCGGCTCAGTGTGCAGATCAAGAATTACTCTTACACTATGTACTCGCCGATCATCTCCGGCAGCTACACCGGGCCGAACATATTTGCCACCATGCCGCTGGGCATCAACTACCAGTAAGCCGCGCGCTGTTCGATCGTGACCACTCTCGTAACGACGACCGCCGCCGAGTCCCCCTCACGACCCGTCTCCGCCAGTTCGCTACCATAGAAGTTCACCCATGAAACTGAACAGCTACACCATCACCCAGGGACACGACCGCGCGCCCGCGCGCGCCATGCTGAAGGCCATCGGCTTCACCGATGAGGATCTCAAGAAGCCCATCATCGGCGTCGCCAATACTTGGATCGAAACCATGCCGTGCAACTACAACCTGCGCGAGCTGGCGGAGCACGTCAAAGCCGGCATCCGCGCGGCCGGCGGCACGCCGATGGAGTACAACACCATCGCCATCAGCGACGGCGTCACCATGGGCACCGAGGGCATGAAGGCGTCGCTGGTGAGCCGCGACCTGATCGCCGATTCCATCGAACTGGTCGCCCGCGGCCACATGTTCGACGGCGTGGTGGCGCTGGTGGCCTGCGACAAGACCATCCCCGGCGCGGCGATGGCGCTGCTGCGCCTCAACATTCCGGGCGTCATCATGTACGGCGGCACCATCATGCCGGGACATTACAAGGGCCGCGATCTGACGATCCTCGATGTGTTCGAAGCGGTGGGCGCGAACGCGGCGGGCAAGATGTCGGACGAGGATTTCCTGGCCATCGAAAACCTGGCGTGTCCCGGAGCCGGCGCCTGCGGCGGCCAATTCACGGCCAACACCATGGCGACGGTGATGGAGATGATCGGGCTGTCGCCGATGAATACCGCGTCGGTGCCGCAGGTCGACCCGCGCAAGCATCAGGTCGCGTTCCGCTGCGGCGAAGTGGTGATGGATGCGGTGCGAGCCGGGCGCAAGGCTCGCGACATCGCCACGCGCCAGGCCTTCGAAAACGCCATTGCGTCGGTGGCCGCGACCGGCGGTTCCACCAACGCCGTGCTGCACCTGCTCGCCATGGCGCGCGAGGCCGAAGTGGATTTGAAGATCGACGATTTCCAGACCATCAGCCAGCGCACGCCGCTGTTCGTGGATCTGAAGCCGGGCGGAAAGTACGTGGCTCTCGGATGTCGATAACGCGGGCGGCTGGCCGGTGGTGGCCAAGCGCATGGTGGATGGCGGCTACGCCCACAAGGACGCCATGACCGTGACCGGCCGCACGTTCGGCGCCGAAGCCGCGGATGCCAAGGAAACCGCGGGGCAGGAAGTGATCCGCGCGTTGGATAATCCGATCAAGAAGACTGGCGGCCTGGTGATCCTGAAGGGCAACCTGGCGCCGGAAGGCTGCGTGATCAAGGTGGCCGGGACCAATCGAAAGAGCATCGCGGACCGGCGCGCGTCTTCAACCGCGAAGAAGACGCCATGGCGGCGGTCACCGGCGGCAAGATCAAAGCCGGGCGATGTGCTGGTGATCCGCTACGAAGGTCCGCGCGGCGGTCCCGGTATGCGCGAGATGCTGGGCGTGACCGGAGCGATCGTGGGCGCCGGACTTGGCGAGGAAGTCGCGCTGATGACCGACGGGCGTTTCAGCGGAGCCACGCGCGGGTTCATGGTGGGTCACGTTGCTCCCGAAGCGGCTGTCGGCGGACCGATCGCGGCGGTGAACGAAGGCGACATCATCACCATCAATGTCGAGACCAGCTCGATTGAGGTTGCGCTGAGCCCCGAACAGATCGCCGAAAGAATGAAATCCTGGAATCCGCCGGCACTGAAATACGCCACCGGCGTATTTCAGAAATACGTGAAGTTGGTCGGCTCCGCCGCGCAGGGGGCGGTGACGGGTTAGACCGGCTCGCCGACGTGCGCGTCGACCATCTTCTTCAGGTCGGGCTTGCCCATCGCGCCGACACGCTGATCCACCACCTTGCCGCCCTTGAACAGCAGCAGCGTGGGGATTCCACGGATCTGATAACGCGACGCCGTTCCCGGATTGTCGTCGGTATTGAGCTTACCGACCTTCACTTTGCCGAGGTACTCATCGGCGACCGCATCCACCGTCGGCGCCATCGCGCGGCATGGTCCGCACCAGGGAGCCCAGAAGTCCACCAATACCGGGACCTCCGAATTCAGCACGTCCTGGTCAAAAGCGTTATCGGTGAAGTTCAGGGTGTTGTCGCTAGCCATAATGTTTTTTGGTTCTCTCTCTGCCGCTTCTTATGATGCCGGAACTGGCGCATAGGATGCAAGCTATCGGTCCTTACCCGCGGCGCCCTTCCGCCTCCAGCCGGCTAAGCTAAGATGGACTTTCCAGGCCATTTATGAGCGAAGTGTTCATTTGCGACGCGATTCGTACGCCCTTTGGGCGTTACGGGGGCTCGCTCGCCACCATCCGCACCGACGACCTGGCGGCCCTCCCCCTGAAGGCGCTGATGGAGCGTAATCCCGGCGTCGATTGGGGCGCCGTCGACGATGTGGTCTTCGGCTGCGCCAACCAGGCCGGCGAGGACAACCGCAACGTGGCCCGCATGGCTTTGCTGCTCGCCGGATTGCCCCAGGAAGTCCCCGGCTCCACCGTGAACCGCCTGTGCGGCTCCAGCCTCGACGCGCTGAGCGTGGCCTCCCGCGCCATCAAGTCCGGCGAAGCGGAGCTGATGATCGTCGGCGGCGTCGAAAGCATGTCGCGCGCGCCCTTCGTCGTCGGCAAGGCCGATGCCGCCTTCAGCCGCGGCGCGGAGATGTTCGACACCACCATCGGCTGGCGCTTCGTCAACCCGTTGATGCAGGCCCGCTACGGCGTCGATTCCATGCCCGAGACCGCCGAGAACGTCGCCGAGGAGTTCCACGTGAATCGCGCCGATCAGGACGCCTTCGCCTATCGCAGCCAGCAGCGCTGGGCCAAAGCGCACGCGGCCGGCTTCTTCGCCTGCGAAATCGTGCCGGTCATGATTCCCCAGAAGAAGGGCGATCCCAAGAAGTTCGCACGAGCCGACGAGCATCCCCGTCCCGACACCAGTCTCGAGATCCTGGCCAAGCTGAAGCCGGTCGTGAAGCCCAACGGCACCGTCACGGCGGGCAACGCTTCGGGCATCAACGACGGTTCGGTTGCCCTGATCCTCGCGAGCGAAGCCGCCGCCCGGAAGCACGGCCTGACACCCAAGGCTCGCGTGATCGCCTCCGCCGCGGCCGGCGTCGCGCCGCGCATCATGGGCATGGGTCCCGCGCCCGCCACGCGCAAGGTCTTGGCCAAGGCCGGCCTCCAGCTTTCGCAAATGGACGTCATCGAATTGAACGAAGCCTTCGCCGCGCAGGCCCTGGCCGTCACGCGCGAACTCGGGCTTCCCGACGACGCCGCGCACGTCAATCCCAACGGCGGAGCCATCGCCATCGGGCATCCGCTCGGCGCCAGCGGCGCTCGCCTGGTGACCACCGCGCTCTATCAGCTCCACCAGACCGGAGGCCGCTATGCGCTGTGCACCATGTGCATCGGCGTCGGCCAGGGCATCGCAGCAATTATCGAGCGCGTTTGACCGCACTTCTTGGACAACTCCCGCTCCGCGCAACCTTTTCCTTCGCTTTACTTTTGCTGAGAACAACCCGGGAAGAAAACATTAAACCTCAAAATTTGCACTTTACGCACCGGACGCCAGGTGTATACTCGACCCGTAGCCGGGACACCTGCTGAACCGCCCACGATGTCGTCTGCGCGGTCAGGAGTTGTTCGAAATGCGGTAAGGCGTTGTCCCCTCCGCGATATCGTTAATTCCTTTTACGGGCATTGGCTCGAAGTGTGTCTGCAAGTGTTCCCCGGCAACTCGCTAGCTTGAAAAGAAAGGACACTGTCATGAATGAAAACATTCTCGACCAGAATAAGGACATAGCACGCCGCTTCTACGACGAATGCTGGAATCAGGGCAAGGTGGAACGTCTGGATCAGTATATTGCGAAGGACTGCCGCTACCACGACCCGGCGTTCCCGTCGCTGAAATCCGGCGTCAACGATCTGGAGAGTCACATCACCATGTGCCGGAAAGCATTTCCGGATCTCCGGTTCAGCCTGGACGATATGATTGCCGAACGCGACGAAGTGGTGGTGCATTGGACCGCCAATGGGACCCACCAGGGTCAGTTTCTGGGAGTTGCGCCTACCCGCAGGACCGCCTCGGTTAGCGGCACCTCCATTTATCGCATCAAGAATCAGAAGATCGTGGAACAGTTTGCGGATTGGAACCTGCTGACGCTGCTTGAGCAACTGGGCGCCGCGACGGTTCCCAGGATGCAGGCGACAGCCCGCTAGGTACTTAGATTTTCCATCCGGGGCACGGTCTGCGCTGACGCATTCCGTGCCCCTGTTCCTCGCGTTCTCATCCCCTTTGTCAATCGGCCCCATAAAGACAATCTATCGGTCCAAGTCTTGCTCCAATGGGCGCTTTTCGTTGACAATGTAGGCTCAGTCGGCAAAGTCACAATTCCGAAACAGACCGCCCGAGGAGCACTCATGACAAAATACAAACTCGAATACATCTGGCTTGACGGTAAAACTCCCATCCCTGAATTGCGCGGCAAAACGCTGCTCAAGGCGTTTGAGACATCCGCCCACCCTTGCCGATCTGCCCAACTGGGGCTTCGACGGCAGCTCCACCATGCAGGCCGAGGGCAAAAGCTCTGACTGCATCCTGAAACCGGTGGCTCTGTATCCCGATATCAGCCGCAAGAACGCCTTATATCGTTCTGAACGAAGTGATGCACCCGGATGGGACCCCGCATTCCACCAACATGCGCGCGACCATCGAGAACGACCCTGACTTGTGGATTGGTTTCGAGCAGGAATATTTCCTGTATCAAGGCGGCCGTCCGCTCGGCTTCCCGGAAAACGGCCACCCCACGACTCCGCAAGGCCCGTACTACTGCGGTGTCGGCTACAAATACATGGGCAGCCTGGCCCGCAAGATCGTCGAAGAACACCTGGAAGCCTGTCTCGCGGCCGGCATCAATCACGAAGGCATCAACGCCGAAGTCGCGAAGGGCCAGTGGGAGTTCCAGATCTTCGCCAAAGGCTCCGCCAAAGCCGCCGATGACATGTGGACCGCTCGCTACTTGATGGCGCGTCTCTGCGAGAAATATGAAGTCGATTTCCAATTGCACTGCAAGCCGATCAAGGGCGACTGGAATGGGTCCGGCATGCACACCAACTTCTCGACGAAATACATCCGTGACGTAGGCGGCAAGGAATACTTTGAAGCGCTCATGAAGGCGTTCTCCAACAACGTCGCCGCGCACATCGCGGTGTATGGACCGG
Organism: Bryobacterales bacterium; assembly: GCA_963731375.1. Classification (GTDB taxonomy): domain Bacteria; phylum Acidobacteriota; class Terriglobia; order Bryobacterales; family Bryobacteraceae; genus Palsa-187. The sequence continues at coordinate 526,815 of CAVSUW010000004.1, forward strand.
ATAACCATCTGCGTTTGACCGGTCTGCACGAAACGCAGGCGATCGACAAGTTCAGCTACGGTCTCTCGGATCGCGGCGCTTCGATCCGCATGCCTGTGAACTTCATCAAGAACGGCTACAAGGGCTATCTGGAAGATCGCCGCCCGAACTCCGAAGCCGATCCCTACCAGATCGTTTCGCAGATTCTGAAGACGATCAATGGCGTACCTAAGCCGGCTATGGCGGCTGCCTCGTAGCCGAGAGAAAGGACGCGGGCGCGCCATGACACCGTGGCGCGCCCAACAAAATCCCAATCGAAACCCGCCCGCAACGTCTCGCGGGTTTTTTGCTTTTAGGCGTCAGAAACTCGGGGCTGGCGGAAGTATATAATGAGCGATGACGAAAGTGGCGATTCGTCGCAATCAACCCTAAAGTCAAAGGCCCACGATAGACCGTTCGAGGAGAACCATGAGCAACGACCTGCGTAATTTTCTGCAACTCTCTTATGAAGAATTAGAAGAACTGAACCTGAAGGCCAAGGAACAGCGGCTCAGCCGTGTTCCGATGGAAACGATTCGCGAAGAACGCCTCAAGTACCTCGACCGACGAGAAGCGGATCAAGGCCGTCACGGTGATGTTCAGCGACCTCGAAGGCCGCCTGCACATGCTGGATTACGACAAGAAGTTCCTGCTGAAGAGCTGGGATAACTTGACCTTCGACGGTTCCTCGATTCGCGGCTTCACGGCGCAGAAGGAAAGCGATCTACGCCTGGGCATCGATTGGTCCGCGTTCTACTGGGGCCCGGCGGACGTTTTCGGCGAGGGCAAGGTAATGGTGTTCGGCGAAGTCCTGGAGAAGGACGGCAGCGCGTACGTCGGCGACATGCGCGGCGTGCTGAAGACTTATGCCGAGGCTCAGTTCAAAAAGAACGGCTACACGCTGAACGCCGCCAATGAAATCGAAGGCTTCATTTTCGCGGGCCTCGACGCCGAGCGGCGCTATCACGAAACCGGCAAATTCGAGTATGTGAACACCGGCGGATACTATCACTCGCTGCCCGGCGATCCGCTGCGCACCTTTATCGACAGGAGCGCCGAAGTGCAGCGGGCCATGGGATTCCAGAACGAAAAGGATCACCCGGAAGTGGCGCCGTCGCAGTTCGAAATCAACTACGGCTACGCCGAGGTGGTGGCGGCGGCCGATCACATCCAGCTCTACAAATTCATCTGCCGTCAGGTCGCCAAGAATATGGGGATGACCGCCAGTTTCCTGCCCAAACCGGTGGTGGGCGTCAACGGCAGCGGCATGCACACCAACGTTTCGGTGAGCAAGGGCAAGACCAACATGTTCTGGGATGCCAAGGGCGAAGAGAAACTGAGCAAGTTCGGCTGGGAATTCACCGACCGCATTCTGACCGCCGGCAACGACATCTGCCTGGTGCTGAATCCCAGCGTCAATGCCTACCGGCGTCTGGACCCGCACTTTGAAGCGCCCAACCAGATCATCGCTTCGGCGGTGGACCGCGGTTCGATGGTGCGCATCCCGCTCGGCAACGAACGCAGCATCCGCGTGGAGGTTCGCGCCGTCGCTCCGGATGCCAATCCTTATATGGTGCTGTATTCGATCTTCAAGACCGGGCATCGATGGCAGCATCTCGAAGATCAAGGATTTGCGCTCGGCCAAGCGCTTCCTGCCGGACAACATCTACGACGCGATGGACAACTTCAGCAAAGCCGAATGGACCACCAAGCTGTTCGGCGCCGATGTGAAGGAACGCTACGTGGAACTAAAGAAGGGATCGGCGGATCGCTGCCCGCGCCTTCTGGGAACCGTCGTGAAAGCCCCGGAAATCCAGTTCCACCACGAGGTTTACAACCAGTACTTGTGGAATCAGTTCTAAGAACTGGTTGCCAGTTGGAGGAACGCAGCGCCCCGGGCAAATTTCCGGGGCGTTTTGCGGCGCGGGAGATCTGCGTTAACCTAACACGCCGCCAGCAGACGTTCTTTCAGCATCGCCTGGGTTTCCGGCGAAAGTTTACTCCCCTGGTGCGCCACGTAGAAAACATCGATGGCGCGATTGCCCTTGGTGTCGATCAGCACCACATCGATGTTGCAGGCAGCGGAGGAGAACGCCGTCGCCAGACTGTAGAGCAGCCCGGGGCGATCTTGCGCGTTGATCTCGACCAGCGTGGCGGTGGCGCACGCATCGGAGTCGAATTCGACGCTTGGCGGCTCGGCCGCCCTCTTCGCTTCCGGCTGCGGCCGGTTCTTCAGCAGCATCCTCACATCCGTCTTGCCGGTCGCCACGTGGCGCAGCAGATCCAGCAAGCGGTCGGTCTCCGAGGGATTCAGCTCCAGCGTGCGGCGCGGGTCGGCGAAAACGAACGTGTCGAGGATCAGGCCGCGCGCATTCGAAAACGCTTCCGCTTTGAGAATATCCAGACCGAAGCTGGAGAACGCGCCGGCCAGCGATGCGAACAGAAACGGCATGTCGCGAGCCACGATCGTGGCGCGCCACGCGCCCCCGGTATGCTCGAGTTTCGCCGCCACCCCGGTGGGCCGGCTCAGCTCATACAGCTTCACATGGCTCTCGATTTCCGCCGGCGAATGGGTCCGCAGATAGCGCACCGGGAAACCCTTGAGGAAGTCGGCGCGGGCCGCGAGATTCTCGGGGACTTCCTGAATGCGGTCGGTTTCCAGTTCTCGCGTGAGCTCCTGTTGGGTCACGCGGTAGACCCGCCACAGTTGTTCCAGCCGCCACGGCGTCATCGCGCCCGGGTTCACGCCCGAAATATCCGCATAGGTGAGAACCGCCAGCGATTTCAGGCGCTCAATGGTGCCTACGCGGTCGGCGACAGCGCGAGCCGTGGCGGGATCGCCCAAATCGCGGCCGGTCATCACTTCGGAGAGCGCCAGATGATGCAGCACCAGAAACGCGACCGTGTCCTGCTCTTCTTGAGGCACCTGCATGCGCTGCATGGCAGCCAGCGCCTACTCGAGCGAAACGTCCGAATGATGGCCCGTGAACGCTCCCTTGCCGACGTCGTGATAGAGCAGCGCGAACAGCAGAACCGCGGGATTGTCGATCTCGGTCAGCAGTCCGCTGAAACGCCGCGCGGCGGGATCCTGCGCGGTGCGCAGCGCGGCCAGTTGCTCAATACACACCAGCGTGTGCTCGTCCACCGTGTAGCGATGGTAGAAGTCACGCACCACCAGGCTCACCACGCTCTCCCATTCGGGGAACAGGACCTGCATCAGGCCGGTGTTTTGCAGAACTCGCAGCGCCATCGACGCGTGCGGCAGCGCCAGAATAACCTTGAGCTGGGGCCATAGCGGACGCGGAACCTGGCACCATTCCGCGAAGGCGCCGCGAGCCGCTTCCAGGCGCCGTTCGGTTTCGGCCGCCAGCAGAACGCCGTGACGCGCCACAAACTCCAGCAGGCGCAACACCGTCTCCGGATCGCTCTGCAGCCGCGCCGGATTGCGCAGGAACACGCGCTCGCGCGAGACCGTGAATTCGGAATTCGATATCCGCGAGCGCATATTGCGCAAGTTGCTGAACAGCGAAGTCTCGGTTTTCTCGGCGGCGTCCAGCGTGCGCTGGGTTTCGCGAAACACCACGCGCGGCGTGGCTGAAGTACTCGCGCATCCACAGCGTCGGCGTTTTCGCGCTGGAAAACGGCTGCTTGACGATCGATTCCTGAGCTTCGAAATTCAGCACGTTGCGGTCGCGGCCGGCTTCAAAATGCAGGAAGCAGCGCAGCGAGGAAAGAAATGCGGTGGCCTCCGCCAGCGGCGCCTCCGGGCGCAGCTCCGGACGCAGCACCGAAATCCAGTGGATGAAATGCAGATCCCGCAATCCGCCGGGAGTCTCCTTTACATCCGGCTCCAGATGGTAACAGCGTGTCCTGATACTTGCCATGGCGCGCGCGCGTCAACTGGCACAGGTGCTTGGTCAAGCGGTGGCCCTGCTTGGTAAGAAACAGCGGCAGGCGGGCTTCCAGCTTCGCATGCACCTGCGCGTCGCCGCGCCAGTAAGCGCCGGTCGAGCAGGCTGATGTTCAGCTCCGGATTGCTGATCGTGCACTTCCGCGCAATCGTTCACGGTGCGAACCGAATGGCTGAGCCGCAGCCCCGCGTCCCACAACAGCCGCATGAATTCGGAGAGCGACTCCTTGATGGTGGCCGTCAGCGACTCGTTCTCCAGCAGGATCATGATGTCGATGTCGGAATACGGGAACAGTTCGCGGCGCCCGTATCCGCCCACCGCCAGCATCGCGATCCCCTTCGGGAAAGCGCCCGCAGCGTCCCGTCGAAGGCCTCGATCGACAGGGTGTCGATCACTCCGGTGAGCTGAGTCTGCACGGCGGCGGCATCGCCGGTAGCGTAAAATTCCTCGCGAATCCGGCTCCATGCCTGGCTGCTTTGTAGTTTCTCCATGCTGATTCCTGCGCTTGCCGCCATCTCTTATCCTATCCAATCAGTATCCCGCAACCCTCGCTGGACGACAATGAAAAACTCTGTATGAGGTCAATCGAAATTATCTATATCCATGCCATTGATCCCAAGGGATTTAAGGGCTATCGGGTCCATCCAAATTATCTATTAGCCAAGCTCGAAAGTGCCCATTACAATCGGTTTATTCGCACTTCAGTAGGACGCAAGCCGCGCCGCTTGTAGCCCTTGTTCCTTAGTTTCAGCTTAAATTTTTGGGAGGTTTCACCTTGAAGAATACAAGACTATTCGCGGGCAGTTGTCTTTTGGCCATCGCGTCCTTGGCATTTGCACAGGATCAACCGGCGCCCGCGGCTGCCCCGCGCTCCAGCAGCGCCTGCTGCCCCGACACCGCTTCCCACTCCTGCGATAACCGGCCCCCTGTCGGACTGCCGCCGGCCATGTTCGACGCCGGTCCTTTCGGCAAAATCGCCGCGAACGGTTTTCTCAGCGGCTATGGGCTTGCTGCAGACCAATCACGTCCCGGGCGATGACATCAAGCAGGCGGATCTGAGCAATGGGCAGATCGTGATTCAAAAGAGCCGACGGCTTGTTTCAGTTCTACCTCCAGGCGGGCGCCTACAACATTCCCGACCTGGGTGCTGCCATTCGTCACGCACCAAAGACACGATCAGCAACCTGTGGGGCCCGCTGCCGGTCGCTTTTGTGAAGCTGCAGGCGGGGAAGAATACCTCCTTTCAGATTGGCTCCCTGCCCACGCTGATCGGCGCCGAGTACACTTTCAGCTTCGAAAATATGAACGTCGAGCGCGGCCTGTTGTGGAATCAGGAACCCGCCATCAGCCGCGGAATCCAGGTGAATCAGACCATGGGCAAAGTCAGCGCCTCGCTGAGCTGGAACGACGGTTTCTATTCCAACCGCTACATCTTGGCTGTCGGGTTCTTTGGCCTATGCCAATGGGCCCCATGCCTTGTCGTTCGTGGCCGGCGGAAATCTGGGACAGACCAAGTATCAGACGTTTGCCACGCCGGTGCAAAACAACGGCAGCATTTACAACGTCATCTACACCTACACGAAGGGTCCGCTGGATCGTTCAGCCCTACTTCCAATACACCGATGTGCCGACCAACGCGAAGATCGGCATCGTCAATGGCGCGTCGACCAAAGGCGGCGCGATCCTGGCGAGCTACGCCTTCAAACATGGCTTCTCGCTCCCGGTGCGCTGGGAATATATTGCGAGTTCGGGAAGCGTCGCGCAGAATTCCGTCAATCTGATGTATGGTCCCGGCAGCAACGCCACGTCGATCACGGTGACGCCCACCTTTCAGCAGGGCGGCTTCTTTGCTCGCGGGGACATTGCCTGGGTGCATGCAGGCAGCTTCACGCCAGGGTATGTCTTCGGCCCCAATGGTCACGGATAACAACCAGTTCCGAGTGGTGGGCGAAATCGGCTTTATCTTTGGCGACAACATCGGGAGCTGAAGAACGCTCAAGAACGTCGCGTTCGTCGGAGGAGACACCCCCTGGGCCGCTACCGCGGCCTTGGGGGTTTTTATTTGTGGTGGCGCTCTCCGCGATACCATGGAGTTCTATGCAACTCGGAATGATCGGCCTCGGCCGCATGGGAGCCAATATGGTCCGCCGCCTCAGCAAGGGCGGCCAATCGTGCGTGGTATTTGATCTGAATCCGGCCAACGTAAAACAACTGACGGACGAAGGCGCCACAGGATCTTCGTCGCTCGCCGATTTCGTCGCGAAGCTCGACGCGCCCGCGCGCCATCTGGATGATGGTGCCGGCGGCGGCGGTCGACAGCATGATCGCGCAGCTTGTGCCGCATCTCGCATCCGGCGACATTCTGATCGACGGCGGCAATTCCTATTACATCGACGACATCCGCCGCGGCCAGGAGCTCGCGGCCAAGGGCATCCACTACGTCGACGTCGGCACCAGCGGCGGCGTGTGGGGACTGGAGCGCGGCTATTGCCAGATGATCGGCGGCGAAACCGACGTGGTGGCGCACCTGGATCCGATCTTCAAGACTCTCGCGCCGGGACGCGGCACCATCGAGCGCACCCCGGGACGCGACGCGGCTGCGGCAAAGCCGGCGCCCCCAACACCGCCGAAGAAGGCTACCTCCACTGCGGCCCGGTTGGCGCGGGCCACTTCGTCAAGATGGTTCACAACGGCATCGAGTACGGCTTGATGGCCGCCTACGCCGAAGGATTGAACATCCTGCGCCACGCCAACGCCGGTCTGCACGCCCGCACCGTGGACGCCGAAACCACGCCGCTGCGCAACCCGGAGCACTATCAATACGAGTTGAATCTCGCGGACATCACGGAAGTCTGGCGGCGCGGCAGCGTGGTGGCGTCGTGGCTGCTCGATCTCACCGCTGCCGCTCTCACCGCCAGCCCCGGCCTCGACAATTTCTCAGGACGCGTCTCGGATTCCGGCGAAGGCCGCTGGACCATTCAGGCCGCCATCGACGAATCCGCGCCGGCGCCGGTGCTGAGCGCCGCCTTGTATCAGCGCTTCACCTCGCGCGGCGAAGGCGATTTCGCCGCCAAAGTTTTGTCCGCCCTGCGCTTCCAGTTCGGCGGACACGTCGAAACCAAGGCCGACCACTAATCCCCATGCTCTCCTCACAACAAATCGATCAGGCCGCGCAGCACTTGGTGGCCGCCCGCAAGGCCAAGACGCCGGGACCGTGCATGCCCGAAGCCTATCGCCCCACCGATAACGATTCGGCGATCGCGATTCAGGAACGAGTTCTGGAACTGCTCGGCGAAACCGTTGGCGGATGGAAGTGCGGCACTCCGAATCCTATGACCGGACCGGTCTTCGCCGGGTCTCGCCGCGTCGGGATCCTGCGTTCGTTCTCGCCCTGCGCGGTGCCCGGCGATATCGGACTGATCGAACCGGAAATCGCTTTCGTGATCGCGCACGACCTGCCGCCCCGCGCGACGCCCTACACCGACGCCGAGATCCGCGCTGCCATCGGCGAGGCGCGCATGGTCCTCGAATTCATCACCACGCGCTACGCCGACCGCGCCTCCGCCACGGCTCCCGAGATTCTGGCGGACGCTTACAACCATCACGCGCTGTTCATCGGGCCGGTGATTCCGAACGTGCTCGATCACCCTCTGGAGCGCCTCCACGTGACCATACGAACCGCCGCCGGACCGCTCTTCGACAAGGTTCATCCCCATCCCAGCGGCCATCCCCTGAAGTCTCTCGGCTGGCTGGTGCCTTTCCTGAACAGCCGCGGCCAGGGCCTTAAAGCCGGCCAGATCGTCACCACCGGCTCCTACGCCGGCATCGTCGAAGCGCCGCTGGGCGTACCGATTCACGTACAATTGAACGGTTTTGGCTCGTTCAGCGTCGAACTCATTACCGACCAGCCGTAAGTTTTACGGCAGGCTAAATCCACTCCATCGCGACTCGCAAGCTCCCGTGATATCAAACGTTTCGCGCTGCATGCGTTTTTGGCATGCAGCGTGCACTTTCGACGCCCGTCAGGCCACCGGAAAGAGCGGGCCTCACAAGGAGCACACAATGGAAAACGATTTCAACGAGACGCGGACAGTGGTAGAGGATTCCCACAATAGTCATAAGACGGCAATCGTAGTTTTGGCGGTTGGACTGGCGGTCGCGCTTGGCCGGAGATGGTTATCTGTTGGTGCGCGCCAATCATCTGAATGATGACATCGCCACGACGCAGAGCGGCACTCAGACGCAGATTTCAAAATTGAACGAGGCCACCACCACGCTGCTCGAGCAGGAAAAACAGCGCCTGCAGGACGTGGAACAGCAGATGAAGCAGGAAGTGAAGGGCGTCAGCGATTCGGCCAGCGTCGCCATCCGCCGCGCGCGCAGCGGAAGCGCAGCAAGCAGGGCGAGGACTTGAGCGGCAAGCTCAGCGAGCAACAGCAGCAGGTGGCCACCCAGCTTTCGCAGATCCAGGACACCACCAACTCCAAGTTCACCGAAGTCACCACCGACGTTGACGGCGTCAAGGCCAACGTGGAAACCGTGAAAACCAATGTCGCCGCCGCGCAGAGCGATATCGAGAAGACCAGCGCCGACCTGAAGCGCGCCATGGGCGACATGGGCGTGATGAGCGGATTGATCGCCACCAACTCCAAGGATCTGGACACGCTGCGCGCGCTCGGCGAACGCAACTACTTCGAGTTCGACATCAACAAGAAAGACGCCGCGAAGAAAGTCGGCGACATCATGCTGACGCTCAAGAAGGCCGATCCCAAGCGCAGCCGCTTCACGCTCGACGTTCTGGCCGATGACCGTCACGTCGAAAAGAAAGACAAGACCATCAATGAGCCGGTTCAGTTGTACGTCTCCGGCAACATGCAGCCGTATGAGATCGTGATCAACCAGGTGACCAAGGACCACGTAACCGGTTACCTGGCGACCCCGAAAGTGAAGATGGCTCGCCGCTAACGGCTCGTCATCTCCTCCTCCAACTTCGCGCGCACTCGTTCAACGGGTGCGCGCATTTTTTTGCCTGCCTCTAGAACCTCAAAATCGGCCACAGGCTCGCGAAGTCGTCGGTCCAGGTGATCACCGGGTCCTTCGACGTGCTCCAGCCCAGAATCGTGTCGCGAATTTTCGACTGCGCGAACGTCTCCCGCTTCTCCGTCACCAGCACCCAGCGCGAATTGCTTTCGCCCTTGTCTTCATCGAGCAGATCCTTCGCGACCACCACCATCCGCGCCTGCCATCCCAGATAGCGCGCCAGCCCGCGCGTCACCGGCTCCAGATCCAGCGAGCGATTGGAAATGTGCAGCGCGAGAATGCCTCCCGGCGCCAGGCGCTGCCGGTAGATCTCCGCGCACTCGGCGGTCAGCAGGTGCATCGGAATGGCGTCGCCCGAAAACGCATCCACTGCGATCAGATCGTAATCGTGCGAGTGCCCCTCGGCCAGTTCCCGTTCCAGTTGAATCCGCGCGTCGCCCAGCACCACTTCCGGGTGTGGCCTTCGAGTCCTGCAAGAACGTGAACCACTTCCGCGCGATCGGCTCCACGTTGGGATTGATTTCGTAGAAGCGGTAGGTGTCGCCTTCGCGTCCCCACGCGGCCAGCGTTCCCGCGCCCAGTCCCACGACGGCCACTCGCCGCGGATGCGGCAACGCGTCGATCGCCAGCGCGACGCCGCTGTGCGGTCCGTAATACGTGGTGGCCCAGTGACGCTTTTCCGGGTCCAGATATTGAAGCCCGTGCTGAACCCGGCCGTGGCTCAGCTCGCGCAGCGGACCGTTCTTGTCGCTGCGCTCCACCACGCGCAGAATTCCATAAAAATTGCGGCGCGCCTCGATGCCCGGTTGCTTGTTGGTGGCCGCGGCGTAGACCGAAATGATTCCGCCGAACATCAGCGCCATCAGCGGAACCCGCACCGCGAAATTGCGGCCGGTCCACTGCGCCAGCGCTCCGCTGCGCATCCAGCCCAGAAAGCCGAGGATGCACGCGCCTCGCCAGCCCGATCGGGTACTCGCTGAATTCGCTGAAGAATCGCGGCGCGAAAATCGCGGCGAACACTCCGCCCAGCGCTCCGCCCGCGGCGATGGTCAGATAGAACGCCGTCAAATGCCGCGGCGACGGCCGCGAGCGCGCCAGTTCTCCGTGGCACACCATGCAGGTCACGAACAGCGCGCCCGCGTAAACCGCGAATTGCTTCCACGGGGAAATCGCCACGCTCAGAGTAATCACCACGCACGTCACGGGCGCGAGCACCCCGGCCAGCACCGCGAAGATGCCGCGCCGGTACCAGCGGTCGCTCTCAAAAGTCAGAATGAACGTCAGCAGGTAAATCGACAGCGGCGCGACCCACAGAAATGGGAACACCGCGATCTCCTGCGTGATCTGGCTGGTGGTCCCCAGCAGCAGCACCGAACCGCAGGCGGCGAGCGCCAGCCACATCCCGATGTCGATCGCCGAAGGCCCGTCGTCTACCGGCGCATCCGCTTCAGGCTCCGCGGCTGGCACGCTCCGCATCTGCCACGCGACCCAACCGCATAACCCGACGAAGACCACATACAATCCCGACCACACTCCAGCTTTGCGTGCTGAGCCTGAAATACGGCTCCAGCACCAGCGGATAACTGAACAGCGCCAGAAACGATCCCAGGTTCGAGAGCGCATACAACCGCCACGGCGATTGCTCGGGACGCGTCACATGGAACCAGCGCTGCAGCAGCGGAGTCGTGGCCGAGAGCAGCAGGTAAGGGCCGCCGATGGTCGCCGCCAGCAAGCAGCAAAATGCGCCCGGAAGGATCGCCCACCGCCGTGGATTTCCAGATCGCCGCGCGCGGCGCAATCGGCAGAAACGCGAGCGACGCCGCCAGCAGCGCCACGTGTACCCAGCCCTGCATCTTCTGGTTGCGGCGCGATCCCAGCCAATGCGCGTAGCCGTATCCGGCCAGCAGCATCGTCTGGAAAAACAGCATGCAGTTGGTCCACACCGCCGGCCCGCCGCCGAACCACGGCAGCACGTAGCGGCCCATCATCGGCTGCACCTGGAACAACAGGAACGCGCTCAGAAAAATTGTGACGGGGATTAGAAGGGCCGACAATTTACGAATCTAACACATCACCAATTTGCTCCAGCGCCCACTCGGTTTCGGCGTCCGTGATCGCGTAGGGCGGCATGAAGTAGACGATGTTGCCCAGCGGCCGCAGCAGCAGATCGCGCTCCAGAAACGCGGCGCCGAGCCGCGGGCCGATATCCGCCAGATAACCGCTATCGCCCGCGAGTTCCACCACGCCGACGCCGCCGATCACCCGCACATCGCCCACGCGGGGCAGCGAGCGCAGCGGTTCCAGCCCCGCGCGCAACTGCTGCTCCAGGCGGCCCACGCGCGCCAGCACATCGTTCTCGCGGAACAGCTCCAGGCTGGCGATCGCCACCGCGCACGCCAGTGGATTCGCGGTGTAAGAATGCCCGTGGAAAAACGCCTGGCCCGCGATCCGTGCTGAGGAACGCTTCGTAAATCGCTTCGGTCGCCGCGGTGACGCCCAACGGCAGATAACCCGCGGTCAGCGCCTTCGACAGGCACAGGATGTCGGGCGTCACCTGCGCGTGCTCGCACGCAAACATGCGGCCCGTGCGGCCGAAGCCGGTGAGGACTTCATCGGCGATCATCAGCACGCCATAGCGGTCGCACAGCCGCCGCACGCCCGCCAGAAACTCAGCCGGCCACACGATCATGCCGCCCGCGCCCTGCAGCATCGGCTCGATCAGAACCGCGGCGGTGCGCTCGCCCTGCTCTTCAAGACGCCGCTCCAGATCGCCCAGACAGTCGATCTCGCACGTCGCGCGCTTCAGCCCCAGCGGGCAGCGATAGCAATACGGCGCGTGCGCGCGCGCCACCGGAAACAGCAGCGGCGTGAAGGCGCGCGTGAAAACCGAATCTTCGCTCGCCGACATCGCGCCCACCGTGTCGCCGTGATACGCGTGATGCAGCGTGATCAGCCCGTGCGCTGCGGCTCGCCGCGATTCCGCCAATACTGGACCGCCATCTTGATCGCCGCCTCGACCGCCGTCGAGCCGTTGTCCGAATAGAACACGCGATTCAGACCCGGCGGCATCACCTCCACCAGCCGTTCCGCCAGTTCGACGGCGGGCCGATGCGTGCACCCGGCGAAGATCACATGCTCGATCTCGCGAGCCTGCGCCGCCAGCGCCGCATTCAGCTTGGGATGCGAATGCCCGTGAATGTTCACCCACCACGAGGAAATTCCGTCGAGAATCTTGCGCCCGTCTTCGGTGTAAAGATACACGCCCTCGCCGCGCACGATGGGCAGCAGCGGCGGCTGCGTCAGCATCTGCGTGTAGGGATGCCACACGTGTGCGCGGTCGCGCTCGATTCAGGCTCATCGCAGAAACTCCAGCAGCTCCTGCAGATGCGTCACGCTCCACGCGGCCAGCAATCCCGGATCGAGCGGCGTCAGAAACGGCATCTCCGCAACCACCGGCACGCGCCCGTACTGTTCGATCGCCGCTCGGTTGTCCGCATTCGGTTCACCGATCATCATGACGCCCGCCACGCGCAGCGAGCGCGCCCGCAAAGCTTCCAGCGTCAGCAGCGTGTGATTGATGGTCCCGAGACCGCTGCGCGCCACCACCAACACCGGCAGCGCAAGATACGCGATCCAATCCGCCATCGTCTGCGTTTCATTGATGGGGACCAGCAATCCGCCCGCGCCTTCGACGATCCAAGTCGTGTCGTTGTCATCCGGAAGCGAGCCCGCGCAATTCCGCCAGGTCGATCCGCTGTCCCGCCCAGCGCGCCGCCAGATGCGGCGAAACCGGTTTCGGCAAACGCACGCCTTGGTCGAAAATCTCCTGCGTCGGCAGCACGCTCCCAGCCGCCGCACCGTCGCCGTGTCGTCGTCGATTTCGATGCCGGTCTGAATCGGCTTCCAATAACGCAGCGGCGCGACGCCGCGGTAGCGGTGCATCAGCGCCGCCGCCGCAACTGTTTTGCCGACGCCGGTATCGGTGCCGGTGACGAAGAGCCCCTTCATGCCTTGTGGTCGCGGCTTCGAGCGCTGTCGACAAACCGGTCGAGCACCTCTTCGCTCAGCCCCTGGTTCACCGCAACCCGCAAACGCGCGGTCCCCGCAGGCACCGTCGGCGGACGAATCGCGCGCACATCGAACCCTGCCGCCTGCAATTCGCGCGCGACTGCCACGGCGCGTTCGTTTTCACCAATGATGATGGGAATAATCGGCGAATCCCCGGCGAGCCCCAGCCGCTCCCGCAGATAGCGCGCGCGCGCCAGCAGACGCTCGCGGCGCTCCGGTTCGCTCGACGATCACTTCCAGACTCGCCTCGAGCGCCGCGGCAATGGCGGGCGGAGGCGCCGTCGAAAAAATGAACGGCCGCGCGCGCTGGATCAAGTATTCGATCGCATCGCCGGACCCGGCGACGAACGCTCCGCTGACGCCCATGGCCTTCCCCGCCGTGTTGATCGACACGAAAACGTCGCCCGCCAAGCCCCTGCCGCGCTCTCCATAAACTCCGACCGCGTGCGCTTCGTCGACGATCAGCTCCGCCCCAGCGGCCCGGCACAGCGCTGCGTATTCCGCCAGCGGCGCCTTGATCGCCATCCATGCTGAACAGCGATTCGACCACCACAAACTTCTGACCCGCGCCAGATGTCCTCGCGCAACAACCGCTCCAGCGCCGCCGACATCGTTGTGCGGAAACACCACTCGCCGCGCGCGCGACAACCGCGCTCCATCGATCAGACTCGCATGATTGCGCTCATCCGAAAAAATCACATCGCCGGCTTCCGGAAACGTCGTCAGCACCGCCAGATTCGCCAGATAGCCGCTCGAAAAATACAGACTTCGCTCCGTCCCTTTGAAGCGCGCGAACTTCTCTTCCACGCGCGCGAAGCCGCTGCGCTCCCCGCGCAGCAAGCGCGACCCGTGCTGCCCACGCCCTCCGCGATCACCGCATCCGCCATGCGCTGCTTCAAAAGTGGATGCTCCGCCAGCCCCAGATAATCGTTGGAGCAAAGATCGATGCCCGACGGCGGCCGCAGCGTTCGCCGCAAGCCCTGCGTCGTCGATGGCTCGGCCAGCCGTTCACCGCAGACGCGAGGCCACCACATCAGGCATGAATCTGGTCCGCGGCCTCCGCAGGCATCAGCCGCATGCCGAGCTTGTCGAACAACTGCCGGTCCACGTCGGCCTCCGGATTCGGCGTCGTCAGCAGCTTGTCGCCCATGAAGATCGAGTTGGCGCCCGCCAGGAAGCACAGCGCCTGCGCTTCATCGGAAAGCGACAGCCGTCCCGCGCTCAGCCGCACCATCGATGCCGGCATCAGGATGCGCGCCGCCGCGATCATGCGCACCAGTTCCAGCGGATCCTCGGCGCGCTGGTTCGCCAGCGGCGTCCCCTCCACGCGCACCAGCATGTTCACCGGCACGCTCTCCGGATGCGGATCGAGCGTCGACAGCTCGCGCAGCAGCCGGTAGCGTTCCTGGCGGCTCTCGCCCATGCCGATGATGCCGCCGCAGCACACCGTCACGCCGGAGCGCCGCACGCGATCGAGCGTCGCCAGCCGATCCTGATAAGTGCGCGTGCTGATGATCTCGCCGTAGAATTCCGCCGACGTATCCAGATTGTGGTTGTAAGCGGTGAGACCCGCCTCCGCCAGCGCCGCGGCCTGCTCGTCCGTCAGCATGCCCAGCGTGCAACAGGCTTCCAGACCCAACGCGCGCACGCCGCGCACCATGTCGAGCACCCGTTCGAACTGCTCGCCCTTGGGAATGTCGCGCCACGCCGCGCCCATGCAGAAGCGCGTCGCGCCCTGCGCTTTGGCGTTTCGGGCGGCCTCCAGCGCCGCCTCCACGCTCAGCAATCCCTCGCGTTCGACGCCGGTTTTATAGTGCGCCGATTGCGGACAGTACGCGCAGTCCTCCGGACATCCGCCGGTCTTGATGCTCAGCAGCGACGCACCCCTGCACTTCGTCCGGTGCGATGATAGCGCGCGATGCACCGTCTGCGCGCGAAAAATCAAGTCGGGCAGCGGCGCGCGTGTAGATCGCTTCGATCTCGGCCACGGTCCAGTTGTGGCGCAGAGCCGGTGCGGCGGGCGTCGTGAGTTCCAAGGTTTCATTTTAGCGCCGCTCAGCGCGCACGCGAACGTCCGCGCTACCCGACGCGCAGCCCGAATTCGCGCAGCAATTGTCCGGCCGAAGAGTAGAGACGCACCCAATACGCTCCCGCCGCGAGCGGCTCGTCCACGCGGATGGAAAGACTTTGGTCCGCGATCCGCACGCTTCCGCTCCACATCTGACGGCCCGACGAACTCAACCACCTCCGCCCGGTAGGAGAGATCCGCCGGCAAATCCGTTCGGTCAAACACCAATTCCAGAGGACGGCCGGATGGAGCGCGGGCGACGTCTCCTTCTCCGCCCCGCAAAGCGATTAACCTTACGGTGGCAACCGGAGCCATCGCCACCGGCGACGGCTGCATCCGCCAGGCCACGGCTGTGCCGGCCACCACCAACAACACGGCCGCCGCCAACAGACTCTAGTCACCGGCATTCGGGCCACGCGAAATGAAGCGAGAGTGCCTTCCGCAGCGAAGACCGAGGCGAACCGGAGGTCCGGCGAGCGGCGAGCCCGGAGACCTGCCGCGGCCAGACGTTCGCTCTCGAAAGCAGCCAACCCGGCCTTCATGAACGACCTTGTATTCCTCAATGTCGTCCAGCTCCGACTGGCACTGCGGGCAGATCAACAAGTGTTCTTCCAGCCAGCCGAGTTGCGGCTCGCAGATCCGTCCAAAAGAGTATTCCTCCAGAAGTTCTTCGGTGGCGTGGACGAGAACCGAGGGCCGAGCATCCGAAGACATGCTTTCCTCCATGTGTCCGCTTCTGCCGCCGCGGACGAACTTGCCGCAATCTGTCGCTGACCAGCCGAATCGACCGGCACGATCAGCCGTGCCGAACTGAAGCCGAGCCGAACTGAGTCGTACCAACTCGGAACCGAACAAGAGCCGTGCCAAATCGGCACTCTGTTCCTTAGTGGGACGCGGTCGCCGATTTTCTCAAACAAATTGCGTTTAAAGTTCTCTGCGCCAGTTTTTTCTTGCCCAATTCACCAAAACGGGATTTGGCGCGGGATTTGAGCAGCCGAAACTGGGTCTCGGTGAGGGTCATTACGGCACAGATTTCTTCCTGGCTCTCTTCGTCGAAGGTAGAAGCGAGTCAGAATTTCCCTATCCCGGCTCGACAAGTTCGGCCAGGATCCGCCGTACCAAGTCCTCCTTTTGATGGAAGATCGCGGCTTCTTCCGGATTTCCGTGCGGGTCGGGGACGCGGGAGCTGGCGTCCAGGTCCATTTGCTCGCGCCGGGCCTGCACGGCTTTGTCGATGTGCGCGGCCACCTGGCGGCGGACCACCGTGCGCACAAATCCCATCAGCCGTTCGGGCTCGCGCAGTTCGCCGCGGCGGATCGCCTGCACCACCACCACAAAGATGTCATGGACCTTGTCGTCCAGTTCCTGGATTCCCAACTGGCGGCACAGATAGAAGCGAACGCCTTTGGAGAACAGGTGATACAGTTCCGCCATGCCATCGGTCTGGCTGAAGCGAATGCGCCCGACCAGTTGCACCCATCCGGCGTAGACCTCGGCCGCTTCCAGCGGAAGCCGGGCTTCGCTCGTCGCCGGGCGTCTTCGATTCCGCGGGAGATTCTTGCGCCGGCTGGGCCCGCGCGGGAGTTCGGCAGCACCCTCCGGCGCATCGGGCGCCGGGGGCGTGCTTCCGGCAGGTCTTGGGGGGAGCATGGCTAATGGATTCCTCCAGTCACTTGATAGGAAGCCCAGGATGCTGGCGCTTGCCGCCCAGTTCTGGAGTGCGCCACTTCCCTCTGACTCAGTTGCAGCGCTTCGGCTGCCGAATGATTCCGCAAATAGAAATAAAAACGTGCGAATATGCCGCCCGAATTGTCTTCGACCGGCCACGCTGTCGAGATCACGGTGCTGGCGCCCGCCATCAGCCACGCGCGGGTCAATCCCAGCAGTCCGGCGCCGGCCTGCGCCTCTCCGGCTGCCGGTGGCGCAGCCGGTCATGACCACCAACGCGCCGGGCACCCGCAGCCCGGCAATCTCCGACGTGGTGAGGAATTCGGGTTCGGCCGCGCGCGCCGTGGCGAGTCTCCCAGCGCCGAAAGCGATCAGCCCTTGTTCCCGGTTGGCGGCTGGGAAAGAGCACATGCGTGGCCAGATGGATCACCGCCGGCCGCTGCTCCAAGCCGCCGCAGGAAGGCGTCCCGCTGCGCCTCCGGACCCTGCAGCAGCAGCTGCAGTGCCGCCTCCCGCCACCCAAGTCTGCGCGCTCGATTCCACTTCATCCCGGCTTCCCACCAGGCGCTGCAGTTGGCCCGTCGGCCGAACGCTCGGAGACCGGTCCGCGCCAGCGCGGGTCCACCTGGTTGTAGATGGGATCGCCCACGCCCAGGAACTCGCCGCGCCGCTGGCGGCCGCCTGCTCGCAGGATCCGCGGCAGCGTTCAGCAGCAGCGCTCCCGGAACGGTTTGTAAAGTATGGGTATCCACTAAATACACCGTGTTGCCGCCCTGCTGCTCGGTCACTAGCGCAGCGAAAGGGATGTCAAAGAGCGCACCGTCCAGCGATAGAAGCCACGCTGGCTTTCGGGTCTCTCGTGGACTCGAGTTGTCCGAACAGTTGCCGATACAACTGCCGCCCCTGCCGGACGGCCTCCGGCGCCGCCCGCGGGAATTGCCTCGCGAAACGTCTGCACGGACTTCGCGATATCCCGCTCCGCCGCCAACCGGTATAGCCGCAGCGAACTCCGGCTGACTGCCCACAGGTAGGACTCCTTCTCCCCTAGCTCGAAGCTGAGGAGTAATTCCGAGTCTCTTAGTCCTTCCTGAAAATGTATAAGTGAATTCCGGCTGCGAAAGTTCTCGACTTTCTTCAGCTTGCAGGCCGATTCCCGCTTCGGCTTCCATTTCGGTAAGTTTCAAACGGAGACGGTTTGCGTTCGCGCGCCATTCTGGAGCCGCCCGTTTCCGCTCCGCGCTCTCGCGCTTCTTCGGCGCCCAGTTGCGCCAGCGTCTCCCAGTATTCCGGGGGCAGTTTTTCGCGCCAAACGTCGGCCAAAGCCAGGCTTTCGCGAAGGCTCGCGGCGCGATTGATCTCCACCGCCTGGAACGCCCGCGCGGTCCAATCGGGATTCCCAGTTTGGAACGCGTGTTGCGCCGCGAGCTGGATGAACGAATCGAAAATCTGCTGTTCGAGCGCAACGTTGGTGCTAATCAGCGACGACCGGGCAGGAAGAACCTGGATGCGCCACTCTGCGGTGGCATCCAGGGCTAAGGAAAAGTCGTGCAGCGCCGCATCAACCTCTCCGCGCGCCAGGCGGATGCGGCCCTCCTGCTGGAGCAATAAATACTCCGGCCACGCCGGTGCGCCGCGCCTTGCGTGCGTCCAGCGCCAATTGAGTGAAGCGCTCGGCGGTCCTGAAATCATGGCGCGCCAACGCCAGCGCGCCCAGATGCCCATAGGACCAACCCAAATCCGCCGGCACGAAAGAATCGCCGCAATCGGAAGGCTTCGAGAAACGCTGCTTTCGGCTTCCGGCAGCCGTCCCGCGGCGAGATGCTCCTCGCCCTGCAGATCCCACGCCATCGCTTCCAGCGCAAAGTCGTCCCGCTAGCCCGCGCCGCCTCGATTCCCGCGGCGAAAAAAGCGTCGGCCTGACCGTCGCCGAGCAGCGCTGTGAATTCGTCCGAGTTGCACCAGCAAGTGCGGCTTGAAGTAGGCGCCTCGCTGCACATGCGCTCGGCCAGCAGCCCGTCTTCGCGCAAGCCTTCTTCGGCGGCGCGGTGGCCGCGGGCAGATCCCACATTTCCAGATACAAGCTGGAGAGATTCACGGCGATGCGCGCCCAGGTCGGCATGATCCTCGAGCCGCGGTCGCCAGATCGCGCGCCCGCAGGAAGGTGGCGAGCGCGGCGCGATACTGAAACGCGAGCAGCTCGCAGCCGCCCGCGCTCATGAGATAGCGCACGGCAGCCAGCCGGTCGCCGCGGCGCACGGCTTCGCGGTAGCCCTGCTGATAGAGGGCATCGGCGGCGCGGAAGTCTCCGGCCTTGCGCAAGCGCAGCGCGTTCGTCTGGATTTTAAGGGAGGCCTGATCCCACCAAGGGCTAGAGTCAGGCGATCTAGGCGGGATGACCGTCGGGGGGCGTGAACCCGCCATCCACAGCGTGAGAATCAGGCAAAGGCTTCTCCCGAAGGCAGCCATTGCTTAGTTCAACGAGTACAGGGTTATGCTAGCACGCGCTTTTGTGGGGACCTATAGTACCGGGAACGCTCAGACATTCCGCGTGCCGCCAGAGAGTCCGGCGATTGACCGAACGAGGCGCCGGTCGAACCCAGCGCCCCGATCCAACCGGCTAGTTACCAGCCGGAGAAGGCGGAAACACAACGATAGGTTCACCCATGGTATTAAGATCTCCTTTTCTGCCTCGCGCCGGTCGATGCCGTCGAAGACAGCTTGAGATTAGTCCTCGCTCCGTCGCCAGGGCGACGAAGCGAAAACGCCAAAGCATGCGCAACACTCCGCTTGACCGTCGCCGCCGCAGTGGTTACTGTCAGAGCAGCGCGTCGCGCGTCTCGTTCGGGTGTAGTGTTAAGGTATGGACAAAAGGTTAGCCAAGCGGCACAAGCGCCAGGTAGCGCGCGCGAAGGAAAAAGTGAAGGTCTCCGAACCCGACGTCAGGACCCCGGAGCAGATCGAAGCCGCGCGCGAAGCCAGCCGTCCCGATCTCAGCCGCGGCAACGCGCCTAAGATCGCCGACACCGGACGTTCCTTCCGCAACCGCCTCGCCACCTCAACCGGCAGCGGTGCGAAGACCGATGGTTAGCTCCTAGTGCTATTTTCCAGGCACTGCCCACATTGCCGGTCGGTCGAATTTCGCGGAGTCGGCGCGCGCAACGCTCTCGAAAAGGCCCTGCACTGGGTTCTGCTGCCCTTCCGCTGCTCGCTCTGCGGCCGCCACTTTTTCCTGATGCGCTGGCTCGCTCCCGCGCACGGCACGCTTTAGACCCGCCGCACCGCCGCGCTCACCGGCCGCGAGCCAACCGGAATCACCGTCAGCAATGAAGCCCGGCGATTGCGATTCTTCGTGATCGCGCCCACCCGTAATACCGCGACGTCGCCCGAGCTGCGGTTGAGCACCAGCGCATATTGATCGTCGGGCGTCACCGTGATGAAGCCCGGATCGGCGCCTACCGAAGCCACCGCCACCACCTTGCGCGAATTGATCTCCAGAATATTGACATCGCCCGACCCCGGACTCGCCACAAACAAATACGCAAGCGACGCCGCCATCGGCCCCGGAGCATGCCCCGCCAGCACCGTCTCGGCCACTTCGGGCGTGTGATACGGATACACCACCACCACCGCATCCATGCCTTCTCCAGTGACGAACAGTTGCCCACCGTCCGTGGCGCGCCCGCCCGGGTCCAGGTTTGTACATATATGATCCGGCCGCACCGCCAGCGGCAAATGCGTGATCAATCCACCGCCGGAGGGCACATCGTATATCGACAAGCGCCGTGCCCCGCGATCCGCCGCGATCAACGTGCGTGAGTCGGCCAGAAACCGCACCGCTCCGAATTCCCCCTCGCCCGCCGGAGCACCCAGTTTGCGCGCTGCCAAGTCCACCAGACGGACGCCATTGGCGAACGTGACTGCGGCGGTGGCGCCATCTACAGCCACGGCGAAATCCACGGGATCGCGCGGCAGCGCCATACGCCACTCCACTTTCAATGTATCCAGTGCGATACGGATCAGCGACTGCGGCTCGCTCGCCAGCACGTATAGCGCGCTATCGTCCGGCGCCACCACGATTGCCAGCGCGGACGAGGCCACCGCGAGACGCCGATTGAAGCTCAGGCGGTCCACTTCGATCTCATGCACTGTGCCGTTCGATGGGCTAAGCGCGTAGACGAAAGGCCGCCGAGCTGTCGAGACCACAATCGTAGGCGCGCCATTGAGCGGGATGTGCCGCGCCACGGCCAGCGCTTCCAGATCCACGGCGGCGATCGCGTTGCCTTCTTCATTCGCCACAAACGCATAGCCGCGAAACCCCGCGCTTTGGCGCCGGCGGCCGCACGCGGCGAGCATCGGGAATGCGAGCAGAGCCCGGCGGGAGATCACTCGTCTAGGGTAACAGGCTGATATCGAGCGCAAAATGCTGCATAATACTGTCTATGAAATATTCGTCGATAGTACTCGGCTGTGTTTTAGCTGCATCCGCCTTCGCCGCGCGCAATGTGGAAGAATTCAAGACCACCGCCGGGCCGCTGAAGATCACTACGGTGATGCATGCCGGCTTCGTAATCGAAGCTGGCGGCCAAGTCGCGATTGTCGATCCCGCGCAAGGAAGCTGGGACGGCATTCCGCAAGCCGATCTGATTCTCATCACCGATATTCACGGCGATCACATGAATCCTTCCATGATTGCGAAGGTTAAGAAATCCGGCGGCGTAGTGATTGCGCCCGCGGCCGTGGCCAAAACCGTCACGGAGGCGCAGGTTCTCGGCAACGGCGAGACCAAGACCATCGGAGCATGGAAGATCGACGCCATCCCGATGTACAACCTGAAGCGCGGTCCTTCCGAAGGCAAGCTGTATCACGATAAAGGCCGCGGCAATGGCTACATCGTCACTTACGGCGGACTGCGGATTTACATCGCGGGCGACACCGAGGGCATTCCCGAAATGCGCGCGCTGAAAAACATCGACGTGGCCTTCATACCGATGAACCTGCCCTACACCATGACACCCGAAGAAGCCGCGGACGCCGTGAAGGCGTTTCATCCGAAGGTGGTCTATCCGTACCACTCCATGGGCTCGGACACCAAGGCATTCGAGGCCGCGCTCGCCGGAACCGGCATCGACGTCCGCCTGCGCAACTGGTATTAATGCAGTAACGCAGCGGCTTCACGATCCAGAAACACCGTCGCGTTCTCGTGCAGCCTAAGTGCGGAGGCTGGAGCCATCGGGCCAATGTCTCCCTCCAGGCACAGCTTCATTGCTTCGGCTTTACGTGCTCCCGACGCCAGGCACAGAATCGCGCGTGACTTCAGAATCTGGCGAATCGACATGGTGATCGCAGTCCGCGGCACTTCCTCCAGCGACGCGAACCATCCTTCGCGCACTTGCTGCTGCCGGCCCCGTTCGGCCAGGTCGACCACGATAAACGGTTCTTCGGTATCGAAGTCCGCCGGCGGATCGTTAAACGCCAGGTGACCGTTTTCGCCGATCCCCGCAAAGCACACGTCGATCGGCGCGGCGGCGATCGCCTCGCCCGCGCGCTTACACTCCGCCAACGGATCTGCCATGCCATCGAGCAACCACGCGCGCCCAACCGGCACGCGCGCGAGTATCCGTTCGCGAATATAGTATTGGAAGCTGGCCGGGTGGTCGCCCGCGAGGCCAATGTACTCGTCCAGATGAAATAATTCCACGTGGCCCCAGTTGATTTCCGGAGCTGTAACCAACGACTCCAGAAATTCGATTTGCGAGCTCCCGGTCGCCACCACGATTCGAGCCCGGCCCCGCGCCGCGATGGCTTCACGTATCAAACGCGCGGCTTCGTCCGCCGCGGCCTTCGCCATCCCAGTTTTGTCGTCGAACTCGCGCAGGTTCAAAGTAAACGGCCCGTCAGGCGCGCCCCGGCGGAAGAATCTGCACGTGAATGCCGTTGACATCCAGGAAGTCGAGGCCCGCGGCGACATCGCCCTGAATGATCTTAGCGCCGGCCGATTCCAGGCCTTTCGTGAGAACCGCGCGATCGAACTGAGCGGTGAGGCAATAGTGGTCGATGCCAATTTTGTGGCCAGACTCGGCTAGTCCGAGGCCGACCCGATCCTTGCCACCGGCGCTGAACCAGGTCCGCTCCGGCGTGCCGCCAACCCGGATCGCGCCGCCCAGGATCTTCTGGTAAAACGCTACCGCTTTCGGGACATCGGAAACGTTCACCAGGATATGGTCGATCGCAGTGGGCCGCAGCAGCGGCTCGCCGGGCATGGGCGGAGCATTCCGCATTGCATCCGGTGCGGCCGTCTCGCCGAGGCGGCTCCAGGAGTTTTCAGTCCAGAGCTGGACCTGCGTGCCATCGGGGTCGGGAAGGAACAGTCCAACCGGCGGCGCTTCGCGGTACTTGATGCCCATTTGATCCAGCTTATTTTTGGTGGCGGCCAGATCGAAATTCACGATGCCGGGACAGAAGTGATTAATCGACGGCGCAGTCTGACCCTGGCCGGGAGGCGCCATGGCGATGTAGTTCGGACCCATCTTGATATAGTGCCGCGGGTTGGTCTTCTCCCTCATCACCGTTGGCCCGAAGACGCGCGCGTAGAAGTGAACCGACTTTTCGACGTCATCCACGGCCAGCGCGAGATGATCGATGCCTCCGCAATGGAATGGCGCCTCGGCTGCGAAAGCGTTGCGGGCGGCGACGGCTCCCCCCACAATTCCAGTCGCGAATGTCGCGAGAATCTCGCGTCGAGTGAAGATCGGTGCGCATGGTTGTGACTCCTCTATAGATTCTAGGTCAGGCACCGGGGCCTTGTCCTTAGGCTCACGTTCACGATATGCTTCCCCTCTAATGAAAAATGTCATGAAAAACTTGCTCGCCCTCCTAGCCCTCGTCGCGCCGCTTGCGATGGCCCAGCCGCACAAAGCGCCGCCGCCACCGAAGAGTCCGCGCCTGTACATCTTCGATTGCGGCACAATCAACGCGACCGACGCGTCCGGCTACCGGCTCACGAAGGAAGAAGTAGCCACTCCCAAAATGTCGATGGAATGCTTTCTGATCGCCCACCCGAAGGGCAATTTGATGTGGGACGTCGGCGCGATTCCCGACAACAGCTTCCCGCCCGGCGGCGGCCCCGGAACGCTGCGCAACGCCGTAGCCACCAAAACTTTAACGTCTCAGCTAGCCGAAATCGGCTACGCGCCCGCCGATATCAAGTTCTTGGCACTTTCGCACTTCCACTGGGACCACGTGGGGAACTCCAATCTCTTCGCAGGCGCGACGTGGCTGACGCCTAAGCCAGAGCGCGACTTGATGTTCTCCGACCCGCCCTCTCCTCGCACGGAACCCGCCAACTATGCCGGATTGAAGAACAGCAAAACCGTGATCCTTACGAAGGACGAATATGATGTTTTCGGCGATGGGACGGTGGTGATCCGGGCCGCTCCCGGCCACTCACCGGGACATCAGGTCCTGTATTTGAAACTCGCGAAAACCGGACCGGTGGTGCTCAGCGGCGACCTCTATCATTATGCCGAGGAGCGCAACCTCAACCGGCTCCCGACCTCGGAGTTCAACGTCGACCAAACCGTCGCCTCCCGTGCGGCAGTCGAAGCGTACCTAAAGAAATCCGGCTCGCAGCTTTGGATCCAGCACGATTTCAACGGCAGCGCCAAGCTGAAGAAGTCCCCGCTCTATTACGAATAGCTTTCACGCGGTGCGAGACTGAAAGCATGCCTAAGCAAGAGACCGTCTCTCTGCGCAAAACTCTCGCCGAACTGCTGCGGATGAAGGGCGCGCACGTGAGTTTGCATGAAGCCGCATCCGATTTTCCGCCCGAGCTGCGCGGGGTCAAACCTCCGGGCGCGCCGCACACTGCCTGGCAGTTACTCGAGCATATGCGCCTCGCCCAGGAAGATATTCTCGACTTCAGCCGCAATCCCAAATATAAAGAGAAGACGTTCCCGGATGATTATTGGCCGGCCGCCGAGGCTCCACCGAGCGAGCAGGCCTGGGCCAAAAGCATCGAGACGTTTCAAGACGATCTTAAAGCAGATGCAGGAACTGATCGCGGAAACCAAGCACGATCTTCTAGCAAAACTTCCGCACGGGACAGGGCAAACGCTCCTCCGCGAGGCACTGCTGGTAGCCGATCACAACGCCTATCACCTAGGGCAGCTTGTGTTCCTGCGAAAGATCCTGGAAAATCGCTAGCCGCGTTACCGCTTCTCCGACGCGCTCAATGCTGCTTTGGGGGAAGCGTCCAACGTTTCCGTCCAAGTCACCATCATTTCGTCTTCGGTGCGGTCGCCCCAACGGATCGCCTTCGCCGGATTCGGATTCGCCGGATTGTTCGCGCTGTTGTCGAAATGGAAGGTAACCTCCATGCGGCTGCCCTTCTCCATCAAGATCGGATCCTTGAGCCGGTACTGCAGTTGCCAGTTGAAATCGTAGTGCGGCACGGCCAGTAGAATCTCCCGCCTGCCATCCGCGTGGACCAGTTCGTAGGTGGCGTCTTTGCCGCGGTAGTGCGCGTGCGGAGTGATCGCCAGCAGCAGCTTGTCTTGCTCCACGTCGTAGCAGCGCTTCACCTCGTGATTGGCATCTCCCGCCGGAATCAGGAAGAATCGATTCCGCATATCCACCCGTTTCAGCGGCCGCTCCGGCACTCGCGACGCGAAGTAAAGCCCCACACTCGTGCGATCGACTTGCGCCGTGCTCACACTCGCGTAGTGGACCTGAAACCGCACCTTCGCCCCCGCCGGGATGTACTTGGCCGTGCTGCCATCCCCAAAAACATCGTAAATATCCGGCCCTTTGCCCGGCAGCATGGTCGCGAACGAACCCTCGTCGAAGCCGCTCAAATTCGCTATGCCCTGGTCGCCCGCGCACGCGTCATCCACCACCGGCGCATCGGCCTTCACGCGCGTCAGCCCGTCTTCTTCATCGAAATACGACTTCGCCACCGTCCTGGCCCCGGCCGCCCTTCTTACGCCGCCATCATTTTCAGACGCCTTCTCATCCGCCAGCACGCTGAAGTGGACATGATGCACCACCTTGCGATTCCCCGGCAGAACCTGCGCCGCGCGAATCCACTTGCCCTCTGTGAAATTCGTCTGAACCGTGAAATCCTTATACAGGTCTCTGCCGGCCGGCACCGTGAAGTCTTGTCCGATATCGATCACCGCATCGGGCTTGCCCAGCCGCCAGCCCTCGGCAAAGGTTGGCTGCGGCGGCAGATCTTTGGGATCGCCTTCCACCGCTCCGCCCGCCACCCACGCTTTGATGGTCTCGATATCCGCAGGCTTCAGACGAGCGTCGTTTTCAAAATGGCCATAGCGCGGATCGGCGAACCAAGGCGGCATTTTCTGCGTTACCACTGCCGTCTGAATCGCTTTCGCCCACGGCCGCGCCGACTTATAGTCGAGCAGCGACATCGGCGCCATCTCGCCGGGGCGATGGCAGGTGACGCAATTCTTGTAAAGAATGGGAGCGACGTCTTTATTAAAACTAGTTCCCGCGAACGCCGCGGACACAATCGTCAATCCCATCACAAAGACTCGCATGATTCGGCTCCTTGGCTGAATTCCCCGCGTTTCACAATAGCGGATTTTTGCGCCGAGCGAAATGGGGGCGGCCCAAGACCTACTCGAACTCGCGCCCCGCGTAAAGCTCCGTCACCAGCGCCCGATGATTCTCCAGGGCGCGACTGCGGCGCAGTTTCATGGTTGGCGTCAGTTCGCCGTGCTCGATCGAAAAATCGCGGTCCAGAATTTTGAACTTGCGGATCTGCTCAAAGGACGGTAACTGGCGGTTCACGTTCTTGACGGTGCTCTCGACGATGGCCTGCGCCGCGGCCGGGATCGCCAGTCACCGTGATGAGCGCGGTGACGTAGGGCAAACGGTCGCCGATCAGCAGCACGTGATTGATGAGCGGCTCTTTCTTGAACAGTCCTTCGATGCGCGCCGGGTAAATCTTCTTGCCGTTAGAAGCCACGATCAGTTCCTTCTTGCGGCCGGTGATGTAGTAGTAGCCTTCGTCGTCGCAAGTGGCGATGTCGCCGGTGGAAAGCCAGCCGTCGTGCAGAACCGCGGCAGTGGCAGCGGGGTCCTTGTAATAGCCGGAGAAATTGACGGCGCTGCGCAGCAATAGCTCGCCGTCTTCTTCCAGGCGGGTTTCGATGCCGGGCAGGAGCTTGCCAATGCTGCCGGGCTTTACGCGGCCTATCGGATTGACCGACACCACACCGCCCTCCGTCAGTCCGTAGCCTTCAAGCAAAGGCATACCAATCGCTTCGTAGAACTCGGCCAGATCCTTGCTGAGAGGCGCAGCGCCGGAGATGGGAAAACGCAGCCGTCCACCCAGGCGCTCGCGAATCTTGTTGAAGATGATTTTGTCGAAGAATCCCAACGCAGCGCTCATCCACGCCGGAACCGGCTGGCTGTTGCGGCGCAACTGCGCGGCGCGGGAACCCATGCCCAGCGCCAGATAAAACATTTTGCGCAGCGGCGCGGGGCGTTTCTTGATCTCCGCCAGGATGCTGGAGTACATGCGCTCCCACACGCGCGGCGGCGAGAGAAAAAAGGTCGGCCGCGCGGCGCGCAGTTCGTGCGGAAGCTTCGAAAGGCCCTCCGAAAACCACACGCAGGAGCCGGTGCGCAGCGGCATCAACTCGCCCACCACGCGCTGCGCGATGTGAGCGGAAGGCAGGAACGCGACTGTGCAATCGTCAGAAGTAAGCGGCAGAACCGAGGGCGTCATGTCAATGTTGATGACCAGCGCGGCGTGCGTGACTAGCCCCATCTTGGGTTCGCCGGTAGCGCCGGAAGTCATGTAGAGAACAGCGAGTGCCTGATCGTCAAACCGCGCTCGGATGCGCTCGAAAGCTTCGGGATCGGCCGCAAGTTTGCGCTGGCCTTTCTCCATAAGTTGCTCAAGCGTAATGGCGCCATCGGCAGTGCCCGTGAGCAAGATCCACTGAAGATCCGGCGCGTCTTGCGGTAGCGCGGCCTGCAGACCTAGCATCGCCTTCGGATTCTCAACCATGGCGACGCGCGCTTCGCAGAACCGCAGCGCATGCGCCTGCTCCGCGTAGGGAAGGCTGGTATACAGCGCGGCGGCGATGGCTCCGGCCGCCATCACGCCGAGATCGGCGAAGTAGAATTCGGCGCGAGTCTCCGATTGCAGCGCCACCATGTCGCCAATCTCAACGCCGATCGTACTGAGGCCCACTGCAGTCCACCGCACACGGTCGCGAACTTCGGACCAGGTATAGGTACGATACTTGCCGCCTCCGCTAGGCTGTTTCAGCGCCGGCTTCTCGCCATGCGCAGCCGCAGTCTCTTCGAGCATGGAATAGACGGTCCGCGCGGACATGATGTGATTTTAACGTGCATCGGCCTAAACCTTAGAGGGGTGCGCCTCGTTTAAGAGTCCAGAGGCGGCGAAAAGCCGCAAAAGAAAGGGAAACTGGACATGAAACAGATAGCGATAAGCGTAATGACGGGTGCGCTGTTATTGGGTGGCGTGAGCACCGTGCTGGCGCAGAACGAGATTAACGAGCGTCAGCGCAACCAGCAGGAACGGATCGGGAAAGGCGTGGAGAATGGTTCGCTCACGCCGGGTGAGACAGCGCACCTGGAAAAGCAGGAGGCTGCGATTCATCACGAAGTCAAGACCGAACGCAAAGCCAACGGCGGAACACTGACGGCGCAGGAGCGGCGCCAGGTCAATCGCCAGCAGAATCGCGAGAGCAAACGGATCTACCGCCAGAAGCACGACGCGCAACACCAATAGCCTCGGCCGATTCACAAGAGGGGCGTAGTGCGCAAGCATGCGCCCCAAAACAGTGCAAGCCCCTCTGCGTTCCTGTAAACTGATTCACGATCGCACAGGACTAAACATGAAGCTCGCAGCGCTGTTCGTTACACTTTCTGTAGTACTCGTGGCTCAAAATTACACTACCCGCACCGCCTCGCAGCAAGGTATTCCGGTAATCCATCTTGCGGACGCGGCGAAGGGCGTCGAAGTTTCGGTTGTGCCGTCGCTCGGCAATCGGGTCACGGAAATGAAAGTCCACGGGAAAAACATCCTGTACTTTCCCGTGACCGACCTGGCCGAGCTCAAAAGCAAGCCGGCTTTAAACGGCATTCCATTCCTAGCGCCGTGGGGGAATCGTTTGGACGCCGAGAGTTTCTGGGCCAACGATAAAAACTATCCCTTCAATATGACGCTAGGCAACGTGCGCGGCCCCATCCCGATTCACGGTCTGGTGTCGAGCTCGGATCTCTGGGAAGTCGTGGAAGCGGCCGCGGACCGTAAGTCGGCGCATGTCACCAGCCGGCTGCGCTTCTGGAAATACCCTCAGTTGATGGCGCAATGGCCGTTCGCACATGAGTATGAAATCACCTACCGGCTCACGGACGGCGTCCTCGAAGTGCAGACGACTGTGACCAACCTGAGCTCGGATCCCATGCCGATCGCGCTCGCGTTTCACCCGTATTACCGCATACCAGATGTCCCGCGCGACCAGTGGATCGCCAAAATCCCCGCGCGTAAGATCGTGATCGCGGACAACCGCCTGGTGGCCACCGGCGAGTTCAAAGCGTATGACATGCCCGATCCGCTGCCGCTCAAAGACCATCCGCTCGACACCGGCTTCACCGATCTCGAGCGCGATTCAGAAGGCCGCGCGCACTTCTCGATCGAAGCCGCCGGAATGAAAGTGGAAACGTTGTTCGGTCCTAAATATCCGGTCGCGGTGATCTACGCGCCACCGGCTCCCGAGGGACAAACCCGGGATTTCATCTGCTTTGAGCCCATGACGGGAATCACCGATGCCATCAATTTGCACCACGCCGGCAAGTATCCCGACCTGCAAACCGTGGCTCCGGGCGCGAAGTGGACGGAAAGCTTCTGGGTCCGCGCCAGCGGCATCTAAATCGCCAGCCTCAAACCTGCTGGTTACAGCCCGCGCTACGATGGGACTTGGCTCGCCCCCCCACTTATCCTTCGGAAAACCTGACCGCACCGGGCCCTGACCTCGCCGGGAAGCTCGAACGCGGCCAGCAGCTCAAGCGCGACGGCGTTGTCATTCGCACCTGGGACCTCCGCAAGACTTACGTCATGGGCGACCAGGAAATCCACGCCGTCTCCGGCATCGACATCGAAATCAAGAAGGGCGAGTACGTCGCCATCATGGGCCCCTCCGGCTCCGGCAAATCGACGCTCATGAATTTGATCGGATGCCTGGATTCGCCCACTTCCGGCCTGTACTACCTGAACGGCAACCTGGCGAGCGAGATGAAGGACGATGAACTGGCGCGCATCCGCAACCGTGAGATCGGCTTCGTGTTCCAGACCTTCAACCTGTTGGCTCGCGCCACTGCGCTCTCTAACGTGGAACTGCCCCTTATTTATGCTGGGATGAATCGCAAGGACCGCGAAGAAAACGCCAAGGCCGCCCTGCGAGCCGTTGATCTGGAACCACGCATGTATCACAAGCCTAACGAGCTATCCGGCGGCCAGCGCCAGCGCGTGGCCATCGCGCGCGCCCTGGTAAACCATCCATCGCTATTGCTGGCCGACGAGCCCACCGGAGCCCTCGACACCGCCACCGGCAATGAGATCATGACGCTGTTCGAACGCTTGCACCAGCAAGGAAACACTGTACTTCTGGTCACCCACGAGCAGGACATCGCGCGCCACGCCAACCGCATCATCTATATCCGCGATGGCTGCGTTGAAAAAGACGAGATTGTCGGAAGATAATCGCGGCCCAACCCGCTAAGCCAAGTCCACAAATGGATTGACGACGCGGACAGAGCCATACAGCCGATCGTGCTGCAGGTCCTCAGAGAGAATTTCGGGCAAGCCGTAATGCTCGGCATAGGACCAGAGATGCGCGTCGAACCAGCTCAACTGATACGCCGCGCATCCCCGAACTGCGTTGCGCAGAAGCGCTTCGTTTGGGTACAGCACCGTGAACTGGTTCAGGAATTCCTCCGCCTCTCGCAGAGCGTCGGGTTGCTCAAGAATGATGTGGCCGCGAATGGAGCGGGTCACAGCCGCGACGAATTCGATGATCGCCTGATGCGGCAACCGCACGGAATCTTCGATAATGCCGCGCCTAAGAAGTTCGGAGGCCCGCTTCTGCTTGTCCGGGAAGCGGCCGTCAAACCGATAAACCAGCACATTGGTATCAATGAGAGCGGCCACGCCCGTATAGATCCTCTCGATTCCAGCCGCGATCGCGAGGCTGCGGCGCGGCATGCGCCCCGGAGCGCTTGGAGTGACGTTCGGTCGCCTGATCGAACCAGCGAAGCTGTAACTCCCGGCTTGTGGGCTGCGCTTGCCTGCCTGGAGGAATCACGCGAATTACGTCACCCGCTGCCATCCAGTCAATGTCATCACCTGGTTGGATGCCATATTCCTCGGCGATTTTCCGTGGCACCGTGACTTGAAGTTTGGATGTGACTTTAGACATACAAAGCTCTATCCTTACTTTAGCAAGGATATTTTCCTTGTTCAACTGCAGGAGACATACGTCCCCGCCCCCACAATCACCTATGGATCGCCTTAGTGCCCGGCTATTCACCCTAAACCCTTTCCCCTAGATTGCCGATAGCGGGTTTACATGGAATTACGTGCCGAGCCGAGATTTGAAACCCGTTCCTCAGCGTCCATAGAAGTGGTTCGCGATAAGGTTTATAACTACGCCACAACCATCACCGAAGTCTCTGGCGTTGGCTTGCGACTCGAGATGGCTCAAGAGCTGACCGCGGGTGAAGATGTCCGCCTGCTGATTGACGGCTATATTGTGTTTGCCAGGGTCCGTCGCTGCATACCTTCTGAATCCGGATTCATAATTGGCATTGAACGGATTGACGATTGGAGTGGACCGCCCACTGGGAGTGCGTTAATTTCGCAAAAAACCGCAGCACCGTCGCCGGTGAAAATTGTAGGGCGGCCGAAGCTGAGGAACCCGCTCGATAGCTTACATGCCGCCGCTTTTCGGGCGCTATTCAACGATCCCCGTTTGAGAACCAAAAAGATGAAGTATCAGGCAGGGTTTATAGTCACGGGTTGTATCGCACTGGCCGGATGGGCGGGCGTTGGCACGGGCGTTTCCCTGCATGGGAAGCCGAAGATTGCCACGCCTGCCAAAGCCGAATCGGTCAAGCAGTGGCCAGTTACTCCAAAATCAGCGGTTCCCGCTGCTCCGATATCTGCCGCCAATGCCGCCCCTGCAAAATCGGCTGCTCCTAGCCCGATCGCCACAAATCTGGTCGCCACAAACATCGTTGGCACAAACAACGTCGTCAGCAAGGCCAGCAGCCCCGCGGTTGTTGCGGCGCCTTTGCCCAAGCCCCGGGTTGAGGTCCCTCCGGCGCAGAAGGCCGAAGTTGCAGCGCCTCCCAAGCTCGCGGCACGACCCACGGCACCAGCGGCCTCGAAAATCTCCATAAAGGCCAGCGACGTAAGCTGGGTGACGGCCTGTGTGGATGGCACCAAGGCGCTCAATACTTTGCTCACCAAAGGCTACGCAGGAGTGGTCCCTTTTTCGCGTCAAGCCACGTTTCGATTCGGAAACGCCGGTGCCATTGAGCTAGCGGTTGGGAACCAACCCGCCACCAAGTTGGGTCCATCGGGCCAGGTCCGCGTCGTCAAGGTAACTCCGGCTGGCTACGAACTGATCACATCGCCGGCCGCGCTCAACTGTAATATCAATTGAGCCTCGTGCGAAGTTCTACGGCGTCACGCCCGCCTTCTTGAAGTCCCCCGCTTTGAAGTAGGAAATCGCCGCCGGGTCCAGATACTTCCTGACAGCGGCGTTGATCTGCGCGGTGGTCAGGGCAGCGACTTTGCTCTCCAGATCCGCCTCCCGTGCCATGGTCCAGCCGAACTGCTCGTTCTGCACCAGCGTCCGCGCGAGCCCCGCGTCCTGCGTGCGCCCCAGCATCCGCTGATCGAGAAAGGTTTTCTTCGCGTCCGCGACTTCGCCGTCGGTGAAGCCGTCCTTCAGAACTTTGGTCAGCTCGTCCTTGAAGGCGTCTTCCACCTTCGGAATATTCTGCGGAACCGCCGTCGCCTGCACCATGAACTGCGCGAATGGCGATTTCGTCGCCGCCACCAGCGCACTGCCCACGCCGTAGCTAAAGCCATCCTTCTCGCGGATGCGCAGCCACAGCCGGCTCTTCAAATCGCCGCCCAGCATGCGATTGGCGAACATCAGCGCCGGATAATCCGGGTCGTCCTGATTCATCGCCAGCGTCATGCCCGCCATGAATACGGCGTTGGCCTTGTCCGGAGTCTCAATGTTTTGATCCGTGGCCGTGACCACATCGCGTTTGCGCAGCACCAGTTTATAAGGAGCCGGGCTATTCCATGTCCCGAACTCTTGCTCCACTACCCTGCGAACCTCGGCCGGATCGAAATCGCCGACAATCGCCAGCTCGGCGTTCGACGCGCCGAAGAACCGGCTGTAAAAGCTCTTCACATCCGCTAGCGTCAGCTTCTTAGTGTCGGCGATATCCTCTTCGAACGTGCTGACGGCTCGCGGATCGCCCTTCGGATAACGGATCAAGTGCCGCCGCAATGCCAGCGGCGCCAGCGCGCCCGGTTCCTTCATGCCGCTTTCCGTGCGGCCCAGTTGCGCTTGCCGCAACTGCTCGAATTCGCTTTCCACGAAGGCTGGCTGCCGCATGACCTCCGCCGCCAGACGCAGCGCCGGGACCAGGCTCGCCTGAATCGTCGTAAGGTTCAGACCCGCGTCGTTATCCGATGCGTTGGCGTTCATCTGGGCCTTCAATGTGTCCAACTCGTCCTGCAACTGCTGCCGCGTATGCTTCTGAGTCCCGCGCATCAGCATGGCGCCGGCGAACTCGGCCGCGGTGCCTTTGTCGAATACGCTCGTCTCATCGCCGTAGTGCAGCGCGAGTGTTGCGGTGACCGTGGCTCCGCGGTTCTTCTTCGGCAGCATCACCAGCTTCAATCCGTTGGGCAAAGTCACCCGCTGAATGCGCGATTCAACGTTCGCCGGCGTCGGATCAAAGGCTTCGCCCTGCGCCACCGCGGCCCGTCCCGCGTAATTGCTGAGCATCGCCGAAACATCGGGTACCGGAGGCACCACCGCGCGATCCGGCGCAGTCTCCGACGGCGTAAAGCGTCCGACCGTCAGATTCGAAGCCTTCAGATACCGCTGCGCCACCCGCGCGATATCCTGCGGCGTGAGCTTCTCGGTGCGGTCGCGGTCGAGAAACATCAGCCGCCAGTCGCCCATCGAAGCCCATTCACTCATCAGCAATGCCACCCGCTGCGGATTATTGAACAGCAGCTCGAAATCTTTTTTGCGGCGCGTGAGCACCCGGTCCAGCTCTTCTTTGTTAGGCGGCTCCTTCACGACCCCTTCGAGCACGCCCTGCATGGTCTGCTGAACGTCCGAGATCGAACCCTCCTTGCGAATATCCGCCGCGAACAACAGATACCCGGGGTCATGCAATTGGTTGTTCTCGGCGCGGACCGAGATGGCCTTCTTGGTTTCGACCAGAGCTTTGTAGAGACGACCAGCGGGCGGCTCATCCAGAATCGCGGCCAACACGTCCACCGCGGACGAATCCGGGTCCGCGCCGGCCGGAACGTGGTACGCCATCATCAACACCTGGTTGTCGCCCACGCGCTGCAGGTTTACTTCACGCTCGCCGTCCTGCACCGGCTCTTCGGTATACGTCGGAGTCAGCGTGCGCGCCGGTTTGGGAATCGCGCCAAATGTCTCTTGGATCCAGCCCAACGTCTTCGATTCATCGAATTTCCCCGCAATCACCAGCACTGCGTTATCCGGCTGATAGTAATTCCGGTAGAACGCCTGCAGCTTCTCAATCGGAACGTGCTCGATGTCGGACAGCGCGCCGATCGCGCTGCGCCCGTAGCCGTGCCACAGATAGGCGGTCGACATAACCCGCTCTTCGAGTATCCGCCCGGGACTGTTCTCGCCGCGCTCAAATTCATTGCGCACCACCGTCATCTCGGTATCCAGATCCTTTCTGGACACCCGCGAATTCACCATGCGGTCGGATTCCATATCCAGTGCCCAGCGCAGATTATCGTCGGTCGCCGTCAGAGTTTCGAAATAATTGGTGCGATCGTAGGACGTGGTGCCATTGAACTGCGCCCCGTGGTTAGTCAACTCGCCCATAATGCCAGTACGCTTCGCGGTGCCCTTGAAGAGCATGTGCTCCAGCAGGTGGGCCATGCCCGTCTCGCCGTAGCCTTCATGCCGCGATCCCACTAGATACGTAACGTTCACCGTCACCGATGGTTTCGATTCGTCGGGGAACAGGAGCACCTTGAGCCCGTTGGCGAGCCGGTATTCGGTGATGCCCTCGACCGAGGTAACCTTTGTCGGAGCCTGCGCCAATACCTGGGGCGCGAGCCCCACCAATACAATGCTCACGGCCGCCCAGATAACCAGAGCCGCCGGGACGCGAAGGAGGCGCGTCCCAAGACCTAAATTGGGAGAGTTTGTGAGCGATTTCATGATTGTTCTAGACTATCAGACGGCGCGGAAGTCGAAAGGTAACACGCTGTTCGCGCCCCCGAAGGAGAATACGCATGCGCTCAGCATTACTGGTTTTGACGATCGCTTCGTTAACCGCAGTTTTTTCAGTCGCCCAAGCGCCAGCCTCGAAAACCCTGGACATTTACGTCATCGACGTTGAAGGCGGGAACGCCACCTTATTCGTGTCGCCTTCGGGCGAGTCCATGCTGATCGATACCGGCAACGCCGGCGCCATGCCCGCCGTGCGCGATGCGGGGCGTATCCTGGAAGCCGCAAAAGCCGCCGGCCTGCAGAAGATCGATCATGTGATCACCACCCATTGGCACGGCGATCATTTCGGCGGCCTGGCCGAACTGGCTTCGCACATCCCCATCGGCGAGTACATCGATCACGGTCCCAACGTTCAACCGGCCGAAGGCGCCGACGCGTTTCTCAAGAACACCTATCCCGGGCTCTACGCCAAATCGAAGCACACCGTAGCCAAACCAGGCGACCGGATCTCGCTCGCCGGCGCCGACGTGCGCGTGGTGACTTCAGCCGGAGCCATCATCAAGACTCCCCTGCCCGGCGGCGGGAAAGCGAATCCGTCATGCGCCACCTTCAAGACCGCCGAGAGCAATCTGGAAGATCCTCAGTCCGTCTCGGTCTACGTCACCTATGGAAAATTCCGGACATATCATCCGGGCGATCTCCCGAAGGGCAAGGAATTCGAGCTGATGTGCCCGACCACCAAGATCGGACCTGTTGACGTGCTGCTGGGATTGCATCACGGAGTCGCCACGTCGAATTCGCCGGTGCTGGTGCACGCGCTGCATCCGCGCGTCGCCATCATGAACAACGGCACCCGCAAGGGTGGCGACCCGGACGTGATGGAATCCGTTCACACTTCGCCCGGTCTCGAAGATCTCTGGCAGATTCACTTTTCCACGCTGAGCGGCCAGGAGAAGCACGGTGCCCGGAATGTTCATCGCGAATACCGTCGACGACCAGCCGTCCAGCATGCCCATCGCCGCCGTCCCCGCTCCAGCGCCCGGACCGAATGCGCCGCCTCCGCCCGCGCATAACGGCAAAGCCTATTGGATCAAGGTCTCCGCGCAACTGAACGGATCCTTCACCGTGACCAACACGCGCAACGGCTTCAGTAAGACGTATTAGAGGACAAGCTGTTTGTGTAGGAATCTCGGGCGTCATTAGCAAAATCCGCGCCACTGGTTGCTTACTCGCGAAGCAACCGCAGATCGAAACCGTGATCCACGGCCCACGGCTTCAGCTCCCCGTAAATACGTTGAACGCTGCGTTGCTGACGGGATCTCGCATCCAACTGGAACTCCGTGCCTCGGGGATATTGCAGCATCTTTTCCTGGAGCCGATCCATACTCCCGACCGGGTATCTTCCAAGCCCGAAGTGCTCCGTGGTTTCGTCCCAGTCTGGGCCGGCAAAGCCGATCGTGAATTGTACCTGCGTGGTATAGAATGCGGCCTGATCCGCGTTTTGTTTGCAACTCAACGTCGCGCAGAAAGCTCCCAGCGTCCGTAATTCTTCAGGTGAGGTGAGCCAGGCTTGCGCAGTGCTGGCCGCTTCGAAGTATGCACCTTCAAACCTCTGTGTCTCGGGGTCAATCAGAGCTGCCGCTCCGATCCGCTGCAGATTCTCATGCCAGCGCCGGAAGTGATCCCAAATCGTCTGCTTCGCGCTTACCGAGCCATGGCGTTGGAGAACACGCAGGGCTTCTTGCACAACCTGCGGGTCCTGGTCGTCGAGTGCGGCGATCGCCGCTGTTTCCACCTCAGATGACATCCGGACATCAGCCAGCCGCAACAGCAGCCGAGCGGTACATTGTTTTTGCTGGAGCGCCTTACCCAGCAATTCCGCGCCATCCCGTGGAGCAACGCGCAGGAAGTAAGCCAGCAGGTTCACCTGGGAAATACAATCCATGTCTCGTATATGAGAATTCAGCAATAGCCGAAGGTTTCCGGCAAGCGCCGGCGAAGCGTAGCGCTCGACCAACGCGGTAGCTCCCATGAGATTCCCGTTTCCATCCGCAAGGAGCCGATTTACGCGCTCCAGAATTACATCATCGAACCCAGGCAGTTCACGATCCGGCAGCAGTCCGAGAATTTCAATTCCAACGCGCGGCTCCCGGATCCCGATCTCGGACAGGATGAGAGGACGCGCAAGTTCCGGAGAGAGATCGAGCAGGCGAATCAGGGCCGTTTGATAAAGTCCAGTGCTCGCATACTGCGCTTTGGCCGCTGTGATCGCACTCAAGACCGGGATCATCGCCGCGCTCTTCAGATCGGGCCACTCGCTGGAAGAGCAGCTCCTTTGATCGGCCTCCGGCAAATCGCGAAAGACACTCGGCAAGCAACGTCCGCGCATCTTCGAACAATTCGACGGGAATGTCTTCAGGACCGACAAAGTTACCGAGGCCGAGCAATGTTTCTAGCCGATTGCGCTTGTGCGGCCCGTGCTTTGCGAGGCAGCGCCTCCGCCAGCATTTGCGCGTAGAAAAGTTCGCGTCCGGAGAGGACTCCCTTTTTCTGCCGCCAAAGCCCGCTTCTCATCGGGGCTTCCCAAGGCTTACTAGTTTGGTTTGGGTCTTCGGGCACCGGAGTCGGATACCACTCCGGGTGCTCCTGATACAACGAAATGATCGCAGTCAACCTCAGATAAGACCCCGAGATGGGCCGCCCAGGTTCTTTCAGTTGGGCCTCTAACAAATCCAGCACCGCTTTTCGGTCTCGCGCGCCCACAATTCTGTGGTCGAACTGTGGATCGCAGTTATCTGGTCCCGAATAGCGCCGAATCATCTCCACTTCTGCGGCGCGCGATTCGAGAAAGCTCAGAATCCGGCATCCGTCGTAGTGCTCGGGCTTCTCGAACGGGGCTTCCATCATCTTCACGGCCCGCGCCAATTCGGCCTGCTCCCACGCAGCGTCGCTCGGTAGAATTTCGACATCTACAGTGTTCGAAGTAACGGGAACACTGATCCGTCCTGACGTGACCGAGATGCGGTACTTGCCCGGAACGTCCATCTGGAAGCGGTCGTTGAGTGTCTGCGTGACCGCGAGAAGCGGTTCTCCGGGACGGCTCTCTACGTCTTGGCCTGCGCCCGAACAGGACATGTCAGACAGGGACTGAGCCGCGTCGTCCGTCAGCGAGCGATCGGTGAAAGCCGGCGGATCGACGTAATATTGGTAGGTCTGATGAATATAACACTCACGACCCCAAATGAAGTATTTCTTGCGAACGTTGCTTGAGAAAACTAACCGTACCGGAATAATTTCTCCCAGGTGAAACTGCGCCCGGCCTTCGCCGATGTGCAGATCGAGTTGCACGCCCTTAGCGTCTTGCTGCCCTGATGCGACTTGACCCGGCAGAATCGCCGGTGACAACGCTGACAGCACGAGCCAGCCTAGATTGTGTGCATAAAAATTCCACCGCACCGCAACCGCCCCCTGATCTAACCGCTGACAAAAGTGTACTCCAAAGGGGCCGTCTCCGCGCGTTGGGTCCCGCTATACTAGAAGTCTCCCCCGGGTTTATATCGTATGGCGAACCCGTTCGTTCATCTTCACTGCCACACCGACTACTCGCTGCTCGACGGAGCCTGCGAGATCTCGCAGCTCATGAAGGTCGTCGCCGAGCAGAAAATGCCCGCCGTCGCCATGACCGATCACGGCAACCTCTTCGGCGCGGTCGAGTTCTACAACCACGCCAAGGACAACGGCGTCCACCCCGTCATCGGCTGCGAAGTCTACGTCGCGCAGCAGGGCATCGGCGTCAAGAGCGAATCCAACCGCTACAACCACCTGGTGCTGCTGTGCGAAAACCAGGAAGGCTACCGCAACCTCATCCAACTGGTCTCCACCGGCTACCTCGACGGCTTCTACTACAAGCCGCGCATCGATAAGGACCTGCTCTCGCGCCACTCCAAGGGCCTGATCGCGCTCTCCGCCTGCCTGCGCGGCGACATCAACGAAACCCTGCTCGCAGGACCGCTACGAAGACGCCCGCCGCATCGCCTACGAATACACGGACCTCTTCGGCCCCAAGAATTTCTTCCTGGAACTGCAGGACCACGGCCTGGAGCCCGACGCCAAGAGTCATGCCGCTGGTGCATCGCCTGGCCTCCGACACCGGCATCCCGCTGGTCGCCACCAACGATTCGCACTACCTGCGCAAGACCGACGCCCGCGCGCACGAAATCCTGCTGTGCATTCAGACCGGCAAGACCATGTCGGATCTGAACCGCATGCGCTTCGAGCAGGAAGCCTTCTACCTCAAGACGCGCGAAGAGATGATGACGCTGTTCGGCGAAGTCGAGCACGCGCTCGACCGCACCTGGGACATCGCGCAGCGCTGCCAGCTCAAGCTCGAAAAGGTCGCCGAGCCGTTCCCGCGCTTCCCGATTCCGCAGGATCACACCACCGACACCTTCTTCGAATACGTCGCGCGCCAGGGATTCGAAAAGCGCCGCGGACGCCTGGAAGCGCTGGCCGCGCAGGGCCACCTGAAGCACGATCTCGCCGAATACGCCGAGCGCCTGGATCGCGAAATCAAGATGATCCAGCAGATGAAGTTCTCCGGCTACTTCCTGATCGTCTGGGATTTCATCCGCTTCGCCAAGCAGCGCAAGGCATTCCCGTGGGCCCCGGCCGCGGTTCCGCCGCCGGCAGCCTGGTCAGCTACGCGATGGAGATCACCGACATCGATCCGCTCGCCTACGGCCTGCTGTTCGAGCGCTTCCTGAATCCCGAGCGCATCTCCATGCCCGATATCGACATCGATTTCTGCACCCGCGGGCGCGGCGAAGTGATTCAGTACGTCACCGAAAAATACGGGCGCGAGCAGGTCGCGCAGATCATCACCTTCGGCACCATGGGCGCGCGCGCCGCCATCAAAGACGTCGGCCGCGTGCTCGACATGGGCTTACGGCGAAGTCGACCGCATCACCAAGCTGATCCCCACCATGCCGCTCAACATCAAGTTGAAGCAGGCGCGCCAAATGGAGCCGCAGCTCGACGCGCTGGCCCGCACCGATCCCAAAGTCAAAGAGGTTCTGGAAGTAGCCGAGCGCCTGGAAGGCATGGCCCGCAACGCCAGCGTCCACGCGGCCGGCGTCGTGATTTCACCGCTGCCGCTGCGCGAACATCGTCCCGCTCTACAAGACCAACAAAGACGAAATTGTCACGCAGTACGACATGAACGGC
The DNA here is from genome assembly GCA_963731375.1 of Bryobacterales bacterium. Classification (GTDB taxonomy): domain Bacteria; phylum Acidobacteriota; class Terriglobia; order Bryobacterales; family Bryobacteraceae; genus Palsa-187. Next base: position 567,347 of record CAVSUW010000004.1, read on the forward strand.
CTGGAGAAACTGTCGCTCCTCAAGATGGATTTCCTGGGCCTGACCACGCTCACCATCATCGCGGACGCCCTCAAGCTGATCGAGCGCCATCGCGGCGTCAAGCTGACCGTCGAAGAAATCCCGCTCGACGATCCGCAGACCTACACGCAGATTTTCAGCAAGGCGCTCACCAGCGGCGTGTTCCAGTTCGAATCGCCCGGCATGCGCGACATCCTGCGCCGCTATAAGCCCGACCGCGTCGAAGACCTGATCGCCCTCAACGCCCTCTACCGCCCCGGCCCCATGGACATGATCGACGACTTCGTCGATCGCAAGCACGGCCGCAAGGAAGTGGTCTACGACGTCCCCGAGCTGAAAGAGATCCTCGAAGAAACCTACGGCGTCATGGTCTACCAGGAGCAGGTGATGCAGATCTCCAACCGCATCGCCGGCTATTCGCTGGGCGACGCCGACCTTCTGCGCCGCGCCATGGGCAAGAAGAAGGTCGAGGAGATGGCCAAGCACCGCGAGCTGCTTCGTCGCCGGCGCGCAAGAAGAACGGCCATCCCGCGAAAAAGGCCGAAAAGATTTTCGACCAGATGGAGAAGTTCGCCGGCTACGGCTTCAACAAGTCGCACTCGGCCGCCTACGCGTACCTGGCCTACGTCACCGGCGTATCTCAAGGCGCACTATCCCATCGAGTTCATGTCCGCGCTGCTCACGTCGGAAACCGGCAACACCGCGAAAGTCGTGAAGTACATCAACGAGTGCCGCGAGATGCGCATCCGCGTGCTGCCGCCCGACGTCAACTCCTCCGATCTCGATTTCACGCCGGTCGTCTCCGGACCCGACGAAGGCATCCGCTTCGGCCTCGGCGCCATCAAGAACGTCGGCGCAAACGCCGTCGAATCCATCGCGAACGCCCGCGCCGCGGACGGCCCCTTCACCTCGCTCTACGATTTCTGCGAGCGCGTCGATCTCGGCGCCGTCAACCGCCGCATGATCGAAAGCTTCATCAAGGCCGGCGCCATGGATACCCTCGAAGGCACCCGCGCGCAGCAGATGGCCGTGATCGATAGCGCCATGGAAAACGGCACGCGCGTGTGGAAAGATCGCGCCAGCGGCCAGTCCGGCCTCTTCGCCATGCTCACCGCCGAGCAGCCCGCCGCCGAGCATCCGCTTCCCAAAGTCCCCGATTGGACCGGACCCGAAAAACTCACCAGCGAAAAAGAGATGCTCGGTTTCTACATCACCGGCCATCCTCTCGATCAATACAAGGACAAGGTCGCCGAGCTCGCCACGCACACCACATCGAATCTCGAAGGCCTCGCGAAAGGCGCGGAAGTCGCCCTCTGCGGCATTCTCACCGCCATCGTTCGCAAGCGCACCCGCGAAGGCAAGCCCTGGGCCGCGATGCAGATCGAGGACCTCGAAGGTTCCATCGAAGCCCTGCTGTTCTCGACCCAATACGAGCGCCTCAACCCGTCACTGAACGAAGACAAAGCCGTCCTCATCCGCGGCCTGGTGCTGCCCGAGGAAAACGCGCCGCCCAAGATTTCCGTACAAGAGATCGTGCCGCTCGACGTCGCGCGCGTCAACCTTCCGTCCTTGATCTCGATCAAGGTGCCCGTTAACGGAGCGTCGTCTCAGCCGACTGCGCCGCCGCGCTCCAGACCCTGTTCCGCGCCAAGCCCGGCGACACCGAGGTCCGCCTGCGCCTCGAAAAACCCCGCGACTTCTCGGTTATCCTGGATGTGACCGTCAAAGTACGGCCGGATAAGGAATTCTGCGCTGAAGTCTCCCGCCTCTGCGGAGCCGAAGCGATGGAAGTTCTGGCCAACTGAGACGCGACCGCCGCTGTCGTTAATGTTAAGTCTGAAATGGCTGACTCCCAAACTCCCCCACCCTCCAATCCCAGTTGGGATCGCGTGCTGTTGGCGCGCCACCCCAAGCGTCCGCATTCGCTCGATTACATCCAGCGCCTGTTCACCGATTTCCACGAGATCCACGGCGACCGTTTCTTCGCCGACGATCACGCCATGATCACCGGCATGGGCTGGTTCGAAGAGCGCCCCGTCATGGTGATCGGCCAGCAGAAGGGCCGCGACACCAAGCAGAAAGTTTTCCGCAACTGGGGCATGCCCAAGCCCGAAGGCTACCGCAAAGCCCTGCGCGCGATGGAACTCGCCGCGAAATTTGCGCGCCCGATCATTTCGCTGATCGACACGCTAGGCGCCTATCCCGGACTCGACGCCGAAGAGCGCGGCCAAGCCGAAGCCATCGCCTACAACCTGCGCGAGATGTCGCGCCTGGGCGTGCCCGTGATCGTCATCGTGATCGGCGAAGGCGGCAGTGGAGGCGCGCTGGGCGTCGCCGTCGGCAATCGCATTTATATGTTGCAGAACTCCTGGTACAGCGTCATCTCGCCGGAAAGCTGCGCCGCCATCATCTATCGCGATTCCGCCCGCGCCCCCGAAGCCGCCGCCGCGTTAAAGATCACCGCTCCCGATCTTCTCAACTTAGGCCTGATCGACGGCATCATTCCCGAGCCCGGCGAAGGCGCGCACACCGATGCCGACGCCGCCGCCGAAGCCGTGCGCATCACACTGCGCGCGAGCCTCGCCGAACTTTCCAGGATGACGCCGAAGCAGCTCATCGACGACCGCTACGATAAGTTCCGCAAGATGGGCTCGTTCTTCACCGAGACCGCAGTGGTGGCTCGCTGAACATATGCCGAAAAAACCTGTTCTGGTCGGCATTGCGATTGTTCTAATAGTTCTGGGAGTGATCATTTACTCCAGCATGAACCTGGCCAGCCATCGCTACGAAGCCTGCATGACTTTCGGCGGACAGACCAATTGCCGCACCGCTTCCGGATCCACCGAACAATTTGCGATGCGCACGGCCATCTCTAACGCCTGCGCCGGCATCGCGTCGGGCGTCACCGATTCCATCGCCTGCGAGCAATCGCAGCCGACCAAGCTCACCAAACTAAAATAGGTCATATGCGCACTTCTCTCCTGTTGGTCGCCGTCGCAGCGTCCCTCGTTCCAGCCAGCGCCGCTCCTAGCTACGTTGGTTCCGCCGCCTGCAAAACCTGCCACGCCGCCGTTTATGCGCGCTGGCAGAAGACTCCGATGGCGAACGTGGTTCGCGATCCCAAAGAGCATCCGGACGCCATCATCCCCGACCTCACCAAGCCCGACCCCCTGGTCAAATTCAAAAAAGAAGACATCGCGCTAGTCTACGGCAGCGTCTGGAAGCAGCGCTACTTCACGAAAGTAGGCGACGATTACTTTCCGCTGGGTGCGCAATGGGACATCACGCACAAGATCTGGCGCGCCTATATGGTCGGCAATAACACTGACTGGTGGGTTCCCCACTATCCCGCCGACAACATGAAGCGCCCCACCGGCCCGCTGTGCGATGGCTGCCACTCCGTGAATTACAACATCGCCACCAAGACCGTCACCGAATGGAATGTCGGCTGCGAGCGCTGCCACGGACCCGGCGGCGATCACATCAAGGGTCCCGATCGCAGCAACATCGTCAATCCCGCGCGACTCAATACCGTCGCCGCCGTCGACACCTGCATTCAATGCCACTCGCAGGGCCAGCCCTTGCAGAAGCCTCTCAACGGAGTCTATTACGACTGGCCCGTCGGCTATGAACCCGGCAAGAACCTGCGCGACTTCTGGCAGCTCGAAGAACACAAGATCGGCGAAACTACCTTCACGCACTTTGCCGACGGCACCGCGCACAAGAACCGCATGCAGGGTAACGATTTCGTGCAAAGTGCGATGTACTCGCATGGCATCACGTGTTTCTCCTGCCACGACGTGCACGGCACCGACAACAACGCCCAACTGCTAAAGCCCGCGAGCGTCATGTGCCTCCAGTGCCACGGACCCAGTTCGCCCAACGGCCCCCATGCGCCTACGATCGAAGCCCACACCCAACACAAAGCCGGCACTGCGGGCAACGAATGCGTGAACTGCCACATGCCGAAGATCGAAACGCAACTCGCCGACGTGAATGTCCGCGCCCACACTTTCAAATTCATCCCGCCGTCAGCGACCACGCAGAGTAAAGTGCCCAACGCCTGCAACACCTGTCACAACGATAAGACTCCGGAATGGGCCAGCGAAGCGCTCCGCAAGTGGCCCGGCCGCTCGCCCTGGCGTGTGGAATAAATTCAGACGTCGGTTTTTCGGTGGAGGAATTTCCCAGGAAAACCTAAACTGCCTTCATGCAAGCAACTGCCATGACCGCACAACCCCTCTTACCGCCGCGCGCCGAGATGGAGCGAGCTTTCCTCGCCTCCGACGCCACCTATAACGGACTGTTCTTCACCGCCGTCCGCACCACCGGCATTTTCTGCCTGCCCGCGTGCCCTGCCCGCAAGCCGCTCCCGAAAAATGTCGAGTTCTTCGCCACCGTCAAAGACGCCGTGTTCGCCGGCTACCGTCCTTGCAAGCGCTGCCGCCCCACCGAGTCCTCCGCGCCCGATTGGGTGCGCGGCCTGCTCGAGACCGTCGATCAAAACGGCGGCGCCCGCATCCGCGAATCGAGCCTACGCGACATGGGACTCGAAGCCGCCCGCGTCCGCCGCTACTTCCTGCGCGAATTCGGCATGACGTTTCAAGCCTACTGTCGCGCGCGCCGCCTGGGCCAAGCCTTCGTAAGCATCCGCGACGGCGCGCCCATCGACGACGCCGTCTTCGACTCCGGCTTCGATTCGCACAGCGGTTTCCGCACCGCCTTCGCGCGCCTGTTCGGCAAGCCGCCGGGCCAAATCGAAAACGGCGACTACATCCGTTTAGCTTGGATCGAAACGCCACTAGGCCCCATGGTGGCCGGCGCAACGTCGGAAGGAATCTGTCTGCTCGAATTCAGCGACCGCCGCATGCTCGAAGCTCAATTCGACCGCATCCGCCGCCGTTTCGCGATCCCCATGGTCCCCGGCGAAAGCGATCTCCTGCAGCAGCTCCGCACGCAACTGTCTGAATACTTCGCCGGCGCGCGCCGCGACTTCACGCTGCCGCTGGTCTACCCCGGTACAGAATTTGAACAGCGTGTGTGGAGCGAACTGCTAGCGATTCCCTACAGCGAGACGCGCTCCTATCAAGACTTAGCGCGCACCTTGGGACAGCCCGGAGCCTCGCGCGCCGTCGGCCGCGCCAACGGCATGAACCGCATCGCGATCCTGATCCCGTGCCATCGCGTGGTGAATCAAAATGGAGAACTGGGCGGATACGGCGGCGGCCTGTGGCGCAAACGAATCCTACTGGAATTAGAAAAAGAGGGACGAAGCCTAATTTCCGCAGCGCCGCAACCCTAAGAAACCGAATGCCTTACGCCGCTTTTTCGACTTTGCCGTTCTTAATGCAGGAGGTGCACACGCGAATGCGCTTAGGCGCGCCCTTCACCACCGCGTGGACTTCCTGCAAATTGATGTTCCAGCGCCGCTTCGTCAAATTGTGAGCGTGGCTCACCCGGTTGCCAAACTGGGGACCGCGCCCGCAAACATCACACACCTTCGCCATCTAGATAATCTCCTGCTGATTTGCTTTAGCCAGTTTAGCACTATTCGGGAACCATCCGCAGTGGAGAAGCTCCCAGCCGCCGACAGGAAACCCAACGGAAACTTCGCCCGGACATTCTTCATTGGCCTCCCAAGTGCATCCCCAAAAAGGTTCCACAGAAATAATCCTCAAGTGATTCATTGCAGGTTGCCGCTTTAAGAAGAAGTCGTGGCAAATTAACCCAGCCATGTCCCAAAACTCGCCGCGCAGAATCTATGAGGTGATATTTGAAGCGTTCCGTTTCCAACGTGCGCCGTCCTCTACTACGAATGCGACAACCTTTGGCTCCGCGCGCTCGCTGGCTCTAAACGCGGAAGCAAAGAATAGGAAAAATAATATGCAAGCTACTTTGATGACTTCCACTTGTCGTTCCGAATCGGCCAGGAATTCTTGGGCCGCCACAACGCGGATCGCCCTGGCATTGATCTTTACGGCACCTGCCGTCTACGCGCAAGCGGTGACGGTTGGGGCCATAGGGGCAGTGCCTCTAACCGATACGTTCGACACAGGATTCGAACACTTCGCGAGCTTCGATCCCAAAACGGTTCGTTATCAGGTGGGACCGGCCATCGATTTCCGGCTTCCACGCTCTTTCCGGGTTGAAATCGATGCCTTATACCAGCCATTCTCCTTTAACGAGAGTGTTTTTACCGGAACAATTCCGTCACAGTCTCATCTTTCTGGCAATCTGTGGCAGTTTCCGGCGCTTTTGAAATATCGCGTTCCCACGCCGCTGGTTAAGCCCTTTGTCGAAGTAGGACCGTCCATTCAGATCGCAGCCCATCTTAAGGAAATATCGACAACCGCCCTTCAGCCCACCCCGTTCGTTTCCCATCCAGATGCACCCGGAGCCGTTGGTGGCATCGTTCTCGGTGGAGGCATCGATTTACAGGCGGGTCGCTTCGTCATCTCGCCTCAGGTGCGATACACCCATTGGATATCGCAAAACTTTAATGAAGGCAGCCCAGGCGTCGGCTCGCATCTCAACCAGATTCAGGTGTTGCTTTCGATACGAGCCAAAATCCGCTAATTAAGCCAAGGTGAAGAGCCCAAACTTATCACGGCACCGTGGAGATGACGTTGCGGTTAGCGTCATACAGCGTAAGCCGCAGCCCGCCCGCCGCATCCACGCCCAAGCTGGGTTGGCCGTACACCTGAATACTCACCTGTTGCGGTGCCGCCAGATAGAAAGATCCGAAGCCGCCCGAGCCAGGAGCCGCAAAACCTCCGAAGTTCGCGGCCCCCGCGAATCCAGGCGCCACCATGGACACCTGGAAAGTCTCCAGCGGCGAGTTCGCACCGCCGTTCACGGTCAAGATGTAGAAGCCCGGCGACAGCGCCTGCGCGAAGTCCACCGCCGTTCCACCAAACTTCGGGTCGCCTATCGGGTTTTTCGACGCGTCCAGTAGCTGTACTCCGAGGGCCACCGTGGAACTGCTACTCCCATCCGCCGCCTCTGCGTACACATGAAACTGAACAGTTTCAGCGCTCGGCACATAAAACGCGCCATATCCCGCGGGACGGTCAGCTTGCTGGATGGCGCCGCCGAAGTTATATCCCCCGTCCAGCACACCGGCGGAACCTGACACCTGCAGGCCCCAGTTGCCAGGATGCTCGCCCTGTCCGAGAGTCACCGCGGCGATGTAGTAGCCGGGCTGCAAGGTTTTTTGCAGCGAGGGCTGGAATAATCCCGAGGCCGGGTTTAAGAAAACTTTGCGGATGCGATTATTCCCAGCGTCGGCGATGTACAGGTTCCCAGCGGCATCAAATGCGACCGCCAGGGGCGAATTCAACAGCGCCTGCGTCGCGGGCCCGTCGTCGCCAGCGAATCCGGCCTGCGGACTCATGCCCGCAACCGTGGTCACCGCTCCGGCGGGACTGATCTCAAGCACCGTATTAAAGCCGCAGTTGGTAGGGTTCGGAAAGGGCGGGGGTAGGACGGAGGCTTCGGACAGATAGAAGTTTCCCTGCGCATCCAGTGCACCCTTACCCGGGTTACCACAGGCGATGCTAGTTGTCGTGCCGTCAGGGCCGATGCGAGTCACGCCGCCAACTAGATGAAAGTTGGCGGTCACGGCGGGGGCCGTTGAAGCGTATACGTTGCCCATCGCGTCCACGGCGATGAATTCTAAGCCGTACAATCCGGAAGAAAAGGTAGTGATCGTGCCGTCCGGCGAAACGCGTCGAATCGCGCCGTAAGAAAACGAGGATCCTTCGGCAACATAAAGATTCCCCTGCGTATCCAAAGCGATGTCGGTAACGGATGCGAGCGGCGTTTGATTTGCCTGTCCGCCATCGCCGACATCTACGATGCCATAGGGGATTGGCAAGGATCCGTTCCCTGCCACTGTAGTGATGATGCCGTCGGTGTCAATTTTTCGGACACGCAGGTTTTGCGTGTCGGCGATATACAAATTACCCGCGGGATCGAGAGCCAGCCCAGTTGGCCCATTCAATAAGGATTCCGTCGCCGGACCGCCGTCGCCCGCAAAACCCGGAGCACTGCCGCCTGCGATCGTTGTGATGACACCGTTCGGTGCAATCTTGCGGACCCGATGATTGCCTGCGTCGGAGAATAAGACATTTCCCGCGGGGTCGACCACTATGCCCCACGGAGCATTCAATACCGCATCGCGCGCTTGCCCGCCATCACCCGCGAAACCCAAATTGCCGCTGCCGGCATAGGTGGTGATGATTCCAGAAGAATCGATTTTGCGCACGCGGAAATTTGCGGAGTCCGCGATATAGACATCGCCGGAGGCATCGGTGGCGACGCCCGTTGGTGGGCTGATGGTCGCGAGCGACGCCAGCCCTTGGTCGCCCGTGAAGTTCGGAGTCCCGTTTCCGGTGACGGTGTGAATGATCCCGTCTGTCGTAATCTCACGAATGCGATTGGCGTCGGAGATGTAGAGATCGCCCGCGCGATCGAGCGCGAGACCGGTAGGCGCATTGAGCATAGCGGCGGTCGCCGGGCCACCGTCTCCGGAAACGCCACGGCCGCTGGCTCCGGCAATCGTGGTGATGATTCCGTCCGTACCGACTGCGGCGAATCCGGCCGTCCTGCAATTGTGCGATGTACATCACGCCGTTCTGGTCTATCGCGAGGCCAGTGGGGAAATCAAGACGCGAATTGAGCGCCGGAAGGCCGTCGACAGAGCCACAGCGCGACCGTTGACGTTGCCGGCGAACGCCGAGATAACGCCCTGCGGGGTCACCTTGCGGACGCGACAGCCCAAGGTGAGATAAAGATTCCCACCGTTATCGACGGCGAGGCCTTGCGGTGACGACAGCAATGCCTGAGTGGCCGGCCCGCCGTCGCCGGAATCGCCGGGGTTCAGGCTCCCGGCAAAGGTCGAGATGGTCCCTTGCGGCGTCACCTTCCGGACCCGGTTCCCATCCACAAAGAAAACGTTGCCCGCCACGTCAACAGCCAGTGATCGCGGTGCTCCGAGCGAAGCACTGGTGGCCGGTCCGCCATCGCCGCCGGTTCCCCCCGTGCCGTTGCCGGCCACAATCGTCAGCACGCCGCTGGGAGCGATCTTGACCACCAGAAAATTAGTCGTGTCCGAGGCATACACATTTCCTTGACGATCGGCGGTCACGCCTTGAATCAGCCCAAGAGGAACGTTGGCTAGCGGGACCTCCGACGCCACTGAACTGAAACTGGCCTCCGCCGCGATGGTAGTAATAATTCCCTGAGCCTGAGCGAAAAACGCGCATAGGATAAAAGCGCATGTCGAATAAATTGAAAAAATACGTGAATGCACGGCGGTGCCAATTGCATTCTCCGTTCCGAACTGTAAGTGCTTAAGGCTTTTGAATGGATTTTAGAAACAGCGTGTCCGATTGACACAGTCAGTGGCGCTTGCGGGTGGTGCACCGCGACGAAGAGGTTAGTACATAGTGCTTCGACTGTATTCGCCAGCGCGACGGAGCTTCGCCTCAAGACGCTTAGGACAGTCGGATTGCGAGTTGAAGATATACTTGTGGCAATCTAACTCAGTTATGTTCCGCCAAAATGGCCAGCCGAAAACGCCATGAAGATAGTTTTGCTTTTTGCTCTTCTATTCGTTTTCCTAGGATTCCTTCTCATCCCCTACGCCGGCCTGCAAGCCGACGAAATGATATTCGCAGGCCCGCTCCACGGCGCAAATGCTGGAATCTTCGCCGCACACATTCTGCATCGCACGATTCCCCTCATGCAGTTGTCATATCTAGGTTCGCTGAAGACGCTAGTGTATTGGCCATTGTTTTGGATTCACACCACCAGCATCTACGCCATCCGTTTCCCCATGATTCTGGCTGGAGCGCTCACCATCATCATCTTCTACAAATGGGCAAGCTTGATCGCCGGCGCACGCGGCGCATTGCTGGCGGCGCTGCTGCTCGCCACGGACCCGGCGTTCCTTCTCACCGATACCTTCGATTGGGGACCCGTCGCCTTGCAGCACCTGCTGGTGGTTTCCGGCTGCCTCCTGATCGCTCGCGGACGCTGGTCCTGGGGAGCCTTCCTGTTCGGCCTCGCGCTCTGGAACAAGGCCATCTTCGCCTGGACGCTTATGGGGCTCGGCCTCGCTACGTTTTTGGTATTTCCCGCAGCCGTCCGCTCTGCTCTCCCCGACTGGCGCCGCTGGACCCGCGCGCTTTTGGTCTTCGCTTTGGGAGCCCTCCCCTTGCTGTACTTCAACCTGAAACATCCCAACTCAACCTTGGGAAACAACGCGCATTTTTCTTCCGAGAACTTCCCCGCAAAGTATCAGGAGTTAGAGGTTGCCCTCAATGGCTCGGGTCTCTTCGGCTTCATTGTTGCTCCCGATTCGCCGGCGAATCGCACGGAGGCCGCATCGCCTCAAGGCCGCGCCGCTTGGTGGATTTCCGATCGCCTGGGCCGCCGCGAGAGGGATCTCATGCCCTACGCGCTTCTCCTCGCGATCCCCATCGCGCTTCTATGGTGGCGCGCGCCCGGGCGCCGCGCAGCCCTGTTCGCCGCCATCTGTGGCGCCTGCATTTTCTCTTGCGATGGCCGTCACGCGCAACGCCGGTACCGGGCTTCATCACACCGTCCTGGTTTTCCCCATGCCGCAACTGCTGGTGGGGAGCGCATTGGGCGCCCTGCCCTGGCGCTGGCTGCGCGTCGGGTTGGCCGCCATTCTGATCGGTGCTAATCTATTGGTTGTCAACCAGTACATCGCCCAGTTCGAGCGGAATGGTTCAAACGGGAGTTTCACCGACGCTACAAATCCCCTTGCCGAATCGCTCGCACCGATGTCCGCCGAGAATGTTCATTTCATCGATTGGGGAATCTGCGAACCAGTCGATTTTCTGTTGCGAGGCCGGCCGAACTTGAGCGAAGCTTACCCCTTGTTAGTCCAAGCCACCCCCGATCCCGCACAGCAGCGTCTCATTGACGCCATGCTGCTGGACCCGCACGCCCTGTTCGTGGATCACATTCCCGCCCTCGAAGAGTTCCGCGGAGTAGGCGCGCACCTTGCGGCAATCGCTCGTTCGGAAGGCTTCGAGGAAATCCCGATTCAGACCGTGGCCGATCGCAACGGGCGCCCGATATTTCAAGTCTTCCGTTTCCGGCCTACGCTGCCCGGTCCTCCATTGGATCCCCCAGACGCGAAACGTAAAAAAGAGGAAAAATAATGCGCCCAGCGCTCAGTACTTCCTTCGACAAATTGTCATCCCTGCGCCGATCGGTCCTCGGTTGGATGCCATTTTCTTCGGCTCCCGATATGCCGCTTCACGACATCCTAGCGGCGATCGACGCGAAGGTAACCACTGCCGCGCCCGTCAAAGAAATTCTTGAGACGCTGGACCAGTGGCAAGCCCCGCTGTATAAATCGCTGGAGAGTTCGGTCGCTCCCCTGGTGGCGAAAGCCCTCACCAACAAGATTCAGAATCTGTTCCTCTCGAAGTACCATTTCCTGACCCGCGGCACCAACCTGCTGTCTTCGCCCTACGGCCTGATCGTGGACCCCATGAACGCCTGCCAGCTAGCCTGCCCCGGCTGCGTGCACTCGGTGCGTTCGAAAGAATTGAAGATATTTGAGTGGGGACCCGGCATTCTCTCAGAAACCATGTATGCCGATCTCATGCGACGCTACGGCCCCTACGCCGTCGAAATTGAGTTTTGCAATTACGGCGAGCCCCTTCTGAATCCCAAAACGCCCAAGTTCATTCGCCTGGCGAAGACGTATCTGCTGCGCACTATGCTCTCCACCAACATCGGCGTGAAGCATTTCGATCCCGATGCCTACGTGAACTCCGGCCTCGACTATATGACCGTCTCCATCGACGGCGCGAGCCAAAGCGTCTACGAAAAATACCGGCGCAAGGGAGACATCGAAACCGTCTACAAAAACGTCCGCAGTCTGGTTGAGGCCAAAAATCGCTTGGGAAAACGCACTCCGACGGTATCCTGGCAATACCTCGCGTTTGAGCACAACGAGCATGAAATCGACGACGCCATCAAGATGGCGAAGCAACTGGGGGTCGATCAGATCATTATTGCTACACCATTCGATGTGAGTTGGGACGCTCCCGAAGTCCGGCCTTCCAAGGCAGAGGCGCGGACCGTACAATTCCACTCCGGCTGGGTCGACGAGACCATCGTCAATTGGAACCCGTTTCCTTCGGAGTTGCAGGCGGAAGCCATCGAGCAGGAGTTTGCCTCTAGCTGGCGCGAGCGCTTGGTTGACGATAGCGATGCAGGCATCCCCGACCCCGCCGCCAGTTCACGCCACACCTGTCACTATCTCTACAAAAATATGGTGATGGATGGGAGCGGCCGCGTTCTCCCCTGTTGCGCCGCCCCGCAGCCCGGCCTGGATTTGGTCTTTGGCGATGCGAAGTCGGGTGAAAACGTCTACAACTCCGAAAAGTATCGGCTCGCCCGGCTGTCGTTTGCGAATCCTGAGCTGTATCAAGTTGAGAATGCCGAGAACGCTCCTGCTCCCGGTCCGTACTGCGCGAAATGTGAGTGGAACCAGGAGAAAGCGCAGATCGACAACGAACACCTGAAGACTTACTTTCACGCGGTCGGGCACCGTATTTTCGACGACGCCAGCCGTGCGATTCTCAGTTCCTGGTAAGCGGCCCTGCAACTAAAACGAAAGCCCCAGTAAGAACACCGCCTGATTCCGCGTGGCCGTCGCCGCGAATGCCGACGACGTGTCACGTCCCCAATGTACATACCGCACCGATGGAGAGATCTTCGCCCATCCCACCCGGAACTCGACGCCCGCCGCTGCCACGACGCCGTAGGGCGAAGCTGACGTAAGCGACTGAGTAAGCCGAAAGTTCGGCCCGGCACCAATAAACGGCGCAAACTTTCTGTAGCCCAGGCGATACTCCGCCAGCACCGGAAACTCCCAAGTGACAAAACCGAAATCCGACGTCGCGTTAACGGGTCTGTAAATGGCATCGGCCTCCACCGATAACCGGTGCGGCAGGAGAAATTCAATCGACGGCCCAACCAGAAAACTTTTGGGACCCGACGAGATCGTCACCGCATGGATCGTGCCTAGCAGGCCTGCCTGCCCTATGTCCAATGGTTGTGTTTCCGAACCATAGTCGGCGGATAAATTTGTTCCCGCGAGCACGCCCAACCTCACCCTGCCTCCCAACGGTCGCCAGTGCGATTCGCTAGCCCGGCCAACACTCACGAGTATCTCTACTTGGTCTTGTCGGGTGGTCGGTGGGGCGAAACTGCCGCTCGGATCATCCCGCGCCCAACGCGTATAGCGCACGGTCGGCGCGAAATTCAGACCCAGCCAGTGCGTTTCGACGCCCGCGCCGCCGCTTACTCCGAAATGCGAAGGATTGGTCCCGTTCAGATTCCCTGCCGTGCGAAACGCCGGACCGCCTTCAATAAATGGTCGCACGCGCCCGTGCGGGAGCAGGCGATACTTGGCAAGGATAGGAAACTCCCACGTAATCACAGGTGCCGGACCGGAGGCTCGAGTCATATGAAGTGTTCGGAACAAACCATCCGCTTCAACCGACCACGACGAAGTCAACCGCCACTCGATCATCCCTCCTAATACCCAATCTTTCGACTGAGAATACCTAAGATCACGAAAAATCAGAGGCGTGCCATTAACAAGGAAGGATGACGAAACGAGCGAAGTCGAGAAAGCGTCGGTCACCGCGGCGCCTCCAACAACGCCTACCGATAGCTTTTGAGCTTTCGCCGGAGCAATGAGGAGAGACCCGACCGCGAACAGAACGAGAGTATTTCGTCCGTGCGCTGGAGACATGGCCGGATGCTTTAGCGTAACAGCGTCCCTATAGGCTCCGCTGAACGAACGTGGAACGAGCCAAGGTCTTAAATACGAAAGGCCGGACCTTTCGGCCCGGCCCTCGATAACATCAGCGCATCTGATGGTTCAGGCGACCTTCGCCGCCTTATAACGGGACATGATTTCGTTCATCTGGTCCTTGACGCGAAGCTTCAGCTTCTTGATGCGATGCTCTTCCACCTCATCCTCCGGTGTCACATGAGGTTTCGCTTCAATAGCGTCCAGTAGCCGGTCGTACTCGGCGTGCTGGGCGACCAACTGGCGGAACTCCTCGCTGGTCGCCATCAAATGCGCTTTCAATTCTGGTTGTGCTTGCTCCATTGAACGCTCCTAGTTAGGATTTGTACCTCGGCGCATCATGACAATATCATGAATCAAACTTCATGACAATCCCCGACTCGGCTGGATTTTGATAGTACGATTCACGCCGTCCAGCCTCGCGGAAACCGGCGCTTTCATAAAGCTTGATGGCGTTGGAGTTGGACGCGCGGACCTCCAGAAACCACTGCGTTTTCTCGCGCAGCATTTCAACTTCGAGCAGCTTACGGGCCACTCCGCGCCGCCGTGCGGCCGGGTCCACCGCCAGGTTGAGAATCTCACGCTCGTCCGTCGCGACTTGCCGGACAACTAGGAATCCCAGCACTCGCCCACCGCCCGTCGCGACCGAACATTCGTAGTCGAGATAACTCGCCGCGTCCCATTGCGATGCTTCAGGCGACGCTTCTTGTATCGCGGCGATTGCCGCCACATCATCCGCGGTCGCGCGACGCACCGTCATCGCGTCTCGCCCGTAGAATACCGATCCCCGCCAGCGGCATCACCGACAGCACCACGCACACCATCGGGAATCCGAAATGATCCACCATCGATCCAATCAGCGGCGACAGCACCGTCTGCATCAGTCCATAAGATGCCGTGAGGATCGATACCGCGAACGCCGCGTGCCCCGCGCCGAAAAAGTCGATGGGCATGGCGTAAACGTTGGTCGATATCGCCAGGCACCAGAAGAAGCTGAAGCTGATCAGAGCCGCGGCCAGCGCCGGAGTTGGCATCAGAGGAACGGCGGCCGTCAGTAATAGCACCGCCGCCGCCAGCCAGCAGATACGCAGCCGCGCCCGCAACACATCAGCACCGTGACGTATCGTCCGGAACGCCATCCACCCACCCGCGAAGCCGCCCAGCGTGGCGAACACCGGCGGAATCCATGCGAAGTGTTCATTGGCCTGGATCTCCGTCAAATGATGTTGCTCGACGAAATACACCGTGGTCCAGTTCGTCCAAAGTGTATAGAGCGTCATCACCAGAGCGTTCGCGGCGGCCAGTCCCCAGATGCGGCGGTCTCGCTAGAATCGTGGCGACACCCCCGCGCGCCGTCGCCGTTTCCGTAGGCTTCGCGGGCAATCTTGTCGTCGTTACCCACCACACCGGAATCCAAACGAACCCGAGCGCACCGCACACCACAAACACGCTGCGCCATCCATACACCGGAGCCATCACCGCCACCATCAGCGGCGCGGCAATGCTGCCAATCGTGATGCCCACCTGGTTCAGCGCCGTGCCGAAGGCGAACTCGCGAGGTTGCAGATACACGCCGTTGGCTTTGCCCGCGCACGGAATACCGGCCGCTTCGCCGATCCCCAGCACCGTGCGCGACGCCAGCAATCCGCCGAATGACCGTGTCCATCCCGTCGCCATCCCCGCCAGCGACCACACCGCCATCGAGACCGTGATGCCCGCGTTCAATCCCACGCGATCGATGAACCAGCCCGCCACCGGCGCCGTCAGCGCGTACACGATCGAGAACACCGAAATCACGCCGCCGTATTGCGCATTCGAGAGATGAAACTCGCTCTTGAGCGTGGGCGCAAGCGCCGCCAGCAATAGCCGGTCGAGGTAATTCAAGGCTGTCGAAAGAACGAAGACACTGAGGACCAGCCACCGCAGCCGGCTCGCCATTACGGGAACTTGACCACCAGGACATCGCCCATCGTCGAAAGCCGGGCGTCGGCCTTTCCATCGTGCTGGACTTCGATCTTTCGCGCCGGCTTCTGCACGCCGCAGCCAAACTCGGCTTGTCCGGAATCGGCCGCCACTGTAAGCTGCTTCGGATTGCGAATCAGCAGCCGGATGGGAAAACCAGCCTGCTGGATGGTCAAGCGCAACGGCCCGCCGTTCAGGCATTCCACGCGCGTCAGCGTGCCCGAAACTTTTTGCCCGGTGGGATCGCCAAACCACGGCACCGCGCCTTTGACGTTCCCGTTGTTCGCGGCCATGCGTTGATTGGCGGCCTGCTCCGCGGCATGAATCTCCGCCGCCGCGTCGTCTTTCACGCGCTGCAGGTCGCGAGCCTCTTCCTCTTGCTGTCGGCGTTTTTCGGCGGCATCGAACTCGGCTCGATTCTCTTCCAGACTGGAGTTTGGCCTGATGAATCCGCGCCTTTTCTTCTGGGCTCCCGGCGGCGCGCTCCGCGGCAGTCCAGGATTTCTCGGCGTCCGCGAACAAATTGGCGGCCGCCTGCGACGTAGCCAGCGTCTGCCAATAAATCGCGTTGCGCGGAGCCAGCGTGGCAGCCATCTTCAACTGCGCGATCTTCCGCGCCGCATCGCTCTCCAGCGCCGCGATCTTGAAATGCGGTTCCGCCCACTTCGGATTCGCGCGGCTCGCCAGCTCCAGCGCCGGCATCGTGTTCTTCGCCAGCAACCCGCGCGGACTGTCGGGAGGAAAGCTCTTGCCCTTCGCGTCCAGCTCCGCCAGCAGCGCATCGACAGTGGCGTTGTCCAGATTCTTCTCGATGAAGTCGCGATTCGGATTCAGCGCCTTCCCGTTCACCGGCGCCGCTTCAAACTTCCCGGCCTTCAGATACGCCTCCGCCTGCGCTGCCAGCTTCGCCGCGTTCATATCGAAAGCATTGCGCGCCGCCTGATCCTCTTCCCCGGCGTTCTGCATGTTGTTGATGTAGGTGCGCATCTTGCCGCTATATTCCGGCTGCGTCGCCATCATTTGCAGCTTGGCCCAGCCGCGCAAGCGTTCCCCGGTCAGCTCACCGGCCGGAAGCGGCGCGCCGATTTTCACCCGCGTTGCATTCACGTCGATGGTCGAAAACAGGTCGCAGAGTCCATTTTCGATTTGATCCGGCATGCGGCCCGCATTGTCGTCGAGCAGCAGCCGCGTGATCGCGCGCAGCAGATCGCGCGGCAGCGCCACATCCGCCGGCCACGCCGCCAGCGCCGCGGACCCGCCATCGGTCAGCGGCTGCGGAAGCGCATGCGGGCCATATTGCTTCTGATTCGCGAACAGCACCACGATCGATCGGCCAGACCGTGGTCAGATCGTTCTTGCCCAGCAGTCCTCCGAGTACGAAACGGATCTGCTCCAGTTGCGTGAGCCGTTCCCGCGCCACCTTGTCGCCGGCATCGCTGAAGATGTGGAGCGGCCCCGAGCGATACTCCACCCAGTCCGCCGCGAACGCGGGAGCAGCCAGCAACGCAAGCGTGAGGATCCGCCGGAACACCTGCTTATATCATCACAAAAAGAAAAACGGCGCCTAGGACGACTTCGAAAGCCGCCCCGAGCGCCCGTCTCCTCCGAGACAACCGTGTTTAGAAAGTAAAGCGTCCGCTGATCTGCAACTGCCGCGCGCCGAACAACCCGTTGCTGGTGGAACTGGGCGTCAAGAACGACGGTACACCCCCACTCAGGAAAGTGGAAAGCGTCGTGGTGCCCGAGCGAGCGAGTATTGGGTGGTATTCACTCCCAGAATATTGGTGTGATTAAAGAGGTTGAAGGCGTCCAGCCCAAAAGCCAGCCGGTACCGTTCCTTAATCCTGAACTCGCGGCTGATGCGGGCGTCAATGTCCCAAGCGCCCGGTCCCGCGTAGAAGTTGCGCGGAACCCGCGGATCTTCGTAAGTCGCAGGCGCCGTGCCCGAATTGTTCACCATGCCGCCGGTGAGCCCGCCATCGACGGCCCCGGCCGGCGTACCCGAGATCAAGCCCGTGATCGGCTGGCCGGAATTGATGGAAAAGATGCCGGAAAGCACGAATCCATCGACGATCAGCCTAGCCGCCTTTGTTCGACCAATTCTTGCCCAACTCAGGTTTCCATACCACGTTGGCCACCAAGCGCTGGCGCTGATCGAGGTCGGAAAGCCCCCACATTCCCTTTTGGTTATAGGGATCGATGGTATAGTCGGTTCCGTTGAAGGTGCCGAACTGTCCTCCCACTTGCCCGTCGTCCTCCGCTTTGCTGAGCGTGTAGTTCGCCGCAAATTCCACTCCGTGCTCCGAAGCGCTTGCGAACCGTCAGTACGAAGCTGTTATACAGCGAGTTCACGACGCTGCGGCCGGTGAGAATCGATCCGGTAGTATTCACGCGATTGGCGCTGGTGTAAAACGGCACGGTAAAAGTGCCGCCGTCGGGATAGGTGTAGGTCTTGGTGGCCGAGGTCGGGGCCAGGTTCCCGTCCGTGAAAACCGGCAGATGAAGCGCGCGGCTAAACACATAGGAAGCGGACACGCCGATATTACCCGGGAGTTGCTGATCGATCGTCACTTCGCCTTCGTGTACCAACGGATTTACCCAAGCGGGATCCTGTCCGCGCGTGGTGGCCGTGTTCGACGACAACGTGATGGGGGTGACGTGCGGCGTCAATGCGCCCGCGAACGGCGCGACTGGCGCTCCGCCCGGAGGCGTGAAGATCACGTTCGGAAATGCCAGCGTGGGGCAGGAGTGCAGTCGTGCAGTTATAGGTCTGCTGGAAGCTGCCGTTCTCCACTCGCGTGGCGTAGTACGTGCTGTTGCTGGTCTTGGCATAAAACATTCCGTATCCCAGCCGTAACACCGTGCCCTTTCGCATTTCCCAGGCCATGCCGAGGCGCGGCGCGAATTGGTTCTTGGGAATGTTAATCGTCGACGTGTACAGCGCAGTCAGCGGCGTCGCCAGGTTCGGCTTGGGCGGCTGCGGAATCAGGAAGAGATCGTAGCGGACACCCAGATTCAGAGTCAGGTTGGGACGCACCTTCCAGCTATCTTCCACGAATCCCGCGAAATCGTTATTGTAAAAATCATCCTTGCCCACGCCGGTTACCGGGTCCGTCACCTGGACAAAGGTGCTCCAGTGCCGGCCCGTGAAGCCGTCTCCCAGGTTGATTCCCATGCACATCAGCCACCCAGCCATTGAAACGCCGAGGCGACCGATCCGTTGTAGCTGTAAACGCCGCCGCCCTGGAACAGGTTGATCAGCAATTCGTGAATCACGTTGACATCCACGCCGGCCTTGAAAGTATGTTTGCCCACGGTCTTCGAAAGCAGTATCGGCGAATTGCATACGATGCTCGTTCGGGAACGCCGGACGCGGCAGCGCATTGGGCAATCCGTACGCCATACGTGGTGGTGACGCTCACGCTGGGAGCCGTGCCGTTGGCGCTGATAATTTCCAGATCCTGCGACCACTGGAAGCGGAAGTTGTTGATCATGGTCGGAGTGATGGTGGAATCCCAGTTGGCGACGAAAATACGCTCGCGGGTCACAGCAGTGCCGTTCGCCGTATTCGAATTGTTGTTCGAGGTAGTGGCGGTGTTATAGGAGTTGGGAGACTTGAAATTGTCCAGGTTGAAGGACGCGCTCACGCGGTTGGCGGGCGTGACCAGGTAATCCAGCTTGCCAAACCCTACGTCCTGATTCTGAAATCGCGCGTAGCCGCCCAGCAGCGATGAAAAGTAACCATTCGCCGCCGCACACTGCGCCGCGGTAATCTGCGGACTGAATGTGCAGGCTATGGGGAATTTCTGCGGTGCTGGTAAAGCTGATCGGATTGACCTTGCGCGAACCATCGTAGGTGAAGAAGTAAAACAGCTTGTCCTTGATAACCGGCCCGCCCACGCTGCCGCCGAACTGCTGTTGCTGATGCACCGGCTGGCGTGATAGATCTGCCCTTGCCGCGCCGCCGACGCCTTCGTAAATGAATCGAGCGCATTCCAGCGAGGGATAGCGCAAATAGTAGAACAGATCGCCATGCAGAGCGTTGGTGCCCGACTTGGTCACCGCATTGACGATGCCGCCCGCCGCCTGCCCCAGTTCCGCGCTGTAGTTGCTCGACGTGACCGGAACTCCTGAATGGAATCCATGCTGTAGATATAGGGAATCGTGGTGCGGCCCTTCGTCTCCGAGAAAAACGCCTGGCTGTTGTTGGCGCCATCCACCGCGCTTTGGTTGTAAAGCCCCGAAATACCGCGATAGGAAACCAAGCCCGATTCCGCCGTCATTGGTCACATTGGGCGTCATCAACGCGAAACTCTCCCAACGCCGGCCCGCCAGCGGCAGATTCTCCTGCTGGGTTGCGCTGACCACTTGGGACATATCCGTCTTTTGCGTGTCGACCACCGACGGCTCGCCCGCTCACCGTGACCGTTTCCGTGGTCGTTTGCAGCGGCAGCGCGATATCGATCGTCATCGTCTGCCCCACCTGCAGTGTCAGATTCGGTGCGCACGATTTTGCCGAACCCCGCCTTGCTGGCCGTAATCTCATACATACCCGGCGGAAGAAACGGAGCAACGTAAATTCCCGCTCCATTGCTGATCAAGGAAACTGTAGCCCCCGTACTGGTGTTTCGCACCGCAACGGCAGCGCCCGGCACGACGCTCCCGGTGGGATCCGTCAATGTGCCGGTGATGGTGCCCGCACCGCTGTTCTGCGCGAAAACAGCGCTCGTGAAGAGCGCCATTGCTAGAATCCACACTCCAGCAAAAAATACTAAGCTGATTGAGTTTAGATAGTGATTTCATGGTTGTCTCCGTTGCGAATGCCGCTACTAACCGTCCAAGACTGACGTGTTCTTAGGACTGACTTGAATGACCCGAGGAAGTTACTTCCTAAAGGATAAGCCATTCCGAGAACGCTTGCAAATGAATATTTGATATCGAAAACATAATGAAATGCGGCGTTAACCAGGGCCTGCGCCAGCTCAACTGTGACACTCTAATAGTTCAGGCCCTCATTCATGGCAGAGACATCCTTTTCCAAAGACAAAATGAAAGTCGTTCTGTTCGAAGGCGTTCACGCCAGCGCGGTGGACGCTTTCCGCGCGGACGGCTATTCCAATATCGAAATCCACCAGAAAGCCTTGCCCGAGCCGCAGCTCATCGACGCCGTTCGCGACGCTTATATCGTGGGTATCCGCTCGGCCACGCAGCTGACGCACAACGTGCTCGAATCCGCGCGCCACCTCATCGCCGTCGGATGCTTCTGCATCGGCACCAACCAAGTGGACTTGGCGACGGCGCAAGACCGCGGCGTCCCCGTCTTCAACGCTCCTTTTTCCAACACCCGCAGCGTGGCCGAGTTGGTGCTGGCCGAAATCGTTCTGCTGATGCGCGGCATTCCGGCGCGCAACGCCGCGGCTCATCGCGGCGAATGGATCAAGACCGCCGCCGGTTCCCGCGAAGCCCGCGGCAAAACGCTGGGCATCATCGGCTACGGCCACATCGGCACCCAGATCGGCGTCCTGGCCGAGTCCCTGGGCATGCAAGTCGTGTTTTACGACATCGAAATGAAACTGGCGCTCGGCAACGCCCGCCCCATGCCAACCATGCAGGCGCTGCTCGAAATCGCCGACGTCGTCACGCTGCACGTTCCCGAAACTCCGCAGACCACCAACCTGATCGACGCCGTCCGCGCTGGCCCACATGAAGCCCGCGGCCAGCCTCATCAACGCTTCGCGCGGCCAGGTTGTCGATATCGACGCGCTGGTCCAGGCGCTCGACGCGGGGCACCTCAGCGGCGCAGCCATCGACGTTTTTCCCAAGGAGCCCAAGAGCAATACCGACACGTTCGTCTCGCCCCTGCGCGGCCGCGACAACGTGATTCTCACGCCCCACATCGGCGGCAGCACGCAAGAAGCCCAGCACGATATCGGACTCGAAGTCTCCAGCAAGCTGCTCAAGTACAGCAACAACGGATCGACTCTCGGAGCCGTCAACTTTCCCGAAGTCTCGCTGCCCGCCTATCCCGGACAGCACCGCCTGCTGCACATCCACCGCAATCAGCCCGGCGTGCTGTCGGAAGTGAACTCTGTGTTCTCCGAGAAGCGCATCAACATCACCGGCCAGTTTCTGCAGACCAATGCCAAGATCGGCTACGTGGTGATCGACATCGAAGCCCCCGAGCGCGCCGTATCGATGGCGCTGCGCAAACGCCTGGATCAGGTGGCCGGCACCATCCGCACTCGCATCCTCTACTAGCCGCTAATTGCGCCCGACGTGCGGCGCGATGATGTGCACCACCCAGTAAGGCGTTGCCGTCAGCGGGTCCGGTTCAAACCAGCCCGCTGCCGTCGGCGTGCAGAATCTCGAAAAAATATTGCAGGTCCCAATTGCCGGTGATCTCGCTGGCCGGAATGGTGAAGCTGACCTCGGGCTTCGCCGCCACCTCCAGCACCTGCGTCGCCGCCGCCGGATCCGTGGGCCGGTAATGCAGCCGCACCGCGCTCACCGTTTTCGGCTGCGCAATCTGGAGCGTCAGAGTGAGCGGTTTTTCTGAAGGAGCCGACGCCGGCGGAGTGTGTGTCCATGAAGACGGCGCCGGCCGCGCCCCCCTCGCCAAAGCTGGAAGATCCCCGGCCGAGCGCAACTGCGCCGCTTGCTCCCGCGCGAGCCCGGCCAGCAATCGCAGATCCGCGTCCGGCTGTCGGCTCCAGTTGCGCGGCGGCGGCGTCCAGTCGCTCCGCGATCTCCGGCGGCGTGAATTTCGCGGACGCGATGCGCTCCTCGCGATCGTGCGCCGCCTCGCGCCGACGCCACATATTCCGATCCGCCCAAGTTCGACTGCTGCGCCGCCGCGATCCACAACCCAACCTCGCGCGCCGCCCGAAGCTCCGGCTTGGGCTTCGGATCGTAACTGAGCCGCCCCATCACTTCATAGAACAACGGATGCGCCTCGGCATCCGCCGCGTCGATGGGCGGCACCACTTCGAAGCTCGGCGGCCACGCCGCTGCCGGACGCAATACCGGAATTCCGCTCGCGAGCGCCTCCTGCAGCACTCGCCGGTTGGGCCGTCGCGCCGTCCAGATCCAGCGTGACCCTGCGGCCCGCCACGCGCAACGCAGAAAATACCGCCGCCTGCGCGCCGGAGCCTTCGAGCGCCAACGCCGCGCACCGCCGGACATAGGATCAGCATGTGCGCCAATTCCTCCGCGCTGGTATCGCCCTCCACGCCCAGCGTGAAGTCGATTCCATACTCCGCGGCGGTATGCGACAGAAGCTTCGGTAAACGGTACGGCGCCTCGATCCGTTGAAACACCACATGCGCCCGGTTGAAGCGATTCCGCGCCAGCATCCGGAAATACGAGTTCCAAAATTCCTCCGGCGCTGCTTCCAGATCGGCGTTCAACACGATGCGAACCCCGCGCAGCGAAGCCGCCGGGTTGCCGATGGTCTTGGTAAAGTGTCCGGTCGCGCGAATCTGCTCGGCCGCTTCGAGCAGTCCATACATCAGCCCGCGCAGATCGCCGCCGGTGATGTGCGCCCCGCCGATCGAGTAGGGCTCGATGCGAAAAGTATCCGGCGCATCCAGATTCAGATCCACCTGATTTTTCCATTTGAGCTTGCGCTCGGCCATCGCCGAGTCCAGTTCGGCTTGCCCAAATTCCACGGGACCGGCTGCCGCCAGCGTGGAAAATAAAATCAGGCTACTGAGTAACCGCACTCCAGCCTCTCCGCGATAGATCGTAATAGATCACGGCGCCGCCCGCGATGCCGCACGCTAGCAGCCCCAGCTCCCAACCAGGTTTCATGCAGTAATAGCTTGCCCGTGCCGAACAGGACACCATAGATCAAGACCAATCCCGCGATCCAGTCCACCGCGTTCGCCATCAGATCGTTCACCGGTTTTATTTCGGGCGCGAGCGCCGCGATCGGCCTCCACCCGGCCACCGACGGCCGCGTGCGGCGATAGAACGCCACCAGCAGATCCCGCGGCTCGGCCGGCGTGAGGAACGTCACCGCCAGCCACACCACCGTCGTGATGCCCACCGTAATAATCATGATCCACGCGAAACTGCGCGGATCGTCCGAATCCATATGCAGCGCGCTCTGCAACGTGATCGACGTGATAAACGCCGCCACCATCGCCGATACTTCGCTCCACGCGTTGATGCGCCACCAGTACCAGCGTAACAACAGCACGCTGCCGGTTCCCGCGCCCGTCACCAGCAGCATCTTCCACGCGCCCGAGATCGAGTCCAGATAAAACGTCACCACTGCCGAAACAATCGTCAGAAATACCGTCGCCACTTTAGACACGTTCACATAGTGCCGCGCCGACTCGTGCGGTTTCAGGAAACGCCGGTAGAAATCGTTCACCAGATAGCTCGCGCCCCAATTGAGCTGGGTCGCGATGGTCGACATGTAGGCCGCCGCGAACGCCGCCACCATCAAGCCGCGCAGCGACGGCGGCAGCTCCGCGATCATCACGCGGATGTAGCCGGTCTCCGGGTCCTTCAATCCCGGGAATAAGATCAGCGACGCCAGCGCCACCAGAATCCACGGCCACGGCCGAATCGCATAATGCGCCACGTTGAACCACAGCGTCGCCAGCAGCGAATTCTTTTCGTCCTTGGCGCAAAACATGCGCTGCGCGATGTAGCCGCCGCCGCCCGGCTCCGCTCCCGGATACCACGTCGCCCACCAGTTCAGCGAAATATAAACGAAGAACGTGATCAGCGGCATCCACGCGGAATTCAGATCCGGCACGAAGTTCAGCACCGAACCCTGGCCGCCCCGCGTCGCATCCAGCGCCAGCAGCTTGGACTTCATCCCGTCCATGCCGCCCACCGCGTTCACCGCGTACACCGCCAGTACGATCACCATGCCCATCTTGATCGCGAACTGAAACACGTCGGTCACCAGCACGCCCCACAATCCCGAGAGCGTCGAAATCGACGACGTGATCGCGATCATCCCCAGCACGATCATCAGCGCCTGCAGCTTCGTGACGCCCAGGATCAGCGTCAGGATATCCACCATCGCTTTATTCACCCATCCCAGCACGATGCAGTTGATGGGGATGCCCAGATACAGCGCGCGGAACCCGCGCAGGAACGCCGCGGGCTTGCCGGCGTAGCGGATTTCGGAGAACTCGATATCGGTCATCACGCCCGACCGCCGCCACAGCCGCGCGTAGAAGAACACCGTGAGCAGCCCGCTCGCCGCCATGTTCCACCACAGCCAGTTGCCCGCGATGCCGCCCTTGGCCACCATGCCCGTGACCGCCAGCGGCGTATCGGCGGCGAAGGTGGTGGCGACCATCGACGTCCCCGCCAGCCACCACGGAATGTTGCGGCCGGAGAGGAAAAACTCATCCATGCTCTTCCCCGCCCGCGACTTGTAATACAGCCCGATCCCGAGGTTAAACAGGAAGTACAGCGCGACGACGGCCCAGTCGATGAAGGTTAGCTGCAAGCAGGCATTATAGCGTTACTGGCTTTGGATAGCCGGATCACCGTCCTCATGACTCGTGCCAAGCCTCGCCATGGCACGGAGCCGCATGCGGTGTCCGTAACGGAAGGTCCAGATCATTGTCGCGATGGTAAGCGTGCCCATCAGAATGGGCGAGACGATCAGCACCGCGGCGGAGGACACGTTGTAAATCAAAATAATTCGCACGATCAGCTCGCCAAGGAGTGCACTGCCCCACACGCTGGTAATCAGACGATGCGAGAAACGCACCTCCGGAAATTGCCACGCGGAATTGAATCGGGCCTGCCGCTGCGGATCGGTTCCAGCCATGAAATAACGCCCGAAATAAAACATCAGCGGACGCGGCAGGAGCAGCGAAACAAAGCAGGCGAGGCCGAACGCACCGGTAAACAAGGATTCGCGAACCAGCAAAAGACGGGGACTGCCGCCTAAGAGCAAAGCGACGCCGTTGGTTGCGATTCCCAGCAGGACCACGATCGAGATCGGATCCACTTGTCCGCGGCGCACCACGTCGAAAATGCTCTTGCCGATCGGGAAAGTGGTGGCCACCATCAGGGCGGTGAGTTCGGAAGGCGACAGGTAGACGCTTCGAGAGCTTGTAAAGAATCACCGGTATGACAGCGTTGAGTACGATGTCCCACACGATACCGCCTATCGGAGGCCGTGGAGTTTCAATCGAAGATTGCATGTCGCCCGTCATGGACAAGCCGTAAGCTCGACGATCCGCATCAGGGGCCAGTCGATGAAGGAAAGCTGCAAGCAGGCATTATAACGAGCTTCACGGCCTGCGGCGCGATCCATGCCAGAAGTGAAGAATCTCGATCATGAGCTGATCTTCGTGAATGCGATAGTAAATCAAAATCGGAAAGTGAACTAGCATCCGGATGCCTCGACGGTGTGCCACCGGGCAGCCAAACGGGGAAAATCCTGCAGGAGCTCAACATGACTCATTAACGCGCGGTCGAGACGTTCAGCCGCTGTCGCGTTGTCGGCGCGAATATAGGACAACAGTACCTCTAGATCGACTAGAGCGTCTTCCGTGAAGAGGATTTTGTATGCCACTCCTGCATCCGCCGTCTGACTTCCTCTAAAGGCACAACCCTGCCTTCGTCGGCGGCTTTGATCCCACGATCAATCGCAGCGAGTGTTTCTTCGTCGACCTCGACTTCTTCTTCCGTCGAAGTGAATTGGTCTGCGGGCTTCATTTCACCCATACCTTCACCCTAGCCGCAATCGGCCCGGGTTGCAATCGTCGGTAGCAGCGCAAACGCCGCGGCGTTAATATCGCCGCACCAGCCACTTAGCGAATCGACCTCCCCGGCCTTTCGTAAACGTGCGGTTTACTTCGAACGTGAGAGTCCGTCCCACCCACCGGGGGCCAAGGACCACGTGAGCGGAATTCTAGACTCTTCCGCGGGGCGTAACAGCGGTGAGGTAGTAGCGGAGAACTGGAACTCCGTCCCGCACGGTAGGTGGTCTCTCCTAGATCGCCGGGCTTGCGAAATGAGCGTACAGCGGCTTATCAGCGTTGTGCGTCACTCACAGCAGGCCTCACGGGTTAATGCCGCCATGAGAGGGCCCTCGAAGGATCTTTGAAAGGCGGACGGAAAAGAAAATCAAACGGAAGCAAAAATCGACATGATGCGCGTGAATTCGCGCTCCCCGCGTCCATTCGCGGCGAAATTGCTGTTTACAATCGCCGCACACCCGCACGCTCGTCCCATTCCTGTGTTAACGTAACTCTCAGCACGCGGAGCGCGCTCGATTCAATAACACTAAACCGGCAGGCGGGGTGAACAAATGAAAACGGCGGCGTTGACGGCACTATTGTTCGCAATGGCGGTTTCGAGCGCCGCCCAGTGGTTGAACTACCCGGCTCCGGGAACTCCGCAGAACCAAGGACGGAAAGCCGGATCTCACGGCGCGCGCGCCGAGAACGCCAGATGGCAAACCGGATTTGTCGGGGATTTGGCACCTGGTACCCACCAAGAAATCACGGGACCGGCACTCGGATGTTGGACCCAACCTGCTGGATTTTATTCCCGACGGCACAGACATTCCATTCCTGCCGGAGGGTGCGGCGCTATATAAGCAGCGGTCCGAGAAGTTGGGAGGCGGCCGGCCCACTGAGTATTGCCTGCCGCATGGAATTCCAGACGCCATGTCGATCAGTGATTTCAAGTTGGTTCAGAATCCGGGACTGACCTTGATCCTCTATGAGGAGTTTAATCACTATCGTCAGATTTTCACCGACGGCCGTCCGTTCCCCAAGGATTTGGAACCTGCCTGGCTTGGTTCGTCCATCGGGAAGTGGGACGGCGACACGTTCGTGGTTGAAACCCGAGGATTCAACGATAAGTCATGGCTCGACGACTATGGTCATCCCCATAGCGATGCGCTGATTGCCACCGAGCGCTTTCAGCGCCGCGACTTCGGCCACATGGATGTCCAGATCACCATCGACGATCGCAAAATGTACGCTAAGCCGTGGTCCTTCACTTTCAATTTGGCGCTGATGCCGGACACGGATTTGCTCGAAAGCATCTGCGACAACGAGAAGGACGTGCAGCACGCGCCAAAATAATGCCGGCGCCCGCGATCCCGAAAAATCCGGTGATCTCGTAAAATTCGGTATCCCTTAAAATAAAGCCTTGCGCTATTTCTTCCGCCGCTACATCCCTCCCTTCACGCGCGTGCTCCTGGTCGAGAGCGGATCGCGCGGCGCTTTCGACACGCTCGTTCCGCTGCTCTACCAGATCCACGGCGAAGCCATGGAACTCGATCTGCTCACCTGCCACCCGACCACGCCCGCAGGTTTCCGCGGCCGCGTCTATCGCGTAGAAGATTACCCCAGCCCAGCCGCGCGCCGGCAACTCTTCCGCGAACTCGCATCGAGCGAATACGCCGCCCTCGGCATCCTCTGCTCGGGCGAGCCCATCATGACCAAATGGAAATGGGCGCTGGTGGCGCGCCTGCCTGCGAAAGTTTTCGTCATCAACGAATTCGCCGGCTTTCTGTACCTGGATTGGGGCAACGTGCGCAACCTCGCGGCCTTCGCGCGGGCCCGCCTGGGCCTGAGTGGCGCGGCTGCGACGCCCGCCGTGGTGCGCCTTCTGATGTTTCCATTCGCACTCGTCTATCTGCTGCTTTTCGCGGCCATAGTGCATACTAAACGAAGGATTCGCATATCATGAAAGCCGTTTTCATCGAACAACCCGGCGACGCCGGCGCCTTGCGCTACGCCGATTTTCCCAAGCCCGAGCCCGCGTCCGGCCAGGTGCTGGTGAAGCTCGCCGCCGCGGGCGTGAATTTTATCGATACCTATCAGCGCTCCGGCCTCTACAAGGTTCCGTTGCCCGCGGTGCTGGGCATGGAAGGCGCCGGAACCGTCGAATCTCTTGGTCCCGATACCGGCGGATTCAAGGTGGGCGATCACGTCGCCTGGGCCATGTCGCGCGGCAGTTACGCCGAATTCGCGGCGGTGCCTGCGCAATTTCTGGTGAAGGTGCCCGCCGGTCTCGACCTGCGCCAAGCCGCCGCGGCCATGCTGCAGGGCATGACCGCGCACTATCTCACGCATTCCACTTTCCCGATCGAACCAGGTCACACCGCGCTGGTGCACGCCGCAGCCGGAGGCACTGGACGCTTGATCTCGCAGATGGTGAAGCTGCGCGGCGGACGTGTGATCGGCACCGCCGGCACGCATGAAAAAGCCGAGGTCGCGCGCGCGGCCGGCGCCGACGATGTGATCCTCTATCGCGAGCAGGATCTGGTGGCCGAAGTGAAGCGCTTCACCGATGGCAAAGGCGTCGACGTGGTTTACGACGGCGTGGGCGAGGCCACTTTCATGCAGAGTCTCGACAGCCTGAAGCTCGCGCGGCATGATGGCGTTGTTCGGGCAAGCCAGCGGCCCCGTGAAGCCCTTCGATCCGCTGCTGCTGATGACCAAGGGAGCTCTGTTTCTCACGCGTCCCACGCTCGCCAACTACGCTTCGCCCGATGAACTCAAGTGGCGCTCCGGCGATGTGCTGGGCTGGATTCTCAGCAAGAAACTGCAACTACTGACCGAGCATTTCTATCCGCTAGCGGAGGCCGCGCAGGCCCACCGCGATCTCGAAAGCCGCAAGACCATGGGCAAGCTGGTGCTGACGATTTGAACACTCAACGCGCGATCGTCACAATCGCCTGCGCCTCGGCTGACAGGCCTTGGCCCACTGGCCCGACGCCTTCCGCGGTCTTGAATTTCACCGACACTCGGTCGAGCGGCAGCGCCAGCGCGCGAGCCAGCGACTCGCGTATGGCGTCGCGGTAATTCTTGAGCTTGGGTTTTTCCAGGATCACCGTGGTATCCACGTTCACCAGCGAAAATCCCGCCTGCTTCACTAGCCCGGCAGCGTGCTCCAGAAATTTTGCGCTGGCGGCGCCCTTCCACTGAGGATCGGTGTCCGGAAAGTGCATGCCGATGTCGCCCAACGCGGCCGCTCCCAGCAGCGCATCGGTAACCGCGTGCAGCAGGATGTCGGCGTCGGAGTGCCCGTCGAGTCCGAAATCGGAGGGAATCGTCACGCCGCCCAGAATCAGCGGTCGCCCCGGCGCGATGCGGTGCACATCCCAGCCCAGGCCAGTGCGAAACTCAGTCGAACTCACGATGCGTCCCGCCGCTCCGTCTCTTCCGAGAGAAACAGGCGCGCGAGTTCCATGTCCGTCGGCCGCGTGATCTTGATGTTGCGGTCACTGCCCTGGACGACGCTCACTTCCACTTCGTCCATGCGCTCCACCAGGCTGGATTCATCGGTGCCCGTGAAACCGTCGCGCCGTGCGCTCTCAAAGGCGCGCTTCAGCAGGTCGAAGCGGAACACCTGCGGCGTCTGCGCCAGCACCAGGTTCTCGCGCGGCAGCGTATCGCGAATCTTGTTCTTGTGAACCCGTTTCACGGTATCCACCGGCACGATGCCGACAATCGCCGCGCCGGTTCGGACGGCTTCGGCAATCACCTTCTCGACCAGCTCCGAATCGATGAAGGGCCGCACCGCATCGTGCACCGCCACGAAATCGGTATCCGGCTTCAGCGACGCCAGCGCATTTTCGACGGATTGCTGGCGGCTATCCCCGCCTTCGACAAAACGCACCGGCTTAGCCAGATGCTGCTGCTGAATCAGGCCGCGCGCCCACTCCAGATCCTCGCCGCGCAGGGCGACGACGATCTCAGAAACCGAAGGGCACAGGGCGAACTTGCGGGTGGTATGCACCAGGATCGGCGCGCCTTCGAGCAGCATGAACTGCTTGCGGCTGGTGCCGGATTTTTCCCGGCCCATGCGCGTTCCTAAACCCGCGGCCGGCAGAATGACGGATACTTTCATGGTCGTGTGTACGATTGTAACCCTGGGACGGCTTACGAGCCGGTTCCGGTTACAGGAATCTGCTCGCGCAGCGGACGGTCCTTCTCATGCGCGCCGTGGTCCTTGCCCGTAAGCGCGGGTTGCACCGCGGTGTGGACCGCATGGATGCGGTCGTCGAAGCGCCCAAAAATCATCTTGCCCGCGGTGGTTTGCAGCACGCTGGTGACGGCGATGTCGATGGTCTTCGAAATCATCTTGCGCGCGTTGTCGACCACCACCATGGTGCCGTCGTCCAGATACGCCACGCCCTGGTTGTATTCTTTGCCTTCCTTGAGAATGAAGACTCGCATCACTTCGCCGGGGAGCACAACGGGCTTCAGCGCATTGGCCAGCTCGTTGATATTCAGCACTTCGACGCCGTGCAGTTGCGCGACTTTATTCAGATTGAAATCGTTGGTGACGATCTTGCACGCGTAGACTTTGGCCAGCTCGATCAGCTTCATGTCCACTTCGCGAACGTTGGGGAAATCCTCCTCCACGATCTGAATGGTCAACTGCGGCATTTTCTGGATGCGCTGCAGGACGTCCAGCCCGCGCCGCCCGCGGTTGCGCTTCATCGAATCGGAGGAATCGGCCACCAGTTGCAGCTCGTGCAGCACGAATTGCGGGATCACCAGCGCTCCGTCGACGAAGCCGGTCTCGACGATATCGGCAATGCGGCCGTCGATAATCACGCTGGTGTCCAGAATTTTGAAAGAGTGCTTGGACCCGCCATCCCCGCCGAACAGGCCGCCCAGCGCCGCCAGGTTGAGCATGTCGCCCTTGGCCGCGCCCACCACCACGCCGCAATACGTCATCCAGGCAAGCAGCGCCACTTCGATGAACGGAACCGTGGTTTTGTTATTCGGAACGGCGTGATCCAGCACCAGCGAAATCAGGTACGCGCCCAGAATTCCCAGGATGCTGCCGAACACGGCCCCGATCAGCTTCTTGAGGCTGACTTTCCGGATGCGGAATTCGAACACCACGACGCCGGCACCCACTACCGCGCCCACCACGGCGGCCAGCGGACCGTCCAGATTGAAAGGATGCAGGAAAAAAGCCGCGCAGGCTAGCACGGCCACAAAAAAAGTGCGGATAATAAGCAGGTCGATCACGAACTTCGCCTCCCCGACGGGGCCGCATCCCTGCTAGGCGCGGCGCCGACTGGCTGTTCTGTAGGGGATCAGTATATCACTGAAATTGAGCCGTAAAGACGGACGCCGAGCGGGAGCACTGCGTCGTGACTTTGTGCCGCCGCCATTCCGGCGTGCAGCCTAAAGAGCCTTGGCGAGTTCTTCGGCGAAAGCGCTCTGCGGACCTTCAGCGACACTCTGCCGCCGCATGCCGCCGCCCGCGCCCATCGGTTTGCGCGCGCGGCGCGGAGGACGGTCGCCCATAGCGCCTTGCCCTTGCATGCCACCCGCAGGAGGCGCGCCGCCCGGCGCGATCGAGCCGCCGTTCGAACGTCCACCGGGACCCGAGCCTGGACCAGTTTGACCCTTCGGCTTGGGGGGCTGTGCGGGATTGGCGCGCAGCAAGCGATCCTCCAGGGGAGCCCGGTCGAAGCGCCGAATGATCGAATTCATTTCCTCGGCATTCGGTGCATCGATAAACGCGAAGCCCTTGGACTCCTGCGTTTCGGGATTGCGGATTACTTTAATTGCGTCCGCGACCAGGTTCTCGGCAGTGAGCCAGCCCTTGATATCGTCCGCGGTTACCCAAGCGGGCAAATTGCCCAGGAATACGGTAAAACTCATTCGGTGATTGTCTTCAACTCCGTTGGTGGGGGTGTGCTTCGAGGAGGTTTCCCATGAAAGCATCTTTATGCTACCACAATCGTCAAGTGGGGTTTACCCCCGTTTGGCAAGGGGCCTTAGGGAATTGCTTCACCGTCTTTGAGCAGGCCGCGGACGTGGCAGACGATCGCATCGCGAGCCATTTCGCGGGCTTCATCGATGTTGCGGCCATAGGTAACGATGCCGGGCAACGCCGGCACGATGACTTGATACCCGCCTTCGTACAGAGGTTCGTAAATCACGGTGTATCCGTATTCGCTCACAAGATCCTCTTTACCCAAGCAACATCTCAATCGATAGCGACCGCATGTCCGGCACCAGAACATCGGGCGAATGCCGCACCAGTTCTTCGCGGCCGATGAGGCCCGTGCCCACCGCAACCGAGCGCACGCCGTTTGCCTTGGCCGCGCGAATGTCGTTGGGATGATCGCCGATGAGCGCCACCGGACTCGTGCCGTCGATCCAGCCTTCGCGGCGCGCGTGCCGCAGTGCGATGCCGACCAATCCCGCGCGATCGCGAGCCATTTCGGCGAACGCGCCGAAGCGCAGGTAGCGGCGCAATCCGGCGCGCTCCATCTTGGTCCAGCCGATGCGCGTGAGGTTGCCGGTGACCAGGCCTGCCGGGATGCCGCGCCTCCAGAGTTTGTAAAGCAGCAGCCGCGCCGCGGGACAAACCTTGCGGCGCAGATCGGGACACGTCCGCACATAGGCGCGCTGCGCGTAGTCGACGATCTCCGGCATCTTGCGGCGGATCAGCGCGGCGGAGGCGCCTTCGCGGGCGAGCATGGCAGTCAGGATGTCGCGGTCGAGCATTCCGGCGACGGGGACGCCGTCGGTGGTGGTTACGATCCCGGTCACTTTCTTGACCGCGGCGGCCAGAGCTTCGCGATGATGCGGCCCCGCGCGACGCAGCAGCGTGCCGTCGATATCGAAAAGGACCAGGGCTTTGCGAGGCAAATGGGACACGCTTTCCACTATAAGATTGTGGCTTCCGTCACTCTGTGATTTCACGAATGACGCGGCACGGATTGCCTGCGGCCAAAACTCCATCCGGGATATCGCGCGTAACCACGCTTCCTGCGCCGATGATGGTTCGCGAGCCAATGCGCACGCCGGGGAGGATCAGCGCTCCGCCGCCCACCCAGACATCCGACCCGATTTCAACCGGCTTGCCAAACTCTTGCTCTCGCCGCAGGCTGGCGTTGTACGGGTGCATCGGGGTGAGGATCTGCACCGCCGGGCCGAAGAGCGTGAAATCCCCGATGCGCACCGGACAGACGTCGAGCACCACGCAATTGAAATTGAAAAACACGCGTTCGCCGAGCTCGATATTCGAGCCATAGTCGCAATAGAAGGGCGGCTGCATGATTACGGTCTCCCCACCCTTGCCGAAGAGTTCGCTCAGGATGCGGCGGCGCACTTCTTGCTCCGCCTCACGAGTGGCATTGAGGGCCTGGCACAAGTCGCGGGCGCGCTCGCGGGCGGAGACTAATTCTGAATCAAGTGGGTCGTACAGGTCGCCGATCAACATCTTCTGACGCTCAGTCATTTAGGCTCCTGGCGGCATCACTCAACGATGGATGGCGTCGCGACTATCGCAATCCTTCTACCGTACGACGTGATTGGTTGACCACGTTCGTTTCCACGTGACGGACTTTTACTTTCACTTCGACGCGTGATCCGAGCCGGTTGATGATCGACATAAGGCGATCCACGGTGAACCGCCCGAGATCCGCATTACGAATGCGTGAGAAGTCAGCCGCCGCCGTACCCGTGCGGACGTGAGCGCCGCGCACAGTCAAGCCTTCCCGGTCGAGGGCTTTGATGATTTCGGCGGCCAGGATTGCCTTAAACTGTTCGACATCGGCATTCTCATGTCCCAGATCGCGGAACACGTTCCCGCTGCTGCGCGCTATCTTTAGGTCCACCATTCCCAATATGTTGTCATACATGACAACATATGTCTACTTCAATTCGTCCAATTTGACGCGTCGAGAGCCAGGCTCTCCACTCGTATATGGAATCAGATCTTCCTCGATTCCAAACCAGAGGTAGAACTCGCGAAGATACTGGAAGGCTGTTTCCTCGGCTGCCTGTCCTGCGGGGGCCGTGAACGCAAACGCCTCGCCACCGGACGGTGCAGACTCCGCCGGCGTCAAATATAGCGGGAACTCAAGAACTTTCTCCGGGCGCAGTGTGGGCAGAACTCCGGGAGCGTCCAACCGACGGACCTCCAACACGTATTGCACTTCTTCCGGAGGCGGACTCATCAAAGATAAAAACATTCGATAGGTTTCGCAGAACAGATATGTAGCCTCGGCTACAACCAAAGGATTAATGACAAACGGTCTTCCGTCTTTTGGCACGGTGTGCCAGCCGAGAAACTCCTCGTCACCTGTAGCGACGAATAGAAAGGTACCATCGCGCCACAACTCAAGTGCTTTGTATCCAGGAATAATAGCGCGACGCTGCTGCCCCCGCTTCATTAGTGGGCACGCGTCGTACGAACCTAGACCAAACCCGGCTCGGCGCAGCATGGGCGGGCGCAGAAGCAAACGGACGGCATCACCACTGGATTGAGTCAGCGACGGAATCGACGCTAAGGTCGCGGGCGCGGCTGCGAATGCGATAGAAGGTTTGCCCTCAAGATAAGCGTCCCGAAGAAGCGCCTCGATTCTCGGTCGGGTGACATCAGACGGACCCTTCTGAGGCTTAGGTGCTGGCGCAGGTATTGTCTCCTTGATCGTGCTGGGTTTTGGTTCGATGGGCGCCGGATTCGCGGCCTGGTCGGCGAATCGGTGTACGGCGTCGGCGAGCGAATCGAGACGCGAGTGGAGTGCCCCGAATTTTGCGCCGTCCTTGATCATGGCGTGCAATTGCTCGACGCCGTAGTGACTGGCGGTGCTGCGTCGGCGCTCATAGTAACCAAATAATGTCCCAGCAATCTTGCTGCTTTCTGCGACGACTTTTTGAACCAGCACCGGTCGGTCGTCCTTAGAATCTGGAATCGTGATCGCCACTAGGCCCTTATCGGGAGTATCCGCTTCCGCTATCCACTCAATGGTGACTCCCGTGATTGGAGGATAGGTACGAGCGGCAATCGTGTCGTGATACCTTGCCGGACTGACAAGGTCTCGGGAGAACGATCGGATCTCATCTATCACCTCACTTGAGTGCTCATCATCAAGGCGCGTTCGTG
Source organism: Bryobacterales bacterium (assembly GCA_963731375.1). GTDB lineage: Bacteria > Acidobacteriota > Terriglobia > Bryobacterales > Bryobacteraceae > Palsa-187. The sequence goes on from CAVSUW010000004.1 coordinate 603,066, forward strand.
CACCGATGATTATCGTTCCACCGCCCGCATTGGCGAGGGCGGCAACATCTTTCGCGAGTTCATGGCAATGGAAATCTTCGTCTAACGGATATGCGCCACCCTTGCATTCCAGCCATTCGCTTCGGGCAGGCCGCGCAGATCCTCGAATTTTCCGGATTGTAAGATCTGTCGTACCAGTTCTCGATCGTCCATCTAGTTCCTAGCCAGTCTATTAACTCAGCTTACTAGCTCAACCCAATTCCATTTTCCCTCGGCTGCTAGAATAACCATGAATGCAAGTCCTGCAAGCCGGCCCGCATAAATTGCTGCTGCTCGAGCTCGACCGCGAGTTCATCGAGAACATTGCGCGCCAGGCCGGCTTCGAATTTCGCTTCGAGGAAGAATCGCGGCGCGTGCTGCTGGACCTCAACGCCGAGAGCCGCCAAGCTCCGCTGCTGCTGTTCGACGCCGCCGATCCCGCGAACCTCGGCTGGTTTTCGCGCTGCCAGTTCTATGTCGATGGCACCAGCGGCGCGGTGCTGCAAACGCCCATCCAGCTCGCCAATCAGCGCGACCGCAGCGGCCGGGCGCTGCCCTATTCCGTCCGCCTGCAGATCAACAAGGAATTGCCGGCGTCCTTCCGGCTGCCCAACAAGGCTCCGGTCACCGAGCAGACGGTGTATTCCGTGCTCTTCAATTTCATGAACGCGCTGCTGAATACCGGCGTCGGCGTGTGCGGCGGGCCGGTGGTGCAGGCGCTCGCCGGGCGCACCGAACCGCAGGGGAATCGAAATTAATAAGGGCAACGGGACTGAATATGGCCACGCTGGGATTCCTCGAATACGCCGACGCGCCGCCCGAAGTCAAAGCCGTCTACGACGACATCATGACCACGCGGCAGACGGATTACATCAACAATTTCTGGAAAGCGCTGGCGCACGATCCGGCTACGCTGCGGCGCACTTGGGAATCGGTCAAGCAGATCATGGCGCCGGGCGTGCTCGATCCGCTCACCAAGGAAATGATTTATCTGGCGGTCTCCGCCACCAACGGGTGCGGCTACTGCGTCGCTTCGCACACCGTCGCGGCGCGCAAGGCCGGCATGTCCGACGCGCAGTTTGCCGAGCTGATGGCCGTGGTGGGCATGGCGAATGAAAGCAATCGCCTGGCTACCGGCTATCAAGTGGAGATCGACGAGCGCTTCCGTACCTGATTCTGAAAATGCCTAACGTTACTTATATCTCGCACACCGGTGAGACCACTACAATCGACGTGCCCTTGGACACTACCGTCATGGAGAACGCCGTCAAGAACGGCATCGAGGGCATCGTCGCCGAGTGCGGCGGCGCGATGTTATGCGCCACCTGCCACGTGTATGTCGATCCCGCGTTTGTCGACAAGCTCGATCCCATCGGCGAAGAACAGGACGAGATGCTGGGCGCGACCGCGGCGGAGCGCAAGCCCAACAGCCGGCTGAGCTGCCAGATCCGCATGAAGCCGGAACTAGCGGGGCTGATCGTGCGCATGCCGGACCGGCAGTATTAGGCGGCCCATCGCATGGTATCGCAGCCCGGCGTCGTGATCGTGGGTGGCGGGCAAGCCGGCCTCGAAGCGGCCGCTGTGCTGCGCACGCAAGGGTACGAGGGCACGGTCACGCTGATTTGCGAGGAGCCGCATGCGCCGTATCAGCGGCCTCCTCTATCCAAGGAATTTCTCACCGGCAAGCAGGAAATTGACCGCGTGTTCCTGCGAACGCTGGCGTATTACGAGAAGCAGCGGATCGACCTCATCCTCGGCGACCGCGTCACGGAAATCAACGCTGGCGGGAAGATGGTACATCTCTCCGGAGGCGGGACAGTCCCTTACGCGCAGTTGATACTCGCCGTCGGCGCACGCAACCGGACGTTGCGGGCGCCTGGTGCGGAGAACGTGCTGTATCTGCGGTCGCTCGATGAAGCCGTGACTCTGAAGCAGCGTCTGGCCGAGGCGCGGCACGGAGTCGCCGTGATCGGCGGCGGTTTCATCGGACTCGAAGTCGCGGCCGCGGCGCGATTGGCAGGGAAAGCAGTGACCGTGATTGAGGCGGCTCCGCGTTTGATGGCGCGGGCAGTGTCGCCAGTGTTATCGGACTTCTTTCTGGATCTGCACCGGGCGCAAGGCACGGAAGTTCTATTAGACGCCGTCGCAGTTGAAGTGCGGCCCGACGCCGTGATTCTGAACGACGGCCGCCGTATGGCTGCAGACCTGGTGGTGGCGGGCATCGGCGTGATCCCCAATGTGGAGCTAGCGCGTGCGGCTGGCCTCGAAGTGAATGACGGAATCATGGTGGATGAATATATGCGCACCACCGACCCCGCGATCTTCGCGATCGGCGATTGCGCGGATCATCCGAATACTTTCGCCGGCGGGCGCGCGCGGCTCGAGTCCGTGCAGAACGCGGTCGATCAGGCCAGATGCGTAGCACGCGTCATTATGGGCCAGCGTGAGCCCTATCGCGATGTCCCCTGGTTCTGGACCGATCAGTTCGACATTCGCTTCCAAATGGCGGGGCTATCGGGAACCCACGATCAATCCGTGCTGCGAGGCAGCATCGAGGCGCGCAAATTCTCGGTGTTTTACTTCAAGCAGGGACGCCTGCTGGCTGTGGATTCCGTGAATCGCCCTGGCGACCACGTTATTGCGCGCAAGATGCTGGCAGCCGGTTCTCCACTCACGCCCGAGCAGGCAGCCGACGAAACCGTCGACCTGAAACGCCTCGCCGCGGCGGGCTGATTTGCGCCGCGCTTCATGCTAGCGTGACAGTATGAAACTCGCCGCCGCGTTGGTTGTATTTGCGTTGAGCGCGGGAGCCGCCGAGATTCCTCCCGGCACGCACATCCTATTGCGGATGCTGAATTCGATCAGCACGCGCACCGCCGCCGAAGGCACGCAAGTGTATCTGCAAACCGTCACGCCGGTGGCGGTCGATAGCGCGATCGTGATTCCGCCGGGAACTTACGTGCAAGGCTCCGTTTCGCACGCGAAGCGCAGCGGCCACGTGAAGGGACGCGCGGAGCTGGGCATTCGCCTCGAAACCATGACCTTCGCGGGCGGCAAGATGGTGAAGATTTCGCCGCGCTTGAGTGCTGTCGATTCGGGCGAGACCGGCCAGAAAGTGGACGACGCCGAAAGTCAAATAAAGCAGGCGCCGAGTGTTGGCAAGGACGCAGGACAGGTGGCGATTCTGGCAGGCACCGGAGCGGCGATCGGCGGCTTGGCGGATCGGAGCTTCAAGGGCGCTGGGATCGGCGCGGGCGTGGGGAGCGCCGTGGGCCTCGCGAAGGTATTGCTCACGCGCGGCAACGAAGTGGATTTACATCAGGGAACGACGCTGGACGTGGTGTTCGATCGGGTAGTGGTTATTGAATGACGATCAACTACCGGTCTTACTCGCGCGTCTGCCTTCACCCGGCAGGCTCACGACCATGCCTGGCGCAAGCCGCAACTGACCTTGCGTGACTACGATCTCGCCTTCGGAGAGTCCTTTATCCACCACCAGGTCCGCCTCGCCGCGTAACCCTATCGTGATCGGACGCACATCGGCTTTGCGGTCGGCATCGACGACGTATACGTAAGTCCCGTCCTGACCGGTCTGCATGGCCTGGTTGGGAATCACCAGCGCATTGCTCTGCACGGACAATTTCAGCGTCACGTTGGCGTATTCGCCGGGCCACAATTTGCGGTCGGCGTTCACGAATGTGCCCTTCAGCTTGATGGTGCCGGTGGTGCTATCCACGTTGTTATCGATGAAGGTCAACACTCCGCGCTCGGGGTTTCGCAGATCGTCCTGGCCGGCAGCTTCCACCGGCAGCCGTGTGCCCGCCATGAAGCGCTGAATTTCGCCCAGCCGGTTTTCGGGCACCGAGAAACTCACATAGATGGGCTGCACCTGCGCGATGGACAACACTTCGGTCTGGTTCGCGGTGACGATATTTCCCGCTTTTACCGTGACGTTGCCGGCGCGTCCGTCGAGCGAGGAATAGACGGTGGTAAAGGACAACATAAGGTTGGCGCTGCCCAGGCTAGCGGTATCCGCCTGGATCTGCGCCTGGGCGCTCTGGATGTTGGCTTTATCGGCAGCCACCAGTTGGGTGAGTGCGTCGGCGCTGGAAGCGAAGCGGTCGCGGTCGTCGCGCGAAACCACGCCCTCCGTAAACAACTGAACGTAGCGGTCAGCCGCTTCGCGCGCATACTTTTCGCTGGCGACATCGCGCGCCAGATTGGCTTGCGCCTGTCCCAGTTGCGCGCGGTCACGGGCAAGATTAGCTTCCACCTGCGCCACTTGCGCCTCGAAGGGCTTCGCGTTGATCTGAAAAAGTTTTTGTCCCTTGGCGATGTATTGGCCGTCTTCAATGAAGACTTCTTCGATCTGTCCGCCGACCTGGGGCCGCACGGAAACAGTGGAAAGAGGCTCCACGTTTCCCACCGCCGTGATATCGATGGGCACATTCTTGCGGACCACTTTGGCTACTTCGACGGGCACCGGTCCGGCGTCGCCGCCCTTGCCTTTTTTGCCCTTCTTGCCGCCGCCGTTGGCGCTGGTCTCGGTGCTGCAGCCCTGCATCGCTAGAGACGCCAGCAGCAAACCGATCAATGCCAAGACCGATTAACCACACACTTCGACGGGGAAATAGTTTTTGGCTCACGCGATTCAACTGCTTTCAATAAACTACGACGGTCCTTGCTTTGCGCACAAAGAAGCCTTGCTGCGCTAGGCACGCCACGACCTCATTAGATTACCATAAACACACGATTCCAGATGGCTTAGGAGGCGCTATGCTAAAGGGCAGGGCCTCAGGATCGACGCTGCTATCCTGAATTTGACCGCACTGGTTTGTCATGTTCCACCCCCTCGTCCAGGAATGGTTCTCGCGAAAGTTCGCCGGCGTTACTGAGCCGCAGCGTTTGGGCTGGCCGGTGATTCAATCCGGTGAGGATGTGCTGATCTCCGCGCCCACCGGATCGGGCAAGACGCTGGCGGCGTTTTTGAGCGCTCTCGATGAGCTGGTGCGAACCGCACGTTCGGGCGAGCTGACCGACCAGACGCGCATCCTCTATGTATCGCCGCTCAAGGCGCTGAGCAACGATGTGCGCGTGAACCTGGAGATTCCGCTGGCCGGGATCGCGGAACTGGCGCGGGACGAGGGCGCTCCACTGCCGGAGATTCGAGTCGCGGTGCGCACCGGCGATACTCCGATGGCCGAGCGCGCGCTGATGACGCGGAAAGCGCCGCACATATTAGTAACAACCCCGGAGTCGTTGTTCATTTTGCTGACGGCGGGTAAGTCGCGGGAGATGTTGCGCTCGGTGCGCACGCTGATCGTGGATGAGATTCACGCGGTGGCGGGATCGAAGCGCGGCTCGCATCTGGCTTTGTCGATCGCGCGGTTGGAGGCGCTGGCGGAGGGACGGGTCCAGAAGATTGGGCTGTCGGCGACGGTGAGTCCTATCGAAGAGGTGGGGCGGTTCTTGAGTGATCGCGCACACATCATTCAAGTCGGCCGGCGGCGCGACATGGATGTTGCGGTCGAGGTGCCGCGCGATGAACTGGGGGCGGTGGCGTCCAACGAAATGTGGTCGGAGATTTACGACCGCACGGCGGCGCTCATCGGGGAGCATCGCACTACGCTGGTGTTCGTCAACACTCGAAGACAAGCCGAGCGCATCGCTCACGCGCTGGGCGAACGGATGGGAGAGGGCGTCGTGCTTCCGCATCACGGCAGCCTTTCACGACGGTTGCGTCTCGAAGCCGAGCAGCGACTCAAGCGCGGCGAGCTGCGCGCGGTGGTGGCGACGGCGTCTTTGGAATTGGGGATAGACATTGGAACCGTCGACTTGGTGTGCCAGATGGGTTCGCCGCGATCGATATCGGTGGCGCTGCAGCGCATCGGGCGCGCGGGGCATTGGGTGGGAGCGAAGCCCAAGGGCCGAATCTTCGCGACGACGCGCGATGAGTTGATCGAAAGCGCGGCGGTGGTCCGGTCGATCAAGCGGGGCGAGCTGGATCGTCTGGAAATTCCGCGCGCGCCGCTGGATATTCTGGCGCAGCAGATCGTAGCGATGGCGGCTTGTGACGATTGGGATGAAGACGCGCTCTTCAGTTTCGTGCGAAGCGCTTATCCCTATCGAGAGTTAGCCCGGCGCGACTTCGATGCGGTGGTCGAGATGCTTTCCGAAGGCATGGCTACTTCGCGCGGGCGTCGCGGAGCGTTCCTGCATCGCGATCAGGTGAATCACCGGCTGCGCGGCCGGCGCGGAGCGCGTCTGATGGCCATCACCAATGGCGGCGCGATCCCGGATAGCGCGCAATATCAGGTGGTGGCGGAGCCGGAGGGAACCGTCGTCGGCTCCATCGATGAAGATTTTGCGGTGGAGAGCATGGCGGGCGATGTATTTCTGCTGGGCACGACGTCGTGGCGGATCAAGCGTGTCGAAACCGGTCGGGTACGCGTTGAGGACGCGCATGGTGCGGCGCCCTCGATCCCCTTCTGGCGTGGTGAGGCGCCGGGGCGGACGCGGGAGCTGTCGCAGGCGGTGTCGGAGCTGCGGGTCGAGTTGGCAGAACGTACGGATGCTCTCGACATGCTGATGTCGGAATGCGGGCTGGACCGCCTCGGCGCGGAACAAGCCGTCGAGTATGTTCGCGCAGGAGTGCGTTCGCTGGGCGCAGTGCCTAGCGAAGACACAGTGGTGGCGGAGCGATTTTTCGACGAGGCGGGCGGGATGCAGATGGTGGTGCACGCTCCCTTCGGCTCGCGCATCAACCGGGCTTGGGGACTGGCGCTGCGCAAACGGTTCTGCCGGGCTTTCAACTTTGAGTTGCAAGCGGCGGCGACGGACAACGGGCTGGTGCTGTCGCTCAGCGATCAACACTCCTTCCCGCTCGAAGTGATCTTCAGCTACCTGCGGCCGGATACCGTAACGGACGTGCTGACGCAGGCGATGTTGGCGGCTCCCATGTTCGGGGCGCGTTGGAAATGGAACGCATCGCGGGCGCTGGCGGTGCCGCGTTTTATGGGCGGCCGAAAAGTGCCGCCTCCGATTCAGCGCATGCGCGCCGACGATTTGCTGGCGGCTGTGTTCCCGGATCAGGCGGCGTGCGCGGAGAACCTGACGGGCGAGATTCGCATTCCGGATCATCCACTGGTGAACGAAACCATCGACAACTGCCTGCACGAGGCCATGGATCTGGATGGTCTGATCGCGATCCTGGAACGCATGGAGGAGGGAACGCTCAAAACCGTGGCGGTCGACACGCCGGAGCCGTCGCCTTTCTGCCACGAGATTCTGAATGCGAATCCGTATGCGTTTCTGGATGATGCGCCACTCGAAGAGCGTCGCACGCGAGCGGTGCAGCTTCGACGCAGCCTGCCGCCGGCCGATGCGGCCAGCTTGGGAGCGCTGGACCCGGCTGCGATTGCCGAAGTGGCGGAACAATCCTGGCCCGTGGTTCGCGACGCTGATGAACTGCACGACGCGCTGTTGACCCTGGTGGTCTTGCCGCCGGTGGAAGAATGGCGCGCATACCATGACGAGTTGGCGCGAGCGGGGCGCGCATCGACAGTCGACGGACATTGGGTGGCGACCGAGCGCTTGGATCGCAAGGACGATACGCTCGCGATCCTGCGCGGATGGGCGGATTCGATTGGTCCATTCACAGCGGCGGGTTTGGCGGCGCGATTGAGTTTGCCGGTAAGCGACGTCGAGATTGCGCTTGCGCAACTCGAAGGTGAAGGCTTGATCCTGCGCGGGAATTTTGGGACACTGGGACACCGGGACTGACGATCACGAATTCTGCCATCGCCGCATTCTGGCGCGCATTCATCGGCAAACATTAGGACGATTGCGGCGCGAGATTGAGCCGGTGTCGTCCGCCGACTTCATGCGCTTCCTGTGCCGCTGGCAGCACCTGAGCCCGGGCGCGAAACTGCACGGCGTCGACGGCCTCTACCAGGTTCTCAAGCAGCTTCAGGGTTACGAAATCTCAGCCGTGGCGTGGGAATCGACCGTGCTGCCGGGGCGTGTGCACAAATACGATCCCGAGTGGCTGGACCGCCTCTGTCTGGCGGGCGAAGTGATGTGGGGGAGGCTGTCGCCGCATCCATCACTCGAATCGCAAGGGAGCCGCAAGGTGCGGCCGACGCGCGTGGCTCCGTTGGGAATTTTTCTGCGCGAAGACGCCGCGCGATTGTTGCCGGCGGCGAGTGAGGTGCAGCAGAGCTGGTCGCACGCAGCGAAGGACGTTCTGGCCGCGCTTGAGCAGCGCGGGGCTTCCTTCTTCCACGATCTGGTGCGGGCCACCGGGCGTTTGGCAAGCGAGGTCGAGGACGGATTGTGGGAGTTGGTGGCCGGCGGGCGCGTCACCGCCGACGGTTTCGAGAATCTGCGGGCCTTGATCGATCCCAAGCGGCGGCGCGGCGAAGGGCGCGGACGGATGTCGCGTCCACGGCACGCGACGGGGCGGTGGGCGATTCTGGAGACCGGCGCGTCCGAGGGCGACGTCGAGTTCTACGCGCGGATGCTGCTCGACCGCTGGGGCGTGGTGTTCCGTGATGTGCTGGCGCGAGAAACTCTGGCACCGCCGTGGCGCAGCCTGCTCGTAGTGCTGCGGCAATGGGAGGCGCGCGGCGAAGTGCGCGGCGGACGGTTCATCTCCGGATTCTCCGGCGAACAGTTCGCGCGTCCCGAAGCCGTGGAGCTGCTACGCGACCTGCGTCGCGACTCACGGGTTAACAGCAGTCAAGGTGAGGAAATCGAAATCGCGCTCGCCGACCCACTCAACCTGACCGGCGTGATTCTGCCCGGACCGCGCACGAGCGCGCTCGCACAAGGCGTGTTGCGATTGCGCGATGGAGTGCAGCAGGAAGAGCCGTCGCCGATGCCGGGGCTGCAAGTTTCGGCGTAGAGCATGCGAATCGCGCTCGCGAACATCCGGCACCCCGCGACTCCCGACGAATCGATCACGTTGGCCGAAGACGCCATCGCGCAAGCGTCGATCGAGCACGCCGGCATCCTCTGCTTTCCGGAATGCTTCGTTCCAGGCTATCGGGGATTGGGTAAGGTAATCCCGCCTCCCGACGCGGCGTTTCTCGAACGCGCGTGGTCGGTCATTGCGGCGGCTGCTGCGAAGGCAAAGATCGCGGTGGTTCTCGGCACCGAACGCATCGCAGGAAGCGATTTGTTCGCCACCGCGCTGGTCATCAACGCAGACGGGACCGTCGCCGGCTTCCAAGACAAAGTTCAGATCGATCCTTCTGAGGAAGGAACCTATTCGAATGGATCTGGCAGACGGGTATTCCAAACCGGTCCGCTAACGTTTGGCATTGCGATCTGCCATGAAGGCTGGCGTTATCCTGAGACGGTGCGCTGGGCCGTACGGCATGGCGCACACGTCGTATTCCACCCACACTTCCATCTAGCAGAGCCTGGCAGTTACGTGCCTTCGACTTTCGCCGATCCCGCGAACTCATTCCATGAGAAAGCGGCGTTGTGCCGCGCCGCGGAAAACACCTGCTACTTCGCGACGGTCAACTTCGCCAGCGCCGGATCACCCACCACGTCGGCGGTTGTGCGTCCCGATGGCACGCTGCTCCGCTACCAGCCATACGGCGAGGAAGGGTTGCTCATCGCGGACATCGATATTAGCGAGGCGACTGGCCTCCTCGCGGCACGCTGCCGGCCGTAGCGTCAAGCCGCTCGCGAAATCTCTTCCACCACCTTCGCGGTGGCGGCGGGCTGCTCGATGCGGGTGGCGACGTCGGCCTGCGCGATGATGCCGGCGAGGCGCCCTTGCTGATCCACTACCGGGATGCGCCGCAACTGGTGTTTCGCCATGGCGTCGAGCGCTATCTGCCAACTGTCGTCGGCCTTGCACGCAATCATATTGCGCGACATCACGTCTTCCACCCTGGTCTTGCGCGCGTCACGATTCTCGGCCACGACTTTCAGGGCCAGATCGCGATCCGTCACGATCCCGATCAGCCGTTTCTTGTCGTGGCTGTCGATTACCGGCATGGCGCCCACGTTGTGAGTCTTCATGGATTGAGCCACTACGTGTACCGTGTCGCCCGGAAGGCAACAGGTCAAATCGCTGGTCATTACGTCGCTGCATTTATCTCCGCGCATTGCAATTAAATCTCCTGTTCATCTCTGAGCACGCGGAACGCCGCTCGGTTGCGCCCTCCCGTAACGCGCCAAGGCGCGGCCCGGTAACGCTATTCCGTCAAATGACCACGCATGGTCGAAAGTGTCGCCCTCACCGCCGCCGCGCTCCATGCGAAGATGGACCCAGGATTGCATCAGCTCAAATATGGACTGGAAACCAGGCGGGGTCAGCGACGACGTTGAAGATCGCCGCGATAGAGCGGCGGCGGAGGCGGCGGTTTCTCAGGCATGGGCTTCGGAGCGCCGCATATCGGCATCGGCGGCATGCTGCTGCTCCTGGTGCTTAGCCTCGTCTTCCATCGTAATCTCTTCACGATGTTTCTAGGCGGCTCGGGAACGGACCAGCCTGCGGCCACCTACGCTCCGGCGGCCAGCGGCGATCAAGGTACTGAGGTCCAATTCGTATCGTTTGTGCTCGACGATGTGCAGCGGACCTGGGAGAATTTACTTCCCGCGCAGGGCGGCCCGCAGTACCGGCATGCCAAACTGGTGCTCTTTAGGGATTCGTTCGACTCCGCCTGCGGGGAAGCCGACAGCGCGACCGGTCCGTTCTACTGTCCGGGCGATGAAAAAGTGTATCTCGATCTAGGCTTTTTTGACGAACTGAAGAGCCGCTTCGGAGCGCCGGGAGAATTCGCGCAGGCCTACGTGATCGCGCACGAGATCGGTCATCACGTGCAGAAACTGCTGGGGATCGAGGGCAAAGTTCAGCGGCTGCGGCAAAGTAATCCGGCGCAGGCGAACCCGCTATCGGTGCGGCTGGAATTGCAGGCCGATTGCTTTGCGGGAATGTGGGCGAAATCCACCGAGCAGCGAAAGATAATCGACCAGAGCGACATCGCGGCAGGGCTGCGGGCGGCGGCGGCGGTGGGCGACGACCGGCTGCAGAAGATGGCCACCGGACACGTCAGTCCCGAGAGCTTCACGCACGGATCGTCGCAGCAACGGATGCAGTGGTTTCAGAGCGGCTTGGATGCCGGCCAGATCTCCGCTTGCGATACGTTCGCGGCCGCTCGATAGGGCGCCGCGCTCGGCGTCTTGAATTTCACGGCCCTCCTCAGCTACGCTGGCTTGGGGACGCGAAAATTGATCAGGAGACGATTCATGCGCTTTACAAGAGTTTTGGCGCCTACTTTGGCGATGACGGCAGTGCTGCTCGCGTCCGTGGCGACCGCCGGCGCCCAGGACAAAGGCAAGAAGAAGGGCGGCTTCCAGCTTCCGCCGATGATCCACATTAGCATCGCCGATTTCGCGGACGGCGGCCGCGTCCCCAACAAGTACACCTGCGCGGCGAGCCCCACCAGTCCTTCACCGGCGATGACCTGGTCCGGAGCGCCGGCCACTACGCAGAGTTACGTTGTGATCCTGCACGATCCCGACCCTGTGCTGCAAGGTTCCGCCACCAACGATGTGCTGCATTGGGCGATTTTCGACATTCCCGCCGACGCCAAAGGATTGCCCGAGGGCGTCAAGGCCGGCGAACAAGCCGATGGCTCCAGGCAGATCAATAATATTGCTGGGAACCCGGTTTACATGGGGCCCTGCCCGCCTCCGGGACACGGCGATCACCACTATACGTTCGAGGTCTACGCGCTGAACGCCAAGCTGGGCCTGCCGGCTTCGACCTCGCGCACGGATCTGATGAACGCCATGAACGGGAAAGTGGTCGCCAAGGGCGTTTACATCGGGTTCTTCGGGCAGAAGTAGGCGCTACAAACTTGCGCCGTGCGCTTCTAGAAAATCCACCATCGCCTGCTGCCCCTTTGTGAGCGCGAGATCGAGCGGGCGCTGCTGATTATCGGCGCGCACGCTGACATCGGCTCCGGCTTCAGTGAGGATGCGCGCGAATTCCACTTCGCCGCTCTGAGCGACGGAATGCAGGGGCGTCCAACCGCCGGTCTGGCGGGCGTTGGCATCAGCTCCGGCGTCTATTAAAAGTTTCGCCACCGTTGTGGAGCGTCCCGCCGCGGCGGCGTGCAGCGCGGTGTTGCGCATTGCATTGGTCGAGGGCGCATCCACCTTCGCACCCTTATTCAGCAGCGCGCGCACCGCATCGGCGTGTCCGAAATGCGCCGCCAGATGCAGCGGCAACCAGCCATCGGGACTCACGGCGTTCACCAGCGACCGATTGCCGGCCAGCAACGTTTCGATTTCCGCCGCGTCGCCGAAGATCACAGCCGCAAAAATCGCCAAGGTGGGGTCGTCCGCGACGCGCGCCTTCGCGCTCTCGCGGTCGCCAGTTCGAAAAGCTTCGTAGATCTTTTGCATACCGCTAGGCCAGGCGTTACGCGGCGGGCGCGAATACGTCCTCGGCTTTGGCCACTTCCCAAGCCAGGTGGTTGATGTAGAACAGCAGCGCGGCGGGTGGATACTTGTCGTGAAACTTATTCCATGCCGTTTGCTGCCAGCCCTCCTTGAGATAGGTGCTGACGTCGGTATCCTTGGCGAAGAAGCCGTCTTCGTGGGGCACGCCCAGCTCATCCAGAACGGCCTTGATCATGTCCATGTGGGAGATCAGGATGGCCTGGGCCAGGTCCGTGGCGAGATCCGCGCTGCCCTCTTCCTGCAGACGCGCGAATTGCCGGGGCGCACATTTGCGCAAGGCTTCCGTGTTCAGCTTGTGCAGGTGCAGGCGGGTCTTGAAGGGCTCGAACATCTGAAAGGTTTTCAGGCGGCCGAGCGAGATGGAACGCAGGAGCTGCTCGAATTGCTCCGGGCCCATGCGAAGGAAAATATCTGAAAGCTGCATCATCGCTATTGTAGCGGGGCTGCCGCGGGGGCGGGATGGCAACGGAATTGCTTTGGATATACTGAAGGCGGCCATCATGTTATCCACCCAACTGCTTGGATTGCAGAAATCTCGTCCCAGGCTCGATGATCGACGTCGAAACCAACAGTCGTCATTACCGCATTGAATATCTGGGCGGTAATTCCGTCCGTGTTTCGGGACATCCCGAATTTTGCCCCAATCCTGTGATGGCCAGCCTGCAAGGATCGCTGGATCGCGACGGCACGCTCGAAGCCGGCTTCATCGCGTGCGGCATGCGCATGATTTTGCTGCTGGACAATGCGCACCCCATCACCACTTCGCGGGTGTTGCATGTCCGCGTGGAACAGCCGGAACGTATTCAGTAATCAGGCGCCCAACTGAGTCGCCAAATCGCCGATATCCGTGGACGCAAGGTTGAACTCGCCCTCCTTGGCGTGGTCCGCATTGCCGCCGGGACCGCGTTCGTTCGGACGGTAGATGAATCCGGTTCGCAATCCAAAGCTGGCCGCCGCCTTCAGATCGCCGGAGTGCGCCGCCGCCATCATGACTTCTCCCGGCTTCAATCCCAGTAGATCCACTGCCGTCAGGTACGCTTCGCGATCCGGTTTGTAATGCTTGGCCAGCTCGGCCGAGAGGATCAAATCCCAGGGCAGGCCGGCGTTCTTCGCCATATCGGTGAGCAGGGACACGTTGCCGTTGGAGAGCGGCGCGATGATGTACTTTTTCTTCAGGCGCGTCAGTCCGGCCACCGCATCCGGCCACGGCTTCAGGCGGTGCCATACCTTATTCCAGTGATCGATCTCCGCCTCGCTCAGTCCGTTCATGCCGAATTCCGGCATCAGATTGTTCAGGATCATGCGATGCAGGTCGTCGAGCTTGGTCCACGGCAGGTCGCCGGTGCGAACTCTTTCCATGGCCGGCGCGTAGCCATCGCGCCAGCGGTCGGCGAAACGCGCCCAGTCGATGGTGGAGTCGCGGGCGTCGCCGATAGCCGCGCTCCAGGCTAAGCCTTCGGCGATGATCGAACCGCGCCAATCGACCACGGTTCCGAAGGTGTCGAAGACCATGGCTTTCACCGCCGTCCGCAGTTGTCCCCTTGGCTGCCCGCGCAGCGCCAGCGGCGCCACATTCCCCATGGCGGCGCCGATGCTCACGGTCTTGGCGAATTTTCTGCGTGTCATGGACTATCCTCCTGTCTCGGCCAACAACTCCACAGCATACGCCGCTCCGGCGGGCGTGTCTTCGTGCTTGAAAAACACGAACACGTCGCGGCCCGCGCCCAACTGCTGCCGCACGCGCTCGGCGATCTGGCGGCGGTCTTCGACCGAGTACTCCTCTTTCCGCAGCCGCGCGTAAACGAAAGGAGCCGTCACCACTTGCGGCACCTCGAACTTGTCCGACTCCGCCAGGCACAGGGCTACGTGATGCTGCTCCAATAAACGATATACCTCATCCGTCAGCCAAGTCGCATTGCGGAACTCGAAGGTGGTGCGAATGTCCTCCGGCAGCTTCGCCAGAAACGCGCCGAGCACCGCGGCGTCCAACTTGAAATTCGGCGGCAACTGGAACAGCACCGGACCCAGCCTGCGCGATGCCCGCAGCGGCTCCAGCGCCTTGAAGAACAATTCGTTGAACTCGGATTCCTTCAACCTATTTATATGCGTGATCCGCATATGCGCCTTGCACGCGAACAGGAACCCGTCGGGCGTCGCCGCCACCCAGTTTTCGAGCGTCGCCGCCTTGGGCAACTGGCGGAACGTGTAGTTGATCTCTACCGCGTTCAGCTTCGTCGCGTAGTGCTTCAGGAAGTCTTTGGCTGCCAGTTTTTGTGGGTAAAAATCCGGTTTCCAGCTCGCGTAAGCGAATCCGGAGGTCCCTGCGTAAAGCCGCTGCATTCTCTCAGGCTACACTGAAGTTATAGTGCATCCCCAATCCGCCGAACGATCGCCCTCCGCCAAGCATTCTCGCGACAAAGGCCGACACGCCCAAGCGTACGCAATCCGAGCGTATCCGCGAAATCTGGCCCGATCTGCGCGAGATGATCCTGCCGCGCCGCAAACTGCTGGCGCTGGGATTGGCTCTGATGGTCATCAACCGCCTGAGCGGGATGGTGCTGCCTTACTCGACGCGTTTCCTGGTCGATAACGTGGTCGGGCAAGCATCAGATCAAGCTGTTGACGCCGCTGGTGCTCACGGTGCTTGGCGCGACTCTGATCCAGGGCATCACGTCGTTCACGCTCACGCAGCTTCTCTCGAAAGCCGGACAGCGCCTGATCGCGGAGCTGCGCCAGAAAGTCCAGCAGCACATCGGGCGGCTTTCGGTCGGCTATTACGACGCCAACAAAAGCGGCGTGCTGGTTTCGCGCATCATGACCGACGTCGAAGGCGTGCGCAACCTGATCGGCACCGGCCTGGTGGAATTCGTCGGCGGCGTCATGACCGCGATCATCGCCCTGGTGGTGCTGCTGCGGATCAGCGCCGTGATGACCGGGCTCACCGCACTGTTCGTCGCGGCCTTCGCTTTAGCGCTGTCCAAGGCCTTCACCAAAATCCGCCCGATCTTCCGCGAGCGCGGCAAGATCAACGCCGAGGTCACCGGCCGCCTGACCGAATCGCTGGGCGGCGTGCGCGTGGTCAAGGGATATCACGCCGAGGAACGCGAGGCCGCCGTGTTCGCGGGCGGCGTCAAACGCCTGCTGACCAACGTGGAGCAGTCGCTCACCGCCATGTCGTTCATGAGCCTCTCGGCCACGGTGCTGATGGGCATCGTGGGCGCGGTGGTGATGTACGTCGGCACGCGCCAGATCTTCGCGGGCACGCTCACGCTGGGCGGATTCGTCACCTTCACCGCGTTTCTGGCGTTTCTGGTCGCGCCGGTTTTCGGAGTGGTCGGCATCGGCACGCAGATCACCGAGGCGCTGGCCGGGCTCGACCGCACTCACGAAGTCCTGAAGGAACGTCCCGAGGACCAAGATCCGCAACCGCACGGTGGCGCTGGGCACGATCCGCGGCGAAGTGATTTTCGAAAACGTCGGATTCTCCTACGAAGCGGGCAAGCAGGTGCTGTTCGACGTCGAGCTTCCGCTCGCAGCCCGGCACGGTGACCGCTCTGGTGGGCCCGTCGGGCTCCGGCAAATCCACCATCATCAGCTTGATCGCCGCGTTCCATGTTCCCACCGCGGGTAAAGTTTTCGTCGATGGCGTGGATCTTTCCACGGTGCGCCTGGACAGCTATCGCACGCAGTTGGGCGTGGTGCTGCAAGACACTTTCCTGTTCGACGGCACCATTGACGAGAACATCGCGTTCGCGCGTCCCGGACGCGACCAAGGAACAGATCCTGGAAGCCTGCCGCATCGCGCGCGTCGACGAATTCGCCGAGAATTTCGAGAAGAAGTACGACACCATCGTCGGCGAGCGCGGCGTCAAGCTCTCCGGCGGCCAGCGCCAGCGCGTTTCGATCGCGCGCGCGATTCTGGCCGATCCGCGCATTCTGATTCTGGACGAAGCTACGTCCAGCCTCGACTCCGAATCCGAAGCGCTGATTCAGGAAGGCCTCAAGTACCTGATGAAGGGCCGCACCACTTTCGTCATCGCGCACCGGCTCTCCACCATTCGCCGCGCGGACCAGATTCTGGTGGTCGAAGCCGGCCGTATCGTGGAGCGCGGCACGCATGAATCGCTGTATGCGCTCGGCGGCCGCTATTGGGATTTATACACGCGCCAGCACGGGCTCGAAGCCAATTTGTTCCTGGCTCCGGGCGAAGGCGACACCATCCCCGAGTCGGAAAAAGGCGGCGGCTCGAAGCCCGATGGCGCTGGCGTCGGCGAAGCCATGCGCTTGATCCGCGGAGGTTGATACGCCGCCGCTTGCCGCGCGCGTGCCGGATCGGATAGCCTTAGCATCGTGATTGCCAATCGCCGTGATTTCATCCGGACCCTTGCAAGTGGTGCAGGTCTCGCGCTGGCTGCTGGAAGTGCGTCGGCGCAAAACGCGACGCCAGGGTGGTATCGCGGCAACCTGCACACGCACACCATCAATTCGGATGGCGATTCTCCGCCTTATGACGTGATGGCCTGGTACAAGCGCAACGGATATCAGTTCCTGGTTCTTACCGATCACAACACGTACACTGACCCCGGCCCTTACGACACGAATCCCAATGACAACTTCCTGCTCATCGGCGGCGAAGAAGTCACCAATCCGCTGACGGTGCATGTGAACGCGATCGGCGTGAAACGGGTCATCCCGGCTCAAAAAGGGGACACGGTCACGGAAGTTTTGCAGGCAAGCATCGATGCTATCCGCGCCGAGGGCGCGATTCCGCTGATCAACCATCCGAATTTCCGATGGGCGTTTACCGCGAAGGACATGCTGCCGCTGCGGGGAGCCGGCATGCTGGAGATTGCCAGCGGGCATCCGTTCGTGAATTCCGACGGCGACGGCACGGTTCCATCCCATGAGCAAATGTGGGATCAATTACTGACGGCAGGCATGCGCATCTTTGGCGCGGCTGTCGATGACCTCCACAATCTGCGCCGGGAATTCACGCTTGACCGTGCTAATCCCGGCCGCGGCTGGGTGGTGGTGCGCGCTGCGGCTTTCACCCGCGAGGCGATTCTGGCGTCGCTTAATAGCGGTGATTTTTACGCCTCCACGGGCGTGGCTCTGAAGGATATTCAAGCGACGCCGGATTCGCTGACGGTGGAGATCCGGCCCCAGACCGGCACGCAGGCGACGTCCAGTCCGAAGCGATATCGCGTTGTGTTTATTGGCAAGGGCGGCAGCGTGTTGGCGGTTTCAAACCAGAGCGTGGCCACTTACAAATTCAAGGGAAACGAGCAATATGTGCGCGCGCGAATAGAGGATAGCGGCGGCCGGCGCGCCTGGACGCAGCCGGTGTTCCTGGCTAGCCGCTAGCGGCGGCGGCCTAAATACCCGAAAAAACCTTCAAATAGTGCCCCTTTCGCAAACAAGTTTGTGGTATACTGTTGTTTCATGTTGTCTGGCTCCAACAACTCGTTTCGATTTAGTTACTGGCGGTACTTTACCGTCTGAATCGCAACGAGTGGGCTGGAGCAGTAGGATAAGCAGAGCGACCCACTCGAAAGAGTGGGTCTTTTGATTTTTAGGAGACCGCGATGATCATTTCAATGAGGCTGCATGCGACGAAAGAGGAGATCGACAATGTCCGGGCGCGCATCGAGGAATTTGGGTACAAAGTGCACTCCATCGCGGGCGAGGAGCGCGTCGTGATCGGCGCGGTGGGCCAGGGCGACGTGACCGCGTGCCTGGAGTCGCTCGAAGCCATGCCGGGCGTCGAGCGCGCGGTGCGCATTTCCGCTCCCTACAAATTCGTGAGCCGCGAATTCAAGCCTGAGAAAACTCAGATCAAGGTGCGCGATGCGGTCTTCGGCGGCGATGAGTTCATCGTGATGGCCGGCCCGTGCTCGGTGGAAAGCGAAAAACAGATTATCGAATCGGCGGAGCTGGTCGCGAAGCACGGCGCCAAACTTCTGCGCGGCGGCGCGTTCAAACCGCGGACTTCGCCTTACGACTTCCAGGGGCTCGAACTCGAAGGCCTCAAACTATTGGACAAAGCGCGCCGCGCCACCGGCCTCGGCATCATCACCGAAGTGATGAGCGACCGTGACGTGGATATGGTGGCCGAGTACGCCGACATCCTGCAGATCGGCGCGCGCAACATGCAGAATTTCTCGCTGCTGAAGACGCTGGGCAAATGCGGACGGCCGATTCTGTTGAAGCGCGGTTTGAGCTCGACGATTAAGGAACTGCTGATGTCGGCCGAATACATCGTGGCCCACGGCAATCCCGACGTCATGCTGTGCGAGCGCGGGATCCGCACCTTTGAAACTGTCACGCGCAACACTTGCGATATCGTGGCCGTCGCGGTGCTGAACGAAATGACGCACCTGCCCGTGATCCTGGATCCCAGCCACGCCACCGGCAAACGCAGCCTTGTGCCGCCGCTGGCGCGCGCCGCGGTCGCGATCGGCGCCGACGGCATGATCGTCGAGGTGCATCCGCAGCCGGAAAAAGCGATCAGCGACGGTGCGCAGTCGCTGGATCCCAAGCAGTGGGCCAAGATGATGCAGGACCTGCAACCTTATATCGCGCTGTGGAAGCAGTCGCGGGTTCGCGAAGCCGTCGCTGTCTAAGGCTCAGCAAAGTGCTCCGTCGCTTCCGGCCTTGGCAGCTCGCGATTCTGGTGGTGGCCTTGTGTGCCGCCGCGGTGGCGGTGGCCCGCTGGTGGCACATTTCCACGCCGTATGACGCCGCGCGCCTGATCTCGGTGCTGCCCGCGGAACACGCCACCGTGATGTACCTGGACACCGATCAGTTGCGCCGCAGCGGATTGCTGGCGCTGCTGGCGGGATCGAAGGCTGCCGAAGAACCGGACTATCGCAAATTCGTCGATGAAACCGGGTTCGATTACCGTACGGACCTGGACGCGCTAGCCGCTTCCTTCGAAGAGAATCGTCTTTACGCCACGCTGCGCGGCCGCTTCCGCTGGAAGCAGTTGACGGCTTACGCCGAAAGCCAAGGCGGGGAATGCCATTACTCGGTCTGCACCATGCTGGGCAGCGCCGCGGACCGCAACATATCGTTTTATCCTTTAAAATCCGATGTGCTGGCCCTTGCGGTTTCCACCGATCCGCGAGCCGTGACCAGCATCGGCAGTGGAGGCAAGCTGCAAATGCCCTTGCCGCTCGACCCATTTTGGCTTTCCGTGCCCTCCGCCGTTTTCAATCGGCCGGACGCGTTCCCGGCCGGCACACGCGCGTTTCTCAGTCCTCTCACGCGCGCCGAAAAAGTTACCTTCGCGGCGGGGCCGAAGGGCGATCGCCTGCAACTTCGACTGGAGGTTGCGTGCGCTACTCCGGAGTCCGCCGCCGATTTGGTCAAGCAATTATCCAGCGTCACCGGCTTGCTGAAGAGCATGATCGAACGCGAGCACATGACGCCCAATCCGCGTGACTTGAGCGGGGTCCTGGTGGCCGGGACTTTTGAACAGCGCCAGTCGACCGTGATCGGAACGTGGCCGGTGGAGCGCGGCTTCGTGGAAGCACTGGCCTCCGGGCAGATACAATAGAAGCCCATGGAAGCCCGCGTTCTTGCGTTTGTCCTGGCCGGAGGCAAAGGTACCCGGCTGTATCCCCTGACGAAGGAACGCGCCAAACCTGGCGTCCCTTTTGGAGGCCGCTATCGCATCGTCGATTTCGTGCTCAGCAACTTGATCAATTCCGGAATCTATTCGGTGTACGTTTTGATTCAGTTCAAGAGCCAGTCCCTGCTGCAGCATCTGCGCGACGGCTGGGAAGTGAGCGGCCTGCTGCGCCAACACTTCATCATCCCGGTGCCGGCGCAAATGCGTTCGAACGATGAGATGTGGTATCGCGGCACGGCCGACGCCATTCATCAGAACATCAACTTGATCGAACAGGCCGATCCGCATTACGTGATCATCTTCGGCGCCGATCACATTTACCGTATGAATATCCGCGCGATGCTGGAATACCACATCCAGAAGCGCTCGGCGGCGACGGTCGCGGCGATCCCGGTGGAGAAAGAATTGTCGTCCGAGTTCGGAGTCATCGAAGCCAGGAGCGACGGCCGTATTGTGGGCTTCCACGAAAAACGGGTCGACGCGCCCACGCTTCCGGGAGATCCCGACCGGGTTTACGCGTCGATGGGCAACTACATTTTCTCGACCGACCTGCTGATGCGCGAGCTCTACGCGGATGCCGCGAATCCCGACAGCTCGCACGATTTCGGGCGCGATATTCTGCCGGGTCTGATCGGACGCGCCGACATGTACGCCTACGATTTTCAGACCAATCACATCCCCGGCGACCCGCTGAACCAGGAACCTTATTGGCGTGACGTGGGAACCATCGAGGCGTATTATGCGGCCAGCATGGACTTGCGCTCGCCTACTCCCGCCTTGAATTTATATAACCGCCAGTGGCCGCTGCGAACTGCAGGTTACTTCGACGCTCCTGCAAAATTCATTTTCGATGAGGCGGGGCATGCGGGACAGGCAACCGATTCGATCGTCTCCGGCGGATCGATTTTATCGGGAGGCACGGTGCGCAATTCCGTGATCGGCCGCGGCGTGCGCGTGCTTTCCGGGAGCGCTGGTGGAGGATTCGATCGTGTTCGACAACTGCGTCATCGGCAGGCGCTCGCGGGTGCGGCGGGCGATTCTGGATAAGAACGTGCACGTTCCCGAGGACGCTTCGATCGGCTACGACCCGGCGCAGGATCGACTGCTTTACCACACCACTGAAAGCGGGATTGTGGTGGTGGAAGGTCACCGGTCGACTGTGGATGTCGCGACGATGCTGGTGTAGCGGTTGCGCAGAACCCGGCAGCGCCGGGCGGTTTCAGTTAAGGAGGTCACTGGAATCGTTGAACGCGACCAATCCCCGCTCTCGTATGGCCATGTCCCTAAGCAGCATGCTCGCCCGACGCGAACACTCTGCCGCATCGTTATTATCGCGGTTACGTTTTGAGGCGTATTCCTCTTTGGTGATCGTTTTCGCCAACCGTGTATTCACCAATGCGACGGTTCGCGCGCGCAGTGTTTTATTCCATGCCCGGTTTTCAGCCATATAATTCAGAACGACTTGATCGCTCAGTCCTGAGAAATCATCCGGCCAAAAAGGGGTCACGTGCATAGGCTGTTCCGCTTTCGCTGCCACAGAGCCTGCCTGAATCGCCGCCGATTTGTGAAACCCCTCACGATGATGTTGATAAAGAACTCTAGTCTTACGGGACTCTTCAAGGGCGTTGTCCAATGCAGAACCGGGGGCTATGCTAGCGCCACAAGGTAATGATCCATTGAGCGCATCGTCAATTTCCATCTCGTACGATCGTAATTGTTGCGCCAGCGTTCGGCAAATGTCACATTCCATGGAAACACGCTTTCCCCGCTTATGCGCGGATACATTCTGAACACTACTCAGTGTAGGAATCGTAGTAGTGCACGTGAGAGGCCGAGTCCCGCAGGCCCGCGGACTCTCATTCGATAGACACGAAATGCTGTATTCCCTCGGCAATAAGCTGTAATACCCGGTAATAAGAGGCTAAGGTCCGCAATAAAGACCGGAACAATTCCGTCGGTGCGCGCCTTCGTGCGTCTTGGAATCTAGCTGGCAGTCCTGGCAGTAACTTCAATTTCAATTTTTATCCGGGGATCTGCCAGCCCGGCAGAAATCATCGTCGCGGCCGGACGGACATCAGCGAAATAGCGTCGCAGGATGGGCCAACACGACTCGAACTCTTCCGCTCTGGGTAGAACATATCGGACCCGGACAATGTCTGTTTTTCGGGCGCCCGCTTCGGCCAAAGCTTTGTCAATGTTACGCAGGCATTGCTCCGCTTGGTCCACGACATTGTCTGAAATGGTCATCGTTTCGTAGTTGAAGCCCGTGGTCCCTGAAACGAAGATCCACTCGCGATCCACGACCGCGCGGGAATAACCAATCTCCCGCTCAAAAGAAGATCCTGACGATATGAGTCGGCGCACGACAGCTCCTTTCGTTTCAAATTCGTCGTAACTCAAATCCGAAGATACTCACGCACCGTGAGGTCACTCTCGACGTTGCCGGTGTGCCTAATCTGCGCTGGCTCAAACAGCATGACCTCGACTTCTTGATCGGCAACCGGACGGTGCTCCACCCCACGAGGGACGATAATAAATTCTCCCTCCGCAAGCGTCACGGTTTTGTCGCGGAACTCCATCCGGAAAGTTCCATGCAAAACGAGAAAGAATTCATCCTCGTCGGCGTGGTCGTGCCAGACGAACTCCCCTTTGAACTTTACTAATTTGACATGTTGGCCATTTAGATCGCCAACTACACGCGGGTTCCAATAGTCCGAAAATAGAGCGAGCTTTTCACGGAGGTTGACCTTCTGCATGGGGTGAGAATAGCAAGAAACGTCACTCCCTGAATCCGCGCGTATCGGTTATCCCGCGCGGCGGACTCTCCTAACGCTGTTGTCGATCTTAACGACAGCCGTCGATCTCGATTGACGGGGTTGTTGTCCGGAATCGCGTCGAGCTAGAGTGGGAAATCGATGGCAGGTGTTCACAATCTCCCAATGTTTATTGTGGCCGGCCTCTTGCTGGCGATGAGTCCCGGTCCAGACACGGCGTACATTCTGGGACGTAGCGCACAGAGCGGTTGGCGCGGTGGAATGGTTGCTGCCCTTGGAATCGCGGTCGGGATCTGGGTTCACATTCTGGCCGCCGCCATCGGGCTTTCTGCGTTATTGATGACCTCCGCCCGCGCTTTCATGGTCACGAAGTTGGTTGGTGCGGCATATTTGGTCTTCTTGGGAGTGAAGATGATCGCGAGTACTGGACAGCGCCAAGACTTTGCAATGGGAAGAACACCATCCGCTACACCAACGAATCAGATTTTCTGGCAGGGGTTCCTGACCAATGTCTTGAATCCGAAAGTTGCGCTCTTCTTTCTGGCGTTTCTTCCACAGTTCATCAATTCCGGCACGGCATCAAAGGCCGCGTCTTTCCTTTTTCTGGGGCTTGTGTTCGATGTCGTGGACACATCGTGGAATCTAACTGTAGCGGGAACTGCTGCTCGCTTCGCTCGATGGGCGAGAGGATCCACGCGACTGACCGATTGGATTGATCGCACAATCGGCGGCGTGTTCATTTACCTTGGGTTTCGCCTGGCTACCGTTGAACATCGATAGCTTCCGGTGAGAGACCGAGAGCGGCCCGAGCATACGGACAGCACGCCGACAAATTAAGCCCGCGGTTCGAGCTTGTTTGCGCGTCGCAGTGAGGATACAATGTGTAAGTCGGCTCTTGGCACTCCCCCGCCAAAAGATTTCCATCCCCGATGGGCCAACCCAAAAGGGCGCGTAGCTCAACTGGCAGAGCAACTGACTCTTAATCAGTAGGTTGTAGGTTCGATTCCTACCGCGCTCACCACTCAAAAATAAATGCGGTATCCGTTTCAGGGCGATAGCCGTCTCCGGGACATTGGAAAGCTTGAGGGATGGCCGGCGCGGGCTCGATGCCGGTCCCACCGACCATCCCTCTCCACCACCCTTAGATCCCTGAGCAGGTCAGTGCTTGTGGCTCGGAAGGCAGAAAACATCGCGATAAGCGCAGAGATCATCGAGAAGAGACTTCTCGTCCGCCATGATCTTGGCTTTTTCTGCCTCGCCGATGACTTGGATCATGTAAGTTTGCTCAGCGATTCCCTCTTTAAAGCTGAACGGATAGAGTAGGCTGGCGTTTGGAACCGCTCCAATGTCTTCGTTCGTGATGTTGGGAGCGTAGAACATCAGGTGCGGCATGGACATGGTATGAACGCTCCAGTCCGGCATTGTCCATGTACGGATGACTGGCGCGATCATATAAGACAAGCCCGCGTGCGCCGGGGCTTGATAGGTCTGGTTCTTGTAACGGCTTTCTATTTCGGCTTTCAAGGCAGCTGGGCTCATCCCTTGAATGCGAAGCGTGGCTGCGTCCATGATGACCTTTAAGAAAGTCTTCGATCCGGCGTCGTCGTAACAGAGCGGAACATAAATGTCATCGCGCAGGTCGGCTCGTTCCCAGGCTGTTCGCTCCACGAGGCAAGTCACGCCACTCGTTCCCTGCCGCGAAAGTTGGTAGCCCTTCTTCGGATCAAGAAGATAAACGGTCGCGTGGTCGCGCAATGCCGGGGGCAGCGCGCTGAGTGCAAATTGAGTTTCGAGTTTGGGTGGCATTTGCTCGATCATGGTCTCCGACGCCTGACTTGGAGGCGCAGATACGCCAACCAGATTGAGCGTGATGATTGCTAGGCACAATTTGGTTTTCATAGTTGTCACGCCTCGCAATGCTAAGCGGCCACCACCACTGAGGCTGGCGTAGCGCGGCCCGCGGCCCGGGTCGCATCGGAAATGTGAGCACGATGCGCCATCTGATGCAGCGCAATCGTCAAGAAGGCCCGCCCAAATGTCGCGAAGTGCTCTTCGAGACCTTTCGGCTGCCAGGGCGTTGGCTTGTCCAGATCCGCCTCGGTCATCGAATCCAGAAGCTGCAGATTGCGGTACCTGAGCTGCATATATTTGTCGCGGACTTTCGCGAACGCGGGGTACTGGGCTGCGTCGGCCGTGGGAATCGTGTCCTGTCCGAAAATCTCGGCCCAGTGCGCCACCGGGTTGGCGCCGCCGCCCAGCATCTCGTGCGTGATTCCTTCGACGAAAGCCAGGTGGCCCATAACCCACAGAGGATGGCATCCGCCTTTCGCGGTGGGAAATGTCAGTGGGGCATCTTCGATGGTTGCCAGCGACCGCATGGTAGCCTGGTCAGCCATATTGAGCGCATAACGAATTGCATCTTTTGTATACATACACTTCTCCTGTGGTATCTCCTGTCGTATCTCAGACTGTGATTTACGCCGCGGATGGATCCGAGGCTTACTTGTCTTCGGGCTGGTCGGACGAGCTGCGCGGGGAAGCGCCGCCTGTCTGAAGGTCGTCTTGAAGGCGGAGCAAACTATCCGCCCAGAATTCCTGATAACGGCTCACCCACCGCTCGTAAATCTGGCGGATGGGGACCGCGTTGAGCGAGTTCACCCGCTGTCTTCCTTCTTCGCGGGTGAGGATTAGACCGGCGTCGCGCAGCACGTCAATGTGCTTCATCACGCCGAAGCGCGTCAAATGCGGAAACGCCTCGACGATTTCCGTGGTCATCCGCGGACCATCATGCAGCAGATCGAGAATCGCCCGCCGCGTGGGGTCGGAGAGCGCTTTCCAGACCGGGTC
Organism: Bryobacterales bacterium; assembly: GCA_963731375.1. Lineage (GTDB taxonomy): Bacteria > Acidobacteriota > Terriglobia > Bryobacterales > Bryobacteraceae > Palsa-187. The sequence goes on from CAVSUW010000004.1 coordinate 628,827, forward strand.
GAGGTCGTTTTCCATCGGCTCCCATCATAGGCCGAAGCCTACGCGAGATCCTTGCTGATGTTGTCGAGATAATGCTTCCAGCCGCCACCGATGTTCTGGCGGTGCGCTTCCTCCAGAAGACCGATCGAGCGGTGGCGCAGCGTGACCTTGGTCCCGCCGGCGATTTGATCGAGCTTGATTTCGACATGGTTGAGCGCGGGATAGGACATGAACATCGGTCCGCTCAATTCCAGCAAGACGGGCGGCTTGATCACTTGCACGTGACCCCAGAGATGGCCGACGCCGTTGCCGCGGTCACGAAACCAGCGACCGCCGGGCCATTGCTCCAGGATCATATTCATGGATTCGCCCTTCGAGTTGGTGCTGCCTTCGCCGAAGCGGTGCAGAACGGATTTAAAGACGTCGCCAATATCGGCTTTGAGTTCGATCTGCTGGGCGACATCGAGAGTCATTTCTTCATATTTCATGAGGCGTGCTCCTTATGTGACTTAATAGTAACGTAACTTGAAAGTCACGTCAAGAGGAATTTTGTATTTTCTCTAAACTATTGATTGCGCGGCCGCTTGCAATGGCTGTTCAACGCGCCGGGGCCTTCTTGAGTCCTTCAAGGACGGATTTTGGCACCTTCGCCACCACGTGCGGCTGGGGATCGACAACTTCGGCGATGTCGTACACGATTGACGTGCCCAAAACCGAGGACACCTCCGCTGGATTCAGGCCGTACATTTTCTCCAGCCATCGCACCAAGTTCGTAGTCGCCCCGCGAAAGGCATCGTCGATACTGCCGGAGATCCCGCTCGCCATCAGGTACTCGGCATTTTCCATTCTCGGATTGGGCGGAGCGTCGCCGGCTTCGACATCGACTGTGAACTCGATATCCATCGAGGTTTCGAGCGCATTGCCGGTGAGCTCTCCGGCGCCCTGGGCCGCGTGACCGTCGCCGACGAACAGTAAGGCTCCTGGCACATAGACCGGCAGGTAAACTGTGACGCCCTCGCGGAGCTGATTGTAATCCATGTTGCCGCCGTACGAACCGAGGAATCCAGAGCGATAACGCATCCCTCCCTCAGGCGCGACTCCCACACATCCCAACATCGGGGATAGCGGCACTTTGTAGTTCTTCATTGTCTCGGTCGGCTTGGCCAGCGATGCGAAACCTGCCTGAAGATCGAGCTTCCAATTCGAGCTGTAGCCTTCCACTTTCTTGCGTTGCTCGACGTAGCCGGGATCGAGTGCGCCGTTCGCGATTAGAGGGCTGCTAACTGCGGAGTCGCGATTCAAACGAATGCGGGTAAAGCGCACCGCCAGCGTATCGCCCGGGAGTGCTCCTTCAACATAGAAGGGTCCGGTTAATGGGTTACCTCCAGAGGTTCGACGGACGCCCTTGGGATCGACACCGCCCGCGTCCACGGACCAGGTTTTCACAGTATCGCCGGCGTTGATATGAAGCGCGGGTTCGATTGCATCTGAGAAGAAATGATGGAACTGGGTTGGTTCCAGCGTGAGCGTTTTGGGTGGGTTGTTGTTCGTTTGTTGACGGCTCGCCTCCCATTTCAGATCGCGCTTTTGCTGAACCAAAGTTCCGGTTCCCTCGATACGGCCGTCTGCCAGCAGCGTTCCGCGAAATTGAATCGTCAGTCCTGGGTTGGGCCTCACGGTGCCCTCGATTTGCCCGTTCTGGAACGTTCCTTCGAAGACTCCTTCGAAGATATCGCCGCCCAGCTTACCTGTCAGCTTGGTTCCGTCGAGGTCGAACTGCATGCGGAAATAAATAGGCTCGTCGAAGTTCCTAAGGGTCGAGATCCACGTGCCCGCTGGGGAGGAAGCGGTCTGGCCCAATGCAACCAAGGAAAACAGTAGAAGAGCCAAGCAGCGATGCATGTCCGCTATCTTATGCGTTCAGAATTCTGAGGTAAAGGACGTGGTGGATTTTTCGGGAAATAGATACTTTTGAAACTCTCACCCCTACCCTGTTATCGTGATCTCAATGGCGCAGGACTTACGATATTCCTTGCGCATTCTGATCAAGAATCCGGGCTTCACTGCAGTTGCCGTCTTAACGTTAGCGCTTGGTATTGGAGCGACGACGGCGATCTTCAGTGTGGTCCAAGCGGTCCTTCTTCAGCCACTCCCATATCGCGATTCCGGAAATCTGGTGCGGATATGGAATACGTACACGAGTCTTCCTGGCTTTTCGCAACTCGGGTTATCGCCCGGTGATTTTTATGATTTTGAAAAGCAGGCCCACAGTTTCTCCAGTCATGGCGGCCTATGTTGAACTTCCGCAGGGCTTCAATCTGACTGGCGAAGGCGAACCGGAACGCCTGGAAGCAAGGTATGCGACATCTGGATTCTTACCCCTACTTGGAATTCAACCTATTATTGGTCGCGCTTTTACTCCAGAGGAAGACAAACCCGGGACCGCGCCCGCCGTGTTGATCAGCCATCGGTTATGGCAAAGCCATTTCGGATCGGTTGGCTCCGTTGTAGGCCGCACGATCATGTTGGACGGAAGGGGTTACACGCTGGCTGGCGTGTTGCCTGCGTCCTTTCAGTTGGCTCCGGCGGCGGACCTATGGATGCCCGTCGGTCAATATGGAGACGACCTGACCAGCCATGTGCATCATGAATTCACCGTTGTTGGGCGGCTGAAGGATGGTATTGCGATATCAAGCGCGCAAGCAGAGCTTGAGATCTTGAACCGTCAGGAGGCAGGTCCATTCCCGGATACGCACAAGAACTGGAATGTGTTTGTGGGACGTATGCAGAATCCTTCCGCGGAAAGGCTGCGTCCCGTCCTTTTGGTTCTGTTTGGCGCCGTCGTATTCGTGCTTTTGATCGCCTGCGCCAATGTCATGAATTTGATTCTTGCGCGGAATGCGGTTCGACAGAAAGAAATCGCATTGAGGATCGCTCTGGGCGCAACTCTGCCGAGGTTAGCGGCGCAGTTATTGACCGAGAGCACCTTACTCACGGGAGCTGGGCGGCGCTCTTGGACTCATGCTTGCGGGTGCGGCACTGCGGCTTATCGACGTTCTGGTGCCGTCCAACTTGGCAGGGGTGAACGGCGCAAAACTCAATTGGTGGGTGCTGGGCTTCACTGCCGTGACGTCACTTTTTGCGGGAATCGTGTGTGGACTTCTTCCCGCGCTTCAAATTCTCAAACAGGATTCGTACTCGGGTCTGAAAGCCGGAACAAGAACATCGACTACGTCCACTGGCCGAAGAATCAGAGACATTCTGGTGGTGTGTGAGACTGCTCTGGCGATGGTGCTTCTGCTTGGAGCTGGTTTACTTCTTCGCAGCTTCTATAGTGTCCTCAGCGTGAATCCGGGTTTTCAAACGGATCACGTGCTAACCCTGGAGGTCGACCAACCAGCCGTTGCGCCGAGTGAATTGATCAAGATGTCGCCTGAGCAGCAGACTGAACTCGCCCGACAACAATCTCTGCAGGTTGCGCAGATGGCCGAGCGTATCCAGGGATTGCCAGGGGTTAAGGCCGTGGGAGCGATCAATGTGCTGCCGCTTGGTACGGAGTTGCGTGCTGCATCGAGATTTGTCGTCGAAGGACAGCCGGTCTCCGATACAGGAGCACGACCCGTCGCGGAGGTTCGCTCCGTGAGCCTGGGATATTTCGCGGCAATGAACATTCCACTGCGAAGTGGACGCTGGTTTGACCAACGAGACTATGGCGGCGGAAATATCCTTGTTAACGAAGAGCTGGCTCACAGATTCTGGCCAAATCTCGATCCCATCGGAAAGCGCATAAACCTCTGCTCGCTCTTCCCAAAACCTTGCTGGTCCACGATCGTGGGCGTAATCAGCAATGTCCATCAGTATGGGCTCGACGCCGCACCATCCCTGGACGTATATTTTGCAGGTGGACAAACCCCCTACATAGTCATCCGCGCGGATCGCGATCCGTCCACCCTTGCACGGGCAGCCATCGACGCAATCCACAAAGACGACCCGAACCTTCCGGTAACACAAGTGATGAAGTTGACGGATCTGCTTTCGAATTCACTGTCACCTCGCAGACTCTCCGCGTTCTTGCTGGGAGTGTTCGCGTTTCTGGCGCTGGTGCTTGCCGCAGTAGGAATCTATGGCGTCATGAACTACATCGTAAGTTTGCGGACGAAGGAAATTGGAATCCGAATGGCACTCGGCGCACAACCCGGCGCTGTCTGGCGTCTTATTGTTTTCGGTGGCGCACGACTGGCGCTTGTGGGGATTGCGATCGGCGTGGGTGGCGCCTTGGCGGTGACCAAAATCGTGGCGAGTTTGCTCTACGGAGTGAAGGCTACCGATCCTGCCACTATTACCGTCGTCGCGCTCCTGCTTTCCTGCGTTGTCTTACTCGCGTGCCATATTCCAGCACGGCGAGCGACTCGCGTGGACCCAATCGTTGCGCTCCACGAAGAGTAGGCCTCACCGCGACGGCCGTTCGGCCACACTAATCGTTTTAAGGATAGTTTGCAGTTTCTCCCTGATTTCCTTCTGCGGGAGATCCGCAGTCAAGGAGAGGTGGATATCGATCCAGGTGCCAGCTTGCACCCAGTGCGCACGGATGTGCGAGTTTTTTCCTATTGGAGAATCTATTTCGTAAAGGATTGCGTTCCAATCGCCAAGCTGCACAAAGGTAACGTCCCGCGCCTCCGGAAGACCACCGCGCTTCCATGCAGCAGTTTCGTTCGCCCAGAATTGCTTGATACCCCGAAATCCCTCGTCCGACTCGAACCACCCTGATATAAAGAGAGCGGAATCTTTGTCTTCGAAGTAGAAATACCGTGGGCTGTCGGACGAACCGCCCGTCCGGTTCACCTTCAGCGCCGGCCCGCCCTTCGGGATCGTCATGACGAGACGGCTCACCGGAACCGTCAGAACATAGTTCCCGGCCGACTCTACTATCTCTAAAGTTGTTGCCTTGGATGATTCCTGGCACGTACCAACCTTACAGAACAGAAGGACTACGGCTGCAAAAATGGAAGCCCGAGTCCCGTTCATGTTGCCCTAGAAGTTAGCAGAAAAGCAACCCATGCACAAGAATGTGGTTCGTTTTGCGCATTCCGATCGCTTTCGATCAATCTGTACAGGAGTCCCGGCCAGGTCGCAGCTACAGCTCCCATCAAGCAAGAATTGACGGTCGACCTGGACATACGGAAATTCGCCTTTGTAATAAAAATGACAAAGACGGGGTTTACCTTGGGAGGTAACTTGTATATACTATTCGGCAGTCGGAATTCTTGCTCTTCGGGTCTATCTGAAAGGGGTCGTATATGAAGAAGCGTCTACTTACTACGCTGTGGGCTTTCGCAGTGATCGCTTTGCTGGTTGCCATTCCGGCGGCCGCTCAGTTGACCACCGCTGACATTTTGGGCACGGTCACCGATGCCGCGGGCGCCGTCGTGCCCAACGCAAAGGTCACGGTTGTGAACACTGCGACGTCCGTTTCCCGAACCTTGCAGTCGAACGGTTCGGGCGAGTATGTCTTCAACCTTCTGCCGCCCGGCGCGTATACCGTTACCGTCGAAGCGCCGAGCTTCAGGAAATCGGTGACCAATGTGACGCTGGTCGCCGGCGATCGCGCCCGCGTCGACGCCCCGCTGCAAATCGGCGAGACCAACCAGGTGGTCGAGGTGACGGCTACTTCCCCCGCCCTTCAGACCGACAGCTCCACGCTGCGCGATACCGTGTCGGCGCAGTCGGTACAGGATCTTCCGCTGAACGGCCGCAATTACATTACACTCGTCACCACCGCGCCCGGCGCCGCTGCCGGACCGTCCAACTCGATTCTCAGCGGTACGCGTCCGGATGACCGCCGGCAGACCTCGGCGGTTGTCGCCAACGGCCAGAATGAGACCTACAACAACCACCTGGTCGATGGCATGGACAATAACGAGCGCGAACAGTTCTCGATTCTGTTCCGGCCTTCGATCGACTCGCTGGAAGAAGTGAAGATCGATACCAACGCCTACCCCGCCGAAGAGGGAAGAGCGGGCGGCGCGGTGATCAATCTGATCACCAAGTCGGGCACCAACGCGTTCCACGGCGGAGCGTACGAATACTTCCGCAATGACAAACTGAATGCCAATGACTTCTTTGCGAACAGTTCGGGCATAGGACGCGCGGAGTTCCGGCAAAACCAGTTTGGCGGCAGCGTGGGCGGGCCGCATCAAAAAGAACAAGCACCTTCTTCTTCGGCGATATCGAGAACTTGCGGCTCATCCAGGGCAAGAATACCGGCGTGCTGGCGGCGCCGACTGCTTTTGAGCTGGCAAATCCCGGCAACTTCACAGACGTTTTGCCGTATTGTAATAAACCTGGGGTTACTTGCCCCAGCATTCCTGCTCTCTGGGATCATTCCGACCGCCCAGCTTGATCCTGTCGCAGTCAAGTACCTGGCGCTTTTGCCGGCGGCTAATATTCCGGGCGCGCCTCCCACGGGCCAATTACTCAGGCAACGTAAACAACCAGTACTTCGCCAAGACCATCGATGGGCGAGTGGATCATCGCTTCTCCGATAAAGACAGTCTCTTTGGCCGCTTCACCTACAACCCGACGACTACGGTATATCCAACCCTGTATCCGCAAGTGAAGGTCGGCAATATAACGGTTAACCCCGGGAACGGCATTTATCCGGGGAACTCGACCGAGGATTCGCAGGCATACATGCTGGATTTCATTCACATTTTCAGCCCGACACTGGTGATGGAGCTGAAGGGCGGCTTCACGCGGCTGAATATCGCGACTCTCTCGGCCAATCAGGGCACCAACCTGTCGAATGTGTTCGGCATCCCCGGAGCCGATGTGAATCAGTACGTTTCGGGATTGATGAATACTACGATCAACGGTTACCAGGGAACAGGAAGCTGCAATACCCTGGGCGACTGCACTTCCGTGCCGATTTACGAAATTAACAACATCTTCCAGGAAGAGGGAGCAGTCACGTGGACACATGGCTCCCACAACGTCAAAATCGGCGCCGGCATGATCCGGCGTCAGGAGCAGTACTATCAAATCCAGAACGGCGAAGGAAATTTTGTGTTCGGCGGAGCCACGGCGGGCGCGCCACCCAATAGCCTGGCGAACTTCCTTCTGGGCATCCCGACCACCATCACACGGCAGTATCCCTTATCAGTTTCAGTACTACCGGACCTGGGAACCTCACATTTACGTCCAGGACGATTGGCATGCCACGCGCAAGCTGACACTCAATCTTGGCCTGCGCTGGGATCACATCGGCCAGCTCACAAGCGCGACTGGTCAGCGTTCCAATTATCAGCTCGCCACCAATACATTTTGCATTAGCGCCGTAGCCTGCGTGCAGCCCAACTGGAAACAGTTCCAACCGCGATTCGGCTACGCCTACAGCGCGGGTAAGGGGTTCGTGTTTCGTGGAGGATTCGGCATGAGTTACTTCGCCCAGGATTATGCGGCGGGCGCGCTGAACCTTCCCAATCCGCCCTTCGTGACGGTGAGCTTCACCTGCTCTCCAGCGGGGGGGATCGGATCGACGGCGTGTCCGGCGGGTGTCGGTAAATTGTCGCAGGGCCCGCCGCCGATCGTGCCAGCCAATATTGGACAGCTTCTCGGGCCAGTAGCCGGCGGTCTAAACTCATCCTTGAGCGCCCACGATGATTATTATCCGGCCGCGAAAGTCATGGAATGGAACTTCACCATACAGAAGCAACTCGGCTCAAACGTTTTCACCGTGGCTTATGTCGGCGAACTAGGGCGTCACCTCAATTACTCAACCAACGTTAATTTGCCGGCTCCCTCGGGAACGGCCACGACGCCTGCCTACATTCGCGCGGCGACGTTACCCAACATAACCGGCATCTCGCTCTACAATACGGGCGGGGCCAGCGAGTACAACGCCGCGCAGTTCATCTTCGAGCGGCGCTATTCGAAGGGGTTGACCGTGAACGCCAACTATGTGTTCGCCCGCAATCTGACCAGCTTAACTGACATCGCCGAACCGATTGCAAACCTTACCTTTAACCGCGGCTACGATTGGGGCAACTCCAGCATCGGCTTTAAGCACAAAATCACCGGGCGCATTAACTACGAACTTCCGTTCGGCAAGGGAGCGACGGGTTTGAAAAGGACCGCCATCGGCGGGTGGCAGGTGAACGCAATCGCTTTCTGGCAGTCCGGTGAGCCGTACACGGTGACGGATAACCAGAATTTGATCAATCTACCGAATTTAACAGTGGACCGCCCCAATCAGATCGCCGGCCAGTCCTGCCAGGCGGCGAACCCGTCGATTCGCGATTGGGTCAACTACAATGCTTTCCAGCAGCAGCCCATCGGCTTTGCCGGGAATGAAGGGCGCGCCCAATGCCTCGGCCCGCATTGGAGAAGTCTGGACTTCTCGGTTTTCAAGGACTTCGCGATCGCGGAAAAGCTCAAGCTGTCGTTCCGCGCCGAGGCTTACAATATCACGAACACCGCGAACTTTGCCCTTCCGAACGCCGCCATTTCTAGTTGGACGGTGAGACGCGACCCGTCGGGCATTCCGACCAACGGGGGAGCATTCGGCCAGATCACATCCACCAATATCGGCTTTACACCGCGCGTGATGCAGTTGGCGCTGCGGTTGAGTTTCTAAAGTGCGTATTAGCCGGGGACTTGAGCCTAGGCTCAAGTCCCCGGCTCAATCGCGCAGAACTCGAATCGAAAATCAGGTAGCGTCTAGGGTCAATTCCCGCGCTTAGCTGTCAAAAACTTGACAGTGGCAGCGGCTGCCGTGGGTTCCGAGTCCGTGTAGAACTCCCACGGAATAAAGCTTAAGCCGTAAGAGCGTCGTCAACCAAGTTCAGCCACGAGTTCAGTTCGCGAACGCGCCGGCGCAGGTCGGCACTAGTTTCGGCGTTGGGTTTCTTGAACGCTTCGGCTAATTCGCGCTCCAACATGCGGATCCCCGCGAGTTGGCCGGCAACCCAACAATCCTTAGCTACCATTTCCGTGTTCATCTGAGTGATCCTCCATTTTTTTTGACCTGCTGCCAGATTCGATAGAGTTAGAGCACGTCAAGGGCCAAGCTTGGGGGCACACGGATTCATATCTTGCGTTGGGCCGATTCTATGAGTCTTTTGGGGGGACAAATCCATGACAGACCGTCACTTATACCGTGTGCACTGTGACGAAGCGTGACCACTGATTTGCAATCAACCGGAAGTGGTTCACCAAAATCTCGTGGACCATTTTGCGACACCTACTGCGGGAAGGTGGCCGCGCATGCACGATCCGTAGCTGGGGAGGGCCGCCCGCGGAAAGTCGCACTCTGTCACGATATTGGAATGAGTTTTCGTCTGATCGCCGTGGGCTGGCTGTTGGCTGAGTTGCTAGCGGCTCAAACGGCCGCGCCTTTCGAAGTGGAAGAAGCCACCATCGCGCAAGTCCACGACGCTATGCGCGAGCGGCGACTGACATGCCGGCAACTGGTGGACGCTTACATCCGGCGCATAAACACTTACGACAAGAACGGGCCGGCGATCAACGCCATCGTAACGATCAATCCCGACGCGACGAAAGAGGCTGACGAGCTTGACCGACGCTTCGCGCAGTCCGGCTTCACGGGGCCGCTGCACTGCGTGCCGATGATCGTCAAAGACAACTTCGAAACCAAGGGACTGCAGACGTCCGACGGCGCCCTTGCGTTTGCCGGGCTATCAGCCGAAAGAAGACGCAACTCAGGTGGCGCGAGTGAAAGCGGCGGGCGCGATTGTGCTGGCGAAATCCAACATGGCGGAGTGGGCGTTCAGTCCGGTGGAGACGGTCAGCTCGATTCTGCCTGGGTACACGAGGAATCCTTATGCGCTGGACCGGGTGACGGCGGGGTCGAGCGGCGGCACTGCGGCATCGGTCGCGGCTAGCTTTGGACTTGCGGGATTTGGCAGTGATACCGGCGACTCGATTCGGGGGCCGTCATCGCATCAGGCGTTGGCAGGCATCCGCTCGACGATGGGGCTGACTAGCCGGGCTGGCGTCTTTCCTCTGAACCTGCGCGCCGATATCGCCGGGCCGATGGCGCGCACTTTGGAAGACGCGGTGAAAATATTTCAAGTGATCGTGGGGGAAGATCCGCGAGACCCGGTGACGGCGGCGGCGCGGGGACATGCGATTCCGGATTACAGCAAGTCGCTCGACCGGAATGGTCTGAAGGGCGCGGTCATCGGGGTGTTGCACGAAGCGTACGAGCGGGACACGACCGATCCGGAGATTGTGCAGATTTTCGCGGCGGCGCTGGAGGATCTGCGGCGAGCGGGTGCAACCGTGATCGATCCGGCGAAGGTTGAGGGGTTGGAAATCAAACGGCAGACCAACCCGATCCCGTGCATGGGCTTCAAGTACGACCTGAATCACTTTCTGGCTGATCGCATCGGGCAAGCTCCGATGGCGGATCTCGCAGCGATTGTGAAGTCGGAGAAATTTCATCCGTCGACGCAGAAGCGGCTGGAGGACGCGGAAAAAGGACCGGAGAACGGCCCGGATTCGGAAGCCTGCCACAGCGACGACGCCTATCGGGCGCAATTCCGCGAAACAGTGCTGAAGACGATGGACCGGCTGAAGCTGGATGCCTTCGTGTATCCGACGTGGAGTAATCCGCCGCGCTTGATTGGGGATCTGAATACGCCGGCCGGCGACAACAGCCAAATATTCTCACCAACGACGGGTTTTCCGGCAATTAATGTGCCGATGGGTTACTCGCGAGGCGGCACGCTCCCGGTGGGCATCACGTTCTACGGGCGGGCGTGGTCGGAAGCCGAGTTGATTAGGCTCGCGTATGCCTATGAACAGGCGACGATGCACCGGCGTCCACCGGTTTCTACGCCGCCGCTGAGGTAGTCCGATTTGGTGGTGCGCAAGGGCGCTGGGGTATACTACAGCGTCAAGGAGTTGCGTTAATGGCATCCTCGACCGATATTCCCATCAGCGTGCAGAAACGCGATCAGCGCAACGCGGTTCTCGCGGGGTTTCTAGGCTGGACCTTCGATGCCTTCGACTTCTTTGTACTGACGTTTCTGATCGCCGATATCGGCAAGGCGTTCGGCAAGACGCGTCCCGAGGTTGCGCTCACTCTTACACTCACGCTCGCGATGCGGCCGGTGGGGGCTCTGCTGTTTGGAGTGATGGCGGACCGGTTCGGAAGACGGCTGCCGATGATGCTCAATATCGTTTTTTACGCCGTGGCGTCGGCGCTTTCCGGGCTGGCACCGACATTTGGAACCTTTCTGATTCTGCGAATGCTGTTCGGGATTGGGATGGGCGGGCAGTGGGGCGTGAGCGCATCGCTGGCGCTGGAATCGATTTCGCCGAAGTGGCGGGGCGTGATCTCCGGGATGCTCCACCAGGGCTACTCGCTGGGAAATCTTCTGGCGGCGCTGGCGTTTCTCACGGTGTACCCGGCGATCCACACTTCGCATCCCGAGTATGCATGGCGCGTCATGTTCTTCATCGGCGGATTGCCGGCGCTGCTGTCGATCTTCGTGCTGAAACGAGTGAAGGAGTCCGAGGCGTGGCAGGAGCATCGCACGGACTGGCGCAGCTACGTGCGGTCACTGCCGTCAATCTGGCAGCGCTTTCTCTACCTGGTGCTGATGCTGACAGCGATGGGCTTTATTTCTCACGGCACGCAGGATCTGTACCCCACGTTCCTGATGCAGGGGCGGAAATTCTCACAGCAGGCGGCGGCTTTGACCACCATGGTGTCGATGGTAGGCGCTACGCTCGGTGGCTTGGTGATCGGCTATTTCTCGGATCTTTTCGGACGGCGCCGCGCCATGATCGGCTCCGTGCTGACTGCGCTGCTGATTATTCCGCTGTGGATCGCCGCTCCGGGGACCGCGTTGCTCGTCCTCGGCGGATTTCTGATGCAGTTCTGTGTACAGGGAGCGTGGGGCATTATTCCGGCTCACATGAACGAGCTGACGCCGGCGCATCTCCGGGGCTTCGTGCCGGGGTTCGCTTATCAGATTGGGATGCTGCTGGCCGGAGTCGCTCCCTATCTGGAAGCGCGGATCGGCGAACACTTCTCGTATGCCCAAGCCATGGGAGGGCTCGCGGCAGTCGCGTTCCTGGTGGGATCGCTGATCATCGGGCTCGGCCCGGAAGCCCACGGCATTACTTTTAGAAAAGGCGGCGAGTCGTTTTCACGACTCACTAAGAAGTCCGGGTAAGCGGCGAACCGCTTACGCCAGAGCGTCCTTGCAATACTGGACGCATTTCCGCATTTCCGCCATCACGTTCGATCCTGCCGGAGTCTTGTACTCCAACTCGATGGTTGCCGGGAAGGTGTAGTGCTCCTTCTTCATCAACTGGAGCGCTTCCTTGATGGGCGTGTCGCCCTGGCCCCACGGCATGTTCTCGCCGCCGTGAGTTTCGTACTTGCGATCCTTCATGTGCATGCTGGTGATGCGGCCATGGTTCTTTTGCAGGAAGGGAATCGGACTGCTGTTGGTACCGGCGGTGTAATGTCCCAGGTCGAGATTGATACCGTTGTATTTCGATTGCGACATCGCCTGGTCCCAAAGAGTTGGAGTCGCCTGCGTGTGCGCGTGATAGCCGACATACATCTTGCGTTTGGCGGCGAACTCGCCTACGCGCTTGGTGAGAGCGCCGTCTTCGGGCAACTCCATCGTCAGATGGTTTGCACCTAACGCCTCGGCGACGTTGAAGGTGTATTCGTACTCGTCGTTCGACATGGCCATGGTGAGGCCGAGTTTGAAGGCGTAAATGTCGACTCCGGCGTCGTTGTACATTTTGCGCAAGGCTTTGTACTTGTCCATCGAGACCGACAAGCGCCATTTCTTCAACGCAGCCTGCTGCTCGGGGTTGAGCGGCGTCGGGCCCGTGCGAGGCGCGCCCGGAGGCGGAGGAGGACCGGCGGGCATTCGCTGAACGACCGGCGCACCGGCGAACGTCTCGGCGGGGGCATTCATGAGCTCGATGCCGTTGAGTCCCAGATCGGTCATGTGCTTGAGGATGGCTTCGCAATTGTTGGGATCCGGCATCTCGCGAAAGCTGTAGGAGATGGTGCCGACCTGGACGCCGCTGTATTTCGAATCCGGTTTTGCCGCGAGGGCGGCAAGGGGCACAGCAGTCAACGCCAGCTTGCCAATATCACGTCGCGTGTAGAGCCGTCGAGTGTAGAGCATTTGGGAACCTTTCTTCTGCATGGAAGTGGCGAACAGCCGAGTTCGCGATCCGCCGATCATTCTAGCAGATCGCGGCCGCGGGGCAGTTGTAGCGTTGCCGAAGGAAATGCTATCTATGTAGGCGCTACTTGAATTCCCTGAAGGGGGCGCAGAAGAAAAATGCATAAGTGGAGCGTGCGACTTGGAGCCGCAGTGTTTGCCGCGGCGGTGGCTTTCACATTAAAAGGTCAGGCTCCGGTTCAAGGTCCCGTAACTTACGAGCGGCTGTTGAAGGCGGCGGACGAGCCGGGCAATTGGATGATGTATTCGCACAGCTACAATAGCTGGCGCTACAGCAGCCTGGATCAAATCAATGTGCAGTCCGTGAAGAATCTCCACCTGAAATGGATTTTCCAGGGCCGCCACATCGAAAAGTTTGAGACCACGCCCCTGGTGGTCAACGGCATCATGTATCTGACGCGCCCTGAAAACGCGATCTATGCGCTGGATGCGGCTACCGGCCGTCAGTTGTGGAGCTACGAATATCGTAATCCGGCGCGCACCTACAACTGCTGCGGCAAAGTGAATCGCGGCCTGGCGATGCTGGGCAATACGTTGTTCATGAATACGCTCGACATGCACGTGGTTGCGGTGGATGCCCGATCCGGCCATGAAATATGGAAGACCGAGATGGGCGATTACCTCGCAGCGGGTGGCTATGCGGCTCCAGGCGCACCGCTGATCGTCGGAGACAAGCTGATCGTGGGCATGGCGGGCGGTGAGCATGGCGTAAACGGATTTCTGGACGCCTACGACACCAAAACTGGCGCGCGTCTGTGGCGCTTCAACACCATTCCGCAGCCGGGTGAGCCCAACTTCGGAACCTGGGCTGGTGATTCGTGGAAGACGGGTGGCGTCACTACCTGGAATAACGGATCGTACGATCCGGAAACCAACACGCTCTTCTGGGGAACCAGCAATCCCTGGCCGGATTTGAATGATGACTATCGTGGGGGCGACAACCTTTATTCGTGCTCGGTTCTGGCGCTCGATCCCGACACCGGGAAGCTGAAGTGGTTCTACCAATTCACACCGCACGACCTGCACGATTGGGATTCGACGCAGATCCCGATCCTACTCGACACCCAGTTCCAAGGCCAAATGAGGAAGACGCTGGCTTGGGCCAATCGCAACGGTTTTTATTATTTGCTCGACCGCACGAACGGAAAATTTCTGACTGCCAAGGCGTTCGTCAAGCAGACCTGGAACAATGGCTTCGACGATAACGGCCGACCTGAGGTGATTCCGGGGAATGAACCGACGCCCGAGGGCAACGATCACATCTGGCCCGGCGTGGACGGCGGCGCGAATTGGATGTCGCATAGTTACAGTCCGCTCACGAAGTGGTTGTATGTGTTTGCGCGCGAGGAGCACCGCCTGTTCTCGAAGAACGCGGTTCCGCATCCAACCACTGAGGAACCGGACCGGCCGCTTCCGCTGGGGGCGCTGCCCAATGCAGGCGCCTATGACCCGGCAGTCGGAGGAGCCAAAACTCAAAACTACGGCGCATCGGAGGAGAGCTGGGGCAAGGTCCTGGCGATCGAGCCGGGTACAGGAAATATCAAGTGGGAGCATCGCGTCCTCACTCCTCCGTGGGGTGGCGTGATGGCGACCGGCGGGAACCTGGTGTTTGGAGGCACGCTCGAAGGCGTGATCTTTGCGCTGAATGCGACCACGGGCGATCGGTTGTGGACTTTCGCTGCGAACGGGCCGGTCTTCGCGTCGCCCATCAGCTATCTGGCCAACGGGAAGCAACTAGTGTCGATTCCGGCCGGGGATCTGATTGTCACTTTCGGCTTGGATTAAAGCTGGATCGCGAAGCGCGCTCCGTAGTGTCTCAGTTTGAATCAAAGCCGACGAACGGGGATTGAGAAAGAGCGGCGTAAAACTACTTATTCGGCAGTGTGGTAGTCATCTTCGGGAGCAGCGCCGCACCAGATTCTACGAATTCGAGCGAGGCGTCGTCCAGCCATGCGTTGCCAGTGCCCCAGAGCTGCATTCCTATTTCTAGATTAGCTGCGTCCGCACAAACCTCCCCCGTTATTTCATAGAACGCCCAATCCTCGGAAACGATTCGCCGATCACTCATGTTGTTAAAGAAGCAGCTTTCTCCGCTGACGCGGTGGATGCGAACCAGAAGTCCAGCACCATCGGGCGAACCAGCCACCTCAGTTCGCACGGCAGCGCGAAATCTGAACTTCATGCCGCGATATGGCTTTGAATCAACGTATTGGTACAGAAACGATTTGTTCCCGGCGGGGATAAGTTCGTTCGACTTTGTCATCGCACATTGCTTACCTGAGTTGCATGAGTCCGTAACCGTCAGCGCAGAGTAACTCGACTTGTGAGGTCCGAATCCGAATAGCCAGCCCAGTGGTCGCTCACCCGGCTGGCCTTGCTCGAAATCTGGATTAACCAAAGGGGATTGAGCGAAAACGGTGCCGCCCAATAGAATCGCGAGCAAGGCACCGCGCATATAGCAGTCCATGCGGGGGAGCCTAACACGGCCCACCCCCGGTTTCAAGGCTCGCCTAACCACCAGACGAAAAATTCAAAGTTGACCACTACCCGCCGCTCCGCGCGTCACCGCCGCCTGATATACTTGCTCGCCGGGAGGCAGACAAATATGACTCGCAAAATGTTGGCGCTTTTGTTCGCGTTCGCGGTGGGCGCAATCGTCGGGCACATGACCACTCCATCGGACGCATCATTGATGGGCGTGGCTCAGGCTCAAACCCACAAGCCGGTCTTCATGACACGGCTATTCACGGGTCCGGACAACCTGACGCACTCTGAAGAAGTTGGGATGGATTTCCCCGGCGGGGTCTTGAAGTTGTTGCCGATTACTTCGGGCGAGCTCCATCTGGCATCGCCGGGCAATGTTATCGATTGGCATCGCGCGCCGCGCCGTCAGTACGTGATCACGCTGATGGGCCACGCGGAGCTTGAGGTCGCCGGAGGGAAAAAGATAAACGTCGGGCCGGGGCACGTGGACCTGGTGGAAGACGTCACCGGCAAAGGACACATCACTAAAGTCGTCGGGGCGGACGATCGAATTACGCTACAGCTCCCGCTGGCGGATCAATCTGGGAAGTAGGCGGGCAAGTAGGACGGTTGACAGCCACGATCGTTCCGCATAGATTAGACAGCTATGAACGCTACTCGACTTCTACTCGTGACCGCTCTTGGCGCGTCGCTCCTGAGTGCGCAGGGCACCGCCCCAGCCGGGCCGCCGAAACTGCAAGCGCTGATCATCACCGGTCAGAATGGCCATGACTGGAAAGGAACCACACCGATCCTGAAGCAGGCCCTGGAGGACACCGGCCGCTTCGAGGTTCGCGTCACCGAGGAGTTCCGCGGGGCGGGGCCGGAGACACTGGCGCCCTACGACTTGGTCGTCGTGAATTATTTCGAGCGCAATCAACCGGGGCTACTTTGGGGTGAGCGCGCGAATGGCGCTTTTGCGGATTACGTCCGCTCGGGCAAGGGCCTGGTGCTGTATCACTTTTCGATCGCGGCGTTCAATGGCTGGACGGATTACGAAAAAATGTCGGCGGGAAATTGGAGGCCGAACAAGGGGCACCACTCGGCGCGCCACGATTTCACTGTCGATATTAAAGACGCCAATCATCCGATCACGGCGGGGCTGAAGTCGCCGCTGGCGGTGCAGAACGACGAGTTGTACGCCAATCTGAAGTGGCAGCCGGATGGCACCTATCACGTCCTGGCCACTGCCTATGACGACCACTCGCGCTACGACGAGAAGGCTTCCGACGCGCGCAACAAGCAGCCGATGTCAGGCGCGGGCGTCGATGAGCCGATGCTTTGGACTACGCAATTCGGCAGCGGCCGTGTCTTCATCACCGCGTTGGGGCACGACATCGCGGCGGCGTCCGAAGAAACTTTCAAGGTGACCTTCGCGCGCGGCGCCGAGTGGGCCGCCACCGGAAAAGTCACCCAGCCGATTCCGGCAGATATGGCCAAGTAGGCACGCCCGCGAGCCGCGGGTTTACCGGCTGGCGTTGGTTACCGTGCCCACGTTCTCTTCGTCAGTGACGAAGATTTCGGCGATAATGCTTATCCGCGCACTCTGCAAATGACCGCCGCGTGTGCTGCCATCCTGAAGCGCGAAAACAGTATGAGCATGCACGGTCGGCTTCCCGTCTTTGTCCTGCGTGATGCTGCCGACCAGGGAGACCACTTCGGCCTCTTCGTTGATCTCGGTTTTGCCCGGAGTTTTGTTTACAGGGTCGGACCAGCGGAGGGTCGCCTTGTCGATCGCGCCGAGGCCGGTGAAGTGGCCGTTCTTGATGTGGTTCTTTTCGGCAAAATCCAGCAGGCCGGAAATGATCTCATCGCCTTTCACCATGTTGATGCGATAGGTGTGCCCGGAGGAACGTCCGAGATCGGTCACCTTTAATCCGGGCGCAGACCCGGGCTTGAAGGCGCGGCTTTCGGCAGAGACCGGCGCTGTCGTCGCCGATGCGGGCTGCTGAGCGCTCAGACGGTACGCGGCGGTGAAAACGACTCCAGCCGCCAGCACCATTGTTAGGACGGGGACAAGCTTACCTGTGCGATTCATGTCGTGCACCTCAGCAAACAAGTTTACTCCCAAAAATCGCCGAACAGGCAACCACCCCGATTCGTGTCAACTTTCGAAAACAGGCGCTATTCTGGATACGAATGCCGTCACGCGACCCGGCGAGCCCGACGAATCCTGTTGAAACTGACGGATTGCAACTCGACCACCCGCAGGTTACTGCCGGCGGGATCCCCGCGATCACGAACGCTCTTCGTCACGCGATGGGCGAAGCTGGGGTCGTCAACGGGATCAAGCTCCTGCGTGATTTGAATCAGTTTGCTGGATTCGATTGCCCTGGTTGTGCGTGGCCCGATCCCGATACTCACCGTTCCGTCACCGAATTTTGCGAGAACGGCGCGAAGGCGGTTGCCGAAGAAGGTACTCTCAAGCGCGTCACGCCGGAGTTTTTTGGCCAGTGGTCGGTGGCGGAGCTGAGCCGGCAATCCGACCATTGGCTTGGCAAAGCCGGCCGCTTGACGCATCCCATGGTGCTGCGCCCGGGCGCCAGCCACTATGAGCCGATTGCGTGGGAAGACGCCTTTCAACTGATCGGCCGCGAGTTGAATGCGTTGACGTCGCCGTCGCGCGCTTCCTTTTATACGTCGGGGCGCACCAGCAACGAAGCCGCGTTTCTCTACCAGTTGTTCGTGCGACAATTCGGCACCAACAATCTGCCGGATTGTTCCAACATGTGTCACGAATCGAGCGGAACTGCGCTCGGCGAAACCCTCGGCCGCGGCAAGGCCACGGTATCGCTGGGCGACTTCGATTATGCGGACGCGATTTTCATTATTGGGCAGAATCCCGGCACGAATCATCCGCGTATGCTCACGACGCTCCAGGCAGCGGTGCGGCGCGGATGCAAGATCGTCAGCGTCAATCCATTGTTTGAAACTGGCCTGAATCATTTCCAGCATCCGCAGCATCCATTTTCGTTCTTCGGCAAGGGCACGCCGCTCGCTTGCCTGCACCTGCCGGTCCGCATCAACGGCGATGTTGCTTTTCTCAAGGGCGTGATGAAGCACATGTTCGAAGAGGAGCAGCGGCGTCCGGGCGAGGTGCTGGACCGGGCTTTTATCGAGCAGCATACTTCGGGATTTCGCGAATTCTACGCGGCGCTGAAGCAGGTTTCATGGGATGACATCGTCGAACAAAGCGCGCTCTCACGTGAGCAGATCGGCCAGGCTGCGGAAATCGCGATGCAAGCCAAGAACGTCATCTGTTGCTGGGCCATGGGATTGACGCAACACAAGAACGCGGTCGATAACATTCAGGAGATCGTGAATTTCCTGATGCTGCGCGGCAACCTCGGCCGTCCCGGCGCGGGCGCGTGCCCGGTGCGCGGCCACAGCAACGTCCAGGGTGACCGCACCATGGGCATTTTCGAAAAGATGCCGGACGAATTTCTCAATCGCCTGGGCGCCGAATTTGCGTTCTCTCCGCCGCGCGAACACGGCCTGGATACCGTCGAAACCATTCGGGCCATGCACACCGGGCTCATCGATGTGTTCGTCTCGATGGGCGGCAACTTCCTCTCGGCGACTCCCGACACCGATTTCACAGCCGCCGCGCTTCGCAATTGCCGTCTCACGGCTCAAATCTCGACGAAGCTCAATCGCAGCCATTTGATCACCGGGCAGCAGGCGCTGATTCTGCCGGCGCTCGGCCGCTCGGAGAGCGATTTTCAGGCAACTGGGCCCCAATTCGTCACCACTGAGAATTCAATGGCGGTGATTCAGACTTCTCGCGGAACGCTCTCGCCCGCCTCCGAACACTTACGCAGCGAACCGTGGATTGTCGCGGGCATTGCCAGGGCCACGCTTTCCGACTCGGACACGGATTGGGATGGCTTGGTCGCGAACTACGATCGCGTCCGGGATTCAATCGAGCGCGTGGTCCCCGGCTTTGCGCAATTCAATCAGCGCGTGCGCCAGCCGGGCGGCTTCGAGCTTCCCAATCCGATTCGCGATCGCGTTTTCGCGACGCCCACCGGGAAAGCGCAGTTCACCATCAATGCGCTTCCGCGCCTGCGGTTGGAAGCCGGTCAATTTTTGATGATGACTATCCGCAGCCACGATCAGTACAACACCACGATCTATGGCCTTGAAGATCGCTACCGAGGTGTGCATCACGGCCGCCGCGTGATTCTGCTCAATGAGGAGGACTGTCGGGAGGCCGGATTCGCCAGCGGCGACTTTGTTGACATCACCAGCCATTTTTGCGGACAGTTGCGCACGGCACCTCGTTTTGCGGTGTACCCGTACCCGATTCCGCGGCGCTGCGCGGCAACTTATTTTCCGGAGACCAACGTGCTGGTCGCCATCGGCAGCGTGGCGGAAAAAAGCAACACGCCGGCCTCAAAGAGTGTTGTTATCTCCTTGAAACGTTCCTTATGAAGCGGAACATCCTCACCGTTCCGATCCAAAAGATCGAACCGGGCGGCGCGAGCGTACGCGCGCAGGATCTGGTGGCGGTGGAAGAGCCTCTTCAGATCCGGCTGGGCGAGTCCGATGTCGCCATCACCATGCGCACTCCAGGACATGATCGCGAGTTGGCGCTGGGCTTCCTCTTCACTGAAGGCCTACTGACGAATCCCGAACAGATCGCGGACATTCGTGTGGACGACTCAGGCGCCGTGATCGTGTCTCTCGTTGCCGGCCTCACGGCGGAGATTGACGCGCGGCGGTTCTATGTCACGTCGAGTTGCGGAGTCTGCGGTAAAGCTTCTATCGACGCACTGGCGGCGTCGGGCTGCACGATGCTGCCTGCAGGGCAGCCGAAGCTCTCCGCGGATCTGGTGCCGCATTTCCCCGCGAAGTTGCGCGAGGCCCAAGCGATCTTCGAACACACTGGCGGACTCCACGCCGCGGGCCTCTTCAACACTGCCGGTGAACTCTTGTATCTGCGCGAAGACGTGGGGCGGCACAATGCCGTCGACAAACTGATCGGCGCGGCCTTTCTCGAACGCCGGCTGCCGTTGACCGACTATGTTCTGATGCTCAGCGGGCGCATCAGCTTCGAGCTGGTTCAGAAGGCGGTGACGGCGGGCATTCCGATCGTTATCGCGGTGGGGGCTCCGTCTAGTCTTGCGATCGAAACGGCCCTGCGTTTCGGCATGACGCTGATCGGTTTTCTGCGCGGCGAGCGCTTCAACGTTTACGCCGGCGGCGACCGGCTGATCGCATAGCGAATCGATGATAGACTGCACGGGAAGGTGCCCATGTCCAATCGCAGGCAGTTTCTAAAAGACGCGGCGGCCAGCGCCGGAGTGATGTTCACCGGCTGCCATTTACTAAAGCAGCAATCGTACGCACAGACGGCCGCGCCACCGCGTCACCCGGTGATGGTCGGAGGGCGGCGCGTCACAACCATCGACGTCCACGCGCACGTCATCGTGCCGGAGGCGGAGGCGCTGATGGGCATCAAGACACCGCCGGCCGACGCCTCGGTGATTGAAGGCTCGATGGTGGCCGATCGCTTTCAGCGGATGGATGAATGGCGGACCGACATGCAGGCCCTCAGCATCCGGCCCATCTGGTATACGCTGGAGCGCGATCTCGCGGTCAAGGTGATCAACCTGCAGAACGAGAGGCTGGCCGCCCTGTGCACCGCGCACCCGGATCGCTTTGTCGCCTTCGCTTCGGTGGCGCTGCAATATCCCGAACTGGCGGCCGAGCAACTCGAAGAAGGGGTGAAAAAGTACAACCTGCGCGGCGCTGCGATCACCGGACAGATCAACGGCGAAGAACTCTCCGCTCGCAAGTTCGATCCGTTCTGGAAAAAGGCCGAGGAACTCGATTGCCTGATTTTCATGCATCCCGCAGGCATTCCCGAACTCGACAAGCGCCTTGCGGGAGGCGGCTATCTGAGCAATGTCATCGGCTATCCGGTCGAAACCACCATTTTCCTGTCGCACCTGATTTTCGATGGGACGCTAGACCGCTTCCCAGGTCTGAAGATCTGTACGGCGCATGCCGGCGGCTATCTACCGTCCTACGCCGGCCGCTCCGATTACGGCTGCGTACGGAGTCCGAGTTCATGCACCGGCGCCAAGAAACACGCCTCGGAATATTTGCGGCAACTGTATTTCGATTCGATCATCTTCACACCCGAGGGCCTGCGTCATTTGGTGGCTGAATGCGGAGCGAGCCAGATCATGCTCGGCACCGACTATCCGTTTCCCTGGAGCACCACCACCGTCGATCAAGTTTTCCAGACGCCCGGCCTCAGCGATGCCGAGCGCCGGGCCATCTTGGGAGAAACCGCCGCCCGCCTGCTGAAGATCAAGGTTTAAGATGGAGCCATGAAGGGTTGTTCTCACCTCGATCAAATTCAAAGACGTCAAACCCCACACTAACGGCTGCGAAGAGTGCCTGAAGATGGGCGATAGATGGGTCCACTTGCGCCTGTGCCTGAGTTGCGGGCACGTCGGTTGCTGCGATTCCTCCAAGAACAAGCACGCGACAAAACATTTCCACGCCACCAAGCACCCGATCGTGAAATCGCTGGAACCGGGCGAGGATTGGGCCTGGTGCTATGTCGACGAGGTGGTCCTTGAAAACGTCTGACAGTCAAGGCGATTGGCCCGCGTTACCGTACGCTGAGTGGGAGGCCACGCGCGATACGGTCCACATGTGGACCCAGATCGTGGGCAAGACTCGGCTCGCGCTCACGCCGCTGGAAAATCATTGGTGGAATGTGCCGCTGTATGTGACGCCGCGTGGTTTGACTACTTCGGCCATCCCCTACGGCCCCGGCGCGTTCTCCGTCGACTTCGATTTCATCGCGCATAAACTGTGGATCCGGACCAGCGCGGATAAGGAAGTTTCGGTGGAGCTCTATCCGCGCTCGGTTGCAGATTTTTACAACGAATACATGGCCGCGCTGCGGAGCATGGGCATCGAGGTCCACATCTATCGCGTGCCCTGTGAGTTCGATGACTTGACTCCTTTCGATCAGGACCGGCACCACGCATCCTACGACGCCGAGTATGTCGAATCGTTTCCGGCGCATCCTAATCCAGTGCGAGCGCCTTTTCAAGGAATTTCGCTGCGAATTTATCGGCAAGAACAGTCCGGTGCATTTTTTCTGGGGATCGTTCGATCTGGCCGTGACGCGTTTCTCCGGCCGCGCGGCGCCCGCAGAAGGAAGGCGTCGATCGCGTCACGCGCGAGGCCTATTCGCACGAAGTAATCAGTTGCGGATTCTGGCCCGGCAACCGCAGCTTCAAGGAAGCGTCCTTTTACGCTTACAGCGCGCCCAGCCCACCCGGCTTGGACGCAGAGCCGGTGCGCCCCGCCGCGGCCTATTGGGATCGCCAGCTTGGTGAGTTCATCTTGAAGTACAGCGATGTCCGCACGGCCCCAGCGCCCGATCAATCGATTCTCGACTTCTGTGAAAGTACGTACGAAGCCGGGGCAAAATTGGCGCAATGGGACCGCGCTCATCTCGAACGCGCCGCCGGATGAAACGCTGGCGCATCCTGATCACCGTGGTCTCTACGCTTCTTCTGGCCGCGTGTCAGAAGAACGACAAGGTAGCGGTGCCGGAGGTCTTCCGCGTGAAGTTTACAACCACGCAAGGCGACTTCGTGGTCGAGGCCACCAGAGCCTGGGCGCCGCGCGGCGTCGATCGTTTCCATGAGCTGGTCAACATGCGTTACTTCGACGAGAATCGATTCTTCCGCGTGGTCCCGGGCTTCGTCGCCCAGTTCGGCGTCCATAAGGATTACGATATCCACGATCGCTGGCGCAAGTATTTCATCCTCGACGATCCGCCCAAGGAAAAGAATCTGCGCGGCACGCTGGCCTTCGCGCAATCGGATCCCAATACCCGCGCTACCGAAATCTTCATCAATCTGGCCGACAACGCCGCGCTCGACGCGCAAAACTTCGTGCCTTTCGCCAAGGTGGTCTCCGGCATGGAGGTGGTCGATAAGTTTTATTCGGGCTATGGCGAGCTGATGCCCGAAGGGAAATACATCGATCCCAACCGCGTCGAGAATGGCACCAATGCGTACCTGGAGCCGCACTTTCCAAAGCTGGATTACATTAAGCGGGCGGTGTTTCTCAAGTAGGAGTAGACATGCAGAGGCTCGATCACACAGCCGCGTCACCCGAAGGCTATAAGAAGCTGCTGGCCGTATCCGCATTTCTGGCGCATTCCGGTCTCGAAGCAAATCTGATGGAGTTAATTTCCATTCGTGCATCCGAGATCAACGGCTGCGCGTGGTGCCTGGACTTCCACACCAAGCGAGCCCGCAGCAAGGGCGAAACCGAACAACGGATTTACCTGCTGAGCGGCTGGCGCGATGCGCCGGTGTATTCGCCGCGGGAACGGGCCGCGCTCGAATGGACCGAAGCCCTCACGCTCATTGCCGGGCATCCGGTTCCCGACGACTTATATCAGCGGGTCCGCGAGCACTTCAGCGAGGCTGAGCTCGCGAATCTGACGATTGCCGTGGGCTTGATCAATGTATGGAATCGCATCAACGTTGCCTTCCACACGGA
The DNA here is from genome assembly GCA_963731375.1 of Bryobacterales bacterium. Classification (GTDB taxonomy): domain Bacteria; phylum Acidobacteriota; class Terriglobia; order Bryobacterales; family Bryobacteraceae; genus Palsa-187. The sequence continues at coordinate 653,117 of CAVSUW010000004.1, forward strand.
TTTGAGCAGCGTGCCTCAATTCACGCCGGAGCCGGCCGCCGCTAGCTCAAATTGAAGTGGTCGCGCGCCTGGCAATCTCGACCGGTTCGAGCGCATCGTCCAACTCGCGTTCCGTAAACAGGAGACGCCGGATGCTGCGAAGATCGTTCAAGGCCCGGCGGCTCTTGTGCATATTCGCGGCGAGCTGCGTCAGTTTGTACAAAGCCAGATTCAGTGCGCGCACCTGGCGTTCGTCGCCGGCCGCCTCGGCATCCCGCAGGTGTCCGCGAACGTCATCCGCCGCTTCCCCAATGCTTTCCTCCAGCAGAGCGACAAACTCGTGCGCGCTCTCGATGGATTCGAAAGGTTTATTTAACTCGGCATTCATCATAAGTTAGATACAGCCGTGTTATATAGGTTACCGCGTTCGGGGCTGGCGCGCGCCCAAATCCGGGCCTTAGGAGCGCAAAACCTGCGCAATCATCGCCTGGGCTTCGCCTTGTATTCGCTTCAGGTGCTCGGCGTCCCGAAAACTCTCGGCGTAGATCTTGTAGACGTCCTCGGTCCCCGACGGGCGTGCCGCGAACCATCCGCTTTGGGCCGCTACTTTAATCCCACCGATGGCATTTCCGTCGCCTGGCGCGGTAGTCAGAACGGTTTCTATCTTCTCGCCACCCAACTCCGAAACTGGAATGTCCTTCGGCGACAATTTACCCAGCCGCGCGCGCTGCTCGGCGTTAGCAGGCGCGTCGATGCGCTCGTAAACTGGGCGCCCGTATTTCTCGCACAAGCCGGCATAAATTTCGCCAGGATCTTTCCCGCTGCGAGCCGTGATCTCGGCCGATAGCAGCGCTGCAATGATACCGTCCTTATCGGTCGACCACGCCGATCCGTCCATTGCCAGGAACGACGCGCCCGCGCTCTCTTCGCCCGCGAACCCCAGCGAGCCGTTCACCAGCCCGTCTACGAACCACTTGAATCCCACGGGAACCTCGTACAATTTCCGTCCCAGGCCCGCCGAAACGCGATCGATCATGCTGCTGCTTACCACGGTCTTGCCGATTGCCGCCGCCGCCGGCCATCCTGTGCGCTGCCGGTATAGATACGAGATGCACACTGCCAGATATTGGTTGGGCTGCATCAAGCCGCCGCTCTTGGTGACAATCCCATGACGGTCGTGATCGGTGTCGCAGGCAAACGCAATGTCGAAGCGGTCTTTCAGGCCGATCAGCCCGCGCATCGCGTATTGCGACGACGGGTCCATGCGAATCTTGCCGTCCCAGTCGCGCGTCATGAATCGGAACGTCGGGTCCACCGTCTTATTGACTACTTCCAGATTCAATTTATAGCGCTCCGCGATGGGGCCCCAGTAGTGAACACCCGCGCCGCCCAGCGGATCCACGCCCATCTTGATTCCGGAATCGCGCAGCACATCCATGTCGATTACGGTGCCGAGGCCGGATACATATTCGTCGATGAAATCGTGGCGCTGGGTGGTCGTGGCCTTCATGGCGGCATCGAGCGAGATGCGCTTCACACCGGCTAGCTTGCCTTCGAGCAGGGTATTTGCCAGGTCTTGAATAAACTTCGTGATCCCGCTATCGGCCGGGCCGCCGTGCGGCGGATTGTATTTGAATCCGCCATCCTCGGGCGGATTGTGGGAGGGCGTGATGACGATGCCGTCGGCCAAAGCCGTTGCTCCGCTCCGGTTGTAATTAATAATCGCGTGCGAAATCGCAGGCGTGGGCGTGTAGTCCACATCCACCAGGCCCGCTGGGCCCGGGCGCGTGCAGGGCGATCCGCGTCTCGACACCGTTCGCGGCCAACACTTCGAGGGCGCTCGCAAACGCCGGCTCGGATAGGATGTGCGTGTCGATTCCCAGGAAGAGCGGCCCGCTGATCCGCGCCTGCTGGCGATACGCGCAGATCGCCTGCGTGATGGCCACAATATGCTGCTCGTTAAACGAACCATCGGAGGCGCTACCGCGGTGGCCGGAGGTTCCGAAAGACACGCGCTGCGCGGCAACGCCGGGATCGGGATGAATGGCATAGTAGTCGGCGATCAGGCGCGCCGGATCGATAAGGCTGGCGGATTCCGCGGGTTGACCTGCAAGAGGACTGATGGGCATAGGTTTGCGTCTGCTATTGTGTGAAATTACTCCATCATTATGCCCGACTCCGGTTCCCAACTTCTGCTTGACGCGCGCCTGCAGCGCGTGCGCCTCTATGAACTCCCGCCCGACGCACGCCCGGCCGACGCGCCCGCAGCGTATCAATGCCAGGCGCGGCTGGTTGAAAGCATCAACGCGCAGGATGGCGGCCATTGCATCGGCTACAAGATCGCCTGCACGAACGCCGTCGCGCAGCGCTTCCTCAGCATGCCGGAGCCGTTCTACGGCCGCCTGCTTTCGACCTCGACTTTCGATAGCCCGGCGCTGCTCCATCCCAGCGACTTCTTCATGCGCATCATCGAATCCGAATTCGCCTTCCGCTTCGCGCGCGATCTGCCTCCCGCCGCGCAGCCGCTGGATCTCGATCAAATCGCCGATGCACTCGCCGGCGTGCTGCCGGGGATTGAAATCGTCGACAGCCGCTTTCATAGCTGGACCACGGTTGGCGCAGCATCGCTAATTGCCGATAATGCTTGTCACGGCGCGTGGGTCAAGGGCGCACTGGTTACCAACTGGCGTCATCTGGATCTCGCAGCGCAGGCGGTGGAACTGAGCCTGAACGGAAAAGTGATCGAGCGCGGTTCCGGCGCTGCCGTTCTGGGGCATCCGCTGAACGCATTGCAGTGGCTGGTGCATCGCCTGCATTCGCAAGGGATCGGGTTCCAGGCCGGCGATTATGTCACCACCGGCGTCACTACCGATATCTATGACGCCCAGCCGGGCGACCATCTGGTGGCCGACTTTGGACCTGTGGGCGCGATCGATCTGAGATTCGGCGCGGCTTAACCGCTTGCGCGCCGCTGCGCAGTATGGTCTAAAGAATAGCTATGAACACTCACGTGTGCGAGGAACAGGAATGAACCGAAGACATTTTATTAGACATGCCTCCGCTGTGCTCGCAGCGAGTCAAGCTTCACCGTTGCTGCGTTTGGCGATGGCGGCGGAGAACGGCAACGTCATCGCCGAAACTTCGTCCGGCAAGGTGCGCGGCATGGTCGCGGGCGATATCAAGATTTTCAAAGGCATTCCTTATGGCGCGCCGACCTCCGGCAAGAATCGCTTTATGCCTCCGCAGAAGCCTGAGCCTTGGATCGGTGTTCGCGACGCGCTTGCCTACGGGCCCACCGCGCCCCAGGTGAGCGCCTATACCGATCCGCCGCAGAGCGAAGATTGCCTGGTGCTGAACGTGTTCACGCCGGCAATGAGCGGCGGCGCGAGGCGGCCTGTGATGGTTTGGCTGCATGGCGGCGGATTCGCCACTGGCTCGGGTTCCACACACATAGTGGATGGCACCAATCTCGCGCATACCGGCGACGTGGTGGTGGTCACCATTAATCACCGCCTCAATGTGTTCGGCTTCACGTATCTGGGCGAGCAGGCGGGCGCGGACTTCGCGCTCTCGGGCGGCGCCGGCATGCTGGATATTGTTGCGGCGCTCCAGTGGGTGCGCGATAACATTGCGCGCTTCGGTGGCGATCCAAACCTGGTCACGATCTTCGGCCAGTCGGGCGGCGGCCGCAAGGTAGCGACTTTGATGGCGATGCCCGGCGCGCAGGGTCTGTATCATCGCGCAATCATCGAGAGTGGCGCCGTACTGCGACTGACTCCACCGGAGCAGGCGATTCACGCGACTGAACTGCTGCTCGCGGAACTGGGATTGAAGGCGAGCCAGGCACGCGATCTGCAGAACGTTCCGATGGAGCGGCTGCTAGCCGCGAATACCGAGGTATTGAAGAAGGCTCCATTGACCGAACCCGGCGGTGTGGCGAACTCGCCGATGGTGGATGGCAAGGCGATTCCCATCCATCCGTGGGACCCGGCTGCGCCCGCGCTTTCCGCTAAAATTCCGCTGCTGATCGGATGGGCGCGCACCGAGGAAACTCTGTATGACAAGCCGACGCCGGAGAAGCTCGCGCTCGATGAGGCCGGACTGAAGCGGCGCACGGCGGAGCGCCTCGGCATGGACCCGCAACCCGTGATCGACGCATTCCGCAAGACGCATCCGGATGCCACGCCGTGGGATCTGTATATTCTGATCGCGACCGATCATCCGCGCGGCACCTACACGCGCGAGTTGGGCAAGCGCAAGGCGATGCAGGGCGGCGCGCCGGCGTATCTGTACCGTTTCGATTGGGAGACGCCGGAGGGCGGTGGGCACATGCGATCGCCGCATACTATCGAGATTCAGTTCGTGTTTAACAATATCAAGATCGCGGGACCGCTCATTTCCAAGATGCCGGAAGCTTACGCGCTGGCCGAAAAAGTGAGTGCGTCGTGGGTGGCGTTCGCGCGCACCGGGAATCCGAATACGGCGAAGCTGCCGAAGTGGCCTGCGTATTCGGCCGCGTCGCGCGACACCATGATTTTCAATAACGAGAGCCGCGTGGAGCGTGACCCCGACCGCGAAGCGCGCCTGGCGATGGAGAAGGTGTTGAAGCTGGCGTAGAGCGCGACGCCGCCGGCCGACACGGCGAAAGTTGCTTTAGGCCCGTGAATCCGCTACTTTGGAAGTGCCGGTGAGGTGCGAGAGCGGTTGAATCGGGCGGTCTCGAAAACCGTTGAACCTTCGCGGGTTCCGTGGGTTCGAATCCCACCCTCACCGCCAGATGCATGTGCCGCAGCGGACGCGGCGACCCGCTGAATCCCACTCTAGGAACAGGCATTGGCCAATAAAGTCATCATCACCTGCGCGATCACTGGATCGATCCACACTCCGTCCATGTCGCCATACTTGCCGCTAACGCCAGATCAAATCGCTGCCTCTGCGATCGAAGCGGCGGAAGCCGGGGCAGCGATTCTGCACCTGCACGCGCGTGATCCCGAGAATGGCCGCCCGTCGGGCGATCCCGATCTGTTCCTCAAGTTCCTGCCTCGCGTCAAAGCCGCGACGGACGCGGTCATCAACATCACCACGGGCGGCGCCATCACAATGACCTTGGATGAACGGATGTGCGCGGCACTTACACTGAGGCCGGAGATGGCGTCCCTGAATATGGGCTCCATGAACTTCGCGTTCTACGCGGCGGCGCGGAAAATCAAGGACTGGAAGTACGATTGGGAAAAGCCGTACGTGGAGAGCACGGAAGGCACCATTTTCCCCAACACGTTCCGCGATATCAAGCGCATCCTCAAAACGATTGGAGAAGGCTGCGGCACGCGCTTCGAATACGAATGCTACGACCTGGGACATCTCTACAACCTGGCCCACATTCTAGACGAAGGGCTGTTGACGCCGCCGCTGTTCGTGCAAACGATTTTCGGGGTGCTGGGCGGCATGGGTCCTGACCCTGAGAACCTGATGCACGTCCGTGCGACGGCTGACCGTTTGCTGGGCCGGGAAAATTACCACTGGTCGATCCTCGCGGCAGGCAGGCACCAAATGCCGCTAGCGACCATCGGAGCGATTATGGGCTCGCATGTGCGCGTCGGCTTGGAGGACAGTTTGTTTCTCGAAAAAGGAAAACTTGCGAGGACTAACGCGGATCAGGTACACAAGATCAAACGCATCCTGGGAGAACTCGGCATGGAGTTCGCTACGCCGGACGAAGCGCGCGCGATGCTGAAGTTGAAGGGTCCAGGGAACGTCGGGTTTTAGCTTCGCTGCCGACGCCGGACGCGAACAATCTGATCGCGCCGCTTGCATCGCTAGACGGCCTCCAGTTTCGAGCTTCGCTGGACCCACGTCTCCGCGGGCACGCCTTCATCCACGCGCTTCATCGTAATGCATCCATCCACGGGCCACACCAGCGAACATAGGTTGCAGCCCACACACTCGGTCTCGTCCACGTGCGGAATTCACGCGAGGAGTCCGGCCGTAGGGCACTCCCGTCTGATCTGGTTTGGAAACCGGCGACTTACGCCAGTTTTGCGTGGTCAAACTCCATTTGATTGTGCCAGATTCGGTTGCGTCGTTTGTTCGTCCCTGGCACTTGTTGTTAGGATGGCGGGTGGTGGTTCCTGAATACCAGCTCGCTCGCCCAGACATCCAAGTTCAGTGCAGGTTCGCGACGGCAAGTTCGTCGGCGAACGAGGACGCGGACGTCTCTTGAAACGCGATCCTGCGTATTTCTGACGATTATGAAAGTCAATCCAAGCCGAACAATTGCCGAACTGAAGGAACTGCGCGCGCTCACTGCGGACGAAAACGGAGCGCAGCGCATCGCCTGGACCGATACCTGGCTGAAGGCGCGCGAGTGGTTCACATCCAAACTGGCGGGGCTTCCGGTGGAGGACCACTACGATGCCGCGGGCAACCGCTGGATCACGCTCCCTGGCGTTTCGAAAAAAGCGCTGATCCTTGGGAGCCACTTGGATTCTGTCCCCAACGGCGGGTGGCTGGACGGATGTTTGGGAACGATGGCGGGGCTAGAGGTGTTGCGTGGATTTGCGCAAGCTTACGGCGGGCGTCCCGCCGGTCACCATCCGCGTGGTCGATTTTGCGGATGAAGAAGGGGCTCGTTTTGGGCGCAGCTTGTTGGGTTCGTCGGCCTTCGCCGGAACGCACTCCATCGCCGCCGACCGCGTCCGCACCGATAAAGATGGCATTCGCATGGACGACGCGGTGCGCCACTGCGGCTTCGAGATGGACCGCTTTCCGGAAGCGGCGCGCGAGCGGGAAAACGCGGCCGCTTACCTGGAGTTGCACATCGAGCAGGGCCCGGTATTGGAGGGTTTGGGGTTGCCGCTAGGCGTGGTGCTGGGCACCAAGGGTGTGGAGCGCCATGCCATCACGTTTCATGGACAGGAAGCGCATTCCGGCTCCACACCTATGAATGTGCGGCGCGACGCACTTGCCGCGGCGGCCAAACTGGCGTTAGAAATTCGTACAATCGCGCGGAAGCATTCCGACGCCGTCTGCACCATGGGCAGCGTGAAGACGTTCCCGGGGATTGTGACTTCTGTAGTTGGAAGGTGCGAAGCGACGCTCGATCAGCGCGATCTGGATGCCGGCAATCTAGCGTCGATGTATGAGGAGGCTCGCCAGGCGAGTCTCCGCTTCGCGGACGAGGAACACTGCACTGTCGATTGGGCGCGCATCTGGAGCATTGAGCCGATCGCGTTTCATCCAAGCCTGGTGTCGTTCTGTGAAGCTGCGGTGACGGAGGCCGCGGGCAAGGCACATCGTCTGCCTTCGGGCCCGCTGCATGACGCCGCTGAAGTAGCCCGGGCCGGCATCCCGACAGTGATGATGTTCGTCCAGTCACTTCGCGGCATCAGCCACAACAAGATCGAAGATACGCGCGAGGAACATCTGGAGCTCGCGATTACCGCATTCGCAAACCTCGCCGAGCGAACTGCGGCGTGGATTTCCGCGGAGTAATCTCGAATTAGGAGGACAACGTATATGGAATCGCGGATGTTAGCATCGGGGTCAGAACGGTGAACCAACGGATCGGCGGTCGACTGGTGGCCTCTACATCGGGACGCTCCGGCGTCGTCTGGAACCCGGCGACCGGTGAGGCGCAGGCTAAGCTGGATTTCGCCAGTGTCGAAGAGGTCGATGAAGCTGTCGCCGTCGCCAAGCGTGCTTTCGCGGAGTGGCGCGCCACACCGCTTTCCCGCCGCTCCAAAGTGATTACGCCTGGTTCGTGGGATTCATTGCGGCCGGTGCCTTGTACGTGGTGCTGATGAAGTCAACGGCAAAGACGATCGCGATAGAGCCCGCGGTGAGGGTCTGACGTCGAGGAGGCTCAATTGTTGACCGCCTACCCACTCAACGGATTTCTTCGGATCACGAACCCGGAGCGGGCCCGGCATTTCTACGAGCAGGTTCTGGGCCTGACCTTCGACTACGAGAATCCCTACGTAAGCGTTTTCCGCAGCGGAGACACGTCGATCATTGCGCAGCGAGTGAAGGAAGTTGTGCCGATCGCGTCCACCGTGCTTGGATGGGAAGTGAAGGACATCGAAAAAGTGGTGGCTACTCTGCTCGACCGCGGCGTAGTCTTCGAGAAATACCCGTACATGGAGCAAGACGCGCTCGGCATCTGGAAGAGTCCCGCGGGCAAGGTCGCGTGGTTCAAAGATCCGGACGGCAACGTCCTCTCCGTTTCTGAACACTAGGCCTCAGGCACATCTGCCTGCGGTTGACTGCTTCTGGTAATGCCCGGCCATTATGTCATTCGGGCGATGCGGCCCATCGGGCACAGGGCGTACGCTGGTGTCAGTTGAAGATGAGACGACTGGTGCTCTGCTGCCTGCTATTTCCCCCGCTGATCTTCGCGGCGACCAAGGAACGGAATTGGAAGGCCGGGAAGGTCGCCGGCGATTCCTCCATAAACATCAGTGATTACGACCTCGGGGCTGTCGAGCCGCACCATAGTGCGAACGATCCGCACATTCTACTCATCCAGGGCGATGACAACATTTACACGGCGCAGGAGAGGCATGCGTGGAACGGTTGGTGTCTGCTTATTCAGGGTGAAGAGATTAAATACTCCCAGGAAAACCGTAGACTCTACATCATCGACGCCGACGGCTACAGATGCAGGCTCGACATTCTGAAGCAGGAGAAACGGCCGTCGCCCTGAGGGTTCACCTTGCGCCGATGATGGTTCCGAGCGGCGTCCGACCGGTGCAACCTAATGCATATCTCCGCTGACGATTTTCGCTAATCCGAGGAGTTTCGAGCTAATCTTCAGACCCGCGCGTTGCGCCGCAACCTGATTGATTTCAAAATGCACTTTGTTGCTCTGGACCGTGAAGTTGATGATCCCGCCCAGTTCGGCGAAGCCCTCGGCTTCGCCCACCGTCAAAGTGCTTGATCCCTTTAGGTCCCTAACAATCTTGTCGGCCCGGGGTTCCTCAGTGGCAGGTATGAACACCATGTGGCACACACTCACCGCGTCGGCTGGCTTTAGGGTCAGAACCTCGACCGGATGCGTCCCGACTATGCGGGTTCGTAGATCGCCCTCAATTTGCGGGCTGAATGGGTCATGGCCAACGATGCATATCTCCAGGGGCGCGCGCGCATCGCGATAGGAGTCGGGCGGCCACTCGATAAACTTGGTGAAGTTATACAGAAAAGCGAGTTTGACCGGGTATTCGACGTCTTCCCCATTCAGGGGAAGCGCTTGGGGAGCGCCGGTGAAGAGCCAGCAGACGATGATGATGAAGAGCGACGCCCGCCGGATTGAGCGCATCATTCGGGCCACGAATCGTCTTCCCTGCCCCGACAATTCCTCGCGACGTTTCTGCAAGCGGACATTCGTCACTGACGTCACTGGAATTTGTATCCGACTTTGATCCGAAAACTCCGGCCATCCTGGACGATCGTATTTTCGGCCAGGCCGTTGCCGGTAGGATCGGCATGTTTTTGGTTAAAAGCGTTATAGAGACTTGCGGATAACTCCCATCGTTTTGAAATATTTCGAGCGAACAACGTAAAGTTGGGAACGACGTAGGCTCCCGAGTAGAGGCCCGCTAGAGTCGCTCTCTTACTGACGTATTGAAGGTCGACGCTAGCGAAAACCTTCTGTGCGATGACCGGTACACTGAGGCTTGCCTGGATGAGATGTTTCGGAGCATTCGTAACCGCCAATCGAGTGCTGGCGTTCGTCACCTCTTGAAGAGAATAGCTGGCCGTGCCTTCCAGGCCCCGCGGCAAACTTCTCGATAGAGCAATCTCAAGACCTACCAGGTCCAAAGAACCGGCATTGACAAAAACGGCATTGCCGTTTGCCACATCGACTTGCTGGTTAATCAGGCCATGGATGGGGTAGTAGAATCCGGAGGCCGTCAAACGAAAGTGGTTGGCAAAGTATTGCTCCCATACCAACTCCATGGTCTTGACGGTTTCGGGCTGGAGCGATGGATTGGCTTCGTTTCCGGGAGCATTGTAGTAAAGCTCAAACAGATTGGGCGCGCGAAAGGACTGGCCGTAGAGAAACTTGAAGGTGGTTTTCTCCCAGGGATCGTAAATCAGCGCGGCGCGGGGGTTGGTGGTGCCGCCAAATATCGAATAGCGGTCGTAGCGCAAGCCCAGATTCAGGATGAGGTTCTTGCGAAGGCGTATCTCGTCTTGAGCATAGAATGAAAATATGGTCGAGGTTCTGCTGTCGCTGAAGTATTGCACCAAGGGCTGAAGATCATAGTTTCCCTGATCTTGTTGGAAGTTGTCACGGAATTCGGCACCGGCGCTGAACCGCTGCGTCTCAGAAACCTGTTTGGAGAAGGTTACGTTTTCACCCCACCATTTGCCGTGCGCGAAGTTTTCATTGAGCACTCGGGAAGGACCACCGGACGCAGAATAATCGTAAACATATGTGCCGTCGTTATTGTACTCATCGAAGGACGTCCGACTGGTAAGGTTCCAGCCACGGCCAAGCTTGCGGTCGTAACCTAGATCAAGATAGGCGCGCGCGTCGATGGTTTGGGTATCAGTGACATTGAAGACGCTTCCGAAGGGAGCAGTCGGAATCCCTTTATCGCGGGATCCAAACACTCCTTGCAACTTGAATCCGCCCCAGGAGAGATTGGCGAAAAGTTGGTGCGACTCGTCACGGTCCGCGTTCGCGGCGATACCGTGGTTGGTGGCGGGGCTGCCGAATTCCTGAAAGAAAAGCCGGTCCTGCCCATGGGAATCATAGACCGAACCCGAAAGAAGCAGTTCCAAACCGTTCTTAAGCTTGTTGCCGTAGGTGACGCGGCCCTGGTAGGCGCCGTAACTGGCCCCGGAGCCAGCCACGCTTAGCTTTGGCACATCCTGCCCGTGTGTTGTAACGACATTTATGACCCCCAGGAAGGCGCTGGCGACATACAGCGACGAGTTAGGCCCGCGGATTACTTCCACGCGCTCGATCAGGTCAACGTCTACCGGGAAGTCCGTTCCAATCAAGTTTCCTTCGTAGATGTTATCGTTAAGCCGATGGCCGTCGACTAATAAAGCGATGCTGTTGTTATATTGTCCCGGAAGCCCAAAGCCTCGCACTCCCAAGTAGCTATAATTCCGGTCGTAGCTGACATAGAAACCTGGAACGTTCCTAAGGATGTCCGCAAGAGTCCGGTAGCCGTATCTTTGAATGTCTTCGGCTGTAATGATGGTGACGGACGCGGGCGCTTCCGTCAGTTTCTGCTCGAAGCCGGAGGCGCCATAGACGGAATCGATACGGACGGACATCAGTTCTTCCAGGCTCATGTCCGTCAGGTTTTTGTTGGGGAGCGAGTCTTGAGCCAGCGCGGGTGTTGAGTTCAGAAGAAGAGACAATGCAGCGACAAATGCCGTGAGCATCGGCGCCGCGGTTCCGGATAAGGGACTACGTGTCTGCATATCTGGGCTGTATGCAGAATCTCATCGGCGAAACGCTCGGAATTAGAGCGTCGAATCCGCAAAAGATCACAGAAACACACAATCGGTGAGCCCACGAGACTACCCGGCGGAACCCGATCGAAGGCGACAATTCAGCTTCAAAATTCTTCAAACACAGGTGTTTAGCTGAGAGTTTCCAGGTAGGAATGTTTGGTAGGTTGGCTCAGCGAGGTGTTCATGGCCGTATCCAAGTGGCTACGCAAGGGACATGTTGGTGCAGACCGCCGAGGCGATATTCGTACTATTTGTACCGGCGAGACAGTCATCGACGTTTTGAGTCCCAAGCCGCAGCCTTCGGTGCAAGCCCGCATTCTTGATGTCGGGACATCGAGCTTGAAGCTGAGCCTTCCATGCTTTGTGTCTCCCGGCTCGCTCCTTCGTATACACTTGACCGAATTTGTGGCGGACGCTGAAGTCAGGCACTGTACTTGCGAAGATTCCGAATACCACGTCGGCGTCAACGTGGTGGAGATTGTTCCAAAGGATCAGACTAGCGCATAAGCAATGTTCCCAATGCTGTCGGGTTGGGCTCGCTGATGGCTAAGGCGCTTGCGGGCACCGCCCCAAATCGCCGTTCTCTTCGCCTGAATTCTGTTAGGGCTTCTTCAAGGTCTGCCTCGTTAAAGTCGGGCCACATTCGGTCCGTAAACAGAAGTTCGGCATAGGCGGACTCCCATAGAAGGAAGTCCGAGAGGCGCTTTTCACCGCCGGGGCGAATCAGCAAGTCCACGTCTCCTCCTTGCGCGGACAAGGCCTGTGTTAGCCAAGGTCCTAGCGATTCAGCCAAAGCCGGACCTTCACTCATGAGAGCGGCAGGTGCATCAGCGATTGCGCGCGCGATGGCGTCGCGCGACGAATAGTCGATTGCCAGGCGCAATTGGAGGAGGCGGCCAGACTCCGTTGCGCGTTCGGCCCGTTCGATTTCTTGAAGCGCCAATTGTGGCAATCGATCGCGCCTCCCGATAACCTCGAGCCGCACGCCGCGTTCACGAAGGCGTTTGGATTCCAGGCGCAGAAACGTCCGCAAGAGGCGAAAGATGCTTTCGACCTCGGAGGCCGGCCGGCGCCAGTTATCGGATGAAAACGCGTAGAGCGTAAGACGGCTTATGCCAAGCGCGGGCGCGCGTTCCACCACGCGGCGCACCGCGGCCACTCCCGCATGATGGCCGGCGACGCGGGGCAGTCCGCGCCGCTTCGCCCAGCGGCCATTGCCATCCATGATGATGGCAACGTGTAAACCATTTTGTTTTTCAGGCTGCATATTAGTTTCCCGACACAGGCGGATAGTCGCGGTGTCCACTGGCCGTCTTGGCGCTGTGCCGTACCAATCGATTCCGCGGGTGAAGTACATGGCGGCAGCCACCGCAAAAAAGCTGGCAATCGCACCCACCAGCAAGGCATTGTCTTCGAGCCGCAGCATCAGATAGATCAGAACGTACAGCAAAGTGAAGACGACCAGAGCCCTCGTTCCCTGACTGCGGCTAGTGAATACCCATCCCGCATTGACCGAAAGCAGGATCACCGTTGCGGCGCCGGCAAGCAGGAAGCCAAAGTCGAATCCGATTCTCTCGGCGAAGGATAGTAAGAGCAGATAGAAGATGATTTGAGCGGTTCCGACCAAAATGTACTGTGCCGGATGAACGCGTTTGCCCGTCGTGACCTCAAATATGAAAAAGGAAAGGAAGATCAGCCCCAGGAACAGTAGCACGTATTTGAGGCTTCGGTTTACCGACTGGTACGGATCCGCCACCTCTATGAATGAAACGCCTAGCGCAGTTGTGTCGAGCGCGCGAATCGAGTCGATTGGTCCTTCAGCCCGCGTGCCCCTGGCAATAAAGGGCACCGACCAGTCGGCATTGAAACCGTTACTGGATACGGACCTGCTGACCGGCAGGAATCCGCCATCAAACCCGGGGCTTGGCCAGCTTCCCCTCACCGCCAAATGGGTGGTCTTGCCATAGGCAAGCACTGCGATCCGTCTGGGCGCCTGAAAATCGCAGCACCGAAGTCACACTGAATTGTGCATTCGGTTTCGCGATACTTCCGGCCTTTGCACCGAGGAGGGTCAGATTGAGGGGCTGACGCTGGTCTCCGCCGATGGAAATGTCCTGAATGATTTCCGCGGGGACGAGCGTCGACGTCTTTTCGGCCATCGTCAGTGTGGCGTCCGCCAGAGCTCCTCGCGCGTCGCTCACTCCGACCACGATCTCGGCCCGGCTCCAGTCGAGTTCGGCGCCTTGCGGTGCCGCTGCCGGCACTCCGGTGAGATCGAATGTCGCGTCCAGATTCAAATCCGCCTGGAACACGGGAACCTTGAATAGCGAACGGTGCCGCTCTTCAGTCGTGGTCTTGATCGCGCCCGACGCTTGTGCTGGAAACACAATGTATATGCCATGCTTCGCGCGATCATGCGCGGATTGCGGTGGAATATCGTAGGGGATGGCAAGCGTCGGTCCCAGGAAGGTCTGCTGACCGCCCACATGACGGCTGATTTCCTTGACGACTTCCGCCGCTCGCTGGGTCCGGTCTTCGACCAGACTTCCAACATAGAGCGCGGGAATGGTCGCCAGCAGAGCCAGGGCGCAGACCACGATGAGTTTCACGCCCATGGACCTTGATCTGTTTTGAATTGGCTCGCCCACTGAAATTCCTCCCTATTTCCGTTGCATCACTTTGCATTGCAAAGTGGAACTCCAAAAAAAATCAGGCCTTCGATGCGGCCAGGCCTCTCAAAAAGGTAGATGCAGCTTTGTCCGAACTGCCTCTGGCTGCATCCCGAACCACCTGCTCCAATATCGATAGGTATTCGAGATATCGCGTGCGGCCGGCAGGTGTGATGCGGCACAGCGTCTGGGAGCGATTCTGGTCGTGTCCCTTTACAATTTCCACCATCTTTCCTTTCTCCAGCACCCGCAGATGCCGGCTGAGGTTGCCGTCTGTTAGTGCGCAGAGCTGCTTAAGGTCGTTGAACGTTAATCCTTTGGGATTACCGATCAAAGAAGTCATCACGCTGAGTCGCGCTCGCTCGTGAATGACCCGGTCCAGCCCTTCATAGGCGAAGGGCGCCTCCCCCGAACTTTTAGGTTTCATCGCTGCCCTCGGAAGCGCTCACGAACAGGATGCCGGCCGCTAGGAATTGACCCACACCGAATGAAACACCCATGGTCCAGGGAGAGAATGCCCGGCTGTCGCCCAGCGCGATGCACGTCAGTCCCGTGAGCAGATACCACATGCCGGCCGCGACCATGGCGCGTGGCAGGAAACGGCAGGATGAAAATACGCCCAGACTGAAGATGAGCTGCCATAGCCCGGGAAGCATCCACGTTGCCGAGGAAGCGTATTGTACGAGCACCAGCGTAAGCAGCGCGCCGGCGCCAGCCGCCGGCAGAAATTGCTCGACGGCCATATAGATCATTTCGTTCGCAATGCCTGAATGCATGCGGTGTGCGCGTGTGACGGTCTGCACACCGATCAGTACAGCCGATACAAGGGCGGTCAACAATCCAGATGGATAAGTAAGAAGTAATGTGCTTCGGTGGATCAGGCACCCACAATGCCTGCGCCGCTGCGGCCGCGATCGCAAAAATGCCGGTGGCAGCCATGGTCGCTGGACCGTAACCGCGAAATTCCGTACTGCGCGCCATCTGCTGGCGTATGCTGCTGATGTCTCCGAGCGCCCGATTCAAGTCATCCATACAAGTCACTTTGCACTGCAAAGTCCTTTACATAGAAAAGTAACCCATCCGGGAAACCTTTGTCAAGGACTAAGCGCGGGTACTAGACCTCCGGAGGACCGACCTCGAGAAGCGGCGGCCCTGATGGTTATCGGGACAGCGACGACGGAGCCACCGGAGGGGCGTTCTCGTCCGGTTTCTTGCTCACAGGCGGACGGATTGACGCAACTTTGCCGCCGATCAACTTAATCTCGACTTGACCGGATTCCGCCGTGCGATACCAAAGCCTCTCCACAAGCTGGGAGCCGCCGCTTTCGGAAAGTTGGAGGAGTGGGTCTCCGAAACGTGCGATCAGCTCGTCGTGATCGAGCCCTGCCGTGACCTGCGACGGGTCGATCGGCTTACTTGCGGGTACCGGTCTTCTCGTCGGTTTCGACGGAGCAGAGAGCGTGGATACAGAGGCGGTGGCGGGAGTGCCTCCGGTTTCCTTGGGCGGTTCCGGCCTTGTCGAGAGTCTCGCTCAGATTGCGGAATACGCCGCCGATTGACTTGCCCGCGCCGTTCGACACCTGCCGCCGCGGTCGATGCACCCGCCGTGGCAGCCGAGTGTTCAACGATAGTTTGCCCATACGCCGCCGCGGCGCAGAAAGCGCCAATCAAGAAATAGCAAATCCGCATGGAACGCCTCCGGCGACAATCTTAACATGCCATTTTCGGCAACGCCCCGGAGTCTCCCTATTATTGAGCTCCCGCATTGGTGGGGTTATCGGTATTGTTCATGTTGATGAACTGGTAGCCGCCCATCGCCAAGCGAACCGATGGGCCCGAAGGCGCTTCGGCAGCCATCTGGTGCCAGCTCATCGGCGCGGCATAAAGCACATCGCCCTCCACGGCGTGATACTCGCCCATGTTTTCAAACTTGCCGCTGATGGCGCCGGACCTGCACGATCCACCATTCCGCCGGACCCGGATGTAGATGTCCGAAGGTGGAGTGGGGATCGAAGGCGGGGGCATCCGGCTTGTCAGGGCCGCTGCCGATATTGAGCTTGCCGGTGCCGCACTTGTTGTCGGCGGGATTGACATAGCCCAGCAGCGGATCGACGAAGAGGTGATCGTCAAGAACCACTGCGCCCCTCGGCGCGCATTTGGCGATGCCATCGTCGAAGGTATTCCATTCGAGCTGGTTCGGTTTCGTATAAGCGCCGGGAGTATGGTTGAATGCTACCTTCACGACCTTGGCGTCCTTACTCGGCGGCGGAGGCGGCCCTTCGGCGGGGTAGACGGTCTTATAGTTGGTGGGATTGACCTCGACCCACAGCGCATTCTGATCGCCTGCCACCGTCGTAGGAAAAGACGGTGCTCTTCATGATGTTCACGATGGATCCGCGGCGTGCCGGTCGCCGGCGGCTGGCCTTCGACGGTGAAATGCACTTCACCGGCGACGACTACGAAGACTGTGGGCGTGTCGGGATGCATGCGGGCGTCGAATTTGGTGCCCGGCGCCGCGGAATTGTAGGTCGCGTCCTGTTCCGGATCGAGGATGATCTGTTCCCGCCAGTTGTTCTGGCCGGCATGCATTTGCTTGAGATCGGACAGCTTCCACAAAGGCCGCATCGGCGGCTTGTAAACTCCGCCAACGGTCTTGTTCACCCACCAATATTGCGCCGGGCCGCGCCGGCCGCGGCCACCGGGTGCGTCGTCCTGGGCAAAAGCACGGGTCGCGCACATGGCCGCCACGAGGCTGATGACGGCAATTTTCATCATTGGCATGTCCGTGGTTATACTACATCGCTCTCGTGCGAGGGAAGGCCGGCTAGGGGCGCGACGCGTTGTGGCCCGTTATAATAACTGACGGCACCGGGAATGGAAATTTGAGAGGTTATACACCATGAATCGACGGTTCTACAATGTTTTTCTGGGCGCGGCTTTAGCGGCGCTAACTTCGGCTGCAGCGATCCAGCAGCCCGTGAAGGTCAAGACCGGACAGATTGCCGGCACTGTCTCGAGCTGATTCTTCCATTGCAGTATTCAAGGGCATCCCCTACGCGGCGCCGCCGGTGGGCGATCTGCGTTGGCGCGCACCCCGCCCGGCTGCTTCGTGGCAGGGCGTCCGCAAGGCGGATCAGTTTTCCGCCAGTTGCGTGCAAAACATTGTGACCGAGCGAAAGCCCTGGACCTTCGAGTTCATGGCCCATGGCGAGATCAGCGAGGACTGTCTGTATTTGAATATCTGGACTCCCGCCAAGTCTGCCTCTGAAAAACGGCCGGTGCTTCTCTGGATGTATGGCGGCGGCAACGTCGAGGGCAGCACCTCGGTTCCGGTTTACGATGGCGAGAGCTTGGCGAAGAAGGGCCTAGTCGTCGTCACCATCAATTACCGCCTTGGCGTTTTCGGCTTCTTCACGCATCCTGCGCTCACCAAGGAGTCCGACTCCTCGGGTAATTACGGAATTCTCGATCAGGTAGCGGCACTGCAATGGGTGCGCGACAACATCGCGGCTTTTGGCGGCGATCCAGCGCGGGTTACGATCGCGGGACAATCGGCCGGTGCCTCCGACGCTCACACGCTGGTTGCATCGCCCTCTGCGAAGGGTCTTTTCGCCGGGGCCATCGAGGAGAGCGGATCAAACATCTCAGCCACCTTACGCACGCTCCCCGAGCAGGAGAAAGATGGCGTCCGTTTTGCCGAGGCCAAGGGAGCGCATTCTCTGGCGGATCTGCGAGCGATTTCGTGGAAGGATTTGATGACGCCGGTCACGGTTGCCGGTGACGACGCTCCGCTGCGTTTCGGGCCCGTGGTTGACGGCCATTTGCTGCCGGCCCTGCCCAACGAGATTTTCGCTCAGGGGAAACAAAATGATGTCCCGGAATTGACCGGCCTCAACAAAGACGATCTGGGAGGCGGCGTGCCGCATCCCGATACGACCGTCGAGGCATTCACGAAGAATGCGAGTCACCCGCTATGGTGATATGTCCGGCGCGTTCCTGAAACTGTATCCCGCGGGTTCCTCCAACGAGCAAGCCGGATTATCGCAAAACGCCAGCGCGCGCGATCAGATGCGCACATCCATGTATCTGTGGGCGATGAATCGGGCGAAGACCGCGAAGACCAAAGCCTACACCTACTATTGGGATCACACGCTGCCTGGGCCCGACGCCGATAAGTATGGCGCTTTCCATACATCGGAAGTTCCGTATGTGTTCAACTCACTCGCGAAGTCCGACCGGCCGTTTACGGATGCCGATCATAAGATTGCCGAAATGATGTCGTCTTACTGGGCGAATTTTGCAACTACGGGCGATCCCAACGGCAAAGGCCTGCCACACTGGCCTTCGGTCAGCGAGAAACCCGGCATGACGATGGAAGTGGGCGACACAAACGCGCCGATCCGTATTGCGGGAGACAAAGCTAAAGAGGAGTTCTTCACAGAGTTCTTCTCAAAGCAGTTGCGGGCGCAACGGCCGTAACATCGCTTAAATCTGCGCGCGAATTCTCAGACCAGGTCGATGCGGAAAATGTATCCGCCCGATGGGCTGTTGAGCGGCGGGAAGCCCGGATGCTGATACGCGGGCTTGTCGATCGACCATCCTGGATGCTCGCCGGCATCCACGCCGTAAAGCTGGCCGTTATATACCGTGACGTCGTGGATGTCACACGAGCCCGCTACGAACTCGACCACTTGGACGACTTGACTGGTCTTCACATCGTATTTGATGAGGCCCGGGACGTAACCCTCATAGCCGGTGGTGCCTTCTTTCTGATGCCCAGTCACCTGCCAGATGAAGCCGTTGTCATAAGCGATGCCGTGTAGACGCTCGGCCAGACCCGGCACGTGCGTGGTCGGGATGATGTAATCAACCTCCCAAGTTTTGGGATCGATGCGGATCATCGCTTCCAGACGATTCGAATCTATCCAGATTTTGCCGGCGTCGGGTTGCCAGGTCATGCCGTGGGTGGCGCCGCCGTCGTCTTTGGGCCCGAATGGAATCTGCCGATGGCTGACCTGTTTGCCGTTCATGTCAGTCTGGAAGATCCCGTTAATCGGCGGCGTGGGGTGCTCTATCTCCGACGCGCCGTTGGCTCCGCTCCAGACATAACCGTCGCCGAAGCACATGCCGCTGGTGTCCTTGCAGTTCGTCATCACCGTGTGGAGGAGCTTGCCGTTCCAGTCAATAAGCCAAGCCGCCTCCGGTTTGTTGTCATGCCGCTGCTCCTGGACCCAGAAACCTCTCTTGCGATCGTGGTCGATATCGATCGCATTGGGCCATCCGGGCGGCGTAAGAAACAGCTCGGTGGTCTTGGCCATCCGTTTGGGGATTTGCTTGCCGTGCGGAGCGGTGCCCACGCGCCGGCCGAGCGCGTCGGTTCCCGACTCACGCGGCGCCGTCTCGGAGGATTGCGCGAGCAGTGAACTGGCGCCCAAGCTCGTCCACAGGCCGATACCGGCTCCGAGTAACTCTCGTCTCCCGATAAGATTCCTCATTGGCGTTCTCCTTGTCTGACCAGCATGGTCGCCGACAGTCAGGTCAACTTCACTCCATCGATGCTATCAAACTGTCCGCCGCGCACAAGCCCCCGTGGCTCCTCACAGTCGAAGATACGATTCGCGGCCTGTACACTCCGGCGCGAGCGCGACCCGTCGGGCATAATCGAAAAACTCACGGCGGTAAGAGAATGGAAGGATGGCCTGCGCAAGAATAGACAAATGGCTGTGGGCTGCCCGATTCTTCAAGAGCCGCTCACTCGCTGCCCGAGCATGTGAACTTGGCAGAATTGAAGCTCAGGGACAACCAGCCAAGCCTTCGCGCGAAGTTCGGGTCGGCGACCTGCTGCAAGTGAAGAACGACAGCGGCGAGTTTCAGGTTGAAGTTCTACTTCTCAGTGAGACTCGCGGCCCGGCAGTAGTCGCACAGACGCTCTACCGTGAGACGGAGGCGAGCCGGGAATCGCGGTTAAAGCTGGCGGAAGAGCGAAAAGCCATGCCGCATTATGAGGCGTCGCGCGAAGGCAAGCCGTCGAAACGCGATCGCCGCAAACTAGACCGGCTCCGCAGCGGAGTGTGACACAACGTTCAGCCTGCTGTGAGCTTGCCGCCTCGCAAATTTGTCCGCACCATCGTTCAATGTGCCGGCGCACTCAGCAGTCGCTTATTGAAGAGTATTCCTGCCCCGATTAAAAATAGAATCGCGGCGGCAAACAGCAAGAGCCAGCCCCAGTACTGCGTCGGATGCTGAAACATGCGGACGAAGTGACGCCCGTACAAATTTGCAACAGTGGCGATGGCTGCGTACCGAACGCCCCGACTCACTGCGACGACCGCGAGGTACTTCCCCAAGCTATATTCCGAAGCGCCCGCCGCCGCGAAAACCAGGCTTGTCGGAAAGGGAAAGGGAATGGCGGTGGAGGCAACCAACGTCCCCGTGCCCCACTTCTTAAAGACCGCCAGAAACCCAGCCAATCTCGCCTGTCCGAATTTACTTTCCAGATAGGCCTCCCCGGCTTTGCGCGCGAGCCGGAAGGTAATATACGCGCCTATGGTCGATCCGATCGTGGCGACGGTTACGTACTCCCACCACGGATCGCGATGCGTAGCAACAAGAATGGCGATAAGGATGTCGGGGCCGCCGAAGGTCGGGACAGGAGAACTGTCAAGGATCGTAAGAAAAAAGAGCCCGAGCGCGCCGAGGTGGCGGAACGTCGAAAAGAACGAGCGCCCGCGGTTCGTATTTTGGAGCAGAAGATTCAACATGGACCGTCGTGGAGATCCGGTGCCGTCATTTTCCCTCTGGGCGATCCGACATCTTCATGTTAGCGGAACTGTCGGACTGCGATCTTACAATAAGAGTGATGAAGGGCATCGCCGCCGGCATAATTGTGGTGTTGCTAGGCGTGTACTTTATCGACAATTACCTGCATGCCCGCCACCCGCCCGGCGTGCTCGTGCCTTCCGATCCGTATCAGGGCTCCGTCGCGAGGGGTGTTCCATGGAACGAAAATGGAAATCAGTTCACCCCGCTTGCGGATTTTCATCTGAGGGCACGCGTCTTGCATACCGAATCCTATTGGTTGGACCACGGCTCCGTGATTTCGCCGCTGGATTTGGCGGTGGGCTGGGGGCCCATGTCGGACCAGGCGGTGCTCGATGAGATGTCCATCTCCCAGGGACAACGTTGGTACAACTGGCGTCCTGAGCATCAACACTTGCCGCTATCGAACGATGAGATCGTATCGCATAGCGCCAACATCCACACCATTCCGTCGACCCCGCAGATCAAGCAGCAGCTCCGCGGTCTTCGCGAAGGAGACATCGCAGAACTGGATGGCTCCCTAGTAGAAGTGCAACTCGCGAACGGCGGCAAGTGGACCAGTTCGCTTAGTCGCACCGATACCGGCGGCGGAGCTTGCGAACTGATGTGGGTTCGCACCGTAACGCGCTTCTGACTTCATCCACCATTACGGGACTTGCAGGACGCAGCGGGGCCAGTATATAACTAGGTGCGAAGGGCTTCGTCATGACTGCGACAAAATTGATCGTCATTTTGGGCGTTTTGTCCGCTGCGGCGCCCGCCGATACATTTGTAGTCGCGCCAAATGCAGAAACAAATTCGCCCGGCACATACCCGGCTATCCTCAGCGGAACGAGTCCGGACATCCGCCTCCAGGAGGTGATTGGGGCTGATCAGTTCCAGTCCACTCCGATTCTGATCAATCAGATTGCGCTAAGGGCCTTCCCCGGAACCGGAGCGGTGAACGCCACAATCTCATCTTTAAATCTATATCTTTCAACCAGCCCGAATTTCCCGAATACAAGCGGCGGCAAGACTCTGATCACAACCCATTTCCAGGACAACGTTGGTCCGGACAGCACGCTGGTGTACTCCGGGCCGGTCGCGCTTACGAGTGCCGGCTGCCCGTTCCCTTCAGCTTGCCCTTTCGACATCGTTATTTCCTTTACAACACCGTTTCTGTATCAACCGTCTCAAGGGGCGCTCCTTTTGGACTTTCAATTCGCCGGGTTCACCGCGGTCAGCGGCTCACTAGATAGCATGGCGTTCGGGAACCCTACTGCCAGTTCCGTGGCCTCGGTCAGTGGCCCATCGAATTCCCCAAACGGGACTTTTCTACCGCAAGGATATGTCGTGCAGATCGGCTACATCTTGCCAAATACGGCATGCACGATTTCCGCCAGCGTATACCCATGCTCCATAGCCGGCACGCTGCTCTTGATCAGTGCACCGGCTGGGAATCTGTTTGGCGGAGGAGGCGGGGCTACCACGTCTGCGTTCATCGAAGATCCCCAGAATCCCGGGTTTGAGCTAACCCAGACGCCTCCGGTCAAGCGCACCGGTCCTGGACTTATTTCGCTCCAATCGCTCTCCGAAACACTAAGCTTCTTGACCCCTAGCGGACAGGCAACCATCACCGGCGCGGTTGCGACCATCACCTGTGGCGTCACAGGCGCGGCAACCTATAGCTTGACGCTCTCCGCGACAGGCCCGCCGTTGGTGCTGAATTGCCCCACGTTCTCGGCGCCGGGCACCACCGGAACCGTGACGGGTCAAATCAGTCTTTCTGCGCTGAGCAATCTGACGGTAACGCTCACGGCAACGGGAGCGGCCCCCACTAGCAGCGACACGGTGAGTTTCGGCGGGTTCTCGCTTCAAATTCAAATCCCTTCCGCGATCTCGTCGTGCACCTATGGACTGAGTCCCAGCGGACAAGGCTTTGGGGCGGCAGGAGGACCCGCCACCATCAACATCAGCACCGCTCCCAACTGCTCCTGGTCGCTTTTCAATATTCCGAACTGGGTTATCCCCACGACAGCCACTACGGGCACCGGCGGCGGGTCAGTGGGCTATCAGGTTCTCGCAAACGCGGGCGTTGACCGCACCGCCGCGATGTCAGTTACAAACGTTCCCTTCCAGGTGGAGCAAGAGGCAGCTTCGATCCCCGGCCTGAATTTCATCGGCTCGCTGGCGCATCTCGCAGCCCAGGAAAACTGGACGACCGCCTTCACGCTGGTCGACAAGGGCAATGGTCCGGCGATCGCCCGGCTGAGTTTTTTCGGCGACGCGGTTGATCCCACGGGGAACGGCCCGCTCTCTGTGCCCCTGGCGTTTCCGCAGCCGGCCGGCGTTTCAATTCCGCTGCAAGCCACTTCGATCGACCGGACGCTAACCGCGGGTGGCTCACTGATCGTCGACACCGCGGGATCACAGACGTCACCAGTGTTGGTGGGTTCCGCGCAACTTGCCGCTTCAGGCACCGTGGATGGTTTCGCCATCTTCCATCAGATTGTGACCACGCAAGAAGCAGTAGTGCCGATGGAGACGCGCAATGCGCCCTCCTACCTGTTGGCTTTCGACAACACCAGCAACCTGGTGTTGGGCGTGGCCTTGGTGAATGTATCCGCTCAAAACGCCGTGATTCCCGTCGTGATCCGCGACGATACCGGAGTGGTTCTCAGCTCCCCTGGAACCACCATTTCGCTGGGTGGCAACGGGCATACCTCTTTCGTGTTGTCGGATCCAGTCCACGGATTCCCGGTCACGGGAAATAAGCGCGGCACCATCGAGTTCGATACACCGGCAGGCGGGCAGATCAGCGTGCTGGGTTTGCGCTTCTCGCCGCCCAATAACGCGCTCACCACGATTCCGGCGCTTGCCAATGTCGGAACCGGCGGCGGCAGCATCGCGCACCTGGCGTCAGGAGGCGACGGCTGGCAAACCACCTTCGTGCTGGTCAACACCGGAACCAGCTCGGCGCAATTCACGCTCCGTTTCTACGCCGATCAAACCGGTGCTGCGATGCCGCTGCCGCTAACGTTTCCGCAGCCCAGCGGCGGCACTGCCACCACGGCTTCATTCGTCACCCAGAATCTAGCAGCCGGAGCGACGCGGGTGATCGTCAGTAGCGGGGCGGCAAACCTTCTCACTGGATCGGCGCAACTCACTACGGCTGGAAACATCAGCGGCTTCGTGATCTTCCGTCACAATAACCAGGAGGCGGTGGTGCCGCTCGAAAGCCGTAATGCAATCGGCTACATCATCGCTTTCGACAACACCAGCGGGACAGCCACCGGCATCGCGGTGAACGCGGTATCGACGGGTCAGGTTAGCATCCCAGTGACAATTCGCGATTCGACCGGAGCCACCATCGGCGTTGACACCATTATCTTGAGTGCGAACGGTCACACGCAGTTCACGCTGGTGACCGACAAATATCTTTCGACGCAGAATATTCGGGGCACCATCGAGTTCGATACTCCGTTCGGCGCGCAGATCGGAGCTTTGGGCATTCGCATCCCTGCAGGCGCCGCACATACCTACACCACGCTGCCCGCATTGGCGAGATTGCCCTAGTTAATTAATGAGCGGCGAGCGCCGTTCAATGCACCAGGTTATAGAGCCGTTCGTCGAATGGACTCCCCAACCCCGGCTGGATCTTTTCACGAAAACGCTTGCTGTGTTCCTGGGTCAGGTGTGCATCGTATGCTTGCCGGCTCTGCCACACCTCAACGATGCTGAAATGGTTGGTGCGAACTACATCCTGAAGAAACTCGAATCGCACTGAGCCCGCGTCCTTGCGGCTGTCCGCTGCGAACTGGCGCAGCGCTTTCATCGTATCGTCCGTAAAATTCGGGAAGACATCTACGTAGGTGACAACGTATAACGGGCCCGGGGTGATCTCCGCTTTCTGTTGAGCGGAAACTGGCGCCAGCCAACCCAGCAGGGCGGCACAAGAGCCTAGAACAATCATTTTCCACGGTCTAGATAGCGTCATTTACGAACCCTCCGGAACCGAATCATCGCCGAAAAGTCATCATACGCCATCCGCTAGCGGGTCGGGGCTCCGATCCGGCAAAAAAAGGGCTGGATCGCTCCAGCCCTTCTGCTTCTTGCTCGCCTGACGCAAGGTGATTACTTGGGTGTGACGTGAATCAGAGCGCCGGGATTGGCGTCTTCCAGCATCCACAGCGAGCCATCGGGAC
Organism: Bryobacterales bacterium; assembly: GCA_963731375.1. Taxonomy (GTDB): domain Bacteria; phylum Acidobacteriota; class Terriglobia; order Bryobacterales; family Bryobacteraceae; genus Palsa-187. The sequence goes on from CAVSUW010000004.1 coordinate 678,240, forward strand.
CTTCTTCCACGTCGCGGATGCGTTTGCCCACATCCCAGCGCTCGGCCGTTTTGGCGCCGCCATGGCCGTCCATGATGATGCGGTTGAGCGACTTGGTCTCCATGCCGCTGATGAAGGCGTTGCCGTTCCATTGCGGGAAGGTTTGCGTGCCGCGATAGAACATCAGATTGCCCGGCGCCACCACCGGCACCCAATAGATCGCCGGCATCGCCAGTTCGGGCCGCGAGTCGGGCTTGGGAATGGGTACACCGTTATAGTTCTCGCCAAAGGAGACCAGCGGCCAGCCATAATTCTTGCCCTTCTCGATCAGGTTCAGTTCGTCGCCGCCGCGCGGGCCATGCTCCACCTCCCATAATTCGCCGGTGGGCGAAAACGCCATGCCGTAGGGCGTGCGGAACCCGCTGGCCCAAGTTTCAGCCGGTATCTCGTTGGGGCCGGGGAAGACATAAGTGCTCACCACTTTCGCGGTCTTGGCAGCTTCAGTGTCGCGAGGCGGATCGATCAGGGGAATGCTGGCAGCTCCGGTTTCGCCGAAGTGGGGATTGCCGGGGGCGGGTTTGCCGTCGAGCGTCAGGCGCAAGATCTTGCCTTCGGGCTGGTTTGGATCCTGGGCGGGAGTGAAGCGCTGGCGGTCGCCAACCGTCAGGAAAAGATACTCGCCATCGGGAGAGAAGGCGATCTGCGCGCCCTCCTGCCCGCCCCTGCCCTTGGGCATCTGGCGCCACAGCACTTCGAGGTTTTGCAGTCTGGCCGCGGTGGCGGTGATGTTTAGTTTAGCGCGGGCTAGCGCCAAGCCGCCGCCATAGTCGCCCGGCTCGACATAGGTGAGATAGATGCTCTGGTCGGTGGCATATTTGGGCGAGAGGAAAACGCCCAGCATGCCGTTTTGTCCCTGCCAATAGACTGGGGGCGTTCCGGCCACTGGGATCTTCTGTCCCTGCTGCGTAACCAGCCACACCGGCCCGACCTTTTCGGTGATCAGCATGCGCCCATCCGGCAGGAAGGCCAGCCGCCAGGGCAGTTCAAAGGTGCTCACCGTCGTCATGGTGAAGGGCAGGCTGGCCTCGGGCGCCTGGTTGCCCGCATTGACTTGAGCCCAAGCCGCCGCCGAAGGCAAGGTGAGAAGCAATACTGCTTTCGCCAATTTCATCGTCATTTCCCCTTATTTCTCCTTGCTTTCAAGCGGCCAGCCTTGAGGATCCAGCGCGTCTTTGTCCACTGTATTTTACCATTGGGGTGGGCCTGCCAAGTTCGCTCAGATGTTCGCCGCTCAGAAAATTCTCGTTTGCACTTAGATTCTCGGTCGCTCTGCCACGTAGAGAATGCTCGATGTCTTGCTGTCGTCCGCGGACTCATCCGACGCCTGGCCGTTACGATCGAAGGCTTCTACATACGTCATACCTGCACTCGCCAATTGATAACACACCGTGGATCGTGCCGCATAATAATGCAGGCAAGCGTACCGATGTCCCGGATCGTTCAAGAGCGCATACTCGGTTGTCGTCGTCCGCAGCGGAGCCACGCGGAGGTGGTTCCAAAGGCTCAAGACATAGCCCGCACAGTTTGCGGCTAGCCGCACGGGGTTCGAGGACCATCTCAACCGGGGACCTGAAAACGCTTTCTTGTAGCGGATGTTATGACAAGAAAAAACTAGAATCCCACCGGGCCGGAGTAACCGATAAGCCTCGCCCAGAGCGCGCAGCCGATCATGGTGTGGCAACGCGTCGATCACATTGTCTGTCGCCAAAATAAAATCGAATGATTCGGCGGCGAAAACGGTCAAGTCCCGAAAGTCTCGCTTGACGTACGCTAATTCGCGGCATCATTTCTTTCACGTAAGCGACCATCACCGGCGAATAGTCGACTGCTTCATAGCGCCGCGCGCACCGGGAAGGGCCGCGGGAATTTCTATGCTTCGCTGGCACTGCCGCCTCGGACGCGGCGATTTTCAGATTATTGATGCGAACCGCTTGCAGGACAATCCATGCAAGCTCAGTGCCAATTCCCAGGCCTACCGGCGCGCACGATTTTCTCGCAAGTTCATGAAATTCAGTGGAGAGCGAAGGGCAGCGAGATGCCCTCTAGCAGCGAGATGCCCTCGAATGGACCGCCGTCGTGTCTGCCGTCGATTCGCCACGTAAACGTTAGCTAGGTCTGGAACAAGAAATGCAAAGCAGTGTAAGAATTACCTTGCGGACCCATGCGAGATTGATTAAGTCCCTTGCTAACAATGGCCAGAAAGGAATTGGGCATCAACCTGCTTCTCACGGCCCGGAGGTCCGAGGAACGTGGTTTCGCAGGTTGCATCCGCCAGAAGAACCCGTCTTTCTCCCATGCTGGGAGTTCTTCTGGCCATTACCGTTCTTTATCTGGCCCGCGAAATCTTTATACCGCTATCTCTTGCCCTTTTGCTCGGCTTTCTCCTTTCGCCGTTGGTAAAAGTCTTGGAGGGCTGGCACATGCGCCGCAGTCTGGCGGTAGCGGTGGTTGTGATGTCCTCCCTGGTTGGGGTCGGTTTGGTGGGATGGGTTGTGAGCCAACAGTTGGTCGACGTCTTCAACCAAATTCCCGCCTACAAGGACAATATCCGCGATAAAGTTGTGGCTCTTTCCGGCAGGCACAACACCAGTCTTAACAAAGTGAAGAACAGCGTTCAGGAACTGGGGAAGGAGCTATCTGCTTCGACACTGGAGCCGTCCCCGAACCCGAGTCGCCGCGGACAATCAAGCGCGCGGACAATCAAGCGAAGGACGCCCGCGCAGAACCGTCCCCTTCCCGTCCCGGTTGAACTTGTCGAGCCTCCCGCCACTGTGCTGCAAGCCGCGCGCGCGATCGTGGGCCCGCTCATTGCTCCGCTTGGGACAGCGCTCGTCGTGATCGTGTTCACGGCGTTCATGCTGCTGCATCACGCCGATTTGCGAAATCGCCTGATCCGCCTGACAGCGCCGCGCGAGCTCAACGTGATGACGCAGGCGTTGGACGACGCCACCGATCGAGTAAGCAAGTTTCTTCTAACGCAATTCATCGTGAACACCACCTTCGGCGTGTTGGTCGCCACGGGATTGTACTTCGTTGGTCTGCCCAACGCGCTGCTCTGGGGAGTCATCGCCGGGTCGCTCCGATTCATCCCGTACCTGGGCACGATCACCGGCGGCGCTTTACCGTTGATACTCGCGCTCGCGGTATTCCCCGGGTGGAAGCAGCCGCTTCTGGTTTTCGGTCTCTTCACGGCCATCGAGGTCGTGACGTTCAATGTGATCGAACCTTGGGCATATGGCGCGCGCACCGGAATTTCCCCGCTGGCGATTTTGGTCGCTGCGGTCTTCTGGACAACTTTATGGGGACCCGTCGGGCTCATCTTGTCGACGCCGCTGACCGTCTGCGTGGTGGTTCTGGGACGTTATGTACCGCAGCTTGAGTTCCTGTTTGTGCTTCTCGGAGATGAACCCGTGATGCCGCCGGCGGCTCAATTCTATCAGCGGCTGCTTGCCATGGATCATCGCGAAGCGCAAGCGATCGCGGTCGATTTTCTAAAAGCCAACGATACCTTGGCTCTGTATGACGGCGTTATCATTCCGGCCCTCGCGATGGCGGAAGATGACCGGCACAAAGGCGCGCTGGACGCCGGGCGGGAAGAATTCATCGTCCAAAGTATTACCGAATTCATTTTGGAAGTTCCCCAAATTAGTCAGGATCTTGCGGTTGAAGATGGCCAAGGAGGCTGGCAAAACGCCAGCCGAAAAGTCACTGGATATCGTATGCATGGCGGCGGCCGATCAAGCCGACGAGATTGTCGCCACTATGCTGGCGCAGTTGCTCGAGGCAGCGGGACACACGGTGACCTGCCTTCCGGTGGCTGAATCAAGATCCGAGAATGAGCGTCGGCCGCAGGAGTTGGATCGTCCAATCGACGTTGTGCTCATTTCTGCCCTACCGCCGTTTGCCCTTCTAAGCGCACGAACCATTAGCAAGCGAGCACACATGCAATATCCCAATGCCGAAATCGTCATCGGCTTGTGGCAGTTCTCCAGCGATGTCAAAAAAGCGGCCGAGCGATTGGACAAAGTCTTTCCTGACCCGGTGGTAACCACGCTGGCCGACGCCATCGCCCACATCGAGGCAGGAAGTGGAACGCCTGAATCCAAACGCCCGGTTCCTGTAGCAGTTTAGTGTCATACTTCCAAAGGTGAAGATGAAGCTAAAGCGTATTTCCAGCCAATCGCCGGAACGAACGTTGCCTAAATGTCCGACGGGTATCGCGGGGTTTGATGAAATCACTCTGGGCGGATTGCCCCGGGGCCGTCCCTCGCTAATCTGCGGCGGCGCAGGCTGCGGAAAAACTCTTTTTGGAATCGAATTCTTGGCGCGGGGAGCCCAGGACTTCGGCGAGCCCGGCGTCTGCATCTCTTTTGAGGAGAACTCTGACGATTTGGCCCAGAACGCGATCTCGCTGGGCTTCGATCTCAAGGCGTTGGAGCGCGCAAACAAGCTGGTCATCGATTACATCCACATCGATAAGAGCGAGATTGCGGAAACCGGTGAATACGATCTGGAAGGCCTCTTCATTCGGATCGGAAGCGCCATTGATTCGATTGGCGCCAAGCGCGTTCTGTTGGATACGCCCGAGGCGCTCTTCGGAGGTTTAAACGATGAAGGCGTCCTGCGCTCTGAGTTGCGGCGTCTGTTCCGCTGGCTCAAAGACAAGGGCGTCACCGCCGTGATCACGGGCGAAAAAGGCGAAGGTACGTTAACCCGCCACGGAATTGAAGAATATGTTTCCGATTGCGTAGTGCTGCTGGACCATCGCCTTCAGAGCGGAGTGGTCACCCGCCGCATGCGGGTTCTCAAATACCGTGGCTCCATGCACGGCACCAACGAGTATCCGTTTTTGATCGGACAAAAGGGAATATCGGTCCTACCGGTCACTTCCCTCGGGCTAAACCATAAGATTTCGAACGAGCGAATTTCGTCGGGTATCTCCGGCCTCGACGAGATGCTCGAAGGCTCGGGCTTTTATCGGGGAAGCAGCATTCTGGTGAGCGGCACCGCGGGAACCGGCAAGACCAGCATGGCAGCGCACTTGGTGGATGCGGCTTGCGCCCGTGGTGAAGCCTGCCTGTATTTTTCGTTCGAGGAGTCGCCCGATCAACTTTTGCGGAACATGCGAAGTATCGGCATCGATCTCGCGCGCTGGATCAAGAAGGGTTTACTCCATATTCATTCCACCAGGCCAACCACTCATGGACTGGAGTTGCATTTAGTCGAAATGCACAATCTTCTGGAGGAATACAAACCCAAAGTTGTCGTGGTGGACCCGCTTTCCAGCCTGGTTTCGGGCGCTGGCGAAAATATAAGTGACCTGACCAATATGCTGTTGCGGATTATCGACCGCTTGAAGCAACTTGGGACCACAGGTTTCTTTACGTCGCTGACGTCGGGCGGCCAGGCCGCTGAAACCACAGAGGTGAATGTTTCGTCGTTGGTCGATACCTGGCTGCTCCTGCGGGATTTAGAAAGCGACGGAGAAAGAAACCGGGTGTTGTATGTCCTGAAGTCGCGTGGCATGGCACACTCCAACCAGCTTCGGGAGTTTCTGATGACTAAGAATGGAGTGAAGTTGCGCGAAGCTTATCTTGGCCCCGCCGGCGTACTGACTGGTTCGGCGCGGTTGGCCCAGGAAGCGCGCGAGCGCGACGAGGAGTCGAGACTAAAGCGCGAAAGCGAAGAGCACCGGCTGGCCTTGAATCGAAAGTTGCGAGCCGCGGAAGCCCAGATCCTGGTCTTGGAGGCTGAGAGAGAGGCTGCGGAGCTAGAGCTAAAGACCGCCGCGATCGAGACCGAAGACCGGCGTAATCTCTGCCCTAGCGCAGCGAGCCGACATGGCTCGCAGCCGCAAGGTAAACTCATCACCAAAAGCCGCGCGCCCACAGACGCGGGAGGCAGGTGTATGATGGCGACGAAACGGGACGGCATGGCTAAGCCCGAATATGATCTTCGCTTATATGTCGCTGGTCAGACGCCCCGGTCAGTACAGGCGTTCGCGAACCTGACCAAGATCTGCGAGGAGCACCTGGCGGGGCGCTACCGGATCGAGGTTATAGACCTGTTGGAGCACCCGCAATTGGCAAAAGGCGATCAAATACTGGCGATCCCCACGTTGGTGCGGACTCTTCCCGAACCGATCCGCAAGATCATCGGGGATCTTTCTAACAAGGAGCGTGTCCTGGTGGGTCTGGATGTGCGTTCCGCTGGATAATTGAAAATGACACCCCGCACCAAAAATCATCACGAATTACGGCTCTACGTGGCCGGCACGACTCCCAGATCGTTGCGGGCGGTCCAAAACATCAAGCGGATTTGCGACGCGGAATTGCCAGATCATTATCACCTTGAAGTAGTGGACGTTTATAAGGAACCAGGACGCTTGGCGCAAGACCAGGTGGTAGCGATACCCACTCTGATCAAATTCGCCCCCGGTGAAGTGAAACGATTGATCGGCGACTTATCCCAGGAGGCGCAGGTAAGAAAGGGGCTCGGCTTAATCGCGGCCTAATTCAAATGGAACCCAGCGCATCCATCTCGGTCAATATCGACGAATTGCACGCCCGGCTCGCGAATAGCGAGGTGCGCATCGCGGAGCTTGAGGCGCGCCTCGCGGAAGCCGAAGAAACCCTGCAGGCGATTCGCACCGGGGAGGTGGACGCCCTAGTGGTGTCGGGGCCCGATGGGGACCAGATTTTTGCGCTTGAAGGGGCCGATCACGCCTATCGGCTCCTGGTCGAAGAGATGCAGGAAGGAACCGTCACGCTGGATCCAGACGGGCTGATTCTATATGCCAACCGCCAGTTCGCGGCCATGATGAAAGCGCCGGTCGAATCCATCGTAGGTTCCAACATTCACCGCTTTCTGGCTCCGGATCGGCATCCTGCTTTCTCAAGGATGCTGGCAAACGATAAGACTCAACACCAGCGAAGCGAGTTGATGTTGCGTGGCTAGGGACGGGACACCGGTTCCCGTGCAGGTTTCCCTAAATTGGCTCCGCACTGGAGGCATCCAAACCATCTGCGTCGTCATTAACGATCTGACGGAGCAGCGCCATTACGAAGCCATGGTCGAGGAAGGCGAACTTTCCCGCCTGATCCTGGAGCAGGCAGCGGAGGCTATTGTGGTGATCGACGCGCGCGGCATGATTCTGCGCGCCAGTGAATCCGCCCAGAAACTAGCGGGAAGAAATATCCTGCTCCAACCTTTCGATGCCACATTTCAACTATGGGACCGGGACGGTCGAATGGACACGGCGCGGCTCCTCTCAGCCGCGCTCGCCGGAGAGGGATTCAAGAGTGTCGAGGTTAATCTGCTCCACTCCGAAAAGCGGGATTCAACGCTGCTCCTGAGCACAGGACCACTCTGGAGAGACAATCGTGAATTGCTGGGCTGTGCCGTTACCTTGACCGACATCACGGAACGAAAAAGATCCGAAGAAGCGCTGGCCCGGCAGGCCCAGGAACTTGAGCGCTCCAATGGCGATCTGCGGCAGTTCGCTTATGCCGTCAGTCACGATCTGCGCGAACCCATTCGCATCGTAACGATTTATAGTCAGCTGTTCGAGAAAAAGTACAAGGGCAGCCTGGACGAGCAAGCGGACGGGTTCATCCAGCACACGGTAGAGGCCGCGCAGCGGTTGGAGGCTCTTTTGGATGACCTACTGGCCTATACTCAGACCGCCGAGGGCCCACAGACGGTGGAGTCCCCGGTTGACGCCAATGTTTGTTTGGCCAACATTCTAACCATGTTCGAGGCCGCTATTGCAGAAAGCGGCGCCACTGTCACAAGCGACCGTCTGCCGGTGCTTCGCGTCAATGAAGTTCATATCCAGCAACTTCTGCAGAATCTCATCGGGAATGGTCTCAAGTATCGGAGCGAAGCACCTCCGCGGATCCATATTTCCGCGGAAAGGGATCGCGGGATGTGGAAGCTTGGTGTTGCAGACAACGGGATTGGAATCGATGAGCAGTACCACAAGCAGGTATTTGGTCTCTTTAAACGCCTCCACGGAAGCGGGAAATATGCCGGGAGCGGAATAGGCCTGGCGATCTGTCACAAGATCGTCGAGCGCTACGGGGGCCGGATGTGGATCGAGTCGGAAACCGGCAAAGGTTCCAAATTCTTCTTCACGCTTCCCGGCGATTAGGTACCTTCGCGAAGTCTCCCGGGCCCACCGATAGCAGTGGCCCGGGAGCACACCTTCATTAGTCAGGTTCGCCGACTATTCAGCTTCGGCGGCCAGACTCGCCGGACTTTTCGCCGTTGCCGCCTTTGCCTTGATCGTGCTGGCCGCTCTTGCCGTGTTCACTCTGGCCGGTCTTGCCGCGATCCATTGGCGCACTGTTATCATGCCCGTGCTGGCTCTTGCCGCGGTCCTTCTGTTCGGACTCGGTGGTCCCGTGCTTTTGTTGGCTCATTTTGCTATTTACTCCTTATGACGGAGTCGATCTCCTCCGTCATGCAGTAGACGGGGCACGGAGGGCGGTTGTGTCACACTTTTGCTCGGAACAGCCACAAGGCTGGCACTGTGGGTTATCCCTGGGCGCCGCCGGATTAGCTGACTTTGAGGTCTTCGGGGATGACGCCGCGGCTTAAAAAATCATTAAGCCTGCGATGCGCCACCATCATTTCCGCACGAGCTGTGGACAGTTCGCGCGAGGCCTGCGTGATACGAAGGGCGCCATCCGGATGAGGCACGTCGCCGGGGATGTCCTTGATGATCGAGCTGAAACTTTCGGCGGCCGCGTTCACACGATCCGTGGCCTGCCGAACCTCCTGAAGCAGTTTTAGCCGTATTTGAGACTCTGCCGGACGAGGGCCGTGGATTGACGGCTTTCGCCCCGGCACACACGACGCAGATGGGCGTGCCGTTCTCATATAACTCGGTTTCGGCTTTACAGTAAGCGCATTCAGCCATCAAAAGTTTCCCCGGGCAACCATCTCGGAATTTACTGCACTGGACTTGCAAGTGTCAATTGCCAAGTGGAGCGCTATAACGCAAGAGAGACCGTGAGTTCAGGCTGCTCTCGCCTTTTTCGACCTTTTCCCGACATTGTTGCGAGCTTTTGCCAGCGCGGGCTGGAGTAGCCGCCAAGCTCCGCTTCAGCGCTTCCATCAGATCGATCACGGGAGCCCTCTTGGGCTGAGCGGTGGCCGAGACCGGTTTACCCTTCTGCTTTTGTTCGATCAATCGCTCAATATTCTCGCGGTAAGAGTCGTGGAATTCCGAAGGCTTAAACGGGCCGGCGAGATGTTGGACCAGGCTCTTCGCGAGTTCGACTTCCTTGGGCGGCAGTTTCGAGGCGGATTTCGGCGCCCGGTTCGCTTCGTGCAGTTCATTCGGATAATACAGGGTGTGCAAGACTATGGCGCCCTCGGCGGGGCGAATGAGGACGATATGTTCGCGGCCATGCATCGCCAGTTTCGCGATGGCGTGATATTTGGTTACGGCAAGTGCCTGAAGAAAGAGATGATAGGGCTTGGCAGCGTTTTCCTCTGGCCCGACATAGTAGGAACTCTCAAAATAAATCGGATCCACAGCGTCGCTGTGCACGAATTGCACGATATCCATGGTGCTCGCCGTAGGTGGCGCGATCTTTTTCAGCTCTTCATCGTCCACTACCACGTACTTGCCCTTGGAAGTCTCGTATCCTTTCACGATATCGGCTCGATCAATCGGCTTGTTTTCCTCGGCGCAGTACCAGACTTCCTTGACGCGGGACAGATCTTTCCGGTGAAGCATGTGAAACTGCACATGTTCCGCTCGCGCCGCAGCGAACAGGCGCACCGGGAATGTTACCAATCCGAAACTGACGAATCCTTTCCACACCACTGCAGCCATACTTGAAGGAGTTATCCCAGACGGACTTCGTTTCTGTTCACAGCTTCCGCCATCATAGAAGCCGGTGGACGACCCGCAAATCCTCTACGAATCGCAAGTACGCCGCTTGGCGGTCGGCAGCGTCCGGCGTCCGCAAAATCGCGGACGGATGGACTGTCGCCACCACGTATTCCGCTCTTCGATCCTTAACCGGCATCCCTCGTTCTTGCATCAGTCGGAACTTGCTGCCCAGTAACGCCTGCGCGGCGGTAGCGCCGAGGCAGACGATCACCTTCGGTTTCACGAGCTCCATTTCAGCTTCAAACCATGGCTGGCATGCGCGAATCTCCGCCATCGTGGGCTTCTTGTGAAGCCTCCGTTTGCCTCGTTCCTCGAATCTGAAGTGCTTGACCACGTTGGTTACGTAGGTTGCCGAGCGATCAATCGCGGCATCCGCCAGCGCGCGGTCAAGAATCCCGCCGGCAGGACCCACAAAAGGATGGCCTTGGAGGTCTTCTTCATTGCCCGGCTGTTCACCGACTAGGACCACTCGAGCGGTCTTGGGCCCTTCGCCGAAAACGGCCTGCGTCGCATTCGAGTAAAGATCGCAACCGTGGCAAGCTTGCGCGGCAGCGCGGAGCAGCGGCAGCGTCCGGCGATTCGGAAGGAACTGCTGTGCACCCGGGAATCGAACCGCCGAGGCCATAACCGGGGGATTCGCCACCGCCGGTGTCCGTTTCCTGACCGAAACAGAATGGACGGCACGGGATCTATTTTATGAGGGAGAATCATGGCCAAAACTGCAACCAAAGGAAAAGGTAAGGTCGAAAAAGTAATGCACGAATTTAAGGAAGGGACGTTAAAGTCTAGCAGCGGCCAGAAGGTTACTAACCGCAAACAGGCGGTGGCTGTCGCGCTGAGCGAAGCGCGCCAAGCGGGCGCTCGGATTCCCAAGAAGTCTTCGGCCAAGTCTTAAACCCAAGTCTTAAACTCAAGTCTTAAACCAAGGATTGCCCCAATTCGCTTGCCGAATCGGTCTCGAATATCTACTACCATTGGAGTGGCGCGCTAGTCCCTGGGACAGCGGCCTGACGGAAGGAAAGCTATGCCAGCAAAGAAGAAGGTCTCACCTCAAGCGGCGCCATTCCTCAAAACGGCTGCCGAAGCGATCGGGACTGCACTAGGAAAACTCGCGGTCAAGACCGGTGTGGCGACTCCAGTTGTAACGTCCAAGAAATCGAAAAAAGCTGCCGCTGCCGCGAAAAAGAAGGCGACATCCCCCGGCAAGAAGGCCGTTAAGAAAACGGCCAAGAAATCTGCGCGGTAGATCTGGCGCGCGCTTAATCGCCCGCCAGGCGCTGGGTTCGCGACGATTCCCGGCCTAACCACTCCGGGTGTTGCGCAGTCGAGTCAAAAATCGAAGTTGTCTTGAATAACTCGTATTCGCCGTCTGCCGCCGCCCTTGCCGACTTGGCTCTTAGCTTCGCTACTTGGTGTTTGGTGAGGGGCTGGAAAGTCTCCGCCGCTTTGAAGGCTTGCTTCAAGATCTTCATGCTATCGATTCCGGTGATCACGACCGAAGTAGGCAGATTTAACGAGTAGTGAAGACACTCGACCGGTGTCACGGCCTTGCTTTTCAGAATGACTCCGCTCCCCATACTCTTCATTCCCAAGACGCCAATTCCCGCAGAAACCAATTCGGGAAGGACCTGCTTTTCAAAGCTCCTATAGTGCGTGTCGAACAGATTGAGCGGCATTTGAACTGTGTCGAAGCGAAAGCGATGGCGTCGCGCGGTTTCGAGCATATACAGGTGAACTTGAGGATCTTTGTGTCCGGTGAAACCGATGAACCGTATCTTGCCGGCCTTGCGCGCGGCGAGGAAGGCCTCCATCGCCCCGCCCTCCGCGAAGATGCGATTCACATCGTCGAAGCGGATCACTTCGTGGTGTTGAAGCAAATCGATTTCGTCCACGCCCAGGCGCTTTAACGATTGGTCCAGTTGCCGGGCGGCCTCTTTCTTCGTGCGCCCATCCACTTTCGTCATGACGAACGCTTTGGACCGATAGCCGTCCTTCAGGGCGACGCCCATCCGCTTCTCGCTCTCGCCCCCATGGTAATCCCAGGAATTATCCATGAAGGAAAGTCCGCCATCGAGCGCCGCCCTGATGATCCGCACGGCCTTAGCACGTGGGAGGTGAGGGCTTCCGATATGGGCGCCCCCCAGACCCAAGGCCGATACTTTGACGCCCGTACGCCCCAAGGTGCGGCGCGGAATAACAGACGTCTCGTTGGGAAATGCCACTGGTCCGAACCTTTACTTGGTTAGCGATTGCGCTTCGGCCAGATGCGCGCGAAGTGTCGGCAGTGTCTTGCTCGCCCAGTTCTTCAAGTCCGGATCATTCCCTGAACTGCGCTTCTTTCTCAAACTCCGCTATATCCTTTTGGTGATCTTCCACTGCGGAGCGGGCAAATGCCTTGTCGAAATCGTCGCCGCTCTTTGCCGCGAACGGCATGGAGGCAGCCATCTGGGCATCATCGCCCGGCAATGACACGCCCTTTTGTTTCGCGAGCGCGGCCAGTTCTTTATTGGCCGCCTGATGGTCGTTGATCAGGTGCTGCGAAAGACTCTTCACGGCTGGACTCGCCCCGCGCTGCAGTGCCCAACTGGCCCATATGAACTTCCATCATTCCGCCTTTTGCGGCATCCTGGATGAACTTCTGATCTTGTTCGCTTAGACTCTGCGCCGTTGCGAGGGAGAAATTGCCCAAAGCCAGGACTGCGGCCCCACATAGGAAATACTGTTTGTAGAAACGCATACGAACTCCTTCGATGGTTAGATCGCAGCCACCGAGCCGATGTTACCGGGGTTACGTGCCTAGAAGCTGTATCGCCAAAAAGCGACAGCGCCGGCAGACGCGTCTCGTTTCGCGCGACTACCGGCGCCACCGATGGATCAACGAAAGTTAGTGCTTCTCGGCGGGCGATTCAGCCGACAGTGCGGAGATCAACTGGCGGCCTTCGCGAGTTGGCATAACCCTTCCCGCCACGACATCGCGGGTGTCCAATTCCTTGCCGTACAAGACTTCATTCTCTCCTTTGTCTGAACGCAAGGTGCTGCCTTTCAGAGCGATTCCAGCGAACACTCCGCGCGAACGGGACCAGGACAGCATCTCAGCGGAAAACTTTGCGTCAGTCTGGGCAGACGTATCGCGTCCTACCGGACCTGCCGCTATTTCGCCTTCCCCGCCAAGCGTAAATTGACTTTGCATCAGCCGCTCGGCGCCGCGTTGATTCATAACCAGCAGGATGACATCGGTCTCGGACCCACCGATCTGAAAGCCTACGCTGCCGCCTTCCATCTTAATGGCGGCCGGCGCGGACCATCCCCGATCATTCGCGCCGCGGCAAGTAATAAATCCTTTGCCGAATTGCCCTCCGACAATGAATGCGCCTTTTTTCAGTCCAGGCACGATCACAGCGCATTGTGCCTTATCCACCAGATCCTGAGGGATGCCTTTATCTCCCGCGTGCAAGATCTCGCCAAACACCGTTGAAGCTTCCGTTAAACGTTCGGCGGCCTCTCTTCGATTCTTTTCGGTCGGGGCAGCAAAAAGGCATGCCGTCATGGTTAGAAATCCTATTGTTTTGCGCATGTCGCAAGTCTCCTTAGCCTTTAGACTAGCAATTCAACTTCCGCTTATGCTCGGAATCGCATCTCTAAGGCAACACACGCCGATGCAAATGCTCGGCCAAGCAAAAAATGCATGTTTTGGAAATTGTTGCGCGGATTTTCCAGGCCGACTAACGGGCTTGCGCGAACTTAACCATCTCGGTCGTGGCGGATACGCGCAACTTGTGGCGGGCTCTCAGAGAGGCAAGATCCGTTGCGTCCAATTCCTCGGAGCACTCCAGATCAAGGTCGTACATGAGGGAACGAGTATTAGGATTGTGCTTGAGCCCCAGCATGTGACCGATCTCATGGACGGATATTCGGTACGATTCCGCAGGCGTTAGCTTCACCGCCGGATTGAAGACAATCCAGCCCTGGAAATCCCGGCGATCCGGAAATTGAGAGCGGGCGACCATGTTATTTGGGGTCGGTTCAAACAGGTCGCGCTGTCCATCGGAAAGCTCCATGGAGCAAGTCTCGGCGCTATCTTCGTGCCATTCGAGATCCAACACGCGTGGCCCAGAAATCCATGGCCCGGCGGAATTGCTGGGCCAAGAGAGGATTAGTGGTGTTGAAGCGAACGCCCAGATTTAGCGGACCGTGCTTGAGCAGATCGGAACGGTGGCTGCACTGCGGATAGTCCCCGCTCCAATTGGCCGCAGGTTCCGCCGCGAGCAGGCCGGGAACCAACAACCACAGTAGGATGGAGCGCCCGGCCACGCTCCAAAAATAGCGTGTTCAACAAGTCCTTGCAGTTGGGAAAATACCCGGCTCGCGCCGGGTAATCACCCTAGGCGAGGGCCTGTCGCCCTCACCCGGCCTTTATCGCGGCTAGTAGGACGTCGCTTTCTGATTCTTGACTTGGATCTCGTTCACAACTTGGTCGACATTCGGAACCGCAGCGGCCACTTTTGCAACTTCGGCGCGTTTGGCTTGCGAGTCCACATCGCCCTTCAAGGTAACTACTCGATTCTTGACGTCGTAGTTCACTTGCGAATCGAACCGGCTCGCGACCAGCGCCGCGTGCAGATTCTTGTCGATTCCTTTGTCAAGATCGGAATTAATCGTTTTGGCGTCGCTCTCTGCTCCGGGAGGGATTACCGCCACTTGATTAGCGACAACTTCACCCGCAGCCATCGTCTTCGCAATAGATTCGGCCTGACCCTTGGCATCATCAGTGGCAACATGCCCACCGAGGGTGACCACTCCCTTGTCGCGATCCTGACTGACAGAGACATCCTTCAAGCCAGCCTGGTCGAGCGACTGGCGAATCGCGCTCGATACGTCCGGCGCCTTGTCCGCAGACCGGGTGCATGCGCTCAACGAACAAAGCGCGAGGACTGCGGTGGAAATAGACAGTGTAAGCTTTCTCATAAGTTCTCCCCCGTTTCTTTTTTCTTGCGGTTAATGTACGTGATTAAACAAGAACCAGAGCACGATCAGGCCGGTCGGAACTCCTAATAACCAGGCACCGAAATATTTCATCTAGAACCTCCAGCCAGTACTAGTGCAATCGTGGGACCGTAGGATGCGAGTGCCGTAGGTCTTGGAACATCAGAGACTTAGCGTTTGGAGCAGTTGGGTTCGTTTGGTCATCGCGGACGTGGACCCTATGGCGATGATGCAGAAAGTACCTTCGGATGATGGCTTTCGCATCTGAGTCTTGAAATTGGTCCGCAAATTGCCATTCCGTGCTGAATGAATCACAGCGCCACTCCCACATTGATTTTTGGATCTGGGCTCATCACGACCACCGAGTTGTGGACGGTCGGCGGGGCTCTGGTAAACCCGAGTCCGCTGGTGATTACCGTCGCACAGTGAGCGAGTGCCCTTAAGCTATTGATTTATAAATAGATAAGTACTATAAACGCGTGCGCTGGTCTAAGCAAAGTTTCTTGTAACCTATTGACGCGAAGTGGCTCTATATGTGACTGAAGCTCAATAGAATGCAGGAGAACAATGCTCATGGCCACGCCACAGACAGTCGAGAAGCGTTCAAAAGTACCTCTACGCGGGAAACCAACAAACTCCTGGAGACCCTGGTCGCCTTTAAGCGAGGCGATTTCTCGGTCCGGATGCCGGTGGATCTGGTCGGGATGGACGGCAAGATCGCGGACGCGCTCAACGACATTCTCGAACTCAACGAGAAGATGGCGAGCGCGCTCGACGGCATCAGCCGGTCGGTCGGTAAAGAAGGCAAGATCACGCAGCGCGCGTCCATCGGGTCGGCGAGCGGCGGATGGGCGGCGTGTATCGATTCGGTCAACAGCCTGATCGGCGATCTGGTGCAGCCGTCGACCGAAGTCGCGCGCGTGATCGGCGCGGTGGCGAAGGGCGACCTGTCGCAGACCATGTCGCTCGATGTGGACGGCCGGCCGCTGCGCGGAGAATTTCTGCACACGGCGCGCGTCGTGAACACCATGGTGGATCAGCTCAATTCGTTCGCCTCGGAAGCCACGCGCGTGGCGCGCGAAGTCGGTACCGAAGGCAAGCTGGGCGGGCAGGCGGTGGTGACGGGCGTGGCCGGCACGTGGAAGGATCTGACGGAGAGCGTGAACTCGATGGCGAGCAACCTGACCAATCAGGTTCGCAACATCGCCGGCGTGACGACGGCCGTGGCCAAGGGCGATTTGACGACCAGAATCACGGTGGATGCGCGCGGCGAAATTCTGGAGCTGAAGAACACCATCAACACCATGGTGGATCAGTTGAGCTCGTTCGCCGCGGAAGTTACGCGCGTGGCGCGCGAGGTGGGTACGGACGGAAGATTGGGCGGGCAGGCGGAAGTGAAGGGCGTCGCGGGCGTGTGGAAGGATCTGACGGATTCCGTCAACTCGATGGCCGGCAACCTGACCAACCAGGTCCGCAACATCGCGGAAGTGACGACGGCCGTGGCCAAGGGCGATCTTTCGACGCGCATCACGGTCGATGCGCGCGGCGAAATTTTGCAGTTCAAGAACACGATCAACACCATGGTGGATCAGCTCAGCTCGTTCGCCGCCGAAGTGACGCGCGTGGCTCGCGAAGTGGGAACGGAAGGTCTGCTGGGCGGCGAGGCGGATGTGCCGGGAGTCGGCGGCACCTGGAAGGATCTGACGGATTCGGTCAACTCGATGGCCGGGAACCTTACGGCTCAGGTTCGTAACATCGCCGAAGTGACCACTGCCGTCGCCAAGGGCGACTTGTCGCGCAAGATCACGGTGACGGTGCGCGGCGAAATTCTGGAGCTGAAGAACACCATCAACACCATGGTGGATCAGCTCAGCTCGTTCGCATCGGAAGTGACGCGCGTGGCGCGCGAAGTGGGAACCGAAGGCAAGCTCGGCGGACAGGCGAAGGTGGAAGGCGTCGCCGGAACGTGGCGCGATCTCACGGATAGCGTGAACTTCATGGCCGGCAACCTGACCTCCCAGGTCCGCAACATCGCGCAGGTGACCACCGGCGTGGCGAAGGGCGATTTGTCGACCAAGATCACGGTCGACGCGCGCGGCGAAATTCTGGAGCTGAAGAACACCATCAACACCATGGTGGATCAGCTCAATTCGTTCGCATCGAAGTGACGCGCGTGGCGCGCGAAGTGGGAACCGAAGGCAAGCTCGGCGGACAGGCGCAGGTGAAGGGCGTCGGCGGCGTGTGGAAGGATCTGACGGATTCGGTCAACTCCATGGCCGGCAACCTGACCAACCAGGTCCGCAACATCGCCGAAGTGACGACGGCCGTGGCGAAGGGCGATCTCTCGACCAAGATCACGGTCGACGTGCAGGGCGAAATTCTGGCGCTGAAGAACACGATCAACACCATGGTGGATCAGCTCAATTCGTTCGCCAGCGAAGTGACGCGCGTGGCGCGCGAAGTGGGTACCGACGGCAAGCTCGGCGGCCAGGCGCAGGTGAAAGGCGTCGGCGGCGTGTGGAAGGATCTGACGGATTCCGTGAACTCGATGGCCGGCAACCTGACGGCCCAGGTCCGCAACATCGCCGAAGTCACGACGGCGGTGGCCACCGGCGATTTGTCGCGCAAAATCACGGTGGACGTGCGCGGCGAAATTCTGGAGCTGAAGAACACCATCAACACCATGGTGGATCAGCTCAACGCGTTCGCCGGCGAAGTGACGCGCGTGGCGCGCGAGGTCGGTACCGAAGGCAAGCTCGGCGGCCAGGCCGAAGTGAAGGGCGTCGGCGGCGTCTGGAAGGATCTCACCGATAGCGTGAACTTCATGGGCGGCAACCTGACCTCTCAGGTCCGCAATATCGCGCAGGTGACCACGGCGTCGCGAAGGGCGATCTGTCGACCAAGATCACGGTGGATGCGCGCGGCGAAATTCTGGAGCTGAAGAACACCATCAACACGATGGTGGATCAGCTCAACGCGTTCGCCGGCGAAGTGACGCGCGTGGCGCGCGAAGTCGGTACCGAAGGCAAGCTCGGCGGCCAGGCGGACGTGCACGACGTGGCCGGAACCTGGAAGGATTTGACGGATTCCGTCAACTCCATGGCGAGCAACCTGACCAGCCAGGTCCGAAACATCGCCGAAGTGACCACGGCCGTCGCCAAGGGCGATTTGTCGCGCAAGATCACGGTGGACGTGCGCGGCGAAATTCTGGAGCTGAAGAACACCATCAACACCATGGTGGATCAGCTCAACGCGTTCGCGGGCGAAGTGACGCGCGTGGCTCGCGAGGTCGGCACCGAAGGCAAGCTCGGCGGCCAGGCCGAAGTGAAGGGCGTCGGCGGCGTCTGGAAGGATCTGACCGATAGCGTGAACTTCATGGCCGGCAACCTGACGTCGCAGGTCCGCAACATCGCGCAGGTGACTACCGGCGTGGCGAAAGGCGATCTCTCGACCAAGATCACGGTCGACGCGCGCGGCGAAATTCTGGAGCTGAAGAACACCATCAACACGATGGTGGATCAGCTCAACGCATTCGCCAGCGAAGTGACGCGCGTGGCTCGCGAGGTCGGTACCGAAGGCAAGCTCGGCGGCCAGGCGGATGTGCGCGGCGTCGCCGGAACGTGGAAAGATCTGACGGATAGCGTCAATTACATGGCGAGCAACCTGACCAACCAGGTTCGCAACATCGCCGGCGTGACCACGGCCGTGGCGCGCGGCGATTTAACTACCATCATCACGGTCGACGCGCGCGGCGAGATTCTGGCGCTGAAGAACACCATCAACACCATGGTGGATCAGCTCAGCTCTTTCGCATCGGAAGTGACGCGCGTGGCGCGCGAAGTCGGTACCGAAGGCAAGCTCGGCGGCCAGGCGGAGGTGAAGGGCGTCGCCGGAACCTGGAAGGATCTCACCGACAACGTGAACTTCATGGCCGGCAACCTGACCAACCAGGTCCGCAACATCGCCGAAGTCACCACCGCCGTGGCGCGCGGCGATCTGTCGCGCAAAATTACGGTGGACGTGCGCGGCGAAATTCTGGAGCTGAAGAACACCATCAACACGATGGTGGATCAGCTTAGCTCGTTCGCATCGGAAGTGACGCGCGTGGCGCGCGAAGTCGGAACCGAAGGCAAGCTCGGCGGTCAGGCGGATGTGCGCGGCGTCGCCGGAACCTGGAAAGATCTGACGGACAGCGTCAACTCGATGGCCGGCAACCTGACGGCGCAGGTCCGCAACATCGCGCAGGTGACCACGGCCGTCGCCAACGGCAATCTCTCGCGCAAGATCACGGTCGACGTGCAGGGCGAGATTCTGGAGCTGAAAGACACCATCAACACCATGGTGGATCAGCTCAACTCTTTCGCCAGCGAAGTGACGCGCGTGGCGCGCGAAGTCGGCACCGACGGCAAGCTGGGCGGCCAGGCCGAAGTGAAGGGCGTCGCCGGCACCTGGAAGGATCTGACCGACAACGTGAACTTCATGGCGGCGAACCTGACCACGCAGGTTCGCGGCATCGCGAAAGTGGTGACCGCGGTCGCCAACGGCGATCTGAAGCGCAAACTGATTCTCGAAACCAAGGGCGAAATCGCGGAGCTGGCCGACACCATCAACGGAATGATCGACACCCTGGCGACGTTCGCCGATCAGGTGACCACGGTGGCTCGCGAAGTCGGTATCGAAGGCAAACTGGGCGGCCAGGCGCGTGTGCCCGGCGCGGCCGGTATCTGGCGCGATCTGACGGACAACGTCAATCAGCTGGCGGCCAATCTCACCACGCAAGTCCGCGCGATCGCCGAAGTGGCGACGGCCGTGACCAAGGGCGATCTGACGCGTTCGATCGCGGTGCGAAGCGCAAGGCGAAGTGGCGTCGCTGAAAGACAACCTCAACGAGATGATCGTCAATCTGGCGGCGACCACCCGCAAGAACAACGAGCAGGATTGGCTGAAGACCAACATCGCGAAGTTCACCGGCATGATGCAGGGCCAGCGCGACCTGCTGACCGTCGCGCAGCTTCTGCTTTCCGAACTGACGCCGCTGATCGGCGCGCAGCACGGAACCTTCTATATCACCGACACCGTGGATGAAACTCCGGTGCTGTCGCTGCTGACCGGGTACGCGATCGAGCAGGAGGATGACGTCCCGAAGCGCTTCAAGATTGGGCAGGGACTGGTCGGCCAATGCGCCAGGGAGAAGGAACGCATTCTGGTTACGGACGTCCCGGCGATTACGTAAAGATCAATTCCAGCCTGGGCGGCAGCGCTCCGCTCAGCATCGTGGTGCTGCCGGTGCTGTTCGAAGGCGACGTGAAGGCCGCCATCGAGCTGGCGTCGTTCGGGCAATTCAACGACGTCCACCTGGCGTTCCTCGATCAGTTGACGCAATCGATCGGCATCGTGTTGAACACCATCGCCGCGACCATGCGGACCGAGCAGCTCCTGCAGCAGAGCCAGGCGCTGGCCGAGGAGCTTCGCAGCCAGCAGCTACAACTGCGAACCACCAACGCCGAATTGCAGGAAAAAGCGCAACTGCTGGCCGAGCAGAAGACCGAAGTCGAGACCAAGAACCTGGAAGTCGAGCAGGCCAAGAAGGCGCTGGAAGAGAAGGCGGAGCAGCTTGTCGCTTACCTCCAAGTACAAGAGCGAATTCCTGGCCAACATGAGCCATGAGCTGCGGACGCCGCTCAACAACCTGCTGATTCTGGCGCGCATGCTATCCGAGAACTCGGACAAGAACCTGACTACCAAACAGGTCAAGTTCGCCGAGACCATTCACACCTCGGGAACCGACCTGCTGGCGCTGATCAGCGACATTCTGGATCTCAGCAAGATCGAATCCGGAAAGATGGATCTGGATATCGGCGGCGTGCGCTTCACGGAGCTGCAGGACTACTGCTCGAAGACCTTCCGCCACGTGGCCGAAGGCAAGGGCCTGGACTTCGGCATCGAACTGGGCAGCGCGGTCACCAGCGAGATCATGCACACCGATGCCAAGCGCCTGCAGCAGGTGCTGAAGAATCTGCTGTCGAACGCGCTCAAGTTCACCGAGCATGGCTCGGTGCATCTGACCATCGACAAGGCCACGAGCGGATGGAGCATGGGTCACACCATTCTGTCGCGCGCCAAGTCGGTGATCGCCTTCACGGTGACGGACAGCGGCATCGGAATCCAGGCCGACAAACAACGCATCATCTTCGAGGCGTTCCAGCAGGCCGACGGAACCACCAGCCGCAAGTACGGCGGCACCGGCCTGGGGCTTTCGATCAGCCGCGAACTGGCGCGGCTGCTGGGCGGCGAAATCCGCCTGCAGAGCGCGCCCGGCGTCGGCAGCACCTTCACTTTGTATCTGCCGCAGACCTACGTCACGCCGGCTCAGGCGCCCAAGAGCGAGGCGCTGAAGATTACTCCGATCCAGCTCGATCAGGTCGCCGGCGCGCCCGAGACCGAGGTGGATTTGATTCTTTCGTCTCCGCTGGAGCATGAGGAACTGGCGGAGGAACTGGTTCTCGACGACGATCGCAACCTGATTCAGCCGGGCGATTCCGTGCTGCTCATCGTCGAGGACGACATCACGTTCGCGCGCATTCTGGTGGACCTGGCGCACGACCATCAACTGAAGGCGCTGGTGGCGCTGCGCGGAAGCAGCGCGATGTCGCTGGCCCGCGAGTTCAAGCCCGGCGCGATCACTCTGGACATCACTCTTCCCGACGTGGCCGGATGGACGATTCTCGATCGCCTGAAGCACGATCCGGCCACACGGCACATTCCGGTTCACATCATCTCCGGCGATGAGGATCGCCGCCGCGGGCTGGCGCTGGGCGCGATGAGCTACCTGGAAAAGGCCGTCGCCAAGGACTCGCTGGTGGAGGCCTTCGCGGCCATCGAGGAATCCACGCAGAAGCGCGTCAAGAAATTGCTGGTGGTGTGCTCGAACGATGCCGAGCGGCGCAGAATCGTCGACCTGCTCGCGGCGCCGGATCTCGAAGTCATCGAGGTGCAAGACCGCGGGCGAAGCTCTGGCGTCGTCGAAACAGCAGTATCTGGACGGCATCATCATCCACTTGGAGCTGGACGGCATCGGTCCACTGCAGTTGGTGGAGGAAATCCAAACCCAGCTTAGCCCGCATGTGCCGCCGATCATCTTGATGGCGACGCGGACGCTTAACGCAGCCGAAGAGCAGGACCTCGCGCGCGCCACGCGAATCAGTGTCGTGAAACGGGCGCATTCGCTGGAGCGGGTACTTGACGATTCTGTGCTGCTGCTGCATCGCGCCGAAACCGATCTCACGGCGGAGCAGTGCCGCATCCTGGAACAGCTGCGCAAGACCGATCCCACGCTCATCGGCAAGACCGTTCTGGTGGTGGACGACGATGTGCGCAATATTTTCGCTCTCGACCAGCCTGCTGGAGGAGCACAACATGAACGTGGTTCATGCCGAAAATGGCCGCGCGGGAATCGAATTGCTGAAGAGCCGGCCCGACATCGATCTGGTGCTGATGGACATCATGATGCCGGAAATGGATGGCTACGAAACCATGAGCACCATCCGCCAGATTCCCGAATTCCGGTCGCTTCCCATCGTGGCGCTGACCGCCAAGGCGATGAAGGGCGATCGCGCGAAGTGTTTGGAGGCGGGCGCTTCGGACTACATCACGAAGCCGGTGGATCTGGAACAACTGTTTTCGGTGCTGCGCGTTTCCATGGGGACCAGCCGTCAGGAATCGAGCCACATGGTAGCTCCGGGAGTTTAAGTATTGCTGCGATGATAGGGACTGCAGTGGCACAGGAGAATCCAGACCCGGCGGGGCAGAGCGCGCCCGACCGCGTAAAAATCCTACTGGTGGACGATACACCGGAGAACCTTATTTCATTGGAAGCGGCGCTGGAGGTATTGGGGCAGGAATTGGTTCTGGCTCAATCCGGAATGCAGGCGCTGCGCCACCTGCTGGAAGACGATTTCGCGGCCGTCCTGCTGGACGTGAAGATGCCGGAGATGGACGGCTTTCAAACGGCGGAGTTGATCCGGGCTCGCAAGCGTTCGCGCCACACTCCGATTTTGTTTCTCACCGGCTACAAGAGCGACGAGCAATTGTTCCGCGGCTACGATCTGGGCGCGGTGGATTTTCTGTTCAAGCCGATCGTTCCGGAGATTCTGCGCTCGAAAGTCAATGTATTCGTGGAGCTTAGCCGGAACACTGCGCTGCTGCAGCGGCAGGCGGAGGTTCTCAGCAAGGCCGAGCAGAAATTTCGTTCGCTGCTGGAAGCCGCTCCCGACGCCATGGCGGTGGTGGATGGCGACGGAAAGATCGTTCTGGTGAATGCGCAAATCGAGAAAGTATTCGGATATCGGCGGAAGGAATTGTTGGGAAAGCCCATCGAGGTCCTGGTTCCAGAACGCTTTCGCGGCGGCCGGCATGTCGAGCACCGGGCTGGTTTCTTTCGAGAACCCCGAAACCGCCCCATGGGAACAGGCCTGGAGTTGTTTGGGGTGCGCAAGGACGGATCGGAATTCCCGGTTGAGATCAGCTTGAGCCCGCTGGACACCGAAGAAGGATTGCTGGTGACCGCAGCCATCCGCGACGTCACGGAACGCAAGAAAGCGGATCAGGAGATTCGAGATCTCAACGCAAGCCTGGAACAGCGGGTCTCTGAACGCACCGCGGAACTGCTGGAATCCAACGAGGCTCTGCGAAAATCCAACGACGATTTGAACCAGTTCGCGTACGCCGCCAGCCACGATTTGCAGGAGCCATTGAGACTGGTGGCGCTCTACAGCCAGATGCTCCAAAAGAAATACTCCGACCGGCTTGACGCTCAAGCCGATCAGTATGTTTCCTACGTGATCAATGGGGCGCACCGGATGGAGATTCTGCTGAAGGACCTGCTGGCCTACTCACAGGTGGGCTCCTCGGCGATGGTCCCGCCGGTCCCGTGGTCGTTTCCGAAGCGCTACGGAAGGCGCTGCTCAATCTTCAGGCCAGCGTCGATCAGAATCAGGCGCTGGTCACGTGGAATGGGCTGCCGACCCTACAGGCGCACGAAATCAGGCTGGTGCAACTGCTGCAGAACCTGGTGGGCAACGCCATCAAATACCGCGGCTCCGAGCCGCCCGCAGGTACACGTCGATGCGGAGCGGCAGCCCGGCGAGTGGCTCTTCTCGGTGAAGGACAACGGCATCGGAATCAAGCCTGAATACGTTCAGCAGATCTTCGGAATCTTTAAAAGGCTCCACGGAAGCAACTACCCGGGGACGGGCATCGGTCTGGCTATTTGTGAGCGCATTGTCAAAAGCTACGGCGGCCAGATCTGGGTCGAATCGTCGCTGGGAGAGGGCTCGACGTTTTATTTCACGCTGCCGGACTCGTCGGAATGATGGAAGATGGTTTATTGAGCGCTGCATGAAAGATCAAGGACAAGGCGTTGCACCAAAAGCTCTGGCCCTGGACGGCGAGGCTCTCCGGGACTTCATTTCGATGGCGGTCCATGATTTGCGGGAGCCTCTCCGCGCGATTCGCCTGGGATCCCAGCTACTCGCTGGGCAGACCGGCGACAACTCGGAAGAAAACCGCGAGCGAGGCGCCCGGTATCTGCGGGATGGTGCAGCCCGAATGGAAACCTTGATTCAGGACATCGCGGAGTATTGCTACGCCGAAGTGCGGGAGCTCGAATCGCGGGACACCGATTTGGAGATGTCGCTGCTCGAGGCCAAGACCGAGCTCGCTGCTGAATTAAAAGGCAGCGGCGCCATTGTCACCCACGATCCGCTGCCAACCGTGCCGGGCAACCCTACGTCCCTGGCAGTATTGCTGCGCTGCTTGATTGGGAACGCCTGCAAATTTCGCGGCGAAGCGCCGCCTCGCATCCACGTGGGAGCGGTTCAGCAAGACGGGGAATGGATTCTGTCGGTGCGCGACAACGGCGCAGGTTTCGATCCGGCTTATAAAGAGCGCATCTTCAGGCCCTTCGAACGCCTCAACGGCAAGCAGTTTCCAGGGAGCGGACTCGGCTTAACGCTCGCCAAAAGGATTGTTGAACAGCATGGCGGGCAAATATGGGCTGAATCAACACTCGGCCAAGGCTCCACCTTCCACTTCAGTTTGCCCTTGGCGCGTTAGAAGATCCCGGACGTAGGGGCCGAGCTTCATAAACTCATCCAGGCGGGAAGGCTTTCGAAAATAGCCGGTAGCGTTCAAATCGGCTGCTTGGGCCTTGTCTCTCTGCGAATCGGATGAGGTAAGAATGACTACTGGTATCTGCCCGCAGCGCGGACTTTGCCTCACTCGCTCCAGAATCTGCCCCCCGGTCTTCTTCGGGAGATTGAGGTCCAGAAGAAAAAGATGGGGACGGTCGAGTGTTACATCGCGATCCATGGTATCTACGAAGGCAACTCCTTGTTCGCCATCATCAAATACCACGAGTTCAAATTCGAGACCGGATTGTTCTAGGGCCTCACGAACCAGAAGGACGTCTGGTTCGGCATCTTCGACCAAAATAATATGAAAACGGGGACCCGTCATGTTGTTTCTAGTTGCACCTGGATAACCAGCCTGCTTAACCT
Source organism: Bryobacterales bacterium (assembly GCA_963731375.1). Classification (GTDB taxonomy): domain Bacteria; phylum Acidobacteriota; class Terriglobia; order Bryobacterales; family Bryobacteraceae; genus Palsa-187. The sequence continues at coordinate 703,725 of CAVSUW010000004.1, forward strand.
CCGCTGCCAGTTACGGATGCAGCTTCTGCGTTAGCGGACGACCCTTCCTCCGCCTTGGCGAAGTCCGCGAGCCGCTTGTAGAGCGTTCGTAGGCTAATGCCCAGGATCTCCGCGGCCCGCATGCGGTTGTTGTTGGCGTATTTCAATGTGAGCCGAATATAGGCTTCTTCCATCTCCTGCAGCGGCTTACCGGGCTCAAAGGTCAGTGAAGAAGAAGGTGAGCTGGGTGGCGCAACCGGCGAGAACGCCATGGGCGCCTGCCGCGGGAGATTAAAGTCGCGCGGAAAATGACACGGGGAGAGCGCGCCCTCGTGGGCGATGATCACAGCTCGTTCCAAAATATTTCGCAATTCGCGGATGTTGCCCGGCCAGGAATAATTCATCAGCACGCGCAGAGCCTCGGAATCGAGATGGGTCACGCGGCAGTCGTTCCGCAGATTCAAAATGCGGATCAGGGCTTCCGAAATCGCAGGAATGTCTTCTTTTCGATGACGCAGCGGCGGCAGCAGGATATTGAAGACATTCAGGCGATAATACAAATCTTCCCGCAGCAACTTCTTTTCGAGCGCTTCGTCCAAGGGCCGATTGGTGGCCGCCAGCACCCGGACATCGACGGAAATCTCGCCGTGCCCGCCTAGCCGGCGCACCTTCGATTCTTCCAGAACCCGCAGCAGCTTCGCCTGCATGGGCATCGGCATTTCGGCGATCTCATCCAGAAACAGCGTGCCCCCGCTGGCATGCTCAAAACAGCCCGCCTGGCGCCCTACGGCGCCGGTAAAGGCTCCTTTCTCATGCCCAAACAATTCGCTCTCGATCAAGCTTTCCGGGATCGCCGCGCAGTTAATCGCGATGAACGGTCCTCCGGCTCGGGGACTGAGCTTGTGAATGGCGGCCGCGACCCGTTCCTTCCCAGTACCGCTTTCGCCGCTGATCAGAACCGAAGCCGTCTTGGGCGCGACCTGTTGAATGAGGGAAAACACGCGCCGCATGGACTCGGACGTGCCGACCATATCCCCAAGGACGCCGTGGAGGCTCAATTGGCGCTGCAGACGCTCCGTCTCCTCCATCAGCCTCTTTTGCCGGATGGCCCGCTCCAGCAAGGGCGCCAGAACGGCCTGCTGCGCGGGCTTTTCTAAAAACCAGAAGGCACGAAGGTCGTGAACAATCGCCATTGCCTCGCGGATGCTGCCGAGGCCGGTGAGGACCACGGCGGGAGTCAGGTCGCCGCGCGACAGGAGGGTTCGCAGCAGCGTGTACCCGTCCATCCGCGGCATCATCAGATCGGTGACGATGGCGTCGACTGGCGCCGCGCCGATCTTTTCGAGAGCCTCTTCTCCATCCTGCGCCATCTCGGGAACATAGCCTAAGCTGGTCAGGATCTTCGCGAGATCGTGCCGCTCTTGAGGGTCGTCATCGACCACCAAAACGCGCGCGGGCGTAGAAGACGAGGACACAGGACCATATTCTATCCGATCGCGTAATTCAGTTGGTGACACGTCTATCATTTGGGTTCCTAGTGCGGATTCCTAGTACTTGGTTGCCTAACGCCAATGTTCCACAGTCCATCCGAGGAACTGCAGTTTATGCATGGACGCGGTAAAACTTCCTTACTTCATTGCACTTCTGCGTCAACAAAAGTGCAGTCGACGATTCACCGTCCTGCGGCAACCGCGACCGCGCGTCTGCGCCAAGAAGTCATCCAGTCATTCGTGATTCCGGTTTCAGCCAGTACGGTCATGACGCGGCGTGGATCGCCGAGATCGCTCCAGCCAACGTCGCCTAAACACCAGACACCCAACCGGTCAGGCGCCCCAGACAGCACTAATTTAGAGAAATCTGCTGTCGTAACGCCTTGATAAATCGTGTTCAATCTGTCATTCGTGGACACTGGATTCGGGTAGAGCCAGCAAACGCTCAAATGCCTGGTAAATATCGGCGGCGCTGGCCCGAATCAAGTCGAGAAAGGCTTGGGCGCGGCCGATCATAACAAACGTGTTCCAGACGCAGCCCCGTTCCAGAAGCTCCTCGGCGGTTCGTGCGGAAGGCTTCTCCCAGAAGCGCTTTACTTTCAAAAGTCCGTCCTGGGAGTCGCTGGACATCGTCGGTGTGGCTTCAATCCAGCCGAATTCCGTCTCTGCGCGCTTAGCGGCAACGCCCAGAAGAATCACGGTTTCCGGATTCGATTCAGCCGCGTTAAAGGCCAAATCGACGCCCGACATAAAGCGATCCTCTTCAGCGTAGTGGTGGTCCGACGGAAAGAACCCGACCACGGCGTTTTTATCCTGGCGAATGATGTGAATAAGGCTCGACAGAATAGCGGGAAGCGTTCCACGATTGCACGGCTGGACGACCATGTGAGCCGCCGGCACATTCCGCAACTCCTTGCTGTAGAAGCGTTCATGCGAGTTCAATAACACGTAGACGGTGCGTTCCGAGCAGATCGTCCGGCTAACGCGCTGAGTGGTTTGCGCTAACAAAGATTGGCCACCGAGCAGCCGGCAGAATTGTTTCGGCGTATCTTCTCCGGATACAAAACGCGTCAGAGATTTCAAGCGGGCGCCTTCACCTCCCGCTAGGATCACGCCCCAATGGTGTTGACGGTCAGAGCCTAAATGCATTGCAATCCTCCATTTGCGAATTCAGGTCGTGCTCGGAGACTACTTGCCGGAGCCTAGTGCTCGCAACAATAATTTGCGCGCCCGATGGTGCCGGGTTTTCACAGCGGAAGCCGTCAGAGAAAGCGAGCGAGCAGTGGCTGCGATGCTCAACTCGCGAAGGTCGCGTAACTCAATGATCAATCGATACTTCTCGGGGAGCCGCGCTAGCGCACGGTGAAGGCTTGCTGCCTCTTGCCGCTTCTGCAGTTGCATGTCGGGCAGCGACTGGGGATCAGCGAGTTTATCGATGCCAGTCTGATGAAGCGGCGTGACGGAAGCAATCGCCTTGCCGCGGCGGACATGGAGGATCTCATTGAAAGTAATCTTGCTGATCCAGGTCTTGAAGCTGGCTTGTCTGCGGAATTGTCCAAGATTGTGAAGAGCTTGCAGCACGGCCTGCTGAACGGCATCTTCGGCTTCAACATCGTTTCGGAGCCGCATGCGGGCGAACCTGGTTAACGACAGGAGATGGGGTGCGACAAGCTCACCGAAGGCGTCCGTTCGTCCTTGTAATACGGACTCGATGAGCCATGCGTCGACGTCGCTGGACGGAGGTTGAGTACCACCGTTCCAATGAGCGACATAACCGGTCGCCCACGGCTGGGCCGATTCGCTGGGTTGATACATTGGCGTCCGTGTTGCATTTTTTCTGCCAAATGGAAATGCAAGATTCCGGAGCTATTTCGGAGTGTCCGACAACGGCACGAAACATCATCCACTGAGTCGGATCTAAGTAGCGTCCGACTAATACTGAAAGAGGTTTACTTATGGCAGAAACAATACGAGATCTTCTAGTCGAGGAGATGCAGGACCTATACGACGCTGAGAAGCAGCTTGTGAAAGCGCTTCCGAAGATGGTGAAAGCCGCCTCCAACGAAGAACTCAGCGAAGCTTTTGGAAGCCATCTGGAACAGACGAAGGGCCAAGTGGAACGCTTGGAACGGGCGTTTGAAGCGTTGGACGTGAAACCAAAGAGCAAGGCCTGTGTGGCAATGAAGGGCCTGATCAGCGAAGCCCAGGAACAAATCGAATCGAACGAGAAAGGTGCGCTCGCGGATTCAGCGATGATCTGCGCGGCACAAAAAGTGGAGCACTACGAGATCGCAGGTTACGGTACCTTGAGAGCGTGGGCGGAAGAACTCGGGCTAGATGACGTTGCCTCGCTGCTTGCAGGAAACGTTGGACGAGGAAAAGGAAGCTGACGAGAAGCTGTCTACCATCGCGGGCAAGGTAATGTCGGAAACGTCGACGGAGGAATCCGAAGAACTAGCCCGCAGCGCGCGTTCAAATCGCCGATAGCCGCGATCCGGGGGGCACAAGCGGGCTGCGATGTCCCCCACCTATTGCCCGAGCGTGGCAGGCGCTTCGTAACCCAGGTTCCGAACGGTAATCGCCTCAGCCAAGGGCGCCAAGTGATCGTAACAGCGAAAGCAGTTGAGAATCATATCGCGGGTGACTCGCTTGACGACGTAAGCAATCCGGCGGATCCCAAACTGCTTTTTGAGTTTGTCCCGTTCGAGCGTCGATGCGCCGGAGTATTTACCACGTTTGAGGAGAAAATTAAGCGCACTTTCCCCATCCCCATCAAGCTTCGACCAGGCCTTTGCGGATGGCATACCGGATTAGTTCGCTGCGGTCATGCAGGTCAAGCTTGCGCATCAGGTTGACTTTATGGGCGTCGATCGTTTTGACGCTTAGGTTTAACTTTGTTGCGATGTCTTTCAAGGATTGGCCTTCCGCCAGCAGGATCAGAATCTCGCGTTCGCGATCGCTCAACAGTTCATAACCGCCCTTGAATTCGGACGGTTGTGCCAGATATTGCCGCACCAGGCCGGTAAGAACCCGGGGACTCATGTATTGTTGGCCCCGATAGACGGCTTGTACTGCATATACCAGTTGAAGCGGCGGAGAGTCCTTCAAGACATATCCGGCGGCGCCGGCGTCGAGGCATCGTGCGACCATGTCCTCGTCGTCGTACACCGTCAAGATGAGGACTTTCACATCAGGCCGCGCTTTCTTAATCCGGCGAGTTGCGTCGAATCCTTTCAGCACCGGCATGGAAACGTCCATCAGCACCACATCCGGATAAAGGCGAATCGCCTGCTCGACACCCTCTTTGCCGTCAGCGGCCTCACCGACCACTTCGATATCGGGTTGCGAGTTGAGAATTGTTTTAACGCCTTCGCGGAAAAGCGCGTGATCGTCGCAGACGACAACTCTGATGGGCTTCTTAGCTTGACTCAGTCCGTTCATTGCATTCCACCGGAGAGCGGAAGGTCCACTTCGATTCGGGTGCCGCGAATCTTGCTCATCGATCCCGCAGGCACGGATTGAATGTGGATCCGGCCTCCCAACACTTCTACGCGCTCGCGCATGGCGGTTAGGCCGAAAGAACCGTTGCCGGGCTTCCCAGTGGTGTCGAAGCCAAGTCCGTCATCCTGGATTACCAGGATCAAGACCGAGTCTTTCATGCATCCCAAAGATACTTTTACGGTTTTCGCGGAAGCATGCTTAAGAACGTTCGATAGAGCCCCCTGCAACAATCGATAAAGCGCAACTTGATGACTCATCGGAATATTTTCAGGGAGATACCCTTCGCGTAGTGTTACGGCGATTTTGGTCCGCGCGGAGAACTGGCTGGTGTAGGTTCTAACCGCAGGCAGAAATCCTAACTCGTCAAAAACGGCGGGACCTAAATCCAGCACCAAACGCCGTACGGAATCGATCGCGTGCGACACAAGTCCGATAGCTTCGTTCAGTCTCGGCCGGATGCTCTGGAATTCTTTTCTGTTGGTGTCCAGCGCGATCATCTCGAGGTAGAGTTTCATGAGAACCAGGTCGTGGCCTACTTCGTCGTGTAAATCCCTGGATAACCGTTTTCGTTCTTCCTCGTAGACTTTAGTCACGTACACCGAAGCGTCGTGGCGTCGATCTCCCATTGAATCCGGTGGGGTCTTCAAAGCTGGTTTTTGCGGGGCTGAGGCATGAGGTTGGCTCTGGCTGGAAACAATCAGCAGAATCATGAGGGATTGAAGACGTGATAGTGCCAAGATGTAGCCGGCGGCTTTCGGCTCATGATTCATTAAATGAGGTACGCAAATCTCAAAGAGCCGGTTGATGGCATCGATCGAGCGATCCAGGGGAACGCGGCATTGAGCAAGCGTTCCGCCCAGTTCCCGAACTTGCCGCTGGAAGGCGGGGCAGGACATCTTGCGCAGTTTCGCGGAAAGACGGGCGAAATCAAGAGGAGATTGTCCCAGGAAGTCTTGAGACTCAATCCCCAGGCGGCACGTTTCCCGTTGCCATTGCGCGAATATTTCCGCAGAGTAAGGCTCCAGGGCCTTTAACGCAGCGGCGGATGGCTCACGGATGAGCGAACGAAAACCATGGTTTGAGATTCCTGGCATAGAGCAAGGCAGCGGATGTTCCACCTCTCCGATGAAAATCCTGCACATCGGATGCGAATCTGCTCGGGGACTTGCGCATTCCCTCAAAAGCTCAGACGCCGAATGGGAGGAATCGTTTCAGGGTCATCGTCCCGAGAAATCCGCGTGTACATTCTGCGCCCCTGGTTTCCGCTTGAAAACGAGCGACTTAAGCTGCGCGCTAGACTTCACGCGCTAGACTTCAAAGGATAAGCTGCCTCCAACACGCAACATAGGCGCAAATGTATTCGTGCGAAAGACACAGCCGCTTACCGAGAAAGACTTCGCAGCGCAAGCATCGCCGCAAGAGAACCAGCGATGGTTTGTGAATACCGCACGGGACCCCGTGACTTCCGCCTGCGCGCGAGCAGTTCCGCCCGCCCCGATATTGGCGCTTTCGCTTTTCGCTCTGTGGAATGAAGTCATATCGCCGAGGAGTCGACCCCATCAAGAGCGGCCGTGGTATACAATCTCCCCATGGCTCGAACTCTTTATCCGGCCCTGGGTGTTATTGCTCTGCTTTCCGTTTGCAAGATCAGCCCTAGTCAGACGCCGTCGAGCGGACCTGTCGTCTCCATCATTCCTCGCGCGGCTCCCACTGTTGGCCTCAATCCGGACGCAGTTCCTAGCGAGCATCTCCGCGTGGATGCTTCGATGGTCCTGGTTCCGGTCCACGCGGTATCTGCAACCGGCGCCAACGTGACGGATCTCACGGCGGACAATTTTCGGGTGTTCGAAGACGGCGTGGAACAGAAGGTCACCTATTTCTCGCAGGACGATGCGCCGCTTTCGGTGGGCCTGGTATTTGATTCCAGCGGCAGCATGAGCAATAAGATTCGCAAGTCTGCGACCGCGGCCGCCGCGTTTTTCAAAACTTCTAATGCAAGCGATGAATTTTTTCTGGTCGAGTTCGGCGAGCGACCGAAGCTTCTTACACCCTTCACCGCCGATTCCGACGAGGTCTATCAGAAGATTGCTCACACCAAAGCCTTCGGGCGAACGCCTTTGATCGATGCCATCCATCTGGCCTTGATCCAGATGAAGAATGCCAGGAACTCCCGCAAGGTTATCGTGATTCTCTCGGATGGAGGCGATAACCGCAGCCGACTGACCCGGGGCCAAATCAAAGGGGCCTTGCTCGAATCCGATGTCCAACTTTACGCGATGGGCATTTTCGACGCCGGAGATCTTCTCAAGCACTCCAGGGAAGAACAGAACGGCCCGCGCTTGCTCGACGAACTGGCCGAACACACCGGAGGCCGCGTTTACACTATCGATAATCTAGACGACCTGGAGTCGATTAGTTCTCAACTGGGCACCGCGCTGCGCAGCGAATATCTACTGGGATACACGCCCTCAAATCCGTCCCGCGACGGGAAGTATCGCCACATCAAGGTCGACCTAGCGCATTCGGCAAAAACGCCCATCCCGAGCATTTCCTACCGGCACGGTTATTATGCTCCGGTCGAGTGAGGTGATCTGCTTTGCGATCGATCACGCCCGCCGCCCTAATCCCGTGGGTAAAGAGAGCAGAAATAAAATGAGAAACAGGAAAAAGATGAACTTCGCCAGACCTGCCGCGGCAACGGCCAAACCGGCGAATCCGAAGATGCCGGCGATGATCGCGACGATCAGAAATATCAATGCCCAATTCAACATCGCAGCCGCCTTTCACTGAAACAACGCACGGACCCGCGTTGAAGGCATCCCGCGTCTTAACGTACGCAGCGTCCCAACTCTGTATCTTTCAATAGCCGCTGCGGCCGAAGATATGCGTTCGCTTGATCAGGCGCCGCCGCTTCTTCCCCGCCTTCACAATCCCCGCCCGCATCGCTGATCCGGCCTTGGGCGCGAAGAGCAGGCCAGCCAGCGATCCGCAGCCGAATCCCATCAGATAATACGCGCTCTTGTTTCTCATGACGATCTCCTTAGTTCGCACGTTGCCGCGTGTTATGCGGCTATTTGACACGGCGAAGTCCCCTTCCCACGTGGAGTACGAATTGAAAATCCCGGGTCCTTGATCCGCGACTGCACTGCACGCCGCGCGCGCAAGAGTCGAATACGAACCGCGGTATAGCTGACGCCTTGCCTGCGGGCTATTTCTTCAATCGGATAGCCCTGTAGATAGTCTTCGAATAGCTGACGATCGCTGGGGCGGCACCAGTCCAGAAATCTTCCTAAATCGATAGCGCCCAGGTTGACCTCCGCGCCGGTCGATAAATCGGTCAGCGGCAGTTGTTGATTTTCGCTGCGCAGAAAACTGCGGTAGCAATTCAAGGCGATCGTGTTCACCCAGGTCGTTACGACACTCTCATTGCGCAGTTGATTGATCCGTTCCCATCCCTTGGCCCAAGCTGCCTGAGCCGCTTCCCGGGCGCACTCGCTGCGCGCCCCTCGGGACAGCAAAAGGCGGATCGTTCGATCGAACCCTCTTTGGTACGCCTGTCCATATGCTTCCACTGTCATTTGTTGCTCAAACTCCTTGCCTTGACATGTGCACTTCGAAGTCCAAGAACCTCGGACTTGACCGCACAATGACCTACGTCGCACTTACCGAAGGAATTACCCCGTGAGGTTGCAGATGCGTGGCAGAAGTTGCACAGTGGGAGGATCAGCGTCATTGACGCCACGTTGTCAGAACGGATCTGGCGGTGTTCCCCTTGCCTGTTGCCGCTCGCGGGTTACTCTATTCTGGCCAGGACCGGCCGGTTCTCATTTGAAGGCTCTCGGAGTCATGCGAGGACGACGCAGCGCCCCTTACGCGACGACGTTCACGCCGCAAATGAAAACACCTAGGAGCTGGATGGGCCGCTCTGCACTGTGGCGGCATCTCGATTCCTGCGCATTTCGTTGATGCGATTTTGCAGCGTTCGAAGGCTGATTCCCAGCAACGCCGCGGCATTTTTGCGATTCTGATTCACGTGCTTCAAGGTCAGATTGATGAAAGCCGTCTCAACCTCTGATAGCGAGACACCCGCCTGGAGCGTGATGGATTTGTCCCCGTTGCCAGCCGATTGGAAGTTCGACAGGCGGAGCCGATACAGGGACGAAACCCTTTTCCTCGATTTGAACATGCTGCGGGCCTATTAATCCTGACCCCGCCAGAATCACGGCACGCTCCATCACGTTCCTAAGTTCACGGACATTACCGGGCCAAGAGTAGGCGCGGAAGCAGTCTAATACCGCTGGACTAATGCCGGTGACCTTGACACCGTGCTTCTCGTTCAGCATCGGCACCATCGATTCGGCGAGCAATCCGATGTCTTCGCCGCGCTCTCGCAGGGGCGGCAGCTCGAGTTGAAATACGTTCAACCGGTAATACAAATCTTCGCGCAGTGTATTGTCACGCAAAGCATCTTCGGGCCGCCGGTTAGAGGCTGCGATCAGACGAATATCGATGGGTATCTCGGTTTGTCCGCCTAGCCGTCGAATGGTTCTTTCCTCTAACGCGCGCAAAAGCCGTGACTGGGTCGAGATCGGCATCTCCAATATTTCATCCAGAAACAACGTGCCTCCGTGGGCCTGTTCGAAGCAACCCGGCCGGCGTTCGGACGCTCCCGTGAAGGCGCCTTTTTCGTAACCAAATAGTTCGCTTTCGATCAAGGTTTCTGGAAGGGCCGCGCAGTTGACGGCAACAAATGGCCGGTCACAGCGCAGACTTAAATTGTGAATTTCGCGCGCCGCAAGCTCCTTCCCTGTGCCGCTCTCGCCAATGAGCAAAATCGAGACACTGCTGGGCGCCGCTTGATGTATCAAGGAGAATACTTTTTGCATGAGCTCGGAACGCCCCGTCAGGCGGCCCAGTGCGCCCCGCAGCGCCAGGTCCCGCTTCAGTGCGGCAGTTTCACGCAGCAGACGGTTGTGCTGTATTGCTCTTTTCAAAAGAGAATAGAGCGCAGTGAGCTTTACGGGCTTCTCCAGGAACCAATAGGCATCCAGGTCCCGAATTACCGAGAGCGCCTTTTCAACACTTCCGAATCCCGTCAGGACAATCGCGGGGATAACTTCTCCTCTCCCGCGGAGCGTGCGCATCAGTTCGAATCCGTCTAACCGAGGCATCACCAAGTCCGTGATGATGACGTCAGGTGACCAGGAATCGAATTTCTGAAGAGCTTGCTCTCCATCCTCGGCGGTTGCTATGTCGAATCCCTGAGCGGTGAGGGCGCGGGCCAAATCGCTTCGCACTTCCTCTTCGTCATCAACAATCAAAACTCGTCCGGGTTGGGAAGCAGGCAGTATTTACTGGCTCCGTCATGTCCTTTCCTTAGCTCTTCCTTCGCGATCGCCTTCGTCCAGCCAGGAGACTGTGGCGAAGACTCTGCGATAGCTAGGCTACCTTCCCCGTGCTGATATATTCGTCGAGGGCTCGATCCAGCACGTCGATGCGCTGGTTCAAGTTTTGAATTCCGCTGATCAACGATTGGCTGTTCTGCGGCGCTCGCGATTGCAACCGCCGGGATAGCCGTTGCTCGATGGTGCGAATCCCGACTAGTTCATCTGCTATCCAGGAAACGGTCCCGAGAATCATGGGGGGCCGGGTCCCAACCGGGTGCTTCTTGCGAGTCGTCATGCACACCTCTATTGCACATGACTCTCCATAGCGAAACCACATGCCGCCTTTGTGTTTCACCCTGTTGCAGCAGTGACTTGAGAGCCTGGCCGTGCAGAATAGTCTTTCCCAACTTAATGTCGCGAGTAAATAGGTCAGTGCATTTTTTGCACTACATTCCCTCGACTGTCCCAACTTCTTCTTTTAAAGGTGGTTTCGGAAGTACCCTGCGGGCGGGGTATCGATGGCCCGGGAGTTGCCTTAAGGATTGCTGTAGCCTGGCACACCAGTTTCGGCTGCGCGCTAAAAAAAGGAGTAACGAAATGAAGAATTACCTAAAGACACTTGCTTTCGTGGCAGTCGTGAGTATGGCAGGAATGGGCATCGCCGCGGCGGATCAATGGGACAAGAAAACCATCATCACCACCGACGAGGCTATGCAACTGCCGAACATGATGCTGCAACCGGGAACTTATGTGATCAAGCTGGCGGAATCTTCTTCGAACCGTCACATCGTGCAGTTCTTCGATAAAGACGAAAAACATTTGGTAACGACGGTTCTTGCGATTCCGAACCAGCGACTTCGTCTGACGGGGAAGAGCGTCTTCGCCTTCTGGGAAGTCCCCGCCGGCCAACCCAAGGCGCTGCGTGCGTGGTTCTATCCGGGCGATAACTTCGGGCAAGAATTTGCTTATCGACCGCAAGAAGCCGCTAAGATAACGGCGTCGAATACTGGGGCGACTGTTCCTGTAGACGATCAACCGGCGGCCGCGGAATCTACGGCGACTGCTGCGAACGAGCCGACTCCTGCACCGGCGCCCTGTAGCCGCTGCGGAGCCAGCTCCGACTCCTGCGCCGACCGAAGTGGCGGCGGCTCCGCAACAACCGGCTCCCGAGCCTCCCGCTGCCACGCCGGAACCGGTAACGCCGGCCCCCGCGACAGCCGGAGCGAGCGACGCTCAGCGGATTAACCAGCCTGACAGCCTTCCACAGACCGCTTCGAACCTGCCGTGGCTGGTTCTAATCGGCTTTCTATCGATCGTCGGCGCCTTGGCGCTGAACCTTGCATATCGTCGTAGCTAAAGCTGCGCGTAAAGAAGGGGCAGGCAGCCTTGCGCTGCTTGCCTCACTCTGTCTTTCCATGGTTAAGGCCTCAGTTGCGTTGTTCGTCTCCGCGCTGCTTTCAGGGCAGCCACAACAATCCCCAGACGAATTTGTTCTACGCGCGGACAGTCAGCTCGTGGTGGTGAATGCGGGGGTGCAAGATGCTCACGGCACAAACATCCAGGGTCTCAATGCCCAAGCCTTTCAGGTCTTCGAAGATGGCCGCCTGCAAACCATCAAGCAGTTCACCGCGGAAGACCGGCCGGTAACGATCGGCATTGTGATAGACACTAGCGGAAGCATGCGATCCAGACAGGCTGAAGTCGTAACGGCAGCCTTAGCCTTTGTTGAATCCAGCAATCCAGACGATGAGACCTTCGTTGTCAATTTCAACGAGCGCGCCTCTTTAGGTTTACCGTCCGATGTCGCCTTCTCGCAGAACCCCAAGCAGCTCAGGACGGCGCTGTATGCGCAGAGGCCGGAGGGCCGAACCGCGCTTTATGATGCCTTGACGCTGGCAGCGAGTCATCTAGCGAAGGGCAGATGGGAAAGTAAAGCGCTGCTGCTAATTTCCGACGGCGGAGATAACAACAGTATGCACAGCATGCAGGAAGCGGTTCGTGCCGTTGAGTTATCAGGTGCGGCCGTGTATTGCGTGGCTCTCTTTGATCCCGAAGAGCCGGAGCATAATCTCGGAACGCTCCATCGCCTGTCACAACTCACGGGGGGCGAAGTTTTTGTGCCGGCGCAGCTATCGGAGATCGGTGCTCTGTGTCTGCGCATCGCTAAAGATATTCGCGCCAGCTATACGCTCGCATACACGCCACCCAATCCGGAGCAATACACAGCTCCCCGCAAGATCAAGGTGGTCGCGGCCACTGCGGCTACCGGTAAGCTGAGAGTCCGTGCCCGTACGAGTTACATTCTCGAAAAGCAATAACTAGTGTATTTTTTGCGTCACAAGCTGCAGTTTGCCGCTGGTGATTCCTTCGCACGTTTCCCCTCGCGACGCCAGTTCAGAGGGATTCGGCGCTTCCCAATTACTGGAATCGTCAAAAGCGGAGCAGTGAAGTTCGAATACACTCCGGATCGTATGGGCAATGGCATCAACTGTATAAGACCGGCGAGCTCCAGGGGTTGCCAGGTGGGGAGCGCTTACATCGGCAGAGAGAACGGCATGCGCCGCCAGGTACGACGCCCTTTCGAGTTGCTTCGCGTTCATCAGTGGTGCTCCTTTGGGTTTTAACTTACAGAAGCATTGTGTTGCAGTTGCATTGCCAAGCGAGGGAGTGCTTCTAGCGATTTCGCCCAGGAAACACCGTATTCGAAACTACCCCGCAACAGCCTGCCTTACGAAGGATCTAACGAGTAAGAGGGGTGATGCATGTCGTTATGGGGATTCGTCGCTGTAATTTTATCTACCGTCACGTACATCCAAGCGCAGCCCAATGCGGCTCCGTCCATCCAGATGCCTCAGTACGTCATGAGCGCGGAGGATCGGTTTCGTTGGGTAACGCTAACCACCTTAGGCCGGAAGAATCTCGCTGCGGGCGTGTTCATAGCCGGGATTGAGACTTGGCGCGATCACCCGGAAACCTACGGAACCCACTGGGATGGCTTCGCGAAACGCTATGGCGCCAGGCTCGCTGCGGGAGGCACTAGCAACGCCCTGGAAGCTGGTTTCGGCAGCATATGGGGTGAGGACCCTCGATATTATCGAGCCGCGGGACAACCTCTTGAGGCTCGCCTGGGCCACGTCGTCAAGATGGCTTTTGTGACCCACAATCGACTGGGAGATCCGCAGCCTGCCTACGCTCGCTATCTCGCGGTGCCGGCCGGCGCTCTGATCTCGAACACATGGCGGCCGGACTCGCCTTCCACCGTGGGCCACGTGTCGTTCCAGGTCGGGATAGGTTTCCTGAGCCGAATCGTAGGCAACAGCTTTTCTGAATTCATGCCAGACCTGCTGGATCGCAAACGCAGTTCGCCGCGAAATTCGCCAGGCCCATAGCCCATAGAGAACACTTAATGAAGTCGGAATCCAAATCCGTCGACGCACAGTCAACGCAAAGCATCAAGGCCGTCTCCGCTCTCGAGCACGAGGCGCTTGCGCGCAGAACTGCAGCCGAAACATTTAGCGACTTCGTTGTATCCCAGGGTGGCCGTCCTTGGGTAATCGCTTTACATACGGTGTGGTTCGGTGCTTGGATTTTCTGGAATTCGGGCCGGCTACCGGGCGTCCGCGCATTTGATCCCTTCCCGTATCTGGGGCTCACGACGATTGTCTCGCTGGAAGCGATTTTCTTATCGCTTTTCATACTGGCCAGCCAGAACCGCGCCACTCGCCGTGCCGATGAACGCGCCCATTTGGACTTGCAGATAAACCTAACGGCCGAACGCGAAGCCACTAAAATGTTGCGACTCCTGCAGGCGCTTTGCGCATATCATGGCTTGGCTGAAGCGACGGATGCGGAAGTTGACGAGATGCTTCGGGAAACGGAACCGGCAAGTATTGCACGAGAACTGGAAAAACACCTTCCTTCGGATTTACGCAACATTCGAAACAATGGGGTCGGCGAGGACTCTAACGGGTGAAGTGGCGTTCGTTGAATCGCCGCACAATTCCCTTCTGGAGGCGACAAAATGAAAATTCAAGGCGTGACGTTGGCGATCGTACTCGGGGCGGCCTCCTGGGCGCAAAATACCGATTCCGGCGTAAAACCGGATAACACGAAAGTCAATAAACAGGACCGTGACGCGAATCAACCCACGGCCGACCAGCAGAAGAATAACGCGTCAGATCTAGACCTCACTAAAAACATTCGCCGGTCCATCATGGAGGACAAGTCGCTCTCGACTGACGCCCACAACGTAAAGGTGATCAGTCAGGACGGAACCGTCACCTTGAAAGGCCCTGTGAAATCCGAGGCCGAAAAGAGCGCCATCGTTTCAAAGGCCGCTTCGTTGGCCGGAGGCGCCGATAAGGTCGTCGATCAAATGTCCGTCAAGCAGTAATCGAACACTTCAAATTAAAGGGAGAGACTAACATGGCAGGCAACAATACCGCCGTTTTTGGCATTTACAAGAATTCCATGGCCGCCGAGCGAGCCGTGGATCAAATCCTCGCCGCAGGATTTTCGAACAATGACATCTCGGTGCTTTTGCCGGATAACCAAAGCTCCAAGCAATTCGCGCATGAGAAAAACACTAAGGCTCCCGAAGGAACCACCACGGGCGCTACGGCCGGCGGCGTGGTGGGAGGAACGCTGGGAGTGCTCGCTGGAATCGGCACCCTCGCTATTCCCGGCCTAGGCCCCTTCATCGCTGCGGGACCCATCATGGCTGGCCTCGCCGGCCTGGGAGTCGGGGGAGCCGTTGGCGGCTTAATCGGAGCCCTGGTTGGAATGGGGATTCCTGAATACGAAGCGAAGCGCTACGAAGGACGTGTAAAAGATGGCGGGGTGCTCTTGTCAGTGCATTGCAACGGATCCCATGAAATCGCGCGAGCCAAGGATCTCCTCAAACAAAGCGGTGCGGAAGATATCGCGTCCGCGGGAGAAAAGGGAGTGAGTTCTCACGGTGTTGAATCCGAGGTGCATTCACACCGCTAGTCTTGTGAAATTGCCAGTCTTGTGAATTGAAGGAACAATGTTTCTTTCTGGGCGCCGCGAAATCGTGGCGCCCTTTTTTCTAGCTGACTGCCTGCAAACTGGCCTAGACTGTCCTTCCGCTGAATAGCAGGAAAACCAAGGCAATCAGTAGAATCACCCCAAATCCGCCGGCCGGATAATATCCCCAACCCGAACTGTACGGCCAAGTTGGCAACGCACCAACCAATAGCAGCACCAGAATAATCATCAAAAGCGTACTCATTTTTCTCTCCCTTATGTGGATCCTTCCACTGACCGTTAGAGAGCTCGTCAGAAAGTTTGTTTCCTTTGCTCCGTGCAGGATTTACCAACTGGGAAAAGTTTCCAAGTGGTTGCGGCTTGTTTCCACTGACTCACACGGCAATAGCGAAACGGCCCCCTGCTTGCACTTACCCGAGGTGAGGAGAAGATCCGACATGGCAACCAATACCGCCGTTTATGGACTTTATAGCGATCGGCCCGGGATTGAACAGGCAGTGGATTCTCTTAAGCGAGCAGGTTTTCGAAAAACCGATATTTCCGTGTTGCTCGCGGAGAACGTAGGCTCTAAGGACTTCGCGCACGAGAAGAATACGAAGGCTCCCGAAGGCGCAATCGCTGGCGCAGGCTCCGGAGCTGTGCTCGGCGGGGCGCTGGGCTGGGTGGCTGGAATTGGATTGCTCGCTATTCCGGGACTCGGTCCGTTCATAGCTGCCGGACCAATCATGGGTTTACTTGCCGGCGTCGGAGTGGGTGGGACCGTAGGTTCAATTGTGGGCGCTCTCCTCGGCATGGGCTTACCCGAATACGAAGCCAAACGTTTTGAGGGCCGTATCAAACAAGGCGGAATACTGCTATCCGTCCATTGCGACGATTCGGAATGGGTCAAACGCGCTAAGCATATCCTGACCGATACCGGTGCTTCCGACGTGGCCTCGGCTAGCGAAGCTCGCGCGGATTTCATGGTCGCGGACAAGCCGTTTCCTAAACCAACCAATCAAGGAGTGTAACAACATGCTGTGGACAATTGCCGTCATTTTATTCCTAATGTGGGCCTTGGGATTAGTCACCTCCTATACGCTGTCCGGGTTCATTCATATACTGCTAGTGCTGGCCATCGTGGCAGTGATTCTTGGCATAATGGAAGGCCGGCGTCCGGTTGTTTAAGAGAGTTCAATGCCGCGGAACAATGACCCTAAGCTGCCACCGCCGGATCCGGATCCGCGAGAGCCGGGGCCGGCGCCGGTCCCAATCCACGAACCGGAGAAGCCTGACCCGGATGTTATCGATCCCAACCCGGAACCGCTGCCCGCATGACCCCGGAGAGAACGCCCTGCTGAGATGATTCGAAAATTGAGATCCGGTGAATACAGGCTCTACTCACGCAAACTGGACGCGAAGACTAAGAAGCGCAAAAATCTTGGGACTTTTTCAACCCGTGCGGCCGCCGAAAAGCATGAACGCGAGATTCAATATTTCAAGCGCCAGTAGGAACGCTCCGCACAGAACCTTCTCGTCAGACCTTGTAGGATGCGAATTCGGTGCGTGAACGGACATTCAAGTCGATGATATTCTTCACGACATCCCCAAGTTTCATGTATTGTTCCAGCGTACTCGGCTTCCGGAAATAATGAAGCACCGCGTTACGTGTGGCCGTCTCCCGATCCGTCGGCGAATCCGATGAGGTCAGGATCACCACCGGCGTTTGTCCGCAGCGTTCACTCGCTCGAAGGCATCGCAGAACCTCTTGGCCGTCCCGTTTAGGAAGGTGAAGGTCAAGCAGAAAAAGCTTTGGACAGTGCAAGGTGGAATCACGATCGATCCGCGCGATGAGATCCATCGCCCGCTCCCCGTCCTCGACAACCTGGATCTCATACGCGATTGCTCTGTCTTCCAGAGCCTCACGCACGAGTTCGATGTCGGCGGAGTTATCCTCAGCAAGAAGAATGTATTCCGAAACATCACCCCGAGTCGCCATGCGTCTAGCCCCACGTTAGCATCATAAGTCCGCAGCCGCCGGAAACGTTTGGATAATGAGATGGCGCCCCAAGAAAAGGGCGCCAGCCCTCGCGCCGCCGCCAAACGCCTTTTTGTTCCCGCCAGAGGCATGTGGGGCGGCCCATAGGCCCCGCTGTGCGGTCGAGGTCCTATGACTAGATGCAGATGGCGCGATTCTGTTCCACTAGCCCTTTCATTGGCCGCTTGTGCTACGGATCACAAGACAATCCGGCCCGACAGGCCCATACAGCCTGGCCTGTATTTCATATCGAGGGCCAAGTTCCTGGCTTACTTCAGGAAGTGTCGGAGGCCGTCTTTTATCGGCGTCCCAGTGGACATTGCCTAGGGTTCGCGCCTCAAGTCGGTTGGTGAGACATCACCAAATAGATTGTCCAGTCTTGAAGCTTAAGGCGTTCCTGCCATCGAACCGACCGCTGGCGGAGATAGCTCTCCGCAAGCGATCGGCGCCAAGCGTTTTCCGGCGAAGCTCATTGCGATCCCGCACGCACATCGGAAAGTCTTACGACAAGCTTAAATCGTGTTGCTTCCTTTTGACCTATCCGTGGCCATTTTTAACTTCGTTTTCCGGAGGATCGGAAGTCGGTAAAAACGCCAGGAAACGGTCGCCCATATTCGGCTATCTATCCTTACGTCAGCAGAGGCCACGTGGCCATCCCTTTGCTAGAGCCATGCCAATGCGTCTTACATACCGGCTGAGTTCAGCGCTGATCTCCGCAGTTGCGGTGGTTTCGCTGGCGTTCGCGTTTTTCCAAACGCGTGCGGATACGCTTGGGCTGCGGCGGGATCTGGAGAATCATGCCCAGGTATTGGCGGAAAGTCTGGTCCGGTCCGCCGAGCCGCTGGTCGCCCGTCATGCGAATCGGGAATTGCAGCGGCTAGTGGATCGCTTTAAAGACCGCGAGCAGATAGCCGGAATCTCGGTCTACGATGCCAATGGAAAGCCGCTCGCCATTACCTCCGGACTTGCACGGCGCGTGGAGCAGAACCCGGTTCTGCTGCCAGAACCGGGCTCGGAAGTGACGCCGGTCGATAAATTCGTGAAGCTCGCCAGCGGAACGATACACATGGTGACCCTGCCGCTGCATGCGGACGACGACATGGTCATTGGAGATCTGTCTTTGTTCCACGACGCCGCCTACATTGACTTGCAGGCAGCGTCCATGTGGAAGCGCGCCTTCACTGGCGTTTTTATCCAGACCATTCTGATCGTCGCGGTTACTCTGTTGACGTTGCGCTGGGGCGTTGGCCGCCCGCTGCGGCGCATGGCGGATTGGCTTCAAGACTTGCGGATGGGGTCCCTGGCAACGCCGCCTGATATGCCGGATCAGGGCGAATTCGAACCCTTGACCAGGGAAGTCACGCGCCTTGCGTCCAGCCTTACGGAAGCTCGTGCCGCCGCCGAGAATGAAGCCCGCCTGCGGGATTTGGGCGAATCCAGTTGGACCCCGGAGCGCCTGCGTGTTTTCGTGCAAACGCGCCTGGGGAGCAACCGCTTGTTTGCCGTGTCGAATCGCGAACCCTACGAGCACTCGCACCGTAACGGCGGCATCGAATGTTCGGTGCCGGCCAGCGGACTGGTCACCGCGATGGAACCGATCTTGCGCGCCTGCGATGGCACGTGGGTCGCCCAGGCCACGGGCGATGCGGATCGCGACACCGTCGATGAATACGACCGCGTTCGCGTCCCGCCGGATCATCCCCAATATTCGCTGCGCCGCGTGTGGCTGACGGAGGAGGAAGACCGAGGTTTCTATTTCGGGTTTGCCAACGAAGGGCTGTGGCCGCTCTGCCACATCGCTCACACGCGCCCGCTGTTTCGCGTGGAGGATTGGGAATATTATCAAACCGTCAACCGGAAGTTCGCCGAGGCGCTGCTGGAGGAAATGGAATTCGAAGAAAGCCCCGTGGTTCTGGTGCAGGATTACCATTTCGCTTTACTGCCGCGCTTGATTAAAGACGCCCGGCCCGACGCACGCGTCGCCATCTTCTGGCACATTCCCTGGCCGAACGCCGAGGCGTTTGGCATCTGTCCCTGGCAGTCGGAATTGCTGGACGGCTTGCTGGGCGCCGATTTAATCGGCTTCCACCTGCAGGCCCATTGCAACAATTTTCTGGACACCGTCGACCGCGCGCTCGAGTCCCGCATCGAACGAGAGCACTTCGCAGTCAATCGCAACGGACACTCCACCTTGGTCCGGCCGTTTCCGATCAGCGTCGCTGGAGTTCTTGAGGAGCCGGCGGCGCCGCTCGAATTGCCGCATGTCGAACGCGTCCGTTTGCTGGATAAACTCGGTGTGCGGGCCTCGTTTTTGGGAATCGGCGTCGATCGCGTCGATTACACCAAAGGCATCCCGGAACGCTTCCGCGCCATCGAGCGCTTCTTCGAAAAGTATCCGGCCTATCGCCGCGAGTTCACGTTTGTGCAGATCGGTTCGCCCAGCCGCACTCAAATCCGGCGCTATCAGGAACTGATGGACGAAGTGATCCAGGAAGCCGACCGGATTAATCGGCGTTTCCAGACCAGCGACTGGAAGCCCATCGTCTTCTTGAATCGCCACCATAGCCACAAAGAGATCCTGCAGTATTACCGCACCGCGGATTTCTGCCTGGTTACGTCGTTGCACGATGGCATGAACCTGGTGGCGAAGGAATTTGTCGCGTCACGGGATGACCTTCACGGCGTGCTGATCTTGAGCCGCTTCGCCGGAGCCTCGCATGAGTTGGGCGATGCCCTGGCGGTGAATCCATACGATACCGAGCAGATGGCCGACTCCATTCGCCAGGCTCTGGAGATGAGACCCGAGGAGCGCCGCATGCGCATGCAACGGATGCGCGCCACCGTTCGCGAGCACAATGTCTACCGCTGGGCGGGAAGGCTGATCGAAGAGTTGTGCGAGACCCGGCCCGCCAAGGTTCCCGCAGCGCCTTACTTGGTCCGGACCGCGATGACTCGCAGCGCTTCATAGACAGGACCCGGAAAAATGCGCCATCTATTCCATTGCTGGCCTCAAGTCGTTCAGCGATTCGAGGCTAAGCCCACCATCGCCCTGTTCCTGGATTTCGACGGCACGCTGGTGCCGATTCAGGCCCGTCCCGAAGATGTGTGGCTAGACGACGATACACGCCGCACTCTTTTGCGTCTAGTGCGCAGTCCGCGGTTTCGGGTGTGGATCGTGAGCGGACGCCGCCGCGCCGACGTGCGCGCGCGAGTTCGCGTCCCCGGCATCCGCTACCTCGGCTTGCATGGCTGGGAAGGACGCGACGCGGGGGCGATCACCGAAGAAGCACGCAAGGCCGTAGCCTGCGCCAAAAGCTGGCTCGCGTCGCCTGATGCTAAGTGTGCCCGGCGTCTGGCTCGAAGACAAAGACCTGACGCTGGCCGATTCACTACCAGAGCGTGGCCGACGAAGGCGTTCGCCAAGCCCGCAAGTTTATCCAAGGTGTCCTCGAGCCTTTCGCCGACACGTTGCAGCTCATCCGCGGAAAGAAAGTTTGGGAATTGGCGCCGCGGGAGTTGGGTGACAAGGGCGTGGCCGTGGCGAGCGAGCTATCCGCCGCGGGTTCTCGCGCATGATGCCGGTCTTTATCGGCGACGACCGCATGGATGAGCCCGCCTTCTCCGCGCTTGCTTGTGGCATCACCGTGCGCGTGGGGCGCCCTTGCCGGACGAACGCCCGCTACCGCTTGTCTTCGGTCCAGCAGGTCCATCAGTTTCTCGAAAAACTGGAGGGAGAATTTGCGTGAACGCAACCCCGCAACCGTTTCAGTTTGCTACCGCGGCGTGTCTGATTCGGATCGAAAACCAACGAGCGATGACCATTGCCGAGTTGATGGCATGCATCGACCAGGCCAGCGACGCCGCCATTTTCTATGAAATCGGGGCTGGCAATCCCCCTTCCGGATCTTCGTGATTTGTGCCAAAGGCTTTTGGGCGTTCCAACTGAAACATTTCGCCGCAAGCAAGCTCTAACTGGCTTGGGACAAAAAGCGCATGAGGGTGTTAGTGGCATACGGATTGCCCGTAAGGGGCGGGAGGCGTGCCGCCGCGGGTTGGGAGAGCTCCCATGACGAGCCTGACCTATTGTCATCACGCGAAGGCGTTGCTCGACGAACTTAGCGAATCGATTCGCGAGCTGGTTAAACTTCACGAGGAGCAATTTCAATCGCTCATTGGAGGCGATTTGGACAGTACGCGCTTCGATCCCTTGATTCATATGGCTAATGAGAGTAAGAATGAGGCCAAATACGCCTATCTTCATCATTTGGAAGCTCACGGCTGTTCAACATACGATCGAATTGACAAGAAGTAAGCGTCCCAAAATTACCAACGACGTGCGCTGCTCGGATTTCGTTCAGGCTGGCTAAATCCTCGATTACTTGTTAAGGCCGGAGCCTCAAACAGAATCGACGGATTGTTTCATGCCACTTTTCAGTCGATCGAAATGGCTGCGACATAAATATTGCGCTATCGTGGATCAGGCTTCGCCAGCTTAGGTGGCGACTCCGCATCAGCATGATTTGGCGTTACCTAATTGCGGTTCCGTGGATCACTTTTGCCGCTTATTGGGTGGTGGGTATGCTCAAGACACGCAGAACCATCCGCCAGGAATCCTTCGCGTCGCGTTACGGCGTCCTTCTTCTGGAAATTCTCGGCTTCGTCCTGCTCTTCAGCAGAATTGCTGAGATCGGTGTTCTCGGCCAGCACGTGATCCCGCAGACTTACGTGAGTGCAGTCGCGGGCGTGGTACTCACCTGGATCGGCATTGCAATCGCTGTGTGGGCGCGTTGGCATCTGGGACAGTACTGGAGTGCGCGCATCACGCTGAAAGAAGGTCACAAGCTCATCCGCACCGGCCCCTATGCCCATTTTCGGCACCCCATTTATTCAGGACTCGATCTGGCCGTACTCGGCACGGCCTTAGCGATTGACGAATGGCGATGCGTGGCGGCAATCGGATTCATCGTCCTAGGCTATTCGATCAAGGCCAAGAACGAAGAATCCATGCTAGCCACGCAATTCGGGGAAGCCTTTGAAGAACACCGCCGGCATACAGGTTTTTTGATTCCGAAGTTTTAGTGAGGGGACGACGGGTTAGTTGCTGCGCCCGCTACCAGGCCGCGCGCGTGTCGATCCAGGCACAAAGCTGATGAAGCATATTCTTTCGTGTATGCTAGTTCCCAGCGCTGAACGGACGTGGAAACCCTTCTGCAGGACCTTAAGCACTCGCTGCGCAATTTCGCGCAGAGTCCGGGGTTTGTTCTCACGGCGATCGCCACGCTGGCACTGGGAATCGGTGCTAATACAGCAGTGTTCTCTGTCGTCAACGCGGTTCTCCTGAAACCGGTGCCCTTCCCAGACCCCGATCGCCTGGTGATGTTCATGAACACGTCGCCACAGGGCTCGGGGCCGGCAGCTTCCCCCGCGAAATTTCAGCATTATCGCGAGCAATCGAGCGTACTTCAGGACGTATCGGCGTTTCGCACCGGCGTTGTCAACTACACGGGTGGCGAGGCGCCAGAGCAGCTTCGGTCCGGCCAGGTGAGCGCGGACTATTTTCGACTGTTTGGCGCTCCTGTGATCCGGGGCCGGACGTTTTCGGGTGATGAAGATCAATCGCGAGGCCCGCACTTGGCGGTGATCAGTGAAGGACTCTGGCAACGGTATTTCGGCAGCGACCCGAACTTGATCGGAAGGACCATTTCGTTGAGTGGCGATCCGTATGTGGTCATTGGAATCATTGGCGCCAGCTTCAATACCGCCGAATTCGGGCCGCCGCCGGAAGTCTGGATCCCGTTCCAGCTCGATCCCAATACCACGGACCAAGGCCACTACTTCCAGGCTGCGGGTCGCTTGAAACCCGGAGTGACGCTTGCGCAGGCACAAGCGAAGCTGAAGCTATCCACTCAAGATTTCGAGCGCAAATTTCCGCGTGCGATACCGGCCGGCAACGGATTCACAGTGACGCCTTTTCAGGAGGCTTTTGTCGGCAACGTCCGGCCGACGCTGCTGATTCTAGCGGGGGCCGTGGGATTGGTGCTTCTCATCGCCTGCGCGAACGTCGCCAATCTGCTGCTGGTGCGGGCCGCTGCTCGCCAGCGGGAGTTCGCGATCCGAGCTGCAATCGGCGCTGGACGAGGCCGCATTTTTCGCCAGCTTCTGACCGAGAGCGTCGTGCTCTCGCTGGCCGGGGGCGTGGCGGGCCTCGCGCTGGGACTGGCCGCTATTCGCGCATTACTCGCGGTTAATACTGCCGGCCTTCCCCGGTTGGGCGAGAAGGGAACATTGGTCGGAGCTGACTGGCGGGTTCTCGGATTCACGGTTCTGATTTCGCTCGGCACCGGCATCGTGTTCGGCCTCATCCCGGCCGTGCAGAGTTCAAAGACCGATCTAAACACCGCTTTGAAGGAAACCAGTGGACGCACTGGAACTGGATTTCGGCAGAACAAAGCTCGCGCTCTGTTGGTGATTGCAGAGGTGGCCCTAGCGCTCATTTTGCTGGTTGGATCGGGACTGCTGATCCGCACTTCGATGGCGCTGGGAGCGGTGAATCCAGGATTCGACCCGAATAATATTCTGACGATGCGCATGTCGCTAACAGGTCCGCGGTTCCTGGCATCCGATGGAGTCGAACAACTGGTTCGTGACGGGGTCGAGCGGCTGCGCTCCTTGCCGGGCGTAGAGGCCGCGAGTGCCGCCTGTTGTGTGCCGCTCCAGGGTGGCTATGGTTTGCCGTTCAGCATTGTGGGAAGGGCTCCGGTAAACAAAAACCCTTTCACGGGCGGAGGCGGGTGGATTTCCATCTCGCCGGGCTATTTCGAAGTCTTCAAGATCCCCGTTACGCGCGGCCGCGTGTTCACCGAAAGAGATAATAAAGCGGCTCCGCCCGTAGTGGTGATCAACGAGGCCATGGCGAAGAAGTTCTGGAAGGATAGCGACCCTCTCAAAGATCAGATCGTCATCGGCAAGGGCATCATGCGCGAGTTCGCGACCGAGACGCCGCGCCAAATCATCGGCGTTGTGGCCGATTCACGCGACAACGGACTCAATCGCGATCCGGACTCGAAGATGTTCGTCCCGCAGGCTCAGGTCCCGGACGCCGCCAATGCTCTGAATTTGAGGTTGTCTCCGATCGCATGGGTCGTGCGCACGCGGGTCCAGCCTCTAACCTTGAGCAGCGCCGTCCAGGAGCAGTTGCGCCAGGTCAGCGGTCTGCCGATATCGGATGTGCGCTCGATGAACGAAGTCGTGTCGCTCTCGATTTCGCGCCAGCGTTTCAATATGCTGCTGATGACAATCTTTGGTTGCTCGGCATTGCTGCTCGCCGCCATCGGGATTTATGGACTGATGGCGTACTCCGTTCATCAACGCACGCAGGAAATTGGAATCCGACTGGCGCTGGGGGCGGAGGCAAGCGCCGTGCGCAACATGGTTGTTATGCAAGGCATGCTGCTGGCGATGATTGGAATCATCATCGGGATTGGCTCCGCTTTCGGTCTTACGCGTTTCCTGGAGAAACTCCTGTTTGGGGTGAAGGTTCTCGACCCGTTGGTCTTCGCGGCAATCCCAATCGTGCTTACGTGCATCGCGCTGCTGGCGGTGTGGTTCCCGGCTCTGCGTGCGAGCCGCCTCGATCCTATGGAAGCCCTGCGCTATGAATAGGGGTAGACGTTTCGGAAGAGAAACATGACAGATTGGGCTTGTACACCGTAAGAATTCCCGGACGGCGGTTCGCGTGGCGAATCTAATCTGCTGATACGAGACGGCAACCTATGGCTATTTAAATGCACAGACCTAAGCGGAGGCGGTAACGATGATACCTTCCGGAGTTTTCAAGGGAGTGGATCTCAAAAGTCTGCGTGCGGGTTCGCTGATTGACGTGGAGACCAACAGCCGGCGGTACCGCATCGAGTTCCTCGGTGGCAATGCAATTCGTATTTCTGGCCACCCTGACTACTGCCCCGATCCCGAGTTCGCTCAACTTCAGGGCTCCCTGGACAACGAAGGTGTGGTAGAGGTCGACCTTATCGAGCCCGGAATGCGATTGATCTTTGTTTTGAATAACCGCCGCCCTGTCACGACTTCTAGGGTTCGTTCGGTTCACGTGGATCAAACCAGCGGTCAACCTGAGTCATCTCCGAGCATTAATTAAAGCCGTCCTCACGACACAAGCGAGCGAGCCGGACGTCGGACAGGGTTTGATCTCTGAACTTGCCTAGAAGAACCGTATCGTTTCTAAATATCCTGACTTGGTCGTGATGTTGAGCGGCGCGCCCGATTGCAGAATGACGAGGATTCCACAAGAGCCCCGAACTTCGAAGTGATCGATCCACCGAGCGACATCCGATTGCGAACGTCATTCGATGACACCGCCTGCTCTGTTTAGCGGTTTGCGAATGCCCGTCCTGATAACACGGAATATCGTGAGCTAAACAAGCAGGCGACGCCGCTGCCGATTTGCGCTGCGCCGAAACCTTTCTGGCCGCGCACGCGTCCCACGACATCGCGCCTAGATGCTGAAAGACCTCTCGCGATTGCCTACTGTGCTTTTTGATGCAAAATGTGCCGCCCAGCGACGGATCAGCGCCATACGCCGCGCATCGTCGCACTTTTCGAGGTCGGTCGCCACGTTTTCGTCGTTGTATACTGAGTCACGCGCTCTTGGGCAAAGCGCCGAACTGTGACGCCTAGTACCGATATCGGAGGTTTCGTTGAAAAGTTGTCTAGTCCTTGCGCTACTCGTTGCCGATCTTGTCAGCGGAGCGTCGTATACTTATGCGGTCCTGGACTTCCAGGGATCTGATGCCAATAGCACCAGTCCAAACGGAATCAATGATTCGCGCACGGTGGTTGGAACCTACTCGATTACGCAGCAATGCGTGCATACCTTCTGTGCTACCCCGTACGGCTTTAGCTGGAACAACGGCACGTTCACAACCTTCAGTGTCCCTGGAAGTAACGGCACGGTGGCCACCGGGATCAACAACAGTGGTCAGATTGTGGGGAACTATACCACTGTCGCGTTGACTCCGCAGAAGTCAAATGGATTCATCGACAACGGAGGTACGTTTACCACACTCAATGTTGCTGGAGCGGTCCTCACCCAACCAGAGGACATAAATAGCTCCGGCCAGGTCGTCGGATATTTTCAAGCCCCTTCAACCAATCTCCTTCCGACCATGCTTTCCTGTACAGCGGCGGCACCTTCACGACCTTCGACTACCCGGGAGCATCCTATACACACTTCCAAAGCATTAACGATTCCGGGACCATCACCGGAGTCGCGGGAATTGGTGGTACCACAGTGTGTTTCGTGTATTCGGCCGGTGTGTTTACGCCGATAAACACGTCGGCTTATCCGGACTATTTTTGTAATTCGGCCGCCATCAACAATAGCGGCCAGATCGTTCTCACTTTGGGAACCCGAACTTCGGGGCTTAGCCCATTATTGGGGCTTATAGACGCCAACGGCGTCTTTACCGCAATCAGCGTCCCAGACAGTACTGTAGATTCAGCCGCGGGTCTCAACAACTTGGGTGACGTGGTTGGTTTGGAGTACACGGGTTTGTTCTATGGATATGCCGCGTTTGCCTCCGCCAACACTGGAGCTACGTTAACTTCGCTGAACCCGAACGGGGCCACCGTGGGCGGCGCCACATTCACGCTTACGGTCAACGGCTCTAGTTTTGTGTCGGGTGCGACGGTGCAATGGAATGGTTCAGCGCTTTCGACGACCTTCGTAAGCGGGACGCAGTTGACGGCAGTGGTGCCTGGCAGCCTGATCGCAAATGTGGGCAGCGCCAGCGTAACAGTTGTGAACCCGGGGAGCGCAGTTTCTAATGCGCTCACGTTCAGTATCAACCCGGTGACGGTGACTGGCCCTGTCATCACCTCGCTCAGTCCAGGCTCGGCTATCGCGGGGGGAACGACATTCAATCTGACGGTCTTCGGGAGTAATTTTCAATCCTCCGGAGGTATTTTTACCTCTTCGGGCCACGGTGCTATGGAATGGTTCGCCGCTTCTGACGAGCTTCGTGAGCGCGACGCAGTTGTCGGCCACAGTGCCTGGCAATCTGATCGCAAATAACGGCAGCGCCAGCATCACTGTCCAGAACCCCGGCGGAGCAGTCTCCAACTCCGCCGCCTTCACGATTGGGACGGCTTTGTCTCCGGTTACGATCACTTCGCCAACGACACTGCCACTCGGATCGGTCGGCACTTTGTACTCACAATCGCTTTCCGCCACCGGAGGTACGCCACCCTATACCTGGTCACTGATCTCGGGAGCGCTTCCGCCCGGACTTTCGCCATCCACCGCGGGTCAGATTTCGGGCAACCCCACGTCCGCCGGGACTCTGAGCTTCACGATGAAAGTGGTAGATGCCGCGTCTTCGAGCGCGACTAAGACCTTCAGCCTGACGATCGGCAGTTCTCAGTCGTTCACCAGCGCACTTCGAGTTCCGCAGATTCTGGATGGAGCGGGTTGGAATGTTCGGTTTGCGGTTATAAATACCGACCAGGTTCCGGTCACCTTCACCTTCCAATTCTGGGGCCAGAATGGCAGTCTTCTGCCATTTCCCATCCTGAACGGTACACCGGGAGTTCTGACGGGCACTCTGTCTCCCGGGGCTTCGTTCTTCGCACAGAGTCCCGGAACTTCCACCACCCTTCAGCAGGGCTGGGCGGAGATAGCGAGCAGCGGAAAGATCGGGGTCACTGCGGTCTATCAGTTCAATGACGGAAGCGTTAGGGATTCGATAGGGACTGCGATTGCAACTCTGTCCGGTAACAGTATCCTGATGCCTTTTGATAACACCCAGGGTAATGCGACAGCCGTCGCGATCGCGAACACGAATTCTACACAAGCTCTTACCGTATCCATGCTGTTTGAGGCGGACAACGGCGCGCAGTCGACCAGTTCGTTGGTTCTCCCGCCGCATACCCAGCAGACTTTTGTTGCTCCGACTTTAAATCCAGCAGTCGCGGGCCTTCGCGGTTCCATCAAGTTCACCGCGCCGACGGCTGACATCTCGGTCGTGGGATTGGAGTTCACTTCGACCGGACAGTTTAGTTCGCTGGGGACGTTCCAGTAACGGCCCGTTGCTGGGGCGAGCAAAACAGGGGCAGCGTGCCCAAAGCTTGGAGAGGGCGCCCAGGAGCGCTCGGAACGTGTTGGAATAGAGGGCATGGGCCGATTTCCACTGGTGTTGCTAATCGCAGGTTTGTGCGTCGCCCAGACGGGTTGGGAGAGCGCTAATACCCTCCCAGGCGTGGACCTGGCTGGTCTAACCAATTCCCAACGGGACATCGCGCTGCAGACAATGCGCGCCGAAAGCTGCACCTGCGGTTGTGCCATGAAGATCGCTGAATGTCGAATGAGCGATCCTGAGTGCGTCAGCAGCAGGCGCCTTGCGCATTTCGTAGTGACGATGGCCTCGGCCGGAAAATCCAAAGAAGCCGTGCGCAAGGAGCTGTTGAAGTTCGCCGCGGCTCCCGAGAATTTGATGGACGATCCGATCAAGATCTCGACCGACGGAGATCCCGTTCGTGGGCCCGCTAGCGCCAAGGTGACCATAGTAGAGTTTTCCGATTTCCAGTGTCCATATTGCGCGAAGGCAACCGGCGAAGTGAAGCAGATCCTAAACAAGTATCCGAAGGACGTGCGTTTTCTCTTCAAGCAGTTTCCGCTTGACATCCATTCGCAGGCAGCAGTAGCGGCGGAGGCTTCTCTCGCGGCGCAGGCGCAGGGAAAGTTCTGGGAGATGCACGACAAACTCTACGCGAATTTCCGCAGCATTACCAAGGATCGCATTCTGGCGTGGGCGCAGGAGATGGGTCTCGATGTGACGCGTTTCAAGACGGATTTGGATTCGCACAAGTACTTGGCTCGGGTCACGGCGGAGGAAAAGCAGGGCGAGGATGCGGGGGTGGTCGGAACTCCCACTTTCTATATCAATGGGAAGAAGCTGAACTCCTCTTTTGAATTCGCGATTGTCGATCCGGTGATTCAGGCGGAGATGAAAAAGAAGTAGACTCCGGGCGAGGGAAGCGAGCGCCGTTGTCTCCGGATCAAGCGCAGAAAAAAAGCCCAGAAGACAAGCGATGTCCTCGCTTGAGCTTCTGAGCTCATTTACCTATATCCCGGCTCCGAACCGAGCTGACGCTGCTAGATCGTCGTCAGATCGATCGCAGCGCTACTGTTGCCGAACTTGTCCAGGTGGACGCCGTACCGATCCGTCATACCCAGCATCAGGTTCGCCAGTGGAGTGCCCTTCGGATATCGAACGTGGCGGTTGCCACGGAAGCCGAGGGACTTGCCGCCCACGACGATGACCGGCACGTTGTAGTTGTTGTGCACGTTGCCGTCGCTCATGCCGCTGCCCATCAGCACCGCGGTGCGATCGAGCAGCGTCCCATCTCCATCCGGAATCGAATCGAGCTTCTTGAGGAAGTAGTTCAGCATCTGGACGTGATATGCGTTGATCTTCGCATATGCCGCGAGCTTTTCGGGGTTGTTGTCGTGATGCGAGGTCGCGTGATGCGCTTCGGGAACACCGATTTCCGGATACGCACGGCCGGTGTTCTCGCGCGCCATCATCAGGGTGCTGACACGCGTGATATCGGCCTGGAACGCCAGCGCCTGCAGGTCGAACAGCAGCTCGACGTATTCCTTGAACGTGCCAGGAACGCCCACCGGCTGATCCGGCACCGCGAAGTCGCTGTTGGTCGACTCCGCCTTTACGATGCGCTGCTCTACGTCGCGGACGGCATCGAAGTACTCGCTCAGCTTCGCGCGGTCGCGCGCGCCGACACTGCGGCGGAGGTCGGCGATCTCCTCCGTGAGTTCGTCGAGGAGGCTGCGATCTTCCTTCGCACGCGTCAACCGCTCTTGCACTGTGCTGCCAACCCCAAACATCCGCTCGAAGATGAACCGGGGATTGGTTTCGGAAGGCAGCGGAGTCGTCGGGGTCCGCCAGGACATGCAGTTCATGTAAGCGCAGGCGTAGCCGTGATCGCACGCGCCGACGACGTCGATCCGGTCGACCGTCGTTTCCAATGACGGAAGCTTGGTGTCGGTGCAGATCTTGCCGGCGATGATCTGGTCGATGGTGGTGCCGGCCTGGAGGTCGGCGCCTTCGGTCGGTTTCGCATGAACGGCGCTCATGAAACCCGGTGCGGAGCGCGGGTGCTGTCCCCCAACGTCGCCCTGGTCGGTCCCGGGAAAGTTGTCGAGTCCGCTGAACACCGACAGGCGGTCGCGGAAGCCCTTAATGCCGTTGAGCGTCGGCGACAATTCGAAATTGACGCCGTCAGCGGACGGAGTCCACTGACTCATGTTGGCGCCATTTCCGATATAGACCGCCGCAAACCGCGGCGCGCCTTTCGATTCGGCACTGAGGGCGGGCACCATCGCATCCAGAAACGGAAGGGCCACCACTGCACCCATCCCGCGGAGGAACGTCCGCCGTGGCAAAGCTACCTTTGTAATGATCATGCCAATCTCCTCAACACTTCCAGCTTAACGCTTTCCAGGCTCCGGCTTCAGGCCGAGCCTAGTTAACGTTATTACTACTCATGTCCACCGACATTCTCTCGGTAAACGGAACGCTCACCACGATCTGCTGAATCAGGGATTCGAAGCGGTAATTGTCGCTCGCCGAACCTCGCTTGATCGCGCGCAACGCGGGCGTGTCGCACGCCTCCAGACCACGACCCAGCGCGTAGGTCAGCATCTTTTCCGCAGCCGTGGTTACGAATTGATCCGAGTGCTCGCGGAGCACTTTCCGAAGTTCCACCGGGCCGTCGAACTTGGAGCCGTCAGGCAACTGGCCCGACGCGTCGACGCGGGTTCCGGACGGATAAATTTGTCTCCATTCGCCGATCGCATCGAAGTTTTCGAGTGCGAACCCCAACTGATCCATCTGGGCATGGCAACCGGCGCACACCGGGTTCGCGCGATGCGCGGCCATTTGCTCGCGCATGGGGAGCACTTTCCTCGGGTCTTTCTCTTCCGCCAGCGCAGGGACGTTGGGCGGCGGCGGCGGGGGCGGCGTGCCGAAGACGTTCTCGAGAATCCACTTTCCGCGGATCACCACGGAGGTCCGGTTCGGATACGACGTGGACATCAGGATCGCGCCTTTGCCGAGCAGTCCACCGCGCACGCTGTCCGCCGGCAAGGTCACGCGGCGGAAGTCCTGGCCGATAATGCCCGGAATCCCGTAGTGCTTCGCGAGGCGCTCGTTCAGGAACGTGTAGTCGGCGTCGAGCAAGTCCGTAATCGGGCGGTTTTCCCGGATGATGCTCGCGAAGAACAGTCTCATTTCCTCCTCGAGCGCCTTTCGCAGGTTGTCATCGAAGTGGAACAGGGTCTCGGGACTCGGCTGGTGCGTCTGCACATTGCGGACTTGCAGCCACTGACCCGCGAAGTTGTCGACCAGGGCCTGCGATTTCGGATCGGCGAGCATACGCTTCACCTGTTGATGCATCACCTCGGGTTGATGCAGGGTTCCCTTCGCCGCCAGATCCAGCAGAGTGTCATCCGGGATACTGCTCCAGATGAAGAAGGACAGCCGTGACGCCAGGTCGATATCGCTTAGTCGATAGGGCGTGTTGGCCGCTACCGTCCGGCGGCTGGCTCTCCAAGCGGAAGAGAAACTTCGGGCTCAGCAGAACTTTGCGGAGCGCCATTTCGATGCCCGATTCGAAGCCACCTTCCTTAGCACCGGCGCGATACCGAAGCATCAGGACTTCCATCTCGGCGTCGGTCACCGGATGACGATAGGCGCGGCGTGCCAGCGTCGACACGATCCGCTTGGCGCAGGTCTCGTCGGTCGCCGACGACGGGCTGCAGATCAGCACACGGCGGCGGCTTTCTGTGTCGGTGCTGATGGAAGCCGTGCCGGTCAACGGGCCGGTGATCCGCAGGTACGAAAGTTTGGGTAGGCCTCCCACCGGTCGATACGGTTCGCGTCGAACCGATGGGTCAAACAGGTCTTCGGAAATCGTCGCTGTCTTGGAGGCGAAGTACGCCTGAACCAGATGCTCGCCGCCTTTGACGTGCACCACGACCTTCATCTTTTCGAGCATTTTCTGCTCGTTCTCTACCCGTTTCGGCCCCAGCCGGTTACGCCCGGACCACTCCGGTCCACCGAGCCCCGCCGACAAGTATGTTCACGCTGTCGATGGCGATATCGAACTGATGGATTTCGGCTGAGAAGTTCTCGAACCCATCGTTGGCGCCGTTCTCTTTCGGGTGCGTCTCGATCAGGTAATCGCCGTCGGCGGGAAACACATAGTGAATGGCCAGGCCGCCGCGAGTGCCGAACGGCATGTCATCGCTGAACCGGCCCGCTTCGCTGCGATCGGTGGGTTCGAAAAACGTCTCGGGCGTCGGCATGCCGCGCGGACGTTCCAGTGCGACCTGGCTGATCTTGGCGGCAGCATTGAGGTACCGTTCCGTAAGCGCGGGAGAGAGCGTCAGCGCGTCGGCGTTGTTGTCGAAACCGTAACCGGCAGTGTCGGCCGGCAGTATGGACGCCACGTCGATGTCGAGGGCCAGCAGGTCGCGGATTGCGTTCTGGTATTCGGTGCGGTTCAGACGCTGCAGACCCGGACGTCCTGGATTAGGATTGGCCAGGGCGGCGCGGTCGAGCTCCGTTTCCAGATATCGCACTAGACTGTCCGCCGTCGCCTTGTCCGGACGCGGCATTTTCGCGGGCGGCATGGCGCCGGTCCCCAGCTTGCGAATAACCTTCTCCCACGACTCGATGTTCTTCGCCGGCGCGGAGATGTCGAGAGC
Organism: Bryobacterales bacterium; assembly: GCA_963731375.1. GTDB lineage: Bacteria > Acidobacteriota > Terriglobia > Bryobacterales > Bryobacteraceae > Palsa-187. The sequence continues at coordinate 736,905 of CAVSUW010000004.1, forward strand.
GGTCAACGCGAGGCCGCCCGACTTCAGCTTTTCGTTGTGGCATGTATAGCAGTACTTCGTGACCACCGCCTGAGAGGCCGCCGCCGGCGAGGCCGGTTGCTGCAGCAGACTGTGGCGCGGCCGACTGTGACGCCGTGGCGGGCGAAGCCGGGGCCGCCGGTTGCTGCGCTCTGCCGCGCACACCGTACCCCACAACAAAGATCGCAAACGTTGCGACGATCAGGAACGTCAACCGGCGTTTCATTTTTTAGCAGTCTCCTCGGGCGGCAGTGCTTCTTCAGGAATCAGGTTGGGACACAGACCGGGACAGGGAATTTCTTTCGCCCCGAGCTTGCGCAGCAGCACCGCTGTTTGCGGTTGCGCGGCGAACGAATTGCCGTATTCCACGCCGTCGGCGACGGCCAGCGGCGTTCGGCCGCTCTTGTCAGCCACGTCGAGCTTCGCCCCGTGGTCGAACAGATACTGCACCACGCTGTTCGCCCCACGATAGGCGGCGGCGTGCATCGCCGTCTCGCCCGTGTCGGCCACGAAATTCACATCCAGGTGCTGTTCTTCTACCAGCAGCTTGACCGCTTCCAGCACCTCGGCTTCAGTCGCCCTGTCCTGGTTCGATGCCCAAGCAATGCCGGCCGCCGCCATGAGCGGCGTGATGTTGACGCCGGTGTTGATTTTCGGATCGGCGCCATTGGCCAGCAGAAGCCGCATCACTTCGACGTCAGCCGAGTAGGACGCAAGCAGCAACGCGGTGGCGCCCACCAGACGACGCCGGTAGCGCGCGCCCTCCCAGCGAGGCTCCATGTCGGTGTTCCGGCCGTTCACGTCAGCGCCGTGCGCCAGCAGCGATTTGATGATGCGAATCCGGTCGATGTTGACGGTAATAAGGATGTCGCTGACGTGCCAGTTGGCGACGTGCACAGCGGCCTGAAGCGGGCGGCCCCACGAGTTGTTCTTGCCGTTGCCCCCTTCGCTGCCGACGTCGCGGAGCTGCTCGCGGAAAGTCGGCGTCTTGAACTTGAGCTTCACTTCGGCCGCTTTGCTGCCGGTAACGGTCACCTCCGTGGTGCCGCCTTCAGCGTTCGGATCGGCGCCCTTTTCGAGGAGCAAGTCGACCAAATCTGCGTGGCCGTTGATGATTGCGGTGAGCAGCGGCGTCGCGAGATCGCCAGATCGCTTCTCATTGACGTCGGCGCCGGCCGCGAGCATCGCCTGCACGCTGCGCAGGTCTCCCTTGCGCACGGCGAACAGAAACGGCGTCGTTCCGGCGTGGGACTTTGCTTTGATGTCGGCGCCCAGTTCCAGCAGCGCCGTCACCATCGCGCTATCGCCATCGGCGGCTGCCCACATCAGCGCCGTTTGACCGTTCCAGCTCTCCTTCGCGTTCACGTCGGCGCCGGCCCGCACCAGCGACTTGACCGCGTCGATCTTCGACGAGCGCGCCGCGTGCATCAGCGGCGTCTCGCCGGAGTTCACGAAGTTGATTGGATCGTTCGGTTTTGCCCCCGCCTTCAGCAGGATGTCGAGCACGGCCGCGTTGCCCTGATCCGCGGCGAGAGCCAGTGGCGTGACGCCATACCTGTTTTCGGCATTGACATCCGCGCCCGCGCGGATAAGAGCCGCCGCCGACTCGGCGTCGCTCCGGTAGGCGGCCCAGTGGAGCGCAGTCGCTCCGTCGGGCTGCGGCGCGTTCACGTCAACCTTATTCTTCAGCAGCGCTTGGACGCCCTGTGCGTCGCCATGCTGTACCGCATCAGCGAGCGGCGACGGTTGCTGGGCTCTTGACCTCGACATCGGCAGCGCCCAATCTGATCGCCAGCACAGCCAGCACCGCTCCGAGCCAGCGTCGTTTGAATGGCATACACAGTCCTCAGTACGCTTTTATTCTAATAGTGTTAGATCAGATTTTCAACGTCTTGGCTAACGGCTTTAGAATGTGGTGGGAAAACTGACCCACTACCGAATCCTGGCTGTGATACACTGCGCAGCTATGAGGCCTCGAAGCCTGCTTGTACTCGCCGCAGGTAACGCCGCGCCGATGCTTGCACAAGTGGCCCCTCCGCTTCGGCGTGGAGGATGCGTCCGCCTCGGTGGCGCCCCGCTTTTAGTTCAGATGGGAATGCGCTGGCTGACAATGGGGCTCTGGATGGGGAGTGCGGCTTTTGCCGCCCCCACGTTTAATCGAGACATCCTTCCCATTTTCCAGAAGAACTGCCAAATCTGCCACCGCCCAGGTGAAATCGGCCCCATGCCGCTTCTCACGTATGCGGAAACGCGCCCCTGGGCCAAAGCCATAAAGGCAGAGGTAGCCACGGGGAAGATGCCGCCCTGGTTCGCCGACCCGCGATACGGCCATTTTGCCAACGACCGGCGGCTGAGCGCCGAAGACGTACACAAGATCGTCTCCTGGGTCGATGTGGGCGCGCCAGAAGGCGATCCCAAAGATCGGCCGGCGCCGGTCGAATGGAAAGAAGGCTGGAATATCCGTCCCGATGAAATCTTTCAGATGCCGGACCCGTTCCCAGTGCCGGCAAGGGGAATTCTGGACTACATCTATATTGTCATCCCAACCGGATTCAGGAAAGACACTTGGGTGACGGCGGCGGAGGTGCGGCCCAGCGCTTCATCTGTCGTACATCACGTCGTAGTGTTTGTGCGGCCGCCCGGCTCGCCATGGATGAAGGGGGCCAAGCCGTTCGTGCCTTACATTCCCCCCATGTCAGCGGACGCCGACGACCCTCAGGCCAAGCCGGGCGTGGGCAACGCATATCTGGCCGGATACTCGCCCGGCAATCAAGTAGAAAGATTTGACCTTGATCATTCGGCCCGGCTGATTCGAGCGGGGTCGGATCTTGTCCTCCAGTTGCATTACACACCGAACGGCAAAACGGCAATGGCCGATCAGACTAGAGTCGGACTGACTTTGGCTGAGGAAGCGCCCGCCAAGCTCTTCATGGACGCACTCGCCACCGCCTGGAACTGGACGATTCCACCCGGAGACCCCAATTACGAAGCGCATGCCAAGCTGACGTTTGGAGAGCCGGTGGAGTTGGTTTCGCTGCAGCCGCACATGCATCTGCGCGGGAAGGACATGACGATTCGTCTGATCTATCCCTCCGGCGAATCCGAAACGTTACTAAGCGTGCCGCACTACGATTTCCACTGGCAGATAATGTACTATCTGAAGAAACCGCTGCTGCTGCCGCGGGGGACGCGCGTCGAAGTGACCGCCCACTGGGACAACTCGGCCGCTAATCCGCAGAATCCCGATCCGACCGCCACGGTGAGATACGGCGTGCAAAGCACCGATGAAATGCTGAACCTCGCAATGAACGTGGTGGTTGACCCGGATTAAGCCGGCGCCGCACATCCCGGCGAGTTCGGGCCTAAGCCAGGCGAGTTTTACCTTCATAGCGAAAGCGGCGCCGGTTGGCCATGTGAATCAGGTCAAACAGACCGGCTGGGCTTTTACTGCGCCGCCGCTAAAAGTGAGCTCACGTCCTAAAAGGTCATTTTTAGGCTGAACCGCACCGTTCTCTGGTCAATGCCATCTCGACCCGTATTGGCAATGCTCGTTATCGCCATGAAGGAGCTATTTTGGACGTTGTTGAAACTGTTGCTGGTAAGACCCGCCCCAGGGTTCGCGTGATGCGGCGTATTCCCGACGTTAAACATTTCAGTCCGGAATGCAAAATTATACCTTTCTCTAAATACAAACTTCTTTTCGATGCCTACGTCGCCGTTGATCAGCCCGGGACCTCTCAAGCCATCCTGGCCGCAGTTTCCGAAAGACGTACCAGCCGGGACCGCAAAGCTAGACGGAGCATACCATTGCAGAAGCCCCCCCACCTGTTGAGGCGCAGCGACACAGTTGGCGAATTGGAAGGAACCATTTGCGTTTAAGTTATTGTTTGCAACCACGCTAAAGGGCCTTCCACTAAAATCGCTGAATAAGCCACTCAACTGCCAGCCACCGAAGATATTCGCCCCCATGCCACTCATAACCCAGTGCTTGCCCTTGCCAAAAGGCAACTCGTAAATCGCAGTGGCCTCGAAATTACTCGCAATGTCGGTGGTGACCGGGCCGTAGTTATAGGTTCTGTATAACCAGGGCATAGCAGCTCCGCCTTGGCCTGACGAAGGGGTAATGAATCCCAGGTTCTTGCTCCAGGTGTAGCCTACGCTAACCGTTAGACCAGATGAGAAGCGACCCTGCGTGCGTGCCTGCAAGGCATTGTAATTGACGGACCCGAAGGTCCCAAGAAGTGGAGTACTGGCGATCCGCTGATCAATCGCGTTATTGAGGAGCAGCCCCGCGGTACCCGTGCCGATGGGAGACCAATTTTCCTCGAGTGAATTCATCGGATCCTTCTGTTGCGAGCCGGCGTACGCGACAGAGGCAGTCCAACCCGGCCTTATTCGTTCTTCGATCGTGAAGTTATAGGTCTCGACATAACCCCGCTTATAATTAGCTGCGTTGAAATCGAAGAGACCGGCCGTACTCGGCACCGGCACTTTACCGGTGGTTAGGGGAAACGGGTTCGCGGGTATTGTGATCCCCTGGCGAAGCGTGAGGGCGTAGGACATGACATTGGGAGGGAGCTGGATCACCCCTATTATGTATGGGAAGTTGATCCGACGCTGGCCAGGAACTGCAAAAATATTTGCCGGGTCGGTGGACATGCCAAAGCCAGCTCGAATGACAGTAGAGTTCCCGAGGCGATACGCGATGCCTACCCGTGGAACGAAATGCAATCGAGACTGGTCAAAAATGCCACAGGACGACGGGACCGATCCCACGCCGCAGATCACCATATTGTTAGTGGCGTGATCGTAATATTCAACGCCTGTCCCATTGCGTAAAGGGACCGCGAAGTAGTCGGCGCGGACCCCCACATTCACAGTGAGCTTCGGAGTGACTTGCCACTGATCGCGAGCATAGAGGGCAAAATACTTCTGGTTGGTGTAGTAATAATCCGGGTACTCAAATATCTTGCCCGAATCTTGAGAATAGCCCAGCAGGAAAGAGGCAAAAGAGTTGTACTCGGTTCCTTTGGAGGTGCTACAGGTTCCGTTGGAGAGGGTAATACAGAGTTCCGTGGTTTGTTGGGCAAAATGGAAACCCCCGGCGTTGCTGATGAATCCGCCGCTGGCAGTCTGATACTGACTCTCCTTGGAATTCTGAAAGTCGGAGTCAAAGCCGAATCGGAGATTGTGATTCCCCTTGACCCAAGTAATATTCGCGTCGAAGTTCTTCTCGGGATCGTTGAAATCCTGGGGTTGGAACTTACTAACGGAACCCAGTTGCGTGATACCTCCGTCTATCGTGAGGGACGGTAAACCTCCCTGCTGCAGCGCCTTGCCCGCCGGAAAGCCCGCGGTGCTCAAGCCTGGAATTTGCATGAGTGTAGACCCGAAATTTTGATTCTGTCCTGGTTGCGTGCTGTAGGCAAAGTTAGCGCTATAGCCGTAATGCGCGTCGAAGATTAAGCTAGGACTGATAATGTATGTTCCCGAAACGGTACCGTTGAAGACGTTGGTGCCCCCAAGGCCTGCGGCAGTATTGGTAGGAGACAGATTCGGGCCGCCCAGGACGCCGAACTGTTCGGGGGTCGTCCAGTAATTGTTCCCCCAACCCAAACGAACAAACGTGCTGAGCTTCGCGGAAGGATTCCAGTTGACTTTGGCAGCACTTTGATCGCGCCGCAAATATGTTTTACCTTCGGTGAGCAAGTTATTCGTCAGACCTACCGATCCGATTCCAGACTGGTTCGGAAGCGACCACAAGTTGCCATTAGCTGCACTGTAGTTCATCAAGGCCTGCGAGCCTATGTCGATCCGGTTCCCCGGAATGATGTTTCCCGTGAAGGGCATTCTTCCTTGGCCGAATACATTGCCCGTGGTCGGATCATAGATCGGGTTGGGAGAGCCGCTTAAGTTACCCGTCCGCATGGCTGCGGTGGGGACTTCCGCGAGAAATGGAGCGCCCTGAATCAAACCCGTCCCCTCGAAACTCGCGAAGTAAAACAGCTTATCTTTCTTGATGGGGCCGCCGATCGTGCCGCCGTATTGATTGTAGAGGTACAAGGGGTTCGGCTGCGAACGATTGGACGCCCAAGGATAAGCCTCGATGTGCTGGTCGGTGTGATCTTCGAACAGGGTGCCGTGTAGCGCATTCGTCCCGCTCTTGATCGTGATATTCACGGCCCCGCCGCCGGATTGTTGTTCGGCATCGAAGGAATTGCCAGAGATGCTTACGTTTTCGATTTCTTCCAGTGCGGGAATGAACTGGGGCTCGGCTTGAGCGGTAAAGTTATACGTACCGGTGCCGTCGACGCGCACAGTGTTGGTGTTTGAGTTCCCGCCATTGACTGTGATAATCAGGCCGCGATTCGAATTGGCGGTAAAGGAATTTGCATTCGTCGGCGGCGAGACACCAGGCAGCGTAACGAAAAGCATCTGGTAGTTTCGGCCGAGAGGCACCGGCACATTTTGAAGCGATCGGATCGTCACGTCGTCCCGTATGTCAGCACGATCTGTCTGCAGAGCAATCGCGTCAGCAGAAACCGTTACGTTCTGAGTCAGTTGACCCACTGTTAAGGCTACATTTCTTCGCGACACCTCTTCGGGCGAAACCACGACGCCAGTTACCGTGCTGGTCTGAAAGGATGGCGCTGTTATTGTGAGGGTGTAGGTTCCTGGCGGCATTGTTGGCAGGTTGTATCCGCCTTGCCCATTTGTCGTGGTGTCTCGAGTGAAGTTGGTAGTTTGCTCGGTGGCCACAACTTTTGCACCTACCACTGCCGACTGGCTCGCATCCGTTACGTTTCCAGTAATGCTGCCCTGGAGCAGTTGCGCTTGAACGGGCTGAACCGACATTAAAACACTCAGTCCGGCCGAAAAGAACCCGAGGAGAACTCCCTGTCTGGAAAAACGTGTCATATACCCTGCCCCCCTTTGCTAGGTTTCGGCTACATCTCGTGTGTTGACTCCTGTGCGACTCTCGATGGAATCAACTCAGTCGATGTAAGCCAGCGATTTCACCCGCCGGGGAGCTTATCATATTCCTGCATCGGCAGCAATCATTGTGCAAGACGGTTAGTAGGTCGGTCTGACCCACTACCTACTGGCGAGCCCGTTTGGAGTTCGGACGATCATGGCAGCGATATCGTCGGCCTGTTCACGAATCCACCAGTTGATCGTTACCCGATTGAAAACATGCTCTGTTACACTCATTGCGAACGACGTTGCTAGGCGTCGGGGAACCAAAATTGGAGGACCTTTGTCTATGTCGAAATCAGAAGAAGGCGGGCTGATTCTTAAGTTGTACGAACTACGCCGGGACGACACTATGCGGAAAGCTCGCGACTGGTACTTTCGAGAGTTCAATCCAGAATCGATGGCGGACGTCAACGCCGCGATGTTCAGTGAGCAAAGCGGTTATCTGCGTATGGTGCTTTCTTATTGGGACATGGCGGCGGCACTCGTCAACAACGGAGCTATAAGCCCAGAGCTCTTCAATGACTGCAACGGAGAACACATTGGTGTCTTCTCGAAATTCGAGCCGCTGCTCGGCGAAATCCGCGCGGCGTATGGACCACATTTTGCCGCCAGCTTCGAGAAGCTGATTGATGCGACGCCAGATGGCCGGAAGCGCGTAGCAGCGGCACGCGAACAGATGAAGGCCATCCGTGCTCAGCTTGCCGCTAAGGCGAAGGCCGCCCAAGGTTAACGCGAGCGGTATCGGGATCGCGTACCACCACTAGCCCTCGACCGTAACCGCGCGCGGCCACTGCGAGTTGTCTTCGCGGTTGCTGATCAACCTGCCGCGCAGCTCCTCGCGGGTAGGCTGTATTTCGCCGCGCGCGTTGATGGCCCGCGAAACCACGGTATGCGGACCAGGCGCGGCGTCTGTCCAGTCGAAGGACCAGAGTGACCAGGCCGCCGCGGCACTCGGTCGCTCGATTCTCGCCGGACGCCACGGTCCGTCGTCTATCCGCACCTCGACACTTTGGATGGCGGCAGGTCCGCCCCACGCGGCCCCAGCTAAACGGTATTCGAAGCCCGCGGCGGCCCGTGACGGAGTGCGCCGGGTCACTCTGGCTACCACCGATTTCAGATTGTTTCGGGAAATGGAGGTGTCCAGCCAAAGCGTCTCATCACCGGACTTCAGCGCCCGCAAGCTCTGGTAGTTGCGCGCCATGTGGCGGCCTTCATAACGGCGGTCGGCGACTTCGATGCGGGAGAGCCACTTTACTTGCGCCATGCCGTACCATCCCGGAAGAATCAGGCGCAATGGAAACCCGTGCTCAGGCGCGAGCGGCTTACCATTCATCGCGAAGGCGAGTAGATTGCCGGGAGCCTGCGCATCCTGAACAAAAATGCTCCACCCATGCGGAGATGGATAGTTCTCATTTCCGGCCTCGAACTTTGGATCTTGCTCCGTATCCATCCCAAAAAAAATGACTTCACGGGCGGTGGGCTGGATCTCGCACTCCTGGAGGATGGCACTGAGACTTATGCCGGTCCAGACGGCGTTACTCACCAGGCCATTCATGATTCGAGGGTCGCCGGTGTTGCCCGAGCACTCGATGGTGGCTTCCAGGTCGCGCCGGTCGGCCCGGTTCATGAGGTCGCGTAGCGAGAATTCGGCGGGCCGTTTGACGTGGCCGCCAATCCGCAGGCGCCAGGCACCCGAGTCCGCCCGAATTGTTTGGGTCTGATGAAACTCGTAGAATTCCTCGGATGGGGTTACGGCGGAAGTCAGCCGGCGCAAATCGAAACATTTGACGCGGGGATTGTCTGCCTGAGCAGCAACGCGGAAGTCGGGGCCGTAATCGCGAAAAGGGACTAACTCCTCATCGGGCGGAAGGGCCAGCGCCGACAGCGGAAAACCGGCACTGAACTCAAGGAACCTCCGCCGGCTCCATGCCCTCCGCATTACAAATCCTCCAGGCGCAGGGACACCTCGGCATACTTCCAGGCATTTTCGAAGCGCTGCCGCACCGAGCCGGAGGCTGCGGTCTTGTTCTGTGCCGTGAGCGTTTGCAACAAGCCGAAGAGTGATCTGGGGTTACCCGGATTGCGTTGAAGGTCGGCGCGAAACACTCCTTCGGCTTCCGCGTATTGTCCGGCGCGAGCCAGTTCTCCGCCGAGAGATTCGCGCACTGGATAATACCAATCCGGCGGCTCGCTGTAAGGCAACGCGTCCTGCATCTCCACCGCCCGGCGCCAATGCGCGAGCGAAGCCTTGTGATCCGCTTGGGCCGCCGCAATGCGCGCGTCCAGAACCTCCAGCGCGAGGGAGGCCGCGCCGGGGACGGAATTGTCTCCAGAGGCTGGCTGGTTGACCAAGGCCGCAAGCTCCTGGCGTTCCGCCTTCGCTTTCGATATGGCTCCCTTCGCCGAGAACGCAAGACCTCGCGAATACCGCCAATAGGCGCGCGCGCCGGCCAGCGAAGCGCCCGGAGCGGGCAGATTCAAGATATCGTCCCAGCGCTGAAATCTCGTCAAGACCAGGGCCGGGCCGGCCAGCAGGGCCTCCAGCATCGGCATGCTTCGCACTGCCGGGCTGACATTCGCCGACAACTCATCGGCGGCTTGTTTGGCCTCCGAGAATTTGCCCTCCATACTGGCGGCGATCCATAAGAACAGGAGGTCGTGACTGTAGTACATCCGGCCATACACGCTGTCTTGCGTCCCGGTAGCACGGAGATAAGCGCGGTCGGCGCTAGCCGCCGCCTCGTTGGCTTTCACCGCCTGCGCATAATTTCCGAGCCGGATGTAAATATGCGATGGCATGTGCAGCAAATGGCCCGCGGCGGGAACCAGCGTTTCGAGCGCATGCGCGCTGGCTAGCGCTGTTTCCGGATGCGGCGAAGCTTCCAGGGCATGAACATAAAAGTGATTGGCGCCGGGGTGTTTCGGATCCCGCTGCAATACCGACCGGAGCACGGCTAGCAATTCTTCGGTGCCCTCGGCGGGCTCTCCGGCGGAACTCCACAGGCTCCAGGCATGCAGATCCATGATGCTTTCGGCGTAGAGCGCGGCGGCATCGAGATCATCCGGGTAGAGTCCCATGAGCTTGCGCATGGCATCCCGGTAGTCGCGATTCAGCATCTGAAAATCCGGGTGGCTTTCACCGGAGTAGCGCCGGGCCAAGGCATCGACATAGGCCCGCTCCTTTTCCGGAGCGCCCGCCGCTAGCCTGCGCGCTTCTTGAATGGCTTTGTAGGCAACTCCTTCGCGCGCCGAGTTGATGTTCATGTTGTAATTCGGCCCAACCGACAGCGCGATGCCCCACAAAGGCATGGGAGATGCTGGGTCGAGCTCGGCAGCGCGCAGGAACGAACGAAGAGCCTCCTCATGATTGAAGGCATAAACCAGCGTCAGGCCCTGGTCGAAGAATCGCTGCGCCTCGGCGCTTTTGGTTGCAATCGCGTGGTGGTAATCGCCCAGACCGGGCAGAATCGCTGCCCGCCGCTCCATTCCGCCCATCGAGTGCTCTTGAGGTGAGACCATGCCGGGGACAGTGAGCGCGAGCACCATCACCAGAGCGCATCGCCACATAAACCGAGTTTCCCACAAGCCCACACTACTGGCAGGTGGGTACCGCGCTAATGCCACGAAGGATCGGCGGTACCCACGCATCAATTCAGCACTGCGTTTTTCCGCGAACTCAGAAACTAAGCCGGAGACTGACCTGCAACAACCGGTTCGGATTGCTTTTCACTGATTGAGCGTTGTTGTTCGCAGTGGTAATCTGACCGAAAGAGGCGTCGCCGAAGGTCGTATCCGGCTGATCGAACTGAGGTGTGTTCGTGAGGTTGAAAGCTTCGCCGCGGAAGGTCAGCTTAAACCGTTCGGTAATGTTGAACAGACGTGAAAGCGAAGCGTTTATGACGAACAGATTCGGTCCGTAGAGTATGTCGCGACCGAGGTTCCCGATCGTTCCTGCTGCCGGCGCTGCCAACGAGGCCTTCGAAAACCAATACTGGCCGGGCCCTTCGTGCCCCAGGATTTGTAGCGGTGCAACCAACTGCGGCCAATTAAAGTTTCCGGGAGCGTTAAGGAGGTTGGCTATATTACTAGTGTTGTTGGTTGCAAAGTTCAGCGGAATCCCACTCTCCCAAGTCCACAAGCCGGCGATCTGCCAATCGCCGATAATATATTTGGCCGGGCCCTTGTTGGCATATCTCTGGCCCTTTCCGAACGGCAGTTGCCACGTTGCCGAGTAGGTAAACGTATTGGCGCGATTGTATTTCGTCAAGCCCGGGTAAACGACAAAGCCGAGTTCATTGAAGGGCGCATAGTCGATCCCCTTGCCGAAAGTGTAGGACGTGGTCATCATGAAGCCGTTCGCGAAACGCCGGTTCAACTTCACCTGGAGAGCCTCATAGTGCGATCCCTCAAACACCGGATAGGCGGTAGTTGCCGTGCGGCCGAAAAGAATATTCAGTGGCTCAGTGGCCGTTCCCTTACCGGCAACAGTCGCCGCATTGATATTGAAGCTGTTGTTGGTGAGCACGTTGGTATTCTCGAGACCGATGGCATGGTTTCCCACGTATGCCACCTCGAACGCAAGATTACCCGGCAACATCCTCTGGACGGTGAAATTCCAGGTCTCGGCATAGGGCACCGGGGTGTCGGGGGGGACGATCACGTAATTCTGGTTGGGCGCGTTTGTGATGATGCCGTTGCTTGGAACCGTGAAGAACGTAGGAGCGGGAAAGCCGGTGGCCATTGATCCGGCCGCTACAAACGAGTTCGGGGCAATAAGTTGTTGATTCTGCCTAACCGGACCCTGCCAGTCAGCGATGTATCTGTAGAAACTGCTCATTCCGAATCCGCCTCGAATCACGGTCTTGTCATTTAACCGGTACGCCAAACCAAATCTTGGATAGATATTCCTGGGGTAATTTTTGACTCCAAGGTCCATCGGAATGTTTCCGTATCCGGCCGCTAACAAGCTGTTTGTCTTCGGATCGTAATTGTATTGACCGCCTGGAAATTGCGGGTATGATGCTGGCCAGTACTCCCAACGTGCGCCTAAGTCCAAGGTCAACTTCGGCGATACCTGCCATTTATCGTGGACATATAAGGCGTAGACATGGTCATTGCGGACCGGTGAGCTTCCTTGCAAATCGCGACCGATACCGTTGGGTTGATCCAGCTCGAACGCGGCGAGAGCATTAAATTGACCGTTGCTGGCACCGGCGATTGACGTCGTTGTGCCGACGAATGTGAAACGCCCACGCGGGCTGAAGGTGGCCGTCTGCAAAAGGTAATAATTTTCGTGCGTCCAATCACCGCCCCAGGAAATGACATGGGTGCCCTTGGTCTTGGTCCAGTTGTTGGCGAATTCGAAGTTGGTATTCGAGCGCTGCCAAGGCAGGCAGCCATTCACACCGAGCAGGGGGGTGTCATAGCCGTTCACAAAGACCTCAGCCAACCCCTGGTACCAGAAGCCGCCGAGGTTCCCGTTCGGAATTCCGAATTTTTGCGAAAGAGTCGTTCCGGTGTCCACGTTGGTGGCATCGTTACGGTTCCGCACAACACCAAACCGGAGTTCCGTCACCATCGTCGGACTGAAGATATGCGTGTAGTTCAGACCGGGGCTTTGGTTACGAGCGGGACCAGTCGCGTCAAAACCGCTGTTTGACGGACCTCCATAGATCCCTAATCCGGGACCGTACAGGCCGGGATTCGTCACATTCAGGTGAGCAAAGCTGTACCGGAGGAACATCGTGTTTTTCGAGTCGAGGTTGTAATCGATCTTGGCGTCGAATGAATAAATTTGCTTGGTCTGATCCGTGGACACACCGATGTTATTCGACAGACCTGGCAGGGTGGGTTCCGGCAGGAGTCCCATGTACTGCTTGAAAATCGGGCTGATACGGTTATCCGGGATCAACTGATTGGGGAATGCAGTCCGGCCGGCCCCGGTAGCGAGGTTTCCGGTCTTCGGATCATAAATGACGGTTGAGGAAGCGCTGAAATCCCCGGTGCGCATAGCGGCCGTCGGGATGGTAGGAGTCGCGACTTGACCAACGATATTGTTAGTACCTTGAAAATCGGCGAAGAAGAAAAGCTTGTCGCGTATAATGCGCCCGCCGGCCGAGCCGCCGTATTGATTGTTGATGGCGTGCGGAACTTTAGGCGGCGTATAAGAGAAAAAGTTTCGCGCCTGCATATCGCTGTCGTTGTGATACTCGAACAGGCTCCCATGGAAGGCGTTAGTGCCCGACTTCATGATTACGTTGATGGCTGCGGCGCCAATGCGCCCGAACTCGGGATCGTAGTCCGTCGTGCTCACCATAACCTGCTGGATCGCGTCGACCGGAAGCACGACTGCCGTGAGGTTATTGTCCGCCTCAATGTTGTTATCCAGCCCCTCGATCATGAAGTTATTCAGCCGATCGAGGCCATTGACGGGAACCTGCAGTGACTCCTGCGAATTGAAAAATGGAGAGTTCGAGCGATAACCCTGGGTCGCTCCTGGCAAGAGCACGATGGCGTTTTGATAATTGCGCTGGTTGCCGAGGGTCATATCGGCTATTTGCCGGGCCTCGACTTGGCCGCCGGTATCGGCGCGGTCAGTTTGCAGGACGGACGTCTCCGCAGTGACATCCACGGTTTGCGTCACGTCGCCAGGCGCAAGCTCCAAATCGATGCGTACCGTGGTGTTGGCGTCCAACACAATGCCGGTGCGGGCCATCTTGCGGAAGCCGGTCTGTTCTACGTCAATCCGATAGGTGCCGGGGGTGAGATTAGCGAACGCGAAGAAGCCGCTTTCGTTTGTGGTTTCCGTGAGGCGTAAGTTGGTGTTGACCTCGGTAAGGCTGACCATAACCGTGGGAATGACCCCATGGGAAACGTCCGTAATGGTACCGAGGATGGTCCCTTTGAGGAGCTGTCCATACCCGGGAACGGCCGATAGAAACACGGCCGCAAGAATAGGTACAACGGTGGCGGAAAACCTCTTGAAGTTCATCCTAAGCCCCCCTTTTTAAGGCTAGTGTTCTGCATAATATATCCGTGATCCGAGTTTCTGTCAATCGCTTCCAGAGGCTATTTGCTGCCCGGATTGATCGACGTATATGTACATCTCACGGCGATCCCACGAAGCACGGTATGAGGTTTCGGGTAATCTCGGTGCCGCGCTCGACTGTCACCGGAATCAAGAGCGAGGCAAGGATACCGTGGCTATGCTTCCGCGAGGCATGTTCTCAAAAAGCTTACATTCCGGGTCGCCGACCAGCCAGAAGCCACATTTTCGGTCGCTCGAGCCTCAAATTTCCGGCTGCGGGACCTCTTGCCACGTTCGCTTCTTATGGTTTCACCGTGCTGGCCAGCCTTTGCCAGTTCGTAATGACGTTGACTTCCGGGGCGTTGTTTAGCCCGCGGGCTCTGCCAAAAAATCCGCTCAGGTCATCCTCTGGTAAGATGATTATCGCAATCACTGGAGACAATATGAACCGTCCTGTGATCTCTGTGCTGATCCTCTTGGCCGCAGTGGTTTCCGTGCACGCGCAGCAGCCGACCTCAGGCGTTGCGGCCCCGGTCCATCTCTTCTCCGCCGACACGATTAAGTCGTTCACGCCGCCGGATAACCAGATAACGGATGCCAAGGCGAAACTGGGCGACATGCTCTTTGACGAGAAACGCATTTCGGCCGACAACTCCGTGGCCTGCAATACCTGCCACTCGCCCCGCAACGGTTTCACTACCCACACCGAAACCTCGCGGGGCGTCGGCGATCGGCTTGGGAAGCGCAACGCGCCTTCGATCCTGAATGCCATGTTCTACAAGTCAATGTTTTGGGATGGGCGGGCCGCGACCCTCGAAGAGCAGGCGATGATGCCGATTCTGAACCCCGTTGAAATGGGCCAGAAAGACCTGAAAGACGTTGTGGCGAAGCTGGCCGAAATTCCAGAGTTTGTCGCGGCATTCCAGCAGGTCTTCGACCGCCCCCCGAACGCGGAGGACATGGGCAAGGCACTGGGTGCGTTCGAGCGCACTCGGCTTTCCACCGAGGCGCCTTTCGACCGTTTTCTGCGCGGCGATGAGAAAGCCTTCAACGCCTCGCAGCGTAGAGGATGGGCCCTTTTCACTGGAAAGGCGCGGTGCGCAAGCTGCCACACGTACGATGCGGCGCTCCCGCTCTTTGGCGACAACCGCTTCCACAACACTGGAGTCGCCGCCCGTAAACAGGATTTCAATCAGCTGGCCGCGCGCGCCGCAGTGAGCCCTGCGGCGGGCAACCAGGCGGAGATCGACAAACTCGCGCTGGAAACGGATAACTCGGAACTAGGACGTTTTCTGGTCACCCAAAAAAGGGAAGATATTGGCGCCTTTAAGACACCATTTCTGCGGGACGTGCTTCTGACCGCGCCTTATATGCACGACGGAAGCCTTGACACTCTGTGGGACGTAGTCGAATTCTTCAACAAGGGAGGGGAGCGAAATCCGTTCCTCGACTCTGAAATGAAACCTCTGGGGCTCACGGCAAGTGAGGTTGAGGATCTGGTGAACTTTCTGGGTGCTCTCACGTCGGACCGCTTCGCCGAGCTGCGGGCCGCGGAGCTGGATCGCCAGCACGCGACCTATCAGTACCGCCTCGCGGTGCAGAGCCAAGTGCGCCAGGGCTCCCGCTAGAAATTACAGGCATCGCGCCTGATGCGTGGGAGGCACCCGAAACGTTTAGTACGGTGTTTGGATCTTAGCTCCCAGGGAGGCTATAATCCCATGCCCGACACTGTGCATATCCACGAAGACGATCTTGAACTTTACAACGGTGGGCGATTGGAGCCGGAGCGCATTCTCGCAGTAGAACGGCACTTATCGGATTGCCAAACTTGCCGGGAAAGGCTGAGTCAGTGCGTCGGCGTGCCACTAGAGGTCACCGGGGAGCAGGGCTGGCGTGTTACCCGCGGTACAGCAGCGTGAGCGAGTGTCCGCGCTGAGGATAGGTTGGTAGAGGAACGTTATCCGCTCTTCCTCAGCTCTTCCGGCAAGACCCCGGCGGCTGCTGCATTCTTAGCTTTTTGCGTCGCCTTGCGTTCCTGATCCTCACGTTCGAGATACGCGGAACATCCCAGGCATATCGGAATGTTGTTGAGGTAGAGTTCAGTATCTTCGCCGCATCTGCTGCATGGTGCCATGAAATGCTCCAATCTGGCGTTGGGCGTTTAGTAGCTGGAGGCGTCCGTGGATGGCGGTACGGCCTATAGATGATCTATAGACGTGAACATGGCATTTAAAAGTTTGGGGAAATTTCCGGCCTTGAGCTACTATGAGTTGGCCGCACTCATGGGTCGGACGGCTCGCGTCGTTCCTGGGCCGGTGACGGCGCTTGCTAACGCCCGTCGCGTGACTCTCATTAGATCGGAAGTTTATCGCCTAGCGCGACCCGATGGACCTCGCAGGTCGAGCGGTCTTCCCATACGATTTCGTACCTTTCCGGCCCCAGATATTTCAACAGCGCATCTTCATCATCAACGGGCTGGTGAAGACAGGCGCGCGTCTCAACGATCGCTCTCGCGGACTGGTACAAATTCGTTCCAATCCGTTCGATGCTGGGCAGTTTGTAGTAATCGCTCGTCTTCGTCGGCGCCGCACCAGCGAAGAAAGCGCTTAACGCCAGGATCGACATGAGTCTCATGGTTCCGCTATCGGCGGCTGCAGGCATTCTCATTACTCCGGCTCCATAGGCTGCACACCTACGTTTCCGCAGGCATCGCTCAAACTCTCGGCTCATCGCAGGGATTCAGCCAGGCGCTTCCTCTTCGCGCCTCGCTTGGGCCGCGGGAGTCGCGGATCAGAATTGCACTGTAGAACTGCTAACTGCGGATATCGATGAGGCTAACATGAATCGGATACGAGCGCCACTGGTAGTCGGATAAAAGTTGGTGGGGATCAATGGACTATATCTAGCTTTTAGAGGTTGAACTTGCCATTTCGATTATCCACGATGACTATGCTTCTCTCGGCAATGGCGAGTTTCTGCGCCAGCCAATCCTGGATTACGATTACAAGGTCTCCGTCACGCGCAGCAGAATTTCCAGCGCACGCCACGCGTGATCGGCGATCCCACAGCCATTGCGGGCGCGCGGCGTTTGAAATGCCGCCAGAAATTGTCGCGTCCTAGCAGCGTTTTGAGTGTCTCAGAATGGAATATACCCTCTATTCATGTCCGAAAAGATGCCGATAAAGAATATAGATGTCGATCTCGTCTATCGAATGCGAAACCGAGCGCATCATCCGGCACTCGGAGACGATGGCCGTCGTCCGGGCAATTCGCTCGGGCACGGCACCGCGCATCGGAGACAGCCTCGACTATTTCATCGAGGTTCCGGCAGCCCTTGAACGCCGAGCCTTTGCCAGACCGCAGAACAGGAAGCCGAAACCGTATCGATTCAGGGTCGAGCAGTGGCATCTGGACGCGGCTCGGGACGCGTTCAATTCGACAATAGCTATGGCTTGACGGTGAGATTACCAGGCAATATTTTTGTGCTTGGAACCGCAGCACGCCGGACCCTGGACACGAAATGGATAGTCCTGCCATTGACGGGGAAACGGTTCCGGCTCAGACTCGCCGCGGCGGAATTCAATGAAAAAGGGCAGCCACCCAAACAGAGCCACGTGACCGAATCACGCTGCCTGCTCGAGCGCCTGCCCTTAAGCTGATTAATCGTTACGATATCAGCCGTGGAGCACCAAGCCTACTTACTTCCGGCGCCACTTGATGCCGCGGTCTTGCCCTGGCTTTCCGGAACCCACAGCCGGATTTCCACGCGACGGTTCATCTTGCGGCCTTCGCGAGTTTTGTCGTCGGCAACTGGCCGGGCATAACCCGCACCCAGCATCGAAATGTTGCGCACCGGGATCTGATGCTCATTGGCCATATAGCGCGCCACGGCCTGCACGCGGGCTTCGCTCAAGGTCTCATTGTAGGTGGGCGAACCGCTCTTGTCCGTGAAGCCTTGCAGCTCGATCACGTAGCGCTCCATGCCCATAGCCTGCGTCGCGATTTCATCCAGCTTCGCTTTGCCGTCGGCGGTGAGCTTGTCCTGATTGAACTCGAACAGGACCGCGTCTTCCTTGGCGACCTGGAACTTGTTCGTCGCCTGCATCGACAGATCCAGCTTATTCAGGCCCTGCTCGGCGAAAGTGCGCGCGCCATCGGCGGCCGTCTTCGCGCCGTCAGCGGACTGCTGGGCAGCGCCAGCCTTCTGATCCGCCATCTTGGCTGCTTCACCGGCCTGGGTGGCCTTGTTATCGGTGTCGCGCAAATGCTCCTTGGTCTGGGAAGCGTCCTTATCCAGGTCGGCAATCTCCGTTGTGTGGGTTGAGAGTTGCTTATCCTGATCCGTGTTCTTGGCTTCCGTGCCGCCTACGCGCTGCTCCACCGGAGCAATCGTTTTCGCAACATACTTATGAGTGGCAACACATCCCGTGCCTAACAGGCTCAACGCGAGCGTGCCCATCGTCAGAAACGTAGTTCTCATAGAGATCTCCTTTTCTCCTTGCGGCGTGACGAGCTTGCCCGCGCTTCCTCTGAGTGTTTCGCTTCGAGGCAGCCGGTAAAACCTTCTCTATCCAGAAAGTAAACCTTTCTCTCTTTGACCCGAAACTCATTGATTCCGTCAGCCACGGGGCTTTGTGATGCACGTGGGATTCCATCGCACGGATTGCGGATGCAGCCCCGTCGGAGAAGCATCAGGAAGACAATGTGGCTTTGTCCCCTCTCCGTTTCCGGCGCCTCCACCGCCGGTTCGGACCATGCCTCCGGACGGATCTCGGCGCGTGTTTGAAGACAAATGACGGTCACCGCGCTATACGAAACAGAGTCGGATCCCCGTGTATAATCGGACGTTGGTCTGCCTCACTTTCCCGACGAACGCAGGAAGAGAGGCTTCATTCCCCGGCTGGAGGTGTTCCCCACGTGCTCCCTATAGAACGCATTCCCTATTCCGCCATCACCGAGCGCCCGCGCCTGACGCTGCCGGCGGGAGAGCGCCTGGCCGTCTGGGTGATCGTTAACATCGAGGTTTGGGACCCGCGTGAAGTGATGCCGCGCACGGTTCTGCCCCCGCCCGCGGGCACCTCCGCTAGTCCTGACGTCCCCAATTGGGCGTGGCATGAATACGGTAATCGCGTCGGCTTCTGGCGTTTCCTCGAGGTGTTCGATGATTTGAAGATCCGGGCCGTTCTGGCCATCAACGGCTCCGCCATCGCCGCTTATGAGCCGATTGCCCAGGCCGCCCGGGACCGGGGCTGGGAATTTATGGGTCACGGCTTTTCGCAGCGGAACATGCAGAAGGTTCCGAACGAGCGGGAAGACATCGTGAAGACTACCGACGCCATCCGCGCCTTCACCGGCCGCCGTCCGCGCGGCTGGCTGGGACCCGGCCTTACCGAGACTTGGGAGACGCCCGACATCCTAGCGGAGGAGGGCTACGACTACGTGTGCGATTGGGTGCTCGACGACCGGCCGGTTCGTCTTGCCACGCGCACAGGGACTATCGTGAACATCCCCTACACCCAGGAGTGTAACGATGTGGCAATGATCGCGGTGCAACATCAGAGAGCCGTGGAATATCGCGATCGCGCCATTGACCAGTTCGAGCAACTGTATTCGGACGCCAAGGAATCGGTGCGCGTCATGGCGTTGGTGGTTCATCCCTACCTGATGGGAGTGCCGCACCGCGTGCGTTATTTTCGAGAAGCGCTGGAACATATTTCCGGGCGACCAGGAGTCGTATTTAAGACCGGCGAAGAGATTTACGACTGGTATGTGACGCAGACCGCCGATCCCGTGGCGGACCTGAGAATTGCTCAGAAAGAGGGCTGAGCGGTTTCCTCCGTCTGCCAACACGCCGTGCAGGCCCATTCCCCAGGCCAAGGAGCAAAATGAGCCAGTTGAGATCCGCGGCCGATATCAAGGCAAGCGACGATCCTTCCGCGGGCGTCTTCGCGAAGATTGGCATCGCCGTTCTCTTGCTCTCCTACGGAATTAATGCCATGGATCGCGCGCTCTTCCCCATGATGCTGACCGACGTGCGGCGCGAATACGTCTTTACGTTGCCGCAGGCGGGACTGATGTCAACGGTGTTCACGCTGGGGATGGCGCTCGCAGGCTTGCCGACGGGATATCTCATGTCGCGGTACTCGCGCAAGGCCGTAGTGCAGATAGGAATTTTTATCTTTTCCGCGGCGACAATGGTCACCGTTGTTTCCGCCGGTTTCCTGGACATGCTGTTCTACCGGGCCGTCACCGGAATCGGTGAAGCGATGCAATTGACCGCGCTGCTGGCAGTCGTCTCCAGCTATCTCGCGCGCCATCGTGGTGTTGGCGTCGGCGCCGTCAATGGTACGTATGGCATCGGCGCCATCATCGGCCCCGCGCTGGGCGCCCACATGCTCGTCAAGTACGGCACTTGGCGCGCGCCGATGATCGCCTTCGGGCTGATCGGGTTCATTCTCATCGGTGTGGTTGCGGCCTTCGTGCGTCCCTGGCTCAGCGAAGCAAACCGCGCCGGGGCGAACGGAGAGGACGCGTTGGCTGGCGGGGCCGGCACGCTGCGCAATTGGAACACGGCCGTTCTGCTGTTCCTGAGCGTGATGGCGGGTCTGGCGACTTACGGGTTTCTCGGCATGTATCCGACCTTCCTCCGCGAGTACCTCCACTACTCGCCCGCCGACGCCGGCAAGATCGTGAGTCTTTACGGCTTCGGTGCGTTGATGTCCGTCGGTGGCGGGTGGTTGGGAGACCGCTTCTCGCCGCGCCTGGTGCTGGGATGCGGGCTGCTGGCCGGAGCGGTCATCGGATACTTCCTGTTCCATGGACCCCGGGACTTCCTTGGTCAAGCGGCGCTCGTGTTGGCTTTTGGCATCGTGTTCGGCGGGACGATTTACGTGAACCTCGCGGCCTGCCATGTGAGGGCGGTCACCGGTGGCCTCGCGGACCGCGCGGCGGGGGTCTTCGTTACCAGTTTTTACACCTCGGCGTCGCTGGCGGGTTTCACGATTGGCTGGCTGGCCAACTCCTGGGGGTGGCAAGCGGCGGGCGATCTGCAACTCGTTCTGCTCTGCGTTGTGGGGGCGGTTGCCGCTCTACTGCTCAGGCCGGAACGAATGGCAGCGCGGCGTTCATGACAGCTTCCGGAGAATCGCCGCGGCCACGATTCCGGGAGGGGCATTACTAACAATTCGACTGTGCAGCCAAGCCGGTGCATCTATCCGGACCTCCGCCTCATGCCGCCTTCGCCGATTAGTGCGCCGAACTATCAAAGTACTTTCCGAACGGCCTGCGCCGGTTAACGCGATGCAAGATGGAATTCGTGGCCGATTTCCCGGGCGGCAATGCGATCCTCGGCTGAACCAGACGCTAGCAGCAGCCGCTCGATCGGCTCTTCATACGGCTCATTGCTCAGATTGAACGTCCGGTGATGGACCGGCAACACGAACTCTGCCCCAGTGTGATTAGCCATCTCAAGCGCCTGTTCAGGATTGCAGTGTGCATGAATCCAGGGATCGTACGCTCCGATGGGCATGATCGCCAGATCCACGGGCTTCGAAGTGCGAACCTGACGAAATAGGTCCGTATACGCTGTGTCGCCCCCGAAGATAATCCGGTATTGTCCGGTTTCAATGAGATACCCGTTGTATCCGCGATGAACATCGGTTCGCGTGCGCGCACCCCAGTGCTTAACCTGCAAGGCGTGAACGTTCACTGGTCCCACCCGGCGCGATTCACCCCATCTCAATTCATGAACTGCCTTGTAGCGTTTCACTCGCAGAAGATCGCTGGTGCTAGCGGCGGTAATGACCGAAGTTTGGCGATTCTCCAATTTCCGCAGGCTCGGCCGATCGAGATGATCCATATGAGCATGTGAGAGCAGAATCAGATCGGGAACCGGCAATTGCGTCAATTGGACCGCCGGACTAACGAGTCGCTTCATGCCAACGGTAAACGGCCCAATCCTGATCCCGATTCTTGTGCTGAACACCGGATCCGTGAGGATCGTAAAGCCATCGATGCTAATTAGGACCGTACTGTGACCAATCCACGCTGCATGCAATCCTTCCTTGGGCCAGTCGGATATATAGGGAACGCGCGGCGACGGTTCCACCGAACGCTTTCGATCCTCTGACAGGCGCTGCCAAAAAATGGGCCCGGCGCGCAAGGCAAACTCAGCAAAAGCCCTAGCGTTCTGAATTGGAGTAGCAATCGTCGCCATGTATCTACTTCATTGGACGCAAAATAATGCCGCCGGGTTCGCCAAACTGAGGGAATAGCCGCCAATATCAAAAATCGAACGTAAGCGATAGAAACGAGGGCAACCCCGCGCTGGGAGAAACTCATCTAACCCCCGTTATGAGCCATGATCGGGCGCAGGATCCTCCACCGTGCCCGTCCCTCTATCCATGGAATCGTCGGCAATTTGGAATTCTGGGTGGATGCCTTAGACACTAAGCACCGGACACGGTGCGTGGTGAATGATCCCGTAAGCGTGCGTACGCAGCCGTCCCAATGTGCCCTGCAGTGCACCGCGCCCGATCACTATCAGATCCGCGCCATGTTGCAGTGCTTCGTCGCGAACCACGTCTGGTACGGTGCCAACGCCAATGTACAGGGGGACGGAGATGTCCGCGGCTTTCTCCAGATTCAGAATGGTGTGCGCGGCATTTTCGCGTAGCGTTTCTTCGAACTCCCGGTCCATCTGCCGATCGGGCCACGCCTCGATGCCCGGGACTGCGTGTACCAGTCGCAAAGTCGCGCCGAGGTTCTTGCACAACCCTGCCGCCCAGCGCATCAGTTCGACGCTCGCCGCGCTCGCATCCACTGCGCACAGAACCTTGCGGATATTTACATGCTCGCGATCAGGCGGTTCGGCCGTGTGCGCCGCGGTCCACACGGGAACGTGGACGTCATGCAGAACTTTGGCGGTCACCGACCCCAACAACAACTGGCGGAAGGGGCCGTAGCCGTGAGTGGCCATCATCACCAAGTCCACCCCGTTGGCGGAGACGAAATCGGCAATGGCGTGCGCGGGGTCACCAAGTACAGCTATCCGGTCCACTTTTAAGCCCGCGAAGTGGCTCAAATAAGCGCGATCCAGTTGGGACTTCAAGCCGTCAAGGATTGGTTGAGGATCAATCGTCGGCGCTTCCAGCAATTCCATGTTAGGCAGGTGCGCTGCGGCGATCAGTGTGACCTTGGCGTCTTGTTTGCGCGCCATTTCCGCAACAAATGGAACCGCACCATTCGAGCGGTCTGAAAAATCCACTGGGAATACGATGTGCTTAAAACTGAGCATCGCCTCCTCCCTTCTATATATCTAGGATTGCAATCTCAGTCTTGGAATGGAATGCTCCAGCTCTCCGGGATGCCGACAGGAGCAAATGGTGTTCGCCGCTCGACTTTGTCGTATGCGAGGGAAGAGGGCGACTCACGGTAAGTACCTTCTGGTGCGAAGCGTTGCAACCACCATCTGAACGAACGCCAACCATTGTGTAAGCGACGCGCGGGAGGCGGCGAAGATCTCAGCCAGCTCGAAGGAGGCGCGCCGCTTTCACGATCGCGCCGATAGCGGCACCGAATCGAATTGCAGCCTTTTGTAAGGATCGCGGCATTCGCATATTTTCGGCATCCGCCACGTGCTCCGGCCGAACGCCAATACCGACGACGTATCCCATGATCCATTTCCTTCCGGGCAACGCATCGATGACTTTCAATTGCCAGGGCGCTTGGATTGGTCCGTCAGTCTTGAACACAGCATTCAAAGCCTTGTGCGCATTCACCTGGAGGAACTGCGTCACGCGCGTTGGAAATTCGCGCCGCTGTTGCACTCGCTTGAGGATCAAATCAGTGACCTGCCCGGCGCGAAGCGGAACGGCTAATATATTTGCCGCTGCCACCGCATCTTGGATTGCCAGATTGATTCCCACGCCACCGGCAGGCGACATCGCGTGCGCGGCATCGCCGATGCAGAGCAGGCCAGGAAGATGCCATCGCCGAAGCCTGTTGATCTGCACGGTCAGCAATTTAATCTGATCCCACTCTTCGATTTCGCCCACGCGATCGCCCAGATACGGTGCGATTTGCACGATATTTTGGCGAAACGCGTCGAGACCTTCCGCTTTGATTTGCTCAAGCGTGCCCTTGCGGATGATCAGTCCGGCCTGAAAATACTCGCCCCGGTTGATCAGGATCAGCGCCTTGCCGTAATTGATGTTGCCCAATACCTGTTGTGGATCGTGAGGCTGACGCGAAATTCGAAACCACAGGACATCAACGGGAACGCCGAACTCTTGTACGGAGAGTCGCGCGGACTGCGCGCATCGTGGAATGCCTGCCGTCGCAGGCAACCACCAGGTCCGCTTCGATCTGCAGAGGCCCAGCCGGCGATCGCGCCTCTACGCCAGCGATTCGCTGGCCGTCGCGAATCAGTCCAGTGCCCTCGTGCTGCATCCGAAGCTCGAAGCCATCGAAGCGCTTCGCGCGCTCGGATAAGAAGTTCAAAAACTCCCACTGCGGCATCAGCGCGACAAATTTGCAACGGGCGGGTACGAGCCGAAAATCGGCGGCGTCAAAGTCAAAATCGCCGATGCGTGCGCTCACAGATGTTACTCGCTGATGTGGAAGCTGCGAGCAAGCCGTCGAGTAGCCCCAGTTGGTGCATTATGTCGAGGGTAGACGGGTGAACGGTATCACCACGGAAATCCCGAAAGAAGTCGGCGTGCTTTTCGAGGACCGTTACCTTGACGCCTGCGCGCGCTAGCAAGTAGCCGAGCATGACGCCGGCCGGTCCGCCTCCGACGACACAACAGGTGGTTTTCAACGATTCCATCGAGGCCTCCGCCGATTAGACTAAGCAATCCGCGCTGACGTTACTCCAAGCACGACACTTTGCCGTACCAATGAGGATTGTAGTTGCTGGGGCGGAGACTCGGACGACATCCATGGGGAAACTCCCAAGTGTTTCCGCGATGACGCCGCTTGCCATCAAAATCGAAAGAACACGCTGCAGTGACGTGATAAGAGCCTGGCGAAACAGCCACTTGACGACCGGCAACCGTAGAAGCGCTGCCACAGTGTTCCGTTAATGCTCCGTAACAGGACTTGGACGAATTAAACTCCCCTGATTGCAGACGACTCGTTCAGGATGCAAAATGGCGAATATGAGCAGACTGTCTAATAAAGTGGCAATAGTGACGGGTGCCTCCAAAGGCATCGGCGCTGGGATTGCTGCGGCGTTTGGAGCCGCAGGCGCGCGCGTTGCCGTGAACTATGCCTCGGACCGCGAAGGCGCCGAACGCGTCGCTCAGGCGATAACCGATAGCGGGGGCGTGGCGATCGCGGTCGGAGCCGACGTGTCCAAGGCCGCAGATGCCGCGAAGTTATTCAAAGAAGTGGATTCTGCGTTCGGAAGACTAGACATTCTGGTCAACAACGCCGGGGTCTTCCGCTTCGGTGCCATCGCGGAGATCACCGAAGATAGCTTTCACCTCCACTACAACATCAACGTTCTCGGGACCATTCTCACCGTGCAGGAGGCGATCAAGCGGTTCGGGGCCGACGGTGGGAGCATCATCAACCTCAGCTCTATCGTCGGCTCGCATCCGGTCGCGGGAGCTCTGCTATACGCTTCCACAAAAGGCGCCATCGAAACGCTTACCAGGGGATTGGCGCTCGAACTGGCGCCGCGCAAGATACGCGTCAACGCCATCGCTCCCGGTCACACAGAAACGGAAGGCAATGTAGCCGCGAGGACCTTTGAAGGTGGTGCCGGCGCCGTTCTGGCTGGGAAGACTCCATTGGGCCGGCTCGGTCGCGTCACGGATATCGCCCCGCTGGCGGTATTCCTGGCGTCGGACGAATCCGCCTGGATCACCGGGGAGGTTATTCGTGCCGCAGGCGGTCTCGTTGTGGCCACGTGAGTGCAATGTGCTGAGTCGCAATAACAACTTCTGGTGAACGCAATTAGGGCAACGAGGAAGGAAAATCCAATGCAACTTCAAGATGACTATTTGGCTGCTTATCGCAGCCTGAAGCTGACGCGAGATGCCAGCGGCGTGCTAGTTGCCGAATTTCACAGTAACGGCGGACCGTTCATTTTCACGGCACAAGATCATAGCGAGTTTGTCGATGCCTTTTACCGAATCGCGCAGGACCGGGCGAACAAGATTGTAATCCTGACCGGCGCAGGTGGAGAATTCATCCCTGAGATCGATTTTTCATCGTTCGGTAATGTCTCCGATCCGGGCGTTTGGAGCCAAGTTCACGACGAAGGCGCTCAGCTTCTGGAAAACATTGCTAATATACGCGTGCCGGTGATCGCGGCTGTCGAGGGACGAGCCCATGTCCACTCAGAGTATGCTCTGCTGGCCAGCGTGATCGTCGCTGGAGAGGGTGCGACCTTCCACGATATCCCCCACTTCGCGGGAGGCATTGTGCCGGGGGACGGAATCTTTACCGCATGGAGCTATCGTGCTGGAGCTGGACGAGCGGAGGCGTTCCTGCTCAACCCGCAGCCGCTCGCCGCGCAAACCGCGCACGAATGGGGAGTGATTGCAGAGGTTGTGCCGAACGGTAAGGCGCTGCTCCGAGCGCGGGAATTGGCCCAATTGTACCTGAAAGCTCCCGAAGTGACCCGCCGCAATACGCGCGTACATTTCATTCAACCGCTGAAAGAGCGTATTGTGCGAGAAGTCGGCTATGGACTATCGCTCGAGGGAGCGTCAGCGGCTGAACTGGTGAAATCGATGAGAGCCCAGAATGAACCTATAGTTCGAAAAGGGAAAGTCGCGTGAAACGCACCGTAAACACTTCATCCGCTCAGGCACTTAAAGAACACGTAGACAAGAATTTGATCTGGTGATTCTCAGCAATCACAAAACAACTTCCCATATCAGGCGCCAGTCGCGTCGCCAGGTTTGCATGATGACATCAGGCGGTATAACGGCGTGCCGCTTGGACGGCTGACTGGCGAATATGAAGCGGAGCGGCTAAACACAGCCGTGGGATGTTGTATGCAATTCGAGCGCACGGCGTGAATCTTCGCAAAGTTGTTGTGCGCTGGTAAACCGCTCCCAGATCCGCATAAATATGTCGGCTTCATAGCTCAATGCTGCGTTTGCCAGCTCCTTAGAGAGTGGAACAAGTCTCTCTGCTGCGTCGGAATACTGGCGAAGGAGTTCTTGGCGGACATCGCAACTAACCATGCCCAGAATCCCCTCTGAAGGCCGCGGCCTAAGCCGGTGCGCCAGGTCAACTAGCCCAGCGGCACCTTGAACCAAAACGCCATAGCTACCAGCCCAATTAACGTTGCCCAAACAATCACAAGATTACGGTCATTTCGCATTTCTGGCCTCGCAGTAGGCTCCAGCGACCTCCCGATCCAGTTCTGCGACAGGTACGGGCCGCGCGGTGCTGGAGCCTTTAGCATTCCTCCGCTCACAGGTTTTATGTCCGTTCAAATAGAGCCATAAAGCAGGAAAACGTTTCACCAAATTGGAGTGGCTACTTGCTCGGAATACAGTCTAGGCTGTAGTTGACTCCTACATCCGGGGCGGCATAGATTGGGCGCATGGCAGTATGCACTTTCTGCAAGGCCGAAACGGAGCTATACGAGAGCGGTGTGCCAGTGTGCGTCAAATGCGCGGAAGCGCGGGGCAGCAAACGTGAACCGCCTACCTCGGAACATCAAATCCTAAACGTCTTGAATCAGGATCTTCAAGCAGCTACCGAGCGTTCCAAGGCGGCAACCGCGGCCTTCGAGGCTGTCACTAGTGACATCCCAAGCACCCTACCTCATCCAGACGGAATTCAACGAATACACAACGCATCCCGCGAGGTAACCGTTGCCCGAATGCAGATGCTGAGGGCACACCATCGCCTCAACGACTTCCTGAACGCTGGGGTAGTGCCAGAGGATCTGAAGCAAAGCGAGTGAAACCGCTGCTGCGCTCGGCTTCGGCAAATAAAGCGGTGTAATCGCATGAGGAGATCGACTCGAGGCTTCCCTTGCCGCGAGCGCTGCGATTAGAATTTCTTTCACGGACCTCTTTCTTATTTGGCTGTCGCCCTAGCTTGGTTGAGTTTTTGCCGTAGGAAATCGAGCTTTTCACCAAGGTGCTCAATTTTCTTATGGACCTCGGCTCTTTCGGTCTCAACTCTGTTCAACAATTGTAGAGTAGCTTCGTAGCTACACTTGGCGCGTCCGAAGGATCGTTCAGCCTGTCCGCGCTCCCCCGTTTGGAGCTCGCGCTTCGCCAACTCAGCGAAAATAAAACAGGCATCGAGATTGGTCCGCGCCAAGTCACAACAGACGTTCCTGTGCGAGATCGCGCGCTCGATTGGCTTTACATCGGTAGTCATCGTGTCATCCTTGCGAATAAAAATTGTGAGAAGGGCAGTGGGCCGAACTGACCCACTGCCCAAATAATCGGGTCACCATTGGGTGTGCCAATAGCCTCGGCGGTCGTAGTAGCCGCGGGTATAGGGGTGCCAATAGCCCCACCGATTGTAGTAGCCGTCAGCGTAATGCCTTGGAGCCACTCCAATGACGACGCTGAAGCGGTGTCGGTGATGCTCGGTTTCGCGATTTTCGGCTCGGGCTGCATTTGGGCTTACCAGGGCAAGTCCTGCACCGATAAGGAATGTAGCCAATCCAAGTTTCTTGAACATAAGCTCACCTCCTATTTGAAAGATGGCTGGATCGGCGTGAGCGTTCCCGCGATGTCGTTAAGTGATTGCACCATGAGCGAAAAAAGATCCAGTCGAAGGATTGCGTGGGCTGGCATGTAAATTGCTGCACTGGATTAGCAATTGCCACCGGTGAACCGGTGGCAGTTGTCCTTATCATTGAGAGGAGGCATCATGTCCCGCATTCGCCGAGCGTCTTTGACAAGGTAGAGAAGGACAAGACTCGCAAATAGCCGGCCCTTCGGGGATGTTGAACCGGAATTGCTCTGGCTCGCGCCTTGCTAGCGTTTCGACGATAGAGCCCGCTGCGTGTTCGGCGAATTCGTTCCGGCCGGGTAGACCAGAATCTCCACGCCTCCTCCCGGTTGCATTTGCTTCCGCGGATTTTCCCAGGCCGATGGTCTTGATCCGTGTGTCGTCCAACTTGAAATTTTGCACCAGGTAATCGCGAACCACCATCGCTCTCGCTTCGGTGAGCAGACGATTCTTTTCCGTGTCGCCCTTCATGTCCGTGTACGCGGTAACTACCGCCAGGCCGAACGCATTGGTTTCCAGGAATGTTCCCGCTTCATTTAGCGCCTTCGCGTTTTTGAGCTTGGCAGTGTCCGGCTTATCGAAGAGCTTCGCCGCTTCGTATGTAAAGTTCTTGCTGACTGCCGCGGCAGGCAGTTGCGGAATTTCATGCTTCGTCAGATCGGCCGAATCTTCATATCCTCGCCTGATTGAAGAAGCCGCGAAGAAGGAAATTGTGCTTGAGCGCCTCCATATCTTCTTGCATGGCGGCTGCTCCGGCATTGATGCGTTGATAGAGGCTCTTGTCGTTGATCAAGGCACCCATGGTTCCGGTGCCCTGATTGATTTTGCTGCTGATCGACTTAAGGTCTTCGGACGTACTCACAACATTTTGCATGGCGCCGCTCGCCGAGTCCAGAAGTCCATTGGTCTTCTTCATCAAATCCGAGAATTCGAGCGGCGGCTCGCCTTGGATCAGATCTCCATTGCTCGACCTGAGGAGCGCCGTCGGATCCAAACGTGATTTCCACGTATTTATCCCCGACCAGCCCCTCGGATCGGATCGCCGCCACGGAATCCTTCTTGATCACGTTTCGAGTCGCATTCTTCAGATCCATCACCACTCGCACTTTGTCGTTAGGCCCGCGCGGCAGTTGGATGCGAGCGATCGTGCCTTCGTGAATTCCTCCTACCCGCACGTCGGCGCCGTTGGGCAAACCGGCCACGGTCTGGAAGTCCGCATTGAGACGATAGGTTGAGCTGAACATGAACTGCTTGCCGCCGATCCAAAATACGCCCGCGGCAAAAATGAGCAGCGTCGCAACGATAAAAGCACCAAGTCGAAAAGTTCTGGACATAATTCACCGCCTTAGGAACTATCCTTCAGGAATTGAATGACAAAGGGATGCTTGCTCTTTTGCAACTCGGCAAGAGGTCCTTCGGCCAAAATGTTTCCTTCGTGGATCAGAGCCATGCGATCCGAAAACACCTTGGCGCCGCGGATGTCGTGCGTGACGACAATGGCCGTCATCTCGCGTTTCTGCTTCAACTCCAGGATCAGCTTGCCAATTTCGGCCGCAGTAATTGGATCAAGGCCGGCCGTAGGCTCATCGAAAAGCAGAATATTCGGATCCAGCGCAAGAGCGCGCGCCAGTCCCACTCGCTTTTGCATGCCACCGGAGATCTCGGAAGGCATTTTCTCCAGGTCTTGGTCCATGCCGACACTTCCGAGCAGTTCCCGTACCCGCTCTTTTCGGTCTGCTGTCGGAAATGTTGGTGTGCCTGCTCAAAGGAAAGGCGACGTTTTCCTCGACCGTCAGCGAGTCATATAAAGCCGCCTCCTGAAATAAGAAGCCGATTCTCTTCCGGACTTCGTTCAGTTGCTGTACGTCGAGACCGGTGATCTCCTGGCCGTCAATCTTCACGGAGCCTGAGTCGGACGGCTGAAGGCCGATGATCAGTTTCAGGAGCACGCTCTTTCCAATTCCGCTCCGCCCCAGGACCGCTACGGTCTCGCCGTGTTCTACGTGCAGAGTGATTCCATTCAGGACGGTGTGATCACCAAACCTCTTGTGCAGATTGTCGATCACGATCGGTGCGGCATTTGATTCGTTGTCCATTGCTTCACCCCCATAGCATCAGGATTAGTCGTACTAACACGACGTCCGCGAGAATTACAAACAACGACGACAGCACGACAGAACTGGTAGCGGCTCTGCCGACTCCTTCGGTGCCTCCCTTGGTTCGCATTCCCTGAAAGCACGCAACAATACCGATAATCAAGCCAAAAACTGCCGTTTTGAATGTGGGCGGGATGAAGTCGCTGAATTGCACGTTCTTGAAGCCGTTCTCGAGAAACAGCCGGAACGAAATGGGATCGGCAAGCGTGTTTGCCAACCATCCCATGATGAGGCCGGAGAAATCGGCCGCCAGCGTCAGCAGCGGAAGCATCAGGATGCAGGCCAGCACCCGCGTCGCGGCCAGAAATTTATAGGGATCGACCGCGGAGGCCTCCATGGCGTCGATCTGCTCGGTGACTTTCATCGACCCAAGCTCTGCTCCAATGCCGGCTCCGACGCGCCCCGCGACCACCAGGCCGGTGATCACTGGACCACTCTCCTTGATAATGGAAAACACGATCACTGCCGGAAGCAGTGACTTGGCCCCAAATCGGATCAAGGCGTCATGAGTTTGCAGCGACAGCACCACGCCGGTTGCCGCTCCGGCCAGCGCCACCAAGGGCAGAGACTTCGCACCGATAACGTCGCACTGGCGAAGTAAGCTCTCCTAGCTCATAGGGAGGCGCAACGGCCGCGCGAAATACTCGCGCACAGAAGATACCCAACTCGCCAAACCATTCCAATCCCTTTACGAAAATGGATTTGAAAGCGAGGTTGCCGCCGCGCCCATGGCCGTCTGCAAGCGCCCCAAGGATGGCATTCGTCGGCAAGGCGTGGTTTCCTCTGGATAACTCTTTGCCGCTGGGTTGCCAAAGTCCCAACTACCATAAATTTCAGGAGGATAGCAGATTGCAGTATCTGCAATTCTTACCTTGATTTCTTTACACTCCGCACTTTCTGCGGGTATTTGGTCGTCGCCCCGTCGCGCAATAATGTCGGTTTAGCGCGCGCACTAGGGCATATTCGCACCTCACTGTGGCTCGCCGAGAAAACTATTGAGAAGCTCCCACATGACGCGGGCGATTGCTCTCTCCGAGGCCATCCTCCCAAGAAGTGTGTCCCGTAGCCCACGGGCAAGTACCACTCGCTGACAGAGTTTCTCGGCGCTTGATTCAAACGTCAGAGCTCTGGGTGCAGGTGCATAGTCTTACCGGCCACCACAAAGATTTTCTGAGAGAAGGACATTTGACCTCCCTCCCGAATCTCGATGTTGTATGTGCCCGGTCTCAGCCGCATTGTCTTGTTCTCGTGAGTAGTTCCCGAATACGCACCGTTGATAAATACCTGTGCGTCTCGCACCTTCGTGTCCAATTTCACTTCGCCCAAGTTCGGATAGTACGGACCGAAGTAGCCTGGGCCCCAATATGGACCCCAGTATGGGCCGTACCAGCCCGCGTAGATCCGAGGGCCTGCTACAAATCCACCACGCACGACTGCAGCCGAGGCGTTCATGGGCGCCAGCGCGATCATCGCCGTCGCCAGAATCAACAAACCTTTTTTCATAACTCATCTCCTCTCAAGAAGAAGCAATTCCCGTTCCAAAAAGAAGGATCAATCAGTTACGAGTCGATCGATGGCTGATCACCACCAAGCTGGCCGAAATCGGCCACCATCGGACGAACGCGGCATTGAAAAGAGAGGATGCATGAAGTTGAAGCGTGAGTCGTAGCCGGCTCTTCAGGCGATTCAATGGAACCCAGACTTACCGAAAGAATCTGACCAAATGGAGGTCTATGATGCCCGCATTGTGCTTAGGCCATGAACAAATTCAATCATTACGAGAGGATGGGACGCGGCTGGCAAATTGCATTTTCAAATCACCGCTCGGGGCTTAGAACGTTTGAAGTGGCTACGTGCGCAAGAACGGTCTGCGCTCGAGGAATTCACCGCTCCGATTCTCCTGGAGCTAGTGAAGCCGATAGCGTTATCGACAATACGGGACATCAAAAGCGAGCACATTGTTGACCCGGTATGCGAGTTGGCGAACGAGTTTCCACGAATGTTTGAGCGGGCGTGGCCGGAATTCTAGCAGGAGTATACTTCGGTAAAGGCAGGCAAATGATTTTGAATCGCGCTTGCAGGTGGTGCGCGACGATGGCAGGCCTTTTCCGCTAGG
Source organism: Bryobacterales bacterium (assembly GCA_963731375.1). Classification (GTDB taxonomy): domain Bacteria; phylum Acidobacteriota; class Terriglobia; order Bryobacterales; family Bryobacteraceae; genus Palsa-187. The sequence goes on from CAVSUW010000004.1 coordinate 769,921, forward strand.
CTGGGACAAGACCATCGGTCGGATGGATTCCCGGGTGAAGAAGTGAAAGCAATACTGATTTTGGTGTTTCTGGCGGTCGCAGGGATCGTTTCTCTTCTCGTAACGTCTTCCAACACTGGGCTGAGCGTCACGCCCGCGGTCAAGACCATCGGCCTTAGCACGCCGGTAACGGTGCATTTGACCAATGCGCACGGCGTGCGGCGAATGGACGCATATCTCGAGCAGAACGGCGCACGCTATCCGGTGTACGCGGAAAGCCAGCCTTCGACCTGGATCCTCTGGAGCCGGCACGAGCCGCCGCGCAGCGTCACCTTCGAAGCGGGCAAAAGCCGGGCACCGAATCTCAAAGACGGCAAGGCGCGGCTGGTGATCGAAGCCGTTTCCAACGATCTGCGGGCGAGCACCACGGTCAACGCGACGGACGTGGATGTGGTTCTTGAAGCGCCGCGCGTCATCGCCGACGAGTTCCAGCACTACATCAACCAGGGCGGCATGGAGCTGGTGACCATGACCCCCAGCGGATCGTGGAACGATGCCGGCGTCAAAGTCGGAACATACACCTTCCGCAGCTTCCCTCTTCCCGGAAAGGACGTGAACCAGCGCTTCGCCATGTTCGCCTATCCCTGGGACTTGCCGCCGGACGTCAAGCCGCTGGTCTATGCGCGCAACCTCGCCGGCACTGAAGCCACGGCGCACTTCTGGTTCAAATTGTTTCCGAAAAAATTCCGTGCGCGGGATTTCGAGCTGACGGACGCGCTCATGGAGAAGCTGGTGAACTCGGTCGATCCCACCGGCCAGGTTCTGCCCGGCAAGGACCTTCTCTCGCGTTTCCTTTATATCAACGGGACGATGCGCCTCCAGAACAACCAGCAGCTCGCCGATCTCCGATTTAAGACCGAGCAGAAGGTGCTTTGGAACGGCCCGTTCATTCATTGGGGCAAAGAGGAATCGGTTTTTGCCGACGTGCGCAATTACATCTACCACGGCAAGAAGGTCGATCAGCAGGTGCACCTCGGCTTCGATCTTTCCGACGTCCAGAACTCACCTGTCGAGGCCGCCAATGACGGCCGCGTGGTGTGGGCCAAGAATCTCGGCATCTACGGCAACTGCATCGTACTGGACCACGGCTATGGCCTGCAATCGATCTACGGCCATTTGCGCGAGATCGACGTCAAGGAAGGCGAGATGGTCAAAAAGGGACAGAAGATGGGGATCTCCGGCGAGACCGGGCTCGCCGGCGGCGTGCACGTGCACTTCAGCATGCAGATCGACGGCGTGCAGATCAACCCGCGCGAATGGTGGGACGAACACTGGATCCACGACCGCATCATGAGCAAGCTGTAGAGTGGGCGCATCGCACCTTGCTTTAAGGATCTTCTCGGACCAAGCATCGCGATCCCTGGGCCTCGTCGCTTGTGGCCTAGCGCCAAAGGAGGAGCCGTTTGGCGTGCGCCGCGCGGGGGGTGCCAGGAAGGGCGAGCGCCCGGGACATAAACCGCCGCACGCCGATTGCCAAGGAATTTCGTTGCGCGCGAAACCAAATCCGGAGATTGGCATCAGATTAGATGTGAAGCAGTTTGTGAAGCACATCCTTTGGATTCTGTCGCGCAGCTACCGGCATAGGCTCATCGTCCGTCGGGTCTCCTAGGCCTAGGCGCCCTCTGACAGCGAGCCATGCTGCGATCTCCTTCCGCTGGCCCGCCGGCGTGGTGGCGCACCCCTTAAGCGGTCGGCATGCCCGAGAAAAGCGCGTTCGACGATTAACCGTGCCTTAGCAGTCAAGAGTCAGCGGCCGCGATCCGCGCGAGGCGGCACTGAAATCCAAATTGAGATGATCAGGCTTGCTAGGCAGCAACCGTAAATAGAGTTCTACGAAACGCTAAAACCAAAATCGAATCGAACATTGGTAACCGGCGCTAAGATGGAAACGTGACGATCGAAGTCGTGCTTCGAGATTTTGACGGGTCCAGGACGATCTACCCGACTGAACTTCCGCTGCGGGAGCTCATCCAGACCGCCGAGACCGAAGAACTTGGAATTGTCGTCGGAAAAATCTACGCCAAGACCGACGAGACGGACGATCATGGCAGGGTCGTCTACACCGAACAACGATGAGCGATCAAATCGATTTCACGCCCGACGACGTACTCGGTTTCGAGTTCACCAATGATCCCGTGACTGGCGAAAACATCGCTGTCTTGACGGTCATGTTGAAGGATGGGACCGAACGAACGTTTACGGGCGATTCAGTCGCCAAGGTGAGCGCGATATTGCAGGACTATTCGCCGCCGAATGCGTAACGGTAGAAAGAACAGAACCTCTGGGGGCGTGATCATGTATTATCGGAAGTTTCACTCCGGCTTAAGCGGCGAGCGTATCAACTAGGTGCTCGGCCCACGCGGTTGAATCGAGGTACGCCTCCCCAATCGCCGCGGGCGGAATTCCGCACCTCTCCGATAGCTCCCCCACCCTCACCCAATCGCCCAGTTCATAGCAGCAAATTAACTGATAAAGGCACGTCAAGCCGCTCTCGTCGGGAGCTGATTCCGAGGAGGGCTTCGGTGATGTCCTTTCCCAATTCAATGCCGCGAAGAGATTCAGCAAGGGGTTGATCGATCAGCGCGTCGAGCAGTGAAAACATGCCCATAAGGAAGGCTTCGTTGGAACTTCCAATTTTTGCAGTCTCAGCCAGTTGTTCGCAAAAGCGGGCGCGAATGAGCGAGAGTTTGATCAACTCACTTGGCTTATTAGTCGCGAGCATGGGTAGAGTTGCCAGTGCCGCCCAGTTGCGTATGCCGGGCTCCCCCAGGGTGACCAGAGCACGCGTGATCGACTGGATCTTAGCTCCGCGTTGGAACACTGCGGAGTTGGCGTAGCGCAGCAGCTGATAAGTTAGCGAAACGTCCTGGCAAATGAGCCGCTCCAGCGTATTGAAGTCCAGGTCGGCCTTCTGCACTTCGCGTAGGAGTCGCAGGCAGGCAGCCTTGTTCGCCGGGATATGCTGGCTGCGCACTACTTCCGGCCGCGCAAAGAAATAGCCTTGAAACAACTCATAGCCGATGTTAAGCGCCCGCTGGAACTCGGCGTACGTTTCGACTTTTTCCGCCAGCATCAGAACACCCCGCGGTTTATAAGTGCGAACCATGTCTTCTTGCTCTTCCGGGGAACTTAGGCGGAGGTCCACTTTTATCACGCCGGCAATGTGGGCCAGCGGGGCAAGGCGAGGCTCATCGGTAAAGTCATCGAGAGCTAATGAGTAACCCTGCTGCTGGATGCTCCTGCACAACGCCACCAGATCCTCGGTGGGCGCCACAGTTTCTAGAATTTCGATGACCAGGGATTCCCTCGGCAGAGTCAAATGCGCGTTTGCCAGCAGCAGGCGATGATCGAAATTGACAAATGCCTTCTTGCCGCCTAGAAGCTTCGTCGCGCCGACCGACATCATCATATTCGAGAGCACCTGCATCGTAGCCGCGAAGGCTTCGGTACCATCGAATGCGTTACTCGCCGCATCCGATCGGAACAGCAATTCGTAGCCATACAGTTTTCGCTGGCGATCGAAAATGGCTTGCCGCGCAACCAATACATCCACGTCCCAGTATCGGCTGAATTAACCGAACGGATTAAATAATATCAGCCTAATTCTGACGTTGTAGGTTCTTTTTCCAGATAATTTGGCGACTAATACAACATCCGGCAGCTTGCACTCGCGCGCTGGAGGCGCTCTAATAGAACTGAGTAGCTCCCATCGCTTTCACAAGGATTGGCCACTCGAGAATATGGCCAATTCACTTCGAAAGCCTGAGCAACGGCGATACGCCCGGCAAGCGATAGCCGGAAAACTTCGGGTCCTTTGGCATGACGCTGACGGTCTAGAACGAGTGTGTGCCGCGGAGTTGGTCAATATTTCATTGAAGGGTCTCAGAATACGGGTCGATATTCAGATGGCACCGCGAACTTATGTGACGGTGAACGATCGAGAGCTTGGCATCTCGGGCCGGGGCTCGGTTCGCTACTGTCGATATGAGAAAGGAAAGTACGCTGTCGGCCTTGAGTTTGCCGGCGGAACTGGCTGGGATCCGTTGCGAGTAGCAAAGGAAGAGGCTTGAGCCTGGAGAAATTCTAAAGAGCGGCCCCGCTCCCCTGCGGACCTCTCCGATGCGGGGTGGGCGGCTTGGCCGTAGGCCCAAGACAGGAGGGTAAAATCGCAGGGAGGCCAAATTCCCACGTGGCGAAGGGCTAATTTCGGGTTCAGGCCCTATAGAAACTGCCGCCTCAGGCCGATCCTCTCGGTGAATGCAGGCGACAAGCACCTCTCCGAACCCACCGCGCTCGGCGGATGTATTGTCACCATCGTCAACCAATAATGGAGTTAGTGGGATTAAGACGTTTTTCATAACGGCTGCGATCTTGTGCCTGCTATGGCTGTTCGGAGTCGCATTCGCAATCCTACTCGACGGCGCTTAAACGCCCGTGCGCTTCTCAGCACAAAACAAGGCCGGACGCGCCCACCTTGCGCGGAGAAAACCTAGCCCACTGTAAATCACGAGGCCGTATCTCGCGTTTCGCCAAGTGGGTTGGGGCTATTCCCTCTAACGCCGCGCCGTCCTGGTCCAACGTGCCGGCCCATGCTGGGAGATGGCAGTAGGCTATGTGGTCCAAATGAATGGAACCGGGATTGCTTTAATTGGGACCATCGTGACGCAAGTTGAACCCTTGCCGCCAGGCATCATCTATTGTGGAGAAGCTCGCCGCCTTCTGGACGCACTTGCCGATGCGATCCACGAATTGATACAGGTCCACGAAGAGCAGTTCAAGGCGCTCATTCAAGGTGACTTGGACTGCGCACGCTTCGATCTATCGATCTTTGAGGCGAAGCAAGCGAAGGATGCCGCAAAGTATGCCTACCTTGGCCATTTGGACGAGCACTGTTGCTCAACTCTAGAGATCAGAAGCGGCTGTGGTTAGTAGTTAATTCTCGAACCTGCACGGTTTGCAGCGATATTCTTACCCGTAGGCCAACCCCGCCCTAGGCGGGCGCACCGGCTCTCCACGCTTATTCGTAGTCGCTGAGCCAGGAATCGAAACTTCCTCCAAGCGCCTGCTTTGACACTAAATGGCATCCGCACTGCCGGTGTTGAACGACGCTTGACTGGGCAACCCGAAGCTACCGTCTCGTGAACCACGATAGGTAACGATAAGTCACATGGAAGCTCAATGCGGATCGGTTTGTCTCTCGCTCCGTGTGCCGTCTTAGTTGATTGATGCTTCTCTGACGACGCCATGGATCGGCTGTGTACCGAAGTGCCCGGTTGCCGGTCCAGTGTACACCAGAGTCACGTTCGAATAAAAGACTTGCGATCCTCCCATGATGCACACCTGAAGCGTGGATGGGCCCTTAGCCTCAAAGGGCGCCGGCCCGCCATTTCCCGTTGTCGTGACCGTGCCGGTGACTACGAAGGCGGAAGAGGTGGTAGGAGGGTTGTTGGCGGGACAAGAGCTGGTGTCATAGCTGACCGTCGCATCCGTCATGCTGAGATGGTGAGTGTGTGGGTTCCGGGTCGCCGGATTCGCTGGATCGACCTGGGTGGCGCCCGTAATCCCATAATCGGACGTCTCCATGTTCAGATCCGCAGAAAAACTGGCTGTGCCGTTCCTTTGCAATACCACAGCCCAGTCGCCGCGAATTTCATACGGACCGCCTGGAACCGTTGAGGGCGAATAGTCGTTGATCACACCGCTAAAGCGAACAGGCCTGATATCCTGAGCCTGGACTCTCACCAGCGCTATCGCGGCCACTGCGATCGCAATCCCGCAAATTCCCCTTTGGACGAGCGCGGCTCGGACTCTTTGTGTGTTCAATTGTTTTTGAATCATGTCACTTTCCTTTCCTTCGAAAGCTTTCTCCCGGGCGGCCGGCTGAGCCGTTTTAGCCCTTCGAGATGGAAGCATCGTCGATTTCGGTAAGTTGCACAAGGCACTGCGGGGAAAATGAAGGTGACATCAGATCACGCTGATTCTTTGGGAATTGTAGAGACTGGTGACTTGTTATATCGTAGGACACAAGATGGCGACAGGACGTCCCATGCCCGAGCCCGGCGCTACTGGCCGGATTGTCCGTTTCGCGGCTTTCGAGTTCGACATCAAAACCGGAGAGTTACGCAAGCATGGGCTAAGAATAAAACTCCAGGGCCAGCCCATCAGCGTACTGACAATGCTTATTGAGCACGCCGGTGAGTCAGTCACACGCGATGAATTGCAGAAGCGCCTTTGGCCGGCCGACACGTACGTTGATTTCGAACACAGCCTCAACGCCGCGATCAAACGGCTTCGGGCGGCTTTGGGCGATTCGGCCGACGCTCCGCGCTATGTGGAGACGCTCCCGCGCCAGGGTTACCGCTTCATCGCTCCGCTTAGCACTCTAGCGGCGCCCCAACCGGCCGAAAGCCAACCGGCGACAGATGTTCCCCGGGCTGTCGCGGAGAGTGAGAAATCAAAATCAGGGGATTGGCGGCGGCCTGTTCTGATAGCGGCAGCGGTGGGAGCCGCGTTGGTGATGATTGCCAGCCTCTGGTTACAAAGGACGGAGTACTTCTGGCGAAGCCCCATCGCTGGCGCGCGATATCAGACAGTCACGGACTCCGATGGCGTGGAGCAAGCCGCTGCCGTGTCACGGGACGGTAATTTCGTGGCGTTCTTATCGGACCGCGATGGACCAACCGACGTATGGGTCACACAAGTCGGTTCGGGTCAGTTCCACAACCTGACCCGAGGAAGCGAAACGCAACTCGTCAACCCATCGGTTCGTACCCTCGGGTTCTCGCCCGATGCCTCCTTCGTTATGTTTTGGGCTCGAAAGGGCGGCGCGAGCGGCGATATTAGCATCCGTGCCGTGCCTACGTTGGGCGGAGAGCCAAAGCCATACCTTGAGGGTGTAGCCGAATCCAACTGGTCGAGAGATGGGTCCCGGCTTGCGTATCACACACCCGGACCTGGAGATCCGTTGTTCGTGTCGGACGGGAGCCGGCGACCGGAGGGTCGACCCATCTTCACGGCGCCTCCCGGTCTCCATAGCCATTTCCCTCTATGGTCGCCTGATGGGGACTTTATCTACTTCGTCCAGGGTTCCTTACCGGACAAAATGGACATCTGGCGCATTGCTCCCGCCGGCGGACGCACGGAACGAATTACCAACCACGATGGACTCGTAAGTTATCCTGTGCTTTTGAATCGGCGGACGCTTATGTACCTCGCAGCCGATCCGGATGGTTCGGGGCCGGAGCTTTACAGCATAGACGTCGAGCGCCGTATTCCGCACCGGCTGACCTCCAGCCTCGATCGTTACACGTCGCTAGACGCCAGCGCCGACGGCCGACACCTGGTGGCTACGCGCGCAACTACGGAGAGAACACTCTGGCGCTTGCACCTCGCCGATTCACTCGCTGGAGCGTCCGAGGCTACTCAAGTCCCGCAGATGACCAGCACAACCTTCTCTCCACGACTGGGCTCGGACTATCTGCTCTACGTTTCAGCGACCGGATCGAGCGAAAGCGTTTGGAAGCTGTCTGACGGAACCAGAACAGAATTGTGGAGTACACCAGGAGCACAAATATTTGGCGCGCCGGCGATCTCCCCCGATGGGCGGAGGATTGCATTTTCGGTTCGCCAACATGGGCAGACGTTCTTGTATGTAATTCAGGCTGACGGTGCAAACGCGAAGATTCTCACTGACTCCCTCGATCTGCAGGGCTCCCCGGCATGGGCTCCGGACGGCCAATCGATCACCTCGGCGGCCAACGATCACGGTGTCCCCCGGCTGTTTCGCGTTCCCATCGACGGCCGCCCACCGGTCCGTTTTCTCCAGGCGTACTCGATCGATCCCGCTTGGTCGCCGGATGGCCGCCTCGTGGTTTATTCAGGACCCGACATCGGCGCTACATTCCCCGTAAACGCCGTCAGCGCCGACGCCACAGAGCAACCACTGCCAGCCATGGTACTGACTCGGGGTGCTCGACACATGGCCTTCCTAGCTAAAGGCAGAACGTTGGTCTTCCTGCGCGGAGACATTCAGCATAAGAATCTATGGACCCGCGAATTATCGAGCGGTGCCGAGCGGCAGTTGACGAATGTTGCTCCCGACTTCAATATTCGCGACTTCGACATCTCCCCAGACGGTCGTGAAGTCATCCTCGAACGAGTGCAGGAACGTTCAGATGTAGTGCTGCTGGATCTCCCACAGCAATAGCACCTTCAACCAACTTCCGCGGTAGCGTTACTTCCCACGAGCCGGCTTATCATTGCGGCAATTGGCAAGTTGGCCCTGCGCCCTCGCTTACAGACACGGCGGACAGGTTACGTCGCTAAGGTAGCCCAATGCGCCGCCGGAGGTCCGCAAAGCGGGGGTCCGAGTGGAGGTTGTCCAGGCGCGAGTCGGTTGTGAGGTAAAGCGCCAGGAGGTACGAACGCTCGTCGTATGCCCGATTGAGCCATGCGAACACCTGATCCTTTTCTCCCAGGCCCGCGTAAATGACCGCTAGGTTGTAAGGCGCGACATAGCTGTCAGTCGATGTTTCTTTCAAATGATCGATCACCTTTTGCGCTTCGGCCTTTTTCCCCGACAATGCAAAGGCATGCCCGAGACCCGACCATATCTCAGCTTGCTCCTTGTCGAGTTCAAGCGCGCGCTGAAACTCTCCGATAGCCTCCGCCAGCCTGCCTTTTTGCTCATACGCTCGACCCAGAAAACAATGATCAAACCAGTAATAAGGGTCCAGGCTGATGGCGCTGCGCAGTTGCGCAATCGCTTTATCCCACTGGCGTGTGAAGACGAAAACCGATCCAAGTGTGAAATTTTGGTTCGACCCAAGCGGATCGGTTTGCCTCTCTCGCTCCGCTTCCGCGACGGCTTCGTTAGTTCGCCCCATGGGGGCTAAATACCACGAATAGTATCCGTGCGCGCCGGCAGAGTTGGGATTCAATTCAAGGGCTCGTTTGAACTCTCGTTCCGCCGTGACCCAATCCCACTCGTACCATTGGGCTTCTATGCCAAGAACAACGTGAGCTTCAACGTCGCTCTCGTCCAGGGCCAACGCGCGCTTGGCCGCATCTCTTGCTTTTGGCCCTGCTTCCTTGGGAGCCATAAACCAATCGTCCTGATTAATGTAGTTGTCGGCCAAACCGCTGTAGGCCGAGCCGTAGTTTGGATCCTTCGCGATGGCCTGCTTGAAATAATCGATGCCCTTCTTGAAACCGTCCTTGGTGAATTTGCTTGTGAAGTGTTGGCCTTTGAGATACAGCTGATAGGCTTCAGGATTGTCGGTTGAACCTTTCGCCAGTTTCTGCTGATCGGCCGTGGAAAGTTGCGAGCGCAAGCGCTGAGAAACCTCCCTGGCGATGTCCTGCTGCAGCGCCAGCAGATCGGTAACTTTGCGATTGTACTGCTCGCCCCACAACTGTTTACCGTCGCGCACATCATCGAGTTCCACGCCGACGGTGAGGTCGCCATCACGCTGCGCGACACGCCCGGTAAGCACGGCGTGGACGCCCAGCGCCTCACCAATCTTTTGACTTTCCGCCGTCTTGCCTTTGTAACGGAGCGCGACGCTATGAGGAACCACCCTCAAGACTCGGGAGCCGCGCCAAACTATTAGTGACGCTTTCGGTAATCCCATCGGAGATGTAGTCGGCGTCCGGGTCGTTGCTCCTGATATCAAGCGGGAGGATAGCTATGGAATCGATCCGTCCCCGGGCGTCCGCAGTTCTCAGATACAGCACCAGACCAGCAGCAGCGATTACCAGCAGACCAACCGCGCTGACCCCAACGATTTTGCGTCTGACTTGAAAAACGCCTATCGCGGGAGAAGCTTCCAGCGCCTGGCGAAGATCTGTGGCCGTCTGGAACCGCCTCTCCGGAGATTTCGCCAGGCACCTGCGCACGATCGCTTCGAGGGAGGGCGGCGCATCCAGAGGGTCCGGATCCTTGTGGACTACCGCACCGATGGTGGCGGCCGTGGAAGAACCAGTGAAAGCGCGCCGGCCGGCGAGCATCTCATAAAGTACGGCGCCAAAGGAGAAAATATCGGAGCGTGGGTCGGCGGGCTTTCCCTCCGCCTGTTCGGGCGACATGTACGCCGGCGTGCCCACCACCATGCCAGCCTGGGTAATGCCCATCGCTTGGGCTAGGTCGTCCGCCGGTTCACCGCCGCTCTGTTTGGCCAGTCCGAAATCCAACAGCTTGACTACACCGGTCGAAGTGGTGAGGATGTTCGCCGGCTTGAGATCACGATGAATAATCCCCTTGGCGTGCGCGGCCTCAAGCGCGGTAGCGATCTGCACCGCGTATTTCAGTGCCTGTTCCGGCGGCAGCGGTCCCTTTAACGGCGCGCCTTCAACGTACTCCATCACCAGGTAGTTCGGACCGACGTCGTAAATTTGGCAAATGTTGGGATGGTTCAGGGCGGCGATTGCTTTGGCTTCATGCTCAAATCGCTCGCTGAATTGAGCGGCAGAGACTTTGATCGCGACATCCCGGTCCAAACGCGTGTCGCTGGCCCGATATACTTCGCCCATGCCGCCACTGCCGATTTTGGCTTCCAGCCGATAGGGACCGAGCTGCGCTCCCGGAGCGAGCTGCGGGGAGGGTACTTCAATGGCGCTGTTTGCCAGCTCCCAAGCCGGGCGATCCAGCATCACCTCATCCGAGCCTTCTTGCGCGAGCATCGCTTCCACGGCACGCTGGACGTCGAGATCGGCTCGCGCCAACAGTGCCGTCCGCTCCCCGTCGGAAACCTCCAGGGCGGCGTGATAGAGCTCTTCAATGCGCTGCCAATGTTCGGGAGTCATCGCGACCAGACTGGTTGCAATGTTACTACAGGCCCGAACGATTGTTGAGCTGCGGCGGGCGCGGCTTGATCACCGAACCCGCTTCTTGCAGTATTTAAATGGCTGGCGCTTCCACCAGAATCCGCTGCGCCGTGATTGTGAAAGTGCCGCTAATGCTAGGAATTGGATTGCCGTTCAGATCATAATACGTAAAATCGCCTGACCCGCTGTACGAATTCCCGGTTCTGTCGATCTTCGCGGCCTGACGCACTTTCAACGTTCCCGTGGGTTTCCCGGTGGTGAAACCATCGAAGGTGAGATTGAAATAGGTCAGAAGAAACTTGTTTTCTCCCGTGCGCCTCCAAGCCCCATGTCCGGCGCTCGCCACCGAGAATGGGCTGAAGGACAACTGATCGGCTTCCGTGTACCCGCCGCCCTCGGAGTACGTTTCGATCCCCTGAAATGTGCCATAACCAGGTATGGTCACCGTATAAGCCCACGATCCTTCTGGCCCGTTGCTGCTACCTTGGGCAAATGCTGTGGTGGAACTTCCAGGTACCGCGAAAGAGAGCGCGATCAGCGCTGCGTTTCTCAATAGTTGACGACGTTTTGTTGACATATAAGACCTTCCTTTGTGGGTCTGGGGCGAAGGCATGTTGTTTCTTCCTTCATTCCAGTAAGCTGGAAAGTCGGTTCAAAACTATCACAGTGGAGCAAAAAAACTTTAGTCCTGCCGCGGGGTTGCCTATGGGGTTGCCTATTTCTTTGCGTCTGCGGCGCGTCTGAACCTGATAGGCGAACGATGGAAGCATCCGACGGCGTAACGCGCCTGTTGAAGGCTTGGAGTGGGGGCGACGAAGGAGCTCGAGACGAGCTAATGCCCAAAGTCTATCTTGAATTGCAGCGGCTGGCCGCTAAGTACATGCGCAAAGAGGCGGCAGGCAATACTCTGCAAACCACGGCCTTAGTCCACGAGGTTTTTCTGCGGCTGGTGAAGGTTGAGAGTGTGACATGGCAGGATCGGGCGCATTTCTTCGCAGTTTCGGCAACCATGATGCGGCGGATTTTGGTGGATCGGGCTCACGCCAAAGGCAGCGCCAAGCGGGGTGGCCAGGCCATGCGTCTGAGTCTTGACGAAGCACCTCAGATCGCCGGTGGCTCCAGGGATCGTGAGATTGCGGCCATCGATGAAGCCCTGACTGCTCTGGCTCAAGTAGACCCGCGCAAAGCAAAAGTGGTCGAACTGCGATTCTTCGGTGGGTTGAGCGTGGAAGAGTCGGCGGAGGTGTTGAAAATTTCCCCCCAAACGGTCATGCGCGATTGGAAAACGGCCAGAGCTTGGTTGATGGCTGAGCTCACGCGCTGAAATACATACCGATAATGTTCGACATCGGGCAGGGAAAGCCGTCACTTCAACGGTTTGCCGACATTTCGTCCGATTGCGTTGGCGGTCACAAGGGCGCCTGTCGTTACGGGTTTGGCGACGAGAAAGGGAGGGGCCGAACTGCCGTATCCGCAAACGGTAGTCCGGCGGGTGCCTGACTGTGCCACTCTGCGTCAGCCACTTGTTTCACCAGGGCAAAGCTTCATTCCGCCGTTGTGACCGGCGGGGTTCCGCTATCGATGAAGGTGTAGAACACCGCAACACGGCCGCTATGTGCCTCCAAAACATCCGTACCAGTGTAGCGGTAGGGCTGACCGGGAAGTCCGCTTCCCCAACGACACATCCCGACATTGTGCATCGTCTGGATATCGCCAATCACTGCATAGCGGTATTCAGGGATACTCTTACGTATTTCCGACGCAGCCTTATTGATTGCGGCAATGCCGACCAATCGGCCCCCCGGGTGTATCCAGACACAATCTTCCGTATAAGCGTCGCGCATCATACTTTCGCGCTTCACGGGATCGAGCTCGATGAAAATGTCATCGAAGTTGTGGCGCAGCAGTTCTGGGACTGTCATCTTTTTTTCTCCACGTTCCTTTTTGCTGACGGCGGCCCGTGATACACGAATGCGCCTTCGCCGATGAACTGCTTCGCTGTTGCAAATCCGATTCCCGAACTCCTACCCGTTACGAGTGCGATCTTTCCTTGCAGCTTTCCGGCAGGTCTTTCTCCCTTCGTGCCTTTCAGAATACGGAAACGACCGGAGAATGGCTTGTACGAAATGGCTACCATAGTACGAAAGCGTTATGGAAACCTGGAAGACGGCAGATGAGGGTTTCTGAAGGACCGGACACATTTGAGTTTCGTTCTGCGCACGGGATGAAGGCGGCGCACAGCAGGCTTCGAACTTTTGCAGACATCGCAGTTCGTCACCTTCAGCACTTCAACCACCCGGGCCGCGCCTGGCATGATCTGTCGGGCCCGCAAGACACCCTTACGGTGGTGCTATCGGAGATCGGTGGCAGATGTGAAGCCCGTACGAATTTGCGCAGCCCCGCGGCGCCGGACCGGCAGCGGCCCAATCACATTAGTTTTGTGCCGGCCGAGATGCGGATTTGGGGCTACAGCGACAACATCGAATCGGTGCGCGAACTTCGCCTGAGCTTTGACAGGAAGTCTCTGGGCGATTGCCTCGGCCCCGATCTGGACGAGGGCAAAGCAGGAACTCCTGAGCTCATGTTCCATAACCGGAGAGCGGTCGAGTGTGCGCGACTCCTTGCCGCCGAATGTGACACTTCTGACCGGAGTGCAGGATTGTATGGAGAAGGCCTCATGATCGCGCTCCTGAGCGCCTGTTTCCAGGGACGGTCACGAAAGGAGAAGTCGGGACTCTCGGCTTCACAACTCCGTCTCATACTCGACTACATCCACGAGAATCTCGATGCGTCCGTTTCGCTTATCGAGCTAGCCCGTTTGGTTGGCCTGTCGTCCTCGCAATTTGCGAGGCTGTTCAAGGCGTCTACAGGTGTGTCCCCACATCGCTATCAGCTCAATACTCGGATCGGCAAAGCCCAGGAGTTATTGCTGCTGAAAGGAGAGGGTCTTTCCGCAGTGGCTGCGGCAACCGGGTTTGCAGATCAGAGCCACTTTACGCGGGCTTTCAAGAGAGTTATCGGAGCTACACCACACGAGTGGCGTCAAGATCGCACCCGCTAGAGGAGCGATATGAAAACCTCGGTGGGCTGAATGGCTAAATATTAGTTGGACGTAAACGCGCAAACCTCACATGTGCCGGCATCCGATAATGCTGCACATCGGGCAGTTGCCCGACTAAGGTTTTAACCATCAGCGTTCCCACGGAATCTATCAAAGCTGGACGGAGAACACGGGCTGCCCGGGTTCCGCGGTGGTGGACGCCGCTAGAGGGAGGAGATTGCGACCGGTGGCGGCCCGGTCGCACTCGCCCGCAGGTTTAGGCTTCTCAGGATCAACTTCGCGTGGTCCGGTTACCCGAATCAGCCTGATTGGGAATGGAAACCCTACACAGAGGATCCGCAAGCAAATGGTGTTTGACACAGTCGGCGGGTCCTACGCACTCCGCGACGAAAAACTGACCTCTCTGGCTGCTGCCGCCGAAGTGAAAAGGGCTTAATCGCCCGTTATTCCCTATCGTCGGTAACCAACGTCGGTAACCAACGCCTTGCCCCGGGGATGCTAACGCGCTAGATTTGTAGGCACAAGTTAAGTTGAGGCGGATGATCATAGCCCGCCTCTTCGCCATAGGTGCGCGAATGAGCGGTGCGCAACTGAAATGGTTAAGGCGCCGGTTCGACCCCTAGAGGGCAAAAGCGCCGCGTCCGGCGAGGAGAGCCGGCAGGCACAGGGAGGCCGGGAATGAAATCGAGGCTGGTGTTTTGCCTTTTGGGCGCGTGTGTCCTGCCGACGCTTGCCGGCGCGGCAGGCGCGGAGGACTACTTTATTTATGTCGGCAGCTACACGGATGCTCCGTCCCACTCGAAAGGCATCTACGCGTGGCGTTTCGAACCATCGTCGGGCAGCGTCACGCCTCTCGGTCCTGTGGCGGAGACGGTCAATCCGGCGTATGTCTGTGCAACACCCGATGGGCGTTTTCTATATGCGGTCAACTGGCAGACGACAGAGGCGGCAAAGGGTGATCCTGTCAGGGCCTATGCGATCGACAATAAGACTGGATCGCTAACCTTTCTCAATTCCGTGAGCGCCGGAGGTGGGCTGCCGAATCAGGTGATTGTCGATCCGCGCGCGAAGTTCGCCATGGTGACGAATTATGGGTTTCACGACAATGATGCCGAACATAACAATTCGTCGCTGGCGGCGGTGCCGATTCAGCCGGATGGCAGACTCGGCGAGCCTTTCTACGTAGATCATCATACGGGGACGGCGCTGAGCCCGCGTCAGACCACGGGGGCGCACACTCATGGAGTGATTTTTACCAAGGACGATCGCCTGGCGTTCGTCGCCGAACTCGGCCTCGATCGTGTTTATACCTATCGCATTGACGCCGCGAAACTGGCCGTCAAGCCGGCCGACCCGCCATACGTAAACCTGAGTCCCGGATCCGGGCCACGCCGCCTTGCTCTCAGTCCTGACGAAAACTTTCTCTATGTGAATCACGAGACCGACTCCAAGGTGAGCGTGTTCGCTATCGATCACGGTTCCCTCAAAGAGATTCAGCAGATTTCCACCTTGCCGACGGATTTCGCTGGGCGGAATACCACGGCCGAAATTCAGCTAGACAAGGCTGGCCGGTTTCTGTACGTCTCAAACCGCGGCGCCAATAGCATTGCAGTGTATGCCGTCGACGGCAAGAAGGGAACTTTGACGTCTCGCGGGTTCATTCCGAGCCTTGGCCAATCGCCACGCAACATCACGATTGATCCCACGGGCCGATATTTTTTCGCGGCCAACCAGTTTTCAAACAACGTCGTTATTTTCACCGTGGACGCGCAGAGTGGACAACTCACCCCCACTGGGCAGCAATTACATATGGATCAACCTGCTTCCGTGTTTCTGGTGAAGTCCGGAATATCAAAGTGAACCCGTGCCAACGCCGCATGTGACTGGCAATCACTAAGCGGAAGCGGCGAATGGTTCAAAGCTCGCCACCGCAAGCGTTGATTCGATTCCAGCCGGACATTTCGGCATGTTTGCCAAGAAATCTGGGATCTGCGCCTCTTCGGAATCTTTTCCCTACCACCGCTCGTCCACTCGCATCCACACCAGGCACCTGTAACACGTGCGCTGTATCCGACCCCAGGGACCACCTCCTTCCGGAGTGAATCACCACCGGCCACTTGGCGGCCCGATTGTATTTTGCTAGCTAGCCTGTATCTGCGGCTGGGTGAATATAAGGCGAAAGCATCTATGTGCTCGCCAGAAGGGCTTCTCAAACGCTCTTCGGCCCGCCGTTTTGGTCTCAAATCTGCTAACTAAAGGAGGATGCTCCCACCGGAAGGGCGGGTACGGGTTCTCGTGGAAGGAGTTCGACCCGAAATTGATTGCGGTACGTTTCCAGCCAAGCGCACGGTCGGGGAGTTCGTGGTCGTGGAGGCAGACATCTTTACCGATGGTCATGCCTTAGTCGGCGGGGAAATTCTGTATCGATACGAGCGGGAAGAGGTTTGGCGGCGCTCCTTGATGAAGCCGGTGGGCATTGATCGCTGGAGCGGCGATTTTCTCGCCTCCAAGGTGGGGAAGTACTATTACACGATAGAAGGCTGGATCGACCGGTTCGGAACGTGGCGAAATGCCATGATCAAACGGATCGACTCCGGTCAGGACCTCCGCACGGAGTTCCTAATAGGCGCCTTCATAGTCGAAGAAGCGGCGTCACGAGCCGTGCCTGACGATGCCGCCAGACTTCATGATTTGGTCCGCATCTTGCGCGACGAGCGGAGTCCGGAGGCCGGCAAACAAGCCGTTCTTGACGATGAAATCGCAGCGATTGTTCAGCGATATCCGGACCGCCAATTCGCCGCCCGGTATGCGAAAGAACTTTGCGTGGTCGTCGATCGGGAGCGCGCCGGCTTTTCCGCCTGGTACGAGATGTTTCCTCGCTCCTGCGCATCCGAGCCGGGCCGTCCTGGAACGCTCCGCGATTGTGAGGCTCGGCTTCCGTATGTGGCAGCGATGGGTTTTGACGTCTTGTACCTGCCGCCAATCCATCCCATAGGCCACACCGCTCGAAAAGGCAGGAACAATGAAACCGCCGCGGGACCGGACGATGTCGGCAGCCCTTGGGCCATTGGCTCCGAGGAGGGCGGACACACCAGCGTAGACCCAAAGCTGGGAACGCTGGATGATTTCGATCGGCTGATCGCAAAGGCAAAGGAACATGAAATTGAGATCGCGCTCGATATAGCATTCCAGTGCTCGCCCGATCACCCGTATGTGCGGCAACACCCGGAATGGTTTCGCAAACGTCCGGACGGGACGATTCAGTATGCCGAAAATCCACCCAAAAAATATCAGGACATTTTCCCTCTCGATTTTGAGACGCCCCAGTGGCGGGAGTTGTGGGAGGAGTTAAAACGCGTGGTCCTGTTTTGGATCGGACACGGCGTAAGCACATTCCGGGTGGATAATCCGCACACCAAAGCTCTGCCTTTCTGGCACTGGATGATTGGAGAGGTTAAGGACCAGCACCCGGAAGTCTTGTTTCTGGCGGAAGCGTTTACGCGTCCGAAACTAATGTACAGTCTCGCGAAGGTTGGATTTTCTCAGTCTTATACCTATTTCACTTGGCGTAACACCAAGCCCGAGCTGACAAACTATTTTCAGGACTTGGCGAAAACCGGGGTGCGCGAATACTTTCGGCCGAATCTGTGGCCGAATACGCCCGATATTCTACCGGAGTTTCTGCAGACCGGAGGCCGGGCGGCCTTTATGATCCGCTTCATTCTGGCCGCCACGATGGGGGCAAACTACGGGATCTACGGCCCGGCATTCGAGCACTGCGAAAATACTGCGCGGGAGCCCGGAAGCGAAGAGTACCTCGACTCCGAGAAGTACGAACTAAAGCATTGGGACCCGGAGAGCCCCGGGAGCCTGAAGGATTTCATCGCCCGTATCAACCGGATTCGCCGCGAGAATCCGGCCCTGCAAAGCGACGCCAATTTGCTTTTTCATGACACCGATAATGCCGCGGTCATCTGCTATAGCAAGGCCACCAACGACCTTTCCGACATCGTAATCGTCCTTTGCAATCTGGACCCTTTTCACAAACAAACCGGCTGGATCGACCTCGATCTTGCCTCGCTCGGCCTGGATGCGCGGCGCGCATTTCAGGCGCACGATTTACTCAGCGACGGCCGTTTCCTCTGGCGCGGCGCCCGCAATTATTTTGAGTTGACGCCGGAGAGTCTGCCCGCGCATATCATGAAAGTTCGCAAGTGGGTTCGAACGGAAAGGGACTTCGATTACTACTTCTAGGCGAGACATGGGAGCTTCGGCGCAAACGCTTTGGCTGACCGATTACGACCTCTATCTCTTCGGCGAGGGTACACATCTTCGCGCTTACGAGAAACTCGGCGCGCATCCAGGCGAAATGGATGGCCGCCGCGGAGTGCACTTCGCGGTATGGGCGCCCAACGCAGAGCGCGTCTCGGTAGTCGGAGACCACAACGGATGGGATCCGCGCTCTCATCCCATGCAGCCACGGGCCCAAGCGGGAATGTGGGAGACATTCATTCCCGATATCGGAAACGGCGCGCTGTATAAGTACCACATCGATTCGCGTCAAAACAGTTATCAGGTAGATAAAGCCGACCCCTACGGCTATGCCGCCGAAGTTAGACCTCAGACGGCCTCTCGCGTCTGGGACCTGGCCGGTTATTCATGGGGAGACGATGACTGGATGGCGAGCCGGAAGAAAAAGAATTCCCTGGACTCGCCGATTTCAATTTACGAGGTGCACCTGGCGTCCTGGAGGCGCGTACCCGAAGAGGGAAACCGCTCGCTTACTTACCGGGAGATGGCGGTTCAGCTTGGCGACTATGTACACGACGCAGGTTTCACTCATGTCGAATTTCTTCCGGTTACCGAGCATCCATTCGACGGCTCCTGGGGTTACGAAACGATCGGCTATTTCGCGCCCACCAGCCGCTTCGGGACCCCCACCGACTTCATGTTTCTAGTGGATTACCTGCATCAACGCGGAATAGGCGTCATTCTCGACTGGGTTCCGGCGCACTTTCCGAAAGACGCAGCCGGCCTCGGCTATTTCGACGGCACGCATCTCTACGAGCACGCCGACCCGCGCCAGGGTGAGCAGCCGGATTGGAATACCTTGGTTTTCAATTACGGCCGCCGCAGAAGTACAGAGTTTTTTGATCGGGAACGCATTGTTTTGGTTTGACAAGTACCACGTGGATGGCTTGCGTGTCGACGCGGTCGCGTCCATGCTGTATTTGGACTTTGGCCGGAAAGACGGTCAATGGATTCCGAATCGTTATGGCGGGAAGGAAAACCTGGATGCGGTGGACTTTTTGCGGCGAGTAAACGAGCACGTCTATGGCGCGTATCCGGACGTCATGATGCTGGCCGAGGAATCGACCGCGTGGCCGATGGTATCGCGGCCGGTCTATCTAGGCGGCCTCGGGTTCGGCTTCAAGTGGAATATGGGCTGGATGCACGACATGCTGGATTATATGTCGAAGGATCCGGTCTTTCGCAGTTATCTTCAGAACAAAATCACATTCAGCTTGGTGTATGCTTTCACCGAAAATTTCGTCCTGCCTCTCTCGCACGATGAGGTGGTGTACGGCAAAGGCTCGATGATCGCCAAAATGCCGGGCGATGAGTGGCAGAAGTTCGCGAACTTACGGCTCCTCTATGGCTACATGTTCGGCCACCCCGGCAAGAAGCTCCTTTTCATGGGTGACGAGATCGGCCAGTGGGCGGAGTGGAACCACGACGCCAGCCTCGATTGGCACCTGCTGCAGTCCCCCTTCCACAGCGGACTGCAGCGGTGGGTTCGCGATCTGAACACGTTCTATCGAGGTCAGCCTTCGCTCTTTGAAGCCGACTTCGATTCCTCCGGCTTTGAGTGGGTGGATTCCAGCGATTCCCAGCGTAGCGTCGTTTGCTTCCTCAGAAAGGGCAGGAATCCCGCAGACATCACGCTCTTTGTCTGCAACTTTACGCCAGTGCCGAGGCACAACTATCGTGTTGGTGTGCCCTCTGGTTCCCCGTGGCGGGAGGTATTGAACAGCGACGCGCCGCTCTACGGCGGTAGCGGTCAAGGAAACGAGGGAGGCGTGGCCGCCACTCCTTTGCCGATCCACGGGCGGCCGTATTCATTAAACTTGACACTTCCTCCGTTAGGTATTGTGGTCTTCAAACCCGACGTGCAAGATGCCGGTGACCGGCCGGCAGGGCGCCCATGAAAAAGCCTGGAATCACCACGGACCCGCTGTGGTACAAAGACGCGGTCCTCTACGAGCTGCACGTCCGCGCATTTTTCGACAGCAATGAGGACGGGATCGGCGATCTCCCGGGCCTGCTCCAGAAACTCGACTATCTTCAGGACTTGGGCGTTACCTGTTTATGGCTCCTGCCCTTCTTTCCATCTCCGCTCAAGGACGACGGCTACGATATTTCCGACTACCTGAACGTCCATCCCATGTATGGAACCATGGAGGACTTTAAAACCTTTCTGGCAGCGGCGCACGACCGGGGCTTGCAAGTGATGATCGAGCTGGTGATGAATCATACGTCCGATCAGCACGCATGGTTTCAGCGTGCCCGGCGGGCTCCGAAGGGATCGCCGGAACGCGACTACTACGTGTGGAATGACAGCGATCAGATATATAGCGACGCTCGGATCATCTTTACCGACACGGAAAAATCGAACTGGACCTGGGACCCGGTGGCGCAGGCGTATTTCTGGCATCGCTTTTTCTCGCACCAGCCGGATCTGAATTACGACAATCCCAAAGTCGTCGAGGAGATGCTCGATGTCATGCGCTACTGGCTGGACTTGGGCGTGGACGCGCTGCGCGTGGACGCGATTCCTTATCTGGTGGAACGCGAAGGGACCAGTTGCGAAAATCTTCCCGAGACTCACTTAGTGGTCAAGAAGCTGCGGCAGGAAATCGACGCCGGCTATGAAGGCCGCATGATTCTCGCCGAAGCGAACCAGTGGCCCACCGACGTTCGCCCCTACTTCGGAGACGGCGACGAATGCCACATGGCGTTTCACTTTCCGCTGATGCCCCGCATCTATATGGCGCTCCGCCAGGAGGACCGGCTTCCGATTACGGACATCATGGCGCAGACCCCTGAGATTCCCGTCAACTGCCAGTGGGCGTTGTTCCTGCGAAACCACGACGAGCTGACGCTCGAAATGGTCACGAATGACGAGCGCGATTACATGTATCTGGCGTACAGCGGCGACTCCCGCATGCGTATCAATCTCGGCATTCGACGTCGTCTGGCGACTTTGATGGACAACAATCGGCGCCGCATCGAGCTTCTGAATAGTTTGCTGTTCTCGTTTCCAGGAACTCCGGTCTTATACTACGGCGATGAAATCGGCATGGGCGATAACATCTATCTCGGCGACCGGAACGGCGTGCGAACGCCAATGCAATGGAACGCGGATCGCAATGCCGGTTTTTCACGAGCCTTGCCTGCCAGACTCTACAGCCCCGTGATCATGGACCCGGTATTGGGGTACGAAGCCGTGAACGTAGAGGCGCAACAGGGCGATCCATCGTCGCTATTGAGTTGGATGCGCAATATGATCGCCTTGCGCAAGCTGTTTCCAGTATTTGGCCGGGGGACGCTCGAATTCTTGAATCCGTACGAACCGGAAAGTGCTGGCTTATCTGCGGCGGCATGACGAACAGCGCGTGTTGTGCGTAGCCAATCTCTCGCGATTTGCGCAGCCGGTGGACCTGGACTTGCCAGAGCTTGAGGGCCTGATACCCGTCGAAATGCTGGGCTATGTCGACTTTCCGCCGATCGGTAAGCAACCTTACCGGCTCACGCTCGGGCCGTACGGCTTCTTCTGGCTGGAGTTGCAAGGCGAGACAAAGGAGACCGAAGCCGCCGGCGACTTGGACTCGTCGCCTCTGGTGGCGGATAGCTGGGAACGCTTGCTGGAGGGCGCCGGACGATATCGCTTGGAGTCCTCGCTGCTGCCGGACTACGTCGCGAAACAAAGATGGTTCGGCGGGAAGACGCGACGCATCCGATCCACAAGAATCGCGGATTGGCTGACCTTGCCGGATTCGAATGCGGTATTAGCGTTGGTGGAAGTGCAATATGAAAAAGGAGAACCGGATACATACTTACTTCCGCTTGCGCTGTCATTCGGGAAGGATGCGGACCAGCTGCGTGAGACATTTCCGAATGCCATCGTTTCTTCCGCTATCTCCAGCAGGGGGTCTGGGTTTTTGCACGACGCCATCTACGACGATCGCGCGTGCGCGGCATTCCTTTCCTTCATCGAACATGCCAAAGAAGCGCCGGCTCGAAACGGATTGATCCGCGGCGTGCCGGGCGCCGAATTTGCAGCTCTCCGCGGTCCCGCGGAAACCGCCCTGGCTGTGCGGCGCACGTCAGCCGAACAGAGCAATACTTCGCTGCTTTACGATGACCAGTTGATCATGAAGTTGTTTCGCCGTCAGCAGCGGGGACCAAATCCCGACTGCGAAATTGGACGGTACCTGACAGAGAAGGCCCATTTCGACGGCATAGCGCCATTTGCCGGCACCATTGAGTACGTGCCGGCAGACGGCGAGTCAGCGACGCTGGCTATGCTGCAGGGTTTCGTGGCAAATCAGGGAGACGGCTGGACGCTGACTCTCGAAGAACTGTCCCGCTACTACGAGAACTGCGCGAGCGCCGCATGGCCGGAAGGAGGAGACGCTGCGGCCGCGGAGCTGATCGATCTTGCGGAACAGGAACCGTCGCAACTGGCACGAGAGCATGTCGGGATCGCACTCGACTCAGCCGCCATGCTGGGGAAGCGGACAGCGTACTTGCACATGGCCCTGGCTTCCCCTACCGACGACCCTGCATTCGCGCCGGAAACCATGCCCACGAGCGATGTGGAGACCTTGGTCGCGGGTCTTCGAAACGAGGCTGTCCGCGTTCTGGACCTGTTGAAAGAAAGCGTCGCTGGCTTACCGGATGAATTCATCGACCTGGCCGGCTTGGTATTGAGTCGACGGAGCCAGATTCTCAACAGCTTCAGGCTCGCGACAGAAGACGGTACGCTTGGTCAACGCATTCGGATTCACGGAGATTATCATCTAGGTCAGGTGTTGCAGGTGAAGACGGACTATGTAATTCTCGACTTCGAAGGCGAGCCAGCGCGCCCGATTGAGGAGCGGCGCGCCAAGTTGTCTCCGATGAAAGACGTAGCCGGCATGATCCGATCCTTGAGCTACGCAGCGTATAGCGGTTTGATAGCCCACACGGCACGCCGTCCTGAGGATTGGGAGACTCTCGCGCCTTGGGCACGGCTTTGGGAACGATCGATGGGAGCGGAATTTCTGCGGGCGTATCGCAATACTGCCCACGATGCGCGGTTTCTTCCCTCATCGGACGATGGCTTTCGAAAACTGCTGGCGGTCTTTTTGCTGGACAAGGCGCTATATGAACTTTCCTACGAACTGAATAATCGCCCCGCTTGGGTGCGTGTCCCTTTATTAGGTCTCTTGTCGCTTCCGTTGGAAGCCGGAGGACGTGAGTGGAACTGGATGCCATCTCGCAGCCGGAGCTAGAACAGATCGAACGAGTCGGTAGCGCCGACCTGGTGATCGGCATTTTCGACCTGGAGCGTCAGGAGGATGGCAGCACGGCTGTCGCGATCACGCGCGAAGCTCTTGCGGAATTCGCGACGCCGCTGCGGGCGATCGTGGTCTGCAACAACGGGACCATAGCCCCGGCGTCGACCGCGCCCGAGGTTACCGGAGACAATCACTCTCCGATTGTTTCTTCCTACAGCCTGCCGCTTCCCGGCTCGGCCGAAACACCACAGCAAAGCATTTCCAACGCCTACCGGCAGGTCTTCGCCATCGGCAGCAAACTCGGGGTGCGCGCGTGCGGCGTAATTGCCTCCCGGGACCATAACGTGACTCGCCAATGGATTTATCGCCTGGTCCAGCCGGTGATGGATTTGGGATTCGATTTGGTTGCGCCTTGCTACACCCGCCAGAAGATGGAGGGTCTCCTGAATAGGAACGTACTCTCTCCGCTGCACCGGGCTCTTTACGGCGAACAGCTTGAAAATCCCATGGGTCCTGATTTCGGGCTCTCGGGAAAGCTTCTGCAGCAGATTCTCGGACGGGATTCCGCCCGGCGAGCCGGGACCGAACTCAATATCCTGGCCTCGATTGCTTCGGCTGCCGCGTGCGGCGGTTTTCAGGTGTGCGAAACGAATTTGGGCGTCCGCACACAGCGCCCTACGGACTGGGGGAACCTGAGTGCTCTTCTGGCGGAAGTTCTGGGAGCTACTTTTGTCGACATGGAGGGGCGGGCCGCCCACTGGCAGAGTATTCGAGGTTCGAAGATATTACCCAGGTTTGGCTCGCCCGAAACTCCGTCGTCCGACACAGGAACCGTAGACGTCCACAGCATGATCGAATCGTTCCAGTTGGGAACGCAAAACCTCCAGGATGTTTGGGGCCTAATTCTGCCTCCGACAACCTTGCTGGAATTGAAGCGGTTGTCCCGGCAGCCTGAGGATAAGTTCCGGATACCCGATCATCTGTGGGTCCGGATCATTTATGATTTCGCGCTGGGACACCATCTGCGGACCATTAGCCGCGATCACCTTCTTCGATCGATTACGCCGCTTTATCTAGGATGGATCGCTTCCTATGCGCTAGAAATGCAAACGGCCGGACTTGCGGAGGTCGATTCGCGTATAGAACGCCTATCCAAGGCATATGAGGACAACAAATCTTATTTGGTTTCCCGTTGGCGATGGCCCGATCGTTTTAACCCGTGACGCTGAGGAGGGAATATGTGGGATCAAGTTGGACAAGCACTCAAGCTTTCGATGACCAAGATGTTAAGCCAATTGGCCGCCTGCTGCCCGGCATCGTAGCGCTGGTGTTCGCGCTATTGGTCGCTATATTGATCGCGTGGGTTGTTTCGGCTATTCTGCGGCGGTCGCTCGCCGGTTTCGAGTTCGACCGGAGGGTCGCTGAATGGGGCTTCCCGGCGGTGGCGGAATGGTCGCCCTCCTCCAGCCCCACGCTGTTGGTGACTCGTGCGATTGCTTGGATCATCATACTCATGGGGTTCCTAATCGGTATATCCGCCTTTGATGGGGCGCTACCTTCACAATTCGTAGTACGCCTGTTTACCTATCTGCCTGACGTGGTGGCGGCGATCGTGGTTTTCGTGGCGGGCAGTATCATCGCCCGATTTCTCGCGCGTAGCGTGCTGATCGGGGCCGTCAACATGAACTTGCAATACGCGCGGCTGCTGAGCGTTGGGGTGAAATGGCTGGTGACCGTTCTCGCCGTGACCATCGCGATCGAGCGTCTCGGTATCGGAGGCGGCATCATCCGTCTGGCATTCGGCATTCTGTTTGGCGGAATTGTCCTGGCATTGGCTCTGGCCGTCGGTCTAGGATCCAAAGATCTCGTGAGCCGATCTCTCGAGCGTGAGACGAGCAAAGCATCCACCCCGAACTTGAAGGAGCCGGTCGGCCATTTGTAGCCTGAAGCTGCAGAGATGACGAGGTAGAATGTTACTTGACTCAGGTAGATGCGACCTACGGCGACGCCATCGAATCATTGCGGCAGGTGTTGTTGCGAGTGGGGCCTGAAGGCGTCCGGCCGCCCCTTGGGACACCATCAGATCTGGGCGCGCGACAGCATGATCGCTTCGCTGGGCGCTCGCTTTGCCCAGGATGACCAGATCCAACAAGCGATCCAGGCAAGTCTCTCCCTGCTGAAGGAGCATCGCGGGCCGCGCGGAGCCATTCCGAACAACGTCGATTGCGCGACCCTCCACCCCAATTTCCGCGCCTATGCCGACGGAGGATTGTGGTGGATCGTCACCGGCACGTTACTAGCGCCCGACCTCGATGTGGTGCGTGAGGTTCTTTGCTGGTATGAATACCAGGACGTCGATCAAAGTGGCTTGCTCAGCATGCAGGAAGGCTCGGACTGGCAGGATCTCTTCTGCACGCGAGGGAAGGGTTTGTATCTCAACTGTCTCTACGTGATGGCGCTGCGCCGTGCCGCGGAACTTTTTAAGGATGACGAAGCCGATCGTCTTCGTCGCCGGGCGGCGCTGGTCGCGGACCGGATCAATACCTATTTTTGGTATACCGGCGACGGTGATACTCAACGCCACATTTCAAATTCGTTCAGCACGGAAGGCACGCCGCTGCGGGATTCGATGGGACGCCCGCGAGAGATGCCAGTGAAGCGGTATCTGACCGATGAGCGATATTATTTGCCGTACCTCGGATTTCGCAGCCTGGGCGAGTGGTTTGATTCGTTCGGTAACATTCTTGCCATTCTTGCTGGGGTCGCCGATCAGCAGCAGAGCGACATCATCCTGGATTTCATCTCGCGACACTCACTGGATATCTGGCCGCTTCGCAGCCTGACGCCGGTGGTGCGGCCCGGCGACACGGACTGGCGCGATTACTATGGGTCGCTCAATGCTCCGCATCATTATCACAATGGTGGTGTATGGCCGTTTCTTGGCGGATTCTACGTCGCTGCTCTTGTGAAAGCCGGCCGAGCGGAGGCCGCTGAGCTTGCTTTGGGGAGCCTCGCCCAGTTAAACCAATGCGGTCAATTTAACGAGTGGCACCACGGTGAAACCGGCGCACCGATGGGCGCGCAGGATCAAGCCTGGTCGGCCGGGATGTATCTGTTCGCTTGGGAGTGCGTCAGACGCGGCCAAGCGCTGGTGTGACGTGCCAGGCTGTTTTCAAGCGCGGCGGACGTTTTCAAGCGCCAGTAAGGCCGAGACCCGGCCGCGGCGATTCGGAGGATTCCACGAGCACCACTAGCGAACGTTGCGTGACGTGATAGAGTTTTCGGCTCTTATGCTTCTTCTTAGCCCCCGGCTGCCCGGTGTCGACGTAGAGTTCCCAGATTTTCCCAGCTCTCAGCGCGCGGAAGCGAAAAGCGGATCGTTTCATGGTGAGGATTGCATAGGATCAGGAACGTGTCGTCGTAGATCGGCTCGCCCACGGCGTTCACATCGTCCAGCGTACGGCCGTTGAGCAACATGCCGACGCAACGGACCCAGCCCGCATGCCATTCCTCTTGACTCATTTCTTTCCCGTCAGGCCGGAGCCATAGAATATCTCCTTCCGAACCGCCGTTCACCAAGCGATCCGGAGCTTCGGGATCGATGCGCCGGTCCTGAAAAAACTTTCTGCGGTGCAGATTCGGATGACTCTTGCGCAACTCGATCATGCTGCTTGCGAATTGCAGCAAGCTGCGGCGGCTGGCGTCGAGGTTCCAATCGAACCAACTGGTCTCATTGTCTTGCGCGTAGGCGTTGTTATTTCCATTCTGCGTGCGGCCGACTTCGTCGCCGGCGCAAATCATGGGGACCCCTTGCGAAAGCAGAAGGGTCGCCAGGAAATTTCGTTTCTGGCGTTCTCGAAGTTCCAGGATTTCCCGATCGTCCGTGGGCCCTTCCACTCCGCAGTTCCACGAGTGATTGTCATTCGTGCCGTCCCGGTTATCCTCCCCGTTGGCCTCGTTATGTTTCTCGTTGTAAGCCACCAAATCCTGCAAGGTGAAACCGTCGTGGGCGGTGATGAAGTTGACGCTGGCGGTGGGGTGACGGCTATCGCGCTGGTATAGATCGCTGCTTCCGGTGAGACGGTAGCCCAGTTCCGCCAGTTGGCCGTCATCTCCTTTCCAGTAGCGCCGCACGGCGTCGCGATAACGCCCGTTCCATTCGGCCCATAAGGGCGGGAATTTGCCCACCTGGTAGCCTCCCTCGCCCACGTCCCATGGTTCGGCGATCAGCTTGACCTGCGAGATCACCGGGTCCTGATTGATGATGTCGAAGAAAGAGGAGAGCCGATCCACCGCGTGCAGTTCCCGCGCGAGGGCCGCGGCGAGATCGAAGCGGAACCCGTCCACGTGCATTTCCAGGATCCAATAGCGAAGGCTATCCATGATGAGCTTCAACACCTGAGGATGGCGCACGTTCAGGGTGTTGCCGGTTCCCGTGTAGTCCATGTAGTAACGCGGCTGGTCCGTTACCAGGCGATAGTAGGTTCGATTGTCCACGCCGCGAAAACTCAGAGTGGGTCCGAGATGGTTGCCTTCCGCGGTGTGGTTGTATACAACATCGAGGATTACTTCGATGCCGGCCCGATGCAGTCCTTTCACCATGGACTTGAATTCGCCCACTTGTTGCCCTTGACCGCCGCTGCTCGAATACCGCGCTTCCGGTGCGAAAAAATTGATGGTGTTATACCCCCAATAGTTGCGCAGGCCCTTGTCGAGCAGGATCTTGTCATCGAGAAATGCATGCACCGGCATAAGCTCCACGGCCGTAATCCCGAGATTCTTGAGATAGGTGAGGACCGAGGGATGGGTGAGTGCCGCGTAGGTCCCGCGAATCTCCTCCGGTACTTGTGGATGCCGGGCTGTGAGGCCCTTTACGTGGACCTCATAGAGCACCGAATCATGAAGGGCCGTGAGCGGCGGCCGATCGTTTTCCCAATCGAAGCTGGAGACGGTAACCACGCCCTTGGGTACGGCTGCGGCATCGTCGCGTTGGTCCGGCTGCAGATCCTCTTCGGGTTTCCCGAGTTCATAGCCGAAGACAGGAGCATTCCAATCCACGGAGCCCGCCAGGGCTTTCGCATACGGATCGATTAAAAGTTTTGCCGGGTTGAAACGAAGTCCTTGTTCCGGATCGTAGGGACCGTGTATGCGGAAGCCATAGTATTGGCCCGGCCGGATCCCAGGTACGTAGCAGTGCCAGACATGGCCGGTCGATTCTCGAATGGCGATGGTCCTGCACGCGTCCGCTTTCAGGATCGTCGAAGAGACACAACTCCACGCCGGTGGCGTCCTCGCTGTAGATCGAAAAATTGACTCCTGTTCCGTCCCAGGTGGCGCCCTGAGGATAGGGTTTGCCGGGGAGAATCGCCCTTGCCATCGATGCTAGATGTCCCTTCCGTTGTTAATGTCTACAGACCTAGATGCCGTCGTTGGTCAATCTTGCAGGATCGCCACGGAATCGGACGGCATTTCGACGCCGGTCTCATGCGATGATGCAGTCTGCCTCGGAAGCGAGAACCAGTGCGCCAGGGAATGCAAGCGGCACCGCTGCGCGTTTCTTGCGAAAGATTCACCGCAATGACGTACTCGCCGCGGCGGAAGGTCAACCACTGCTCGCTCTCTGAAAACCGGACCTCCACCTGGTCCAGCCGTCCATCGGTGAATTCAGGGGTGTTCCGCCGCAGAGCGATCAGTTGCTTGTGCCATGCCAGCAGACTCGCGTGAGGCTCCCGTTCCAGTTCCGTCCAATTCAGCTTTGACCGCGAGAACGTCTCCGGGATCTTGAGGATCGGGAATATCCGCGACCTTCCACCCGAATGCCGCAAATTCCTTGCGCCGCCCTTCCGAGACTGCCCTCGCAAGTTCCGGCTCTTCGTGATTTGTGAAGTACTGAAAAGGGGTGTCCGCTCCGAACTCTTCGCCTTGAAACAGCATAGGGATGAAGGGAGCGCATAGCACGATCGCCGCGCCAATCTTGAGCCTTCCAACGTTCATCAGACGACTGCTCCGCTCGCCCTGGGCGCGATTGCCGACTTGATCGTGAGTCTGAAGGTATCCGAGAAACCGCCAGCCGGGAAGGCCCTCGGGCTTTCGACCGTGCGGCCGCCCCCGATAAAGGGAATGCCGTCCGTCGAAGACAAATGCGTTTTCGAGCGCGCGAGCCACATCGCCGAGCGTGCCGAAGTCCTGATAATAACCAGCGCGCTCGCCCGTCAATACGCTATGCAAGGCGTGATGAAAATCATCGCTCCATTGCGCGTCGATTCCATAGCCCCCCGCCTCGGTCGGTGTCACCACACGGGGATCGTTCAAGTCGCTCTCCGCGATCAGGACCAGGCTTCGGCCCAGATGCGCTTGCAACCGCTTCACTTCGCCCGCAAGCTGTTCCAGGAACGGAACGGCAGAGTGGTCGACGAAGGCATGGATCGCGTCAATGCGCAGTCCGTCGAAATGGTAATCGCGCAGCCACATAAGGGCGTTGTCGCAAAAAAAACGGCGGACCTCGCTGCTGCCGGCGCCGTCCAGATTGACGGCGGGTCCCCAGGGAGTGCTGTACCGGGTCGTGAAGTAAGGGCCGAAGCGGCTGAGGTAATTACCGGACGGACCGAGATGATTGTAGACCACATCCAACAGCACCGCCAGCCCCGCCGCATGGCACGCGTCGACGAAGCGCTTCAAGCCATCCGGACCGCCATACGCGTGATGCGGCGCGAATAAATCCGCGCCGTCGTAACCCCAGCCCCACGCTCCCGAAAACTCCGCGACCGGCATAAGTTCTACGTGGGTGATGCCGAGTTGCTTCAAATATTCGAGACGCCCGACTGCGCTATCGAAAGTGCCTTCCGGAGTGAACGTACCTATATGCAGTTCGTAAATGACAGCCGAAGAGAGCACCGGCGGCCGCCATCCCGCGTCGCTCCATTGGAATCTGGAATGGTCCAAGACGCGCGAGCGCCCGTGCACGCCATAAGGTTGCCATGGCGACCGTGGATCGGGCAGCGGGTCGCCGCCGTCGAGCACGAAGGCGTAATCCGTTCCGTGGCCTGCGCCGGAGCAATCGCAACGCCAGTATCCATTTTGTTCCGAGTTCATTGGAACTAAGGAACCGTCGAGGAGCAACTGAACGTTCCCAGCGAGCGGCGCCCAAACACGGAACGAACGGTCATTCGGATTGCACCCTCGTCAGAAGCGCTACCGGGAATCGGCTCAAGAGGGCGCCAATCTCAGCTCTTGCCTTCCTCAATCCGTTCGCCCGTGAACTGGTTTTCCCAGGTTCCCGGCGGCAGTTCCAAACTGCTTCCTTCCCAGCTACCGGCGCCGATCAGAAGCCGTGGTACGACGGTGATCACATCCTCGCCGCGCCGGAATGCCACCAGAGATCCGGCCTTGGGACCGGTTGCCCACAGCGCGCTATATGCTCCCTCTGCTCCAAAGCATTTCGAATGCGCGGCCCTGGTCCGCAAGGCTTGCCGGATGGTCCAGAGTTTGGGCAATCCCTCGCCCGCGCGCGCCATGATTTGCTCTGGGGTCAATTGATCGACCTCCGACAATAGACGACGCCGCAAATCGAAGTCCACCGGTCTGCGATTGTCGGGATCCACCAGGCTGAGATCCCAAAGTTCGGAGCCTTGATACAAATCGGGTACTCCTGGCGCGGTCAACTTCAACAGGACCAAGGCAAGCGAGCTCGCGCGCGCGGCCGGCAGCAACAGGTCCAGGAACGCTTCGAGATCCGCCACGAACGCGGCATCGCCGATCACGGATGCGACAAATTTTTCAAGAGCTTCCTCGTATGCTGCGTTTGGCTCGACCCAGGAGGTACGTTCCTTTCCTTCTCGAGCGGCCTTGCGCATGTATTCGACCGCGCGCTCGACGGAAATCGGCCACGCGCCCACCAGCGTCTGATAGAGCAGATACTCCGCCTTCCGATCCGGCATGTCGCCGGTACGATAACGCGCGTTTGCCGCCGACCATCGCGTCACGGCTTCGGTCCAGGCAGGCGCCATCTCGGAAAGCGCGCTGATTCGCGACCGCACATCCTCCCCGCGCTTGGTATCGTGAGTCGACGTGCTAAGCATGGTGAATGGTTGCCGCGCTTGAGTCTCGGAACACCACTTGTGAAACTCCTCGACGGAGACGCCAAACCGCGCCGGATTCCCACCGACCTCATTCAAGGAAATGAGGCGGAAGTAACTGTAGAACGCGGTGTCCTCGACCCCCTTCGCCATGGTGGCCGCCGTGAGCTGCTGAAAGGCCATGACGAATTCGTCCTCGACCGCGCCCCGCACTCGAAGCGTCAGAATGTCACGCAGAAAATCGATCAGCCGCTCGTCGAGATCGGCACGCAAGGCGCGGGCTGCGTCGAGCGCGCGCGAAATCGTTTGGGAATCGGCCTGTGAAACCTCTCCGGATTCCGCTCGCACGTAGGTTCGATAAACGGGAAAGCAGGCCAGTCACGGCCCGAATCGCTTCGTGCAACTCGTGACGCGTATAGTCGCGATAATCACGATGCTCCTCGCAAATTTGCACCAATAGTGCCGTGAGGCGGTTGACGTCGCCGCCTAGAATGTCCCGCAGAACCTGAGACTTCTTCTCATAGACGACCGCGCCGAAGTCCACGGGTTCGCCGGTGAATTCGACGATACAACTCGTTCAGAGGGGCTTCGCCGTGGGGATCCACGAAGAGGCCGCCGGCCAGATTGAGGAAATCGTAGCCGGTGGTACCCGAGATCGCCCAATTGTCTGGAAGGGATTCTTCCGGCTGAAGAATTTTTTCGGCCACGACCCAGGCTTCGGGCGCCGCGCTGTGCAGCCTGCGGAAATATTGCAGCAGGGTCGCGAAGGCCGTCGGCATGGTCCACGCGAACTCCGTCCAACTGGCCGGAGCGTAACCATTGAAGGATTAACGCGTGAGTATCCGCGAAGACGAGCTCGTTCTCAACGCGGACGCCCACCAGGGAATTGATATCGAAAAAACGCCGGTACACGATCTCGGTGGCCGCCGTGCGCCAACGGGACAGCCGGTAGTTCTGCCGCATCAGAAGGGCGTCTAGGCGATCGAAATCGGCGTTCAGAGCCGCCACACCCGCGTCGATCGCGGCGGCGATCTCAGGCTGCTCCGAACATAAGCGCGCCAGCAGGTGCCGGATCGTCTCCTTGTTGCGATGATGGGCGTTCAGACCTGCCCAGTTGGTTTCGGCGATAGACTGCCGCAGATGAGCGAGGGCATCCGCAAGGAAACTCAATTCCGCGCTGCCGGCGCGTTGGGCGCAACTCTCGAGCAGCTCCGAAACGGATTCGGGCGCGACAGGAAAGGTGTGATCGTAGTAGCGGAGTACAAAACTTCCCTCACTCCTCTGTAGTGTTAATTTGCCGGCTTCGATGACTCGGCCCGAATGATCCTCTAGGATCGGCAGTAGAATTTTATTGCGCAACCTCTCCTCGGGTGCGTTCCAATCGATGTCGAAATACGGCGCGTACCGGCTAGCTTGTCCGTTTTCGAGCGTGTCCCACCACCACTGGTTGTAGTGGCCGGTGATCGCCATATGATTGGGAACGATGTCCAGCACCTGACCAACGCCGGATTCGGCAAGTTTCTGTACTAACTTCTTACGCCCCTCCTCGCCGCCCAATTCCTGGCTCACCTGATGGTAGTCGACGGTGTCATAGCCGTGCGTGCTACCAGGAGCCGCCTGCAAGTACGGCGAACAATAGACATGCGAGATTCCCAACTCGCGCAGGTAGTCCACGACTCCGCTAGCGGCCTCAAAGTTAAAGTCAGGCCGAAGCTGTAATCGGTAAGTGGCGAGCGGAAGCAGCAAACTCAGATCCTCCACGGTTTGCCACAGCGGCAAAGACTGACGTGAAGTCCCTGGTCGCTGAAGCAATTTTGTCGCCAATAGACGCTAGCCTCTGACCCTCCGGCTATTAGAAGCCCTCGAACACTGATTAAATGTTAGCCCTGGAGAGCCACGGTATGCATCGGGCGCGGGATCGGCGGGGTTCGTCGCGACGGACTGGCTCACCCCGCATGGCTTCGCGAAGGGGGCTCTAGACTCCGGCAATGCCAGTTTGAAAACCGACGGCGCCGACCAAGGTGGAGACCGCGGTCGCCGATCCGATGCTCGGCGACTTGCGACCGCGGTGCCTCAATGAAGTTTGTCACTGCCCTTCTAGCACCCTCCGGCGATCCACTGGAGGCAGTTCGTCCAGCAGCACCTTGAAAACTCCATTCGTCCAGCCAAAACCCACCTCATTTGAACTGTACCCATAACGAACCTCGCCCCGAATATCCGCGGCTCTCCGCTCCACGTCGTACTTCTCCACAATCGTTCCCGTTCGACGAAACTCGTGATGCACCATGCCAAGGAATTTTCCAGCGATCCGATTCGCATCTTCGCTGTAGCCGTATCGCCGCAAGCCCTCGACCGCGATTAGCTCTAGGGGGGCCCAACCGAAAGGTGCATCCCACTGATCCCCGCTTCGGTTGGTACTCGTCCGCAATCCCCCCGGCCGTTCGAATTTCCCGAGAGCCCTTCTAACGCGTTCGGCTTGCTCCGCATTCGCGATGCCGGCCCATAGAGGATAGAATGTCGTGAGAAAGGGATAGCGTCGAATTCGCGCTTGCGCGAAATTGTAGTCGTAATACAATCCATCTTCCGCATCCCACATGAACCGATTCACCCGCTCTGCTCTCTCTGTCGCCCGCGTTCGCCATATCTCCGCTTCTGCCCCCCGCCCGACAATCTCCAAGATTTCCGCCATCTCCTTCTCCATCACGTAGAGAAGCGAATTCAAACACACGGGATTGTACTGGATCACATCTGCATTGAACGGTCCGAATCTGGCCGACGGATCAAACCCAGATTCCCGCATCGATCGGTCGGCCTTATAGAATAGCGGCGTAAGCTCGTCACGCTTCCGATCGTAAAAACGGGACACGTCATAGGCTTCCACCCGATGTGTCCGAAAGTAATCCTTCACCAGGTCATAGTGAGTATGGCCCGACGAATTCACTTCCGAAGCTAGTACCTCCGGCGCCGGCCCGTCTCCCAGATCGAAGTACCTTGATAATCCCGTCTGCTCTGTCAGATGCGGTTCGCTTGCCCAGTATCCGTAATACGTCATCGCCGCTTCCACCGATTCTGCCAGCCAAGAGCGATCCCGAGTTTGGCGATATACCCCCAGCAGCATCTCTGTCAGGAACGGTGGCTGCGACCGAGTCAAATAATACGTGCGATTCGCATTCAGAATCTTGCCGTATCGCCGGATTTCGTAAAGGAAATTATCAGCCATGTTTTTGGCCAGTTCGATCTCGCCATCTTTCAGCAAACCCAACTGAATAAAGTAACTATCCCAGCCATACATCTCATTGAATCGCCCGCCCGGAACCACGTACGGCTTCGGCAGGTATAGCAACCCTTGCTCAGATGTCTTCGAAATATCTTCCGGCAGCCGCCGGATCTCGATCTTGCGGAAGTCCTCTGCCGGCATTTGCGCGCGCACTTCCCGCTCAACTTGCTCTGCGTCCTCAGTTCGGGCAACATAGACAGGCCAACGCCCGCCCGGCCCCACGCGAAATTTCGGATCGATCGCGGCAGTCGCCAGATTCTTGTTTGATCGCGTTAAGATGGCCCATCCCTGCATGATGTAGTCGGTAATAGGCGGACTCTGGGCCCAGGCAACCAGGGTCGCCGCCAGAATCGCCACCGCCGCTCGTCTGTATGATCGCAACAAACCGAGCCTCTGTCTTGATAGTAGCCTCAATCAATTGCTGAAGGAACTTCGTCGAATGGTACGCGCGTATCGCGAGGGTTAATTGCTAAATTGGCCAACCGAACAAGTGATGCAGCAGCACTCTTATCTTGATGTTCCTGCCTACCAGTCGATGAAAGCGGGCGAATGGATTTTAGCAGACATTCTCATGATCGATCGCATGGTCTGAACTCCCTGGATTCGTAAATTGACTACTCCGCAAATTGGCCGGTACCTGAAGAGGTCAGGGCATGAGCTGGCGTCGGACCGCGAAAGCCTTGGGGATCGGAACGGCGACTGCGATGCGTCTCCTTAGGTCCATTGATGGAACCCGTCCTAATACTCAAGATGTAGATCCCAAAACCTAGGAGCGGATCGGATAGGGCCCTGCGATCAATTCTGCGGCGTATGCTTCCGCTAATGGGCATTATCGGTAGCTACGTCATGAGGACATTACCTCGGAAGGAGGGAGAACATCAAGCCGAAAACGTGTTCAAATTCGCTAACAATCGAGCCAGCCGAGGACGCAGCACGCGGTTCCACCACATGATCGCGCCCGTTACAAACATGGCAGCAGGGGCAAGTCCGAATACTGCCCAGATCGCCTTCGTCGTCTGGTCGCAGAATCCAGGGCCGCCGCAAGGAATGCCGATGCCGTTAATGCGACCGAAATGCAAGAAGGCGAGCCAATAAATGATTTGGTCGCCGATGCGTAACCCGGCATTCCCGGCAGTCGGTGGCTCTAACCGGTCGGCGAGGTTCTGAAGTGGCTGGGGAATACTCAGGTAGGCCCCGCTTACGCCAAACACCAACGTGAATCCAAAGCTCCAAAAGCCGATCATGCTGTGGGAGTGCCAGACGAAGCGCTTCCATCCCACGCCGCGATGCAGCGTCAAGCTACGACGCCACGTGTTGATGCCCGGCCACCAGATCGCCAGGCCAGTTAGAGCAGCGGCGAGCATAGCGAGTGCGCCAACCCCGTTTACCTTCCGGCCGGTTGGTCCCGCGAACAGGTTGTCGTGCAGATCAAGCAGTTTTGATACGAGCCAGATACCGATGGGGACCGAATCGCCAAGATCGCTGCCACTCCGAGGATCGAACTGTCGATGCTTGATCTCATCACCCCGACCTAGCAACATATCCACCGCCTGATCGAGATTCCGCGCCCGCGTGATTCTCACCACCCGGTAGCCTGGATACAAGTGCACGGCGGCCTCCGCGAGTTGGTCGTCAGTCAATCGTGGCCCGGAACCCCTGGAGATGATCGGTTCGGGCGTCGCGGCTCTGTAAAGCTCGTTGCTGTAGACAAGCACGCTGCCGGTCACGCTCATCATGAGGATGTAGAACCCAAGGGCGATGCCGCTCCACAAGTGCACCTGGAAGAGCACCCTTCGCAGCCCGACCTTCTGTGGCTGCCGAACCCAGCGCTGCCAGACCGTCAGCTGATTGCCCGCGCTCACTTGCGACAGGCTACAACACCTGGTAGATCGCGTCAACGCGTTGGTCCAGATTTCTTCAAGTCCAGTTTGATAGATTCCGGCGGGAACATTGATGGTTAACGCGCTAGTCGGACAACTGCCCGATGTGCAGCATTAACGGAAGGCATTGAAAGCCGCCATACCTTCCCCAGTATCGGGTAGCTCTGTCCGCGTGGTGAGTGAGCAAACGGACTGTATAATGCATCCATGCGATCGTATCTTCTGACGGCGGTTCTATCTGCCGTTGCATTGGCCCAGCAGCCCGCAGGTTCGCTGACTGGGAAGATCCTCGATCCCGATGGAGTTCCAGCTCGCGGACTCCCCGTACAGGCCGTGAACGTAGCAACCCGAGGCGTATACAAGGCAACGGTCTCCACTCAGGGAGAATTTTCGATTGCACTCCCGGCGGGGACGTACGAATTCTCCACTCTAGTCATGGCAAACCGTATGCTGCCTTTTGTCCAGGATGATGTGAAGATCGCCCCGGGCCAGACGGTCAAACTCGAAATTCGCATGCAAGAGGGCATCGCCCTTAATACCTTGGGTGACGGACGTGACTATTTTAGCGAGGTGGCTGCGGCAACTCACGTGGTTGCGCCGAAGGGAGTGACGCCGCGTATGCCCGACGGCAAGCCGGACTTCTCCGGCTATTGGACCGGAGCGGGAGGAACGAGCGATCTTGGCACGCCCGAATTCCAGGATTGGGCGGAGAGAGTTTCGAAAGAACGATATGCGAATGATCTCCGAGACATGCCCACTACGCGATGCCAGCCCAACGGTGTAGTGCGGACCATCTTCCAGGGCAACGCGCAAAGATTCCTGCAGACTCAGGCGCTATTGATGGCGTATGCCGAGGGCCATCTCCCGCGCCAGATTTACCTCGATGGGCGAAGCCATCCTAAAGATCCCAACCCAGCATGGTTGGGACACTCGATCGGACACTGGGAAGGAGACACGCTGGTGGTGGACAGTGTGGGTTTCAACGACAGACCCTGGGTCGACTCGAGTCATTCGCTGACCGAAAAACTGCACCTAGTGGAGCGGTATCGCCGGCCGGATCTTGGCCATCTGGAGTTGGAGATGACCGCTGAGGATGCGGGAGCGCTGAACGCGCCTTGGATGATCAAGCGCACCTACTTGCTCGATTTAAGCGATGACATTATGGAATCCGTTTGCACGGAAAACGAAAAGGACGCGCAGCACATACTCGCGAAGTAGAACTCGCCCACCACTGTTCTCTTTCGTCTCGTTAACGTGCAGATGCACGATCGGTCCGGCATGCCTTTTCGGGTTAACTTTCCAGACTGTCTTTGAGCAGCCTGTTGTAAAATTAGCTGCATAGCTTGTTGTATACAGTTACAGCTATAAACCAGTTCGATCATTCCCCCAAGGCGCGGGATACTGTCCGCAGCGCGCCACGTTTCTGATGAACATTCCAGGAAGGAAAAATAGTAGATGACCAGACGCGATTTTATCCACAGGATCCCGGCGGCGGCCGCTGGTATAGCGCTCGCGGAAGGGACGCGCATCGCTAACGCGCAAGACGCGTCCGTTAAGCCGGACAACGCGCGCTACCCGCTCGGCATTCAGCTCATTGCGCTGGTCGGACGCGACCTGCCGCGAACCTGGGATAAGTATTCCGCAGGGATTGAAGCGGCCGCGAGTATGGGCTTCGATTTTATTGAGCCCGCCGGATTGTGGGGCTTCGATCCCGGAACGATCCGCAAGAAGGTTGAGCAAAGCGGGCTCCGGGTGCGCTCGCTGCACATGGGTTTCGACCAGATGATGGATCTCCCTCCCGGAACCACGACGGCCCAAGCGCGGGACACGGTTTACGCGACGGAAAACATCGTTCCGGTATCGCGGCTGATGGCACCCGTGGCGCGGGATCTGGGCTGCGAATGGGGCGTCATCGCTTCTTCCGCGAGTACGAGCTACAAATCCGTCGACAGTATCAAGGGGTTGTGCGACGCCTTCAATCAAGCCAGCTTCATCGCCAAACAGAGCGGGCTGAAGTTCGGATATCACATGCACGCCATCGACTTCACGCCGGTGGACGGCGTGATGCCCTACGAAATGCTGCTCGAGCAAACCGACCCCTCGGTGCGCTACGAACTGGACGTATGTTGGGCGGAAGCCGGCGGAGTGAATCCCGCAACTTTAGTCGGCAAGTATCCCAAGAAGATCGTGAGTTTTCACCTTCAGGATCTTACTCCGGACAAGAAAGTCGCCAACCCTGGAACTGGAGTTATTGACTTCAAGGCAATCCACGAAGTCGCGCGCAAGCTCGACAACCCGATGTTCCTGGTGGACCGCGACGGCGTCACCGGGGACGCGCGCGTCGAGCAAGCCAAACAGGCGTTTCGCTATTTACAAAGCTTAGGATGGGGCAAAGCAGTTTAGCGCGACATCCGGGATGTCGCGCTGCCCGTATCTTAGAACGACAGCCTCAGCGCCAACTGCATCACGCGTGGCGTAAAGCCGATATTCGTGGAAGTGATCTGCCCGAATGTTCCCGCATTAGTCGGGATGCCCGCCGGGTCGCGTTTCACCGTCCAAGCGGAAATTGCCGAGACTGGAAGGGCGAAGTTGGGAGTGTTGGTGATATTGTACGCCTCGGCCCGGAACGATAGCCGGAAGTGCTCCGCGATCACGAAGTCCTTGAAAATCGAGAAGTCCAGACTTTTCCAGTTGGGCCCGTAGCATTGACCACGCCCTTCACTCCCGGCAAAGCCGATGGGCTGCTGCTGGAATGCATTGTAGTTTACCCAGCCGTGAATCGACGGGTTCGATGCTTGACAAGACTGACCAGGGACCTGATTCGGGCGGTCCGCTGCGATATTCGGCAGATTGATTAAATTCTGTCCGTCCGTGACCGTATACGGCTCACCGGACTGCCAGAAGGCGATTACGTTCAATTGCCAGCCACCGATGGCTGTCTTCTTAAAACCTGTCGCACCCTTGCCGAACGGAAGTTCATAATTAGCGCGGCCGGTGACTTTGTGCTTGAAGCCGATACTGGAGTTGCCCCAATCGTAACTGCGGTTAAAAGTAAGCAGACCAATCGGGTCGGCTGAGCCGAGATCGGTTACGGTGGTCAGATTGCGGGCGAACACATAGTTGGCGTTCACGGTCAATCCCTTCGCGTAGCGTCGCTCGAAGACGAATTGTGCGGCATTATACTCGCTGGCTGCGCCTGTACCGTTGTCCGAGATCCCCGTTATGTTGGGTAACGTCGCTGCGTGAAGGTATGCAGGCGTGACGGCCGACCCGGAGGGAGCCGGCAAGTTTACGTTGGTTAAATATTGCAGGTGACGCCCCAGTGAGCCGACATACGCCACTGTGAAAACGTTCGCGCCGAGCTGCTTCTGCATGGTGAAGTTCCACTCAATAACTTTCGCGGCCGGATAGTAATCGTCGTGGACGGTCAAGGCTGAGTTCAGACCGCCGGCAACCGGCCCCAGGAGCTGCGGGATATTGGGCGGCACGATCGGAGGGGGACCCTGCGACAATTTGCCGACACCCGCGGGACACACCGAAGATCCGGTCAAGGCCGCTGGCGAGCAGGTGAAGTTCACAGTTACGAAGGGCGGGTTGGGAAGGCTCAGCGAGCCCGAGGCATAATCCTGGGCGAACTCGCTGATACCGAATCCACCACGGAAAACGAACCCTCTACCTGCGTTGTAAGCGTAGCCGAATCGCGGTTGGAACTGCTTCCAGTTGGGCTGCACGCAGGCATCTGCGCCAATGCAAAATGTGTTGCTGGCGATCTGGTAATTGGAGCGCTGGCCGGTTGCACTTTGGACCTGACCGATGTGATCCCAGCGCAGACCAAGATTGAACGTCAGCTTGCGCGTGGCATGCCAATCGTCCTGCACGAAAATGTGAGGTTCCCAGGTACGGAAGTACAAAAACGTATACGAATACTGCCGTGTAATGGTTGTCGGAACACCCTGCAGGAAGTTCGCGAGGCTGTTGGGAGGGCCGCCGGCTGTGGCCGCGCTCCACACAAAATTGCCCTGGCCGTTCGGGTTTTGATAATACTGCTCCTGCCGCCGGATCAAGCCGGCGCCAAATTTGACATTGTGGGTGCCATGCGTCCAGGTGAGCGTTCCCTCCTCCTGAAAGACGTTGTCAATTTCATAAATCGGCACGGAAGTGCAGTCGCCCAGCGAATTGCAGCTTCCCGTTCCCTGGTAACCGCTGATCGTAGTATTCATCAAGCCGGATACATATGGACCCACGTCGGATCCAGGAATGCCGAACGTATTCGACAGGTTAGTGCCCTGATTGGCCGAGAGAGTTGCGACATTCAGCCGCGTGAATCCGTCCTTCAGTTCCATCACCAGGGTCGGGCTGAAAATGTGAACGAAATCCAGCATGTACGCCTGCGAATTCTCGGTCGAGTTCCCCGGATAAATGCCGTTTCCCGGATTGACTGTTAAACTGCCGACTTTCACTTGCGGATAAAGAGTTGGATATACCGTAGTCGTCGGGTTGTAGGTGAATCGGCCAAATAGGCTGTTTTGGTCGGAGAAGCGGTGATCGATTCGTGCATCCACTGTCTTAGAGAAATACTGGTTGCTTACATTGCCCGAGTAATTGGCTGTGGGAGGCGCGCCAGGGATGTTCGCGGCCGGCAAAAGCGCGAGGTATTTGACCGCGACGGGATCGAGCTTGGATGCAGGAACGATCGGTCCGCCTATATCGGAAAAGTTGCCGGGATTTGCCAATTCAAAAGCAGTCGGTGCCGCCAACAAGCCGGTATTCTTGCCCTGGATTTGTCGCAAGATCTCTATATCGCCGAAGAAGAAAGTCTTGTCTTTTTTAATGGGCCCAGCCAGGCTGCCGCCGAACTGGTTTTGATGGAACGCCGCGCGTCCGATGCCGGCGCTGTTCGCGAAGAAGTCATTGGCATTCAGTTTGGTATTGCGGAAGTATTCGTACGCTCCTCCGTGGAACGCGTTGGTGCCCGATTTGGTAATGAGGTTGATCACCGCGCCGCCCGCCCGTCCCTCTTCGGCCGGAAAGGAATTAGTGTCGATCTTTACTTCCTCCAGCGAGTCGATCGATGGTCGGTATAGAATCGAGAACTGTTGGCGCTCATTGTTGTCCATGCCATCGACCATGTGGTTATTGAAAGTCTCAGTCTGGCCGTTGGCGACGACCGCCGAGGTCTGCCGCCGGTCGTCGGGACGCGTACCGCTGAGAATCGAGTTGGATGGTCCGGCAGCGGCTCCGGGAGCAGTCGCGACGAGTGTGATGTAATTGCGACCGTTCAGCGGAAGATCCTGCACCGACTTCGAGGACACGGTGTCGCGTAGGGTGGCGCTATCGGTCTGAAGGGCGGGAGA
Organism: Bryobacterales bacterium; assembly: GCA_963731375.1. GTDB lineage: Bacteria > Acidobacteriota > Terriglobia > Bryobacterales > Bryobacteraceae > Palsa-187. Next base: position 811,994 of record CAVSUW010000004.1, read on the forward strand.
GCTCGCTGTTACCTCGACGGTCTGAGTCGTCTCCCCAATTTGTAGCGGCGCATCAACACGGGCTCGATCGCCTGCTACCAGGGTCACACTAAAGGCGGCTTTCTTGAAGCTCGGCGCCTCTACGATAACGCTGTACTGGCCCGGTGGGAGAAGATTGAAGACGTACTCACCCGAACCATTTGTCTGCAAGGTTCGCGCAACGGACGTCTCGATATTTGTAACCGTGACTTTCGCGTTGGGCACCACCGCACCCGCAGAATCGGAAACCGTACCTAAGAGGTCAGCGGTGGTCAACTGAGCAGCCGCCGGAATGGCAAGCAGCAAAAGACCCATTAATAAAGAAGCCCAAAATATAGTATCTAGACGGTATTTCATATTTCCTTTCAAATGGCATAGAGGCCAGAAACCAGTTGTTAAGCCGACAACTGTCGCCGCTCGGGAGTAACGTGCTCGGAAGAGTGGTGGCCGCGAGAAACATGCTCGCGTTAAGCCCGCTTTAGTATAGGTCGAATAGCTCTTGAGGTCAATCCCCTACCTGTTGTCTTTTTTGCAAATGCGAATTACAGCATTCGCAGGCCGATTGGCAGTTGCTTGATGGAATGAACGGACCGCTCGGAAAATATCTCCAGGGTCCCCTGCAATACGAACGACTGGAAAGAAAACGTCCACGTCAGCGTCGTGATGCGTTTAATCATCACTATCGGAAACGGTACGTACAAACGACCGTTAAGGGAGCCCCATGATAGCGCTCCCTCGTATGCGGCACTTCGACAGCCACTAGAAAAACAGCTTGAGTGCAAACTGCAGGATACGCGGATCGAAGGCACTCGGAATTCTTCCGAACGTGCCAGCATTCAATCTGTTGTTATTGGTTCCGCTTGAGAAAGTCGGATAAGCCGATACGGTCCCTGCCGGGGAAATTGCGCCGGCAAAGTTAGTATGATTCAAAATGTTGAAGGCATCAGCACGCGCCTGCAAACTGAATCTCTCGGTGATCCTGAACTGCCGTGTGAGGGACACATCCAAATTGACGTTATCCGGACCGTTGATCGCATTCCGGCCCAAGTTGCCAAAGGTTCCTAACGGGCTGAATGCGAACGCCGCTTTAGTCAAATACTGCACGCATGGCGTGCTGCCCGCGTTGCAAGGAGTATTATTTGCGTAGACATTGGGCAGCACTTGATTCGGACGGTCATTCAGGCCGCCGTTGATGCCAGTTAAAGAGTTGTCAGTGCCGTCGATGATATTGATGGGCTGGCCGCTAGCCGCGTGAAACAGCGGAGCGATTTGCCAATTGTTTAACAGCTTATTGGTCCAACCTGTAAAACGTTTCATGGAGCTCGTGGCGACCAGCGAGACGTTGAAATTGTGTCGCGTATCGAACACGCAGCGGCCCCAATCGGCATGCCGATTAAAAGGTTGTGAATTGGTGGGGAGAGCTATAGCGGATCCGAAGTCGGCATCGGAAACACAGTTTGAGTAGGTGTAGTTGGCGTTAAAAGTAAAGCTGCTGCCAAAACGGTGCTGCAACGATGTCAGCAGGCCATTGTAGTGGGCCACCGCTCCGTCGTCGGCCGTGTTGATCTCTGCGTAGTATGCGCCCTGAGTAGGATTTGCGAGATACAAGAGTCGGCGCTGGTTGGTGTTGCCGACAGTGGCCCCTGGACCATAAACCGCGGGATTGACCGCCCCGCCGGTGCTCCATAGGTGAGTGGTCTTGTTGCCCAGATAGCTCACCGAAGCCAGCCAGGTTTTAATCTGGCGCTGATAGGTAGCATTCCAGTTGGCCACATAGGTGGGCTTAGGATTTATGGGCATGTTGATGTAGTTTCCACCGGCGAAAAAGCTCGCCCCGTTTTGAGGAAACGGGTTACCGCCAGGGAAGCCTTGCCAGGGATTGGACAATCCACCCACTGGATTGGGAATGTCGGTGAAGCCGCCGACGGGCGGATTGGTGGTCTCGCGCTCGTTGAACCAAGCTTCCGTCGCGTCGTATAGGATTGCACCACCCACCCGGAAAGTATCCCTGCCGTCTCCGTGCGGATTCCAGACCAGGCCCACGCGCGGCGCGAAATTGGCCATCTTGCCGTTCCACATCGCATCAGGAATTCCGGGATCGCCCTTGAAGAATAATCCGGCGGGCGCGTTCGGGATCACTGTGCTGTGTTGGTTGGCATAAAAACCAGCCAAGCTGAAAGAAGTACCTCGGCCGTATTTATCGACGTCCGGGAACGTCGGCTCCCAACGCAGCCCGACGTTCACCAAAATGCGCGAAGACACTTTGAAACTGTCCTGCACATAAAAGCTCATGATCCAGGAACGCAAATCATTGGGCGTGGCGTTGGTCTGCTGGAAGTCATTGGGCAGCCCCAGCACAAAATCCGCGAGCGGATTTCCGGCGCCAGCCTTGGATGCTGAGGTGCGAGAACCCGCAAACGTAAAATATCCGTTCTGTTCGTAACCGGAGATGGTATTTGCTTGTACCCGCTCCAGGTTAAAGCCAAAGGAAATTTGATGACGCCCCCGGATGATGTCGACGTCGTCGGCAATCTGATACGCGTTCACGTTAAAGTGGCCTGGTGCGCAGGTTCCACAAAACGTGCTGAACGCGCCGGTAACGGAAGTGTAAAGGAAGTTGGGAACGGCGCTGTAGATGTTCGATCCCAGGGCGGTCCAGTTGATCGGGGCGGATGTCGGGCCACGGTCGTCTCGCCGCCGGTTAAAAGTAGCGTGAAACGAATTGAGTGTCGTCGGGCCAAAGGAATAGTTATCGCCAATGGTCAAAGATTGCGCCATCTCGACGTTGCCGGGTTGCGTGGTGGTCAGTGCATTGCTTCCATCGAAAGTAGCTGGATTCTTATAGCCAACCACGAAATAACGTCCAAACAGTGCGTTTTTCGCGCTCTGGTTCCAGTCGACGCGGCTAATGTAATTATTCTCGTCGCCAGTGATGGGGATCCCAAAAGTCACCTTTCCGCATTGGTCGGCCGCACCGAGGGGCAGAAATTGGTTTGAAAGCTTCAAAGCCACCGGGTTCAGTAAGGCAGTAGGGATTTGATTATTTGCGAATGGAACACTACCGTTGTAAATTACGTTACCCGCATTGGGACACCCCGCGGGCAGGTTGAAATTTCCTTGCAACATGGCGGGTGTCGGAATGTACGTGGTTGTCGTCGGAGGATTTGAGCGATTAATAGTTCCCTGATACCCCCCAAAGAAAAACAGTTTGTCTTTGATGATTCTGCCGCCGATGGTTCCACCAAACTGATTACGTTTGAGGCTGTCACGCGAAGCCGCGAAAAAATTTCGGGCATTCAAGTCTCCATTGCGCAAATATTCGAAGAGATCGCCATGGAACGAGTTCGCCCCGGACTTGGTGACCACGTTGACCGTCGCTCCTGGATGGGTTCCGAAACGCGAGGATACGGCACTGGTTTCGACGCTGAATTCCTGCAAAGCATCGGGGAATGGAAAAGGTAGATTTACGTTTGACATAGCGTCTGTGTTATCTCCTCCATCTAATAGGTATGCCGTGCCATTGCCTTGCCCGCCCGCAACGGAAATTCTGGTGGAACTGTAGAACGTCTTGCTTCCGGTGTCTCCGGCGTCACCGTAAGTCGCAGCCCCCAGGCTTAAGATCAACTGCGTTGCTTGGCGTCCGTTCAGAGGCAAATCGTTAATGCCCTTTTGATCGATCACCGCCGATATTGAATTCTCTTTGATTTCAACCATACTCGCGGTGGCGCTAACTTCCACCTTTTCTGACACCGCGCCCACTTGCATCGCCGCGTTGATTTGCACATTCTGATTGACCTGGAGCACGATCCCGTTTTGCGCGTAATCCTTAAATCCGGCGACATGTACTTCCAGGCGGTAGGGACCAACTGGTAAGCCTGGCAGCACATACTGGCCATTAGCGTCGGTGACAGCTACGTGGACGGCTTGCTTGTCGGTCTCTATCATCTGCACTTGAGCGCCTACGATAGCGCTCCCGCTTGGGTCGGTGACGTTGCCGCTTACTTGCGCGACTGCCACGGCTTGTGCTCTTAAGGCGCTGGGAAGCACCAGCATGCTTAGGCTCGATATCGACAGCACAAGAATGCTGGCGAGGATCGAGCGCGACTCTCTTTTCATTTATAAATACACTCCTGAAGATAATTCGGACCACAACGATTGGAGGGGACTGCCCACCTGATGCGCGATACTAGTGAAGACGCGCAACTACTTGGAAGTCAGTTTAAGAAGACTCAGCTGTTGTGTCAATAGTCTATCGGCTGTACCAAAAACATTTGATAACTTTAATGGTTTTGATGATGAAATTGCGCAGGATGGCATATACGAACACTGACCTAAAGCTATTGACTTGATGACTGAGTTGCGCTCTAACGATCGCAAAGAACGCGAGCGAAGAGACCTCATCTGCGTTATCGATCAATGATTGAAAGTCTACCTACGAGCGCCTCTGCGGATACTTGAAACGACAGAGTGAGCCCGATCTGCTTCGACGTTCCCGGTCACACGAGCCATGGCACGGTTGCGCATGTATCAATGACTCTGCAACGCAGACACGGTGATCCGCCTGGACACTCCGAGGAACTCGCTGGCAAAAGAAAGAAGGGTAAGCAGTACAATGCCGAAGAAAAAAGAAACGACCGAAACGCCCGATGCACTGCCCAAGCCTGAACCGGCGAAGCCTGAACCGGCAAAATCTCAGAAAGTTCCAAAGCTCTCGAAAGAGAACAAGAATAAACTTCCGCGCCGCGAGAAGAAGGCTTTACAGAAAAGCTCGAAATGAGCACGCCGCAAGATCCGGTCAAGCAGGAAAAATCACTTCAGCTTCATCTCGCGTTCTGGGTCCGGACGCGTGATCAGGTAAGTCAGGTCGCTGTCGAGGCTGCTCCACCAATGAGGAAGATACGCTGGGATGATAATCACATCGCCCTTGAAAACTTTGCGACTCACTCCGCCCTGTATGCGCGAACCCCTTACGTTAGCACCATCCTTGTGGGCATCGACCAGGGCACCTCCCGTCACAAGGGTTCCGGAACCATCAAGAATCTGATAAATCTCTGTCCGCTTCGTTTCGTGAAGAATCGCGTCGCCGGGTAAGGACTTTGGCCTGAATACGGCGAAGATTCCCACCTGGTACCCTCCGACATCAACCACGCGAATGGGCAAATCGCTCACCCTGTCGCGCGGTAGCGTTTTGAGGAACGCCTGAATATCCGCATTGCTTACATCGGTGGCGGGATTTGGAGTCTGCGCCCAACATCGAAAGGGCGAACCGCCGTCCAAGCGTGGTACCGGAGGATTGACGGATGAAAAGGGGCTTTCTGCTGGAACCGCCGTGCGGCACTTCAATGTCATGCACCACATGATGGAGAAGGCGTCGGTGATTTGGTCGAAGGAAACCGGCATAGACCGGAATCCGGCGGATCAGGTCGAGGTCTACCGACCGGACGACCAGCGGGAACGCTACCTTTCAGCCGAAGAGATCAGCTCTCTCAAGACGTTCGCTCGATCAGAAAATGTATCGAGCCGACACGCGGGAGATCAACCGCACGTTTTACCGGTTGCGCATGATCGTACTGATCGCGCTCACAACCGGAATGCGGATGGCTGAAATCTTCGGACTGACCTGGAGTGATCTCCGCTATAGCGAAGGGCTCATAGCAGTTCGCTCGAAGCTGAAGGGCGGGAAAATTCGGTATGTTCCGATGACTCCCGAACTGGCCGCAGAACTTCGAAAATATCCCGCTGTGATCGGGGAGGAACAATTGTTCCCGCCGAAGCGGGGCGCGAAGGGCGAGCGGCAGCGTGTGGAGGGCAGCTTCGAAACCATCCTTGAGCTAGCGGAAATTCAAAACTTCCGTTTTCACGATCTCCGGCACACGTTCGCATCGTGGTACATGATGAACGGCGGAGACCTGTACGAACTGGCGAAGATCCTAGGTCATGCCAATATCAAGATGACCGAAAGATACGCCAAGCTGGGCAAGACGCACATCGCGAGTACCGGAAACACGGCGCGCGGAGATGTGGAAGTTGATGGATGCAGAAAATGGGGAGCGGGAGGCAGCAGCCGTTTAGATGTTCCCGTATTGTTCCCACGAGTAGAAACCTATGTTTTTGGCCACCGATAAGGCTTTTAGAATGTGGTGGCCAGGGACGGACTTGAACCGCCGACGCCAGCCTTTTCAGGGCTGCGCTCTACCAACTGAGCTACCTGGCCTAAGGATCTCAGAGCGAATTTACTCATTGTAACACTCGCTGCGGCAGTCCACTCATTTTTCGACGCCGGACGCCGCCGCGCTTTCGCGAAAGCCGCGCGCCTTGCGGCGCCAGACCCACAACAGGATGAGACCGATCACGATCAGCCCAGCCGACAAGCCCATCCACAATCCCACCGCTCCCAGCGATTCGCGAAAACACAAGAATGCGCCCAGCGGCAGGCCCAATATCCAATATCCGGCGAAGTGACACAGCATCGGCGTGCGCGTATCGCCCGCGCCGCGCAGAGCTCCGGTCGCGGTCATTTGCAAGCCATCGAAAAGCTGAAAGAATGCGGCGACGCGCAGCAGCGGAACCGCGGCCGCGATGATCGCAACTTCGGGCGTGAACAGGCGCGCGATCGCATGCGGAAAGCTGAGGAGCGCCAGCGCCGCCAGCGACATCGCGCTCGCGCCAAATGCCAGCGCCGTCCAGCCGGCGCGCGACGCACCTTCGGGATCGCGTCTTCCAATGGCATGTCCCACGCGCACCGCCGCCGCCGAACTGATGCCCAGCGGCATCATGAAAGTAGTCGAGACCACGGTCAATGCGATCTGGTGTCCGGCAAGAATATCGGCACTGAGCTTGCCGATCAGCACCGTCACGGTCGCGAACACCGACATCTCCAGACCAATTTGTCCCGCGGCGGGGAGTCCCAGTTTCAGCAGCCTGCCGATGCGGCGCCAATCCGGCCGCCAGCTCACCAGCGAACGCCTTGGGATCGCGCCGCCAGACGATGAAAACCATGGCCGCCAGCATGTAGACCCGCGAAACACAGGTCGACCAGCCAGATCCTTCCGCACCCATGCCGCGGCGCGCCGAGATTGCCAAACACGAAGATCCAATTGCCGGCGGCGTTGACCAGGTTCGCCGTGATCAGGACTACCAGAATCGGGCGCACGATGCCGATCGATTGCAGATAGCGCCGCAGACAGAAGAACAGCAGCAGCGGAGCGCGCGCTCCAGTTCAGCGCGCGAATGTAGGGAGTGGTATCGCGCAGCACGCCCGCATCGATGCCAAATGCGCGCCATCAGCGGAACGAACAGCCAGACTACGCCCATCACGCCTGGAATTAAAAGCAGCGCCAGCCAGATGCCGCTGACCAGCGAATGATGACAATCGTTCAGATCGCCCGCGCCGAAGGACTGCGAAACCAGCGTGTCGAGCCCCAGCAACAGTCCGCTGGCGAAGATCGCAATCGCGTAGAACACCGAGGTGCCCGAGGCTGACCGCGCCGATCGCGTCCGCGCTGACGCGGCCGACGAACATGGTATCGACGATCCCCATCGCCATCCAGCCGAGCTCGGTCAGTACCAGCGGCGCGGCCAGCGCAAACATGGCGCGCAGTTCGGATTCGCGTCGAGTCATATTTCGCCGCGCATTATTTTCCGATGCAGAAGGTGGAGAAAATCCGATTCAGGATATCGTCCGCCGTGGTTGCGCCGGTGATGCCGTCGATGGGCCGCAGCGCCGCGTATAGATCCAGCAGCAGCATCTCATGCGGGATGCCGAGCGTGGTTGCGGTGCGGGCTTGCTCCAGAGCCTCGCGAGTTTCCTGCAATAGCTGTTCGTGGCGGAGACTGGTGATGAAACCGCCTTCTTGTTCCAGTCGACCGCGCGGAGCGATCGCCTCGATGATGGCGCGGCGCAGTTCCGCGAGGCCCTCGCCGGTGAGCGCGGAAACGCGCAGCGCGCCGGCCGCCTCCGTTCGCGTTGGCAAGTCGCACTTGTTCCCGGCGACAATACTCTTCCCCTGCTGCTGAGCTTTTTCGATCAACTGCCGATCCGCCGCGTCGAGCGGCGCTGAAAGATCCACCACCACCACCGTCAAGTCCGCGTCGGCCATGGCCTGATAGCTGCGCTCAATGCCGAGCTTCTCGACGACGTCCTGCCCCGCGCGGATGCCCGCCGTGTCGACAAACCTGACGGGGATTCCTTCGATCACCGCCGTCTCCGACACCAGATCGCGCGTGGTGCCGGCAATCGTCCGTGACGATGGCGCGATCTTGTTCCAGCAGCCGGTTGAACAAACTGCTCTTGCCGACGTTGGGACGGCCGACGATCGCCAGCGTGAATCCCTGGTGCACCAGCTTGCCGTAGGCGAAGCTTGCGAATCAGCGCGCGCACCGCGGCCAGCACCGGATCGATCCGCCGCAGGATTTCTTCCGGCGGCGCCACGCTGATGTCGTCTTCGGCGAAATCGATGCCGGCTTCGAGCAGCGCGATCAATTCCAGCAATTGCTCCTTCACCGGTTTCAGGCGCAGCGAAACCGATCCGCCGATTTGCTGCGCCGCGATGCGGGCCTGATAGAGCGTGGTGGCGTCGATCAGATCGCGAACCGCTTCGGCGCGCGGCAGGTCGATGCGGCCGTTGAGATACGCGCGCAAGCGTGAATTCGCCGGGCTCAGCCAGGCGCGCTCCCGAAGCGCAGGCGCGCTCCAGCGCAAAGCGCAGAACCACCGGAGCGCCGTGGCACGAAATCTCGATCACGTCTTCGGCGGTGTAGGAACGCGGCGCGGCGAAATAAGTGACGACAACTTGATCGACCGCATGGCCCGCCGACATCGGGAAGCTCAGCGAGCATCGCCGACCATGGTTTCCAAGCAGGCTTCGTCCGGCGGAAACCGCAGCATGGCTTCAGCGATGGCGCGCGCGTCCGGTCCGGAGATGCGCACGATGCCGATGCCGCCCCGCCCCGGCGGCGTCGAAACCGCGGCAATCGTGTCGTGGAGCTTCACTTATGCTAGCGATAATCGCGCACTAGCGATGATCGCGGCGCGGACCGCGCGGACCACCGCGTGATGGCGGACCACCGCGGCGATCGCCATCGCGTCCGCCCCGGCCGCGGAACCCGCCCGGCCTGCCGCCCGTCGAATCCAGTTCCGGACGCGGCTTCGGCGGAATCACCGGCTCCGGCAGCGTCTTCATCTCCGCCGGCACGATCACCACCTGGCGAATCGGACCTTCGCCCACGCTCTCGCTGCGCACATCGGTTTCATCGCGCAAGGCCAGATGCAGAATGCGCCGCTCGCGGCTGTTCATGGGGCTGAAGTGAAACGGCTGGCGCGATTTCTTGACGCGCTCGGAGGCGGCCTGCGCGCTCATGCGCAGCTCTTCAATGCGCAGGATGCGGCGGTCGTTGGCATCGAAGCAGATCCGCGAATGCTCCTCGGGAGCCATGCCGATCGCTTCCATGGTCAACTGCTCCAGCGCCAGCAGCAGTTCGGCTTTGTTGCCCAGCAGCAAGTCCACGTCGGCGCCGGTGAAGCGAACCATCAAGTCCGGATTTTCGAAATCCGGATGCGGCGTCTCGCCTTCGGCCACCGTAAAGGCCAGTTGAAATCCCGCCAGTTTGAAAACGTGATTGAGGAATTCCTCAATGCGCGGTCCGGTTTCAGCGACCGTATATTTCTTTTGGGCCAAAATTTATTTCCTGCCCTTCTTGATAGGAACCGGCGCCGTCACAGGCGCAGCCGGCATGGTCTTGTTCAAGAGCCACTGCTGCACGATGCCCACCACGTTGCCGGTTAACCAGTATAGTACCAGCCCCGCCGACGCGAAGTAGAACATATAGCCGAACATCAGCGGCATAAACATCATCATTTTCGCCTGCGCGGGATCCACGCCCGGCTGCGGCGTCATGCGCTGCATCAGCGAATTGCGTGATCACCAGCAGAATGCGGCAACATGTGAATCGCCAGCGATTCCGGCTGCGACAGATCGGTGATCCACAGCCAATGCGAGCCGCGCATCTCGATCGCGACGCCCAGCACCTTATAGAACGCCCACAGGAACGGCAGTTGCAGCAGCATCGGCAGGCATCCGCCCACCGGATTCACGCCGTTCTTCTTGTACAGATCCATGACTTCCTGGTTCTGTTCAGTCTTGCGCGGGTCCTTCATGGAGATGCCCTTGTACTTGTCGTTGATGGCCTTGATCTGCGGCTGCAACGCCTGCATCTTCTTGGAGGACTTCATGCTGGTGATCTTCAGCGGGAACAGCAGCATGTTGATCGCCAGCGTCACCAGCACAATGGACCACCCGTAGTTGTGCGCCACATGATCCGAGGTCCAGTTGAGAACCAGAAACAGCGGCTTCGCGATCACGCCGAAGAAGCCCCAATCGACCACCTGCTCCAGCTTGGGATTCACCTTGCGCAGCAGGTCCGTGTCCTTGGGCCCGACGAACAGCGAAAGCGAGTTGAGACCTTCGCCGCCCACGCCCACGCCGACGCGCTTCTCGTCCTTGCCCTCCGCATTGGGAACCGCATCGGCATAGGTGGTCTGCTCGACCGAAGGCTTGTCGCCCGGCAGGAACACCGCCGTGAAATAGCTGTCTTCGATTCCTACAAAGGAAAACTGGCCGCTGGCGGAAATCGGACCGTTCTTCGCATCGCTGAACGATATGCGACTTGAGTTTGGAATTGGGCAGATCGTAGTACAGAGCGTGCTGAACGGATTCGGGATTGCGCACCGTCGCATCGCCAAACCCGCCGCGCCAAGTGAGCGAGTGCGGCACGGCAGTTCCGTTCTGCGTGATCTCGGAAGTGACGCCCACCAGGTAACTCTTCTGGGCGAAGCGGAAAGTCTTCTTGGTAAGCGCGCGGCCGTCGGAAAACTCGAAGGAAACTTCCAGCCCGTCGCCCGACCGCGTGGTCTTAAACAGCGCCTTGTTGGGATCGGTCGCCAGCGTCTGTCCCTTGACTTCGATCGAGAACGGATAGGGAACGCGATCCTTCCCGGGCTGATACACCAGTTCGAGCGGCTTGTTCGCGTGATCCCGATAATCCTTGAGAATCCAGCCCAGCACCACCGCGCCGCGATTCGAAAACAACACGTGATAGACATCGGTGTCCACCGCGAACGTCTCTTCGCTGGCCGCCTGCACCGCGCCAGCGGTCTCCGCCGCTCTTTGCCTTGGCGGGGGAAGGAATGACGGCCTCGGGTTTTTCGACCGCGGCCGGCAGTCACCGGCTGCGCGCTCTTCGCCGCACCCTCTTTGGTGGCAGTGGGCGCCGGCACCGGCTTGATGAAATACTGGCTGACCAGCAGCACCAGTCCCATCAGCACGAAGGCAATCAGCAGCCGGACTTCCATGGTCAATTCTTTTTTCATACCGATTGCATACCCAGTGCGGCGCTAGCGGACGGGATCGAATCCTCCTTGATGAAACGGATGGCAGCGCAGCAGGCGCATCGTGCCCAGCCACACTCCCCGCACCACGCCGTGCTTTTCCACCGCCTGCATCATGTATTCAGAACAGGTCGGATGAAACCGGCAGGCCGACGGCAGCGACGGCGAGACCCATCGCTTATAGATACGTAATGTCCCCACCACTAAGGTCCGCATTTTTCAATCACCTTCCGCAGCGCCCGCTCGATATCCGGAAAAGACGCGTTGAGCGCCGCCCGGCGGGGATTGACCACGATGTCCCACTGCGTTCCGATTTCTGCGCGGTGCAGCCGGAACGCTTCCCGAATGCGCCGCTTGATCCGGTTGCGGACCACCGCTCCGCCGATCGCCCGCGGCACGGTAAGCCCCAGTCGAGCCGTACGTCGGGACGGGTCCGGGCTTGCCAGGCAAAAGGCCGCGAATAGGGGACCGGAGAGGCGGATACCGTTATCATAGACGGCTCGGAATTCGGCAGGAGCGCAGAATCCGCGAAGCCTGCGGAAACTTGAGCGCGCCGCCGGAGGCGGGTTTAGCTGCTGGCCTTAGCGTACCGGACAGCTCTCTCGTCGCTGACAGTCAGTTTATGGCGGCCGCGCGCGCGGCGGCGGCTGAGCACGGCGCGTCCGTTCTTGGTCTTCATGCGCTCACGGAACCCGTGTACTTTCGCGCGTTTACGATTGTTCGGCTGAAATGTGCGTTTCGGCATCTTATTCCTTCTTAGACGCGCGCAACGCAGCAGCGAAGGCGCAAGGGCTAGGAATCTAAAGTAAAAGTATAGCAGAATGCGGGCAGGAGTTAGGATATACTCCCACTCAAAGGGTACATGGACAGTCTATTCCAATTTATTGGGGAACACCCAATGCTGGTGCTCGCGGGAGTCGTGGCGGCTCTTTTTGTGATGTACAAGATCAGCGGGCCAGAGTAATCAAACTTGACCACCTTGCGTCCTTTCCGCACCACAATGGGACGCGATGCCGGGCCCGCGCTAAATTGAGATATACGTCATGAAGAGCAATTTCAGTCAGTTAGTGGCGAGCACCCTGCTCGTGGCAGGCGCGCTGTTCCCGATCGTCAATCCGCTGGGGAATGCCCCCATCTTTCTGCTGCTCTCCCGCGGGGTCTCCGATCAGGGGCGCGCCAAACTCGCTCGGACCATCGCCATAAATGGCCTGGTACTCATGGTGGTATCGATCTTCATCGGCACGCACATCCTGGGTTTCTTCGGGATTTCGCTCCCCGTGGTGCAGGTGAGCGGCGGGCTGGTGGCGGCGGCGACCGGATGGTCGTTACTCCGCCATTCCGATAGTGACGACGCCGGCATGGACGCCAAGGGCCCCTGCAACGAGACCAATTACATGCGGCAGGCTTTCTATCCGTTGACGCTGCCGTTAACGGTGGGCCCAGGTTCAATATCGGCGGCGATCACGGTGGGCGCCAATCGAACCGAGGGTTCGGAGTGGCGCTGGCCGCTGGTCGTAGGGCTGCTGATCGGGGCTATTCTGATCGCCGTATCGATCTATCTGAGCTATCGTTTCGCCGAACGAATCGCCGAAGTGCTAGGCGATGCGGCCATGAACGTCGTCATCCGGCTTTCGTCTTTCATTCTGGTGTGCATCGGTGTGCAGATTGCATGGAACGGACTGAGCACGCTGCTGCGCTCCGCTCTGGTCCGGTAATTGACGATCGGCTACATCTCCAGCTTGCCGTCCACCATCATGTCTTTGATCTTGAACGTGACGGTTCGATAAGGCGCCGGCACGCCCGGCAAGTAGAGCCCGAAGCTGAGGTCCTTGTCCAGCCCGCGACTGGCTTCGCGCCGGAACGCCAGGTACACATGCGGATCGGTTTGCGTGGGCGGGAAAGTGGCGCTCACCTTCACCTGGATACGCCCCGCCTCCATGACGCTGTCGCGTTCCATCCGGCTGGTTTCCTTGTCGATCGAGAAGGCAGTCGTTATTTCCGACGCGCGCGGCGACAATGATGTACTCCGCCCGATGATCGGCGAACCAGAGGGCGCGCTCTTCAGACAATGGATCGTCTGCCAGCGCCTTCGTGATGCCCGGACGCCTTAGCTCCAGCCGCCGGTCGCGCTCGGCGAGGGCTTTCACTACTGGCCCCGCCGTCGCCAGATACACCTGCACCAATCCGCCTTCGCCCGAGTTCTTACCTGTCTGCGGTTTCGCGGGCTGCGCGATCATCTGAGCCCACGGCGAATCCGCCAGGAACTGTGAGAGCTCGGCGTCGTTCCAATCCTTCGCCGGCTTGGTCTGCCAAAACGGATCGGCGAACAGGAGCGCTACCAGCACCAGCCAAATCATTCTCCAATTCTTTCACGAACGCCGGGAAATCGGAGCAGGCGGCTTTCGCATCAGAATCGCTTCCTGGCCGCTGCGCCGATACTCTACGACTCTTTCCGCAAGAAACGCCGGAGCGTCGAAGAGCTCAAGTGGCACGAACCCGATCTGCCCGTAAAATCCCACCAGGTGCGGATACGGAACGCAATAGCATTCGCGATCCTGGAGCCACTCCGCGATCGCTTCCAGCATCCGCGTGCCGAGGCCTTGCCGCCGCGCGTGTTCCGCGATTCGCATCCCTCTCAGCACCAGAGTTCCCTGCTCCGCCGCCACTCTCACGATGCCGACCGCTTCTCCTCCGCTCTCCGCGAGCCAAACCGTATCGGCGGGATCGATCTTCCGGCGATAGCCCAGCGCGCCGTAGATCGCCAGCACGCGGGAATGTTCATCGGGACGCGCAATACGGATTTGGATATCAGAGACTGGCAAGCAGTTCGTAATCCACGTTGCCGCCGGAGAGCACCACGCCCACGCGTCCCAGGCCCGGCGGCAGCTTCTTGAAAAGCACCGACGCGGCCGAGACCGCACCGCTCGGCTCGGTAAGAATCTTCAGACGCGAGAGCAGAAACTTCATCGTGGCGCGAATTTCCTCTTCGCTCACCAAAACGATTTCGTCCACCAGCCGCTGCATAATCGGAAAAGTCAGTTCGCCCGGAATCTGCGCGCGCAGTCCGTCGGCAATGGTGGCGGGCGGTGGAATTTCGACCCGCTTCCCTGCCTCGATCGACAGTTTTGTATCGTTTGCATCCGCAGGCTCGACGCCAATCACGCGGATGTTCGGGCGCAGACTCTTGGCCGCAATCGCGCTCCCCGCCATCAGCCCTCCGCCGCCGATGCACACCACGATCGCGTCGAGATCCGGGACTTCTTCCAGCAGTTCAAGCACCGCCGTGCCCTGCCCCGCGATGGTCCAGGGATGGTCGTAAGGGCGGCACCAGCGTCGCCCCGGTTTCCTCCGCCAGTTTCTTTCCCACCGCCACGCGATCCTCGCGAAACCGGTCGTAGGTAACGATCCGCGCACCCCGCGCCCGCGTCGCCTCCACTTTGGCGCGAGGCGCATCCGCCGCCATCGCCAGCGTTGCCGGGATTCCCAGCGACTTGCGCCGCGATCGCCACCGCCTGCGCATGATTGCCGGAGGAAAACGCCACCACGCCGCGCGCCCGATCCGCTTCCGGAATCGAGTAGATGAAATTCGCCGCGCCGCGAATCTTGAACGCGCCGCCCTTCTGCATGTTTTCGCACTTGAAGAAAACTTTCGCGCCGGCTTCGCGATCGAAGCTGTGCGAATTCAGCACCGGCGTCCGCCGCGCAATGGGCTTTATGCGCTGGGCCGCGGCCCGGATGTCGTCGATGGTAACGGAGGTGGCAATGGTGGGGGGCATCGCAAGTCTCAGCATAACGTGGCACACTGGAGGCGTGCCTGACGTATGTACCTGCGGCGCAAAGCTTCCCCCCGACGCGCGATTCTGCCACAAGTGCGGCAAGCCGCAGCGCGATGAACCCGTGTTTGTCGAGGAAGTGGAAGAGCCGCTCCCGCCGCCAATCGAACTCGCGCCGCCGCCCGCGCCAGCCCGCATCGGCTTTCACAACCTCCTGGCCCTCCGCGTGGGTCTGATGGCCGGAGCACTGGGCTTGTGCCTGTTTGTGCTGCTGGGCCAGTTGCCGGGATTGCAGGTCATCGCGATCCTTGCTCCCATCGCTTCGGGCGCCTTTGCGGTGCATCTCTACAAGCGCAAGACCGGGCAGCGGCTGTCGATGGCGAACGGAGCGCATCTGGGCTGGATATCCGGCATTTTTGGCTTCCTGATCACCACGCTTCTGTTCACCGCGTTCGCCGCGATGCTGACCAATCCGGAGCTGGCGAACGCCGTCCGCCAGCAAGCCGGGAGCCACGCGGCCTGAAGTTATGCGAAGCGCTGAAAGAAATCCAAACTGCCGCCGGAATCACCAAAGCCTTGCTGGAATCGTTCGTATTCCTGACCCTGCTGCCGACGTTCGGCGGCTCGCTCGGCGCGAAGCTACTCGATCGGGACTGATTCTTCTTCCGGCCGCAGGCTGCGGCGGGTGGTCAATTTCACGATGGCGACTCCCGCGAAGATCACCACCATCGCCACTGTTTCGCGCCAGCCAAATGGCTCGCGATAGAACCACCATCCCAGCGCCACCGCCACGATCGGATTGATGTACGTGTAAATCGAGACCAGGGCCACCGGCAGGTGATGCATCGAATAAATGAACGCGCTGTAGCCGACGATGCCGCCGAATACCGCCAGATACGCGATGGCGAGCAGTCCCTTGGTGTTCCACTCCTCATGCCGCCCGTCGAGAAACGCGGGAAGTGCGAACGCGATTCCGGTGGCGAGTTGCTGCACTCCTCCGCTCACGAAGGGATGCACACGCGTCCCCATGCGCCGCTGTTCGATGGAACCGATCGACCACATCAACCCGCCGAACTGCATCAGGAAAAAGCCGCCGAGCATGGCCTGCGTGGATAACGCCGCCCGATCCCGGCGTCATCAACAAAGCCACGCCCGCCATGCCCACCAGCATTCCGCCGATCGAAGGCCAGTGCAGGCGCTCGCCCTCGGGCGACAGCGCTTCCACGCCCACCAGCCAGAACGGTTGCAGGCTGGCGAACAAGGACGCCATACCGCTGGGAATCCATTGCTCGCTGTACGCCAAGGCTCCGGTGCCGATCGCAATCGTCAGCAATCCGTAGAACGCCGTGCGCAACGCTTCACGGCCGCTGGGGAAGATGCGCGCCGCTCAACTTTGCTCCGATCAGCAGAGCGCTCCCGGAAATGCTATAGCGCAGGCACATCAGCATGGCCGGCGAAAAAGATTCCAGCGCCACGCGGATTCCCAGATACGTCGTGCCCCAGAAAAAACACACGCAGGCCAGCGCCGTGAGAGCGCGGAATTGGGGAGGGGATTGAACTTGCCCGGTCAGGTTACCATGTTAACTTGATCCTCACCTTAACCATTAATCCAGCCTTGGATCGCATTATTACGGCGGATCGCCTTGTATTTGAGGACCGCGGCTACATCCTCGACCGCAGCGAAGCGGCCGGTGGACGCGGCATAAACGCGTCGCAGGTGATCCACTCCTTTGGCGGGAAAACGGCCGCCGTGCTCACCGCCGGGGGCACCGCCGGCGAGCGCATCGAAAAGCTGCTGACCGGCTTGGGATTTCCTTATGACGCGGTGCACGTGCGCGCCGAGAGCCGCACGAATCTGACGATTTCCGACAAATTCGGCCTCACCGTGAAGCTGAATGAGCGGGGCGCGCCGCTGCGAGGCTGAGTGAACTCCAGGAGATCAAGAAAAAGGTGGAGGCGCGCCTTCCGAAAACGCAGTGGCTCATGATCTGCGGCAGCATTCAGCCCGGCGTGCGCGCCGCACTACTATTGCGAAATCATCGAAATGGCCAAGAGCCACGGCGTGAAGACGCTGCTCGACACCGATGGCGAGGCGATGCAGCACGCGCTCGAAGCCAAGCCCACCGTCATCATGCAGAACCAGCACGAAGCCGAGCGCCTGCTCAGCCGCGCTCTGATCACACGCGGGCAGTGCCTCGAAGCGGTGGACGTGATGCAGGCCATGGGACCGGAAAGCGTGATCCTTTCGCTGGGCGCGCGCGGAGCCATCGGCTCGTCTCCCGAAGGAGTGTTCGAAGCGCTGCCGCCGCGCATCGAAGCCCTGAGCCCCATCGGCGCCGGCGACGCGCTGGTCGCGGCCTTCGCCTGGAGCATGGAGAAGAAGAAATCGTTTTCCGAAGCGCTGCGCTGGGGCGTGGCTACCGGCACCGCCGCGGCCAAGCTCCCCGGCATGGCGTTCCCGACTTTCGCCGACTCCCGCGCGATCTATAAGCAAGTGGAATTGCGCAAGGCACGTTGACGGCGGAGCCGCGATCATCGCATCCACAGCGGAACGCCCGCGAGCCGTACCTACGGCCCTTTCTTACGCCGCTTGAAAAATACGCTCGACGCTTTCCCGGAAGTCGCGATCAGCAGCACGAATAGCAGCAGCAGCGACACCATCGTGGACACCGAGCCGATGATCAAATAGTCGCTGTCCTTGAGCGGCGCGGGCATCACCTTCAGCATGATCCCGGCTACCGCCGCGAAGACCAATACCAGAGCCAGCGCCAGTGAGATCGTGCGTCCCATCAGTCGTATTTCTCGTAGCGGATCTGCTTGCGGTCGAATCCCATGCCCTTCAGTATCTGCCGCACATCGTCCACCATGGGCTGCAAGCCGCAAAGATAGATGTCGATGTCGCGTCGCTCGCCGATGGCTTCGGCCAAGTGCGCCTGCACGCGGCCCGCGCGTCCCGTCCAGTCAGGACCCGGCTGCGTCAACGTCGGCCAAAAGCGAAATTGCGGAAACTCGCGCGCCATCTCTTCGAATTCCTCACGATACAGCAGGTGCGATTCATACCGCACGCCGAACAACAGCGTGAATGCCGGCGAATCCGGCTGAAGCACCGCCTTCAGCATCGAACGAAACGGCGCGATGCCGGTTCCCGTCGCCACCAGCAGCGAATCCCGCAGCGGCTGGCGCAGCGTGAACGTGCCCAGCGGCGGCTGCATATTCACCACGTCTCCCGCCGAAAGATCGAACAGATGCGGCGTGAAGGCGCCATCGTCGACGCGGTTCAGGCACAGCTCAAAGCGGTTGCCATTGCCGGGCGCCGAAGCGATCGAGTAAGCCCGCGTGATGTCCCGGGACGCAACCGAATCGGTGAGCGAGACGAATTGCCCGGGCACGAATTCCAGGCGCTCCAGTTGCGGCGCCTCAAACACAAAGTGCCGGACCCCAGGCGCGATCTCCACCCACTCAATCAGTTTCGCTTGCACCCGGTTTCCCTTCGGTAGCCTCGCGCGCCCGCCCCAGCAGTGCGTCGATCAGCGCCGGATGCCCGTCGAGCGGCGGCGTCACTTGTATCTCCAGCCCCGGATGCACGCGCGCGAATCTCCTCCACCAGGCGCGGCAGATCGCGCTGCAGGTGCATCCCGAGCGTGAGGAAATAGGGGATGACGATCACATGCGCGACGCCCTGACCCGCCAGGCGATCGATCGCGCCGCGCAAATCGGGCTGCCCGCCTTCGAGAAACGCCGTCTGCACCGCCTCATATCCGTTGCGGCGCTGCAATTCCGCCGCCATCGCGCGCACCGCATCGTTAGCGGATTCCACGCTCGAACCATGCCCAAACACAACGTAGCCCTTACGTTTCACGCTAGTTTTCAAACCAGCACCGCCGGCGCCGGAGCTTCCGGCAAATAGCCGGTCAGAAAATCTCGAAACGCCCGCCCTCGCCGGCGCCCGTTGTTGTAGCGCATTTCCAGCCGCTGCAGAAACACCAGGACGCCCAGCACATCGGCATCGCGCACCGTGTGCATGCCGCTTCTCCTGGACCAGTTCCTTGCGAAACTCTTCCACCGCCTCACGCAGCTTTTGTTGAATCGCCGCCGCATACGGATTCGGCGCGCGAGTGTCGTAAATCAAGCCCGTCTGCATGGTCCGATACGTGCGGATCTCCGCCTCCAGCGCCTCCCGCGCGTCGAAATCCACCGCGCCGCCCGTTTCCATCGCGCGCTTCAGCGCCACCGCCAGCGTGAACACCAGCGGCTCGGTATCGCGCAGAAACTTTTCGCTCAAGCGGATGTCCGGATTCGGCACCTGATCTTCCGTCACCGCCGGAGGCTGCTCATGAAAGCGCGCTTCCTTCAGATACTCGCACGACGCCGGGCACTCAATCGTGATCTCGCGTTGCGACCCGCAGCACTGCGGACAGATCTCACCCTCGACGCCCGGACAGTGCCTGCGCGCTCTCCGTTTTTCGCATAATTTGCAGGGAATATTCACCGCGTGGACACCTCTATCGTATCATCGGGAAATGGCGCGGACCCATGTTTATCTGAAGGTCGAGTTGGACCTTCCTGAATCGCAAAAAGACAAAGAGCGGCCGGAGCGCGTGGCCGCTGAAATCTGCCGCCTGATCCGGCGCGTCTACGGCGTGCGCTCCGCCGAAGTGTCCAGCATCATGGAGAAGAGAAACCTGAGAACGCTGAAACGCGATCCCCGAATCGGCATCCCGAGATCTGGCATCATTAAACGAGTAGCAATCCATCAACGGAGGTTGTTCCATGAAAATGAGAATATTCGCCGCACTGACGGCCACCCTGCTGCCGTTCACGGCTTCCGCCGCGTCGGATGCGCCCAAGCGTCTGCAAAGCGCCGCCGAAGCCTTCAAGGAAGTGATGGGAATCCCCGACAAGTCGATCCCGCAGGATCTGCTCGAGAAGGCGGAATGCATCGTGATCATTCCCGATCTGAAGAAGGGCGCTTTCATCGTCGGCGGCAAGTACGGCAAGGGTTTCGTTTCCTGCCGCAAGAAGGACGGCGTGGGCTGGTCGGCCCCCGGCTCGGTTCGCATCGAAGGCGGCAGCGTGGGCTTCCAGATCGGCGCATCCGAGATGGATGTCTTCATGCTGGTGATGAACGATAGAGGCATGGATCGCTTGCTGGGCGGATAAGTTCACGCTGGGCGCTGACGCAACGGTCGCCGCCGGCCCCGTGGGCCGAGTCGCGCAAGCCGAAACCGACGCCCGCATGACCGCTGAAATTCTCGCCTGGTCGCGCGCGCGCGGCCTGTTCGCCGGCATCGCCTTGAATGGCGCAACCTTGCGCGAAGACGACGACTGGAACCAGGATCTCTACGGCAAGCCGTTGAAGAACCGTGAAATCGTCGACGGTTCGGTCGCCGCTCCCAGGTCGGCTGCCCCGCTGCTGCGGGAACTCGACCGTTACTCCAGCCGCAAGTAGCCGCCGTGCCCGATTCCGACGTCCCGGAACCGACAGTCGATACCAGTTACTACGTCGCCTACGGGCGGCGCGGCCAGAGCGATGCTGAGTTTCTGGCCGCCGCCACCGGCGTGGTCAATGAACTGGAAGCTGAACTCGGCCGCCTGAAAGCGGAAGAGCGCGGCAACTGGCGCGCCCTTGAAATCGGCTGCGGCTCCGGCCGCCTGATGCGGCCCATGAGCCGGCACTTTCTCGAAATCCACGGCGTGGATGTTGCGGGCGACGCGATCCGGCAGGCGCGCGAAAATCTGCAGGATGTTCCCCACGCCCATCCGCGCGAGATCCATGGAACCAGCCTGGAGGATTTCGCGGACCAGTCCTTCGATTTCGTCTACTCGTTCGCGCTGTTCCCCTACATCCCCAGCCGCGAGCTGGTGATCGCCTTTCTGCGCGAGATCCATCGCGTGCTGCGTCCCGGCGGCTTGGCGCGTTTGCAGTTCAACGGTTCCGCCGGCAGCCAGGTCCGGCGCCGCGCTTCTCGTCGCACGAACTTTTGGAGTTCGCTCAGTCGCACGATTTTCAGGTGCTGGCGCTGGACGGCGTCTCCACGCAATCCATGTGGACCACCTGGCGCAAGCAGCCCGCCGGCTGGTCCGCCGGTCTGGAACAACAGATCGCGGCTCTGGGCGACACGCTCCCGGTGAAGATTCACAAAATCACCAACGCCTACAGCTTTGAGCCGGTGGCGCCCTGCCGCGGACGATTCGCCGTCATCTCCATCCGCGCGGAGAATCTTCCGGCGGACGCGGGCCTGAATCACTTGCGCGCCACCATCGGCAACTCACTGGGAACGGTCACCGTCCATCGGCGCAGTGGATCGCAGCGGCTGGCAGCGGATTCGCGTCGACCTGCCGGAGCTGGAAGCCACCGGCTTGCTCCCGGTTCAACTCTTCTGGCTGGATCGCCCGCTATCCGAACCGGCAACTCTTCGCGTGATCCCTCCCGGCCCTTCCATCCCGCGCATCGTGGCGGCGCCGCAGCGGGTCGAAAATCGCAGCGTGGCGCTGACGCTGGAAGAGATCGCGCGTCCCTTCGACATCGAAGTCTGGATGGGCGGACACCCGGTGGAGGATGTCGAGAAAATCTGCACCGACCCGCGCCCGCAGCGTTATCAGGTGAACTTCCGCCTGCCGGAAGAAGTCGGCCCAGGACTGCATCACATCAATCTGAACATCGGCCGCCGCAAACTGCCGCCGGTGCCGGTTGAGGTAGTGGTTTAGGCGCGCCGGTCCCCGCCCCCTCACAACGTCGGCGAATCGTTGCCCAGCATCGCCTTGCGAACGATCTTGATGGGCGGGAATCCCTGCTGCAGAAAACTGTCGTGAAATTCCTCCAGCGAGAACTGGCTGCCGCGCATTTTCTTGTAGTCTTCGCGCAGCTTCAGGATTTGCAGCTTTCCCAGCGTGTAATAAAGATAAGTCGCATCGGCCGTGCCGCGCTTGGTTTCGACCACGCCCACTTCATGCGGCTGATAGCCTTCTTTTACAAAGAATTCGATGGCTTGATCGAAAGTGCGCTTCCCGGTATGCATCTCGATTCCGACGATGTAGCGCGCATCGCGCAGGAGCGCATCCTGCAGTTGTCCCAGGCGCATCTTGGGATCTTTCGAGAAGCCTTCGTCGAGCATCATTTGCTCGCAGTAGTGCGCCCAGCCCTCGGCGTTCGAACTCGCGCCCAGCAGTTTGCGCACCCGCGATTGGATTCGCGGCATCCACAAGAACTGCACGTAGTGGCCGGGATAGGCTTCATGAATTGCGGTGGAAAGAATGGTGCCGCAGTTGAATTGACCCATGAAGCTCTCGGTGCGTTCCGGCGTCCAGCTCTTTTCCGGAATCGTCACGTTGAAGAACGCTTCCTTCGCCACCGTTTCGTAAGGTCCCGGCGTGTCCATGGAAGCGAATGTGGTCGCGCGCATAAACGGCGGCGTCTCTTCCAGAATCGGCAGCACCGGCGACGGAATC
Source organism: Bryobacterales bacterium (assembly GCA_963731375.1). GTDB lineage: Bacteria > Acidobacteriota > Terriglobia > Bryobacterales > Bryobacteraceae > Palsa-187. Next base: position 834,620 of record CAVSUW010000004.1, read on the forward strand.
GTCACCAGGTGGTGAGCTGGTGATGAAGTCCCGCAATCCGCCGAGTGTGTTGCGAAACGTTTGCAGCAGTTGATCCGGCGCCGGATGATCCTTCACCGCCTCCGCCAGAATCTGCTGCGGAGTTTTGGTTTTGTCGATCAGCAAGGCGGTTTCGCGATACTTCTCCTGGTTCCGGCGCAGATCGGCGTAACCGATCTGCAAGCAGGCGGTCGAGCGGAATATCCACCATCTCTTCGTACAGAAGTTTCTTCGCGTAAGTCTCCGCGCCCAGGCGGAAGTCGCCGTTCGATCGCGGCAGCACGTCGGTCTTCAGATAGTTTTGATAATCGCCGAGTGCCTTGATGACGGCGTCATTCGCCGCTCGGAATTCCGCCAGCAGCTTTTGATCCGTCACGCTCTTGAACGCCAGCGGAACGTCTTTCTGAAAGAAGCTGATGATGCCCGGGAGCCTGTTGAATCGCAATCTCGGTATAAATCTTGGGCGGATTCTTCAGGTTCACCCGCGCCGCGGCCAGCACCTGCGGCATCTTGCGCTCGCGCTCGATCAGCGACCGCAGCCGCACTTCCGGAGGCGCGAAGGTCCGGCTCATGATGGTGAATGCGCTGCTCGTGATGCCGCTCGAATAAATGTCGGGATTGCGCTCCCAGCTGCGGACCGTCTGATACTCCAGCAGCCCCGCGCGAATGGTGGAGAGCACCAGATCGCGGTCGGGATCCGCCGGAAGTTTGGCGAACTCGGCCTCGAACTGCTTGAGCTTGGCGACGCGCGCGTCCACGCCGGCCTTGGAATAATCCTCCAGTTGGCCATCGTATTTATGGATTCCGGCGGATGTGGCCGTCGTCGGGTTGAACGGAAAGTAGTATTCGTCGAAAAACCGGTCGGTGAGCGACTGGGCGCCGGCGGTGGAAATCAGCAAGCTCATGAGGAAGATCGCCTTCATGTTTACAATTGTAAAGTGTCCTTTGCCCCCGTTCCCGAACAGCTCGCCTATCTGAAAAAAGGCTTCTCGGAAATCATCCGTGAAGAAGACCTGACGGCGCGCCTCACCGAAGCCGCCAAGACCGGCCGTCCGCTGCGCGTGAAAGCCGGCTTCGACCCCACCGCTCCGGATCTGCACCTGGGCCACACCGTGCTGCTGCGCAAGATGAAACACTTTCAGGACCTGGGCCACACCGTCATTTTTCTGATCGGCGATGGAACCGGCATGATCGGCGATCCCACCGGCCGCAACATCACGCGCCCTCCCATGACGCGCGCCGACATCGATCGCAACGCGGAGACCTACAAGGCGCAGGTCTTCAAAATTCTTGACGCTAACAAAACCGAGATCCGCTTCAACAGCGAGTGGCTCGACAAGATGAAGTTCGAGGACATGCTCCGTTTGTGCTCGAAATACACCGTGGCGCGCATTCTGGAACGCGATGACTTCACGAAACGCTTGAAAGACGGCACGCCGATTTCCATGCACGAACTCCTGTATCCGCTGGTGCAGGGCTACGATTCCGTGATGCTCCGCTGCGACGTGGAACTCGGCGGCACGGATCAGAGATTCAATCTTCTGGTAGGCCGCGAATTGCAGCGCGATTTCGATCAGCCGCCGCAGATTGTCGCCACCACGCCGCTGCTCGAAGGCACCGACGGCATCGAGAAGATGTCGAAATCCAAGAACAACTACATCGGCATCACCGAGCCGCCGAAAGTGATGTTCCGCAAAGTCATGGGCATCAGCGACGAACTGATGTGGAGTATTGGGAACTGCTCACGGATTTGTCGCTGCCCGAGATCGCCGCGCTCAAGCAGCGCGAACCGATGGGCGTGAAGATGGAACTGGCCGGACGCATCGTCGCGGATTTCCATTCGCCAGGCCGACGCCGCGCAAGCGCTCGACGACTTCAATCGCGAAGTGCGCCAGGGCGCGGAGCCCGGCGATATCGAGACCGTGGATTACGGCGCCGCCGGCGATCTTCGCGTCCCGCAAATGCTGCACCGCCATAGGCCTGGCGCCAACCCGCACCGAAGCGGAGCGTCTGATCAAATCCGGAGCAGTCGAAATCGACGGCGTGCGAGCCGGCATCGTGTTCCACGCCGAGCCCGGAACCTACACCGTTCGCGCCGGCAAAAAGTGGAAACGCATCTATTGTGTCAGCGGTGAAGTTGAACACATGATGGGCGCGATCACCTCCACCGGCTTGTTACTCAGCAGCGTCGGCCGGTAGACCCATTGGCGGACCGCATCGACGGCGGCTTGCACCAGCAGCGGCGGCCCGTCGATCACCTGGAGCTGCTGAATCAAGCCATCCTTCCCAATGATTCCGATTAAACGCACCGTACCCGAAATGCGGGCAATGATCGCGAGCCGCGGATACACCGGTATGCACTTTTCGTATCAACTTCGCGGCTTGAACGTCGCTGGTGACTGTGATCGGCTTGCTCGGCGTCGACTTCGGTCACTGAGGCGGCGGAGGCGGCGGCGGGATCACTCGGCTGATGATCGTGCTCAACGTCGGTGGAACGAACACGCTTGTATCAATGCTGCCAAGCGGAGCCGGCGCATCGTCAATGATCTCGGGCTGTGTATTGAGCGGCGGAATGCATGTAGGGCACCATCGAATTGCCGCCAGATTCTCGGCCGCTCGCGTGCGCGCGTGGGCTCGGGCTTCATGGGCTCAGGAGCCGGCGTTGGCGGCAGAAACGTCGGCAACTGGAGTTGCGCGAACGGCAATCGATCCGTGTAGAGCAGCGGGATCAGCAGCAGCGTGCCGACCGCCAAGCGTCTGCGCCGCAAGCGAAACGGCGAGCGCTCCGGCTTTCTTGCCCGGAGCGGAAGGGAGAAGCATGGATTGCTCGAACATGCCCTCATAGACACCGCGCGCGAAGAAAGGTTCCCGGCTTAGTCGACCACGCGCCCGTCGCGCATCTTCACGATGCGATCCGCGTAGGCCGCGGCTTCCGGGTTGTGCGTGATCATCAGGATGGTCTGGCCCGAGACGCTTGTTCAAATCGCGCAGCAGTCCCAGCACCGCTTCCGAGTTCGTCCGTGTCCAGGTTGCCGGTGGGTTCGTCGGCCAGCAGAATCGCCGGATGATTGACGATGGCGCGCGCGATCGCCACGCGCTGCTGTTCGCCGCCGGATAGCGCGCGCGGCTTGTGATGCAGGCGGCCCTTGAGCCCCAGCAATCCCAGAATCTCATCGAACTGCGGATCGAGCGGCCCTTTCTGGTGGGCGATGTCGCGAGCGATTTCGATGTTATCGGCCGCGGTCAACGTCGGCAGCAGATTGTATTTCTGGAACACGAAGCCGACGCCGGTCTTGCGCAGATTCGGTGCGCTCGGCCTCGGTCATCGCCAGCAGGTCGCGTCCGTCGATGTGAATGCGTGCCGGAGGTCGGCGGCGTGAGCCCGCCCAGAATGTGGAACAGCGTCGATTTGCCGGAGCCGCTCGGGCCCACGATGGCGACGAAACTCGCCGCGCTCCACCGACAGATTCACGCCGCGCAGCGCGTGCACGTCGATCTCGCCGACGCGATAGGTCTTCTTCAGATCGCGAATTTCAATCATCGAAGTCTTAGTCGTAGGCCAGCGCTTCGATCGCGTCCTGCCGCGCGGCCTTGAGACCCGGATAAATCGCGCCGATCATCGAACCGGTCAGCGCAATCAACGCCGACCACGGCCACCAGGCGTGCGCGATCAGCATCGGCATGGTGGGCACCGAAACGCGCAGGATGGCTTGCGTGCCGTAGCTCATCAGGATTCCGGCGATCGCGCCCACCACCGCCAGCAGGAAAGTTTCGCGCAGCAGAATCGTCATGATGTAGCCCGGCGAGGCGCCCAGCGCTTTCAAAATTCCGATTTCGCGGGTGCGCTCCAGCACCGCCGTATACATCGACAGGAACACCACCAGGAAACCCACCACCACCGCCAGACCGATCACCACGCGCGTGAAGCGTTTGAGAATGGGAATGCTGTCCACCGAAATCAGCGACACGAATTCATCCATCGAGAAGATCTTGTAGTCTTCCAGCTTCATTCTGAGCGAATCGATCACCGGCGCCAGATTTTTCGGATCGTCAATCTTCACATAGACGACGCTGACCTTGTCCTCGGCCGAATATTTTTCCTGCAGCGTAATCCAGCTGCGCGAACATGTGCGAGAGCTTGCCGGATTGCACCACGCCCGCAATGCGCCACTTCAAGCCCGAGTTCCCAGGTGTCGCCGGCATGCAGCTTGTGCGCGCTCGCGTAGACATCGTCGATCAGCAGATCGTCCGGCCGGTGAAATGGTCCGCCTTCCAGGTAACGAAATCCGCCGCTCATGCGATTGAACTCGTCGAGGTTGATGCCGGTGATGGAATCGAAATTGCCGATCGGACTGCACCTTGGTGCCGGTGGCCTGCACCACGTGCGGCTGCTTGCGGACCAGTCCCACGATGCCTTGCGGCATGTCGCCCGAAAACGCCAGCACGGAGCTGCCGGGAGGCCGCACCAGGATATCCGCGCCGGTGCCCCGCGAGTGAGCGGCGATGTCCCCGAGCACGCCCTCGCTCACGCCCACCAGCGTGAGGATCATGGTGACTTGAACCCCAATGGCGATGGCGCTGAGCAGAGTTCGCACCGGCCGGTGCTTGAGATTTTCTAAAACCAGGCGGTGAATCAATGCTCCAGTGTAGCAACCCCGGGCGGCAGCCACGCCGCGCTCACGATCGCGAGCGCCGCCAGCGCCGCGGTTTCCGCGCGCAGAATCGACGGACCCAGCGACACCGGAGCCCATCCCGCCGCGGTAAATTCGGAGCGCTCTTCGTCAGTCCAGCCGCCCTCGGGACCGATCAGCAGAGCGACCGAATCGTCCGCTCGACGTTCCACGGGGAACACCGCCGGCAGCGGGTGAGTGCCATTTTCGTCCAGCGCGTAACGATAAGTTCCCGCCGTTGCCAGCACATCCTGCCATGCCGCCGGCTCCGCGATCTCCGGAAGATGCGCGCGCCGCGATTGCTGGCTGGCTTCGAGCCCGATCCGCCGCCACCGCTCCAGGCGTTTGGGCGCGGCTTTATCGAGGCCACGTTCGGTGCGGACGCTGACCATCGGAATGATCGCGGCCACGCCCAGTTCGGTGGCTTTCTCGATCATCCACTCGAAATGGTCGAACTTCACGATCGCGGCGCACAGGATCATGCGCACCGGCGGCTCGATCACCGGCAACTTCTCCAGCGTCTTGAAGATCACATGTTCTTTGCGCGCAGTCTCGATCTCGGCCAGGTAGACGGTGCGGTTGTCGGAGATCTCGTAGCGCTGGCCCACCTCGACGCGCAGCACCCGGGTCAAGTGGCGCGCGTCGTCGCCCGCAATCTCCGCATGCCCGTTCCGGACCTGATCGACAAAGAAGCGTCTTCGCATGGTGACCGATTGAAGGATAGCAAAGCCGGTATTCGGCGCTCGCGTTCCGCCTGCTTTGATGACCGCGCTTGCATAATGCCCCCCATTTGCGAGACACTAGCAGGTTTTCCACTCAACATTTTTCAGAGCGCATGCGGGTACGAATTCTTTATCACGATCACTGCTTCGACGGCGCGGCCTCCGCCGCCTTTTTCAGCCGTTTCGTCGAAGAAAAGTTCTATCCCGGCGCCGAGTTTTCCTTCACCGGCCTGGCCCACAAGGCTTCGCAGTTGTTTGAGCCGGGCATGTTCGACGGCGACATCAACGCCATCGTCGACTTCAAATACTCGACTGACCCGCATCTCACCTGGTGGTTCGATCACCACCAGAGCGCCTTCCTATCGCCCGAGGACGGCGAGCATTTCCGCCACGATACCAGCGGCCACAAGTTCTTCGATCCCGCCTTTCGCTCCTGCACCAAGTACATCGCCACGGTGGCTCGCGAGAAATTCGGCTACGACTCGGCCGACCTCAAGGAGTTGGTGGGCTGGGCCGACATCATCGACGGCGCTCTTTATAAAGACGCTCAGGAAGCCGTCGATCTGGGCACGCCGGCTACGCAGCTTACCTTGACCATCGAAGGCTCCCAGGGATCGGAGACGGTGCAAAAAATCATTCGCATGATGCGCCACCGGACGCTGGCTGAAATCGCCGCCGATCCCGAAATTCAGGCGGTCTACCAGCCGCTCTATCAGAACCATCTGCGCTCCATCGGCATCATCCGCGAGCAGTCCCACTGCAACGATGGCGTGGTGTACTTCGATCTGGTCGAGCAAGGCATCGAAGGCTACAACAAATTCATTCCGTATTATTTGTTCCCGGAATCGCTGTATACGGTTTCGGTCACCACGTCGCCGTTCCGCACCAAGGTTTCGGTGGGATCGAATCCCTGGGCCAAGCGTCCGCTGAAATATAACCTGGCGACCATTTGCGAGCGCTACGGCGGCGGCGGCCATCCCGGCGTCGGCGCCATCAGCTTTGAGATCGGCGCGGTCGAGCAGGCGCGCCGCGCGGCTCAGGAAATCGCCGCCGAGCTCCGCAGTTAACGCTCGCGTTTCGCGCGAACGCTACTGGTCTTTTTCCAGGTATTCCTCGGGCACATCGTCTTCCGGAACTTGCCTGGTGTGAACTTCGGATACGTCCGGATCGGGCGCGTCTTCGATACCGGCGATCACTTCGGCTTCGTAGGATTGCCCTTCCTCCACCAGTTCTTCGACGCTTTCCGAGTCGGCCTCCGCCACATCCGATAGTCCTTGCGTGTCGCCGGATTGGCCGGCTGAATCCGGGCCCAGACCCTTCCTTCGTCGTCGGAACGATGTCGTACGTTCGGATTCTTTCGTCGTCGCGTTTCTTCATACCGCTTATTACAGCACGTCACTCGCCAATGCCAAGTTACAAATAGTGTCACAGCGTTTTAATCAGCGTGCAATCACCACCTGTTAGAAAGATTTAAACGTATGCCAATCAGTCACTTCTCAGGCGAAGACCTGAACGGCGTCACGTATCGGGCGGATAAACAATATCGATTGGACCGGGCGCAGTATTAACGATATTCTGAGGATGACAGCAGTACGCCCCCCGTCGGTAGCAACTCAGTCGTTAGGAATATCCCGTCCATATTTCACCTCGCGGTGAAATCCCAAAATTTCATTTCGGAGGATGTATGCCTAACGTGTCTCTGGCCGCAGGCTTTCGAGTGGCGGCCATGATTTCTTTTTTCTGGATTGCCAGTGTCCCGGTCTCGGGACAGGGATTTTCGGGGAATCCTTACGACCAGAACCGGGTGTTCGGCTATTCGTCCCGGGGGCTGATCGAACTCGAGGAATCCATGTCGAGTTTCCCGGATTCCGGGGCACACGTTCCCGTCCGGCCCCGCCACCGTCTCCAGCGATGTTCTGCGGCACCCGCTCACTGCGAAAGCACGCCGGCGTCTGGAGAAAGCCCTGCACCTTTCGGAGCTCGGCAAGCACCCGGCGGCGATCGAGGAGTTGCGCGAAACCCTGGTCAAGGAGCCTTCTTCGGCGCCCTATGCGCACAATCTTCTGGGCGTGGAGTATGTCGAAAGCGGACAATTCGACGAAGCCCGCAGACTCATTCGAAGAAGCTGTCCGCCTGATGCCTCACGAGTCCGTCAACCACTCGAATCTGGGATTTTCGCTGGCGGTCGCAGGTGACTGGAATTCAGCCGAGCAAGAAGCGCGCACGGCGATTCAACTCGACCCGGCCAACACCAGAGCGAAAACATTGCTGGAGCTAATCCGCGGGCGCAAGACCAAAAAGCGTTCGCCGAACTGATCCGAACTGCGTTAGCGGAACTGATCGGGACGGCGTTTCAGCGTCGGACGGTCATCGTCGCTGCCCTTGCCCTTGTCGTCTTGTCATCGCCGCGTGCTGGCGCCGGGCGCCTTGCGCAGCGTGGGACGGTTCAGGTCCTGCGTATCCACTTTGCGCTTGTTGTGCATCGCCATCAGCCGCGTCTTCACGTCGTTGAATTCCGACGTGGTGACCACGTATTCGGGCCGTTCCTTCAGGTACTCCTGAATATTCTTCTGCGCGACCTTGATGCGATCGTCGGTCATGGGATGCGTCGAGAACACCTTGGCCATGGTGCCCGGCTTCTTCTTTTCGAGAGACTGAATCTTTTCGAAGAAATCGACGAACGCTTCCGGATCGTAGCCGCTCTTGTACATGTACTCCAGGCCCAGCAGATCCGCCTCGGATTCAAATCCGCGCGAGAACGAAAGGAAACCGATCGGGATCGCCACGCTGGCCGCCTGTTGGATTCCGTAACCCGTCCAGCCGCCCATGAAGATCAGGGGGATGGTGGCCAACTGCGCGATTTCACCGCGGGTCGCCTGCCGCGTGCCGTGCCGCGCCGCCACGTGAGCGATCTCATGCGACATCACGCCGGCCAGCTCGGCTTCCGAATCGGCCTTCAGGATCAAACCCGAGTTCACGAAAAAGAATCCGCCGGGCAGCGCGAACGCGTTCACTTCTTCGGTGTCGATCACTTTGATGGTGAAGGGAACCTTGGCGTCGGAGTTGCGCACCAGATTCTGGCCCAGGCGATTGACGTACTCGGCGATCACCGGATCGTCAACGATCTTGGCTTGCCGCTCCACTTCCTGCGCGAGCCCTTTGCCGAGCGCGATTTCTTTCTCGATCGAGTAGAAGTTCACGCCCTTGCCGACGTCGCGATTGCCGATTTCGTCCGGGTCTTTTTTCTTGTCCGCCGCGAGAAGGAGAAAGCCAGTAAAGAAGCCGCAGTGAGGGTGACGAGGCGATGCATAGTGTTCCTCTTACTTCCGAGTATACGCCCTTTGACGCTGCGTGAGACCAAAAGATTACTCTATATTCATGCATCGCGAATTCTTCCCCGTCACCCGGAATTTGATCTATCTGAACCACGCCGCGGTGACTCCCTTGTGCCGCCCGGCGGCGGAGGCGATGCAGGGCGTGGCGCAGGACGCGCTCGACTGGGGATCGCTGCATTACGACCACTGGCTCGAATGTTATGAAGGACTTCGCCGGAGCGCGGCGCGCCTGGTGAACGGCACGCCCGAGGAGATTGCCATCGTCAAGAACACCTCCGAGGGCATCGCCACCGTGGCCATGGGTCTCGACTGGCGCGCGGGCGATAAAATCGTGGCCTTCGAGGAGGAGTTTCCGGCCAACCAATATCCTTGGCGGCGTCTTGAATCCAAAGGCGTTAGGATCGAGTGGCTGCCCGCCACGGCGCCGCTCGACCGCATCGACCAAGCGGCCCGGGGCGCGCGCCTGCTGTCCATCAGTTTCGTGCAGTTTCTGACGCGGCTTTCGCGCCGATCTCGTCGGGATCGGCGAAATCTGCCACCGCCATGGCGTCATTTATCTGGTGGACGCGATCCAGGGCCTGGGCGCGTTCCCGGTGGACGTCCAGGCCGCGCACATCGACGCGCTGGCCGCCGACGGCCACAAGTGGCTGCTGGGGCCGGAGGGTTGCGGCATCCTCTATATCTCGCGGCGCCTGCAGGAGCAGGTCGAGCCGGTGGAGTTCGGCTGGACCAACGTCGCCGGCTTACAACGACTACGCCAGCCGCGACATGACGCTGCGGCCGGACGCCGGACGCTACGAGTGCGGCACGCTCAATACCATCGGCTGCTACGGCCTGCGCGCGGCCATCGATTTTCTGCTGGACATCGGCATCGATAAGATCTCGCCCGTGGTGCGCGGCCTGGCCGATCAGATCGTCGAAGGCGTCCGCAAGCGGGGTTATGAGGTGCTGGGCGAGCCGAACGCCGGGATCGTTAGCTTCCGCAAGCCGGGAATCGATAGCGCGGCGATCTGCGCCCGCCTGCGGGACCACTCCATCATCACCGCCCAGCGCGCCGGCTGGGTGCGCGCCTCGCCGCATTTCTATATCGAGCCCGAGGACATCGAAAAGATGCTGGATCTGCTGCCGTGACGAGCAGCCGCGCATACTATCCGTAAATAAACAGCAGCATCTCGCGCGTGGAGCGGTGAGCTTCGGGCCAGGGTTCCGGGTCGACGTGGCTCAAGTGAAACAAGTGGCCGTCGGAGGCGAAGGTCCATTCGAAGGTAACCTTCGCGTCCTGAGCGCAAGGGGACGCGGCTGAGCCAGCCTTCGCGGCGACGCAGTCCCGCCGCATGTTCGCTGGGAGGAGACCCGTGAAGGTCACGACGCGCACTCCCCCCTTGGGCTGTTGACTGCTCCAATGTGCGTCGCTGAAAGCAGTTTCAAAGGCTTGGCCAATCGTGGCCTGCGGGTATCCGCTCATCGTGCCGGCGCGAACGGCGGCGATATAGGGATCGGACTCGACCGCCGGCATCGGGATGGACGGGATTCGGACGCACCGCTGCTTCGACGACCGCGGACCGGGCTTGGCCGCAGGCACCGCAGCCGCTTTCGGCGATGAGCACCCCGCGAACAGAGCACGATAAGCGGCAACACAAGACCAGAAAACTTCGGAAAGCGAACCTGCGCAAGAGACATCTACAGAGCCTATCGGCACAACTGGACGATTCCACGCGGTTTTGATGTTGGCTTATCCGTGGCCCAGGTACATCAGCCAGCTCAGGCCGAAGATCGCCGCCAGGAAGTAGACGAAGCACCGCAGCGGCGTAGCGCAGGCGCTCGCGGTCGGTGCGCTTGGTGATCACACCCAGTACAGCCGAAGTAAACAGGGCGAATAAGAGCGACGCCTCGAAGTGCGACAGGTTCATTTTGGGCATCGGTCAGTCCTTTTTACCGGTGGCGATTTCCCAGGCGTCCACCATCGCCAGCAGATTCAGCAGCCCGGCGGCTACCAGGAACTTGGTGCCGTAGTCGTGGACGTGTCCGGCCATATCCGGCTGCGAATAGCCCAGCCATACGGTCAGGAAATACAGCACGCCCGACAGCAGGTCGCCGATGAACCCGCCGTAATAGATCACCATGGTCAACAGGTCGCCGCTCTGCGGCTGGAACAGCGTGCCGCGCATCATCAGTCCCAGCAGGAACACCAGGATGACGGAAATCGCCAGCACCGCGCCGCGGCCAGGACGCTTCAACAGAAAATGGCCGCCGCCGGGAATCAGCCACGCCAACACTACCGCCGGGGCCCACTGGCCCACCGACGGAGCTTGCAATTTTAAGGTTTCCGCCACAGGTTTATTTTATCGCATGATGACGAGAATGCCGCTGTCAGGCCGAAGTTCGTGAGTCTCGCCGCGGACCTACCCCTTCATTTGTGAGCGGCCTAATCGAAATGAAGCCCGCAGAGCTCTCGGAAGAACCCTAAAGAATATGCTGTTGTCCCTTAGCCGCTCTTGCGTCACGTAAACCGCGGTCGATCCGGTCAGCATGAGAAAACCATTACTCTTCGGATCCCTGTTCTTGACTGCATTGACGTTGGTGGGTTCGCCCGGACTAACCTGGACCTGCCTGGAGGGTCAAACCGGCTTTGAAGGTAACGGCAACTGCGCCCCAGGCCGCGTATCCTTCACTGGTTCGGGATTGACCAATTCGGTGCGCGTCACCGTCACCCGAACCTCAAGCGGCGAGGTTATCGACGACTATAACTACGACTCAACGGGCGGCGGCATCCAGTTCGTAGAGACTTTGGTTCCCGGCGACACCTACTCGGTCCAGGTCAGAGGCACCGACGGGTTGGGAGTTACGCGAACCATTACTACCGGTGGAGGCAACTGATCGCGATCGTCGGGCCGCGCAGGCGGAACTGCCACTTGACCTCGGCCATCCGATCAACGGGAGTTGTTCGCGCACAGCGCTTGCAGATGCCGGCTCGCCATCTGCTTGCGGCTCAGTTGCTCAAAGCGGGCTTTCGAGCGCCACTTTAACAGGCGATATTGGGTATGCGTCAAGTCCATTTCCGAGCGGATCTGCATCTCGGTCTGTTCCTGCAAGTAAAAACGCGATAGTATTTCCGCTTCGCGCTCCGACAAACGAGCCAAGGTTAGCCGCACCAATTCCCTCTGTTCCTGGGAAACCATCTCCTGTTCCGGAGTTGCACTCGGGCTGGCGAGTCCAAACAACGATCCTATTTCCACGTGATTGCGGCGATCCGAGGCGGCCGCATCGATATACAGGGACACTTTCCGCCGCGCGATGGTTCGGGCGAATCCCATCAGCCGTTCGGGATCGCGCAATTGTCCATGCTGGATCGCCACCACCACGTCCACAAAAATACTGTGAATCTTGTCGCGATAATCCTGCGGGCGCAACTGGCGCGCCAGGTAGGGGCGCAATCCAGCCAGGATATATTCGTACAGATCCAGCATGCCGCTGGCATCGCCCATCTGAACTCTTCGCACCAAATCGTCGAGCTGAAGAGCCAGGTCCGCGCCGGGTTCGGACCGGGAAGGGGCCGCAAAAAGCCCGGCGGTCTGGCCCGCGAGCGGGTAGAAGTGTGAAGTCATCAGGTTCTCCGTTACCTATGCCTCTAATAGGCAGGTATATGCCCAAACCAGAAAAAGTGCGGGGAAACGCCACGCCAACCCCATTATTTTCGGCCTATTCGCGAAAGCCGAGAATATCAGCGAATTCTTAAGAGCATATTTTGCACGAATGTTTCGGCGCAGTTTTCGCGAAAAGTACGCATTAGCGCGTGAAGATTCGCGGTCAGTTTCATGATATACTCGTGCTATTCGAACGTGGATGTTCGCCATTCGAAGGCGGAACCTTTGGAACGGCGTAGCCCTTCCAAAGTAAACCGGTCCGCATTGGCGCCGGATATCCTGGATCACACCAACCCTTTTGCCAGGATTTTGGACTTGGCCGCTGACGCCATCATCGCGGTGAACGTCCGGAAGTCCATTATCTTTTTCAACCGGAGCGCGGAAGCAGCGTTTGGATATTCGGCGGAAGAAGTCCGCGCCAAACCCGTGAAACTTCTATTTCGCGGCGGTTTGACCGGCTTTCACCCGGAGCGGATCGCGCCGCTGGAGACCTCCGGCGAAAACTCGCCGGTGGCGTCCGAGCGACGGGAAATCGTGGGCCGGCGCAAGGACGGAAGCGAGTTTCCCGCGAAGGTATCGTTATCCAAAATCGAATTCGACGGCGAGACCATCCTGAGTTTGATGTTGCAGGATGTGACGTCCCACGCCTTCACCGAGGAGCGTCTGCGCGCCGCGCTGCGCGAAAAAGAAGTGCTGCTCGAAGAAGTGCACCATCGCGTCAAGAACAATCTCCAGGTGATTACCAGCCTGTTGGGATTGCAGGCGCGCTCCATTAAAGACTCCGCCACGCGCATTAAATTCGACGAAAGCCGCTATCGGATTCAAGCCATGGCGATCCTGCACGAGATCCTGGACGAATCCTCCAGCCTGGCCGAGATCGATTTCGCCGATTATATCCAGCGGCTGGTGGCGCACCTGGTCAGATCTTATGGCGCCAGCGGCCGCATCCGCACGCAAGCTTCGCCTGGACCCGCTGTCCTGCCACCGGGATGTCGCCCTGCCGTGCGGCTTAATCGTGAACGAAGTGCTTTCGAATGCGCTTAAATATGCGTTTCCTGGAGGAAAGGCCGGCGAGGTTCAGATCGAGCTGCGGCGGGAGCCGAGCGGAAGGGTCCATCTGCTCATAGCGGATAACGGAATCGGGCTGCCGCGCGGCTGCGATTGGGAAACCTCGCCGACTCTGGGACTGCGGCTGGTGCGCACGCTGGCCCGGCAAATCGAGGCCAATATGCAGGTGAATGGCGGCAACGGAACCGCTTTTTCAATTACATTCCGCGATGGATTGCGCGATAGGCATCAAATAATGGCGAGGATTGCTTGGCAGATAGAATCCTGATCGTAGAAGATGAACGCATCACCGCCGAAGACCTGGCGGAAGTTCTCAAGGATCTGGGCTATCAAGTTAGCGCCGTGGTTTCAAGCGGCGACGAGGCCATCCGCGAGGCGGAAAAGAATCGGCCCGACCTGGTGCTGATGGACATCCGCATCAAGGGCGAGATGGACGGAGCGGAAACGGCGCGCATTCTGCGGGAACGCTTCGACGTTCCGGTGGTTTATTTGACCGCGCACGCGGACCGCGATACTTTGGAGCGCGCCAAACAGTCGCGGCCCCTGGGCTACATCGTGAAGCCGTTTCACGAGGCCGAATTGCACGCCAGCGTGGAGATGGCCTTGTATAAACACTGGCACGACCGCCGTTCCCGCAGCCGGGAGCAGCACGTGACGGATGTGCTGGGCGCTCTTAGCTTAGGCGATCACTTCGGTGGATCAGGCGGAGACGATTCGGATGATGAACCGCGCCGCCGAGGACCTGACCGGGTGGAGCATGGAAGAAGCGGCCGGCACTCCCGTGAGGCAGGTTTTCCGGCTGGCGGATGCGGCCACCGGCCGGGATTTGGAACTGCCGCTGGCGCAGGCACTGGAGCAACGGTCGGTGGTGGAGATCCGCGACCGGGTCCTGATCACCAAGAACGGCGGCCAGAAACTGGTTTCCGGCAATATTGCTCCGTTGCGCGGCGCGGACGGCGGGCCGGGCGGCGGCGTGATCATGTTCGAAGCCGGCGCCGGCGGAACCCGAAGTCCGCTATCCGCCTACGAAGATCAAGAGCGGGAATACCAGACGATCGAATTCGGGCGTTTCCAAATCGTGGCTGCGTCGGAGCCCATGAAGCAGCTGCTCTCCTTCACGCTGCGCGTGGCCAAGAGCGAGGCCTCGACGGTTTTGATCGAGGGAGAAAGCGGAACCGGCAAGGACTTGATGGCTCAGTTCCTGCATTATTCCAGCAACCGCCGCACCGGACCGTTTGTCGCGCTCAACTGTTCGGCCATTCCCGAGACGCTGCTCGAAAGCGAATTATTCGGACGCGAACCGGGCGCCTACACCGATGCGCGCAGCCAGAAGAAGGGTTTGCTCGAAGTAGCCCACGGCGGAACCTTGTTCCTGGATGAGATCGGCGACCTGTCGCCGGCGGTGCAGGCCAAGTTCCTGCGGGTTCTGGAGCAACAATCTTTTCGCCGGCTGGGCGGCGTGCAGGACATCACCGTGGATTTGCGAGTGGTCGCCGCCACCAATCGCGATCTTTCCGGCGCGGTGCAGAGCGGGACTTTCCGGCTGGATTTATTTCACCGCTTGAGTGTGATCCAGATTGCGCCGCCGCCCTTGCGGGATCATCCCGAAGATATTCTTCCGCTGGCAAACCATTTCGTGCAGGAACATAACCGCCGCTACAAGGCGAACATTCAAGGAATCTCCCCGGACGCGGCTAAGATCCTGGAAAGCTTACGACTGGCCGGGCAATGTGCGCGAACTGCGCAATGTGATCGAGCGGGCGATTTTGCTGGAGGAAACCAATCAGCTCCAGGCCGGCAGCATTCAGTTCGCGTCCGCGCGGACGCTCCGCGGCGGGCAGGCCAGTTCGAGCAGCCGCGCACGCAGCTCCGCCGGCGGATCTGTCTTTGAAGAACTCGGAGCGAACGCTGATTGTTCAGGCGCTGGAAAAAACCGGCGGGAACAAGACCAAAGCCGCGGCGTTGCTCGGCATCAGCCGCGACGTGCTGCGCTACCGGATGAAGAAGCTCAACTCGACGAAGATTGAAACGCTTTCACGCGGCGCGGCGCGCGGGCTGCGCGAGCCAGCGTTTCCACCAGTCCAGCTTTTGAGGAGCGAACTGGCTTCGCGCATACGTTCTGGAGCACGGCTTTGCGCTGGCGCAGCAGTTTGCTTATGGCGGCCACCGCACGGCGATCGCGTCCCAGAAGAACGATGGTGGTAGCGCAATCGTTAATCGCTCCCAGCCGGTCTTGCAGTTCTTTCAGGATCTCTCGCGCCGCTCGCCATTTCGCTCCCATAGAAACGCTCGAACAACTCCAGCGTGTAACGGAACCGCTTGGCCTGGAGGCGGAACTGGTGCAGCTTCTGGTAGCTCGCATGGGCAGCGAGCGCGGCCGTGCCCGAATCGAAAAATTCTTCCGCGAGCGCGGGGAGGGCGCGGGACAGATTGGCTTCCAGGCTCTGGTCCAGTTTCCAGTCGCGCTCTTTGGGATGAGAGCGACGGTCCGGAGCAGCATGGCGTTTGCGGCGCTCCTTCTTAAGGCTGCGATGCAGTTTTTCAGCGGCTTCGCCGCGCGTCTTCTTCAGTCGCGATACCGATGCGCCCGTAGTAACGCCAACCTGGTCCAGAAGGACTAACGCAACGTCGCAATTCCTGACGGCGGCGCAAAGGTCCATCACTTTGTGAAGCCGCCGCCGCAGCTTTTTGACGGGAGCGGGATCGAGCAACTCGCCAAAAGTCTTGAAGGCTTGTACCACGCGGCGGATGGAAACGCGCAGATCGTGAATGGCTTCGGGATCCTCGGGATGTTTCGCGGCGCGGCGCAGGTTCTTGGAGAAGCGCTTGAGACGGAGCCTGGTCTCCTTGACGGCGTATTTCGAAATGGGATCGCGTTTCATCGCTTACGTCGCTTCATCGTTTCACGCGCACCGTGAGCGGCAGGCCGTAGGTTTCGCGGAACACCGGCGCCACCTGCTCGGCGTGCCACTGTTCCACATCCAGATCCCGCGCCGATCGCAAATGCAGTTCCACCGTCTTTTCCTGGATCGCCACGTGAACGTCTTCGACCAACTGCTCCTGGCTTTGATCCAGGGCCACGGCGATGCGCAGCAGCGGCGCCAGCAGCACCACCGCGCGGCGTCCTTCGGCGTCCAGCGCCTGAAATTCCAGATGGGCCGGCTGCGGCATCGACTTGCGATGATAGCGGCACAAGTTGGCGATCACCAGCCGCTCCCATTCCGAGAAACCCGCCAGATCGGAGTTGGCCACCAGGTACAACGAATGCTTGTGGTGCCGCGATTCATTCACCCAGTGCCCGATGTTGTAGAGATACGCCGCGGCTTCGATCACCTGGCCGTGCGGCGCCGGCAAGCCGTGCAGGGACCGCAACTGCTCGAACAAAATTCCGGCGACCTGCGCCACTTTGCGCACGTGAGGCGCGGAGAGTCCGTAACGGCGGGAGAGCGCAACCACCACGCGCCGCCGGTCGGCATTGAGCCGCGCCTCGGCGAGGCCGACCTTGCGGTGAGCCAGGTCCGCGACGATTCCCTCGCGCACGCCGGCCGTCGAATAGTACAGGCGCGGGAGCCGGAACTCTTCGATAATCTCGTGCAGCACGGCGGCGCCGGCGACGATGATCTCCGCCCGCCGGGGGCCGATCCCGGTGATCCCACGGCGTCCTTCCAGGCTGGCGGCGCTGACCTGGCCGTACAAGCGGCGAATCTGAGCGGCGGTGGCCGGGCAGCCGGTCCGCCAGATCGCGCCGCGAACGGCGCACCCGGTTGACCGCGCAGACCACGGCGGCGGCGGTGGAGGAAGTGGCAATCATGCGGTCGATCTTGACCGGACCAAAGCGCGCGGCCGGTCCCGCGACCCGCTCCTGAATATACTTCCGCATGCGCAGCAGCTCGCGCGGATCGGCAGGATCGCTCTTCAAAAACATTTCGGTGAGGCGGACCGCGCCCAGCGGCTTCGAGAAAGACTCGACGATGTGCCCGGCGTCGCTCAGGACCAGCTCGGTGCTGCCGCCGCCGATATCCGCCACCAGCAGGCGCTGCTTGAGGTGCGGCCACTGGCTCTGCACGCCCAGATGCACCAGGCGCGCTTCCTCCAAACCGGAGATGACCTCCACGGGCGTCCCCAAAATGGTGGAGGCGCGCGCCAGAAATTCCGGCTGATTGCGGGCGTCGCGCAGGGCGGCGGTTCCGACGACTCGCACCGCCAGCACGTCCAGCTTGCGATACGTGGCCGCCATCCCCGCCAGGACGTTGCACGCCAGATTCATGGTGGCTTCGTTCAGGCGGCCTTCGCGAAAAACACTGGTGCCCAGGCGCACCACTTGACGCTCGGATGCCAGCACCTGCATCTTGCCGTTGGCGTCCACCTCCGCCGCCAGCATGCGGATGGAGTTACTGCCGATATCGATGGCTGCGTATTGGGACATGACTAATGAGCGATTTTTTGTAACACAACGTTAACCCAAGCCTGCCGGCTCACTCGTTATGATAAAGGAGCTTATGCATGTGTTCCTACAAAATCGCTTGCCCGGGCGATTAATTGTGGTGGAAGGGATCGATGGCTCCGGCAAGTCCACGCAGATGTCGCTGCTTTCGCAGTGGCTGCGCCGGCGCGGATATGCGGTGACTTTCAGCGAATGGAATTCTTCTCCGCTGGTGCATGAGACCACGCGCCGCGGCAAGAAGAAGGAAATGTTCACGCCGACTTCCTTCAGCTTGATCCATGCCACCGATTTTGCGGATCGCCTGGAACAATACATCATTCCGCTGCTGAAGGCGGGCGCGGTGGTGTGCGCGGACCGTTACGCTTACACCGCGTTTGCGCGCGACGTGGTGCGCGGCGTGGATCGGGCCTGGGTGCGCAACCTGTATCGCTTCGCCATCAAGCCGTCGCTGGCGTTTTATTTCAAAGTTCCGCTGGACGTGGCGCTGGGGCGCATTCTGGGCGGCCGCGACGCGCTGAAATATTACGAGGCCGGGATGGATCTGGGGCTCAGCCGGAATATCGAAGAAAGCTTCCGCCTGTTCCAGGGACGGATTCTCGAAGAGTATGAGTCGATGATCGACGAGATGGGTTTTCATGTGATCGACGCCACCAAGAGCATCGAAGCGCAGCAGAAGGAAATGCGCCGGATCGTTTTGCAGGAGTTCGGCCGGGTGCGCCCGCCGGGAGTCCTGGGAACGGAGGTCCGGGTTGCGGAATTATCGCAATAAGCCGCCGCTGTCGTACTATCGGACCGCGTTGCCGGGCGTCGACTATTCCGAACTGCAAGGCAAGCTGATCGTGATCGAAGGGCCGGACGCGGTGGGCCGCAGCACGCAGGTGCGGCGTCTGAAGCCATGGCTGGAGGAATACGGGCACGCGGTTTTGGATACCGGCATGGCGCGGTCGGCGCTGGCGGGAAAGGGCATCAAGGAGGCGAAGGAGGGGAATACGCTGGGTCCGATCACCATGACCCTGTATTACGCCACCGACTTCGCGGATCGTCTGGAGAACGAAATCATTCCGGCGCTGCGAGCCGGGTTCGTGGTGCTCACCGACCGCTACATCTTTTCGATCATGGCGCGCGCGATCGCCCGCGGCGAGAATCGCACCTGGATTGAACGCACGGCGGGGTTCGCGCTGGTGCCGCACGTGGTGCTGTATATGCGCGCGGAGGTGAAGGACTTGATCTCGCGCGTGGTGGTGGGCCGCGGCGCCTTCGATTATTGGGAGAGCGGGCTGGATCTGCACTTCGGCAAAGACATGTATGAAAGCTTTGTGCGCTACCAGTCGCGCCTGATCCAGGTGTTCGACAATATGGCCGAGCCGTACGGCTTTGAGACTATCGACGCCTCGCAGTCTCCGGATCGCGTATTCGCGTCGCTGCAGCGGGCGATCTCAAAAGTGGTGGAGATGGAATCGCCCGCCAAGCGGGCCGCGCGGCTCAAGGCGGCGCGCGCGGCGAAATCCGCGCTCAAGTTGGTGCCCGCGGCGGTGCCCGCGCAAACCGCGCAAAGGCCGCCGCGAAATCCGTGCGCAAAGTCGTCCGCCCCGTGAGCGCCAACTAGCCCTTCGAATTTGCCGTGATCGCAAATCAAGAGGAACGAACGCGCTTCGGCAAGAGCCGCCGCGAAACGGTGAGCCGCGCGGCGCAGGCGGAGTTGCGGCCGAAAGAGCGCCGGTTCGATCCCCTGGACGTCTTGCGGGCCGCCGCCGAAGGGCGCGTTCGCCAGCTTCTGCCCATCAAATACGCGCGCATGAAGGTTTCGCCCTTCGCCTTTTTCCGCGGCGCGGTTTCGATCATGGCGGCCGACCTGGGACGGCTGCCGCATTCCGGTCTGAACGTGCAATTGTGCGGCGACGCGCATGTGCAGAACCTGGGATCCTTCGCCGCGCCGGACGGCTCGCTGGTATTCGATCTGAACGATTTCGACGAGTCCATTCGCGGGCCCTGGGAATGGGACGTGAAACGGATGGCGGCGAGTATCGTGCTGGCGGGAGCGGCGTCGGGCCACGTGCGCGCGCAATCCAAAGCGGCGGCGGAGATGTTCGCGGAGAGCTACTGCCGCGCGATTCGGGAATTCGCGAACCTGCCGATCTTGCAGGTGGCGCGGCGGCAGATTCACCGCCAGCAGCGTATTCAGCCGGTTCATGCGGCGCTGCGCCAGTCGCAACGCGCGCGGCCTTCCGATCTGCTGCGGAAGTTTATCGAGCCCGGTGGCCGCGGGCGACGCGCGCTTCCGGAACCTGCGGCCGGGGTGCTGGCGGGTTCGCGGCCAGACTGCACGGACGGTGCTGGATTCGCTCGCGGCGTATCGCGAAATTCTTTCTCCGGACCGGCGGCATCTGTTCGATCTGTTCCGTCCCATCGACGTGGGCTTCAAGGTGGTGGGAACGGGAAGCGTGGGGCTGCGCGATTACGTGGTGCTGTTCGAAGGGAACGGCGCGCAGGATCCCATGTTCCTGCAGATCAAACAGGAGATGCCGTCGGCTTACGCGCATTGGCTGCCGGATTCGGTTTATCCGCACCAGGGCCGGCGCGCCGCGGAAGGGCAACGGGCGGTGCAGCCGATCTCCGACCTGCTGCTGGGCTGGACTTCCATCGGAGAGCATCAATATCTGGTGCGCCAGTTGAACGACCACAAGGGCAGCATCGACCTGGAGAAGTTGCGCGGCGGCGGACTGGAGAGCCTGGCGCAGGTGGCGGGCGAACTGCTGGCGCGGGGACACGCGCGGTCGGGAGACGCCTGCGAAATTGGCGGCTACTGCGGCGCGGGCGCGAAGCTGGTCAAAGCCCTGCGCGACTTCGCCTGCCAGTACGCCGACCAGACCGAAGCCGACTACGCGAAGTTCATGGACGCGATCAAGCGGGGAAAAATCAAGGTGGCGGAGGCGGAAGGCTAGCTCAGCAGCAGCGCCGCGGCGTAGCCCAGCGCGCTGCCGATGGCGGCGCCGGCGAGCACGTCGCTGAGGAAGTGCATGCCCAGCAGAATGCGGGAGAGCGCGACGCTGAAGGCGCAGAACAGCAGTCCGAGCAGCATCACCGGATAAAACACGCCCAGCGAAAGCGCCATCGCAAACGCCGTGATGGTGTGGCCCGAGGGGAAAGAGAATTGATCCGGCGGAAGCAGCGTGGCCCAGGAATGCGGCTCCAACGCGCAGGGGCGTTTGCGGCCGCAGGCTCGCTTCAAGCTCAGGAACAGCACGATGCCGACGCTCACGGCCAGCACCGCCGCCAGCAGCGCGCGGAAACGCTCGGGACCGCCGATCCAGCGCCACCACCACGCCCACGCCGTACCACAGCCAGCCGTCGCCGCCGCGGGTGGCCGCCACCATCCACAGGCGCATCCAGCGGGGAGGCGTCCAGCGGTTCACGCGGCGCATCAGGCGATGGTCGCGGGCGGAGAGCCAGTGTAAAACCGAGGCTGCCATGCTATCTTTTTAGGCCTCTGGTATAACAGCCGTGTGACACTGGTATAAAACAATAGTGAAGAAAATTGATTTTATCTATTTCGACGCCGGCGGAGGCCATCGCTCCGCGGCTATGGCGTTGAAATCGGTGATCGATTCGCAGAACCGGGCGACCGGCGGCGATCCGTGGGAGATCCGCCTGGTGAATCTGCAGGAAGTCCTCGATTCGCTGGATATCTTCCGCAAGATCACCGGCCTGCGCCTGGAAGACGTCTACAACAAGATGCTGGCGAAGGGCTGGACGCTGGGCTCGGCGCAAGGGCTGCAGTTCATGCACGGGGTGATCCGGCTGTACCATGACCCTACCGTTCGCCTCCTGACCCGCACATTGGAAAGATACACAACCGGACCTGGTTGTTTCACTGGTGCCCAATTTCAACCGCGCCATGTATCAGAGTCTGCGGCAGCGCGCTGCCGAAAGTTCCCTACGTCACGATCCTGACCGATTTCGCGGACTATCCGCCGCATTTCTGGATGGAGGCCGGACAAGACCAGTACTTCATTTGCGGCACCGAGAAAGCCGTGGAGCAGGCGCGTTCTCTGGGGCATACGGACGATCGCATTTATTACGGCATCGGGCATGATCCTGCGCCCGCGTTTTTACGAGCCGGTGAACGTCGATCGCGCGCGTGAGCGCGAACGCCTGGGCCTGGACCCGTCGCGCCCCACCGGGCTGGTGCTGTTCGGCGGACAGGGCTCGAAGGTCATGCTGGAGATTTCCGAGACGGCTGCGCCGATACGCAGCTCATCTTCATTTGCGGCCGCAACGCGAAACTGGCCGAGCGGCTGAAGGCCCTGCCGGCGAAGGCGCCGCGCTTCATCGAAGGATTCACGCAGGAGGTGCCTTACTACATGGAGCTCTCCGATTTCTTCATCGGCAAGCCCGGGCCGGGAAGCATCAGCGAGGCGGTGGCGATGAAGCTGCCGGTGATCGTCGAACGCAATGCCTGGACGCTGCCGCAGGAGCGCTACAACGCCGAATGGGTGCGGGAGCGGCACGCCGGCATGGTGGTCAGGAATTTTCGCGGAATTGAGGAATCGGTAAAGGAATTGCTGGCTTCGCTCGATTCTTATCGCGAGAGCGTGTCGCGCATTGAGAATCGCGCGGTGTTTGAGATTCCGGAGATTCTGGCGGAGATTCTGGAGAAAAACGCTACACTCTAAGGAGAGGTGCCTTCATCATGATTCGCGCAATGTTGCAGGTGCTGGTTGTGTTCGCGGCGGCTGCCGGGCTCTCCGCGCAATCGAAGAACTACTGGTGGACACCGGGACGCACGTCCCGCTCAGCCTGATCAACAGCGTCAGCACCAAGAATGCGGTCCCGGGCGACCGGGTGTATCTGGAAAGCGTTTTTCCGATTCTGGTCGACGGCCGCATCGTGATTCCGCCGGGCAGCTATGTGATGGGCACCATCACCGAAATCCGCCGGCCCGGGAAAGGTGAAAGGGCGCGGCGAATTCCACCTGCGCTTCGATTCGCTGACGCTTCCGAACGGCACCACGCGCGATTTCCGGGCCCACGTGACCGGCCTCGACGGCCGCGCCAGCGAGGAACTGGATCACAAAGAAGGCACCATCCGCAGCGAAGGCAACAAGGCCGGCGACGTCCGCACGGTGGGGGAAACCGCCGCCGCCGGAGCCAGCATCGGAGCGCTCGCCGGCAGTGTCAGCTGGCGCTACCGGGATGGGCGCGGCCATCGGCGCGGGCGCGGGAGCCGCCGCGGCCTTGGCCGGCGTCCTGTTCACTCGCGGACCGGAGGCGGTGCTGGCGAAGGGAACCACCATCGAGATGATTCTGGACCGCCAGGTGCAGTTCGACGAAGGCGACTGGATTTCAGCAATTCCCTGGCGCGCCGCTCCGCCGCGAGCGACTCCGGCGGACCCCTGCCCAGCCATAAGAGCCAGCAGTCCTATCCCAGCCCGATTCCGCGCTTTTAGAGGCATTTAGAACTTCCGCGTCTAAAGTACCTGGCGCCCTAAAGTTCATCTCCCGGCAGGCCGAATTTAGGGTCAGGTACTCTCTCTTGCTGCCAGTGCAAACTCTACGTCATCCGGGCCATCAGGCGGCCACCGCCGGCACGATTAAAGCCTTTCGGGTGTGTGGCGTACCGGTGCGCCTGCACTTCACCTTCATTCTGCTGGTGGTGTTCGTTGTCGTCTCCGTGCTGGGCAGCGCTCAATCCAACAGCACCTACGCGATCTTCCTGCTGGGCAGTCTGGTAAGCGTGCTGCTGCATGAGTTTGGACACGCGCTGGTGGCCTCTCGCTTCGGCATTCGGACCACCGAGATCGTGATGTTCCCCATCGGCGGGCTGTCGCGGATGGAACGTCCGCTGCCGCCGACGGCGGAGATTTGCGTGGCGCTGGCCGGGTCCGCTGGTGAATCTTCTGCTGGCGGCCGGGATCTTCTGCTACATGATCTCGATCGCACGAAGCCGCGGTCATCAAGGTCGCGGATCTGATGCACCCGAATAACAAGAGTCCGCTGGCTCTGCTGTTGTACGGCAATATCCTGCTGGCCGGCTTTAACCTGCTGCCGGCGTTTCCGATGGACGGCGGACGCATTCTGCGCGCGCTGCTCAGCTACATCCGGCCGGAAGAGGAAGCTACTCGCACGGCGGCTTGGATGGGCCGGATGCTGGCGATCAGCATGGGCTTGTACGGGCTTCTGGCGCCGCAGTTCATGCTGGTGTTCTTCGCGCTCTTCATCTATCTGGGCGCGGCGCAGGAAAGCGTGGCTGCGCTGGGCCGCTCGCTGACGCACGGGATTCCGATCCGCGCCGCCATGATCACCGAATTCCACACGCTGGAACATCACAGCACGATTCGCGACGCCGCCAATCTGCTGCTCTCGACATCGCAGCAGGATTTCCCGGTGATGCACGGCAACCAGATTGTGGGTCTGCTGGGACGCAATCTGCTGATTCGCGCGATCGCGTCGGACGGACCGGACGCTTACGTGGCGGGCGCGATGGACCGCGACTTCCTGGCGCTGGAACCCAACGCCGATCTGGCCGAGGTTCTGCCGCTGATGGCCCAGGCGGGCCGCTGCGCGCTGGTGATGGAGAACGGACACCTGCTGGGTTTGCTCACCACCGACAATCTGTCGGAGTTCCTGCTGCTGCGCCGCTTCGGGATGGAACCCGTCGTTTAATCGCTCTCAGAGCCTCAGAACAGCTCCCGCGCCACGCTGATAGACCCACATTCCCGCCAGCACCACTGTCATCGCCAGCGCGGCATAGCCAATCTTCTTGCTATAGGCGTCGAGTTTGTAGATGCGCTTCATGATTTCCCGCTGCTCGGCCGCCAGCCTCTCTTCGCCGACGCTCAGATAGAGCGTATCTTCTTCTTTCATGCCGACCACGGAGCGGAATAAGAACAATGCAAAATATGCGATGATGACCACGCCCCAAATGGCGGCCACGATCTCAATCGGAGACGACAAAGACATGGACGAACCTCCTGAGCCTGTCTGCTGCGGCTACTTTGTTACGCCTATTGAGGGGCGATGTCAAGGGTGGGACGGCTGGCTGTACGACACCGAAATACAATTGGCCCACAGATGGAAACCGATGGACACAGATAGGAACGATCTCGTCGGTCGCTACAAATTCTAAGCGTTGAAGCGCACGCTTCAGGCCACGACGGAGGTGCATTGCGCGCAGCGCTTGGCGCCGGCGGGGATGGTGCTGAGGCACTCGGGGCACTCTTTGGTCGCCGGGGCGGGCGGCGGAGGCGCGGGCGTGGGCATGAAGCGGTTCACTTGCTTGACGACCAGAAAGATCACGAAGGCCACGATCACGAACTCGATGACGGTGTTGATAAAGAGGCCGTAGTTGAGGGTGGGCGCGCCGGCTTTCTTGGCGTCGGCGATGGTGGCGTAGCTTTGCCCGTTGAGCGCGACGAACAGGTTCGAGAAATCGATTTTGCCCAGCGCCAGCCCGATGATGGGATTCAGGATGTCTCCCACCAGCGAGGCGACGATCTTGCCGAAGGCTCCGCCGATGATCACGCCGATGGCGAGATCGAGAACGTTGCCGCGCATGATGAAGGTCTTGAATTCTTTGAACATGTTCGTGGCTCCTCAGTGCAGGTCAGTATACACTGGGAACATGGCGAAAAACACGCCACTCATCACTGTCACCTGCCCCTGCTGCCAGGCGGAGTTGCATATCGATCCGGAGACCAGCGCCGTGATCCGCTATGTGGAGCACGTCAAGCCGCCGACCTTCGCCGACCTGGAAAGCGCCGTCCAGCGGCAGCGCGGCGAAGCCGGCCGGCGCGAGGATGCGTTTCTGAAATCGGTGGAGAGCCACAAGACGCATCAGGACGTGCTCAGCAAGAAGTTCGACGAGATGCTGAAGATCGCCAAAGAGAATCCGGACGAGCCGCCTCCCAAGCGCGATATTGACTTTGACTAGATCCGGACCCGTGAAGCACGAATCGCCAGGCCCAAGAACCGCCGCGGAACGGAAGGCGCGCGTCGCGAAGATTCTGGCCGGCTTGGATGAAATGTATCCGGCGGTCACCTGCGCACTGCATCATTCGAACGCCTGGGAGTTGCTGGTGGCAACCATTCTCTCGGCGCAGTGCACCGACAAGCGCGTCAACGAGGTCACGCCCGGACTGTTTCGCAAGTATCCGACCATCCGGGATTTCGCGGCTGCCAGCCAGGAGGAAATGGCGCAGGAGATCCGCTCGACGGGATTCTTCAACAACAAGGCCAAGTCCGTGATCGGCGCGGCGCGCAAGATTCTGGCGGACTATAGGCGGCGAGGTGCCGCGGGAGATGGATGCGCTGCTCTCGGTGCCCGGTGCGGCGCGCAAGACCGCCAACGTGGTGCTGGGGACGGCGTTCGGGATCGCCTCCGGCGTGGTGGTGGATACGCATGTGCAGCGCATCTCGCGACGCCTGGACTTAACCAAGGAAACCGAGCCGGTGAAGATCGAAAGGGATTTGATGCAGGTGATCCCGAAGGAGAAGTGGATTCTGTTCTCGCATCAGATCATTCACCACGGCCGCGCGTTGTGCGTGGCGCGGAATCCGAAGTGCGCCGAGTGCAAGCTGGCGCCGCTGTGCTACGCGAAAGACAAGACCGTCTAGCTCGCTTGTCCGGCTTAGCGGATGGGCTGCTCGCCGTTCAGGTGCAGACCCTTGTGGATGGCGTAGAGCGCCAGTTCCAGGCGGTCGGAGACGCCGAGTTTATCGAAGATGTTGTGCAGATGGTTCTTCACCGTCTGCTCGCTGATAAACATCTTCTCGGCCATCTCCTTGTTCTTGTAGCCCTGCGCGACCAGCGCCACGATCTCGCGCTCACGCGTCGAGAGCGGACTGCGCTCGCGGCCTTTGCCCGTGCCAGATGCCGACGGATGGCCCCCGTCGAGCGCGGTTGAGAACTGGCGCATGACGGCGGCGGTGGTGTGCGAATCCAGCCAGATTTCGCCGGAGTGAACCTTGCGGATGCTCTTGACGATCAAATCCGGCGCGGTCTGCTTCAGCACGATGCCGCTGCAGCCGAGCTTCATGGCCTGGACGAATTCGTTCTTGTCTTCGGACGCGGTGAGAATGATCACGCGGGTTCGCTGGTTGACCTGCTGCAGCGCCTGCAGGGCGCCCAGGCCGTCCAGGTTGGGCATGCGGAGGTCGAGCAAGAGCACGTCGGGATCGAGTTCGCGGACCTTGTCCAGCACCTCGCGCCCGTCGCCGGCCTCGCCGACCACGTCGAAATCTTCCTCCAATAGCAACAGCTTTTTCAAGCCCGTCGCGCACGATGGGATGATCGTCGGCGATGACGATTCGCACTGTTCCCTTCCGGTTTTCTCGTGCCTCAGGGCTCTGATTCATTGGCGCTGTCATGGTGTCCATAAGCTCCCGTACTGGTACTCCGTCCCGATGATAGGCGGTTCTAGTACTGGAGCAAATCAGGACCCTCTTACGAATTCGGGCAAGATGTCACTTAGAACGTACCTAAGGTTACCTTACTTAGAGCGGCGTCTTTGCGGGGTATAAGCACGGAAAATGCCTCGCGGCCTGCTCTCGCAGGATCATAAAAACAGCATAACATGGAGGCGGAGAGCAACTTGGCTGACGCCACAATACAAGGCAACGCAGTGAGCTACGACGCTATTATTGCGGGCGGCGGTCCGGCGGGGCTGGCGGCGGCGGAAGCCCTGGCGAGGCGCGGATGCTCGGCGCTGGTCTTGGAGCAGAACCACGAGATCGGTTCGCCCATTCGCACCAGCGGCGGCAGTTTTATCGATGAATTGGAAGCGCTGTCGATTCCGGCGGCCTTGTATCATCCGATATCGCGGGTGCGCTTTCTGTCGGCCCGCAATGCGGCGGTTTACGATTACTCGCGGCCGCGGATGTGCGTGATCGATGTGCGCGGCGTGTTCCAGTTTCTCGCGGGGAGGGCGGTGGATGCGGGGGCCGCGGTGCGCGTCGCGACTAAGGTGGAAGGTCCAGTACTCCAGGACGATTGGGTGGTGGGCGTGCGGACGCGGAGCGAGTTGCTGCGCGCGCGAGTGGTCATCGACGCGACCGGATACCGGTCGGCGCTGCTGAAGCAGGCGGGGCTCGATCCGGGCATGCGGCGCTTCGGCGTGGGCGCGGAATACGACATGTACGCTCCGCATTGCGACGAGCGGGAGGCGGTGCTTTTGGTGGGGAGCGAGTCTCGCGCCGTCCGGTTACGCGTGGGTGTTTCCGTGGGGGCGGCACCGGGTGCGGGTGGGCGTCGGCATCATTCATCCGGATTCGGACGCGAAGCCGGATGCGTATCTGGACGCCCTGGTCTCGGGCGCGGCGGGCTATGGAGTGAATCTCAGCGGGGCTCAGCCGCTGGAGCATCACTCGGGATTGATCCCATCGGAGTGCTTCGCGCAGCGATTCGCGGGCAACGGAATTCTGGGCGTGGGAGACGCGGCCGGGCAGGCGTCGTCACTGTTGGGCGAGGGCATACGCTGGGCGATCCACGCCGGGAAGATGGCGGGCGAAGTGGCGGCCGCGGCGATCGAGAAGGGCGATGTTTCGCGCGCGGCGCTCGGCGCGTTCGAGCGGCGAATGGGGCAAGCGCTACGGCACCAATCTGCGACTGGCTCACAAGATCAACCAAAGGATCGCGCGCTGGGACGATCGCAAGTGGGACGAGCGCCTGGAAGTGCTGAAGCTGCTGACGCCGGATCAGTTCGTCGAGGCGCTCAAGACCAATCTGACGGGCAGTTGGCTGCTGCGCTTCCTGCTGCGCAATCCCCGTGCACTCGCGGAAGCTTCTGGGATATTATAGGAGCCACCTATGAAAAAACTACTTTTACTTTTGCCTTTGGTTTCGCTGTTCGCTGCCGATCCGGCGGGATTCCTGGTGTGGAAATCGGGGGACTTGAAGTCCATCAAGGAGTCCGCGAAGCTGGAAGATTTCGGCAATCACAGCGGGCGTCCGACGTTCCGCGACAAGAGCGGCCTGTCGGAAGTCCACCAGGGCTGGACTGACATTCTCATCATTGAATCCGGCAATGCGACCATCGCGATTGGCGGCACGCAGGTGAACCCGAAGACCACGGGTCCCGGCGAGATGCGTTCCGATACCACGACGGGCGCTCGCAAGGTTCCGGTCGCACCGGGCGACATTCTGAACATTCCGGCGGGCGTGTCCCATCAGTTCCTGTTGGAGCCTGGCAAGACGGTGGCGTATTTCGCGATTAAGGTTCCGGCGAAATAGGCGCTCAGGTACGACTACGCAAATCGCGGACCGGGGAGTTTTCCCGTCGGAACATCGGCAGGCACTTCGCGGTGCGCGAAGATTAGCGTTACTCCGATCGTAATCGAACGCACAGCCACGGGCTTCTCGGCCTACTCTCCGGACGTGCCGGGATGCGCGGCTGCGAGGCGACACGGAAGAGGAAACGCGTCAAGATTTCCGCGACGCATTGGCGGCTCACTTCGAGGTGATGCGCGAGATCGGCGATCCGATCCCGGAACCCAGTTCCTCTGTGGATTACGTCGAAGTGGGCGCGTAACCGTCCTACTTCTTCTCCGGCAGCAATCCGGACCGCGCCAGAAATCCGGTGTCGATCTTGCCGGCGACGAAGTCGGGATGCGCGAGGATCTTCTGGTGCAGCGGGATCGACGTGTAGATTCCTTCGACCACGAACATGTCCAGCGCGCGGCGCATGCGCGCGATGGCTTCGTCGCGGTTCGCGCCGAAGGTGATCAGCTTCGCGACCAGCGAATCGTAGTAGGGCGGAATGACGCCGTCCTGATAGGCGGCGGTGTCGACGCGAACGCCCACGCCGCCGGGCAGATTCAGGCCGGTGATGCGGCCGGGGGACGGAGTGAGCGTTTCCGGATGCTCGGCGTTGATGCGGCATTCGAGGGCGTGGCCGCGCAGGTGGATGAATTTGTCGGGCGGGAACGGCAGAATCTCGCGCAGAGCTCTCGCCGGCGGCGATGCGGATCTGGCTCTTCACCAGATCGATGCCGGTGACCATTTCCGTGACGGGATGCTCCACCTGGATGCGCGCGTTCACTTCGATGAAGTACAGGTTGCCGGCCGCGTCCATCAGGAATTCGACGGTGCCGGCGTTGGTGTAGCCGATGGCTTTGAGCGCTACCCGCAGCGATTCCGATATGCGTTTGCGCAATTCCGGGGTCACCGCCACGGACGGCGACTCCTCGATCAGCTTCTGGTGACGGCGCTGGATGGAGCATTCGCGCTCGCCCAGAACTTCGACGTTGCCGTGGTTGTCGGCGAGAATCTGAAACTCGATGTGGCGCGGATTCTCGACCAGCTTCTCCATGTACATATCGCCGTTGGAAAACGCCGCCGTGGCTTCGTTCTGGGCTTGCGCCATCAGGTGCGGCAGTTCCTCGGCGCTGCGCACCACGCGCATGCCGCGTCCGCCGCCTCCGGCCGAGGCCTTCATCATCACGGGATAGCCGATGCCTTCGGCGACCTCCAGAGCTTCTTCGACGCTGCCAGGACGCCTTTCGATCCGGGCAGAATCGGCACGCCGGCCTCGTCCATGGCGGTGCGCGCTTCCTGCTTCAGACCCATGCGGCGGATCACTTCCGGCTTGGGTCCGATGAAGGTGAGGCGGGAGGTCTCGCACACTTCGGCGAAGTCGGCGTTCTCGGAAAGGAAACCGTAGCCGGGATGAACGGCTTCGGCGTTGGTGATTTCGGCGGCGCTGATGACCGCGGGAATATCGAGATAGCTGCGCGAGCTCTTGGCCGGGCCGATGCAGATGGCTTCATCGGCGAAGCGCGTGTGCAGGCTGTGGCGGTCGGCTTCGGAGTACACGGCGACCGTGCGGATGCCCAGATCCTTGCAGGCGCAGATGATGCGCAGGGCGATCTCGCCGCGGTTGGCGATCAGAATCTTTTTAAACATGCGGGCGCGGCCTAGCGCGGGCGGATGGCGAACAGGGCTTCGCCGTATTCCACCGGCCGCCCGTTCTCCACCAGTTTGTGAACCAGAGTTCCGGCGATCTCCGCCTCGATTTCATTCATCAGTTTCATGGACTCGATGATGCACAGCACCTGGCCGGGTTCCACCGTATCGCCGACCTTCACGAACGGCGCCGGCTTCGGGCGAGGGCGCATCGTAATAGGTCCCGACGATGGGCGATTTGATCAGCGTGTGGCTGGGGTCCGGACCCGATCGCTTTGGGCGCTGCGGCAGCGGGGGCCGGTGCGGGCGCGGGGGCATGAGTGTGCGCGGCGGGCGGGGCGGAGTGGGCGGTCAACTCCTGGACCGTGGGCGCCCGGCGCAAACGCAAGCGATTCTCGCCGCGCTGGACTTCCATTTCCGCGACGCCGCTCTCGTCAAATATCTGAAGCAGCTCTTTGATTTCTTGGTTGGTCATTTATAAAAGGTGAATTACAGATGCACAAATTCTTTGGAGGTGGGCGTCAGCACTTCGCAACCGTTCTTGGTCACCAGCACGGTGTCTTCGATGCGAATCCCGGCCAGGCCTTCTATGTAAACTCCGGGCTCGATGGTGATGGCCATGCCGGCCTGGAGCTTGGTCTTGTCTTTCTTGCCGAGCCGCGGCGGCTCATGAATTTCGAGGCCCAGGCCGTGGCCGGTGGAGTGGACGAAGGCTTTATCCAGCTTGTGCTTTTTCAAGACATTCCGGGTGGCGGCGTCGACTTTCCCGGCGGTGGTCCCTTCGCGAACGGCGTCGATTCCGGCCAGTTGCGCTTCCAGCACGGCGCGGTACATTTCGCGAATCCGTCTTGGGCGGCGGGCCGAGGTGGATCACGCGGGTCATGTCGCTGGCATAGCCTTCGAGGCTCGCGCCCATATCGATTAATAGTAGTTCATTGGCGCCGATCTGGTGGCGCAGTCGGATGCGAGTGCGGCAAGCGCGGAATGGGGTCCGGCGGCGATGATGGTGTCGAAGGACGGCTTCTCGGCGCCCAGCATTTTCATCTGAAATTCGATTTCGGCGGCGACGTCCAGTTCGCGCACGCCGGGCCGAATGCGCTTGAGCACGCGGGCGAAGGCTTCGGAGTTCAGGTTGACGCTGCGGCGGATGGTGTCGATCTCGGCGGGCGACTTCACCATGCGGCGCTCTTCAATGATGCGGCCGACGGGCACCAGCGAGACGCCGAGCGGAAGGCCTTCTTTGAGGCGCTGGTAGGCGTCGAACTGGGTCCAGCCGCTTTCGAAGCCAATTTTTTTCAGGCGCTTGCGCTTGATCACCTGGATGACGCCGGCGATCAGCGGGCCTTTGACGATGTGCACGTGGCCGGCGATGTTCTGCCGGGCGCTGATCTCATAGCGGGGATCGGTGAAGAAGTGGGTTTCCGACGGGAGTAGCAGGATCGAGGCCGTTGGAACCGGTGTAATCCGACAAGTAGCGGACATTTGCCGGGGCGCTCACCAACAGTGCGTCGGCCTTGAGTTCCGGCAGCCGTGCGGCGATGTCGCGGCGGCGCTGGCCGATCTCGACGCTGGCGTTTTTAACCAAACTGTTATTCTAGCGCGGCGGGGCGGTCCGACACGCTTTATGCATGTCTCAGCCATGTCGGACGGGCGACTTTTGCGTGCGGCCCTTGAAAACGTGGAACAGGTACCAATAGGACGGGAAGAGCAAGACCACGCCGGCGGCGAGCGCCCACAGCAGGGCACGCATGACGGCCTGCGGCGCGGCGCTGTTGTGAATCGTCAGCTCCGGGCGCACCAGGAAGGGATATTGGGCGAGGGCCCAGCCCCACAAAATGAGGCGACCTGACCGGCGGCGCAGAACCGGGCGAGCGGGAAGCGGCGCGTCCACAATGCGGCTAACGTGCCGAGCGCGGCAAGCGCGGTTGCGAGCTGCAAAGGCCACGTCCACCAACTGTTCGCCAATCGTTCGCGGATGGCGGGCGCGTTTTCTCGAGACAGCAGGAACACGGCCAATGCCACCAGCGCGGCGACGATTTCACACGCGATCGCTCGCCGCCGGAAATCGTCTTGCAGCGCTGCGTCATCGGTTTCGAGCGTCAGATAGACGGCTGCCAAAAGCGCAAACAGGACCAGCGCGAACAGACCAACGGCGAATGGAAACGGGGCGACCCAGGTAAAGAAATACGCCAGGGTCTCGTGTTCACCGGGCTCGCGGATGGAGCCCGAGGAGATCGCGCCTACCACTACGCCTAGCAATATCGGCGTGCACAGGCTCGCCACCGCGAAAATGCGTCCCCAGCGCGCGTGCGCGTCACTATGGGTGGTGTCGTAACTTCGAAATATAAACGCTGAACCGCGCAGGACGATGCCGAGCAGCAGAAGCAGAAGCGCGACGTGCAAGGATGTCGAAATCAGGGCGTAGGCCTGCGGAAAGGCGCTGAAAAGGACCACCACAACCAGGATGAGCCAGACGTGATTCGCCTCCCAGATCGGTGCGATGGCTTTCGCGATTAGCTCGCGCTGACGCCTTGGCGCGCGGTCCGCGCGCGAGGAGATCCCAGACGCCGCCGCCGTAGTCGGCTCCGGCCAGCAGCGCGTAGAACGTCAAAGACACCAGCATCACGCCGCCGAGAAGCAATTCGAGCGATGGCATTAGTGCACGACCTCTCCGGTACGAGGTTGGGGGTCTTTACCGCCAGGGCTTTCGCGCACCTGGCGCACCAGCAGCATGATCACGATGGCGGCCAGACACCAGGTAGAGCAGCGTGATGGCGAGAAAAGGCACGATCAGTCCGGGCATGGGCGTGACGGCGTCGGCGGTTCGCATGACACCTTGGATGATCCAGGGCTGGCGGCCCAATTCCGTCACGAACCAACCGGCTTCGATCGCGATGAAACCGAGCGGGGCGGACGCGGCTACGGCCCACAGGAAGGCGCGGGAACCGGCGATGGAAGGCGATCTCCACTGGCGCCAAGCGGCCCACAGCGCGACGAAAGTCATCGCGAATCCAATCGCCACCATGATCTGAAAGGAAACGTGCACGGCCGCGACCGGAGGCCACACGTCGCGCGGAAACTCGTTGAGGCCGTGGACGAGCGCAGTGGAATCGCCAAAGGCAACGAAACTGAGCAAGCCGGGTATTTCGATCGCATAGCGAGTGCGGCGCTGCTCCGTGTCGGGCCAGCCGCCGATGCGGAGCGGCGCATGGGTTTCGGATTCGAACTGGCCTTCAGTGGCGGCGAGCTTCACGGGCTGGTGCAGAGCCACGGACTTCCCCAGGAAATCTCCGCTCAGCGGCTGCAGCACTGCGCCGATCCCGCCGACCAGCAGCGCCAGTTGCAGCGCGCGCCGGTGGAAGAGATTTTGCCGATCGCCGCAGAAGCGCGTAGGCGTGAATGCCTGCTACAACAAAACCGGTGGCGGCATACGCGGCGAGCACCATATGTATGGACTGCGGCCACGCGGAGGGATTGAGCATCGCGGCGATCGGATGGACATCGACCGGTTGACCGTTCCGCAGGATGAAAGCCGGCCGGCGTGTTCATCCAGGCGTTCGCGAAAACCACGAACATTCCCGAGGTTGCTCCGGATACGGCTACCAGCACGCCGGCGGTCAGATGCGCGCGGGGAGAAATGCGGTCCCATCCGTAGAGGTAGACGCCGAGGAAAATCGCTTCCGCGAAAAAGGCGAAACCTTCGAGCGAGAAAGGCATGCCGATGATCGCACCGGCCCAGCTCATGAACTTCGGCCACAGCAGGCCTAGCTCGAACGACAGCACGGTGCCGGAGACCGCGCCCACCGCGAATAATACGGCTGTGCCTTTAGCCCAGCGTTTCGCCAGCAGCAAGTAGACTTCTTCGCCGCTGCGCAACCAGCGCCATTCGGAGAGCGCCATCAAGAGCGGCATGCCCATGCCAACCACGGCGAACACAATGTGAAACGCCAGCGACATCGCCATTTGGGATCGGGCGGCAAGCAGATCGCTCATGGGGCTATGGCCTCCGGTTCGTAAAACTACTAAACGCGCGATAGCAGTCGTCGGCGGCGGGCGCTTTCTGAATATCGCCAAGCTCTTTCAGTTGCGCGATGAGCGTTTCCCAGCGTTCCTTGGTCATGCTGCCCAAGCCATTGCGCCGCGTTTCGTCGGTTTCGATGAACGGCTTCTGCGCGTCGGCGACTTCGGCGAACACCTCCGGCGCCATCGACGGATTCAGTTGATTCATGCGCTGGTTGGTGGGCTTCGGATCGTCCAGATAAGCGCGCCAGCCTTCGCGAACCGCCGCCACCATGGCTTTGGCGCGGTCCGGATCTTTGCGGAGAAAATCGCCGGATGTGGTCAGCACCGTCGTGTACGGATTGTAGCCGGCATCCGATACCGGGAACACTTGCACGTCGGCGCCCTGGTGCTTGGCGGTCAGCGGCTCCGACATGATGAAGCATTGCTGGGCGAAGTTCTTGTCGGCGAGGAACGCGCTGATGTCGCCGCCCGGCGAGGGCACGATCTTCACCTTGTCGAAACCGTATTTCTTTTCGAGCAGGCGCGCGTAGGGCAGGCCGCGCTGCAGCGCTACCGTGCCGCCGGCCTTCAGCAGATCCGCCAGGCTCGCAAGCTTGCGCGAGGCGTGCACCATGATGCCCTGCGGATTATTCTGAAACACCGCGAACAGCGCGACGACGTCGTTGCCTTGCGAGCGGGCCACGACCAGTTCGTCGGCGGAGACCACGCCGAATTCGGCCGATCCCGCGCCTACCATTTGGATGGTGGGCGTGCCGGCGCCTCCGGGCAGGATTTCGACGTCCAGGCCGTGCGCTTGATACGGGGCCGCGTAGAATCCGCCGAACTGCGGGTCGGGCTTCCAGTTCAATGCCAGCCGGATCTTGCCGGGCGATTTCGCACTGCACGCGCGACAGCTAGCGCGGCAGCGCCAGCAAGAATAGAATCTGCCGTGCGATTCTAGTGGCTGCTCCGCTTGCGTGCCATCGCCGCAGCGTAACATAGCTCACCAGATTGATCAGTCCGAAGAGCGCCAGGCCCAGCACCGATGCCAGCAGCACTGCGGCGAATACTTTGTCCACGCGCTGCTGGGTGCGCGCGACATCGACCACCGATCCGAGGCCTTGGCCGCCGATGAACTCGCCGACAATCGCGCCGATCACAGCCAGGCCCGAGGCCACGCGCAGTCCGGTCAGGATCTGCGGCAATGCCGCGGGAAAGCGCAGTTTGAAGAGCGTCACCAGCGTGGAAGCTCCGTAGAGGCGGAACAGATCGCGCAGCGCGGGTTCGGTGGAAAGAATGCCGCTGAGCGTATTCGCGATCACCGGGAAGATCGACACCACGAACGCCGAGGCGACCACCGTGCGCGTTCCGTATCCGAACCAGATCACCAGCAGCGGGGCGATGGCGATGATCGGCACGGTCTGGAAAAACACGGCGTAGGGATAAAATGCTCGCTGAATCGCGCGCGAGGATGAGAGGAAGACGGCGATGGCGATCCCGGCTATCGGTGCTCAACAGGAACCCCACGAGGGCGCTCGCCGAAGTGGTGAGCAGGGCGCCGAATAGCTCCGCGCGGCTTTCGATCATGGCGCGCAAAACGGAACTGGGAGCCGGGAACCAGATACGACTTCACCAAGCCATAGCGCACGGCGAGTTCGGCGGCCGCGGTCACGACCAGCAACGGAATCAGAGCGGGGATGACGGAGCGAAGCCGCTTCACTCTTCCTCCATCGCGCTCAACAGCACCTTCATTTCGTGGCCCAGCCGCGGGTCCATGCGCAAGTCGTCGTTGCGTTCGAGCGGAAGGTCGAGCCGGCGATCCAGCTTGATTCCGCCGCCGCGCTTGGTGAGAACTACGGCGCGGTTCGCCAGGAATGCGGCTTCGGATATGGAGTGGGTCACGAAGACCACCGTGATCCCGCGCGTCCGCCACAATTCGCGCAGTTGAGTATCCAGGCGAAAGCGCGTGATTTCATCCAGCGCGGCGAACGGCTCGTCGAGCAGGAGCAGCCGCGGCTCGGTGACCAGGGCGCGCGCGAGCGATGCGCGCATCCGCATGCCGCCGGAGAGCTGCGCCGGGTAGCGGTCCTCGGCTTCGAAGAGACTCACTTGCTGGAGCGCGGTTCGTGCCGTCGCATAGCGCGCTTCCCGCGCGACGCCCATCAGTTCCAGCGGCAGCGCGGCGTTGTCGAGCACGGTTCGCCACGGCAGCAGATGCGCGTCCTGAAATACGAACGAGGTCTGGAACTGCTCTTCGGGTTGAATGGTGATGCGTCCGGCGGTCGGCTCGAGCCAGCCGCGCGATCATGCGCAGCAGCGTGGATTTGCCGCATCCCGATGGTCCCAGGATGGCGATGAATTCGCCCGCGGCGATTTCGAGATCCATGCCTTCGATCACGACTAACTGGTCGAAGGCCTTGCGCACGCCTTGGAGCTGCAGAGCGACGCCGCCGGAGGGTTGCAGGGCGCGCCCCTATTTGACTACCGTCTTGGCGACGGCCTGGTTCTCGTAGGCGTCGGAAACGCGCACGGCGATGGTGGCTTCGCCGGCGCCGCCATCCACCTGGAAGCGATAGTCGTGTTCTTGGGAATCGGTGAGGCGCGTGGTCGGCTCCACTACTTTCCATTCGCCGCCGTTCACCGAGTATTCCGCTTTGTCGAGCACGTTCAGCGCGTCCTTGGCATGGAAGCGCACGTCGATTTTCGCGCCTTGCGCCGCCGCGGTCAGCGCGCTGATTTCGGGCGCGGTGTTGTCGATCAGAAACAGATCGCTCTCGCGCGAACTGGTGAGAGTTTGCTCGGGCGTGTTCGACGGCGCATCGCTGGCGGTCACGCGCACGCGGTATTTGCCGTCGGGATACGCGGTCGAATCCCAACTGTAGTAGCGCTCCCGCAAATTCTCATGCAGCGGTTTCCAGGCGGTTTCATGCTCGCCGCGGATTTCGATCTTGAACGTGAGCGTATCGCCGTTTTCGTCGGTGGCCAGCCAGCGCGCGCCGATGTATCCCTTGGCCTAGGTGAGCGCCGGCGACGCCCCGGTGTCCGTGCCGCGGCCGGCGCGGGCACGGGAGTCGTGCGGCCCAGCGGCGGCAGCGTCAAAGCGGGCGGAGCCGGCGGAGCGGCGGCCACCGGCGCCGGGAACTTGTAATTGGCGGGCGTGCTCTCCAGCGCTTCGATCACCGGCGCTACGTTCTTCATCTCGTAGGCGGCGGTTACGTCGTACAACTCGGCCGCGCGCCGATACGGTCGCGCGATATTGCAGGAAGCGCGCGGCGGGCGACGCCACGCGATCGCCCGACAGCTTGGCCCACGGGCTCCAGTCCTTCTGCGCGCGGCTGACGTTGCCGCTGCGGGTTTCAAACGCCACCGCTCCGGAGCCGGCGTGCAGCGACGTCATCCGTCCCCAATAGGAAAATGCGCCGGCATCCAGGACATCGCTTTCGAGCGTGCCGGAGGATTCGCGCTCCGGGCCAATCGAAAAGATTTCGCCGATGTTGCCGGTCACCGCGTACAGCCGTCCGTTCGCGCCCGCCGCGAAGCCGGTCACTTGCGCCGCCGCGAGATTCAGCAGCCGCGTGTAGGTCTGATCCGAATCCAGCCGGTAGATGTTGCCGCGATTGCCGGTGCCTGCGATCACCTTTCCTTGCGCATCGAACGCCAGCGCGTAGACCACATCCAGCGGATTCGTCCAGATCCGGCGCGCGTAGCCATCCGGCTGCACGCGATAAATTTCGGAGCCGCCCGGGACCGCGCTGGGCGCGCCACCTCCCGCCGTCACCGGGGGCGCCGCATCACCGCGGCCGGGAGCGGCGCTTTGTAGCACTACCGTCATGGCCCCCGCGCCCGCGCCTGCCGGCGTCTGGCGCTGCGGAGCGGGCGGAGCGGTCGCCGGAGCTTTGGTTCCCGTGCCCGCCGCGTAGACGGTTCCATCGGCCGCGACTGCGACCGTCGTGATCTCGCGCTTGCGGCGCTTCGTACAGCACGAAGCCCTGGCCCGCGGGCGAAATGCGCAGGATCAGGCCGCTGGGATCGGTGCCCGCGATCAGGTTGTCTTTCGCATCGACGGCGAGCGAGCGCACATGCGCTTCTTCGGTGCGGTAGAACACGGAGCCGGCGCCGTTCGCGGTCACGCGATGGATCTCGCCCTGATCTCCGGTGGCGACGAACAAATCGCCGTTGCTCGAAAACGCCAGCGCCCAGATGTATTTCGAGTGCGGATCGTAGAACACTTCGGCGCGGCCCGCTGCGTCCACGCGATAGACCTTGCCGTCCGGCGAGGTGGCGGCGTAGACGCGATCCTGCTTATCGATGGCAATCGCCTGGATCGCCATGCCGTCGAGTTCCGCTAAGCGTCTTGGCCTGGCCCGCGGGGTTCACCACGATCAGCTTGGATTTCGAGCTGCCCACGCCGCCGCCGCCCGCGTAGAGATTGCCTTTGGAATCGCGCGCGATGGCCCACAGGAAGGACACCGACGGATCGTAAATTTCGCGCACCACCGGCGCCGGCGTCAGGCGGCCTTCGCTCGAAAGCGATAGCTTGTGCAACGTGCCTTTCTCGAAGTCCGCCGCCTCGGAGTGTTCCCAGACCTGGGTTTCGACTGCCCACAGCGGCAGGAAAACGCACAACACCGGCGCTAGAACGCGCAAAAATCGCATGAACGTGACCTTCTTTAATCTTATTTGACCTTGATCCGCAGCGAGTAGTTGCCGCTCACCACTTGATCGAACGGAATCGACTGCTGCACCTGGGTGCTTTCCGGCGTGCCCACCAGCGACCGGCTGGCATTCCGCTCGGTCTGCATGACGTTCACCACCGAGGACGGCAGGTTGGGCAGGGTCTTGTCGTCGGCGTAAAACGTCGCCCGGCTCTGCACCAGCGAAACGTACAGGCGGTTGTTGTCGCGCTCCTGATTCAGCAGCGAAACCGTGGACGGAATGTCCATGTTCTTGTTGTTCATGGCCGCGCCGTCTTGCGAGCGGTCCAAGGTATCGGCGTCGCTGAAGAGCAGGCGGTGCTCGCCCTTGGGCATTCCGGCGGGAATCTTCACCGTGAGCGAGCGCTCGATTCTTTCGCCGCGATAGGGGCGCAGGTAAACCTTCACGGGAATCTCCGTGCCCGCTTCCACATCGGTGGTGGGCGTCCACACGGTCTCGATGGTGGCCACGCGCCGCGCGGGCAGCAGATCGACGACGGCGTCCACGCTTTTCAGCTTGGGCATCGCCACGTTATTCAGGAACAGGCGATTGAACTTGTCGCCCCACCAGCCCGCCAGCACGGTCGGCATGGGAACCGGGAACTCGCCGGGAGCGAGCATGGTCGAGACGTGAATGTTGTCGGAGCCGTCCATCAACACGTCGCCGGTCATGCGATAGGTCATTTCGTCGGCGTACAGATTCATCTGCTGCAGCGAATTGCTGAGCGTCGCCGACATCAGGAACGGCGTCCACTTCTGCTGCACGAAGACGTTGAAGTTGAGATCTTTTTCCTTCACCACGGCGTCGTTTTCGCCGTAGGCGCGCACTTTGACGTGCACCGGAATCACCGGCGCTTCGGCGCCCAGTTCGCCCATGATGCCGGTGAAGCGATCCTGCCGCAGCGCGCCCACGACTTCGGTGGCGTTGCCCACTTTGTTGGGCTGATACGACGAACTCAGCACGGTCAGAATTTCGCTCTTGGCGATCGGCATGTCCACCGGGCCCAGGTCGAAGAACTGGTGGCCGAAGGCGAGGATGCGCTTGCCGTCGTTATAGGTGACGGTGCCCATGCCGGTGGTCGACATGTCGCCCGACACCAGAATGCCGCTGACGGCTTCGCCCGGATTGAGCGCATGTTCCCATCCCGGCGCCGGTTTCGCGGTGAGCGTCCCGGCGCTGGCGCCGCCCTGCACCGCGGTGATGCCCATCTGGCGCAGCAGCGGTTCGTAGGTGTTCAGCGTTTCGGCGGTGAAGCCGGAAAAGACCAGCGGCGTTTCGATCGGCGTCATCAAGGGCGAGCGCGAAGGCAGCGGAGCCGTTCCGCCGGCCGCCACCAGTTGGGCCACCAGTTCGCTGGGCATCTCGTAGGCCGCTACCGGTTGCGGCGCGGGCAATTTATCGGGCGTGCGCGCGTCGCTGGGCCGCGACATATCCAGATCCTGAATCTCCAGCATCGATTCGATGGGCGTGATGCCGCAGATCGCATCCGGCGAAAACTGGCTGAGGCGCAGCGCGACCGCGCCGATCAGCTTGCCGTCCACGTAGACCGGGCTGCCGCTCATGCCGCCGGCGACGCCGGTGCGCTCGGCCTTGCCGCCCATCTTCGCCATGATGACGTGCTGGCGCGGGCCCATGGCGTTCTTCCAGACACCGATGATCTCGACCGGCACCGGTTCCGGCGTCATGCCGCTGAAAACCGTCCAGGCGATGGCGTGCATGCCGGGCTTGACGTCTTTCAGGGGAAGGATTTCCGGCTTACCGGCTTTGGGCGGCGTGAGTTCCGCTGCTGGCGCGAGGCCCCCGATTTGCAGAACAATCACGGCAATAATCGCCAGGCAGCTTCTCATAGCGCAGAAAACCTCTCACGTCCTATGCGGCAACTCCGGCTGTCCGGAACACCGCATAGACACTTCCTGTATGTCCGATGCGACCACTTTACCACGCGCGCGGGGCAGTCGGGCGGGCACTGTTCGTTAGCAGTTTTTGGACGCGCCTTTTAGACGCGGTGGACTGGCGGGAAGTTCCCTGACGGGATGCTAGGCGCTGACGCGGTGCTCGTTCGCGCGATGCCGATCAGCCGTTCCAGTTTCGATCCCGGCCGGATGATGGTTTCGTTGCGCTCCGGGCCGGTGGAGACGCCGCCGACTTCGACGCCGGTGCGGTCTTCCAGGAACTTCAGATACGCCTGGGCATTCTTCGGCAGCTCTTCGTAGCGAGTGATGCCGCGGGTTACGGTTTGCCAGCCGGGCAGGTTTTGGTAAACCGGCTCCAGGGCTTCGAGCGCGCGGTAGGTGGCCGGCATCTCGGTGACTTCCTGGCCCTTCAGGCGGTAGCCGGTGCATACCGGAATCTCCGCCAGCTGATCCATCACGTCCAGCTTGGTGATCAGCAGCGTGTCGAAGCCGTTGATCATCGCGGTGTAGCGCAGCAGCGGCACGTCGAACCACCCGCAGCGGCGCGGACGCCCGGTGACGGCGCCGAATTCGTTGCCCTCGCGGCGCAGCAGCTCGCCGCCGCCATCATTGCTCTCGGTCGGGAACGGACCCGAGCCCACGCGCGTGATGTACGCTTTCGAAACTCCGATCACGCCATGAATTTTCGTCGGCGGCACGCCGGTGCCGATCGACGCGCCACCCGCGGTGGCACTGGACGAAGTGACAAAAGGATAGGTGCCGTGATCCACATCCAGCATGGTGCCCTGCGCGCCTTCGAACAAGATGCGCTTCCCCTGCGCCATCGCCGCGGCCAGGAGCGCCGCCGTGTCGCAGACCAGCGGACGGATGCGCTCGGCGAGATTCTTCGTACTGGTGGCGGATCTGCGCGTAGTCGATGGTGTCGTGAAGGTTGAAGGTGGCGGCCAGGGTCTTCTTGTCCTCGGCCAAGGTGTCGTACATGATCCGGAAGCTCTCGGGATCGAACAGGTCGGCCACGCGGATGCCGCGGCGTCCGATCTTGTCTTCGTAGCACGGCCCGATGCCGCGCGAAGTGGTGCCGATGGGGATGCGGTTCTCGCGCGCTTCCGACATCTTTTCCACCAGCCGGTGAAACGGAAAAATCACGTGCGCGCGATTGCTGATGCGCAGCTGGCTTCGGACGTCGATGCCGGCGGCTTCCAGCATGCCGATCTCGTCCAGCAGGGCGGCCAGATCGACCACCACGCCGTTGCCGATGACGGCCTGGACTCCGGGCCGCAGGATTCCGCTCGGAATCAGCTTCAAAACGAACTTCTTTTCCCCGATAAAAACCGTGTGGCCGGCGTTATGGCCACCCTGATAGCGCGCCACGATGTCGAAGCGCTCGGCAAACAAGTCGACTACTTTGCCTTTGCCTTCGTCGCCCCATTGCGCGCCGAGAACGATGATATTTTGCATTTGGTGTAAGAGTCGCGCCGCTAGATCCTCCGGCGCGCGCACAAACTCTCATTGTAGCAGCCGGGAGGTGCGTTAACCCATGCAATTCGGTGTATATTGGTGGCGATCAGATGACAATCCATCCCGTTAGATCGTGCGTTCGCCGCCGAGCGCTCAAGAAGCCGCTGGCAATCTTCATCGCGGCCGCGCTGGCAAGTGTGCCCGCTGCTTGCGCAAGACCCGCGGGGGCTGCGAAGTTCCCACGCTGGTTTCAACCGGCGGCGCCGCTCCACGGAACCCGCACACGCTGGCGATCCGCTGGACTGGCTACTCCAATTTCGAGCTGGCCTACGGCGGCCAAATCATGCTTCTGGACGCCTACTTCGATCGCGGCAGCATGTTCGCTCCGCTGGGGTTCAAGGCGGCTGACGTGAAGAAGGCGGATGTCATCCTGATCGGTCACGGGCACCACGATCATATGTCGGATGCGGCATCCGTCGCCATTCAGAACCGGTGCGGTGGTGGTCGGCGCTCCGCTCACGGTGGCGAAGCTGCAGACCCAGAACCTGGATGCCAAACAGATTCGAACGGTAACCGGGAAAGGCGGCGAGGTGCTGAAGTTCGGCAAATTTGAAGTTGAGCCGATTTTGGGGCGCCACGGACAGCCGCCGGCCAATGTGACGAAGGCCTTCAACCAGGCTCTCCAGTCGACGGCGACTCCGCTCACTCCGGAGCAAACCGCCGAAGAGGCCGTGATCCGAAGCCGCGGCACTTCGGACCCGCGAATCGTTGCGGAAGGCACCATCACATACTTGATTACGCTCGACGACGGATTCCGTATCATGTACCGCGATAGCGGCGGGGCGATTACGGAATATCGAGAAAGCTGCCATGCAGCGCATCGGGCGCGTGGATATCGCTATTGCCGCGGTGGCGGCGGATTTCCTGCCGAGCCTCACGGTCGAGCGAGGGCTGGAGTATTTGCGGCTATACAAGCCCGACGTCTACATTCCGGCCCATTACGATGCGCCTCTCAATGGTCTGTGGCGGACCACGGAACCGATCTTCCAGGCGATGAAGGACGAGAAACCCGGCCTCATCACTTACTCGCGGCAATATCGCGAGCCGGTGTGCTTCGACACGGCGAAGAAATCTAAGTAGCGCTACCGCTGGCTGGCTTCACCGGCACCCACTCGGCGATTGAATTCCGCGGATTGCTTGCGCGGGACACTCAGCGATTTCCACTCCGCATGCCCGAAGTGCTTGGCGAGGAGCACGATCTGTCCGCAATGGTAGGAGTAATGCGCCATCTGGCGATTGATGGCCTGCATCACTGAATGGGCTTCGCCGCGAATGGTGACGGTCCGTTGCAGATCTGACTCGGAGAGCGGTTCGAGTGCGCTGAATAAACACTGCCAGCCTTCTTCCCAGAGCGCGAGCAACGCGTCACGCGTCGCTGGGGCATCTTCGAATTCGGTGTCGCGATTGCGGTCCGGTTTCTCGCCATCGCTGGTGAGAAAGTCGGTCCAGCGCGAGCGCATGTTGCCCGCCATGTGCTTCACGATGACGGCAATGGAATTCGCTTCGCCGTCCAAGACGGTGAGGAGTTGTTCGTCCGACACTT
Source organism: Bryobacterales bacterium (assembly GCA_963731375.1). Lineage (GTDB taxonomy): Bacteria > Acidobacteriota > Terriglobia > Bryobacterales > Bryobacteraceae > Palsa-187. Next base: position 879,089 of record CAVSUW010000004.1, read on the forward strand.
GTGCCATCGCTCGCTCCGCCAGGTTCTTGTAATAGCGGAACAGGTCGAGTGAATCCGTCAGGTAGGAAGTGGTGAAACGCAGAGCCATATCCGCCATCTTTGCGCGTCCCACGTGAGACCGCAAGGCTCTCCGCGATATACGACGTGATATACTCGGCTCTCAAAAAGGAGGCCCAGCATGCGTCTGATGTGCTTGACGTTGTTCGTCGCGCTGACGGCAATGGCACAGGTGGATCCGGAATACGTGGTCCCCAAGAAAAATCCCTTCGCAACGGCCGCCGACTTGAAAAATGGCCAGCAGTTGTTCATGGGGCAATGCGCGCGCTGCCATGGCTCCAAGGGAGAAGGCGGCAGAGGCGCGGTGCTGGCGCAGCCGCGATTGCGGCACGCTCCCGACGACGAATCTCTCTTCATGGTGATCCGGGATGGCATCAAAGGCACCGAGATGCCGGCCGGCTACGCGGTCGATACTCGCGAGACCTGGCAGCTTGCGGCGTACGTTCGCAGTCTGGGACGCATGGCTCCGGAGACGGTCGCGGGAGATCCGAAACACGGTCAAGAGTTGTACCGGACCAAGGGACGCTGCGCTCAATGTCACATCAATGGCGGCCAGGGCGGAAGCCTGGGCCCCGAACTCACGGAGATTGGCTCGCGCCGCAGCGCCGCGCACTTGCGCGCAGCGGTTCTCGATCCGGCGTCCACGTTGCCGGAAGATTTTCTTACAGGTGCGGGCGGTCACCAAGGATGGCCAAACGATCACCGGCGTGCGGCTCAACGAGGACACCTTCAGTATTCAGATCCGCGATCTGAGCGGAGGGATTCATTCCTTTCAGAAAGGCGACCTGAAGGAGTTGCAGAGAGATACCGGCAAATCGCCGATGCCGAGTTTCCGCGGCACGTTGTCGGCCTCCGAAGTGGATGATCTGGTCGCCTATCTAGTTTCGCTGCGAGGTAATCAATGAAACGCACGATTTGTTTGTCGGCCGCGGCCTGTCTTGTGCGATGTGTGGCCGCTTCCCTGCCCCTTGCCGCGCAGGTTTCCTTTGACCGCTTGCGCCAATCGGATGCCGAGCCCGGCAACTGGCTGACGTACTCGGGCAACTATAGTTCGCATCGCTATTCGGGCTTGGATCAGATCACCGGCGCGAATGTGGCACATCTGCGGCCGGCCTGGGTGTATCAGATCAATACCACCGAGCGCGTGGAGGCGTCGCCATTGGTGGCCGACGGCATCATGTACCTGAGCGAGCCCGGCGGCAGCGTGACGGCGCTCGATACTCTGACGGGCCGTCCGCTGTGGAAGTACACGCGCACCCTGCCCAAGGGCGTTCGCGGCTGCTGCGGCCCGGTGAATCGCGGCGTGGCGATTCTGAACGACACGGTGTATGTCGGCACGTATGATGCGCACCTGGTGGCGCTGGATATCAAGTCGGGCATCGTGCGCTGGGATTCCGAAGTGGCCGACCCGAAGTTGGGCCACTCGATCACCGGGGCGCCGCTCGCGATTGAGGGACAAAATCGTGGTGGGAATGGCGGGCGGCGAGTACGGCGTCCGCGGCTTCATCGACGCTTACGATGCGAAGACCGGCAAGCGGGCGTGGCGATTCTGGACCGTACCTGCGGCCGGCGAGCCCGGCATCGAAACCTGGGCTGGCGACACCGCGAAGACCGGCTCCGCCACTACCTGGGTGACCGGCTCTTACGATCCCGACCAGAACACGGTCTTCTGGGGCACCGGCAATCCGGGCCCGGACTGGAACGGCGATGCGCGCGCGCGGCGACAATCTTTACTCCGATTCTTTGGTCGCGCTGGATGGCGACACGGGAAAGCTCAAGTGGTATTTCCAGTTCACGCCGCATGATCTGCACGATTGGGATTCGACGGAAGTCCCGGTGCTGGCGGACGCGGTGGTGCGCGGCGAGAAGCACAAGGTGGTGCTGTTCGGCAATCGCAACGCGTTCTATTATGTTCTGGATCGCAACAACGGCAAGTTTCTAACCGGCCGCCAATTCGCCAAGCAAAGCTGGGCCAAGGGACTGGACGACTCGGGCAAAGCGGTGGTCCTTCCGGGCTCATCGCCCACTACAGAAGGAGCGAAGATTTATCCCGACTTGAGCGGCGGAACGAACTGGTTCAGCCCGTCATTTAGTCCGCATGCCAACCTGTTTTTTGTGGCGGCGCGGGATTCGGGCGGAATCTACCTGAAAGGCAACGCCGAGTACAAGCCGGGCGCGCAATTTAACGGCGGCGGGCAAAGCCCCATCGTCGGCGAGCCGCCTATCGGCTTCATCCGCGCACTGAATCCGGACACGGGCGAGTTGAAGTGGGAATTCAAGCTGAATTCGGATGCCAACGCCGGCGTGCTCTCGACGGCGGGCAATCTGGCATTCGCCGGAACCAATGAAGGCGACTTCTTCGCGCTCGACGCGCTGACGGGCCGCGCGGTTTGGCACTTCCAGACTGGCGCCGCTATTAACGCAAACCCGGTCAGCTATCTGAGCGGAGGCAAGCAGCAGGTGGCGATCGCTTCGGGCAATTCGATCTTCGCGTTCGCGCTTGAGCAGTAGGGTCGCGAGCGCTACACTTGAGGACAGTGGAGCGCAAGATCTTCTGGATCACTTTTACGATGCTGGGGTTGGTCGCCGATCTGGTGCTGCCGCTGTGGTGGGCGCTGGGAGCAACGATTCCCATTTGCTTTGTAAGCTGGTGGGTGGCTTACCGTAGCGATTGGTTCTAGCCCAGAGAACATTCCTTGAAGGATATGCCTATGACACGCCGCGATCTGAATCTGCTGCTGCCATTGCTGGCCAGTTCCGCCGCTCTGGCGCAGAGGACAAGAAGAAGCTGCCGTCGGCCACTTTCAAATTCGAAGAACTGCCGGTGAAAGTCGGCGGAGAAAATCGAACGCGGGCGGTGTTGAACGGCGCCACGCACAAAGGTTCCGCGGTGGAGATCCACCTGACGGAGCTGGGTCCGGGGATGGCGCCGCATGCGCCTCATCGGCACCCGCACGAAGAGATGGTGCTGGTTCAGTATGGGGAGCTGGACGTGACGATCAGCGGCAACACAACGCGTCTGACGCCTGGGTCGGTGGCGTTCGTGGCGTCCAACGAAGAACACGGATGGAAGAATCCGACGACTGGCACGGACGCAGTACTTCGTGATCGCGCTGGGAGAGAATCAGGGATAGATCGTATCCGCAGGCTTCAAGGAAGCAAGTATCCGCTCTTCGCCAGGATCGCGCGTCCATCGGGGCCCAGCAGAAATGATCGAAACTGCTGCGCCTCTTCCATGCGTGATGTGGAAGCCACGATCGCCAGGGCTTGCTCGATCGGATGATAGAGACCGGGGTCGACTTTCAATACCGTTCCCTTATCGTGCAGCACTAACGAATAGGCCGTGAAGGCCGCGTCGGCATTTCCTGTTGCCGCCAGTTGCTTGGCCATGCTGATGCTGTTCGCATAGACGATTTTGCTGCTGCAACGGCTCCCATAGATTGGCTTTCGTCAGGGCTTCGACGGCGGCTTGCCCGTAGGGCGCTAGTTTCGGCTGAGCGACGGCGATGAAGTGGATCTTTGGCGCCGCTAAGTCCTTCAAGTCCCGAATGCCGCTCGACTCGCCGCCGGGAATCCACAATGCCAGTTGGCCTTTGGCGTAAATCGCCTGACTGTCAGCAGTCAGCTTTTGCCGGGCAACCAGGAAATCTATATGTTCGGTATCGGCCGCGGCAAAGACGTCGAACGGCGCGCCGTTGTCGATCTGCTGGGCTAGCTCGGCCGTGGCGGCGTAACTAAAGACTACGTCGATGCCTTTTTGGGCTTTGAAAGCCGGGCCGACCTCGCCGAAAACATCCATAAGGTTAGCGGCGGCGGCGACGGTGAGTTTGCCGGCCGATTCAGGAGTTCGCTGCGGCGGTCCGCAAGATGCGAGGAATACGGCCGCGCAAAGGAGCCATCCTGCCTGCCGGGAAAGCATAGAGTGTTGCGTTTATTATATGCCGTCTTGTGAAGACGACACAAACCTGCATGTCGTGATAACATGACAGAGTTATCTTTGCACAACATTCGTATGAGGTATGCACAATGCGCAAAGTGATCCCAACTCTTTAGCGTTTTGCTGCTTGTGTCCGTGACTTGCCTCGGCCAAGCGGGACGCGCCGAGCTTTTTGGAACGATTCTCGATCCTTCCGGGCTCCCGGTGCCGAAGGCCAAGGTTGAAGCGGAAGACCAGGCGACGATGGCCGAGTATTCCGCCACTTCAGACGAGCGTGGCGAATATCACATCCTGGGATTGCCGGCAGGCCAGTATATTCTGACCACGACAGATATCCGGCTTCCGGATGTACCGCCAGTCAGGCATCACGCTGCGAACAGGGGACAGAACTGGCATCAATGTGACCCTGGAAGTCGGCCAGCCTTCGCAATCCGTCAATGTCACTGCCGCGGCTCCTCTGCTTCAGACCGCCAGCGCCGAGGTGAGTCTTAATGTCGACGAAAAAACGATATCCACGCTGCCTCTGGACGGGCGCAACTTCGTTCTATTTGGCCACGCTGTCTCCGGGCGTTGCGCTCCCGTCCGTAGCAGTGGCGCCAGTCCTCCTGCCGCGGATCAATGGCAGCCGGCCGCGCACCAACGAATACATTTACGACGGTATCAGCGTGCTGCAACCGGAACCGGGCCAGGTGGTTTACTACCCGATCATCGACGGCATGGAGGAATTCAAGCTCAACGTAAACGCTTACTCGCCTGAGTATGGGCGCTCCAATGGCGGCACGGTCATGGTCGTCGGAAAATCGGGGAGCAATCAATTCCACGGCAGCGCGTTTGAGTTCTTCCGCAATGAAGCGCTGAACGCGCGCAACCTGTTCGCGCCAACCGGCCCGAAGCCGGAATTCCGGCGCAATCAGTATGGCTTGACTGCTCGGCGGCCCAATCCAAAGCAACAAACTGTTCTTCTTCGCGGATTGGCAGGGGACGCGGCTGCGCACTGGCATCACGCGGTTAAGCGTGGTTCCGACGTTGGCACAGCGGCAAGGGATTTTCACCCAGCCGATCTTCGATCCTGCGACTTCGCCGCGCACGGCGTTTCCAGGCAATGCGATTCCTTCGGCGCGTTTCGACGCGCTCGGTCTCCAGGTCCTTCAGCACTACCCGTTACCGAATCTTACTGGCGCGAGCAATTACGTCGCGAACCGCCACCGAGCCCGACAATCAGGATCAAGCCGACTTCCGGGTTGACCGTTACATCGGGGAGAAACATCGAATCTTTGGACGATACACTCTGTTCCTCGACAACGACACGCCGGTCACTCCATTCCCGGATGGAAGCGGAAGCCTGACTGCCGGAGTGATCGGACATGCACTCACTCGGGGCGACGCCTTTGTTGGCGACTACAACTGGATGCTTTCGCCTTCGGCTCTCAACCAGTTCCGCGTCGGCTATTCCAGGCGCGACCTCAATCAGACGTCGCTTCAAAACGGCGGGATCACGATACCGGGTTTGCCGGCGAACTCTTTCAGTTCAGTGCTTCCGATTTTTACACGTAGTCGGGACTGCAACAGATCGGCCCTACTACCGCGGCGAACTCAAACTTTACGACGTCCATTACAGAAATCCTCGACACATTTACGCTGGTGCGCGGCCGGCACACGATTAAATTTGGAACCGATCTCCGCCGCGAGGCTTTGGATGTTCTGAACCCGCCGAACCCCACTGGATCCTTCGGCTTCACGACCACCGGCACGAATAGTTCGACTGCTAACGGCGAGCGGCAATGCGATCGCTTCGCTGCTGCTGGGCCAGGTGAGCTCATTCTCTATCGATGTCCAGAAACAAGGTGATTCAGCCGCGGGCGCACATCGCGGAATTCTTCGTCGGAGACGACTGGAAGGTTTCTCAACGCCTCACGCTCAACATCGGAACGCGCTATACCCTCAACTTCCCGTCGACTGAAGTGAACAATCAAGGGGCGGTCTTCAATCTGCAGACTCAGGTCCTGGACTTTCCGCACACTGCTCGCAACTTGGAGTGCTGCGACTTTGGACCTCGCGTGGGACTGGCGTATCGCGTCAACGATGGCTTGGTGATTCGCTCCGGCTATGGAATGGTTTACTTCGAGCAGTCCGGGATCACCACGCCCTTTACCATCCCGCAGTTTCCCTTCGTCCAAACCCTAGGTCAGCAAACCGCGGACAATGTGAACGCGGCCTTCAAGTTATCTAACGGACCCACCGTTCAGGTGACAGCGCCGAACCCGAACTCCGGCCTGGGGCAAGGCGTGTTTGGCGTGGATAGCGGACAACGGCTCGGGTTATTCCCAGCAATGGAATTTTACGATTCAAAAGACCCTCGGAAAGGACTGGAACCTGGAGACGTCGTACCTGGGCTCGAAGAATACGCGGCTCGGCATACCCGATGCAAACATCAACCAGCTCCCGTCCCAATTTCTTTCGAGGGGCGCGGCATTGTTGGCAAAAGTGCCAAATCCGTATCGTCGGACAGATTCCGGCATCGTCGTCTCTCGGAGGAGCGACGTTGGCGGCGCAGCAATTGCTTCGGCCTTACCCGCGTTTCACCACATTGGCGCTGTTCCGGGATAATGTCGGCAATTCAACTTACGAAGCGGCAGCAGTAAAATTGGAAAAACGCCTTTCCCACGGGCTCACGATCACCGGTTCCTACACGTTCTCCAAGCTGATTGACGACGCTTCGAGCGTCTTTTCCCAGACCATCTTTACCGGTCCGGTTCTCGGCAGCACGGGAGCCGCGGACGCATACAACCGCCACTTGGAGAAAGACGTTTCGAGCGGTGACATTCCGCAGGTTTTCGCGATGGGCTGGGTGTACGATATTCCTCGCGTGTGGAAGATCTCGGGATGGCAAATTGCTGGTCTGGTCCGGATTCAGACGGGTGACGCCGTGCCAATCACGCAAGCCACCAATAACAACTCCGCCCTGGGCTACGCCGTCCAGAGACCGAACCGGATCAGCAATCCCAATGACTTTGCAAATCGGAGTGTGGCGGAGTACTTTAATACCGCCGCCTTCACGGCGGCGACCGCAGTTTGTTATCGGAACCAGCTCACGCAACCCGGTGAGGGGGCCTGGGCTGCAGAACGCGGATTTGATGATTGGGAAGACTTTTCGGATTCGCGAATCCATGAACTTTGAGTTCCGCGCGGAAGTCTTCAATGTGTCGAACACGCCTCCGCTGAATGATCCCAACGGAAGCTTCGGAAGCGCTGCGTTCGGGTCGATCACCAGCGCCGGCAACCCGCGCGACTTCGAGTTCGTCGGTCAAGCTTCACTTCTAACTATGTAGCCCACAAACGATCGAACAGACTGATAACTTCGCTATGCGGCTAGCTACCGGCTCGCCGCAAGGGTTTTGTAGTGCCTTTTGGCGGGTGTCCATACATTACGGCATCGTGTATAATTTACATAAATGCAAAGGGACACTTCTTCAAAACGGCTGGATACGAGCTTGGCAGGATCCATTACTCGCCGGCTCGCACTCGCTTCAACACTCTGTCTGCTTTCGGTATTTCCCGCTCGGGCGCAGGTAGGTGCGGCGCTCTCTGGAACGGTCACCGATCCGACCCACGCCCTGGTTTCCGCTGCCGCTGTAGCGGTGAAAAATGCGGATACCGGGGCAGTCCGCAGCACGACGACCGATAGCGCAGGCCACTATCAAGTGGTCTCTTTGCCGGTCGGCGCTTACGAGATTGACGTCACGAAGGGCGGTTTTGCGGAAGCCATCCGGACGGGAGTCCACCTGGTGGTCGGGCAGGAGGCGACTGTGGACTTCACGCTCAGCCTGGGAGAGGTCAGCCAGCATCTGACAGTGGATGCGGACGCTCCTGCGGTCAACGTGAGCACCGTCGACATATCCGGCTTAGTCGGCCAGCAGCAGGTGGAGAATCTGCCGCTCAATGGACGCAGTTTCGACCTACTGCTCACGCTGAATCCCGGCGTCGTCAATTTCACAGCTCAGAAGTTCGGCGGTATCGGCGGCTCCAACTCGACTGTGGGGAATAACTTTGCGGTGTCCGGCAATCGCCCGCAACAGAATCTGTTCTTGCTGAACGGCGTCGAATTCACAGGGGCAGCCGAAAACAACATGCAGCCTGGGGGCACCAGTCAGCTATTGCTGGGCGTTGACGCGGTTCAGGAATTCAATCTGCTGCGCGATTCCTACGGAGCTGAATACGGCAAGCGGCCCGGCGCGCAGGTCTTGATTGTCACCCGATCCGGCACCAATCAGTTTCACGGGTCGGCGTATGAGTTCATCCGAAACAATATCTTTGACGCGCGCAATTTCTTTGATGGAAATTCAGTTCCGGGGTTTACGCAGAATCAGTTCGGAGCGGCTCTCGGAGGACCGCTCCAGAATGACAAGACATTTTTCTTTGCCAACTACGAAGGGTTTCGCAAGAATTTGCATCAAACCGGCGTGGACTTGGTGCCCGATACCAATATGCGAAACGGGTTCCTGCCCTGCAATCTGATTACGCCCGCGCCCGCCACCTGCGCGTCGGGATTAGCGTTCGTAAAGGTCTCGCCCTTGATCAACGCCTGGCCGGCGCCCAGCCCGGGGGCTCCCGATTTCGGCGGGATTTCGGAAGCCTTCAACAATCCGCTGCAAATCATTCGGGATAATTTTGGAACCGCGCGGCTGGACCATATCTTTTCCGCGAAGGATACGCTGAGCGCTATTTACACCGTCGACGACAGCAATGACTTCACGCCCCTCAGCACGAATGCGTACAGCGCCAATGCCGAAGACCTTCGCGAGCAGGTAGCGAGTATCGAGGAAACTCACATTTTCTCGCCTACGCTGCTGAACACCGCCCGCGTTGGGTACTCGCGAGCGTTCTATTTCTTCACCGGGGAACCGACTCCCGGCATCGCCGGCGGCGAGCCTTCCCGGCTTCCTGTCGGGGCATCCGATTGGCGCGTTGTCGGTGGGCGGCAGCGCGGCATCGAACCCGGCCGCTGTGATCGCCTCGCCGGCAGCAATAACGGAAGCAATCTGCATATCGCGCGAAATCTATTCACCTACGAGGATCGAGTTTCGCTGACGAAAGGACGCCATCAGTTCAGCGCCGGGGCGTGGTTTCAGCGGCTGCGATCCAACGAAAATATCGCTCTGAGCCAATTCGGCCAAGCGACTTTCACGGGCTTGCAGACCTTCCTGCAAGGAACGGCCAGTCTTCTGTTCGATCCCTCGTCCACTCCGTTGGGCTGGCGTTCGTGGTTCGGAGCGTGGTACGTCGAGGACTCCATACGCTTGAGCCCGAACCTCAAGGTGACTCTCGGATTCCGCGACGAGTTTAGCAACGGCTGGAACGAAGTGCACGGGCGGGCATCCAATTACACGTTCACGAACGGAGTGATCTCCACCAATCCGCAGATCGGCTCCTCGGTCTTTACGGTGAACAATGCCAAATTCCTGCCGCAACCGCGGATCGGGGCCGCCTGGAGCCCGTTCGGGTCAAGCAAAACCGTGGTGCGCGCCGGGTTCGGCATGTACAACGAACTGCAAGACGCGCTGGGCTATCGGACGGATCAGAACGCGCCGTTCAATCCCACCTACAGCGTCACCACCAACGTTTCCAGCTTTTCCCATCTCCACGGTGCCGTCCGGGTCGAAACTGGTGCCGGGCGGAGTTCAGCCGGATCTCCAGACTGCCGACTCTGGTCTCGTGGTCGTTCCGAATGCAGCAAGAGCTGACTGCCAATACGACCTTGACCGTCGGATACGTGGGCTCGCACGGCTATCACGAAATCACTGGCGTGGATGCGAATGAGCCTTATCCCGTGATCTGTCCGGCGGCTCCCTGCCCTGCGACGTATTCTTCCGCCTTCCCGGCCGGCATCGCCGGCACCCCGGTGGCGGCAGGTACCTACTATGTCCCTACCGCAGTAAGGGCGAATCCAGCGCTCAACAACACCTGGACGTATTTTTCAATCGCGGACAGCTCCTACAACGCTCTGCAGGTCGACCTGAACCGCCGATTCAGCAGCGGCCTGGTGGTGCGCGGCGTTTATACGTGGTCGAAGACTCTCGACGATGGGGATTCGCTGAACGCCACCACTTCGGGAAATCAGCCCGCACTGCTCTCGAATCCGTTTAACCCGCGCGCGGACTGGGGACTGGCGAGTTTTGACGTCCGCAATGCGGCCGTAATCAGCGCATCCTATGCGCTGCCGTTCGGAAGCGGAAAACGATTCCTCAATGGGCACGGCTTCGGGAACACACTCGCCGGCGGATGGACCATCAACTCGATGGTTACGCTGCAAGGCGGATTTCCGTTCTCGCCGCTGCTCAGCTACAACCCTTCGAACAACGGCGACACGCGCAATCCGGTTCGCCCGTTCGTGAATCCGGCGTTCACCGGCCCGATGATTCTGGGCAACCCGAACCAGTGGTTCAACCCCGCGGCGTTTCTGGCGCCGCCAGCCGCCAGCGGCTTTTACGGCAATCTGGGACGGAACACGCTGATCGGCCCCGGACTCGCTACCTGGGACTTCTCGCTGATGAAGGACACCCGCCTCAGCGAGCGCCTCGCGCTGCAATTCCGCGCAGAGGCCTACAATCTTTTAAACCGCGCGAATTTCAACACGCCGAATCCGGTGACGTTCACTCCGGCGCTTTCCCCCACGGCAGGACTCATCACCGCGACCTCAACCCCATCGCGGCAGATACAATTCGGCCTGAAGCTAATATGGTAGGCCAGCCGGCGAAAGCGTAGAATATGAGGTAGTCATGTATACACGACGCTCTTTGCTTTTGGGGCTCATCGCAGCGGGTCTTCTGCAGGCGCAGGACTCGCAACCAACGCGTGCAAGTCACAGGCGCGGTCAAGCAGGCGCTCACGCTATCCGCTGACGATCTCGCGAAGATGCCTCGCGCGACTGTAAAGACCACGAGCGGCGGAATGGAGACGGTCTACGACGGCGTCTGGCTGCATGAGGTATTGAAGAAGGCCGGCGTTCCGCAGGGCGGCGAACTTCGCGGCAAGGCTCTTTCCAGCTATGTGATTGCCGAAGCACAGGACGGCTATCAGGTGGTGTTCTCGCTCGGCGAACTCGATCCTTCCTTCATCGACAATGAAATTCTGCTGGCGGATACCGCGAATGGCAAGCCGCTATTCGGCGCGCAGGGCCGGTTCCGGCTGGTCGTGCCGAAGGACAAACCGGGAGCGCGCTCGGTCCGCATGCTCACCAAGATCGAGGTCGTTCAGGTGAGGAAGTAACCTTGAAGCCGCGCGTTGAGAATCGGCTGGCCCAGATTCGAAAGAGCCGGGGCGTGGGCGCGTCAGACCTGGCACGCCGCGTCAACGTGAGCCGTCAGACAATTTACGCCATCGAAGCCGGGACCTATGTCCCCAACACCGAGGTCGCGCTGAATCTTGCGCGCGAACTGGAAGTCACCGTCGACGAACTTTTTTCGCTTCAAGCGGCGGATCTGAAATCGCCGGGCTCTCTGGCCACCGAAATCCTGAGCGCGGAAACGCCCGCGAAGGGACAACCCGTCCGCGTCTGCCAGATGGGATCGCGCTGGGTCAGCGTCCCGGTGAGCGCCTCGCCCTACTACATGCCGGAAGCGGACGGCATTATCAAGCGAACCAACCGGACCAATGGCCGTGCGGACCTGGTCGTGTTTGCGAAGGACGAGGCGGCTCAGAAACGGCTGGTGCTAGCGGGGTGCGACCCAGCCACCGGCCTGCTTTCCCGAATGGTGGAGAAGATCAGCGGCGTGGAGGTGGTCTCCGCGGCGGCTTCCAGCAAACTGGCGCTCACGTGGCTCGCTGAAGGGAAAGTGCACATCGCCGGCTCTCATCTGGAGGACGCGAAGACGGGAGAATTCAATCTGCCGTATCTCCGCAAGCAGTTTCCGGGCGAAGAATTCAGCGTGGTTACGTTTGCGCGCTGGGAAGAGGGACTGATCCTCGGCGTCTGGAAATCCCAAGGGCATACGTAAGATCGAGGATCTGGCGCGGAAGAACGTCAGGTTTGTGAATCGCGAGCCCGGCTCGGGAAGCCGCGGTCTGCTGGACAAGCTTCTGGAGAAGGCGGGAATGGACGCGCAGAAGGTCCAAGGGTATGACCGCATCGCGTTTGGGCATCTTGCGGCTGCGTATTGCGTGCTGTCGCGGGACGCCGATGCGTGCCTGGCGACCCGTTCCGCCGCTCAGACCTTTGGACTGGATTTCATTCCACTGCGCAGTGAGCGCTACGATCTGGTGATGCGCAAGCGGACCGCGGATCTTCCGGCAGTCAAGGCTTTCCTGGATGTCTTGCAGCGAGCCACGCTGCGCCGGAAGTTAGAGGTACTGGCCGGGTATGACACGTCGGAAACAGGCACGCTGGTCGCTTAGGCGCGTCGCCGTCGGATTCGCTATCGCGGCGAACTTGATGGGCGGCGATTTCGAGTGGAGTTTGCCCAAAGGATTCCCTCGGCCTGCGGTCCCAGCCGATAATCCGATGAGCGTGGCCAAGGTCGAGCTTGGGCGCTATCTGTTCTACGACAAACGAATGTCGGTGAATGGAAAAGAATCGTGTGGAAGCTGTCACCGGCAGGAATTGGCGTTCACGGATGGGCGCGCCCGCGCGGAAGGCACCACCGGCGAAGCGCATCCAAGAAGCAGCATGAGTCTGGTGAATGTCGCCTTCGCCCCTTACCTGACGTGGGCAAACGGGACCATGACTTCTCTCGAAGAGCAGGCGTTGACGCCGATGCTGGGAGAAGTTCCCATTGAACTCGGATTGAAAGGCCATGAAGCTGATTTCCTTGGGGCTGCGAAAAGTACGCCTGTCTATCAGAGATTGTTCCCAGCGGCTTTCCCAGGCGAGAGCGATCCGTACACGCTCAAGAATGTGACGAAAGCCATCGCGGCTTTCGAGCGGTCGATTGTCTCGGTTCGCTCGCCGTATGACCGCTATCGCTATGGCGGCGATCCTTCCGCGATTTCCGCGGCCGCCAAGCGCGGCGAAATCGTCTTTGAATCCGGAGAGCGTGGCGGCTGCTTTCAGTGCCACGGCGGATGGAACTTCAGCGGCGGAATTCGCTATGCGGAGTCCGGTAGGCTCGGCACGGGAGACAGAGCCGGGCGGAGGCTTCTTCAATACGGGAGTCTCTCTCTACGCGGCTCCGAATCGTGGCCTGTATGAGCAGACGCAAAAAGATGCGGATCTGGGCAGGTTCAAGGTGCCGTCATTGAGGAACATCGCTGTCACGGCTCCGTATATGCACGACGGAAGCATGGCGACTCTGGAGGAAGTCATCGACCATTACAGCAAAGGCGGAAAGTACGATGATCCGAACAAGTCGCGTATGGTCCACCAGCGTTCGCTCACCAAGGATGACCGGAGCGATCTCATCGAATTTCTTAAGACGCTGACGGACGAGGAAATGCTTCACGACGCGCGCTGGAGCGATCCCTGGATTCAAGCCAAGGTTCCGGCCGCCAGGAAATAGAGCCGGCAACTCTCTACCGGATCCCAAAAAGGGCCCGCCCGCCGCCGCAATGTTATTCTTTAATGAACAGCCATGAGGGAATCGGCATGAAATATAGCGTCGTCGTTCCGTTCTACAACGAGCAGGAGAGTGTCATTCAGCTCTATCGCGACGTCAAAGACGTGATGGAGGCGACCTGCGACGACTTTGAGTTCATCTTTGTGGATGACGGCAGCAGGGACGAAACGTTCTCGCTGCTGAGCAAAGTCGCGGATAACGATGACCGCGTCACAGTTGTTCACCTGCAGCGAAATTATGGCAAGACCGAGGCGCTGGTGGCCGGATTCGATCACGCAAACGGCGATTACATCATCGTCATGGATGGCGACCTGCAGCACAATCCCAATGAGATTCCGCTGTTCATGCAGAAGCTGGAAGAAGGCTACGACGTCGTTTGCGGATGCCGCGTGGAGCGCCCCGGCGACAGCCTTTTGTTAAAGCGCATCCCTTCGCGGATCGGCAACACGCTTATGGCGAGGCTCACGGGCGTGCCGATCCACGATTTCGTCAGCGGGTTCAAGGCTTACCGCACCAAGTTGATTCGCGAGATCCCGCTGTATGGCGAGTTGCAGCGCTTCATCCCGGCGCTGGCTGTCGCGTACGGCGCGCGCATCTGCGAGATACCGATCCGCATCGTGGAGCGGCCCCACGGGAAGTCGCACTTTGGTTTCAAGCGCGCGATTCCGTTCATGTTCGATGTCGTCACCATCCCGTTCCTCTTGCGCTTCGTCTCGCGCCCGATGCACTTTTTCGGCGGTATTGGAATGACTGGGATGGCGCTTGGCGGAGGTCTTGCGGCTTGGCTGGTGGTGAGTCTTGCTGCGCGGCGTCAACATTTTGAACGAGCACGGCCCTCTGCTGTTCTTTACAACCGTTCTATTGCTGGCTGGACTCCTATTGGTGTGCTTCGGGCTGATCGGTGAAATGCTGGTTCGGCATCATCATCAAAGGTCAGAGGCGCTGCGCGACTCGGAAGTCCTGCGGATCACCAGGCGAAATCGAGATCGCTGAATTCTAACGTGTGTGGAATTGCTGGCTTTACAAGTAAGACTTTTCGCGCGGATGATGACCGGATTCGCCGCGCGATTTCCTGCCTGATTCATCGCGGCCCAGACCAACAGGGCACTTTCCGTTCGGATGCAGTGTCGCTGGGAGCGGTCCGTCTGCGGGTCATCGACATCGAGGGTGGGGACCAACCCATCACCAGCGAAGATGGCGACACCACCATCGTCTTCAACGGTGAGATTTACAATTACTCGGAATTGCGCGATGAGCTCGTCTCGCTGGGCCACCGGTTCCGCACGCACTGCGATACGGAAGTGCTGCTGGAGGCTTTCCGCGAGTGGGATATCGATTGCTTTAGCCGGCTGCGGGGGATGTTCGCGGTGGCGCTGTGGTCCGAATCGCGCAAGCGCCTGGTGCTGGCTCGTGACCGCATGGGGATCAAGCCGCTCTACTACTATCGCCTGGGTGACGATTTGCTCTTTGGCTCGGAGCTGAAAGCCATCCTTGCTTCATCCCGAGGTTCCGCGGCGGTTGAACTTGACCGGACTCGGGTTCTATCTGTCTTTGAACTACGTGCCGTGTCCGCACACTCTGGTGGAAGGCGTGGACAAGCTGCCTCCCGGGCATTGGATGGAGTGGGTCGACGGCCGCGTCGATTCCGGCGCTTACTGGCAACTTCGGCTTGGACCCGCAACGCGATTGGACTTTGGAGTCGGCGAAGGAGGCGTTGGAAGGCCACCTGCGGCGGTCCGTCAAGGAACATCTCATTTCGGACGTTCCTCTTGGAGTTTGGGCTAGCGGTGGTCTCGACTCTTCGACGCTGCTGCATTACGCGGCTGAGCAATCCACCACCCGTCTGAAAACATTCTCGGTGTCATTCCAGGGCCATAGCTTCGATGAATCGCGGTTCTTTCGCGAAGTTGCCAAGGCGTATGACACGGATCATTGCGAACTGGATCTCAACCCGACTCTCGCGCTCACCGACGCCATCGAAGAGTCAGCTTACTATTCCGACGAACCGACAGCGGATGCGGGATCCGTGCCGTTGTGGTTCTTGTCGAAAGCCACGCGAGAGCACGTCACGGTGGTGCTGAGCGGCGAAGGCGCAGACGAACTTTTTGGCGGCTATCTTACTTATCGAGCCGACCGTATCGCGACCTGGTTAAGACTCATTCCCGCGCCGCTACGCCGCTTGATGGTCGGCGCGCTTCGGGCTATGGCCGGTCTCGAACGACAAAATTAGCCTGGAATACAAGGTTAAGCGATTGATGCGCGGATCGCTGCTCACGGCGGATGAGGCGCACTGTTACTGGAACGGTACGTTCTCCAGTGCGGAGCAGAGGGCGCTCTGCCGGTGCCAGGCCCGGCGGCCGCATCAGTGATCTTTACAAAGTGGGCCAGGGTTCCGATCTGCGAGGGCTCAGCCGCTATCTTTGGTTCGACCAGCAGTATTTCCTGACCGACGACATCCTGATGAAGTCGGACCGTATGAGTATGGCTCACGCTTTGGAACTGCGGCCAGCGTTCCTCGACCATCGCATCGTCGAGTTCGCCGCTTCGCTGCCGGATCATCTGAAAATCCATGGGTCGAGTCAAAAGCATGTGCTGCGTGAGCTGATGCGCGGGAAGCTGCCTGACTCCGTCCTTGATCGAAAGAAAGAAGGCTTCGATATTCCGGCTCATGCCTGGCTGCGCGGTCCGCTCCGTTCTCTGCTGCTCGATACGTTGAGTTCCGATGCTGTTTCGCGCTCGCATCTGTTCGCGCCGGACGCCGTGCAGCAGATCATCGACGCCCATCTGGAACGTCGCGAAAATTTTGGCTATCATCTATGGGGCCTGATGACACTGTTTCTGTGGATGAAACGTTGGAACGTCTCCGTCGAAAGCGCGGAGCCTAGAGAGGCGGCACTGTTAGCTTGAGAAAAACTTCAGAGGTGCTTGGCAGGCACGCCGAGCTGGTAGTTCTTCTCATAGCGACTGTCGTTTTCCTTTCCGCGATCGTCAGTCCGCCGTCCCTCATGGACGATGTGGATGCGTTCCAGGCCCAGATGGCCAGCAATATGTACCACTCGGGCGATTGGGTGACCGCCCGCATGGACGGCGTTCTGTATTTCGACAAAGCCCCGTTCAAGTATTGGGTGACGGTCATACTGTATTACTTGCTCGGCGTGCATGATTGGGTCGCGCGCATACCTTCGGCGCTCTCGGCGATTCTTCTCACCTGGCTGGTGATGCGCTTCGGCCGCTGGGCGATCAGCCGGGAAGCGGGAATCTATTCCGGTCTCGTCATCGCCACTTGCATCGGGCTGTTCTTGTTCACGCGCATTATTATTCCGGACGTGATGTTGACGCTGATGATCGCCCTGGGACTGTGGGCCTTCCTGCGGGCGCAAGACGAAGAGGAGCCGCGATCGCTGCTGTGGGCTTCGATCATGGCCGCTGCGCTCGGCAGTCGGAGTATTGGTCAAAGGATTCGTTGCGCTGGTGCTCCCTTGCGTTACGGTCTTCCTATATTTGTTGGTCTCCCAACGTCTGCTTCGGCGAGAGACATGGCGGCGGATGCATTTGCTGACGGGTTCGCTCTTGTTTCTGCTGATTGCGGCTCCCTGGCACATTCTCGCGACTCTCCACAATCCGCCTTACCTGGACTTCACGATGCACGGGGGGCCGGGACAATACCACGGGTTCTTCTGGTTTTTCTTCATCAACGAGCAAGTCCTTCGCTTCCTGAATACGCGCTATCCGAGAGACTACGACACCGTTCCGCGATTCCTTTTTTGGACTCTCCACCTGGTCTGGCTTTTTCCGTGGAGCGTTTATATTCCCAACATCGTCCGCCTGAACTTCCGGCCGGTCGATCGCGCGGGACGCGCCACGCTGTTCGCACTCTGCTGGTGCGCGGCAGTTCTTTTGTTCTTCTCGTTTTCGACCACGCAGGAATATTACTCCATGCCGCTTTACCCGGCGGCAGCCTTCCTGATCGGCGCGGGCATGGCACTTCAGGGAGGCCCGATCCGGATCGGCAGCAGAATCGTGGCCGTGATCGCGGCGCTGGGGGCTGTCACGATTGTTTCGGTCCTCTACTTGACATGGAATCTTCCTTCGCCGGGAGACATTTCTGTTGCCCTCACACAGAATCGCGCGCTGTATAAATTATCGATGGGTCACATAGGCGACCTCACGCTTGATGCGTGCGCCTACCTGCGACTTCCCTTGGCGGTTGCCGGTATCGCCTGTCTGGTGGGAGCCATCGGAGCTTGGCGTCTGCGCGGCGCCCAGGCATTTCTTGCCATCGCGGCGATGATGGTGATTTTCTTTCAGGCCGCTCGTCTGGCGCTGGTGGTCTTCGATCCCTACATGTCTTCGCGGCCCATCGCCGAAGCTCTGAACCGTCTGCCGCAGGGTGAAGTGATCATCGAAGGCGACTACAATTCGCGGTCTTCGATTTCCTTCTACCATCAGGACCATGCGCTGATTCTCAACGGCCGTTATTTTGTCCTGGAATACGGATCGTATGCGCCCGACGCTCCCAAAGTCTTCATCGACGACAATGATCTCCTGGGGATCTGGAAGCGGCCCGACCGCTACTACCTGGTGACGACCAACGAGTTGGTACCGCGCATTAAGACTTTGGCGAAGGATCTGCCGATGTATGAGGTCATGTCCGCGGGCGGCAAAACGATCCTGTCGAATCAGCCGGCTCGGCCGTAATCTAAGCGGCCAGTTCGGCCAGCGCTTCCGCCAAGATGAGTGCGCCGCGCGCGATTGCCTCGGGAGACGAATACTCGTCCGGGCGATGGCTGACGCCGCCGCGGCAGGGGATGAAGATCATGGCCGTCGGCGCAATCGCCGACATGAACAGCGAGTCGTGATACGCGCGGCTGATCATGATTTCATAGGATGCCTGGTGCGTTTTGCAGGCGCGCTCCAGCACGTCGACCACATGCGGCGCGCACATCGCGGGAGCGTCTGCGTTCACCACTTCCGTCCGTACCGTGACACGGCGCCGTTCCGCGGTTTCTTCGGTGGCTGCGGCAATCGCTCGCAAAACGCCATCGCGGCGCGCGAGGTCGATATCGCGCACGTCAATTTCCAGGCGCACACGGCTGGGAATGCTGTTGACGGCTCCCGGGAAATACGTCGCAAACTCCGCAGGTGCCAACGGTATCGCGACTGCCGGTCGACTTCGCGGCGGCTTCAACGGCCAGCGCGATCTCCGCCGCTGCCAGAAATGCGTCGCGGCGATCCGGCAT
Source organism: Bryobacterales bacterium (assembly GCA_963731375.1). Taxonomy (GTDB): domain Bacteria; phylum Acidobacteriota; class Terriglobia; order Bryobacterales; family Bryobacteraceae; genus Palsa-187. Next base: position 897,871 of record CAVSUW010000004.1, read on the forward strand.
CAGCACCGCTCCGGCATGGCCGCCTTCACCCTCGATCTCAATCCGCAGGCTGGCCGGCGCGGCAATCGCTTTCACGACGCCGATCTCCAGTTGCTTCTTTTCGAGCAGCGGGCCCTGTTCGATATGCAATTCGACAAAGGCGGAATAATGGCCGGGCGATAGCGCCACCTCCGACAGCGGACCCGTAAATCGCGCGCCGCGGCGAATTTCGTTGAGCGTCTTCCCTTCTTTGTCGATCAGCGACTCGTCCGCCGAAGCATTCAGCACGCCCGCCATCAGGCGGCTTCCTAGACATCCGATGCCGAAGCGCGTGGGCTCCTCCGATGTGAAGATGATCAGATCGATCGACCGCCGCGGTCGGTAACCGCTGCGCGCCAGTGCGCGAATCGCTTCAAGTCCGCCCAGAACGCCCACCGTTCCGTCGTACATGCCGGCGTTGGGAATGGCGTCGATATGCGATCCGGTAGCCACTGGAGCAAGATCCGGTTCCGATGCCGGGCCAGCGCGCGAACGTGTTGCCCACCGGGTCTTCGCGCACTGCGAGGCCCGCCTGCACGCATAAATGCTTTACGAAATCGCGTCCCTGCAAATCGGTGCTGCTGAAAACAATTCGCGTGACCGCCGGCGCGGGCGCGGCGGAAATGCCGCTCAAAGTCTGCAAATCCTGACTGAGAAGATTCTGATCGATCTTGATATTCATCGTTAGCGGCTCACCGGATACCGGTTCCAATCCTTGTAGATAAGATATTTCGCTGGCGTCTTGCCCAGCGCTCCAAACCACTGCGGGCAGTACGGAGCCATCCATATAAAATCGCCGGCCGTCACCGGATACCAATGTTCGCCCAGCCGGTAAATGCCGCCGCCCTCCAACATCAGCAGCCCGTGTTCCATGTAATGAATCTCGACCATCGGCAGCGTGGCGCCAGGTTGGTAGGTCATCGTGTTGACGGCGAAATCGAAGGCTGCATCGGCGGGCACCAGCGCGCGAACTTCGAGCGCGGGATCGCCCAGCAGCGGCTGCGGTACGACCTCGCTTTCGCGGCCGCGGAAATGCGTTGGAGCCGCGAACCCAGTCAAGTGGTTGATACGGTTTTTCGATCACCACGGCGCGCGCCGGCGATGCCGCCCGCAAACTGTGGCCGTGACCCGCCGGGCAATAGAGGAAACCGCCTGCGCCCAGCGTCTTCCCGGAAGCTTCGAGTTCGCCTTCGAGCACATAGACGAAAGCGTTGCAACGGCCCGGGTTCCAGCACTCCGCCAGCCTCGAATTCAGCGGTGTATTGCGTGAACGCGGCGCCGGCCGGAGGCGCTACATGAACGATAGCCGTGACTTTATCCATGCCGGGCAAGCGGCGCCCGCACAAAAGTGTCCGGCGTCTGCAACAGATGATCGCGATGATGTGCACTGCGGGTGTGACCGAGTTGATTCATGATGTCCTTAACTGGGACGGACCAGAGCGCCCTTGGTGCGCGCCGTAATGGCTCCGTCCGCAAAAATAGTTTCGCCGCGCCGCACGGTGCGCCGCACGACGCCTCGGAACGTAGCTCCGATGTACGGGACTGATCGCGTGGCGCTGCTGCAAATCGCGCGCCTCTAAAGTGTACGATCCGCGCAAATCCACGAGCGTCACATCGGCGTCGTTGCCGGGCGCGAGGCTTCCCTTATGCGCGATGCGAAATCGCTGTGCGGGCGTCGCGGCAGTCAGCTTGGCAATGCGTTCGAGCGGCAGTTCGCGGCGGAAATGCCCCTGCTCCAGCAGCACGGCCAACGTGGATTGCACGCCCGCGATCCCTCCCCAGGCTTGCATGATCGCGCCGGTTTTCATGTCCGGCGGCGCGGGCGAATGATCCGACGCGACGATATCGATCGTCCCGTCGAGCAGCGTCTTCCACAATGCGTCTTGTTGCGCGGCATCGCGCAGCGGCGGCGCGCACTTGGCGACGGCGCCGAGCCGCTCCAGATCCTCTTCCGTGAAGAACAGATAGTGCGCGCAGGTTTCGATCGAAACATCCACGCCGCGGGCCTTGGCCTCCGCCGCCGCCACCACGCCGCGCCCGGAGCTGATGTGCACGATGTGCAGTTTCGCGCCCGCCTCTCCTGCCAGTCGCGTGGCGCGCTCGATGGCTTCCACTTCGGCCACCACCGGCCGCGACGCGAGAAAATCGCGGGCACCGGTTCGCCCCTGCTCCGCCATCTTTCGCGACAGGCCTTGCGTGAGTTCGTGGCTCTCCGCGTGAACCGCCACCGGCAGGCCCAAGCGCGCGGCTTCCGCGAGTCCTTCGAACAAAGTGAAATCGTCGGCGCGCGGAAACTCGGGCAGGCCGGAGTCGCACATGAAGGCTTTGAATCCCACTACTCCGCGATCGGCGAGCTCTGCCATTTCGCCGATGTTGCCGGGCACCAGTCCGCCCCACAAGCCGAAGTCGGTGATCGACGAAGCTTCGAGCGCGGCGCGTTTGCGGTCGAACTCGCGCGCGTTCACGGTGCAGGGCGTCGAGTTGAGCGGCATGTCGAAGAACACTGCTCCGCCGCCCGCCGCCAGCGCACGGCTGCCGGTGGCCGCGCCTTCCCATTCGGTGCGCCCCGGTTCGTTGAAGTGCAGATGGACGTCGATCACGGCTGGGAACACATGCAGTCCGCGAGCGTCGATCTCTTCGGCTGCCGCCGGGAAGCTCCGGGACCGATCGCCTGAATCCTGCCGTCTTCGATGGCAACGTCCGCGCGCAGCAGGCCCTCCGGCGTCACCAGCGTGCCGCCTCTGATGACCAGCTCAGCCATGCGCGCGCTCCAGTTGATCGACGAAATGCAAGCCCACCGCGAGCGCCGCCGCAACGTCTGCTTCGAGAACCGCTTCGTCCGGATGATGGCTGATGCCTCCCGGACTCCGCAGAAACAGCATCGCCGCTGGCATTCGTTCCGCCATGATCATCGCATCGTGACCCGCGCCGCTGTGCATTCGATGGTCGGCGAATCCGCTCGCCCGCACCGCGCAGCCGAGCATCTCGATCAGCCGCGCATCCATTGCGACAGCCGCTTGATCGAGACGAAGCTCAGACGACGCCACCAGGCCGCGCCGCGCCGCGATCTGCTGCGCGGAGTCGAGAAGATGCTTCACCGCTCCCGCGCGCACTTCGTCGTTCGTGTGGCGAACATCCAGGCTCATGCGGACGGAGCCCGCGATGACGTTGCCCGCTCCTGGTTGCGCCTCGATCTTGCCCGACGGTCGCGACCAATGACGGAACCGCCGCGGCTTCGCGCTCGACGGCGCCGATCCATTCTGCCGCTCCCGCCAGCGCGTCGCGCCGCAAGATGCATCGGCGTGGTGCCGGCGTGATTGGCCTTGCCTTCGAACCTCACTTCGAGCCGGCTCTGCCCGGCGATGGACGTAACCACACCCAGCGGAAGATTCAAGACTCTCCAGCACCGGGCCCTGCTCGATGTGAAACTCCAGATAGCCGAGCGTCGCGCCGGTCACGCGCGCCTCGCCGATTGCCGCTGGATTCAAACCGAAGGCACGAATCGCATCGGCGACGGACACGCCGCCGGCATCGCGCCTCGCGAGCAGCGCATCGTCGAGGCTGCCGATCAGCGCGCGGCTTCCGATGAAGGGGAAGCCGAAGCGCACGCCTTCTTCTTCGGAAAATCCGACCACTTCAATGCCGAATCCCAAACGCCGTCCGCCGAGCGCTTTCACCAGCGCCACGCCCAGCACCACGCCCAGGATTCCATCGAAGGCTCCGGCGTGCGGCACCGTATCCAGGTGCGATCCGACGATCAATCTCGGCGCATCCGCCGTCGCGCCGCCATAGTAACCACGCAGATTGCCGGCGGCGTCGACGTGCACGCTCATCCCGGCCTGTTCCATCCACGCGCGCAGATCGGCGTGGACGCAGTGCATCGGCTCGGAAAGAAACGTGCGCGTGATGAAGCCCGGCTCCTCGGTGTGCGTCGCGAGCTGGCGGCAGCGCTCGATAACTTCCTGGCCAATCCCCATCACGATCCCCGATACGTGCTGTAGCCGAACGGCGAGAGCAGCAGCGGCACGTGATAGTTGCGATCGGGCTCAGCCACTCCGAATCGCACGACGATCTGATCCAGGAAAGCCGGTTCCTTCACCTGCAGGCCCGCGCTCCGCAAATAGTCGCCAGCGTGAAATACCAGTTCGTACACGCCGATTTCGAGAAGGTCCCCCGAGATCAGCGGCGCGGCAATTCTTCCGTCGGCATTCGTCACGCCGGTCGCCACACGACGACGCGTCATCGTTCTCGATGCGGTGAAGCTCAATCCTCAAACCTTTCGCCGGGATGCCGCGGGCCGTGTCGAGAACGTGCGTAGACAAGTGAGCCATCGTTTCTATCTTCGCAACCTATCGGCGCAAGCGCAGGCCCAGACAGCCATACGGAGGGCGCGCTTCGGTGTAGATTCCCAATTCCTCGCCGCGTTCCGCAACCGTATCCCAGGTGCGATTTTCGCCTTCCAGATGAATCTCGGCGATCTCCGGAATCTCCGCCAGCATCTTGGTGCCGATCTGATAGATGACCTCTTGAATGCTGCCCGACTCGAAGCCTTCAAACACCTGACGCACCATGGCGCGCACCGCCGCCGGAATCTTGCCCGCGCTGAAGGCGGCGGCATGGGACGTGTAGGTCCATTCGAGATCCAGCCCCATGCGCAGCGGCCGGTTCTTGATGTCCGGCAGCGTCGTGTATTCGTCGCGCACGAATCCGTGAAAGGCGCTGCCGCCCAGGCGCAGCAGCCGGAATCCGCGAATGCCCGAAGCGATCTCCACCGTTCCGCCGCGGTTCAATTCGATGCGGCTGGTGAAGCACTCGGGACCCGCCGGCGCGAACGCGGGGCTGCCGCGGCTGCAACGCGGCGTACGGGACTTCGGACGCCGAAATCTGCACGCCCTCCACTTGCGGATAAGTATCCAGAAACTTCGCGGCCAGAAAGCGGCAATAGTCTTCCAGATCCGGCCCCGCGTAATTCAGCGTCTCGCGCTGAATGAAATTCTTCATCGAATCGGTAGCCACCAGGCCGGTATTGTCGCCGGTCGTGTAGGTGGGCCAGAACGCGTCGCCATATACCAGCATCTTCACGTTCGCGCCGAACACCGGACTCTGATCGCCCGGCGTTACGCCATCCCGATTCAGCCGGTACGCGGTGACGTCGCCTTTGCCGTAATAATTCCGTTTCCAACCGCTCGCAAACTGCTCCACGCTTCTCCCCCTTAACTCAAGGTGTCTTCCAGCCGGAATCTCGCGATCCGGTAAACCTGATCGAGCGCCACCCGATACTCTTCTTCTCGCGAGGACCGCGCACGCCGCTCCAGCGCGTCCAGAATGTCGTGCTTGGTGCTGCCCTTCACCGCAAACAAGAACGGAAATCCAAACTTGTCGCGATAGGCCTCATTCAATGCTCCGCAGGCGCTCGAACTCTGCTTGCGTGAGCTGATCGAGTCCCGCGCCCGCCTGTTCCGCGCTCGACGCTTCGCTCACCCGAGCCCGCGTGCCCAGGTCGGGATGCGCTCGCAACAGCGCCAGTTGTTCTTCCGGCAGCGAGCGCTCTACTTGATCCACCATCGCCCGATGCAGCGCCTGCGCATCTCGCAAAAGGCCGCATCGTCCAGGCTCGTTCGGCAACCCACGGCGAGTGTTCGAAGACCCAGCCAATGGCCGCGACAAACTGCGCACGGTCCAGGGAATTCAGATCCGCGATGGTCATGCTTCCGGCGCGCGAAATACGACCGACCCTTCCACGCGAACCTCGCGCACGCTTTCCGAGCCGGCCAGCGTGAACAGCGCCGCCAGAATTCGATCCATGCTGTCCGCCTGCTCCACCACCGCTGCGAGCGGACTGCCTTGCGGAGGCCGCAGGTAAACCAAGTCCGCGCTCTTGCCGGGACTGAAGTCGCCGATCTCGTCTTCCATGCCCAACGCCACCGCTCCCGCGCGCGTCGCCAGGTAAAGCAGATGCGCCGGGATCAGCAGCGCGCCATCCACCGCGAGCCGCTGCACGAGGTACGCCTGCAGACCTTCCTTGAGCATGCCGAATCCGGTGCCGCCTCCTACATCGGTGCCGAGCGCGCACTTCACGCCTGCCGCCATGTGCCGCCGCAGCGGGAAAATGCCGCTGCCGAGCGCGGCGTTGCTGCACGGGCAATGCGAAATCGAAGTGCCGCTTGCCGCGAGCCGCTCCAGTTCGGAATCGGAGGGATGAACATTGTGCGCCATCACCGAGCGGCTGCCGGCCAGCTCAAATCGTTCATACACGTTCAAATAATCGGAGGCCCACGGAAACAGCCGCGCCACTTCCGCGATCTCCTGCCGGTTCTCATTGAGATGCGTCTGAAAGCGCACGCCGGGATTTTCGCGCAGCAGGGTCTGGCACACTTCCAGCATCGCTTCGGAAGTCGATAGCGCGAAGCGCGGAGTCACGGCGTAGAGCAATCGCCCTTGCCCGTGAAAGCGGCGAATCAAGTCGGTCGAATCGCGATACGCGGCTTCGGGACGCTGATGCAGCTCCGGACGCAGCCGCCGGTCGGAGAGCACCATGCCGCTGACGATGCGCAGTCCGGATGCCGCCGCAGCTTCAAACAGGGACGCCGTCGCACTCGCGAAGTGCGCGCCGAAGACCAGCGCGGTGGTGGTGCCGTGCGCCGCCAGCGCGTGCACGAATCCTTGCGCCGTTTCGCAGGCGTAAGCGTCGTCGGCCATGCGCGCTTCTTCCGGCAACGCGACATATTCCAGCCAGTCGAGCAACTCGCGCCCCAATCCTCCCAGCACGCTCAACTGGGGAAAATGCGTGTGCGTATCGATGAACCCGGGCAGCAGAAATCCACCGCGCAGATCGGTGGTCGGAACGTTCGGATGAGCGGCTTGAACCGCGCCGTACTCGCCGCACGCCACGATTCTTCCGGCGCGGATCAGCAGTCCGCCATCCTCGTGGGATTCCAGGCCCTGCCCGTTCAGGAAAGGATTTTGCGGCGTGTGAAACAGCGGAGCCCGCAGGATTTCGCCGCGTTCGGCAGCACTCATGGACGCGGGAGCCCTCTGGCCTTTCCTGCCGCGACTCCGTTCGCCGGAGTCTGACTCTCGCGCCGCGCACGGCGGATCGCGAAGAAGATGCGCTCCGGCGTGGCTGGAAGCGGCAGCGCCACCGGTCCGCCATTCCCGAAGGCGGCGACTGCGTCGCGAATCGCTTCGCGCACCGAGATGGCGAGCATCAGCGGCGGCTCGCCCACGGCTTTGCTTCCGAAGACCACGCCCGGTTCCGCGGCGCGCTCCAGGAAATCGACGTGAAACTCCGGCGGCATTTCGGACCACGAAGGCAGTTTGTAAGTGGACGCCCCGGCCGTCGCGACGCGGCCCTGCGCGTCCCACAAAAGTTCCTCGATCGTCATCCAGCCGACGCCTTGGATGAAGCCGCCTTCGATCTGGCCGCGGTCGACGATCGGCGAAAGCGACGTGCCGGCGTCTTCGAGGATGTCCACTCGCAACAGCCGCGAGTCGCCGGTGAACCCATCCACTTCGACTTCGGAGACCGCCGCGCCGTAGACGTAATAGTAGAAGGGACGGCCGCGCAGCGTCGCCGCATCGTAATGAATCTCCGGCGTCCGGTAGTAGCCTTGCGCGAACAGCGCGACCCTCTGGCGATACGCCGCTTCGCAAACCGCGCGGAACGTGACTGGCTCGGCGTCGGCGCCTTCGGCGTAAACTTGGCCATCCGAAAAACGCACCGCAGCCGCGTCGCACTTGAGCATCCCGGCCGCGACCGCCGTCAGCCGCTCCTGCAGTTGAGTGCATGCGTCCAACACCGCGGCACCGTTCAAATCCGTGCCCGCCGACGCCGCGGTCGCCGACGTGTTCGGAACTTTGTCGGTGCGCGTGGGCATCACGCGAATCGACTTCGGCATCTCACGCCCAGGCACTGCGCCGCGATCTGCCGGATCTTGGTGTGCAGCCCCTGGCCCATCTCCGTGCCGCCGTGATTCACCTGCACGCTGCCGTCGCGGTAGATCAGCACCAGCGCGCCGGCCTGATTGAACAGCGTCGCGGTGAACGAGATCCCGAACTTCACCGGCGTGATCGCGAGGCCGCGCTTGCGATGCGGATGCTCGGCATTGAAGTCGCTCGATGGCCGCGCGGCGTTCTTCGAAAGCGCTGGATTGCAGAAGCTGGGTCCAGATGGTTTGGATGCGATCCGCATCCTTCACCGTCTGGCCGTAGTGCGTGACATCGCCCTCGCGATAGAAGTTGCGTTCGCGCACCACCTCAGGCGGCAGCCCCAGCCGCCGCGCCGCCTGATCCATGATGTCTTCGATCACCAGCATCCCCTGCGGTCCGCCGAATCCGCGGAATGCCGTTTGCGATGTCTTGTGCGTGCGGCAAACGTAGCCGGTCAAGTCGGCCGCGGGCAGCAGATAGGCGTTGTCGGCATGGAAAATGGCGCGCGCCAGAACCGGGTCGGATAGATCCAGGCTCCAGCCGCCGTCGGAGATAAAACTCGATGCGGACGCCTTCGAGCCGGCCGTCGCGCGTAAACCCCGCGCGATAGCGCGCCAGAAACGGATGGCGCTTGCCGGTCAGCGCCATGTCCAGCGCGCGCGTCAGGCGCACGCGCACCGGACGCTTGGTCTTCCACGCCCCCAGCGCGGCGATCGCGGCCCACGCATTGGCCTGCACTTCCTTGCCGCCGAAGGCTCCGCCCATGCGCAGACATTCCACCGTCACCTGATTTCGCGCGATGCCCAACACTCGCGCCACGATATCCTGCGTTTCGCGGGATGCTGCGTCGAGCACTGCACCGCCACGCCGCCGGTCTCGTCCAGCCACGAAATCGCGCACTGCGTTTCCAGATAGAAGTGTTCCTGCCCGCCGATCGCGAGCTCGCCCGAAAACTGGAGCGCGCTCTTCTCGATCACCGCTGGATCGCCGCGCGTCACGCGCACCGGCCCGGAATGAAAACTCGACGCCGCGATGGCGTCTTCGATGGTCAGTATCGCGCGGCAGCGGTTCATACTCGGCGATCACGCGAGCCGCGCCCTTGCGCGCCGCTTCCAGCGTCTCGCCCAGCACCCACGCCACCGGCTGCGAATGAAACATCACTTCGGTGGGAAACAGCGGCTCATCGTGACGCGTGCAGCCGGAGTCGCCTTCGCCGGGCACATCGTCGCCGGTCAACACCGTGACAGACTCCCGGCTCCTCCAGCGCCGGCGTCGCATCCAGCCGCGTAAGCAGCGCATGCGCATGCGGAGCCATCACCGGCCATGCATGCAGAATTCCAGGAAAGCGCCCGCACAGATCGTCGGTGTAGAGCGCGTCACCGGAAACGTGCCCCGCCGCGCTTTCGTGCGGCACCGGTTGGCCGGCGATCTTCATGCCGCTGCCTCCTGCCGCTCCCACCAGAATTTTTCGACCAGACTTTTGGCCACTTCGACGCGGTATTCGGCCGACCCGCGGTGATCGCTGATCGGCTTGAGCGTCCGCTCCAGCACGGACTGCACGCGCTCGACCGCCGCCTGATTCCAGCGCTGTCCCAACGCCGCCTCTTCCGCCGCATACACGCGCAGCGGCACCGCCGCCACGCCGCCGAACGCGAACACGGCGCGCGTGACGCGGCCCACGCTGTCGAGATCCATCGAGATTCCCGCCGCCACCGTGCTGATGTCGTCCACGCGCCGCTTCGCGGCTTTGTAGAAGCGAATCGACGACGCAAACGGCTTGGGAATTTCAATCGCCGTCAGCAGTTCGCCGGGTTCGAGCGCCGTGCGCCGGTAGCCCGTGAAGAACGACGCCACGGGAACCGTGCGGCGTCCGCCCGCGCCCGCGATGTGCACCACTGCATCCAGCGCCATCAGCAGCGGCGCCGAATCGCCGATGGGCGAAGCGGTCGCCAGATTTCCGCCCAAGGTGGCGCGGTTGCGGATCGGCGGCGAAGCAAACAACAGCAGCCAGTCGCGAAACGCCGGCGGTGCGCCGCTCCAGCGCAGCGCGATCTCGGTCAGCGGAAGAGCCGCGCCAATCCGCACGAAGTCGCGCGTTTCCTCAAACTCGCGCAACTCCGGCACGCCTTCGAGACTCACCAGGTACGGCCAGCGGCGAAACTTTAGATTCGCTTCGACGCTCATATCGGTCGCGCCCGCGATCCAGCGCGCTTCCGGATGTTCAGCCGCGATCGCAAAACATTCTTCGAGCGTCGCGGGCCTTTCGAAGGTCGAATCGCCGGCGGCGTAAGTCACCGGCTCGGTTCGCGGCGCAGGCAGAGACAAGCGATCGCGAAATGCGCCTTCCGGCGCGGGACCCAGCGACAACGCAGCATCGCGAATAGGCCGATAGCCGGTGCAGCGGCACAGATTGCCGCCCAGCGCGGCAGTCTCGCACGGGCCCACGCGCCCCGGCCGGTATTGCTCCGCAAACAGGCTCATGACGAAGCCCGGCGTGCAGTATCCGCACTGCGATCCGCCGGCCGCGGCCATGGCTTTCTGCGCTTCGCAGAGTTCGCCGCGCGCGGCCAGAGCTTCCACCGTGTAGATCTCGCAGCCCGCCGCCATCGGCGCCAGCATCAGGCAACTGTTGACCGCGCGATAGGCGCTGCCGCCGGCGTCGATCGGCCACCATCACCACGGTGCACGCGCCGCACTCGCCCTCGGCGCAGCCTTCCTTCGCGCCCGTCAGCCCGCGCTCGCGCAGCAGGTCGAGCAGCGTGGTGTGTACGCCGCAGTCGCGCGGCTCGATCGTCACACTCCGGCCGTTCAGATTAAACGAAAACGATTTATTGGCAGCGCTGTTCGTCATAAACCCACCCCCTGCGAGCCTACGCTCACGGTGCGCCGCGCGGAGGAAACCGCGGGTGGGCGACGTGGACCCACGAAGGGAACTTTCCCTACTGGAACCCGGACGATTAGCAGTTTATCATATGCGGTCCGCCGCACTACAGCCGGCTGCCCATGTAGATGAAGCGAATCAGCAGTAAAAACGCCAGTGGATACGCGGCTTTCGGCACCTCTTTGCCGCGCCCGCAGGCCAGGTGAATCAGCACATAAGACGTCAGTCCGAAGGCCAATCCGTTGGCGATGCTGAAGGTGAGCGGAATCATGATCAGCGTGAGAAACGCGGGGAACGCAACGCACACATCGTCCCACGGGATCTCGCCGATGGAGGACAGCATTAATCCGCCCACTACCACCAGCGCCGGTGCGGTGGCGGCAGCGGGCACGGCTCCGATCAGCGGCGCCGCGAACAGCGCGACGATGAACAGCAGTCCCGTCACCACTGACGTCACTCCGCTTCTGCCGCCCGCCGCGACACCCGCCGCGCTTTCCACATAGCTCACCACGGTGGTGGTGCCGGAGAGCGAGCCTGCGATGGTGGCGATGGCGTCGGAATACAGAATTCGATTCACCCGCGGAATCGTGCCATCCGGCTCCTGCAGATTGGCTTTCTTGCTGATCGCCACCAGCGTGCCCACGTTGTCGAACAGATCGACAAACAGAAATACGAAGACGATCTCCAGCAGTCCAATGCCGAGCGCCGATTTTATATCCAACTGGAACATGGTGGCGCTCATATCTTCCCAGCGAAACGCTTGCGGATGCCATTGCACCAGCCCGGCCAGCGCTCCCACCAGCGTGGTTCCGAGAATGCCCGCCAGAATCGCCGCGCGCACTTTCCAGGCCTGCAATATCGCGATCAGCAGGATGCCGAACGCCGCCAGCGCCGCATTGGGATTGCGCAGGTTGCCGATGGTAACCATCGTCGCGGCACTGGTCTGAATGAGTCCGGCGTTGCGCAGTCCGATGAAGGCGATGAACAGTCCGATGCCGGCGCTCAATGCGGCGTAGAGCTCGGCCGGAATCGCGGAGATGATCCATTGCCGGATCCCCAACGCGGTCAAGAGCAGAAACGCGACGCCGGAGATGAACACCGCTCCCGAGCGCGGTCTGCCACGGGACGCCCATGCCCTTCACCACGCTGTAAGTGAAGTAGGCGTTCAGCCCCATGCCGGGCGCGAGCGCAATCGGATAGCGCGCGAACGCGCCCATCAGCAGCGTGCCCAGCGCGGCGGCGATACAGGTGGCGGCCGAGACCGCGGCCAGCGGCATCCCGGCGTCTTTCAAAATCGAGGGATTCACGAAGACGATGTACGCCATCGTGATAAAGGTTGTGAAGCCCGCCAGGACCTCGGTTTTCCAGTCCGTGTTCAGCCGGGAAAATTCGAAATAGTTCTCCAGCGAGCTTTTGATTTGCCCGAACAGAGTGGACCTCCGGCTTGTGATAACAGGCGCTGGCATTGCGTTAGGATACGCGTATCGGAGACGGAGATCAACGGAATCGGGCACGTACGGCCAAGACGTGGGCCGTCACCAACCGTGATCACAGACGATTCTAGCACGAGGGTCGTAATCGGCAGGAGAAAATATCGCTGCAAGGATTGTAAGGCGGGATGCCTTCCGATATACTGAGCGTGTCGAGCTGTCCGGCTCGTCGGCTGGCGCCACGCGGCGTCGCTTGGTTCTTCCCTCCACGCAGAGTTCTCCGAGTTATATCTCGACTTGAGCGCTGCATGCGGCCTTTTTTAAAAACATCACCCTTCGTTGGTATCCTGGCCGCCCTTCTGGTCGTGGCTGCGGCGCGAATCTCACCCGGCGCACAGACTCACGCGAACCATGTGCCGGACCCGGTAGCGGCGAATTGGCGCGCGATGCTCGATAAATATTGCGTCACCTGCCATAACGAACGCTCGAAAATCGGCGGCTTGGCGCTCGATCGCATCGATCTCGCGCGGGTGCCGGATCAAGCCGAGACCTGGGAGAAGGTAGTGCGCAAACTACACGCCGGAGCCATGCCTCCCGTGGGACTTCCGAGGCCGGAGCGGGCCATCGTCGGAGGGATTCGCGACATGGCTCGAAGCCAAGCTGGATGCGGCTGCCACCGGCGATCCCGGGCCTGCCGGGCTGCGGCGGCTTAACCGCAGCGAGTATGCCGCAGCGGTCCGCGATGTGCTCGCCCTCGACGTGGATGCCGCCGCGCTGCTGCCCGCGGATGACGCGAACCACGGTTTCGATAACATGAGCGACGCGCTGCGGGTTTCACCGGCGCTCCTCGAAGGTTACATGTCCGCCGCCCGCAAGATCAGCCGGCTGGCGGTCGGCGATCCCAACGTCACTCCGGCGTTTTCCACCTATCGTGTTCGCGCGGATCTGGGACAGGATCATCACATCGAAGGACTTCCCCTGGGGACACGCGGCGGCCTCGCCGTGCAAGTCAATTTCCCGCTCACTGGAGAATATGTTTTCCAGCCCAAACTGGCGGTGGACACTTCGGCCAAAGTTCGAGGTCTGGACTTTGAGCATGAGGTGGTCATCACGGTCGACGGGAAAACGGTGCATCATGCTGCTGTCGGAGGCAGCAAGGATGAAGAGGCCGCCGCGATCAGCCCGCCCGATTCCGAAGTCGACATTCGCTCTCGTCTGGAAGTTCGGGCTTCCGGTGAATGCGGGACCACATCATGGTTGGAGTCGCGTTCGTCAAGAAGACTTCGGCGCTTCCCGACGGCCTTCTGCAACCCTTTGAGCGGACCAACTTCGACACGCAGGAGCAGCGCGGAGTGCCGTTTCTCGAGTCCGTGAGCATCGGCGGTCCGTTCAATGCTAGCGGTCCTGGCGATACTCCTTCGCGGCGTAAGATTTTTGTATGCCGTCCGCAGAATTCGAACGAAGAGACAGCTTGCGCGAAAAAGATCCTGACCGAGCTGACCAAGCGGGCGTACCGCAGGCCGGTGACGGATGCCGATATCGAGACGCCGCTTAGTTTTTATCAAACCGCGTTGAACGCCGCGTCGTCGGGTTCGGGGTTCGACGCCGGCATTGAAAGCGCCCTCAGTTTCATCTTGACCAGTCCGGAATTTCTCTTCCGCGTTGAACCGGCCGCACCCGGGGACAAGCCGGACGCGTTCCGCAGGGTCGGCGATCTGGAATTGGCGTCGCGCCTTTCGTTCTTTTTATGGAGCAGCATTCCCGACGACGAGCTGTTGCAAGTCGCGGCGCATGGAAAGCTCAGCGATCCCGTGGTCCTCGAAAAACAGGTCCGCCGAATGTTGGCGGACGCGCGTTCCGATGCGCTGGCCACGAATTTCGCCGCGCAGTGGCTGTATCTGCGCAACCTGCGCGGAATGAGCCGGGATTTCGCCACGTTCCCGAATTTCGACGACAATCTGCGGCAAGGTTTCGAGCGCGAGACCGAGTTGTTCTTTGAAAGCATCGTCCGCGAGGATCGCAGCGTGCTCGACCTGCTGCGTGCGGATTATACGTTTGTCAATGAGCGTCTGGCGAAGCATTACGGAATCCCCAATGTTTACGGAAGTGATTTCCGTCGGGTGACTCTTCCCGGCGATGAGCGCCGCGGCCTGCTCGGACAAGGAAGCGTTCTGGCCGTGACATCGTATGCGACGCGGACTTCGCCCGTGCTGCGCGGGAAATGGCTGCTCGAAAATATTCTGGGCACGCCGGTGCCTCCGCCGCCTCCCGGCGTTCCCGCGCTCGAAGAAAATCACAGCGGCCTCCGCCCGCGCTCCGTGCGCGAACGCATGGAAGAGCATCGCAAGAATCCGGCTTGCTCTGGCTGCCACAACATCATGGACCCGCTGGGATTTTCGCTGGAAAATTTCGACGCAGTGGGAGCCTGGCGCGTCGCGCAGCGAATCCGGCGCCCCTATCGATGCCTCCGGCAAACTGGTCGACGGCACCGTCGTCGACGGCCCCGTGAGCTTGCGAAACGCTTTGCTGGCGCGGTCCGGAGCGTTCACGCAAACGCTCACGGAGAAGCTAATGACCTACGCCATCGGCCGCGGTGTCGAGTATTACGATATGCCTGCCGTGCGATCCATCGTGCGCGCATCGGCGCCCAACGATTATCGTTTTTCATCATTGATTCTCGGAATCGTCCGCAGCGCTCCTTTTCAGATGCGGCGGACCGAGATAGCGGAAACGCCGGCCGCCCGGCAACAAGTAGCTCGAAAGTGAGGAAGTAAAACCATGAGCATCGTCACCAAGAAGCACCTGTCCCGCCGCGCCCTGCTGAGGGCTGCGGGAGCCTCGGTCGCACTGCCGCTACTGGATTCGATGGTTCCGGCGCTGACTGCCCAGAGCCAGACCGCCGCCCGTGCCGTGCGGCGTTTGGGCTTCGTGTACGTGCCCCACGGGGCAATCATGAAGAACTTCACGCCGGCCGCGGAGGGCGCGAACTTCGCGTTCAGCCCCATCCTGAGTCCGCTTGAGCCGCTGCGCGACCGCATCGTGGTGGTCAGCAACCTGGCGCATCATACTGCCGACAATGCGGGCGTCCACTCGCTCAGCCCTCCCACCTGGTTGAGCGGCGTGCGTCCCGCCGAAAAAGAAGGCAACATCCGCGGCGGCACCACTGCCGACCAGATCGCCGCCCAAACCTTCGGCCAGGGTACGCAGTTCCCCTCGCTGGAACTCGCCACTGAAGATCACTCGAACCTGATCGGCGCCTGCGACGGCGGGTACAGCTGCACCTACATCAATACGCTTTCCTGGCGCACGCCCACCACTCCGCTGCCCATGGAAATCAATCCGCGTGTGGTTTTCGAGCGCTTATTCGGCGACGGCGGCACGCCCGAGGAGCGGCTCGCCCGCATCCAGCAGAATCGCAGCGTTCTCGACGCGGTGACCCAGCAGGCCAAGCGGCTCAACCTGCGCTTGGGCGCACCCGATCGGAATGCGCTGAACGATTATCTGGAAAACGTCCGCGAAATCGAACGGCGGCTCGCCAAATCCTCAACCCAGGAAGCCTCGCCGGAGACCTCGATGCCGGCTCCCCTCGGAATACCGGAGTCTTTCGAAGAGCACATCAAGCTCATGTTCGATCTCCAGGTGCTCGCTTACCAAGCCGATCTCACGCGTGTTTCCACGTTCATGCTGGCCCGCGAGCTGAGCCAGCGAACTTATCCGAAAGTGAAGGCCTTCGATCCGCATCACTCCGTATCGCATCATCAGGATGATCCGGTGAAGATCGATACGTTGACGCGAATTCAAACCTATCACGCGAGCATGTTCGCGTATTATCTGGAAAAGCTGCGCTCGACGGCGGATGGCGATGGATCGCTGCTGGATCACTCGTTGATTCTCTACGGCAGCAATATGAGCAGCAGCAATCTGCATAATCACTATCCGCTGCCGGTGGTGCTGGCGGGCGGCGCGGCCGGGCATGTCGCCGGAAACCGTCATTTGAAATGCGCCGAAGAGACGCCCATGACGAACCTGCTGGTGTCGCTCCTGGACAAGTCGGGAGTTCCGATCGAGCGACTGGGCGATAGCACCGGAACTATTGTGGATCTGTAGCGAGTTCAGTATGCCACGATATATCTCGATAGTTTTTCTGTTCGCGGGCGTTTGTTTCGCCGCGTCCAACAGCCTCGATCTGCAACTGATCGAGGCCGCGAAGCAAGGAGATGTGGCGACCATCACTTCGTTGCTCAAGAAACACGCCGATGCGAACGCTTCCGAAGCCGACGGCACTAGCGCACTGCAATGGGCCGCGCATCGCGATCATGCCGCCGCGGCCGCGCTCTTGATCAAAGCCGGCGCCAAGGCCACCACCGCCAATTCGTTTGGCGTCACACCGCTATCGGAAGCAGCCGCCAACGGAAACGCCGAGATCGTCGAAATTCTGCTCAAGGCCGGAGCCGATGCCAACGCTCTCTCCGCACAAGGAGAGCCTGCGCTGATGACGGCAGCTCGCGCGGGGAATCCCGAAGCCGTGCGCGTTCTGCTCAAGCATGGCGCAGCCGTCGACGCGCGTGAGTCCTGGAAAGGTCAAACCGCGCTCATGTGGGCAGCGGCCGGAAATCGCGCCGAAGTTGTGAAGGCGCTCATCGAAGCCGGCGCGGATGTGAATGCACGCTCTACCGAATGGCCGGAAGAGAAGAAGCGGCCGAGCAACGGCAATCTCGTTTCCGTTCGTCCGCGCGGTGGTTTGACGCCGCTCCTATTTGCCGCGCGCGAAGGCGCATTGGCGTCGATACAGGTCTTGGCCAAGGCTGGCGCCGATCTCAACCTGACCGAACCCGACGGAACCAACGCATTGGTTACGGCGCTGATTAACGCGCATTACGACACGGCTGCTTTTCTGCTCGAAGCGGGAGCCGATCCCAACGTCGCCGATAAATACGGCCGCACCGCGCTCTACGCCGCGATCGACATGAATTCGATGGAGCCGTCGGTGACCCGGCCCGCCCCGCAAGAGTCCGACAAAACCCGTCCCTTCGATGTCGCGCGCTCAGCCTTGGCCCACGGCGCGAAGGTCGACCCCATGCTGACCAAGCCGACTCCCGGCCGCGGCCTGTCGGACGAACCCGATCTCATTCTGCGCGCTGGCGCCACGCCCTTCATACGAGCCGCCAAGACCGGCGACGTCGCCGCGATGCAGTTGCTGCTCGATCACGGCGCGGACCCGCGCGCTGCCACCAAAGACGGCGTAACGGCGCTCATGGCGGCAGCCGGATTGGGCTGGAGATACGGCCAGAGCCTGGTTCCGGAAAGTGACTCGCTGAAAGCCGTTCAGTTTTGCTTAGAGCACGGCGTCGACGTCAACGCCACGAATGTCACCGGCGAAACTGCGCTGCACGGCGCGGCATCGCACGGCGCCAATGACATCATCCGCTTGCTCGCCGAGCGCGGAGCCAAGCTGGATGTCAAAGACAAACGCAATCGCACGCCGCTCGATATCGCCGAAGGGGGCCGCGAGCGCGGAGCCGTCGCCTATCCGGCCGCAGCCGCGCTGTTGAAGCAATTAATGGCCGGTGTAACTGCGAGCAACTAGTTCTTTAACTCCGCCATCATTCCGTCCAGGCCGCCCATATTGATTGGCTTGAAATCGAATTTACTCACTAACAATTTGCCGATTTCGTCCTTCGACTTTCCATCGTGCACCAGGCCGCTGATCTGATCGCGAATGGACGCGATCTTGTTCCGATGCGCCTGCAGGCCTTCCCTAGTGCTGATTTCGCCGTGTCCCGGTATCACGGTATCGATATCCAGCTTGAGGACGCCATCGAGCGTTTGCGGCCAGTCGCGCAGGCATCCGCCGTTCTTATAATCCACCACTGGATTCGTCACGCCGCGCGTTCCCGCCATTAAATCGCCTAAATGCACCACACGTTCGGCCGGAAAATACACTGCAATATCGCCGTCCGTGTGTCCCCGCCCATAATAAATGGCGCGCACTTCCTTGCCACCCAGGAACACGGAAGTCTGGTCGGTGAACGCAATCTGCGGCGGACCCGGCATGTTCCCCTCCAGCATGTGCTTGCGCGCGTTGGTGTGCGCGATCAACTCGCTAGTTGCGAGGAAGCGCAAATTGCTGCCGGTGTGGTCGCCGTGATGATGGGTGTTGATCACATAGCGGATGGGCTGGCTCGTGACGCGCTTCACCGCCGCCACGATCTGGTCGTAGTCCTGCGCAAACCGGTCGTCGACCAGAATCACGCCTTCGCTGGTGACATATATCGCGACATTCCCTACGTCGCCCGAGCCATTGGAAGTCCCTTCAATGACGTATAGTTCATTCTTGAGTTTCTTGATATTGAGATCCGTGCTTTGGCCGTGGGACGTTTGGGTGTAGGCGATCCACCCGATTGTCAAAACCACAAATGCGCGTGAAAGATTTACGGCGATTCGATTCATGCTGGGAATATAGCAGAAGATTGCTCGCGATCCCACATTTTTTTCGCCGTGCGCCGTCGCGGCGCCCATGTTGACAAACCGTTCAGGTTAACCGCATACTGCTTTATGAGAGCGCTTGCTCTCGTCCTCGAAGCCTCGTAGCCTTCCCGCCCAGTAGCCATTTCGCCCCGTGCGCACCCTAATTTTCGTGACGTTGCTTTTGCGGCGTTCTGTGTCTGGAGGAAATTCTGGCGATGGCTTTTGCTCTGCCTTGCGGTTCTGCACGGAGTACCGGTTTCCTGGTGATTGCATTGGTCGCATCGCTGCCAGTAGCGGCGCAGACTGGCGCCGACCCCGCAGCCTCATTTCAAGATCGAGTTCAGCCCATCGTCTTCAAAAATTGCAACGGCTGCCATACATTTGGCGGACATGCCGGCGAGCTGCGCATGGATTCTCTCGCAACGCTCCTGAAAGGCGGCGATCGCGGACCTGTAGTGGTCCCCGGCCATCCCGAAAGCAGCTTGCTGCTGAAGGCCGTGCAGTATACCGATTCGGGTCTTCAGATGCCGCCGCGCGGGAAACTCGCCGATTCCGATATCGCTGCGATCGAGAAATGGATTCTGGAGTTGCCTGCCGACGCCGCGTCCGTGAGCGCGCAGCCGGCGCCGGAACCGGTTTCCGTCAAGACTCCCGAAACTCCCGTTGCGGCGCCGAAGCCGACGACTCCTGAGGCGCCGCCTACCGCGACTCTCGACGCCCGTTGCCGACGTAGCGGCGTCAAAGATCACTCCCGAGCAAGAGCAGTTCTTCGAAACGAAAGTACGGCCTCTACTGGCGAAGAATTGCTATAGCTGCCACACGCGGGGCGCGAGCGGCGGTCTCCGGCTCGATTCGCGCGACGCGGTTCTGAAGGGCGGCAAGGACGGTGTGGTCGTTGTCCCCGGGCACCCCGAATCCAGTCTTCTGATTTCGGCGCTCAACTACAAGACAGCGATCCAGATGCCCCCCAGCGGCCAGCTTAAGACTGAAGAGGTCGCGGTCGTCGAGCAATGGATCAAGGACGGTGTGCCCTGGCCCAAGGAAGCGCCCGCCGCACCCGCAAGGCAAGTGACCGAAGCGGACCGGACCTTCTGGGCTTTCCACGTCGCTGACCGCCCCGTGGTGCCGGCAGCGAAATCAACCTGGGCGCACAACGATATCGACCGTTTCGTCCTGGCGAAGCTGGAGGAAAAACATCTGAAGCCGGTTGCCGACGCCGACAAGCGCACTTTGATCCGCCGCGTGACTTACGATCTTACGGGCCTGCCTCCCACGCCGGTCGAAGTACAAGCGTTTCTCGACGACAAGTCTCCGAAAGCTTACGAGCAGTTGATTGAGCGCCTGCTCGCGTCGAAAGCTTACGGCGAACGCTGGGGCCGCATGTGGCTGGATGTTGTGCGCTACGCCGATACGAGCGGCGGCGGCGGGGACTATCCGATTGCGCAAGCCGCCAAGTACCGCGACTACGTGATTCAGTCTTTCGTCGACGACAAGCCCTACGACCGTTTCATCCGCGAGCAGATTGCCGGAGATCTGTTGCCGTCGCAATCGGAACCCGAGCATTGGCAGAACATCGTCGCCACCGGTTATCTGGCGGGCACGAATCGCTACGAGAATAAACCGGTCCACGTTTCCGATGCCGTCGACAATCTGGGCTCAGCGTTTCTCGGCGTGACGGTCGGCTGCGCGCGCTGTCACGATCACAAATTCGACCCCATCCCGACCGCGGATTATTATGCTCTTTACGGCATTCTCCACAGCACCAACTATCCCCAACCCGGCGACGATGAAATCCGGTATCAGAAAGACTTCACCTATCGCGATCCCGAAGCCCTCAAGCGTGAAGACTGGAAGATTTTTCAACAGCAGCTAAAGCCCATCCAAGGCGCGATCGACGCAGTCTTGAAGCTTCCCGGCACCTATGACGATTTGCTTCCCCAATTGGAAGCGCGCCGCATGCATTTGTTCCAGCATATGCCGGACCTTGGCGAATCCGCCTACGCAGTCACGCGAAGGAACGCCCGAGGACGCAAAAATTCAGCATCTATGGCGATCCAGAGAAATTTGGGGGACCAAGTTCGGCGCGGATTTCTGCAGGTCTTGGGAGGCTCGGCTCTTCCGCCCGACGCCAAGGGCAGCGGCCGCCTGGAACTCGCGAACTGGATTGCGAGCAAGGATAATCCGCTCACCAGCCGCGTGATGGTGAATCGCATCTGGCAGGGACACTTCGGACGCGGCATCGTCGCCACGCCCAACGATTTCGGCAACCGCGGCATGGCCCCCAGCAATCAGGCGCTGCTCGACTACCTGGCTTGGAAATTTATCGACAGCGGCTGGTCGATCAAGGCCATCCAGCGCGAGATTTTGCTTTCGCACGCATATCAGTTGTCGGCGGCGGACTCCTCGGCTAACGAAGAAATTGATCCTGAGAATGCCTTCGTGTGGAGGCATTCGCGCACTCGGCTCGACGCCGAGGAGATTCGCGATTCCCTGCTGGCCGACGCGCAACTGCTCGATCGCACCCCGGCCCCGATGCATCCCTTCCCGCCTCAATCCGAGTGGAACTGGGAAGATCAAAACCATTTCTCGCCCGACATGTCGAAGTACGAGACCGACCGCCGGACCGTCTACATGATGATCCAGCGCAGCGTGCGGCTCACTTATTTCACGCTCTTCGACGGCCCGAACACCAACGTCAGCACCGAGCAGCGCAGCAGCAGCCTGACGCCGCTACAGGCGCTGTATTTCATGAACGGCGATCTTGCCGAAGCGCTGCGCCGCCAGTCTGGTGGAACATTTGCCATCCGAGCACCACCGCCGACAAGGCGGACATCGAGCAGGCGTTCTTGATCCTCTACGGGCGTCCTCCGACCGCGCCGGAGATCGAACGAAGCACCAGTTTTTTGCGGAACTGCGTCGGACGCCTACGCCACACACGGAGTCGCCGCCGCGGATGCCCGGACAAAAGGCGCTGGACGAATTCGTCCGGGCGCTGTTCGCAACCAATGAGTTCATGTTTGTCGACTAACGGGAGGAAACACCACCAAATGACCAAGCCATTCAATCCTTCGCGCCGCACGGCGATACGCTCACTCGCCAGCGCCTCCATGCTGCTGCCGGGAATGTTGCACGAAATGCTGGCGGAGGGTCACGCCCGGCCGCCGCGAGCGATCCTCTCGCTCCGAAAGCGCCCATGTTTCCGGCAAAAGCCAAGCGCGTCATCTTCCTCTACATGAGTGGCGGCGTGTCGCACGTCGATACCTTCGATCCCAAGCCCAAGCTCACCGCCGACCATCACAAGAAATACAAGAATGACTTCCTGCACGCCAGCCCGTGGACGTTCGAAAGCCTACTCGCAGAACGGCGCCCAGGTCACCGATCTCTTCCCGCATGTTGGCGCCTGCATGGACGATATCTGCCTGGTTCGTTCCATGTACAACGACATTCCGAATCATCCGCAGGCGATTCTGCAGGTTCACGGCGGCTCTACCACGCAGCCGCGTCCGAGCATTGGCTCGTGGGTCAGCTACGGCCTCGGCACCATGAGCAAGAATCTGCCCTCTTACGTCGTGCTCGCGCCCGAAATTCCTTACGCCGGCAGCGCAGCCTGGGATTCCGGCTTTCTTCCGGCGTTCCACCAGGGCGTTCGCGTGATCCCCGGACAGGAAGCGATTCCGAACATCGCGCCGCTCCGGTTACGCCGACATTCAGGACATGGATCTGGGGCTGATCAACTTCTTCAATAAGCGCCACGCCGACACGCACGATTCGGATCCCGCACTCGCTGCCCGCATCAAGACCTTCGAAACCGCCTATGGAATGCAGAAGGAGGCGCCCGAGGTCTTCGATATCTCGAAGGAATCCGACGCGACACTGGATCTTTACGGACTCCAGCGCGACACCAAGAAAGGTTTCGGCTGGATGTGTCTGACAGCGCGCCGCCTTGCCGAGCGCGGCGTCCGCTTCATCGAGATCATCGATGGCGGCTACGACAAATACACCAACTGGGATGCGCATCTCGATATCCGCATGCATGAGCCGCTGGCGAGGAAAGCCGACAAGCCGATCGCCGGCCTGCTCAAAGATCTGAAATCCCGCGGCATGCTCGAAGACACGCTCGTGGTTTGGACCACCGAATTTGGCCGCAAGCCGGGCGACGCCTCGCCCGATGAGGAAGGCCGCACGCACTGGTCGACTGCGTATTCGTCCTGGATGGCCGGAGGCGGCGTCAAGGCCGGAATGGTTTACGGCGCCACCGACGAGTACGGGCTCACGATCGCTTCCAACCCGGTCCACATCCACGATTTCCAGGCGACGATTTTGAATCAGCTCGGCCTGGATCACACCAAGCTCACCTTCCGCCACGCCGGCCGTGACTATCGGCTCACGGATGTCTCGGGCCACGTTGTGAAAGACATCGTCAGCTGATGCGGCTCGATCGCTGACAACGTCTGCTCTGTGCATTGGCCTTCACTCGCCGCGATCGTGACCGCGCAGCAGTCCGGCAAGTATCCCGATCACTGGTGGACTCCTGTGCCCGAGGCCGGCAAACCCGATTGGGAGATCCTTCCGCAGGCCGCCAAGCCCGGCGAGGTGATTCTCTCGAAACGCAACGAGCTCGGCATCCTGTCGAACTTTGCGCCGACGCCTTTCGTCTATCGCGGCAAGCGCTACGCCAGTGTCGAAGGCTTTTGGCAGATGATGCTGTATCCCGAAGGCCCCGACGATCCGCGCGCCAAGGCTCCCGGCATTCATTGGCGGCACTCGCGGGAAGAAGTGGGCCAGATGACGGCGTGGGACGCCAAGAACGCCGGCGACGCCGCTTACGAAAACATGAAGAAGATGGGGATCGACTGGGTCACGTTCGAAGGCGCCATGATGCCCTATTGGTCGAAGACCAAAGGCGAGCACTACCGCATCATCGTGGAAGCGATGCGCGCGAAACTCGAGCAGAATCCGAAAGTCCGCGAAATTCTGCTGTCCACCGGCGATCTGACTCTGCTCCCGGATCACTACCAGGAAACCGATCCTCCCGCTGAGTGGTTTTATTTCAACATTTGGATGGACTTGCGGGCTGAGCTGCAGCACAGCCATTAAAGATTTTGATTCGTCCCATTAGAGCTGCGATGTTGACACACGACTGTCATCGCCGCATACTAACTTCAGCCCGCGAATTGAATTAACGCCTCCTTCAGGGTGGAGGTATTTCCCGCCATTCAGTTCCCCTCCGGGCGAACACCGTTTGCGGTGTCCCGGCTTAGTTCCGGCTAGCCGCATTCCTCCACGACGAGATCGATTTTCAGCGGTCATTTCTTGACCAGGCATTTTTGCACTTTCGGCTGCGAGGCTTCGCGTCTTGCGGTTGGCGCCATTTCACAGGAGAGAAGAATTTCAATGGATCTTGCAACCAATACTGGAACAACCTTTTCGCTTCAGACCATCCAGCGTGGCGCTCAGTTCGGCAGACGAACTCTGGCCGGACTACTCGCGGGGACCCTGCTGCTTTTCGGAATATTGCTGGCTGCGGCTCCCGCTCACGGGCAGTCGCTGGCCGGCCTCGCCGCGCTGAGCGGAACCGTTCGCGATAGCACCGGCGCGCTCATCACGGATGCGGCAGTCGAGATCTCGAATCCCAATCTTGGGATCGACCGTAAAATCACTACCAATTCCGAAGGCTATTTTATTGCGTCATCGCTGCCTCCCGCCTCCGGGTATGAGGTCAAGGTGACAAAAACCGGATTCACCGGGTACAGTGCAAAGAACGTTCAGCTGATGGTGGGCCAGAACATTACCATCCCGGTTCAGTTAAGCGTCGCGCAGCAGGCCGAATCGGTGACTGTGAGCGCGGAGGTGCCGCTGATCGAGGAGATCTAAATCCGGCGTTTCGACCGCGGTCGAGAACACCCAGATTCAGAACCTGCCCATCAACGGACGGCGCGTGGATCAATTCGCTCTGCTGACGCCCGGCGCGGTGACCGACGGCTCCAGTGGCGCGGTTTCATTCCGCGGAATTCCCGGAGGCAACGCGTTCCTGCAGGACGGCAACGACGTCACCCAGCAGTGGGGCATCGATATCGCCGGCGGCGCGACAGTTCCCTCCAGCATCAGCCAGGACGCCGTGCTGGAATTCCAGGTGCAAACCTCCGGCTACAGCGCTGAATTCGGGCGCGCGGTTGGCGGCGTCATCAATACCGTCACCAAGAGCGGCTCGAATCAATTCCATGGCACGGGATATTGGTTCTTCCGCAATCGCACGCTGGACGCGACCGATCCCTATGCCACGCCACAATCCTCCAGAGTCTCGCCATCAGGCGGGCGGCAGTTTGGGCGGCCCGATTTTCAAGGACAAGCTGTTCTTCTTCGCGAATGGCGAGATCATGCGGCGCGATTTCCCGCTGGTCGATTCCATCGTGAATCCACAGTTCTATTCGAACGGAACCTACGTCGGGCAATGCGGCGCCCCGGCGACACCGGCCCAGTGCGCGGCCGCTCAGGCTTATTTCGGCCGATTCTTCCAGACCGTGCCGCGAACCGCGAATCAGAATCTTGGCTTGGCCAAGCTCGACTGGCGTCCGAACGACAAGAACAGCGTGGCGGTAAGCTTCAATCTGCTGAACTTCACTTCTCCCAACGGACTGACCTCGAACGTCGCCGTCACCGACGGCAGCGGGATTGGCTCCAACGGAAATATCAACACCAAGACCCGCACCGCGCGCATTGTCGGATACCTACATCATCTCGAACTCGATGCTGAACGAGGCGCGTTTTGGCTGGTTTAAGGATCGCCGCGAGCAGGACATCAACCCGCTGCTCGCGCCGCCCGACGGCCTTCTTTCAGGCCTTACGGTGCAAGGGCAAGGCAATCTCGGCGTCAGCGTCAACCTGCCCAACGTCCAGCCCAGCGAGGACCGCTATCAGTACGCCGACAGCCTTTCCTGGACTAAGGGCGCGCACCAGTTTAAGTTCGGCATGGACATCGCCGATCTGCGCGACACGGAGAACGCGCTCTTCAATGGTCCCGGCTCCTACAACTACGGAAGCATCACGGCGTTCGCCCAGGATTTCTCCGGCGTCAATACCGGCAAGCACTGGAAGACCTTTACCGAGTCCTTTGGCCCGCTGCTGACGCATGCGTCGGTCGTGAACTACGCTCTCTTCGCGCAGGACCAGTGGCGCCTTACCTCGCATTTGACGCTGAACTATGGCCTGCGCTACGAGTACAGCACCTACACGCAGCCGCCGTTGAATCCAGACTATCCGCAAACCGCCCATTTGAATCAGCCGGGCGATAATTTCGCTCCCCGTATCGGTCTGGCGTATTCCTTCAACAACAATAAGACGGTGGTCCGCGCCGGCTACGGGATCTTTTACGCGCGCCTGCCATCCGCCAGCATCATTCGTCTCCAGCAGCGCAACGGCGTCATCCAGAAAACCGGAACGCTGAATGCGCAACAATGCCGGCTCAACTTGCCGCGGGCCCGACGTTCCCGTTCCGTCTCACTGGCCTCGCGGGCTCCGTTGGACTCACCAATGTGACCTACGCGGCGCCGAATCTCGCCACCCCTTACACCGAACAGGCGGACCTTTCGGTGGAGCACCAGTTCGGCGCCAGCACCGCGCTGAGCGTTTCCTACATGCACAGCCGCGGATATCAGTTCATCTCCCGCGAAGATCTGAACCTGCGGTCCGCCGACCGGCACCGCGACCTACATCGTGGAAAATACTGCCGGCGTTCACAACCGGGACCTACACTACTCCCACTTACCTGGCCGCCAACAAGCTCGATCCGCGCTACGCCAGCATCATCTACCTGAGCAATCGCGGCCGCCTATGGTATGACGGCATGGCGGTGTCGCTGCGCCAGCGCGCCTCGAAGTGGTTGACCGGAACTCTGGCGTACACCTGGTCGCATTCCATCGATGAGGGCCAAGGCAACGCGTCTGCGAATATCTACTTCACCGATCCGCCCGACAGCACCTATAACGGCAACTATCAGGCTGACAAGGGAAGCTCGGTTCTCGATCAGCGCCAGCGCCTGGTGGTGTCGGGCATTATTTCGCCGCCCAAGATGAATGTCGGTTCGAAGTTTGCAAACGCTGCCATAAACGGATGGCAGCTCTCGTTGATTGAAACCGCCACCTCGCCGCAATATGTCGATCCCGATACTGATCGTTTCAGCGGTCTGGCCGGACTCGCCTCGAACACCACCATCAACGGAATGGTGACTCCCTTCGGCGCTCCGGGCCGGGTGCCGTTCTTGTCGCGCTCCAGTATCCCAGTCGACACCACCAATCACTTGGATGCGCGCCTCACGAAGATATTCGCTATCAAGGAGTCCATGAATATGGCGCTGAGCTTTGAGGCCTTTAACGTCTTCAATATCATCAGCAATACGTCGGTGGTTCAGAACGCTTACTTCGCGACCAGGCAATGTCAATCAAGGCCGGAGCCGGCGTCGGCACCGGTACCGCCTCCAGCGGTTTCCCGGACGGCACCAACGCGAGACGCGCCCAGGTCTCCGCGCGGTTTACGTTCTAAGCGCTATCGCTCGACTGGTTCGGGCTGCCGAAGCCACGAAGTTTCGGTTTCGGCAGTTCGGCCGGGCGAGATCCTTCCAGCCCGGCCCCTCTTCCCCGCAGTTTACTTCCCCTTTGCCGTTCTCGTAGCATGGCAAAGTCACATGCCCAACCTGCACGAACAATTCGGTGACATCGATATCTACCTCTTTGACCAGCTCCTTCGGGGACGCGCTGCGCCTGGAAGCCGGATCCTGGATGTCGGGTGCGGCTCCGGCCGCAATCTCGTCTATCTGCTCAGGGAAGGATACGAGGTCTATGCAGTGGATTCAGATCCGCGAGCCGTCGAGGCCGTCCGCCGCCTGGCTGCGAAGCTCGCGCCGGCGCTCCCTCCGGATAACTTTCATTTAGAACCGATCGAAGAGATGTCGTTTCCCAACGGCTTCGCCGATTTCGTAATCAGCAGCGCCGTGCTCCACTTTGCGCGCGATGACGATCACTTCCAGGCCATGCTGCGCGAGACTTGGCGCGTTCTGAAACCCGGCGGCCTTCTCTTCTGCCGTCTCGCTTCGTCGATTGGGATGGAGCGCCAGATCAAACCTCTTGGGCAGCGACGTTTTCTGTTGCCCGACGGCTCGGAGCGCTACCTGGTTGACGAGCCCCTGCTCCGCCGCCTCGCGGAAGATTTGGGCGGTCAATTGGCGGATCCGCTGAAGACGACGATTGTTCAAGATCAGCGCTGCATGACCACCTGGATCTTACGGAAGAACCCTCGGTAGCGCCTGGAGCCGATTTGCGTTCTGCCGCGGATTTCGCGAGTATTGCTGTGAGGATGAGGCTGACCATCAATATTTCCGTTATCACTCTGCTTGCCGCCGGCATCGCGATCGCCCAGGCACCCGCGGGTCCGGCGCAGCGCGAACCCCAGCTCCCGGACAGAGCCCGGCCTCGCTGCCTCCGCCGCAAACGGTGACGCCGCAGACTTATCCCGCCGAGCAGATTCAGGCCGGCGAAGGCCGCTTCACTTCGCAGTGTGGTTTCTGTCACGGCCGCGATGCCGCCGGCGGAGAAACCGGACCGGACCTCACGCGCTCGGCGCTGGTCGCCCAAGACACGCGCGGCGACAAAATCGGACCTCTGCTCAAAACAGGCCGTCCGGACCGCGGCATGCCATCGTTTGATCTGACCGCTGCCGAAGTGGGCGCCATCGTCGCCTTCATCCACGCTCAGAAAACCAAGTTCGAAACGCTTGGCGGAGGCCGCCGCGCGGTGGATGCCGCGGACCTGGCAACCGGAAAAGCCGACGCCGGCCGACGCTATTTCAACCGCAAGGGCGGCTGCTCCGGTTGCCATTCCGCAACCGGCGATCTCGCCGGAATCGCCACCCGCTATCAGGGATTGCAGCTCCTGCAGCGCATGCTCTATCCCAGCGGCCAGCCCGCTCCGGCGCCGCCGAAGGTTACCTTTACCCTTCCGGAGGGCCAGACCGTCATCGCGCCGTTGGCCGTCCAGGATGAGTTCTACGGTCACGGTCCTCGATCCCGCGGGAGCGCGGCAGACGTATCCAAGAAGCGCGGTGAAATTTAAGATCGACGACCCGATGTCGGCCCACTTCGATCAATTGGGAAAATACACCGACAAGGACATGCACGACGTCTTCGCCTATTTGGAAACGTTGAAATAGAGGACAAACATGCGCTTTCTTGCGAGTCTGGTAATCGGAATCGGTTTCTCTGTCGCAGTGCTCGCACAAGGCGTCGATCCGAAAGACCTGCTCCACCCGCCGCCGGATAGCTGGCTCACCTTTCACGGCGATTACTCCGGCCGGCGCCATGCCAGCCTCGCCGAAATTACTCCGGAAAATGTTGGGCAAGCTGAAACAGGTCTGGCGCTTCCAGACCGGCCAGAATCCGTCGATCAAAGCCACGCCGATTCTGGCGAACGGCATCCTCTACGTGACCACGCCGGACAACCTCTGGGCCATCGACGCGCGCACCGCGAAGGAGCTCTGGCACTACACAGCATCCTCGCAACGACGCGTTCCACATCGGCCATCGCGGCGCGGCTATCTACAAAGACACCGTCTATTTGACCACGCCCGACTGCCACCTGATCGCGCTGAACGCCAAGGACGGCACGGTCAAGTGGAACATCCTGATTGCCGATTCGAGCAAGGGCTACTGGTCCACCAACGCTCCGCTCATCGTGGGGAATCACGTCCTGGTCGGCGTCTCGGGCGATTTCGATAACCTGCCGGGCCAGTTGAAATCGATCGATGCGGATACCGGCAAGACGCAGTGGATTTTTTACAGCACGCCTCCTCCCGGCGGAACGGAACCGGAGAGCGGCGGCGCCACCGGCGGCCAGATGTGGATGACCGGCACCTACGATCCCGCTGCTGAACCTGGTCTATGTGGGCAGCGGGAATCCCACGCCGGTGCTGAATGGAAAGGTCCGGCCGGGCGATAATCCCTGGACGTGCAGCATCGTCGCGCTCAATCCCGACACCGGGAAACTGGTCTGGGGCTTCCAGGTTTCGCCGCACGATACGCACGATTGGGATGCCGCCGAAGTTCCCGTGCTGGTGGATGCCGATTTCAACGGCCAGCCGCGCAAGCTGCTGATGCAGGCGTCGCGCAACGGCTACTTTTTCGTGCTCGACCGGACCAATGGCAAGAACCTGCTGACCGCTCCCTTCGCGACGGTGAACTGGGCGAAGGGAATCGATAAGACGGGACGCCCCATTCCGGATCCGGCCAAGGAGCCCGCGAAAGACGGCGTCCTGATCGCGCCCAATGAGAGCGGCGCCACCAACTATCCGTTCGCCGAGCTTCGATCCGAAGACCGGCCTGTTGATCGTGAGCGCTCAGGATGGCTACGGCATCTATTTTTTCAAGCCCGAACACGGAGCCTATGGCTGGGCCGGCGCGGATTATGGCGTCGCGGGCAAGGCGTTCCTGCGGGCCATCGATTACAAGACCGGAAAGATCGTCTGGAACCATCCGATCGGCGACGGCGCGGGCACGGCTGGCGTGCTGACGACGGAATCCGGCCTGACCTTCAGCGGCGACGTTCCCGGCAACGTGATGGCATTCCGGACCAGCGACGGCGCGACGCTGTGGCACCAGTCCATCGGCAAAGTGGGGAACGGCCCGATTACGTATGAGCTCGACGGCAAGCAGTATCTGGTAGTCGGCGGCGGCAGTTCGCTGTACGCATTCGCCCTCCCATAAAGCCCCTACACGATCCGACGCGCAGAATCTGCATGCCTTTCCGGCTATAGATCCACGCAATGGCCACTAGCTTGCAACCACTTTGGATAGGAGGGGATATGTCCTTTGCACTTTACTTGGTTGGCTTTATTGTGCTGATCGTGGGGCTGGCCTACGGGGCGAACATAATGCACGTGGCACCTCGTTGGATTGCTGTCGGTGCCATCGTTCTCACCGGGTTGGGTATCGTGACTGGGGTGGCACGAACACGCCAGCGCGATCCATAAGAGCAATGCCCTTAACGACGTTTCAGAAAACCGCTCTCCGGCAGCGTTGAAAATTCATCTGGTTGAGACTTGGGAGCTCGCACGCGTCTCGCTGGTGGAGCGGTAACCACGGGCTCCGGCGCCTCGATCCGATAGGGCGTCAACCGCGGCGGCCACACATCCGGTTCAAGGCAGGAACACGGTGCGAGCGGGTAGTAGTCGATCAGCTTCCGATTCTCGGCATCGCCGAGATCGAGCGCTCGAACCACCTTGGCGTGATCGATATCAGCGGCGATTGTGGATCCATTCGTGAAACCCATGCCGGGGCGCGTAGTGCACAAATACCAATTGTTCGCCCGGCATCTGTGCCAGTTGCTGGTTGACACTCGCGCGGCCCTCGGGATCGCCCCAATTGATGAAGTGCGCGGTGTCGTACCAGGCGGTTGCAGTCAGCAACTGTCTGTCCCCGGCCAGATGCACTCCGTACAACAATAGGAACCACGCCGCATACAGAAGAAGGATGAGCCGCACGGCTTCTTGACCCACCATTCTTCCGCCCAGGCGCAGCTTTCCGACCTCGCGAAGCCCGATCACACTCATCAGGACGAAAATGCAAGTCAGCACCGCGATGTAATGCGGATAGAAATACGGATAGAAATTTGTGCCCAGACCGAACGCCAACACGGAGGCCAGTACCCAGCGGGATCGGAGCTCGCGAAGCGACAGCCAGGAACGCAATCAGCGCGGGATACAAAGGCGGATAGAAGAAGAACCGGTATAGTCCGATGTGGTCGGCGAGACGCGATACGAATCGCGCCGGTGTGTCCGCACCATCGCCGTGGATTGCCGACTGCGCCCGATAGTCGAGCTGCTGCTCCGGCGTCAGCGACCGCTGCGGCACGGGGTTCGCCTGGAACGTAAAGGTCGCCGGGACGCCATACTGCGCGCGGCTCACCATGTAGGGGAGCGACATCCAGCGTCCCGTCACTGCCCGATTGTGCAGCAGGCTTAGTCCGGCAAAGGGAGCCGCCGCTATCAGCACCGTCGCGGCGATTCGCACCAGCCTGCGCGCCTCCACGCCGCGAAGCAGCATCATGAAATACAGCGCGATGCTTAGGCCCGCCAGCGCTGTCTCAAACGGGCGCGTCAGCCAGGAGAGACCCAGCCCAGCGCCTAGCAACACGGCTGGACCCAAGCCTCCGCCGCGCAGCCGTGGCAGCGCTCCGAAGATCAAACACCCGGCGATGCCGGCCACGGCCCCGCCCCAATAAGTGTTCATCCATTGACTCAGCGGCCCGAACTCGCAAACCGCGAACCATCCTCCGGCGAGCGCCCACAGCGGACTCACCCAGCCCAGCAGCATCCAGTAACATAGACCGCACAGCAGAGCTTCGGAAAGCAGCACTCCCGCCCACGCGTGGCCGGTGAGGATCTGCCCCGCGGCGAGAAATAACCCCTGACCCGAGCGGAAAAATCGAGCTGTAGTGCGGCTGCTGTAATACAAAATTCGCTTCGAAGAAGCGCTGCATCGGATGGGGCGGATTAGCGAGCCGGGAATGCGCCAGCGTGTCCGAGAGCAGAAGGTAGCTGAAGTCGTCCGCACCGGCGGGCGTGGGCTCGGGATGATGCGGCAGCAGCGCAAGCCGAAGCAATACCGGCGACGCCGCGAGCAGAAGGCCGCACCAGACCTGCTTCGCGGCGAGGCCCCGTGCGATCCGCTCCATCGGCTGCCACAGCAAGACTCCCGCCACCATCGCCGACGAAAACAGGAGCCAGAGCACATCGGCTTCGATCACATCGTCAAGGATTACACAGGTCAAAACTCCATTGCGGCCTTCTGGCACAACTCGAACGTGCGCCCGTTTTGGTTGTGCTCAGATTTAAATTTCCAGCCTGCGTAAAAAATTACGAGAGCAGTTTGAATTTTGCGCGAAGGCCTATCGCCCGAAGGCCTATCGAAAGATAGTGTCGCCCGCTTATTGATCAGCATTTATACTTGCGGACACGGCGGGGAGGGGTTTGGCCTTGTCGAGGGCTATGTGCAGGTTCGTATCCCAGTGACTTTTAGCAGTAACGGGCGCTTCTATCACTTACCTCAAATTAGTAACCGGCGGCGTAAAGCACCACCTATGCGTGGCGGACCAAGCCTCGACTGAAGCCGTAACTCTATGCGGTTGCGTGGTTACGCGTGCCCAAAGTTGGAAAGAGGTTAAGAGCCTCGAAGGTGATGAGTGCTCTTACTGCGCCGATCTCGCATTTGGCGGCGGCGTCCCAAAATCCCAATCCCGTTCAACCGGCGGCGATACAGTCTAGCCTGTAGCCGGCGGCACTTAGTTTGCTGGCCCATATCCTACTGGAACGCGTCAGAATTGGCCTCATTTACTATCTAAAGATACTCTCGCAAACGGTCGAATGAGGTTTAGAATATGGCTAGAATTGTGCCAGCTATCTTCATCTACGCGGGCATGTGGTGGCTCTACGGAGTTGTGGGAACTTACTTCCTAGGGACACAGGTTGGTGGGCGTCCGCTGGCTTGGTTGACGACTGGATTGCTTCTTGGTCCAGTGGGGATGCTGGCGGCGATCGTCATACCGGCACTCCGAGGTTCCACTCCCCAAACTGCGCGCAGGCGATGGACTGCCTTAGCTTTCACATTCGGCCTGCTGGTCATCTCTGAGGTCATGGTGCGCTCCGACGGCGGACGGGGTGCGATTTTGAGTGCATTTTTGAGGTATTGATTATGCTAGTTCGGAGGAAACGGGGCGAATCGGGGCAAGCAGTTGTCGAAATGGCGTTGCTTGCACCTTGGATTTTTTTCCTGTTTGTCGGCGATATTCGACTTGGGTCTCTACGCTTACGGGGCGATTTGCACGCAGAATGCGGCGCGAGCTGCGGCGATTCAAACTGCCGCATCGGTGGGGAGCTTTTATCAGAGCGATACCCTCGCCTGCACAGCGGTACTGAATGAACTCAATTTGCTACCGAATGTTGTGAGTGTGTCGAGTTGCGGTGCGGCACCGGTACAAGTAACACGTCAGACTCTATGCGATTCCTCGAAGGTTACGTACGTTACATGTGACGCCGCTGACAATTCCCTTATAACCCCAGCGGCTGCGCCGTCGAATGCCGCAGGTTGGCCAGCGTCTTCTCAAGTAACGGTCACTTACACATACTGGGCATTTATTCCGATTCCCTTTATGAACGGCTTTAACGGCAAGATGGCGATTACGAGAATTGCTCAGGCGAGGATTATAAACGAATGAAAGGGCGAACCCCCTCCAAATCTGCCAGAAAACGGCGCGGCCAGACGCTAGTGGAATTCACTTTTGTAGGTATTCCTCTCATGTTCGTCCTGATCTCAACTTTCGAGATATCACGCGGCATGTGGATATACGATACGCTTGCTTATGCGGCGAAACAAGGCGTTCGATATGCGATTGTCCACGGTGCGAACTGCGGGAAAGAGGGTAATAGCTGCAATGTGGTTCTGGGACCTGCGACGAGTACTTGCGTCAGTGATAATAATCTGACGGCGCAAGGGGTCCCGACGATCAATCCTACAGTCGCAGAGGTGATACGCTGTGCGGCAAAAGGTCTTGATCCCGTCCACACCCAGGTGACTTTCACTTCGCTCGTCGCACAGACCGGACCTTGCACTCTGGAAACTAGCGGCCCCAACTCGTGTACTGCTTTAACGTGGCCCGAGGTGGGCGCTAGCGACCCTGGTGATACGATCACGATTAAGATCACGACCCCGTTCAATTCTGCGATAGCAATGTTGTTTCCTGGGTCAAAACCCGTTTCATTCGCGGCAGGCATTCTAGGTGCTCAATCGAGTGACACCATACAGTATTGAGGAAATTTCCTATGAATAGAAGAAGAGCGACTTCGGGGGGACAGGCCATCGTGATGGTGACGCTTTCTCTCCTCACCATGTGCGGCATGATGGGCTTAGCGGTGGATCTTGGTTGGTCCTACTTCGTGCAGAAGCAAGCGCAAGCCGCTGCGGACGCGGGGGCTCTGGGAGCGGTGCATGAAATGTATGTGCGTGCAAACGGGGCCACGTCTAGCGTCACTTGCGGGACTAATGCAGAATGCAAGACAGCCTTGAGTCCGCCCGCCCTCTGTAGCGCGATCAGCGCCAGTAGCAATCTATATAACGGTTGCTCGTATGCTCTGCTCAACGGATTCCCCAATACCAAGGTCTACGTCGTCTCTAACGTCGGGGGAGCAGCTTCTACGCCGCCACCCCCCGTGACGGGGATTCCCGCCACCAACATCGCGTATTGGGCCACATATCGCACGTTCACGACAATCCCGCAGTTATTTTCAGCGGTTCTCGGCAACACTTCGGGAACGGTCGCCGCCAAGGCAACAGCGGCAGTGGTAGCCGTAACCGTGCCAGGTTCGTTTCTTGGGATGAACCATGAGGGAGACTGTCAGACCGACTCTGGTGGCGCGGCGATCAATTGCGGTGTTGATTTGGATGTGGGGGGTGCCGGGAATGGGCAATGCTACGACTCCCTAGGAGTCGCGACGGTTTCA
The DNA here is from genome assembly GCA_963731375.1 of Bryobacterales bacterium. Classification (GTDB taxonomy): domain Bacteria; phylum Acidobacteriota; class Terriglobia; order Bryobacterales; family Bryobacteraceae; genus Palsa-187. The sequence goes on from CAVSUW010000004.1 coordinate 933,136, forward strand.
GCGAGCGTTTGCGGCCCGGCAGGTATTTACTTGGCTTCTCAATGTCACGGTACGGCTTCAGTAGGCGGCGAAGCGTGCGGCTCAACCACAAACGGGGTAATGGACGCTGGCCAGACCCACGGTAGCGCAAATGTCTGGGGCAGCGTTAATAGAGCACAAGGCTCTGGCTATGTAAATGACCCCTCAAAATGGAGTGCAGCGCTTACAAACGGTGGCGGCGGAAAGCAGTTCGGCGATCCCACGCTTGGCGAAGCGCAACCACCCGTTGCACCGTCGCTAGGAAGCGGTACCGCAATCACGCCCTGTGCGGTCACCTCGACCACGCTCAGCGGAAATCTCGGACCTTTTCAGTACTATTACGCAGATCCCGTGACACACAAAGCCACGGGCGCGCCACTTTCTCTTGCCGCCAATGCCACGTTTTCAGCAGGTGGCACGTGTCCGACCGGCGGAACTTCGAACCTCGCCAGCCAGAGTTTCCCGTCGTACGTCTTTTATGGGGGCTTAGACCTGAGTAACGTTAATACTACGACTGGAACGACATTTGGACCAGGCCAATATGTTATGGCCGGAACGACCAGCCAAACTGGCACGGTGCTCACTGGGACCAGTGGCAACTTCACCGGTGACTCTACCAACGGAACGATGTTCATCCTGACGGACGCAAGCTATCCGACTTTGGTGAACCCGCCCGCGATTACGACGGCAATTCAAAACGGCACAACGTTTTATGAGGGATCCACTTACTTCAAAAATAATACCGGAAGCCTGAATGGTATGAATATCACTGCGGATTCATCGTTGTCCCAATATGCGGGGACCCTATTTTGGCAAGACCGTCGGAATACCAGCCTCGAAGCGTCGGGTCACTATGACGCGAACGGCAATTGGGTCTCGGGTGCATGCACGACAGCGACTTGCGGCTCGACCGCTACATCGCCAAATTTTGCGCTAGATCATGGCAACCCCAGCATGACCATGACAGGCGTGCTGTACCAACCGCGAGGGGCGTGGATGACCATAAACGCCGGTACTGGCGCTGTAGCGAATTCGCATCTTCAAGTTATCACTGGTTCATTGGTATTCACGAACGGCGGCGGTAATGCACAGGTGGTACTGCTCGGGCCGACCTTACCGATGGTCACTTTCAGGACAACGCTCATCCAGTAGCCTTTAACTAGAATGATCTGCCAAACTTTTTTACGGGATGAGCGAGGACAAGATATTGTCGAATATTCCTTGCTAATGGCGTTCCTCTGCCTAGCAGCCGCTGGGACATATCTTGCAACGACCAAGTCGATCAGTGGGCTGTGGACTTTAAGCAACCAAGGTCTGTCGGCGCCCCTTTCTACTGTAGGGACGGGGAGCTAATTCGTTTAGAGCGCTTCCTTTTATTGCGGGGGACCCCGATGGGGTTTTCGGACATCGACTCTCCCAATGCAGCCACGCTAGTGACTGAGGGTACTGCGCGACGGAAAGCCACTGTGCCTTCTTTCAACTCTTTTGTTTTTATGGTGCGCCCGGCACGACTCGAACGTGCGACCTTCTGGTTCGTAGCCAGACGCTCTATCCAACTGAGCTACGGGCGCTTTTACGGTGGGACATAGTGATTTTAGCATGATCCAGTCGGGTCACGCTGATTTTGAAGCTAGTCCGCGTGAATTCTGCCATCGCGATCCAGCCGCAACCGCTGGCCGCGCCACACCACCGAATCTCCGAACAGTCCGGCGACCCAAACCGCGAATCCGAAGAGGTCGCGCGCGGGGACCAGCCACCACAGGCGCAGTACGTCGCGGCTGCGCAGTACGCCCCATCCGGAGGCGAAGGCCATCACCAGCCGGATCGCCAGCAGCGCGATGCCCAGATCCATGCGCCCGCCGGCCATCACAACCACCGCCCACAACGTCGCGTTCGTTACGGGGAGTCCCAGATAGCCGCCGAAGCGCGACACGCGGATGGTCCGCGCCCAGCGCACCTGATGCTGCCACACCTGACGCCATCCGCCGCCGAGATGCGTCTCCACCACCACGTCGCTCAGCACGCATTTCAACCCCAGCGCGTGAATGCGGTGGCCCAACTGGTAGTCGTCGGCCAGGTAATCCGCCACCGCCGCGAATCCGCCGATGCGGTCGAGATCCTCGCGGCGAAACGCCAGCGTGGACCCCATGGCGAATTCGTCCACTCCCAGCAGGCGCGCGACCAGTGCCGACGGCGCAAAATCGGTGGCTACTCCCAGGCCTTCGAAGCGCGCCGCGAAGCTGTCGCCCACCGGCCGGTAGAGGCAGGTCACCAGTCCCACGCGCGGATCGGCCAACGGCGCGGTGACCCGCGTGAGGTAGTCCGGCGCCACTCGAATATCGGCGTCGTTGACTACCAGGATGGGATAGCTGGCAGCCGCCGCTAGGTCGATCAGGACTCCCACTTTTGCGTTGGCGGCGGAAGTGTCGCTATCCACCACGCGGACCCGAAAGAACTCCCGCAGAACCGGCAGCGCAGGGTCATTCGGATGGCTCACGCCGCACAGGAATTCGTAGTCCCCGTGCAGCACGGTGTGCGAACGAATCGCCTCGCGAAAACCGGGGTCCACGCCGCGCACCGGCTTCAATACCGATACCGGCCCTGGAGATTTCGCCGGTGCCTTGGGGCGTCCGCGAAACACGCACGCCAGGATGGCCAGTATCTGGTAGGCGGCAGCGATCGCGGCTAGTGCAAGCAGCATCACTTGGCGATTAAAGTCGGGGACGCGGCGTCGTGTCGCCGTGGCCGCGCGGCGCCTCAGACGCGATCTTGAGTCGAGGCAGTCGCGGCAGTCGCGGCAGCCGCCTGGCTCAGGGCATTGGCTTTGTGATCCACCACGTACTGCTTGCGCTTCTCGCGCAGGCTCATATACTCTTTGGCTTCTTTATACAGGCGCTTGCGCTCGGGGCCGTCGAAGATGGCCTTGCGCACGATGCGCCAGGCGGCTTTCGGGCGGAAGTAGTATTCGTCGTAGAACCGCGCCACCCACTCCATCATCTCGCCTTCGTCGAGAATGCCGGGATAGATCACTTGCGGCAATTGATGGCCGCCTGCGTCCGACATGCCGATGTTGATCAGCGCATTCTCCTTGGCGAAGCCGTAGAACTCGGTGCCGGGATAAGCGTGCGCGATCGAAACCTGGATGGTTTCGGCGTCCACGCGCTTGGCGAAATCGATGGTGTTGCGCAGCGTCTCGCGGGTTTCGCCGGGCAGACCGACGATAAAATCGGCGTGGATGGTCAGCCCCAGCTTGTGGCAGTTCTCGGTGAAGCGCAGCGCCATATCGGTGGTGGCGCCCTTCTTGATGTTGCGCAGGATCTGCTCGTCGCCGCTCTCATAGCCCACGATCAGCAGGCGGCAGCCGGCTTCCTTCATGGCCTTCAGCGTTTCGTAGTCGGTGGTGACGCGCGAGGTGCAGGACCAGGTAAATTTCAGCTTCTTCAATTCCGCGCACAGCTCGATGGTGCGGGCCTTGCGGTAGTTGAAGGTGTCGTCGTCGAAGAAAATTTCCTTGAGTCCCGGGAAATTCTCCAGCACGAAGCGGCATTCGTTGGCGATGTCCTGGACCGAACGCAGTCTCCAGCGATGGCCCGAATGCGTTTGCGGCCACAAACAGAAAGTGCACTGCGCCGGACAGCCGCGCGAAGTGTAGAACGAAAGGTACGGATTCAGCAGAAACGGAACGTTATACTTGCGGAAATCCAAGTCGCGATGATAAGTCTTGGTCACCCACGGCAACTCGTCCAGGTTCTCGATGTAGGGAGCTTCCGGATTGTGAACGTTCACGCCGTTCGCGCGGTAGCTGACGCCGGGCAGCTCCGACAGCGGAGTCCCTTTGGCGTAATTTGCGATCTGATAATCGAACTCGCGGCGCACGATGAAGTCGATGGCCTTGGTCGAATTCAGAACTTTATCCGGCTCGATCGTCACCGGCGGCCCGACGAAGACCACTTCCAGTTTCGAATTCGAATCCTTCATCATCTCCGCGATCTTCACGTCGACGTGAAATCCGGGCGAAGAGGTGAACAGGACCAGCAGTTCGAAATCCTTGGCCATCGCGACCGTCTGCTCAATCGAAACACCGTGCGGCGGAGCATCCAAGACCTTGCTGTTTTCGAGCATCCCGGCGGGATAGCACAACCACACCGGATACCAATAAGATTCAATCTCGCGCGTGGAAGGCCAGCGCGAACCGGCGCCTCCGTCGAAACCCTCAAACGAAGGTGGATTTAGAAACAGCGTTTTCTTCGGCAATGCTTGCGATCTCCTTATAACTCGGGCGCGACGGCCGTTCCGGGGGTCTCGATTTCTTGGAGCGCGCCGACTGGTTGCGGCGCTTGCGGGTGCTGCACGGGGACTGCTGGACTATTCGAATCGGAATTGCCGTCAACCGGCAGCTTCTTCGTCGGCGCTATCTTCGCGGGTGAAGTTGCTGAAATTGATCTCTAGCTCCGCTCGGCCCACGATACGAGTGTCAACGGTGCTCTGAATGTGACTCGGAAAAGCAATGCCGTCCCGTATCTCGTAATCGCGCACAAAAGCAATCTTTTTCAAGAAAACGGAGGGCGTCTTCACAAACTGGCCGATTTCACGGACCGGCATGCCGCTTGCGGCATCGATCCAAATCTGTCCTTTGAAAAGCCCCACCGCCTTCTTCTTGGGAGTCACTTCCAGGATCTGCGTGGTCACGCCATGCTGGACCAGGCGACCCGCGTAACGGAACTTGTAGTTCGCCGGCGTGATCGCAATGGTACCGTTCTCGCGCGCGGAGCTCTCCGCGGCCAGATAGCGCGTAATCACTTCCTGCTTGACGGTGTTATCCCCGGAAAAACCCAAGGCTTTGTAGGTAATCTGGCCCAAAAGCGAGATCTTACGCAGCGCCCGCAGTTTGCCGTGCTTTTCGAGCTTGGGCAACTGGGCGTCAATGTTCACTTCCATCTGAAGCCCGCGCAGGCTCTCCTGCTGGACGTGGGTTGCATCCACGTATTTGTCGACAATCGCCAAATTTGCGTCAGCTTCGGACTCGCTGGCAGCCGCGTACACACGGGGACTTGAAAGTGCCCCGATGCACAAGCTAAGCCCGAGAGTAGCGGTGAGGAAGCGCAATGAAATAGTCCTAGTCCGGCGCTGACGTGGCACGCTGTCACCTCATTGTATCAGGATTCGTCCGGCATCTATTCGACGATTACAGTCTGGTTAAGGATTCAGCCCAACGGCAAGCGCCCAATTAAAGACATCGGCGGAAGATTGCGGATGCCATAACATGCTGTCAAACCAGAGCTTATGGCCGTCGGACCGAACCGTGACCAGCCCGTCCTGGTCGGTGCGCAGGATCGCGGAATGGCGCTGCGCAAGCCGTGCCAGCACAGTGGGATGCGGATGGCCGAAGGAATTCTCGAAGCCCGCGGAGATTATGGCGATCGAAGGCGAGACGGCGTCCAGAAAATCGGGCGACGTGGAGGTCTTCGAACCATGGTGCCCGACCTTGAGGACGTCCGCGTGCAGGGCGCGGCCGTCGGCCAGAAGCAGCCGCTCCATGGGGCTCTCCAGGTCCCCGGTGAGCAGGAAAGAGTTCGCTCCGTAAGTGATGCGCAGCGCCAGCGAGTCGTTGTTGCCGGCCTTGGCCGGGGAGAAGCCCGCAGGCGGAGACAAAACTTCCAGGCGCGCGCCGCCGTAGTCGGCAGGTGGCGCCGAGGCATCCGGCGTCCTGCACCGGAATTCGCAGCTCGGCCGCCCGCCGGAGCAACTCGAGCGGAGGGGTTCGCGCCCACCCACAGCTCGCGCGGCCGGAAATTTTCGAGGAGCGCGGGCAGCCCCCCGCTGTGATCCTGATGCGCGTGAGTGGCCACCAGGATGTCGATGCGGCGAATCCCGCGGCTCCACAGGTACGGCGAGACCACATCTTCGCCGGTATCCAGATTGGAGCGCGCGCGTCGACGTGTCCGAATTGCAGCACACCTCCGCCGTCGATGACCATGGTCCGGCCTTCCGGAAAGACCACCAGAAGGCTGTCGCCCTGCCCCACATCGATGGCCGTGAGTTCCAGCGAGTGCGTGGCGACCGGTGCGGTCCAGGGCTGCCACAGCACTAATCCGAACAACCCCGCAACCAGCACCCCTGCGGGAACCGCCGTGCGCTTGCGCCAGCGAGCGCTGCGCATCGCCGCCGCGAACACGATCAACGACGCCGCGAAACTGAGCGCCAGCCACAGCGGAGGACTGGAAACACGCCACGCCGGTTCCAGGCGCGCGTGCCAGTCGGCGGTGCGCGCGGCAATTTTCAGGAGCCAGCCCGCGAGAGCCGCGGCGGCGTGCCATCCCGTGAAAATCGCCAGGAATCCAATCGGCACAGCGGCTTCGAGCAGCGGCACGATGATCACGTTCGCCGTGAGCCCCGTGAATGAAATGCGATGGAAGTAGACCACCATAGGCAGAGCCAGACCGATCTGGATCGCCAGCGAGACCAGGGCCATTTCGTAGACGAAAATCCCGGCGCGCGCGAGCAAAGCCATGCCCTCCGCGCACCAGCCCGCCGGCACGCGGCACCAGGCTTCGAGCGTTTCCGCCGCCAGCCGGATCTCGACGCGGAACTGGGCTACGCGGGGCGCCAGATACGGGTCGGCGTCCCGGTTCTGGATGTCGCGCAGACCGCGCGCGTAGGGGCCTGAGGTCGCTTCGAGCAGTGGCGCAGCGAGAGCGCCTAGCGCCGCCACGCACAGGAACGACAACTGGAAACTGGCGTCGCCCAAGTCGCCGGGATCGCACAGCAGATAGACCACCGCCACCGCCGCCAGCAGGTTGAGCACGCGTCCCCGGCGAAAGAAGAAGCGGGCGATCAGGTACAGCGTGAAACCCGCCGCCGCGCGCGCCACTGGAGGCGAGAATCCGGAGACCAGCGCGTAGAGCCACGCAGCCGCCGCCGTCAGCGTGAGCGCCGGGATCTCGCCCAGCGAGCACATCCGCAGCAGGAACAACAGAACACCGGCCAGCACCGCCACATGCGCTCCGGAAATCACCAGCGCATGAAAAGTCCCGGTGCGCCGGAAGTTTTCGGTCCAGATTTTTTGCAGTTGCGACGATTCGCCGATCAGCATGGCCTGCATCATGCCGGAGGTGTATGCATCTGGCATACAGCCGCTCGATGCGGTCCAGCGCGAGCGCCGCGTAGCGCGAAGATCCAGGCCATCGCGCGCCATCCGCAGCGCCCCGGCAAGCACGCGCGCCGCGGACCCGCGGGTCATGCTCGCGGTCCAGAAAATCTTTTGCCGCGCGAGATAGCCGGCGTAATCGAACGACCCGGGATTGTTGAAATTGCGCGGCGCCCGGATGCGCGCTTCGATCTCGACGCGCTGACCGTATTCGAGGCGCTGCAGCGGGCCATCGTCTTCGAGCGGCAGGCTCACGCGAGCGCGAGCGCCCGGGTCGAGTTCCAGCGTGAACTGCTGCTCGTCCAGGCGAGAGCACCGTCGGCTCCACCACGCAGCCCGCAAGTATGACGGTTTCCCGCGACCCTGCGTCGATCTGCGGCCGGGGTCCGGGACGATGCCAGGCATCGGCGAAAGCTCCTGTAAATATCAGCGCCAGGAGCAGACACCAGCGCCGCAGCCGAGCGGTCGAGAGCAGCGCCAGCAGGACGAACACCGACTGCCGGCCAAGCCGCGCTCGAACACGAGAACGTGAGAGCGCGTCCCAGCAAAATGCCGGCAACGATGGCGGCCACAGGCAGGATCAGAGGGTCGGTTGCAGCGGATCTGGCTTCCACGCAAAGCTAGTTCGCGAACGGTGGAAAAGTTCTCCGCTAAAGCTACTTCACATCCAGAATCTGAAACAAGTTACTGTAATCGTCAGTCCACGGCCGGAAGCCTTTCTTCGGCGGGTACTGAGAGATGGTGGCGTCCTTGAAAAACGTTCCCTGGTACATCGACAGATCGGAGGTCACCAGAACCCAGGTGGACGAAGAAAGATAGCTGGCTTCGTCGCCTTCGTCCTCCACCACCCACGCCTGGCGGCCGACGGCGGCTGCTCCGCCCTCGCACACCGGCTTCAGATCCAGATAGCGATTGGAAATATGCAGCGCCAGCACGCCCTCCGGCTTCAGATGGCGGAAGTAAAGCTGAATGGCTTCGCGCGTGAGCAGGTGAACCGGAATGGCGTCGCTCGAAAACGCGTCCACCGCCAGGATGTCGTAATTCTGCGGCCCTTCAGTCGCGAGCTGGCGCTCCAGCGTCAGGCGCGCGTCTCCCATCAGAATGGCCTTGTCCGCGGCCGAATGCGGATAGAACGTGAACAGCGTTTGCGCGATGCGTTCGATCAGCGGATTGATTTCGTAGATGCGGAAGTAGTCGCCCTTGCGCCCATAGTTGGAGAGCACGCCCGCTCCCAGTCCGATCACGCCGGCGCGAATCGGCCCCTTCGCCTGCAGAGCGCCCATCGCCCGGCCGACGCCGGAGCGCTTGGCGTAGTACGACGTCGTCACATAGCGCAGCACCGGATCGCTGCAACTGCGAGCCGTGGTTGATGGTGCCGTGCAGCAGCGTGCGCTCGGCGTAATCTTCGGTGGGCAGATCGTCGCGCACTTCGAGCGGCCCGTAGAAATTGCGGGCCTGCAGCACCAGGTTCTTCGCAAGCCTGCGCTCCTGCCGGACGAAATATCCCGCCAGCACGGCGACCGCGATGAAGATGACGGCGCGCACCGGCCACGCTCCCAGCTTGGGCAGGCGCAAGCTCCACACCGCGATCATCGCCAGGACGCCGCAGGCGACCAGTCCCAGCGGAAGCTCCCAATAGACGCGAAACACGCGCGGCGCGATCAGCGCGACGAAGATGCCGCCCAGCGCTCCGCCGAGCGAGACCATCAAGTAGAACAGCGTCAAATGGCGCGGCGCCGGACGGCGGCGGGCCAGTTCGCCGTGGCAGAACATGCAGCAGATGAACAGCCCGGCCGCAAATCCGGGAATCGCATACTTGATGTTGAAATTGCCGTCCTCCGCGTAGATCATGTACGCCATGCCCGCCAGCGCCGGAGCCAGCAGCGGAATAAACAGCCAGCGCTGGTAGATGCGGTCGCTTTCAAACGCGAAGATGAAGGTGAGCAGATAGAGCGCCAGCGGCAGCACCCACAGCAGCGGAATCGGCGCGACGTTCTGGCTCATGTGATTGGTCACCGAAACCAGCAGCACCGACGCGCAGCTCGCCAGCAGAACCCAGAACAGGAGTTGCCACAAACTCGGGCGTTCGCCAGACTCGGACTCCGCCACCGCTTGGTTCGGATCATCGGCGCTCGCCGCCCGGCTGACCCAGGCCGTGAAGGCGCACAGCAGCGCGAACACCACGTAGCCGCCGCTCCACGAGAACGCCTGCTGGCGCGTGGCCAAGGTGCGGCTCCACCAGAAACGGGAAACTCACCAGCGCCAGCATCGATCCGAAGTTCGACAGCGCAAACAGCCGGTACGGCACGCCCGATCCCGTGCGCCGCACGAACCACGCCTGCAGCAGCGGACTGGTGGAAGAGAGCAGAAAGTACGGCAGGCCGATGGTCGCGGTCAGCAGCAGCAGAATGCGCGCCGTGGGATCGCCCACCTGCGTCGGACGCCACACCGGCGACGGCAGAATCGGCAGCAGCGCGCAGCTTCCCAGCAGCAGCGCCACATGCACCAGCATCTGCACGCGCGGTTTCAGAAAGCGGATGGAGACGTGCGCGTAAGCGTATCCCGCCAGCAGCAGCAGTTGGAAGAACAGCATGCTGGCGCTCCACACCGCCGCCGAGCCGCCGAACCACGGCAGAATCATCTTGGCGATCAGCGGCTGCACTTGAAACAGCAGGAAGGCGCTCAGAAAAATGGTGACGGCGTAGAGGGTCATTTATTTTGCGGCCACTATTTGATGATGCGTAATGATATTACTGAAGTCGTCGGTCCAGCCGCGGAAGCCGGGCTTGGGCAAGAGCGGCTTGATCACGCTGCTCTCGTCGCCCTGCAAAGTACTTGGTGTCGAAAAATTTCTCGTCGGGCGAAAGAATCACCCAGGTGGTCCCGGTGTAATACGGCTGATCCGCGCCGTCGTCTTCAATCACGCGGCCGTGCCAGCCCATTTCGGCCATGCCTTGCGCCACCACCGGCTTCAGATCCAGATAGCGATTGGAGATGTGCACCGCCAGCACGCCGTCGGGCTTCAGATGCCGCAAATACACCTGAAACGCCTCGCGCGTGAGCAGATGCATGGGGACGGCGTCGCTCGAGAACGCGTCCATCGCCAGGAAGTCGAGGTTCTCGCTGGGCATCTGTTCCAGCACCAGCCGCGCGTCGCCCATGAAGATCTGCACCTGGGCCGGACACCCGTTGAGGAATCCAAATTGATGCGTGGCGACATCCAGCACCAGCGAATTGATCTCGTAATAGTGCAGCGTATCGCCGGCGTTGGCGAGCGTGGCGGTGACGCCGGCGCCCAGCCCCAGAATCCCCAGGCGCAGCGCGCCGCGCTGCTTCCGCAGCCCGCGAATCGCGCGATTGATGCCGCTGGTGTATCCGAAATAGGAAGTAGTGATGCGGCCCTTGGTGTCTTCCTTCAACTGCGTGCCGTGGTCGATGGTGCCGTGCACCAGGACGCGCTCGGCGGGGACTCCGTAATCGTCTTCCACATCGTCGCGCACGTGCATCACGCCGTAGAAATTGCGCACGGAGCGGACATAGCGGCGGTCCTTTTTCACCGCGGTGAAGCCCAGGTAACCGGCGAAGGCGACGGTCGCCAGCGCCAGCGCCGGCTCGAATCCACAGCGCCCGCGGCTCGCCGGTCGGGCGGTTCCACAGGACGCAGGTAACCAGCGCCGCGCAGCCGACCAGGGCGACCGGCAGTTCCAGATAGTCGCGGAACAGCCGCGGCGAAGCGAACGCGACGAAGAATCCGCCCAGCGCCCCGCCCACCGAGACCATCAGATAGAACTGCGTGAGATAGCGCGGATGCGGCCGCCGCCGCGACAGCTCGCCGTGACACACCATGCAGCAGACGAACAACGCTCCGCACAGCGCGGGAATCAATCGCTTGATCGCGATAGTTGCCTTCGTAGAGCGAGATGCCCCACGTGAACACGCCCAGCGCGACCGCCAGCAGCGGCAGAAACAGCCAGCGCGGATACAGCCGGTCACTTTCAAAACACAGGATGAAGCTGAGCAGGTACAAGCTCAACGGCACCACCCACAGCAGCGGAATCGGCGCGACGTTCTGCGTCAGGTGGCTGGTCACCGCCAGCAGCAGGATCGAAGCGCAAGCCGCCAGCCCGATCCACAGCAACTTGTCGGCGAGCGTAGGGCCAGGCGCGTCGCCTGCCGCCTTTTCAGGCGCCGGATCGACCCCATCCTTACTCTTCCACGCCGCCAGCACACAGACCGCCGCGAACGCCGCAAATCCCCAGGACCAGGCGACCGCCTGGCTATGCAGCGCCATGCGCGGCTCGACCAACGTCGGATAACTCAGCAGCGCCAGCATCGATCCAAAGTTGGACAGCGCGAACAAGCCGGTAAGGGATCGCGCCTTGGCGCGCGCGCACGAACCAGGCCTGCAGCAACGGACTGGTGGCGGAGAGCAGCGTGTAAGGCAATCCCACGGTGGCGACCAACAGCAGCAGGATGCGCGGCGTGGGATCCGCCGGCGCCGGTCGCCTTGAATATCGGCGAAGGAATGATGGGCAGCGTCGCCAGGCTGATCGCGAGAAGGCCGGCGTGCACCCAGAACTGCTGTTTGGGTTTCAAGATAGCGAATGACGACGTAGGCGTAGAAATAACCCGCCAGCAGCATCAACTGGAAGAACAGCAGCGCCGCGCTCCACACCGCCGCCGAGCCGCCGAACCACGGCAGAATGAATTTCGCGATGAGCGGCTGGACCTGAAAAAGGAGGAATGCGCTCAGGAAAATGGTGACGGCGTAGACCAGCATTCGACGGCTTAGGATAGCGTAAAAGCCCGCGTCCGCGAATGAAAAGAAGTTAAGGGAATGGCGCCTCACTGCCGTCGCCGGTTCTCACGCATCAAATCGCGGAGTTCCTGGGCGATGGGGTGTTCCTGTCCCGGGCCACAGGAATCGAAACTTCGGCATGAAGACGATGGAAGTGCCGAAACCGATATCGCGATCGAAAGTGACCGTGACTTGGTGAGTTTTTTCCCAGCGGCTCCCGGTGACCTTGATGACGTCCCGCCAGGGAACTCGGACTTCGCGGACATAATTCGAGATGACCAGGCCCTCCGAATCGATGGCCACTTTCTTGAGGCGGACGTAATACCAATAGATGCTCGCCGCAACCAGCACGCCCAGCGGGGCGAAGATCGGCAAAACGCGGGTGCCGGCAAGGGAAAGGCCATACGCTAAAACTCCGACGACGACAAAGGGAAGAATGAATTTCGTGATGAAGGTTTGCGCGGATGAGATGACGCGCGGCACCTACAGCTTCTCTTTGAACATGCGGTTGACCACCGCGGGATCGGCCTGACCGCGGCTGGCCTTCATCACCTGGCCCACCAGGAATCCGATCACCTGCTGCTTGCCGCCTTTATACTGCTCCACCTGTTTGGGATTCGCGGCGATCACTTCGTCGATGATCTTGCCGAGCGCGCCTTCGTCGCTGATGGACTCCAGGCCTTCGCGCTGCATGATGACTTCGGGCGCTTCATCCGCCGCAGCCATCTTCGGGAAAATGTCTTTGGCGAGTTTGCCGTTGATCTTGCCCTGCGCGATCAGTGCGATCAATTGACCCAGGTGCTCGGCGGAAATCGGCGAGTCCTCGATCTCCTTGCCGGCTTCTTTGAGCAGCGCCGACGAGATCGCCCATCACCCAGTTGGCGGCGGCGCGCGCATCGCCGCTCGCGGCCACTACTTTCTCGAAATACTCGCTCATCGCGCGAGTCGCGGTGAGCACCTCGGCGTCGTACTCGCGCAGGCCGTAATCCCCGATGAAGCGCTTGCGGCGCGAGGCGGGCAACTCCGGCATCTGCGCGCGGACCCGCTCTTTCCAGGCGTCGCTGATGCGCAGCGGCACCAGGTCGGGCTCGGGGAAATAGCGATAGTCGTGCGCATGCTCCTTGCTGCGCATGCTGACGGTTTCGTCGGTGTCCGGATTGTACAGGCGCGTCTCCTGCACCACGCGGCCGCCGCTCTCGATCAGCGCCACCTGGCGGGCGATTTCATGATCCAGCGCCAGCCTCAGAAACTTGAAGGAATTCAGATTCTTGACTTCGGCCTTGGTGCCGAGCTTCTCCGCGCCGCGCAGGCGCACGCTCACGTTGGCATCGCAGCGCAGATGGCCCTTCTCCATGTCGCAGGTCGAGACGTTCAGGTACTGCATCACCTGCTTGATCTCGGTGAGGTAGGCGTAGGCTTCCGCCGACGAGCGCATGTCCGGCTCGCTGACGATTTCGATCAGCGGCGTGCCGCTGCGATTCAGATCGACGTAGGTGTAGCGGTCGGAGTCCTTGAAGCCGTCGTGAATGCTCTTGCCGGCGTCGTCTTCCATGTGGACGCGGGTCACGCCGATGCGCTTGGCCGCGGCGCCGTCCGCGATCACATCGACAAAACCGTGCTCGGCCAGCGGCTGATCGTATTGCGAGATCTGGTAGCCCTTGGGCAGATCCGGATAGAAATAGTTCTTCCGCGCGAAGATCGACTTGGGGTTGACCGTGCAGTTGAGCGCCAGCGACGCCTCGATGGCCAGCTCGACGGCGTGACGATTCAGCACCGGCAGCGCGCCCGGCAAGCCCAGGCACACCGGGCACACATTGCTGTTGGGCGCGGCTCCGAAACTGGTGGCGCAGCCGCAGAAAATCTTGGTTCGCGTGGCGAGCTGAACGTGGACTTCCAGGCCGATCACGGCTTCGTACTTGGCAATCAGCTCAGGCGTGGCCAGCGTTTCCATGCTGGAGGGCATATCGAAATTATAAAGGCAGAGCGGTTTTCCTTGTGCGAAACGGGTTAACGCCCGATACCGAAACTAAGGCCCACACCTTAGTACGCCCTGGTTTATCACCTAGTTCGTGGTCTCCGGTAAACGCTCGACCGATCTTATCTTTGGGGACGGAAAGGTGGATTTCGCAGGATGAAGCGGACGACTCGCGGAGCGTTTCAGGTGTGGGCACTGGCGGTTTTTTGCCTGATAGCGTTGCTCCTGGCTCTACCCTCTAAGGCATTTGGATACGTGGACCCAGGAAGTGGATCCTTCATTTATCAGGCGATATACGCGGCATTTCTTGGTGGGGTATTCTACCTGCGCAAGTTTCTCAACCGATATTTTCAAGCGGAACAAGTAGCGGAACAGAGGAAAGCTATGATCGCCCCTTGCGATACCGCCGAAGCCGGTGTTGTGTCTCGCTCTTTCCGCGATCCCGCGGGAACGGTGCTGCGCTCCGCTGGCCGCATCCTGCGCGCCGTCGAGCCGGGCAGCGTGGCGGAACTCGAGGCATTTCTTGCCACTCAGGCCGCGCGTAGCGCGACCGAGGCGGGCCGGCTGGTGACCTCGACGAGGCTTTCGTCCGAGCGAAGCCGCTGCTCTGAATCTGACGCTCCGAAGCGATCTTCGAGCACGAACCGGATTCCCTTCCCCAGCTACGCCCATGAATGGCCTCCGGAAATGCTGGCAGCCGCCGGAGCCCTCACCCTGGAACTGTTTCGAAGCGCCTTGCGGGAAGGCTTCGGGCTAAAAGACGCTACTCCTTACAACGTTCTATTTCGCGGACCGCAGCCGGTGTTCGTCGACGTGCTTTCCTTCGAACGCCGCCAGCCTCGCGACGCGACCTGGAGGGCCTACGCCCAGTTCGTACGCACCTTTTTGCTGCCCCTCGCGGCACATCGATATTTTGGACTGTCCCCCGCGGATACCTTCGCGGGCAAGCGCGACGGCCTGGAGCCCGGCGATCTCTACCAGTGGGCGGGATTCTGGAAGCGGCTGACGCCCCCACTGCTGAGTCTGGTCACGCTGCCAAAGTGGATGGGCGGCAAAGCCTCCGCGGAGACCTACCATCCGAAGCCCGCGGCTTCTCCGGAGCAAGCGCAATTCATCCTGGATCACTTGCTGCGCAGTTGCGAGCGGCAACTGAAAAGTGTTGCGCCGCGGCCCAATGCGGAATCGGTCTGGACCGGCTACCTGGACCATAAGTCTCTGTACTCGGCAGCGCAACTGGAGGCGAAGGAACGCTTCGTGCGCGAAGCTCTGGACTTGGCCGGACCGCGAACGGTGCTCGACGTGGGAGCCAACGAGGGCCGCTTTAGCTTTCTTGCCGCGCAACGGGGCGCGTCGGTTGTGGCCATCGATAGCGATCCCGCGGTGGTGGGAACAATCTGGCGCCGGGCACACGCCCAGAATCTCGACGTGCTTCCCCTGGTAGTGGATCTGACACGGCCCACGCCGGCGATCGGCTGGCGCAATCAGGAATGCGACTCGTTTCTGCAGCGGGCGCACGGACACTTCGACATGGTCATGATGCTGGCGGTGCTGCATCACATGCTGGTCACCGAAAGGGTGCCGCTCGAAGAGCTTCTGGGCCTGGCGGCGGAACTGACACGGGATTATTTGCTGATCGAATTCGTTGCGCCCGCGGATCCGATGTTCCAGCGGATCGTGCGCGGGCGCGAAGCGCTCTACGATCATTTAACATTCGAGCGGTTTGAGGCAGCCGCGGCGGCCCACTTCGAGCTGGTAAAGTCTCTCAAAATTGAAGGATTGCATCGATGTCTATATCTGTTCCGGCTGCGGCGCACCGTCGGTTAAAAGACGCCGCTGTTCTGCGCATCGCTGGGATGCCTGTGCTTCATCCGGCGCTGGTTTGACCTGGACATTCTCCAGGTCCGTGGTCTCGACTTTTACCGCTCGGCGCCCCGCGACTCAGGGCTCTGGTGGCCACGTTGCTGAGCTGCTTCGCTTCTCGCGCTGGCGTTCTGGCTTCTGGCGCAATGGGTCCGGCGGGCCCGCAACCCGCGTCTCACCGCCATCGCCCGCTGCGTCACCTTGTTGGTGATCACCTACGCGATCGAGTCGATGCGCCGCTATTGGAACTCCGAGTTTCGTTTAATCGACTGGACCAGCAACGGAATTTTGATCGCGCTTGAATTCGGCCTGGCGCTCGGCGCCGGGATGGCCGTAGTGGGAAACTCGCGCATCCTCCATGCCGCGAGAAGCACGGTTCTCCTGGCCGGCTGGCTGATTCCCGTGATGCTGATCGACTTCATTTGGGGCCACCCGCAAGCCCCAGCCGTCGGCGTTCCAGGCGAGAGGCGGCTTGACGCCGTTGCCTGCGCGCCCGGCGGCCGGAAGGAACCCGGCGTCCCGAGTCGTGTGGCTGCTGTTTGACGAATTCGATCAGCACCTGGCTTTTGACGAGCGGCCCGCGGGGCTGCAGCTCTCCGAATTGGATCGGCTGCGCTCGGAATCGCTGGTGGCAAACCGGGTCATGCAAACCGCGAGCGCTACCGTGATCGCAGTTCCATCCCTTCTATCCGGACAGGCATTCGAGATCACGCAGCCAATGGATGCCGGCACTTTATTGGTGCAGCCGGCAGGCTTGGAAACGTTCTGGAACTGGCGGGACCAGCCAAACGTATTCCAGCAGGCGCGGCAATTGGGCGCAAACACTTCGTTAATCGGCTGGCAACTTCCTTACTGCCGCCTCATCGGCGATTCCTTGGTGCATTGTTTCGAGCAGCCCGGCGGCCACCCCGCGAATGCACTCTTGCGTGAAATACAGGCATCCGAAGAAAGCGTTTGGGCCAATGTAGAATTTTTGTTCTACATGCAGACGCAGAATCTGATGGACCTGTTCCGCCCGCTGGACGAAGCCGTCTCGCCGGATATCCGTGACACCTTCGTGCAGCGCAGGCAGCTTCGGCAATTTCTTGCCATCCGCGATCGCGCCTACCGGGAAATTGCCGATCCCCAAATGGATTTCGTATTCGTGCACTTCCCGACTCCGCACATGTTCGCGATCTACGACCGGCATCGCGCCGATTTCGCGCTTAGTCCCAACACCAATTACCTGGACAATCTGGCATTGGTCGACCGGACCGTCGGCGAAATTCGCGGCACGCTGGAAAAGGCTGGACTGTGGGAATCGACGACGTTGATGATTACTTCCGATCACGCCTTGCGTCCGGCGATGTGGCACAACCGCTACAACTGGAACGCGGCGTTCGAGCGGCTGATAGGCCCGGGAGCATCGCGCACGGTTCCCTTCATTCTGAAGCTGGCCCGACAGCATGAGGGCGCGGTATACGAACCTTCCGTCTCCAACGTGACCGCTACGCAGTTGAGCCTGGCCGCCCTGAGCGGAGAAGTCACGACGCCCCGGCAAGCGGCCACGTGGCTTTTCCATCAGGGCTCCCAGCCCCTGGTTTCCGCGCGCTAGCCGTTTCGCGGCGCTATTGGCCCAGAAACTTGTCTATCTTCTGGAGCGTGCCCTCGGCATATTGCAGATTGTTGCGAGCGCCCTCCACATCGCCGTTCTGGAGCGAGGCGCGAGCTTCCTGCAACACGTAGTCGAGCCGGATGGATGCAGCTTTGATGTCGCCGCGCAGGCCCAAGCCTTGCGCTTGGACTCCCTGTTCGATGGAGCGCACCCCCGCCTGGGCCGCGGCGGCGCGAATCGCTACGCGGTTGATACGGTCGCGCAGCTCTTTCAATTCCGGAGACGCCGTGGCGGCGGTGACTGGTGGCGGAGCTGGAGATGCCGCAGGTTGACGACCGCTGGCGGCGCGCTTGGGCCGCTTAGCACCGGGGGTTGGGCCGGGCGGAATGCGTATTGCGCCGGTACAGGCTGCTGAATCGGCCGAGTCGGATGGACGAGGCGCGGCTCCGGCGTGGCTGCGGGAGCGGAGGCTGGTGCGGATACCAGCGCCGCTGCCGGAGTCGAGACCGGAGCAGGAGTCGAGACCGGAACCGGAGTCGCAGTTTGCAGCCGGAGCAGCGAGTTGGCACAGCAGTTGGCGGCAGTGGCAGGAGGCGGCAGCGGAGGCCGGGACGCCTTGAGCGTCAGCCGCTCCGCCACGCATCAGCTTGGGACCCTCGATGACGGCGGCCACCAGCACCGCCAGCGTTAGCACCGAACCCAGCGCCATGTAGAGACCCCGCCGGCTGCGCGCGGGCGCCGGCGGGATGACCCACGGCGCGGCTGCCGGCGGCGGAGGCTCGGCGTGCGGCAAGGGCGGAGGAGTCATGATGGGAAGCGGAGCCGGCCGCAACCGGCATCATGGTTCGCGTGGGCGTCACGGCGGCCGGGAAGACGCTGGCGAGCGCGGCGCGGAAAGCCTCGGCGGATTGAAAGCGGGCAGCCGGGTCCTTCTCGATCGCCATCAAGATGATGTCGCTCAGCGCGGCTGGAATGCCGGGGATGACTTCAATCGGAGCCATGGGCGCTTGCTGCAGGTGCGCCGACATGATCTGGAAATCGCTGTCGCCCAGGAACGGCCGCCGTCCGGTGACCATCTCGTACATCGTGACGCCGAGCGAGTACAAATCCGAACGCCCATCGGGATCGCCGCCCTTGATCTGCTCGGGCGACATGTAATAAGCGATCCGACGGTGCTGCCGGTCTGCGTCAGATGGCGATTGGCCTGCACTCTAGCGATTCCGAAATCCATCAGCTTGATTTGGCCGCCGCTGGTCAGCATGATATTGGCGGGCTTGATGTCGCGATGAATGACGCCGTGGGCGTGCGCGTAGCCCAGACGCGTCCAGCAACTTCCGCGGCCTAGGCGGCAGCGGTGCTCGGCGGCAGCGGGCCGCCTTGCAGCACTTGCGAGAGCGATGTGCCGTCCACGAACTCCATCACGATCACCAATTGGTTGCCGGTGCGCATGGCGGTGTGGAGCTTGGCGATGTTGGGATGATCCAGCGTGGCTTGCACCTTGATCTCGTTCAGGAAGCGGTCGGCCAGGCCGGGATCGCCTTCGAGATTGGGCAGCAGCACCTTCATGGCTTCGATGCGGTCCGAAAGAATATTGCGGACCTTATACACCTGGCCCATGCCGCCGCGCCAAGGATCTGAACGATTTCGTAGTCGCCGATTCGATCGCCGATATTCATGCTGCCCTCCTCCGAAATGCGATGTCCTCATCTTAGCGCCGCACGCGCTCGGCGTCATCCCCGGGGCTGGTTGAGGCAGGAAAGTTGCTAGATAAACGCCATGGTCTTGACGCCCGAGATATCGAACCGTTTCCGGCAGCGCATGTTTTTGCACATGGCTTTGTCGTCCAGCAGCACCATATAGCTGGCGAACTTGGCGAAGCGCGCCCGGTCGCGTTCGTCGGCGCCGCGCGGCACCTGATCGAGCTTCTTGCGCAGCATCCAGCGCAGCTCATACGTATCCGCGGTGCGGCAGAACGGGCAATTCAGCGTTGCCGGCTTGGTGGTTTCGGACTCGCGGAAAAAAGCGCGCTCTTCCATAAGGACAGTGCCCTTTATAGCACAGCGGCGCTTACACTGAAAGCGCGTGCTTCCCCGTGCCAATTCAAGTGCTACATCACGGATCGCCACAGTCTGCCGGCCGGCGTCGCCCTGATCGACAACATCGCCCGCAATCTGACCGCCGGCATCGAATGGATTCAAATCCGCGAGAAGGATCTTTCGGCGCGGGATCTGTTCGATCTGACGCGGCAGGTTCTCGGCCTTCCGAATCCGCACGGATCGAAGATTCTGGTGAACACGCGCGTCGACGTGGCGCTGGCCGCCGGAGCCGCCGGAGCTCATCTGCCCGCCGGATCGCCCGCTCCACGCGTCTGGCGCGCTTTCACGCCGCCGGGGTTTCTGATCGGAGTCTCCTGCCACACTCTCGACGAGGTACGCGCCGCGCGAAGACCAGGGCGCCGACTATGCCGTCTTCGGTCCGGTGTTCGCGCCGCGCTCGAAAGCTACGGGCCTCGAACCGCGAGGAATCGAAGGTCTCGCGCAAGCGGCGCGCGCCGTGCGCATCCCGGTGCTGGCTCTCGGCGGCATCACCGCGAGCCAACGCGCGAGGATTGCATCCAGGCGGGCGCCGCGGGCATCGCCGCGATTTCTCTCTACCAGTCCTGTTAGAATTCTTGCGTGGCCAGCATGCGCAATGCGTCAATCTTTTACTCGCGAAGCGGCTCGGCGTCTGCTCCACGTTTCCGAAAAGCAGTTGAAGAGCTGGGAGCAGCAGAAACTGGTCCAGCCGGCGGCCAGTCTATGGGTTCCGCGAACTGCTGGCGCTGCGCACGCTGATCAAGCTGCGCGAACAGCCGCGTTCCTCCGCAGCAGATCCGGCGCGCGATCCACGCTCTGATCGAAAAAGCTGCGTGACGTCAAAGACCCGCTCACCGAGCTCAAGCTGTACGCCGACGGCAAGAGGATTCGCGTGGATCTGGACGGCCGCGCCATGGAGGCCGAGTCCGGCCAGTTGCTGCTCGACTTCGATCCCGGCGAGCTGAGCCGCCTGCTCGAATTCCGCCCCAAGGAAAATCCTCGCGCCGAGCGCGAGCAGCGTCAGGCGGCCGAGCACTGGTTCCAGCGCGGCCTGGATCTGGAGGCCACCGGCGCGCCCGCTCAGGAAATCATCGACGCCTATGAGAAGGCCATCGAACTCGATCCGGGGTCCGCGGGAGCGCTGGTCAACCTGGGCACCATTTATTTCAATGCCCGCAACTTCACGCTGGCGGAGCGTTATTACATCCAGGCCACCGAGACCGATCCCGAGTACGCGCTGGCGCACTTCGATCTGGGCAATCTTTACGACGAACGCGGCGACCGCGCGCAAGCGTTGGAACAGTATCTGGCGGCGCTGCGCATTTCTCCGAACTATGCCGACGCGCACTATAACGTCGCGCTGCTCTATCAGGGCGCGCACCAGCCGATGAAAGCCGTGCAGCCACTGGATGGCGTACTTGAAGCTGGACCCCTCCAGCGAATGGGCCACCATCGCGCGCCGCGAATTGGATAAGCTGCGCGACGCGGCGGTAGTGCGCGGACGCTAGCCGTAGCAATCCGGGTTGGCGACGCCTCAGTGGGTCATCGAATACACAACGTAGTTCACGCCGATGCGAATGCCCAGCGCTGAATACTTCTCCGGATAGCGCGGCGAGTCCGCCCATTCCCACGAATCGCCCACGTCGGAATTGAAGTCCATCACCACCATCAGGCGGCCGTGGTCGTCGTAGATGCCCTTCCAGAAACGCGTGGTAGCCGTCGTTGCGATACGTCGTGCCGCGCCCCAGCGCCCACTGGCCCGGGATCTGATAGCGGTCATCCAGATCGTAAACCGAGTGAAAGACCGCGATCCTCATTGTCGATCTCGACGATCGGCCGGTCCGGGAAACACCATCTGCATGGATTCCTCGAAGCGATTCCATTCCTCGGTGCCCCAGAAATCGTCCAGCATCAGGAACCCGCCGCGCAGCAGATAGTCGCGCAGCCGCGCCGCTTGCGGCTCGGTGAGTTTCCAGTCGCCCATTTCACCGGCCGCGAGCCACGGCCAGTTGTACACGTCGTCGCCGTCATCCAGATTGACGGGTTGCTCGACCGACCGCGCATTCAGCCGAGTCAGCCGCCGCAGCGCCATGCACGAACTGGCGATCGGCGCGCGGATAATCCTGCGACCAACTGGTGCCGCCTTCGCGCCAGTCGAAACGCCCGCCAAAACCCAGCGGCCGGCTGAAGCGCGCCGCGCGGGTGCGGCGGATACATCAGGCGTCCGAACACAAATTCAGCCGGGATGCGGTAGTCGTCCGGCAGAGGAATGTTGTCGTAGCCTTCCAGGCTGGTATAGACGCGGAATTCGCGCTGGAACGCATACAGCGCCGTGACGGAGGCGGCGACGCCGCACGCCACCAACCAGAACCGAGTCCAGGCAGTCATGTCGACACTGTGAGGATATCATTATGGCGGAGCACGCAAGCCCGGCAAGGTAAAATAGAAGCATCTTGAACCGAATCTCTTTCGCATTCCGCAGCTTCTTCTCCATCCTGTTCTCGGGACGCTCGCCCCCGACATCGCCCTGGCGTTCGGCTACTCCAAGGCCATGCCCGTGAAGGCCGCCGCTCCGCCCAAACCGCAGGCCGGACCCGCCGATGGCGCGGTGCAGATTCTCTCGCTGCTGCAGCGCGACGCGCGCCTGGTGGATTTCCTGATGGAGGACATCTCGGCTTACTCGGATGAACAGGTCGGCGCCGCCGTGCGCGACGTCCAGGCGCAATCGAAACAATCGCTCGAGCGCTATCTCCAGTTCCAGCCCGTCATCGACGGCGTCGAAGGCACCTACACCAAGACCGAAGGCATCGCCCAAGGTGCGATCAAGCTGATCGGCAACGTGCCCGCCAACGGCAAAGCCCCCGGCGGTCTGCTGCGCCACAAAGGCTGGCAGGCTGCCAAGGTCGATCTCCCCGCCTCCGTGCCCGGCACCGTGCTCGCTCCCGCCGAGATCGAAGTCGAATAGTGGCCGGGCTCTAAATGAATATCGGTATCGACCTCGGCACCACCAACTCCGCGCTCGCCTACATCGATTCCACCGACGAAGCGGATTACCCCACCATTCACGTGCTCGACGTCCCGCAGTACGTGGCGCCGGGCCGCATCGAGCCGCTCCGCACGCTGCCGTCGTTTCTGTATTTGGGCGATCAGGAATACACCGGCGTCTACGCGCGCGAGCAGGGCGCCATCGTGCCCACCAAGTCGGTGAACTCCGCCAAGAGCTGGCTGTCGAACCCCGCCGTCGATCGCACCGCGAAGATTCTGCCGTGGGACGCGCAGGAAGGCGGCCGCGTTCTCTCGCCGGTCGAAGTCTCGACGCGCATCCTGAAGCACCTGGCCGACGCGTGGCAGAAGCAGCACGGCTCGCCCGTCTCCGAACACAACGTGGTGCTGACCGTCCCCGCCAGCTTCGACGAAGAGGCTCGCGAGCTCACCGTCATGGCCGCGCGCGAAGCCGGCATCGAAAAGCTGACGCTGCTCGAAGAGCCCGCCGCCGCCTTCTATTCCTGGATCGCCAACGATCTCACGCGCTCGCAGAAGAGCCTGTTCGACGGCCAAACGGTTCTGGTCTGCGACGTCGGCGGCGGCACCAGCGACTTCACGCTGATCCGCGTCGCCCGCGAAGGCGACCGCATCGATTTCACGCGCACCGCCGTGGGCCAGCACTTGCTGCTGGGCGGCGATAACCTCGATCTCACGCTCGCCTGGCTGGTGGAAGCGAAGCTCGGCAAGACTCTATCGATTCGCCAGCGCAGCGGTCTGCGCCGTCAATGCGCGGCGGCCAAGGAGCGTCTGCTCGCCGATCCCACTCTCGCCGAGCGCCGAGATCACCGTGCTGGGCGGCGGCTCCTCGCTGGTCGGCGGCACGCTCAAGACCGAAATCCTCCGCGAAGAAGTTCTCGAACTCGCGCTCGACGGCTTCCTGCCGATGTGCGAGCTCGCCGATCGCCCCAAGGAAGAAGAGCGCAGCCCCTTCCGCGAGCTGGGACTGCCCTACGTTTCCGATCCCGCCGTCACGCGCCACCTGGCCGCGTTCCTCGCCAGCGCCGGCGATGCCGTGCCCGACGCCATTCTCTTCAACGGCGGCTTCTTCATCCCCGACATCCTGCGCCAGCGCGTCGCCGACGTGCTGGAACATTGGTATGGCCGCCGCCCGCTGATCCTCGACAATCGCGATCTCGATCTCGCGGTGGCCGTCGGCGCGGCGTATTATTCCTACGTCCGATCCACCGGCCAAGGGCTGCTGGTCCGCGGCGGTCTGCCGCGCGCCTACTTCATCGGACTCGGCGGCGAAGCCGATCAACTCCGGACCCTGTGCCTGGTCCCGCGCGGCTCCGAAGAAGGTTCGACGGTCGAGATCGATCCCGGCAATCTGCAACTGGTCGCCAACAAGCCGGTGTCCTTTCGCCTGTATAGTTCGCGCACCCGCACCGAGGACCACGCCCGGCGACGTCGTCGAATTCCCCCGCCAGCCACAAGACGGCGAGCCGCATCTGCACGCCCCGCTCAACGCCGTACTGCGCTTCGGCAAAGCCGGCGAGCGATTGGTGCCAGTGAAGCTAGGCGCGAAACTCACCGAAGTCGGCACGCTCGAAATCTGGGCCGACTCGAAAGAGAGCGAGCATCGCTGGCGCTTGCAGTTCGAACTCCGCAAAGCCGCGAAGGAGCAAGCCGCCGTGCGCCCCGGCGCCGTGATCAGCGACGAAGCCCTGGTTGTCGCCGAGGCCCTGATCCCGGCGGCATTTTCGAACGACACCGTCGAAGCCGCGCAACTCCCTGCGCGCCTCGAACAAGCTCTTGGCCTCGGGCCGCAACTCCTGGCCGCTCTCGGCCATCCGCAAGCTCGCCGACCACATGCTCGAACTCGCCGAAAGCCGCAAGCGCAGCGCCGCGCACGAACTCCGCTGGCTGAATCTGTGCGGCTTCTGTCTGCGCCCCGGCTTCGGCTTCCCCGGCGACGACTTCCGCGTCGAACAAGCCCGCCGCGTGTACGCCTCCGGCCTCACCTTCGCGAATCAGGTGCAGAACGAAATCGAATGGTGGATTTTCTGGGGCCGCGTCGCCGGAGGCCTCAACAAGAATCAGCAAACGGATGTGTTCCAGCGCCTCTCGCCCACGCTGCTGCCGCGCGCCTCGAAGAAACCGCAGCGCGTGAACCCCAGCCTGCTGCGCGAAATGTGGCGCGCCGCCGCCAGTCTCGAACTGCTGCCGCTGCAGACCAAGACCCAGCTCGGCGACGAACTTCTCGCGCGCATCGCCAAGAACGACTTCGTCGAAACCGGCCTGTGGTGCCTAACCCGCCTGGGCGCCCGCAAACTATTCTACGGACCCATCAATCAAGTGCTGCCGCCCGCCACCGCATCGCGTTGGGTCGAAGCGTTGCTCAAAGTTCCCAAAGCCGCCGACACCATCGCCGCACTGGCCCGCGTCACCGGCGACTCCACGCGCGACCTGCCCCCGCACACTCTCGAAACCGTGCGCCGCGCGTTCCCGGATCTCAACCTCGAAGCCGAACCCACCGGCGACCTCGCCGCCATGGGTAAGATCTTTGGTGAGGAACTGCCCTCCGGCCTCGTGTTTCATGAGTGAGCTCGACATTGTCGAAAAGATCCGCCGGCTAGGCGAGCGCGGCCCTCAGCATCACTCTCGGCATCGGCGACGACTGCGCCATCTACCGCCCGCGTCCCAACGAAGAGCTGCTGTTCACCACCGATCAATCCATCGAGGGCGTTCACTTCCTGCCCGACCAATCCCCATCGATCATCGGCCACAACGCGCTCGCCCGCAGTCTCAGCGACATCGCCGCGATGGGAGGCGAGCCCCGCTTCTGTCTGGTTTCGCTCGCCGTGCCGCCCGAACGCGGCGACAAGTTCATCGACTGCCTTTTATCGCGGCCTCATGGCTCTCGCCCGCCGCACCGGAACCGTCCTCGCCGGCGGCGACCTCGCGCACAGCGACAAAATTTATTGCGATGTGATGGTCTGCGGATCGACCGCGCGCGGCAAAGCTCTGCCGCCGCAGCGGCGCTCGTCCCGGCGATCTGCTATACGTCTCCGGCCGCCTCGGCAAACCTTGGGGAGGACGCATTCAGCCCCGTCTCGCACTCGGCCGGAGCTCTGCGCGGCCGCGCGACCTCTTGCATGGACCTCAGCGACGGCCTCTCGCTCGACCTCCACCGCCTGTGCCTCGCATCCGGCGTCGCAGCCGATGTCGATCGCGTCCCCATCGTGCGCGGCGCCACCCTCGACCGCGCCCTCCATGGCGGCGAAGACTACGAGTTGCTGTTCACGCTCCCGCCCCGCAAATCGCCTCCGCGCGGGACCACTCTCATCGGGAGCATCGTCAAAGGCCGCGCCGGAGCGGTCCATTTCCAAGGCCAGCCCCTCGCGCCCCGCGGCTACGATCACTTCGTATCATGAACGCAATGAGACAACCGGTCCACGTGGTCTACGGCGGAGCGCACTTATTCAAGTCGGATACCACGCGCAAGTTGGGGAACCTCGCCGAGCGCGCGCTGGCCGAATACGCGCCCGATGCAGCGACCTTGGCTGAAGCATTGGGTATTCGCGATGACTTGGCCGCGACCGTGTACGAGCGCGTCGTCGGAGAAGCTGCGCCGCGAGCCGGTGGAAGATTACCGCATCGATTTCGAAGACGGCTTCGGCATTCGCTCGGACGCCGAAGAAGACGCAGCGGTGGACGCAGCGGCAGCTCAACTGAGCAAGGGATTGGAAGACGGCACGCTGCCGCCGTTCATCGGACTCCGCGTCAAATCGTTCGCACCGGAATCCAAGCCCCGCGCGCTGCGCACACTCGACCGGTTCCTCAAGGCCGCGGGCAAGCTGCCGGAGGAGTTCGTCGTTACGTTGCCGAAGATCACCGCGCTGGACCAGGTCTCGGAATTCATGGACGCCCTCGCGCCGTATCCCGAACGTCGGCGTCGAGCTGATGGTGGAGACATCGCTTTCGCTCACCAAACTGACGGAATTGGTGGAACTCACCGAGGGCCGTTGCGTGGGAGCGCACTTCGGCCCCTACGATTACACGGCGTCGCTCGGCATCACCGCGCACAGCCAGCACCTGCTGCATCCCGCCTGCCATTTCGCGCGCTCGATCATGCTGATGACCCTCGCGGGCAGCGGCATCGCGCTCTCCGACGGACCTACCAATATCTTGCCCATACCGCCACATCGCGGCGACCGGCCTCAGCGACAGCCAAAAATCCGAGAATCGCGCAGTGGTGCACCGCGCCTGGAAACTGCACTACCAGCATGTGCGCGATGCGCTCTATAACGGCTTCTATCAGGGCTGGGACCTGCATCCGGCGCAGCTTCCGATTCGCTACGCGGCGGTGTATTCGTTCTTTTTGGAAGGCCTGGATGCTCGCGTCCGAGCGCCTGCGCAATTTTATTCGCATGGCGGCCCAGGCCACCATGGTCGGCGATGTCTTCGATGACGCCGCCACCGGTCAGGGCCTGCGTAACTACTTCCTGCGGGCCGTGAGTTGCGGAGCCGTTCCGGAAAGCGACATCCCTGCGCTGACCGGCCTGACCCTGGAACAGCTACGCTCAGCGCGGTTCTGATTCGGCAAGCGCGCCCACCAGCGTCGCCGTGCGGATGGGCTTCGCCAGCACCAGGTTCACCATCTGCGCCTCCGGCGTGCCTTCGAGATCGAGCGGCCATCCGGCGAGCACGATGATGCGGACGTCCGGCGCGGCGGCGCGGAACTCGCGGATCAGCGCCAGGCCGTCGTTCGGCTTCGGGCAGTCTCAGATCCAGGACCACGCATGTCGGGCTGCGTTTCGGCGAACAGCGCGCGCGCGGAATCCGGTTCGCTGGCGATCGATATCTGATGTCCTTCGCGCTCCAGGATTAGCTTGCGCAGATCCAGACGCGGCGGCGTCATCGTCCACCAGCAGCACGCGCGCCATCAGGAAAACTTGACGCCGGCGATCACCAGTTGCGGCATGGCCTGATTCCAGCTTGCCGGAAGATCGTCGAAGGGAAGCCGGAAGGATTTGGTCTCGCCCGGTTTCAAGCCGCCCATGCGAGGACTGACGATCGCCAGCCGCCGGCGCA
Source organism: Bryobacterales bacterium (assembly GCA_963731375.1). Lineage (GTDB taxonomy): Bacteria > Acidobacteriota > Terriglobia > Bryobacterales > Bryobacteraceae > Palsa-187. The sequence continues at coordinate 960,682 of CAVSUW010000004.1, forward strand.
GCACCAGTTGCCCGTAGGGATCGCGGAAGACGCAGTAGATCTCCACCGTGTCCAGCGGCCGGTCGCCGGTGTTGGCGATTTTGCCGTCGATCTCCACCACCGCCTGCTGAAAGTAATTTTCGCTGGCCTTCATTTCGACGTCGCTCAACTGAAGATTGCGGGTGTAGGCTCTGGCTTCGGCCGTCAGCGGGATGTCGCCGTTGCCGTGCCGGTCGAGGTACCGCATGTAGCCCCACCCAGCCACGGCCAGCAGAGCCACCACCGCGGCCACATAGTACAGCGGATTGGATCCCGCAGGCGCGGCGCGTTGAGCGGTAACTGGCTCACTGGCCACTGATCGTCATCTCCCGAATCAGAATCGTGGGGGCGGCGATGGAGCCGCGGAATTCGAGGTCGGAACCCACCTGTTCGATTCCCTGCAGCATCTGTTGCATCGTGCCCGCGATGGTGATCTCCGAAACCGGATACGTGAGTTTGCCGTTCTCGATCCACAGACCGGCCGCGCCGGAGGAATAGTCGCCGGTCACGGTGTTCGCTCCGCCGCCGATCAGTTCCGTGACGTACAGGCCGCTGGGAATGTTCGCAATGATGTCAGCGGGCGGCGAGCGCGCCGGCTTCGATGAAAAAGTTGCCGGGACCGATGCCCGCGTTGCCGGTGATGCCGCGCGAGGCGTTGCCGGTGGTCTTGAGATTCAGCTTGCGCGCCGAGTAGGTGTTCAGCAGATAGCTCTTGAGAACGCCGCGCTCGATCACCATGGTGCGCCGCGACGCCACGCCTTCGTCGTCAAACGGCGTGGTGCCGAAGAGGCCCGGAATGGTGGCGTCGTCGACCACGGTCAACGCATCGGAGGCGATCTTCTCGCCCAGCTTGCCGGCCAGGAACGACGCGTGACGATAGATGGCGCCTCCGTTGACGGCTCCGAAAATGTCGCCCAGGAACTGGCCCGCGGTGCGCGGCTCAAAGATCACCGGAACTTTCTGCGTGGGAACTTTGCGGGCATTGAGGCGGCGGATGGCGCGCTCGGCGGCGATGCGGCCCACGGATTCGGGGCTCTCGAGGCGCGCGGCGCTGCGCGCGGAGGTGTGCCAGTAGTCGCGCTCCATCGCGCCGTCCTGCTTCGCGACCGGGACCACGCTCAGGCTGCAGCTCGACGTCCGGTAGCTGCCCAGGAAACCGCGCGAATTCGCAAAAATGCGGCGGCCGATGTGCGAATCGAAAGACGCGCCTTCGGAGAGCTGAATGCGCGGGTCGAAATCGAACGCGGCTTTTTCGGCGCGCATGGCCTGATCGATTTTCCACTCGGTGGTCATCTTCGCGATGGCTTCGTCGTAGAGCTTCAGGTCGCCTTCGAGTTTGCCGAGTTCGCTCGGGTTCGGGCAGGCCACCAAAGGGATCGACGCTGGTGATCTTGGCGAGTTCGAGCGCCGCCTTCACCATTTTCTCGATGCCTTCGGGCGAAAGATCCGAGGTGTAGGACGAACCGGCGCGCTGCGCGCCTTTCTCGCCGGTCAAGACGCGAATTCCAGCGCCGCGCGAGCCGGCTTCCTTCAGGTTTTCGACTTCCTGCATGCGGACGCTGACGGAGAACTCCTCGCCTTCGGAGATGGTGCACTCGGCATCCGTCGCGCCGCCGGCGAGCGCCTGCTGAACGGCGTCGGAGGCGATTTGCTCTAGCGTTAATTCTTGCGCGGTCACGCGGCCGTTCCTCCCACCGTCATGCGATCGATCTTCACCGTCGGGATGCCGACGCCCACCGGCACGCTCTGCCCTTCCTTGCCGCAGGTGCCGATGCCTTCGTCGAGCTTCAGATCGTTGCCCACCATGCTGACGTACTTCAGCGCTTCCGGACCGTTGCCGATCAGCGACGCGCCGCGCACCGGACGCGTGATCTTGCCGTCCTCGATGAGATAACTTTCGGTCGCCGAGAAAACGAAGTTGCCGCTGGTGATGTCGACTTGCCCGCCGCTGAACGTCGTGCAGTACAGGCCTTTTTTGACCGAGCGCACGATGTCGGCGGGATCGCTGTCGCCGGCCAGCATATAAGTGTTGGTCATGCGCGGCATGGGGATGTGCTGATAGCTTTCGCGGCGGCCGCTGCCGCTGGAGGCGGTTTTCATCAGGCGGCTGGAGAGCTTGTCCTGCAAATAGCCGCGCAGGATGCCGTTTTCGATCAGCACGTTCTTCTGCGTGGGCATGCCTTCGTCGTCCACGTTGAGAGAACCGCGGCGGCTGCCGATGGTGCCGTCGTCGATCACGGTGCACAGCGGACTCGCCACCTGCTGTCCGATGCGCCCGCTAAATGCCGACGTGCCCTTGCGATTGAAATCCGCTTCGAGGCCGTGGCCCACCGCTTCATGCAGCAGGATTCCGGGCCATCCCGCGCCGAGCACCACCGGCATCTCGCCCGCCGGCGCGTCGATGGCGTCAAGCTGGACGATGGCCTGCCGCGCGGCTTCGCGCGCGAAATCTTCCGGCGTTTTTTCATTCAGGAAGAAATCGAGCGTCACGCGCCCGCCGCCTCCGGCGTATCCGTGCTGCGGAGGGCCGTCCGGCTGGCGCGCCAGCACCATCACGCTCATGCGCGCCATCGGCTGGCGATCGAAGCTGAGCTTGCCTTCGCTGGTGGCGACCAGCACGTTGCGCAGGCTGTCGGCGTAGGTGGCCTGCACTTGAAACACGCGCGAGTCGTAGGCGCGGGCCGCGACATCGGCGCGTTTGACCAGAGCCACGCGCTCCTCCAGGCCCATTTCATTGGGCGCGTGGAGCATGGGGTAAAGATTGTGCTGCTGGGCTTCCTCGAAACCAGTCTTGACGACGCTGGCGGGGCCCTTCGCGATCAGAGCCGCGGTATGCGCGGCCTTGCGGATTTTCGCCGGGCTCAAGTCGTCGCTGTACGCGTAGCCGGTGCGCTCGCCCGCGATCACGCGCACTCCGGCGCCCATGCTGACGCCCTCGGTCGCGCTCTTGACGATCTGCTCGTCGATGCCGATGGAACTGGTGGCCAGGTATTCGAAGTACACGTCGGCGTAATCGCCGCCGGCCGACAGCGCCTCGCTTAGATAGGACTCCAGATCGTGCTCGGTGATGCCGAACCGTTCAGCGAAAAACGACTGCGAAAAGCTCATACTTCGAGCGTAGCACGCAGGGTTTAAAGTGCCGTTTTGTGGGCTACAATCCGCAGACGGCGGTAGTCCACGGTCCAAACTCCATCTTTATAATGAGTCGGCCGGAGTCTTTCCGCCACTTTGTGCGACTGCTCTCTCGGCACGAAGTCGCGCGCGAACATCGCCAGCCAATCCTCCATGCCATCCTCGCCTTCGACCGGCGTCGGCCGATCGATCAGCCACGCCTGGCGCGGTTCCAGACCATGTTGTTCGAGCACACTCGCGTACTCGCCGATGCTGGGGTAATACCAGGGAGTCTCCACCGGACCCAGCACCTCGTGAAGCGCATCGACAACTGATTGAATGTTTCCGTGCCCGCCAAACTCTGCCACGAAACGTCCGCCCGGTTTGAGCGCTCGCGCAATGCAGCCGGCCGCGCCCGCCGCGTTCTTCACCCAGTGCAATACGGCGTTCGAGAACACCGCGTCCACCGGCGGTTCCATTGCGAAATCCGCCGCGTCGCCCAGACGGAATTCGATGGCCGGGTAATGCGCGCGCGCCTCCGCCAGCATCTCGGGCGACGAGTCGAGCCCGATCACCGAAGCGCCGGCATCGGCAATCGCGGCAGTCAATTGTCCGGAACCGCAGCCGAGATCCAGAATCCGCTCGCCCTTCTGCGGCGCCAGCAAATCCAGCACCGCCTGTCCATATTGAAATACGTAGGAGTGCCGCTGCTGATATTGTTTCGCGTCCCAGGCTTTGTTCATATTCATCACGGAAAAGTTTTGGCGCAACGGAAACCGATGTCCGGGCCCGAGAAGCTCTCCGGGATGGACCGGTAAGTCGTAAGTGACCGCCGCCGAAAGCGGCGTGTTATACGATCCGCCGCGAATCTGGACCCATGCGCTCGCCGCGGTTCTGGCTAAGGGCGGCAATGGCACGGGCGTATCGATCAACTCCCACGCATTGCCCGCCATCTGATATTCGGGGAGTTTCGCGAAAGACCGCACCGGCATCAGCGCGTGATTCACCAGCGTGGGGTTATCCAACACGTTCGCGCGCTTGGGATCTTCTTCTTTGCCCCACGGATAACGCATCGCATCCACGCCGCGCGCGGCGCGTTCCCATTCCTGCGCCGTCGGCAGCCGCCGGCCCTTCCACTGAGCATACGCGCGGGCCTGCGCGATCGTCACGTTGACCACCGGCAGATCCGGAGCGCCCGCTGGCGGCGCGCATCCGGTTGCACGGCAATACTCCGCATACTCGGCGTTCGAAACTTCGGTCTCGTCGATATAAAACGGCCCCAGGTTCACCGGCTTGCTGTCCGGGCCGAAGGGGAAGGCTCCGCCGGGATAGTAGATCATTCCAGGGACCGCCACCACGCGGTGTGCCCACAAATAAATCGCCGCCGCTAGCGCAATCACGCCGATGACGCCAACCAGATATCAGCACCACTGGACGACCGTTGAACTGTTTGAGCGGCGTTGCCTGCATAGATCAAATCACACGCGCGAGTCGAAGACCGAAATAGATCACGACCATCACCAGCAGCGTCACGATGCCGCTCAGCAACGCCAGTCCGCCATGCGTCTGCAAAGGCGCGGGAAGGGATCGCAGAAACGCGGGCAACTCATCCTCGGATGACTGTTCCACAGCAGCCGCCGCTGGCGCCGGACGTGGCTGCAGAGCTCCTTGCCGCAAGGTCTCCTCGATCGCTCCGCAAACGATTCCGAATCCGCGCGGACGCTCGGCGGGCGGCTTGGCCATGCATTTGCGAACCAGATCGATGACGGCCGGCGCCACCGCCGCTTCGTGCAACGGCTCCAGGTTGAGTGGATCGTACAGTATCTTGTGAAAGATTTTTTCGGAATTCTCCGCCTCAATGGGCTTCTTTCCGGCCAGCAGTTCGTACAGCAGCACGCCGAAGGAATACACATCGGCTTGGTTGGTGACATCCTGCCCCAGCACCTGCTCGGGCGACATGTAATAGGGCGTGCCCACAGTGAATCCGGTATCGGCGAGCCGCACGCCGTCGGGCTTCGCAATGCCGAAGTCCATCAGCTTGGCGCGGCCGAGCGGGTCGACGTGGATGTTTTCCGGCTTGATGTCGCGGTGAATAATTTTCTTCAGGTGGATGTAGCCGATGGCGCGTCCCACCTGCAGCGCAATCTGCAGGCGCCGCGCGAAGTCGCCGGTGCGCCGCTTCTCAATGGCATTCCGCAGGCTCTCGCCTTCCAGAAATTCCATCACCATGAAGGGGCGCCCGTCTTCCTCGCCGAAATCGTAAACCGCAATAATGTTTTCGTGCGCGATGCTGGAGGCCAGGCGGGCTTCCTGCAGGAATTTCGCCTTGGCTTCCGGATCGCTAGCCGCCGATTCACCCAGAATTTTGAGCGCGACGCGCCGCCCGAGAACGCTGTCCTTGGCGCGGTATACACGCGACATCCCGCCGCCCAAATATTCCTCGACTTCGTACTTTCCGATGCGCGAAGGGTGTTCCATCAACGTGTTACGCGAGCGAGACTCAGTGCCGGTGCGGGGCTTGCGCCGTGGGCTGCAAAGCCGAAGTGCAGTGCGTCTCCGCCAGGATGCACTTCACGTGCTCGAACTGGATGGTGGTGTGCGTGATTTGGAAGCGTGCGCACAGAACATCGTTGATGCGCCGCAGGATCGAATCGCTTTCCGACGGCGGCATGTCGTCGATCAGCACGTGGCAGCTCAGCGCGCGCGATTCCGATCCCAAACTCCAGATATGCAGGTCGTGCACGTCGATGACGCCCGGCAGTTGGCTCAATTCAGCCGGAGACGTTCTTCAGTTGCAGACCCTTAGGCAAGCCCTCCAGAAGAATATTGAGCGAATCGCGGATGATCCCCCAGCCGGACCACACGATCGCGATGCCGATCAGGATCGACAGAATCGGATCGATCGCCTGCCAGCCGGTATAGCGGATCAGCAGCGCGCCCGCGATGATCGCCGCCGAACTGGCCGCGTCGCCCGCCATGTGCAGCCACGCCGCGCGCACGTTCAGATCGTGATGATGGTGCCCGTGCCCGCCCAGCGCCCATGCGATCCCCAGGTTCAGCAGCAACGCCACCGCCGCCACGATCATCATCGTATTGGCGGCCACCGGCTCCGGATGCAGCAGCCGCTGGTAGCTCTCATAGAAGAGGACCGCGGCCAGCACCACCAGCGACAGCGCGTTGACGAAAGCCGCCAGCACTCCCGCGCGCTGGTAGCCGTAGGTTCTTTCGTGATCCCCGGGCCGCGCCTGCAAATAGATGCCGAAAGCCGCCAGCAGCAAAGCGAAGGCGTCCGTGAAGTTGTGGCCCGCGTCGGAGAGCAGCGCCAGGCTGTGCGCGCTGAACCCGGCGAGCGTCTCGAACACCACAAAGCCCAGTGTCAGCGCCAGCGAGGCGATCAGGACTCGCTTCATCCTGCCGTCATCTCCCGCCGCCGGGTGCGTATGCGGATGCTGATGGGTGGTTTCCACCACTTTCATCGTACCCCGAAAACGAGGGACGGAGCCTGATTTCCCCCCGCATTCGTACGCATCGGCGAAAGCGTCGTGCGGGAAATCAGTCTCTGTCGCTCTTTTCCGATCCCAGGCCCTAGCGCCCCTCCGCGTAAACCCGCTGCACGAAGCCTGCGACCGCGTTTATGTTGGGCCAGTCGGGATACTTGGTCTTGAACTCGTCCGCCAGCCGCTTGCCGGCGTCTTCCGCCGACACCCCTTGCCGCTTGAGCGCGAGCCCACGCGTCTGCAAATCGACGATAAACGCCCGCTCTTGCGCGATCAACGATCCGTCGCCCGGATCGCTATGATCCGGCAGAATGTGGCGCGGATTTAACGGCGCCAGCTTGTCCAAAACGCCGATCCAACTGGTAGGAGTCCCGCCTTCCCGTAATATGCCGGGCACTCGCTTGTTCTGCACGACGTCGCCGGAAATCAGCGTGCTGTCGGGCTCGACGAAAATCAGCTCGTCGCCCTTGGTATGGGCCTTCGCCCAGCCAGAGCAGCCGCGCCGTGACGCCGCCCAAATCCACTTTCGCCTCGGTGTCGAAGACGATATCCGGCTGGCGCATTTTCACGTTCGCGAGCAGCTCGGTCCTTTGCGCCGATTGTTGGCTGAACCGCGTGACCATTTCGGCGCCATGCGCTTCCATCTCCTGTTGCTGCACTCGATCGCGAATCAGAATCGTGTCGTTCGGGAAGCCCGCCTCGCCGGCCGCGTGTTCGGGATGAAAATGCGTGGTGGTCAGGTACAGCAATCCGCCCGTCGAAAGCTTCTTCACGACGCGCGCGATGGTCGCTCCATTGCGCGGACCGAGGCCCGTATCCACCACCAGCGTGCCGCGGGTTCCCACCACGATGGCAATGTTCGGGAAGCCCATGATGGCGTAGACGTGCTCGGAAATACGCGTCGTGGTTTCCGGCAACAGCGACGCGATCGCTCTGCGCGGCAACCCGAACAGCGCACGCGCAGATCAGAACCAGCAGCATTGCATTCGCTTTTCGCATGTCTCTCATCCTACATCTGTTCTTACCGCATGCCACGGAGCATCGTCTTCAGTTCCGCCTCGTACTGCAGCGCAATGCGGGGGACAAACGATAAGAGAGGAAGAGCATAGAGCCAACGCCGTTTTTGGAAAGCCAGCAGCGCGAGCAGGATCAGCAGCGGCGACATGGTTCTTCCGGTCGCGTAGGCCGACGACCACAAATCGAACCTCCCCAGCGCCGCCGTAAATGCGGCAAAGAGGATGGCGGTGATTTCGATGAATTTCCCGCGCCGTTTCCAAGCCAGGCAGAAGGCCAGCACTAAGGCCAGCCACATTCCCGCCAGCGCAACGTCCTCGAAGACATTCGCGACGCGCAGCCAGGGCGTCGAAGTGGGGTCTCCCGTGCCTCGCAGCGTACGATTGATGATCCCGCTGAACGGATAGCTGGACAGCCAGTCAGTTCCATCGGGAGGCGTGTTCGTCTGCACGTATATCCACCAGGCAACCGCGGGTGCGGCGCTGACAGCGCCCAGCACAGCCCCACGCGCGTCGCGCTGTACGATCCGGTAAACGCACCATCCCACCACCAACACCATTCCGGTTTCGCGGATCAGCGGAGCAGCGCAAAGCATCGCGTAGACCTGCCAGCCGGGCTTTGGCGCATCCGCGAGAGCGCCATACCGATACAGATCGCCGCCAGCGGCAAGTCTATGGTCAGGCGATCGAGCGATACCGCCACCGCCGGAATCAGCAAGAAGGTCAGTCCCCACGCCGGGTGCAGACTCTGACTCTGCACATACCAGCTCAACCAAAGTGTCCCCAGGAAAACGAACACGAGTTCAATGGCGATGTAAACGTAGTCCACGCCGCGGTCGCTTCCCGCCGCGAGCAGCGCCGCCAGCCCAGGCACGCCGATGCGCCGCCAGCGCAACCTCTGGTTGTCGACATAGGAAAGAAATCCGCGCCGATTCAGCGGATCATGCGCGATCAGGTGGTAGAACTGAGCGTCATACCCCACATCGTCGTTGACTCGAAAGGTGTGTCCCGCGGCGAGCGCCGGTGGCAGCGGCGTTTTGGCGCCGGTATAAAAAGGCCCCGTGGGATTGCCGGAGTATTGGAATGCGATATTCAGAACCAGCCAGACGGCCGCGGCCAGAACCGCGACGGCAGCAATCGTTGCAGCCCGCCGCAAGCCTGTTATCTCTTGACCGCCGATTCCACAGCTTCCAGTTCTTTACCCGCGTCCGCCCACTTGCCCTGCGCGGCAAGCTCCCGGTAGCGTTGCAGGTGCATGCGGATGCTGTCGATGCGCGGATCGGAAAGTGTCGGAGCCGCCGAAGTCACCGGCGACGCCGCAGTCGATCCCGCCGGGGCCGTCGGTGCCAGCACCTGCACCTGCTTGCCCCCCTGCACCGCCTGCAACTGAGCCAGCGCCTGCTCGTAGGTATCGGCGTAAATCAGCGTGCTGCCTCGCACCAGCGCCACCTTCCGCAACTGCGGCATGCGCGCCTGCGCCGCCTGAATATAGATCGGAGCCACATACAAAATGGTCTGGTCAATCGGCAGCGTCAGAATCTGGCTGCGCAGCACCTGCGACCCCTGCTGATTCCACAACGTCAGGTCCTTCGAAATATTCTGATCCTGATTGATCAGCGCCTCCACCTGCAGCGGGCCCGAGATCACTTCCTGTTTCGGCAAGCTGCAGGAACACCAGCTCGCCCAAGTGTTCGCCATCGCTGCGCGCCGCCATCAAGCCGATCAGGTTCTGCTTATTGCGCGGCGTGAACTGGATCATCAGAAGGAACTCGGGCTCCTTCTCGCCCGGCAACTGGGCAATCATGTAGGTCGGCGGCACCGGTTGCGGCTCGCCCCCCGCGCCGGTGGTGAAGGTAGCCAGATCCCACAGATCGGCGCGGTTGTAATACGATTCCGGGTCTCTCATGTGATACGTGCGATAAATTTCCGCCTGCGCGCGGAACAGCATTTCGGGAGCGCGCGTATGCTCCCGCAAGCCCGCAGGCATCGCCGAAGCCGGCGAAAACAACTCCGGGAATAAGTGCTGATAGGCGGTAATCAGCGGGTCCTGCGTGTCGAAGATGTAGAGGTGTACGTCGCCGTCATAGGCGTCGACCGTGGCCTTGACCGAATTGCGAATGTAGTTGAACCGCCCCAGATCTTCCATCGCCACATCGCGCGAATAGGGATGCGATTCGCTGGTGGTGTAGCCGTCCAGAATCCAAACCAGGCGGCCGTCCGCGGTGGTGACCAGGTATGGGTCCTCGTCCCAGCTCAGAAACGGCGCCAGCTCGGCCACGCGCTCGGTTACTTTGCGGTGGATCATCATCCGGCTATCCGCCGTCAACGAGTTGGTCAGCAGAATATTCCAGTCGCCATTGGCCACCGTCGCCAGCGTGCGCATTCCGACGGACGACATCGGGAATCCGCCCTTGCCGTCATATTGCGTATTGACTTCGCTCGATCCCGATGGATAGTTGAATTCGGGCTGGGAGGTGTGCACAAACACCGTCTCGTCCATGGTCTCGCCGTAGTAGATTTCCGGGCGCTGGACCTTCAGGCTCTTGGTCTTCACCTCGACCGGAGCATCCAGCACCAGCAGTTGCGGCAATCCGGTTTCGCTGATGCGGTTGGCTTCCGCCATCACGAAACCGTAGCCGTGCGTGAAGGTGAGGGCGCGGTTGATCCAGCGATTGCGCGCGTCGCCCAGTTGATTCAGATCCAATTCGCGCGGCGCGAGCAGAGTCTGGCGCAGGCGTCCGTCGATCTGATAGCGATCGACATCGGTATCGGCGTAAGTATAAGGACGCAGCGGCTGGCTCTGGCTGAGCGTGTCGTGAAACGCGCGCCAGTCCCACAGGCGCACATTTTCGAGCATCGACCGATTCGCTTCAAAATCGATGCGGCCTTCTTTTTGGACGTTGAAGTCCACCACCTTCGCGCGCGTGTCCAGTCCATATGCCGCGCGTGTCGCTTCAATGTGGCGGACGATGTACGGCTTCTCGAGCGTGAGCTCATTCGGCCGCACGTAGAGGCTCGCGGCCAGCGGCGGCACTATCCAATCGATCACCAGCACAATCGCGCACGCGATCGCCAGCTTGCGCCGCCCGGCGATCACCAGGATCGCAGCCAGCACCGCCGCGCCCGCCTTGATGGTTTGCAAGGGCAGCCCAAGATTCTGCTGCAGATAGTCGATGCCGACCATCAGATTGCCGTGATCGCTCAGCAACAGCTCATAGCGCCCCAGCCAGAACTGCGCCGCCAGCGCCACCAGAAACAACGCGGCCAAGCCCTTGAGCAGACCGGTCTCGAGGCGCCCCAGGCGGCCCAGGTCGCGCAGGTCGAGTTCCTGGCCGAACACATAACCCGGCATGTCGCGCTTGAGTTGCCAGCCGCGCGCGGCCACGTAGTACACCAGCCCCGCCACGAACGCCGTGGATGCCACCCAACTCAGCAGCATGCTGTAAAACGGCAGCTCGAAGAAATAGAACGGGAGCGCCTTGCCGAACACCGGATCGGTCCAGCCCGACGACGCCGCGCCTTGGCCCCCCACGTAGCGCGCCACGGTCCAACCCTCGACGGTCGAAAGCGTCACGATCATCGCGACGAAGGCCAGCGCCAGCGTGCTGATCCGTGCATAGAGCGGCCAGTCCCGCAGTCGTTCGCCGGCATGCTTCATGCCGCGCGCGTGCGCCACCCACAGCACCGGAAACACGATCAGCCACGCGGCCAGGCCCGGCAGATAGCGGTAGCCCGTCATCCGCAGCCAGGTGGGAACCTGCCCCATCTCGCGCCACCAGAAGTAGTCGATCACGTAGCTGCAGATGGTGCGTCCGAAGACCAGCACCGCTACAGCAACGATTACCAGCGCAGCAATTCCTAGCTGCGGGCTGCGCCGCCGCGTCGGAAGCTCAACAAAGGCCATAGCATCCTAAGCGTACACTTTTCTAAGGATGCCGGATCGGCCGACTTACGCCGCGCGCTTGAGCGTCCGCGTTACGCGGATCTTCATGACGCGGGCTTCGAGGCTCGCGGCTTTCGCGAAATCCTGCTGGGTACGCAGAACTTGCGAGTAGTGCTCCATCGTTGGCACCAACTCCGGGTTCTCGGGGCCCAGCGTCCGCTCCAGAATCGTGAGCGCCTGGTCGAAGGCGTTGGCGGCCTCAGTGAACCGTTTCTCGCGCACATACACCTCCGCGAGATTCGCGGTGGCACGGCCGATATCGGCCTGCGGCGCCGGGAACCGCCGCGTGAGAATCGCGAGCGACTGCTGGAATAATTTCTCGGCCTCCGAATACTTTTTGCGATCGAAGGCAAGCGCCGCTTGGAGGCTCAGATCGTTGGCGATGCGCGGGTGATCCGGCGCGAATGCCTGCCGGTCGATGGCTTGGGCATGCAGCAGCGCCTGCCCAGCCTCATCGAAGCGATGCCGGTAGCGCAGGATCTTCGCAAGATTGACGTAACCTGCGGCCGTGTTGGGATGCTGCGGCCCATAGGCTCGTTCCAGATCCGTCACGGACTGGCGAGCGATGTGTTCCGCCTCTTTCAGGTGGCCTTGCTCCGCCTCGGCCTGCGCTAGATTAGTGCGCACCACTCCGGATTTTTTCAAGACGGCAAGCTGGGTCTTGCGATCATTCTTGTCTGCTGATGCCGCCTGCAGCACCTCTAGCGCACGGCGATACAATTCGGCGGCCGTTTTGAAGCGGCTCTCGGCGCGATCCGCCAGCGCCAGATCGCTCAACGTTTCAGCGATCAGCGGATCTGAAGGCGCAAGTAGGCTCTCGCGGATCGAGAGCGCGCGGCCCAGCAATTTTCTGGCCCCAGCCAAGTCGCCTTGCACTTGCTCGATCTCGCCAAGATTGGCGAACGCGGCTGCACCTTCGGTGGTCTCAGCGGCGTTATGCAGCTCCGCAATATCGCGCGCACGCTCGGCAAAGCGGAGTGCGCGGCCATAATCCGCCGTCTCGCGGTAAAGCAACGCCAGATTGTTCAGTAGCGGCAACAAGACAATAGCGTCCGGCCCTGCCTGGGCTTCACGCAGCGACAAGGCTTTTTCATAAAGCGGTCCAGCCGCGGCATAGCGGCCAGTCGCGTAGTACACCTCGCCGAGATTGTTGAGAATGGAGCTCAATGCCGCGCAGTTCTCGCAATCGGCCAGCGCCGAGCGGAAGGTACTTTCCGCTTCGACGAGTTTCCCTTGTTCCACCAACTCCACGCCGCGGCGATTACTCTGGTCGCCCTGGTTTGAATCTAAATGGCTTGAATCTAAGTGTTTTGAATCTAAGTGATTCGAATCTAATTTGGAATCCAGAGGAGCCGTTTCAGTGGCGAACGCAGCCACCAGCGGTATCACCGCGATACTGAACCGCAGTGAAACATTTCCGCATCCTTTTGCGAATCGTCTCATACGTCATTTTGAGACGAATCGGCGAGCCGCGGAAGTAATCGTGGAGTAAGGGCGGAGATCCGCTTACGGTAAACAACACGCGGCTAGGACGCGAGGCCGACGCGCTCCAGAAGACGCTGAAAACGCGGCTCGGAACGCAGCGGATCGTAGAGCGGATGAACCTTGAGCGCCGTCACCGAAAATTCTCGGCGGTCGGTGGCGGTTTCAAGAAACGTCAATGCGGCGGGATAGTCACCCAGACCTATATGCAGAACCGCGAAGCAGCTCGCCGGCACCCAGCGCGTCTGTGACAATTCCGTGAGTTGGTTGAGATAGGCGTGCGCTTCTTCAATCCGTCCAGTGCGAGCCAGCACTTCGCCCGTCGCCGCCAGAATACTGGGCACATCGCCGCCGAGTTGGCGCGCGCGCTCCAGCGAGGCGAGCGCCAGATCGTGCTTTCCCATCAGCGAAAGCACGCGACCCAAGGAGCTATAGCCTTTAAAGAAATCCGGGTCCATGTCGGTGATTTCGCGGTAGACGGCCACGGCCCGCGGATAATCGCGGCAGATCATGTGCATGTACCCCAGCCCTTCGCGAATGATCATCGAGAGCGGGTCCAGATCGTACGCCGCGCGGGCCTCGGAGAGCGCCTCCTGGCAGCGTCCCAGCAAACCCAGAAAATCCACGCCATACCAATGCCGCGCGCGCGAGTAACCCGGGTTGACCGCAATCGCGGCCCGATACAGCACTTCGGCTTCTTCCCAACGCCATTCGAAAGAGGAACGCACGAACGCCAGCGAGACGTTCGCCTCGGCGGATTGGGGATCCAACTCCAGCGCCCGTTCGGCGGCGGCGCGCGCCTTAGGGACCGCTTCGGCCGGACTCATCAGGCCGTAGTCGGCAAGCAAACTATAGGCATCCGCCAAACCGGCGTAGGCTTCGGCGCACGAGTCGTCGGCTAGGATGGCTTCCTCAAAACGTTCGACGCTCTTGCGCAGGCCCTCCATCGACCGTTTGTTGGTGTGGAAGCGCCCTTGCAGGCACAGGTTGTAACAGGCCACATTGGGCGCCCGCCGCGGCGTCTCGGCTTGCGGCAGACCGGTGAGTTTGAGACGCAGCGCGTGCACCATGGCGCGCGCGATCTCTCCCTGCATCTCGAAAACATTCTCCAGCCCGCGGTCGTAAGTTTCCGACCAGAGGTAATCGCCGGAGGCGGAATCGATGAGCTGCACCGTCACGCGGACCCGCTCCGGCGTGCGCCGCACGCTGCCGCGCAGGACTGATCCAACTCGCAATTGGCGGCGGATGCCCGCCAAGTCGGCTTCGCGTCCACGCAATTTAGAAGCGCTGCTCCAGGCCACCACCCGCAGGCTGGGGATGCGCGTCAGAAGATGAATCAGTTCTTCGGTAAGCCCGTCGCTAAAATAGTCGTCATCGGCGCCCTGCATCATGTTCGCAAAGGGCAGCACGGCAATGGATTTCCGCGGAGCCAGCGCCGAGCCGGCGGTCGCGACCAGTGACGTGCGCGAGCCTTGCGGCGCTGCGGCGCGCGTTTTGAAAAATGGGAGATAGGCGCCTTTGGGCAACCCGATCATGATCGAATCGCCGCGTCCCGGAGACGTATAGTAGGCTTTCAGTTTGGCGCGCAGCCGCCGCGCCTCCACGCGCACGATGGGATCGATGCGCGGATCGTAATCGGATTTGCGATCGAAAACCTCCATCCCGATGATCTGTTCCTTGAGGCGCCCGCCGTTGCCGGCCAGAGATTCCTCCACGGAAAATCGCAGGAAGCGGCACAAACGAGTGGAGCGCGCAAACAATCGGCTGGCGAGAAGCTTCTCGAGCTGGGCGCGGATTTCCTCGGGTCCGGGCGCGGAAAGCGCCGGGGCAAGGGCTTGCGATACTGCTATCGCCGACTGCGAGGTCTGTTTTGCCACAGTGCGCCTATTTATCCCGCTGAGAAGCACGGGTTTCGTATTACCGTTAAGACGAACAATTTAGGGAAACGTTCCGTCCACCCAGAAAAAACTTCGCCTAGCGGTTACGTGCTTTCCTCCGAACTCATCCCCGGCCGGAAACTAACTGCAAGTCCGGCCAACTCGATTGAATCCATGATACATCGGAGACACATCGAAGACACATCGCGGACACCATCGGGTGTACCATGACGATCTATGCCCGTCGTCGTTCACACAAAATTTACAATTGCCGTCGCGCTTGCGGCCATCGGCTATTTTCATCGGATTGTGCAGTCCAGCGGGCGCACAAGACACTGACGAGAGGCTCTACGTGGTCACGCACGTCGACGTGCTGGGACAAAATGGCGCCGCGGAAGCCGCCAAGATGCTGCATCAGTTCGCCATCGACAGCCGCAACGACCAGGGCTCGGTTCGGTTTGAAGTGTTGCGCGATCCGGATCGCTTGAACCACTTCACCATCGTCGAGGTCTGGCGGACCCGGCAGGACTTTGAATCTCATCTGGCCGCCAGCCATACCAAAGTCTTCCGGGAAAAGTTACAGCCTATGCTGGGCAGCCCTTTCGATGAGCGCCTGCACAAGCTATTGCCTTGAAGTGCCCGGCAGGCGAACTAAGGTTCCTGAGCGATATAGCCGATCAGATATGATGCCATCCATGACCAAATTCAGCGTTCGCTTCACCGCCGCCGTAATTCTCCTGTGCCCGGGATGGGCATTCGCTGAAGTGGCCGATTCTTCGACGAACGGCTTCACGGTCAAGACCTCCGTCACGATACAGGCTTCGCCGGATGAGGTGTATCGCAGACTGGTCCACAATATCGGCGACTGGTGGAACCCGCAACATACTTTTTCGGGCGACGCTCGCAATCTGACGATCGACGAAAAGCCGATGGGCTGCTTCTGCGAAACGCTGCCGGGCCAGGGAGGCGTTCGCCACATGGAAGTGCTGCGCTTCGTGCAGGGCAAAACGCTGGTGCTCTCCGGCGCTATAGGTCCGCTGCAACCGTTGGCCGCTGCTGCCACCATGACGATTCAGTTGTCGCCGGGCGACACGGGAACCACCGTGGAAGTCACCTACACGGTGGCCGGTTACTTACCGGACGGGATGAACACATTGGGCCGCACCGGTCGATTCCGTCATCACCGAACAGTTCACGCGCCTGAAGAATTTCGTCGAGCACGGAAGTCCTGCGCTACCGCTGCGGACGCCGCCGGCGCAAACTACAGAGCCCCCGGCGAAGTAGCGGATAGCCCTATTCCAGTTGTTTGTGGAAGCGGTTGACGCTGAGTCCCAATATGATGACTCCGAAAATCGCCAGCGCCACGATTTGCGGCCACAGCGTGTCTATCCCGGCGCCTTGCAGGAACACGCCGCGAACGATCTCCATGAAGTAGCGCACCGGATTCAAGATACGTCAGCCACTGCACGCTTTCCGGCATGTTGCGGATGGGGAACGTGAAGCCGCTCAGCATGAAGAACGGCTGGAAGAACAGTGTGGTCGCCATCATGGCTTGCTGTTGCGTGCGCGAGATGGTGGAGAGGAACAGGCCCGCCCCCAGCGTCGTCATCAGGAACACAAACGCGGCGAACAGCAGCAGCAGAAAACTTCCGTTGAAGGGCACGTGGAAGATCAGCAGGGCGGCGCTGGTCACCAGAATCAAATCCCAGTAGCCCACCAGCACGAACGGCAGCGTCTTGCCGAGGATCAATTCGATAGGGCGGATGGGCGTCACCATCAGTTGCTCCATGGTGCCGATTTCTTTCTCGCGCACGATGGCCATGGCGGTGAGCGACAGCGTCACCAGAGTGATGATGTTCACGACCACGCCGGGGATGAAGTAGTTGCGGCTCTTGAGATCGGGGTTGTACCAGACGCGCGAGCGCGAGACGATCTGCGGCATGGGCATTCCGAATCGCCCCGCCGGAAGTCATGGTCCCGCCGACCATGCGGGAGCGCTGCGCCTCGCTCGCCGCTTCCTGCGAATAGCGGGCGATCACCTGAGAGGCGTAGCCGGAAACCAGCGACGCGGTATTGGAATTCGTTCCGTCGAGCAACACCTGCACGCTGCTGGCCCGGCCGCGGGCGATATCGCGCGCGAAACCCGGCAGCACGCGGATCACGCCATCCACCTGTCCGCGGTCGAGCAGAGATTGCATCTGGCGCTCGTCACCCGGAGTCGCCTTGATCGATGAAGTGCCCGGAGCCTGCAAACTCGTCGCGCAGATCGTGGCTTTGCGGCGTGTTGTCCTGATCCATCCAGGCGATGGTGGCGGTATCGACGTCCAGGTTCACGGCGTAACCAAATACCAGCAACTGGATCAGCGGCGGAACCAGCAGCATGCTGCGCATACGCGGATCGCGCAGCGCCTGAATGAATTCCTTGCGAATAATGGAGCGGAGACGCTGGCGCATACTCAAGCCACCTTCTGCCGCAGCTTGCGGACCGTGAAGAAAAAGATGAGCGCCCCGTAGCCGCACAGCAGCAGGAAATCCGGCCACAGGATTTCGGGCCGATTCCCTTCAGGAACACACCCTTCGAAATATTGATGAAATAACGCGCGGGGACGAACAGCGCGATGGCCTGGATCACGCGCGGCATGCTGCTGATCGAATAAATGAATCCGGAGAGCAGGAAGCCCGGCAGGAAGGAGATCAGCGTTCCCATCTGGTAGGCCATCAGTTGCGTGCGGAATGTCGCCGAGACCCAGACTCCCGTGCACAACGAACCGAACAGGAAAACAAAACTGGAAATCGTCAGGAAGAGCAGGCTTCCCTTAAACGGCACGTCGAACAAAAAGACGCCGACCAGCATGCAGATCACCATGTCGACCAGTCCCACCAGAAAGTAGGCGGCCAGTTTGCCCAGCGCCAGCTCGGAGGGGCGCACGGGCGTCGAGAGCAGCTGCTCCATGGTGCCGTTCTCCCACTCGCGCGCGATGGTGAGCGAGCTGAGATTGCCGGTGATGATCATCATGATCACGGCGATCAGGCCGGGCACGATGAAGTTGCGCGAAACCATGTCGGGGTTGTACCAGACGCGGCTTTCCGCGCTGACGCCCACCGGCGGAATCTCTCCGGCGTGCATGCTTTGCGCGTCGCCGCGGAGGCGCGCGGCGTAGGTTTGAACGATGCCCTCGGCGTAGCCTTGCGCGATGGACGCGGTGTTGGAATCGCTGCCGTCGAGCAGCAATTGCACCTGCGCTTCGCGTCGCCGGCGAGCACGTTGCGCGAAAAATCCGCCGGGATCACCACGCCCAGCAAGGCGCGGCGCGAATCCATCGCCTGTTCGATGGGACGGTAGCTGTTCACCTCCTCGATGATCTGGAAATAGCGCGAGCCTTGGAAATCGCGCACCAGTTCAGCGCTCTCGGGTCTCTGGTCCAGGTTGTAAACGATGGTGGGGATGCGATCCACGTCCAGGCTCAGCGCGTAGCCGAAGATCAGCAGCATGGTGAGCGGAATGGCGATGGCCGAAGCCAGGCTGCGCGGATCGCGAATCACGTGCAGCACTTCCTTGCGGGCGATGGCGCGGAGACGGCGGAAACTCATGCGGCCGCCTTTTCTTCCTGCTCGATCAGGCTGACGAAGACGTCTTCCATCGACGGCGTGATGGGTTCCAGGACCGAGATCGTCAATCCCGGCGCGATCCAGCGTCTCGCGAATCCAGGCGATCGCGCGATCCGCGTCGTCCACTCTTATGTGCAGTCCGCCGCCGAATACGGCGACATCCAGGATGTTGTCGCCGCCGTACAACTGCGTCAGACTTTCGAGCAGATCGGAGGATTCCAGATTCAGCAGGTGACCGACGCCGAGCGACCGCTTCAACTCGGCAGGCGAGCCGAGCGCGATCATCCGCCCGCCGTACATCAGCGCGATGCGATGGCAGTATTCGGCTTCGTCCATGTAATGCGTGGTGACGAAGATGGTGTGGCCGGCGGCCGAGAGCTGATAGATCAGCTCCCAGAAATTGCGGCGCGCGATGGGGTCGACGCCGCTGGTGGGTTCGTCCAGAAACAGAATCGGCGGCTCGTGCAGAATCGCGCAGCCCAGCGCCAGCCGCTGCTTCCAGCCGCCCGAGAGCAGGCGCGTCAAGGTATCCTGCTTGTCTTCGAGCTCCGCCATCTTCAGCACGAAATCCAGGCGCGCGGGAAATTTTTCGGGGGATACGCCGTAGACTCCGGCGAAGAATTCGATGTTCTCCTTGACCGTGAGGTCGTCGTAGAGCGAAAACTTTTGCGACATGTAGCCGATGCGCCGCTTGACCTCTTCCGGGTGCAGGCTGACGTCGAAGCCGCCCACCACGGCGCGTCCCGAGGTGGGAGCCATCAGCCCGCACAGCACGCGGATGGTGGTGGATTTGCCGGCGCCGTTGGGTCCCAGAAAGCCGAAGATCTCGCCGGGCTGGACGTCCAGATTCAAGTCGGCAACGGCGGTGAAATCGCCGAAGCGCTTGGTCAGCTTCTCGATGTGGACGGCCGGGCCTGAGGTGTTAGGCAGCATGCGCCAGCTCCTGCCTGCGCACCAGCGCGATAAAAACATCTTCCAGCGAAGGCTGAATCTTCTGGAACTCGAACGGCGTGATGGCGAGCAGCTTTTCGGGCGACGTCACCGCTGGGTCGAGAAACAGGTGCAGATCGACGCCCATCGGCTGCACCGTCAGCACGCCGGGCTGACGCTGCAACGCATCGCGGGTCGCGCGGTGGTCGTTCGATGTCAAGCGGTAGGTTGCTTCCGGCAAGCCGCGCTTCAAACCCGCCGGAGTATCCACTTGAATCAGGCGCCCCTGGTGCATGAAGCCCACGCGGTTGGCGCGCTCGGCCTCGTCCAGATACGCGGTGGTGACCAGCACCGTAAGCCCGTCGCGCACCAGTTGATACAGGATGGCCCAGAAGTCGCGCCGCGAAACCGGATCGACGCCGTTGGTGGGCTCGTCCAGAAACAGCACGCGCGGCTTGTGCAGCAGCGTGCACATCAGCGCCAGCTTCTGCTTCATGCCGCCGGAAAGCTTGCCGGCGGGGCGCTGCTGAAACGGCTCCATGCGAGTCATGCGCAGCAGGCGCGCGCTCAACTCGCGGCGCTCGACGCCGACGATGCCGAACAGATCCGCGTAGAACGCCATGTTCTCGGCGACCGTCAGGTCGGTGTAGAGGCCGAAGCGCTGGGCCATGTAGCCGATCTGATCTTTCACGGCTTCCACTTCTTTCGAAACGTCGTGACCCGCCACAACCGCGCGGCCTTCGGTGGGATCCATCAGGCCGCACAACATGCGCATGGTGGTGGTTTTGCCCGCGCCATCGGGACCCACCAGCGCGAAGATCTCGCCCTCGGCGATCTCCAGATTCAGGTGATCCACGGCGGTGACCGGCGCTCCCGGCCCGCCGCGCGGACTTGCCGCCGCCGAAGACTCGCGTCAGATTTTCCGCGACGATGATGGGCTGGCCGCACTCACAAGGGAATCTCCGCGTCCACCGGCATGTTGTTCTTGAGCTCGTGATTGGCGTTATCGACATCGACTTTGATGCGATACACCAGCTTCACGCGCTCCTCTTTGGTCTGGATCTGCTTGGGCGTGAACTCGGCTTCCGAGGAGATGAACGAAACCGCGCCGTGGTAGATTTTCCCGGGATAGGAATCCGTCGTGAGATTCACCTTGGCGCCCAGCTTCACGCGGCCCAAGTCGGTTTCGCCCACGTAGGCGCGCAGCCACGGATGATCCACATCGCCGATGCGAACGATGGTGGTTCCGGCGGCGATCACTTCGCCGGGCTCCGCGGACTTCACCAGCACCACGCCGTCGATCGGGCTGCGTGATGGTGGTGTCGTTGAGCTGCGCTTCGGTGATTCCCACTTGCGCCCGGGCGCGGTCGATTTCAGCGCGGAGCTCCACCAGTTGCTCCTGCTTGCGCCGCAGGTCGATGCGGTTGGCCTGGGCGGTGCGCACCGCGGCTTGCGCGCGGGCGAGTTGCGCGCGGGCGCCCGCGATTTCCTCCTTGCGCGGCCCTTCCTTCACCAGTGCGGCGCGCTCCTCGGCCTGCGCCAGAACCGCATTGGCGGCGTCGAATTTGGTGCGCGCCTGATCGAACTGCGAGGTGGAGATGTCAGTGTTCTTATACAGCGTCTGCGCGCGATCCCAATCGGCGCGGGCCAGATCCATTTGGGCGCGGGCTTCGTTCACGCTCGAATCGGCCTGCTGGATTTCCTGCGGGACGGCTGCCGGCGTTCAGCTCGTCGAGATGGGCTTGCTGCTGCGCGAGTTCGGCCTGGCGCGTCGAGATGTCGCTATCGATGGTGGCCTGCTGGTATTCGATGGTGGTCTTCAACTGATCGTAAGTCGATTGCGCGCTCTCGACCGCGGCCACATCGCGCAGCTTCTGCTGCTCGAGCTGGGCGGCATCCAGCCGCGCGATCACCTGCCCCTTTTTGACGGTGTCGCCCTCGCGCACCGTGAGCTCGATCATGCGGCCGGCGGTCTTGAAGGAGAGGTCGACCAGCGTCAGCTCCAGATTTCCCGACACCTGAATGCTGTTGCTGCGGACCGGCGAACTGTCCGGTTCGCCACATATAAACTCCAATGCCGGCGGCGATGAGAACGATGATAAGATGATGGGCAGTCGCTTTTTCATTGGTTGAGGTAGTCTCCGATGGTTCCCGTAGCCGTGGCCAAATCCAGACGGGCGACGTTGTAGTCATACAGCGCAATCACCTGGTTATCGCGCGCGCGCTGCAGGCGGGTTTGCGCGTCGGTGACTTCGACCGACGTGGCCACGCCCGCGTCGTAGCGGCGCCGCGCCTGCGCCAGTTCATTTTCCGCGAGGCTCAGGCCTTCGCGCGAAGCGTCCACTTCGGCGGCGGCCGAGCGCAGGCTTTCGAGCGCCGTCGCGCACCTGCAATTCGATCTGCTGGCCCACGTCGCGGGTGCGAATCTGTTCCTGTCTGTATTGCGAGAAGCTTTCCTCGCGGCGGGCTCGCGCGGCGGCCGCCGTCGAACACCGGCACCCGCAGCGAGACGCCCAGCGTGTAGGTGGCGCGCGACGAGACAACGTCAGTGCCGATGGCGCCGTAATCGGCCGAAGCGCCGATAGAGGGCAGGCGCTCCGACTTCACCGCGCTGTGGCTGAGCCGCGCCGCTTCCTCGCGCTGCTGTTGCGTCTTCAGCTCGAAGCGAGCCTTGCGGGCTTGCTCCAGCAGCGTCTCCGAGGACGCAGGATCGATGGGCTTGTAGTCCAGCTTGTCGGTGAACTCGATCGACGAATCCATGTGCAATCCCATGGACTTCAGAAGTTGCAACATCGCGCGAGTACGATCATTTTCGGCGCGAATCAGGCGCTGGCGGTCGTTGGCGAGCTGCACTTCGGCGCGAGTGACTTCGATGCCGGTGCCGGTGCCCGCGGTCTGCGCGCGCTGGGCTTGTGCCAGCAGAGCCTCGCGACAATTCCACGTTGGCGCGCGCCGGTGTCGCGGTCGGCATCCGCGCGCAGACACGCCAGGTAGGCGCGCGCCACTTCATCGCTCACCTGGCTGCGCGTGGCATCGTTATCGAACTTCGTGGCGGCGAGCGTGGCCTTGGACGCCTGATATTTGCGGACGTCGCTGAAGTTCAACACCGATTGCTGCGCGCTGGCGCGCGCGTCAAACACGTCGAACGGGCCAACGATGGTGGGAATCGAAAAGCCGGGAACCGGGATGTTGAAAGCGAAGCCGTAAGCTTTCAGATTGGTGGTCTGGCGGTTTTCGCGAATCGGTGGTATCGAGGTTGGGCAGAAGCGCGGCCGGGCTTCGGCGACCCGGTCCTTGGCCTGCTGAATGGATTCCTGCGCCAGGGCGGCGCGCGTCGAGCCATCCGGCGCGAGCGCGATTTCAACCGCGCGTTTCATGCTGAGCGGCAGCGGGCTTTGCGCCAAGCCGAGAGACGCCGCCAGCAGGAAGATCGACAAGACGCGCATTAGGATTCCTCTCCTTCATTGGATGCGGCGGCGACGGGAGCGCGCAGGCCGGCCGCGACGAAGTTCACCAGCCGGCGCATCAGGGCGTCGCGATCGACGGGTTGGCCGCTCATCAGCGGCAATACGCTCGAAAGAGCCAGCACGTGCGTCATGGATCCCGCCATGAAATGCAGGCGCCAGAAACGCTTCTTCCGGAGAAAGTTCGGGGAGCGCCTCGCGAATGGCTTGCGAGAAACGCTCGGCCACATGCTGCAAGTGCTTTTTATAAACCCGGTCGACGAATTGATTCGGGTTCGACAGGACGCGGCCGATGAGCGGGACGGCGGGAAGCACCTCCAGCATGAGCAGCGGCGCCAGGAAGGCTTCGACGATTTGCTCCACGCTGGGAGGATGCCCGGCGGCATCCAGCATTTCGAAGCGGCGCTGGTTGATGGGCAGGATGCGGCGCTCGATGATGGCGTCGATCAGACTGTCTTTGGACTGGAAGTGATAGTTGACGGCGGCCAGATTGACTTGCGCTTCGGCGGTGATATCGCGCAGGGAAGTGGCATCGAAACCATTCATACCAAAGAGTTTTTCGGCAGCGTTCAGGATGCGGGTTTTGGTATCGAGCGGCGTCGATGCTTCCGTCGAGATCATATGTATGTTTGAATCATACGATTGATTTATACAGGCGTCAAGGGAAAGTTTCGGGCGCTGCGGAGTAGACTGTGGAGTAGGGTCACAATGGAAATCATTCAAGTGGTGATCGATGCGAAGCTTCTGCAGGCCAGCGACCGAGCTGCGAAAAAGGCCAAGCTGAATCGGTCCGAGCTGGTTCGACTCGCCCTGCGTGAACATCTCCAGCGCGTGCAGATTCTGGAGTCCGAACAACGCGATCAGCGCGGCTATGAAAAGCTGCCGCAGTCCAACGCGACGGAAGAATCCGCCTGGGAAGCGGAAGCGGTATGGCCGGAGGCATAGCACGCGGTGACGTGCGCCTCTACCGGTTTTCGGCTCCCGACAAGGAACGACCGGTCGTGATCCTGACGCGGGATAACGCGATTCGTTATCTGTCGACGGTCACCGTGGCGCCTATCACGTCCACGATTCGTGGGGTTCCATCCGAGGTCGTACTGGACGAGGACGACGGGATGAAGAAGCAGTGCGCGGTCAACCTGCACAACGCGGTGACGGTATCGCAGCAGCGACTGGGGCCGCGGCTTTCGCATCTCAACGCGCGGCGCATGGATGAAATCTGCGCGGCGCTGCGGTTCTCTATCGGCTGCGATCGGGAGTGATCCTAAAGCTCCGGCGCGAATTGACTTTTGCTCGTCGCGGCGATAACCTCCGGGGTAGGATTTCACCATGGATAATGCGCCAGAAACCCCTCCTACTCCGCGAACTCTCACGCGGCGGCAACTGATTCAAGGCGTGATCGCGGCCGGCGCCACGGCCTCGGCGGCGGCCTATCTCTACCGCGGCTCGGAGACGGTTCTCGGCAGGGTGTCGCTGCCGGGATCGGTCGAGCGACTGATCACGCTGAACGTCAACGGCCAGGAGCGGCATGTCGACGTCATGAAGCAGGAAACGCTGGCCATGACGCTGCGCTACAAGCTGGGCCTGACGGGTACGAAGCTGGGCTGCGACCGCTCGGAGTGCGGCGCCTGCACGGTGCTGGTCGACGATGTGCCGCACTATTCGTGCTCGGTGCTGACGCATACGGCGCGCAACGCCAAGATCACGACTATCGAAGGACTGGCCGCGCCCGACGGCACGCTGCATCCGGTGCAGCAGGCGGTGGTCGAAGGCCAGGCCTTCCAGTGCGCCTTCTGTATGTCGGGATTCATCATGGCGACGGCCGGATTCCTGAAGACCAATCCGAAACCGACGCGCAAGGAACTGGCGCACGGAATTTCGGGCAACCTGTGCCGCTGCGCCGATTACAACAAGATCCTGAACGCCATGATGCACGCGAGCGAACTGATGGAGAAGTCTTGATATGGCTTATAAGTTGATCGGACAAAATTATCAGACCCCGGACATGATCGCCAAAGTGACCGGGCGGTCGAAATACGCCGAAGACTATCGCGCCGACGGCATGCTGTTCACCAAGCTGCTGTTGAGCCCGATGCCGCACGCGCGGGTCCGCCATATCGACGCGAGTGAAGCGCTGAAGATGCCCGGAGTATTCGGGATTCTTACGGCGGACGAGTTGCCGGTGGTGGCTCCGCCGACGCGCGGCGCTGCGGCAGCGGAAGAGGAAGGTCCGTCGTCCAAGGGAGGGCGCGGCACACCGATTAAACCCGAGCCCGGACTGACGAATGAGCCGGTGTTTCACGGCCAGCCGATTCTCGCTGTGGCGGCGATCGACGAATTGACGGCGGCCGAGGCCATCGAGCGCATCAAGATCGACTACGAGCCGCTGCCGTTCTGCGTCGACCCGCTGGAGAGCCTGCGTCCCGGCGGTCCCAACGCGCGCACGGAAGGCAACGTTTATTACGGCACGGTGGCGAAGACGCTCAAGTGGTCCGCGGAAGACTGGAAGGAAGTTGAAGCGGGCCGGCTGCCGATGCGCGAGGCTCCGGATACCTGGACCGTGGGCGATGTCGATGCCGGCTTCAAAGAGGCGGCGGTCATCATCGATGAGACGGTGGTGTGCCAGTCGACTTCGCATCAGTGCATGGAGCCGCGCACTTCGATGGCTTACTGGCAGAACGGAAAGCTGTTCCTGCACGCGTCGGCGCAATCGACGGCGCACGTGAGCCAGTCGATCGGAAACTGGTCGAAGGCCGACCGCAAGAATGTGGTCCTGCTGGGCGAATACGTGGGCGGCGGTTTTGGCGGAAAGAATCCGGAAACGCACATGCACACCGCGATCCCGGCGATGCTGGCCAAGAAGACCGGCCGTCCGGTGATGATGCGGATCACGCGCGAGGAAGACCACTTCATCGGCCGCGCGCGCGCCGGCATGGTCATGCGCGTCCGCATGGGCTTTCGCAAGGATGGCCGCATCGTCGCGCTGGATATGTTCGTGGTGCAGGCCAACGGTCCCTATGCCAGAGGCGGCGATTACGGAACCTGCGCGGTGGTGGCGTCGGCCAATTACACGCCGCTGAACATGCGCTTCCGCGGAACGGCGGTGCTGACCAACACGCCTCCGCACGGCCCGCAGCGCGGCCCCGGCGGCGCGCAATCGACGGTGATGTTCGAGCCGCTGATCTGCCAGGCGGCCCGCAAGCTGGGAATCGACGAGGTGGAGATCCGCAAGATCAACGCGCCGACCGCCGGCTCGGCCTTCGGAGTTCCGGAGAAGGGCGGAAAGCGGAACGAGATGACCAGCGCGTTCGCGAAGGAGGCGCTGGAGCGCGGAGCCGAGAAATTCAACTGGACCGAACGCAGGAAGCGCAACGGCCAGATGAGCGGAACCAAAGTGATCGGCGTGGGCGTGTCGCTCGCCAACTTCACGGCGGGCACCATCGGATTCGACGGCATGATCGCGCTCACTCCCGAAGGGACGCTGAAGATCTATTCGGGTGTCGGCAACATCGGGACGCTTTCGGTCTACGATACGGCGCGCGTCGCGGCCGAGTTCCTCGATATGCCGTGGGAAAAATGCGAAGTCATCTGGGGAGACACCTCGAAGCATCTGCCGTGGAGCTCGCGGCAGGGCGGCAGCCAGACCATCCACGGGACTTCGCGCGCGAACTACGCCGCGGCCATGGACGCCAAGCAGAAGCTGCAGGAGATCGCAGCGAAAGAATTCGGCGGCCGTCCCGAGGATTACACGATCGGCAATCAGCGAGTGTTCCGCAAGGGCAGCCCCGGCAGCGGCATGAGCTACGCGCAGGCCGCGAAGCGCGCGATTGAAATGGGCGGCAAGTACGATGGACACGAGGTCGCGAAGGACCTCAACGTGATGACCAAGGAGTCGGCGAAAGCGCTGGCCGGCATCGGGCTGATGGGCGTCGCCAGGGACAACTACGGCCGCAAGGGAACCACGCAGGCGTTTGTGGCCAGCTTCGCCGAGGTCGAGGTCGACACCGAGACCGGCGAGTACAAGGTTCTGGATTATCTGTGCGTCTGCGACTGCGGCACCGTAGTCAATCCGCGCGGCCTGGAAGGACAACTACACGGCGGCGCGATTCAGGGTATCGGCTACACGCGCAGCCAGAAGTGGGTTTACGACCAGGAGTTCGGCGTGGCGCTCGCCAAGCGCTTCCACCACAATCGTCCGCCCAGCATTCTCGACATCCCGGAGAAGATGGATTGGGACGCCGTCAACCTTCCCGATCCGCAGACGCCGGTGGGCGCCAAAGGGATGGCGGAAGCGGCAGTGGGAGCGGGCGCCGCCGCGGTCCGCTGCGCCTTGGCCGGCGCTCTGGGAGACGAGTACCTGCGCCGCACGCCGGTCGGAATCGACATGATTCTGGCGTCGATCGAGGCCAAGAAGCGCGTCGACGTGGGATTGGCCTCGAACGTATAGGCAGGAACGCCGTTTTCCGCAAAGGCGTATAATTCAAGCGTAATGGAAGTGTATAAGAGTGAGACGAAGGAAGTGCTGAGTCGCTTTCTCGGCCGTCGTCTCAGCTTCCCAGACTGTATTGCCGCCCTCGACGCGGCTCTTGCCGGATTGCTCCCCCGGCTGCGTCCCGACGAGCTTCCTGCGCTTCGCGAATTGATGCTGGCCAACAATGCGATCGTGATGAAGGAAATGGAGCGGCGCGGCCAGCGCAAGAAGGCGAAGGCGCCCGCTACCGAAATCGCTCCCGCGCCAAAGGCGGCGACGCCCATCCCTCTAGCTGCTCTGGAGAAGGTTCACGATCTGTTGCAGCAGGAATTGAAGGCGGCCACCGAGCGTGCTGCTAGCGCTTCGGCTGCATTCCTCGACGTCACCAGCCAAGTTCCCAGCGGACTCCCGCACCCGGACGGCACGCAGCGCATTCGCAACATCGCCCATGAATTGGCGTTCGCCAGAACCGAGTTGATGCGAGCCCATTCCCGCATGGACACGTTTCTAGTCAGCGGGATTGCACCCGACGACATCGCAAGCGGCGAATAGCACCCGAAGGGTGTAAAATGCGGAGCGATGCTTTTCAATAGATTGCTGTTGACGATGATCCTTGCGGGTGTGCTTTTGTCTGCACCCGGCCATGCGCAAACCTCTCATGCCGTTCTCTACGCGTCGGCGGGCCCTGAACTGACGCAATACGATGTCGACACCTCCGGCGCGCTCGCTGGTGAAGAAAGGTTCGGTGCGTCTGCCGGCGAACGTGCAGTACGCCTGGCAGCACCCATCGCGAAAGTATTTGTACGTCGCATGGAGCGATGGCGGCGCCGCCGCGGCCGCCGTGGGATCTACCGCACCGCCAAGCGGCAAGAATCATGGTGTGAGCGCATTTCGCATCGATCCCTCCGGAGCCTTGCAGCCGCATCGGAAAATCCATATCGATCGCGGCGCGGCCGATTCACTTAAGCGTCGATATCACGGGCACGCATGTGATCGTGGCCTACAACATTCCGAGCTCGATCACGGTGCATCAATTGAACGCCGACGGCACCATCGGGGCGCAGGTCAAACAACCGTCCATGCTGGACACGGGAATTTACGCGCACCAGGTGCGTGTGAACCCGTCGAACAAGACGGTGTTTCTAGTGACGCGCGGCAACGGTCCGACGAAGACCAAGCCGGAGGATCGCGGCGGCGTGAAAGTATTCAGCTATGCGGATGGCGTGCTGAAGAATCTGGCGTCGATCGCCCCGAACGGGGGAGTAAACTTTCAGCCCCGGCATCTGGATTTCCATCCATCGCAGCCGTGGGTTTTTCTTTCGCTGGAGCGGCAGACCCAGTTGCAGGTCTATCACATGACCAAGGACGGATCGCTGGATGCGCTTCCGTTATTCACCAAGGACAGCGTGGCGAACCCCGCGAAGAAGGCTCCGCTGCAAAATTCGGGCACGCTTCACGTGCATCCGAATGGCAAGTTCGTGTATCAGGCCACGCGCTCGGCAGGCTCGGACGCGAGCGGGAAAGCAATTCTAGGCGGAGGCGAAAACAGCATCGCGGTGTGGGCGATCAATCCGCAGACTGGCGAACCGACTCTGCTTCAAAACGCCGACACGCACGGAGCGGAGCCGCGAACGTTTGCGCTCGATCCCAGCGCCCAGATGCTGGTGGTGGGGAATCAGACCGCGGTATCGGGATCTCCAGCCAGCTTAGCCGCGTTCCGCGTTCGGGCGGACGGAAAGCTCGACTTCGTGCGCAAATACGACGTCGATACCAGCGGCGGCAGCCTGTTCTGGATGGGAATCGTCCCGCTGCCTTAACGCACGGCTCCTATCTTAAGACCTTGCTGGCTTCCGCTTGCGCGATCAGACGATCCGCATCGTCTTGCATGAGGTATCGTCCGCGCACCATTCGTTCGGCGGCGGCGCGCACTTGCGCTACGTACTTATCGTGAGTCCCGTAGCGCTCTTCAAGCGAGGGCCGCGGATCACCGGAGGCGAGCCGCTCCGCTTTGGTCTTGGCGAAGGGGATGAACGAACCAGTGTTGGTGCGAATCTGGCCCTTGTAGAATCCGCCGCCAACCGTGTTCCAGCCGGTGTAGGTTCCTAGCGGCGCCTGGTGCAGCACGCTCGCGACACCGGTGACTTCGTTGCCGTCGGAATCCACCTTGGGAACCACCACCGGAAGTATCTGCCGGATGGGCGGAGGCTGCAACGTGACGATTCCCGATAGATCGTTGTAGTGGAACTTGGGTCCAAGATCATATTGATAGAGCGGATTGAGGATTCCGTCCGGCAGCGGCACTCCCGGAATCGCGGGGAATCCCATGGCGACGCGATTCGGCGAAGCCAGCTCTCCGCGATCCAGGCGCGGATATTGGCTCGGCGGAGGAAGCGTGCCCTTCACCACCCACTCGACCAAGGCCGTCTGCAATGCGCGCAGCGTATCGCGCGAAGGATTCGGATTCATGGTCAGCCCGCAGCAGGACTTTATCTGCGCATCGGGATCGAATCCGCCCGGTCCGCCGCCGTGGCTCACGCCCGGAAAGTAGTAGCGCCGGACATTCGCGGGCAGCGGGATATCGCGATCGGCGCGCGTGCCCACCAGATCCGGCGAAGCGCGCAGGTTGTAAAATTCGGACGACCCGAAGGTCTCGACAATTTTCGGGCAGGTTTCCGTAGCGCGGCAGCGGTCGAGCAACCCGGCGGCGCGATGGCCGCGGGCTTCGTCCGTGTAATCCTCCCACCAGACCACGCCGTCACTTCCGGTTTCATACTTGGCGGCCGCTCCGCTGGGAGTCGCGAAGCGGATATTCAACGATTGCTGGCGGACCGCGATATTCGGATTGCTGCCGTCGAAGACGATTCGTCCAGTCTCATCCTGATTGAATCCCAGATGAATGAAGCTGCGCAGATAATTGCCGGATTGCGAATTCCCCTGGCTGATGATCCACTTGATCTTGTCGCCCAGAACGTTAGCGGCGCCAGTGCTGTCCTTGGCCTCGTAGCGCAAGAACGAATTCAGATCGCGAGTGGCCGCGAATCCGATTCCGTAGACTTTGGGGTCCTTCGCGGTGTAAGTGAGTTCGTACAGGTAGGCGGAATTGAACCCATTCTTCATGCAGACTTTGCGCGGATCGGGCGTGCCCGGGAACGGAGTCTTGCTGCAATCGCCGAACGCCCAGTCAGTGCTATTCAGGGGGATCACCTGGCCATCTTCCGCGGATCGGCGCGTCAGCGTGGCTTGCGACGTATCGAAATTGGCCGGATCGGCGGTGCCTGCAACGCCACCACGAAGTATCGGCAGAGTTCTGGAGTCGGCCGCCATATCGCTGAAGCGCGCGAGCACGGGTCCGGTGATGCTGGACCCATCCAGGTTCTTCGCCACCGGCGCGGACAGCGTTTCCATGCCAGCGGCGGGCTCGAGATCCGCCTGCCAGCCGCTCGCGACCAGCACGTCGCCGCGCTTGCGCGCATCGGCGATGAATCCACCATTGGTCATGTCGATGTGGCCGCGGTTGGGAACGAAATACAGCAATACGCCGCTGGCCTTCGACATGTCGGCCGGCTTGATGATGGTGAAGGTCGCCGAGTATTCGACCAACCCGCGAGCGTTGCGCGGGGCGAGTTCGAGATCCGTGATGATGGCGTTGAGCGGGATCTTAGGATCGAGCTCGCCATACACGTGGCCCGTGAGCTTTTGATATCCGTCGCGCCCGAGGGTTTCGGTGTGCTCCACCACCAGCCGGGTGACGGCGGCCTGTCCGGGAATCGCCAAAGCGAGTATCGCAACCGCCGCGAGTGTGGCCTTCAAGAATGGAGTCCGCATGGTCGCCAAGTTTATCAAAATTGGCCGGGAGGAGGAATGCTGCAGGGCTTGGTAACGCTAGAACTATTGGGTTCCGATGTGTCACATTGTTCCTGAGTGTCGAAGCCCAAGTGGCTTGCTCACCTGATGATCGGAGAGCAGGCCGCGACAGATATTGCGGAGGAGTTCGCCACATCGCCCATGGCACACTAACGTGTCGATGTATCATGGACACGGAGCACTATCTGAGATTGGAAGCTGGAAAATGACTCATGACAACAAGGTGCTGAGCGTTACGCCATGAATTCTCGAACGCCCTCTCTGCCGGCGAATCGCAATGTATGAACGACTTGGTCGACATGCGGATTATGTTCGTAGCGGACATATTAGTAGTGCGTGAAGTCGCTGATCAGCCTGGTCGCCGCGAGCAGTTCCTGCTAACGTATTCTTGATGCTTCCACTGCTTTTCGCGCTTGCTGCGTCGTGTCAAATGGGGCTTACCAGCTCCGACAAACCCATCCCGTGTCTGCGTGAGACGGTCGCGAATAAACCGAGCATCGTGATCGTCGGCGGATTGGACGGCGATGACGCCAACGCCGCGCTGATTCAGAAAGAAATGGCTCGCGCCAAGGGCCGCTATTCGCTGTTCGCGATACCGGTGGCGAATCCGGAAAAGGCCGCGCTGCAGTTTCCGCCCACTGGCGATGCGTACGCGAAGAACACGGAATCGCACTATCTATGGCGCTGGCTGGGAGCCCATGCTCCCGACCTGGTGATCATCGTCGGTGCCGATCCAGCCCATCTCGCCGAAGCGCTCGCGAGCAACAAAGTCGCGGGTGTCGGAACGATCCCCGCGCGAGTGGTCGCAGCCAAGCCGGGGTTTCTCAAAGGTCTCGACGTGAAGCCCTCTGCCGCGCATGAAGAGATTTCGCGGCGTCTTGCGCGCACGCCGCTGGAAGTGGCGCACCAACTTGCGGTGCCCTACGGCCACGAACTGAACCAGGCCGTTTACATTTCCGCTGTGCCGCTGATCGGACGCCTCCGCCTAGGTGAGACGGCCGATGTGGAGCGGCTTGCTGAACCCTATTTCACCGGCGCAAAAAACAGTCTCGAAAAAGCGACGTCGAGCCATTTCGGCGGCCACCTGATTTTCGCCGAGCTCGCGGAACGCACCAAGAAGCCGCGCTACGTCGAACTGGTTCGCGCCGCCGCCGATATGGCCTTCAACGCGGACGGAACGCCCAAGGAAGCCATGCCGTTGAACGACGAGATGAGCGATTCGGTATTCCTAGGGACTCCGATTCTGGCCGCAGCCGGGAAACTCACCGGCGATCAGAAGTATTCCGACATGGCCCTCCGCCATTTCCGCTTCATGCAGAAGCTTGACCTGCGCCCCGACGGCCTCTATCGCCATTCGCCGCTGGACGAAGCCGCGTGGGGACGGGGCAACGCTTTCCCCGCCATGGGACTGGCATTCACTCTCGAATATCTTCCCAAGAACGACGAAGTCCTCACCGCCTACCAGCATCTGATGGAAACGCTGGCCCGCTTTCAGGACGTCGACGGCATGTGGCACGAAGTGATCGACGTCCCCGGAAGCTATGCGGAACTCACGGCCACATCCATGATCGCCGTCGCCATGCAAAAAGGCATTCGCCATGGCTGGATTCCCGCGGAAAAATACAAGCCCATCGTCGAGCGCGCCTGGACCGCCGTCAAAGGCCGCGTAGCTCCCGACGGCCAGTTGATCGACGTATGCACGTCCACCGGCAAGCAAAAGAACCTCAAAGCCTATCTCGACCGCACGGCGATTCTCGGCCTCGATCCGCGAGGCGGCGCGATGGCGCTGCTGCTGGCCACCGAGCTGATTCCGTAGGCGTTTTCGCCTTGCAGGTAGAATAAGATCGAGACTTGGGCTTGCGATTCCCACCCGCGTCCCGGTAGAATCAATGAGTTTGAGTGTCCCGCGCGCGGCAGATGCCGCGGGTTACGCTCGTCGCCCAGCCGGCGAAAGACAGTGGAGGTTTCATGTCCGTAGAGCAGAAGGTCAAGCAAATCATCGTCGAGCAACTCGGCGTGGATGAAGCGCAAGTCGATCCCACGGCGAGTTTCGTCGATGACCTGGGCGCCGATTCGCTCGACATCGTCGAGCTGGTGATGGCGTTCGAGGAAGCGTTCGACCTCGACATTCCCGACGAGGACGCGGAGAAGATCGCCACCGTCAAGAACGCCGTCGATTACATCGAGTCGAAGAAGAAGTAGCCCGGCCGTATTCTGGGGAGTCCCGATTTGTCACGCAGAGTTGTAGTTACTGGAGTCGGCTTGCTGACTTCGGTCGGAATCGGCACGGAAGCGGTCTGGGAAGCCATCAAGAAGGGCGAGAACGGGATCGCTCCCATCACCGCCTTCGACCCCACCGGCTTCAATTGCCGCATCGCCGGCGAGGTGAAGAACTTCGACCCGGCGCTCTACATCGAGAAAAAAGAAATCAAGAAGATGGGGCGCTTCATTCAGTTCGCCATCGCGGCGAGCGAATTCGCGTTCCAGGCTTCGGGCTTCAAGGTGACCAACGACGAAGAGGCCGAGCGCACCGGCGTCTATATCGGCAGCGGCATCGGCGGATTCGAAGTGATCGAGCGCGAGCACAAGATTCTGCTCGAAAAAGGTCCGTCGCGCATCTCTCCGTTTTTCATTCCGGCGACCATCATCAATCTGGCGTCGGGCTACGTGTCGATCCGCACCGGCGCGAAGGGACCGAATTCGGCGACGGCCACGGCCTGCACCACCAGCGCCCATTCGATCGGCGATTCCTTCCGCATGATTCAATACGGCGATGCCGATGTGATGATCTGCGGCGGCACGGAAGCGGCCATCACGCCCATGGGCATCGGCGGATTTGCCGCGATGCGCGCGCTCTCGCAGCGCAACGACGATCCGGCGCACGCCTGCCGCCCGTGGGACAACGACCGCGACGGCTTCATCGTGGGCGAAGGCGCGGGCATCCTGGTTCTCGAAGAATTGGAACACGCCAAGCGGCGCGGCGCGCTGATTCTGGCGGAGGTGGCGGGCTATGGGATGTCGGGCGACGCGCACCACATCACTTCGCCATCGGAAGACGGCGATGGCGCCTATCGCGTGATGCGCAATTGCCTGCGGGACGCCGGCCTTGAGCCGCAGCAGATCGATTACATCAACGCGCACGGCACCTCGACGCCGGTCGGCGATCGCATCGAAACGCTGGCGATCAAGCGGGTCTTCGGCGAGCATGCCTATAAGGTGGCGGTGAGTTCCACGAAATCCATGACCGGGCATCTGCTGGGCGGCGCCGGAGGGCTGGAAGCCGGCATCACGGTGCTGGCGATTCGCGATCAGATCGCGCCGCCGACCATCAACCTCGACCATCCCGATCCGCGAGTGCGACCTGGATTACGTTCCCAACCACGCGCGTCCGATGAAGATCGACTACGCGCTGTCGAACTCCTTCGGGTTCGGCGGCACCAACGGCTGCCTGATTTTCAAGCGGCCCGAATCGTAAAATCGAAGTTCACAAAATGAAGATTATTGTCGCGATCAAGCAGGTTCCCATGCGCGACTCGCCGCTTGCATCCGCGATGCATCGGGGAAGTGGATCGACGAAGCGGACCTGAGCTTCGAGATCAACGAGCCGGACGCCTACGCGCTCGAAGAAGCCCTGCAGTTGAAGGAAAAGCACGGCGGCGAGGTGGTGGTGCTGTGCGCGGGTCCGGAGCGGGCGGCGCAGACCATCCGCGAAGCGCTGGCGAAGGGCGCGGACCGCGCGATTCACATCGAGACCGATGCGCTCGGCGTCGCTCGACACGTTGGGCGTCGCGAAGCTGCTGGCCGCCGCCGTCACGCCGGAAAAGCCGGATCTGATCCTGACGGGTCTGCAATCGGATGACTTGGGCTCCGGGCAAACCGGCGTGGTGATGGCGGAATTGCTGGGCGTCCCGCATTCGACCATCATCATGCAGGTGGAAGTGCGCGATGCGAGCATCCGCGTGAAGCGGGAGCTGGAGGACGGCTGGTTCCAGCACATCGAGATGCCGCTGCCTGCGGTGCTGACGATGCAGAGCGGCTCGAATAAACTGCGCTACGCGACGCTGATGGGCATCAAGAAAGCCAAGAGCAAAGAGATTCGGCGCGTGACACCGGCGGAACTGGGCGGCGCAGCGGCTGCGGTGGCGACCATCGAAAAAGTTTACCTGCCGCAGAAGAGCAAGCAGACGCAGATTTTCGAGGGCGACGCGAAGACGGCGGCGGCGCAGTTGGTCGAAAAACTGAAGTTCGAGGCGCGGGTTCTATGAGCATCCTCGCGGTTCTCGAACAACAGGCCGGCCAGTGGCATCGCATGTCGTGGGAGACGCTGGCGGCGGCCCAGCAGTTGGGCGCGGCGCTGGGCGAGCCGGTGGAAGCGGCGGTGGTGGGCAAAGGCATCGGCGCGCTGGCGACCGAGGCGGCGACCAAGAAGCTCGCGAAAGTCTGGGCGGTGGAGCATGATCTGCTGGACTCCTACACCGCCGACGGATACACAGCGGCGCTCGAACAACTGATCCGCAAGACGCAGCCGACACTGGTGCTGTTCCCGCACACCTATCAGGTGCGCGACTTCGCACCCAAGCTGGCGACACGGTTTTCGCAAGTGCTGGTGAGCGACGTGATCGCGGCGCGCGTCGACGCCGGGACGCTTACGCTGGTGCGCCAGTTCTTCCAAGGCAAGCTGAGTGGCGATGTGCGCGTGAGCGGCGCGGGTCCGGTGTTCGCGTCGCTGCAAGCCGGCGCATGGCGCGCGGACGCGCTCGAAAGCGGCTCGGCGGCGGTGGAAGCTTTCGCGCCCACGCTGGACGCCGCGCAGATCCGGCAGAAGCCCGAAGCTCCGTTCCGCGAAGCGGCGCGCGCGGTGGATCTGACCGCGGCCGAGATCATCGTCTCGGTGGGACGCGGCATCAGGGAGCAATCCAACCTGCCCGTGGTGGAGGATCTGGCCCAGGCGTTCGGCGCCGAACTGGCAGCCTCGCGGCCGATCTGCGATGCCGGATGGCTTCCGATGGAGCGGCAGGTGGGCAGCTCCGGGCAGACGGTCGCGCCCAAGTTGTACGTCGCGGTGGGCATCTCAGGCGCGATTCAGCACCTGGTGGGGATGAAGGGCGCGAAGACCATCGTGGCGATCAACAAAGATGCCAACGCTCCGATTTTCGAGGTGGCGGATTACGGAATCGTCGGCGATCTGTTCGAGGTCGCGCCCGGCGCTGGCCGCGGAAGTGCGAAAAGCCAAGGGCTAGTGGTCTAGCGCCGCATGAATTTTGCGTAACTGCGCGAGAAGCGTTGGAACGTCCCGGATTGCAGTATTCCAGAGCTCATCCACATCGATGTCGTTATAGCCATGGATCAGACGGTCGCGCATGCCTGCAATTTTCCGCCACGGGATTTCCGGGTGTGCGCGTTGCAGATCGGCCGAGAGATGTTTGACGGCTTCACCGAGAACGGCGACTTCGAAACTTACGGCCGATACCGATTGCGCGTCGCTGATAAAGACTGCTTTGTCTTTGTGGGCTGTAAATGTGAGTATCTTCTCGGCTGCGTGAATCAAGTCCAGGACGATCCCCGCATCGCGAGTTTCATCCATAGACTTTGACTGCACTATTTAGAATGGCGCCTCTCCGGAGTGCGTTAGGGCTCTCTTCAATAGCGCGACGGCTCACCAGATCTACCTTTCGACCGAGCAACTCCGATAACTCCTCTTCCATTTGAACGTGATCGAATAAGCTCCACTCAGCATCCGATGAAAAACTAACCAACAGGTCGACATCATGCGCGGCGGCAAAATCCAGTCGGGCGGAACCGAAAAGCTCAAGCGTCGTGATCTTCCAGCGCTGGCAAAACTGATCCAGCAGGGCCTCATCGACAGGAAGTCTCTGTAGAATTGCCATTCGACTTTCAGGATACCGCGCCTTATCGTTGGGGATGAGGCATCACTCGCCCTTGAGCGAGCGTTCCATCAAGTCGCGAATCGCTTCGCGCGGGGTCTTTGCCGCGATGGAGCACGGCGTCCATCTGGCAAATGATCGGCAGGTCCACGCCGTACTTCGCGCCCAAGGCCACGGCCGCGCCGCAGGTTTCGACACCTTCGGCGATCATCGGCGTGGAGGCGGTGATATCGGCCAGGCTCCTGCCGCGCGCGAGTTCGACTCCGACGCGACGGTTGCGGCTCAACTCGCCGCCGCAGGTGAGCACCAGGTCGCCCAATCCCGCCAGACCCGCGAGCGTCGCCGGCTGCGCGCCCATGGCCACGGCCAGACGCGTGATCTCGGCCAGACCCGCGCGTGATCAGCGCGGCTTGCGTGTTGTTGCCCATGCCCAGCCCCTGCACCACTCCGGCGGCGATGGCGATCACGTTCTTGAGCGCTCCGCCGATCTCGACGCCGATCAAATCGCTGTTGGTGTAGAGGCGGAAGCTGGGTCCGGAAAAAGCCGCCTGGACGGTGGCCGCGGTGGTTGCGTTGGCGGATGCCACCACCACCGCGGTAGGCTCGCCGCCGGCGACTTCGCGCGCGAAGGTGGGTCCGGAGAGCACCGCGACGTGCGGTTCAAATCGCGGATGAAGCACTTCGCTCAGCACTTGCGACATGCGCAGCAGCGTGCCGCTTTCGAGTCCCTTGGTCGCGATCACGAAGATCGTCGCGGGGTCGACGCTGGGAAGAACGCGCTCATACAAGGCTCGCGAATAGTGCGAGGGCACAACCGCCAGCAGAATGCGAGCGCCATCCATCACCGCATGCAAATCGGATACGATTTCGACGTTGGCCGGGATGGTCAGTCCCGGCAGAAAGACGTCGTTCTCGCGCGCGACGGTCATGCGCGCCGCCAGATCGGGTTCGAACACCCACAGGCGCACGCGTTCGAAGCGCTGCGCCAGAACGATGGCGAGAGCCGTCCCCCAACTGCCGCCTCCCAGTATCGATAACGTCACTCGCTACCCCAGGAAAACCGGTTCTCGACGCCCGCGCGCAATCGCGCCCAGTTGGATTTGTGGCGGTACACGATGAAGGCTCCGGCGATGAACGCGGCGGCGGTCACTTGAACGGGCGGATGCAGAATCATCCAGACCCCAAACGGGAAAGTGGCCGCTGCGAGAATCGAGGCCGCGGAGATGTAGCGCGTGACCGCGACCACCGCGATGAATAACAACAGCACGGCGGCCAACGGGAGCGGCGTCAGATAGGCGAACGCTCCGATGAAAGTCGCAACGGCTTTCCCGCCTTGAAATTTGAGGAACACGGGGTAGGCGTGGCCCGCCATCACGGCCAGCGCCGCGAGGCTGGTCCACTCGGGGGCATCGCCGGTGAGTTCCGCGGCCAGCCAAACGGCAACGTAGCCTTTCGCGATATCGAGCAGCAAGGTCGCCACTCCGGCCGCGCGCCCGGTGGTGCGCAGAACGTTGGTGGCTCCGATATTGCCGCTGCCGGATTCCCGCACATCGGCGCCCTTGGTGAATTTCACCAACAGGAATCCGAACGGAATTCCGCCCAGAAGGTAAGCGATGACGATCGCGAGGAGTCCCAGCATTATTAGTCCAAAGGAAACCCGGCGAGTTGCGTGTACTTGCCGCCCGCGGAAAGATACAGGAAGAATTGCGTGGCGGTGAAGGAGCCGAAATCGAAACCGCAGCCCGCGGGGAATGACTCGATCGTTTGATGGAGGCGGTCGAGCGGGACGGCTTCACGGATCCGCGCCAGAGTAAGATGCGGCGAGTAGGCGCGCTCCTCGATCGGCACGCCGAGCTGCGGCGACAGCTTGTTCGGTGGCCCGCGCCAAGGCCGCGCAACGGCTCTCCGCCCTCGACGCCCGCCCAGAAAACGCGCGGACGGCGCTGGTTCGGGAACCAGCCGAGACCCTTAACAGTGATGTCGATAGCGCCGTTGACCGGCACGGAGGCCAGCGTACGTTTCATCTCATCCAGGCGCGGTTCCGGCCATTCTCCGATGAACTTGGTGGTGATGTGCAGGTTTTCGACCGGGCTCCAGCCGATCTTCGCGGTCAGGCCGCAGGCGGTCCACAAAGCAACGCAGTGCCTCCTTCAATTCGGCGGGAATATCGATCGCGACAAACAAACGCATGCGAAACTAACTAGTGTAGTATGCGCGACGCTCTCCTGAATCGTCCCGCCGTTGATCTTGACGCGCGGCTTCCTCGATCTTTCTACGCGCGAGGCACGGTAGAAGTCGCGCGCGATCTGCTCGGCAAGGTCATCCGCCACGGTCGAGCGTCGCGCGCGGATCGTCGAGACGGAAGCCTATCTCGGGAGTGGCGACGCCGCGGCGCATTCGGCACGCGGCCCGACTCCACGAACCAAGGTCATCTTCGGACCGCCGGGCCACGCCTATGTCTATCTGATTTACGGCATGCACTACTGCCTGAATATCGTCGCGGAGCCAGAGGGCGTCGCGGGCTGCGTGCTGATCCGCGCCGTCGAGCCAATTGGTGCAGCGGCGGAGGTCGCGCTGCTCGTCGAATGGCCCAGGCAAACTGACGCGCGCTTTGGGGATCACGCTCGAGCACTACGGAGTCGACCTGACGCGGGGGCCGATCACGCTGCACGAGCCCACTGATCAGGAGTCGTTTGAGATTGGGATTTCGCCGCGGATCGGAATCAGCCAGGCGGCGGAACTGCCGCTGCGGTTCTTTATTCGAGGCAATCGTTTTGTCAGCCGCGAGCCCCGCCGCTGACGATCAGAATTTCGCCCGAGACGTAGTCCGATAGCGGCGAGCAGAAGAACAGGACAGCGCCGGCAGCTTCTTCCGTGGTGCCGAGCCGGCCCAGCGGGCACGCAGCCTTCGCCGCTTCGAGAAACGCCGGCGGCGCGCCCACCGGAATCTGGCGGCCGGCCATCTCGATGGTCGGCGGCGCATTCTTGTCGATCGGCTGGATCAGGCGCGTATCGATCAAACCGAAGCCCACCGAATTCACGTTGACCTGATAGCGTCCCCATTCTTTCGCCAACACTTTGGTGAGGCCGTTGATGCCGGACTTCCCCGCTCCGTAGCCGGCCTGTCCGGCGATGCCGTCGACACCCGAGATGGAAGTGATGTTCACCACCTTGCGCATGACGCGGCGGCCCTCGGCGGCCTCGCGCTTGGCGGCCTCGCGCAGGAAGTGAGAGGCGGCGCGCAGGATGCGGAACGGAGCCACCAGATGAATATTCAGCATGGCCTGGAACTGTTCGTCGGTCATCTTCTGAATGACGTTGTCCCACACGTAGCCGGCGTTGTTGACGATGATATCCAGCGAGCCGAAGGCGGCGACGGTGGCGTCGACCAGTTGCTGCGGGAAGTCCGGCGCGGTGAGATCGCCCACCAGCCAGCGCGCGCGCTCGCCCGCCTCCGCCGCAGCCTCTTCGAGCGGAGCTTGGTCGATGTCGGTGAGCATCACCGACGCGCCGCACGCCGCGAGTTTGCGGGCGACGGCGCGCCCGATACCGCGTCCCGATCCGGTGACCAGCGCCGCCTTGCCTTCGAGCGTGAACGGCGCCTGGATGCTTTGCTCCATAAGCTTCTATGAGAACATGCGGTAGCGCAATGCTACAATGAAGGTCTTCGGGGCGTGGCTCAGCCTGGTAGAGCGCCTGGTTCGGGACCAGGAGGTCCAGAGTTCAAATCTCTGCGCCCCGACCACTTCCTTCCGTTTTCAAACAACTACAGCCTCTCGATTTTTCGATATGCCCGCTAGCAGTGGCCGGAGGGAATACCAAGTCACTCTTGCGTCGCGCCTGGCCCATCTCAATGAGGGCTATTGCGCGTGGCGTGAAAGGAATTGTGCGCCGGGCGCTCACGGTCTTCCAAAACGGAACATGCAGAGATTCGTCCCGGACGTTTTCCAATCGCACGCCTTCGAGCTTTTCTTAATCGCGCGTGATGGTCGGATCCTAACGTTCTGGCCCAATAGCACCGCCCTCGGTTCAGCACGGCCATTAATGAAGATACATCTCGTTGCGTTTCAGTTGCTTAGCTTTGGTGTTCCGAGTGCATCTACGGCAATGGCTAAGGAAAGGTAAAAAAATGAAAACGAAACTGATCGCGGTGATGTTGGTGGCCGGAGCGTCAGCTTTTGCACAAGGTCAATTCGGGCAAGATGTCAATGCCGGGCCCGACTACAACAGCGCGCAGGGCAACGCTGGTTATGATGATCCGGCCTATAATGGCTCTCCGAGCTATAACGAACCCCAAAGCTATGGCGGTGCGCCGGAATATTATTCGCAGGCGCCTGCCGGTGCGTACGGGGCGCCGCCGCTATGCGCTCCGGGTACCGTGTGGATCGACGGCTATGACGGTGTAAACGGATACTGCGCCGTGCCTCCTTATAGCGGCGCATTCTGGATCGGGCCGCGCTACTTTGGCGGACGATTCGTCGCCGGCTACTGGGGTGGCCCGCGGGGCTTCGTCGGTGGTCGCGGATTCCGCGGGGGCGTGGGCTTCGCCGGCCGTAATGACTTTCGTAGCGGCGCGTTCGGCGGGCGAGGTTTTGCCGGGAACAATTTTCAGCGCGGCGCGTCTGGCAGACAGAGCTTTGCTGGAAGCAATGACCACCGCAGCGGAGCACAAGGCGCGCGACCCTTTAGTGGTGGCTCAAACTTCCGAGGCGGAGCGCCGAGCGGCGGGCGATCTTCCGGCGGGTTCTCTCGCGGCGGCAGCGGGCGAAGCTCAGGTGGCGGAGCCTCCAGGAGCGGACGCCGATAGACGGTTAACCGGGAGACTGCGGCTGGACGAAGCGGGTTGAGGGCGAGGCGCGGGCTTCGCCTTCAACCCATTTTTTTGGCTACGTCGTCGCGGACCGAAGATGATTACCGTTTGGTAAAAATGACGGACAGTCCGACTGGCCTAATTCGATCGGGTTTGGTCTCGCGTGGAGCCGGCGGAACACATACCGAATGGAATCACGGGCGCCAGCGTTGGAAAAGTTGGCTTCGCTTAAACCACCTTCGTGCTGCGCCTAAGCCAATCAGCGCTCCCCCTACCAGCCGAGGGTCCCGGGCTCTGGGACAGTGGTGCCAGTGGACGTGTAGTTGACGTCGATCTGCTAGTCGAAAGCCGAATTGTTGAACGAGCCGGCGCCGGAAGACCAGGAATCGGCGATCTGAAGACCGTTGGTCCTTAGCTAGAACTTCGGAATCAAAAAGCCTGTGTGTCGGCGATGCTCTTCGAAGACTTCCCCGAATTGCGTGGCTAGGATCGATTCTTCTTTCTTTGCCTTGATCCAAATAGTCCAAGACGATGAAGCCGACGGCGCACCACGCATCGCCATTCGTCAATCGCTAAGGCCGTGCCGAGCACAGCCAGATCGAGTCCTGAATAAATGGGATGCCGAAAATGAGCGTAGGGGCCCGATGAGCTTATGATCTTCTTTGAGCGTGATCCGTGCACTCCACTCTGTCCCAGGTGTCAGCGCGCCCACACAGCGATCGCAATGCCGATCCAGGTGAGCACCAAGCCGGTAACTGCATTCACGTAGGTTTGTAGCACCACGCGCTGGCCGAGAACGCCGATCTAGGCCACTCTGCTGAAGCGCATGAAAAAGCCGAAAATTTCCAGAAGCAGGACGCCGTAACGCGACGCGAAGGCCGCAGCCTTTCGATCCACTGAAAGAATAACCATGTAAAATAACTAAGCTAAGAAGTCTAGCCGCGCAAAATCAAGGATGGTGCACGATGACGCGACGCGAAGCATTAGTAAGCCTAAGCGCACTGGCAGAGGCGCTAGGACGAGCCGCCGAACGGCTCCCCGCTAACAAGAACGTGAAGTGGGGATTGGGGTCGAATCTCTGGAATTCCTTCAAGGGTTCGAAGTTCACCGACATCCTCGACGTGATGCGCGACACCGGGTTCATCGGCCTGCGTTTGACGCAGTTTCCAAAGATTCTGGACACCTACAGCATCACCACCGAACAAATGGAAAAGGAAGTCTCCAAGCGCGGCCTTCACGTGGTGACCATTTCGTTCAATGGCCCGGCGCAGGACGCGTCCAAGCGCAAGGAGGTCCTGGACAACGCGAAAGTCGCGATGACCTTCCTCAAGAAGTTCGGCGCTGAACGTCTGGTGGTGTTCTCGCCGCCGCGCAATGCTGGAGCGGCGCCGGACGCTTTCAAAACCATGTGCGAGTGTTATAACCAACTGGGCGAAATGGCGGGCGAAATGGGCTTCAAGGCGGGTCTTCACAACCACATGGGCCAGATGGTGCAGAACGAAGACGAACTCGACCGTTGCATGCAGATGACCGATCCCAAGTTGTTCTGGCTGTCGCCCGATACCGCGCACCTTCACCTGGCCGGCATGGACTCCGCGAAGATCCTGGACCGTTACAAGAACCGGCTGATGCTGGCGGACTACAAAGACGCGAAGCGCGGAACAGGCAACTTCCTGCAGAACATCTACGATCTGGGCGATGGCGATGTGGATTTTCCCGCCTGCCATCGTGCGCTGAAGGCGGCTTCGTTCAAGAACTGGCTGATCGTGGATCTCGACATTGCCCGGCAAGGCCCGCGCGTCAGCTACGAACGGTGTGGAGCGTATGTAGTCAAGACGCTGGAACCAATTTATGTCTGACATTTCGCGCAGAACGTTTATCGGAACAACGCTCGCTGCTTCCACACTCGCAGCCGCCGACTATCGCATCCTCGATCCCCACGTTCACGTGTGGAAACACGATCCTGAATTTCCGTTCGCACAGGGGCAGAATGTCCCCGAGCGCGATGCCGCGCCGGAAACGCT
Source organism: Bryobacterales bacterium (assembly GCA_963731375.1). Classification (GTDB taxonomy): domain Bacteria; phylum Acidobacteriota; class Terriglobia; order Bryobacterales; family Bryobacteraceae; genus Palsa-187. Next base: position 1,004,680 of record CAVSUW010000004.1, read on the forward strand.
GTTGGGCCTGATGAAAAGCAACGGGGTTTCCAAGACCGTCCTCATTCAGGTGATTCACTACCGGTACGACAACCGTTTTCTGGCGCACACGCTGAAGCAGTATCCGAAGATGTTCAAGGGCGTGTGCCGGGTGGATCCACTAGCGCCCGCCGCGCCAGACCACCTGTCGCAACTCACCGAGCAAGGATTCAGCGGAGTCCGGCTCTCCCCCGGGTCCGGCGCAGCGGGCGATTGGTTTACGGGACCGCTGATGCCCCCGCTTTGGAAGCGCTGCTCCGAATTGAAAGTGCCGATGACGGTGCTCGCTCCGGTGGTGCGTATGCCGGAAGTGGCTAGGTTAATGGAGAAGCTGCCGGAGATGACAGTAGTGATCGATCACATGGCCGATTGCCCGGTCGATCAGCCGCAGGAACTCGAAAAGCTGATTGCCCTGAAGCGCTTTCCCAATGTGTTTGTGAAGATCTCGCATACTTGGTCGCTTTCGCGCCAGGCCTATCCGTGGCTGGACTCGCAAGAACTGGTGAAGCGGTTGCACGCCGCCTTCGGGCCGCAACGGTTGATGTGGGCGACGGACTGGCCGATCCTCGAGAGCGTCGCGAAATATCCGCAGGCGCTTACGGTAGTCCGCGACGACATGAAATTTCTGAATGCGGAAGATAAGCGCTGGATGCTCAGCAAGACCATCGAACGCGTTTGGCCCTTCCCGGCTTAGGTTGAGCATATTCAATGTGCGGCGAGCGTGGCAGGAGCTGAGGCACTTTGTCTTTTCACTTTATCGTCCGCTTTGAACCGCTGCTGGGAAAAGAAAATGCATTTCGCGAAGAGCTGCTTCGGGTCAATGAACCCTCTCGCGCCGAGACTGGCTGCTTGAGCATCGAAGTGTTCGAATCGTTGCGACCGCCGACCGTATTCGCGGTTTATTCGGAGTGGGTGGACGAAGCCTCGTTTGAACTGCACGCGACCTTGCCTCACACCGTACGCTTCCTCGCGGCGGCGGAAACATTGTTGTCGCATCCAGTGCAAGGACTCAGATTGCGTCAAATCGGTGGCGGCGCAGGCGCCGGACGCGTGTGACGCGATCCACCTTAGGGCATGAGCAAAACGGAGCTGGACGTGGCCCTCGCCTCGATCGCGCGATGCACATCGGCGGCTTCAGCCAGCGCGAAGCGGCGCGGCTCCCCAACATGCAAAATACCGCTAGACAATGCCGCAAACAACTCGCCCACCAGCGCTTCGAGTTCCGCTCTCGTCGCGATGTAGTGGAACAAGATCGGCCGGGTAAGGCTGTTCGACCGTGCACTCAGTTCGGAAACGGAGAAAGGCGCAACCGGCCCGGACGACTGGCCGAAGTTAATGAGATGCCCGCGGAGCGCCAGCGCCGCCAGCGAGCCGGCAAACGTGTCGCGGCCGACCGAGTCGTAAGCAGCATCCACGCCCCGCCCGCCCGTAGTCTCTTTCACGCGTGACACGAAGTCCTCTTCGCGGTAAAGGATGGTGTGCGCACAGCCGCACTTCCTGGCGATAGCCGCCTTCTCGGGACTTCCTACTGTACCGATCACTGTCGCTCCGAGATGCGAAGCCCACTGGCAAAGAAGCTGGCCCACCGCGCCGGCCGCCGCATGGACCAAGATCGTCTGCCCAGGCAGAACGTGATGTGTCCGCAGCACTAAGAATGCGGCCGTCAGGCCTTTGACAAACACCGCGGCCGCAGTGTCCTCAGTCATGCCGTCCGGCAGCTTGACAGCTCGCGCGGCTGGCAGCAGGCGCGTCTCGGCATAGCCGCCGTAGCTCGCCGTCACATAACCGATACGATCGCCTGGCGCGAAACCAGTCACTTCCGGGCCCACCGCTTCGACCACGCCGGCGCCCTCAATCCCGGGAATGCCAGGCAGAGAGAGCGTTTTGTAAAGCCCGGACCGCACATAGCAGTCATGAAAATTGACTCCAATGGCGGTTTGGCGGACACGCAGTTCGCCCGCGCCCGGCTCGCCCACAGCAACATTTTCGATCTGCAACACCTCCGGCCCGCCGTGTGCGCGTATGACAATGGCTTTCGTCATGATGTCCGAATCCATTTTACGGAAGCCCCGATGATGGATTCCGACTCGGCTATTCTCGTATCTGGGAGGCAAGATGCCTGAGAAAGATAACGCCGTAACCGTGGCCACAACTTCGCCGAAGCTTCGCGATGGCGTCTTGGATTTGACGAACGTGGCGAGCGCCAGCATCGCAGGCAGTCAGGTCTTCGTGCACTACAACGGTCCCACCGATCAACTGGACGGCATCTGCGCGGGCATGGCAATTCTGGATCCGGGCGCAAGCCCGCATCCGCCGCACCGGCATCCCGAAGAAGAGTTCTTGATCGTCAGCGACGGCACCGGCGAGATCGAGTGCGATGGAAAAATCGTCCAGGTAGGTCCCGGCGCCATCATGTATTGCGCCGGCAATACGCTGCACGGGATTACCAACACCGGCAAGACGCCGATGACGTTTTATTGGTCCAAGTGGCTCGCGAAAGGTTTCTGATCGGTTCAATGGCCGACGAGATAACGGTCGTGATCGACGCTGACGTCTTGGGCGCCGCTGCCTTTCTTGGCGGGGGTGACGCTTAGTTTTCGGGCGCCGAGGGCGAATCCACGGCGAGCGAGAAATTCCTGCAATGCTACGTGCATGATCGCGGTCAGAGGGGGCGAAACTTCTTGCTGCCGGATATAGGCGTCGAGGTTGGCCTCGATCTCGTCGCTGATGGTTACTGTCGCGCGGCGCATGATTCCACGATAGCGCCGATACGCGCAAAAGTTCCCAGGTTGGTATGCTGAATGCGTGGACCCGCACCGCAACGAACGCGTCTCCGAAGGGCTCCGCGAGGAGCTCGACGAGTTGATCAACTACGAGTTGACCGATCCGCGCGTCGGTCCGGCGGCAGTCAGCGAGGTGCACGTTTCGCCGGATTTTCGCCGTGCGAACGTGCGACTGCTGCTGCAAGGCACACCGGAGCAGCAAGCGGCCACTCTCGCGGCCATCGAGCACGCTAAGCCGTTCTTAAAATACCAGTTATCGGAACGGCTCCAGTTGTATCGTACGCCAGATCTGCAATTCGAGCCGGCCCTCCCCGCCGCGCTGAGCGCCAAAGCCCCGCAGATTCTAAAGAGAATCCGCCGCGGACGCGCAAAAAACACGCTTTCCTAAGAACGTTTGTGCTACTTTGAGGGTTATGCGTGTGGCCCCCATGAACAGCCGGTTCCTCGATGCTTGCCGCCGTCGGCCGACCGACGTCCGCCCGGTGTGGTTTATGCGGCAGGCGGGCCGCTATATGAAGCAATACCGGGACATCCGCGCCAAACACGGCATCCTGGAAATCTGCAAACGCCCCGATTTAGCCGCCCAAGTCACGCTGCAGCCGGTGGAAATTCTGGACGTCGACGCGGCCATCATTTTCGCCGATTTGCTGCTGCCCGTGGAGCCGATGGGCCTGAAGCTGCGCTTCGCGCCGGGCGAGGGTCCGGTGATCGCGAACCCGGTGCGGACCAGTGATGACGTCGACAGCCTGTCCATCTCGAACACCGATGACTTGGGCTATGTCGGAGAGGCGATTCAGCAAGTCGTGCGGGCCCTGGCCGGGCGTGTGCCGGTGATCGGGTTCGTGGGCGCGCCGTTTACCATGGCCAGCTACATGATCGAAGGCGGCCCGTCGCGCAATTTCCTCAAGACCAAAACCATGATGTACCGCGACGAAACTCTGTGGCGGCGATTGATGGGCAAGCTGGTGGACGTGCTCGGCGCATTCGCAGTGCTGCAGGTCACGGCGGGGGCGCGCATCATTCAAGTGTTCGATAGCTGGGTGGGAGCGTTAGGCCCCGACGATTACGTGCGCTACGTCGCTCCGTATTCGCGCGCGCTCATCGAACGCATTCGCGCGGCCGGCGTTCCGGCCATCCACTTCGGCACTGGCGCGGCGGGCTTTTTCCGCGAGTTGCACGCGGCAGGCGGCGACGTGATGGGCGTCGACTGGCGCATTAACATCGACCAGGCATGGTTGGACATCAGCTATCGCTCGGCGATTCAGGGCAATCTGGATCCGGCCGTGCTGATGGCTCCGTTGCCCGAGCTCAAGATGCGCGTGCATGAACTGCTGAAGCGCACCGGTTCGCGGCCGGGTCACATCTTTAACCTGGGCCATGGGATTCTGCCGGAAACGCCGGTGGAAAACGTGAAGGCCTGCGTCGAAATCGTGCGCGATTTCCGGCCGTAGGCTGCCGTGGGAACCCGCCGCGTCGTCGTCGTTGGCGGGGGCATTTCCGGTCTCTCTGCCGCCTACGATCTGACGCGAGCGGGCGCCGACTGCACCATCCTCGAAAAGCAGGCTCGCGTTGGCGGCGTCATCGAAACGCGCGTCACCGATGGCTGCACGCTCGAATGCGGACCGGATAGTTTCCTCTCCGCCAAGCCGGCGGCGCTGACGCTCATCAAAGAACTGGGTCTCGAAGCCGACGTGATCGGCTCCAACGATCACCAGCGCACGACTTACATTTTGAAACACGGCGCGCTGGTCGCGCTGCCCGAGGGCGTGATGATGATTGTGCCCACGCGCGTCATGCCCATGGTCAAGTCGCCGCTGCTGAGCTGGGGAACGAAGATCCGCATGGGCCTGGAATATTTCCGCAAGCCCGGCGAGTCGCATGACCGCAGCGTCGCGGAGTTCGTCACGGATCACTTCGGACAGGAAACCCTGGACTATCTGGCCGAGCCATTGCTCTCCGGCGTGTATGGAGGTGATCCCGCGCAGCTCAGCGTGGGCAGCGTCCTGCCGCGCTTCCTGCAAATGGAAGCGAAGTACGGGAGCCTGGTGCGCGGAGTGTTGGCTGGACGTTCCGCGGCGCCGCCGAGCGGCCCGTTGTTCCGCACGTTGAAGGGCGGGCTGGGAACTCTGGTCGATTCACTGGCCGCGCGCGTGAAAGTGTGCCGCGCGGAAGTAGAGACAATCGAGCGCTCAGGCAACAGTTTTCGCGTACGCGCTGGCGGCGAATGGATGGACGCCGATCAAGTGATCGTGGCCTGCCCTGCGTGGTCGGCGGCGCGTCTGGTCTCGGGACTCGACGCGCGACTCGCGGAACTGCTCCAAAGCATCGACTATAGTTCGTCGCTGACGCTCTCGTTGATCTACCGCGCGGCGGATTTCGACGGCAAGCGCGCGGGATTCGGTTTCCTGGTGCCTAAGAAAGAACGTCAGCGTCTGGCAGCGTGCACTTTCGTGGGCACCAAGTTTTCGTTCCGCGTTCCGGATGACCGCATCGTCCTGCGCTGTTTCTTCGGCGGCATTGGCGATCCAGCGATCCTGAATGAATCCGATGAATCGGTGACCGCCATCGCGCGCGAAGAACTGCGCCGCATCCTGGGCCTGACGGCGGCGCCCATCTCGCAAACGATCGCGCGCTGGCCGCGCTCGATGGCTCAATATACCCTGGGCCATCGGCAGCGCGTGGAGGAAATACGGGCGCGCGCCGCCGCGATTCCCGGTCTGCATCTGGCAGGCAATGCCTACGACGGCATCGGTATCCCGGACTGCATCCAAGCAGGCCGCACGGCCGCGAAAGCGGCTCTCACTTCCGTATCGTGACCCGCACTCCGTCCGGCCGGAGCTCGATGCGCTCGATGTTATCGTGCAATTCGAACGGCTGATTCACCTTGGCATCCGGGAAAAGGTGGAGGAAGAACTCGTTCACCAGGAAATCCAACGGCGCTCCGGTGACCGCGACACCGGAAATCTCCAGGCGCGTCAGCCGTGCCGTCGCGCGTCCGTGACTGGATTCAAGCTGGATGGAAACTTTAAGCGGCCGCTCGCCCGCGATCAGCTTCGCGACTAAAGAATTCGTAGCCAGCCCCTCGCCTTGCCGCATCTTCAGAAAATCGACGAACGCGGAACCGGTCGCTGTGCCGAAACCTAGCTGGACGTTGGGTTCTCGAATACCCTGGTACATCTGCGGCACGCGCCCCCGCGCCCAAGCGTTCATTTCGGCAGGCGTGAACACAATCACGGAACCGGGACGGGCGCGGCCGGATTCGATGCGATCCAGCTTGGCTCTCGGCCCGCGCGAAAGCCGGATCGGCGGCGCGGAGAGGTAAAACGGCCGCTAAGGCAAGCAGCAGAAGCGGCCTCATGCCTCCAGTGTAGCGTGGCGTGTCGCGGCTATTGCGGCTTCGACCTGATTTGCTTCGGAGTGACTTGCTTCGGTCTGAACCTTTTCCTGCGCTGCGGCTTGGATCTGCTCCAATTGCTTCTGGACTAAATCCTTGTCTTTCGCGTCCGGAGTCGCATCCAAGTAGGATCGAATCGCTTCCGCCGACGCCGTGAAATCGTGCTTCTGCGCCAGCGCCAGGCCCAGCACGTAGCGCGCGCGCATATTCTTCTTGCCGGGGTCCATGCGAACGGCCGCTTGCGCGTTTTTCTCCGCGACATCGAAATGCTGCGTCTGCAAATTGCCGATGCTGCTGAGGTAGTAGGCGTCAGGAGAATTTTGGGAGTCGAGGACCAGCCATTTATCGGTGATATCGACCAACTCCTGCCACTTGGCCTCGCGCAACGCGAGCCAGGAGAGCTGCTCGTGCGGCAGAATAAACTTAGGCTCAGCCGCGATGGCTTGCTGGTAGGCTTTGCGAGCCTCATCGATGCGATTGCCCTGCTCGTCAATCCGGCCCAGTTCGAACCAAGCGGCGGAATACTGCGGATATACGCTGACCGCCTTCTCGAAATTCTTCTGGGCGTCGTCCAGTTTGTTCTTGGCTTCGTCTTCGCGGCCCTTTTCGTAAGCCTTGCGAGCGTCTTTCGGCGCCAGGGCGGAGACCACGCTAATGGTCAATCCATCCACCTTTGCCATGCGGTGCAAAATGATGGTCCCGATGTTGGGATTGTCCATGTAATGAATGGTGTCGAGCTGAATCACGTCGGAACGGAAACCGGTCAGCGCGGCCCGCAGCTCACAACCCAAAGAGCCGCCGGTCCGTACTACCCATGCGGCCGCCAGCCATGCCACCGTTGTTCGCCGGTAGTGCCAAATGGCGAGCCCCCGCGGCCGGTTATATCGGAGCCGACACTCGCGTCCGGCATTTCCAGGCTGTGCCCGACCTCAAAGCTGAAGCGTCCTTTCTTGTCGGTTTCCGCCTCGACATTCGGCACACCGTTGCACACGCGCTCAATTTTCGCGCGGTCGGTCAGGGGCGTCCCGTCGCTCAGCATCACGGTGCCAGAGATATAAATAGGCCGTTGAATTGGGCCCGGCGCCATCCGGAAACGGTGTCGTCGGCTGAGTGGGCCGGGGCGTTGTGGGACCGTTAGGGGATGGCGTGGAATTCCCTGGCGCTTTCTGCTGCGCGTTTAGGGCGCCTGTCAAAACTAAGTGCCAGCAGCGGCGATTTCCCAGGGTCGCATGATTCCCTCCCGTTATGCGTCGATTATACGCCTCGGGAGCAGCGCGTGGAAGTCGGGTGGCGCCGCTATTGCAATACCGGAAGTTTCAGGTAGTCGGCGGACACGAACAGACTGCCTTCGGTGGTGCCTTGCGGCGCGGCGCGGCGAAGTTGCGCGGAGAGTTCGTGGCCGGCCGAGCGTCCGGCAAGTGCGGACTCAAAGGCGCGAAACACCTGGCGTAGCTGCTCGCCCGATTCATGCACGAATTCCAGGCGGAAATGGCGAATGCCGGCTTGTCTCCAAGCGTCTAAGTGGCCGCTGGCTTCCTGCGCCTCCGCGCCGAAAACCGTGTTGCGGCAGCCCACGTCGGCCAGCACCGGATGCGCCCGGCCTTTGGCGTCCTTCAGTTCGACGCGGTGCTTTTCGCAGGGACGGCCGCAATCGCGATAGCTGGTTCCCTTCGATAAGAAGCGGCAGAAGACGCAGTGCTCGGTGTGAAACACCGGCAGATGCTGATAGGCGATGGCCTCGATGTTCTGCGCGCCAATGCCCAGCGCGAGCGTCGCCACCTGCGCGGCGTTCAGATCGTGGGCCGGCGTCAGCCGTTCGAGACCGAGATCCAGAAACAATTCGGCGCTGATGGAGTTGGACACGTTGAGACTAAAATCGCCGATCAACGGTGCGTGATCGAGCTCGCGCAGCGCGTGCACCAGTCCCGCGGGGCGGACCAGAATCGGGCAGTCCAGGCTGACCAGAAAATTCAGAATGCGCGCCTCACCCGGTTTGAGCACGCGCGGACTGGCGACTCGCGCCGGAATGCCGCTGGCCTTCACGCGGTCGATCGAGGGACGCAGGCCGTAGAGATCCAGATAATCCAGCGTGATGCTGGCGGGTGCGAGGCGTGAGTGAGAGCGCCGCTTCCAGTTGCTCCGGCGTGCGGACCAAAATATGAAGTTGCGGCGCGGTCGTCAGACTGCTCAGGGCGCGCCGCGACTGCCGACCTCTTCAGCACGGCTGCATCGTGAATTTCGACCGGCGGCCGCTGCGATCTCGGCGGCTTGCAGTTTCTCCACTGCCTCGCGCCGCATCTGATTGAGCGTCGATACCGCGGCGAAGAGCGATCCTTCCGCATCCAGAGTAATTTCGCCCAGTTCGTACGCCGTATTGCCGAGCCGTCCAAACTGTTCGCGCAAGGACTCCAACGTAATGCCGCGATTCTGCGCCGGCGTCAAAGGCTCTGGCGATTCGACCGACACACTCACTCGCGGCTGCGTTTCGAGCGACCAAACCGCGCGCAACGGCGCTCCCTCGCGTGCTTCGACCGAGACGTTCACGCGCTGCCGGGCCATCGGAGCGGAAGGATCGAGGAAAGGCCGCGCGACGCGGTCGATTTCGGGATCATGCGTGCGCCACAGCCAATCCCCGGCGCGAATGCGAGCGAAGCGGACCGCTCCATTGCCGAATTCCAGCTCGATCTCGCCGCTCAAATGACTGCGCACAGCAAACAGGCGGCCGCCTTCTTCCGGTTCTTCGGGACTGCGCCAGTCCGCGGCATCGAACACCACGCCGTCGCCCGGCTTCAGCGGAGCGATCTCGTGCGCGGCGGCAGGTTCCACCATCACACGATCGGGTTCGACGCGCGTCACCCGCGCCTATCTTCACGCCGCGATGCCGCGGAGCGCGCCCTTCGACCACCGTCTGGTGATTCGTGCCTGTCAGAAAAAACGCCCCCAGGCCGCGCGAATACACCTGCTCCAATTGCAATTCTTCCTGCGGCGTGATGCTGAGCGCGCGTCCGGCCCAGGCTTCATCGACAGCTTTACGATATGCCCGCGTGGTGAGCGCGACGTAATCGGCGTCCTTGTAGCGGCCTTCAATCTTGAGCGCGGCGATGCCGGCCGCGACGATCTCCGGAATCTGGCGCAGCGCGTAGAGATCGCCGGGCGACAGCAGATAGCGCGCGTCCTCCAGCGGCTCGATGCGCCCGTCCACCAGCAATTCGTAAGGCAAGCGGCAGGCCTGCGCGCATTGCCCGCGATTGGCGCTTCTGCCTCCCCAGGCTTCCGACGAAAAACATTGGCCCGAGTAGGCCACGCACAGCGCTCCGTGGACGAAGATCTCCAGGTCGCAGTCGGTTTCCGAGGCGATCGCGCGGATCTCATCCATCGACAGCTCGCGCGCCAGCGTCACGCGGTTGACGCCCAGGCTCCGCGCCAGTTCGACTCCGCGCACGTCGGTGATGCTCATCTGCGTGCTGCCGTGAAGCTGCATGCCCGGAGCGATTTCGCGCGCCAGGCGCACCGCCGTCAAATCCTGGACGATCAGTCCGTCGGCGCCCGCCTCGGCAATGGCGGCGATCGCGCCGCGCGGCGGCCTTCAGCTCATGTTCGAACAGCAGCGTATTGAAAGTGACATAGCCGCGAACGCCGCGCGCGTGCAGCGTGCGCATGGCCTCCGGCAATTCTTCGACGCCGAAGCCCGCCTTGGCGCGCGCCGTGAAGTGTTTCAGCCCGAAGTAGACGCCATCGGCGCCCGCTTCGATGGCCGCGTGCAACTGCGGCCAGTGGCCCGCCGGACTCTTGACTTCCGGCTTGCGCGTTAACGGACGAGGTTCGCTTCATCGCTGTACTGCTGTGATTCCGACTTCGGTGCCTGTCCCCTGCAATACTTTGGCTGCGGTCACATCCAACGATCGGCCGCTGCTAGCGGCGTCAGCGTGCAGCTCTCCTCCGACATCGGCCGAATTCTTTGCTTCCACTTTGAAACCCGCGGACTCGAGCTGCTGCCTGTAAAAGGTAAGCGCCTGTTTGAAGTCGTCCGGGGTCCGGAAGTTAAAACCGTAGGTCAATTCATCGCGGGTCTGTTTGCTGCTGATATTCTCGATCGTTGCACCGGGATAATGCGGGACCCAAGCGAAGCGGTTCGACCCCTCCGACGACGGCGCTGTGGATATAAATGGCTTCAGCGGGCCCTTAGCGCCCGGCTCGTTATGCTCGGTGGACTTCTTATACTGCACGACGAAAATGGCGAACGCCACCAGCACCGCGCTCATGATGATGCGCAGCAACGGATTGGTCTTTCTGGGAGGTCTCGCCGTCATTCAACTTAATGATATCGGCTTTGGGTTAACCTGTTCCATGACGACCTTTTTTAATGACCACCTTCACCTGTAACCTGTGTGGCACTTCAAACACAGTAGAAGCAATACCCTGGGAAACGCCGACTTGCTCGAGTTGCGGCTCCAACGTGCGGATGCGCGCCATCATCTACATGCTGGCGCTGGAATTATTCGGCGAGGAGCGGCCGCTCCCCGAATTTCCACGCTGCGACAACGTCAAGGGATTCGGCATGAGCGATGCGCAATGCTATTCCACTCTGCTTGCCGAAAAGACGAACTACACCAATACTTTTTACGATCGCGAGCCGTATCTGGATATCACCGAGTCGCACTCCGATCAGCACGGCACGTACGACTTCATCTTGTCGAGCGACGTTTTCGAACACGTGGCTCCGCCCGTCGAGCGCGCCTTTGAAGAAGCGTTTCGTTTACTGAAGCCGTATGGGGTGCTATGCATCACGGTGCCGTCGGTGATCGCCGAGGAGACGGACGAGCACTACCCGGATCTGTACCAATATTCCGTGATCGAACTGGCCGGCGAGCACGTGCTGATCAATCGCAAGAAGGACAGGACCCTCGAAGTTCACGGCAATCTGGTGTTCCACGGCGGGATCGGCTCCACACTGGAGATGCGATTATTCGCCCAAGCCGATCTGGTGCGCAAACTGCGAGGCGCGGGCTTCTCGGATGTAGTTCTGCAAATGGAACCGGTGGAGCGGTTCGGCATCGTATTCGACGGCCCTTGGAGCCGGCCCCTGGTGGCTCGCAAACTGCCGTATCCCAAGATATCTGTTTCGGCTTTACTGGCGAAAAACGAAATGGATGCTCGGGACGAGCGACAGGCAGAACCCGCACCCGGCGCCGATTCGCGGATTGCCCAACTGTACAAGGAAAAAGCGGCGCTTGAAGAGCGCCTAGAAAAGGTCGAGATGCAACTGCGTCTGGCGGCCGAATCGCGCTGGCTTAAACTCGGCCGCAAAATGGGCCTGGGCCCGAACCTGGAGCAAGAGAAATGACGCTGCCTGCGAACGCTCAGGAAATTCTTGATCGTCGCCCTTTATTCTCGAAGCAATTAGTAGAAGCCAAGAAAGAACCTCTGCCGCTGGAATTGACTTGGTATCCCTACGACAGCATGGCTTCGATCGATCACATCACGCCGTTCCTGCGCGGGCATTTCACCGAATTCGCGCGCGCGTTCCGCGCCGGGCCGGTGATCGATTTCGGCTGCGGGGACGGCGAGATTCCGTTGTTCTTCGCAAGTCTCGGATGCGAGGTTGCCGCCGCCGATAACCGCAGGAGCAATCACAACTGGATGGCCGGCGTGCGAGCCCTGCGCGAGCGTCTGAATCTTCCGGTCGAGATCCATGAGCTGAACGCGGATACGGCTACGCAGTTGCCGGGAACCACATACGGGCTGGCTTTCTCGCTGGGCGTCTTGTATCACCTGAAGAATCCCTATCTGGCGCTGGAGACGCTGGCGAACCAGTGCCGCTATTGCGTTCTGAGCACCCGCATCGCGGACGTGACGAAATCCGGCGTGCCCATGAAGGATGAGCCGCTGGCGTACTTGCTGGATCACCGCGAGACCAACAACGATCCGACGAATCAATGGATTTTTTCTCCCACCGCCCTGGAACGGCTCGTCAAACGAAGCGGCTGGCGGATCATCGATCAGTTGACGCGCGGCTGCATGCAGGGCTTCGAATCCGACTGATTTGGATAAAGACGCCCGCAAGTTTCTGTTCATGCGCAGCCAGCGGCTCTCCGCTCCGGCGACGGTTCGTTTGCTGGAAGGATTTACGGAAGTAACGGAGCGGCAATGGGCCTGGAGCTCTGAAGCGATTCAGTTTCGAGGTGACTCTGCTGGATGCGACCAGGCCGCCAAAGTTCTCGCTCCAGTTTGTGATTCCCGACGTGGTCGCGGCCGCGTCGCCGGTGGTGAAGATGTCGTGCGCGGTGAACGGCCACGCGGTGGGAACACAAACCTACTCCGGGCGGAACGAAAAATAGTTCGAGGCGAACCTGCCTTCAGGAATCGATTACAGCAAGCCGATTCATTTTGAGTTTACGGTCGATCACAGCTTTAAACCGGCTGGAGATATGCGAGACCTGGGAGTCATCATTCCCTTCGATGGCATGGTTCGCGGCACTTCGGAGAATTTCAACTTCTGGCTCGACTAACTAGGTGAAGCTCTTGCCTTCCGCCGCCAGCCGCTTCAATAGCGGCGCGGGAGTCCACCCGAATTCTTCAATCCGCGCGACAACGTTCGACAAGCCGATGCTATCCGCGTAGAACATGGGTCCGCCGCGCCACGCCGGGAAGCCGTAGCCGGTGAGATAAATTACATCGATATCGGAAGCTCGCAGCGCCATGCCTTCTTCGAGAATGCGCGCGCCTTCGTTCACCAGGGCGAGGATGCAGCGGTCGACGATTTCCTCTTTCGAAATGACGCGGCGCTCGATGCCCGCGGCGCGCGCGGTGCTCTCGATCAACGCCGCGACTTCCGGATCGGCCGACGGCTTGCGATTCTCGTCGTATTGCGACCAGCCTTTGCCGGTCTTCTGTCCCAGACGGCCCAGCGCGCATAATTGCGGGAGCACGAGCGGACTTCGGCGCCAGCTGCGGCTCCGGATATCGCGGCGATGTCGCGCATCACGTCGTTGCCCACCAGGTCGAACATCGCCAGCGGTCCCATGGCCATGCCGAAATCGAAGAGCGCCTGATTGACGTCTTCGACGGTCGCGCCTTCTTCCAACAGGAACTGCGCTTCGCGGCCGTAGACGTTGATCATGCGGTTGCCGATGAAGCCGGGGCAGTTGCCGGCAATCACGCCAATCTTGCCGAGACGTTTCGCGAGCGCCGCGGCGGTGGCGGTGACTTCAGGGCGAGTCGCGCTGCCGCGCACGATCTCGACCAGCCGCATGATGTTCGCCGGACTGAAAAAGTGCAGGCCGATGACCATTTCGGGCCGCGTGGTCGCCGCCGCGATCTGGTCGATGTCGAGCGACGACGTGTTGGTCGCCAGGACGCAGCCGGGTTTCGCGACGCCGTCGATCTCGCGAAAGACCTGCTGCTTCACAGCGAGATTTTCGAACACCGCTTCGACGATGAGGTCGGCTTGATCGAACCCGTCGAACGTGAGCTGCGGGGTGATCATCGCCAGTTTCTGCTCCGCGGCTTCCGCGGGCAGTCGCGCATAGTTGCGGCGAATGTTCGTCATGCCGCGGTCGAGGGCTTCCTGGGTGGTCTCCTTGATCAGTCACCGGAATCCCGGCGTTGACGAAGGCCATGGCGATGCCTCCGCCCATGGTGCCCGCGCCGACGATGGCCGCGCGCGCGATGTCGTAAGTGGGCGTGCTGCTGGATATGCCGGGAATCTTGGTGACGGCACGTTCCGCGAAAAAAGCATAGATCAGCGCTTTCGATTGCGGGGATCGCAGGCACTCATCGAACAATTCCGCTTCGCGCTTCAGGCCGTCGGCGAACGTGAGTTTGGTCGCCGCCTCCACCGCATCGATCGCCGCCAGCGGCGCCGTTTGCCCTCGCATTTCTTGCGCGCCTGCTCGCGTGCGGCCGAAAAGATCGCCGGATCGGCATTCGCGAGCTTCTCGTTGCGATCGCGAGTTCTCGGAATCGGCTTGTCTGCGATTTCACGCGCGAACGCCACCGCTCCCGCGCGCAGATCGCCGTCGACGATCCGGTCTACGATCCCGGCGGCGAGCGCCTCCTGCGCTTTGACCGGAGCGCCAAACGCGCACATCTCGACCGCTTTGGCGACTCCCGCCAATCGCGGCAGCCGTTGCGTGCCTCCCGCGCCCGGAATCAGGCCCAGCTTCACTTCGGGCTGGCCTACCTGAGCCGACGGCGCGATCACGCGATAGTGCCCGGCCATCGCGGTTTCGAGACCACCGCCCAGCGCCGCGCCGTGAATCGCCATCACTACCGGCTTGGCGGAATCTTCTATCGTCGACAGACATGCGCGAATCTCGGCGACGTACTCGCCGGCAGTGGGCTTCTGAAACTCGTTCACGTCGGCTCCGGCGATGAAAGTGCGCCCGCTGCCGATGACGACGATGGCGCGCACCTCCGCGTCGGCATTGGCCTGTTCGATCGCGGCCTTCAGGCCCTTCGACCACTCCCGGACTCAGCGCGTTGACGGGAGGATTGTCGATGGTGATGACCGCAACATCCTGATCGCGCTCGAAACGAACCAAAGTATTCACGTCTTTAATTTTCGTGCGTTCTCGACCGCTTCGCGGCCCTGCGCGCGAGCCGACGCCAGGCGGTCGCCCGGCGTCGTCTACCAGCGGAACGATCAGCAAGCGGTCGTTCCTGCCAGGCGTGGCCAGGAGCGCTTCCACATACTGTTCGGTTTCGCGCAGCGAATCCGGGCAGGAGGCGACCAGGATCACGTCCGCCCAATCCACATCGATCTCGCGCGGCGCGATGTAGTCGCGATTCATGCGCTCCAGGTTTTCGGTCCAGCGCGGATCGCGCGCGATGGTTTCGGCATCCGCCAGATCCTTCAGCCGCCGCAGGCGAATGTTGGCGTGCGCCTGCACCGCTCCCACGCCCGCCGCGAGCGCCAGTTGCTCGGTCTCGCCATACCGCGAATAGAACACCACCACTACGTTGACTTCGCGCATAGTCAACAGCCTACGCCAGATCGAACACCAGGAACTCGCCGCCCGCGGGACCGGCGCCCGTGATCTGCAGCGCCGTTTCATCGCTGATCGCCGCACCGTCGCCTTCTTTCAGCGCGTGTCCGTTCAGCGTGATGTTGCCCTCCGCGCAATGCACCCAGGCGTAGCGGCCCTTGGCGATCGGCTGTTCGAGAGATTCGCCCGCCGCCAAGCACCGACGCGTACATGCGCGCGTCCTGATGAATGAAGGCGGCCGGTTCCGCTGTCTTCTTGTCCGGCCCGGCGATCAGCCGCAGGCGTCCCTTTTTCTCCGCAGGATCGTAGGCGAACTGCTGGTAGGAGGGCTCCACATCCATCTCGGCCGGCTCGATCCAGATCTGCAGAAAGTGTACCGGCTGCTTGGGCGAGCCATTGAATTCGCTGTGAATCACGCCGGTGCCCGCCGACATGGCCTGCACCATGTTGGCCTCCAGAACTTCTTGCGTGCCGGTGCTGTCCTTGTGCGCGAGGCTGCCTTCCAGCACGTAAGAGATGATCTCCATGTCGCGATGCCCGTGCGAGCCGAAGCCTCTGCCGGGCGCCACGCGGTCATCGTTCAAGACGCGCAGCGCGCGAAAGCCCATGTGCATGGGATCGTGATAATTCGCGAACGAAAAGGTGTGATACGAGTTGAGCCAGCCGTGGTCGGCATGGCCGCGTTCTTCCGCTAATCGGAGCGTAATCATGCTCCTATGTTAGCGAGCGAGTCAAGTCCTCCTGGACTCGCCGTTCACTATCTTCAATGCGTTGATTGGATTACGCGCGGACCGCCGTCCAGACCATAAATCGTGATCTGTCCCGGATTGGCCGGCTTGGCTGACGCACCGGCGGCAGAGTGGGCTGCGAGGGAGACGTCGCGGCCGCCTGCGCGCGCGCCGCCTGTGCGGCTTGCATTTGCTGCACAAGTTCATCTTTCGTGAGCGCCAAGACTGAGTTGCATGCGATTCCCCTCCGCGGCAATGTGCAGCTTGCGGCCGATCTCCGCCGCTTCCGGCGGATTGGTTGCGCTGCAGCGCCATTTGGATTTGCGTGGAGAGCAGTTGCGTCATCTGCGCGGCCACGGCATCGCTCTCGGCCGCCACGCTCACCTCCAATTGAAAACCGTCGCGCAGCGCAAGGCCCATGTCCAGACCCTTCACCTGCGCGGCCATCTGCGCCGCCAGCGGATTGCTCGCCCCGGCGGCAGTGGGCTGGAACCCGGTGAGCGGTCCATCGGCGATGAGCCAGAAGTCGTGAGTGGCCGCCAGCGCTTGGGCGCGCCGCAGCAGTGCCGACGCCGGGACAAGCGCACCGCCGCGCCGGTCGATCGCCGCCAGAATCGATTTTTCGTCGCCCAGAAGCAAGGTGGAGCTGTCGGCTTCGCCCTTAATGAAGGCGAACGGTGGTGACGTCGGTCGGGTTGAGGCGATACACATCGGCATCCCGATACCGCCGCGGCGTCTTCCCTTTCAGGAACGGCTGCAGTTCTCCCATCGGGAAACGACCTTCCACTACCAGGAGAAAGGGTGCTTTATTCTTCGAGGTCGCCGCGAAGACCGCCGGCGGCCCCCCGGATGACGACACAAACACCCGGTCAATCTGATCGAGCAACCCCAGCTGCCATGGCCTGCATTGGACCCTGCAACGGCGATTGGACTCCGTTCGCCGACGGCGGGATCTTGTTCATCTGTTCGCGGATCGACTGGCCTACAGCCGACTCGCGCAAGCTCTTGACGTCGACTCCCATCAGCAGCTTCGCGCCCGGCTGGCTCAGCTCCCAGGAATTCGTCTGCGCGGTCACGCTCACCGCGGCCGCGGCCAACAACAGCATCACCTTCGGTTTTACGACCATGGATGCCCCCCGTACTTCATATGCTAAGGCGATTTCAGGCGAAACGGGAATCCAACGAAACCCTTAGTTTTCGATACAGAATGCGGGTGGGGATATCCTGAAGAGTCAGCCATGTCCACCTTCAAAGCGGTCTTTGCGGAACAGATCGAAGGGAAACCCAAGATTTCCATCCAACAAATCGACCGCGCCAGTCTGCCCGCCGGCGATGTGCTGGTGCGAGTGCGCTATTCCGACTTGAACTATAAGGACGGCCTCGCCGTCACGGGCCGCCCGGGAGTGATCCGCAAGTACCCGATGATTCCGGGTGTCGACCTGGCGGGCGTGGTGGAAGAATCTTCTTCGCCCGACTGGAAGCCCGGCGACGAAGTTGTGGTCACCGGCTTCGGACTATCGGAAACGGCGTGGGGCGGATACGCGGAACTCGCGCGCATGAACGCGGATTGGCTGGTTCGGCTGCCCAAGGGCCTCACGTTGAAGCAGTCGATGGCCATCGGAACGGCTGGATTCACGGCCATGCAGTGCGTGGTGGCATTGGAGCAGCACGGTTTAGTGCCCGATTCGAGCAAGCGAAGTTCTGGTGACCGGGCGCGGCGGGAGGCGTCGGCAGCATCGCAGTCGCGATTCTGGCGAAACTGGGCTATCGCGTGGCCGCGTCGACCGGCCGCGCGGAATTGGGCGACTACCTGCGATCCCTCGGCGCGAGCGAGATCGTCGACCGAACTACGTTGACATACACCGTCCAAACGGCCGATGGACTCCGAGCGCTGGGCAGGCGCCGTCGATATCGGTGGGTGGCGATACACTGGCCGCGATTGTGCGCGCGCTAGTCGCCAATGGCAGCGTGGCGGCGTGCGGCGTCGCCGGGGGCGCGGCGCTCAACACCACGGTTTATCCCGTTCATCCTGCGCGGGGTGAACCTCTTGGGAATCAATTCGGTGTACGTCTCGCGCAGCGACCGCCTGCTGATCTGGGAACGCCTTTCGCGCGATCTGCCGCTGCCGCTGCTCGACAGCATGACCCAGGAAGCGCCGCTCGAAGCCGTGTTCGATCTGGGCGAGAAGATCATCGCCGGAGCCATCCGCGGGCGGACGGTGATTCGGATCTCCTGACGGCAGAGAAGCCGCCGGCCGCGGGAATAAATCCGCCGGCGCGCGCGTATACGTATATCGTGTACGGGTATCGAGCAGAGCGCAGCCGTCTGGCGCCTCAGGCTTGGAGTAATATTTGGTTAGAGGCAATTTATGCTGATCCGTAAACCCGCCGATCTTCGCCACTCCGATGTAACGCCGAAGCAGTTCTACCTGAATCGCCGCCGGTTTCTGGCCGCAGGCTCGGCCATCGCGGGCGCATGGGCGCTGCCCACTCCGGCGGGCGCCACCATGAAGCTCAACAACGTGACGAAAAGCGCCTATACGGTGAACGAAAAGATCACGTCGCACGCAGACATCACCAGCTACAACAACTACTACGAATTCGGCACCGACAAAGAGCGACCCGTCGCAGCTACGCCAACACCTTGCGCCCGTCGCCCTGGCAGGTGGTGGTGGGCGGGCTGGTCAACAAGCCAAAGACCTACGACCTGGATTCCATCATGAAGATCGCGCCGCTCGAGGAGCGCATCTACCGGCATCGCTGCGTCGAACGATGGTCCATCGTGGTGCCGTGGATCGGATTCCCGCTGGCCGCGCTGCTCAAGGAGGTCGATCCCACTTCGCAAGGCGAAGTACGTCGCGTTCCAGACGCTCTTTGACAAAAAGCAGATGCCGCTCTGGAATCGTGCCGGCATCGAGCTGCCGTATGTGGAAGGCCTGCGGCTGGACGAAGCCATGCACCCGCTGGCGCTGCTGGTAGTCGGTCTCTATGGCGAAACGCTGCCCAACCAGAACGGCGCGCCTTTCCGGCTGGTGGTGCCATGGAAGTACGGTTTCAAGAGCATCAAGTCGATCGTGAAGATCACGCTCACCGATAAGCAGCCGCCCACCACCTGGAACATCACCAACGCGCACGAGTACGGATTCTATTCCAACGTGAATCCCGAGGTGGATCATCCGCGCTGGAGCCAGGCCACCGAGCGCCGTCTCGGCGAACTCTTCATGCGAAAGACGCTTATGTTCAACGGCTACGGGGACCAGGTCGCGAGCCTCTACACCGGCATGGATCTGCGAAAGAATTATTAGCGAAGCGGCGGGGCCAAACGCGGATGAAAAAAATCCTGTTCAGTCCCTGGACCAAACGCGTTCTCTTCGCTATTTGCCTGATCCCCGCGCTGCTGCTGATCTGGCGCGGATTTTCCGGAGATCTCAGCGCCAACCCGGTCGAGTTCATCGAACACCGGACCGGTGACTGGGCGCTGCGCTTCCTGCTGATCACTCTGGCCGTCACTCCGCTGCGCAAGATTTTCGAGCAGCCGCTGCTGACGCGCTTCCGCCGGATGCTGGGCTTGTTCGCGTTCTTCTATGTCTGCGTGCACCTGCTCGATGTATCTGACCTTCGACCAGATGTTCAGCATCAGCGGAATTTTCGCGGACGTGTTGAAGCGCCCCTACATTACGGTGGGCACCGCCGGCTTTCTGATGCTGGTGCCGCTGGCGATCACCTCCACCGCGGCCATGGTGCGGCGGCTGGGTCCGAAGCGCTGGCAGTTGCTGCATCGCCTGGTCTACTTCTGCGCGCTGGCCGGCGTGATCCACTATTACTGGCTGGTGAAATCCGATGTGCGCGAGCCGCTGATGTATGGCGGCATCCTCACTCTGCTGATGCTATTCCGCGTCCGCATGTGGCTGACAAAAGGCGCGAAGAACAAGCCGCAGCCGACAGCAGTCGGTGCGTAAAACAGTCGAGTCGGCACGCCAAATAGGGTCAGCCCAATGCATCCCAATCCGCCGGGTCAATGTGGGCTTGGCTCAGGATGCTGCGCAGAGTGCCCACCGGAATTTCGGATTTCCTGGGAACGATCGCAGTGTCCACGGTATCGCCGTCTCTTCGCACGAACTTGACGTGGCTGCCTTTCTGGCTGGTCTCGACGAAACCAGCGGTTTCGAGTCTGCGCTTGACCTCTCGAAAGGGCTGAGGCTTAAGCCGCCCCAACCTCAACCTCGATGACGCGCACTTTCGATGGACGAGTTGCCTGCGGCGGCTCGAAGTGCAGTTCGAGCGCTTCCTTCAAGTTCGCGAGCGCTTCGTCCTCAGTCTCGCCTTGGCTGGCGACATCCACTTCCAGGCATTGGGCGACATACCAGTCGCCCTCGCGCCATACGGTTGTAGCGAACGGTCGCTTCATACGCCTATTGTTCCACACCACGGACAAATCGAACTTGAAGGGTGCGCATTCCATTAATCGGCGGCGTGCGCGAGACCCAGAAGATGCTGGATTGTCGCGCCGAGCAGCGAATCGAGGAAGCCTTCGATCGCACCGTAAAAAGCGGACGTGAAATACCGCTTCGTGATCGACATGAGCACGCTATGACAGAATGAGTGGCGGGCGCCGGCCATCTGCCATGCCAACGGGAACCCAGTCCACAACCGGCGCCGATAAAAGCTCTGCCACGCTTCTGGCCATCGCGCTATTCAAGCTGATTAAGGGCGTCTTACTGGTCATTGTGGGGATCGGCGCGTTGAAACTCCTGCACCGCGATGTTGCGGAAACCGTCTCCCATTGGATAGACGTCCTTCGCGTCGACCCCGACAATCGCCTCATTCACAGCCTCCTCACCCACGTTATTTCAGTCACACCCAAGCAATTGGCGGCGGCCAGCGTGGGCACCTTTATCTACGCGGCTCTTCTGTTGACCGAGGGAACAGGTCTTCTGCTTCGCAAACGCTGGGCGGAATATTTCACGATCATCAGCACCGCAGGCCTGGTCCCGCTGGAAGTGTATGAGATCCACCGGCACCTGACTGCCGCGAAAATCGTAGTGCTGCTGGTGAATATTGCAATCGTAATTTACTTGATCGTACGTGTTCAGCGCACACGCCCCGAGCGGGAGTTAAAATGGACAGTTCGTTCCGAGGAGTGACGTGACTGAGAAAACTCGCTGTCCTGACCATGGCCGCCGCACGTTCCTAAGACAGATTGCCGGCTGCGGCGGCGCTCTTGCGATCGGCAGCTACGCAAACCGCCTCACCGCCCAAAGCTCCGTCGACTGGAGCAAGCAAATTGGCATTCAGCTCACGGTGGTGCGCGATCGGATGTTGCAGGACGTCGAATCCACGCTCGCGCAACTCGCCGCAATCGGTTACCGATTCGTCAACCCGGTGGGCTTTAGCGGCTTCGATGCCAAAGCATATCGGGCGATGCTGGATCGCCACGGTCTCATGCGCCCCGCAAATCGATCTCGGCTTCAGTACGGGACCCGATATGGAATCGGACCTGGAGGCATGCCAGATCCTGGGAATCAAGTATGCGGAACCGGCTGTGACGGGCAGCGCCCAGAGAGGCAACGCGCGCGATGGTGGCGCGACCGACCCCTATCGGCGGACTGGCCGCAGGCGGCTTCCCGCGCCCCGCGATACCTCCGCAACAAACCGAGGAAGAAGCGAAGCGCGCCGCTGCCGACTACAACGCTTATGGAAAGACGGCCCGCAAATTCGGCATCAAGGTGATCTTCCACAACCACGTCGACCACTTCGAGCGGCTGGCCGGATCGAAATCCACTTTCTTCGACGTGTTTCTTTCCGAGACCGATCCCGAATTGGTCGGGATGGAACTTGATCTCGGTTTCACCGCGATTGCCGGACGCGAACATTCCCGAGGCGATTCGCAAGTATCCAGGACGGTTCCCGGTTTGGGATGTCAGGGACGCGTTGGGGCTCAAGAATGCGGATGCAAATCCCGCCGCGAGCCCAAATCAGCGGCGTCAGTACACCTATTCCGTTCCGGTCGGACTCGGCGAAGTGGATTTCAAAACGATATTCGCCGGCGCCGAGACCGCCGGACTGAAGCACTTCTTCGTCCTGCAAGATAACGCGGCGGCGTGGGGCGATTCGATCGCGGTCGCCAGAGTTTCCTGGCAAAACCTGACCAAGATTCTGGCCCCCGACCGGCTAGCGGCGATCCTCTTCTGGCACTATTGAATGGTGTCCGGTAAAACGCCGCAGTCTCGTGTGGGATCCCGTCCGATGATTCGCCCCGCCAGGAACGAAGATATGGCGTCCATCCGCGGCTTGATCCGGCTCTTTCCCGGGCATCTGGTCCAGCAGAAATATCCCGCGCGCGCCGTCATTTTTTGTTGCCCACGCCGGCGGCAGATTGGTCGGCTGCTGTGCGCTTCAGGTGTACTCGAAAAGATTGGCCGAAGTCCGCAGCCTGGCGGTTCATCCCGATTTCCAGGATCGCGGCCTCGCTTCAGATCTGGTGGAGCGATGCACGCAAAGAGCGCGCGAACGGGGAGTCAGGGAATTGTTTGCCGTCACCAGCCAGACTTCGTTCTTCGCCCGGCTGGGCTTCGCCACGTTCCGCCGCGAGAAGACCGCAATGTTCCTGGAGTTGACGCCTCGAAGCTGAGAGCGTGCCCCGCGCGGCCTACTTGGCGGCGCGGACCCAGTCGGCCATCGTCTTCCAGGCCGGATCGTCTTTGGTCGCGAACTGCCGTCCGCCGGAGTGGAACTCTTGCCCGCCGGCTTCGTGGGCCAGCGGCTGCCGCAGCAAAAGGCTGGCGTCGGGATTGCCGGGTCTCACGATCCGCGACACCATTTCGAAGTTCTTGCGGGACTCCTCCTCCGTCCAGGTAGTGGCGCCCTTGTCGAGCGGCTGCAGGCTGAAGGCATGATTCGCCGCCGCATGGCACACTACGCAGCGGGCATGGCTGGGACGTTTTTGGAGAAAGATCGGCTCCACTTTGGTCTTGAAGACATCGTAGTCGAGCGATTGCGCCGCTACCGGAAGGGAGACCACGCAGGCCAGGACGAATACCGACAACGCCGTGAAGCGCGGTTTAGGGATGAGTGCAAGAGTCATAGGGGAACGCTCCTGTTTACAGCCGCCCATGATATCAAAACACGAGACATGCGAGTTTCGTACCGTCCAGTCTGCGGGTATCCGCGTCCATCTGCGGGCAAAATAAAAAAACTATTGGCCCGCAGATAGAAAACGGATAGACACAGATAAGCAAAATTCATCCGCACCGATCCACGACCCGTTGCGGTCCACGGAAGGCGCTTCTATAATGGTTCGGGACAATGATTTAGACAGGAATTTGGCAGGAAACGATTTGAAAACCTTGGGCCTCAGACCTCGTAGTTCTCGCCTCGCAATTGCGTTTGCTGCCTGGAATCCTCGCAATTTGCCTGATCCGCTCTTTGAATGCCGCGGCTCCCCCATCCATCGAGCAGCAGTTCGCGCAAACCGTGCAGCCTTTCGTCAAGCAGTATTGTTTCGCCTGCCATAGCGGCGCGAAACCCGCTGCGGGATTCGATCTGAAGTCCTATACCGATGTGGCGAAGGTGGTCGAGGACCATCCGCGCTGGGCCTTGGTGCGCGACAAACTGATGGCCAAGGAAATGCCGCCCAAGCAGATGCCGCAGCCGCCGGCCGAAGCGCGCGAGCAGGTCGTCAATTGGATTCAGGCCATGCGCACGAGTGAGGCGCGCAAGAATGCCGGCGATCCCGGACCCGTGCTGGCGCGCCGTTTGAGCAATGCCGAATACGACTACACCATCCGCGACCTGACCGGCGTGGATATTCGCCCGGCCCGCGAGTTTCCGGTCGATCCCGCCAACACCGCGGGCTTCGACAATTCCGGCGAGTCGTTGACCATGTCGCCGGCCCTGCTCAAGAAGTATTTGCAGGCCGCGCACGACGTCGCCGATCACATGGTGCTCACGCCCGACGGCATCGATTTCTCGCCCAATCCCATGCTGGTCGACACCGACCGCGATAAATACGCCACGCATCGGATCGTCGATTTCTATCTGCGCCAGCCCACCGATTATGCGGATTATTTCCAGGCCGCGTGGCGTTTCAAGTATCGTGCGGCGCTGGGAAAGCCCACCGCGACGCTGGCGTCGACGGCGGCGGATGCCAAGGTCAGCGCGAAGTATCTGCCCATGATCTGGCAGCTTCTGGAAGAAACGCCGGCGGCAGCCAAGACGGAAGTCGGGCCCATCGCCAAGCTGCAAGGCATGTGGCGCGCTCTGCCCCGCGAACAAGCTGAATGCAACCAGCCGGACGACGTGCGCGCCAAGTGCATCGAGATGCGCGATTTCGTGGTCAAGATCCGCGCGCACACCGCCATGCAGTTCTCGGCTCCGCTGGTGAACGGAATACCGCCCGCCTCGCAGCCGCTGCTGAACTGGAAGCTGCGCGAGTACGCGACCCATCGCCGCCATAGCGATCCTAACGATCTGCGCAACGATACCGATCCGCCGGAAGTAATGCCGGTAATCGGGAAATATCCCGGACTGCACACGGAATCGGCTCCGCGCTGGGCCGCTCTGTCGGCCAAGGCCCGCTTCGGCGACCCGGACCTGGTGGTTCCCGCGGCCGAGCGCAAACGCTACGAAGCGTCGTTCGAACGCTTTGCTTCCGTCTTCCCGGATAAGTTCTACGTCTCCGAGCGCGGCCGCTATTTCCCCGACGATTCGGAAGACAAAGGGCGCCTCTTGAGCGCCGGTTACCACAGCGTGCTGGGCTTCTACCGTGACGATCAACCGCTGATGGAGTTGATCCTGGATGACAAGGGCCAACGCGAGCTAAACCGCCTGTGGGAGGAATTCGAGTTCATCTCCCAATTCACGGCGCGCACATTTATTCAATATTTCTTCAATCAGAGCGGCGAGGTTTATGGCAAGGGAGCCGAGTCCGCCTCGCTGCGCCCGGTGGGTCACGAGATCACCGACACCCCGGTGATCATGGAACTTGCGCGACGCCTATATCGCCAAGGCCCTGGCCGACCCTACCAAGGACACCACTCCGCCGGAAGTCACGGATCGCTTTTTTATCGCCGATCCCAACGTGAAGAACGATCCCATCGCTCCCGAGGCGATTCGCAGTCACTTCGACGGTATCGATGCCACGCTGCGGACTTTTGAGAAGATGCACGCGGCAGCCGAGCCCAAGCACCTCGACGCTCTGCTCAAGTTCGCCGCGCGCGCCTATCGCAGGCCGCTATCCAAAGCCGAACGCGACGACATCCTGGCGTACTACCACACGCTTCGCGACAAGAACGATCTGACGCACGAAGAGGCCGTCCGCAATTCCATCGCCAGCATTCTGATGTCGCCCGACTTCTGCTATCGAATCGATCTGGATTCCCGCTCGCGCCGGGCGAGTCGACCAAGCCCGTGGCATTCAGCACCGCAACGTCCGGCCGTGCGCTCTCGGCGTACGCGCTGGCGAGCCGGCTGAGTTATTTCCTGTGGTCCAGCATGCCCGATCAGGAGTTGCTGGCCCACGCCGCCGCCGGCGACCTGCAGCGGCCCGACGTGCTGCTGGCGCAGACCCGCCGCATGTTGAAGGATCCGCGCGTGAGCGGACTGGCCACCGAATTCACCGGCAACTGGCTGGATTTCCGCCGCTTCGAAAACTACAACGCCGTCGATCGCGAGCGCTTCCCCAGTTTCACCAGCGAACTGCGCGAGGCCATGTTCCAGGAGCCGATCCGTTACGTCGAAGACGTGATCCACAATGACCGGCCGATCCTCGACCTGCTTTACGGAAACTACACCTTCGTCAATCCGGTGCTCGCCAAACATTACGGCATGCCTGAGAGGTGAAAGGTGACGCCGAACACCTGGGTGCGCGTCGACGACGCCGCTCGCTACCAGCGCGGCGGTCTGTTGCCGATGGCGGTTTTCCTGACCGCCAACTCGCCGGGCCTGCGGACCAGTCCCGTGAAGCGCGGCTATTGGGTGGTGCATCGCGTTCTCGGCCAGGTGATCCCGCCGCCCCCGCCGGTGGTTCCGGAGTTGCCGTCGGACGAAGCGAAATCGGATCTGCCCATCCGCGACATGCTGGCGCAACATCGCGCCAACTGGTCTGCGCCTCGTGCCATGCCCGCTTCGATACCTTCGGTCTCGCGTTCGAAGGTTACGGCCCGGTGGGCGATGCCCGCACCAAGGATCTCGCCGGACGTGCCGATCGACGCCAAGGCGTCTTTCCCCGGCGGCAGCGAAGGCACCGGACTCGAAGGCGTGCGCGCCTACATCCGCGAGAATCGCCAGAACCAGTTTCTGGATGGTTTCGAGCGCAAACTGCTGGTCTACGCGCTGAACCGTTCGCTGCTGCTCTCCGACGAACTGGTCATCGACCGCATGCAGGCCAAGCTGGCCGCCAATCGTTATCGCTTTAGTTCGCTGGTCGAGACCATCGTCACCAGCCCGCAGTTCCTGAACCAACGAAATTCCGAGGCGATTGAAAAACAGCGCCTCAAACCGCCGCGCTTCCAAAAAATGTAAATCAACAGGAAAGGTGAACTAGAATGCCGAAGTCAACGCAAAACTCCTCCCCTCGCATCTCCCGCCGTGCGGTTCTTCGCGGCGCCGGAGTCGCAGTCGCCCTTCCCTGGCTGGAATCGCTGCCTGTGTTCGGAGATACCACCACTCCCACCGTCTTCCCGAAGCGCTTCGGGGTCATGTTCATGGGCAACGGCATCAATGAGAATAACTGGAGCGCCGAAGGCTCCGGCGCCGACATGAAGCTCAGCAAGACTCTGTCGCCGCTCGAACCGCTGAAGCACAAGATCAACGTCATCGACGGTCTGTTCAATAAAGCCGCGACCGGCCATGGCATTCACCCGCCGCAGACCGGAAGCCTGCTCTCCGGCGCGGAAATCCAGAAAGGCGCGATCATCCGTTCGGGCATTTCAGTGGATCAGATGATCGCCAACGTCGTCGGCCAGGACACCCCGCAATCCAGCATCGTGCTCGCCTGCGAGCAGCCCATGAGCGGCTACCACGAGACCAATTACTCGATGGCCTACAGCTCGCACATCTCCTGGCAGACGCCGGATTCGCCGGTGCCGGTCGAAGTCTACCCGTCGCTCGCGTGGGACAACCTGTTTGAAAATCGCGGGAGCCAGATCAACGTCAGCATTCTCGATCGCGTGAAAGATCGCGCCGAGACGCTCAGCCGCAAAGTCAGCTCCAACGACAAGGCCAAGCTGGATGAATACCTCACCAGCGTGCGCGAAGTGGAAAAGCGCGTCGAGAGCACGCGCAAGGTCAAGGATCAATCCGACGAGCTCGCCAAGCAGAAGAACCGCCCGGCCTTCACCATGGATCGGCCGCAGAACGGCCTGCCCGAGGACCTGCGGGATCACGCGAAGCTGATGTGCGACATCATCGCCATCGCGTTCCAGACCGACCGGACGCGCGTGGCTTCGCTGATTATTTCGCGCGATCTTTCGGCGATGTATTATCCGTTCCTGGAAGTGGCCGAAGGACACCACGCCGCGTCGCACAACAATCTTTCGGACGGCTACGAGCGCATCGCGCGCTTCCACGTGAGCCAGTTGGCGTATCTGGCCTCCAAGCTCGACAGCATGCCCGAAGGCGACGGCACGGTGCTCGACAACTCCTGCCTGATGTTCCTCTCCGAACTGTGGATCGGCCGCCTGCACGACAACTCCCGACTGCCGCTGGTGCTGGCCGGAGGCTTGGGCGGCACGCTCGAGACCGGACGCGCGCTCAATTATCTGAAAGCCGGCGACGACAACCGCAAGATGTGCAGCTTGTACCTGTCGATCATGGATCGCATGGGGATCAAGCTCGATCGCTTCGGCGACGCCACCACGCGCCTGGAAAATCTGTAATGCGACTGGTTCTAGCCCTGGCGCTGATTTCCGCAAGCTCAGCGTTCGCGCAACTCCAGCCGCCGAACGAGGCCGGCATGACCATGGGTCACGTTCACCTGAACGTCACCGACATGGAGGCGCAGCGGAAATTCTGGACCGTAATGTTCGATGCCGTTCCGCTGAAGCGCGACACCCTGCAGGGCGTGAAGGTTCCCGGAATGCTGATCCTGTTCCGCAATCAGAAGCCGACGGACGGCACCGCCGGCGGCTCGATCGATCATTTCGGATTCCTGGTCCGCGATCTGGATGGAATGTTAAAGCGCGCGGCGGATCTGGGCTATATGACGCTGCCGGTGTTCAAAGGCTCCGAGGGAGTGCCGAATTCCTACGTCATCGGTCCGGATGGCGTCAAAGTCGAACTGCAAACCCAGTCCGATCAAAAGGAATGGGCCGTGGCGCAGCACTTGCACTACATGGTGAAGGATCCCGACGCGCTGCGCACCTGGTATTTGACCACTTTCTCGATGGATGGAAAGATGCGCGGCAACCACCGGTCCGCGAACATTCCGGGAATGAACCTCAGTCTCGATCCGCTGCGCAGGGTGCCGGTTTCCTATCCCGATCAAGGGCCGCGCGATGGATCACATCGGCTTCGAAGTGAAGAACCTGGAAGCCTTCTGCAAGAAACTTGAGGCGCAGGGAATCAAATTCGATTCTCCCTACCGGAAAATTCCGGCGGCGGGCATCGCTGTCGCGTTCCTGACGGATCCCGAAGGCGCGTACATCGAGCTGACCGAAGGCCTGGATCAATACTAGGCCCGGGTGACCGCTCGTTCTACCTCACTGCAAATTACTCCGCGAAAGTGATATCCACCGGCGGCGAATTGATGTATTCTGTTTACGCAGTCGAGAATTGATCCCGCTATAGCGTATCGGCTGAGTCGATTTCGAATCTGCAGAAGCTGTAACGCGATGGTGCGTGAGTCGGTATATGCGCCGTGGACCTACGGACTCCTGGTTCGGGAGCGGCTTGACCGGAGAAGTCAATCCTGCCGCGTGCGGAGCCAATCGTGCTGCGCACGCGCTCATCACATCCAACTGCAAAATATTCACCAAAGATTATTTGATTTTGTCGTAACTTGTCGATAGGAAAAGAATCTGTATAGGTACGCGTGCGCCGGACTTGAACGGTGGTTGCAGCGTGGCGGAGTTTGCAGGATGAAGTCAGGAATCATTCGTTTCGATCAGAGTGTTTGCTCCCGGCTGGATTTGACGCTTCCGCGGGAATGGCTGGAGACCAACGGCCTGGGCGGCTTCGCCTCGTCGACCGTGATTGGCCTCAACACGCGCCGCTATCACGGACTGCTTACCGCTTCGACGACGCCGCCCACCGGCCGCGTGCTGCTGTTGTCGAAACTGGAAGAAACGGTGGTCGTCGATGGCCAGCGCTATGAACTCGCGGCCAACCAGTATCCCGGCGCCATTTATCCCCAGGGCTATCAGTATTTGAAGGAATTCCGCCTGGATCCTTTTCCGGTGTTCACCTACCGCGTGGCCGGCCTGGAGATCGAGAAGCGCATCTTCATGGTCCATGGTGAAAATACCACGGTGGTGGAGTATGAAGTCCGTGCCGTCGACGATTCCGCGAAACCAAAGTGCGTGCTGGAGCTTCGCCCGCTGATCGCCTTTCGCGATTATCACAGCACTACGCATCATAACGACGCGCTGAATCCTACGCTCGATACCCGAGAGGGGCTGGTGAGCATGCAGCCCTATCCCAGTCTTCCTCACCTTTTCTTCGCCCATAACGCGCAGGAATTGGTCACGGAGGGCAAGTGGTTTCTCAATTTCGAATATCGCGTCGAGCGGGAGCGTGGTCTGGATTTCGAGGAAGACCTGTTCCACCCCTTCACCCTGCGTTTCGATCTGACGAAACGGCGCGGCGCCACCGTGATCGCCTCGACTGAGCCGCACGTTGCCGATTCCGCCGCGGTTCTGCGCGAAAGCGAGCGCCGCCGCCGCGAAGCGATTGTCGACGCAGCGCCCGGCGATCAGCCGCTGGTGAGCGTCGCTGGCGGCCGCGGCAGATCAGTTTATCGTCCAGCGCGGCGAGCTGAAGACCATCGTTGCAGGCTATCACTGGTTCACGGATTGGGGCCGCGACACCATGATCGCGCTCCCCGGGTTGACGCTGGTGACGGGACGTTACGATATCGCGCGCCAGATCCTGGAAGCTTATTCCGAGCACCTGGATCAAGGCCTGCTCCCCAACCGCTTCCCGGACGCCGGCGAGACGCCCGAATACAATACCGCCGACGCGACGCTGTGGTTCATCGAGGCCATCCGGGCCTTTCTGCACTACAGCGGTGACGAAACCTTTGTGCGGGAGCGCTTGTATCCCAAGTTAAAAGACATCATCGATTGGCACGTGCGCGGCACGCGCTATGGAATTCACGTCGACTCGGACGGGCTGTTGGCCTGCGGCGAGTCCGGAGTTCAGTTAACGTGGATGGACGCCAAGGTCGGCGAGCATGTGGTGACTCCGCGCACCGGCAAGCCGGTCGAGATCCAGGCGCTGTGGTACAACGCTCTGCGGATTATGGCGGACTTCGCGCGGCGTTTTGCCGACCCATCTTCTGAAGCGTTATTTGCCGGCCTAGCCGATGAAGCGAAGGAAACTTTCAACGCGCGCTTTTGGAATCCGCTGGCCGGATGTCTCTACGACGTCGTCGAAAACGGGCACTCCGACGGCTCGATGCGCCCCAACCAGATCTTTGCCGTCAGCCTTCCGCACAGCATGCTGTCGCCCGAAAAAGCCAGCGCCGTTGTGCAGGCGGTGCAGAACGAACTATTGACGCCGATGGGTCTGCGCACGCTCTCGCGTCACGATCCCCGCTATCGGGCGCATTACGAAGGCGGAGTGGTGGAGCGCGATACCGCCTATCATCTTGGCACCGTGTGGCCCTGGCTGATGGGTCCGTTCATCACGGCGTATCTGAAAGTCAACCAGCGCAGCGAAACGGCGCGCCAGCAGGCCGAGACCTGGCTCGGGCGGCTTCGCCGAGCACCTGACCACGACCGGACTGGGCCAGATCTGCGAGATCGCCGATGCCGAGTACCCCTACACGCCGCGTGGCTGCATCGCGCAGGCCTGGAGTGTCGCAGAGATTCTGCGCGCCGCCGTGGAAGATGTGTACGCGGTGCAATCGTCGCCGGCCAAAGCGGCTAAGCGCAGTCCTTCGCGGACCGGCCAAGCTCCTTCGCTTGCGAAAGCCGCCAGGTCTTTGAGCCGCCTCTCGACAGGACGGTAACCGTTCCCAATCCTCTGCGCTCGCTTCAAATCTTATTGATGTCCGAATTTTCGAGGACCGATTTCGGCGCACCTTGCTTCGCGACTTTCAACATGGCGCGGCCAATCTGCTCGGTGGTCGTCACGTACTGCGGGAAGACTTTATACATCATCGGCAGCAGCGGCCCCAGACGCAGTGTAGAAAACCTGGTAGAGCTTGGTCTTGGATCTTGATCCCGTGCAGCGGAACGATGGCGCCGGGACGGAACATGTAGGCGGCCTTGAACGGCAGCCGCAGCAGATCGTTCTCCGTCTTGCCCTTCACACGGGCCCACATGCTGCGGCCTTTCTCGGAACTATCCGTGCCCGTGCCGGAAACATAGATGAACGTCATCGCCTGGGATTGAGCTCGCGCCAGCACGTCCGCGCCGCCGCGAGCGTGATGTCGTAGGTCACGCGGCGATAGTCCGCCTCCTTCATGCCCGCGGAAGAAACGCCCAGGCAGAAGAAACACGCGTCGTAACCCGCGAGTTCATTTTCGATCGCCGAGAAATCGAAGAAGTCTTTATGAACCAGCTCGCGAAGCTTGGGCTCGCGCCGCCCGGTCGGCGCTCTTACGATCGACAGGACCCGCTCGACGTCGGGATCGAGCAGGCACTCCCGCAGGACTCCCTGCCCCACCATTCCTGTCGCTCCGAAGAGAATGACATTCATGCGTTCATCGTGAGAGCGTCGGCAGCTCTTGCCGGTCTGGCGGTACCCAATGGCTCCGCGCTTCCCGGCTCGCAAGTATTTCGGGCGTCCAGAAGCGGTGCAGCAGATTGGAACTCAAACGGGACTCGTTCACCGTCAGAAACTCGTCGAAGCTGTTTTCGGAGTGGGTCGCCAAAAGGTGAACCCACGCCGTTGTGATCGTCTCGTGATAAAGACCGCTGAGGTGGTGGTGCTTCGCAAACGCCTGAATTCCGCTGCGCACACGGTCGAGCGCGGTTTCAAACGGCTCTCGCGCGAGATGCAGCCAGGCCAGCCGCAGGTGATCGGCGTGGCGAAACTCGGAAGTCCGGAGGCGGCAGGAGTGGAACGCCTCCAGGAATTCGTCGTCACTCAAATGGGCCGTGGCAAGCACAAGCGGCACAAGCCGATTATGGCAGACGAATCTTGCGCGCCGCCTCGACCCCGCAAACCGGCAGCGCCGGATCGGTGAGCAGGCCAATTTGCTTGAGCACGGAAGCCTGGTCCCAATAGATATGTTCATGCGCGAGTTTCCCGTCGCGGAAGCGCACGATCACCACCAGCGCCACCTCTACCCGAGCGTTGGTGGGAGCCACGCCCGGCAGCATCCACGGCATCTCCTGCGAGTGCGTAAACGAGAAAATCATCTCGTCCACCAGTTGGTTTTCGCCGACGGTGCGGGAAATGGGCGTGAGCGCCGTATCCGGCGGCATGCTTGGAATGAAGTCCCGCGAATAGAATTCACGCAACGCCGCTTTGCCGGCCCCGCCGGTCATCACAGGTACGTGATTGACATAAGCGTCGTCCACCATCGTCGCGAGCGTGGCTTCCGTATCGCGAGTGGCAAATTCATGTTTGGTGTGTTCGTCCCATAGCGCGGAGAGATCTGGTTGCGGCATGCGAATAGTTTAGCCAAGCGGAGAGCGAGCCTGCCGCTTGCCTAAGCCTAGCGGACCTCAACCTTGAAGCCGTGTTCATGGCGATACCTGAAGTATTCCTGCCGTTCGCCGGACGTTCACGCGCACAAACGGAACATACGTGCCGGTGCTGTTCCACGACGTACGCGCGATAATTGCGGTCTTCACCGTCGTTCCAATAGTGATAGTCGCGGCCGCCCTGATCGTAATAACGTTTTTCCCCATGATGCTCCTCGGCCATCACAACGACCGGCGCGATCACGGAGGCAGCCACACACATCCCGGCAAGAATCAATAAGTGTTTCATGCGATTGTTCTCCTGCCAGAGGAAAGGGCACGTCGCCAGCCATTGGTGCGCGCTGCACGGAAGCGCTTTGCGCGATCACATCGGATCATGCGATCGACGGCCTATGGTCATGTGACCACGCTCGGTCAGAGCTGGGCCCGCGGCGCATCTTTGGACTCGAAGCTCTCCTGCAGCGGCACGGCCAGCCGGGTTCCCGCCTGTTCCACCGCTTGCAAAATCCGCAGCAGCAGGTCCTGCTGGGTCGCGAGAAAGTCGTCAAAGTCCGTGGTCTTCACGTAGCAGTTAACCTCGACATCCAGCGAATAAGTTCCCACGCCGACGAAGCGCACTGGTATCGGGCCGGTTTCCACCTTAGGATGCGTCGTCAGAATCTCGCGAAGCGAGGTCAAAACCCGTAACAACTGTTCTGACGTCGTGTCGCGGCGCAGATTGAGCGTGGGATGGAACCAGATTTTGTCGCGCCCGGAAATATTTTCGAGCGTCATGGTCGCGAACTGGCCATTGGGAACGCTAACCACCGTGCGGTCCGGCGTGCGAAGACGCGTGGAGCGCAGGCCGATATGAATCACCGTGCCGGTGCGGTCCCCGAAGCGGCACACATCGCCGACCAGAACCGGGCGATCGCTGATCACGGAGACGCCGCCGAACAAATCTTCGATGGTCTTCTGCGCGGCCAGCGCAACGGCGATACCTCCCACCCCGACGCCCGCCAGAATTGCGTTCGTATTGTAGCCCCAGGCGTTCAGCACCGCTAGAATCGCAATCAAGAAAACTGCCAGCTTCAGCACCTGCCGGCCCAGAGGCAGCACCGAATAGCTGACTGCCTGCAAGCGCGGGTTGAGACGGGAGCGCCAGCGGTCCGAAACGAGATCAACCGCGATCGCACCGGCCCACGCGGCGGCTAGAGCCAGGATCAGTCCCAATCCCCGTTCGATGAACGTCCGCGATAGCGTGGCCGGCGACGCAAATTCCATCGCCACTCTTAGCCCAGCCGCCAACAACGCGAATCGCAGAGCGACCGCCGAAGCCGGACGCGTCGGCGATCGGCTTTAGCAGCCTGACCAGTGCAACCGCCAGCAAGCGCGCCGATGAACCAGAGAGCCACCGCCGCCATCACCAGCGCAATCCAGCGCCACACTGGCGTATCCAGGATTTCAAAGGTCACCAGCACCTGTGGCAACTTTTTCTCGAAGGGCGTCTCCGCTACAGACTGGTGCGCCTTCGGGATCAGCGCAACGCTGGACGCCGAAACCACCCAGATGCGGTTTCCCGGACGCGGCTCCTCTCGCTCCAGTTGCAGAACGATCGGCTGTCCGCGCACCTCGAACGAAGCTAGATTGTCGACGTTCGGAGTGAGGTCGGACAAGTCTCCCTCCGGATCACGGCTGAGCGTCGCGATATCGAACGTTGAATCGTCCAGCAGGTCTTCGAGCTGCATCGCCAGGTCGGGACCGGCCTTAGCGCGGTCGCCCGCTGACATGCGGCTCAAATCCAGGTAGTAAGTCGCCTTCGCATAGTCGCGCGCGTGGCAGGCTTCCAGAAAATTGAAGATCGATTGCTGGGGTGTCGTCCGGCCCAGCGGATCCTTCACTTCCGGCGCGGGAGTCTGGGCGCAAAGAACAACGGCAAATAGAATCGCGGCGAGAAGTTTGAGCATCTATTTTGTCGAGGCAGTCCACGCGCGTGATCGGACTCCCTTTGAAATTATCGCGCAGGAGCCGGGCGTAATCTGAAGCCGGTGAGTGCGCGGTTCATATTCATGTGCTCAGGCGCTAATCTACAATGAAGGAAGTAATTATGAAAAAACTTGACGCCAAGAAAATCGAAAAGCTGAAGCGCAAGCAGAACTCGCCGCTGATCACGCCTACCGACCTGAAAGCCGGCGCGACCAAAGACATCGCCGGAGCCATGAACGGCATTCTGGCGGATGTGTTCGCGCTCTACATCAAGACCAAGAACTTCCACTGGCATTTGAGCGGTCCGCACTTCCGCGACTATCATTTGCTGCTGGATGAACAGGCCGACCAGATTTTCGCCATGACGGACCCGATCGCCGAGCGCATCCGCAAAGTGGGCGGCGAAACCATCAAGTCCATCGGCCACATTGCCCGCCTGCAGCGCATCAGCGATAACGATGCCGACTACGTTGAACCGGAAGACATGCTGGCCGAGCTGCGCGAGGACAGCAAGACGCTGGCGGCGAGGCTGCGCGAAGCTCACGGCGTCTGCGAGGAACATAACGATATCGCCACTGCCAGCCTGATCGAAGTGTGGATTGACGAGACCGAGCGGCGCACCTGGTTCCTGTTCGAAGCCAGCCGCCGAGGGGATTCCACCGGCCATTAAGAGCGTGGAGCGGATGCGCCGCCCATGCGGAATCCGCCCGTGACTATTTCCGATCAGACACTCGCCGAACGCCTGCGCGCTGCCACTGAGCTGCTGGAATGGATCGCGTCCGACCGGGAACGTCTCGACGAGCTCCCTACCGAGGATCGGGAACGCCTGCATCGGGCGGTCGCCGATTTTTATAATCCCGATCCTGTCGCCCGCCGGCGGAAGATCAAGGAAGCCGAGCGCGAGCGGATGGCCACGCGGTCCCAGCGCGTCGGCGCCGTGCTGCAGGAAACCGGAATTCGGACCCTGCGGCGCAAGCCCATTTTCACGACACCCAATGTCTTTCCGCCCGCGGAGCCCGGCGAACGTTTTGAACCGCTGCCGGATGTAGACCCCGAATCGTGCGACACCCCGCATTGCTATGTCTGCAAGCAGCACTATTCGGTGATCCATCACTTCTACGATCAGTTGTGCCCGGCGTGCGCTGAGTTTCAACTTCAGCAAGCGAACTGAATTGGCGGATCTGAGCGGCCGCGTGGCGCTCCTGACCGGCGGACGAGTCAAGATCGGTTATCAGGCCGGCCTCAAGCTGCTGCGCTCGGGAGCGCGGCTGATCGTGACCACGCGTTTTCCCCGCGATTCAGCCCAGCGCTACGCGCAGGAAGCGGATTTCGGCGAGTGGGGCCATCGTCTCGAAATCTTCGGGCTGGACATGCGCCACACGCCCAGCGTCGAAGCCTTCTGCCGGCATTTGCTGGCGACTCTTCCCCGCTTGGACTTCATCGTCAACAATGCGTGCCAAACCGTGCGGCGTCCGCCCGGCTTTTACGCGCACATGATGGAAAGCGAGAGAGCGGCGTTCGACAGCATGCCGGAGAGCGTGCGCAAACTTCTAGGCGCGTATGGCGAGCGACACGCTTCCCGGAATCCAGCCTGCCGTTGGCGCTTCAGGAAGGGTTGGCGCGCCCCTCTGAACTGTCCCAACTTCCGCTGCTGCCCGAAGATCTTCTGGTCGCCAAAGCATCTGTTCCCCGAAGATCGTCTGGACCAGGATCTGCAGCAAATCGACTTACGCACGCGAAACTCCTGGCGGCTGCTGATGGCGGAGGTCTCGCCGGTGGAATTGCTGGAGGTCCACTTGATCAATGCCATCGCGCCCTTCATCATCAACGCGCAACTGAAGCCGTTGATGCTGCGCACCGCCGAGCGCGACAAACACATCGTCAACGTGTCGGCGGTCGAAGGCCAGTTCTATCGGAATTGGAAGACCACTCGCCATCCGCACACCAACATGGCCAAGGCCGCGCTCAACATGATGACGCGCACCTCGGCGACGGACTATTACGGCGACGGCATCCACATGAACAGTGTCGATACCGGATGGGTGACCGACGAAGATCCCGTGGAGATCGCCGCCCGCAAGACAGTGGAGCAGAACTTTCATCCGCCTCTCGACATCGTTGACGGCGCGGCGCGCATTCTCGATCCCATCATCCACGGCGTGAATACCGGGGAGCATGTGTGGGGGCAGTTCCTGAAGGATTACAAGCCGACGGACTGGTAGATCCCTCCAATGCAAACCATGCGAGCCGCCGTCCTCACCCACGCCCGGCCCATAGCAGAGCGGCCCCTCGAAATTACATCGATTGCCACGCCGCTGATTCAGCCCGGTTACGTTCTGTTGAAAGTGCGGGCCTGCGGAGTTTGCCGCACCGACCTGCACATCGTCGAAGGCGAGTTGCCGGCGCTCAAATCCAGCGTGACGCCTGGCCACCAGATTGTGGGCGACGTGGTGGATGGAGCGACAGCGGATTTGCCCCTGGGAACACGGGTGGGAGTATCCTGGATCGGCGGCACCGATGGCACATGCCGCTATTGCCGGAGCGGCCAGGAAAATCTCTGCGATTTGCCCACCTTCACAGGCTACAGCGTGGATGGCGGCTACGCCGAGTATGCGCTCGCGCGCAATGATTTTGTTTTTCCGCTGCCCGCGAGTCTGGATGACGTGCACGCCGCGCCGCTCCTCTGCGCCGGAATCATCGGATTTCGCAGCCTGCGTGTGGCGGGCGTCGACACCGGGCGATCGCGTGGGATTGTTCGGCTTCGGCGCTTCCGCGCATCTGACCATCGCGGTGCTGCACGCATGGAAATGCGAAGTGTACGTCTCCACGCGAGGCGAGAGCCATCGGCAATTGGCGTCCAAGCTGGGCGCAAAATGGGTGGGATCGGAAACTGACCGGCCGCCCGTCGAATTGGACCGGGCAGTGACTTTCGCGCCGAGCGGAGATGTGGTGATCGCGGCGCTTTCCAGTCTTCGCAAGGGAGGCATCGTGGCAATCAACGCCATCCACCTGGACCGTATGCCGCAATTCGATTACGATCGCCTGCTGTGGGGCGAGCGGCAAATCCGCAGCGTGGCCAACATGACGCGCGTCGACGCCCACGAT
Source organism: Bryobacterales bacterium (assembly GCA_963731375.1). Lineage (GTDB taxonomy): Bacteria > Acidobacteriota > Terriglobia > Bryobacterales > Bryobacteraceae > Palsa-187. The sequence continues at coordinate 1,042,473 of CAVSUW010000004.1, forward strand.
TTCCTGCGAATTGCGGCGAGATTGGAATCCAGCCGCAGGCAACCATATTTTCGCTGGAACGCGCGAACGAGGCACTCGCAGCCATCAAGAATGAGTCGGTGGACGGCGCCGCTGTGATCGCGCCGTAGCGGGTTAAGCTCCCAGATACTGGACGTGTATGTAGGTCCCCAGCCTCACGTTGTAGGCCAGATACCAGCCGTCGTGGTCCGGGTCGTCGTAAATCACGATCTGATCGCTGTCCCAGAGCCAATCGTTGCAGTAGGCGTAGTCGGGCTCGGCGACACTAAAGAAGAATCCCCCGAATCCAAAACGCGCGGGACCACCGCCTCCAAGCCGGTAGGCATGACCCTTGCCGATGCCACCCGTGAATCGCCCATGCTCGAATGGACGGTCGAGATGGTAGCGGGCATCATTGCGGCCGGAGTCGTGTCCAACCCACTGGTTGTTGGTGTGAACGTGGGGGGCTTCCGGATGTCCGGATTTATCCGCGAAGCTGCGGTTCACCTGCGCGGCGGATTGCTGGCCGCGACCCGCTTCCGGCTGTCTTCCCGGTTCCTGCTGGCGGGCTTGCGGGGCCGCTTGAGCGCGAGCCGGGGGTGGACCATGCGACGGGATATGTCCGCCGCCAACGCCGCGCACGCCGCCGCCCTTCGCGCCGCCTTTTTCCTGGGCCAGGCCGCTTGCAAAAGGCAGCAACAGCACTACAAAAAAAGTTGTGATCTGTCTTCAAGGCAATCCTCCGTATCTACGGCAGAATGCACCGTCGAAGAGAGGACGCTGCGGTCACTACTCGCGTTACGGCGCGCCTTACGGTACGACTGAAAACGGGAACGAGGCTTCGGTCTTCTCCCAGAGCAACGCCACCGTTCCCTTGTTGCCGCCATCGCTGCGGATTTCGAAGGTCAACGACTCCACGGGCTGTTCCAACGTCTTCAGGTTCATCTTGATGCGGCCGAGATCCTTGTCGGACTCATGACTCAGATGGAACGCCTTGGCAGTCGCTGTTGATGATCGCCTGCCATTCTTTTTCGTTCGGGAGTACCCAAATGGAATAGCTTCCCCACTGTAGCTTCATGCTGCCGATTTCGAGTCCAGCGTCGAGCGACGTGATGGTAGTCGCCCAGTTCGCGCCGGGACACCAGACCTGGCCGTACGGCACCAGCTCGCCATAAATCTTGCGGCCGCGCATGGAGGGCGAATAGTAATTGATGGTGATGCCTCTGCCGCCGACAATGCCGTTGGCGACCTTCGGCGGGCTGGCCTGCGCGTAGGCGGGACGTGTAGCGGCTGCCGCCGCGGCGAGGCCGGAGAACAAAAATTTACGTCGTTGCATGGCGAACCTCCCTGATTGCACGCATCTTATCACTGCACGACGAACGGAACCGAGACTTCCGTCCGCTCCCAGGTCATCTTCAGCAAACCTTTATTGCCGCCGGTGGACAACAGCTCGATCTTGAAACTATCCACCACCGCCGGAGTCTGCGCCAGATTCATCTTCACGCGTCCCAAATCCTGCCGTTGATTATACTCGGTGCCCCACTGGCCGGTCTGCTTGTTGATGATCAGTTGCCACTCGGTCGCTCCCGGCAGCGTGTAGATCGTATAGATGCCCTTGGGCACTTTCAATCCACCGAGGTCGAGATCGGCGTCTGTCTGAAAAGTTGTTGCGTTGTCCGCGCCGGTGCGCCACCACTGCCCGTATGGCACCAGGCCGCCCATGATTTTGCGCCCACGGATACGCGGCGACGAGTAGGCGATGAGCAGCTTCTTGCCGTTGATCGTAACGCTGGTTCTGGCCGGTGGACTGAGCGGCTCTTGCGCATTCGCGAAGACTCGTCAAGAGAAGAATGAAGACAATCGTGGTCCACTTCATAGTTCTAGCGTAGTCCAGATTGCTAAAGTAGAGGATTGTCCCGCATCAGTTCCGCCGCCACCAGCATTGCCGACCCCGTCCGCTGGAACCAGCTTTATCTCGGCCTGGGAATCACTACCCTGGGCACATTGATATTGGAGCTGTCGCTCACGCGCATTTTTTCGGTGGTGTTTTACTACCACTTTGCGTTTCTGGCGATTTCCATCGCGCTCTTCGGACTCGGCTCGGGCGGCGTGTTTTCGTACGTGGTGATGGCGCGTCCCGGCCGCCTCTATACAAAACTCGGCGTGCTCGGGCTGGCCGACGCGCTGTGCGTGGTTGCGTCGCTGTGGTTCATACTTTCGCGTCCGACTGAGCTCGGCTATTGGACTCTCGCGGCGGTTTACGTCGCCAGCGCGTTGCCGTTCTTTCTGGCCGGCACAGTGGTTTCCATCGCCGTATCCGAAGCCATCGCGCGCGTGGACCGAGCCTACTTTTTCGACCTGGCGGGCGCGGCTGCCGGATGTCTGGTGCTGATCCCGTTCCTCAATACGTTTGGCGGTCCCAACACGGTGATCTCCGCCGGAGTGTTTTACGCCATCGCGGCGGCCATCTGGTTTCATCAGGCAGGAAATTTCGGGCGGCGCGCGGCGGCCGTGCTGATCGCCTTGCTGCTAACGGTGCTGATGGTGGTGAACGGCCGTGTCCACTTGCTCGACGTGCGGGTCTCAAAAGGTGAGAAGCTGCCGCCAGAGAAATTCGTCGCCTGGAACAGCTTTTCGCGCGTGGGCGTCACCACCGATCGCGGCTATACCAGCATCGTGATCGACGGCGACGCCGCCACCGCGCTGGCCGGCAAGGATTGGGACCACCTCACCGACAGCGAGCGGCGCGACCTCTCGCATGGCGGTCCCGGGTTTCCGTATTATCTGCGGCCGGGCGCGAAAACGCTGGTCATCGGCGCGGGCGGCGGCTACGATGTCGCGCGCGCGCTGGCATCCGGCAGCCGCGACATCACGGCGGTGGAGATCAACCCGATCATCGCCACCAAGATCATGCGCGGACCTTTCGCCGCTGAGAGCCATGGCCTGTATTTCCGCCCCGAAGTGCACGTGAACATCGAGGACGGGCGCTCCTTCGTAAGGCGCAGCAGCGAAAAATATCAGGTGCTGCAGGCCACGCTGGTCGATACCTGGGCGTCCACCGCGGCCGGCGCGTTCGCGCTATCGGAAAACAATCTTTACACCACCGACGCCTTTTACGATTACCTCACGCACCTGACCGATGACGGCGTGATGACGTTCACGCGCTGGGGCTTCGATCCGCCGCGCGAGTCGCTGCGTTTGGTCACGCTGGCGATGACCGCGCTGGCGCGTATCGGCGAAACAAATCCTGCGCAACACGTGATGGTGGTTCGCGACGACACCTCCAAGCTGTATGGCTGGGGCGCGCAGGATACCGTCATGATTTCGCGCAAGCCATTTACCGACAGCGACGTCGCACGCGCCAAGCAACTGCTTTCTGAAACCAAGATGGAGGCCGTGTACTTGCCCGGCGTAAACGGAGCCGCGGCGATTGGCTCCGGCAATCCCTTTGGAGAGTTGCTGAACAGTCCCGATCCGCCCGCGTTCTGGCGCAGTTATCGTTACGATGTGTCTCCCGTGAGCGATGACCGTCCGTTTTTCTTCTACACCGTGCAGCCGCGCGATCTATGGAACTTCGTGATGACCGCGAGCACCGAAAGCGCGGATTACAAGGTCAATCGCGCGATTCCGCTGCTGTTTGCCCTGGTGGCGGTGAGCGTCGGCGCCACGCTGCTGATTTTGTTTCTGCCGCGGCTGGTATTGGGAACACGATTGCCCAAACAAAAAGGCATCTTCGTGTTCTTGATGTATTTTCTCTGCCTGGGCGCAGGTTACATCCTGATCCAGGTGGCGCTGATCCAGAAATTCGTGCTGCTGCTCGGTCATCCGACCTACGCGCTTACCGTGATCGTCTTCTCCATGCTGGTGGCGAGCGGCGCGGGAAGTTTCTGGAGCCGCAGCGTGATCGCGGACAACGATGCCAGCTTGATGCAGGTGCTGGCGGGAGTGGCAATTCTGGTCGCGGTGCTGGCGTTCGCGGCCCCAGCCATCACGGCCGGCGCGGTCTCCTGGCCCTTGCCGGCGAAAATGTTGATCACCTCGCTGGCCATTGCTCCGGCCGCATTTCTGATGGGCATGCCGTTTCCCAGCGGCCTGCGGCGTCTGGAACAACGCCACTCGCCATCGGTGCGTTGGGCTTGGTCGCTGAACGCCGCTGCCAGTGTGCTGGGCTCCGGCGCAGCGATCGTCCTCGCCATCTACACCGGCCTGCGCGCGACGCTCCTGTTCGGCGGCGGGCTCTATCTGGTTGCCTTGATCGTGATTCTGACCACCGCGCAAAGGGAACGCTCCGCCGGATACCGCGATTGATCGCCTGCCGCGTGGCTATAATCCAAGTAGTTGTCCGCTCCTTTCATCTCACGGTTACCGGCTTCCTGGGCCCCCTGGATCCCGAAGCTGTGGACCGTGCTTCCGGGGTACCGCCGCCGCGATTTTGTTTCCGACCTGATCGCGGGCATGACGGTGGGACTCGTCGCGCTACCCATGGCGATGGCGTTCGGAATTGCTTCCGGCGTAACCCCTCAGGCCGGAATATACACCGCCATCATTGGCGGATTTCTGGTTTCCTTCCTGGGCGGATCGAAAGTGCAAATCGGCGGCCCCACCGGCGCATTCGTGGTGATTGTCGCGGGAATTCTGGCGAAACACGGGCTCTCCGGACTGTTCATGGTCACCATGATGGCGGGCGTGATCCTGCTGTTCCTCGGATTCAGCGGATTGGGCGCGGCGGTGCGCTTCATTCCGCGGCCCATTGTCATCGGCTTCACCAACGGCATCGCGTTGCTGATCGCATCGACGCAGATTAAAGACTTTTTCGGACTGAAGATGGCCGAGAACCCCAGCGAGTTTTTCGCGCGCATCAAAGTGATCGCCGCGCACTTCGCGACCACCAATCCGGCGGCGCTGCTGGTCGGACTGGGTTCGCTCGCGCTGATTCTCTTCGTGCCCAAACTATTTCCGCGAGTGCCCGGTTCGATCGTGGCTCTGCTGGCGGCAACCCTGGTGGCCGCCGTATTCCAATTGCCAGTCGAAACCATCGGCAGCAAATTCGGCGGCATCAGCCGGGCCCTACCGCCCATCCACATTCCGCAATTTCGCGCGGATCTGATTCTGCCGCTGCTGCCTTCGGCGCTGACGGTGGCGATTCTGGCTGCGCTCGAAAGCCTGCTGTCGGCCGTGGTCGCGGACTCGATGAGCGGCGATCGCCACAATTCCAACGCGGAGTTAGTGGCCCAAGGGTTCGCCAACATCGCGAGTCCGCTGTTCGGCGGCATCCCCGTGACCGGCGCCATCGCACGGACCGCGACCAACATTCGCTCCGGCGCCAAGACTCCGGTGGCCGGAATGATTCACGCGCTGACGCTCTTGGGAGTCGTGCTGGTGCTGGCGCCGCTCGCGCGTTTCATCCCGATGGCCACGCTCGCGGCGGTGCTGTTCGTGGTGGCCTACAACATGGGCGAATGGCGTGAGATCGGCTCGATCGTTCGCCTGGGCGCGGCGGACCGCTCGGTGTGGTTCATCACTTTCGCGCTCACGGTCATGGCCGATCTGACGGTGGCGGTCGAAGTCGGCATGGCGTTGGCCGCGCTGCTCTACATCTACCGCGTGGCGCAGACCACCACCGTAGGCGTGCTCACCGCGGAAGACGTTGAGGATCTCCGTCCCCACCAGTTGCAGGGCCAGCAGGTGCCGCCCTACGTTACGATCCTGCGCATCCACGGGCCGTTCCTGTTCGGCGTCACCGAAAAATTGCTCGAAGAAACCGCCGATCTGAATCGCTACGCGCCGATCGTGATCCTGCGCTTGCGGCACATGACCGCCATCGATGCCACCGGATTGCATGGACTGGAAGTATTGTCGGATCGGCTGAAGAAGTCCGGCCGCACACTGTTACTCTGCGGAGCGCGCCACCAGCCCGCCAAGATGCTGAAGCGCGCCGATTTCATCGAGCACATCGGCGAGCACAACATCCTGCCGCATGCCCAGGCCGCGCTCGAACGTGCACGCGAAATTCAAGCGGGATTCATGGGCTTGGGCGACGACGTCGCGCACGACTTAAGCGAGGCGCCACTGTAGCTAGTTCGAGTTTCTTTTTGTTGTCGAGCCAAGTTTTGAGCGGCAACAACGCTCGCAGCGTGAACAAATTCAGCAGCGCCAGAATGACGGCGACCTCGTAGCGGCCAACGGCGACGGACGCTCCGATCACGCCGGCGTTCCAGATGCTGGCGGCGGTCGCGGTGCCCTTCACGGTCGCGCCTTCCTTCAAAATCGCGCCGCCACCCACGAATCCGATGCCCGTGATCAAGCCTTGCAGCAAACGGGATTGGTCCCCCGAATCGGGATGAGGCCCGAGGATCAGGAGATACCCGCAACTCGCCATGCCGACGATGGGAAAGGTGCGAACGCCGGCGCTATGCGTTTCTTTTTCGCGATCCCACCCGATCAGGACGGTGAGCGCGTAAGTGAGCGCGAGACGCTCCAGTACGAGCCAGATGTTGGGCCAGTCCAATGGTTGGAATACCGGTGCTTGGAACACCAGGTTCCTCTATCCGCGCCCTAGATGAACATCTCTTCGTCGGAGTGGGCGTCTTCCGGATTGGGGCGGCCGCGCAGCAGAAATGTGAGGGCGGTCTTGATCCCCGCCGCGACACCTTGAATCTGCACAATCGGCTTGAGGATTCCGCCTTCCACCACCGCCACCGTGCGCTGCGTGCGCACCATGGCGTCGTCGAGCACCATCTCGGCGCGGTCCATCTGCACTCGGGCGCGCGCGGTGGCGTCGTTCAGGAACTCGTCGATGCGGTGCACTTGCTGGCGCGTGGTGTCCAAAATTTCGCTGGTCTTGGAGGTGATGTCGGCGATCTGCTTGCGGCTGTCGTCGATGGTCTGGCGCGAGGTTTCAAGCACGCCTTCGATCTTCGGCAGGAGACGCTGCACGTTCTCCTGCAGCCCACGCGAAGTCTTATAGATTCCCGCCAGCATGGCGGCCTGGATAATCAGAGCCACTGCCGCGATGATCACAAACGCCGTCATCACGGTGAGCAGAGTTTGTTGGTCCATAGTGGTTCAAGCGCCCCGAATGCAGGCCTGCGTCTCCTCGTCCGGGTTGATCCGCAGGCCCCGGCAGCCTGGACGAACTATTCCGGCAACGGCTGATTCACGGTGTCGCGGTAGGCCGCCCGTCCGGCATCCACTGCGGCGGAGAGGCTTTCCTTCTGGCGCTGCACCGTCGATTTCCCGCGCTCGACGGTCGCGGCCGCCTGGTCCTTCAGTTCCTGAGCCCGGCGCTTCGCCAGGTCCGCGCCTTCATTCGCTTTGGACATGAGAAAATCGCGAGTCTCGGTTCCAGACTTCGGAGCGAACAGGACACCCATCGCCGCGCCTATTCCTAATCCCAAGAAGAAAAAAGACATCTTGCTATCGTCGTCCATATTTGTCACTCCTTGTGTACTTTTCTACTTTCCAGCATATCAGGACTGCCGCAATTTCGACGCCGCCTCAGCCGCGCGGGCAAACGTGGCGTGCATATCGGATTCAGAAAGCAGATTTTCGCGCAAAGTCTGGAGGCGCGCGATGGCCTCGCCGATCACGCGGTCTATCTCGCCGGCATTGGTCGAGAAAATATCGCGCCAGATATCGTAGGGGCTGAGAGCCAGCCGCGTCAGGTCCGCCGCCGCGGGTCCGGCCACGCGCGCTGCTTCCGGCGAGTCGGCGATCAATGACGCGAGGGCCGTCGACAGCACTTGCGGCAAGTGCGAGACCAGGGCCACTAGGCGATCGTGCTCGGCCGGGTCGAGCTTCACCAGGCGAGCGCCGATCTTTGCGATCCAGTGTTCGAGAGTGGCATCGGAACCCGTGAGCACATACGGACGCGACTGAAACAGATTCGCGTCGGCGGCTTGCACACCGCGCGCCTCTTTGCCCGCCATCGGATGACCACCCACGAAACGGCCGCGCCGAATCGCCTGCCCCGCCCGCTCGACGATGGCGTGCTTGGTACTGCCCGCGTCGGTAATCAGCGTACCCGGCCGCACCGCGCCGTCGATGACGCTCAGGGTCTCCAGAATTTTCTCGATGGGCTGCGCCAGATAAATGACGTCGGATTGCGCAGCGGCTTCGGCCAACGGCAACGCTTCATCAATGGCGCCGCGATCGAGCGCCGCGCGAACGGTTGCCGGCGAGCTGACGCCGATGATCTTCCCTTGAAATCCGGCTTGGCGCAGCGCGAGTGCGAACGATCCGCCGATCAAACCCACTCCGGCGACGGTGACAACTTTCCATGCTTCGCTCACTTCGGGGTTCACTACGGCTTCCCTTGCCGCCGGTCGAGATAAACCTGCTGAATCATGCGCATCTCTTGCATGATGGCTTCAAAGATATTCCGGAGGGCTTGATTGCTGAGAGGCCCCGGATTCCCGGTGGTGGACTTGCGCAAGACTTCTTCCTCACGCGCGGCTTCGTAAACCGGCATGCCGAGAGCTTCCTTGGCGCGCACCACGTCGTCGACGATTCCCGCGCGGCGGTTCAGCAGATCGCGCAGCTCAACGTCGATCGCATCGATCTTGCGCCGGCAGTCGGCGAGCAGCGCTTGTGCTTCGGCCTGTGTCATCAATCGCGGTCCATGCCCTCTCGCAGCGAGCGGGCGAAAGCTTCGATCTGCGCATCGGACGCGTGGTTTTCGAGCAGGCGCACAAACGCGCTGCCCACTACGACGCCATCCGCCATCTTCGCCACCGCGCCGGCTTGCTGCGGAGTCGAGATGCCGAAGCCGACCGCCAGCGGAAGACTCGTGGCCTCGCGCATGGCTTCCACCAGCGGGCCGAGCGAAGCCGACAAGTCCGTTCGTTCTCCGGTAACGCCGGTGCGAGATACGAGATACACGAAACCCGTGGAATATTGTGCCACGAGCAGCAGCCGCTCCGCCGTGCTGGTGGGCGCGGCCAGAAAAACGGTGTCGAGCCCCGCCTCGCGCATGGAATTCACGTAGGGCTCGGCTTCTTCCACGCTCAGGTCAGTGAGCAGGCAGCCGTCTACCCCGGCGGCTTTGGCATCCCGGCCGAGCTTTTCGAATCCGTAGCGCATGGCGGGGTTCAGATACGTGAACAGCAGCAGCGGAATCTGCGAGGTCTCGCGGATGGTCCGCGCGATTTCGAGAACCTTGTGCAGCGTAGTGCCCGCTTTGAGGGCGCGCTCCGCGCCGGCCTGGATCACCGGGCCGTCGGCAATGGGATCGGAAAAAGGAACGCCCAACTCGATGAGATCGACACCGCCGCGCTCCAGGGCCGCGACGATCTGCGGCGTGCGTTCGGGCGATGGATCGCCGGCCGTGACGTAGGCGATCAAGGCCGCGCGGTTCTTGGATTTCAGCGCGGCGAACAGGGGCTCAATTCGTGTCGGCATCAAGTTCGGCGAAGATTTTCGCGGTAGATGTCGGTGTCTTTATCGCCGCGCCCGGAGAGGTTGACGATATAGACCTGCCCCTTCGCCGCAGGGGCGCGCTTGATGACTTCGGCAATGGCGTGCGCGGATTCGAGCGCCGGGATGATGCCCTCGGTGCGCGCCAGTTGCAGGGCAGCCGCGAGCGCTTCGGGATCGCTGGCCGATGTGTATTCGGCGCGGTGACGATCGTGCAGCCACGCATGCTCGGGTCCCACCGTCGGGTAATCCAGGCCCGCCGAAACCGAGTGCGTGAGCGCCACCTGCCCGTCGTCGTCCTGCAGAAGATAGCTGAGCGTGCCGTGCAGAACGCCGGGCGATCCGCCCGAAAAACGCGCCGCGTGCTGGCCGAGCAGCGCACTCCGTCCACCGGCTTCGACGCCGATCAGTTTGACGCTCTCGTCGCCGATGAAAGCGTGGAACAGGCCGATGGCGTTGCTGCCTCCACCGACGCAGGCGAAAGCGGAATCCGGCAGGCGGCCTTCCTGCTCCAGAATCTGCGCGCGCGCCTCGACGCCAATCACGCGATGGAAATCGCGCACCATCACCGGATAAGGATGCGGACCCAGGGCGGAACCTAGCAGGTAGTAGGTGTCGTGAACGTTCGTCACCCAATCGCGCATGGCTTCGCTAATGGCGTCTTTCAGCGTCTGGCTGCCATTGGCGACGCCGACCACCTTCGCTCCCCAGCAAGCGCATGCGAAACACGTTGAGGCTGTTGCCGGCGCATGTCCTCGACGCCCATGTAGACGATGCATTCGAGCCCAAACAGCGCGCACGCGGTAGCGGTCGCCACACCGTGCTGCCCCGCCCCGGTCTCCGCAATGATGCGCTTCTTGCCCATGCGCCGCGCGAGCAGAGCCTGCCCCAGGCAGTTGTTGATCTTGTGCGCGCCGGTGTGCAGCAGGTCTTCGCGCTTGAGATAAATTTTCGCGCCGCCGAGCATTTCGCTCAGGCGCTTGGCGAAGTAAAGAGGCGTGGGACGGCCGGCGTAGTTATGCAGCAGATCGGCCAGCTCGGCCTGAAACGCCGGGTCGGCCGCGGCCTTGTGATAGGCGTGCTCCAGTTCTTCGATGGGAGCCATCAGCACTTCGGGTACGAATCGTCCGCCGTACGGTCCGAAGTGACCGGTGGCGTCGGGTTGGGAAATTACCATGTTGCCTCTCGCGCAGCCTTCACGAAGGCGCGCACTTTCTCGTGATCCTTGATGCCCGGCGCAGACTCCAGCTTCGAGCTGGCGTCGACGCCCCAGGGCTTAGCGAAATCGATTGCCTCCGCGACGTTGGAGGCATCCAAGCCTCCCGCGACGATGACCTTCGCGCCTGCGTTGCGGGCCAGTTTCCAGTCGAACGAAATACCGTTCTTCGCGCTATCGAGAAACAGAGCCTCGGCGCCCTCGCCTAGCCAGCCGTCAAACGAATCGGCGACACGGACGGCTTTCCAGACGCGCGCGCCGTCGGGAGCGCCGCCCCCGTAAATCTGCGCGACATCCAGATGCGCGGCCCGCATGACGGCTTCGATTGCCGCCGGCGTTTCATCCACAAATATGCCGACTTTCCACAGATCGAGTCCCTCGCCCAACGCGGCGGCCTGTTCGGGCGCGATATAGCGCGGGCTGCCCGGATAAAAGATAAAGCCGATGGCGGAAGCGCCGGCTTCGGCCGCGACCAGCGCGTCTTCGCGCCGCGTGATGCCACAGACCTTAACCATCATGACCGCAATTCCCGCAGCGCCGCGGCGGGGTCCGCGGATTTCATCAAATGCTCGCCGACCAGAAACGCGTGGAACCCAGCGGCCTGAAGCCGTTGCACGTCAGCACGCGAATGAATCCCGCTCTCTGCGACCTTCACCACCGCTGCCGGCATCTTCTCCGCCAGACGCAGCGACGTATCGAGCGTGACTTCGAACGTGTGCAGATTGCGATTGTTCACGCCAACGATGTCCGCGCCAGAATCCAGCGCCGCGTCGAGTTCGTAATCGTCGTGAACTTCGACCAGCGCCGCCATGCCGTACCGCGCCGCGAGCTCGCGAAAGCCGCGCAGTTGCGAGACGTCGAGAATAGCCGCGATCAGCAGAATCGCGTCGGCGCCGTGCGCGGCGGCTTCGACGATATGGAATTCGTCGATGGTGAAGTCCTTACGCAGAACCGGAACGCCACTGCCGACCGGGCGGCCTCAAGATCGGCCAGCTTGCCCTTGAAAAATTCCTCGTCGGTCAGGATGCTCAGCGCCGCGGCGCCGCCTGCCTCGTAGAGTTTCGCGATGGACGCGGGGTGAAAGTCGTCGGTAAAGACGCCTTTGCTCGGCGACGCTTGTTTTATCTCGGCGATGATCGCCGGGGGCGATGCAATGAGAGCGGCGCGGAAGTCTCGTGCGGCAGGACGATCAGCCGCGCGGCGCTCCAGATCGGCGCGCTGAGCAGATGCGCGCGCCAACTGGGAGCGCTTGTGGTCGACAATTCTAGCGAGAATATCTGGGACTGCCACTGCCATGAAGGGGAAATTTCATGGTAGCACCACCTTGAGACTGACCCCGCTCGCGGCGTCCACATGGATATTGAAGCTCCCGCCATGCCCTTCGACGGTACGGCGCGCGCTCTGGAGGCTCAGACTGCATCCTGGCCCAAGCGAAGCTTCCGAACGGTAACCCGGAATCGCGCTAGCTATGACGAAAGACACTCCGCCTTCCCCCGCCGCCGTGGTAACTCGCACCGGATGCAGGTCGCTCGCCACCTGCCGGAACAGCGTGAGCAGATTTTCCAGAAGGGTGCGGCCGCGTCCTGGATCGAGGTTCACCAGCGGCAATCCGCCGGCCAGTTCGAGATGTACCCGAGGATCACCATGCGCAGTGCGCGCGTTCACCGTCTGGATGATCAGTTCCTCCAGATTCAGCGGCTGCGGCGCGAGCGGCGTGTCATCGGCAAGCTGCAGCGCGCAAGTAAGAATCCAATTGGACTGCTCCACCAGGTGTTGCAGCCGCCTAGCCTGTTTGCGCGCAGGCCGGCTATCCCGCGGCAGCGCGAGGCTGAAGTAATAGGCGATCGACTCAATGGCGCTCAGCGGCTGACGCAACTCGTGCGCGATGGTTTGCAAATCCATCGCATGTCGACGAGGCCTGCGTCTCAAGAGCCGCCGCTACCGTCTGCACTCCGGTTGCGGAAGTCATCATTATCCTTCGGGGGATGTTAATAGGTTGTACCGCGCGGACACTGGCGAGTCAAGTGCCCATGGATGTAGTCGAACTCGGGGAGTGGGCTACCGTGAATTTTTCTCAGTCCATCTGATGATACTGATCACGTAGGTTGATTGGCTGACCCGGTTGTCCAAGGTTTCCCTCGTCAGTGTCCGATCGCAGTAGTCGCCCCAAAGGTTGAGCGCAGCCAAGAAATTCTCCCTCAGCCCGTAGTGTATTTGATTGATTGAAATTTCGTGAGGGGAGCCGACAGGAACGCCCTTAAGCGTGCGCCTCTGTACGATTCTACTAGCTGGCAATGTTGGGGTCGCAATATCTACCCAGACGCGATCATCCTCGACTCGGACAATTCTAAAACTTCCGTTTAGCTGATAGCCACTGTAGGCGCTCCAGTGAAACACTTCGGTCCCGGGCTTAAGTGTGGATGAAAGACTGGACCACCATTCCTCGAAGTCTTCCTCGGTCATTGCGTAATGATACTTAATTTAGGCCGTTTTTTCTAACCGGAGGTGTTCAGCTTTGAGCAGTACCAATACGCCCGGCACTTCCCACGTCCTCGCTTGCGCGGGGCTTTCATTTCGGAGGCACCGCAGCCAGGATCGCGCGCAGCACAGAATTGACGGATTCTCCGCTCTTAAAAATCTTGGCCACATCCGGGTCGAGGAGAACCACGACCGATTTCGAGAGGCGGCGTCCGGCGAAGCGATTGGGCCGAGCTTTTCTGTAGTCGAAGCGATACTCCCGCCTCAGTGCTTCGGATCGCCTTTCGTGATGTTGTCTCATTTTTGGAGATGGTTTTCATAGTCGCTCCGTTCCCGCCGAGTCGCTGGCCGCGCGCTGATGAATTCCTCTGATCATGATTTGAACACTTTTCGTTTGCTGGCGCCTAGCGCGACGCCAGGCGCGACGTTCGACTTTCCCGCACCCTCACTATGGAAACGAGTCGGCCGGCTTGCCGTTTTTGCCGACTCTAAACGCCATCAAGATGACTTTGGGAGGTTTGTCGCGAAACGGACCTCACTTTCCGCACAACGCAGTTTTGGGCGGAGTTACGCGGTGTACAGTCCCATCGCCTTCTTCACTTTGTTCACCGTGTCCTGCGCGATGGGCCTCACGCGCTCGGCGCCGTTGGCGAGCACTTGCGCGACGAAGCCGGGTTCGGACATGATCTCTTGATAACGCTTCTGGATCGGTTCAAGCGCGCTCGACCACGGCCTCCGCCACTTGCTTCTTCAGGTCGCCGTAGCGCATGCCGGTGAAGTGGGCCCGCGTGTTCTCGTCGCGACCAGGCAGTGAAGGCCTGAAAAATAGTGAGCAGATTGCGCACTCCGGGACCCATGGTTTCGAAATCCACGCCGGGGTTCGAATCCGTGGTCGCGCGCAGAAGCTTTTTGCGAATCGTCGCGGGCGGATCGAGCAAGCTGACCGCGTGGCCGCCGCCGGTTTCCGACTTGCTCATTTTCTTCTCGGGATCGTCGAGCCCCATGATGCGCGCGCCGACCGTCGGCAAGCGCGTCGCCGGCATGGTGAACGTTTCGCCGTAGAGCGAATTGAAGCGCTGCGCGATGTCGCGCGCGAGCTCCAGATGTTGCGATTGATCTTCTCCCACCGGCACAATCGCGGCTTGATACAGCAGGATGTCGGCGGCCATCAGCACCGGGTATTGCAATATCCCGTCGCCGATGGTCTCCTGTGCCTGCGACTTGGCCTTGAACTGCGTCATGCGCTCCAGCCAACCGAGCGGCGTAACGCAGGTCAGCATCCAGGCGAGTTCGGCATGCTCCGGGATGGCCGATTGCACGATCAGCGATGAATGCGCCGGGTCGATGCCGATCGCCAGCAGCATCCCGGCCAGTTCCTCGATCTTGGCGCGCAGTTCCTCCGGCTTCTGGTAAAACGTTATGGCGTGGAGATCCACGATACAGTAGATACTGTCGTAGTCATACTGGATCTTGGCCCAGTTCTTCAACGCGCCAAGATAATTTCCGATGTGCGGGCTGCCGGTGGGCTGGATGCCGGAGAGGACTCTTGCTTTCATGTCGGATGGGGAGAACTTCTATCGTAAACGATGTGTCCGCAGCTTTGCCGAATTCAACGACGGCGAACCAAGTCACGATCGAAAAATGGGTGTATGGCGGCGAGGCACTGGCTCGCCTCGACGGGCGAGTGGTGCTGGCTCCGTACGTGCTGCCCGGCGAGACCGTGCGCCTGGAGGTCGACGACGGCATTCACGCCGACGTTGCGGAAGTGCTGACGCCCTCGCCCGAGCGCGTCGCGCCGCCGTGCCCTTTGTTCACGCGCTGCGGCGGCTGCCACTACCAGCATGCTCCCTACGCGTTTCAGCTCGCGCGCAAAGTCGAGATTCTGCGCGAACAATTGCGCCGCGTGGGCAAGATCGAATACACGGCCGACATCGATACCATCAGCGGACCGCCGCTGAACTATCGCAATCGCGCGCAGTTTCATATCGCGGACGGAAGCATCGGCTATCTGGCGCCGCGTTCGCACACGCTGGTGCCGGTCACGGGCGAGTGCCCCATCTCGTCGCCCCGCCTGAATCAGGCGCTGGCCGAAATGCGCGAACGGCTGAGCGATTCGCGATTCCCGCGCTTCGTGCATTCGCTCGAAATCTTCACCAATGAAACCGAAGTGCAGGTGAATGCGCTCGAAGCCGATCGTCCTGTCGCGCGCTCTTTTTACGACTGGTGCGGTTCGACGGTTGCCGTCGACTACGCCACTTCGTTCGGCACCTTCCGGGTGAGCCCGCGATCGTTCTTCCAGGTGAACCGCTTCCTGATCGAACCCATGGTCGACGCCGCGCTGCACGGCGCCGAGGGCAAAACCGCGCTCGATCTCTACTCGGGCGTCGGCCTCTTCGCTCTCCCGCTGGCCCGGCGCTTCCAGAATGTGATCGCCGTCGAATCCGGCGTGACTGCCGCCCGCGATCTGGAAGTGAACGCAGCCCGCGCCGAAGTGCGGCTGCAAACGGAACGCGCCCGAGTGGAAGATTTCCTGCGCACCTTCGCGGACACGCCCGACTTCGTGCTCGCCGACCCGCCGCGAGCGGGTTTGGGCAAACCGGTGGTCAAGGAACTCGAGCGCCTGGCTCCGCCGCGGATCACCATCGTCTCCTGCGATCCGGCCACCTTGGCGCGCGATCTGGCAACGTTGACCAGTTACCGGATCGATAAGCTGACGCTGATCGATTTATTCCCGCAGACTTTTCACCTGGAGACGATCGCACAACTGGTACGCGCCTAGCGCGAGCGCTAGTTCGAGCGTCCCGGTCTGCCGCAACACGTTGAGCCGGGCCACCTCGGCGGAGTGCTGCGCGTCGTAATACGCCAGCCACTTTTCGTTCTCAGTAGCCCGCAGAGCTTCCACCGTCGCCAGCGGCAGCCGGCCTTCATCCATTTGCGCGAGATCGATGGTGAGTTCCTCGCGAGTGAGGTCCAGGTCCGCGCGGGCAACGTCGCGAGCCGATTCGGACCGCCGCAGATTTTGGTATGCGATTCTGAGATCCGAAGTAATGCGCGTGCGCGTGCGGTCCAATTCGATGCGCAGCTTCGCGACGTCCGCCTCGCTCTGCGCGGACTGCGCCGATCCCGTCCGGCCCACGATCAGCGGAATCTCGACCGACGCTCCCACCTGCGCATTGTTGCGCTGGAACTTGGTGAAGTAATCCTGGTAATTGTACTTGGCGAACAGCGAATATTGCGCCACCAGATTCACCTTGGGAAGCCGCTCGGCGCGATAGCTTTTGATTTCGAGCGTCTTCGCCTGAATGTTGGATTGCAGGCGCTTCAGCTCATTGCTCCCCTCGAGCGCCTTCTCGATGGACGCCTCTTCTGAAACCGGCACCACCAGCGGAGACCGATCTTCGGCGGCCGGACGCGCCAGATCGTTAGGCCCGAAGCCGAGCGCCGCGGCCAGGTTGCTTTCGGCCGTCATCAAGTCTGCCGCCAGGCCGTCGGCGTGTTGATTGGCCGCGCAGCACCGCCAGGTTCGCCTTCTTGGATTCGATTGCCAGCTCGCGCCCTTCGGCGACGCGCTGTCCCATCAGCTCCTGCACGCGCTTCAAACTATCAACCTGCCGGCGAGCGGCCTCCAGGCTGCGGCCTGCCTGCTCGGCGTCCAAGATACAGCGATGCGACTCGATACACCGCTTCTTCCTGGCGCCGCGCCACGTCGACGCCCGCGCCGCGAACTTCCTCATTCGCCTGCGCGGTCAAGTAGCTTTGCGGACGATTGAAAATGGCCATCTGCGTCCTGACCTGCACGATGGAAGGAGCGCTGCCTTCGATGCTGCTGGGAAAGCCGGTGCTCCAGGCCGCGCCGCTGCCGGCGAATACTTTGGGCCGGAAGGGATCGCGCGTCACGGTCACTTGTTCGCGTGCTTTCTGCGCATCCAGGCGCGCCAGCAGCACATCCGGATTCTGCGCCATGGCCATGATCGAGGGCCTGCCGCAGCGTCAGCACCCGGACTTCACCGAACAGCGAAAAGGTGGATACGAGGAGACCCAGTAAGAGTGCGGATAGTGAGAGTTTCATACCCCACCAGTGTATCGCGCGCGAGTCTCTACTCGTAGCGCAAGGCTTCAGTCGGATTCAACCGCGACGCGCGGCTCGCCGGCAGCAGCCCGAAGGCCAAACCCACGATCAAGCGAAACCGTGAAGGCCACAATAATGGACAGCGGCGAAATGGGAACTGCGAAGTCGTCGGTGAAAAAGCGCACGCTGAGCGGAATCGCCACGCCAATCACGATTCCCGCGATGCCGCCGGTCATGCTGATGATCACGGCTTCGGCCAGGAACTGCTCCAGCACATCGCGCCGCGCCGCGCCTACCGCCATGCGCAAGCCGATTTCGCGGGTCCGCTCGGTCACCGTAACCAGCATGATGTTCATGATGCCGATGCCAGAGATGATCAGCGCCAGCGCGGAAACCAGCATCAGCACCACAGTAAGTACCGTGGCTATCCGTCGCGCGGCGTCCAGAATCGCCGCCAGATTGTCGACCCGGTACTTGGCGCCTGTGCGGTGACGGGATTCCAGAATCGACTTCACGATGCCCGTGATCGGCAGCACATCGGCAGCGTTGCGTGCCTGAATGTAGAGCGGGTCAATGCGTTCGACGGGGGCGAAGTAGCGCAACACCGTGATGGGGATCAGCACGTTCTCACCCGATAGCTCGGAAAGCCCGAAGCTTTCGGTCTTCTCCTTGAAAGTCCCGATCACCGTGAATTGCAAGCCATGCAGCTTCACGGTCTGCCCCACGGCCGCGCTCTGGCTGCCAAACAGGCGCCGCGCGAGCCGCTCCATCAGCAGAGCCACGCGATGCCGCTGGTTGACGTCGGAGACATCGAAGAAGCGGCCCGCCAGCAAATCCAGATTGCGTACTTCGGGATAGTATTGGTCCGAGCCGATGATCGCCACGTCTTCTTCGCCGCCCTGAATACGCATGCGGTCGAAGCTGTTCATCACGCCGGTAGCGGCCACGATGCGCGAGCCTAGTTGTTCGCGTACGGCATCCACGTCGGCGATCTTGACATAGTCCGCCGCGGCGGCTGCACCGGTAGTATTGTTGCCGCTCTCATACTGCGCGTAGATCAGGTTGGAACCGATGCGCTGGATCTGGTCGAGGATGTAATCGCGGCTGGTGAGCGAAATCGTCACCACCAGGATCACGGACGCGTTACCGATTACCAGGCCCAGTGCCGTGAGGAAAGCCCGAAACTTGTTGGCTTGAAGCGCCTGGAAACTAAAGCGCAGCGCTTCGCTGTGGAACATCAGGCTCCGATTTTCCGCAGCAGATTCTGCGCGTCGGATTTTGGCGGATCGCTGGGCGTGATCGGGGACTGCAGGTAACGATGCAGAAGCTTGCGGGCCTCATCCAGGTTGCGTCCGCTCTTCACATAGGCTGAGGCTCGCTCATAAATCACGTGAGGATCCTCCGGAGCAATCCGCTGCGCCTGGTCAAAAAGCGCATCGCTTTCCTTGGTCTGGCCATGCGCTGCAAGATATCTCGCGAGCGCAACCACGCGGCCCACTTGACGGGGAGCCAACTCCATCGCGGCGCGCAGGTGCTTCTCCGCTGCATCATATTGCTTGCGGTGATCGTCCAACTGCGCCTGATAGTAGTGCCCTTCAGCGGGATCGTGCTGCGCTACTCTCGAAGCCAGCGCTTCGGCTTTATTCTCTCCGCCGCCCAGGAACCCGGGTGCGCCCAGGTAATAATCGAACAAGATCGCCGACGGCCTCGCGATTGGCGGGTTCCAGCGCCACTGCCCTCTCGAACATCTGCCTGGCCTTCGACGCATACCCCGGCGCCGAAAACGGGTTGGATGTCTCCGCGCGCCTTCCGTAGGCGCGGCCCAGCCACAGGAAGCACTCGGCATTGGTGGGAGCCAGCGCCACCGCTTTCTCCAGCGACTCCGTGGCTTGCTTGTATTCAGCCAGCCCGAAATAGTCCTGGCCGATCAGCAGCTCGACGGCGGCATCCCTCTCCTTGGTGCCCAGCAACTCCCTGAGCGAACCAGCATAATCCGTACGCTGGTAAAGCTCATGGGCACGCGTCCAGGCGAGCGACTCTGCCCGACTGGCGACACCTCGTCAGCAAGAGGAGACCGGCGATGGCTAAAACGATTCGGCGCATGGCGCTGTCCGGGAGGCGACGGGGCGAATTTACCGGTGCTTCCATTTTACATGAACCTAACTTCACTACTTGGATGTGCCAAATGGCGTAGCGGATGCGTCTATTTTGGTGCGCGGGGAGGTAGGCGAATTCGGGATCTCTGTAGTATCCTGGACGATGGAACGCGTCCATGAAGGACCGGGGAGGTATGCAAAGTTTATGTCATCAATTCGAAAGCTCACGTTGATTCTGCCGGTTAGTCTGGCCTTCTTCGCCGTCAGCGGCTGGGCCCAGACCGCCGCGATCGAGGGCGTCGTCAAAGGACCCGACGGCAAACTGCTGCAGGGCGCGGTGATGAAGATCGACCGCCTCGACGTAAAGGGTAACTACACAGGTTAAGACCGATAAGCGCGGCCACTATTTTTATGGCGGCTTGCCAGGAGGGTCTTATAAAGTCACCGTTGTCGTGGATGGCAAGGAAAGGGATTTTCAGAACGGCGTTCCGATAAAAATTGGCGATACCCAAACTCTGAACTTCGACCTGTCCAAGTCCGACGCTGGCTCCTGCCGGCGCACCGTGGACGAGAGCGGCCGTGCACTTTCTGCCGCCGACAAGGCGGAGTTGGAGAAGAAGAACAAGGAACAGGCCGCCGCTTTAGCCAAGAACAAGGCGCTGAACGATGCCTTTAATGAGGGCAAGACAGCCGCCGCGGCCAATCAGTGGGACGCCGCCATTGCAGGCTTCACCAAAGCGGGCGAGACTGATCCCACTCAGCATGTCGTGTGGGGCAATCTTGCGGACGCCTACGTAGGCCGCTCAAAAGCCACACCGGCCGGCAAGGATGCGGATCTGGCAAAAGCCGCCGAAGCCTATCAAAAGGCCATCGCGCTTAAGGCCGACGATGCGGCATATCTCAATAACTACGCTCTGGTGCTGGCACAGCAGAAAAAGTTCGATGAAGCTCAAGCGCAGTTGACCAAGGCCGCGCAGGTCGATCCTCCCAACGCCGGCAAATACTACTTCAACCTCGGCGCCGTGTATGTGAATACCGGCAACATGGAGCCGGCCACCGCGGCGTTCAAGAAGGCCATCGAGCTGGATCCGAATTACGCCGAAGCGTATTTCCAGTACGGTCTCTCGCTGATCGCGAAAGCCACGGTTGACAACGGCAAGACCAATGCGCCCCCGGGAACGGCGGAAGCGTTCCAGAAGTATCTGGATCTGGCGCCGAACGGTCCCAACGCGGACACCGCGAAGGCCATGATGGCGAGCATGGGTGCAACGGTACAAACCAACTTCAAGGCCGCGCCCGGGAAGAAAAAGTAAGCTTGGAGTGCCAGTAAGTTTGGAGTAAATGTTTCGAGCGATTCTCTATCTGATCGGATTCATGCTCATCATGAGCGTGATCCGGTCAGTGCTGGGAATCATCGGCAAGGCTTTTAGCGGATTATCCGATACTTCCTCTCCGCAGGCGGGAGCTTCCGGTCCCCGCTCACCCGCAACCCCCTCCCTCCGGCGGCGAACTCAAGAAGGATCCGGTGTGCGGAACCTTCATTTCCACCGCCACGGCCTTCCAGAAATTCTCGAATGGCCAGACCTATTACTTTTGCTCCACCGAGTGCCGCGATAAATTCAAGGGTTAACGGCTAACTCGCCCCCTTCCTCTCCGCTCCCTCAAAAATTCCGCCTGAAACGTCCGGCTCCAGCAGCGGCGTCGTAAAAACATAACGCTTCTGAGGATATAGACCGATTCGATTCTGAATTTAAGAGGAAATTTGAAATGAAAAGAACGTGGTATTACCTTCCATTGCTATTTTTCCCGTTGTTAGCCCACGCACAAAGTGCACTGGACGTGAACGTGAATTTCGGCAGCGCCTGGAATTCCGCGACCGGCCTGGGCATCGATAACTTGAACTCCCCCAATGCACTATGTCGCGTGCTTACCCGGCGCCGCCGACCCGTTTTGCCAGGCAACTCCCAAACTGAGCGGTTTCTTCCTGGGATTCGGAGGAGACATCATGTTCCGCGAGCATTTTGGCGCCGGAGCGGAAGTCAACTTCCAGCCGGTGCATCAAGACTACGGTCCCCTCAAATCCCGCCAGACCTTTATCGATGTGAATGGCATCTATGAGCCTCTCATCAGTAAGCGCGCGATCGTGCAATTGCAAGGCTGGAATCGGCAGCGCGAGCACCGAGTTTCACCATCGCGCAGAGTGGCTGCGTCGGGACTGCCGTGTGCACGAACTCAAGTTTCATCGCTCGGCAGTTCGACTCATTTCCAGGTCCACTTCGGAGCCGGCCTCCAGATACCGATCAAGGAGCGTTTCTTCATCCGCCCGCAATTCGACCTGCACTATGTGCCGAATTTCACCGACCAGTTCGGAAGCAACTGGGCGCCCGAAGCCACCGTCGCGGTGGGCTATCACTTCGGCGAGCACTAAAGCGCTCGCGAAGTCCCGCGATTAACGATCAACTGAGTTTCGACCGGACGCGCTCACTGAGCGCTTTGCCGTCGACGCGCTTGCCGGCTAATTTGGCTTGCGCGGCTTTCATCACCACGCCCATCTGCTTGAGCGACGTGACCCCGGTTTCCGCCATGGCGGCGGCCAGGGCCGCGTCGATCTCTTCGTCCGTGGGCGCCGACGGCATGTAGGATTCAATCAGCTTCAGCTCGGCCTCTTCTTTGTCGGCCAGCTCCGGGCGGTTGCCTTTGCGAAACATGTCCGCCGACTCGCGCCGCTGCTTGACCAGGGTGTTCAGAATTTGCAGCTCCGCCGCCTCGTCGAGCGGCTTCCCGGTGTCGATGGTGTAACGCTGCAAGGCCGCCTTGATCATGCGGATCGCGTCGAGCCGCGCTTCCTCGCGGCCTTTCATCGCCGCCGTCATGTCTTTCTGAATCTGATCGAGAAGGGCCATGAAGACTAGCTTAGTACGGCGCCAATGCTCCGGCCCGGGCTTTCAACTCTACGCGCCGTCTCCGTGGCGGCCCTTGAGGACGTGGATGACCTTCTCCGTTTCCTTGCCCTTTTCCACGGTGACGCTGAAGAAGGGGAACATCATTTCTTCCCAGGTCATATCGCCGTAATAGACGGTTTGGTTGGGGTCCGGGTTGAACTTGTTGTTGACCGAATTGTCGAAATGCGCCGTCACCTTTATGTGCGTTCCCTTGGGGATCTTGATGGGTTCGACAACGTCGTAACCCATCTGCCAATTGAAGTCGTAGTGCGGCACGCTGAGAAGCGTCTGAGTTTCCCCGTTTGGAAATGTCAGCTGGTAGGTCATGTCCTTGCCGCGAAGGTGCATGTGCGGGAACATGCTGACCAGCTCGGCGTCCTGCAGGAATTCGGCTTCCATGGGAGGGCTTTCCCAGTTGGGAGTGTTAGGCGGAATCGCGAAACTCTTGGCGTCGTTGGGCGCGGAGGTTCCCAGTGTGACGAAGGTACGCTCGGCGGGCGCCTTGGCGACGGTCAATCCCAGGCGCGGGCGATCCACCACATCCCGTCCGATGGGAGTGTAGTGAAGCTGGAACACGATGTCCGTACCGGCCTTGACGAGCTTGGCGGCGTGGAACAACGCGTAATTCTGCGTGAATTGTCCCGGGACGTAGCAACCTTGCACTCCATCGGCGCCTTTTAAAACCGAATCCGGGAGACCCGGGCCGTTGATTCCGGCATTTTCCGCCGGCGTCCGTCCCTTCTCATCGCGCGGGCGATCGGCCCAAACCGGCGTGTTGTACTGCGTGTCTTCGGTGTGCGGTTTGAAGAACACGCAGATGTGGTGGGTCACCGCCAGTTCGCTGGGGCGGATTTCCATGGACGTGATCCAGGTGTCCTCTTTGAGTCCGCTGGGGACGGTAATGTAGGTCCACTCGATGACGTTGGCTTTGGGCTTCGCGGGCACCGTAAACGGAGCGCCGTTGATGACGATGTCGGGTTGAATCTCCCAGCCGTCGGCGGGCCACTTGATCGCCACCGGGGCGTCGGCGGCATCGCCTTCGGCCGCGCCGGTATCGGCCCATTTCGCGATGGTATCGATGTCGGCTTGCTGGAGCGAACGGTCATTCACGAAGTGCCCGTAGCGCGGGTCCGCGAACCACGGCGGCATCTTGCGGGTCGCCACCGCGGCCTTCATCGCCTTGGCCCACGGACGCGCGCTCTGATACGTCAGCAGCGACATGGGGGCGGCTTGACCCGGGCGATGGCAGCTCTGGCAATTTCTCTGCAGAATCGGCTCGACGTCCTTGTGGAATGTGATGGAATCGGCGGCGAAGACTGATCCGGCGAATAGAACCATGCTGGCGACTGAGAGAGTTAGCTTCATGTGGCCCGTCCTTGCTCAATAATACTGAATTAGGCCGGATCGGGGATTGTTCCAGCGCTTCGGCCTCATTGGCCAGATGAAAACCGATGGACACAGATAGCAGATTTGTTTCTTATCCGTGTTCATCGGTCTTTATCTGTGGGCCAATTTCCGTTCGTGTGCAATCACAGTCAGTGCTCTTAGCTGAGCGGATTCGTCCAGCGCAATCCTGGGAATCGCGCGAAGTCCCGGTCGGTGGTGTGGAGAACGCCACCATGTTCGATGGTCAGCGCCGCAAGTTGTGCATCGGTAAGCAGCGGACCACGAGCCTGCCCTTCAATCATCATCTGGCGCAAGATCGGCCAATGACGTTCCCCGGGGATAGCATCCGCACATTTGACTGTTCCGTCCACTGATCTACCACCTCAACCGCACGATGCAAGGTGACGCGCTCGCCAAGCAGTCTGGCGTTGGTGATGATGCGCAGAAAGCGCCTGCCGTTTGCCACGGAATGCCCACGATCTCGGTGCCGGAAAAGGCTTGCTCGACCCATTTTCGGGCCGCTTTGTGGTGAGAAGCAGCCGGGTCGTAGGCGTAAAGCAGCAGGTTGGCATCGAGCACGATCACTTGTGCATGGGACCTTCCAGCGCCTCGAGCAACTCTCCTACATTGTCATAACTCAGTCCGGGAGGCAGCCCCATCGCCAAGGGTTTCACCACGAATTTCTTCCTGGCAGGTTGCTTGGCCGCCGTCAGTCCCAGCCGCAGGTAATGGTTGACCGCTTCTTTGAAAGAAACTCCGGAACGCCGGATCTCCTGGTTCAGAAGATTGGCGATATCATCATCCAGGAGAGTGTAGTCCGCACATCTTGATGCTATACATAGGCATCATGATGTCAACGGCAGTCCTACGCCCTTTGCTCTTCCACCGACCGTTCGGCCATTTCACCCACGATCGGCAGACGGTAGTGTTCGGAATGACTCACCTTGACCAGCATCACGATCCATGCCGCCAGAATCGCCACGCGCAGCAATCCCTCCAGCGGACGGAAGGCATCGCCCATCCCGATCGCCCCGAAACGAATTGCGGGAGAGACCACCCAATCCACGATCAACCAGGCCACGAACAGATAGAGACCCTGAAACGCGTTGAACCGCACCTCGCGGGCGTCGGCCGTGTCCCGCTTGTAGCGCGCGCTGGCCAGCACAATGATGGCTGCGATCCAGCCCAGCCAGGGGATGTAGCACAGCAGCGAGGCATTCTTATCGCTCACCCCGCCCAGGAAATCCGCGAGGCGGCGGTTTGGGCGGCCCAGTCTCGGGCCCGGCTCCGGAAGCGGCAGCCCCCGGCGACGCGGGTTGCCGGGCTCCGCAGACCGCGCAGAATTTATCCGTCGATCCGGCCGGCGCTCCGCATTGGCAACAATAAGGCATCGCTGGTATTTTCGAACCACTCTATTATCCTGTACGATACGTCAATGAGGATTGTTCCCGCCGCCCGGCTCGGCCCGCTCCGGGTGATCTTACTCGCGGCGCTGGCCGTGGCCGCCCAGGGCGCAAAGACGCTCGATATTTACTTCATCGATGTCGAAGGGGGCCAGTCCACGCTGGTGGTTCCTCCCTCCGGTCAAGCCCTGCTCATCGACACCGGCTATGCGGGCAACAGCGGACGCGACGCCATTCGCATCGCGGCGGCGGCGAAAGCAGCCGGCGTCAAGAAAATCGACACGCTGCTGATCACGCATTTCCACGAGGATCATGTGGGCGGCGTTCCCAACCTGCTGGAGCGGCTGCCGGTGGCTACTTTCCTCGACTACGGCCCCAGCGTCGAAGGCGGCGGCAAATACCCGGAGCCTTACGAGAAAGCCATCGCCGGCGGAGCGCACCGAGTGATCGCGCCGGGCGAAAAGATCGCCATCAAGGGTCTGGACATCACGGTGCTCACCGCCGCGGGCCATCATCTCGAACACAAAGGCGAGCCCAACCCGTATTGCGCCGGCCTCGCGCGGGTGGAGGGCGAAACCGGCGAGAATCCGCAATCGGCTGGCGTCCTGATTCAATTCGGCAAGTTCCGCTTCGCCGATCCCGGCGACATCATTTGGAACGAGGAACTGGCGCTCGAATGCCCCGAGAACAAAGTCGGCAAGGTGGATCTCTACCTCACGGCGCATCACGCCACGCACGTCTCGCCGAAATCGGTTTATGGCCTCGCGCCGCGCGTGATCGTGATGGACAACGGAGCGCGCAAAGGCGGGCTTCCCGACGCCTGGAAGCTGCTGCACAACTCGCCCGGACTCGAGGACATGTGGCAGTTGCACTTCTCCTTTACCGGAGGCAAAGAGCGCAACGCCGCCGACCCGTTTATCGCGAACCTCGAAGAGCACGACGAGGGGATGTACCTGAAGGTGTCGGCGTCTGAAGACGGCTCCTTTACGATGTACAACCCGCGCAATAAGTACAGCAAGGCGTATCCGGCGAAATAGCCGGGAGCCGATTTACCCGATGAGCTCGATCAGTCCGTCGACGATCTGATTCAGATCTTCCAGGCTCACCGACCCGATCCGCTTCCCCAGCCGGTCCACTGAAATCGTCCGCACCTGCGAGATTTTCACCCACGAAGGCTTCGGCAGCGTCCCCTCCGGCAAATCGAAAGTGAGTGGGAATCGGGCTCTCTGCGGCTGGCTGGTGATGGCCATCGCGATCACGGTCTCCGAGCGCCGGTTGAAGATATCCTGGCTAAGAACCAGAATCGGCCGGAGGCCCGCCTGCTCGCGTCCACGAACCGGATTGAGATCCGCCCAGTAGATCTCGCCTCTTAGGATTCCGGCCACGAACTGTCGCCCAGCCCTTCTTCGGCCATCCGCTTTTCGGCGGCGGGGTTGAGCTTGGCGAGCTCTCGCGCGAGCCGGCTGCGCTTCTCGCGCTCCGACAGCATATCCACAGCCGACTGGAGCGCCCGGCTGCGGTTAGGGTAGCGGCCTTCGCGGACCCAGCGGTCCAGATCGGCGACGGTTTTTTGATCGAGCGTCACCGCGATTTTAGTGACCATGATTCGAGTATGACGTATTATCCTACCCGGGGCAACGACCTAGACAGTGCCCGGACTTCCACGCGCCCCTTTCCGGTATCCTGGAAGTTGCTTCTTTCCTCGTCAACTTACTTCATTTTTCTGGTGGGGATTTTTCTGCTCTACTGGCCGCTGGCCCGCGTGCGGGCGCTGGCGCTGGCCGTCATTCTGCTCGCCAACTATTTTTTCTACGCCAAGTGGGATCTGCGTTACCTGGCGCTGATCCCGGCGGCTTCTACCTGCGATTTCTTCCTGGGCTGGGGTCTGCAATCTTCTAAGATCTCCGTGGGTTCGGCGGGTCCTGGTCACCACCAGCATCGTCATGAACATCGGGATACTGGCCGTGCTGCGCTACGCTCCCCGCGAGCACGCGTGGTGCTGCCCCTGACGCTTTCTTTCTACGTTTTCCAGGCGCTCACTTACACCATCGACATCTATCGCGGCGACGCCAAAGGAACCAAGAGCTACCTGACGCACCTCGCCGCCGTTTCCTTCTTCCCGACCACGCTGGCCGGACCCATCACGCGCGTTTCTTCGCTCATCGATCAATTCGAAAAGCGCAAGCCGCTCGACCCGGCCGATGGCAGCCGCGCGCTTGTTCCTGATCGGCATGGGCCTGATGAAGAAACTGTTGATCGCGGATTACCTGTCGAGCAACCTGGTCAATCGCGTCTTCGATTTCCCGACGCTCTACACCGGCGCCGAAACGCTGATCGCCGTCTACGCCTACGCGCTGCAGATCTATTACGATTTTTCCGGATACACCGACATCGCCATGGGCTCGGCGCTGCTGCTCGGCATCAAGCTGCCGGCCAATTTCAACCGCCCCTACGCCGCCGAAAACATCGCCGATTTCTGGCGCCGCTGGCACATTTCGCTGTCCAACTGGCTGCGCGATTATCTGTATTTTTCGCTGCCCGGCAAGCGCTCGAAAATCTTCAGCTATGTGAACCTGGTGATCACCATGGTGATCGGCGGACTGTGGCACGGCGCCAACTGGAACTTCGTCATCTGGGGCGCGCTGCACGGCTTCGGACTGGCCTTCGTGCGCCTGTGGCAAACCCAATCCGGCACGGCCAAAACCGCGGTTTCAAGCAGCCCCTGCTGGCGCTACGCCAGCATTGTCCTCACCTTCCACTACGTCACTTTCGCCTGGATTTTTTTCCGCGCGCCCAGCTTCGATGCCGCCCTGGCGATTCTCGGCCGCATCGCTTCCCTCAGCGTTTCTTTCGCGAATATATCGGGACCGCTGCTGCTGGTGCTCGCTGATCGGCGCACTGGCGCATTACGTCCCCAAGAAATGGTATGACTGGAGCCTGAACTTATACGTGCGAAGCTCCGTTCTATGCCCAGGCCGGCGGTCCTCGCGCTGCTGGCGCTCGGGCTGCAAAACGTGGTCCAAAGCGGCGCCGCGCCATTTATATACACCAAATTCTGATGCGACCCGAGATTCCAGTTAAGACCACGCTCACCGTGCTCACCTTCGCGGCGCTGCTGCTGGTGCCGCAGGCCTTTCCTTCGCTCAAAAATTACATGTCGATCGAGCCGAAGAGCGCCGTCGCGGTGGTGACTTTCCCGTGAAGCCCGCGGCCTGCGGAAGCGCTGATCGATCCGCTCGCCTCGCCCGGAAATCTGAGCGCAGACGCTGAACAAGCGCCTGGTGGCCAAGGCGCCCAGGAATCTTCTCGATCCCGGCGCATGTGCTGGATCACTTTTACGCAAGCGCTGCTCAAGGGCGAGGGCGTCCACATCATTCATTACGGCGATTCGCCCACCACCGCCGACCTGATCACCGCCGACGCGCGCGCCCTGTTCCAGCATGAGTTCGGCGACGGCGGCATGGGCTTCGTGTTGATGGCCCGGCCCTGGGCCTGGTATAACCATCGCGGCATCGAGATGTCGGCGTCGAACTGGAAGATCGACGTGGGCGGCAATTCCGCTTTGAAGGATGGACTCAACGGCTTGGGAGCGGTGAGTTTCCGCGGCGCTCCCGGCGCGGTCTCGCATTGGAAAGTGAAGACGGCCCACCGCAGCGTGGAGATTGCGTATCTCGTCGAGCCGCAAGGCGGCGCCTTCGTGGTGGAGGCGGACGGCAATCCTATCGGCACCGGTTCTTCCACCGTTGCGGCCGGACGAGCAGCCGTTCACTCCCGGCTATGCGTCTTTCGACATTCCGCCCGGCACGGCCGAGATCGCGCTGAAGGTCACCAGCGGCTCGGTGCGCTTCTACGGCGCGGATTTCCGCAAGGGAACCGGCGTGGTCTACAGCAGCCTGGGCATCAATGGCGCGAACGTGACCCTGCTTTCGAACGCCTTCAACGAAGCCCACTGGGCCGCCGAACTGCGCCACTACAAACCCGATCTGATCATCGTGAATTACGGCACCAACGAGAGCGGCTTCCCGGATTTCGTCGACAGCACCTGGGGCCGCGAAATGCGCAAGGCCGTCGCCCGGCTGCAACGAGCGATGCCCGAAGCTTCCATCCTGTTGATGAGTCCCATGGATCGCGGCGCCAAGACAGCCAACGGAGAGATCGACACCATTCCCACCATGCCGCGCCTGGTTGCGACCGAATCGAAGATCGCCGCCGACACCGGCGTGGCGTTCTTCGATACCTTCGAAGCCATGGGAGGCTCCGGCACCATGGGCCGCTGGTACACGTCCGAGCCGCGCCTGGTGGGGTCGGATTACATTCATCCCATGCCCGCCGGCGCGAGAATCGTAGGGGAGCTTTTGTTCTCGGCCTTGCGCGAAGGTTTCAATCAGTTCAAACTGGAACAGTTGAAGCAGAAGATCGTCGGGCAGGCGGATAGCACCGCCCGGGAAGCGAGCCAGCATCCCTGATGCGAATACTGCCGGCAATCGCGCTGACCGTCGCGATGGCCCTGACGGCCTCCGCCCAGACCACCACTGCGGCAAACGCACTCCACCAGCGAAAACATCCGCCAAGAAGCGCGCCGCAAGCCAGTCACGAAGCCGGTGGTCAAAAAACCGGCGGCAACGGTCAAGAAGCCGCTCCGCGGCGCGCCGCGACTCCGCGCTCCTCCGTCAGCGCCGCCACGCGCGCGGAAGCTCACGAGGGCGTGGTGGAGAAAGTCTCCAAGGGCGCCCAGCTCCCGGTGGAAAACGCCGCCGCGCTGGTTCCCGTTCTTCGAGCAGCTCTATCGTCAGCAGCACGGCGAGCTGACCGGTCCCCTGCGCGCGCTGCACTACGGCGATTCGCACGTCGCCGCGGATGAGTGGACCGGCGACATTCGCGAGCGCCTCCAGCAGACCTTCGGCGACGGCGGCAGCGGCTACTCGCTGGCCGGACGCCCCTGGAACTCCTACCGGCGCTTCGACGTGAAGAGCGGCTCGACGCGCGGCTGGCACAGCGACGGACTGGTCGGGCGCACCGGCGACGGCATTTACGGCCTGGGCGGCGTCAGCATGACGGCCAGTTCGCCGCGGCAATCCGTGTATCTGGTCGCCGAGGGCCAGCAGTTCGAGCTCTACTACTTGCAGCAGCCCGGCGGCGGCGCGATTCAAATTTACGATAACGGCACGCCTGTCGAGCGCATCTCGACCGACGGCGAAACCGCTCCCAGCTACTTCCACTACGACGCCGAGCCCGGAGCGCACCGCCTGGAAGCGGAGACGCTGGATCACGCGCCGGTGCGCCTGTTCGGATGGGTGGCGGAGAAACCCACCGGCGTCACCTATGAAGCGCTGGGGATCAACGGCGCTCGGCGTCGATGATGCTCAACTGGAATGAAGAGGTGCTCAAGTCGAATATCGAGCGGCGCAATCCCGCGTTGATCGTGCTGTCCTACGGCACCAACGAAGCCGGCCGCAAGGATTGGACGCTCGAAAGCTATCGCGACATGTTCGCGCGCCTGATCGAGAGGCTGCGCGCCGACGCGCCCACCGCGACCATCTTGGTGATCGGGCCGCCCGACCGCGCCATCCGAGTGCGCGGCAAAGGCTGGGTGACGCTCGACAACGTGGACATGATCGTCGAGGCCGAGCGCGAGGCCGCGCTGGCCCACGGATGCGCGTTCTGGGACCAGCGCGCCAAGATGGGCGGCAAGGGCTCCATGCGCGAATGGGTGCTGGCCGGGATGGCGCAGAGCGATTACGTGCACCTCACCGCGCCCGGCTACCACATGATCGGCGACGCCATGTTCCGCGATCTCATGAGCGAGTACGATCTGTTCGTGAAGGCGCGCGAAGCGCTGGCCGTGGCGCCGAACCTCGACCGGCCGTAGGACTACGGCGCGTTTGGAATCGCGGTAGGCTGGTGGTTAGGTTCCTCTAGTTATGCAGGATTTTCGGCAGATGATCGTTTCCAATCCTCATGTGATGATGGGCAAGCCCGTCATAGCCGGCACCCGCATAACCGTGGAGTCCATTCTCGAGAAGCTGGCCGCGGGAGAAACCGTCGAACAGATTCTCGATGCGCATCCGCGGCTCACTGAAGACGGGATTCGAGCCGCTCTCGCCTTCGCCGCAAATGCTCTTCGCGCGGATGTCACATACCCGCTTGAGCCCGCTGCGCGGTGACCTTCCTGGCCGATGAAGGCGTAGACCGGCAGATCGTCGATCGCCTTCGCCTGGATGGCCATCAAGTAGCGTACGTTGCCGAAATGTCACCGGGGATCATGGACGAGGCGGTTCTTGCCGAGAGCCGAGATTCGGCGAGCGTGTTGATCACGGTGAGAAACAGAAAAATGAGAACTAGCTTACTTTTGAGTTTGACGCTCGCGACCGCGGTCGCCGCGTTCGCGCAGACGGGCACGATCAGCGGGAAAATCGTGACGGCGTCGGGCGGCCATCCGGTGCCGAAAGCCCCCATCGTCGTCAAGAACACCGCTACCGATGCGTCGTTTTCGACGCAGAGCGCGGAGGACGGCAGCTATTCGATTGCTTCCGTGCCGCCTGGCAACTATGAACTCTCGGCTGAGTTTCCTCCCTTGTTCCTACCGTTCCACCAGAAGGACGTCCAGGTGCAAGCGGGGCAAGCGGTCAAGTTCGACATTCATCTGAGCGACACCCAACTCAACACTCTCGGCGACGGCGGCGAGGAATACGTGAAATTGATCGCCAGCCAGCCCGCCCCCACCGGCCGCACTCCGCGCACGCGCGACGGGAAACCGGATCTGAGCGGAGTCTGGCTGGCCGCCATTGAGCGCCCGGAAGGTCCGCCTGCCGACCCGCTTCCGTGGGCGGCGGCGATCGCAAAGAAGCGGCGGGACCGCATGAACATTGACTCTCCTGGGGCGCATTGCCTGCCCACGGGCTTAGGGGCTTCGGGCAGTTTGCGCCCCTATCGAATCGTCCAGAACCGTGACGTGATGGTGATTATCGAAGAGGCCAACGATCCGACGCGCCAGATTTACCTGGACGGACGCCACCATCCCGACGATCCCAATCCTTCCTACATGGGCCATTCGGTGGGTCACTGGGAGGGCGATACTTTGGTAGTCGATACGGTCGGCCTCACTGACCGCGGCTGGATCGCTTCCGGCAGCTATCCGCAGACCGAGAAATTGCACGTGATCGAACGCTTTCGCCGCCCCGACCTGGGGCATCTGGAGCGCGAGATCACATTCGACGATCTCACTGCATTCACGAAACCTTGGACGCTGAAGAGGCTCAGCTCGCTCGCGCCGAAGGGCATCGATGTGCTGGAGTACGTCTGCGCGGAGAACAACAAGGACGTCGAACACCTAGTCGGAAGGTAAGACGTTGGCAGGTGAGCCTCCGCTAGAAAATGAGCGGGCGACGAATCGCCCGCTTCCCATGTATAAGACTTAGTGCTTCGCCGACCCAGGAGCCCACGAGACGCCGCGCAGAACCTCACCGAAGCCGGCGGTCTTGAGCACGGAGAAGCTTTCCGCGCTCGGAAGAGTGGTCGGCGCTCAGAGTATCGGTGATCGCGACCAACTGGTTCGGATCGGCGCCCTGGTCTCCGTTCCCGCTTATGGTGGATGTGATTCCATAGATGGTCGCGGTCCCGTCGCTGTTCACGACGCCGGTGATATTGCGGAGTCCGTCGGCGGCCGGCGCCCAGGGAAGTCCGTCAGGCGCCGAGAACGCGAACGGCGATTTGGAGCTCAAGGTCTTGCTCACCGGACAATTGTTCGGATTGGGGGCGTTCTTGCCAACCACGCAAGTGGCCAGGTTAAGGCCCGTGGGATAGCCAGCGACCGTGTACGACACGCCGAGCCCCAAACCTTTGCTCAAAGTGTAGGCTAGATTCCACTGTTTGGCCACGGGATCGAAAATCCACTTCTGCAGTCCTGCCGTAGTTTGAGCCGCGGCTTGAGTGTAGAGATCCAGACCACCTGCGTAGCCGGTGCCCTCATCCGCAACATAGAGGACGGTGGGGCTGGCAAACCAGATTCCGAAGGGAAACGAAGTCGTGGATTTGAGGGCCGTGGGGAAGCCCTTCAGGATGCACATATTATTGGGATCGAGGCCCTTCGTTTGAAGCACCGCCGGGTTGTAAGCCAGCGGCGACGTCGGAAGGCTCGCGCCGGGGGACGGGAGGCCGACGCCCGTCGAGTCGTTGCACACGTTGCCGGTGGTATCGACGAAGTAGACCGTGTTGACGCCGTTGCCGCCGCTTCCCTTGGTGTAATACAGCACGTTGTTGAAAATCGTCAGGCCGCGGAAGTTGGTGTCCTTTCCGATCTTGTCCGCTGCATCGCCTAGCTGCGTAATGTTGAAGCTCGCGACGGGCGTGGGGGTCCCGGGGTTTTGCGCGACTAGCGCCTTGATTTCGGGGTTGAGAATCTGCGCGCCTGCTCCGACGATGATGCCATCCGGCTGGGGATTGCCGCCGTTCCCGGCGTTGCCCGACGTATAGATCAGATTCGCGCCGAGCGCTATTGTTCAGGATGGCCGCACGGCCATTGTTGCCGCTATAGGCGTTGGTCTTGGTGAAATGAAATTTCCCGTGCTGATCCACTTGCGCGACGACGCGGTAATTCGTAAGGCCGTCGGGATTGCTCGGATCGAAAATCGCGGGGGTGTTGGAATTCGATACGTCGATCGCGCCGATGGGCGCGAGATATCCCATGAAGGTCAGGAAGTTGCCATCGGTCGAAAGGTTCAACGCGATTTCCGACTTCGAAGAGAAACTGGTGACCATTTGATCCTTGGTCGGCGGGACTCCATTTTGGGAGCTGTTGGGCACTTCGAGCGAATTCAGGAGCGTGCCCGCGGGAGTCATCTGGTCGAGAAAAATCTTCGAGGTGACTCCGAAGCTGGCGTCGATAAGGTCGTTGTTAAAAACGAAAGGATAGGTGCCGTCGGTTACCGCGGTTACACAGCCGCCGGATGCAGGCGGAGCAGTTCGGCGGCAAGGCCATGCCGACCTGAACGTTGTTCGATTGTTATCGTAGACGCTGCGGCTAACCACCAGGTTACCGGGGAGGAAGAAGGCACTGTCGCCCTGTGCAGTTTTTTCCAACACGCCGGTCAGCGTGGCGATTGAAATAATTACGAGTATTAGTGCGAGCGTGCGCAGCCTGCGTGAGCTTCTCAAAATCTTTATGATCATTTGCGGTCTCCTTGGAGGGTATGAAGCGGAAGTCACAAAAATACCATCCGAAGATCGCAAATCAATGAATGCTTGTTTGCAGGTTGGTGAACGCGAGCAGACGGCCGCCGCCCCGCGCGGCGCGGCATATCCGTTAACTACCTTTATCGGGCGCCAGTTGTCGAACTCGCCGATGGAAAATCAGAAGATCAGCTTTAGGCTGAACTGCAGCTCCCGCATATCGATGCCAGTGCGCGTACTACTAATTTGTCCGAAGCTGCCGGTTCCCAGCATCGGGACTCCGGTGGTGACGTCGACGCGATTGTTACCCAACGTGAGGTTTGGGTCTCCGAAGTTGGGGTGATTCAAGAAATTGAAGACCTCGAAACGAAACTGCAGATACCTCTTCTCGGTGAAATTGAAATTCTTCAAAGTAGAGAAGTCCCAGTCGAAAACTCCTGGACCTTGGGCCACGTTGCGTCCAGCATTCCCGTAGGTATTAAGGGGCTGCAGCGAGAATGCGGCGATGTTGAACCATTCATTGGGAGTCGGATTATCAAGCATGGGGGCTGATGCCGGTGGCATTGGTGCGATCGTAGCCGGTGCTGGTCTGTGAACGGTCGGAACCCGGCACAACCGTCAGCGGGAAACCTCTGGCGAGCGTGAAGATCGAGTTCAGATCCCATCCGCCGATCACCTTGCTGGCCAAACCTCGGTTGAGGTAGGGGCGGCCTTTTCCGAATGGCAGCGCGTACACCACCGATGTCACGAAGCGGTGCTTCTGGTCGAAAACCGACCGGCCGCGCTCGCAAGACAAACAGTAGGCGTTTTGCGGGAACAGCGGATCCGAACCGAGGGTGCGTACGCCGCTGCCATTGTCAATGGATTTCGAGAACGTGTATCCCGAAAGGACCGTCAAGCCGTTGGCATAGCGCCGCGTGACTTTGAATGCCAGCGAATGATAATTGGAGAAGCCCGCGTTGACCACTCCCTGGATCAAGCCAAACTCAGGGAAAGGCCAGCGCTGCGCCAGCGGCTGCGGACCGAGAACCGGCTGGTTCGCCAGGTAGCTGAAGCGTTGAAGCCGATGGCCCTGGCTGCCGAGGTAACCCACCTCCAGAGCCGTCGACTTCGAGAGCTGCCGTTGGATATTCGCCTCGTACTGAATAATGTAAGGCGTCTTGCGGTCATAGTTATGTACCAGCGCGAGAGGCTGATTGATGCAGACCAGCGGCGCGCTTACGCCACACGAGTTATTTCCCAGGGCCAAGATGGGGTTCTTCCAGGTGAGGTTGTGATTGCTTTGGGTAACCGTGAATCGCCCCACATAGTTGCGGCCCATGTCGAAAACGGAATTGCCGATGTCCTGCGCGAAAAATATGCCGGACCCGAGCCGCACGGTCCACTTCGAGGTGGGGCTCCATGCGATGCCCAGGCGCGGCGCGAAGTTTTTGTAATCCGTTTGCACCAGGCTGTCTCCCAAACGGCCGTCCCGCGCGATTGCAATCGCGGGGTTGAACCGGATCGGCATGCCCTGATAAAAATCGCCGGTACCTTCGCGCACAAACACCGGATGAAGCTTCGGATCGCTTATATTCGCCAGCGCGATGTTTGCATTGACCTGCACGTTCAGTCAGACTGCTACCCTTGTCGGTCCACGGCGGAACGAACTCGTAGCGGAGGCCGGCGGTGATGGTCAGGTTGGAGCGGGCTTTCCACGAATCGGTAATGTAATAAGCCTGACTGGTGGCGCGGAGCTGCGAATTCGCCAATCCCGCTGCGTCAGAGTTGTTTTGCATGTAGCCAAGCATGTAATCGGCAAAACCATATCCGGTTGCCTGATTCTGGAAACCCGGCGAGCTGCGTGGGAACTGGTTACCTTCCTGGCTAAACCGATCGCGGCGGATGTCGGCGCCGACCTTCACGGAGTGAGTTCCGAACGTCCAGGAAAGATTGTCGGTCCACTGGAAGGTGTAATTGTGATTTATGTAAGGCGAGTTGGAATCGTCGCCAAAGCCGCTGAAACCCAGGATGCCGACGGCCGGAGTGCCCCAGGCAATCGCCGGCGGATCGGGCACGGGAATGCCGAACTCTTTTATGGGGTCCCGGATATTGTTGAGCTCGCCGCCGATAGCATTGACGAACTGGTTGAATCCCATGCGAAATTCGTTTACCAAGGTCGGCCTCAGAATCCGCGTATTGTCGATCAGCGCTTGGCGCGCCGTGGTGGCTGTCTTATGACCGTTCAGATACAGTGCGGGATTCAGAATGTTTTCATCGTCCCAGCTAAAGCGGGCAAACCAGTTCGACTTTGCGCTCTCCACAAAATCCACGCGGGTGTTGAACTGATCTTTGTTTGTGACGTTATTTTGAAGCGCCAGATAGTTGCGCACCAGCGCCGTTCCAGGTTGGTTTGGAAGTGGATAGAACTCGAGCACTTTTGGGAAGTCGTATCCAGGCGGCCGGTGGGAATGATATTGCCCCCGAATGGTAGGTTATTATTCGTCGGGTCGGTGATAGCTGTCGGCAGGATCTGCGAGAAGTTGCCGCCGCGCATTGCAGCGGATGGGACGTTGTAGACGCCCTGGGTCTGGTTGCGCAGCCGGAATCCCTCGTAGTTGGCCATAAAGAAGAGCCGGTTCTTGCCGTTAAACACTTTCGGGATCTGAACCGGGCCGGCCAATGTAAAGCCGAATTGGTTCCATTTGAATGGCGCCGAAATGGGTACGGTTTGGGTAAACCCAAACGGGCGCGCGTCCAAAGCGTTATTTCGAAGGAACTCGAAAAGCGTGCCATGATAATCGTTGGTGCCGCTTTTGGTTGAGACGTTGACTTGGCCCACTTCGCGGCCGAACTCCGCGGAGTAAACACCCGTCTGAACCTTGAACTCCTGCAGCGCGTCGATCGACGGCAGTACCAGGTAGGTGTTGAAATCCACTTCCGTGTTGCTCATTCCGTCGAGAGTAAAATTGGTCCACTCGCGGCGGTTGCCGGAAATGGAGATCTGCTGCGTGCTGCGATCGCCGCCCAGGCGCGAGCTGGATTGGCCTCCATTGCCAAAGCCGGTGCTCACATTCGAGCTGAGGCCCACCAATTGAAGAAAATTGCGCCCGTTCAGCGGAAGGTCCACAATGCGCTGATTTTCGATCACGGTCCCGACGGCTGCGTCTTCCGTGTTGAGCAGCGGAGCGCCGGTGGTAACCTCCACCGCTTCGGCCACCCCGCCGACTTGAAGCTGAAAGTCCAGGCGCGCAATCTGCTCTACCTGCAGCTCGAAATCGTTGCGGATCACGCTCTGAAATCCTGCCGCTGACACTCTAACGTTGTAAATACCAGGCAGCAGGTTGGGAAAAGAGTAAAGACCCGAGCCGCTGGTATTTTCCGTGCGGGTGAAATTAGTTTGCGGATTGGTCACCGTCACGGCCGCGCCGACCATCACGCCGCCGGTGGTGTCGGTGATCAAACCCGTGATCTGACCAAAGGTCTGACCATAGGAGGGCGTCGCGACAAGCGCCCCCAATAGAAGAAAGAAAAACCACTGGAATCTTGCACCCATGAAAGACATACCCTCCCGTTTTTGGAGCTGCCTAACCCTACTGATTTCCGTTACCGCTTCTTGACTGGCTGGGATTATACATCTTGCCGCGTCCGGTGTCTGCCGGGGCATAGCCGTGCCTTGGGCCGCTCGGGAAAGGCGCGGAATAGGGGGACGCTGCGGGTTTAAGTAATGCCCGCAGCGAAGGGTTAATGTTTCTTGGGAGGCTGCTTGAAGGAAGGAATCCTATTACTATTGGCCGTCGCCTTTCGAGTCCGGCTGGAAGTAGTGCACCTGCCCTTCCTTATTGCGCGGAGTGATCGCCAGCCGCGTGGCCTTACCGGTGCCGTGAGATGTCGCGCGATGCCAGCGTTCGTTCGGAGCGAGAATCACGTCGCCTACCGTGCCGGTAACGAGTGGCTCTCCTTCGATGAGGAAATCGAGCTGACCCTCCAGCACGATCCACAATTCCACCATGTTCTCGTGAAAGTGCCCGAGGTTGGTGTCGGGAGGCGTCGGGATGCCCTTTCCTCGAATGATGTGCGCCGACGTATGACCATCCCACACAAAGTTACTGCTGCCGGCATCGGCCTGCACAACGTCCTTTAGGAAATCAAGATACGGCTTGTTGTCTTGATCGTAGCTGCCGGTATCGGTGATGCGTGACTGAATGAAGGTCCAGACCTTCGACCGGTGTCGGAGTTTCCGTGATCGGATAGCTCGGCATTTGGCCCGCGGGCCGCACTTCGAACCGCAGCACCGGCTCATTGCCGACGGTCTCCATGCTGTAAGCGAGCCGCGGCGCCGCTTGCACCAGGAATCCTTTGGTCGCCACAAACGGAGCTTGCCCTTCGATGTTCACGCGCATCTGCCCGGATTCGACCACCCAGAAGACGCGATCGTCCGCGTAGAACATGGATTTGGTTTTCTCGCCAGGCGCCATCGAGATCCACTCGCCTTCAAAGTCGCGGGTCTTGAGTACCGGCAGCCGCCAGCTCGCCTGTCCCTTGTGCGCGGCAAGAATCTCCGAGAGGCGCCAGATAAGGCGGTTGGGCGCATCGTACGCGGTGGGTGGCACCGGTTTGGCTGCCCAAACCAGGCGCGGTTTTTGAGGATTCTTATCTTGGGCTACAAGGGGAAGCTGGGTGGTGAACGCCAGCAGACCGGCGATCGGGAGGATTGCGTAGGTTGTCGATCTCATGGGTGCTCCTATAGACAACTAGTTTCACTCATAATCGCGACGCGTGTGCGGGTCGTGCGCGTTATTCGTATCGCAGCGCCACCATCGGATCCAACTGCGTCGCGCG
This sequence comes from Bryobacterales bacterium, assembly GCA_963731375.1. GTDB lineage: Bacteria > Acidobacteriota > Terriglobia > Bryobacterales > Bryobacteraceae > Palsa-187. The sequence goes on from CAVSUW010000004.1 coordinate 1,081,463, forward strand.
GCGGGCAGGCCAGTAGCAGGCGGCCAGACCCGCTACCGCCACCGCCGCAATCACCACGGCGATGGTGATCGGATCGTAGGTCGAGATGCCGAAGAGCTGACTGGAGACGATGCGCATCGCCGCAAGCGTGAGCAGCAGCCCGGCAACCACGCCGGCGGCGATCAGCCGCAGCCCCATCCACAGAACCATCCCCAGCACATCGGAATGGGCCGCGCCGAGCGCCATGCGGACGCCAATCTCCTGCGTCTGGCCGGATACGGTATACGAGATGACGCTGTAAACCCCGATGGTGATGAGCACCAGCCCCACGCCTCCGAAAATAGCCAGCAGGACGAAGCCAAAGCGCGGCTGCGCGTAGACGAAATCTCGCAGGAAGTCCTCGAGGGAGCCGGTAAACGTGAGCGCTACGTTGCGGTCCACCGCCCAGATCTCGCGGCGCAAAGTGTCCACGAGTCCCGCCGGATTGCCGGTGGTGCGGACCAGCACGGCGCGATCGAAGGTTCCCGTCATCGTGTAAGGAATGTAGATCTCTGGCAAGACTGGATCCTGGATCCCCTGATTTCTCGTGTTGCTCACAACTCCAATTACCTCAAATACCGGGTTCTCCACCTTACCTTCAGGCATACTTTCCAGCATCGAAATCTTGATCTTCCGGCCGATGGGGTCTTCATTATTCCCGAAGAAACGATTGACCAGTGTCTGGCTGATCACGGCTACACGGCGGCCGTCATTTACATCGAATTCCGACAGCACCCTTCCGCGCAGCACCCTTAGACCGATGGTCGGGAAGTAGCCCTCACTGCACAACGTGTAGATTGCAGTCCATTTTTCGTAGTGGGTCTTGCCCGGGATGTCGATATCACTGCGAATGCCGCCGAAGGGCGGGACCGTCGTGGTAGTCGTCGCCGCGACAACCCCCGGAAGCATCTGGAGGCGTCCCAGCAACTGGCGAAAGAAGCGCTGCTTCTGGACCGTAGTCTGGTATTGTCCTTTGGGCAGCGGCAATCGCGTAAACAGGAGATTGTTCGGCCGGAATCCGAGATCCACTTGCTGCATGGCGACAAAGGTCCGCATCATCAGGCCAGCGCCGGCCAGCAGCACCAGCGATAATGCCACCTCCACAACGACCAGGGCGTTGCGCAGCCGGCCTCGGCGGAATCCACCGCTGACGCCTCTGCCGGATTCCTTGAGAGGCTCCACTAAGTTCTGGTTGGCGCTATGCAGAGCTGGCGCCAGGCCAAAGATCAGGGCCGTTAGGATTGCGATCCCCAGGCTAAACAATAAGACCGGAATATTCAACTGAATGACGACTTCCCGCGGAATCATTCCATCCGGGATCAGGGTAACGATGCCCTTCAGACCCACATAGGAGAACACGCAGCCGAGCACGCCTCCTGCTAACGCGAGTAGCAGACTCTCGGTCAGCATCTGGCGGATCAGCTCGCTTCGCCTGGCGCCCAGCGATCCGCGGATGGCCATTTCCTTCTCCCGCGATGCAGCGCGAGCGAGCAGCATGTTCGCCACATTCGCGCACGAAATGAGTAGCAACAGCCCGACCGCCGCGGCCAGCGTGTACAGCGTCTTTCGGAAGGGTCCGATCAGGCTGTCGACCCAACTGACGACTTCGACCCGGAACTTGTCAGGATAGTTCGCGGGGTAAACTTTAGCCAGCCGGTGAGCCAGCAGGTCAATATCCGCTTGCGCCTGCTGGATGGTGACGCCCGGCTTCAGCTTCCCCTGAAAGTTCCAAAACCGTTGACTCATCTCAGGGTCTGCCCGGTTGATTGAAACCGACCACCACAGGTCCGCTCCCATCTTGGTGAAGCGCGGCGGCATGATCCCGACCAGCGTGGTTGGCACTCCATTGAGCACGAACGTCTGGTTGACGATCGAACGGTCCAGGCCGTAGCGTTTGGACCAGAGCTTGTAGCTCATCACGAAGACCGGCGGCGCCCCAGACGCTGCGTCCTCCGGCGTCAGCGTGCGGCCCAGCATGGCGGGCACGCCGAGAAAGTGAAACATGTTTGGTGTGGCGGCGCCGCCTGAGAACTGCTCCGTGCCCTCCGCCGTACTCTGCAGGGCGTCTTGAAACGATCCGCCGATGACCTCTCCGAACACATGGTTCTGCTCTTGATAGTCGAGGTACTCCGCGGTTTGTAGGAATGACCGGCCTCCGGGCGTGCTGCTGGCGAGGTCGTGGATTTGGATCACCACTACCCGTTTTGCGTCGGCGTAGGGGAATGGATCGAGCAGAACGTTATAGATGACGCTGAAGATGGTGGTTGCGGCGCCGATCCCGAGGGCCAGCGTGAGAATCGCGATGCTGGCAAATCCGGGCTGATTGCGCAGCCCTCTGGCCCCGTAGGCAAGATCTCTCCAGAATCGTCGCATGTGCTTTATACGGCCGAACCGCGGATTTGTTCCGTGGGAACCTATTCTATTCTGTTTCTCGGGCGGCGCGGGCGCCGAACGGCACGGGTCGGAATCCACAGGCGAAAAACGACCCATCGGGCTGCTGGTTGCGCTACGCTCATGTTGCATGCCCGTCGAACCGGAGCCGTCAGAACTGCCGAATCAGGGACTGGTATTGATCGTGGATGACGATCCTGCCTTCATTTCTCAACTCACAAACATTCTCGTAGAGCGTGGCTATTTGGTCCTCGGCGCGAAAGATGGACAAGCAGCACTAGGTCTGTTGAATCAACACGAGCTCAATTTTTCCTTGGCGATCATCGACGTATTTTTGCCGATGGCCAGCGGGTTTGAGTTGATCAGCAAGCTGTCGGCGAACAAGGGCAAGCTGAAAATTATTGCGGTTTCAATCGGGCGGCAGACGGTTCTCGACACAGCCATTTCTCTTGGCGCGGATGCAGGCGTGGCAAAATCGAAAGGCGGCACTCCGCTGGATGCGCGACAGTGGCTCACTGAGGTTTTCCTGCAAATTGGACTGCCCGAATAGACTGCGCGCCCCCGCGATGGCCGACGCAGGGGTCAGGAAGGCCGGAACGAGGAGAACGCCCGCCGGGCAGCGTTCGGCCTCAGATCTTCTTTCGGAAACAATTAGCTCGACCGACACTCTAACGGCGGGGTCTGGTGTGTCCTACTTTGTTGAATGCAAAAGTTGCCAGCAGGAGATTACGATTGACCGGCACGCGCCGGAGGAAGACACCGTGACGATCACCGGCGCTTTCACGGCCTTCCCGAGCTGTCCTCATTGTGGGGCGGAGCATCAGTACGGCCCATCCGACGTTCAAACACAGGCAGAAGATTCTTAGGTTTCACCCACTCCGCTTCACGGTCTTCCGGCACGATCCCACGATCTAAATGCTCATCTAGGCGGCGATGAGCTTTCATCAATTCTTGCCGGGCCGTCGATAATTTACCCGAAATGTTCTTTATCCGCTGCACACCATCTGGGTGGGGTAGATCGCTGGGGATTTGGCGCATGACTTCGTCGAACTCCGCAGAGGCTGCGTCGATTCGTGCGGTCAACTCAAGGATGTCTTGAAGCAAGGTGCTTCGAATCTGCTGGTCCGTGGCTGCCGGCCTGGGGTTTGTTCGCGCGTTCGCGCATTTCAGGCAGATCGGGATGTTGTTCTCATATAGGGCCGTATCTTCGGCTTTGCAAATCGCGCAACGTTCCATAACTAATACAGCGGAAATTTAACCTTACGCTCTAGTTAGTTCCCAGTCAACGGGCGAATGCTTAAAAATAAAGTGCAAAATTTGCACATGGTCGAATTCATCAAAAATTCAGAAAATTTACTCTAATGCAGTTAACTCAGACGATTCGATTGCGCGTCAGAGCGGCGTGTGTCAGGCTTGGAGTACCAACCTTTTTATCGGGCTCGGCGCAAATTCGTATGCGCAGACCGTCCACCCCCTTCAAAATCTTGGCAGCGTTAATTTAAGCTGGACACTACCGGCCAGGACGGATAGGTTTGAAGGTGGCGAATGAATATACCGCTTGAAAACGAGATCGAGAAGCGCTTCGGCGTGCTGCCGAATTTCTTCGGCCTTGCCTCTAGTGACCCGCAAATCACAGCGAACCTTTGGGGATTTGCCCGGTTCGCGTACTTAGACAACCCGCTGCCGTCCCTATTCAAAGAGCGGCTCTTCGTGTATCTATCCCGGTTTTGCGAAGTCCGATACTGCATCGCCCGGCATGTCGGCTTCTTGACTGGATTGGGCTATCCTGCCGGCGATTCTTCCTGCCCCCCGCAGAGCGTCGAATCGATTGTGACTTTGCTGCGCCGTCCCCTTCCGCGCGGGGAAAAACTTCTGGCGCTCTACGCAGTCTGTTCGGAGTGTGACAGTCCCCTCACTTCGTTTCCTGCACCCGACAGCCTTGAAGAACAGGCGCTGTTTGCGTGCGCCACCCACGTCTTTCTCCAGACTTCGGAGGCGCCGCAAGCGCTCGAGGCCCTGCGGAGCCCGCTTGGTCCGATTAACTTGGAGCAACTGAATCTCTTGCTGGCGTTTGTGCGCACAGCGCACTATTGGACCAAAGTTCATCCCGAGCTCGTCTTCGAAGATGACATCGCTCAACTTCTGGCGGCTCACGAAAATCTGGCCGAGTGCATTCTAAAAGACCCCGAAGCGCAAAGTGATACTTTGAGCTTCCAGGTCGCCACGGAACTTAAAGCTTTGCGAAAGTTACGGGCGCAGCATGAGAGCATGGCGCAGGCTTTTCAAGAGCTCAGCGTCGATCATCAGTATGCGAAGCACAGCCTGCGCGAAACTGAGGAAAACCTGCGCGAGCTGGTCTCGGTAATTCCAGCTTCCGTCTACGCGTGCGACAGAGAAGGCGTCATCACGTATTTCAATCCCCACGTGGTCGAGATCTGGGGCTGCGCGCCTGAACTGGACGACTTGCCCTGGTCATTTCTGGATTCGCGGCGAATGTATCGCATGGATGGGACGCGGCTCCCGCCCGAAGACGCGCCGGTACGGCAAGTGCTCGCGACGGGCGTCCCGGTTGTGAATTATGAGCTGGTGATTGAGCGCCCCGATCTTTCCCGCATCAGTGTGCTGGCGAATATCACGCCATTGCGCGATTTCACGGGCGCTGTTTCGGGAGCCGTCAGTATTTTTCAGGACATCACCGAACTCAAACGCGTCCAGCAAGAACGCGAGGGGCTGCTGCATGAGCTGGAGAGATCGAATCGTGATCTGTCGCAGTTTTCCTACGCGGTTTCGCATGATCTAAAGGCGCCCGTCCACCATGTGCGCGCGTTGACACAACTCCTGGTGCGGCGCGGCCACAGCGTACAGGAGGATTCTTCCCACCTGCTAAGCCTGATTGAGCAGGCCGCGGACCGTATGGAGAGCCTGATCGAATCGCTGCTGCGGTATGCCCAAGCCGGCCAGGGGCAATTGAAGCGCAAACAAGTTCCGGTCAACCCCATCATCGAGTCGCTGCGCCTCACGCTGGCGCCCTTGATCACGAAGACGCATGCGCAAATCGTTTGCAAGCCGCTGCCGGTAGTTGAGGCTGACGCGGTCTTGATGGAGCAACTTTTCCAGAATCTTATTGTCAATGCGATCCAGTACCATCGCCCGGACGAGGCGCCGGTAGTCGAGATTTCAGGCGAGCGTTTGGGAGACGAATGGCAGTTTGCCGTGAAGGACAACGGGGAGGGAATCCCCCCGGAGTATCACGATGGAATTTTTGAACCGTTGAAACGGCTGCACGGCGACGAGAGCGCGGGCAGCGGGATAGGATTGGCCTTGTGCCGGACGATCGTTGCTCGCCATGGAGGACGGATCTGGGTTGAATCGGAAGGCGCTGGTCGCGGGTCTACCTTTCGCTTTACGCTGTCCGCCGCGCGAGAGGTACCTAAGAGCATCCGAAGCTTGACGGTGGCTACTCCAGAATAATAGGGACCGAGCCATGCCGGTCGCATTCCTGTCCCCGGTCTCCTACAATGGACCTTCGGACAACACCCCATGAGAAATCGCTTTTTGATCGCGGCTGCAATGTGCGCGATAGCGCGTAATGACGCCGCACGCGCTGCGGGCCGAGAGTGACGCGCCGAAGTACGAAGTCGACCGCTCCTGGCCGAAGCCGTTCCCCGATCGCTGGGTGATCGGCGGACTCGGCGGAGTCTGCGTGGATTTGCACGACCACGTGTTCCTGCTGAACCGCCAGGACGTGCCGGAGATAGACCTCAATTCCGGTCATCTCGCGCCCGCCGATCATTGAAATCGATACTGAAGGCAATCTGATCAATTCCTGGAGCGCGCCGCAGTCCCTCGACCCGCGCCTCCACAGTTGTTATTTCGATAAGGACAACAACATGTGGATCGCCAGCTCGCCCTCCGGCATGGTGCAGAAATATTCGCACGATGGCAGCAAGCTGCTGCATGCAGATCGGCAAGAAAGGCGTCTTCGATTCCTCCGACGGCACCGAAAAAGGCCAGCCGCTCAATTCAAATGCGGCGCAGTTCTTTATGCCCTCCAGCATCTTTGCCGATCCCCAAAACGGCGACGTGTATGTTGCCGATGGCGAAGGCGCGGGCGGCAATCGGCGCATCGCCGTAATGGATCGCAGCGGAAAATTTCTGCGCCAATGGCAGCCCGAAGGCATGCGCACCGTGCATTGCCTGAGTGTCGCGACCGACGGTCTGGTGTACGTCTGCAATCGCCAGGAGTCGCGGATCCAGGTCTACGACAAGCTGGGCAACTTCAAAAAGAACATCGAAACGCCGTGGACGCCCTACACCGCCCCGCCGGACGGAAAGCCGAAAGAGAGCGGTGGCGCGGCGGTGGCGCTCGACCTCTCGCGCGATGCGAATCAGAAGTTCATGTACCTGCTCAACCAGAACAATGAGCAAGTCGAGGTCCTGGACCGCGAGTCCGGCAAGGTCCTCACGACTTTCGGTCACGCCGGGCATTTTACCGGCGAATTCGACCAGGCTCACGGCATCGCGGTGGACTCCCAGGGCAACGTCTACGTGGCCGAAAACCGCGGCCGCAGGATTCAGAAGTTCAAGCCGGTGCGTCAATAGCCCTGGAAAGCCTGCCCTAAGGGTCTTGCGGGGGTGGCTGCCAAATGATAATCTACGGCAGGACTGGAGAAATATATCATATGAGGCCACTGACCATCGCATTTCTGGGAGCGCTGCTGTGCGCGTCCCTCCCCGCGCAGCAAGGCGCCGTGACGCCGTCGCACACGAATTTGAAGGTTGGCGATATGGCGCCGGATTTCACGCTGCCCTCGACCACCGGCGATAAAGTCACGCTATCGAGTTTCCGCGGGAAGGCGCCCGTCGTGCTGGCCTTCTTCCCGGCCGCGTTCACCGGCGGCTGCACCAAGGAGATGCTGGCGTATCAGGCCAACTGCCGCCAAGTTCGAAGGCGCGGCTACCAAGGTTTTCGGCATCAGCGGCGATAACACTCCGTCGCAAAAGGAATTTGCCAAGCAGCTCAACGTCGCCTTCCCCATCCTGAGCGACTTCGCCCAGCGAAAAGTGATGGCGGATTACGGCGTGCTGCTGCCCAATCTGGGTATGGCCAACCGCACCACCTTCGTGGTCGACATGGACGGCAAGATCGTTCACATCGAAGAAGGCACCGGCGCGATTGATCCGTCAGGCGCCGAGATGGCGTGCAGCCGGCTGGCGCATAAGTAAGCGGACGCAGCTTTAAGATCGGCAAGATCGGCGGGCCGAGCGAAGTCTCGCCCCCAAAAGGAGCTCGTATGAGAAGCAGTTTGGGAGTGGTAGCGATTGCGGTCGGATCACTATTGACGGCGGGCCTTTCCTTCGCGGAGGACGTGCCGTATTGGGCTTACGGAATCCCGCCGGGACCGGTGGTAGCGCCGACTCCCGCGCCGCCCGACACCAGCATGAAGCATCTCCCCGGCAACGACTTGTCGTTCACGCGCGCGCAGATCAGCAACGGTTTCGGGCCGGCCGATTGGTATCCGGGCGATCATCCGCAGATGCCTCCCATCGTGGCCAAGGGCAAGGAACCGGCGGTGCGCGCCTGCGGGTTGTGCCACTATCCCAACGGCAAGGGCCGCGCTGAAAACGCCGGCGTGAGCGGCTTGCCAGTCTCCTACTTCATCCAGCAGATGCTGGACTTCCGGAACGACGACCGCAAGAGCGCCGAGACGCGCAAGGCCAACACCAAGGCCATGGCGGTTTTCGCGAAGAACATGACCGACGATGAGATCAAGCAGGCCGCCGAGTACTTCGGCGCGATCAAGTGGACTCCGTGGATCAAGGTTATCGAGAGCAAGACGGCGCCGAAGACCGCAGGTCGAGAACGGTTTGTTCCTGGCCGAGGGCGACGAGAAAGAGCCGTTGGGCAACCGCATCGTCGAAGTGCCGGTGAACGCCGAAGCCACCGAGGTCCTGCGCGATCCGCACTCCGGTTTCAACGCCTACGTGCCGGTCGGCAGCCTCAAGAAGGGCGAGGCGCTGGTGAAGAACCAAGCAGTGCGCGCTGTGCCACGGCGACGGATCTGAAGGGTCTCGGCCCGGTGCCGCCGCTGGCGGGACGTTCGCCCAGCTACCTGATGCGCCAGATGTACGACATGGAGCATGGCTTCCGCAATGGGTTGTGGACCGGCCTCATGAAGCCGGTGGTCGCCGAATCTGAGCGAACAGGATCTGCTCGAAATCTCCGCCTACGTTGCGGCGCAGGCGCCCTAGAGCGCTTCGATGCAACGCAGGGGTTCGACAAGACTAGCGCCCGGCTTGGCGCTTTGCGGTCTGCTCGCTGGCCAGATCTTCTCGACCGCGGCAGACGATGACTCGCGCCGACGCGCGGCGCAGCGCATGCCCGCGCGCCAGCAACATGGACCTGGTGGGTTACAACGACCTGCAGGCCCGCAGCGCGTATCAGCCGGTGATCCAGAAGCAGGGCGAGCGCTGGATCGCCTACGTCGGCCATCACGGCGGCGAGGCGCTCAATCCGCAGACCGGCAAGATGGAGCCTAACGGCACTTCCATCGTCGACGTTACCGATCCCAAGCATCCGCAATATCTGGTTCACATTCCAGGCGAGCCGAAGGACCGCGCCGGAGAGTTCGGCGGCGCGTCCATGGTGCGCGTGTGCAGCGGCAACGATTTGCCGCATGGCGGCAAAGGGCAAGTTTTATCTGCTGCGCGACTTCGGCAACAGCGCGCATGAGATCTGGGACGTCACCGATCCGGCCAAGCCCAGCCGCATTACGGTGGTGGTCAGCGGTCTGCGCGACACGCACAAGAATTGGTGGGAATGCGATACCGGCATTGCGTATCTGGTCTCGGGTCCCGTCGGGCTGGCGCACGCCGCGCATGATGCAGATTTACGATCTGAGCGATCCCGCGAAGCCCGTGTTCATCCGCAATTTCGGATTGCCGGGACAGGAGCCGGGCGCCAAGGGTCCGACGCCGGGCGGCCTGCACGGAGCTTTCTCGACCGGACCGAAAGGCAATCGCGTGTATCTGGCCTATGACAACTCGCGCAACGGCGTGATCGAAATCGTCGATCGCGAAAAACTGTTGAACGGGCCCAAGGAAGCTACCGACGAGAACCTGCGTTATCCCATCGATCTCCCGCGTCGATTTGCCGGACGATATGGGAGCGCACAACATCGTTCCCATGCTGCGCATGCCGCTCTCCGAGTTCGCCAATCAGAAATTCAGCAAGGTGAAGGATTTCATTTTCCTGGTGGGCGAGACCACTCCCAACGAATGTCAATGAGAGCCGGCAGATGGCGCGGATCTTCGACATCACCACCGAGTCGAAACCGGTGGGCGTTTCCACCTGGACGGTCCCGGAAGATAGCGGCAACTTCTGCTCCGCGGGCGGGCGTTTCGGCACGCATTCGACCAACGAGAATCTGCCGCCGATGTACGCCAATCGCGTGGTGTTCGTGGCGCATTTCAACGCGGGCGTGCGCGCCGTCGACGTGCGCGATCCGTACAAGCCGAAAGAGATCGGATACTACATCCCGGCGATCAGCGACCGCACCGACAAACGCTGCGTCGGCGAAGGCGCGAGCCAGACCTGCAAGGTGGCGATTCAGACCAACAATGTCGACGTGGACGATCGCGGCTACGTCTACGCGGTCGACCGCGCCAACACTGGCATGCACATTGTTGAGCTAACCGGTACGGCGCGCCAGGCGGCCGACTTCACGCAAAGCCGCTCAATAGCCGCGTCGGCTTACTTCTCGACCACGAAACTTCCCACGAACAGCGCGTCGATGCCGGATGAGTAGAAGCTGCGCACGGCATCGCGCGGGGTCGAGACCATGCGGGTCGCCAAACAAATTGAAGCTGGTGTTGTAGAGCACCGGCAGTCCGGTGGCTTTGCCTGCTTCATGCAATAGGCGGTGGTACAGCGGGTTGTCGCCTTCGGTCACGGCGTGAACGCGCACAATGTCTTCGCCCAGAATCGCGGACGCGAAGGTCTTGCGATGCTGCGGCTTCACGCGGCCCACCGTCGCCAGATTGCGCGCGTTAGGACCGGCGTCAAAGTATTCCGCCGCCAGTTCCGCCGGCACCGACGCGGCGAATTTGCGGAACGGCTCGCGATGCTTGATGAAGACGTTCAGGTTTTCGGTGGAATACGGATCGAGCGGCGACGCCAGAATGCTGCGATTGCCCAGCGCGCGCGGGCCGAACTCCATGCGCCCCTGCATCCACGCCACGATCTTGCGCTCTCCCAACATGCGCACGGCCTTCGCCAGCACATCGTCGATGGATTGCAGATATTGAAAGCGCAGCTTGCAGTTTTCCAGAACCTTCTTGATCTCTTCGCGGCCGTAGCTGGGGCCCAGCAGCAGCGAAGTCGCGCCGCGCCTGGCGCCGGTTCCCTTGACGCTGATGCCACATATGGAACGCTCCGCCGAGCGCGGTGCCGGAGTTGCCCGCCGCGGGCTGCACGAATACATTCTTCCAGCGGCCGCTGCGCTCCAGGAATTCGACCAGCAGCGCGTTGTAAAACAAACCGCCCGCCACGCACAGATTCTCGCCTTCGCCTGCCATCGCTAATACCGTGTCTTCGACCGCGCGCTGCAATCCGTGCGCGATTGCGGGAGCCATCGCCGCTGGAATCTGCGGCTCCGTCTTCCAGTCCCAGCCGCTCGAAAAACTTGGCGCTGAAACCGCCGTTGGCGCTGCGGATGGCCGTCGAAGAAGGTGGCGTCGAGCCGTCCCGAGGGCGCTGCGATTTCATGGAACAGGTCATGGAAGCGATCGCTCGCCGGACGTGGAAAGCCACTGCACCTTGTGCTCGTCGGCGCCCGCGCGATAGCCCAGGAGCTCGGTTACGGCGCTATACAGCCAGGCCAGCGAATCCGGATACTGCCATTCTTTTTCGAGCTGCAGTTGATTGCCTTGCGCGTTCCAACGTGCCCCGCAACCGAAGTCGCCGGTATGATCCAGCGTGAGCACCGTGGCTTTTTCAAAGGGCGAAGCGAAAAACGCCGACGCGGCGTGAGCCAGGTGATGCTCCACGACGGCGACTTCGGCTCGCGGGAACAATTCGCGCAGCGAGAAGTGCAAGGACGGGTCGACCGGCCGCACCACCGCGACGCAATCCACCGCATCGCGGCTGACACCGGCGAGACGCAGGCATTCCGCCACCGCCGCTTCCGGAACTCCGGCCGCGGCGTGCGGCTCAGCTTGGATTCTTCGATGGCGGCTACGATCGTTCCGTCTTTCAGGACGGCGCACGCGCCACCACCTTGCAAACCGCCCAGTCCGAGAATAATCATGTGCTATTTCTTCTTCTCGGGCGCTTTTTTTTCGATCTTTGCCCAAGTGTCTTTCAACGTGACCGTGCGGTTGAAGACCAGATGTCTGCGGAGTGGAGTCCGGGTCCACGCAGAAGTAGCCCAGCCGTTCGAACTGATAGCGGCTGCCGGGAGCCGCATTCGCCAAACTCGGCTCCAGTTTGCATCCGGTCAAGATCTGCATCGATTGCGGATTCAGATTATCGGTGAACTCGTGGCCTTCTTCGACGTCATTCGGGTTTTCTTTGGTGAACAGCGTTTCGTAAACCCGAACCTCGGCGTCAATCGCGTGCTCCGCCGAAACCCAATGGATGGTCGATTTCACTTTGCGGCCGTCCGGAGGAGAGTTGCCGCCGCGTGTTTCCGGATCGTAGGTGCAGTGAACTTCCACCACTTCCCTTGCGCGTTTTTCACGACGCTGGTGCAGGTGATGAAATAGCCGTAGCGCAAGCGGACTTCGCGCCCGGGCGACAGCCGGTAAAACTGCTTGGGCGGATCTTCGCGGAAGTCGTCCTGCTCGATGTAGAGCACCTTCGAGAACGGCACATTGCGCGCGCCGTCGCCAGGATCTTCCGGATTATTGACGGCTTCCATTTGTTCCACCAAGCCGTCGGGATAATTGTCGATCACCACGCGCAGCGGATTGAGCACCGCCATCACGCGCAGCGCGCGCCGGTTCAAGTCTTCGCGGACGCAGTATTCGAGCAGCGAGAGCTCGGTGGTGCCATTGGTTTTCGACACACCCAGGCGGCCGCAGAAGTTCCGCAGAGCTTCGGGCGTATATCCGCGGCGGCGCATTCCGGAGATGGTGGGCATGCGCGGATCGTCCCAGCCGTTCACGTATTTTTCCTGCACCAGCATCAGCAGCTTGCGCTTGCTCATCATGGTGTAGGTGAGGTTCAAGCGGTCGAACTCGATCTGCTGCGGATGATGAATGCCGAGCTGCTCGACGAACCAGTCGTACAGCGGCCGGTGGTCTTCAAATTCGAGCGTGCACATCGAATGCGTGACGCCTTCGATCGAATCCGACTGCCCGTGCGCGTAGTCGTACATCGGGTAAATGCACCATTCTTTGCCGGTGCGATGATGCTCGGCGTGCAGAATGCGGTACATGATCGGGTCCCGCAGATTGAGGTTCTTCGACGCCATGTCGATTTTCGCGCGCAGGGTGCGCGCGGCGTCGGGGAATTCGCCGGCCTTCATGCGCGCGAACAAATCCAGATTTTCTTCCACCGAGCGGTTGCGATAGGGGCTCTCCTTGCCCGGCTCGGTGAGAGTGCCGCGCTGCTCGCGAACTTGCTCGCCGGTCAGATCGCAGACATAGGCCTTGCCGGCTTTGATGAGCTGCACGGCCCATTCATAGAGCTGTCCGAAATATTCGGAGGCGTAAAAGATGCGGTCCCCGAAATCGCCGCCCAGCCACTTCACGTCTTCGATGATGCCTTCGACGTACTCGGTCTCTTCCTTCGAAGGATTGGTGTCGTCGAAGCGCAGATTGCACTGGCCGCCGAATTCCTTGGCCAGGCCGAAATCGAGATTGATGGCTTTGGCGTGCCCGACGTGCAGGTAGCCGTTGGGCTCCGGAGGGAATCGCGTGCACACGCGGCCCCCGTATTTATTGGTCTTCAGGTCGTCCTGAATAATGTCGCGGATGAAGTTGGACGCAACCGGCGCGGCTGCGATGGAAGTATTGTCGCTCATGATATCGCTCCCGCGGGCAGCAGTTCGATGGCGCGCTCGATGCGATGGAGACAGGTCTCGCGGCCCAGCACCACCAGCGTTTCAAACAGCGGCGGCGCTACTTTGCGGCCGCACACGGCCACGCGGATCGGCTGAAACATCTGGCCGGTCTTGACCTTCAGTTCGGCCGCGCCGGCGCGCAGGGCGGCATCCAGGCCATCGTGGCTGAATTCCGCGGTTTTCAGAATCTCACCGGCCTTTTCGAGAACCGCCAGGGCCATGCGCGCATCGCCCTTCTGCGGAATCAGTTCATTGCTGTCGTAAGGCGGCAGTTCGGCGGCAAAGAAGAAATCGGCGGCGGTCGCGACCTCGCGCAGCGTGCGGATGCGCTCGCGAATCAGCGGCGTGATGGCCGACATCCTTGCGGCGTCCGCGTCAAACCCAGCCTCGCGCGCGAACGGCAGCAGCAGCGCCGACAATTCTTCCACCGGCAGGGCGCGAAGATGCTCGGCATTCAGCCAGACGGCCTTCGGATCGTAGGGATCTTCTTCCGTGAAATTCACCGTCGCGTTGGAGCGGTTCACTCCTTCGAGCGTGAACGCGTCGATGAGTTCCTGGCGCGACATCACTTCGCGATCGTTCTTCGGCGACCAGCCCAGCAGGCACAGGAAATTGACGTAGGTATGCGGCAGGAAGCCGCCATCGCGATAGGTGGTGACGCTGACTACCGGACCATGCTTGCGCTTCGACAGCTTCGAGCCATCTGGAGCAATCAGCAACGGAAGGTGCGCGAATTGCGGCGGCTTGACGCCCAGCGCCTCGAAGATCAGCACGTGTTTGAAGGTGTTGGTCAGATGATCCTGGCCGCGGATGATATGGCTGATGCGCAGATCCGCGTCGTCCGCGCAGGACGCCATGTGATACGTCGGCAACCCGTTGCTGCGCAGCAGCGCGAAGTCTTCGATGTCGGCGGTGGCTTTCGACTGTTCTCCGTAGACCAGATCGGTGAAGGTCACCGCCTCGCGCGACTCGCGCGGCACCCGATAGCGCACCACAAACGATTCGCCGGCCGCGGCGCGGCGGTCGCTTTCTTCCCGCGACAGTTCGCGCATCTCAGGATGAAATAACCAGTGTCCCTCGGAGTGGTCCTTCTCTTCGGTATCCACCGCCAGCGGCGTGAAATCGCGATAGGCGAGCCCCTTGGCTAGAATCTCGTTCGCCAGTTTCGCGGTGCAGATCCAAACGCTCGGATTGCCGGTAAAATTCGTCCCAGCCCAGATCCAGCCATTTCAATCCATCAAAAATGGAATCGAGCGACGTCTGGGTATTGCGCTCGACATCGGTATCGTCGATACGCAGGATCATGACGCCCTGGTTGTGCCGGGCGTACAGCCAATTGAAAATGAAGGTTCTCGCGCTGCCGATGTGCAGATAGCCCGTCGGCGAGGGAGCAAAGCGAACTCGCAGCATTAATTATCTTAGGATAACAGCGTGAGCTTGGCCGCGAAATTAAGAGGCCGGATCGAAGGCCATTACCAACGCCGTGAAGCGCCTGTGGACGACCATGCAATCGCACCCGGTGTGAGTGTAGGTAGGTTCAATCGAATGAATCAGCGCCGGGATGGCTGCGAAATCGTCCGCCAAATGTTCGCTGGAGAGCGACATTCGGGGCCGGAAGCGCTGGATGGTGTTTTCCGCGCCCTTTAATCGCCGGCTTCTCCGCGCCTTCGATATCCATCTTGATGAAATCCACGCGAGTCAGTTTCAGCTCCGCCACAATTTTGTCGATGGTCGTTAGCGGCACACGGATTTTGGGCATGGGAGCTTCGCGCGGCAGTACCAACGTATTGTTCGCCTGATTAACCTCGTTGACGGAGAGTTCCATCTCGCCGTCATGGTCCCATGCGCCCTTCGGATACACCACCACTCGGCCTTCGCCGATCTCCTTCGCCAGATTGCGGCGAAACGCATTCAACGTCTGTGGGGCAGGTTCGATCGCCACTACCAGACTCGCGCCGCGTTGCAGGGCCGTCCGCGTGAACGTCCCGATATTTGCGCCCACATCCAGCACGATATCGCCGTTGCGAACCTCGTGCCCTGGCGGCTGGTAGATGTCGCGCGCCTGTTCGTGCATCAAGAACGGCAGGATTGTGTCTCCGTGAACCGTCCAAATCTTTCCTTGAGGAGTGTTCCACAAATCCAGTCCGGCTTCGGTTCGTTCCAGGCTGGGTTCGGCTAAGGACGAGGCGGCCTTGTTCGCTTTGACTTCGTGCAGAAGCTCGCCCAATGAGCACTCGCTCGGGCCCATCAGCCACGCGGCCGTTACGGCTGCGTAAGAATTTCGTGGCCCGATCACCATGATGAAGGCGATGGCCGTTGCCCCGATGAAGAGTGTTGCAACGGTCTTTCTCTTCACGACAAGAGCCTCCCGGGTTGCGGAATCCTCAGGATAGCAGCGGCGGGAAAGATCCCGAACAGCGCTACACCGAAGCATATGTCTCAGGTGAACGGGTTAGGGTGCTTTCTCTTGTCAACCTAGCTGTGAAAGTTTCGTCTGGATCGGTAGTACGATCAGTTCATCGTGCGCGAAGTGCCGACCGGCAGGGTGGCCGGCGCTCACGAGCAAGTCGGAGGCGAGGAATGCGAAAAAGTGCAATCGGTCTGATTCTTGCCGCCTGCGGTGCGATTTTGCCCGCCTCTGCGCAAACGGTGACGGTTTCGCCGACGGCCGTCTCCGTGCATCTGGGAACGTTCTATCAATTTGCAGCGAAAGTCACCGGGATTTCTCCCACTACCGTCGGGTGGACCGTTGCCTTGCCGTACGGCGCCACGGGTTCGACGGGCACCATCAGCGCGGGTGGCCGCTACACTCCGCCGGCCGCGATCCCCAGTACTGGTACCGTGATTGTGACCGCTACCAGCACTGCCGCGCCCACGGTCTCGGCCAGCGCCACCGTGACTCTGCTGAATCCCTATCCGACGCTGGCGTCCGTCTCTCCGGCGAATGTTGCCGTCGGGCCCTTCACTCTGACCATGAACGGCAGCGGATTTGTGCCGGGCGCCCAGGTGCTGTTCGGCGGAGTGGCGCTCACTACCACTTACGTGTCCGCAACCCGTCTGACGGCGACCGGCACTGCCAACCAGACCCAATCCGGCCAGCAGGTCCCGCTAGCCGTGGTGAATCCTGATCCCGGCTCGGCGACTTCGGTGGACGTGGTGAGCGCTCCTGATCGGAACGCCTGCGACGGGAGATAAAGTTACCTACAATGTCGCCGCCCGTTTCCTGGATCAAGCCGCTTTCGGGCCCGACGCCGCCACCATCGCGCATGTGCAGGCCGTGGGGCTTGAAGCGTATTTGAACGAGCAATTCGCGGCGCCCATCTCGCCTTATCCGGACCCCAGCACTACCGGCTTCGGACATCGGGCAGGTGCAGGCTCGCTTCTTCACGAATGCGGTCCACGGGCAGGATCAGCTTCGCCAGCGTGTGGCCTTCGCCCTGGGCCAGATCTTGGTGGCTTCCGCGGTGGAAGAAAATACGCCGACGCAGTTGGTGCCGTATCTGCAGCTTCTGAAGAAGGATGCGTTCACGAATTTCCGCACTCTCATGGAGGACGTCACGTTGAGTCCCACCATGGGCGAGTACCTCGACATGCGGAACAATGACAAGGCCAATCCCGCCAGCGACACGCGAGCCAACGAGAATTACGCGCGCGAGCTGATGCAGTTGTTCACCATCGGCTTGTCTCAGCTGAATCAGGATGGAACGCTGCAGCTGGACGCCAGCGGCAATCCGATTCCCACTTACGATCAGACCACAATTCAGAATTTCGCCAAGGTGTATACCGGCTGGACGTATCCGACCAAACCCGGCGCGACGCTGCGCAAACACAATCCGGCCTATTTCATCGGCCCCATGGTGCCTTTCGAAACCAATCACGACACTACTTCGAAGACTCTGCTCAACGGCTGGTGGTGCCGGCGGGGGGGACGGCCGAATCCGATCTGAAGGCCGCGCTCGACAATATTTTCAACCATCCAGAACGTCGCGCCGTTCATCAGCAAGCAACTGATCCAGCACCTGGTGACCAGCAACCCTTCGCCGGCGTATGTAGGCCGCATCGCGGCGGTGTTCAACGATAACGGGAATGGAGTTCGCGGCGACCTGCAGGCGGTGGTGAAGGCGATTCTTCTCGATCCCGAAGCGCGGGATGGCGATGATGGTCCGTCGCTGTCGGCTCCGGATACCAGCGGGCACCTGCGGGAGCCGGTGTTCGTGGTCGCCTCCATTCTGCGCGGGCTGGGCGCTACGGTGAACGACACCAATAATCTGACCGGCCAAGCGACCAATCTGGGCCAGACGATTTTCGCGCCGCCAACGGTGTTCAATTATTTCGCGCCCGGATATCAGCATCCCTGCGGAGTTCACGCCTGGCGCCGCGCTGCTGGGTCCGGAATTCCAGTTGCAATCTCCTTCGGCGGCGGTGGCGCGCGTGAATATGGTCAACGCGTTTGTCTACGGCAATCTGGGCAACGGGGCCGTGATTGACTGGACGGCGTTGACGAATCTTGGCGGCGACGCCGCAAGCGCTGGTGGATGCCGTCAACAACGCATTCATGTACGGCCAGATGCCCGGCTCCATGCAGACGCAGATTCTTTCGGCGGTCAACGCCATCACCGGAAACACTACCGCCGTGTACAAGGCGCGCGCGCAAGCCGCGGTTTATCTGACGGTTTCATCGTCTTACTACAATGTGGAGCACTAAGATCATGCAGATGCCATCCAGAAGACATTTCCTGACGTTGGGCGCGCGTTCGCTGGCTGCGATTGGCGCCGCCAGTCTCGCCGGCCGCCTCAGCCAGGTGAGCGGGCTGGCTCAGACCGCTTGTCCCATCCGACTATAAGGCGCTGGTGTGCGTGTTCCTGTTCGGCGGCAATGACGGCAACAACACTGGTGATCCCCATCTCGACGCCGAACAGCAATCCCACCAATTCCTACGCCAAATACGCTGCCATCCGCGCAGGTCTGGCGTTGCCGCAGGCCAGCCTGAATAGCATCAACACATCGAAAGGCGATGAGTACGGGCTGCATCCGAGCCTGGTGGAACTGGCCACACTCTACAACACCAAGAAGAACGTTGCGGTGCTGACCAACGTCGGCAGCCTGGTGACGCCGCTGACGCAGAGCGATTATCTGCAACAGTCGAAAGCGATTCCGCTAAATCTTGTTTTCGCATCTGGATCAGCAAACCGAACTGCAGACGTCGGTGGCGCAGGGCTTCGCCGCCACCGGTTGGGGCGGACGGCTGGCGGATGCCATGCAGGGTTGCAACACCACCGGCTTTCCCGACCATCGTGTCGGTGGGCGGCAACGCACTGTTCGCGACCGGCAGCCAGACCAATCCGGCCACGGTCACTGCGGGACAGGTTCTCGGGCTTGCAGGGATTCTCGACCAGCGCGGCTTCGCAGGCGCGGCTTGCTGCTCTCCAGAACCTGTTGAATTTCGACAATGGCCTGACTCTGGTGCAAGGCATCGAATTCTATCGCTTCCAACGGTGTCAATCAGGCGACGAAACTGAATCAGGCGCTGGCGAGCGGGACTGCTTTGACGACGGTGTTCCCGAACACTTCGCTCGGGCACTCAGATGGCGCAGATCGCCAAGATCATCAACGTTCGCGCGGCGCTGGGCGTCAACCGGCAGATTTTCTTCGCCTACCTGGGCGGCTTCGACACCCATGATCTGGAATTGAACGATCAGGGCACGGGACTCGCGCAAGTCAGCCAGGCGCTGAACGCCTTCTACAACGCCACTGTCGAAATGGGTGTGAATCAGAACGTGGTGACCTTCACCGAGTCCGATTTCGGGCGCACGCTGCAGCCGAGCGGCGGCGCCACACTGGGCACGGATCACGCCTGGGGCAGCCACCACATCGTCATGGGCGACGCCGTCAAGGGCGGCGATCTTTATGGCACGTTCCCGACTCTGGCTCTGCAGGGACCTGACGACGCCAACAATCGCGGCGTGTGGATTCCGACCACCAGCATCGATCAATACGGCGCCACGCTGGCGACCTGGTTCGGCGTCGACCCCGCCAAACTGACAGCGGTCTTCCCGAATCTGGGGAACTTCTCTGGGTTGCCGCTGCCGGCGTTTCTATAACCTTAATTTGGGCCACGGCGGATTTGCTTACACGCAGGTAGCCATCTTTTCCACAAATTTCGCTGAATCGCAGCGAACTAGAACGCGCCTTCGAACGTCAATAGTTTTATGAGCGAGTATTTATCTCCATCGCACCAAGGAGGTTGGCCTGAACCGACGAAGTTCAACAAGCTCCGCATGAAAACGGAAATGCAGTTGGTCCAACTCATTTACGCCGAACTGGACCTTGGAATTCGAGACGCGCGCCAAGCACTCAAGTCTGTAGACACCAGGGCCATTGTTGAAGAGTGCCATCGCCGAGCGAAGAGGGCATGCGCGAAAGCCGCCCGCTTGATTCCTCTGGTTACTGAGATCACCGAAGACGAGCGGAACAGAGTGGAATCAAAGCTGAATCGTCTTCAGAGCATGCTGGAAGCACTGGCAACCGTTGGCTCCAAGCCGACGCCTGCCGAAGATGAGATCGCCGCTCTTGCCCGGGCTGTGTGGGAAGCGAGAGGTTGCCCGGAGGGTTTGCCCGAAGAAGATTGGTTTCGAGCGGAGCGGGCACTGAAGGCTCAAAGGGAAGCGCACGCGGTCTGTGCGTGAGCCAGGACCCGTTTTCTGGTATAGTGATCGTCGCTATGAAATCAGCTTTTCTGCCCCTCCTTTTTCTGTCCGTGGGATGGCCGGCGCTGGCGCAACTCGCACCTCCGAATGCCGCTGGCGTCACCTTGGGGCAGATTCATTTGATCGTCAAAGACGTGGAGGCGGAGCGTCGTTTTTTTATAGACATGATGGGCGGCGTTGCCGTGGAGATCGACAAGATTTCGATGATCCAACTTCCCGGCGTGTTCGTGATCATCTCGCAGGGGGATCCCACCGGGCCTTCCGCTGGTTCCACCATCAATCATTTTGGAGTCGTGATAAAGGATGTGGACGCGTACAGATCCAAGTGGGAAGCCAATCATTTGACCATCGATCATGTCGAGAATCCGAAGGGCGGCTACGTGCACTCTCCTTCGGGGCTGCGAATCGAGTTTTATGAAGATCCGTCTCTGAGCACTCCGATCGCGATGAACCACTTTCATTTCTTCATGGCTCCGGAGAGGATTCCGGAGATGCAAGCTTGGTACGTAAAGGTGCTTGGCGCTAAGCCTAGCCAGCGCTACTGCACTTCCTGCCTCACCCATAAAAGGTTGATCGAGACGCTCGATTTGCCCGGTACCAATTTCTCGCTGGCTCCGCTGCCCGCGAATTCACCGGGGACGCCGGTGCCGACCAAGGGCCGTCAGATCGATCACATGGGCTTCGAAGTGAAAAACCTAAAAGCGTTCGTCGAAAACGCGGAGGCGAGCGGCATCAAATTCGATGAGCCTTACCGTGCAGCCAAAGGTTCCGCAAAAGTCCACATTGCGTTCTTGACGGATCCCTGGGGCACGCGGATTGAGTTGACCGAAGGACTTGCCCCGTAGGGAACGAATACTAATGCATCAGCGGTGCAAGATCTTCATATTGGTCGGTAGCGATCAGGTCGACGCCCGCGCTTAGCGCCGCTTTCCAACGGGCCCGTGCGGCCTCGCGTGATCCGAAGTTGTAGCCCTTTTCCCAGCCACGATTCTCTTCCGCGCTAAATCCGTCCAAGGTATAAAACCGCATCCAAAAGCCAAGCCGGTGAGCGTGGTCCACCAAGGCTCGAAGGCGTTGATCGTCCGCGGTGGTCCAGTCGCCTGCTTGCTGCTGACCGCCTTCTTCTACCTCCCACCATGAATTGTTCCACCAGCGGCGATAGTTGGTCGGTTTCTCGGCAAGCAACACCTCCGGCGGAAGTGTGGCTGCGGCGTGCGCCTTTTCCCGGTTGGTCGAGCCCGGCAGCTTGGCTGTGTGCGCTGATCCAAACAGGCGCAGTCTCGCGCCCGCCGGCACTTGCTTGAAAAAAACTTGCTCCTGAGCGTCGTTGTCCTCCGTCAGCACCAGCAGCGGCTTGGCATCAAGTGGCGCGAGCACGCTTGGATCCGAGGTGTTCTCCGCGGTGGTGATCCAGTCTTGGTATTCTCCCAAAAGTTCCCACACCGCGTGATGCAGTTCGGGACGATTGTCTTTGACGTCGAAATGGAGAATGATGAGCGGCCACGTCGATCGCTGGTTTTCGCGCAGCGCTCGCTCCACGATCGGACGGACGTGCTCGAAAAAATAATCCTTCAGCGTGGGCTCGCTACCGTTGGTCTTGGAAGTATGCGACACCACCAGGCGGCCCTTGCCGTTGGTGTCGACAAACCACGCTAAGTCCTGCTCAATGCCGACCGGGAAGCCGGCTCGCAGAGCGCGGTCGATGCGATCCGCAAATTGCCCTTCGTACGGATAACAGTTATGCGCGTCCAGCAGCGGCTTGCCATGATTCAGGAATCCAAGCGGAGACTGCGCCCACACCGTCGCGCACACAACAGAACCAGGAGCATTTTCATGATGGCCAGAATACTGAGTCAATATGATAGGCCGATGAAATTGACACGAGCGCAGGGCACATAGGTCTGTAGTTTATTGATTATAAATGGTTTGATTTGGGGCGGCTGGTGGGGCTTGAACCCACGACTTCCAGAACCACAATCTGGCGCTACTACCAACTGAGCTACAGCCGCCGCAAGGGAATGCAAAACCATTCTAACATCGCGTCCGTGCTCGCGGCCAATCTTGCAGGAACTGTCACTTCAGCCCTGCCTTCTTCCACAACGCATCGACGCGCTTTTGCACGTCCTCCGGCATCTTCATCACCGCCGGCCAGCGGCGCGTGAAGCCTTCCTCGGGCCACTTGCGCGTCGCGTCCACGCCCATCTTCGATCCGTAATTCGGCAGGCGGCTGGCGTGATCCAGCGAATCGATCGGCCCCATCACGAACTGAATGTCGCGCTCCGGGTCGATGTTGTTCAGCGCCTTCCACGCCACCTCGCGGAAGTTCTGCACGTCCACGTCTTCGTCCACCACCACGATCACTTTCGAGAACATCGCCTGCCCCAGCCCCCAGATCGCGTGCATCACCTTGCGCGCGTGCCCCGGATACGACTTGCGGATCGCCACCAGAATCAGGTTGTGAAAGATGCCTTCGGCGGGCATCGCGATGTCGCGCACTTCGGGCAATTGCAGGCGCATCAGCGGCAGGAAGATGCGCTCGATGGCTTTGCCCATGTAGAAATCCTCCATCGGCGGAGGCCCCACAATGGTCGTCGCGTAAATCGGATTCTTGCGATGCGTCACGCAGGTCACGTGGAACACCGGGTAATCGTCGTCGAGCGAATAGAACCCGGTGTGATCGCCGAACGGCCCCTCGCGGCGCAGCTCGCCCAGCTCGACGTAGCCTTCGAGCACGATCTCGGAATTCGCCGGCACTTCGAG
Organism: Bryobacterales bacterium; assembly: GCA_963731375.1. GTDB lineage: Bacteria > Acidobacteriota > Terriglobia > Bryobacterales > Bryobacteraceae > Palsa-187. Next base: position 1,104,406 of record CAVSUW010000004.1, read on the forward strand.
ATCCGACCGTCTCGCACTTCACCATCTCGACCGGCTTCGAGCGCAGGAATCCGGCGATCATCATCTCGTCGATGTCCGGCGGCAGCGGCAGAATCGCCGAATACATGGTCGCCGGATCGGCGCCGATCGCCACCGCGACGTCCATTTTCTTGACGCCGCCCGGCCGCACTCACGCGGCGATAATGTTCCGCGCCCTGCTTGTGCGTCTGCCAGTGCATCCCGGTGGTGCGCTCGTCGAACACCTGCATGCGATAGCAGCCGCAGTTGCGCTTGCCGGTGTCGGGATTCTTCGAAAACACCATGGGCAGCGTGATGAACCGCCCGCCATCGTGCGGCCAGCACTTCAGCACCGGAAAATAATCCAGCGAAAAATCTTTCTTGCGAATCACTTCCTTGCACGGCCCGTCGCTCACGATCTTCGGGAAAGAACGCGCCCACCTCCGCCAGCATCGGCAGCATTTTCAATTTGCCGATGATCCCCTCCGGCATGCGCATTTGCAGAAACTCCGAGATGCGCCCCGCCACGTCGTCGGCCGTGCTCTCGAGCGCAATTTCCATGCGCTTGGTGCTGGCGAACGCATTGATCAGCACCGGCACTTTCGAGCCCTTGGGATTTTCGAACAGCAGCGCCGGGCCGCCGTTCTTCACGCTGCGGTCGGCGAACTCGGTGATCTCGAGTTCCGGATCGACTTCGAACGGGATGCGCTTCAGCTCCCCGTTCTTGTCTAACGCGCGAATAAACTCGCGCAAATCGGCATAGGCCATAATATAGAGTTTAACCATGACAAACCGAGAACCGCATTCGTCACCGGCGCGAGCCGCGGCATCGGACTCGCCTGCGCCCACGCGCTCGCGTCCGCCGGCGCCCGCGTGATTCTAGCCGCGCGCGACGCCGCGAAACTCGAAGCCGCCTCGGCCGCGATCCCCGGTTCCACGTTGGGTCACGCATCGACATGTCTTCGCAGGAGTCCATCAAAGAAGCTTTCGCCAAAGCCGGCCCGGTCGACATCCTGGTGAACAACGCCGCCGTCACCAAGGACGGCCTGGCGCTGCGCATGAAGAAAGACGATTGGGACGCGGTGCTCGCGACCAACCTCACCGGCGCGTTTCTCGCGATTCAGCAGGTGATGCAAGGCATGATGAAGGAGCGCTGGGGCCGCATCATCAACATCTCGTCGATCGTGGGCGAAACCGGCAATCCCGGCCAGGCGAATTACGTGGCGTCGAAAGCCGGCTTGATCGGCTTGACCAAATCGCTCGCGCAGGAAATCGCCAGCCGCAACATCACGGTGAACGCCATCGCGCCCGGCTTCATCGATACCGACATGACCGCCGCGCTCTCCGACGAGTTGAAGCAGAACATGCTCGCGCACATTCCGCTGAAGCGCTTCGGCAAGCCGGAAGACGTCGCCGCCGCCGTGAAGTTTCTGGCGAGCGAAGAAGCCGGCTACATCACCGGCGCCGTGCTCAACGTCAACGGCGGAATGTACATGTAGCAGTCGTCGCATGGTGAACGCAGATGTTGAAAGAATCGTTCGGTCCCGGTGGACACGATATTGCCGCATCTGGTTTATGAGGATGTCGCCGGCGCACTCGCGTGGCTGACGAAGGCTTTCGGATTCTCAGAGCACTTTCGCTACGGCGAGCCAGGCGGTCCGGTTCAAGGCGCGCAGATGCATTTGGGCGACGCCTGGATCATGCTTACGAGCTCGCGGCCGGGCCGTGCAAGTCCGTCACGGCTCGGCCACCGAACCCAGTCGCTAACCGTTTTCGTCGAAGATGTCGATGGGCACTACCAAAAAGCTAAATCCGCGGGCGCCAAGATTGTGGAAGAAATCCACGAAACAGAATACGGCGAGCGGCAGTACGGAGCCGAGGATCATGAAGGCCACCACTGGCTGTTCTCGAAGCACGTTCGCGACGTGAGCCCTGAGGAGTGGGGAGCGACAGTTCCGGGGTTACTTAAATTCCATGCTCAAGCGCCCGCCGGCGCCCTTGTAGGTCAGCGCCAGATCCTTGAGCTTCAGCTTCGCGCTCTCCATCGAGAAATACAGCAGACCTTCCACCGAGCCGTTCGGCTTGGTTTCCTGATCCGGCATTTGCTTGGATTTGAGCGCCGCCAGCAGCGCCTGATCCACCGGCTTATCGGCCTTGCTCATGCCGCCCACGCCGGTGAATCCGGGCTGATTGGTGATGTGCGCCCAGCCGCGCGCCGCGCGTGTCCCGCTTCACGATCAGCGCGCTGCCGCCCGCCAGTTCCGCCGGCGCCAGCGAGTCGCCGCGATCTCCGTTTTTGCGCGAGAGCAGCGAAAAGTCGTCGGGCCCGATGCGCATGGGATCGCCGGTTTTGTTGCTGGCCTTCACCCGCGCCACGACGATACCCGGACCCAGGTCCGAGCCCACCGCGTCGCGAATCTCCGCCGGATCGATCAGCAGGGTTCCGGTCAGCTCGATGTTGTCATTGCCGGCCTGCCCCGGAAACGCCTTCTTGTCCGCGGCCATCGCGGTCATCGCCGAAAGCGCACACAAGATCACGACGGTTGCAGACAGCTTCATGACATCACCTCAACATCGTTTTCACGCGATCCAGAAATTGCGGGTCCACCCAATTCTGATTGCTGATGATTTTCTCGCGCACCTTGCCGGTGGAATCGATCAGGTAGGTTTCCGGAATCTGAAACGTGCCGTAGTTGCTGGATATGTTGGCTTCGGGGTCGCGCGCCGTGGGAAAGTCGACGCGGAAGCGGCGCAGAAACTGTTCGTAACGCTTCTGGTTGGTATCGATGCTGACCCCCAGCACCACCACGCCTTCGGGACCCAGCACGTGCTGGAAGGCTTCGAGCGACGGCACTTCCTGGACGCACGGCGCGCACCACGAGGCCCAGAAATTCAGCACCAGCAGCTTGCCGCCGAAATCCGACCGCGTGTAGGTCTTGCCCGTCGTCGCTGACGATCTTGAAATCCGGCGCCTGATCGCCGGCGTTGGTGACGTGCACATCCATGGTGCCCGCGACCACCCACACCAGGGCCCCCGCCAGCAGGACGATCGCCGCCGTCAGCAGCCGGTCGATACCTTGTCCGGCGCTTTGCCCGGCACCTTGGCCAGAGCCTGGGTTACACCGGAGCTATCTTTGGACTTCACGCTATCATTTTATAGGATCGGGCCAGGCGCTGCATCGCCGAGCGCCCGCCCAGGCATCTATATAACGAGCCATGCTCCTCACCCGCAAAGCCGAATTCTCCGCCTCGCACGTCTGCCGCAATCCGGCGCTGGGCGAGGACGAGAATCGTGCGCTTTACGGCGCCAACGCCAATCCGCACGGCCACGGCCATAATTACGTGCTGGAAGTGACCATCGAGGGCGATCCCGACCCCGTCACCGGCATGGTCTTCGACCTCCGCGAGCTGAAGGAAATCATCAACGCCGAAGTGGTCGATCCCATGGATCACCGCTTCCTCAATCACGAGGTCCCGCCGTTCGACCACATCGTTCCCACCACGGAAAACATCGCCGTCGAGATCTGGAAGCGCCTGCACAGCCGCATCGCTCTGCCCAACGCGCATCTCAAAAATGTCCGCCTGTATGAGACGCCGATCTCTACGTCGATTACGGAGGCGAGGCATGAGACTGACGCGCCGCTATCGTTTCTCCGCCTCGCATCGCCTCAACTCCGATGCGCTCACGCCGGAGGAGAACGCGCGCCTCTACGGCAAATGCAATAATCCCTTCGGCCATGGGCACGATTATGTTCTGGACGTCTCGGTCGAAGGTCCGGTGGATGCCTCCGGCCAGATTGTGGATCGCAACGCGCTCGACGCGCTGGTTCAGGAGCGCGTGCTCGGCCACGTCGATCATCGCAATCTGAATTGCGATCTTCCGGAATTGCAGAGCCAGGTCGCGACCACCGAGAATCTCGCGTTCGCCATCGAGCGAATGCTGGCGCGGGACTGGACGCTGCCGGCCCGCCTGGCGCGCGTGCGCATTTCGGAAACGGCCCGGAACACCTTCGAACTGGAAACCAAATGAAGCAGAAGTCACTTGTTAAAATGCCCGTGAAAATGCCTGCGCCCGGATGGCGGCAAGATCGCCAGCGGCGTGCCGGAGATGCTGCGGATGTTGGGCGAAGATCCCACGCGCGAAGGCTTGGTCCAGACGCCGCAGCGCTGGGAGCGCGCCATGCAATATCTCACCAGCGGCTACCGGACCAATCTGGCGGAAGTGGTGAACGGAGCGCTCTTCACGGTGGACTTCGATGAGATGGTGGTGGTCAAGAACATCGAATTCTTCAGCCTCTGCGAGCACCACCTGCTGCCGTTCTTCGGCAAGATCCACGTGGCGTACCTGCCCAAGGATAAGGTGATCGGCCTGAGCAAAATTCCGCGCGTGGTGGATATGTTCGCGCGCCGCCTGCAGGTGCAGGAGCGCCTCACCCAGCAGATCGCCGAAGCCATTACCGAAGCCGTCTCTCCGCGCGGCGTCGGCGTGCTGTGCGAGGCGCAGCACTTCTGCATGATGATGCGCGGCGTCGAAAAGCAGCACTCCGGCACCGTCACCAGCGCCATGCTGGGCAGCTTCCGCAAGAACAAAGCCACTCGCGACGAATTCCTGGCGCTCACGCGCAAGTAGCCTCCGGCGCGCGCCACTCCCACCAGCGTGTTGACTGCCGTCAACGCCAATGACAGAATGATAGACCTGTTTGGCACATCACGCTAAGCGGGTCAGGAGAGGCTTATGCCCTCAATGAATCGTTGGTGGATCGCGGTCGCAGGCTTCTGCATGCAGATGGCATTGGGGTCCGGCTACGCCTGGAGCGTATTCCGCATTCCTCTGGTCAAGGAATTCGGCTGGAGCATCTCGCAAGTCTCGTTCACGTTTTCGATCAGTTGGTTGTTCCTCGGATTGTCGGCGGTTGTGGGAGGTCTCTGGCTCACTCGAAGCGGCCCGCGAGTGGTTGGAATGGTTGCCGGCCTCATGTGGGGCGGCGGCGTGTTTTTGGCGAGCTTTGCCGCTTACAAGTTGTGGTGGCTGTATCTGACCTACGGCGTGATGGGAGGAATCGGCCTGGGAATGGGTTACGTGGTTCCAGTGGCGGTGCTCGTGAAGTGGTTTCCCGACCGGCGCGGCCTCATCACGGGCATCGCCGTGGGCGGTTTCGGAGCAGGAGCGCTGATTGCGGCGCCCGTCGCCGGCCGGCTCATGCAACATCTCGGCGCGCTCCCGACCTTGATGTATCTCGGCATCGGCTACGCCATCGTCGCGGTAAGCTCCGCCTTCTTCATGCAGAATCCTCCGGAAGGCTGGAAGCCCGCGGGCTGGACTCCCTCAGCGGCGCAGGTATCGCAACGTTGCGATCGCGATTACAGCCTCCGCGAAGCTTTGCGGACCTGGCAATGGTGGGCCATCTGCGCGCTGTTGTCCATCAATACCATCGCCGGCATATCGGTTGTTTCGCAAGCTGCGCCGATGTTTCAGGAGCTGGGCAAGGTGAGTGCGGTTACGGCCGCGACTTTCGTCGGCATCATCAGCCTGGGCAACGGAGTGGGCCGCGTCCTCTGGGCTTGGATTTCCGATCTGACCAGCAGGAAAACGGCCTTCTTCGCGATGTACCTGATACAGGCCGTCATCTTTTGGAATTTCCACAGCATCTCGTCGCCGACGATTCTTCTGGTCGCGAGTTTCGTCATCCTGGTCTGTTACGGAGGCGCCTACGGAATCACGCCGGCCTTCGCGGCGGATTATTTCGGCCCGCGCCACGTCGGACCGATTTTCGGATTGATGCTGCTGCCGTGGGCGTTCCCGGCGGCGTTCGGTCCGCTGCTGTTCGCCTACCTGCGGCAATCGACGGGCGGCTATAACGAGGCGCTGTACTTGATTGCGGGAGTCCTCACCGTGGCGATGATCCTTCCGCTACTGGTATCCCCGCCCCGTAAAGACGCTACGGCCGAGGAAGAAGCGGCGGGTATCGGAATGCCTTTCGAGGCCGTGCCCGAAGTCGACAGCGAGGCCTAGTCCCTGGTGAGCGCTCCGACCACGCAGCACATGCAATGCATGGAAGTCTGGGGAGGCAGCCAGCTCACATCGCGCGGCGTGGCGTTCGGAGGCCTCGACGCCTGGGTCTACAGCAAGCCCTACGGCAATGCGCAGCACGGCGGGGATGTTTACTATGCGTCGAGCTGCGCCACCGGCCGCATCAGCCGTCTGCTGCTGGCGGATGTGTCTGGGCACGGAACCCCCGTCGCCGCCACCGCGGCGGATTTGCGGACGCTCATGCGGCGCTTCGTCAACCGCCTGGATCAGACGGAATTCGTGCGGCTGCTCAATCAGCAGTTCGCCGTGATGTCGAAGGCCGGGACCTTCGCCACCGCGATTGTCGCCACCTTTTTCGAGCCCAGCCGGCGCATGACCATCTGCAACGCCGGTCATCCGCGGCCTCTGATCTATCGCGCCGCGCAGAAGAAATGGGATTTTCTGGGCCACGACGGCAAGGCCGGCACCACGCCCAGCAACATCCCGCTGGGGCTGCTGGAGATGTCGGAGTACGAGCAGTTCGACGTGGAGCTGGAGCCCGGCGACTGCGTGCTCAGTTACACCGATGCGCTGATGGAATCGAACGATGCCAACGGCGACATGCTGGGCGAGAATGGCGTGCTGCGGATCGCTCGCTTGTTGGGCGACTTGGAGCCGGAAAAACTGATTGAGGCGCTGCTGCGGGAGATCGCGGAGCGCTATCCCGAGAACCTCTCCGACGACGACGTGACGGTGCTCCTGGTGCGCTCCAGCGGGCGCCCGTTGCGTTTTTCAGTGAAGGAAAAACTGGGAGCCTTGCTGCGCTTTTCGCGCACTCTGCTCGGTGCGTTCAATCCGCGCGCCGAGCGGCCCCCATTTCCCGATGCGAAGCTGGCGAACATCGGAGGAGCGATCATTCCCGCACTCGGACGGCGCTGGCGCGCAGGGCGATGAAATTGATTAGCGCTTCCACTCAGGCAGCGGGATTCCACTGCCTTCGATGATCGACCTCATCGTGCCGAGCGGGCAGCACGCGACCCCGATGGGAGGCCACGATGACTTGTTTGCCGTCGCGTGCATTGCGCCACTTCTGGTGACTGCCCGACTGGCCTGCCAAACTGAAACCGTTCCGCTTCAGAATCGCGATCACTTGATCCGCAGTTGAGGCGAGGGGTCCCGCGTTCACCCAATCGTTACCTCAAGCACCTTCGCGTCGTGAGGGACTTCGATCTCGGCAGGCGCGAGGTAAAGCCGGATGGCCTCTACGATATTCCGCCGGGCTTCTTCCTCGGTGTCACCCGCCGAAGCGCAACCGGGAAGTTCGGGGCAGATTGCCGAGAAACTGCGCCGCAACAGGGTCGAACTCCAGGACAATGCGGAACTTCATGGCTTTAGTATAGGCCTGCTAGCCTTCTGCCTCTCACTCAAGTGCGATAGAATACCCAACCATGACGACGAATTCTTCGCTGGAGTCCGCGCTCGAACGGCTGCGTGACCGCCGCGCCTTCCTCAAATTTCTGGCGGGCAGCCCTTACATCGCGGCACTGGGCGGCGTGACCGCGGCGGCCTTCGACACGCAGCAGGCGTCGACTGCCATCGGCGATGTCATCACCGATCCCAAGGACGCGCTCGACGTGATGGACTTCGAAGAGGCCGCGCACCGCAAGGTCGCGCCCGGCCATTGGGCCTACATGGTCAGCGGCACCGACGACGACGGCACCATCCGCGCCAATCGCGAGGGATTCAAGCACGTTCAACTGCGCCCGCGCCGCCTGTTCGACGCCACCAAAGTGGACATGCGTACTGAGCTGTGGGGGACGACTTACAACAGTCCCATCTTCACTTGCCCCACCGGCGGCGAGAAGTCGTTCCATGCCGAGGGCGAGCTCGCCGTGGCCCGCGCCACCAAGGCTCGCGGCACGCTGCAGGTGCTGTCGACCGCGACTTCGACCGGCGTCGAAGATGTGTGCCAGGCGCACGGCCAGCCGGTCTGGTATCAGCTTTACGCGCCTTCTTCCTGGGCGGTCACCGAGAAAATCGTTCATCGCGTCGAAGCCGCGGGCTGCCCGGTGATCGCGCTCACGGTCGACAACACCACCGGCCGAAACAGCGAGACCTATAAACGCATGCGGCCCGAAGGATCTCGGCCAGTGCGCCGTGTGCCACGGCCCCGGCGAGCCTCCCGGCAGCCGCAAACGGCCCATGTATGAGGGCATCGACATGACCGGCGTCAGCGGCACGAATCCGGCGATGGACTGGGAATTCGTCGACCGCCTGCGCAAGCTGGTCAAGGTGAAGCTGCTGGTCAAGGGAATCGACGGACGCGAAGACGCGCGGCTCGCGCTGGAGCATGGGCTCGACGGCGTTTGGGTTTCGAACCACGGAGGGCGCTCGACCGAAACGCTGCGCTCGACCATCGAGGCGCTTGCCGGAAGTGGTGGCCGAAGTCGGCGGCCGCATCCCGGTGTTCGTCGACGGCGGTTTTCGGCGCGGGACGGATGTATACAAAGCGCTCGCTCTCGGCGCGACCGCGGTTGGCATCGGCCGTCCGTTCCTGTGGGGCTTGGGCGCTTTCGGGCAAGCCGGCGTGGATCGCGTGCTCGAAATCATGCAGGGCGAGTTCAAGCTGGTGATGGGAAACTGCGGCAGCCAGAACGTGTCGAAAATCACCCGCGATCGCGTGGCGACGCCGGACTGGCGCAGCTAGCGATTCGAAGGCGTTTTCGAAAAGCGATATAGAATGAATTAGTGCCGGAACTCAGCCGGTTCCTAGGTATCGTCATTCGCATGTTTGCCGAAGTTGGCGCCCCACATCACGTGGCTCATTTTCACGCCTATTATCAGGGCGAGGTCGGGATTTTTAGCATCGATCCCGTCGGACTGATCGCGGGTTCTCTACCCCAGCGTCAACTTCGTTTTGTGGAGGCATGGGCTGAACTTCACCAAACTGAGTTACAGGCCGATTGGCAACGGCTGCAAGAAGGTCGGAAACCGGTTCCCATCGCGCCGTTGAGGTAAGTTTTCATGACGCATCCAATTTGCCGAGTTACTGCCGTCGACATAGTCTCCGATTACACCCTGCTAGTTCGATTCGACGATCAAACGGAACAGACCATCAATTTCCGTCCGGTTCTCGCGGGCGAACTCTTCGGGCCGCTCCGCGATCTCGATCTATTCCGCCGAGTCAAAGTCGATACTGAAGCCCACACTCTGGTTTGGCCTAACGGTGCGGATTTCGACCCAGCGACGCTGCATGACTGGCCCCAACACGAGGCAGCTTTGCGCGGATTAGCTCGGCGCTGGGAACCTGTCGAGGCTTAGTAAAGGTGCTGGCTCTACGGCTTGCTCGCACGTAAAATTTGAGGAAGCGCCGCGGGTTCACGTCGCGCAGAAACTCTTCAACGAACGCGTTGGCGGGGCGGCGGCAGACTTCTTCCGGGGTGCCCACCTGCTCGATGTTGCCGTCGCTCAGGATCGCCACGCGGTCGGCGACTTCGAGCGCTTCTTCCTGATCGTGGGTGACGAACACGCTCGCGATGTGCAGGTCGTCGTGCAGGCGGCGCAGCCACTGCCGCAGCTCTCTGCGGACTTTGGCGTCCAGCGCTCCGAAGGGCTCGTCGAGCAATAGCACTCGCGGTTCCACGGCCAGGGCGCGCGCCAGGGCTACGCGTTGGCGCTGTCCGCCGGAGAGCTGGCTCGGATAGCGGTCGCCTAGCCAGTCCAGTTGGATCAGCTTGAGCAGTTCGTACACACGCAGCACGATGTCGCGCTCGGTGGGACGCGTGGACTTGGGGCGCACGCGCAATCCGAAAGCGATATTTTCGAACACCGTCATGTGCCGGAACAGCGCGTAATGCTGAAACACGAAACCCACCTGGCGGTCGCGCGCAGTGGAGCGCGTGGCGTCTTCATCGTGCAGGCGAATGGTTCCGCTGTCCGGCAGATCCAGGCCGGCGATGATGCGCAGCAGCGTGGTTTTGCCCGGAGCCCGAGGGACCCAGCAGCGCCATCAACTCGCCGCTTTCGATGCGCAGGCTCACGTCTTTCAACGCTTCGTGCGTTCCGAAGACTTTGCGCACGTGCTGGACTTCGATGCTCATGTCCGCTCCTCGCTGGTCTTCCACTCCAGAAATTTCTTGAGCGCCAGCGTGATCACCGCCAGCACGCTCAGCAGCGACGCCACCGCGAATGCGCCGGCGTAGTTGTATTCGTTGTAGAGAATCTCCACGTGCAACGGCAGCGTGTTGGTCTGGCCGCGAATGTGGCCGGAGACTACCGACACCGCGCCGAATTCGCCCAGCGCGCGGGCGGTGCAGAGAACCACTCCGTAGAGCACTCCCCACTTGATGTTGGGCAGCGTGACGCGGAAAAACATCTGCCAGGCGTTGGCTCCCAGCACCAGCGCGGCTTCTTCCTCTTCGGTTCCCTGCGATTCCATCAGCGCGATCAATTCGCGCGCCACGAACGGAAAGGTGACGAAGGTGGTGGCGAGAATGATTCCCGGAACCGCGAAAATGATGTGGATATCGTGCTCCGATCAGCCAGGAGCCGAACCAGCCTTGCGCGCCGAATACCAGCACGATAGACCAGTCCGGAGATCACCGGCGAAACGCCGAACGGGATATCGATCAGCGTGGTCAGCACATTCTTTCCGGTGAACTGGAATTTCGTGATGGCCCACGCCGCCGCCAGTCCGAACAGCAAATTCAGCGGCACGGAGATGCCTACGGCCAGCAAAGACAGCTCAATGGCCGACACGGTTTCCGGCTGCACGATGGCGTCGCGATAGGCTTGCCAGCCTTTTTCGAACGCTTGCACGAACACGGCGGCGAGCGGCAGTACGATGAACAAGGCCAGGGCGGCCAGCGCCAGCCCGGTCAAGGTCCAGCGCACCCACATCGGGTCACTTGTGCGTGGGCCGGCTCACGCGGGCTCCGTAAAGCGGCGCGAGCGCCGCTGCAGCACGTTGATGCCGAGCAGCAGCAGGAACGAAGTCACCAGCATCACCACGGCGAGCGCGGTCGCGCCGGAGTAATCGTACTGTTCGAGTTTGGTGACGATCAGCAGCGGGACGATTTCGGTTTTCATCGGCAGATTGCCGGCGATGAAGATCACCGATCCGTATTCGCCCAGGGCGCGCGCGAAGGCCAGCGCGAAGCCGGTGAGCAGCGCGGGACGCACCATCGGAAAAATGACTCGGGTGAAAGTCTGCCAGCGGCTCGCGCCCAGGCTCGACGCGGCTTCTTCCAGTTCCAGGTCCGCGTCTTCCAGCACTGGCTGCACGCTGCGAATCACGAACGGGAGTCCGATGAACATCAGCGCGATCGTGACGCCCAGCGGCGTGAACGCGACTTTGATGCCGAGCGGCACCAGGTAGCGTCCCAGCCAGCCGTTTTCGGTATAGAGACTGGTCAGCGCAATGCCCGCCACTGCGGTGGGAAGCGCGAACGGAAGATCCACCAGTGCGTCCGCCAGAGCCTTGCCGGGGAACTGATAGCGCACCAGCACCCACGCAATCAGAAAGCCCAGAGCAACGCTGATCAGTCCGGCGGCGAGCGACGCTCCGAAGCTCAGGCGATACGCCGCCACCACGTTCGGCGACGCGGATCGCTTGCCAGAAATGCGCCCAACCGGAGGTCGCCGGATTTGAGAAACACCGCGCTCAACGGAATGAGCACGATCAGACTCAAATACAGCACCGTGTAGCTGAATGCCGGCCAGAAGCCCGGCAGAATGCTCTGGCGTTTGAAGGTCACTAGAGGCCCGGCGTGTAGATCTTGTCGAAAATGCCGCCGTCTTCGAAATGCTTCTTCTGCGTCTTCTGCCATCCGCCGAAGAGTTCGTCGATGGTGAACAGCGTCAGCTTGGGAAACTGGCTGGCATACTTCGCCAAGAGCTTGCGGCGACTGCGGCCGGTAGAAATTCTTCGCGCCGATCTCCTGGCCTTCTTCGGAGTACAGGAATTCCAGATAGGCCTTCGCGATCTCGGTGGTGCCATGCTTGGCGGCGACTTTGTCGACGATGCTGACCGGCGGCTCCGCCAGGATGCTGATCGACGGAGTCACGACTTCGAACTTGTCTTTGCCCAGCTGATTCAGCGCCAGAGTACGCTTCGTTCTCCCACGAAAGCAGCACGTCGCCGATGCCGCGCTGCGCGAAGGTGGTGGTCGATCCGCGCGCGCCGGAATCGAGCACCGGAACATTCTTGTAGAGCCGCGTCACGAACTCCTGCGCCTTCTTTTCGTCGCCGTTATTCTTCTTGAGCGCGTAGCCCCAGGCCGCCAGATAGCTCCAGCGCGCGCCGCCGGAGGTCTTGGGATTGGGCGTGATCACGCCGACGCCGGGCTTCACCAGATCGTCCCAGTCCTTGATGTGCTTGGGATTTCCTTTGCGCACCAGGAACACGATGGTCGACGTGTAGGGAGTGCTGTTGTTGGGCAGCCGCGACTGCCAGTTCTTCGGAACCAGGTTGGCTTTTTCGGAGAGCACATCGATGTCGTAGGCCAGCGCCAGCGTCACGACGTCGGCCTGCAGTCCGTCGATCACCGAGCGCGCCTGCTTGCCGGAGCCGCCGTGCGACTGGCTGATCTGCACATCCACGCCGGTCTTGGCCTTCCACTGCTTGGCGAAGGCGGCGTTGATGTCCTGATACAGCTCGCGCGTGGGGTCGTAGGAGACGTTGAGAAGTTTCACGGGCCCCGCCGCGAAGAGCGCGGATGCAGTCAGAGCCGAGATCAGAAGAGTTTTGGATGTCATCGCGATTTACCGTTGTCCTTGAAGTTGATTGCAAAATACGGGTAGTTGTAGTTCGGGCCTTTGGTGGTCTTCTCCAGGAACTCGCCTCCGAAGATATGGCCGAGCCCCACACCGACGTTGACGTGACGGTTCAGTTCGTACCAGGTGTAGACATCGAGTTCGTGACCGATGTGGGTTCCCGACTTCCCGGTCGCATCGCGAACGATCGCGCCGCCGGAGGTGTTGTAGAGCGCATCGGTGGCGCTGGCCAGCCAGAAGTCCAGATACTGGCCGGTGACGGTCCAGCGATGCCGCGGCTCGATGGTCAGGCCGACGCGTTCGGCGATGATGTTCTGCCAGCCAAACTGGTCGGTGATGCCGAAGCGATCGTGCGCGGTGGGATACATGGTGTCGAACGTGCCGTGCGTTCCGTCCGTGGGATTCTTGTCGCCACTCGCGTAGTCGTACTGCCAGAACACTCTCGGCTTCCACCAGATCCGATCGACTCGGTATCCGGCGCCAAGAGTTGTTCCCCAGGCAGTAGATGCCGTTGGGCCCGTCATTACCGCGCTCGCCGATCCATTCCAGCGTGTAATCGAGCCTCTTCAACGCCACGCCTTTGAAACGGACCCCGTAAGCCTTTTCGTCTTGCCTGCCGGTCTTGACGCTGGCGGCGGTCTCAATCGCCACGCTCGGCTGAACGCGCCAGAGGACGAACGGCTCAAGCGAGGAGTTGGGAATGATATGGTCGATCGCGCCGTAGGCGCCGTAGATGTTGTTGCCCTCCTGGTGATGGCTGATCCCGTCGGCGAGCGGAACCACCGCCGAGGCCGCGAAGATACCCAGACGGTAGCGATCGTAGTGAAGATTGGTGACGACCGCGTCGTAGGATCGCCCCTGGCCGCGCCATTCCGAATCCGCAATGATGGTGTTGTTGTAGTTGATCGATCTGCCGGCCCACGCGCACGCTGATCCATTGTTTTTCGGGATCGCCGAATTCGGCGTAGGCGAGTTTCAGATCCCACGCGTTCAGGTTGGGCGGACCCCATGGCGGCTTCTGCATGAACGGGCGCGCGTCCTGCACCTGCGCCGACACTTTGAACCAGGCCGAGGGCCGGATGGTCACCGCGAGACGGGAGCGGACCAAGCAGATAGGAGTCGTTGTTGTTCAACTTGAAGCCGCTATTGTGGTAGCCCTCATAGCGGAATCGCTCCTCCCATCCGAAGCTGATCCACTTCGGCAGTTGTCGATTCAGCAGGCTGGCCGGAGCGATATCGGGGAAATCGTAAGGAGCCGTGGAACCGAAGGTCCGATATGCCGGACCGTTCAGGAAGCTCAACGGGTTCGAGGCCGGGCCAGTGATGTAGCCGCCAGCGTAGGCGCTGGTCGCGTGCTGAGTGGTGACGTCGTCTTGAGCGAATGCCGGGGGCGTAACCGATAGAAGCGAGACTATGAGGGCGGCGGGATAAATCTCTATCACTTTCATATACTATATTAGTATAGTATGTTGATAGAGATAGTCAAGTAAAAATATATCTTTTATTTCTTATTACATAGACGCGCTTAAGTCGGCTCGACCGGGGGTTTGCGCTTGTGCCAATCGGTCTGTGATCTGAAACGCGCGGCCGACGCCGATCAGGTGATTTTCGAACCAGGGCCGCCCGATCAGCGAAATTCCGACGGGCAATCCGCCCGCGAATCCGCAGGGCAAGGAAATCGCCGGCAGCCCCGCTAAATTGCCGGCCGGGATGATGCCGCTGAGACCGCGTCCGCCTGCGACTGGACTCCCGGCGCCTGCTCCCGTGCCATCGGCGATGCGCGGCGCGGGAGTTGGCCGGGAGGGCGCGAGCAACATGTCGACGTCGTAAAACATTTCGCGGAACGCGGCGCGCACCAGCGAGCGGATGCGCATGGCCTTCAAATAATCGACGGCGGAAATGTCGAGCGCCGCCTTCAAGGTCGCCGCCTGCGACGGGTCCGCCATCTGCTCGATCTTGCGGACCGCGAATGAAGTCCTCGAAGATCGAGGCCGCTTCCGCGCCGATCACGGTCTCGACCAGCGCGCCGTAGGGGAAGTCGGGAATCTCCACTTCCTTGAACTTCGCGCCCAGGCTCTTCATCACGCCCAGCGCGGCCTGAAACGCGGCTTGCGCTTCCGGCGCGGCGCGTTCGAAATCGATGGGCGCGTAGCCGATGGTGAAATCGGTGATCTTGCGGTCGAACTGCGGCACGTAGGCGAAGCCCTTGCGCGCCGAACCCGGGTCTTCCGCATCGGCGCCCGCGATGACGTGCAGCACCAGGCCGCAGTCTTCGGCCGAGCGGCACATGGGTCCGATTTTATCCAGGGTCCACGCGAGCGACATGGCGCCGCGGCGGCTCACCAGCCCGTAGGTGGGCCGCAGCCCGGTCACGCCGCAGAAGGCGCTCGGCGTGATGATGGAACCCGACGTTTCCGAGCCCAGCGCGAACGTGACCAGTCCGGCCGCGGTGGCGATGCCCGGCGCCGCTCGACGATCCGCCGGCCCAGCGCGTGCGGTCCCACGGATTCTGCGCCGGGCCAGTGGATGAAGCCGCCGCCGTTCGGTAGCCCACGCCGCCGGCCAGTTCGACCATCGCGAGCTTGCCGATCAGAATCGCTCCCGCGGCGTTGAGCTTCTTGATCACGAACGCGTCTTCGTCGAACTTCTGTCCGGCGAACGCGCGCGAGCCCCATTCGGTGGGCTGCCCCTTCACGGCCAGCAGATCCTTCGCGCCGTACGGAATGCCTTGCAGCGGGCCGCGCGTGCGCTCGCGCTTCAGATCGCCGTCGACGTCCTTGGCTTTCTTGAGGGCGCTCTTGCGCAGCGAAAGCGCCAGGGCGTTGTGGGCCGCGCCGATTTTCTCCAGGCGGTCACAGAAGGCGCGCGTCAGTTCGACCGCCGAATATTCCTTGGCGCGAAGACCGGCCGAGAGCTCGCCGATGCTGGCAAAGAACACGTCGCCCGAGAGAGTCTTCGCCGCCATGACGCTAGGCCTCGAAGCGCGTCGCCGGTTCGATGTTGCGCGGCAGCTTGACGGCGGCCAGTGCGCGCGAGGCGTCTTGAACCCGAGTGCTCGCCGGAGCCGGAGCGGGAGTCTGCGCCTGAGACGTTGTGCTCAGAAGCACCGGTGCGGCGAGGCAGCCTGCGAGCGCACGGCGAGTCAGCCGAGGAGATTTCATATCGCCATTATGGCGCTATTTGGGAGCGCCTGGCGTCATCTCGTTCTTGATCACCTTGCCGCCCTTCATCACGAACTTGACGCGTTGCAGTTCGGTGATGTCGGCGAGCGGGTCGCCGGAGACTGCGATCAGGTCGGCGTACTTGCCTTTGTCGATCGATCCGATCTGGTCCTGCCATCCCAGCACTTCGGCGTTGATGATGGTCCCGGCCTGGATGGCGCGCGCCGGCGTCAGGCCCGCGCGTTTCACCAGCCATTCGAATTCGAGCGCCTGCGTGCCATGCGCGAAGGTCGAGCCATCGACTCCGCTGCCCATCATCACTTTGATGCCTTTGGTCGCGGCCGCCATCGACGCCGCCTTCTCGAAAATCGGAATGATGCGGTACTTGCCGCCGGTGCTCTTGGCGTCGTTGTCGTCCATGTACGGCTCGGTGTAGCGGATGCCGGTGGGGTCGTAGTACAGGCCCTTGGCGACCATCATATTCACCTGCTCCTGATCGAGTCCGAAGCCGTGCTCGATGGTGTCGCAGCCCGCGACGATGGCGTTCTTCTGCCCTTCGCCGCCATAGACGTGGCAGCCGGCCTTCTTGCCGAGGCGATGCGTTTCGTCGATCAGCGCGCGCAACACCGGCAGCGGATAGGTCACGACGTATTGGTCCTTGCCGTCGGGCGTGAAGGAGTACGCGCCCGCCGGGTAGAGCTTGATCCAATCCGCGCCGTGTCGCGATCTGCGTGCGCACGGCGGCGCGCGCTTCTTCGACGGATCGAACCACGGTGCTGGCGAGCGGGTTGTCGGGCTTCGACGGGTCGGCGGGCTTGTCGCCCCACACGATGCCCAGCGTCGACACCTGATAGCGCGGGCCGTCGATCACGCCGCGGTTGATGGCGTCGCGGATGGCGATGTCGCCGTAGCCGTTGCCGTGGGTGCTCATGTCGCGCGCCGCGGTGAAGCCCGCGCGCAGATCGTTTTGCACGTTCTGGACGGCCAGCAGCATGGCGGCTTCGGTGGTGCCGTCGGGCTTGCGCGCATTGAACATGTGCGTATGCGCGTCGATCAAGCCGGGCAGGACGGTGGCCTGGCGCAGGTCGATCACTTCGGCTCCCGCCGGAATCTTCACTTGACCCTCGGCGCCGACTTCGGTGATGCGCTCGCCCGAGAGCAGCACCACCTGGCGCGTCAGCATCTGGCCGGTCTTGCTGTCGAACAAGCGGCCGGCGCGGACCGCCATCGATGCGCGGCGCGGGCGCACACTTGTAAATGCCGCCGTCGGAGCTGATGCAGGGCGCCGCACCCGCTCCTCGCCACGGTGCGGGAGGCGGCTGGGGCTGAGCTAAGAGAGTCGCCGCGCACAGCGAGAACGCGAGCGCGGTCAAGATCGATTTCGATTGCATTGCGGTTACCTCACGGCGGCTGAGTTGGCCGTCTTCGCGTGATTCTGTTCGTGCATTTGCGCCAGCGCTTCGAGCGCGGCCCGCTCCATCACGGCCCGCGGCGCGCTGTCGCCGGTGAAGATCTCGAACTGGCGCACGGCCTGTTCGATAAACATCTCCAGGCCGCTGATGCATTCGGCGCCCTGGCTCTTGGCCTTGCGCAGCAGCAGGGTTTCGAGCGGGTTGTAGACCATGTCGAAGACCAGCTTCGCCGGAATGCGGCCGTTGAAGAAGCATTCGCCGGAGCGCGGCGTCATGCCGAGCGGCGTGGCATGGACCAGCACGTCGAACATGCGCGCATCGGCTTGTTCGCGCGTGAGCAGCTCGGCTCCCACGGCGCGCGCCAGGACCCGCACGCGATCCAGATTGCGTCCGGTGATGGCGAGCTTCGCGCCGGCCTCCGCCAGCGCGTAGACCGCGCCGCGGGCCGCGCCGCCGTTGCCGGCGATCAACGCCGTGGCTTTGCCCAGCCGCAAACGCTTGGCCAGCGGCCGGGTCACGCCGTCGGCGTCGGTATTGGTCCCGCGCCATTTGCCGGACTTGCGCCACACCGTATTCACCGCGCCGATGCGCCGCGCGAGCGGTTCCACCACGTCCAGATAGCGGATGATTTTCTGTTTGTGCGGAAGCGTCACGCTGAAACCGGAGAGCGGCAGCTTGGCCGCCAGGTGGAAGAAATCCTTGAGCTGCACCGGATGCACCAGGAACGGCAGATACACGGCATCCACGCGCCGCGCCTGAAACGCGCGGTTGTGCACGGCGGGCGAGATCGAGTGGCGCACCGGGTCGGCAATCACGCCGTAAATTTTGGCGTTGCGCGAGATCTTCTCCACGCGATACAGATTGCGCAACTGGCTGGCCGACACCTGCCCGGTGGCGGTTCCCGCTGCCGCATTGGGCGCCGCGTAGGTGTAGATTCCGCCGAACCCGGGCGACAAGACGCGCGTGGGGAATCCGGTCTCGCCCATCGCCAGCAGCACGGTGTCCACCTTTGGATAGGCGCGCGCGAGCTCCAGCACTTTGTAATTGTCGGAAGGCTTCTTGGCGGTGGTGACGATTTTATAACCGTCGGCGGCGACGCGCTGCATGCGGCGCATCACGGCGTCGGTGGGCGGAGTGCCTCCGTAGTTGTGGTAGGAGAGCAGCAGGTAGGCTCGCGAGCGCAGGCCTTCCAGGCGCGGTCCGCAACCCTCGGCGCTTTCGATCTCCAGGTCGACGGCCTTGGCGCCGGCGGCGATGGCCGCTTCGAGGACCCGCAACTGCTCTTCGATGCTGCCGTTGAAGCGGCCCACATTCTGGTGGCGGCGGCAGGTGGCCAGAATGACGCAATCGGCGTGGCGCGCCAGAAATTTGCGGATGGCGGCGACGCCTTGTTCGGGCTTCGGCGAGGTAATCCAGGCGGAATTCGAAGAAGCGTTCGCCCGCATCGTATTCGCTGCGGGCGTGCGCCAGCAGCGTCTCGGCGTCGGGAAATCCCAGCGCTATGCAGATACGCGGGAATGCAGTTCGCGGCGGCATTGAAGACAGAACAGCATATCACGTCAAGGGGGGTCCTGAGCGCCGGGGGCCGCGGCAGCGGTGGCTTGAGTTCCGGCTGTCAACTCCTATATTGGAGTCATATGAATAATCCGACCCAGAAGATTACACCCTTCCTGTGGTTCGATCACCAGGCCGAAGAGGCCGCCACGTTTTACACTTCCATTTTCAAGAACTCAAAAATCGAGACCGTCACCCGCTATGGCGACGCGGGACCCGGCCCCAAAGGCAGCGTGATGACGATCGCGTTCGAACTCGACGGACAAAAGTTCGTGGCGCTGAACGGCGGCCCTCAGTACCAGTTCAACCCGGCAATCTCGTTCGTCGTCAACTGCGAAGGGCAGGAGGAGGTAGACCACTATTGGGAAAAGCTCACGACCGGCGGCAAGGAAATCCAATGCGGCTGGCTGGTGGATAAATATGGCGTGTCGTGGCAAATCGTGCCCAAGGCGCTGATCGAGATGCTGCGCGACAAAGACGCGGTGCGATCGCAGCGGGTGATGAAAGCGATGTTTCAGATGAAGAAGATTGACATTGCCGGTTTAAAAACGGCCTACGATCAGGGATGACTTTGGGAACAGAGCCGTAGGCAGCGCCTCACGCAACCAGAAACGCGACAAGATCGTTCAAATTTCCGCCAATTGCATCGGGAGCTACGCCGAGTTCTTCGGCGGGCTGGTTCTGGCGATTGACCCAAAAGGTCGGATACCCGAATGACTTGGCGCCAGCCGCGTCCCATCCGGCAAAAGCGGCGAACAGAATTTGGTCGGGCTTCAGACCAAAAGCGTCGAGGCCCATCTGATAAGCGCGAGGATCAGGTTTGTAGACCTTCACTCGATCGGTGCTCAACACATGATCAAACACACCGTCCAGTTGAGAGTTCTGGATTCCGGCCTCCAGCATCTTAGCTGTCAAGTTGGACAGAAACGCAAGCGGATGCCGGCCTTTTTCAACGAGCTTAGCGCCGCCGGAACGTCTGGCCAGCAGCGGAGCTTGAGATACGCCTCCATCAGACGGGCATGCTTCTCCGGTGTCAGTTCCAACTTGAGCGCTTTGGCGGCAAAGACCAAGGCGTCGTCGGTGACCTGCCAGAAATCTGAGTAGCGTCGCGATATTGTGCGCAGCCAAGTGTACTCAAACTGTCTAGTGCGCCAGAGGTTACTCAGTTCGACGCCCCTCTCGGGGTATAGCTCGTCCACAAGGGCGAAAATGGGCCGTGGATCGAGGATAGGAAACCCATCGAAGGCAACTGCCTTGATGTTGCTGCGAGAACCGGCGGCCTTATTCGCAAAGCTCTGTAGTGCCAGTCCTGAGACGGCCATTCGACCGAGAAAATCGCGGCGGTCCGAGGTCATTGTTCAATTTTATCGTGTGCCCGCATCCGGCGAACCCAAGACCGCGGATGGATGACGGCTTCAGCTTTCCTTGATGAGGCAAGTGTGCTTCGCCAATCGTGTCATTTTGCGCGACCTATACCCGTTCAAGCTAGAATGAAGCGCAACGATGGCAGCGTTTCTATATGAATTTGAATGGGATCCGGTAAAGGCCCAAGCCAACATCAGCAAGCATGGGTTGGATTTTGAGCGAGCCGCAACCGTATTCCTGGACCCGCTCGCTGTGACGATCCCTGACGAGGAGCACAGCGAAACCGAGGTCCGGTGGATTACGCTGGGAAAGGATGCCAGTGGCCAATACGCGCTCGTCATCCACACTTTCGAGTGGTTGGCGGATGAACGGGGACGAGTTCGGCTGATTTCTGCAAGAAGACCAACGCGGGCCGAAATCCGGGGCTATGAGGAAAACGTATGAAACCTGAGTATGACTTCAGCAAGGGCGAACGTGGCAAGTTTTTCCGGCCCAACGCCGAACTTCGCTTACCCATCTATCTGAGCGCCGACGTTCAGAATTATTTGACCGAACGCGCGGCCGAGAAGGGTATCCCTCTTGGCGAGATGGTGAACACCCTGCTAAAGCAGGAGATTCAGTTGATTGAGTCAGTGAAGTAGATTGCTGGATCGGTTGATCTCGGTCGAGTACGCGGATCGAGGTTGAACGCCAACAGCAGCGAGAACTAGGCTCTATTTTTGCCCGCGGAGAGTCGCAACAGCCTCAATGATTTTCAACATTGCCAAGCGAATTGTATCTTCCTTCGCCAGTCCTAGAACTTTATAAATCAGCATGAGCCAGTCGAGCAGAGAATGTTCGATGTCCGGCAAGTGCGTTTTCGGAGCTTGCACAAACCGAAGTTCCTGTCCCGAAATCTCTCGGTATTGCAAAAAACAAAGTCCGCTCGGATGGGCGTGCTCGCTTAGGTAGCCGTACGCCTCATCGACCGTTGCCGAGCCATATTCCCCAACTCGGAATCGTTCGTAAGCCGCGATCCAGTGCTTTAATCGAACGGCGTCAGGGGCATCGAGTTGAATAGGGTGAGCGCCGTGCGGCTTTCCATGTTTCTTAATCCAAGAATTTGCGCGGTCGAATTTGGAAACAACATCGAAGGCATCCGGCCACTGACAGTCCTTGACGTGATTTGAAAGATTTTCCGTTATGTAAGCTGCATGCGCTGTCCATTCGAAGACATGCCGACAGAGAACCTTCGCAGAGGGAGTATTCCCGGCCTTTTCGAGCACAACCACGCCAGCGAGAATCGTACGAAGATGAGCTATTAGCGAATAGGCATACACGCGGATTGCGAACAAAGCCAGTTCTTCATCGGGGTTATCGAAGGGAACCGGAGGGCGCGTCACCGATGGCAGGACGAGTCCGTGCAATCCGTGCTCGACGATATTCAGGACTTCCATCACGTGGACTTCCATATAATAAGCACGAAGGAGTGTCCCATGGTTTCGTTTCGGTGTGCCTATGGACTTCTGCTCTTGATAGTCCTCCCTTGTATGGCTCAACAACCATTGATCTTCGACGTAAGCACGGTTGTCGTTGGTTCACAAAGGGTTGAAACCCTTTGGGCTTTCGCGGAGGGGAAATGGTCAGATGCCGGTGCCGACGTAGCAATCAATTCAACCGACATCCATTGCTACAAACGTTTCGGCTTTTGTGAAGTTGCCAGTGCCTCAAATTCCTCCAGAAGTTTGGCTTCAGTAAGCCTCAGCAGTTTCGACATTCTGCGTTGGGACACGGCTGAAATGATTGCGGTAGATAGTTCGCCGATTTGCTTGGTGAATACTTTGCGGTTTGATCTTGCAGCCAAGAAAGTGAGCATTAGCTCCACCTCAAAAGGCGAAACACGGGATAAGCTATGCAACCTGACGCCTTCCGCGACCGCCACTGCGTTTCTGACAGGAAGTAATGGTGAGAGTGAACCGAAGAAAAAATAGTGTCGTGTGCTCCACTCTTCGATAGCCAGACAATTTTCAGCGGGGCTTTCGCGATGCTTAGAAATGCGGTCGAGTCCGAACAATTTCTGAGATAATTGTTCTTATGAGCTGGCTTAGCTTTGCATTAAGAGCACTCGAAGCTTATGGCCACCGAGTCGATACCGAAGCCGAAGTAGTTGTCCGCGGAAACGAATTTCTCGTGCCGATCGACGGCCGCCTCCGAAGCGAATCTGAGATCTGCGACGGACTCGCTGCACCGATAGACGCCGATACGTATGTTTTTGAGGATTGCGGCGGTGTCTGCGGCAAACTGCGTATAGCTTACGAGTACGGACGCGTGTCGTATAAACTCGCTGCGGACGGGACCGAGTGCGAGACTGGCGTCATTTCGGACTGCGCGCCCGAGTTTGTCCGGAAAACGGCCAAGGCTCTGAAGGCTACCTCCTTTCGCCGGGTCGAAAACCATCTTTGGAACTTCGGTCAGCTTAGCCCCGCGTAAGCAACACCGCAGGGTTACGGCCGCGCGCGCCAGCTTCACGGCCCGTTTCACCCCTGTGCTATCCTATTTACTGAAACAAAACGATTAAGGATAGACGAGGAGTATCGATTCTCGAATGGCACTGGCTGGCGAAGCAAAAACCAACGTAATTTCGAAGTTCCGGGTCCATAAAACGGACACCGGGTCGCCAGAGGTGCAGGTGGCAATCCTGAGCCGGCGTATTTTGGAGTTGACGGAGCATTTCAAGTCGCACAAAAAAGATCACCATTCGCGCAGGGGTCTGCTGCAGATGGTGGCTCGCCGCCGGCGGTTATTGGATTACCTGCGCAGCCGCAGCCCGGAACGCTATAAGACTCTGATTACGAGTCTGGGCATCCGCCGCTAACGGTCCAGGATCATTCGGAAGCGATTCTCGAGAGCCCGGCATGTGGCCGGCCACCCCCGGAGAACCCTCCAGTCTCCTCTTAATCAAAGCAGGCCGACGGACACGCTGATGCGCAGTCCGGGCTGGTCTTGATTAAAGGACGTTTTCAAACATGTTGCATTCCGTTGAAGTGGACCTCGGCAGTGGCCGGGTTCTGACCATTGAATCCGGAAAGATGGCCAAGCAGGCCAATGGATGCGGTGATCATCCGTTCCGGAGAGTCGGTGGTCCTGGTGACCGCCTGTACGGCGCCCGAGCCGAAACCGAACGCCAATTTTTTCCCGCTGACCGTGGATTACCGCGAGTACACTTACTCCGCCGGGCGTTTCCCGGGAGGCTTCATCAAGCGCGAAGGCCGGCCGACCGAGAAAGAAATTCTCACCAGCCGCCTGATTGACCGGCCGATCCGGCCGCTGTTCCCCGAAGGCTATTCGCATGAGACGCAGGTGATCGGCATGGTGCTGTCGGCCGATCCGGTGCGCGATCCTTCGACGCTGGCGATTGTGGGCGCGGGCGCCTCGCTCGCGATTTCCGATATTCCGTTTCATCACGTGCTGGCGGCGGTGCGCGTCGGCATGGTGGATGGCGTGCTGGTGGCGAATCCCACCTACGAAGAGACCAAGGCGTCGCAAGGTCAACATCGTTGTCGCGGGCACCGACGAAGGCATCGTGATGGTGGAATCCGGCGCGCAGCAGGTGAGCGAGGCCGACGTGCTGGCGGCCATCGAGTTCGGCCATGACTGCTGCAAGAAGATCGCGGCGGGCATTCGCGAGCTGGTGAAGAAGTGCGGCAAGGCGAAGAAAGAGTACACCGCGCCGGAAGTCAATAAGGCGCTGTACGATCAGATCGCGGCTTCGGTTCAAGTGGAACTGAAGGACGCGATGAACACCGAGAAGTACGAGAAGCTGGAAAGCTACTCGCGCATCGACGCGGCCAAGAAGAAGGCCATCGACGCGCTGCCGGAAGAGCAGAAGGCCGAAGGCAAGAAGCTGTTCGACGCGCTGAAGGAACGCATCTTCCGCGACGAGATGCTGAAGGCCAAGCGGCGTCCGGATGGCCGCAAGTTCGATCAGGTCCGCAAGATCGAGTGCGAAGTGGGCGTGCTGCCGCGCACTCACGGGTCGTCGCTGTTCACGCGCGGCGAGACGCAGGCGCTGGTGACGGCGACGCTCGGCACCAAGGATGACGAGCAGCGCATTGAGCTGCTGGACGCTTCGGAATCGTCGAAGCGCTTCATGCTGCACTACAATTTCCCGCCGTTCAGCGTGGGCGAAGTGGGCTTCATGCGCGGCGCGGGCCGGCGTGAAATCGGGCACGGGGCGCTGGCGGAACGCGCCATCGCGGCCGTGGTTCCCGACGACGCGGCGTTCCCTTACACGATGCGCATCGTGAGCGACATTCTGGAATCGAACGGTTCGAGCTCGATGGCTTCGGTGTGCGGCGCGACGCTGTCGCTGATGGACGCCGGTGTGCCGATCACGGCTCCGGTGGCGGGCATCGCGATGGGCCTGGTGATGGAGGGCAAGGATTACGCCGTGCTCACCGACATCGCGGGCGCCGAAGATCATTACGGCGACATGGATTTCAAAGTCGCCGGCACCAAAGAAGGCATCACGGCGCTGCAGATGGATATCAAGGTGCCGAACGTGACGCACGCGATCCTGAAGGAAGCGCTGGAACAGGCGCGCAAGGCGCGTTTGCACATTCTGGAGATCATGGTGAAGACCATCGACAAGCCGCGCGACACCATGTCGCCGTATGCGCCGCGCATCTTCACGATGAAGATTCCGACCGACAAGATTCGCGAGCTGATCGGACCCGGCGGCAAGATGATCCGCAGCATCGTCGAGCAGACCGGCTGCAAGATCGACGTCGAGGACGATGGCAGCGTGAAGATCTTCTCGTCGGACGGCACGGCGGCCGACCGCTGCATCCAGATGATCACCGACATTTGCGCGGTGGCCGAAGTGGGCAAGACCTATCTGGGCAAAGTGGTGCGGATCGTCGATTTCGGCGCGTTCGTCGAGATCTTCCCCGGCACCGACGGGCTGCTGCATATTTCCGAGATCGCGGAGAACCGCATCAAGGAAGTGCGCGATGAGCTGAACGAGGGCGATCAGATTCTGGTGAAGGTGCTGGCGCTCGAAGGCAACAAGATCAAGCTGAGCCGCAGGGCGATCCTGAAAGAGCAGCGCGAGAAGCTGAAGGCGGAAGCGAAAGCGTAAGCGCAGTTAGTTTTTGATGGATTGGGCGGGAACTGGTTTGCCGAAGAGGCGGGCCGGACTCCCGCCCTTTCTGTTTCTAGTGGCGCCCCGCGGGCTGGCCGATCACCACATCGCGCGGCGCATATTCAATCGCGAGCCCAGTCTGGACGGAAATCAAGCGCGCCACCTCCCTGCTCAGCACTTCGCCGGCACTAAGTTCGGCTTGAGGAGACCACCGCAGGCCGTCACTAAAAGTAACGAAAACGCCACGCTCGGATGACGGGCCTCTGTAGTTGCGCGTGGAAATCCAATAGTACGCGAGCATAATTTCGCTAACTCGTCGCGTATGGATGTGAATCCTCATCCCACGCGAACATGCGCTGCTCAATTAAAGAAGTGGCGGTAAAGCGGGTATGCTTGCGGACGTTCATAAGCGGGATGATCGCAATGACGCACATCAGCCAAAGGCAGATGCGGCGCTGCCGCGGCATGATGCGGCGAATCGCACTCGGGTCGTAAAATGCGACTCCCAGCAGGACCGCCAAGAAAAGAGCTTCGGCGCACCAAATTATAAACGGCGGACGAAGGGTAATGAGAGCGGGACCGTGCGCGATTGAATATCCATAATTGCAGAGCCAGAACGCACTTCCCAGCAACAGATCCACGATGACCAGAAACGCCAAGCTCTTGCAGTTTCTGTTTGAGAGTCGGACGTTTCATTTCCTTAGAGGATGATCCCACGGCGGAGGCGCGCGAGGCCGCACTACACTATAATCTGAGCATTTTCGCTTTCTCACCGCAGCGCCATGCACATTCCCGACGGTTATCTCAGCCCGGCCACTTGCGCGACACTCTACACCGGTTCCGCGCCGTTCTGGTGGGTCGTCGCTGCGGCGCATGAAGCGCGGGCTGAACACCCACATGGTGCCGCTGCTGTCGGTGTTCGCCGCGTTTTCGTTCATCATCATGATGTTCAACCTGCCGCTGCCGGGCGGCACCACGGGGCACGCGGTGGGCGTGGGCATCGCGGCGATTGTGCTGGGACCGTGGGCGTCCATCCTCGCGATTTCGATCGCGCTCATCATACAGGCGCTGCTTTTCGGCGACGGCGGCATCACCGCGATCGGCGCGAATTGTTTTAACATGGCGATCCTCGGATCGCTATCGGCGTATGGGATCTATCGGCTGCTCTCGGGCCGCGCGCCTATCGAATCGCCGCGCCGCGTGATGGCCGGCGCGATCGCCGGATATGTGGCGATCAATCTGAGCGCGCTGGCGGCCGCAGTCGAACTGGGAATTCAGCCGCTGCTCTATCGCGACGCCACGGGCGCCGCACTGTACGCTCCGTATCCTTTGCAGATCGCGATTCCGGCGATGATGGCGGGACATCTCACGGTGGCGGGACTGGCGGAAATGGTGGTCTCCGGCGGCGTGGTCGCCTATCTGCAACGCATGGAACCGAATTTGCTGCGCGCTACCGCGCCGGGCGCGCAGGCGCACGAAGAAGGCGGATGGCGCGCAACCAAACCCTTGTGGATCGCACTGGCCGTGCTGGCGATCCTCACGCCGCTGGGCATTCTCGCGGCCGGTTCGGCGTGGGGCGAATGGTCGGTGAGCGACTTCCTGCATCCCGAAACCAGACAGCAGATCGCGAACGCGTCGGCGGGACAAGCGCCTCCTGCGCAGCCACCGGCCGGACTCGAACGGTTGGCGCCATTGTGGACCGCTCCGTTTTCGCGTTACGCTCCACCATTCCTCAAAAACTCCGCGCTGGGCTACATGCTCTCGGCGATGATCGGGATGGCGCTCATTATCGTCATCGGCCTCGCCGCTGGAGCGCTCCTGCGCCGCCGCAGCCGCAGCTTCATCGAAGCGACTCTCGCGAGTCTGCTGCGCGCCTCGGAATATGCGGCAACGGCGGAACACTCCGCGGAATCCGGAGGCCTGCTGCAGCGCGTCGATCCACGCGTAAAGGTTGTGGGCTTGATCCTGCTGGTGGTTGTGGTCGCCGCATCGCGCCACCTGGCGGTCATCGGTGCGCTGTTCACGTTTGCGCTAGCGCTGGCGCTCGCTTTCCGGCATCGGCATCGGCAAGCTCGCGAGTTGGGTCTGGACTCCGGTGCTGCTCTTCACCGGAGCGATCGCGCTGCCCGCGATTGTATTCGCTCCGCAGGGCGTGCGCAGCGCGGCCTATCTCTTATCGCGCGCGGAAACCGCGGCGACGTTATCCGCGCTGCTGGTTCTCACAACGCCCTGGCCCTGGGTTCTGAAGTCGCTGCGAGTCTTGAAGTGCCCCACCGTGCTGGTGGCGATCCTGGGCATGACCTACCGCTACGTGTTCGAAATCCTGCGCACGGCGCTCGACATGTTCGAGTCGCGCCGAAGCCGGACGGTGGGCTCGCTGAGCGCGGCCGAGAGCCGCCGTCTGGCCGCATCCGCTGTTGGCGTGCTCTTGAGCAAGAGCGTCCACCTCAGCGGCGATGTGCACCTGGCCATGCAGTCGCGCGGCTTCCGCGGCGAAGTGCACGTGCTGCCCGACTTCCGCGCGCGCGCCGCGGACTGGTGCTGGCTCGCCGGATTCGTATTTCTCGCCGCAGCCGCGCTGTGGTGGGGGCGCTGACCGCATGACGGCGCCGGTCTTTGAACTGAGTCACGTTACCTACCGCTACGACGCGGTGGCGGCGCTCGCGGACGTCACGCTGGCGATCCCAGCCGGCAAGCGAGTGGCGCTGCTGGGAGCGAACGGCTCCGGCAAATCGACGCTGCTGCGCTTGCTCGACGGCCTGCACTTCGCGGACTCGGGCACCGTCGTCGTTTCATGGCCGCGCGCTCAACGCCGACGCGTTCGAGCCAGGACGCTTTCGCCTTCGATTTCCGCCGCCGCGTGGGCCTGGTGTTCCAGAATCCCGAAGTCCAGCTCTTCAATCCGACGGTGTTCGACGAAGTGGCGTTCGCGCCGCTGCAACTGCGCTGGCCCAAGGAGCAGATCGTCGAACGGGTCTCCGCGGTGCTCGACCTGATGGAGATCGGGCATCTGCGGAGCCGTCCGCCGCACCGCTTATCGGGCGGCGAGAAGAAGCGCGTGGCGCTGGCGTCGGTGCTGGTGCTGGATCCAGAGGTCCTGCTGCTCGACGAGCCGACGGCCGGCCTCGATCCGCGCAGCGAGAGCCAGATCATCGACATGCTGATCGCCTGGGGCGACGGCGCGCGCACCGTGATCACGGCCACGCACGATCTGGGATTGGTCGAGGACATCGCCGACCACTGCGTCTTGCTTTACCAGGGAAAGGTCGCGGCGGAAGGCGAACCGGCGGTGGTGCTGCGCGATCAGGCGCTGCTCGCGCCGCACCAATATGATTCACGCCCATCGCCACCGGCACGCCTCGGGCGTGACGCACTCGCATCCGCACACCCACCCGCACCGCCACGATTAGGCTAGTCGGGCAGCAGAGCTTTGTTCACGAATATGGGATTCCAGGGCCGAATCACCCACGATTTGAAGACGCCGGATTTCACGAACGGATCGGCGTCGACGATCGCGGCGGCCTCTTCCTTGGATTCCGCTTCGAGCACGATCAACGCGCCACCGTGATCGGTGAACGGGCCGGATATCACCAGCTTCCCGGCGTCGCGCAGTTTCGTCAGGTACTCCCGGTGCACCGGCCGGACCACGGGAAGTTGCGGGTCGGCGGCATCGTAATCGGCAATCACGGCGAATTTCATATCGACGTTATTGTAGCTGAGTCTGGTGGTTGCCCTTCCACTACTCAGACTAAACAGTAAGGGCGGCCCTTGCGAGCCGCCCGTGACTGCCGGGACGATGTTGCTTCGTCTGAATTTTAGTTAACTGTCAGGGAGACGGTAGTGGAGTGGCTTAAGCTACCGCTCGTGCCTTTAATGGTGAGCGTGCTGGTCCCGATTTTTCCTCTGGAATTTGTTGTAACGGTCATTGTAGAGGTGCCGGAACCCGTTACCGAGTTCGGACTAAAGTGGGCCGAAGCTCGGGATGGCAATCCGCTGGCACTGAAGCTCACCGCCCCAGTGAAACCGTTTACCGCGCCTATCGTCACCGTATAGGACGTGCTTGATCCGCGCGTAATGGTTTGGGACGAAGGAGAAGCTGAGATCGTGAAGTCGGGAACGGGTCCGTTTACGTTCAGCGTCACAGTCATCGAGTGGACCAATGTTCCGCTGGTGCCGGTAATCGTAAGCGTGTAAGTGCCCGCAGCAGCGGTTCCCGTATTAACCGCCAAGGACGAGGTTGCCGAGCCATTCGCG
This sequence comes from Bryobacterales bacterium, assembly GCA_963731375.1. GTDB lineage: Bacteria > Acidobacteriota > Terriglobia > Bryobacterales > Bryobacteraceae > Palsa-187. The sequence goes on from CAVSUW010000004.1 coordinate 1,134,055, forward strand.
GGCGGCGTGACCGGGCTAAGGCTCAAGTTGCAATTGGCCCCCGTAGGGCAGCCTGCCACACTCAAGCCAACCGCGCCGTTGAAGCTATTCAACGAACTGACCGTCACGGGGGAACTCCCCGCCGCATTCTGCGCGAGCGTCAGTGACGTAGGACTGGCCGAAATGGAAAAGTTCGGAACCGGCGGAACATTCACAGTCCCGGACACGGTGATCTTGTGAAGCAGCGTCCCACTGGTGCCCGTGACGGTCACGGTGAATGGTCCTGTGCTGGTGCTGGTGTTGGTTGTAATAGTGAGTGAGGAAGCCGCGGTGCCATTCGCGGGCGGATTCACGGTGGTGGAACTGAGGCCGCAAGTCGCGCCTGTCGGGCAACCCGCCAGGGTTAGCCCTACTGCGCCAGTGAATCCACTCAATGACGCGGCGGTCACAGTGGAATTGCCTGCGGAGCCCTGTGTGATCGTCAGCGACGACGCCGGACTGGCCGACAGCGAGAAATCGGGTGTCGAGGCCTACGCCTGGACGCAGCCGCCGCCATTGGCGTTCAGCCAATTCTGCTGGATCAGGTAGTGGTTGCTTCCGAACGTCATGTTGTACGACGAGCCATTGGACGCGGTAGACTCCGGACCGAAGTTCCAGGCGCACATGTCGGCGTTTTCCTCGCCGTTTGCGTCGCTATACCAGGCGTTCAAATTCGGATCGCTTATCGATTCCTCCAACTCGTGCGACATCACCGAGATCATGGCGTCGACCGGCGGGTCGTTGTTGGGGCTTTTGCCAAATTGCACGGAGCAGCCCGACTGGGTCCCGGCGTCGCCGACGAACGCATACTTGATGTTGCTGCTGCCGAGAATGCCGTAGGTGTGCCAGCCGCAGTAGCTGCTCAGGAATCCGGTGCTTTCGCCGACGCCCGGCGCGGTTAGAACGAAATACACGCCGTTGGTGTCGGTGGGAAGGCCATGGGAAGTCAGGGCGTTCGAAACGATGCTGGCAATATTGGAATCGTTCAGCAAATTTCCAAAGTTACTGGTGGAGACGGTGCTTCCAGCGAAGGAAACTAAACCCGACACGTTCCCGTTAGCATCGCCGTACGTGGAGTTGATGTTCTCGTACGGTGTGCCGCCGATGCTGCTGGCCCAGGTGCTCAAAATTCCTGACGCCGCCGGATCTTGCGACCAATCCCCATACCAGATGAAGTAGACGTTTACTGATCCGTGCATCACCGGGCCGCCGTTATAATCGATGCCGTTGCCGGTTACCACTGATCCGCCAGTCCCATTGTGCCCCGGCATGCCAACTACGCGATTGCCGCGCCCATCGGCATGACCGTGGGCGCCTGGTCCGTTGTAAAGTTCGTCCTCCGCCAGCGCCGCCATCGGCGTCACAAAGGTTGCGCATAGCAGCAACGCGGCTGAAGTTTCTGATGTTCATATTCCTCCGACTGATTTACGACTAGCAGCAGAATAACAGGGCTAGTCTCATCTCCCAAGAGGGGAATCACCTTAGATCACTCACGTATAAGCTGGTAGTCGTGCAGGGTGAGAGCGGCGTTGATGGTGCGCCGTTGTATCGGCATGGACGGGACGCGCAAACGCAAATAATACCGTCCGTGCAATAACGTGCGCGAACAACTTTCTCAGGAACCTTAGGTACTCTCTAAGCGGAAAGCCTTAGTTGAAACTCGCGTCTCAGCACCAAATGCTGCGGCGAGAACCAGCGGCGCGACCAGCGGGATGCAGGCGCGAGCTGTATTTCGAGGAAGTATCCCAGCGCGTGATGGAACTCGCAAGCAGTGGTGGCGCCCTTGAGAACGTGGCTCCGGCAAGCGATATGCACTCGGCTTCCTACCGGCAGCGGACGTTCGGTGAGCACCAGGGCACTGCGCTCGCCAATTTCTTCCAGGTTGCCTGTAACGGACTCCGCTACACCTCGGCGGGTAACGTTGACGACGGACACTAGTTCGGAACACCAATTACGTTCTACGGAAAGTTGCTTAGCCATGACTTTTGCTTTGCAAGTACTAGTCCAAAAGGCGCCGCACCGATCAGCCCCAGCGACGTGGGGCCAATGGCGAAAATCCGCGCTTGCGCCGCTGCACCCTTTCCGCTTCTAATGAGGAGGAGGCCCCGTCATCTTCCAGCTCTCGGTACTTGCGTCGTCCAGCTCCGGCAACTGCGCCTTAGTTGCCACCGAGCGCACGCGCCTGCTGGTGGACGCCGGACTCTCGCGCAAGGAAACTTTCGAGCGCCTGGCCGCCATCGGCGTCGCCTCCGACACGCTCACCGCGATCCTGATCACGCACGAGCACAGCGATCACATCGCGGGCTTGCAGGTGATCGCGCGCAAGCTCGACATCCCGATTTATATGTCGCGCCTGACGGCGCCGGCGATTTTCGGCAAGGACACGCAGTGGGCTGAAGACTACACGCCCAAGCTCGAGCTGTTCGCGGCCGGCTCCTCGTTTCAAGTCGGCGATATCGACGTCACCAGCTTCACCATCCCGCACGACGCGGCCGATCCGGTGGGCTTCTCGTTCCGCGCCGAAGGCGTCAAGATCTCGATCGCCACCGATCTCGGCTACATGCCGGATTCGATTCGCTTCCACCTGCGCGGCTCCGACGCGTTGCTGCTCGAATCCAATCACGACGTCGAAATGCTGAAGGTGGGCCCGTACCCGTGGGCGCTCAAGCAGCGCATCATGGGACGCAACGGGCATCTGTCGAACGACGTGGCCTGCAACTTCATCCGCGATGAGCTGGACACCCGCACCTCGACGCTGATCCTGGGCCATCTGAGCGCGCACAACAATCATCCTGAAATCGTGCGCCTGATGGCGGCGCAGGCGCTGGATGGCCGCAGTCTCTTCACGCGGCTGGTGATTGCCGAGCCCAAGACGTCCGCCCGATCAGCCCGCCGAGTGTTTTGTCTATTGACTTGAACGTACGAAAAATGATCCCACGATATACCCGGCCCGAAATGGGCCGCATCTTTGGCGACGAGAACCGCTTCGAGCAATGGCTCGCCGTCGAACTGGCCGCGAGCGAAGCGCTGGCCGAGACCGGCGAAGTTCCCGCGGAGGCCGCGCGCGCGCTGCGCCAGCATGCCGCCTTCGACGTCGCGCGCATTCACGAGATCGAGCGCGAAGTGAAGCACGACGTCATCGCCTTCACCACCGCCGTCGCCGAGAAAATGGCCGCCGCCGGCCAAGCCGACGCTTCGCGCTGGCTGCATTACGGGCTGACTTCGAACGACGTGGTCGATACCGCGCAGGCGCTGGTGCTCCAGCAGGCCTCGGCGGTGCTCCAGAAAGATTGCGAGTCGCTGCTCGAATCGCTGCAGCGGCGGGCGTTCGAATTCAAACACACCGTCCAGATCGGCCGCACCCACGGCATGCACGCCGAGCCCATTACCTTCGGCCTGAAGCTGGCGCTGTGGTACGACGAGATGAAGCGCAATCTGGTGCGCCTCAACGCCGCGGCGGAAGATCTGCGCGTCGGCAAAATCTCCGGCGCCGTCGGAACCTTCGGCCACATCGGTCCCGAAGCCGAAGAAAAAATCTGCGCGCGCCTGGGATTGAAGCCCGCCGACTATCGCCTCGCAAGTGATCGCGCGCGACCGCCATGCCGCCTGGATCTCCGCGCTGGCCATCCTCACCGCCACGCTCGAAAAAATCGCGCTCGAAATCCGCCATCTGCAGCGCACCGAAGTGCGCGAAGTGGAAGAGCCGTTCTCCGCCGGGCAAAAAGGTTCCTCGGCCATGCCGCACAAGCGCAATCCGGTCACCTGCGAGCAGATCTGCGGCCTCGCGCGCGTGGTCCGCGGCAATCTGAACCCGGCTCTCGAAGATATCGCGCTGTGGCATGAGCGCGACATCTCACATTCCTCGGTCGAGCGCGTGATCCTCGCCGATTCGGCCATTCTTACCGACTACCTGCTGGCGAAAACCATCTGGCTGATCGACGGCATGCGAGTCTATCCCGAGCGCATGCGCCACAATCTCGAAAGCACTCATGGCCTGATTTTTTCCGGACAGCTGTTGCTGGATCTGGCCGCCGCCGGTATGTTGCGGGAGCAGGCCTACCGCGTAGTACAAAGCCACGCCATGCGTGCCTGGGAAACTGAAGGCAATTTCCGGGCCAGTGTGGAGTCAGATAAGGAAGTTCTTTCTTATCTTTCCATTGAACAGATTCAGAAGGCCTTTTCAGTGGACCGTTACCTGGTCCACGTGGACCGGATCTTCGCTCGAGTTTTCCCTGGAATCTCTTGATTCTAAAGCAGCTACTCCTTCACGAGTACTATCCACAAAAATCTGCGGGTCAAAATCGGGCCTTTCGGGGTTAAACTGAGATTGTTCCTTAGCCTGGTTTAAGGCTTCCGGGCTGAAATAAATGAGTCATCTGCCACGTAGCTTCGATTACGATCTTGCGCGCGTTCTGCTGGTCGACGCCGATCCCGCATCCCGTCTGACGCTGAAGACCGTGCTCGAAACCAGTGGCTATAGCGTGGACTCAGCCGCCAGCGCCGCCGAAGCCGTCGGGAAACTGGAAGATTCGGAATACGAGCTGGTGTTGAGCGACCTTCACCTGGAGTCGCCGCAAGCGGGGTTGCAGGTCTTGGCGCATGCCAAGATGATGGACTACAAGCCGGCCACCGCTTTCCTGACCACCTACGAGAACGCCCGGCCGAATCTTCCGCGGCGTGAGAACTCCATGTTTATCAAGCCGGTGGACATCCCCGGCCTGCTCAGCAAGGTGGCCGATCTGATCAGTGAGCGCGCCACGCGCCGCCTCCAGCGCGAACTCCGCCTCGCCGGCGTCTAACGCGGCTTGGACTTCCTCTCAACCTAGTTGGATTACCGACTCTTCGAGTTGCTCCAGAGCTCCCGCGAAGAAGTGATCTTGCGCGTCGATCCAGATCAACTGCTTGGGTTCGGGCAGCGCTTCGACCAGTGGGCCGCAGTTCTTCGACCGGTCCGTATTGGTCGCGAGTGCTCTGGATAAAAATCCGCGGCACAGTGCAGCCTTCTAGAAATGACCGGTCTTTATAAACTGTCGGAAAACCCACGGCAATGACGCGGCGCGGCGCGCGACTTTCGCGGGGCGCAGCCCAGGCGCAGTGCGATTCTCGACCCGAACGAAAACCCCGCGAGCGTGAGCGGCAGCGCCGGGTAGCGGCTCGCGAGAACATCCAGCGCAATGCGCGCGTCGTCGAGTTCGCCTTCGCCGTGCGCGTACTCGCCTTCGCTGAGATTGACGCCGCGATAGTTGAAGCGCATCACCACGTGGCCGGAGCGCCGCAATCCCTCGCCACGCGGAAGACCACTTTGTTGTGCATGGTGCCGCCGTGCTGCGGATGCGGATGGCACACCAGCGCGATGCCGATGGCGGCCTGCGTCGGGTTCTTCGAGCAAGGCTTCCAGGCGTCCGGCCGGACCGGCCAGGAACAGGCTCTCGATTTTGCGCGGCATCGGGTCCGGATCTTCTAATTCGTCCGGTAATTGGTGAACTGCATGTCGATGCCGAAGTCGTGGCCGCGCAGCAGCGCGATGATCTCCTGCAGCGTGTCGCGATCCTTGGCGGACACGCGCACCAGATCGCCCTGGATCGAAGCTTGCGCCTTCTTCTTCGAGTCCTTGATGGTCTTGACGATATCGCGGGCCTTCTCGATCGCGATGCCCTGTTGCAAGGTGATCTCCTGGCGCACCGTGGACCCGCCGGCCGGAGTGATGACACCGTAGCTCAAGCCCTTGAGCGGCACGCTGCGCTTCACCAGCTTGGCTTGCAGGACGTCGGTGACCGCCTTGAGCTTGAACTCGTCGGAGCTGGCCAGCAGGATCTTGTTCTCTTTCTCGCGCAGCTCAATCGAAGACTGGCTGTCTTTCAAATCGAAGCGCTGCTGGATTTCTTTCACCGCCTGCTGCACGGCGTTGCTGACTTCCGGCAAGTCGATCTTGGATACGATGTCGAAACTGTTATCTGGCATAAGGGATCTTGCGGGCGGACTCTAGTGGCCCAAGGCCAATAATACTCTCTGCGTAAGCTCGTCGAGAAGCCGCGGCAGCTCCCGCTCGACGGCGCGCTCGACCGCGGCGCGGATGTCGTCCTGCGGCACTGCCAGCTGCGGGCGCACTGCCCCTGGCCGCCGCTATCGCTTGCCGGTCGCGCTGGGCCGCCGCGAGCAACGGCGCCAGAGTCTCCGCCATCACCGACGCTTCAAACGGTTTGCGCAGGATCGCGTCGCATCCGGCGCGTTTCGCCGCGGCCTCGTCCAGTTCTTCGAGCGATCCCGCGGTCAGGATCACGCGCACGTAGCGGCTACTGGATTTGATGTAGCGGCACAGTTCGATACCGCTGAGCCCGGGCAAGTGCGCGTCGGCGATCACCACATCCGGATCCACTTCGGGCAGGCGCAGCGCCGCCGCTTCGCCATCGCGCTACGCACTCGACCTGGTGGCCTTCTTCCGCCAGAATGCGCTGGCCCATGCGCTGCGCGTGCGGGCTGTCATCCGCCAGCAGGATCACGCTCATGAGCGGTTATTTTTGCTTCGGTGCGTGCATCGCCGCCAGCAGCCGGCTTCGGCGCCGCGGTGCGCGCGTCAGGCTGGGTATCGAGCGCGGAGTTGCCGGTGACCGGCGCCACCGTCACGTCGCCCGTGAACCCGGTCGCCGGCACCGTCCGCCGTGACCGGCACGGTAACCGGAATTTCGCGCATCGGCGGATCCATGGTGGGCGTGCCGCTCTTGGCAGCATCGCTCACATCCGGGTTGCGGCGAATGAAGTCGGTGAGCTTATGGAGCTTGCCCGGCTCCACGTGATTGGCCGCCTCATACTTCATGCGCGCCACGGCCGCGGGATCGGCTTCCGGAACCGGCAGTTCCATTTCCTGCAGTTTCTTCTTGGCCTGGTCGGCGTACTGGCTCAGCGGATAGTCGCGCACGATGCGAGTGTAGGCGTCGCCGGCCTTCGCGCGGAAACGTGTCCCCAGGCGAGAGTAGGCGTTGCCATCCATCCACAGAGCTTCGGCCGCGCGGCTGTACAGCGGATACTGACCCACCAGGCCGGTCAAACGGTTGGTCGCCGCCGCTAGCGCGCCCTTGTTGTAGTAGTAGTCGCCGGCCACCATTTCGGCCTCCGCCAGCGTTTCCTGGATCTCGCGCAAGCGCTGCTGCGGTGCTGCGGAGCGAATTTGCTGTTGGGATACTTGGTGAGCAAGTCGCGGCATTCCTGCTCGGCGCGCAGGGCGTTGTTGGGATCGCGGTCGGCCTTCTCCATCTGGCGAATGTGGATCTCGCAGATCTTGGACTGGGCTTCCGGAGCTTCCTCCATGGTGGGATAAAACAACTGGAAGTCCTTGAATTCGGCTTCCGCCTGCGCCAAGCCTTCAGCGCCGCTCTGCCGCATCCAGCTATCGGCGATGGCCAGCTTGGCCTTGGCCAGGAATTCGCTCGAATCGTAGGTGTTGATCAAGGTGTTGAGCGTGAGCCGGGCCACTTCGTAGCGCCCTTTTTCAATATCGTCGATGGCTTTGTCGAACAGAACCTTGTCGGGCTGCTCGGTGTCCTTGGTGATGGGGTTCTCGTACTTCTTGCGATGGAACCCGCAGCCGCCGGTAAGCAGGACTGCCGCCAGCGCCGCGATCCCGATTCTCTTGGTGTTGAAATTCATTGCTGTCTTCCTTACCACGTGTTCTTCAAGACTATAACCGAATCCGATCTAAACATGCACCATCCCGGCCGCGTGGGCCAAGTGCTGCATCTCCGACGAACGCCCCCGCCGGATTTCCCGCTCCAAAAATGGCGGACCCGGCCACTACCCAATCCACGCCTGCCTTCACGATTTCGCCCACGTTCTCGAGGGTGACGCCGCCGTCGATTTCAATGGCGAACTTCAGGCCTCGCTCGCGCTTCCGCGCCGCCAGCCGCCGAACTTTATCCAGCGTATAGGGGATGAACTTCTGCCCGCCGAATCCCGGATTCACGCTCATGATCAGCACGAAATCGACGAACTCCAGAACTTCGTCGAGCGTCTCCAGCGGCGTTGCCGGATTGAGGACCACGCCCGCCCGCGCTCCCAGGCCCTGAATCATTTTCAAAGTGCGGTCCAGATGGGGGCAGGCTTCCTGATGCACCGATACGTGATCCGCGCCGGCTTCGATGAACAGCGGCGCGTAGCGGTCGGGATCGGTAATCATCAGGTGGACGTCCAGCGTCAGGCGAGTCGCCTTGCGCAGCGAAGCCACCACCGGCGGCCCGATCGTCAGATTGGGCACGAAATGTCCGTCCATGACGTCGACGTGCAGCATGCGGCAGCCGGCCTGTTCGAGCGCGGCCACCTGCTCGCCCAAACGGGCGAAGTCGGCGGAAAGAATGGATGGGAGAATTTCGGGCATGAATACGCTAACCACCGGCCGAAAAGCTTTATTCATGGTATCACGCGATAGGGCGTCGGTCTTGTCACTCTGGCCTTATCTTCCCCTCATAGTCGCAGCGAAAAAGCCGTCCCCGGGGTCGCGGCCCGGAATCCGCGAATGGGTTGCAAGTACCGGAAAACCTTCGACTACCGCCTCATTCTCTTCCGGTTCCAGCGAGCAAGTGGCATAGACCAAGCAGGCCGCCCGGGCGCAGATGCGGAAGCGCCCGCTCGATCATCTTACGCTGCCGCGCCTGGAACACTGAGAGATCTGACGGCTGCAGTCGCCATTTGATTTCAGGATTTCCCGCCAGGGTGCCGGTGCCGGAACACGGGGCGTCGATCAGGATTCGGTCAAACCCCGAACCGGCTCGTAAAAGGAAGATCATCAGCGGCGTCCAGAACCACGCGCGCGGCTTCCGCTGGCACTTCTGCCAGCCGGCGAAGGTAGCGGTCACAGGCGGTGACGCGCCCTCCGGCGGCGATGGCCTGGGCGGTCTTGTTGCCGGGGGCGGCGCACAGATCGAGCACCGTCATCCCCGGCTCGATTTCGAGCAGCGGGCACGATGGATTGCGCTCCGATGTCCTGCCGGCGGCCGGTGTCCGGATTGACATAGGCCACCGGCTCAGCGAGCGCAGCCTCGGCGATGCCGCGCGCGACGGCTGAGCCGTAGTGGCGCTCCCAACGTTCCAGCATCCAGGCCGGGACCGAGAGTTCCGTCGCCCGATCCGGCCAGCCGACCGGCGCGCGATTCACTTTGCGCAGCACGGCGTTTACGAATCCCGTGGCGGAGCGCTTACGGGCGCCCTTGACCAGTTCGACGCTTTCGGCGACGGCGGCGTGGGCGGGAACCCGGTCGAGATAGCGCAACTGGAAAATGCCCATGCGCAGGGCGATGCGGACTTCCAGGTCGAGCTTAGGTTGCGGGCGCCCAGCGAAATGGGCGATCAGAAAATCGAGCTGGCTTTGGTACCGCAGGCAGCCGAATACCAGGGTTTCAGCCAAGGCGGCATCGCGGGAATCCAGAGCGGCGGTTTCACGGCGCAGCAGATCCGAAGCGTAGCCGCCGGCGTCGACTTTGGCCAGGATGCGAAAGGAGATTTCTCGTGCGGCGGAAACGGCAGTCACGGGCTGCGCTCAGCATAGCACTTCGCTGGAAAGCGCCGTGCCCGTAAGCCAAGCTTGACGGTCGAAATACCAGCGCGCCTGCGCCCAGCGGCAGTGGCGCGCGGCGTTAGCTTTGCCCGGCCGCGCCAGGGCTTAAGTCTCTAGCTGCCTTGACTCGCGGCAGCCGCGGTGAAGGTGTTGATTTTCGAGAAGATCGTGCTCACGCCCGGCATCAGCGTCGCCGGGAAGATGGCCCCGCCGGCCACGGCCACAAAGCCGGCCATCAGAGCATATTCGACTAGGTCTTGACCCCGCAGATCGTTGTGGAGCCCGCAAATGAATGTGTAAAGTTTCGCAGTCATATAAGTAACCCTCGGCCGTGCTGAACTTCTATTCATATCTTGCGCGAGACGGCCGGAAAGGACAAGGGTAATAACACCCGAAAGAGTAGCCTAAAACCCCTTACGTAATAGGCCGTCCTACCTTCCGGTGTACCCAGATCAGGTGTTCACCCGAGGCCAGGGTAGCGGGGGCGCCAGCCTACGGGTTGGTCTGCGCCGGGTAACGGATCACCGTGAAATTGCTCGAGCGAAATCACGTCGCTGGTGGCCGCTCCCAGGCGGGCGGGGAACGTGATGGTCAAGCTCAGCGACGTATTCGCGGCGGCCGAGCCCACGGCGTTCGCCAGGGCGAAGGTATTGCCCCAGCTTTGCGCATCCCAGGATTGAGTACTGGCGAGAATCCCGAAGGCCACATGCCCGGCCAGCGCCGTTTCCGCCGCTACAGAAGTTCGCGACAGGATGGTGGCGGCGCCCCAATGCACCTCGGCGGTGAAGGTGGAGGCAGTGCCGGTGTGGAGGTAGTAGAACTGCACTTCGATACGGTCGCCGGCGGTAAGCAACCCGGCCGGGATGGTGCAGCTTCCCAGCGTGGTGGCAGCGATGGCGCTGGTGCCGGTTCCGGCGCCGCTGCAGATCACCTGCGCGGCGGTGAGCGTCCCCAGAACATTGTTGGGATTCGCGTAGCGATAGCTGGCCGATCAGCTCGTCGCCGGCCTGCGGAATGGACCCCGCCAGAAACGTGACAACATTCCCCGCCAGCGAGAAATCGAAGCCGTGGGTCTGCAACAGGCCGTTACGGAACAGGATCAGGCTATTGACCGGCGAAGGCGCGAACAGTAGCGTGAAGGCGGTGTTGATGCCGTTCAGCGTACCGCCCGGAGTTTCGGCGTCGGAGTACAGGGGCAGAATTCCGCCCGAGCCGCCCCCTCCCGCAGTTCCGCACGCGCCGGAGCTTCCGTCGACATGCATGCAATCGCCCAGGTTGCCCGGAGGCGGCGTCAATCTGGCCGGAGGAATTGATGATGGCGGTGCGCCCGATGCTGTAGCCCGCGCCCTCGGTGGGCCGGACAGCCAGGGCATTCGCTAAGCCGGTTACGTCGCCGATCTGGATCGGGGCAGTCGACGGCGCGGGCCCGACCACCGTACCGCTCGACAGGCGCACGTCGCGGACCCGCAGCTTGGGGCCGCTGGGGGGCACGGCCCACACTTCGGTGAACTGATTGACCCCGCCGTTCGCGTAGGTGACGTTGTATTGCGCCCCGGCCGAAGCCGTGGTGGTAGGCACCAGCTTGACGTTCAGGACCCCATTGACGATGGGCACCGTGAGATTCGCCGTGGCGATATTGGATGTATCGCCCGCCAGGAAGCTGCTCCAGTTGATGAACATGGTGCCGCTGAAACGCGTTCCATCGGCGCGATAAAGAATATCTTGGATGGTGGTGAGCGCGGGCTGCCCGCACGCCAACCCCGCCGCTGCCACCAGCAGCACTACTGACTTTCTAATACACAAAGCATCGACTCGCCTCCCGTCGCCCAAAAGTCTAGGGACCGGAAGCCGCCCGTCGCCGGCGCACGAAACCGCGATGTGTCTGATTTCAGGCGCTACGAATCACGTCGACGCCAAGGTACGGGCGCAAACACTTCGGGCACCACCACGCTGCCGTCGTTAGGGGAGCCAGACCTCGTTGTCGGGGAAATCACCCTACCCGCAAAGGATTGGCACCCTACTGACTTGAAGCGTCAGCCTCTCTCATGGCAACCTGTTAGTCGCAGTTTCCCCAATCCAATCGTGGTCCGCTACTCCGCTGCTTAAGCTAGGGGCGGGGTAGAAACGTTGACGGGTCCTGCGCGCCGAACAGAAGAAAGCAATATGTGGTCGGATAATGACAATGCTTGCAGCCGCCGATAACGGAACCATGAGAATCGTGTCGATCCTGGTGTTAAGCACTCTATTCGCTGGCGCGGTGCCGGCGAAGACGGGTAATTACTACAAACTGCCCAGCATCGAACGGATTGGAAAGAATTTGTACCAATCTGACAAAGCGATCGTTGAGACGCACGCCTGTCTTCACCAGCCCGTTGACGACGAAGATGCGCTGTTGAAATACCTCGGACCAGAAGAATACGAAATCGTATGGGAAGACCACACGACTTGCGAGGTCCAGAGGGTCACCTTAGGGGAAACGCTGCCGATATAAGAAGCTTCTGCCTTGTTCCTCCGGCTTTCGGGGAAGTTGCTTCTTGCGAATGGCCGGCGATCGATAATGGCCGGGTGCGCACGCTTCCAGAACATTTTCGCCGCCGAGCCGAGCGCACCACGTTTAGTATGCGGATAGTCTTCGTCCCGGCAACAAGTTTGAGGCGAAGTTCCGCCGCCGACTTCCGCATGCGCCGCCAATACGGGAGTGGGCGCCCCCGATTCCACACTGTTGCGCAAAACTCCCGCGTGAAAGCGAAAGAGCGTTATTACTTTACTGCGGAAGCACGCCGAACACTCGCACTTGCGTAGGGACCGTGCGCGCTCTTTTGGCGTGCGCGCTCCGGACTGCGGCGGCGACCACGGCGCTAGAGCTGGGCGCGCTATCATAAGCAACCTGCATGCTGCTCATGGAGGGCGCGGGATACTGAAGTCCGCTAAACTGGAGCATTAGCACCGAGCAATCCTCAGTCCCGCCGTCGATCAGAACCTTGAAAATGCCAGCCGGCAAACCGTTGGGAATCAATGTCCGTAGAGTTGCCCCGTAGGTCCCTGCTTCGCTGGTGGAACCGTCGCTCAGTATAGTGAAAGGCGGAACCGAAGGTGTCGTGGCCGACGCGACAAGGGCTCCCGTGCTGTTATAGACGTTTACCTTGAAGCTGGTAGCGGTGTTGCCTTGGTTATAAACCACGAAGGACACCACGTTTGTAACACCATCGTCGACTCCCTCCGCGGACCAAGTCGTCCACGTCGCATCGTCCCATGCGATGGGTACGGTCGCCAACCACGGATGGGTGGGCTGCTGCAAGTAAACCAACTGCGGGAGCACGTTGCCGCAGGTTACTGCGTCAGGGCAGTAAAACACGGCGTACACTGAGCCGACCGACGTGGGACCGTAGCTGGGAGCATTCGCGGTAGCGCCAAGCATCACGGTTTCCGACGGCTGGTTCGCAGATAAGGCAAAACTCACCTCATTGCTCGATGTGGTCGCTGAAGAGCCGGACGTCGTGTCTACGTTGAGGTTGTTTCCATTGTTGTCGTAGAAGGTATAGTCAACACCGATGGGGGCAGTGGAGGGCGCGCCCGCACGAATCTTGCTGGACCAACCGCCGCCGGCGGCAAACCATATGAAGGTCCCGCTCACATAGCAGGAATACCCGATCACCGTCCCCGACGGATTCGTAATCGAAACGGCAGTTTCATTCAAGCTCGAGCAATCCGGCATCGTAGCCGACCAATAGGCGGGCCCGTTGGTTGGTTGGCCATGGAGGGCGACAGCAGCAAGAGCTATCAATCCCAAGAGATGCAAATACTTCTTACTCATAAACCTTGGGACGCGTCTCACCGATGATTGGGTTACAGTCGGACGTGCCATCGAGTTCCCAGACTCGCGAGCGCCGAGCTACTTCAACGTGGGATGAAGCCGCGATCTGCCGATTCAGGCGCTGCGAATCACGTCGACGCCGAGGTACGGACGCAGCGCTTCGGGCACCACCACGCTGCCGTCGGCCTGCTGGTAGTTTTCGAGGATCGCCAGCCAGGTGCGGCCGACCGCGAGTCCGCTGCCGTTGAGGGTGTGCACGAAATCGGCTTTGCCGCTGCCGGATTTGGTCTTGATCGAAGCGCGGCGCGCCTGATACGCCTCGAAGTTCGAGCAGGATGAAATTTCCTTGTAGGCGTTCTGGCCGGGGAGCCAGACCTCAATGTCGTAGGTCTTGGCGGAGCTCGCGCCCATGTCGCCGGTGCACAGAACCACCGTGCGGTAGGCCAGGCCGAGACGCTGCAGGATGTCTTCGGCATCCGCGGTGAGGGCTTCGAGTTCGATGTAGCTGGTTTCGGGCGGCGCGAACTTCACCAGCTCCACCTTCTGGAACTGGTGCTGGCGAATGATGCCGCGCACATCGCGCCCGTAGGAGCCGGCTTCGCTGCGGAAGCACGGCGTGTAGGCGCACAGCTTGATGGGAAGCTTGTCGAAGTCGAGGGTTTCGTCGCGATACAGATTCGTCACCGGGACTTCGGCGGTGGGGATCAGATAATAATCGGTGCCCTGGAGCTTGAACAGATCCGCCTCGAACTTCGGCAACTGGCCGGTGCCGTAGAAGCTGGCGGTGTTGGCCATGAACGGCGGCAGCACTTCGGTGTAGCCGTGGTGCTGGGTGTGCACGTCCAGCATGAAGTTGATGAGCGCGCGTTCGAGCTTCGCGCCCAGGCCCCAGTAGACGGCGAAGCGCGCTCCGGTGATTTTGGCGGCGCGCTCGAAATCCAGGATGCCGAGCTCGGGGCCGAGATCCCAGTGGGCTTTGGGCGTGAAAGAAAACTCGGGCGGCGTGCCCCAGCGGCGCACTTCGACGTTGTCGTCGGCGCTGCTTGCCGGTGGGCACGGAGGCGTGCGGCGTGTTGGGAACGCCGGCCAGCAACTGGCGGTATTTGTCGTCGAGCTCTTTGGCGCGTTCTTCGAGCGCGGTGGCGCGGTCGCCCATTTCGCGAACCTTCTGCTGGCGTTCGGTCGCGTCCTGACCCGCCTTGATGAGCTTGCCGATTTCCTGCGATTCGGTCTTGCGCAGGGCCTTGAGCTGTTCGGATTCGGTAAGCGCGGCGCGCCGCTCGGCGTCGAGTTGCCGGAACGCTTCGACGTCGAGCGTGAAGCCGCGATCCGCCAGCCGCGTGGCGATGGCGTCGAGATTCTGGCGGAAGAAGGAAAGATCGTACATCGAGCAGGCGACGCGTCTAGCGCTCGGCGATCGGGACCCACGGCTGGCCGACCGGAGTGCCGATGTACTCCGCGCGCGGGCGGATCAAGCGATTGTTGCGATATTGTTCCAGCACGTGCGCGGTCCAGCCGGACATGCGGCTGACGGCGAAGATGGGCGTGAACAGATCGATGGGAATCCCCAGCGAATAGTAGGTGGAGGCCGAATAGAAATCCACGTTCGCGTTCAGATTCTTGGTTTCCTTCATGTACTTTTCGATGCGGCTGGAGGTGAGGTACAGATCCACGTGGCCGGTGCGCTTGCCGAGTTCTTCGGAGAGCGCGCTCAAATGCGTGGCGCGCGGGTCGATGGTGTGATACACGCGGTGGCCGAAGCCGGGGATCTTGATCTTGTTCGCCAGGCGGGTCTTCACCATATCCATGGCCTTGTCGGCCGAGCCCGCTTCGAGCAGCATCTTCATCACGTCTTCATTGGCGCCGCCGTGCAGCGGTCCTTTGAGCGCGGCCACGCCGGCGGTGGCGGCGGAGTAAATGTCGGAAAGCGTCGCGGCCACCACGCGGGCGGCGAAGGTGGAGGCGTTCAGCTCATGATCGGCGTGCAGCGTCAGCGCGATGTCGAAGACGTGCTCCATCACTTCGTCGGGCTTCTTGCCGGTCAAGGTGTAGAGGAAATTCCCCGCGATGCTCAGCTTGGGATCGGCCGGCAACCACCTCCTGGCCTTTGCGCAGCCGGTCAAAGGTGGTGACGATGGTGGCGGTCTGCGCCATCAGGCGGACGGCCTTGCGCTCGCTGGCTTCGATGGAGGTGTCTTTTTCGTCCGGATCGTAGAGCGACAGCATGGAGACGGCGGTGCGCAGCACGTCCATGGGAACGCACTTGCCGGTGGCCTTCAGAAACGCGGTGACTTCGGCGGGAATCGCGCGATTGGCCACCAGCGAGGCCTTCAACTGATCCAGCTCCGCCTGCTTGGGGAGGCGGCCGTACCACAACAGGTAGATGACTTCCTCAAACGTCGCGTGATCGGCGAGCGTATGAATGTTGTAGCCCTGATAGCTTAAGATGCCCGCGTCGCCATCGATGTAACAAATCTTCGATTCAGCCGCGACAATACCTTCCAGACCCGCACCTGTGACAGCCATGATTCTCCTTGCCCTGCGATCTTGTGTTCCTGCAGATTCCCGTTCGCCGGTGAAAAGAAACTCGCTCAGCGGAAACCGCTATTTTAGCATTCGCCGAAGAGGCGGGTGGCAGGCGCGAATCGCTGCGAGTTCAACGAAAGCGCGACGACGCGGAGCGAATGGTTCGCCCGCGCGTTTAGTGGACGATCTTCGTCAGGTGCCAGCCCTCGCCGTAACGCTCATACTGCAGCGTCGCCGGCAGGTCGTCGCGATATTGACCTTTACGGATGCCCATGATGTACAAAGGCGTGTCGAAGCATGGTTCCGCGATCCTGATTCCGACTTTGGCCTGGACAATTTTGGTGTTTTTGTCCTCGCCGTCCTTGATCGAAAGCACCTGGTCCAGTTGCAGAGGGAACTTGCCGCGCACTTGGGTATAGGGCCACTGGTGGCCAGGCTCATCGGAGCTGACATCGTCGGTGAAGTTCAGGTCCCGGCCCTTTTGCTGGAGATGCGAGACGGAACGGTCCGTGCCGCATGACGGGAGCTTCCCACAAGTCGTCGTTGACCCCGCAGGCCAGTTGCGTGGCGTTCATGTCGACCTGCTCGCTATCCAACTGGAAAGGTTCTGCTTGGGCCGCACCTTTGGCGACACCGTCGTTAAAAGCATCGGGATCGCCGCAGCCGGCGGAAAGGGCAGCACAGGATTGCCGCCAGCAGCGCCGAGGAGACTGTGAGTTTCATTTCTTGCCCTCCGCGATCAGGCTCTTCGGTGCGCGGGCCAGTCATATAGCGGCGCGTAAGACTCTCAAACGACCGCTGCCGGACCAGACCCAGGCGATGCATCTCATATCTGAAGCAGCAGCCACAGAATCGAGAGACCGTAGATCGAACTTTGCACGAAAGAAGCGGATGACGCTTCCGGGAAATAGCGCGTGGGCACCGGCACCTCCGCGATGCGCATGTTCAGGTTCACAAATTGCGCGATGATTTCCTGATCGAAAATGAAATTGTCGGAATTCATGTCCAGGTTGACTTGATCCAGCGCCTCCCGCCGGAAGGCGCGGTAGCCGGTGTGGTATTCGGCCAGGTGCAGGCCGAAGATCGCGTTCTCCAGTTGCGTCAGGAAGCGGTTGGCGGCATATTTCCACCACGGCATGCCCTGCGCCATGGGATGTCCGCCCAGCAGCCGCGAGCCCAGCACCACATCGGCTTTGCACTCCTGAATCGGGCGGATGATTTCGGGCAGCAGCGTGGGATCGTACTGATAATCCGGATGCACCATCACCACGATGTCGGCGCCCGCGCGCAACGCTTCGCGGTAGCAGGTTTTCTGATTGGCGCCGTAGCCGTAGTTGCGGTTGTGGACGAACAACTCCAGACCCAGCTCGCGCGCGATGGCCGCGGTTTCATCGGAACTGCCGTCGTCGACCACGATCACCAGATCCACGCTGTCGTGCGGCAATTCCGCGTACGTCATGCGCAGTGTCTCGGCGGCGTTATAGGCCGGCATCACGACGACTACTTTGGGCTTGGTTAGAGACATAGGTTGGCGAATGACAGGTACTTAGTACCCTCCATCATTAATAACGACCGTTTGGGGCGGTTTCTTTAGGATGGGCGGCCCGCCGAATCCAGAATGCGGCGGAGCCCCTCGGCGAAAATCGCGCGGGGGCGTGAGCAGGCTCAGCACCAGAAAGGCTTCCGCTTCAAAATCATAGAAGAAGCCGGGTTGCACCAGGACGTCGCTCTCGGCCAGGAGATGCAGCGCCCATTCCTCTTCGGTGCGGATGCGGGGCACTTCGAGGATGGCGTACCAGCCGCCCTCGGCGTGGAGACAGCGGCAGGGCGAGCCGGCGGCGTGCTGCACTAAGACGTTCCAGGTTCGACGCGGGTCCGGCCGCGGATCTGCTCCTGCACAGCAGCGGACGCGGCCAGGATGCGCGGCAGCGCCCATTGAACCGGCGTGGCGACGGACAGGAAGGTGTCGGCGATCCACTCCAGACCCTCGAGCGCGGCCGCGTGATCCGGTCCGCTGGCGACGATCCAGCCCAGCTTCATTTGCGGGAGGCCGGCGATCTTCGAGAGCCCGCTCATCGAAAACGTGAGCACATCGCTCTGATCCCGCGAGCGTCGTGAGCCGCGCGGGGTCGGGCGCAAACGCGAAATCGGAGAAGACTTCGTCGGAAAGAATCGGCAGGCCGAAGGTCTGGAGCCGCTCCCATTCGGCGCGCTTGAGGTAAGAGCCAGTGGGATTGTTGGGATTCACCACCACGATGGCGCGGGTGCGCGGCGTGATGGCGCTCGCGAGGGCGTCGAAATCGATATGCCAGACGCCGTCGTAGCGCAGCGGATACTGGATGCACGCGCACGGATTCCATCGCCGCGAGGTAATCGAACAAAGGATAGGACGGGCGCGGGACCAGAATTTCATCGCCGGGATCGGCCAGCAGCTTGAAGAGATACGAGTAGGCTTCGCTGGTGCTGGCGGTGAGCAGAATACGCGAGGCGGGCACATCCACGCCGCGCTGTGCATAGTATTCGCGAAACAGCTTCGCGCGCCGCCAACAGACCGCGCGGGTCCGGATCGTATCGAAGACGCCCGAGAATCGGCGAGAGCGGCCAGCAGTTCCCCGCCCGGGTAATCGAGGCCAGCGCGCGTGGGGTTGGATTCGGTGAGATCCAGGATGGCCGCGCCGCTGCGGCGCTTCTCCGCCAGCAGAATGCTCAGCGGATTGGGCTGCGAATCCCACTGCAGGCGGGAAGAGAACACGCGCATCATGCTAGCAGATCTATGATGGAGTTCTATGGCCACACAAAGCTCCGCACCTATCGGAAACGAACCGAATCCCCTCCTGATCTTCGATGCCTTGAACGGATTTTCGCGCGCGACGGCGCTCAAGGCCGCCATTGAGCTCGAAGTTTTCACGCTCATCGGCGCGGGAGCGGTGACAGCCGCGGAACTCGCGAAGCGTGCTCAGACCAGCCCGAAAGGCATGCGCATTCTTTGCGATTTCATGACCATTCAAGGCTTTCTCACCAAGCAGGACGGCGACCTACGGCCTGACCCGCGACTCAGCGGTATTTCTCGACAAGAAATCGCCGGCGTATCTGGGTTCCATTGCCTTCTTCCTGGTTCATCCCATCCACGTCGCGAACTTTATGGACCTGACGGCTGCGGTTCGCAAGGGCGGCACGGTGAACGAACAGGGGAACATGGGTCCGGAAGCGCCGATCTGGGTGGAGTTCGCGAAATGGATGGCGCCGATGTCGGCGATGGGCGCGGCCGGCTTGGCGCAGATCGTCAATACTACCGGGCCAGCCAATGAAAGTGCTGGATATCGCCGCCGGACCGGGCGCTTACGGCATCGCCATCGCCAAGCTGAATCCGAAAGCCGAGATCTATGGCCTGGATTGGAAGAACGTGCTGGCGCTTTCGATCGAGCACGCGCGGCAAGCGGGCGTGGGCGATCGCTATCACGGCATCGCGGGCAGCGCTTTCGACGTGGACTTGGGAAGCGGCTACGATTTGGTTCTGCTGCCGAATTTCCTGCACCACTTCGATCATGCGACCAACGTGAAGCTGCTGAAGCGGGTTCGCGCGGCGCTGAAGCCGGGCGGGCGCGTGGCGACCGTCGAGTTCGTGCCTAACGACGACCGCATCTCCCCGCCGACCGCCGCTGCCTTCAGCATGATGATGCTCGGCTCGACCGAAGGCGGCGACGCCTACACCTTCAAGGAACTCGACGCCATGTTCCGCGACGCCGGGTTTGGCGAGAGCACGGCCCAGGAACTGGGGCCGCAGACGCTGATCCTGACGAAGTACTGAGCTACCGGGCGCCCATTCGTGGCTAGCGTACAGGCTGAAGTAGTTCCGGGTGGCGCAGCATGTAGGTCGCAATGAACGGGCACACTGGCACA
The DNA here is from genome assembly GCA_963731375.1 of Bryobacterales bacterium. Lineage (GTDB taxonomy): Bacteria > Acidobacteriota > Terriglobia > Bryobacterales > Bryobacteraceae > Palsa-187. The sequence goes on from CAVSUW010000004.1 coordinate 1,153,857, forward strand.
ACTTTCAGTCCGTTATCGCGCGCAAATTCCAGCGCGGCATGAGACAATTTGCCGGCGATGCCACGTCCTTGTTCCGCCAAAGGAACTTCGACGTATAACAAGAAAACAGTATCACCCGCAATGCGGTAATCGAGTACGGCTAATCCACGGTCAACCGCTAACTCGAACCGACTGGCAAGAGCGTTATTGTCGATCTTGAAACCCATCATCCTCTATTGAGGATTCGGTCGGCCTTGGTATCGATTTTCTTCTTGTCCGCTGCGCTCAATTTACCCTGGTGTTCCATCTGGGACGCGCGCGCCTTCGCGTTCTTAGCGTGGCTGGCATCCGGCATCGGGTATTTGCGCTCCTTTGGAAGCCCGAATTCCTTTGTTGGTTCAGCGTTCTTTTTTGCGGTTGTAAGTTTTGCCATGTTATCCCTCCAAAATCTACGAGCAAGTAAGGGCCCAACTTTTATCGGAGGTTGCTCTCGAATCGGAGTTCGAAGCGCGTTGCCTCGCGGTAGGTAATGTCGAGATGCCCGTCTACCGGGGTGACCGTCATGTCCCCTGCGTCGCTGGTCACGTGAACGGTGATGCCCGGCAGGGCCCACGCGTCGCGCTTGACCTGCGCGGGGCCGGAACCTGGTGCGGAGACGCGGAATGTAAAGTCTCCAATGCCGGTGACATACAGCGTCTGTTTGTCGACGCGGGCGTCCGAGCGCGGTCCTTGCGCCAGCGCCATCCAGGCCGCTTCTCCGTTGGACGTTTTCCAGTACGCAGTAGCGGGGACATACTGTCCCGAAGTCTCGCGCGTGCCACCCGTGGCTTCGCCGCCTAACATGAAGTCTCTGCCGATCCATGCGGTGGCCACACGATTTCGCGGAAGTTCGCGGCGGATTTGGTGTTCGGTCCCGAACTTTCGAAAGCTTAACAACGCCTCTTGGGGAATCTCCGTCCCGAGGAGCGCAAATAGCGACGCGTACTGCATGTCATCGGAATGGACCATGCGTCCGCCAATTTTGGGAAATGGGGCCGCCTCCGCTCCCAGCGTAGTTCGCAGCCATAATCCGACCAGGCTCACATAAGATTGCATGTCCATTCCATAGGAGCGATCGAACGGGCCGGAAACGTTCTTCAGGCCGGCGTGATAGTACGCAGCGATGTCGGTCCACAGCCTGGCTTCCATGTCGGAGCCGGATTTGACGAACCAGGGCTCCGGTCCGTAGTTTCTCCACAGGCTGAGCGCGTACAAGTCAACGCCGTAGTAGGTCGGTGAGTTGTATTCTTCGAAGGCTCCATGCTCATTAAACAAACGGTAGACTTCTTCGGAAAATTGCCGGCCTCCACGAATCCATTCGGGGCGTTGCAGGCGCTTACCGGCCCAGGACCACAGGAATCCGTGCATCAGGGCGATGTTGCTATAGTCCGGCCTCAGTCTGGCCTCGGCAATCTCGCTCGAAACGGCGCGTTCGATAGCGCTCTCCATCTGTTTCCGTAGCGGCTCGGGTAAGCGATCGGAATACTCCTCGAGCAAGACCACCAGCGTGGTGCCGACGAACTCCCGCCAGTTGGGGTCGTATTGGACGAAGAGCTGGGCGTAGCGCGCGGGCGGGTGCGGGTCCTCCGCAGCTGCGATAGAAAGTTCCGTTGTAGGGCTGCGCGGGATCGTCGAGTTGCTGCTTCAGAACCGCGGCGATCGCTTGCAGCGAGCGTTCGCGATCGCCTGCTTGGTCGCGGAGCATCAGGCCGACGGCGTACCAGATGGTGTCCCGCACTACGTGACGTCTCGTTTCGCCGGGGCGGGGCTGCGGGTCCAGATGCGTGTCCCAGAGGAGTCCGGCGCGCGCATCCCAATACTGATCGGTCCACTGCAGGGCCGTGGTCGCGGTGTCGCGCGCTTCAGGCGGGAGCGATGCCAGCGTCTTGCGGCCTCCCGCTTCCGCCGAGAGAGCGAATAGCAGTACGCCAGCTAAAACCAACCGTACCCGCAGTGTTCGAGCGCGCATAAGATTATCGATCCTTACGCTTGATTTTGACGAGTCGTGACGAACAAACGCAACTTGCCGATCACAAGGCTTGGAACAATTGGTGGGTATGGGCGTTTCATTGACCGACATCGTCTGCCATATCTGCTCTTTATCTGTGAACACGAGGATATAAGTCTGCTTATGGAAGTTGACGAACTCACTTGGTTGGTAAGTCGGCAAGCTGTCGATGTGCTGCCGGGTAACAAGCCCGCGGGGAGGTAATTATTCAGTTAAGGCCTCCATCAATTTCTTGCGTCATGGTCGGTCGCGTCGCCCTTTTGCTAGTGGGCCGCGATGAATGATGCCTGGCGGAAGCCCGGCGCGATTGGAGGAGGCCCTCCGCAGCGAGATTGCCTGCACGTTCGTCTCTTTTGCGGACTGCAAGATCTGCTCACGCAATTCCCGATGCAGCGACAATGCCAACGCGAACGGCAGCATGTAGGGGAGTACATTGGGCACAAGGTATAGGCCCAGACGTCGGCCCCATTGAAAGCCGGGATCCCCTTGGATTTGGGAGATCACGTCATAAGCTGTAAGGTCGAGGAACGCAAGCAGCCGTGCAACTTCAAGAGCTGCCATGACAGCCGTGCCGATCAGGAGGGAGCGTAACTTCCGTTTTGCACCCGGCGATGCAAGAATGATCGCCCAATACACCGGAAGACTAAAGATGAATCGAGTAGCGTCGCTACGGGGCATTTCGAAATTGACGAAGTGAACCTGTCGCGCAATAGGACGTTGAGCAGAGGGGGGCAGAAGTTTATCGAAAGGTACGCGCACGGCCCAGTCGCCCGCCGAATTCTCCTTAACCTGTAAGAAGACTCCAACCGCATCGCGGAGCAGGTCCAACATCGGGCCTCGCAGTGCGACCCACCATAGCGCGAGGATACCGATAAGCAGCGCAGACCCGCTTATCAAGAAGCGGGTCGTTGGCTTAAATCGAGCCACTTGCGGCGCCATCAAGCCGCATGACTCGGTTCACCCAGAGCCAGAAGACCACCATTGTGTCAAGCATCAGCATGCTCTCCCATAGATAGGTATGAGCGAAATCGAACCACATTATACTGTACTGCCCAACGTAAAACAGACTGATGAAGCGCACGATGTTCAGCGTCTGAATGACGGCGCTGCCCGCGACCAGTCCGAAGGCCTTCATTCTCCAGGACGCGGGAAAGGCCAGCACCGCCGACCACAGCAGGATGGTGACGTTGATTGCGTTGCATCCGTCGCGCATCTCCACGCCGAAGCCCCCCGGTGCGCGCAGGATTGTGGCGTCGCGGCTGGCATGCCCCCCGCAAGTCAGAATCAGCCAGTGCGAGACCTGAACTAATGTCCGCGAGAACTGGGCGTCCAGGGACTGCATCGGCGGAGTAAGTAGCATGCCGAACGCCAACAGGAAGCAGCAGGTGAAGACCAAGACGAAGCGGAAGCGGCCAAGATGAGTCACGTGGCCCGGGTATCCCTTCACGCAGCGAGCGTCATCACAGCGCTTGCGCTTGCCGGGCGAGAAGCGATCCTAACCCAGCCAATAGCACCGCAAGTCCACCCAGCAGGGGCCACGACATCGTTGGAACGCCGCTTGTAGACGGCGGCGCCGTCGCCAGAGATAGCCCATCGATGCCCGCCTGGGTGGCCCCAACGAATGTTACGGCGCCAGTGGTTGTGTTGACCGTTCCGAGCGATATCTGAGCGCCTCCACCACCCCCGGAGACCACAATCGCCCAGAGAGTGTTCGTCGTTGGGTCGAACTTCATGGCGGGTGAGCGTGGAGAAAAAGATCCAAATGCTGGCTGAAAGGTAAGATTCACAACAAGCGTGGCAGCCCCGGTATTTTGGTTTATGGTGTATAGTCTCTGCGACCCCGCGTAGTATAGAGTGCTTCCCGAGAAGGCTATGGCATTTCCATCCGGAAACCCCACACCGTCGGAACCCACCAGCGTGGCGGCGCCGGTCGTTGTATTGATGGTGTAAACGTTGCCATTTTGATAGGCGAACAGCTTTCCATCGCTGGGACGGAAAGAAATGTCTTGTGCGACGCTGGTTGTGTCCCATCCGCTGCCGGTCACGGGAGCAACCAGCGTCCCGGCGCCCGTCGTTGTATTGATGGTGATCAGGACACTGACGTTGCTACCGTTCGATCCGATCCCGTAAAGCGTGCCGCCGGACGAAACATCCATGGCGCCCACCCGATTGAAGCCAATCGGTCCTTTTGCGGTTGCCGTGCCCGCCGCCGAAACGCTATAAAGCGTTGCCGCACCGCCAGGCCCATTAAACGCGGCGCCGTAAAATGCGGGTCCTGCTCCGAGTGCAATCAGCGGAAGCGCAAAAAGTAGAATCGGAAATTTGCACATTTTATCAAGGCTACATGAAACAAATGCTGAATGGCAAGTGTAGCGCCCGTTTTGCAAAGCATGACCTCAACTCGAAGTCGATTGCGCGGTCGGGAACGTCGGCGGGAATCGCAAAATGTGATTTGGTTCGGGGCGAGTGGACCAAAATTAAGGTTGAGTTCAATGGCACGAAAGCCCGTTGGGATGTGCACAATGATCGTAAGCACGTCGTCACTGTGATTTCGACGACGCCTGTTTCTTGCGGGGGACGCATGGTGCCACGACGGACAACGGCTTATGGATGTTCCCCCTGGTATTCATCTAGAGGTTCGCAGAATTAGATATTTGAAGGATTGCGCCACTCTCGATGTAGCCTTGCCAGATGGTCGGCAGGGATACATTATTTTAGGAGGTAGCTTTTCTGTGAATCCGCGCCTCGGCGAGTGATTTCAAACTTGACCACTATCCGGCTTTCCATCCAAATAAAACGTATCTGCGTATGGATGAGCTGCCCTCAATTCCCAGCCGGCTGATCGATCTGGAAATAATGCACTTGGCCTTCCTTGCTGCGGGGCGTGATCGCCATGCGTATGCTTCTGCCGGTGTTGGGGCAGCTTGTGGCCCGGTGCCAGCGTTCCTCGTTGGCATTGATCAAATCGCCATATTCCCCATGCACCACGCCCTCGCCTGAGATCAGGGCGCAGACATTGCCCCACACATTAAGCCAGATCTCGGGCATGTTTTCGTGGAAATGGCCCCAGCTCGTATCGGCCGGCAACTGCGTGAGCGGCGGCCCGATGTTCAGGTTGGACGATGTATGGCCGTCGTAGAGGAAACGCTCGCCCGTGCGGGTTGAGGCCCCATACTCATCGACATTGAAGAAGGGCTTGTTGAACGAGTCGTAGCCGCCGGTCGAAGTGATCTTGACCTTCTCGTATGTGTAGCCCTTGACCGGCGCCGGGGTCTCATTCTCCGGATAGGTGGGCACTTGGCCGGCCGGCGTGGTGATGTAATACACCACCGGCTCGCTGCCGGCCGTCTCCAGGCAGTAGGACAGGCGCGGCGCGACATTGAACACCCAACCCTTTGGCAGGACCTTGGGCTCCTGGCCGTCGATGGTGACCTTGACCTGCCCGCTGTAAACCCACCCCCAAGCCCGGTCATCGGCCCAGATTACGCATTTGCTCTTGTCGCCGGGCGCCATCTGGACATAACGGCCGTCAAAGTCGCGGGTCAGCAACACTTTCTGTTCCCACCGCGCCTGACCCTTATGCGACTTGAGAACATCGGCGATATGCCAGATCGGCTTGTTGGGCAGATTGTATGGCGTTTCCGGATTCTTGTGCGCGGCCCACACCACGCGCGTAGGCCCATTTTCACCGGCGGCCTGAGACCACCAATTCGCTTCGGGTGCCCGGGCGCCGCGTGCCGGCGCTGCGGGCGCGGCTGATTGGGACCAGGCGGGACCGCACGCCAGTATCAGTCCAACCGCAATCAAAACTGTATTCGTGGATTTCATAGTTCCCCTCCAATTGCTGCCGGTGCAGGACACCTTTCTGGATCGGATTTATTATCCTCCAAAAGGCCCACGGAAAAGCCGCTCGCGGTCGCAAGGCGTTGTTTGAAAGGGGCTAGCGCGCTACTTCTTCTCGATGGCCGTCAAGCTGACGTCGGTGCCGTCGTTCGAAGTGCTCGCGGTAATCATCAGCGAGCGGGTCTTGCCGCTGTCCTCCGCCATCACCATGCCGCCTTGCGGAGTGTTGGTGGCCATGTTGATGCTGAAGCCGCCGGATTTAAGCTGGTCCTGATAGTAAGACATCACTTTGGCTGGCCGCGTCGTTGGTCTTGAACGCGAAGGTGCTCTGGTTGCCGTCCTTGGTCTGCGACGAGAAAGTCCCGGTCGGCGAGGAGCCGGGATACACCGGCATCCAGGCCGGCATCTGATTGCTTCCCGCTCGCGCCGAACTTCACGGTGCCGTCGGCGGACTGCACTTCGACCGTGCCCTTGTCGCCGTCGGTGTTCACTCTGACGGTGGCTTCCTTGCCGTTTTCATCGGTGACCACCATGGTTTTCTTTTCGGGATCGAACTTGAGAGTGGTGGTCTTGCCGGTTTTCTTGTCGCGCACCGTGATGGTGCCGCTGCTGTCGTCGCTCGAAACGGTTTCGACATCGGGGTTCATCGTCGCGACCATTTTCGCCGTGGCGTAAGCCGGGATTGCTGGTGAGCAGACCCGAATCGAAGCCCGCCTGCTTGGCCTTGCGCATGATGAAGATAGCCGGCGAGTCCGCACATGGCGGTGACGCCGATCATCAGCACCACAATGCCGCCCAGAATCCAGATGCAGGATATTGGGTTTCTTGCCCGGCGGCAGCGGCGGCTGACTGGACGCGAACGGGTCCGGGGGTGGCGGGTTCGACGGAGGAAAGGGCGGTGGAACGGAACTGGACATCGCGGCGTATCCTTTCGTAGGTGAATCATACAACAATGGAAGGGTTGCCTACCGCATCCAAGCCGTCCCCCGCCCCCCCGGTCCGAAGAACACCCGGCCGTGGCTGGGCGTGCTGCCGCATTTCCGCAAGGACCCCGCGAATTACCTGCTCAACATTGCGCGCGAGTACGGCGATCTGGCCTACATGCGGCTGGGTCCGCAGCATGCTTTCGTGGTGAGCGATCCGGACGCGATTCGCGACATCCTGATCACGCATCAGAGCAATTTCACCAAGAGCCGCATGCTGGAGCGCGCCAAGGTGCTGCTGGGCGACGGCCTGCTGACCAGCGAGGGCGAGTTTCACACCCGCCAGCGCAGGCTGGTGCAGCCGGCATTTCATCGCGATCGCCTGGTGCGCTATGCCGCCGACATGGTGACTTGCGCCGAACGCGCGCGCGAAGCGTGGTCGCCCGGCGCCGAACTGGACATGCATCGCGAGATGACGCGGCTGACGCTGGCGATCGTCGGACGCACGCTGTTCAGCGCCGACGTTTCGTCGGACGCCGACGAAATCGGCCGCGCGATGACGCAGATTTTCGAGCTGTTCGACACCCTGCTGCTGCCGTTTTCCGATTGGATCCAGAAGCTGCCCATCCCTCCGGTGCGGCGCTTCGAAAAAGCGCGCGATCAGTCTGGACAAAATCGTCTACGGACTGATCGCCGAGCGCCGGCGCAGCGGAAAAGACGCGGGCGATCTGCTTTCGATGCTGCTGCTCGCGCAGGACGAAGAGCGATAACGCGCACATGACCGACAAGCAGGTGCGCGACGAAGCGCTGACGCTGCTGATCGCCGGGCATGAGACCACCGCGAATGCGCTGACCTGGACCTGGTATCTGCTTTCGCAGAATCCCGAGGTGGAAGCGCGCATGCACGCAGAGATCGACAGCGTGCTCGGCGGGAAGTTGCCGGGTTTTGACGATGTGCCAACCTGCCCTACACCAGCGGCGTGTTCGCCGAATCGCTGCGGCTCTATCCGCCGGCCTGGGCCATCGGGCGGCGCGCGCGGGAGGATTATTCAATCGGCGAGCTACACGATTCCGGCCAAGTCGATTCTGCTGATGAGCCCGTGGGTGGTGCATCGCGATCCCCGCTGGTGGCCGGAGCCGGAGCGCTTCAACCCGGATCGCTGGCATCCCGACGAAGCCGCCAAGCGCCCCAAGTTCGCCTATTTTCCCTTCGGCGGCGGCGCGCGCGTGTGCATCGGCGAGAGATTCGCGTGGGCCGAGGGAGTGCTGGTGCTGGCCACCCTCGCGCAGCGCTGGAAGATGCGCCTGGTCCCCGGACATCCGGTGGCGACGCGGGCCGTGATCACGCTGCGGCCCAAGCACGGGATGAAGATGACGCTGGAGCCGCGCGGAGCGGCTCCGCGTGTAGTTACGCCTGGCGAATCAGTTCGACGTCGATGGTGAGGTCGACATCTTCGCCCACCAGGAAGCCGCCGGCTTCCAGAGCCACGTTGAAGGTCATCCCGAAGTCCTTGCGGTTGATGCGGGTCTTGGCGGTGGCGCCGCGGCGCAGGTTGCCCCACGGATCTTTGGTTTCCTCCGTCAGTTCCTCCACCTTCAGATTCACTTCCTTGGTGACGCCGTGGATGGTCAGATCGCCCACCACGGTGAAGCTGTCGCTGCCGGTGGCGGTCACTTTCTTGGACTTGAAAGTGATGGTCGGAAACTTCTCCACGTCGAAGAAATCGGGGCTCTTGAGGTGCGCATCGCGCTGCTCGTCGCGCGTGCTGATGCTGGCGACGTCGATAGCTGGCCTCGACGGTCGAGGCCGCCGGGTTCGCGGGGTCGTAAGTTGACGGTTCCGCTGACCTTGTCGAACTCGCCCTTCACGTTGGCGATCATCATGTGGCGAACCTTGAACTGCGCGGAGGAGTGCGCGGGGTCGATCTGGTAGGTGCTCATCTATATTCATCCCTTCTGAAATATGTGCTGCCGGTGCGACGAGTGCTAGTGGACTGCCGGCTCCGCGCTGGGCGCGTGATGATGCGTCCGCAGCGGGACGTTCTTCAGCAGCAGGTTCAGCACTACCGCTCCGCCCATCACGCATGCGCTCGACACAAATATCAGATGCAATCCGTGCACCAAGGATTCACGCACGTTCACCATCAGCGTCTGCATCAGCTCCAGCCCGTTGGGATAGCGGCTGAACAGCGCCTCTATTTGCGGCCGCATCTGCACCAGCAGCAGGGGATTATTGAAGAACTTCAAACCCTCCTGCGGGACGCCCGGCGGCAACCGGCGCGCCAAACTCCGCATGATAGTTCGTCAGCAGCACGCTGCCGAAGAGCGCCACGCCCACCGTGCTGCCGATGGCGCGGAAGAATATGGTGGAGGCGGTGGCGGCTCCCATCTGCGCCCGCGGCGCGACGTTCTGCACGGCCACGGTGTACACCGGCTGCAGCAGTCCCATGCCCAGTCCGGCGAGAATCATGCCGAGGACGACATGCAGCCGCGGCGTCGAGGCGTCCATGACGGCGAAGATGGTCATGCCGCAGGTCACCAGCATCGACCCAGCACGCCGGGGATCTTGTAGCTTCGCAAACGATAGGTCATCTGGCCGCCCAGGAAGCTGCCCGTCACCGAGCCCAGCATCATGGGCGTCATCAGCGTGCCGGATTGCGTCGCCGAAACACCCAGCACGCCCTGCATGAACAGCGGCAGATAAATGATCATGCCGAACATGCCCATGCCCAGCACGAACATGCAGATCGAAGACACGCGGATCACCGGGTCCTGGAACAGCGTCAGCGGGATCAGCGGCTCGACGGCTTTCGTTTCCGAATACAGGAACGCGATCAGCATGACCACGGCGATCGCCAGCAGCGTCTCGACGCGCCCCGATCCCCAGCCGTATTCCGTCACCCAGGTGAACGCCAGCAACAGCGGCCCCATGCAGGCGAGCAGCGTGAACACGCCGGCCCAATCGAGAACGCGGCGCACGGCCTGCGGACGGATATCGGGAAACTCGAAATAGATCGCGGCGATGGCGATGATGCCCACCGGCAGATTGACGTAGAAAGTCGCGCGCCAGGAAATGTGATCGGTGAGCCAGCCGCCGAGCGTGGGGCCGAAGATGGCCGCCAGTCCCCACACGCCCGAGAAAAAGCCTTGATAGCGGCCGCGCTCGGCCGGCGAAAAAATGTCGCCGACGATGGTGAAGATCAGGCCCATGATGGCGCCCGCGCCGATGCCCTGCAGCCCTCGGAACAGGATCAACTGATTCATCCCGTCGAGCCCCAGGAAGTTGAGATTCCCCGATGCGCCGCACAGCGCGGAGGTCGCGACGAACACCGCCGAGCCCCACAGGAAGAACCATTTTCGTCCCCACAAATCCGAGAGCTTGGCGATGATCGGCACCACCACGGTCGACGTCAGCAGGTACGCCGTCGCCACCCACGGATAGCGATTGAAGCCGGAGAGCGACGCGATGATGCGCGGCTCCGCGGTGCCGACGATGGTTTGATCGAGCGCCGCCAGGAACATGGCCAGCACCAGTCCCGTCATGGTGCCGACCAGTTGCGGCCGGGTCAGGCGCACGATCCCGGAGGTGTGGAATTGCGGTTCCTCCGCGACCGTGCTCATTTATTGATTTTAGCGCGAACGACTCTAAAGAATTGGCTCACAGATGGACACAGATGGACACAGATACGAAAAGTCCTGGCGGCTTTTTTATCTGTGTCCATCTGTGTTCATCCGTGGGCCAAAAAAGATTTTCAATGCGAGTGCTGACCCGGTATGCCGAATTTCTCCGCCGTCTGGCCTTCGAAGTCGAACTCGATCACGACCGCGGGTTCGTTTCCCACCACCCAGCCGTCATGTCCCGGCTCGATGGTAATCGCCTGCGGCGCAGCCAACTCCAGCGTGCAGCCGTCGGCGTACCGAATATGGATCTGACCCTGCGCGAGAAAACCAACGTGCGCGTGCTGGCACAGTTCAGTGCCCACGATCGGCTTCATATGCTGCGTCCAATTGAACCCAGGCGGGTAGATCATCCGCTTCACGCGGCCGGCGCCGGCTTTCACAACGTCCAGTTGCACTCCGCCGATGGTGCGGCTCTCGGCGCCCTTCATGGGAGCGACCAGCGAATCAGAAGAAGTCATGCGTCGATTACACTGCCGTGCGTAGGCTCAGCGAGTCAACCCCTCTCGGGATCGAGCACCGCGATGTAGCCCAGATTGCGATACAGCTGCTTGTGATCCAGACCGCAGCCGACCACGAAGCGATCCGGAATTTCGAAGCAGCGGAAATCGATGGGCACCTGCACGATGCGCCGCACCGAGCGGTCGAGCAGCGTGCAGATTCCCAGCGACCGCGGCCCGCGCCCGGCCAGCGTCTGCAAAAGATAGCGCGTGGTGAAGCCGGTATCGACGATGTCTTCCACCAGCAGCACGTCTTCGTCGTGGATCGGCTCGTCGAGATCCTTGGCGATGCGCACCAGCCCCGGCGTGGGGCCGTGCGACGGGCCGCCGAAGCTCGAAATCGCCAGGAAATCGATCTTGACCGGGATGGTGATGGCGCGCGCCAGCGCCGTCAGGAAAAAGACCGATCCCTTGAGCACCGCAATCAGCTTGAGATCGCGCCCGCGATATTTCTCGCTGATCTCGGCGGCCACTTCGGCGATGCGCGCCGAGACCTGCTCCTCGGTAAACAGGATGCGCTCGATATTATCGGGCGCGCGGCGTCATGAGTGCACCATCTTCAGTCCGTATTTAAACACCAGGTCCTGGAAATCTTTCTGGTAGAACACCTGGATGTTGATGTGCGGATAGATGGCGCGCAGCAGCTTCACCTTGCGATTTTTCCTGGTCACCAGCGACTGCTTCATGGTGGTGAGCTCCACGTAGAGGTCGAGTTCGGGCAAATAGAAATCGGGCGTGAAGGCTTCCGTGACGCGGCCGTCCTTGTCCCATTGCAGCGGGAAACTGCGCGGCTCATATTCCCACTGGATGCGGTAAAAATCCAGCAGGTTGGCGAACATCTCTTCGCTGGGATGGCCGAAGCTGGCTCGCGTGACGCGCGCGCGGCCCGCCGGAACGATGCCGCGCTTGGCCAGTTCCAGGCGCGTTTCGAATTCGATTTCGTCGGCGGCGTTGGGCGAAAGCAGGCCTTGCTGGTCCAGGCGCCTGGCTGCGGCGGCGGCCAGCATCTCGGCGGCTTGCGCGGCGTCCATGTGCGTCAGGTTCAGCGTGAGGTCGAACGATGCGGCATCGGCCGAGGCGCCGCCTGAATCGCGCTTTGCGCAGACGCTTCTGCTCGGCGTCGAGTTCGCGCAGCCGCGCGACGGCTTCCGGTTTTTCCAGGCGCAGGTCCAGCATCAGCTTGCCGGCGCGATGCGCGTCGCTGGTGGTGATCCGCGCGCGCAGCACCCACGGCGCGGGCCGAAACAGATGTTCGGCGCCATCGAGAGCGATCAGTAAAGGATGCTCCCGCGCCAAGCGCGCCAGCACCGCGACAGCGGCCGGAGCCCACGCCCGCGCGGGGAGTGGAGTCTCGCCGAATTCCTCGGTCATCCATTGGGCCAGGCGCGTTTCCGTGACCAGCTCGAAATTCAGGAGCTGCGCGACAGCTTGCGCCACTTCTTCCCAGCGCGACGCAGGATCGCCCGAAATCGTCAGCAATGCCATCCGCTACATTGTCAGAATATCAGCACCAATGGATGCGCAGAATATTTTTGTGCCAGCTGGCCGAGTGACCACCCGCCGCCACTTCTCTCTTCTCGCCAACCGCGCGACGAACAGGCCTGCACCCTCATATCGTGAGCAACTTACGCTCATGGATGGCCGCGTGCACATAGTACCTCGCAGACGTGCCGTAACGGCAAAGGAGATAGTAGAAATGAAAAAACTGTTAGCAGCGTTTACTTTTGACCGCGGGATTGGTTTCGCGCAATTCTCCGTGGGAATTCACATTGGCGAGCCGCCGCGCCCCCGCGTGATACGGGTTCGCCCCAACGCACCCGGTCCCGGTTATTCCTGGGTAGACGGATATTGGTATCCACAGGGGAACCGCTATAGCTGGCATCAAGGCTACTGGACTCGTCCGCCGTATGAGGGTTCGCAATGGAGTGGCGCCGCGCTATGAAGGCGGAATGTACTATCAAGGCTATTGGAACGGCAATCACGGCCAAGTGGGACACGACCACCAATGGGATCGCGACCGCCAGCGCCGCGATTACCAGGATCGCGATGACGACGGCCGTCCGGACCACCGTTAATCACAGCCGCCGCACCGGCTGATCCAGCACTTTATTCAGCATCTCCTGCACCGTGAGGCTACTCCGCGGTGGGCGCAGCGCCGGCGCAAGCTCAGCCAATGGCTCGAGCACAAACCGGCGCTCCGCCATCCGCGGATGCGGTATTTCGAGACCGGCGGCGTGGATCACGGCGTCGCCGAAGAGCAGTATATCCAGGTCGATCAAGCGCGGCCCTTTGGCGACCGTGCGCTGACGGCCCATTTCCTGTTCGATCCCAGCAGCCGCGCCAATAGCTGGCGAGGGAAGAGCGTGGTCTCCGCCGCCACCACCTGATTCAGGAACCAGGGTTGATCGACGATCTCGCGCGGCGCGGTTTCATAGATCGACGAAGCGCGCGTCAGACGAACATGCGGCGATGCGATTTGCTCGCGCGCCAGCAGCAGGTTCGCGACGCGGTCCCCCAGGTTCGAGCCCAGCGCGATGTAGACGGTTTTCACGGAGTCGTCTTAAAACAGCGCGCCCTGCGAGCCGCCCCGCTCGCCGCGCGATGCCGAAGTATTCAAAGCCGCGCTCCGTGCCCACGCGGCCGCGCGGAGTGCGGTCGAGAAAACCCATTTGCATCAGGTACGGCTCGTAGACTTCTTCGATGGTGCCCTGCTCTTCGTCGATCGACGCCGCGATGGTGCTCAAGCCCACCGGTCCGCCGCCGTATTTTTCGAGCACGGTCAGCATGATCTTCTGGTCGATCTCGTCGAGCCCGAAGCGATCGACTTCCAACAGGTCCAGCGCTTTCTCGGCGACGCCCGCGTCTACGCGCCCGTCGGCGCGCACTTGCGCGTAGTCCCGCACGCGGCGCAGCAGGCGGTTGGCGATGCGCGGCGTCCCGCGGCTGCGGCGGGCGATCTCTTCCGCGCCGGCCGCATCCACCTCGACGTTCAGCAGCGCCGCCGAGCGCCGCACGATGCTCGCCAGTTCCTTCACTTCGTACGGATTCAGGCGCAGCACCAGGCCGAAGCGTCCGCGCAACGGCGCGCTGATGATGCCCTGGCGCGTGGTGGCGCCGATGGCCGTGAAGGGCTTGATATCCATGGCCACGGTGCGCGCGCCCGGACCGGTGCCGATCAGGATGTCCATGCGGAAGTCTTCCAGCGCCGAGTAGATCATTTCCTCCACGTCCGGCTGCAGGCGGTGGATCTCGTCGATGAAGAAGACTTCGCGCTCGGCGACGTTGCTCAGGATGCCCACCAGGTCCAGCTTCTTCTGCAGCACCGGACCGGAGGTCTGCTGCATGCCCACGCCCAGCTCGGCGGCGATGATCCCGGCCAGCGTGGTTTTGCCCAATCCCGGCGGGCCGTAGAGCAGCACGTGATCCATGGCTTCGCCGCGCTTGCGAGCCGCTTCGATGGCGATCGAAAGCTGTTCCTTGAGCTTGCTCTGGCCCGCGAAATCGGCCAGCCGCAGCGGCCGCAGCGCGGTTTCAAACTGCCGCTCTTCCTCGCGCAGCGATGCCGAAACGATGCCCTTTTCCTGCATGAAGCTTCAAGTGTAGCGGACACTAATTTCAGCGCGCGCCGGAAGAGCGCGTCGAATTCGTTGGATTCGCTCTCCGAGCGCGCCTTGTTGACCGCCGCTTCGGCCGATGCGCGCGTAGCGCCGAAATTCATCAGCGCGGAGATCACGTCTTCTTCGGTGGTGCTGAAGGCGCCCTTGGGCGCGCCGCTCGCGCCGGCCTGCGAGGCGCTCAGCCGGCCCTAACTTGTCGCGCAGCTCCAGCACCATGCGCTCGGCGGTTTTCTTGCCGACTCCGGGGATGCGCACCAGTTGCTCCACCGCGCCGGAGCGAATCGCGGCCACCAGATCCTCGGTGGTCAGCCCGCTCAGCGCCGTGATCGCGAGCTTGGGTCCGATGCCGCTCACCGCGATCAATTTTTCGAACAGCGCCTTGTCGTCTTTGGTCGGGAATCCGTAGAGCGCCAGGATGTCCTCGCGCACGTGCTGATAGATGTGCATGCTGCACCGGCCCGCCCAGCTCGGGAAGCGACGAATACGCCGAGACCGGGATGGTGACCTCATAACCCACCCCGTGCACGTCGATGACGATCTGGTTGGGATGTTTTTCGAGAAGCGTGCCGCGCAGGTGCGAGATCATCAGAATTAAGGATACGAAATCGGGAGCAGCCGCCCAACACCGTAGTGCACTAAGGCGCGTGTACGGTGTAGTGCGCCAGCCTTAGCGATTCCGTAGCGCAACCAATTCAGCTAGGTGCCTTTATCTCTGCGATGTCTCCCGCCGCCGCCGATAAGCGGTATTCAGATAGGTCAGTCGGTGGAGGGCGGAGATGCATCGAAAATCTGCGGCGGTCACGGGCCGGCGGAAGAGCCGGGAGCGCGGCTTCGTGCTGGTCACGATGGCGGTGGCCGCGATCGCTCTCATCGGCGTTCTCGGACTGGCGGTGGACCTCGGCCACATGTTCATTTCCAAGAATGAGACCCAGGCCTATTGCGATTCCGCGGCGCTGGCGGCGGCGCTGGTGCTCGACGGGACCACCAGCGGCATCACCAATGCGAAAGCAGCCGTTACCAGTTCCACCAACGCGTGGAACTTCAGCACCGCCAGCGTCAGCAGCCCCACCGTCACATTTGCGACTGCGCTGGCCGGCCCGTGGCAGAGCAATCCGAGTCCCGCCGCCGGGTATATCGTTCGTGAAAGTCAGCGCCACGGTGCCGATGCAGCTTTACTTTATTCCGGTGCTGGTCGCGCAAACCGTGGCGAATGTCAATTCGATCGCGCACTGCGGCGCAAGTCGACCTGACTACAATTCCCATCGGCCTGGCGCCCTACACCGCGGTCAGCACCGACACAACCGGACCGAATTTTGGGCTGGTGGTCGGAAGTTCCTACGACCTTCATTGGCCGCAATTCAATTCTCATCGCAGCGGTTGCGATCCCACGACTCCCGACGCTTGTTTCAATTCGCCACCGTGTACCGGAGATACGGCCGCGTCCAAGACCGCAGTGGTCTCAAATTGGGGAGATAGCAATAGCGGCTTCTGGGGCAGCAATTCCAACTCCGTCATTAAACAAGAAGTTCTCGATCTCATTCAGATTCAGCAGCTCGCTGTGGGCGACGAACATCGATCCGATTCTGACCAACGGGACCAAACAGAGCGAGGCGAGCATCCTGGATCAACGCGTGAGCCAGGACGTCGACACCACCGACAACACGGTCGCGGCTTATATGGCCGCGGCTCATAATGGTCAACGGCTGCTGGCGGTGCCGGTGGTGGATCCAACCGATCCGAATACCACGAGCGTGATCGGCTATGGCGTGTTCCTGCTGCTCGCGAATGGCCCGGGCACAAGCAACTATTACAAATCCAGCACGAACGGCAATGACCCTTACTGTGCAATTTACGCTGGGACCTATAACGTCGGCAGCCCCGAATCCGGGCGCCGGAGGCACATCGGGCGGATCCCGCGTGAAATTAGTTCAATGAAACCGTGGCTGCGGACGAGCGGTGAAGCTCGCGCGCGATCGCGCCGGTAACATCCTGGTCGAGTTTGCCCTGGGATCGGGCATCCTGGTGATGGCGTTTGTCGGGACCTTCCAGTTCGGCTACACGTTTCTGCAATACAACAATCTGGAAAATGCGGTGGCGCGGGGCGCGCGCTACGCTTCGCTGATCCCCTACGATTCCACCACCACCGCCCCGTCCGGCGCGTTTTCGTCGGCAGTGAAGAACATGGTTTTGTATGGCAGCTCCACCGCGGGCACCTCACCGGCTCTTCCCGGCTTGACCACCGCCAACGTCAATCTGACGGTGACGTTCGCCAATGGGGTGCCCGGCGCCATGACGATTTCCGTCAGCGGGTACTCCATCAATTCGATTTTCGCGACGTCGACGCTCACCAATAAGCCGAAAGTCACTTATGCGTACCAGGGAATATGGACACCAATCTAGAAACTAGCCAGCAGCCACGCGACGTGAGACCGTCCGCGCGAGACCGCTGCGCCAGAAATCGGGCGGCAGCGTGATCGTGGAGACCGCGCTGATCTTTCTGGTCTTTGCCTGCCTGCTGCTGGGCGCTTTCGACTTCGGGCAATTCCTGTTCGTCCACCAGGCGCTGGTGGAGCGCGCCCGCTACGCGGCGAGATGGGGCGCCATCAGCGATCCGACGAACGCAACCTCGATCACCAACATGGTGCTGTACAATTCGCCCACCGGCTCGGGAACAGGTTACTTCAACCTGACCTCAGCCAATGTATTCGTGACCAGCCCAGGCGCAGGGACCGACAATTATGTCCTCAACGTACAGCTCTCCGGCTACACAATACATCCGGGTGTCGCCGTACATCGCAGGCTCTTATACCGGACCGCAGATCAACGTATCGGTGCCGCTGGGGATCTTTAACTAGATCCGGCGTGCTCGCCGCGTCAGGCCGCAATCTTCTCGATACGCACGGCGGTGCCGTAGCACAGGACTTCGGTGACGCCCTGCATGACTTCGGTGGCGTCGTAGCGGACGCCGATCACGGCGTCGGCGCCCATCATGATGGCGTGGCTCACCATTTTCTCGAAGGCCTGCTCGCGAGTTTTCTCGCACAGGTCGGTGAGCAGGCTGATGTTCCCGCCCACGATGGTTTGCAGGCTGGCGCCGATGGTGCCGAAGATCGAGCGCGAGCGCACGATGATGCCGCGCACCAGGCCCAGGTTGTGGGTGATGCGAAAACCATCCAGCGTGAAGGCAGTGGTGACGAAGTCGTGGGTCATAGAATGTTCACGCGCCTTAGCGCGCGGCGGGAAGAGCGAACGGCACGTTGCGTTCGGCGTTGAGCTGCTTGGAGAAATCGCGATCCACCAGCGCCAGGCTCACCTGGTTCGAGGACGCCCTCACGGCTGACGTAGTGCAGCGTGTCGCCCTGCACCCAATAGGCGATCACCGGACGGATGGTGTGATCCTGCATCGCGATCAGGAAGATGGTGGGCTGATCGTCTGCCAGCGCGCCCGGGGTTGCGCGTGCGGAGCGGCCGCTGGCGGAGCCGCCACCGCGCCCGGCTCGGGCAACTGCACGTTCGAGTAATCGCGGAACTGCGGACGAACGCTGTCGGTCTGGAAATTCTGGTTGATGATGACGGTGGGCGGGGCCGGCTGGCCGCCGGGTCGGCAGCGTACGGCCGGTCATATCCCGGACCCGGATCGTAGCGCCGGTGCCGGGATAGTCGCTCGCGTAGAAACCGTCGAAACCATAACCCATCCCATAGCCGCCATAAATCGGATACGGAATGTAGACCGCGCCGCCGCCGAAGGTACGCCGTCCGCCGATCCGGTCCGTTACCGATTCCGCCGCCGACCGCCGATTCCGCCGCCGCTGGGCCGAGGAGCCAGGGCGGGCGGCGCAGGGCGCCGGGCGAGGGCACGCCGGGGTGCAAAACATTTCCGTACGATCCGGTGGGACTGTGTTGCGCGAACGCTGCGGGTACAAAGGCGAGCGCGGCGAGCCAGACGCATGAGGCGCATGGTGATACCGTCCTACCCGATTATAGACGCGAAACCTGGGGCGTTAAGGTACTGATTACGACTAGGGTTCAGAACTGGTACAGCATCAGGTAAACCACCACGCCGGTCACACTGACGTAGAGCCAGATGGGGAAGGTCCAGCGGGCAATGGCTTTGTGGCGCACGAACGCGCCCTTGAGACCGCGGCGCAGCGTGATGATCGCGAGTACCGGCACGCTCGCGGCCAGGATGGTGTGGGTGGTCAAGATGGTCAGGTAGACGGTGCGGATCAGGCCGGTGTGCGGATAGTGCACCGAACCCACTTGCGAGTGATAAATCAGGTAGCACACCAGGAACACGCTCGATACCGCGAACGCCGCCAGCATCACGCGCTTGTGCGCCTCGCGGCGTCCTTGCTTGATGAGCACGAAGGCGGTGACCAGCAGCACGGCCGCGGTGGCGTTCAGGACGGCGTCGACGGCGGGAAGATCGTGAAGGCCGATCAGAGTCTGCTCCTTGAGCAAGCGCTTGGTATCGGCGATCAGAGTGGGAATCGCTTCCGGCTCCGACGTCAGATAATAGCCGCGGATGCGCCCGGAGCCGTCGATCAAGGCGAAGCGCGTCGAGTGTTCCAGGCTGCCATCCACGTTGCCCAGCATGAAGACGCCGCGGCTCATGCGGTTCAGGTCGGCTTCAGCGCCGGTGAGGAAATACCATTTCCCGGGATCGGCTTCGAAGTGCTGGGCGTAGGCGGCGAGCACCGGCGGCGTGTCGCGCGCCGGGTCGACCGTGAAGGACACGAAGCGCACCGCGTCATTTCCATCCAGCGCCGACTGGACCTGGTGCATCTGCGAGCTCATGCGCGGGCACGGACCCGGGCAGTTGGTGAAAATGAAATCCGCGATCCAAATTTTCTTGCCGAGCTTGGCGGCGCTTTGAAACGCCGCGCCGGTTTGATCGGTAAGGGTGAAATCCGGGACCACGCCAAAAGCAGGCAGTGGAGGCTTGCCGCTGCATCCGGCCAGTACCAGCGCGCCGAAAACCGCGCTAGTAGCGAATGCCGTCGAACACCAGGAGGCCATAAAGCACCGGAAGATAAACCACGCTCGCCAGCAACACCTGACGGGCCCGCGGCACCGTGCGGTCATAGGAAGCGCGCACGCCTGCGTAGAAGTAATACAAGCCGACGGCCACCGCTCCGTAGACGTAGTAGTGTCCCACCATGTCGAAATATTTTGGCAGCAGGCTGATGGGAATCAGCACCAGGCTGCACCAGACGATGCGCCGCGCGGTGGATTCATTGGACGGCTCCACCACCGGCAGCATCCGGATGCCGGCCTTGGCGTAGTCCTCGCGATACATCCAGGCGATGGCGTAAAAGTGCGGGAACTGCCACAGAAACAGGATGGCGTAGAGCACTCCGGCTTCCCAGTTGAGCAGGCCGCTGGCAGCGGCGTACCCGATCAGCGGAGGCATCGCGCCGGGAATCGCGCCGATGGTCGTCGAATGCGGCGAGATCTTTTTCAGCGGCGTGTATAAGAAAAGGTAAGTGAATTCGGTGAACGCACCCAGCATCGCCGTCAGCAGATTGGCGCCGAACCACAGTTCCAGAAATCCGACGATCGACAGCACCAGTCCGAATTCGAAAGCCGCCTTGCGGAGTCATGCGGCCGGATGGAATCGGGCGCTGGCGCGTGCGCCGCATCTTGCCGTCGCCCTCGCGCTCGTACCACTGATTCAGCGCCGCCGTGCCGCTCGCGAGCAGCGCCGTCCCCATCAGCGCGTGGAACAGAACCAGCCAGCTGAAGCTACCCACCAGGTGCTCGGCGCAAAGGAAGCCGATCGCCATGCTCATCAGAATGAAGAGCGTGATGCGAGGCTTGGTCAGCTCGAGATACTCGCCGAGGACGCGGCCGCTCATGATTTGAACCTTGGGGATAACATCTACTGCGGTAGGATCTCCACCTGTAATTGTACCCCGAAACCGGCGATTCTGCTACTGAGGCCGGAATCGTTACAGTTAAAATCGAATTCGAGCGGGGATTTCGGGGCCTTGGGCACCTCAGAGCTGAGAGAAATTCCCGATTCTGCTACCTTTGTTTAAGTAAGCATGGACATCAATCCAGGCCAAATCTTGTCGCTCGCGTTGGCCACGGTGCCCACCATGCTGACGGTGCTGATCGGAATTCTGATCAACAACTCACGGCTGACCGATCTTCGGTCCCACATGGATTCCCGTTTTGACGACATGCGGGCGACCTGGCACTCCGAACTCCGCCGCGTCGAAGAAGTGCTCGACGCGCGCCTCAAGCACCTCGAAGAGCGCTAACGCCGCTCCCTACTTATTCGTCACGCCGTTCAGACCTGAAACCGGACCCAGATAAGCCAGCAGGCGCCCGGCGGTGATCGCTCCGAACCAGCAGACCAGCGAGAGCCAAGCCAATCTTTTCGCGCTCACCTTCACCGGCTCTTGATCGAGTTGCGGATCTCCGAATACCTGCTTGCGCATGGTGTAGAGAACGCCCATCCCAACAAACACGAACGCCATCTTCACGTAAAAATCCCAGTTGGTCAGCTTACTCGTGGCGTCCGCGATCAGCAGCACCGTGCCGGTGACCGCGTTGATTCCGAACCCAAACCACATCAGCGGATACAGCCGCACCAGCGGCTTGACCGGCACTTTCGGCCAAAAGCCCAGCAGCACCAGGTCGATCATGGCGCTCAGCCCCGCTACGATCGACATGCCGATGGTGTGCAGCACCAGAAATGTCGGGAACGCCCAGATGGAACTGGATTCGCGCACCCAGACACTGAAGGGCATCTGCTCCAGCGCATTCAGGAAATTCATTTCTCGCGTCCCGGCTTCCCGATCCGCCTGCTCCGCGCTCTTGTCGATCATCCAACCCACCGCCGCGACCGCGGCAGTGAAGCCCAGCACCACCAGCAGGACTCCTAAACCGAGTGGCATCGCTTAAAACGAGTTCCCAATAAACGGCAGCATGCTGCCAAAATACAGGACTCCCAGCCACAGCGCGATGGCCGACACCGCGACCGCTTTCGCCGTGAACGGCGCGTCGTCTCCCGGCTTCAGCATCCACGCTTCATCGAACAGCGTGAAGTAGAGAGCGTTCGCTCCCGCCAGCATCACCAGAATCATTTTCCAGACGAAAGCGATGTTGCCAACATACTGCTCGGGCGACGCTACAAAGAACAACATGCCGGTCACAAGGTTGGTGCCGAATCCCAGAATCGCCCACGGCAGCAGCCGGTGCAGCGCCGGAAACGCCACGTCTTTCATCACGCCCAGCATCCGCAGATCGATCAGCAGGATCACGCCGATCAACAACGACAGCCCGATAAAGTGCAGTGTCTCGAGCGACGGCCATCCATAGGGCAGCGCCAACACGAACGCACCGAGCCTGCGCGCCAGATGCCCTTCCGGCGTCACCGTCTCCTGCGCCGAGCGGATCTCGGGATGACGAATTTCGCCGCCGATATTCGCAGCGCGCGCCACCAGTCCGAACGCCACCAGCGACAACAGCAGAATCACCGCCAGGTTCCAGTTCGCCGCGCGCGACGTCCGGCGAATCTGCCACAGCCCCAGCCACGCGAACGCGCCGGTGAGAATGATCGCCGCGAAGGCCAGCAGCGCCGCGTCCTCGTGCGTCTGAATCAAATTTTTCGAGACGCTGGGGTCGGCGCAAGCCGGCGCCTTGGCTCCTCCCTCGCACAGCACTTCCGCCGCCGCATTGCCGCTCACGTAGGTGGGAATCGTGACCAGCGCGATGCCCACAAAGATCACCAGGCTCGCCCGCTTCAACTCGGCATTCTTGGCGATCAAGGAGACTGACGAACAACATCAGCCCGATCACAAAGCCGACAGTCGGAACATGATTGAGCAGAAGATGTACGTGAGTCAGGTCCATCACGGAAAGCTTACCGCGCGGAACAGGGAGTTGGATTCCAGCCGGACTCGTCGTCCTCTTTCTTGAACTGAGCTCGGGTGGTGTAAGGCTCGGTCAGATACGTTGGGATCGGTCACCACCGTCATGATGACCAGCCAGCTATCGCCGTTCGGATTATCGGTGCGCGTGTAGTATTCCGTCAGCTCGGTCTTGTCGCTATAGGGCACGCCATTCTTGCGCAGATAACCCGGCTTCAGCTTGGTAGTGACCACCCTCATCGACCCGCCGCGCACCGGCCCGCGCCGGCCCTTGACATCCCAGTGCGCGCGCGACACTCCCTGCAGATCGCCGCCCGGGCTCTCGGAATCCTGGAAATAAAACAGCCGCGTCTGCTTGCCGGAGTCGGTTTCCATTTTCATGACTCCCGCGTCGGCCCACGAAATTCGAATCCGTTCTGGAACGCGCATGATCGCCGGAGCGCCGTAAGCTTTGCATTGATCGCCGGAGGCTTCATCTTTCGCCGGGTCCCAGGCATCGGCCAGCTTGCGGCCGTCGGCATTGAGCGGAACGCCGGTGTAGTCGCCCTTGGCGGGCGTCATCATGCGGTAGTTCCAGTCTTCGGTTACAGCGGCAACCCACTGCCCGGTGAGATCCACGGGCCAGTCCATATTTGGGTCGTGACTGGGGTCGGGCGGAAGCGCGCGACCGCGCGTGTCGTTGCCTTGCGCCTGCAGAAGCGCCGCCGCGAGCATCAAAACCGGCACGGCGCGACTCGCTCGCAGCATCTGCATGGCTACCTTATGTTAACGCTGGCGCTCTCAGCAGTGGGCTCAACCTGGTCGTGATCTCCGCCCCACTTCCATCCATCCGATGGACGCGTGATATTCACCATGCGCAGCCGGTGATCTTCGGCAGTGCGTCCGGGATGGCCGATGACGACCACGCGATCGCCCACCTTCAACGTGTCGCGCGTGACACCCTGGCGGCCCAACTGCCCGCTCGCGCCCCATTCGATCGTACCAGCGCTGCATCACGCCCTTTTCGTCCGGCGCCTCCACCGCAGGAAGGAATGCGGATTCTGAAAGAGGAACTGCACCACTTTGCCCTCTATCTTCTGGGTTTTGTCTTCCAGATAAGTGGCTGCGAACGAGTGGTGGGCGATAGCCCGGCCACCGGAAATCATCGCGCCGGCCGTGACGATCAGTGCCAGCAGTGTGCGCTTCATTGACCTTGTCTCCTGAGACGAGTCTTCGCTTCGGCACGCCAGCCATGGCTCGCCGAAAAGTAGCTTACCATGTTAAATCGCGAAATGAACCAGCCCGCCGCGGCCGGCGCCGCGCCAACTCCGGGAAACGCTCGCCCCCGGATCGCGTCCTAGTAGTGGGACCAGTAGCGCGGCCGTCGCAAGAATGTCTAAAGTAGTGATAGTTTCCACGTGATTCACGCCGCCATTCCCGCGCTGGCCCTGTTGCTGGCAGCCGACCTAGGAAGCGCCCCCGCCGGGCTCGACCTGGGCTACCTGCAGATGTACGATCTGCAGTTCACGGCGGCGCACAAGACTTTCGCCGACTACGCGCAGTCTCATCCTAATGATCCGCTCGCCCCGGCTTCGGATGCCGCGGCTTATCTGTTCGCCGAATTCGACCGTCTGCACATTTTGCAGTCGGAATTCTTTGTGCACGACGACAACTTCCGCCATCCCAAGAAATTGAATTCCGACCCTGCTGTCCGGCGGGCTTTCGATGCGGATCTGGCGAAGGCCGATGGCATTGCCTCCGGCGTGCTCGGCTCCCAGCCGCGCGACGCCAACGCGCTGTTCGCTTCCATCTTGGTGCTGGGGTTGCGCGCCGATTTCGACGGCTTGATCGATAAGCACGATCTTGGCCGCGCTCTCATCCGTCAAAACCAGCCGCGTGATCGCGGAGAAACTGCTGGCGATCGATCCGTCCTATTACGACGCGCATCTGGCGGTGGGCGTCGAAAATTATATGCTGAGCCTGAAGCCCGCGCCGATCCGCTGGTTCCTGCAACTGGCCGGCGCACAAGCCGACCGCGAGCTGGGCCTCCAGCAGTTGAGCGTCACCGCCGAAAAGGGACACCTGCTGAAGCCTTACGCCCGCCTGCTGCTGGCCGTGGACGCGCTGCGCCGGAAAGACACCGCGAAGGCGCGCGAGATTCTGACCGACCTGTCGCGCCAGTTTCCTCACAATCGGCTTTACGCCGAAGAGCTGGCCCGCCTGCATTGACGCGAGCGGTCGCGCGCAGCGGATTACGCCCAACCCACATCACTGCGATAAAGATATAATTCGGTGGGGGTGAACCCATGGGCGAACTCATGAAACAAAACATATCGCGCCGCAGCATGGTGGCGGGAGCTTTACTGGCTCCGGCGGCGGCGTTGGCCAAAGCCCCGCCCGCGGCCGCACAAAGCCTTCGCGAAGAGCGGAGCGTCCGCCAAAGTCTGGTCCAACGAATACTGGGCGCAAAAAGGCGACGTCAAGCTCTACATGTTCCGCAAGCGCGCCACCGCTCCCAAGGCGGGCGAGAAGCCGCTGCCGGTGCTGTTGCTGATTCACGGATCGTCCAACTCCGGCCGCTCGTCGTTCGACCTCGCGACGCCGGGCAAAGGCGAATACTCGGTGATGAACGTGTTCGCCGGGCTGGGCTACGACGTCTGGACCATGGACCACGAAAACTACGGGCGCTCCAGCCGCACCGATAGCAACTCCGATATCGCCAGCGGCGCCCAGGACATCAAGGCCGGCGTCGCCGTGATCGCCAAGGAAACCGGCGCGCAAAAAGTTCACCTGTTCGGCGAATCGTCGGGCGCGATCCGCGCCGGAGTCTACGCGATGCTGGAGCCGGAGCGCGTCGATCGCCTGTCGCTCGGGGCGTTCACGTACAAAGGCGAGAATTCGCCGACCCTGACCGAGCGCGCCAAGAATCTGGAGTTCTACCGCACCCACAACCGCCGCCTGCGCGACCGCGCCATGATCCGCAGCATCTTTACGCGCGATAAACCAGGCACCACCGATCCCGCCATCGCCGAGTTCCTGGCCGACGAAGAGTTGAAGTTCGGCGATCAGGTCCCGACCGGCACCTACCTCGACATGACCTCGAAGCTGCCGCTGGTCGACCCCAAGAAAGTGCTGGCGCCGGTGATGCTGGTGCGCGGCGAGTACGACGGCATCGCCACCATGAATGACTTGTCGGACTTCTTCCTGCAGCTTCCCAACGGCGATCGCCAGTTCGTGATTCTGCCGGGGATGGCGCACTCGGTGGTGCAGGGATCGAACCGCCAGGTGTTCTGGCACGCGCTGCACGCGTTCCTGTCGATGCCGAAAACGTCGCTGTCCTAGCCGCTACTTTTTGCGAGAGCGCGGTCGACCGAAGCCGCGCCACCGCCACGGGCCATCAAGACGATGGCCATCGCGACTACTAGGATGTGGAACTCGAAGCCCTCGCCCTTTTGCCGGCCGCTCCAATTCATAAAGAAGCCGTTGTGCCAGTGCAGCAGGTAAACGCCGACGATCATATCGACGGCGAGTCCAAAGGCGGCAATGCGCGTCAGGGCTCCGAGAAGCAGGCCGAGGCCGCCCAGGAATTCCGCCATGATCGCCAGGAAGGCGAACACTGCCGGGATGTGGCTGCGCTCGAATCCGGCCATCTGCGCTGAAAAACCCGCGCCGCCGAACCAGCCGAAAGTTTTTTGCAAGCCGTGCGGGAAGATCATGATGCCGGCGGCCAGCCGCAGGATTGTCAGAGTCCAATCGTTTGAAGTCTGGATCAACTTGGAAGACATAGAGCCCTGCGGTTAAGGCACTACTTTTTTCTTCTTGATCCACTCGATGACGGCGTCGCGCTGCAGCGGTCCGGTGCGCGGGAAGCGCAGCCCGCTGGCGCCCAACTGCGCCTTGTCCGCTTGGTTGGTAGCGGTGAAATCGGTAGTCGCCACGGTGTACTCGCGATCCGGTTCCACCGGATAGCGGCCGCGTAATCGACGGCGGCAGCTCGCTGCCCTTGAATTTCCCCATCACGATGTAGTTGTCGAACGGCAGCAGGTTCCAGATGTTGCGTATCAGGATCTGACCCTTCGGTATCGCGAAGCGCTGGTTCCCGGTGTTCACCCACGCGATATCCGAGCCGGTCTGCTCCGCCATGGCGCGCTCCACCATCTTGCGCAGCTCCGGGCTGTCCCGCTCCATGCGCATGGTGGATTCACCGATCGGAATATCCACCAGTTTCGAAACTTTGCTTTCCCACTTGGCCACCACGCGCGCGACATCCGGCGCCGGCATGATCTTCGAGTCGATCGGGATCTTGGTCCATTCGGCGGATTGCAGTTTCTTGCCCGCCATGTCCACCTGCAGGTCAAGCTTCCCCAGTTGCTCTCCGTAAGCGTGCACCAGCACGGCCACGCGCCCGTCGACTTTCATCATGGCCGGATAGCCTTCGTGACTATGGCCCGCAACCACCACCGAAACCTCCGGCACATCGCGCAGGATCGCGTCCACTTCGCCCTGGTCATGAATATGCGCCAACACCACGATCAGATCGGTGCGATCGCGCAACTCTTTCGCGTATTTGCGCACCGTCTCCACCACCGGCAGGACATGCCAGGGCCCGGCCTCTTCCGGAGTGATCACCGTACCCACCAGATCCCCCATAATCGCGCCGATGATCCCGACCCGGATGCCGCCCACAGTCAGAATCACATACGGGCGCGTCACGGTCTTGCCGTCTTTGTCCACGATATTCGCCGACACAATCGGGAAATGCGCGATGCGCATGAACTCCTGGACGCGGCGCCATCCGTAATCGAATTCGTGATTGCCCAGCGTCGAGGCGTCCAAGCCCAGCAGGTTGGCGATCTCATAAATCGGCGCCCCGTGAAACAGCGTCGAAACCGGCGTTCCCTGCACCAGGTCGCCCGCGTTCAGGTACAGGCACGCCGCGCACTGCGCCTTCTGCCGCCGGACTTCGGTGGCCAGCCGCGCGAACCCGCCGTTATCCCGATCGTCCGGCATCAGGTGCGCATGCAAGTCGTTGGAATGCAGGATCGTGAGCGGTTTGACTTGCGCCGCCAGGGGCGGCAGGCACAGGAAAAGTGAAAGCAGCAGGCGGCGAATCATTGGTTTGAGTCCAGTGTACCTAGAACTGACCCCCTAAGCATGCGTAAGGCGAACACTCGATGGCGCTTCGGGTGAAAGAGGTGCCAAATAGAATGTATGGAACACTGCGGTTCGTGCAACGCTACCCTCAAACCGGGTGAGAAGGAGTGCTGGGGATGCAGCGCCGTGGTGCCGGAAAAAGAAGCGAAGACCACCATGCATCAGCGGTTTCACAGCCTGATCAACGTGCTGTTCATTTTCTTCGCGGTGCTGACTCCGCTGGCGCTGGTCCTGCCTAATGAATATGGTATTCCGTCCCTCAAGAAGTGCGTGGTGGGATTAATCGTGATGGGCTTGGCCCGCAGTTCCATCCAGACCATGACCGACGCCAAGAAGTAGGACGCTAAACTCGGCGGAACTTCCTCCAATTCCGCTTCGTACTAGAATCAGGAACATCGCTATGTTCACTTTCCTGCTCTGGTGCGTGCTTTTCGTTCTGTGCTGGCCGCTGGCTCTGATCGCGCTGGTGCTTTATCCGATCGTCTGGCTTCTGCTGCTGCCGTTCCGGATTCTTGGCATCGCGGTCGAAGGCGCCCTGAAGCTGGTATGGGCCATCGTGACCCTGCCGTTCACGGTGGTTCGCCGCCTGGCGTGAGCCGAACTGCAAGGCTTCGCGCTAATACGCCAGAATGCGCGCGGCTTCTTCGACGATATTCTCCACTTGCGGCAGAATCTCGTTTTCGAGCGAAGGAGCGTAGCCGATCCACGTGTCGAGCGCCCCGATCCGCCCCACCGGCGCATCCAGCCGTCCGAACAATTCGCTGGCGATGCGCGCCGAGATCTCCGCGCCGAATCCCCACGAAAGCGTGTCTTCGTGCACCACCATCACGCGGCTGGTCTTCTCGACCGACGTCTGGATGGCCGCCCAGTCGTACGGATTCAGCGTCCGCAGATCGATCACTTCCACCGTCGCGCGCGGATTTTGCTGCTCGATTTGCACCGCCGCCTGCAGCGACTTCTGCACCAGCGCGCCGAACGTCACAATCGTCAGGTTCGCGCCCGGCTTCACCACCTTGGCCTTGCCGAACGGAATCAAATAATCCGGACCCGGATGCTGCGTCCGATTGTAGGGCTCGCGATACAGGCGCTTGTGCTCCAGAAACAGCACCGGATCGTCGCAGCGGATCGCCGTGCGCAGCAGACCGCAGGCGTCCAGCGCGTTCGAAGGAAACACCACGCGGATGCCCGGAATATGCGTGAACACCGACTCGGCGCGACTGGCTGTGATAAATCGCTCCGCCGTTCAGATAGCCGCCGGTCGCGACGCGAATCACCATCGGCGCCGACCACGCGTTATTCGAGCGCCAGCGCAGCGACGCCAGCTCATCGCGAATCTGCATCATCGCCGGCCAGATGTAATCCAGGAACTGAATCTCGACCACCGGCTTCAGCCCGCGCATCGCCATGCCCGCCGCGCGGCCCACGATGGCCGCCTCCGCGATCGGCGTGTTGAACACGCGCTCGCGAACCAAAGGCGGTCTGCAAGCCCTGCGTCGCTTTGAAAACGCCGCCCTTGCCTTTCACTTCTTTCAGGTGTTCCTCGCGGCTGCAATCGGCCACGTCCTCGCCGAAGACCACGATGTTCAGGTCGCGCGCCATTTCTTCGTGGATGGTGAGCGTGATGGTATCCACCATGGTGCGCGGATCGCCGGAGCACTTGGCCTCGGTCTCAAACGCGCTCGAGGTGGGATCGACGCTTTCCGAATACAGATACTGCAGCGCGGAGCCCTTGTGCGGTTGCGGAGCCTTCAGCGCCCGCTCGGTGACTTCCTGGATTTCGAGGTCCACTTCCTGCATCAACTGTTCCAGCGCGCCGCGGTTCATCACGCCGCTCGACAACAGGTATTCGGGAAACTTCGTCAGCGGATCGTGCCGCGCTTCCTCGCGCGCGCTCGGCTGCGGTCTTGTACAGCTTCTCGTCGTCGGAAAGCGAATGCGAATACGGCCGCGTGCAGTAGGCGTGGACGAAGGCCGGCTTACGCTCCCGCCGGCAGTAATTCACGGCTTCGGCCAAGGTGCCGTAGGACGCCACGAAATCCGTTCCGTCGCAGCGGAAGCGTCCGCAGGTTGGGATGTCCCTCCACCAGTTTCGAAATATCGCCGCCGGGAGTTTGATGCTCCACCGGAACCGAGATGGCGAAGCCGTTGTCTTGCACCAGGAAGATCACCGGCAGCGATTCCAGACACGCCGCGTTGATCGCCTCCCAGAACTCGCCTTCGCTGGTGGCGCCTTCGCCGGTGCTGGTGAGCGTGACCGCGTCCGACGTGGGGTCGAGATAGCGATTCGCGTGCGCGCATCCCACCGCCGGCAGCAACTGCGTGCCGGTCGCCGACGATGGCGAAACGATGTGCAATTTCGTCGAGCTCCAGTGCGACGGCATCTGGCGTCCGCCCGACGATGGATCGGATTCCGCGCCCACCGCCTGCAGCAGCATGTCCTCGGCCGTCATGCCCAGGGCCAGCGACAGCGCGCGATCGCGATAGTAGGGGAAGAACCAGTCGTGGCCGGCGCGCAGCGCCATGCCCGCCGCCGTCTGAATGCCTTCGTGCCCCGCGCCGCTGACCTGGAAAAAGATTTTGTTCTGCCGCTTCAGCAGAATCTCGCGGTCGTCGATGCGCCGCGACATATACATGATGCGAAATGCGCGGATCAGATCTGGAGCTTCCAAACGAGTTGGAAGCTCGCGAAGTTCAGGGTCCGTGGCGGCGCTGGTCAGCATGAATAGCCCTACTCAGTGTAGCAATGGAGCGGCCACCGGGAAAGGCGAAACTCGCGGCCTGGGGGATGCTTCAGAACGAGTAGGAAAAGCCTACCAGCGGCACTACCCGGCTGCGCAGGCCGGCATCGTTCAATTGGATCAAAATGTTGAACGAGACCAGCAAGGTGCTGATCGGATTCACTTTGAAGCCCAAGGAACCATTGGTGATGTTGGCCGTTTCGCGCACGAAGTTGTTATCGGCAAACTGGGTGCCGTTAGCGGCGGTAAAAGTGGAAGGCGTGACGCCCTGCGCATGAAATATTTCTTGCCCCAGTACGTCGGCGGCGAAAGAGAACCTTTTGCTCACGCCGGCGTCGAAGCCCACGGCATACTCGAATTGATTCGGCAGATGTCCCTTGCTGCCCGTGAAAATATCGCCCGCCAGGGGGCTGGAATCGTTCCATTGATACGCCAGGTTGACGTGCGGAGTGATCTTTTCGGTGCGGCCCGAAATCGCGATGAAGGGCTTGAGCCCCACCGCGCCGGAACCCAGAAAGTTATACGCGTCCCCGGTAGGCAGACGCACATCCAGACCCACCGCCAGCCATGCCGGCTTGGTTTTCCACGCGGTTCCTTTCACCCGCACCAGCACATCTCCCAATCCGGATGCTGACCCTGATATGGAAAATTGCTTTTTGGTGGTCGGGTTGCCGTTCGAATCCAGAAAATAGTGGATGGTGGGATCGTTGGCGGTTCCAATGCGCTGAATGGTCGCGTTCGATACCACCGCAAGGTTCGCGTTTACGAACGGCAGTGCCACCGAGACGTCGATCCGGTCGGTCAATCCATACGTGAAGAACGCCGTCGACTGGCCGATCTGGGCGTCCAGAAATGTGTTGGTCGTAATCAGATCTTCCTTAATGATGGGGTCCGGCGTGGTTTGCGCGTGCCGGAACACGCTATTAAAGTTGTGCAGGTCGACACCGTCGAGCGTGCCGAAGCGGAAGTGCTGGAAGCTGAACCCGGCGTAGAATTTTCCCTTGCCGATGGTCTCGGCGCGCTCCGCCAGAATCGGGCCGTAGCTCTGCGCCGACCGCGTATAGACTCCCAGGTCGGGATCGAAAGTGTAAGTGAATCCGGAGGCCGGCGAGGGCAGTGGCAGCGACGTCAATTGGCTTCCGATGGCGGCATTAAAGGGGCCGAAATTAGCCTGGAAATCGCTGTCGAAATGCGCCACGTGATTGGGGTTCGGCAGCGTCAAACCACCCGGGCCAAATAAGTTGGGAATGGCAAAGGCCAACTTGGTGGGCGAATTCGCCGGCGTCTGCGCTTGAGCCAACGCGCAAACGCCAATCAACGCAAAGAAACGGAATCGAGACACTCGCTTGCTCCTTAAATTGGCCTTGCGACACCCCGTGCCGCGGTGTCACTTTCCAGCAATGTCAATAGACTCGATCACCATGCCGTTCCCCGCCGCGCGCAGGTGAATATTGACGGTCTGATCCTGCGTCGGCAGAGCGCCACGTTCGTCCGTGGCAGACATGGTGCGGCGGGCTCGAATGGTGGCGCCGGTGGCGCTGATCTCCGCTTCGCCCAGCGGCCGCAGTTGCAGCTTGATGCTGCGCGCGATCTTGAAGAAATTCTGAAACGCGGAGAGTTCGCTGCGTCCCAGACTCGGCCAGATCGTCTTGAGCGCCTCGGGATCTTTGCTTTCAAAAGCTGTGCGGTAGCGGTTCAAGGTTTCGTCCACTGCTTTACGCGCGGCGCTAAGCTCCGCCGCCTTGCGCTGTTCCTCCGCGCGGGCCGCGTTCGCGTCGACCTCGGGATTGCGCGTTACCGGCGGGGCTGGGGTTGGGCTCGGCGCGACGGCTGGGCGCCGGAGCGGGA
This sequence comes from Bryobacterales bacterium, assembly GCA_963731375.1. GTDB lineage: Bacteria > Acidobacteriota > Terriglobia > Bryobacterales > Bryobacteraceae > Palsa-187. Next base: position 1,186,043 of record CAVSUW010000004.1, read on the forward strand.
GTTGTCGACTTGCGGGGCCGGAGTCGTAACTGTCGCCGGCTGGGACTGCGGCCGGCGGCGCGGAAGGCGCGGGAATCGCCGCAACTGGAACTGGTTGCGACTGCGCAGGCAGCGATGCGGCGGTCGGCGTCGATTTGCTCAACGCTGGCCGCGGCGCAGGCTCTCTTTTAGGACTCGCCGGTGCGGGCGCTTGCTCGCGGTAGGTTGACAAGGGTGCGCTGACACGGGATTGGACGGCGCGGCGCTGGTTTCCGGCGCAGCTGTTGTCGCTACCACCGGTGCCGCTGGAGGCTTGCGTCGAAACCGGGCGCTCCGCGAATCGCCACCAAACTGCCGCAAGCACCACGGCCACCCCGGCGCCCATCAAGACCAGCGTGAGCGGTGATCGGCTCTTGGGGGCCTGTTCCGCCATGGCCTTCGCCGCGGTCATCGCCGGTGTCAACTTTTGTCCCGTATCCGGCACCGCATCGGCCCCCGCGGGAACAGCGGTCATCGAAGCCATCACCTGAGTCTCGGGAAGCCCGTCCCTCCGCGGTGGCGACAACGGCCTGGTCAGCGCCTCGCTACTCGGCCCGGACGCAGTCCGCTGCATAGTAACTCCGGTCACCGCGTGTGCGAGTTCGTCGGCAAATTCTCGGCACGAAGAGTAACGCGTCTCCGGATCTTTCGCCAGCGCCTTGCGCAACACAATAGTGACTTCTTCGCCCAGGTCCTGTCGGTGCTGTTTGACCGCCGGCGGCTCCCGCTTATGATCTGATTCATGACGCTGGCCCACGAGTTGCCTTGGAACGGTTTTTGTCCCGTCAACATTTCGTAAGCGATGACGCCCAGTGAAAACTGATCCGAGCGGGCGCTGGCCGGCTTGGCCGCGATCTGCTCCGGCGACATGTACTGCACGGTGCCGATCACCATCCCGGTGTTGGTCAGGCCAATCTCGTCGTCCAGCATTTTGGCGATTCCGAAATCGGTGACCTTCACCTGGCCACCTGCTGTAAGCATGAAATTCGCCGGTTTGACGTCGCGGTGAACGATGCCGTTGGCATGCGCGTAATCCAGCGCGTCCGCCGCGGAGCCAATCACCGCCAGCACCAGATTCAGAGGCAGCGGGCTGCTTTCGGCCATTCTGTCGGCGAGCGACTGGCCCTGGATCAGCTCCATGGCTATGAACATGATCTCGCCGCTGTCGTTGAACTCATGGATGGTGACGATGTTAGGATGTGACAGGTTGCCGGCCGACCGCGCCTCGCGCCGGAAGCGCTCCCGCAACGCCGTGCCGGCGGGAGAGTTGGCATCCGCCAGAATCGTCTTGATAGCTACCGCGCGGCCAATGCCCGGATCGAGCGCGCGGTAAACGATGCCACATCCGCCGCGGCCAAGTTCTCCTAAGATCTGATAGCGTCCTAGCGTTTCCACGATAATCAGCAATAGTGTATCGCTTATAGAAGTTGGGTTACAGCGGCGCGCGGCGGGAAACTACTCCGGCAGCGGCTGGCCCTTGGTTTCCGGCGCGAAAGGCAACGCCGCCAGCCCCACCAAAAAGACCAGGCACATGGCGACGCCCGCATAGCGCATCGGTTCGGCTTCATGCGAAAACATGCGCGAAGTCAGCGCGCCCAGCGTGAACGGACCCGCCGCTGCCACCAGACGGCTAGCGTTGTAGCAGAAGCTGGTGCCCGTACTCCGCAGACGCGTCGGGAACAATTCGGGAAGATAAATCGCGTATCCCCCGAACAGGCTGAGCTGCGCCGCACCCATCAACGGAATCATCCAGAAAATATCGCTGATCTGTTTCAGATTCCAGAACGTGTAGGCGGTAGTCGCCATCGCTGCGAGGAAAGCGGCGGCGAAGGCGGTCTTCCGGCTGGTGCGCTGCGTCAACCACGTAAAGCAGTGCACTCCCAGGAAGCCGCCGAAATTCTGCAGCAGCGAAGTGATTCCGATCCAAGTGGTTGTCTTGCCCGCGAGCGCCGCGCCGCTGAAGCCCTGCTCGCGAAAAGATTTTTCGAGCACCGGGCGCAGCAGGTCATAACTAAAGAAACCGATGCCCCACAGCCCGACCACGCCGGAGAACGCCAGCAACATTCCGACAATCGAATTGCGCCTCCAACGGGGATCGGAGAACAATTCGCGGAACGACCCCATGCTCTTCTTCTCGGAGCGCGCTTTCAACCATTGCGCAGGCTCCTTGAGCTTTTTGAATACGATCAATGCCAATGGAGCGGGAAGAGCGCCGGCCAGAAATTCGTATCTCCACGCGCCGGCGATGGCTCCTGATTGCTCCATGTGCCCGAGAAAAATTCCAGTGGCCGCCGCCACCATGTTGCCCACGGTCGAGAACGCCTGTACTAAGCCGAGCGCGTAGGGCCGCGCGCGCTGCGGGACCACTTCGGCCACCAGCGACACGCCCACTGCGAATTGCCCGCCCACGCCCAATCCACATAAGAAGCGATATGCGTTGAAATCCCAAACGCCGATCGAAAGCAAGCTCAGACCGGTGAAGATGGTGTAACAAAGGATGGTGAGCATCATCGTCTTGGCGCGGCCCAAGCGGTCGCCTAGCACTCCGAAGATAGCGCCGCCGATTGCCCAGCCGATCATAAAGATCATGGTGGCGTCGCCGGCTTGTTCGGATACGGCGGCGGCGCTGGCGTTGCCTCCCATCAGATCCCGCAGCGCCGGCACGCGCGCCAGGTTGAACAACTGCTGCGCCATGGTGTCGAACATCCATCCGACGGAGGCGACCGCAACCACGAACCATTGATACCGGTCGAGATCCTTGTACCAGGCGTATTTAGGCTGGGTAATGATCACGCGTTACACGCATTCCACGAAAGCGGCGCTTCATGAGCTCAAGCACTTGGTCGCCGGGTTGGTCCCAAATCTCTTGATTGAAAATCTCAACTTCGATCGGCCCCGCATAGCCGGCTCGGTCGACCGCGGAGCGAATGCGGGAGAGTTCGATCACGCCCTCGCCCATCATCGTACGCCCCATCAATATTCCTGGAAGGGGCACCGGCCAGTCAGATACGTGAAATCCCAGAATCCGTCCTTGCAATTTCTCGATTTCCGGATATAAGTCCGGATCATGCCATACGTGAAAGACATCGATCACCACACCGACACTTTCCGGCGGAAATCGGGCCGCGATCTCGCGCGCCTGTTTCAGACTCACGATCACGCTGCGGTCGGCGGCATACATAGGATGCAGCGGTTCGATCCCCAGCTTGATCCCGCGCTCGCGTGCATGGGTTTCGATGGCTGCGATCCCGTCCACCACCATGCTGCGCGATCCTTCCAGGTCGCGCCCCGCCAGCGCTCCGCACACCAGGACAAGGACTGTCGTCCCTAGCTCCGCAGCCTCGTCGATAGCCCGCAGGTTATCTTCAATTCGCTTCTCCGTTCGTCCTGCGTGGCTGCGGGAAATCCGCCTCCCCGGCACAAGCTGGATACCGCAATGCCGGATTCCTTTACCAGCTTCGCGGCGGCACAAAGACCTATCGCATCGACTTCTATCGCGCCACAAGCCAATGGCAGGAATGCCGTGACGCACGCATCCGTCTAACGCTTCGCGAAGAGTCCAGGAATTGACGGTGATCTGGTTGAAACTCAAACGGCTCAGGTCGGCCATGGCTCTATTCGACTCCCGCCAGCGCCAACACCAATTTCATGCGACTCACAGCCAGCTCGGGATCAGCAAGCAGTCCAGCGTCACCAGCCAGCCGGAACAGTTGCGATAAATGGACCACGCCCCGCGCACTCTCCTGCCCCGCAACCATCCGAAAATGTTTCTGGTGCCCGTTCAGATACGCCAGAAACACGATGCCAGTCTTATAGAAGTAGGTCGGAGGTTCGAAAATGTGTCGCGATAACGGCACCGTCGGAGCCATCCACCGCTCATACGCCGCCACGTCGCCGCGATCCAGAGCCTCCAGGGCAGCAGCCGCAACCGGCGCGATCGCGTCGAAGATTCCCAGCAGCGCGTGGCTATGATGTTGACCGTCACCCAGGATCAGGCGATCGTAATTGAAGTCATCGCCGGTGTACATCTTGACGCCCGCGGGCAGGTCGCGCCGCATCTGGATTTCCCGATCGGCGTCCAACAGCGACATTTTCACGCCGTCGATCTTCGACGCATTTTGCCGGATCACTGCCAGACAAGCCGCGGTCGCTTCGTCGAGATCCCGGCTCCCCCAATAACCCTCCAGCGCCGGATCGAACATATCGCCCAGCCAATGCAGAATCACCGGACGCTGGACTTGCGACAGAATCCGTTCGTACACCCACGCGTAGTCGTCTGCGTGCCGTGCACAACGCGCCAGCGCGCGGCTCGCCATCAGGATCAATCGTCCGCCCTGCGCCTCTACGAACTCGGCCTGCTCCTGATACGCCTCCACCACTTGCTCGAGCGTCACCGGAGCATCCGCCGCAAGCTGATCGGTCCCTGCTCCGCAAGCGATTTCGACCGCCGACGGCCGCCGCCTCGCGCACCGATCTCGCGATCAGCTCCCGCGCCGCGCTCCAGTCCAGCCCCATGCCTCGCTGCGCGGTATCCATGGCCTCGGCAACAGCGAAGCCGTGAGCTCCACAGGTGCCGCCGAAAGGCCAGCGTCGCGTCCCAGTCAATCGCGGTATTCGCGCAGGCAAAGGGATCCGCAACCACGTGAGCCGCCGCGTAGGCAGTCCGGCAAGTGAATTTTCCCGCGAGCTGCGGCTGCGAAACGGATCGAAGCGTGTAGGATTCGAGCTGGCCGCCTTGCCGCGGTAATCGAAGAGTGAGCATGGTGGACGCGGTTATATCGTTATATCATCGTCCAAGTACGAATCGGTTTGCTATGCGGAAAATCAACATCAGGGATTTCCAGGTTGCGCGGCAATCGACCTCGCGCGACGTGAATCGCCAGATATTGTTGAACCTCCTGCGCGCTCACCAGCCGGTGTCGCGCGCCGATCTGGCTCGCCTCATGAACACCACCCGAGGCGTGGTGGGAGCGCTGGTCAATGAGTTGATCGCCGATGGCCTGGTCTTTGACGGCCCCACTCGCGCCGCTTCCCGCGGCCGGAAACCCACGCTCCTGTATGTGCGCACGCGCGACCGGCTGGTGGTCGCCGCCGATGTCCGCGTCAGTGCAATCGATATTGCCTTGTGCGATTTTGCGGGCGAGCAGATCGCGCACGAAAGCCTGCCGTCCGATCCTTTCGCCGGATGAGTTCCTTCGCGAATTTCCCAAATACGTGAATGCCCTGCTCAAGAGGACACAAGGCGTCTGAACTGTGTGAGGGCATCGGCATCGTGGTTCCCGGCATGGCCGATCGTCAGGCTGGGCGGGTCATCAGCGCTCCACTGCTGGGCTGGCGCGATATCGAAATCGGCCCGCCCGTGGCCAAAGCGACGGGATTATCCGTGGTTGTGGAGAGCGCCGGCAAGGCCTGCGCGCTGGCCCACATGTGGCTGACTCACGACGACGCGATGAACACGCAGGATTTCATCTACATCACGATTTCCGACGGCGTGGGCACGGGGTTAGTGGTCGACGGGAGACTGGTCTCCGGTCATGGTGGAACCGCGGGTGAATTCGGTCACATGGCGCTCAGTCTCGACGGGCCGCGTTGCGCCTGCGGCTCTAATGGATGCTGGATGGCCTACATCTCGGATCGTGCGACGAGTTCTCGTTACGCATCCTCTTTGCACTCCAGGCTGCCGGGGAGCACTCCATCGCTCCGGACCATCATCTCGAATGCACGCTCCGGCGACGTAAAAGCGATGGCAGCGTTGCAAGCGACGGCGCCGATACTTGGGATTGGGCCTGGCCAACATTCTTCATGGCGTGGATCCGGCCTGCGTTTATATCGGCGGCGAGATTACGACGGCGTGGGATATCGTCGAACCGGTGATGCGCGAAGCGATCGTCGAGCGGGCTCTTACAGAGAAAGTCGCGAGCGCGGTGATTCTGCCGTCAAAGATTTCCGATCCGCGCCTGCGGGGCGCCGTGGCTCTCATTGCATCGCCTACTTTCGCGGCCCCCAAGGTGGCCTGAGGCCGCTTCCATTTGCAAACTCCGCGGAATTTGTACATACTCACAACAAAGCCGTAGCAACACGAGGGAATAAGCGTGACCGAGCGAAAAATCGGCATCATCATGAACGGCGTCACCGGGCGAATGGGCATGCACCAGCACCTGGTCCGTTCGATCTTGGCCATCCGAAACCAAGGCGGCATTAAATTGCCGGGAGGCGAAGTTGCCATACCCGATCCCATTCTGGTGGGACGCAACGAAGCGAAATTGCGGGCGATCGCCGCGGCAAATGGGATTCACCGTTACACCACCGACCTGAATCGCGCGCTGGACAGTAAGACCGACCCGATCTACTTCGACGCGCAGACCACCAACGCGCGATTTCCCGCAATCCGCGAAGCGATCCTGCGCGGAAAACACGTATATTGCGAAAAACCCGTCGCGGGAACGCTCGCGGACGCGCTGGAATTAGTGCGGCTCGCGAATGACCACGGAGTCAAGACTGGTGTGGTGATGGACAAGCTGTTCTTGCCTGGCATCCTTAAGCTACAGCGGCTTATCGATTCCGGATTCTTTGGAAGAGTTTTGTCTGTCCGCGGGGAACATGGCTACTATGTTTTCGAGGGCGATTGGCAGGAGGGGCAGCGGCCCTCCTGGAACTCTCGCAAGGAAGAGGGCGGCGGAATCATTCTCGACATGCTTCCCCATTGGCGTTATCTGTTCGAGCACACCTTCGGCAATATGAATGCGGTTTTTTGCCAGGGCGCCACGCAGATCGAGGAACGCGTGAACGAGAGCGGAGAGCGCTTCGCATGCACCGCCGAAGACTCGGCGTACTCGATGTTCCAGATGGAAGGCGGTTTGACGGTGAGGATGGACACATCCTGGGTCGCACGCGTGTATCGCGACGAGCTTCTGGAAATTCAGGTGGATGGGACGCACGGAAGCGCCATCGCGGGATTGCGCGGCTGCAAGTCGCAGCACCGCGTAAATACACCCAAACCGGTTTGGAATCCGGACGTGCCCAATCCCTTGGATTTTTATGCGGATTGGCAGCCGGTGCCGGACAATCGAGAATTCGACAACGCGTTCAAAGTTCAATGGGAGATGTTTCTGCGTCACGTGCTGGCCGACGCGCCATACAAGTACGATTTCCTCGAAGGCGCCAAAGGCGTGCAGTTGGCGGAGCTGGCGACGCAATCCTGGCAGGAACGCCGCTGGATCGATATTCCGGCGCTCGCAAAGAGCAAGCAGGCGGATCATGCTCTCGCGCAGCGCGACGCTTGACGAACGAGTCTAGTTGCCGGCGCCGGAAAGTTTGCGGTAATACTCGGCGACTGAATCCTGATACCCAGCGGGCACCTTTGCGGGATCGGTGTTGCGGATCGTGCCGCCGCGGCTTTCCTCAAGCTGCCGGCGCAGTTGCAATTCAAGCGCGTCCACGCCGCTGGTGAGCTGCTGCCGCATCTGCTCGACCAGCGCCGGATTTCCCGGGAAGCGTTTGGGGTCCAGACTGCGCATTTGATCGATCAGCGTGCGCAATTGCTGACGCGCCTCAGGACTATCCTGCGCTACCGATCGAACGCCGTTGAGAAGGTTCAATCCCTGTTCGATTTCACGCTGCGTATCGGCGGGATTGGGACCGCGTTGCGGCGCGACGGCGCGCCCGGAGATGCGAGTGTTGCCGGTGTCATAGTTGCCGTACACCGTACTATCGCGATTGCCCCCGCCACCCGCATTGCCATTCTGACCAGCGGCGCGGTTGCCGACTTGCCCACCTTGACCGCCTTGCTGGCCACCTGTCCCGCTTGCCCGCCTTGCTGTCCCGCTTGTCCGCTGTCCCGCTTGCCCAGGCTGGCCGCCTTGTCCTTGCTGCTGTCCTGGCTGCCCCGATTGTCCAGACTGTCCCGACTGACCGGGCTGCCCATTGCGGCTGAGTTGGCCGGGCTGATACTGCTGACCGCCAGGCTGTCCCTGTCCGAGGCTGACCGTTGGGGCGTCCGCCGAGCCCCGCGAGTTGGTCGCGCAGACGCGCTAGATCGTCCATCGCGCGATTCACCGCGGCGTCCTTCGAAGCGGTTTGCGCGCTCCCCATCGCCTGCGCGGCTTCCCTGACCTGTTGCCCCAGCTTTTGCAGATCGCTGGTGAGCGCCGCTTCGGCCGGATCGGAGAACTGGCCGCTGCGCAGCCAATCCGAGCTGCGCTGCATGCGCGTGCCGAGATTGTTTTCGTCCATGCCGCTGAGCGCGCTCCGCAACTTGTTGGAAGCCCCCGGCTGCGTGGACGCGAACTCGCGCGCCGCGTCGCGCATTTGCTGCGTAAGGTGCCCGAGGTCGTCGCTCACCTTTTGGCGATCGTTGACCATCTTGTCGATGTCCTCGCGGCGTTGGAGGTTTCGGCGGCAGTTGGCCGCCGGCGCGAGCAGCGTTCTGCTGAGCGATCAAGTCGCGCACGCGATCGGCTTGCTTCTTTTGCTCGGCCGCTAGTTGATCGGCGGTCTGGGCCATGGAGTTGACGCGGCTTGCGGCGTCATGCTGCTCGACTCCGCCCAACAAGTCAGTGGCTTCGCGCAAGCGATCGGCGGCACGGCGATAGTCGGCCGCGCTAGCACTCTGCGAAGCCGCGCGCCGCATGTCGTCGTTGGCCTGACGCAGGCGGTCGAGCGCCTTTTGCGCCGATTGCTGGCGGTCATCGGCGGATCGGTCCGCGGCCTGTTGGGGATTGCTCGCGCCGCCTTTATCCTGACTGCTCGATTGACCGCTGGCGTTACTAGAGGATGAGCTGCCCGCTTGCCCGCCGCTTTGGCTCGACTTCCCCTGCTGGCCACTTTGGCCGCTCTTGCCTAAGCTCTGCTCCATCTGACGCTGGAGCTGCTCTGCCTCGCGCTGCAACATTTCCTGCTGCCATTTTTGCTCGGCGGTCTGCTGCCCGTTACGCTGCTGCTGGGCTAAATCCTCTTCGCGCTTGGCCAGTTCGTCGAGCTTCTTCAGAGCGTCGTCGACTTCCTGCGCTCTTTGTTCGGCGCTACTCGATGAGCTCTGCCGCGTCTCGTACTGATTCTTCTCGGTATCGAGTTCGAGATCGAAGAGACTCGCCAGATCGCGCGCCGCACCGCCGCCGCCACCACCTCCGCCGCCCCCTCCAAACGCGACCTGAATTTGCCGGAACGTGGCTTCGGCGCGCAGCAGGAATTGCAGAGCCTTCTGCTCGTTCGGAATGGCGTCCTTCCATTTCTGCTGCTGCAACTGTTGCGCGGCCGGCTCCATGGCGGAAGAAGCCGCGAGCATGGCTTTCTGGAAATCGCTGATGGCCTGCACTTCACTGGTCAGCTCGCGCGCCTGCAAGCGGCCGGAAAGCGTGACCGCCTGATCGTGCAAAGTGGTTTGCGATTGCGACAGCAGCTTCGATATGTCGGCGGCCTGCTGCTGGGTCGCGTGCTTATCGCCATTCTGTTTGAAGGTGGCGGCAATGATTTCCTTCTCGCGCTGCGAGATCTGTTCGGACGGATCGGCTCCGCCACCACCACCTCCGCCGCCCCCTCCGCCGCCGGCCTGCGATTGCGAGAACTCGCGCTCGAACGGCTCGGCCTGGATGAAGATCATGTCGGTGTGGTTTTCGGAGTTGGCGTCCTTGGCGGTGGCGTAGACGCTCACCAGATCGCCCGGCACCAGCTTGAAGTCTTCGAGCGCGATGGTGGTCGATCCATCCGCTTCTTTCTTTCCGCGCTGCTTGAGGAGGTCCACCGCAGTCTCGGGTCCGCCGTTGATCGAATAATGCAGCGTGACGCCGCTGAGGCCGAACTCGTCGGTGGCCTTGGCGGCAATCGTTACTTCTTCAATGGGACTGGCGCGATAGTCGCCGCGGCTGGGCCGGACTAACGAAATCTGAGGCGGATCAGCCTTGCGAGCCTCGATGAAAAAATCCTCGCTGACGCGAACCGGCTGGCCCTCGGCCACGCCCGCGATGTGATAGGCGCCGTCCGAATCCATCTTGACCGTGCCGTGATAGACGTTATTCTGGCCGCCCGTGAGCTGGATGCGCTGTCCGTTATCGAGCTGAATCTGGCTGCCCTGCAGCGGACGGTCGGTGGTGACGTCGAGTTCCGCCTGGGTGCCGATGACGGCGCGCAGATCGCCGCCGCGCTCCTCGATTTCGGACGGCATTCCGGTCCAGGCCGGGTAATGATAGGTGACGCGAATCTGCTTCACCGCGGGCAGATCGCTGACGCGAATGTTGAAGTGTTTCGATTCCATCGCCCCGGCGGTGACGTAGTATTCGACGCCCTCCGGCAATCCGGCAAATAGAAATTGATAGCCGCCCGCGAAATTGCCGGCCGCCTGCGGCTGCATCGCAATCTCTTCCCACTTGGCGGAACTCTGGAAGCGGGCATACAACTTGACGTTGGGCGACTGCAGGCCGATGGGCAGCGCCGAAACCAATTGGTCGGCGTGGCGGCGCACGACGGCGTCGCCGGGAGTCACGCGCAGATCGTAGAGCGAAGGCTTGCCGGAACTGCGGACCGGTCCACAGCAGCGACGCGCCGTAGCCCAGAAAGCCGGGTCCGGCGGCGATCATCCAGATCAAGATGGCCAAGGCTCCGAGGGCGGTGCCGAGCGAGAACTGAAGGCGGCGATCCGTGACCAGAAGCTTGGGCTCGGCGGATTGCGCGACGTTGAGCGTGTCCGCGGCCAGCAATTCAATGAACGGATCTCGGCCATCGCGCTCGGCGAAAGTGGTGAGGCGCTGCTCGAATTGCGGGAAAGTGGCTTCAGCGGTTCCGACCGCGCGGCGGCGAGTCAAGCGTCGCAAAGGCAGCGCCAACCCGGCGGCGGCGGCAACGGCCAGGATCAGGATGAGTCCGAAGCGGGCGGCGGTCACGCTGCCATGCGAGAAGGCGAGCGCATTGGCGATGGTGACCAGCACCAGCGTCGCCACCAGAGCACTGCCGGTGAAGATGGCCAAGCCGCGCAGCACAGTGTTCCAGCGCAGACGTTGCTCCAGTTGCGCAATGTAGGCGTGAAGTTGTTCGCGGAGACTCATGGAACCTCCCACGGCGGCCACTTTAACACCTAAAGCATATCGCACTGGCGGAGGCGGCGGAGTGCCAAGGGAGCGATAACAAGCGATGTGCGGAATAGTGGGTTGCGTTTTCCGGCAAGCCTCCGAAAATCAATTTGATGGCGTATAAACTCGGCCAAAACGGCGAGCCGGAGGATGCGTTTCCATAGTGAGGGTGCTGAAAAGTCGAACGTCGCGCCTGGCGTCGCGCTAGGCACCAGCAAACGGGAATGCGCAAAGTCACGACAACCACGGGATTCAGTATTCTGATGAAGGCTCGATATTTGGGCTACAATGTAGCTCAGAGAAGGAACATTCCATGCCTGAAAATTCCGTCGTTCGCGCCCGCATCGATGAACGCACCAAGAGGGAAGCCGCCGCGGCCCTGAAGAAAATCGGACTCACCGTGTCCGACGCCTTTCGCCTGCTGCTGGTGCGCGTGGCGGCGGAAAAGGCCCTGCCGTTCGAGCCGCTCAATCCCAACGCCGAAACCGTCGCCGCGATGAAAGCCGCGCGCCGGGGCGAGCTAGTCAAAGTGGGCAAGCCGGACAAACTGCTGCGAAGCCTGAATGCGCGAGGTTAAATACACCACGCGCTTTCAGCGTGACTACAAGCGAGAAAAATCCGGTCGGCATAGCAAGAAGCTGGATGCCATTCTGATGGACGCCGTCAACCTGCTCGCTGCGGATACACCCCTTCCGCGCCGGAATTTCGATCATCCTCTCTCGGGCGAATGGAACGATCACCGCGACTGCCACATAAGTCCGGACCTCGTTCTCATCTACCGAAAGCCAGATGACGACAGCCTCGAACTTGTGCGCCTCGGCTCGCATAGTGAGCTTGGGTTGTGAAACAGCGGCGGCAGTCCGTTTGTCCGCGCAAAGATACGGATCTTACGAAGCTCGTGGTTTATGATGCGTGTTGTGACGACTTTTCCTCAAGATAGTGTTTTTGAATGGATTAGAAGCGGGCGCGATAAGCCGGATGCGATCGGTCGCGCCAGTCAGGCCTGGCGAGGAAATTTTGTCTCGTTGTTGATTCCGAACAGGTTTGAAGCGTACGCAAAAATTCTGCATCGGATCGATGCTCGTTACGAAGACCCCACAAGCCCGCTCTCCCCTAGCGAAATTGCGATCCTAAAAGTACCACCGTGCACACGTTTGAGGGAGTTTGTTGAGCACACGAGAGAAAATTCCCAAGGATCAAGAATCAGATGGGCACGCATCGCTCAGATACTTGACGTGCCGATTAAGCCTGAAATATGCCACGAATGGTTCCGCACCAAGCTTGAGCCCGGATGCTGGCCACGGTTTCTTTGGGGACCAGCGGATGGGACGCTCGCGAGTGAGGAAATTACGGAACTGGTGTCAATTTTGATGCCCCTGACCGATAACGATCAGGAATGTTTCTTCAGATTTCCTGAAATACCATTCGTTCTAACAGACAAGCCACTTTTGTTTCAGGGACGTCTTTCAGAACTTGCAACATCTTTGGAGCCTTATCGATTCACTTTCGAATACTGGTGGCCTCCAGACTGCCAGTGGTGCGTATGTAGCGACTACGACCTGATGTTTACTCTTGTTGGAGGCTCCAAGGACTTGATCTCGCGGCTCTTGGCGAGCGAAGTCCTGGAAACGTTAGAAGTCACCCCGCAGACGCGAATCGACTCATTCGCGCCTATCGGTTGACGCCCGCGCGGTCAAGACCCCAGTGAGCGAGACGCTACGGCTTTCTAACGCCTCTCCGACCCCTGCCGAAATACCAGGTAGCCAACGCCTGCCGGGGTATGGTACAAAACCCCAGGGAGACTTTTAATGAGAATCGATATCGTGAAAACACTAGGGTACGCGTTGCTGGCCGCGCTTACCGTCAGCGTGTCAGCGCCGGCCCACGCCCAAGCCACCGCTGCGCCGAAGCTTTACAACAACGCCAAACAAAAGCTTCTGGATGGCAAGACCCTCTCCAGCTACACAGTCGGCAAGCCCGACGCCGCGCTCTACTGCGAAGTCGCCAAGCACTACGACTTCGTTTGGTTTGAGATGCAGCATAGCACCATGAGCTGGGCCGACATCGAGAAAATGATCGCGGCATGTCCGCACTCGGTTGCCACGCCGATGGTGCGGATCGCGGACGAACTGGAAAGCTCGATTCAACATGCCACCGATATCGGCTTGCTGGGAATTATCATGCCCACGGTGGATACGGTTGAGAAGGCGCAGGCCGCCGTGCGCTACGCGAAGTACCCGCCGGAGGGCCGGCGCAGCATGGGAGGCGGACAGGCCGCTCGAATCTGGATCGGCGACGGCCGCGATGCCACAATGCAATACCGAACCACGGTCAACGAGAACATGATGGTCATCGCCATGATCGAAACGCCGATCGGCGTCGCCAACGCGTATGAGATCGCGAGCGTTCCGGGCATCGATGGCATATTGATCGCGAATACTGACCTGGCTAATTTCTCCGGCTGGTTCGATCGCGAATCGGGACCGTATCAGGGGATGCTGAAACTCATCCACGATGCGACCAGGCGAGCCGGGAAGTATTTGGGCGCCACTGGGCCCGTGCCTCCGACGCCGTTCCCGAGATCGGATTTCAATTTCTATCAGGGCGGTGAGCCGAGCGACGGATACAAGCCTCCGACCGCTCGTCCAGCTCCGGCCCCGGCGAAGTAATCGACTGTGATCCACGCGCCGTTCCTCTTATGGGGGACGGCGCTCGTTGTTTGCAATGCCCAATTACTCACTCCACAGTGGCTCGGCCTTGTTGAGGTGCGTCATCGCTTTGCAAGCTGTGAGTTTCTCCGGGCGCTCCGCCTCGAATTAGTGCGCTTTCAAAACAGGAACGTAGAGAACCCTTTGGCCTTCAAACTTCCCAGGGATCCGCAAATTCTCGGGAAGGAGTGGGTGGATGTTGACATGGACTGCCCGCAGCGCGGTCGATGCGAAACCGTGAGCGGCAAGATTCAAATACTCCACGTGTCGTATGGACGGAGAAGCGTGAGCACGCTTTCCGGCAAATTCGCGGTCACATACATCGATGGGCGGAAACTGGAAGGTTCGTTTAGCGCCAAAGGGATTCAACCACTCACAGAAATCATTTGCGAGTAGCTGCAGCCGGTCGTCGTACGCTTTACGGTTGCTCGCGCTGCGTGCCGAGGTAGCCGCTCGCGATGACCGATTCGGCGATCACGGCGGCGAGCACGAATAGCATCACGTACCACCAAAATGATTCCGGCGTCTTCTGCGGCGCTGCCGGGGACGTTGGCTGCCCAGGCGCCGCAGCCTCTTGTGAAGGTTTGCCGCCGTTTCCTTGCCAGAGGGCCAAGACATCGTCGGGGATCACGTCAAGGTTCGATTCCTTCGGATCGGGGTTGACGCCGACTTCGTCCTGCCGTCCGTCGGCGAGGCGGAGTTGGTAATAGCCGGCCTCGGTGAGCTGGAACGACTGCGCGGATGCGGCTTCGCCCAGCGTGAGCGGGCGCTTGCCCTCGGGGTCGGTGACTTCGACGCCTTGGGCTCGTTCCTTGGCATTACGCAGTTCCAGGTAAGCGTCGACAATGCGCGCGCCGCCCTGGCGTTCGCTGCCCGCAAGGTAACGCGCGGTCTGCTCGATGAAAGGCACGAAGGCGGGAGCCAACGGAAAATCGTTGGTGAGGTTGTCGAGCCCGGAGGTCAGCAGCATCACGCGGCCCTCGCCGATGCGCTTCTCGAGCAAGCAGCGGCGTCTGGTCGCCTAAGCGAACGATCACGCGCGCGTCGCCAGGGTCGACATTCAGAGCGTAGAAAAACTTCACGCCCGGCCAGCCGCCGGCTTTGGCCACTGCGGGATAAGAGGAGTCGCTCGAGCCCACTCCCATGAATCGATCGGGAACGCGGCTGTAGTCGCGGGTGGCGACGATGTGCGCGCCGAAGATGGGAATCTGCAAGCGGGCGCCGGCGGAGGTACCGGCGGCGATGAAGAGACTGCCGCCGGAGCGCACGTATTGGGTGAGCGAATTTTCCAGCAGCGAAGGCACGGTGTTGATATCGGAAAGAATGATGAACGCGTAGTTGGACGGCTTACGGTCGGCCGCTTCGGTGACGTTGATCGATTCGAGAGTAAAGGCCGATTGCGCGGCTGCCGAGAGCGCGGCTCCGACGTAGAGCGGCGAGCGGCTGTCGCCGTAGTTGTGGATCAGCAAAACTTTTTGCGGATCGGAGCGCTCGACGGCAAAGCGGCGCAGGTCGTCGGCTGCGAAGCCGTCGGCGGAATCGATCTTGACCTCGCAGCGGCTGAAGCCGTACGGCACTTCGAGCGCCGGGAAGTCGACGGTGGCGCGTCCGTTGGCGGGAACCGCTACAGTCTTGGTCGCGGTGGTCTTGCCGTTCACGACCAGCGACACGCTGCGTTGCGCGGCGGGAGTGCCGTAGCCTGCGA
The DNA here is from genome assembly GCA_963731375.1 of Bryobacterales bacterium. GTDB lineage: Bacteria > Acidobacteriota > Terriglobia > Bryobacterales > Bryobacteraceae > Palsa-187. Next base: position 1,201,534 of record CAVSUW010000004.1, read on the forward strand.
TCACGGCTTGTACGTGAACCGGCTTGGCGTCCTTGCCCCACACTTGTCCGGGCGCGTCGACCGATTCGACAGTCCAGTTGGGCTGCGCCTTCGCGACCACGGCGTGCGTCACCACTTTTGCGTTGGCGGGCAGCGCCATGTCGGCGAAGGTGGCGGCCAGCTCGCAGCGCTGCATGTCGCTGAACAGATGCACTTCGATGGGAGTGTGAACCGACTCGGCCATGCCGCGCACCGCGCGCGCCAGTTCGCCGAAGTTACCGTGGCCGTCGCCGGGCTGAATGGCCTGCACCGCGGCACGCAACGCCGACTGGTCTTCAATGGGCTGCGTCATCAGCCGCAATTGCGATCCGAACGCCGCGACCTGCGCTCGCGCCGAACCTTTTCCAGCCAAGACGCCCATGGCGGCGTCTTTGGCGTCGGCTAGGCGAGTACCGGCACGCATGCTGAAAGAGTTGTCGACCACCAGCAGCACCAATCGGTTGCTCGCCAGCGCGGCCGCGTTGCGGTTGATGAACGGATTGGCGAAGGCGAGAATCAGCAGCGCCAGCAACAGCAGCCGCAGCGAGAGCAGCAGGATGTGATCGAGCCGCTTGTGCTTGGTCGAACTGACCACGCGCGATTCGTAGAGCATCAACGACGGCACCGGCTTGGGCGGACGCTTATGCCGCTTTAGCAAATGCAGGTAGAGCGGAAGCGCGACTCCGGCCAACCCGGCGAGGAACCAGGGCGCGAAGAGGCCCATCTAGACGCGGCCTCCGCGACGATTCGCGCTGAAGGGTGCTGACTTGCTCGGCATCAGGCACCGCATCGGCTCAGGCACGAACTTCTTCGACCGGCTTTACAGGCACGATCCGCGCGACGCGTTTCATGACGTTCTTGTTTTGCTCAGCCTTCTTCAGGTCGTAGGCTGCCTGCAACCGCATCCATACTTCCGGCGAGCTGCCAAACAGGCGCGATACCTTCAGGCACATGATGGCGGAAAGAGGCTTGCGCTCCGCCAGAATGTCGTGAAGCATCTGGCGGGACACGCCCAGAGCTTTCGCCGCAGCCGTTACCGACAGGCCGACCGACGGCAGGATGTCCTCCTTAATGATCTCGCCCGGATGGACGGGCGGCAGTCCGTTCTTTCTCTCCATGGCTTTCTGCCTGTTCATGTCTTCCTCAATGATAGTCTTCAAAATCGATATCCAGGGCGTTTTCGCCCGACCAGCCGAAAGTGATCCGGTAGTTCCCGGTGACGCGCACGGACCAGCGTCTCGGGTTGCCGTGCAAGCCATGGAAGCGAAAGCCTGCGATGTTCATATCCTCCGGGTTCGCCGCTGCTTCCAGCAATTGCAGGATACGCACGCACTTCCTGACCTGATCGGCGCCGATCCGGCGTGTCTTGCCGGCGAGGTAAAGCTCTTCGAGCCCCTTATGGCGGAAGTCGCCGATCACTCTTTTAATGTAAATGTTTTAGTTTACAGTGTCTACTGAACACACGAGCTCGCTTGGCATCTAGACGATCCCCCACTTCCGCCGCAGCCACCATTCGGAGAAACGCAGAAGCACCAGCACTAGAAACACCAGCGGCAGGTTCCACAGGTCCTTGGTCTCGCGCACCGTCACGCCGGCCTCCGAAAAAGGAATGCTGCTCGCGAGTTTGCCGAGGTCGGCGGGCTTCCAATATTGTCCGCCGGTTTGCGTGGCGAGGCGTTCCAGCAAATCGCGGTTCTGTTCGGTGTGGAAATTTTCGGCGACACCGTCCATGCGCTGAAAGGTGAGCACGTCGCGTCCCAGCTCGCTGAACTTGCCGGTCTTGGGATCCGCGCGCTGCGCCGTGACCTCGGTCAAATACGAGCCGGTCCTGGGAGCGGACCAAGCGGCTTGGAACCGGCCGGGATTATCGGGCACCGGTGTCATCTCGACCAGAGCGCTGACGCCGCTCGGGCCCAGGATATGAGCTTCGACCTTGGCATCGGCGGCAGGATTGTACTGTTGATCGCGAACCTCGGCGGCGATATTTACGGCGCCGTTATCGAGCAGCATCTGCGCGGGCACAGATGCGGAGACGTGACCCGGCGTATCGGAAACCACCCAGCGCAGGAGCTGCTGCCAGAACAAATCGTGCGCGGTGTCGCCGAGGGGCGAACTCATCTGCCAGCGCCAACTGCCTCCGGTGGCCATGATCGCGCTGCGGCCGCGGCCGAAGTTCTCGGTGATCAGCAAGGGTAGCTTCTTGCCTTCGGGCGTAATCATGTTGGCGAGAACTTCCGCGCCCGGTTTGGGAATGCCGGGATCCTGATAATCCATCAGGTAGGGCAGCGTGCTTCCACTTGGCGAAATTCGCGGCGGGGTCATCCACCACGCGGGTGATAATGTTGTCGACGCCGGCGGGCGCGAGTTCGGCGGTGGTGTGGGTGGTGCCGTCCCTGGGATCGGCCTCGCGATGGAACGTGGGCGACTGGCCGGGCAGCGTGGTGGGCATCAGGTCGATGAGCTTGGTCGCGTTCCAACCGCCATCCGCCATCGCGAACTGACCGCCGAGCAGCAGCAATCCCCCGCCCCGGCGATCCACGAACTGGTGAATTAATTCCTGCTGCGCGGGAGTGAAGTAGCCGGCTTCCACTGACCCGATCATCAGACCTTGGTACGCGAATAGATCCTCGGGCGTCGCCGGGAATCCGCTGGCCAGTTCTTTGGGATCGGCGATTCCCTGGCGGTAGATCTTGTTTTCGCTGGTGCGAACCATGGAGACGACCTGCACCATGCGGTCGTCTTCTTCGGCCTGGCGGATAAACTTGTACTCCCAACGCGGTTCGCCTTCTATATAGAGGATGCGGCGCGCGTCGGAGCCGACATTCACTACGCGAGTCAACGCATTGTTGGCGGTATTCTCTTCGCCTGCGAGCGCAGCCGCCGCGATTTGCAATGTTCTCGCGCCGGCGCCGCCGATATCGAACATCAAAGTTTCGGTCTGCAGATTGCCATCCGGCCCCAGCGTGATGGTGCGGGCGGCGAGGGCCTTGGGTTGTCCGGTGCTGACGTCGCGCACCGTCAGGTTGATCTTCGCGCCCGCGTATCCGCGCTGCTGCAAGGTGATCTTGGCGGCGAGCCGCGAGTCGGCCAAGGCGCGCGGGAGCAACCACGACGTCTTCCAGCTCCACATCATGTGCGGAGCGCTCGTGTCCGAAGCCCACGGTGTGAACCGGAATGTGACGGGCGCGCAGCGCACTGATCGCGTCCGCGCTAATTCCGCCGGCGTTATCGTCGCCATCGCTGAGCAGCACCACGGCGCCGATGGGCAGGTCGGACGTTTCCTCGCTCAACTGTTTGAGGCTGTCGCCGATGCGCGTCGAGGGCGCGCTCGGGCTGCAAATTCGTCAGGCTGTCGATGCGCGCGGGCACGTCGTCGACGCGATAGAGACGGGTTTGAAACGAGCGGTTGAGACTGGCGAGCAGTCCGCCCTGGAGCGCCTTCACGGCTTGCGCCTGGCGGGTCGAACCGTCCTCGGATATTCCCATGCTGCGCGAGTCGTCGACCAGCACGGCGATGATGTTCTGCTGCGGCTTCAATTCGGCGACGGTGATCGCGGGCTGCCACAGCAGCACCAATACGATCGCGGCCATGAGCGCTTGCAGGCCCCAGATGATCCAGGCTCGCCAACCTTGCAGGAGCGGCGCGGCTTCCTTCAAGCGCGAGCGGATCAGCCAAGCGAGTCCAGCGGCCGCAGCCACGATCAGCACAGCCAGTATCCAGGTTGGCCACGCCCCCAAGAGGGCGAAGTGGCCGCGCGAATACACTGATTGCGGATATTTAAAAAAGAACTCGAACATGGGCCTCTGGGCTGCTCGCGAACTGTAGGAAGAGGCGCACGGGGTTCATGGCTAGTGGGTCATGGCGTAGGTTATGTAGTTGAGGACGATGCGAAACGCGAGTCCGGAAAACTTCTCCGGGTACTCCGGGCTGTCGGCCCACTCCCAGGCGTCGCCGAGATGCATGTTGGCGCAGATCGCCACCATGATACGCCCGCGGTCGTTGCGGATGGCGCGCCACTTGGGCACGTAGCCGTCCTTCTCATAAGTTCTGCCGGTGTTGACGTAGACCTCGCTGGGGATCTGAAACTTTTCGTTGATGTCGTATAAAACGTGGTAAATTTCGTCGTTATCCTTAAGATCCTCGACGGGGCGGTCGGGTAGCACCATGCGCATGCCGGCCATGAAATGCTCCCAGTCGTCGGTGCCGTGGAAGTCGTCGACCATCAGGAAGCCGCCCTTCAGAAGATAATCGTGCAGGCGTTTGGCCTCCTGCTCGGTGAAGGTCCAGGTGTTCACTTGGACGGCGTAGATCCAAGGGTAGTCGTAGAGGTGATCGCTATCGAGATCGACAACGTTCAGCGGCGACGGAGAGTTGATGTGGGTCAAACGCCGCAGGGCGATCAAGCAATCGTTGTCGGCCTTGGGATAGTCTCTCGACCAGCCACCGTAGAAACGGCGATATCCGAAGCTGCTGCCGTTGGCGTAGCTGGAAGTGTATTGGAGCCGGCTCCAATAAAACTCCGAGGGCACGTTGGGTCCGCCAGAGTAGTAGCCGCGATCGCGACCGAACCTCTGCGCCGCCGGCATCTGCAGCACAAACAATCCGAGGCCGAGCGAAATCGCCACCAGAGTGGCGGAGAGGAGCCGCACCAACTTCATAGTTGAAAGCCTACGAAGTGAAGGATATCAGAAGCGCGGGAGCGACTCCAGGGAGCCAAGGACCTCGTAGGTGTGTCCGCGATTACGCTGTGCCCTGTCACTACGGAAATGGGCTATCATCTACCAACAGCCGCTTGCAAAGGAGCTTTCTATGAAACTGGCAGCCTGCCTCCTCGCGATCTTCAGTGCATCGCTCTCTGCGCAATCCAAAGATCCTCTCGTCGAGTTCGACATGATGACTTGGAGCGAAGTCAAACAAGCCATTCAAGGCGGCAAGACGACGGCCCTGGTTTACAACGGCGGCACGGAACAGCGCGGGCCGCAGAACGTGAACGGCGCCCATACGCTCATCGCCCGTGAAACCGGACGGCGTATCGCCTTGAAACTCGGCAATGCGATCCTAGCGCCGGTGCTGCCTTATTCTCCCAATGCTGCCAGTGCGGATCTGCCCGGCACTATCGGACTTACTCCGCAGTTGTTTGCCGCGATGAACGAACAGATCGCCGAGCAACTGATCGTCAGCGGGTTCAAGAATATCGTTCTTATGGGCGATCACGGCGGCGGACAGAAAGAACTGGGCGAAGTAGCTAAGAAGCTCGACGACAAATACTCTGGCAAGGGTATTCGAGTGGTTTTCTGCGACCAGGTTTACGTGGGGAGCACGGAACACCCCGGCGCCCAGGCCGATTTCATAAAATGGCTTGGCGAGCAGGGCTATCCGGCTCCGAGCGGCCACGCCGGCGTCATGGATACTTCGGAAATGGTTTATCTCGGCCGCGACAAAGGTTGGGTCCGAACGAATCTAATCCCGACAGCGGTGGGCAATCCGATTGGCCCGAGCGGCCGGGCGCAGAATCCCAATGCGCCGCCTACGAACAATGGCATCTCAGGGGATGCCAGGCGATCTAGTGCCGAGCTCGGCAAAAAGTTTATCGATATGAAGGTAGATTACGCCGTGCGGCAAATCAATCAGTTGCTTGCCGCCAAGTCCGCCAGTAGGGCGCAATAACGCAGCAATCTCCAGGCACCCGCAATACTGAGAGCTAGTATTGGCGTGTCCATGTGGACTTCGCACGGCACGCCTCACAAGTTGGGAGGAAGAATGGTTCGCTTCGCGATTTTAGTCTTCGCAACGCTGCCGCTCGGCGCGCAGTGGCTGCACCTGCCAACTCCGGGTATTCCGCGTACGGCCGATGGCAAGCCAAACCTGGCGGCGTCCGCGCCGCGAACCGCGGAGGGGAAACCCGATCTTTCAGGGCTGTGGGGCAAAGCTTCCGACAAGTACAACAACAACATCGCCGCCGATGAGCCAGCGGGCGTGGTGCAAGCCTGGGCTGAGGCTCTCTATCAGCAGCGCAGAAAAGATTTCGGCAAAGAGAGCATGGACACGCTCTGCCTTCCTTTTGGCCCCGCCTACACGACTACGCCCTATCGCGAATCCAGAATCATTCAGACTCCGGCCATGGTTGCGATTTTGAATGAGGATCTCACTCATCGCGTGATCTTCATCGATGGCCGGCAGTTGGAAAAAGCGCCAAATCCTTCGTGGATGGGCTACTCCGTAGGACATTGGGACGGCGACACGCTGGTAGTCGAAAGCAACGGATACAACGACAAGACCTGGCTCGACACCACCGGCCATCCCCACAGCGAGAGCTTGCACGTTACGGAACAATACCGGCGCCCCGACTTTGGCCATATTGAACTTCAGGTGACCTTCGACGATCCCAAAGCGTTGACCAAGCCAATCACGGTACCCATTCACATGGAACTGGTCACCGACACCGAGATGCTCGAATATGCCTGCGCCGAAAACGAAAAGGACCACGCGCACATGCCAGCCAGCACATCTGCCATCGACGTAAAGGTTCCCACCGAAGTCTTGAAGACCTACGCCGGTTCTTATGACGTGAAAGACGAGATCAAGACGGTGATTGCGGAGATTTTCGCCGAGGGGGACGGCTTGTTCGTGAACTACGACAACCAAGGCAAGCAGAAGCTGGATGCGCTGTCGGAAACCACGTTCTCGCTTGCCGGCACGATCTTCGAATTCATCCGCGACGCGCAAAAGGGCGTGAACGAGTTCCGCATTAAGGAGGCCGAGGGGGAGTTTACGGGCACTCGCCGAAAATAGGCGAACCCTAGACTCGCGTGGAACACGCCTTCAGGTAGGTGCGCGCAAGGAAAATCATTTCCTGCCGCAAGATGTCGAATTCTTTCTCGGGCGCAGGTGACTCCAGCAGTCTTCGGCTGACCCCCGCCATCACTCCCTGAAGCATCGAAGCGACCAGTTGAGGATCGGTCGTAAGTTGCTCCCTGGCGGTCATCAACATGCTCACGACCGCCTGGTTGGCCCTGATTCCCATCTCCTGGGCCAACTTCGCTCCGTCAATGTCGGAGCTAACTGCGTAGAGGGCGACGCTCGCCTTCGTGTCTCTTCATCTTGGCCGCGAGGAAGGTTGTCATGACGGCCGTAGCCATGTGCTCGAGTGAATGCCCCTTCTGCTGGTCGCACACGAGTTCAACCGCTTCCACGACCTCATCCAGGTGGCGTTTCAGAGCGGCTTTTAGCAACGCGCTCTTGTTGGGAAAGTATTGGTACAGAGTTCCCACCGAAACACCGGCCCGCATCGCGACCTTGGTGGTGGTGAGCCGCTCCTTTCCCGCCTGGAGCAAAACCTGAATAGTGGCTTCCAGAATCGCGTCCACGCTCGCCGTCGAACGGGCTTGAACCGGCGATTTACGCGGTTCTAAGACGGCTTGCGAGCGCTGCGGCAAATGCGAACTCCGAATCGAGGTTTTCTTCATCTAACCAGAATGAATACGATCACTGTAGTTAGGATACAGACTAGAGGAGACACGAATGACGACACAGATCAACCTTGGCGGCAGCTTCACGCTTTCCGGAACTTCCATGAGTTTGAACCGCATGGGTTATGGCGCCATGCAACTCGCCGGTCCGCAGGTGTACGGACCGCCGCGCGATAGGAACGCTGCAATCGCTGTTCTGCGAGAGGCGGTCGCGGCAGGAGTCAACCACATCGACACCAGCGATTATTACGGTCCGCATGTGACCAACCAGATCATCAAAGAAGCGCTTCATCCCTATCCGGACGGACTGGTGCTGGTGACGAAAGTAGGCGCCCGGCGGCTGCCGGACAAATCGTGGCCGCATGCGCTTTCGCGCCAGGAGCTCGTCGATGCCGTCCACGACAATCTGCGGAATCTCGGCACTCGACGCGCTGGATGTGGTCAACCTGCGGGTCGGGGGATTTACGGCGCCGTCGGAGGCATCGATCGAAGAGCCGCTGACGGTGCTAGCCGAACTCAAACGTCAGGGACTGATTCGCCATCTCGGCCTGAGCAATGTGAGTCCCCGGCAATTCGCGGAGGCGCAGGCGATTACGGAAATCGTCTGCGTGCAGAACTTTTACAACGTGGCGCAGCGGCAGGACGACGCTTTTATCGACGACCTCGCGCGTCAAGGCATTGCCTATGTGCCGTTCTTTCCGCTGGGAGGCTTCACTCCGCTGCAGTCGTCTACGCTTGATGCGGCAGCGGCGGCCCTGCAAGCTACGCCGATGCAGGTTGCACTCGCTTGGCTGCTGCAGCGCTCCCCCAACATCCTACTGATACCGGGTACATCTTCGGTCGAGCATCTTCGCGAGAATCTGAAAGCTGCGGCACTGCAACTGCCGTCCGCAGACGATTGCCGGTCTTAACTCCATTTAAGACGCGCCGCCCAGAAACACGAAAGCTCCCTCCCACAATGTGGGGGGAGGGAGCTTTTCTTGTTTGAATATTTGAACGGGTGAGACTTAGCGCGTCATCCGCGTCTCGGGGTGCTCCTGTTCATGGCCGGGGTGCTTCCGGCTGGGAAGGATGTAGGGATTCTGACCCACCTTCGCCGTCCTTTGCACCTGACGCGTCTTTTGTCTTTGGTTCTTCTGATCCTGCTTAGTATTAGTGTTCATACGGGGAACACTCCTTTCTCTTAATGGATAACACATCGGCGGCTTGACCCTTGGGCCGGGCGCTATGTCGAAGGTCGTTCAGAACTCAGCAGATATTCAGGTCACGGGCTTGAAACTGAAGCTAGCGCGACTCGCCTCCACCAGGCCTTGGCGGGAGTGGCCATTCCACGCGTTCGTAGTTCGCCACTAGGAGAAGAGTTTGTATTGCAAGACGATCGCAATTCTGGTGGCTCTCGCGTGCGCCGCTTCTGCGCAGAATCCACCAACCGCTGCTCTCTCCGGCAGCGTGCTGGACTCCACCCAATCGGGCGTTTCCGGCGCCAAGGCAAGTTTGTTGAAGAACGATGGCTCCGCCGTTTCCGCCACCACGGCGGATGTGAATGGCACGTTCCAATTTACGGCGATTGCGCCCGGGAATTACCGGGTGGTTGTCGAGCATGATGGATTTGACCCGGCGAATGTGCCCGTGAAGTTGATCGGGCGAACCCCGTTACAGATTGTTGTCCATCTCAACATTGCCGCACTCCGCTCCGAGGTCAATGTGAGCGCCCAGTCCCCGGAACTGAGCACCGAGACTGCCGATAACCGCGATACCGCCACGCTGACGGGGCAGGCAATGGACGACCTGCCGATTTTCGACCAAGACTACATCGGCACCATGTCGCGATTCCTGGATTCCGGTTCCATCGCGACGGGCGGCGTCACCGTCATCGTCGACGGCGTGGAGACGGATCGCGCAAGCGTATCGGCGTCGGCAATTCAGGAGGTCAAGATTAACAACGATCCCTACTCCGCGGAGTATCCGCGCCCCGGCCGCAGCCGCATCGAGATCATCACCAAACCAGGCGGCTCAGACTTCCACGGCACCTTCAATTTTTTCTTCCGCGATTCCTACCTGAACGCGCGGGATCCATTCTCGTTGACGCGGCCGTCCGGAACAGCGCCGGATCTTCGAAGGCAATCTTACCGGGCCGCTGGGCCACAGCAAGAAGACGTCGTTTCTGATTTCGGCGAACCGCCAGGAGGAAGACGTGCAGGCGACGGTCTTCGCGCAAGGTGTGTCCGGGCCGATTCAGGAGACGCTTCCAACGCCTTCGCGGAATACCGAGCTTTCCGCCAGTGTGAACCGCCAGATTGGCGCGGACCAGTTGATTTCAATTCGTGGCCTGTATACCGATCGCACGATCCAGAATCAGGGCGTCGGCGGATTCAATCTGCCGGAGACGGCCACGAATTTTGAGGACCGCGAGGACTTCGGTTTATTTCAATCACCGAGGCGCAATTACCGGGAATTTCTACAATTTCTTTCGGTTCATGATTTCGCGAGATCACTCCGTGACGGCCAGCGTGGACCAGCAACCCAAAGTTGTCGTGCTGGGCGCATTCACCGGCGGCGGCGCTCAAGCGGACCGGCTCCAGACCGAGAACCACATCGCTCTCAATGAAATCGTCGTATGGTCCGGCAAGAAACATACCGTCCGCTTCGGCATCAACGTTCCCGACATCAGCCGCCGGGGACTCGACGACAACACAAATGCGGGCGGGACTTACACATTTTCCTCGCTGGCGGATTACATCGCGCAACGGCCCTTCTCGCTGGTTCGCCAGTCGGGCAACGGCCACGTGGTGTTTGTAGAGAAAGTGCTGGGAGGTTTCGTCCAGGATGAGTTCAAAGCGCTCCCCAACCTGCAGATTTCGGTCGGGCTTCGCTACGATTGGCAGAATTATTTTCACGACAACAACAATTTCTCGCCGCGCGTGTCCTTCGCCTACGCGCCTGGGAAAGGGCGCCAAACCGTCATCCGCGGAGGCGCCGGGATGTTCTATGACCGGACCGGTCCGCAGCCGATTTTCGATCTGCTCCGCTACGACGGACATCATTTATTGCAATACGTGATCACGGACCCGTTATATCCGGATCCGAACGCTGTCGGACCGCCCAGCATTGTCACTCTCAACCCTGCGATCAAGCTGCCATACCTCATACAATATGGGGCGACCGTGGAACGCAAAGTAACGAAATCCACGACGCTCACCGTCAGCTACTACGGAACCCGCGGTATCAGTCTTTTCCGCTCGCTGGACATCAACGCTCCCCCACCGCCCCTTTATCTTGCGCGGCCCGATCCGCAGTATTCCGTCTGGCGGCAGATCGAATCGTCGGCGGATATGAAGTCGCAATCGCTCGAAGTTGGCGTGCGCGGCAACATCACCCGCTACTTCGCGGGAATGGTGCAATACACGCTGGCGCGGGCTTACAACAACACGGGCGGGAATCCGGCGTCGGGAGCGCGTTCGTCGCTCAATAGTTTCCCCGCGAACAACTACGATCTGAGCGGCGAATGGGCGCGCGCCGATTTCGACCAGCGGCATCGCCTCAACCTTCTCGGTACGATTACGCCGGGAAGGTACTTCAAACTTGGAGTTGCGCTGGCGGTGTACTCCGGGATGCCTTATTCGATCACGACGGGGCTCGACAACTATAACGACGGCATGGCGAACGCGCGTCCGCCGGGGGTGCCTCGCAACAGTTTGCAAGGGCCTGGATATGCCGATCTCGACCTGCGATGGTCGCACGATTTCTATCTCGTGAAGGCTAAGAAAGAGAAGGGGCCGATGGCCACTCTTGGTCTTGATGCATTTGATGTGCTGAACCATGTCAACTACCCGAGCTACGTGGGCGTGCTGACCTCGCCATTTTTTGGAAGACCGGTATCGGCTCAACCCGGCCGCCGGCTGCAAGCTTCCTTCCGCTTTCGTTTTTGACGGGCGGCTCGCTAAAGGCGAGGCTGGCGGTACCATAGTCGAAGACTGCCTTTTCATCTCTTATGCAAAGACGCGACTTTCTCAAGATGGCCGGCGTGGCCGCGGCGAGTAACCGGCTGCTTGGCCAGCAGCAACAGATGCAAATGCAGCCGCAGTCCTTTCTGGCGCCGGCGGCATCCGAAGACGTGGCCAAGACCGATTTCACGCTTGAAATCGCGCCGATCACGGTGGAACTCGCGCCCAATCGCATCATCAGCACCATCGGGTACAACGGCATCTCGCCGGGGCCGCGGCTGCGGATGAAGGAAGGCGTGCCGGTCACGGTGAACGTCATCAATAAAACCGACGTCCCGGAGTATGTGCATTTTCACGGGCTGCTGATTCCCGCCGACGTCGACGGGTCAGAGGAAGAAGGCACGCCGGTCGTGCCTCCGCAGGGAAAGCGCAGCTATAAATTCACGCCCACGCCGGCGGGCACGCGCTGGTATCACACCCACACCATGTCGATGGACGACTTGCACCGCGGCAGTTTCACGGGGCAGTTCGGCTTTCTGATCGTCGAGGGAGCGAATAATCCCGGCCGTTACGATCAGGAACACTATCTTGCGCTGCGCGATTGGGAGCCGTATTTCAGCAACCAGGCAATGGACAACGACGATCTCGATCCGGCGGGCGCGCAGCCGGAGAGGCCGGCGGTGATGGATACGCGGCAGCCGGGGCTGGAGGTGCAGTCCGATATTTATTCCATCAACGACAAGGCGCTCGGCGCCGGCGAACCGATTCGCGTGAAGCCAGGGCGACCGCGTGCTATTTCATTTTCTGAACGCCAGCGCCATCGAGATGCGGCATCTGGCGCTGCCCGGCCACAAGTTCAACGTCATCGCGCTGGATGGAAATCCGGTGCCGACGCCGGCCGCTGTGGATGTGTTGATGCTGGGTCCAGGCGAGCGCATCGATGCCTGGGTGGAGATGAACCAGTCCGGGGTTTGGATTCTGGGCGCGCCCGAGGATCCGGTGCGCGAAGGCGGCTTGGGCATCGTCATCGAGTACGCCGGTCAACGCCGCACTTCCGCAGTGGACGCCGCCGCCGAAATCCAGTTGGGACTACACTATTTTTGGTAACCCCCCGGGTTCGGCAAACCGCCATCGCAGCCGGCGCCTACCGAGAAATTGGACATGGTGTTTGAGAAGGTGCCGCGCGGCGCGGGCAAATTCAATAGCTTCACGGTGAACGGCAAACCTTATCCGCATGAGCAGGAATTCATGCTCAAACAGGGCACGCGCTACCGGCTGACGTTTCACAACCGCACCGACGATGCGCATCCGATGCACCTGCATCGCCACCAACTTGAGATCGCCGAGATTTATGGCAAGGCCACTTCAGGGGTCATCAAGGATACGGTTGTGGTGCCGACCTATGGACGCGCCAGCGTGGACTTTACCGCCGACCAGCCGGGACTGACGTTATTTCACTGCCATATCCAACACCACATGGATTATGGCTTCAAGGCCCTGCTGCGTTATTCGTAAAGGCGCGCTACGCCTAAGGCAGTTGTTTTCTGACCGCTTCTCTCGCCTCATTCGCCAACGCCAGCAAGCCTCTCGGCGTAATCCAGCGTGCGCTGGCCGACTTCGGTGAGCTGAACCGTCTTGCTGAACCGGTGCCGTTCCAACAAGGAGGCTCCTAACTCGCGCTCCAAAGCCTTGATGTGCAGCGTGACGCTCGATTGCGAACACCCGAGCTCGGCAGCCGCGCGCGTGAAGTTCTGCGTCAGAGCGACCATTCGAAACGATTCCACTTGTTGCAAGTCCAGCATACGGCGATGCCCTCCATTTGAAGTTGCGGTTCGGGCAACTTCGACCTCAAGGGGAGTGTAGCGGCAAATTACCCCATGAGTCCAATTCAAAATTTATATTCGCAACATTTGCAAATGCGGGGTAAGTGCCGAATGGTCAATAAGATAAAGAAACTATAAAGAAGTCATGAAGAAGTTATGAAAATCTCCCATGGAGCGGCCCGCGGCATCCCGCTAGAGTAGAATTGCTTCTGGAGAGGAACCACGCCGTTGCGTTCCCAAATCGCCCGCCGCTTGTTTCGCTTGTGTTTGAGCCTGGCGCTGATCGCTGCCGCCACGTTCATCTGTTACGTCGTAATTCCGGCGAACGCAACCACGGCGGGCTTCATATTTTTAGTCGGCATTCTGGTGATCGCCGCAACCTGGGGACTGATTGAAGCTCTGGTGGCGTCAGGCGCGGCCATGCTGTGCTTCAGTTACTTCTTCCTTCCGCCGGTCGGCCGCTTTGTGATTGCGGATCCGCAGAACTGGGTGGCTCTTTTTACGTTCTTCGCCACTGCGCTCATTGCGAGTCATCTTTCGGATAGAGCGCGAAAGGAAGCGCAAGAAGCCAAGCGGCGTCAACAGGAGACCGAGCGCCTGTATGAGCTCAGCCGTGTGATTCTCCTCACCGGAACCGCCGGACACATCGGCTTCCAGGTCGCGCAGAATCTCGCGCGCATTTTCGAGTGCCGGTCGGTCGCCTTTTACGATCCGGAAACCGCCACTGTCTCTTATGGGGGTCGCGAGCAGTTGCCGGAAATTGAGGCAAGGCTCAAGCAAGCCTTGACCGACAGGGCTGACTCACAAGATCCCGAATCCGATGTGCTGGTCGCGGGGATCGCAGGGTCGGGACATGCGCTGGGCAGTTTGGCGATGGCGGGGATTTCTCTTTCCGACAGCGCGCTGCAGGCTCTCTTGAAGCTGGTGGCGATCGCGCTGGAGGGAGTCCGGACACAACAGGCGGCAACCCGCGCGGAAGCGGCCCGGCAAAGCGAGGAATTCAAGTCGACACTCCTCGACGCCATCGCGCACGAATTCAAGACGCCGTTGACGTCGATCAAGGCTGCGTCCACATCGATCTTGCTCGACGTCCCGGATCTCTCCCCGCAGGTCCGCGAGCTGACGTCGATCATCGATGAGGAAGCCAGCCGCTTGAACTTGCTGGTGACCGATGCGGTCCGCATGTCCCAGATGGACGCCAGCAAGATCCAGCTTGAGAGGCAACCGGTGGCGGTGGCGGAATTTGTGGGACGCGTGCTGGACGGCTTCAGGCCACGACTGGACGGGCGCAGCCTGCGCGTCAATCTCAGCAATGAATTGCCCAGAGTCGCGGCCGATCCCGATCTCGCTTCCATGGCGCTCCGGCAAGTGATCGATAACGGCTTGAAGTATTCGCTGCCGGCGACGGCCATAGAAGTCGCCGCGGATGCGAGCGCAAACTGGGTAACAATTCGAGTTCGGGATCAAGGGCCCGGAATACCCAAACTTGAAAGCGAGCGTATCTTCGACCGGTTCTACCGTCGCCGCGTCGCTAAGGATCGCGTGCCGGGCAGCGGCCTGGGATTGTATATTGCGCGCGAGATCGTTCGCGCTCATGGGGGCGATCTGTGGCTTGAAAGCGCACTCGGTTCGGGTTCGGAGTTTTGCTTGATGCTCCCAACGCAACGTGACGCCCAACGCAAGGGAGCCGCTTAAACCATGAGCCTCGGTCGCGTGCTGGTGGTCGATGACGAACCCCAAATCCGCCGAGTTCTGCGCTCCACTCTCGCGGCCCGAGGCTACGAAGTCCAGGACGCGCCCACCGGAGAGGACGCTCTTGAGTCATTACGGCACAGCCGCTTCGATCTGGTTCTGTTGGATGTGAATATGCCTGGCATGGGAGGACTTCTTGCATGCCGCGAGATCAGAGCAGGCTCCGCCGCCGCCATCATCATGCTCACGGTGAGCGATTCGGAAGAAGACAAAGTTGCGGCGCTGGATGCCGGAGCTGACGACTACGTTACCAAGCCCTTCGGCATGCCGGAGCTGCTCGCGCGGATTCGAGCCGCACTGCGCCGCTTGCCGGCATATCCGGATCGCGATCAATTAGTGGCCGTGGGGGAATTGCAGATCAATTTCATGCAGCGGCGCGTCATCGCAAAAGACCGCGAGATCCGGCTCACGCCCAAGGAGTTCGATTTGCTGCAATATCTGATCACGAATCCGAACATCCCGATTCCCCACGCCAAGCTGCTGCAGGCGGTTTGGGGACCGGACTACGGCGATCAGCTTCAGTACCTGCGAGTGTTCGTGAATCAACTTCGCAAGAAGATTGAGCCCGACCCTGCACATCCGCGCTACATCATTACCGAGCCGTGGGTCGGCTACACATTCGCGATGGCGGAAAAGTCCTAGGCGGGCGTCGGCGAATGGCCCGAATCTTTATATTCTTTTTATGCAATCCCTATGACTTCCTGATGCGTTTCCGGATAGCTTTATAAACGGAGGCGTTCGAAGACATATGATCAAGATCGAAGCGATCGTCCAGCCGTACCGGTTAGACTCGGTCAAACTGGCCCTGGATGAGCTGGGAATCGTTGGAATCACGATCTCCCACGTCTTAGACCACGGCGGCCCGATGGGGCTCAAGGCCGTCTATCGCGGCGCCGAATATTACGTGGACGTGCCGCGGGTAAAACTGGAGATGCTGGTGTCCTCGCTGCAAACCGACGAGGTGATCGACGCGATTTTACAAGCTGCGCGCACCAACGGACCGGGCGACGATGGCACGATCCTGGTCACCGAAATCGCGGACGCGATCAGCGTCCGAACCGGGGAGCGCGTCCGATCGACGATTACTTAACGCAGAGCGTTTTGAGTCCAGATAGCCCCAATTGGCCCGCCCTGAAAGCGCAATATATTCCGCGCAAAACACGGCTTTTATCCGCCCTGCCGCTCCTTGTTTCTTCTTGACAATTTGATGAAAAAGGACAAGACTACAGTTAATCCGCTTTCTAAGTCGCTGGCCGGATTGCGAGGTTGAACTCGGTTGGTTCAGGGCGCATACTCAATCAGCAAGCAAGGGGCAAATCATGACTGGTGCGAGTTTTTTGCAGGGGTTTTTTCATTGTTATTCCAGGCATATTAGAAAGACATTCGGCGTAGCATTGTTATGCCTGTTTTTCGGCACCGCGAGCCAACTCAGCTACGGACAAGCCACCGGTAGTATTTCAGGCACTGTTACAGACGCGGCGGGAGCGGCCGTGCCAGGTGCGAAAGTGACGGTCACGGTTCCCGCCACCGGGCTAACGCGGTCTTCCAATACAAGTGGCGCCGGCGCGTATATTTTTCCATTGCTTGGGGTTGGGATTTACAACATCCAAGTGGAACTGAACGGTTTCCAATCTGCCACGGCTCAAGATATCCGGCTGCAAGTGGACGAGCACCGGGAGTTGGATTTCAAGCTCTCGCCGGCGACCGTGCAGACCACGGTTGAAGTCTCGGCCACGCCGGTGGCGATTCAGACCGCGGACGCCACGCTCGGCCAGGTAATCACCAGTCAGCAGGTCACCGATCTGCCGCTGAACGGCCGCGACTTCGTGCAGCTTGCGACGCTGACTCCGGGCACTTCGCAGGAGACCAATCCGAACAGCTTTTTTAACGGCGGTCCCAGCAGCGAAGCGTCCGCACGCGGGTCTTTTTCTCTGTCGGTGGGCGGATCGCGCGCGAACAGCACGGACTGGCTGCTGGACGGCAACGACAACAACGAATTGACGTCCGGCGCCATCTCGATTCTGTCTTCGATCGACTCGATTCAGGAATTCAAAGTCCTCACCTACAATTACTCGGCGGAATGGGGAACGCGCGGCGGCCCGACGGTTTTGGTCACCACGAAATCGGGGACCAATCGATTCCACGGGAGCCTTTTCGAGTTCTTCCGCAATACCGATCTGGACGCCCGCAGCTTCTTCGCTGCGTCCACCGAAAAATTCAATCTCAACCAGTTTGGCGGTTCGGTGGGCGGTCCGATCAAGAAAGACAAGGTGTTTTTCTTCGCGGATTTTGAGCAGAAAGATCAGAGGCACGGGATTCCTTTCACGGGCCTGGTCCCTTCGATCGCCCAGCGAAATGGCGATTTCAGCCGCGATGCTTTTGGCCAGCCGAATACCGTAAAACTGGTGAATCCTTGGGCAACCACGGGAACGGATGCGAGCCCGGTTCCGGCTTCGTTCATGTGCAGCGGGGGCGTCGCTCTGCCTGCCGCCGCGAACGGAAGCCAAGGGGCGGGAACGCCCTGCAACATCATTCCGAAGGGCCTGATCAATCCGATCGGTCAGAAGTTCATCAACCTGTATCCGCTGCCGAACGCCAACAACCCCGCGCTGGGCTACAACTTCGTGAGCCAGCCGGTAAGGAAGCTCAACGAAGGGAAGTTCGATATCCGCCTGGATGAAAATCTTTCGACCAGGGACACTTTCTTCGCGCGGTTCAGCTACGATCAGGCTACGTCGTACGTTCCCGGCGGCGCTCCGGGATTCGCCGAACAGGGCGCGTTCGCCAGCAATCAAGGCATTATCAATCACGCCCGGAACGCGGCCATTTCGGAGACTCACATTTTTTCGCCGACCACGGTGAATCAGTTCAGCGGCGGGCTTCAACCGGATTTTCGACTACATCACCTCGCAGGGAACCGGCAGTTGCCTTTCGCGGACTTTCGGCATTCCCGGCGCCAATCTGGGCGGCGGAAGCTGCGGCTTGACGTCGATCGAGATGTCGACTTATTGGTCGTTGGGAGATCGCGGCTACTCGCCGTTCGTCGGCGGGACGAATGTTTGGACGTTCTCCGATTCACTCGACCTGGTGCGCGGCAAACATAACCTTCGCGTGGGCGGCAACATCCGCGCAAATCAGTTGAACACTGTCGCCGTCGGTTTCCCGAATGGGTTCTGGGTCATCACCGGAGGGTGGACCGGCGATCCGGCCGCGGATCTTCTGACGGGCCTGACCAGTCTGGCGATCCACGACCAGGAATTCGGTGGCGGAAATACCGGCCGCCGCTGGAAGCTGTACCGTCCGTTCGTCCAGGATGACTGGCAAGGTGAGCAAGAATTTGACGTTGAACCTTGGTCTTGGCGTGGGCGATGATGACGCCGCAAAGCGAAGTGGGCAATCGTCAGTCGGATTTTGATCCCGCCACCGGAAAGTTCCTGATCCCAGGCCAGAATGGCGTGGGTAGCGGCGCTGGCATTCAGATGGATTGGACTGCGCTGGAACCGCGCCTGGGCGCGGCGTGGAAACCGTTCGGCGGCAATAATACCGTGGTTCGCGGCGGCTATGCGATTTTTCACGATTCGTCCTGGAATCAGGGCGCGCAGGGCTTGTGGCAGAACCCGCCCTCCTACGCTGAATCGGATGCGTTTGCTTTCTTCCCGACATCCTGCACGTTCGCCTCGGCTGCCTGCGCCCAGCATGGATTGACACCCGGGGGAATCAGCCTGTCGTCGGGCTTCCCCACCTTCACCGCACCGCCTAACCCGGCCGCTTTCAGCGGCACCATTAACGCGCAACCCACCGATTTCAAGCAGGGCAGAATTCAGCAGTTCAACGTCAATGTCGAGCAGGAGTTGCCCGGCCAGATTGTACTGACCGCGGGTTATGCGGGCTCGCGCAGTTCGCACCTTCTGGTGTTCGGAAACAATATCAACGTGACCTCTCCCAGCGCCTGCGGAAGTGTGAAAGGATACACGCTGGGATGCGGTCCCAATGGAGCGGCATTCGGCGTGCCCTATCCCGCGTTCCCGTTTTCCACCATTGACTCGATTTACGATGCCGGAATCGCTCACTACAATTCTCTGCAAATCAAAGCCGAGACCAAGAGCGCGCGGCACGGCATTTACGCGCTGATTGGATATACCTATTCACGAGCGTACGACACCGGCTTCAGCGACGGACTGGGAAGCATCATCGGGGCCACCTACTTCCCTCTTCCAAACTGGCAAAGTCTGGATTGGGGACTCTCGCAGATCAACCTGAACCACAACTTCACGGCCAGCGTGATTTATGACTTGCCCTTTGGCAAAGGCCAGAAATGGGGAAGCCACTGGAATGGTGCGGCCAACGCGATTATCGGGGGATGGGAGCTGACCGTGATCGAAAAAGTTACTTCCGGATTTCCGGTCTTCGTTTACGACAGCAACAACTCCTCTGGCGCAAACCTGGAGAACACCAACGCTCAAAGCTTCATCCGCCCGAATCAAATCTGCAATCCCGTGCTGAGCAACCCGACTTTGGCGAGATGGTTCAATGCCTCCTGCTTCGCGCAGCCGGCGCCGGGACAGCTCGGAAACGCGAACCGGACGCCACTGTCGGGTCCCGATTTCGTGAACACGGATTTTTCCATCATCAAGCACTTTGTGCCGCGTGAAGGAATGCGGGTGGATTTCCGCACCGAGATCTTCAATCTGTTCAACCATCCGCAGTTCGGCGCGCCGGGCGGCAACGCGGAAGGGGCGGACTTCAACTCTCCGTCCACGTTTAACGTGGTGAATTACACGGTGAATAATCCGCGCCTGATTCAGTTCGGTCTCAAGCTGCAGTTCTGAACGAATCGACCTTACGGAGCGCCAGGATCGGGCCACCGAGGATTCCGAGATCGCCTCGCTTAGCGATCGATCATGCGTTGCATGTTCTCGTTGTAACGGGCGCCTTGCACGGTGATCCCGGATATGGCGCTCTCAATTTCGCGAAGATCTTCGGCGCTGAGCTCGATGGATGCCGCGGTAAGATTCTCTTGTAACCGATTCAGTTTCGTGGTTCCTGGAATCGGCACGATCCACGGCTTCTGAGCGAGAACCCAGGCCAGCGCGATCTGAGCGGATGTCGCCTTCTTACGCTGGGCGATGGTCTTCAGCCGATCGACCAACGCGCTGTTCGCCTTCCGAGCCTCCGGCGTAAAACGTGGCGCTGAGCTGCGGAAGTCGGCGCTGTCAAACGTGGTATTCTCGTCCATCTTACCCGTAAGGAAGCCTCTTCCCAACGGGCTAAAGGGAACAAAGCCTATTCCGAGCTGTTCGAGAACCTGCAGGATCTGAGCTTCCGGTTCCCTCCACCAAAGGGAGTACTCGCTTTGCAGTGCCGTCACCGGTTGGACGGCGTGCGCGCGGCGGATGGTTTGTACTCCGGCTTCAGAAAGGCCGAAGTGCTTGACCTTGCCCTCCTGAATCAGATCTTTCACCGCTCCCGCTACGTCCTCGATGGGCACGACCGGGTCAACGCGGTGTTGATAGAACAGATCGATGACATTGGTCCTGAGTCGCTTGAGCGACGCTTCTGCAACCTGCTTGATGTGTTCGGGGCGACTGTTCAGCCCGGCCTGCTTGCCAGTTTCATCGAACTGGAAACCGAACTTAGTTGCGATCGCCACTTGTTCACGCACGGGAGCGAGGGCTTCTCCCACGAGTTCTTCGTTGACGAAGGGACCGTACACTTCGGCGGTGTCGAAGAATGTAACACCGAGATCGACGGCCGACCGGATCAGGGAGATCATCTCCTGCTTGTCTTTGGGCGGACCGTAAGCGAAGCTCATTCCCATGCAGCCCAGGCCGAGGGCTGAAACTTCCAGGTTGCTTTTTCCAAGTTTGCGCTTTTGCATTTTCTTTCCTTTCGCTGCTCTTCTTGAGGTTAAACTGTTCTTCGGTTTGTAAATGCGATCTAGAACGAACCATCCGTTGACTTGGACAACGTCTTCATAGGCTCGTGTCTCCTGGAGCCGCTCCTCGATCGCCGGCGTGACTGCCGCAAGCGCGTCGCTTCCGGCGGCGAACAGCCTTGGCGGATTCTCCATACCGGCGATTTTTACCAGAGCCTCGCCAAGTTTTACAGGGTCTCCCTGTTGCTTGCCGTGGTAAGGCGACCACATCGCTTCGGTGCTGCCTTCTGCCGCATAGTCTTCGATCGTGTTCTTGCCCCATCTAACGCTCTGCGGGGCGAGCAGGTCTGTGCGAAAGAAGCCCGGTTCCACCACCGTGATTTTGATGCCGAACTGTTCGATCTCGTTAGCGACCGCCAACGAAAGCCCCTCAAGCGCGAACTTAGCCGCCCCATAGGCGCTGCAATGTTTGAACCCGACTACGCCAGCGACAGAGCTGATATTAAAAATGTGGCCTGAACGCTGTTTGCGCATGGCTGGCAAAACCGCGCGCATGACATGCGCTGCGCCCCAGAAGTTCGTTGCGAACTGCAGTTCGACGTCGGCCGTGGGCAGTTCTTCGAAATTGCCCATGACAGCGTAGCCCGCGTTGTTGACCGCGACGTCGATGCGGCCAAACTGCTTCGCGCCCTCCGCGACTGCCGCCTTTGCCTGAGCCTCGTCGGTGACATCCAGGTGGACGAATGCGAGATTGTTGCCCGTCACGTCGTGCAGGGCGTTGCGCAGTTTGTCGAGGTTTCTTGCGGTCGCAATGACGCGATCACCAGCCTGCAATGCAGCCCTAGCAATACCAGCTCCGATGCCGCTGCCCGCACCGGTAATAAACCATACTTTGCTCATACCTATTTCCCCTGAACTTTCTTCGAAGCTCACACCCTCAGATTAAGTTCTGTCTCTCTGACGGCGGTATCCCGATCCTTCCGATTTATTGCCTATTTCTCTCATCAAGTGAAAGAATCGTTGGTGCGGACTTGCTGCTGCGGTTATTCTAAGGTTGAGAGGCAAACGAGATTATCAGCATGAAAAATAGCAGAAAAAACGCGATGCCCTCACTCGGAGGGGCATACGACGTGCGGGCTGAGCTGGCTCGCAAGATTGCCGTTTCTATCGGCTCCGCAGAGAAACAGGTAACGGATGTCCCCGGCTTGCTGTTCGCCAGGCAGACCGGCCCGACGGCTCCGGCTTGCGTGACCTATGAACCTAGCCTGGCCGTTGTCGCGCAGGGGCGCAAGCGAGCCGACCTCGGGCGAACGACTTTCATTTTCGACGAATCGCGATTCCTGCTGACGTCGCTCGATTTGCCAGTCGTGAGCCATGTGATCGAGGCAAGTGAAGATGTTCCCTATTTGTGTTTCTTGCTAAAGCTCGAAATCCCCTTGGTGCGAGAGCTTCTCAGCCGGGAAGAGGTTCAGGCGCCTGAGGGGCCGTCTGACAGTCCTGCAATGGCGACGGGTGAAATCACGGCGGAATTGCTCGGTGCGTCCTGCCGGCTGGTGGAGTTGCTAGACCATCCGCGCGACATTCCTTTTTTAAGTGGCCTGATTCAACGCGAGATCATCTATCGGATTCTTAAGACGCCGGCGGGGGCACGGCTTCGCGCGATCGCGACACTCGGAGATCAGAGCCAACGGACTGCAAAAGCGATTGCGTGGCTCAGGGCGCATTTTTCCAAGCCGCTGCGAGTGGAAGAGTTGGCGCAGATCGCGGGCATGGGCGTATCCACACTCCACCACCATTTCCGCGCGCTGACGGCCATGAGTCCTCTTCAGTATCAGAAGCAGCTCCGGTTGCAATCGGCACGAGGACGCATGCTCATGGATGGGCTGGACGCTGCAAGCGCCGCCTTTGATGTTGGGTACGAAAGCGCCAGCCAATTCAACCGTGAATACAGCCGCTTCTTTGGGCAACCGCCGATGCGGGATATTCGCACGCTTCGCTCGCCAGGCGCTCCGCTAGTGGAGTCCGCCGCTAACTGATAACGCTGCCGGGCAGTCTACCGATTCGCGGCGCGATAGCCCAACCCGATGAATTGCGATCGATGAGTTGAACTTTTCCCGGGGGCTCCGAGACCCTTAATGCACGCCAGCTTGTAGGGGCTCGAACACCCAAATTCGCACCAGCAGGGTTTTTTTGCCGCAGGCCAGTTGGATAGTTTTCGGTCGGCGACCGGCGCCAAAGGCCGAGCGGAGGGAAGAGGACCTTTTGTCATAGTGACTTCCCTTATTTAGAGCTTCGGTCCTGGCTCGGCACCAGGCAAATTTTCACTTCGAAGCGTTCGCCTTCGCAACAGAACGGGACGGCAATCCAGCTCTGTCCGTTCCAGTTCCTGGTTTGAAAGTTGTTTCCATAAATGACGGTGGGCGTACCCAAAGAAAGAGCTCCCAGCGCGGCCGCGGCCTCGTCCTTGAAGTTGCCGATGATCATGTTCGCCATTTCACCCATGGCATCCAGTACGTCGTCATTGACGGTGTCGTATTCCGACATCAGCAGCTTGCCGCTGATGGCGCAAGCCAGCGGACCGCTACAACTGATGCTCCCGGAGCCGTTCCATTGACCGGTGAAACTCACCAGGCAGACAACTTTTCCGTCTTCTTGCGGTCAGCTTGGACGCGGCGTCGAACGGGACCCGCCTGCACATCCAGGCCGAGCATCGTCGTGAAGACGTTCTCTGTGTTGGTTCCGATAATCGCGGCGATTTCGTCAGGTGAAATCGGTGGTTGTACGTTGCTCACTGGGCCCCCAAGCAGGATGAGATTTTTTCCTTGATTTGTTCCGCGGTGAAGGGTTTCCTTACGTAGCCTTGCGCGCCGCGCTGCACTGCGTCCATCACTTTTTCCTGGCTTCCCTCGGTGGTAATCATGATCACGGGGATGCTGTTCCACTCAGGTTTGGCGCGAACGGATGTCAGGAACTGAAGGCCATCCATGTTCGGCATGTTGATATCGGAGAGGACCAAACCGATTTTCCTCGACTCCAGCACAGCCAAGGCTTCCACGCCGTCTCCCGCTTCGAGCACATCGCCGAGAGCGATATCGGTTTGAGCCAGCACCCGGTGCAATATTTTTCGAATTGCCGCGGAATCGTCCACGATCAAAACATCCAGCGCCATCACGCCTCCTGGTTTATTTAAGGGCCTGTCAAGTCAGGCCCGCAGTTATATATCGTTAGATGCCTGCTGCTGCGGAGGGTTTCGATGAAGAGTCCTTAGCAAGCGACGAACGGACACCTGCGAGCTCGATTAGTTCGCTTGCTCGATCGCGATGGTGACTGTGTTGCTTGTCACGTTCGCCGAGGGCGAAAACACTTGCACGGGGATGCTGTCTCCCACCGGAACACTCTGTGGCACGCTCACGGTCAGCATCTGAACCCCTGGCTGCTTGGGAACGTCGGCCACGGATAGAACTTCGGCGGTGATTTGCCCGATGGTGACTCGGGCGGCGGAAGTCGCGGGGAGTCCTTCGGGCAGTCCGGTCATCAGGAGTGCTGAGCGTGTCTCCCGGAGCGGCCGCTTGACCCGCGAAATCCGGGTCGGGAAGCGCCGCGACGTTGCTGGTGCCGTTAACCAGGATCACGCCTTGACCGGTCCCCGAGCCATCTAAGTGTGAAAATCCCGGCGGCGGCGCGCTGGACGGTAACCTTGGCCGTGTTCGATACACCGAACCGGTTCGACACCAGGAGTGCGAGCTTCTGGTTTGGATTGCTTTGCGGGCAACGGAAAGTGATCTGCGTCGCGGAGGCATCTGTAATTTCGGCGGCAACTCCGTTGACGGTGACGGTGGTTTGATCGGCAGGGTCCCCGCTGGAGGCGGTAGGAATCTGCAAAGCCGTTCCTTGAATGATGGCCAGGGATCCCGGGCTGCACACTTGCTGCGTGGACAGGCTGGCGGCATTGGCCACCGCGCTAATTTGCGGCACTTGGGCGGTAACTTGGATCGTCAGTTTTTGCAACGTCGTTCCCGCTGCGCTCTGTGCGCCGATATTTACTGAATAGGTACCAACCTGGTTCGCTTGCGGCACCCACTGAATCACACCCGACACACCCGGCGTCGCCGGCGAGGTGGTGGCGCCATTGTCGACGGTGAAGGATGCTCCGGCCGGCAGATTGGCGGCGGAGAGATTTACATTCAGACCGCTGGGATCTTCGGCCTGGGCCGTTATGGTGACGGGCGTGTCGACGGTTGTCGTCATCTTGATGGGCGCCGCGAGGGCCGGCGCCGCGCGCCGAGAGAACAGTCAGGTTGGTGCTGGCCGCCGAGGTTAGATACGCCGCGCTGAGCAGGACCGTTCCGGCCGGTGCGAATGTCGCCGCCTTGGCAGTGAAGCTGTATTGGGATTGTTGCGTCTTGGTCGAAAGTGTCTGCGGCGCCTGTATGGCAGTGCTGCTGCTGGTTATCAGCAGGATGATTGCCCTGGTTTGCGGCGCCCGGTTCAATTGAACGGTGCATTTCGTGCTGCTGCCAGCTTTCAAGGCGAGCGGTGTGCAGGTGAGTGACGTTGGCCTGACGCCAGTAACCGTGAGCGTGGTCGATTGACTGCTGCCGCCGAAGGAAGCTGTTACGACAGCGTTGGTATCGACATCTACGAGCGTGGAGGCCGCCGTGAACTGCGCGGTTGTATGGCCCGCAGTAATCGCGACAGAAGAAGGAACGGTCACGCTCGCAGCGTTGCTCGAAAGAGTGATGCTGCCGTTCGTGGCGGGCGCACCGCTCAGCGTGACTTTGCAGGTTGAAGAAGCTCCGCCGTTGAAGGCCGTCGGGCTGCAGGTAACGCTGGTCACCTGAATCTGGAGAGCCGCGTTCAGCGTCAGCGTGAACGCCTTCGATTGTCCGTTGAGCGAAGCGGTGATCTGAGCGGAGTCACTGCTGGTGAACGATCCTGCGGTAGCTGTGAAGCTTGCGGTGGTGGCGCCGGCGGTTGCCATGACCGACGTGGGCACCGAAACATTCGCATTGTTGGAACTCAAGGCGATCGCCGCGCCGGATCCTGGAGCCGGTTGGTTGAGAGTGACCACACAAGAAGATGTTCCGTTGGGGCTCAACGAGGATGGGCTGCAACTCAAAGCCGAAACTTGAGCGAGCGCCGTTAGAGCTCAGAGAAGCCGACGCCGTGCTGCCATTGAGCGAAGCGGTGATCTGAGCAGAACCGTTGTTGGTGAACGAACCCGCGGTAGCTGTGAAACTTACCGCGGTGGCGCCAGCGATTGCGGTGACCGACGACGGCACTGAGACGCTCGCGTTGTTAGAACTCAAGGCGATGACTGCACCAGAGCCGGGAGCCGGCTGGTTAAGAGTGACCGTGCAAGCAGATGTTCCGTTGGGACTCAACGACGCCGGATTACAGCTCAAAGCCGATACTTGCGCTAGCGAAACCAATGTTAGAGGAGCCGAGGCTGTGCCGCCATTCAGCGAGGCTGTGACCTGAGCCGAACCGGTGCCGATGAACGATCCCGCGGTAGCTGTGAAACTTACGGCGGTGGCGCCAGAGCTCGCCGTAACCGACGAGGGCACCGAAACGTTCGCACTGTTGGAGCTCAGCGCGATGGATGCGCCGGAGCCTGGAGCCGCTTTGCTGAGAGTAACTACACAGGCGGATGTTCCGCCGGGACTCAACGTGGCGGGACTGCAACTCAAAGCCGAAACTCTGAGCGAGCGCCGTCAGAGTCAAGGAAGCCGACGCCGTGCCGCCGTTCAGCGAAGCGGTGATCTGAGCCGAACCGTCGCTGGTGAACGATCCCGCGGTCGCCGTGAAACTTGCGGTGGTGGCGCCAGCGATGGCGGTGACCGACGCCGGCACCGAAACGCTCGCACTGTTGGAGCTCAGCGCGATCGACGCGCCGGAGCCTGGAGCCGGTTGGCTGAGAGTGACCACACAGGTGGATGTTCCATTGGGACTCAACGAGGTCGGATTGCAGCTCAAGCCGCTCACAATCCGCCGTCGGTTGAACCAATCGTTATGCTTCCCCCGCTCACCGAAACAGGAATGCTCGTCCCCGCCGAATCTGAGAGAACTACTTGCGTGACTTGGATCGCTGTCGATGTGCTGGTGGTGCCGGGGGCAAGAGTGAAAGTCAATTGAGCGACGGTTCCGTCTGCAATGGTGCTTTGGTTGAATCCGAAGATCACGCACATCGCCGATCCAGTGGCGGTGGTGCACGTCAGGGATTTACCCGCGGAATTCGCCGCCGCACCGATTGACGCCGAAACGCCGGTGATATCGGCAGGAGAATATTGAAGTGTCCATTGCAGCGCAGCCGGCTGCGTTCCTCCCGCCGCGAGCGCCAGGTTGAGGGTCACGTTACTGCCCGGCGTGCCGGCGCCGGACCCTAGCGTCAAGCTGGCAGTTTGCGCATTCGCGAGCGCCGTAACGGCAAATATGCCCAGGATCACTGTTAGAACCTTCAACTTGCAAGCACGTAACGCGTGCTCAGGGTTACGACAGAATTTTAGACACAGCTGTATCACTTGTATTTCTCCGTGCAAAGAATTTGGGAATGATTAATCTATGAAGGCTTGGTGGGAAGCGATCCCATTGGCCTCGAGTGCGACTGCCATCTTGGCCAGCGCTGATTTGTGAATCTGCGACACGCGGCTTTCGTTGATGCTCAGCGCGCTGCCGATTTCTTTCATGCTCATGTCGTTCGCGTAGTACATCACGACGACTTTCTGGTGCTTCTCCGGCAGTGTTTTTACGGCCTCAGCCAGAACGCCGCGCAGTTCTTCACGCCCACAGATGAAATCGGGGCGTGTTTCGAGGCCGCTGGCGAATTCAGGAAGAGGAAGATCTTCCTGTCTCGTTCGCAAACCGCGAGGAGGAGACCGGGCCGCCGTTGCGCAGGTCCGTCATGGTGAGGCGGCAGGTCGTCAAGTCCAGGCCGAGCCTTGTCCGCGATCTCAGTCTCCGAAGGAGTGCGTTCGAGGATGGCAGTAAGCTCATTCATGGCGGCTGCCACCAGCTTCTGGCGGCGACGCATGTCGCGGGACGCCCAGTCGAGCTTCCGCAGGTTGTCCAGAATCGCGCCGCGGATTCGATGCTTGGCGTAGGTCGGAAAAGAATTCTGTTTTTCGGCGTCGAACTTGTTGACGGCGTCGATCAGGCCGACGATTCCGGCCTGCACCAGATCGTCGTAGTCGGCGTGAACCGGCAGATTCTTGCGAATGCTGGAGGCGGTCGCCTTCACCAGATGAAGATGATCGAGAACCATGCGGTCCCGTGCGATGAGCTCCTGGCCTTCCGGCTGATTGCGTTTTGGTTTGCTGTTTCGCAGTTCCGCGTCCTCGTTCCGTTTCAAGCGACATCGGCGAAAGCGATATCCGATTCACTCAGTACCGGAGCGAAATAAATTTGGGATTGCCGCAGAATGATCGACGCTCAAAATATCCAGCGCCATTACGCCTCCCGATGATTGAAGCCCGCAGTCGGGCTCGCAGTTATATATCGCGAAATGGCGGCTGCTTCGTAGGGTTTTCGTACTAGTACTTCGCTCGCGATAAGCGGACACTCCGCGTGACAAGATCGCGATCGTGTCCGCTCGAAGCGAACTAACTTGAGGGCTGGTTTAAGGCGAGATTGCGCTCAACTTTTATAAACGATGCGCGAGGCCGAGCCCGATAGTTGGGTGAAGGTACTCTACGCAAATGCTTGCGAGCGATCCCAATCTAATTCCGTTAACCGGCTCGGAAAAAGCGGCGATCGTTCTCTTGACGCTTGGCCCGACGGTCAGCGCCGAGATCTTGAAGCGGCTGCCGGAAGACGAAGTCGATTTGATCAGTTCGGCGATCGCGCGGCTGGATAGCGTTACGCCGGCGCAGCGCGAGGCGGTCATGGAGCGCTTTCAGGTCGCTGTCGAAGGCCGCAGTGTTCACATTAAAGGCGGGCTGGAACATGCGCGCATTCTTCTCACGGAAGCTTTCGGGCGCGAGCAGGCGTCGCGGCTGATCGATCGCGTAGCCAAGTCTCTGGATCAGGACGCAGTCGATTTCAGCAATCTCCGGCGCGTCGATCCGCAACAGTTAGCGAAGTTCATTCAGGACGAGCACCCGCAGACCATCGCCCTGGTGCTGTCCCACTTGGATTCATCTCAAGCGGCGGCTCTGATCTCATCTCTGCCCGTCGAAATCCGCTCGGATGTTGCCGTTCGCATGGCGGGATTGGAGCAAATTTCTCCGGAGTCGGTGCGCACGATTGCCGCGGTGATCGGGCAGAAACTGCGAAACCTGGGCGAACTGAGCCGGGAAGCCTGCGGCGGCGTGAGAGCCGTGGCGGATATGTTCAACCGCATGGATCAGAAGAACTGCAATCAACTGCTGGACTCTCTGGAAAAAGACGACCTGCCGCTGTTCGAAAGTATTCGCCGCTTCATGTTCGTGTTTGAAGACCTGCAGACTTTGGATCGCGCCGGCATCAAGGCCTTGATGTCCAAGATCGACCAGAAGCTGCTGCTGGTCGCGCTCAAGGGCACCAGTGAGGAATTGCAGAAGCTCTTCACGTCAGCCATGTCGCAGCGCGGAGCGGAAATGCTCAGGGAAGATCTGACGGCGCTGGGACCTATCAAATTGAAGGACGTTGACGCGGCCCAGCAGACCATCATCATGCAAGCTCGGGAATTGGAGAAGGAAGGCGCTGCTGAGCCTGAAGAACTCTCCTTCGGAACAGTACATCTAACGTGCCTCTCAAGATGATCACGGAACACTCAGAATCGCTCTTGGAACAAATCGAGAATTGCGGCGATGTCATCGTCGAGGTGCGCGCGGAGCTGGATCGCACGGCCTTCACGGTGCTGGAGCTGCTCGGACTGGAGCCGGGGAGTTTGCTCGAATTCTCCAGATCGACCGGCGAAAACATCGATATCTACGCGGGCGAAGTATTGCTGGGCTGGGGAGAAGTGCTGCTGATGGATGGAGCGATGGCGGTCCGGCTAGCGGATCTTAGAAACGCGGGCGTGCCTAGTCTTCAGGCGGACGATGCGGGCAAAACGGAACGGGAGGAAGTGAATGATGAGCGAAAACACTAAACAGGCGGTGAGTCTTTTTCTGGAAGCGTGGACTCCGGAACTTGAGAAGTCCGTTGAAATGTTCACCGGGAACGACGGTGAAGATCGAGCCCGGCCACGCCACCAGCGTGGAGAGTTTGCTTGCTCCGGGAGACTCAGTTCAGTGGCTGCAGCAGAAGCTTGAGGGGAAAAAAGCGGGAACGGTCTGGATCGGAACACCCGAGACCACATGCATTGCCATGGCGGGAGCCGTCGCCGACGATCCCGGCGGCCGTGAATCGCTGTTTAAAGAGTTGCTCCTGCAATCTCTGGCCGGCGCGGCGCACTTGCTCAGCTCTGCCGGATCACAAGATCGTCTGCGGAAGCAGCGTCGACAGCAAGTCCGCTCCTGACTCGGCGGAACTGCAGGCGGTTTGGTTGGTCAGCGCGAATCAGGAACGGCGGCCGCTGCTTCTGGGACTCGATTCGGATCTTCTCGATCTCTTGCCCACCGGAGAAGAAGAACTCATGCCGGAGACCGGCGCAAAATTGCACGAGACTTCCTCGGTAATCGATCAGTTGCTCGATTTGGAATTGCCCGTGGCGGTGGTGTTGGGACGAACCAAACTCCCCATTCGAGAGTTGATCAAGTTGACGGCGGGCTCGCTGGTGGAACTCGATCGGCGGGGCGGCGATCTGGTCGACATCGTGGTTCACAATGTCGTGGTCGCCAAGGGCGAGGTGGTTTCGATTGGCGGGAATTACGGCGTGAAAATCCAGGAAGTTCTTAGCCGCAGCGAGCGGCTCGCTCTGCAGAAATCCGTGATGCCGTCGGCACTGCGCGGCCCGGTGCGGCCGGTGATCCACTAACGGACTTCAATGAGACGACAACTTTCGCAACAAGAAATCGACGCGGTTTTCCAGGGAGGCGATGCCAGCGTGCAGGGCAAACCATCGGCAGTCCCGTTTGATTTTAGCCGGCTGGATCGAATTCCGAAGTCTCAGATCCGCGCGGTGCACCTGCTGCATGAGAACTTCAGCCGCAATCTGGCTGGAAGCCTCTCGGCCTATTTGCGCGCGTACGTGAATATGAATCTGGTCAGCCTGGAGCAGATCTCATACGCGGAGTTTCTGGAAGGTCTTTCTTCACCGACTTTTATTGCCTACGTCGGACTGCGTCCCTATGACGGGACGGCGGTCATGGAGCTCAGCCCCGGACTGGTCTACGCATTCGTCGAAATGCTTCTGGGCGGCGGCGGCAAACCATCCGTCAGCCTGCATCGCAAAGTCACCGAGATTGAGAAACACCTGATGCAGAGCGTTCTCCGCGTGATTCTGCAGGATCTCAGCGAGGCGTGGAAGGGCGTCACCGACATTCGTTTTTCGGTGCAGTCGCTGGCGGACGAGCCGCAGGTGCTTCACGTTCTGTCTCCGGCCGAGGCGGTGGTGGCGATCGCCATCGAAGTGCGCGTGGGATACACCACCGGCATGATTAACCTGGCGATCCCGTCCATCTTTATCAAGCGGCTGCGGCATATGTTTGAGCAACTGCGCCGGGTTCACAAGGCGGAATCGAAACGGCAGGATCAGCTTCACATGGCGCAGCTTCTCACGGGAGTGAATCTCGACATGGAAGTCCGTTTGGACGGCTCCACAATTTTCACCCGGGATCTGCTCGACTTGAGACCCGGCGACGTTCTCATGCTGAATCATCCGCTGAGCCGGGAAGCCGTCGGGCTGGTGAACGGCTGTCCCAAGTTCCGGGGTGATGTCACCGTGGTCGATGACATTTGCGACTTCAAAGTCAGCGGGGCGTTCCAAGAGGAGTAACTAGCGGTACGCTGCGAGGTTGGTCGCGGACAGTTTTTCCGCGAGGGCGGCTGCATTGAGGGGCTTCGAAAGGTAATCGTCCATCCCCGCCTCGATACAACGCTCGCGGTCGCCGTTCATCACGTGCGCCGTGAGTGCAATGATCGGCACATGCGCGCCTGAGTCTTTTTCCCGGGCCCGAATCATTTGAGTGGCTTGAATGCCGTCCACTTCGGGCATTTGCACATCCATCAAAACGACGTCGAAACCTCCGCGGCTGCTTTCGAGGACGGCGTCTCGCCCGTTGGCAACCACCTGCACTCGATGGCCCGCCTTTTTGAGGAGGGCGACCGCGACTTTTTGATTCACTTTGTTGTCTTCGGCCAACAGAACCGATAGCGCCCGCAGGGACTCGGAAGCGACGAGCTGCGCGGCGTTTTCCTGGTGGCCCGAGACGAAGAAAGGCGCCTCGACAGGCGTCTGAGGCGCAAACCTTGCTGTAAACGAGAACATGCTTCCGCGACCCGGCTCGCTTTCGACGCCAATAGATCCGTCCATCAGACGGACCAGTTGCTTGCTGATCGCCAGGCCGAGCCCGCTGCCGCCATACTTCCGGGTAGTGGAGCCGTCGGCTTGAGTGAAAGACTCAAAAATGATGCGCTGCTTGTCGGCGGGAATGCCGATGCCCGTGTCCTGCACACAGAATCGCAGGATGGCGCCGTCGCGATCGGACTCGCGTGTGATCGTAAGATGCACTTCGCCCCGCTCCGTAAACTTGATGGCATTGCTTAGGAGGTTGACGAGTACCTGTTCGAGCCGGGTGGGATCTCCGACCAAAGTCTCCGGAACGTCTGGGGCAATCTGAAAGAACAGCGCGATCTGCTTTTCGCGGGCTTTTATGACTAGCAGGCGCACGATTTTGGAGACCAGTGTTTCCAGGCGGAACGTAATTTGTTCGATGAGTAACTTGCCTGCTTCGATTTTCGAGAAGTCGAGAATGTCGTTGAGCAGAAGCAGCAGAGTGCTGGCGGATTGGTGGGCAATGTCGAGATACTCGCGTTGTTCGGGTTTCAATTCGGTATCGAGGGTAAGCTGCATCATGCCTAGCAGGCCATTCATGGGGGTTCGAATTTCATGGCTCATGTTGGCCAGAAATTCTCCCTTCAGGCGCGCAGCTTCTTCGGCTTTGTCTTTCGCGATAGTGAGCTCCGAGGTTCTTTCGGCAACCTGCGATGCCAGGTCTTCGCGATGCCGCCGGAGGCGCGCGTCATTCTCCTGGATGTGCGAGAGCATCGCATTGAAACAATCGATGAGCCGGCCTACTTCGTCTTCGGTTTCCTTGACAGCGCGCAGATCAAACCGGCCTTGCTCGTAAACGCGGCGGGCTACGGTTTCCAGGCGGTGCAGTGGTTCTGTCACAAGTTGTTTCAGGCGCAGAACCGCGATCACCGAGAGTAACCCCGCAGGCACCAGCACCAGGGCGGCGATGGGCAGGAAGCCGGCGATGCTTTCCCAGACTCCCGACAGGCTGGCCCGTACTCCAAGACGCCCCAAGCGTCGATTCCCCTGACGCACGTCGCGGTACAAAACAATGCTGTCGCCGCTGGCCCGATTATCCCAGTGAGGATCACCGTAGGTGGCAAACACGGTTCCGTCCGAGCAAAGCAATACGGCCTGACGGATTCGGCTGTCTTCCCGAAGAGCGCCCAGAAGCTCTGCTGCCGTTCTCTCGTCTCCAAACGTCAACGCCGCCGTGTTATTTGCGGCGACCACTTGGGCAACGGAGGAGATTTCGCTCACCAGCGCCGCACGGCTCAAGCGAAATTGGTAGGCCGTGAATCCGGCCGCGGTAAAAAAGACGGTCAAACTCGTTGCCAGCACAATCAGCAGCGACAGCTTGGTTTGGAACGAAATGTGCCGCAGGCGCTCTCTCAACTTTGCCCCCGCAAAATCACTTTGGCGAGCTGCAATAATTTCGCGCTAAACCGGATGTGAGCTTTCTGCGCGAGATCCAGATTCAGGTTGAACCGAGTGCGTCCGGATTCGACGTTTAAGCTGACCATGCCGGTCCGCGAGCCGAAGGAATCTTCATCGCTAATGGTG
Source organism: Bryobacterales bacterium (assembly GCA_963731375.1). Classification (GTDB taxonomy): domain Bacteria; phylum Acidobacteriota; class Terriglobia; order Bryobacterales; family Bryobacteraceae; genus Palsa-187. Next base: position 1,235,356 of record CAVSUW010000004.1, read on the forward strand.
AGAACGTGCGAGCTCTCCCACATTTCCATCGATTCGTGTTCGATCGGCCCCCCCACGACAAGAATTTGGCATTGGTTGGCTTCGCGCGCTTTGGTAATGCGAGTCACTACGATCGGGTGGTCATTCAAGAACTCTCCCTGAACCGTCTGTTGCAATATCGGGATCCAGCGGTCTTTTTCCAATACGCAGAGCGAAACTGGTTTGCCCGCGGATGGCAACGCGGAATCGGGCCAGGTTACAAATTGGATGAGCTTTACCAGAACGGCGGCTTTCACCGTATCCTCGTCCCTGGCCAGCGCCCGCTGTTCCGCCGGGGATGGCGAGACCCAAAGGGCAAAGGCTGCCAGCAGCCACATCGCAAGTCTGAGTGGTTTATGCATTAGAGTTCGGGACTAAAATCGCCAAACGAAACGAACGTAGAAGGAGCGTGCGATCACTGACGGCGGCACTTGCGCTTCGGGTATGAACTCCAGATGGCGGGGCGTCAGCAAATTCTGTCCACCCACCTGCACGCTTCCTCCGTCCCCGATGCTGCGAGAAAGTTGCACATCGGCGCGCGTATAGGCTGGCACGTCGGCCTGGATTGCGGGCTGTCCGGAATTGATTCGTCCCACATGCGAAGCCCAGAGATTCAATTGCACCCGGCGCGGAAGACTGGTTTGCCAGTTCACCTGCCACTGGTTTTGCGGACCGTATGGATTTGCAGGCGTAAATTCCGGAAATATGCTTCTGGCAGTGGGCACCGGCACGTGATGGATTTCGGAGACAAGCCCGCTGTAGCTGGCACTGAGGCGCGAGCCTCCCGGCAGTTCAAACACCGCGGCGAGTTCGCCGCCCGAAGAAGTTCCCAGATCGCCGTTTCCGACAGTTCCCGGCAGCACCAAGATAGGACTGTCCCGTTTGCAGTTGAGGCCGGCCCAACTCGATAGAGATCAAATCTTGATACGCATAATGAAAAGCCGACAGATCAAATGACAAGTGTTTAAACTCGATGCGATAGCCGGCATCTACCGCGTTTGAGGTTTCCGGAATGCAGGTTCGGATTGCCGGAGACAGTGATCACCGAGGGCACGGCCCCAGTTGGCATCACCGCCCAGTCGCCTTGAAACGCGAGTTCCCCGCGGGATGGCGTGCGAGCGGCCCGGGTCCAGGCGGCCCACACACTTTGGCGCTTCGCCAGGCTCCACCATAGGCGCGCGGTCGGTTGAAACGTGTATCCGCTCAAGCCGCTGCGCTCTCCTCGCGCCGCCAGCGTCAACTTCAAACGGTCGGGCTTCAGCTGGATCTCATCGGCCAAGGAAAGATAGGCGGTGCCATACGTGCTAGCGGCGGGAGTCAGCACCGAGTACGTGGTGTTTTGAGCCCGGTCCCACATCTGGCGATAACCCGCGGCGGCTGTAAATTGTTGCAGCCCGGTGGGACGAAACCAATGTTGGACGTCCAGGTCCGCGGTTTCGATGCTGGTGCCCAGATCTCTGGGATTGCCGCGCTCCAGTCGGTCGAAATACGTCTGGATCACCGTCTCGGCGCCGGACGCACTGTGCTCGGTCCAGCGCGCCAGAATGTTGCCGCCCGATGAATCTAGCGGCGAACTAGCCACTGCATTGAAACGGCGCCTGGCGAAGTCACGGTGCTGCCGAAAAGATTGCCCAGCTCCGAATAGCCGTCTCCTTGAACGGTAAGCTCGCTGTCTGAAGAGAACCGGTGATCCAGGCGCCCGCCCGCTTGTATCGAACCCCAGATGCCTGCGGGAAGCGTGGTTCCCAAGGGCGCCCACTGCGGCCGTGCATTGGACTGACCATAAATCCGATAGAAAGTATCCGGGCCATGGGAGCCGCCATAGCGAACGCCTTCGTGACCGCGATCCTCCGTGCCGGTTCCCAGGTCCAGTAAGCCGCCCTGCGTCTGATCCGCGGGGCGAGTGATGACGTGGATCGCTCCGTTGACCGCGTTGGCGCCCCATTGCGGGGACACCGGTCCGCGCACCACCTCGATGCGGTCGATGTCTTCGATCAAGGTATCTTGAGCGTCCCAAAAGACGCCGGAGAACAACGGATTGTAAACCACTCTTCCGTCGATCATCACCAGCAGTTTGTTGCTGAGGGATCCGTTGAAGCCGCGCACCGAAATCGCCCAGGTATTGCCGTTGATGCGGGCGACATTGACTCCCGGCGCCAGCCGCAGCAACTCGGGAATGCTGGTCATGCCGGAACGCCGAATCTGATCGCGGGTGATGACGTAGACCGCCGCTGGAGTTTGGTCTAGCGGTTGATCCTTCTTTCGTACGGAGGTTACTTCAACGTGCAGAAGCTCTTCGAGGCTGAGGCTTTTGAGATCCGACGCGGAGTCCCCTGCCCAGAGTAGGAGCGGCATAGAAGTACCAGCTAGGAGTCGTACATTCATCCAGTGACTTATCGAGGTAGTCGCCAGTTGATCTACGATGATTCGGAGACTGCTTAGCGGCGGAACGGCGGACAATCGCGGCGTTCAGAGGGTGAGTTCGTCCATCCACTGGAACAACTCGTGCTGCAGCAATGCCGTGCCGGTGCGTTCTTCTGAAAATGCTCGTCTGGAAGAAGGTAATGCTCTGGCGACTTCGGATCATGGCTTCTGAATCCAGGACGATGTCAAAAAATTCGTCTTGTGTCATGCGGCGTAAGGGCCATCAATCTGGTATTCCTTCAATTTGCGATACAGCGTGGTGCGGCCAATTCCGAGCAGGCGCGCGGCGACGGCGCGGTCGCCATTGGTGCGATCGAGCGCCTCTTTGATGGCGCACCGCTCCACTTCGGCCAGCGGTAAAACGGCCGGCAGCTGCGGGGCGGGCCGCTACAACCGGAATCGGCAATACGGGCTCATATGAACCCGCGGATGCCGCCGAAGCCGCGACCGCCACGAACTGCGATCTGCTGTGCAGCCGGAAATTCTGCAGACTGGACGGCAGATCGGTCGACGTGCAGCAAGGGCCCCGCGCTGATCGCCACCATTTGCTGAATACAATTCTCCAGTTCACGTACATTGCCCGGCCAATCGTAGGTGAGCAGAGCTTCCATCGCTTCCGCCGTAAAACTGCGCTTCGCGTCCATGCGCGCGAGAAAATGGTCCATCAATACCGGGATGTCTTCTTCCCGCTCGCGCAGCGGCGCCAGCCGGATCTTCACCACGTTCAGCCGGTAGTAAAGGTCCCGGCGGAACGTGCCTTTTTCCACTTCTTTCGCCAGGTCGCGATTGGTCGCCGCGATGATACGGAAATCCGAGCGCCTGGGTCCTAGGGAACCGACGGGGCGGAATTCCTTCTCCTGCAAAACGCGCAGCAACTTCGCTTGCAGCTCGAGGGGCAGCTCGCCGATTTCATCGAAGAACGCCGTGCCACCGTTCGCGGCCTCCAGCAGACCCGATCTTGGTATACGCCGCGCCGGTGAAGGCGCCTTTGGCGTGCCCGAAGAGTTCGCTTTCCATGAGCGGACCGACCAAGCGAAGAACAATCGATGGTAACGAACGGCTCATGGGCAGCCGCCTTGCGGTGGATCATGCGGGCAATCACTTCTTTGCCCGAACCCGTCTCGCCCAGTATCAGCACCGGCCAGCGGCCCTTCCCCAGCAGATCGATCTTCTCCCGCACCTCGCGGGTCCACTGCGAGCGGCCCACCAGGACGTGCCGGGTATCATCCGCGGTCTGCATCATTTCCCCTCCCATGACGTTTCTGCTTTTGAAGAGGTATAGTGCAACGCACAGACCAAAGCTCTACATACAAAATTTCAAAGAACGAACATATTTATCGCCGGAAAGTGTCCGGCCGACTCCAGCTAAGTCCCCTTACTTGATTGAGGGGAGCGCGCCTGGCAAGCGTGTAACGAAGGTTTACAAACACCATGTTGGTTTGCGCGCTCGCCGGCTGTCCCAGCGCTACATACCAGGGACTGCGAAAAACGTAGGAGTACTGCGTCATGAGCGACAAGGCGCCGAATTTGGCGTCTTTCCATAAGGTTTGCGTCAGGCCCATCGTGATTTCCTGAATCGAACGGTTCTGTCCGTTGGGCGATCCGGCGTAACCATAGCCCACGCGAGCGCCGAGTTCGCAGGATCGATCGCCGTGTTGCGGGCAATGTACACGCCGCCGTAGTAGCCGTAGAGCAACGACTTCTTCACTTGAACTTCGAGACCGGAAACGGTTGACCCGGCATGCACCAGCGAGGGCCGTCCCGTCGCCGCGAATGATCAGATCCGGCGCTTGGCCGAAGATGTAGCGTCCGCCGCCGTCGCTGTAATAGTTGTTCGTGACCAGGCGCGCGTTCTTGAAGATCTCAACGTTCAAGTTGGCCTGTACGCCGCCGCCAGTGGCTTCGAACGAGCTCAAGCGTGGCCGGATCGTAGACTTTCATCGTGCGCAGCACGCCGCCGATCTCGGCGTGGACGTTTCTCTTTCCCAGCGCTGGCCATCCCAGGCGATCTTCGCGATGATATCCGGATGCAGGCCGGGAACCGAGAGCGTGGTGTTGCCGTTGTCGAGCTGACTTGCATACGCCGACGTTAAGGCCGACGGAAGAGTTACAACGCCGCCGCCCGCCGATCCGCCGATGTACTGCTCGGGGTTCTCCAAGGAAACGCCCATGGCCCAGGCGTCGCTGGGATGATACACGCGCGCGAAACTGCGGAACGCGGCCCCACACCAATCCCGCCTGATAGTTCACATCGATGTTCTGGGTATAAAAGAGATCGCCCGGCAGCGGCGAGATGCCTTTGCGTCCCGGCGTGAGCATGCTCCAGGATTGACCCGCCAGCACCTCAAACTTTTTGCGCCGGACATCCAGCCAGTACAGGCGCATGCGAAGGCTGTCGCTGTTGCTGCTGACCGCGCCATTCGCGGGAAGAAACCCGAGGAAATCCGCTTCGAGATAGCCCAATACGATGCTGTCTCCGACTTTCGTGTCGACGCGCAGGCCCATGCGCGAGTTCTGCGCGCTGAGCCGGCTCTCAGTCAAATTTCCGTTGGTGGCAGTCGAGAAAGGGATGCTGCCAAAATTCGTGCCGATCCCGGTTCCCGGATTGGTCGAGCGATTCACGCTGGTGAAGTCCGCGAAACCGATGGGCGTAATGAATGCCGATCCCAAGGCCCACGAGAGCGGCGCGGGTGCCGCCGCGGGCGCGGGCGGTTTGGCGGGCACGAATGTAGCTCAGGCGCCGGGCTAGCGGGCGATACATTCGCCGTGGTGTTCAGCGAGACCGTGCGCGTCGAAGCGATTCTGATTTGCCACAATCCCACGAAGGATCTGCGTGAGCTCTTGAATCTGGGTCTCTTGCGCGGCCACCTTCTCCTGCAGTTGGTGTACCAGGTCTTGTTCCGGTACTTGTGCGAAGGCAACGGTTGCAACGATGAAAGCGAGGAATCTTTTCATGCTACGTCTATCGACGCACTTGCGGGTTACATCGCGATGCAGCGCTTCGCGGAAGAAGACCGGACAGCTTAAGCTGCGGCGCGCAGCCGCTAAGATCCCGGAGGCGATGTGCGAGAGCGGCAGAACCTGTTCCGCGGCTCCCATCTCGATCGCGACCTTCGGCATCCCGAAGACCACGCAACTGTTTTCGTCCTGCGCGATGGTCCTGGCGCCGGCCTCTCGCATTTTGAGCAAGCCCTGCGCGCCATCGGATCCCATGCCGGTCAAGATCACGCCGACCACGCGCGCTGAAGCTGGCGGCGGCCACGGACTGGAACAGAACGTCCACTGCGGGCCGTTGATAGTGCACGCGCGGCCCGTCCTTCACCGCTACGCGGCAGATCCCATCGGTCTTGCGCAGCATCATGTGAAAGTTGCCTGGAGCGACCAAGGCCCGGCCTGGCGCCACTATATCGCCATCGCGCGCTTCCTGCACTTCGATCTTGCACAACGAATTGAGACGGCTGGCGAAGGACGCGGAGAACAGCGCCGGAATGTGCTGCGCGATCACGATCGGCGGGCAACGCTCCGGCATCTGGACCAATACCGCCTCGATGGCTTGCGTGCCGCCGGTGGACGCGCCGATGGCGATCAGCGTTCCCGCGCCGAATTCGGCTCCCACGGTCTCGACCGGAGCGCGCCGGCACTTCTTTAGGAGCGCCATTGACAGGACGCACCCGCGACGCGAACGCCGCGCGGATCTTCTGCGGCAGACTTTCGCTCAGATCGCCCACCGAGTACGGCCCGGACGGTTTGGTGAGAACTTCGACGGCGCCGCGGCGCATGGCTTCGACGGCGATGTCGCAGTTGGATTGCGCCACCGAGCTGATGACGATCACGGGCAGAGGCCGGTGCTGCATCAACTTGGTCAGGAACGTCAAGCCCGTCCATCCGCGGCATTTCGATATCTAAAGTGATGACGTCGGGATTCAGGGCCAGCAGTTTGTCGCGAGCCACGAACGGATCGGGCGCCACTCCCACCACTTCCATGTCCGGCTCCCGGCTGATCACTTCGCCCAGCAGGCGGCGGACCAAGGCGGAGTCGTCGACGATCAGGACCTTGATTTTGCGAACGCTCACTGGCTCTCCCAGCGCAGTTGCAGCCCGATCAAACCCTCGTCCATGCTCAACCACTGATTCAATCCTTCACCCGCCGATGCCTGCGATACCAGTTGAGGCTGCACCCAGGTTGAAAATCGCATCGGGATCCATGTCGACTCAAAGTCGCGCCGCACACCATGTTGGCGAGTTCGCACAGAACTCCTGTCATGGTTTCGGAGCTCAGCTCGCTCGGGATCCATCACACCGGAGAAATTTCCTGCGATGGCGCGGGCGCAGTTTTCTTCAACCTGAATGCTGAACCAACCCGATAGCGCGCCTTCGAACTTCAACTCCGCTGTCAGCAAGTCTGCGGGACAGGGATTGGGCTCCGCGGCATCTTCCGGCGACGCGAAGAACATGGTCTCCAGAATTTCCCGCGCCACTTGCCCCATCAGGGCCGGTTCCAGTTGCATCTTGATCATTGGATCTTCCCCAGCACGCGTTCAATTTCGCTTTGCAGCGTTTCGGGAGCGAAAGGCTTCGACAGATAGCCGCGGGCGCCCAGTTGCAGCAGACGCTCCCGGCGCGCGGCGGTGGCATCGGTCGAAACCACGATGATCGGTGTCGTCTCGGCCGCGCCCGACGCAGCCAGCCGCTGAATGAATTCTTCGCCGTTCATGCCCGGCATGTTGATGTCGGTGAGAATCACGTCCACCCATTCACGTTCGAGCAGCGCCAAGGCGTCCTGACCGTCGCTGGCCTCGTACAACTTTTCGACATCCAGCCCAGAAAGATCGAATACGCGGCGGATGAATGCCCGCATCGCCGCTGAGTCGTCTACCACCAATACCCGGTATGCCATTAAGATCTCCCTGCGGCGGCCCGCAGCTCCTGCAGTTCACCGGCTCCGGTGCTCCACAAGACTTGGCCGCTGCCGACCATCAGGCGGACGGTGCGGGAAACGGCTCCGCCGACCACTTCGCCGTGCACGCCGACGCCGGCCATCCACAAAAGTTTGCGGCAGGCCAGATGATTGCGCTTGCCGATATTAAATATTCCGTTTGGATCCATTACTTGAGCGCCTCCAATCAGACGCACCGACATTCTTTTCTTCTCCGCGCCCAGCGCGTAAGCCCAATGGAACAATTCCGGAACGCCGGTGTCCGCAAACATGAACGGCAGATTTTTAGCTTTCTCGCGGATCGATCGACGACTCCGGCAACATCAAATGCAGCAGGCCGCCCACGCCCGCCTGCGAGTCGTGAACCACCACTGCGATGCACGATCCCAGCGCATGTGTGACCAGCGCTGCGTCCGCATCCTTGCTCACCTGACAATCCGCAATCCCTACCGTGATCGCTTTCAATGTTTCCTGATCCCTTCACTCGATCCGCCGGTCTGGCGTTGGTAGATCGCTGGAGCAATAAACCGCAATGGGTGTTCGATGCCGCTCAAACTCTCGGCGTGTCCGATAAATAGATGTCCGCCCGGGTCCAAGATAGTGGGCCATCCGGTTCACCAGGCTTTGCTGGGTTTGTTTGTCGAAGTAGATCATGACGTTCCGGCAGGAGATCAAGGGAAACGTTCCCGAGTGCGTGAAGGACTCGATCAGATTCAGGCGCTGGAATTGAATCATGCGCCGAATCTCGGACCTCACCTGGTAAAACCCTTGATACGTTCCCTGGCCGGGCGACATATAGCGCGACCGCCAGTTCGGCGGCATGCCTGTCAGGCGATCCGCGGGTAGATGCCTTGGGATGCGGTCGCCAGCGCCCGAGTTGAAATATCGGTGGACAAGAATGCGCGCCTGCGTGATCGCCGCCGGGCCCAGCGCGTCCAGCAAAGTGAACGCGAGTGAATACGGTTCCTCGCCAGTGGAGGCGGCCGCGCACCAGATGTCGATCTGTCTCCTGCTCCAGCTACCGCGGGAAGAATTTCGTCGCGCAAGAACGTGAAATGCTGCGGCTCGCGCAGGAACGACGTGTAGTTCGTGGTCAGCGCGTCGATCAGGGCGATCATGGACTCGCCGGTTTTGTCCGCGATGACGTTATCGAGGTATGTGTCGTAATCGCGCAGTCCGGACTCCCGCAACTTCTTTCCCAAGCGCGCGGACACCAGCGTCTGCTTGCCCTGCCGCAGGTCGATCCCAGCCTTGTCGTAAATCAGCTTGCGAATCTTCTCAAAGGTGCGATCGGATAGTGCTTTCGGCTCTTGAACCAGCGCTTCAGGCATGCGCGAGGTCTCCGAACACCCCGTCCATGTCCACGATCAAGCCTACGCGGCCGTCGCCCAAGATCGCTCCGCCGGCCACGCCGGGAAGATCCTTGAACATGGTGCCCAGGTTCTTGATCACCACTTCGTGCTTGCCGATCAGTTCATCCACCACCAGGCAGAGACGCTTGCCATGAGCTTCCGCCACCACCACCACGCATTCGGTGAGTTCGGTGGAGCGCGGCTTCACGGAGAAACGCTCATGCAGGCGGACCACCGGCAGCAGGTTGCCGCGGATCAGCATCATCTCCTTGCGGCCTTCCACTGTGAAAATAGTTTCCGCGCGAGGCTGGAATATTTCGTGGATCACGAAGATCGGCACGATGAACCGCTGCTCGCCCACACCCACCACCAGCCCGTCGATGATTGCCAGCGTCAGCGGCAGCTTGATCACAAAAGTGGTGCCGCTACCCAGGCGGGATTCGATATCCACGCGGCCGCGCATTTTTTGGACTTGGCGGCGGACCACGTCCATGCCCACGCCGCGGCCGGAGAGATCCGTCACTTTCTCGGCGGTCGAAAAACCAGGCTCAAAGATGAGGTTGAACACATCTTTGTCGGCCAGAGCTGGCGCCGTCCTGTATCAACCCGCGCTCGCGCGCCTTCGCTAAAATCTTTTCGCGCGACAGCCCGCGGCCATCGTCGGAAATTTCAACGGCAATGTATCCGGCCTGGTGATACGCTTTGAGTCCGATCCGGGCCACTGGATTCTTGCCGGCCTTGGTACGGTCTTCCGGCAACTCGATCCCGTGATCCGCGGCGTTGCGGATCATGTGCATCAAGGGATCGGCAAGCTCGTCGACAATCGTGCGGTCCAACTGCGTTTCTTCACCCGACCAGATCCAGCTCGATGCGTTTGCCGGACTTCCGAGTCAAGTCGCGAATCAAGCGCGCGGACTTCTGGAAGAGCTGCCCGACCGGCACCATGCGCATGGACATCGCTGTCTTTTGCACTTCGCCAGTGATGCGCTCCAGGTGCGCCAGATTCCGCTGCAGCTTGGCGTGGCCGGTAGAGACCAGGTTGCCGTCGTGGCGGATCATCGATTGCGCGATGACGATTTCGCCCACCATGTCGACCAGGAAATCCAACTTGGCTGTATCCACCTTCACCAGACGCGATTCAGTGGCGTCCGATTTCCGAGCTTCCGCCGCCGGAGCTTCCGGCGACTGCTGCTTCAGCGGTAGGCGCCGTGCGCGGCGGACGGTTCCGCGGGCCTTTCCCGACATCAACTGGCGGACTTTCTCCAATAACGCGGTGTTCGAAGCCGGCTCAGCAGGCGCAGCGCCGCCCAGCATTGCCTCGACACGGGACACTTCAGTCTTCAGGTAGTCGGCTCCGGCCAGCACAACATCCACCAACGCTGGCGTAACCGCTAGCGTGTTGTTGCGAACCCGATCCAACAAAGACTCGACTTCATGCGCGGATTGCTGCATGGCCGGCAGTTCCAGGAACCCAGCCAGCCCCTTGATGGTGTGGAAGCCGCGGAAAATAGTGTGAACCGCGTCTAGCTGCGACGGATTCTGCTCGAGGACAAGCACGTTGGCCTCGATCGAAGACAGATGATCGCGCGACTCGACGATAAAGTCCGAAAGCAGTTCGCGATCGGCGGCAATGGACGCGACCGCGGCCGCCGGCGCCTTTTTGTCCGAGCGCTGCAGAGTCTCCTGCAGGCGCGTCAGACCGGCCAGAAACTCGCCGTGCCCGCAACCGGACGCATTGCTCAATTCCCGCGCCGCCGTGACGACATCGCTTAAGCCCAGCCGACTCCGCCTTCCCTGCCAGCTCACTCAACGCCGCCAGCAGCGGAGCGATTTGCTGAGGGTTCCCCTCAGCCAGCATCGCTTGAGTGGCCAGCTCGTCTACAGCTTTACAGAGAGTTTCTCTGACGGTTCCAGAGTCCGAGCTCGTACTCATTCCCATCTCCTTATAACCGCCAATTAAGCTGCCGAAATTTGCAGAGCAGCGAGTTCCGAAGCCATCACTACCTGGTCAATGTCCAGGAGGATTTTGATGCTGTTCTTGATCTTCGCCATGCCCAGCAGATACGAAGTCTCGCTTCCCGATCCGAAATCCGGAGCGTCTTCGATGTCGCCGGCGGCCACGTTCAGGACCTCCGACACCGCATCCACGATCACGCCGGCCAGCATCTTCCCGCCGTCCACCTGGACCACGATGATGGATGTGCGCGCCGTATATTCCGCGGGAGAAAGGCTGAACTTCGAACGCAGGCAGACCACGGGAATCACTTTTCCGCGCAGGTTGATCACGCCCTTTGACGTGCGTGGGCGTGTGGGGAACCGGAGTGATTTCGAGCAGGCCCATGATTTCCCGCACCTGCATCACGCGGATTCCAAACTCTTCGCGGCCGAGCCGGAAGGTCAGGTACTTGCCGGGGCGCGAGTCGGCGGTTTTGACGGCAGTTTCGGTTGTAGCAGAAATAGGCATCGTCGTAGTTTCCTTTTTAAGTTGTCGAATGTTTAGAAGCTGCGGAAGTTCTCGGCACCGGTCATTTCCATCGGAAACGGATCGGTCTCCGGAAAGGCATCCGCCGGCACCTTGCAACTGGCGACCGCGCGCGGCGGGACCGGAATTGCCTTGAACTCAACGGGCTTGTGCACCTTGGACGCCGCCGGACTTTTTGCCGCCGCGATTGGCGGCGGGCTTTTGCGTGACCCTGTCGATCCGCCAGTGCCGACCATCTTTGCCAACTGGCCCACTACTTCTCTGCAGCGCTTCCGATTGCGCGGTGAGTTCTTCGGCCGCCGAAGCGCTCTCTTCGGCGTTCGCCGCGGTGGTCTGCGTCAGTTGCTCCATCTGCGCCACGGCTTTGCCGATCTGCTCGATGCCCTTGGCCTGCTCTTCACTGCCCACGTTGACTTCGTCCACCAGCGTCTTCACTTTGCTCGACTCATCGGCGATGGCGCGAATGGCCACGGCCACTTGATCCACCTTCACTTTGCCGTCGGCGGAATTCGCGATGGATTCTTCGATCAGACCGGCGGTGTCCTTCGCGGCCTGGGCGCAGCGTTGCGCCAGATTGCGGACTTCCTCGGCTACCACGGCGAATCCCATGCCCGCTTCGCCCGCACGCGCGGCTTCCACGGCGGCGTTCAGGGCCAGAATGTTGGTCTGGAACGCGATCTCATCGATCACCTTGATGATTTTCGAAATCTTCTCGCTGGAGGCGTTGATGCCGTTCATCGCGCCCACCATCTGATCCAGCAGCGGCTGGTTTCGGCAAATTTCTGCTGGGACTGCGTCACGACAGCAGCCGCGGAACGCGAGCCGTCGGAGTTCTTCCGCGCCATCGCATTGATTTCTTCGGTAGAAGCAGAGGTCTCTTCGAGAGACGCCGCTTGTTCAGAGGATCCCTTCGCCAGCGACTGGCTGGAAGCGGAAACCTGCGAAGCCGCGCTGGCAACTTGCCCGGCGCCTTCGGATAGATCCGCGATGGTTCTGCAGAAGCGTCTGATTGATTTGACGGATGACGAATAACCACGGCGACACCGGCCAGCAACGCCAGACCAATCATGAAAAACATGGTCCAGCGACTGTGCGTGATTCGACCGCCTGCGCTTCCGCGGCTTTCCCTGTCATGAGGTCGCCCTGTTGCTTTACAAGCGCTTCGGCGGTGTTATTGACGGAGTCGAGCAGCGGGTTGATCTTGCCGGATCAGAAACGCGGCCGCGGTCTTGACATTCTTGCCGCGGATATCGCGCATGAATTCTTCGTGGCGCCGTCGAGATCGCCGTCAGGTCGCTCTGCAATTCAGCGTGCTTCTGGCGGCCCTCGGCGGTGTAGGCCAGAGTTCCGAACTCGTCCAGGGCGGTCTTGTATCGCGTCGTGCTGGCTTCAAAGTCGTGATGTATTTGTCGACGATCCGACGAGTCCCTGCATCTCGGCTGCGCGGATGATTCCGCGTTCTTCCGCCATGAAGTCCGAGAGAACCACGTCGATTTCACCCGCCAGAAACTGCTTGCGGGCGTCTTTTTCGATCACGCGTCTGCAGCAGTGCTGCCCAGCCCGTCGATGTTTACGAAAGCCACGCCGCCCGCGGCCAGCGTCAGCGCCAGAAGCGCTCCCAGCGCGGCGAACAGTTTCTTCCCAACAGTCCATTGAGTTTTCATAGATCTCCCTTTGTTGTTCTTCTTTCGAATTGTTTTTAGAGGAGCGTCCGCACACCGGCGCCCTCGTCATGAATTGCTTAAGATCCGCGGCCGGTTAGGCGCGGCGATTGCCGACGCCGCCAACCAGGGCCTCGAGCGAGCCCACCATTTCCTGCATGTGCTCCGCCTGAGCGCTCAACTCTTCCGATGCCGCTGCGCTTTCTTCGGCGCTCGCGGCGGTTCGCTGCGTCAAGGCCTGCATCTCCGTGATGGCTTTGGCCACCTCTTCGACGCCGCGCGTTTGTTCGCGGCTTCCGGCGTTCACTTCGGACACCAGCACTTTCACTTTGTTGAGAGCGTCGGCCATGCCTTGCAGCGATGTCGTCAGTTGCGCGGCCTTCGCGGAACCGTCTTTGGATTTCACCACCGACCCGTCGATCAGATCCGCCGTGTCCTTCGCGGCCTGCGTGCAGCGATGCGCCAGGTTGCGAACTTCGTCCGCCACCACCGAGAAGCCCATGCCCGCCTCACCCGCCCGCGCCGCTTCGACAGCGGCGTTCAGAGCCAGGATATTGGTCTGGAATGCGATCTCGTCGATCGACTTGACTACCTTGGATGCGCTCTGGCTGGCTTCCGTGATGTCGCTCATGGCCGAGTTCATCTGCTCCAGAGACTGATTGGTGCGCTCCATCCACTGCTGAAGCTGCGCCATGGTTTCCGCAGCCGTCGGCCGTGTGCTCGCTGTTGCTCTGCGCCATGGAGTTAATCTCCTGGCTGGAGGCCGAGGTTTCTTCGAGCGAAGCCGCTTGCTCGGAGGCGCCTTGCGCCAGCGCTTGACTCGAAGACGCCACTTGACCCGAGGCTCCGGAAACTTGCACTGCGCCTTGCGACATTTCGACCACCGCCCGCCGCAGAACCGACGTGGTGCTGCGCACGAAAATCGCCGCGAACACACCCAGGGCCGCGAAGCAAATGAGGACACCCGCCATCACGCCCAGGCCGGCCTCGGCCGCTGCGACCTTCTCGGACGAGCGCTTGGTCAGCCAGTCCCCGGCCTTTTCGAGGTCGTCCGTGGGTGCGCGATCCTGGCCTTTCACCAGCGCGTCGGCGCCGCGGAAATCCTGGCCTCTGCCCGCGGCAAATACTTGCAGCGCTTTTCCGTACTTCGCGCTCATCGCGTCGTGGGCTTGGACGAATTCTTCCAGAATGCGGCGAACTTCCGGATCACTGGTTTGCTCCTTGATCTTGACGGCCGAAGCTCTCACCTTCTTGGAAGCGGTCTGGAATTCCGTCCTGTACTTTCTCGAGGTTCGCCGGATCGTAGCCGCGCAGCAGGACATCTTTCCACGCCTGAACTTGTTTCTTGAAATCCACCGTCAGCGTGCCGATGTCCGATCGCTCCTGGATTTCACGATTCAGAATGGTCTTGTAGGCATTGCCGGTAGCTTCCAGCTTCCAAAAAAGAAAGCCGGCGGATCCCAGGCCGATCACCCAACTCAGGCTCAGAAGCGTCCATATCTTTGTTGCAAGGTTCCAGTTCTTCATACGTACTTTTGGATCGGCATGAGTGATCTGCGCGATGATGATAAGCGGCCCTCTGTTAGCGCGAGCGGAGTGGACACTTCCGTGGACTTGCGCGAAGTCCGCACTTTTGCTTCTTCGAATTGCGGGTTGAGGAAGTACTCGGTCTCGCGGTGCGGCATCCGCTACATCAGTTCGCGCGATAGCGGCCTAGCTCGCCGAAATCTGGAATGCGGCCGGTTCGGAAATCGAACTGGAACAGCGCATGGCTTCTTGTCCCGCAGGCGTTTGGACCGCGGCGGCCTTGGGCTCGGAGAGCTGGCGCAGCAGCCGCATGTAGCGCGCTGGAAGAGCGCCATCTCTGTCTTCTGCAGCCACAGCAGGCGTTCGAGGCAGGAGTTGAGTCCATGCTGCTTCCACACGGCTCGCACGGTCGACGGCAATACCTCGACAACCGCCAGCACGCAGCTTGGCGCTGATGCGGATATAGCTGTAGGTCGGGTAGCGCGCGGTCATGTTCAGGATCGGCTCCACCAGTTCGGGCGGAGTCTGGTTCGGCATGCGCGGTTTACGGCGCGGTTGCGGCGTCAACCCCTCCAACCCGTCGCTTGTCGAAAGCGCTTTTGATTTCGTAAAACCGGCTGCGGCTGATGCCGGCTTGCTGGCAAGCCTGGCTGACATTTTTCAGCTCGCGCGCCAACGCCAGTATGTCGAGGCGCCGGGTCGACGACGTTCTTCAGGACCCTTTACGGGCGGTCGTCGTGAATTCCTGTTGATATTGGACTTCTTGGTTTAGCATCGGAATACCTCTGTAAAAGCACGAACTATGCCACGCGGCAAATTCTCGTAAAAGACATTGATAAATAAAGACTTTCTTCGCCTTAGCGTTGCCCGGGACCGATCCGCTGTTCGTGGGCCGCCACGAAGATCGGGGGGAGACGCCTCGCGGAAATCGTGGGTCGCGGCTACGCAACTTGCGGCGCGGCAACTAAGCGGAAGGAATGCGGTCCTTTGCGGACGGGGAAGGAAGCCACGGAATGCCCTTTCCAGTTCGGAAAAGCCTCAGGCTTGCTCTCGATCGTTCGTTCGATATGCTCAGCAACTCTTGGAACGCCGGAGCAGCAAGCGATCCATCAAGCGCCGCAGCCGGTCATCGTCGCCCGCCACCCATTCGGCTGGCAGCGCATCGATTGCCTGTTCCACCAGTTCCTCCGGAAATTGCCGCAGCGCTTCCAGCCACGGCTCAAAGTCGGACCAGCTTCGCACCGTCTCGTAAGCCGCGGAAGACAAATACAACCCCTTGCGAGGGTTATCCACAATCTGCCATTCAGAACCGCCAAACGCGTTGCCGTTGTCGATCCAGATTGCTTGAAACTGCGGACGCGGCATCCGCGCTTCCGCACAAAAACGCACTGCCGGAAGTCTTCGTTTCCCACCCATTTATCGAAGGCCAGCAATCCGGCGAACTCGCCAAGATTCTCCACGTTGCGAAGCAGCGGGATCGGGTATGAAATCGTACACCACGGTCTTCTCGGGGTCTCCCGGAAAGCCCGAGCCAAAATGTTTCCCGCCATCCAGTTGGACCACTGCCGTCCGCGGCGTGTTGAATCCCAGATGTTCGAGAAAGAAGCCGGCCAAAAATTCGTTCACCAAGGTCCGGCGATTCTCCGGCGTATCGAGCTTAACCACGTAATGCCGACCGTCATCCGCCCGCATCAAGTGTGCTTGCGATGCGCCGCGCATCTTGCGCAGCACCTGGGTCGCGTTTACGTCGGTAGCGCCGTAACGAAGTTTTCCACGGCATCTCTGCCTCATCCGCGGCGAATGCAGCCAGTGCCGTCCGGTCTTCCCGAACTTCGCCTTAGCGCGAGACTTCAGGACACGATAGTTGGTGCAAGTCAATTTCATTTCGTCGCGGATCTGCACCGCGCTTTGTTCCTGCAAATAGAAACGTTCCAGAATTTCCCGTTCTCTTTGCGACAGCGACGCTAAATACCTGTTGCATGATTTGCGCGCGCTCGCGGGATTCCACCACGTGGTCCGGAAGCGCTGCCGGAATCCACCACCGAAAATTGTTCCGTGATGTCCTGCTCGAAGATTGCGCCGCCGCATGGTCGCCTTCAGGTGGGCGGCGATCTTGCGTTGCAGCACCGTTCTTGACGAATCCCATCAGCCGCGCGGGATCGTGCAGTTGGTTCCGTCGAATGGCTTCGACCACCACCAGAAACACATCGTGGGCTAAATCAGTCACGTCCTGATTACCCAGGCGTTGACGCAGATAGCCCGACGTCCGATCACAAAAAGTACCGTACAGTTCGCCCATGGCCGCCGCTGTCGCCGGACCGTATTCGGGATACCAGTACGCTGCACGCCGCGTAGTAGTCCTGTAACTCTTGCTCACTTGCCGGGAAGCTCATCCATTTCGACGCCATCGTTTGCATTCTTAATCTTCGGAGAAGCCTGGATTATGCACGATGCGTGCCAGATTTTATGTGCTTACCGTTGCAATAACTTAACGAAAATGGTGAATTCCGCTCCACCACGCCAGTCGTGGAACCGCCCACATGATACCGTGCCCTCCACCACTAAATCGTGGAGGGGTCGGCTCCGCGCACTTTTAAATGAGACGATTATATTCTTTTTTGCTCGCAAGCAACTCGCTCGAAAGGGATACAATGTGTCCACGTCGGAATTTAAAGAGTGCCTCGCGGCAAGTGCCGTTTCGGGTCGGGTAAGGCTCTATGGGCCAGCGAAACGTTATAGAGAAAACTCGTGTCTGCCACGACACGATCTCGGACCGCACCCGCCGTTTACGACGGTGAGTGGGACTTCTTATATCAAACCGCGCCCGTCGGGCTGGCGATTTTCGATCGTGACTTGCGCTTCGTTCGCGTCAACGAGAGTTTGGCGCGCATCAACGGTGTGCCTGCCAATCTGCATCTGGGCGCGTACCTTCGCGATATTATTCCAGACCTGGCGCCTACGCTCGAGCCTTTGCTCCGGGAAGTGATCGACACCGGCAAACCGATCCTGGATCGGGAGATTCATGGGATCACCCCGTCGAGCAGTGAAGAGCGCTGGTGGCTAGCCAGCTTTCACCCCCTGCAAAAAGGTCCGCAGGTTTACGGCGTGAGTTGCGCGATGCAGGAAATCACCGAAGTTCGCAAGACCCAGCAGATGCTTGCTCTGACGCAGCATTCCGTGGATCATGCCTCCGACGAAATCCTGTGGCTCGACGCAACCGGCCGCTTCATTTACGTGAATCAGGCGGCTTGCCGCAGGCTGGAATACACTCTCGGCGAAATGCTCCAGATGAACGTCCGGGACATTGTCCCGGATTCTCCTCCGGAAAGATATTCCCAGGTCTGGGCGCGGCTGCATGAATCCGGTTCGATGACGTTTGAGTCGCAGGCACCGTTCGAAGAGCGGCCGCGTGTTTCCGGTGGAGATGGCGATAAATCTGGTGGAGTTTCAAGGCCGCGAGTATTGCTTCGCAGTGGTGCGCGATATCGCCGAGCGGAAAGAAGCGGAAGCACGCGAGCAACGAGGCGCAGAAGAAAGCGAGGCAGGCTGCAATCGAAGCTGGTGGAGATCGCCACCGACCAGGAGCTGTGGAACAGCGGCATCACGGAGGCGATCAGCCGGATCGACGAAATCGTCGCCAAGGCGCTGGAAGCGCAGGCGCGCCAGCGTCTGGCTTCTGGATCGCGAAGGCAAGGCCCTGCGCGCGCTGGATGTATTTGACCGGCGCGACGACAGCCACACGTCCGGCAGAGTTCCTTTCCGTTGGAAAACAGTCCCGAATACTTCAAAGCCGCAAGTCAGGGAAGGGTGATTGCCGCTGACCGACGTTTTTAAGGATCCATGGACGGCTTCCTTGGCGGAGGAGTATTTCCGGCCCTTGGATATTATTTCCGTGGTGAACGCGCCGGTCCGCGTGGCAGGAAAAGTGCCTGCTCTGCTGTGCGTGGGACACACCGGCTTCGCCCACGAATGGACTCCGGAAGAGATCAACTTCGTGGCCGAAGTGGCGGACCAGGTTGGCTCACGCGATGCTGAACGCCGAGCGCCAGCAAACGGAACGGATGATTCAGCGCCTGGCAGAGGATGTCGCGAACAAAACCGGACACGAGTTCTTCCGCTCTATCGTCAGCAGTCTGGCCGAAGTCCTCGAAGCGGACATTGCCTTAGTCGCCGAGGTTCTTCCTCCGGACCAGCAGCGCATGCGCTCGCTCGCCAGGTGGGTGGATGGCAAGGAAGGTCCCAACTTTGAAGAAGACCTGGCGGGAACTCCCTGCGCGAACGTGATCTCGGGAGGGGCTTGTTCCTATCCCAGCAACGTGCAGGAGCAGTTTCCGCAGGATGCAGCGTTGGCTCAAGCCGGGGCACAAGCCTTTTTCGGCACGCCCCTGATTTCCTCGGCGGGAAAGTCCTTGGGATTCTCTGGCCGTGCTGTATCGCCGTCCGGTGGAGCAATGTGCCTCTGGTGGAGGCCGGCTTGGCTGCGTTTGCCGCCCGGGCCGCTGCGGAGATGGAGCGCCTGCAAAACGAAGAATCCCTGCGGCGCAGTGAAGAGCGTTACCGGGCCTTTGTCGCGAATGCCCAGGAGAGCATCTGGCGGATGGAATTCGAGCCTCCCGTGCCGACGGCTCTGCCCGAGGACGAAATGTTCGAGCGCATCATGGACGACGGCTATTTAGCCGAAATCAGCGATTTTGGCGCCCGCATGCGTGGCTACAGCGAACGGAGCCAGCGAACTCGTCGGCATGAGTCTCCGGGACATGATGTCGTACGAAACCAAGAATCACCGACACCATTCGTATGATGCTCCGGAACAATTTCCAGCTCGAAGCGGGCGTCTTTCCGATTCGCACTCGCGACGGCAGTACGAAACATGTATACCGCACCGGATTTGGCGTGGTCGAGAACGGCCTTTTCCGGCGCGTCTGGGGCACCGGCACTGGACGTCACCGATCTGATGAACTCGCAAGAGGAAGTCCGCCAATTGAATGCAACCCTGGAAGACGCAGGTGGCTGAGCGCACCGCGGAACTGCGCGCTACGGTGGAGGAGCTGGAGGCGTTTTCCCATTCCATATCGCATGATTTGCGGGCGCCGCTTCTGGGCATTGCCGGCTGCAGCCGGGCGCTGCTGGAGGATTACGCGGAAGGGCTCGAACCCGGGGCGCTGGATTGGGTCAAGCTGATTCAGCGCGACGCGGAACACCTGGATCGATTGCTGAATTCGCTGCTGGGTCTCTCGCGCATCACGCCGGGCGGAACTATTCAGGCAGCCCGTGGATCTTGACGGCCATGGCGCGAGAGTGTGATTTCCGCTTTGCAGCAAGTCGGAGCCGCAGCGCAAGGTGACAGCCGATCATCGCCGAAGGGATGATCGCGCTAGGGGACCAAACGCTCTTGCGCGTCGCGATGGAAAACTTAATTGGCAACGCCTGGAAATTTTCCCAGACGCGCGCGGAATCGCGTATCGAAGTGGGAGTTACCAGCGTGAACGGTGCGCCGGCGTATTTCGTTCGCGACAACGGCGTTGGCTTCGATCCAGCGCTACGCTTCCCGGCTGTTTGCCGCCTTTGAAAGGCTGCATGCCGGCGACTTCGAAGGTACCGGTATCGGCTTGGCGACGGTGCGGCGAATCATTCACCGGCATGGCGGCAGGGCGTGGGCCGAAGGCGCCGTGGATCAAGGCGCCACATTCTATTTCACGCTGGGGCGTGCGGAGGAATTCCGTGCCTGAACCTGGAAGCTCGCCCCGGAAGTCTGCTACGCTCCACCGGCGCACCGCCAGCGCCGTCTCCTGGTGGTCGAGGACGCCGACCGCGACTATGCGCTGCTTACCCGGGAGCTGCAGAAGGCGGGTCTCGACGTCATCCTCCATCGCGTCGAGAACGCCGATCAGTTTCGCGCGGCGCTGGCGGACGGTCCCTGGGACGCGATCGTCTCGGACCATTCGCTGCCGCAGTTCAGCTCCACCATCGCTCTCGAAATCGCGCGGGAAGTGGAGCGCGAGGTTCCCTTCATCATTGTTTCGGGAGCCATCGGCGAGGAGCAGGCCGTTGACTCCATGAAAGCCGGCGCGCAGGATTACGTCTCCAAGAGCAATCTTCGCAGACTGATTCCGGTGCTGGAACGCGAGTGGCGGGAAGCCGAGGGACGCAGCGAACGGCGGCGCGCGGAAGCTGAAGTGGCCGCCCTGCATCGCGAACGCGAAACCCGGCTGCTGCAGCGCTCCACGCTGCTCGATATCACCAATGCCGTGGTCGCGAACCTCGACCGCAGCAGCTTGTTTCGCTCCATTTTCGATGCGCTGCGCAACGCCCTGGAGTTCGATTGCCTGATGATCGCGCTCTCCGGCCGCGAAGACGGCCAGATCGAGCTCACCTCGCTGAGCGATGGGACATCGCCCGAAGAGCATACTCGTCGCTGCTGCAAGGAACTACCTGGGGAACCGAGCTCGGCGGGTCTCGAATATATTCGGCCGCGCAGGCCGATAGCGCCTTCCCGTTCGCCGCGGAGTTGCGTAATGCCGGCTTGCGGAGCGCCATCGGCTCGCCACTCACGGCAAAATCCAAGCCGTTCGGCTTCCTGATCGCGGCCAGCCAGCGCGACGCTTCCTACGGCCCCGCTGAGACCGAGTTTCTTGCGGAAGTTTGCCATCAGGTGGCGCTGGCCATCGAAAACATGCTCGCCTACGAGCAAATCGCCGAGCTGAAATCTCAACTCGAGCGCGAAAACGCGTATCTCCTCGAGGAGATCAAGACCGAGCACAATTTCGATGAGATGATCGGTTCCAGCCCCGCCTTCACGGCGCTCACCAGCACAATCCGTCGCGTCGCCCCCACCGATGCCGCCGTCCTGATTCTGGGAGAAACCGGAACCGGCAAGGAACTGATCGCGCGCGCCCTGCACAACCTGAGTCCGCGCCGAAGCAAACCTCTGGTAAAGGTGAACTGCGCCGCGATCTCGGCTGGTTTGGTGGAAAGCGAACTCTTCGGCCATGTGAAGGGAGCCTTCACCGGCGCCGTCGACAAGCGCATGGGACGATTCGAATTTGCCAACGGAGGAACCATCTTTCTCGACGAGGTCGGCGAGCTTCCGCTGGAGACGCAGGCCAAACTTCTGCGGGTTCTCCAGGAACAGGAGTTCGAGCCGGTGGGCAGCAACCGCAGCATCAAGGTGAATACCCGCGTGATCGCGGCCACCAACCGGCGCTTGAACGAAGCCGTCGCCGAGGGTAAGTTTCGTTCGGATCTGTATTACCGGTTGAACGTGGTTCCCCTGGAAGTGCCTCCGCTGCGCGAGCGCAAGGAAGACATCCCGCGTCTGACCGCTTTTTTCCTGGCAGGCTTTTCGCGGAAGTTCGGCCGGCCGGTCAAATCCGTTTCCCAGGAAGTGATGGCGCGGATGCTGCAATATCAGTGGCCCGGAAATATTCGCGAGCTGGAAAACGTTCTGGCCCGCGCGGTGGTGCTTTCCGATACCCCGGTTCTCAACGTGGAAACGCTGGCCCTGCCCCTCGAATCGCGCCATCCGGAAACTGCCCCGCCGAGCACGAGCCGGCGGCGGATTCGCCGACCATGGAGAGCGCCGAGCGGCGTCACATCGTAGCCGTGCTGACCAGCACGCGCTGGGTAGTGGAAGGTCCCCGTGGCGCCGCGAAACAATTGGGACTGCACGCCAACACGCTGCGAAGCCGCATGAAAAAGCTCGGCATTCGCCGGCCCGCCGAGAGTCTAGGCGCGCGCAGCCCGCGGCCTTTGGCGCAACTCCTCCAGCAGCCCCAGCAAGGTATCGGAGTCCACCGGTTTCTGCAGGATTTTCCATACGCCCAAACGCTTGGCCGCTTCAGCGAAGCCACCTTGTGCGGCTCCCGAGATCAGGATCACGGGCAGATCCGGGTGGCTGCGTTTCAGCGCGCGCATAATCGCGAGCCCGCCACCACCGCCGCGCAGCACCAGATCTGTGATGACCAGATCGATCGGATGCTGCGCCACGCACTCCAGGCAAGCCGCCTCGTTGGCGGCGGTCCGAATCTGAAATCCGCGATCCGGCCAGGATGCTCTCCAGATACCGCAGCACCGCCGGATCGTCGTCCACTAGCAGCAGATTCCGCGTCGCATCCCCGAGGTCTGCCGCAGGACAGATCCACGTTGAAAATCTTGTCCACGGTCTCGAGCAGCGCTTCCTGCTGGAAGGGCTTGGGCAGAGTCGCGTCCGCGCCCAGATATTCGGCGGTCTTCAGAAACTGACCTCCGAATGCCCCCGACACAGCGATGATCTTCACCTTGGGATAGCTGCTCCCGGATCTCGCGAATCAATTCGATCCCCTCATGGCCCGGCATCACCAGGTCCGTGATCACCAGGTCCACCGCAGAGTTCTGCGCGAGGAATTCCAGCGCCTTTTCCCCGTTGGCCGCCGCCAGCACGCTGTATCCGGCCGAAACCAGGACTTCCTGCATCAGCGTACGAATCGCTTCCTCGTCGTCCACCACCAGGATGGTGCGCTGCGTAACCGGCGCGTCGAGGACCTCACGTACTTTCGCCGCCAGCGTTTCCGGCGAAAATGGTTTCTGAATATACGCTGACGCGGAATTGAGGACGCCGGCCGTGGCCGATGGCTTCATTGGTGTGGCCCGACATGTACAGAACCTTCATTTCGGGCTTTAACGGCTTCACGCGTTCCGCCAAAATCTTCCCGTTCATTCCGGGCATCATCACGTCGGTCAACAGGAGATGAATTGGCTTGGTGAATAATCGCGCCACCACCAGCGCCTCGCCGGCGTTCGCCGCGCTCACCACCGTGTAGCCGTAGGAGTGCAGCATTTCCGTCACAAATTCACGGACCTTTTCCTGGTCTTCGACCAGCAGTACCGTTTCCGAGCCGAATAGGTTCGCCGGCTGACGTTCTCGCTACCGTCTGGGCGGGCGCTTGGAAAGCGTGAGCGGCAGGTACACTTTGAACACCGTGCCTTTCCCCAACTCGCTGTCCACGCCAACGAATCCCCCGCTTTGCCGCACGATTCCGTAAACCGTCGAGAGCCCCAGCCCCGTGCCTTTCCCAATTTCTTTGGTGGTGAAGAACGGCTCGAAGATGTGCCGGCAGGTTTCCCGGTCCATTCCGGTCCCCGTGTCCGTCACCTGTAGAAGTACAAACGGGCCCTGCGTCACGTCTGAATCCTCAACCATGTCTTGCGGGCTCAAGTCGACGTTCCTGGTTTCAATCACCAGCCTTCCGCCGTCCGGCATGGCATCGCGCGCGTTCACCACCAGGTTCATCAGCACCTGATGGATTTGCCCGGGATCCGCCATCACGTCGTCCGGCGACGCGCGCAGGATGGTGGTCAGCTCAATGTCTTCGCCCAGCAGACGATGGAGCAATTTCTGGGAGTCCGCCACCGCTGCGTTCAACTTCAGATGCTGCGGCTGGATCTTCTGTTTGCGGCTGAACGCCAAGCAGTTGCTGGGTGAGAGCGGCGGCCTGCTCCCCGGCCGCCCGAATTTCCTCCAGTTGCTTGCGGTGCAGATCCCGCTGCGGCATGCGGCTCAGCAGCAGCGTGCTGTAGCCGTTGATCACCGTTAGCAGGTTGTTGAAGTCATGCGCGATACCACCGGCCAGGCGACCGACGCTTTCCAGTTTTTGCGCTTGCAGGAACTGCTCTTCCAGTTTCTTTCGCTCAGTCAATGTCGGTGTTGGTTCCCACCATGCGGACCGGCTTGCCGTTATTGTCCCGTTCCACGATTTTTCCGCGGCCCTGAATCCAAATATACTTGCCCGACTTGCAGCGCATCCGGAATTCGCTAATATGCGTAGTTCTCCTTGGCCTCGAGAATTCTCTTGAAACTCTCTTCCAGCACTGCCTGATCGTCGGGGTGGATCATCTCGCGGTATGCTGCGTAGCCGGTTTGCAACTCGCCCGGCTCATAGCCCAGCATGGTGTCATAGCGGGGACTGTGCAGGACTTCGCCGGTGACCAGATTCCAGTCCCAATACCCCTCGTCGCTGGCATCCAAGACTAATTCCAAGCGCTCGCGGCTGACATGCAGCTCGTCCTCGGCCCGCCGCCGCTGCCGGTCCTGTTCCAGCGTATCGATCGCGTAGGAGACGGCGTTCGCGATTTCGCCTGCCAGCGCAGCCTCTTCGTCGTTAAAAAAGCCAGTGTCCGAGGCGTACAGCCCGAACATGCCAATTTCCTTTCCACCACGCCGCAAGGGAAAGGAAATCGAGGAATTGATGCCGTATTTTTTAGCCGCGTCCCTCCACTGGGTCAGTCGAGGGATCGTTCGGAAAGTCATTGCAAATGACAGCGCGCCGTTCGCGGATGCACGTGCCCGAAGGACCTTGGCCGGCGGGTCCTTGTTCAGAAACGCTAAGAGTGACGACATCCAGGTAGTGGCGCGCCCACTCCGGCTCGCGCCACCGGCTGAATTCGTTGCGTGTCGAAGTCGACCATGCCGACGTACGCCAGCAGAAAGCCACCGGTTTCCGTGGCGATCCGGCAAACCTCGTCGAACAAATCGGATTCCGTCTGGGCGCGGACCATCGCCTGCCCGAAATGGCTCAGCACCGCGTATAGCCGGTTCAAACGCCGGATCTGTTGTTCGGCCTGCTTGCGTTCGGTGATGTCGCGAATGATGCTCTGGCAGTGCCGGCCGCCTTCGACGTCAATCATCCGCGCGCTGATTTCGGTAGCGAAGGTGCTTCCATCTTTGCGCCGGTTGGTGGTTTCAAAAACCAGATGTCCCTGCTTTGTGCAGCGTGTCCCAAGTGTCGTTGAAGCTCGGTGAGCAGTCTCCGGACTCTTCAGATCCCGAACATTCAGTCTGCAGAAGCTCTTCTTTGCTGTAGCCGAAACTCTCCGTGGCGCGCTCGTTGGCTTCGACGATGGCTCCGTCCTGATCGAGCAGGAGAATAGCGTCATTCGCGTACCGCGTCAGGTAATCGTAGTGGCCCAGCAACGCGCGGCGCTTCTGTTCCGCTTCGTATCGCTCGCGGTAGGAAACGGAAACCTGATGGCGCCAGATGAGTCCGACGCCAGCCGCACACATCAAAATCAGAAGTCCGCCGATCAGCAGGATTAGCGATCTCACTGTCGCGCAACGGAGCGTACGCCTCTTCTTGATCGATCTTGGCGACAACAAACCAGTCGGAGCCCAGGACCGGTCTGGCAGAGGCGAACACCGCATTGCCAATATCGTCGATACCATCTGCTATCCCTCTGCCCAAGCACTGCGCGGACCACTGGAGACGTCCGCTTCGCCAAGCTGTCCCGCAAATCCATCGCAGAATCGAGCTCTCCGCGCAGCTCGCTCAAGTAGAACACTTCGTCCTTGTCCCGCCGGACCAGGATTGCTTCTCCGGAGCGGCTGGAGGCTGGCCACTTCAGGATTGTCGGGTAGAGAGACGTCCAGGGATCGATTCCCAACGTTAACGTGCCGATGGTAGCGCCGCTATCGGATTTCAGTGCGACACCCAAAGTAAAGTGCGGCATCGCAACCGTGGCGTCGCGCGGCCGATCCTTGAAAACCACTCCGCGAGACCGAGCCACCTCCCTTGTCAACTCCTTGTAGAATTCGGGAGTTCCCAGGAGCTGGCCGCTGGTCAAACGAATCTGGCCGCTGCGATCGGTTAGGACGACGTTCGCGTACTGGTAGTTGGCAGCGCATGGCATCCATCCAGGCCAGGACTCGTTGACGAGAAGCAGGGTTGTCCTGGGAACTCAGCACCTGGTGCACATCCGGCATCAGCCGGGTGTCGGCGACAGCGACGGAAGCATCGCCGACCCGCTCCAGCCGCCAGGCAGCCACTTGGTTCACCTTGAGGTCAACAACTTCAGTGAGCTGCTGGCGAACTTCGAGTTCGATGACCCGCTTCTGCGCCGCGTAAAAATGGTAGCCGGCAAATCCGATGGCGGCGGCAAGAGTGAGAAGAACGGCGAAATGGAGACGTCCCGGTAGGCGCTGGGGGGACGCAGCACTACTGCCCATAAGAATGTGCTGCCAGTATGACGGACCCTTAAGTGTCGACGCAACCGGCGGGATGCGGTAGCCACGTCATGTGGAGATCACGCCGGTCCCGCGTTGCGGCTTCGAATAGTACTGCCGGCAACCTGCGTGTCAAGCCGACGTGAGTTGGGGGAAACGCTTGGGTTTGCGAGTGCGAGCCCGGAAGTTTTCCCAGCGCACCCTCATTCGGTCCATGTATAAATACACGACGGGGGTGGTGTACAGCGTCAAGGCCTGGCTGAAAATAAGGCCGCCCACGATCGCAATACCCAACGGACGGCGCAGCTCCGATCCCGTGCCTAAGCTAATCGCCAGCGGCATATTGCCAAACAGCGCCGCCATGGTGGTCATCATAATGGGGCGGAAGCGCAGCAGGCACGCCTCAAAGATAGCCTCTTCCGATGTCTTGCCCTGACGGGCGGCAGCGATCGCGAAGTCGATCATCATGATCGCGTTTTTCTTCACGACGCCGATCAGCAAAATAATCCCGATGAGCGAAACTACGTTCAGCTCGTTGTGCGTGACGATCAGAGCCAACAGAGCCCCGACGCCAGCCGACGGCAGCGTCGACAGGATCGTGAGCGGATGGATCAGGCTCTCATACAAGACACCCAACACGATGTAAACCGCGATGAGCGCGGCCAAAATCAACAATGGCTCGTTTTTGAGAGACTCTTGGAACGCTTGCGCGGTTCCCTGAAAGCTGGCACGGATGCTGCCGGGCAAATTGATTTCGCGCATCGCCTCATCGACCGCCGGAACAGCGTCACCCAGCGAAACGCCTAGCGGAAGATTAAAGGAAATCGTGACCGACGGGAATTGCCCCGAATGATTCACCTGCAGCGGCGTGCTGGAGGCAGCGTAGCGGGTGAAAGCGCTGAGTGGAACTTGCTGGCCGGTACTGGAAGGGACGTAAATATATTTGAGGCCATCGGGGTTGTTCCAAAAGCGCGGCTCAACCTCCATCACGACATGGTACTGGTTCAACTGCGTATACATGGTGGAGACCTGGCGCTGGCCGAAAGCGTCGTAGAGCGTGTCGTCGATGTTTTGGGTGGAGATGCCAAGCCGTGCCGCAGTGGCGCGGTCTACCACCAAGGATGCTGCGAGCCCACGATCCTGCTGATCCGAGCTGACGTCGGCTAGTTGACGCAGACTTTTCAACTTCTGCAGCACTCGCGGTCCCCACCGGTTGAGCTCATTGAAATCGTCGCCGATCAGCGTGAACTGATACTGTGCTGCGCCGTTGCGTCCGCCGACGCGAAGATCCTGCTGCGCTTGCAGCACCACGGTGGTGCCGGGCACCGCAGCCAGTTTGGGGCGCAAACGCGCGATCACCTGATCCGGAGTCGCCTTGCGTTCTTCGAAGGGCTGCAACGAAAGAAAACCGCGGGAAGTGTTGAGCACATTTCCGCCACCGCCTCCGCCGCTACCCATGAACGCCATGAGACCCGCCACAGCCGGTTCTCCCATGAGAATTCTCACAACTTGGCGGACGCGGGTATCCAGGGCGGAGAAGGAAGTATTCTGATCGGCCAATATCGTGAAATTGAGGCGCCCGGTGTCCTGTTGGGGGAAAAAACCTTTGGGAATCACAATGTACAAATACACAGTGACTGCCATGGTGATGATGATGACTACCAGCATGATCGGCTGGCGCCGGAGCACCCATCGGAGCGACCGCTCGTAGAAACCGCGCATGCCGGAAAGGAAACTCTCGATCAGGTTATAGAAATAACTGTGCCGCTGCCCGTGTTGCGAGCGCAGAAGCCGGGAACACATCATCGGCGTGGTCGCCAGCGTGATAGCGAGTGAAAACACGATCGCCATCGAGAGGGTAACCGCGAATTCACGGAAAATACGTCCGACAATCCCGCCCATTAACAGGATGGGGATGAACACGGCGTTCAAGGAAAGGCTGATCGAAATGACGGTTGGCCCGATCTCCTTGGCCCCCCGCAGTGCGGCGGTCATGGGCGATGCGCCCATTTCGAGGTGCCGCGTGATGTTTTCGATCATCACGATGGCATCGTCCACCAGAAAGCCGGTAGCAATGGTCAGCGCCATCAGCGAAAGATTGTCAACGGTGTATCCGAACAGATACAGGGCGCCAAACGTCGCTACTAGGGAGACTGGCACTGTGATGGCCGGCACCAGCGTGGTCCGCCAGCTCCGCAGAAATGCGAACACGACCAGGATGACCAGCAACATGGCAATCTCCATGGTCTGCTGCGTCGCCGCGATGGAGGAGCGAATCGGGCCGGTCCGGTCCTGCAAAATATTGATGTGGATCGCGGCGGGAATTTGAGCTTGCAGCCGAGGCAATTCGGCTTCAATGCGGTCGACCGTTTCGATGATGTTGGCTCCGGGCTGGCGGAAGATAAACATCAAAATCGAGGGATCCAGATCGGCATAGCCGGAATTGCGCAAATCCTCCACCGAGTCGCTAACCGTGGCCACATCGGACAACAACACGGGAGCCCCATTGCGATAGGCAACCACCAAGGGCATGTACTGGCTGGCTTGCAGTAACTGATCGTCGGTGCGTATGGAGCTGGATTGTATCTCCCCGCTAAAATCTCCTTTGGGCCGATTGGCATTGGAGGCCCCCAGCATCGCCCTTACATCCTCAAGACCCAGGCCGTAATGATTCAGCAGCGTGGGATTCACGTCCACGCGTACGCCCGGCAGAGCGCTGCCGCCAACCCCTACTTGCCCGACGCCTCGCA
The DNA here is from genome assembly GCA_963731375.1 of Bryobacterales bacterium. Taxonomy (GTDB): domain Bacteria; phylum Acidobacteriota; class Terriglobia; order Bryobacterales; family Bryobacteraceae; genus Palsa-187. Next base: position 1,264,480 of record CAVSUW010000004.1, read on the forward strand.
ATTGCGAAAGCCTCTGCAATATGATCGAGGAAGCGACATCGTAGACCTTGCCGGCTGGGACAGCCTTGGTAGCCAGCGACAAAATTATGATGGGCTGCTCAGTGGGATTGATCTTCCGCCAGGACGGAGTGGCGGGAAGATTCGTCGGCAACTGTCCCCGCGCCGCGTTGATGGCGGCCTGGATGTCGCGAGCCGCCGCGTCGATGTTGCGATTCAGATCGAACTGGAGCGTGAGCGACGTGCCGCCCAACACGCTGGTCGAGCTCATTTCGGCAATGCCTGCAATCCGACCGAATTGGCGTTCGAGCGGTGTTGCCACTGAAGATGCCATCGTCTCCGGACTGGCCCCGGGCAGTGAGGCGCTAACCTGAATGGTTGGGTAATCCACTTGCGGGAGGGGCGCCGCGGGAAGTAGCCGGTAGGCCACGATACCCGCAAGTCCCAATGCCGCAGTTAGCAAAGCCGTGGCCACCGGACGCCGGATGAACAGGGCCGATATGTTGCTCGAGCTGGTCATACTTCTTCCAGCAATTCCAATTCCGCCAGATCCACTTCGGAGCGGTGGAACCGCTTCGCCAAGCGGTCAAACCAGAGGTAGACGACGGGCGTTGTATACAGCGTCAGGAGCTGGCTGAAGATCAGTCCGCCCACGATTGAGATTCCCAAGGGCCGCCGCAACTCCGCGCCAGTTCCGGAGCCGAGCGCCAGCGGCACGCCACCGAGCAGTGCGGCCATGGTGGTCATGATGATCGGACGGAAGCGCAGAAGGCACGCTTGATAAATCGCTTCGAGCGCCGGTTTGCCATCCGTGCGCTGGGCTTCTAGCGCGAAGTCGATCATCATGATGGCATTCTTTTCCACAATGCCGATCAGCAGAATAATGCCGATCAGCGCGATGATACTGAAATCGGTATGTGTGATCAGCAGCGCCAGGAATGCTCCGACTCCGGCGGAAGGGAGCGTCGAGAGGATCGTGATGGGATGAATATAACTCTCGTACAAGACTCCCAGAACGATGTAGACCGTGATCAGCGCAGCGAGAATCAGAATTGGCTCGTTCGCCAACGAAGCTTGAAACGCGGCGGCCGTGCCCTGGAATCTGCCCTGCACGCTAGCGGGCATGTTGAGCTCCTCTTTAGCCTTATTCACCGCGTCCACCGCGTCTCCTAGTGAAACTCCCGGGCCAAGATTGAAAGATGCGGTCACCACCGGGAACTGCCCTTGGCGATTGATCACCAGCGGCGCATTGCCTGGTTCGGTGTGGGTGATCGCGCTCAGCGGTACTTCGCCGCCGGTATTGGAACGGATATACAAATCACCGAGCGAGTCTGGACTCTTCTGCAGATCGGTCCTCACTTCCAGGACTACGCGGTACTGATTGAGCTGCGTGAACATGGTCGAGATCTGGCGCTGCCCGAATGCGTCATACAGGGTGTCGTCGATGAGCTGCGGCGTGATGCCGAAGCGCGAGGACGTTGCCCGATCGATCTTTACCGTAGTTTCTAACCCGCCGTTTTGCTGGTCGCTCGCCACATCGCGGAGCTGCGGCAGTCTCTCCAGCGTTTCGATAAAACGCGGAGCCCACACGGCCAGTTCTTTCGCATCGGGATCTTCCAGGCTGTATTGGAATTGCGTGCGGCTGACCCGGTCCTCGACAGTCAGATCCTGGACCGGCTGCATGTACAGTGTGATGCCGTCTACTTTCGCGAGTTGCGGCTGCAGCCGCCGAATCACATCGCTGGCGCTGATGCCGCGCTCTTCAACCGGTTTGAGATTAATTTGAATCCGACCGCTATTGCCGGTCTGATTGGTGCCATCCACGCCGATGAATGACGAAAGGCTGTCCACGGCCGGATCCTTGAGAATCACTGCGGCGAGCTGTTGCTGCCGCTGCGCCATGGACGGGAACGCAATGCTCTGCGGTGCTACCGAGATTCCCAGGATCACGCCGGTATCCTGGACCGGGAAGAACCCTTTCGAAATGACCTCGAACAAGAAGAACGTGGCTCCCAGTGTGGCCAACGCCACCATCAGAGTCGCCGGCTGGTGCCGCAAGACGACCTGGAGAGTACGCCCGTAAAATGCAATGATGCCTTGAAACACCTTCTCGGATTGCCGATAAAACCACCCTTGCTCATGTTCCGGCTTATGACGCAGAAGATGTGCGCACATCATCGGAGTGAGTGTCAGCGATACTACTGCGGAAATCAGGATGGTGACGCTGAGCGTGACCGCAAACTCGCGAAACAAGCGTCCTACAATGTCGCCCATGAACAAGAGAGGAATCAGCACTGCAATCAGCGATACCGTGAGCGAGAGAATGGTGAACCCGATCTGTTCGGAGCCCTTCAGCGCAGCCTCCAGCGGCCGGTCGCCCAGCTCGATATAGCGCGCGATGTTCTCAATCATGACGATGGCGTCATCCACCACGAAGCCGGTCGAAATCGTCAGGGCCATCAAGGTAAGGTTGTTGAGGCTGTACCCCAGCAGGTACATGACTCCGAAAGTCCCCACTAGCGATAGCGGCACGGCCACACCGGGAATCACAGTGCCGGCCAGCGTGCGCAGAAACAAAAAGATCACCATCACCACCAGCCCGATGGTGAGCATCAGTTCCATCTGCACATCCGCAACCGAGGCGCGAATAGTGTTGGTGCGATCCGTCAGAATCTCGGTGGTGATAGAACTGGGCAGCGAGGCGCGCAATTGTGGCAGCAGGTTCTTAACCCGGTCCACCACTTCTATGATGTTGGCGCCCGGCTGGCGCTGAATGTTGACGATCACCGCCGGAGTCGTGTTCTTCCACGCGGCCAACCGCATGTTTTCGGGAGCGTCGATCACCGTGGCGACGTCCGAAAGCACCACCGGAGCGCCATTGCGGTAAGCGACCACGAGAGGTTTATAGTCCGCGCTGGTGAGGAGCTGATCGTTGGCGCCAATCGTATACGCATCGCGGAAACCGTCGAAGCTGCCCTTCGCTTGATTGACGTTGGCCGCGGCGATGGCCGTGCGCAGATCCTCCAGGTTCAGGTGATACGACGAGAGCGCGTTGGGATTCGCCTGCACGCGCACGGCTGGCTTTTGCCCACCACTGATCGAGACCAGACCCACACCCGTGACTTGCGCGATCTTCTGGACCAGCCGGGTATCCGCGTAGTCTTCCAATCTCGACAGCGGCAGGGTTGCGGAGCTCAGGGCTAGCGTCAAGATCGGCGCGTCCGCCGGGTTGGTCTTGTTGTAGATGGGCGGATTGGGAAGATTAACCGGGAGGTAAGTGGCCGCGGCGTTAATGGCGGCTTGCACCTGCTGCTCCGCTACGTCGATGTTCAGATCCAGCGTAAACTGGAGCGTGATGACGGAGCAGCCGTCGGAGCTGCTGGATGTCATCTGATTCAAACCCGGCACCTGCCCGAACTGCCTTTCGAGCGGCGCCGTGACATACGAAGCCATCACGTCGGGACTCGCTCCCGGGTAAAACGTGACCACTTGAATGGTGGGGTAATCCACCTGCGGCAATGCCGAAACTGGCAACTGCCTATAGGCTGTCGCACCGACAAGCAGCAAGCCCACCATCAACAGCGAGGTCGCCACTGGACGCGTAATAAATGGCGCCGAAGGATTCATTCCCGGGTTTACTCAGTGGCTTGCGCGCCAGCCGCCGTTACTTGGACGCGAGTACCGTCCTGGAGCTTATCCAATCCGTCCACCACGACGACTTCCCCTGCGGCGAGGCCATTATCGACAGCCGGCGTTGTCGCCTTCGGTGAGTGTGGTGACGATGTTGCGCATTTTCACAGTGCGATCCTTCGCCACCACGTAGACATAAGTCGATTGCGGGCTGCGCTGCATTGCGGCGGTGGGGATGATCACTGCGTTATGGCGCGTGTCGAATAACAGGCGCGCATTTACGAATTGATTCGGGAATAGCGTGTTGTCCCGGTTCTCGAAAATCGCTTTGAATTTTACGGTGCCGGTCGTCGGGTCCACTTGATTGTCGATCGTGAGCAGCGTGCCATCGGCCAACTTCCGGCGCAGATCGCGATCATACGCGAGAACCGGAAATTTTACGCCGGTGCTGAATTTCGGCATCACTTGGCGCAGGCTATCTTCGGCAATGTTGAACACGACAGCGATGGGTTGAAGCTGCGTGATTACCACCAGGCCGCCGGTGTCGGTTGCGTGAACGATGTTGCCCTTGTCCACCAATCGCAGGCCTATGCGGCCCGCAAGGGGGGAAGTGATGCGGCAATATACCAGTTGCAGCTTCACGGTATCGATTGTCGCTTGATCGGCCAGGATCTGAGCGCGTGCGCTGGAGATGGCGGCTTGGTCGGCTGTCAGTGTTCCCGCGAGCGAATCGGCATTGGACTTCAATTGCTCACCCTGATCGCGGGCGACAATTCCTTCGGCCACCAGGGTCGTATAGCGGTCGGACTCGGCCTGCGCATATTTGTGCTGGGCGGTGTCGCGCACCAGATTGGCTTGCGCTTGACCCAGTTGAGCCTGATCCTTGGCAAGCTGACCTTGGGCTAGCTCCAGTTGCGCCTGGTAAGGACGCGGATCGATCTCCGCCAGCAGGTCGCCCGCCTTCACGTACTGTCCCTCTTGATAGGCGACGTTGACCAGTTCACCATCCACTCGCGACCGTACCGTCACAGTATTCAGCGCGGTAACTGTTCCGAGGCCGTTAATATAGACCGGCATGTCTCCCTTATGGGCCGCCACGACGACAACCGGCACCGGGCGTCCTCCAGCCGCGATGGCGCCGCTTTTGCCATTCTTTCCGGTAGATTGGCCGGTAACGATTTGCGGATACCAGCGATAGGCTCCATATCCGCCGGCGGCCAGCAGCACTAGCCATACCCACCACAGACTGCGGCGGCTTTCGTTTGGAAGGTGGCCCGAAGAGCCGGGAATCACGGGACTTTCGATACCAGAAGGCAGGACCGCGGACCTAGATGCTTCCTCGCGGACTTCACCTCGTGTTTCTATGCTCATCGGATACTCACACTTCCCTTGCGGAAAGAACAGCCTCGGGGTTACACACGATGCCGACAAAAACCGCTACGGCTTAATTGTGTCTCCAATTCGTTTCGGATGCCTCTGCATAATGACGACCATTACCCTTGCCATTCTTCATAGCGACAGAACACGATGGATTTGATTTTTAGAGATTTTTCGGCCCAGGCGCTAACTTATTACTCCGTGGTGTCGCCTAGTCGATTGCCAAGAAACATTACCTTCGTAAGCTTCGGCACATGTATGCCGTGGCGGTGTCTTCGAGGCGCGAAATGAGCAGTGATCTCGTTTATTGCGGTTGTATTGCTTGGTGCGCGGGCATTGCTCGCTCCGAGCCGTGAGTGACTAGCGTATTGCTACGCGGATTAAGTTGAGAGGAGATAGGCCGTGTGGCTGCGTGATTTGTTTAAGAAACGAAATCAAGCTCAACCGATCCGAGAGGAGCGCCTCAAGATCTTGGCGCTCTCGATATTTCTTCAAGACCGTCTTCTATTGGAGCGGCTGGGGAGACAATACAACTGGGAGCTTCGTTTCACCAATTCGCCGACAGACGCATTTAACTGGGTGTCGCGTAGCCAGTTTGAAATCATTCTGTGTGACCGTAATCAGCCCGGATATCCGTGGCGGGAAGTAGTGGATCGCCTCGCGAAAACCTCGCCGCGGAGTTGCATCTTATTAATTTCGCCGATGAACGACGACTATTTATGGAGCGATGTGCTTCAATGGGGCGGCTACGATGTCTTAAGACGCCCCTTGCGTGCAGAGGATGTGCTCAATTTGGTCAACGCAGCTAAACGCTTCATCTCTCCTGTGCCAAGCATCTGCGGAACGCGTATTTCTTAAGACCGCGCCAGGCGCCTAGCGTTGCCGTAACGTGCTTGTGTCAATCCTACCCGATCACGGAACTTGTAATTGATAGCTGGACCAACGAGCGAAACGTTGTTGGGTCGCCAGCGGACCCGTAGCTCAGATTTGCGCGAAGCCTCCGTCGACGAACAGCTCAGTGCCGGTGATGTAACTGCTGTCATCAGATGCCAGAAACACAACGGCGTTGGCGACCTCGTCAGGCTGGCCGAACCGGCCGAGGGGTATGGCGCTCGCGACCATCTTCCGCCGCTGCTCACCCGCTTCACCGGATGCAAGCAACTCATTCAGTCCCGGCGTGTCGATGGTGCCAGGGCTGATCGCGTTGACGCGAATTCGCCGGCTTTTGAGGTCCGTCGTCCACGTTCGCGCGAAAGAGCGGATGGCCGCCTTCGTAGCGCTGTAAACGCTGTTGGAGGCCAGGCCTTTGCTGGCCACAACGGACGCGTTGAGAATGATCGAGGCGCCTTCAGGCATCAGCGGGAGCGCTTTCTGTACCGTGAAGAGCACCCCTTTTACGTTGACGTTGAAAATGGAATCAAATAGTTCCTCAGTGATGCTTCCGAGTACAGCGTACCGGGCTATGCCCGCATTCGCGAAGAGAACGTCGAGACGCTGTTTCTCGCTCTTAATCTGCGCGTAGAGCCGGTCGAGATCGCCGGCATTCGACACATCTCCGCGTACACCGGTCGCATTTCCCCCAATTTGTTGGACAGCCGTTGCGAGTTCTTGTTCGCGACGGCCGGTGATGTAAACGTGGGCTCCCTCTTTGGCGAGTGCTTTCGCCGCCGCAAGGCCGATCCCACTCGTCCCGCCCGTTACCAATGCTACTTTTGCGTTCAGTCTTGGCATTCCGGCTCCTTCCAATGGTTCAACCTTCCGGCTTGACGATAGCTGTCGCGACTTCCCGATATCGGAAGCATTCGACGAGGTGGTCGTTCACCATTCCCACTGCCTGCATATGAGCGTAAATGACCGTGGAACCCACGAATGTGAATCCACGGCCTTTCAGGTCTTTGCTCAGAGCATCGGATTCCGTAGAGGTGGCGGGAATCTGCTTCATGACTCTCCAGCGGTTTACTTTCGGCTCTCCACCGACAAAGCGCCACGAGTACGCATCAAAACTTCCGAACTCCTGCTGAATCGCGAGAAACGCCCGCGCATTGCGTACAGCCGCCTCGATCTTTTGCCGATTTCGAATGATTCCTGGATCAAGCAATAGCTTCTGAATGCGCTTCTCGGTATATCGCGCGACTTTCTTGGGATCAAATTCGCTGAAGGCACGACGATAGCCTTCACGCTTGTTCAGGACGATCGACCAACTGAGCCCAGCTTGCGCCCCTTCAAGAATTAGAAATTCGAAATGTTTGTTGTCACTGTGAACCGGTACGCCCCATTCCCGATCGTGATATTCGAGCATTAGGGAATTGCTTTCGCTCACCCACCCACAGCGTTTTTTGGGCATGGACTCAAGCTCCCGTCAGAAACTGCCGCCGCCTAGGCAATCGAGTAGATGATCCCATGAAATTCTGTGCGTTTCCGGTTACGATCGTTGGCTTTCATTGAGGAGGTTGCCGAGCACCGCGGGCCACCCTTTCTCGAAATCGCCGTCCTGCTGCAAACCGCGCTCCAACAGCGCTTTCACGCGCCGCTGAGTTTCAGGCCACGTCAGGGCGACCTGAAAGGAGTTGATGGCGTCCAGAAGCCGGTCGGCGGATGGCAACGAGACTTGATTGATCAAGTTCTTTGCCGCGGCGATGGCGCGCCCGTCGAAAGAAGCGATTCGGCGTGCGAACGTATCGACGAAACCGTCCAATTCCGCATCCGCGAGGGCACGATTGATGTACCCGTAGCGCTCGGCTGTGTCCCCGTCGAAATCATTGCCGCCGAGAACGATTTCGAAGGCGCGACCGCGGCCGACCAGGTGCGGCAGGCGTTCGGCGCCTCCGCCGCCCGGATGCAGGCCAACCGCGACTTCGGGTTGGCCAAGCCGCGTGTTCTCGCGCGATGCGAAGCGCATGTCGCACGCAAGGACGAACTCGCTGCTTGCGCCGCGCGCGCATCCGCGGATTTTCGCGATGCTGACGACCGGCGACTTCGTGAGACGCACGAACGTATCCAGAAGTACTGGGAGACTGGTAGGGCCAATGCCGGACATGACATTGCCCAACTTGCCGGTCAGGTCAAAGTGGGCAAGGTAAAAATCAGGAATTGCGCTTTCAAACACGACGACGCGAAGGGTCTGGCTTGCGTCCATTCGCGCGAGCAAATCCTGGAGGCTTTGGAACATCGTGCCGTCCATCACGTTGAACGGCGGGTAATCAAAAACGACCCTCCAGTAGGCGGGCGTTTCCTCGACGACCCGCAATGGTGAAGTTGACTCAGGCATGGTTCACGACCTTTTCATCAACCTCAAACCCGCGAGAGGGCTCGGTAATTTTCTTTTCTTCATAATTGCGCATGCGGGCAAGCGCCGTGTCGGAGGTGCACAATCTCAGGAAAAGATTCCGTTCGAGAGCCAGCCCGTCCGCCAACGGCGTCTCATTGGCGCTGCGGACGAGGCGCTTAATGTAAGCCGACGATTCCGGGGGATGTTTCGACAAATGCCTGGCAATCTCCATCGCGCGATCAATGGCTTTACCCTTGACCGTTTCGTGGACAAAACCCCGGGTTTCGGCTTCACGCGGACTGAGAGGCTTGCCCATAAGGATGTGCCAAAGCGCGGCCGGCATGCCGACGGTTCGGGGAAGCCTTTGCGTTCCACTTGCGCCGGGCAGAAGACCAAGTTGCGTTTCTGGCAATCCGATCAGATAATCGCCGTCTTCAGCGATGCGGATGTCGCAGGCTAGAGTAAATTCAAAAGCGCCGGCAAGAGCGGTACCGGAGATTGCGGCAATGACCGGCTTCGGCATGGTCTCGCAGATGGCCATGGCCTTATCGAAAAATCCGCCATGATAGCTAGCGTTATCCGGCCATTGGCGGCGCGATGCACGAATTTGTTCGGCAATATCGATGAGCGCGGGAATATCGAAATGGCGATTAAAATATCCGGGCGTTCCGCCGGTTATGATGACGACGCGAACATCAGGGTTGCCGGCAAAAGCCTGCAACTCCTCTGTAAGGGCGTCGCCCATCGCCATATCGAAATACATTTTGTTCGGACTTCCCAGGGCGACGACGGCAATTTTGTCGATGACTTCTGTTGTAAGGATGTCGGTTTTCATCTGGAGGTCCTTCTGAGTTCCGCGATCTGTTTTCCGATAAAGCCGTCAGGCTCTTGCGGATGATCCCTGAACGGATTTTGCAGCGGCACGGATGACGTCCACAACGAAGCCTGGATGGGACAGCATCGGGACGTGGCTGCTATCAACAGCGTGGGTGCTAGCGTTCATCCGTTTCGCGAGGAAGCGTTCCAGTTCCGGCTGAACCGTGCGGTCATGGTTGGCGACGATATACCAACTCGGCTTCGACTTCCAGGCGACACCGGGTGCGTTCCGGCTGAAGAGATCGAGAGCCGGGGCGTAATGGGTCGCCCAAACAAGTTTTTGCTCTTCCTCCGGGAGGTCTCCCGCGAAGCATGTGACGCCTTCCGGCTTCATCCACAGGCGCCCATCCCCCGGTTCGACGTATTTGAAGACATCGGTTGGTGGGTACGGCGCCTGCTGGCTTTGCGATGTTTCGCCGGCATCGACGTCGGGCGCGAGAGCGGCGATGTAAACGAGTCCGACGACGCGCTCATCGGTACCTGCGGCCGTAATCACACTGCCGCCATAAGAGTGGCCGACGAGAATCGTTGGGCCGCTGACTCGTCCGAGCGTCTTCTTTACCGTGGCGACGTCAGCTTCGGGCGTATCGAGACCATATTGGGCGGCCATCACTTCGTATCCGTCCGCCTGAAGCGGAGGAATCACCTTGCCGAAGCTTGAACCGTCGGCCCATATTCCGTGACAGAAGACGATACTGGGTCTGGTTGTTTTCATCTCGAACCTTCCTTTCCGGTTTTTCGTAGTGTTCTTCTCTTATTTACTACTGTTGTTAGGCTGATCCCCCGCGTTCCCGCTGCATCCACGCCCTGATATAGGCCGAGGCGTTCAATACCGTTACCCCACGCGCCTCGCAAAGATTCAGAAAGCGAATGGACTCGACATCAACAAGGTTTGTTTCCTCCAGGTCCAGCACGCATTGCGATCCGCACCGCTCCAGTTCAGCTTCTACTTGAATCACATGTTCGGATCGGAACTCGCCGCTGAGTCGAACTCGATCGCCCACGCCGTCAATCCTGAGCGTCATGGTTATCAAACCCGCCGTTGCGGGTGCAATATATCTGCCATTACCAATCGGTTGAAACAAGGCAAGTTGCGGATTTTGTCGATCCTGACGTTTCAGGAATTCCTGCTTCTTGAGGAATCGTAGGCCGCGCACAATCCGGTGACTGAAAGGTCTTATAATCCAGTGATGGCGCCCAAGAACGACCACTCCGCGCAGACTACGCTAACAATGGGCGCCAGGTATGTTGTGGACGCGATTCCTGGGCTTGCCTGGTCTGGCGCGACCGATGGCTCTGCCGAGTTTTTCAATAGCCGTTGGTATGAATACACGGGTCTTTCTCCTGAAGCATCATTCGGTTGGGGTTGGAAGGCCGCGGTTCACGGCGACGATATCGCCCGACTGCCTGATCAATTGGCCGCACGCGACGCCGAAGCCGGACTCGGATGCGAGGTGCGTTTGCGGCGTTTCGACGGCGCTTTCCAGTGGTTTCTGTTACAGCACGAGCCGCTCCGTGACTCAAGCGGTGCCGTCGTGCAGTGGTATGGAACCTGGATAAACATAGAGGACAGCAAGCAAAAGGAATTGCTTGGCGTCGCCGGCAAGCGGGCGCTTGAGATGATCGCCGCCGGAGCAGGCATTTCCGAAATCCTGAACGAGCTGTGTGCTGCCATCGATGTTTATGTCTCTGCGGTTTCCCAAGTCCTGTTGATGGACAGCGCGGGTCATCAACTGTTGCCCCTGGCCGGTCCGAATTTCCCGCCAACATTGACTGCCGCCCTGGCACCCTGGCCGGTCGGACCGGACTGTGGCTGCTGCGGCACCGCAGCGGCCACCGGCAAGAGGGTCATCATCTCCGACATGTCCACCGACCCGCGCTGGCCGCGCGGCGAGGACGGGGAGGCAGCGAGAAAGCTCGTTCTCGATCACGGGTTGCGGGCCGCCTGGTCGGAACCTTTGATTTCAAACTCTGGTGAAGTACTTGGCACGTTTTGTATCGGGTATTCGCAACCACGGGTTCCGACGACTCGGGATTTGCAATTGATCGAGGCCGCCGGACATATCGCCCGTATCACGATTGAGCGTCATCAGTCGCAAGAGGCTTTGACCAAGGCTCTGGAGACGATCAGGGATTCCGAGACCAATCTTCGTCGGGTGATTGACACCATTCCTACGCTGGCCTGGTGCAATACGCCGGAAGGCCCGAACGAGTTTCTGAATAAACGCTGGCATGAATACACGGGCTGTTCCCACGAGGAGTCAACCGGTTGGGGCTGGCAAAGCGCGTTCCACCTGGAGGACGTGCCGCCATTGATGAAGAAGTGGCGGGAACTGCTGGCGTCCGGCGAGCCGGGCGAGATGGAAGCCAGACTTCGGCGGCACGATGGTGTCTATCGTTGGTTTCTGATTCGCGTGGAGCCCTTTCGTGACGAGCGCGGACGGCTCTTGAGATGGTACGGAACCAGCACCGACATTGACGCCCTCAAACAGACGCAGGAGAAACTGCGTGAAGATGAACGGGAGCTTCGCCGGATCACTGACGCGATACCGCAGGCAATTGTGGTGCTGGACCCTTCCGGCACAGCCCTGTACGCGAACCAGGCGGTGCTCGACTATGCGGGTTTGGAGGCGGCGGACGTTATTGCTCCCCGCTTTCGCGAGCGACTGTTTCACGCGGGCGATCTGGAAAGACTTCGTGACGAACGCCAGTCCGCTCTTGGTCGCGGCGTCCCGTTTGAAGCGGAGTTACGAGCGCGTCGAAAAGACGGCGTCTATCGCTGGTTCCTGATTCGTTACAATCCCTTCCGCAATGAACAGGGGCTACTGACTCGCTGGTATGCAACGGGAACGGATATTGACGACCGGGTTCGCGCGGAAGAAAGAACACGGAATGAAAATCTGGCGCTCCGAGAGCAGATTGATCGTGACTCGATGTTCGAAGACATCGTCGGCTCTTCCGACGCGCTTAGAAAGGTGCTCAGGCGGGTCTCCAAGGTGGCGTCTTCCGACTCGACAGCTCTTATCCTCGGTGAAACCGGTACTGGCAAAGAGCTGATTGCGCGGGCGATCCACAAGCGATCGAAGCGGGCAGATCGCGCGTTTATAGGGGTCAACTGCGCGGCGATTCCGCCGTCTCTGATTGCTTCCGAGCTTTTCGGGCATGAGAAGGGAGCCTTTACGGGGGCAACTCAGAGGCGCCTCGGTCGTTTTGAATCGGCGAATGGCGGGACAATCTTCCTCGACGAAATTGGCGACTTGCCCGGAGATATTCAAATCGCACTGTTGCGGGTGTTGCAGGAGCGGGAGATCGAACGCGTCGGCGGAAGCAACGCCATTCCTGTGGACGTCAGGGTACTAGCCGCAACGCACCGCGATTTGAGCGTGCTCGTTGCTGAAGGGCAATTTCGTGAGGATCTCTTGTACCGGCTCAACGTCGTTCCTATCGAGGTGCCACCCCTCCGTGAACGCGTTGCCGATATTCCCCTGCTCGTGGAGTACTTCATCGAACGCTTCGGCAAGAGGGCGGGGAAAAAATTCAAGACCATTGACAAGAAGTCCATGAAAACGTTTCAGGCATACGTGTGGCCCGGTAATGTCCGGGAACTCCAGAATGTCATCGAACGTGCGGTTATCCTCAGCGAAGGAGAAACCTTCGCAATGGATGAAGGCTGGCTCAAGGCGGAGTTGCGCGCACGGCCGAAACGGGCAAGCTCGCTGCACGGCACGCTCGTAAAGCAGGAAAAAGAGATGATCGAAGCCGCGCTCGCGGCCTGTCAAGGCCGCATATCGGGGCCATCAGGAGCGGCTGCCAAATTGGGGCTGCCGTCGCGTACGCTCGATTCCAAGATCAAGCGTCTGAAAATTAACGTATACCGGTTCAAAACGCTGGGCTAGCGCTGCGGATCACCGCGGGTAGAGGCACCTAGACAGAACGTTCAACGCGTCTGTGGAGCGGGAATTCGTGTTCTACGAATTATGGAAAGGAACCCGCGCCGACTTCGACGCGATCCAGGGGCCGAAGCCATATCGGAAGGCCTACATAGAGAACGTCAAGCAATTTCTTGAAAAGGTGGAGGTTGAGTGGAACTCAGGGCGCGCCAGGACACAGTTTGGGAACACCGCTATGTCAAAAGCCTTTCAGTAGCTGACACCCCGACGCTTTACCGATCATTCTGACTCACGGTTGGCCTGGATCGATTGCGGAGTTCATGAAGATCATTCATCCCCTTACTAACCCGACAGATCACGGGGGTCGCGTACTGGATGCGTTCCATGTTGTCGTTCCGTCTCTTCCAGGATTTGGATTTTCTGATAAGCCAAGGGAAATCGGCTGGAACGTGTCCCGCATCGCCTTCGCATGGAGTGAACTGATGCAGCGACTCGGCTACCAGCGTTGGGTAGCCCAGGGCGGCGACTGGGGAGCCGGGACAACCACCGCGCTGGCTCAAATCGTGCCACCCGGTTTGGTCGGAATTCACGGAACGTGATACTTCAGCTTAGGTAAAGAGAGGGCTTACTGCACTCCTCACGCCAGCACTTTTTGCTTCGTTACCTCGAAAAGTAACTGGCTAGAATCTGGAGGCAACTGCAAGCAGTTGAAAAGATGGAGCGGGAGACCGGGGTCGAACCGGCGACGTCCAGCTTGGGAAGCTGGCATTCTACCACTGAATTACTCCCGCTTTCTTTGCAAATCAGCTGTTCGGCTGGGTGTTCAATTCGGTTTCAGCCCACACTATAACATAGGTCCGGCGCGTTTGCCCGCCACGAAGGGGAGGGGTGCCTCGGGGTACCCCAAAGCTGATCGGTGTCACGCCACTAGATCACCTTCGAGACGCAAATTCCATACGCAAATTCGATTATGTCTTGTATTTTTAATAGGGCCAGACTCCTCAAGCGCCGTGCGGCGGAACCTAGGGTCCAAGCACCAATTACCTCTGCCGGGTGACTTGGAACAACACGAAAATCACCGCGATCCCTACCACCAAGATTTCCAGCCAGTGGTCCGCGGCGAAGGATTCAAAGTGATAGAACTCTTCCATGCTCGTTTGCGCCTGCTGCTTTCATACTAGCCCCACCACTACTGCGGCACAACCGATTTGCCTCGCGCCTTCAGGCCGTCAAGGACAATAAACCGCCTGGAAACATAGGCCTGGAACTTCATAAAGGACGGTTATATTATCGAGCCGGCGGTTTTTTTGTCCTCTGAAAGTTTCCCGCCATGGCGCGATTCACCCCTTCTCGCTTCGGGGGGCTTCCCGGCAAGATCCATGTATTTATGAATTTTTAATATGCCAAACGGCATACAGTTGTGCTAGTATACCTGGGGGAAATTTATCGCTTGGCATTGGCCTGCGCAAAGTCCGGTAACACTGAAATCTGGCCGCAGATTCTTCGCTTTCGGAAGCCATCTTATTTAGGTTGCATCGGTGCTCCTGGTCCACCAGGGTCCCCGCACCGATGCTTAGGCGGATGTCTCCACCCGTTAGGTAGGGGCATCCGCTCTTTTTTTTCGGGGGATGCTCAAATGGACCCACTACCCAATTACCGTGGCATTTGACAGCCCTCCGCCCAAATGTGTTATCCTCGTAAAGGTTTTTGGCGAGTTGACCTTCTGCTCCCGTGCTACCGCTCTTCGTATGGAGAGTCCGGCCGGGGGCCGGCCCCGAGGCTCTGGCGGTTTCTACGCTGCCGTGAGTATGGGCTAGTCCGAAGTCTCTACCCTTCGCTGGTTAGTTGTCAGTAGTTTTGGGAATGTGTGCGTGCGTGTTGGCGCCGCTGCGTTTCCTTGGTATCTTTTGAATTTTTCGCAGCATTTTCTTTTTTGGAGAGTACAAGTTCGTGCCGACTTTCAATCAATTGGTGCGCAAAGGCCGCAAAGCCACGCGCTATAAGACGGCGAGCCCGGCGTTGCAGGCGTGTCCGCAGCGTCGCGGGGTTTGCACTCGCGTGTATACGACGACGCCGAAGAAGCCGAACTCGGCGCTCCGCAAAGTGGCGCGCGTGCGCCTCACGAACCAGATCGAAGTAACCACTTATATACCCGGTGTCGGCCACAACCTGCAGGAGCACTCGATTGTGCTGATCCGCGGAGGCCGCGTGAAGGATCTTCCCGGCGTGCGCTATCACGTGGTGCGCGGAACGCTCGATACCGCTGGTGTCGCGGGCCGTTTGCAGAGCCGCTCGAAGTACGGAGCCAAGCGCCCGAAGGGACCGAAGGGAGCCGCGAAATAGCCTATGCCGCGTAGACGCAGACCTGAATCCCGCGAGATCCTGCCGGATCCGTTGTATGGTTCGACCCTGGCGGAGAAGTTCGTCAACAACATGATGTGGGACGGCAAGAAGGCCGTCTCGCAGAAGATTTTCTACGAAGCCATGGACAAGATCAAGGAGCGTTCCGGCGACGATCCTTTGAAGCTGTTCAAGAAGGCGGTTGAGAACTGCAAACCGCTGGTGGAAGTGAAGACCCGGCGCGTGGGCGGTGCGAACTATCAGGTGCCGGTCGAGGTTCCGAACAATCGCCGCACGAGTCTGGCGATCCGCTGGATTCTGATCAACGCCCGTTCGCGTCCGGAAAAGACCATGCCAGAGAAGCTGGCGAATGAATTAAACGACGCTGCCAATTCCAGAGGCGGCGCAATCAAAAAGAAAGACGACGTCCATCGCATGGCCGAGGCTAACAAAGCCTTCGCGCACTATCGCTGGTAACTGGTAAAGCAAGAGAGTTTTTATGGCCCGTACAGTAGCACTCGAGAAAATGCGGAACATCGGCATCATGGCGCATATTGATGCCGGGAAAACCACAACCACGGAGCGCATTCTCTATTACACGGGCCGTACCTATAAGATTGGCGAAGTCCACGAAGGTACGGCGGTGATGGATTGGATGGAGCAGGAGCAGGAGCGCGGTATCACCATTACCTCGGCTGCGACCACCTGCCAGTGGCAGGATTGCACCATCAATATCATCGACACGCCGGGCCACGTCGATTTCACGGCTGAAGTGGAGCGCAGCTTGCGCGTGCTCGACGGCGCGGTGGCGGTGTTTGACGCGGTGGCCGGTGTGCAGCCGCAGTCCGAAACAGTTTGGCGCCAGGGCGATAAGTATCACGTCCCGCGCATTTGCTTCATCAATAAAATGGACCGCGTGGGCGCGGATTTCTACCGGTCTGTAGGAACGATCGTCGATCGGCTTGCAGTGCAAGCCGGTGGCGATTCAGTTGCCGATCGGCGCCGAGGAGAAGTTCCTGGGCGTGGTGGATCTGGTGACCATGACGGCGCGCATCTGGCGTGACGATTCGCTGGGCGCCGAGTACGATGACGGTCCGATTCCGGAAGACTTGACCGACCTTGCGAAGGAATATCACGACAAACTGGTCGAGGCAGTTTCCGAAGCCGACGACACCGGTCACTTGTTCGAGAAGTTCGTCGAAGGCAAGGCCATCACCGAAGCGGAATTGCGTGAGGGCATTCGCGTAGCGACCATCGCGCAGAAGATTTTCCCGGTAGTGTGCGGCACGGCTTTCAAGAACAAGGGCGTCCAGAACATGCTGGATGCGGTGGTGGCGTATCTGCCGTCGCCGCTCGATGTGCCGCCAATGAAGGGCACCGACGTCGACGACAAGACCACGGAAATCATTCGCAAGCCGGATGACGCCGAACCGTTTTCGGCGCTGGTCTTCAAGATCATGACCGACCCGTTTGTCGGTCAGCTCGCGTTCATTCGCGTGTATTCGGGCAAACTCAACTCGGGCGAAGGCGTTTATAACGTCGCCAAGGGGCGGCGCGAGCGCATCGGACGCCTGGTCAAGATGCACGCCAATAAGCGCGAGGACATCACCGAAGTTCTGGCGGGCGACATCTGCGCGGTGGTGGGATTGAAGTCGGTCTCGACCGGCGACACGATTTGCGATGAAAAATCTCCGGTGATTCTGGAGTCGATTGACTTCCCGGCTCCGGTGATTCAGTTGGCGATCGAGCCCAAGACCAAGGTCGATCAAGAAAAGCTGGGCATGGCGATCGCGAAGTTGGTTCAGGAAGATCCCACGCTCCAAGTTTCAACCGATCCCGATACCGGGCAGACCATTCTGGCCGGCATGGGCGAGTTGCATCTCGAAATCATCGTCGACCGCATGCAGCGCGAATTTGGCGTAGGCGCGAACGTCGGCAAGCCGCAGGTGGCGTATCACGAGACCATCCGGCAGATTGCTCAATTCGATTACACGCATAAGAAGCAGACCGGCGGCAGCGGTCAGTATGCGCGCGTGAAATTGCGCGTCGAGCCTAATCCAGGCAAGGGATTTGAGTTCGAGAACGAAGTCAGCGGCGGCAACATTCCCAAGGAATTCATTCCGGCGATTCAGAAGGGCGTGGTCGAAGCCCTGGAGCATGGAATTCTGGCGGGCTACCCGATGTCGGATGTCAAAGTGATCGTCTTCGACGGCGATTATCACGATGTCGATTCGTCGGAAATGGCGTTCAAGATTTGCGCTTCGATCTGCGTCAAAGAAGCCGCTCGCAAGGCCAAGCCGGTGTTGCTCGAGCCGGTGATGCGCGTCGAAGTCGTCGTGCCGGACGAATACATGGGTTCGGTGAACGGCAACTTGATTTCGCGGCGCGGCGAGCTCGAAGGCACGGAGATTCTGGGCAGCACGCACATTATCAAAGCGATGGTGCCGTTGTCGGAAATGTTCGGCTACGCGACCGAGCTGCGTTCGCGGACGCAAGGGCGCGGGGCGTTCACCATGCACTTCGGCAGGTACGTGGAAGTGCCGAAGAATATCGCCGAGGAAATCGTTAGCAAGGCGCAAGGAAAAGTAGCGAGTTAGATTTTCGCATTCACTTAAGTTCAGGAGACCGGGAAAACATGGCGAAGGAAAAATTTGATCGCAGCAAGCCGCACGTAAACGTGGGAACGATCGGGCACATCGATCACGGCAAGACCACATTGACGGCGGCCATCACCAAGACCTTGGCGAAGCACAATCCGAAGGTGCAGTTCCGGAGCTTCGATTCGATCGACAATGCGCCGGAAGAGAAGGCTCGCGGAATCACGATCGCGGCCGCGCACGTCGAGTACGAGACCGCCAAGCGGCATTACGCCCACGTCGATTGCCCGGGCCACGCCGATTACATCAAGAACATGATCACGGGCGCCGCGCAGATGGACGGCGCGATTCTAGTGGTCGCTGCGACCGACGGTCCCATGCCGCAGACGCGCGAGCACATTCTGCTGGCTCGCCAGGTGGGCGTGCCCTACATCGTGGTCGCGCTGAACAAAGTCGACATGGTGGACGATCCCGAGTTGCTCGAACTCGTCGAGCTCGAAGTCCGCGAGCTGCTGACCAGCTACGGATTCCCGGGCAACGATCTGCCTGTCGTGAAGGTCAGCGCCTTGGGCGCGCTCAACGGCGAAGCGCAGTGGGAAAAGACGGTTGACGAGCTGATGGAAGCCGTCGACAAGTACGTCCCCATGCCGGAGCGTGTGATCGACCGCCCGTTCCTGATGCCGATCGAAGACATCTTCTCGATTCAGGGCCGCGGCACGGTAGTCACCGGCCGTATCGAGCAGGGCATCTGCAAGGTCGGCGAGGAAATGGAAATCGTAGGTTTCCGCGACACTCGCAAGACGGTGGTCACCGGCGTCGAAATGTTCAAGAAGCTGCTCGACGAAGGCCGCGCGGGAGACAACGTCGGACTGCTGCTGCGCGGTATTGAAAAAGACGACGTCGAGCGCGGACAGGTGATCTCGAAGCCGGGTTCGATCAAGCCGCACAAGAAGTTCAAGGGCGAAGTTTACGTATTGAGCAAGGACGAGGGCGGCCGTCACACGCCGTTCTTCAAGGGCTATCGTCCGCAGTTCTACTTCCGCACCACCGACGTGACCGGAGTGGCGCAGTTACCGGCGGGCATGGAAATGGTGATGCCGGGCGATAACGTGCAGCTTGAGATCGAGCTGATCACGCCCATCGCCATGGACAAGGGTCTGCGCTTCGCCATCCGCGAGGGTGGACGCACGGTGGGTGCCGGTACGGTCAGCGAGATTTTGGAATAACTGATGGCAAAGACGGCAAATAGCTTACGCGAACGCATCCGAATCCGATTGAAGGCGTACGATCATCGGATTCTGGATCAATCCACCACCGAGATCGTGGATACGGCCAAGCGCACGGGCGCGTCGGTGGCGGGTCCGATTCCGCTGCCGACAGTGCGGAATCTGTACACGGTGCTGCGCTCGCCGCACGTGGATAAGAAGAGCCGGGAACAGTTTGAAATCAGGACGCACAAGCGCCTGCTGGACATTCTGGAGCCCACGCAGGACACGGTGGATGCGTTGATGAAGCTGGATCTGCCGGCTGGCGTGGACGTCGAGATCAAGGCGTTCGGTAAGAAGTAGCTGAGAGTTTGAGGCCCCCGGGGGCCGCTGAAGGATCGTAAATGAGCCCAGGAATTTTAGGCAAAAAAATCGGGATGACGCAGGTGTTCCGGCCGGACGGGCAAGTGGTGCCGGTGACGGTGCTGAAGGCCGGACCGTGCATCGTGGTCCAGCGCAAGACGCCGGCAAGCGATGGCTATGACGCCGTCCAGCTTGGGTTTCATGGAGTACGCCAAGAAGTCGGGCGTGTCCAAGCCGCGCGCGGGACACTTCAAGAAGTCGGGCGCCGAGGGCGTGCGGTTTCAGCGCGAGTTCCTGCTCGACACGACATCGGGCGACATGAAGCCGGGCGATCGCGTGCTGGCTGAAGAGTTCAAGCCCTTGGAGAAAGTCGACGTGATCGGCGTCAGCAAGGGTCGCGGATTCGCTGGTGTGGTCAAGCGCCATCACTTCCGCGGTTCGGATGCGACGCACGGGTCGATGTTCCATCGCGCTCCTGGGTCGATCGGTGCTTCGAGCTTCCCGTCGCGCGTGTTTCCGGGTATGCGCATGGGCGGACAGATGGGCAACTCGCGGGTGACGGTTCGCAACCTCGAAATCGTCGAAGTGGATGTCGAGGATAACGTGATCCTGGTGAAGGGCGCGGTGCCCGGACCCAATGGCGGTTACGTCATCGTGCGGAGGGCCAAGAGGTAGCCATGCCCAGCGTAGACATTATCGATCTCAATAATAAAGTCGTCGGCTCGATCGAGCTGTCGGACGCGGTGTTTGGCGCGCCGGTGAACGAAGACCTGCTGTACGAAGCGGTGCGGCATCATCTGGCGGGAACGCGGCGCGGTACGGCGTCGACCAAGACGCGGCATGAAGTGGCCGGGTTCGGGCAAGAAGCTGTGGAAGCAGAAGGGCACGGGGCGCGCTCGTATGGGTTCGATCCGCAGCCCGCTGTGGCGGCATGGTGGGACGACGCATGGTCCGCAACCACGGGATTATTCGTATCATCTGCCGAAGAAGATGCAGTTGGGTGCGTTGAAGAGCGCGCTCTCGGCGAAGCTGCGTGACGGTGAGTTGCGCGTGGTGAGCGAATTTCCCACCGCTGAGCCGAAGACCAAGCTGATGCGCAAGGCGCTCGACACGATTGCGATCAAGCGTAGCGTGCTGCTGGTCGACAATAGCGCGAACAAGAATCTGGCGTTGTCGAGCCGTAATCTCGAAGGCGTGAAGCTGGTGGCCAGCCGCGACGTGAACGTCTACGATCTGCTGCAACATAATCAAGTGCTGCTGAGCGAGACGGCTGCCCGGAAATTGTCGGAGGCATTGGCGTAATGGCGAACTTATACGACGTAATCAAGCGGCCGCTCGTGACCGAAAAGGGCGTCACCAAGAAGGACGATCATCGCACGCTGTGCTTTCAGGTGGCTGTGGATGCCAATAAGACCCAGATCCGGCATGCGGTGGAAGCGGCTTTCAAAGTGAAAGTGTCCGAAGTCCGGACATCGATGACGGCGGGCAAGCTGCGGCGGCGCGGCAAGTTTTCGGGCTATCGCGCGGACTGGAAGAAAGCCTGGGTTGTTTTGAAGGCCGGCGAGAAGATGCCGGAGTACGCGGAGATCTAACATGCCGGTAAAAAGTTTCAGACCGACTACGCCGACACGCCGTTTCCAGACGGTAGTCTCGCGCGAGGAAATTACCAAGCAGAAGCCGGAAAAGAGCCTGGTCAAGGGCAAGCCAGCCACCGGCGGGCGCAGCAGCACGGGTCGCATTTCGTCGCGGTTCCGCGGCGGCGGCCACAAGAAGGCGTATCGCGAGATCGATTTCAAGCGTGACAAGCACGGAATTGTGGCGGTGGTCGCGGCTATCGAGTACGATCCGAACCGCAGCGCGCGCATTGCTCTGTTGCATTACGTGGATGGCGAGAAGCGCTACATTCTGGCTCCAGTGGGACTCGAAGTTGGACGTAAAGTTACTTCGGGACCGGAAGCCGACATTCTGGTGGGCAATTCGCTGCTGCTCCAAAACATTCCGGCCGGCACCATCGTGCACAACATCGAACTGAAGCCGGGCAAGGGCGGGCAGATGGCGCGCTCGGCTGGGGCGCAGGCGCAGTTGGTTTCTAAAGAAGGCGGCATGGGCTTGCTGAAGCTGCCGTCGGGCGAGATCCGCAAGGTGATGCTCGAATGCGCGGCGACCATCGGCCAAGTCGGCAACGTCGAGCACGAAAACGTCAGCCTGGGCAAAGCCGGACGCAAGCGCTGGATGGGCAAGATGCCGCACAATCGCGGCGTCAGCATGAACCCGGTGGATCACCCGCACGGCGGCGGCGAGGGCAAAACCAGCGGCGGTCGGCATCCGGTGACTCCGTGGGGCCAGCCCACGCGCGGCTTCAAGACCCGCAATAACAAGCGCACGGATAAGTGGATCGTGACGCGGAAGACGAAAAAGAGGTAGCCGAAAAACATGGGACGCTCGTTAGCAAAAGGACCGTTCGTCGACGACCACCTGATGAAGAAGATGGAAGCGATGAACGTGAAGAGCGAGAAGAAAGTGGTACGCACGTGGTCGCGGCGCTCGACGATTCTGCCGGAGTTTATCGGCCACACGCTGGCGGTGCATAACGGCAAGAAGTTCATCCCGGTGTACATCACCGAAAACATGGTGGGGCACAAGTTGGGCGAGTTTTCGCCTACGCGGACGTTTAAGGGTCATGCGGCTAAGGCGGCGGCGGAGAAAACCGCTAAGCCAGCGTCATAAGGATAAATATGGAAGCGAGAGCGGAAGCCAGATATCTTCGCACGTCACCGCAGAAGGCGCGGCTGGTGGTCGATTTGATTCGCGGCCAGAAGGCCGGGGACGCGATCAACATTTTGCGCACCACCAACAAGCGGATCGCTCCGTCGGTGGAAAAGGTGCTGCGGTCGGCGATTGCGAATGCCGAGAATCGGTCGAGCGATGTGGACGTCGACAAGTTGTTCGTCACCGAGTGCTATGTCAACGAAGGCCCGCGCATGAAGCGCGTACGGCCGGCGCCGATGGGGCGCGCGTATCGCTATCAGCGCAGAATGGCGCACATTGTGGTGATGGTGGGGGACAAAAACTAGATGGGTCAGAAAACACATCCCTACGGGTTCCGGCTGGGCGTCACCAAGACCTGGCGGTCGCGGTGGTTCGCTAAGCAGGATTACGCCAAGCTGCTGCACGAGGACTTGGAATTGAAAGCCTCGCTGCGCGACCGGTTGAAGGCGGCGGGCGTCAGCTCGATCGAAGTCGATCGTCCCGGCAACAAGCTGCGGATTACGATTTCGACGTCGCGTCCCGGCATCATCATCGGCCGCAAGGGCGCCGAGATCGAGAAGCTGAAGAGCGATCTGGCGAAGAAGACCAATCGCGAAATCTTCATCGACATTCTGGAAGTGCATAAGCCGGAGCTGGACGCGCAACTGGTATCGGAATCGATCGCGCTGCAGCTCGAAAAGCGCGTGGCGTTCCGCCGTGCGATGCGCAAAGCGGTCGATTCGGCGCTGCGTTTCGGCTGCAAGGGAATTAAAGTTCGCGTGTCGGGCCGCTTGAACGGCGCTGAAATCGCGCGAACGGAATGGTATCTGCAGGGGCAGCTTCCGCTGCACACGCTGCGTGCCGATATCGATTACGGTTTTAGCGAAGCCCACACCACTTACGGCGTTATTGGCGTAAAGTGCTGGGTCTACAAGGGCGAAATTCTTCCGGGTGGTCCGCGCAAGGGATTGCGTAATGAACCGGAGCCGCGGCGCGCTCCGCGTCCCGAACGACGGGATCGCGACCGGGATCGTGATCGTGACCGGGGACCCCGGCCGGTTGCTCCGGCACCCGAGCATGGAGCCGTGCAAGGTGCACCGATCGAGCGGACGACCGCTCCGATACTGCCGCCCATGGCCGCTCCTACGACGCCGACTTGGAAACAGGAGTCCAAGCCTGAAGCTGGGCCTGAAGCCGCGAAGCCCGAGGTTGTGACGCCTGAAACTACCAAGCCCGAGGGCACCGAGCCTGAAGGAGGCAAAGAGTAAGCCATGTTGATGCCGAAGAAAGTCAAATACCGCAAGCAACAGCGCGGTCGCATGGCTGGAAAGGCCTGGCGCGGCTCTTCGCTTGCGTTCGGCGATTTCGGTTTGAAGGTCATGGAATGCGGCTGGATCACTGACCGTCAGATTGAAGCGGCTCGCGTGGCGATGACCCGTTCGATCAAGCGCGGCGGCAAGGTGTGGATCCGTTTGTTTCCGGACAAGCCCATCACCAAGAAGCCGGCTGAAACTCGTATGGGTAAGGGCAAAGGCGCGCCGGATCAGTGGGTGGCGGTGGTGCGTCCCGGCAAGATTCTGTTTGAGATGGAAGGCGTGACCAAGGAACTCGCGGCAGCGGCAATGAAGCTGGCTGCGGCGAAGATCGGCTTGCCGACGAAGTTCGTCACGCGGGAATTGGCGGAGTAACAACGCATGAAAGAGAACGCGGAAAAAGCACGGGGCCTGGACGCAACCGAGATCGCCAAGCAATTGAAGGATGCGTCGGAGCAGATGTTCCGGCTGCGCTTCCAGTTGTCGATGGGGCAGGCCGATGGGTTGACCAAGCTGCGCAACTTGCGCAAGGAACGCGCACGGATGCTGACGGTTCAGCGCGAGCGCGAACTGGGGCAGGCGGTAACGCCGGCGGCGAAGCCGGTTAAGGCGACGAAGGCGGCGGCGAAGGCTCCGGTCAAGAAAGCTGCAGCGAAAAAAGCTCCAGTGAAGAAGGCGGCGGCTCCTAAAGCGGCAGCCAAGAAACCGGCCACCAAAAAAGCGAGTAAGGCATAGGACCCATGGCGGACACAAAAACAGGCAATACGGTCGAAAAATCCAACAAGAACGAAAAAGTTGGACATGTGGTCGCGAACAAGATGGCCAAGACCATTGTGGTCGAGGTCACGCGGCGCGTGGCGCATCCGCTGTATAAGCGAATCGTCAGCAAGCGCAAAAAGTTTTACGCGCACGATGAAGAGGGCCGGGCGAACGTCGGCGATGTGGTGCGCATCATCGAGTGCCGCCCCATGAGCAAGCTGAAGCGCTGGCGGCTCGGCGAAGTGATGCGCAAGGCGGTCCAGGTGACCACGGATTTGAGTTCCATCGGTATTCAGCCCGGGCGCGAGCAGCGGGCATCGGTAAAGAAAAAGACCAAGGGCAAGTAGGCGCTCGCGCGTCGTTAGTGGAAGGTTGAGGAGATAAGTTTATGATCGGGATGCGGACAATCCTTGAGGTCGCCGATAACAGCGGCGCACGGCGGCTGCAGTGCATACTGCCGCGCGGCGGCGATCTGGGGCTGCGCGCCGGGCTGGGCGACATCATTACGGCCAGCGTGAAGGAAGCCGCGCCGGATTCGGCGATCAAAAAGGGCAAGGTCGTGCGCTGCGTGGTGGTCAGGATGCGCAAGGAAACCCGGCGCAAGGACGGCACCTATATCCGCTTCGATACCAATGCCGCGGTGCTGATCAGTGAAATTGGCGAGCCGATTGGTACGCGCGTGTTTGGTCCGGTGGCGCGCGAGTTGCGCGAGAAAAAATTCATGAAAATTGTATCGCTTGCTCCGGAGGTGATTTAGTCCATGGCGCGTAGAATTCCTCCACGGCATCAAAACAAGCCCAAGATCCGGGTGAAGGTCAAGATCAAAAAGGACGACACCGTCAAGGTCATCGCGGGACGCGATCGCGGCAAGACCGGGCGGGTATTGCAGGTGGATGCGGTTAAAGGGAAAGTGTTGATCGAAGGCGTCAGCATGGTGAAGCGCCACACGCGCCCCAATCCGCAGAAGCAGATCAAGGGCGGTATCGCGGAACGCGAGAGCGCGATCGCAATTTCGAACGTGATGGTCATGACCGCCGGCGGAGTCGCCACGCGGGTTGGCCTCCGGGTGGAAGGCAATCATACGGTTCGGGTCGCCAAAAAGGGCGGCGAGTTGCTGGACAAGAAGTGACAAGAAGTAAGGATTAATTATGGCGCGGCTGAAAGAGCTTTACCTCAAAACAGTAGTCCCGGCGCTGACCAAGGAGTTCGATTACAAGAACCCCATGGCGGTACCGAAAATCGAAAAGATCTCGCTCAACGTGGGTATGGGCGAGGCGACGCAGAACAGCAAGCTGATCGATGGCGCGGTGAACGAGCTGACGGCCATTGCCGGACAGAAGCCGGTGATCACCAAGGCGCGCAAGTCGATCGCGGCGTTCAAGCTGCGCGAGAACATGCCCATCGGCTGCGCGGTGACGCTGCGCGGCGACCGCATGTACGAGTTTTTGGACCGCCTGGTGAACGTCGCCCTGCCCCGCGTGCGCGACTTCCGGGGCGTGTCGACCAAGTCTTTCGACGGCCGCGGGAACTATACGCTGGGCCTGAAGGATCAGCTGATTTTCCCGGAGATCGACTATAACAAAGTCGAGAAAACCAAGGGAATGAATATTTGCATCACCACCACCGCTCGCACCGATGCGGAGGGACAGGCGCTGCTGAAGCACATGGGAATGCCCTTCAGCAAGTAAAGGATTTCATGGCGACTACTGCAAAAATTGCGCGCGACACCAAACTGGCGATCGCCAAAGAGAAGAAGACGCCCAAGCTGCAATGCCGGCATCGCAACCGTTGTTTGCGCTGCGGGCGGCCGCGGGGTTATTTACGAAAATTCAAGCTGTGCCGCATCTGCTTCCGAGCGCTGGCGCTGGCCGGGGAAGTTCCCGGCGTGATCAAGGCCAGTTGGTAGAAGTGACGCAGGAGGACGACAAAGAATGACTACATCCGATCCGATCGCCGACATGCTGACACGCATCCGCAACGCCATGGCCACGCGCCATGCGAAGGTGGACGTGCCCTCATCGAAGCTGAAAACGGACATCGCCAAGATCCTGAAGGACGAGGGCTACATTGCCAACTTCAAGCTGACCGAAGAGGGCAACAAGAAGTCCATCCGCATTTACCTGAAATACACGCCGGGCAACGTGCCGGTGATCTCGCGGATCGAGCGCGTGTCGCGGCCGGGCTGCCGGGTGTACGTCGGATCGAAGGAAGTGCCGCGCGTTTTGGGCGGCCTGGGAATCAACATCCTGACCACGCCGCGGGGCGTGATGACCGGTTCGTCGGCGCGCAAGGAAGGCGTCGGCGGCGAAGTTCTGTGTCACGTTTGGTAAAGGCAGGGCGCGGAGAAAGATTTTATGTCTAGAGTTGGAAAAAAGCTGATTCCGATGCCGAAAGGCGTGAAGATCAAGGTCGGCGATCAGTTGACGGTGGAAGGGCCGAAGGGCAAGCAGACCGTTCCGGTGCCCAAGGGCATTACGTTTTCGGAAAAAGACGGCGTGCTCACGGTGCTGCGCGATGGCGACGACAAAGCCGCGCTGCATGGGTTGACGCGCGCGCTCACCGCCAATGCGATCCAGGGTGTTTCGACCGGCTTCACGCGCGAGCTTGCGATCTTCGGGATCGGCTACCGCTGCGATGTGAAGGGCCGGATCGCCACCTTCACGCTGGGCTATTCGCATCCGATCGAGTTCTATCTGCCGGATGGGGTCGATTTGAAAGTCGACAAGCCGGCGAACAATTTGACGCCGCTGACGCTCACGGGATCCGACAAGCAAATCGTCGGGCAGGTGGCGGCCAAGATGCGGGCGTTGCGTCCGCCAGATCCTTACAAGAACAAGGGCATCCGTTACGTCGGCGAATTGTTGCGTAAGAAGGTCGGCAAGACCGGCGCGTCGGGAGGCAAGTAACATGGCATCACGCGACTCTAAAAATGTCATTCGGCTGCGGATTCACACCCGCATTCGCCGCAAGGTGAAGGGCACGCCGGAGCGTCCGCGCCTGGCCGTGTTTCGCAGCGTGAAGCATATTTACGCGCAGGTGATCGACGATACCGCTGGGCACACCGTGGTCGCGGCGTCGTCGTCGGAAAAAGTTGCTGCCACCGGCAAGAGCGGCGGCGGCAATATGTCAGGCGCCAAAGCGATCGGGAAACTGGTGGCCGAGCGGGCCAAGGACAAAGGCATCAAGGCCGTGGTGTTCGACCGCGGCGGGTATCATTATCACGGCCGCGTGAAAGCGCTGGCCGAGGCGGCCCGTGAAGCGGGATTGGAGTTTTAAATCAGAATGTCGACAACTACAGCCAAGCGCATTGACGCCAACAGCCTGAACCTCAAGGAACAGGTGGTGTCGATCAACCGCGTCACCAAGGTCGTCAAGGGCGGTAAGAATTTGAGCTTCTCGGCACTGGTGGTCGTGGGCGATCCCGGCGCGAAAATCGTGGGCTTCGGCACCGGCAAAGCCAAGGAAGTGCCGGCGGCGATCAAGAAGGGCATCGAGGCGGCGAAGAAGAATTTGCGCCGGATTCACGTGCTGGCAACCACCATTCAGCATCCGGTGCTCGGGCAGTTCGGCAGCGGACGCGTGCTGTTGAAGCCGGCTCCCGCCGGAACCGGAGTGATCGCGGGCGGCCCGGTGCGCGCGGTGATTCAGGCGGTGGGCATTCCGAATGTGCTGACCAAGACCATTGGCTCGCGGAATCCGCATAACGTGGTGAAGGCGACCATCAACGCACTTGAAGGGCTGCGAGACAAGGGCGAAGTGGCGGAGATGCGCGGCCTGGCTCTGGATAAGGTGAGATAGTCATGGCGGGAACGATTAAGATCAAACTAATACGCAGTATCATCTGCACGCCGGAAAAACATAAAGTGATTGTCAGGGCGCTGGGATTGAAGAAGATGAACCGCGTCGTGGAACGTCCGGACACGCCGGCTTTCCGCGGCATGGTGAAGAAGGTCCCGCATCTTTTGACGATCGTCGAATAGGCGAGAGGACAACATCATGAACCTCAGTCAACTAAGACCGCCCCCCGGGCAAAAACACAAGAAGCGCCGCTTGGGCCAGGGCATGGGCACCGGCCGCGGGAAATTCTCCGGCCGCGGAGCCAAGGGCGCCAAGTCGATTTCGGGCTATTCGCGCATGCGCGGTTTTGAAGGCGGCCAGATGCCGCTGCACCGCCGTTTGCCGAAGCGCGGCTTCACCAATATTTTCAAGAAGGAATTCGCCATCGTAAACGTGAGTTCGCTCGAGAAGCTGGAAGGCGACACTTTCGATGTGCAATCGCTGCTGAAGCTGGGCGTGGTCCGCAAGCTCAGGAAAGACGGGCTGAAGGTGCTGGGCTCGGGCGAGCTGAAGCGCAAGATCACCGTGAAAGCGGATATTTTCTCCAAGTCGGCGCTGGAAAAGATTCAGGCTGCCGGCGGCACTGCGGAAGTGATCGGGAGTGAGGCGTAAGCGGCCGGGTTTAAAAACCAGGAGTCAACAGGCATGAAGTTCCTCGAAGCCTTTACAAATGTCTTTCGCGTACCTGATCTGCGCAAGCGGCTCCTGTTCGCGCTGGCTCTGCTGGCGGTGTATCGCCTGGGCGGGCACATCCCCACTCCGGGCATCGACACCAACAAACTGGAAGAGTTCTTCCGGCAGAACCAAGGCACTCTGTTCGGCTACCTGGATGTGTTCAGCGGCGGGAGCTTTCGCCGTCTGACCATTTTCGCGCTGGGCATCATGCCCTACATCACGTCGTCGATTATCTTGCAATTGTTGACGGTGGTGGTGCCGACGCTCGAAAAACTGCAAAAAGAAGGCGAACTGGGGCGGCGCAAAATCACGCAGTGGACCCGTTACCTGACGGTCATCCTGGCCGTAATTCAGTCCTTCGGCATCGCCATGGCGCTGCAAGGCGCGCAGCAGGGTTTCGTTACCAATCCTGGCGTCGGATTCGTGCTGATGACGGTGCTCAGCTTGACTACCGGCACGGCCTTCATCATGTGGCTGGGTGAGCAGATCACCGAGCGCGGCATCGGCAACGGAATGTCGCTGATCATCTTTACCGGTATCGTAGTGGGCTTGCCGGCTGCGATCCTCGAAATGGTCACCAAGGTTCAAACCGGAGACTGGAACGCGCTGCAGGTAATCATCATTCTGATAATGATGATCGCGGTGGTGGGCTTCATCGTATTAGTGGAGCGCGGAGAGCGCCGGATTCCGGTGCAGTATGCCAAGCGCGTGATCGGACGGCGCATGATGGGCGGACAATCCACGCACCTGCCGCTGAAAGTGAACGCCGGCGGCGTGATTCCGGTGATCTTCGCCAGTTCCCTGCTCGCGTTCCCACAGACGCTGGCTACCGCGCAGTTCGTAAAGGACTCGCCGGTGCTAAGCGGCATGCTGGGCGCGATGGCGGGCTCAACCCCGCTGTACTATTTGTTGTATACAGTTCTGATTATGTTTTTCTGCTTCTTCTACGTTTCGATTATTTTCAATCCCAACGAAGCGGCGGATAACATGCGCAAGTACGGCGGGTTTATCCCGGGCATCCGGCCGGGCAAGAACACCGCCGACTACATGAACAATATTTTGACCAAGATCACGGTGGTGGGCGGATTGTATCTTTCCATTCTCTCCCTGCTGCCGCAGATCATGATTTCCGGCATTAAATTGCAGCGGCTACCGGGAATCGGCAATTGGATTGACGCGACCTTCCCGCGCTGGTTGCTGGACGGTCTGGGCGTGAATTTTTACTTTGGCGGGACCAGTTTGCTGATCGTGGTCGGTGTCGCGATGGACACTGTGAATCAGATCGAAGCGCAGCTGATCATGCGTCACTATGAGGGCTTTACTCCGCGGGCGGGACGGATCCGCGGCCGGCGGAGCGGAATTTAAGCCGCCGCCGGAACACCCCGTAGATGAACCGGCTGTGCCTGATCCTATTTGGTGCCCCGGGTTCTGGCAAGGGCACGCAAGCCAAGCTGTTGAAAAACGTGCTTGGGTTGCCGCACATTTCGACCGGCGACATGCTCCGGGAGAGGGTGGCGCGGCGGGATGAGTTGGGGCTGCAGGTGGAGAAAACGCTGCAGGCCGGAGCATTGGTGCCGGACGCTACGGTGAATGCCCTGGTGGCCGAGAGAATTGAGGAGCCGGATTGCGAGCCGGGGTTCATCCTGGATGGTTATCCGAGGACGGTGAGCCAGGCGGAGATCCTGACGGAGCTGCTGAGGTCGCAGGCGATAGCGGCCGTGGTGGTGCACCTTAAGGTCGACTATAATGTTATTGTGGCAAGACTTGCCGGACGGCGGCAGTGTCCGGTGTGTGGTGCGCTCTACAGTTTGTCTCCGAATGCTCCCACGGTTTCGGAAGTTTGCGATTACGACGGGTCGACGCTGGTGGTTCGCGACGACGATCGGGAAGAAGTAGTGACCGAGCGGATGAAGGGGTACGACCGCCAGACTACGCCGGTGTTGGAGTATTTCCGGGCATCCAAGTTCGATGTCTGGGAAGTGGATGGCGCGAGTTCGGGCGGTCCGCAGGCGATTGCCAAGTTGATTCAAGGGATGTTGAAGGAAAAAGGGTATCGAAACTGAGTTTGGGCTGAATTTGGGCTCGCAGGCCGCTGTATCATGATCGTTCGCAAGAATCAACCCGAACTCGAAAAGATGCGCGCCGCGGGATTGCTGGTGTACAAGGTTCTGAGCACCTTGAGAAGCATGGTCAAGGAAGGCGTTTCGACTTACGACCTGGAAGTGGCGGCCGAGAAGATGATCACCGAGGGGGGCGCGCGGCCGGCTTTCAAGGGTTATCCGAATCCGGCGGCGGGGACCAAGTTCCCTTTTGTGTTGTGTGTGTCGGTGAATGATGAGATTGTGCATGGGATGCCGTCACAGAAGAAGATTTTGAAGAACGGCGATATCGTGTCGATCGACACCGGCGTGCAGTTGAACGGGTATTACGGCGATTCGGCGATTACGGTCCCGGTGGGCGAGATTTCGGAAGAGGCCAAGCGGTTGATCGAAGTGACGCGGGAATCGCTGGAGCTGGCCATCGACAAAATGCGGCCGGGCAACCGGCTGTTCGATGTTTGCGGGACGGTGGAGCGGCACGTGACCGCTAACGGGTTTTCGGTGGTGCGGGAGTTTGTGGGCCACGGCATCGGTACGCAGATGCATGAAGAGCCGCAGGTTCCCAATTACGTCGACCGGCGGAATGAGAATCCGCGGTTGAAAGAGGGAATGGTTCTGGCTATCGAGCCGATGGTGAATGCCGGAGCGCCGGGCAGCAAAGTGCGACCGGACAAGTGGACGGCGGTGACTGAGGATGGAAAATACTCGGCGCATTTCGAGCATACGGTGGCAGTGACGGCCGAAGGGCCGTGGGTATTAACGAGGCCGTGAAGCCAGGGGCTAGTGAAGAGGCGACGGTCGTAGAGTTGCTACCTAGCGCGACGTACCGGCTGAGACTGGCAAATGAAGATGTGGTGGTAGCGCATGCAGCGGGCGCGGCCACGGTGAATTTTGTAAGAGTGCGTCCCGGGGATCGGGTGCGAGTGGAACTTTCGCCGCACGACCGGACGCGGGGCAGGATTGTCGAGTTGTTAACGAAATGATGGCGCTGTTGACGAAAGGTTGAGTTATGAAAGTAAGAGCTTCCGTAAAAGTAATGTGTGACAAGTGCAAGATCGTCCACCGCGAAGGCGTGGTACGCGTGATCTGCACCAATCCGAAGCATAAGCAGAGGCAGGGTTAAACCACATGGCTCGTTTAGCAGGCGTTGATCTACCGGCGAAGAAGCGGACCGAGATCGGTCTTACCTATATCTATGGCATCGGACGGACCCGTGCCAAGTCCCTGTGCTACCGGGCGAAGGTCGATCCCAACAAGAAGGTTTCCGAGCTGACGGAAGACGAGATCAATCATATCCGTACGATTCTCGAAGCTGAAGGCTCGGTCGAGGGCGATCTCCGCAAAGAGATCTCGATGAACATCAAGCGCCTGATCGAGATGGGTTCGTATCGCGGAATGCGGCATCGCCGCGGCCTGCCGGTGCGGGGACAGCGCACTCATACCAACGCGCGTACTCGCAAGGGTCCGCGGCGCGGCACCGTGGCAAACAAGAAGAAAGCCAGCGCGAAGACCTAAAGAGAGAGCTGAAGAGACTACATGGCGACCAAAGCACCAGCGAAGACAGCGGCCAAAGGCGGCAAGAAGAAGACCTTCAAGAAGAAGGAAAAGAAGATGGTCCCCGTGGGCGTGGTCCACGTGCAGGCGTCTTTCAACAACACCATCATCACTATCACGGACCCAATGGGGAACGTGCTGTCATGGTCGAGTTCGGGTTCGCTGGGATTCCGGGGATCGCGAAAAGGCACGCCCTTCGCGGCGCAACAGGCTTCGCTGACCGCGGCCAATAAGGCCAAGGAATCGGGCTTGCGGACCGTGAATGTGGAAGTGAGCGGTCCGGGCGCGGGTCGCGAGTCGGCGGTGCGCGCGTTGTCGACGGCGGGGCTGGAAGTGAGAATCATCAAGGATCTCACGCCGATTCCGCATAACGGCTGCCGTCCGCCGAAGAAGCGCAGAGTTTGATGTAAGCCCGGAAACGGGCTAGAGAAGTAAAGCAGGACGAAGGCCCTCGGGCCGTAAACTGCACCTGACTGAAGTTTAGGGAGGTTTGATTTGGCACGATATATTGGCCCCGTTTGCCGGCAATGCCGGCGCGAGGGCATGAAGTTATTCCTGAAAGGCGAGCGCTGCCACACCGAGAAGTGCGCCATCGAAAAGCGCAACTTTATTCCAGGCCAGCACGGTAAGGATCGTAAACCCAAGATCGTGGGTTACGGCTTGCAGCTGCGCGAAAAGCAGAAGGCGCGCCGTTATTATCAGTTGCTCGAAGGCCAGTTCCGCAACCTGTTCGAGAAGGCCAGCGGCATGAAGGGCATCACCGGCGACAACATGCTGAACATGCTGGAGCGCCGCCTGGACAACGTGATCTATCGCATGGGCTTCGGCACATCGCGCGCGCAGAGCCGGCAGTTGGTGCGCCACGGCCACGTGCAAGTCAACGGACACCGGGTGGATATCCCGTCGTTCCTAGTGAAACCTAACGACGTGATTGAGATTCAGGAAGCGAGCAAGAAGAACCCCACGGTTTTACACGCCACGGAAGCCACTGCCCATTCTCCCAGCCCCAATTGGCTGGAAGTGGATCGCGAGAATCTCAAGGCCCGCGTGCTGTCACAGCCCAAGCGCGATGACCTGGTGCAGATTCAGTTGAACGAGCAGCTCATTGTTGAGTTGTATTCGAAATAGGCGAATTGTATTCAAACTAGGCGAGTTGTATTCGAAGTAGGCGTTCGGAAAATAGAGGAGCCAAAGAATGTTCAAAGGATTTCAAAAACCTAAAAGGTTAGTTGCGAATACCGAAACGCTCACGGAGCGTTACGGCATGTTCATCGCGCAGCCGTTCGAGCGCGGATTCGGCTCGACCATCGGCACCGGGCTGCGGCGCGTGCTGCTGAGCTCGATTGAAGGCGCGGCCATCACGGCGGTGCGTATCGACGGCGTGGCCCATGAGTTCAGTCCGATTCCCAGCGTGGTCGAAGACGCCACCGACATTATCCTGAACCTGAAGCAGGTGCCGTTCAAGATGATGGGCGAGGGAACCCGCACGGTTCGCCTGAAGGCTACGACGCCGGGTCCGGTGTTGAGCGGCCAGATCGAAACCGATCAGGATATCGAAGTGCTCGACCGCAACATGCACATCGCGACCATTGGGCCGGGCGGCAAGCTGAATATCGAAATGCGCCTGAAGTCGGGGCGCGGCTATGTGGCGGCGGATCGCAATAACGATGAGGATCTGGCGGTCGGCTACATTCCGATCGACTCAGTTCATTCGCCGGTGCGTAAAGTGAACTTCGCAGTGGAAGCCGCGCGCTTGGGCCAAACCACCGACTACGACAAGCTGACTATTGAAGTGTGGACCAACGGCGCTATCTCGCCGGCCGACTCCATCGGTCAGGCGGCCAAGCTGCTGAAGGATCACATGGCGATCTTCATCAACTTCGAGGAAGTGGCCGAGTTTGCCGAGGAGCCGGCCGAGCGCGCCTTGAGCCAGATGAACGAGGTGCTGAATCGTTCCGTCGAAGAACTGGAATTGAGCGTCCGTTCGTACAACTGCCTGAAGAACGCCAATATCCAAACCATTGGCGACCTGGTGCAGAAGTCGGAAGCCGAGATGCTCCGCACCAAGAACTTCGGCCGCAAATCGCTGAACGAGATCAAGGAGATTCTCTCCGGCCTGGGCTTGACCTTCGGTATGAAGTTCGACGCGCAGGGCCGCCTGATTTCTCCCAGTGGCGCACCGGCGCAGATCGGGACGCCGCTTTCGCCGAGCGAATATAGCATCGACGACGTCGACGACGACGAAGAGGATGAAGAAGAGGCCAGTCCCGCGGTTGAATAAACCGGATCACAGGGTGGAAACTATATGAAACACGGAGTATCCGGTTACAAACTCAAGCGCGACGCAGGTTCGCGCAAGGCGCTGCTCAAGGGCCTGGTGACTAGCGTCATCGAGCATGAGCGCGTCATCACTACCATTCCCAAAGCTAAGGCTGTGCAGCCGCTGGTGGACAAAATGATTACGCTGGCGAAACGCGACACGCTGCACTCGCGTCGGCAGGCGGCATCGTTCTTGGAGACTCCTGCGGCGGTCCAGAAGTTGTTCGACAAGCTGGGGACTCGCTTCGGCCAGCGCGCCGGCGGTTACACGCGCGTGGTTCGCCTGGGCTTTCGCAAAGGCGACGGCGCGGAACAGGCGATGCTGGAACTGGTGGGTTCAGAACTCGTCAAGCGCGCGACCGAACGCGCTAAGCGTCGTGAAGAGCGCATGAACGCGCTGCGCCAAGGTAAAGACGAAGGCGAAGCGCCCGCGGAATAAGCTCTCTCCGAGTATGAAGGCCCGGCTCACAGGCAACTCGCGAGCCGGGCTTTTTCTATTTCTGGGCGTCTATGCATGCGCGCTCGCGGCGCTGCTGCCGGTTCTTTCCCTGTGGCTCGATGAGATCTATGACCTGATCGTCGCGCGCATGGACCGCCTCGCAGATGTGCTGGACTACGTGCCTCACGTTTCCGGCAATGTCCCGCTCAATTACGTGGTCCAGTTCGCGAGCGTGCATCTGCTGGGATTCTCGGCTTTCACGGGACGCCTGCCGTCGGCTATCTCGAGCGTCATTGCGTGCGCCGGCGTGTTCGTTCTGGCAAAGAAGATGGGCCTGCGCTGGCCGCTTCTGGCGACCGCAATTTTCGCGCTGTTTCCGCTGCAACTCCGCTACGCGCTGGAAGCAAGGCCTTACGAATTGGCGCTGTGCCTCAGCATCTGGGCGACGGTCGCATTCCTGCGCGTGTTGGAACGGCCGGCATCCGTGTCGCGTGCGGCGTTGTACGCACTGTGCATAGTCGCAGGCCTGTTTACGTTTCCGTACATGCTGTTCGTGCCGTTGGCGCATCTCGCGTGGGCGGGCTTAGTCTCAAACAAAGCGCAGCGCCCGGCAGCCGCTGCTGGCGACAGCACTTGCCCTGGGAATCGCAGGATTGATATTCGCTCCCTGGTATCTGCATTCCGCCGGTTCGTGGCACACGGCGGTGGAGATCGGCCAGCTTAAGGGGACCATCGGTCTTCGCGCCGTTCCGATGATCCTGCGAGAATTGGTAGCCGCCGGCTACATCGGTTCCCTGCTGGTGTTGGCGGGCTTCGCGTACGGTTTGACAAAGCGGCAAGACTGGCCGCTGTGGCTGCTGTATTTGATCGTGCCGATTGTTTGCGCCGTGGCGGCCGACGCGTGGTTCGGTTACTTTCTCGCGATCCGGCAGATGATTTTTGTGCTGGCACCTCTGGCGCTGCTGTTCACCGCGGGAGTGGAAGCGCTGCCGTGTCGACCCGCGGCGATTCTCACGACCGCGCTTCTGATCGCATTGGTAGTCGGCAACATCAGCTTCTTCCGCCGCCCGCGCGAGGACTGGCGTACCGCCGCAGTTATCCTGGCGAACTGAACCCTGTGTCGTCTATTCGCCGCCGGATTCACGAAACCTCTACGCTTTTTTTGTGCCGGATCTCCAGAATCGCGAATGCGCGCCTGGACAACAGCCCCGGGTGGCGCTCGCAATAAGCCCGTTTGAGCCTAAGGATTCCGTCACAGCAGCGGCAGCGTCAACTGACGGATTCCGGGTACACGGAGCGCGCCGATTTTAACCCGGCGACACCGCGGATCGAAATCTACACTCGGCGCTAGCTCAGTGGCTGGTTTTGTAATGGGCAGCGAGAAGATCCTCGCCCCAGTCGTTCTTGTAATCGCGCCACACGCTGTGGATATGGTTGCCGTTGTCCTGCGTTTCGTCGAACTCGATGAGGAACTCAGGCGTCTGCACGCGATAGTAATGCTTCTGGCCGGGTTCGACGGGGCCGGACCAGGCGAAGAACGCGTTGCCTTGCAAGCGGCGGAACTGTTCGATGCGTTGCGACGCGATCTCCGGCGGAAAATCGTTGGCGTATTCGGCGATCAGCGTGTCCATGGCTTCTTTCTGCGGCGCCGTCATCTTGGCGTAAGCCAGGCCATTGGGCTGGCCGGTCAACGCGGCCTTGCGCGTGTTGGTGGTGAGGATGTCTCCCGGCGCTTCCTTGTCGACCACGGCGACGCCGCGCTGTTCGGCTGTCAGTGAGTCCACCAGCTTGTACCCCAGATCGTCCTCGCGAGCGAGAGCGCGCAAGCCCTTGCGCCGCCCGTCCAGGATCTGCGCCGGGTTCGAGCCGAAGAAACTCGGCGACGAAGCGATCTTGCCGTCGACGATGGTGTAGTTGAGGCTCACGTGATGGCCTTCGAAGCGGTATCCCCAAGCGCCGTGCTCGGAGGGTTCACCGAAAATGGAGACGAAGTACTTGCCGGGATCGCGCTCCATGTCGCCGTTCTTCTCAGCAATAAAGAGAATCTCTTCGAGACTCATGATGGTGTGGGCCTTCACTAATCCCTGTGACGAAAGACCGGCGGCGACCAGCGCCTCGGCAAGATTCCGCTGCGTCTGGGTCATTTCGCGCAGCGTGAGACCATGGCGCAGAAACGGCGTGTAAAGCCAGTGCGTGCGTTCGTCCATGTTGTCGAGCGCGAAAGAGGTGAGCTTGCGCTGATCCGGATTGAGCGACACCAGATAGTTCTTGGCGGCGTCGACCATCAGATGGTCGGTGTGCGTGCGCTCATAGGCTGCCGTCAGCAAGCCAACCGCGAGCGGGATCAAAAGTGCGTATTTCCAGGCGCGCATGGGGGATCTCCTCCATACAATATATCCTGTGGAAGCGGCCGGTGCGCCGCCTGAGGCGCTAGCGCTGCCCGAAGAACCAAGGCCTGGTCCGCTCGTATCGCCGGCCCCGATCCTGAGCCGGGACCTCCGCGGGCCGAAGTGGCTGCGCTTTACCAGGAATCCGGACGTCGACGCGATGAGTGCCGCCGTCGCCGTTCAGTTGAAGCGTATCCCGAACTGCCTGCGCCCCGCCATCCACTGACATTGTCGTCGCCCCGATTGACGCATCTTTTTGCACGGCGATTTGGTACACGCTGGAGCGATAGCGATAGGTGATGTCGAACCCAGGCCACTCTTCCGGCAACGCCGGGCTAAGCGTCAGAAGATCGCCACGGAGCTTGAATCCCAGCACATCTTCGATCCAGGCGCGATACATCACACCGGCTGAGCCCGTGTACCAGGTCCAGCCCGCTTGTCCCTCTCTTCCCACGGCGGTCGACACATCGGCCGCGGCAACGTACGGTTCTGCCGCGATAACGCGCCGCATCCTCGAGATTCCGGCTGTGCTCCGCCGGATTCATCATCGTGAGCAGGCGCACCGCGGCGCCGCCCTCCCCCAGCCGGGCCCACGCCATTGCCATCCACAGCGAGCCATGCGTGTACTGTCCGCCATTCTCGCGCAAGCCCGGCGGGTAGCCCATGATGTAGCCGGGATGCGGCGTCGAATGATCGAAGGGCGGCGTGAAAAGGCGCACCAGGTGATTCGTGCCGTCCGCCAAAATCCGGTCGGCGGATTCCATGGCGCGGCGGACGCGCGCGGGCGGGGCTTTGGCCATCGCCGCCCAGGACTGCGCGATGGAATCGATGCGGGCTTCCGAATTTGCATGCGAACCCAAAGGCGCGCCGTTGTCGAAAAATCCGCGAAGATACCAGTCGCCGTCCCAGGCGAAAAATTCGATCGCATCTCTCAACATCGCCGCTCGCCCACGCCACTCCGCGACTACGCTCGGTTCCCTCTTTTCAATCCACGGAGCGAACGAATCGACTACGACGCAAAGGAACCACGCCAGCCAAACGCTTTCGCCCTTCCCTTCGATGCCGACGCGATTCATCCCGTCGTTCCAATCGCCGTTGCCGAACAAAGGCAGTCCATGAGAGCCGAGCCGCCAGCCGTGCTCGATCGCGCGCCGGCAGTGTTCCCACAGCGGGGCGGTGTGCGCCGAAACCTCCGCGACAAACAGGCGCTCGTGTTCACCCGGCTTCAGCGGCTCGCCTTCCAGGAACGCAACGTCCTGGTCCAGGATTCCGGTGTCTCCCGTGACAGCAATGTAATGCGACACCACGTATGGCAGCCACAGCAGATCGTCGGAACAGAGCGTGCGCACTCCCATGCCGGTGTCGGCGTGCCACCAATGCTGCACGTCGCCTTCGACGAATTGCCGGCTGGCCGAAAGCAGGATGTGCGCCCGCGTGATTCCGGGGCGCGCATACACGAAGGCCAGCGAATCCTGAAGCTGATCGCGGAAGCCGAAAGCTCCGCTGGATTGATAGAACGCGGAGCGGCGCCCAAAAGCGGCAGCTCAGAGCCTGGTAGGGCAACCATCGATTCAATAGGAAGTCGGTGGAAAGGACCGGCGTCCGCACCTGCAACACGCCCAGCGTCGATATCCCAGGAGTTGCGCGTCGCGGCGTATGCCTGCTCCACTTGCTCCGCCGTTTGATAGCGGTTGATGATCGCACGCGCCTCTTCGGCGCTGCCGGCCTCTCCCAGCAGGAAAATGACGTCCACTTGTGCGCCGCGTTCGAGCGAAACTTCAATCTGAAGCGCCGCCGCCGGATCGAGCCCCGCGCCCGCGCGGTTGTCGAGATGCATCCGTTCCAGCGCCGCGGGCCTGGACGCCGAGCGGTTGCGTCCCAGCACCGCCGTGCGGTCGCCGGAATAAGACGCCGCGCGCGGGCTAGCGGCCGCAAATGCGATTTGATTGGGCTGACTGCCGTTCCACGATTGCCGGGCGAACAGGGCGCCGGATTCCTGATCGTAAATGGTTTGTATATGCGGCTGTTGATCCTCGCGATTCGTCCCCAGCACCCACTCGGCGAAATACAGCGCCGTGACCCGGCGGCGGCGCGAGGAATCGTTACGGAGCCGCAGGCGGCACACCTTTACGGGATCGCCGGTTCCGTCGTCGTTCAATGGCACGAACACCGTCAGCTCCTGCCCGATGGCGTGGCTATTGTGCTCGAACACCGTGTAGCCTTGGCCGTGGCGGGCCCGATAGGCGTCATTCTCGCGAATGGGCCGCGGCGTGGGACTCCAGCACGCGCCGCTGTCGTTGTCGCGCAAGTAAATGACTTCCGATTGCGGGTCGGTCACGGGATCGTTGTGCCACGGCGTCAGCCGGTTGGTCTGGCTGTTGCCGCGCCACGTGAATCCCAATCCGCTCTCGGTCACCAGCGTGCCGAAGTTCGCATTGGCCATGACGTTGGCCCACGGCGCCGGGAGTCTTGCTTCCGGGAGCCAGATAGATCGCATATTCGCGCCCATCTTTGGTGAAGCCACCCAGCCCGTTGAAGTACGGGAGTTCGAGAAACGGCAACGGGACGGAAGGCTCCTCCGCGCCGCTGCCGGTTCGAACAAACGCCGGTTGTTCCGGACTCTTTCCGGCGATCGCGAGCTGCTGCTGCAGCGAGCCGCGGCTGCCGCTCAGAACCACGCGGGAAGCGGACAGAAGCAAGTCGAGTTGAGCCTCGGGCAGATCGCTCCAATCGAGCAGAAACACTCTGCCCCGCTGATTATCGCCGGCGTCTCCCAAATGGGCGTCGATTTGACGCTGTAGCTGGTGATGCAGCGGGTGATCGTAACTGGGGCCCTCCTGATTGAGAACGATGAGGTCGGCGCGGAACCCGCGCATTTGCCAGTAGGTGTGCGCCAGCAGAAGCTCGCGAACCAGAGGCAGAGAGCGGACGTCGGCGATGATCACGGTGACCATAGGGAGATCGCCGGAAATTCCATAGCCCCACAGAGCCGGATTGTCCCAGCCGGTTCCGTTGCAGCCTCGCTCCCGGCACTCGAAGGTTGGGATTGGAGTAGAGCAGATTGCCGGCGAGTTCCTGGAAACGGTGACTCTTTGCAGGACCGATTCCGAGGTAGCGAAACTCCAGCTGGCTGCGGGTCCATGCCATCTCGAAGGATCGCGTGATGGATTCGGGGCGACGATATTTTGCCGCGAGGTTCAGCACCTCTTCGCGGGAG
This sequence comes from Bryobacterales bacterium, assembly GCA_963731375.1. Lineage (GTDB taxonomy): Bacteria > Acidobacteriota > Terriglobia > Bryobacterales > Bryobacteraceae > Palsa-187. The sequence continues at coordinate 1,305,370 of CAVSUW010000004.1, forward strand.
TTCGCGATCAGCGTCACCAGCACAAACTCGATTTGGGCGAGCGGTTCCAGAGTGGCGCGGCAGCGCAGGCTGAACACCGGATCGAGAACAATCCCGGCCGAGCCTGTCAGCGGACGCCGCAAGGCTTCCGCAAATTCCACGGTGTTGCCGCGGCCCAGAAATTTTGCGCGGTCGGTCTCGGATTGCAGCTTGCCGGGAGCCCCCACCAAGAAATGTGCGGCCCACACTTGCGGGTCTTCGGGCGAGCGCTGACGCCGCTGAGCCAGCAGAATGTCGTCGGGAGTTCGCTCGGTTTCGATGAACATCTTGGCGAAGGCAGGGTGGGCTTTGTCGGCCGCGTGCGGGGTCAGCGCCAGCTCACAATAGCTGGTGAATTCCAGCGGCCGGGTTCGAATCGAGCGATTGATCACTTTCACCCGCCGCAGCTCGACGTCGTCCTCGGGCGCCACCGTCACTTCCATGATGGTTTCAATGCCGAATACCTGGCGATGATATTCGGCGCGGTCGGCCGAGAAATGCGCCTCCGCGGAACCCAACTGGCTCCCGGCCGGCTTGGCGGCCGCGGCCCACAGCGCGTCCGATCGCGTGTCGCGGATGTAGAGGAAGCTGCCCCAGGCATCGAGCGTGGTGTCGGAACGCCAGCGCGACAGATCCAGATCGTTCCACCGGCTATAGCTGCCTCCTGAATCCGTCACCATGAGTGAATAGCGGCCGTTTCCGTAAAAGTGGACGTGCGGGACGGCGCTCGTCCCCTTCCAAATGCGCTCCGCGGGCTCTTCCGCCGTCGACGGACGGACGGCCAGCGTAGCGCTGGTGTTTTTCTCCAACGAGGAGTTGGTCAGCGGAATCCGCTCGAACAGAACGGATTCGATCGCGCGGATGCGCAGATCGGCGTGGAAGCGGCGTTGCATGACACAGCGGTGCACGGTGTTATCGAGCGCCAGCAGGCTCATCCCCTGGTGGTGCGCCATATAGGCGTAAATGATCACGCCCCGTTCACCCTGGCGCTTGGCCGCGCGCGTGAAATCGATGGCTTCGTAGAAGCCCATCGGTCCCACCAGTCCCAAGTTCTTCCAGATGCTTCAGGTTCGCCACCGCGGCGCCGGGCTGAACGGGAAGCGCCAGCATGGTCGAATAGGGCGAGATCACCAGCCCTTCGGCGTCCAGGCCGGGCTTTAGCGCCAGTTGCGGGCACGCCGAACGCCTGATATTGATAGGTCTGATTGGCGTCCAAGGCGCTGTAGGCGGATTCAGAAATGCCCCACGGAACATTCATCCGGTTTCCGTAATCGATCTGCCGGCCGACGCAGTCCCGGCATGCGTCTTCGAGCAGCGAGTTCGCGAACAGGCGCGTGAAGAGGGCCGGCATCAAATACTCGAAGGCCGTGCCGCTCCACGAGAGCAGTGTCTGCCCGCCGCGCGAAGGCACGCAGGGGCGGGCCAAGGAGTACCAGTGCTCCACCGGAACGTCGCCTTTCGCCATGGCCACCAGACTCGCGATGCGCGATTCGCTCGCCAGCAAATCATAGTGGCTGGTGAACACCACGGGAGCGCCCACGGCGTATCCGATGCCGAACATGCGCCGCTCTTGGTCGTACAGAAAGCGCATGTTCATGCCGTTCGCCAGACTCTCGGCGGAGGCGGCCAGGTGCTCCAGATTGGCCACGGTTCGTGCCGCGTTGGCGCGGGCTTCCTGGTATTCCGCGTTAAGCTGATTGAGCCATCCTGCAACTTCCGATGGCAATCCCGGGTCCAGGCGGCGCGTCAAGATTTCATCCACCGGGCCGGAATGGCCGGAGGCCAGCGCATTCAGCGAAGGAACCGTGCGCACCGCGCGGCGCCGCAATCTGCCCACTTGCTCGCCCAGGACACGCACGGTTGCCTCCGGCGCGCGCATCAGAGTCTCCATCCATTTGAGATAGAGATCCACGGTTTCGGTCCAGGATCGCAACTCGGCTTCGAGACGCGACGCCCAGTAGCCGACTTCCTCGCCTCGCTCCATTTCCCGCAATTGTTGGATCGGCGCCAGAGCCAGCCGCAGCCGGCCGATCACCGCGTAGCCCTCCGATTTGCCGCGCAGCAGGCGGCGCAGCGCGGTCATGTGGACGGCGGTAAGGGGATCCGATTCGCAGGCTTCCCGCAGGACCGACAGAGTATCCGCGAGTCCTCGCAGGCTTTGATGACCCAGCACCGGCGCGCGCAGCGTGTCCTGGCATCCCTGTTCCAGCACCCACAGGCATGCCAGCAGATTGCCGCTGTCGGCGGTCGAAATATAACGCGGCTCCAAGGGCGCGAGCGTTCGCGTGTCGTACCAGTTCAGCAGATGCCCTTCATACCGCTCCAGGCGATCGAGCGTGGTCATGGTTTGCGAGCAGCGGCGCCAGAAATCGTCCGGCGTCAGATAGCCAAAATCGCGAGCCGCCAGCGCCGAAGTGAGCCACAGGCCGATATTCGTGGGCGACGTGCGCGGGCGCCACTTCGATATGCAGCGCCAACTGCGAGTTATCCGGCGGAAGCCAGTTCATCGCGGGACCCACCAGATCGTCGAAGAAGCGCCACGTGCGGCGCGCCATAATCCGCAGGAACGCGTTGTTTCCGATCTCGAAGCGATGGCGGCGCGAGTCGCGGGCGGGACGCGATAGCCAGTGCATCAACAGCGGGGAAAGCGCCCACAGCCCCAGGAAAAACGCGGTGGGAGCGAACGTGTTCTCCACCCGCATTACGATCATGAGGACAACCGCGAATCCATACACCACCAGCATGTGGCGCATGGTGGAGCTGAGCTGAGATTGGTTTCGGGTCGCGCTGTCGGTGGTTTGCCATTCCAGCAGATGATGGCGGCTGATCCATCGCCGATAGATCACGCGCACGATCGCATCCACCGAAAGCCACGCCTGATGCGGCAGGAACGCCAGCAGGACGGCCGCCCGCACGACTTCGTCGAACGCTCCCCGCCAGCCGCGTATCGATCCATGCAAATATCTGGCGGAGCGTTCGAACAATGGCGCGACTGCGGGAATCGCCACCGCCAGGCCCACCAGCAGACTCCAGACACCGGGGGCCTTCGAAGTCAGCCAGCCAAAAAGCAGCAGCAGCATGGACGCGCTGGGGACCAGACTGCGCCTCAGATTGTCGAAAATCCGCCATCGATTGATGACGCTCAGGGGATTTCGTTCCCAGCCCCCGTGGGCGGAAGGCACGCGTCCCAGCATCCACGGCGCGATCTGCCAGTCGCCGCGTATCCAGCGATGCTGGCGCTTGCTATAGGTCGCGTAGTCGCACGGCATGTGCTCGAACAGCTCGATATCGCTGGCGAGACCCACCCCGGCGTAGGCGCCTTCAATCAAGTCGTGACTCAGCAGAGTCTCGGGCGGGAAGCGGTCGCCGACAGCCTGCGCGGAAAGATCGCACGTCATAGATTGCCTTGCCGTGGAAGATGGCTTCTCCAAACAGGTCCTGCTGCGCGTCCGAGACGGTCTGGCAATAAGGGTCCGTGCCCAGGCTGTCGGCGAACACCCGCGTGAAGTGGGTCGCCGTGGCGCCCGGCAAGGAAATGCTGACGCGCGGCTGAATAATCGCATACCCGCGCTTGCGGACGTGCGTCACCGGGTCGAGAACCGCCTGGTTTAACGGGTGCGCCAGCGTCTCAATCAGACGCCTCCCGCTTTCGGGAGGCAACTGGGTATCGGCATCCAATGTGATCACGTAGCGAATGGGCAGCGGCAGGTCGCCCACGATCTTGATGGACGGCGTCGCCTTCGCCGCAGAGGAATGCGTTCAGGTCTTCCAGCTTGCCGCGCTTGCGCTCGCGCCCGATCCAGCGCTGCTCGCTTTCAGACCACACGCGCGGCCGATGAAACAGAAGAAAGCGGCCGCCGCTATAACGAGCATTCAGTTGTTCAATGCCCTGCCGGGCCGCCGCGAGAACTTCGCCATCCCCAAACGCCGTGGCTTCCGGAGAATCCGTGAAGTCCGAAAAGAGGCCGAAGAAAACGTTGGCTTCCTGATTCGCAAGAAAGCGGACTTCCAGCTTTTCCACTTCGAGGCGCACCACTTCGGTGCTCGACAACATCATGGGTATGACCACCAGCGTCGCGTGATCGCTGGGGATTCCGTCCTTGTATTCCATCTTGGGCAGCGGATCGGGCGGCAGCAGCGAAATCACCAGCGCATTGATAATCTGCACCGTCAGTTCGCTCAATGGAAACAGCGCCAGCGTGCCCAGGATCACCAGCATGAGCGGCTGGTGAACGCCTAAGTCCCAGGCGAACGCCAGCGACAATGCCAGGAACCACGCGGTCAAGCCCACCAGGCTTCCGAGATAAATTGGCGTCGCTTTGCGGCGGACGGCGCGGGTTACGCGAATCCGGAGAGGCATCCGCGCGCCGAGATCCCGCTCCAGTTCGGTGACGCCTTCCGCCAGCAGGAAATACGATACCGACGCCGCTTCCGGCCGATCGCTCTGCCGGGCCAGGGCGATCGCGCGGCGGGCTACATCCAATTCTCCGGTTCCGCAATGCCGCGAGATTTGCTCTACAATTTTCCTCGACCGGTCGCGCGTCGCAAAATCGCTATGCGCATGGGTGGGATCGGTGCGCAACTCCGCTTCCACCAGGCTGGTGGCCTCGAAGATTTTTCTAAAATCCAGTCTCGCGAGCGAGCGCAGGCTGCCAAATGCGTTGGCGATCGACAAGCGCTCCGCGGCCTCGCGATTGTGTTCGTTTCGAACCACTTCCGCGAGCGGCATTCCGAGCCGCGCTTCGATCCATTGCTGCGCGGGCGCCAGCGCGCGATCCTCATCCTGGAGTTGTTCCACCAGGCAGGTCGCAAAATACGGCTCGCCCGCCACGGGCTCGGACTCCATCAGGTGCAGGACGCTGTCAAATAGTTCCGGGTCGCGGCGGGAACTGACCGCCAATCGATTCGCCCAGAAATAGCCGGCCTCGCGAATTTGTTGAGCATGGTCCACGCCCCGGGCGAGAACCGTGAGCGATTCAATCAGAGACAGCCGAAGCAGCAGGGGAAACGACCACAGTTCGGAGATGGAAAGTGTCGTCCACTTTTGATATTCGGTAAGCGCCTGCGAAATGTTGGCCTCGTCCACGACATTGTCCGAATATCGCGCCAGGTCGGCCGCCAGCTCGTAGACGCAAAGATAGCCGTACTGCCCGGAATGAGACCGAATATGATTTCGCGGGAGGGATCGGCGAATCTCCGCAATACTGGTGCGCGTGAGATAGGCGTTATCGAGTAACCATTCCGCCGACGCGGTCAAGGTGTGGTCTAAACGCGCGGCTTCGGATAAACCGCCGCGAACCGTTTCCAGTTCCGACTCGCAGTGGCTCAATCGAGACAGGATTTCCTTCTTGAGCAGCGGCGCGGCATTATGGCGCTCGGAGCAGTTATCGCGCCATCTCTTCGATGAGACGCGGGAGCCGGGGACGTCGCTTCGGGCGAGGTTTCGGGAGCCTGTTCCGCCAGCATGAAAATGGAAGGCTCGCCCGCCTGGCGCAGTTCTTTGACAATCGCTTGAACTTCGGTGCGCGGGGATTCTACGAGAACCACATTCTCGCCGTCAAACTGAAGCGCGCCATAGCGACTCAATTTCGACCGCGGATTGGGTTTGGTGTTCGGCGTCAGCAGCAAACAGACGCGCCCGCGCCCGGCCGAGCACACGGTTCGATACGCTCTTTCGGCCTCTTCGCCGGAAGAATAGATGGCAAATACCACCCGCAAGGATTTCGCTGTCATGCGACGCTGGGCCGTCATGTGACCCTGGAACGTCAAGCGCGGCCGCGCACCGCCCGCGTCAAAAGACAGAGGAAAAACAGAAGCGCAAACAATAAACTAGCCGTTACGGTCGGGACCGTCGGAGCCTTACCCAAAATCATTTTCATGGAACTGCCCAACGTCAACATTCCAAAGACCGTCAACCATCCAAGCATTGTGTACACTCCGCCTGGTCGGCATCGCACACCGACCTTAATTTATTCTCTCTTTGTTCGCCCTGGATGAATCCAGCCGCCGAATGGCGCAGGCGAATTACAAGTACCAAGGCAAGTCGAATGCCAGCCTGAAACCTAAGACAACACATGAGAAAGACCTGGCTGACGTAGTACTTTGCAGCAATTCTGACCGTCCAACTGTGAAATATCTGCAGTCTTGAGCGACTGGTCGACAGCGTGATTTGGATCTCAAGATGCTAAGACGATTCCCGTGAATACCCACAAGAATCACCTGCGCCGAGGATCCTATGATATTAGGCAGAACTTCGTGGATCGCCGATGAACTGATCGGGATTCGAACTCTGGAGCAACGGCTAAGCAGAAAGTTGAAGTCCGGCCGGCCGCAGAATCGGCAGTACTTGCTCAGCAATATTCAGGACTTAAACTGGCGCGTGGAACTGTTGGATCGGGCTCTCGACGAAGTGGGCGCCGTGAACCGCGTCCGCTAGACTCGGCGACTGAAAGCTCGCATCACTGCATCAGTGAATCCCAGCGCGCGCTGGCCCTGGCCCTGATTTTTTCGACGTCGCTGTCGAGCAGCAGGTGCGCTTGAGCCAATTGTCTGCCCGCAGTCTCCACCTTCTTTAGATAATCCTCTTTGCTCGCGTAGCGCTCTTCAATCGACGGCCGGGGATCGCCGGTTTTCTCGCGCTCCGCTTTGGTGCGGGCGAAGGGGATGAAGGAACCGACCATGCTCTGGATCTCCTCCGGTGCGCCGATCGACGCGTCGCGCAGATTCCATCCGGTGTAAGTGGCCAGCGGAACGGCGAGCTCCGGCAACTGGATGCCGCTGGTTTCATTGCCGTCGCGGTTCACTTGCGGAACCAGCGTGGGGAACGGCTTGCCGACTTTGGGAGGCTCATAGGCGACGATGCCTTTGGCCGCGAAATCGGGACCGAAATCCAGACGCAGCGCGAAGTTGGGTTCGGAGGGAAGATTCACGCCGGGGATCTTCGGAAAAGCCAGAGCGCCGGGCGCGACCAGGTTGTCCTTATCGACGCGCGGGATTTGCGAGTCGGGCGGCGCGGTTCCATTCGTGATCCAGGAGTTCATCGCGACCAGCAGCGCGCGCATCGCGAAGCGATAATCTTGCGGATTGGCGCGATTTTGCGTGCCATTCTTTTCGGGCTTCGCGTTCGCGCCGTGCTGCGTGCCGGCGATGTAATAAATGCGCGTGGTGGGCGGCGGCGCGACCATCTTCTTCCCGTCGGGACTGGTGTGGATCAGGCCGGCGTCGCGTCCCCAATATTCATACGATCCGTTGGTGTAAAAAATGTTCGGCACCACGCCATCTTTTTTCGCGCGCGCCAGCATGCTGTCGGTGATGCCGCCGTCGGTTTCCGCTTCGTCGGTAAACGGGAACAGTATCCGTGGGGTAAAGAAAGTTCATCCACGTGTGGCCGTCGCGCGAGGGCTGCGCGAAGCGATGATTGAAGCTGCCCCGGCCGGCGCCGGCGACGTGCGCCCACAATCCGTCGAAGACCCGATGGCCTTGTTCGTCGGCGTTGAAGCCATCATAGAGAAACTTGCGCAGGAAGCGGCCGCTTTGCGAAGTGCCGAAGCCAATGGCTCGCTTCACCTCGCCCTGCTGCTTTCATATAAGCAATGTAATCGCGGATGGCGGCGGGTCCCAGGCCCGTGATGGCGGGATCCTTGCCGGTGTAGACCACGTCGTAAATGCGGCCCGGCTCGAAGCCTGCGGCGTATTCTATGCCGGTGGCATCGGCGTTGAATTTCCACTGATCGCGCGGTATCGCAGTGACGGGGCCGGTGGGGTGATCGCGCACGGTGAGCGTCGCGGAGGCTTGATCGGCGACCGAGTAGGGGATTTGTTTGCGATCGGCCAGGGATGCGGTGGTCTCGCGTTTATCCACGATGATTTCAGCGCGCACCGGTCCGGTGATGCCGCGGATCACGGGCGCGTAGAGCTTCATATTGGTGCTGTCGGGAACATCGAATTCCCAACCAACCCATACCAGCGTGTAGCCGGCTTGGAACAGCAGAGGATCGCCCAGATCGGCCGTGATGCGCGGCGGCGCCGATCCCGTGGGTGCCGACGGCACGAGGTCGAACATGCCCAGCATTCCCTTGCCGCCGCGATTGGAGATTTCGAGCAGCGCGGTGCCGTTGCTCTTGGCGGCATCCTTCGGCTTCAGCACATACAGATCGGCAGAGAATTCGACCAGTCCCTTCGCGTTGCGGGGAGCGCGGTCGAGGTCGACGATGATCTGGTTGTGCGGGAAGCTTGGGATCGACGGCAAAATAGACCTTACCGATGATCTCTTCATAGTTCACCATGGCGAGATCATGGCGCTGGGTGATCTCGACGCGCGTAACGCCGGCATAGGCCAGCGTGGAGATGAGCAGCAAAGCGATGCGGCGTGGCATGCTGATTATTCTACATCCAAGCGGGCCTCGCAGCGCGGCGGTCCATAATGATAAAGCCATGAAAACCATTACCAAAAGGCGTTTGGCCTTGGCCTTGACCAGCGCTCTTCTTACCGTGGCCACGATGCGCGCGGCCGAGATCAAGGTGGTGACTTCCGGCGCGTTCACGGCCGCCTACCTGAAACTGGTCCCGGAATATGAACGCGCGACGCACAACAAACTTGGTGACTGAGTTCGGACCCTCCATGGGGACCACGCACAACGCCATTCCGCTGCGCCTGGAGCGCGGTGAGGCGATCGACGTCGTCATCATGGCGGCGCCCGCGCTCGACAATCTGATCAAGCAGGGCAAAGTCCGGGCCGGCAGCCGCGTCGATCTGGTCAAATCCCTCATCGGCATGGCCGTCAAGGCCGGAGCGCCCAAGCCCGACATCAGCACCGTCGACGCGCTGAAGCGCACTTTGCTGGCGGCAAAATCGATTGCGTATTCCGATAGCGCCAGCGGCGTCTATCTTTCCACCGAATTGTTTCCGAAGCTCGGGATCGCCGATCAGATCCGGGGAAAAAGCCAGAAAGATCGAGGCCGACCCGGTAGGCGAAGCGGTGGCGAGGGGAGAGATCGAGATCGGCTTCCAACAGATCAGCGAACTGCGTCCCGTGAAGGGCATCGACATCGTAGGACCGCTGCCGCCCGGGGCACAGAGAGTCACGGTTTTCGCCGCAGGCATCCCGGCGACGTCAAAGCATCCGGCGGAGGCCAAGGCGCTCATCGAGTGGCTGGCGTCACCGGCCGCCTACTCAGCCATCAAGGAGAGTGGCTTGGATCCCGCCAGCGCTAACCAGATCGCGATAGCGCCTGGATCTCATCGAGCGACCACGGCGCAGCGCCGCCCGGACGGCTCGCGACGAGAGCACCCAGACGATTCGCAAAATCGCCAATCTGAGCCGCTGGCCAGCCGGCGTTGAGGCCGTGCAGAAACGCGGCGGAGAATGCGTCGCCCGCGCCCACCGTGTCGGCAACCTGCACGCGGTACCCGGGAACTTCCACATACTGATCGCGCACGAGTATGGCGCAGCCCAATTCGCCGCGAGTAACACAGACCGCTTCCCAGCCAAAGCGCGCCGTGCAGTCGCGGCAAAACTCCTCCAGCGTACGGTTGTTTCTTTGAAACATCCCATCGAGCGAGCGCACCTCGTCCTGATTGAGCTTCACGACAGTTGCCCGGCCCAGCAGTTCCAGAACCAGATCGGGAGTGAAAGACTTGGGGCGCAGATTCACATCGTAAAAACGCCGGGCTCTTGGAAGCGCATCCATCGCCTCAAACAGCACGTTGCGTCCGCGCGGATACATGGAAAGCAGAGTGCCAAAGCAAATCCAATCCGGATTCCACGCAGCCAGACGCTCCAGCGCGGCCTTGTCGAGCTTCATGGAATCGTACGCAGCCGGGCGGTGGATTTCGAATTCAGGTTGTCCATCGGCAGCCACCGTTACCGTCACGATTCCGGTGGGCCATTCCTCTGAGCGCTGAACGCAATCGATCGAGAGACCCAACCCGGACATCGCTTCGAGCGCGCGGTCTCCACGCTGGTCTGTGCCCACCGCACTCACTAGAGACACGTCGTGTCCCAGGCGCGATGCGTGTACCGATAGGTTCAGCAGTGCGCCGCCAAGGTGCTCCTGGCCTCCGATCACGTCCCACAAAATCTCGCCGATGCTGATGAGCCGCATGAATCCCGCGAGACTTCATCCTACCGCCCGCAACCTCTTGTAGACTAGCCTCATGCGCTTCCTGCTGTGTTTGCTGCCTTCCCTTCTCGCCGCGCAGACCTACGACGTCGTTCTGCAACACGGCCGCGTGATGGACCCCGAATCCGGTCTGGATGCCGTGCGCAGCGTCGGCATCACCGGCGGCAAGATCGCCGCGATCTCCGCCAACCCGCTGCGTGGCAAGGTGGAAGTGGATGCCACCGGCCTGGTGATCGCGCCCGGTTTTATCGATCTCCACCAGCACTCGCAGACTCTCGAAGCCGCCGGCTTCAAAGCCATGGACGGCGTCACCACCGCGCTGGAACTCGAAGTCGGCGTCTCGCCGGTGAGCGAATGGTACGCGGCCCGCGAGGGCAAATCGCTGATCAACTACGGCGCCAGTTCCGGCCACATTCCGGCGCGCATGGCCGTCATGCACGATAGCGGCGAATTCCTGCCGCGCGACGCCGCGAACACTCGCGCCGCCACTCCCGAGGAACAAAAAGCCATCGAAGCCGCCGTGAAAAAAGGACTGGACGAAGGCGGTTTGGGGATGGGCATGGGCATCACCTACACTCCCACCGCCAGCCCCGGCGAGATTCTCAACCTGTTCTACCTCGCCGCGCAATTCAAACGGCCTATCTTTGTGCACCTGCGGGCGACTGGCGACGTCGTGAGGTCTTTGCAGGAAGTGATTGCCGATGCCGCTGTCTCGGGAGCTTCGCTGCACGTCGTCCATCTGAATAGCGCCGCCATGCGCCAGACTCCGGAAGCGCTGCGCATGGTCGACGGCGCGCGCCTCCACGGCCTCGATGTCACCACCGAATCCTATCCTTATATCGCCGGCGCCACGCGTCTGGAATCGGCCCTCTTCGATCCCGGATGGCAACAGCGGCAGCACATCGACTATCCCGATCTCCTGTGGCCCGCCACCGGTGAACGCCTGAACCCGGAGTTATTCGAGCGCTATCGCAAGCAAGGCGGCACAGTGGTGCTGTTCAGCAACACCGAGGAGATGATCCACCTCATCCTGGCTCACCCGCAGGTGATGATTGCCAGCGATGGCATTCTCGAAGCGGGCGTCGGCCATCCGCGCGCCGCCGGCACCTACGCGCGTCTGCTGGGCAAATATGTCCGCGAGGAAAAAGTGCTCACCTTGATGGAAGCGATCCGCAAGTCTTCGCTCATGCCCGCGATGCGCCTGCAGCCTTTCACGCCCGCCATGCGCCAGAAAGGCCGCGTCAAGATCGGCGCCGACGCGGACCTCGCGGTCTTCGATCCCAACACCGTCATCGACAAAGCCACGTACGAAAAACCCGCGCAGTATTCCGAAGGATTCCGTTACGTCCTGGTGGGCGGAACCTTCGTAGTCCGCGACGGAAAACTGCAATCGGACGCGCGCCCCGGTCAGGGGATTCGCGCGCGCTGAGCTCCGCTAGACGCCGCGTTCAAACAGGAACTTGCGCGGACGCCGCGGAACATAGCGCAGCCCGAAATTTTCGGTAGCGGATTTCTTAATGAAACCCACGGCCTCCGCGGGCGAATCCGTCACCAGCAGATGCTCCAGATCTTGCGGATTGATGGCTGCGTTCATCAGGAGCGATCCGCGAATGAAATCGATCAAGGGCTTCCAGTACTCGACACCCAACAACACCACCGGAAAGTTTTTGATCTTTCCGGTTTGGATCAAGTGTCGCGACCTCAAACAATTCGTCGAGAGTGCCGAATCCGCCCGGTGCCGCTACAAAACCGTAAGAGTACTTCACCAGCATTACTTTGCGCACGAAGAAATAGTGGAACTCCACAAATTTGTCGAGGTACGGATTGGGCTTTTGCTCCTGCGGCAATACGATGTTGCAGCCGATTGAGACGCCGCCGGCCTCCTTGGCACCTCGGTTGGCCGCTTCCATTAAGCCGGGCCGCCGCCGGTCATGACCGTGAATCCCGCCTCGGCAATTCTCGCCCCCAGCTCGCGTGTGAGTACATAGTAGCGGCTCTCCAGGCGGGAAGCGCGCTGACCCGAAGACGGTGATGCACGGGCCTACGAAGTGAAGCCCACGGAAGCCATGGATCAATTCGCGAAAAATCCGAATGGCTCGCCCGAGTTCAAAGCCGCGTCCCTGCGGGCCTCGCAGGAAGAGCTGCTCTTCCGGACTTGCCGCCGCCTTCCCCCATTGGGCCCTGGCTTCGGGAGTCTCGGGCTGTTTCAGATCGCTGGCGGACATAAGAGGAGTGGCTGCGGCTCAACAGCAGCGCAGTGCAAACTTTCCTGGCGGGAGGAGATGAAATCTATGCCGCGTGCTCGCGATCTTGATGCCGCTGAAGACGGAACGCGATCTTCGCCTGGCACTTTCGGCTGAAGCGAATGACCTCGTCCAGGTCTTGATCCGGTTGCGCGTCCACTGCATCGGCCACAGGTGGCAGGATCATCTTGTACCGCTGCTGCAAAACCGTGCTCGCCTCGATCTGGTTCATGAGGATGCGTTCGCGTTCAAGAGCGTCACACACTGGACATTTCATAAGAGTCTATGTTCTCTCCTATTTTCCATGCCAGTCAAGGGGGTGCCCCCCGCACCGGCACTCCGAATCGAGTCGGCAATCGGAGAAAATTCCTTAACCAGGCGCACATCCAACCTTCACGGTATATTGACCGAATTGTAAAACACGCCTGTTAATCTAGCCGAAAAGTTCCACGACATCACAGATAGAGGTTAAACGTGAAGACTCTTGCAATAGGCTGTAGTGTTTCTTTCGATGTGCATGGCAACGTTGCTCGCGCAAGCGGCAGAAGCGCGACCATCGCGGGACGCGTGCTGGATCAAGCCGGGAAAACAATCCCCAATGCCGCCGTGACCGTGAAAAACGAGTCGGGCGCCACGGTGCGCGAGGTTAAGACCGGCGATGATGGCTATTTTTCGGCCACCGGCCTGCCTCCCGGCAAATACACCATCGAAGTCTCAGCATCCGGCTTTACCATGGCGCGCCGTACCGGTATCGATGTCCCTGGAGGAGCGAGCGCAGAACCTATCGATCCCGCTGAGCGTAGCGAGCGTGAACCAGTCGGTGACAGTGGAAGCGGTAGCCTCTCTGGCGGCGCAACTCGCGCCTTCCGGTAACGTACTGGATGCCATCTCAGCGAAAACCGAAATCACCGGAGATTTCATCAAGCACTTTACGTCGCCGATTTCGGATTTCGCGGAAGTGGTGAACATGTCGCCGGGCACGTTCAGCCTCAATCCCAATGGAATCGGCCTGGGTCAAGGTAAAACTTATTTCCGCGGCTTTCAAGACGGCGCAATACACCATGACTTTTGACGGCATTCCGTTTGAAGACACCAATAGCCCCACGCATCACTCCTGGGCGAACTTTCCGGCACAATGGCTGGGCGGAACGGACTTCGACCGGAGCCCGGGCTTGCCCTCGAATTTCGGGCCCACCAACTTTGGCGGATCGATCAATCTGCTCTCGCAGGACGTACAACCTTCCCAGGATATCCGGGCCACCGCCTCTTACGGTTCCTTTAATACTCGCCTGCTGCAGTTGGATTACGATTCCGGGCAGTTCGGCCCCGGCAGACAAGAGCAGCCTTGTTGATCGATCTTCACCAGCTGCTGTCGGATGGCTATCAGACCTACAACAAACAGAAGCGCGACGCCGGGGACTTGAAGTATCAGTACCGGCTCTCCGACAAAACCACCATTACCGTGTATGGCGGCTTGGTCGATGATTGGAACAACACCCCAAACACCACGAATCCGACGCGGGCCCAAGTGGCGCAGTTTGGAGACAACTTCCTTTTGAACGCCGACCCCACCAGCGCTTACTACTACGGTTACAACTTTTATCACGTACAGACAGATTTCGAATACATCGGATTTGACACCGATCTGGGCGGCGGATGGAGATTTAACGACAAGGCTTACACCACTCGCTATTGGAACAAGCAGAACTACCAGAACGGCGCAACGCTGAACTTCTCTACCAGCGCGCCAAGTGGCGTTGACAAACTCAACGGTTATCGCCACGTCGGCGACACTGCGGTTTTGAGCCAGGAATCCAAGTGGGGAATTTTCCGCACCGGCGCTTGGTACGACTGGTCGTACACCGACCGCTATCAGATTCCGTCCAATGTGATGACCTGGGCCGACACGCCTTTCGGCAACTTCCACGAGCATTTCATCACGCAAGCTTTCCACCCGTTCGCCGAGTATGACTGGAAAGCCACCAGCAGGTTAAGCATCACCGCCGGCATCAAGGACGCCCACTACAACATGGCCCTGAATCAGTATCAGGACAATGGCAAGACGGTTGGATGCCTCGGCGGGAACGCTTCAGAAGGCCAACACCGCCACCGGCACGCCTATCCTTTGCATAGGCGGAGCGGCCTTCGTCTCGCATAGTATCGGCTATAACAACTGGCTGCCAACGCTCGCCGCGCGCTATCGCCTGCAGCGGAACTGGTCGGTGTATGCGGAGTTCGCCGAAGGCAGCGTCATCCCGCCGAGCAATGTATTCGACGTAGCAAACGGCGCGGTCCTGGCCCCGCCGAAGCCGACGTTGGCCAAGACTTATCAGACTGGCTCCGTCCTGAAATATAACCGTTGGACTCTGGATGTGGACGCCTACTACGTGCATTTCCAAAACCCGTACACTTCCTATCTAGATCCCATCGTCCGGCGAAAACGTTTTCACTCTCACCGGCCCCTCGAATACCAAAGGTCTCGAAGCGGAAAGCAACATCCTGATCGGCCATGGACTCAGCTTTTACCTGAACGGATCGGTGGGCTCCGCGAAGTACCAGACCGGCCCGGGCTATTTTAACGGCGGCCTGTGGGTAGCGAACACTCCGAAAAATACCGAAGCTTTTGGCCTGACATGGCAGCGAAAAATTGGGACGTGGGCATCTTCCATAAGCGGGTCGGCTCGATGTATAACGACGGCACTGGCAATATCAACTACGTCTTCCACGGAATCACGGTTCCCACGCCCGCCAATCAGGCGATTGCCATCAACCCTTTCGATCTGACAAACCTTTTCGTCAATTACACCATCAAGGGTTCATCTTTCTTGCGAGGAAGCAAACTCAGCTTCAGCGGTCAATAATCTGTTCGACAATCACAACGTTGTCGGAGTCACGCCTTTCACACCCGCAACAGCGGCGGCATCGTTTCGTGCCGAATGCGCAGGACCAGTTGAACTTGCTCCCGGGCCGCAGCGTGATGGTATCGCTGACGGTTGGCTACGCTCCGAAGCGATAGACGTAGTCGCATCAAATGCGCTACTTTTGCTTGACCCTGCTGGCCGCCGCGCTCGCGAGCGGCCAACCGCTCTCACCGGCGTGGGTAGCGGTGGGAGAAGGCGGCCAGGCGATCGCGCGCATCGTAGTCGCCAGCGCGCAGGACTGCCCCGCGATTCAAATCGACGGCGCGATGCATCCGATGTCGCTCCGGCAGCCGCATGCCGCAAGGGCTGCGTCCGGCGTGCGAGTTTGCGATCCCCATCGGCGCGAAGAAGGCGACAGTCAACGGCCAGGCGCTCGCGCTGCCACGTGCGCAATCCCTCGCGGGTGATCGCGATCGGCGACACCGGTTGCCGTATCAAAGGCGACGAACTGCAGGCCTGCAACGATCCGCAGCAATGGCCCTTCGCGCAAGTGGCAAGCCAGGCGGCGCAGGAGAGGCCGGACTTAGTGATCCACGTCGGCGATTATCTTTATCGCGAGTCAGCCTGTCCCGCCGGCAAACAGGCGATGTGCGGAGGCACTCCGGCAGGCGACAACTGGGACGCCTGGAACGCGGACTTCTTCACTCCTGCGGCGAAGTTGCTGGCGGCTGCTCCGTGGGCGTTTTCGCGCGGGAATCACGAAGACTGCGAACGCTCCTGGCGCGGCTGGTTTTACTACTTGGACCCGCGACCCTGGAACGGAACGTGCGAGGTCTTCTCGCCGCCCTATTTGGTGACGCTAGGAACCTTTGAGCTGGTGATGCTGGATTCCGCATCGGTCTCGGCAAACACTCTCAACAAGGAACAAGCAGCACTTTACGCGGCGCAGCTCGCATCGCTGCATCCGGCGCACGCATGGCTCGCCGACCATCATCCGTTTTGGGGCATGCGCACGGATGCGGATGCAGGCAAGCCCGCGCCGGTTTCTCCCACCTTGGCTGAGGCCTGGGAACGCGCCTCGCCTAGAGGCATCGACTTGATTCTTTCCGGCCACGTGCATTTGTTTGAACTATTCAGTTACGATCATGGCCGGCCCACGCAACTAGTAGCCGGAGATGGCGGCACGAATCTAGCGGAGCCTCTCGAAGGCTCGCTGCCCGGACGCTGCCGCTCGCGGC
This sequence comes from Bryobacterales bacterium, assembly GCA_963731375.1. Taxonomy (GTDB): domain Bacteria; phylum Acidobacteriota; class Terriglobia; order Bryobacterales; family Bryobacteraceae; genus Palsa-187. Next base: position 1,321,852 of record CAVSUW010000004.1, read on the forward strand.
GCCAGCATGGTATCCGGTCAGAGCCAGCGGCAGTTCGGCTATTCATTGCTCACGCGTCACGGAAAGACGTGGGACTTGATGCTCAAAAACCGCGTGCGCCACGTACTCGAAAATTGCACCATCCCCAGCGGCCGCGCCAGTTGCCAGACGCCAGCCGCGGAATAGTGGCTCCTGCCCCGGCCGCCAGCGGCAACTCAGTCCGCCAGCGGATTCGGCCGAACCTGGAAGTGCACGACCTTGTCCATGGTCCCCTTGCCGGTTTCCGAGTGGAACGGAGTGCGCGTGCCCCACGTGGTCCACACGCCTTTGCCTTTCCATCCAGCGTTGGGATCGTCAATGCGTCCGTCCATGCCCTTGGCGAAGAAGCCCATCGGATACGGGACGCGCATCACCACCCACTTGCCGTTCTGCAGCGCGAGCAGCGAATCGCTGCCGTTACCGGTGGCGATCGGCGTATTCTTGCCGAGGCCCAGCGTGTCGAACTGATCCACCCAGTCGTAGTAGTGCGAATCCGCGCTGCCCGAATCCTTCACGTTCTTGAAGTTCGGACCCGGAGAAGGATACAGCGTCCAGCCTTCGGGACAGTGCTGGCCCGTGGCCTTCGGTCCATTCAGCGGACCTTTGCATTTGCTGCGATCGAAGCTCGCGAGATGTCCGCTGCCCAGCACCACCCACGCGACGTTGTTGCGGTCGATATCCATGCCGCGCGGCGAGAAGCCCTGGACCTTCGCTTTCGGATTGTTCTACGGCACTTCGTAATATTCCGCCAGCGCCGTTTCCGACGGATTCGAGCCCGGAGCCACGCGCACGATCCCGCCCGGGAATCCCAGCACGCTGCCCCAGATCGAGCCATCGGTGCCGATCGCCAGGCCATAAAACGCGGCGTTGAGACGCGTGTCCTTCTTGGGATCGGTGGCAATCCGCGGCAGGGCGGCGGAACTGCCCAGGCTCTCGCCGGTCGCCGTGACGGCGACATTCTGATCGACTTCTTCGTAGGCATCGCGCTTGCCGTTGCCGTTGGTGTCGAGCACCAGCGCGGTCCAGCCCTGCGCCTTCTGCGCGTCGTGCGTCTGGTCCCAGACCTTCGTATTCAGCCAGCCGACCACTCCGCCGCCGCCGCCGCTGCTGGTCCACAGCGTGTTGTTGGCGTCCTCGGCGAACAGCAGGTGATGGGTGGCGAAGCAGGTATCCACCAGCGACACCTGCTTGGTCTTCGGATCGTAAACCGCGAGCTGACGGCCGGAGCGATCCACGGGAGTGATCTTCGCCGAGGGCTGGCTCGATCCTGCCTTGCACCACGCCGGATTGTCCGGCCCGCGCAGGCGCGAAGTGAACCACACGCGCCCCGTGTTGTCGAACATCGGATTGTGAACCGTGACGTGGCTATCCCAGATGGCCTCGTCGCCCCACACCGCCGAGGCTTCGAGCGGCTTCGGCTGGCCGGGAGTATTCGCATCGCGATACGGCACCTTCACCCAGCTAGTGGTGTTGTGCACCGGGTCGAGCACCGGAAGCGCATCGCGGCTCTCTTCGGGCGATCCGTAGATCAGGCCGTTGGGGTTCAGACTAGGGTTGCGCTTGTCGGTCGAGATTTCGTCGTGCAGATAGGCTTTCGGATCGGCCCAGTCCCACTGCGTGATCACGACGTTGCGCTCGACGCCCTGCGGACGCGGCGGAGCCTGCGTCGGAATTTCGCCATGCGCGATGCGATCGCTCCAGCTTCCGAACTCGGCCGTAGCGCGCTGCGGACCCAGTTGCCCCAAGCCGCCGACCATCGACGATGCCCGCCTGTCCGGACTTCACGCGCCGCTCCCAGGCCTTGGCCGGAGAATCGAAATTCTTGAACATCGCCGGAATCGTGCGCGTGTATTCGCCGCCGAGCTGATGGCAGGATTCGCAGCTATCAGTCTTCACCAGGTGGATCCACTGCCCCTGGCTCTTCACGTTCGGCGAAATGCCGTTGCCCGTCGGGACCCGTGCCCGGGAATTCATTCTTCTCCGGCACCTTCATCAGCGCGTACCAATAGTTGCCGGGATACAACTTCGCAGCGGTCTTCGCGTCCGGCGCGATGGTCGGCTTCAGGTCGACCGACTTGCCGGTAGCGGTCTGCACCTTCGGCGAATCCACCAGGCCGTAGCCGCGCGCCCAAACCGTGTAGTTCGCTTTGGGCAGCGCCGGGAATCAGGTAGCGCCCGCGGTCGTCGGTGACGACTTCTTTGATATAGCGCGTCGGCAAATCGGTGGTTTCGGCGATCACCCACACACCGGCCTCGGGTCCCTTGCTGCTGGACACAACGCCGCCGATTTCATCGGCCTTGACGGTCACTGACGCCGAGCCTTGCTGCCCGTTGCTCCTGCCCATCCACGCGGCCATACAAATCGCTACAAGCACCGCGATACCGAGATATTTCGAACTCTTGCCGGCAATCTTAGTTTTGGTCATGGCGAGGTCGCTCCTGCGGAGGCCAGTATACACCTACCAAATCCCGATTAAAACCGTATGGGAACCGGCTTACTTCGAAGCGGCGGCCGCCGCGGGCTTCACGTATTCCTTCGGAAAGTGACGTGGCGTGCCTCCGCGGCTGATGATGATGTCGGCCATCCGCTGGATCGGCTGATCCAGCGGAAAAACATCGCCAACCTGAATGGGAGTTCTCCCGCGCTTATCTGGTTCGTCGAGAGGAACGCCGATGTCGGCCAGGTATTGCACCAGCTCGGTGAGCTCCGGCTGCGTCGCCAGATTTCCCGTGGCGTTCATGCTTTCGTGCATCGCGGTGAAGCCGTAAGTTGTCGACAGCCTTGACGTCCTTGTCGTATTGATAGGCGAGTTGCGCCGCTGTTACGTGGCCGCTGGCAGCGGCGGCGAGAAACAAGCTGGCTCCGTCCTGATTCTTCAATTTGACATCGGCGCCCGCATCGATCAGCGCGCGCATGACATCCACGTGGTTGGACTTGGCCGCCAGCAGCAGCGCGGTTTGTTCCCCGCCCGCTCGCCGGAAAGCAAAATCTTCGGTAGAGCGGCGACTTCGCGGTCTTGGCGTTCAGGTCGGCGCCTTTGGATATCAGTTTCTTGACCAGGTCCAACGCGCCGGACTGCGCCGCCATGTGCAACGGTGTTTTCCCGGTGCGATCGGCAACGTTGGGATTGGCGCCTCCGTCGAGCAACGCGATCGCGGCCTCGGTGCTGTGATAAGCGCCCGCCACAACCAGCATCTTGGTCTTGTCTTCATCCGGCAGAGCGTAGTTGGGGTCCGCTCCCGCTTTGATGAGGTGCCGAATCGAGGCGCTGTCGTTCTTCATGGTGGCGAAGAGCAAGGGCGTGAAGCCTTTCTTGCTAGCCGCGTTTACGCTGGCGCCGCGTTGGATCAGCAGGTCCACAACCTCGGGATGCCCTTCCGCGGCGGCCCACATGAGCGCAGTTCTGGCCCTTTTCGCTTTCTTTGCGCGTTCACGTCTAGACCAGCGTCCAGCAGCAATTTCACTTCATCGACGCTGCCCGCGCCCGCCGCAATCATCAGCGTGGTTTCGCCGTTCCAGCGCGTCGCCTTCGGGTTAGCGCCAGCCTTGAGCAGGCGCGCGGAAAGGACGGCATTGCCGTTGGCCAAGGCCAAACGTGAGTGGCGTCTCGCCGTAGTCGCCCGCGGTGTTGACGTTCGCGCCGGCGTCGATCAGCTTCAGCGCAGTGTCCTGCAAGTCGAGAAACACCGCCCAGGCCAGCGCCGTGGCGCCATCCGGCAGAGCGGCGTCGATGTTGGCGCGTTTCGCGATGAGCGCATCGGCGGCCTTGCTATCGCGGCGCTTGATGGCGTCGATCAGGGAGTAATCTGTCGCTGCCCGGCACAGCCCGGCGGCCAGAACGATCGCCGTCCCCGTGCGGATCAAGAGCGTTGACCACATTGGTTTACCTGCTAGATATCCGATGCTAGATATTGCGCGAGCTCGCCAGTGCTGTCGCCCAGCGTTTCCGTCCGAACACCCGACTTGTCGAGCATCGAAAGCAGCAAGTTATTGAGCGGCGTGTTTTCGGGATAGCGGATATGCCGCCCGCCCTTCACCGTTCCGCCCGCGCCACCGACCAGAGCGACCGGCAGATCCACGTGCGTGTGCTTGTTGCCGTCGGAGAGGCTGCTTCCGTAGAGCAGCATCGAATGATCCAGCAGCGTGCCGTCGCCGTCCGGCGTGTTCTTCATCTTATTCACCAGGTACGCCAACTGCTCGACGTGGTGAGTGTTGATCTTCATGGTGCTCGCAATCTTCACCGGATCGTCCTGATGATGCGTGCAATTATGGTGACCGTCGGCCACGCCGACTTCGCGGTAGCTGCGGTTGCTGCCTTCGCGCGCCAGCATCATGAGTGATCACGCGCGTCAGATCGGACTGGTAAGCAATCACCATCAGATCCATCATCAACTGCGCGTGCGGCGCGAATTCCTCGGGAGCGGCAGCCGGACGATCCATCGCCGGCAGCGGCGTCGAGGCGCTCTGCTGTTCCGCTTTCTGAATGCGCCGCTCGATATCGCGAATCGCGTCCAGATATTCGGTGAGCTTCCTGCGGTCGCCCGATCCGAGCTTGGTCTCCAGGCGATCCACGCCGCCCTTGACGAAATCCAGAATGCTGCTCTGCTCCTGCATTTGCGCCAGACGCGACTTTTGATCCGTGCTGTCGCCGTCTCCGAACAACCGCTCAAACACCACGCGCGGATTGACTTCCACTGGATTCGGCGAGGTGGGATTGCGCCACGAAATGGTGTTGGTGTAAGCGCAACTGTAGCCCGAATCGCAGCCTCCCGCGAGACTGGGAGCTTCCACGCCCAATTCGAGCGAGCCGAATTGCGTCACCTGTCCCAGCGCACGCGCGGCCACCTGATCCGCGGAGATTCCGGCGCGCAGGTCGGCACCCTCGGTCTTTTTCGGATGAACTCCAGTGAGCCAACTGGCGCCCGCGCGCGCATGATCGCCGGGACCGTCTCCGTAGGAACGTCCCTGAATCTGCGCCAAGCCGCTCAGCACCAGCGTGTGCTCGCGAAAAGGCGCGAGCGGTTTCATGGTGGAATTGAACTCAAAGTTGGCGCCTTCGCCCAATGGCGACCAGCCAGCCGAGATGATTCCGTTCGGCACGTATAAGAACCCCATGCGCACCACCGGCTTGGTCGCGCCGAGCCGCGGCGCAGCGAACGCGGGCACCATTGCGTCCAGAAACGGGAGAGCCAATGTTGTCCCTAAGCCGCGCAGAAAAGTGCGGCGCTGCAGGTGCTTTTTGGTAACGATCATTGGTCCGCCGACCTCCTCATCTGAAATGGAACGCTGCTTGCCACGGCCAGAATCAGGTCCCGGAGCCGGTACTGATTGGCCTCTGTTTGGCGCATAATTGCCCGCACGGCCGGCATGTCATAGTATTCTACACCCCGCCCCAGGCCGTAGGTTAAAAGCTTCTCGGTCACCGTCGAAACGAACTCATCGCGGCGCCCGGTGGCCAGCACTTTCTTGAGACCGGCCGGGCCCGGAGAACTGTGTTCCGTCCGGGAGCTTGCCGGACGCGTCGATGGCGGACTCGCCGTCTTTCGCGCGCCATTCGCCGATTCCGTCGTAGTTCTCCAGCGCAAAACCCAGCGGGTCGATATTCCTATGGCAGACCGCGCACCCCGGATTCGCGCGATGCAATTCCATGGCCTCGCGCAGCGTCAATTTTCGCGCGCCTTTGGTGGTGGCGTCCAGCGCCGGCACGTCCGCTGGCGGCGGAGGCGGCGGCTCTCCCAGCAAGTTGTCGAGAATCCATTTGCCGCGCTGCACCACTGAGGTCCGATTGGGAGGCGAAGTCACCGTCAGCAGGCTGGCTTGTCCCAGCAGGCCGCCGCGATTCGGATCGTTAAGCGCGACCCGCCGGAATTGCGAGCCATAGACGCCAGGAATGCCGTAGTGAATCGCCAGCCGCTCGTTCAGGAACGTATAGTCGGCGCCCAGGAGATCCAAGATGCTGCGGTTCTCCCGCACGATGCTGTCGAAAAACAACTCGGTTTCCCGCTGCATGCTATAGCGGAGACTCTCGTCGAAGTCGGCAAACGCGATCGGGTCTGGCCGCACGGTTGCCAGATTGCGAATCTGCAGCCATTGGCCTGCGAAGTTGCTCACAAACGCGAAGGACTTTGGATCGTCGAGCATGCGGTCGACTTGCTGCGCGAGCACCTGTCGGATTGGAAAGTTTGGATTTCTCCGCCAGCGTCGAGCAGCGTTTCGTCGGGCACGCTGCTCCACAGGAAAAACGAAAGGCGCGATGCTAGTTCGACATCGCTGACCCGATGATTGCGGACCGCGCCGGCTGGCGGATCGGTCTCCACCCGGAATAAGAAATCGGGGGCGACCAGCAGAGCCTCGATCGCCTTTTGAATCCCGTAGTCGAAGTCGCCCTTGGCGCGGCCGTTCTGGTAAAACGCCAGCAAAGGTTTCCAGTCCGCCTCGTTGACGGGCCTGCGATACGCTGCGCGAGCGAGGCTGGCCAGAATCCGTTGCGCGCACTGGTTCTCCTGCGCACGCTCCGCCGGACGGCACACGAAAATCTTCGCGCGGCTGGGCGTGTCGCCCCGGCCGGTCGCATTGTAAGGCCCGTCAATCCCCAGATTCATCACCGGCGGTGGAACCCCGTCGTCCGGGCGCGGGAAGCGCTTCACTCTGACCCCGTCAACCCGCAGATCCATGCCCGCAGACGACGCTTCCGGACGTTCGCTCGACAGATACGCGGAACGTCGCGCAGTCACAGGCTCCACGCTTTCGAGCTTCAGCGATTCCTTGGGGAATGTGAGCGCCAATGATGTGCGGCCCCGCCTTCATCGGTAAGCGCACTTCGAAAGGCGCAATCTTCACCGGCGTGTTCAGAACTCCGCGCCGGATACGGATCACGTATTCGGCATCCAGCGGAAAGTAATAGCGCACCGAGAGCCCGCCCGCGGAGTCAAAGGGCAGATCGTCGCTCATCCACTCCGCTCTGATCGGAACTGCTGCGGCAACGCCCCGGTTAGGTTCGCGGCGCGGCTCGAAAACCTCTTCGGAAGGCTTCAGCGTGGGATCACCAACCGCCAGCCGCGCTATTTTTCGGCCCACCGACAGATAGCGGTCGAGCAGCGCCGGAGATAGCGAAAGCACGTCTCCGATGTTGTCGAACCCATACCCGGAATCATCCACCGGCAACTGCGAGCCAGCGCTAATATCCAGAGCGAAAATGTCGCGGATCGCGTTACTATACTCAGACCGGTTCAAGCGGTGAATCGCTGGCCGACCCGGGTTCGGATGCGCTGCCGCCTCGGCGTCGAGAGAGCTCTCCAGCCACTTGCTGAACTCCGCCATGCGCGCCGCATTCGGACGCGGCATTCCAGCGGGAGGCATCTGCCCCGCCGCGACTTTCCGCAGCACGCGTTCGAGCAGCTCGGCGTGATCACCGACGCTACTCAGATCCAGCCCTTGCAGTGTAATTCCGGCCGTGCGTTTTTGATTGTCATGGCAGACGACGCAGTATTGAGTGAGGATTGCCGCAGCGGAAGCGGCGTTTGGCTGCGCTTGCGCACGTCCCTGCGGAGCTATCGTCAACGCGCACACAGACACAACAATGTAAGCGCGGGATCGCGAAAATAGAGACACTTTTAGCAAGTAAGTCTAGCCGAATTAAGTATATACCAGCTTTTTGATAAGCGGAAGCCCGCCGTGAAGGCGGTTACTTCTTGACGTACTTCTTCAGATCCTTCGGGCCCACCTCAGCCCCGTAAATCGCGCCCTTCGAGTCGACCGCTACGCCTTCCGCGGCAGTGGTGCCGCCCACCGAGGGATCTTGCGGGTCCGGAATAAACGCCATCACCGTGCCGTCCTTCACGCTGCCGATTCTCATGCCGCGTTTCCATCCCGGATGGTTCTTGTCGTTCGACTCCGAATCCACAACGTAAATCATGCCGCGCTTATCGATGGAAATCCCACTGGGCCGGCTGAACTGCGTCCATTGGTCGATGAATTTTCCATCCTGGTCGAAGATCTCGATGCGATTGTTACCGCGGTCGCAGGCAAACAGGCGTCCCTTGCTATCGAACGCCAGGCAGTGCGGCACGTTGAAATCGCCGGGGCCCGACCCGTGCTTTCCAAACGCCGTAATGTACTTCCCGTCTTTGTCGAACTTCACGATGCGCGCGTTGGTATTCCCGCCATGCCCGTCAGCCACGAAAATATCGCCGTTGGGAGCCACAATCACCGCCGACGGCTGATTAAAAGTATCCGGCCCTTCGCCCGCGACTCCCGCCTTGCCCAGCGTCAGGAGCACCTTCCCATCGGAGCTGAACTTGAATACCTGCTGGCCCTTCCCATCCTTGCCCTGGCCATCGGTGACCCACACGTTGTCGTCTTTATCGACATACAGCCCATGCGGGAAATACGAACATTCCGGCACCGAAGCTCTTCAGCAGTTTGCCCGATTGATCGAATTCGAGAATCGGCGCCAGGTTCGATCCGGCGCAGGAATTCACGCCGCAGCGCTCGGCCACCCAAATGTGATTGTGCGAATCGACGCTGACCCCGGCCGCCGCGCCCCAGGTTCTCCCCTCCGGCATCTTGAAGTAGTTTTCGACCGTGCTGTAGGGATTCGGCTGCGCGTTGGGTTCATTCGTAGCTCCCAACGCCGCGATCGCAGCAGCTCCGAAGAGCGCGATTCTGAACCGGGCGGAGTATGTCATGAGGTTCTCCTTCGAAAAAATCCGATTCGAATTGTATCGCTTCAGCGAGTCGATGTCCAAGGTAACCGCTTCATCCGCGGAGCGCGTCCGCCTTCGTCAACGGCCGCACCAGGATCGTGAGAACGAACCCGACCGCGAGCAACGCCGCCAGCACTTCAAGCGGTTTGTCGTAGATGTGAACTTTGCTCGCACCGGATGGCAGAGCGGCTCGCGCGCTGTTGGACAACTCGGTGATGATCACGGGACCCACTACTGCCGCGGCGCTCCATGCCGTCAGCAAAGCTCCGTGAATGGCGCCCACATTGTCGGGACCGAAGAGATCCGCCAGGAACGCGGGTATGGTTGCGAATCCGCCGCCGTACATCGTAAAAACAACGAAGAGACTCGCCTCAAAAAGTCCCCAGCTACCCCGCGCCGCCAGGCCCGGAATAAACAGGAAAAGGACAAACTGCGCCGCGAAAAAAATCAGGTAGGTGTTACGGCGGCCGATGAAATCGGAGAATGACGCCCAAAACAAGCGCCCACCCGCATTGAAAATACTGATGAGCGAAACGACCGCCGCGGCTTCGACCGGGGTCTTCTGAAACAAATCCTGCATCATCGGTGACGCTTGCGCCAGAATACCGATCCCCGCGGTTACGTTGATGAACAGAATGCCCCACAGCAGATAGAATTGCACCCGGCCCAGCGCCTGATTCCGCGTACGGCTGCGATCCGTGATCATCTTGCCGGTCTTGACGGGAGCGGTCCAACCTTCGGGACGCCAGCCTTCCGGCGGACGCCGCAGAATGCTCGCGCCGATCAGCATCACGATCAAATAGGTAACGCCCAGCGCGATCACCGTGCGCGCCACGCCAAGCTTCGCGATGAAGAACACGTTCAAGTACCCCGCCAGGAACGCGCCGCCTCCGAACCCCATGATGGCCATGCCGGTGGCCATTCCGCGCCGGTCCGGAAACCACTTCACCAGCGTGCTGACCGGAGAGATGTAGCCGAGACCGCATCCGATACCGCCAATCACGCCCATCCCCAGAAACACGAGGACTGATTGTCTCAAGGCGAGGCCGATGCCTCCGATCACCAGTCCGGTTCCGAAAAGCACGGCGGCGGTAGTGGCCGCGACACGCGGTCCCGCGCCGCTCGACCCACGGGCCTCCGAATGCAGCGCTCAGGCCCAACAGCATAAGAGCCATTGTGAACGTGGTGTAGGGAGGACTGAACCACCAGGGATCGTTGGGGAAGATCGCATGGATTGGGCGGTTGAACGTGCTCCACGCGTATACCGATCCGATGCAGATGTGCACCGCGACCGCTCCGACGGGAATGAGCCAGCGGTTAAACGCGGCAGTGCGTGTGTCGGTTACAGAATGCGAAGGCGTCATGGGCGAGACCCCTCCCTCGGGATAGCCGCATTATTTTATCGCAAGCAACAATCGCCGCGCTTAGCGCGCGAAGAGACGATGTTGCAGAGGCCGCAAACGGTGTTTAATGTCCGGCCAGAATTCGGTCAGAATATTTGAGATCGCATCGTTGCCGAGTTGCATTCCAAAACGTTCAGCGCCTTTCGCGGCCGTCTGGCTGTCGGGATAATACCAGGTAGTAATGGCGTCGACACCAATGTTGCCGGCGATCTCCGTGATATTGAATCTCGACTTGCCGTTATCCAGGCGCGTGACAAAAATCCGCGAGGCCGCGTAGTAAGTGCGGCGCCAGAAAGTCCCGGTTCCGAGCCGAAAATATCGCGGGTCTTCGTGGAGCAGGGCTGGGCATGATCGCGTCGGTGATATAACTGCCAATGATTTGGTCACTGAATCCCGCGAGCATAGTATTCGCCGAATCCCGGCAGACCGCCGTTATGGTGAAAGCCGCCCGCCGCAACCTGCGACTGCGCTGCGTAGCCTGCCAGCAGAAAGAAATTCGGCCAGTCAAAACTGTCTTGAAATGCCATGTGGTATTTTTCGGCGGTAGTGAGCGGCTTATACGTCTCCAGCATTTCGGAAGCACGGTAATTTGGAATGACGCCAAAAAGCCGGTTTGAAACGGGCTCTGGCTCGGGCAGCGCGCTCTCTATCGGGGCTATCTCGGCGGCATCGCTGCCATCCGCCCCAACATCGGATGCAACAGGAGAATCGACAAACAGCGGCCGCACTTGAGCGAACACGGTCGGCCCATTCAGCAAGCCGCCAAGCGTGAGCACCAAGCCCGGCAGCAGTTTACGATGCCACGTTATATACCGTAGGGCCACACTCATCCTGCCGCTCCACTCGCTACTTGGCCTGTTTTCCGGGACTGGCTCCGATGCCTTTCGCGTCTTATATGACGGCAAGAATCCTCCTAATGGCTACATCGTCAAGCATTTATTTTTGGAATAGTCCAATATATTCGGCATTCGGCATAGAGCACGCGTGGGACAACTCGGCATGCGCATCAACTGATAGAGTATTGTTTGTGCGAGGAGGCAGCTTGAAACTCTCGAGAAGGCGTTCTCTGAAGGCCCTGGCAGCGGCGGCGGTTGTCGCCGGCTCGTCCCCGGGGTGCGGAAACCCCCAAAATTCGTCTGGTTGCTCTGGATGTCGGAGGTACTATTCTCCAGGATCACGGAGACATCGTGGATGCGCTGCGAAACTCCATGGGGAAGCGCGACATCACAGTCAGTGCCGCGGAGATCGGACCTTGGAGAGGTGCCGCGAAACGGGCGGTGATTCGCCACTTCGTCGACCTGCAATCGAAACTCGACGAGGCCGGTCGGCAGAAGCTGTCGGCCGAGATCTATAGGACTTTCGTCGAACAGGTGAACGAGGCGTATAAGACCGTGCCGCCCATCGAGGGCGCCGAGGAAGCCATTCGAAAGTTGCGCGAGAGCGGCTATCTGATCGCCACCACGACCGGCTTCGACCGCGAAATCGTAATGCCGATCTTTCACCGTCTGGGTTGGGAAAAGTACTTCGCGGCGATGGTCGCGAGCGACGATGTCGTTGAAGGAAGGCCTGCTCCCTACATGCTGTTTCACGCCATGGAAACGGCTGGCGTAAAGAGTGTCGCGGAGGTGATGGCCGTCGGAGACACGCCGCTCGACCTTCAGGCCGCGAGCAACGCAGGCGTCCGCGGGATGGTGGGAGTGCTTTCCGGCGTCGGTACCCGCGAGCAGCTTACCCGCGAGCCGCACACCGATATCATCCAAAGCGTAGCCGATTTGCCCGCCCTGCTCGGCCGCAAGAGCTGAATACTCTCATGAAGCCCAACGTCGCTCCATCGCTCGCTGGGCTGTGGGATGGCGCCGGGCAGTTGCTGCGTACTCATTTGCTGACCAGTATCGAAACCAAGCAGCAGGTTCTGGAAACCTGCGAGGCCGATATTCTGGCAGCAGCGGCGCGTATCACCGGCAGCCTGCGCGACGGCGGGAAATTATTGTTGTGCGGGAACGGTGGCAGCGCGGCGGATTGCCAGCATATTGCCGCGGAGCTCGTGATCCGGCTCACGCACGATTTTGTGCGGCCCGGGCTTCCGGCGATCGCACTCACCACCGACACGTCCATGTTGACGGCCAGCGCAAACGATTTCGGATTTGCGCGCGTTTTCGAGCGGCAGGTGCAAGCTCTCGGCCGGCCCGGAGACGTGCTGGTCGCCATCAGCACCAGCGGGGACTCGGAGAACACGCTATGCGCGCTGAATTACGCCTCCGCGCATGGTATGCACACCATCGCACTCACCGGAGCCACCGGAGGCAAGATGGCCACGGCGGCGGAAATCGTCATTCGCATACCCGAGCACGAGCACGCAGCACGTCCAAGAAGCCCACATCGCAGTGGGCCACATTCTGTGCGCGATTATCGAGCGCAGCCTTTTTCCTGAAGCGATCTGACCCCGCCGCCTAGTGCTTCTCAGCCGGGAAACGCGCGTCAATCGGCTTACTGGGATTCGCGGTGATCTGGACCACGGCGCAATGGTGATAGGTATAGTCGCCGTCTTTGTTGAGGCCGTGTGAAGCCATAAACTCGACGATCTGCAGCGTGCACTTGGAGCAGTTGATGTTCGGGATGTCTACGTCGGTTTCGACTGCTCCTTCTCGAACTTTGAGACATGCATGAATAAGCCGTCCGCGAGCACCGGAGCCGTCGGCGGGTACTGAACGGCTCCCGATACCGACCTGGGGCCGTTCGCGGTAGGTTCCGTCTTCGCCACGGGATCGGCTGGAAGCTCATCGCGCGAGTTCACGGCCAGAGCCACTCGATAGAACCCCGGATGATACACCGTCTCCTGAAGCTTGATATGGAGCTTCTCGCCGCCCTGCACCTTGTTCACGGCGCCGCTGGGCGTCCCCGCATTGGCCGAGGTGCCGCCGCAAGGAGCCATCTTCTGCGGATCGCCTTTGGGATCCTCCTGAAGCCAGGACGCCGGCTCCAGCAGCTTGAAATGCGCGCTGGCTTGAGGCGCAACTACCGTCGCACTCATGGAAACGAATAGCAGACTCCAAAGCTTTTTCATGGGAATGTTCCTCTGTATGAAAATACCACGATGTACCGCTCAATACGGGAAAAGCGGCAAGGCGCTTGTTTCAGCACCCTGCCGCTATTCAATTCACTCGCCGCCAGCCTCGAGCTAGGCCTTAGCTTGAATGTTCCCGACGATCTGCGGAATCAACTCGCCGGAGACATCGGTCAAGCGCATGTTGCGCCCGTTAAAGTAATACGTCATCCGTTTGTGGTCCATACCCAGCAGGTGAAGCAGCGTGGCGTGGACGTCGTGGTTGCTCACCTTTTGATCGGCAGCTTTGTAGCCGACTTCGTCGGTGGCGCCGATCGACTGGCCGCCCTGGATTCCGGCGCCAGCCATGAAGATGGTCATGGCTCCCGGATTATGATCCCGGCCCATTCCGCGCTGCGAGATCGGCATGCGGCCGAATTCGCTGTGCCACATAACGGCGGTCGAGTCGAGCAAGCCGCGGCGTTTCAGATCCGTGATCAGCCCGGCGATGGGCTTGTCCACTTCCTTAGCGTGCTTGGTGTGGTTGGCTACGATGTCGGCGTGGGCATCCCACGTGTCTTCGATGCTGACGTAGGCGCCGCTCATCAGTTGAACGAAGCGTACGCCGCGCTCCACCAACCGGCGAGCGAGCAGGCACTGCTTGCCGTAAGACGCGCAGGCCGGATCGTTAATTCCGTACAACTGCTTGGTCTCGTCGCTTTCCGAGGAGATATCGACCGCCTCGGGCGCGCAGGATTGCATGCGGTACGCGAGTTCATAGGAAGACACGCGCGCGGAAAGCTCCGACATTCCCGGATACTGCTCGTTGAAATTCGAATTGAGCAGATCCATCTGGTCGAGGCGCGCCCGCTGCTGCTCGGCGCTCATGTACTGACCGGGAGCCGAGAGATCCAGAATCGGATCGCCCTTGGAGCGGAACACTGTCCCCTGATAAGCCGCCGGCAGGAAGCCGTTCTGCCAGTTTGGCGGACCGGCGTACGGTCCACCTTTTGATCCAGCACCACCACGAAGCCCGGAAGGTTCTGGTTCTCGCTGCCGAGTCCGTAAGTCACCCACGCACCAACGCTGGGGAAGCCCATCTGAATGGAACCGGTGTTCCATTCGTAGTGCGAAATGACGTGGTCGTTCGACAGGCCCTGGCAGGAATGGATGAACGCCAGGTCATCGACGATGGTCGCGATGTTCGGGAAGATCTCCGAGACCCACGCGCCCGATTGCCCGTATTGCTTGAACGTGAAGGGGCTCTTCATCAGCGGGCCAGGATAGCCTTGCCGGACCTTAATGTCGCCGTGCCCTTCCATTGGCATGCGGTTGTACTTCTCGAGCGCCGGCTTGTAGTCGAAGGTGTCCATGTGGCTGACACCGCCGCTCATGAACAGCGAAATCACCGACTTTGCGCGCGGCGTGAAGTGCGACGGCTTCGGCGCAAGCGGAGAATCGACCTTGCCGCCGGCGTTCGCCACGCACTCGGCGCCCAGCAGTTTGTCCTGGCTCAGCAAATCCAGCAGAGCCAGCCCGCCAATTCCCATGCCGGCTTCCATCCAGAATTTCCGGCGGGAAATGTATTGCTCTTTGCGGTTTCGTTCGCTCATTTTTTCAAACATGGCTATTCTCCTACTTGATATAAACGAATTCGTTCAGATTCAGCGTCACGTGAGCCAAATCGTTCAGCGCCGAGCGCGCTGCGCTATCGCCACTCGCATTCTTGGCAGCCGCGGTTTCGGTCTGCTTCTTCAGGAACGCCAAGTTCTCTCGCATTTCGGCCGTGTTAGGTTCGCGGCTGAATGCGATGCGATACATCTCGGTGACTTGCTTCTCGGGATTCGGACCGGCTGCCTGCCACACACGATCGGCGAAATAACCCGCCTGCTTCAGCGTGAACTCATTGTTCAGCAGCGTCAGCGCCTGCGTCGGGACCGTGCTTGTCGCACGGCGTTCGCAGGTTACGTTGAGATCCGGTTCGTCGAAGACTTCGAACATCGGATACTTGAGTCCGCGCTTCACGTAAGCGTAGACTGCGCGCCGCCAGGTGGAAGGCTCTTCTTTCGTGAGCTCCCAGACGCCGCGCGGCTGATCGGCCCGCAGCGATGCGGGAATCGCCGGGAAGAACGGCTCGCCGCCCATTTGACGGTTCAGTTTGCCGCTGGCGTCCAGCGTAATGTCGCGGATGATCTCCGCCTCGGCGCGATGTGGCGGGAATCTCCACAAGAAAGTGTTGGTCGGATCGGCCTTGAGATCGGCTTCGCGCGAGAACGCCGAGGCCATCTTGTAGGTTTCCGAGTTCATGATGATCCGGTGCATGGCCTTTACGCTCCAGCCCTTCTGCACGAACTCAGTGGCCAGCCAGTCCAGCAGTTCCGGATTCGATGGCAGCGTGCCCATCTTGCCGAAGTTGCCCGGCGTGCTGACAATGCCGGTGCCAAAATGCCACGCCCAGATGCGATTCACCATCACCCGCGCGGTCAGCGGATTGTCCGGGGAGGCAATCGCTTCGGCCAGCGCACGGCGGCGTCCGCTGGTGACATAGTCGCTGCGCTTCGGCGGGTCGACGGCCGCTGGCGGATTCTTCGGATCCGTCAACACCGTCAGGAAGCCAGGCTGCACCTGGAACGTCGACGCGTTGGCTTTGACGTCGTCGCTCGCAGCCGCAAAGTACAGCGGCGGAACTTCGTACTTGGTGCCAACTGCCGGCACGAAGCAGCAGTTCAGGCCATAGTCCGGACGCCCGGTTCCGGGGATGTGTGAGTCACCCAGATCCGTCGGGCTGCAGGCGGTAATCGCCATCCCGCACGCCGTCGGCGGTGGGCAGCGGAGCAGGCAACCGCTCTTCGATTTTGGCGATCTTCGCTTGCAGATCGGCACGCTTCTTTTCGTCTTCAGGACTCAGCTTTAGCGCCCGGCGATTGTAACCTTCGCTGCCGGCCCCGAATACCTGGTTCGCCTTGGCCGCCGCTTTAGCTTTCGCGGAGGAATTCGCGTCGGCGACAATGTTATCGGGATCGACATCGTCTCCCGTGATAATCGTTTGCGCCACCAGTAACTTTTGGCCTTCAGTTCGCTTCTCAGGCGCCGTCTTGATGGCTTCCTGAATGTCAGCCGGGAATTTCTTCAGCGCGTCTTGCACTTGCTGTTCGCGCCGCTTCTCTTGATACGGCTTTTCGATCCGCGCGATTTCCTGGCGCAAGGGCGTCATTTCATCCGCGAGAGCCTTCAGTTTCGCGTTGTATGTGTCGACTTGATCTTTCGGAACCAGCGGCTGGTCGTAGTCGACGTAGCTCCAGAAAGCCGCAACGGTCTTGAAGTAATCCAGGCGCGTAATGGGATCGAACTTGTGATCGTGGCAGCGCGCGCAGTTAACGGAGAGGCCCTGGAAGCCCTGCATGGTGGTGCGCACCATGTCGTCCATGTAGTCGTAGCGGTAAGACGGGTAATTCGCCTCGCGGAAGCGCACTCTCGGACCGACACGGTAATACGTAGTCGCAACCAGGCTGTCGGGAGTCGGCTTGTCGAGCTCATCGCCCGCCAGTTGCTCGATGATGAACTGGTTGTAAGGCTTGTCTTCGTTGAAGGCCTTGATCACGTAGTCGCGATAGCGCCAGGCATTCTCTACCGTGATGTCGAACTCGAAACCCGAGCTATCCGCGTAGCGCACGACATCCAGCCAATTGCGGCCCCAGCGCTCGCCATAATTCGGCGAGGCGAGCAGCTTGTCGACCAGCTTCGAATACGCATCCGGCGCGGGATCTTTTACAAAAGCGTCCACTTCCTCGGGCGGCGGCAGCAGTCCGATCAAATCCAAATATGCGCGGCGAATCAAAGTCTTGCGATCCGCTTCCGGCGCGCCCTCGAGGCCTTTCTGTTCCCGCATATTGGCAACAAAAGCGTCGATCGGATTATGGCTCCACTTGGCGTCGCGAACTGTCGGTGGCGTATTACGCACCGGTTTCTTGAAAGCCCACCACGACCGATCCGCAGCCGTGATCTCGCGGGGAGTGTATCCACCAGGGTACGCGGCAGAAGCTCCCGGAGCAGGGGAACTGGCGGCCACTGTCGGCGCGGCCACAGTCGTCAGTTTCGCACCCTGATTGATCCAGTTCTTGATCAACTCAACTTCCGAGGCGTTTAGGGCCGGTACGGGAGGCATCGGCATGGCCGGCGCCTGCAGGCCGGAGATACGGCGATAGAGGGGGCTCGCTTCGGCGTCGCCCGGAACGATCGCGGGTCCTTTTTCCCCTCCCTTGAGCATTCCCTCACGGGTACTCAAGTCGAGCTTGGACATTTGCAGCGTAGGTCCGTGGCATTGGCCGCAGCGCTTCAGCGCCGCCTGCACGTCTGCTTCGGAAACTTGCTGCGCTTGCAACCCTTGACTCAGAACAGCGGCGTAAGCGACGAAGGCGAATGCGCCGGACAGCGCAACGCTTCGGCCGCCGCTGCTTGATTTTGCAAACCACTTGGTGCATAACTCAAAACCTCCCTACGAACGCTGCCGCCGCCGAACAAGGGTCAGAGGCCGCGCCCATAATGATACTATGCTGGGCAGATTCAGCAAGTCCTTTGGAAGGTATCAGCAAAGCCACTGTGATCCCTAGCGAAACCAAAGGAAACTCTAAGGGGAGCGCTTGCGGTCGGTATCTCCGTTGAATCCAGGCGTTTATCCGACTATTTCAAGCGCGATCCGCTGCAAAAGCCGCTAACCCAATGTGTCCTTATCGCACTAGCTTGGGCAGCCAATTGGTTGAAATGATGATACTGGATGACGATTCGCGAGGTACGTTCACCAGAAAGCGCCGCCCGTTATCGGCCACCTGATAGCGCGCCCGGCGTTCGGTTTTTTCGAGGCGAATTCCGAATAGTGGCTTCACGACCCCAGGCTCGAAAACGCCCGACTCGGTCTTGACCTGCATCGCAAATAGATTGTCGGCGTTGGCGTAGTACAATTCTTTGCCATCCTCCCGCCAGGACGGCTCCATTCCACCCATGGTCGAGACCTGCCACTTGCCGTCCGAGGGAGGAAAACTTTGCACGTAGACCTCGGATCTGCCGGATTGGTATGACGCGTAAGCTACCCATTTCCCGTTGGGCGATACCCGGGGCGTATCCATCGCGTAGGGTCCCAGAAGTTTGCCGCCTGCTCTAGGAAGCCCCCAGGTGGCAGTTCCCATCTTGAACAAGAGTACGCTCCCGTCCGGAGACCAATCATAAATATATTTATTCTCATTGGTATGAAGCAGGAGCTTAGGCTCCGCACCACTGGCAATTTCCTTTTCGTAGATATCCACGACTCCATCGTGGAAAGCGTCGAAAGCGATGCGTTTGCCATCCGGAGACCAAACCGCATTGGTTTCATCCGCCGTACTAAAGGTAAACCGCGAAAAGCCGCCGTTCCCAAAATCGTATAACCACAGGTCGCGCGTTCGGATTTGCGGATCCATGCGGGATACCACCAGCTTCTTCTGATCTGGCGACAGCGCTGGGTTGGAATATTCCTCTGACTCGCCCACCGCGCCCAAGCGTTTTCCGCTGCGATCGTACCATTCCAAGTCAGTCGACCCCGTATCAACGCGGGTGCGGTAAGCCAACACCCCGTTTTGCGAAACCGAAAGAGCCGCGCGCGGATGACCACCGCCCAGACCGATCAGCAATCGCGGCGCGACCACAAACGGAGTGCCGGTGAGTTCCCTGCCGCTCACATCAAAGGCCTGCCCCATCAAATTCGTATCGCGCGGGAAGAGCAGATAGTAAGCCCCTCGCACTTGCGTGTAGGCGGCGTTGGCATTGGAGTTGGTCAGCCGCTGGCTGTCCTTGGAATCCAGCGAACTGACGTAAATCCCGGAATTCTCCGGCCGCTCGCTTTGCACAAAATAGATAAAATGGCGCCCATCCGGGAGAAACTGCGGCGCCGAATGATGGATCTCATGGTTGGAGGAGTTCAAGCGGGTAACCGCCTTGGGCACGCCTCCGCTGGCCGGATACGCAGATAGATTTCGGGACGCTCCGTAGTCTCGAAAAGAATATCGCCGCTCTGGCTCCAGCTCCCCGCCGAACGTGCTGCCGGAGTATCGCAAATCGTCTGCGGCGCTGCGCTCTGCAGATCCATTTTCTTCAATTTTCCGGACGAGAAAAACGCCACCGAACGCCCGTCGGGAGACCAAAAGGCTCCGTCCACCAGCTCGGTGCCGGGGATAATATCGGCGGTCAGTGAACCAAGCGCGCGCATCCAAAGTTGTTTGGATCCGTCAGGACCTACGCCGATGAAGATTACCCGGTCGCCGCTCGGCGAAACCGCGATCGAGTCCGCGTCCGGCGTGGTAACCAGGTCCGGAGGCGTGATCAGGAAACTGACGGCTCGTTCTTCCGGCGGCGTCTCGCGAAAATGCGCCACCGCGAGCCACCCGGCGATGACGGCAACCACGGCGGTGGCAACCCAGTAATAAGGAGGAATCCGGTCGCGAATAATCACCGGAGAAACTGTCGGCGCAGGCGCCGAAACCACCTCGGGAGGTGTCCAAACCGCTGGCTCAGACCCATGATTCGGGCTTACTTCGAGAACCTCGCCGGCGAAGCGGTATCCGTATCGCGGAAGAGTTTCGATCCATTCGACCCCTTCTCCTCCCAGCGCCTTTCGCAGCGCCGAGACTTGGAAGGACAGATTCGCGTCTTCGACGAACGTGTCGGGCCAGAGCGCGGCCATGAGCTCTTTCTTCGCGAAGACTCGACCGCGGCTTTCTACCAGGAGCAGGAGAAGATCGAAGGTTTTCGGCGGCAGCGTGAGATGTTCGCCATCCCGGGTGAGAAGACGTTTGGCCGTATCCAGGCGAAAAGAGCCAAATTCATACACGGTTCCTATCGCGTTTGCCATCTTACTCTGAGGCCGGCCCCCTCGGCATTAGACTCGATCAATTCTACCCAGTGTCTAACTGTCTAGCAAGTGCCTTCGAGAGCGGCTTGGGAATGACGGATAGGGCCGAGGCCAAAAAAATGGGCGGCATGGCCAAGCCACACCGCCCACGGAAGCGAACTAAGTCTGCTAATTCGTCTGCTAGAACGTCACCTTCAGATTCAAGCGTATGGTTCGCTGATCCAGGCCGTCTCGCCCGGTGTTCGCAATCTGCTTCGATACGTCCATGAACAAACCATCGCCGACCTTATTGCTGGTGGTGGTGCTGGTCTGTACCGTGTAGCCCGGTCTGGCGCGATGCACTTCGTTCCCAACGTTAAACATGTCAAGTACGAAGGCGAAGTTCCACCTTTCCCGGAACACGAACTTCTTGGTGAGGCTGAGGTCGGTGTTGAATATTCCCGGGCCCCGCAGCGTGTTCTGGCCGCAATTCCCGAAGGCGTTGGAAGGCCCCTGTGTGAAAGTCGAAGGGTCATACCAGTGCGAAGACGGTCTGGGTCTTTATCGGTTCTCCGTTACAGTTGGCAAAATTGGTGGAACCGTTCGCATTCAGGCTGGTGCTGGTGACGACGCTAAACGGCAGTCCCGTGTAGTCGCTGAGCAAGCCACTGAGCTGCCAGCCGCCGATGATATTGGCTGTCTTGCCGCTGGAAACCCAGTGTTTGCCCTTTCCAAACGGCAACTCGTAAATCGCCGTCACCTCGAAGTTCTTGCTGATGTCGGTGGTGACCGGACCGTAGTTATAGGTTCGGTATAGCCATGGCATCGCTGCTCCGCCTTGCGTTCCGCCAGGAGTGATGAACCCCAGGTTCTTGGCAAACGTGAAGCCGGCACTGATGGTTAGATCGTTAAAGTGTCCCTGCGTCCGGGCCTGGAGAGCATTGTAATTGGTAGTCTCCTTGCGTACCGAGCAGCGGGGTGCTGGCAATCCGTCCGTCGCCAACCGCCTGGCCGTTACGGCCTGGAGTATTCAGGAGGAGCCCAGCGGTACCGGTGCCGATCGGAGACCAGTTTTCCTCCAGCGACGACATCGGATCCTTTTGTTGTGAGCCCGCATAGGCAACCGAGGCGGTCCAACCTGCCCTGATGCGCTCCTCGATCGTGAAGTTATAAGTTTCAACGTAAGCCCGTCTGTAGTTGGCTTTATCGAAATCGAACAGGCCAGCCGTACCAGGCACAGGCACTTGACCGGTAGTCAGACGGGAATGGATTCACTGGCACATTGATCCCCTGGCGAAGGGTTATGGCATAACCCATGCTACTGGCAGGAAGCTGAATCACGCCCTCTATGTAGGGGAAGTTAATCCGGCGGTTGGCCAGCCCGAAAATATTGGTGGGATCGGTCGAAATCCCGAAACCCGCGCGGATTACAGTCCGGTCTCCCAGGCGGTAGGCAATACCCAGCCGCGGAGCAAAATTCACCTGATTCTTGTCGAAGATGTTACACGATTTAGGTGTGTTTGCGACACCGCAAATCACCATGTTGTTGGTGGTGTTGTCGTAATACTCCGCGCCTGTACCTTGGCGCCCCGGGACTGGGAAGTAGTCGAGGCGTATCCCCGCATTCACGGTCAGTCTGGGCGTGACCTGCCATTGATCGCGGGCGTAGCCGGCAAAATACTTGTTGTTGGTGTAGTAATAATCCGGCCATTGGAAGATCTTGCCGGCGTCCTGGGAGTAGCCCAGCAGGAATGACGCAAAGGAGTTGAACTCGGTCCCCTTGGTCGCGGTACCGCAGGAAGTTCCAACGGCGTTGGAACAACCCTCGGTGGTCTGCTGTGCAAAATGGAACCCGCCGGCGCCGCTGATGTAGCTGCCGCTGGCAGGCTGATATTGACTCTCGCTGGAATTCTGAATGTCGGAGTCGAAGCCGAACCGGAAATTGTGATTTCCCCTCACCCAAGTGAGATTGGCATCGTAGTTCCTTTCCGGATCCCAATAGTCCTGCGGTTGGAACCGGCTCACCGAACCGAGCGGCAGCGACGGGCTGAAGCCGTCAATCGTAATCGACGGCATCCCGCCCTGCTGCAGCGCCTTGTACTTGGCAGACCAGCAGTGCTCAGACCAGGAATTTGCATCAGCGTCGCGCCGAAGTTTTGATCCTGGGCGGGCTGGTTGCTCACGGCGATGTTTACGTCATAGCCGTAGTGTGCGTCGAAGATCAAACTGGGACTGATGATGTACGTCCCCGAAACCGTGCCGTTGAACACGTTGGTGTTCCCGGAACCTTGGGCCGTGTTGGTGTTAGACATACCCGGTCCGCCCAAAGACACCGAATTGAGTAGGTGTTGTCCAGGCGTTGTTACCCCAACCCAAGCGAACAAAGGTGCTCAGTTTCGAGGTCGGGTTCCAGTTGACCTTGGCGGCGGATTGATCGCGCCGCAGGTAGGTCTCGCCATTGGTGAGCAAATTATTAGATAAACCAAACGCTCCACCTCCGGGCTGGTTCGGAAGCGACCAAGGGTTGGCGTGAGTATTTGGATCTACGTAGTTCAGCAAGTTCTTGCACGCCCGTGTCGATCCGATTCGTGGGAATGATGTTGCCTGCAAATGGCAACCTGCCGACGCCCGTCACGGCGTTGCCGGTGGCTCGGGTCGTAGAGCTGGTTTGGAGAGGCGCTTAGATTGCCGGTCCTCATCGCCAGCCGTCGGGACCTCTGCAAGGAATGGAGCAACCTGCACAAACCCAGTGCCTTCGAAACTCCCGAAGTAAAATAATTTGTCTTTCTTGATGGGTCCACCAATGGTGCCGCCGTATTGATTTTCGATGTACTTGGGATTCGATTGCGTACGATCCGCCAGGTATGGATAGGCCTGCAGATGCTGGTCGGTATGGTCTTCAAACAAGACCCCATGGACGGAGTTGGTCCCGCTCTTGACGGTGATGTTCACCGCGCCGCCGCCGGTTTGCTGCTCGGCGTCGAATGAATTGCCGGAGAGACTTACATTCTCGATTTCTTCCAAGGCCGGAATGAACTGGGGCTCAGCCAAGGCGGTCATGTCGTAACGTTCCCGTGCCGTCCACTCTGACGGTATTGGTATTGGTGCTTCCGCCATTCACCGAAATAATCAGTCCGCGGTTGGAATTGGCGGTGAAGGAATTCGAATTGGTGGGCGGCGAGACACCAGGAACCGTGACAAACAGCATCTGGTAATTGCGCCCCGGAGGCACCGGCACGTTCTGCAGGGTGCGAACGGTCACGTCGTCGCGGATGTCCGCGCGATCCGTCTGCAGAGCGATCGCATCGGCCGAGACTTCCACATTCTGGGTAAGCTGGCCGATGGTCAGAACCACATTGGTTCGCGCTACTTGTTCCGGCGCCACGCGGACGCCAGTTGTGGTGCTGGTCTGGAAGGACGGTGCGGTCACCGTAATCGTATACGTGCCCGGGGGCATGGTCGGAAGGTTGTACGCTCCGGCCCCGTTGGTGGTTGTATCGCGCGTGAAGTTGGTGGTTTGTTCGGTGGCGACGACTTTCGCGCCCACCACCGCCGCTTGACTCGCGTCAGTTACGTTGCCTGTGATACTGCCTTGGAGTAGTTGCGCGTGGGCTGGTTCCACCCAAACTGTCAATGCTCCTAAAACGGCCAAAAAGGCCGCAAAAAGCACACCTCTCTTGTAAAGCTGTTTCATAGACTAGCCCCCTTTTGCTAGTTTTGTCGTACCGTTACTATTGCCCCATCCGAAAACTTCTTAACTCAAAAAATCACACCGTTGACTTCTAAATCACACCGTTAACGTCGCGCACCGCTCAGTTCGAATGCAGCGTCAGTTTCTGCACTCGCCAATTGGTGATTTCACCCACTACGATTTCATTCGGGCTGCGGCAATCGAGTTCATGCGTCGACCCGAATTCCTTCAAAAGCTTTCCCGCCGTTCCGAACTTCCCGATAATTTTCCCGTTAAGGCTCCATCTTGTAGATCTCGCCATTCTCCATGTCTCCGGTGCCGCTCGAGTTGGAGCTGAAGAGGTATTGATGCGCGCCGGGCGAGATGCAAATAGCCCAGGGCGCACCAACAAGCATTGCTATAGAGCGGCAGCCTCCCCGTAATGGCTGGCAACGTAATCGCTGGCAATCTCTGCTTCGCGCAGAATGTCTACGGCTTAATGGATTTTACGACCAGGTAGTCGATAGATCCCGTGGACACTCTTAAACCAATGCGGCACTCCCGCCGGGATCACGATGACATCGCCTTTCTTGAGCTCGTGCACCTCGGGATTCGTGATCTCCTTGGCGGTCAATTGCAAAGGACGATCGGGCCGGCCTGGATGAGGATCGACGGCGGTGCCGCCCATAAGGAACGTCGCGCTTCCGTCCATCACATAGAAGATGTCGGTCTCTTTTACGTGGATCTCAATGTTGCCGTCCTTGACGCGGCGATTCGTCTGGACTTCGTAGGCGCCATCGCCGGGAACCAGCAAAGCCGTTTTCCCAAACTGGTCGAGCACCTTCTGGCTGTCGACATAGGTGGGTCCGCCCTTGCCCATCTCGGCGGCCTGCCCCGAAGTCTGCACCATCATGAGCGCCGCGAACGCGGCCACGCCCAATACTACTGTTCTCATTCTTACTTCCTCCTCAGGAATACTTCGCTTTCAAACTCGACGGCGGAAACCGAGTGCATAAATCACACGCTAAGCTTCGCACCGGACTGGATCTTGAAATAGAGACACCCCAAAACCGCAGTTCCCCAGACCCCGGACACAGTTCAACATTATACCCGCGAAGCGCAGTTTACGTCTGGTCTCCCCAGCGAGTCCTTTGAAAGGTCTAAGTAAATCCAGAGAAAGGGCAGGTCGTCATGACCGTAAGTAGCAGATTCTTCGATCGCTGCGACGGTTCATGGAAAAATTCTGGTTTGGCTCGTTTGAAATGCCTCGCCCTCGTCTTTAATGAAGTCGCTCCAGAATAAATCGCAAGTGCGCTCCACCGCAATCTCGCAAGGCCTCACGCATTCCATTGCAGTTCCTCTGTTCTTACTCAACGAAATGGCGCCATCGGAAGTATACTATCTGGAGTGCCGATAGGACGCCATCGGCTCTGCGCCCGCCTCGAACTTATTTCCGTTTGGGGGTAGTGTCGGCGTGGGTTTCTCTGGCATCATGACTATTCCTGTGTCGGGTGAAGTTGATCCAGGTTCTTTGACTGAACAAGATTTGACTGAGGAGTTGAGATCGGTATGTGGCTGAGAATTTCTTTGGGACTATTAGTCCCGGCGGCATTTCTATGGGCGCAGGGAGTGCAGAACCCCGCCCTGACGGGGGAGGCGGTTCGCGGTAAAGTCATCGCGGAAACCAACCCCTTTAATACGGATGCGGATGTGCAGCAGGGCGCTGCGCTCTTCCAGCTTCATTGCTCTTACTGCCATGGCTCGCATGGCGAAGGCGGCCGCGGAGCCGACCTGACGGCGGGCGTCTATAATCAAGGCGGCAAAGACCCGGAGCTGTTTAAGACCATCCGCACCGGAATTCCCGGCACCGAGATGCCGGCGGTGCGTGTGAGCGACGACGAAGTGTGGAAGCTGGTTGGCTGGGTGAAGAAACTCGGCTCGGCGGGCCTTGCGGAAAAAGCTCCCGGCGATGCCATTGCCGGCAAAGCCATTTACGCAAAGAGCGGCTGTGCGGGATGTCATCGAGTCGGCACCGAAGGATCGGACTTGGGGCCGAACCTCACTGACATCGGACGCCGCCGCGGCTTGGCCTTCCTCACGGAGTCGATCGTGAAGCCGGATGCGTTCGTGCCCAATTCCTATCGCGCCTTGCAATTGGAAATGAAATCGGGGCCCAACGTTTCCGGCATCCGCCTGAACGAAGACGACCTTTCCGTCCAAATTCGCGACGTGGCCGGCAACCCGCGGTCTTACATGAAAGAAAATATCAAGGAAATACACCGCGACAAACCGTCGCTGATGCCCTCCTATGAAACCCGCCTGAGCAAGCAAGGAACTCGGCGACTTGGTGGCTTATTTGAATTCGCTCAAGGGGGCGCAATGAAATCCGTGGGGGCACAATGAGAACGAACATGAACAAATGGAGCATACGGCTCGGAGCCGCAGTGTTCGCCGCGGCCGTGGCCTTCACCTTGAAAGGTCAGGCGCCCACGCAAGGCCCAGTAACGTCTGAGCGGCTTCTCAAAGCCGCCGACGAACCCGGCAACTGGCTGATGTATTCGCACAACTACGGCAGCTGGCGCTACAGCAGCCTGGATCAGATCAATGCGCAGACCGTGAAGAATCTCCACGTGAAGTGGATTTTCCAAGGCCGCCACGTGGAGAAGTTCGAAACCACGCCGCTGGTAGCCAACGGGATCATGTATCTCACGCGTCCCGAGAACGCCATCTACGCGCTGGATGCGGCAACCGGACGTCAGCTCTGGAGCTACGAATACCGCAATCCCGCGCGCACCTATAACTGCTGCGGCAAAGTGAACCGCGGCCTGGCGATGCTGGGCAATACGCTGTTCATGAACACGCTCGACATGCACGTAGTCGCCGTCGACGCCCGCTCCGGCCACGAAATCTGGAAGACCGAGATGGGCGACTACACCGCGGCGGGCGGCTACGCGGCTCCCGGCGCTCCTCTGGTCGTCGGCGATAAACTGATCGTCGGCATGGCCGGCGGCGAGCACGGAGTCAACGGATTCCTCGACGCCTACGATACCAAGACCGGCAAACACCTGTGGCGCTTCAACACCATTCCGCAGCCGGGCGAACCGAATTTCGGAACCTGGGCCGGCGATTCCTGGAAGACCGGCGGCGTCACCACCTGGAACAACGGATCCTATGATCCCGAAACCAACACGCTTTTCTGGGGCACCAGCAATCCCTGGCCGGATTACAACGATGACACTCGGCTCGGCGACAACCTCTATTCGTGTTCGGTGCTGGCGCTCGATCCCGACACCGGGAAGCTGAAGTGGTTCTACCAATTTACGCCGCACGATTTGCACGATTGGGATTCCACGCAGATCCCGATCCTGCTCGACACCGAGTTCCGCGGCAAAATGACGAAGTCGCTGGCTTGGGCCAATCGCAACGGTTTTTATTATTTGCTCGACCGCACCAACGGAAAATTCCTGACCGCCAAGGCATTCGTTAAGCAGACCTGGAATAACGGCTTCGACGATAACGGCCGCCCTGAAGTGATCCCGGGCAATGAGCCGACTCCCGAAGGCAACGATCATACTTGGCCCGGCGTCGATGGCGGCGCCAATTGGATGTCGCACAGCTACAGTCCGCTCACCAAGTGGCTGTACGTGTTCGCGCGCGAGGAACACAGGATTTTCTCGAAAAACGCAGTCCCGCACCCGACCACCGATGAGCCGGACCGGCCCCTCGCTCCGGGAGCCCTGCCCAACGCTGGCGCCTATGATCCCGCACTCGGCGGCGCGAAAACCGCTCAAATCGGTGCGCCGGAAGAAAGCTGGGGCAAGGTCATCGCGATCGATCCCGGCACCGGAACCATCAAGTGGGAACACCGCGTCCTCACTCCTCCCTGGGGCGGCGTGATGGCGACCGGCGGAAACCTGGTCTTCGGCGGTACGCTCGAAGGCGTCGTTTTCGCTTTGAATGCCACCACCGGCGATCGCCTGTGGACTTTCTCCGCGAACGGTCCGGTTTTCGCTTCGCCCATCAGCTATCTGGCCAACGGAAAACAGATGGTGTCGATTCCAGCCGGCGACTTGATCGTCACCTTCGGCCTAGACTAGATAAGAGCAGTGCTCAAAAATATCGGAATGGTTGCGGCGGTGTTCATCGTCGCGTTGACTCTCGCGCTCCCGCTCGCCGCTCAAAGTGGTGGCGCGAGAACCGGCAACGCCGCCGCCGGAAAAACCATTTTCGACGGCAAGGGTGAATGCGGCTCTTGCCATTCGGTCGGAGATCGCGGCGCCAGCCTGGGGCCGGATCTGGGCGACATCGGAGTCACGCGGACGCCAAAATCACTGCGCCTCGCGTTGACCGATCCCGACGCCGAAATCTTCAAAGAGTATTACACCGTGGTCGTCGAAACCAAGGGCGGGGAAACCATTCGTGGCCTTGCCTTGAATGAGGACGATCTATCCATCCAGATTCGTGACATCAACGGCTATCCCCGATCGTTTTTGAAGGATGACCTCAAGGGCACCCATCGCGAACAGCGCTCCTTAATGCCGTCGTATGCATCCCGGCTTTCCGGCGCCGAGATCGACGACGTGGTCGCGTACCTTCGCACGCTGAAGGGTCCGCCGCTGCCGCCCGACGCGAAGCGCCCGCGCCAACCCAATCATCCCTATTCAGATGTGAGCTTCCTCAACCGGATCGGCCGCGACGCCGAAGAGCGTCCCGATTCGCTGGTGAACATGCTGGAGATTCCAGCGGGCGCAACCGTAGCGGAGATCGGCTCCGGCACCGGCTATTTCACCTGGCGCTTGGCGACAGAGTCGGCCCCAAAGGCAAGGTTTTCGCCGTCGACGTGCAGCAGAAGATGCTGGACCTGACCGCCGAGACAGTAAAGAAGCATCAGCTTTCAAATGTGCAGTTGGTTTTGGGCGCTGACAATGACCCGCATCTGCCGGCCGCATCGCTGGATCTGGTTTTCATCGCCAATGCCTATCACGAATTTGCCGATCCGGAAGCCATCATCACCGCAGTGAATCGGGCGTTGAAACCGGACGGACGGCTGGTCATCATCGAGTTTGCGGAAGGCCATCCCTTCGGGCCGCAGGACAAAGCCGAGCGGATGACCATCAACCAAATCCGCGCCGAAATCGAGCCGCTGGGATTCGAACTGGACCGTGTGCTGGAATTGCTGCCCATCCAGCACGGCCTGATTTTTACGCAAACGTCCGTGAAGGCGAGTCGGCCTTGAAAGACGACAAATCTAACCCAAAGCCCCCGCGCATTCGTCAAGCCGTGTCGCTCGCTCTGCCGATCGCGGCGGTGCTGATCGTCGTGTACGTTTGGTGGCCGCACACGGCCAAACCCGTTGCTCCGGATCTGCCGAATCCGCAGGCCGAGCCGGCTTCGCAAGCCGCAGCCCCCGCCGAAAATTCTCCATCTCCGCACGATTTGCCGCCGGGACATCCCGGCCCCAGCGACAGCTGACAGTCTGCTTGCAGCAGATGACCAAGGACACGGGTCCAGACGCAGCCGACCAGTCAGGCCCGGTCGCGACCACGGCGCAATTGGAATCGCAATATTCGATCATTGCTGACAGCCAGGATCAGTTGAACAAGATCAGAAACGAAGTCGCGTCCGCCGCCGAGTCGAAAAACAAAGCCGCCGTTCAACAAGGTGTCGAGCGCGGAAAGCCACTCATGGCTCTCTTGAACGCACGTCTGGCGGCTTTTCAAAAAGACTTGACCGTAGCGCGAAAAGCGCGGCCGAACGACCCAGTTGTGCAATGGCTCACCGGAGAACTGTTCATGATCGTCGGCGGCGAACCCGAAGACATCTTGCCGTATTTCAACCGGGCAGTCGCGGCCCACCTCGACCGGCCGCATTTATTCGTGAGCCTGGCGAAGGTGGAATTCGACCTCAATCATTTCCAGGAAGCTTATCGCGACGCAGCCAAAGCCGTGGCCGAAGCGCCCAAAGGCCAGGACGCCTGGGAGATTTACGCCCGCGCCGGATTTGCGATGGAGCGCTTCGTCGAAGTCCTCAAGAATATCGATTTGACCTTTCCCGGAGATTCGCCTCCCTGGGCATCCCTGATCCGCCGCAGCGCGGCGCAACTTCAGAAATCATGGCTGCGCGAGCTGTCGCAACGGCTCCGCGACCAGAAGAAAGGCGACCTCCCCGTCGTGCGCCTGGTCGTCGAGCATCGCAAATTCGCTGCACCCGCGGATGGCGGCTCGGCGGAAAGCACGAAGGTCGTTGGCCGAGGCGAAGTCGAGATCGAATTATTCGAGGATCAAGCCCCCGCCACAGTGAGCAACTTCATTCATCTGGTCGAGACAGGTTTCTACAACGGAACTTCGTTCTATTGGGCCGAAGCCGGCCACATGGTTGTGGGTGGCGATCCCAATACCAAGAATGCCGATCCCGCCGACGATGGGATCGGTGGCCCTGGTTACAACATTCCGGACGAGTTCAATCTGCCCGCCGCGCGCGGTCATTTCCGCGGAACGATTTCGATGGCGCAGAACGGTCCGGGAAGAGCGGGCAGCCAATTCTTCATCACCTTGGTTGCCGCGCCGGAGTTCGATGGAAATTCCACCGCCTTCGGCCGCGTGATCCGGGGTCAGGAAGTGCTCGATCAAGTCACTGAAGGCCGCACCAATCACGAAGTGGGCGAGTTCGGCAAAATCATTCCCGGCGATTTGATCGTCCGCGCGGAAGTAGTGCGCAAACGCCCGCACGCATACGTTGTGACCAAGCTGACCGCGCCTACAAAGCGTTAGCGGTGATCCGCATGGCACGACCCGCAGCTCTGCGGGAGACGTCCCAAGGCCTGCTGAGCGCCCGATAGATCGTGCTGCTCCACGGCTTTAAAAGCGTCTGCGTGGCCGCCCGGTAGTCTGCGACGTGCCCGCGCCAGCCCGCGAGCGATCCCTTCGGCGGCCGCAACCCGAGTAACCAATCGCAGGATTCAACCAGCACAGCCGCGTGCGATCGCGCCTGATCCCATTGCACGTCTGAGCCGGGCGAAGCCGCCAGCAGCCCCGCCAGCTTCCCTCTCACGCCATCGTCGGAGTTGATCACGCGCATGATGTCGCGAATCGTTACGACCAGATTTGAAGATGCCGGAGGCGTTGCCGGTACCGGCCGCCTGACTCAGAAATTTATGAATCTCGCCCCACGCGGGTGCGGCTTCGACGCGATACGCCCCGCCAATCCCAGCCTGCAACTCTCGCCCGCGTTCCGGCGTGCAGCCTCCGATTACCAACAGCATTGGCACCGCAGGTGCGGCCGGCAGATTATCGGGAACGGCGCACTGTCCGTTTTCGATCATCACTCCCGCGTGAATCTGACCTTGCTGTGCCAATTTCAAGATCCTCGCCGATCCGCCATCCCAACCAATCGCACCGATGCGCTGCGGATCCACCAGTGGGCGTTGCCGCGCCAGCCAATCGGCGCCCGCACTCAAGCGAAGCGAGAGCTGTTCATCCGCGACTCCCTGGACCAGATCCGATTCCTGCGAAACATGCTCGGGATCGTAGTCGACCGCGAGCGCGACGAAACCGTGCGTAGCCAAATCCCGCGCGGTTTCCAGCACGGAGCCTTTAAGGCCGCTGATCGCCGGCACCAATAACACCGCGGGCAAACGCGGACCCGTCAGCCGGCTTAGCCAGATAACCCGAAACAGCCACTCCCGCGCCTTGCACCTTGACGAACGATGCTGAGATTGTGGCGGCTTTTGTGCGTTCGCGCCCCCGGCCGCGCAAATCAAGAGACTGAGCAGGATCTGGCAGCCGAGCGCAAGCCGGAGGCTCACTGAATCTCCAGATCGATAGCCGCAAAATGTTCGTGATCCCGCTGCGTCCGCTGCGATTCCACTCGCAGCAGATAAACTCCGGGCTGCGGCATCACCACCCGCTCCTTCGTGCCGATCTTGGCCTTGGGCTTGAGATTGAACGTAAAACTGCCCTCCGCGATCAGGTTCTCAAGCGGAGGAACAGCCTTTTGGCCAAGCTGCCGCTCCCGCACAATATAAAACCGTATCCCAGCGTTGCGCGCGCTCTCATGCGCGTAAACGTTCGTCATCATGAATTGAAACGCGATGGTATCGCCTGCCTTGGCGCGCAGCACTGGACGCGAATTCAAGCCGCCGATGGGAGGAGTTTGATCGGCGAAAGCTTCCTTGCTCGAGCCATCGGGAGCCGTAGCCGTCAGCTTAATATCGAAGTGCTCGGCGCGCGCCACGTACGGCAGCAATGCGATCACTAGAGAGATAGCCGCTCGTCTCATGGCACCGAAACCTGCATCACGGCCGCTATTTCCTTGCCTAATTTCTTGGCGGCGCCAATCGTCTCTACCCTCACGAAATACGAGCCCGCCTCCGGCGATCGGCATTCGAAACTCGCCGCTGCTCTTCACCCCCGCCTCAAAATCCTGGATCAAGGCGCTTTCATAAAGGGCCTTTGGCCCGGGCTTAGGCGCGGCCGCCCGCGCATCGCCACGATCCATGAAAACGTGCAACGTAATATCGGAAAGCGCAGCGCCCGTCGCCCCGTTCGCCACTGTCCATTGGACCAATACCAGTTCCTTGGCCTTTGCCGCGAATGTCGGGACCGCGGCTGTCTGCCCACTCATGGCAGTCTGTTCCCGCCCTCCGGATTGCACCTTCAAATTGATAGTGAAGTCGTTCGCACCGGCCCCGAAGCAGTGTCCCAGCAACACGCCCGAAGGCCAAAGCATTCACGCGATACAGACGGCTCATCGAACTAAATTATAACGGAAGCTCTCCGACGCCCCGCTGGTGTTCGGGTTGCCCGTGTGATAGGAAAGAATGGTGAACCGCCGCCTTTACTCATCGTTCCTCGCAATCACCGCCGCGATCATCGGGCTGTCGTCTGCCGAAGCTCAAACCGCGCCATCCGCAGCGAAGAAATGGACCGCCCCGCGCACGCCCGACGGCCAACCCGACTTGCAGGGCATCTGGACCAACGCCACCATCACCCCATTCGAACGGCCCGCATCCTTAGCCGGCAAAGCCGTCTTCACGGAGAAGGAAGCCGCCGAGTTCGAAGCGCTTGCGGCGAAGAGTCGCGTCGATGGCCCCGGCAAACCGGGTGACGTCGGCAGCTACAACCAAGCCTGGAGCGATGGAGGAACCACCGTGGTCTCCACGCGCCAAACTTCATTGGTAGTGGACCCGCCTGACGGCCGCGTTCCGACCAAGGCGTGGGCCGAGGAGAAGCGCTCCTACGACCTGGTGCACAACGCCGATTCATGGGAGCACATGAGTGTATGGGATCGCTGCATCACGCGCGGCGTGCCCGGCGGCATGTTCCCCGCCGGCTATAACAACGCCTATCAGATCCTGCAAGTCCCCGGATACGTCGTTATCTTTTACGAAATGATTCATGAGACGCGTACCATCCCCATCGATGGGCGTCCCCATCTGCCCGCTAGTATCCGCCAGTGGAATGGCGATCCGCGCGGCCACTGGGAGGGCGACACACTGGTTGTCGACACCACCAACTACAACGGCAAGAGCTGGATTGCCACCAGTGCGGCGGGCGCCCGCATCAAGGGCATTCCGCAAAGCGAAGGCGCGCACGTGGTCGAGCGCTTCAAGCGCGTCGATGCGAATACGATCGACTATCGCGTCACTATCGACGATCCCGAAGTCTACAGCAAGACATGGCAAGTGTCAGTTCCCCTGACGCGCGAGCAGAATTATCAGATCTACGAATACGCGTGCCATGAAGGCAATCAGGCGGTGGAGAACGTCCTCAAGGGCGGGCGTGCTCACGATGCGGCGGTGGGCCGCTAACGCGCGCGTGGCATCTGACGCCGAAAACCGTGTCCTCGTCCGGAGACTCGGTGACTGCATCGAGAACGTGCGTTGTCACCTGTGAATAGCCGGGGGCGAGCCGGCGTATACTATGCTGTCTCTTTATGCCCAACGTCACTCATCTCGAATGCAGCCTCTGCGCCCAACGCTTCGCTGCCAACCAAATTCACAATCTCTGTTCCTGCGGCGGCGCGCTGCTGGTGCGCTACGATCTCGACGCGGTTCGCAAGACTTGGACCCGCGATTCGCTGGCCCAAGCCAAGCCCGACCTGTGGCGCTACTGGCCCGTGCTGCCGGTGAATCGCCGCGAATCCGTCGTGTCGTTGGGCGAAGGCATGACGCCGCTCATCGAGACCAAGCGCCTCGGCGCGGCCGTCGGAGCGAAGGATCTGTGGGTCAAGGACGAAGGACTCAACCCCACCGGCTCCTTCAAAGCGCGCGGCATGAGCGCCGCGATTTCGATGGCGCGCGAGCTGGGCATCACCAAGATTGCGGTCCCCTCGGCCGGTAACGCCGCCAGCGCAGCCGCAGCCTACGCCGCTGCGGCCGGAATCGAGGCCCATATCTTCATGCCCATGGACGTCCCGCAAGCCAATTTCATCGAGTGCAAGGCGCTCGGCGCGCACGTGACATTGGTGAACGGACTGATCAGCGACTGCGC
This sequence comes from Bryobacterales bacterium, assembly GCA_963731375.1. Lineage (GTDB taxonomy): Bacteria > Acidobacteriota > Terriglobia > Bryobacterales > Bryobacteraceae > Palsa-187. The sequence goes on from CAVSUW010000004.1 coordinate 1,356,041, forward strand.
CAAGATCGTCACCGAGCGCAAGGATAAAGAGGGCTGGTTCGACGTCAGCACGCTAAAGGAGCCCTACCGCATCGAAGGCAAGAAGACCATGGGCTACGAAGTCGCCGAGCAATTCGGCTGGAAGCTGCCCGACGTGATCTTCTATCCCACCGGCGGCGGCGTGGGCCTGATCGGCATGTGGAAAGCCTTCGACGAGATGCAGGCGCTCGGCTGGATCGGCAGCGAGCGGCCGAAAATGATCGTGGTGCAAGCCGCTGGCTGCCAGCCCATGGTTCGCGCCTTCGAGCGCGGCGATCAGCGCGCCGAATTCTGGCAGGACGCCTCCACCGTGGCCGCCGGACTGCGTGTGCCGAAGCCGCTCGGCGACAAGCTGATCCTGGACGCAGTGCGCGGCAGCGGCGGAACCGCCATCGCCGTCAACGACGAAGAACTCATCGATGCCGGCATTGAACTGGCGTCGCTCGAAGGCATGTTCGTCGCTCCCGAAGGAGCCGCCTGCATCCCGGCCCTGCGCAAGCTGCTCGCGACCGGCTTCCTCAAGCCCAGCGAGCGGATCGTAATCTACAACACCGGCGCGGGTTTGAAGTACCTAGAGGCCTACGCGCAGCGCTTCCCGCGCGGATAGACAGACTCCCGTAATGTATACTTTGAAGTAGACATTATGGAAGCGTCCATCGTCGATCTCCGCTACCGCATGAAAGACGTGCTGCGCGCCATTGACCGCGGCGAGACGGTCACGGTGACGTATCGCGGCAAGGAAAAAGCGCGCCTGGTCCCCTCCAACGCGGCTGCCGGGCGGACGCCGGCCAAGCTAAGCGATCATCCCTTCGTCGGCATGTGGAAAGATCGCGAAGACATGGCCGATCCCGTGGCGTACATTCGTAAGCTCCGCCAGCCGCGCTACGCTCACCTTTTCGAAGAGGCGCTGCCGGCGGCTCGCGGCGCGAAGCGGAAGAAGAAGCCGGTGGCTGTTGCCAAGCGTGCGGCCGCACAGAAACAACGTAAGGCTCGCTGATCTGTAACCATGATCTTCGACAGCGACGTTCTGATCTGGCTTTCGCGCGGCGACCGCGACGCGATCGCCTGGGTTGAATCGACGCCGGATCGGGCCTTGTCAGTCGTCACTCTGATGGAGATCCTGCAGGGCATGCGTTCCAAGACGGAAATGAAGCAGACTCAAGAGTCGCTGCGTAATCTTGGCTTCCGCGTTCTCCCGCTCAGCGAATCCATCGGCCACCTGGCGGCCGGATTGATCGAAGAACACACGCTGGCGCACGGGTTACAGATGCCGGATGCTTTGATCGCGGCCACGGCGATCGAAGCCGGCGAGGTGCTCGCCACCGCTAACCTGCGCCACTTCCGGCCCATCCAGCGGCTGGCATTGAAGCCGTTTCACCCGCGGCGGCGTAGCGCTTCAACTACCCAGCCACTGCATGAAGTTCGAACCGACGTTCGTGAACTCGAACGCGTGCAGACCCAGGTGGCTCGCCAGTTCCTTGCATGCCAGAATGCCGCGCACGCTGTTCCCCTTGCTATCGAGCCGCGGCGAATACACAGCGATTCCCAACTGCCGATTCACCACCGCGATCATGCCGCCCGCCCACGCCGCTCTTGGCCGGCAGACCCACCCGGTAGGCCCATTCGCCCGCGTGATCGTACAGCCCGCAGGTGAACATCACGGTCAGCGTGTCTTTGATGAAATTGAAATCGAACACGCGCTCTTGCGTCACCGGATTCGTGCCCATGTTGGCCAGCGTCGCCGACATCATCGCCAGGTCCTGCGCCGTCACCAGCAGCGAGCACTGCGAAAAGTATTGGTGCAGAGTGTGCTCCACTCCAGGGTCGATGATGCCGCAGTTGAGCATCAGATAAGCAATCGCCCGATTGCGGTGCCCGGTTGCGTCCTCCGACGCGTACACCGACTGGTCAATGCGCAGCTCCCGGCCCGCGGCCACGCTCATTTTGTCCACGAATTCCCGCACACCGGATTCCTGCGATTTCCCTTTGATCATCGAGGCGATCGCGATGGCCCCCGCATTGATCATCGCGTTATACGGGCGCATGGTCTTCGGCTCCAGTTCGATGGAGTTGAAGGCATCCCCGCTCGGCTCCACGCCCACGTGTTCCAGCGTTCGATCCCGCCCGAATTCCTCCAGCGCCATCTGAAACGCGAAGGGCTTGCAGATGGATTGAATGGTGAACTCCTGATGCGCGTCCCCGGCGCTGCACACCAGGCCGTCCACCGTCGCCATGGCGATGCCGAAGTGATCGGGATTTGCCTTCGCGAGTTCGGGAATGTAGGTGGCTACTTCTCCCTCGTTAATATCTTTGTACTTTTCGTAAACGTCTTGGATGATTTCCTGGATGTGCGAAAGAGTGGACACGTTTCTCCCCGTTAAGAAAAGTTGTAGGAGGAGCGCTAGCGGGACGAGGCTGGCGGCGGGACAGGTTGCTCCGTTAGGGAATAAGTTTAGCAAAAAGCCAATCGCCCGGGCATCGAGCATCGGTTCACGAGCATCGGTTCACTCCATTCTGCTTACGAACCCATAAGGTCCGGTACTAGGGCTTTATTGGTCCTGTTTCGCCGCCCGGGAACTGACGATGGTTCGGCTTAAGAGGCAGACATGCAAGCAGGATTAGCGCAAGCCAGACTGCGGATCAAAGAGTCGCTGGACGCCCATCCGGAACTGACCATCATTCTGGATGCCACCGGCAATCCGTCGTCCCGTTTGCGGGCGCGTTTCGTGGCGCAAGAGGGCGAAACCCTCAAGGTGCACGTAACCACCGCACTCGGTCCCAACCTGCTGGTGAGCATCGCCGGTGAAATCGATACCGGCGCCGGGCGCGAGCCCTTGCTCGGCAGGTACCGCGTGGCCTCCTGCAAGATCGCCGGCATCGGAAAATATCAGGCCGACTTGACGGCGGAGACGGTTGCGCGAATCCACCGGGTCCACACCCCGGCAGTCCAACGCGGATGACGAGGCCGATCATTATCAGGTGTTGCAGGTGAGCCGCACCGCCGACGTCGATACCATTCGCCGCGTCTTTCATGTGCTGGCGCAGCGCTACCATCCGGATAATCGCGATACCGGAAATCAAGAGAAGTTCCGCCAGGTGGTAGAGGCGCACGCGGTCCTGAACGATCCCGTGAAGCGCGCCGCGCACGATGTTTTCCTGGCTGGCGAGGACAAGATCCGGTTCAAGCTCTTCGATACGCTGCAGGACACGCAAGGCGTGCAGGCGGAAATGCGCAAGCGTCTGGGGATTCTGCGGCTGCTCTATGCCAAGCGGCTCACGGATCCGCAACAGGCGACCATGCGCGGGCGCGATTTCGCGGAGATGCTGGCCTGCCCTGCTGGAGCACCTGGAGTTCGCCCTCTGGATGCTTCGCGAGCAGCGGCTCATCTATCGCTCCGACAGCAATCACTTCGAGATCACCTGGCAGGGCGTCCAGGCCTTCGAGGCGGAGCAGGGCGACTTCGCCAAGAAAGCGTTGATCGCACTGCCGGCGCCGGCGCAATCCGCTTAAGTTTCCGGCGCAGAACTGAAAAGTTCGGCTATAATCGGAGCACCCCCCGAAGTATTTATGCCCCTTAGTGTGATCACTGGACTCGCGTGTCTGGCCGGCGGCGGCGCTCTGCTGGCGATGTGGCGTGCGGTGCGCTCGCGCTTGACGCCCGGAGAGGCGCGAGCAACGCCGCCGGCTCGATCTTCACATTCACGGCCGCCTGGGCGACGCGCTGCTCACGGAGTGTCACGAGGATACGCTCTACTACACCTACGAGGTGCGCGGCGTGCACTACACAGCTTCGCAGGACATCAGCAGCTTTGCGCGACCAGTTGCCGGACGCGCCCGAGCGGCTGGGCGGAATGGTGAACATGAAGTATGCGGCTCAGAATCCCGCCAACTCGATTCTGGTTTGCGAAGAGTGGAGCGGCCTGCGCGCCGCTACCGCGAGCCGCTCGCCGCCGGCGCACGCTTCAGCGAACAGTAATGCTGTAGGGCATCAGCCGCAGGATTCCACCCTGGCTCAGAGCTCCTAGCGGAAGGTTCCCCACCAGATCCTTCACCTTCGCTGCGATCCGCGAATCCACCATGTGCGATTCGATCGACGTCAGATCCGTGTCGCGATCCAGCAGCACCTGCAACAGATTTCGCCGCGGCGGATAAGCCACCAGCGTGATCTTTTCGGAAGCGGCGATGTTGGCCTTCTGCTTCACCATCTCGATGGCGCGGTCGATGCCGCCGATTTCATCCACCAGGCCGTTCTGCTTGGCTTGCGCGCCGGTCCACACGCGGCCTTGCGCCAGCGGCTCGACATCGTCGTACTTGCGCTTGCGGCCATCCGCCACGCGCTGCACGAACCCCTTGTAGAAGACTTCGATTTCGGTGCGCAGCTTGGCTCGCTGCTCGTCATTCAGCGGCTGGTACTCGGTGTCGATATCGGCGAAGCGCCCGCGCTTCATGATTTCTTTCTTTACGCCCGAGTTTGTCGTAGAGGCCGCGCAAATTGACCTTGCCGAAGAAGACGCCGATCGAGCCGGTCTCGGTGTTGCGGTACGCCACCACCGGATCCCCGGTCATGGCGATGAAGTAGCCGCCCGAAGCGGCCAGATCGGACATCGAGATCACCAGTCGGCTTCTTCTGGCTGAGCAGTTTCGCTTCGTGCAGGATGTCGTCGGACGCGATCCCGTCGCCGCCCGGCGAGTCAATGCGCAGAATCACGCCTTTGATCGACGCGTCGTCGCGCACCTGGCGTAATCGCCGGATCATGCCCGCCGCGGTGATCCCATCGTTGCCCTGATCGTTGGTGGCGCCGCGCGTGATGTCGCCCTGGCCCACCAACAGCGCGATCTTGGTGGAACCGTCCAAACCCAAATTGCCGACTCGCGCGCGGACGTAATCATGCTCTGCGATCTTCTCCATGTCGGAGAGCTTGAGCTGCTGCTTCAGCTGCTCGTACATCTGGTCTTCGTAGACCAGCGCATCCACCAGCCCGCCGTTCAGCGCTTCCTTGCCGACGAACGGGCCTTGATCGATCAGCGCGCGAATCGCATCCGGCGCCTTCTTGCGGCCTTCGGCGATGGTGTTGACGAAGTCGCCGTAAAACTGATCCAGAACCTGGTTGATCACCTCGCGCGTTTCCGGGCTGGACTCGTTCTTGGTAAACATGTCGGGCGCGTCTTTGTACTTGCCGACGTGCTCGAATTCCATCTGTACGCCCAGCTTGTCCAGCGTGCCTTTGACGAACATCAGCTCCGCGCGCAGACCCTTCACGTCCAGTTCATCTTCGGGCGACATATAGACCTTGTCGGCGGCCGAGGCGAGATAGTATTCCTTGGTGCCGCGCGCTGCGCAGGAATGCATAAACCGGTTTGCCGGACTTCTTAAAGTTGAGAATGTCGGCGCGAAGTTCTTCGAGCTTGGCCCAGCCCACGCTGAGCCCGCGCGGCTCCAGCACGATGGCCTGGATGCGCGAATCCGCAGCGGCGTTGCGCAGCATCTGCCAGGTCTCGGCGATGGTGGGCGGCTGCTGATCTTGCAGGAACGGTATGCGGAAAGTCGACCGACGATTGCTCCGGCAGATCGCCTTCGAGTTGCAGAACCAGCGCCGAATTCGCGACCACTTGCGGCCGGCGGCTCCCGCCAAACCGGACCGCCGCAGCCACCAATATCACCGCCGTCAGCGCCACGAAAAGAATACCGATCACGAATCCGAGCAGGAACTTTTTCATAGGCCTTCTTTTAGTGTAGCGTCAGCATCTAGAGTGGATCGGTCACTGCCAAGCCGGGCACGGCTATGAAGTTGCGGTCATGACTCCAAATTTCGCGCGCGCCGGCATCCTGACAAATCAGGCCAATCTGAAGATCGAATATCCTCGCGCCCTGGACGTCGAGCCGCACCGCCAGCTCGACTAAGCGCTCCATCGCGCCGGTGCGCGGATACAGAATCTTTGCGCCCGCAGCGACCAGGTTATCCAGGAATTGTCGGGCTTCACGCGGTCGCGAAGGCCGGCCTGCGGACGTGGGGTGAGTGACCACAGCCCAAAATTCTCCGACGCAGGGAAACGGAATGCACCATCCGCCTGCGCTTCCAGCAACTTCTTCGATGGACCTCTTGGCTGCGCGGTGCTCTGGAACGGCGGCGCGATGGGCATAGACCAGGATGTTGGTATCGAGCGCGATCATTTCATCAGACGCTCAAGCATCTTCGCCCGGTCCGACACATTCATTCCCTTGGGCAGGCCGCCCGGCACGGTGACCCAACGGATCGCGGGGCGCTTGGCTTTGGGAGACAGCGCCTGGCCACCCAGTTCGCGCCGCAGGCCGCGTTCGATCAATGCGCGGATGGTGGTCCGGTGCTCCGCAGCGTGCTTCTTGGCTTCGATCAGCAGATCATCCGATATTTCGACGGTGGTCTTCATACAGGGACCCATATTACCATATATATAGGCCTGAGCCCCGAGCGCAAAAAAGGCCGCCCCTTGCGGAGCGGCCCATTTTTGAAACGCGTGAAGCGGAGTGCTTAGAAGTCCATCCCGCCGCCACCGCCGTGCGTCGCCGACCCATCGGCGGAGCCGACTTCTTCTCCGGGATCTCGCAGATCATCGCTTCGGTGGTCAGCATCAGAGCGCTGATCGAAGCGGCGTTCTGCAGAGCCGAGCGGGTCACCTTGGTCGGATCGATGACGCCCGCCTTCACCAGGTCTTCGTAGCCGCCGGTGGCGGCGTTGAAGCCGTAGTTGGCGTCCTTGTTCGCGCGGATCTTTTCGATCACGATCGCGCCTTCCCAGCCGCCGTTGCCGACGATCTGGCGAACCGGCTCTTCGCAAGCGCGGCGCACGATGTTGATGCCGATCTTCTCGTCGTCTGTCGCTCTTCAAGCCGTCGAGCACCGAAGCCGCGCGCAGCAGAGCCACGCCGCCGCCCGGAACGATGCCTTCCTCGACCGCCGCGCGCGTGGCATGCAGAGCATCCTCAACGCGAGCCTTCTTTTCCTTCATTTCGGTCTCGGTAGCCGCGCCGACCTTGATCACCGCAACGCCGCCGGCCAGCTTCGCCAGCCGCTCCTGCAGCTTCTCGCGATCGTAATCGGAAGTGGTGTCTTCCACCTGGGCGCGCAACTGCTTGATGCGGCCTTCGATGTCCTTGGCCTTGCCGGCGCCGTCGATGATGGTGGTGTTGTCCTTGTCCACCGTGACGCGCTTGGCCTTGCCCAGGTCTTCCAGCTTCACGCCTTCGAGCTTGATGCCGGTCTCTTCGAAGATGGCCTTGCCGCCGGTGAGGATGGCAATGTCTTCGAGCATCGCCTTGCGGCGATCGCCGAAGCCCGGAGCCTTCACGGCGCAGGCGTTCAGCGTGCCACGCAGCTTGTTGACCACCAGAGTGGCCAGCGCTTCGCCTTCCACTTCCTCGGCGATCACCAGCAGCGGCTTGCCGCTACGCGCGATCTGCTCGAGTACCGGCAGCAGGTCCTTCATGTTGGAGATTTTCTTCTCGTGGATCAGAATGTAGGGATCCTCGAGCACGCACTCCATCCGTTCCGGATCGCTGACGAAGTAGGGCGAGAGATAACCGCGGTCGAACTGCATACCTTCGACGGTCTCGAGCTCGGTGACCATGGTCTTCGACTCTTCGACCGTGATGACGCCGTCCTTGCCGACCTTCTTCATCGCTTCCGCGATGGTGTTGCCGATGGTCGCGTCGCCGTTGGCCGAAATGGTGCCGACCTGGGCGATGGTCTCGTTGGTCTTGGTCTCGATCGAATACTTCTTCACTTCCTCGACCACTGCTTCGACGGCGCGCTCGATGCCGCGCTTCAGTTCCATCGGATTCGCACCGGCGGCCACGCTCTTCACGCCTTCGCGGAAGATGCACTGCGCCAGAACGGTCGCGGTGGTGGTGCCGTCACCGGCCACATCGGAGGTCTTGGAGGCCACTTCGCGCACCATCTGCGCGCCCATGTTCTCCAGCGGATCCTTGAGCTCCACTTCCTTCGCCACGGTCACGCCGTCTTTGGTGATGGTGGGTCCGCCGAACTTCTTCTCGAGGACCACGTTGCGGCCCTTGGGACCCAGCGTTACCTTCACCGCGTCGGCCAGTTGATTGACGCCGCGAAGAATCGCCTGGCGGGAATTCTCGCTATAAACAATTTGTTTTGCTGCCATAGTTCTGATCTCCTTATAAACCTAAAACCTAAGCCTTGGCCTTTTTGGCGCCGCCGTCGAGAACGCCCAGCACTTCGTCCTCACGCATGATCAGGTACTCTTCGCCATCCAACTTGATGTCGGAGCCGGAGTACTTGCCGAACAGGATGCGGTCGCCGGCCTTCACGTCGAGCGGAATCAGCTTGCCGTCGTCGGCGCGCTTGCCCTGGCCAACGGCGATCACTTCGCCTTCCTGCGGCTTCTCTTTGGCCGAATCGGGAATGAACAACCCGCTGGCCGTTTTCTCTGTACTGTCCTCAATCCGTTTGACCACAATGCGGTCGTAGAGCGGACGAATCTTCATGGTTCAACCTCCTCTGGAATCACTCAAAATTTTGGCTTGTTTCGTTGCCTAAACTGGACTCGGCTGAGCCGCCTGAGTCCAAGCACTATTATTAGCACACTCGGCGGAGGAGTGACAATACTTTGTTGTAAGTAATTGATACTAAGGACTAAAATGATGCAAATATTGCAGTTGTATTACGCGTTTTCTTCGCGTGGGGCGGGAGGGAATTGGGATGCGGTTGGACCCCAATCGGTGGGTTCGTTTTTCGGGTTTCGGCTGGGTGGTGCGTGCGGTATAGGAGCTACTGGCGCGGGGATCGGTCTTATGGATCTGATGCTTAGCGATTCGGGGCAAGCGCGAAGCTTGGGTTCGTTTGGTTGTGGCGTTTTTGCACGCGGCACTGAGGAGGAGCGCTCGTTCCGGGCGTTGGTTGTGAGCGAGATGGCATAGCAACATCAGGAAGAGGATCGCAGACGGAGGGACTGCGGAGCGGCAACCGGAGAGGGCAAACGATTGAATTGGATGGGCGATTTGGTGGGCTGGGTAGGGTGACTGGACGGATGTTCAACGAGTGATAGAGTCTATTTAATGGCGCCGCCTTTTTACACCGACGTGCTTCCGAGTGCCTGGTTCGGGATCATGGGACGATGGCAGTCCGACGACCGTGGTGGCGTCACGTTTATCGAGAGTGATCCAGTTTGGCAGAGTGCCGGTAAGGCCATCAGAATTGGAATTGCTGCTAGCAATATCGAACGGTTTACAGAAGGTGATATCGAAGCGAAAGTAAATTTTGAGGGCCCCGTTGAACCAGGCTATACCGCTGGGATTGTCCTTGGCTTTAGATCCTTCAATGACCAGTTCTATTACGTCGAGTTCGGAGATCTAAACGGGTTCTCAGTCGCGATGTTTGAGCCTGGATCAGGATTTAGACCGTTGGCACGAACGGCCGGCATGAACCACGTTCAGCCCCAACGCCAATACAAGATCAAGGCCACTCTTCGAGGTCAGCTAGCGGAATTGCGAGTCGATGACGTAAAAGTCGTGGAAGCGACCCTCCCCCAGCAACCACCGGGACATCAAGTCGGACTGATTGCGTCTGGTCAAGGCCCAATCCGTTTCGAGCAAATCGCTGTAAGAGCCGCAAGACCCCGCGCCTTTGTAGCCACGCAGTTCACTGCGCCCTTTGACCGTATCTGGGATCAAGTAATCCGAAAGGTGGCCGAAGATGAGGGGTTTAACCCGATTCGGATCGACGAGGTGGCGGGTCCCAATCCAATACTCGCCGACATCAAGCGCCATGTCGCGGAAGCCGCCGTGGTCATTGCCGAAATCACGCCCTTGAACGCAAACGTCTTCTACGAAGTCGGGTACGCGGATGCACTGAACAAGCCGCTCGTCCTTCTTGCTCAGGGCGGCACAAAGCTACCTTTTGACATCCACGGCTATCGAACGGTTTTCTATGAGGACGTGATAGGCGGAGAGGTCAAGTTGGCAGAAGGTTTGCGCAAACAGCTAAAGGCGATTCTCTGAACATGCTCGACCTGTCAAGGCGCGGTCTTCCTGCATAACTTCGAGCACGCCGGCGATGGCCTCACGCAAATTCCCCAGTAATTCGTCGACGGTTTCTCCCTGCGAGTAGCAACCCGGTAACGCGGGCACTTCTCCCCAAAACCCACCTGCGGGCTCGGCATGGACGACCACGGTGAATTTGCTCATATGCTCAGGATACCTCGTGCCCCGTGATTTCGATGCGGCGCGATTCTTCGTTCATCGGCTCGATTCGGATCTCGATGCGGTCCGCGGGCAGCAACTGCGGGAAGCGCTCGCCCCATTCGATCAGCACCACGGCCTCGCGGTCGAAGATCTCGTCGAGCCCCAGCGTGGCGACTTGTTCGGCGCGGTCCAGACGGTAGAGATCGATGTGATACACGCGGCCTTCGCCGTATTCATGGATCAGCGTGAAGGTGGGGCTGGTCACGTCCTCGGGCTCCGCCGCGCCCAGGCCGCTGATGATGCCCTTGGCCAGCGTGGTCTTGCCCGCGCCGAGATTGCCGATCAGCAGCACCACCGCGCGCTTCGGCAGCGTCGCGGCAATGCGGCGGCCCAGCTCGATGGTTTCCTCTTCGCCGTGAGTCTCAAATGACTTCACGAATGGCTCTCGGCAGATAGGTCAGTAGATCGGTGGCGAGCACGCAGTGCTCCGTCAATTCCTCCGCCGCCAACTCGCCGGCGCGCCCATGCAGCCAGACGGCGGCGCGAACCGCCAGGCCGATGTCGGGAGGAGCTTGCTCCGCGGCTGCGCGATCAGGCCCGCGATCAACCCGGTCAGGACATCGCCGGTGCCGCCCTTGGCCATCGCGGGCGATCCCGTGGGATTGATCCAGACCTTGCCGTCCGGAAAAGCGATCAGCGTGCGGAAGCCCTTCAGCACCAGACAGACGTTGCGGTCCATTGCGAACTGGCGGGCAGTCGAGAGCCGGGCTTCCGGCTTAACGGCGGCCTTCAGGCCCAGCAGCCGCGCCATCTCGCCGGGATGCGGCGTCAGCACCGTCTCCACACCGCGCCCGCGAAAATCGGTTCCGGCGATGGAGTTCAAGCCGTCGGCGTCGATCACGGTTGGAATCTTCGCTTCGCCGGTCAACTTCGACACCAGTTCGCGGTTCATCCCCAAGCCCGGGCCCGATCGCCAGCACCGTCATGCGATCCAGGCTGATCGCATCGAGCGATTGCGTCATCAACTCCGGCGCCAGCCGCGAGGAATCCGCGCACGCGACCGTCACCAGTCCCGCGCCCATCCGCAGCGCCGCCGAGCCCCGACATCGCCACCGCGCCCGTCTTGCCAGGCGCGCCTCCCACCACCAGCACGTGGCCGTAGTCGCCCTTGTTCGCATCGCGTTTGCGCGGCTGAAACAGCGGTGCGAAATCCCGCGGCTCGGACAACTCCAGATCCGATTGCAGGAATTCCGCCGGAATTCCGATGTCGGCGACGATCAGTTTCCCGGCGTTGCCGGCGCGCGGGTCGAGCAGCATCTCGGCCTTGGGAGCCGCGAAGGTCACCGTGAAATCCGCCCGCACCTGCATGGCGGACGGAATGTCCACCGCCACCACCTTGGCGCGCGGAAACTGCCTCGTTGATGGTCGCGATCAACTCCGCGTAGCGGCCCTCCACCGGCTCGCGAAAACCGGTGCCCAGCAGCGCGTCTACCACAATCGTGGCGTCGCGATCGACCGGCCCGGGCGTGTCCGTGACCCGCACCACCTGCAAGCTGGCGACGCGGGTTTTCAGCAGACGCCCGACCACCAGTCCGTCGCCGCCGTTATTGCCGGAGCCGCAGAAAATCACCACGCGCTGGCGCGCCAGCGGCGCGAATTCGGATTCGAGAAACTCCACCACCTTGGTCCCGGCGCGCGCCATCAGCACGTCCGCCGGCGTCCCGCTGGCGATCGTCTGGCGGTCCGCCTCACGCATCTGCTGGGCCGTCAGAACCTTCACGCGGGGACTCCGGTCAGAAGCTGTTCCAGTTTCTGCAAGCCGATCCGCTTCACCCATCACGATCAGATGGTCTCCGGCCGCGATCTTCATTTCCGGCGGCGGATTGAACAGCATCTCGCCGGCGGCCTTGCGGACCGCCAGCACGATCACATCCAGATCCCGCTGCACATGGACGTCGGCCAGCGTGCGGTCCGCGAAGGAGCTGCGCGTGCTCACCTGCACCTGCTCGATGTTTACATTCAGACCCGGCGCTCCTGCGTGGCGAAATTGATGAACTGATGCACATGCGGCTTGAGCAGCGCCTGCGCCATGCGGTGGCCGGTGCTGTTGTAGGGAGCGAACACGAAGTCCGCGCCCGCGCGCCGCATCTTTTGTTCGGAAGCTTCCTCGTCGACGCGCGCCGCCAGATGCAGGCGCGAGTTCAGCGACTTGGCGGAAAGAATCAGAAACAGGTTGTCGGCGTCGGACGCCAGCGTGGCGATCAAGCCCTTGGCCTTGTCGATGCCCACATCGCGCAGCGCATCGTCGCTGCTGGCATCGGCCGCCACGCTCAGCATCCCCAATTTCATGGCGCGCTCCACCCGGTCTTCATCCTTGTCGATCACCACGAACGGCACGTCCGCCCGCCGAAGCTCATCGGCGGCGCCGCGCCCCAGGCGTCCGAAACCGCACACGATGTAGTGCCCCTCCAGTTTCTCGATCATATTCTTGACCCGTCGCTTTCCGAAAAATTGATTCAACTCGAGTTCGATCGCGGTCTGCGTCATGGCCCCGACGGCGAGAAAGATGACCACCACGCCGAAGGAGATCAGGAAGGAATTGAAGATCCGCCCCGCGTGGCTCAGCGTCCGGATCTCGCCGTAGCCCACCGTGGTCACGGTGGTCAGCGTCATGTAGAACGCATCGAAGACCGGATAGCCTTCGATGATCACGAAGCCCGCAGTCCCGAAGCGCCAGCGTGAACAGGATCGCCAGCGCGATCACGGCCAGCCTTCGCGGAAGGTGCTCCATTGGTCTTATAGTAAACGCGGGCGCGGATCTCCCTGGTAAGGTTTACAGGATTCCGCAGATCTTCCCGCGAGCGGCTTCGCGAAATCCCCACGAATTCAATCGCTTAGCACTGGCGATCCAGTTGCTGCTCATCCGCGGAAGGAGATTCGCCAATGGATACGAACGAGAGCCGTGGGAACGTCGATCCGGAAAATTCGGCCTTGCGCTGGGGAATCGGGATAGCGGTGCTGGCGCTGTTCGTGGTCGCCGGGATCAGTCTCGCCTACGTTTCGCGCGAGCGGCGGCAGCTCAATGATCTGAGCGCCACCAATCAGTCGCTGAGTTCTTCGATTGCGCAGCTGAAGACCGAAATGCAGGTGATGGCGGATAAGCTGAGCCAGCCTCCACCGGCTCCTCCGGCGCGCATCGTTTCGGAAGGCGCTTCGCGCCCTAGCTCGCGACCTCGTACCGCTGCGCGAGCCACCGTCGACCCGCGCTTCAGGCAGATGCAGACTCGCCTGGCGGATCAGGAAAAGCAACTCAGCAGCACGCGCGAAGACTTGAACAAGACGCGCGACGATCTGCAAGGGAAGCTCGATTCCACGCGCGATGAGCTCTCCGGTTCACTGGCCTCGACCAAAGATGAACTCAACGGCTCCATCGGCCGCACTCACGACGATGTGGTGGCGCTGCAGAAGCGAGGCGAGCGGAATTACTACGAGTTCCAGCTCACGAAATCCAAGGAGTTCAAACGCATCGGGCCGGTGAGCCTCTCCTTGCGCAAGGTGAATACCAAGCGCAAGTCCTACGATCTCGCGCTGTTCGTCGACGATAACCAGATGCAGAAGAAAAGCATAAATCTTTATGAGCCCATCTGGATCAATCTGGACGACCGGCCACAGCCGGTGCAGTTGGTGGTCAACCAGATCGGCAAGGACCAGATCCAAGGCTATATTTCTGAGCCGAAGTACAAGAAATCGGAATTGGGCGATACGGCTTCCGCCGCTCCTCGCGCCGGCGCCGGCCCTGAAGGAGAAATAAGCCTAGCCGGCAAGGGTCTGGGCGGCGAGTCCCGAAGCTTTCGAAAGGAGACCGTTATGAAATTCGAATCGCATGTTTGGTTGGCGTTGCCGCTGATCCTGGCTCTAAATCCGCCCGCGGCCCGTGCAGCGGATGAACACGACGCGCCCATTTACCGAATCACCGTGGTTCAACGCTCGCTTCCGGCGGTGAACTATGGACACCGCTCGGAACCCACGAAAATTGATTTCCGCGGCACCGTTCTGGCTCCGGAAACCCACGGCAACGCCACCATCGAAGCGAAAGCGGGCGCGGTGACGATTCACGCGAAGTTCGCCGGACTCGACTCGCCCGCGAAATACGGACCGCAGTATTTGACCTATGTGTTGTGGGCCATCAGCCCCGAAGGCCAGACCGAGCGCCTGGGTGAGGTCATCACCAATCACAGCGACGACGCCAAGCTGGAGGTCACGACTTCGCTGCAGACCTTCGGCCTGCTGGTGACCGCCGAGCCGTACTTCGCGGTGTCGAAGCCCGGGCCCGTGGTGGTGATGGAGAACGTGCTGCGGCCGGACACCATAGGCACGTCGGAGCCGGTCTCCGCGAAATACGAATTGTTGCCGCGAGTGGAAACTTATACGGTGAACCTGCAGCCGCCTGGAGCAGCCGCTGGAAACGGGCCCATGGTCTCGCAGCGCGAGTATGAAGCCGTGCTGGCTATCTACCAGGCTCGCAATGCCATTCAGATTGCCAAGGCTGAAGGCGTGGACGCCCGAGCGCAGGGAACCCTGCAGAAAGCCGAACACCTGGCGCAGCAAGCCGAACAGATCCCGGATCGCAAGGCCAATAGCGAGCGCGTGATCTCGCTGGCCCGGCAGGCGGCGCAAACCGCGGAGGATGCCAGGAACATCGCTGCGCACAGCGACGCGAAGTAGCGTCGCAGGCGACGGTCACGCGACTCGCCTGAGTTTCGGGGCCTGATATTCTTGAGTCAGACCCTCCTGTGGCGCTCCTTCTGAACACCCAAGCTCTGGCGAAGTCCTACGGCGCCTCGTTTCTGTTTCGCGACGTTTCGCTGAGCGTTCGCGAAGGCGACCGCATCGGCCTCATCGGACCGAATGGTTCCGGCAAGTCTACGCTGCTGGAAATTCTGGCGCAGCGCAGAGAGCCGGATACCGGCGAAGTCGCCTTGCGCAAGGGCACGCGGCTGGCGTACCTGCCGCAGGATTCGCAATTTCCGCCGGGAGAAACCATCCGCGCGGTGATTCGCCGTTCGCTGAAAAGTGCGGGTATCGCCGGAATCGGAATGGCAGGCGCGCGAGGGCGAAACGCTCGGCCGCGCGGGTTTTGAAGACTTCGATGCGGAGGCCGCGACGCTCTCGGGCGGATGGCGAAAGCGGCTGGCGATCTCAGAGGCGCTGGTGCAGGATCCCGCCATCGTCCTGTTCGACGAGCCCACCAATCACCTGGATCTGGCCGGAATCGAATGGCTGGAAAAGCTGTTGCAGAACGCGCCGTTCGCGAGCGTGATCGTCAGCCACGACCGTTACTTTCTGGAGAACGTGCCCACGGCGATTGCGGAGCTGAATCGCGTCTATCCCGACGGACTGCTGTACGTCGCCGGCAACTACAGCGCGTTCCTCGAAAAGAAGGCCGAGTTTCTGCACGCCCAGTCCAAGCGCCAGGAATCGCTGGAGAATCGTGTGCGCACGGAGATGGAATGGCTGCGCCGCGGGCCCAAAGCGCGCGCCACCAAGGCCAAGGCCCGCATCGACACGGCGCACGAAATGATCGGCGAGCTGGCGGATCTGCGCTCCCGCAGCCGCACCAGCGCCACCGATATCGACTTTGCCGGCACGGACCGCAAGACCAAGCGGCTGATTCATCTGGAAGGTGTCGGCTACGGCTACGACGGCCGAATCCTGTTCGAGGATCTGGATTTCACCATCACCGCCGGCATGCGCGTGGGATTGGTGGGATCGAACGGCAGCGGGAAAACCACGCTGCTGCGATTGCTGCTGGGGAGACGCGCGGGGAGATGGCGCCTCTGCGCGGCAAGATCGAGCGCGCCGACGGACTGCGCATGGTGTACTTCGATCAGAACCGCCAGCTCGATCCCGATGTCACGCTGCGGCGGGCGCTGGCGCCGGATAGCGATTCCGTGATCTATCGCGATCGCGTGATTCATGTGGCCGCCTGGGCGGCGCGCTTTCTGTTCAGCGGCGAGCAGTTGAATCAACCGGTCGGCCGCTTGTCGGGAGGCGAGCGCGCCCGCGTGCTGATCGCCAATCTGATGCTGGAACCGGCCGATGTGCTGCTGCTCGACGAGCCCACCAACGATCTGGATATTCCCACGCTGGAAATTCTGGAGGAAAGTCTGCTCGAATTCTCCGGCGCGCTGGTGCTGGTGACGCACGATCGCTATTTGCTGGATCGCGTTTCGACGCTGGTGCTCGGTTTGGACGGGCAAGGCCGCGCCGAGCGTTTCGCCGACTACAGCCAGTGGGATGTGTGGCAGGAGCAGCGCAAGCAGCCTAAACCGAAAGCTCAGGCGGAAATTCGGCCGCCGGCTCGCCGGCTGCCCGCGAAAAAGAAACCGTCGTATCTGGAAGCCCGCGAGTACGAATCCATCGAGCAGCGGGTTCACGAGGCCGAGCAAGTCCTGGAACAAAAGCGGGCCGCTTTGAAAGACCCGTCCCTCACCAGAGACGGGCGGCTGCTCGAGCAGGCCTATCGCGAAGTGGAAGAAGCGCAGGCCGCGGTCGATGCGATCTATGCGCGCTGGGCGGAGCTGGAACAGAAGATGGTTTAGAGGCAGGTGCCTAGTGCTTGTCGCGATAAACTCCGTGGCAACTGTCGCAGGCATTGCTGAGCCGGTCGAGCGACAAAACCACCACATCCTGATTCTTGGACTGCGCCGCTTTGTAGGATGCGGCACCCGCGTCCACCAATTCCTGCGTGAATTTGACCCAATCGGCGCGCTCCAGCGGCACTTTCTGTCCGTTCGAGAGCAGGCGCCCGGGCATCGAGATCAAGGCCGCCGCTTCGGAGATGGCGATGGCGCTGTCCTGGACCACGGCCCACTCCTTGTCGTTCTTCGGCGGCGTCTGCGCGACACTGAACAGGATGTCGGAATTCGGCAGCACAACTCCGCGCATCACCTGTTTCAGGGTCCCGATCGGAGCCGGCTTATAAACCGGAGCCTGCGCGACGGCCGCGCCGCAAAGAAGCAAAATGAATCCGAATCGCATTTCTCTATTTTCGCGTGAATTTGGTGCCGTGTGTGCTAAACTCGCGACGAGTTGAACGCCTTTGTGAACGACAATATCTGCTTTCTTAACGCTACCGAAATGGTCCGGCGCATGCGCCGCAAGGAGCTTTCCGCGCGCGAGGTGCTGGAGGCGCATCTGGCGCAGATCGCGCGGCTGAATCCGCAAGTGAACGCCATCGTCACTCTGGCGGAGGAAGACGCGCGGGCGCAGGCTTTGCGTGCGGATGAAGGCGCGGCGCGCGGCGAGTTTCTGGGCCCGCTGCACGGCCTTCCCGATCGCGTTCAAGGATCTGACCGAGACCCGCGGCTTGCGCACCACCTTTGGGTCGCCGATTTTCAAAGATTACGTGCCGGATTTCAGCACGCTTCTGGCCGAGCGAACGCAGGGCGCGGGCGCCATCACCATCGGCAAAACCAACACTCCCGAATTCGGCGCGGGATCGCAGACGTTCAACCCTATTTTCGGGCGCACCAAGAATCCCTGGGACCTGTCGAAGACCTGCGGCGGTTCGAGCGGCGGCGCGGCGGTGGCGCTGGCTTGCGGAATGCTGCCGATCGCCGATGGCACCGACCTGGGCGGCTCGCTGCGCAATCCGGCTAGTTTTTGTTCCGTGGTGGGCATCCGCACGTCGCCGGGGCGAGTCCCAAAGGTTCCCTCGCGAGACGGCTGGAATACGCTGAACGTGGTCGGACCCATGGCGCGCACGGTCGAGGACCTGGCGTTGTTCCTTTCGGTGATCGCCGGTCCCGATGCGCGGGCTCCGTTGTCGATCCATGAGCCGGGCTCGCGCTTCGCCGCAACCGCTCGCGCGCGATTGCAAAGGGTTGCGCATCGCCTGGTGCGACAAATTCGCGGGTCTGCCCTTCGATAGCCGCGTGAGCGCGGTGGTGAACGCGCGGCGGCGCACTTTCGAAGAGCTCGGTTGCGTCACCGAAGACGCGAATCCCGATTTCTCAGGCGCCGACGAAGCCTTCAAGACTCTTCGCGCGCTGGGATTCTATCTGCAGCACGGAGAACTTCTGGAGCCGCACCGCGCGCAGATGAAACGCACCGTGGTGGATGAGATCGAGCGCGGATCGCGGCTGACGGGTCCGCAGATCGCCCGCGCCGAGACCTTGCGCTCGCAGCTTTTCGCGCGCCTTGGCGAATTCATGGCCCGCTTCGATTTTCTGGTGCTGCCGGTGGTGCAGGTTCCGCCGTTCGATATCGATCAGGAGTACGTGACCGAGATCGAAGGCCAGCGCCTGGAAACCTATGTGGATTGGATGCGCTCCTGCTACTTCATCAGCACCACGGCGCTGCCGGCCATTTCCGTCCCGGCGGGGTTTACGCCGGAGGGCTTGCCGGTGGGCCTGCAGATTGTCGGGCGCCATCAAGATGACTGGGGCGTTCTGCAAATGGCCCACGCATTCGAGCAGGCGGCCGGCATCCGCGAGCGGCCCGCCCTCGCCCAGAACGGGGTTGATACTGGGGCATAGGCGTCGCGAGTCGCTTCATGGGACGGGTAATCTTTTAGGCGCCGGACGCGTCTATTTTGTCACTACCAAGTTGCCAGGTCTCGGCCCGTAGGGGAATCTCGTACGAAATGCGAAAGATTGTAGGTTCCGTAATCCTTGCCCTGCTGTTCATCCGGGGCGGCCTTCAGCCAGAACTACACGATTCAGACATTTGCGGGCGGCGGCGTCCCGCAGGGGGTCCCGGGCACTTCCGCCAGCTTAGGCTCCGTCACAGGTGTTGCGACGGACGCGGCGGGGAATGTCTACATTGCGTTAGCTGTCTTATTCCGCTGTGGTGCGCATGGACGCCACTACCCACGTCGCTCACGCTGGTGGCTGGAACCGGGACGCCGGGCTACAGCGGCGACAACGGCCCCGCGGCCAGCGCACAGTTGAACAAGCCATCGGGTATGGCGTTGGATAGCGCGGGAAATCTCTACATTGCCGACTCCGGCAATAATCGCGTCCGGAAAGTGTCCAACGGCGTGATCACGACCGTGTCCGGAGGCGGCGTCGGCGCTCAGTTATCGAATCCGACTGGCGTTGCCGTGGATACCTCGGGCAATTTGTACATTGCCGATTCCGGCAATAATGTGGTCCGCAAGGTATCGGGCGGAGTCACCGTCACGGTGGCCGGCACCGGGACGGCCGGCGCGTCGGGCGATGGCGGCCCCGCGACCAGCGCTCAGTTGAATTCTCCGAGGGATGTCGCAGTGGACACGCTGGGAAATCTTTATATCGCGGATTTCGGCAACGACGCCGTGCGTCAAGGTAGCGAAGCGGCATTCTCACCACGGTGTTTTACCAGCAAGGAGCGGGCCCGATCGGTGTCGCCGTGGACGGCGCCGGCAACGTGTTTTTTGCGGCTTCCGGCTCCGCTTTTCCGCTGGTCGGCAAGATCACAACCGGCTGGAGCGGTTTCCGCAGTCGCGGGAAACTTCACGGTCGGCTACTCGGGGGATGGCGGTTCGGCGACCAACGCCGCTGCTCGACAATCCGGTGGATGTCGCGGTGGATGCCAGCGGCAACCTCTACATCGCGGATTACAACAATGACGTGGTCCGCAAAGTCACGGCCGGCATCATCACCACGGTGGCGGGAGGACCGTACGGATATGTCGGCGACAATGGGACGGCAACCAGCGCACTCTTGTTTAACCCCACTGCCACTGCCGCGGGTCCCGGCGGCGCGGTATACATCGTGGACAGCTATCACAATCTGGTGCGCAAAGTAGTCAACGGAGTGATCACCACGGTAGCCGGAACAGGCCTTGCAGGATACACCGGCGATAACGGCGCGGCTACCAGCGCCACGCTTGAATACTCCCTGGGGCGTTGCCGTGGACACAGCCGGAAATCTCTATATTTCGGACGCGGGCAATAGCGTCATTCGCAAAGTCTCGGGCGGAGTGATCACCACGATCGCCGGAAACGGGACGGCGGGTTTCAGCGGCGACAACGGCGCCGCCACCAGCCGCCACGCTTAAGCGGCCCAGCGGGAATCGCTCTGGATGCGGCCGGAAACCTCTACATCGCCGACTACGGGAACAATCGCGTCCGCAAGATATCGGGAGGCACCATCACTACGGTTGCCGGAAACGGCACCGCTACTTTTGCGGGCGATGGCGGCTCGGCTACCAGCGCCTCGCTGTGGAATCCTCTGGACGTCAAGGTGGACGCCGCGGGGAATCTGTACATCGCGGATTTCGGAAATAACCGTATACGGATGGTGACCGGCGGAATCATCTCCACCATCGCCGGAAACGGAACACCTGGTTTTGGCGGTGACAATGGGGCCGCCACCAGCGCGCCAGCTGAACAATCCGGAGGGCGTCGCCCTGGATGCGGCGGGCGACGTCATCATCGCGGATACGGCTAACAATGTGATCCGGCAGGTAACCAGCGGAATCATCACGACCATCGCCGGCAATGGGATCGGCAGTTACGGCGGAGACAACGGCCCTGCCACCAGCGCCGGCTTGAACTCGCCCATAGGCGTGGCCACGGATTCGACGGGAAGAATCTTCGTGGCGGATTCCTCGAACAATCTGATTCGGGTGATGAATCCGCCTTGCAGTTTTGCGTTGACGACATCGACGATTCAAGCGCCGGGAGCCGGCGGATCGTTCAACATCGGAGTGCAGACCGCGGCGTTCTGCTCCTGGTCCGTGTCGGGATTGCCGGCTTGGATCACAGTGTCCGGCGCATCTTCAGGTACCGGTCCGGCGACGGTCACGCTGATCGTGGCGGCTGCAGCCGGTGTACCGAGAAGCGTCACTATTTCGGTAGCCGGAATTTCCGTGACGGTCAACCAGACGGCAACCTGCACCTATGCGATCAGTCCGGGCGGGCAAGGGTTCACGGCCGCGGGCGGCTCGGGAACAGTCAGCATCACTGCGCCCACCGGCTGCGCATGGAGCGCCACCAATAGCTTGCCGTTCGTCTCCTTTAACGGAGCTTCCTCGGGATCGGGCAGCGGCGTGCTGAGTTTCCTGGTTGCGGCGAATGGAAGCGTAGACCGTTCGGGAAACTTCACGGTCGCGGGCCTGTCGTTTGACGTGGAGCAGCAGGCGCCTTCGATCGCCAACTTGAACGTCATCGGCTCCATGGCGCATCTCGCGGCGCAGGAAAACTGGACCACCACGTTCACGCTGGTCAACAAGGGCGCGGCCTCGGCAACATCGCGGTTGAGTTTCTCCGGCGATGCCGTCGATCCCAGCGGAAACGGTCCGCTCATGCTGCCCTTGACGTTCCCGCAACAGGCCGCGACTGCAGGACCGCTGCTGGCGGCTTCGTTCGACAAGACCATCGCCGCGAACGCGTCCTTGATTGTCGCGACCGCGGCTGCGCCGGTCTCGCAGGTGCTGGTTGGTTCCGCGCAACTCGCGGCCACCGGCGCAGTGGATGGCTTCGCCATTTTCCATCAGATTCCGACCGCGCAGGAAGCCGTGGTGCCGATGGAGACGCGCAACGCAAGTTCTTATCTGCTGGCTTTCGACAATACCAACGGGCTGGTGCTGGGCGTGGCGGTGGAGAACGTTTCGGCGCAAACGCTGTTATCCCGGTGATCATTCGCGACGACGCGGGCAACGTCATCAGCAGTCCTGGAACTACTATTTCGCTGGGCGGCAACGGCCACACCGCCTTCGTTTTGTCAGATCCGGTCTTGGGGTTCCCAATCACGGCGAACAAGCGCGGCACCATCGAGTTCGATACCCCGGCAGGCGGACAGATCAGCGTGCTGGGACTGCGCTTCACGCCGCCCAACAACGCGCTGACGACGATTCCGGCGCTGGCCAATGTCGGCACCGGAGGCGGCAGCATCGCGCACCTGGCTTCGGGCGGCGACGGCTGGCAAACCACTTTCGTGCTGGTCAACACCGGAACCACTGCGACGCCAGTGACTCTCAGTTTCTTCGCCGATCAAACCGGTATCCCGCTGCCTCTGCCGCTTACATTTCCGCAAGGCAACATCGCGGACATGACGGCTCCCTCGGTCACCCAAAACCTGGCGGCCGGGGCGACCCTCATCGTCGTAAGCACCGGGGCGCCGGATCTGATCACCGGCTCGGCGCAACTCACCACCACTGGAAACGTCAGCGGCTTCGTGATCTTCCGCCACAACGGCCAGGAAGCCGTGGTGCCGCTGGAGAGCCGTAACGCCAGCGCCTACGTTTTAGCTTTCGACAATACCGACAGCACCGCTACTGGCATCGCGGTGAATAGCGTCTCGACGGCGATACAGGTGACTTGATATGAAGCGCCGGTGCGCCGGATCTGATACGGCTCGGCGCAACTCACCACCGCGGCAACGTCAGCGGCTTCGTGATCTTCCGCCACAACGACCAGGAAGCCGTGGTGCCGCTGGAGAGCCGTAACGCCAGCGCCTACGTTTTGGCTTTCGATAACACTAACGGCACCGCCACCGGCATCGCGGTGAATAGCGTCTCGACGGCGGCGCAGGTGAGTATTCCGGTGGTGGTTCGCGACGAGACGGGAACGCAAATCGCAGCCGATACCCTCACCATGGCCCCTAACGGGCACTATGCGTTCACCCTGGGAGTCGACAGATATCCGGCGGCCTCGACCATTCGCGGCACCATCGAGTTCGACAAGCCGCCTAACGCTCAGATCGGCGCGCTGGGCATCCGCATTCCGACCGGAGCCGCCCACACGTTTACCACTTTGCCGGCGCTGGCGAAGTGATCGCGGCACGTAGAACCGCTGCGTCCGAAATCATGCAATGATCGTATCTGCGTTCACGAATAAGCATGCTGAGGAGCAAAGTATGAAATCGATTCAGAAGTGGACTGTCGGCGGTTTGTTGACCGCGGGTCTGGTGGCGGTTGGATTCGTAGCGGCAGCCAGCGGTCTGTGGGCCCAGAACCCTGGAATCAAGCGCACGGTTGTGTTCACGGGCGATGTATCGGTCCCGGGCCGCGAGGCCAGAATCGCGTCGGTCGAGATCGCGCCCGGAGCGAACGCCGGACACCATACGCATCCCGGCGATGAGATCACCTACGTCATGGAAGGCCAGGGCGAATTGCTGATCGATGGAGAGCCGCCCCTGAAGTTCAAAGCCGGAGAGGGCTTCGTGGTGAAGGCCGGCTTAAAGCATGATGCGCGTAATACCGGCACGCAACCGCTCAAGCTGGCCGCGATTTATGTGGTGGAAAAGGGCAAGCCCACCGCCACGCCGGTACCATAACTCGCCGGCGGCGCGTCGGGTGTACGTGGGGGACGAAAGATAGGCACTCCCCTACTTGTGCGAATACCCGGGCTTATGGCAGAATCGTTCGACCGAGAAAAGTACGTCGGAGGCCGGCGACTTAAAATCTTGGAGGCACGCCTCGATGCATGCTGTTCGGTTATTCCTTTGGAAGAAGGAACTTAGGCCTCGCGATATGGACAAATCAGCGCATCCCGCGGGTGCGCGCGATGATTCGATTCCTCTCCGTGTCATTGGGCTTCGGCGCCCCCGCCTTGGCGATGCTCCTGGTGGCTGGCCTCAGTTGGAACGACGGGCGTAAGGAGCGGCGGCGAACCCTGGCGCTGCGTCAGTGGCTGCGCGAGCAATAACCAGCCCGGCGGCCGCCCCTTCACAGCCGCGCGATTTCTTCCAGCAAGCTGCTGAGCGCCTTGCGAAACTGGTCGGGCGAGTAGACGTCAAAGAGCCGCGGCTGCAGCGGTTTTAGCACGCCCTGGAGCGAATCGAACGCCTCAGCCGGCCCAGTGGGTTGTTGCTGCATGCCCCCGTATCCGCGCCGCCCCATTCTCGACAGCGGTTCGATACCCCAGCGGCGTCCGCTCCGGCGGCAAATGGTAGCGCACAAAATACAGCGGACCCTGCGGCTTCGCTTCCGATTCGGGCACGCGGGTTTTGTCCCCGGAATCCAGCGTCATGGGCGCCGCGAGAACAATCAACACACGCACTGGTTCGTTCGCGCCCCTGCCGGGCTGCTGAGGCGGCCAGGCGCTCGCGCACTTGCTGCATAAAGTACGGCGCGTTTTGCCCGCGATGCTCCAGCGAATGGACGTCGATTTTATTGGGATCGGCCTCGGTCAAGGCGTCGCGCAGGCGCGTCCAATCCAATTGGTGCACCGCGTCCTGTTCAAAAATGACGCGGCGGTTGGAAATATCCAGCAGCGTGATGTGCAGGCTCCCGCCGGCGATTTCCATCTGCGAGAACACTTTCAACGCGGGCACCAGGTTGGCCAGGTTCCGGTTGTTGGCGGTTCCCGTGTTTAACCCGCGGCTGGGGCCGGAAGGCGAGGCGTTCATCAGCACTTCCACCCGAACCGGGCGGCGCGTGGCGACGGGCACCTGCAAGCGCGAGCTGAGGTAGGGGATGTACCAGCTATCGGGCGGCTCCATTGCGCGTAGCAATTCCACGGCCGGCAGATTCTTCCACGCGCCCGGCAGCGGGTCATTGCGCAGCGGATTCACGTGCAGCGTTTTTTGCTCGGCCCAATGATCGCGTGTCTTGGCGTCGAAAATCACCACGCCCACGCGGTAATCGCCCGGCAGCACAAAGGCGTCCTGCAGGTATTGGATGTTGGATTTGCCGGCGTCATCCTTCACCTCCTGCAGATCGATGCCTCCGTGGGTCTGGTACACCCGCTTGGCGCTGTCCTCGAATTGAATCATGACCCCCAGCTCGCCATGCCCGCGGCGGCTGACAAGCTCGTTGCCATCCACTTGAATTTCCACTCTGCTCTGGAGCCGTTGATGATTGTTGAGCTCGGCGGCGCCCACCCGCACGGACCAGCGGAGATTGGTGGGCTCGCCTTCCGCCAGCCAGCGTTCGAACGGCACCACGGAGAAAGCGGGATCGGGCGCGCCGCCATCCTGGGCATGCACGGTGGAGATGCCGGCGAGGCCCAGCGCCAACAATGGAAGTAAGGATTTGAACGTCACTGCTTTCTTCTCATTATTGCGCTTGGCGGTGGGACGCGGCCCGATGCCGCGCCGTTTCGGCGGTTCACTTGGCTTTATTACTTCGCGGGGGCTGATCGAATCCACCTGGATGGTCATGGTCTTGGCGTCCAGCGTGCCGGTGATCGTCACGCGCTTGCCCGCGAACTTTTCCGGCGTCTGCTGATTGCTCAGGTCGTAGGCTTTTTTCCCGTCATAGAGAACGTAGGTGGCGCCATGCTCCCGGATACAGGCAATGGTGCACTCGGCATCCGTCGGTCCCATTTTCATTTGGGAATGATCGCCGATGGGGCACATGCTGTCGGTGATGACGCCGGTGAAGAAGTGCTTCTCCGGCGCCGCCGTCAGGGCTGCGATCGCCAGCAGACTCAACAGCAGAGGCTTCATGACGTTCTAGTGACCGGGCGTCATGAGGTGGGCGGTGGAGGTGCCGGCATTCATGATCCACATGCCACCTTTCGCGGGATTATCCGGCAGTCCGATGGACGCCGCGGTGGCTCCGGGTACGGCAACCGTAATGTGCAGGCGAGCGGTGGCCTGGTCGGTACCGTTCATCATGTACCAGACCGCTCCGAATTCCGGCTTCACGCGAGTGCCGTTGGCTTCCGCGGCGTCGATCGGCCGCCTGTCTCGCGGCCTTATCCAGCATGGCCTCAAACTTCCGGTTCTGCGCGACCCGCTCCAGATTGCCGATGCTGGTGCACTGCACCGCGAACGCCGCGCGTCCAGGCTCGCCGGACCGGTCGTAACAGACCAGGCGGTTGGTGCCTTTCTTGATGGTGTCGTAGGTGCCGTCGGCCTTCCACTTGACAACCGTGGCGTTATCCTTCTGCTGGGCCGGAGCGGCCGCCAGGGCGCGGGCAATCATGTCCGCGTCAGTTTGCGCGAAGGCGCCGGCGGCAACCGCCAGTACGCCTAGAACGATGGGGATGATGCGTTTCATTCGGTGACCCTCCAGTTGGTCCGTCTGAAAGAGTAGTATATCGTGCACGCGCGCCCTGCGGAATGCTGCGCGGAAATGCTATCCTGGATACGTTATGTCTATTCCGAACGTGAAACGGTACCGCATTACCAGTCCCGACGGCACCATGTCCGCCAGCCTGATGGCTGTGCTCCCCAAAGATATCGACGTCAATAAATATCTGTCGGAGGCCGCTCAGAGGTTCGACTGGAAAGCGTACCAGGAAGCGCAAGCAAAACAGTTCAAGGTCCGCGTCGGTCAGCAGAAACAGAAGAAAGCGAAATAACTTCGCGCTTCTCCTGCTACGGCAGCCGCGCCCGCAGTATGCGCAGGCTGCGGATGCCTTCGGCGGCCACATCCGGATCGGGATCCTTCGAAAGCGTTTCGAGCGAGGGGATGCTGTCCTTGTCGCCGGAACGCGCCAGCACGATACTCAACTGAATTTTCTCGTCCTTGGTGGCCGCGCCCAGCATGCCGTAAATGGTCTGCCGGATGGGCTGCTCGCGCGCCAATTCGGTCAGGAACGCGACGGCTACGCCGCGCCAGGCCCGCTGGTTCACGGAATTCAGCAGATACTGCAACGGCCCGTAGCGGTCGGTCTGCAACGCGCCCAGCATGACCAGCGCAAAGGCCGCCGAGAGGCGCGGATTCATGCCATGCTCGGTCTCGAACGCCTGATTCAGCGCCGATCGGTCCGTCTGATTCTTCAGCCGGCCCAAGCCTTCTTCCGCCGCTGCCCGCACCAGGTCGTCTTTGTCCGAAAGATTCTGCAGGAAGATGGCATGGTCCGCCGGATCGGCGATCATGGCCAGGGCTTCGAGCGCCGCGCGCCGTACTTTCACGGACCGCGCGTGCTCCAGGGCGTCGCGCACTTTCGGCGCGGCGTCCCGATTGCGCAGCAGGCCGGTGGTCTCCAGCGCCTGGACTTGAATTTTTTCCTCTAGATCGCCCAGCAGGAAACTAAAGCGCGGGGCCGACTCCGGATCGCCAATTTTCTGGATCGCCACCAGCGACTCATACATCAGCTTGTCGTCTTTGGAGCGCAGGGCCTCGATCAAATCCGGTATCGCCGCACGGCCGCGCAGCACGCCCACCGCCCGCGCCGCATTGGCACGCGCGTCCAAGCTCGCGCCGCCGCGCGCGAGTTTCCCCAGCGCGACGATCACGTCCGGGCGCACCTGCACGAAGGGGTCGATCACCTGGTCATTGGTGTCGTTGAATTTGGCGGTCACCGAACTGCCCGCGCGTGAAAGCTTGCCGCTGAGCCCGGTCTTGACGTAGCCCGGCAAATACACGTTGACCAAGCCGTCGGTCGCGCGGATCTGCATTTCGGCGTCGTTGTCGCCGGCGGCGCGGACCAGTCCGTCCAGCGTCTTGGGGCCGCCGATTTGGACCAGCGCCTTGACCGCTTCGACGCGCACTCCCACGTCGGGGTCGCTTACGTAGGGAACGACTTTGGGAATCGCGTCTTCGCCTTGTTTGGCGAGGTCGCGGACCGCGCGGGTGCGCTGCTTGACGTCGGCGTCCTGCGCCTGCAAGAGCGTGAAAACCGCCGCGAAGCACAGAATAACGACAGAAGGAATGTTAGTTTCACCGCACAAACTCAACCTGAACGCGGTGCGGGATCAGTCCTGCCTCATAGCCCATGTCGAGCAGCTTCTGCGCGGCCTTGGGCACGATGTCCCCGCAATCCACGGTGTAGTGATTGACGTACATACCCACGAATTTCTCCGCCAGCGCGGGGTCCATATCGCGGGCAAATTGCAAAGCGTAATTCAGAGCTTCTTCCCGATGATCGATGGCGTATTGGATGCTGTCGCGCATCAGGCGGCAGCATTCGCTGGCCATTTCCGGATTCAGATCGCGCCGCAGCGCGTTGGCGCCCAGCGGCAAGGGCAGATCGTAGGTGTCCTTGAACCAGCGGCCCAGGTCGATGACGTTGTGGAAGCCTGCGTTGGAGTAGGTCAACTGGGCCTCGTGAATGATCAAGCCGGCATCGGCCTTGCGTTCCTCGACTGCATCCAGAATTTTATCAAACGGCGTGTCCACCGGTTCAAAGTCCGGCTGCATCAAGCGCATTGCCAGGTAGGCCGTGGTGAGACGTCCGGGAATCGCGATGCGCTTGCCTTTCAGTTCGTCGACCGACATGGGATGCGACGCCACCACCATCGGGCCATAGCCATCGCCGATGCTCGACCCGGCGGCCATCAGTTGGTACTTGTCGGCGACGTACGGATAGGCGTGGTAGGAGATCGCCGTCAGCTCGTATTCGCCCGCCCGCGCTTTCTGATTCAGGGTCTGGATGTCGCCCAGGACGTGGCGAAACTGCACCAGATTCGACCGTATTTTACGCGTAGCCAGGGCGTAAAACATGTAAGCGTCATCGGAGTCCGGACTATGGGCACAAACAATTTCAGCAGGGAGCGACATGCGTTGGAGTGAAATTAGATGATAGCAGGTGGCGCCGCAATCTCGCATCCGGCTCCGCGGTCGACGCATGCGCTTAGCCGATTTACAACGGCTTCGACATGCGGATCAACTCGCACGGCGGGTAGCCCTCGATTAGCCGGGTGGTTTGAAATGGTTTGCGGCCGGTTTCGTTATATCCAAACTTGCGGTATAGCGGCGGCAATTCCGCGCGCAGCGAAAGGACTGTGAGTTCCATGCGCTTGCAGCCCTTAGCCCGGCAATGCTGTTCCGCCGCCTGAATCATCGTGCGCCCCAACCCTGTGCCCTGCTGGGACGCTTTTACCGACAGCATTCCAAAGTATCCGCGTTCGCCGCGCACTTCGGTGTAGACCGAAGCAACCAAAACCTCGTTGGCGATCGCCACCAAGAACTCGCCGGTTCCGAACATCGCCCGAATCTCCGGGCGCTGGTACGTTCGCCCTCCAGGAACGTTTCGACCACGAAGGCATGGTTGATCAGCGAGACCATGGACGGTTGGTCTTCGATCGTGGCCACGCGGATCGTTACAGATGCAGCATCTGGCGTCATTTCACGTCCTATGATGCGGGGTGCTGCTGAATTGAATCAACTCACCTGAGTTCGAAATCGGCCCACATCGCCGTCCCTGTGGCTCGATGTACAATAAATCGTTTGGAATAAAACTATGTCCTACTCAAGCGGCCGTCAATTTCTTCAGCTTCCGGGTCCCACCAACGTGCCCGAGCGTGTTTTGCGCGCCATGTCGCGCCCAACCATCGATCATCGCGGGCCGGATTTCGCTCGCCTGGGGCTGGAGGTACTCGCGGGCTTGAAAGAGGTCTTCCAGACCAAGGGGAATGTGGTTATTTTCCCTTCTTCGGGCACCGGAGCCTGGGAAGCCGCGCTGACCAATACCCTGTCGCCGGGCGACAAGATTCTGATGTTCGAAAGCGGCCACTTCGCCACCTTGTGGATTGAGATGGCGCGAAGACTGGGCCTGGACGTCGACGTGGTCCCGACCGACTGGCGTCACGCTCCCGATCCGCAGGTGATCGAAGCCAAGCTGGCGGAAGATCGCGGCCACAAATCAAGGCCGTGTGCGTGGTGCACAACGAAACTTCCACCGGCGTCACCAGCCGGGTGGCCGAAATCCGCCAGGCTATCAACCGCACGCACCATCCGGCGCTGTTTCTGGTGGACACCATCTCATCGCTGGCGTCGATCGATTTTAGGCATGACGAGTGGCAAGTGGACGTGACCGTGACTGGATCGCAAAAGGGCCTGATGCTGCCGCCCGGCCTGGGATTTAACGCGGTCAGCGAAAAGGCGCTGGCGGCTTCGAAGTCGGCCAAACTCCCGAGGGCTTACTGGGAGTGGGAGCCGATGATCAAGCAAAACGCCGCGGGTTTCTTCCCGTATACGCCGGCGACGAATCTGCTGTATGGCCTGAAAGAGGCGCTGCACATGCTGCTGCGCGAGGAAGGCTTGCAGAACGTATTTGCGCGGCATAAGCGTCATGGCGAAGCCACGCGGCGCGCCGTCAAGGCCTGGGGCCTGGAAAACGTGACAGCCGATCCGCGGGAATACAGCGACTCGGTGACGGCCATCTATACGCCCGCCGGCCACTCCGCCGACGGCCTCCGCAAAGTGATTCTGGAGCGCTTCGATATGCCGCTCGGCACCGGCCTGGGCAAGTTGCAGGACAAGGTTTTCCGCATCGGGCACCTGGGCGACTTCAACGACCTGATGCTGGCGGGGACCCTGTGCGGCGTCGAGATGGGTCTGGAGATCGCCGGCGTTCCGCATCGCAAGGGCGGGGTAACAGCGGCGACGGATTATTTGACGGAATCGCTCAAAGTGGAACACGCGGTCGCGCATTAAGCGCGGGGCAGCGGCTCCTCCTGGGCGCTAGATTTCTGCGGGCCTGCTTTCCGATTTCTGTTATACTGAACGTAGATGTTGACCCTGCCTCCGCGCCTGCGGATGTCCGGTTTCGTGTTACACTCCCGCATTTCCCTCGAATGAAATCCAGCGTACAAATCAGCCGTGGCATTGAATCTCTGTTCGGGACTCGCGATGAAAATATTCGCCTGATCGAGTCCGGCCTGCAAGTCCGGACGCGGTTGCTCAACGACTCGCTGGAGATCGAAGGCGACGACGCGGCGGTCGCGCGCGCCGCCAGTATCCTGGACGATTATGTGGCGTTGATGCAGGCCGGGCACGTGTTCAATAACGGCGATCTCAACAGCTTCCTGCGCGTGGTGACGGCGGACCCGGACGCGAGTCTCCGGCGTTTAGTGGAAAGCGGCAAGCAGCGCAGCTTCGGCAAGAAAATCATTACGCCGAAGACCATGAATCAGCGCCGCTACTTCGACGCTATCGAACATCATGACCTGGTTTTCGGCATCGGTCCCGCCGGTACCGGGAAGACTTATCTGGCCGTCGCCATGGCGGTCTCGGCGCTGCTTTCGAAGCGCGTGAGCCGCATCGTGCTGACTCGTCCCGCGGTCGAGGCCGGAGAGCGCCTGGGCTTCCTGCCCGGCACGCTGCAGGAAAAAGTCGATCCGTTCCTTCGTCCGCTCTACGACGCGCTTTATGACATGATCGAGGCGGAAAAAGTCGACAAGCTGCTGGAGCGTAACACGATTGAAATCGCGCCGCTCGCGTTCATGCGCGGCCGCACTCTCAACGACAGCTTCATCATCATGGACGAAGCGCAGAACACGTCGCCGGAGCAAATGAAGATGATCCTGACGCGGCAGGGCTTCAATTCCAAGATGGTGGTCACCGGCGACGTGACTCAGATGGACTTTCCGCCGGGGATACGCAGCGGTTTAGTGGAAGTGGTCGACGTGTTGCGCAACGTCGAGGGCATCGCTTCATTCAATTCGACGATCGCGATGTGGTCCGCCACAATCTGGTGCAGAAAATCGTCAAGGCCTACGAGCGCTACAACGAAATCATTGGCGTGAATCGCCAGTTGTCGCTGAAGCTCGCGGAAACGGCGCCCGCCAAGCTGCCGCGGAGCCGGTGACCGTTCCTGAAACAGCGGCCTGAGGCCACCTCCATGTCACCCGACGACATACTGCTGCTTTTTCACACGTCGTCCCGTCCATCCCAGCGGGTCGATCGGGAACAGTTGCGTGACTTCTTGGGCGAGATCACACGGCGCGTCGCGCGCGGCCGGACGATCAACTGCCTGATCGCGAATGACTCGGAAGTTCGCCGCCTCAACCGGGAATTTCGGGGGAAGAACCAGGTAACCGACGTGCTGTCGTTTCCGCCGGCCAAGGCTAATCGTCTGGCGGGCGACATCGCCATCTCGATCGATCGCGCACGCATTCAGGCGGCCGAGCGCGGACATTCGCTCGCCGACGAATTGCGAATTTTGATGCTTCACGGCGCGCTGCACCTGGCAGGGATGGATCATGAATCCGACTCCGGCGAAATGGCGCGGGCCGA
>CAVSUW010000005.1:0-1938204 GCA_963731375.1 Bryobacterales bacterium
GGGGAGTTGCTCGCCCAGCCCGCCTGGGTACTGAAGTTCAGCCGGTAACCGGCGCAAGCGTCGAGAAGTTCACACTCCACTTGGCATCGCAGCCGATTCGTCATCGAGGACCCGAAGAAGCGCCCCATCTGAAGGAGCGGGGTTAAGATATTCATGACCGAATAGCGCGGGCATGGTGCGCCTGGAAAACAACCATCTTGCCCGAGATCGATTAAGAGTCTCCGCGGACAACCTCGCCTCCGAGTTGTAGAGATTTGACCATGCTGAGATCCTGTGTTACTTTAAAAGCTCCCTGAGGTGCTCGTCGCAAGACGAGTGAAAAGGGAAGCGGGTGAAAATCCCGCACGGTCCCGCCACTGTAAGCAGCGAGCGGCCGGCGCAGTAAGCCACTGTTCTTCGGAATGGGAAGGTGAGCCGGTTTAGCTATGACCTGCGAGTCAGGAGACCTGCCTCAGGTAAGTGCCGGCCATTATGCTTCGGGCGAAAGCAGATCGCGCAGAAAACAACCCCGTTTCGCGGGTTGTCACTTCTCATCCGTCTATTTTCCTGCTCACAGTCGCATCGAGGCGTACCCGGCTTTTTGAATTGAGGCCCGGACTCCTTAACGATGTTGACGCTCATCCTTGGCGGCGCTAGAAGCGGCAAATCCAAACTCGCACAGCGGCTCGCAGCTTCAGCCGGACGCGTCGCCTACATCGCCACAGCGGTGGTGGGCGATGAACCCGAGATGGCCGCGCGTATCGCAAGACATCGCGGCGACCGGCCACGCTCCTGGCAAACCATCGAAGAACCTTTGGCGCTGGCGAGTGCCGTAGAGTGTGCATCGAAAGACGTCGACACAGTACTGGTCGACTGCCTGACCATCTGGCTCAGTAATCTCTCCTGGGAGCATCGGGACAGTCCCGCACCAGGAATTGGAAGCTCTGACGCACAGGGAGATCGAGAGGATCGCCGCAGTAGCCCGCCATTGCCACGTCATTCTTGTCTCTAACGAACTAGGCAGCGGAACGGTTCCGGAGGCTGCAGTCACACGTGCCTTCCGTGACGTCCACGGAATCATGAACCAATCCGCCGCCGAAGCCGCCGATGAAGTCATCCTCACCGTCGCGGGTCTTTCTCTCTATCTGAAGACAGCTTCTCGCCGGGAGGAAGCCTGTTGAGTGTCCCTCGCATTCTCGTTGCCGGAACTCACAGCGGGGTCGGCAAGACCACGGTTGCGACCGGAATCATGGCTGCATTCCAAAGGCGAGGACTGCGTGTGCAGGGCTTCAAGGTTGGTCCCGATTTTATCGATCCCACGTTTCACCAAGCCGCAACAGGGAGACCGAGCCACAACCTCGATGGCTGGATGCTTTCACGCGAAACGAACATGAAAATCTTCGCGACGAGCAACGCAGGACGCGGATGTTGCCGTGATCGAGGGCGTGATGGGTCTGTTCGATGGCAAGAGTTCGCCGTCACTATCGGGGACGTCGGCGGAAATGGCGATCTGGCTGGACGCCGCGGTCGTGCTGGTAGTGGATGCGGCGGCAATGGCCGGAAGCGCCGCCGCGATTGTGCACGGCTTCGATACGCTTGTGCCCGAGCTTCGCCTGTCGGCTGTGGTCTGCAACAAAGTCGCGGGCGCAAAGCATTACGGGTATCTGCGCGACGCTATGGCCGCGCGCTGCCGTCCCGCGCCGATCGGATATCTTCCGCGCGACGCGAGCTTCGCGATACCGGAGCGGCATCTGGGACTGCATCTCGCGCAGGAGGCCATGACCGGGGAACGCCTCGGCAGGCTCGCGCAATGGATCGAATCGAATCTGGATTTGAATCGTCTGCTGGAACTGGCTGCGCGGCCGAACGCCGTTGCCCCGCCGCTGCCTGCGTGTACCCGACAGCCCCCATCGAGCACGCATCGGCGTTGCCCGCGATGCGGCTTTTTGTTTCTACTACCGCGACAACCTCGAACTGCTGCGGGATCTGGGCGCCGAATTGGTCGACTTCAGCCCCATCGCAGACCACGCGCTGCCCGCGGCCCTCGATGGCTTGTATCTCGGCGGCGGTTATCCCGAACTGCATGCCGAGGCGCTTGCCGCGAACGAATCGATGCGCTCCGCGATTGCGAGTTTCGGCGGACCGGTGTATGCCGAATGCGGCGGCTTCATGTATCTGATGCGGGAAATTGTCGACGCGGCAGGCGGCGCGTGGCCGATGGCCGGAATATTTCCCACTGCCGCTCGCATGCAGAAGCGCCTCGCAAAGCTGGGCTATGTCGAGGTGGAGAGCGCGGCAACGGAAGGCTGGGGGCTGGCCCGCGGACACGAGTTCCGCTACTCGACCATGGACCCCATGCCTGAATCGGTCACACGACTATATCGCGAGCCGGCGGAAGGTTATCGCGCCGGGTCTGTTACGGGTAGCTATATCCATCTGCACTTTCTTTCCTGTCCGCGCTTTGCGGAGCAATTTGTCCAGGACTGCGCCGGGCTGCGCACACAAAATTCAAAATGAACAGATTCACAATACTTTCTCTGTTGTTTTTCTCTCTGTCGGCCGCGCTCGTGAGGGCGGAGACCGGGGCATCGCTCGCGGGCAATGTGAAGGATCCCCAGGGGCATCCCGTTTCCGGGACGACTCTCACGCTCTTCTCGCGTTCCGGCGCAGCAGGCGCGTCCACCACCAGCGACTCTTCCGGCGCCTATCGCTTCGAGGGTCTGCCTGAAGGCGACTACCTTCTGCGCGCGGACACCGAAGGCTTCGCCCCGTTCCTTGCCGCCAGCATTCATCTTGGGGCGGGCTCGGCTGAAAAGCGCGATATCGCTCTCAGCATCGCGGGCGTGCATGCGCAGGTTGTGGTCACGGCGTCCAGCACCCCACAGGCGCCGGATCAGGTATCGAAGCCCGTGACGGTGATCGACCGGAGCGAAGCCGACTTGCGCGACGCCTCCGCTCTGTCGGATGTGGTCGACCTCGCACCCGGCGTGCGTGTGCAGCAACTCGGTGGCGCGGGCGCCTTCACGACGATTCAGATCCGCGGGCTTCGCGATCAGGATACGGCGGTGCTGGTGGACGGATTGCGGTTGCGCGACGCATCGGCGACGCAAGCGGATGCTTCCGGCCTGATCGAAGACCTGCTGTTCACCGATGCCAGTCGCGTCGAGGTGATGAACGGGGCCGGCTCCACGCTTTACGGCACCAATGCGGTAGGCGGCGTGATCAACGTGATCACCGATGAAGGCGGCGGGCGCACGCGCGGAAGCGTGCTTCTTGAAGGCGGTTCTCTCGGGACCTTTCGCGGACGCGACTCAACTTTCGGGCGGATTCCTGCACGACCGCGTCGAATACAGCCTGGGACTGGCGGATACGGACGTTACTTCGGGAGTAGGCGGAGATGCTCCGTTCCGCGATGTGAGCACCCAGGGCCGCGTGACGTTTCACCTTTCGCCATCGATCCGTCTGACGGCGCGGCTCTTCGGCGCCGATTCGTTTGGCAAGGTTCGCAGCGAGCCGGATATCATCGGTAATCCGTCGGGGCTCGGAATTATCAACGCGACTGGCGCGACTCTTGTGCCCGCGCCCGATGATCCCGATTCCACACGTGCCGCGCGCTTCGTTACAGGCGCGCTCATCCTGAACGGGCAGGTTTCACCCGCTCTCGACTATTCGCTGAGTTACCAACTGGTTTCCAACAGCCGCCGCTATGGCAACGGGCCGGCGGGTGTGGATTTTCAGCCGGCCGGCAGCACGCGCTCGCTGTACGACGGGCGGATTCAGACTGTGAATGCGCAGGCCCACTACCGCTTCGGCTTCAATCTGCGTGACGGGTGGCTACGAGTTCGAGCGTGAAAATTACGCAAATGACAACGCCGATTCGAGCAATCCTGTCGCGGCTTCCGGTGCGAACGTCACGCAACTGAGCCAAGCGGTGTTTGTGCAGGATCAGGCGCAGTTTCTCGGCGGGCGCCTGCAGATGTCCGGCTCCTTCCGGGCGCAGTTCTTCGCGCTGGAAGCGCCTGCGTTCAGTCCGCTGGTCTCGGCGCCGTATGCAGGCACGTCGTTCCCCTCGCCAGCGCCTGCTTATACGGGCGACGGCTCCGCGGCGTACTATCTGCGGAGGAGCGGAACAAAGGTGCGCGCGCATCTCGGCCGCGGCTATCGCGCGCCTTCTTTGTTTGAACGGTTCGGAGCCGGCTACGATCCGGTCTTCGGTTATACGGTTTACGGCGATCCGCGCCTCAAGCCTGAGCGGTCCACAAGCCTGGACGCGGGCTTCGACCAGACGGTCTTCAACGGACGGCTGAAGGTGTCGGCGACTTACTTCTACACGTGGCTGAACGATGTAATCAATTTCGATACGTCCGGCCTAATCGACTTCACGACTGATCCATGGGGCCGTTTCATTGGCTATCTGAATGCGCGCGGTGGCATTTCGCGCGGCGTGGAACTGAGCGCGTCGGCGGCGCCCACGCGGTCTTTAAAGGTCACGTCAGCCTATACGTACGTGAACGCCATTGAGCGAACGCCAATTGTGGGCAATGTGCTGCAGACCTTTGTGGTGCCTCGAAATCAGTTTTCGATTCTGGCAACCGAGCAAGTCAGTTCACGGGTGCTGCTGACGATGGATACGCTCGACTCCAGCAACTACCTGGCACCGATCTATGGCGCCACGGTAACTCAGACTTATCGCTTCGGAGGGCTTCACAAGGTTAGCCTGGGCGCGAGCTACCGGATCCCGCTGAAGGAGTTCCACTCTCTGCGAATCTTCGTGCGGGCCACCAACGTTTTTAATCAGACATACCTTGAGAACGGCTTTCCCACTGCCGGACGTACGGCGCTCGGCGGCCTGCAATATGAGTTTTAAGCAATGAGACGCGCGCTTCTGTTCGCTCTGTTTTATGTACTCGGCGCGGCTGGCGCGCAGCGACCGCAGCGCATCGTTTCGCTGTCTCCGGATCTGACCGAGATCGTTTACGGAGTGGGTGCGTTCGATCGTGTGGTGGCCGTATCGGACTACGATACCTGGCCGCCCGAGACGGAAAAACTTCCGCATCTCGGACAGTTGCACAACCCGAGCTTTGAAAAACTTGTCGCGCTGCGGCCGGACCTGGTGATCATCAATAAAGCCCAGGCGCCGTTCTTCGAAGGCACGCTTAACGAACTCGGATCTGACGGTTCTGAAGACTTCCAACAGCTCCGTTCAGGAAATCTATGAAGCGATGATGGCCATCGGGCGCGCGACCGGCAATGAGAGGGAAGCGGCGAAGCTGGTGGCCTCGACCCGCGAAGGCCTGGAGCGCGTCGCCCGAAGGACCGCGCGTCTGCCCAGGACTCCGACGGTGCTCATCGTCGACAGGCTGCCCGGAACTCTGCGCGATCTCTACACCGCGACCGATGGCAGTTTTCTCGCGGAACTGGTGGGAATCGCGGGCGGTCAGATCGCTGTGCCGCCGGTTGAGCACGGGTACAAGAAGCTGGTAAAGGAAGATCTGCTGGCGGTAAATCCCGAGATCATTCTCGATTTCATTCAGGGGCCGAAGAGCCGGTTCGCGGGCGATCCTCTGGATGCGTGGCGCGAGATGCCGGAATTGAAAGCCGTTCGCGCCCGTCGCGTCTATGGCGTAAATGAGGACTTCGTTCCGCACGCGTCGCAGCGCATCGTTCAGACCGCGGAACTGTTCGCGACGCTGATTCACCCGGAGGCCAAGTGACCACGTATTCAGGCTTCGAAGCGCGGAATCTCGCCTACGCCTATGGCAACGGGCCGCTGGTCGTAGACGATGTCAGTCTGAATGCCGCGCCGGGCAGCATGACGGCGGTGATCGGGTCGAACGGCTCGGGGAAATCCACGCTGATCCGGATGCTGGCGGGATTGCTGAAACCACGGTCCGGTTCTATTCTGCTAGGCGGCATTTCCCTGGATGAATGGGAGCCGCGGCTGCGCGCGCGGGAGATTGCTTATGTGCCGCAATCGACAGCCACTGTCTTTCCGTTTCCAGTGATCGACCTGGTGCTCAGCGGCCGCTCTCCGCACGCGGTTCGGTTTCGCTTTGAGAGTAAGCACGATGTCGAGAAGGCCAGGGAGGCACTGGAACTGGCGGGCGCCCTGCACCTGGCGGCAAGGCCGTTCACCAGCCTTTCGGGAGGCGAGCGCCAGATGGTGATCCTGGCTCGCGCGCTGGCGCAGGAGCCCCGGTTGCTGCTGCTCGATGAGCCGTCTTCGTCGCTCGATCTGAAACACCGGGCGGCATTGATCCGCACGCTGACGCAGTTGCGGCAAAGCAGGAATCTCAGCGCGATTATGGTGACGCACGATATCCAATTAGCTTGCGCGTTCGACCGGATTGTGGCACTGCGTTGCGGCGAAGTCGTCGCATCGGGTACGCCGGATGAGGTGCTCAACGATCGTCTCCTGCGAGACATCTACAGCGATCCGAATGTGCGCACACAGCGGATTGGAGATCAGACTCTGGTGTGGGTGGATTTGCAAGGGAGCGGCTTGTGATTGGCGCACGGTTTGCAAAAGCGATGGCCATCCTGACGCTGATCCTGATTGCCGCAATGGCGATCGGCGTATCGGTGGGCAGCCAGCGGATCGATCCGGCGCGCATCTTCTCCGATCCCTTTTCGAGCACACTTTTCTTCCGGCTGCGGTTGCCCCGCGTGCTGCTGGGCCTGGTGATCGGCGCTTCGCTCGCCGTCACGGGCGGCGCGCTCCAGGCGCTGTTTCGGAACCCTCTGGCCGATCCTTATACTCTGGGCGTCTCTGGCGGCGGAGCGCTGGGAGCGAGCATCGCAATCGCCCTGGGGTGGAGCGCCCGCGTGGGCGGTGTACCGCTGATCTTCGCGGCTTCGTTCGCGGGCGCGATGATCGCCGTCACGCTCGTTCGGACCATCGCGCGCGCGGGCGCAGTCGTACTTCCGGGGGCTTTGCTTCTCTCGGGAGTGGCGGTGAATCTGATTGCCGCGGCAGGCGTGCTGACCATCGAATACCTGACCGACCCGACCAGCGCGTTGCGGATTCTGCGCTGGCTGATCGGAAGTTTGGACGTAGTCGGGCTTGCGCCTGTTGGCCGCATGATGTGGGTGCTCGCGCCAGCCTGGCTTGTCCTTCTCTTCTTTTCGCGCCAATTGAATCTGATCGCGATCGATGACGACACGGCGGCAACGCTGGGCGTAAACGTGAGGCGGTGCGAGGCAATCGTTCACGCGCTGTGCGCGCTGATTGTCGGCGTAACAGTTTCGGCAGGTGGAGCGATCGGCTTCGTCGGATTGATTGTGCCGCATGCCGTTCGGATGATGTTCGGCGAAGATCTTAGGATCGTCCTGCCCGGTTCGCTTCTGCTGGGCGCCGCGTTTCTGATTCTGGCCGACGCGCTGGCCCGCACCGTCCTGTCTTCGGGTGAACTCCCGGTGGGCGCCGTTACCGGACTTCTGGGCGGCCCGGTATTTCTCTGGCTGCTGCGCCGGCGCCAGCAGTTCGCGGCTATGTAGAAGGACGAAATGAACAAACCCATACAATGGCCCCCAACGCATCGTTTGCCTGACGGCGGAAACCGCCGAGACTCTGTATCTACTGGGTGAGAACGAACGCAATGTTGGTATCTCCGGCGTGAATTGCGAACCTCTTGAATGCCTCCAACCCTCGGAACCGCTCGATCCGGACTTCACCCTATGATGCCTTGTCTTATCGTTCTCGTCGGCCCGCCCGGCTCGGGCAAAACCACTTGGGCGCGCCGCAACGGCCATGGCGCCGTGCATGTCTCGCAGGACGATCTGATCGACGCCATCACGCCGGCTGGGTTCGATCATGTCTATCGCCCCGTGTACCGGGAAGCGGAAGACGCCATCGCGAGGGCTGCGCTGCGGGCAGGCCATACGGTGATTGTGGACCGGACCAATCGGACGCGCGCGCATCGTGAACGCTGGCTGCGCATCGCGCGTGAGGCGCATTGCGCGGCGGTAGCGGTCGTGATGCCGACATCGCCGGAACTCTGCCGCGCACGCAACGCGGCGCGCACTGGCCCGCGCAGGTTGAGCGGCGAGCGTATGGAGCGGATGCTGGCGGCGTTCGAGCCAGTACACCACGACGAAGGTTTTGCTGGCGTTTATTACGATGGCGGCGACGGGCCGATTTCAACAAAGGAGCAGATTTCCCATGAGTATTGCCACGAAACGCGGTGACGGAGGCCAGACCGGCCTCGCGGGCGGAATCAGGGTGTCCAAAACCCACCCGCGGGTCGAGTGCTACGGCACCATCGACGAGTTGATTTCCCAGATGGGCTTCGCGCGCTCCATCTGTCAGGACGCCGATGTCGCGGCGCGTGTCGAGCGAATTCAGCGCGAGTTATATAAAGTCGGCTCGGCTCTGGCGACACCGCCGGAGTCGAAGAAAACTCCGCCGGAGATCACGCCCGCCATGGTGGATGCGCTCGAAGCGGAGGTCCATCGGATTGAAGCCGAGCCGGGCGTGCTGGGCGACTGGTCGCTTCCCGGCGGCTCGCCCGATTCGGCCGCGCTCGACGTTGCACGCACCGTTTGCCGCCGCGCCGAACGCCTCGCGACCGGGTTGATGGAGACCGGCGTGATTCAGAATCCGTCGATCCTGGCGTACCTCAACCGGCTTTCGGATCTGCTCTGGCTCTTCGGGCGGCTGATCGAGGCCCGCCGCGGCGTCGATTCGTCGCTGCGCACGGCGGAAAAAGCGGGCCCGCGCTGGTCGCGCGCCTGGTGAGGCTGCGATGACGGAATTTTCGGAAGCCGAACGCCGGGCCGTTTACCGGGCGATCTATGAGCGCCGCGATGTCCGCTCGCAGTTTCTCAAGGACCCGGTGCCGGACGATGTGCTGACGCGGATTCTGGATGCCGCTCATCATGCGCCCTCGGTCGGCTTCATGCAGCCGTGGGATTTTATCGTGATTCGGGACGCAGCCGTTCGGGCAAAGGTGCATGGAAATTTCGAGTGCGCCAGCAGACGCGCGGCCGAAGTTTACCAGGGCGAGCAACGGAAGATGTATGACGAGCTGAAGCTCGCGGGCATTCTCGACGCGCCTTTGAATATCTGCGTGACCTGCGATCCGGAGCGCACGAAAGGAAGCGGCCTCGGACGGCAGACGGATCCGTCTGTGGCGCTCTACTCGACCGTGTGCGCGGTGCAGAATCTGTGGCTGGCGGCTCGGGCGGAGTCGCTGGGCGTGGGCTGGGTGAGCATCCTCGATTTCGAGCAACTGCGGCTGACACTGGGGATACCGCAGGGGCTTACCGTCGTGGCTTATCTTTGCGTTGGTTATGTGTCTGAATTTCGCCCGCAGCCGGATCTCGAAGAGAAAGGCTGGGAGACGCGCGGAAGCCTTGCGGGCGTGGTTCATTTCGAACGCTGGGGTGTCCGTTCGACATGAGCGCGCGGGCACTCATGGTTCTGGGCACCGCTTCGCACGTCGGCAAGTCGCTGCTGACCGCGGGGCTGGGGCGAATCTTTTCCGACGACGGGATTCGCGTTGCGCCTTTCAAAGCGCAGAACATGTCACTGAACTCGGCTGCGACTCCCGACGGCCGCGAGATCGGACGGGCGCAGGCGCTGCAGGCTGAGGCGTGCCGCGTCGTCCCGTGCGCCGAGATGAATCCGATTCTGATCAAGCCCTCCTCGGATACGGCCTCGCAGGTTGTCCTGCTGGGGCGCGTGTGGGGACAGGTGACGGCTTCGGACTATCATCTGCGCCGCGTGGAGGATTTGTTTCCGGCCGTTCTCGAAAGCTATCGCGCGCTGGCGGCGCGGCACGATCTGATGCTGCTCGAAGGGGCCGGGTCGCCCGCCGAGATTAATCTGCGGACGCATGACATCGTCAACATGCGGATGGCGCATGCCGCGGATGCCGCGTGCCTGCTGGTGGGCGATATCGATCGTGGCGGCGTCTTCGCATCGCTGCTGGGAACGATGGAACTGCTGGAGCCGGAGGACCGTGCGCGAATCCGCGGTTTCGCGATCAATAAGTTTCGCGGCGACGTGGAATTGCTTCGCCCCGGCGTGGTTGCGATGGAAGAGCGGATGGGGATTCCCTGCGTGGGCGTGGTGCCATATCTGCGGGACCACGGGCTTGAAGAAGAAGACAGCGTGTCGATGGAGGATCGGCGGCGCATGTGGCCGGACCGGTCTTCTGCGAGCGAACGCCCTTTGCGAATCGGCGTGATCGCAGTACCGCACATGGCGAACTTCACCGACTTCGATGCCCTGGCCGCGGAGCCTTCGGCTTCGGTCGCTTTCCTTGAAGATCCCTGCGATGCGGCGCTCGCGGACGTGCTGATCCTGCCGGGCAGTAAGCAGACGCTCGACGATCTGCAATGGATTCTGGAACGCGGGTTCGGACGCGCGATCGACGAGTATGCCGGCCCGATCATTGGAATCTGCGGCGGGTATCAGATGCTGGGGCTTTCAATCGACGATCCCGGAGGCGTGGAGAGCGAAGGCCGTCCGCGCAGCATGCCCGGGCTTGCCAAATTGAAGGTGCGCACGGTGATGCGCGGCGAGAAGACGGTGCGGCGCGCGACCGGCCGCACGACGATGTGGGACGCGCCACCTTTCAGCGGCTATGAAATTCACATGGGCGAGACGAATGGCGACGATGACAAAGCCGCCCGGTGTGGGGCACCTATATCCACGGGCTCTTCGACGACGATGCATTCCGCCACAGCTTCCTGAAGTTCGCGCGCCAGAGGTGCGGGCTCGCGCCCGCGCAAAGCTATGCATTGGTCACAGCGCGAACGCGAGGGGCGCATCGACCGCTGGGCAGGTCATCTGCGGCAATCGCTCGATATGAAGACGATTCGGGAATGGACAGCGCTATGACACCTCAGCGACTCGCCGCAGCCTGTGCGCTCGATCTTTTGCTGGGCGATCCTGAATGGTTTCCGCACCCGGTTCGCGGGTTCGGATTCCTGACGTCGGCGGGTGAACGTTGGCTCAGGCCGATCGCGCGCGGTCCCGCGTTCGAGTTCCTTGCGGGCGCGGGGCTCACGATTGCCGTCGCATCGGCAGGGTGGGCGATGGGGCGTCCGAAGAATGCGGCGTGGCAGGTGATGCTCGCGTGGACGGCTCTCGCAACGCACTCTCTTCTGAGCGAAGCCCACGCCGTGATTCGCGCCCTCGAGGCGGACGATCTCGAACTCGCGCGCGTTCGGCTCGCGCGCATTGTGGGCCGCGACACCGCGCACCTCGACGAAACCGGGATCTCGCGCGCGGTCATCGAAACGCTGGCGGAGAGCGCCTGCGATGGCATTGTGGCTCCGCTGTTCTGGCTTGCGATCGGAGGCGTGCCGTGCGCCATGGCTTACAAAGCGATCAATACACTCGATTCCATGATTGGGCATCGCGAGCCGCCGTACCTGTACTTCGGGCGCTTTGCAGCGCGCCTGGACGATGGCGTCAACTTCATTCCGGCTCGTCTCACGGCAATGGGAATCGTTACGGCCGCGAAGTTCCAGGGACTGCGGATCTGGCTCCGCGACGGAAACAATCACGCCAGCCCGAACGCCGGTCAAAGCGAGGCCGCTATGGCCGGCGCTCTCAATGTCCGGCTGGGCGGCGCAAACACATATGACGGCGTTCTTCACGACGCGCCTGTTCTGAACGCCGAAGGACGTCCGCCATCCGTGAAGGATGCGCGAACGGCGCTGGCGTTGGTCGCAGTCGTGTCCGGCATTGCATGCGGGCTTGCGCTTTTGTTCGTGGCCGGGAGGCGGCGGAGATGGTAGCGCACGGCGGCGATGTGTGGCAGGTAGCCGGGGAACAAGGCATTCCGGCCGGCGAACTGCTTGACTTCAGCGCCAACATCAATCCGCGCGGATTGCCGCTTCGAGCCCGCGAAAGGTTGGCGCGCGATGCATCCGATCCCCGTTTGCTGAGTTGCTACCCCGACCCCACTGCCCGGTGTCTGCGCGGTGCGCTGGGCGCGTGGCTGGGAGTGCCATCCGAGGCGATTGCTGTTGGCCCTGGAGCGGAGGCGTTGCTCGCGCCGGTTCTGCGCTGCGTGCAGCCTCGGAGCGTGCTGGTTCCCGTTCCGGCCTTCAGCGAGTACCGGCGTGTCTGCGAACAGGTGGGGACAGAGTTCGTGCCATTTCCACTCGATCGCGCGCAGTCATTTCGC
Source organism: Bryobacterales bacterium (assembly GCA_963731375.1). Taxonomy (GTDB): domain Bacteria; phylum Acidobacteriota; class Terriglobia; order Bryobacterales; family Bryobacteraceae; genus Palsa-187. The sequence goes on from CAVSUW010000005.1 coordinate 12,123, forward strand.
GTGCCAGTCGAGCGCCTGTGCGAACACGCAGGCATGGTGCTGCTGAACAATCCGCACAACCCTTCGGGCGCGCTGCTCGAAGCGCGTGAAGTCCTGCGCATTGCCGAAGCCTCCGAGACGCTCATCGTCGACGAAGCCTTCATCGACTACGCCCCTCGCGCGAGCGTAGTCCGCGAAGCCTCATTGCGGCGCGGGCTCATCGTCATCCGTTCTCTGACGAAATTCTACGGCTGCCCCGCGCTGCGAGTCGGCTATGCCGTAGCGCATCCCGATACAATCCGGAAAATCCAGGGACTTCTGCCCACCTGGCCAGTAACTCAACTGGCGCTGAACGCCCTCGCGGAGGCCGTGACCGATGACGAATACGCCGAGGCGTCGCTGCGTGAAAACGCGGGCGAGCGCGAACGGCTCACCGCGTCACTCACTGGACTCGGCCTGGTGGTCTTCCCGTCGGCGGCTAACTATTTACTGCTCGAACTGGATCGAACATATGCCGGCATCTTCGGACCTGCGCTCGCGCTTGATCGCGAAGCATCGAATTCTGATCCGGAACTGCGATTCCTACGAGGGGCTGGTGCAAGGGCGCTATGTGCGCGTCGCGGTGCGCTCCCCGGCCGACAATGAACGTCTGATCCAGGCGCTCACACAGGAACTGACATGACTTTACTCGAAACCACGCTGCACGAAATCCGACCTGTTGACCCGCTCCGGATCGAAGCTGCCCGGCAGCGTCAGTTGGAACTTACCGAAACCGCCGGGCAGCCTGGGCAGGATCGAAGAGATCGCCAACCGTTGCGCGGGCATTCGCGAGAACTTCTCGTTGACGGCCCGGCGCCCGCGCATCGTTCTCTTCGCGGCGGATCACGGTGTCTGCGCGGAAGGAGTCAGCGCCTATCCGCAGGAGGTCACGGCGCAGATGGTCCTCAACTTCCTGCGCGGCGGCGCGGCCATCAACGCCTTCGCGCGCTCCGGGGGCATTGAACTGCGCGTAGTCGATGTGGGAGTTGCAACACCGCTGCCGGATACCGGAGATCTGATCAGCCGCCGTGTGGCGCAAGGCACGCGCAACTTCTGCATCGGGCCTGCAATGACCGAGACCGAGATGGCCGCCGCGTCTCGAGATCGGCATCGAACTCGCCGCAGACTCCGCAGCACAAGGCTGCGATCTGCTGGGCTTCGGCGAGATGGGCATCGGAAACACAACCTCGGCCAGCGCAATTGCGGCAGCGCTGACCGGCCAGGCTCCTGAAGCTGTGGTCGGCACTGGAGCCGCCGCCGACGATGCCTGCATGGTCCGCAAACGTTCCGCCATTCGGCGCGCTCTGACTCTGCACATCGAAAGCCTGGGTGATCCGCTGGGAATTCTCCGCTGCGTCGGAGGCCTCGAAATTGCCGCCATGTGCGGCTTTTGTCTCGGAGCGGCGGCCCGCCGGATTCCCGTCGTTATGGACGGATTCATCGCGACGGCATGCCGCGGCGCTCGCGGTCCGTATCTGTCCGGCTTCGTCCGGATATCTGTTCGCTTCGCATCGCTCGGCCGAACCCGGGCATGCCGGTCTGCTTCAGATGATTGGCCATGAGCCGCTGCTCGATCTCGGCATGCGTCTCGGCGAAGGCACCGGCGCGGCTCTGGCCATGAGCCTGATCCGGGCGTCCATCGAGGCCTTCACCGGCATGGCGACGTTCGCATCGGCGGGAGTCTCCAACAAGTGAAGCCGCTTCCGTCTGCAATCGCTCTGTCTCTTTTCGTGATGGTGTCGCTCACTGCGGCCACGCCTCCGCGAATCGCGATTATCGGCGGTCCGCAACCGCTTTGGCCGGAGATCCTGGCTGAGTTTCAGCATCGATATCCGGCGCTCGATGCCCAGTGGGACCTGAGCCCCGCCGCCGGCTCCGGCGAGTACGACCTCATCTCCGCTTATTACCCGACGTCCGAACAAATGGCCGGCGCGTCTTCGATCGCCGCAAAGCGCTACCTCGGATTTCCGGTCGACTTTGTGGCCCGCACCTGGAAGACCGTCGACGGCGAGGCCGGCCGCGCGCGCCGCGGCCTATCTCGACGAAGGCGGCGTGGAAAACGGAGTGCGGCTTCTGCTGTACCTTTACACGCTGGTCGACCGAACCGCGCCTGCGCCCGAACCGCCGGTGAGTGGCGGACCTCCATCGGGCATTTATCATCCGGACGCACCCGCGATTTTCAGCACCTTCGACGCCTACCGCACATGGTGGCAGTCGAAACACGAAGGGACCGTCGCCCGCGTCGTCGCGATTCCGTTCTTCGGCACCTGGTTGCGCGGGCACGACCTGGCCGCTATCGACGCGATGGTCCGGCGTCTGGAAGAGAGTGGCTTCATGCCTGTGGCCGCGTTCGGCTATCCCTTATCTACTCTCACGCCGCTGCTCACGAGCCAGGATACATTCCAACCCGAGATCGTGATCGCACTCAACGTGACGCTCTCATCTCCTAAAGACGTCGACGTCTATAACGCCTGGGGTGTGCCGGTTCTGAACGGCATTGTGACCCGGGAATCGGAGCAGGAATGGCTGGCGAATCCTAAAGGGCTGCCCGCCGACCGCATCGCGACACAGCTCAGCCTGCCGGAACGCTCCGGGCTGATTGCGGCAACGCTGGTCGCGACCACCGAGACTTCCCCGGCGGGCACTAAAATCGTGCAGCCGTTTACTCAGGGAATTCAGGCCATCGTAGATCGGGCCGGACGCATGCTCACGTTGCGGCAGAAGCCGAACAGCGAGAAACGCGTGGCGCTGATTTACTACAACAACCCGACGGGAAAGGGAAACATCGGCGCGAGTTACCTGCAGGTGTTTCCCAGCCTGAAGAACATTCTGTCCGCTCTTGCCGGCGCTGGTTACACAATCAAAGGCCCGCTGCCGGATGAAAACGAACTGCGCAGGCTGATCGAATCGAGCGGCCGGAATCTGGAGCTCTGGTCGGAGGGTGAGAAGCGGCAGGCGACGGAATCACCCGGCACGATCCTCTGGCCGGTATCCGAGTACCGACATTACTACGACGCGCTGCCGCCGCGGTTTCGCGAGGAAGTGGAAGCAACCTGGGGGACACCGGAGAAGGGGCAGTTGATGACCGCCGATTGCCCGGCGGGGCGTTGTCTGCTGCTCCCCGCGCAACTTCTGGGCAATCTGCTGCTGGCCCCGCAGCCGCTGCGCACAACCTACGACCAGGCGAGCGACCCAGGGCACGAGCGAATCACGCCGCCTCCGCATCAATACGTCGCGTTCTACCTCTGGCTGCAGCATGTGTGGAAGGCCGATGCGCTGGTTCACCTCGGGCGCCATGGAACGCTCGAATGGCTGCCGGGCAAACAGACGGCTCTTGCACCTGAAGACTCGCCCTCGATCCTTGAGGGCGATCTCCCCAACTTCAACATCTACGTGATGGATGGCGGCGGCGAAGCAATCCAGGCCAAACGGAGAAGCCAGGCCACGCTCATCAGCCATCTGACGCCGATGATCTGGCGCGCCGGCGGGCGCGCCGATCTCGAGAAGCTGCATCAGTCGTTTCACGAACTCATGGATGGCGGCGATTCGCTCTCGCCCGCACTGGTCGAAGAATACGAAAAGGTGACGCGCGCCGAGCTGTTGCGGCTGGGCCTGGACCGCCAGTTGAAGCTCGATATGACCGGCAGCATCCGGCAGATGGCGCCCATCCTGCATCGCTTCCTGCATTCGATCGAGGATTCGCCCGTACCCGCGGGACTGCCGGTGTTCGGCGTAGCGCCCACCGAAGATCAGTTGCATGAGGCCGTGGGAGCGTATCTGTTCTCCATGTTCCCGGCCACGATGCACGACGAGGTGGAGTCGCGGATTCCCTTGTGGGCGAGCGTTTATCTCAGCGGATCCGAGCCGGACGGAGAGTTGACCCCCGAGATCGCCGGCATTCTGGCGCGCGCCGGGAAAGAACTGCCCGGCTGGATTGAATCCCTGCGCACGAGTGGGCAGTCGGAAATGCAGGGGTTGCTGAAAGCTCTGAACGGAGCACATGTACCCTCGCGGTTGTTGGGAGACCCGCTGCGGAAACCCGAAGCGCTTCCCAGCGGGGGCAATCTGCACGCCGTCGATTCCGCGCGAATCCCCACCGAGGCCGCCTGGCGAGTGGGCCAAAAGATGGCGGAAGAGTTTCTGAAGACGTACGAAGAGACGCATCATGCGCCGGCAAAGCGCGTCTCACTGGTTCTCTGGTACGGCGAGACGGAGCGGAATCAGGGGGCCTTGGAGAGCATGGCGATGGCGCTTCTGGGCGTGCAGCCGGTCTGGAATCCGCGCGGAGTCGTCGAAGAACTGAAGCTCGTCCCGGCAGCCGAACTGGGTCGCGAGCGCGTCGATGTGGTCTTCACCGTCTCCGGCAACTATCGCGACGGCTTTCCGGACAAGATGCAGTTGCTCGACCGCGCGGTGCGTCTGGCCGCCGGCGCAGAGGACGGCGCGATCGCATCTAACGATCGCTCGATGGCGGCGGAACTCGAAGCCGGGGGCGCGAATCCGGAGGATGCGAAGCATCTGAGCGAACTCCGTATCTTCAGCCCCAAACCGGGGGCCTACGGAGTGGGTGTGCAGCATCTGGTGGAGCACTCCGGCGGCGCCGACGACGCGAAGCAGATTGCATCCCTGTATACGGCTAACATGGGCTTCGGCTATTCGAATAATCAGTGGGGCGTGGCGAGCGAAGCAGCCCTCAAAGGCAACCTGAAATCGATTGACGCCGTGCAGTTCTCGCGCTCCTCAAACCTCTACGGGGCGCTCGATAACGACGATACTTATCAGTTCGTCGGAGGTCTGCGCACTGCTGCGGAAGCCGCAAGCGGTAAGGCTCCCGATGTGCTGATGCAGAACCTGCGCCACGCGGACGACGCAAAGGCCTCATCGCTGCGTGAATGGCTGGCGGTGGAACTGCAGTCGCGACAGTTCAATCCGGCGTGGATCGAGGAAATGCGCAAATCCGGATACGCAGGCGCGAGGGAGATGACCAAAGAGATCGAACATCTGTACGGCTTTCCAGAAGACGGCGCCGGATCATCTGGATAGCGGCAACTGGCAAACCGTGATGGATATCTATGTCAAAGACAAGTACGGACTGGGGCTGAAGAAGTTTTTCGAGGAACAGAATCCGCATGCCAGGCAAAGCACGCTCGCGCGGTTGCTTGAGGTGGACAGGCAGGGTATTCACCGCTTCCTTCCCGCCGACCGAAGGCTGCTGCTGACCGAATATGCCCGCAGCGTCGGCGCGGGACGGCGCCACCTGCAACGCACTCGATTGCGGAAGCCCGGTGTTGAGGACGTATGTCGCCAAAGCCCTGCGCGAGAGCGGTCTTCGCGAAGACGCAAAAACGTGGACCGCGCCTACCGCAAGGTTCTGGGCCGCGCGGCGCAGGCCCAGGAGACCCCGCACAGTAAGGCCCCGAAGCCCACCCCAAAACCATCCTACCGGCTGTCGGACTTGCGGGAACTCGGCAATTATGTGATCACGTGGGTGGATCGCGTCAGGGTCGTCTGGACCGCGAGATCCGTGCCCTGGTGGGTCTGGGCCGCTCTGCTGCTGGCGTATGCGGGCGCCGCCGGGTTCCGGGCGCGAGGCAATCGGTCGCCCGGTACACTGACTCTGCGTCTGGGGTCGAAGGAGGAAGCCTGAGATCCCTCATGGCGGCAATCGCATTCCTGACGCGGTTCCCCGTCGGAAGACTGGTCGCGTGCGATGCAGCCGATGTGGCTCGTTCGGCAGGCTGGTTCCCGCTGGTCGGCATCCTTCTGGGCGCGCTCAATTGCCTTGCGGCCGCCGCGCTCAAAGGCCACCTGCCCGCGAGTATCGTCGCGGTTCTGCTGGTAGCTCTCGATGCGCTCATGACGGGCGCTCTGCACTACGACGGACTCGCCGACACCGCCGACGGATTCGGAGGCGGCCGAACACCTGACGACATCCTCCGAATCATGCGCGACCACGCGATCGGAAGTTACGGGGGCGTCGCCCTGGCACTTGTGATCGGCCTCAAAGCCACCGCATACGCCACGTTGCTGCAGGGAAGCGCCCGGAGTGTCGCGTTCATTTTCGCGCCTGCGCTGGGTCGCTGGTCGATTTTGCTTTTGACCGCAACGTTGCCGTACGCGAGAACGTCGGAATCGGTGATCGGCGGGATGGGAAAGCGGTCTCTTGTCCTTGGCACGTTCATACTGCTGATCGCGCTCGCTGTCGCGGCCTCACCACGCGCCTGGATCGCAGGCGGCGCGGTCGTCGCCGTCACCACGCGCCTTCGGCTTCTTCTGCCGCCGTCGCATTGGGGGCATCACCGGGGACACTCTGGGCGCAAACCTTCAACTCTGCGAGTGCGCAGCCTTGCTCGCATTCCTGTGGGTCGGGTGGCCGCAGTGAAGCGGATCTGGCTCATCCGGCACGGCGAACCGGTCGCCGAAGCGCGCGGGCGCTGTTACGGGTCGCTGGATTTCGGGCTCTCCGAAACGGGCCGCGGGCAAATGGAGCACGTCGCTGACTACTTGAGAACTGAACTTGTCTCTGCGGTCTACACCAGTCCCCGTTCGAGAGCACGGGAAGGAGCAAAGATTCTTGCCGCATCTGTTTCAGCTCCCGTCCTGGAAGTCGCCGAGGATCTCCGCGAAATGGACTTCGGAGACTTCGAGGGACTCACCTACGACGAAATCGCCGCTCGGAATCCCGAGTTGTACCGCCTATGGATGGAGAATCCAACCGAAGTGCTCTTTCCGAACGGGGAAAGCTTTCCCGAAATGCGCCATCGGGTTTTGAGGGCGTTCGATGCGATCGAGCGCAAACATGACGGCCAGACCGTCGCGCTCGTAACACACGGTGGTGTCAATCGCATACTGCTCGCCAATGCTTTGCAGATGCCGGACAACGGCATCTTCCGCCTGGCGCAGGAGTATGCAGCGATCAATCTGATCGAGTTTATGCAGGGATTGCCGGTTGTGCGGCTGTTGAATTTCGTGGCACGTCGATGACTCTAGCGAGCCTGCGATTCTGGTCCATGTCCTCGTCCCCAGCGGGGATGAATCGCTCCTTCCGCAAGGGAATCGCATTCTCGATTCTCCGCGGATTTCACCGTTGGCCTTTTTAGGGCCGGCGTTCGGATCGGTCCTTTTTGGTTCCTAGCTGCGCCCGATGAACAAATACGAGACCGCCAGAGCGACCACGGCGATCACTAGGACCAAATCCCACTCAGGACCACGGTGCACTACGTTCTGGAGTTCAGGGGAACTGATTGGGCTCTTTGCCGGCGATGGCCGGAGCCGGTCAACGCAAGCGAGACAATAGGGACCGTCGGCTCGAAAAAGTCGTGTCTCCGCTCCGCATTGCGAACAGTTTGAAACAGGCCGTAGAGTTGCCATTGGAAAAACGCTCCTGCGGCGAGGACAAGATGTGCTCGGGGGCGTTAATCAGGCCAGGAACAGAGGTCTCAATTGGACAGCGCCAAGTGCCTACGCCACGAATATACCACCGGCAATCTGACACTAGAAGGGGGGCTGCACGCATGGGCCAGAGTCCCCCGTCACTTCGACGGTTTGCCGGCAATTCGTCCAAGTGAATTCGTAAACACTCCGCCGTTACTCGGGAGAATAGTCTGGATCCTTCCGCTATGAATCTGTTCTAGAGGGCTCCGGCCACTGGATGGAGAAGTGGCGTTCGGGTGTCGGCGTGGTCACGTGGCGAGCGATCGCTCCCTGTTTGCGGCCACTCAGTGAGGGGCGGGTAGCCCAACGACGATGAGAACCGCGTAGTCCTGCTTGAGGCAGCCGTTCACGACGGGCATGGCCGCCCCTGGATTCACCGGAAAACCCGTGGTCCGAACGTTCGCGGGCGAGCACGAGTTGTTAGCCGTCGCCGGCTTGTAGCGTGCGGAGCGGCATCCGAGATGGGTGACATCGTAGAGGGTTGCGCCGTCGGCGAGTTCCCACCGCTGATTGCCGTCCTTGTCCTTCGGTTGAATTGTCAGCACGGTCGTCACCTTGCGGTCGCCCGTGACGAGATATTTCCCAGGGGGCAGCGGAAAGGTCGGCTTTTCCATGATCAAGCCGTGTTCTTCGAGCCACCAGTCCGCAGCGTCGAATTTCCACTGTGATTCCGCCACGCCGCCGGCCGCCTTCAATTGATCGTAGCGGTCTAGCTTGCAACCGCGCGGGCCCGGGTCCTGGCTCCAGAGGCCCCATGATTGTGCGCCGTTGCCGGAGGTGGCCCCGGGGTCTCCGAGTGCCGCGATGTACTGCGGCTCGATGCGCTTGAACTTCGAGAGGTCTACGTCTGATGCGTGAACCGGCTGCTGCAGGCCGGCCACCAACATGAGGGATCCCATGGACAGGAGCCGACGGCTCACGGACGGCACGAGGTGGCGGACATTCATGCGATTGCTCCTCTTGGATGACCTGATAACATCCTACACCCACGCGCGCCGCAGCTCGTCGGCGAAGTTCAGCAGAAATGTCAGGTGCGTAGGCGGTCTCTCGCGGTTTGCATCGTCCGCGATCGACGCCGCGAGACGCTTGCCGTCCGGTGTGAGATTGTAGTTGGAAAAGAAACCTGTACACCGCAAGCGAGTACTAGCGCTTCTCCGCCGGCAGCACGAACGGCTGGCCGACGAGCTTCGCCGGGTTGGCGTTCTTCTTCGGCCGGAATTACCCGGGAAAAGGTTGTGTTAATTCTGCGGAAGCTTGGCTTGATGTGAAGGGCAAATAAGCCGTACCCCTTGACATTCTACTAAAGGATTCCTATTCTTCAGCTAGAATGTCTACTAAAGACGAAAAAGACCGGATTGAACTGTTGCAGGGTACTCTCGACTTACTGATCCTTCGGACCCTCCGGCTCGGAGCCGCCCACGGCCATGCAATAGCCAAGACCATTGAACGCAACTCCGCCGACGTACTCCAGGTCGAGCAGGGATCGCTCTATCCAGCGCTGCACAGGCTGATCAAAAGAGGTTGGATTTCGGTGGAAGACGGTACCTCCGAGAACAACCGCCGCGCCAAATACTATGAGCTGACTGCCAGAGGCCGCAAGCAGCTCACCGTGGAAACTGTCAAGTGGGATAAGTTGACGAGAGCGATTGCCCGAATCCTCCGCCCAGCGGGACAGGAGGGAAAGACATGAGACGCGCCCAAAGAGCTTTGGAGAATCTGGATCGAGAGATCCACGATCATATTGAGCAGGAAACCTTAGACAATATCGCTCGTGGAATGCCTCCGCAAGAGGCTCGCAACGCCGCTCTACGCGCGTTCGGTAATCTCACCCTCGCCAAGGAGGATGTTCGCGCCGTATGGATTTCCGTTTTGCTCGATCAGATTATTCAGGATGCCCGTTACGGTCTTAGGGCGATGAGACGGAGCCCAGGGTTTACGATTGCGTCGGTGCTCTTTATATCAATCGGCATCGCCGTGACGGCAGTCGTATTTGCGGCGATCAAGGCCGTGCTGATTAATCCTCTCCCGTACACGCATCCCGCAGAACTCGTTCAGCTACGCAGCGAATATCCGAAGATGCAAGAGCAAGCCCACGCCGACTTGGTACTTTGGAATGACACTCGCGAGCTGCCTCGAAGAACGCGCACGCTCCGATCCCTTGGCGTGTATAGCAACGCGTTTTTCGAGCTTGCTGGTGAAGCGAATGCGCCCCCGGAGTCAATCCTAGGCGTGCGAATGACGGCAAATCTGTTCCCCGTTCTCGGCGTGTCACCTATGCTTGGACGTAACCTTCTTCCAGAAGAGGACCAGCCTGGTCATCGAGACGTAGTGATTCTTAGCTACGCTCTGTGGGTGCGCCGGTTTCACTCGGATCGCTCCGTGGTCGGGCGCACTGTCACATTCAACGGACAAGGGTGCTTGGTAGTCGGTGTGATGTCGCCGGATTTCACTTTTCCACTGCGCACGGAAGCAGCCCGCACGCCCTCTCCTTACATGGAGTTCTGGGCCGCGCCGCTTAAAGAGAGCCCCAATCCGGACGCGGCCTTCCGCGCTGTTGCCAGACTCCGCCCTGGCGTCTCGCTCGAAGAGGCACGGCAGGACCTCGCGTCAATCAGCGGCGCGCTGGCTCATGATTTCCCTGCTAGGAATCGGGACCGCATTCTGACCCTGGACTTCCTGAGCGACCGAAACGTTAGGAGCGCTGGCAAGGCTCTGTTGGTTCTAATGGCCGCGGCTGTCCTCTTTATGGTGATCGGATGCTCCAATGTGGCCAACCTGTTATTAGCTCGTGGTCTTACACGCCAGCGGGAAATGTGCATCAGGCTGGCAATCGGCGCGGGACGGTGGCGCATCGTCCGGCAGCTTCTAACAGAGAGTTGTACGTTGGCCCTGTTGGGTGGCGTGGTCGGATATATCCTCACGGCGGCTGCGTGGAAGATGTTACCGGCATTGGTGCCCGTAAACATTCCCAGGCTCGCATCCGCTCGCGCCGATACCTCGATTTTCGCATTTGCGCTTGCCCTGGCGATAACCAACGGCGTGCTGTTCGGAATCGCGCCCGCGCTTCGCATCGTGGGATCGGACCACAACGCAGCCTGGAGCGGTTTTGGCTCGCGTAGCGCAGCTTCGGGCAGGCATGATCGTGTACGGTCCTTGCTTGTTGTGGCCGAGGTGGCACTATCTATGATGCTGGTGGTGATCGGTGGACAAGTCATGGTGAGTTTTGTGCGGCTCATTACTACCAATCCGGGGTTTCAAGCCGATCGGGTTCTTGCCTCGGTCGTGCTCCCGGCGCGTGAGCGGTACCCCAGCCGCGAGCAACGAGGACTTTTCTATAAGCGAATTCTCGATGCGGTGCGCTTAGTTCCCGGAGTCGAGAGCGTTGGAACGGTAAACGCTTTGCCCTTCAGCGGAGAAAATGACGGTGGTTGGGTCAGCACCAGCGATGTCCCGGACACGGAGCGGGTAGAGGCAGAGATCGACGTTACCGGTGGAGAGTATTTGCAGACGATGGGGATTCGTTTGATCGAGGGCCGCTGGTTCCGAGAAGAAGAGATGACCGAATCCAGCGATGGGGCGATCGTCAACAAACTTATCGCGCTCCGCTTATGGCCAGGCGCGAGCGCCATCGGACAGCGGATTTGCGTCTATTGCACAGCGGAAAGACCTCAGAATTGGAAACGGGTCATCGGAGTCGTTTCCAGTGCCAGCCATGCCGCTTTGGACGAGCCGGAGAAGGGCAATGTTTACCTGTCTGCAAATGCCTTGCAAGAAGCTGCATTCCTTGTTGTGCGAACGGAACGGTCCCTTGGCGAAATGGAAAAAGCCATCAGCCGTGCAGTCGCCGTGATCGATCCTAACCAGCCCGTGTTTCTCAGCGTCTCAATGCGCCAGCTTATCTCTGACTCTGTTGCCGATCGTCGCTTTATAACAATCCTGCTCACGATCACAGCATGCCTAGCCCTAACCATGGCCGCGTTCGGCGTCTATGGAGTGATTTCCTACACCACTTCCTCCCGAACATCGGAATTCGGCATTCGCATGGCGGTCGGCGCGAGCCCCAGAAACATCCTGGCGTTAGTCCTCCGGCAGAACTTCACTACAGTTGCGACTGGCTTGGCGATTGGACTGGTGTTGGCACTCCTTTGGATACGTTTTATGGGCGAATTGCTCGCCGGACTAGGCTCCGGGAACCCAGCGTTCATTTGGATTGCCGCGGGCCTGGTATCGGTGATCGCTGGATTCGCCTGTTGGATTCCCGCGCGCCGGGCTACGCGCGTTGATCCTGATGTCGCACTCCGAAATGAATAGCGTTTGCGCCATTCCAGCTTGTGCCGCTTGCACCAGCAGGAGGGGGTGTCAGTTCAACCCCCCATATCTCCTAACCCCTCAATTCGAGGGCGGGGATGGCGGATAGGAGCGGGAAAAAGGGACCACCCCGGTTTCCCACCACTACTTTTTCATTGTTGCCGATATAAGCCGGTGTTGTGAAACTTGCTCGTTCCTTGTGGCCGGGCCGCAGAGGAAAGGTTACATCGACGGTTTGGGACTATGCGTCCGTTGTCCGTAAAGGATCGCCGCAGCTCGATCATTGGTTTGGGCATCAACGGGGTGGAAAAGAAACCTGTACCCCGCAAGCGAGTACTAGCGCCTCTCCGCCGGCAGCACGAACGGCTGGCCGATGAGCTTCGCCGGGTCGGCGTTCTTCTTCGGCCGGAACTTCGCTACGTTGTTGCCCTGCGCGTTGGCGACGTAGAGATTACCCGCGCGATCGACGCTCAACTGGTGCGGGCCCCACAAGAAGCCCGGCATACGTCCGAACGTACCCCACGAATACAGCAGGTTGCCATCGAGATCGAATTTCAGGATCTTGTGCGCGAGGCCATCGCCAACCCAGAGATGCTGGTCCTCCGCCATGTAGAGAAAATAGGGATGCGGGATGTTCGGCCACTGGTCGAGGAACTGTCCGTTCTCGTCGAAGATCTGAATCCGCGCGTTCTCGCGATCGCCGACATAGATCCGGCGCTTCGCGTCGATGGCGATGCCGTGCACCGTGCGGAACTCGCCGGGGCCGGATCCCGGCTTGCCCCACTCCATCAGGTACTTCCCCTCTTTCGAGAACTTCACGACACGGGTGTTACGGTACCCGTCGGTCACGTAGAAGTCGCCGTTCGGCATGAAGAGCATGTCGGTCGGCTGGTTGAAGTGGGTGTGGTCGTTTCCGGGAACGCCTTTTTCGCCAAGCCGCATCACGAGCTTCGATCCGTCGTTGGTGAACTTGAGAATCTGATGGGTCAGATGCTCGACGAGCCAGACGTGTTTGGCCGGGTCGTACGGGTCGATCTGAACGCGATGCGCGGCGCCTTCGGTGAAGAGATCCTTGTTCTGGGCCCACGAGTCGATCAATTGTCCGCGACGGTTGAAGACCATCAGGACGTGTTCGTCCAGCCGGCCCTGCTGGCGACCCTGCTCGAGGACGCCTTCGAGCAATCCAAGCGCGCGTCCTTTGATGTCGCCTGGCGCCGGTACGGCTTTCATCGCCGGCTTCTCGCCCCGCATGAAGACGAAGACACGATCCTCCGACTCGGCCCACACCGCCGGAATCGAACCCCACGTCCAGCCATCGGCGTGCAGCGGCAGTGGCCAGTCGCTGACGTAATCGTAGGGACCGGTCACGTCGCCGCCACCCTTTTCTTGCGCCACAGCAATGCGAACCGCCGAACTCGCCGTCATCAACGCCAGACCTGCAACGACGGTGACCCGTACCAACCCCTTCGCGTCTCTCATGTCGCCCCCTTTCACGCGCAGATTCTCGGACAACCCGCTTCGGCACGTCACGGCCATCGAGCGCACTAGCGGCTCGTTTTGGGCACGAACTTCTGCAGACGCTTATTGGTAATCTCAGCCGTGATCAAGTTGCCTTTGGAGTCCACTGCCAAGGTGTGTATGTTTTGGAACTCGCCGGGGTTGGAACCTTCCCGTCCGATTGATCCGACGATTTCGAGCGAGTCGCGCTGCAAGATCCAGACTTTGTGGTTGGTTCCATCCGCGACGTAGAAATACTTCTGATCGGGCGTGAAGTCGAGATCATAGGCCGAGCCAAGCCCCATAGTTTTCGGGGCGATGATCCCTTCTTTTACGAACTTGCCGTTCTGGTGGAAGGCCTGTATGCGGTCTCCATTCCGGTCACAGGCATAAACCAAGCCATCCTTCGCGATGCGCACGCAGTGCACGGCCTGCGAGAAGAATTTTGAGGGCGGACCGTCCGGATCGTGCTTCGCCGCGGGACCGTCTTCCGGTTTTTCGCCATACGCGCCCCACAGCCGTTTGAAAGCGCCCGTCTCGGCGTCGAAAACCATCACGCGTTGCGCGCCACCATCGCCATCGGCCACGTAAAGTTCGTTGGTCTTCGGATCGACGTCCACATCGGCCGGCTGCCTTCCCAGCACCGTACTGTTGTTGTTGGTAAAAGTTTCACCGGCGGGCAAGGGACGACCTATCTGCAGCAGAAACTTTCCAGCAGAGGTGAATTTTAGAATTCGCCCCCAGTCCTTGCCTCCGACGCCGGCGATCCAGACGTTGCCTTTGTAGTCGACAAAAATCCCGTGCTCATTTAGGGGCCAGTCATATCCCGCGCCCGGGCCTCCCCACGCTTGCACCACCTTGCCCTGGGTATCGTATTCAATCACCGGAGGCGCGGGAGTGGTGCCGTTTTTCTCATCTGGCTTGATCGCAGCAGGCCGTTGCAGGATCCAAACGTGATCGTTCGGACCGACAGCTACGCTCGAGATCGGCCCAATGGACCACTTACTCGGCAGCGGTTGCGGCCATGAAGCATCCACTTCAAGGCTGGGAACTTGAGCCAGTAGCGGGCCACAAACTAAAAGCACTGCGGCTAACGACGGCACACGAGTCAGGTTCATTGATGTATTTTACGTCAAAACTCGAGCTGCATCACGACAGTCGCGTCAGTCGGGCCGCTGTAATACCAGGGGCTGCCCATAGGAACCCAATGCTGCCGCGCGCTCATCACGTTCGCGGGTCCCAGAAGTCTCCGCCGCTATGGTTGAATCTGCAGGAAGTTCAGCCCGTCCGGAAGGCGCGCTGGGATCTGGAAGAGGTTCAGCCCGGAGAACGAGCCCGTAAAGTATTTGTTCGGGTTGGGAATCACGCCGCCGGAAGCGAAGAAATCGGCGATCTGCTTCTGAGCAGCTACTCCGATCGCTGTCTCCAGCGGCGGACTCGCCGGGTCGAAGAAGGTCGGATTGCTAAGGAATCGATGCGGGTAAATAGGATACGGAACACCCGGCTGCATGAGGCCGAGCAAGGCGGGTTCGATAGCCGCCGCTAGATCCGTCCGGAGCATCCAAGTCGCTGTCTGGAGCCGGCCGGCCCGAACCAGGGCCGACTCGGTCGGGTTGGGCACCTCCAAATCGCCCAGTCCGAACTGTACTAGGATTGACTTGCGGGGAACGCCAAGCAGCGTAGCGGTGTTCAGGTGCGCAGCATAGCTCAATGGATCGCCCAGCATTCCCAGCCAGTCCGCCTGTTCAAACGCCGCCTGAATAGCCAGTGCACCGGGGACGTTGTCTGTGATCGCCTGCCCGCGATAGACATACTCGTCATTGAAGGTGTCGTGGAAGTAGGCCTGAGGCAGAGCCGGCGGGACGTTCAGCAGAGATGGCGTGAAAGTTGCCAAATAAGCGGTTCCAAGCTGGCGCGCGATGGGGCTGAGCCGCGCGACGTCCACTTGCGTCCCGCCTCCGGCGTTCAGCGTGCCGGCTGAAACATCCGGCTCCACGGCCTCGAAAAGGGTGCCGTAGAATGATCCGAAGGACTGACCGGCATAGTAAATCCGTGATGGATCCAGGTTCAGTCCCAGCCCCTGCGTGTCCCGAATTGCCCGCACCAGAGCGAACAGGTCGACCGCAGTCTGGCGCGAGCAATCGCGCGTGGCGATGGCGGTCGGCAGAATGCATCCATCCGACGGCCCGATAGGCTCGACCGGTGAAAACTGGACTCCGCGGCCGGGGGTGGCAACAGTGAAACTGCCGCTGTTCGTCGTGACCTGCGTCGTGCTCAATGCGCCATAACCGTGGCCCGTGATCTCGATCGCAAGTGTGGCGAAGCCCTCCTGGGCCCATGTGGAAGCGGCAAACGTAGGAGCGCCGAATTGGTCGTCCCCAAGACCATGCCCATAAATAATCACGGGGATTTTGCCGCCAACGGAATTCGCCGGTGGGAGAAATACGTGGAAGGAGACAGGAATCACCGCGCTCGGAGCCGGAATCGCCGTATTCGTTGGCGTAGTGGTAATAGCGCCGGCCAATGGCCCGCTTGTATTCAGGTAAAGGGGAGAAAGATACAGGCCGAACGAAATCCGACCCACCCCCGGCAGCACGTTCAGCGGAAGGGCACGATTGTAGTTGACGCCGGCAACCCCGGTTTGCGGCATCCAGATAATGGACGTGACATCGGCAAGATCGAAGGTGGTGACCGGAGCATACAGCGTACCGGCCCCGGGTATCGCATTCGAGTTAATGTTCGCCCGCGCCTGCTGCAGCCAATTGGTGGCGGTCAAAGTGGTGAATAGAGATGCCGCGACAACGCCGTCGAAATTAGTCAGGGGGATACCGAATGGATTGACCACTTGCGAGAGGGCTTGGCAGTATGTTGACTTGCGTTTCGTTACGCAATCGCTAAAATCTTGGCTGGCCTTCACCCCGTTGCCATTGGCGTCCAACACTTTGGAGCTGACGACGAGCAAATACTCGGTATCCTGATCGAGAACCTGGTCGGGCTTGGCGTAGGCGCACAGGCCAATCGGATCGAAAATCACCTGGTTGATGCTGATCGGCGGCGCGAAACGCCCGACCGCCAGGAGGCCGATGCCTGTGGACAGAGTGGCTACGTTTACCGGACCTGAGAAACATACTGTGATTCGCGGATTCACGCTGAACCCATCCAACTGATTCAATAACTGCGCGTTGGAACACTCAGCGGACGTCGAAAGATACGTGCAGCCCGCCGGGAGCGGAAGGTTCACCTGCAACCCCGTCTTCTGTGTCGAGGTTTGAACGGTCAAGGCATTGGTTGGAAATGGTCCAACCGAAGACGATGACGGTTGAAATAAAACCGTAGTGTTTCCGCACCACAATGGAAGCGGAAGAAGCAGAAGTAGCAGTAAGCCCCTTCTCATGATCTCTCCCTCATGTATGGAGGGCCCCCAACTTCATATGGCTTCCTCCGAGTCTATGAATGACGAAGGTTACAGTAAATGTAGCCCGTCACTTCTTATCTTAGAGACTCCGATAGAGGCGAACGTTTCCGAAAAGCCGCGCGGCGCGCTTGAGGCCATGGAGCAATGGTCGGCGATGCCAAACCCTGGGTTCCCTAAGGCGAGGGAGCATAAGTAGTTATCGATAATAGGAATTAACAGCCTTACGGATGCTACGCGAAATTTCATTCGCCAAATACGAGGACTCCGAAACTTCCGGGGACCATCGGAGCTCTCGGCCGCGGTACATCCTTGGTGGATGGCGGCACGGTGCCAAACTTTGCCACTGACAAATACGCCCTGCCCGTCTTACGATCAAGCGCCATCGTCCTTGCACCGGGTCGTGTCTTGACAGTTTCTACCAGCGTGTACTTGTCCGGTGTATCTTCGTGAAAGACCGACATCGACCCGTCGCCCGCGCCACTGGAAAAGTACACCAGCCCCTTGCCAGCGTCGAACTCGGTGGCGTCCACTCCCGGCCAAAAGAACGTATCAACTGGCGGGTCTCGGCCTCCGAAGACAAGGCGGATTCTCCGGGGCGAGGACCGCGCCCACATTTAGCTCGCCAGCGAAACCGCGGAATTGCTGCGCAATTTGGGCGCAGCGGCGTAAGGCAGGATCTGATTGGCTGGCTTCCGCCAGGATAAAAAACCCGGTTGAAGCTGCGTGAACGTCAAATTCGCCTGCGACCGGGCATTATTGATACTTAGCCGTCATCAAATCCCTATGCGGTTGACTACTTCCGCCGATAAATGTAATGTGAACCCAGCATTTAGCGAGATCGCAGATACTATCCGCGGAAACGACCGCGGTGGCGTCATCCTTCTTCCTGGGAGAACGCTGAAGGCCAATACTGCCGGGACAAGTTTTCTCCGCGGCCGAACCTGTGCAGACTGTCAGATGTCTTGACGATGAAACCTAGCTTGTCCGGTAGTAACCGGTTCAAAGGTTACTGGCGTATCCTTTCAGGCTGCCTGCCGGGCGGCGGCCAGATAGTGCCCTGGTTCCTAATCAGTTGTGGCCTATTGCTCACCCATATAGCGATCGTAGCCAGATTCGGCGTTCAGGGCCCCGGGCCGATTTATTCCAATTTGATGTTGCTCGCGGAAGGAATCGCGTGCGTAGTTGCTTGTTATGGTGCGAGCCGACGATCGGGGCCTCTGGGACAGTATTTTTGGCGTCTGATCACGCTAGCGTTCCTCTTGTGGGGTGTTGCCCAACTGGCCAACACCCTCAAACCCCTCGGCTTTGTGGCGGATTTGCTCTTTGTATTTTCGGCATTTCCCTTGGCGATGAGCCTGTTCCTTGACCCCAATGAAGAAGCTACCCGCTTCGATCCGCTTCAGTGGGCGGACTTTGTTCAAGCACTGCTGTTGTGGATCACCCTTTACGTGTATTTCACGCCCAATGGGCTGGCTCCTTCTTTGTATGGCCCGCTTCGGAACAGAAGCCTGTTTATCCAACTCCTGCTCACCTCGTCGTTCTTGCTGCGAGGCAGTTTCACTAATTCACCTACCATTCGATCGTTATTCCTACGAATGTCTATTTACTGCATCGTTTCCGGTGTGGCTGATGTTTACGGCAGCATCGCCCCAATTCCTCAGTCGGGGAGCTGGTACGATTTATTCTGGGGCTCCGTTCCGATAGTTGCGCTATTGACCGCGGCGAGTTGGAACAGCAAAGAAGAAGGTCCTCCCATCGGACCCTCCGCAGTCCGCTACACTGCCTTTCACCAGCTTTTTCCTTTGGTTTATCCGGCGCTCGTCATGACTTTGCTGGGCCGCATCGCGCAATACTATCCGGCTGAAGCGGCGGCAATCGGTGTGGGCTCCTTCGCCTGCTTCAGTTGCCGCCTTCTGGTCACCCAAAGCCGGTTGCAGAGCGGGCAGGAGGGGCTGCGCAAAGCTAAGCGCGAAGCGGAATTGGCAAACCGGGCCAAGAGTGAATTCCTGGCCAACATGAGTCATGAGATCCGAACCCCGATGAACGGGGTCATGGGCATGACCGAACTGATGCTGGATACGGACATCACCGCCGAGCAAAGGGACTATCTGGAAACCGTCAAGAGTTCGGCGGACTCGCTGCTCACGATCATTAACGACATTCTGGACTTCTCCAAGATTGAAGCGGGCCGTCTGGAATTGGAGTGTGTTCCCTTTGACCTGCGCCACGATCTCGATGAAGCTGTTCGATCGCTGGCTGTGCGTGCTCACGAGAAAGGTCTCGAGTTGCTATGCGAGTGGGGTCCGGAAGTTCCTGATTATGTGATGGGCGACAAGGTACGGGTTCGACAAGTCGTTGTGAACCTGTTGGGAAACGCCATTAAGTTCACCCGCAGTGGAGAGGTTGCCTTGGAAATCGTGCGGGAAGCCGGCGCGGATGCCGAAGTGGCCTTGCACTTCATCATCCGGGATACGGGCATCGGGATCGCGCCCGAAAAGCAAAAGTTAATCTTCGATGCGTTCTCGCAGGCCGATGGCACTACCACGCGAAACTACGGTGGCACGGGACTCGGGCTTAGCATCTCGACCCGGCTGGTAGAAGCGCTAGGGGGGCACATTTGGGTGACCAGTGCTCCAGGACAAGGGAGCGCATTTCATTTCACGGCGCGATTTGGCGCTGCTCTGGATGTGCGGCCTCAGGATGAAGACCTGAGGTTTCGCTCTGGGCTCCCGGTGTTGCTGGTGGATGACAATTTCACCAATCGGCGCATATTGGGCGACGTACTGCGGAATTGGGGGATGAAAACGGCTTCCGCTGCGAGCGGGTCTGAGGCGCTTGCGTTGATCCGGGGGGCGTTCGAAAATGGAGCTCCGTTCGCCCTGATTATCACGGACGTCCATATGCCTGAGATGGATGGATTTGAACTCGTGCGAAACATCAAGAAATCGCCATACTGCGCTGGTGCAGTGGTCCTGATGCTCACTTCTGGAGACCATCCGGGCGATGTCCGCCGCGCTCGCGAGTCGGGCGTCTCAAACTTTTTGTTGAAGCCGGTAAGAAAGGCGGAGCTGAGGGATGTGATCGTAAGAGCGCTGGACGCTCTCAGTTCATCACAGCAGAACTCGGCGAGTCTCCAACCCGTTCCTCAATCCCCCGACAATTCCCGGCCGGCCGCATCGGCGCGTATTCTGCTGGCCGAGGATAACCTGGTAAACCAACACTTCGTGCAGCGCATTCTCGAAAAGAGGGGATACAGCGTTGTGGTCGCAGGTGACGGCAAAGAGGCGTTAGACGCATTGCGTAAGGAGACTTTCGACGTTGTCCTAATGGACATCCAAATGCCCGAGATCGATGGCCTTGAAGCGACTCGCGTTATCCGTGAGAGCGAGAGGAGGAGCGGCCTCCATGTGCCGATCATCGCATTGACGGCGCACGCCATGAAAGACGATCAAGATAGATGTGTTGCTGCTGGAATGGATGGATATCTGTCGAAGCCAGTCCATTCGGCCGATCTGCTTGCGATGATAGAGGCGCTTGATAAGAGGGAAGAACTTTCAGCGCCCCCATATCCAGATACTGAAAATTTAATTTCCGGGCGCGCCGTGGCCTTGCGAGAAGGCGCCCAGAAATTACTCACTGCCTAGTCGAGACAAACTTGGCCGGAATGCGCCATGCAGGAGGCGAACCTTCTCGACGCGGACACTAATAGTTCTTAACGGTCACTCGCAAGGGTGGCGTGTAGACCGTTCTTACGAATGATGTTCTCAGCGATCGCTTGACCCCATGCCTTCTCAAACACTAGTCGATCGATACACCATGGCAAGTTGTCGATTTGAACCCTGCGAATTCCGTCTGGAGCCGTGTGAGGCGAGGCAATCTTAGATCCGCGCGAGCGAAGCTCCGCAAGGGCTTCGCTGTACTGTTGCTCGTATGCCCTTGTCCTCATCTGACAATCAAATTGATCTTGCTCCAGTAAGTTGTTCAGTCGAAAAATTAGATTTGACGTGCTTGATTTTCGCTCGGAATCAAGCGATGGTTCGGAGTGCGTAATACATGGCACCAAACACCGCGATAGCAACAACCGCAATCACGGCCCACTTTGTCAGACGTTGCCGGGGGGATGCTGCGGTCGCATCGTCATGCTTCATCTGAGCCTCGAGACTATCGAACATGATGTTCTCCTTAGCTGTCGCGACAGTACTCCATTTTGCTAAGGAACACAATGGTCTGTGCGCTATACGCATTAGAGGCGACACCGTGCGGGACAGCGATTCCCAACAATAGAGTTCGTAAGCGGAGGGCGGTCTCAACGTTTATTCTTACTGCCTGGTGGACGGCCTCTCCTCTTTGGGACGTCCTCAGGAGCCGAGATCCCTGCCGGAGGACGCCCGCGCCGCTTGCCATGCCCTTGCGCGAGGCGTTCCAGCGCGACGATTGCTTCGTCAATCTGATCCCGCTCCTGGCGCAGATCGGAAAGCATTTTCAAAATATCCATGTCGGGATTGTCCAGTGTCCTTTGACGAGCTATGCAAGGGCTAGTTCATTAAAGACGCCGCGCTCGTCAATCCAGCACCGATACTTGGTCCGCACCTGATTCATGTTCCTAGAGCAGGCATCGGCCCGAAGCATTATGGCTTTGTCGGATTCGAGCACGCACCGCTTGGCTTGGTCAATGGCTTGATCGAGGTTAGAACACGCCAGCTCAGGATACGACCGCTTCACAAGTGGTACTGAGCCGCTATGTCGGCTGTCCTTCCGTACATCGCTGGTGCGAACAAAGTATTGCACTTGAAACCTCTGTCTATCAGCATAGCGGGTCTGGCCATCCATGGCCCCGAGAAATGCCGATAATATTCGCTTCAGGCAGGCGGAGTCGTTCGCGCAGGCATCTCATTAGACGCACTCCCGGCGCCGATGATGTTTCCCCCTGAATACCAAAAGGAATCATAAGGACTAGATCCAGTGCTGACTGTATGGTCTATCTTCTCGGCAAACGCAAAAATTACGCCCCGGCCTTTTAGGTTTTATTGTGTTTTCAGTGGATTGTACTTTGGTTCACGGCTTGCACAAGAGCAGTAGAGAGAGGCCCAGGATCAAATAGGAGGTAGATAAATGAAGAAATTACTTGCAGCTATTGTCCTGACCGCAGGACTTTCATTTGGCGCTCAAGTCTCCCTAGGATTTCGAATCGGACCACCTCCAGCGCCACGCGTGGAGCGCGTTCGCCCGCCTGTCCCCGGTCCAGATTATTTCTGGGTGGACGGCTACTGGTATCCAGAAGGCAATCGTTACCAATGGCATGAAGGGTACTGGACGCGGCCTCCATACGCAGGTTCCCACTGGACCGTTCCGCGGTATGAAGGTGGAATGTTTTTTGACGGCTATTGGGACGGCGAGCATGGACGGGTTGCGCACGACCACCGTTGGGATCGCGATCACGACCGCGACTTCGGGCGTGATCGGGACCGGCACTAGGTGAAAAGCCCTGAGTAGCGAGAGCCGGGAGATGTCTCGGCTCACTAGTGTCACGGCATTATCGCGATGCTGTCCATTTGACGTGTCCGGCGGTGTGATCATCTAGCCGCCGATAATGCTGAGTAACGGGCTGCGCGAACAGATGATCGCCCTCCCGGGCAATGCCGATCACGACAGAAGTTACTTCGTAACTTCCGAGAGAACCGTCATATAGTTTCGGATCAACAGCGATCTCTTTGTGGTCGCCGGGAGGAAGTCCCGAGACTATCGCCAGGAGCTGGGATGCCAATTCGGAGGGCGCAGATCGCCACCGACACCATCAGCTTGTCTGCGAACGGCCATTATGCGTTCACGCTGGGCTCGGACAAGTATCCGGCCGCCGCGACCATCCGCGGCACCGTTGAATTCGATAAACCCACAGGCGCGCAGATCGGCGCGTTGGGGATACACATCCCCGCCGTCGCCGCGCATTCTTACACAATGCTACCGGCGCTGGCGAATTGACCTGGCGTTCGCTTAAGCCCCGATATCAGCCATTAACGGTAGCTACATTGCTTCTTCGCCCTAACAACGACCTGCTGTGGGTTTAGGTTGAGGGGTGGGGGCGACGTTGGCAAAAACGGCGAAGCTCTCGCCAATCATGCCATCGAATCAGAAGGCGGCGAATCCAACTTTGATTTCTTGCAGCCATTACCGAGGCCAGTATCTCGGGTATCCAGTCGCCTGTCCATGGATCGAAAGTAAGGGTTGCTAATAGTACTCACCGGAGGTGAATTATCAGCGCCGGTTTGTCGCCGGGCGGTGCGAGGTGGAATGTTCAGCGAACTACCGCGAGGAGCGCCATGGTCGCCCAGTTGGTAGCGGCAGCGGAGATAAACTGGTCGTGCCCGTAAGGGAAGTCACTATCGAAGTAGGGCTGGATTGACGGCGCGCGGGAGCGGACGTACCAGGATCCATCTTCACTCTGGGAATTCAGGAGAAAGCGGATGCCGCGCATGAAATTGGCGTCGCTGGGCGTGATCACGTTCGATGTCCGGATCGCCGTGAGCGCTTGGCCCGTGGCGTACGCATCGGAGGCGAGCGCGGGGATCTGCCCCCACCCCCCATCCGCCCGTTGCTGCGTCAGCAACTCCTGAGCCGTTTTCCGTATAACGTCCTGGCCGCCGCCGCCCCAGACGAGTCCCAAGATCTTGTAGGCGTAGTCTTCGGTGTGCTGAGGCCTTGCGGATTCCAGCCATTTCACTGCCGCGGCGATGGATTTCGTATACGGGGCTTTCTGGCTGGTGAGACCAAAGGCGCGTAGCGCGCGCAGAGAAACAGCCGTAACTTCGATGTCACTCGATTCGAGTGGCGGGCGCTTTGTGATGATGCGCCAGGAACCATCGTCTTGCTGAATATTCTTGAGGTAGCGCGCCCAGATATCGGTGGCGGCGTCGCCGGGATAGTGATCCGCAGCCATACCCGCCAGGATGTAGCTGACCGTATCGCCCGCACCCGGGATTCCGATGTTTTCCATTCCGCCAGCGCTGTTCTCCAGAAGAAAGCCGGCAATGAGCCGCATTTGATCCTTGGCGATCTGTTCGTTGACGGGCAACCCTTTGGCGCGGGCGGCCGCGACCGTCATGGCGGTTAGAGAGTTGTTGTGGCAGGAGACGCAGCGGGCTTTCTGGAAAAAGGTGACATCGGCGCGCTGCAGCAGCGGGACGCTGCGCATGACCGCATCGCTTGCCGACATGGCAGGCTTCTCCGTCCGTGAGGGCGCGTCTGGCGTGTCCGATGTTGCTCCGGCCTCACGAAGGATTTCGACGATGGATTCGTTTCCCTGGCGTGATGCCAAGTCAATTGCGGATACGCCAAAGGTGGTTCTCGAATCCACTCTCGCTCCGCGGCTGATCAAAGTCCGAATCAAGTCCGCCGGAAGCGGGGTCGGCGACAAGGCGGCGGCCTGCAACAAATCCGGCCCGGACTTCGCCCCGCGATCCAGAAGCTGGCGGATCAGCGGGCCATCTCCCATGTAAAGGGACTCCCTCAGGGCGCCGCTGAGTTCCCGCTCATCCGCCAAGGGCAGCAGCAAATCTACGCACGGACGGCACATCATAGGAGGAAGCATGAGGGGCTTGCTTACGGCATTTCGCTCCACCAGCAAACGGACCACTGCCGCATTACCGGCAAGCGCCGCGAAGTTGACTGCCCCGCGGCCGTCCGAGCTCGATTGCGTCTTGGCATTGACTCCGTTATCGAGGAGGAGCTTCACCGTTTCTTCGGTTCCGGTCAGACCCGCTGCGATCAGCAACGCCGTGCGGCCTTGCCCGGAGCGCAGGTTCGGATCCGCCCCTTTCTCGAGCAGAAGGCGAGTCTTGACAGGATCATCGACGGCATACATCAGCGCGGTTGCTCCGTCGTCGTTTTGTTCGTTCAGCTTTGCTCCGCGTTCCAACAGCAGCCGAAGGTCCTTCGGATCGCCATACATAGCCGCGTACATGAGCGGGGTCCAGCCGCTGCGCCCCTTTGCATTCACGGACTGTCGATTGCGGCGCAGAATCCGCCGAAAAGATTTCTTTTGAGCATTGCGAAGGGCTGCCCCAATCTGTTCGGCAATCGGGTCAGCCGCGGTGACACTCCGTTCACCGGAGAGGGCATCGGGCCATTCGACCCCTTCGTCGATCCAGGATTTGATAAGAGCGATCTGCTCTGCGGGCAGAGGCCCGGAGGGCGGCATTCGGGGGCCGGACTTGGATCCGCTGATGCGCTGGTAAAGCACGCTCGCTTCGCTATCTCCCGGAATGATGCGCACGCCGTTTGCTCCAATCCGGTTGGGAAGCGCGCTTACGCGGCGGTCAAGACGCAGCCCGTGCATTTGCTGGGAAGCGCCGTGACACTCCACGCAATGGGTTTTGAGGAGAGGCTGGATATCGCGCCCAAAGTCAACCTTCGCGGCAAGCAGACAGGGACTCAGAAGCCACGCGCTAAGCGCGAGGGAAAGGCAAAGAGTACGAGCAGATAACGGAAATAAACTGTGCGCGCCGTGGCGCAAGGAGTTATCGGGATAGTGGCCTGCCAATCGGGACCTCCGTGGACCCCATTGTACAGTCAACTCGATTTGCCAGTTATCTACTTGGCTGAGTTAGCTTAACCGTCCTGATATTTGCCATTATCGGAAGCCACCCTCGCGGCGCTTTACGGCCGATAATTTCCCGAATACTGGGCGCGTGCATAAGATTGCGGGAGGAACTACGGCTACCATGCCCAGCGAATGCAACTTGTCCTGCAATTCCATTGGGACATAGTCGCCGCCAGTTGTCCAAAACGAGCCGCTAGTGGGCCTCTAGCTTTTCGACCGCCGTGAAGTGGTTGCACACTAAGGCTAATACGGCAAAGGCCGTGTGGTAAAAATATTCAAACCTCTTGCGACCGCGTAAGATGGGTGAGCATGAGGAACAGCAGATGGAATTAGCTGGACGTGAAAGGTGGAAACCGTGAAGAAGATTCTCAATAACCCATCCACGTACGCGGAAGAAACGATTGACGGTCTTTGCCGCGCTTACCCGCAATACTATAAGCGCGTGGGGTCGGAGCGGGTGATCGCCCGGCCGGATGCACCTCGCAAAGGCAAGGTGGGCATCGTCAGTGGGGGCGGCTCAGGACACTTACCCATCTTCACAGGCTATGTCGGACCCGGTTTTCTGGATGCCGTGGCTATCGGCGATGTGTTCGCGTCTCCCTCCGCCGATGAGATGGCGACAGCCATGCGCGCGGCTGATGGCGGAGCGGGTGTACTCAGGCTCTACGGAAACTACGGCGGAGATGTGATGAACTTCGATATGGCCGGGGATTTGGTGGAAGCGGACGGCATCTCAAGCACCACGGTGTTGTTGGCGGACGATGTGGCCAGCGCTCGATTGGCGGAGCGCGAAAAGCGCCGTGGCGTCGCAGGGATGGTTTTCGCGTTCAAAATCGCCGGCGCGGCCGCGGAGAACATGCTAGGTCTGCAGGAAGTCACCAGGGTCGCGCAGAAGGCCGCCGACGGTTGCCGCACCATGGGGGTTGCACTTTCGCCGTGCACCGTTCCGCAGGTTGGCAAGCCGACCTTCCAACTCAGCGAGGACGAGATGGAAATCGGCATGGGTATCCACGGCGAACCTGGCGTGAATCGCGGCCCGCTGCAAACCGCTGATCAGATTGCCGATGCCATGATTGATCCGCTGCTGGCGGATTTGTCACTGCCTCGCCGTGAGCAGGTCGCCATCCTGGTGAACAGCCTGGGCGCCACGCCAACGGAAGAGCTCTTCATTCTGTATAACCGTTTTCACGCTCGATTGGCGGATGCCGGTTTGGCGGCCGCGTTCACGCTGGTGGGCCGGTACGCGACTTCCATGGAGATGTCGGGCGCATCGATCACGCTGCTTCCGCTGGACGGGGAGTTAAGCAAATATCTGCGGGCCCCCGCCGAATGCGGGTTTTGGAAAGTCTGATGACGATCGACTCCATTCGTCAGGCCATCGGCTCCATCTTCCGAGCGATGGAAGCACACCACCAGGAACTGAACGAACTGGATGGAAAACTCGGAGACGGCGACCTGGGGGTCACCTTGTTGAAGGCGTTCACCGAACTCGAACGCATCAAAGGCGGACTTCCGGAAGATTTGGGTCAGGCACTGATGCAGTGCGCGTCGGCTGTCACCAAGGTTTCGAGCTCCAGTTTCGGCACGCTGTTGGCGACCGGACTGATCACCTCGGCAAAGTCCCTGCGGGGGATCACGGCGGCGGAGTGGGATAAAACCGCAGGCATTCTAGAAAGCGTGGTGCCGGCGTTGTTGGCACGCGGCAAATCGAGCCTGGGTGATAAGACCGTGGTGGATGCGTTGGCCGCCATCGCGAACGATATCGCCGGCCAGAGCGATCCCGAAACAATAGCACAAGCGGCCGCCGCGGCCGTGGAACGCACGCTCAACGAATTTCGCGAGAAGCCCGCCAAGGTGGGCCGCGCCCGCATCTTCGGCGAGCGCACTATCGGCCTGGACGATCCGGGAATGGTGGCGTTGCGAGTGATGGTGGATGCGCTGGCATGAAAACCGACGTCGTGCTTCGCCGATGAATTCAACCTGCCAGGGCACGCATCGCCGTTAGTCTGCTCTCGCTGTAGTGGGAAAGCATTTGGGCGCTATTGGCTCGATCCCGTTATGCAGTCACGGTAGCCGGTGGGGACAGCATGGAACGGCGATAACTGGGACCATGCTGCCGCTGATAGTAGAGGGCTTTCAGGGTCGTGCCTTATTCGACGATGAAGTGCGTTATCCCCCATTGTCGGAAGTCATATTGACCGCTGCTGTACCTTCCTCAAACGCTGTTTTCGAATAAAGAACGCCGGATTGGTGCGAAGGGCTGTTATCAATAGGAATCGGGGCGGTGCCAGCGACGGCGGCGGTTCCTCAGCGATATGCCGAGGTGTTCGGCGGAAGCAAGCGCGTTTATCGTTACGTCTCTGGTTAGGAACTTCTAACTCACTTCCACGAGGATGGCCTCCGCGCGAGCCTATCGCCTCTGAGTCATGACAAAACCAGGGAATCCGTCGAGTCAATTCCGTCGATCTGCTGCTTCCAAGAGGCGATCCCGCCCTCAAGTAGGGGTCCTTTCATATTGGAACGTCAAGAAGCGCACCGCGCAGCCGCGAACCAGGGCTCCACCGTTCATGAGGCAGCAAGGTGATGCAAGCTTTGAGTGAATCAGGCCATCGACCTAATCTTCACAACTTTTTCATGATCCATAAAAAAACCATGTAAACTAGTCGCAACGGCTGCCCAAGTCGTAATGGAGGTGCATGATGAGTACTGCCAGGCGCAATTGGATCGATGCCTTTTATTGGATCGGTGTGACCATGACGCTAGCTTGCTTCGCCCTTGTCGTGGCCGGCAACACGGAATTAGTCGGACGATTTGAACACCGGGGTTTCCCCCTATCGTGGGCGACTGGGGCTCGCCGCCGTACTCGCGTTTTTGGCAGCCGAGGGTTGCCACACGGCTTCTTCCGGTGCCGCGGGGACGGATCGAACTTCTCCGGTTACTTCGGAGTTGGAAACCGTCGAATCTCGAGCTGATCCGGCCGACTTCGGTGCGGGTGTGCTCCACGTTCTCCAAAGTTTGCGCGCAAGCGCCGCGCAGTCCTATGTGTGGCGTGCGACCAAAAGAAGAAGCCCAAGGATTGCGATAGGGATCATTGCCACGACACCAAGAAGGACTGCTGTCTTGTTCGGCTGCCGGCGTGGATGACCGCAGTCGTTTACACGGTGGGCTACAAGTATCCGATCTGGATGGAGAAGATCGTTCGCAAACTCCCCTGCGCTTGAATTAGCGGCTCTTCGGATTCCTTTCCAGGGCGCGGTAAAGGATTTCTTGCAGTTCAGGAGTGATGCTCGGGTCGATCTCACGGGGCGGAACAGGATCCTTCACCAACCGGTCGTTCATGATGACGAACGGATCGTCTCCCGGAAATGGCGTCTCGCCAGTCAGCATTTCGTAAAGGATGACGCCCAGAGCAAAGACATCGGTTCGCGCATCGCCGCGTTTGCCTTGAACCTGCTCAGGCGCGATGTAATCCGGAGTGCCCATCACGTTTGAAAGCTTTCCGAACGTGAGTCGCCGGGCTCCGGTTCGACTGGCGATGCCGAAATCGATGAGCTTGATGTGGTCTTCGCCATCGATCATGATGTTCTCTGGTTTGAGATCGCGATGCACCACTCCTTGGGAATGAATGTAGTCCAGTGCTTCGCAGACGGCCACGGCGATCTTCACGGCCTGCTCGGCCGGAAGCTTTCGCCGATCGCTCAGAACTTGACGTAGCAGTTGCCCGGGCGCGACCTCCATCGCGATGTACATCCGGCTACGTTTGCCTTGCGGAAACGCCTTCACCACCGCGGGATGATCCAATGTCTCGCAGATCTCCTTCTCGCGCTCAAAGCGCTGGTAGAACAGAAGGTCGCCTTCCACTTCGGGGTGCGGCATTTTGATGGCGATGTCGTCGCCGGTGAGCAGATCCGTCGCCCGGAAGATCGAAGACGTGTTGCTCCTCGCAATAACATCCTTGACCGTGTACCGATCGAACTGACTCCCAGGCTGGGCTGACTGCATGATAGGCACCTCCAGTCCGAGGGTAGGCTGGAAGCCCTGAAAAAGGCATGAAAATTGCCAAAAGGATGGTAAAGATTGTTTATTTGGCGGCTGGCGCCTGGCTTTCCGGCAGGATTTCCTTGAGCGTGATCCCCCCGAATCCCATGCGCAGATGGAGCCGATGCGAGGGAGGAGGATTGATCCCATGTAAAACTCTCGCCGATCAAGTGCCTGTTATGAGCGGAGCCCTCCAAATCTGAAGAAACGATGCCGAATTTGGTCCGGGCGTCGAGCGAATACGAACCAGGCGGCAGCCACAACAGAAGGTCGCCTCGCCCCACGCTCGCGTCTATATCTCCCACTACACCTGCCACAGACACGTAGCCGGTGCCATGGTGGATCGCCAGCCGCGAATTGCGCGGGACATGGATCTCGTACTGGACCATCACTCCGCCGGTGGTGTGACGCGTGAACGGCGGTATCCAGGCATTCCGCGAGGGGAGTTCGGTCGAGATGGTCAGTTCCGGTGGAGACTTGTGTTCGGGGACGATCCGGACTCGATCCAGGTCCGCCGTGCCCTGATCCTGCTGCTTGGCTTTGTACCCGTACGGCAGAGTTTTGATCACCGTCACTTCCACTTCAGATCGATCCCAACCATCGACATTCAAATCGCCGTAAGAACCGTCGATGCGGATCATCCCCCCGGGAGCAAAATCCACGCGCTCGGTCGTAGTCTTTTGGGGCGGTTCTTTAAGTGCGCCCTCGCCGGACGCGGGGAACGTCATTCCCAGTGCAGTGAGTAGGACGACGACGAACGCCAGCTTCGATGTCATAACTTTAAGTAGCGGACTCCTTTGTAGGATAACGCTCCAGCCACCAGCGTCGCGCTGCGACCCCAGACCATAAACGGCTCACATGAGGCCGACCTTTTCGGGCATCATCAGTCGGTCATCTCCAAGATCATTGACGATTGTTCTGCGGAAAATTGTTCCGTCATCTTATCGATCGAGAGTGGAAGTCGAAGGGAAGCAGCAAACAGAAGAGCGTGGAGCACGCAAAGCAGAACGAAGGCAGCGGTAAATGCGCTGGAGAGGCTGGCGCTCGACTGTGCCATCCCCAACCTCCATCCCAGGAAGGTCGCGCAGAGCGTGGTCAGAGTCGGGCCGCCGAGACGCTGCACGATGCTGAGTGAGGTTGTCGCCATCGGCAGGTCTTGTTTTCTGACGGAAGCGTACGCGGCCGAGATGGAGGGAATACCAATTGCGCTCAGGCCCACTCCGCGCAGGAATAGAGCACCTGCCAGCACGGCGAAGACGAGTCCGTGACTGGCCAGATAGAGAAATGGCAGCGTGCCGGCGAAGGCCAGTAGCGCTCCTCCAGCAGATACCTTTCGGATACCAAACCGCTGTGTCAGAGTTCCCATCCACGGATAGGAACAGATCATCCCCACTCCAAGCGGAGCCAGCAGCCAACCGGTCGCGCTCGGCGATTGACCACAGGCGCGGATGAGATACATCGGAATCAGCATCTGGCCCGCGAACGAGATTCCGTTCGACATGAACTGCGTGATGGCGGCCGCGGAGAAGGCTCTGCCTTTTGAATAGCTGCAGGTCGATGAGTGCTCGATCTCCTTTGCGAATTGCCATTCTGAAGAAGAGCGCAAGCAGAACGATGGAAACCAGGAGAGCCGTAAGACCGATACGCTCGCCCAAATGATCCGACCCATACAGGAAGAGCACGAGTCCGGGAGAGAGCAGGGCGAAGCCAGGAAGATCGAGTTCTCTCGACCTGGTCTCTTCGCGATCATTGGGCAGAAAGAGAACCGCCAGGACGATTGCCAATACACCGACCGGCAGGTTGACCAGGAAGAGCCAGCGCCAGGAGGCGTGTTGCAGAATGGCGCCGGCGATGACCGGGCCAAGGATCGGCCCTATCAGGATTGGCACAGCCGCGTAGCCCATGAGGCGCGCCATATGCTTTCCGGCAGCACGCGCCATCATCATCTGCGTCATCGGAGCCATCAGGCCGCCGCTCATGCCCTGGAGGATGCGAAATGCGATCAGGGAGTTCGCCGACCAGGCCAGCCCGCATAAAGCTGAGGAGAGCGTGAAGACTGAGAAGCACCAGAGGTAGAGAGATTTGGCTCCAATGCGCTCCACCAGCCAGCCGTTGAGCGGGAGCATAAGAGCGAGTGCCAGAAGATAGCCGCTGGTGACCCATTGAATCGCCGTGAGGCTACTGTGCAGATCCACGGCGAGACTGGAGAGCGATACGTTGACGATGGTCGCATCGAGCTGCGAGAGAAAAGAGCCGAGTACCGCGACGGCCGTGATCTTCCAGACCAGTGGGTCGAGTCCGCCGGATTCGGCAGAGACCTTAGGCAAGGGAGGCCAGGACCTCATCGGTGGAGCGAACGCGGGTCAGACGCGGAAAAATATTTTCAAAGGCGAAGCGGTGATGCTCGGCGTTTTGGCTTGAGCACGCATCTTCGACGAGCACAAAGGCAAAGCCGAGGCCGGTGCCCTGACGCGCGGTGGACTCGACGCCTCCATTGGTGGAAATGCCTGTGAGGACGACCGTGTCGATGCCGCGGGATTTAAGCTGCTGCTCCAGGTTGGTGCCGGCGAAGGCGCCCCAATGGCGCTTAGTGACGAGGATGTCGCCATGCTGGAAACCAGCGGAAGGAGTAACCTCCGATGCTGCGGCGGGCAGGGGCTTGTCGCCCAGGTTGTGCGGCTGGTCGACGGGAAGCTTCATGAAGTCGTTGAGATCGACGCGGACATAGACTACGGGAGCGCCGTGAACGCGGAAGGCGTCGGCAAGTTTTTTGGAGTTTTCGACGACCTGTGCGGCGGTATGCGGCACTGGATTGATGCCGACAGTGAAATTTTGCAGGTCGATGAGGACCAGTGCGGTCTTTTTGGGATCGAGTTGGAGTTCTGCCATGTTTCCTCTTTGTTGTAAAATTGAAAACCGAGGGTAGCCTCGATTTCCCTCTAGCTATAGAATACGAGGATGCCCTCGATTTCGTCAAATCCCGTTCGCGTCGCTCCGCAGCAGGAACGCTCGACGCGCCGGCTGGCGGGTTTTCTGGATGCGGCCGCGGAGCTCTTTGCTGAAGTCGGCTACGAAGCAGCGACGATGACGGCGGTCGCGGGGCGGAGCGGGTCTTCTATCGGCGCGCTCTACAACTACTTTCCGGATAAACAGTCCATCGCGTTCACGCTGCTGAATCAGTATTCCCAGGAGCTGGAGGCGCATTGGAAGCCGTTGATGGAACAGGCGAAGATACTGACCCATGCGGAGTTCGCCGATCGGTTCATCGAGCGCATCACTCAATTCGTCCAGGCGCGTCCCGCTTATCTGAGCCTGCTGGCCGCGCCCATCCACTTTCGCCGCGACCCTGCTGCCCGAAAGGCTTCACGAATCGCAATCGCGAATGCTTTTCAAGCAAAGAATCCGTCGCTTTCGAAGGAACAGTCTCTACTCGCTGCAAACGTATCTCTCCAGATAGTCAGAGGCATGATGACGCTCTATGGGGAAGCAGATCCCAAAGGGAAAGTTCTGGTTGTGGCTGAATTCAAAAAGGTGTTGATCTCGTATCTAGGAAGCGTCTTGTCCAAGGACGCGGTGGTAGTGAAGTAAGAGTCGGCCAGCGTCCACTGAGGAGGAGTTTGCCACCAAACCAGACTAGATGTCCGTTGGTGCCAACAAGGGAGTCGCTAGTGAGGAGTTCAGGTTGACCTATTAATGTACAGGCCAACTTCCGGATAGCGCGTCGCTCGTCCGGGACGTATCCCGGGCAGGGGATAGCGGCACACCTTCTGGTAGCGCCATTCTCCGTTCCCAGCTTCGTGTTAAAGCCGACTACTCATCCGGAACAGACGATCCGACAGGGCTTACCGATTACTGACCGACTCCAATGCCGGAGCGCCCGGTGAGTGAAGGGTCCGAATATCCCGCATCGGTGGCTGGCCGAAAAAACGGCTGTATTCGCGATTGAATTGGCTGACGCTTTCGTATCCGACCTCAAAGCCTGCACTCGCCGCGTCCAGACCATCCACAAGCATGTGGCCCCGCGCTGCCTGCAAGTAGCCGCGCCGACGCCCTGACGATTGCCATCCCTTGCTGAGCGGACCCCGGCAACAGCGGGGCCCAAACGCGGACGATGGGGCCCTCCTCACATAAATCCTCGGGCCGCGCGATGCCTCCGCTACTGTCAAACGTCCGGCGGCAGTTAACCGGAAGTGCAGCCTTTACAGAGAGTCTGAGAGCGCTGAGCCCAACCCGCCCTCGCGCAGCATTCCGGGCAAGCGCGCTCGGTAGACCTCACAGATGGAGAGAGTGCAATTCCCCCCACATATTGGCCATTCTCGGGCACGGGGCTTGTCGGCCGTTAACCAGAAGGCGGAGGAAGCTCGTAGCAGATAAATTTGGCTCCTCGGGTAGGATTCGAACCTACAACCCTTCGGTTAACAGCCGAATGCTCTACCATTGAGCTACCGAGGAACGATCTGGCGTAAGCTCTCTCATTAGAGCAAACGCCGCCGAGCACTGTCAATTTTGACGGCGTTTCCCGCTGCTTGAATCTTCCGGATTGTTAAGCGGAAGCGATCTTGCGGAGCCGGATGGTCAGCCGGCTTTTATACCGCGCAGCCGTGTTCTTCTTGATGATGCCCCACTTCGCCGCGCGATCGATCAAAGAATAAGTCTTCGGAACCAATTCCGTGGCCTCTTTGACTTTCTTGGTTTCCAGCAAGCGCCGCATGGCCCGGATGCCATGACGCAAACGGGTCTTGCGAGTGCGGTTAATCAGGGTACGGCGTTCGGTCACGCGCACGCGTTTCAGCGCAGATACAGTATTTGCCATTCGAATCTTAAGAATACCGTAATCGGCCTAGCTGGGTCAAACCGCCTTGTCCCCGCCGCGCGGATCTCGGAAAACTGTCCTCGATCTTCAGGTACAATAACCGTCTAGGGCTGAGCGCGAGAAGCTGCCCATTTGGAGGTCACATGTCACTTGATCGGATGACTCGGCGCGATGCGCTCTTTATGCTAGGTGCGGCAGCGGCCATGCCGCAGGCCCGCGCGGCGGGAGGAGTTCTCCTCCATGCCACGCGCGTCGACCACTGTTCGCTCGCGGTCGGCGATATCGACAAGGCCATGATCTTCTACCGCCGCCTGTTCGGCAACGAAGTTTTGAAAGACAGCAAGACGGCGCGCCGCTACCTGCGCCTGGGTCCCTGCTACCTGTCAATCGCGCCCGCGGCCGCCGGGGAAGCCAAGCGCATCGATCACTTCGCCATCGGCATCGAAAATTTCAACGCCGCCGCGCTCAAGAGCGCCATCGAGAAGACCGGAATAAAAGTGACCGGCGGCAACGACGGCCTCTTCGTCGTCGATCCCGACGGCATCCGCGTGCAGATCGTCGCCGCCGAGTCCTGGAAGCAGATCAAAAACGCCGCGCCCGATAACGGGCCGAAACAGGAAGTTCTGTTTCATACGACCGGCATGCACCATCTGGCGATTCAGACTAGCGACGTGGCTCGCTCGTCCGAGTTCTATGGCAAATTGCTCGGTGAGTCCACGCCGGGAAATGGCAACCCGCCGCAGCCGACATTCCAGGCCGGCGAGACCCGAATTCTGCTCTACAATCCCGCGCCCACCAAGCCGGTCAAAATCGACCACTTCAGCGCGCTGGTCGACAACTTCGATGCCGCCGCGGCTCTGAAAGTCGTCCAAGGCCTCGGCGCCAACGCGAAAATGTCGGCGCAGGGAACGCTGAATGAATTCTTCGATCCCGATGGCATCCGCCTGC
This sequence comes from Bryobacterales bacterium, assembly GCA_963731375.1. Lineage (GTDB taxonomy): Bacteria > Acidobacteriota > Terriglobia > Bryobacterales > Bryobacteraceae > Palsa-187. The sequence goes on from CAVSUW010000005.1 coordinate 47,190, forward strand.
AGGTGACTTTCCCGGGACAAACCTACAACGCAGCGCCTGCGAAGAAATAGCGGACGATCGCCCGCGTTTATTTCGCCGCGACATTGACAGTTGCAAGCGTTTGCCCACTGGTTGGATTAACCAGAGTAAAGGAAGTTCCGTCGCTGACCCAATTGCCGGTGTCGGCGGACCCGCTCGCGGGCATCCCGGCGTCAAACAGCGTTCCGTTGACCCAGATTTGCAACCCATTGTTTCCGGGCGCATTCCAACTCAGCGTCGTCTTGCCGACGCTCGTGCCCGCGGCCAGCGTGATTGGGTTTGGACTCGCCGTGAACGTCACCTGACCGGTTGTCGCCGGCGCCTTTGTGTGCGCAGTGAGCGACGCGATGGTCCGGCCGCTGTTTGGATCGATCAGCGAAAATGGCAGCCCGTCGCTGACCCAATTGCCGGTATCGATAGTCCCAGTTGTGGGAAGGTCGAATGCAAACGGCACGCCTGCCACCCAAATTTGCAATGTGTTCGTATATCCACCAACTACGTTAAGTGGCGGGGCTTCCCAGCTTAGGGTGGTCTTGCCTACATTCGCGCCAGCCGTCAGTATGATCGGGTTCGGATTCGCCGTGAACGTCACTGGGTAGCCGCTCTTTGCCACCGGGAACACGGTAGTGGTTGATAGCGGAGATCTCGTAGCTGGGTCTACCAACGAAAAATTCATTATTCCATTGCCAACCCAAATACCCGTAGCCACGAAACCGCTGGTTCCGACATCGTCAAACAACGCACCATTTGCAAAAATCTGCAAAGAAGTGTATCCCGGGGCGCTCCAGCTAATGTTCTCACCAAAGAGATTGGACCCTGCGATAAAGGAATTCGGCGTGTAGTTTGCGATAAAGCTTACTCCGGGAACAGGAACAGGAGTGAGCACGCGAACACGCGATGACAGCAAATCCGCCTCGTAAACTTGCCCATTCGGACCAATGGCTAGACCAACGGGGCTCAACGATGCGCTGACAGCCGGGCCGCCGTCGCCACTGAAGCCGAAGGTTCCGTTTCCTGCCGCTGTAGTAATGACGCCGTTCGATACCCTCCGCACATGTGCGTTCGTTTGGGATGAGGGACCCTCCCCTATGTAGAGACGCCCCAGCGGATCCACCGCAACAGCATCGGGGAAATTTAGCTGGGCGTTTGTTGCCGGGCCGCCATCGCCTCCCGAACTCCCAGGGGCACTTCCAAAGCTTCCTGCCACTGTCGTGATCACGCCGTTTGAAACTTTCCGTATCACCTGATTTCCCGTGTCGGCGATGTAGAGGTTGGCCGCTTCATCCAGGGCCAGTCCGCTAGGCTGCGCCAACTGGGCTTGCGTTGCAGGGCCGCCGTCACCGGAATATCCAATGGTCCCGTTCCCGGCGACCGTTACGATGACTCCATTCGATATTTTGCGCACGACCGCAACTCCGTTGTAGCTTTCGCTCACATAGACGTCTCCAGCGGGACTGACCGCCAGCCCTTGCGGCCACACTCCAGCGTTGGTGGCTGGACCTCCGTCCCCGCTGTAGCCCTCAACCCCGTTGCCTGCAATGGTTGTGATGATTCCGTTCGACACCTTCCGAACCCGTAGGTTATTTGTGTCTGCGATGTACAAGTTCCCTGCGGCGTCCACTCCGATACCCTGCGGATTGTTCAATTGAGCGTCTGCCGCTGGACCGTTATCGCCGCTGAATCCCGCCATTCCTGTCCCCGCTACTGTCGTGATCAGTCCCGGGACTATTTCGCGGACACGATTGAACTCGGCGACATAAACATAGCCGGACGTATCCATTGCCACGCCGCTGCCACCGTTTAAGGAAAGTTGTGCGCCCGTAGGTAGGCCGCCGTCTCCTATCGAAATGTAGCTGCCATCAACACTCCCCGCAACCGTCGTAATCATGCCCTTCGATATCTTACGAACAAGGTCGCTCGCGAGCGGAACCTCTGATACGACGCTCGATGTGAGAAAGAGATTTCCATTCTTGTCAACGCTCAGGCCACCTACGCTGCCGAGATACGCATCAGTCGCGGGACCATTCTCTCCGATGCTCGTACTCGGCGGCGGGATTGATAAGTGTGTCCCGGCAATCGTGGTGATCAAGCCACCTGACATTTTTTCAATGAGCGCACCTTGAACGAAGAAGAGATTTCCCCCCGGGTCCACAGTAATCGCGCTAAGGGCTACGTTCGCCACAACTGTGGTGATCACACCATTTTGGATCTTACGTAGGTTGCAAAAGCATCTTGGAGCAAACGGACGAGGCGGTCCATTGTCCGTAAAATAAAGGGTGCCTGCCGCATCCACCGCCATGGCGCCGGGGCCGGCCAATTGGGCGCTGGTCGCCGGACCGCCATCGCCGCTGTACCCGTACGTTCCGTCTCCCGCGATCGTCGTGATTGTGCCGTTCGAGATCTTGCGGATACGGCAACACACGGGGGTTGCATTCAAACCTGGAATGGGGTCCTCCACGTAGACGTTTGCCGCGGCATCCACAGCTACGTACTCGGCAGCGACCAGAGCACCGGTAGCTGATACATCGTCCGCCGTCTGAGTTCCGCCTCCCCCAATCGTGGAGATGATGCCATTTTGCACTTTTCGGATTCTGGCGTTGCCGTAGTCCGCTATGTAGAGACTTCCGGCCCCATCCAGTGCGATACCCATCGGTGAAGTCAACTGTGCGTTGGTGGCAAGGCCGCCATCGCCGCTAAAGCCAGGAGTCCCGTTTCCCGCAACCAGCGTCAGGGCCCCGTTGGGATCGAGTTTTAGCACGATGTTCTGGCCAGTAACCGTGAAGAATGCGTTTCCGTTTGAGTCCGTCGCAATGCCGGACGGCCCATGCAGCACGGCAGAGGTTCCCTGAATATTCTGCGGCAATCCTCCCCCGGCAAACGTCTGGATCGTGAAATCCTCGGCACCCGCAAGAGTCGAGAAAGCCAGCAGAAAAAAATACAACGCTCTACGCATCAAAAGATTGCTCCGATAATCCGATCGTCTCCTACCGTCTCGGCTGTATGGAACACATTGACACGGAGTCTGTGTCGATCCGCCACGGCGCGCGCGGAAGAAACATTGACTCTATGGAACATGTCGAGCCGCCCATGGAGTCGGTAGCAGGTCGCGGTCCATTACTTCGGTGGTCCGATGCCACGCCCGCCGCTATGAGCTATGCTCGTCCTATGAAACTCTGCCTCGCCGCATTGATTCTCCCCGCCGCGCTCTTCGCCCAGCCGAAGTCGCTCTTGATCGAGGACCTGACCTGGACCGAAGTCCGCGACGCCATCGCCTCCGGCAAGACCACCGCGATTTACTACGCAGCCAGCATCGAAGAAAACGGACCCGGAGTCGCGCTCGGCAAGCACCTGTTCATCGCGCACCACACGGCCCAGAAGATCGCCGAACAACTCGGCAACGCGCTGGTGTATCCCACCATGCCCTTCGCGCCCAACGGCGATCCTGTTCTGAAAAATGGACTCATGGAATTCCCCGGCACCATCAACGTTTCTGAACAGGCGTTCGGCCTGATCGCCCACGATGTCGCGATGAGCGCGATCTCGGCCGGTTTCAAGAATGTCGTGCTCATGAGCGACCACGGCGGCGGCGGGCAGGAAGCCCTGAAGCGTGTGGCCGCCGATCTCGACGGACTGTATCAACCCAAAGGCATTCGCGTGCTCTACATCCCCGACTTGTACTTCAAGGAGAAAGACGCGATGCGCAAGTACCTACCCGAACACGATCTCCCGGTCGACAACCACGCGGGCACCGACGACGTTTCCGAAGTGATGTTCGTCGACGGAGATCACAAATGGATTCGCCGCGACAAACTAGTGAACGATAGCGGCAAGCTGGGCGTGAAGGGCGATCAGACCAAGGCCACTCCTGAAATGGGCGAGATCTTCATCAACTACAAAATCAAGTACGCGGTGGATCAGATCCGCCAGTTGCTCAAGTAAGGTCGCGCGCATTCACCGCTCGGCCCTCGCCTCTTTCTCACGCCTCGCCAGCCACTTGCTACTTTGACCGACTCCGCCGTTGAGCGCCCGAGTCGTAATGTCGGATCGGAAGTGCCGGATTCACCCATCGGAAACCGGCAGCGCAAGCGCGGCCGTCCTAGGAAACGCGTGCGAGTGCAAAGTGCGATGGGGCTTGGCCACTGAGGATGCAGTGGCGCCTGCCGTTCGGAGGCCTGTCTGGACGGTTCGGGAACTCGGTAAAAACCGTGCGGCCGCACACTAAAGAATATGCAAATCTCGACCGGTCATTTGTTTAGGAGGTGTAACCCCAAATAACGCTAGAAGTGTCGGAGCGATGTCCTGCAGAGCTCCGTTCGCGCGCAGCGGCCGCCGAGCTTCGTCCACCACAATAAAAGGTACGGGATTCGTCGTGTGATACGTGTGCGGACCCTTGGTCACCGGATCAATCATCATCTCAGCATTGCCATGGTCGGCCGTGATGATCCAGCGTCCGCCCTTCTGCCGAAGTGCGTCATAAATCTGGCCCAGACAGGCGTCCACTACCTCGACCGCCTTCACCGTCGGCTCCATTTTGCCAGAGTGGCCGACCATATCGGCGTTTGCGAAATTCATCACGATCACATCGAAATCGCGCTTCTCAATCGCGCCCGTCACCAGGCTGGCGATCCCTCCGGCGCTCATCTCCGGCTTTAAGTCATAGGTCGCAACCTTAGGAGAAGCCACCATTTCTCGCTCTTCGCCCGCGTAAGGCTTCTCGTTCCCGCCGTTAAAGAAATAGGTTACGTGCGCGTACTTTTCGGTCTCCGCGACCCGCAGATTCTTCCAGTTCATCTCCGCCATCACGTTGGCCAGGATGTGCGTCGGCAGTTCCTTCGACAGCACGAACGCTGCCGTCTGCGCTTTGTCGTACTGCGTCATTGTGGTGAAGTGCAGCTTCAAGGGAGACGCGGTAAGTACCTGAGTCATTTCGCGTCCACGATCCGCCCGGTAATTGAAAAAGATGCAAGCGTCTTCTTCGCGGATGTTCCCCGTGGGTTCGTTTAGTTGTGTGGTGATCACCACCGGCTCGATGAACTCGTCCGTCACGCCTTTTTCGTAGGAGCGTTTGATAGCCGCCACCGGGTCGGTCGCCTTCTCGCCGACGCCATCGACCATCGCGGTGCGCGCCCGTTCGATGCGATCCCAACGCTGGTCGCGGTCCATCGCGTAGTAGCGGCCTTCCACCGTTGCGATGCGTCCGACGCCAATCTGCCGGATCTCGCGTTGCAATTGTTCGATAAATTCAACGCCGCTCTCGGGGCCGGTATCGCGGCCATCCATGAAGCAGTGAATCGCGACATCCGCCACGCCCTCGCGCTTCGCCATCTCGAGCAGCGCGTAAAGGTGCGTGTTCATCGCGTGCACGCCGCCATCGCCCTGCAAGCCCATCAGGTGCAGCCGCCGTGTGCGCGCATGCTTCATCGCCGCGAGCAGTGTCGGGTCTTTGAAGAACTCGCCCGACGCGATCATGTGGTCGATGCGCGTCACGTCCATGTGGATCACGCGTCCGGCGCCGATGTTCAGATGCCCGACTTCGCTATTGCCCATCTGCCCGTCTGGCAGTCCAACATACGGCCCGGACGTATGCACTAGCGTGCTGGGAAACTCGCGTACAATGCGGTCATAATTCGGCTTGTGCGCCGCCGCGATCGCGTTACCTTCCGCCGCGCCCGCCGGTGAGTAGCCCCACCCGTCCAGAATCGTAAGAATGACGGGACGCCCCGCCATTCCACCCACGCCGGACCCACCACTCATTGCCGGAACGCCTTGCGGCCCGCGTACTTCGCTGCCGACCCCAGTTCCTCTTCGATGCGCAGCAGTTGATTGTATTTCGCGATGCGATCCGTACGGCTCGCCGAGCCGGTCTTGATCTGCCCCGCGCTGGTCGCCACCGACAGGTCGGCAATGAACGTATCTTCCGTCTCGCCCGACCGGTGCGATGTGATCGAGGTGTAGCCCGCGTCCGCCGCCATCTTGATGGCTTCGAGCGTTTCCGTTAGGGTGCCGATCTGGTTGACCTTGATCAGAATCGAATTCGCGATGCCTTTCTCGATCCCCTGCGCCAGTCGCTGCGGTGTTGGTGACGAACAGATCGTCGCCCACGAGTTGAATCTTGTCGCCGAGTTCGACCGTCATGGTCTTCCAACCTGCCCAGTCATCCTCAGCCATGCCGTCTTCAATCGAAACGATGGGATATTGCTTCACCCAATCGGCCCAGAACTTAACCATCTCATCCGAAGAGCGCTCGCTCTTATCGGATTTCTTGAAAACGTACTTCTTCTTTTCCTGATCGTAGAATTCGCTCGCAGCGGGGTCGAGCGCGATGCCGATCTGGTCTCCTGGAGTGTATCCAGCTTTGGTGATGGCTTCCAGCACCACCTCGAGCGCCTCTTGATTGCTCTTGAGGCTGGGCGCGAAGCCGCCCTCGTCGCCTCCCGCCGTCGAATAGCCGCGCTTCTTCAGCACGCTCTTCAGCGTATGAAACACCTCCGCGCCCCAGCGCAGAGCTTCGGAAAACTTCTCCGCGCCGTAGGGCACGATCATGAATTCCTGCGGATCGACGGAATTGTCGGCATGCGCTCCGCCGTTCAGGATGTTCATCATCGGCACCGGCAGCAGGCACGCGTTGACGCCGCCCAGATAGCGATAGAGCGGGGCATCGTGCGACACTGCCGCGGCGCGCGCGACGGCCATCGAAACCGCCAGCAGCGCGTTGGCGCCCAGCCGGCCCTTGTTCTCGGTGCCATCCAGCGCGATCATGTGCCGGTCGATGGCGATCTGCTGTTCCGCTTCCATGCCCGCGAGCGACGGCGCGATCTCTTTGTTGATGTTCGTCACGGCCTGGCGCGTGCCCTTGCCGAGGTAGCGCGATTTGTCTCCGTCGCGCAGTTCGACGGCTTCATGCTCGCCGGTCGAAGCGCCGGAGGGAACCGCCGCCCGGCCCATGCTGCCATCGGCCAAATGCACGTCTGCTTCCACGGTCGGGATTGCCGCGGCTGTCTAGAATTTCTCGTCCTGTGATGCGTGTGATTTCCATGATGTAAGTTTGGGGGTGAACTTACAGGGTAAATGCAATGCGCGTGCCGGGGCAAGTGAAAACGGCACGCAAAGATTGGCGTCCCAATGTCTCACTTGGCGAAGGGAACAAGTTTCGACCGCCGGATGCGCCGGTCGCGTGTGACTAGTGGAACGCGATGGACCAAGCTGGTTGCCGCGATGATCTCGTCGGCCGGATCGCTCTCGAAATCGAGCTTGGCGATGACGCGCGCCACGGCCAAATCCAGCGGCCAGATGCGCACTCGCGCGATCACCTGAGTCCATTCCGGGGAGTCGAAGTCGAGGCTAATGCGCTTGCGTTGCGCAAGCTTGGCGATCTCCCACAATACAATCGCCGAGATACTCCAGGATTCGCGGGAAAGCAACGTGCGTTCCCGCGGCGTCAGGCTCCCCGCCAGCGCGTGAATCAGGATGTGCGTATCAAGATTGAGCATCCCACTCGATGCCTGTCGACAGGATGTCGCCGTGGATCCGAATCTTGTCCTTCATGCTGCCGATCAGCTCCCGGCATACGCTATCCGCGGGAATCAGGCGGGCGACAGGTTTACCGTGCTTGGTGATGATGAGCCCTCCGGATCGAGATGGTCCAGCACGGCAGGCACTGCTCCTTGAACTTAGAGGCGTTCATTTGCTGCACGTCACCAGCTTACCTGAGTATGGTCATAATTATGACTGGTCAAATATTGGCCAGCTCTAAGCTGCTTGGGATTGGATTTCCGGCGGTTAGCCTGCGCTCTTGCGCTTGGCTTTGAGCGGAGCGATTGCGCCTTGACAGGCTTCCGGCGCAACAGCCGGTTCACGGAGCGAATCAAATGAGAAACTTCGTTGGAGCTCTTCTGAATGACGACATCGGCGCCGGTCGAAGCCTCATTCATGCCCAGCGTATCGACATAACCCGAAATCAGCACGATGGGCAGGCCCGGCGTATGCTTACGCAGGCGGCCGATCAGCTCCAGGCCATCCATGCGCGGCATCTTGTAGTCCGTCACCACCAGGTCGAACTTGTGGGATTCGAAGTGCTCGAGTGCGTCGGCGCCGCTGGTGCAAGTGACAATCGAATAGCCCAACTCCTCGAGCACGCTCTTGCGAGCTGCCAGGCCGTTGGCATTGTCATCGACTAAAAGAATGCTGCGACGCGTTGATAAGGACGAAGAATTACGGGAAATCATGTGCGGGAACAACGCGAATTTAGCAGACCCGCTCATAGCGTGTCAATCGTTTTGTAACAAACTCAAAACGAGCCAGATTGAGTGCTTGACTTTCGCGCCACCACAGATCGACGTGGCTTTGTTGCGCGCAGCGCAGGCGATTCGGCGCACACGCACTAGCGCGCACGCTCTATTCCACTTCGCGGGGCGCGGTATAGCCGGTCTTTGCGACGATCTTGTACTTGATGGCCTTGCCTTTGTCGTCGTTGATGCGCACCGGCTCGTTGGTTTCCGGATTGATCAGCTGCACTTTGATGCGCCGCACTTTGCCATCCCGCGCCTGGTTCGACGGATTGTAGGTGAGCACGTAATCGCTGCGCAGAGTTTGCTCGATGCTCTGGAAGATTCCCGGAAATTCCGCGTCAAAACGCGGAAAGTAGCTCATGCCGCCGCTCTCTGCGGCGAAGGTGCGCATCTCGTTGTCGGCTTGCAGAAAGTCCAGTCGCTCCATGGTGCCCATGTAACCGGCGGCGTCGGCCATCTCGCGCAGGCTCTGCATCAAGCCAATGGTATAGATCGGAACGCCGGCGTCTTGCACCGCGCGGCGAGCCTTGTCGAAGGTCAACTTGCTGAGAGTATCGATGCCCGACGCGATCAGAACGATAGCCTTGCGTCCCTCGATGTCCTGCATGCGCTGGGCCGTTTCCGTCAGTGCGTCAAACATGCTGGATTCCGAGAAGCCCGGCAATGCGCAAGCGCGACATCGCTTCCGCGGTCTGCTGGCGGTCGGTCGTGAAGTCCGACAGAATCTCCGGGCGCAGGTCGTAGGCGATGACGGCCACGTAGTCTTCCGGCTTCAGCGTCTGCACGAAGCCGTAGGCGGCGGTCAGCGTCTGGAACCAGGCCCGCGAATAGAAGCTCTGGAAACGGTTGGAGAACTCGACCAGCAGGCAGACGGTCATCGGCGCTTCGCCCAGCGAGAAGCCCGCCACCTGCTGCGGCACGCCGTCTTCCAGGATGCGGAAGTTTTGCTTCGGTATGTTGGGAATGAAATGGCCCTTGTTATCGAGCACCGCGGTATCCACCGTCACCGTAATGGCGTCGGAGCGGAAGGTCGGCACGCCTTCCGGTATCGTGCTGTCCTTGGGCTTGCCGAACTTTGAGGGAATCGGGCTTGATCCGGCTCCGGGGCAGGCGCGTTGCCGTTGGCGCCCGGCTTGCGCGGCCGCGCGACCGTCGTGCTCGAATCTGAATTAGGACCCTGTTGGGCGCCCAGGTGTTCGCCGATGAACACCGTCAGTCCCAGAACCCCCAGCATCATGGCGACAAGAACTCGCAGGGTTTTCATGCCTAAATTATGACGCAAAAAACTGGCGGGGGGTTGCAGGCGGGTCGCCGCGTCTTGAGGGCGAGGGCACTAATGGATCCGGCGGTCGCGGCCGGAACCTTGTTTGCGCATATACACTTGAAACTTTTTCTTGGCGCGCTCCAGCTTCCATTTCTGGTAGGACTCTTGCAGCGCGCCGATGGGATCCGCGTTGCGCATGCGCGGAAGCTTTAGAAACACGTAACCGAAGAGCATGCCTCCCAGATGCGCCACATCGCTGACCGGGCTGGCGGGGTTGAACGAGTTGAAGAAGGCGATGGCTCCGATGATCATGACGAAATATTTCATCTTGATGCGGAATCAGGAAATAGAACAGCATCTGGCGATCCGGCCACATGACGGCGGAGGCCAGCAGAATGCCGTAGATCGCGCCGGACGATCCGATGGTGGCCACGTCCGGATTTCCGAACAAATAGTTTCCAACGATCACGCACAGCCCCGCGCCCGCGCGCGCAGAAGAAATAAAAGCGCAGGAAGCGCCGCGTGCCCCACAGGCGTTCGAACTCGGTGCCGAACATCCACAGCGCCAGCATGTTGAACAGGATGTGCCCGATCCCGCCGTGCAGGAACGAATAGGTGACCAACTGCCAGATATAGAAATGGGTCACTACGTCCGCGGGCCGCAGCGCCAGCAGATCGAACATGGCGCGCAGTCCGCGGCTGCGAAAAAAAGTAGATGACGAAAATCGCGACGTTGGATACCAGCAGCGCGCGGATGCCCGGCGGCAGGCCGCTCGACGAAAGATAGCCGCGGGTGTAGGAACGTGTACCGATTGCCATGCGAAGCCTATCGTCAGGATAACATCGGTGGCCAACTTCGACGTTCCTGCCGTTGCTCGATGCGTATATCCTAATAGCTGGAGGAACGTCATCTTGAGATTGAGTCTGCTAATGCTCGCGCTATGCGCCGCCCCCGTCTTTGCGGCCGACCCGCTGGCGGCCTTTTACGACGGCGAGTTGAAGGGGGCCGAGCGCGATGTAACCAGCCTCGCCGCCGCCATGCCCGCGAACAAGTACGATTTCGCGCCCACCAACGGCGCCTTCACCGGCGTGCGCACGTTCGCGCAGCAGGTCAAGCATCTGGCCACCGTCATGTATCATGGTTTCGGCCGCCGCTTTGAACCAGAAGCCGCCGGTGGATATCGGGACGGGCGAGAACGGTCCGGACTCCGTGCGCACCAAGGAACAGGTACTCGAGTATCTGAAAGGCGCCTTCGCATTCGCCCACAAATCGATTGCGACGCTCACCGCGCAGAATCAGCTCGAAAACGTGAAGTCGCCATTCGGGGGAACCATGCCGCGAGTGCTCACGGCGAGTATGCCCACCTCTCATACCTTCGATCACTACGGACAGATGGTGGTTTACGCGCGCATGAACGGGGTGATCCCGCCGGCCAGCTATGCCCGCGCCGCCTAAGTAGCTATTTCGAAATCGTCTCTAGCGCCAGGCGCGATGGTGCGCGGACCTAAGAGCGCGATCGACAGCACGACCATCGCCATGCTTCCCGCGATGAAAGTGAATACGCCGGGCACGCCGAAGCGATCCAGGAAAAAGGCGATCGCGAACGCGCTGAAAACGCCGGAGAGCCGGCTCCACGAATACACGAATCCGATCGCCAGCGCGCGAATGCGCGTGGGATAAAGTTCCGCCTGATAGGCGTGGAATGAGAACGAGAGGATGTTGTTCGACATGGTCAGCAGGATTCCGAGGACGATCAGCAGCGGCGCCAGCGTCATCTGTCCGAAGAGCAAGCCGAATACGCCGACCGCCGAGGCCGCCGCGACGATCTGCCATTTGCGCTCGAAGCGGTCCGCGAGCCGGTAGGCCAGCAGCGGGCCGAAGCGGCGCGGCGATGGCGATCAGGAACGTGTATTCCAGGCTGTTGACCACGGAGATTCCGCGCCTGATCAGAAACGTCGGGACCCAACTTGGAGAAGCCGTAATATCCGACGATCTGAAAAACATTGAAGACGATCAGCATCAGGGTGCGTCGGCGATAGGGCGGCTTCCAGATCTCGGCGAAGTTTCCGCGCGGCGCGGGTTCCTCCGCTTGGGCCGGGTGCGGCAGCACGAATCCGGATTCCATCGCAACCCGCGTCTCCAACTCCGCGACGATGGCTTGCGCCTCGTCGAGTTTGCCTTGCTGCGCCAGCCAGCGCGGGCTCTCCGGGACGTCGCGGCGGATGCACCATACGAAGACTGCGCCGGCCGCGCCGATCAACACCACCCAGCGCCATCCGTCCAAGCCGAACGGCGATCGCGGCACCAGCAGCCACGCCAGCAACGCCACCACCGGCACCGCGGAGAACTGAATGGTCTGGTTCAGCGCGAAGGCGCGTCCGCGCAATTCCTTGGGCACGAGTTCCGATAGATACGCGTCGATGGTGACCAGTTCCACGCCGACGCCGATGCCCGAAAGGAAGCGCCACAGGTTCAATCCGAACACGTCGCTCTGGAACGCCATCACCACGCTGGCCGCCGAGTACCACAAGCAGCGAAAACGTGAAGATGGTGCGCCGCCCGAAGCGGTCCGCGACAAAGCCGAAGAGCGCCGTGCCGACGAATAGTCCCAAGAATAATGCGGCGACGAAACTCGCCACGCCGGTGGTGCCGAACAGGCCGCGCGTGGAGGATGTCAGGATTCCGCTGCGCACCAGGCCCGGCGCGATGTAGCCGGTGAAGAACAGATCGTAGAATTCGAAGAATCCGCCGAGCGAGAGCAATGCCACCAGCCGCCATATGGTGCGCGTGGCGGGCAAGCGGTCGAGGCGCGCGCTGATGGAACCCGCGTTACGTTGTCGTCACCGATTCCAAACGCCAGCAGCACATTCCCCGGCATGCCGCCGAAGCGCGGGTAGCCGGAGTTGATGAAGATCATGCCGCCGGAGATCACCGGCCCGGCTCCATCGAGCGAACCGCCCTTGGCCGCGACGCCATTGACCGCCGTGAACTCGCGCACGGTGTCGAAGTCCCACAACACTTTTCCGTTTTCGGCATCGAAGGCGCGCATGTGGCCGTCGAGCGAGCCGGAGAACACCACGCCGGGGATCATCGTGACCGCCGCTTCCTGCGCCGGGCTGCAGCCGGGCTTGGGCGGATCGCACGCCTGCGGGCGGCGCGAACCACGCTTGCGATCCGTCGCCAAGGCGCAACGCCGTCAAGCCGCCGCCCGCGGCCGGATCGTAATTCGCATTGCCCAGTACAGACGCCGCGCGCGAGCCGCCGGCCACCTTCAGCGGAGTCGCCCGTCGCGGCATAGACTTTCTGGCCGTCGCTGGCCATGCCCCACTGCACGCCTCCGTTCACGCCGCCCTTGCCGACGCGCTTCTGCCACAGAATCTTGCCTTCATCCGCGGGGTCGAGCGCAAAAACCATGCCGGATTTCTGTCCCGCCAGCAGCATCTCTTTGCCCTCCGGCGTGCGCACCAGCAGCGCCGACGAACCGAAGTCGTAATCCGGTCCGGAATCCTGCGGACAATTGGCGGCGCTCTTGTCGGCGCACGCCGAGTTGTAAACATCGCCGGGCAGCATCTGCCGGGCCCACACGATTTTGCCGGTCTTCATTTCGAGCGCCACCACCGCGTCGCTGGTCTTGGTGGCGGGATGCGAATAGTTGTCGCCGGTGGTCACATACAGCACGCCGCGCTTGGCATCGATGGTCGGGGTCGACCAGATGCCGGCGCCCGACGGCCCATAGGTAGCGGTGCCCAGTCTTCGTGACGCCGGTCTTCACCGGCGGGTCGACCATGAACGATCTCCACACCATCGAACCGTCGCTCACGCGCAGCGCCGTGAGGTTGCCGCGAAAAGTGCAGCACGGGTATTGCGCGTCGAGCGGAACGGCGTCTCTTCCCACGAAGCGGCCGGAATGTAGACCACGCCGTCGTGCTCGACGGGCGAGCCGGTGAGACGCGTGGCCTCGTGATCCGCGATGCGCGTGCGCCAGATCTGCCTGCCCGGTGACCGCATCCAGCGCATACGCCCAGCCGATTTGATCGCCGAAAATCAGCGCCGTCCGCGGACCGCTGCGGACCACGACGAATCGCCGAGCGCACCGGACCGTTGGCTTCGAAGGTCCAATGCGTGCAGCCGGTCTGGGCATCCAGCGCGTAGATCACGCCGCTGGCGCTGCCGGTGAACACCGTGCCGTTGAAGACGGTGGGGGCTCCGAAGGCGATGACGTCGCCGGGAAATCCGAAAGCCCACTTGAGTTTCAGCTTGCTCAACTGGCCGATGCTGAGACCGGCCTTGTCGCCCGACACGTAGCGCGTGTTGTCGATCCGCGGGGCTCCAGCCATTCCAGTTGCCCGCGCTCGCGCCTGCCATCGGATGCTTGCCGGCGGAACAGATATTCGTCGGAGCCGCGAGCTGCGCCGCCCGCCACACCCAGAAAGTTGGCGACGGCCTCGCGTTCGTCGCGCTTCAGTGGATAGGCGATGCTCATCATCAGTCCGAAGTCCAGCGTGCGCAGAATACGCGCGGAGGACAGTTTCTGCAAGGCATCGCGCGGCGGAATGCGCGGCGGAGTTCTGATCGTGGCAGGCGGCGCAGCGCGCCTTGTACACCTCTTCGCCGGAAGGCGCGGCGGACAGCATGGCGGCGAACAGCAGGGCGAAGGAAACGGTCAGAGAATGCTTCATGGCGCTCACGACTAGTCTAATGAAAACCTCCATGCGATAATACCGGACATGCGGGAACTCTTGTTGATTCTGGCTCTGGCGCTGCCCGTGTCATTTCCGGCTGCGGCCGCCGATTTGACCAAGCTGAAGATCGTGGTGACGACCAGAAGCGGCCGGCCGATCGACCGCGCCGACGTGATCGTGCGCTTCGGCGGACGCTCGGTGGTGAAGCTCGGGAAGATGGTGCGCACCACCTGGGAGATGCGCTCTTCGCAGGAAGGCGTCGCCGAAATTCCAGACATGCCCAAGGGCAAGATCCGGATGCAGGTGATCGCCAAGGGTTACCAGACTTTCGGGCAGACACTTTTGACGTGAGCGAAGACGAGCGCACCATCGAAATCAAGCTGAATCCGCCGCAGAAGCAGTACTCTTCGCACGATAAAGAGAACTGAGCTGCGAAACCCGCGCTACTGGTAGATCACTTGACGGCCGCCGCTCGAAAGATCCAGCACCAGCCGGCCGTCGGCTTGCGTGGCGCCTTCGCCCGAATAGCTGTCGTTTCCCTGCGTGAGTTTCAGGCCGGAGAGCTTCCAGCGGGGGCCGGCAGGCGTCATATTCACTTGGAAGCGCCCTGTCGCGCGGCGGAATTCGGCGTCGGGAGAAAAGACGATGGAGCGTGCCGCGCAGGGTTCCATCCGCCTTTATGCTGGCCCACAGCGCCGGGCCGTTTCCCTCCGCCGATACCTTGCCGCTGAGATCCAGCTTGCCGCCCTTGTAGGGCAGGTCGTCCAGATTGCCTTCGAAGCGATAGACCGGCGTGCGCCCCGCGAGGTCGACGCGCAGTTCGCCGTTGAAGCGCCGCATCGGCCACCTTTCCCTGGATGGCGGATAGTTTCACCGTCGCGCCGTCCCACGTCAGTCGCGCGCTGTCGACGCTGAGCCGCGTATCGGCCAGCGTCAACGCTCCAATCGAGACGACGCCTTCGACATTTCGCCGCGGTGAGCCAGTCGGGCGTGGCGCCTGCCGCGCCCAGGCGCAGAGTTCGCGCCAGCAGTCCGCCTTCGCGCGAGATGGTGGGCTGAAACAGGCGCTCCACTTCCTTGGCGTCGGCAGCGGCTACTTGCAGGCGGAAGCTCTGCGGCCGGCTTTTTCTGAATCGTCCTCCGCATCGACCTGCGAACCCCAGCGATACTCGCCGCCGAATGCGATGTCGCCCACCTTGGCGCGAATGCGCGTCACCGCCACCGTTTGATCTTTCGCGCTGACCGCCGCGGACTGAACGCGCACCGGGTCCGCCAGTCCGTCGACGTCGAGGCGCGTGTTCTGGATTTCGAAATCGCCCGACCAGGTGCCCTTTTGATGACGGGTTCGGGTTTGCATAGGACAGGTCCCGCGCCACGTGCCGTCCGCGACGCGGTCGAGCAGCGGGATCGATCCGACGCCCGCGAGCGCACGCAGATCGGCAATGTTCATACGGCGCGTCGTGATCTTGACTTCAAGACCGCCGCCTTCGCCCGCTTGATAGGTGGTTTCGACATCGGCGGAATCCGTCGCTCGCCGACGTTCACCGTGTTCGGGCCGGCCACAATGCTGTTTCCTTTAAGGAAGACGGTGGCGGTGGGGATTTTCAGCGGCGCCGCGCCGGGCATGTTGACAACGGCGTCGCGCACTTCGAGGTTGCCGCCCAGGCCCTCGGTATTGCGATAACGCACGGAGCCGGCCACCACTCCTTCGACGGTCATCTTCGCGGGCAGCGGCGCGCCCAGGTTCCGGGCGAGTTCGACGCCCGATCCCAGCGGAGCGTCGTTGAAGTCCGCCGAAACTTCCCATTGCGGAGTGGTCAGCAGATCGCGCGTGTTGACGTGCAACTTGGTATTCAGGCCGGGAGGCGAAATGGAATCCAGCTCCAGCGTCTGCGCCGCCAGATCCAGTTTGCCTTTGTAGCCCACGCGCCATTGGCCGGCGTTTTCGAGCAGAAGAGTCCCTTTGACGTCCAGGCTGGCGGGCGATCCGGAAACCTGCGCGTCGAGCGAAACCAGGCCCTTGAGTGCGGCGCTGCCGTTGTCGAACAGACGCGCGACGGCGTCGAGCGCGCTGGGTTCGAGTTCCACTGCGAAGTTGAACTGCTGGCCGGCGGGCGAGGGAGTCGCGGTGCCGCGCACGTAGAAGTGTCCGAAGTTCTGCGCGGCTTGATCGGTACGCGACGGCACTCCGGAGAAGCGCAGATCCACGGCGCCGCCTTCGCCCGGCGAGACGTCCAGGTCGGTGTCGTCGAAATACAGCACGGATTTGGTTTCGGCGAATTTGAAGTTGACGCGTCCGCCGCGCATTTTGATCGACGGCAGGGTCGCAGGGATCATGGCAGTACCGGGCCGACGGGCGGGGAAGAGCCATGACCGGCCGCGACAGTCTGGCTCAGCAGCATCTGAAAATTCCACGGCGCGTCGGTCGGGCTTCACCAGATTGAAGGTGGCGTCGTTCAAGTGCAGGCTCGAAAATTCCAGGCGCCCGCGCAGCAGCGCCAGCAGGCTGATGCGGGCGTCGAGCGTGTTGGCGTAGGCGAATGGTTCGATGACCCGCGCGGCTGTCTTCATGAATGGTGACGCCGTCGAGCGACACGCCGGGGCCGGAGAAAAGCGTGAGCGAGACCTCATCGACTTCCACCTTGCGTCCCAGTCCGCGGGCGAGCGCGCGCTCGATGGGAGTCTTCAGAAAATCCACGGGCGCATACGGCAGCGCCGCGCCGATGACCACGACCGCCAGCAGGATAATGATCAGGGCGCGTTTCATTTGGCGGCTTCCGACAGGCGGCGGTAGGCTTCGCGATCGTCGATGTCGGTCAGGATGCCGGGATCGTCGACATCGACATAAACCGTTTGCGGGATGTGGCCGTGGATTACGTCGCTCGCCTGCGCGGTGGGCGGCAGCGCGAGCAGTTCGTCCGCGATGGCGCGGGCGGCGAAGACGGGATGGCCGCGCTTGCCGCTCGGAGTTTGATGCGCGGGATGACCAGCAGCGTCGCCGGATCGCGCCGCCGGAATTCATCCGCCAGGCGCTCGACGGTTTCGCTTTCGACTGCGGGCGAATCGACAGGCGTGAATAGAAATCCTTCAGCGTCGGCGGGCAAAGCGGCGAGTCCGGTTTGCAGTGAACTTAGCTGTCCGCGCTCGGGAGCGGGATTGATCGTGACGACGGCTGAGCCGGGAATGCCCGGCCGGATTTCAGCGGCATGATAGCCCAGCACCACGATCACGGGATCGCACACCGGCGAAAGCACGCGCACCAGCCTTTGAATGAAACGTCTCGCCGCGATATTCGAGCAGCGCCTTAGGGCTGCCCATGCGGCTGGAGGCTCCGGCCGCCAGGATAATACCGGCTATCACCTCAAGAGCTCACTTCAATAGCGCCCGCAGGTTGTCGTGGGCGAATACCGATTTCGAAAGCGAGCGCCAGTCGACATTCGGCGTGCGGCGCATGGCGATCATTTCGGCCACCACCGAAATCGCGATCTCTTCCGGCGTTTCGGCGCCGATCTCCAGGCCCATCGGCGCGAAGATTTTCTCGAACAAGTGGCGCGGCAGGCCTTCTTTTTCGAGTTCCTTCACCACCGAGATGGTCTTGCGCTTGCTGCCGATCATGGCGACGTATTTCGCGGGCGTCTCGACCGCCCAGCGCAGCACGCGCATATCGTCGCGATGGCCGCGGGTGACGATGATCAGATAGCTGGTGGAGGTGATGGTCAGCTTCGGAAAGACGCTCTCGTATTCCTCGGCGTAGACTTCGTCGGCTTCCGGGAAGCGCTCTTTGTTGGCGAAGGCCTCGCGGTCGTCGATGATGACGGTGGCGAACCCGGCCATATTCGCGACCTTCGAAAGGCTCTTCGACACGTGGCCGCCGCCGAAGATAAACGCGCGCGGCTGCGGCGTGACGGGCTCGACAAAAATGTTCAACTGGCCGCCGCAGATCAGGCCGTTGTCGTAGGCGGCGTCTTCGCCCAGGCTGAAATTGAGGTGGCGCGGCTTGTCGGTTTCGATCACTTCGCGGGCCGCGGTCCAGACTTCGGCTTCGACGCAGCCGCCGCCGACGGTGCCGAGCATGGAGCCATCCTCGCGCACCAGCAGTTTGGCGCTTTCGTAGCTGGGGATGGAGCCGTTCACCTGTACGATGGTGGCCACGGCGCACTTCTGGCCCAGGCGGCGGAGACGCACGATTTCGTCGTAGATATCCACTCGGATCAATTATATCGTGGGCGCGGCCGGGCCAAGGCGCGGGGTAGTGAAATACAGGCGCGGGGGTGCGGCGTGCGCGAACACGTCCTTTAGGGGACTGGAATGCGGTAGATGTTGCGATGCGTCGTCACTCGCGGATACGCGTAGACGGACGGATCCGCGCCGCCGAAAGCCCGCGGCTCGGGAAGGGTCTTCGCGCCCGGAATATTCGCCACATCGCTAAGATGTGCAAGTCCTCCGGGAGGCAACGGCGGTAGCAAGCTGGCCGGGGCGCAGCGGAATTGCGTAGGTTTCGCGCTTGCGGGTGTAGTGAACGTATAAGAACTTCTGATCGGGAGACCAACTCACAAGGGCGGGGGTCACGCCTCGGTTTTCTTCTCCGGCTGTTCCGCAGCCCTTGCAGATTAAAGTCTGCGTGCCACCGTCGTAGCTATCGACGTACACGTCGCCGCTCGCTGTCCACACTGCAACCGAGTTTCCATCAGGTGAAATGGCGTAGAGAAATGCTACCGGCCCGGGGAGCAGCCTTCGAAGTCCAGTCCCGTCCTCATTCACATGGTAGAGGTAGGAAAGTCCCGCTTCGCCGCCCACGAACAGCACGCCGCCATGGGGATCGAACAGAACACGAATGGAGTACTCTTTCGCGGCCAGGCGGCGCGGCGGCGAACTCGCGTCCAGCGGCGCAACCCAGAGCTGCGAGCGCCCGGCCTCGTCGACACTCAGGAACGCAATGCGCTTGCCGTCCGAAGAGACGTTATAGTGTTCCATCAGGTAATCCGGTAGCAGTCGTGTGCTACGCCCCGTGCCCAAGCTGACAGACCACAGCTCGCCGCTGACAAAACGCCGGCTCGCGCGCGAGCGCACCAGATAGTAAAGTGTCTCGCCGTCCCCGGAAAACGAAGGCAGAAACGCAAACCCCTCCGAGGTAATCTGCCGGTCGCCGTGAGCGTCGTGGATCCACAGGGTACTCTGACTCGAGCCCACCGATGTCACAAAGGAGCGGCCATCCGGAGCAAAGGAGAGACCCTGTTCCTCGGTGGCGCCGGAGGTGACCTGTTCGGGCGTGCCGTCGGGGAACCGTTGACGCCAGATGTGATACCCATCGCCGGTGTTAGCGGACAGATACATCCACCTTCCATCGGGAGACCATGCGGCGTCGGTGCACTGCGCCGGCTGCGGACCAACACGGGTTCCCGGAGCGCTGCCGTCAAAAGGAACCAGGCGGCACGGCTGCCAACTGCCGAGATCCATTTCCACAACGAGGACGCTTCGCCGATCGGGCGAAAGAAAAGACCGATGAGCCATCCCGGATGGTTCAGCCGGCATGTAGACCGTGCGCATCTCCGACCGGCTCTCCGTGGATTCAAAAACTCCCATGTGGATGCCTTCCCCGGGGATGGAAGAGAACATCACGCGCGCCTGGCCGGGGGAGAGCGGAATCCAACTCAAAGCCGAAGCATGAGCGACCAACCGGGCCGGGTCGCCGCCCAGGACGGGCACGGTCCAAACATCGCCGGCACTGGTCCCTTCCGTAAACGCGATCCGGCTGCCATCGGGAGAAAAGAGCACTGGTCCTTCCTTCCCCGTGCCGCTGTGGGTCAATTGAACCGGGTTTCCATCGGGCAGAAGCTTTACGTAAACTTCACCGGGTCCTTCAAAGGTATTTTCGCCGCGGATAAATGCTAGCATCCGTCCATCCGGGGAAAGCGTAGGGGCTACAGCCGAATCCGCAAAGTTGGTGAGCGGCGAGTAATCGACACCCCGTGCAGCGCCTGACGATTTCGGACCCAAGAGCATCCATCCGGCACTGGACGCGACCAGAACCGCAGCTCCCGCGGCAGCCCATATCCAGGTTCGTTGACTTGGTCTGTTTCTCCCCACAAGGGCCAGCGCAGATTCGGCAACCGCTTGATGCGTGTCGGGGTTCAGGTCGACTGCTGGACCGATGCCCGTGTTTGGAACGGGATGCTCAGGCTCCTCCGGTTCTGGTCCGGTTACCGAAGCGATGAACCGGTAGCCCTGTTTAGGCAGGGTTTCAATGTAGGCGGGGCTCGCGGTTTTATCCCGCAAGGCGAGCCGGATTTGCCGGATCGAGTAGTTGAGCCCCTGGTCGAACTCAACGAAAGTGGACTCACCCCAAACTTGATCTCGCAACTGCTCGCGAGTGACAAGTTGGCCCGCGTGCTCTACCAAAACACTAAGCACACGGAGCGGCTGAGGTTGAATTTTGACGGGGCGACCGTCGCGGAGGAGATTTTGGGCGGCGGAATCGAGTTCGAATCGCCCAAACCGCAGGCGGCCGCTGCCGTTCGCAGGCATGGGAGTCCTCCACTTTGAATGGTTTACTCCCTCATTTTACATGAGCAGGTGCTCACGACGAAATCATCTCGCATTTAGGTGGACTGGTGCTAGATTCGCCCGAGGAGATGTTTATGAAAGCAACATTCAAACCACTAATTAATACTTTGGGACATTTGAAACAATATATTCAGCCCGCAGGCGCGGTCGCAGTCGTCGGTGCGATTGTTCTGGCGGGCATGTCGATCCACTCCCCACGCGTCCATGCCGATGAGGGGAATAATGAAGAGTCGAAAATTCAGCAGGGTCTCGCGATTGCGCCAGTCCCTCTGAATCTGAAAGGAAAGGACCGGTCTCTGGTGGGGCTCGGAAGTTATATCGTCAACGCGCAGGCAGATTGCAATGGATGTCACACGCTGAATCCCGGCGTCGAATACACGCCTCCCGGAAATCCGTATCTTCTCGCGCCGCCAGATGGGCCATTTTCCGGAAAGGTGGTGGTGGATCCAACCACCTATTTGGCGGGAGGCCGAGATTTCGGTCCGTTCCCCGATTCGAGCGGTATTCCCCACCTCTACTCGCGGAATCTGACGCCGGATTATACCGGCCTACCGGAAGGAGGGCACACCTTCTCCGATTTCATGCAGATCATGCGGCACGGACGCGATTTCGATCTTACTCACCCGAGGTGTACGGCCCCGAACACGTCCCTTCAACTGCCTCGGGCCGCCGTTCGACGGGAATCTGCTCCAGGTGATGCCATGGCCGACCCATATGAACATGACGGATCGCGATCTGCTCGCAATCTACACGTACTTGAGTGCGGTTCCATGCAACCCGGGACCGTCCGGACTCGATTCCAGGTTGTATCAACAGAACGTGTGCAATAAGCCTTAGTGAGCCAGGAGGCGGCCGCCCCCGCGAACGGAAGAAATTGGCCCGCAGATGAAAAACAGATGGACACGGATAAGAAAAATTAAAGCTTGACGAACTGGCGGCGGTGAGTGGAGTCGCCTGGGAGAAGCATAGCTATCCGTGTCCATCGATTTTCATTTGTGGGCCAGCTAAAAAGAGGTTGGTGACTGAGTCAGCGTACTGCGGGGACAAAGTCGCGCACACAGCGAAAGAACAGAATCCACAATTGGGCGACCTTTCGGGGTGTCTCTGACGGTACTGGCTGGGCTACTGAGGGTACTAACACCCCACATCCTCGCGGAATGGACTACTATAGGTCCTATTCCAAAATGGAATCAGGAGGCGACACCATGAATCCAGAATTTAACCAGCCGGCGGGACAGTCGGCGATGCGCCGATTGCTCACGAAGGTTGCGGCAGCCGTGGGCTTCACCGCAATCGTGATCACTGGAATGTTGATCACTTCGTCGCGCGGATCGGCTAAGAACGATAACAACGCCGAGCAGGATGAGAAAATGAAAATCCAGATCGGATTCCAGGTGAATCCGGTCACTCTGAATACAGCGGGGAAAGACCATGACCTGCTGTATTTGGGTAGCTACATCGTGAACGTCACGGGCGATTGCAATGGTTGCCATAGTAACGGTCCTTCGACGGAATTCATTGGGAACCCGGCGCTGTTTGCTCCTCCCAGCCATACCGCTCACCAAGTCAAAAAGATCAATCCGGCGACCTTCTTGGGCGGCGGCCGGGATTTTGGTGCCTTTCCCGCCCCTACCAGCCCTCTGCACATTTTCAGCCGCAACTTGACGCCGGACGTCACTGGAATGGCTGAAGGCGGCCACTCGTATTCCGATTTCGTGCAGATTATGCGGACCGGCAAGGACTTTGATGTGACCGTGCACCCCAATTGTCACGGGGGCTCCAACCGCGAGTTGCATGCCCTATCCGTTCGACGGTGGTCTGCTGCAGATCATGCGGTGGCCGTCGTTTCAGGACATGACAGATCGCGACCTCCAGGCGATCTACACATACCTCAGCGCGGTGCCGTGCATCGACACCGTGGTCACGGGCCAAGACCAACTCCGCAACACCTGCCCGGCCCACTAATCGAACTTCCGCCGCGCGGGCAGTCTTGAACAAGGGCGTCCGCGCGTAGCCCCGTGCGGGCTTAGGTGCGAATGCCTTAGCGCCACCTAGGGGAATTCGGGCTCTAATTACGACTCTGCTGTGCGTTTCGCGTCCGATATGTCCAGTTAGCGGACTTAAGGAGACACGCATCTCATTGCGCAGCATCATCATAACTCCGAATCACGAATTAGGGCGTAAACTCACGGCAGCGCTCGAAGCCACGGGACAGGTAGAGGTTGACCGGACACTCGACCACTATCCTACGGCGATTGAACTCGCGCGCACGTTGCGAGCGCTGGCGACAGAGATCGTGTTTATCAACTTTGAGTCGCTGAAACAGGGCCTGGAAACCGTGCAGTTCCTGGAGTCGGACGGCGGGCAGCGGCAAATCGTCGGATTCCAGAGCCACATAGACACTGCGGTGCTACGCGAGACAATGCGAGCCGGAGTCCGCGAATTTCTGACCGATCCGTTCGAGCCGCGCGCGGTACTGGAGAGCGTGGAGAGTATCAAAACGTTGCTGAAGCAGCGGCCGGCGGTCTATGATTCCACCAATCAGATTTTTTCGTTTCTGCCCGCGAAGGCCGGGGTTGGCGCCTCCACCATCGCGGTAAACGTGAGCGGGGCGCTGGCGCGCCGGCCGAATACGCGCGTGCTGCTCTCGGATTTCGATTTGAGCTCCGGCATGCTGCGCTTCATGCTGAAACTGACCAACGAGTTTTCCGTGCCGGATGCGATTTCCCGCGTGGGCGACATGGACGAGAATCTATGGCCGCAACTGGTGACGCCAATTGCCGGAATGGAGGTCCTGCACGCCGGCCGTATCAATCCCAGCTACCGCATTGACGCCGCGCAGGTCGCGAACCTGGTGGCGTTCATGCGCCGCACCTATCAAGTTCTTTGCTTCGATCTTTCGGGGAATCTAGAGAAATATTCGATGGAGCTGATGCAGGAATCGAAACGCATTATGCTGGTCTGCACCGGAGAAATCCCGGCGCTGCATCTGGCGCGCGAAAAGCTGGCGTTCCTTCGAGACATGGGTCTGAGCGGGCGGGTTTCGATAGTGCTGAATCGGGTGCGGAAGAACCCCACGTTTTCCCAAACGCAGGTGGAGGAACTGCTGGGGCAGCCGGTGGTGCGGGTATTCGCCAACGATTACCTGGCGGTGAATCACGCCGTGGAAGAAGGGAAGCTGCTCGATCCCTCCAGCGAATTGGGCCAAAGCTTCGCGGATTTCGCCGCCCAGTTAATGGACCAACCGGAAGTGAAACAAGCGGCGAGCAAGCGCCGCTTCCTGGATTTCTTCAAGCCGGCGCCTACGCTCGCCACTCCGGGGAGGGACTGAGCAGCACTGCGAATCCCCATCCACACGTCCCTATTAATGCCTTCACCCGTGCGGAAGGCGCTGCGCTTTTGCGCTATCGTGGGGTCACATGGAGGCAGTGTTCGGGTGGGTGGCGACGTACGGCTACGGGGCGTTGTTTGGACTCCTGATTTTGGGCATCGTGGGTTTGCCGATCCCCGACGAAACACTGCTGGTTTTCTGCGGCTATCTGATCTCTCGGGGCGATCTTAGCGCACCCGGAACGTATCTCGCGGCGCTCGGCGGGAGTTGCTGCGGGATCACCGTCAGTTACTTTATCGGGCGCACCGCCGGTCTCGCTGCGGTGCATCGCTTCGGCAGGTACCTGCGGATCGAACAAAAACACTTGGATCGCGTACACGCCTGGTTTGACCGCAGCGGGCACTGGGCCCTGTTCGGCGGATACTACATCGCCGGCGTTCGCCACTTGACGGCGATTATTGCGGGCGCGTCCAAGCTGGAATTCCATACGTTCGCGCTGTACGCCTGGGGAGGCGCCGCGACGTGGGTGGCGGCTTTCCTGACCCTGGGTTATGTCATCGGCGAACAGTGGCATGCGGTCGCCGACCTCGTCCACCGCTATCTGCTCTACGCCTCGGGATTAGGGCTTGCGCTGACGGTCCTATATTATGCCGGCCGCCGCTGGAGGCAGCGCCGAAAGGGCGTCGGCGGGAGCGCCTGACATATTCCCTGAGTCGGAATCCTCGCGCCCCTAAGGTTCCTGGACTCATGACAGTAGGGTGTGTGACTGACGGGCAATTGCTGGATCTGCGTGTAAATTAAAGGCATGTTCCACTGGATCTGCCCGGAGTGTGGCCGCGAGATCGCTCCCACAATGCGGGAATGCCCGGCTTGCGATCCGGCTGCAGCTATGGTGGAAACTGCGCTCGCGGGTGAAGTGGAAGCATCCGCGCGCGCAGAAAAAGAAGCCGTGGCGCCGCCCGTTAGGGCGCCCGAACCGCCGGCCGAAACGAAACCCGAGCCCCAGCCGTGTCAAGCCACTGCGCCAGTGGTCGCGGCGACGGCCGTGGTCGAGCCGGCCCAGAAGACGCCACACGACCACACGCCCCACGACATCACGCCACACGACATCACCCTCGACGACAGCACGCTCGACGACAGCGCCTCCGGCGCGTTAGCGGAGCGCGTCGAATCGTCGCCGGTGGCGGCCCGGAATTCGCCAAGCGTCGCCAAGCAGGATGCAGGGGATGCAACCGACGGCTCGTTGCCGCGATTCGGTGCTCCATTCCCAGATGGCGATCCGCTGGATCATCTGTCTTCAATGCTCGACTCAATGCGGGATCCGGCTCGGCCCGAGCCGCCGTCGCGCTGACGCGCTTCCGCTGCCGATGCATCCGGCGTCCAACGTGCCAGCATCGCTGCGAGCTTTTATCGCGGAACTACGCCCGGCCAGCGCCGAACCTCGCGTTCCGTTGGCTCCAGAACGGCAACGCCGAGCAGCTCCGGAGCCACCGCTGCTGACGGAAACGATACCCCTGCCACTGCGACCTTCGCGCGCAAGCTCCTGAGCCGCCCCTGGGCGCAAAATTATTGGCTCTGCCGGTCGAGCCGCCGCAAGCGGTGCGGCCGTCGACGCCTCCCTGGGAAGTTGCGCCGCCGCTGGCGCCGCTCGGCCATTATTCGCCTTTGGAGGGACGTCCGCTGCGCCCGGCGATCCCGAAGGTTCTGTTGCTGAAGAAAGATTGCGGCCCGCGCACGACACTGCCGGGCCCCATGCTGACTCGCCGCCTGGTGAAGTTCACGGACCGCGAGCTCCGCTGCGTTCCGCCGGCGTATCTGGTGGCGAAGAAGCGCTTGATTCCGGGTTGGATGGCGACCGCGTTGATCCTGGGAACATTGCTCGGCGCGGGCTTCACCGGTGTGATCTCGGTAGTGCGGCCCACGGCCGAGGCGAAGCCATCGGTGACGGCGGCAACTTACGCGCCGGCTACGGCCGCGGCGGTAGCCCCGACGCCGGACGTTGCAAGCGTCAGCGCCGCACCCCTGGCGAAGGCCATCGAAGTGACGGGCTTCCGCATTCAGATGGACCCGTCCAAGAAATCCGAGATCCAATACCTGGTAGTGAATCACACGTCGGCGCGTTTTTCTGCCGTAACGGTCTACGTGACGCTTTACACCGCCGACGCGAAGGCCGGCCAGCCGCCGCTTTGCAGATTCCAGTTCACCGCGCCCAACTTAGCTGCGTTCCAGGCGAAGGACATGACCAGCTCCATTGAGCGCGTCACGCGCCCGGTATCATTGCCGGAATGGCAGGACCTGCGGGCAACGGTCGAAATCGGCGAGTAGCCGCCTGCGTTAAATACCCAGCGCTTTCCACAACAGTACCGCCGCACCCGCCAGAAATCCGAGCAAGGCTTGGTATTCGCGATTGTAGCGATACAAACTCCAGCGAAAGTGCCTGGCGGAATCCTCGGGCATCGGGTACGGCACGCGCGGAATCAACTTATGCACGCGCCGCACGTATGTTGGGTAGGCCGGAAACAGCCGCGCCAAGTGTTGTTCTTCCAGATCTACTACGGGCAAATAAATCAGTACGAAGACGGCGGCGAAAAGGACCCCCAACTCCCAGCGTCGTGAGGCGATGACCAGTCCCGCGGCGGTGGTGAGCGTGCCGAGATACAGCGGATTACGCACCCATGCATACGGGCCGCTATCCGTGAGCGTGCTGTCCTTTTGAAGGTGCCCGGCCGCCC
This sequence comes from Bryobacterales bacterium, assembly GCA_963731375.1. Classification (GTDB taxonomy): domain Bacteria; phylum Acidobacteriota; class Terriglobia; order Bryobacterales; family Bryobacteraceae; genus Palsa-187. The sequence goes on from CAVSUW010000005.1 coordinate 74,070, forward strand.
AGGCGCGCAGGACGAGTCCCAGGATCGACACTGGAATTCCGGCGGCCAGCGACGTCAGCGTCGGCGCCGAGAGCCATAGGAACGCGGCCACTAAAACGAATCCGCAAGGCACGCGGAGCTTCGCGACGGCGTCGGCGTAAGGTTTCGAAAAGATCACGCGCGACAACCTGCGGAGCTGGCTTCGAGAGCGGCGGCGAGCGCATCGGCCACCATGCGCGGCGTGATCGCGAACATGCTTGGGTGCGGCGTAGCGCGACGTGAATAGTCGGTGGCGGCATCTGGACTCCGCAGCACGCGAATAGTCCCGCCATAAGGGCCGTTCCGCGCGGGATCAGTGGGCCCATAGATGGCAACGCCAGGCTTTGCGAGTGCGGCGGCCAGGTGGAGCGGTCCGCTATCGACTCCGATGACGGCGTGCGCGCGTCGCGTGGCGTCGATCAGGCCGGGGAGTCCGGAGAGATGCACGTGCGCGCCGCGAATTTGTTGCAAGACAGCGGCGGCACTCGGCGGACCGTTCACCACGAGTGGCATATCCAACATCGCAGCGAGCTCAGACCAGCGCTCCATCGGCCACTGCTTCGCGCCCCATCCGGCGAGAGGGCTGGTGAGAATAAACTTTCCGGCGGGCAGCGAGCTTTCCGGCGCGCCTGCGGGCAATGGGAAAGTGCGCAAGAGCTGTGATGCTCCGGTGCCTGCGGCGAGTTCCAGATTGCGTTCAACGATGTGTTCGGCGTGGGTTTCTATTTCGCAAGAGTAGAACAGCGCGGCGGGGCGCTCGCGGACGCGCTTGCGATCGAAGCCGGCTAGTTTCGCGGGCTTGGCGGCGGCGGCCAGCGCGGCGGTTTGGATGAGTCCCTGAAAGTCCACGGCGAGATCGAAGTGCCGCGCGCGGAGACGGCGGGCTTCGGCGAACGACGCGGCGAAGGACCGTTCAACGGAGATGATTTCATCCACATAGGGATTGCCTTCGAGCAGCGGCGCCCAGCGCGGACGGATCAACCAGGTCAGACGGCTGTTCGGAATGCTGTGCTTCAGGCTGGCGGCGGCGGGCAGTGTGTGGATCACGTCGCCCATCGAACTGAGGCGCACCACCAGGATCTGGAACGGAGCGGCGCTAGTATTCAAATTACTATTTCAACACGACTTCACAAGATCAAGAGCGACTTTCGCGACGCGGTCCGCGCTGACGCGGGTCATGCAGCGGTGGTCGATGGGACATTCGCGCTTGAGGCAGGGGCTGCACTCGACCGGCTCGCGCACCACGCGGGCGAGAGGGCCGGTGGGCCCGGTGGTTGTATCGTCGGTGGCGCCGAAGATGGCGACGGTGGGCACGCCCAGCGCCGAGGCCACGTGCATGCCGCCCGAATCGTTGGTGAGATACACGCGGCAGGCGGCGGCCAGATCGATGTATTCCGCCAGCGTCGTTTCGCCGGCGAAGTTGTGAACCGGGACCGGAATCGCCGCGGCGATGGCCGCACACCAGGCGCGCTCGTCCTTCGATCCGAAGATCGCGACCGATGCGCCTAGCTCTCGCGCGACGGTAGCGGCGGCTTCGGCGAAGCGCTCGGGCAGCCAGCGTTTGGCGGTTCCGTAGGCCGCGCCGGGGCTGATTCCGACGATCGTTTCGCCCATGCCGAGTTCGTGAAAGCGGGCAAGGCCCGCGGCGCGCGACCGCGGGGCGCCGTCGAGACGAATGCAGTCGTTTTCGGGCAGGGAATCGAGAATGCCGGCGCGGTGCAGAAGTTCCAGATAGTAGAAACGCTCGTGACGCGGGATCTCGCCCTTGCGCGGCACCGGAATCGCACGCGTCAGCAGCGGACTGCGGCCATCGCGGGCGTATCCGATCCGTTCGGGAATACCGGCGAGATACGCTACGGCGGCGGCCTCGAAGGCGTTCTGCAGAAGAATGGCGCAGTCGAAGTTTTCGCGGGCGAGGGCGCGGCCGGCGGCCCATTTTTCGGCGAGAGTCCGGGCGGTGTAGGGGATCATGCGATCGCAAAACGGCTCGCGCTGGTAGAGATCGGCGACCCAGGGCTTCGCCAGAATCGCAATTTCAGCCTGCGGGAAACGCTGGCGGAGCGCGCGCAACGCGGGCAGGGACATGACGGCGTCGCCCAGCCAGTTGGTGGCGCGGACCAGGATGCGATTGTACGGCACTCCTCTTAAGAGTAACGGTAAGCTGAATATATGCGCGACGTGCTGCTGGCGGTGGCGGGACTGTGCGGAGTCTACGCGGAGTTCATCTGGCCCGGCAAGGTGATTCCAGGCGCGGCGGGCGGCGTGTTGCTGATGCTGGGCATCGCGGGAATGATGAAGGGTCCGGTGGATGTGCGCGCGGTTGCACTGCTGGGTACGCCATTCGCGCTGCTGACCATCGCGCTGCTGGCGATTGCGTGGCGGGCGCGGCGCAATAAGACGACATTCTGATAGCATCTTTCTAGATGCTTATTTCGTGCGAGACTTGCCATGATCGATCTCTCCAAAGATATTCATCCACTCACGAATTTTAAGCGCAATACGGCAGTCTTCGTGAAACGCATGAAGAAGAGCCGCCGGCCAGTTGTGCTCACTGTCAAGGGAAAGGCGGAAATCGTGATACAAGATGCTGGCTCGTATCAGACTCTGTTGGACCGAATCGACGAGCTTGGAAACTGTCGCCGCCATCCGCCGCGGGTTGAAAGATGCCGAAGCAGGCCGCGTCATGCCGCTGGACGAGGCGATCAGGAGAATTCGCAAGCGGCATGGTCTTTGAAGTCCTCGTCGCGGACGAGGCTCTGACGGACCTTTCTGCCATCACCGGATTCATCCGGGAAAACGGCAGCCCGCTCGAGGCTAATCGCTGGTTAGAAGCAATCGCAGGTCGAATCGCCAGCCTGCGATCGATGCCGGAGCGATGTCCGATGGTTTTTGCGGCGTATGGACTCGGCTCGGATGTGCGGGTGTTGCACCACGGCAGCCGCAATCGCGCGTATCGGATTTATTTCACGATTGGCCGCCGGCCGAAGAGGGTTGTTCGCGTCCTGCATATTCGACATTGGGCGCGAGGGCCGTTCACCGCGGCGGAGATGCACGACCTGTTGTGAGTACTCCGACCTTTTCGCAGCAAATCATTCGTGATACGCTCGATCCAATTGGAGGTGTGGCGTATGCTGCGCTTTTTCATTGGGATTGTGGCGCTCGTCGACGGCGGTGATGGCGGCGGATGTCTCCACCGCGCCGGTCACGTTTAACAAAGACGTGCTGCCGGTCTTGCAGAAGAACTGCCAGACGTGCCACCGTCCGGGCGAGATCGGTCCCATGGCGCTGCTCACCTATGAAGGCACGCGGCCGTGGGCCAAGGCCATCAAGGCCGCAGTGCTGAGCCGCAAAATGCCGCCGTGGTTCGCCGATCCCAAGTACGGGCACTTCTCCAATGACCGCAGCTTGAGCCAGTCCGACATCAATACGCTCGCCGCTTGGGCGGACGCGGGCGCTCCGGAAGGAGACGCGAAGGACCGGCCCGCTGCCGTGCGATGGACCGAAGGCTGGAACATTCCCAAGCCCGATCTGGTTGTCGAAATGCCCACGGACGTCGCGGTGCCGGCGAAGGGAACGGTCGAGTACACCTACATGATCGTGCCGACGGGTTTCACGGAAGATCGCTGGGTGCAGGAGATGGAAGTGCGTCCCGGCAATCGCGCCGTGGTGCATCATGCCAACGTCTACATCCGGCGGGCGGGTTCGCCGTGGCTGCGGAAGTATCCGGTGGGCGTTGCGTTCGTGCCGGATGAACAGAAGTTCAGCTCGTCGGCGGGGGCGCCGCTGTTGGACGAAAACGTGGGCGGATACACGCCGGGTAAGCAGACCGTGGTGCTGAATTCGACTCAGGCGAAGCTGATCCCGGCGGGTTCCGACATCGTTTTCCAGATGCACTACACGGCGAACGGGAACGCGGGCACGGACCGGTCAAAGGTCGGGTTCGTGTTCGCGAAGAATGCGCCGGAGAGACGAGTGGCGCGCATCTATGCCGCCAACAACACCTTCGCGATTCCGCCGGGAGCCGGCGATTACAAGGTTGAGGCCTCCACTACGCTGGCTGAAGATACGGAACTGGTTTCGCTGAAGCCGCATATGCATCTGCGCGGCAAGTGGATGGAGTTCCGCGCGGTCTATCCCAGCGGCGAAAAAGAGATTCTGCTGCGCGTTCCGCAGTACAGCTTCAACTGGCAACTCGAATTCGTGCTGGACCGGCCCAAGCTGCTGCCGAAAGGGACGCGGCTGGAAGTCACGGCAGGCTTCGACAATTCGCCCAATAATAAATTCAACCCGGATCCCAGCTAAAGAAGTGAAGTGGGGCGACCAGAGCTGGGAGGAAATGATGATCGGCTACTTCGAGATCGGGTTCAATCCTAAGCTGGATCTGCCTGACATGATGGGCGGGAACCGGAAACAATTGGAGTAGACCATGAAGAGCGATTCTGGTCATGGCGGTGCTCAGCGCGCGCGCTGGCGTGGGCCCAGAAGATCACGGTTGAGTTCGATCAGGCCGCCGACTTCTCGAAGTACAAGACCTTCGCGATTCGCGACGGGCAATTGAACAGCAGGAATCCGGCGCTGAATAGCGAGTTGGTGAAGAAGCGGATCGATGCCGACATCGTGCGCCAATTGACGGCACGCGGGTTGGAAGTGACCACGGGCCGCTCGGATCTGAACGTGCGCTACCACTTTGGGTCGGTGCGCAAAGCAGAACTCGAAACGTACCCGGCGGGATGGCGCGGATTCGGGACGCGGGTGGTCAGAGTGCCCTATACCGAAGGCACGCTGGTGATCGACTTGCGCGATCCAAGCACGCGGTCACTTGTGTGGCGCGGCATCGCGAGCGAAGAGAAGAGCGATGGCACCAAGATCGAAGGTAAGCTCGACGATATGGTGCGGAAAGCGATCGAGAAATACCCGCCGAAGCCGAAATAAGGACCGGGTACGCCCGCGGCGCGTCACTCTCGGCACACCCCGGAATGCGACAATAGGAACTGGAAATGGTTTCCTATGGCATTTACTACGCGCTGGGGCTCGGCGCGGCGGGTGCGCTGATCACCTGGTTGTTGAGCTGGCCGTTTGCCATTCCGTTCTATCTATTGGCAGCTTTCTGCCTGAATTTTTTCCGCGACCCGGAGCGGGTGATTCCTGCCGGTCCCTACGCCGTGTCGCCCGCCGATGGAAAAGTAGTGGCGATTAAGCCCGACGATGCCGGCGGCCTGCGCATCAGCATCTTTCTGAATGTGTTCGATGTGCACGTCAATCGCACACCCATCGGAGGCAAGGTCGCGTCCGTGACTTATAAGAAGGGTCAGTTTCTGGTGGCCAGTACCGAAGACGCCAGCGCCGCCAATGAACAAAACGTGATCGTCGTTGACGGCGTCATCGCGGGGCAGTCCACGCGCGTGGTGTTCAAGCAGATCGCCGGGCTGATCGCACGCCGCATCTTGTGTTACGTGCAGGCGGGAAATACTGTCGAAGCCGGCCAGCGTATCGGCCTCATGAAGTTCGGCTCGCGCATGGATGTTTTTTTAGGACCGGAATGGGAAGTGCTAGTCAAGGCCGGTGAAAGAGTGGCTGGCGGGTCGGGCATCCTGGCGCGCCTGAGAGGAGCCGCATGATCAAGCAGACCTGGCGTGATCGCCTGATCGATCCGCGATCGCCGGATCGCCGCCCTCGGCGCGCGGCGTATGCGTTGCCCACGATGTTCACGGCCGGCAACGTGTTCCTGGGCTTCTATGCGCTGATGGAATCGTTCCTGGGATCGATGGCGATGATCAGCGACGCGGCCGCGGCGCCGCATCATTTTCAGAACGCCGCGGTGGCCATCGGATGGTCGGTATTTCTGGATGGTTTAGACGGACGCATCGCGCGCCTCACCAACACCGTAAGCGAATTCGGCAAGGAGATGGACTCGCTCGCCGATTCCATCAGCTTCGGCATCGCGCCCGCTGTGCTGGCGTTTACCTGGGGCGTGCAGTTTGTGGATCCGACTTCGGTGAACCCGAAGGTCCTCGAATACCTGCGCCACACCGGGTATTTCGTTGCGTTCCTGTTTATGTTGTGCGGGGCCGCGCGACTGGCCCGCTTCAATATCCAGAAGAACCCGGTGCCGAAAAATCCTGGGCGTCCGGATCGCAAGTATTTCGTGGGCCTGCCGATTCCGGCGGGAGCGTCCGCGGTGGTGGCGGTCATCTACGCGTCGGGCAGCGAGCCCATCCACAACTGGGTCGTTTCCACGCTGTGGCTCGCGCTCTTGGGATTGCTGGCATTTCTGATGGTGAGCACCTGGCGTTATCCCAGCTTCAAAGATCTGAGCCTCACCCACCCGCGCTCGCCGCTGAGCATCGTTTTTATGGGCGTACTCATTTTCCTGGTGTGGAATTTTTCACAGCCAGTTCTGCTAATCCTGGCCATTAGTTACGTTGGAGTCGGTGTCGCCATTCGCATCGGTGGCGCCGTGCGTCGGCGTTTGCGTCCGCAGCCGCAGCCTCCTCACGAACCGGAGCATCAAGTTGGCTGAGAAAGCAGCGCGCGCCCGCGTGGCCGTGGTTGGCGGTGACAGCCTGCTGGCCAAGGAACTACGCGAACTTCTGGAGCACGGCAAGCCCGCGCCGCACATCGAGCTGATCTCGGCAGCGGCGGAGAATGCCGCCATGCTGGGTGCCGACGACGAAGAGGTGCTGGCGCTGGTCCCGCTGACTGCGGAGAGCCTTACCGGATCGAAAGTGGCGTTCCTGGCGGGATCCGAAGCGTCGAGCCGGCGCGCGCTGAAGCTGAATCCGCCCGATGGTCCGGTGCTGATCGATTTGACCGGCGCGCTCGAAGACCAGCCGCATGCGCGCTTGCGTGCTCCCACGGCTGAGCCGACGCGCTCGCTGCCGGAGCCGGGACTGATTCCGGTGATTGCGCATCCGGCGGCCATTGCGTGCGCGATGCTGCTCACCAGCCTTTCGAAAATCGCGCCGGTGCGGAGATCCATCATTCATGTGTTCGAGCCGGCCAGCGAGCGCGGCAAGAAGGGTCTCGACGAGCTGCGCCAGCAAACCGTGGGCGTACTAACTTTTCAGAAACTGAAGATGGACGTGTTCGACGCGCAGCTCGGCTTCAACCTGCTTGGCGCGTTATGGCGAGGAAGCGCTGGAGCCGCTCGAAGGCGTGGAAGAACGCATTCTGCGGCATGTGGCCTCACTGTTGGCGCTGTATCCGTCTATCCCCATGCCGTCGCTGCGCTTGATTCAGGCGCCAGTGTTTCACGGCCATAGTTTTTCGATCTGGGTGGAGTTTAACGAAATTCCCAACCTCGACACTCTGACCGAGGGACTGGCTACCGCAGGGTTCGATGTGCGCTCCGACGACCCGCCTACCAATGTCAGCGTTGCCGGGATGAGCGGACTGAGCGTTGGCGCGATTGCCGTCGATCCGAATCAGCCGCGCGCCTGCTGGATCTGGATGGTATCGGACAATCTGCGGCTAGTCGCCGAAAACGCTCTCGCCGTCGCGAAAGGTTTTCTGCGGTGAGGCTGGGCTGGATCGCCGCTGCCGGTTTCCTGCTGCTGGCTTCCTCCTGCGGCTATCACACCGGCGGGCACGGGGACCTGATTCCGAAAACCGTTCATACCATCGCCATTCCCGCGTTCAGCAATGTGACCACGCGCTACAAACTCACCGATCAACTGCCCGAGGCCATCACGCGCGAGTTTATTTCACGCACGCGCTACCGCATCGTGACCGACACCAATTCGGCGGACGCAATTCTGGACGGAGCGGTTCTGACCTACCAGTCCTTCCCGACGATTTTCGATCCCGCCACCGGCACCGCCAGCGCCGTCGAGGTGCACGTCGTCCTGCGGCTGAGCTTGCGGGAACGCGCTACCGGCAAGGTTCTGTACAGCCGTCCTTACTATGAGATTCGCGAGCGTTACGAAATTTCAATCAACCCCACTGCGTACTTCGAGGAAAGCGACTCGGCTCTGGCGAGGGCCAGCCAGCAGACCGCGCAGCAGGTGGTGTCCGCGATCTTGAACGCCTTCTAGCGCAACTTATGACGCCCGACCAATTTCTCCTGAGCTTGCAGAAAGGCGCTCCCGCTCCGGTGTACCTGTTCCTGGGCCCCGAGCCGTATCAGCGCGAACGTTGTAGACAGGCGTTGCTCGAAACGGTGCTTGGGTCCGCCCCCGAAGATCGCGAGTCCGGGTTGACCCGAGTGGACTTGAGCGAAGTGCCGCTGGCTGCAGCGCTGGATGACGCTCGGGCGCTTTCGTTATTCGCGTCGCGCCGGGTGATCTGGATCGGCAGCGCCGAAGCAATCTTGCCGCGAGGGCGCGCGGCAGCAAGCGCAGAATCCGACGAGGGCGGGGAAGCGGGAGACAGCGGTCAACTCGCCACCTATCTGCGCGAGCCTACGCCGGGTACGGTGGTGGTGCTCGAATCCAGCCGCTACGGTTTTGACGGCGAGGACAAGGCCAAGATCGAGCGGGTCCAGAAACATTTTGCGGCGATCCCGGTCCAAGTGGAGTTCCGCCCCTTCTCGCCGGAAGCGGTGCGCTCCCTGGCGCAGGCGCTGGCAAAAAAAACCGGACTGCAATTGGGTTTGGCCGAGCTCGCCATGCTGCTGGATGCCACCGGAGGCGACGCCTCGCGCATCGCGGTGGAGATCGAGAAGCTGTACTTGTTCACCGGCGGGTCGCGCAAAGTCACGGCCGACGACATCGCCGCGCTGGTCCCGGATGCGCAGGCCACCACTATCTTCGCACTGGTGGCGGCGTTGGGAAGAAGCGATCGCACGCGGGCGCTCGAAATCCTCGACACGTTGGCGCGTGAAGGCGAGTACATGCCGTTGGCCCTCACCTTCCTGGCGACGCAGTTCCGCACGGCGCTGGTGGCGCGCGAGGCCGGCTTACGCAACGCCGCGCAGATCCAGGCGCATTTCAATAAGCTGGGAGCGCGCATGTGGCCGGAACGCGCGCGGCAGATCGAACAGACGGTGGGGGCATTTTCGAAAGCAAAACTCGAGCGCGCGGTAGGGAAGCTGTTTGAAGCGGACCGCGCGCTGCGTGACGCGCGGCCCGATGATCGAATCGTGATGGAAGAGCTGATCCTGACGCTGACGGCGGCCTGATCCGCCGCTAATTCGCCTTCACTTCCGCGTAGACCTGGCCGACAAAACGGTCATCCGTGTTACCGACCTCTTTGATGCGCGAGCTGAATTCGGCGGCGGGCTTCGCGGCCATCACTTCGTCCAGCGTCTTGCCCTGCTTGGCCATGTCGCCGATCTTCTTGTGCAAGGCGACGACCACGTCGCGATGCGCCATCACTGCGTTGCGATCGACCATGGGGCCATGTCCCGGAACTACGCGGGTATTGGGTCCGCACAGAGAAATCACCCGCGACAGGCCGGCTTCGAGTCCGTTTAGCGAACCTCCGTTGGCGCGATCCACGTTGGGAAATTGCACGGAGCGATAGAAGTCGCCGGTCATGATGACGTCCGCGTTCACGAACTGAACGATGGTGTCGCCATCGGTGTGGGCGCGCGGAATCGCGTAGATGTGGATCTCTTCGCCATCCATGTGCAGGGTGAGGCTACCGGTGTAGGTGAGCAACGGCAATCCCGCGGCCGGCATGGGAACGCCGGGCGCGCCGTTGGCTCCGGGACTAGGATGGGCCAAGCGATTGCGCAGTTCGGGACGCGCGATGATGGTCGCGCCCATCTTGCCGAAGTTTTCGTCGCCGCCGGTGTGATCGCCATGCACGTGCGTATTGATCAGGAAGCGGATGGGCTGGCCGCCGGAAATCTGCTTAATCGTGGCCGCGATCTTTTCGCTCAAGGGCGCGAACTGGCTATCCACCATGAACACGCCCTCGGGGCCGGTGAGCACGCCGATGGTGCCGCCCGCGCCGTCGAGCGTGTAAAGATTATCCGCCAGTTTGTTGGCCTTGATTTGTACCTTGGAATAGTCGGTTTGCGCCTGCGCGAACAGGGCCGTCGTGGCCAGTGCAGCGAGTGCGAGATAGCAGCGTTGAATTCTCATGAGATGTCCTCCATCGTCCAGGTATCATACCAGTTCGAGCCCGGTGCTTCACGCGGCAAATTCAGCCGGGCAGTGCGATTGCAGGCGCTGCGCTGGTCCCTGCGGCGTCATCGAGCGAAAGTTTCGCGAGTTTTTGGATTACGCTCCCGGCGGGTGCTACACTCGGAAGTTCGGGCTGTGGCGCAGCCTGGCTAGCGCGCTTGCTTGGGGTGCAAGAGGTCCCGGGTTCAAATCCCGGCAGCCCGACCAGCTAAATCAATCCCATACACAAGGGGTCCGCTTTCGGGCTGGCCCCTTGTGAGGTAACCCACAGATTCCAGCTCTAGGCTGGCTCTACGCTAACACCAGGCGCCTGTCTCCTTTTCCGACTCCAGCGGCTCTTATGGGCTAAAGTAGTTCGGGAGGCTGCCATGCGTGGATTTGCTTTGTTTGTCGCCGGCGTTGGCTCGGGAATACTGCTGATGCAGTCGGTCGTCGCTCAGAACAATGCTCAAGACGCCGCTCGGAACGACACCGGCATGAAACTGAATCACGTCGGGATCACCGTCAAGAACTTCGACGCAGCGGTTGCCTACTACACCAAGTCCATGGGCTTCCACGAAGCGTTCTCATATCGGGAGCCCAACGGCCAGCCCGTGCTCACGTACCTGCAAATCAGCCGCGACACCTTCCTCGAAATCCAGCCCGCGAGCGCAGAGCATCCCGCCGGATTCAGCCATATCGGAATCGAGGTGACTGACGCGAAGGCGACCGTCGCGCGACTCAGGCGCATGGGTGTCACAGTTGGCGACATGACGCCTTCGGCCCATAGCGGAGCGTTGCTGACCGACACGACCGACCCCGAGGGAATCCGCACCGAACTGCTCGAACTCGGGCCCACTTCCCTGCAGCGGAAAGCCATGACCGCCTGGAAATAGCGCTTACTCCGGCAACGCGAACGCGATGATGTTCAGGCCCGACGCGATCGCCACGTACTGCTTGTTGTCGAACATGTAAGTCATGGGCGAAGCGTGCCAGCCCTGATTCGCCGGGAATTCCCACAACACTTTTCCGTTCGCCGCGTCGGCTGCCATGAACGAACCGCTGTTTTCGCCGAAGAACACCAGGCCCGATGCCGTCGATATCACACCCGCCGGAGCCCGGGAATCGCGCCGCGCCTTGCGGCAGGTCCCAAGCGATCTCGCCCGTCTGAATATTGATCGCGCGCAGCGACTTCACGAAGGTCTCCGCGGGATCGGGACGCGCCACGCCCGCCATGTAACCCTTGCCCGCCTGCCATTCCAGTTCGCGCTTCGAATAATAATTGCAGCGCTCCAGCGCCTGAATGTAATACAGGCCGGTGCCCGGATTGAACGAGGTCGAATACCAATTCGTGCCGCCCTGAATTCCCGGACACACCAGGCTCTCTCCGTTGGCCTGCTCCTTGATGTCATTCAACACCGGCCGTCCGTTCTTGTCGATTTCCTTCGCCCAGTTCAGTTTCTTGATGAACGGCTTCGCCAGCAGCAGTTGTCCAGTCGCGCGGTCGAACACATAGAAGAATCCGTTGCGATTCGCCTGGATCAGCAGCTTGCGCGGCTGGCCCTGCCAGTTGGTATCGATCAGCACTGGCGGCTCCTCCGCATCCCAGTCGTGAATGTCGTGAGGCGTGAACTGGAAATACCATTTGAGCTTGCCGGTCTTCACATCCAGCGCCAGAATGCTATCGCTATAAAGGTTGTCGCCGTCGCGATTGTCGCCGTTGAAATCCGGACCCGGGATTGCCCGCCGGCCAGTACACCACATCGAGCTGCGGATCGTAAGTGCCGGTCATCCAGGTGGACGCCGCGCCGTGCTGCCATGAGTTTCCCTTCCAGGTTTCAGACCCCGGCTCGGGAGGCTTCGGAATCGTCCAGAAGCGCCACACTTCCTTGCCGGTCGCCGCTTCGTAGGCCGCGACGAATCCGCGCACGCCCTCATCGCCGCCCGCGGTGCCGGTGATCACCAGATTGCCCACCACCAGCGGAGCCGACGTGCCGTTGTAGTTCTGGTGCCAGTCCGCCATCTCGGTTTCCCACAGCAGCTCGCCGTTGAAGCGGTTGAGCGACATGATGTGGGCGTTGTCGGTGAGCATGAAGAGGCGGTCGCCGGAGATGGCAACGCCGCGGTTGAAGCCGCCGGACGCATTGCCCACCAGGCCCTTGGTGCGCGGACGCTGGTAATGCCAGACGGGGCGTCCGGTGCCGGCATCCAGCGCATAGACCTCGTTGGCGCTTGAAACATACATGATTCCGCCGGCCACGATGGGAGTGTTCTGCACCTGCTGGACATTGGGAACGGCGAAGACCCACTTAGGCGCGAGGCGCGCGACGTTTGACTTATCGATCTGCGTCAGTTTGGTGTAGCGATTGCCGCTCGGGTCGCCATGATACGTAGACCAATCGGTTTGCGAAGTCACTTCGCGGTAGCGATCGTTGGCGGCCTTGCGCAGAAGATGAATGCGGCGGTCGGCGGTGACCATCTGCAGATCGTTCATGCCTTCGTTGAGCACGCGGCCTTCGAGCGTGCGGCCGTCGGTGGTCTGAATCTTCTTGCGAACCTCGGGAGGCGGATCGCCGCTCGGCACCGGGACCAGCGTGCGCACGTAGGCGGTGAGCGCGGTCATGTCCGCAGCGGGCAGATCGAAAGCCGGCATGCCGCTCGCGGGGCGGCCGGTGCGCAGGAAGTCGGCGAGCTCGGACTGCGTGCGCGAGTCAATCTGGTCGATGATATTGGGTCCGCCCTCGCCGCCGGTCGCATCGCCGCCATGACAGTGCGCGCAGCGTGTTTCAAATTGCTGGCGCCCCGCGCCATTGGGAGCTTGCGCCAGCGCGAGTCCGGCGAGAGAAGTGAACGCGAGCGAGAAAACCAGAGTCCGCATAGTCTTTGCACGATATCAGGTTTGACGGAAGGGCGAAAGTAAGGCGCGACGCTATCTCACCAAATATTGAGCCGGCGTAACGATTGCGATTTTACGAAACGGGTTGAGAGCCAATAGATCCTTATCGCCGGTGATGATGACGCTGGCTCCTCCATTCACGGCGAGTTCCAAGAACTTGTCGTCCTTCGGATCGCGGCACGCTCGAATCGTATGAGTGATGGGAACCATCTCAGCGACGCGCCCAAGCAGGCGAATGAACTGCTGCCTGTCTTGGATGCTGACATACGGCGCGAACTTGGGGCGGGCCAGCACGTCGGCCAACTCGGCAAGGGTCGCATCGGAAACCAGCAACTGGCCGGCATCGATAGCCCGATAGACGGCCTTGCCCGGAACGGACCGCGGAAGCAGTAGCCTGCTGATGAGCGCGTTGGTATCCACCACAATGCGCTGCATGCGTTGGAGCGTCAATCGTGAAGGATTTGCTGCAGCTTTCTTGCCGTCAGGCCGCGCGCGGCGGCTTTGCCCGCGACACGATCGCAGAAGCGGTCGAACTCCGCCACGTTGAAAGCCCGCAAGCGATCGTATTCCTCCGCCGAAAGAATCACCGCAACATCCCGCTTCTGCCGGCGAATGACCACGGGCTCCCGCTGGGCCGCGTCCAAAAGCGCAGCCAGCTTCTGCTTGGCGTCCGTGGCGGTTACATAGCGCATAGCTCAATAATACAACATTTATCTAAAATAGACAAAATAGACGAAGTTGTCTCAGCGGCGCCGGGGAGCCTTGAAAGTACCTTCCACAGCACTGAAGGTCATTTCCGTGATCCGCACCTCGATCGTCTTTCACGAATTCGACGCTGACACCGCCTTCCGCAAAGAAGAATTTGGTTTCAGACAGGGGAGTGAGCGGGCGCTTGGGACCGCCGTCCATGTCCATCATCAATTTATCGCCATCCAGTGTGACGGTGATAACGATGGTCAGTTCGGGCCGGTCGGGCGGTTTGAAATCGTAAGCGCCGGCGTATTTCGCCAGAATCTGCGGCGCCACGGTAACTGCATTCTTCAAGTCATCGGCGGCCTTGCCGACCAGGTGCTGGCGATCGCGCTCGTTTTCGGTGCAAACATATTCGATCATCTCCGTGTCCGCGTCCAGTTCCAGTTTGAGGGGAACCACTAGGGGCTTGGTGAGCGCCTTGGGGTCCTCCAACGTCTTCTCGATTTCGATGTGTCCGAAATCGGGGCGGCGCACGCGTTCGGTAACGTGAAGTAACTCAGTGTGCGGATGGCCGGAGCCGTCGAGCCAGGTGCGGTCGTTGAACCCGGCGCTTTCGATCACCAGCGTGTCACCGTCCCAGTGACCCACCGAGTAACCCATCCAGCTGGGGTTCGGATCCTTGGGCAGAGGACGGCCGTCGAGAAAGATCTGCCGGTAGGTCAGGTCGTCGCTGAGGATCACGATCAACCCGGGAGTCTGGATCAGTTTGCGAAACGTCTCTCCGATCCGAGGACCGAAGGGCTGACAGAGGATGCCCATGTCGTCCTTATACAGTTCTTCCTTGCGTTTCTTCGATAGCGCATCCGCCCAGGGCTGCGGCGCAAGTGTATCGATCGCTTTTTCGGCTGCGGCACTGCCGCTTTGATCGTCGCGCCAGAGGCCGGAGAGATCGGGCTTGCCGTCGGGCATGCGCGGCGCGGGCGCCTGAGAGGTTCGGCTTGCCGTCAGCGGTGCGCGGAATGCCGGGCGTGGGATAGTTCAGCCACTGCGCGTGAAGAGGCGCGATTGAGACCGCTGCGGCGGCAATGACGCGTGATCAATTTCATGGAGCGGCACCTCCGGCTCAAAATACTACACATAGCATTTTGGCGATGCCTGCGGGGCGCTAACAGTGTGCAGGCTCGCGCGTTGCGCAGAACATCGTTCGGTGTTGCGCGCGGAGGCTACTTGGTTTCGAGCAGGAACGTGGGCGCGAGACCGGAGAGTGTCGAGAAACCCGATGAGCCCGCGACGTGCAGCCAGCTCGACGCGCCGTGAATTTTGCCGCCGAAGAAGTGCGGGTGAACTTCCACCTGCATCTCCTTCATGACCAGGCTTCCATATTGCAAGTAGAGGGAAGACGGCGCGTGCCGGGTCGGCCACTTCCTGCACCACGTAGGGGCTGCGCATGGCCTGGCGGAGCGCCTTCTCCCAACCGAGTTCGTCGAGCTCCGCGCCGCGGAAGGTGTTCTGATCCGAGGTATCGTCGTTGGGCTTCAGCACCAGCTTGTTGCGATGCTTCATGACGAAGTCGGGCAGATCCACGCTGTGGTTCTTATAAGTGGTCTTGGCGGCCTGCACCATGCGGGTCCAGGGAATGAATTCCTTGATGGCTTTGCGCTCGATGGCGGGAAACTTGGCGGTGACCGAGTCGTCGGTCAGCAGATCGAACATCCCACGCTTGGCGGCGACCTCGGAACGGAAGCTGTTCACCATGCACACGGCGCGATCTTTATAAGCGCGCACCAGCGCGTGATTGAGATCGAAGCGGACTAAGAACTCTTGCACGCGAACGCAGCGGTAGACAATGTCGATCACCATGTCGCCACGGCGCAGTTGGCCGTTCTTATATTCGAGCTGCTCGGGCGAGGCTACTTCAGCTTGAAAGCCGTCGCGGCGCAGGGCTTCGGCAAGCAGCGCGTTCTCGCTGGAATCGGCGGGCTGGAATGGGGCGCGCGATTCGACGAACGCGATCGCCGGCTTCTTGTTCTTGCCGCCGAATTCCTTGTAGGCCTTGAGAATCGCCGACGTCAGCGCCTTGGTGCCGCCAAGCTTCGTGAGCTTGTGTTTCTTGCGGAATTCCTTGACCGGCGGAGCGTCGAAGTAGATGTCGGCGAGCAGGTCGCTATAGACCACGCTCGACGGCGCGCCCACGCGGTGTCCTACAAAGTGCGTCGACCCGTTGTGCAAGTTGGCGTCGAGCAATCCGGCCAAGGCTTGCGAAGAGTAACCCGGCTCGACGGCGGCGAGCATGCGCTCGGCGGGAAGCAACTGCATGCGCGAGAGCAGCGCGGGCGTCGCGAGAATCATCTGCTCGGCGCGATCGATGGCGGAAAATATCGTCGTCGCGGCTTTGCCGAGGATGGCATAGTCGCGCGTGGTGAGAAAGTGTGGACGCAGCACCGGTGACAGGGGCCGGCTGACTAGCTTCTCGGCACGCAGGCGCGCTTGCAGCGCCTCGGCCCAAGCCAGGTCAATGTACGGTTCACTTTCGATTAATTTGTGATAACGGGCTGTCGCCTCGCTCACTTGGCTCATGGCGGCTGAAGGTTAGTATCGCATGACAATACAGGCAATGGGAAGCATAACGCTTGTATCTTATTGATAACACTAATGTTTTTATTGAAACGTT
Source organism: Bryobacterales bacterium (assembly GCA_963731375.1). GTDB lineage: Bacteria > Acidobacteriota > Terriglobia > Bryobacterales > Bryobacteraceae > Palsa-187. The sequence continues at coordinate 90,397 of CAVSUW010000005.1, forward strand.
TAGCGCTGATTCTGTTTGAGGAGCGCGGCGAGCCAGTTTATGATCTCGCTTTCGAGGGCGATGCGGTGGTCGGAGAAGCTGTGATCTGTCGAGAAGTGCTTGACGGTGACTTGGTGTCCGCCTTTGGCTTCAATCGCCTTTCCGAGAGCGGCGGAATCGGGTGCGAGACCATCGTCCGCGGTGAGTGCGAGCAGAGGAATTTGAGCGAGTCCGGCGGCGGCGTTTTCCATGCGGAAAGCCACGGCGTTGTCGCGTAATTCGGCGGCCATGCTTTCGGCGGTGACGCCGTTCAGCGATTCGAGATCGTCGGCCATGCTCGCCAGGAGGTGTTCGGGCGGGTCAGTGCCTTCGCGTCCCATGTCGGCGGCGGAAATCAGGATGGCGCCGATGATCGCGTGATCCTTGTCGCGCAGTGTGGGCGACTACCCAACCTCCCATGCTGTGACCGGCAAGGACGATGCGTCGGGTAGTCGACGCCGAGTGTGGCGGCGTTGGCGCGAAGATAGGCGAGGACGGCGTTTGCGTCTTCGAGGTTCTGCGCGAAGCGGAAGTTGCCCGGGCTGCCCCACGATCCGCGGTAGTTGAACGTCACCGCATTCCAACCGGCGCGGCGCAGGGCTTGCGCCAGATCGAGATTCTTTTCGTTGCCGGGCAGGCCGTGGCAGATCACGATGGTGGGATGCAGGCCGGCTCCCGACGGCTGATAGACCACGCCGTTGATGAGCAGGCCGTGAGTGGGGATGTGGATCACCGTCATCGCGGCCGGATGCGCTTTGTCCACGGGCGGATCGGTGAAGATGGCCGGCGGAACAGACTGGGCTGCGCCCGCAAGAGCCGTGAGGATCAGGAGAGACGCGGCGTATTGCATAAAGTTAGCGTTGATTCTGTTTGAGAATCTTTTTGCGGAGGCGGATGGACTTCGGAGTCACTTCGACTAATTCATCGTCGCGGATAAATTCGAGGGCTTGCTCCAAGTTCAACAAACGCGGCGGGACCAGGCGGATGGCCTCATCCGCGCTCGAAGCGCGCATGTTGGTGAGCTTCTTTTCCTTGACAATGTTGACGTCGAGATCCGCGTCGCGGGCGTTCTCGCCAACGATCATGCCTTCGTAGACTTCCAGACCCGAGCCGACGAACATGTCGCCACGCTCTTGCAGATTGAACAGCGCGTAGCCCGTTGTTTTACCCGGGCGGTCGGCTATGAGGGAACCGGTCGGGCGGGTCGGAATGTCGCCCTGCCATTCGATGTAGCCGTTGAAGAGCGAGTTCATGATGGCGGTGCCCTTGGTGTCGGTCATCATCTCACTGCGGAGTCCGATCAAGCCGCGCGAGGGGATGTGGAATTCGAGGCGCACGCGGCCGGAGCCGTGGTTCACCATCTTCACCATCTTGCCTTTGCGCGTGCCGAGTTTTTCGATCACGACGCCGACGAAGTTCTCGGGGCAATCGATGACCAGGAGTTCTTGCGGCTCGCACAGTTTGTGGTCGATGGTCTTGGTGAGGATTTCGGGCTTGCCGACGGCCAGCTCGAAACCTTCGCGGCGCATCATCTCTATAAGGATGGCGAGCTGCAGTTCGCCGCGGCCCATGACTTTGAAAGCGTCCGGTCCGCCGGCTTCTTCGACTCGAATGGAGACGTTGGTGAGCAGTTCTTTATCCAGGCGGTCACGCAGATTGCGGGAGGTGACGAACTGGCCTTCGCGGCCGGAGAACGGCGACGTATTGATGGTGAACGTCATCGCGATGGTGGGCTCGTCGATCTGGATGTGCGCGAGCGGCTTGGGGTCGGTGGCGCTGGTGATGGTTTCGCCGATGGTGATGCCTTCGACTCCAGCGATGGCGAGGATGTCGCCGGTGCGGCCGATGGTTTCGTCGACGCGCTTGAGTCCGGAGAAGGAATAGAGCTTGGTGATCTTGGTCTTGTGATACGAGCCGTCGAGTTTCGCGATGGACACTTCGTCGCCGAGGCGCAGCGTTCCGTTGAATACGCGGCCGATGGCCAGGCGTCCGAGGTACTCGCTGTAATCCAGATTCGCGACTAAAAGTTGAAGAATAGCGTCGGGATCGCCGGGGGGCGGCGGAGTTTTCGCAAGAATCGTGTCGAAGAGCGGACGCAGGTTGGTGCTCTCGTCAGCGACGTTGAGCTTCGCGATGCCTTCCTTGCCGTTGGTGTAGACGATCGGGAAGTTGAGCTGGTCTTCGGTGGCGTCGAGATCGATGAACAGATCGTAGATTTCGTCGAGCACTTCGGGGATGCGGGCGTCGGGGCGGTCGATTTTATTGATGACCACGATCTGCGGGAAGGCGGGCTTCGAGCGCCTTGCTCAGCACGTAGCGGGTCTGGGGCAGAGGGCCTTCGCTGGCGTCGACCAAGAGCATGACGCCGTCGACGATCTTGAGCGCGCGCTCGACTTCGCCGCCGAAATCGCTGTGGCCGGGGGTGTCGATGATGTTGATCTTGATGTCGTGATAGTAGACGCCGGTGGCCTTGGCGAGGATGGTGATGCCGCGCTCGCGCTCGAGGTCGTTGGAGTCCATGACGCGCTCGGCGACTTCTTCGTTTTCTCTGAAAATCCCGCTCTGACGGAGCATGGCGTCGACCAGGGTAGTCTTTCCGTGATCTACGTGCGCAACTATTGCGATGTTACGAATGGAGGTGTTGGTCATTTTTACGTGGGGAAACTCCATTGTCGCACGTTGCGCGGGCGGGGCGAGTTTTCAACATACCCTGCGGACTCTATCGAGTGTTTTCGATCGTTCATATAGTAGTCATCGATCTGCCAAACCCTCCTGATATTCAAGGTGAGCGGCACGTTAGGGACGCCGCGAATCATATATTTTTGGAGGCTTCATGTTACAAATCAGACATCGACGCACGCTGAGTGCAGTGGCCCTTCTGGGCGCACTGGGCAGCTTTAGCGCTCGCGCCGACGATATCAAAACTGTCTTCGTGATTGCGATGGAGAATCACAACTGGACGCAGCCAGCCCAGGTGGCGGGCCAGATCCAGCAGATTTATCAAAATCCCAATGCTCCTTTCATTAACAGTCTGGTGAACGGCACGGCTTTTGCGGTGATTAACGGAAAGCTGGTTAACATCAGCCAGCAAACCGCTTACGCCTCGGCTTACCACAACGTTCTGGCTACAGCCAGCGGAAACAATCCTCATATTCATCCTTCAGAACCCAACTACCTTTGGGCCGAAGCCGGCACCAATTTTGGCGTGCTGAACGATAACGACCCCTTCAAGACCGTCGGCGGCACGAATCAGAACACGCCCCTGCACTTGAGCAACCTTCTCACGCTGGCAGGGAAGACCTGGAAGTCGTATCAGGAAGACACTGACCTCACTCCCGATGGCGGCGTGTTCGACAACGTCCCTCTGCCGCGGAATCAATGGACGGTCCCGCTGGTCAGTTCGTCAGGGAAGTTTGCCAGCGGCGTCAACGCCTACAATGGCTCCATTCAATACAACTACGCCGCCAAGCACAATCCGATGGTGTTCTTTACCGACACCAACGGCGGCAATAACACGACCGCTTCCAATCCGCTGTCCGTGCAATATGCGCCGCTGCAGCAGTTCATGAGCGATCTTGCCAACAACACGGTGGCCGACTACAACTGGATTACGCCGAACCAATATAACGATATGCACACGGCACTCACCGGCGGCTACAAAGGGCTGACTGGCGACGCGGCCAACATCAAACAAGGCGACGACTTCCTGAGCCAGATCGTTCCCGTCATCATGGCGTCAGACGCCTACAAGAATCACGGCGTGATCATTCTGTGGTGGGACGAAGCCGAAGGCGACGGCGTCTCGGGCGACAACGCGGACGATTTCAACCACACGATTCCCGAAATCGTCATCTCTCAACATGCGCATGCGAACGTGAACGGCGTTCCGTATGCAAGCCCAGTGAATTTCACACATTCCTCCGACCTGCTGACCATGCAGGAAATCTTCCGCGTGGGCCCGCCGCTCCTGGGCGATGCGGCCAACGCCGTCGATCTCTCCGATCTGTTCGCGCCGGGATCGATTCCGAAGAAGCCGTAAGCACATTGAATAAACATTGCGGCGCAGGGGTCGTTTCGTGCGAGCGATCTCTGCGCCGTTTCACGTGCAATCCAGTTTGCAGGGTTCTTGGTGCGCTGGGACGGGTATTTGTTGCGATTCGAAGCGAATTTTCGGGGGCTGCGGAGGGGTTTGGAGAATCGGCGGGGACGCCCGGTCGCCTAACGGCTCCACGCGTAACCTCTTCGATGCGGTCAGGCTTCGATCATCACCTCTACTAGGCGGGATCGGATGAAGGTTCGGGGCCGTCTTGACAGGTAACGCGGCGGGCTTGGGTTCGTTTGGTTGTACGCGAATGCGGAGCGAGCGGAGGAGGTGCAACTGTTTGAAGGCCTGGGCATTAGGAGCGGTTGATGGTTCCTTCATAACGGTTCAGGAGGTGGAGGCTCCCGCAGTTGGCGAGGCGCTTGAACGCGTAGGCGAGGTGATCTTCGGCGTCGGGTTCGCGATCGACGTCGGCAAAAAAGCGGTCAAGGTCATCGACGCTGGTTTCCATTTCGTTGTAGAGGAGGGTGGTTTCAATGTTGGCGAGGCGGCGCAGGCGCCACCGGGCGGAGGCCATGGTTTCGACCAGCTCGACTTCGATGGGGCTGGTGGGGGCGAACTCGTCGAGATAGGAATTGAGGAGGCGCTGGAAGTCGGCGGGAGATTCTTCGCCGAGGACGACGGACATGGGCGGGAGGGCAGCGGCGCGGACGGCGAGTCCGTGGCGAAGGGCGTTTTGGGAGGAACGGGCGCGGCCGGCGGCGGTCGCGGGGCCGCGGGATTTGGCGCCGTTGGCGCGGGCGGTGGCGGATTTCTTGCTGGATGTGGGTTTAGTGTTAGTGGGCATATTGGCTCCGGGATGAGGGTAGCGGGTGAGGGGTGGGGAGGAGGGGAGCGCGGAGAGGAAATGGTTGGGGCGAAAGGGGATTGGTTAAATGCGGAAGTGTGATTGGGCGAGGAAGGTCGATTTCAGGAAAGGTCAGATGCGTTAAACAATCTACACAGTCAGGATCATCGAAGTGTGTGTTGGTGCGCGCTCGTGCGCACTGATAGAAGCACCCCAACATCATCAGGTTGACGGAAGATGGCTCGGGCGTGAAAGTGTCTATTTCGCCAGTGCCGGCAGCGTCGTATATGTATGCGCGGAACCGGCGGGAATGCGAATCCCTAGTACGCCGATCTGAGCGTTCGCGGGCGTATCGAACTCGATGGTGCCTCGTATGTTCGCGGCGCTTGGATACCGATCGCTCCCCAGCGTGAAAGCATAGTGTCCGTTCGAGGCCATAGGGACCACGTCGGCCGCGAGCTGCGCACCCGTGTCGTCGCGAACCACTATTGGAACATCTACCTGCTGCGTCGAGACACTGCTGAGAGCCACGCCAGTCGTGGTTCCGTTCGTATTATCGAAAGCTATGATATAGCCGTTGGCATTGCGGCTTTCGAGCGGCACGACTGCTTCCTGATTGTTGTGGCGGAAAATTACGAACCCGCTGACATTTCCAGTGGTATTGAGCTGCGCAGAGCCGGTGAGAAGTTGCGACGCCCCGCCGCTGGCGATCAGCAGGGTCGCCCCTGGGAGTAGGTTTTGGGTGACCGAGGGGGCCGTTGTGTCCGCAATGGCACCTTGCGGAAACGTGAGCGGCAGCGGCATCGGAGCGCCGGTTTGATCGGCGAAGAAATTAAGAGTGGCTTGCGCCGAACTGGTTCCGGCGTTGACCAGAACGAATGTGGTTTGCCAGCCGTCACCGCCTGAAGCTAAGTGCGCGATGTTGCCGCCGCCGGTGCCCACGTTGGCGAAAGCTGGGATGGTAGTGAGCGCGTTGTTTGGCGGAGTGAAGCGGAGCCCCAGCACACTGATCTGTCCGCCTGCCGATGTATCGAACTCGATGGTCCCGCGCTTGTTCGCCGTGATCGGGTACTGGGTTGATAACACGAAGGACGTGTGGCCGGTACCGGCCAGCGAAATAGGGGTCGGGATGAAACCGGGACCGGCGCCGATCACTGTGCCGGTTTCGTCGCGAATCACCACTCCAATGACGGCATTTTGCGCCGAGATGTTTTCCATTGCCACGCCAAGCACCAGCCCGTTGGTGTTATCGAAGGCCAGCAAGTAGGAACTCACATTGCGAGTTTCCATCGGCACCACGGCTTCTTGAGACGTCACGATCTGGTGAAAAATGGCGAAACCGTCCACCGCACCAGTGGACGCGAGTTGCGCTGAGCCTATTAATACGGGCGCCGCCTGTGGGCCACTGGTAGCGACGATCAACGATGCATTTGCGGAAATATTTTGGTTAAGCACAGAGTTGAGCACTGGCGCCAAGGCTGAAGATTGTTGCGGAAAAAAGAGGGGGAGCGTAAGCGGTCCGTTACCGCTCGGGTCTGCGAGGTCGCCGAAAAAGCTCAACCGGGTCTGCGCCATTGATGTTCCCTTATTGACCAGCGTGAAGGTCGTGGTCCAGTTTTCCTCCGCCGCAATGTGTGGCATCGATCCAACGAAACTCGGTCCCATAGCGGCTCCGATCGTCAGGTTGAAGGGATGAGTCCCGGTCGCGGATGACGCATCTGTCACCTTCGCCGTGAAGTTGAAGATTCCCTCTGCCGTTGGAGTGCCTGCGACTGTCCCAGAGCTGGACAGAGACAATCCTGGGAGGGTCCCCGACGCTAAGGACCAAACATAGGGAGTTACACCGCCGCCAGCTGTAAGAGTCTGTGAGTAAAATGTCCCGACATTCCCCGACGGCAGCGTCGGATTTGTGGTGATGGTCAATCCGCCCGAGATGGTCAAATCGAAGGTCTGGGTGGTGTGGGAGGCATGCAGAAAGTCAGTGACGGCTACCGTGAAGCTCAAGTTTCCCGCAGAGGTGGGAATGCCCGTGATCGTTCCCGAGTCGTTAGAGAAGGACAGTCCCGGTGGAAGTGCTCCCGCTATTACAGCCCAGGAGTAGGGAGCGACCCCTCCGCTCAGTGAAAGCGCCTGCGAATAAAAGGTGCCCACGGTCCCCGGTGGCAGTTGCGGCGAAGTAGTGATTGTGACGGGCGTTCGAATTGTGAACGTCGCAGGGTCGGAAACGGCCCCGTCGGGGTTGAGCACTGTGACGGTGGCGCTACCGGGCGACATTATCAAATTGGCGGGTACTTCAGCATAAACCGCGAGGCTGTTTGTGAAATAGGTAGTGACTGGCGAGCCGTTGAATATGATGGTCGCGCCGTTGAGAAACCCGGTACCAATTACATTGAAAATGAAGGACGGGCCTCCTGCGGCGCCGAAACGCGGATTGAGATCGACGATCGTGGGAACAGTCCCCGGAGGCGTAGTGAGTACCCAAGTCCCCGACGAGTTTGGTACCCACGCCGCCGTTCTCGCGCCGAAATTGACCTCATCTACAAAGTCATTGTTTATGTTCGTCGTCCAGATCAACTCCAGATCGTTGGCGGCGTTCTGGCCCTTCACCGACCATGCCCAAATGTTCCCGGTCGGGGTTGTAGACACTACTGCGCTTATGAAATTTGCATTTCCCGGTTCCGTGATGGTGTCGACTCCATCCGAAAGCGAAATAGACACGATGTTGGCGGTGATGTCCAAGTTAGATTGGTTCACCCCTAGTGGCGCACTTAGGGTCATCGTTATCGAGATATGGTAACTGGTCGTGAAGGGGGACGACGCGTTTGTGAAGTTATTTCCGGTGTACTGATAAGTTACGTTGCTGAATGCGGTGGCGGGCAAGAAAAACATGACCAACGCAATCTTTACACGTTGACTTTTCAGTCGCCTCACCTAATTAATCCGTTCGGTAATACGCGCATTTTGCAAGAAGGTTCTTATATTACCAGCTTTCTTGCCAAAATCGAGATTTTTCCGCACGGATGGTACCAGTCACCGCTGATAGGGGTACTGAAACGCTCCGCTGACCTCAAGCAACACCTCGAAGCGATGGAGGGGCGGATGGTTGAGAAGATGCGTGACATGCAAACCGAATAGCTACGCGGGTTCACGACGTTCTCTGAGGGTCAGACGATCCGGCTGCGCAAGGTAGAAGTGGATCAGTCGAACCTTGATCGAGTTACGGCAGGGGATAGAACCTCCGCAGCCCCCGAAGCCCGAAGCCGAATTGCATTCTAAGTTCATGTGATCTACGGACGCCGCCAGCCAACGCGCGGGTGTCTTCATAAGAAAATGTCGAGGATCATGCACTCGGTGCAACAACCCCGTCGATTTCCTGGTGCCGCTTTCGATTTTAACTTTCACTTCTCCTGCAACGTCCTGCCGGTCACCAGCATCTGACGGATTGCAATACCGCGCCAACCCGATCTCAATGGAGGAAACAAATATGCAAGCTGCAGTCGTACCCGTTGTGAGTGGTTCATGGGAAGTGAAAGACGTCCCAAAGCCCGAACCGGGCTCCAACCAAGTCCTCGTGAAGATGCACGCAAGCGGCATTTGCTACACCGACGTGCACGAAACTCTGGGACACATTCCCGGCCAATTCCCGCGAATTTTGGGCCACGAGCCGGTCGGCGAGATCGTTGCGGCCGCCCCTGACGTCGTTACACGGAAAGTAGGGGATCGCGTGGGCACCGCATGGATTCAGTCCACGTGCGGGCGTTGCGAATGGTGCCAGCGCGGCCGCCGGATGTTCTGTCCTTTTATGAAGGCCACGGGGATCGATGCACCAGGCGGTCACGCCGAGTACATGTTGATGAATGCCGACGCCACCTACCTGATTCCGGACAAGGTTTCCTATGAGCAAGCTGCTCCTATCTTCTGTGCGGGCTATACGGTGTGGAGCGGCCTGCGCTGGGCCGACCCTCTGCCGCACGAGCGGGTCGCCGTGCTCGGGGTCGGCGGACTTGGGCACCTGGCGGTGCAATACGCGAAGGCCGCGGGCTTCACGACCATCGCGATTTCGCACTCTCCCGATAAAGACAAGATGATCCGCGATCTCGGCGCGGATGAAATTGTCCGCGATGGAAAGAGCCTTGCTGCGGCGGGCGGCGCGGACATCATTCTGAGCACATCCAATTCCACTAAGTCGATGGTGGACAGCATTCAAGGGCTGCGGCCCGACGGCCGCCTGGTCGCAATGGGAGTCGGCGCGGAGCCTCTTTCGATCTCGCTGATCGACCTCATCGTGAAGCGCATTCGGATCATTGGCAGCCAACAAAACGGCCCCGAATATCTCTACGAAGCCCTTGACTTCGTAGCGCAAGGAAAAGTCAAAACGATCGTCGAGACGTACCCATTGGCGGAGGCTCAGAAGGCGTATCAGCGGGTCGTCGACGGCAAGGTGCGCTTCCGCGCCGTCCTGACGATGTAACACTACCTCGCCGGCCACGCCCTCATGTGCGGAAATGTCGTCTGTCCCTTTATTGCGGGAGTCCCAATTTGCGCATTAGGTCTGCGTAGCGCGGATCGGAACGAATGAAGTCGAACGGGGGAAAGCGGATGTCGGGGATCAGTTCGACGTCCTCTTCCGTGAAGGCTTTCTCGAGGTACTCGAATGCCTTCTCGCGATCGTGGGCGATGGCGAAACTGAGAGCGACATTCGCCGGATCACCGCCTTTGTCCTGCGTCGCGAGCATGTACTTGTTGTAGCCTTGGGCATCCGGACTGAAGGTTCCGGGAACGGAGACGAACTTCCGTATTTCGCTAAGTGCGTCCGCAAAGCGGCCGGTGATTGCGTAGAATTCCGAAGCATAAAAGTGCGCCGGAGCGAAAGACGGATCGCTTTGCAGGAGCTTGCGGATTTGTGCCTCTGCTTCGGGATACTGGCGGTTGATCATCAGCGTCAGACCATAATTCAAATTCACGATGGGAGAAAGCGGGTCCAGCGACAAGGCGGTTCGGAACTCGCTGAGGGCTTGGTCCATCCGTTTCTCGGGGACCAGAATCAGGAAGGCATAGAAATAATGCGCGGTCGCATTATTGGGGTTCAGTTGCAGGGCCCGCTGGAACTCCGCTTCTCCCTCTTTCCACTTGAAGTTCGCGGCGAGGACGCTGGCGCGCGCGACGTGCGCTTCGGGCAGTGAATCATCCAGCGCCAGGGCCTTACTGGTGGCTGCATCCGCCAACAGGCGCGCTTGGGGGAAGGTGATTCCAATGCTGTAGCTGGGCGCGACGTTGTAGGTGTCGGCCAGTCCGGTGTAGGCCAACGCGTAGTTGGGGTCGGCGGCAATCGCCTGCTGAAATAAAACGATACTCTTCTTGAGGCCCTCCGGCGTGCGTCCGTACCAGAGTTGGCGCCCTTCGAGATACAAGCGGTAGGCCTCCGTGTTGGAGGTTCCGGCACGGCTCATGCGCTGCTGTTCAGTGCCGCTTAGATGCATCTGCAGGCGGTTCGAAATGTCACGGGTGATTTCGGTCTGCACTTGCATGAGATCCGCCATCTTATGGGAATACCGGGAGCCCCACAGTTCGCTGCCATCGGCGGTGTTGACCAGGTCGGCTACAACGTTCACTTCGTCGCCACGCTGCGTGATGCGGCCCATGAGAACCGCGCCCACTTGGAGTGCTTGGCCCACCTGCCGCGGATCGGCTTGGACACCCTTGTAATGAAAGACCGTGCTGCGCGCCATCACCTTTAGGTTGGGAAGCTGAGAGAGTGCGCTGATCAGGCTGTCGGTCAAGCCATCGCTCAGGTATTCGTTGTTGGGATCGGCTGACGCGTTGACGAACGGCAGCACGGCCATTGAGGTGAGGCCTGGAGGCTGGGATTGTCCGCGCTGATAGTAAAGTGCGCCGGCGGCGGCCAGAATAAACACGACGAGGGCAACTCCGGCGATCATCATTTTGCGCGAGCGGCTTGGCGCTGGTGCTGCCGCGGCGGCTGGAGCAGCGGTAGATGTCACATTTGAAACGACAGAAGAGTGTCCGGAATCGACGGTGCGTTTCAGGCGCGCGAGATCGGTGCGCAGATCGGCCGCGCTCTGGTAGCGCAGATTGCGGTCTTTCTCGAGGGCTTTGTCGACGATGTTTTGCAGTTCCACGGGCGTGTCGGGATTGAGGCGCGCGACCGGCTGCGGCGCCGCATCCAGAATGGCCTTGAAGATTTCGGCCGAGCTGCCGCCGCGAAAGGGGACGGTGCCGGTCGCCATCTCGTAGAGCACGGCGCCGAAGGAAAACAAATCGGTACGCGCGTCGAGTTCTTTTGCGCGCGCCTGCTCGGGCGACATGTAGGCGACTGTGCCGAGCATCGAGCCGGGACTGGTCAGATCCTGTTGATCGATGGTGACCGTCTGCATGGTATGTCCGGCAGCGCCCGAAGAACTGGTAGTGGGCGCGACTTTGGCCAGTCCGAAATCGAGCACCTTGGCGTGCTTGCGCTTGGTCACAAAGATGTTGGCGGGCTTAATGTCGCGGTGGACAATGCCCTGGGAGTGCGCGGCGTCCAGGCCGTCGGCGATCTCGATGGCGAGCGACAGGAGCGTCTCATTGTCTAGAGGTTTCCCGGCGATGAGATGCTTCAGCGTCATGCCATCCAGAAATTCCATGGCGATGAAAGAGTGGTCGCCGTGCTTGCCGATTTCGTAGATGGTACAGATGTTGGAGTGATTGAGAGCGGACGCGGCGCGCGCTTCGCGGCGAAAGCGTTCGAGCGCTTGCGGGTCACGCGACAGTTCATCGGGCAGGAATTTGAGGGCGACGAAGCGGCCGAGCTCGGTGTCTTCGGCCTTGTAGACCACGCCCATGCCGCCGCCGCCGAGCTTTTCGACAATGCGGTAGTGGGAGATGATTTCGCCGATCATTTGTTCTTCTAAGCGGTTCGGGCCGCGCGGGAGTTCCCTTCATTCTACGGACGCGACCGTGGTCAGTCAATGAACATCCACCGCGACCTGAAGCCTGCGAACATCAAGATCACGCCGGAGGGCGTCGTCAAGATTCTGGATTTCGGACTGGCGAAAGCCATGGAACCGCCTTCCGACAACAGCAATCCGGAGAACTCTCCGACGTTGACGATGGGCGCGACGGTGGCAGGCACGATTCTCGGGACGGCGGCGTACATGGCTCCTGAGCAAGCCAAGGGTAAGGCGGCGGATAGACGTTCAGACATCTGGTCGTTTGGCGTGATTGTTTACGAGATGCTGACCGGCAAGCGGCTGTTTAAAGGTGAGTCAGCTGTGGAGATTCTAGGCGGCGTAATGAATCAAGAGCCGGACATTTCCGCCGCGCCCCAGCGTGTACACAGACTGCTGCGCTGGTGCCTGGAAAAGGATCGCAAGAGACGGCTCGCTTCGATTAGCGATGCACGCAGATTGCTGGTCGAAGATATTGCCGCGCCAGCGGGTCCGGCTCCGTCACCATCGCGGCTCGGTTGGGTGGCGTGGGGCGTGGCGGCTGTTGGTTGCACCGCAGCCGTGGCACTGGCGGCGTGGATCTTTCTCCGTCCTGCGCCGCAGCCTGAAGTGACGCGCTTCGAAATTCACGCGCCCGAAGGAAGCACGCTTCCTCTGGGCACACCCGCACCCTCGCCCGATGGACGGACCATAGCGTACACGGTAGCAGGGAAGGACGGCGTCACGCGCATTCATGTTCGTTCCATGGATTCCACCGAATCACGTGTCCTGCCGGGCACGGAGAGAGCCATCCATCCTTTTTGGTCTCCAGATGGACGCTCCCTGGGGTTTGCGGTAGGCAACATTCTCAAACGCGTGGATTTGGCGGGAGGTTCCGCGCGCGCCTTGACCGAGGCCCGCGGGGTCTTTCAAGGTTCCTGGAATCAGGACGGCGTGATTCTCTTCGCCTCCCCGACTGGACTTTCGCGGATACCCGCCGACGGCGGTGTTCCTACACCGGCTGCAAAACTGGATGAGAACAAGAGGGAGACTGTCGTCGTCTTTCCCTACTTTCTCTCCGACGGCAAGCGATTTCTGGTCCGAGTAGCGCACGCGGATGGCAGGACTTCCATAGAGTTGGCGTCGCTGGGATCATTGGAGAGAACGACGGTGATTGCAAATGTCGAGAGCGTGCCCATCTTGGCTCCCACGCCTGGAGGCAAGACTTACCTGCTGTATTTGCGGGATGCCTCTCTGGTCGCACAGGAGTTTGACGAAGCTTCTGGAAAGGTGATGGGGAGCGCGGTAGTCCTGGTAAGTGAAATCGGCAGGGTTGGCGTCTTGGGCGCCCGGCCTACGGTGGGCGTGTCCCGCAGCGGCATTCTGGCTTACCAAACTGGAAGCCGCGCTGGCGGAGGGGAGTTGGCTTGGTTCGACCGGTTCGGCAAGCGTTTGAGCCAGCTTCCGTCCGAAGCAGTGGGCGATAATCCGAACCTCTCCCCCGATGGACGGTTCGCGGCTATAGGTGACGACGTCGCGTCGGGTATCCGGCTAGTGGATCTTGCCCGCGGAGTTTCCACGCGGTTCACGTTCGGGCAGGGGAGATCGTCGCCCGTGTGGTCGCCGGATGGAAAACGGGTGGCGTTCGAAAGTGTACCCGAAGGCAAGCCGGGCATCTACGTCAAGGATGCCAGCGGCGCCGGCCAGGAAAAATTGCTGGTGCCGGGAAGCGGGAAGGTCCCCACATCTTGGTCCGGGCGGTCGATTCTGTTTACAGAGAACCAACAAGCTTTTCTGCTGCCGCTTTCGGGCAATAACAAGCCAAGCCCGATTGGCCTTCCCAGAGTTTTTTCACCATCCCAGGCCAAGATTTCACCCGACGGCAAGTTTCTCGCGTTCTCGGCCAGCGATTCGGCAGGCACTAATATATACATTCAGGCCATGCCGCCGAACGTAGGGAAATGGCAGATTTCCTTCAATGGCGGAGCGCAGCCCAGGTGGCGAATGGACGGGAAGGAACTGTTCTTTCTGTCGCCGGATGACAGGATGATGGCCGTGGACGTGACTCTGGGCGCAACGGTAACGTGGAGGGTCCCTCATGAGTTATTCCAGGCTTCGCCGTTCTTCTTGAACGCAACACGCTATGACGTCAGCGCCGACGGCCAGAAGTTCCTGATCTACTCGACCACTGAAAGCGCGATAACTGTGGTGATGAACTGGTGGGCCGGTTTGAAGAAATGATCAGAATGCGGCTACGCCGCGGCGGGGAGACAGACTTCGAGGCACGCGCCGCCTTGCGGGCGATTGCTGGCGGCGATGGTGCCGCCGTGCTGGGTGATGATGCCTTCGGCTACCGTCAGGCCGAGTCCGGTGCCGTGGGCGTCGAGACGCGTGGTCACGAAGGCGTCGAAGATATCCGGCAGCACGTACGCGGGGATGCCTTGGCCGTTGTCTTCGACGGTCAGCACAATCGACGCGCGGCCGTCGCGCTGCTCGCGGCGCGTGCGGACTTCGATGCGTCCGGCTGCTGTCCGACCCGATGGCGTTCAGGGCGTTGCGGAGGAGGTTGACGAAGACTTGCAGCAGGCGATCCGGGTTGCCGATCACGCGATGCTCGGCGCTCGCGTAGTTCAGGAACTCCACATGCGAAGACTTTTCGTCGATGGCGACCAGCGTCCAGGCTTCTTCGATCAGCGGCCGCAGCGCGGTCGGCTCCATTTGAGTTTTGCGCACGCGAGAGAAGTCGACCAGGCTTTCGCTGATGCGGCGCAGACGGTGGGTGACGCGCTGCATGCGCGCTAGACGTTCTTGAGTGTGCGAGTCCGGATTGGTCTCGATCAGTTTTTCGATGGAACCGGCGAGTACCGCGAGCGGCGTGTTCAGCTCATGCGCCACGCTGGCGGAGAGGAGGCCGAGGCTGACCAGGCGGTCCTGTTCTTCGATGCGGCGCAGGGCGGCGGCCAGTTCGTCTTCGCGTTTGCGCAGAGCTTCGACGGTGTCGTTGCGCGAGCGCATGATCTGGCCGATCTCGTCGCCCATGATTTCCGAGTCGGGGATCAGCTCGCGCTTCGCGGTCGCCGGCCTGGGTGGCCGAATCGGCCGCCAGCATGCGCCGCAGCGGCCGGTACACGTACCAGGGCATGATGACCGATTCGAGGGCGACCACCGCTAATAAATAGATGATGCCCAGCACCAGGAACAACCGGACGCGCGCCTGGGTGAGAGCCGACTGCTGGGAGCGCTGGGACGCCTGCGCCGCGCGTTGGGAATGCGTCCGGAGACCGTGACTTGGTGCGCCTGGGTGTCGTTCGCCAACTGTTCGTAAAGCGGGATCAGGGAGAAATAGGCGGCAGTGGTCAGGACCAGGAAAAACAAGTTGTGCAGTACCATGAGTTTCGGGCGAACTTTGAGGTTCCCGAAGGCTCTTCCGACCGACTCTCTTTTCCTGTTAGACAAGAATTTTTACTCTAGTTGCAGAACGGATGCCGTTATGGTAGAAATATTGTTGGCTCCCGCACGAACTACCCGAAGTTCTAAGGTCCGGAGATAGACACTCGAAATGGCTGTTATCTTTCCGAAGTCATCTGACATTATCTTAAAGGTCGCCGGCATTGTGGTTGGTATTGGCGCGCTGATTGGCGTGGCTGCCTTCACCTATTACACGTATCCGACGGTGATCGATACAGGATACCAGCCGGTGCAACCGGTCCCGTACAGCCACAAGCTGCATGCCGGCCAGTTGGGGCTGGACTGTTACTACTGCCACTCCACCGTCTACAAGGCGGCGTTCGCGGCGGTGCCGGCCACCAGCACTTGCATGAACTGCCACACGCAGGTCAAGAAAGACAGCCCGCGACTGGAGCCGGTGCGGCAGAGCTTTGCCACCGGGGAGCCGGTGCATTGGGTGCAGATTCATCGCCTTCCCGACTACGTTTATTTTAATCACTCGGCGCACTTGTCGGCGGGTGTGAGCTGCGTGAGCTGCCATGGCCGCATAGACCAGATGATCGAAGTCCATCAGGAGAAGCCGCTCAATATGGCCATGTGCCTGGAGTGCCACCGCGACCCTGCGCCGAATGTGCGGCCGGCGAATTTGGTCACAAAGCTGGACTGGGTTCCCGATCGCGATGCGCGTGAGATCGGCGCCGAGATTGTCGCGCAGAAGCATTTAGATCCGCCAACGAATTGTTCGGGGTGCCACCGATGAGTTTGATCAACATCCAGGCTCCCAAGGGGACTGGCAAGAAGTACTGGCGCAGCTTGAATGAGCTGGCCGACACTCCGGAGTTCCGCGAGTGGGTTCATCACGAGTTTCCGGCGAACGCGACGGAGTTGCTGGATGGTAATTCGCGGCGCACGGTTCTGAAGCTGATGGCGGCGTCGTTCGGGCTGGCTGGTTTGGCGGCGTGCGGACGTCCGGTGGAGCATCTTTTCCCTAACTCGACGGGCACCGAAGCTGATAACTACCTGCCGGGCGAGCCGTTCCACTTCGCGACGGTGATGTCGCTGGGCGGGCATGTGACCGGGCTTGCTGGTCGAGACGCACGATGGACGGCCTACGAAGATCGAGGGCAATCCGGATCATCCGCACAGTCTGGGCGCGGCGACTGCGATCCAGCAGGCGTTGGTTCTGGGAATGTACGATCCGGACCGTTCCGCCAAGGTCTTGCAGGGCGGTAAGGAATCGACATGGCCGGCACTCGAAGCCGCGATACAAAAGCTATCGCTGGGAGATGGCGCGGGGCTGCGCTTCCTGAGTGGATTTGTTTCGTCGCCGTCGCTCGCGTCGTTGCGCGCGGATGTATTGAAGAAGTTTCCGAAGGCCAAGTGGGTGGAGTACGAAGCGGTGTCGCGGGATAACGAACTCGCGGGCACGAGCATGGCATTCGGCCAGGCGCTTTATCCGCATGCTGCCTATGACAAGGCCAAGGTTGTTGTCGCGCTGGATCATGATTTCCTGAATCTCGACGCGCCTGCGCCGTTCTTCACGACGGCGTTTGCGAAGCGCCGCAGGGTGGCGTCGGAAGAAGATCTCGACAAGATGAACCGGCTGTATGCTGTCGAGAGCCAGTTCTCGCTCACGGGAGCGAACGCGGATCATCGGCTGCGCATGAAGGGGTCGGATGTGCGGCAGTTCGCGGCCGATCTGGCTTCTGCGCTGGGTGCGATGCCGGGGCTGAACGTGGTCAATAATGGCGGCGGCGATAAGCGGGCGAAGTTTCTGGCGGCGGTAGTGAAAGATTTGAAGGCTGCGGGAGCCGAGGCGCTGGTGGTGGCCGGTCCGCGGCAGCCTGCTAGTGTGCATGCGCTGGCCGCGCTCATCAATGAAAAGTTGGGCAGCGGTTGCGTTAGCTACACCAAGCCGGTGATCGATAAAACCAACTCGGGCGTGGACGCGCTGAAGTCGCTCACGGGCGAGATGTCGGCGGGGCAGGTTTCGACGCTGGTGGTGTTGGGCGGAAATCCGGTGTACGCAGCTCCGGCGGATCTGCAATTTGGTGGCGCGTTGTCGAAGGTCGCGAATTCGATTCACCTGGGGCCGGAAGACGACGAGACCGCGGCGGCGGCAAGCTGGCATATTCCGCAGGCGCACATGCTTGAATCGTGGGGAGACGAGGCGACTTCCGACGGGCTGGCTGCGATACAGCAGCCGATGATCGAGCCGATGTATGGCGGCAAGACACCGTTGGAGATTGTTTCGTGGGTTACTACGGGCAAGTTCACCAAGTCGCATGACATCGTCAAGAAGAATTGGCTCGCTCAATTTACCGGCGATAAAGAGCAGACCTGGCGCAAGGCGCTGCACGATGGTGTGGTGGCTGCATCGAAGACCTCCGAACCGGTGAAGGTCAGCGTCGATAGCAAGAAACTCGCGGCGGCACTGGCGGCGGAGACTAAGGCGGCGGGGACTGGAATTGAAGTCGGGTTCTATCCGAGTTCGGCCACCTGGGATGGTCGTTTCGCGAACAATGGTTGGCTGCAGGAAGCACCGGACTCGATCTCAAAATTGGTCTGGGGCAACGCGGCGATGATCTCGCCGAAGATGGCAAGGGATCAGAAGCTGACCGATGGCGATGTGGTTTCGCTCACGCGCGGCAACTTCAAGATGGAAGTCCGCGGTGATGGTGCAGCCGGGGCATGCCGACGATGCGGTTTCGATCGCGCTCGGCTATGGGCGGCAGATGTGCGGACGCGTGGGCAAGGATGTCGGCGCTAACGCGAATCTGATCCGCACTAGCGACGGCTTCTATTTCGCGCAGGGATTTACGATCGCGGCGACGGGCAAGCGCGAGACGCTGGCGAGCACGCAGGAGCGCGGCGCAATTGACGACCAGACGTCTCCGCTGATGCAGGATCGTGTGGACGGTGAAAGCCAGAACCACCGGCCGCTGGCGCGCGAGGTTTCGATCGACGAGTACAAGAAGAACCCGAAGTCTATCGAGGAGATGTCGGAGGTTCCCGAGATCCACTCGATCTATACCGAAGTAACCTATACGACCGGCAACCAGTGGGGCATGGCGATCGACTTAACGTCGTGCACCGGCTGCAACGCTTGCGTGGTGGCGTGCGTGGCGGAGAACAATACGCCGGTGGTGGGCAAAGATCAGGTGCTGCGCGGACGCGAGATGCACTGGATCCGCATGGATCGCTACTACTCTGGCGACGAGAACGATCCGGAAGTGATCGAGCAGCCCATCCCCTGCATGCAATGCGAGAACGCGCCTTGCGAAAACGTTTGTCCGGTGCAGGCGACCAGCCACAGTCCGGAAGGGCTGAACGATATGGCGTACAACCGCTGCGTCGGCACTCGGTACTGCGCTAACAACTGTCCGTTTAAGGTGCGGCACTTCAACTTCCTCAACTTCCATCGGCATGAGCCGGAGGTTGTGGGGCTGGTTTACAATCCCGACGTCAGCGTGCGTATGCGCGGCGTGATGGAAAAGTGCACCTACTGCGTGCAGCGCATCGAAGAAACCAAGATCGCGGCCAAGAAGGACGGACGGCGTGAAATCAAGGACGGCGAGATTAAAACCGCCTGCCAGCAGACCTGTCCCGCCGAGGCCATCGTATTCGGCAATATCAATGACCCGAACAGCAGGGTCGCGAAACTGAAGAAGCAGGAACGCAATTACGCGATGCTGGCTGAGCTTGGCATCAAACCGCGCACGACCTACCTGGCGAAGCTGCGCAATCCCAATCCGGAGTTAACTGCATGAGCGCGGTCCTACAAGATCCGCAGTTGATGGAAGTCAATCCGCCTCTGGTGCGGAGCGAAGACTATCACGACCTTACCGAACAGATCAGTCAGATCGTCGAGGGCGACGTCGTTAAGACGCCGATGAAGTATTGGATTACGCTGGCGATCACGGCATCCGTCACCGGACTGCTGGGCTTGATGCTGGCGTATCTGGTCTCGACCGGTATTGGCGTGTGGGGCAACAACCGGCCGATCGGCTGGGCGTGGGACATCACCAACTTCGTGTTCTGGATCGGTATCGGCCACGCGGGCACGCTGATCTCGGCGATTCTGTTTCTGTTCCGGCAGAAGTGGAGAACGTCGATCAATCGTTCGGCCGAAGCGATGACGTTGTTCGCGGTGATGTGCGCGGGCATCTTCCCGCTGTTCCATACGGGGCGTCCGTGGCGAGCGTACTGGCTGTTTCCGATTCCTAACACCGACTTGAATCTGTGGCAGAACTTCCGCAGTCCGCTGATCTGGGACGTGTTCGCGGTGTCGACTTACTTCACGGTTTCGTTGCTGTTCTGGTTCACGGGACTGGTACCGGATCTGGCGACGCTGCGCGATCGCGCGACGAGCAAGCTGAAGCAGGTGATTTTCGGCGCTTTTAGTCTGGGCTGGCGCGGATCGGCGCGGCACTGGAGCAATTACGAAAAGGCTTACCTGATTCTGGCGGCCATTTCGACGCCGCTGGTGCTCAGCGTACACAGTATCGTTAGCTTCGACTTCGCAACGTCGGTGATTCCGGGCTGGCACACCACGATTTTCCCGCCGTACTTCGTCGCGGGCGCTATCTTCTCCGGATTCGCGTGCGTGATGACGCTGCTGCTGATCGCGCGCTGGACGCTGAATCTGCAAAACCTGATCACCATGAAGCACCTGGAGAACATGAACAAGATCATCCTGGTGACGGGGTCGGTTGTGAGCTACGCTTATGCCACCGAATTTTTCATCGCCTGGTATAGCGGCAATATTTATGAGCGGTTCACGTTCCTCAATCGCGCCTTCGGACCGTACTGGTGGGCGGCGTGGTCGATGTACACCTGCAATCTTTTGATCCCGCAGTTGTACTGGTTCAAGAGCATGCGCAACAACCTGTGGGTGATGTTCATCATCAGCATCACGACGAACATCGGCATGTGGTTTGAGCGCTTCGTGATTATCGCGACCAGCTTGACGCGCGATTTTCTGCCCAGCTCGTGGGGCTACTTCCATCCGACTTACGTTGACATGTGCACGTTCGCGGGCACCATCGGTTTGTTCCTGACGCTGTTCCTGATCTTCGCGCGGTTCCTGCCGATGATTGCGATCTCGGAAGTGAAGGGCGTGCTGGCGGTGCAGAAGCACCAGTTCACTGAAGAGGAGGTCATGGCGCATGACCCTCGATGAACTCAAAGATAAAATCGGTATAGGCGAGGACAAAGTCTACGGCGTGATGGGTGCGTTCACCAGTCCGGACGATTTGGTCGACGCGGGCCGCAAGATTCGCGAAATGGGTTACACCAAGCTAGACGCGATGTCGCCGTTTCCGGTGCATGGGATTGACGATGCGATCGGCGTGCCTCCATCGAAGCTGGGCTGGCTGGTCATCTGGTTTTCGGCTTTGGGCGCGCTCACTGCGATATCGCTGATCTGGTAGGTGGGCGCTGTCAATTACCGGCTGGTGATCGGCGGCAAGCCGTTCTTCGATTTCTCGTACTCGATTCCGGTTACGTTTGAGCTGACGGTTCTGTTTTCGGCGTTCGCAAGTTTCCTGGGCATGTGGGGGATCAACGGGCTGCCGCGGCTGTATCATCCGTCGTTCAATTATTCGCAGTCGCACCGGGCCTCCGACGATTTGTTTCTGCTGGTGATTGAGGCCAAGGATCCGAAGTTCGATGCGCAGGCGGCCGTCGAGCATCTGCGCAGCGTCGGCGCGGGCGACGTGGAGGTAGTGGAAGGATGACGGTCTTGAGGGCAGGGTTCATCGCTCCCGTGCTATTGGCGCTTGCGGGCTGCTCGAGCGTGCAGCGCGATACGCCGCTTCAGGTGTGGGACGACATGAAGCATCAGCAGAAGTTCAAGGCGCAGGCGCCGGTGGTGGGCATCTTCGCCGATGGCCGCTCGAATCGCTTGCTTCCGGAAGATACCGTGGCGCGCGATGCACTACCGCGACAATTCGCCGTACAATACGGGGCTTGAAAACGGCATGTACGTGGGCAAGAGCCCGGTGCCGGTGACTCCGGCGCTGTTGGAGCAAGGGCAGGCCAGGTTCAACATCTATTGTTCGCCGTGCCACGATCAGACGGGAATGGGCCGCGGGATCATCCCGGCGCACGTTCCTATCTGGCAGCCTTCCAATTTGACCGACGACCGCGTCGTGCAGTTCGCGGACGGCGACATCTTCAACGTGATCACCAATGGCCGCCGGACCATGCCGCCTTACCGCTACCAGGTGGTGGTGGCGGATCGCTGGGCGATTATCGCTTACGTGCGCGCGCTGCAGCGGGCCGCGCATGGAACGCCTGCCGAGGCGCCTCCGGGAACCGTTATCGCAGCACTGAAATAATGCCATGAGCCAAACCCATTCACATTCCGCAACCGCCGTCGACAACTACCAGATGGATATCAGCCGCTGGAATACCGGCCGCAACGTATTGGTGTTTGCCGCGCTGCTGGGCATCATCGGATGCATCGCTGGGTATTTCACTAATCCGGCGAGGCTGTTTCAGTCCTATATGGTGGCCTTTGCGTACACGACACTGATCGGCCTGGGCGCGTTCTTCTTCGTCATGATTCAGTTCCTGACCGGGTCGGCGTGGAGCGTGACCATGCGGCGCATCATGGAAAACATCATGATCACGCTGCCGGTGGGTCTGCTGCTGTTCGTTCCGGTCGCGATGGGACTGAACGAGATCTACCCGTGGACCAATCAGACAGGCGGTAGCCGCGGATGCGGTGCTGAAGGCCAAGTCCAGCTTTCTGACGCCGAATTGGTTCATCGCGCGCGCGGTCATTTATTTCTTCCTGTGGTCGCTGTGGGCCGGGTCGATTTATCGCCAGTCGACGAAGCAGGATACCGAGCGATCGGTGAAGCAGATGTACATTGCTTCGCGCTGGAGCGCGCCGGGATTGTTTCTGGCGGTGGCCATCGGAACGCTGGCGTCCTATGACTGGCTGATGTCGCTTGAGCCCAAGTGGTATTCGACCATTTTTGGATTGGTCATGCTGTCGGGCGGCTCGCTGTCGTTCTTTTCGGTGGTGATCCTGGTGTGCCTGGCGTTCCGCCGCGCGGGGATTCTGAAGAATTCGATTACCGTGGAACATTATCACGATCTGGGCAAGTGGCTGCTCGCGTTGACGGCGTTTTACACGTATGTGGCGTTTTCGCAATACTTCCTGATCTGGTATTCGAACCTGCCGGAAGAAACGATTTGGTACCGCCACCGCATGGTGGGAAGCTGGCTGCCGGTCAGTCTGGCGATGCCGTTCCTGCGCTTCCTGATTCCGTTTCCAATTCTGCTGTCGCTTCCCGCGAAGCGTAGCCTGAAGGTGGTCGGCTTCATGGCCGCGTATAGCCTGGTGATCGAATATATCGATCTGTACTGGGTGGTTATGCCGACTTATTACAAGACCGGACCGCAGCCGCATTGGCTGGATCTGGCGACGCTGGTGACGACCGTCAGCATTTGCGGGCTGGTTTTCTGGAGCCGCTTCCGCGCGCACAAGATGGTGCCGGTGGGCGACCTGCGGCTGGAACAGAGCCTGCATTTTGAGAACGCTTAAAGGAGGATCACGATGAGCCATTCGGATGATGGATACGACCACCCGATCGAACACCACGATCCTCAAGAAGGTTTCGATCGCACTGAGCCGAATACTCCGGCAATCTGGCTGTTCACTATCTGCAGCGTGGTGGGATTGATCCTGACGATCGTCGCCGTGCAGGGGTATTTCGAGCAAATTTGGAAGGAAGCGGTGTATGAGCGGGTGCTGTCGGTTCCGAGCGAGCAGTTGCAGGACGTGCGCAATCGCGATGCCTGGAATCTGACGCACTATATGTACGGGAACCTGGACAAGTCGACGAATCGGGTACGGATACCGATCGACAAGGCGATGCAGACGTTCGCGGCGGAAGCGGCGGCGGGCAAGCTGTTCTACCCGGCTAAGGCTACGGCGATCAAGGTTGAGGAACCGGCTGCGGCGGCCACTCCGGCTGGTGGCGGCTCCTGCTGGTGGTGCGGCTCCTGCGGGTGGTGCTCCGGCTGCGGCGGCTCCGGCTCCGACTGCTATGCCGGCCGGGGCAGCGAAGAAATAGGTTTTATGAATTTGCGACGCACATGGATGTTCGGTTTGCTGGCGCTGGCGGCGTTGCCGTTGGCGGCGCAATATCGTTTATCGAAAATCGGGGATACGAATCTTCCGGCCAATGTGCGTCCGGTGCAACTGGAAGGCGTAGGGATCGACGAACATCTGGGCTCGTCGGTGGATCTGAACCTGACCTTTACGGGCGAAGATGGCTATCCGGTGAGGTTGGGAAAGTTCTTCAACCAGGGCCGTCCGGTGATTCTCAACCTGGTGTATTACAACTGCCCGATGCTGTGCACGCTGGTTCTCAACGGGCAGACCGAAGCCCTGCGCGCGATTCCGTGGACTCCGGGCACGGAATACGAAGTGGTCACGATCAGCATCGATCCACGGGAATCGTTCGCGGATGCGCAGAAGAAGCGAGCCGTCTACATGGGCAGCTTTGAGCGCCCGGCTCCCGGCTGGCATTTTCTGACGGACCGCGACGGCAATGTGCAGCGCCTCGCGAAGCAAGTGGGATTCAACTATCGTTACGACAAGCGGATTGAGCAATACGCGCATGCCGCGGCGATTATGGTGCTGACGCCGCAAGGCAAAATGGCGCGCTACCTGTACGGCATCCGCTACAATCCACGCGATCTGCGCTTTGCGCTGGCGGAAGCGTCGGAAGGGCGCAGCACGCTGGCGCTCGAAAAGATTTTGTTGTTCTGCTATCACTACGATCCCAAAGCCGGCGCTTATGTTTGGTTCGCGCTGAACATTATGCGCGGCGGCGGCGCTCTCACGGTCTTTCTGATTGCATTTTTCCTCTGGCGGATGTTCCGCGCGGAGCATAAACGAGCCCAAGCCCGGCTCAAGGAAGGTTTTGCATAATGGAGTGGCTTCGCAGGCTGCTATTACCGATCGATCAAGGCTCGGAATTCGCCAAGCATATCGACTTCATGTACATGGCCATTTTTTGGCTGAGCGTGGTGATGTTCCTCGGACTCATGATCCCGATGTGCTGGTTTGCGTGGCGCTACCGCTTCAAGCCCGGGCCGAGTGACGCCGCACCAGACCCACAACACGACTATGGAAATCGTGTGGACGGTGGTGCCGCTGCTGTTGTGCGTGGCGACTGTTTTTCTGGGGAATCATCGGCTACATGCAGTTCGCGGTGGGCCCCGGCGAGTCCATGGAAATTCAGGTTACCGCCAAGCAGTGGCTGTGGCAGTTCGAATTTCCCGACGGGACGCGGGCTGTGAATGAATTGCATGTGCCGGTGAACAAGTCGATCCACCTGGTGATGACCAGCGAGGACGTCCTGCATGACTTCTACATTCCCGATATGCGCGTGAAGCGCGACATCGTTCCGGGGCGCTACACCGAATATTGGTTTACGCCGGAAACCGTGGGCGAGCATGTTTCGACCTGCGCCGAGTATTGCGGCAAGGGCCACTCCGATATGAAAGCCAAGGTGTTCGTGGACACTCCCGAGGCTTTTGCCAAGTGGATGGAGACGGGCGGCGACGAATGGATGCACCATACGCCGGAGGAATGGGGCCGGATCCAATACGAGCAAAAAGGCTGCCAGAGCTGCCACAACGTGGATGGGACGAAGAGCAAGGGTCCGACGTGGAAGGGCATTTGGGGCAAGCCGGTCACGCTGAATAATGGCACTACCGTGATGGTGGATGAAGCGTATGTTCGCGAGTCGATGATGCAGCCGGGCGCGAAGGTGGTGCAAGGTTTCGACAACATCATGCCTACTTTCCAGGGCCTTTTGCGGGAAAATGAAATTCGTGGGCTGGTGGCGTATATAAAGTCGTTGCAGTAAAGGTCATAACATGGAACACACACTCACATCGGGCTCTGTCTTAGGGGACCGGCCGCGGCCAGTCAAGAATTACCTCAACGAGACCACGGGCATCAAGAGCTGGATGACCACGGTGGATCACAAGCGCATCGGCATCATGTACCTGTGCGCGGTATGCTTCGCGTTCCTGCTGGGCGGAATCTTCGCATTGTTGGTCCGGTTATCGCTGCTGAATCCGCAGCACACTTTGTTCGGCAAGCACTGGGTGACGGCGGAAATGTATAACCGCTTCTTCACGCTGCATGGCGCGATCATGGTGTTCCTGTTTATCATTCCGGCGATTCCGGCGTCGCTTGCGAACTTCGTGCTGCCGATGATGCTGGGTGCCAAAGACGTGGCCTTCCCGCGAATCAACCTGATGAGTTTCTACTTGTGGTGCATCGGCGCGACCATGGCGATCAGTTCGATGGTGATCGGCGCGGTCGATACGGGCTGGACGTTCTATACGCCTTACTCGACGACGACCGATGGGGCTGTCGGGCTGATGACGATGGCGGTGTTTATTCTGGGATTCTCTTCCATCTTTACCGGGCTGAACTTCATTGCTACGGTTCATAAGCTGCGGGCTCCTGGAATGGGCTGGTTCGATATGCCGCTGTTCGTGTGGGGCATCTATGCGACCGGCGTGATTCAAATTCTGGCGACTCCGGTGCTTGCGATTACGCTGGTGCTGCTGCTGATCGAGCGCGTCTTCCAGATCGGCATTTTCGATTCGCGAATCGGCGGCGATCCGGTGCTGTTCCAGCACTTCTTCTGGTTCTATTCGCATCCGGCGGTGTACATCATGATTCTGCCGGGCATGGCGATCATCAGCGAAATTATTCCGACGTTTAGCCGCAAGACGATTTTCGGATATCGCGCGATTGCGTACTCGAGCGTGTCGCTGGCGCTGCTGAGCTTCATCGTGTGGGGCCATCACTTGTTTGTGGCCGGTGAAAGCGATCTGGCGAACGTGGTTTTCTCGGCACTGACGTTCCTCGTCGCGATTCCATCGGGCGTCAAGATGTTCAACTGGCTGACCACCATGTACAAGGGCAACATCAGTTTTGAGACGCCGATGCTGTATGCGATGGCGTTCCTGTTCCTGTTCGCGATCGGCGGACTGACTGGCATCTTCTTCTCGACGCTGGCGGTGGATATTCACCTCACCGATACCTACTTCGTGGTGGCGCATTTCCATTACGTGATGATGGGCGGCACGGTGATCGCATTCCTCGGCGGGTTGCATTACTGGTGGCCCAAGATGACCGGCCATATGTATTCGGAAAAATGGGGACGCATTGCGACCGCGCTGGTGTTTATCGGCTTCAACATGACCTTCGGTTCGCAGTTCATCATGGGCGGGCAGGGCATGCCGCGGCGCTATTTTAACTATCTCGACCAGTTCCAACCGATCCACGCATTTTCGACTTACGGAAGCTGGGTGCTGGGCTCGGGCTTGTTCCTGACGGCGATTTATTTACTGGCGTCGCTCAAGACAGGGCCGCTGGCGCCGGACAATCCGTGGGGCGGGACGACGATGGAATGGGAATCGTCATCGCCGCCGGTGGTGCACAATTTCGAAGAGCAGCCGGTGTTCGAGCACGAACCGTATGACTACCGCCATAGGACGGTAACGCACGTATGAGTACGACGACCGACGTTCTACATCAGGATCCGCACGGGCACGGTGGCGAGCATGATCCGCATCAGCAGCATCACTTCACCACCATGGAGCAGCAGTTCGATACCAGCAAGATTGGTATGTGGCTGTTCCTGGCTACCGAAGTTCTGACCTTCGGCGCCCTGTTCGCAGGCTTCGGCTTGATGCAGAACAAGTATCCGCAGGAGTTTGTCGAAGCTCACGAGAAATTGAAACGCTGGGCGGGGTCGACCAACACTGTGGTGCTGCTGGTATCCAGCTTCACTGCCGTGATGGCGGTTTTAATGGCGCGCACCAATCAGGCTAAGAAATGCGCGATGTACCTGTGGATGACGGTCGGCTGCGCCGGAATCTTCATGTGCATCAAGGCATACGAGTACACGCACGATTTTGAAGAAGGCCTGTATCCGGCCAAGTATTATAGCCATCACGGCGATCTGATTGCCGGCAGCCACGGCTACGCTACATTCTTCAGTTTCTATTTCATGATGACCGGGCTGCACGGCCTGCACGTGCTGATCGGCATGGGCTTGATGAGCTGGCTGGCGATTCGCGCGAGCCGCGGCGAGTTCTCCGACAAATATTACACGCCGGTCGATCTGGTGGCGCTGTTCTGGCACCTGGTGGACTTGATCTGGATCTATCTGTTCCCGCTGTACTACTTAATCACATGAGCACGCATACCGAACACGTCGAAAATCCGAAAGCTGAAACGCTCAAGTACGTAGCGACGCTGGTGACGCTGCTGATTCTCACCGCCATCACGGTGGGCGCGTCCTACATTAATTTTGGCTCCGGCAATGTTGTGATTGCGCTCACGATTGCCACTATCAAAGGCTGTATCGTGGCGCTGATCTTCATGCACTTGCTGCATGACAAGCCGGTGAACGCCGTGATCGCCGTGGCGGGGTTCATTTTCCTCGGCATCTTCCTGCTGTTCGATTTTCTGGACGTGGATAGCCGCACGAATCCGCAGCCGATCAACCTGCATCCTGCGCCGCCGGCGGCGACGGCTCCGGCTGCCGCGGGCACACCTGCTCCCGCAGGCGCTGGCGACACGAAAAAAGAATAGCGCTCGCGTTACATTGGAAGTGATTGGAAGTCATCCGCTCCTGCTTTGACTGACGCCGATTACGCCCAAGCTCGCGCCTTGTTCGAGGAATACGCGGCGGGCTTGGGCGTCGACCTCTGCTTTCAAAATTTCGCGCGGGAATTGGATACTCTTTCGCAGATGTATGGGCCGCCTCGCGGCGTTCTGCTGCTGGCGGAGACAGAAGGCACGTCTATTGGATGCGCCGCTGTGCGGCCGCTCGAAAACTTTGTCTGCGAGCTGAAGCGGGTTTACGTGCGGCCCGATTTTCGGGGCACGGGTTTAGGGCGCCGGCTTACCGAAAGCGCGATGCAGGCGGCGCGCGGGATGGGCTATACGCGGATGCGCCTGGATACGCTGGCGCAGATGGCGGCGGCGCAGCGGCTCTATGAAGAGTTGGGATTCCGGGATATTCCGGCGTATTATGGTGAATCGATGGCTGGACAACGTTTCATGGAGACGGCGTTAATCTAGCATGAGCTCCCCTGCAAGTGGACCAGTCTTCGCAGAGCCGCTGCATCCGGTGGAGATTCGAGTGCTGGGCTCGTTGCTCGAAAAAGAAGTCACTACGCCGGAATACTATCCGCTGACGCTCAACGCGCTGGTGAATGCGTGCAATCAGAAATCGAGCCGCGATCCGGTGGTGAATTACGAAGAAGACGTCGTGCAACAGGCGCTGGCGCTGCTTGCGGCATAAGGGGCTGGCGGTCAGGATCAGCGGGGCGGGGCATCGAGTCGAGAAATACGGCCACTCATTGGGGGAACGGCTGAACCTGGGGCGGCGCGAGTCGGCTGTGCTGTGCGTGCTGATGCTGCGCGGTCCGCAGACGGCAGGCGAACTGCGCGGACGTACCGAACGCATGCACGAGTTCGCAGAGATCGCGGACGTCGAGCATTGCCTGGAATCGCTGGCGCAGCGCACGCCGGAGCCGCTGGTGGCGTCGATGCCGCGGGGGCGGTGGTGTCATCTGCTGGGAGGCATGCCCGATCCGGCACAGGCGGCGGAGACGCCGGCTACGGCCGCGGCGGCATCGGATTTCGAGGAGCGCATTGCGTCGCTGGAACGGGAAGTCGCCGAATTGAAACAAACTCTCGAAAGTTTCCGGCGCCAGTTCGAGTAAGATCGGAATTGATGCACCGGCCTCCAGTTAAAGTCAAACGCGTCGATGAGTGCGACACGATCAGCGAGCTGATCACGCACTGTTTTCCGGCGTTCGGCGGGGCGTTTCTCAGGCGCATTTACACTATCCTCGATCACGCGATCGGACAGGGATGCCCGCTTACGGTGGCGGTGGCGGGTCCGGTGACGGTATCGGGGCAGCATCAGGCGTGGTTGATTCCGCTGCTGGAGACCGGCTGGGTGGCGTATCTTTCGACTACGGACGCCGTGTGTTATCACGACGGGCATCGGTCGCTCGACGCGCATCGCGACGGGCCGATTTTCGAAGTTCCGATCTGGGGCGACGACGGCGCGCTGCGGGATGAGCGCACCATTCGCGTCACCGACATGGCGTTCGACGAAGATGTTCTGCTGGATCAGGACCGCTTCCTGACTGCGGTGCTGCGGCGTCCGGAGTTTCAGCGCAAGATGACCGGCACCGAACTGCGGCATCGGCTGGGTGCGTTTTATACGCAGCAGGAGCGCGCCAATCGCGTGGCGCACGGCTTGCTTTCGACGTGCCATCGGCTGGCGATTCCGGTGTTCGTGGGCGCGCCGGGCGACGGCAGCATTTTTCTGAATTCGATGAAGCTGTGGGCCATGCGCGAGGCGGGGCTGATCGACTCGTATAAATTCGATCTGGATCTGCATGCCGAAGTCTACGAGGCTTGCGCGTATCATCGCTGGGGGCTGTTCGACAATCCGCCGAATGCGCTGGCGACGCTGATTCTGGGTGGCGGGGTGCCGAAGAATTACAACCTGCAGCCCGAACCTGCGTTAGGCCAGGTTTTGGGAATTCCGAACGTGCGCGGCTACAATTTCGATGTGCAGATTGTCACGGCGCCGGTGACGGACGGATCGTTGTCGTCGTGTCCGCCGGGGGAAGCGGTTACCTGGGGCAAAGTGGATAAGGACACGTATCTGCAGGCCACCGAAAGCATGCAGGCGGATTATTCGATGCTGATGCCGTTCCTGGTGAAGGCGTTGCTGGATAATCGCAAACGTTACGCGGAGCAGGCGGTGGAAATCGGCGAGGAGAAGCTGTTTGAGCGGAGCCCGGAAGCCCGCGGGTATCTGCGTCCGGCTGGCGGCTATCGATTGTTTGACCAGCGGGAAGAACTGGTGCGGCGGCTGACGGAAGATGTGAAGGCCAATAAAGACTGGCTGCTCGAGACGCTGCAGTATCCGCTGGCGGCGCGCTAGACGCGGCGGCGGGCTAGGATCGCTGTAAGCGAATAGCCTGCCGTCAAGCAGGACAACCATAGAATCGGCAGGCGGTATCGTTCTTCCGATACGACGACGTAGTAGAGCAGCGGGAACAGCAGAAAAACCGCGGCGAACAGGGCGGCGGTCGGCAGCCGGCGGTAGAGCATGAGCAGGAACCCTGGAATCGAGAGCACGGTGATGATCCAGATCATGTGCGTGGCGCGGCGGGGCGGCGTCGGGACGGGGAACCAGAAGTAGGCGATTCTGGCTAGGGTGAGCTGCAGCAGACGCCGAGGATGGGAACCCATCCATGCCAGCGCCTCGGCTTTCTTAAGGCGATCGTAGGCGGGCTCGCCCATATTCTTCAAGAGCGCGGCTTCGACTGCGTTGCTCTCGGGGTGCACGGCGACAAAACATCCACTTTGCGCCTCCTGGGCGAGGCTGGGCTCGGCGCAATCGTTGTTGGAGGTGTGCAGAGCGATCCCCAAATTCGTGCGGGTTACGACCTCGCCCCAAATGCGGTAGTTCCGGATGATCCACGGGAGAGTCACTAGCAGGACAGCGAGTGCGAAGGGCACGAGGAAGCGAAGCATTTCGCGCGGTTGGAAACGGCGGATTACGAAAAGGAAGGCAATCCAAGGAAACGCGACCAGCAGGACAACCTGGTTCATCAGGAAGAGAATGCCGAGCGCCGCTCCGGCAAGCGCGCCGCGCCAGGTGGCGTTGACGCCGGTCACCACCAAGCGGGTCGTGCCGAGGAAGAACAGAATGAGTCCGAGTTGGGTGAAGTTAGCATCCCAACCGGCGAGGAATTGGGACGCTGCGATCGAGAGCACGCCTGCCGCAATTCCAGGGACAGGCGTTCCCCACAGTACGGCAGAAACCTTCGGCAGCAGAGCTGCGGCCAAGGCGTTCGCGATCAGGTTGGCGACCAGGACGGCGGTTATGAAATGGAACGAAGACGTCGGGTAGAGCCAGAGACAGAAGGCGAGAAACAGCGGATAGAGCGGTGGGTTGGTGGCGGTGGGCCCGGTCTTCATGGACCGGAACGGATCGCCGATAGTGCCTTCGTGGACGACAGTCCGCGCTTCCTTCACCATTTCGTTGCCGGGACCCAGGGTCAGGCCTTCGGGGTGGAAGTACTGGTAGGCTCCGAACACAAGACTGGCGGCGAGGAGCGCGAAAAAACACTTGTACTTCATGGGCGGCGATTGAGTATCGATGCTAACACAGCAGCGGATGGCGTCGACGGAGGAAGAGGTGGTATCTGAAGAGTGTAATGGTCCTTATTTCTGAAACCAACCGCCGAAACCCAAGATGATTGCTGCAATTCCGAAGAGAAACATGAGCGGTCGTCCGATCCAATTCGGTAAGGGTTTATTGCTTCGGCTACCGCCGATTCCTGCAAGAAAGAATTCCTTGCCCCGAAATGCTCGAATGATCGAGTAGACCCCGACCGCAAGCATGACGATAGAACCAAATCGATCCCACATTTGCCTCTTATCCTACTACGAGTGCGCGGATCGGCGCGGGGAGAAGGGACTAGACCGTGCCGATTCCGCCGGCGATCAGGGCTATGAGGTTCCAGGCCACCACGATCGCAAACAGGATATTGATGCGCATAAGCAGTCTTTCGTGTCCGCAGCGCCAGCAGTAGACGCCGAGCATCAGGGCGAGAGCCTTTACCAGCAATAGGCCTCCCAGGGGATGGGACGAATATCGCAGGGCGACACGAACCAAGGGATTGGCTTCCTGGACTCCGTGCAGTAAAAAGGCCACAGTGGTCAAGAGATCCAACATCTGCAGGTACGAATACTGGAGAAGCAGTTGATTCACTAAGAGGCCCTCAGTCCTTAACCGTAACCAGTCTAAAGCGAACCACTTAGATAGTAAATAGTACTTTGGAGCCAGTTCGGTGTACTAGGAGGAAATCGCCCTAGGGGAATCAAAGGTTTCCGCCGATTAGTACTTCGTGGCTGGTCATATCCCCGATAGCAAGTCTTATCTAGGTAAGCGGCTGGCGGTTTTGCGGAATACCCAGAATTCCGACGGCGGCTGGGGGTATTTTGCCGGCAAATCGTCGTGGCTGGAGCCGACGGCTTACGCGGCGTTGGCGCTCGCGGGCGAGCCGGCGGCGGACCGCGCATGGAAGCTGCTTTCCTCCTGGCAATTGCCGGACGGAAGCTGGAAGCCGGCGGCTGAGGTCCAGGTTTCAAGCTGGGGAACGTCGCTCTGCGCCACCATCGCCATGGCTCGCGGTGAGTGGGGACAGCCGCTGCAAAACGGAGTGAAGTGGCTGGTGGGGAGCAGCGGAGCTGAATCCAATTGGCTGAGTGTGGTTGCGGCACGGCTGCGGATGGTCAAGCAGGAGCGCGACGTCAGCTTGAAATGCTGGCCCTGGAAACCGGGTAACTCGGGATGGGTGGAACCGACGGTGCACGCTCTGGTGGCTCTGAAACAGGCGTCGGCGAAACTCTCGGGCGGCGAATTGCGAAGCCGGGTCGAGATGGGAGAGGCACAGTTGATGGACGTGCGCTCGCGGGATGGCGGGTGGAATTACGGGAGTCCGGCGGCATTGGGAGTGGATCTGCCGTCTTACCCGGAGACTACGGCGCTGGCGCTGCTGGCGTTGCAGGGTCGCAACGATTTGAGCAACGATTTGGGCAAAGCGTTTGACCTGGCGCGGCGGCAGATGGGCGAGACGCCTTCGCCGATGGCGCGCGCGTGGCTGACGATCGCGATGCGGCTGCATAGTGTGAAGCCGGAGGAACTGAAGGGCGATCCACAATCGGACCTTATGATCACCGGGATTGAGGCACTGGCGGCGCCCGAGGGAAATTATCACGTTATGCAAACCGCTATGCGAACCGCGGGGGGCGCGGCGTGAACAGCAATCGCAGAGAATTTCTGGCTCTGGCAGGAGCGGCCAGCGTGGCCGGATTCGCGGGATTCAACGGCGGACGGGGGGCGCAGCCGAAAGCAATGTCCAAACTCCCTTTGGCGGGGCAGACGTCGGCGGTGGCCGTGGTCAAGGCAGCATCCTATTCAAAGGATCTCGCGGACGCGATGCTGCGCGGGATTCTCGAATGCGAACTGGATGTAGCCGGAAAGACGGTGCTGTTGAAACCGAACTTCGTGGAGTTCGATCCCAACACGTGTATCAATACGGATGTGGCGGTGGTCGCTACGGCGCTCGAAGTATTTCGCTCGCTGGGTGCGGCTGACGTAAGGATCGGCGAGGGTCCGGGGCACCGCCGCGACACTTTGGCGATTGCGGAGCTGACGCGCTACCGCTCGGAAATCCCGAACTTTGACAATGTGTTCGTGGATCTGAACCGGGACGACGTTACCGGAGTGAAGGGCTTCGCGGGCCGCGACGAATTCTACTTTCCGAACAGCGTGCTGAACGCCGATATCATCGTTTCGCTCGCCAAGATGAAGACGCATCACTGGGCGGGCGCGACGCTCTCGATGAAGAATTTCTTTGGCCTGGTGCCGGGGTCGATTTACGGTTGGCCGAAGAATGAGCTGCACTTTATCGGGATCGACACGGCCATCGTCGAGCTGACACGGGCATTCGGGCCGAAGAGTTTCGCGCTGGTGGACGGGATTGTGGGCATGGAAGGCAACGGTCCGATACAAGGGACTCGCAAGCAGGCGGGCGTGCTGGTGATGGGCTCGGATCTGGCGGCGGTGGATGCGACATGTTGCCGCATCATGGGCATCGATCCCACGCGAGTCGGATACCTGCAGAAGGCGGCGGACCAACTGGGCATCATCGAAGAATCCCGTATCGAGCAGCGCGGCGAAGCCATCGCCGGGCTGCGCACCAACTTTGAGCTGATCAAAGAATTCAGCCAGCTTCGCCTGGCGTAGGCGATTCGCGCGATCCGGCTCACTCCGGGCTTCAGCGACAGGTTGCTATTCTGTAGAGACATGCGCAAACCTGTCCTGGCCGGTAATTGGAAGATGTACAAGACGGCAGCCGAAACTGCCGCTTTCTTTGAAGCTTTCGCTCCTTTGGTGGCGAAGTCGTCCCACGCGGAAATCGTGATTTGCCCTCCCTTCGTAAATGTGCCGGCGGCGGTTGCGGCCGCGCAGGGTACGGCTATCGAAGTGGGCGGCCAGGATCTGTTCTGGCTCCGCGAGGGCGCTTATACGGGCGAGATTTCGGCTCCGATGTTGACGGCGGTTGGCTGCCGCTGGGTGATTGTCGGCCACAGCGAACGGCGTCAATACTTCCAGGAGACTGACGAGACGGTGCTCAAGAAAACGCAGGCTGCGCTGGCGGCCGGGCTCACGCCGATCATTTGCGTGGGCGAACGGTTAGAAGAGCGCGAGGGCGGCGCGACCGAGAGCGTTCTACGGACGCAGTGCGCGGGTGGAATTCTGGGACTGACGCCGGAACAATTCGCGTCAGTGGTGATTGCGTATGAGCCCGTGTGGGCCATCGGCACGGGCAAGACTGCAACCCCTGAAATCGCCGCGGATGCACACCGCGTGTTGCGTGTGGAAATCGCGAATCACTTCGGCGATGATGCCGGCGCGGCTTGCCGCATCCTTTACGGGGGCAGCGTGAAACCTGACAACGTCGCGAAGTTGATGGCGCAGGAAGAGATCGACGGGGCGCTGGTCGGCGGCGCGAGCCTGGATGCGGCGTCGTTCGCGGCTATCGTTAATTACTAAGCACGATGCAATCGCCCGAAGAGGGTTCGACAGCCGCCCGACGCGCCACTTACAACATGGTCGTATTGTGGTGGTGGTGTGTTCCATATAGCATCATTTGTCCGGTCTTGTCAGAACTGTTCGGCCTTGGGAAGTATGCACACAATGCTCTGTTGCTTCCCTATTTTTATTTGCTCCTCGCATGGATCGCATCCGTGCTGTGGACCCTCGCAGCACTCTATCGGGTCGCGATCACACGCGCCATACCATTAACGAGCAAGATGAAGCTCTTGATATTGTCTGGCGTGATCGCCGGAATGTTATGGCCCGCGATGGGTACCTTACTTGGATCGTATAGGTGATTTCCCCCGAGCCGGACGTTCTCGACCACAGTATCGATCCAGCCTCGTTCGCGGCTATCTTTGATTACTAAGCCCTCAGTAACTATTAAGCTGTCAGTCGCGGAATCAGGGTGTTCAGCAGGCGGATCAGGGTATCGCGCACTTGCGCGCCGGCGTCGAGCACTTCCTGATGCACCAGCTTCTGCGGCAGAATGCCGGCGGCCATGTTGGTGACGCAAGAGATGGCCAGCACCTTCATTCCCATATGATTCGCGACGATTGCTTCGGGCACGGTCGACATGCCGACCAAGCCGGCGCCGATGATGCGCAGGAAACGGATTTCGGCGGGCGTCTCGTAGCTCGGTCCAAGCATGGCGGCGTAGACGGCTTCCTTGAGATCGATGCCCAGCTCGGCTGCGGTCTGGCGCGCGATGTCGCGATATTCGCGCGAGTAGGCTTCGGTCATGTCGGGGAAGCGCGGGCCCAGCTCCTCGTCATTGCGCCCGACCAGCGGGTTCTGTCCCATGAGGTTGATGTGATCGGAGATCAACACCAGTTCGCCGGGATGCAGCTCGGTATCGATGGCGCCGGCGGCGTTGGTAAGGATCACGCGATCGACGCCGCGCTTGGCTAGCTCGCGAATTCCCAACGTCACTTCGGCGCCGGTATAGCCTTCGTAGTAATGCGCGCGGCCGGAGAGCACAACAACTTCGGTTTCTCCAAGGCGGCCCGTAACCAGCTTGCCGGCGTGTCCCGCGGCGGTTACGGCAGGCCACCCCGCGATATCCGCGTACGGGGTTTCGAAACGATTCTCAAGGGTCTCGGCAAAGGCACCCAAACCGCTGCCGAGTACAACTCCAACGGTGCTCATAACAACATCCCCGCGATGCAGGCCGACATAAAATTCGCCATGGTGCCGGCGGCTACCGCTTTCAACCCCAGCCGGGCTACATCGGACTTGCGCGTGGGCGCCAAGGCTCCGATCCCGCCCACCTGGATGGCTACTGAACTTAGATTAGCGAAACCGCATAGCGCATAGGTGGCGATGACGAAGGATTTCGGATCGAGGGTGGCCTGGATCTTGCCGAGGTCCACAAAGGCCACGAATTCGTTGAGGATCAGACGCGTGCCGAGCAGGTTGCCTACGGCCGCGCAGTCATTCCAGCGGACGCCAAGCAGCCAGGCGATGGGAGCGAAGATGACTCCCAGGATGCCTTGCATGGAATTGGGCAGCCAGCCGAAGAAGCGCATACCGTGCAAGGCGTTCAGGCCGCCGTTGACCAGGGCGATCAAGCCGATGAAGGCGATCAGCATGGCTCCGATGTTGAGCGCAAGCTGCAAGCCGTCGCCTGCGCCGCGTGCTGCCGCGTCGATAATATTGACGCCGGGCTTCTCCACTTCGACCTTGATACCGCCCATGGTGGCGGGCTGGTCGACTTCGGGCATGAGCATCTTCGCCAGCATCAGAGTGGCGGGCGAGGTCATGATGACGGCTGTGAGAAGGTGGCGAATTTCCACGTGGGCGATGAGGACGTAGGCCGCCATGACGGCTCCGGAGACGTGCGCCATGCCGCTCGCCATGATGGTGAATAATTCACTTTGCGTTAAGCCGGCGAGAAACGGCCGGATGGTGAGAGGAGCTTCGGTCTGGCCCATGAATATGCTGGCCGCTACGCTGGTGGACTCCGCGCCGCTGGTGCCCATTACTTTTTGCATCACCAGCGCCATGGCGCGCACGAGAATCTGCATGAGGCCGAGGTAATAGAGAATCGCGAATAATGACGCGATAAAGATAATAATGGGGAGCACCTGGAAGGCGAACACTACGCCGAATTGATCGTTAGGGGCGCCCAGCTTGTTGCCGAAGACGAACGTGCTGCCTTCGATCGAGTAGCTAAACACGCGGTTGATGACTCTGCTGAGAGCTTGGAACCCTTCAGCCAAGGGAGTTTTGAGAACCAGGAACGCGAAGCCGATTTGCAGGCCGAGTCCCCAATAGATGACGCGGGGCTGGATGGCGCGGCGGTTACTCGAAAACAGATACGCCACTGCCATCACGACTACCAGGCCCAAGAGGCCTGTGAAACGATCCATGCGGAGCCTCCGGTTAACCTACGACTTCGAGAATGAGTTCGCGGCTCTCCGGCGCAGTAGAAGCGATGCGGAAAGCATCTTCGACGAGCTGCGCGGCTTCGTCGACATTGTCTTCACGAGTGTAGTACAAGCGGCACAGCACGCCGCCGGCGTCCACTTTTTGACCGACCTTCACTTCCAGGATCACGCCGACGGCAGGATCGATTGAATCTTCTTTGGTATCGCGGCCGGCGCCTATCATGGAAGAGGCTTGGCCAATGTATTCGGCGTCGATGGCGCTGATGTAGCCCGCACGCGGAGAACTGATTTCGCGCGCGCCGGTGGCGTTCGGCAGCAGCTCGAAGCGATCGAGAACCTGCGGGTTGCCGCCCTGGGCCGCGATCACTTCTTTTAGCTTGCGGTAGCCGGAGCCATCCAGCAGTTTCTTTTGTGCGAGCTCGCGAGCTTCGTCGAGGGTTGCGGTGAGTTTACCGAGGAAGATCATGCGGGCGGCGAGTTCCAGCGACAAACGGGTGAGGTCAGCCGGGCCGGCATTTTGCAGCGTCTGCGAGACTTCCATCACTTCGAGTGCGTTGCCGATGGCGTAGCCGAGCGGCTGGTTCATGTCGGTGATCAGCGCCTGCACGCGCTTGTCGGCGCGGCGTCCGATGCCGACCATCATCTGTGCGAGGCGGCGCGCGTCCACCTGACGCTTCATGAAACCACCGGAACCGACTTTGACGTCGAGGATCAGCGCGTCGAGACCCACCGCGAGCTTTTTCGACATGATGGAACTCGCGATCAAGGGAATGGATTCCACTGTGGCGGTGGCGTCGCGCAGGGCATAAAAACGTCCATCGGCGGGCGCGACTTCGGGAGTCTGGCCGATGAAAGCAATGCCAAGCGCCGCGAGCTGCGCGCGGAATTCGTCCAGATTGAGATTAGTGCGGAAGCCGGGAATGGATTCGAGCTTATCCAGCGTGCCGCCGGTGTGGCCGAGGGCGCGGCCGGAAATCATGGGGACGATCACACCTGCGGCCGCGGCCAGGGGCGAAGCGATCAGGCTGGTTTTGTCGCCCACGCCGCCGGTGGAGTGCTTGTCGACTTTGACACCCGGGATGGAGGAAAGGTCGACCGTTTCACCGGATTGGAGCATGCGCATGGTGAGGGCGCTGACTTCGCGGTCGGTCATACCGGAGAAAAACACGGCCATGAGGAAGGCGGAGGCCTGATAGTCGGGGATGGTACCGTTGGTATAACCGTCTACTACGTAGGCGATCTCTTCGGCGGACAGTTCTTCGCCGTCCCGTTTCCGGTGAATCAAGTCGACAGTGCGCATGAATCCTTCAAGCGTAGCACCTTATTTGATTGGAAGTAAAGGACCTGCGCGTTTAACGACGAGCAGATGGTAGCGCTAACGCGTAGGTTTTGTGATGTTTCAAGGCGGTTATTTCGGGCGCTTGCGGGCGCGTTTTACGTGATCCCGCAGGAACAGGGCGAAGCCGGTTTCGTCGATAGTACCAGCGGCTAGTTCGAGGACGGCTTGAGCGGCTTCGGCTTCGGAGGCGGTGAAGTGCAAGCCGTTGCGTTCGAGGAATACGTAGCCGGTCATGAAACCGGTTCGCTTGTTCCCGTCGACGAACGGATGATTTCGGACGATGCCCGAAACGGTATAAGCGGCGGCCAATTGCGACAACATCGCAGGTGGAGTAGGCGAAAATCTGGCGCGGGCGCGCAAGCGCCGATTCGAGCAGTCCTTCGTCGCGCAAGCCCGGCGCGCCGCCGTGCTCAGCAAGAAGGTCCGTGATGCAGCCCATCAACCGTCTGACGGGCTACCCAGATAGGCTGCTTCACTTCGCTAGACACTCGCAGGGCGTTGCGATAGCGCACCATGCCCTCGCGTGCGATCTTCATCTGCAGCTCCAATTCCGGGTCCGAGGCCTGCAACTGAAAAGCGCCCTCCGGTGATTCGATCAGGAGCAGGCGTTGACCCTCAGTGGCATTCAGCCGTTGAAGGATCTCCTTGGGCAGGATCACTCCGAGCGAATTGCCGAATTTGCGGACTTTGAGCTCAACCATAGTAATTACCAGTGTAATAACAATGGCAGGAAATGTCTAGTGGACTTCTGCCGTGGTTATGCGGCGGGCGTAGTCGGCGAGGCTGGCGATGGCGAGGGCCACTGTTAGCCATTTCAGCACTATGACAGCGAGGGCGACGGGGATTCCGGACAGGTAGCCGATTTGGAAACACAAGAAGACGATTTGCACGAATGTGCTGATTTTTCCCCACGGCGAGGGTGGGAAGTTGCGGCGTTTGGTGGCGAGATAGAGAATTCCGGCGGCGGCGAGGATGATCAAGTCGCGGCCGAGCACGATGGCCGGCCAGCCACCATTCAATGGCCCCGGTGAGCGCTAGCACTAGAAACGTCCCGCTGAGAAGAACTTTGTCGGCGATGGGATCGAGATACGCTCCTAGGCGCGAGGAGGCATTGAAGCGGCGGGCGAGGAAGCCGTCGACTACGTCGGTGATGCCGATGATGATGAACAGCGGAATGATGGTGCTGTACCGATGCTGGAACATCAGCAGGAATAAATACGGCGCTAGCGCAAGGCGCGCCGCGGTGAGCAGGTTCGGGAGATGCTTCACTTACTGATCTAGGAAACCATGGCATGGGTGGCGCTGGAGGCCACCTGGTCATGAGTAATGATTTCGTAAATGGTGGGATCCGACATGATCTTATTGACCAGCGCGAAGTGCATCGCGTGGCCGGCTTTTTCGGCGATGACGTGACCGAGAAGCGGCTTGCCGATTAGCGCCAGGTCGCCGATGAGATCGAGCGCTTTGTGACGGCAGCACTCGTCAGGGAATCGCAGGCCGCCGGGGTTGAGGATGGACTCGCGATCGAAGCACACGGCGTTGTCGAGCGAGGCGCCGCGGATCAAACCCATGTTGCGCATCTGGTGGAGCTCGTATTCGAAGCCAAAGGTACGCGCGGGAGCGAGCTCGGCGGCGTAGTTCTCGGGCGTGACTTCCATTTCGAGGGTCTGGCGGCCGACCAAGGTGTGCGGGAAGAAAACTTCGCAGGTGAGCAGGAAGCGATCGGAGGGAAGGATGCTGATGCGCTTGCCTCCGCCTTCAACGGATACCGGTTTGCGAATCCGCAAATAACGTTTGCGGCGGCGCGACTGGCGAATTCCGGCGGCGCGGATGAGATCGACGAAAGGCTGGCCGCTGCCGTCGAGGATGGGCACTTCGAGGTTATCGATCTCGACGAAGGCGTTGTCGATGCCCATGCTGTAGAAGGTGCTGAGCAGGTGCTCGGTGGTGGAGATCAGCACACCCTGGCGCATCAGGCTGGTAGCGTAACTGACTTTCTGCACGTAGCGCCAACTGGCGGGGATGGTGAAGCCTTCAAGATCGGTGCGGACGAAAACGATGCCAGTGGAGGGCGGGGCGGGGAGGATGCGGATGCGGACAGGAACTCCGGAATGGAGGCCGACTCCTGAGGCGTCGACCGGCCGGTTTAGAGTTTTCTCAAAATCCAAATAGCGCCTCCGTTGGGGGCTTGCTTGAAGTGGGAGCGTCAGACTGCATGCGCTTCTTAAACCTCATAGTAACAAAACGAGCAATCGCATGACAGGGTTACATCCAACAAAAATAAAGACTTGTATAGTTTAAAGTGTGTCTAATACACCACATATGGGCATTCTGCTGTGTCGATCTTGCATCGGGTCCGGGGACTGGCCGTTGTTTTTGGATAGCGGTTTTATTTGGCACAAAGGCCGGGCGCGAGTACGTATCGTGCAGGGGATCGGCTGCGCGTTACACTGGTGCGGAGCGCCGCATGAAAAACCTTGGGCTGCACCTCTATTCGATTTTGGTCGCGGTGGCGGCGTTGTGCCTGATCGTCAGCGGTGCGGTGGTGGCGAATCAGGACGGCGCATACCAAGGTTGGCATCGAGTGATCGGCGCGGTCGTTGCGGTGCTGGTGCTTGGTTTGGGCGCCTGGCTCGCAGTGACAACGACGCCTGAGTGGCTGCGGCGGCTCGGAAGGGCGGCCGTGGCGGTGACGATTGCCGACGCCGGGCTAGGTTTGCTGGCGGGACCCGCGTCAGCGCCGACTTCGCCGATCGCGAGCATGGCGCATGCGTTTCTGGCTCCGATACTATTGTCGTTGCTGGCGGCGATCGCTGCGGCGACTTCGCAAAGCTGGCAGTGCGAGCCAATTTTTCTGCACGACCAGGGCTGGCCGCCGCTGCGCGGGGTGGCGCGAAACACGCTGGTGATGGTGGTGATCCAGGTTGCGTTGGGAGCGGCGTTCCGCTACGGGTTTACCGGCGTGATGGTTCACATACTGGGCGCGCTAATAGTCGTGGTGTTTATTCTTGCGCTCGTGGTAT
Organism: Bryobacterales bacterium; assembly: GCA_963731375.1. GTDB lineage: Bacteria > Acidobacteriota > Terriglobia > Bryobacterales > Bryobacteraceae > Palsa-187. The sequence goes on from CAVSUW010000005.1 coordinate 132,189, forward strand.
TAGTGACGCTGATGCCCGAGCATCCCACAATGCGGCCGGCGGCGATCACGTTGGGCGTGGTCACATTCGTGCAGATTTTCCTGGGGCTGACGGTGGTGTCGATGGGTTCGGCGAAAGCCAATGCGGGCGTGGCGGCGGCGGTAGCGTCGGCGCATGTGGCGACGGGTGCGGTGACGCTGGCGACGACTTTAGTCTTGGTGCTAGAGGTTTGGCGGTGCGTGCGTCTGGCGGTGCAGGCTACGGGTGCGGCAAAGGATCAAGAGCTGAGTTCGTAGTCGCGCCTGGTTCACTTCCTCTTGTACTTTATCGTTCGATTGGAATCGTCGGTCACATCCAGCTCGGTTGTGGTGACGATTGCCTTGCTCTTGGTTGTGATGCCGTTGACCGTCCACTCCAGTTCGTTACCGTCGAACTTGTACGTACCCTGGAGCGTCCGCCCGAACATAGTGATCCTCGCCGTGCCATTTGCGTTGAAATCCGCAGTCATTTTGATAGCGTTGAGGGCGGCTCCGACTTCAGGGCCGGCGTCGGAGCCTCCCACCGTGGCGCTTGCCGCCTCCCACTTGCCAAGGATTAGGTCTTGAGGGGCGGAGCCGCAAGCGGATAAGAGCAGCGCCAAACAGGCTGATACCACGATGCTCATCTTCGCATTCATGTCGTCCTCCAAGGGGGCGCGGGTTCTATCGCTACTCCCGCCTTTAATCGGCGTCTTCTTCCAGATCGACGGGCCAGATGTGCGACTTTAGTTGCGTAATTAACCGGAGCCAAGCACAGGTGGTTAAATGGGGGGCGGTCGGAGACTCCTACAGCCAGCGGCGAACGCGCTTACGGTATTCGTCATACTCGCGGCCGAACTTCGAACTCATTACGCGTTCCTCGGGAACGATTTGAAAGCGCGTCAGGTAAAGCATGAACGCGACGGGACCAAGAAATAACCACGGGACCGAGAGCCAAACGGCCCAACTGACGAGTAACGCCGTTAACCCGAGGTACATGGGATTTCGCGTATGACTGTAAATCCCACACGTGACGACGGACGACGCTTTTTCAGGATTCACGGGGTTGATGGTTGTGTTGGCTTGGCGAAGGGCAAAGAAACCCAGGAGCGCGACGATCACTCCGAACGCGGCGCAGACGCATGTGATCAGAAGACGTAATTGACCTGTGAGAAGAGCCGCCGGCAGTAGCTGAGCGGCCACCCACATGGCAGCTCCGACGACAACGGCCACGAGAGGTGGTGGTACTTTCAGCTCTAGCGCTCGCATGTCCCCCGATCCTACCAAGAGTGCGGTTTAGGCGTTGGATGGGTGTCGCCCGTTGGGCCCGGGCAAATTGTATACTGCTGCCATGATAAACATTGGTACCGCTACATTCTTCCTCTGTTTTTGTCGGTGACAGCCACGGTAAATAGTGGAGGGACGGTGACTGCCGTCTCCACGACAAGTCAGTCATTCACTCCGCCCCTGGTGGGCGGCGGCAGCGTCAACTATGGAGGGTTCACCCCTTATCTCGCGGCGAATAAACAGTTGACGATTCAGTAGGCAAGGCGGCACATGCCCGCCCCGGACAGCAATCTGCCCCAGATCGTGAATGTGGCGTGATTAAGGCGGCGAGGGCGTATCCATTTTTTCCAGAGACGTACCGTTTCTGCCGCAGGCTTGACCGGACTGAAGTGTCCGTGTGAAATACACGCAGGACTCGCTGACTCTGTAGCTGTCGTGGGGCGTGGTGCGATCCCGATAACTGAAATCGACAACCAGGTACATCAGGCGAGAGCCATCCAGGACGTTATCGAGGTCTCTTGACAGGAGGTCACTGGTTCTCTGCTCGCCAGCGTTTTCCGGAATCGTGAAGAATCGATCGTTCGGTTGTCCGGGATAAATCTCCTCGGGAGATTGTCCGAGCTTGAGAAAGCCCAAGGCTCTGTCTTGAATGTCGGTCACTTCTTTTGGGGACAGTATTCTGGACGCGGTTGCCAGAGTGTAATAGTGGCCCACGTTGGTTGCCGGAAATTTGCCGGCCGCGTAAAAGGAAACCGTGAGCGCGGGCGCACCGTTGCGAGATGTCGGAACCACTGCTCTCCTTATCTCCAGACGGGCTTGTTCGTCTGAGGCCGCAACCCGCTTTATGAATGAGTGCGTATAGGCCAGTACCAATCCCACTAACAGACTGGACATAATGCTAGCGAACAGCACCTCGCCGCGGGTGCTGAATACAGACCTCATCAAGGACCAAAGCGCAACACACGCGAAAGGCCACGCGACAATGACGATCCAGTGAAGATCCCTTGCCAGGAATGCGGCCACGATGAGAACAAGAGCGACGGTGGTTCCGATCGATCCCCAGAGGGTGTTGTTGCGGTACCAGGCTTCGGGGCTTTTGATCATCGATCAGATTAATTCCCGCGTGCCGCGCGCGCCCACGATTAAGGTTTGACTTCGTAGTAGCCGATCAGCCGTCCCATCGAGAGAATGCCGATCCATAACGTCAGCGAGAGGCAGGCGGCAACTTTGGCGTTGGTGGGCATGACCGGCGCGCGGTCGATCTCGGCGGTGTTGTTGTAGACACTCTTGCGGAAGACCATAGCGTGTACGGCGACGAGCGCTAATAGACTCAGCTTGGCCCAGAAAAACGGATTGTGATAATAATATTCGGCCTTGGCCCAGGCGAGCATAATGCCGCAGGTGGCTACCAACACCAGCCCGAAGCGTTTCCAGGGACGGAACTGATTCACCACGTCCGATACCGAGGTGCCGCGCATCGCGATGCCCAGGATGCGCAGATCGGTGATGAAGATCATGCCGCCAAACAGCGCCATGCCGGTGAGATGGGTTGCCATCACCGTCGGATAGACCAGCGCCGACTCGCGTAGGGCGGTGGCGAATTCGGTTTGTTGGAGCCATTGGAATATTGCAGTAGAGACACGATAGAAGCTCCTTAAGTGAAGGCGATAAACAATCCGCCGAAGACTACGGATACCCACAGGGCGACCGAGACGCCGCCGACCAGTTTGCCGAGAATCGGCGAAGGATTCGATCGGGCGACTCTGGAATGGATGGTGTAGTTATACACGATGGCGACCAGTAGAGCTTCCATCTTGAAAATGAAGCCTGGGTTATGCAGGTACATGTTGGGGTCGGAGGAAAAGATCATGGGGCCGGACATGAGGACGATGGCGAGGGCCACCAGAGTCCAGGGCGCGGTGTCCTTGAGGAGCTGCGCGGAGGTCTGCCGGCGCATCCCGATACCCAACAGGCGCAGGTCGACGATGAAGATGGTTCCGATGGAGACGGCGAACGACGCGATGTGAATGATTTCGAGGAGCGGGAAAGACCACTCGTTGTTATTGAGAGGATTTGTCGATGGATCGTATGCGAGCATGTGTCTCCTGGAACTGGCGCTCCGCCGGAACGCGGCTAGTTTCTTCCGGTACAGCGTAACATGACGCGATACTAGAAGCAGGATGAGCTACCTCGATAATTTGGAGAACAATCTTAAGGCGCTGGAGAACCAGGAGGAGCGCGATCCGCAAAAGGTGAAGCGCGAGCAGGAACGGCGCGAGGCGGAACGGTCGGCTGCGCTGCTACGGGCGCCGTATGTGGATGCGCTGAAAAACTCTCCATTTACCTTGGAGCTGTTGACGCAGTGCCGGGCGATTGGGCATCAGCAGCGGGTCCTGGTGCAGTTCACCTGGCTGGGCGAGACGCTGCGGCTGGATGCCAAGGAAAAGCGCATGCTGCTGACGCCGACCAGCGAAGGGATCACGGCGGTGTTTTCGGTGAACGGCGACGAGACGGGTCGGACCACTGTCGATCCCAAGGCGGATGACGCGGCGGCGTTGGCCGGGCGCTGGCTGCTATAGATATCGGTCGTCTTATAGATATCGTTCTTCCAGTATCGCTATGTGGTGCGCGACGTGGCCGGCAATGATGTAGGCCAAGGCGCGGACAGTCACGGGGTTGTCGCTGGCGATGCCGGTGCGGCTCCAGGCGTCCTCGGGCAGGTTGCGGAAGAACGTCAGTGTGGCGGCGCGGACGGCGTTGAAATCCGCGACGTGGCTGGCCCACGAAAACTGATCGGCGGCTGCGTGCGGGACAGCGACATTTTGATCGAAACCCGGCAGCGGCGTGTCGAACCCGCGGGCGAACCAGAGGGCTCGATATAGAAATACGCGTTCGGTGTCGCTGACGTGATTCAGTAGCTCGCGAATGGACCATTTGTCCGGCGCGTAGCGGTGGAGCGATTTTTCCTCGGAGATGTTGGTAATGACGCTGAGTGCTGTATGACGCTGCGCTTCGAGGGCGGCGACGACGTCGTCACTCGTGATGCGATCGATGTAGGTGTAGTAGTACTGCGCGGCTTCGGTGGGCGTGGGGCGTCCGGTCATGCGGACACTTTAGCGCTGGATTGGGGGCGAGAGCAACCCTTAATATGGATGGAGTGCCGCGTCTCTTTCTGATCGATTCGTTTGGCTTCATCTTTCGCGCGTATCATGCGCGGGCACGGACGGGTGCGCCTCCCATGCGGACGGCGGCGGGGGTGCAGACCGAGGCGGTCTACATCTTCCACAACATGGTGAAGCGACTGCAGAGCGTGCATAAGCCCGAGTACCTGGTGGCGATTTTCGAAAGCTTGGGTCCGACGTTCCGCGATGCGGCTTTCGCGGCTTACAAGGCGAACCGGACGGAGACGCCTCCGGATCTGCTCGATCAGATTCCGTGGATTCGCAAGACGCTCGAAGCCATGCGCATTCCGGTGCTTGAATATGACGGGTTCGAGGCGGACGATGTGATTGGAACGCTGGCGTGCCGGGCGGCGGAGCAGGGCGTCGAGGTCGCCATCGTTTCGAGCGACAAAGACATGCTGCAACTGGTGAATGACCGCGTGCGCATGATGAATCCGATGAAGGACGACCTGTGGTACGACGCCGCGGAGACGGAGAAATATATGGGCGTCCAGCCGTCGCAGGTGGCGGATCTGCTGGCGCTGAAGGGCGACTCGGTGGATAACATTCCGGGCGCGCCGGGGATCGGCGACAAGGGCGCGAAGGATTTGATCACGCGTTTCGGGTCGGTGGAAGGGGCGCTGGAGCACGCGGCGGAGGTAGAGAAGCGGACTTATCGAGAGAGCCTGCAGAACCATCGCGATCAGATTCTGTTGAGCAAGCAACTGGCGACGATTCATACGGATGTGCCGGTGCCGTTCGAGTTGGAGTTGTGGAAGGCTCAAGAGCCGGATAAGGTTCGGTTGCGGGAGTTATACAAAACACTGGAGTTCAATCGCCTGCTGCGGGAGATGGCAGAGGCGGAGCCTGCGGCCGATGACAGCGTCGCACGGCGCGAGTATCGGCAACTGCAATCGCGGGAGGAGTTAGACGCGTGGCTGAGGGCTGTGCCGGCGCAGGCTCCGGTGGCGGTGGCGGTGGGCGAGATGATGTCGGAGACGGTGGTGGGGCTGGCGGCGCAAAACGAGGCGTGTTCGGTGGCGCTCGGAGATGCGCTTCCGGAGCGCGCCACGGTGGCGCACGACATCAAGACGTTCGTACGGCGCTTCGGCGAGTGCCCAAATCTGACACACGATGTGATGCTGTACGAATTTCTGCTGTCGGCGGATCCAGGGGCGTGCAGCCTGGCTGCGATGGCGGAGCGACATCTGGGGCATGCGACGGGATCGGACCCGGCGGGGGAAGCCGATGCGGTGCTGGCGATCTTCCGTAAGCTGCGGCCGGAGGTGGAGGCGGCGGGGTTGGCGGACGTCTACGCGAGGATCGATCTGCCGCTGATTCGCGTGCTGGCGGAGATGGAATCGACGGGCATCAGGGTGGACCCGGCGCAGTTGCGCGTGCTGAGCGGGCGTATGGAAACGGAGATGGCCCGGCTGGGCGGGGAGGTTTATGAGCTGGCTGGAAAGTCATTCAATATCAATTCTCCACAACAATTAGGCAAAGTATTGTTTGAGGACTTAAAGCTGCCCGCGCCGGTGAAATACGGCAAGGGCAAGACGATTTCGACTGCGGCGGATGTGCTGGAAGACCTGGCGGTGGAGTATCCGATCGCGAGCAAGGTTCTGGAGTACCGGCAGCTTGCGAAATTGAAAGGGACGTATGTGGACGCGCTGCCGTCGCTGATCGATCCTTTCTCGGGGCGGCTGCATACGACGTTCAATCAGACGGGCGCGGCGACGGGGCGGCTGTCGTCGTCGAATCCGAATCTGCAAAACATTCCGATCCGGACGGAGTTGGGGCGGGAGATCCGGGCGGCGTTCGTGCCGCAGCCCGGGTGGAAGTTGATTATCGCGGATTATTCGCAGATCGAGCTGCGGCTGCTGGCGCATATGTCGCGCGACCCGGTGCTGGTGGAGGCGTTCCGCAATGGCGAGGACATCCATACGCGCACGGCGGCCGAGGTGTTTGGCATCCCTCCGCTGATGATCACGCCGGAGCAGCGGCGCAACGCCAAGGCGGTGAATTTCGGGATCGTGTATGGGCAGACGCCGTTCGGGCTGGCGGCGACATTGGGGATCGAGCGCAAGGAAGCGGATCTGTATATCCGCGCGTACTTCGAGCGCTATGCGGGAGTGCGGCGGTTCATCGACTCGACCATCGCCGAGGTGCGACGGAGTGGCGTCGCGTTGAACATGTTCGGGCGCAAGCGGCCGATTCCGGATATGCAAAGCAAGAATCCGAATGCTCGCAATTTTGCGGAGCGGACGGCGGTGAATACTCCGCTGCAGGGGACGGCGGCGGATCTGATCAAGCTGGCGATGATCCGCATTCATGAACACCTGCGCGGCATGCAGACCAAGATGTTGCTGCAGGTGCATGATGAACTGGTGTTCGAGGCGCCTCCGGAAGAGGTGGAGGCGGTGCGCGCTATGGTGAAATCGGAGATGGAGAGCGTCGAGCGGCTGGACGTGCCGCTGGTGGTGGATGTGGGCGTGGGAGATAACTGGCGCGATGCGAAATAGAATTCTGGCGGCGCTTGCTGATGGCGATGACGCTGGCGGCGCAGAAGCGCACGGTGAGCGACGCGGAGGTGAAGCGGGTGCATGCGTCGGCGCTGCTGATCGACACGCACGACGACTTTCCGACGGAGCAGGCGGGCAACGATCGGCCTGCGGGTTCGGCCATCGATATTGGTGTGCTCGTCGCCGAAGGCGCACACGGATCTGGCGCGGCTGCGCGAAGGCGGCGTGGGTGGGGTGTTCTTTGCGGCGTACGTGGCGGCGAGCTACGGGCTGGGGCCGCGGGCGTATGAACGCGGGCTAGAGGTGATCGGGACTATACATCATCTAGTCGATCAGTATCCCAACGACTTTGTGTTTCGCGACGACGGCGGCGCAGATCGAGGCGGCGCACAAGCAGGGCAAGATCGCGGCGCTGATCGGGGTCGAGGGCGGACATGCGATCGACGACAGCCTGGACAAGCTGCGCGAGTTTTACAAGCGCGGCGCGCGCTATATGACGCTGACGCATACCAACACCAATCATTGGGCGGATTCGTCGGGCGATATCAACGATCCGAAGGTCGCGCATCACAACGGGCTCACGGATTTCGGCAAAGACGTGGTGCGTGAGATGAACCGGCTGGGCATGATGGTGGATATTTCGCACGTCGCCGATCGGACTTTCTACGACGCGCTAGAGGTGAGCAGGGCTCCGCTGATCGCTTCGCACTCGACGTGCAGGGCACTGGCCGACGTGCCGCGCAATATGACTGACGAGATGATCGTTGCGCTCGCGAAGAAGGGCGGCGTGGTGCAGGTAGACTTCTATTGCAATTTTCTGACGAACGCGAAGCCGCCGCGGGCGACGCTGGACGATGTTGTCGCGCATATCGATCACATCCGCAAGATCGCGGGGATCGATGCGATCGGCATCGGCAGCGACTTTGACGGGATCGACTGCGCGCCGGTGGGGCTGGAGGATGTCTCGAAGTTTCCGAACCTGACGCGGGCGCTGCTGGAGAAGGGCTACTCGGCGGCGGATATCCGCAAAATTTATGGCGGCAATTTGCTGCGGGTGATGAGAGCGGTGGAACACGTTGCGTCTGCGAAATAGCCTCTGGATCGCGCTTCTGTTGCTCGGCGGCTGTTCGCGCAAGCCGGCGGAGACCAGCGTGTTTATCGATCCGCAATTCTCGGCGCTGGTGCCTCCGGATACGACGCTGCTGGTGGGACTGCGGGTCGAGCATCTGGTGAAGACTCCGCTCTACCAGAAGTATTTGAGCGGGAAAGATTCGTATCATCGACAGGTTCGCGCGCGGCACCGGGATCAATCCGGAGAAGAGTCTGTGGAACCTGTTGCTGGTCTCGAATGGCCGGGATAGCTTCGTGCTGGGGCGCGGGAAGTTTGCCGATGAATTGATGGCTCCGGACTTTTCGAAAAAAGGCGTGGCGCGATTCGGATATAAGGGTCTGACCCTGTTCGGCGATGAACAGCAGGCGATGTTGATGGTCAACTCCAGCACCATCGCGATGGGTGAAACGCCGACGCTGCGGGCGCTGGTCGACGGACGCGCGTCGTTTAGTGGCCTGCCCGGAGCGGTTGAGCACGCTTACCAAGGAAGTCCCGTACGAGACGCAGTTTTGGGGCGTGTATGTGGGAGGGCCGCTGGATTTGCCGCTCAGCGGGAACCTGGCAGAACGTGAACAAGGTGCTCGGCCTGTTGGGGAATGGGATGTTTTATTTCGACGTGAGGCAGGGAGTGACGGGCACGATTACGGGAGTCGCGGCGAATGCGCAGGACGCCCAGCAGGCGCATGACGGACTGGTGGGATTCCTCGGCCTAGGGCGCATGATGATACCCAAGAACCAGCCCGATCTGGCGCGCGCGTCTGGACGGAATCCAGGTGGCGCAGGACGGCCAGCGGGTGAGCGTGAAGATCGCGGAATCTGACGAACTAGCGGGGACGCTGGTGGGACTGTTGCTAAAGCAGTAGCTTATTTCTTCGCGACGGGGATAGCGTCGCCGAGGTTCATGGAGCCGCCGCCCTCACTGACGTAGTTGCGGTTCCAGGCGGGCATCGCCACGACGACGTCGCCTTTGACGATGGCCTGGCAGCCGAGGCGCGATTCGAGGGTGAGGTCACCGGCGGTTTCGACGCGATCGAGCTCGTCATCATCCATCGGCGAAAGGTTGACCTCGGCGCCGGTTTTCATGTGCACGTGGCAGGTGGTGCAGGCGCAGCTTCCGCCGCAGGCATGCTCGAGCTGGATCCCGAAATTCAGGGCCACATCGAGGATCGATTCGGGTTTCCCATGCTCCTGGTAGGGAAGTTTTCCGGACTCGAACTCGACCGTGCGGCCGATATCTGTGAACGTAACCTTGGGCACAACTCCATTGTAGCTTGCGGGTGCTGGCATACTGGTTCTTTCATGTTTCATCTTCTGGAAAAGCGTATTGCGGAGGCGTTTGCCTCGCGGATTGAATCGTTGTACGGGGTCGCGGGGCCGGCGCAGACCGAGCAGCCCAAGCAGGCGTCGTTTGGGGAGATTTCTGTCCCGGCGGCGTTTCAACTGGCGCGGCAATTGAAGAAGGCCCCGAAGGCGATCGCCGGGGAGTTGTCGGCGGCGGTGGGGACGATTGAGGGCGTGTCGGCGATCGAGATCGCGGGCAACGGGTATCTGAATCTGCAGGCTCGACCGCGGATATTACGCGGCGGGGTTGCTGGTCGGGCGAGCGCGGGCGGCCGCGGCGGCGACGGGCGAGAAGATCATCGTCGAGCACACCAATATCAATCCCAATAAGGCGGCGCACATCGGCCATCTGCGCAACGCGATTCTGGGCGATACATTCGTGCGCATGCTGCGGGCGACCGGGCGGAACGTCGAGGTGCAGAACTACATCGACAACACCGGCGTGCAGGTGGCGGACGTGGTGGTCGGGTTCCGGCATCTGGAGCAGAAGTCGCTGGCCGAAGTGAAGACGCTGATCGCGACGACGCGGTTCGACTACCTGTGCTGGGATCTGTACGCGCGGATTTCGTCGTACTACGCGGAGCATCCGGAGAGCTTGCAGTGGCGGCGCGACATGCTGCATTTGATCGAGCAGGGGACGAGCGAAGACGCGGAGCTCGGGCATCTGGTGGCGGATGCGGTGGTGAAGACGCATCTGGCGACGATGTGGCGGCTCAACATTGTGTATGACGTGCTGCCGCGCGAGAGCGAGATCCTGCATTTGCAGTTTTGGGCGACGGCGTTCGAACTGCTGAAAGAACGCAAGGCGATTTACTTCGAGACCGAGGGCAAGAACAGGGTTGCTGGGTGATGCCGGGGTCGGCGTTCCGCGAGGGGTCGGTGGAGGGCGACGATGACAGCAAGGTGATCGTGCGCTCGAACGGCACGGTGACGTACGTCGGCAAGGACATCGCGTATCAGTTGTGGAAGTTCGGGCTGCTGGGCAAGGACTTTCACTATCGCAAGTGGCACACGTATCCGAACGGGCACGAGGTGTGGGCGTCGACGGCGGATGTGCAGGCTGGAGACTCGCCGCACTTCGGGGGCGGCTCGCGCGTGTATAACGTGATCGACTCGCGGCAATCGTATTTGCAGGACGTGGTGGTGGCGGGGCTGCGCGCGCTGGATTTTCCGAAGCAGGCGGACAACAGCATCCATTTTTCGTACGAGATGGTGGCGCTGTCGCCGCGCACCTGCATCGAGATGGGGATCGAGCTATCGGACGAAGACAAGCGGAAGCCTTACGTGGAGGTTTCGGGCCGCAAGGGGCTCGGCGTGAAGGCCGACGACCTGATCGACAAGCTGATCGAGAAGGCGCTGGACGAAGTGACGTCGCGGCATGCGGATGAGGCGGAGGAGTCGCGGCGGCGGGCGGCGACGCAGATCGCGGTGGGGGCGCTGCGGTACTTCATGCTGAAGTACACGCGCAATTCGGTGATCGCTTTCGATTTCGGCGAGGCGCTGAGTTTCGAGGGCGAGACCGGGCCGTATGTGCAGTACGCGGCGGTGCGCGCGCGCAACATTTTGCGCAAGCTGGAGGAGCGCGGAGAGAAGCTGCCGGATTTCCGGGCGCGGCTGGATCGGGAAGCGATGGCGCGGCAACTGGCGGATGAAAACTGCTGGCAGTTGCTGCTGGCGGCGTCGAAGGTGGATTCCGCGGTCGAGCGCGCGGTGGCCAGCGGCGAGCCGGCGCATGTGGCTCGGTATGCGTTTCAACTGGCGCAATCGTTCAGCAACTTTTATCACGAGTACCCGGTGCTTTCGGAAGCGAATGCGGAGAAGAAGACGTTTCTGCTGTGGATGACGGAATATTTCCGCGTGCAGTTGGAGCGGACGCTGGCGGTGCTGGGGATTGATGTGCCGGAGTATATGTAGGAAGAACATCATTGGCTCGCAGATAGGAACCGATGGACACAGATAGAATCCGCGGCGGGAAATCGGTTAGAATAGAGAACGTCAACCGGGCCGGAGTGTCGGAATTGGCAGACGAACCGGACTCAAAATCCGGCGCACTTCACTGGGCGTGTGGGTTCAAGTCCCACCTCCGGCACCAAAATATCAACCGACGGGTTCTCCAACTCGTCCTCCGCGCTAAACTGAAAGCGAAGCCGAATTTGATCCGTGGTGTTTGCTATTGAAAACCTACAGCTTCAAAGTGGTGTTGGAACCGGACGAAGACGCCGCGGGCAATGCGGCGTGGTACGCCTACTGCCCGGCGCTTGAAAGCGTGGGCGGCGCAACCTCCGGGCGCACCAGGGAAGAGGCGCTCTCCAAAATCAACGAGGTCATTCACATGATCGTCCAGGAGTTCACGGAAGAGGGGAAAGCCCTGCCGGAAGGCCCGGAGGATTCCGTCGAAATCGAAGAGGTCTCCCAGGAGCAGCCCCGTATCGCCGTCACCGTCTAGACCATGGCCATCGACTACCGTGGCCTTCGGTCGCTCACCGCCAGAGAGCTGATCGCTGCGCTTACCCGTGATGGTTTTAATTTCGTTCGGCAAAAGGGATCCCATCAGCGCTATCGCCACTCGGATGGTCGGCGCGTGACCGTAGCGCCCCATGGCGGAGGGGATACGTTCACGACAAAAACGCTGCAATCGATGATAGAGTCTCAAGCGCGCTGGACTGAAGACGATTTGAAACGCCTCAAACTCACACCGTAACACCGCCAAGCCCCCACGATTCCTTGTGAGCCTCGGCAGAAGCACCCCGTTTCGGCGGGCACTCCGCACCATGCGCTAAGCTTGGGCAAACCCCATGGGAACCGCCGAATCCATCCTGGCGTCGAGCGACGAGCGCGGCTTCTTGGGGCATCCCAAGGGACTTTTCTATCTGGCGTTCACGGAAGCCTGGGAACGGTTCTCCTACTACGGAATGACGGCGCTGCTGGTGCTTTATATGGTGAACCAGGCGCTGTTGCCGGGTCACGTTGAGAAAGATCGCTGGATTCGCGGGGTTTCGTTCCGCGATGGAAGCGCTGGCGGGTCCGCAATCGACACAGGCGCTGGCCTCGCGCATTTTCGGACTGTACAGCGGCTTTGTGTATTTCACTCCCATGCTGGGAGGCCTGATCGCCGACCGCTGGATCGGGCAGCGAAACGCCGTGGTGATCGGCGCTCTACTGATGACCGGCGGGCATCTGGCGATGGCGTTTGAGCAATCGCTGCTGCTGGCGCTGATGCTGCTGGTCACTGGCTCGGGTTTCCTGAAGGGCAATATCTCGGCCCAGGTCGGATCGCTTTACCGGCGCGACGACGAAGCCCGGCGCACCCGCGGGTTTACCATTTTCAGCACCGGCATCAACATCGGAGCCGTGACAGGACCGTTCGTCTGCGGTGCGCTGGCGCAAGTCTATGGCTGGCATTACGGCTTTGGAGTGGCGGCGCTGTTCATGCTGGTGGGCCTGGCCACGTATTTATACGGCTATCGCTACTTGCCGGCAAGAGTCGCTAGCGATCAGCGGCCGACTGGCAAGCTCACGGCTCGCGAGTGGTACACAACGCTGGCGGTGATCGCGGTGATCGCGATCACAGTTTTTCAGTCGATCAGTCAGTATCAGGAGTTCAACGTGTTTCCGGTGTGGATGCAGCAGCATGTCGCGCTGCAAGTGGGCGGCCATACGATTCCCGATCCCGTGGTTCTTCTCGCTGGAAGCGCTGACTTCCATCTTGGTGGCGCCGCTGCTCATCGTGCTGTGGCGATGGCAGGCGTCGCGCCGCAGGGAACCGGGCGATCTCTCGAAGATCGGAATTGGCGCGAGCATCGCGGTGGTGAACAACTTGATTCTGGTGGTGGGGATTGTCGGCTCGGGAGGCGCGCGCGTTCACCCGATATGGCCGGCTTTATACTGCGTGGGGACTGGTATTTCCTTCATGTACTACTGGCCCACGACGCTAGCGCTGGTGTCGCGCGCCGCGCCGGCTAAAGTGAACGCCACGATGATGGGGATCGCATACATGAGCCTGTTCGTCTCCAACAATGTGATTGGCTGGATCGGCGGATTCTATGAGCGCATGAGCCCCGCTGGAGTTCTGGGCGCTGCATGCAGCCATTGCCGCGACCGGAGGTCTGGTGGTGCTTCTTCTGGGCGCAGGCTCGGTCGGGTGTTGGGCGCACCCGCCGGAGCTTGATAAACCTCTTCTGAAGAGTGTTCACGCGCGTATAGGACACCTCGCATCGCGATTACTGGGGCCTGCTTGAGAATTCTTCTCACAAGAGTGCAAAATAAGTCATGGTGCGCGGATGCTCCGGGACGCTGGCGATCGCGGCGGTAGTCTTGTGCGGCACTCTGACTCTGCCGGCGCAATCGACGCACGATCTTGGCATCGGCAAAATCTTGGTTGCGAAGCGGGACGCGCCGGACTCTACATTCGCGGAAACGGTGATCCTGGTGGTCCGCTACTACGCAGGGCGGGACGGTGGGGCTGATGCTCAATCGCCGAACGGAGGTGCCGGTCTCGCGGGCGCTCGATCCGTTGAAGGGAGCCAGCGGACGTTCGGATCCGGTTTACGCCGGGGGGCCGGTGGAATTGCCGAATGTGCTGGCGCTGCTGCGGGCAAACGCCATGCCGGAAGGCGCCGAGCACGTTACCGGCAAGGTCTACCTGGTTTCGACCGGGGCGCTACTGGAGAAGACTTTGGCGAAGCGGCCCGATCCGGCGGATTTCCGGGTTTATCTGGGATACTGCGGCTGGAGTCCCGGTCAATTGGAAAACGAAACCAGCCAAGGCTTCTGGCGCGTCTTGAGCGGCAGCGCCGATATCGTTTTCGATTCCGAACCGGAGACTTTGTGGTCGCGCCTCATTGAACGGGCCGAGCAGCGTATCGCGCGAGCGCAGGGTCACGGCGTGGGTCAGGCGGCGGCTTGCGCCGCCAATCCTTCAATCGCAGCGATGTTCGACATCAGCTCCGGCGGCAGCCCGTGCCGTTTCGCCAGGTAAGCCGGGCTGTTATAGGAAACCCAAACGTTTCCGACGTCTGCGTCTTCCCACACCAGGATCTTCAGCGGCAGATCGATGGCGCTGCTGGGCGCTGCCAGCATCAGCGGAGTCCCGGCCTTGGGATTGCCGAAGATCAATAATTTGGTCGGCGGGCATCTTCATGCCGGCCTTTTCCGCTTCGCCGCTGTGGTCGATGATCGCGAACAGCATCACTCCCTTAGCTTGCAGGATGCCTTTTAATCGTTCAACAGTTTCATCCACGGAATGATGACTGGGCCAGATCGACGATGCCGTTGTCTGCTGCCGGTTCCATGAAAACGAAGAATAACGAATTGAAAATGTGATACTCAAGTGATGTTCGATCGGCAAGCCATGGCGTTGAGCCCGCGCTTTTATTTTGGCGCGTTCGCGATTCTGACTGCCATTGGTTTCCTGGCGCCGATTCGGGTCGGGGATTTGCCGGGATACGACGACGCGCGGTATACGGTGGTGGCGAAGCAGATCGTCCTGAGCGGGGACTGGCTGAACACGCAATACAATGGGGCTCCCGACTTTGAGCACCCTCCGTTGCTGGAGTGGATTCAGGCGGTTTTCTTTTCGGTCTTCGGCATTTCCGATTTCGTGGCCAAGGTGCCTTCCGCGTTGCTGGGATTGGGGACGGTTCTTTTGGTGGCCTGGCTGGCGCGGCGCTTGACCGGCGATCCGATGCACGGAATCCTCGCCATGTTTGCGCTGGCGAGCAGCGCTTATTTCGTGAAGTACACGGCGCGCGCCATGACGGACGTCCCGGTCACGTTCTTCTTTCTGGCTGCGCTGTGCGCGTGGTCATTGACGGAAGACAATCCCGGCTGGTATCTGGCGGCCGGAGCGTTCACGGCGATGGCGCTCATGACTCGCGGACTGATCGGTTTTGCGCTGCCGGCGATTTTCGGACTGGATCTGATCATCGCGCGGCGGCGTCCGCGCTGGGGCTACGCGCTAGCGGCATTGGCGCTGGCGATTCTGCCGCTGGCGCTTTGGTACTGGCGCTTGATCGATCATTACGGCCAAGTGTTTTTTACGGCTCATGAAGCCTGGCTGGATCGCGAAGCTTTCGGCACGCTATCGCCAAGCTGGCGGCGCTACACGGGGCTGTTCGAGTACGTGTTCATGCTGGCGAAATCGTATTGGCCGTGGCTGCCTTTCGCGATTGCCGGAATGGTGACCGTGATCCGCGGCCGGCAGCGGCGGCTTTACGTTCTGCTCATCTGGTTCGTAGTGGTTCTGGCGATGTGCGCGGCGGCCAAGAGCCGGGTGTTGCGTTACATGCTGCCGGCGTATCCGGCGTTGTCGGTTCTGACTGCAGTCGGTCTGGTTGCGCTTATTCCGGTGCGATTCATCCAGAAGGGGCTTCTGTTCGCGACACCGGTACTGGCGGTAGCGGTGCTGGCGATCGCAATCTTTCCTCCGGTGACCTATCACGTCCCCGAAGTCCACACCATCGCGATTGCCGCTACTGCCGCCACGCCGTCCGGCGAGCGCGTCGCCTTCTACGACCAAGGCGCGCCGCTCTACGATGAAGTGAATCAGATGCTCTGGTACGGCGGGCGCGAGGTTTCCTTGCTGCTCTCTCCCGAGCGAACTGGAGCAGGCTTTACAAGCGCGCCAGACGCGCGTGTTCGTCGTTGACGACGGCACTTATCAAACGCGCTTCAGCTCGCGGATCGCGCACGAAGTGGTTGCGAAAGCGGGCCACCTGATGTGCGTGCGCTTGAGCCCGTAGCTTCTACGAAAGTTTGCAGACCCAGCCGCTGGCGGCGTCGCAATACCACATGACGCCTTTGTAAAGATCGAGGCCGTGCGGCTCAGGATCATCCTTCGTCAATGTGATCTTCGCCAGCAGCGTGCCGTCCTTCGGATCGATCTTGTAGATTTCGCGTTCGTCGGAACCGACGCACCAGAGGATCCCGTTATCCCAAGCGAGCCCGTGCGTGCGCACTGTCGGCGCGGGAATGCTGCGCGCGATTTGGCCCGACTCAGGCTCCATCAGGTAGAGCTTGCCCGAAGCCGGAACGGCCATCCAATACTTGCCGTCCACCCATTTCAAGCCGTGCGCGCCGGAAGGCGTCTTGACTTTGCCGTACAGGCCGGCTCCGGGAGTGTCGAAGGATTTCAGAGTCGCGCCGGTCTTCGGGTCCACCTTCAGCGTCTTCAGAGTCTTGGTGGAACCGATCCACCAGGCTCCATTGCCGAACGTGAGGCCGCTGCCGTGCATGGATTCGGTCTGGACTTGATCGAGTGATGGAGCCGTCCTTGGGATTCACCTTGAAAACTTTGTTGGGATCGACCTGATCCAGAATCCACAGATTGCCGTCGGCAGCGAACTGGAGATCGTTGGGTTCCTTGATCGCGGGGTTCTTGAAAACCTTCTCCACGCGCTTGGTGATGACCGGCAGGTTCGCCTTATCCACGTTGGTGGCCGCAGCCAGACGAGAGGCCACGGCGAGAGATCCCGTGGATATCAAAAAACCGCGCCGCGAGAATGAACTTCCGTATTCCATCGAAGCCTCCTTGATCGTTACGCGTTCGCAGCGGGCGAGCCGTTGACCATGATACCGCAATTTCGGGAATGCGCGGGTCGCGACGACGCCGATCCATCGATTACGAACAATGGAAAGGTCGAGACAACGCGTGGCCAAGGGCAAGCTAGATGTCCCGATTCCCAAACGGGAGCCCTCAGGGTGAACCCTTGGGGCCGTTCGACCCCTACGCGCGATTTTCGACCACTTAACCGAAGCCGTCGCTGCATTCCGGCATACGCTGCCAGGAGTCAGGCTCTTCAGAGCGAAGGTGTGATTCAATGCGCCCACGCCTGCATCCCCTTTGACTTCGAAGTCTGTTCGCGTATAGCATCAATCGGGTGTATAGGTTACGAAAGATCGTGTTAGCGGGTATCCTCTCCTTGGCGGCGATGCCGGCGTGGGGCCAGACTCCGGCTTACCGGGCGCCGCGCACGGCGGATGGAAAACCCAACCTGAACGGGATCTGGCAGGCCAACAATTCGGCTGACTGGAACCTGCAGGGCCACTCCGCGGCACAGGGGCCGGTGTATGCGCTGGGCGCGGTCTTCTCGATACCGCCGGGGTTGAGCGTCGTCGAGGGCGATGAGATCCCTTACCTGCCGGCGGCGGCCGCGAAGCAAAAAGAGAATCGCGCGAATTGGGTGAAGCTCGACCCGGAGGTCAAGTGTTACCTGCCGGGCGTGCCGCGCGCGACGTATCTGCCTTATCCTTTCCAGATCGTCCAGTCGCGCGAGAACATCATGATGGCCTACGAGTACGCGGGAGCGGTTCGCACCATCAATATGGGGGCTCCGACCAAGGCGCCGGCCGATAGCTGGATGGGGTGGTCCAACGGACACTGGGAGGGCGAGACGCTGGTGGTGGATGTCACCAGTCAAAACGAAGACACGTGGTTCGACCGCGCCGGCGATTTCCATAGCGAGGCGCTGCATGTGGTGGAGCGGTACACGCCGCGCAGCGCGGATATTCTCAATTACGAAGCCACCATCGAGGATCCGAAGGTGTTTTCGCGGCCGTGGAAGATCAGCATGCCGCTTTATCGCCGGGTGGAAAAGGATGCCCGGCTGTTGGAATACAAGTGCGTGGAGTTCACCGAGGAATTGCTGTACGGACCGCTTCGCAAGAAGGCCAGCAAATAGGAGGTTCCCATGACGACGCGTCGCTCGCTTGCTTCGATCACTGCCTCTGCCGCTATGTTTGCCGGATTGGCGCTTGGCGCAGAACCCGGCGACCAAGTCTTGGACCCTGCCGCGCACTCCGGACGGCACGCCCGATCTGCAAGGAGTGTACGCCAACGCGACGCTGACGCCGCTCGAAAGGCCCAAGGGTTTGGGCGCCAAGGAATTCTACACGGATCAGGAATTCGCGGAGCTGATGAAGCGCATCCAGCAGGGAATTGTGCCCGAGGAGGCTGACCTGGGAAACGCCGCGCCGCAGGATGTGCGCTACGATCTCAGCCTCTACGGTTTCGATGTGACCAAGGCGACTCTCGCGTCCAGCAAACGGACTTCGCTCATCGTGGGGCCGGAGGGCAGGGTGCCTCCGATGCTGCCTGAGGCGCGCAAGAGAAACGCGGAACGCGCCGCGAAAAATAAGGGACACGAATTCGACAGCTACGAAAACCGGCCGTTGCAGGAGCGTTGCATTCTGATGGCGCAGGAACGCATCCCGATGCTTCCCGGAGCCGCCGACAACAACCTGCTGCAGATTGTCGAAGGGCCGGGGTACGTGGTTCTGCTGCATGAGATGGATCACTCGACGCGAGTGATCCCCACCGACGGGCGGCCGCACATCTCGCAAAATATTCGCGAGTATCAAGGCGACTCGGTGGGCCATTGGGAAGGCAATACGCTGGTGGTGGACACCACGAATTTCACGGACCTGACCGCTTTCCGGGGATCCGGCGAGAAACTCCATCTGGTGGAGCGCTTCTCGCGCCCCGACGAGAAGACGTTGCTGTACCAATTCACGGTCGAGGATCCGGCCACGTGGGATAAACCTTGGACCGCCGAGATTCCGATGGCGAAGGCGCAAGGGCCGGTGTATGAGTGGGCGTGCCACGAAGGGAATCTGGATGAGTTCGTGACCATACTCCGCGGTGCCCGTGTCGAAGAGGAAGCGGCAAAGAAAGCGGCGAAGTGAGCGATAGTTAGGGAGGAACGATGCGTGTAGCTTCTTCGGCTGCTTTGGCGGCGTTGTGTTGTTGTTGCTGCTCGGCGGCCGGTCAAACGGCGCCCGTGGCAAAGAGCGCCGTCAAAAAGGCGTGGACTCCGCCACGCACGCCCGACGGTCAACCCGACCTGCAGGGAGTATGGACCAATAACACCGTTACTCCTTTGGAGCGGCCAAAGGATCTGGCCGGGAAAGAATTCTATACCGACGCAGAATTGGCGGCGGGTATGAAGAAGGAGCATGAGCGCCTGAATCAAAACGAGGAGGAAGGCCGCCCGACACGAACCCGGCACTGCCGATGACGTACATTACGATTTCAGTGAGTACGGACTGGACCGGGCCCAGACCAAGCTCGCATGGAACAAGCGGACTTCCATTATCGTGGGACCGGACGGGACCATTCCTCCGCTTACGCCGGAGGCTCGCAAGCGTCGGGCGGAACACAGAGCCAAGGCCAAAGGACATCAATTCGACGGCCCCGAGAACATGTCGCTGAGCGCGCGCTGCATTGCCCGGCGCAAACGTGGGACCGCCGCTGCTGCCCGCGGCCTACAACAGCAATTTGCAGATCGTGCAAGGCGCCGGATATGTGGTGATCGAAGCCGAAATGATCCACGACGCGCGGATTATTCCCACCGACGGGCGGCCGCATATCGCCAAGAACGTCAAGCAGTGGATGGGCGATTCGGTGGGGCATTGGGAAGGCAACACGCTGGTGATCGACACCACGAATTTCACCGACCTCAATCCGTTTGAAGACGCACAGAACGTGCATGTGATCGAACGGCTGACGCGCGTCGATCCGGACACCATCCTCTATCAGTTCACAGTGGAAGACCCGGGGATGTGGACCAAGCCGTGGTCGGGAGAACTGCCCATCACCAGGATGGAAGGGCAATTATACGAGTACGCTTGTCACGAGGCGAATTACGGATTGGTGAACACCCTCAATGGAGCTCGCGTGGCCGAAGCAGAAGCCGCGAAGAAGGCGGCGAAGTAGTGTTATCGGAAAAACGCAAAGGAGCACAGATGAGAACAAGGCTGTTGGTTATGGTGGTTGGTCTTGGTCTGCTCACGGCTGCGGTACCGGTCTGGGCGCACCACGCGTTTGCCGCGGAATTCGACCAGAAAAAACCGCTTGACATTGAAGGGAACGGTGATCAAGTGGGAAGTGACCAATCCGCACTCGTGGATCCACATGTCCGTGAAGGGCGAAGACGGACAAGCGGCCACTTGGATGATCGAAGGCGGCAGTCCGAACAACTTGTACCGGCTGGGCTTCACCAGGGATTCACTGCCGCCCGGGGCGGAGATCGTGGTCGAGGGTTACCAGGCGAAGGACGGGTCGAATCGAGCGGTCGGGCAAGAACGTGACGTTCACCGACGGCCGGAGGCTTTTCCTCGGTCTGCAGATGCCCGGGGCCGACGGCGAGAAGAAGTAGACTCGCTCAGCCGGCTTAGCGGGGCTTCAGCGGAGCGGGTTTGCCGAATTTCGCCTCGTCCACCGGGACGTTGGTCTTAATCTCGCGCAGCACGATCGAATCGCGTCCGTCCAGCCACGCGTAGGTGATTCGGAACGGCAGTTTCATTCCGTTGACGTCGCGATAATCGGCGAAATCGATTTGAGTGGGAACGCGGCCGATCGGCGAGTTGCCATAGCGCACCTCACGCAGAAGCAAGCCGGTCTGCTTGTCGAAATAAAGCGTTACCAGAATACCTCTCGGCCCGGTCCCCTGAACCACGTCGACGCTGTGTTCCTGCGCGGAGGCCGCATTCTGCTCCAGCGACGACTGGCTGGACGGCGCAGGAAGGTCGGTAATCGAAGTCGGCGGACCGCTTTTCAAATTCGTGAGAATCTGCTTGATCTGCCCTGGAAAAGAGAGTTGGGCGTCAAACCTGGCGCCGTCCAGATCGCCGCCGCCTAACTGAAACTCTCCCACGACATTCAGCGGCGTTCGCACCCAGCCGGTGGTCCCATCGTAAGCTCTGATCTGGTCGCCGCGGCCAGTCTCTTCTTTAAACAGAATGATGGTGGCGCGCTTATCCGGAAATTTTGCGACAATCTCGACGTCGCCGCCGCCGCCGAATCCTCCGAACCCTACGCTGGTGCCCCTCGCGTCAAAGCTGGTGAGGCTGGCCAAACGCTGCGGCGCCGCCGGAAGCCTGGATGTATTTATTGAGGATGGCGTCGGCGGAAGGCAGTCCTTGAGCCTGTTGGATGACATCGTCCGGGTCAAGCGTCGGCATGCCGTACATAATGTCCATGGTGGGCGTGACCAGCGGCTTGTCGCGGTTGCGATGACAGGTCCAGCAGGTCACCATCTGGCGGCCGCCGAAGTTGGTCTTATTGATGGTGGCGACCATGTTCACCATGCGGCGCGCCATCACCTTGCGCGGAGTATCGGCGGCCCAATCTACCAGGTTGGTGCCGGCATTGGTGTGACAATCCGCACAGTCGAACTGGAGGGCGGCCGTCATGAGCCCCATGGTCTGCAGAAAATCGTCGACGGAAATCCCTTTGAGCGCCTGAATGTTCTTGAAGACCTGTTCCGCCAGAAGCGGCTTGTCCGGGGACGCGGGCTGCGCGACCGCGAGTCCTGCGCCGATCAGCAAGGCAACAACGACTTTGGCGGCTGCGAGCGTTCGTCTGGACCACAAGTTTTCTTGACCTCTTAGCCGCATGAGTGTCGTCAGATCCCTTCTATGACTCAGAGTGCCGCAAAGACAAGCTGTATCTTACAATCCTTTCTGGTTCGAAAACAAGGCCGCATGAATCTTTGAATGACTGGTTACGTTCGCGCGAAGCCTTTCCGTTATACTTGTCGAAACTGGAGGACGAATATGAAATTGCTCCTGACGCTGGCGCTGGCCGTTACTGCTTTCGCGGAAACGCACCAATTTACGCCGACGAAATTCTACAACACTTTTTCGGGTGCCCATCCGCCGGTGCTGCATATCAAGCCGGGCGACCACGTGATCACGTCGACCATCGACGCGCGTGGCTTTGACTCTGCTGGAGTGCAGCGCGGCCAGCGTCCCAATCCGGAGACCGGTCCGTTCTTCATCGACGGCGCCGAACCGGGCGATACGTTGGTGGTTCACATACTGCGCCTGGAGACTAATCGCGCCACCGGTTTTTCTGCGTCGCTCCTCGCGCCTTACACCGCTGATCCCGATTTTTTGCGGAGCGAAGCCTTGCGCGAGGCGAAGCAGGCCACTTGGCATATCGATAAACAAAAGGGCATTGCGTACAGCGATCCTGCCGATTTTAAGGGACCGCGCATCGAACTGCCGCTGCGCCCCATGCTGGGCTGCATCGGCACTGCCCCGGATAACCACGCCGCGATCCCGTCGAGCACTGCCGACACCTTTGGCGGCAACATGGACTACAACGGCATGGGCGCGGGCGCGACGGTGATGCTGCCGGTGTTCGAGCCGGGCGCACTGTTCTTTCTGGGCGACGGCCACGCGCGGCAGGGCGATGGCGAAGTGGTGGGCAGCGCTATTGAGACTTCGCTCGATGTCGAATTCTCAGTGGATCTAGTGAAGGGGAAAAAGATCAACTGGCCGCGCCTGGAAACCCAGGATTACATCATGGTGCTGGGCAGTTCGCGGGCGCTCAATGAAGCCTTGCAGCACGCGACAACCGAGCTGATGCGCTGGCTGATGGATAGCTACGGATTCGACGAACGCGGCGCCAGCCTGCTGCTGGGCCAGGGGATGGAGTACGACATCTCGAATGTAGTGGATCCGGAATTCACCATCGTCGCGAAGATGCGCAAACGATATCTGGGAACGCCGCGTTAAGCGCTCGGATATTGGTTAAGCTTTTTCCTTGCGATGGGGCATTTGAGACCGAGCGTGCTTTACGATGGCGACGAAGCGCCGGCCCAACTCGTGGATGCGCTGCGACTGACGAAGCCGAATCGACTCATGCGGGATCAGCGCGCCGCCTATTCCCAGAGCGGTAGCGCCAGCCATAATGAAGTCCGCCGCGGTCTCCTGATTGACTCCGCCGGAGGCGATCAACGGTATGTACGGATAGGGCCCTTTGAGCGCTCGGATGTAGTGAGCGCCCCCCACTTCGGCGCAGGGAAATACCTTTACAAAATCACAACTGGATTTCCAAGCTTTCAATACTTCGGTGGGCGTAAGCGCGCCGGGGATGATCACCGGGTCGTCTTCGCTGGCGGACTCCACGGCTCCTAAATCCACTCCCGGGCCGGTAAGGAATTTCGCTCCGGCGTCCCGGCAGCGCTGCGCGGTCTGCGTATCCGTGAGTTCGCCGGCGCCTACGATGAGATCCGGAAAGCTTCGCACCAGATCGGTGATGATCTCGATCGCGCCGGGTTCAATGGTCGCGAGTTCGAGGATGGGAATCCCGGCAGCCGAAATTTCCTTCGCCGCGAAATGGGCGTCTTCGGTCGAAGAAACGTGAATCGACGGGATGATGCCTATCTCTTGAATACGGGCGCGAACTTCCACCTTCGTCATCATGGCGCTCTTCATAGGATCGCGCAATTGGGGAGGCGACAGAGCGCGCGCTAGCGCGGGTTTCGGAATTCCTTACGGAAGTGGAAGAGCCGGTCTGCCAATGTCAAGGCGCCTGCCATAGCGGCGAGTCACCATCAAGGGTCCTACGAAGAGTCCAACGCCCGTAAGGATGACTTCAAACAAATGCGTCCACATATGCCGTGGGCAACTTGACGCCCACCTATTGGACGTCGCCCGTGGCAATTTGAGTTACCGGCAGATTGGTGACGGAGCTGGCGCGGGAAGTCACAATCAGCACTGCGGATAAGGCGATTGCGGCGGCGAGCGATAGCCAGATTCCGGGCATCGCGCGATTGCCGGTGGCATGAATCAGATAGGTGCAGACGGCGGGCGTGAATCCGCCAAACACGGCGGTGGCCGAGCTGTAGGCCAGAGCGAATCCTGTGGTCCGCATTTTGGCGGGCATCATTTCGACCATGAGCGGCGACATCGCGCCCTGGTAGGCGGCAAACAGAAATGCGAACCAGACTTCTACGGCTAGCAGACGCTGGAAGGAAGGCGCAGCGGAGAGCCAAGCCAGCGCCGGATACGCCGTGAGTATCGCAGCCGTGGTGGAGAGAATTAAAATCGGACGGCGGCCGATGCGGTCGGATAGCGCTCCCGAGGTGGGTAACAGGAGGAAGGCGGACAAACCAACCGCGATGGTCACGACCAACGTGCCGGTCGGCGGCAGGTGGAGCTCGGAGCCGCCGTAGGTGGGCGTGTAGACCGTCGCCAGATAATAGGAAACGGTGCTGAAAGTCGACATCATCATGCCGAGCAGCACTATTCTCCAGTTCGCGAGCAGCGATTCCAAAATCTCGCGCGTGCCGGGGCGTCGCTTCCTGGCGAGGAATTCCGGAGTCTCCTCCAGCGAGCGCCGCAGGAATAAGAGCAGCGGCAATAGCGCGCATCCGGCCAGCAGCGGAATGCGCCATCCCCAGGCCGTCATCTGCGCCGCGGAAAAGGAAGACGCCAGAACAATGCCGAGCGCGGATGTGAACATCACGGCCGCCTGCTGGCTGCCGGATTGCCAACTGACGTAGAATCCCTTGCGTCCCGGCGGGGCGATCTCCGAGAGATAGACAGCGACGCCTCCCAGTTCCACGCCCGCGGAGAAACCCTGCACCAGGCGGCCGAGCAGCACCAGGAGGGGCGCGGCCAAGCCCAAAACCGCATAGCCCGGAAGAATGGCGATCGAGAGCGTGCCGAAGGCCATCAAGGCGAGCGTCAAAAGCAGTCCCGCGCGCCTGCCGTGCTTGTCGATATAGGAGCCCAGCACGATCGCTCCCAGCGGACGCATCAGGAAACCGGCGCCAAAGGTCGAGAGCGAGAGCATCAGCGATGCGTACTCGCTGGTGCTTGGGAAGAAGACGTGCGCGATGGCCGGGGCGTAGAAGCCGAAGATCTGGAAATCGTACATCTCCAGCGCATTGCCGGAAGCGACGCGCAGAATGCGGCGAAGGTTCGCGGAGCGGAAGGCGGATTGGCGCGACGAGGCGATCAAGGAAAGCTCTCGTTCAAGAATACACGCCGGTGGGGGCGGGGAAGCGGCTTGCCCAACGCGGCCGCTGATGGCAGATTGGTCTCATGGACGAATCCAAACGCGAGAGCGCCGCGGCGGCGATGCATCAGATCAACCGGGCATGGCTCGAGGGCCGGGTCGAGGAACTCGCGCCGATGGTGCACGCGGAAATTGTCACTGTGTTTCCCGATTTCGCCGGGAAAGATGCAGGGCCGTGAGGGCTTTCTTGCCGGATTCCATGACTTCTGCGGCAGCGCAACAATCGAGGAATTCAAAGAGCACGATCAGCAGGTCGATGTCGCGGGCGATACGGCAGTGATCACTTTTCGATATGAGATCGTTTACGAGCGTTCAGGTGATCGATACCGTGCGGACGGCCGGGATCTATGGGTGTTCGAGAACCAGGGCGAGGGGTGGATTGCAGTCTGGCGGGCGATGCTTGAAATGAGGGAGAGCAGTTGACTCTTAGAAATCGATAATCTCGCGCTTGGCGTCGAGCTTTGCGGCGTCTACGCCGGGAACGTTTCTTGAGATCGTCGAGTGTCTTAAAGTTACCGTTCTTCTGTCTATAACCCACAATAGACGTTGCGGATTCGGGCGAAATCTCAAGCACTGCTTGAAGCTCTTTGGCGCTGGCCTTGTTCACATTGGCGTGCGCCGGAAAGTTCTTGGCGAGGTACTCGACAATTCTGTCACGCTCCGATTGCTTGACGTCGGGTGCTTCCTGCAACATCTCCAGGACCTTGTCCGCCCATTGAGGCTTGGTTAATTGCTGGGCGGCGATGCGCTCGGTGGTGTGGCACTCACTGCAAATAGCCTCGACCAAATCTTTCCCTGGTCCCTCGGGCAGACCCTCGGCGGCGGAAGGAAGTGCAGTCGCCGCTAGTGTTGTTGCGAGGACGAATAACCTTAACAGAATAAGGCTAACTGCAGATGCTGTCGGCCCAGAAACGGCTTTCAAAACATGCGCAGATTGCGGCATGGAGCAGCCCGGCCGCTAACGCCGAGCGCGGCGACGGAACCACGCGAAACCGGCCAATCCCGATCCGATGAGGAAAATCGAAGAGGGTTCGGGGACGCCGCTCGCAACCGGTGTCAGCACGAAGTTGTTGGCATTATCGGTGTAAAGGCTGTCGGCGAGAATGAAGGTGATCGTCGGGTTAACCACCGAAAAATTCCCGAAACCTAAAGCGGAAAGCGAAGTCGAGGCCAGCGTCAGATTGGCAGGCGGGGCGACGCTCCCCAGCCCATTACCCGCATTCGCCGCGAAAAGTTGAACGGTTCCTGGACCCGAAACTCCGGAGATTTCAAGAAGCAACGCGCCGTAATTCCAGGTCCCGGTGGTGCCGTTGAATGTTCCACTGAAGGTCGATGTTCCGCCGACGCCCGCGCCGTTGCCAGCAATGGTCAGCACACCTGCAGCATTGACGCAATACTGGGTTGGATTCGATTGCAGACACGGGTCTGTGGGACTGCCGCTCACCATAAGAGCGAGCGTATCGGCCTGCGTCAGTGTGCCAGTATAAGTGAACGACGTGCCGGTAGTGCTGGTGGCCACCACCGTCTGAGTCCCGCCAGGGAGGACGATGGTACCTCCCAGGCAACATCCGGCTAGCAGGGTGCTTACGCAAAGTAATGAGAATTTCATCGATTCCTCCTATCGATTAGATCTTGATAACGGGCAGTGCCTTACGTCCACAGCTTTGGGATCAGATTCCCGCCGGTGACGGTGGGCCGCTCGGCGCGGCCGTTGTGCATGTAGGTGGTCTTCAGGTGATCCAGACCCAGCAGATAGAGAATCGACGCGTGGATGTCCCACACGTGATGCGGTTCTTCCACCGCGCGCAGGCCGATTTCGTCGGTGGTGCCGATGGTCTGGCCGCCCTTGACGCCGCCGCCCGCCATCCACATGGTGAAGCCCCACGGATTGTGATCGCGGCCGTACTTTTCCGGAGTCTGCCCGGCGGATGACTTGCGCGAACGGAGTGCGGCCGAATTCGCCGCCCCAGACGACCAGCGTGTCCTTCAGCATGCCGCGAGCTTTCAGATCCGCCAGCAGGCCGGCCACCGGCTTGTCGGACGCCTTGCACCACTTGGTGTGATTGCTGTTGACGTCCTGGTGCGCATCCCAGCCGGAG
The DNA here is from genome assembly GCA_963731375.1 of Bryobacterales bacterium. Taxonomy (GTDB): domain Bacteria; phylum Acidobacteriota; class Terriglobia; order Bryobacterales; family Bryobacteraceae; genus Palsa-187. The sequence goes on from CAVSUW010000005.1 coordinate 159,514, forward strand.
CCGGAGCCGCTATAGACTTCGACGAAGCGCACGCCGCGCTCGACCAGTCGGCGGGCCATCAGGCAGTTGGCGCCGTAGACTGCGGTCTCTGGCTCATCCATGCCGTAGAGCGTCTTGGTGGCGTCGCTCTCTTTGCTGAGAGATCGACCGCTTCGGGCGCGGACGGATTGCATCTGGTACGCCAGCTCATAGGAGCGCGTGCGCGCGTCGAGTTCGGTATCGTCCTCTTTGTTGCGCCCGTACAGTCTCGTTCAGCTTCTGCAGCAATTCGATCTTGCTGCGCTGCTGCTCGTCGGTGGTTCCGGCGGGCGGCTTCAGGTTCAGGATGGGCGTATCGCCCTGGCGGAACAGCGAGCCCTGATACGTCGCGGGCAGGAAGCCGGAGCCGTAGTTCTGCACCGAGCCCAGGATTTCCTTGTCGTCCTGCATGACGACGAAGGTCGGCAGATTCTTCTGCGCGCTGCCCAGGCCGTAGGTCAGCCACGCGCCCAGCGACGGACGTCCGGCCAGGATCGAGCCGGTGTTCATCTGGCACACGCCGCCGACGTGATTCACGGCGTCGGATGTGGCAGGACCGGAGGACCGCGATATCGTCCACGTGCTCGGCGATGTTCGGAAGCCAGTCGGAGACCCACAGTCCGCTTTGGCCGTATTGCTTGAAGGCGCGCCGCGAGGGGAACAGTCCATCGCTGGGCTTGGCGCCTTGCGCGGTCAGCAGCGTCTCGGGATGAAACGACGGCGGCACCGGCTGCAGCGCGATACTTCTCCAGCAGCGGCTTGGGATCGAACAGATCCACCTGGCTGGGGCCGCCTTCCATGAAACACCAGATGATGTTCTTGGCCGTGGGCGGCAGATGGGGCTTCTTGGGCGCCAGCGGATCGACGCCGCGGCGTAGCCGTCTTCGGCCAGCATGGCGGCCAGCGCGATCCCGGCCAGTCCGCTGCCGGCCTGCGTGAAGAACTCGCGGCGGTTGGAGACGTTCCAGTGATGCTTCAGCTTGTTGAGCATTTTATCGGGATGCAGCCATGGCGTCGTCTCCTAATTAGTTGATGTACAGGAACTCGTTCGAGTCCAGCAGCATTTGCGACAGATCGACGACCGCGGCGGCTCGCGCCGGATCCATCCCCGCGGGCATGTTGGCAGGCAGCGGCGGCTTGGCTTTCTCGCCGGCCGCAAGGCGCTGCGCCATGATCGGCATCTGCTTCGCCAGGAAATCCGCCGCGAGCTTCTGCTCTTCGGCGGTGGGCTCGCGTCCGTAGGTCAGCTTGAACGCCCGGTCGACTCTGGGCGTCCGGCGTCAGGCCGTTGTCGTTCAACACGCGTCCGGCCAAGCGCCTGCGCCCAATCGCAGGATCAGTTCGTTGTTCAGCAGATCGAGCGATTGCGACGGCGTCACGGTGTTCTTGCGGAAATCGCAGCTCTCGAAGGTGTTGGCCGAATCGAACTCCTGCAGCATGGGATAGCGCAGGTTGCGCCGCACGAAGATGTAGACGCTGCGGCGATTGTTCTGCGCCGGATCCTTCTCGGTCTTCCAGCCGCCCGCGGCCGCGGTGGCCGACAGATCGGAGAGCGTTCCTGCGGGAACCGGCGGGAAAACGCCCGGGCCGCCCATTTGCGGATTCAGCAAGCCGCTGACGGACAGCATGGAATCGCGAATCGCTTCGGCTTCCATGCGGCGCCGCGGCCAGCGCCACAGCAGCTTGTTGTCGGGATCGACCTCGGCGGCCTTGGCTTGAAACTCGGACGACTGCTGATAGGTGTTCGAGAGCAGAATCATGCGCTGCATTTTCTTGATGCTCCAGCCGTTCTCGACGAACGTCGCAGCCAGATAGTCCAGCAAGTTCGGGATGCGTCGGGCGCGAGCCCATGCGGCCGAAATCTCCCGGCGTGGCCACGATGCCGCGTGCCGAAATTGTAGTGCCAGATGCGATTGACCATCACGCGCGCCACCAGCGGATTCTTGGGATCGGTGAGCCACGCGGCCAGCGCGGTGCGCCGGCCGGTGGAATTCGGGAGCGGCGTGATCTTGGCATCGGAGGGATCGAGGATCGAGAGGAAACCGGGCTGGACTTCGTCGCCCTTCAGATCGAAATTGCCGCCTCTGAGAATATAGGTCGGCGGCGCCTTCGCGCTGATGTCGATCATGAACTGGCCTTCCGGCAGCGGCGCGGGCTTCAGGGAATCGAATTCCGCGAGCTGCTTCTTGAGCTCAGCGTAGCGCTTCGCGTCGTCTCCCTTGAGGTCGCGCAGCGTGCGGGCGTCCGGCTCTTCGTCGAAGGTCACGCGCGGCTCGGCGGTGTGATACATCATCGCCTGCACGCGGATCGCGCTTGGCGGGATCCATCAAGATCGCTGTCCTGCACTTCGGGCTCGAAAGTATGCGACGCCGCTCTTCAGCTTTGGCCGCCCGCAGCGGCTCCAGGATCTTGTCCATCTCGGCGCGGATGTCTTTGGTCTTTTCTTCCCAGGCGGCCTTCTGCTCGTCATACTTCTTGCGCGCGGCGGGATCCTTCAATGGCAGCGGACCGTCGCCGAAGCTGGTGTTGGCGAAGAACGCCTGCAGGCGATAGTAATCCTTCTGCAGGATCGGATCGAACTTGTGATTGTGGCAGCGCGCGCAGCCGAACGTCAGGCCGAGGAAGGTCTCGCCGGTCACGGTGGTCATGTCGTCCAGCGTTTCCTGGCGGCGAGTGAACAGAGCGGCGGCGTTGGTCTCATCGATCCAGTGGCGATTGAATCCCATGGCGACCAGCGCTTCGGGATCTCCGGGATAAATCTCGTCGCCCGCGATCTGTTCCTTGATGAACCGGTCGTACGGCTTGTCGTCGTTGAAGGCTTCGATGACGTAGTCGCGATAGCGCCAGATGTTGGGCCGCGTCTCATCGGCCTTGAAGCCGTTGCTGTCGGCGTAGCGGACGACGTCCAGCCAGTGGCGCGCCCAGCGCTCGCCGTAAGCCGGGCGAGGCGAGCAGACGATCCACCACTTTCTCGTAGGCGTTGGGCGACTTGTCGTTCAGGAACTGCTGGATCTCTTCCTGCGTAGGCGGCAGGCCGGTCATGTCGATGGTCGCGCGCCGCAGCAGCGTGAGGCGGTCGGCGGGCGGGTTGGGCGTCAGAGTCTTCTCTTCGAGCTTCGCGAGGACGAAGGCGTCGATCGGATTCTTGACCCACGCCTGATTCTTGACCGCGGGCACGGCCTGGTGTCTTGACCGGCTGCAGCGACCAGAAATTACGCTGGGCGGGGGTGAAGGGGTCGGACTCGGCCGCGTAAACGGCGAAGGCGACGGCAAGAGAAGCGCACAACACCACGACACGGTGACGCATTTACACCTCCAACATTCTGGAAAAGACTATATCATGTTGAAACATTGGGGTCAAAGGTCATGTAAGCTGGCATTTGGCGAATTGCCGCGACACCCGTTTCGTGATAGAGTTTCGTTGCCGGAATCATGCTGTCACTACAGGTAAATTAGGAGTCAACAATCATGAAGACGAAAATTGAGATTCGAGCGATCATCGCCAGTCTGTTTGTGCTTGTTTTGGTGATCTTGTCCGCGGCCCTGCTGGTTTCAGCGCAAACCGGCGGTGACACCAAGAAAGCCAAAAAAGAGCCGCCTCCGCTGGATACCGCCGCGTATGAAGTCTGGACCATGGAAAAATTGGCAAATCCAGGCTTCTTGGGCAGGTACGACGGTCCGCATCATGACTGCAGCGTCCAGCGCCGCAATGTCGGAGCCGCACCGGAAAGCCACGACAACTTTGCTCACGTCCTCATCTTTACCAGCGGGTCGGGAAGCGTGAACTTGGGCGGAGAGATCGTAGCCGGACCGGATGGGAAGAAGATCGTGCAAGGCGGCGAGAGACGCAAGATCGTCGTGGGCGACGTCTATCACATGGCAGTGAAGACGGCACATTGGGTGATCCCGGACGCCGGCAGCTCGATCACCTATTTCGTTTGTAACCTCTACACCGACTAATAGCCTGCCGCAGCTGTGACGAACCGAACCGCGCCAGCCCGCGGGTGCCCTCGCGCGCCTGCAAGCGCATTGGAGCCATCAGACTCGCTAGCAATCGTCGCGTCCCGCGAAGTAGTCTCCCGCCTCAATCTCATGCCTTTTAAGTCAAGTTCTCATGCCAATTAAAATCGAAAATCATGCACTGGGTATTGCTCGTATATCTATCTATTGACAGTTCAACTTGCCCGTGATACAAAGCTACGATGCCACTCGCGGAAACGCGTCTGGGGGATCTAGTTGGGGATTGTAATTCGGGATTTACGGGAAGAGTGAATTCAGCGGCAGCGGGCCTGTGCCTGAGGTTTTTGCGTTCGAGCTGTAAGCCTCGAATCGCGAAGCAACCTGACCCGGGGACCTGAACGATATTCTTTCGCGAGCTGGTAGAATTTCGGGCTGCTGTGAATGTCCCATTCTTGTACTTATTCGCGCCGCAGTGGCTTTGCCGGCGCAGTTGTTTGAAGCGTAGCGTCATGTCAGACCGCTCTGGCATGAATTTTGGGTGAAATGGGGAGAATCATGGCAAAGAGACTTATTTTTGCAGTGGCACTTGTGTGTATGCTATGTTCCACTAGCCTTCGGCCAGGGGGCGGGGCAGATTGTCGGCTCGGTGAGAGACCAGAGCCAGGGATCGGTTCCGAACGTCACGGTAACCGTGACGGAAGCCGGCACGGGCCAGGCTCGCAGCATGGTCACCGGAAGCGATGGCGCAGTTCGTTTTCCCGAACCTGCGGCCCACCACTTACACAATTACGGCAACCGGCGCGGGCTTCCGGGCGTTCCGGCAGACCGATGTCGACTTGCTTGCTAACCAGAGCCTGACCGTCAACATCCCGATGGAGGTTGGTGCGGTGACCGAGACGGTCACGGTAGCGGGCCAGACCGTGCAGGTGGACACCAGCACCTCTACTCTCGCCGAGGTGGTGGAATCGACGAGAATTATCGAACTGCCTTTGAACGGGCGCGACGCGGCCAAGTTGAGCACGCTGATCGCCGGCACCGTCATGATCTCCACCAGCACCGAGACGGGCAAGGGCATACCGGGCAACTTCTATTTATCGGCGAACGGCTCGGGCATCGGACAGGTTTCCTACCGGCTGGATGGCAACTCGAACACCGATTCTTACTTCCAGTTGAATCAGGAGTTCCCGTTCCCGGACGCTCTGCAGGAGTTCAGCATCCAGACCAGCGGCTTCAGCGCGCAATTTGGCAACAGCGCGGGCGCGGTGGTAAATGCGGTAACCAAATCCGGAACCAATGACATACACGGCGGCGCTTTCGAATTTGTCCGCAATCGCGCCTTCAATGCCAAGGACTTTTTCGCCACGCAAGCCGACTTTCTGAAGCGCAATCAATTCGGTGCTTACGGCGGCGGCCCGGTTTACATCCCTAAGCTTTATAACGGGAAGAACAAGACGTTCTTCTTCATGGGCTGGCAGGCCACACGGCTACGCAACATCAACGCCGCGAAGAATGCGAATGGGCCGACCGTGGATGAAGAGAATGGAAATTTCGCCACGTGCGGGACCCTGTGCAACAACGCCGTCATGATCAAAGATGCCGCTCGGCCTCCCGTATCCGAATAAGCAAATCCCGACAAAACCAGTTGGATCCGGTGGCTCTGGCTTTCGCGAAGCAGATGATGCCTACAGGTTTGACCGGCACCGGCTTCTACACGTACCAGACGCCCATCAGTCGGAATCTCGCTCAGGGCATCATGAGAATTGACCACCAGATCGGCCAGAATGACCGGCTCATGCTGCGATATTTTATCGACAACTTTACCAATGCGCCGACCTACGATCCGCACAATTACGTGACTTTTCTCAACGGCTCGGAAACGCGCATACACAACGCGAACATCGGCGAAATCCATACCTTCAGTCCCACGGTGTTGAATGATTGGCACTTCGGCTATACGCGGCAGTTTTCCCAGCGCGGCCCGGCGCCTGGAGTTCCGACGTTTCAGAGCCTGGGCATGATCGTGAATCAGGGAATCCCCGAGGCGCCCTTTATTGAGGGAGTCAACGTTTCAGGCTTTTTCACCGCGGGGGATAATACCATCGCCGGCTTCACGCGGAATGGATTCGAGATGTCGGACCGGGTGAGTTGGGTCAAGGGCCGCCACAGCCTGTCGTTCGGTTTCTCGATCGACAAGCAGCGGGCGGACATCCGCAACCTGTTTCTCCGGCCCGGCACGGCGACCTTCTCCGGCAACGTCAGCGGCCTCGCCATGGCAGACTTCATGCTAGGCAACCTGGGAACATGGATCCAAGGCTCGGGCGAATATAAGTATTTCCGGGCCACCTACCCGGCCCTTTACGCCCAGGACGACTGGAAGGTCACATCGCGGCTGACCCTAAACCTCGGTTTGCGCTGGGAGCCGACCGGCCCATGGATCGATGTTCGCGACCGGTACGAGAAATTCCGGGTTGGCGACTATTATGCCGGCGTCCACTCCAAACGATTCCCGCTGGCGCCCGTTGGAACCACGTTCTATGGAGATCCGGGCGTGCCTTACGGAGGAACAGGGGCAAGCTGGATCAACCTCGCTCCGCGGATAGGCTTCGCCTGGGATGTATTTGGCGATGGCAAGACCAGCGTCCGCGGCGGCGCGGGATTTTTCTACGACCAGCACGCGCGCGGCGACACCAACAATAACGGCGTAGATGCGGCGCCGTGGTCTCCACAGGTGCAATTCAACAATCGGGGCAAGTTGCGGGCGCCTTACATTACTGCGGGCATCGTAGACGCATTCCCGTTTCCTGCGCCGAGCGCGAACTTCGTTTTCCCGGTCCCGACCGTGGAGACAACCTATCGAGACGAAACCTTGCCCACGCCGCTGGTTTACAACTGGAACGTGACTATAGAGCGCCAACTGCCTTCCGACTTCCTGGTCCGTGGCTCCTACGTCGGATCCCGTGGCATTCACGAGCGCCGCGTCTTGGAGTACAACTCGGCCGTCAACGCGGGCATCGGAGCGGCAGCCTCAACCACCAGCACAACCGATGCTCGACGTTTATTTTGGCCCGCTTACTCATCGGGTCTGTTTGGTTATGGCGATAACGGCGTCGCCCGCTACAACTCCTTGCAAGCGTCGCTGCTGAAGCGCTATTCCCACGGTGTCACGATCCAGATGAACTACACCTGGTCCAAGAGTATCGACGACATCGGAACCGGACTGAACGGGCAACAGCGGCGGCGGCGATCAAGTTTTACCCTGGTACAGCCCGTTCTACGACCAGGTGCTTAAAGGACCGTCGGATTTCGATCACGCGCACCGGATTGTCACGTCCTACGTTTGGGACATCCCGTTTGCCAACCATATGAAGGGCCTGGCGAAGGGTGTGCTGGGCGGCTGGCAGTTGACCGGTATCCAGCAATATCAAACCGGCTCACCGATGACCGTAACCAGCGGCGTGGACAACTCGCGGACCGGCCTCAACCGCGACCGCGCCGACGTGGTGCTCGGGCAATCGCTGGATCGTCCCGCCGGCGCCGATCCGCTGCTGGTATGGTTCAACAAAGCTGCCTTTGCTCCGAATTTCCTCGGCACGCCTGGGAACGTGGGCAAGGGCACGCTGCGCGGTCCCAACATGTTTGCGTGGGACATGGGAGCCTTCAAGAAAATTCCACTGAAGGGCGAGAGTGCCTTCCTGCAGTTCCGGGCGGAGTTTTTCAACATCTTCAACCACCCCATGTTCAACAACCCGTCGACCGTCCTCAACAATGCCAATTACGGCAGGATCACGCAGACGCTGGCCAATGCGGGCTCGACGCAGGGCGATATCACGTCCGGCGGCCCGCGCATCATCCAGTTGGCTCTCAAGCTGACGTTCTAGACGCTCCAAGTGATACTGAGGCCGGTCTCTGGAAGAACAGAGGCCGGCCTTTTTTACAGCGCGCGTAATGCGGGTGCCTAGGGCGCTTTCTGTGGCGACGACCGAAGTTCCGGGTACCTGGCATCGAAAGGAGCCCTCCAGCTCGCCGATTTAGTCGACTTATGAGCCGATGAAACTGATATGGAGAGTCTTACCGAAAATTCGCCGCGCGATTCCGCACTTACAGCACGCGCAATGCGTCGGCGGGGAATTGGATCACCCAATCGCGATTGTCGCGCTGCCGTCTCATACTCGGCTCGCGAAACGGTTACGCGCACCGGCCCGGGGATGCCGCCGCCGGAAAATTCCAAGCGCAAGCCGTGAGGCCGTTCGACGGTTCTGAGCAGCGCGGCTGGGATCTGATTGGGTCCCGGTTTGCCGTTGCGCGCCGAGACTTTGAGCTGTTCCGGGCGCACGCATAGCGTTACGCGGTCGCCTTTCAGGTGGCCCGGGAAATAGGGGCCTTCCAATTCGAACTCGCCCACTTGCAGGCGGCTGGTATTGCGTCCCGGATCGAGCGTCCGAATCTCGCAGTCGAGCAAATTGAAAGCGCCCAGCAGGCGCGCGACTTCGAGAGTCGCGGGTTCGTCGAGCACCGAACGCGGGGAACCTTTCTGCACGATTTTGCCGGCGTGGAGAATCAGCATCTCCTCGCCCAGCTCGAAACACTCGGTCAGGTCGTGCGTCACCAGCAGCATGGGCGTGGCAAATTCGCTGCGAACCTGCCGCAGGACTTCGTAGAATTCCGCGCGCAGCACCGCGTCGAGACCGGTGGCCGGCTCGTCGAGCAGCAGCAGCTTGGGCTCGCCGATCAACGCGCGCGCGATGCAGCAGCGCTGGCGCTGGCCGCCGGAAACCTCATGCGGACGCCGGCCGGCGGCTTCGGTCAGCCGGAATTTATCGAGCATGTCGTGGACCCGCCGGTGCCGCTCCAGGCGCGGCTTGCGCTCGGCCGCGAACGCCAGGTTTTCGCGCAGCGTCATGTGCGGAAACAGCGCGTAGTTCTGAAACACGTAGCCGCAGTTGCGTTTTTGCGGCGGGAGATGCACGCCGGCCGCGGCGTCGTAGAGGATCTCGTCGTCCAGCAGTATGCGGCCTTCGTCGGGTTGCGTGAATCCGGCCACGGAATCCAGCACCAGCGTCTTACCGGCGCCGCTGGGGCCGAAGAGCACGGTGACGCCCGCTGTCGCCGAGAATTCCAGGTCGAGAGTGAACCCCGCGGAATCGGGTCTAGGCGCGAAGGATTTGCGGAGCCGGGCGTGCAACATGGCGCTTTAAAGCCGAGCTGGGGCTAAGACGATTGGCCAGCGTCAACAAGAGCAAGGCCACCGCCGAAACGATCAGCACCAGAGTTCGCGCGAGCGCACCGTCGCCGGATTCGACAGCCTGGTAGATGGCGACCGCCACGGTCTGCGTTTGCCCCGGGATGTTGCCGGCCACCATCAGCGTGACTCCGAAATCGCCCAAGCGATCGCGCGAAGGCCAGCGCCGTGGCTGCCAGAATGGAGCGCCATGCGAGCGGCATGGTCACTCTCCAGAAAAGTTTCCATTCCGAAGCGCCGAGGTTGCGCGCGGCGCGTTCATAGCTGCGATCGACGCTTTCGAGAGCCGCCCGCGCCGACTTCACCAGCAGCGGCAGCGCGTGCAGCAGCGCGGCGACGACGGCGGCTTTCCAGGTGAATACCAGCGGCGATCCGAAGACTGCTTCCCACAGCTTGCCGAGCGGGCTCGCGCGGCCCAGCAGCACCAGCAAGTAGTAGCCCAGCACGGTCGGCGGCAAAACGAACGGCAGCGTCACCGCCGCATCCAGCACGTCTTTGCCGCGGAATTGCCGGTTGGCCAGCAGATAGGCGATCCACAAACCGCCGACAAACGCCAGGGCCGTCGATAGGAGCGCCACGCGCAGACTGAGCCACAGCGGAAACCAGTCTATTGCCATAAAATCACAATCGCCATCGAATGTTCGATTATAGCGGGTTAGGAGCGGGCGTAGCGGAGAAAATATTTACGACGGCTCGTCGTCTTCGGAAGCTTCCGCCTCTGCCTGCGCGATCAGGTCCTCTTCGCTGATCTCGGTTTCCAGAATCTCGCAGGCGCGATCGTACGCCGATGCGGGGACCATCAACCGCAAGTGCGCCGATTCCGGCCCACTGCGGCCCCGTGCTCATTTTCGAGACGAACACGGGATGTCGGCCGACTGCAGCAAGCCTCGCGCAAAGTTGGCTTCGTCGAGTGAAAGGAAGGTTCGCCACCAGTTGCGAGGCCGCCTTCCGTCTGGCCGGGCGTCATCCGTCTGGGCGGGGACCGGCGCGGGATCCACTTCGCTCGTCCGGCCGAGCCAGCTTACGCTCCGCCAACTCGGCGTCGTAATACGGGCGCGCCGCGTCCACCAATTCGTCGCGATCTATCTCCAGCAGCGCGTCGTCGGACAGCAGCGCATAATGCCGTTTGAAATCCTCAGGATCGATTTGCATGCGTCTACCTCGCAGTCCTCGGCGCACAGTTGCTCCAGCGGCTCTCCGTGCAAGCGGAAGATTCGCCAGTCGTCCAGCGTGACCGCGCCCAGCCGGTGATAAAAATCGATCGACGGCTGATTCCACGTCAACACGGACCACTCCATTCGACCGCAGTTTTGTTCCTTGGCAATTCTCGCCAGACGCTTCAATAGCGCGCTGCCGATTCCACGGCCGCGATGCTCCGGCTCCACAAAAATGTCTTCCAGGTAGATGCCGCGCTTGCCCACGAAAGTCGAGAAATTATAGAAGTAGAGAGCGAACCCAACCGCGGCATCATCCGCGAAGGCCATCAGCGCGTGCGCGTTGCGCTCGACTCCAAACAGCGCCTGGCGGAAATCCTCCTGGCTCGCAACCATGGCGTGCTCCAGTTTTTCGTAGCGGGCCAACTGCCTGACCAAATGCACAATCGCAGGAAGATCGCGTTCCGTTGCAGGCTCGATTTTGAGCGTCATGTCCCTCATTGTTTCATTTCCTGCGATGTCGCGACTGGCCACTGCGGTAGACTCATTTCAGAGGCCTTGCGCCGGTACGATGTACTATGCATCCCAGAACCCCTCACTGCCTTTTCCTGATCGTTCTTCTTCTGCTCAATTTCCGGGGCCTTCCTCTTCGGGGTCAAACTCCCACTAGCCTGCAGATTGTGATCGTCGAAGGCGAGGGCGCGATCAACAACATCAAGCAGCGCGTCAATCGGGAACCCATCGTTCAGGTGGAGGACGAAAACCACAAACCGGTCGCCGGAGCCTCTGTCACCTTCTTCCTTCCGAACCAAGGACCCGGCGGCACCTTCACTAACGGCACGAATTCCCTGACCACCGCCACCAACGCCCAAGGCCAGGCAGTGGCCCGCGGCATCCGCTTCAACAACCAGGCCGGCGCCATGGAGATCCGCGTGGCCGCTTCCGTCGCGGGACAAACCGCCAGCGCGATCATCACGCAGACCAACGTGCTGGGGTCGGCGTCTTCCGGAGGCTCCGGGCGGCGGCATGAGCCGTACGACGAAAATATTGATCGTGGCCGCGATTGTGGGAGGCGGAGCCGCGCTCGGTGTCCTTGCCACCCACCGGGGCGGTTCAACCACCGCTACTCCCACCACTACCATCACCCCCGGAACCGTCACCGTAGGAGCACCACAATGATTGAGGCGAATGCGCAGTCCTCCGAGCGGCAATCTTTATTGCGCTGGCGGGCGCGGCCTGCGGCGCAGGTACAGGGACCGGTTATGGGTTATCTCCCGGATGGCGGCACGTTGCGCACGATGTCGGGGATTCCCGCCGCTGGTTCGGTAGGCGGTGCGATTACTCCCGGCGGTGCGTTCTCCCGCATCGAGGTTTCTCCCAGACCAGACCCAGGCGCTGGCGGTTGCGGCCGATACCGGCGCGGTGATGCTTTACACGATTGGCTCGGGTGCGAGCGTGGCCGTGCAGGGTGTGTCTGCCGCTCCCGACCGCATCGTATTCAGCCCCAGCGGAACGGCGGCCGGGTTGTGGTTCTCGAGCACGCGGCATTTTCAGTTGCTCCATAGTTTGTCGGCAACTCCAGGGGTTTTCGATATCGATTTCTCCTTCACGCTTTCCGATCCGACAAGCGTGGCGGTCAGCGACGACGGCCAGTGGATGGTGGGAGCTTGGCCCTTCAGCACATATGCGATGGGCCCCTCCGGCTATGCGATCGTACTTCCGGTGGGCGGCGCCGCGGAGGCGGTGTGCTTCTTCCATGGACGAAACGATGTGGCGGCGATCACGGCCAGTCAGGTGACCGCTCATCACCGACATCGCCGGCGCGATCACGCCCAACGTGCTCTGGAGCAAGCCGAACGATCCGCCGCCGGCAGATCCGGCCACGGCTCCGCCAGTGGAAATCGCCGTCGCATTGGCTACGTCATTCGATAACCGGTATCTGAGCGTTGCCGGAAACCTGGGATCGCTATCGACATTTGACCTGACGGCCGGCACCAGCGTCGGCCTGAATTGCGCTTGTGCGCCCGCGAGCCTTTATGGAATGGGTGGAGCGCTGTTCCGTCTGACGAGCCTCACCGATGGCGTGGTGAAAGTGTTCGATGCCTCGACCAACGAGGTTTGGTTCGTGCCGCTTGCGGTGCCGGCCGCTAACGGAGGCCAGCAGTGATCGCGCGCCGCGTTCTTCTTCTCGCGGTGCTGCTGACGGCGGCGTGCGCCAGCGCCTGGGGTCAGACGACACTTCCGACTGTCATCGTCAGCGGATTGCCAACGATCGGCGTGGCTGCGACTCAGCCCACGGCAACGGTTTCACTGAGTGGGGCTTACCCGCTGAACGTCACCGTCACAATGACGCTGACTTTCAGTCCTACGGGTGGCGGCACTCAGGCGTTTGATGCAAAGTTCGCCATCGGGGGAACGACAACCACCTTCGTCATTTCACCGGCTGTTCCCACAGCTAGCGTGCCGGTGATGATTGGAACCGTGGCTGGGACAATAACGATCACCACCAACGCTACGGATTCCGCCGGCAATTCGCTTACGCCGGTCCCGGTCACTAACGTTATGACCGTCAATCCCACGGTTCCGGTCATTAATCAACTGTCATTCCCTGCGCAATAACCCTTAGCGGCTTTAGCATTTCCGTGACCGGACGCTCGACGCCGCGCGACATGACCAGCGCACTGTTCCATTTCACGTTGCCGACGAACACACAACCGTCCACCTTGGATGTTACCGTGCCTCTCACGACTGCCTTCGCAGCGTGGTATAGCAATCCCAACTCGAACGCCTTCGGAAGTACCTTCAAAATGACGGTGCAGTTCTCCTTCACCGGCCCCCCGGGCAGTACGGTCCCGTTCATCGCGGTCACTGCGACTCTGACCAATTCGATAGGCGCGTCGAACTCCGCCAGTGCACGGTCAGTCCTCCTGTAGCCACTTGTCCGTAAAAACTAAGCGCGTTGTCGCCGTGCTTCACGAGACGGGTGCGGTGAAGCGCGCCATAGCTCGTCTGCCAGTTTAAGGCGCGGCGGATGCTGGGCGATCACCAACGGCGGCGGCTTTTCGCCCAGCAAGTCGAGCGCAGACTGCGTATTCGTTTTCGAGCGCATAGGGCGGATCCAGAAACACGATATCGGCTTCGAGGCGCGGAATCATGGCCGTCGCGCGGCCTTGCCGCACTTCCGCGCGGCCTTCGATCCCGAGCGATCGCAAGTTCTCGCGAATGGCTTTGACCGCCGCGTGCTTTTGCTCGACGAAAATCGCGCGCGCGGCTCCCCGGCTCAAGGCCTCGATGCCGACCGCGCCGGTGCCGGCGTATAAATCGGCGAAGACCACACCCTCGATGCGCGGCGCCAGGATGTTGAACAGCGCTTCCCGCAAACGGTCCGGCGTCGGACGCACGTCGAGCCCCGGAAGGCTCTTGATCGCGCGGCTGCGAAATTCTCCTCCGATCACTCGCATGGCGGATCAGCCCACCTGCACCAATCCGTAGCGCCGCTGCCAATGATCGCGGATGAAGGTCACGGCGTTACGTAACTCCTGCTCGGAAGGCGGATGCGCCACGAACGCCGCCGCCTCATTGCGCGCCACCTCCAGCACGTCCGCATCGCGCACGATGCTGCCGATCTGCAAGGCGGGCAAGCCGGATTGTCGCGTCCCGAAGAATTCGCCGGGACCGCGCAGCTTCATGTCCATCTCGGCGATATAGAAACCGTCGCCCGAATCCACCAGGGTTCGAATGCGCTCGCGCGCGAGCTCGCTCATTTTCGCCGGTCACCAGGATGCAATAGCTCTGCTCCGCTCCGCGTCCCACGCGCCCGCGCAACTGGTGCATCTGCGCCAGGCCGAAGCGCTCCGCCTGCTCGATCACCATCACCGACGCATTCGGCACGTCCACGCCCACTTCGATCACGGTGGTCGACACCAGAATCTTGGTCAGTCCGCGCTGGAACCGATCCATCGCGGCTTCCTTATCGGCGGCGGGCATGCGCCCGTGCAGCAGTCCCACCTCCAGATCGGGAAACACCAGTTGCGACAGATGCTGGTGCATCTTCTGCGCCGCCTTCATGGCCAGCGTCTCCGACTCTTCGATCACCGGATACACCACGTACGCCTGCCGCCCCAGCGCAATCTGCTTCTTCAGGAAACTGTAGACCTGCTCCACCTTATCTTCGGTCACGGTGCTGGTGACGATGGGCTTGCGTCCCGGCGGCAGCTCGTCGATCACGCTGACATCCAGGTCGCCGTAAATCGTCAGCGCCAGCGTGCGCGGAATCGGCGTCGCGGTCATCACCAGGACATCCGGAGGCGTTCCCTTATCGGCGCCCTTTTCGAGCAGCGCCTGCCGTTGCTCCACGCCGAAACGATGCTGCTCATCGACGATCGCCAGGCCCAAGCGTTTGAATATCACGTCGTCTTCGAGCAGGGCGTGGGTTCCGACGACGACGTGCGCGAGTCCCGCCGCCGCCAGTTTCTTCAACTGCACTTTCTCCCGCGCGGTGGACGAGCCGGTCACCAGGATCGTGACGTAGCCCAACTTCTGGAACAGCTTCTTGAAATAGAAGTAATGTTGCGTCGCCAGGATTTCGGTCGGGGCCAGCACCGCCACCTGATAGCCGTTTTCGATGGCGATGATCGCCGCCTCGGCCGCCACCAGCGTCTTGCCGCTGCCCACGTCGCCTTGCAGCAGGCGATACATGGGATGCGGCTCGCGACATATCGTGGGCGATCTCGGCCAGCACGCGCTTCTGCGCTCCGGTGGGACGAAACGGCAGCATCTCCTTGATGCGCTCGCGCACACGGTCTGTCAGCGCGAACTGGATTCCCGGTTGCAGACGGGCTTTGGCGCGCTTCAGTTCCAGGCCGCACTCCAGCCAGAAAAACTCCTCGAAGATCAGACGGTATTGCGCCGGCGAACGGAATGCGTTGAGCACGCGCAGATCGGCATCCGGGGGAGGGAAATGCAGCTCGCGGATCGCGCTCCAGCGATCGGGCAACTTCAGCTGCGCGCGAATGTGCTCGGGCAGGGGATCGTCGCGCAGCGGCGCAATGCTTTCCAGGATCCGATGGAGCAGCGTGCGCAGCGCCCGCGTGGTCACTTTCCCGGCGGCTTCATACACCGGCACGATGCGCCCGGTGTGGAGCGACGCGTCGCCGTCTTCATCGTCGGCCAGAATCTCGTACTCCGGATGCATCATCGCCAGATGCCCGGAGTAGGTATCGAATTCTACCTTGCCGTAGAGCGCCACCTTCTGTCCCGGAGCCAGCACGTCGGCGAGATACGCGCCGTGGAACCACTTGCCCGCCAGCACTCCGCGCGATGCGTCGGTGAAGGTGGCTTCGAACAATCCCAGATTGCGGCGGCGGAATCCCGACACTTTTGTGGATCGCACTTCGGCCAGCACCGTCGCCATTTCCCCGGGCGCCAGATCGCGCAGCGACTTCACATTGCTGCGATCTTCGTAGCGGAAAGGCGCGTACGTGAGCAGATCCTCCACCACCTTCAACCCCTTGGCTTCGAGCATCGCGGCGCGCGCCGGCCCGACGCCTTTCACATACATGAGTGGAGTGGAGAGATCCAATGTGTAGTGTACAATGCGATTTCATGTCTCAATTATTGGAAGGGAAAACCGCGCTGATGCTGGGCGTCGCGAATCGCTGGAGCCTGGCTTACGCGATCGCGCAAGCGTTCCAGCGCGAAGGGGCGCGCCTGCTGCTGACGTATCAGGGCGAGCGCTTACAGAAGACGGTGGAAGAACTGGGCGCGTCGCTCGGCGCCGCTCGCGTATTTGAGTGCGACGTCACGCGGGACGAGGATCTGGCCAAGCTCACTGAGACGCTGGCGTCGGAAGAACGCCTGGACGCCGTGGTCCACAGCATCGCTTTCGCCAACCAAGCCGACCTGGCGCGGCCGTTCGTCGAAACTTCGCGCGAGGGCTATCTGCTGGCGCAGAATGTCAGCGCCTATTCGATGATCGCGGTGGCGCGCGCGACGGCTCCCAAGATGACGAACGGCGGCTCCATGATGACGCTGACGTATCTGGGCTCGACGCGCGTGGTGCACAACTACAACGTGATGGGCGTGGCGAAGGCCGCGCTCGAAGCCTCGGTGCGGTACCTGGCGGGCGATCTCGGCCCGCAAAATATTCGCGTGAACGCGATCTCCGCCGGTCCCGTGAAAACTGCCGCCGCGCGCGGCATCAAGGATTTTTCGAAGGTGCTGGAAGCTGTCGAGGCGCACGCTCCGATGCGCCGCAACGTGACTCCGGGGGAAGTGGCCGACCTGGCCGTGTTCCTCGCCAGCGACCTGGGCCGCGGCGTCACCGGCGACGTGCTGTTCGCCGACGCCGGCTATCACATCATGGGGCTGTAGCTTACTTCGCCCGCGGCTGCACGATCTCGGTCAGCATATCCGGCTTTGCCGTTACGCCGCTCCAGATGCGGGTACCGTTCGCCGCCGTGATAATCCACCTTGCGCGTGCTGGTGTATTCGCCACTCCTGACCATGAGTTCGATCGGATCGGTGGTTTTCGCAGCGCCCTGAACCTCTTCGCGCAGCACAGTAGCGGTAAACTGACGACCATTCACCGACGTGATCGTCGCTCCTGGCACGACTCCCGCTCGTTGCGCCGGGCCGCCCATCACGACGTCCGCCACCAGGCCGTCACTCTTCACGAGGATACCTAGTGAAGGCAGCATATCCGTGTTCCTATCCTGATCCTCAGTGGTGTTCCAGTATCCCGGGCGGATATCGTCATACGTAAGTTTCCAGCCGGCGTTCTCGATGCCCTGAACCGGCGCGCCGGTTTGCACTGTGTCCACTCTCTCCCGGAAGAAATCCGCCCACGTGTACGGCTGCACGCGATTGAGCGCGGCGATGACGTCATCCAGCGTGTACGGATTCACTGCCGGGCTAGTCTCGCCGCCACGCGTAGAACTCGCGGCAAAAATCGTCGATCGACTTGGTCCCGTGGCTCAACTGGCGAATGAGAGTGTCCACCTCCAGCCACACCAACTGGCCTTCGCCATAGAAATCGATGCCACGCCGCAATGCGGAGTAATCTTCGCGCGCCGGAAACAAGATCTGCGCGGAGATTGCGGTATCCGACAGCGGCCGCCAGGAGCGCCCCGATTCATATTCCAAATGCGAAATCACATACGCCAGCCGCTCGCGAAACAATTCCGGCGGCTCCATACCGCTGCGAGTCGCCAGCACGGAGCCCAGATACTCGGTGAGGCCCTCGTACATCCAGATCAAATCGCCGCGCAGGGGCTCGCTGTAATCTTTCGTCGCCAGTCCCGCGGGCCTGCGATACTTGCCGTTCCAGGAATGCACATACTCGTGAGGCAGCAATTCCGAAAAGAACGTCAGCAGGTCTTCGTCGAGCAGCGTCCGCTCGCCGAGCCGGTCGTCGCTCGATTCGTGATGCTCCAGGCCGAAGCTGGCCACGTGGTCGCTGAGCGTCAGCAGAAAGTGATAGCTGCGGTAGTGGCGCGAGCCAAATAGCGCGCCCGGCTTCCGCCACCAGGCGCTTATACTGTTTCACTGCCTGCGGCGGCATCGCCAGAGCGCGCTCGCTATCCGCCGCGATGTGAATATAGTGGGCCGCTCCGTTAAAGACGCCCAGATCGATGGTCTTATAGTGCGCGCCCGCCGAGACCGGCGAGTCGATCAGGGTAGTAAGAGAAGTCGGCAGAAACTCAATTTCGTCGCCCGACTGCTTAGCGACGCCGAGCGCTGTTCCAAAATGCCAGTCGTGCGGCAAGCGCAGCGTGGCCTGATAGCGCAGTTGGTCCGCCGGCGTGCCTTGCGGATAGAGCACATACTGATTCCAGTTCAGCACCGCAAGCTCGGTGGTCATCGACGACCCTTCCGTAAACCCGCCCGCGTCCGCCGGAGAAATGAAATCGAAAGCGGCGTCGAGCGCCGCACTGTCCTGGGGGATGGTTACGTGGAACGCATATAGGTTCACCGAATCCCGCCGCCAGGCAATCGTTTTGTTGTTAGCGCGAAACTTCAGGCTGACAACGTCCGCGATCGGACCCGTGGGCCCGTGCTCGCCTTGGATCCACTGCGGATAGAGCAGCGTCATCGGCCCGGGACTGGCTGGAATGTGAAGCTGGACGTGGATCAACCTGCGCGGCGCGTCTCGCGCATCCACGTTCACCTGAATGACAGGCCCTGTTGCGCCCAGCCGAGCGCGGCGGTGAGCAGCCAGAGCAGTGTGGCGCGTTTCGTCACAAAGGTTTGGCCTCGGACAACTGCGTTTTCACCAGCGCCATGCATTCGCCCACTTCGATCCAGCCATGCATCGGGAAGCGTGGCGACCGGCAATCCGTTCCTGGAGAGATGGACCCGCAGGCGATGCCCGGCGAGCGGAGCGCGCAGTTCCGTGATGCGTCCGATCGCTATTTCCGCCGGCACAATCCCGGTTTCAAACTCGACCTCGACTGTTACTCCCTTGTCGCAGGCCATCCAGGCGAAGCGCCACCGATTCGCCGTCGCAGCCGTAGAACATTTCCCATACCGGCGGGGCGCCTCCATGCATCGCGCCGGAGCGCGGATCGGGACGGTAGCGTCCAGCGCCCATCCATTCGAAATAGGATGTGACTTCGCCGTCGAGCGTGACGTGAATGGGATTCCGCGGACGTCTCGTGAATCTCGCCGCTTTGCTCGACGCGAAGAATGGAGCGGGAGAGCGCCTCGGGCGGAACCAGCCCCAGCGCGCGGTAGACGTTGATCAGGTGATCGCGATAGAGCTGATCGAATTCCGGACGATTGTCGGAGCCGTGCTCCGGCCCATACCACCAGTTCCAATCGCTGCCTTCGGCAATCAGCAGTTCTTCGTAGGCCAGCTTGCGCGCGCTTTCCGGGACATCCGGCGTTTCATCGTAGGCGCGCCGCGCGGCCAGCAACAGTTCCCAAGCCTGGTTGTCTTCTTCCGCGCCGATCCAGATGTTGAAGTTCGCGTTGATCCAGGAGCCGGGGAAGATGCCATGCAGCGGCTCGGCCTCGAATTTCGCCAGCGCTTCGGAGACCGTGAGGGCTTCCAGTGCCGGGTCTTCCGAGATGCGGCGGTAGAGTTCGCGCAGGAACGGACGGCCGTTGGCTTCGTACCATTCCCAGGCGTTTTCGCCGTCGAGGATGATCGGCACCAGACATTCGCGCCCTTGCGGTGTTCTGGCGAATGCGATCGAGAAAATGTCCGGCCGCGTCGTGCGCGTTCATGCGGGAATATTCGAAGCCGATCAGATCGCTGAGATAACGGTCGCGGAAGATCATGCGCATCTGCGTGGCCGTTTTGCTGCCAGTTGTAGGCGCGGTAGGTGACGTCCACGCCGGCATCGCGGTTGAGCGTGCGCGCCAGCACGCCGTTGTCGCTGGCGGCCCAGGTGAAGCCGGCATGCAGCGGCGAGCGCCAGCGCCTCATCGGAAACCGAGCCCTCCGACGGCCACAAGCCCACCGGCGCGACGCCCAGCTTCTCGTGGATGTAGGTGCGGGCGCGATCCAGTTGCTCGCGGGCGTCATCGGGATACGCGAAGCGCGGAGGCAGCGGAAGGCCGGGACTCGAAACCGCGCCGATGATCGGAATCGCAGATCAGCGGCAGAATCGGATGGTAGAACGGCGTGGTGGAAATTTCGATCTGCCCGCGCGCGCCGAATTCGCGATACACCGGCAGCACGCGCGCCAGCGCTTCCCGCTGCTTGCGGGCGATCATTGCTCTGATCGGCACAGCGAGAAGTCGCGGCCCTTGCGGACCAGCGCGATCAATTCCGGATCGCGCGCCAGCAGATCTTCATCGAACCAGACCAGAAGATGGAAGATTTGGAGGTCGCGAAGATCCTGCGCCGAGAAAGTCTCCTTGCGCTCCTGCTTGCCGTACAGTTCAAGATAGCGCGGATAGCGCGAGATCAGCCGGTCGAGAGTTCGCCTGAAAAAAATACTTCAGAACGAAGTTGCGCTGCGCTTCGCTCAGGTCTTCGGCGCGCGCCAGGGCGCAGTCGAGAAACGGATCGGACGCCTTGCCGGACGCGTATTCGTCGATCTGCGCCACCATCGACGGCACCAGATTGAAGGTCTGATGGATGGCGGGAAATTCCGCCAGGATCTCAACCATGCCGGCGTAGTCCTTCAGGCGTGAAGCCGGGTCCAGGGCAGTTTATATTCGCCGCTCCACAGATCCTTGTAGAACGGCTGGTGCATGTGCCAGAGAAAACAGACGGTGGTCATCGGTCCTTTCGGGTCAAGTCAGGTCAATCTTTGCGAGTCATGGGACGCAGACCGAGCAGCGCTTCGACACGCCGCAAGTCTCCCACGACGATTTCCGTTTTCGCGGCGAAGCGGCTCTTGGCGACGGCGCTTTTGAGCGATGCCAGCGCTTCATCGCTCGCGATCTGCACGAGGATCAGGCGCGGCATCATGCCGCTGGCGTCGAACTGTTTCAGGTCTTCGGCGAAGGCCGAGGCGTCCGGTTTGGTGAAAGCTCTGGCCGCGGGATCGATGGCTTGCCCGTTGCGGACAAACACTCCGTAATTGCGGACGCGTGAGCCCGGCCGCGAGCGCGTTGGTCCACAGATAGCCGGCGGGCGGAATGTTGGCCGGGTCGGCAATATCGAAATTGGGCCGCCAGCCGAGTTTCACGGTGTAATCCGGCGCGAGCCCTCCGATGGCGCGCATCAGCGGCTCGGGCTGCGTGTCGCGGATCACGTAGATCACATGTTCGGCGGGCGCGAGGTCCAGTCCGGCGGATCGGCTACCGGCCGGAACGTTTCGCCAAGCGCGTCGACCGTGTTGCCGCGCGCGTTGGCAACCCAGACGCGATCTCCGCTGACGCGCACCGCCGCAGGATAGGCGCCCGCGGGCAGGAATCCTTCGACCACGCCGCGCACGTCGGAGACATCCACCGACGCGACTACATCGGCATCCGAGCAGGCCACGTACAAATGTTTCTGATCCGCCGAGAGCGCGAGCGCGCTGGGCGTCATGCCGAGCGGCGAGAGCGGCGCGGGCGCGACGTGAATGGTCTCGACCAGATTCATGGTCTTGTTGTCGCCGATCCCGACACCACGAACACTTCATTGGTATTCGCCGCCGCGACGAACAGACGATATTTCGCGCTCTGGCGCGGCCTGTCCTTCCGATTCCGGCATCGTAGGTGCTCAAGACCATGTCGGTGGGGTGCGAGCCCAGGCGAATGCGTCCAATCTCTTCGCCGTTGACGGTGTTGTACTGATACACCGACGCGTCGGCCCAACTGGAGACGAAATACGAACGGCCGTCGGGGTGAAACAGAATGCGGTACGGGCGGCGTCCGGTCTTGAAGCGATCGATCACGCGGCCGGATTGCGGATTGATCACTACGATCGCGTTGGCGAAGAGATCCGCCGCGTAGATCAGGTGCCCATCGGGCGAGAGCGCGACATCGCCGGTGAAATCGCCGGCCTTCATTTCGCGCGCCAGCTTCAGTTCGCCTTGCGCGTAGGTGAATTCGTAGACCACGCCGCGCGATCCGCCTCCGGCGTAAACCATTTTGCCGTCGGGCGCGAAGGTCAGGCCGAGCCAGGCGTCGGGCAGCGGAAGTCTCGGCGCCATTCACCACGCTGATCGGACGCTTTCGCGCCGCCGTTCAAAACCAGCACGCGGCCATCCGGCGCCACCGCCAGCGACATCGGAAAATCGAGCGCGAACGCGCTAAGCGCAGCCGCCAGAAACAGTGCGAATTTCATCCTGAAAACCTTTGAGCGATGGGCATCCGGCGGCCGACGCCGAAGGCTTTGGTGGTCACTTTCAATCCGGGCGCCGCCTGCTGGCGCTTGTACTCGTTGCGGTCCACTTTATTGACGATGTCCTGCACCAGTTCCAGCGGAAGGTTCAGGCTGGCCGCGATTTCACGCGGCGTGCGGTATTGCTCGACGTAGGCTTCGAGAATCGGATCCAGCACGTCGTAGGGGGGCAGGGAATCGGTATCTTTTTGATCGGGGCGCAGCTCGGCGGAGGGCGGTTTGGTGAACACGCTTTCCGGAATGGCTCCGTCGTGGCGCTGGTTTCCGATGCGCGCCAGTTTGTACACCAGCGTTTTGGGGACGTCGCTGATGACGGCCAAGCCGCCGCACATATCGCCGTAAAGAGTGCAGTAGCCGACGGCGAGCTCGCTCTTGTTGCCGGTGGTGAGCACCATGGCTCCGGTCTTGTTGGAGAGCGCCATCAGCGTGACGCCGCGCAGCCGCGATTGCAGGTTTTCTTCGGTGACGCCGGGCTCGGTTCCTTGAAACAGCGGGGCCAACTCTTGTTCGAAACGTTCATAGGCTCCGGTGATTGAGACGATTTCGAAGCGGATGCCCAGCTTCTCCGCCATGTCGCGGGCGTCGGTGACGCTGGATTCGGAGGAATACGGTCCCGGCATACCGACGCCGGTGACGTTCTCTTTGCCGACGGCGTCGACGGCGATCACGGCGGTGAGCGCGGAGTCGATGCCGCCGCTCAAGCCGATCAGCACTTTCGAAAAACCGCACTTGCGGATGTAGTCGCGCGTGCCCAGGACCAGCGCCTGATAGGCGGCCGCGCATTCGTCGCCGAGGTCTTCATGGCGATCGCCGGTTCCGGCATCCAGATCGCAGAGGATCAGGTCTTCTTCGAAGGAACGCGCCGCGGCGATCACTTCGCCGGCGCTGTTCATGGCGAAGCTGGTGCCGTCGAAGACCAGTTGATCGTTGCCGCCCACCTGATTCACATAGATGACGGGCTTCGCATAGCGCCGCGCCGCCGCGCGATAGATGCTGCGGCGAATCGCGCGCTTCCCCAGGTTGTAGGGCGAGGCGTTGATGCAGATCAGCATCTGCGCGCCGGCTTCGAACAATTCCTCCACGGGGTCGCGCTGGTAGAGGCGTTCTTTCCAAAAGCGGCGGTCGTTCCAGGCATCTTCGCAGATGGTGAGCGCGACGGGCGTGCCGCGCAGCGTGCACAGATATTCGCGCTCGGCGGGCCGGAAGTAGCGCGCTTCGTCGAACACGTCGTAGTTGGGCAGCAGCATCTTGCTCTGCCGGAACACGACCTCGCCGCGCTCGATGAGAGCCGCGCGGTTGAGCGCCCGCTTGCCGGTTTCCGCCTCCGACCGTCCGACGTAACCGCAGATGACGCTCAGGCCGAGGTCCGCCGTTTCGCGAGCCAGGCGGTCCAGTTCCCGCTCGCAGCTTTCCAGGAACGCGGGTTTTTCGACCAGATCGCGCGGCGGGTAGCCGGTGATGGAGAGCTCGGGAAAGACCACGACTTCGGCGCCGCGAGCGGCCGCATCGCGCGAGGCGCGGGTCATGCGGTCGACATTCCCCGCCAAGTCGCCGACCGTGGGATTCAGTTGCGCCAGAGCGATGCGCATGGAAATTCTATTGTAACCGCAGTGGACGGCAGGTTAACGGCTGCGGGTATAAGTGCGAGTTGCGCAGTATGTTCATTACCGTGGTAATGTAAATTATGGCACTGGCTCATTCCAAAGTCACCGCCCAGGGGCAGATCTCAGTTCCCAGCGATATTCGGCGTAAACTGGGTATCGGTCCCGGCTCGGTTCTGGAGTGGGATGAAGAGGGCGATAAGATCGTCGTGCGGCGCTCAGCGCGGTTCTCGTCGGAAGACATTCATCGGGCGTTATTTGCCGGGCGGGCGCCGAAATCCAAAACTCTGACGGAAATGAAGGAAGGGATCCGGCGGCGCGCTCGGGAGCGTTATGCGCGCGGTTGACACGAACGTTCTGGTTCGCCTGATCACTCGCGACGATGCCCGCCAAGCTTCTTCCGCCGACGCGTTCATCTCGAAGGGAGCGTGGGTGCCGCTGCTTGCGCTTACGGAAGCGATTTGGGTTCTTGCAGCGGTGTACAAGCGCAACGCAAAGGGTCTGGCCACTGCCATCGAGATGCTGCTGCATCACGAACATTTGGTCTTGCAGGATTCGGACGCGTTGCGGCAGCGCTCGATCTATTCCGCTCCCGGCCGTCGCTGGGTTTTTCCGATTGCTTGATGCTTGCAGATGTCGGCACGGAAGGCCGGACATTTGCCGCTCGGCACCGTTTGATCGCTGGAGCTCCGAGCGTCAAGAGGTTGCATCGATGGACGTCTCATCGAACGTTGTAGCGCTAAGCATCGCCGCGCTACGGCTGATTCGAAGCGTCCACGTACTCGACGCCGGGGGGCGGAGTGAAGCGGAACAGAGAGTCCTGAAGCGCGGGATCTTTCTTTTCGTTTTCGAACGCGAAGCGCAGCACGGAGTTGTCCTGGTTTTTCACTTCCAGACGGCGGATGGTGAAGTCCGGCGTGGTGAGAAATGAGACTTCGCTGTAGGGCAGCTTATCCGACTTCGGAATCGCCGTAATGAAGACGCCGCCGTCTTCGGAGTGCGCGCGAAACTCGCGGAAGTCTTTGTTGAAATCCAGGCGTCCCAGCAGGAACGCCAGCGGCGCGCGCATGTCGTCGGTTTCTTTCAGCTTCATCTTTTCGGCGCGGTTGTCCTGCGGCGTGTAGGAGTAAATGAACTTCCCGTCGGAGACAAACAGCTTGCCGGCGGGCGCGCTGTATTGCCAGCGCATGCGGCCGGGCTTGCGCAGGAAGAGATCGCCCTTTTCGACGCGCGTGCGGGCGCCCTGCTGGTAGCTTTCCGTGAAGGAAAGCTGCAGGGTCTGGGTGCGGTTGTAGCGGTCCTCGACGCCCTTGAGCGTGCGCGGAACGTCGATGTCGGCTGCGGCCGCAACGCTGCTAAGGAGACAGACGCTCCAGAATCCAAGCACCGCGACTCTTGCGATAGCGCAGGCGGTCATGCAGCCGGTTCGGGCCTTGCTGCCAGAATTCGATCTCATCGGGATGAACACAATATCCTCCCCAGTTTATGGGACGCGGCGGGCCGTCGTTGGGATACTTGGCTATCGAGTTCGGCATAGCGGGTTTCGAGCACGGCGCGCGACGCGATCACGGAGCTTTGCCGCGAAGCCAGCGCCGCGATGCGGCTTCCATGCGGGCGCGTGGCGAAATAGGCGTCCGATTCGGCGGCAGGAAGCTTCGAGACGCGTCCGGTGACGCGCACCTGGCGGTTGACTTCGCGCCAGTAAAACACCAGGGCGGCATGCGGATTCGCCGCCAGCTCGCGCCCCTTGCGGCTTTCGTAATTGGTGAAGAACAGGAAGCCGCGCTCAGTCGACTCCCTTTAGCAGGACCATGCGCGCCGACGGGCGTCCGCTGCGGGCTGGTGGTGGCGAGCGTCATGGCGTTGGGCTCGGGCAGCCCGGCGCGTTCGACGGCGCGGAACCAGCGGCGGAACTGCTGAATGGGATCAGGGTGGAAGGTGCGCTCGGAAAGGCGCGATGGCTGTGTCAAATTCCAGTGTACGCGCTATCGGGTAAGCTAGAAGTGCTATGGAAAAAATAAAGAAAACCGACGAAGAGTGGCGCAAGCAGTTGACTCCGGAGCAGTATCACGTGGCTCGGCAGAAGGGCACGGAGCCGGCTTTCACGGGCAAGTATTGGGATAACCACGAAGACGGCACCTACCGCTGCGCGTGCTGCGGCGCGGAGCTGTTCGACAGCGCCGACCAAGTTTGAATCGGGCACCGGATGGCCGAGTTTCTCGGCGCCAGTGGATCCCACCAAGGTGCGCACGGAAACCGATACCAGCCATGGCATGCGGCGCGTGGAAGCGCTTTGCGCTCAATGCGATGCGCACTTGGGGCACGTTTTCCCGACGGCCCCCGGCCCACCGGCACGCGCTTTTGCATGAACTCGGCATCGCTCGATTTCAAGAAGAAAGAGTAGTACTCGGCGGCGTAAAGTTCCTATGCGGGCGTGCCGATAACGCTGTAGAAGGACTGGTGTGTGAGTCTCGGATGAGCCGCGCCGGTTCAACTTAAGGAGCGTGCCCGTGGACTTCTCTGGAGCCATTGTTAACGGACTTCTCACGATCGTCGGATACGTCGTGATCTTTCTCGGCGTTTACAAGGTGTTTCAGATCGCCACCGATATTCGCGAGATCAAAGATCTGATGGTAAGCCGGCGCCGCGTTCCGCTGCGGCCGCGCGCGTTCACGTCCGTTGTTGCGCCTGGCTTGACCCCGGACATTACCAAGGACCTGATCGCCGAGGATTCCGCCACGGCTTACGCCGAGCACTTGCTGCGTGCCGTGAACGCCGAATCGCAACGACGCCGCGAGCGCGCCGCACGAAGTTCGCTAGACGGGTCGCCGAAACGGCGCTCGTCGATATCCGCGACGCCATCCGCCCACATTTGTTACACTGAAGTTTCCTGCTATGCGATTCGGCGTCGTCGTGTTTCCGGGTAGCAATTGCGATCACGACGCTTGGTATGCCGTCTCCCACAATTTAGGCCACTCGGCCGAATTCATCTGGCACGATTCCCGAACGCTTGGCTTGGTGGACGCCGTGATTCTTCCCGGCGGTTTCTCCTATGGCGATTATCTGCGCTGCGGCGCGATCGCCAAGTTTTCACCGGTGATGTCGGCGGTGCGCGAGTTCGCCGAGAGCGGCGGGCTGGTGCTGGGAATCTGCAACGGGTTCCAGGTGCTGGTCGAGAGCGGCCTGCTGCCGGGCGCGCTGCTGCGCAATCGAGAGCTTGAAGTTCGTGTGCCGTCCGGTGACACTGCGCGTCGAGACCACCGACACGCCGTTTACCGCCGCGGCCACCAAGGGGCAACTGCTCACGGTTCCGGTGGCGCACGGCGAGGGCTGCTACTTCGCCGACGACGCCACGCTGGCGCATGCTGCGGCACGACGACCGCGTGGTGCTGCGCTATGTGGATAATCCCAACGGATCGCTCGACGACATCGCCGGCATTTGCAGCGAAAAGCGCAACGTGATGGGGATGATGCCGCATCCCGAGCGCGCCGCCGACGCATTGCTGGGCTCGACCGATGGCAAAGTGATTCTGGAATCCATGATCCATTCGTTGTCGGTTGCCGCCGCATGAGCGACTTGACGCCGTCCGAACTCGACAAGGTTCGGTCGATCCTGAAGCGCGAACCTAACGAAACTGAAACCGGCATCTTTACGGTGATGTGGAGCGAGCATTGCTCCTATAAGAGCTCGCGCATTCATCTGAAGAAGCTGCCGACCAAGGGCGATCGCGTGCTGGTCGGGCCCGGCGAGAACGCGGGGATTATCGATATTGGCGACGGCTATGCCATCGCGTTCAAGATCGAATCGCACAATCACCCCAGTTTTATCGAACCTTTTCAGGGAGCGGCTACCGGCGTCGGCGGGATTCTGCGCGACATCTTCACCATGGGCGCGCGGCCTATCGCGGTGATGGATGCGCTGCGCTTCGGGCCGCTCGACGATCCGGAGTGGGGCGATCGCAACAAGCGGATTCTCGAAGGCGTGGTCGGCGGCATTTCGCATTACGGCAATTGTTTTGGCGTGCCGACGGTGGGCGGCGAGACGGTTTTCGAATCCTGCTACAACGGCAATCCGCTGGTGAACGTGTTCGCGCTGGGCGTGTTCCGCCACGATGAAATTTTCTTCGGGCGCGCCACCGGCGATCGGCAATCCGGTGATTTATGTCGGCGCGAAGACCGGCCGCGACGGGATCAAGGGCGCGTCGATGGCGTCGGCCGAGTTCGACGAAGATTCCAAGGACAAGCGGCCCAACGTGCAAGTGGGCGATCCCTTCATGGAAAAGCTGCTGCTCGAAGCCTGCCTGGAAGCCATGCACACCGGCGCGATCGTCGGCATTCAGGATATGGGCGCCGCGGGCCTGACCTGTTCCACCTGCGAAATGGGCAGCCGCGCGGAGACCGGCATCGAATTCGATTTAGAACTGGTCCCGCAGCGGGAAACCGGCATGACTCCCTACGAGATCATGCTCTCCGAATCGCAGGAGCGCATGCTGCTGGTGGCGGAAAAAGGCCGCGAGGATGAGGTTTTCGCGGTTTTCAAGAAGTGGGGACTGGATGCGGTCACCATCGGCGTCGTGACGAATGACGGCATGCTGCGGGTGAAGGATCACGGCAAAGTGGTGGCGGAAATTCCCAATCGCGAGCTGGCCGATGAAGCGCCGCTCTACGATCGTCCGCACAATGCCGCGCCGTATCGCCCGGCGCCGATGGAGGCTCCGGAATTTGCGCAGCCGCGATCTGAACGCGCGATCTGCTGGCACTGGTCGGCTCGGGCGATCTGTGTTCGAAGCGCTGGATCTGGCAGCAGTACGATTACACGGTCCGCACCAACACGATTGCGGGCCCGGGCGGCGACGCCGCCATCGTGCGCATCAAGGAAACCGGCACCAGCATCGCCATGTCGCTCGACGGCAACGGGCGCTATTGCGCGCTCGATCCGCGCGAGGGCGCGAAGCTGATGGTCGCCGAGTGCTGCCGCAATCTTTCGACCGTCGGCGCGATGCCGGTGGCGGCCACCAATAATCTGAACTTCGGCAATCCGGAGCGGCCGGAGATCATGGCGCAGATCGTCGAAGCCATCGAAGGTATGAGCGAGGCCTGCCGCTTCTTCGACACTCCGATCACGGGCGGCAATGTCAGCCTGTATAACGAAACGCTGGGCGAAGCGATCTGGCCGACGCCGGTGATGGGGATTGTCGGGATTGATGAAGACCGCGGAGCCGGTGACGATTCCGTTCAAGCAGCAGGGCCGCACCGTGATGCTGCTGGGCGGCTTGGGCGCCTGCGACGCCACGCACTTCGGCGGCACGCAATACGCCAAGGTTGTTTTAAACAAAATGTGGGGACTTCCGCCCGCGCTCGATATGGATTACGAAAAACGAGTGCAGGCGGCGATCCGCGAGATCGTCAACGAAGGCCATGCGGAGTCGGCGCACGATGTGAGCGATGGCGGCCTGGCGGTGGCGCTGGCGGAGTGCGCGGTGAACGGCATCGGCGCGTCGATCGAGATCGCGACCGACCTGCGGCCGGAGTTCGCATTGTTCCACGAAGGTCCGTCGCGCATTCTGGTTTCGACCGCCGTGCCCGAAGCGGTTGAGGAAATCGCCCGCAAACATAACGTGGAAGCGCTGCGCATCGGCGTTACAATGAATAGAGGGTTACGGATAGGAGACGGCTCCGTGACCTGGATCGATTCCCCCGTGGACCGTCTCAAGCAGGTTTGGGAGAATGCGCTGGCCGAGCAGCTGGCACCCGTACATGCCTGAACTCATGTTCGATAAATTCCACGACGAATGCGGCGTGTTCGCCATCTACGGCCACCCGGAAGCCGCCAATCTCGCTTATCTGGGCTTGTACGCGCTGCAGCATCGCGGCCAGGAGAGCGCCGGCATCGCATCGAGCGACGGCCGCCACATTCACAATCACAAGAGCATGGGCCATGTGGCCGACATCTTCACGCCGGAAGTGCTGGGAACTCTGCCGGGTGAGTTAGCCATCGGGCACACGCGCTATTCGACGGCCGGCGACACGGTGCTGCTGAACGCCCAGCCGTTTTCGGTGGCCTGCAATAAAGGCCAGGTCGCGGTGGCGCACAACGGCAACATCACGAATGCCGGCGAGCTGCGGCGCGATCTGGAACGCGAAGGCTCCATCTTTCAGGCTTCGAGCGATACCGAAGTGATTCTGCACCTGGTGGCGCGGTCGCGCGAGCGAACGCTGCCCGGCGCGCTGCGCGAGGCGCTGCTGCAACTGGAAGGCGCGTTTTCGCTGGTATTTCTGGCGGAAGACCGCATCATCATCGCGCGCGATCCGCATGGATTCCGGCCGCTGGCGTTCGGGCAGATGGAGTTGTCGGGCGGTTCGATCTGCTACGTGTTCGCATCCGAGACCTGCGCGTTCGATCTGATCAACGCCGTCTACCTGGGCGATGTGGAGCCGGGCGAGATGGTGATTGTCAGCAAGGACGGCATGACGCGGGAGCGCTATGCTCCGGTCCGCGCGCACTCGCATTGCGTGTTCGAGCACGTGTATTTTTCGCGGCCCGATTCGTTTGTCTTCGGACGCGCCGGTGGAGGAATCGCGCGAGCAGTTGGGGCGCTTGCTGGCCCAGGAACATCCGCGTGGACGCCGATATCGTGGTGCCGGTGCCGGATTCCGGCGTCGCGGCGGCGCTGGGCTATTCGTCTGAATCCGGCATTCCATTCCGCCAGGCGCTGATTCGCAATCATTACGTCGGCCGCACGTTCATTGAGCCGTCGCAGGCCATTCGCGACTTCGGCGTGAAGCTGAAGCTGAACCCGGTGCGGCATCTGCTCGAAGGCAAGCGCGTGATCCTGGTGGACGATTCGCTGGTGCGCGGAACCACCAGCCGCAAGATTGTCCGCATGGTGCGCGGCGCCGGCGCGCGCGAAGTGCATCTGCGGATTTCCTGTCCGCCCACGATTTCGCCGTGTTTTTACGGCGTGGATACGCCCAGCGTGGCGGAACTGATTGCGGCCAACAATACGGTGGAAGAGATCCGGCGCTTTGTCGAAGCCGATTCGCTCGGCTATCTGTCGCTCGGCGGGCTGCGCGAGGCCGTCGCCGACCACAACCACGATTACTGCTACGCCTGTTACACCGGCAACTATCCCACCGAGCTGGTGAACATCCAAGAGTTGATGAGCGCCAAGGACCGGCGAGGCTAGGTCTCAGTCCCGCCGCAGCGCAGCCAGCCCTGCACCCGCGCCAATCAGCAAACTCCCTGCGATGCGGTTGGTCCATTTGGCGTAGCGCGGTTGCCGGGCCAGCATGGAAGCGCGGGCGGCCGCCACGCTATAGCTCGATAGCACTGCGAATTCGCAGATTACCGAAATCAGGCCCAGGATCACGATCTGCGGAAGCACCGCGCGGCGCGGGTCGATAAACTGCGGCAGGATCGCCGAGAAAAAGACGATGGCCTTGGGGTTCGACATCTGCAGCACGAAGCCGTCTCTAAAAAGCCGTATCGCGCTTGCCCCGGTTTCCGCCGAGTTCCCCGGCCGGGAGAACCTCGCTGTGCCCCAGAATTGTGCGGGCGCCTAAGATACACCAGGTACGCCGCGCCGATCCACTTCACCGCGAAGAACACTCGGTACGAGGAAATCAGCAGCGCACCGAGGCCGCTGGCCGATAGAGCGAAATAAATGGTGTTGGCGGCGAGAATCCCCAGGATGCGAGCCCAGCTCTTCCTGGCGCCGGCGCGGAGCGCGCTGGAGAGCACGAACAGTACCGCTGGACCCGGCGTGAAGGAAAGAACTGTCTCGGTGACGGCAAATAGCCACCACGTGGTCCAACTCACGTCGTCCAACTCACAACGCCGCTTCACCCCGATCGTCGTTGCGGATGCGAATGGCTTCCGCCACGTCGAACACGAAGATCTTGCCGTCGCCGATTTTGCCGGAGCGCGCGGCGTCGGCCAGGGCCTTGATGACTTCGTCGGCGCGGGCCGACGGCACCACCAGTTCGAGCTTCACTTTCGGCAGCAGGTCCACCTGATACTCCATGCCGCGATAGACTTCCTTGTGCCCCTTCTGGCGGCCGTGCCCGCGAACTTCGGTGATGGTCATCCCATCGATGCCGATTTTCTTGAGAGCTTCCTTCACTTCTTCGATCTTGTGCGGCTGGATGATGGCTTCAATCTTTTTCATGGTGTTCTCCTGATACGTGCTTACGCCTCGAAGTTATAGCCTTCTTCGCCGTGCATGCTCAGGTCCAGCCCTTCGATCTCGGCCTGTTCATCGGCGCGCACTCCGGTCACCGCGTCGCATACTTTGAGGATAATCCATGTGCCCACAATCGCCAGCCCCCAGGCGATCAGCGCTCCGATCAGATTGTTGATCACTTGCCCGGGATTGCCGTCGATCAGGCCCATGGGTTTGCCCATGCGCAGATCGTTAATTTCTTTGGTGGCGAAAACACCGGTGAGGATCGCGCCCACCGTTCCGCCGATGCCGTGGACACCGAAGGCATCCAGCGCGTCGTCGTAGCCGAACTTGCTCTTGACCACGCTGACCATGAAGTAGCACACGACGCCCGCGATCAGTCCGATCAGCATGGCGGGCATGGGCGTTACGAATCCCGACGCCGGCGTGATCGCGACCAATCCGGCCACCGCTCCGGAGATGCCGCCGAGGATGCTCGGTTTGCCGTTCTTGATCCATTCGACGAGCATCCAGCCCGAGCGCCGCCGCGGCAGTGGCGAAGTGGGTGGCGACGAAGGCACTGGTGGCGAGCGACGATAGCCGCCAGCGCGCTGCCGGCGTTGAATCCGAACCATCCCACCCACAGCAGGCAGGCGCCGACGGTGCTCAGCACCAGGCTGTGCGGGCGCATGGGATCGGTGCCGATAGCCTTTCCGCTTTCCGAGATACAGCGCGCACACCAGCGCCGAAACACCGGAGGTGATGTGGACCACGGTTCCGCCCGCGAAATCGAAGGTGGAGACTTTGCCCCAGGTGGCGCCCAGGAATCCGTTCTTGCCCCACACCATGTGCGCCATGGGGAAGTAGACGAACAGCGTCCACAGGATCGTGAACAGCAGCATGCCGGAAAATTTCATGCGCTCCGCGAAGGCTCCGGAGATCAGCGCGGGCGTGATGATGGCGAACATCAACTGATAGATCATGAAGGTGCCTTGCGGAATGGTGGCGGCGTAATCGGCGTTGGGATCGGCGCCGACGCCGTGCAGGAACAGATACTGCAGGCCGCCGAAAAAGGAGTTGCCTTCGCCGAAGGCGATGCTATAGCCGACCACCGCCCACAGAACGCTGACCACCGCCATCAGCACGAAGCTATGCATCATGGTGGATGAGAACGTTCTTGCGGCGCACCAGGCCGCCGTAAAACAGCGCCAGGCCCGGGCCGGTCATCATCAAGACCAGCGCGGCGCTGGTGAGCATCCAGGCGTTATCGCCGGCGGATTGGGCGGCTTTGGCCGCCTTCTCCAGATCGGCGAGACGTTTATCGAGGTCCGCGGCAGGTTGGGCCGCAGCGAGGGTACACAAAGAGAGGAACAGCAGTGACAACTTGGTCATAGAACGCTCCGTGGCGTGAAATAACAACTTGGTTAGATACGGGATCGCACCCGGACCGCCGAAATCAAACTTATTGATGGTACCAATTAAAACTATCAATGTCAGTGGAGGCCTTCCGGGTCCGGACTTAGTACAATCGTGCTTGATGGCAATGCCTCGCGGGTTGATGCTGGTGCCTTTGGTGGGCGCTGTTTTGAGCGCGCATGAACCGGTGCGCGCGCGCCACGGCATGGTGGTCGCCGACGAGCCTCTGGCCGCCGACGTCGGCGTCGCGGTGCTCAAGAGCGGGGGCAACGCGGTGGACGCGGCGGTCGCGGTCGGCTTCGCGCTGGCGGTCACGCATCCTTTCGCCGGCAATCTCGGCGGCGGCGGATTCATGCTGGTGCGCTTCGCCGATGGCCGGTCCACTTTCATCGATTTTCGCGAGCGCGCGCCGGAAAAGGCCACGCGCGATATGTATCTGGACGCGCAGGGCAATCCGACGCAGGATTCGCGTCGACGGCTGGCGCTCGGTGGGAGTTCCCGGCAGCGTGCGCGGCTTCGAACTGGCGCAATCGAAATATGGGAGCCAAAAATGGGCGCGAGCTGATCGCGCCCGCGATCGAGCTGGCGACCAAGGGATTCGCGCTTTCCTATAAATCCGCCGAATTGCTGCGCAGCGCGCGCAATCTTGCCGACGATCCGGAATCGAAGCGCATCTTTCAGAAGGGCGGCGCGTTATTACGAGGCCGGCGACGTGCTGGTGCAGCCGGAACTGGCGGCGACGCTCAAGCGCATCGCGGCCTCCGGCGCCCGCGAGTTTTACGAAGGCGAGACCGCGCAGCGTCTGGCTGTCCGAAATGGCGCGGCATGGCGGACTGATCACGCTCGCCGATCTGCAGCATTATCAGGCCGTGGAACGGACGCCACTCACCGGGACCTATCGCGGCTTGAGCATCCTCACCGCGCCGCTGCCCAGTTCCGGCGGCATCGGGATTTTGCAGATGCTGGGGATGCTCGAAGGCAGCGGTTACGAGAAGGCGGGGCCGGGTTCGGCCGCGACGATTCATTACACCGCCGAAGTCATGCGGCGTTTTTTTGCGGATCGCAGCCAGTATCTGGGCGACTCCGATTTCGTCAAGGTCCCGGTGAAAGGACTGCTCGATCCGGCTTATATTCGCGAGCGGCGCGCTTCCATCGATCCGGATCACGCCACTCCCAGCGATCAGCTCAATCCCGGCAAACCGGCCGGCCGCGAAGGCACGGAGACCACGCACTACTCGATCGTCGACGCCGCGGGGAACGCCGTCGCGGTCACCTACACGCTCAACAACGGCTACGGCAGCGGCGTTACCGTTCCCGGCTTGGGCTTCCTGCTCAACGACGAAATGGATGACTTTACTTCCAAACCAAATGCGCCGAATATGTTCGGACTGATCCAGGGCGAGGCCAATGCGATCCAGCCCGGCAAGCGGCCGCTCTCCGCCATGACGCCCACCATCGTGGTGCGCGACGGCAAGCCTTTCATGGTGCTGGGCGCGCCGGGCGGGCCGCGCATCATGACCGCGGTGCTTGCAGGTGCTGCTGAATGTGATCGACTTCCGCATGAACATTCAGGACGCCGTCGACGCGCCGCGCTTCCACCATCAATGGAAGCCCGACAAGCTGTATCTGGAACCCGGCATCTCGCCCGACACGGTGGCGCTGCTCGAGGATATGGGACACCAGGTGGATTACTCGCCCGGCGTGGTGCTGGCGCGTATCAATGCGATCCTGAGCGACGGCGGCTGGCTGCAGGGCGCGGCCGATTCGCGCTGGGTCGGCAAAGCTGCGGGATACTAGAACTCTACCCCCATGCAACGCGCCCTCTCGACCCTCCTTCTGGTCAACCATCGTCTTACCAACGTTGTGGCTGGACCGCATTTGGGACGCCGGCATTCCGCTGGTGGAGATATTCTGCGCGCGCCAGCATCTGGATTATCACAACCGCGCGCAGATCGCCGAGCTGGGTTACTGGTTCCGCGATTCCGAACTGAAGCTCCATTCGCTGCACTCGCCCATGTACACCGATGAGTACGCCGGGCGCTCCGGCCCGCACGCGGTGATCAATATCACCGAGCCGGTGAAAAGCAAGCGCATTCCGATGCTGGATGAAATCAAGCGCGCGCTGGAGATCGCCGAGACCATTCCGTTTCGTTACTTGATCCAGCACATCGGCGTCACCGGCCAGGAATACGACGAGCGTTCTGTGGACGCGGCGTTCACGGCGCTCGAGGAAATCAGCCTGTTCGCCCGCCAGCGCGGCGTCGAAGTGCTGCTCGAGAATACTCCCGAATCAGCTTGTCGAGCGCCGAGCGGCTGCTGATGTTCCTGAGCACCACTCATTTGAATCTGAACATCTGTCTCGATGTGGGTCACGCGCATATGAACGAAGGCATCGAAACCGCGTACCGTTTGCTGAAGAGCCGCATCCGCTCGACGCACGTCCATGACAATAATGGGAAGGAGGACTTGCACCTGTTTCCGACGCTCGCGCCGGGGCAGGGAACGATCGACTGGCGCCGCACCATGCAGCTTCTCCGTTCCCAGGATGACCGCTATCCGCTGCTGCTGGAGCTCCGCGAAGTGCCGGATATGGGACCGCCGTTCGATACGCTGCGCAAGCTGTTTGACACGCTGGAAAATCTGACTCCAAATGACGAATCCTGAAACCGCGGTACCCAGAGTGACGATTGCCGACGCCGGCCGGCACGTGGGCGAGTCCGTCGAAATCGCCGGCTGGCTTTACAATCTGCGGCGCAGCGGCAAAATTTGTTTTCCGCAAATGCGCGACGGCACCGGCATTCTGCAATGCGTCGCGGTGAAGAGTGCGCTGCCGGAGGAAACTTTCGAGGCGCTGAAGGATCTGACGCAGGAGTCTTCGCTCACCATCCGCGGCAAGATCCGCGCCGAAGCGCGCGCGCCCGGCGGCTACGAGCTCGACGTCGAAAGCGCGCACATCGTGCAGCGCGTGCCGGAGGACACGGCCGTATCCGATCACTCCCAAGGATCACGGCGTCGATTTTCTGATGGATCACCGCCACCTGTGGCTGCGCAGCCGCCGCCAGCATGCGGCGCTGCTGGTGCGGCATGAGGTGATCAAAGGCATTCGCGATTATTTCGATTCTCACGGCTTCATCCTGGTGGATACGCCGATCTTCACGCCGGCGGCCTGCGAGGGCACCAGCACTCTGTTCGAAGTGAATTATTTCGACGAGGAAAAAGTTGTATCTGGCGCAGTCCGGCCAGCTGTATAACGAAGCCACCGCCATGGCTTTCGGCAAGACCTATTGCTTCGGGCCCACCTTTCGCGCCGAGAAATCCAAGACGCGCCGCCACCTCACGGAATTCTGGATGGTGGAGCCGGAGATGGCCTACGCCGATCTCGAAGACGTCAAGCGCGTCGGCGAAGAGCTGATCGTTTCCGTCGTCGGCCGCGTGCTGGAAAATCGCCAGGAGGAATTGAAGGCGCTGGAGCGCGACGTCACCAAGCTCGAAGCGATTCAGGCTCCGTTCCATCGCATGAGTTACGACGACGCGGTGATCAAGCTGCAATCCAAGGGCAGCGAGATTCAATGGGGCACGGATTTCGGCAACACCGACGAGACGCTGCTGACCGACGATCTCGACCGGCCGGTGATCGTCGATCGCTTCCCGTCGGCAGTGAAAGCTTTCTATTTCCAGACGGCTCCGGACCGCCCGGAAGTGGCGCTGGGCGCCGACTTCATCGCTCCCGAAGGTTTTGGCGAAGTGATCGGCGGCGGCCAGCGCATCCACGATCTGGATCTGCTGCTGCAGCGCCTGAAGGAACACAACCTGCCGGCGGCGGACTTCGAATGGTATCTGGATCTGCGCCGCTACGGCTCGGTCCCGCACGCCGGATTCGGCATGGGCGTCGAGCGATTCGTCGCCTGGATGTGCGGCCTGGAGCATATTCGCGAGACCATCGCCTTCCCGCGCATGCTGTACCGCACGCGGCCGTAATCGACGTCATGAAGCAATCTCACATCGCCATCATCGGCGCGCCGATGGATCTGGGCGCGGGACGCCGCGGCGTCGATATGGGTCCGTCCGCGCTGCGCCTGGCGGGCCTCAACGAAAAGCTCACGGCGCTGGGCTATGAAGTCGAGGACCTGGGAAACGTCGTGGTGGATCAACCCGAGAGCCTTGCCCGTCGGCAACCCCGGCGCCCGCTATCTGCCGCAGATCGCGCACACCTGCACGCGGCTTGCGGAGATGGTGGAAAAGGCCGCCGACAATGGCCGCGTCCCGGTGGTGCTGGGGGGCGATCACTCGGTCGCGATCGGCACGGTCTCCGGCATGTCGCGGCACTTTCGCAAAGCGCAGCTCAAGCTGGGGCTCATCTGGATCGACGCGCACGCCGATATGAACACGCCTGCGACCAGTCCCAGCGGCAATGTGCATGGCATGCCTCTCGCCTGCTGCATCGGACTGGGGCCGCGCGAGCTCACGCATATCGGCGGCTCCGCGCCGCAGGTCGAGCCGACTTCGGTGGCGCTGATCGGTCTGCGCAGCGTGGATGA
This sequence comes from Bryobacterales bacterium, assembly GCA_963731375.1. Taxonomy (GTDB): domain Bacteria; phylum Acidobacteriota; class Terriglobia; order Bryobacterales; family Bryobacteraceae; genus Palsa-187. Next base: position 197,387 of record CAVSUW010000005.1, read on the forward strand.
TGTCGAGCGCTTCAACGTGCGCGGCGCCGGAGTCCATCCCTTCACGATGCGCGACATCGACGAGCGCGGGCTGCCCGCGGTGATTCGCGAGGCGATCGACATTGTCACCGCGGGCACCGCCGGTTTTCATCTGTCGTTCGATATGGACGCGGTCGATCCGCGCGAGGCGCCCGGCGTCGGGACGCCCGTGCGCGGCGGCATCACTTATCGCGAGGCGCACCTGGCGATGGAACTGGTCTGCGATAGCGGCCGCATGACTTCGCTCGAAATGGTGGAAGTGAATCCGGTGCTGGATGAAGCGAATCGCACCGCGCTGCTGGCCGTCGAACTCGCCACCAGCGCACTGGGGAAACGAATTTTATGAAACTCCGGGTAGCAGTACTCTATGGAGGGCGCAGCGGAGAGCACGAAATTTCGCTGCGCTCGGCCGAATCCATCATCGCCGCCATGGATCCTGCAGCGCTATGAGGTCCAGCGCATTTTCATCACCCCGGAAGGCCGCTGGGAACCGCGCGCCATTTCGCCTGAACCCGGCGGCAATCCCGGCATCGACGTGGTGTTCCCGGTGCTCCACGGCACTTTCGGCGAAGACGGCACGGTCCAGGGACTGCTGGAACTGGCCGGTCTGCCGTACGTCGGCGCGGGCGTGCTCGGCTCGGCGGTCGCCATGGACAAAGAGGTCACCAAACGCCTGCTGCGCGAGCGCGGCCTGCCGGTGGCGGAGTTCGTGGTGCTGGCCCGCGGCGAATACGACCTCGACGACATCTGTTCGCGTCTGCCGTTCCCCATGTTCGTCAAGCCCGCGAATCTCGGCTCGTCGGTGGGAATCTCGAAGGTGAAGACCCGCGAGGAACTCGCCCGCGCGCTGGAATTCGCCGGAGAGTTCGATCGCAAGATTCTGGTCGAGCGCGGCATCGCGGGACGCGAGTTCGAATGCTCCGTGCTCGGCAACCACAACCCGATCGCGGCCGTCCCCTGCGAAATCCTGCCCTCGCGCGAGTTCTACGATTACGAAGACAAGTATCTGCTGGGCACTTCGAAGACGGTGCTGCCCGCGGATCTGACGCCTGAGCAAACCCGCGAAGTCCAGCGTCTCGCCGTCGCCTGCTATCAGGCGGTTCACTGCGAGGGCATGGCGCGCGTGGATTTCCTGCTCGAAACCGCCACCGGCAAATTCTATATCAACGAGCCCAACACCATCCCCGGCTTTACGTCCATCAGCATGTATCCGAAAATGTGGGAAGCGGCGGGTGTGCCGTACGCCGAGCTGATCACGCGGTTGATCGATCTCGCGCTCGAACGCCACCGCGAGCGCGAAGCCACCCGCTTTCACAGGTGAGTATGCGCACCCTGGCAATCATCGCGTTGCTGCTGCTGCCCGCCGCGCTGCGGGCCGACGACGACCCTGCCGCCGGCCTCGCCGACGACCTCAAGAAGCTGTTGGACGTTTTCACGATTCTGGACCAGCAGGCGGCCGACCCCGTCTCGCCCGACCAGGCCCTCTATCAGGGCGCCATCCCTGGCATGCTGCGCACGCTCGATCCGCACTCGATCTTTTTCGATCCCGATCAGTTCCAGCAGCTCCAGCAGATGCAGCGGAGCGAGTCCAAGGGCTTCGGCACCATCGTCAGCATCAGCCCCGGGCAGGTCACGATTCTGCAAACCATGGAAGGCTCGCCTTCCGCGAAATCCGGACTGAGCGCCGGCGACGAGATCCTCGCCATCAACAATATTCCGCTGGGGCAGCTGGTGCCCGAGCAACTGGTGCAGCTCCTCTCGCAGGCGCGCCAGCAGGCCGCCGTGCTGGACGTGCGCAAGCCCGGCAACGCGCGCGCCTTCCGCCTGACGCTCTCGCCCGAGCTGATCGACGCACCCAGCGTGGACCGCGGCTTTCCTGATCGCAGCCCGGCATCGGCTATCTGCGCATCAAGAGTTTCGACGAGCCCACCGGCAAGCTGGTCAAGACCACCATCGAAAAGCTGGGCGGCGAAGCGCTTGAAGGGGCTGGTGATCGATTTGCGCGACAATCCCGGCGGCGCGGTGCAGGCGGCAGTGGATGTCGCTTCGCTCTTCCTCCAGCCCGACCAACTGGTGTTCACGGTCCGCGGCCGCACCGAACAGAAACAGGAAGCGCGCGTGCCGGCGCTGGCCCAGCCCTACACTTTTCCGGTGGCGGTACTGATGGACGAGATGAGCGCCAGCGCCGCGGAGATCCTGGCCGGCGCTCTGCAGGACCACGACCGCGCCACCATCCTCGGCGAACCCAGCTACGGCAAGGGCATCGTGCAGAATGTATTTCCGCTTTCCGGCAACACCGGTCTGGCGCTGACCATCGCGTTCTACTACACGCCCAGCGGGCGCTCCCTGCAGAAGCCGCTCGAAAGCGGTTCGCTCAACGTTGCGGCCAAGGCCACTCCCGGCACATTTCATACCGATGCCGGCCGGGAGGTTCGCGGCGGCGGAGGCATCCAGCCCGATATCGCGATCCAACCCCCGCAGGTCAGCCGGTTGGTGTACGTGCTGGAGGTCAGCGGCGTGCTCACGGCTTTCGCCAGCGAGTATGTGCAATCCCACGATATCCGCGGACAATTTCGACGTCACTCCGGACCTGCTCGATGAACTGAAAGTGTATCTATCGGCAGCGCCAGAATCCAGCCGGGCGTCGCCGAATGGCTGCGCGACCGCGACCTCATCCAGAGCAAGCTGAAACAGGAAATCGTCAATCTGAAGTTCGGCGTGGAAAGAGGCGATCAGATCGAGATGCAGCGCGATCCTGTGGTTCAGCGCGCGATCCAGAGCCTTAGCGCGCCGCTGCGCTAGCCCGCCGCGAGTGCCAGTATTGGATCAGGATCGGCAGCAGGCTCAGCAAGACGATTCCGATCACCACTTTTTCAAAATTCCTGCGAACCAGCGGGACCGCCGCCCAGGAAGTACCCGGCCAGGGTCATCGAGAGCACCCAGCCCAGCCCTCCGAAAACGTTGAAGGAAACGAAACGCGAATACGCCATGCGTCCCACGCCGGCCATGAAGGGCGCAAAGGTGCGCACGATCGGGACGAACTTCGCATAGATCAGCGTCTTGCCGCCATGCTTGGCGTAAAACGCCTGGGTGCGCGTCACGTATTCCTGCTTGAAAATGCGTGAATCCGGGCGCGAGAAGATGCGCGGCCCGGTGCGGCGTCCCAAAAAATAGCCGCTCTGGTCGCCCGCGATGGATGCGATCACCAGCAGCAGCGAGATTTTCACGATATCCAAATCGCCCGCGCCGGCCACCACTCCCACGGTGAACAGCAGGGAATCGCCGGGCAGAAACAGCCCCACCAGCAGGCCGGTCTCGGCAAAAACAATGCCCGCGAGCAAGCCGTAACCCAGCCACCCGGTGAGTACCTGGGTGAGCAAGCGAATCAACTGATCCGGATCGGTGAGGCTGCGCCAAACTTCAAGGGCGAAATGCACTGGGGCGCCGGTTTCCGTCCCTAACGCGCTGCGTGGAAATCCGCGGTCAACTGGTGAATCGCGTTCTGATGGATCTTCAGCTTTCCATCCTGCCGCGCCTGCTCCATCAGGCTGTCCTGAAAGAGACCGTACATGGCTCGCGCCTTTTGCTGTTTCAGTTCCTGGACTGCGGCGTCCCGCTCATTGGAGAAATTATTCGGATCGGGAGTCTGCCGGTCCACAATTTTGTAGACGATGTTTCTGCCCTCCACCGATACCGGTCCGATCACCGAATTAACCGGCTTGATGAAGATGTCGGGCAACTCGGCCGCGGGGCCCAGTCCCGTGATGGAGTCGTTGATCGTGACATCCGCCGATGTGGTGAGATCCAGCTTCATGCTCTTGGCGATGGCCGCCAGATCCTCGCCGGCGTGCGCCCGCTCGCCCGCCTTTTTTGCGGCTGATGTCGCCCAGGCGGGTGGACTCACTCGTAACATAGATGATCGCGAACCTTGGCCTCGACTTCGCTGAATTCCGCGGGTTTGGGTGCGAGTGATCGCATTGAGCACCACCAGCGCCAGCTTATTTCCCGGCACCACCAGAACGTCCGAGACATCGTTGGGCTTCATGCCCGCCACCGCGCCGGAGATCGCGGGCGACACACCGAGGGAAGGAATCGGTTCGCCGGCCGCCACATCCTTGGCCGTCGCTAATTCCAGATCGAACTGCTTGGCCACCTCGGCCGCGGAGCCGGGAGCCTTCAGCAGCGCAGCGCGGGCCTGATCCATCGCCGCCTGCATCTTGTCGTTCACGCCCTGCTTCTTCAGTTGTTCGGCGATGCTGTCTTTCACTTCGTCGAAGGGCTTTACCCGGGCGGGTTCTTTCTCCATCACCTGGATAATGTGGTAGCCGTACTCGGTGGTTACCAGATCGCTGATCTCTTTCGGCTTGGCCGAAAACGCAAACTTCTCGAAGGGAGGCACGGTCTGGCCGCGCACGATAAAGCCCAGGTCTCCGCCGTTCGGCGCCGATCCCGGATCCTGCGAATTCTTCTTGGCGAGCTCGGCAAAGTCCGCGCCGGCTCTTACCTGTTTCAGCAGATCCTGTGCTTTGGCTAGCGCGGCTTTCTTATCGGCGTCCGATTTTCCCTGCGTCATCAGCAAAATATGGCGCACCTTGACCCGCTCCGGTGTGCGGAAGCTATCCATGGAAGACGCGTAAGCCGCGCGCAATTGGGCGTCGGTCACCGTCATGCTTTGCGCCATCTTCGCCTGATCCGCCACCAACACCTGGAAGGACCGCTTCTCCGGCAGGTTGATAGATGAGCACGCTGTTTCTGGTAAGCCTGCTGCAGAATCTCCGGAGTAGCCTTCACCTGGTCGCGAAATTTCGCCGCCGGAAACGCGATGTACTCGATTTTCGCGGTCTGATGTTTATGGATAATCGCCTGGTCGACTTCGGTCTTGGTCACCACCACGCTGGTGAAAGCCACGTTCTGCAGTTTGCGCAACAGCAACTGCCGGCGCATCTCTTCTATACCCTGCGCCAGCGTCATGCTCTGCTGGCTCTGCAACGCCTGCTCCAGTTGCTCCGTGTGAAACCAGTTTTCCATCTTTGAAAAACTGCGGATATACCTGCATCAGGCCCGCCAGCACTTCGTCGTCGGTCACCGTGAGGCCCATCTTCGCGAAGGCGTAGGTCGCGGCGCGGTCCTGGATCATCTGGTCGATCAGTTGCGGCAGGTAAACATCCACCGAGTCGCGCGGCAGTTGGCCGTTGGTCACCAGCCGGGTGATGGCGGTTTTGGCCTGATCCGCCGTGACGGTGGCGCCGCCAACTTCCGCCAATACGTTGTCGACGCCGGTGTCGTTCGCCGCCGTCAGTCCGGCGTTGGGGATCAGATAGGTGACCATCGAAGCGGCCACGATCAGCAGCAAGCCGCCCAACAAATACTTGGTGAGTTTGGCGCTGCTATGGAACAAATTGAACATTGTGGTGAAAACTCCTACGTGGGGCAAAAACGCCTAGTTTTTATTGTACTCCAGACCTTTGGGGACCGCCTGCGCAGGGTAGTCGGCTAAATGTTGGTGGGCGTAAATATGCTTGGCTAAGTGATGTCACCGGGGCGAACGTGGTGACGGCGGGTTACCCGGGATCGGGTTGGCGTCATTAATTTGAACAACACGAATGTCGTACAATGTGTCGTCCTTCTCGTATATCGTAGCGACGATCCGATCTCCAACCTCAACCTTCTTTAGCATCGCAGCATCATCGACGTTGTAAGTCGCTATCCTGGAGTTTGAAAATCCCTCAATTCTTTCCTGGTTTACTCGGATGCTTTGAGCGAAATCGTTGATCCCTTCGACGGTGCCGTGTAAGGTATAGCTCTTGCCCCTCGCGTCCGTTTGCGCGATTCCTTTTGTCGCGAAGAGGCCAGCGATCACAATGGACGCAGACTAAGGCTGAGCTTTTGGGTCATTTTCTCAACAACGATTCTACCCTCCTTGGTCAACCCACGTTAGCCACTACCTACACGCACTGTGGTTTAAAGCGCCGCCTGGCCCTGCGCGGCGCCTAGTCCGCATTCTCTGATGAACCGCGCGGACCGCCCGTTCCAGGCCTTCCCGGCGTACCACAATGGCGATCGTCAATTCGCTCGAACCCTGCGCGATGGCGATGATGTTGATGTTATCCCGCGAAATTGCCGTGAAAATCCGTCCCGCCAGGCCCGGAGTGCCGCGCATTCCCTCGCCCACCACCGCAATCAAGCCGACATTCGCGTCCACCTGAATGGGTTTGACGTAGCCGTGCGTCAGCTCCAGCGCAAAGGCTTCTTCCAGATGCTCCAGCGCGATCTTCAATTCCGCTTCGCGCACCAGGAAGCAGAAGTTCTGGCGATAGCTGGAACTGGTAATGGCCAGCAGCTCCACGCCGGCCGAGTCCAGGGCTTCGAGCGCCTCCGCCATCAGCCTGGTTCCGCTCATTGCCGCGCCAGCCGGCTCGATCGCCACCAGCGCTACCGCGGCCATCGAGGTCACGGCATGCGGGCCGCCCGCCACATCCGCTCCGCCGCCGAGTTGCGCCACGATGCGCGTCCCGGGCTTCTCCGGCGCGAAACTGTTCTTGCTCCAGACCGGAATCTGCCGCTCGATCAGCGGAGCGAGCGTGCGTGGATGCAGCACCTTCGCGCCCGCGTAGGCCAGCTCGGCGGCCTCGCTATAAGTGATCTCGTCCAGCACGCGCGCGTCGGGAATCAGCCGCGGATCGCCGGTCATGATGCCATCGACGTCGGTCCAGATCCACAACTCTTCCGCATCCATCGCTGCCGCCAGAATGGCCGCCGAGAAATCCGAGCCGCCGCGTCCCAGCGTGGTCGGACGCCCGTCGATGGTCGCGGCGTTGAACCCCGTCACCACCGGGATCACGCGTTGGTCGAGCAGCGGTTTCACCACGCTCGCGGCCCGCGCGCGCGTTTCGTCCATGAGCGGGGAGGCGTTGCCGAAGACATCGTCGGTGGCGATCACCTGCGCCGCATTTACCGCCGATGCCCGCGTATTCTGCGATTCCAGGTACGCCGCCATCAGCAGCGCCGAGAGCCGTTCCCCGATCGCCACCGCGCGATCCACCGACGCCAGCGGGCGCTCGCCCAGCATCAGGATGCCCTTGGCGATGCGCGCGAATTCGGCGATCAAGCCGTTCACTCCGTCGATCGCGGTTTCCTGAAAACCCGCCGGGAGCAAAGCGCGGCAGCAAGTCACGTGGCGCTCTGTCAGCGCCGCCAGGTTCGCGTCGAGGCCCGCTTCATCGCCCGCCTCCGCCTTGCGCAAGGAGTCGAGCAGCAGGTCGGTCACCTTCGACATCGCCGACACCACAATCGCCACCGGGCGCTTCGCGTGCTGTTCGGTGGTGAGGCGCGCCGCAGCCTCGATCCGTTCGGCCGAGCCCATGCTGGTGCCCCCGAACTTCATCACAAGCAGACCACTACTTTTGTTCAATGATGTCCCTTTCCATTCGACGTGCGCGCGCGCACCAGCTTCAAGATCGCTTCTTCCACTTCGGAGGGCGACAGGCGCGTGGTGTCCAGATACTCGGCGTCGGGCGCCTGCGTCAACGGCGCTTCGGTGCGCGTGCGGTCGCGATGATCGCGCTCCGCGATTTCCTGCGCGATCTCTTCGACCACTCCGCCGGTCTCGGCGGCCCGGCGCTCGGCGCGCACTTCGGGAGCCGCGTCCAGATAGATCTTCACTTGGGCGTCGGGGAACACGACGGTGCCGATGTCGCGGCCCTCCATCACCACCGACTGCGCCGCTCCGATGCGCCGCTGCTCTTCGCGCATGGCCCGCCGCACTCCCGGAGCCAGCGAGACTTTCGAAGCCGCTTCGCTGACCCGCGGTTCACGGATCGCCGCCGTCACGTCCTCGCCGTTCAATAGGACGGTGGCTTCGCCCGCCGCGAATTCGACGCGCGCTTCTTTCGCGAGTTGTTCCAGACGATGCAGATCGTCCAGGTCCACGCCTACCCGCAAGGCCCACAGCGCCACCGCCCGGTACATCGCGCCGGTGTCGATATAGGTGAATCCCAGGCGCTGCGCGATGGCGCGCGCAATGGTGCTCTTGCCCGCGCCCGCAGGCCCGTCAATCGCAACAATCCAGCGTTTTTGTGTTTCGGCGGCGATACTTCTCAGTATGCCATGCGCTCCAAATCTTTCCGCTCGCAAGCGGAAGGAAGCGCCATCTGCGATAGAATTCGGACATGCGTGCGAAATACCTGTGCATCCTGCTCTTGACCGGCGTTTCGTTGGCCTTCGGCGCAGCCACGCCCAACCACCAGGCGGACATCGTCGAAACGTCTAAAGGTCCGCTCAAGATCACGCCGCTGTTTCACGGCAGCGTGATGCTGGAGTTCGACGGCAAGATCATCCACGTCGATCCCTGGAGCCAGGCGGACTACACGGGCATCCCCAAAGCCGACCTCATCGTCATCACGCATACTCACGCCGATCACATGGATGCGGCGCTGCTCAAGACGCTGCGCAAGGAGTCCACGATCCTGGTGGGGCCGCCGGCGGTCACCGATACGCTGAACGGGACTGTAGGCGATACCGACGCCATCAGCAATGGCGAGAAGAAAACTTTTCTCGGCATTGAGATCGAAGCCGTGCCGATGTACAACCTGAAACTGGGATCCGGACCCGGCAAGCCGTTTCACCACAAAGGCATCGGCAACGGCTACATCCTGACCTTCGGCGACACGCGCGTCTATTTTTCAGGCGACACGGAATGCGTCCCGGAGATGAAGGCGCTGAAAAATATCTCGGTCGCGTTCGTGGCGATGAATCCGCCGCGCACCATGCCGCCCGCCGAAGCGGCCGCGTGCGTCGCCGCGTTCCGGCCCAAGATCGTCTATCCCGTATCACTATCGCGGCCAGAATACGCAGGAATTCGCCGACGCACTGAAGAATACGCCGGGCGTCGAAGTGCGCCTGCGAAAATTGGAAGGGGAGCCATAAATCATGGAGATTGATCCGACGCTCATCGTTCGCGATGAAGCCGAGCTTGACGGAAATGTACGGACCCGCGCTCGAGCGGTCGGTTCGCAAGCAACTCGATCACCTGGATGACCTCTGCCGCGCGTTCATTGCCGCCTCGCCGATGCTCATCATCGGCAGCCAGGGCCCAAACGCCGCCGACAACTCGCCGCGCGGAGACGTCCCCGGCTTCGTCAAAGTTGCCGATGACCACACGCTGCTGATCCCCGACCGCCGCGGCAACAACCGGCTGGACACGCTGCACAATCTGGTGCGGAATCCGAAGGTCGGACTGTTGTTTCTGGTCCCGGGCGTCACGGAGACTTTCCGCATCAATGGCGAGGCCGTGATCAGCCGCGATCCGGCTCTCACCGATCAGTTCATCATGCAAGGCAAAGCCGCCGCGCACCGTGATTGTCGTGACGGTGAAGGAAGCCTATATTCAATGCAGCCGCGCGCTGGTGCGGTCCGATATTTGGAATCCGGCGAAACATGCGTTGCCGGGCACGGTGCCGAGCATGGGGACCGTGATGGCGAAGCACACCTGCGGTTTTGTGGACGCCAAGACGTTCGATGAAGAAGCCAAAGAGCGGGTGCCGGTCACGCTGTATTGAAGATCAACGAGGGGTGATCATGAACCGCAGAGTATTGTTCGGGCAGCGCCGGTGTTTTGCTGGCGCAAGCCCTGATTTCGAATGCGCAGACTGCCGCCGGGCGAAGGAAGGTGGTCTTCGAGCATGGACTGCCCGACCTAACCCTAAAGAACTGGTCGGTCACGGCGGTGGAGATCTCCTTCGCTCCCGGCGAAAGTTCGGCCGCTCATCGGCATCCAGGCATCACCATCGTCTACGTTTTAGAAGGCGAAATTCGCTCGAAGGTCGGGGACGACGCCGGAGAAGATCTACACCACCGGCCAGATGTTCATTGAAACTCCGAACCAACTGCACGCGGTCTCCGGCAATGCCAGTAAGACTAATCCTGCAAGACTCCTGGCGATCCTGCTTGCTGAGGAAGGGAAGCAGCTCACCACGCCGGCGTAGTAGATCTGACCAGCGAAAGGCCGTCAGAATCCGCCGTGCGGCCGGTAACCCGGCCTGGCCTGCACGCGATATTTCTTGCCCACGTCCGACAGCACTTCCACCGTAACTTTGCGGAAGCCTTCGTTGGGGTTGGGCTGCGGATAATACGTGACGGTGTAGGAGTTGCCCAGATCTTCGCGAATGGCCTCGAACGCCTCCACCTGTTTCTGCCAGGTCTTGGCGAAATAGGATTTGCCGCCGGTTCCGGTGGAGATGCGCTTGAATACATTCGAAGAGATCGGGTCCTTGGTCACTTCGTTGGTGGAGATGACGTAGATCGGAATGCCTTCGTCTTCCGCCACCGCGCGCACATCGTCGGGCGCCACCATGCTGGCGTTATCCGGCCCGTTCGAAAATACGATCACCACTTTGCGTCCCGGCACGCGGGCCGCGTCGCGCAGAGTCAGCAGCAGGCAATTGTAAAGCGCCGAATCGTCGCCCGCCACCGCGTTGCGCAAACCCGAAACCGCTTCGTTGCGCTCCTTGGTGAGCGAGGCCGCGCGCGTCAGATTGCGGCTATAGGTGTAGACCGCCACCGAATCCGCGCGGTCCAGGCCGCGCACAAAATCCGCGATGGCGTCGGAGGCGTAAACAAACCCGCGGTACATATAATTGCTGGTGTCGAACAGCACGAATACGTTGGTGCCCAACACGGCATCCAGGCGGCCGGCCAGCTTTGCCTTGCTCGGAAATCGGCATCGGGCGCGTCGTACCGTCGGCGTCGACTTCGAGCGGCGGCTTGTTGCCCTCGGCAAAGCTCGAAAGCTTCTGCGGGATGCCGTCTTCTAAAATGCGAAAATCCTTGGGTTGCAGGCCGTTGATGTAGTGGCCTTTGTTATCGGTGATGGTGAACGAGAGCACCACCAGATCCACCTTGACCCGAAACGTTGGACGGTCCTGCGCCATCGCCAGCACCACCAACAAAAAGATCAGACCCATTCGACGAAACAATTGTTCTATCCTCCCGACTTCCCGAGTTCGCTCAAATTCCTGTCCGCTATTCTGTTTTTTGATTTTGCGCGACCACTTGTTTGCGCGCCTTCTGCAGCACGTCGTCTCCCACCAGGCGGAGCGAGCGCAGCAGCGCCGGCCAGTCCTCCAGGTGCGTCGCGAAAATATGCTCCACGGTCTGCTGGGTCCATTCCGGCACGCGGAGGTTCAATTCATCCGGCCGCATGTGGACTTCATCCGCCAGCGCCGCATAGAACAACAGGTTCGATTCCCAGCTTTCCGCCAGAATCCGGCTGGAGTATCCCAACAGAGTGGGGAACGTCCGCAGGTTCAGCAGCGCCGGTTCATAGGATGTGGAGAGCAGCGGCTTGGGAGTTCCAAACGCGTGCGATATAGCCTGGGTGCTGAGCTTCTTCGGGCGCTTCGGCCGCGATCCTGCGCAAGTCGTCGGCCAGGGCGGAATCGTGATCGCCCGGCGCCAGTTCGCGCGCCACCCGATACAACTCTGAGGGCACAATGTTGTCCTCCGCCCGGCGCACTTCGCCCTCGGCCAGCAGCCGCTCGACCTTCTTCAAGCGCGACGGCGGCACGTAATGATCCAGCACCGCCACCACCCGGCGGCGTTCGGCTTCGTTCAAAGCCGACTGCGCCAGCGAGGATTCGGCATAAGCCATGTTCAGTCCCACCCAATGCAGTTGCGTGGGCGTCACGTTCCACCAGCGCGGGATCACCGCGCTCAGGATCATCTGCGGCACCAGATCGCCCCAGATCAGCGCCTGTTCGCGGGTAGGAATCAGGAAGTTCTGCTCGGCCTCCGCCAGCGCGTAGGGCAGCGAGCTCAGCGAACCCGTCAAGCGTCCGCCGGCATTGGCGGGCCAGCCGCTGCCCATAACCTCGGTGCCGAGCCAGGTGGCCGGATGCGACGAGCTGCCGAAGAAATCGTGGCTGCGCACGAAGGCTGGATTGGTGAACAGCACCTGCGCTCCGGGAGGAGCGTAGTGGACGTAATTGAATCCCACCAGAGTGTCGCGCAGCACCGGCGCCAGCGACCCGCGAATGTCCCGCAGCTTTTGCGGATCGGCGCCGGCCTTGTCGATCGCCGAGCGCAGATTCAGTTTGCGCTCGCCATCGATGTGCTTGTCGGTCCAGTAACCCGTCGACGCCTCGGTCCGATCCCGCGTGGTCAAAGCCGTGCGCGGCAACTGAATTTCCGTGATGCGTCCGGCCAGCCGGACCACCGTGGCGTTATCCAGCTTCTGTCCCGCCGCCGCGGCTTCCAGACGGTCCGCCAGCGTGAAGATGGTGTCGAGCGATACCAGCCTTTGCGCTTCGAACACGCGCGTCATGTCCTGGATCATCTGCGTGTGCGCGTCGGAGAGCGCGCCCTCGCCGGCCGCCTTGGTGCCGGCCAGCAAATCCATCATGTGATCCTGCGCCGATCCGGAAGCAGGCGCGTGGGCCGCTTCGAGAAGTTTGGCGACGCCCTTCTGTCCGGCGTCGAAGATATCCCGCTGGTTTTGAATCTTTGCGAAACCCTGCAGCACGGAACTCAAGCGCGGCGTCCGCATCGGCGGGCGGAATGCTGCGCTGGCGCACGAAGATCTGCCAGAATCCGGCCAGCGCCTGCATGGTGCCGGCGGCGTCGGCACGCAGGCCGACATCGCGAATCTGCGTGATTCCGCGGGCCGCATCCAGATACGCCAGGATGGTCGCGTCCGAAATCGCCGGGGTTTCCGCGAACAACGGATACTGCGAGCCAAATTCTTTATGATTGCGGACCAGTATTTCGACGGTGTTGGTTTCGAGCGGCTTGGCGCGATTGCGCTCGATGTCGGTCAGAGCCATGAAAATCTTCAGCGGCTCATTTTCCACCATCTTCCGCGACAGCCCGAACATCGCTTCCACTACTTCTTCGGAATCCTTCCAGCCGGGCGCCGCCTTGGCCAGACGCTGATCGTATTTGGCCTCCATTTTTCCGGCGAACAGATTCTTCCAAACATCCAGCCCGCCCGGCAGATGGGGTTTGCCGTTGGCATCCAGGCCCAAGCGAGTGGTGAGCAGCACCAGATCCGCATTCGCCCGGAACACCGGACGCGCCGGCCCGGGACTGGTAACCCTTCCGCGCAGCGCCACGTAAAAGCGCTTGATCCGCTCCGGATCCGTCAGATAGGCCTGCACCGGCCCGTTGATGCGCGCCAGCGAGTCGTAGTAGGAGGCCAGCCATCCGTCGTCCTTCTCCACCAGCCGCTCGAAGAACGCGGCGCCTTTGTCGGGCGCGACGCCTACCAGGTCGGTCCACGCTTTCTCGGAGCGGGCGCCGCCGGGCACCATCGCCTTGCCGTCGCGCAATTCGAACATGGAGCCGAAAAAGTCCAGCACGTGCGCGTAGATTTTCGCTTTGGCGACGGGCAGGTCCTTGCGCATCTGCTCCGCCGTTTCGGGATCCAGCGCCGCGGTTGCCGTATACAAGCGGCAGACCGTGGGTTCGTTCAGAAAGTAATCGATGAATTCGACCGGTTTCTGGCCCGCGGCCGCCGGCTGCCAGTAATCGGCGGTATAAAGAATGGGCACGCGCGCCGGGTGATAATCCAGCGTGAACGGCCGATTGGTGCGCAGCGCCGCTTCCAGTTCCGATAGCGGGAAGCCCGAGTCAATGGTAAGAAAAGCCCGCGACGGGTTCACCGTTTCGAGCGCCAGGTCCGAGCCGCAGCCGCCGCGCATCCGGTACCCCAGAATGCGCAGCAGATCGCCGGTCACCGGCGATTCGCACGTCGGGACCGTGCAGAATCTTTTCGGCGCCCGCGAGTTTTTCCAGTTCGCGCGCCTGCGTCAGATAGCGGATCACCAGCTTCAGGAATTCGGTGGGCTCCAGCGATTCACCGCCGTGCCCGGCCGCGTAGCCGTTGAGCGTAACGTTGTGCGCCAGCGCGGCCATCACGTCGTCCGGCGAGATATCCGGCGAAATGGCCGACATGCGCGCAAAGGAACGCAGGGGACCCGGAATCTCAATGAAACTGGACTGCGGCGGCGTGACCGCGGCAGGCAGAGCCAGGCCGCTTCCACCCGCGGACCGGAACGCTTCCAGATGGGTTTCGAGCGCGGCGCGGTCGCCGGCCAGTCAGGTCCAGTTCCACCAGGCGCCGCGCGACCTTGGCGCGCTCCGCCGGGCTCGCGCCATTGTTGCTGTAGAGCTGCAACAGCTTTTCGTACTCGCCGCGCGCCGCCGGGTCGCGGTGGTGAGCCAGAAATTCCGCATACGCTTCGAGCGCCAGCGGATCGTTAGGCGCGCCCTCGGCGGCCTTCTGCAGTTGGCTGCGAGCCTCCGCCGCTTCGCCTCGTGCTTCCAGCTTCCAGGCTTCGCCCGTCAGTCTCGGGGAGGTCAGGTTCTGGGCCCCCAGGTGGACTGCAAATCCCATCACCGCCACGCTAAAGGTGGCAATCGCCTTGCAAAAACGCATCTTGCGTCTCCCTCGTCGGCTGTGCGTCCGTGCAAGCGGCAGGGCCACCCAGGTTCCCTTCGACGCCGCCAGCGGGCCGCTATCTTTGGTCACTAATGTATCACTCTGTTGGACGCCTTGGGGAACCGCAGCGGAACGGGTTCAAGCCACTTCTCCGGCCACCTGTTAGACTGAGGTTTAGGACGATTTATTACATGATCGTTCGCATACAGTTGCGGCAAGGCCACCCGTTGCGCAGAACGCGTGGCAAGAACCGTCAGTTGGCTTTGGCCTGCTGGCGCGCTGCTGATTCCCGCCTCACTGATGGCTTACGTGCTGGGTTTCTGGCGCCTGGCGTCGGATCTCGGCGTGACCAACGAATTCGCGCATCCGCGGGCTGTTTTCCCACTGGCAAATCTGGATCGTCACCGCGGTAGCTCTGCATATCGCGGCCGGAGTGCTCACTCGTTATGGCCGCGGCGGCGAGTTCCACCTGCCCAGCGCGCTGACTTTCCGCTTCGGCGCGGCGCCTGAGCCGCCGTCCGATCCTGCGGATCAGCCGGACGCCCGGAGCGCAAAGGCTTCTTGATCGAGCGCGTTCCGCGCAGGGCAGCAATCTCCTCATCCGTCAGCTCCCGGTACTTGCCGATTTCCAGTCCGCCGATTTCGATGGCGCCGATCGCGGTCCGCACCAGCTTCAGCACCTTCGCGCCCAGCGCTTCCACCATGCGCCGCACCTGCCGGTTGCGCCCTTCGGTGATGGTGATTTCGAAGAACGTGTACTTGGCCCGAATCGCGAATGCGCTTGACGATTGCGGGCCGCGTCGGGCCATCGGCGAGCGTGAGGCCCTGGCGCAACTGGTCCAGTTGTTCGTCGTCAGAGCAGCACCGACGCCTTCACCAGATAGGTCTTCGGCACCTTCGATTCCGGGCTGGTGATGTGATCGCCGAACGCCGAATCGTTGGTCAGGATCAGCAGTCCGGTGGTGTCCTGATCCAGCCGGCCCACCGGAAACACGAAGTCTTTCACGCCGCCGAGCAGATCGTAAACCGTCGGCCGTCCTTCGGGGTCCTTATAAGTGGTCAGGTAGCCCTTGGGTTTGTAGAGCAGCAGGTATTGCTTCTGGCGAGCGGTCAGCGGATGGCCGTCGAGCGCGACCTGATCCCGCTCCGGATCGATCCACACGTCCGGCGTTTGCACTTTCTTGCCGTTGACGGTGACGCGCCCCGCGCCGATCCAACTGCGCGCCTCGGTCCGCGATCCCACTCCGAATTTGGAGAGAACCCGGTCGAGCGTTCTCTTCTGGTTGTCTTTAGGAGCGTGCACTCTTTATGATCCCAGTAATGATCGAATGCGTGCCTAACTTTTCCGAGGGGCGGGATCCCGCACACCATCGCCGCCCTCGCCCGTGTCATCGGACACGTGAACGGTATTGCGGTGCTGGGCTTCGAGTCCGATGCCGACCATCATCGCAGCGTGATCACTTTCGCGGGCGAACCGGAGGCGGTGCTCGAAGCCGCCGTGCGCGCCACCGGCAAGGCTGCCGAGCTGATCGATCTGCGCCAACACATCGGCGTGCACCCGCGAGTGGGCGCGGCCGACGTGGTCCCGTTCGTGCCGCTCGATGGCTCGACGCTCGAAGATTGTGTGGCCATCGCCCATCGCGCCGGCGAAGAAATCTGGCAGCGCTTCCGCGTGCCGGTTTATTTCTACGAAGCCGCGGCTAAGCTACCCGGAGCGTAAGCGGCTGGAAAAAGTCCGCCGCGCAGGTTTCGACGGACGGCCGCCCGATATCGGCGATATCGCCGAACACCCCACCGCCGGCGCGGTGATGGTGGGCGCGCGCAATTTCCTGATCGCCTACAACATCAACCTGACGACGCCCGACGCCGCCATCGCCAAGCAGATCGCCGCCAAGATTCGCGAATCGTCCGGCGGTTTCCGCTTCGTCAAGGCCATGGGGCTGCATCTTCCGTCGCTCGGCCGCGCGCAGGTCTCCATGAACCTGACCAACTTCGCGGCGATTCCCCTCGACGATTTGTACGCTGCCGTCGAAGCCGAAGCCGCGCGCCTGGGCACGGCCATCGCCGAAAGCGAGCTGATCGGCTTCATCCCGCGCGCCGCCTTCGAACAAGCGCCGGCCTTCTTCCGCCGCATTCGCGGCTTCAACGAGTCGCGCATTATCGAGACCAGAATCGGCCAGTTGCTACAATCGAACTAGTGCTCGTCAGCATTGATCCCAAACCCCGCGCCCCGCGACCCGCCTGGCTGCGTGCGCCCGCGCCCGTCGGCGAAAACTATCACAACCTGAAGAAGCTGGTGCAGAAGCTCGACCTCCACACCGTGTGCGAAAGCGCCGCCTGCCCCAACATCGGCGATTGCTGGAACCGCCGCACCGCCACCTTCATGATCCTGGGCAACGTGTGCACGCGCCGCTGCGGATTCTGCGCCGTGCAAAAAGGCGGCCCGCTGCCGGTCGATTACGACGAGCCGCGCCGCGTCGCCGAAGCCTGCGCCGTCCTGGGACTCAAGTTCGCCGTCATCACCAGCGTCAATCGCGACGACCGCAAGGATGGCGGAGCCGAGCTCTTCGCGCTCACCATCAAAGCCATCCGCGCGCGCCTGCCCGAATGCGGCATCGAAGTGCTGACTCCCGATTTCCAGGGCTCCCACGCCGCCATGGACCTGGTGCTCGAAGCCTCGCCCGACGTGCTGAATCACAATACCGAGACCGTGCCGCGCCTGTATCGCCAGGTGCGCCTGGGCGCGCGCTACGAACGCTCGCTCGACATGCTGGCGTATGTGAAGCGGCAGCGCCCGGAGATCCCCGCGAAGTCCGGTTTGATGCTGGGCCTGGGCGAGACGCTCGAAGAAGTGCATCAGGTGATGCGCGACCTGCGCCAGAGCAACGTCGACATTCTCACGCTGGGCCAATACCTGCGCCCCTCGCTCAAGCACCTGCCCATCATCCGCTACGTGAGCGTCGAAGAATTCGCCGAGCTCAAGCGCCTGGGCTACGAGCTGGGCTTCAAGCACGTCGAAAGCGGCCCGCTGGTGCGCAGTTCTTACCATGCGGAAGAAGCGGTGACTGTAACGAAGCTGAATACGGCTTATCTCGTCAGCACCGGAATCGACGTAAACGCATTCCCATTGGCCCGTATCCCCAGCACGCTGATCTTGGCGCCGGCGGAGCTGAACTCCACCGTGCCGCGTTTGCCCGCAGCCAGCGGATAAACCCCTCCCAGCACAAAAGCGTAATGCCCGTTGGCAGGCATCGGTATCGTCGTGGTCTGCAGCACCGTGCCGGCGTCGTCGCGCAGAGTCATGCCGACATTCGTCGCCTGATTCGAAAGATTCGCGATCGCCACTCCGGTAGCCAGCGGCGCCGTATTATCGAAAGCCAGCACATAGGCGCCGGCGTTGCGCGTTTCAAACGGCACCGTCGCCTCCTGTCCGCTGGGATCGTAGCGGAACAGCGCGAAAGCGTTCACGCCGACGTCGCTGGTCAGTTGCGCGGAGCCGAGCGCCACCTGCGCATCCAGCCCTTGCGCCTGGATCGCCAGCGTCGCTCCAACTGCCAGCGTCCGGGTAACTGTCGCGGCCGTCAAGGTCTCCCCCGTTTGCAGAAACGTGAGGGGCAACGGAAGCGGATTTCCGGCGTCATCGAAGAACTTAAGCGTGAAAGTGGCGGGCGTTGGCGACGTATTTGCCAAGTAATTTGACAAATAAAAGACCGTACGCCATCCTCCACCCGATACGATGTGCGCCATGTTGCCGCTGAGCGCCGCCGGCGGGCTGGTCACTGGAATCGTGGTAAACGAATTGCCGTTCGAGCGGATCCCCAGCACACTGATTTGCCCTTGCAGCGGCTTTGTGAACGACAAGGTGCCTCGTTTGCCGGCGGTTGCGGGATACTGATCGGACAGCGTGAAGGCAGTATGGCCGAGCGCCGGCACAGAAAGCGATCCGTTGGCGATCAGCGTACCGGTGTCGTCGTTAATGACGAAAGGCACGCTCGCTGGCTGATTCGCGCCGTTTGCAATCGCCACCCCGGTCCCCAGCGTATTCACCAGGCTGGTATTGTCGTAAACCACCAGATAAGACCCGCCCCCGGCGGTCTGCATCGGGACCACCGCCTCTTGTCCGCTGGGGCCGTAGTGGAAGATTTCGTAAGCGTTCACGTCGCCGCCGCTGGTGAGATTGGCCCATCCTTCGCTGAGTGGAACGTCGGGAGGGTTGGTATCCAGCAACAGCATCGCGTTCGACGCCAGCGTCTGGTTGACCGATGGAACATTCGCGGGCGCGGCGGAACTCTGCGGGTACGTGATCGGCAAGTTCAGCGGGCTGCCGGAGTCTCCAAAGAAATTCAGCGACATCGAAGTCGAGGCTGGCCCCAGATTCACCACCGCGAAGCTGGTCTCCCAGCCGCCGCCGGAGGTCAGGTGCGCCAGCGCTCCCCCGTTCGTCACCAAATGTGTTGCGGTCGCGGTTCGTGGCGCGAAATGGCCGTCGCCCGCATAGGCGACGGTGATGGTCTTTGATCCCAGGCGTGGTGGAGGCCAGACTGCAGCTCCCGGCCGCCACCGTCCCGATGCAACTGGATGACCCATCCGACACCGTGACATTGCCGGTCGGCGTGCCCGTAGAGAGGACGGTGACCGAATAACTCACGGAATAAGACTGCCCCACCTGGCTGGGTTCCGGGCTGATGCCTCCAATCGTGAGGATGTCCGACGCCAGCGTTCGCCCGCTGATCACCAGGGTCGCCGACAGCCGTGTGCGTGAGCGAGCCGGCGGTCCCGGTAATGGTCAACGAATAGGTGCCCGGCCCCGCGGTGCCCGTCGAGATGGTGAAGCTGGCGTCACTCGGGGACGGAGGGATGGCGCTGGCGGTGGCGCCCGCCGGCAGCCCGCTTACGCTGAAAGCGATGCTCGACGAGAAGCCTCTCACATCGTATAACCGAGAACTCGTAGCTGCCGGTCACGCCTCCCTGGGGAACCGATTGCGAACCCACGTTCGGCGCTAACGCGAAGTCGGGCCCATAGCGAAGCCGACAACGCGCAATAACCGCCGCCCGCGTTTACCCAGTTCTGTTGGATCAGGTAGTCCTTCCCGCCGAGCTGCATGTTGGCCTTCGAATTTCCGGCGGCAGTGTAGGTCGCTCCAAAAGTCCAGGCGCACTTGTCGGCAATCTCGTTGCCGCTCGAGTCGTACCAGGCGCTCTGGCCGGGGTCCGTAACCGACTCTTCCAGTTCGTGCGCGATGATGCTGGCCATCGCGTCCGCCCCGGGATTCGCATTCGGACTGACGGTCTGCTCGGCGCACCCGCTTAGCTGCGATGGGGTCCGGGTTTCCCACCAAAGCGTACTGGATGTTGGTGTTGTTGTAGCTTTGCTGGTAGTGCCATCCGCAGAACGAGCTTCCAAATCCCGCGACTTGAACATCCCCCGACGTCAAGACAAAATAGACGCCGTTCGAATCGATCGGCAAGCTTCCATGGCTCAGCGCGTTGGTGACTATCAGCCAGATGTCGTTGTCGTTTAAGCTGGTGCCCCGCGAGTAATTGTCATTGGTGCTGCCGGCAAAACTCACTGAGTTGGATATGCTGGTCCCGGTGCCGTCGAAATATCCGGTGTTGATGTTGAAGTATGGCGAGCCGCCAATATGGCTGGCAAGATTACTCAGAATACCGATGGAGCTGGCGTCCCAGCTCCCGTACCAGATGTAGTAGATCTGGGTTGTTCCCAGCAGAACCGGTCCGCCGTTGTAGTTGATCCTGTTTCCGGTGGTGAACCCGACGCTGTCGGCGTTACTCACGGCGCCGCGCGCCCCGCCGATGTCGCCCGTGGCCCCGGTCATCGTCGGCGCCGGATATCGGGCCGCCTCTTATTTCTTGCGCCGCGAGCTGTGGCGTCGTCATCCAAGCGGCCAGCAACCAGCCGGCGGCCAGCATCCAGGGAGCCAGTTTATGAAACGATATTTTTCTGACGATCGGGCCAGCGCTCATTTTGGCGCTGGATACGGCGTTCACCACAATTTCCTCCGAAACCGTAGAAATCTACTCTGCTGCCGGTCACCGGTTCCGCGTTGGCGCCGCCCCGCGCCCGCCGTAACTGCTAAGGACGCTCGTAGGGGCACATTTAGTTTCGACAGATTGTCGTTATTCAAATAGGATACGCCTGCAAGCTGCCCGCCGGAAAGCGTGCCTGCGCCAGGCCTAGCTAAAGAAACTGCACTTCTTCTTCGAGATCCAGGCCGAACCGGTCATGCACGCGGCGCTTCAGTTCGGCGATCAACTCGCCCACTTCCTGTGCCGTTCCGCCGCCTTCGTTGTAGATAAGGTTCGCGTGATAATCCGCCACGCGCACTCCGCCGCGCCGCAGGCCCTTGGCGCCCGCTTGTTCCAGAAAATACGCCGACGGGACCTTTCCTTCGCGGACTACCGTCGCCGGAACCATCGCGCGCACCGCTTCCGGCAGGTCGCCCCACAAAAGGTTCTTGAAGATGCTGCCGGCGCAGCGCATCGTGGGCGGATATTTTTCGTTGCGGATTTTCAAGATCCCGCCGGCGATGGCGCGCAATTCCTCCGCGTCGGCGGATTCCAGCCGCAGGGTAACCGAGAGGATCACCCAATCCTTGCGGCGCTTGAACCGGCTCTCGCGATACGCGAACTCGCAATCGGCATTCGAGATTTCGCGCACGCTGCCGCCTTCCAGAAAGCGCACGCTGGCGACCCGCTCCTGAATCGAATGCCCATAGGCCCCGGCGTTGCCATAGACGGCGCCTCCCACCCAGCCCGGGATTCCAGTCATGGTCTCCAGGCCTTTCAAGCCGCGAGCAATCGAAGCGTCTACCAGATCCTGCAGCACCGCCCCGGCAGCCACCTTCACGGTATCGCCCGCGAATTCGAGCTGCGGCGTTGGTGTAGCGCACGACCACTCCGGGATAACCTCGATCGCTCGCCACCAGGTTGGTGCCGCCTCCAATGACGGCGTACTGCTCGCCGCTCTCTTCGATCGCGCTGAGGACTTCGATGAGCGCAGCTTCGTTTGCGGCGTCCGCCAGAATCCGCGCCGGACCGCCAACCTCGAAGCGGGTATAGCGGGCCAGCGGAACGTTTTCGAGGATGGACAGCCCCGCCGGCCGGATGCTCGCCTGCGGTCGCCGATCTTGCGGCAAAAACATGTCCGCCAGAGGGGAGCGCATGCCGCTACTTAGAAGTCTTGGAAAACAACCCCAGCAAGCCGGAAAGCGACGAACCCTTTTTACCGGCCGGCTCGGTCTTGCCACCCAGGCGGTCCACCATTTGAGCGATCCCTTTGCCGAAAGGAGTGCTGGCCGGAATCGGCTTTGCCATCCAGCAACGCTCTTTGAACCGCCTCGTAATCGCTGGGCAGAGTGTCGAATACTTCGGTGTGGAGAGCCGTGCCGATCACCTCGCGGCTCAAGCCGACGTCCCGCAAATAGCGATTTACCACCAGGCGGATTTTCCAGCGCCCGATGCGGTTGGTATCGAGGTAGGAAAGCGCGCGCTGCGCCGCCTGCAGCGCCGGCAGCTCGTTGGTGGTGACCAGCAGCAGCTCATTCGCCGCCCGGGCGCAGTTCAAATTCCATTCCGTATACACGCTGCTGGTGTCCAGAATCACCACATCGTAGGCGTGGCGCGCGTATTCGAGGATGGGCGACGGATCGCGCAAATCCGGATTTTGTTCCAGCATCAAGTCGGGAGCGAGCATGCACATCGACGCCGTGCACCGGACTGACCATGGCGCGCCAAAGATCGGCGTCCAATTCACTGGAACGCTGCAGCACATCCAGAAAACTATAGACCGACTTCACCTTGAGCAGGAAAGACAGATTCCCGGTAAGCGGGTCCATATCCACCAGCAGAACCCTCTTGCCGCTGATTCGCTTCCATTGAAACGCCAGGTTGCAGGCGACAGTGGTGGCCCCGCAGGCGCCCTTGGCGGGCATGACGGCGATGATTTTGGCCGATTCCTTGCCGGAAGTTTCCTGGGCCGGCTGAACGCGCGCGAGCTTTCCGAACGCCGCATCGACCTGTTCGGCGGTCAAAGGAAGGATCAGAAAATCCGAGGCTCCTGCGCGCAGGCATCGCAAAATGAAGTCCGGTTCGTTGCTCGCCAGCAACGCAATCACTTGAATCTGGCTTCCCGTTCGCCCGATTTCCTCCAGTAGCTGGACGGCCTGGTCACGGTCACTGGCGGTGTCCAGAAACACCAGGTGAGGGTTTCCCGCAGGCAGCAGATTGGGAAGATCCCTTGGAGATGGATAGGCTTGCAGTCGGTTGAGGGCCGCGCCTCCCAGATGGGCCGCGAGGAGGCGTTCCAACTGATCAAGCAGCGGAGCGTTCGGACTGATGGCTAATGGGCGCCTGGAAATTGGGGTCTCAGAATTCGCCATGGAGACCGAACTCGATTGATTTACGTTTCAATGCAATAAATCGACTACCCGATCATAGCATGAGAGATCAAGTCGATTTCATGTACTAACAAAGTGGTACCACTGGCCGATGAGGCTTCGAAGGCGGTTTTACTCCATTACGGACTACGCCGGAAGCAACGGCACGCAGCTGAACGATGGGAATAAGGATAGGAATGAAGTCAATGAAGTCAAAGTCGCTTGGGTAAGCCCAAGGAGGGCAATTAGAAACTTATGAACGTTACCGACACAAGCACCGCGTTTTCGCCCGCGCTAGCGGATGGTTGGGCGTCACAGCAGAGGGTACAGGCTGAAATAAAAACCGTGAGCGTCTGCGACACGCAACCGGTGACAGCGGAGGGCATCCGAACCTTGCTCAACGACATGTCAGGCCTGCGCTTCGATCAAGGAACCGATTCGCTGGCCCGCGCCAGGGATATCTTGCGGGACTCCGCGCCCTCGGTGCTCATGCTGGATAAAGCCTTCGGGATACAGATTGTTCTCGAATGGCTCGCGGCGATCCGTTCCGGCACCGTGGATCTGACGGCAAACACCGCCATCGTGATCTGGGGTGCTTCGATCACCGAGGCCGAGGCGCTGCGCTTCCTGCAAGCGGGCGCGCGCGGCATCCTGCGCAAGACCGCCGAGATGCCGGTGATTCTGGCGTGCCTGCGCACCGTGGCCAGCGGGCGAAGCTGGATGGAAGAGTCGGTATTTGGCGAGCTGCGGCGCGGCGAGCGCTATCCGCGCAGCGAGCTGACCGCCCGCGAGCAACAGGTTCTGGAGCTGGTCGAGCAAGGTTTCAAGAACAAAGAAATCGCGCTCGATTTGGGTATTCGCCCCGGCACCGTCAAGATTCACTTGAAGCACATCTTTGAAAAGACCGGAGTGCGCGGCCGTTATGGCCTGGCTCTCAACGGTCTAAAACAGCGGGGAATGGTCGGGGCGACGGCCTAGGGTCTGCTCTCCCTCAGGTCACAGCCGCATCGCCACCGCTCCCAGCCGCGCTCCAAAGGGTAGTGCGTCAGGCACTACCCTTCACAAAAGCGACAGAGTTCCGCTCGCGGATCTTGATATGCTTAGAGCGTGCGAATCCTGGTGTTGCTGGCCCTTGTGGCTACTTGTGTTTCAGCGCAGTCGCCGCTGAT
Source organism: Bryobacterales bacterium (assembly GCA_963731375.1). Lineage (GTDB taxonomy): Bacteria > Acidobacteriota > Terriglobia > Bryobacterales > Bryobacteraceae > Palsa-187. Next base: position 221,404 of record CAVSUW010000005.1, read on the forward strand.
CGATATTCTGACGACCGAGTTGAATCGCAACTTCGCCGCTCTCAAAGATAAGGGCAATCCCGCGCCCTATTTCATGGGCTACTCGGTTACGGAGAGCGAATCCAATATGCTGAGTGCCAGCGACGGCGCGATTTCCGGCCAGAATCAGGGCCGGGCCCGGCTGCTGGACATTACTGTCCGCGTCGGTTCGCCGAAGTTCGATAATTACCGCCGCGTCAACGGCCAGATTCCCAACTTTACTTCCACCAGCACCATCGCGCTCGATGACGACCACGCTGGCAATACGGCAAGCCGTGTGGCTCGCTACGGACCGGGTCTATCGCAACGCTTCGCAGCGGCTCATCCAGATCCAAGCCGATGAAAAACTGCGCGCCGCGGCCACCGACGGCTCCGACGATTTCTCCACCGAGACGCCGCAGGTGTTCTTCGAGCAGCCTCCCGCGCTCAAATTCAACGCGTCCGAATGGGCCGCCCGCCTGCGCAAGCTCTCGGCGGATTTCACCAAGTATCCCGGAGCGCTGAATTCCAGCATTTCGCTGCAAACCGAACGCACCGTCGAAACTCTGGTCACCACCGAGGGCACGCGTCTCGAACAGGGCCGCCTGTTCAGCCGTATCGTGATCACCACCGCCGGCAAGGCCGCCGACGGTATGGATTTGCAAACCTTGGAAACCTTCGAGACCGACGATCCCGCGCGTTTGCCGAAGGACGCCGCAGATCCTGGCAGCCGTCGAGAAAGCCGGCAAGAATCTGCAGGATCTTTTGGTTGCTCCTCCGTCCGATCCTTTTGTCGGTCCGGCGATCTTGTCGGGCCGCGCCGCGGGAGTGTTCTTTCACGAGATTTTCGGCCATCGTATTGAAGGACACCGCCAGAAGGACGAAGCCGAAGGGCAGACTTTCACCAAGAGCGTGAACAAGCAGATTCTCCCGCCGTTTCTGTCCGTGGTCTTCGACCCCACGCTGCGCGAGTTTCAAGGCACCAGGCTCAACGGATCGTATTTATACGATGACGAGGGCGTGAAGGCCCGCCGCGTTCCGGTCGTCGAAGACGGCGTGCTGAAGACATTCCTGATGTCGCGCTCGCCGATCGACGGCTTTCCCAATTCCAACGGGCACGGACGCCGTCAGCCGGGCGCGGAAGTTGTTTCGCGGCAGTCGAATCTGTTCGTGAACTCATCGAAGCAAGTCAGCGATAAAGAACTGCGGCAGATGCTGCTGGAAGAAGTGAAGAAACAGGGCAAGCCCTACGGGCTGTTTTTCGACCAGGTGACCGGCGGCTACACCACCACGGCGCGCCGCGGCTTGCAGGCCTTCACGGTGATCCCGCTGGTGGTCTATCGCATTTATCCCGACGGGCGCCCCGATGAAATGATCCGCGGAGTAAGCATCGTCGGCACGCCGCTGGCGAGTTTCGGCAATATCCTGGCGACCTCGGACAAGAGTGAAGTGTTCAACGGAATTTGCGGCGCCGAATCCGGCAGCGTGCCGGTGTCGGCGATTTCGCCGGCTCTGCTGGTATCCAGCATCGAGATTCAGCGCAAGGAGCGCTCGCAGGACCAGCCGCCGTACCTGTCGCGTCCGGAGGCCAATCCGTAATGGCTCCGTTTTCGCGGCGTCATTTTCTGATCGCGGCCGGTTTGTCTGCACCGGCATTGCGTCTGCTGGCCCAGGATCCTTACGCGGAAGACGCGATCCTGCGAGCCCTGAAGGACGAACTGGAGCGCTCCCGCCAGTTGCGAGTCGTGGGCGGCGGTGGCGACGAGACACCTTACTTCATCAGCTATACGCTCGACGACAACGACGCTTTCGAAGTGAACGCGAACCTCGGCGCCCTTACTTCCGTTTCGCGCAATCGTTTCCGGCTCCCGAATATCGAAGTGCGCGTGGGCAGCTACGACTTTGACAACACCGGGCACATTTACAGCGGCATTTACACCGGCTCGCGCTACGATACCGAACCCTTTCCGCTCGACGACAACTACCGCGCGATGCGCGAAAACCTCTGGCTGGGAACCGATCACGCCTATAAAGCCGCGGTCGAATCGATAGCCCGCAAGCGCGCCGCGCTCACCAATGCCGCCGCGCCCGCCGAGAAGCTGGCGGATTTTTCCGCGGCCGAACCCGTCCAGAGTCTTCCCAAAGTCGCGCAGCACCAAGTTCGACGAGGCTGCGTGGAAGGCCCGCATCGTCAGGCATTCGGCGCTTTTCGCCGCTTATCCCGAAGTGCTGGCATCCGGCGTCGAATTCCATTTCAATCAGGACACCTGCTATTACCTGAATACCGAAGGAACCGCGCTACGCTATCGCGACGACGCGGCTTGGATCTTTGCGCGCGCCGAAGGACAGGCGCCCGATGGAATGGTGCTGCGCGATGCGTCTCGCGACGCCCGCGCTTTCGCTGGCGCAAGTCCCGTCTGAAGCGGACGTGCAGGACTCCCTGAAAGCCATGGCCCGCAACGTTCAAACGCTGCTGCAGGCGCCGGTGGGCGAATCCTTCACGGGTCCGGCGTTGTTTGAGCCGGCGGCGGCGGCACAGTTGCTCGCGCAACTTCTGGGTGACAATCTGCGCGTTACCCGCAAGCCGGTTACCGATCCCAATCGTCCGGTAAACGTTTATGCCAGTGAGTTCGAAGGACGCACCGGCTCGCGGGTGTTGCCGGAGTGGATCGACGTAGTAGACGATCCCACCCAGACTTCTTATCAGGGCAAGCCACTCGCCGGCTATTATCCGTTCGACTTTGAGGGCGTGAAAGCCGCAAGCTGTGCCTGTGATTCAAAAAGGCGTGCTCAAAACTTTCTTGACGACGCGCCAGCCGGCGAGGAAAGCGGCCGCGTCGAATGGGCACGCGCGTTTCCCGGCTGGTTTCGGAACGCGCGCCGCCGCCATTGGCAATCTATTCGTGAAGCCGGCGGAGAGCACGCCGCTGGCGGATCTCAAGACGCGGCTCATCCAGATGTGCAAGGAGCGCGACAAGCCCTACGGCCTGCTGATTCGCAAACTCGATTTTCCGTTCCTGGGAAGCGGCGCCGAGATCCAGACGCTGCAAACCGCTTCGGCGAATTCCGGCGGATCGGTACGGCCGGTGAGTCCTCCCATTCTGATGTATCGCGTTTATCCCGACGGGCGCGAAGAACTGGTCCGCGGCATGCGCTTCCGCGGGCTCTCCACGCGTTCTCTGCGCGACATTCTCGCCGCTTCCACGGAAACTGCCGTGTTCGACTACATCAATAATGGTGCGCCGCTGGCGCGCTCCGGCGTCGGCGGCTACATCGCCCTCACGTCCGTGATCTCGCCCGGATTGCTGTTCGACGAGCTGGAAGTGGACCAGCTTCAGAACCCCTTGCAAAAACCCGCATTGGTGCCGCCGCCGAACTCGGACCTGACCGCAAGTATCCGCCATGCGTTTGCTCAGCCGCACGATTCTCCGCGAACTGGTGACGACGGCGCTGCTGTGGGCGGTGCTTTTCACCTTCCTGATATTTCTGATGCGGGCGCGTCCGTTGTTCGAATTCCTGGTGCGCAGCACCGGTCCTCATTTGACGGTGTTCTATCTGTTCTTCCTGGTGCTGCCGCAATCGCTCCCCTTTACGGTTCCCATGGGCGTGCTGGTGGCAACTCTGATCACGCTCACCCGCATGTCGACCGACGGCGAAATCACCGCCATGCGCGCGGCCGGCATCCCGGGACAGCGCGTGGCGCCGCCCGTCCTCATATTCGGCGGCGGAGCCTTGCTGATCGCCGCGGCTGCCTCGTTGTGGCTGACGCCCTGGACCATCCGCGAGCGCTATCGAGTCGAAAACCTGTTGATCGGCAACGGCCTCACGTCCGACGTCCAGCCGCGCGTCTTTGAGGAGCGTTTCCCCAACTCCATTCTTTACGTGTCGGACGTCACCACCGGCGTAACCGGTCTCTGGAAGAGAATCTTTCTTGCCGATATCACTCCCCCGGAAGAGCGTCCGCCAGGCTCGCAGGAGCGTGGCGACGAGCCGCGCATCACGCTGGCTACCGAGGCCGTCGTGGTGGCCGACCCGGCCTTGAACCGCCTTCAGCTTTCCCTGCGCAACGGGAGCACCTACGAAGCAGGCAAGGATGTCGGCGACTACCGCATCACCGCGTTTCCCACCGGCGATCAGGCGCTGGAAGCCAGCAAACCCGCCGAGGTCCGCGCCACTCGCCCATCGGTCGAAATGGATACGCGGCCGCTCTACCGCCTGGCCTATCGCAATCCCGCGCTCGACCGCACTGCGAAGTTGGATGCTCGCACCGAATTCAATCAGACGATTGGCATTGCCCTTCGCCTGCGTGCTCATGGCTCTGGTGGGCATTCCGCTGGGGATCACGCAGCGGAGGGCAGGGAAGTCCGCGGCAGTGGTGATGACCGCGGGTCTGGCGTTTCTGTATTACATCGGCTTGATCGGGTTTATCGGCATGGCGCGGCAGGGTTCGCTGACGCCCGAAGCCGCGGTATGGCTGCCCAACCTGGTCTTCGCCATCGGCGGCGTGACGATGCTCGCGCGCCTGGAGAAACCCGGCGACCTGGATCTGATGGGAGCGATCAGCGCGCGCTTGCGCCGGTTCCGCGGGCTCCCGCTCCTTCGCAGGCCGCTCGAACGCCTGGAGCCGCGAACCTGGCTGGCTCGTTTTTCACTGCTGCCCAGCATTACCGATACCTATGTTCTTTCCAGCTTCGTGTTTTATTTCGTGGTGCTGCTGGCCAGCTTCGTGCTGATGTTCCAGGTCTTCACGTTTTTCGAACTGATGAGCGACATCATCCGCAACCGGATCGGCATGGACCGTGTGCTCGAATACCACTTCTTCCTCACGCCCCGGCTGCTCTACGAGCTGGCCCCGTTCGCCGTACTGACCGCCGTGCTGGTTTCGTTCGGAGTCCTGACGAAACATAACGAAGTGACGGCTCTCAAAGCCTGCGGCGTCAGCGTCTACCGTCTGGCGGCGCCCATCCTGGTGGCGGGCGTGCTTCTGAGCGGTAGCCTGTTCGCTTTCGATCACTATTGGGTCCCGGAGTCCGACCGGCGGCAGGACGCGCTGCGGGCGGAGATCAAGGGCCGCCCCGCGCAGACCTTTCTGCGCCCCGATCGCCGCTGGATTTCCGGTCTCCACGACCGCATGTATTACTACAAATATTTCGATCAAGCGCAGCACGTGATGCTGGGCGTGAACGTTTTCGAGATCGATCCGGCACGCTTTCGCTTGAAGCGCCACATCGCCGCCGAGCGCGCGCGCTGGGAGCCCAGTCTCAAGGCCTGGGTGTTTGAAAACGGCTGGAGCCGCGACATGAACGGCAACACCGTGACGCGCTTCGACGAGTTCTCGGGCAGCACGCGCACTTTCCCGGAACTCGAAGAGCCGCCCGACTACTTCGTAAAAGAAGTGAAGCAATCGCGCCAGATGAACTTTCACGAGCTGGGCTCCTACATCCGGGAGCTGCAGCAGAGCGGCTTCGATACCGTCGCCCTGCAAGTGCAGCTGCAGAAAAAATTCGCCGTCCCGCTGTTCGCTCTCATCATGGCGATGGTCTCGATCCCGTTCGCGTTCCTGGCCGGAAACCGCGGGGCCATGGCGGGAGTGGGCGTCAGCCTGGGAATCGCCATCGTGTATTGGTCGGTCGGGCAGGTGTTCGAGCAGTTCGGAAATCTAAGCCAGTTGCCGGTGCAGATCGCCGCCTGGTCCCCGGACGCAATCTTCTCCCTCGCCGGTTTGTATTTCCTGGCACGCATGCGAACTTGACGAGGAGGCCGACGCACGGGGTTTAGAAAGAGCGGCCTAAATGCAAATGACAGGGCTAGACCCGTTTGATCTACTGATGCCGCCGATGGTCGCGTTAGCTGTGCTTGTATTAGGGTATGCGCAATCCCGGCGCATTCGGGGCGGACAGCCACTGTCGTCGTTCCAGCGGAAACTACTGTTTTACGGTCCGGTCTTCACCCTTGGCATGGGTTACGCAATGGCGTTCCACCTCCAGTTGGCGGCATTACTTCATTGGGAGAATGCATGGATCGCTGCGATTGCAGCGTGGGGCGCGTTATTGATCGCCATCGCCTGGCCTAGTTATCGAGGCGGTGTGCGATGAATTTCAAAGTAGCCCACTACCCAAAAGCGCAGCCCCTTGACGCCCAAGGATCATTCGGAGTAAAGTGGCGTGAAGAGCTGCAACGCTCGGGTTGCGGAAGCTATTCCTGGAGAGTGATTATGAAGAACAAAACGATGGTTTTCTTGTCGGGCATTCTGCTGGCGTTAGGGGCTTTGCCGGTCTTGGCGCATCACTCCTTTGCCGCCGAGTACGACTCGAGCAAGCCGGTAACGCTCAAAGGCGCCGTCACCAAGATGGAATGGCAGAATCCGCACGCCCGCTTCTATGTGGACGTGACCGATGAAGCCGGTAAGGTGACTAACTGGGAGTTCGAACTCGGCAGTCCCAACGGCCTCATGCGGCGCGGCTGGACCAGAAACTCCCTGAAGCCCGGCGATCCCGTGACCATCGAAGGATACCTTGCCAAGGACGGCAGCAAGCTGGCCAACGCCCGCAACGTAACTCTCGCTGACGGACGCAAAATCTTCGCCGGCGCAGCGGACGACGGCGGCCCCAGCAAATAGCCAGGCTATCGTGTCAGACCCTTAATTTAGCGGCGGGCCCGTCTTGGCGTTCAGTGTGGCGCGCGGCAATTCCGCATGATCTCGCAGTGCGTCCAGAAGACGATTAATCTCAGGATTTTCCGGCGCAAGATCGTGGGCACGGCGCGCCTCTTCTTCGGCTCGCTCGTAATTCCCCGCCACCAGCAGTGAGACTGCGAAGTTGTGATGATTCGCCGGGTCGTGCGGAAGCAGCAGGACCGCCTGCTCAAAGCAATTGATGGCAGCCGTCACTTGATCCGTCACCATGTATTCATATCCCAGGAGGCTATGAACGTAGGCGGCAGACGACGGATCCTTGGAGAGCGTCGCTTCCAGTTGGTGAATGGCTTTCTGATGGTTCCCGGAACGCATCCAATCGACGGCGCGATGCAGCATGCGGCGGGTTCTGGAGGAAATCGGATGGCGCAGCATATCCGCCGAAACGGTCGAGGATGTCACCGGATGATCGAGTGATGCCGGTCGTGGCGGCAGCGAGGCCTCCTGACTCTGCCCTGCGACGGGTAGGGCAAGCACGCAAGCGCTTAACAACGCGGATAACAACGCGGAACGCAGCAACATGGCTGGCATACAAACACCTCCCGACCTTACTTATCGGCGGTCGGCGATTCAAATATTACAATCATATGAATTCGGAAGCAACTCGGTGCCGTGTCCGCCGCCGCTCAGCTAAGTACCGTTTTTGTATTGAGCAAGCGAAGTTCCACCTTCGGTGGGATCCGAAATCGCTAGATTTCCCGGCGGCAGGGTTTGGAAAAACGGGTGGCGCCCCTAGTGACAGGAGCGTCACCCGCAGCTGAGAATTCCCAAAGGGGTTGGAACTCCTCAGCAGGTAGTTACTGCACTGATGGGGCACGCCGACTGACCGGCGCTTCAGTGTACCCATGCAGGCTATGACGAACGCCGATCCTCGCGCCATCCCTAAAACCAATGAGATATCGGGGATTTGCACATCACCAGCGCCGTCCATCCGGACGCCGGATCAGCGGGCTGACGCTCGGCGACCTGCGTCGACGGTCCCCGCCTGCAACCAGGTAGTGTTGACCTCTGCGGAATCTCATGCATTTTAGGGATGGCGGATGGGGACGCGCTGGCATAGGCTCGTTCAGGAGTCTTAAGAGTCGTTTAGATAGCTGCTGCGGGAGCTCGGCCCAGTCCCTTTGAGAACGGTTGCTGTGTCCGCCGGTGCGGTCGTGGGTGACGACCCCGAATCGGACAGTTACAAGCAGCGCGACGTTCTCAAGCTGGGCCGGCCGCAGCAGTCGGAAGTCAAAACTCTAACCGAGGGATTGTTGGGCGAATGCCTAACGGGGGTGATAGCACTATGAAACGCTTATGTGGGTCAAGCGTGTTTTTTGTGGTATTTTTGGCCGTTTTAGGAGCATTGACAGTTTGGGTTGAGCCAGCCCATGCGCAGTTACTCCAAGGCAGCATCACAGGCAACGTAACCGACGCGAGCCAGGCCGCTGTGGTGGACGCGAAAGTCGTGGCCACCGAGCAACAGACCAACTTCACTCGCGACACCACGACCAACGGGTCCGGAACATACAATCTGCCGACCATGCCGCCGGGCACCTATACCATTACGGTGACCGCGCCTTCCTTTCAGACCAGTACGACGACCGGCGTCCGCGTAGCGCCGGAACAAGTAGCCCGAACCAATGTGGTTCTGACCATCGGCCAATTGACCCAGAATGTGGAAGTCTCGGCCGACGCGATCGCGCTGCAGACGGATCGCGCTGACATCCGCGACGACGTGACCATCCGCACGTCTGCAGAACGTGCCGGTGCCCGTCGGCCGTAATTACCAGATGCTGTTCGTCACCGTTCCCGGCGTCTCGCCGCCCACGAATTCGAATTCCTTCACCGCCAATTCCAACCGCGGACTGATCATCTCCGTCAATGGCGGCAACACCGGCACCAACACCGTCCGCGTGGACGGTACCGGCACCTATGACATGACTGCCTTGAATGAGCCGCAGTTCATTCCGGCGCTGGAAGAAATCGAGAATGTCAGCATGTCAGGCAACTCCTTCGATGCCGAGCAGCAATCCGGTGGTGGCGCGGTGAACATCACCGTAAAGAGCGGAACCAACTCCATCCATGGAGTCTTGTTTGAAGACCATACCAACCAGCACCTGCAGGCCTACCCATATCTGGCAGATCGTACACAATCGAATCCCAAGTACATCAATAATCAATACGGCGGCACCATCGGCGGACCGATCAAAAAAGACAAATTATTTTACTTTGCGAGTTTCGAAGGCACTGGCTTTGTTCAGGTTGCTCCGTTTCTTGCGGAGGTCCCGACGGCTGGCGATGAGGGGCGGCGATCTAAGCGGCTCTCCCAACGCCGATCTACGACCCGGCCACAGGCAACGCTGTGACAGGCGTGGGCAGAGTGCCATTTACTAACAAAGTGATTCCGGCGAACCGGATCGACCCGGCGTACAGGCCTTGCTGGATTACAGCGAAGCCGAATGGAAACCTATGGTCGCTTCCGAACCAGCCCGGAATTGGATCGGTAGGTTTAGCTAATAATTTGCTCACCAATGGCGAGACCTACCTGCGGCGCGATCAATCCGCCGCCAAGGTCAACTGGAACCCGACCTCGAAACTCAGCACCGTTTGTTCGCTTGGGTTGGGGTAACAATGCCTGGACGACACCCACTCAGTTCGGTGCTCTGGGCGGACCGGGCATGTCTAACACCAACACGGCCCAAGGTTCCGGGAACACCAACGTCTTCAACGGCACCGTTTCCGGGACGTACATCATCAGTCCCAGTTTGATCTTCGACGCGCACTACGGCTATGACGTAAACATTGCCGTGAGCGACCAGCCCGCTCAGGATCTGAACTTCGGCTGGACGGTGATGAAAATTCCAGGCCTGGACACTTCCAGTCTGCCGAAGTACAAGGCCTTGCAGCAGGGCGGGATGCCGTCGATTACACTTGACGGATTCAGCCCGTCGCTGCCGCTCGGTTCCGTGAGCCGGTTCCAACCGCAGGATTATTGGGATCCGGAAAGGAACTATGATGCCAATCTCACTTGGGTAAAGGGGAATCACAATTTCCGCTTCGGTTTCGACTCCGACATTCAGAATTCCAAGGAGAGTCAATATCAGCCTGCCAGCGGCAGCTACATCAGCGGCGCCGGCGGGTTCCATTTTGCGCAGCAGACGACCGAGGGTTGTTCCAACGCCACTGGAAATTCTTGCGGTACGGCAACCAAGGGGACCGAGTACAACTCCTTTGCGTCATTCCTGCTGGGCTATTCCCAGGACGCCGGCAAGATCTTCCAATGGCCGGATTATTACTACACCAACAACAAGTATTTTGCCGGCTACGCCCGCGATCAATGGCAGGTCACATCCAAGCTGACGGTGAATGCGGGAGTACGGTTCGACTACTTCCCAGTCCCGGGGCGCCAGGGTACGGGCGCGGAGTATTACGACCATACCACCAACAATATGGTGATTTGCGGGGTCGCAAGCACACCCAAATCCTGCAACATTTTCGACAAGAATCAGGCGAATTTTGCTCCGCGGCTGGGCCTCGCCTACCGCCTGGGCGATCGGACCGTAATCCGGGCTGGCTTTGGCATCTCAACCGATCCCGTCAATATTTTCGGGCTTGGCAACCGCCGGATTAACTTCCCCTACATCGAGGGCGTGATTCAGCTTCCTGCCAGTAGCATGGGCTATGCCATAACTCTTCGCGACGGGATCAATGTGCCGGCGAACCCATTCCCTTTGACCACCGGCCAGGTGCCGGTTCCGGGCACTGCCGGCATGCAAGATTTCAATAAAGCCAACTACAGGCGAGCTTACGTTGAAACCTATAACTTCACGATCGAGGAGCGCATCAGGCCGGGTTGGACCGCTTCGGTTGCTTACGCGGGCTCACAACAGAAAGATCCGATGTCGTCTCTGGAGCAAAACTGGTCTCCGATCGGCACCGGTACTGCTGGGCTGCTGCTGAATACTCCGGGTCGTAACGGCCAGGCGATCGGGGACGGACGAATTGCCAGCACGCCGCTGCTCGGTACGCAAGGAGGCACCAATTACAACGCCCTCCAGGCACGGACGCAGGGACGCTTTTCCGATGTCACCATCAGCGCCGGCTTCACGTTTGCCAAGAACCTGGGGTTCATCACTCCGGGCGGAACACAAGGCGGGGCCGCCATGCCCTGGCTATACCGAACCTACAACTACGGGCCGGTTACCACCGACATCAGCAAGAACTTCGAGATGACGGCGATTTACGAGTTGCCTTTTGGAAAGGGCAAACACTGGGCATCCAGCGGCAAGATGAGTCCAATATCATAGGCGGCTGGCAGATCAGTGGACTGTTCAGCGACTACACCGGACTGCCGTTTAGCGTCGTCACCACCACCAGCCTCAATGCGAACGGTTCCTCCAATTTTGCCAACTGTATAGGAGAACCGATAAAGATCCAGGACGTCGCGCACTGGTATGACCCTTCCACCTTCGCATCGGGGCCTTCCAACGCCTTCGGGAATTGCGGCCAGAACACGCTGCGGGGCCCTGGGCTGGTCAACGCCGACATCAGCGTCACCAAGAAGTTCGCTTTCCGGGAAAGATGGAACTTCGCATTCCTGGTTGAAATGTTTAACGTCGGGAACGAAGTGCATCGCGCCAGACCGGGCTACACCGTACAGACCAGCACCACCAGCAACAATAACGTCAACAATAGTTTGTTCATGAACGTAGCGACGCAGATTGCGAACACCGGACGGGATGGCCTGGATCAGCGAACCTTGCGGTTGAGCATGAAAGTGACCTTCTAGCAGAGGTAGCTTCAGACTATTAAAGCTGGGCCTTCGTGAAAGTGCGAAGGCCCAGTTTGGTTTAGCCGCCGCGCTCCGGCTACCGCGTCGCCCGTACGTCAAGTAATGATCTTGTTGCGCACCGCGTAGAGAGCAATTTCGCCCCGGTTGTGCAAGTTCAACTTCTGCATGAAGTGCATGCGGTGGGTCTCTACCGTGTACGGGCTGACGTTGAGGATGGCGGCCGCTTCTTTGTTGGATCGTCCTTCGGCCAGCAGTTGCAGGATCTCCTTTTCGCGTTCCGTCAGCAGATCGTAGGAGTCCTGCACCTCTTCGTTCTGTAGCTGGCGAGTGTAGTTTTCCGCCAGCAACTGAGAGATCTCCGGACTAAAGAAGCATTTGCCTGCCGCTACGATACGCACCGCGGCGATCAGATCGTCCTCTACCGAGCCCTTGACCAGATAGCCTTTGACTCCCGATTTCAGCGCCCGGACCAGATAAATTTCGTCGGTATATACGCTCAGGATGATCACCGCCGCGTCCGGATCGCGCTTCACGATTTGGGCGGTAGCCTCCAGGCCGTTGAGCTGAGGCATGCCGATATCCATCACGATGATCTTGGGACGCAGTTCTTCGGCCAGACGGACCGCTTCGCGGCCATCCGTGGCCTCGCCCACTACTTCCAGATCGGGATCGTTCTCCAGCACAAAACGCAAGCCGTGACGAACGATGCTGTGATCGTCCGCAATCAGGATTCGAAGCTTGCTCATGCGTGCACCTCGCTGCCGGATGGGTATCTCGACCTCCAGCAGCGTGCCTTTGCCCGCCTGAGAATGGATCTTCGCGCTTCCGCCCAATTCCCGCGCCCGCTCTTCGATCCCCACTAGCCCCAAACCTCGTCTGGTCGATGGTTTCGCGTCGAATCCCTTTCCGTCGTCCCAGACCGTCAGGGATATTTGGTCCTTGCCGCCGTGAACCGTGAGTTCCACATGTTTGGCATCCGAATGGCGCCCACAGTTGGTGAGTGCTTCCTGGACGATCCGGTAGAGGCAGGTGCGATGACCGTCCGGCATTTCACTGAGATTGCCGTCTAGATTGAGGTTCACCAGGATTCCGCTCCGCCTTTTGAATTCCCGAACCTGCCATTCCAGGGCCGCGACCAGGCCCAGGTCGTCCAGAACGGAGGGACGTAATCCCATCGCCATGTCTCTCGCCGCGGTGACAGTCCGATACACCAGCGCCTTTCCCTCTTGCACAAAGTGGCTCCGCTCGGCAGGGTCCGTTGAGACTTCGATCTTGTTGAACTTCATCTGTATGGCCGTCAGCAACTGGCCGATTTGATCGTGCAACTCCCGCGAAATGGATCGCCGCTCGTCCTCCAGGGCCTTGGACATTTGAAGCGACAGATTCCTTAGCTTTTCGCGATCCAGCTCGGTCTGCAACTGCAAGCTTTGTGCCCGCATTTCCAGCGAGCGAAGACGGACGCTGGTCACCAATCCCACCGTCAACACAAATGCAATGAGGGCCAGCAGGGCAATCAGCCCGAACTTGCGAAACGCCTGTCGCGCGCGAATCAATTCTTCGCGTTCGCGGTGCAGATCGATGGTTCGCAGGGATTCAATTTCGCGGGTCGCGTTCAGCGCGGCTGTTCGCTCCGGCACTACGTTGTCGCGCAGAAATGCCGCCCCATGTGCTTGCCTCTCCTTGGGCGTCCACTTGAAAATCGGCGCGATGGAAAGCGAATAGCGCTTCAAGCCCCGACGGAGACGCTGCACTGGCTCGTTCATTTGGGAGCCCAATTGGGCATCGAGGCGCGTAGCGTCCGCATTCATGCGTTGCTCGATCTGGAAAAACCGCTGCCGGGCGGCTTCCGACTCAGCCGGCGACGCCTCGAGATAATCCCGCAACTCGATCGCCGCAGCATAGGTGTCGGCGCGCAGTTCGTCCAGAATCTGATCGCTTTCTTCCTGCTCCTGTTGAATCCTTTGAATTTCCGTCCCGATTTGGTTGGCGTAGCTTAGGGCCTTGAGGCCCACCAGGCTTATGAAGAGCAGAATAATGGCAAATGCCGACGCGACCGCCGGCCAACTCCGCCGTCTGGTACTTGAAATCTCCGTCACGTTTCACCCGTTACCGCGAGATAAACCTCGCAAGCCAGTGATTCTATTATCGCCCAGAACGGCGACTGATGGAGCACGCTAACTTGCGCGGGCTGGTAAGGGTTGTTATGACTGCAGGCGGTCGCCGTGCGCGCCGAGTGTTACTCCGCCGATGCTAGCTCCAGGGATGCAACACGATCGTGACAAAAGCGCCGATGGCGGCAATCAAGACCGTTCCCGCGATCGGGATGCAAATATCGGCGAGGTCTCTGCGGCGGCTCTGGTGTCTCAAAAAACTTCATTTGGCAGTTTTCGCACTTCGCCACCGTGAAATCTATGGTCTTTCTGCATTGAGGACATTGTCTTTTCATGTGTGGCTTCCTCCGTCGGACGGCGATATCCCGTCTGATCTACTCACAATGATGGCGCTCAACCTATCTTTTGGCCATAGGTGCGCCGTACCGGTCACCCGTCATCCGGGTACTAGCCTTGGAAGGGACCTTCGTAATGGGAAATCGGAGCCGTACCGAGTGGCTGTGGCCGTCCGAATAGGTATAATCGGCACGCGATGGCCAATATGCCGCTCATCGGCTCGCTGCGGATTCTGTTCCTGTACGATGTGTGCGAGGAGATTCGCACCGAGCAGCTCCGAACACTTCTGGCCGGCGAGCGGCCAGGGAGTGGTAACCGAGCGCCGGCGTGATCCGGCTTTTCATCATCCTTCCCCCGATTACGTGCGATTTGAGCGCCCGCCGGTGGTGCAACAGCTCGGCTCCGTGACTTTGAAGAACGGGGCCTGCTTCGACTGCGAGCTCAACTACTACGAATACGGTGCTGTGAGCGTAAAGCTCGGCCAGCCGTTTGCGGTCGATTGGCCGGAATTAGTGAAACTTTCCAGCCAATGGATCGCCGATCCGCAGATTGAACAGGGAGCCCTCCAGATCGCGCGTAAAAGCTTGGCGGCAGCCCGGCCGGCGCTAGTGCGGCCGAATGAAGAGTGGCTGGTCGAGGACTACTACGTCATCCATCTGCACAACCAGGTCCAGCCGGATGGCTCGCAGTTGTTCAAAGGAGCGGAGCTGATCGCGGAGCACGGCAAGGACATCGCCCGAATCGTCCGCGGGGAGCGGGCGGAGCTATCGGAAGAGGAGCGGCGCGAAATCCTGGGATCTCGAATGTCGTATTATCCCGACGATCTTCTGGTCGTCGGCTGGAATGCGGCGTTCCTGTGCGATACCATCGAAGGCGCAACGCCCACGGTTCAGTTGCTGGAGTACGCGAACACTCAATTGCTGGAATTCCGGTATTACGATACGGTTCTCAGCCGCGTGCTGGAGCGCGTCTACAGTTCGCTGGATAAACGCGGCGGAATCTTCCAGCGCTGGCGGCTTGCGCGGGAAGCGCAGAATCTCAATAAAATCCGCCTGGATGTCCGTGAACTCACGGAACGGATTGACACGTCCATTAAATTTCTGAGCGACATGTTCTCGGCGCGGCAGTACCGGATGGCGGCCGGCAAAATAGGAGTCGAGGACTATCGGCGGCTGGTCGAAAGCAAGCTCGCATACGGCGGGCGAGCTCTACACCTTCATGATGGATCAGTTCCACGCCAGCCGCGGCTTCGTGCTGGAGGTGATGGTGGTCGTCATCCTGGTGATCGAGCTGGTGTTTGTGTTCCGCGGCAAATGATCCACCAAGCAGTGCCGCGCACGTGTATACTACGCTGCTGGGGAGTGATGACGATGAGATTCTTTCTTGCGGTTACGATAGCAGCGGCGCTGGCGGGAACCGGTCACGCACAATTGCTGCCGCCCAACGCCGCGGGCGTGACCATGGGACACATGCATCTGAACGTCAAGGATGTTGCGGTCCATAGGAAATTCTTCACGGAATTATTTAGCGCGACTCCTCTGAAGAAGGAAGGGCTCGAAGGCGTCGAGGTTCCCGGGATGATTATTCTCTTCACCGTGAAGGACCCCACCGGTCCCTCCGAAGGCGCGACCATCGATCACTTCGGGTTCAAAGTTCACAATACCGAGGAGAAGCTGAAACAAGCTCGCGATATGGGATACGCAACGCGTCCCGTATTCAAAGGCGCTGAAGGAAATCCCAACGCCTATATCGATGGGCCTGACGGGTTGAAAGTCGAAGTTCAGCAAGACGACACTCTTACCGGGCCGCCCACGCCAAATCACGTGCACTACCAGGTGAAGGACATTGCCGCCTTGCGGGACTGGTACGTGAAAACCTTCGGGGCGGTGGCCAGAAACCGCGGCAACCTCCCGGTCACCGCCGACATTTCCACCATGAATCTGACCTTCTCGAGTTTCAAGGAAGACACGCCGCGGGCCGCCACCAAGGGGCGGGCGATCGACCACGTCGGATTCGAGGTTAAGAACCTGGAGGCATTCTGCAAACAGCTTGAGGCAAACGGCGTGAAACTCGACGTTCCGTACCGAAAGATTCCGCGACTCGGAATCGCCATCGCTTTCCTGACCGATCCGATGGGCGGCTACATCGAGCTTACCGAGGGCCTCGGCGCGTTTTGAGAGGGGCGAGAAACGACTTCAGCCCCGGCAGCATCTTGAGACTGGGGCTTCATGGAACCAGTCGTCGAAAGCAAGCACCACAATCACGGGAACGAAGGCTCAGAGGGCGCCGCGGGTGGTTCATGCTGAACCTCGCCTCCCGTACTGGAAGCGTGCGCATCGTAGTGCGCTCTTCTGGGTAGGGCTGGTTCTGATGCTCGCGGCGATTACGATTTACGTGCTGAGCGAGAACCTGGCATTCCTGCCACACCCCTGATCGTGCAATCGACGCCTATCGCAAGCAATCAATCAGCGCGCCGCTAAGCAACTCGACGTTGTCGGGCGTCGCCAGCGGACCCATCAGGCCGATGCGGAAGATCTTGCCCAGGAGTTGGCCGAATCCTACCGCGATGTCGATGTCGTACTTCTCCAGGAGACGCTTGCGTACATCGACGTCGTTCACACCCTCCGGCACGCGAATGGTGTTGACGGTGGTAATGCGCCGCGCTTTATCGGAAATGAACATTTCGAGGCCGGCGGCCTCAATCCGCCTCAAGAAATCCTCATGCATCGCGCGGTGGCGGGCGAAACGCGCCTCCACGCCTTCCTCAAGCACCAATGCGAGACCTTCGTGCAAAGCGTAGAAAGTGCTGATGGGCGCGGTGTGGTGATAGCGGTGCGCGCCCTCGTAGTAATCCAGCAGGAGTTTCAGATCCATGTACCAGATGGGGCAGGGACCTTTGCGCGCGCGCAGCCGCTCCACCGCAGCCGGCGACGCAGTAATGGGCGCAAGACCCGGCGGGCAGCTCAGGCCCTTCTGGATGCAACTGAAAGCCACGTCCACTCCGTTGGCATCGACGTTAATGGGTATCGCGCCCAGCGAGGTCACGCAATCGACGATAGTGATCGCACCCACGGCGTGCGCGGGGCGGGTGATCGCGGCCAAGTCCTGCAGCGCTCCGGTGGATGTTTCGGCATGTACGAAGGCGACGGCGTGGGGCTTTTCGCGATCCAAGAAGTCGGAGGCTTCGGCCTCAGTGAAGGTCTCGCCCCAAGGCTTGCTGGAACACACCACGTTCGCGCCATGGCGGCGGCCCATTTCGACAAAACGTTCGGAGAAGTATCCGGCGGTGAAGACGGCGAGCTTCTGTCCCGGCTCGACGAAATTGGCCAGCGACGTTTCCATACCGGCGCTGCCGGTGCCTGAGATGACCTGAACGAAAGGATTCTGCGTGCCGAAAACCGGACGGAGGTCGCGGCGAATGTCTTCCGAAACTTCGAAGAAATACGGATCCAGATGGCCGACGATGGGCTTCCCCATGGCCTCATAGACACGGGGATGAACTTGCGTGGGGCCGGGCAGAAACACTAACCGGCGCGGCGGATTCAATTGGGACATGAAATTCAAGTTTACCGCGCGGGAACATTCGCGCGCGACTTTGGCCGAACCGTCAATAGGTTTCGATGGTCGACGCAGGGGCCGGCCGAGCCCGCAGGCGGAAGTGATACACCACCGCTCCGGTGGCGAGCGTCACCGCCGCCGCCAGCGAGATCATGGGCTTGAATTGCACGCCGCGGATGATCATCCACACGCCGACCAGTAGAAACGATCACCGGGATCAGAGGATACGCAAAACTCACCACGCGCAGCTTCTGCCATCCCTTGCGCCGCCGGAAGATCATGAGCGCCGCCACGCTCATCACGGCAAACACGTTCAGCGTGAAGCCGATGTAAATCGCCAGTTGCGGAAACGGCGTCAGCGTCATCAGCATCGCGCAGACGCCCTGCGCCACGATCGCCGACGACCGGTGTGTGCCATCTCGGATGCACCTTCGCGGCCGAAGCCAGGAACGCCCGGTTCTTCGCCATCGCATAGTAAACGCGCGGGCCGATCGTGACCATCGCGTTCACCGTCGACATCAGCGACAGCGCCATCAATCCGGCGAAAATGCCTGCCACCTGCGGACCGAATAAGCGCGACGCTGCCAGCGCTCCCACTGCCGTCTCGCCTTTCAGCGTCTCCAGCGGAACGGCGTAGATGAACACCAGATTCAATGCCACGTACAGCGCCGCCACCAGAATGGTTCCCACGGTCAGCGCCAAGGGCAGCGTCCGCGCGGGCTGCTTCAATTCTTCGGCGACATAGGTGGCCGCGTTCCAGCCGCTATAGGCCAGGTAAATGAAGAACAGGCTGACGACGAATTGCGTCGGGATGCGAATTCGTGGAGGTGCGCACCGCGGGCATCGAAAAGTGATGCCAGTCGCCATTGCCGATGGTGAACGCCAGGACGATGAAAGACACCAGAGTGAGGATCTTGGCTCCGGTCAGCACGTTCTGCAGCTGCGCCACGCGCTGCACTCCAAAAATATTGATGGTCGTAAACAGCAGCACCAGCAGGCACGCGACCACTTGCGCCCAGCCGAACGTAAATTTCCAATCGCCCGAGCCGAACAGCACGCGCGAGTCTTCCAGATGCAGCGCCGGAAAGAATTGCGCCAGATAATCCGAGAACGCCAGCGCCGCCGCGGCGATCGGCGCCGAGAATCCCGCGAAGAAGGAAACCCAGCCGGTCATGAATCCCCAGGTGGGGCCGAAGGCCTGCGTGAGATAAACGTACTCGCCGCCGGAGCTGGGCATGTTGATGCCGAGCTCGGAATAACAGAACGCGCCGGTCAAGGCGCAGACCGCACCCACCACCCAGATCCACAGCACCAGGCTGGCGGAACCGAGATCGCCGGCCAGATAACCGGTGGAGGTGAAAATGCCGGTGCCGATCATGTTCGAGACCACCAGCGCGGTCGCGCTGAAGACGCCGAGCTGCCGGAGAAGGGAAGGTTTGGAAGTGGCCACGCTTATGTTTATTCTACGCGGCTTTGGCACACGCTATTGCACAACCCCGTGGCACTTCTTGTATTTCTTGCCGCTGCCGCAGGGGCAGGGATCGTTGCGCCCGGTCTTCTGCGACGGCATTTGCGAATACAGCGCCGCGGCGGGCGGCTCCGGACCGGGGCTGGGCGGCCCAGCGTCATGCTCGTGATCGTGCTCATCGGCTTGTTCAGCCTCGAACACCGGAGCGAGCCCGTGCAGCCGCAGCCGTTCGTCGAGCGCAAACATCACCAGCTCGGTCTCGGCCTGCGAGAGCGTCGCGAAGGTATCGATCTTGCGCAGCATGCCTTTGATGCGACCGCGCGTCGTCTCGCCCGGCATCGCCAGCGCGTAGGCAAACAACGCGTCGTCGCGCAGATCGTCATAAGGCTCGGCGCGATTGAAGAAGCTGGCGATTTTGTCGATCTGCGGCGTCAGGCGGAAATAACCCGCGCCGCGCAACGCGTGACGCAGCAGTTCGACGTCTTTATTTTCCGGTTTGCTGTCGTCCAGATGCTCCGGGAAGTACTTCGCGTACGGTTGCCACAAGCGAGCGCCACATCGCTTCGAGCGCCTTGACGCGAGCCTTGCCGCCCGCCGCGTACAAGCCTTCCAGACCCTTGCGAACATCATCCCGATCCGCGACTGCGTAGAGTCCGATGGCCGCGCCGCCGCGCTCTTCGATGGATTTGGATTCGTCGTTCAGCGTCGCGATCATCGCATCGCGGATGCGCGCCGTTTCCTTGGTGTCTCCCGCAGTCGCATCGCCCAAGCGACGCCCACGCTTCGCCGCGAACTGTCGATTCCGGATCGCCCGTAGCCAGCGCAAACAGCGCGTCGCGCGCCGGCTTCTCCAGATCCTGATTGAAAAACGTGTGCGCCGCACCGGCCCGCACATCCGCATCGGCCGATCCCATCATCTCGATGCGCTCAGCCTCATCCAGAACCTCAAACGCCGGCAGTTCGCGTTCGGGGTATTCGGCGAACAGATCGAACGGCTCGGGCTGATACTTCGGTTCAGGCGCCTTCAGTTGCTCCAGCGCGTAGTCGATTTCGCGCCGCAGATCGGCTTCCGATTCCGGGACCTCCGCCAGCATCTTTTCGAGCGCAGGCTGCGCCGCCGAGTCTCCGTAGAGTCCCAGGCAGAACGCGCCATCGGCGGCGTCGTACTCCAGGCGGTCGAGCAGCAGCTTCAGCACGCGCGGATCGCGCACCCGCAGCGCGGCGAGCAGGAACGCCACATCCGACCCCTGCTCCTCGCCCAGCTCTTCGTAAAGCGCCAGCAGCGGCCCCGCGGCCTTCTCGGCAAACGGCAGCAGCGCCTGGATCAGGCTGTCGTCCACGTCCTCCGGCGCGCGCCGGATCGCGTCGACGTAGAATTCCAGCGCTTCCTCGGTTCCGAAATGCCGGAACAGATCGGTGAGCAGCGGATCGACATTAATCGGGAACTGGTCTTGCGGCGAACGCGAGAAGCGCAGGATTTCGGCGGCGATTTCTTTCGGCGCGCCGCTATCGACGATGGAATGAAGAAAGCGGCGGTCGACGCCGATACGTCCGCGTGCCGCCGCTTCCAGTAATTCGTACGGACTGGCCCCTGGCCCCGGGTCCGCAGCCACTATTCTTCCTTGATCACGTGCACCGGCAGCTCCACCGAAACCTCGCGGTGCAGCCTCACGGTCACCTTGTAGTCGCCCAGGGCTTTGATCGGTTCCTCCAGATTCACCTTCTTGCGATCGATCGTGTAGCCGGCCTTTTCGAGCGCCGCCACGATATCCTGCGCCGTCACCGAGCCGAACAACTGATCGTTTTCGCCGGCCTTCTGCGCGATGGTCACTTCCACCGAGCCCATCATCTTGGCCAGATCGTTCGCGTCGCCGATTTCTTTCGATTCGCGCCGCAGGTAGGCTTGCTTTTCCTGCTCCACGATCTTCTTGTTGGATTCGTTCGCCGCCACCGCCAGCCGCTTGGGCAGCAGATAATTGCGCGCGTAGCCGGCCGCGACCTTCACCACATCGCCGCGCCGGCCGAGCTTTTCGATTTCTTCTCTTAGAATGACTTCCATATCGGGTCTCCCTTACATCGACGTCGCAAACGGGATCAGCACGATGTTGCGTGCCTGCTTGATGGCTTCCGCCAGCCGCCGCTGATGCGGCGCGCAGACTCCCGAAATGCGCCGGGGCGTGATCTTGCCGCGCTCGGAAATGAAGGAGTGCAGCAGGCGCACGTCCTTGTAATTGATGTCGTCGATTTTATCGACGCAGAACCGGCACATCTTCTTGCGCCGGAAATATTGCTTCTTGCCCATCACGGCTTTGTCGCCGCCGGTGGGACGCGAGGAACCGCTGATGGGTCTGCCGCCTCTGGTCTCTGCCATAACTACTCCTTGCCCTCAGTGGATTCGGCCGCTGCTACGGGTGGCGCGCCTGGTGCCGCATGCGCCGGTTCCGCCGGAAGCGCGGGCATGGCCGGAGCCGCTGCTGCCGGAATCGCGGGCGCCATCGGCGCCGGAGCCGGCCGTGCGCGCGGCGCGCTTATCGCGAGCCTTCTTGCGCTTGTCAATCTTCTTCTGCTTCTCGTCGATGCGCACGGTGATGAACTTGATCACCGAGTCGGCTACGCGCAGACGGCGTTCCACTTCCTTCACCAGATCCGGCGTGGAGCTGAATTGAATCAGCACGTACAAGCCTTCGTTGTACTTTTGCACGCGATAGGCCAGCTTGCGCACGCCCCACTTGTCGGTCTTATCGATGGTCCCCTTTCCGTTGGTGATCACATGCTGGATCTGTTCAACGAATCCGTCGACTTCTTCTTCGACGGTGTCGGGTTTCAAAATAAACAACTCTTCGTAGACTCTCATTCTTCCTCTGTATTTAAGCCTCCGGCGCGACGGTTAAAAACCGCCATGGACTTTTCGACGCCATCAGCGATTATGGATTCGACAGCCGCGGCTCCTCGCCCGACCACCTCCTCCACTTCCTGCTTCTGCGCCCGCCGGAACGGCGCGAGCACGAAACTTGCTCCATCCCCGATCGGGATGGCGGCCCCGGTTTCATCCACGGGGCGAATTCCCAGCCGGACCCGCGGGAACTCCTGCGTGCCCAGACTGCCGATCACGCTCTTCACTCCCGTTGTGCCCCGCATCCGAACCTTTCGGCCGGATGCGCAACATCCTGCCACGGAAGCGCGAGCTCGTCGTACACCAACAACAAACGATCCGGCTCTAAACCGTACCGTTCGAGCAGCCCTTTTACCGCCGGGCCACTCAGATTCATGAACGTCTGCGGCTGCGCCAGCGCCACCCGTTTTCCGCGAATCGTCCCCAGCCCCACCCGCGAAAAATTCTCTTTCCGAGTGACCCGAATGGCATTCTCTGCCGCCAGCCGGTCGATCACCAGGAACCCCAGATTATGCGGCGTATTTTCGTATTCCGCCCCGGGATTGCCCAGCCCAACCACCAGAAACTCGATCTCGTCCGGCATCGGGCTCCGCGCGTCCGCCAAACTTACCAGGCGGCTATTTCTTCTTCTTGTCTTCGGCAGCCGGCTTCTTCTTGTCGTCAGCCGCGGCTTCCTCTTCCTTCTTGCCCTTCTTGATCACTTCGGGCTCCGCCGCTGCTGCCGGCGCCGCGCCTTCCGCAGCCACCGGCTCGGCTTCAACCTTGATCGTGATCACGTGCGAGATCACCGAGTCGGCGGGGCTCAACAGCTTGGTCGATCCCACCAGCGGAATCTCGCCCGCGCGGATGCTCTGCCCGATCATCAGCTCCGTTACGTCCACCGTGAACTCTTCCGGAATCTCGTCCGGCAGGCACTCGATTTCAATTTCGCGCGTGATCATTTCGTGCAATCCGCCCTGCAGCTTCACGCCCTTGGGATCGCCCACGGTGTGCACCGGAACCTTGACGCGAATGCGCGCGTTCAGGTCGATGCGCTTGAGGTCGACGTGCAGCAGGTATTCCTTGATGGGATCGTTCTGCCAGTCGACGATCATCACCGGCGTGGTCTCGCCGCCCGCCACCGCAATGTCAAAAATCGTGTTGTGCCCGGTCTTGCTATGCAGAATCCGGTTGATCTCCTTGGGCTTTACCGCCACCGCGACCGCGTCGCCGCCCCCGCCGTACAGCACCGCCGGCGCCGAACCACTGGCCCGCAGCCGCCGCGCTTCATTCTTCCCGCGCAGTGTGCGCTGCTCGGCCACAATCGTAATTTCTTTTCTCATCTAAATTTCCCGCCGTCCCTTTTTAAACAAATAACGTGCTCACCGAACCGTCTTCATGAATCGACTGAATCGCCTTCGCCAGCAGCGGAGCCACCGAAAGCGGTTTGATCCGCTTGCAGTCATCCGCCTGATCCGGCAAAGGAATCGAGTTGGTCACAATCACTTCTTCCAGCTCGGAATTCTCAATCCTCTCCACCGCCGGGCCCGACAGCACCGCGTGCGTCGCACAGGCCCGCACCGATTTGGCGCCCTGTTTCAGCAGCGCCTCAGCCGCCTTCACCAGCGTCCCCGCCGTGTCGATCAAATCGTCCACGATCAGGCAATGCTGTCCTTCCACATCGCCGATGATATGCATCACCTCGGCGACATTCACTTCCGTACGCCGCTTATCGATAATCGCCAGCGGCGAACCCAAGCGCTTGGCGAACGCCCGCGCCCGCTCCACGCCGCCCGCATCCGGCGAAACCACTGTCAAACTCTCGCCCCGCATCGCCTCGAAGTAATCGATCATCACCGGCAGCCGCAAACAAATGGTCCACCGGGACATCGAAAAAACCCTGAATCTGCGCCGCGTGTAAATCCAGCGCCAGGATGCGGTTGGCTCCAGCGCGCTCCAGCAAACTGGCCACCAGACGCGCCGAAATCGGCATACGCGGCCGATCTTTACGATCCTGCCGCGCGTACCCATAATAGGGTAACACTGCGGTGATGCGCTCTGCTGACGCGCGTTTCAGCGCGTCCATCATCAGCAGCAATTCCATCAGGTGCCGGTCGACCGGCGGCAGGTCGGCTGCACCACGAAAACATCGGCCCCGCGCACATTTTCCTGGATCTGCAGGTGCACTTCGCCGTCCGAAAACTGCTTGACGTTCACCGCCGCCAACTGGCATCCCAGCTCATAGCAAATCTCCGCCGCCAGGGCGGGATTTGCGTTGCCCGAGAACACTTTGAAGTGATTAAACCTCATGCGCGTGCCGGCTGTGGGGCGGCCATATTAACTCTTTTGCGGATCCGGGCTGCTCAATGTGTTCCGCCAATTGCCTGCGCCACAGCCGCCGGTAGCTGCTTCCGCTCACCAGGCTGGCCGGAATCACGCGGCAGTCTTCGAACACCCCGTCCCCTTCCAAAGTCTTTGCCGCGAGATCGCGCTCGGCCTTCGACCCGAAAACAGCGAATAACGCCGACCCGCTGCCCGTCATCCGCGCTCCCGCCGCGTGTTTCCGCAATCGGCCCCACATCTTTTTGAGCAAGGGTTGCTGACTGAAAACGGCAGACTCGAAGTCGTTCGCGCTGAGCGTACTCGCCGCCCTCGCCGAACGCAAGTCGCCAAGCGTCCGCACAAAGAGCCGGAAATCATTAATTTTACGTGACAAATCGGGTGAAGTCAAACTTCGGCCGAGCGCCTGATACGCCGGTCCCGTGGCGACATGAATGCCGGACGCCACCACCAGCATCGGCTCCGGAGCGACGTCCGGCAGAGCTGTAAAACTCCGTGCCTCGCCCGATCGCCACCGCCGTGCCGCCGGTCAGGAAGAAGGGCACGTCGCTGCCTAGTTCGCCGCCCAGATCCAGCAGCCGATCGAACGGAATCCGCCGCCCCGCCAGCACCGGCAAGGCCAGCAGCACCGCCGCCGCGTTGCTCGACCCGCCGCCCAATCCGCCGCCCATCGGGATGCGCTTCTGCAGCCGGAACCGGACGCGCGCGTGCACCTTCATGGCATCCAGCGCCGCCCGCGCCGCCCGCAAAATCAAATTGTCGGGGATGGCCAGCGGGTCGTCGAGCTCCAGCACCGTCCGCCGCGCCGGTTCATATTCGATGTCGATCGTGTCGGCCAGCGAAATCGTCTGGAAAACGGTGCGCAGCTCGTGGAACCCGTCGGCGCGTTTGTGGAGCACCCGCAGATCCAGGTTGACCTTCGCCAGTGACCGCAGCCGCACCCGCCGCGTCATGCTTAGTAATGCACCAGCGCCTGCACGTCCAACCCCGGCAATTTTTCGCGGCCCTTCAGGAAGTCCAGTTCGATGACGAACTGCAATCCCACCACCTCGCCTTTGAGTTGCCGGACCAGCTTGACCACCGCCGCCGCCGTGCCCCCGGTCGCCAGCACATCGTCGACGATCAGCACCCGGCTGCCGATCTCGACCGCGTCGCGATGCACTTCCAGGACGTCGGTGCCGTACTCCAGTTGATATTCGACCCGCTCGGCCGCGGCTGGAAGTTTCCCGGGCTTGCGCACCGGAACGAACCCCGCGCCCAGCGCGTACGCGACGGCCGGCGCAAAGATGAAGCCGCGGGCTTCGATTCCGACGACCGTATCGATCTTTTGGCCGTGGTAATTCGCGCTCAGCCCGTCGATCACGGACTTCAACCCCTGGGCGTCTTTCAACAGCGTAGTGATGTCATAGAACAGGATGCCGGGCTTGGGGAAATCCGGCACCTCGCGGATCAGACCTTTGAGATGATTCATGGACGGAGTTTCAATTCTACAATAGGCGCGCCCGCTGAAGCCGCATGAACAGGGTTATTATGAACGGGAAGGGAATTGCAACCACTATGTTCGTTCGCGCCGCGCTGATCCTGCTGACCGTTTCTGTCCTCGATGCTCAGGTCACGTTCGACCGCATTCTCCACGCTGAGAAGGAGCCGCAGAACTGGCTCACGTATTCCGGCACCACGCTCGGCCAGCGCTACAGCACCCTCAAGCAGATCACTCCCGACAACGTAAAAGATCTCACCATGCAGTGGGCCTTCCAGGCGCGCAGCACCGAAAAGTTTGAATCCACTCCATTGGTCGTCGACGGCATGATGTACGTCACCCAGGCGCCCAACGACGTGGTTGCGCTCGACGCCGCCACCGGCGAGATCAAGTGGCTCTACTCCTACGCGGTATCCCGCGACGCGCGCCCCTGCTGCGGACGCATCAACCGCGGTCTCGCCATCCTCGGCAACACGCTTTACATGGGCACCATCGACGCCCACCTGGTCGCGCTCGACGCCCACGACGGCAAGCTCCTGTGGGACACCGAAGTCGCCAAAGCCACTTCCGGTTACGCGCTGACGCACGCCCCGCTGATCGTCAAAGACAAAGTGATCATGGGAGTCGCCGGCGGCGAGTTCGGCATCCGCGGTTTCATCGCCGCCTTCAACGCCTCCACCGGCAAGGAAGCCTGGCGCTTCTACACCATCCCCGGCAAGGGCGAGCCCGGCAACGAAACCTGGGCCGGCGATTCCTGGAAGACCGGAGGCTCCTCCGTGTGGGTCACCGGCTCCTACGATCCCGATCTCAATCTCACCTACTGGGGCATCGGCAACCCCGGTCCCGATTGGAATGGCGACCACCGCGGCGGCGACAACCTCTATAGCGATTGCGTCGTCGCCCTCGACGCCGATACCGGCAAGCTCAAATGGTATTTCCAGTTCACTCCGCATGACGATTTCGATTACGACGCCGTGCAAGTGCCGGTGCTCGCCGACATCCAGTGGCCCGGCGCCGCAGCCCCCGCCGGATCGCGCAAAGTCATGCTGTGGGCGAACCGCAACGGCTACTTCTACGCGCTCGACCGCACCACCGGCAAGTTCCTTCTAGGCAAGCCGTTCGTGAAAGTGACCTGGTCGACAGGGCTCGACGAAACCGGCCGCCCCATGCGCATCAACTCCGTCGAACCCACCGAGGCCGGCACTGACATTTATCCCAGCCAGACCGGCGGCACCAACTGGTATTCGCCGTCCTTCAGCCCGCGCACCGGATTGTTCTACGTTTCCGCCTGGGAGCACGTGCACGGGAAGTTCCAGAAAGTCGACGCCCCGTATGAGGAAGGGAAGCGCTTCTCCGGAGGCGGCGTTCAACCCACTCGCGGCGGAACCCGCGGCCCGCAGGTCACCAAGGTGGACCCGGAGGACGGCTTCGGAGTGGTCCGCGCCCTGGACCCCAAAACCGGCGAGCTCAAGTGGGAATTCCCCATGCCGGATGTCACCGCCAGCGGTATCCTGACCACCGCATCCGACGTGCTCTTCACCGGCGGACGCCAAGGCTTCTTCCACGCGCTCGACGCACGCACCGGCAAGCTGCTGTGGAAGGTCGCAGCCGGCGGTGAAATCGCCATGGGTCCTATGACGTATGAGGTGAACGGCAAGCAGTACGTGGCCTTCGCCGCTGGTAGTTCGTTATTCACGTTTGCGCTGAAGTAAGGTGCATTAAAACTCGGTTGTGGGTACGACCGCACCGAGAAGATTGACCCATGCCGCCCGTATTTGCGTACATATTGCTGTTGGGGATTTGGGTATTCTTCGCCTGCCTTGTTTGGCTTGGGGCGTGGATACTGTCTCTTGGTGCGAAGACGCGGCCCTTATCCAAGAGACTCTGCTTCGCAATGGCGGGAACATTCCCGTTCGTGATCGCCTATCAGATTATTGCGACGCCAGTGGTTGCATGCGTTCTGTTGGCTGCATGGGCCTTCTGGCGGATTCTTGAACCGGGCCATTCGGCGACTACGCAGAACCCACTGATACTGGTGGCGACACTAAGCTTCGCGTTTGCGTCGCTCATCGTGATGCTCACTATGTCTCTAGCAGGCTTCTATGAGGGTTGGCGTACGGGGTGGGCGTGTGCGGGTGGTCGCCCTCTCAAAGAAGCTATCGTTGACGGTTCCACGGTCAGAATGCTGCGATCACTCCTGTCGAAAGTGCGTTCAAAGTTGCCAATGTCCTAACATCGCCCGAGAACACTCGAAGACTTTGACCGGCTAGATTCGCCAGAATAGCCGCCTCACCCTACAGGCTGTGGCTCGTAACGCCCCACTCGAATCTTCTTTTCGCGGCTCCGAGTGCGGGCAATATCGTAGGAATTTTGCATTCGCATGAGTGTGTCCATGTCGACGCCGAACGCTTTCTCGAAGCGTAGCGCCATATCGCCGGAAAGATCCGCCTTAGCGTTCAGCAGGCTAGATAGGGTGGGGCGCGACACGCGAAGAATCTTCGCCGCCCCGGTTACGGAAAGATTGTAAGCATCAATAATCTCGCTTCGCAGAAAACGGCCGGGATGAACCGGATTTAGCATGCGCATAGTTTGCTCCTTCTGGTTTGCTGTTTAGTGATAATCTTCATAGTCGATGTCCAGGATCTCGTCATCCTGGATGCGGAATGTCAGGCGCCAATTGCGCGTGACGTGCAGGCTCCACACTCCTTTGCGTTGCCCCGTGAGCTGATGTGCTTTCCACAAAGGAAACGAGCGAAGTCTCGCAGGGTCCTGCATATCCTGAAGGAAAGAAAGCATAGCGCGGAGCTTGTCCACTGAGTCGGGCGGCAGACCCTTCGGGCTGTCGTCCACGTAGAGTCTTTTTAATCCCTTGTGAACGAAGCTCTTAATCTCCATCCGATTTCACTGTAGCCCGTTGCCTTACGCATGTCAACGAAGGGTGGGCCGAGAAGTTACGGAAGCGTATTTTGAACCTCGCAAATCGCGCCCTACCAGCGCATCAGTTGCGTGATCTGAATGAGGTTGCCGCAGGTATCGTTCAGCATCGCCATCGTCGAGCCGGTCACGCCGGTGGGCGGCATCGTGAACTCCGCTCCGCGGGCCTTTATCCGCTCGTACTCGCCCTTGACGTCCTCGGTGAAGAAGTTGGCTGCAGGCTGACCCTGCTGAAAAATCGCCTGCTGATACGCTTTGGCCGCGGGGTTGTTGTTCAGCGCGAGCTGCAGCTCAGTGCCTTCCAGATCCTCAGGCGAGGCCACGGTCAGCCAACGAAATGAGCCGTTACTGAAATCGGCCTTCTTCGCAAAACCCAGTACGTCTGTATAGAAGCGCAGAGCCTTGTCTAGATCGTCCACGTATACGCTTGTCACTTTAATCTTCATCGCGTTTCTCCTTCTGACTAGCATCTAGGTCGGCTGAAGGGAAACCGTTAGCTGTTGCCTACGCCGCCGGTTCGGAAGGTGCTTTCTTTCCCTGCAAGAACTGTGAAAGACTTCCGGCCATGTGAACAAATTCTGCAGGCATCATGATTACGGTGGTGCTGTTGTTCTCCGCGCCCACCTCGGCCACCATCTGCATGCGTCGCAATTCGAGCGCGGCGGGGTTACCCACCATCAGCTGCGCTGCTTCCGCCAGTTTCTTCGAAGCCTCCAGTTCGGCATCCGCCTTGATGATGCGGGCGCGCTTCTCGCGCATCGCTTCAGCTTCCATGGCCATGACGCGCTGCATGTCCTGAGGAATCTCTACGTCCTTCATCTCCAGCAATTCGACGGCGACGCCCCAGGGAGTGATGTTCTCGACTACGTTGTTGCTCAATATCCGATTGATCTGGTCGCGCGCCTTCAGAACTTCGTCCAGATCATGCTGGCCGATCACGTTTCGCAGGCTCGTGAGCGCGACCTGCTGGACGGCGATGCGGAAATTCTCCACATTGAGAACCGCCTTCTGCGGGTCGCTGACGCGATACCAGAGTACGGCGTTCACCTTCACCGTCACGCTGTCGCGCGTGATGGTTTCCTGCTGCTCGATAGGAGCGGTGACGACGCGCAGGTCGATGCGGGTTTCGTTTTCGATACCCAGCGGAATCAGCCAGAACAGGCCGGGGCCGCGCAGTCCGGTGTAGCGTCCCAATCGAAACACCACCGCGCGCTGGTATTCTCGCGCGATCCGAAAACCGGAAAGCAGGACCAATAACACGACGAGCGCCACGATACCGGTCAAATTCATACTCGCAAGCGTATCACGCAAGCGCGCCGTGAGCGCCCGGCGTACGCCATACGCGCATCCTGATAAGATGTGAGGCGCCCGACGGAATTCGACAGCCAAGACGAGAGGGGGACCGATGCATAAGCTCGCTCTGATCCTGTGCGTGACCAGCGTCTCTCTCACCGCGCAGTGGCCAGATCGCCTAGCCCCGGGAATACCGCGAACACCCGACGGCCAGCCTAATCTCTCGGCCCCCAACCCGCGATCCGCGGACGGCAAGCCGGACCTGTCCGGAGTCTGGCTGGTCAAAAATTGGAGTTCTCTCTTCTACATCACGGGCGATCTCAAGCCGGAGGAGATGCAGCCGTGGGCCGCGGCCCTCTACAAACAGCGCGAGGCCGATTTTCGCCGGGATAGCGACGGCGTCCATTGTCTCCCGCCCGGTCCGAAAGCCGGCATTTCGGTCGGACCCTTCCCCATAAAAATCCTGCAAACGCCGAGCCTCGTAGCGGTCCTTTACGAATATCAGACCATTTTCCGCCAGTTATTCACCGACGGCCGCGCGCTGCCGAAAGATCCGAATCCAACCTGGATGGGCTACTCGGTTGCGCATTGGGAAGGAGAAACGCTGGTCGCCACCACCGCTGGTTATAACGACAAGACCGCACTCGATCTCGCGGGACATCCCGCACACCGAAGCTTTGCGCCTGACGGAGCGTTACCACCGCCGTGACGTCGGCCACATGGATCTCCAAGTGACGTTCGACGATCCGAAAGCGTACACCAGGCCGTGGACGCTTTCGCTGGAGTACGAGCTGATCCCGGACGGGGAACTGATCGAGTACGTGTGTGAAAATGAGCGCGACACGCCGCACCTGGTCGGCAAAAGCGGGGAAGAGGCTGTTGTTTCGGCCACAGTCCTGGCCCAGTACATCGGTAGCTACGAAATGCCCGGATTCCCGGCAGCGGCGATCTCCTTGGAAGGGCAACCGTCTCATGATCGATACCGGAAATACCAAGATCCCGCTCGTCGCGCACTCGCGAAAGCAGCTTCACCATGGAAGGAACCGGCGTGGATTTCATCCGCGACGCCAAAGGCGCCGTCAGCCACATGATCCAGCACTGGACCGAAGGCGACCGCGACTACGTCCGGCGCAAGTGATCTACTTCGCCAATGCCGGAAGCGTTGTATACGCGTGCGCGTCGCCGACGGGAATTCGAATCCCCAGCGCGCCGATTTGAGCTCCGGCAGGCGTGTCGAACTCGATGGTTCCGCGAATGTTGGCAGTGGCTGGATATTTCTGGTTCGCCAGCGTGAAGGCCACATGCCCGTTGGCTGGGAGAGTCAATGTGTCGGTCGCGATTTGGGCGCCGGTGTCATCCCGAACGATCACTGGAATGTTCACGGTCTTGGTCGATACCGCGTTCACCGCGATTCCGGTGGCCGTCCCGCCGGTGTTATCGAAAGCGATGATGTAACCGCCGGCGTTTCGGCTCTCTAGGGGAACCACCGCTTCCTGATTGTTATGGCGGAAGATCACGAACCCGCCAATGTGCCCCGTAGTGCTGAGTTGCGCCGATCCAGTGAGCAGATTCGGCGCCCCGCTGCTGGCGATCACCAGCGTCGCTCCGGCCGGCAGCGTTTTCAAAATCGTAGGAGTATATGTGGTCGTGCCGCCACCGAACTGCGGATACGAAAGTGGCAGTGACAAGGGAGCGCCTGTCACGTCGTTGAAGAAGCTGAGCGTCATCGGCGCAGCGCTAGTCCCGGTGTTGACCAGAACGAAAGTCGTTTGCCAGCCATCGCCGCCGGATGCTACGTGCGCGATGCTCCCACCGCCGGTGCCAACATTGGCCAGCGCCGGGATGGTGGTAAGCGCGTTATTGGGCGGACTGAAGCGGAGTCCCAGTACGCTGATCTGGCCGCCCGCTGGAGTATCGAACTCGATGGTGCCGCGTTTGCCCGCGGTGATTGGAAATCCGCTTACCGGATCGGACAACACGAAGGACGTGTGACCGTTGCCCGCCAGCGAGATGTTGGCTCCCGGCGCGCTGATCATCACTCCGGCGTCATCGCGAATGATCACCGGAATGACCGCGTCTTGCGCTGAGACGTTTTCCACCGCCACGCCTAGCACCAGGCCGCTAGTGTTGTCGAAGGCCAATAAATAAGAGCTGGCGTTGCGCGTTTCCAGCGGCACCACGGCTTCCTGCGTAGTTACGTTCTGGTGGAAAATTGCGAAGCCGTCCACCGGTCCGGTGGCCGCCAGTTGTACCGAGCCGACCAGCACAGGCGGGGTTTGCGGACCCGCGGTAGTCACCAGCGACAGTGCATTCGGGCCCATCGCCTGATCGAACGATGAGGCCAGCATTGGCCCCGAAAGCGCGTCCTGTTGAGGGAAGAGCAGTGGCAGTTGGAGCGGACCGATGGCTCCGCCATCGATCGCGTCGCTGAAAATGCTCAGCCGCGCCTGCGCCTGCGTCGCGCCTTTGTTGACCAGCGTCAACGATGTGGTCCAGTTTTCCTCCGCCAACAGGTGCGCCAGCGAACCAATGGGGTTCAAACCGGGAATGTTGCCCTGCTCGTCCACTCTGAAAGGAATTCCCGCGATGATAATCGTATCTGTTTGGCGCGATCCCGGACTCGGCGCAACCTGATAACTGACGGTGCTGCTGCCGGCGCCGGACATAGCACTGGTAAGCGTAATCCAAGCCGGCGCCCCTATTACGCTCCAGGCGCATCCTGCGGCAGTCGTAATGCCGACGCTCCCGTTTCCTCCCGCCATCGGGAATACCTGGCCGCCGGTGCTCAACGCGTAGTTGCAATTCGGGGGATTGATCGTCAAAGGAAAGATGATGGTGAACGTGTCGTTAGCGGCGTCCGTGAGGACGAACTGTGCGTTGAACGTACCCAGCGCGGTGGGCGTACCCGCCAACACTCCCGTCGATGAATCGATGCCAATGCCAGGCGGCAGACCGGTTGCCGACCAGGCGTAGCCGGTTCCTCCGCTGGCCACGAACGTGACCGGGCCATACGGAACCCCGATGATTCCCGCGGCCAGCGACAGTGGGCTAACAAATCTCAACGGAGACGACACGGAATTGATTGCCAGAGTAATGTTGACGCTGAATGTTGTGCTACCCGAGTCCGTTACCGTGAACTGTGGGTTGAAGAAACCGGCGCCGGTCGGCGTACCCCCCAACGCGCCCGACGACGGGTTGATGCTCAAACCAGGCGGCAGACCAGTCGCCGCCCAGGTGTAGCCGCCTCCGGATCCTCCGCTGGCCGCAAATGTGACCGCGGAATACGCGACCCCTGTTGTTCCCGTAGGCAATGACGATGGGCTGTTGATACGAAGTGCTGGGCCGATCGTCAGCGACCGCCTGAACGTTGCCACGTATGGGCAGCTATCGAAGGGCGCGACGCACAGAGTGGTGGAATCTGTCACGGTGAATAACGGGTTAAACGTCCCTTTGGTTCCTGATCCAGGAGTGCCACCCAGCACACCGGACGGACTCACGCTCATGCCGCTGGGCAGCCCCGAAGCTGTAAAGGTGTAGGGGGCAGTCCCGCCGATCCCGGAAAATGGCACCGGTGCGTATACTGAACCCGCCGCTCCTCCCGGCAGCGCCGATGGACTTGCGATTGGGTAAAGCGAATCGAGGTAGGCTCCAATGGCGGGAATATCTGCCGTAAATCCGTACCCGCCGTATTGATCCATGACGCCAACTAGTGGCGCCCAACCGCTGCGCCGCAGCCCGACCGTTGCGGAAAGAACGGGGCCAGTTCCGGATCCCGGGAGCGCATGGCAGGTGGCACAATCGTGTTGAAATTGAGTTGCGCCTTGTCCCTTAAGCAATTGCGGTTGAAGAATCGCGAAACAGGCGATGGACAAGACACCAAGAAATGGTTTCATTGCGAAAGATTCTCCTCGGGCCGAGCGAAGCGAAGCCCTCGGAAGAATCTCGGGGCGGCCAAATGGATCCACAAGGGCACACTTCGGCGCTTTCGCATTCCACTTATGTAATCGGCCTTTTGGGGAGGAGCATTAGTCTGCTCAGGGCTCCGATACCGCGCAGCCTGTTTGGCGCGGGGATGTGCTCCCGCGCATTCCCCGATTAGGCTTCTAACTGCCCTTGCGAAAGATTTGACCGTGCCAATCCACCATTGCGTGGCCTTCAAACATCAGTTGGGCTTGATTCGCGTTGTGAACGTTGATCAGCGCCTTAGGAGTCTGCACTAGGCAGCCCCCGTCCGCAAGCGCCGCGAATACCTCAATGCCCGGGACACCCGAATCCCAGCGCCATAGCTCTGCTCCACTGTTCACATCGAACGCTACCAGCTTGCTACCCCGCGTTGTGAATCCCACGTTGTTCTCCCCGAGCACCATTTCGTCGTGGCTCTCCCCTTCGTAGCTCGGCAGAAGCAGCTGGTACAGAACCTTGCCTTCGGGATCGATGCGGTAGACATACTCTGCCGCTGGCGCATGAGTTTTTTCGCCAGGAGCATTCAGCGGTTTGCGAATCGAAACCAGAGCGCCGGCAAGGCCGTCGGTAATCAAGCCGCCGGTCGGAGAAGGAACGCTTACGGCGTTCATCACCGGGTCACTGGTGGTCGATTCTTCGACGATGGTACGGCGGTATTTTCCGTCGTCGTGAATCTGCCACAGGACGACCCGGTCGGTGCGCGCGAAGCTGACCTTGGCTGTTTCTACAACCGAGCCCGGCGTGCACCCTTTCGCGTCCGTAGTCCAGTCATTTTCAGTGAAGGCCAGATATTCAAAGCCCGCCTCGCTCACAAAAAGCTTACTGGCGATCGTTCGGACCGGGGAAGTGACGTAGCCCGGCATGCAAAGGAAACCTTTCGGGCTCTTGCTCACATTAGTGTGTTGATGCGAAGCGGGAATCGCCAGGTCGTATTTGATCTGGCCGTCGGGCTCAAACGCGGTGAGCTTGGTCACCGTTCCGTGGGCTGTCTGGCTCAGGAGGTTCACAACATGATCGGGTGTGATGGTGTGGCTCTTCCGGCTGCCGGCAAGCGTGTATTTCCAAATCGTTTTGCCATCGTTGCCGATGTTGTAAACCGTGTAGTCCTTGCCGTGATTCGCGCTGATGAGCGCTCCGCCAAGCCAGTTGCCGCAGACCAGATCTACCGAAACGGTTTTTTCCGGCAGATGCCACACCCAGATCTGAATTCCATCTTCCCGTATGCCGCGCAGGTAGGTTTCACCACTCCGCGTCTGTTCGAGTGTGAGAATATTCGGTCCGTCTGCGGTCGGCACGGCAGCGATGTCGCCAAGTTCGCGGCCGATCGGGTGTGTGCCCCAATTTATCGTTCCTTGGGGCCGCGAGCCGTCCGCCGGAGCGATCGAGATTTGGCGGGTCCGCTGTTCTCCGTGGAAAAAGGCGGAGACGATCACCGTACCGGGCTTTATCGCCTGGACGACTAGCCGCCCGTCCTCTTCGTGAGTTTCGACGAGCCCGGGATCGTTCACTGACCACTGAACGCCCGTCAGTTCCTGTGCCGAGTCGTCGAGCGCCTGCAGAACCCGATCGGCTCCTTGCTCGATGCTCAACTTTTCGGGAGAAATGCGCCAGCCGGTGTCCTGTGCCTCCGGGGCCACGGACGCCACTGGAGTTTGGCTGCGGGCGACGCTGATCACAACTATGGGGATGATCAGAATGAGCCCAAGATATTTCAGATATTTCCTCATAATCACATCTCCCAACTGAACGTATCACGCGGATTTCGGCTCCCGAATTGGTCAAAGGCCTTAGTCTGCGTAAGGGGTCTCCCGTAGAAAGCCCCGCTTTCTTGGCGAGCTTTCATGCGGTAAGAGACACGCACGGTGCCTGCTTTGTTCCCGGACCCCTCCTTGTTTCGATGCCCAAGCAAGAAGAACTGAGCCGGCGCTATAATTGGCAGCGGATAGTCGCAGGGAGGTGACCGCATGAAGGCGCTCATCCGGCTAGTTCTCTTTTTCTTGTGCCCGGTCCTGTGCCTGGCCGAGGTGGCTGGCACCTGGGAAGGTGTCCTCAAGTTCCCCGCTCAGACGCTGCGCATCGTCCTCCATATCTCCGGAGACGACAACGCTCTGAAGGCAACCAACGACAGCCCCGATCAGGACGTCTGGGGTTCCAAGGTCGATTCGATTGCTCTTGCAGAGCGCGTTCTCACTTTTGCAATCCCCCGGATCGACGTGAGATTTAGCGGGGACCTGATGCCGGACGGAACCATCGTCGGGACCTTCAAGCAACATGGAACCGGTCTTCCTTTAACCCTCGCGCGATCGGCGGGTGTGCCGCGCATTCTACCGGATACAACCAGCAACGTGACTGATGGCCGTTATCACAATGACTTCACGGGGATCGAGTTCAACGTTCCGGAGAAATTCACGTTTATCGAGACGGAAAACCGTTCGAACCCGGGCGGCCTGCAGGCGGATTTTGCCCTTGCCGGCGTCACTAACGGTCGTCTTGGAGTGTGGATGAACAAGCAGCGGATGCGCCCCGAGAACATACCCGCGAGTCTAAACGTTTCAGATTCCGGCGAAGATTCAGCGACGAGGCGGAGCCGCGGCGAGTTATACGATTCCGCAGAATACCATTCAGAAATTGCAGATTGGCGGACAACAGGCGATCCGGGCAACGGCGTACTATGGGGCGCAAGGGAAGAAGATGGTGGAACTGCTTGCCTGGATCAGCACCGAACATAGCATTGTCCATTTTTACGCCATGATGGCCGCCGATGAGATGGATATGTTGCAACCTGCCTTCGATCAGATGGTGATGAGCGCTCAGGTTCCCTGAGACGCGCCTTCGCTGCGATCCGACGCCACCGCCAAGTACGAAACCGCACGGCGCAAATTCCTTCCGCCGGTATACTGAAAGCTTGTGAATAAAGTCATCGCCAGCGCGGACGAAGCCGTCGCCGACGTCCACGATGGCGCCACCATCATGTTCGGCGGCTTCGGACTCTGCGGCATTCCCGAAAATTTGATCGCTGCGCTGGTGCGCAAGGGCGTCAAGAACCTCCGCACCATCGCCAACAACGTCGGCATCGACGGTTACGGCACCGGCAGTTTGCTCGACGCCGGCCAGATCGCCTCCCACACCGGCAGCTACGTCGGTGAAAACAAATTATTGGAGAAACTGGTGCTCGCCGGCACGCTGCCGCTGAAGCTCCTGCCGCAAGGGACGCTCGCGGAAGCCATCCGCGCGGGCGGGGCCGGCATCCCGGCTTTCTTCACGCCCACTGGCGTGGGGACGCTGGTCGCAGAAGGCAAAGAGGTGCGCGAATTCGATGGTCGCCAGTTTATTCTGGAGCGCGCCCTTACCGCCGATTTCGCCATCATCAAAGCCTGGAAAGGCGACCGTCTCGGCAACCTGGTCTATCGCAAGGCCGCTCGCAATTTCAATCCGATCATGGCGACGGCGGCCGCCATCACTATCGCTGAAGTTGAGCAATTGGTAGAACCGGGCGAGATCGATCCGGATCATATCGTGACTCCCGGCATCTACGTTCATCGGCTGGTGGTGGGCGAGCGCTTCGAAAAACGCATCGAGCGGCAGGACTGTTCGGGAGCGGGCCAAATGAGCGCCGCCGCCGCGCCCCTTACCGATCAGCAAAAGCGCGAGCGCATCGCGCGCCGCATCGCGCATGAGCTGCGCGACGGCTTCTACGTCAACCTCGGCATCGGCATCCCGACCATGGTGTCGAACTACGTGCCCTCGCACATCGACGTCACTCTGCAGTCGGAAAACGGCATGCTGGGCGTTGGGCCTTATCCCGAAGAAGGCTGCGAGGATGCCGACGTCATCAACGCCGGCAAGGAAACCGTCACCGAACTGCCTGGCACGTCGTATTTCTCAAGCGCCGATTCGTTCGCGATGATCCGCGGCCGCCACATCGACCTTAGCGTGCTGGGCGCGATGGAGGTGGATGAAAAGGGCGACCTCGCCAATTGGATGATCCCGGGCAAAATGGTCAAAGGCATGGGCGGCGCGATGGATCTGGTCGCGAGTGGCCGCCGTGTGATCATCGCCATGGAGCACACCACCAAAACCGGAGCGCCCAAGATTCTGCCCAAGTGCACGCTGCCGCTTACCGGCATCAAGGTCGTCGATACCATCGTTACCGAACTCGCCGTGATTAAAGTGACGCCGGAGGGTTTGGTGCTGGAAGAGATCGCTGCCGATACCACGATCGAAGAAGTGCAGAAGGCCACTGGTGTAAAGTTGATCGTCAAGCAGCCCCTCAAGACGATGCAGCTTTGACGTCTATTTCAAGCCCGGGTAGACGATCGCGGATCTCAGCCTGCTAAGGACAAGGCGGGCTGCGACGTCGGTTTGCCGCCCGGTCCGCTGGCTTCAGGGGCTATGCCGAGGCGCGCCGTGAAATGAAATGAACTGCCAATTCCGGGTTCGCTTTCCACCCAGATTCGACCGCCCAACATCTCGACTAAGCGGCGCGAGATGGTCAATCCCAATCCGGTTCCTCCATACTTGCGAGTGATGGAATTGTCGGCTTGCGTGAAGGAGGAAAAGATTTCGTTTTGCTTTTCCGGCAGGATGCCGATCCCGGTATCTTGGACCGAGAACCGTAACATTACGTGTTCCGCGCCTTGACTTTCTTGCCGAACAGAAAGTGTGACGCCGCCGGAGTCTGTGAATTTGACAGCGTTTCCAACCAGGTTTAGGATAACCTGGCGCAGGCGAACTGGATCGCTCGCGACTAGATCGACGACGCCCGGATCCACCTGTAAGTTGAGATCCAAACCTTTCTCCTGCGCAGGGCGCCAGAGTGTTTTAAAGGTCTGGGCCAAGCTTTCGCGGAGAGGGAAGCTTACGATCTCCAGATCCAGTTTCCCGGCTTCAATCTTTGAAAAGTCCAGAATGTCGTTGATCAAAGTCAGCAACCCTTCGCCCGACGCCTTCGCTGTTTCGAGACAATCGCGCTGCTCGGCATCCAGGTTCGTATCCAGCGTCAATTCGACCATGCCGAGAATGCCGTTCATGGGCGTCCGAATCTCATGACTCATGTTCGCCAGGAACGCGCTCTTGGCGCGATTCGCTGCCTGGGCGGCTTCCTCCGCCTGCCGTCGCTCAATCATTTCTTCCTGCAATTGTTGGTTCACGGCCCGCAGCGCCTCGCGTTGTAAATGCGCCTTTAAAGCCAGGTGAACCAGTACTCCACAGAGGACCGCACTCGACAATCCTCCCAGCAATGTCAGGCTGGTTAACCAGTCTGGTTTGCTTTGGTTCCTGGCGGTATAAGCTTCCCACAGCCCGACTCTGAACGTGGCGACAAAAATAGTGGAACCGATAGAAACCCACAGGGGCTCGCGCAGCCTAAGTTGGGTCATGTCGAAAGCCACGAACGCCAGGCCGATTCCCAGCAGCAGGAAGCCGACTCCGGTGTGCAGCGCTACGCGGTTTAGATTGCCCCAAGCCAGGGCGTCACTGGTTCCGGAGAGGACGCCGATGCTGCACGTCGCGCCAACGGCGGCGACCAGCAAGCCGGTAATACCCAGCACGGCGGACTTTTTTTTATGCAGGCTGGTTTGGGCCAAGACAGCGCCCGCGGCAAAAATAATGAAACAAAGTGCCGTGGTGGGTGACATGCGGCCTTGATCGGGGGCGCGAGTGGTGATAAATGCGACGCCAAAAAATTCGTCGATCCCCAAGCTTGTATGAAACAGATACTCGAGGATCGTACTGGCCGACAGGGCAGTTGCGATCGTGGAGCCGACGAATACGAGTCGCGGTCTGTTCACTACGATCCCCAGGAGGGCGATCCCGCAGACCATAAGGCCGATCGCTGTGTTGCGCTGCATCGGCGCCAGATCGGGCGCGATTTGGATCAGAAAAGTAGAGTGAATCGCCCACCCCAGCAGCACGACAGACCCGAGCAGGATGGATAATGCGCCGCATACCGCGCCTGTCATTTTGGTTAGAGACAGACTAAGGGCGCTTACGCGGGCTCGCATGGGATTCCTAGGTCTTCATATCGACAGATTTATCACAAACTCTAGTGCTTATATTGCTGGCCCGAGTTGGGTTGGGCTGTGCTGCCGGGGCGGGGGAGCCCCAGCACGACCGGGTGTCCTTCCATTACGCCGGAAAACAATTGGCCCACAGATGGACACAGATAAACACGGATAGCGCGCTAATTCGTGCTGGGCGGGCGCACGTACTTTTCGTTGATGTACTTGCCGGCCAGCTTCGAGCGCGCCCTGCGTGTCGTCCTTGGTGCGCAGCGCCTGGCGGTATTCGTTCACTGCGCGCTCGCGCTGGTCGGTGACGTCGAAAATCTTTCCCAGGTTGATGTGCGCCCAGACTTCAGTCCACTTGGGCTCCAGATCGCCGTTGAGCACTTCGCGGAAGCCGTTGGCGGCGGATTGATAATTGTTCTGCAGGAAGAACAGCTCGGCCACGCGATAGTGCGCCAGCGAACTGTTGCGCTTCACGTCGATGGCTTTCTGATATTCCTTCAAGGCTTCCTGGAATTCGCTCACTTCGGCGAACTGCTCGCCGCGCCGGATCGCCACCGCCACGCGCATGGCGTCGTCGAAGCGCAGAACCTGCTGCTTGGGATCGAGCGTCACTGTCTTGGGCTTGCCGAACGTCTCCATCGCGAACTCCGAAGACGTGCCCACCACTTCGATGGTCTTTTCTTCCGGATTGCCTTCGGTCTCGACGTGCAGCTTCACCGGCATGCGGAACGTATCCAGATCCTGCGCGACTTTGCCCATCACGCGGAAGCCCTTCTGCGTGCGGAATACCGTGTATTCCATCTTGAATTCGGGCGCACCGCTGGATTCAATCCATTGCACGAAGAAACCTTGCAGGCTTTGCCCCGCGAATTCCTCGCACAGCTTGCGGAATTCCTCGGTGTTCACGCTCTTCCACGCATAGCGCTCCGGCAGAGCCTTCAGGATCTTCATGAAATTGTCTTCGCCCGCAATCAAGCGCAGCATGTTCACGACTGCCGCGCCTTTGCTGGCGGTGGCCGCCCAGAATTCCGGCGAATAATCTTCCAGACGCGCCGATTGAATCAGCGGCGGCTGATCCACCGTAAGCGCCTCCACGTAGGTATCGTGGATCTCGGCGTCGAGCGCGCTCGGGACCGTTCACGTGCTCCAGGTACAGGATCTCCGAATACCGCGCCAGGCCGTTTTCAATCCACATATGGTTGCGCGTCGCGGGCGAAACCAGCGCGCCCCACCACTGCCGCGACACTTCGTTGGCCACCAGCTTCATGTTGACCGTCTGGCCCATGGCCTTGGGCGCGAGGAAAATAATGCCAGGAGCGTCGTAGCCGTTGGGCGCGCCGTCCTCGGTTTCGATCACGGTCAGGTCTTTGCGCGCCGGCAGTCCGAAAACGCCGGTGAAAAACGTCCATGGCCCTGGCGATTTCGGCGCCGTAAGCCTGCGCCATCGCGGCGCCCTTCCGCACGTAAAACTTGGTCGACACGCCGTCCGCGGAAACCGTATCGGGATCACCCCTCACCACGGCAATGCTGCCCGGGAACGACGCCCGTTCGAACTGATAGCGCTCCGTGTGCATGCCCGCGGGCGCATTCGCATCCACTTGGCCGATGCCGCTCGCGACCACGCGGTATCCGTCCGGCACCGTCACCCGGAAATCCGACGCGAAGCGATCCGCCGTATAGTCGTTCACCGGGAACCAGCGCGCCGGGTACATAAGGTACGCGACATCCGGAGTGATCGCCGCGAATTTGATCCCGAAGACCGGCGATTCTTCCTGCCCCGTCAGCTTCCCTTCGTAGACAAACGTCAGCGTCGCGGGCTTCCCTTTCGGCAGCACCTGCGGCAGGCTGAGCCGCACGCTCATGTCTTCGCCAAAACGGGAGGCCGTGATCTGCCGCCCTTCCACGTCGGTGACGCGCGTCAGGTTCAGCGCGTTATTCAACTCGAAGGTAACGGTGGAAGTGTTGTCCAGCGGAATGAAGGTGACCTTCGCGGTCGCGTTCAGAGTCTGCGCGGTGGGATTGATCTGCGCGTCCAGCGCCACCGTCTGCACATCGATTCGCGCGCGCGCCTGCTGGCGGTCCTGAGCCAAGCCCATCACCGCCGCAACAACTGCAACCAGAACCAAACCCGAAACCTTAGGTAACTTCATTGCGCAATTCCAATCGCCTGATTCCATTTTCCACTAAAATCCTGTCGATGCACTCCGCCGCCACTTCCATCGGGTCGCGCTCGCTCGAAAGCTTGTGCTTCACTTCTTCCAGATCGGCTTTCATCTTGCGCCGCGCTCCGTCGTCATTCAGCAACCGCAGAGCCTCGGCCGCGATCCGTTCGCCCGTCATTTCTTGCTGGATCAACTCCGCCGCTACCCTGCCGCCCGGCCACCAGATTCACCATCGACAGGAACGGCGACTTCACCATCCAGCGGCCCAATCTCCAACTTAACGCGTTTACCCGATAAAAGGTCACCATGGGTGTGCCGAGCATCGCTGCCTCGATGGTTACCGTACCGCTCGCCGCCAAAGCGACCTCCGCGTGAGGCAAGGCAATCCCAGGTCAACCCTTCTATCACTTGGATGGACGCCGCGCGCGCCGGTTCCCAAAAAGTTGCGTGTTCGGCGCCAAAACCGGCCGGGAGGGCCAAAATAAA
This sequence comes from Bryobacterales bacterium, assembly GCA_963731375.1. Lineage (GTDB taxonomy): Bacteria > Acidobacteriota > Terriglobia > Bryobacterales > Bryobacteraceae > Palsa-187. The sequence goes on from CAVSUW010000005.1 coordinate 263,880, forward strand.
TCGCATTTTCCCGGACAGATCGACAACCGTTTGACCGCGTCCAGCAGGTACGGCATGTGGCGCGCGACCTCGCCGTGGCGGCTGCCGGGCAGCAGGACCACCACCCGGTCGTCCGCCGCGAGCCCGTATTTTTCGAAGAACTCGGCGCGCGTCAGCGACGGCTTCACGATCCGCGCCAGCGGGTGCCCGATGAAGGTCGCGGGAACCCCGTGCTCCTGAAAGAACTGCTTCTTCGAAGGGAAAAATGCACAGCAGGCGCGTCAGGGTTCGCCGCATGGTTTTCACGCGGCCCTGCCTCCAGGCCCACGCCTGCGGAGCGATCAGGTACACCACCGGCACGCCCAGCGCGTGCAGTTTCTTCGCCAGGCGCAGGTGGAAATCAGGCGAGTCCGTCAGGATCGCCAGATCCGGACGCCGCGTCTTCGCTGCCCGCACCAGCTTCCGGAATTCGCCATAGATCCGCGGGATGTGGCCCAGCACCTCGACGATCCCGACCACCGCCAGCGAGCGCGCATCCACCACCGCCTCTACCCCGGCCGCCTGCATCCGCGGCCCCGCGCATCCGAAGAACTCAGCGTCGGGATGGCGCGCCTTCAGCGCCGCAACCAGCCGCGAAGCGTAGAGGTCCCCCGAAGCTTCCCCCGCTGAAATCAGGACGCGCACAAAATCTAGTCTAGCGGGCGTCCGGTCACCGCTGCCTGTCCGAGACGATCCGGGCTTCAATAGGTAGCGCGTTATTCGTCCCAGTACGTGAGTTCCAGATTGGTCTACACTAGGCGACTAGATTAAGAGTAATCGTAGGACAAGGCATTGGTCACAGGCTCGGCCAGCCTAGGCGCGAAAATTGGTAAACGTCGATCCCGAGGAAATACGAAGGTGGTACGCTTCGCTATCTGATGAAGCGCTGCTTTCCGTTGATCGGCGGGAATTGACTGACGCCGCGCAGCAAATCTACGGTGAGGCATTGGCTAGCAGGGGCTTGCAACCTCGCCCCGTATCAAGCCAACCAAGTGAGGCTGTGGATGATCAGTCTCCTCTTCCAGATCTTGCGCTCATGGGAACATTTTTATACCCGGTCGAGGCCAAAGTTGTACGTGCCCTGCTAGTCGATGCGGGAATTCCGTGTTATCTCCAGAACGAGCACACGCTGTCGGCGGTGTGGTCCTGGGCATATGTTTTAGGTGGTTTCAGATTGATAGTTCCAATGTCGAACGAAGAACAGGCGGCAGAGCTACTCAAGACATTTGTGGATGACGAGAATGCCAACACCGAAGCTAGATCAGACGTAGCAGGCGATGAGTCCGGGGCTCTTGTCGGGCCCAGCAGGACCGAGCGAATTTTATTTGTTATCGTTATGTTCCTATTTGCCGCTACGTTTTCCGTTGACTACCTTGGCTTGATTTACGTGTGGTAACTGTACTGGGTAGCAAAGACCGCAAACAAGTCGAGAGGGCGCGCGATCACCTGCGCCGCCCGGCAGCAGCGTCAATCGATAAAGGGAAGGACGGCCGCGAGAAACTCCACGGGTTTCTCAAGCGACGGCGCGTGCCCGCATTCCGGCACGATCGCGAGTTTGGCTCCCGGAATTCCTGCCGCGTAACCGCGCCCTTGCTCCAACGGAACAAGCTCGTCCGCGCCACCCCAAACCACCAGCGTCGGGATCGTGATCCCAGAGAGACGGCCGCTCACCACCTCACTGCTCAGCTTCGGATTGCCAAACAGCAAGCGCTGCGTCGACCCGTCATTTGCTTTGAGCTTCATCGCAAAGGACTCCCGCACAAACTCGTCCGTCACGCGGGACTTGTCATGGAAGACGATCGCAACACCCCTGGCTTCCGAAATCGTGGCACTCACGTGGGCTACGATTGGAGCAGGACCAAGCGGTGCCATGCCGGCCGCGTCCTCCAGCACCAGTTTTCCCGGCCTGGGTAGGGCGAAGGAGCCTTCATTCGCGGGGGCAAGGGCTTCGATCGTGTACAGCGCAGAAATCCAGCCGCCTAACGATTCTCCGACGAGCGTGAATTCCTTCACCTTCAGCACCCGTAAAAACTCGCCCAGAAAATCGACATAGGTCTGGATCGAGTAATCGATCAGCGGTTTCTCCGACGCGCCGAACCCAATCTGGTCCAGGGCAATCACGCGGTGCCGCTTGGCCAGCGGCAGAATTACGTTGCCCCAGTCGAAGCGCGCCTCGCTCGCGAAACCATGCACGAGCACCACCACAGGTCCTGAGCCGGTATCGTAGTAAGCGATCCGCTGCCCAAAGACGGGCACGGTTTTCTTCATCGGCAAGCTGGATTCTGGCATCAATGGCGACTCGGGCGTCTTCGCGACGACTGCTGTCGCGCCCGCCAGAATCGTAAGACTTAAAATCAAAGCGCGCATATACATGGAACCAGTCTAGCGAGCGCGCAATCACCTGCGCCGGCCGGCGATTTGCGCCGTCAAGTCAACAGTTCACGTACTAGGCGCCCTAACGATGTGTCCGTCTGTGATAAAAGTTCCCGTATGCCCAAGAACATCATCATCTGTTCGGATGGGACCGGCAACACCGCCATCAAGGACCGCGGCACCAACGTCTTCAAAATGTTTGAGGCGATCGACCTCAACGGCCATCGCATCGATCCCAATCTCGATCCGCAGGTCGCCTTCTACGACGACGGAGTCGGCACGGAAACTTTCCTGCCTTTGAAGCTTCTGGGCGGCGCGTTCGGCTTCGGGCTCGCGAAGAACGTTCGCAACCTGTATATGGATCTGGTGCGCGTCTACGATCCCGGCGATGGCGCGACGCCTGCCGATCAAATCTATCTGTTTGGCTTCAGCCGGGGCGCGTTTACGGTGCGCACGCTGGCGGGCTTGATCGCCAAGTGCGGAGTCCTGGATCGCGACAAGCTGCCGCACCACGGATGCTCTGCGCGCGGCGGTTCGGAAGGCTTACAGCACCTATCGCCGGTCGTATAGAACCTGGCTCGGGAGCGTTCTCAACCGAATTCTCGTAGCGTTGCGCCTGCGCCGCGCGGATGCCGATGCAATCGCGGATTTCAAGCAAGCCCACAGTCTTCCGGGCGACGTTCGCATCCGCTTCATCGGCGTCTGGGACACCGTCGATGCCGTCGGCGGCCCCTTCCACACCAGCGACGTGATCAACGCGGTATTCCATCGCTTCAAGTTTCCGGATCGCATCCTGAGCGACAAAGTCGACCAGGCGGTTCACGCGCTCAGCATCGATGAGGCGCGCGCGGCCTTCGGGCCGGTGCTGTGGGAGGCCAAGTCCAATGTCGAGCAGGTCTGGTTTGCGGGCGTCCACTCGAACGTGGGCGGCGGTTATCCCAAGCAGGGAATGTCGCTGGTGACGCTCGACTGGATGATGCAAAAAGCTCAGCAGAACGGCTTGCGCATTCTCTGCCGACGACCGGAAGAATTATTGGGAACACGGCAATGTGGATGACAAACTGTACGACTCGCGCGCCGGCCTGGGAGTCTTCTACCGCTGGAAGCCGCGCAACATGCAAAAGCTGTGGGCTCGACCAGAAGGCTGGAACGCTGCCGCCCGTCCATCTCAGCGTGCTCGAACGAATCGCTCACGGCACCGATGGTTACGCGCCGGGGACGCTCGCTCCGGCCGTTAGTGTTACATTCACTCCGAGTGATGATCTGAAGCAAAATGAGGCACTTATAGTTCGCGCACAAGCTGCGAAATCGGCCCTCGACGGAGCCTTCGCCCGCAGCGGATCAGACCTTCAGAAAGCCCGCGGCACGGTGCTGATCGGGCGCATCGCCTACTACATCTATGTGCTTTGCTGTCTGGCGGCGTTCCTGGCCGCGTCGGTTCCCCCGGACGCCGGGTCGCGACGCAATCCCTGGATCGTCTTGAAGAACGCGGGCACGCTGATTGACGATGCGGTCATCGTGCAGTGGGCTCCGCTGTTCGACGCAGCGAAGCGGTTATTCACCGATCCCAAACTGATCGGGACGCTGCTGGCGGGATTCGCGGTCGCCGGTGCGCTCGCCTATTACGTGGATCACAAGCGCAGCCTGGTCTTCTCGCGCTATTGGCACGACGCGCGGCAAGACCTTCGCAATGCGCTGAAGAGCGCGAGAAACGTTTTGTTAAGGGAGCGCCAGTAATCTACTTCGGCAGATCCACCATGCTCAGCGTGGGTCCAGCACCCGCCTGCGGGGCGCGGCTGCAGGCTCGCTCCGGAGGGCCGCAGCATCCGGCTGACATTGGTATCGGAGGGAATCAGAAAGCCCAGGAAACTGGACTGCATTTCATCCCAGTTCTGCAGCCCCCAGAAAACGGTCTTCTGCGCATCCGGGTTGAATTTGTTATTGGGCGAATTGTCGTAGTGCACGACGGTCACGATGCGCGTGCCCTTGGGAAGCACGATGGGCTCCTTCAAGGTGTAACCCAACTGCCAGTTGAAGTCCCACTTGCCCTTGAAGACGGTTTGCGATTCGCCGGTGGGATAGATCAGCCGGAGCTCGTAATCCTTGGCGCGCAGGTGCATGTGCGGCTGGATGTAGGTCAGCTTGGCGTCCACGCCGACGGTGCTTTCGGCCACCACTTCCGCATTGCCGTCGCCCGCCGGAATCACCAGGTTCCAGGCCGAGGGCGTGCCGGGGGAAAGATAATAGCGCACCGACGGGCCGGCGACTTCGCCACCACCAGGCCAAGCTTCGAAATATCCGAGGTGGGCTGCGCCTGACGCGGTGTAATGCAGCTCGAAACACGAAATCGGAACCCTTGGGAATCATCTTCGCGGAGCCGCCGATATCGAAATACTGCGCACCCAGTCCAGGGTTGTACTTGCCGAGGATATCGTTGCCCTCCAGCGGGACTGTTCCCGCCGGTCTCCTGCTCTTCATAAGGCTTGCCGAGAACCGCGCCTTCCATCCAGTGCGACCCCGGCGGCAGCACCCAAACCTTGCCGTGATGCAGAACCTTGGGATTGCTGGGCCGCATCTCCGCCGCCTCCACCCAGGTATCTTCGCGTGATGTTGCCTTTGACGCGGATGAACTGATAGTTGATGGTGCCCTTGGCCGGGATCGGGAACGCCGACGGCATTTCGATCACCATGTCGGGCTTGATTCGCCATCCTTCGGGGAAGGTCTTCGCGGGCGGCTTGTCCTTCGCGTCGCCTTCGGGCGCGCCGTTATCGGCCCACGTTCGAGATGACGGCGATCTCTTCGGGGCTCAAGCGGCGGTCATTGGCGAAGTGCCCGTACTTCGGATCGGCGAACCAGGGCGGCATCATCTGCGTGACCACCGCGGCTTTGAGCGCCTTGGCCCACGGCCGCGCTTCCGCGTAAGTCAGCAGCGACATCGGCGCGACTTCACCGGGGCGGTGGCACTCCTGGCAATTCTTTTGCAGGACCGGCAGAACGTCCTTATTGAAGGTGACGCCGTTGGTGGCAGCCATCGCCGCCGCTGCCGTCAGACAGCCGGCGAGAGAAACGCTGATGATCTTCATCCGAAACGCCCTCCGTGGCGCTATGCACTTGGGGTTTATTGTATCTCGCGGTGAGATACCGGCGTGCGGGCGAGCTGCTTTACGGCCGGAGGCCTTCGAACACCATAGTCTCGTAGCGGTCGATCTCGGCAACGTTGGAGTGGGAGCGCACTTCGATGCCCTTCAGCGCCGGGTCGTCGCTCTCGCCAGACTTATATTGCCGGACTTGGGTGAAGCCTGCCGCTTCTATCGTGCTTCTCAGGGTCTTCGGCGTGTACAAAAAATGATGCCCGAACTCATTCATTTCCTGGTTGAGGATCACGTTTGCCGGGTCCGATGTCTTGGTCCAGTGGTGCCAATCGAGCTTCGCCTGCATGTAGGCTATTTGCTCAGGTGTCTTGTCATCGCGCAGCAAGTCCACAAGTTGCGCCAGATTGGGGGTCGCCACGCGGACCTTACCGCCATGCGCGAGAATTCGGTAGCTCTCTTTCATCATGCTGAGGCCTTGTTCGCTGGTCAGATGCTCGACCACCTGCTCGCTCGAGACTAGAGGAAACGGCGAGTAGCGCCTCCCACAACATCCGGGGCGCAACAGACATGAAAAGACGTTCCATGACGGCTCAAGGATGCAGCGGACGTCGCCGCGACATTTCGGACATGTCAGAGGCCAGATACGGAGCGCCGGTGCGGTCGCTATGCGATCATAACCCTCATCGGCGCGCGCCTGAGTAAGCGAACGTTACTGAGACGGCACACTCGGCGGCGACGGTCAGCGTTAGCGTTTCCGAAGCGGCTGTGCACTGCACGCCCGCCCGCAATGTGATAAATTACTCTGAGCTTGAGGTTTTGAAAAAGAGGAGAGAAACATGTCCAGTTCCTTGATGTTGCGACGACTTGTCGTGGGCGCGTTCCTGGCGGCCACCTTCGTTTGGATCGGAGTCGGTGATTGCGGCCGAAATGACTCCCGCGCCACTGAACCCCGCGGCGATCAACATCCAACTGCCGAAAGATATCAAGTGGAAAGAGAGCGAAGCCGGTTCCGCCACCTATGTTGTGGCAGGCGACCCCAACAAGCCGGGCTTTTACGCGGTGCTGACCAAGTGGCACGCGGGTCACTCCAGCCGTCCGCACTTCCATCAAAATGACCGCTACATACAAGTTCTTTCGGGAACCTGGTGGGTGGGTACCGGAGCCAAGTACGACCCGGATCACACGACTCCCGTTCCGACCGGCAGCTTCGTCACGCACTACGGCAAGCAGATCCACTACGACGGCGCGAAGGAAGGCGATACCGTGTTGCTGATCATGGGCCAGGGGCCTGCGGCTTCCACTCCCGCCGAAGTGAAGTAGGATCTCGCGCGGAGAACTCGTCGGCGCGCCGCTGACGGGGCGCCGACCGGCGACATCGGGCGTCACGCACGCTCCGTCTTTTTATTAAGATTATTTCTTTATCTGGCGGTTCCTGTCTCAAAATCTGCTATTCTGCCGATTCCTGCTCTTATGTTGCGTCGTTGTTCGCTCCTGGCTTTCCTTCTGCTTGCGGTTCTTTTCAGCGGCTGTAGTGCGCCCCGGCCGGTTGCCGCGGAGAGCCTTCCGAAGGAGCAGCAGCCGGACCTGGTTCCGCACTCGCGCGAGGCCAATGACGTGGCGCGATTCCTGGCCGGTATGCCGGGAACGCCCGGCAGTCCCTACGCGGCCCTGGAGGCAAACGAAGTCTGGAAAGAGCATCGGCGGGTGGTCGATGCCGCGTGGCAGCAAGCGGAACGGGAACAGCTTCCCGGGCTGCGCAAGTTCCAGGCGGATGAGCTGAGCGCTCCGTCGCTCCAGAACGCCACCGTGTTCTACCCGTTCAGCGGGCCGGACTCGCTGACCGCCACGCTTTACTTCCCGCACAATCCGCTTTACGTAATGGTGGCGCTGGAGCCGGCCGGCACTTTGCCCACCGAGCATCAGATCGCCGCGAAGCAGACGCCCGGGTACCTGAGCGCCATTCGCGACACCATGGCGTCGGAGCTGGGCCGCAGCTTTTTTATCACGCGGCAAATGGACCACCAATTCCGCGGCCAGGTTACCGACGGCCTGCTGGTGCCGATCCTGCAATTGCTGGTGCGCTCGGGCCACACCATCGTGGGCTTCCGCTATGTGCGCCTGGACGAGACGGGCCAGGTGATCGATCGCGCGGCGGACTACCATGCGTCCACGCGCTACGGGAACAAGGGAGTCGAGATCGAATTCCAGAACGATGCCGATTCGTCGGTTCATCACCTGTTCTATTTCTCGGTGAATCTTTCGAACGACCGGCTGCGTGAGAACACGCCATTCCAGTTGTATCTGTCGCGCCTCACCGGAGCGGTTTCGATGCTGAAGGCGACTTCTTACATGCCGCATAACGCGGGATTCTCCATGATCGTCGATGCTTTGCTGCGCAATAGCGATGCGATTTTGCAGGATGACTCCGGGCTTCCCTTCAAGAAGTTCGCGACGGACCAGTGGAAGGTGCAGCTTTACGGGGATTACAACCAGCCTTACGGCAGCTTCCGCTGGATGGAGCAGCCCGACCTGCGGGAAGCGTACAAGACCACGGGTCCCAAGGCGCTGCCCATGCACGTGGGTTACGGCTACAAGCGGATTACTTCGAATCTGCAACTGGCGACGCGCCTCAAGTAATGTAGACTGGCCGTGTGAGCCTCGTGCCCGACACGGTCGCTGGTTTATCCGGGCAGGAGGCCGCCCGGCGGCTGCGCGAAGCCGGATTTAACGAGCTTCCTTCTTCCAAGCCCAAAAACCTGTTGCGCATCGCGGGCGAGATCCTGCGCGAGCCGATGCTGTTGCTGCTGGTGGCCTGTTCGGCGATTTATTTTCTGCTGGGCGATGTTCGCGAGGCCCTGGTTCTATCGGTGTTCGTGCACCTGGTGATCGGCATCGAGATTTATCAGCAGCGGAAGACCGAACGGGCGCTCGAAGCGTTGCGGGATCTTTCCAGTCCGCGCGCGCTGGTGATTCGCGACGGGCAGCGGCAGCGCATCGCCGGACGCGAGGTGGTGCCGGGCGACATTCTGGTGCTGGCCGAAGGCGACCGCGTGCCGGCGGATGCGGCGTTGTTCTCGGCGACGAATCTTGACGTGTGGATGAGTCGCTTGCTGACGGGCGAGTCGGTGCCGGTCCGCAAACAAGCTGAAGGCGGTGCGACGAAACCCGGGATGGAAGCGCCTGGCGGCGACGATCTGCCTTTCGTCTATTCGGGAACCTTGATGGTGCAAGGCGCGGGCATGGCTCGCGTGCTGGCCACTGGGTTCGGGACCGAGCTGGGCAAAATCGGCAAGACCCTGCAAAACGTGGTCTCCGAGCCGAGTCTGATTCAGCGCGACACGCGCCGCGTGGTGCGCGTCATGGCGGCGGCGGGGCTGTCGCTGTGCGCGCTGCTGGCGCTGGTCTACGGCATCACGCGCGGGGACTGGCTGCGCGGATTTCCTGGCGGCGCTCACCATGGCGATGGCGGTGCTGCCGGAAGAACTGCCGGTGGTGCTCACGGTGTTCATGGCGCTGGGGGCGTGGCGCATGTCGCGCGTGCGCGTGCTGACTCGCAATATGCCGGCGATCGAGATGCTGGGCGCGGCTACGGTGCTGTGCGTGGACAAGACCGGCACGCTGACGCGGAATCAGATGGAAGTCACGCGGCTTTTCGCGGGCGGGGAATTGTTGGATGTTTCCGCCGCGACCACGCCCGCTGCGCTGCCGGAGCAATGGCACGATCTGCTGGAATTCGCGATGCTGTCGACGCAGGTCGAGGCGCACGATCCGATGGATCTGGCGATCCAGCGATTGGGCGAGCGAACGCTCTCGGGCACGGAGCACCTGCATGGCGATTGGTCACTGGTGCGGCAGTATCCGCTGGCGCGGCACCTGCTGGCGATCTCGCAGGTGTGGCGCTCGCCGGATGGCGCCGACTACATCATCGCCGCCAAGGGCGCGCCGGAGGCCATCGCCGATCTGTGTCATCTGCCGGACGGGGAGGTGATGGCAGTGCTGGCCGAGCGACGGGCCTGGCGTCGGAAGGGCTGCGCGTGCTGGGCGTGGCCAGGTCGCATTTCAGCTCGCAGAATCTGCCGGGCGATCAGCACGATTTCACTTTCGAGTTCCTGGGCTTGATCGCGCTGGCCGATCCGCTGCGGCCGGCGGTCGCGGATGCGGTGCGCGAGTGCCGGGAAGCGGGCATCCGCGTGGTGATGATCACCGGCGATTACGCGGAGACCGCCCGCAGCATCGCGCGCGCAGGCGGGGCTGGACCAATCGGCTGGAATCATCACCGGGCCGGAGCTGAACGCGATGGACCCGGCGACGCTGCGCGAGCGGATTCGCGAGATCAGCATCTTTGCGCGCGCGGTGCCGGAGCAGAAGCTGCGCCTGGTGGAGGCGCTGAAGGCCAACGGCGAGATCGTCGCCATGACCGGCGATGGCGTCAACGACGCTCCGGCGCTCGAGGCCGCGCACATCGGCATCGCCATGGGAGCGCGCGGCACCGATGTGGCGCGCGAGGCCGCCGATCTGGTGCTGCTCGACGACGACTTCTCTTCCATCGTGAAAGCCGTGCGCATGGGCCGGCGCGTGTTCGACAACTTAAAGAAGGCCATGGCGTACATCATCGCCATCCACGTTCCCATCGCCGGGCTGTCGTTTCTGCCGGTGCTGCTGGGGTGGCCGCTGATCCTGGGGCCGGTGCATATTGCGTTTCTGGAATTGATTATCGATCCGTCTTGTTCGATCGTCTTCGAGGCGGAAAAGGAGGAAGCGGGCATCATGCGGCGGCGTCCGCGTTCGTCGACGGAGAGTCTGTTTCAGCGCCGCTTTGTGGGGATGAGCGTGCTGCAGGGCGCCGGGATGCTGGCGATCTCGCTGGCGATTTTCGCGGTGGCTTACTCGCGCGGACAGGGCGAAGCCGACGCGCGGGCTCTCACGTTCACCGCGCTGGTATTGATGAATCTGGCGCTGATCGCGACCGAGCCGTTCGCGCTCGCTCAGCGTTTGGGAGAGTCTGCGCAAGCCGAACCCCGCCATGTGGTGGGTGACGGGGTCGGCGCTGGTGCTGTTGGCGCTGGTGTTGTATGTTCCCTGGCTGCGGTCGCTGTTTCACTTCAGCACGCTGCATCCGCGCGATATCGCTTTGTGCCTGGGCGCGGGCGTGGCGGGCGGCGCGTGGTTCGAAGCGGTGAAACGAATGAGCCGCGGCGCTACTTCTGGCTAGCGGCCAGCGCCTGGTCGAGATCCCACAGGATGTCGTCGAGATCTTCCAGGCCGATCGACAGGCGGATCATGTCGGGCTCGACGCCGGCGGCTTTTTGCTCTGCGGCGCTCAATTGCTGATGCGTGGTCGAAGCCGGATGGATCACCAGGCTGCGCGCGTCGCCGACGTTCGCCAGATGCGACAGCAGCTTGGCGTTGTCGACCAGCTTGCGGCCGGCCTCCAGCCCGCCTTTGACGCCGAAGCAGAACACCGCGCCCGCGCCTTTCGGCAAATACTTTTTCGCCAGGTCGTGATACTGGTTGCCGGGGAGGCCGGGATAGTTCACCCAGGTCACGCTCTTGTGGCCGGTGAGAAATTTCGCCACCGCCATGGTGTTCGATACGTGCCGGTCCATGCGCATGCCCAGCGTCTCGATCCCTTGCAGGAATAGAAACGAATTGAAGGGGCTCAGGCACGATCCGATGTCGCGCAGGCCTTCGACGCGCGCGCGGATGATGAAGGCGATGGGCCCGAACACTTCGCTGAAGTTCATGCCGTGATAGGCGCGCGAGGGCTGATTGATCTGCGGGAAGGCGCCCTTCTTCCAATCGAACTTGCCGCCGTCGACGATCATGCCGCCGATGGAGTTGCCGTGGCCGCCCATGAACTTGGTGAGCGAGTGCACCACGATGTCGGCGCCGAAATCGATGGGACGGCACAGGTAGGGCGTGGCGAACGTGTTGTCGATCACCAGCGGCAGGTTGTGCTCGTGCGCGATCTTCGCGACGGCCTCGATATCCAGCACGCCGCCGCGCGGATTGGAGATGGTCTCGCCGTAGAGGCACTTGGTCTTGGGCGTGATGGCCTTGCGGAAGTTTTCGGGATCGTCGGGATCGACGAACGTGACGTTGTAGCCCATCTTGCGGAAGCTGACGTCGAACTGCGTGTAGGTGCCGCCGTAGAGCGTGCTGGCGGCCACCATTTCGTCGCCCGCTTCCAGCAGGCTATTGATGGTGATGAATTGCGCCGACTGGCCGGAGGACATCGCGAGACCCGCCACGCCGTTTTCGAGCGACGCGACGCGCTGCTCCAGCACGTCCGTCGTCGGGTTCATGATGCGCGTATAGATGTTGCCGAATTCCTGCAGCGCGAACAGATTCGTGGCGTGCGCGGAATCTTTGAAGACGAACGACGTGGTTTGGTAGATGGGAACCGCGCGGGCGCCGGTGGTGGGGTCCGGCTGGTAGCCGTGATGCAGCGCGCGGGTGTTAAATCCAAAGTTACGATCGGTGGTGTCGGGCATAGGGTCCATTCTATACGACGAGGGCCGGGCATGTCGCAAACTGCAGCTACGAACCGGTACTTCGGTTTCGACAGCGATAATCATACGTTCTCCGCAGGACGTCCACAACCTCACTTATCGACTTGGCGTCATTCGTCCCGCGATAACAGTTTCATCGCCAAGCCCGGGCAGCGCAGAAGCTGCACATTTCGCGGTGATGGCATGCTCAGGGCCTGCGTCGATCCGTGCAACTGCCAGAAGGCTCAATTTATGGCGACAGCAGCCAGTGCGAAACCGAAGAAGCGATCTCGCGAGACCGGTTCGGCCCGATCTCGTCACGTGCACGATCAGCCTGCGAGTCTGCGGAACACAGGGACCGCAAAGCACATCGTCCTAAGCAGGACTTCCGAGCGGCAGGCAATAAGTCGAGGGAAGGCTCCCCGCATCCGAAGCTGGTCGCGCGACTAACTAAGACCTCGATCGGCCGTATCTTGGACCCGACGGGCTTGAGGTCCGAGAACGACTTGATCGCTTCTTTTGCAGAATCAGTGCCGAAGACCCTCGCGGACGGTCACCGGGACGCGATCTGGGCACTCGCAGATTTTTCGCTTGCTCGGTGGATGGATCGATCTTGGCCAGGGCGGTCTCGAGCGCGGCAATATGTTCCGTGCCCCTCAGTGTGTTCGCGTAGGCCACCATCAGCCCGGGATCGTCGGGCGACTGGTGATAAGCTCGCAGAAGGAAATCCCGCGACGTCTTGAACTTTGAAACCGTGGAATAGATAGACGCCAAGCCCCGCAGCGCGCCCGCATATTCGGGATTGATTGCCAACGCCGCCCGGAAATGCAATTCCGCCTTAGAGAGATTCCCGCTCCGAAACATCGCCAAGCCGGCTGCGGTTTCGGCTCCGGCGGTCTGGGGAGCCTTGGCCAGGGCCTGCTCGGCTGCCGCGTACGCTTGGCTGGAGTGGTGCGCGGCGATGTCGGCCCGGACCAGTCCATACCAGGCATCCGACTGCTCTGGCTGCTCGTCGACCAGTTTTGAGTACAGAGACGAAGCATTTTCAAAACGATCCGCAAAGAGTTCCTTCTGAGCTTCGGCAAGCCGTTCAGATGGAGTGCCTTCAAACGCGCCTGCGGAACAAGCGAAAGCAAGGCTGGCAGCTCCAACGACCGCGACCATTCGATGTTCGGCAAGAAACCGTTTAAGACGCTTCACTCTTTGTGTATCGTTCATGCGGCTCTGGAATCCCTCCCGTTTATTCGGTTTCCGTTCCCGCCTTCTTTAGTAATTTATTCAGGCGCGGGCGGTCATGGACCGGGCGCCGTCGGCCGCGCTCTCTTTGTAAAGTGCTCCGCCCGCCAGCCCAGCTAGAATCATCTCCACCGCTTCAAGGGCGACCGAGGTCAATCCCAATCCCACCGGATACAGATGGAAGAAAACCGGAACCGCGGTGGCCAGTCCAAACGCTAGCGACCACACGGTGAGGCCTGCATAGATCGCGGTGCGCGGACCGGCGCCATAGCGAGCGCGAAGACCTGCGTAGAGCCACACCGTAATGATGCCGGCGACGATCCCCCACAAATTGAAGGCCACAATCTGCTTCACGGACATTGTGGTGGACGTTTTCCCTAGGGCGGCAAACGTGTCGGCCCACTGCTGCTTTAAGATCACTCCGTTCAGAATTCCTTCGCAGACGTCGATGACGAGGCCGGCTGCCACTCCGGCGAGAATTACGCGCGACACGTTTATTTTGCTCATACGGGTCCTTTCGCTATTGCCGGATCAATACAACGGGCGCACTTTCGACGCCGGCAACCTTATCGAAGAAGTCGCGCACTTTCGCGAAATCGGAGGCGGGAGCCACCATGTCGCGAATCTCCAGCGTCTGTTCCATGACGATTTCTCCGTCGCGCACGGCCCAGGTCGCCTGGATGCTGCCGTAGGCGCTTTCCACCTTGGCCGGGGCGGGGAGTTCGTCCAGCTTGAAGCCGTCAGGCAGCTTCACTTTGATCGAATCGTGGCGCAGGTCCGCCTCCAGCTTCACTGGTGACGAACGCTTCCGCGAGGTGAAGAAATACTCTCCGCCGCTCGAGAGCGCGCCCGGACGGACGATCAACAAGCGATCTTGCATCATCTGTCCGAAGCGTTCCGCGGTGAGATCGACATTCACCGCCAGGCGGTCATCCGCGCTCCCATTGGCTGCCACGCTCTTGATGGTGACTCCACCCAGCCGGCGCGTGAATCCGCGCTCGAAACGTTTCTGCAGTTCCTCGTGGCCGCGCAGCTTGTCAACGGCGCGCAGCGGAATGCCGGATTGTCCGAAGTACTGCCGCTGCAGGCTGGCGTTGAGGCCGCCGTTGGCGTTCATGGTGGCTTCGACGGACGGCTTCGATGCGGTTCGCGCTGGCCGGGAGCAGCGGCATTTTCAGCAACGCTCCGCCGCTGGCGGCGATCACCAGCGCATAGCTGCCTTGTTCTTCCATGGGCAAGCTTCCCACCGGCGTGATGTTATCGGTGGGGTCGAAAATCAGCAGGCGGCCGAGCGGCGAATCCGCGATCACCGTGGGCAGCGTTACGGCGTCGGAAACTTTCACGGCGATGATGGCGTGATTGAATTGCCCGGGCGACGCCCACTCCTGGCGGACATATGTGCGGTCGTCGGCGCTGATGGTGACGAGGTACGAATCGATGCCCACAGCTTTGAGCAGCGCGCGCATCAGCGTGGCTTTATCTTTGCAATCTCCATAATTCCGGGCCAGCGATTCGCTCGGCTGATTTGCGGCGTTAGCCGCCTCCGCGGGAAACGTTGAGGCTGACCTCGACGTAGTTCATCTGCTGAGCGAAGGCTGCGATGGCCCGGATCTTATCCAGCTCCCCGGGCGCATTCGCGGTCAACTGCAGCGCTTTGGCGCGAACCGTGTCGGTCACGGCGGCCGGCGGATCGACCATGGGCGCAAGCCAGTTGGAGACGGCTGTCCAGTCCTTCAAGCCTTGCAGGCCGCCGCGATTATCGGCGGGCGGGAAATAGCTGACCACCAGCCGCGGCGCGAGCGCGCTGAACGACGGGCTGTAGTCTTCGCGCTCGATCCAGGGAAGATTGCGCAACTCCCAGGTGTAGGCGCCGCCTGAAACCTGCGGCTCGAGCTTTTCGTGATTAAATACGATACCGCGCGCCTCCCACGACGGCGGCAGGTTCAGGATGTAGCGGGAAATCAGGACCGGGGATTGCTCCTGGAAACTGAAGCCGTCCTGCGTGAAGACGGTCTTTTCTTCCTCGGTCACTTCCCACGCGAAGACCGACCCGGGCGCGGCGGCGCCGCATTCGAGCACCTTGGCGCGGGCCTCATCGTACACGTAGTCGCGGGACAGAGCCACGTCGATCACGCGGTTCTTGGCGTAGGGGATGGCTTTGCCGCTGGGGGAAATCAGCCAGCCTTGAAAATCGCGGATGCGTCCGTTTTTAGTGTTGTAGCTCCGGCAGCCTCGGATGGATTCGCCGCCCGGCTGCAGGATCTTGATGGCGCCGCGCTCGCGCATGACGCGCCGGCCGTCGGCATCCACCGTTACCATTTCTTCCTGCAACAGGACCACCGAATTCACTTTGGAAGGGTAGTCCGGTACGGTTTGCGCGGCCGCTTCCCGCGCCCAGGACGGGGCGTCTTCAGCGGCCGTCAGGACGGTAGCCGTCAGTGCAAGAAGCAGCAGTCCGGGCAGCGCAGTGCGCATCAGTTGGCTTCCTTCAGGGATAGCGAGTGCTGGTCACGTACTTGGATCACGTCGAACGCTTTCTTCAGCGTGGCATAGCTCGTAACCTCGAAATTGAGCATGCCGCCGCGGCCGAAGACGAACTCTCGCTTGGACACCAGTTCGTTGGCCTTACTGATGGTCAGCCGGTTATCGAAAAAACCAGGTGCCCCCAATTCCAGGCGGCCTGGACTGTCGGCGTTGTCCAGGGCCCATTCGGGCGGCAGTTGAATATGAATTTCATCGAATTCTCTCCACCCGTACGGAAATTCCACCTGGAAGCGCCGCTCCGAAGCAGAAAACGGAGAAGCAATCGCACGATGAAACGGGCTGGACTGGAACAAAAGCCGCTTCCCGGTGACCTGTGCGTAGTGCGGCGCGTCCAAATGGTAGGTTGCGCGGAGCGGGTGGGTGGGATCTCCAACGGATTCGATTTTCAGTTCGGTCACATCGGCATCCGGGAACATTTTCGTGATCCGGTCGCGCAGCCACTCTTCACGCTGCGCCGGCGACTTCCCGTTCAATGCAAAGCGGTACTCCTCGCCGCGGTGCCCAGTGTAGGATTCCTCTACATCGCCTTCCAGGGTGCCGTCCGGCGAAAGCTGAAGATGTGCGGAACGCACCTCCGCGGACGCCTCGGCGGGCGACACCGGCGTCGTGATGAAATTAGCGTTTTTAGGATCGGCAATCAGAGCGTACACGCCCTCTTCGCGCCAGGAGATCATTCCAGGAGGCAGCAGCTTGGTGCTCACGTCGTACACTTTCCAGTCCTCGCCCTGTTTCACCGCCATGTCGATGTTGTGGAGGAAGAAGGTATCCATCGTGACCTTAGGGTTGAAACAGCAGTTCCGTGCGGTCCGATACCAGGGCCGGCCGCGCTTCCAGTCCCACCTGCTGGGCCATGGCCGCAAATACCACATTCATTTCATTGGCCGTGCCCAAGCCGCTCTTAAAAATTTCCGACGCAGTGCGCAGCCGCTCCTTCGGGAGAGATTTGAGATAGGCTCGGCGTTCCGCGTCGGTGACGCCATCATCGTAAAGATTGCGCACGCGAGTGCGCACCACTCCGATAATCGCCGCGATCTTCTCGTCGTCGCTTTTGGCTGCCATGACCGCTTCCGCGGCCGCGGCTTTGATTTCATTGTTGGACTTCAGGGAATCCTTCAGCTCCGAATATTCTTTTTTGCTGACTTCATTCCAGTATTTATCGGGATCCTTGCGGTCGCCCAACTGGTAATGCAACAGCGCCCAGGCTTCCAGATTGGCTTCACTTGGCGAAAAAGCCTCATTGCGCGAAGCCGGCAGGTTCTCGACACTGATGGAAGAATAGCCGTCGTTTTCCTGCTTTACCGGTGAGGGCTGACAATTGAAAGACAACAGGGCCATGTGCAAACTGCCGGCGATGCGTTCGGGAAGCGGCTGGAAGTAATAAGTCGCCTTTTCGATCGGGAATTCGCGTTGAAACTTGAGACGCACCTGGAAAATTGAATCGTCGTCGACGGATTCCCTCCAGCGGTATTCGAGGATCGCTCCAGGCTCAACGCCCGGCATGGCGAAGGATACTGCCTTCCTGCTAAGGCCTCCGGCGCGTACCAGATCGCGTTTATAAACCGCTTTCTTATCGAGTTCGAGTATGGTCCCGTCGGCTTTTATGGTTCGTCCGGAGACATCCAGGATTCCTCCGCGGTTGCCATAGGTTAAATCGATCGTCCCAGCTTTTTCCTTGCCTTTTTCGTCGAAGACCTTAAGCCGCACATAGTGATAAAAGACCCGCTGAACGTCGTAACTGCTGAGAAGTTCATCGACGACGTGGACGCGATAAAAAAGGACTTCCGCGCCCGCGTCCTTCTCCACCGCCGGGGCCTTTAGCTGCCGCTCGGCATCGCTGACGGGCAGCCAGGCGACGAAGTCGGCCGGCGCCAGGGTTTTTTGCTGAGCCAGGGCTGAATTGCTGGAAAATCCCGAAACGAGGGCAACAATGCTACAGGCAAAAGCACGCGTGTACGTAAGCATTGCCAGAGTATAACTCGAAATCGCGAGAGTGAATAAAGAACTTTTGGGAAATTAGAGGTACCAGAAGTTCACGGGTGCAGTACTAGGGTGGATGCGCCGTTAGCGGGCTTTCTTGCCGCCGCCGAGTCGCCGCTGCGATCACGGATTCGCGGTCGCCGCGGGTCCAGGCATCCTGAATCTGCTGCTCGCTCAGGCCGGCGACGCGGCCGGTGAGCACGAAGGCCGGCAGCGCGTGCTCCAGCGTCTTCCAGCGGGACATTTCGACCAGCGCGGGCAGGGCGCGATTGCGCAACTGCTCGAGCATGGGGGCGTCGCGGCCGTCGGTTAGAATTTGCAGAGCCTTCAAGGCGCGCTCGCGGTCGGACCAGGAAAGCGAGTTCAGCATTTCGATGAACCAGGTGGGCTCCAGCTTGATTCCGGAGTCGGCGTTCAGGCGCGCATAGACCGCCAGGGCGACGATGGCGCGCGCCGCGTTGGCGCGGACTCCGGGATCGGCGTCGCGCAGCGCGAACTGCAGGTCCTCGGCCACCTGATCTTTCTTGGGAGCGTAGCCGATCAGGAACGCCGCGATGGCGCGCTGCTCGTCGTCGGCGGAGTTGCGCAATACGTTGCGCAGCTCGCCCAGGTGCGTCTCGACTACGGCGGGAAACTGCAGTTGAATTTCGCGCACCAGCGGATCGGCCATCAGCGAGTGGCCGTGGGTGAGGTCTTCGGCCGTCGATCCGCGGCGCACCGCTTCCTCGAACGCATCGAAGTAGCGCCGGTAGAGCGCCATGATTTCGGGCGCCAGCATGACTTCGCCTTCGGGAGCTTCGCGCAGATCGAAGTGCACCGCGCCGCGTTCTTCGATGCCGACGTACAGCACGATCTTGCCTTGGTCGCAGCACACGGCTTCGAGATGCGACTCGACGACGCCGGGGATTTCGTCCAGGCGCTCTTCGACGTTGGCTTTCGAGGCAGGGAAGGGATCGCCTTCCTTGAAGCCGAGAGTCTTCTGGATGCGGTCCCGCGTAACTTTGTTGAGTCCGTAAAAATCGATGACGCCGACGGTGGGCGCCGTGGGCGCGGGAGAAGAGGCAACGGGGACTGCGCCGGCGGCTGTGCGGCCCCGCGCGGGCGGTGGGTGCGGGAGAAGCTGGGACGCGCACGCCTGCCGGCGCTTGCGCGGCCGCCACTTGGACCAGCGCTACCAGTAGTAATGATGCCGTTAGAGCAGCCGCATACAGACCTTAGACGCGCGGCCGCCCATTCGCGCTACGCCTGCTTTTCAGCCAGCGGGCCGATCACAGGGCAGTACCCAGCGCTCGCGGTTATAGGCCTTGTACATCAGCATCAGCCACAGAATGAAGAATCCCAGCCCGGCGGCCAGATGCAGAACGATCCTCAGCATCGGCGCCCAGGAAGGGGATCGGCAACAGCGCGAAGCCGACAATCGAAAGCGCGATATAAACGGCGATCCAGGCGATGTTCAGGAATATCGACTGGAACGCGTGAAAGCGAATCAGCCGATTCTTGTTATAAGGTTCCAGCACCAGGAACAGGATGCCGGTGAGCAGTCCCAGCAAGTAACACAGCGCGCAAGCCATGTTTTCCTCGAGGCCCGGCGGCTTGTGGCGGAGCGGCCGGAGGCGGCAAGGGAGCCGAAGGCGGCGGTGGCGGCGGAGCGGTGTAAGCGCGGCGGAGGTTCGGGCGGCGGCCCGGACGAGGGGGCGCCGCGGCGGCTGAGTTCGGGGTGCCGCACTTCGCACAAAATTTTCCTTGAACTTCGGCACCACAGTTCGAACAAAACGCCATCCGGTTCGTCCTCCGTCACTCAAATGTACTCGAAAGCGGGCGGGGGCGCAATTAGCAGCAATGCGCGCTAGCTGATGATTCCCTTGCGCACGGCGTACAGAATCAATTCCGGCACGCTGTGCAGGTTCAGTTTTTGCAGAATGTGGGTGCGGTGCGTTTCCACCGTGTAGAGGCTCAGGCCCAGCAGGCTGGCGACTTCTTTGTTGCTCCGGCCTTCGGCCACCAGCTGCAGCACTTCGCGCTCGCGGGCGGTCAGCAATTCGTAGGTATCGTCGGCGCCGAATTTCTGCAGGCGATAGATGTAGTCTTCTTTCAGCAGCGCGCGCACGCCGGGGCTGAAGAAAGACCTGCCTTCGATGATGGCCTGGATGGCGGCAATCAGGTCGGCTTCGGCGGAATCCTTCAGCAGGTAGGCGCGGGCGCCGGCCTTGAGCGAGCGCAGCACGTAGCTTTCGTCGCTGTGCATGCTGAGCATCACGATGGCGATTTCCGGATTGCGGCTCAGGATCTGGCGCGCGGCTTCCACGCCGTTGAGATGCGGCATGGCGACGTCCATCACCACTACGGCGGGCTTCTGCTCGGCGGCGATCTCGACCGCTTCGCGCCCGTCGGCCGCTTCGCCGACCACTTCGAAATTTTCGTGGCGCTCCAGCAGCAGGCGCAGCCCGGCGCGCATCACCGTGTGGTCGTCGGCCAGCAGAATGCGCACCACGCCGGTCGCGGCTTTGATTGTTATCTGTCATTTAACTGGCCAGCGGCAGCACCACCGCAATCGTCGTTCCCGAACCGGGCCGCGATTTCACGCGCAGGGCGCCGCCCAGGTGATGGACCCGCTCCTCCATACCCACCAGGCCCAGGCCGCGGACCCGCCGGGCGTCGAAGCCGCGCCCGTCGTCTTCGACGGAAAGCACAATCTTGCGAAGGCTCCTGGCGCACTTCCACCGTCACGTTGTGAGCCTGGGCATGGCGGGCGCAATTGTGGAGCGCTTCCTGCACCACGCGATAAATGCAGGTCTTGTGTTCATCCGGCAGCTCGCTCGCGTTTTCATCGGCCGTGACCTGCGACGCGCAGTCCGGTGCGCTTGGAAACTTCGCGCGCCTGCCATTCGAGCGCCGGCACCAGGCCCAGATCGTCCAGCATGGACGGGCGCAGCAGCAGGCTCATATTGCGGATCACCTGCACGCTGGCCTCGGCCAGGCGCTTGATGGATTCCACGTGGCGGCGGACCTCGGTGGAATCCGGCGAGACGCGCGCGGCCGCGTTGCCGGCTTCCATCAGAAGAGCCGAGAGGGATTGCCCCACTTCATCGTGCAGCTCGCGCGAGATGCTGCGGCGTTCTTCCTCCTGCGCCGATACCAGGCGGGCGGAAAGCTCCTGCAATTCCTGGCGGGCGCGCAGACCTTCTTCGTAGCGCTGCTGGAGCTCGGCTTCCATGAGCAGCGTGCGGCGCGCGGTGAAGGCCGCCAGGCCGATGCCGACGCTCATGGTCACCGCGATCTTCAGCAGCGTCCGCCAGCGCAGGGCTTCGAAAGCCGCATTCACTTTGGCATCGGCCGAGGCCAGCTCCACTTGGTTGATGTTGATCGATGCGGTCGATCAGGGCCAGCAGCGCGGTGCGCCGCTGCACCAGATCGCCGGAGGAATAGGGATTTTGCTTGCCATCCGCCGGTAAGAACCAGTGGATTCGCGGAGTTTCCAATATTCCTGCACCTCGTTCCGCAGATCCCGAAATAGGGGAGCTTCTTCCGGGTCCACCGCGGCCGCCCTTTGCGCAATGACCTGGTCGGTCTTGCGGCGAATCTCGCTCCACTTCTCAGCCACTTCCTGCGACGACTGCGAATCGCCGGCCAGCAAATAATCCCGCAGAAGGATGGACGATTGATAGATTCCGGCGCGGATTTGTTCGAGCGACAGGGCGCGTTGCAGGTACACCTCGCGCAGTCCGGCTTCTTGCCGGTTCACGTCGTGCATCCGGATCAAGGAGTCGATGCCACCCGCCAGCATCAGCAGCAATAAGCCGCCGAAGCCGGCCAGCAGCAAGCGCCGGCCGTGTTGAAGCGAGTTGCGAGGCATTCCCTATACAGTCTACCCGACAGCCAGCTTAGCGGAATACCGTCTCGACGGGATTGTGAGCCAGCCGGGAGGTGACGCCTACTGTAATGGATGTAGTTTCCTCCGTGCAGAGGACGACATACATGAAACTCAGAATTTTTGGTGTATTTAGTTTAATTGGTTTGTGTTTTACGGGAGCGTGCCATAAGGCCGTGCCCGTCGCGGCCCGGACCCCTGAACCAGTTCAGGTGGCAGCCGCTCCGACAAACGTCTGTCGCGTCCCCGTCCTCAGGCGCGGCAGCGTCCGTGAGCCGGCCGGTCAATCAGAATCCACATTCCGGTATTAGCTCGGAGGAGCGGAAGGTTCTGAATGATCGGTTGGCTCATCTGGAAGACGCGCTGTTCGACTACGACAAGAGCACGATTCGCGCCGATGCGGCTACGGCCTTGAAGGACGACGTGGGCGTGATTCGCGGCATCCTGGCAAATTATCCCAGCGAGAAACTGCGTATCGAAGGGCATTGCGACGAGCGCGGCTCGGACGAATATAATCGTGGCGCTGGGCGACAAGCGCGCCCAGGCGGTGGCGGAGTTTTTCGAGACCATGGGGATTTCCTCCGCGCAGTTGACGGTGATCAGCTACGGCAAGGACAAGCCGGTTTGCACCGATCAAACCGAGGATTGCTGGCAGAAGAATCGCCGCGCGCATATCGTCGCCCAAAATTAGAGGCTTCTAAGAGTTTGCACCTCCCCCTCTCCCCGGACAGTCATGGGTTCTGTTTCGGGGAGATTTCTTCTCGGCACTTCGCCACATCGCTATCTCCACGCTTCGACGCCGGGCATTGATACACTGAGGCTCAATGGCCTGCTGGACCGAAGCGGAAGACCGAGGGATACGCATGAATTGGTATTACTCCGATGGCGGAAAGCAAGTAGGGCCGATTGACGAAACCGAACTGAACCGGCTGGTGACTCTCGGCACGGTGCGCTCCGATACGCTGGTGTGGCATGACGGGCTGACGTCGTGGCAGCCGCTGGGCGTGGTGCGCGGCATGCCTCCGGCAGCGGCCGCGGCGGCGGGCCGGCACTACGGCGGATTCTGGATTCGCTTTCTGGCGCGCGTGATCGACGGCATCCTCTTGGGCGTGATCAATGCCATCGTGCGGCTTCCGCTGCATGCTGATGTTCGGCATCGGGACGGTGCGGCCTGCGCGGCTTGGGCCGCGTCCTGGCGCCGGCTTGATTTTTGCTCCGGCGATGATGGGCGTGCTGGGCCTGTCGGCGCTGATCGGGCTAGCGCTGGGCGCGGCCTATGAAGTCTACTTCCTGTCGGCGCACGGCGCGACGCCCGGGAAGATGGCGCTGGGACTGCGCGTGATCCGCGCGGATGGAGGGCCGATATCGCCGATGCTGGCGCTGGGCGCGGCATTTTGCGATGTGGATCAGCGCGATTTATTCTGATGATCGGCTACATCATGGCCGGATTCGACCCGGAGAAGCGAGCCTTGCACGACCGGATTTGCGAGACTCGCGTGATTTATTCTCGCTAGCGAGGCGTCGGGGGCAGGGCTGATGAACGTGGCAAGCGATACGCGCCGGCGGCTTCGCAGATAGTTCCAAGGTACTGGACCATGACCCCCGTGAGAGGGATTGCGCCCCTGTGCCAAATATGGTCAAGTGGAAGTAGGATGATATGCGTAAGCTTCTGGTATTACTGGTATTTACGTTCTTTCTGGCGTCCTGCAGCCGGGACCCCAAAGTGCAAGCGCAACGCTACGTCGAGAACGGCAACAAGTTCTACGAAAAGAGCAAATTCAAAGAAGCGTCGATCATGTACCGCAGGGCCCTGCAAAAGGACCTGCGATTCGGCGAAGCTTACTACCGCCTGGCGCTAGCCGATATCAAACTGGCCGCCTACGGCGATGCCGTGCGCTCGTTGCGCCGGGCGGTGGAATTGCAGCCGGACAATGCGGATGCCGCGGTGAAGCTGTGCCGACATTCTATATGATCGCCATCAGCGCAGGACCGGGACCACAGCGACGAGTTGCTCAAAGAAGTGAAACAACTGGCCGACAAGCTGCTGCAAAAAGACCCGAACTCCTATGACGGGCACCGTCATTGAGGGGCAGTTGGCATTGCTGCAGAAGGATGCGCCGGGCGCGGTGAAAGAGTTTGAGCTGGCCACCCGCGCCAAGCCCGATCAGACCGATCTGTCGCTCGCCTACTTCCAGGCGCTGCTCTCCAACAAGCAAGCGCCGGAGGCCGAGAAAATGGGCCTGGCGGTGATCGATAAGACACAAGAACTTCGCGCCCATGTACGACCTGCTGTACGTCTACTACATGCAGACCAACGGGTGCCGGAGGCCGAGCGAATTCTGCAGCGCAAGATCGAAAGCAATCCGCAGCAGGGCAATTACCTGGTGCAACTGGCGGCGCATTATCTGTACACCAAACAGAACGATCAAGTAGATGGACGTGATGCGGCGGCTGTCGGACGAAAAGCAGTATCCGGACGGCCATTTGCTGGCGGGCGATTTCCTGTATTTCAGGGCGCGCGACTTCGACCGGGCGCGCGCGCAGTACGAGGCGGGGGCGAAGGCGTTTCCCAAGGACAAGGCGATGTACCAAAAACGGCTGGTGGAATTGCTCTCCACCACCGGACAGAAGCCAGGATGCCAATCAACTGCTGGCCACGATCCTCAAAGAGTCGCCCAACGATAGCGATGCGGTGGCGATGCGGGCCGCCCTGATGCTGGTGACCGGGGATCTGAAGCAGATCAATCAGGCCGTCAACGACCTGCAGTCGCTGGTAGCCAAGACTCCCGACAATCACCTGCTGCGCTTCAATCTGGCGCGGGCCTACGTGGCGAAAAACGATATGGAGCAGGCGCGCCTGCAACTGGAGGCCGCGATCAAGAGCCGTCCGGATTTCATACTGGCCCGCGATATGCTGTCGCGAATTTACCTCAACAAAGGCGACTACGCCAAGGCGTTGAAGGAAGCCGATGAAGCCATCGCTCTGAACAAGAACGATTTGCCGGCGCGGCTGAACCGGTCGAGCGCACTGATGGGCATCGGAGATGCGCAGAAGGCGCGGCAGGAGCTCGATACGATTCTGGCGATCGCGCCCAATAATCCGGACGCCCGCTACCAAGCCGGATATCTGGCGTGGTCGGCAAAAGGATTACAAACGCGCCGAGCAGGTGTTTGACGACTTATACAAGGCCAATCCGAAAGATTCGCGCGGCCTGATCGGATTGATCGAGACCATGGCCAGCCAGAACCACATGGCCGACGCCATCAAGCTGCTGCAGGATGCGGTTGCGCGCGAGCCGGAGCGCCGCGAACTTCCGGCTGGCGCTGGCCAACTTGTACGTGCGCGATCAGCGCTACGACGACGCCGATCAAGCTGTTGCAGGAGCTTTTGAAGACGGATCCGAAGTCGGCCGATCTCCTGCTGCGCCTGGCCGAGACCCAGCGCCGCAAGGGCGACGTGAATGCGGCGATCGACACTTTCCGCCTCGCCAGCCAGGCGGCGCCGGCCGATACCCGGCCGCTGCTGCAACTGGGCCTGCTGATGGATGGCACCGGCCGCCGCGACCAGGCCAAGCCGATTTACGAGCAGATTCTGAAGATCCAGCCGGACCATCCGATCGCGCTGAACAATCTGGCGTTCATCAAGGCCGAGGAAGGGCAGGACCTGGACGAAGCTTTGACCATGGCGCAGCGCGCCCGCCAAGGCATGCCCAACTCGCCCGACGTCATGGATACGCTGGGCTGGATCTACCTCAAAAAGAACCTGAGCGACGACGCCATTCGCACCTTCAAGGAATTGGTGACGACCGATCCGAACCGCGCCTCCTACCACTATCACTACGGGATGGCTCTGCTGCAGAAAGGCGACAAGCCTTCCGCGAAAAGGGAACTGGAGACGGCCATCCGCTTCAATCCCTCGAAGGACGACGGCGTGAAGATCCGCCAGCTGTTAGCCAGCATGTAGGCGAGCGCACGCATCGGTGACCGGTTCCCCGGCTGTCCCCTATTCTGCCGTGGCTGTCCCTTACGTGGTTCCGTTCGCCGTCTTCATGGCGTTGATCGGGCTGAGCCATGCTGTGGCCCATGCCGGCGCTCACCGACCAGATGTTGCGCCTGGCGGTGATGGCCGCGGTGCTGTACTTCGTGGCGCGCCCGGCGCTGGATTTCCACGTAACGCAGTGGGCCGGATCGCTGCTGATCGGCGTCGCGATCTTTGTGCTGTGGATCGCGCCGGACTTGCTGTTTCCGTCCTACCGGCATTCCTTTCTGTTCGACAACGCCCTGCTGGGAGCGGCCCGCAGCAGCATGCCGGAGGCCGCGCGGCATGACGTCCCGGTGCTGTTGCTGCGCAGCTTGCGGGCGGTGATCGTAGTGCCGATCGTCGAGGAGTTGTTCTGGCGCGGCTGGCTGATGCGCTGGATGATCGCGCAGGACTTTCGAGCGCGTGCCGCTGGGCGCTTACTCGGCGCTATCGTTCTGGACGGTCGCGCTGCTGTTCGCGAGCGAACATGGTGCTTACTGGGACGTGGGCCTGGTGGCGGGAATTATTTTCAACTGGTGGATGATCCGCACCAAGAGTCTGGGAGATCTGATTCTGGCGCACGCAGTGGCCAACGCCTGCCTGAGCGCTTACGTGATCGCGGCGGGGAAATGGGAATACTGGCTGTGACGCGGCGGGCCCGTAGCGGCTACGACTTCTTAAACAAGCTGTCGAAGGCGGCGCGGGCGTCGTCGGCATTGCGCGGCGCCGGGCCGCCATTGCCATGCTGGCTCGATGCAGGCGGCGGGGCAGCGGCGGAATCGCGCGCCACGGTGACACGCGGTTTGAACAGCGTGCAGTCGTTGGCCTGATCCTTCACGACTATGCGTACTGGTACTGGCTTCACGCACTGGAAGCGCGTCGAAGGCTCAAAGTAGGCGCACTGCTTGCAGCAGTGGAGCGCGGTGTGGCACTTGGGACACTCGGCTGGAAAATCCGAGCCGGCCGGCAGCGTGCGTGGAACAGTTGTAGCAGCGCGCCGCCGCCACCGCCTGCACCAACCGCGGCAGACGCGGGCCGGTGACATCGATCGGCGGACGCGGGCCAGCCGGACGAGGACGTTCGTCACGCCGGGAATCATTGTTTCCGGAGAAGTCGCGGTTGGATTCCTGATAACCGCGCTGATTGTACTTTCGATCGCCGTCCATAATCTTGCTAGATGGCACTCCTTGAATGTGAATCTAGAACTCGCGCTGTGGTGGTTGGAGACCGGTAATTTCGGTTACGAGAGACGGCAGAGCAACCAGACTTGGGGGCATTTAAAGGACTGGATGCTCACGAACTGCCTAAACCACTATGTACCACGGAACGGCCGCGGAATCCAGCAAAATCTTTTTTGGTCTGATTGCTGATCGGCAATTCGGCTTCTGGACTTTAGACGCCGGCCGGCGGCATAAATCGTTTCCTAGACTACCGCCTAAGCCATCCACTTTAAGGGGGCGTTACACGGGCGATTTAGGGGGTCCGCGTAGTGATTGGGGGTCACGCGGACGGAAAATCCCAGCCGCCCGGTGGTTAGCGGGGGAAACGTCGCGCCCAAACATAAACACGGTTCCTTGTTGTTCCAGGGGATCGAGCGTGAGCACTTGCGCTTCTTCCAGATCGCCTTGCGGCGCCGATCTTGCCGACCAGGGCCTCCACGCGAACGTCGGCGGCGGAGCAGGCCCGCCAGATCGATGCGCGCCCGCAGGGGCAGGGACGCGCCGGCTAGCACGGTGGCATCGGTTCCGGCGCTGGCCTCCAGGAAACGGATCTGCGGCCACAGCCGATTCACCTGCTCGCTCCAGACGGTGTGCTGGCGGGCGGCCGCGAAACCGTCGCGCGCCATGGCCTCCCAGGCGCGGTGGGCGGGTTCGTAGAGCTGCGAGCGGTAGTCGTCGACCATGCGCTGGCAGTTGTAGTGGGCGCTCACGTAGCGCAGACATCTGTTTCACGCGCTCCATCCACTTGACGGGGACGTCTTCTTCGCGCTCTTCGTAGTACAAAGGCACGATTTCGTTTTCGAGCAGGGAGTAAATGGCGGCGGCGTGGGCTTCGTCGCGGTCCGGCGAGTAAGGGTCGCGGTTGCCGATGGCCCAGCCGCCGGAGTCTTCGGCGGCTTCGTCGAACCAGCCATCCAGAATACTCAGGCTGAGCACGCCGTTGATGCTGGCCTTCATGCCGCTGGTGCCGCAGGCTTCTTCGCCGCGGCGCGGGGTGTTGAGCCACAGGTCGACGCCCTGCACCATTTCGCCGGCGACTTCGATGCCGTAGTCTTCGACGAAAACCACGCGGCCGCGGAGCTCCGGGTCGCGCGACAACTGCACGATTTCGCGGATCAAGTCTTTGCCCGGAATGTCTTTGGGATGGGCTTTGCCGGCGATCACAATCTGCACCGGCATGGCGGGATTGGTGAGAATCCGCTTGAGGCGCGGCAAATCGCGGAACACCAGGGTGGCGCGCTTATAGGTAGCGAAGCGGCGCGCGAAACCGATGGTGAGGACGGCGGGGTCCAGCACTTCGCCGGCGCGCTCCACTACCGGCGCGGGAGCGTTGCGGGCCAGGGCGCTGGCGACGGCGCGCTCGCGGACGAAAGCTCACCAGGCGGCGCTTGCGGCGGCGATGGGCTTCCCACAATTCGCTCGCCGGGATGTCGCCGGTCTGGCGCCAGGTCTCCGGCTCGTTGTGGCCTTCGCGCCAGTCCGGCTGCAGGTGCTGATCGTAAAGGTTGGCCAGGTCGCCGTTGATCCAGGAGGTCAGGTGCACGCCGTTGGTGATGGCGGCGATGGGAACTTCCCAGACCGGCAGGCCGGGCCACAGGGATTCCCACATTTCCTGCGAGACCTGGCGGTGCAGGCGGCTGACGGCGTTGCGAAAGGCCGAGGTCTGCATGGCGCAGACGGCCATCGAGAAGGGTTCGTTGGGCTCGGCGCCGGCGGCGCGCCCCAGCGCCAGAAACGAATCCAGAGCGATGCCGGCTTTCTGGCAGTAGGGCTCGAAATGTTCCCGGACCATGCCCAGCGTCGAAACGGTCGAGGCCGGCGGGCACGGAGGTGTGGGTGGTGAAGACGTTGTTGGCGCGCGAGGCGTGCAGCGCCTCGTCGAAGCTCAAGACCGTGATCCGCCATCAGAACGCGAATGCGCTCGATGGCCAGGAATGCGGAATGCCCTTCGTTCATGTGATAGACGGTGGGGCTGAGGCCCAGCGCCTTGAGCGCGCGCAGGCCGCCGATGCCGAGCACGATCTCCTGGTGAATGCGCTTGTGATCGTCGCCGCCGTAGAGCTGATTGGTGATCTCGCGATGCTCCGCCGCGGCGTTCTGCGGGATGTTGCTATCGAGCAGATAGAGCTTCACGCGGCCCACATCGATGCGCCAGACTTTCAGGAACACTTCGACGCCGGTGAGATCGACGCTGACCAGCAGTTCGCCGCCGGCCGGGTTGCGTCACCGGCGTGATGGGCAGCGAATAGAAATCGTTAACCGGAGCGTGTTCCTGCTGCCAGCCGTCGGGATCGAGCTTCTGCTGCAGATAGCCGTTCTGATACAGCAGGCCCACGCCCACCAGCGGCAGCAGCGCGTCGCTCGAGGCCTTCAGGTGATCGCCGGAGAGCACGCCCAGGCCTCCGGAATAAATGGGCAGGCAATCGAGCAGGCCGTACTCCATCGAAAAGTACGCCACCAGCATGTCGGACGGCGCGCGGGCCGCCAGGTAGGTGTCCAGGATTTCACAAGCGCGGCGATAGAGAGCGAGAAAGCGCGGATCGGCGGCCGCGCGTTCGAGGGCGGCTTGCTCCACGCGGCCCAGCATCACCACCGGGTTGTGGTTGCTGGCTTTCCAGGCGGCGGGGTCCAGGCGGCGGAACACCGCGCGCATGGAGTGGTTCCAGGACCATAGCAGATTCAAGCCCAACTCCGGCAGACGGCTCAGGGCGGAGGGCAGCGCCGGGCACCACCAGAATCTCGCGCACCGGATAAATTTGAAACGACATCGAATCTTAGGTAGTCTTCGAGACAATTTTTAAGGATATCAGAGCGGCATGTTCCGTCAGCTTCGCGTTATGCTGACAGACTAGCGCATGAATCGACAAACAGCTCTGAGGTGCATAGTGGGCGGCGCTGCTGGCGGCCACTCTGGCGGCGACGGGATGCGGCCGCGGGCCCAAGATCGTGGTGGGATCGATGAACTAGCACCGAGCAGATGCTGCTGGCGGAGATCGTGGCGCAGCATCTGGAGCATCGCCTGGGGCGGAAGGTGGACCGCCGTCCGAACCTGGGCGCAGACGCGTGAACGCGTATCAGGCGCTGCAGAGCGGCGAGATCAATCTCTACCCGGAGTACAGCGGCTCGATCGTGACCGAGATCCTGAAGGAGCAGCCGTCGGCCGATGCTTCGCTGATTTTCCAGCGCGCCCGGGGCGAGATGAAGCGCACGGCGCAGGCGGATCTGCTCGATCCGCTGGGAATCGACAATTCGTTTGTGGCGGTGATTCGCGCAGACGATCCGCGCGCGAGCAAAGTTTCGACGCTGAGCGAGGCGGCGGCGGTGAGCGACGGATGGGTTCTGGGCGTGACCTCGGAATTT
The DNA here is from genome assembly GCA_963731375.1 of Bryobacterales bacterium. GTDB lineage: Bacteria > Acidobacteriota > Terriglobia > Bryobacterales > Bryobacteraceae > Palsa-187. Next base: position 294,081 of record CAVSUW010000005.1, read on the forward strand.
CAGCAATTATCCGACGGGATGCCGGCGCTTGACGCAGTATAAGCTGCCGATGAAGGCGGCGCCGCGCAGCATGGACGGCGGCGATTTGTTTAAGGCGCTGGAGACAGGGAACGGTGACCATGATCGTGGCCCGCGCCACCGACGGCATTCTGACGCAAGCAGACCTGGAAGACGCTGCGCGACGACCGCAATCTCTTCGTGCCCAAGCAGGCGTGCGCTGCTGGTGCAGGACAGCCTGCTGGTGGCGCTAGCCGGCGTGCGCGTCCGGCGCTGCGAGGAGCTTTCCGGCAAATTCACCGTCGAGAAGATGCGGAAATTGAACGCGCAGGTGGACCTGGATCATTTGCAGCCGAAGGACGTGGCGGCGTGCGTTTCTGATGGAGTCGGGACTGCGGTAGCTCGCTTCGTGCGGCCGCTGGCGACACTCCAGTCACGGCCGTGGAATCGCGTTTCCCTTCGAAAACCTGCAATTTCAATGGATTTTGCAGCGCTTTTGGCGGCGGCGTGAGATAATGAATGATTAACTCCCGCGGACGTCTCCACTTCCTGATCTAAAACTTGATGCACAACATTCACGAACAACTCCGTCTGGCGTTTGGATTCGCTTTCGAAGACCTGTATAGCCGCGAAGGCTTGGTCCGGCTGGATGCGGCATTTTGTCACAGCCTGCAAGCGGCGGACGCGGCGCTGTTACGAACAGCTGATGGAGGCGCGCAAGGATCCGAGCGCGCTGGCGCGCAAGCAGCAATCCGAGTTGATGATCGCGATCGCGCCGCATCTGGAGGATTTCATCGGCGAGCTGTTCGGCATTGCGGCGGAAGTGCGCGCGTTGCAGGCGAAGCACGACGCCCTGGCGCCGCTCTACGCGCTGAAACGCAAGTTCGTTCAGAAGAAAGCCATCAGCGGGATGACGGCGGAGAAGGCGGCGCTGATTCACGGCGGGGCGCTGGGGGCGGAGCTGGAGTCGCTGTTCGGCGAGCCGCTGACGGAGCAGAGTTTCGTCGAGCACGTCTCGCATTGGCTCGAAGCCGAGGCGGAGCATGCGCGAGCAATTGCAAATCGCGCAGCAATACGCCGCGTGGGCGGCGCTTTCTCCCGCCGGACGCCACAAACATCAGCACGGTGTTTTGTTTAAGGTCCCGCACAAGCTGGATATGGAGCACCTGGTGCCGGTCGAGACTCTGCAGGTGAATGGCGTCGCGGAACTGGCGCTGCCGGAGAGCCACTGGCGCCATCGCGAAGGGTTCAAGCTGACCGACGCGGGCATGAACCTGACGGCGCGCTGGATCAGGCGCACTACTGCATCAAGTGCCACAACCAGGGCAAGGATAGTTGCTCGACGGGGCTCAAGGAAAAAGACGGCGCGTTCAAATCGACGGTCTTCGGCATTACGCTCGCGGGGTGTCCGCTCGACGAGAAGATCTCCGAGATGAACCTGGTGAAGCAGGAAGGCAATTCCATCGGGGCGCTGGCGATTGCCGTCATCGACAATCCGATGATCGCCGGCACCGGGCACCGCATCTGCAACGACTGCATGAAGGCCTGCGTGTTTCAGAAGCAGGACCCGGTGGATATCCCGCAGGTGGAAACGCGCACGCTCAAAGATGTTCTGGAGCTGCCGTGGGGCTTCGAGATCTACAGCCTGCTGACGCGCTGGAATCCGCTGAACTTCGCGCGTCCGATGCCGAGGGCGGCGACCGGTTACAAAGTGCTGGTGGTGGGGCTGGGACCGGCGGGCTTCACGCTCTCGCATCATCTGATGAACGATGGCCACGTGGTGGCGGCGGTGGATGGGTTGAAGATCGAGCCGCTGCCGGAGTCGATTTCCGGCGTGACGCCGCTGGGCGAGCGCGTGCCGTTCCGGCCGATTCGCGATGTGAACGATCTGTATGAGTCGCTCGACGACCGCGTGATGGCGGGCTTCGGAGGCGTGGCGGAATACGGCATCACGGTCCGCTGGAACAAGAATTTCCTGAAGATCATCCGGCTGTTGCTGGAGCGCCGCGAAGAGTTCCGCATGTTTGGCGGCGTGCGCTTCGGCGGCACGCTGACGGTCGACGACGCGTTCGAACTGGGCTTCGATCACGTGGCGCTGTGCGCGGGGGCGGGACGGCCGACGGTGATCCCGATGAAGAACGGTCTGGCGCGCGGGGTGCGCCAGGCGTCCGACTTCCTGATGGCGTTGCAGCTCACGGGCGCGGCGAAATCCAATTCGCTGGCGAATCTGCAACTGCGGATGCCGATCGTGGTGATCGGCGGCGGATTGACGGCCATCGACACGGCCACCGAATCGATGGCGTATTACGTGGTGCAGGTGGACAAGTTCCTGGAGCGCTATGAGACGCTGGCCGCGGAGAAGGGCGAGGCCGCGGTGCGCGCGAGCTGGACTCCGGAAGAGGCCGCGACCGCGGACGAGTTCCTGGCTCACGGGCTGGCGATTCGCGCGGAACGCGATCTGGCGGCGCGCGAGGGCCGCGATCCTAAGCTGATCGACTTGCTCAATTCCTGGGGCGGCGTGACCATCGCTTACCGGCGGCGCATGATCGACGCGCCCAGCTACACGCTGAATCACGAGGAAGTGGCCAAGGCGCTCGAAGAAGGCGTGCGGTTCGCGGAGAGTGTGACGCCGGATGAAGTGGAAGTGGATCAGTACGGCCACGCCGCGGCGCTGTGGGTGTGGGTGAAGACGCAGGCCGGGGAGCGCGTGCGCATGCCGGCGCGGTCGATTCTGGTCGCGGCCGGCACGCAGCCCAATACGGTGCTGGCGCGCGAGGACGCGACCAACGTGTTCCTCGACGGCAAGTGGTTCCAGGCTGTCGATGAAGACGGGCAGCCGGTGAAGCCGCAGCGTCTGGCGAAGCCCGACAAGGTTTCGGTGTTGATGTCGATTCGCGAGGACGGGCGCGGCATCAGCTTCTTCGGCGATCTGCATCCTTCGTTCGCGGGCAATGTGGTGAAGGCGATGGCGAGCGCGAAGCAGGGCCATCCGGTGGTGTCGCGGTTGTTGGCGCGGCGGGCGCCAGCGGGTCCGCAGCCGGCCGATCTGCTGCACAAGCTGAATGGCGAGTTGCGCGCGAAGGTGCGCGAAGTGATCCGCTTGACGCACAACATCGTCGAAGTGGTGGTGGAGGCTCCCATGGCGGCGCGCGCGTTCCAGCCGGGGCAGTTCTACCGCCTGCAGAATTACGAGACGCTGGCGCCGCGGTCGAACGGAACGGTGCTGGGCATGGAAGGGATCGCGCTGACGGGCGCGTCGGTCGATCGCGAGAAGGGATTGCTCTCGACCATCGTGCTCGAGATGGGCGGGTCGTCCGATTTGTGCGCGCTGCTGAAGCCGGGCGAGCCGGTGATCCTGATGGGTCCGACGGGGACGCCGACGCGAGACGCCGGCGCAGGAAACGGCGCTGCTGGTGGGCGGCGGCTTGGGCAACGCGGTGCTGTTCTCGATCGGGCAGCAGTTGCGCGCCAATGGGTCGCGCACGATTTACTTCGCGGGCTACAAGAAGATCGTCGACCGCTACAAGATCGACGAGATCGAGAAGGCCGCCGACGTGGTGGTCTGGTGCTGCGATGAGGCTCCGGGATTCACGCCGGGCCGCGCGCAGGACAAAGCGTTCGTCGGAAACATCGTGCAGGCGATTGAGGCTTACGGGCGCGGGGCGCTGGGCGAGGCGGAGATTCCGCTGCACTCGGTCGATCGCGTGATCGCCATCGGCTCCGACGGCATGATGGCGGCGGTGGCGCGCGCGCGGCACACGGTGCTGAAGCCGTATCTGAAGCCGGATCACGTCGGCGTCGCCAGCATCAACTCGCCGATGCAGTGCATGATGAAAGAGATTTGCGCGCAGTGCCTGCAGGTGCACAAAGACCCGGTGACCGGCGAGGAGACGGTGGTGTTCAGTTGCTTCAATCAGGATCAGCCGCTGGATCAGGTGGATTGGGCGAACCTGCGCACGCGGCTTTCGCAGAACGGCGTGCAGGAGAAGCTGACCAAGCAGTGGATCGACCGCTGCCTGCGGCAGATGGGCGTGCGCGAAGCGTCGTCAGCACTCTCGCGTAGTCGCGGCCCACACGATCCACAGCGCGGTGCAAATTCCCATCGCCAGCCACGGGCTGAAGGGCGCGGCGAGGGTTGCAGCGAGATACAACGGCGGACCTAGCCGGTAGCTTTTCCGCAAGCGCTGCGATCGGTTGCGGGACTCGCTCCGGGGTCGACAACCGATGGGCGGAATGCGGCCCACAGCAGCACCATGAAGGCCGATGCCGATCAGCACGAAGAAGCCTGCGTAAAAGGTGCAGGCGGCCGCTGCGGCGGGAGTTCTCAGATACTCGGCGACCACCGCGGTGGGGAAGGGAACCACCGTTACCAGCATCAGCAGGAATCCGTTCGCGAACAGAAGCGTGACGTCAACGCCCTTCACCAGGCGAAAAATCGCGTGATGATGCACCCACATGATCAGCACGGTGAAAAAGCTGGTGACGAAGGCGAAGTAGCTGGGCCATTGGTTCGTCAGGCCGGAGATCAGGCGGTCCGCCATGTTGCCGTTCGCGTCGAAATGCGGCACTTTCAGTTCCAGCGCCAGGAGCGTGATGGCGATCGCGAACACACCGTCGCTAAAGGCTTCGAGCCGGCCCGTCTCCTTTTCGCGACTCTCGTGGATCGCAGGCGCTTCGGTTTGCTCGGACATGTTCTACGAGTATTTCACGGCAGGATGCACTATATTTGTTTTGTGACGCTGAATCGCAGTGCAATCCTTGCGGCAACCCTGCTGATCATGTCCACGCTGGTCTCGGCGCAGTGGCTGAACTATCCCACTCCGGGAGTGCCCAAGAAGGCCGACGGCACGCCCAATCTGGATGCGCCGACGCCGCGCACCGCCGATGGCAAGCCGGATCTCTCGGGGTTGTGGCTGCTGGAAAAGAATCTGCCGTGTCCGACGGATGGCTGCGTCGATATGGAGGTCAGCCGTGAATTTGGGAACCTCGGCTGGAATGTTCCGGGCGGCGTCCCGTACCAGCCGTGGGCTGCGGCGCTTCGGAAGACACGCATGGCGCAGAACGGGAAGGACGATCCCGGCATCAAATTGCAGGCCCACCGGCGTCGTGAAAGAAATAATCAATCCGTTTTTCCGCAAATTCATTCAGCTTCCCGGACTGCTGGTGATCCTGATCGAACGCGACACCACCTATCCGGCAGATCTTCACCGACGGGCGACCGATGCTGACCGATCCGCTGCCCACGCCGAACGGTTACTCGGTGGGCAAGTGGGATGGCGACACGCTGGTGGTGGAGACCAGCGGAATTTCAGACGGCGAGTGGCTCGACCGCAGTGGCAATCCGCTGACCGGCGCCGCGAACGATCACGGAGCGATACCAGCGCGTCAACTACGGACGCATGGAGACTGAAATCACGGTGAACGATCCGAAGGCGTATACCAAGCCATGGTCCGCGAAGGTGATTCAGTTCCTTCAGCCAAACACGGAAATGATGGATTACTTCTGCATGGAAAACGAGAAGGATATCCCGCACGCCGTAGGCAAGTGAGCCTCTACGCGACGCGATCCATCGCCAGGAATTCCTGAATGTGTGGATGCTCGGATTTTTCCAGATCCGCCACCGGTCCGAAGTAAATCGCCTTGCCTTCGAACAGCACCACCACCGTGTCGGCCACTTTGCGCATCAATTCCAGATCGTGCGTGACCACCACGCCAGTCAGCTTCAATTGCCGCTTCAGGCGCAGCATCAGGTTGCCGACGTGGTCGCTCATGATGGGGTCGACCATCGTGGTCGGCTCGTCATAGAGGATGCACTCGGGCTGCGCGGCCAGCGCTCGCGCGATCGCCACGGCGCGGCGGTGTCCGGTGGAAAGCTCACCGGGATAGATGTCGCGGAAATCGAGCAGGTCCACCATGGAGAGCAGCCCGTTCACCACGTCTTCTTTGTTGTGCGGCGTGTAGTCGTCGCGCAGCTCCAGCGAAAACAGAATGTTCTCGCCCACGGTCAGCGAATCGAACAGCGCCCCGGACTGAAACACCATGGTCACTTTCTTGCGAATCGGGCGCAGTTCGGCTTCGGTGAAATCGGTGATGTCCTGGTAGGAAACGATCACGCGGCCGCTATCGGGCTTGAGAAATCCCATGATGTGCGCCAGGCTCACCGACTTACCTACGCCGCTGCGTCCGATGATCGCCAGGGTCTGGCCCGGCGTCCACGTGAAAATTGACGTCGACTAAAACCGGGTAGTCGAACGTCTTACATACATTGCGGAAGTCGATGTAGTGCTCGCTCATCGCGCGCCCCACTCGAGGGGTGTGTTCACGTTTTCGAGCAGCGAAGCGTCGGCAACGGGCCAAGATACGGCCCCGAGGGATTTGAGTAAATCATGCATTTTGAATCGTTTATGTTGGATAGCGAATTCGACGGCGTCGGCCGCGCGGCGGTGGTAGACGGCGCACAAGGGGTGCAGCCCGGAGTCGGTTTGGGGCACCAGGCAGGCGCATCCCAGTTGCCGTGGCGGCGGCCAGCAGGTCGCTCAGGAACGCGGCGGTGAGGCCCGGCATGTCGCAGGCGACCACCAGATTCCAGTCCGCGCGGGTCGATCTTCAAGGCAGTGTGGAGGCCCCCGATGGGTCCGCAGTCTTCAACAAGATCGGGCAGCACCGGGAGCCCCAGATGCGCGTAGCGCTCGGGCGCGCCGATCAGCGTCACGCTTCCGGCGGCGGCGCGGACCCGTTCGGCGGTGCGCTCGACCAGCAGGGAACCTTCGATCGGCAGCAGCGCCTTGTCGCGTCCCATGCGGGAGCTGCGGCCGCCGGTGAGGACGAATCCCGCGTGGAGTCCATGAGAAGATGGTAGCAATGCAGCGGCGGAACTACAGGGGGCCTCCCGCGCCCAAACAAAATGGTGTATATTTGTTTTTTAGCAATTGCTATGCTGGCCGCCTCCCCCATGCGCGCAGCCGACTCTGCTACGTCGTCTTTATTGACGCCGCAAGCGGACGCGGGAAAAGTGTCGGTGGTGCGCGTCGACCGCCGCACCGGCAAGCTGGTGCGCACCGTTTCGGGCGGCGACTCCAGCCGAAGCTGGCGACCAGTCGCGCCTCCCCCGGCGCAGATTCAGCAACTGGTGGAAAAGAGCGCGCGGGCGCACAACGTCGATCCGCTGCTGGTGCAGTCCGTCATTCAGGTGGAAAGCAACTACAACCACTTCGCCGTTTCGCCCAAGGGCGCCGAGGGTCTGATGCAGTTGATGCCGGGCACCGCGCGCATGCTGGGCGTGAGCAATTCCTTCGATCCCGCGGAGAACATCGAAGCGGGTGTAAAATATCTGCGGTACCTGCAGAACGTTTATCAGGACGACCGTCTGGCGCTGGCCGCCTACAACGCCGGTCCGAAAGCGGTGGATAAGTATAAGGGCGCGCCGCCTTACGCGGAGACGCAGGATTACGTGAATCAAGTGGGCCAGCGTTACCAGACGGCGAAGCGAGATGGAGGCCGCCAAAAACGCGGCGCAGGCGGCGGCCGCAGCTGATGCAATGGAAGCGGCAGACTCCGGCCGAGGAAAAGCATCCCAAGCTCGAGCAGTCGATCGATCAAGATGGCAGATTGGTTCTCAGAACCGCGCAGGAATAATTCGGGAATTCGCCGGACGATGTTCGCCGCCGGCGTGTTCCTGATGACGGGAGTGTGTGCCGCGGCGGCCGCGCCCGATTCCGGCAAGGTCACCGCGGTTCGCTTCTGGTCCTTGGGCGATGTGACCCGCATCGCCATCGAAGTTTCCTCCGACTTCACATTCAAGTACAACCATCTCTCCGACCCCGAGCGCATGTTCTTCGACATCCACGGCGCGCGCCCGGACCTGACGAGCAGCACGCGCAACGGCGCCCATACCATCGCGGTGGGCGACGCGCTGGTGGGCCAGATTCGCGTGGCGGAAACCCAGCCGGAGGTGACGCGGGTTGTGCTGGATCTGGCGCAGGCCGCGTCTGTGACCACGTCGCAGCTTTCGAATCCCAACCGGCTGATGATCGAATTGCGATCCAAGGATCGGCCGCGCCGCCCGCGCGGCCGAGTGTCACCGGCGGCAAGGACTTGACGGTCTCCGGACGACAAGGGTTCCGTCCAGCTGCAACCGATCTGGGCCAAAGCGGCGCCCACGCCTGTCGTATCGAAACCGGATGTCGTATCGAAACCGGATGTCGGCAGTCGAAAGCCGATGTCGCAGTCGAAACCGGAACCGCGCAAGTTCGTGCCGCCGCCAGTGCAGCTGAGGCGCGAGCCGAAGCCCGCCCGTGGTGGCTGAGGTGGAGGCTCCCGCAAGAATCGCCGTGCTGTCGAAACCCGCCCGGCTACCGTCGTTCACGGCGGCATTGCCGCGCGAGTTGCCGCCGCCGCCCGAGCACGCGCACCGGCCGCTCGCCATCCAGGCAGTCGCGCCTCCGGTACGTCACGGCTAGTCGACACCCGCGAAGCGCGGCGACCGCTCGCTCATACGCGCGCTGGGATTGAAGCTGGAGCGCGTGGTGATCGACGCGGGCCACGGCGGAAACGACGTCGGCACGCATGGACCTTCGGGCTACTACGAAAAAGATCTGACGCTGGACGTGGCGCAGCGGCTGGGCGCGTTGATCGACGAGCGCATGGGCAGCGAAGTGGTGTATACGCGCTCCGACGATACCTATGTGGGTCTCGAAGAGCGGACGCGCATCGCCAATCAGCGCGAAGCGGATCTGTTTCTTTCGATCCACGCCAATTCGTCGCCCTATCGCGCGGCGGCGGGCGTCGAAACCTACGTTCTGAACTTCACCACTTCGAAGACGGCGCTGCGAACTGGCGGCGCGGGAAAACGCGACGTCGGATCGATCCATCCATGAGCTGCACGATCTGCTCGAAAAGATCGCGCTCAAGGACAAGATCGACGAATCGCGCGAGTTCGCCGCCAAGCTGCAGACTTCGCTTTCCGTGGTTTCGAAGAGCAGCACGCAGGGAGCGAAGAACCGCGGCATCAAGACGGCTCCGTTCGTGGTGCTGATCGGCGCGGACATGCCCAGCGTGCTGGCCGAGATCGGGTTTCTGACGAACTCCAGCGAAGAGGTGCTCCTGCGCAAGCCCGAGCACCGCCAGAAGATCGCCGAGGCGCTCTACAAAGGCATCGCGGCTTACGCCGACACCCTGAGCCGCGTCGACCGTGCGCCCGCAGAAATTAGTCTGCCCTATTTTTCCCGCAGCACGAACTTAGCCGCTTTCGCGAAGTGCGCGGCCAGGCGAAATGTCGGCGAGTGGATCACCTTCCCCAGCGTCTCGGTAAACTCCATCTCGCGCTCATACAGGAAACGAATGTAGCTGTCGCGCCGCGCCATACAGCGCTTGCATCTCCCGCACGTCCGCATCCGTGAGCGTGTGGCCCGGGCGCAAGTGCCCCGGCAGCGGCCGCTGATAGTAAAAGGTCGCGTGCGAGGGCGCGGCGCCTTGCGTCGGGAGCTTCCTTGGTATAGAAATACACGGCGATCGAACGGCGCGAGGTGTTGATTCTCCGGCGGCATCTGGATCTTGCGGAAGCCGTGCCAGGAAGCCTCGGTGGTCTCGAAAATCACGGCGCGGTTCGCCAGCGGAAGCACCGACTCGGCACTCTTCCTCGAAAGGATTCGCGCAACAATTCCAGGCACCCGCCCCAGGATTCCTCCCACTCCGGATTCAGGAACAGGATCAGATTCAGCCGCCGATGGGTCTGCGTGGTGGGGTGAAAGTTGAAATCGACGTGCGTGTCGAGTTCCTGGCCGTGCAGGTTTTCGTGAGTCCCGCCGCCGACGTATTCGGGATCGTAGAGCAGGTTGGGAATGCTGGTGATGCGGCCGACGAGCGCCAGGAACTCGGGGTCCTGCATCAGGCGGTCGAAGCGCACGTAGGCCGGACCGAGACCGCGAGAAATTCGAAAACACCGCCTTGCCGCCGACTTCGCCCAATTCGTTGAGCGCCTTCTCGCGATCGAACGGCGGAAACTGCGTCATCAAATCCGCGCAGAAGCCGGGTTCGAGAAACGGCTCGATCACCACGTGGCGGAACGGCTTGGCCTCCAGAAATTCGCGGCTCAGTTGATCGACGCGTGCGACCACGCCAGGGTCGAGGGCAGAGATCATCCTCACCAGTATGAACTAGGCCAGAGCCGGGCAGGCTTCGCCGAAGTAGCCGCCGCCGCCGCAGTAACTCACGTCCTGGAGCTGCATCAGGATGCCGTCGGGATCGGTGAAGTACAGTTCCGGCGTGCCATCTCTTGCGCCGCCGCGATCTTCCATGCGCATGCTCACGTAAGACTTCAACGGTCCCACCGGGCCGCGGGCGTCGCCTCGCGGGGTCACGCCGAAATCGGAGAGCGTCTTCAGAACCTTGTCGGGATCGAAGCCCTCCATGGTGAAACAGCCGTGCCCGATGTTGGGCTTGGCCGCCGGGCCGCCCGCGAACATCAGGAACTGAGGGCCCGCGCCCACGGCGAGAACCGGCGTCGGACCCTGATACGCCTGGATGGGCAGGCCGAAGAGCGCCTGATAGAAATCGCGGGAACGCTGCGGGTTCGAAACCGTGATGGTGAAGTGGCTGAGCGCGCGCACCGCGAGCAAGCCCTTGCGCGGCGCCGGTTCCGGCTTTGCGAGGCACACGCTGCCCAGGCGGCCCGCGCCGCCGCAGTAGGTGGTGTCCTGAAGCTGCACCACGATTCCGTCGGGATCGGTGAAGTACAACTCCGGAGTGCCTTCCTTCGCGCCGCCCGTGTCTTCGCGGCGCACTCTCACCCAGACTTTCAGAGGCTCGGTCGCAGCGGCGTCGGTTTTGGTCACGCCATGGGCGGCGAGCGTCTGCAGAATCCGCTCGGAGTCGAAGTTATCGACCGTCATGCAGAAGTGGTGGATGCCGGGCTTGGCGTTCGCCCCGACTTTGTTCAGAGCCACAAACTGAGGTCCGGACCCGATCCGCAGAACCGTGGTTGCTCCCTGGCGCGCCTGCACCGGCAAACCGAACAGGCCCTGATAGAACTGCTGCGATCGCGCGGGATCGGCAACCGCCAGCGTCATGTGATTCAAAGACCGCACGCGGATCGGCGGCGGTGGCGGCTTGCGCGGACAAGACGCGCGATGCGGCTAAATAACCAAACGAACCCAAGAGGCTGCGACGTGTAAGTTCGCTCATGTCGGATTTGATGCTAACCCAACCGCAGAACCAGTGCAACACTCGCCGAATCAGTGCAGAACGTAATAGACTAGCGCTTAGAGGTTCTTCGAATATGGGGGCATTTCGGCGGACATTTGCAATTGCATCCGTTGCAGTCTTCTCTTGGCAGCCGCTGCAATTGCAAAGCGGAACCCGATTGCGCCAGTCCCGCCGATCATTTCTGACGGCATCCGTTACTCAACGGAGGGCGATGCCCGAAATCAATACGTCGTAGCGACGGACATATCGAGCGGCAAACGGTTGTGGAGGGTGAAGGTCTATCACAATCACATCAAGATGTCTGAGGAGATAGATGTCCGTGGGTCACCATTACCAAGCTGGAACTCCTCAACAACTCTCTTCAGGTCAAGGATGAGAAGTCGCGCTGCTATTCCGTTGACCTCGTTTCGAAGCGGGTTAGAAAACAACAATGCAGTGGCGCCTTACTGTAGCCTATCGCCGGAGCAACTCAGCTTTCGCAGTCCACTTCGACGACACCCGGCGTATGCGCTCCACCGCTTCCAGGATGTTTTCGAACGAACTAGCGTAGCTGAGGCGCAGGTAGCCGTCGCCTTGGGCGCCGAAACATTTGCCGTCGAGACAGGCCACGCCGCCTTCGTACAAGAGATAGTCGGCGAGCGCCTTCGAATCCATGCCGGTGCCTTCGACGTTCGGGAAAACATAGAACGCGCCCGCGGGCACGGGGCAGCGGAAACCGGGAATGGAGTTCAAGCCTTTGACGATCGCATCGCGGCGGCGCTTGAATTCGGCCACCATGGTGTCGACGGAATCCTGCGGTCCCTCCAGCGCTTCGATGCCCGCGCGCTGCGTGAAGCTCGCGGTACAGGAATTGGAGTTCACCATCAGCTTCACCACCGCTTCGGCCAGCCACTCCGGCATCACGCCGTAGCCCAGGCGCCAGCCGGTCATCGAATAAGTTTTGGAGAACCCATCCAGGATGATGGTCTTCTCCAGCATTCCGTCCATGCTGGCGATCGAGGTGGGCGTGCCTTTGTAGCCGGGCGGATTGTCGTAAGTGATGCGCGAGTAAATTTCGTCGCTCAGCACCATGATGTCGCGGTCGCGCAGGAGGTCGGCGATCTGCTTGATGTCGTCCGCCGGAATGATGCCGCCGGTGGGATTCTGCGGCGAGTTGAGGATGATCAGCTTGGTGCGATCCGTGATCAGATCGCGGAGCTCATTGACGTCCAGCGAGAAGCCGCGGCTCTCGCGCAGCGGAATCGGCACCGGTTTCGCGCCCTGGAAGCGGATCATCGACTCGAAAATGGGGAAGCCGGGGTCGGGAAAAATCGCTTCGTCGCCTTCCTGGAGCAGCGCGATGATGGTGAAGTACATCACCGGCTTGCCGCCCGGCACCACGCACACGTTCTGCGGCCCCACCTTGATCCCGCGCGTGCGCGAAATGTAGCTGGCGATGGACTGGCGCAATTCCGGCAGGCCCTGCGTCGGGCCATACTTGGTCCAGCCTTCGCCGAGCGCTTTCTGGCCGGCCGCGACTACGTTGGGCGGCGTGGGAAAATCCGGCTCGCCGATTTCAAGGTGAATGATGCTCTTGCCTTGGGCTTCGAGCGCGCGCGCCTTCACCAGGACGTCAAACGCCGATTCGACCCCGATACGGGCCATTTTGTCGACCAGATGCATGGTTGTCATGTTACTCCCGCGAGATCTTGAGGGAACGGCGTGACTCTAGAACAGCGCCGTGTCGCGCCGCGTCCAGGACTTGCCTTTTTCCTTCGCGATCTTTTCCACGTCGTTCACGTAAGCGCCGGCCTGGGTCAGCACGTGGTGCAGATCGTTGCCGACGCTGACGAACGTGAAGCCTTTCTCCAGGAACTCGCCCACGCGCGAGGTGCCGAACAGGAAGATCCCCAGAATCACGTTGTTCTTTTTGGCGGCCGCGATCAGCTTGTTGGTGGCGTCGCCCAGCTCGGGCGACGTATACATGTGCGGGAACTCGTACTTCTCATAGAGGCCCATCGACATGCACAGATCGTTCTGGCCGAGGAACAGCATGTCGACGCCCGGCACCGCGGCGATCTCATCGATGTTCTTGATGCAATCCGCGGTCTCGACTTGCAGCGCCTTGATCACGTTGTCGTTGGCCGAGCCGGCATAACCCAGCAGTCCGGCTTTGTTCATGCTGCGCTGCGGAAAGTACACCGAGCGCGTGCCGGCCGTGGGATATCGCATGCAGCTCATCGCAGCGCGAGCTTCCTCGGCGGTGTTGATGTAGGGAACCAGGATGCCGTCGGCGCCGGTGTCGAGCGACTGCTGAATGCCGGGCCGGTCCTGATAGCCGCCGACGCGCACCAGCGACTTCGCGCCGCCGCTCGAAATGCCCGCCAGCATGGTGGACAAGGTTTCGTAGCTCATGGGGCCGTGCTGCGAATCCACCAGCAGCCAGTCATAGCCGCTGTGCGCCAGTTGTTCGACGACGGTGGGGCTGTGCGAGTTCACAAACAGTCCCAACTTGGGGACTCCAGCGCGCAATTGTTTCTTGAATTCCGCGCCGCTCAAGACTTCGCTCATGTGCTGAATCTCCTCATTGCACGCTTTGATGGTTGCCTCGTTGCAGTATACAACGGCGATCGCAATCGGAACTGCCGCGGGCGAGTGTGTTAAACTCGTTATTCTTCGCAAGGCACACAAGAATAAGCGGATGAGCCTCTACGAAATCTGTCAAGCGCTCCAGGATTCCGCGGTCGGTACTTCCATACGCGAATCGATTTGGACTTTCCCTATTATTGAGACGGTGCACGTGCTGGGGCTGGCGGTTTCGGTCGGCATTCTGGTGATGCTGGATTTGCGGCTGGTGGGCGCGGGGATGCGCCACATTCCTGCGTCCGACATCATGCACAAGCTGAAGCGCTGGTATCTGCTGGGCTTCACGGCGATGTTTGCCAGCGGAGCGTTGCTGTTCTGGTCCGAGGCGGAGAAGTGTTACCGCAGTCCGACGTTCCGGATCAAGCTGATCTTCCTGGCGCTGGCGGGACTGAACGCGTTATTTTTCGAGATCAAGTATGTGCCGTCCATGAAGAGCTGGGAATCGAGCGGCGTCACGCCTTCGGGTGCGCGGGCGGTGGGCTGGATTTCATTGATTTGCTGGATGGGCGTGGTGGGATTCGGACGCTGGACCGCGTACGGGATGAAGTGATCGTATGAGTCCCGCGCTGCTGCCATTTTTCCGCTGGGCCGATCATACCTGGATCTCCGTGATGATTCGCGATTCGACGTGGGCTTTCGCGTTGATCGAGGTCTTCCACTTGTTCGGGCTCACGTTGTTGCTGGGAACCTTGACGGTGTTGAACCTGCGCCTGTTTGGATGGGGATTGGGCGGGTATCCGCTGAAGTCGGTTGCGACCGACGCACTGCCGTGGACCTTCGTGGGAATGGCCGTGAGCATTACGTCCGGTATTCTGCTGTTTCTTTCGGAAGCCATGAAATGCTACGGCAGCTTACCGTTTTTCGTGAAGATGGGGTTCCTCGCCGCCGCGCTGGTGTTTACGTTCACGTTCCATCGGCGCCTGACCAGGGCCGACGCGCCGTCGCCGGCGCGTCAGCAAATGCGCCGCGTGCCTTTCCGTCGCGCTGTGGTTCGGCGTGGGCCTGGCGGGACGCGCGATCGCTTTTCTTTGCTGAAGATCGCAGTCTACGGTTTCCGCCCCCACGCTTGGATAAACAGGTGGGACACGACGAGCGTTTCCGGGTCGTCGAGATGCCGCTCCAGGGAAGCAATGGATTCGGCAAATTCCTCTTGAGAGATCAGGCCTTCCGCCACGATGCGGTCGCGAAGGTTGTTCACAAACTGCAGGAAGATCGGCCGACGACTGTGATCAGGTCCGTAAATATGGATCAGAGGATTGACTCGAACATCGACTAGGCCTGCGTTCCGCAACATGCGGGCTATGCGCCGGCCGATGTCGAGATCCATTCCTTTATTTCGAGAGTAGGAATCAAGAACCTCCATAAGCCGGTCCCACGCCGGTATTGGCGGATCGCAGACATGCGCTCTCCAGTCGGCTTCGTGCAGGGCAACGACACCTCCGGGCCTTCACCAGAGCGACCATCTCGGAAACAATTTTTTCCGGGTCCGGAATGTTTACCAGAACCAGGCGGGCCGTGGCCAGATCGAACGATTCTCTTGGCAGTCCTGTATCGGCTGCGTTGCCCCTGACGAACCTCCACGTTATTTATTCGTCGCTCCGAGAGAAATTCCCGAGCGAGCTGGACGGCATGATCGTTCAGTTCGACTCCAACCACCGAACCCGTGGGACCGACCCGAGTAGAGAGCAGTTCGAGGCACCCCTGGGGACCACAGCCGATCTCGGCTACTCGGGATCCCGGCGCTATTCCGATCTGATCGAAGAGCTGGGCCGATTCCCCAGCGAGTTCCTCGGCCTGCTTTTGCAGGCGTCTCTGCTCAGCGGAACTGTGGCCCAGAAAGTATTGGTCGGTCGTGGGCCATCGTGGCTACCGGCTATTTGTCGACGGCGGGATGAGTTCCTTCAAGCGCAGGTAGACCGCCAGATATCCGTATTCTTCGTTGTCGTGAAGCGTCGCGTAGAGGAGCGCCCAGAACTTGGAGTGCTCGGCATCACCGGTCTTGATCATTTGTGTCGCGATGGCGTCGGTGGTCGCGTCGAACACGCCGTCGCATTCGTCGAAAGATGCTTTGAGGGCTGCCACAAGATCCACCTTGGAGGTCTTCGAGGCGGCGTTCAAGCGGGTTGGTTTGCCTTTGGCTCCGGAACAAAAACTCATCTGGGCGTCGGCGATGTGCGCGATCAGTTGACCGAAGGTGCGGATGTCGGGCGTCGGCTTAAAGTCGTACGCATCGGCCGGCATTCGATCCGCGGCTTTCAGAAGATCACCCTTGCGGACGATGTAGAACTGCTTTAACTCGGACATGAAAGGATTTGCCGCTTGCGCCAAAGCGCTGGACGCGACGCAGAGGCAACCAACGATCAAAAGAAAGTGTTTCACGAAGACCCTCCTGAAGTCACCCAATCACAATATCACCGCAGGGCTTGGAAGCTTGCGGTGTCCGGTATTTGTCCTTCTTCGCGCGGGAATCGGGTACGATAGTTGTTCCGATGTCATTCCTTGACGAGCTGCGAAATATTCTGGGGCCCGACGGCCTGATTTCAACGTCCGAGGAAGTGCGCACCTACGAGTGCGACGGCCTCACGAATTTCCGCGTGAAGCCGATCGCGGTGGTGTTGCCGACGTCCACCGAACAGGTGCAGGCGGTGCTGCGCATCTGTCATCGGGAGCGGATTCCGTTTGTGGCGCGCGGGTCCGGAACGGGATTGAGCGGCGGCGCGCTGCCGGTTACCGGCGGCATCGTCATCAGCCTGGCGAAGATGAACCGCATCCTCGAAGTGGATCTGCCGAATCAGCGGGTGGTGGTGGAACCGGGCGTCATCAATCTGAACGTCACCGTTCGCGTGTCGCCGGACGGTTACTTCTATGCGCCCGATCCGTCGTCGCAATCGGTGTGCAGCATCGGCGGCAACGTGGCGGAGAACGCGGGCGGCGCGCACTGCCTGAAATACGGCTTCACCACCACGCACGTGCTGGGCATGGACGTGGTGCTGCCGGACGGAACGCTGGCGCATTTCGGTTCGAAGACGCTGGACGCGCCGGGGTACGATCTGGCGGGCGTGTTCGTGGGCTCGGAAGGCACGCTGGGCGTGGCCACCAAGGTCACGCTGCGCATCGTCAAGAAGCCGGAATGCGTGCAGACGCTGCTCGCGGCGTTCGACACCACCAATCAGGCGGGCGCGGCGGTGAGCGATATTATCGCGGCGGGCATGCTGCCGGCGGCGATCGAGATGATGGATAACCTGGCCATTCAAGCGGCCGAAGCGGCGGTGCACGCCAACTATCCCAACTGCGGCGGACTGCTGCTGGTGGAACTGGACGGTCCGGTGGCCGAAGTCGACACGTTGATCGCGCAGGTCAGTGCGATCTGCCGCGAAAACGGCGCGGGCGAAGTTCGCGTGGCGCAGACCGAAGAGGAGCGCGCGGTGGTGTGGAAGGGGCGCAAGGCGGCGTTCGCGGCGGTGGGACGCATCTCGCCCAACTACATCGTGCAGGACGGCGTGATCCCGCGCACGGCGCTGCCGAAAATTCTGACTGAGATGGACCGGCTGGCGAGCGAGTGGGGGCTGCGGGTCGCCAACGTGTTTCACGCGGGCGACGGCAATCTGCATCCGTTGGTCCTGTACGATCGCCGCATCGAAGGGCAGGAGCATGCGGCCGAGCGGCTGGCGGAGCGCATTCTGGAGCTGTGCATCGAAATGGGCGGCTCCATCACGGGCGAGCACGGAGTGGGCGAAGAGAAGAAACACATGATGGGGAAAATGTTCGCGGAGCCGGACCTCGCCACCATGCAGAAGCTGCGCTGCGCGTTCGATCCGTTGTCGCTGGCGAATCCGACCAAAGTGTTTCCCAGGCCGCGCCTGTGCGGCGAAACGCCGGGCGAGTACAAGCCGCATCCGCTGGAGACCGCGGGCATCGCGGAGAGATTTTAGGCCGTGCGGATCGTCGAGCCACAGTCGGGAGAAGAAGCCGCGGAGATTTTGCGCTGCGCCAATGAAGACGGCGCGGCGGTGATCCCACGCGGCGGCGGCACGAAGTCGGATTGGGGAAATCCTCCGGCGCGCACCGATGTGATGCTGTCGACCGCGCGCTTGAATCGGGTGATCGAGCACGCGTGGGCCGATCTTACGGTGACGGTCGAAGCCGGGTGCACCATCGCGGAACTGCAGCGCACGCTGGCGCAGCACGGGCAGCGGCTGGCGGTGGATCCGTTGTGGCCCGAGAAGGCCACGGTGGGCGGAGTGCTTTCGGCCAACGACAGCGGCGTTCTGCGGCTGCGTTACGGCGGCTTGCGCGACCTGGTGATCGGCGTGACGCTGGCGCTGGCCGACGGGACGCTGGCGCAGAGCGGCGGCAAAGTGGTTAAGAACGTTGCCGGTTACGATTTATCGAAACTTGTGACTGGCGCGTTCGGAACGCTGGGCGTCATCATCAGCGCGACCTTCCGCCTGCATCCTCTGCCGAAATATACGCAGACGGTGACGGCCACGGTCCCGGATCTCGGCGCGATGCAGCAGCTTCTCGGCAAGATTCTGGACGCGCAACTGGTGCCGGCCGCGGTGCAGGTTCGCGTGGGCGCGGGGGCGCCGCACATCGACGTGCTGTTTGAAGGAACCGAAGAGGGAATCAACTTTCAGGTCGATCGGCTGCGGGAGATGACTCCGCTGGTCGAGAGCGACGACGAGGTATGGGCGCGGCTCGACGCGAGCGCCAAGATCAGCGTGCTGCCGGCGAAGATTGCGGAGACGCTCGAAGGTCTGGAAGGTTACGCGGTGGTGGAAGCGACGGGGATTGGCTGGGTGCAAGCCGGGCGGCTCTGGCGGAATTGCGCGAAAAGATCGAGCGCGGGGGCGGATCGCTGGTGATGATGCGTCCTTTTCCAGGGATGGACGCGTGGGGCAACACGCAGAACAACGGCGGCGACGCGCTGGCGCTGATGCGTTCGATCAAGCAGCATTTCGATCCGCGCGGCATTTTGAATCCCGGCGTATTCGTGGGGGGCATTTGATAAATCCGGATTTGATCAGGCAGTGCGTGCATTGCGGGTTCTGCCTGCAGGCGTGCCCGACGTACGTGCTGTGGGGCAACGAGATGGATTCGCCGCGCGGGCGCATCTATCTGATGAACATGCTGACCGAGGGCCAGATGGAGATGACGCCCAAGTTCGTGCAGCACATGGATACGTGCCTGGGCTGCGTATCGTGCATGACGGCGTGCCCGTCGGGCGTGAATTACGGCAAGCTGATCGAAGAGACGCGCGCGGATATCGAGCACACCTATAAGCGGCCGCTGCGCGAGCGGCTGATGCGGTGGGGCATCCTGCATACGTTTCCGAATGTGGGGCTGCTGCGGATCGGGCGCGTGTTCCTGTCCGCCTATCAGAAGCTGGGCCTGCCGTCGCCGAGCAAGCTGATGCCGAAGCTGGGCAAGCGCGAAGATGTTTCGGGCACCACGCCGGCGCAGGGAGTGAAGCGCGCGCGCGTCGGATTGATGCTGGGCTGCGTCCAGCGCGAGTTCCTGCCGGAGATCAACGCGGCCACGGTGCGAGTGCTGGCGGCCGAAGGTTGCGAAGTGGTGGCGCCCGGCGAGCAGCCGTGCTGCGGCGCATTGCTGATGCACTCCGGGAAGGACGAAGAAGCGCGCGCGCTGGCTCGGCGCATGTTCGCGACGTTCGAGAAGGCGGGCGTGGATGTGATCATCACCAACGCGGGCGGGTGCGGATCGCATCTCAAGGATTTCGCGGCCGAAGAAAAGGGAGCGTTCAAGGGAACCATCAAGGACGTCGCCGAGTTTCTGGTCGAACTGGGTCCGCGCGCCGAGCGGCATCCGGTGGCGAAGCGGGTGGCGTATCATGACTCCTGCCATTTGCAGCACGCCCAGAAAGTGCGCACTCAGCCGCGGCAATTGCTGGCGGGGATACCGGGATTGACGGTGGCGGAGATGCCGGAGGGCACGCTGTGCTGCGGATCGGCGGGAATCTACAATCTGGTGCAGCCGGAAACTGCGAACGCGTTGGGTGATCGAAAAGCGAAGTTCATCCAGGCGATCGCGCCGGACGCCGTGGCGACCGGGAATGTGGGCTGCATTCTGCAAATGCAGGCGGCGCTCGACCGGCAAGATGGCAAGCAACCGCGGGTGCTACACACCATTCAGTTGCTGGACGAATCGATCCGGGGCGCCGCTGACATGTCCGATAACCACTTCGATCTGGGTGCGATGGCGCACCAGGAGATGCTCGCAGAGGGATTTCACCCGGATTTTCCGCCCGCCGTGCTGCAGCAGGTAAAGGCGCTGCAAGCACAACCGGCCGCCACCGCCGCGACGAACGGGCAGGTGCGCGATCTGCGCTCGCTGCTGTGGTCGTCGATCGACAACGACACCTCCCGCGATCTGGATCAGGCTGAGGTGGCCGAGCGCGTGAACGGCGGGATACGCGTGATGATCGCCGTCGCGGATGTCGATTCGGACGTGCCCATGGGATCGCCCGCCGATCAGCATGCGTCGAGTGAAACGACGTCGGTTTACACGGGAGTCCGAACATTTCCGATGCTGCCGGAGGCGCTTTCAACGGATCTGACTTCGCTCAACGAGGGCGTGGATCGCCTGGCGATTGTGATCGACATGCTGGTGGCGGCCGACGGAGCGGTTACATCGCAGGGCATCTATCGCGCGGTGGTGCGGAATCAGGCGCAACTCGCCTACAACGGCGTGGGCGCGTGGCTGGACGGTGGCGCGGCTCCCGCCTAAGGTGGCGGCATCCGCGGATTTGGCGGCTCAGCTCAAATTGCAGGATGAAGCCGCGCAGACGCTGCTTAAGGCGCGCCTGAAGTTGGGCGCCCTCACCATAGACCGCGAGGAGACCGAGGCGGTGGTCTCCGATGGCCAGGTGCAGGGGATCGAGACGCGGCAGAGGAATCGGGCGACCGATCTGATCGAGAATTTCATGGTGGCCGCGAATGGCGTGATGGCGCGCACACTCAGCGCCGCCGGAGTGAGTTCGATCCGGCGCGTCGTCAAGACGCCGGAGCGCTGGCCGCGCATCGTGGAACTGGCGGCGAACTGCGGCGAGACTCTGCCGGCGGACCCGGATTCAGGCGCGCTGAGCGCGTTCCTGCAAAAGCGCAAGTCGGTGGACCCGGTGCATTATGCGGATCTCTCGCTGGCGGTAGTGAAGCTGATGGGTCCGGGCGAGTACGTGCTGCAGCGGCCGGGCGATACGTCGCAGGGACATTTCGCGCTGGCGGCTCGCGATTACACGCACTCGACCGCTCCCAACCGGCGCTTTGCCGATACCGTGACGCAGCGGCTGATCAAGTCCGTGATCGCCAAGGCGCCGCCGCCCTATTCGGATTCACAACTGGATGCGATCGCCGCCAACTGCACGCTGAAGGAAGACGCGGCGCGCAAAGTGGAGCGGGTGATGAATAAGCGCATCGCGGCGGTGGTGCTGCTGCCGCGGATCGGCGAGACCTTCTCGGCGGTGGTGACTGGAGTCACGCCCAAGGGCACGTTCGTGCGCGTACTCAATCCTCACGCGGAGGGATTGCTGATCCGCGGCCAACAGGGCGTGGACGTGGGCGATCAACTTCAAGTGAAGCTGGTGAGCGCGGACCCTCGCCGCGGCTACATCGACTTCGCGAGGTAGGGACTACTTCTTCTTCGGCGGCTCGACGCCGTAATCGCCGGCGTGCTCGCGGATCTCGTCGGCTTCCGCGACCTGCTTGTCCTTGACGTCGCTGCTGGCGGCATATTTGCGGCGCGCGGCCTTGAGGTTGGCGTCGCGGATGCCTTCCGAACTCACCGCGAAAGTGGAGATCAACTGCTCCAGGTCCTGGCCCTGGCACGACGGGCAAGCCACGACCGTCGTCTTCAGCACTATCAGCTCGAATTGCTGTCCGCAAGTGCGGCAGGCGTAATCGTAGATCGGCATGGCCTGTAGGCGATCTTAGCAAATGCGGCGCGCGTCGAGAGCTATTTCACGGCGCGCAGGTGGCAGCGAATGTCCAGGGCGGGGAAGACCCAGGCGGCATGACGCTCGTACCACTTGAGGTTGCCGCGGGCGAGCGCGCGGCCCAGGTTGTCGAGCACGAAGTTCCCGCCGAAGGTCAGCTCCAGGCTCTGGATGTCGAAGCGAAAGGGCGCGCCGTTGAAGGATTCGAAATTCTTTCCGGTGAGGTGCTCGAAGCTGGCGGCGGCCAGGTGGCGGACGTGCGTGGGATCGGTGTAGGAATTGTGCGAGCTGAAGTGCGGCGTGGTGACGAACACGCTGGCGCCGGGCTGCGCGACGCGGTGGACCTCGGCCATGGTCGCCATCACGTCGTGGACATGCTCGATGATATGCGAGAGGTGGATGCGCTCGAAGCGGTTGGAGGCGAGCGGCCAGGGATACTGGTCGAGGTCCCAAACGATGTCGGTGGCCGGGCCCGGGGACCGGTCGATGCCGAGCGCGCCCGGCTCCGCTTTGCGGGTGCCGCAGCCGATGTCGAGGAATGGTGCTTTGGTCCAGAAGGGGGTTAGGGGCCATGGGCTGGGTTGCGTTGTGCGATTAATGTGAAAGTATAGCGCGGAGGGCAGTTAGGCGCGTATGCAACCGTTTCGATTCCCGCGCATCCAAATGGTGTAGGGACGAGCCACCTCCTCCGACTGGCTTGGGGTTTTTTGCTGCCATTTGGAACCAGCGGCGGTTTCTTTATCCGCCGCTCCCTATCTAAAATCCCAATGAAAAGCTGAGCTGCCGCAGCGGGTGCGGGCTCGTGCCTAGTTCCGATTTTGGAAGGTCACGCGAACAATCCCGCGTGCCTCAATCTTGCCTGTAACATCATCATATTCGGCTTCGTCCGCGCTCATTATCATGTACGCTTGCGGCGGGTGGGTGCTTCCTGGACTAATGTTTGCTGGCGGCCGTTGAACGCAGCACATGCGGATTTCGACATTCCCTTTGAGATGAACTAAGGACGCGTAGCCAGTCGCCCCATCTTGTTTATCGATGCCGTCGGCGGCAAAAGAAATCGCGATGCGATCCGAGCCGACGCCGACGGTATGGAGACGCTCTTGGGACGATCCCGCACATGGGACCAATAGCGCGATAGCGCAAACCAACGCGCAATTTGAAAACAAAGAGAGCTTCACGGCGACCTCCAATCTAGCGGCCTTCGTACACCGTTATGTGTGCCGCTCGAACATTTCCGTTTTTCAGACGGAGTCCCACCACCTTAACTTCCCGGCCCGGTTTTAGGTCTTCCTTAGCGCTGGAATCAAAAGTGGAGTCCCCATCGAGTTCCACAATTCTGATTTCCTTCTTGTAGGCTGACTTTGGATCGGCATTAGGATTCGTCAATACTTCAAATTCGCCGTCAGCCGTCTTCGTGGTAACGCCCTCCAAGGTAGTCATGTTGAAAATCACAAACTGTGCCACGAGCGTGCCTGAGACTTCTGTTCGGCAACGTGCCGCGATGTCATCTCCCGCTTCTACTGAAGAAAGGTCGTGCACATACTTGCCCTTCCAAATCTCTGTGTTGTCGTCAATGGTGACCGACACAAGTTGCACGCCAGTCTTGACATAGATCACATTGCCCACAACTCGTTCAAAAGTTCCGGCGATATTAATTTTCTGGGGTGGGCTGGAGGGAGTTCGGGTCTGCGACGAAGCGATAGAAAGGGCCGCGATCACGAGCGAAGCAAAGAGGCGGCAGTACATAGCCATTGTCCTGTGGTTACTCTACAACCCGCTGCGATCCAATTCAAGCGGGTTCCAGGACGATCGAGGGGCAAGCGCACCGGCGGGATGCGGGGGCGGTGGATCGCGGGACACAGTAGTGCCGATTCTTCCGAGTGGCGGGACTGAGCCACCTTCGAGACTGTGAAAAACAAGCTGAAGAAGAAGCATTGAGCGTGCTGAGTCCCTGCTTCTTCCTTACCTGAGCCTTCTTACCGACGCACTGTAAAACTTATATACTCGCCACCGTTTATCAGTCATTTACGTTCAGTGGCGAGCTAAGTGCGCTCACACCAACGGAGGTGCTTTATGGCTCAGTGTGCATATTGCAGGGCGGAAACCCAACTGCATTTCGCGAATGTGCCCGTTTGCATCTCATGCGCTGATGCCCGCAGTCCGGAGCGGACGCGCGCGAGTTTGCTTCAAAACGTTCGTGACGCCACGATGCGAGTGGAAGTTGCCTCCGAGGCCTTCCAAAAAGTCGTCGAAGAGATCCCGAGTGGGATGCCGCACGCCGATGGTGCGCAACGCATCAAGAATGTTTCGCGGCAGGTATCGCAGGCTCGGGATGAAATGATGGAAGCCCACCGGCTCCTGGATAACTATATCAGGGGCGACGCGTGATGCAAGAGCTCCGGCGAACAGGCTTCGTAACAATTCCATCGTGGAGGAAATTGCGATGTCCGTGCCTTTCGATATGTTCCATGGCGGAAGCGCGTCCGAACATTTGACGCATGCTGGCAGATCGCCGTCGTAGAGTTCGGTCTCCGCTTTGCAGAGTGTGCACTCTGCCGTGGGTCGAATCTATCCCAATTGGGGTAGACGAGCAACCGTATTATTGTCTTAACTTTCTCCGCTCAGATGCAGTAAAAGCGATCACCCGAAACAATTTTCCGACGTCGCGATCTGACAATTGAGAGGTAACTTCCAATGCGTAAAGTTGCATTTCTGTTGTTTATCGTTTTTATGGGAATCGAAGCGAAAGCGCAGGTTGGCGTTGGTGTCGGTATCGGCCCGCCGCCGGTATGCCCATATGGTTACTTTGACAATGATCCTTATGACTGTGCGCCATTTGGCTACTACGGTCCCGAATGGTTTGACGGGGGAGGCCTTTTCATTGGCGCCGGCCCGTGGTTCCACGGTCACAGGGAGTTCCGGGGCTACGTCGACAATCGCTTTCATCCGGAACACGGCTATAGGGGATCTCTGCCGGCGCGCGGAGAACGGGCTGAACCGGGCCGGCGAATCGACGCCTCGCATTTTAGGGGAAACGAGATGCGAGACGGGCGTGGCCACACAGTCAAAAGGTAAGCGGTAGTTGGATGGCGATGCCGTGGGCGGCTGCGCGTGAGTGGTGAATCATCGATCTTGTACGCAGCCGCCCTTTAAAATGTATTGCGGATTCGACGGGTTGAAGATGCTGTTTTCGGGCTCGTGAGCCGATCCGTTGGCATTGCCGACGAGCCGGATCAAGCCATCGGCTCCATCCTGCAGACGCCAGTCCGAACCCAGCTTCAGATTTTCGAGCACCGGCAAATCCGCAGCGTTGATCTTCTCGCGGCAATAGACTTGGCGCAAAGCGTTCCAGGTCACACGCCAGCCCGGAGAAATGATGGCATGGCCCATCCAGGTCCATTCCATCGATTCCGACAAGGCTTGGCAGATGGCTTTCGCGCGACCCGGAGCAACGAAGGCGCAGCCGATATCGCGGGAGATCATTTTCTGATCCGGCCACGCCATCGTCAGGACAACCGCAATGATGATGGCCGCGAGAAGAACTGAAATTACCATTCGCCGGTTCATTGATGCCCCACCTTGGGGAATTCGGCCAAGAAAGTCCGTAGCCGGTCGCGGACGCGGCGAAAAGCGGCGAGTTTTTCTTCATCCGATCCCTGGACGGCCGCCGGGTCTTCAAGAGTGTGGTGGATGACTGCGGTGCTTCCTGGAAAGACCGGGCAGCTTTCCTTGGCGTTGTCGCATACGGTCAGCACGTAGTCAAATCGGAGGCCGGCGAATTCGTCCACGCTCTTGGAGCGGTGACCGGAAATGTCGATGCCCAGCTCCCGCATGGCCGCAACGGCTTCGGGCCGGACGCTGCTCGGCTTCGTTCCCGCACTGAATACGTCGAAGCGATCACCCGCGTCGTACCGCAAAAGTCCCTCAGCCATTTGGCTGCGCGCTGAATTTCCGGTACAGAGGATGAGGACCCGTTTCTTACTTCTCATAGACTCCATCATTCTCAGGGTGAGGGACAACAACCGCGGCCGCGTCTTTGGGCAGCAGCGGCACCAGCCAGTGAAAGAGCGCCGTGGCAACGGCTGCGCCGGCGAACTGCGCTACGAGGAATCCAGGCGCGTCAGCCGGGCGAATACCAGCGAAGGTATTCGAGGCGGCGCGGGCCAGCGTCACTGCAGGATTGGCGAAGGAAGTGGACGCGGTAAACCAGTAAGCGCTGGTAATGTAGGCTCCAACCGCAAAGGGAACGGCAGCCGACCGCAGGCGGACGCAGCCCCAGATGACCGAGAGAAGTCCGAAGGTCGCTATAAATTCGCTGAAGAGCTGGGCGCCTCCCGAGCGGACGTGCTGCGAAACGGAGAACACCGGCTGGCTGAACATCAAGTGAGCGGCGGCAACGCCGGCAAACGCTCCGGCGACCTGCGCGGCTAGATACATAGGCACTTCGCGCCAGGCCAAACCTCCCTGCGAAGCGTCCGCGAGCGTAACGGCAGGGTTGAAGTGCGCTCCCGAAATCGGCCCGAACGTGAGGATCAACGTTACCAACATCGCGCCCGTGGCGATGGTATTCGCCAGCAGCGCGATCGCGACGTTTCCACCGGCCAGCCGCTCGCCCATAATTCCGGACCCGATCACGGCTGCCAGCAGAAATGCGGTCCCGAGCAATTCAGCTACAGCACGCCGGGCCACAGCAATCCTTCGCGACTGATTTCACGGCTGGTTTCACGGCTGGTTTTACAGCACGGATAAACGCGCTGATGAATTTGTCTTGCACTTGCGGCGCGATCGCGTCGGCGTCGATGCCTTCGCCGATGAGAAACTGGCGGGCGTCGTCCACGCTGTATACGCGGGTCGGCTCGATGTCGATGGAATCGAACCCGGCCTTGGCGAGCTTGGCCACATAGTCGTAATCGCGCAGTGCCCCGGCAATGCAACCCACCCACAACTCCATGCTGCGTCTGACTTCAGCGGGAACATCGCCGCGCACCACGACATCGGAGACGGCGAACCGCCCACCCGGCTTGAGGACGCGGAAAGCTTCGCGCAGGACTTTGTCCTTGTCGCCTGAAAGATTGATGACGCAGTTGGAGATGATCACGTCGACCGAGTTGTCGGGCAGGGGAATGTTTTCGATCTCGCCCTTGAGAAATTCAACGTTATCGATGCCGGACTTGCGCTGGTTCTCGCGAGCGAGAGCAAGCATTTCGTCCGTCATATCCAGGCCGTAGGCTTTGCCGGTGGGGCCGACGCGCTTGGCCGAGAGCAGCACGTCGATGCCGCCTCCCGAGCCGAGATCGAGAACCGTCTCACCGGCGTTGATCGCGGCCAGCGCCGTAGGATTACCGCAACCGAGGGACGCGAGGACCGCCTCCTGCGGAATCTGGCTGGCTTGGCTTGAATCGTAAAGATTCGAGGTGATCGGATCCACGCAGCCGGCTGCGCCGGGGGCCGCTCCACAGCAGGAGCTTCCGCCGGTATTGACGCGAAGCGCCGCTTCACCGTATTTCTGGCGCACTGCATCTTTCAGTTCCATGTCGATTTTCTCCTCGATCCTACTTGCAGATTTGCGTGATCTTGCCCGGCTTAATGGCTTTGTTGCGGGTGCAGCACTCGGCGTAGAGGAATCCGAGCAGTTCCTCCAAGGTCGCGGTGTTGGCGGCGTAGCGCAGAAAAGTGCTCTCCCGGCGAACGGTGATGAGATCCTCGTTCTTGAGCTTTTCCAGATGGTGCGAAAGGGTAGATGCCGCGATGCCAAGCTCGTTTTGAATCTCGCCCGACCACCATGCCATCAGGGTGCGCAGCCAGGAGCGAGCGCAAGATCCGGAGGCGCGGCTCGGCCCCAAGGGCAGCGAACATATCCGCATAGTGAGCGGTCCGATCGTCGACGGTTGTGGCATTCGAGCGCTGTGCTTCCATAGTTCTACTATAGTAGAAATATGGAATCTGTCAAGGGGACGACTCCGGTCTGCTTATTTCTGCGAGGGGACGTAAATCTGGAACCTGGGACAAGCCACTTCCGAAACGCGATCGTCCGTGATGACGACCTGCCCAATCGGAGTAGCATTCAGCTCTTTGTAGTACAGCGTTTGACGATCAATCACGACGTCCGTCGATTTCGGCTCTCCCAGAATTTCCACCACCTGGGCGCGTGACATCCCCACTTTGACGGCGGCCCAACCCTCAATGGTTCTCGAGGAAATTGCCGGGGCCGCGACCGGCCGGCCAGCGGCAAGGATCGCACGCTGCTGCGATCTCACCGTAGTTTCCAAAGTGGCAAGACGCCGATCCTGATCCGCCATCATGCGCTTCAGTAGCGCGATCTCTTTAACGGCGTCGTCTAAACGGGTGTCGGGCGTCTGGCCGGACAAACCATGCGAAGCACCGAGGAAAGCAATGACAAGTGCGCCAGCCCGAAGAGGATTTGGCATAGAGCCTCCGCTACCTGATTCTATGAGTAAGACGCCGGCCGCTGCAAGAACGTTGAATTATTTACGCCCGCTACTCCGCTAACCGCGGATGCTCATGTCGCTGGAGGTTCCGCCAGCCGCCGGCACATAGCATTTGCTGGTGTAATCCATCACCATGCGGTTGGCGTTGAAGCGCCATCCCAGGGTGCGGATGGTGCGCTTCATGCGCTTGATCCAGCCGCGCGGCAAGCCGTCCTGGTCGCGCTGGTAAAACAGCGGGACCACTTCTTCGCGCAGAACCCGGTATAAATCCTCGCCGTCGCGGGTGTCGTGAACCTGCATATCGGAATGGGTCCGGCCGTTGCCGATCGCGAAGCCGTTCATGCCGTCGTAGGCTTCCGCCCACCAGCCATCCAGCACGGAGAGGTTGAGGCCGCCGTTCAGCACCACCTTCTGCCCGCTGGTGCCGGAGGCTTCGAGAGGCCGCCGCGGATTGTTCAGCCAGACGTCCACGCCCTGCACGAACAGGCGCCCGACGTTGATGTCGTAATCCTCGACGAAAACAAACTTGTCGGCGAACTTCGGGTCGCGCATCAGCTCCGCGATCTGCTGCAGCACGCGCTTGCCGGGCTCATCCCGCGGATGCGCCTTCCCGGCAAACACAAACTGGATGGGGCGATTCGGATCGTTGACCATCGTGATCAGCTTCTCGATATCCGCCAGCAGCAGGTTGGCGCGCTTATAGGTCGCGAAGCGCCGGGCGAAGCCGACGGTGAGCGCGTCCGGACTCAGAACGCGGTTCAGCCGCTGCAAGGTTTCGGGACTCTCGCCGCGCCGCTCGGCCTGCTCCTTGGCGCGCCGCCGCACGAATTCCAGGAGGCGGGATTTCAAGCTGAGGTGGGTTTCCCACAACTCGCCGTCGTCCACGGTTTCGATGCCTTCCCAGATGCGCGATTCGCCGCTGTGCTCGTGCCAGCCGATGCCCAGGTGGCGATCGTACAAGCGGAACATCTGCGGCGCGAGCCAGGAGGGCACGTGCACGCCATTGGTGATGTGACCGATGGGAACCTGATCTTCCAGCTTGCCGGGGTAGAGGCCGGTCCACATGGCGCGCGATACTTCGCCGTGCAGGGCGGAAACCGCGTTGGCGCGGCGGGAGAGCCGCAGGCCCAGCACCGTCATGCAGAATTCCTCGTTGGGATTGCCGGGATGCTCGCGGCCCAAGCCCATGAAGCTGTCATGCGAAAGACCGAGCGCCTCGCGCAGCGGACCGAAGTGCTCTTCGATGAGTCCGGCGTTGAAGCGGTCATGGCCCGCGGGCACCGGCGTGTGCGTGGTAAACACAACTTCGCGCGAGACGTGAGGCAGAGCCTGATCGAAGCCCACGCCTTCCTCTTCCATGCGGCAGCGAATCGCTTCCAGCACGGCGAATCCGCTATGGCCTTCGTTCAGGTGCAGCACGCCGGGCGTGATCCCCATGGCCTTGAGCGCGCGGAAGCCGCCGACGCCCAGCAGCAATTCCTGGCGGACACGCACGCGCCCGTCGCCGCCATAGAGCCGCGAAGTCAGCTCGCGATCTTCCGGCGTATTGCCGTCGACGTTAGAATCCAGCAGCAAAAGGTCGATGCGTCCGACTTTCACGCGCCAGACTTTCGCCGCGATGGAAGCGCCGCGGGTTTCGATGTGGATGGTGACCGGCTCGCCGTTCTTGCCGATCGCCGGCTCCATCGGGAGCTGGCTTACATCCGTCGGCAGATATTCTTCATGCTGCCATCCGGTGCCATCCAGCCACTGCCGGAAATATCCCTGGCCGTAGAACAGTCCCACGCCGACCAGCGGAATGTCCAGATCGGACGCGCTCTTGACGTGATCGCCCGCCAGCACGCCCAGGCCGCCGGAATAAATCGGCAAGGACTCGTGCAGGCCGAACTCCGCCGAAAAATAGGCCACCGGCCGCGGCCGCAAAACTCCGGCGTGGGTTGCGCCCCAGGTGCGGTCGGCTTGCAGATATTCCTGCAGGCGGCGGTACGCATAGTTGATGCGGCCGTGCAGCACCAGCTCTCCCGCGCGACGCTCCAGCTTGGACGAGCGGGATCTCGGAGAGCAGGGAAATCGGATTGTGGTTGAGTTCCCGCCAGCGCACCGGGTCCAGGTCGCGGAACAGGCTGGTGGAATCCTGATCCCAGCTCCACCACAGATTGCGCGCGATCGCCCACAGTTTTTCCTGCGCCGGGGCGATGAAGCGATCGAGCGTGCGCGCCTCGCTGACCACCGGCGCTACCTGCGCCGCCGCTTCGGTCAGCATGCGAATTTCATCGTCCGGAAAAGTTCTGGTCTGGACCGTCTGCACCACCAGGACGCCTTGCAGCACGCCGCGGTCGACGATGGGGACGCCCAGGAAGGACTGGTAGGAATCTTCGCCCGCCTCGCGGAAATATTTGAAGCGCGGATGACTCGCCACTTGCCCCACGGCCACCGGGCGCACCTGTTCGGCAACCAAGCCGGCCAGACCCTCGTTGAGCGTCAGACGCAGCGTGCCGATACATTCAGGGCGCAGGCCCACGGTGGCGGCCAGCACCAGGTTCGCGCGGTCCGGCTCCAGCAGATAGACGGAGCAAACATCGGTTTTGGCGCGCGCCGCGATCAAGGCGACGACGTTCATGAGCGTCTCAGCCGGTTTGCCGCTGGCTTCGGCGAGGTTCCCGATTTCTTCCAGCGTCAATACATAGTTGGCATCGCGCGCGTCGGCGGGTTGAGTCATTACAAGTCCTTAGGAATTTGAATTGAGCTTCGCGGCGATCGGTCCGCGAACGGGGCGGGGAAGAGAGCACTTCCCATCTTACAGTGATTGCGGAGGCAGCAGAACAGGCTTAGAGTACTACAGCGAGTCTGGATGCAGTTAGTACTAAGTTCGCGCTAGCGGATCACGGCTCACTTGCCGCGGAATCCTTCGGTCAGCTCGATGCGGGTGCCTTCGGGATCGATGAGATAGGAGATCTGCAATCCGCCGAGTCGCGGCAAAACGGTGTAGGCCAAATCGAACTTGGTGCCTCCCGCCTCGAGCTTCTTGCAGAAGTCCTGCAGACCTTGAACCTCAAACCCAATGTGATCGAGGGCACGTTCCTTGGTGGGGGCAGGCGGTGCGCTGACCTTCACGAAATCGATCTCGCCACCGGGGAACACCGCGGTCAGGGCCTTGCCGCGCTTGCCCTTGGTGCCTGAAAACATCTTTACGTACCACTCTTGCAGGCTTGCCGGATTCACACTCGCGATCTCGACGTGATGAAAGGCGAGCGGCGTTGCGAGAGACGCGTCCTCTACAAATTCAAACCGAACTCCTTCGGGGAACTCGCCAAGCAACGTCTTGTGCTTCGCGTCGTCCTTGAGCAGTTTCACGTTGGCGCTGGTGAGCTTGGTCTTGGTGTCGGCATAACTCTTGACGTGGAAGCTGACGTAGGGAACGGTTGACCCTTCCGAGCCGCCGGTTGGTGGCTTCTGTCCTTTAGAAGCGATGACCATGGCGCCGGGAACGCTCATCAATGCGAGCGCTCCGGTGCTGGTGGGGCGCGCGCCCAGGATAGTCGACCCAAATCTTTTTCTCGGCGTCCGGATCATTCACGAACATGTGGACGTGCCCGTAGGAAATCCCGCTCGCGTTGGGAGCGGCAAGTTGAGCGAACATTGTGGCGGACGAGGCCGCGATCATCAGTATCCAGCGCATGGGCTACAGGCTATCACGTATTCGAGGGCGGTTTCACGCGCCGGCCCCGGCAGCCCCAATCCCGCTCGAAACCGGATTGGGGCCGCGAAGGCGATGGCTCAGAACAACAACTTCAGAGCGAACTGAATATTGCGCGCCAGGTAGTTTCCCGTGCTCCCAATCACGCCAAAAGCCGAGGTGCCAAAAACGTTGTTCGGCATGCCGAGGTTCGGGTGATTGAGAAGATTGAACATTTCAGCCCGGAATTGCAGGGTCATATGTTCGCGAGGCTGAAATTCCTTGAACGCCGAGAAGTCCACATTGACTGCGTCCGGGCCTCTTACCGTGTTGCGGCCCAGATTGCCAATTGTGAAGGGCGCGTTCAAAGAGAATGCCGCCTTGTTGAACCAGTTGTTGACGGAACTGGTTCCGTCACCGAAGCCATCGCCGCCGTAGGGGAGTCCAGTTGCATTTGGACGATCCGCCGTCTGGCCGGTGTTCGCCAGATTCGAGGAGGTCTGGATGGTTTCGACATTGCCGGTTTGCGCGGTCGCGACGGCGTTGAACGCCCATCCCTTAACCAACACGCCCGGGAGGCCCGTCAGGCGATTCCCGAAGGGGAGCCGGTAACTTGCAATTACATTGAAGCGCTGACGAATATCGATGTCCGAGTCGCCGCGTTCGTTCTTGAAGTTCGTTTCCAATTGGGGGAAGTAAGTACTGAATAGTGTTCCTCCGCCCGTTGCGGGGTTGTCGTCGATGTTGTGGGACCAAGTGTAATTGGTAGCCAGGCTGAATCCCTTGCTGAACCGATGCTCCAGTCCGGTCTGTAGCGAATTGTATGCCTGATTTCCGGTCGAATTGACCCGCTGAATGACCGACACGTTCGGCATCTGAGCGTAATAGGGGCGGCGCTGCTGAATCGCGCCGGGGCCGGGAGGCGCCAGGTCGGCGTTGTAATTGAAGACCACGTGGCGGCTCATCGCGCCCACATATCCGACGTTGAAAACCAACCCGCCCACGATTTCCCGCTGCAGGGTCAGGTTGAACTGCTCGACGTACGGGTTCGTAATATTGTTGGCTACGTTGTAGATGGTGCCAGTGGGATTGTTCGGGTCAGTCGCGACGGGCGACGGCAGACCTTGGGAAATGAGATTGCCGCTGTTGGTGAGCGCCAGAACACTGGTAAACGGCGGATCGCGAAATACTGAATTCGATCCGGTGCCAGTGTTCGGCGGCCAGAAGCTAATACCGAAGCCGCCGCGGAGAACGGTCTTAGGCGCGACTGTCGCGGCAAAGCCGAATCGCGGGGCAAAGCTGTGCCAGTTGGTAGGCACGCCGACCGTGGCGCCGACACCATTCTGTCCCGCGATGAGAATTTTGCCGCTGGCAATATCCGCCAGGTTTGCGGCGCGGTTGGCGACTTCAGTGAAGGGCGTAAAGACTTCCCAGCGCACTCCCAGGTTAAGCGTCAACCAGTGGGCGACCCGCCAGTCGTCTTGAACGTAGCCGGCGAATTCCCAGCTTCGGAAGCCTTGCTCGACCAACAGCTTGGTTCGCGATTCGGTGGTCGGATATCCGAGCAGCAGCGAAGCCACGGAGTTTCCGGAGCCAGGCACTGAGGAGTTGTTGGTGTACCCGGTGTCAAACAGGAATTGACCCTTTGACGATGTGCTTTGGAAAGGCGAAAGCTGGCGGCGGCGCAGATCCCCACCCATCTTGATCTGATGGCTTCCGCGAATATAGGTCAGGCTCCCGCGGTATTGGAAGAGATTGTTGATGGTAGCGAGCGGAACCGATGTAGGGTCGCCGAGTCCCACGTAGCCCGCCACTCCGATCGGAGACAGTCCCGAGCTATCGGTGTCGATGTTGGTTCCGGGTATTCCAATTTTGCTATTGACGTTGGTCAGATAATTGAGCGGCGTGGTCCGAACCACGTAGCGCGAATAAGACGCTTTGAGGTCCAGCAGCAGGGAAGGCGTGAAAGTATGAATATAGCTCGCGACCGCCTGTTGAGCCCGCTGACGGGCGGTTCCGGCGTACTGGCCCGCGTCACCGCCGGCGAAGATACCGTTGACCACCGGCAATTGGCCGGGCTTAAAGGAATTGGTGTCATTGAATGAATAACGCGCGAAGAATTGGTTTCGCTCGTTGAACATGTGATCGACCTTGGCGTCGAAGGTGTCGTCCCGCTGGGCCCGGACTGGGCTGAGCGTGAAGTTGTTGGTCAAACCGCTGGTCGTCGGGCAGCGGGTAGAGATTCAGCAGAGCGAGTCCGGTGGAATTCATCCTGCGCGGGCAGAATTGTGTTGTTGGCAAAAGGAAGCCGCGTGGCGCTGGATGTGCCGGTGGTGGGATCGTATATCGGAGCGAGTCCCGCGAAGTTACCGCTGCGCATCGCCAGCGTAGGCACCGTGCTGGCGTACGTGATTCCCTGGCGCAGTCGGAGACCTTCGTAGTCGGCAAAGAAGAACGTCTTGTCCTTCTTGATGGGGCCGCCGATGCTGCCGCCAAACTGATTTTGTTTATAAGGCGGATTCGCGGCGGTGGCGCCGACGAAATAATTCTTGGCGTCCAGATGCTCATTGCGGAAGAACTCGAACAGCGAGCCGTGCAGGCTATTGGTTCCGGACTTGGTGATCAGATTGACCACCCCGCCCGCCGTGCGACCGACTTCCGCGGCATACGAATTGGTATCGACTCTGAATTCCTGAAGCGCGTCTTCCGACGGCTTGACCATGATGGTGCCGATGTAACGCTCATTGTCATCCATGCCATCGATGAGATAGCTGTTGGCGTAGTCACGCTGACCGTTGACCGAGACCGCCGACGTGCGGCGCCGGTCATCGGGACGATTCCCGCTGCTCATCGCGTTGGGGACGCTCTCGTTGGTGCCGGCGCCAAGCTGGGCGAGGCGCACAAAATTGCGGCCGTTGAGCGGAGTGTCCTGGACCACCCGGTCGGTGATCAGATTTCCAACCACAGCGCTATCGGACTGCAACGCCGAGGCTTGGGCACTCACTTCCACCGACTCGGTGGCTTGCCCAACTTCCAGGCGAATGTCCTGGCGCGCGCGGTCGCCGATCGCGAGAGCAATCGAATTCAAGTTCGCGGCTCGAAAGCCGGGGTGCTCCACTTTAATGTTGTAGCGGCCCGCCGGCAGCAGCGAGATGACGTAGTTTCCAGAGCCATTGGTGGTGGCAGTGCGGGTGAGGTTCGTTTCCGGATTCTCGATGGTGATCTTGGCATCCACCAGCACCGCGCCGCTCGAGTCGGTAATGGTTCCCAAAATATCTGCGGTCGATACCTGTGCGGCTAGCGGCGTCAGGCACAAACCAGCTGCAAAAGTCCCAAATATGCAGACACGCGCCAAAGCCAAGGCACGGCCGATTATCGATTTCCTTAACATTTGAATGTCCTCCCGTTAAATCCCGCGCAGTATCACCGGGGAAAAAGCGATTTATTCACGGTCCCCTATTAAGCTCGTATCGCGTCCCCAACGGCGATCCGTGCAACCTCGTGGAGATTATCACAACAACGGCGCGCCCACAAGCGCCGAATGAAAATTGCATCCGCATCTTTATCCTGCAGTGGGGCGAAGGGCGCCGGGCGCAGCCCATCGCGGTCGATGCGATCGGACGCCAGGCGCGCGCGACTCAGCCTTACAGCGAACAGATCTTCCTGCAGAAGGGTAATGGCCGACGGCCAGCCCATGTCCCAGGACGCGGGGCGGTTGTTTGTGAATTCTGATAACGAATATTATGTCTACTTTCAATTTATTCCGTAACCTCCAGCTAAGCACGCGACATGCTACGCTGAGTGCTGGCAAACTCCGCTTGATTCCCCGCTTTCGGTATCGCATTTGGCTGGTCGGCGCGGCGCTCCTCGCGCTGCAACTGTTCTTTCTGACCGGCCCCGGCATCGAAGAAGACGAAGCGCTGTTCGTCGGGCCGTTCGTCGACAACGCGCCCTCGCTCTACGAGTGGCACGTGGGTCATTTCCGAATTCCGGTGATGACGATGGATTATATCGGCGCCCTGAAGTCGTGGCTCTACTGGCCCATCTTCCGGCTTTGGAGCCCGAATGTGTGGTCGATGCGGCTGCCGGTATGTTTGCTGAGCGTGCTCACGCTACTGTTGTTCGCGGATGTAGTCCGGCGCGCCGCTGGTAGCCGGGTGGCGCTCGCGGCGGCGGTGTTTCTGGCAACCGACGCGGTGTTTGTCCTGATCAATGTCTTCGACATGACGGTGTGTCTGTTGCTGCTCGGCAACGGTGGCGTTTTTGAATTTGCTGCAGCGCTTTGAGGCTTCGGGAAAACGCAGATTTCTGGGTGCGGCTTTCCTGGTGGCTAGGGCTCGCGCTTTGGTACAAGGCCGTCTTCATCTTCCCGCTGGCGGCGATGCTGTTGGCGTTGGCGGTGGCGTATCCGGGCCAAGTCTGGCGCTCATTCACGCTGAGGAACGTGGCGATCGCGGCGATCGGCATCGCGGTAGGCGCCGCGCCCTTGATCGCATTCAATTGGGAACGGCGCGGCGCGACGGTGCAGGCTTCGGGCGCACTGCCGACCGTGCCCGCGCTCGAAAAGCTGGTGATGCTGCAACACACGCTCGATGGGCGCGCGTTCGAACATTACATGTTCCGCAGCACCTTTGCCGAGAAGATTCCGCTGATAGGCGCGCCGATCGGCGAGCTGGTGATCCGGTGGTATCGCGAATCGCACTTCGGACCGGGGAGCGCGCTGCTGCCGGCGCTGGTGCTGGCGTTCGTCGCGCTGCCGTTCTTAAGGAGGTCCGCGGTCTTCCCTGCTCTGGTATTCAGTTGGGTCGCGATGGCTGCGGCCTATGGAGCGATGTTCGTGTTTCGCGACGCCGGCGCCGGGCCGCATCACACGGTGCTGCTCTATCCCGCTCCGCACTTCATCGTGGCGGCGAGCGCGGCGGCGGTGGCGGAGCGCTACCTGCGCGGCAAGCAAAGCGCGGCGTTTCTCGCGTTCTGCATTGTGTTGGTGGCGTCGAATTTGTGGCTGCTGGGGCATTACGCGCACGCGGCGCGGACCAACGGATTCAGCGCCTATTGGAACGATGGCGTCGAGCGCCTCGCGGACGTGCTCCGTCGGCAGAGCCTGCCGGTAGCGGTTCTGGATTGGGGCATTCACAACGGCGTGCAGATCCATTCGCGCGACGCCGTGGCCTTCGCCGATCCCGCGCCGCGCGAAAATGTTCTGTACGTGACGCATTGCGACGGCTATGTGATCGACGAGTCCCGAACCGCACAGTTCCAGGCGCAACTGGCGGCCTCGTCGCTGCGTGTGACGGCGAATCGCGTGGTGGCCGATAAGAAGGGTCACCTGGTGTATTGCCTGTTTCAACTGGAGCGCAATTAGGCGCGCTGCCGGACTGCGGCTCGCACGACCATCGCGCTCCAAAAAGAGGTATGATTATGTCTTCGCGAGGGGGGAATTCTATGAAAATTGAAACACTCAAGATTTGCAGGGTTTACGCTACTGGCGCGCGATGCTGGTCAGCTGCACCGGCGATCGCTCAGGAAACGTCGGGAAAACTTTACAACACCGCCAAGCAGAAGCTGCTGGACGGCAAACAGGTCTTCAGCGTGACGATCTCGAAGCCGGATGTCGCGGCCTATTGCGAGGCGTCCAAGCATTACGACTACACCTGGTTTGAGATGCAGCACAGCACGCTCACCTGGGCCGACATCGAGAAAATGGTCGCTGCCTGCCCGCACACGGTTGCAACGCCCATGGTGCGCATTCAGGATGAACTGGAAAGCTCGATTCAGCACGCCACCGACATCGGCCTGCTGGGGATCATCATGCCCACTGTCGACACGGTTGAGAAAGCTCAAGCCGCCGTCAAGTACGCCAAGTATCCGCCGGAGGGCCGCCGCAGCATGGGCGCAGGCCAAGCCGCGCGGCTCTGGGCGGGCGAAGGCCAAGCCGCCACGATGAAGTATCGCACCAGCATCAACGAGAACATGCTGGTGGTGGTGATGATCGAGACTCCGGTTGGCGTCGCCCACGCTTCCGAAATCGCCAACGTGCCGGGCGTGGATGCGGTGCTGGTAGCGAACACCGACTTGGGAAATTTCTCCGGCTGGTTCGACCACACTGTCCGCGCCCTACCAGGGAATGGTCAAGCTGATTCACGATGCCACACTGCATGCCGGCAAGTTCCTCGGCGCGACCGATGCCTCGTACGCGAAGGGGCGTCCGGATAGCGCCGATTACCGGTTCCTGCAGAACGGGCCCGCTTTCGACGGCTGGGTGAATCCAAATCGCCCAGCCGGCCGGCCGCGGCGCAGCTCAGCTAAATGTTAGATTGCACATACGGCGTCCAGCCGCTGCTCACTTCACGTGAGACGGGCTGGACGCTTGCCCTTCGGGATGGTTCCTGAGCGCCTTGCGGTCCGAGCGACTTCGCGGCGCCGTCGATCAGGGCCTGCTTTTCCTCTGCGCTGAGCCGCGCGGCGGGGTGCATGGGCAGATAGAACCAGGGCGGCATGTCGCCTTTCGTCACTTCGTCGTCGACATCCTTGGCGTGCCGCTGCGGCTTATTCCACTCGGTGAAATTCAAGTGGCTGCGGCCGCCGTTCACGTCTCTCTGCAGGAGCCAGGACATCGGCGCGACGTTTGCATACCAGGGCCAGACGGTTTGGTTGCTATGACAGTCATAGCAGGCGCGGTGGATCAACTCGCCGGTAGCCGGCGAATCCCACGCGGGCTCCTGGGTTACCGGCGGATTCGTGTGAGTGTGGCCATAGGGGATGAGCTGAATGAGGACTGCGGCCAGCAGTCCCCACTTCAGAACCTTCATGACCATACTCCGAGCATAGCGCGCGGTATCTTGCGCGGATGCCCGTGACCGCCGCCCGCCAGATTTTAGCGGCTCGCGCGCTTCGACCCCTTCGCCGGAACGAACTTCTGGACGCGCTTATTCTCGCTGGCCTCAGTGGTGAATAAGTTGCCTTTCGAGTCCACGGCGACTGCATGCACGTTGCGGAACTCGCCGGCGTTATGTCCCAACTGGCCGAACGATCCGACGATCTCCATCGAATCCCGCTGCATGATCCAGATTTTGTGGTTGGTTCCATCCGCCACGTAAAAAAACCTCTGATCGGGAGTGAAGTCGAGATCGAAGGCGGTGCCGGTTCCGAGCGTCTTCGGCGAGATCAGCCCTTCCTTGACGAATTTGCCATCCTGATGGAAAACCTGCACCCGGTCACCATTGCGATCGCAGACGTAAACCAGGCCGTCCTTGGCGAGCCGGACGCAGTGCACGGCGACCGAGAACGCTCTCGACGGCGGACCATCAGGATCGTGTTTTGCGGGCGTGTCTAACTGCGGCTTCTCGCCGTAGGCTCCCCACATGCGCTTGAACGCGCCGGTCTCGGCATCGAACACCAGCACGCGCTGGGCTCCGCCGTCGCCATCGGCGATATAGAGCTCATTGGTTTTCGGATCGACGTCCATATCCGCCGGCTGCCGTCCGAGCATGTCCGTGGCGGCATTGTTGAAGGTCTCGCCCGGCTTCAGGGGGCGGCCGATCTGCATGATGAACTTTCCGCTGGGCGTGAATTTGAGAACCTTGCCCCAGTCCTTGCCGGCGACGCCGCTGACCCAGACGTTGCCCTTGTAATCGATGTAGATCCCGTGTTCGTTGGTGAACCATTCGTATCCGGCGCCGGGGCCTCCCCAGGCTTGCACGACTTTTCCTTGCGCGTCGAATTCAATGACCGGCGGCGCGGGTATGCAGCATTCCGCGTTCGGCGGATTGGTGGTGGCGTGCTTCTCATCCGGCCCTAGCGTTGCGGGACGGTGAATAATCCAAACGTGATCCTGCGGGCCGATCGCCACTCCGGCGATCGCACCGATGGCCCATTTGTTGGGCAGCGGCTGCGGCCAGGAGGCGTCTACTTCAAGATTGGGGGCGTCGTTCTTGGCAGCTCGAGCGGTTTCGGTGAGCAGCGGGCTGCAAACCAGAAGCGCAGCCGCAGCGAGCGCTCGCGAATGTTCTGCGCAGGGAGAACGGATTAACACGATTCATGGGGTGTCCTTTGGAGCGCAGTCTGGCGCCCCTAGTATTCTACGTCAAGCCGGTGGTAAGCGGACTGCGTGTCCGGCGGAACAAATGGCCTGAACTCTGCGTAGACCCTATATATGGCCGCAACACAAGGATGAAGCCATGAAGCGTTCAGAGGCGAGCGGATCTTCTTTCACTGAAGGTGGGCTTCTGGGCCTGCACAGTGGTCGCGATCGCAGTCGTCTTGCGGCGATTAGTCGCGCTTGCGCATCCTTCCCAGATCAACCCGCAACTGGCCGCGCTCGACGCATGCGTTTGCATCGCATACGACGCTGACGCTGGCGCATATTCTTCCCGCTATGGCGTTTGTTCTGCTGACTCCGATTGTCCTGCTGCGCCGGTCCGCTGCGGTAGTGGTCGCAACGACTGCTTTTTGCGTTGGGAGCGGTGGTGGGTGTTACGGCCTACGCGATGAGCGCCTACTCGATTGGAGGATGGGTGGAACGCTCGGCGGTTCTCTTCTTCAATAGCCTGTTCCTTTTTTCACTTGCGCGGGCCTATTGGTACATGCGCCGTGGCGAATCGCTTCAGAAAATGCAGTGGATGTGGCGGGCGATCGGGATACTTCTGGGTATCGCTACTACCCGTCCTGTCATGGGCGTTTTTTTCGCTACCAGCCGGTGGACACATCTCGAACCGAGCCAATTCTTCGGTATCGCGTTCTGGATTGGTTTCTCGATCAACACGATTATCGTCGAGCTTTGGCTGCGTTCCAGGGAACGTGAAACTGCGATGTCTTGAGGTGCTTACTTCCCGACCATGTGCTCGGGTCGTGGTTGTTCTCGCATACGTACTCGCCGACATCGTCGTCGGGATCGAGATCGGCCACTCGCTTGATGATCCACGGCTTGGCATACGTTGCAGGATCGTCAATCGTGAACTCAATTTCAAGGTGCCCCAGATCGGGGCGGCGCATGCGTTCGATCACGTGCATTTGTTCGGTATGCGGATGCCCCTGCGGATCAAGCCATGACCGATCGTTAAACCCGACCGTATCCACGACCAGCGTGTCGCCCTCCCAGTGGCCGATCGAGTGCCCCATCCAGGAAGGGTTCGGATCCTTGGGATGAGTGCGCCCGTCCAGAAATACTTGACGATGGCTGGGGATATCGTCTTCGAACAGCATCACCAGCAGCTTCGGAGTCTGCACCAGTTTGTAAGGGAACAACGCTCCGGCCGCGAGGATGCCACGAGTCAGACAGCGGGCGCCTGGAGCATCTTTCGAATTATTCGCGGCGCGCTCGCGAACCAGCGCATCGGCCCACGGCAACGGCTCGGGCTTGCCGAGATCGACTGGTCTCTGCGCGTACCAGACCGCGCTGAAATCCGGTTTGCCGTCGGCTGTGCGCGGCGTGGGTCCCGAGGGCGTGGGATGCGGACTGTAGAGATCGATTCTGAATTCTTTGCCGTCTCCCAAGGTATCGAACTGGTAATCGGTCAAATGAATGTCGAACTGCAAGGTCTTCGCGGCGCCGACCGTCACGTCTTTCTGAGCGTAGGGATTGTATCCGAGCAGCGCAACCGAAATTTCGTAGTTGCCGGCCGGCACGTTCGACAGCGTGTAGAGGCCTTTATCGGAGCTGGTGGATTTATAGACTGCCTTGGTCGCGACGTTGGTGGCGACAATCGGCGCATTCGGCACCGGGTCGCCCGGCAGGTTCACGACTTTCCCGCTGATCGCGCCACTTTGTGCAAACGCCGTTGAAGCAAGCAATAACAATCCAATGAAACGCATATGTCTGCTCCCGTGTTCGGCGCACTTGGCCGCTTTCGCCAAAGTATAGCGCGGGAAGGCGAGTTATTGAGGAGTGGCTGTGTCTACAATCCTGTAATCCGGCGGCGGCAGGAACAGGTTTGGATCGGGCTGCGTCCGGCTCAGGTTCTCGATCTTGGTGGTGGTTTCTCCGCTGCGCGGGTCGGAATGGATCTGCAGGATCATCAGCCGCAATTCCTTGTTGCTCCAGATCTCGGAAACGTTAGTGATGTCGCGGTCGTTCCCCATCGAACCGGCCGGGTAAGTAACCGTCGTTCGCCGCCCTTGAACAATCACGCCCTCCATGGTTTGTGTGCCGAGATCCTCGGTCTTGAATTGAGGCTTTAAACCGTTCGCCACCGGCGCCGGCGCTTGGAGATCCGGCGGCGGCGGAATGATGGGCACATCCGGCGGACCCGGCTTCATCGGAGTGCGGCGCGCGATTTTGCTGCGGCTGTCGAGGACGTAGCTGTATCCGGCGATGGGATCGCGGATCAGGATCGTTGCGGGGGGTGCAGGCTGCCCGGCCATAAACTCGCCGGGAATTCTATCCGACCGCGACCTGCCGGATGAATCGCGATACATTTTGACGGTCATGGTTTGCCGGGCGATGTGAGTGCCGTCCGCGAGCGTACGCACCAACGTCGTGACTGCATCCGCCGAAAAAGGCTCGTTGAGCAGATCAGCCCTGCTCTGCCTTGGCACCACCTGAACCTGGCCCACCGCCGTCAGCGAGAGAATACCAGCCGCCAATCACAAACCGAATTCTCATGATCGGATTTTACCCGGATTGTAGAATCGGCGGCAACGGGAGGGTGGGTTCTTTTGGAGTACGATTAGACTTCGTAACGGAGAAAGCCATGACATTCACTCGCAGAAGTTTCGCCACGATTCCAGCACTGATCGCCCTCTTCGCGCCGGTCGTCGTTCGCGCCGAAGTCGCGCGGGTGGAGATTTCGCGGCGGCAGGACGTGCTGGGCGGCAAGGCTTTCGGCACAGTCGGCGCCTACGAAAAATTGGTAGGCAAGGTCTATTACGCGGTCGCGCCGGAGAATCCGCACAACCGCATCATCGCCGATCTCGATAAGGCTCCGCGCAACAGCCAGGGCAAAGTGGAATTCTCGGCCGACGTGTTCATCCTGCGGCCGAAGGACGCGGCGCGCGGCAATGGAGTCCTGCTGTTCGATCTGGTGAATCGCGGCCGCATGACGCTGCTGAACATCTTTAACCACGGCGCAGCGTCGGCCGATCCTGCCACCGAAGCCGACTTCGGCGACGGCTTCCTGATGCGGCAAGGCTACACGCTGGTCTCTATCGGCTGGCAGTTCGATGTTCCGAAGCGCGACGGCTTGATCGGCTTCGACCCGCCGGTTGCAACCGACCACGGACAGCCGATCACCGGCTGGGTGAATCCGTGGTTCATCCCCAACAAGCGCAGCGAGTCGTTCGAATACGCGTCGGGATATTTCTCGCCGGCGTATCCGCCGATTGAGCCGCAGAATCCCGCGTACCGGCTCACGGAACGCGAGGGCTGGGTGGCGGCGCCGCGGCTGATCCCGCGCGAAGACTGGCAGTTCGGTCGCGTCGAGAAAGGGCAAGTGATTTACGATCCGAACTGGGTGTCGCTGAAGGGCGGATTCAAGGCGGGGATGACGTATCAGGTCACTTATGAAGCGAAGAATCCGCCGGTCGCAGGCTTGGGATTCGCGGCGATTCGCGATCTGGCCGCGTCGTTGAAGCATGACCCCGCTGCTATCGCGCCCGGACGCTACGCCTACACCTATGGCGCATCGCAGACCGGACGCTATCAGCGTCACTTGATCTACGAAGGCTTCACTACCGACGAGCAAGGGCGGCAAGCGATCGACGCGCTGTTTATCCAAACCGGAGGGACCGGTCTCGGCAGTTTCAATGAGCGCTTCGCGCAGCCGGATGAGCTGGGATCGTTCACGCAAACCAAGTTCCCGATTCGCTATGAGACGACCACCGACCCTGCGACCGGTAAGCGCGACGGACTCGGGGCGCGCGTGCCCGCCGGACAGGAGCCGAAGGTTTTCCTGATCGACACCGGCTCGGAATATTGGGACCGCGGCCGCGTGGCGGCGCTGCGGCATCTTTCCATGGACGGGACAGAAGACTTGAACGACCCTCCTAACGTGCGCGTTTTCCTCTTCGCGGGGACGCAGCATGGCCCGGGTACGTGGCCGCCGCGGGATAACGGCGGGCAGCTCAAGTCCAATCCGAATGACTATCGCTGGCTTGAGTCCGCGTTGCTCGCCGACTTGGATCGCTGGGTGCGGGAAGGCGTCGCGCCGCCGCCCAGCCGCCATCCGACGCTAGCGGACGCGACATTGGTGGCGCAGAGCAAGATCGAGTTTCCAAAAGTGCCCGGCGTGCAGTGGCCGTATCACGTGCCGGGCGGCTATCGGATCGACTTGCCGGGGCCGCTTTCCGCACTCCCGTTCCTGGTGCCGCGAGTGGATAGCGACGGCAACGATATCGGCGGCCTGCGCACGCCTGAACTGGCGGTGCCGTTGGGGACCTACACCGATTGGGACTTCCGGAGTGAGTCCATCGGTTCGCCCGATACTTTAATTGCGATGGCTGGATCGTTCATTCCATTCGCGAAAACACGCGCGGAGCGTGAGAAGAGCGGCGATCCTCGGTTGTCGATCGAGGAACGCTACCCGAACCGGGCCGATTACTTGCGGCGGGTTCAGGATGCCGCGAACCGGCTGGTGGCAGGAGCGTTACGTGCTCCCGGAACACGTCAAGACGATCGTCGAGGAAGCTGGCCAGCACTGGGATTGGATGATGACGCAGACGCAGCCGCCAGCGCTCAGAGGTGAACGACCGCGGCGCTGTCCGGAGGCAGCGTGATGGCGAGCTGTCCACTCTTCACACGAAGCACTTCTGTACCCGCGGCCTTCCAGGTGCCATCCGGCGTCACCTCCGCCCCACCTAGCTTGATGCCGGTCTTGGCGTCGATCGCCGGACCAGCTCAGCCGGATTAAAGACGCCTGCTTGGCCTTGGTGTGCTCTCCGAGATTGACGGTTATAACCGGCGCCGCCGGCGCCCTTGTTGATCAAAGTGACAGCAAGCGCTCCGTGGCCGGACTGCGTGGCATAAGTTTTTATTTCAGGTGAGTTGGCATCGTTTTCCGCAGCTACTAGTTGACCTT
This sequence comes from Bryobacterales bacterium, assembly GCA_963731375.1. GTDB lineage: Bacteria > Acidobacteriota > Terriglobia > Bryobacterales > Bryobacteraceae > Palsa-187. Next base: position 338,995 of record CAVSUW010000005.1, read on the forward strand.
TGCCAGCGAGCGCGAAAGCGAGCATTCCGTAGTATTCCGGCTTGGCCGAGTGGTGGCCATGTTCGTCGTCTCCAATGGGCGAGTAGGAACTGATGAAGTCGAGTTGATTGACGCCGGTTTCCATGTTCACTCCAGCGCAGCCGTTGGCGGCGAGCGTAAACATGTAATCCAGCACCCAGAGAGCGCCTGCCATGGTATCGCTGACGCCGGGGCGTCCGCCGCCGGAGAAAGAATTCACCTCGCAGATGCGATACGGAACGCCGCAGGCCTGCGAAGCAGCTTTCAGCGCGGTCAACTGCGGCTGCAGCTTGGGATCGACGCCCAGCAACTTTTCGATGCTGCTGCTGGGGTTCTGCCCCTCACGATAATAGTGATGCGTGAGAAGAACGGAATCCTTACCTTCGTCGGCGGCAAAGCGCGTGACCCACTCGGTCCTTACGCGCCGCGTCCGGCCCGGCGATCGGGATGCGTGGAAACTCCTTGCGGAGCGCTGCCTTGTAGCGGCGGTACTCGGCAAGCCAATCTTCATAACCGATACTCCGGTTTGCGGTGCTTGGCGCGAGCGAACAGGTCCGGCTCATTGCCGATTTCGAAAGCCAGCAGGCGCTCGCCGGCGATCGACGATATGATCCTCGCCTCGGCGATGGCATCCGCCTCAGTGCCCTGCCCGAGATCCAGCGCCCAAATCAGTTTCCAGCCGGTGGCTTCGAGAAAGCCGCCGAGATCTTTCAGCACGGCGTCGTTTACCACGGTGCCGCGCGCGCTCGAAACCGCGGCCGCCTTCGGCGAGTACTTGGCGTAGTCCGCGGTGTTGCCGCCGATGCGAATGACGCCACGCGTACCCAGCGTGCGTACCAACTGCACATAAACTTTGTTCGAGCGGGCTCAACAGGCCGGGCCGGGACACCGAGGAGATTTCATATCCCAGGCCCATGAAGTCCGGCGCAATCATGCCGAGCGGCTGGTCTGCCCGCACCGTCACCGAGTACTGCGTGGGCGCAGCGAAGGCGGAGCGCGCGGCCAGCGCACCCGCGGCAAGAACACTGTTAGCGAGAAAGTCTCGACGATTCATTTGATCTCCACATCTCAAGGGGGCATCGTAGCCGCGGCAAACTAGGGCACACCGCGACTTTACTATAATATTTCTGCTTCGAGCGGTGGCGACGAGCCTCGCCGGAGGCACTGGTCGAACGACCGACGAAATGGAGCTGACCGATGTATAGGCGGTTTAAATTCGCATTCCTCATGCTGTGTGGCGCGGGGCTTTGGGCAGTGTCGCTCAACGGCGCGGACTGGCTCACGCATAGCGGAGATCCGCAAAGAACCGGCTGGCAGCAGGCGGAGACCACCATCACCAAGGACAACGTGAAGGACTTTCAGCTCCTGTGGAAGTTGACCCTTCCCGACAATCAGCAGAAGGCGCTGCACTCGCTGATGGAGCCGCTCATCATTGGCCGCGTGATCACGAACCGACGGCTTCAAGGAAGTGGCGCTGGTAGGCGGAAGCTCGGACAACATTTACTCTGTCGACGCGGATCTGGGCAAGATCCTGTGGAAGAAGCATTTTCAATACTCGTCGGAGACGCCGCAATCGACCACGTCCTTCTGGCTGTGTCCCGGTGGTTTGACGGCGACGCCGGTGGTGCCTCCCTTGCCGATCGCTCGCGCGGGATCGCCCTCAGGCCGCTTTGGACCGCGCGCTATTTACATTCTTGTCGAGCGACGGCCAGCTCCACCAACTGAATCTCACCAACGGCGAGGATCTTGCGCCGCCCGCGAAATTCGTTCCGCCAAACGGGAAACCGTACAGCCTGAATGTTGTCGACAACGTGATCTACACTACAACCGGCCAGCGCTGCGGAGGGAATCCCAACGCCGCGTACGCGCTGGATCTGGCGAATATGAACGTCAGCTCCTGGGACTCCAAGGGCGGCGGCCTGTGGGGTTTGGCCGGACCCGCGGTGGGTACGGACGGCACCATCTACTCTGAAGTCGGCGATGGAAATTGGGACCCGGCGAAGGGAATCTATTCCGACACCTTCGTCGCGCTGGAGCCCAAGACGCTCAAGTTGAAAGACTGGTACACGCCCAGCAATCGGGAATGGATGACCAAGCGGGATCTGGATCTGAACGACACGCCGGTGGTGTTTCCCTACAAGGGCCGCGACCTGCTGGCGGGCTCCGGCAAAGAAGGGCGCCTGTACCTGTTGGATTCCAAATCGCTGGGCGGCGAGAATCATCGCACGCCGTTGTTCCGCACGCAATTGATCTCGAACGAAGACGTGGATTTCGCCGGACGCGGCACGTGGGGAAGCCTCGCGAGCTGGCAGGATGCGAGCGGCACGCGCTGGGTGCTCGCGCCGGTGTGGGGTCCGCTGCATCCCGATATGAAGTTCCCCATCACCAACGGTGACGCGCCGGAGGGCAGCATCGTGGCCTTTAAAGTTGAAGACAGCAACGGGAAAACGGTGCTGACGCCGGCCTGGGTGTCGCGCAATCTGGTGATCCCCGCCCCGCCGGTGATCGCGAACGGCGTGGTGTTTGCGCTTTCGAGCGGCGAGTACGTGCGTCAGGCGAATGAAAACCAGGGCGGCTTGTTCAGTCCGGAGCAACGCGCGCAGTTGTCGAGTCATGCGATTCTTTACGCGCTCGACGCCGCCACCGGCAAGGAACTTTATTCGAGCGGCGACGCGATCACTTCGTTCACGCACTTCGCCGGCATGGCGGTGGCCAACGGCCGGGTGTACTTCAGCACGTTCGACAATACGCTTTACTCCTTCGGTTTCCCGATCGAGCATTAGACTGCATGGACGCTCCTTACGCTTTTCCGAAGCTCCACAACGCCATGTGGCCGGGGCTGGTCGGCAAGGGTCCGGATTCCGAACCTCCGATCAGTCTGGATACCATGCTCGACTTGACGCAGGCGGCCGAAGTGGATGGCGTCAAGTTCGATGGCGTCGATCTGTTCCTTTCCCTGCCCCACACGGATATCGATTCGACCGATGACGACCTGAAGCGACTGGCGGACAACATCGGCCAGCGAGGATTGGTGGTGGGATCATTGGTGGCGCCGGTGTGGCCTCCCACCGGTGGCGGATCGGCCATGGGTTCGGAGGACGAGCGCAAGAAATTCGTTACGCAAGTGCGCAAGGCTTGTGCGATCGCCAAAAAGCTGCGCGCGCTGGGCATCCGCAAATATGGAGTGGTGCGCATCGATTCCGCGACGGGTCCCGCGGATTGGGCCAAAGATCCAGCCGCGAATTCCAAGCGGATCGCGGAGACTTTCCGCGAGGCGTGCAATGTCGCCGAGAGCTTCGGCGAGCGTCTCGCCGCGGAAGGAGAAATCTGCTGGGGCGGCATGCACAGTTGGAAGCGCATGGTTGAGTTGCTCGAAATGGTGGGCCGGCCCGAGACTTTGGGCTTTCAGGCGGACATGGCGCATACGCTGCTTTATACGCTCGGCTACAACGCGCCGGAAGATCGGATTCTGCCGCAAGACTACGACTGGACCGATCAGGAAGTGCTGTACGATGCCCTGCGGCAGATGACGAATGCGCTGCGTCCCGTGGACGATCGATTTCCACGTTGCGCAGAATGACGCGACGGTGAAGGGCGCGGGCTCGCACGATAAGACCGGACGGCACTGCCTGCCGAATGATCCCAACGGGCAAGCTCGACGTGCCGCGCGCGGCCGGGATGTGGCTGCGCGACGACAACGGCAACTTGACTCGCGCCATCCAGCACATATGCTGGGATGGCTGCATGTTCTCGAACGAAACCATGATGAAGCCCGAGACTTGGCGCAGCATTCTGGCCACCATGATCGCGGTTCGCAACGCCCACGGCTGGAATTAGAGTCCCACACGAATGGCGAAAAAGATTCTCAACATCGGGATGGTGGGTTACGGCTTCATGGGCCGTACTCATTCCAACGCGTTCCTGCAAGCGGGCCGGTTTTTCGATTTGGCATACCAGCCGGTGCTCAAAGCCGTGTGCGCCCGCAACGCCGCGCGGGCCGAGGCATTCGCGGCGAACTGGGGTTACCAATCGATAGAAACCGACTGGCGCAAGCTGGTGGAGCGCAGCGATATCGACCTGATCGACATCGCCAGCCCCAACGATACGCACGCCGAGATCGCCATCGCTGCCGCGAAGGCCGGCAAGATCGTCATGTGCGAAAAGCCGCTGGGGCGCACCTCCGCCGAAGCCGCGGCAATGGTGGACGCGGTGGAATCGGCAAAAGTGCCGAACATGGTTTGGTACAACTACCGGCGCGTGCCGGCGGTGATGCTGCTCAAACAACTGCTCGACGAAGGCCGCCTGGGACGCATCTTTCACTATCGCGCGAAGTTTCTTCAGGACTGGACCATCTCACAAGACTTGCCGCAAGGCGGCGAAGGGCTGTGGCGGCTGGATGCGGCGGTGGCGGGAAGCGGTGTGACCGGCGATCTTCTGGCTCACAATATCGACACTGCTTTGTGGCTGAACGGTCCGATCCGCGAGCTGACCGCGATGACCGAGACGTTCATCAAACAGCGCAAACACAATCTGACCGGGAAGGTGGAGCCGGTGGGCATCGACGACGCCAGTGCGTTTCTCTGCCGCTTCCAGAACGGGTCGTTGGCTACCTTTGAGGCCACCCGCTACGCGCGCGGCCACAAGGCGCTGAATACTCTCGAAATCAACGGAGAGCACGGGTCGGCGATGTGGGATCTGCACGATCTGCACCGCATTCAATGGTTCGATCATCGCGATGAAGGCCGTCTGCGCGGCTGGCGAAGCATTCACGTGAGCGATGGCGATCATCCTTATATGAAGCATTGGTGGGTGCCCGGTCTGCAGATCGGCTACGAGCACACGTTCATTCATCAGGTTGCCGATTTCCTGGAAGCGCTGGCATCGGGCAAGACCGCCGCGCCGACGTTCCGCGACGGGCTGGCGACGGATCACGTGACGGACGCGGTGTTGAAATCGGCCAAGACCCGCCAATGGGAAAAAGTTCCGGAGGTCTCATGACACGAAGACGAAGACTGCGTTGGTGGTAACGCTCGCCGTCGCGGCGGCGTGCAGCTATAGGCTGGCGGCGCAGTCCGGCAGCCGTTTCATTCAACCCGATCCCATCGATTTTGAGGATCATGCGGGATGGACTTCCATGTTCGACGGCTCGACCCTGAAGGGCTGGGACGGAAGCAGCGACGTGTGGCGCGTGGAGAATGGCGCGATCACCGGAGAATCATCGCCCGAGAAACCGGCCGGAACCACCTACGTCATTTGGCAAGGCGGCGAGCCCAAGAACTTCGAGTTGAAGGCGGAAGTCAAGCTCGAAGGCAGCGGGGCCAATAGCGGGATTCAGTATCGCAGCGCGCGCGCGACGCAAACGCAGGGCGGCCCGGTTCCAAATCCACGGTTCGCAAAATGGAATCTCAAAGGCTACCAGGCGGATTTCGATTACGCCAACCGCTACAGCGGCCAGCTTTATGAACAAGGAACGCCGCGCGGGATTATCGCGTGGCGCGGGCAGATGGTCCGCACGGAGCAAGGCAAGAAGCCGCGGCTGCTGGGCATCCTGGGCGATCCCGACGCGCTCAAGAGCTTCATCAAAGTCGGCGACTGGAACCAAATGCACGTCGTCGCGCGCGGCAACATGATGACCCATGTGCTCAACGGACACGTGATGTCGATTTTCATCGACGACGATCCGACGATGGCGGTGGCGCAAGGCGTGATCGGTCTGCAAATCGAAGGCGGCGGGAACGTCAAAGTCTCCTTCCGCAATCTTTGGCTGAAGAACCTGCCCTGAGCGCGCTACTTCTTTACCAAGACGTCATCCGGAATGACCACGCGCACGGGAACCTGGCGCAAGTTCGCGGTGAAAGTGTTGTCGTCTCCCGTGGTCCGCACCCAAATCGTTTGCGGAGGGCCCTTGGCGAACTGCACCTCCACCGGTGCGTCCATCGAGAAATCGTCGCCGGCGCCGGATTGATCGATGGAACCGGAGAGTTTCACGGCAGGCGCAACTCCGCTGACCGTGTAGCGCAGCTTCAGCGTCGGAATCCCGGTGGCATACACCCAGTTGTCGAAAAAGGCATCGATCCCTTCCGCCGCTCAGGCCGCGCGGCCGCAGCTCGCGCGCGAGAGCCTGGAAGTCGGCGGTGGTCACTAGCTTGAACTCATAGCGGCGGCGCAACTCGGCCAGCAGTTTGAAGAAGGCATCGTCGCCCATGCGGCGGCGCAGCATGTGCATGATCCAGGTGCCCTTCCCGTAGGTAATCGTGCGCCACGTGCGGCTAACCGGCTGGCCGTTCAGGCGGTCGCCCCACACAATGGGACCAGCCGATTCATAGGTCTTGCCTTGCGCGTCCTTCTCCAGCAACTCGGAGCGATAGCCGTCGAGCACGGTCACCATTTCTTTCACGCCCTTTTTTTTCTCCAGCCACAGGAGTGAAGAATAATTTGCCAGGGCTTCGAGCAGCCATTCGTCTTCGCTGTGCGCGGTAGAGATGACGCTGCCCCACCACTGATGCGCCACTTCATGCGGGACCATCAGGTCGGAATAGAACACTTGTTCCTCGGAGTCGCGCAGAGCGGCGGGCCGCGAAGCCGAATCGATGTAAGCGAAGGTGGACAGATACACCAGCCCCGGGAACCCCTGGCCAAATCCCCCCGGGATGGGCGCCACCGTCAAGCGTTTTCATCGCGGGAGGCCCGAACATTCCGCTGAAAAATTCGAGGGACGCCGCCACATCGCCGGCCACGGCGCGTAATCTCGCCACGGGATCCGGAGTGAACGGGATCAGCAATTGACTGCGGCGGCAGGCGGGCGCCGCGTGTCCGGAACGGAGGCTGCGGCGACGGGGCTCGCGGAGGGTAACGCCACTGGAGGATGCATCGATTCCTCCAGGTTGCGGTTCCCGTAGACTTCGAAATTCACGCCCGCCGCGGCGCCGGCCACCTTTTCGTAAATGCCCAGATCGAATCCGGCGGCGCCTACGAGCCACGGTCATGCGGCGGTGGGTGATGCGCGAGTCGCCGTCGATCCGATCCTCCACTGGATCGCCGGCCGCCACCAGCGTCAGCCGCTTGGGATAACGGAAAGTGAGATCGAAGGTCGCAAACTGTCCGGGCATGTGCGGATACCACGATCCGCGGGCGCTCACAAAATAAACTCCATCGCCGCGCGTGGCGATCACGTTTCCATGATGTTCGAACTCGAACTCATGCGTGCTGCCGGGGGCGAGGGCCGCGGGCGCCACCGCCAGGAACTCGGCTTCTTCCTGGCCGTTCGCCGATGCGGCCCCGCTGCGACTCGCCGCTGCATCAATTCGGCCGGAGCTCCGTCGATGCGCACCGCAGTCACTTGCATGTTGCGGGCGATGTCAAAGGGAAAGGCGCGAACCGGATCCGGACCAATGAGCACGCTGACACGGGTAACGGCGCGCACGCCCAGATCGTTGGCGATTTCCGGCGTCGATGCGATAGTTCGATAGCGTGAATTCCCAATCCGGCTGGGCAGCCGGATGCGGCGGCTGTTGGATTTGGCACGCCGGAAATCTTGGACGTGATCCGCCGGGGCAAGAAATCCGTCCAGACATTGAACTCGTCATGCCCGTCGCGCTCCACTCTCTGCCGCATGATCATGCGGTGATCGGCGCGCGCGTCGGAGAGGATATCGAAGTTTCCCAGCGTGGCGCCGCTAATCGCGAAAAAGGCCAAGCCGGTTTTTCCGGGCCGCGCCGACCACAGGTCCGCCACCAGACGCATTTGCATGGGCGCGGAGATGTTGGCGACAACCGGATCCCAGCGCTCGGCCAGCAGCGCGCCCGCCGCGGGCACTTTTTTGGCCGAGTCCGGCTGCTGCTCGAGCGCAGTCCGCAGCACCTTCCATGGAGTCGTCCGTAAGGATCATCAGTATGGTCGTGACGTGTTCATCCAGATTGGGCGATTGCGTGAACGCCGCGAGCGATTGCCTCTCGCTCCGGGTGGGAGGGATGACGATCACTTCCCCGTCGCCGCCCTCGACATCGGTGGTGAAGAGCGCCGACAAGCGCTGCCCCAGAACAGGCTTTGAGAAGATCAGGTAGCCGTCGTTTAGGTAGAGCTTTATGTCGTCTTTGACGAAACTCAGATCGCGGACACGATAGCATTCCGCCGGGTCCATGCCCGATTCGCGAATGAGACGAGCCAGATCCGCGGCCGTGGACGGTGCGAGCTGAAGGTGGCGGGCCCTGGAAGGCGTAGGCCGCGCCAGTGAGCAACAGGAGTAACGCAAAACGAGACACGTAACTCCTAGTCTAATACCGGCTGCAAATGGAAAACAGGCAGCTATCTGACGACGCCACGAGGGCGAAATATGCAAGCGCGCGGCGAAATCCGACAGCGCGCACGGCTCTAGCTGAGTCTGAGTACGATTGCTGCAGCAGCGGCGAGCAGAATGGCTCCCCCGCCGATTCGCAGGCAGAGTGCTGTCAAGCTGGGCCAACGCGACGCCTTGTAAAACTGCAAACCGCAGTGTTCGCAAGTCGGAGCGGAAAAGCTACTGACGGTCCTGCAACTCGGACATTGTCTCATACGAACCCCCCTCCAAAGGGCGGCCGCTGGCTCCGCATTGACCTAGACTCATCCCAATCAACCCGATCATCAGATCAGATCAACCAGAATTGTCTTACGTGAATTAGCTTATATCGGGATCAGGTGAATTGCAAGGGAATTTGAGATTTTTACCTATCTTTCGATAGGGTGTTTGTCCTAGGACCATTACCGTCGATTTCCATTGTTATTTACAATGACTTGCACGTATTCCGGTTCTCGTGACGCTCTTGGAGCTGTCTTGATCGGTGGTACTTAATATGCCAGCGGGTACTCTTTACGGACCTCAAACCGATCGAGCATCCGGGGCGGCGACGGCCAGCGCACGGGATAGCGATGATTCGCCGTATGTTGATTTTCAGCAAACGCTCAAAGGGTTTATACTAGACGAAGCGCCGTCGATGAACTGCTTCATCGAACGCGCTCCGGTTCTTGGTTATTCCAGCAGTAAGTCTTTTGTTTCCTTACGGGCCCGTAGCTCAGTTGGTTAGAGCGCCTGCTTGACACGCAGGAGGTCACAGATTCGAGTTCTGTCGGGCCCACCACTTCCAAACCGAGGACGCTCGGGCGCGGAGACTGAGTCAGGTCAGGCTGCTGTCTGCACGGCATCATCCACGCCGAGCAGCACCATGCCGTCGCGCACTTCCACCGGAAACGTACGCACCTGGGGAGTTCCCTCGATACAGGGTTTGATGACCAGGCCAGTCTCCAGGCAAATGCGCCAATGGTGCAACGCCGCAGGTGACGGTGGTATCGACCACCGTCCCATCGGCCAGCGGATCGCCCGAATGCGGGCAGCGATTCTCAAGCGCCAGGTAGCGGTCGCCGACATTGAATACCGCGATCGACAAATCTCCAATGCGCAATTCGCGGCCTTGGCGAGGCGGAATGGTCTCGGCTGGCGCTACTTGAATCCACTGCATAGTGCTAATCTCTTCTGCCGTCCCCGGCTGCTTTCGCTAGACTGCAAGACACGCCTGCGCCGCGCATTGAGTGCGCTCGCCGCGCGCGTGGGCACCAGCGGTACGACGAAATCACGCGATGTCCTGCCACACTGAAGACGCTCGCCGATCCGCACTGAGACTCCCTGGGAGAATACGGTTTAACGACCTGGTCTGACGATGTGGTCTAACGACTGACCTAACGACCTGATTTAACGACGCGGTTTAGAATGTGCTCCGCGAAAGCCAAGCAGGATTGCCGTTGGGGTCCCCGTTCGGACTGGAAATCCACTTGTTTTTCGCTAAGGACACAAGAAGAATACCAGCATTCTTGCGTTTTCTTAACAATGACTTTGAGATAGGACCGATAAATCTTTTTTTTGGACCGGGAATCGCAGAGACCGTTCTATAGGCGACTTTGAGCTGTCCGACGCGAGATTCAGCCGCCGCGACGGTCGGCCGCGACGGTGGGCCTACGCAGGAGGCTCGCGTTACGTCCCCGCCTTGCTAGTACCATAGAGAAAGTATGTATCAAGGCGACGGAGCGCCGGCCATCGAAATTCGCGATCTGCGAAAAGTATACGGCGACAAGGCCGCCGTCGATGGCCTGACGCTCACCGTTCCGCAAGGTTGCTTCTTCGGATTCCTGGGACCCAACGGCGCCGGCAAAACCACCACCATCAAAATGCTGATGGGCCTGGCGCCTCCCACCTCCGGCAGCATTCAACTGCTGGGACTGCCGATGCCCGAGCGGTCGCTCGAGATCAAGCAGCAGATCGGCCTGGTGCCGGATGAATCCATGCTGTTCGATCATCTCACCGGCGGCGAGTTCATCGAGTTCGTCGGACGGATCTATGGTCTGGATCGCGCGATGGCGCGCGCCCGCGCCGATGAGCTGCTGGATCTGTTCGAACTCGGCAACATGCCGAAGAAGCTGATCGCGGAATATTCAAAAGGCATGCGCAAGCGCGTGGCCATGGCCGCGGCGCTGATCCACCGGCCGAAGCTGTTTCTGATGGACGAGCCGTTTGAAGGCGTCGACGCCGTCGGCGCGCGGCTGATGAAGGACATCCTGCTCGATCAGGTCCGCCACGGCGCAACCATTTTTCTTACGTCGCACGTGCTCGAAGTGGTGGAGCGGCTGTGCGAGCGCGTCGGAATTATTCACGAAGGCAAACTGATTGCCGAAGGGTTGATGGCGGACATGCGCGGCACCGCCGAGACGCTGGAAGACGCGTTCGTGCGGGCGCTCGGCATGGAGAATGCGGCCGAGACGCTGGACTGGCTGTAGCGGGCGGCGCGAAGCATGACGCACGCCGGCGCGATCGTCTGGGCTCAGTGGCGGACGTTCTGCCACTTCTATCCGCGGCGCGGCGTCGCGTGGTCGGCCGTCGGTGAGCCTCATCTGGTACGGCCTGTGGACCGCCGCGGCCTACTCTTTCCTGCGCGTCTTCAGCAACCCATCGGAAGTGCCCGTCATTCGCATCGCGCTTCCCGGCGGCCTGCTGCTGATATTTCTCTACTGGCAGGTGGTTCCGTTGATGCTGGCGACTACCGGCTCGTCGCTCGATCTGCGCAAGCTGCGCGCTTACCCGATTCCGGACGGCCAGCTGTTCTCGATCGAAGTTCTGCTGCGGGTCACCTCCGGGATCGAGATGGTCTTGGTGTTGATGGGGATGACCATCGGGGCCATGCTGAATCCGGCGTTTGGCCAAGTGGAGCCTGCTGGCGACCCTGATCTATGTGGCGTTCAATCTGGTCATCGCCGTGGGCCTGCGCGATATGCTGGGGCGTCTGCTGGCGCGCAAGCGCATCCGCGAGCTGGTGTTCTTCTTCGTGATCCTGGCGGTGGCTCTGCCGCAACTGTTGCTGGCGCGGCAGGGAATGATCAGCCCGCAATTGCGTTTGTTGGTCACGCGCGATGCCTGGCAGGGATGGCCCTGGACCGCGACGTCGAACCTGATCCTGGGCAACCGTTTCTGGCCATCGCTGGCGGTGCTCTCCGCCTGGACCGTGGGCACGCTGGTCTTCAGCCGCTGGCAGTTTTCGCGGACGCTGGCATTCGACTCCGACGCCGCCAACGCGGGCGACTCCGAGGCCAGCCGCCGCTCCTGGTGGATCGAATGGTTTTACCGCTTGCCTTCGGCGCGTATTCAAAGATCCGCTGGGCGCCCTGATCGAAAAGGAATTTCGCTTCCTGGTGCGCTCGCCGCGCTTTCGTCTGGTGTTCCTGATGGGATTCACATTTGGCCTGGTGATCTGGCTGCCGATGGTGTTCGTTCCGCGGGGGCCGCTGGGCGGATTTTTCGTGCGCAACTATCTCACGGTGGTCTGCGTGTACTCGCTGATGCTGATGAGTGAAGTGTGCTTCTGGAACGCATTCGGGTTCGACCGCTCCGCGGCGCAGTTCTATTTTCTGGCGCCGGTGTCGTTCCGGCAGAGTGATGGCCGGCAAGAATCTGACGGCGCTGTTCTTCATGCTGCTGGAGATCGCCATGGTGACCGTCAGTGTGCGCGCTGCTGCGCATGCCGCTGGGCGTGCGGCGCTTTGCCGAAGCCTATAGCGTGGCGGCGGTGGTGATGATTTTTCTGTTCAGCGCCGGCAATCTGCTGTCGATCCGCCAGGCGCGCGGCGTGGATCCGGGAAACTCCATCCGCACCGGCGCGGCCGGGCGTCTGCAAGCCCTGCTGTTTGCGATTTATCCGGTGACGTTCGCGCCCATCCTGCTGGCGTATCTGGCGCGCTACGCGTTCGGCAGCCAGGCGGCGCTGTTTGCGATTCTGGGCATCGACGCCATTGTGGGCATGATCGTTTACCGGTTGGCGCTGGATTCGGCGGTGCGCACGGCGGACCTCACGCGGGAGTCAATGATCGCAGCGTTATCGACCGGCGACGGCCCGATTGCTAGACTGACGCCCGCTGCTTCGAGCGCAAGCAGCGTCTGCTTGGTGGGCAGGCCGCCTCCGAAACCTCCGAGAGTTCCGTCGCCCGCGATCACGCGGTGACACGGAATCACGATGGGCAGCGGGTTGGCGCCATTGGCGGAGCCCACGGCGCGCGACGCCTTGGGATTCCCCACACGCCGGGCCAGTTCTCCATAGGAAATCGTTTCGCCGTAGGGAATCTCCTGCAATTGCCGCCACACCGAGCGTTGGAACACCGTGCCCTCGGGCGCGAGCGGAAGATCGAAGTCGGCGCGCTTCCCGGCGAAATATTCGCGCAGCTGACGCATCGCTTCGCCGACTGGTCCGCGTTGCGATTCCTGCCACTCCGGCTCCGGCTTCGCGGCACGGCCGCGCTGCGGAAACGTGATGCGATGCACGGCAGCGTCGTCGCCCGCGATGAGCAGCGTGCCGATGGGAGTTTCGAGGTAAGCGTAGTTCACGCGTCTATTTTACAAGGCCAGCTTGCCGTGATACCGCATGTCCTTCAACGTGAACTTGGCCTTGATTTCCGTGGAGCCCACCTTGGTGCTGAAGTCGACTTCCTTGTCGTCCATCGAAATCTCGTTCTTCCGCGAAAAGTAGAAATAGACGCCGGGCCCACGGCCTCCGGTGCGCGATCCCTCGTCAACTTTTTCGAGGTGCAGCGGACCGTCCTTGCGTTCGAGACGAGTGTAATCCTTGAACGTCTTCCATGCGGCGATCGGCCTGATCGTTGCGATCATCGTCATTGAGCTGTCATCGGAGTTGTCATCGTTGCGCCCGCGGCGGCCGCTGGGCAGATCGCCGATCAAAGCGATCACGTAGTATTTTTCGAAGTCGGGGTCGGGCTTTTCGTCGTCGGCATGCAAGTGCAGCGCTTCCTGAACCGGGAGAGCCGATTCCCAGCGCACGGTGGCGTGGATCATCGGGCTGGCCGCCGCCCCGACCGCCTCCGGGATAACCGCCACCTCCGCGACCGCCCCCGGGTAGCCGCCACCTCCGCCGGGGTAACCACCGCCGCCCGGGTAACCACCGCCCAGGAAATCCAATGCCACCGCCGGGGAAGCCGACGCCTCCGCGGGAGCGCCCGCCTCCACCGTTTCCAGGATTGCCCATCCGGTTGCCGGAAGTGACGGTAACCTCCTTGGCCCAGGGCGATTTCGTGATCATCTTGTCCACTTCTTCGGAGTTCCAGTCGCTCGAAGGCTTGGTTTCCCAGAAGTCCTTGGAGCCGAAGGCCCACGCCGGAATGGCAGCGGATGCAACCGGGAGAGCGGCAGCAAACCGCATCAAGCTGCGTCTGGTAAGCATGAATGTGAGACGGACGCCGGGGACGGGAGGGTTACGGCAAATGACGCCGAGTCAAACGCCCGCTAGCTTGCGGCGCAGGAAGCGGCGTTCGGGCTCCGAGCAACGGCACTCCAGCGCGGCGCGCCAGCAGGCGGCGGCTTCCTCGCGGCGGCCGAGTTCCTCTAAGAGGTGGCCGCGCACGGCGAGCAGCAAGTAATAGTCGCGCAACTGCGGATTGCCGCGGAGAGGTTTCGATCTCGGCCAGCGCTTCCGCGGGGCCATGCACCTTGGCCACGGCGACCGCTCGATTCAACGCGACGACCGGCGAAGCTCCGCTGATCGCCAGCAGTTGATCGTACAATTCCAGGATCGCCGGCCAATCGATGGATCGCAGATTGGCGGCGCGGGTGTACGTGGCCGCGATGGCGGCCTGAACGTGATATTCGGAGACTTGATCGCCGGCGATGGAAAGATCGAAATGATGGAAGCCCTCGGCGATCAGGCGCTGGTCCCAGCGCGCGCGATCCTGATCTTCGAGCAGGATCAAATCCCCGGCTTCGTCGATGCGCGCGGGAAGGCGCGCGGCCTGAAGCGCCATCACGGCTACCAGCGCGTGCACGCGGGGAGTTGCGATGGAAGAAGCCGCCAGCAAACGCCCCAGGCGCAGGGCTTCGAAGCACAGGTCGCGGCGAATCAGGTCCTCGCCTTCATGCGCGGCGTAGCCTTCGTTAAAGATGAAGTAGATGGTTTCGAGCGCGGAGTCGAGCCGCTGATCGAGATCCGCTGCGCCCGGCAGGTCGAGCGTGACACTGCCGCTCGCGGAGCTGGCGCTTGGCGCGCACCAGACGCTGTGCGATGGCGGCATCATCCGCCAGGAACGCACTGGCAATTTCGCGCACGCTGAAGCCGCCCACCGTCTTCAGGCTGAGCGCGACGCGCGCATCGCGGGCGATTTCCGGATGACAGCACATGAAGATCATGCGCAGCTCGTCGTCGCGGAGCTGCTCTTCGAAGCCGGGATCGCCAGATGCGATGGCGGTGGCGCGAGTGAGCTCGGCCAACACCGCGCCGCTATTCTGTTCCAGGAAGCGCTCCCGGCGAAGCGAGTCGATGGCGGAGTTGTGCGCTACCCGGAAGAGCCAGGCCCCTGGATTTTCCGGAATCCCCTGGTAGGGCCAGGCCTGGAGAGCACGCAGCATGGCTTCCTGCATGCTCTCCTCGGCCAGGTCCAGACGCGCCGGTCCCAGGACGCGCGCCAGGTGCGCCACGACGCGGCCGACTTGGTGCCGGAACAGGTGCTCCAGCAGGACGCCGGTGTCTTGCCCCTATCGGCGCCCGGCCTCGATGCGTTGCTGAGTTCGGCGGCGGTCACGTTACGAGTACAACTGGCGGAGCTCGATGGTCCCGTGTTCGAGGTGCGGATGATCGAGCGTGCGCTCGACGGCTTCGTCGTAGTCCTTGGCCTCGATCAGGTAGATGCCGCCCAGCACTTCCTTGGTCTCGCTATACGGGCCGTCGGTGGCGCGGGGCTTGCCGTTGGCGCTTCGGAGCACCCGGCCAAGATCGGCGGCGAGCCGCTTGCCTGTTACCACATAGGGCCGTTTGCCCCAGGCCATGTACTTTTCGAGGGACTTCTGCATTTCTTCCGGGCTGAGCTTCTTCCAGCCGGAGGGATCGTCATAGAGCGCAAGCATGTATTGAGGCATGGTGTTTCTCCTTATCGTACTCCTTAAGAGTGATGTTTCTTACATGCTTAGGACGAACGGGCGGGCGCCGGAATCGACAAAGCGGGGCTGGCAGCAATTAGTAGTTTCCCTCAATAGTCAGGGTTGAACTACAGTAGCCGCCGGTTTGGGCCGATAACATAACTGTGATGCCATTCTGGCCGGAGAACATCGAGGAACACAGCCTGGACGAGATGTTTCGTCTTCAGGCATGCAATCGAGCCTGGAGCAAACAGTTGCGGCAGGAATCTCAAGTGTTGGTTAATAGCCGTCTGGCCAAGGTGATCAGCATGGAAGAATACGCGTCCAGCCGTGAACTGGCGGCCCAACAATCGGCCGAATGCCGGCGCCGGGCAGAATCGTTGTCGCGGATGATCGAGAGCCGGGGCGCCCGTCCGCTGCCGCAGATCGCTTGATCACAGCCATCCGACTCACCCGCCACTCGAACTCTTAAAGCGCTTTGAGCCACGGGAGGGACGGCAGGTTCCCGTTCTGATGGTTGCACTGCGTTCCTAGTTCGCGAATCAGGGCTTCCTGGCGCGTGTTTCGCGCTTTGCCGGAGTCCAGCTCGAAACTGAAACCGGTGGGGTTAAAGCGCCGAATACAGACCTCGGTGTCGCTCAGATGCGCGAGCAGTGCGACTCGAATATCCTCTCCGACGCCGACGTAGATCCATTGACTGCCGTTAAAGATTCCGTAGATGCCGGAGGCCGCGGGAGCGTGGGCCCGGACTGACACCGGAGTAAACGCGAAAGAATTTTCCGTGGGAAATGGCATGGCTAATCTGCGCCCTCGCCGGCGCGATAAGGCGGTTGCGCTCTGGTTCTGAAGAGGCGCCAACTCGGCGATGAGACGGTCGCGGCGTGCGGTCCGGCTGTAGGCCGGGCTCAGCTCAAAGGAGAAGCCGGTCGGCGGGTCCTGCGAATTTGTGGCGCAATCCGCCAGGTATCCCATCAGGCTGGCGCGAATGTTTTCGGTCTCGGCGATATAGAGCCAGCGCTGGGAGTTGGAGATTCCGTAGACACCGGACGCCTCTGGCGCGTCCCGCTCGATGGTGACAGCGGTGAAGACACGCCCAAAACAATTTTCAAACGGCATAGGCCGGGGTCTCTTTCTGGTGGCGGGTGAGCGACCAAGCGATTCGCCCACGGCAGCGCGGGGCGACTACGTCATGGTCCCGCCTCAAGTATGGACCTGGGCGGGACCGTGGGTCAAGGCAATAGCGCAGCCATATGGCAGGCTGCGCGCTCCGATGCGACTAGCGCGCGCCATAATTTTCGTGACGAACGCGGAAGTCGTCTAGTCGCCTCAGGTCTTCCGTGAGGATATCGCGGTCGCGAGGCGCCAGCCGGTTGGAATCGACGACTCTCTGCAAAGAGCCCATCACTTCGTTGAGTTCGCGCTCGTCATAGAACCCTCGCGCTAACTTCGTCTGCAGTTCGTCGAGCTGATATTTGGTTCTGACCAGCCGTTGCCGATCGCCGCGATAAGGGGACGCGCCGGAAGTCGCGCGATCCAGGTCTTCGCGAATGTTCTGGAAGAACATCGCGCGACGGTTGTCCGCCGCCGCGATTCGGGCCGAAGTGAGCGCCATAGTCGTCATGGCGCGCCCGGAAATCGCGCATGCGGTTCAAGTCATCCGTCAGCATGGCGCGGTCACGCGGGGCCAAGCGATTGCCTTCGACGACCGCCTGCAGCGCGGCCGTGGTCTCGTCGAGCTCACGTTCATCGTAGAACCCACGCGCTAACTTCTGCTGCAGCTCATCGAGTTCCATCCGCGTGCGATCCAGGCGGGCGCGGTCGCCGGTAAACGGGAAGGCGCCAGAGGTGGCATGCTCAAGATCTTCGCGGACACGCTGGAAAAGCATGGCTCGGCCGTTATTTCCGCGGAAGAAAGCATCGCGGTCACCGTAATACGCGTCCATGTCCGGGCGGCGGTCGCCTGGGCGGTCGCGGTCACCTTGGTAGCCGCGGTCACCTTGATAGCCACGGTCAGCCGGAAAGCCACGGTCATCGCGCGCGCCAGAGGGGCCGCGATCTTGGCCGCCAGGAAAATTACTCCATGCCACGCGGAAGGTATATTCTGAAGCCCCGCCCTCCGGATCTTCAATCCGGACCACTGCAGGACCGCCATTCCGCGGCTCGGCGACCAGGTTCTGATGGCCACGGCCATTCAACCCGGCGAATTGGAAGTTGGCTGGATTCGGCGGCATGGCCGCAGTACATTCAAAACGACGCCATTGCGGAGGGGCGCCGCCGAGATCGCGCATGGAGGCATCCGAGCCGCGAATCTCGATTTCGGCTTGACCGTCGACCACTACTGTGATGGTGCATTGGCCGGCGTTTGGATTCCCTCCCCCAACGATCGCTGCCCGTTGCGGAATCGATTGTGCACCGGCGACCGCGGCTAGCGCAATCGCCATACTGAAAATACGGTTGTGCATATAGTTATCACCCTGAATGTGATGATTGCACGTTGCAGCCCATTCGGGTGGAAGGCGGTGGGCGGAGCGATCGGATATTGAAAGCAAAGGCTTAGCGAGTGGCGAGCGATGCTCTGGAGTCCGCCTATTGGTGGTGCTTATGGGCCAAGGAGCGGTTCCTGCCGGTCGAACTTCCAGCCGCGGTCAGCAGCGTCGGATGCACCCGCCTTGACCACGATCCATTAGTGCAGGCGGGCGATGGCGATCGCGTCCGATGGGATCAGCGCAAGCGGTACACAGTGGTTTCGACGTATCTCTGAGCCGGCGCGATCACCAGCCCCATTTGGTCGCGCAGGCGCTGAACGAAGTCGCCTTTAGACCTCTGTTTGGCAGCGATCGCAGGATCTTTCACTTCAAAATCAAACTTGCCGTCAAGCTTGGTTTCGTTTACGACGGGGCGATCCAGATCGCGCTCGAGCAGTTTGCAAAATTCGTCAACCGGCACGCCGCCGATCCCAATGTCCATGATGGCATCGATGTTGTGTGAAGCATCGTCTGGCAATCCGTCCTGGTCGGCGTTGATGGTCATACTCATGGAAGAAAACCAACCGCCGCCGGCGAGCGGATCGATCTTGGAGGCGGGAGGCTTTCGGTCAGGCGCGGTGAGAACGTAGACGTCTCGCAGACGGTTCTCGTTAGTCGCCGTGAGGTGGAGGTAATCTTCGACTCCCTGACGGATCAGGCTGCGCTTACTCTCTTGATCCTCGGGCTTCGGCAGCACAATCGAAACATCGTAAAGCGTGTCGGTGTCGATTGAGGCGGGCAGATCGATGCGGATCGGATTCACCTCCAACATTTGGGCAAGCAGGCGCTTGACCGTGTAGCTCTGCAGACTCCAATAATCGCTTCCAGCGAAATCGCCGCCGTTCGCCGGGTCGTGCGCCGGCGAGATGTGCACGGTATAGGACGGCGAGAAGTCCGGCCTGTGATCATCGGGCTGAAACGTTCGCTGCGGCTCGGCGGACAGCGGCGCTCGGCCGCTCTCGGAGAACGCTCTGAGACTGTTCAACAGTTGGCTTCGGAGGCATGAGTGCGATGCGGTCCGATAGAACCGCATTGATCACCTCTTCGCTAGGAAGAGGACTGCCGCGGTCAAAACCGATAATCCTGCGATCGACGCCAATGATGACGGCTTGCGGATCTTCCAGTCCGTAGGACCGTCCGGTACTATTGTCGGGATCGTAAAACACCCAGCCCTGCATGGGGTGCTGCTGAAGAAATGGCAGTAGGGTCCGATTCCTTTTCTCCCGCGATCCACACGAACTGTACCGGCTTCCCCGCGAACTGTTCGACGAGGGTGTTCCATTGGTTCACCAAATTCAGGTTCCCGGAGACATAAGGAAAGGGAAAGAGCACTGTGACCTGCCCGGACAGATTCGCAGCCGTCCACGGCTCCGCGGCGGCGGTATGCAGCACCTTGGCGAAGGTGATCTCCGGCGCCAGATCGCCGGCTTTGGGTCGTGACGTGATCTTTCCGAAGATGCCGGGAAACACATCCTGTCCAAACACGCCAGTTACAGCGGCTGCGAGGAACAGCAGCAGAAGGCGAAGAGTCACGCGCGAGGCTCCTGAGGTCAAGTTACACTTGCGGCGCTGCTGCCGCAATGGGGTGGTTTTTAGCCCAGCGTGCGGCCGCCATCGACCTTGACGACGGATCCGGTGGTGAAGGTCAGGGTGGTGATGACGGCGGCGACGGCGGCGGCGACTTCCTGCGGCGTGGCCAGCCGTCCCAGCGGAGCGCGCGCGGCCTGTTCATCGCGCCAGGCTTGATCGAGCGACTTGACGAATTCCGTATCGACCAGACCCGGCGAGACCGACACCACGCGGATGCGCGGCGCCAGCGCGCGGGCGAGCGATTTGGTCATGTTGTCGAGCGCCGCTTTCGAGGCGCAATACATGACGTTGCTTCCCATCGCGATTTCGGCGGCGGTCGAGGAAATGTTGACGACGACGCCTCCACCGGGGAGCGTGCTCTTTTCGAGCAGCGGACGGAAGGCGCGCACGGCGGCGAAGGCTCCGCGAACGTTGGTGGCGAGAATGGTGTCGATCAGTTCGTCGTCGAGCGCGTCGAGATCGGCGTGCGCAACGAAGCGCGTGATGCCGGCGCAGTTGACCAGCGCGTCGCAGCGGCCGTAGTCGTGCGCAATCGCGGCCGCGAGAGCGGTGAGCGCGGCGCTGTCGGTAACCGGAGCGGGGCGGGCCGAGTGCCCTGCCCCCGCCAAGGTCGCGACCAACTTGTGCGCGGCGTCGGCTGAGCGGTTGATAGCCCACGACGACGCGCATCCCGTCCTCCGCCAGCTTGGTGCAGATGGCGGAGCCGAGACCTCCGGCGCCTCCGGTGACGACCGCTACTGGGCGCGCGTCAGACATTCTGCGCGCTGTAGCGGCGCACGCGCAGGTCCGCCTGCTCCTTGTGGCCGGAGAAGTTTTCGAGGGCGCAGAGGCGCGAGCAGTATTCGCCGATCAGCGCCGAGGCTTCATCGGTGAGCACGCGCTGATAGGTGCAGGTCTTGATGAACTTGCCGACCCACAGTCCGCCGGTGTAGCGCGCGGCTTTCATGGTGGGCAGCGTGTGGTTGGTGCCGATCACTTTATCGCCGTACGCAACGTTGGTGCGGTGACCGAGGAACAGCGCTCCATAGTTGGTCATGTGGTGGAGGAAATAATCCGGATCGCGGGTGAGAACCTGCACGTGCTCGGAGGCGATGCGGTCGGCTTCGGCCACCATTTCGTCGAGCGTGTCGCAGAGAATGATTTCGCCGTTGTTCTGCCAGGCTTCGCGCGCGATGGCGGCGGTGGGGAGCCAGCCCAAGCAGCTTCTCGATGGCGGCGGGAGTTTCGGCGGCGAGCTTGGCGGAGGTGGTCAGCAGGACGGCGGGGCTGCCGGGGCCGTGCTCGGCTTGTCCGATCAGATCGACGGCGGCCATTTCGGGATCGCAGGAATCGTCGGCGATGATCAGCGTCTCGGTGGGACCGGCCAGCAGATCGATGCCGACGCGTCCGAACAACTGGCGCTTGGCTTCGGCGACGTAGGCGTTGCCGGGGCCGACGATCATGTCGACCGGCGCGATGCTCTCGGTGCCCAGCGCCATGGCGGCGACGGCCTGCACGCCTCCGATGGCGTAGATTTCATCGGCTCCGCCCAGGTGCATCGCGGCGACGATGGCGGGATGCGGCGCGCCCTCGAACGGCGGCGCGGCGGCGATGATGCGCTTCACGCCCGCGGCCTTCGCGGTGACGACGCTCATGTGCGCCGAGGCCACCATGGGATAGCGTCCGCCGGGCACGTAGCAGCCGACGCTATTCACCGGAATGTTCTTGTGGCCGAGCACGACGCCGGGCAGCGTTTCGACTTCGACGTCCTGCAGCGCGGCCCGCTGCACCAGGGCGAAGTTGCGGATCTGCGTTTGCGCGAACTGGATGTCTTCGATCACCTGGCGCGGCAGGGACGCGGACGCACTCGGCGATTTCGCGTCTCAGAAAGCCGGAACGACGGCGGCGACCATTTGTCGAATTTCTCCGAATACTGCCGCACGGCCTTTTCGCCGTGCGCGCGCGATGTCGGCGAGGATGGCCTCGACCGTGTTGCGGACTTGCAGAGTTGCTCTCCGCTTTCATGGCGGCGGACTGGCCGCTTTTCAAATACCGAATCATGCTTGATGGTTCTCCTGGGTGTCTATTTCTTGGCGGGCGCGGGAAGCGGCGGTGGAAGCGGCGCGGGATTTTCGTAGCCGCGCGTGCCGTCCTTGCGGATGGGGCCGGGTCCGAAGCCGAGGTGGTCGCGGTCGACATTGTTCTCGCTGCACGCGTATTCGTGAACCTCTTCGTCGGGCTTTCCGGCGATCCAGGTTCGCGAGTAAGTGAACGGGCGGGTGTAGAACTTCGGGTCTTCGATCAGAGTTTCGACGTGGATGTGGTCGGCATCGGGGCGCGTCCAGCGCTCGACCACATGCAGCGCGTCGCTATGCGGGCTGCCGTTTTCGTCGGCCCACACCTGCGTGTCCTTGAAGCCGATGGAATCGATCACCAGCGTGTTGCCTTCCCAACGGCCCAGCTCTTCGCCGAAGAACGACGGGTCGGGATCTTCGGAATGCTTGCGCGCGGCGTCGATGGGGATCAGGCGATAGTAGCTGTACCAGTAAAGAAACACCACCTTCTTGGCGCCTTGCACGATTTCGAAAGGCAGTCCGCTGGCGTTGTGGCGCGGGATGCCGCCGAGGATGCAGAGCGCTTCGGGATCGACGGTGGCGGTGACGTTGTGCTTCCAGGCGGCCTCGCCGGCGGGCGTCAGCGGCAGCTTCAAACCCGGGAAGATCCTTGGCGATGTTGCCGCCGGGGACCATGCCGCGCTGGCCTTTCCAATAGCCGCTGAAGTCGGGATGCCCGTCGGCCATGCGCGGCGCGGGCTTCGGACGGGCCCGGAGGGTTCCGGCGCCGTCATCTCCTGCGCGAGAACCGGCAAGCACAGCAGCGCCAGCAGGGCGAGAAGGCCGCGGGGGGTCGTGTGAATTGACGTCCATGCAGTATTATTCTATAGCTAAGAACGTCGAGGAGGCGCCATGATGAAGACGAAACTCGCAGGATTGGTCGCGGCGATAGGCCTGATGCTAGCCGCGGCGATGCCGATGTGGGCGCATCATTCGTTCGCGGCGGAGTTCGACGGGAACAAGCCGATGCGCCTGCAAGGCGTCCTCACCAAGATTGAGTGGACCAATCCGCATTCCTACTTCTACATCGACGTGACCGACGACAAGGGCAACGTCGTCAACTGGGGCTGCGAAGGCGGAGGGCCGGGCGCGCTCTCGCGCCGCGGGTTCAAGACGCGGCGACATCAAACTCGGCGACAAGATTGTGGTCGACGGCTATCTGCGCGAAGGACGGCTCGCATCTGGTGGACGCGCGCCGCGTGACGTTGCCGGATGGGCGCAGAATCGACGGCGGGTCGAGGGGGATGGCGGTCCGCAGGGACGGTAGTGAAATCGGTACGCCTTTGCTGGGCGGAAGTAAGTGGCGTTTTATGAAACACCATATATGAACGGCTGCTTGCGTCGGCCCTTGTGCCCACACCGCGGGCACTTCTCGGCTTCATAAACCACAGGGAAGCCCGGGCCTTGACCGGAGATTGAGCTCTGACGTGCCATTCCTACTTCAGTCGCAGTTGTCTCCCACTCCTTACCAACATCAGAGCATTCTTGATTGACGCACTCGAACTTCACGCGGTCTGTTGAATGTTCCCTCATGCACCCGATAGTCGGCCGCCAAAAAACCAAAAGCAACACTACTCGACTTCAGGAATGGACTCCCGGCGCGGCAATCACGGCGGAGGTAAACTGAAGCTGTGCCGGACACGGACATCCAGATCGTTTCCAACGAGGCCGGGGAACCCACTGCCGTAATCATTCCCATCGAACTCTGGCGGGAGATTGCCTCAGAGCGCGAAACCGCGCACCTCTTGAGGTCGGAGACGATGAAGCAGCGTCTGCTGGCGGCGGCCCAGCGTCAGGACGGGCTTTCTCTCGAGGCTGTCGTTGAGAAGCTTGGAATTTGATTCCTCCGCGTTCGAGGATTTGGCTTGGTGGATTGAACAAGACCGCGCGCAAGCGCTTCGCATAGTCCGCCTCGTGCGCGAGGTTCAGCGGGAGCCGTTTTCGGGACTAGGCAAACCGGAGCCGCTGAAGCACGAACTATCAGGGTGCTGGTCTCGGCGCATCAACCAGGAGCATCGGCTGGTGTACCAGGTGTCGCCCGACAAGATCCGATTTCTTTCTTGCCGCTACCATTACTGAGAGGCAGCGCCCGGTACTGGCTGCCTCTGGCGAATAAATGCTCAAGCGTAACTACGCGCCTAGCAGGCCACGCTGGCGTTTGATGCGCTCGTCGTGAGCCTTGGCGAAGCGCTCGATGCCGTTGAAGATCGACACCGGGATCGAGATGCGCTTCCTCGATCACTTCCTTCTCGAGGCCGCTGGTGAGCCATTGGTTGTCCCAGTCGGAGGTGAGCGAATATTCGTCGGTCAGCGGCCCTAGATTCTCGCACCGGCCACATGCGGCGCGTGCCGGTGCTCACCACCATCGCGTCGAGATAAGCTTCCGGCGGCAGCACGGAGTTGCGATAGGCTTCCGGCTGGCGATCGAACAGTTCTTCGCTGATCGCCGCGATGACCTTCACGTTGATGCCGGCCTCTTCCAGCTTCGGCAACTGGTTCACCAGGTTCACCGTCGAACTGGAACCCTGCGAAATCACATAGCCGTGACGCGGGCCGGGCGCGAAATCGCGAATGACGTAGAAGCCCTTCGCGGCGGCCTTGAGGTCCTTGTCGGCGAACTTGGTGCGATCGGCCACCGGGAAATCGGGGCGCGCCACTTCGATGCTGATGATGCCGACCTTGGGATCGCGGGCGGCGATTTCGGCGGCGGCGAAGTAGCCGGCGGCCACATCGTTGTAATCCCAGAAATTCAGATGAATGGTCTGGCCGCGCGGGAACAGCTTCCACACCTGCGTGGCGAAGATGCCGAAGTGGGTGCGTCCGTCGGCCGCGGTCTCCGGACCGGAGTGGCCGGCGAGAATGTGCAGCACGCCCATGCGGAACTTGCTGTCCTGATTCTGCTGGCTCGAACACGCGGGCGGGCGTGTACATCAGCGGCGTGAATGCGCCGTAGGTGCCGCTCAGCGCCCACACGCCGGAGAACTTCTTCGGGTCGACGCTGGCGCTCTGGCTGACCAGGCCGATGGCGGATGAAACGTTGCCCGCTTCCTGGATCGCGGCCTTCATGCGCGTGCCCAGCGGATTGGTCTCCGGATCGTAGTGACCCCACAGGCTGCCGTGCTCGACGTTGATGGATTCCGAGAGGTCGGCCGCCAGCGTGATGAAACGGTTGTCGGTGACGTAGTTCATCCACTTGATGATTTCCGAGATGGCGCGGCGGGTGCCGGCCACTTCGCCCGGCTTGCGGAACAGCACGATCGCCGACTTGCTTCTGCGCGCCGGAGAAACGGTTCTGTCACGCGTCACCTTCTGCGGCTCGTCGGCAGGTTGGCGACGCGCAGGCGGTCGTCCTGGAAGGGATTGCTCTTGAGGTCGAAATGACACCGGCGTGTCGTCCTTGACGGTGTCGCCGATTTCGACCAGGCGGTCGGCCAGCCAGTCGCCCAGGCCGTTGCGGTCGAGCAGCGACATCACCACGTCCATGTTGGTCTTGAACTGGATCAGGCGCTCGCGGGTGTCGGCTGACCGCGCCATTGCGGATGCCCTCGAACTCGACGCCGTAGTGCTCCTCGAAGGTCTTGCGCCAGGGCGACGAAATAGTCCGAGTTCATCTTCATCGCGTAGGGATGGCTCGGATAGCTGATCAGTTGAGGGCCGGCGCCGGGGATTTTGCCATCGACAGCGTCGGGCCAATAACCTTTGATGGTCTTGCCGATCATGATCATGGGACGGCGATCTTCGGGGTCCCACTCTTCCATGGTCTTGAGCGCGGCGATCACCTGGCCGTAATCGTTGCCGTTGTCGACGGTGAAAACGTTCCAGCCGTAAGAGGTCCACTGATCGATCAGCTTGTAGCCGTCGTACTTGCGGTCGATCACGCCGCCGAGCAGAACGTCGTCGATGCCGGCGTTGTTGTCGGAAAGCATCACGCGCAGGCGCTTGCCCACCTTCATGGCGAGCGCCTGGGTCTTCAGCTCCTGCGCATGGCCTTCGGTCATGGCGAACTCGCCTTCGAAGGCGATGATCTTGGGCGAGCCGGGAGCGCCGACGATATCCCAGAACGCAGCCTTGCCGGCGGCGCAGGCCGATGCCGACGCCGGAGGGTCCGCCGTTCACGTCATTGGTGACGTCGATGCTTTCGGCGTGTCCGGCGAGGGCCTTGATGCCGCGCGCTTTGGCCTGCGCGAACAGCGGATGATCTTCCAGGCCGTTTTCCTGCAGGATGGTCTTCATGGGCGCCGCGCCGCGGCGGAATCCCAGCGCGTCGATCGGCAGGATGGCGACCTTGGGATCGACGTAATAGCGCTTGTCGCCGGTCAGCTTGATACTTGCGCTCCATGCGCCTGGCCCAGGATCATCCACAGCGCGTAGCAGGTGGGAATGCAGTGGCCGCCGGCCAGCATGAACTTGTCGCTGAAGGGATGCTTGGGGCGGCGAATAGTCGTAGCGCAGGCCGCCGAGTGTCGGGCCCGGCCAGATGGATCGCCACGTTGTAAGGCGTGTAGGCCAGCGGACCACCGAAGTGTCCGGTCTGCGCATAATTGCCCAGCAGCGACCAGGGTCATGCAGGTCATGAACCCGACGTCTTCCAGACCCTCGCGGTCGTAGGGCACGGTCAAGGTTTCAACGGGCGATAATAAATTATTGGTGCTCAAGGAATCTCTCAGCCTTTCCGGATAGGTTTCGCGACGCGCGCGGACACCCTCATAGGATACCGTCAACCGTTCCATAAATCATCTGGCTTAGCGGACGGTCGAACAGAGCGCTGGACACGGCGGCGCGCGGCAGCCCCAAGAACACGCTCTTGAGGATGCCGCGTCAAGCCGGCGAAGGATCCCGCCCGAGCGGGAGTTCCGGCGCAGGCAAGTTCCAGACGCCAATTGCAGGTCGGAGGTCCAACAATTGAGATCGGAAACTTGCCCTGGTCCTCCGCGTTGCGAAGGCGCGCCGGACGTTGCAATTGGATTGAACCACGGCGTACAAATTCGGTTCAACCTATCTTTCGTATAATCAGTACACTTCGGCATCTACGCGACGAGCCAAGTGAATCGCTAGATGCTAGAGTTAATGTCGCGCGTTGCGCCTCCATCGCCGTAGCCATGGCCCTAGATTTCCTGAGACCGGTATCGCGAGTTGAGCGTTTTGTAGTGCTGGGGAGTTGTGTCCTGGCGATTGCCGCTCTCACGCTGGCGGGGCGGCTAATGGGACGGGGGGTGCCGCTGGGAGGCTTTTATCTGCTTCCACTGGCGGTCGCGGCGGCGTTCATGTCGCGCTGGGCGATTTTTTGCTTGGCCATCGCAACGGCGTTGGTCAGCGAGTACTACGGCCCTTATCCCTGGGGTCCGGAATCGCTTCAAAGGCTGGCGTTGGCGATTGTGGCATTCACCGGCGGCGGCTTATTCGCGGGCGAACTGGCGCGCAACCGGCGGATCACGATGGCGTTGCTGCGCAAGACCCAGGAAGAGGCCCGGGTTCGGCTGGATGCGGTGACGGAGATGCGGGCCTTGCTGGAGAGCAGTCCGGTGGGCCTGATCACGGTTGATTCCGACGGGAAAATCGGAATGGCGAACGCCGCCGCCAGCCGCCTGCTGGGATTCGCTTCCGGATCGCCCGAAGGCGATCCCATCGAAAACTACATTCCGGTGCTGGCCAGGCTCCTTCGTTCGCCGCAGGCGTTGAACTTGATGCAGACCAAGGTCGAGGCCAGCGGCCGCCGGCGCACCGGCGAGACGTTCCTCTCGCAAGCCTGGGTCACCTCCTATGACGACACCGCCGGGCGGCGGCTGGCGGTGGTCTTGTCCGACGCCACGGAACTCATTCGCGACCGCGAGGAAAGCGGGCTGAAGCAGTTGCTGACGAATTCGCGGATCGTCGCCGGAGCCGTCTCGCACGAACTTCGAAACCTGGCGGCGGCGGGTTCGGTGGTGTATCACAACCTGAGACAACACACGGATTCCGGTCGACAGCAAGGATTTCCAGGCGCTGGGGACGGTGCTCGAAAGCATCCTGCGGCTTTCCTCCACGGATTTGGCGGACGCCAGCGAAGAAGTGCTGGAAGGCGTGCATGTCGGCGAACTGCTGGAGGAACTGCGCGCCATTATTTCGCCGTCGCTCGAAGAGGCGGGCGTCAAAGCGGAGTGGGAGATCGAGGAGGCGCTTCCGCCGATTCGCGTGAATCGCTCGGGTCTGCTGCAGGTTTTTCTGAATCTGACGAAGAACAGCCGTGGCGCTTTGCAAGATGTTCCCAACGGGCGGATTCGCGTGGCGGCCTATTCGCTGGATTCTTCCGTGGTGATTCGCATTTCCGACAACGGACCGGGCATTTCGTCGGCCGAGCGGCTGTTCCAGCCGTTTCAACCGGGCGCCTCTTCGACCGGCTTGGGGTTGTTTGTCTCGCGCGCCATCATACGGACCTTTGGCGGTGAACTTCATCACTTGCAGCCGGCCGGGGAATGTTCGTTTGTGATCGAGATTCCCGCCATGGTTGCCGCGGATTAAAATCATGCCTCCCGCTAACCCGCATCCTGCTGATTGACGACCATTCGCTGTTCCGCGAGGCGATCGCGCGGCTGCTGAGCGCGGAGCCGGATTTCGAAGTGGCAGGCGAATGCGCCACGGTCGAGGAGGGGCTTGAGCCAACTGCAATCCGCCAACGCCGACGTGGTTCTGCTGGATATCAATCTGGGCTTGCAGCAGGGCGGAGCGTTTCTGAATCTGGCATGGGAGCAAGGCTTCAACGGCAAGGTGCTGGTGGTGACGGCGGGCGTGAGCAAGATTGAGGCGGCGCGCCTGATGGAACGGGGATGCTCCGGAATCATATTGAAGCACGAGCGTCCGCAATTGCTGGTGGAGCGCATTCGGGAAGTGATGCAAGAGACTGCCGAGCAGTCCCCGCGCCGAGCCTGCCGATTTGGCGCAATTCGATCCTTCGGGCCAGGCGAATGTGCGGCCTTTTACGCCGCGCGAGCGCCAGATTCTGCGCGGTGTTTTCTCCGGAAAATCGAACAAAGAAATGGCGCACGATTTGAATATTTCCGAGTCGCTGGTCAAAGCCGTGCTGCAGCAGTTATTCGCGAAGACCGGAGTGCGCACGCGTTCCCAGTTGGTCCGGACCGCCATCGAGCGGCACTGGAAGGAACTGGAAGACGACTGCCGCACAGCAAAGGCGCAGCGGATGGCTACTCGCGGCCGCCCAGATAATAGTGAACCGCGGGCGTCACGATCAGCGAGAGCACCATCGACGCCAGCAAGCCGCCGATCACCGCGATCGCCAGGGGCTGCAACATCTGCGATCCGGCGCCGAGCGCGAGCGACAGCGGAATCATGCCGGCGACGGTGGCCAGCGCCGTCATCAGGATCGGCCGCAGCCGGCGCTCTCCGGCTTCGATCATGGCGTCGAGCGCGGACATTCCTTCGGCGCGGAAACGCTGATCGGCGTCGAGCAGCAGGATTCCGTTCTTCGCCACGATGCCGATCACCATGATCAGACCCATGAAGGATGAGATGTTGAACGTGGTGCCGGTGACCAACAGCGCCAGAAACACGCCTGAGGTCGAGAGCAGCGCGGACGCGATGATCGCGGTGGGCGCGGCGAAGGTCCGGAATTCGAACAGCAGCACGGTGAACACCAGCACTATCGCGAGCACCAGGACCACCAGCAGATCGTGGAACGATTTTTGCTGTTCCGCGTAGGTTCCGCCGTAGACCACGCGAATCGAGGACGGAATGTGCAGTATCCGCCAACGGCCTTCTGCACCATCTGCATTCCGGCGCCGAGGCTTACGCCTTCAAAGCGGCCGGTCACGGCGACATCGCGCTGCAGGTTCTCGCGGCGAATTTCGGTTTGGCCGGCTTCATCCTGAAACGTCGGCCAGCGAGCCGAGTGACGCTGTCTTGCCGGTGGAGCTGCTGGTGATCATGGTGTTGCGGATTTGATCCAGCGTGGCGCGCGTGTCTTCCGGGAAACGGACGCGGATGGTGTAGGCGCGGTCGTTCACAACCACCGGCGTGGTGGCGGGCTCGCCCTGCAGGATCGCGCTGGCGTCCAGTTCGATTTCCTGCGGCGTGAAACCGGAGCGCGCCGCGACCACCGGATCGACGTTCATTACGATGGCGGGTCCGCTGATGGTGTTCTCGATGCCGTCCTTCACGTCGGCAACGCCCTTGATGGTTTTGATCTTGTCGGCGATCTTGGGCGCCCACTGCTTTAAGAGCGCGGGATCGGGCGAGAACAGCTTGATCTCGATGGGCTCGGGAGAACTGGTCAGGTCGCCGATCATGTCCTGCAGCACCTGAATGAATTCAACATCCAACTGCGGATATTGTTTGTTGACCTTCGCGCGCAGATCGGAAATGATTTCGTCGATGCCGCGGTCGCGATCGCGCTTCAGCCTCACGGAGAAGTCGCCGTTGTTCGCTTCGGTGACGGCGGCCAGGCCCAGTTGGAGCCCGGTGCGGCGCGAGGTGCTTTCGACTTCCGGAGTCGTCTGCCAGAATCTTCTCGACGCCCAGCAGGACGTCGTTGGTGTCGGCGAGGGACGATCCCGCGGGCATCAGGTAATCGAGGATGAAACCGCCTTCGTCCATTGCCGGCAGCAGGTCGCTGCCGAGCGCGCGATAGCACAGGAACGAACCGGCAATCAGGAGCACGCAGCCCACTGCCAGCGCCAGCGGATGCGCCAGGACAAAGCGCAGCGCACGCACATAGGCGCGCATCACGCGGCCCATGAACCCGGTGGCGGCGACGTGGCCGTGCGCGTCAGCCGACTCGGCGGCTTTGCCCGATCCGGTGCGGCGCAGGAAATAGTGGCTGAGGGTCGGCGTCCAGGTGACCGCCAGCGCCAGCGAGGTGAGCAGCGCCGTTCCCACCGTGATCGCCAGAGCGCGGAAGAACGTTCCGGTCACGCCGGTGATGGTGATCAGCGGAAGAAACACCACGATGGGCGTGATGGTCGACCCAACCAGCGGCACGCGAATCTCGCGCAGCGCGCTGCGAATGGCTTCCGCCGCGGCTCTGGCCGGAATCGCGGTGCATCACGATGTTCTCGACCACCACGATGGCGTCGTCGATCACCAGACCCACCGCCGCCGCCAGGCCGCCCAGCGTCATCAGGTTGAAGCCTTGACCCATCAGGCGCATCGCGATCAGCGTGATCGCGATGGTGGCGGGAATCACCAGCGCCGCCACCAGCGAACTGCCCCAGTCGCGCAGGAACAGAACCAGAATGATGGCGGCGAGAATCAGGCCGATCAGAATGGCGTCGCGGACGCTGCTGATGGAATCGCGCACCAGCGTGGATTGATCGTAGAAGGTCTGCACCTTCACGCCCGGGGGCAGCGTCTGGCGGATCTGATTGAGCTCGGCGGTGGCTGCGTCCGCCACTGCAACGGTGTTGCTGTCGGGCTGGCGGAAGATATTCAGCAGCACGGCGGGCGTGCCGTTGGCGGTCACCATCGTGTAGACCGGCATCACCGAAGTGCTGCACGTCGGCGATGTCGGCGATCCGGATGGGCACGCCGTTGGGCGTGGTTCGCACCACGATATTGCCGATCTCGCGGGATCTTTCGCCTGGCCGGTGACCAGCGTGAGCGAGAGCTCGTGATTGTTTTCGATCAACCCGGGCGAGTCGATCATGTTGGTCTTGGCGACGGCGTCGAGAATGCCCGGCACGGTCACTTGCGCCTGGAGGAGCTTGGCGGGGTCGGGAATAATGTGAAACTCCGGCACCTGGCCGCCTTGCAGCACCACCATCGACACGCCGTTCACGCGGTTGAGGCGCGGCTTGATGTTGTAGTTGGCAAGCTCCCACAGCTGCGTCTGCGTGAGCGTGTCGGAGGTCAGGCTGTAG
Source organism: Bryobacterales bacterium (assembly GCA_963731375.1). Taxonomy (GTDB): domain Bacteria; phylum Acidobacteriota; class Terriglobia; order Bryobacterales; family Bryobacteraceae; genus Palsa-187. The sequence continues at coordinate 370,499 of CAVSUW010000005.1, forward strand.
GCCAGAATCGGAAACGCGGCGAAGGTGAGGCGATTCGCGGTGAGTTTCGCGGTGGCAGGCAGGGTGGTCTGCACGCGCGCGAGCGCCGCGTTCACGTATTGCAGGGTCTGGAACATGTCGACGTTCCAGTTGAAGAACAGATTCACTTCCGCGGAGCCGCGGCTGGTGGTGGAGCGCACCGATTCCAGACCCGGCACGCTGTTCATGGCTTCTTCGATGGGCCGCGTGACCGTCACTTCCATCTGATTGATGGGCGCGACGCCGTTGTCGATGCCGACGACGATGCGCGGAAAATCGGTGGACGGGAAATACGGCTACGGGAATCGTGAACGCGAGATACACGCCGATCGCGATCAGCGTGATGATGACGAAGATAATGGGCCGCGAGAAGCGCGCGGTCCAGTGCTCGGCAGGCGGATTGCCGGCGGGGGAGATTCGTAGATGGCTCGATCATTGCTAGCTTACTTGCCCTTGTCGTCCTTGGCGTCGTCGTCGTCTTCATCGTCTTCGCTCTTGGGCTTCTGAATCGTGACCTTGGCTTTGTCCTCCAGGCCCAGGCCGCCGGAGGTGACCACCTGCTCGCCTTCCTGCAAGCCGGTGACAATCTGCACGCGCGTCGCCCTGGCGCACGCCGGGCACGATCTTGCGCTCATGCGCGACCGAATCCTTGTCGATCACCATTACCTTCTGGCCGCCCTCGTCGGAATTGAGCAGCGCCGAGGCGGGAACGATGATGGTGTTCTGAATGGTCTCGGCGATGATCGAGACGCGCACGGTTCCGCCGGGCTTCAGCTTTTCGCCGGGGTTCGGCACCTGCACCCACACTTCGACGGTGGTGGTGTTGGGATCGACCGCGGGACTGACCACCGTCACTTTGCCCGCGAGATCGCCATCGGGTCCGGTGATGCGCGCGGGACGTCCGACGCTGATGGCCGTGGCTTCTTTCACGGGGACGTTGGTGCGCGCGACCAATTGCGAGATATCGACGATGGAAACCAGAGGCGATCCGCTGGCCGCGATTTCACCGGGATAAACCGAGCGGTCCGCGATCACGCCGCTGATGGGGCTGCGAATCTGCCCGTAGGAAACCTGGACCAGAGCGCTATCGTAATGCGCTTTCGCGGCGGCCACCTGTGCCTCGCTGCCTCGAATGGCTTCGCGCTGGCTCACCTGGTTGAGTCCCTGCAAGTGCCGCTGGGCGACATCGAACTGGCTTTGCGCCTGCACCAGCGCCACTTTTGCGTCGTCCACCAGCTTCTGCGCGAGCGCGCCTTCGCGCTGCAATGCCACGCGGTTGTCGTAGAGTTTCTGGGCGGCGTCGAGCGCCTGCTGCGCCGACTTCACGTCGGATTCGGCTTTGGCGCGATCCTCGGCCACGGTGGCGCCGGTCAAGGTTTGATAGGCGGCTTGCGTTTGTTCGTACTGATGCTTGCTCTCTTCGGCCGCCGCCGCCAGATCGCCGCTCTCGAGTTCGGCGAGCAGCTGGCCCACGCGAACGTGATCGCCGCGGTTCACCAGAATGCGCTGCACCGGAGCGCTGATCTTGGGAGTGACGTTGGCTTGGTTGATGGGATACAGAACCGCGTCGGCGGTGATCACGTGATCGATGGCGCCGCGCACGGCCGGCTCGACGGTGACCGGAGTCGGCGCTTCCTGTTTCTGCTGCTTCCTTGGTTTCGCCGCCCTTGCCGCATCCGGCGAGGAGGAGAGCGGCGGACAAAGGCCGCGAGCACTGGCAGGCATCGTCGGTGCGCGAATCCGGCATGTCTATAGAGTCCCCGTGAGAATCTGAAGATTGGTGAGGGCCACGCGATAGCGCGCCAGGCCGTCATCGTAGGCGTTGCGCGCCAGGGTGACGGTGTTCTGCGAATCCACCACTTCGAGCGCCGTGGCTTCGCCTGCCTGATAGCGGAGCACCGTCAAGCGCAAGCTCTCGACCGCCAGATCGACGGAGCTGCGCAACGATTCGAGCTGGGCCTGCGCCAGGGTCGCTTCCGCCTGGGCGCTGGCGACATTGCTTTGCAGCGTCCGCTGCGCGAGCGTCAGATCCAGTTGCGCCTGATCGCGCTTGAGCTCCGCCTGCTTGATTTTGCTGCGCGTGGCTCCCCAGTTCCAGACCGGAATGTTGAGCGTCGCCTGCGCCGAGTAGCCGAGATTCTGACGATACGCGAGTTCGGGATCCGCCGCCGGGTGCTGCGTGCGGAACGCGAATTGATTGGCGTTGATGCCGTAGAAGAAATCGAGCGCCAGCGAAGGAATATACGCGTAACGCGCCACGGTGACATCGTAGCCGGCGGCTCCGATGCTGGCTTTCGCCGCGGCGAGATCGGGACTGCTGGCAGCCGCCTGGCTCTGCACTTCCGCCATCGGCGGCACCAGGGCGAGCTGCTGAAGATCGTCGACCACCGAGAACTCGGAGCTGAAATTCGGAAAGATGAGAACGCCCAGCGCGATCTTGGCTTTGTCGATGGTGAGCTGGGCTTCCTGCAGATCCCGCTGGCGCTGCTGCAGATCGATCTGCGCCCGGATGACGTCGGAATGCGCGGCTTCCCCGCCCTTCTCCAGCTGCTGGGTGATGTCGAGGAAACGCTGCGCTTCGCGGACGCTGGTCTGCGCGTTGGCGTACTTGCGCTGCGCCACGACGATGGCATAGTAATTCTGGACCACCGTCTGAGTGAGTCCCCGCGCGGCCACGTCGACTTTGGCTCGCGCGACGGCTTCGGCAGCCAGCGCCCGGTTCAGTTCGCCGCGCCGGACTAAAGAGAGCGCTTCCTGATGCACTACCGCCTGTTCGTTATAGATGTGCACGCCGTCGTTGGCGACGAAGACGCCGGAAGGCGTGCCGTTGCCTTCGGTATAGATGAACTGGTTGAACGCGTTGACCGAGGGGAGCCGGGCCGCGCGGGCTTGCACGGTGTCCTCGCGGGCCTGCAGCACCGCGAAATTCGCGCTCTGAATCTGTCCCCCGTATTGCCGCGCGCGCGTCAGGGCGTCCTGAAGCGTGATCACTAGGGGTGCCGGATGCAGCGGGGGGCGGAGTCTGCTGCGCCGGCATCATCGCCCGTAAACACAGCCAGACCCGCGCACATTACGACCATTCTTCGGTTCATGACAGCTATCAACCAGTGGACCATTTCATCCTGAGGATACGCTGTGGATTCAGCGTTTGCTCAGTTTTCTCTGCTACGATCCGGTCTGTTACGGATCGTGTCTGTTACGATCATGAAGATGCAGATCCTGGTCGTCGAAGACGAACAGCGGATGGCCGAGTTGCTGCGGCGCACTCTGCAGGAAGAAGGTCATCAGGTGATCCTGGCCTCGGACGGCAAGGAGGGCTTCGAGATCGCCCGCTCGTCGCCTTTCGACGTGATCATACTCGATGTGATGCTGCCGGGCATGGACGGGGTGACCGTCGCGCGGCAGTTGCGGGAACGCCGGAATCAGACTCCGGTGTTGATGCTGACGGCACGGGACGCGCCCTCGGACATCATCAAGGGCCTGGACTGCGGCGCCGACGATTATCTGACCAAGCCTTTTTCAATCGACATTCTGCTGGCTCGCGTCCGCGCGGTCAGCCGCCGGGGGGCGGTGGCGCGTCCGGTTTTCCTGGAGATCTCGGACGTGAAGCTCGATCCGGCCAGCCGCCGGGTGACGCGGGCCGGAGAAGTTCTGGGGCTGACTCCGCGCGAATACAAGCTCCTCGAATTGCTGATGCGAAATCCGGGCCGCGCGATCAGCCGCGACAGCATTCTCGAATCGGTGTGGGGATTCGACAGCGACGTGAATGAGAACACGCTGGAAGTCTTCGTGCGCCAGCTTCGGCTGAAAGTGGACACGCGCGAACCGAAACTCATTCACACGGTTCGCGGATTCGGCTACATGATGCGGGAGCCTTGACGCCCATGCAAACCCGCTCGCTTCGCTTTCGTTTGACGATCTGGTACACGGCGGTGCTGACCGCCGGGCTGGCTTTGTTCGGGACCCTGCTCTGGCTTTCTCTGCGGCATGAATTGAACGCCGACCTGGAACGCGATCTGGATGGGCGAGCGGCGCGCTTTGAGAGCTTCTTCCGCAGCGAATCGGCGGAACCCGGCACACATGTCAGCGAGGAGTTGGAAGAGTTCTGCCAGGCGCTGCCGCCGGGCAGTTACATCAATGTGCGCGGCTCCAGAGGCTTTACTTTTCGCTATCCAGCGGGATCACCGGCGCAGTCGGGGTTCCGAATGCTGGAGCGGAAATTCAGCGTGAACGGGGAGGAGTTCGATCTGGAAGTTGGCGCACCGCTGGCCGATATCCGTCACTTTCTAGAGCTTGCTGCGACTGTTGCTATGGAGCCTGATTCCGGTGGTGATCGCCCTGGGCTGCATCGGCGGCGCGTGGCTGAGCGGCCGTGCCTTGAAGCCGGTGCAGGATGTGACCAACGCGGCGCTGGCGATCAGTATCGAGAATCTCTCGGGGCGGTTACCGGTGCCCGCCACGGGCGATGAGATCGCTGGTCTCGCGGCGGTGCTGAACTCGATGTTGGCCAGACTGGAAGCGGCAGTGACCACGCTTTCGCAATTCGCGGGCGACGCCTCGCACGAATTGCGCACGCCGCTGGCGGTGATCCGCACCACGGCGGAGCTGGCGCTTGCGCCGCGAACGCACTCCGGAAGCCTATCGGACAGCACTTCAGGAAGTAGCGGGCGAGTCGGAGCGCATGACGCAACTGGTGGAGGATCTGCTGATACTGGCACGCAGCGATGCGGGAGCGGTAGATATGCCCGGGCGGCCATCGATGTACGCGAGGTGCTCACAGAAGTCAGCGAAGAGATGGCAAACTCTGGCCGATGCGGCGGGGATTCGAGTGACTACGGCTTTGGGCGACAGGGCGGCCGTCATATCGGCCAATCGCCAGGCTCTGCATCGCTTGTTCATGGTGTTGCTGGATAACGCGCTCAAATATTCGCGCGCCGGCGGCGAGGTCATTCTGAGCGTGACTCGGCAGAGGGTCTGATTTCCGCCAGCGTCGAGGATTTCGGAGAAGGCATCGCGGAAGCCGATCTTCCGCATATCTTCAAGCGCTTCTATCAAGCGGATCGGTCGCGTAGCATTGGAGGGCACGGCCTGGGGTTGTCGCTGGCGCAAAGTATCGCGCAAGCTCACGGCGCGGAAATCGAGGTTCGCAGTACGCTCGGCAAAGGAACGGTTTTCCGCGTGAGTTTTCCGTCGCGCGATGCTCAGTGGGACAGGCCCATAGCGCGTCTAGTATCGGAGACAGGCCAAGGGCCTGTCCTACTCGGCAAATGAAATGTGAACTATTCAGCCAATCTTCAGCTTGCCTCGCTATGGTAACTAGGGGATATTTTGCATATGAAGAAATCGCTACTCCCGATTCTGCTGGCAGCCACCGCTTTGGCGGCGCCACCTACTTATAAAATCGTCGGCAAGATCAAAATTGGCGGCGCTGGCCGCTGGGATTATTCGTACTCCGACAGCGCCAATCATCGTCTGTATATTTCGCACGGCACGCAAACTGAAGTCGTCGACACTTCGACTGACAAGCTGGTTGGCACCATCCCGGGAACCACCGGCGTACACGGAATCGCCATCGCCGGCGACTTGGGCCGCGGCTTCACCAGCGACGGCCAGGATAATGACGTGACCGTTTTCGATCTGAAAACACTAAAAGTCTTGAGCAAGGTGAAGACCGGGCAGAATCCGGACTCGATCATTTACGAACCTGTGACACACCGCGTCTTTACGTTTAACGGCCGCAGTTCCGACTCTACTGTCATCGACGCCAAGACCGGCGACGTGCTCACGTCGTCCATTCCGCTGGGCGGAAAGCCGGAATTCGCGCAGATCGACGGCAAGGGCCATATCTACGCCAATATCGAAGACAAGAACGAAATCATCGAGGTGGATGCGAAGAACTCGCTGGTGGCCAAGCGTTATTCCATCGCGCCGTGCGATAGCCCTAGCGGGCTGGCGATCGATCCCAAGGGCCGTTTGTATTCAGTCTGCGAGAACAAAGTGATGATCGTTAGCGATCCGGCTTCGGGCAAGGTGCTGGCGAATGTGCCGATCGGTGCGGGAGACGATGGTGTGGCCTTCGACGACGGCTACGCGTTTGCCGCCAATGGCGGGGATGGAACCCTCACGATGGTGGGTGAAACTTCGCCGGGCAAGTTCGAGGCGGTGGCTACGATTCCGAGCCAGCGCCTGGGACGGACCATCGCCGCCGATCAGAAGGCGCACAAGCTGTATGTGCCGACCGCGGAGTTCGGACCCGCGCCGCCGCCTTCGCCCGATGGAAAAAAGGGACGGCCTCCGGTGTTGCCAGATACTTTTGAAATCCTGGTGTTCGGCCGCTAGCTAGGTTCGCGCGGCTTTCGGTTCCTGCATCCGGACTCGATTACATTGCGGGCACTTCCACTTTCTTTTCTTGTGGTAGATGTGCCCCTTCAGTTCTTTCATCGAGACTTTACAGCGTTGGCAGGTCACGGGTGCTGCACGAAATCCCACTCCGCCGCGCCGCGTTGGGCGAGCGCCTGCACGTCTCCGGGTAACAGGTAGCGCTGATCGGCGAGGGATTTCGCGGCCGCTTCGAATTTCTTCAGGTAGTCGTCTTTGCTCGGCGTAGCGCTCCTCGATCGAAAGACGCGGGTCGCCGGACTTCATGCGCTCGGCTTTAGTGCGAGCGAACGGAATGAAGGAACCGTACTGCGTGGCGAGCATCTTCGGAGCGCCGATTTCCGGGGCTCGCAGGTTCCAGCCGGTGTAGGTGGCGACGGGAACCGCAATCTCGAGGCATGCGTATGCCAGCAACATCGAGACCATCCTGATCCACTTGTGGAACCAGTAGAGGATACGGCTGGCCGATTTCGGGCGGCTCCTGAGTGGCGATGCCCTTCGTGCGGAAATCCGGACCGTAGTTCGATGGGTAAGCCAGATGCATGATGGTCGGGAAGGCGACGCCGGGGATCTTGGGGAACTGGACACCGGCGAGCGGCACCAGCTCGTGCGTCCGCGACGCGCGGATATTTCGAAGGCGGCGGCTCGGTGCCGTTCCTGGTCCATGCGTCCATGTTGGCGAGCAGCGCGCGGAAGGTCCAGGTATAGGGATTGGGATTCGCTAGGTTCTGCGTGCCGCGGCGCGACGGCGGGAATGCAGAAGGCCCATGTTGGCCTCCGCTGAACATATAGATGCGCGTGGTCGACGGCAACTTGACGTCACCGCTTCCATCGAGCGCGATGTGAATCAGGGAGGCGGCGCGGCCGTAGTATTCATACTCCGAATTCATGTAGAAGATCTTGGGCCAGAACTCCGGTGGCAGCGAATGCGTCAGCAGACCATCCTTGATGCCGGTCTGCGGGTCGGTCTGTTCGAGATCGGTAAAGGGAAAGATGTCGACCGGCGTGAGCGTGTTCGCAAAGGGATTGCTATCGCGCGAGGGCTTGGGCGAAACGCATGTTAAAGCCGCCGCGGCCGCCACCTGCGACGTCAATCAGCATACTGTCGAAAACCTTGCGGTCCCGCTCATCGCGATTGAATCCGTAATACAGCATGGTGCGGAGGAAGCGGCCGCTCTGCGAGACGCCGAATCCGTAGGCGCGCTTCAACGGGATGGTGGGAGCGGGCGCACCGGCGACGAAGCTGCCGTATCGCAGCCAGGAAATCATATCGCGCACGGCTGCAAAACCAGTGCCAGCCACCGGCGGATTCTCGGAGGTGTAAACCAGTTCGTAAATGCGGCCGGGATCGAAGCCGTTCTTGGGCACGATGGTGGCGCCGTTTTCGATGTGCCAGTCGGCGCGAGGAATGGTGGTGCGCGGGCCTTCCACCTGGTCGCGAACAGTCAGGCGGAGATTGGGATCGTCGGGATTCAGAACCGTGTAGGGCTTGTGATTGCGATCGGCGACGCTGTAGCTGGCTTCATGGCGATCCAGCGTGAGCTCCGCGCGCACGATGCCTTGAATGCCCTCGGCGACCGGCGGATAAAGATAGACCAGGTGAGGGGCGTCCGGCATGTCGAACTGCCAGCCCACCCATAGCAGCGTGTAGCCCTGATTCATCAGCATACCGTCGCCGAAGTCGTCGGAGCTGCGCGGGTCGAACGAAGCTGGCGGCGCGGTTGAAGTGGGTCAACATGCTCTTGTTACCGCGATTCGAGACTTCATAGAGCACCGTGCCGTTGCCCTTTTTGGGGTTCTTGGGGCGCAGCAGAAAGATGTCGGAGGAAAATTCCACCATGCCGTCGCGATTGCGCGGGGCTTTGTCGATGTCGACGATGGCTTGATTCGCCGGGAGTCTGGGGTTCACCACGAAATAAGCTTTGCCGACAATGCGCTCATAGGCGCCGACGTTGCCGAAAGTCTTTCCGTCGAGAATGTCGGAGCGCTCCTTGATATCCAGGCGCACGACGGCTGCGTGGGCCGCGGCGGCGACGAGTAACGAGAGAATGGCGTGCTTGAACATAGTTGGCTCCTACTCGAATTTCTTTCCGCCGATGTAGACGGCGCTGACGGTGCGGGTGTTGAGGATGTCATCCAGAGGGTTCTTGTCGAGCACGACCAGATCGGCCATCTTGCCCTTGGCGAGGGTGCCGTAATCCTTGTCGATACCCAGGATCTCGGAGTTGGTTTTAGAAAACGCCTGAATCACCTGCATCGGCGTCATGCCGTACTTCACCATCAGTTCCATTTCAAGATGCTCGAAGAATCCTTCGAAGCGCGCGGGAGCGGGGCCGCTATCCGTGCCGAGGCCGATGCGCACTCCGGCGTTCAACATCTTAGTGAAATTCTTGGAGGCGATTTCAAGATCCCGCCGGTTCAGCGCGAGATCGGCAAGCTTCGACTGCTGGTCCTTCAACTTGGTCTTGGCGAACTCGATACGCTTCGGATCAAAGAACCGGCTGAGGAATGGATCGTCGAGCCAGGGGGGCGAATCGGCATAGACAAAGGATGACAACTCGCGAACCAGCGTAGGCGTGATCGCGACCTTCTTGGCTTTCATCATGGCGATGAAGGAGTCGTCGACTTCGCGGTCGCGAACCTCGTGGGCCAGCATGTCGATTCCCTGCTCCATCACAAGCTTCGCGTCGGCGTAATCGTGAATGTGCGCGAAGGCTTTCATGTGATGCTTGTGGGCCTGATCGATGACGGCGGCGGTGATCTCCGGCCGCAGTTTGGCGACGGTGCCGCGGCGGTCGTCGACTACGACTTTCACCGCGTCGGCGCCTTTCTTGTAGAGCTCTTCCACTTTGAGGCGGGCGATGTCGGGCGTGGGCGCATCCTTTTCGAACTCGAAGCGCTGCTGGACGGTGTAGGCGCGGGCGCCCTTGATGTCGCCGTGGCGCTGCTCGTCGCGAATCTTGAGGACATCGTCGCCATCGCCGCCCATGCCGATGGTGGAGGTGACGCCGTAGAGGGCGAAGTGGCGAAGCTTCAGCGCGGGATCGTCGCTAATGTGCGAGTGGGCGTTGATGATGCCGGGGATGATGGTCTTGCCGGTGAGGTCGATCACCTGCGCGCCCGCCGGGGCTTTGACCTTGTCCGCGGGCCCCATGGCCGTGATGCGGCCACCCGAAATGACGATTGTCGCGTCGCGAAGCGGGCGCGGCGCCGGTACCGTCAATGACAGTGGCGTGGGAGAGGGCGATGGTTTGGGCGGATGCGCTCAGGGCGGCCGCTAACGCGAGGAAAATTGCATGTCGCATCGTTTTGACCATGATACATTGATCCCATGAACAAGCAGGGCACAACCAGACGAACTTTCACATCCGCTGCGATGCTGGCGCCGCTCGCCGCGCTGCTGCATGCTCAAGGCGCGAAGAAGAGCTTCACGTTTCACGGGAAGGTGGAATCGATTGACGCGGCGTCGAAGAGCATGACGGTCGACGGCGACAAAGTCGAAGGCTGGATGGACGCCATGTCGATGAAGTATCAAGTGGACAATGCGGACGTGTTCAAGACCGTTAAAGTCGGCGATACGATCGAAGCAACCGTCTATGACGGCGACTACAAGCTGTACAAAGTCCACGTCGTCAAAGCAGCCGCAAAGAAATAAGTCACTGCTAGTACAGTTAGATAGAAGATATTAGACTGATTCGATCTGACAGGACCAATTTGGTCTGATATACTTAGGTCGGATGTTGAAGCTGACCAAAAAGGCGGACTACGGGCTGATCGCCCTGCGCCATCTCGCGGTGGCCCGGCCGCGGGCGAGTGCGTCAGCCAAAGACATCGCCGATTCCTACGGGATTCCGCTGCCGCTGCTGTCGAAAGTCCTGCAAAAGCTGGCGCGCGGCGGACTGTTGATTTCCGAGCAGGGCACGAACGGCGGCTACCGGCTGGCGCGCGAGGCGCGGGATATTTCGGCGCTCGAAGCCATCCGCGTCATCGACGGCCCCATCATCTTGACGAAGTGCTTTACGGAGCACGCGGGCTGCGATCAGACGGCGTTGTGCCCGGTGCGCGAGCCGCTGCGCAAAGTGCATGAAGGCATCCTGAGTTTACTGGCGAACATTTCTCTTTCGGACCTGGCGAGCGAGGAGATGCAGATTCCTAGCGTCCGCCCGCCGCTGCAAAACATCCAACTAACGAGGCTTTCTGGGACTACCTAACGGCAACAGCATGAAACTACCCATCTACATGGACAATCACGCCACCACGCCGGTCGATCCGCGCGTGTTTGAGGCGATGCGGCCGTACTTGACGAACATCTTCGGCAACTCGGCCAGCCGCAATCACAGCTTCGGCTGGGAGGCGGAAGAGGCGACGGAGAAGGCTCGCAAGCAGGTGGCCAGCCTGATCGGCGCGACGTCGAAGGAGATCGTCTTCACCAGCGGCGCGACGGAGTCGGACAACCTGGCGCTCAAGGGCGTGGCCGAGATGTATGCCGAAAAGGGCAACCACATCATCACGGCCGCCACCGAGCACAAGGCGATTCTCGATACCTGCAAGCGTCTGGAAAAGCATGGCACGCGTGTGACGTATCTGCCGGTGCAGCAGAACGGCCTGGTGGATCTGGATCAGTTGAAGGCGGCCATCACGGACAAGACGGTGCTGATCAGCATCATGCATGCCAACAACGAAATCGGCGTGCTGCAGCCGATTCGCGAGATCGGCAGGATCGCCCGGGAGCGCGGCGTGCTGCTGCATACCGACGGCACGCAGGCGGCGGGCAAGGTTCCGGTGAACGTGCTCGACGACAACATCGATCTGATGTCGATCAGCGCGCACAAAATGTACGGACCGAAGGGCGTGGGCGCGCTGTATGTGCGGCGCCGCAATCCGCGCGTGCAGTTGACGGCGCAGATGGATGGCGGCGGTCATGAGCGCGGCATGCGGTCGGGCACGCTGAATGTGCCGGGCATCGTGGGACTGGGCGAAGCGTGCGCTCTGGCGCAGGCGGAGATGCCGGCGGAATCCAAGCGCATGGCGTTCTTGCGCGACAAGCTGAAGGATCGGTTGATGAACTCGCTCGACGAGGTTTATATCAACGGGACGCTGGAGCACCGGCTGCCGAACAATCTCAACATCAGCTTCGCGTACGTCGAAGGCGAGAGCCTGCTGATGGGGATCAACGAAATTGCGGTATCGAGCGGATCGGCTTGCACTTCGGCGACGCTTGAGCCCAGCTACGTTTTGAAAGCTCTGGGCGCGGGCGACGATCTGGCGCATTCGTCGATCCGATTCGGACTGGGCCGGTTCAACACCGAAGAAGAAGTGGATTACGTCGCGGGCAAAGTGATCGAAGTGGTGAAGAAGCTGCGCGAGCTTTCGCCGCTCTACGAGATGTTCAAAGAAGGAATCGATTTGACCAAAGTGCAGTGGACGGCGCACTAAACAGGTTAAAGGAAAACACTATGGCATATTCAGACAAAGTCATTGACCATTACAACAATCCGCGCAACGTGGGTTCGATGGACAAGAGCGATCCCAATGTTGGCACCGGCATGGTGGGCGCACCCGAATGCGGCGACGTGATGAAGCTGCAGGTGAAGGTGAACCCGGAGACCGGCGTCATCGAAGACGCCAAGTTCAAGACCTTCGGCTGCGGCAGCGCCATCGCGAGCTCATCGCTGGCGACGGAATGGCTGCGCGGCAAGACCGTGGACGAAGCTCTGGCGATCAAGAACACCGACATCGTCACGGAACTGAGCCTGCCGCCGGTGAAGATTCACTGCTCGGTGCTGGCGGAAGACGCGATCAAGGCGGCGATCACCGACTACAAGGCGAAGGCCAAGCCGGTTCCGGCCGAGGCGGCGCGGGTTTAAGGCTGGTTCGACATGGTCACGGTCACCCCCAAAGCAGTCGGCAAAATTCGCGAGGCATTTCAGCGCGAGGGCGTGAACGGAGGCCTGCGTCTGGGCGTCCTGGGCGGCGGATGCTCGGGCTTGAGCTATCAATTCAAGTTCGATGTGAAGCCGCGGCCGACGGATCAGATCCTCAATTTCGACGATGTGAAGGTTTTCATCGATCCCAAGAGCCTGGTGTTTCTGGACGGCATGACGCTCGACTGGAAGGATTCGCTGATCCAGTCGGGCTTCGTCTTCGAGAATCCGAACGCCAAGAAAAGCTGCGGCTGCGGGACGTCCTTCTCTGCCTGATGCAGTTCTACGATGCGCTGGGGCTCGCGCCTAAGCTCGCGCTCGATCCGGAAGAACTCAAGAAGCACTTCTACGAGCGCAGCCGCCAGTGGCATCCGGATCGCTTCAGCCGGGCTAGCGCGGACGAGCAACAGAAGTCGCTTGAGATGACCTCGATGCTGAACGACGCTTTTCGTACGCTGCGCGATCCCGTCGCGCGCGCCGAATATTTTCTGGAGCAGAAAAGCATTGTGCCATCCAAGCACGTGCCTCCCGAATTGCTGGAAGAAGTTTTCGAGATGAACATCGCGCTCGAAGAGCTGCGGGCGGGCGACGAATCGGCGCGTCCTCAACTGGCGGAGGCGCGCGAGCGGTTCAACCACATGCGGGATGAGATCGATCACGGGCTTTCGGTGCTGTTCGGGCGCTATGACGAAGGCCACGACGCCTCGCATTTGCTGGCGATCCGCAGCGTTCTCGACCGGCGGCAGTATGTGGCGAACTTGATCCGTGACGTCGAAAAGGAACTGAATGTCCACGTTTCAAATTGACTTTGGCAACGACCAAACGCAGATCGTCGGCATCGACCTCGGCACCACCAACAGCCTGATCGCGGTGATGGAGCCCACCGGCCCGCGCATCCTGAGCGGGATCGTGCCCAGCGTGGTGTCGGTGACGCCGGCGGGCGAGGTGATCGTGGGCGCCGAGGCGCGCGAGATGCTGATCACGCATCCGGAGCGCTCGGTGTATTCGGTAAAGCGGCTGATGGGACGCGACGCGGCGGATATCCAGGAAGAGCTGAAGCTGTTTCCGTTCCGTTTGGCGGACGCCAGCGGCTCCGTGTTGAAGCTGCAATTGGGCGACAAGGTGATGACTCCTCCGGAAGTGTCGGCGCATATTCTGCGCAAGCTCAAGATGGACGCCGAAGCGGAACTGGGCACGCCGATCACGCAGGCCGTCATCACCGTGCCGGCGTATTTCAACGACGCGCAGCGGCAGGCGACCAAAGACGCGGGACGCATCGCGGGACTGGACGTGCTGCGGCTGGTGAATGAACCGACGGCGGCTGCGCTCGCCTACGGGCTCGACAAGCGCAAGGAAGGAATCGTCGCGGTCTACGATTTCGGCGGCGGCACGTTCGACATTTCCATTCTGCGCCTGCACGAAGGCATCTTCGAGGTGCTGGCGACCAACGGCGACACGCACCTGGGCGGCGACGATATCGACAATCTGCTGTTGCAGATCGCCTTCGAAGATATTCAAGCGGAGTGGGGCGAGGACATCTCCGTCAAGAGCGACGCCGTGCAGCTGCTGCGCCGCGCGGTGATTCAGGCCAAGGAAAAGCTGTCGTTCGTGCCCTCCACCGCGATCGAATTCGAATACGGCGGCAAGCGCTACCAGCGCGAGATCGGCGTCGACGTTTTCAACCGGCTGATTCAGCCTATCGTCGAGCGGACGCTGGCGCCGTGCCGGGCTTGCATCGCCGACGCGGGCGTGAGCGTCGAAGACATCAATGAAGTCGTGATGGTGGGCGGATCGACGCGGATTCCGCTGGTGCGGGCGGAGGTCGAGAAGCTGTTCCGCGCGCGGCCGCATACGGAATTGAATCCGGATGAAGTGGTGGCGCTGGGCGCGGCGGTGCAGGCCGGCATTCTCTCGGGCGATGTCCAGGACCAATTGCTGCTGGACGTGACACCGCTTTCGCTCGGCATCGAGACCATGGGCGGGCTGGTTTCGAAGCTGATTCATCGCAATTCGACGATTCCAGCGTCGGCTACCGAACAATTCACGACGGCGGTCGACGGGCAGAAGAATGTCCTGATCCATGTGGTGCAGGGCGAGCGCGAGCTGGTGAAAGACTGCCGGAGCCTGGCCCGCTTCGATCTGAAAGATCTTCCGCCGATGCCTGCCGGCCTGGCGCGCATCGAAGTCCGGTTTCTGATCGACGCCAACGGCATCCTGAACGTGACCGCGCACGATACTCCGCACCGGCAAAGAACAGAGCATGGACGTGAAGCCGTCCTACGGGTTGTCGGACCAGCAAGTGGAAGCGATGATTCTCGAATCCTTCGAAAAGGCGCAGGACGATTTCAAGGAACGGCAGGTGCGCGAGGCTCGCGTCGAGGCGGACACGCATTCTGGCCGCGGTCAAGAAGGCCCGCAATGACGACGCGTTCCGCGACACTGCCCACCGAAGTGCGCGCGAAGATCGACTGGGATGTTCAAGAGTTGCTGACGGTCTATAACGAGAGCGATTATCTGCTGATCCGCGAGAAGATCGAGCAGTTGAACCAGTCGACGCACGCGCTGGCCGAGAACATGATGAACACGGCCGTGCGCGGCGCTCTGAAGGGGACTAAGATCTAATGCCTAAGCTGAGTTGGACCGACATCGAAGACATCGCGCTGGCGCTTCGCGACAAGTATCCCGATCAGGACCCGTCGTTCATCCGCTTCACGGACCTGCATAAGTGGATCACGGAGCTGGACGGGTTCGACGACGATCCCAAGAAATCGAACGAATCCAAGCTCGAAGCGATTCAAATGGCGTGGCTCGAAGAATTCAACGATGAATAGCGTGCGCTGCGCGCCGCCGCATTGGTGACGGCGCTCACGGCGGTGGGTTGGGCGCAGGCCCCGCCATACTGTGCGGCGTCCCGTGCGTCCCCGCGCGGCCGCGACTGAACCGGCCGGTCTCACTCCCGAGATGCGCATTGTCGCGGGCCACATCACGGCGAACTCGCTGCGCGGAGACGTGTCGTTTCTGGCTTCCGACTTGCTGGAAGGCCGCGACACGCCTTCGCGCGGCTTGGATATCGCGGGCGAATATATTGCATCGCAATTCCGCCGCCTGGGATTGGAACCGGCGGGCGACGACGGATACTTTCAGACCGTGGTGGTGCGGCCGGAAGATCCGGATTCGCCGAAGTCCCGCAACGTTGCGGCGATTCTGCGCGGATCGGATCCCGCAACTCAAAGACACCTACGTGATGCTGAGCGCGCATTACGATCACATAGGACTCGCGGAGTCCGGCGACGACCGAATCTTCAACGGAGCGAACGATGACGCCAGCGGAACGGCGTCGGTGCTGGAAGTGGCCAACGCCCTGGCGGCGCTGCATCCGCGCCCGAAGCGCAGCGTCCTGTTCATTTTGTTTTGCGGCGAGGAAAAAGGGCTGCGTGGATCGCGTTATTACGTCGACCATCCTCTGGTGCCGCTGGACAAGACGATCGCGGATTTGAATCTGGAACAACTGGGGCGGACGGATGCGCCGGAAGGCCCGCATCTCAATAGCGCGAACGTGACGGGATTCGATTTTTCCGACATGACGCCGATTCTGGTGGACGCCGGGAAGCGGGTTGGAATTGCGGTCTCGAAGGACGCCGAGGCGAGCGACAAATATTTCAACCGCAGCGACAACGGGCCGCTCGCGAAGGCCGGGATTCCGGCGCATACCCTGAGCGTCACCTACGAGTTCCCGGACTATCACGCGGTGGGCGACGAGTGGCAGAAGATCGATTACGACAACATGGCGAAGGTGGATCAAGCCGTCGGGATCGCAATGCTGCGGCTGGCGCAGGCGCTGACGGCTCCCGCACTGGAACGAAACTTATCCGGCAGCCAAGCCTTACGCCGAGGCAGCAAAGAAGCTGCACGAATAGTCGCTACTACTTGTTCGCGGCCAAGCGCCTTCACGATTTCGCCGAGGAATCCTTTGGCGTCGCCGAACAGCATCAGCGTCTTGTCGTTGTAGTACAGCTCGTTGTCGATGCCGGCGAATCCCGGGTTCATGCTGCGCTTGATCACCATGACGGTGTGGGCTTTGTCGACATCCAGGATCGGCATGCCGTAGATCGGGCTGGTCTTGTCGTGGCGCGCGGCGGGATTCACGACGTCGTTGGCGCCGATCACGAGCGCGACATCGGCTTCCGCGAAATCCGGATTGATGTCTTCCATCTCATGCAGCTTGTCGTAGGGAATGTCGGCTTCGGCGAGCAGCACGTTCATGTGCCCCGGCATGCGGCCGGCAACGGGATGAATCGCGAAATCGACTTGCACGCCGCGCTTGTTCAGGATGTCGGTGAGTTCGCGCAGCTTGTGCTGGGCCTGCGCGACGGCCATGCCGTACCCGGGAACCACGATCACGCGGCGCGCGCTTTCGAGAATCGACGCGGCATCTTCCGGCGTGGCGGAGCGCACCGGCTTGGTCGAGGCCTGCGCGCGCGGTGGCCGTGGTGGCCGCGCCGAATGCTCCGAACAATACGTTGGTGAACGAGCGGTTCATGGCCTTGCACATGATCACCGAGAGAATGAAGCCCGACGACGCGTTCAGCGCGCCGGCGATGATGAGCAGACGGTTCTCTAAAGCGAAGCCCATCGCCGCGCAGGCGGCACCCGCGTAGGAGTTCAGCAGCGCGATCACGGTGGGCATGTCGCCGCCGCCGATCGGCATGATCAGCAGGATTCCGAAGAGCAGCGATAACCCGGTGAACGCCGGGAAGACCCAGGGCGGCGCGGGTGTCGACGATCATCCAGACGCCCAAAACGCGCGGCGATCGCGAACAGCAGCAGGTTGACGACGTTTTGGCCCTTGTACGTCATGGGGCGCGTGGGCACGATCTCCTGCAATTTTCCGAACGCCATCACGCTGGCGGTGGTGGTGAGATAGCCCAGCAGGCTCTCGATCACGAGCGCGACCATCTTGAAGCCGGTGGTGGGATGTCCGGCGGCGACGTCCGTGTAATATTCCGCGGAGCCGACCAGCGCGGCGGCCAGCGCGCCGAACGCGTGCGATAGCGCCGTCAACTGCGGCACCGATGTCATCGGCATCAGGTACGCAAGCGGCGCGCCGACGGCGGCACCGGCCACGAACGCGATGACGATCCATTCGTAGCTGACCACTTCGTGACGCAGCAGCGTGCCGATCACGGCCAGCAGCATTCCAAACTCGCCCGCGAGCACGCCCTGGCGCGCGGTGACCGGAGAACTCAACCACTTAATGGAAAACACCACGCACAGCGCAGCGATGATATACGCTGCCTGCCAGAAGGAGTCGTTCATTTACCCGGCGTCTCCTTCTTCTTGAACATCTTGAGCATGCGGTCGGTGATCAGAAAGCCGGCGACGATGTTGATGGTGGCGAACATCACGGCGATGGTGCCCAGCACCTTGCTCAGCATCGGCGCTGCGCCGTTGCCCGAGACCAGAATCGCGCCGACCACCGAGATCGCGGAGATCGCATTGGTCAGCGACATCAGCGGCGTGTGCAGCAGCGGCGACACGCGGCGCACCAGCTCCAGGCCCAACGGGACGGCCAGCACCAGCACGTATAGACTAATCTCAATCTCGTTGCTCATAGGAGTCTCTCAAGTTTAGGTTTTCGGATCAGGAAGTGGCCGGCGACGCGGCGCCCAGCAGTTCCTGGACTCGGGCATTCACGATCTCACCGTCGCGGACCACCAGGCTATCGCGCGTGATTTCATCGTTGACGTCGATATTCAGCGCACCCTCTTTGGTCATCATGTTCTTGAGGAAGGTGACGATGTTGCGGCCGTACATCTGGCTGGAGTGATTGGGCACGGTGGCGGGAAGATTGACGGGGCCGATCACGGTGACACCGTTTTCGACGATGGTCTCGCCGGGCTTGGTCACTTCGACAGTTGCCGCCGCGCTCCGCCGCCAGATCGACGATCACGGAACCGCGGCTCATCACGTGCACCATTTCGCGCGTCACCAGGATGGGAGCTTTTCTGCCGGGGACGGCGGCGGTGGTGATCACGACGTCCTGTTCCTTGAGCACCGCGGCCATCTGCTCGCGCTGGCTGCGAATCTCTTCGTCGGTGAGGGCGCGAGCGTAGCCGCCCTGCCCTTCTCCGCTGGCTCCGATCGTGATGCTGACGAACTTCGCGCCCAGGCTTTCGATCTGTTCTTTCACCGCGGCGCGGACGTCGTATCCGCTCACCACCGCGCCCAGACGGCGCGCCGTGGCGATGGCCTGCAATCCGGCGACTCCGGCGCCGATGACTAACACGCGCGCGGGAGGAACGGTTCCGGCCGCGGTCGACATCATCGGGAACAAGCGCGGCAGCGCGCTGGCCGCGAGCAGCACGGCCTTGTAACCGGCGATCGAAGCCATCGACGAAAGCACGTCCATGCTCTGCGCGCGCGTGATGCGCGGGACCAATTCCAGAGAAAACAACGTCGCTCCGGCTTGCGCGTATTGCGCGGCCAACTGCGGATCGCTGAGCGGATCGGCCAGCCCGATGACGATCTGGCCCTTCTTCACCAAGCCGGCCGGCTCAGGAACACGCACCGTCAGAAGAATTTGAGCCGCATCGGCAACGGCGGCGGCACTCGGCGCGATCTTGGCGCCTTTGGCGGTGTAGTCTTCGTCGGGAAAGCCGGACTCGAGGCCGGCTCCGGTTTCGATCAGTACTTCCGCTCCCGCTTTGGTCAGCACGTCGATCACTTTGGGAGTGATCGCCACGCGCCGCTCGCCCGGCAAGGTTTCCTTGAGAACACCAATCGAGAGGCCCAAGAGTCCACTATCCTCCTATCGAAAATCTTCTTGAAGTTCATGGAGTGCGGCTGCACCAGGGCATAGCTTTTCCTGCGGCAACTGCGACAGCGGCGTGGCTGGGGTACGGTTCATTTCGTGCATGTCGGCGACGTTTTCATCGACGTAGAGCAAGACCGGTCGCGATGGCATCGCGGTTCTCCTGCAAATAAGTGAGCACCTGTTGCCGGTTGGTGGGATCGTAATCCTCGGGAACCGCGGTGAAGCGCACCACGCTGCCGTCATGCATGGTCACGGTGGTGGTTCCGCTCTGGCCGATGGTCGCCAGAATCTCGGATGCCGGCGGAACGAAATCCGCCTCCGTGGTTTTCTGCATGTGCTTTCGAGTATACAGGTAGCTCTTGGTGGAACCGTTGTGATCGTTGAAAGTGACGCAGGGCGAAATCACGTCCACCAGCGCGAAGCCGCGATGCGCGATGGCGGCCTTCAGGATCGGAACGAGCTGTTCCTTGTCGCCGGAGAAACTGCGGGCGACGAAAGTGGCTCCGATGCTGAGCGCGAGCATCGCCGGATCGATGGGCGACATGCGATTGGCTTCGCCGCGCTTGCTCTTCGAGCCGACGTCGGCCGAGGCGGAGAACTGGCCCTTGGTCAAGCCGTAGACGCCGTTGTTCTCGATGACGTACAGCATATTCACGTTGCGGCGGATGGCGTGGCACAGGTGGCCGAGGCCGATGGAGAGCGAATCGCCGTCGCCGGAGATGCCGATGTAAGTGAGTTCGCGATTGGCGGCGTTGGCTCCGGTGGCGATGGCGGCCATGCGTCCGTGCGCGGAGTTGAAGCCATGGGCGCCGCTTGACGAAATAGGTCGGTGTCTTCGAAGAGCAGCCGATGCCGCTGAGCTTCGCGATCATGTGCGGCTCAATCGAGAGCTCCCACAACGCGCGCGTGATGGCGGCGGTGATGGAATCATGGCCGCAGCCGGCGCACAGCGTGGACATCGCGCCTTCGTAATCGCGCAGGTTCAGGCCGATCGCATTGCGATGCAGGCTGGGGTGAACGGCGATAGGTTTGGCAATCGACGGCATGGTGGATTACTCCCAGGTATCGGACACAATGGTCCGCAAATTCGAATCGTTTGGTCGTGGTGACGCTGTGCAATTCCGGCGGCACTTGGCTCATGATGGGCTCGACTACGTGCCGCGCGCTGAGCGGGAAACCGCCGTAGTTGAGGATGGAACGCAGCCGGTCTTTGGGCACCGATGTTTCGAGCACCAGCAGCGAGCGCAGCTGGGCGTCGCGGTTCTGCTCGACGACGAAACAGAAGTTGTGGTGCTTGATGAAGTCCTCCACGCTCTCATCGAAGGGGAAGCCGCGGATGCGCATGTAGTCGGCCGGAATGCCGCGCGCGGCGAGCAGATCCACGGCTTCGCGCACCGCCGGATCGCAGCCGCCGATGGTGATGATACCGACGCGCGCATTCGGTCTGCGCTCGATCATCGGCGCGGGCACGAATTTCGCGGCGGCCTTGTGCTTCTTGAGCAGGCGGTCGACCACTTCCTGATACTCGGCGGGCGTTTCGGTGTAGCCGCCAAATTTGTTGTGACCGGAGCCGCGCGTGAAGAACGCGCCTTTGGAGTGGACGCCGGGCAGCGTGCGCGCCGCGACGAAGTTCTCGTCCTCGGGATAATAGCGCTGGAATTTGGCGATCTGGCTGAGCTTGCTCCTGATTCAACACGCGGCCGCGATCGGGCACGTAGGTGCCGTCCCAGGTGAGGCGCGGCACCACCCAATCGTTCATGCCGATATCGAGATCCGTCATCAGAAACACCGGAGTCTGAAAGCGCTCCGCGAGATCGAAAGCCTTGGGCGCGAACTCGAAACATTCGGCCGGATTCGACGGAAACAGCAGAATATGTTTGGTGTCGCCATGCGAGGCGTAGGCGGCTTCCATCAGATCGCCCTGCTGGGTGCGCGTCGGCATGCCGGTGGACGGACCGACGCGCTGCACATCGACGATGACGGCCGGAATCTCGGCGTAGTACGCCAGGCCCAGCAGTTCGTTCATGAGCGAGATGCCGGGGCCGGAGGTGGAGGTGAACGCGCGCGCTCCGTTCCAGGACGCTCCGATCACCATGCCGATGGCGCCCAGTTCGTCTTCGGCCTGCAGGATGCAAAAGTTGTTTTCGCCGGTCTCGGGATCCTTGCGATACTTCTCGCAGAATTCCTTGAAGGCATCCATGCAGGATGTGGACGGCGTGATGGGATACCAGGCGGCGACGGTCGCGCCGGCATAAACGCAGCCGAGGGCGGCCGCGGTGTTGCCGTCGATCAGGATCTTGTCGCCGTTGGCGTTCATCTTCTCCAGATGAAACGGCAGCGGACACTGCAAATGCTCTTTGGCGTAATCGTAGCCCAGGCGCAGGGCCTTGGTGTTCGATTCGCGCATGGCTTTCTTGGCGGAGAACTTTTCGTCGAGAAGCTGCTCGACCACCGCCATGTCGACATCGAGCAGCGCCACCAGCGTGCCCGGCGTACGCGATGTTCTTCATCAGAATGCGCTCGCGGGATTCCTTGAAGGTCTCGTTGCACATCTTCGAAAACGGGACGCCCAGGTAGTTCACGTCTTCGCGGATGAGCTTCGGATCCAGCGGCCAGGTGGAATCGTAGAGCAGATAGCCGCCCTCGCGCACCTCGGCCACATCCTGCGCGTAGGTCTGCGAATTCATGGCGACCATCAGGTCGTAATCCAGCGCGCGCGCCGTGTAGCCGTCCTTGTTGACGCGAATCTCGTACCAGGTGGGCAGGCCCTGAATGTTCGAAGGGAAAAGATTCTTGCCGGAGACCGGAATTCCCATGCGGAAGATGGCCTGCATCAGCAGGCTGTTGGCGCTGGCGGAGCCGGTTCCATTGACATTCGCCAGCTTGAGGGCAAAATCATTCACGCGTGTGCGTAGCAGTTGATGCACGTTTCTATCCTTGTTTCTCTCTTTAATTATCACGCGTGCGTCAACGCGGGTTCCGCCGCCGCACTCCCTGCGTAGGAAATCTGGAGTTCAAACTTTTGCATGTCCCAGGCCGCGGTGGGACAGCGTTCGGCGCACAGGCCGCAGTGAACGCAGAGGTCTTCGTCCTTCAGCATCAGACGGCCGGTTTGGGGGAGGGGCTCGGAGGCGTAAAGCGCCTGGTCGGGATTGACGGCGGGAGCCGAGAGCCGCTCCCGCACTTCGGCTTCGTCGCCATCGCGCGTGATGGTGAGGCACAGCAGCGGACAGATGTCGATGCAGGCGTCGCACTCGATGCACTTGGCCGGCGTGAACACAGTTTCGACGTCGCAGTTGAGGCAGCGCTGCACTTCGCGCGCGGTCTGTTCCGCGTTGAAGCCGAGCTCGACTTCGACGTTCAGCTGCTCGAAGCGATGCACCAGATCGACGTGCTTCATCTTCTGGCGCGACGCTGGATTGTAGTCGTTGTGATAGCTCCACTCGCTGATCCCCATCTTCTGGCTGATCAGGTTCATGCGGTCCGGCGGCCGCTCGGTAACCGGATCGCCCTGACAGTGGGCGTGCATCGAGATCGCCGCTTCGTGTCCGTGGGCCACGGCCCAGATGATGTTCTTCGGTCCCCAGGCCGCGTCGCCGCCGAAGAAAACGCCGGGGCGCGAGCACTGCATGGTCTTCTCGTCGACCACCGGCATTTCCCATTTGTCGAACTCGATGCCGAGGTCGCGCTCGATCCAGGGGAATGCGTTCTCCTGACCGATGGCCAGGATCACGTCGTCGGCGGGAAGGAAGATCGTCTCGACGACCTTGGATTTGGCGGCTTTCTCGTCCCATTCCAGACGCTCAAATTCCATGCCCTTGAGCACGCCGTTTTCGATCACGAACCGCTTGGGCGCATGATTGATGACGATCTCGATGCCCTCTTCCTCGGCGTCTTCCAGTTCCCAGGGCGACGCTTTGAAGTACCCGCGCGGGCGGCGCGCCATCACCTTGATGTCCTTGCCACCCAGGCGGCGCGAGGAGCGGCAGCAATCCATGGCGGTATTGCCGACGCCGATGATCAGAACCTTCTCGCCGATCGAATCGATGTGCCCGAACGTGATGGACTCCAGCCAATCGATACCGATGTGGATGCGATCCGTATCGTGGCGGCCGGGGATTTCGAGATCCTTGCCGCGCGGCGCGCCGCTGCCCACGAAGACCGCGTCGAAGCCCTGGCCGAGCAGCTCCTTCATGCTGTTGACGGGCGAGTTGTAGCGGATGTCGACGCCCATGTCGAGAATCGCGTCGGTCTCGAATTGCAGGACGCTCTCCGGCAGGCGGAACGAAGGGATGTTGGTGCGCATCAGTCCGCCGGGCTTGTCGTACTTCTCGAAGATCGTGACTTCGTAGCCCAGCGGCATCAGGTCATTGGCGACGGTGAGCGAGGCGGGCCCAGCTCCCACGCAGGCCACGCGCTTGCCGTTCTTGCGCTCCGGCGCCCGCGGCAGCAGGTGCTCGATATCGCCCTTCAGATCGGCCGCCACGCGCTTCAGGCGGCAGATCGCCACCGGCTTGGCATCCAGACGAGTGCGGCGGCAGGCAGGCTCACAAGGACGGTCGCAGGTGCGGCCGAGAATCCCGGGAAATACGTTCGACTCCCGGTTCAGCATGTAGGCGTCGGTGTAGCGGCCCTGCGCGATCATCCGGATGTATTCGGGAACGTTGGTGTGCGCGGGACACGCCCACTGGCAATCGACGACCTTGTGGAAATAACTGGGGTCGTCTGTCTTGGTAGGTCTCACTCATCCTCCGGTACTACAAAGTACGGCCGGTACAGCAAAGTACGGCACAACTAGGTGCAAACTCAACATTATACAATGGATGCCGAACTGAAACGAAATTCGCGCATGCATTCGATTCCTGTAAGGTGGTACAGGATCGTTTCTGGATGTCTCTCAACCATTATCTCTCGAAGGAGCACTGACCATGTCTGTCGAAGAAGAACTGAAGGAACAGGCCGAGCACGCGAAGGAACCCTTCGACCGCAACGTGGCGCTCACCATGGCGGTGATCGCCGCGGTGATGGCGATCGTGTCGGTGGCCGGACAGATCCTGGTTACCGAGGAACTGCTGAACCAGCAGAAGGCGTCCGACCAATGGGCGTTTTATCAGGCCAAGGACATCCGGCGCTACGAATCGGATATTGCCCGGGACATGATGGCGGCGCTTTCCGCCGGCCCGGCCGCGATCAATAAATATGCCGCCAATATGGAGCGCTACGACAAGGACAGAGGCGATATCCAGGCGGAAGCCAGGAAACTGGAAGAGGAGAGCCACGTCCACGGCGCGCAGGCCCTGCGCGCGCACTTGGGCGAAGTCTTTCTGGAGATCGCGATCGTATTGGCTTCGCTGGCAATCCTAACGAAGCGGCGGCCGATGTGGTATCGTCTCGATGCTCAGCGCGGTGGTGGGCGCGGGTATCGCTGCCACGGCTCTGCTGGTGCATTAGCGGGCGTCGTCGACCACTGCCTAGCGGGACGGGATAGCCTGCGCGACAATAAAGAGGGAAGGTTTGGGCCTATGGCCAACCGCATTTCTGAGACATTGCGCTATTTCTCGACGGCCGGAGTTTGCTTGGCTCTGGCGCTGGCTGGCGCAAGTACCGCTCGCGCTCTCGATCCCAACAAGAAGCTGACGCAATACGTGCATCGCACGTGGCAAACGCCGGAGGGCTTGTCGCAAACTTCGGTCTACTCGGTCACCCAAACCCGCGACGGATACCTTTGGATCGGCACGCAGAGCGGCGTTTTGCGCTTCGATGGAGTGGAATTCAATCCGGTTCGCGCGCTGCAGTCCAATTCTCTGGGCGATGTATGGGCGCGCTCCATGATGGAAGACGGGGGCGGACGTTTGTGGATCCTCACCAATGACTTCCAGTTGATCCGCATCACCGGCAGCAAGGTAAAGGTGTTCTCCGAAGAAGACGGGCTGCCGACTCAGTATTTTTCTTGTCTGGTGCGCGGGTGCGGGCGACGACGTGTGGGCTTGCACTCCTACCGGATTGGTGCGCTTCGAGGGAGACAAATTCGAGGTACACGAGTCCCCCGCCCAAATCGGCAGGCGTCCGGATACCGGATGCCGCGCCAGCGACGGAAAGATCTGGATCGCGGGCGGCGATTTGTTGACGACCTGGGATGGCTCGCAATTTTCGCAGGTTGCGCTCAAATCCCCGCGGCAACCAGGAAATGCGGGCATTGCTCTGCACCACGGATGAAGTTTGGATCGGAACCGGGAAGGGCCTGATTCGCTATACCGCCGGCGTCGAGAAACTCTACACATCCAAGGACGGCTTGGCGGACGATCCGATTCTGTGCCTGGCGCCGGGCCGCGACGGTGCGGTGTGGGTGGGCACGCGCAACGGGTTCAGCCGCGTGCGGAAGGGATCGATCGAAACCTACAGTTACCGCGATGGTCTCTCGCAAAATACGGTTTATTGGCTTTTCGAAGATCGCGAAGGCAGCCTGTGGGTCGCGACCAAGAACGGCCTCAACCAGTTCCTGGAAGGCGCCGCGACACGATACAGCAGCGCCGAAGGGCTTCCCAGCAACAATCCGGGGCCGGTGTTTCAGGACCACCAAGGCACTCTATGGGCCGGTTCGCTGGATGGCGGACTCAGCCGATTCATCGGGCAATGCCTTTACGCCGCTAAAGGCTCTCGCGAGACAACCGGTTTCAGTCCTCGCGGAGGACAGCGCCGGCAACCTATGGGCGGGAACCAACGCAGGCGCATTCCGTTTGCAAGACGGCCAGGTCAAGGACATCTACACTACCGCGCAAGGATTGCCCGCGGATCGAATTCGCTGCATGTTTCGCGACCGCGCCGGCAAGCTGTGGGTCGGCACCGACAAAGGTCCGGCGGTCTTTGAGAACGGCCGCTTCGTTCAAATTCCCGCGCTACGGCAGGAATTGTCCGTCCCGATTTCCGCGATCGGCGAAACCCGCGACGGGGCTATGCTTGCTGGCAGTGGCGCGTGAAAGTGTGTACCGCTATGCCGGCGGAAACCTGACCAAAGTTGAGCAGATCCCGCGCGTTCTAACACCGGTCCAGGACATCAATGCCATCTACACCGATCCCGACGGCGTTGTGTGGATTGGTATGAACGGACTCGGGTTGGCTATGCTGCGCGACGGAAAGCTTATCCGGATTCGCGTGAGAGACGGCTTGTTCGATGGCGAAATCTACGGGTTCGTTCTGGACGCCCAGGACCGCCTGTGGATGGCTTGCGGAAAGGGCTTTTTTTGGGTGGATCGAAAGGATCTGCTCAAATTTGCGGATGGCAAGATCGCAAAGTTCGCCAGCACGCCTTATAGTCCGCTGGACGGTTTGCGGACCATACAAGGAACACCTGGAGTGCAGCCCGGCGGCGTGCGGACCGCAGACGGCCGCCTGTGGTTTTCAGCTACCGGATGGCTGCTGGCATTCGCTCCCCGTCTGGGCACGCGGCCCGGCGCGATTCCGCCAGTGGCTATTCGAGAATGTGATCATCGACGGCGAGTCGGTGGACCCAGCCGATGTCAGGACGCTGGGCCCCGGCAGAAGCAATGTTGAATTTGAATACGCCGCCCTCACCTATTTGTCTCCCCAGCGAGTGACTTACAGCTACATGCTGGAAGGCTACGACCGGGGTTGGACCAACGCCGGTTCGCGCCGCCAGGCGTTCTACACCAATCTTGCCGCCGGGAAAATTTCGCTTCCACGTGGTGGCTTGCGGGGCGTTCGTCAATTGCAACGAAACCGGCAGCGCGTTTTACTTTGAAGTCGCGCCTTTCTTTTATCAGCGGATTTGGTTCCTGCCGTTGTGCCTGGCCGCCATCGGGTTGCTGGTGTGGCTGATCTATCAGTTCCGCGTGGAACAGTTGCGCAGCCAGTTCGCTCTGATTCTGGCCGAACGCAGCCGCATCGCCCGCGAGCTGCACGACACCCTGATACAGGGCTTCTCCGGGATCACCATGCAGTTGCATGCCTTTGCCGACCGCCTGGGCGCGTCCGAAGACCGCCAGGCGTTGGGAGAGATCATCAGCGACGCGGGCGTCTGTCTGCAGGAAACCCGGCGCTCGGTGGCCGGGCTGCGCGGCGGAACGGGATCGAGCGCGGGGCTGTCCACGGCGGTTGCCGACGCGGCGCGCCAGCTGATCCAGGAACACGATATTAAATTGAAGTTGAACCTGGACGACCGGCGTCAGGAGCTGCCGGCTGAGGTGAAATATAATTTGCTGTGTATCGCTCAGGAAGCCATCACGAATTCGATCAAACACGCGGGCGCGCGCACGATTGAGGTGACGCTGGCGTGCTCGGCAAACGATTTGCGCTTATCGGTGCGCGACGATGGCCAGGGCATGAGCCGCGGCGACGGCACTGGACGCGCCGGACATTATGGGATCATCGGGATGAAGGAGCGGGCCAGCCAGATCGGTGCAGAGCTGGAAGTGGCGAGCACGCCCGGCCGGGGGACGAAAGTTTCCGTGCGGGTCCCGGTCGCGCCAGGGCCGCTGCCGTCTCCTCAAGGAAGGTTAGAACCGGTTTGATGGCAGAGTCTACGGAAGTGTTGGGAATTCTGTGTGTCGATGATCATCCCTTGGTGCGCAAAGGGATCGCGGCCATACTGGCGAATGAGAAGGATATGAAGCTGATCGCCGAGGCCGGCAGCGGCGCCGAGGCGGTGGAAGCTTTCCGTCAGTTCCATCCGGATGTGACGTTGATGGATTTGCGCATGCCGGCAATGGACGGCATCGAAACCACCAAGGAAATTCGCAAGATCGATCCCGAGGCCAAGATCATCGCGCTTACCAGCTATGATGGCGATCAGGAAATTTATCGGGCGCTCGAAGCGGGCGTTCGCGGCTACATACTCAAAGAGTCGGTGCACACCGAGATCGTGCGCGCCATCCGCGTGGTCCAATCCGGCAAGCGCCTGATGCCGCCCGAAGTCGCCGAGCGGTTGAGCGAGCATTTCCCGCAAGTGGCGCTCACGCCGCGCGAAATCGAAGTGCTGCAGCACGTCGCGAAGGGACTGCGGCAACAAGGAAATCGGAGTGCGCCTGGGCACCGCCGCGGGAACCGTGAAGATGCACTTGCAGAACATTCTGTCGAAGCTGGGCGCTTCCGATCGCACGCACGCCGTGACGCTGGCCATACGGCGCGGAATCATTCACATCGATCGTTGAACTACCGTCAGCGATCCTTCCACAGCAATTCGGCATCGGAACGCCGGACGTAGTTGGCATCGATCTCGGCGGGATCGAGTACTTCCCCAGCGAGCAATCGCTCGAATGCGATGCAGCCGATAGCTCCGGCCAAGGCCTTCGGCGCCTGGATGACCGACGCCGTCACCCCGCCAAGCGGCAATCCTTGCGTGATGATTTCAAGCTCTCCCTGCGGCAAGGATGCCAGCCAGACCGGAAGCGTCGCGACCACCTCTTCCTGCACGAGTTGCAGGTGGTTGTCGTACACTCCGCCGTAGACTTCGCCGCGGCGCGCATCCAACACCACCGCTCGCAGCGGGCGCGATCCGTACCAAGCCAGCGCCTGCAGATTCGACACCGCAATTACTTTGCGCCCGGTCGCTTCCGCCAAACCCTTCACGGCCGTCAGCCCGACACGTACTCCGGTGAAGGAACCCGGACCCGATGCCGATGCGAACGCATCGATTTGCGAAACGTTCAGACCGTGCCGCTGCAGTAGACGCTCGATCTCATCGAACAGCACGTGAGCGAAGCCGTCAGGCGAGTCGAGCATCACTTCCTCGATCAGGCCGCGTTCGCCAACCAACGCTATGCTTCCCACGTCACCCGTGGTGTCAATTGCCAGGACATACGAGCTCATGGGTTCAGCTTGTACACCCGATCCAGCACGTACGCCTTTCCGTTGGCGTTGAGCAGCATCATGTGGAGACTCATCACCGCCGGGTAGCGGTTCGCCAGCGACTTCGGTATGGTGAGCGTTCCTTCCCTGCCCGCTCCCACCACGCGGTAACCCTCGCCATCGAGCGGGACTTCCGCGGTCCATTCGACCAACAAGGAACGAGTCGCCCGGCTGTCGCGCTTGATCTTGACGGCGAACGGCGCCGGTTTTGAAAGCGAGAGTTCGGTGCCCTCGGGGGCCGTAATCTCGAAGGGAATCTTCAAAGGATTCAGCTCGACTTCCTGTACCGGCACCGGGCGCGAATCGAACTTGTAGGACTTCAGCATGCCGGCCTTGTGGCCCTCGCGCGATACGCGCAGCACCCAATCGTGCAACTTGTCGGGCGGTTCCCCGGTGAAATGCTCGCCCTTATAGTCTTTCTGTTTGATCAGTTCGCCGGTCGCCGGATTCATCCACACCACGTCGTAGCTGTGATTCTCAACCGTCAGTTCCACCAGTCCCGGCTTTTCAACGTACACGATGTATTCGACGTCATCGAGCGCCAGCGCCCGGCCGCCGTCGACATCGAAATACGGCTCCAGTTCCCAATAACGATTTCCGGCCATGAATTCCGCCCACGCCTTCATATAGGGACCGGAACCCGACGCCGGATATTGACCGTTCATGGTCGCATTCCAGAGATCCTGCTGCGATTGAATTCCGGCGTTCACGGCGGGAAGCTGGTAAAACTGATGTTCCACCGATCCCACGTTCTGTTCCGGGCTCCCATAGCTCAAGGACGTTCATCCATCCGTCGCCCGCGAGCGCGGCCGAGGTCCCGGCCGCCATGGTGGTGCGCGGATGATCGTAGGGGTCCAGTTTTTTCAACAGGTCTCCGGCATCCTTCATCACGGCGCGTCCATGCGCCGTGGCTTCAAATGAGGGCATGCCCGCCCAGGTAATGTTGAACGCGGAAAAGCGCGCGACGACGCTATTCAGGTACGCTTCGCGTTGTCGCGCATCCGCCGGGATCGCAGCCAGCACGATATCAGCGGTCAAACCCTTGTCGTTGATGGCGCGTATCCGTGCGGCCGCTTCGCCCAGATCCGTCGCCGCGTCAAGCGTGACGCGAAGATGACTAAACTTTTCCTGCGAGCGCTGCTCGACTAACCGGTCGAAGTCGGATCGCGGCATTTCGGCGAAGCGGTCGATGGCGGCCGACATCCACAGATGCTGCTTGAGATTTTCAGTCGCGAAATGGTGCACATTCGCGACCCGCACGAAGCCGGGCGAATCCGATTCGGCCGCGGTGATGGTTCCGGCCTGCCCATCCAGCCGCGGCAGATTGCTGGTCAAGCGATACACCCAGTTGCCCGCGTCGGTGGGGGCGAACCGGATGATCAGCTTGCGATCGTCCAAAAACGCGTGCAGCAAATAGGTCTTGAAGCGGGGCGAGCGAAACTCGGCGCGAAGCTCGGCGCGCTCGGGATTTTCCTGCGGTGCAAGTTCAAAGGCCAGATCGCAGGTGCTCCAGGCGCGCGCTGCGGCGCAACCCGCCGGTTGGGACGCCGACTGCGCGAACGCAGCACCGGACGCAAACAGGAAGATGAGGATCGCGAGCATCGAAGCAGCACCGTCTAGTGACACTATATCGCGGGCGGCGGTGCACGTAGAACGCCGCGACCGCGCGCTAAAGCCCAATCCAATTGGCGACTGTCTTTTCCCACTCCACCACGAACGTTTTCTGTCCTTCGCGGTTATGCCACCATCCGTCGGCGGTGAAGTTCTCATCCGGCGCGGCGACCATCAGGATCGTCAGATCCGGCGCCAGCTTTTCGAAAAATCGCTCCCGCGCGGCGCGTGTGGAAGTTGCTGGTGACTACAATGAGGCGCTGGACTCCCATCCGGCGGATCACCGGCAGAACCGCTTGCGCCTCGGCCACCGTGGAGCGAGCCGAGTGTTCCATGTGCACAAAATACGATTCCGGATAGCCGTGCTTCACCGCGAACGGAATCGCCAGGTCGCACTCATAGAGTCCGTAGGCGCCATCCGGTCCGCTCACCAGCACCTTCGGAACAAACCCGTCGCGAGCCAACTGGGCGGCAGTGAGGATCCGATTGCCCCATCCATCCCCGGCCAACACCAGCGCCGCATCGGCCTTTTGCGGCGGAACCGCATGCACCAGATAGGCGCCCAGCGCATCCAGAATCTGCGCGTGGAAGACGACGGCGATCAATACCAGCCCAGCCAGCAGGAGCAGACCTGGCCACAAGCGCCGGCTTCGTGGTTTGGATTTCACAAGATTTGCAGGAGGAACTACTTCTTCTCGTCGGAGCTCTTGGATTCCAAATGCCCGACCGATTTCAAGCGCTGGAACAACCGCTCGACTTCTTCTTCGTCCTCGCTGCGAAGAACCGGGTAGCGGAGAGGAGCGGCCGCGTCCTTATCGGCTGGCTCAGCGGGCGCTTTCTCGGTTGGCTCGCTGGATCGGGAAACGGCGGCGAGTTCTCCCCAAAATTCACGATACGGAACACCGTCGAGAAGCGCCTCGCGCGAGAAGCGGCGGAGATGCCGCAACAGGCTGCTCGACGAGTCCAGATCTCCGGAATAGAGAAGATGAATCCGCTGGCTGTCATGCAGGGTCAGAATCACCACCAGCGGCGTGTTCCAGCCGGTCTGATCCACTCGCCGGATGTCGCGCCAGGGAATCATCCGCCGTCCAATCGCGAGATGCGTTTCATAGATTTCGATGACCGGACGGATGGTCACCGCGGCCAGCACCAGTGCGGAAACGGCGAACAACCCAGCAGCGATCCAGGACGGAGTCCAGCGCAGCGCATTCCAGGCGCTGAACAGCGCTCCGCCGACTGCGAATAGCGTCAGCGAGACATAAACCCGGGACGATGTGAAGCGAGCGAGAGGACGACCCACCCCTTCAGCCTACCATCGGCGGGGCAATCTGGAAATTGGGAATCGGCCCTAGCAAACGGCGCTAGCCGGGAGTGGGAAAGGTCTTGGAAATATGATCGTGCCAGGTGAGGTTCTCTTCGTCCACCAGCGCCCACACCAGACCCAGACCGGCCGAAACAATGCTGAGCATGGAAGCCGCTAGCCGAATGGTGCGCTGCTCCCGTTCCGGCCGCCGCCCGTCAAAATCGACCAGCCGCAAGCCCGCGAAGCGCATTCCCGGAGTGTCCCCGCCGCCCAGGCACCACAGCATGCGGTACAGGAACACCACCGCCGCAATCACGCCGCCAAACAGGAGCAGACTGGACTTCGTGAAAACCAGGCGGCCACCGGACAAGTAGAAGATGGCCAGAAACAGCCCCAGCGCAATCGCGATCATGCTGGCATCCGCGGCGACCGCCATAAGCCGGTGCACCGGCAACGCCACCGGAGCGTCACAATAAATGACCGCTTCTACTTCCGTACCTAAGGACGATTCCGCAGTCGCGCCCGCGTGGAAATCGAGCGACTGCTGCGAATCCGCTGCGCGCCGAGCCGGCGCATTCGCTCTCAGATCCTGCGGCCGCGCCGTAGTTTGAACGCGGTGCTTCCGAACTCCAGGATGAGGCCGCGGCGTAAGCGTCGGGATCGGCACCACCTTCGGACCTTGCGACGGGTCGCGGAAGAGCCAAGGCTGGTAAACTCCCGGCGCCGGAGCAGCCGCGGCAGACTGGGCCGATTCCTGCTGAAGGGCCCGGCCCCCTTGCAACGTTTCCAAAGCCGGCGCGGTAGCTTCCATCAGCGGATAGCGTATCGAGACTGGGCCGCGAGCGCGGACGCGTGCATGCGCCGTCCGCAACGGATGCAACGCCGCTCGTCTTCTTCGTTCCAGGCTTGGCAATGGACACACTGCATAGTCAGTCAGTTTTCTAAAGCTGTCCTACCAGCGGCTGCTACAATGGACTTTCTTACGGTGCCTACTTGAGTACTGATTCCCAGCCGCTAGCGTACTAGTACAATAGTCTTTGGTACCATACTCCGACACATTTGTCACGCATTTTGTTTGATGGGCTGCTTTGCCTTCCCCCACTTAGGGGCGCAAGTTTATCGCCCTGCTTTACCCCCTCCCAGTCCCCCGCCTACCCTCAGCACCAATCCCGACCAGAAGGTTACCCCGCCGCGCCCGGGCGCCCCCGACGCGGAGCACGTCCATATCGAATCCGTCACGCAGGATGCCGAGGGCGTCATCCGGCATCTGCGAGGCAACGTGCGGCTGGAGACCTCCGACATGCTGCTGCGCGCGGACGAACTGGATTACAACACCGATACCGGCGATGCGGAAGCGCGCGGCCATGTCCACTTCGAGCACTTCGTGCGCGGCGAAAAACTGGACTGCGATCACGCGGAGTACAACGTCAAGTGCGGAGACCGGAAAATTCTATGACGTCAGCGGTTCGGCGACTTCCCGAATCCAAGCCCGACGAGGTCTTTTGATCACGCAAACTCCCTTTTATTTTCAAGGGAAATGGGCCGAACGTCTCGAGGATCACTATATCCTTCACGACGGGTTCATGACCGATTGCGTCATGCCCAACGCCTGGTGGCGAATGAAGGGTCCCAAGTTTGAGGTGATCCCCGGCGACCACGCCACATCCCGCAGCTCCTGGTTCTATCTGAAGGGCATGCCGCTGGTGTATTTCCCGTACTTTTATAAGTCCCTTAAAAAAGAGCCGCGTAGTAGTGGATTCCTCATCCCTACCATTGGCAACAGCTCAAGTCGGGGATACGAAATCGGGGCCGGTTATTATTGGGCGATTAACCGCAACTACGACCTGACGTATCGCGCGCAGTATTACACGCTGGCTGGCCTGCTCCATCATCTAGATTTTCGAGGAGACCCTGCCCAAAAAACCTATTTTGACGTGCTCGTCGACGGCGTTGACGATAAACGCCACCTTGTTCCGTCGGCCAGCGGGGTGCTGATCCTGGGGCATGTCACCTCTGACCTCGGAAGTGGATGGCTGGCCCGCGGGGACCTCGACTACCTCACCTCTTTCAACTTCCGCCAGCAGTACACCGAATCCTTTAATGAAGCTGTCTCTTCTCAAACACATTCCGTGGGTTTCGTGACCAAACACTGGTCGGATTTCGGCGTAAATCTGGTAGCCGAGAACAATGTCAACTTCCTAAGCATCACGCCCGGCAACGATATTTCTATTCGTAAGCTTCCGGAGTTGGAATTTAACGAGCGCGAACACGAGATAGATCTAGGCTCCGTGCCCTTTTGGATTTCCTTCGATTCGAGCGCCGGATTGCTGCGCCGAAGCCAAAACCTGTTCCAGACCCGCCAATTCGTCGACCGCTTGGATTTTGCCCCACGGATCACCACCGCTCTCCATCTGTCCGGGATTCAAATCGTCCCCAGCTTCGGCATTCGTGAGACATCTTATGAGTCGAGCCAAGCCAGCCCGGGCATCTTCTCAGGGCAAAATATATTGCGCAATTCGCACGACGTAAGCGTCGATCTCATTCTCCCGTCTTTGGAGAGAATCTTTAATGCTCCCAATTGGATAGGGGCGAAAGTAAAACATGTAATTGAGCCGAGAATCACCTACCAATACACCGGCGGAATCGACAATTTTAACCGCATCATCCGCTTCGATGAAACCGATGTGCTGAGCAACACCAACCAGGTGGAGTTTTCCCTCAACAATCGTTTGCTGGCCAAGGACAAGAACGGCACCGTCACGGACTTCATCAACTGGCAGCTTTTATACGACCGTTACTTCGACCCGACCTTCGGCGGCGCCATCATTCCCGGCCAGCGCAACGTAATTCAGAGCTCCCTGGATCTGACCGGCTATGGCTTCCTGGACGGTGTGCGGCGTTCGTCGCCAATCGTGAGCGCATTCCGGGTTCAGCAAGCGCGAGTAGGTATTGAGTGGCGCACGGATTACGATCCCCTGTTCCACCGCCTCGCAAACAGCAGCCTGAGCGTAGATGGACGCGATACAAGCAATATCACGTCTCGGTGGGTCAATCGCATGTGAATACAGATCCAGCCATCGCTCCCAGCGCCAATCAGATCAGGGGCGTCTTTTCCTATGGCTCGGATACTCGCAAAGGTTTGAGCTTCGGGTTTAGCGCCTACTACGATTACCTTAAGGGAGTCATGCAGTATTCACAAACCCAGGTGACCTACAACACGGATTGCTGCGGCTTGAGCGTCCAATACGGGCGCTTCAACCTCGGCACCCGCGATGAAAGCCAGTTCCGGGTGTCGTTCGCCGTCTCCAACATCGGCACCTTCGGAACTCTCAAACGGCAGGAAAACATTTTCTAAGCGCCGCTGCGGCGCATGGCGCCTGCACCGCTCGCTCCGCGCGACTGCGGAACGTATATAATCTTTCAGGAGCAAACATGAATCTTAAAAATGCAGTTGCCCTGGTCACGGGCGGAAGCGCCGGAATCGGCTACTCGATCGCAAAGACGCTCGCGGAAAGCGGAGCGAAAGTAGCCATCACGGGACGCGATAAAGCACGGCTGGAAGCGGCCGCGAAGGATCTCGGCGCGCTAGGGATTCAGGCCGACGTGTCGAAAGAAGCGGACGTCGAGCGTACTTACAGCGAGGTCCTGGCGAAGTTTGGCGATCTAGACATCCTGGTGAATAACGCCGGCGTCGGCGTGTTCAAGCCGCTGGTTGAGCTCGAACTCGCGCGCTTTAAGGCCGTGTTCGACACCAACGTCACCGGCGCCATGCTGATGGGACGCGAGGCCGCCAAGATTTTCATCAAGAGAAATCGCGGCAACATCATCAATATCGCCTCGACCGCGGCGCTGCGAGGCGCGCCCAACGGCACCGCCTACTACGGGAGCAAGTTCGCGCTCCGCGGCATGACCGAGTGCTGGCGGGCTGAGCTGCGCAAATATAATATCCGCGTGATGCTGGTGAACCCCAGCGAAGTGTTGACCGGCTTCGCCGCCACCGCCGGCTTTCCGCAAAAGGCCACCGAGGGCAAACTGCGCGGCGACGAAATCGCTCATGCGGTCAAGGCGATGCTCGAAATGGACGACCGCGGGCTTCACCGTCGAAGTGGCGGTCTTCGCCACCAACCCGGCCGACTGACGCTTACAGCGTCACGCCGCGCCCTGATTTTCCAGGCTCCGCCACAGGTACCAGCTCGCGATGCTGCGGTAAGGATGCCAGGCCGCGGCGATCGACTCCATTTCCTGCGGTTTGGGCAGCTCCGCCAAACCGTAGGCTTTCTTCATGGCCGCGCGGACGCCCAGATCGCCCACCGGCAAGACATTGGGACGCTGCAGCGCGAACATCAGGAACATCTGGACCGTCCAGACGCCCACGCCTTTCACGCGGGTCAGGGTTTCGATGATGGCGGCGTCTTCCATCTCCGGCAGGCGCTCGAACTGAATGTCGCCGTCGCGCGTCAGCTTCGCGAGTTCACGAATATAGACGGTCTTCTGCTTGGATAGCCCCAGCGTGCGCATCTTTTGGGGGCGCATTTTCAGGATCGCCTCGGGCGTGAGCGGAGTCACTTTCGCCGCCTCCGCCAGGCGGTTGAAGATGGTCATCGCCGCCTTGCCGCTGAGCTGCTGGTAGACGATTGACCGCACCAGGGTCTGGAATACCGGCTCCATGTACGTCACCCGGTAGGGGCCGGCCTTCTGGATGATGGCGGCCATGACCGGGTCGGCTTTCTTCAGGTGGTTAATCGCTTTTCGCATGGAACTCTATTCGGCTCTCAGACATCCTACATTGTAAGTATGAAGTCCCTCACTATGCTCGGTGTGTGCGCGGCGGTTCTCCTGGGCTCTTTCGCGGGCGCCGTGGTCCTTATGGCTCAAGACGAGCCGATTCGCGTGGACGTAAATCTGGTGAGTGTCCTGGCCAGCGTCCGCGGCAAGAGCGGCGCGCTGATCAGCAACCTCCAGCAAGAGCGACTTTAAGATCTACGAAGACGGCAAGGAACAGCAGATCAAAAACTTCACGCGCGAGACCGATCTTCCTCTGACCATCGGCCTGCTGGTGGATACCAGCGCCAGCCAGGAGCGCCTGGTCGACACGGAACAACGGGCGGCTTCACAGTTCTTCTCGAAGGTTCTCCGCCCCAAGGATCAGGCGTTTCTGATTCAGTTCGGAGCCGAAGCCGAGCTGCTGCAGGACCTGACGAACTCGGCGCGCACTCCTGCAAGAAGGACTAAAACAGTTGCGCTTGAGCGTGCCCGTGGGCGGCCTGCATCCGGGGCCGGTGCCCACTATGCAGAATCAGGCCGGCACCATTCTCTATGACGCGGTGTATCTGGCGGTCAACGACGAAATGAAGCGCGAGGTGGGCCGCAAGGCGCTGGTGCTGATCACCGACGGCGTCGATACCGGCAGCAAGATCACGCGCGACAAAGCGATCGAGGCCGCCCAAAAAGGCGATGCGATCATTTACAGCATCGACTACCAGGATCGCGGCGCCTACGGCGGCGGTTTCGGAAGCATCAACTTTGGCGGCGGCGGCGAGGGCGAGCTGCGCCGGATGTCTTCGGAGACCGGCGGGCCAGGTGTTCCACGTGGATCGCAGCCACTCGCTCGACGACATCTTCCGCGAGATTCAGGATGAGATGCGGTCCCAGTACGCCATCACCTATCAGCCGCCAAATGCCAAGCGGGACGGTTCGTATCACAAGATCGATATCAAGCTCTCCAACAAAGACTACAAGCCGCAAGCCCGCAAGGGTTACTACGCGATCGAGCCGGAGAATTAACACGCCGCATCGTCAGAACTGGCGATACTGGTTCCAATGGATCTGGCGGGATGGGATGAGCAGTATCGCAAGGACTTTGACTCGGCGACGAAGCGCGAGCCCATTCCCAACCCGTTACTCGCGGAGGCGGCGGGTGATTTGCGGCCCGGCCGCGCGCTGGATTTAGCCTGCGGTACTGGCCGCAACGCACTGTGGCTAGCTCAGCAGGGCTGGAGCGTTACTGCGATTGACGGCTCGGCGGCTGCTATCGAAATCCTTCGCGGACGCGCCGCATGCGCGGGCGTCACCATTGACACGCAAATTGCCGATCTCGAAGACTCCGGCTTCACGATCGAACCCGCCCGCTACGATCTGATCGCGATGTGCTACTACTTCCAACGGAACTTGATCGAGCAGTGCAGACAAGGCTTGGTCCCCGGCGGCGTCGTGGTCGCGATCGCTCTGTTAATCGAGCCCGGCAAAGAGCGCTCGACTTTTCGACTTCAGCCGAATGAGCTACGCGGCTACTTCGCGGATTGGGACATTCTCCGCTACTGTGAGGGCACCGATACGTGGGAGCACAGGGTCGCCGAAATAGTCGCACGCCGCCCCGCGCTTGCTAACATGTGAAGCAGGTCCTCCGTCTTGAACGCCCTCACCAAGTTCGTCAGCCTTGCATGATTCGCGCCCAGGGATTAGTCAAGAAATTCGGGGACTTCACCGCTGTCGACAACATCGCCTTCGATGTCGCCAAAGGCGAGATCTTCGCCTTTCTCGGTCCTAACGGCGCGGGCAAAACCACCACCATCAAAATGCTCACGACGCTGCTCAGGCCTACCAGCGGCAGCGTTTCGCTCGACGGCCTCGATCCCGTCACTCATCAAACCGCCGCGCGCAAACAGTTCGGCATCGTCTTTCAGGATCCCAGCGTCGACGACGAACTCACCGCCTACGAGAACATGGATTTTCACGGCGTGCTGTATAGCGTCCCGCAAGAAGCTTCGTCAGGAGCGCATTGAAACGCTGCTGAAGCTTTTCGAACTGTGGGATCGCCGCAAGGACCAGGTCAAGCAGTTTTCCGGAGGCATGCGGCGGCGCCTGGAGATCGCGCGCAGCCTGCTGCACACGCCCAAGATCATCTTCCTTGACGAGCCCACGCTCGGCCTCGATCCGCAGACCCGGAACCAGCTCTGGACCCACGTGAAGAAGCTCAATGAAGAGGAACACGTCACCGTCTTTCTCACCACGCACTACATGGAGGAAGCCGAACGCGTCGCCCACCGCATCGCGATCATCGACCACGGCAAGATCATCGCTCAGGGTACGCCGGACGAGCTGAAGATACAGACCGGCACCGAAACGCTGGAGCAGGCGTTCCTGGCTCTCACCGGCAGCACCATTCGTGAAGAGGAAGCGAGCAGTCTCGAGAAGTTGCGAACTTTCGGCAAAGCATTCAGGCGGGTCAAATGACGGCGGCGCGTCAATGAACGTCGTCTACATCTTGTGGCTGCGGCAATTGAAACGCTCGGCGCGATCAAAAGCGCGGATCATTGGCTCCTTCGCCCAGCCGCTGCTGTACCTGCTCGCCTTCGGGTTCGGTTTCGGATCGATGTTCCAGCGCGCGGGCCAGGGGAACTATATCCAGTTCCTGACACCGGGCGTGATCACGATGTCGATTCTTATTTACTTCGATCTTTACCGGCATCGAGGTGATCTGGGACCGCCAATTTGGTTTCCTGAAAGAAACACTGGTCGCACCCGTGCCGCGAATTTTGATCATGGTCGGCCGAACCCTCGGCGGAGCAACCGTGGCTGTGTTGCAGGGAATCGTTGTGTTCGGCATTTGCCTGGCGGTGGGCTTTCGAACTCCGTCGCTTCCGTTGCTGCCTCTCGCGTTCACGTTCATGATTCTGTCAGCCATTTTGTTCACGGCTGTGGGTACGGCGCTGGCTTCGGTATTGCCCGATTTTCAGGGCTTCCAACTGGTAATGAATTTCCTGGTGATGCCGATTTTTTTTCTCTCGGGAGCACTGTTTCCGCTTAACAATGTTCCGCGAGCGATGCGTATCATCGCTAACCTCGATCCGCTTTCCTATGGCGTCGACGGTCTGCGCTTTGCGCTTATTGGAGAGACTCAGTTCGGAGTTCCACTCGACCTAGCGGTTCTTGGCGTGGTGACGGCAGCAGCATTGGCCGTAGGCGGCTATCTGTTTTCAAGGATTCAAGCCTGAGCCGGCGAAAGACTGCATCGACCTTGCCGCCAGACTTGCTTTGCTATCATGCAAACTCATGAGTGACTACGCTATCGGTGTCGATTTGGGCGGCACCAATCTACGCGCCGCCGCGGTCAGCCGCGACGGGAAGATGCTGAACAAAGTGTCGGGTTCGACGCCCGGCGGAGCGGGCCGAGCCGCGGTCATCGGCGACATCGTGAACGCAATCGAAACGCTGCAGGCCGGGCTTCCGGGCCAAACTCTCGCCGGAGTCGGCGTGGGAGTGCCGGGATTCATTTTGATGGACCAGGGGATCGTGGTGGGCGCGCCGAATCTCCCGGCATTCGACAATTATCCGGTGCGCGATGAAATCGAAAAGCTCCTCGGCGCCAAGGTGATTCTCGAAAACGACGCCAATGCCGCGGCGCTGGGCGAAAAATGGATCGGCGCCGGGCGCGACGTCAACGATCTCATCTTGCTCACCCTAGGCACAGGTATCGGCAGCGGCATCATCGTTGACGGGAAGGTTCTGCGCGGTTACCTCGGGATGGCGGCCGAGATCGGCCACACCACCTACTCGCCCAACGGCTATCCCTGTGGCTGCGGCAACACGGGATGCGTGGAAAAGTACGCCTCCGCCACTGCCGTCTCCTCCATGGCTCGCCTGCTGAACCTGGGTCCGAATCTCTCTTCCGAGGAAGTGTTCCATCTTGCCAAAGGCGGCAATCCACGTGCGTTGCAGATCTTTGATTCCGTCGGCCTTGCGCTGGGCACGTTGCTCGCGACGTTGATCAACACTTTCAATTTCCCGCTGTACCTGCTGGGCGGCGGCATGACCGCTGCCTGGGAGTTGTTCGAACCGTCCATGCGGGCGGAAGCCACCCGCCGCTCATTCATTTACCGCAACAATCCGCCGCGCATTGAACGCACCGGTCTCGGCGCCGACGCCGGGCTCTACGGCGCGGCCTATTTGGCGCTGCGAGCCTAAGCGGCGGCAGAGTGAACTGGAGTGCCGTCATCGGCAATTTGATATACACTCTGTAGACGTTGTAGGCAGCGGGTTCGCCAAGGGAGACAAAATCATGAAGCATGCCACGATCACCGGCGCGGGCAAGGCTGCACTGGTTTGCATAGCCACGTGCGCCAGCCTGTTCGTCTATAGCGTCACGGGCGTCGCGCAGACGCCAAAACCGAAACGCATCAACCGGGCTATCGAGCTCCTGGAACAAGGCCAGCCGATTTATTACACCGGGTCGCATTCCGGTACAGTCGGCACCTTCGAGCAAGGCAAGCAGGACGCACAAACCTGGGCCGATTACATCAGCTACGACATGGAAGCCGCGCCTTACGATGTGGCGGGGCTGTCAGCATACATGCAGGGACTAGCCGCGGGCGGACCCACCAGGACCGGCCATAAAACACCGGCCGTGATCGTGAATGTCGCGGTCAGGGGAACCGACGAGGCCACGGTGCGCGCCAATTCCTGGATGTTCGAGCAGGTGTTGGCCACTGGCGTCCATGGGATCCTCCTGTGCCACGCAACCACAGCCGGCGCAGTGAAGGCGTTTGTAGAAGCGGTGCGCTATCCCAATCACGAACAGGGCGTCGGTCCCGGCAAACTTCAGGATGGCCGCCGCGGTGCGCATGGCGCGGCGACCGCATCCAAGATCTGGGGGATCTCAGACCAGGAGTATCTGCAGAAAGCCGATGTCTGGCCGCTTAATCCGAACGGCGAGATATTGCTCGGCGTAAAGATCGAAGACAAGTTCGCGTTCGCCAATGTCGACGAAATCGTAAAGGTTCCCGGAATCGGATTCGGCGAGGGCGGACCTGGTGACATGGCGCTGTCGTTCGGCTTCAAACAAGGCGATCCCAGGGCCAAGGAAGTCCAGGATAAGATTTTTGCCGCCGCGAAAGCCCAACATCTCTATTGGCTGGGAATTGGCGGCGGCAGAGGCGCCAATTTTGAAGCGATGATCGAGCAGACCATCAAGGAAGGCCACATGGTCGGGTCCGGCGAGGAAACCGCCGCGGCAGGGCGTAAATTTACCAAGCGACCGATGCCTTACTGAGCGCCGGTTCGGTGCTACTTCTTGAGACCGAACGCATATACGCGTCCGTCCCAGGTTGAGACGTAGACTTGTCCGCCGGCTACGACGGGCTCGCTGAAATGCGTCCAACTGTCGATCGATTTTTCGCTGGAATATAGTTGCTTCCCTGTCTCGCCATCGAGCGCATAGAGAATGGCGTTGGTGACCGGCGTACTACGAGTCTTGGCAGTCGCGCCGCGGCCCTGCTCGGTGTTTTCTCCGGTCTGAAGTGCATAGACGACTCCGTTAGCCACCACCGGCGGGTCCGGCACGTGCATATCGCGTGACATCCATGTGGGGACCAGCGTAGGCGTGCCTTTGTCCGGATCCAGGCGAACTTCGAATGCCATGACACTTCCCTGCTGCGGATCTCCATAGGTGTACTGGAACTTCGGTGCCTCCTTGGAAGGCGGCCCCCACAGCGGCAGCAGCAGCCACCGGCGGCCCTGCGCATCCTGCCAGGTGGCCATGGCGCCCCACAGGCCGCGGCCGCCCAGCAGAACCTCATCGTTGCCCCAGCGCGGCGACAGGTACAGCGGCGAGTGATGGTCGGGCCCTCCTAAGTGATCGGCGTCCAGAAGAGCGATGGCCGACTCCTTGGCCGCCGACGCGACCAGTGTCCATTTTTGAAAGGGGAACACGACCGGGCTGGCCGAGCCCAAGTCGAGGTCTTTGGCGTTGAGATGCTCCAGATTCGCCGGAGTGTAGCTATCCATCAAATGCAGGTCCCTGAAGTTCAGAAACATCACGGTGTTGCCGAAGAAGCCGGCGGCCGGATCATACGGTCCGTCGGCCGTCTGCGTGTAGATACCTTTCGGACCACGCACCATGCCGCCGCGTCCCCAGGCGCCGGCCGGTCGTCCGGTACTGGTGAAAAATTCGACGGTGCGTTTCGACGGGTCCTTCAAATCCAGCGCCGTGAAGTGCGCCATGGAGCCGCCGCAGCCCCGGGCGGTTGACGAATAAATGATTCCGTCGACCAGATTGAGACTCCAGTTACGCGCGAAGGGAGTGGTGAAATCGGCAGGCGGCATGCGATCCTCGCCATCGATCAGATTGAGGCCGCGCAGTTTGCCGTCGCTGGTCGATACATAGATGGTCCCCGAGTCCTTGTCGATGACCGGTGTGGCGTTTTGAGTGTTGGAACACAGCCAGGTCGCGGCTTGTTTGGGAGTCAAAGTGTTCGGAAACCGCCGCTGCCAGGTCACTTTGCCCGTCTCGGAATCGATCGAGTAAACGGTGTTGTCATTGCCGACGACGAACACCCGCGATCTGGGTCCCTGCGGTGTGTTCACTGTGGCGACCAGAGGAGCCGTGAGGGTGGAGAGAACCACTTCGCTGGATGGACGTGGGCAACTGAGCCTTCCATTTCAGTTCGAGTTGCGCCACGTTACCCGGGGCGAGCGTTGTCTCTGCCTGGTTCCATCCAGTGCGTTCCTGATCGTATCCCCAGGTCAGCCACTCGCTTGGAGAAGCTGCGTAGGCGGGTGTGAGAGAGATAGCCAAGCTTAGCGTGAGGCGGATCATGCGTGCTCCAAAGGCGTGCGACGAAGTGTACTTCGCTCCGACTACGGAGTCAAGGGAATGCGATGAGGTGGGTTGAAAAGGGGAGGAGCTGAAGGCCCCTCCCCGGTAGAGACTGCTTAGAACGTGTACTTCAATCCGAGCTGCAACTGGCGCATGGGGATCGCAGGCGTGCTCCACCAGCCAAGGTGCTGATGGTGCCAAAACCCACGTGGGGGGCGGTCGCCGGCTGGCCGGGAGATTGCGCGCCCGCCAGGATGTTGGCGTCGGGTTCTCCGAAGTTCGGATGGTTCAGTACATTGAAAGCTTCCACACGGAACTGAACCTGGTGATGCTCGTTATAGGGCATGACGAAGTTTTTGTGTACTTCGGCATTGATGGCGTAAATTCCCGGAGCGATCGCGGTGTCTCGTCCGACATTGCCGAATGCCCCGACCGCGTTTTCGACGAAGGCACCACGGTTGTACCATCCGTTGGGGGTCGGGTTGGCAATGGCTGAGCTGATCCCGGTTG
This sequence comes from Bryobacterales bacterium, assembly GCA_963731375.1. Classification (GTDB taxonomy): domain Bacteria; phylum Acidobacteriota; class Terriglobia; order Bryobacterales; family Bryobacteraceae; genus Palsa-187. Next base: position 414,514 of record CAVSUW010000005.1, read on the forward strand.
AATCCGGGCGATCATAGGTGCTGTTCGTGACGGACCGGTCGAGCGCCGCCGATGGTGATGGTCTCCGGTATTCCGCTTTGCAGCATCAGGATACCGCCCGCCTGCCAGCCGCCGACGATGGCGTTGGCCACCCGATTGTTGATGTTCAGCAGCTTTCCCTTGCCGATGGGCAGCTCATAGAGGGGAGCCACCACCAGGCGATTCCGGGTGTCGAACGAGGAGAGGCCGCGCTCGCAGCGGATGCAATAGCTGTTCTGCGGAAACAGCGTGTCATAACCCTGGACGCGAATGGCGCTGGTGTCGTCGATCGATATGGCGTGGGTATAGGCGGCGGTCAGGCTGAAGCCACCGCTGAAACGCTTGGTGACCTTAAAGGCGAAGGAGTTGTACTCGGAGTTACCCATATCTTCGACCGACTGAATGTAATCCAAAGTCGGCGAACGGAAGACGCGAGGCAGCGGTTCCTATCCCGCCGTTTGGAACTCCCTCGTTTTGATTCATGAAGCCGGCGAGGTGATGGCTACCGACCCTAGATAGCCGGCTTCCAGGGACCAGTTGTTGCCGAACTGGCGCTGGATATTGAACAGGTACTGCATGGTATAAGCCGTGTGGTGGTTGGGGTTGTCAGAGTAGGCGTAAGGGGTCGCGACATGTACCAGTGCGCCGCCGCTTGCAGGAAAGGCATTGGCATACGTGAGATCCGCTTTGCCAGTGGTGGCAAAGTTCGAATTTCGGACAGCAAGATTGCGGGCCAGATCGAAGAACGTGGAATTGGAATTATCCTGGCTGTAGAAGATTCCAAAGCCGGTGCGGATAACGGTCTTGGAATCCAGCGCATAAGCAATGCCAAGGCGGGGGGCGAAGTTTTTATACGGGGTCTTCATGAGCGCGTCGGGCAGGAGCCCGTTGCTGCAGTTCACCGGTGTTGCTATACCGCCGTACTGGACGTAGGCCGGATAGCTGGCGTTCTGGGCGCGGGGACTAAGTCCCAGCGGATAGGGAGGGCCGGGGCCGCATTAAACGCGTCCGTGCAGTTGCCCTGCCGGACAAAGTACGGCCAATCCGATTTCGGCGCACCGGCACTGTGGTAGATATGCGGCACATAGACAGTTAACAAATTGTTCTCTTGATCGACGAAGGGCGGCGTCAGCTCATAGCGCAAGCCTAGTGACAGGGTGAGCTTGGGCGTGACCTTCCAGGTATCGTCCACGAAGGCGGCTTCCATATTGCGCTGGAACTTCGCATCGGCAGCGGCTACGGCTACCGTGTCTTGGAAACTATACCCCAGCAGGAATTCGGCGAAAGCATCGCCGCCGCTGGTGCCCGCTGCGTTCTTGGTCGCGTTGGCCGAGAAGCTGTATGCGCCGCGAGGGTACTGATTGCCGATCTGGTTGAAATTCTGGCGATCGAATTCGAAGCCGAATTTGAAGCTGTGCTTGCCATGGTTCCAGGAGATGTTGTCGATGAACTGAGTGGTGTTGTTTTTGTTTTCGTAAGGGCCATCGGTATTATCGCCAAAGGCGGTGAAACCATCTCCGCTGAAGCCCACGTTCGGGATGCCCCAGGTGACCGGCAGGCCCCCCGGCAAGATTGGGAAGACCCAAAGAAGTAGACGACGTCATTGGTGTACCCCGAGATGGTGGTGAGGGCATTGTAGAACCGCGTGTAACCGAAACGCGCTTCGTTGACAATATTGGGCGTAAGGATGCGCGTGTTGGAACCGAGGTACTGTTCGTAACCGGTGAGGATCTGGCTCCCGCTCTTCACGATGGTCTGCGTGTTCTGACCTTCACTGCCCCAGCTATAACGGCCGGTCCATTGCGATTTCGCGGATTCGACGAAATCCATACGCAGGACGAACCCGTCCCGGTTCAAGGGAGAGGCGTTATCCTGGACGTAGTTGTTGGTCAAGCCCGGCAGCACTGCGGGGTGGTAATACTGCAAAAGTTTCTGCGAGATCGGATCGATGTTCGTAATTCTGTTGCCGGGGAGGGGGAGCTTACTGGTCGGATCGTAAATGGTGGGGAGTCCTGGCGCGCTGAAGTCTCCGGCGAACATGGCGGCGGTCGGCACGCTATAGGTGTTCTGCTGTAGTTTGCTTTTGCACCAGCCACTCATAATTCGACATGAAGAACAATTTGTTCCTGCCGTTGTAAAGCTTGGGAATGACGATGGGGCCGTCGATCTCGATAGCCGTAATCGTTCCACTTGAAGGGCTGAACGCCGGGACGCACGGCAGTGAACGCGAAGGGCTTGGCATCGAAATCGTTGTTGCGCACGAACTCAAACAGCGAACCGTGAAAGGCGTTGCCGCCGGATTTGGTCAGCACGTTAATCTGCGTCGCTTCATGGCCGAATTCGGCGGGATACACGCCGGTCTGCACTTTGAATTCCTGCAAGGCGTCGATCGAGGGCAGGACGACATAGGTGTTGAAATTGGGATCGGTGTTGACTACGCCGTCGAGCGTGAAATAGTCATGCACGATGCGGTTCCCGCCGGCCGAGATCGACTGGTTGGCACGGTCGGCGCCCTGGCGCGATTGAGCCTGACCGGACGGCCGGCGCAAGATTGCTGACATTCGGAGCCAGCGTCACCAGATTCAAGTATTCGCGGCCGTTGAGCGGAGCTTCGACAATCTCGCGGTTCTCGACCACGTGGCCGAGAGTCGCGTTTTCAGATTGCAACAGAGCGGCCTGCGCGGAAACCTCCACGGTTTCGCTGACCTGGCCGACCTGGAGCGTGAGATCCAGACGCACGGATTGTTGCACCTGCACTTCGACGTTGGTGCTGCTCACGGTTCTGAATCCCGGATGTTCGACTTTGACGTTGTAGATGCCGGGCGGGACGGCGTTGAAATCGTACAATCCTTCGCCGGTGGTCTCCGCCGTACGGACCGCGTTGGTGGCGGTGCTGGTTAAAGTGACAGCTGCGTTGGGCACTCCGGCTCCGCTCGGATCAGTCACCCGACCCGAGACATCGCCTAAAGTCTGTCCTAGCAGAGGAAGCCCGAAACAAAGAAGCAACCCTAGAAACAACTTGGTTCGCATGTCGAATTCACCTCACCCGTAGAATTCACTGCCTTCAGTCACAACTTCGCGAAGTTCTTCACCCACTGAACGAGCACACTTGTCCCGTCAGTAAATAACTCTTCGCAAAATTCACCCTAACTACAAATCCCCCCGAATTTAAAAGCTGTTCGAGGACCCCTACGAATCACCGTGGAGCGTATCACAACTCTTTCGGAATTGCAACCCCCCTTTAGTGCTTTCTAGTGATCCATTTGGCAAGGATGACTGGGGATCGAAGCGCCTCGGAAACCTACCTTTTGGTCGGGAATCGATGGAGGAAGAGGCGCAAAGCGTGAGGCGATGATCGACCCGGGATCCGGCGAGGCGTTAACTGAGCGATGGGGAGCGCCAATCCGCTGGATGAAGAGAATGAGAATTCAGGATGAAGACTAGGGGGTGATCGATCGGGCTGGTAGAAAGTGGGGAGGGGCGAAGAACCCCTCCCCGGTGAGGACTGCTTAGAACGTGTACTTCAAACCAAGCTGCAACTGGCGCATCGGAATCGTCGCAGGGAACCCATTGAGCTGACCAGCCAAGCCGCTGATGGTGCCAAAACTCGAGTGAGCCGTTCCGGGCGGCGCACCGGGAATTGCATTGCCTGCCAGGATGTTGCCGTTGGGTTGTCCCCAGTTTGGATGGTTTAACAGATTGAAAGCTTCCGCACGGAACTGAAGCTGGTGATGCTCGTTCCAGGGCATACGGAAGTTCTTGTGGATTTCGGCGTTGATGGTGAAAATTCCCGGAGCAATCGCGGTGTCTCGTCCGACATTTCCGAAACTTCCGAACGGGGCTTCGACGAAGGCGAGACGGTTGTACCATCCGCCGGGGGCCTGATTCGAGGCGTTCACGTTGGTGCCTGAAACGTAATTTGGCCGGTCGTATCCGGTTTGGGTGTTGGAATTGTCTGTGCCGCCAATGGTGATTGTTTCCGGAATCCCGCTTTGAAGCGTCATGATTCCGCCGACTTGCCAGCCGCCGATAATGGCGTTCGCGAACGAATTGTTGATGTTCAGCATCTTTCCCTTGCCGACGGGCAGTTCATAGAGAGGGGAGACCACCAGGCGATGGCGGGTGTCGAACGAGGATAGGCCGCGCTCGCACCGGATGCAATCGCTGTTCTGCGGGAACAGAGTGTCATAACCTTGCACGCGAATTCCGCTGGTGTCGTCGATCGATTTGGAATAGGTATAGGCGCTAGACAGGCTCAGGCCACCGCTGAAACGTCGCGTGACCTTCACAGCAAGCGAGTTGTATTCGGCATTGCCCATATCTTCGACGGTCTGAATGAACGTATAGTCGCCGAATGGAAGATGCGATGCGGAGGTTCCAGTCGGTGACGGTACTCCCTGGTTTTGATTCCAGAAGCCGGCCATGTGGTGACTTACCGACCCGAGATACCCGGCTTCCACGGACCAGCTTTCGCCGAACTGGCGCTGGATGTTTAACATGTACTGGAGGGTATAAGCCGTGTGATGCGCGGGGTTGTCAGAGTAGGAGTAAGGCGCCCCGACCGACACCGTTGCGCCAGAAGCATTGGGAAAGGCATTGGCATAGGTGAACGGTCCTGTAGCAGTGGTTGCTACGGGCGAATTGCGGACGGCAAGATTACGGGCCAGATCGAAGTACGGGGAATTGCCATTATCCTGGCTGTAGAACTTTCCAAATCCCGAGCGAATCACAGTCTTGGAATTCAGCGCGTAAGCGATTCCGAAGCGGGGCGCGAAATCATTGTGGCGCGTCTGCATGAGCTGGTTGGGCAGGAGCCCGTTGCTACAGACCACCGGGGTCTTAGTCCAGCGGACGGCGATGGAGGGCGGCCCGGCATACGGATCGGTGCAGTTGCCTTGCCGGACAAAGTACGGCCAGGCCGATTGCGGCGCACCAGGAGTTAAGATGTTCTGTGGCACATAGGCGATGAACAAGTTGTTGGTCTGGTCTGTGAAGGGCGGCACTAACTCGTAGCGCAAGCCTAGGGACAGGGTGAGCTTCGACGTAACCTTCCAGGTGTCGTCGATGAAGGCGTATTCGTTATTGCGCTGGAACGCCGCTTGGGCAGCGGCCACGGCTACCGTGGGTTGGTAGATGTCCCCCAGCAGGAATTCTGCGAAGGCATCTCCGGTGCCTTGTACCGTCTTCCCATCCGCCCCGATCTGCGCGGTCGCGAAGGCGTTAAAGGCGTATTGGCCGCGAGTGTACTGATTGCCGAACTGGTTGAAATTCTGGCGATCGTATTCGAATCCGAATTTGAAGCTGTGCTTGCCCTTGTTCCAGGAGAGGTTGTCGATGAACTGAGTGGTGTTGTTCTGGTTTTGGTAAGGGCCGTCGGAATTATCCCCGAAACCGCTGTAGCCACCTTGATTGAACGAGACGCTCGGGATGCCCCAGGTGACTCCAGGGCCTGACGGCAGATTGGGAAGGGCCAGTTGTGTGACGTAGTCGGTGGAGAACGCCCCGACCGCGGTGAGGGCATTGTAGAACCGCGAGTAACCGAAACGCGCCTCGTTCACGATATTGGGTGAAAGGATACGCGTATTCGAACCGAGGTATTGTTCATAACCGACGCTGGTCTTAGCCCCGCTGATGTTGATGGTCTGCTGGGTTTGAGCTTCAACGCCCCAGCTATAGCGGCCAGTCCATTGCGATTTCGCGGATTCGACGAAATCCATGCGCACGACAAAGCCGTCTCGGCTTAAGGGAGAGGCCTCGTCCTGGACGAAGTTGTTGGTCAAGCCCGGCAGCGTGGACGGAGTTGTAGTACTTCAAAAGCTTCTGCGAGATCGGATTGATGCTGCTCGGGGGAAGGACGTTGCCGGGAATCGGAGTCTTGGTGGTTGGATCGTAAAGGATATTTGAGATTTGGCTGAAGTTCCCTTGGAACATGAGCGGGGTGGGCACGGAAAAAACGGCTTGCGCATTTTGCCGCTGCACCAGCCACTCGTCATTCGCCATGAAAAACAGCCTGTTCTTGCCGTTGAAGAGCTTGGGAATAGAGACGGGGCCATCGATCTCGAAGCCGTAATCGTTCCACTTGAAGGGCGAAACACCGGGACGCGTGGCGGTGAACGCGTAGGGTTTGGCATCGAAATCGTTGTTGCGGACAAACTCAAAAAGCGAGCCGTGATACGCATTGCCACCGGATTTGGTGAGCACGTTGATCTGCGTCGCTTCGTGGCCGAACTCGGCAGGATACACGCCGGTCTGCACTTTGAATTCCTGCAAAGCATCGATCGAAGGAAGCACGATGTAGGTATTGAAATTGGGATCGGTGTTGATTTACGCCGTCGAGCGTGTAATAGTCGTACACGATGCGGTTCCCGCCGGCGGAGATGGACTGCGCGGCACGGTCGCCGCCCTGGCGTGATCCAGCCTGCCCTGACGCCGGGGCCAGGTTGCTAACATTCGGAGCCAGCGTCACCAGATTCAGGTATTCGCGGCCGTTGAGTGGAAGCTCGACAATGCTCCCGGTTCTCGATCACCGTACCGACCGTGGCGTTTTCGGATTGCAATAGAGCGGCCGACGCGGAAACCTCCACGGTTTCGCTGACCTGGCCGACCTGGAGCGTCAGATCCAGACGCACGGATTGTTGCACCTGCACTTCGACGTTGGTGCTGCTCACGGTTCTGAATCCCGGATGTTCGACTTTGATGTTGTAGATGCCGGGCGGCACCGAAGTGAAAGTGTATAATCCCTCGCCAGAGGTGTCCGCGGTACGGACCGCGTTGGTGGCGGTGTTGGTTAAAGTGACAACTGCGGTGGGTACCCCGGCTCCGCTCGGATCAGTAACCCGGCCCGAGATGTCGCCTAAAGTCTGTCCTAGCAGAGGAAGCCCGAAACAAAGAAGCAACCCTAGAAACAACTTGGTTCGCATGTCGAATTCACCTCACTGTAGAATTCAATGCTTGCATCACAATTTCGCTAATTTCTTACTTGACACATTTACGAGCACACTAGTACCAGACAGCTAAAAGCTGTTCGTACTTCAGTTCCTCAACCCCGAATTAAATCCTTCGAGGCCCCCTAGAAATCTGATGGAGCGTATCACAAGTCTCACTGGATTGCAAGCCCCCTTTAGGGCTTTCTATTGTCAAAATTAACTAAACAACTGACATCTTCTACTGCATTTGCGGCGCAGTTTTCATCCCTCTTAAATTCGGCTCTCATCGGCGTTCCGACCTAGCCCGACGCGTCCGGACTCCGGCTCGCCTGCGCAACAGTGCGGATTGGCGCCGAAGGATATTCGGTGCTGGTCCCGGTTACTGTGTCTCCAAAGCTCCGTTCCTCGACGCCTTTGGTTGTGAAGATCGCCGCTGCCCCGCCCTTGGTCCGCGCTCCCATCATCCTGCGATGCGTCCCACGCAGTTCGCGGCTGGAGTATGATAGCCAGCATGCGATTTTTCACGGTCCTGTCTACTACGGTCCTGTTCACCGTTGTAACGGCGTTAGCACAGGATGCGGGAGCTACGCGCGCCGATTGGCCGCACTATGGCGGGTCACCCTATTCGTGGCGCTATAGCGCGCTCGATCAAATCAACACCAGCAACGTCAAGTCCCTCACGCCCGCTTGGATGTTCCAGACCGGCGACTACGCGGAGAACCTGCAAGCCACGCCCATCGTGGTCGACGGCGTGATGTACCTGATCACCGCGCAGGCGCATGTGTTCGCTCTGGACGCGGCGACTGGGCGCGAGATCTGGAACTACCGATACCCTCCGGTGCCGCGCAGCATTCCAGGTTTCATCGGAAATCGCGGAGTGGCCGTGGGCGACGGCAAGGTTTTCTTCGGCACCAAGGACGACTATATGGTCGCTCTCGATCAGAAGACCGGGCACTTGGTATGGAAGGTCAACATCGATGACGCACGGCAGTGCGGCTGCAACATCACCGCCGCGCCGATGGTCGTGAAAGATAAAGTCATCGTTGGCGGCACCGGCGGCGACGGAGCGCATCGCGGTTACATCACGGCGTTCAATACTCGCACCGGACGCCTGGCCTGGCGCTGGTACGTGGTCCCGGGCCCCGGCGAAAAAGGGAACGAGACCTGGAAGGGCGACAGTTGGAGATTCGGCGGCGGCTCGCCTTGGCTGACGGGCTCGTATGATCCTGCGCTGAACCTGCTCTATTGGGGCACGGGCAACGCGGCGGCCGATTTCTACGACACGGAACGAGTGGTTGCCGGCGCCGACAAGAGCAAGGACGTGAATCTCTACACCGCCAGCGTGGTCGCGCTGGACCCCGATACAGGAAAGCTGCGCTGGCATTACCAGGAAGTCCCGGACGATATTTGGGATTACGATTCGTCCTACGAAGTGGTTCTGATGGACCGCGAGATTCGCGGCCGCATGCGGCAGGCGCTGTTACATATGAATAAGAGCGGACTCACGTTCGTTCTGGATCGGGCCACCGGCGAATACCTGGGATCCTTCTCGGTTCCCGAAGTGCGGAACTGGATCGCAGGCGTCACGGAAGACGGCAAGCTGGTGGGACGCAATGAGCCGGCGATGGGCAAGACGACCTCGATCTGCCCTAGTGCTGCCGGCGCGAAGAGCTGGAATTCCACCGCTTACTCTCCGCGCACCGGTTTTCTCTACGTGCCGGTCAATGAAATGTGCGCTGACATCACTCCCAACGATCACCCGGCGGATGAGGGGAAGAATTACATGAATGGCGATTTCCCCTTCAAATTGCCGCCGGGACGCACTACATATAGTCACGTGGATGCCTGGGATCCGGTGACCGGCAAACGCGCCTGGAGCATGCCATACAAGTACGTGCTGCTCGCGTCGATGCTCGCCACGGCTGGCGATCTGGTGTTCACAGGAAATCCGGAAGGCGACTTCTTCGCGCTCGACGCCAAGAGCGGAAACAAACTGTGGAGCTATCAAACCGGCGCCGGTCATCGCGGCTCGGCGGTTTCGTATTCGGTGAATGGGAGGCAGTACGTCGCGACTCCGACTGGATGGCATTCCTCGGTGGTCGGAGCCTTGGCGCAATCCCTGTTCCCCGATCAGGACTGGCGCCTGGGCTCGACGCTGGTGGTATTCGCGTTGCCGGAGGGATCGCGATGAGCATCCAACTGAAGTGGATGGCATGCGGCGATCGCACTGGCGAGTGTCATGCCAGGCGCAGAATGTCGCGAATGTCGTGAAGCAAGGCGAAGCGGTGTTCTCGAAGACTTGCGCCACGGGTTACTGCCATGGCGTCCGCGGCGGCCCCAGCGGCGCGCCGCGTTTGGCGGCCAGGGGTTTCAATCAGGCCTACATCGACAAGGTGGTTAGGAACGGAGTATCCGGATACCGGCATGGCGTCCTTCACCACCAGGTTGTCCCCGCCGGATTTAGTGGCGGTGATCGCGTACGTGGCGACGTTGAATGGCATCGCAAATCCGGATGTCAGTATGGACGGCGCCGGTGAAGCCGGTTTCCACTCGACCCACGCTAACCGGCGAAGCCGCACGCGGCGCCCGGCTATTCTCGGAAGCCGTGCGGAGCTTCGGACGATGCTCGACGTGCCATGAAGTGGGCGGCTTTGGAATTCCAGTGGCGGCTCCGATCGCAAAGGTGCCAGGCGTCTGCTGCCGAACTGAAGGCGCTGGCGACACCGGACGTGAAGACTGGCGCGATGGGCGGCGAAACCATGCCGGTGCTGGTATTGAGCCAAGGCAAGCAGGGCGCGGTGTTCTACGACCTCACGTCCGCGCCGCCAGTGCAGCGAAATGCCGAACCAGGCTCGGTGAAGTTCACCGATGGCAGCAATTGGCGGCACTCTTCAGTGATCGGAGCATACAACGATTCCGAACTGGCCGCGATTCTGGATTACTTGCGCGCCGTCATCAAGCCGTAGAGGAAGAACTTGTTGGTTGAGCGAACCCAACCGCTCCAGCCGAGTTCGGCGAGCCGCCGCTCTAGCACAGGCGGCTCATAGAAGACTTTCACGATATTGAACTCGCGCCCGTCGTTGAGCTTCCGCCGGGATACGCCGGATTCGTCAATCGGACCATGATCTTTCGCTGTCGACGTCGGCTCCGGCAGGCTGTCGATGAAAAACGCTTGGCCGCCCGGCTTGAGGGCCGCTCTCACCAGCATCCAGAATTCTTCGAATCGTGCCGGCGGTACGTGCGACAGCCAAAACGAGAAGAAGACAACATCGTAGGTAGTCTGCGGAACCCACGAGAAGATGTCGGCGACGTGATATTCGACATTCGGCGAACCCACGCGCTCACGATTGATGGCAATGGTTTCTGGTGAAGCATCCACCGCCGTAACGTGCCGGTTATTCTCCACGAGGCGCTGCGTCCAGAGACCTGTTCCGCATGCGAGTTCCAAGACATCGACGCCGTGAACGGCAGACCGTAGCTCAGCTTCGATCTGGGCGGCCTCCCCCAGCCACTGATCGCGATGCTCAGGCCCGCGATCGTATCGCCCCTGCCGCAGGAACCATTCGTCGTATTCACGCGCCCGGGCGCGATAGTAAGCCTTCTGCTCGTCTAAAATCAGTTGGTCTTCCACGTTTTCATTCTATCCGTTGGCGTAAATTCCCAAGCCGCACGCGATCGGGTAAACTTAGCTGAATCGAGGATCGTCATGAACCATCGCCCGGTAAGCCGTAGAGAATTTCTAGCCGCGACCGCTGCCGTTATGGCCGCGAGCGCCACCGCCGAGCAAGCTGCTATCCCGATCATCGACACGCACATTCATTTCTTCGACACTACTCGGCCGCAGGGTGTCCCCTACTCGGGAAACGGAGTGAAGAATCTGCCCATCGCAAATCCCGCGACGTTCCGGCGCGTGGGCGTTCCTCTCGGTGTTGTAGGCGCGATCGAGGTGGAAGCAAGCCCGTGGGTCGAAGACAATCTCTGGGTCTTGGAGGAATCCAATAAGGACAAGCTCATCGTCGGGACCATCGGCGATCTTGAGCCCGAGAAGCCGGAATTTCGCGAGTACCTCGGCCGCTATCACAAGGACCCGCTGTTTCTAGGCATTCGTTGTGGAAACCTGTGGGGCCGGGTCCTGAAGGATCAAGTCGAGCAGCCGGCGTTCGTCGCGGGCATCAAAGATCTGGCCGCCGCGGACCTGACCATGGATACGGCCAACCCGACGCCGGAGCTGATCCAGACCATCGTGCGTTTGACGGATAAAGTGCCGGACTTGCGGGTAGTGATCGACCACTTGCCGGGCATGGAGCCGCCCGCCGACGCCGCAGCGCTGCGGGCGTATCAGAACAACCTGCGGGAGCTGGCCAGGCGAAAGGTGTTCGTGAAAGTGTCTGTAGTTGCGCGCCAGGTTGAGGGCAAGGTTCCCACCGACCTGAAGTTCTACACGCCGCGGCTCGATATGATCTGGGACATCTTCGGCGAAGACCGCCTGGTGTACGGCAGCGACTGGCCGAACAGCGCCGGGAATTGGGTTCCTTACGCTACGGAGCTGGCGCTGGTCCGCGAATATTTCATGTCCAAGGGACGCCCCGCCGCCGAGAAGTATTTCTGGAAGAATTCAATCGCGGCGTATAAATGGGTGAAGCGCGATCCCAAGCAACCGCAGCTTCCGGCGTAGAATTCGCAATTGGAGGACTCTTTTCGTGCACAACGTTTTCGTCTACGGCGATTCGATGACCTGGGGGATCATTCCCGACACCCGGAAGCGATTCTCATTCGATGAACGCTGGCCGGGCGTGCTCGAGAATCAACTTCGCGATTCCGGCAAGAACGTGAGGGTCATCGAGGATTGCCTGAACGGCCGGCGCACGGTCTGGGAAGATCCGTTCAAGCCAGGCCGAAACGGACGGCAAGGCTTGGCTCAACGAATTGAGATCCACTCCCCGCTATCGCTAGTAATCGTGATGCTTGGAACCAACGACTTTCAGTTCGCCCACCCTCACAACAATGCTTGGGCGGCTGCACAAGGCGTCGCGGCGCTGGTGAATGACATCCGAAACGCACCGATCGAGCCTGGGATGCCGGTGCCACCGATCTTGGTTGTTTGCCCACCACCAATCGGTCCGCCGAAGGGCGTCATTGCAGCGAAGTTCTTAGGCGCGGATGAAAGATGTCACGGTCTCGCGGATGCCTATCGCGAGGTCACGTCCAGCCTGGGCTGTCATTTCTTCGACGCCGGAAGCGTGACTGCATCGAGCCGCGTCGATGGCATTCATCTGGATGCCGATCAGCACGTGACACTCGGAAAAGCGCTTGTGCCCGTGGTCTCTTCGATTCTTTCGGAGCAGGCTACGGCAGCGCGAATGTAAACAGGGCGGAGTCAGTCGACACCGCGACGTACTGCTTGCCATCGACGCTGTACGACATCGGCGACGCATTGATCTCGGCTCCAGTCTGGTAGTGCCATAGTTCCGCACCAGTACGGGCATCAAGCGCGATCAGGTTCCCATCCTTCGCCGATGCGAAGACCACGCCGCCAGCGGTCGATAGCACGCCTGCTCCGACGGAGCCCTGATACAGATCAAAATTCCACTTGATGGCGCCGGTCTGCGGATCGATGGCGCGGATCGCGCCCGGAAACAGCCCCGGCTCTTCCTGCTGTCCGGTTCCCGTGTAAGGATCGCCGGGACGCGGTTCCTTCGTGATGCTCGAATAGAGGGCGCAGGATTCGCGCACAGCCAGATAGAACAGATTGGTCTGCGGGTCCCACGACGGCGAGGCCCAATTGGTGGCGCCGGACTGATCCGGACACACATTGACGCCCTGCGGAGTTGGGTCCATGCCGGGAATCAGGACGGGACGGCCGCGGTCGTCGAGTCCCTTCGCCCAGGTCTGTTTGGCGAAAGGCTTACCCATCAGAAACTCGCCGGTGTCGCGGTCGAGCACATAGAAGAATGCGTTACGGTCGGCGTGCAGAATCAGATGCCGCATCTTGCCCTGGAAGGTGGCATTGACCAGGACATTCGTTTCGGTGGCGTCCCAGTCGTGCGTGTCGTGCGGCGTGAATTGGAAGTACCACTTGAGCTTCCCGGTCGCGGGATTGAGCGCCAGGATGGCTGCAGGTATAGAGATTGTCGCCCGCGCGCACCGAACCGTCGTAGTCGGGCGACGGATTCCCGGTGGCCCAGAACAGCGTGTCGGTGTCGGCGTCGTAGGTGCCCGTCATCCAGGTAGGACCGCCGCCAAAGTTCGCCGAGTCGCCAGCCCAGGTGGAGCGAGCGGGATCGCCTTTTTCGGCGATGACGTTGATGCGCCACAGTCGCTGGCCGGTCGCGGCGTCGTAGGCGTCGACGAAACCGGTGAGCGCGCATTCACCAGCCGTGATGCCGACGATGATTTTGCCGTCGATGGCGAGCGGCGCGTGCGTGATGGAGGTTCCCGTTTTGTAATCGTCGACCGCCACGTCCCAGAGCGGATTTCCGGTCTTCGCATCGAGCGCGACCAGGTGCGAATCGAGAGTTGCCATATACACGCTGTTGCCCAAGATAGCGACGCCGCGATTGGTCATCACAGTGCAATTCGCATGGATATCGGAGGGCAGGCGGCGCGTGTATTGCCAGATCGCGCGTCCGGTGCGGGCGTCGAGCGCAGCGGCGGTGTTGCGAGGTCCGGTGACGTACATGACGCCATCGACGACCAGCGGCGTGGTCTCGGCGCGCGTGGCTCCGAACTGGTAGGCCCACGTGCTGCGCAGCGAACCCACGTTCGCCGGTGTGATCGAGGAAAGCCCGCTATAGTGCGTGCCGTTCAAATCGCCCCAATAGGTGAGCCAGTTCTGCGGCTCTTTGGCGGCCGCCTTCAATCGCGCGAAAGTAACACCGTCGCTGCACTGGCGGTCCGCGGACACGGCGTTTACGGCCGGAGCGATCCTTTAGAAAAGCGATCACATCATCCAACTGCGACCCCGTGACCGCAGTTTTCCGGCATCAGCGACTTTCCGGTGAGCCGAACGCTGGCCGCGTCTTTTTTCGCGAGCATGTGCAATTTCTCGCCTTGATCCATGACCTGCACTGAGAACGTATCTTGATTCTTGAGGACGCCGCGGATCTGGCTGCCGTCTCGTAGACGAACCTCCACGGCCTCGAAACCGCGCATCTGTTCGCGATGCGGCTGGGCAATGGCCGCCTGTAGCTGCCGCGCCGTTCTGGCCTCTCCGATGCGGCTCAAGTCCGGACCCAGCCGGCCGCCGTGTCCTTGATACATGTGGCAGCTGCTGCAATTCCCCGCCCCGAAAAACACCTGCTGCCCATTGGCCGCGTTGCCGGCGATTGGAAGATCGGGACCGCCCGCGCTCAGCGACCGCAGATACGCCACGATCGCGCGCGCGTTCTCTGCCGGCATCGGAAACGCCGGCATCTGAGTGCCGGGAATCCCGCCGGTAATGTTATCGACCATTTCGGATTCGAGCGACCCGTGGCGCAGCCTTCCAGTGAGGTTCGGCCCGCGTCCGCCCTTCGCATTCTGCCCGTGACACGCCGTGCAGTTGGTTTCGAACAGCCGCTGTCCCGCGGCTACTCGGTGCAGTATCAGGCGTTTGAGCCAGGCCTATTTGCGCGAAAAATAACAATCCTATGGCACCGCTGCGAACGAACATGAAACTACCTCCGCGATCTGCTTGCAAGCCGAGTTATTGTAGCATTCCGAGTTACAGCTTCAGCCGGCAAACCACGCCCACGTCGTCGCAGTACCACATCCAGCCATCGCGGATGCTCATGCCATGCGGCAACGGATCGGAATCGGCGAGCTGAATCTTCTCCACCATCTCGCCGGTGTCGGGATCGTGCTTGAAGAAGGCGTTCAGATTGGAGTCGGCCACCCACAGGTACTTGCCTTCCCAGCCGATGCCATGCGGACGATTGCCGGCCGTCGGAAAGCTTCTTCTCCACGATCCATTCCTTGGGATCGACGCGATAGACCATACGGGCAGGCGGCACGGCCATCCACAACTTGCCGTCTCGCCATTCCTGTCCGTGCGCGCCGGTACCGAGCGCACGGCTCCCCAGCAATTGCCCTGCCTGGAAGCCACCTACCTTGCTCGGATCGGCGGCTTGGATGGGGTCCGGCGCCTTCTGCGGCGGACGCTGCCGCGGCTTCGCCAGCGGGCTGCTGCGAGCCGCCGGATCGCCAACCATTTTGTAGATCACTCCTGCCCCCGGCGTAAAATTGCGGCTGATGGTCTTGCCGGTGGTGGCATCGCAGTGAACAATTTCACGGCTGTAAGTGGAGCCGATCCACAGAGTGCCGTTCTCAAACGTAATGCCGCTCGAGCGGTCGGTCTCGGTTTCGAAGGATCGCAACACGCGGCCATCGTCGTAAGCGACCAGATACGCCTTGTTGCCGGCTGCTTGATCCATGATCCACAGACCTTCGGCAGTTGCCTGCAAGCCGTTCGGCTGCGATCCGTTTGGCGATTTAAATACAATCTCCACCTTCCCCACGTGGCGAGCTTTAATGGAGCCCAGCGATGCGGCCGCCGCCAGCGCCGAAAAGCCGCTGCGGCTGGCGATTAACGATGGAGCCACGGCAGCGACTCCCAGAAATTTTCTGCGTGCGATCATGCGCACCTCCTCAAATAGTCGGAATCCATTGTACGCCCGGCACGCGAAACGGCGCGACGCTTCGCCCCTTGACACGCGAAACCGTGTACGATAGCTTCGTTTCGCGGCCCGCGAAAGTGGCTAGGAGAACAAAACATGCTTCGAGGAACTGGGAAAGCTGTATTCGTTGCCGGATTGCTAGGCGCTGCGGTGGTGCTCTCCGCTCAGGTGCGTTTCAAAGACACGGAGTGGCCGACGCACAGCGCGGATCTTGCCGGGTCGCGCTACCGGCCGCTGGATCAGATCAACGCGTCAAACTTCAACAAACTTGAGATCGCGTGGCACTTCAAGACCGAGAGCATCGGCAATCGTCCCGAGTTCAAGCTGGAAGGAACGCCGCTGATGATCAACGGCGTGCTGTATGCCACCGCAGGATCGCGGCGCGCGGCCGTCGCACTCGACGCAGCCACCGGCGAATTGCTGTGGGTGCATGGGGAACATGAAGGCGCGCGGGGCGCAGCGGCTCCGCGGCAACTCTCCGGGCGCGGACTCGCGTATTGGACCGACGGCAAGGAAGAGCGCGTCCTTTACGTCACGCCGGGTTACCGGCTCATCTGCCTGGATGCCAAGACCGGCGGGCTGGTGAAGAGCTTCGGCAAGGACGGCGTGGTCGATCTCAAACTCGATGACGACCAGACCATCGCCCTGGTAGACGGCGAGATCGGACTACAATCGGCGCCTATCGTAGCGAAGGACACCATCATCATCGGCGCGGCGTTTCGCGAAGGCATGACGCCCAAGAGCATGCACAACAACAAGGGCTTCGTGCGCGGATTCGATGTCCGCACCGGCAAGCGCCTGTGGATTTTCCACACCATTCCGATGAAGGGCGAGCCGGGTTATGAGACCTGGGAGAAGGGCTCTGCCGAATATACCGGCAACACCGGCGTGTGGACGCAGGTCACTGTCGATGAGCAGTTGGGCCTGGTGTATCTGCCGGTGGAATCGCCGACCGGAGACTATTACGGCGGGCACAGGCCGGGCAATAACCTGTATGGCGAAAGCTTGGTCTGCGTCGATCTGAAGACCGGCCAGCGCAAATGGTTTTACCAGTTGGTGCATCATCCGCTGTGGGATATGGACATTTCCTCCGCGCCGCTGCTGGCCGACATCAACGTCAACGGCCGCGCGATCAAGGCCGTGGCGCAACCGACCAAACAGGGAATCCTCTACGTGTTCGACCGCGTGACCGGGACAACCGGTGTGGCCCATCGAAGAGCGTCCGGTTGAGAAGGGCGATGTCGAAGGCGAGTGGTACGCACCAACGCAGCCGTTTCCGACCAAGCCTCCGCCCTACAGCCGTAATGGCGTGACGCCCGACATCTTGGTGGACTTCACGCCCGCCATCCACGATCAGGCGATGACCATCGCCGCGAAGTACAAGCTGGGTCCGGTTTTCACGCCGCCGACGGCGAGCAAGGCGAGCGGTCTGCTGGCGACTCTCACGCTCGGCACGGCGGGAGGCGGCAGCAATTGGTGGGGCGGTTCCTACGATCCGGAGACGCACACCGTATTCGTGTCCGCGAGCAACGCCAGTCTGACGCCTATCGGATTGGTTCACGCGCCGAAGGAAGTTTCGGACATGAACTACATTTTGGGAACCGACGGCCAGGAAATCCGCATCGCCAGAGGACCGGGAGAGAATGCGGGCGCGGATGCAGCGCCGCTACCGCGCACGGCTGCTCCGCCGCCTGCGCCTGCGAATCCGCTGAACGTGCAAGGCCTGCCACTGGTGAAGCCGCCGTACGGAACGCTATCCGCGATTAATCTCGATAAGGGCGAGATCACCTGGCAGGTGCCGCATGGCGAGACGCCGGATGCCATCCGCAATCATCCGCTGCTCAAAGGGATGAATCTTCCGCGCACCGGCCAGACGGGCGGCGTAGTGACGGCGGTAACCAAGACGCTGGTGCTGGCGGGCGATCCGCAGGTGACCACGACGGCCGATCATCCGCGCGGCGCGATGCTGCGGGCCTACGACAAAGCTCACCGGCAAAGAGGTGGGCGCGGTCTACATGCCGGCGCAACAAAGCGGCGGCATCATGACCTACATGGTGAACGGCAAGCAGTACATCGTGGTGGCAGTGAGCGGTGGGGCTTACTCCGGCGAATACATCGCCTACAGCTTGCCGTCGGCGGACTGATTGCCGATGAAGAGTTTGGTTGCGATCGCTCTGCTGGGCGTGTTGGCGATGGCACAAGACGCGCCGTCGCGCTCGGTCTGGGATGGCGTCTACACCCAAGAGCAAGCGCAGCGCGGGCAGTCATTTTATAACCAATACTGCATGGCGTGCCACGGCGGTTCGCTGTCAGGCGGCGAACAGGCTCCTCCGCTCGCGGGCGGCGAGTTTCTTGCCAACTGGAACGGACTGACGGTCGGCGATTTGTTCGATCGCATTCGCACCAGCATGCCGCTGAACAATCCGCAGTCGTTGAATCGCGAGACGAATGCGGCGATTCTCTCCTACATCCTGAGCGTCAACCGATTCCCAACCGGCCCGGCCGAACTGCCGAGCCGCAGCGAGGTGCTGAAGCTGATTCGCCTGGAAGCCGAGCGCCCGAGCACTAAGTAGCTCGCACTATTTCGCTACGTAACCGGCAGGCAGCACTTTGTGGGGATCGACGCGAACCACCAGGTACACGATCTGATCCGTGGTGATCTCGCTGAACCAATGCGGCGTGTTGGGCGGAATGATGACTACATCGCCCGGGCCGAGTTTGCGGCTGACTCCGCCTTCGACCGCGCCGCCGCCAGTGCTGGGACCGTTGAGCACCTTGACCACCTGGCTATCGGCCGGCGTTTCCTTGGCGTCCACGATCGTGCCTCCAGTGACAAAGGTGCCGTTGCCTTCGATCACGTGATAGACCTCGGTGATCTGGCTGTGCTCGATGCCGTTGCCGTTGTTCGGCGGTGCGGTCCTGGCGCGATGCACCACGCCGACTCCGACGTTGTATTCGTTGTTGATGCTGACCACGCGGATCGCCTGGTCGCTCACGGCAGCCTTCGCAGTTTTCTGAAGAGTGGCCTCGACTTCGGCTTTCGATACATCGGTTGCGGTACCACGGGGCGTGTGCTGCGCTGCTAACGGCAGCGACGACACGAATGCCAAGGCAAGAATAGTTGAGGTTACGCTTCGCATGGTCTATCTTCTTTCCGGCCGGCCTTACGTTCCGATGACGGCCACTCGACATTGTAGTTGAAGTTTCGCGCGGCGTGGCCGTCGGTATAATTGGAATCTTAAACCACAACTCTGGAGGCTGCGATGAAGAAGATATCCAAGTTGAGCCTGTGTGCCTGTGTGATCGCGGTGGGCGCGCAAGCGCAGACGCCACCGGCGGCTCCGCCCGCACCCGATCATCCGTCGGTCACTGTCCAGGGGCAGCACGCTTACGCCGCGGTCGATTCTGTCTCGCAACATGGGCACTCCACAAGACCAGGAGACTGCGTTCCCGCCGCACAAGATCATCGGCAACATCTATTACGTCGGCACCAAGACGCTGAGCTCGTTCCTGATCGTCACGCCGCAAGGGAACATTCTCATCGACAGTACCTACGAGCGGAACGTGCCGGTGATCAAGAAATCGGTCGAGCAACTGGGCTTCAAGTTCTCGGATACCAAAATCCTGCTGGGGAATCATGCGCACGGCGATCACCAGGAGGGCGATGCGATGGTCAAGGAGCTGACCGGAGCTCAGGTGATGGTGATGGCCGAGGATGTACCCGCGCTCAAGGCGATCAAGCCCGGCGGCAAGGAGCACCCTATCGACAAAATCCTGCACGATGGAGAATCGGTGACACTCGGCGGCGCGACACTTGTCGCGCATCTGACGCCGGGTCACACTCGCGGCTGCACAACCTGGACGATGAAGGTGCAGGACGGCGGGAAAACCTACAACGTCGTCTTCGGCGGCAGCTTGCGCTCGCCGGCTACGCTTACGCCCGAAGTTGTTGACGAGCTCAACCGCTCCTTCAAGGTGGTGCGCTCCCTGCCGTGCGACGTGCCGCTAGGCGATCACCCCGCCGAGTACAAGCTGCAAGAGAAGTACGCGAAGCTGCAAGCGGGCGGCCCGAATCCCTTCATCGACAAGGCAGGCTGTCTCGACGAAGCGGACATTCAGGAAGCGATGTTCTACGCGATTCAGGCCGAGCAGCAAAAGAGCAGGCAAGTAGCCGCTCGCCCTTCGACGAAGCGCCGCGCTGGAGAGTGTTACGCTTATTGCGGATGCGCTCGAAGATATTTCTTGGAGTCGCCGCGGCGGTCGCCGCTCTTCTTGGGAAGTCTGTACGCATTCCAGCGTCCCTTCCGCGAATACCCGGGCATCGAATACAACGACTTTGCCCTTCCTCCCGACTGGCGCCAAAATGCCGAGTGGACCTTCGCGCGCCTGATGTACCCGCCTTACACGGGCCGGCGCAACCTTGGTTTTGGCGGCTTCTATCGATACCGCGGCGACTGGACTCACGGCAATTCCATCTGGACCCAGGACTACCCGCGCGCGGATCGCCACTTCCTGCTTGCGCTGCGCCGCCTGAGCCGCATCGACGCGCGTCCGGTGGAGCAGCCGGTAAATCTGGATGACGATGACGACGTCTTTAACTGGCCGTGGCTTTATGCGGTGCAGGTGGGGCAATGGCAACTGACCGATCGCCAGGCCGCCAAGCTCCGCGAGTACCTGCTGCGCGGCGGTTTCTTCATGGGTGACGATTTCTGGGGATCGGCGCAGTGGGAGGTCTTCGAGGAAAGCATGAAGCGGGTTCTCCCCGAGCGCACGGCCGTGGATCTGGACAATTCCTCGCCCATTTTTCACTCGGTCTACGATCTGGATAATCGCTATCAGGTTCCCGGCGCGCGCTATCTGAGCACCGGCGTCACCGAAAAATGCGAAGACTGCCCGCCCTATTGGCGCGGCATCTACGACGATAAGGGACGCATCATGGTCGCCCTGACCATGGACTCGGATCTGGGCGACTCATGGGAATGGGCCGACGATCCGCGCTATGAAGAGCGCTTCTCCGCCCTGGGCATCCGCATCGGCGTCAACTACATCATCTACGCGATGACCCACTAGCCTGAGTGTCTATGGCAACGCAAAAATGTACAGCGCCTGGCCGCTCTGCGGGATCTTGATGTCGGGCGCGATCGCCGCCGGAACATTACGCGGGCTGCCGCCACCGAGTCCGGTCATCACCGCGATGTACTGCTTTCCATCGATGCTGTAGGTGACCGGGAAGCCCTGCACCGACGTGCCGAGCCGCGTCTCCCACAACATCTTTCCGGTCTTCACATCGAGGATGTGCACGCCGCGGTTGATATCGCCGACCAGCACCCAACCGCCGGCGGTTGACAGCGCGGACGTGAGGAACGGCGCGTGCTGCTCGTACTTCCAAACCTCATTCAAGGTCTTCACGTCGTACGCCGCCAGCTTGCCGATGTTGCCATTGGTGCCCGGCATCGGCAGGAACTTACGATCTCCACCGTTGCCGCCGCCATTGCCGTTGAAATCGACTTCACGCGCGGTGAAGTCCATGCAGGACTGGCTGAGCGGCGCGATAATCAATCCGGTGGGCTGGTTGTAGCTCATCCCCTGCCAATTCTTTCCGCCCTCCGTGCTGGGACAGACGTTGACCGGTTTGTTGAGCTGCATCTCGAGAAGATCCGAGCGATAGCGGGGCTCACCGGTCTTCGGATTGATCTCCGCCCACACCGTCTGATTCACCATTTGCTTGCTGCCGAGATACTGCCCGGTCCGGCGATCCAGCTTCCAGAGGATTCCCGCCTTGCCGGCGCTCAACGACACTTTTTGATCGCCGATATCGACCAGCACCCGCTCGAACACTTCATCCAGATCGAACGATTCGCCCGGCGCATGCTGGAAATACCACGCCAGCTTGCCGTTCTCCGGATTCAGCGCGACGGTGGAGTTCGCATAGAGCGTCTTATCGAACGGCGTCAGCTTGCGGCTGAGATAATTCCACGGCTTCGACTGCGCCACGCCCCAATACGTGAGGTTGAGTTCAGGATCGTAGCTGCCGGCCAGCCAGGTCTCGGCGCCCGCGCGGTTGTTCATCGGCAATTTGCCCCAGGTGTCGCTGCCCGGCTGCCCTTCGCGCGGAATCGTGTAAAACCGCCATGCTCGTTGACCCGTGTGAATATCGAATGCGGATATGTAGCAGCCTTCGCCGTCAAACCGCGCGCAGCCCGTGAGGCCCATCAGAACTTTGTCGCCAATCACGATATCGCCGCTGGTCGCCACGTGCGGTTTGTCGGACGCCGGCGTATCCCAGAGTATCTTCCCGTTGCGCGCATCGATCGCCACCATGTGGGCGTCGCTGGTCGCCAGGAAGACTTTGTCTTCGGCCATCGCGATCGTGCGGATCCCGCCGTATCCCGGCGCTTGATCCGGACCCACGCGCGTTTCCCAGATCAGATCGCCGGTCTTCCCGTCGAGCGCCTGCACGATGTTGCTCGGGCTCGCCAGATAAATGATGCCGTTGTGCACCAGGGGCGTCGTCTGGTTGGCTCCGGAATCGTTCATCGCCCAGGTCCACTTCAATTGCAGGTTCTTGACGTTGTCGCGCGTGATCTGATTGAGCGGGCTGTAGCTGTGCCGTTGATAGTTGCGCCCGAAGATCAGCCAGTCCCCCGCGCGGCGGATTCTTGAGCATCTCCGGTGTGACCGGGACGTAATTCTTGACCTCGCCGGCTACGGTCACGCCGCGTCTTGCGCAGCGCCCTCGGTTCGCCCGTCCGCCGACCCGGCTCCCAAAATTCCCAGGAGCCCTGCGGTTCCCACGCTGGAGCCGGCGCATTGGCCGGCGCGCGCCCGGTTGCAATCGCACTGATCAGCGTGGTGGCGCCTCCGGCTCAGCGCTTGCTGGCCCGCCGCGCGCCATTGCGCTGCAGAATATATGCGGTGGCATTCAGCGCCGCTGCCTCGCTCAACGATCCCGGATTGTTCGCCGGCATCGTCTGCAGGATCTCGCCGAAGAGTTCGCTGACCATCTTGGGACGCCACTTCAGCATGAAGGTGCCTCCGACCAGCGCCGGTGCATCTCCCGAGCCTTCCATGTTGATGCCGTGGCACGCGGCGCAGTTTTGCGAGTATACCCCGCCTCCATTGGACGCCTGCTCCGCCGTGAACGCCCCGCGGCGTCTGCGGCAATGCGACAAAAGACAGCGCAACCATCCCCGATACCGCACACAAAAACAATCTAGATAAAAGCGCTGAACGCCGCATTCCGGGTCTCCTCATTTCAAACTCCATCTGACATAATACTTCACCCGTCATGACACCCGTTTCACATCGCCACGCGCAGTGATAACATGCATAGCGGTAAGCGCGTCGAGTTCAAGTGCAGGAGGTCCGTATGGAAACCCGTCTTACGCGGCGGAATTGGTTGCTGGCGGCTGGTTCGGCCGCTCTGTTGCCCGCGCGTGGCGGCGGCAGCAGACGCTGAAAAACGCGGCGCGGGCAAATCCTTGCAAGGCGCCTTCATGATTCTGTCGACGCCTTACACGTCGTCGAAAGCTGTCGATTACGACGATTTGGCAGGCGAGGTCGATTTCCTGGTGCGTTGCGGCGTGCAGGGTTTGGTCTGGCCACAAAACGCCAGCGAGCAATCGAAGCTGACCAAAGAAGAGCGCCTGCGCGGGATGGATGTGATCGCCCACGCTGCCAAAGGCAAGCCTCCCGCGCTCGTGCTTGGCGTTCAAGGAAACGACACTGCAGAAATGCTCGAATATGCGCGGCATGCCGAAACGCTCGCGCCCGACGCGGTGATCGCGATACCGCCCACCAAGGCCAGTTCTCTCGATGACTATCGCGAATACTATCGCGCGCTGTGCAAGACCGCCAAGCGGCCCGTGTTCATCCAGACCTCAGGCGGCGCTCGCGATCTTGTCGCTTCGGTCGACTTCATCGTCGAACTGGCCCGCGAGTTTCCCAACTTCGGCTACATCAAAGAGGAGCACGATCCCGTAATTCCGCGCATGCGGGAAGAGATTGCTCACCGCCCCGATCCCATCAAGCGCGTCTTTTGCGCCAACCGCGGCGCCGGATTCCTTTACGAAATGCGCAACGGATCGGACGGCACCATCATCGGCGGAGTTCCCTACGCCGAGGTGTTCGCCAAGCTCTGGAATTTGCAGCAGGAGAAGAAGTTTGAAGAGCAGCGGGAAATCTTCAGCAAACTGCTTCTGATGCTGAACCTCGACGACCGAGTCCCCGGCGTCCGGCCGTACATTCTCAAGAAACGCGGGATATTCAAGACTACCGTCACGCGGGAAGCCGAACATACATTGACGCCTGAAGCGATCGCCGAGATCGAATACAATTTTGCGGGATTGAAACCATACCTCATGAAGGGATGAATACGACGATGAGACAGATCTGCCGTTTGAGCTTACTCGCATTGAGTTGCATGCGCTGTGGCTTTGGCCCAGCAGAACAACGTGCCTCGCCTGGGCGCCGACAAACCGACTTTGAATTACAAAGAGGTGCCGAACTGGCCCACGCCGTTTCATGAATGCAGCGGGCACGCCTGCCCCGTGGAATTTCATTCAGGTCTCCGGTGTCGCGGTCGATTCACGGGGTCACATTCTGGTCCTGCACCGCGGTGCTCAGGCGCTGCTCGATTTCGAGAGCAACGGCAAGCTCGTGCACCCCTGGACCACCATCACTTTTAGTGAAGGAAAAGTCGCTGGCGTCGCCAAGGCGGATCAGGTTCCGGGCAAATCCCACTATTCGGCGGTCTATGGGGCTGCCGGATGCGACTCCTGCGGCGCGCACTCCGTGCGCATGGACCCCGAGCACAACATCTGGGTGGTCGACGCTCCCGGTCAGGTGATCTACAAACTCGATCCCACAGGCAAGATCCTGATGCAGCTCGGCAAGAAGGGAGTGGCCGGAGCGGGACACGACACCTTTAACTTGCCCACCGATGTAGGCTTCGCCCCCAATGGCGATTTCTACGTGACCGACGGATACGCCGGCGCCCGCGTGGTGAAGTTCACGCATGACGGAAAGTACATTCTCGAATTCGGCAGCCGAGGGTCGGGCCCCGGCCAGTTTGAGCTGCCGCATAACGTGGTGGTCGACCCGCAAGGCAAGGTTTATGTCACCGATCGCGAGAACCGGCGCATCGAAGTGTTCGATGCCAACGGGAAGTTCTTGACCCAGTGGCCGACCGTGGAAGGCGTCTCCGGACTTTTCCTGACCAAGGACCAGCACATCTGGGCGGGCGGCGTGCTTCTGGATTTACAGGGGAAAGTAGTCGGCCGTTTGCCCGGCGCTAACGCGGCCGGCGGACACGGCGTCGCCGTCAGCGATTCGGGAGACGTTTATCTGGCGCAACTCAGCGGCGTAGTGCAAAAATTCGTCAAGCAGTGACGAAGTCTACTTCTTGTCCGGAAGCGCAAACACGTAGAGCGCATTGCCAGTGGTCGGATAGTGCAGATCCGGCGCGACCGCCGCCGGCACTCCGCGCGGGCTGCCACCACCGTTGGCCGTGGTCACCGCAAGGTACTGTTTGCCGCCGACGGTGAATGTCAGCGGGAAGCCTTCGACGGCAGCCCCTAACCGCGTCTCCCACAGAATCTTGCCGGTGTTGACGTCGAAGGCGCGGAACATGCGGTTCAAATCGCCTGCGAACGCCACGCCTCCTGCCGTCGACATCACTCCCGTAAGGAACGGCGCGCGCTGTTCGTATTTCCAGAGCTCGCGCATGGTCCGCACATCGTACGCCGCCAGCTTGCCGATGTTGCCGTTCGACCCCGGCATCTCAAAGAAGCGCCGCAGAGCGCCGCCGCCACTGCCGCCTCCCTCGACTTTCGCGACCGGGTTCCCGTTCATCTGCAGGCAGCTCTGGCTCAGCGGAACGATCAGACGGTTACCCGGCGGATAGTAGGTCATCGACGGCCAGTTCTTGCCGCCCTCGGTTGACGGACACCCGGTCACCCACTCTCCGGTGCGCTGCTCGACGATATCGTTGCGATAGTGCGGTTCCCCGGTCACCGGGTCGATCGAATCGTAGACGTTCTGAAACACCATTTCCTTGTGACCCAGATATTTTCCGGTCTTGCGGTCCAGCTTCCACAGAATGCCCACCTTGCCCGCGCTGAAGACATATTTCTGGCCCTGATCGTCCACCAGCACGCGTTCGAAAACTTCGTCCAGGTCCAGCGTCTCGCCGGGCGCGTGGTCGTGATACCAGGCGAGCTTGCCGGTGTCCGCGTTGATCGCCAAGGTGGAGTTCGCATACAAAGTGGCCCCGTTGCCGGAGCCGCGGCTCGCGCGCATCCAGGGTTTCGACTGCGCCGTTCCCCAGTAAGTGAGGTTCAATTCCGGATCGTAGCTTCCGGTGATCCACGACTCGGCGCCTGCCCGGAAAGTGTTCGCGAGCGTGCCCCAGGTGTCGCCTCCGGGTTCGCCGTCGAGTGCAATGGTTCGAAGGCGCCACACTTCCTTGCCGGTTTGGGCGTCGTAAGCGCTAATGAAACATTTTTCCTCGCGATAGACGAAGCAGGTATCGCGGCCCAGGCCTTGAATCAAGCGGCCCTTCACCGCGAGAGGGCCGCTGGTGGCGCCATACTCGCCTTTGGAGCGGTCGCCGATGGTGGTGTCCCAAACCACTTTGCCGTTGCGGGCATCGAAGGCCATCATATGCGCATCGCCGGTGGTTACGAAAATCTTGTCGTCGTACATCGCGATGCCGCGCATGGCGGGCGAGGTGGGATTGTTGCCGTAGCGATTCTCCCAGATCAACTCGCCGGTTTTCGCGTCCAGCGCCTGCAACACCATGCCGGTGTTGTTCACGTACATCACGCCGCCGTGCACCAGCGGCGCGGGCTGGTTGCCGTTGCTCGCGCCTTCCTGCATGGCCCAACTCCACACCAGACGCAGGTTATCGACGTTCTGCGCGGTGATCTGATTCAGAGGACTGTAGTAGTTGGCGTGGTAGTCGTGGCGAAGCATCAGCCAATCGCTAGGATCGGGATTGCGCAGCATGGCGTCGGTGACTGGAACGTAGTTCTTGACTTCACCCGCCACTGTGATCCCACGAGGCGCTTGCCGCGCGGGCGGGCCCTTCTTGTCCTGCTTACCTTGGCGCGGAGCGGCCTCAGCCGGAGGCGCCGCGCCGGCCTGCAAGAATGCCGCGCGCTGCCCCGACGCGACACTGCGGATCACAACGTTTGAATCCGCCGCCAGCGCTCGATCGCCGGGACGTGCGCTGTTGGCGTCGAGAATGAACGCCGCGATATTGACGTAGGTGTCGCCAGGCAGAGCGGCGCCTCCGGGAGGCATGGTCGATTGCATGAAGTTGATCAGCGCACCGGCGGTGCGGTCGCCCCACTGGGCCAGGAAGTTCGAGCCCGCCAGTTCCGGTCCTTCGGCTCCGCTGAGATTCGCCGCATGGCACGACGCGCAATTCGTCTGGAATGCCGCCCGCCCGGCCGCAACCTGATCCGCGGTGTACGGTCCCGCCGGACGCTGTTGCGCGAACAAAATCACCACACCGCAAACGGCGGCGAGCGCGGCACCCAGAATGATTCGAGTCTTCATAAATCCCCAGTCTCCTACTTCAACAGCCAGCCCCACAGATTACCGTCCGGCGCGCCTGTGCTGTGCACCATCACGTAGAGCAATCCCTTGCGCAGCGCTTCCACTTCAGCCGGCGTCAGGTCGGCCGAGCCGGAAATCGTGCCGCCCATGCCTTTCGATACCGTCAACTCGTGGATCACAGGCCCCGGAACTCCGGTCGCCTTGCTCTGATGCAGGTGCGCCACGGTAGCCGCCGAGTGCATGCCATCGAAGGTTCCGGTGACGGTGAGTTTAGTCCCGGCCAGTACGGCGGATACAGCCCCGTGCCCCGTAATGACAGACACGAGTTGCGCATCCACTGCTACCGGCGAAAGTCGCGCTTTGAAGGTTTGTTGCGTTTGCGCCACCAGAGCGCAAACCACTACCAAGGCCGCGAAACCCGCTGTCAAACATCGCTTCATGTTGTGCTCCAGAAGCCCGCCAGCATATCACATCGAGCCCCGGTTTCGACTGTGCCAATTGGCCGACAGCGCCTAACGTTAGCGCCATCTGCCACGTCTAATCGCTTCTAATATTAAGATTCGAGGACGCTCATGTTGCTTGGCGATCTACGCTACGCCGCGCGCGGTTTACGCAAAGCTCCGATCTTTACGGCGGTGGCCATGCTGACGCTGGGGCTCGGTATCGGCGTGAATACTTCGATGTTCAGCGTCCTGAACGCGGAGTTATTGCGGTCGCTGCCGTTCCGAGATCCCACACGCTTGGTGCGCGTGGCGGAGCGCAACGACAAGCTGCACCGCCTGACTGGACCACATCGGTTCTCAATTACATGTCGTGGAAGGAAAAGCAAGCGCTGTTTTGAGCAATTGGGAGCGATTGGGAATACCAGCTTCGCCCTGCAATTCGTCGGCAACACGCTCACGCCCGGGCTGCTTGCCTTGCTGGGAATCCGCCCCATCCAGCGTGCTGGGTTCCGGCGTATCGCGCTTCGCGTCTCGATCCGGCGGATGTTCTGCGAAGTGAATAACCGCCCGTGCCTCCGTTTACGGACGCTCAGCCCTTCTCGTCCTCCCAAGGATTGCCCGGCCGTCCCGTGACCTGTTCCAGACTCGCCGGCTTCGGCCGCCAAGGCTGCCCGAAGTGCTTGTCGATCTCATTGCGGTAGCTCATCTGCGGCCCGGGATAACCGATCAGTTGCCAACCGATCAGGCCCGGCGTTTCCGCCATGCATCGGGTCGCAGAACATGCCTTCGATGGTGTGAGCGCGCAGGAGTTGGAAGAAGTGCGTACGCTCGATCTCGGCCAGCTTCTTGTTTTGTTCTTCGACGGATAGGCTGGCAAAGTTGCCAAGATCCTTGAGCCCCTTCCGGTAGGTCTCCTGCGGATTTTCTTTGCCCTGGTAGCCGTGTTCCGGAACGGACTCGACCCACGGCCCCTTCGTGTAACGATACTTGTCGCGGCCATACGGCCCGGCGAGTTGGCGATCGATATAGATGACCACGCCGGCTTCGGTCGCGCCGGGGCCCGAGGCATCGCTCGGAAAGATGCGCTCGCAAGCGGCCGCGACCACGCGGGCTTCCTCCGCGGTGAAGAACCGCAGCGGCACTTTGACCATCCCGTCTTTGCCCCCGGTTTGGGCCTGCAGGCGGAGCGGCTCACGCGACAAAGTATAGAGCAGCGTGCCTCCTAGGGCGGCTGCTGGTACGGTCAAAAACTCTCTGCGTTTCATATTAGTTGCTCCGGATGCTTAAAGTAACGGTCGATGATGGCTTCGGACGACATATAGGTCAGCGCCAGCGCGGTGAGGGTCGGATTCTGCGCGGCATTCTGCGGGAATGCCGACGCGCCAACCACGAACAGATTCGGCATGTTCCAGTGCTGCAGATATCGATTGACGACGCTGTTCTCGGGCGACGTCCCCATCATCGCCCCGCCCTGAATGTGCGTCGACTGGTAATAGATGGTGTTATAGCGGCGCGCGGGACGGCGGCCCTTCGTCGAACTTGGCGCCCATCTCGCGCGCGATCTTGGCCTGGATCTTGCGCGGCGAACTCGCGCTGCTTGAACTCGTGATCGGTCCAATCCAGCGTGAAGCGCAGCAGCGGATCGCCGAACTTATCGGTGTAGGTCGGGTCCAGATCCATATAATTCTGACGATACGACAGATGCTCGCCCGACAAACCGATGCTGGCCGAGTGATCCTTCCATTCGAGCGAAGCCTTCTTCCACTCCGAGCCCCAGTTGGATTTGCTCGCGCCCTTCGGCATGTTGCCGAAAGACCCGATCGGCTGCGTCGCCATTGCTGCTGAGTGCGATCATGCCCACGCGCAAGAGCCCGTCTTCGTCGCCGCTCAGTCCGATGTCGCCGTCGAAATCCGAGATGCGCGCGCCCAACTCGCCGGCTCCCATGAAGGCGTTGAGCGGCTTGTCGAAAAAGACGCGCGTGCCGGCTCCCACCTGGTGCGTGAGATTGCGGCCCAGCGTGCCTTTACGCGCGACCGGATCGTAGGGCGTGCCAATCTTTGAAAGCGCCAGCAGCCGCGTATTATTCAACGTGAATGACGCCAGGATGACGGTGGCGGCAGGCTGGAAAAATTCTTCGCCGCTCGCGTCGGTGAACTGGATACCGGTCGCCCGGCCATCCTTGTGAACAATGCGCCGGACCCAGCTTCCCGTGCGCAACTCGAAATTCTTGCGATTGGCGAGCACCGGCATCAGCGTGTTGGTCGGCTGCGCCTTCGCGCCGATCATGCAGCCGTAGCGCTGGCAATGGCCGCAATAGGCGCATCCGGCGCGCGTGACGCCGTCCGGATTCTTATAGGTTTCGCTCAAGTTGGCCGCGGGCGTCGGATAAGGATGATAGCCCATCTTGCGCACGGCATCTTCAAACATGCTGCTCGCGTAGGAGCGCTTCAAGGGCGGCGTGGGATACTCCTGCTGGCGCGGCCCTTCGAAGACGTTGCCGCCATCGATCTTCTTGCCGCGCAGGTTGCCGGCTTTGCCGCTGATGCCCATCAACTGCTCGGATTTCCAGTAGTAGGGTTCGAGCTCGTCGTAGGTGACGCCCCAATCCTGAACCGCGAGGTCCGCGGGCAGCTTGGCCGCTCCATGTTTCTGCGTGAGGTGCGTGCGCAGCGTGAACAGATCCGGCAGGAAGCGGAAGGACGCTCCGCCCCAGTGCTCGCCCGCGCCGCCGACGCCCGTGCCGGGATGGAAGGAACCGTGCTGGCGCACCGGAACCGCCGAATCCTTCAACGAATGGCGGTGCGTGATGGTTTCCTCGGCCGTGTTCTGCATCATGCGCAGACGGATGTTGTGGTCGAGCTCATCCATGGTCACCGCGTAGTCCGCGGTCTTGCGCGGAATGCCGCGCTCGAAGACGGCGACGGATTGCGACGTCTTCGCGGTGATTTCCTTGGCCATTAAAAGGCCGGTCCAGCCCCCGCCGATGATGGCGACGTCGACAGGTTTGAGATTGGTCATGACGGCAGCCTCGCTTCCCGATCCTGCCTATACTGCCACGTCTCGCGCGCGTTGTCGAGGTCCCTTGGAGTACCGAGGCTTCAGTCTTGCTGCGGCACATCTGCGGTGCGAGGCTGCGGCAAAAGGGCGATGCGCCAATCGTGTGTGCGGTTAGTTAGCCGTGCTGCGTCCCGGAGGGTGCCCCCAGCGGCCGGAGCGGCTCATAGTAACCGGATTTGGTGGTTATCAGCCACCCGAAAGTGAACCTAGATTCACATTATCAATGAGTTGTCTATGGCAGTTCAAGTGCATATTCCGTAAGGGGGATAAGGCTCTTATGACGACCAAATTAGTTCCGTTCAAATTCGCGCTTACCACATTGGTGGCGGGCGCTCTGATGTTGGTTGCACCGGGCGTGACATTTGCGCAGCGCGGCGGAGGCGGTCACTCGTCTGGCGGCGGTGGACACTTCTCGGGTGGTGGTGGCGGCGCCCGCGGATTTTCCGGTGGCGGCGCGCAGCATTTCCGGCGGCGGCGGCGCGACGTTCTCCGGCGGCGGCGCTCGTTCCTTCTCCGGCTCGCGAGGATTCTCGGGTGGCCAGAGCTTTCAGGGACGCGGAGGATATTCGGGCGGAAACCGAGGATTCACCGGCGGGCAACACTTTTCCGGTGGCGGGCGCGGCTATAACCAATACGGCCGCGGAGGCTATTATCGCGGCGGCAGATTCTACGGCGGCTAGGCGGCTACTACGGCGGCTACTATCCCGGTTACAGCTACGGATTCGGCTACTACGGCGGCGCGTACTGCAATCCTAATGGCTACTATGACCAGTGGGGCAACTGGATTCCCGACTGCGGCGTCGATCCTTACTACGGCGGGGCTACTACGGCGGCTATTAAAGGACGCCGTGTAGAAGTTCGGAAGCCAAAGTGCAACTGGGATGGGCATGGAAACCCAAAAGAAATGCGCCCATCCCAGTTGCCAGTGCATCGCCAGGAAAGACAGCGATTATTGCAGCACGTATTGCGAAGGCGAGGCGAAGACCGCAGACATCGTCTGTAGTTGCGGCCACGCTCCCTGCGCTGACTCCGCTGTGAGCCAGCGTCTCTAACCTATTTCGGCATTCGGGCAGTGGTTGCTCCCGTAAATTTTGCATCACGGAGAATCTCGGCTCGATTGTTGCATCCGAACCCATCCGGCGCAGCATCCAAGCCGCATGGATCTTCAATTGAAGGGTAAGCTCGCGCTCATTAGCGGTTCGACCGCTGGCATCGGATACGCGATTGCCGAATCGTTGGCGCGCGAGGGATGCCGAGTCATCATCAACGGTCGGACCCAGAAGCGCGTCGACGCGGCCCTGGCAAAGCTCACGACGGCGGTCGGCGCAGCTGCCGATGCCGTAGGCCTCGCCGCGGACCTTGGAACTGCCGACGGAGTTGCCGAGACGGTGGCTCGGTTCCCGCACGTCGATATCCTCGTCAACAACATGGGCATCTTCGAGCCGAAGGCTTTTGAAGAGATTCCGGATGAAGACTGGTTCCGCTTCTTCGAGGTGAATGTGCTGAGCGGCGTGCGGCTGAGCCGTCATTATCTCCCGCGGATGAAAGCTGCCGGCATGGGGCCGCATCATTTTCATTTCGAGCGAATCCGCCGTCCAGATTCCCGCCGAGATGATTCATTACGGAATGACGAAGACCGCGCAGTTGGCGATCTCGCGCGGCCTGGCGGAGACCACGGCGGGAACGGGCGTCACGGTGAACGCGGTGCTGCCGGGTCCGACGGCGTCGGAAGGCGTGGAAGGATTTGTCGACAACATGGCGGCGAACCGGGGAACGGATCGCGCGACCATCGAGCGGGAGTTCTTCCAGAACGTCCGGCCGTCGTCGCTGCTGCGGCGCTTTGCGACACCGGAAGAAGTGGCGGCCATGGTGACGTTTGTGGCGAGTCCGCTTTCGGCGGCAACCAACGGCGCGGCGCTGCGCGTGGATGGCGGAGTGGTGCGGTCCATAATATGACATGGCGTCCAAACCACCAGACTTCCGCATCGAACGCGACTCGATGGGCGAGGTTCGCGTGCCGGCGGACGCGCTCTATGGAGCGCAGACGCAGCGGGCGGTCGAGAACTTCGCGATCGGTCCGCATCGCTTTCAGCGGCCGCTGATAAAAGCTTTGGGCCTGGTGAAAGCCTGCGCGGCTCGGGCGAATGCCGAGCTTGGGCTTGCTGCCGCCCGAGCTGGCAACGGCCATCGAGCAGGCCGCCGATGCCATCGCGGAAGGCGCGCATTACGAGCAATTCGTGGTGGATGTATTTCAGACCGGCAGCGGCACGTCGACCAACATGAACGCGAACGAGGTGATCGCGCGGCTGGCGAACGCCCATCCCAACGACCACGTCAACCGCAGCCAGTCGAGCAACGATGTCATTCCGTCGGCCATTCACATCGCCGCGGCGGTCGAGGTGCGCGGCCAACTGCTGCCGGCGCTGGAACTGCTCTGCAGCCGCGCTCGAAAATCGCGCCGCCGCATTCTGGGACGTGATGAAGATCGGGCGCACGCATTTGCAGGACGCGACTCCCATGCGGCTGGGCCAGGAATTCAGCGGCTACGCGCAACAGGTGAGATCTTGCGCCGAACGCCTGACGTTGGCGCTCGACGGCATTTACGAACTGCCGCTGGGCGGAACCGCGATCGGCACCGGCGTGAATGCGCCCGCCGGCTTCGCGCAGCGAACCATCGCGCTGATCGCGCGAGCGCACTGGACTGCCGTTTCGCGAGGCGCGCAATCACTTCGAGGCGCAGGCGGCCAAAGACGCCGTTTCGTTCCTGAGCGGAGCGCTCAAGACCTGCGCGGTCGCGTTGACCAAGATCGCCAACGACATTCGATGGCTGGGGTCGGGCCCGCGCGGCGGCCTGGGCGAGATCCGGTTGCCGGAATTGCAGCCCGGGTCGAGCATCATGCCGGGCAAGGTGAATCCGGTGATCCCGGAGAGCCTGCTGATGATCTGCGCGCAGGTGATCGGCCACGACGCCGCCATCACCTGGGGCTGCGCCGCGGGCAATTTCGAATTGAACGTGATGATGCCGGTGATCGCGTACGACCTGCTGGATTCGATCGAGCTGCTGAGCGCGGGCGTCCGCAATTTCACGCTGCGCTGCGTGAATGGGATCGAGGCCAATCGCGAGAAGACCGGCGCGCTGGTGGAGCAATCCCTGGCCATGGCGACGGCGCTGACCCCCGAAATCGGCTACGACCGCGCGGCGGCGATCGCCAAGGAAGCCTACGAAACCGGCCGCACGGTTCGCGAAGTGGCGATCGAAAAGAGCGGACTTTCCGCGGAGAAGATCGCGGAGCTGCTGCGCTTCGATTAGGTGTAAACTGACACGAAGTGGAGGAAGCATGAAACCAACGGCCAAGGTGTTTTCGAGTCTGCTGTTCATCGCGCTGGGCGCGGCACGGACTGGCGGCGCAGGATCCGCACGCGGCCTTCAACAAGCCGTTTCCGCCGTTCAAAGTGATGGACAACATCTACTTCGTGGGCACCGAGGATCTGGGCTCGTTTCTGATCACCACGCCAGCGGGACACATCCTGATCAACAGCGACTTTGAAACCACGGTTCCGCAGATTCGCGCCGCGGTGGAAAAGCTGGGCTTCAAGTTCACCGACATCAAAATTCTGCTGGGCAGCCACGCCCACGGAGACCACATGGAAGGCGACGCGCTGGTGAAGGAGCTGACCGGGGCGCAGGTAGTGGTGATGGAGCAGGACGTCCCCGCGCTCAGCCGCATGACGCCGCATGGGCAAACCGCATCCCATGGATCGCGTGATCCACGATGGCGAGGAAGTCAAGCTGGGCGGTGTCACGCTGGTGGCGCATCTGACTCCCGGGCACACCAAGGGCTGCACCACGTGGACGCTCAAAGCGCAGGACAAGGGCAAGACCTATAACGTCGTGATCCTCGGCAGCATCGGCGTGAATCCGGGCTACATATTGGTGAACAACAAAGATTATCCGCAAATTGCCGATGATTACGTGCGCGGCTTCAAAGTGCTGCGGGCGCTGCCTTGCGACGTGTTCCTCGGGTCGCACAGCCGCTTTTACGGAATGCCCGAGAAGTACGCGAAGCTGAAGGACGGAGGCCCGAATCCGTTCATCGATCCGGCGGGTTACCGGGCGCACCTGGATCTTCAGGAAAAGAATTTCAAAGAAAAGCTGGCGGAGCAGCAGCAAGCAGCGGCCAAGTAACGCAGGAACCACATTTTCGGCCACGCTGATCGCTATAATGAAGGTGAGTTACTCATTGAGCCGTTTGGAATAGGCAAGAGCTGCCCTGACCTATTGAACGGGCGCGTAGCTCAGCTGGTTAGAGCACCTCGTTTACACCGAGGGGGTCCGGGGTTCGAATCCCTGCGCGCCCACCACCTTCCCCTACTTGCCGGTTGGACGCGCCACGTTCGGGGTGTTCTTCGGATCGGCCAGCGCGGTCGAACGAAGCGCATCGCCCGACGGTAACGTCGAGGCGTCCCATCCGCCGCCCAGCGCCTTCACCAGATCCACGGCAGCACTCATACGGCGCTGCAGGATGGTGATGGCATTCTGCTGATCGTTGAGTGCGATGGTCTGGGTAGTGATGACGTTCAGATAGGAATCGGTTCCCGCCCGATAGCGGTCGATCTCGAGAGCCAGCGCCTGTTGGGCGGCGACCACTGCCTCCTGCTGTTGCACCGCTTCTTCGGCAAGGTAGCGCAGAGTGGAAAGATCGTCTTCCACTTCCTGAAACGCGCTGAGCACCGTCTGCCGGTAAGCGGCCACGGTCGCGTCGTAAGCGGCGCGGGTGCCTTCCAACTGAGCTCCCCGGCGGCCGAAATCGAACAGTGTCTGCGAAACACCAGGGCCGGCCGACCAACTGCGGCTCGCATACGTGAAGAGATTCGCCAGGTTCGTCGAAAGAAGTCCGGCGCTCGCCGAGAGCGTCAACGTCGGATAATAAGCGGTCTCGGCAATTCCAACGTTCGCATTGGCCGCGGCCACCAGACGCTCATTCGCCGCGATGTCCGGGCGCCGCTCGAGAAGCTGCGAGGGAACCGCTACCGGAATGGGCGGAGGCGGACCCGCGATCTTGCTGTCGGCGATATCCAGCGAGGCCGGCGCCTGCCCGGTCAGCGCCGCGATCGCGTGCTCGAACTGCGCCCGCGAGATCCGTGTTTCCGTGCTTTCGGCCCTGGCGCCCGCGAGCTGGGTTTGCGCCAGCGTAACATCGCTCTTGGATGCGACTCCGCCGTTGTAGCGATTGATGGTGAGCTGCAGGTTTTTCTCGTAGGCGTCGATGGTGTCGCGCAATATGGCTTGCTGCATGTCCTGCGCGGCCAGCGCAAAGTAGTCGCTGGCCAGCAGCGCCTGCGCACTCAGCCGTAGATTCTCGAGATCCGCCGCGCTCACCTGCGCGTTATCTACCGCGTTCTCCACCGACAAGCGGACCCGGCCCCATAGATCGGGCTCCCATGTCGCGATGGCCGGCAAGGAAAAGCTCTGACTGGTTCCACCGCTTCTGCCGCCATTTGATCCCGAGTCGCTTTGGGTGATCGAGGGCGAGGATCCAATCGTCGGATAGTAGTTGGCGTGATTGCCAGCGACCGCGGCTCGCGCTTGCCGGAACTGCGCTTCCGCCTGTTTTATGTTCTGGTTATTGACGTTCACTAACTCTTCCAGCCGGTTGAGTTCCGGATCGCCAAAAATCTCCCACCAGTTGCCCTTGATCAGGGTGTCACTGGGAGTCGCCATCTTCCACTGGTCGTTGCCCTTCAATTCCTTGAGAGCCACCGGCATCGGTGTCGTCGGCCGCTGGTATTGCGGACCCACCCTGCAAGCCGAACACAGCAGCGAAGCCAGCGCTGCGATTTTCCAATACCGCGTCATCAATCGCCACTCTCCATGAGCCCGCCAGGAACCAGAAAACCGGGACGGTTGCTGTAACTCGGCTCCCGCCGCGAGAAACGCTTGCCCAAACGGTCCAGATACAGATAGACCACCGGTGTGGTGAACAGGGTCAGCATCTGGCTGACCACCAGACCGCCCACAATCGCGATGCCGAGAGGCTTGCGCAGTTCCCCTCCCGCGCCCCAGCCGAGCGCCATCGGCATACCGCCCAGCAGCGCGCACATGGTGGTCATCATGATGGGCCGGAATCGCAATAGACAGGCCTCGAAGATGGCATCGCGCGGAGTCATCCCTTTGTTGCGCTCGGCCGCGAGCGCGAAATCGATCATCATAATTGCGTTCTTCTTCACGATGCCGATCAGCAGGATGATTCCAATCATGCCGACGATATCCAGATTGCTCTTGAACAGCACCATGGCCATCAGCGCGCCCACGCCCGCCGACGGCAAGGTCGAGATGATGGTCAAAGGATGAATCAGGCTCTCGTACAGCATTCCCAGCACGATATAGACCGCCAGCAGCGCCGTTCCGATTAGAATCGGCTGATTGCTAAGGGAGTCCTGATAAGCTTGCGCGGTGCCAGCGAACTTGCCGGTGATGTTGGCGGGCAGGCCCATCTCGACTTCCGCCCGGTTTATCGCAGTCGACGGCATCGCTCAGCGCAACTCCGGGGGCGAGGTTGAACGACAGCGTGGTTGCCGGAAACTGCCCCTGATGCGGCAGCGAAATGGGGGTGATCCCTTGCGTGAAATGCGCGAAGGTCGATAAGGGAACGTCGGTGCCGCGGGGGGTCTGCACGTAAATCGTTTTCAGGAAGTCCGGGCTTTCCCACCATTGCTGCTGCAGCGCCAGAACCACGTGGTACTGATTGATCGACTTGTACATCACCGAGACCTGGCGCTGTCCAAAAGCGTCATAGAGCGCGGAATCGACCGCTTGCGCCGTGAGACCGAGGCGTGAGGCGGTATCGCGGTCGATAATCACGTTGGACGACAAGCCGGAATTCTGCTGGTCGGAGCTGACGTCGGCAATCTCCGCGAGTTGCGAGAACTGGTCCAGAACTTTGGGCCCCCAAAGCGCCAGAGTCGCGAAGTCCGGCGCCTGTAGCGTGTATTGATATTGCGCGTTCCCCTGCCTGCCCGCCGATTCGTACGTCCTGGGAGTTTTGCAGGATACATGACAGCTCCCGGCACCCCCGATGTCTTGCGGCGCAGCCGGGCGATCACTTGGTCCGAGGTGGACTTCCGAACCCCCACCGGTTTTAGCGTAACGCGAATATGCGGCATTGTTTCCGCCAAATCCACCGCCGCTGGTGCCCAACGTAACGGTGACGGTTTCGACATCCGGGTCCGTCCGGACCTGCTCTTCAAACCACTTGGTCTTATCCGACGAGCGCTGCGTAGGAGATGTGCTGCTCGCCGACGATAGCGCCCATCAGTCGTCCGGTATCCTGCTGCGGGAAAAATCCCTTCGGCACCTTGATGTAGAGAAAGACCGTCACTGCCCATGGTAAGCACCAGAACCATCAGGATGGACGCAGGATGATTGAGCACCACGTCGAGCGCCGACGCATAGGTGGAGATAATCCAGTGGTAGAACTTTTCGGTCTGATTGTAGAGATATCCGTGCTCGCGTTTTTCCTTGAGGAGCCACCCGCACATCATGGGCGTCGCCGTCAAGCGAGATCACCATGGATATGAAGATGGCTACCGAAAGAATCACCGCGAACTCCCGGAACAGGCGTCCCACGATCCCGCCCATCAGCAGGATCGGAATGAAGACCGCGATGAGCGAGATGCTCATCGACAAAACCGTGAATCCGATTTCTTCGGCGCCTTTGAGCGCGGCAGCCATGGGCTTCATGCCGCTTTCGAGATGGCGTGTAATGTTTTCGATCACGACAATGGCGTCGTCAACCACGAAGCCGGTGGCGATGGTCAGCGCCATCAGCGAGAGATTGTCCAGCGTGTACCCGATCAGATACATCGCGCCGAAGGTGGCAATGATGCGATACCGGCACCGAAATGCTCGGAATAAACGTGGACCAGCCGCTCCGCAGGAAGATGAACACCACGAAAATCACCAGCCGGATGGAGAGGATCATGTTGCGCTGGGCATCCCGTATCGAATCATTCGTACTGATGGTGCGGTCATTGGCAGATTTTGAAGCGAACCGTGGGCGGGAGCTGAGCCTGGAACTGCGGCATCAAGGCTTTGATGCGTGCAACCGTTTCGACAATATTGGCATTCGGCTGGCGGTTGATCTCGATCAGAACCATGGGATTGCCATTTACGATGCCGAGGTTCCGGACATCCTCACTGCTATCGATCACGCGTCCCAGATCCGAAAGGCGGACCGGTGCGCCGTTCCGGTAAACCACCACCAGGTCCTTATAGTCCTTGGCCGTAAAAAGTTGATCGCTGGCATAGATTGGCAGCTGAATCTCGGAGTTCGCTACGGCTCCCTTGGGCCTGTTTGCGTTGGCGCCCTGCAGGAATGTGCCGATCTGATCCAGACCCACGTTGTACTTGGACAGCGGCTGCGGATTCACTTCGACGCGAACCGCGGGAAGCGAGCTGCCTCCCACGATAGACTTGCCCGACGCCCTGCGACTTGCGACAGTTTCTGCGCGAAAACCGACGAGGCAATATCGTACAACTGCGGCTGCGGGACTACATCCGATTCGAGCGTCATCGACAGAATCGGCTGATCAGCCGGATTGATTTTGCGATATCTGGGAAGCCCGCGGAAGATTCGAAGGGAGAAACCCCGCCGCCGCATTAATGGCCGCTTGCACATCGCGCGCCGCCGAATTAATGTCGCGGCTCAAATCGAATTGCAGGATGACAATCGCGGATCCCACTGAACTTCGGGACGTCATTTCCGTGACGCCCGCGATGCGCGTGAACTGTTTTTCGAGCGGCGTGGCGACCGACGCCGCCATCACATCGGGACTCGCTCCCGGCAGGCCGGCCTGGACAAAGATGGTCGGGAAGTCGACCTCCGGCAACGCCGATACCGGCAGCAACCGGTAGGCCAGCCCACCGCCCAGCGTCAGCGCTACCAGAAGTAGCGTGGTCGCGACCGGTCTCTGAATAAATGGCGTGGAAATGCTCATGGGCTTCAGCCGTCTTACGTCATCGAAGGCACGGACACGATATCCCGGTCCCGTTCAGCGCTGCTGGTTCCGGTGACCCAGGCCGCTACCCTGCCGAAGAACAGATAAATTACCGGTGTCGTGAAAAGCGTCAGTACCTGACTGACCAGCAGTCCGCCGATGATGCAAATGCCCAGCGGCCGGCGCAGCTCCGAACCCACACCGGTGCCAAAGGCCAGCGGCACGGCGCCCAGCAGCGCGGCCATGGTGGTCATCATGATCGGGACGGAAACGCAGCAGGCACGCCTGATAGATCGCTTCCTCCGGCGTTTTGCCTTCGATGCGCTCAGCTTCGAGCGCAAAGTCGATCATCATGATGGCGTTCTTCTTCACAATACCGATCAGAAGAATGATGCCGATCAGCGCGATGACATCCAGATCCTGCTTGAACAGAATCAGCGCCAGCAGCGCGCCGACACCGGCCGAAGGCAGCGTGGAAAGGATGGTGATGGGATGAATGAAGCTCTCATACAGCACTCCCAACACGATGTACACGGTGACAATGGCGGCCAGGATCAGAAGAGACTCGTTGGCGAGCGACGATTCGAACGCGTGCGCGGTTCCCTGGAAACTGGGCTCAATACTGGCGGGCATGCCCAGGTCTTGCGTCACCTGTTTGATATGGTCGACCGCGGCGCCGAGAGAAGCGCCGGGAGCCAGATTAAAGGAAAGCGTAACCACCGGGAATTGACTTTGGTGATTGATGGTAATGGGCGCCGGAAGCGATGTGGCTCTCACAAAGGATCGTAGTGGAGCCGGCGGAAGAGCCGCCGCGCCGGTAAGACCGGTATTGGTTCCCGCCAGCGCGATCGTGGATGCCAGGTTGGCCGACGCGGATCCAATCGGCACATACATGTCGGTGAAGGCTTCCCTGTTCTGGCGGTACTGAGGCTCCACTTCGAGAATCACATGGAACTGGTTGGTCTGAGTGTAGATCGTGGATACTTGTCTCTGGCCGAAGGAATCGTACAGGGCGTCGTCGATATTCTGCGGCGTGATCCCCAGCCGGCCAGCGGTATCCCGATCGATGTTGATGAATAGCCCTTGACCGTTGTTCTGCTGATCGCTCGCTACATTGCGCAGCTCAGGCAGCTGTTTCATTTTGTCCAGCAGCCGCGGAATCCAGGTATCCAGCAGAGTCTTATCGGGCGCATCCAGCGCATATTGATACTGCGTGCGGCTGATGCGGTCTTCGACTGTGAGGTCCTGCACCGGCTGCATATAAAGGTCGATCCCCGACACCTGCGACACCTTCGGCTCCAGCCGCCGGATCACTTCCACTGCGGAAATTTTGCGCTGGTCGAGAGGCTTGAGCGTGATCTGGATACGGCCGCTGTTCATGGTTGTATTCACGCCATCGGCGCCGATAAAGGAGACCAGATTCTCAACCGCAGGATCCTGGCGGATGACCTGGACCAGTTGCTGCTGGAGTTTGGACATGGCGGGAAACGACACCGTCTCGGGCGCCTGCGTGATGGCCAAGATCGCGCCGGTGTCCTGCACCGGAAAGAAGCCCTTGGGGACAATGATGTAAAGATATCCCGTCAGCGCGAGCGTTCCGGCGGCTACCAGCAAAGTGAGGGGCTGATGACGCAGCACCACGCGCACCATGCGGCCATACATTTCAATGGTCTTGACGAAACACCATTCCGACCAGCGGTATAAGCGGCCCTGCTCGGATTCCGGATGGTGCTTCAAAATCCTGGCCGCCATCATGGGCGTCAGCGTCAGCGAGACAAACGCGGAAAATATGATGGTGACCGCGAGCGTCACCGCGAATTCGCGGAACAGGCGGCCCACAATATCCGCCATGAACAACAGGGGAATCAGCACGGCGATCAGCGAGACCGTCAACGAAACGATGGTGAATCCGATCTCCGCCGATCCCTTCAAAGCGGCTTCCATCGGGGAATCGCCCACTTCGATATAGCGCGAGATGTTCTCGATCATCACGATGGCGTCGTCCACCACGAAGCCGGTGGAAATCGTGAGCGCCATCAGCGAGAGGTTATCCAGGCTGTAGCCCAGCAAGTACATCACGGCGAAGGTGCCCACCAGCGAAAGAGGCACGGCGATGCCCGGAATGATGGTGGCTCCAGCGTTGCGCAGGAACAAAAAGATGACCATCACTACCAGCGCGGTGGTCAACATCAGTTCGAACTCGACGTCCTCGACCGATGCCCGGATGGTGGTGGTACGATCGCTGACAATCTGCACGCCGATGCCTTGCGGCAGCGACGCTTTGATCTGAGGCAGCAGTGTCTGAACGGTATCGACGACGCTGATAATGTTCGTCCCGGGCTGCCGCTGAATATTCAGAACGATGGCACGGTCGGCGTTCACCCACGCGGCGAGCATGGTGTTTTCGGCGCCGTCGATTACCTTCGCCACGTCCGAAATGCGCACCGGCGCCCCGTTGCGATAGGCGATGATGATCGGCCCGTATTGCGCGCCGGCCTGCAACTGGTCGTTGTCGTTTATGGTCCAGGCCTGATCCGGCCCGTCGAAGTTGCCTTTGGCCTGGTTCACATTCGCACTAGCCAGAGCGGTTCGCAGATTTTCCAAACTCAGGCCGTAGGAAGCGAGAGCGGTGGGATTCGCCTGCACCCGGACGGCTGGGCGTTGTCCTCCGCTGATGCTCACCAGGCCTACACCCCGGAGCTGCGAAATTCGCTGCGCCATGCGCGTCTCCGCCAGCTCTTCCACTTTCGGCAGGGGCATCGTGGTGGAGGTAATGGCCAGCGTCAAAATCGGCGCGTCGGCCGGATTCGTTTTGCTATAGACAGGAGGAACCGGCAGATTGGTGGGAAGAAAAGTACTGGCTGAATTGATGGCCGCCTGCACTTCCTGCTCGGCCACATCGATGCTGAGATCCAGCGAAAACTGAAGCGTGATCAGCGAGCTGCCAAAAGAGCTGATCGAGGTCATCTGCGTCAGCCCAGGCACTTGCCCGAATTGTTTTTCGAGAGGCGCGGTGATCGAGGACGTCACCACCTCCGGGCTCGCGCCGGGGTAAAACGTCTGGATCTGCATGGTGGGGTAATCCACCTGCGGCAGCGCCGAGACCGGCAGTTGCTGGAATGCGACGAATCCCACCAGCACCACACCCGCCATCATCAGCGACGTTGCTACCGGCCGCAGGATGAAGATCCGGGAGGGACTCACTGGGAATCGCCTCCTCCCTGCCCCTTTTTGCCGCCGCCCTTCTTGCCCTTGCCGCCGCGCTTGCCGCCGCCTCCTCCGCCTCCACCCGCGGTAGGATCGAATCCCGGCGGATTGTCAAGCTCGCCGGCTTTC
Organism: Bryobacterales bacterium; assembly: GCA_963731375.1. Classification (GTDB taxonomy): domain Bacteria; phylum Acidobacteriota; class Terriglobia; order Bryobacterales; family Bryobacteraceae; genus Palsa-187. The sequence goes on from CAVSUW010000005.1 coordinate 457,508, forward strand.
CGTACCCGTACCCGAGCGCCTTCGATCAGACGGTCGGTGCCATCAACCACGACTCGGTCGCCGTCGGTAAGCCCGCCGAGAATCTGCGAGGACGTCTCGGTAGTGATTCCCACCTGCACCGTCTTCAGATGTACTTTCGACTGGTCATCCACTACGTAGACGAAGGTCCCTTGCTGACCGTTCTGGACCGCGACGTTAGGAACCACTTGTTGATTGCCCAGCGTCTCCACCAGCAGGCGTATGTTGACGAACTGCTGCGGGAAAAGCGCATTGTCCGTGTTTTGGAAAACCGCCTTCAGCTTCGAGGTGCCGGTGGTGCTATCGATTTGGTTATCCAGCGTGACCAGCATCCCGGACGCTATTTTCTTGGAATTGTCGCGGTTGTACGCATCCACCGGCAGATGTGCTCCGGCGCGCAGCTTTTGCGTGACCTGCGGAAGGCTGTCCTCGGGGATGGTGAACAGAACCGATATCGGCTGCAGTTGGGTGATCACGATCATGCCGGTTGCATCGGAGGCGTGCACGATGTTTCCCGGGTCCACCTGACGCAGGCCCACCACGCCCGTGATCGGAGCCACAACCATGGCATAGGTCAGATTTAGTTTGGCGCTGTCGATATTGGCTACATCCTGCTTGATATTGCCTTCGTACTGCGCCACCAGAGCGGTCTGCGTGTCCAATTGTTGTTTGGGAATGGCGTCTTGCGCGAGCAGTGTCTGGTAGCGCTGCAGATCCAGCTTGGCGTTACTGAGCATGGCCTGATCGCGCGCCAGAGTACCTTCAGCCATTTCCAGTTGCACCTGGTACGGGCGCGGATCGATTTCGATGAGGACTTGGCCTTGGTGAACTAGATCGCCTTCGTTGAAATCCACCTTCATGATCTGGCCGTCGACCCTGGACTTCACCGTAACCGTGTAGAACGCGGTTACGTTACCGAGTCCGTTTAAATACACCGGGATGCTGGAGCGCGAAACCTTCGCGACCACTACCGGGACTGGACCCACTGGGGCGCCACCACGGCCGCCGCCGCCACCGCCCGCTCCCCTGGCGACTGCAGCCGGATGCATGGCACGCCAAACCGCGTACCCCGCGACACCGGCTACAATCAGCAGGAATACCACCCAGATGAGCCCGCGCTTCTTGGGCTTTCGGGAAGCGGGTGGCGCCGCTGGAGTTTGCGCGGGCGTGTCTTGGCGTTCCACTTCCGGCATGGTCTTGTATTCAGGTTGGTTAGTATTTGTGGGCATTCAAAACGGCGTTAATGAAATGACTGATTTGGCTGCCTTAATGTAACGTCCACAACCTTAAGAGTGAATACACCAGACTGCGGTTTCATGGAGGCCGCCATATAGCATATAGAAGGTGCGTCAATCGGCACAACCGCAGCTCCCTCGAGCCGCAGACGTTATACTATCAAACACGGCAGCCTTTGGGTAACTTCCCAAATGGCTTACTTTTTAGGTGCCTAACGGCGTTCCACAGCGTCTTAGCGGAAGGGTAACATTAGACCATGAAGTGGTCTGCGTGTCTCGGGTCTATCCTCCGAATGTCGGTTTGCGTTTCCGCCTTGCTGGCGGCGCCCTCCCTCTTCGGAGCCGCCGATGAACGCCCGCAGGTGCAAGCGCGGCTCCTCGACCACGCGGAGCTGCTTTGCGACAACTGCTTCTTCGGACCGAGTTACTACTATTACTGCTTCGAGGCGGACAATAAGATCCTGGTCGGTTACCAACGGACGAGGGTTTTGAATTGGGAAGACAAGTCCAAGAATTACCTGACCAAGGTTCACAAAGCGTGGACGGTGTGGGCGCCGCCCGGCGAGACCGTACCGATCAGTTATGATGACACGCACATTTGGGTGGCCGGCCCGAAAGGTAAGCCCTTAAAGCTCACCCAGAGCTATTCGCGCGATGTCTTCACCTCTAATGACCGATGCCGAGAAGCGGTCAGGACTAAGGCCCACTAACCCTTAGGCCCACTTCCCGCGCGGACTCATCCCGCAAGAATTCTCCCGTCGCCGCCCTGCGTTTTCGGTGTTAAAGTAGATAGCTATAGAGGAGGAGGTATTTATGTCGCATCTCTCCTTCATTCTGATTCTGGCCTGGCAAGGGCTGCCGGCGCAGAACACTTCCGATATCACGCCGCCGGCGTCCGTTCGTCCGCAGCTTACGCCCGAGCAGCGCGCCGACATCTTCATGGCGCGCAAGATGTATCGCGAGGCCATCGAAACTTATCGGGAAGCTCCCGAAACCGCGATTTTGGAGAACAAAATTGGCATCGCCTATCACCAGCTCGCGGATTTGAACAGCGCCGCCCGCTGTTATCAGAGAGCCATCAGGCTGGACCCTAAATTCAGCCAGGCGATCAACAATCTAGGGACCATCTATTACTCGCGTCAATCCTACCGGCGTGCGATCGGTCAATACAAAAAGGTCTTGCGGATAGCGCCCGACTCAGCGTCGACGCTGGCGAATTTGGGCTCGGCTTATCTTGCGCGGAAACAATATGAGCTGGCTTCGGAGAACTACCAGAAGGCGATGGCCATCGATCCTGGCATCTTCGAACACCGTAACGGGGTGGGGACCACCGTGCGCGATCAGGCTGTCGGCGACCGGCCAATGTTCTTTTACTATCTCGCCAGAAGCTACGCCAAGGCCGGCATGAAGGACCAGGCCCTCAATTACATCCGCAAGTCGCTCGAGGAAGGCTTCAAAGAGCGCAAGAAATTCATCAACGATCCCGAGTTCGCGGGCCTGCAGAAAGACCCCGAGTTCCAGAAGATCATGGAGTCGGAGCCCAAGGTCCTCTGAAGCGCTTTCTCCTTCTGGCTATCGTAGCCCTGATCGGGGCGTCGTGCTCCCGGGCGCCACGGCGCGAAGTGGAGCGTTTAGCCATCTTTCCCTTTTCCAATTTGACTGGAGACGCCGCGCTCGATTGGGTCGCGAACGCCGGACCCGCCATCCTCACCGAGGAACTTTCTGCCGGCGCGCACGTGCTTCCGCTCCGTGCGTCGAGCGTCGGGACAGCGGCGCTCGAAAACGCCACCCAGTTTCTGCATTGCACTTTCACGCAGCGGAGCGGATCGCTCCAGATTCAATACGCACTCGAAGACGCCGAACTCCATCGCATGATCAAGACTGGTTCGGTGGATGGCTCGGCTCTTTTTGCGGTGAGCGCGCTCGCAAGGACCCTGGACGCGGACGGCGCGCGGCCATTCTCCACACCGAATCCGGATGCCACAGCAGCTTGGGGACGCGGCGAGTTTGAGCGGGCAGTGGCTCTGGATCCGGATTTCGGGACCGCATGGGCCTCGTGGATTGCTCAAACCGCTCAGGCCGGGAAACCGGATCTGGCGGCGGAGTTAGCTGGCCGGGCGCTCGCGCGCGCTTCCCTGCGGACTCCGTTAGACAAGGCGCAGATCCAGCTCAGCTTGGCAACGTTACGCCAAGACCCAGTCGCGCGAGCCGCCGCGCTTACGGAGCTGGTGAGGCTCGCGCCGCGCGATACCGGCCCGCTGCTGAGTTTGGCTGCGCTCCAGCTTCAAGCCCGCAAATATCCGGAAGCCCAGGAATTGTATCGCCGCGTTTTGGCCATTGATCCGCGAAACGTCGACGCGCTCAACTCGCTCGGATATGCCGAGGGCGAGAACGGAGACCTTGCCGCAGCCACGAAAACCTTCGAAGCCTATGGTCAACTGCCGAATCAAGCGAATAACGCACTGGACTCGCTGGGCGAAGTCTATTTCATGAACGGGCGTTTTGCCGAAGCGGAAAAATATTTTGCCCAGGTGTCGGCGCGCGAACCGAATTTTCTTAAAGGCGCTCCCCTGATGAAGGCAGCATACGCTCACTGGCTGGGCGGAGACTTGGCAGGTGCGGACCGACTCATGCAGAAGTATCTGGCGTTTTTGGTCCAACAAAATGATCCGTTGGCAGTCTGGCGCGAGGCAGTGTGGTTCGGTGCGACTGGACGCCTGGAGCAAGCGATGGCTACCCTGGCGAAGGCGCCGCCGGACCAAGCCGCCAATATGGAGCGCCAGCGGGCGGTGTGGCGCGGCGAAGCTCATATTCCGGACGACCTCAACCAGCTAAGGAAGGTCTATCTAAATACGAATCCGGCCGCGGATGGTCTTCCACGCACGTTTTATGCGGCCGCGCTGGTGCAAGCTGGCAAGGTGGATGCGGCGCGCGCTCTGCTGAAGCTGTGGCCGCTGCCCGAATCCGCGTCGGATAGTTTGTTGCAGTCCCTGATGTATCCCCGGTTTCTAGAACTGAGAAAACGACTAGGGCCTCAGGCTCCAGGCAGTCAATAAGCGCATTCCATCGGACCTCGGTGCGCTTTTCCTCACGATCGGTATTTGGTGGATGATCAAGAACCCGCGGAGCCCAATGGCGCGCTGCCTCTCCACGCCTTTCATGGTCGTGATCGGGACGCTTTCCTATAGCCTCAATCTCTAGCAGGAAATGTTCTTGGGTCCATACATCGCATGGTGGAGCCTGCCAGTATTGGCGATCGTGGCGTGCGCTACCTATTGGATCGTCGAGAAGCCGTTTTTCTACGACAGCGTGACCGGAAGAACTCGGCGCCCGGTTTCAACCCCAACTTCGTCCAGGGCTGGCTCCGGAAAACTAAAGTATTCCCCTTAAAAGACCGATCTGGCAAGGGTACGAGCACCCTGTCGCTGCACTGCGAGATGTCGTGAGTATAGGTGCTGCGAGTGAAGCGATGCTAATTGAATCCGCCAAAACTACGCCTGCCGATTCGCAGCGGTCACTGCGCTCGCTGATTCCTTTTATCGCGCTGGTCGCCCTGTGTCTGCCCTCACTGTTGTTCGTCTGGCACAATCGCGATGTCCCGCACTTCGGAATTCTGCAGGATGACGGCTTGTATTTCATCGACGGTAAGTCACTCGCCGAAGGCTCCGGTTATCGCATCTTGAGCCTTCCGGCCCAACCCCACGAGACCAGATATCCGCCTCTGTATCCGCTGTACTTGTCGTTGGCGTGGCGTGCGATCCCTTCGTACCCGGCGAATCTTCCGCTGGCGCTGATGCTTTCCTGGCTCAGTTTCCCAGTTCTGGTGCTTCTCACCTACTTGTGGTGCCGGCGCCACCAGTTTCCAACCCCAATAACCTGGCTGGCGGTGGCGCTTTTCGCGCTCAATCCCTACCTGCTCTTCTTCGTAGCCAACTTGGGCACGGAATCAATGTTCATGGTCTTCCTGCTCGCGGCGATCCTGCTTGCCGAACGAAAAGATCAAACGGCCTGGTATTGGCCTCTTCTCGTAGGAGCCCTCGCCGGAGCGTGCTATCTGGTGCGGACGGCGGGCATCGTGCTTCTGCCGGCAGCCATCGCCTACTACATCTCGAAGAAACAACCACGCAAGGCACTCTGGTTCGCACTCGGAATGCTGCCCGCGGTGGCCGGATGGATGCTCTGGTCCCGCCTACACGCCGCACCGGGGAGGGATCTCGTCACAGTGGCGTACACGAACTACATTGAATCCTATCGACGTAGTGTCGGATGGGATAACATCGCCGTTATCCTTTGGAACAACGTAAGCTCGATGCTCGAGTCTTTTGGATCACTGGTGTTTCCGCAGATGGTTCGAGGCCTGCTCGCCAAATTGATCCTGCAGCCATTGGGGGTGGCTATGATCCTCGGTTCCCTGCGTATCATTCGCAAGGGATGCGGCGGATTATATGCTTGGTTTGCCGGATTCTATGTAGCCATGCTGTTGGTCTGGCATTTCCCGCCCAATCAGAGATATGTGATGCCCCTGGCGCCGCTGCTGCTAACCGGCTTTTGTTTTGAGATGGGGCATCTGGCGCGGCTGCTCCGCGGCGCTTTTGCTCACCGTGATCGCAGCCAGCGGGTGGTGGCGCTCGGTTTCGCGGGCGTCTTGATCGCCATTCTGGCCACGGGCTTAGGCCTCCAGGTCTACATGGCAACCAGCGTCATGCCTGAAATGGCTAAAGACGACCGCAGCCATGCGCAGGCATATGACCGTATTTACCAGTGGATCGCGTCCAATCTGCCCGCGGACGCCCACATTCTGTGGGAGGGCGACACCGCGCTCTATCTAGCCACGGGCCGGCGCGGCTCCAGTTTTGTGTTTCTGCCCAGGGAATTCAACGCGACTGGCGGCGAAGAAGGCGAGGCCGTGCGCGCGCGGGGGATCGATCAATATACACGTGACGCGAACCTCGGCTTCGTGCTGTTGACGAAAGTCGGTATGCACCGCAACGATGAGGTGCTACGGGTCGCCGCCGCTAACCCTAACCTGGAGCTGGTTCACGAAGAAGAGGGCGGCATTCTTTACCGAGTCCGTTAACCCCTTCGGAAGAACGCCTGCTAGAACTTAACGCTGATTCTGAAAATGATTCTTGGGGGAAGCGGTCGGGGGGATCAGGCGGGAATCGAGTAAAAACGAATAGAGGAGCGGTTGCCCGCTCCCCAAATTCGGCAAGTGAAATATTAGCTACCCTGGGTGGACGCGACAGCCATCACCGAAGCAACCTTCGAGAAGATGGTGCTGATGCTGGACGCGACGCCCGGCATAACCGCACCGGCGGCCACGGCAACGAAGCCGGCCATCAGCGCGTATTCGATAAGGTCCTGACCACGAGTATCTTTGATCGCCTTCAACTTCAGAATAAAGTTTTTCATGTTGTCTCCTAGTTTTCCTCTCCCTACTGAGTGCGACAGTCTCTATCGCTGAGTCCAAGTTAACATCGACCCCGTTTTAGAAGAATCAGGCGTTAGGCCTAAGGTGCCCCGGAAATCGTCTCAGTTCCCTGGGTTTTTGAGGAAGTTCGGATGCCTTAGTTCCAGTACTCTTCCCCCTTTAGCGAGGGGTATATAAACCTCCAATCGTTTTAAGTCGATAACAAGCACGGGGATGGAGCCACAGCTCCGCCGGTCGAAAAGTGTCTTTGCTTTCATAGTTTCGGCCGCTAGGGCCTAGCTTAATTGCCGCGCCTTCCAGTCATCGGCCGATATGAGGGTGTGAGGCTTCGCGGGATCCCCTGGGAGTGACCTTCTATGAAACTGGGCATCGCTATTCCGGCGCTGAATGAAGAAGATAACATCGAAAGCATCATCCAGCGGTCGCTTGCAGCCCGCCAGTATATACAGGACCACTCATCGGTCACCGACGTCGAAGTGACCGTGGTGAGCGACGGTTCCACCGATCGCACCGTGGAACTGGCGTCCCGTTACAAAGATCTGATCCGGCTGATCGTTTTCTCGGAGAACCAGGGATACGGCGCCGCTATCAAAGAGGCCTGGATGGAGTCGGATGCGGACCTCCTCGGTTTCCTGGACGCCGACGGCACCTGCGATCCCAAGTTCTTCGCGCCACTGTGCAATCAGCTTCTGGATAAGAAGACTGACGTAGTCCTCGGCTGCCGCTTGAATACGGAAAGCGAGATGCCTTTGCTCCGCCGGGTGGGCAATTCGATTTTCGCGTTCCTTTTGAGTATCTTCGCCAACTCCCGAGTGCGTGACACCGCCAGCGGGATGCGGGTAGTACGCCGGTCGAGTCTTTCTCATCTGTTTCCTCTGCCCAATGGCTTGCACTTCACGCCCGCCATGAGCGCCCGCGCCATGATGTCGGACGCCATTCAGATCAGCGAGCTCGACATGCCGTATCACGAGCGGGTGGGTGAATCCAAACTGCATGTGATCCGCGATGGCCTGCGCTTCCTGCGGGTGATTGTCGAAACTGGTTTCCTATACCGTCCCTCCCGGCCGCTCAACGTGGCCGGCAGTGTGCTGGCGCTGATCAGCATCGTGCTGATGCTGCCGCCGTTGGCCTACTATCTGCAGCATCGTGCAGTGCTCGAATGGATGATCTACCGGTTCCTGGTGAGCAACCTGCTCGGCACGGCTGCCTGTTTGTGTTTCTGCGCCAGCTATATCCTCAGTCAGATGATTGAGATCGCGCTCTCGGAGGAAATCGGCAAACGTAAAGAATCGTGGGTGGAGGGGTTTTTCCATAGCCGCTGGTTCTGGGTGATGAACGCGGGGCTGACCGCGATCGGCGGATCTCTGGTGCTCGGCAGCCTTCTGCAATTGGTGGAGACCGGGTCGACTTATGAGCATTGGTCGAGATTCATCGTCATGACCTTTTGCCTGTCGATCGTGACTATTCTTCTGATCACCCGTTGCATAGAATATGTGCTCGGACTAGTACGGGAGCGCGTCCTGTACTGGCAGCAGCTCCGGAAGCCGGCGTAACAAGATCTCAGATGCGGAGCCGCGCAATCCTTGTATTAGCGTTCATTGCATTACTGATACCGTCCGCGCAGTTCGCCTGGCGGAACTCGGATATGCCCGACTTCGGGCGTCTCCACGATGACGCTCTTATGTTTGTGAGCGCCCAGAGCATCGCTCATGGCCAGGGATATCGCATCCCCAGCCTGCCCGAGAATCCATATCAGACCAAATATCCGCCTCTGTTCCCGGCTTATCTGTCGCTGGCCTGGATGATCAACCCAAGCTTTCCGGGGAATCTCGCGACCGCGACGGTCTTGATCTGGCCGTGGCTGGTGGTCTTTCTCGCTCTGGCCTGGGCGCTCTACCGGCAGGACGGGTTTCCGCCTGCGCGCGCGCTGCTGCTGACGGCTGCGCTGGGTCTGAGCCCGTATATGGTCCTGTTCGGCAGCCTGATGCTGAGCGAAGTCTTCTTCACGTGCTTCCTGCTGGCGGCATTGCTGCTGGCGCGCCGCCCCGGAAACGGCATGATACTGCTGGCAGGTTTGGCGGCAGCGTGCGCTTACCTCTCGCGAACCGCGGGGATTGCGCTCGTTGTCTCGGTGCCGGTAGTGTTCCTCTGGAAGCGCGATTGGCGGAGAGCCGGGCTGTTTCTCGCCACCTCCCTGCCAGCGGTTCTGGCATGGTCCTGGTGGTCGAGATCGCATTTGCCGCAGTCGCACGACATGTCTCTGCTTTATTACGTCGACTACATGGCGTTTGAGAAGGCCACCGTCGGCTTGGATAATTTCTGGATCGTCGTCTGGAAAAATATCGATCAGATTTTGTACGGCATGGGTTCCCTGGTGTTGCCGAAGGTGGTGGCATTCCTACCGCTGAAGATCTTGACCCAGGTGATCGCGGTGGCAATGCTGGCCGGCGTGGTCCGTCTGGTCAGGCGGGGAATCGCCGTTGACTATGCCGTCTTCGGCCTGTTGTCGGTGGGCATTCTTGCGATTTGGCATTATCCGCCGAACGAACGTTTCGTCCTGCCGCTGTTCCCATTGTTGCTCGCAGGTCTGCTTACCGAACTCGAACATTTAGTGGGCATGCTGCGCAAGGCCTTGCGGCACAAAGACCCCGCTCAGCGCGTCGTGGCCGTGATGTTTGCAACCGGGGCCGCGGCAATGGTCGCTGCCGCCATTGGGCTTCAGGTATACATGACCTTCGGGCTGCTCAACCAGGTGGCTGGCCAGGAGCGTTCCAAAGTCGCCGAACGCCGCGCCGACTATCGCTGGATGGCGGCGAATCTGCCCGCCGGCGCCAATGTGCTTTCGAACGACGATCCGCTGCTCTACCTGACGTCAGGTCATCGCGGCAATTCGATCCTGTTGATGCCTCGCTGGTGGTACGCCGACGATCAGGAGAGCGTGCTCAACGCCTACAAGAACGCGGCGCCCTATTGCCGGACGCGCGGGCTGCAGTATCTCTACTCCACCCCCGACGACCTCGCGCGCTTCACCGAAGGCAGCGACATCGATCAGGTTCTCGCGGCGGTCCGCAGCGATCCGAGTTTGAAACCGGTCTTGACCGACTCCGCCGGGACGCTCTATCGAGTTTCACCTTAACGCCACCTAAGGGATTCGCCGGAGCGCTTTCCGAGACATTCGCTCGTATTCTCGAAATATGAGATTGCCACTTGCGCTGCTAATGGCGATAGGTCTGATGAACGCACAGCCGCCTGCTGCTGTCAGCGTGAAAGAAGACAACACCGCGCTCCGTTCCGGCTGCGCGGACGATGCCCCAATGGTGCAGAAGTTGGCGGCGGGGAACTCCGATAAAGCTTCGCTTTGCGCTCTCCGGCGAAAGCGTTCCCTGTTACAAGGTGGCGGTTGAAGTGGGAGGGCGGCAGATCGAGGGCTATCTGCCGGCAGCCGCCATCGCGGGTCTCGACTCCTTCGACAAAGGCCGTAAGGAAGCGTCTTGGGTCACCGTCAACGAGGCGTTGGCTGCCGCGCGCAACGCCGGCGCTCTCGATGCGCTCAAAGCCCCGGAAGGCGCTCGCACCACCCTGCCGGCGTCTGCCAGAGTCATCCTGGCGCAAGCCGATCAGTTGATCGAAGCCAATCAGCCCGGAAAAGCCTTGGCGATACTGGAGCCCGAAATCCAGAAGCGCCGCGATCCGGCATTGCTTTCGATGGCGGGCGTCGCCGCATGGCGCGCCGACGAAGCCAAACTGGCGCTACAGTACTGGCGCGAGTCATTGGATCTGGCCCCCAACCCCGATATCGAAAAGTTGTACAAGCGCGTCGAGAAAGAACAGACTCACGACCAGAGCGGCGAAAAGCTGTATGGCGTCCGCGTGGTGCTGCGCTATGACGCGGATACGGTTCCGGTGGAGACGGCGCGCGGCATGGTGGGTGCTGTGGATAGCGCCTTCTCGCGGGTGTCCCAGCAACTGGGCTGCTACGCGGAAGAAAAAATCGTGACCATCATACAGAGCCGTGACGCGTATAAGAAGGCCACCGACGCGGCCGAGTGGAGCGGCGGACAGTACGACGGGCGCATCCGCGTGCCGGTGATGACCGGACAACAGATGGATGCGCGCCAGGAGCAAGTTCTGGCTCACGAAACCACCCATGCCTGCCTCGCGATGCTAGGCGAATGGCCGTCGTGGTTGCAGGAAGGCATGGCGCAGAGGCTATCCGGCGAGACGCTGCCTCCACAGGCTCGCGCGCAGTTGGCAGAGTTGGCGAAGGCCGGACAATTGCCGAAGTTGGAGGCTTTGCGAGGCGGATGGTCCGGACTAAACGCCCAAAGCGCACGGTTGGCGTATTCGCTGGCGCTCGAAGCCGTGGACGCGCTCTATGACAACTTCGGCACCGACGGCGTCCGTAACTTGATGCGCAACCCGGAACGCATAGCGGCGGTCTCCGCCGAGCTCGACAAGCGACTGGGACTGTAAACGCGCCGCCCGAGGAGGTGGTCCCAATCTGCGGAGACCCTGACCCCGAACGTATCTGTACGTCGATTGTGGAACGTCAAAACCTCACTACGAGGATGCAGACTCGCAGACTCACGCGGTTGACGAATGGCTTCTCTCGTAAGTGGGAAAACCTTTGGGCTGCGCTCTGCTTGCACTTCGCCTACTACAATTTCTGCCGCGTCCGCAAATCGTTGCGCGTCACTCCTGCAGTGCAAGCCGGAATCACTGATCGCATTTTGGGACATCGCCGAACTACTTACCTAATAAGATCGGCTAGAATTGGGCGAGTGCACCACCACAAGCACAGGCCGATTAACGTTCATCCTCGTCCTTTTTCTATATTCACTCAACTGAGACGGGCAAGGGATAAATATCAAGGGTTCGCCTTAATGTGTCTCTTGCTGATAGTGGTGGGAGTGACCCTCTCGGGATCGCGCGTTTATTACACGCTTAGCCGACCGCCTGTTTACGCCACCGTCGCCCTGGCCATCGCGCTGGGTGCTGCGTGGGCCTTGATATCGGCGCTGAAAAAACCAGATACGGCGGATAACACCGAGATCAGGCTGGAAGATCTGAAGCGGAGTGACTGAAAAAGTCATCAACGCACTTTTTAGGACACTACCCCACCCGAGTCAGCCTACAGCGACTTGTTATCCTATAAGAAGTGAAGCCCTTTGCCACCATTCCGGAAGCTATTGAGGAGATGCGCGCCGGGCGCATGCTGGTGGTGGTCGACGATGAAGACCGCGAAAATGAAGGCGACCTCACCATGGCCGCCGAGTGCATCACGCCCGAGGCCATCAACTTTATGGCCACCCACGGCCGCGGATTGATTTGTCTGGCGCTGACTCCCGAACGCTGCGACACCCTGCATCTGCCGCTCGTGTCGCCCAACAACACGTCGCGCTTCGGAACGCCCTTCTGTGAATCGATCGACGCCACGCTGGGCGTGACCACCGGAATTTCCGCGGCGGACCGGGCTCACACCATTCACGTAGCCATGCGGGCCAATGCGAAGCCGTCTGACTTGGCGCGTCCGGGCCACGTGTTTCCCTTGCGTTCGCGCGCGGGCGGAGTGCTGGTGCGCGCGGGACAGACTGAGGCCTCCGTGGACCTGGCGCGCATGGCCGGCTTCGAACCTGGCGGCGTCATCTGCGAAATCATGAACCCTGACGGGTCGATGGCGCGGGTCCCGCAACTGACCGAGTTCTGCCAGCAGCATGGGCTGAAGATGATTTCGGTGGCCAGTCTGATCCGGTACCGGCTGGAGACGGAGCAACTGGTCGAACGGCGCAGCGAAGGCTGCATCGAGACCGAGTTCGGGTCGTTCAAAACCGTCTCCTACGTCAGTCCCATTAACGGCGAGGCGCATCTGGCATTGGTCCGTGGCGAGGTGGCGCGTCAACCCAACGTGCTGGTGCGGATGCATGCACGTTGTCTGATGGGCGATGTGTTTGGATCCACTCAGTGTGACTGCCGCCGCACGCTGCAAGCCTCTCTTGCCAAGATCGCTGAAGAAGGCGCGGGCGTGCTGGTGTACCTCCATCAAACCGGGTTGGGAGCGCGCAAGCACTATCAGCCCGCGGGTCCTGAAGTGGATAGCCACGCTCCGCCGCAGGACGAAACCGGAATCGGTGCGCAGATCCTTGCCGACTTGGGGCTAACCACGATCCGCCTGCTCACGAATCATCCGCGCAAGGTGATCGGCGTCGACGCGTTCGGCATCGAGATCGTAGAGCAAGTGCCGGTCGCGACTTCAGCGGAATAAGCTGCGCGCGACAAACAGCACATTCGCGGGACGCTCGGACAACCGCCGCATAAAATACGGATACCACGCGGTGCCGTAAGGCACGTAGACGCGCAGCCGGAAGCCTTGTTGCACCACCTGGCGCTGCAAATCGCGGCGAATGCCGTAGAGCATCTGGAATTCAAAACGATCCGGCGCAATTCCCTTCTCCCGCGAATAACGGATGGCTTCCTGAATCATCCGAGGGTCGTGGCCGGCGATCGCGGGATCGGTTCCTTCATCGAACAGCCGGTGCATGAGCTCGACGTAACTCCGATCGACATCGGCTTTGTCGGGATGAGCAAGGTTCGGCGGCTCGTTGTAAGCGCCCTTGCACAGGCGCACGCGGATGCCGAGTGCGTTCAACCGGTCGATATCGGCCGGAGTGCGAAACAAATACGCCTGGATGGCGATGCGGATGTCTCCCACTTCGCGAGCAACGGCGGTCACCAGCGCAAGCGTTCGTTCCGTATACGCGGAGGACTCCATGTCAATCTCGACGCGGCTGCCGATATCGTGGGCGCGCGTCGCAACGCGCCGGACATTTTCATAGCACGCAGTCTCCGAAACATCCATACCGAACTGCGTGGCTTTAAGCGAGATCGTAGCGGGCAATCCCCGCGTCGCGATTTGATCCAGCGCCTCCAGATATGCGGTCGCCGATGCCATTGGCCTCTTCGAGCGAAGTCACGTTCTCGCCCAGGTGGTCGAGAGCGGTCATCATTCCCTGCCCTTGCAGTTCGGCGCTCACTCGCAATTCGTCGTCAAGCGTCACGCCGGCAACGAAACGGCCGGTGAGTTTCCGTGCTACGGGCGACGTTTCCATCCAGTGCCGCAGCCGCTGCTGCTGCGAAAGATACAAGAAAAAGTTGCGCGTCATGCTTCCGGCAGGTGAATATCCGGTCGCGGAGCAAGCGATTGGGGATTGCGAGCCGCCCCATCGATGGGCAGTATTTGCGGCGGCTCCTGGCCACCTCCGGCACCCAGTTCGCTCATGCGGCGCAGCGACGGAAGCACGCGGGCGTCCCACGTCCCCGCCGATCGATTGTAGGAATCGAGTGCCCGCGCCAGATGCCGGCCGGAGTCGGCGTAGACTTCCGCGAAAGCTCGCAGCCGGTCGTAGAACTCGGCCCCGATGCGCCGCAACTCCTCGGCGTTCTTCGCCAGCTTCTCCTGCCGCCAGCCGTACGCGACCCCCTTCAGAACGCTGATCAGCGTCACTGGTGTGGCGATCAGAATCTTCTTGGTGAGCGCGCGATCCAGTAGTTCCGGATCGCGTTCCAGCGCCGCCGCGAGAAAATGATCACCCGCCAGGAACAAGACCACCATTTCCGGCGCGGGCTGAAGCTGCGCCCAATATTCGCGCGCGCTCAATTGGGAGACGTGGCGGTTTAGCTGCTGCGCGTGCCGCGCCAATGCGGCGTCACGGGCAGGCGCTTCGGTAGCGGCTTCCGCGTCCAGATATGCTGCCAGGGGAACCTTGGCGTCGACAGCCAGCACACGACCCCCAGGCAGGCGCACCAGCATATCCGGACGCTGGGCCGCGCCCGATTCCTGCTCGTAGAAATCGCAATACGGGACCATGCCCGCCAACTCCGCCACGCGGCGCAGCGTGAGCTCCCCCCAACGTCCGCGCGCGTTCGGCACGCGCAGCGCCTGCGATAGCGCCACGGTTTCCTTGCTCAACGCGCCAAGTTGGTGTTCCAGGCCGCCCAACATATGTTGGCGCTGGGCCTCGATATCACGCATATGAGTTTCTATGCGCGCCAGCGTGTCGGCAATGGGACGTGTGGAATCGGTGGCCACCTGCGCCGCTTGAGCGGCCGCACGTGCGCGAAACCAGGCAGCCGTGACGGCCACACCCACGGCGATCGCCACAACAATTCCGGCCACGAATGTTCCGGCGGAGAGCGGCATCACTCATCAGTTTGGCACAGGGAACACGGTGGCGCGCAGGGCGGTTGACGCCCGCTCACAAAAAGGCGCATGATTGTGCAGGAGCACCTTCAAATGGCCATTGCTCGAGCGATTTCGTGCAGAGCTGCAGCCGCCGCTATTTTGGCGATGAGTCTCACGCCGACTGTGTGGGCGCAGTCGGTGATCTCAGCCCATTCCGGAGTGATCCACTACGTCGAAGGCGATGTCTCAGTCGACGGCGTCCCGGTCCATCCCAAGTTCGCGGAATTTCCGGATGTGAAGGCCGGCCAGTTGGTGGCTACCGCGGAAGGCCGCGCGGAAATTCTGCTCACTCCAGGTGTCTTCCTGCGCATGGCGGAGAATAGTTCGGTCCGCATGCTCTCAAATGCGTTGGCCGACACACGTCTGGAAGTAGTTTCCGGGTCGGCACTGGTAGAAGTCGGCGAATTGTTGGAGCATAACGCAATCTCCTTCGAGGCCTCAGGCGTCCACATGGAGCTGGCCAAGAAAGGTCTTTTCCGCATCGAGGCGAGTCCCGCCAGCCTGCGAGTTTACGAGGGACAGGCGCGGGTTGCATCGGGATCGGAGACCGTGACCGCGCGCAAAGGGCATCAGATCGATCTTGATACCGCGAAGCTCGCGGATACCAAGTTTGAAACCAAAGACACAGATGCGTTCTATCGCTGGAGCTCGCGCCGCGCGGAATACGTTGCCGCCGCGAACGTGATCTCCGCACGCGTGACGTCCAACTCGAACTACAGTTCCAACTTCGCCGGCAATCCGGGCGCTTGGTCGTGGAATCCGTATTTCGGCATGTTTACCTTCTTGCCCTCGAACGGAGTCTATTGGAGCCCCTTTGGTTCTCCCTTCTACAGCCCCGCCATGGTCTGGACCGCCTACGTGCCTCGACGCGGCGGCGTCGCAAGCCCGGGATTTGGCGTCCCGACAGCACCGGCATCATCTCCGGCGTCATTCAACCGTGGAGCTGCGGCGCAGCCTAGCGGAACGTTTGGCAGCGGCGGCGGAATGCGCGGAGGCGGTGGCATCTCTTCCAGCCCAGGCGCGGCGTTGCCCGGTCCCCGTTCTTCCAGTACGCGCGGCCGCTAACTCCCACATCACGTTAAAGTTCGCGTTCTGGCTAGCTCCTTACTCGTATGCCGGTCGACCATTGCGTTCGACAACGCTGAGGAGTAGATTGTATGTGGGTTGAATTTCATCCACATGGGGATGGTGGAGATGGAAATGGCTTATTTGCCTGATGCGAAACGTGTAGCTCAGTGGCTGCTCCTGTCCGCGATGGCTGGCGCCCGTCTGCTTGCTCAGACAGCGCCGGTCACCGACAAAGACGTCCTTCCGATCGTGCAGCGCTGCACCCAATGCCACGGCGGCGATGTGCAGATGGGCAACCTTGATTTGCGAACCCGCGCCAGCATTCTGCAGGGCGGCAATTCCGGCGCGGCCATCACCCCGGGCCACGCCGACGATAGTTTGCTGATCAAGCGCGTGACCGGAACCGTCAAGCCGCAGATGCCGATGGCGCCCGTGCCGAAGCTGACGCCCGAAGAAATCGCGGTTCTGAAAAATTGGATCGATCAGGGCGCACTAGGGACTTCGGACAACGGTGTCGTCACGTCAGCGGCTCCCGCTACGCAAGCAATACCCGCTGACTTGTCATACCAGCCGGCAAATTTCCCCGGCTACAAAGAGCGTGTGATTCAGGATCGCGATCGCGAGTGGTGGGCCTTCAAGAAGCCTGTCCGCTATGCCACGCCGGCAGTGAGCGACGCGCGCTGGACCAAGAACCCGATCGATGCGTTCGTCAAGAAAGAGCTGGACGCGCAAGGGCCTCGAACCCGCGCCCGAAGCGGACAAGAGAACGCTGATTCGCCGCGTGTATCTGGATTTGATCGGACTGCTGCCTCCTACCGAAGTGGTTGAGGCCTTCGTCAAAGACGATTCTCCCGACGCCTATTCGAAGTTGGTGGATAAGCTGCTGGCGTCGCCCAACTATGGCGAACGCTGGGGACGATTCTGGCTGGACGTGGTGCGCTACGCGGATAGTTCAGGATTCGAATACGATCGCGACATTCCCAACGCCTGGCGCTACCGGGATTACGTCATCAAAGCGTTCAACGAGGATAAGCCGTTCAACCAGTTTATCGTCGAGCAAATCGCCGGCGACGAGTTGGATAACCCGACCAACGATAGTCTGACCGCCACGACTTTTTATCGCATCGGTCCGCGCGTGCGCTTCCGCGAAAAGCAGAATCCGAGCAACCGCTACGACTATATGGACGACATGATCCGCACCACGTTCCAGGGATTCATGGGTCTGTCCGTCAATTGCGCGCGCTGCCACGATCACAAGTTCGATCCCATCACACGCATGGATTACTACCGCTCGATGGCGATGATGTGGGGCTACGTCGATTACGATCAGCCGCTCGCGCCCAAGGCGCAGGTGGAGCAGTACGAAAAGATCAAGTCGGAAGTGGCGAAAGAAACCGCTCCGCTGCGCGCCGAAATCGCCCGCATCGAGAAACCTTACAAAGACGCGGACTTGAAGCGCCGGCAGGAAGAAGCGCTGAAGAAGTATCCGGAGGATATCCGGATCGCCGTCCAGACGCCTCCTGAGAAGCGCACGCCGGGTCAAAAGCTTTTGGTAACCCAGCTTCCACTTAATTTTGATGACCCCGACGCTGCCGATGTCGCGCAAGTGCAGATTGCTGACAATCCGAATGGCTATCGTCAAAGAACCGTCAAAGTCAGCGACGAAGACGACGCCAAGCGGAAGGTCTTGCAGGCCAAGATTAAAGAAATCGAAAAGCGCATGCCGCCTCCACTGGAGATGGCGAACGGAGTGCGCGACGGTGACTTCTGGCTGGCTCCGGATGATTTGGGTGACAACAACCTCGCCAACAACGGCCGTTTTGCCTACGACAAGAAGTGCTGTTTCGTCCCAGCGATGGGAACGAAGTACGAAGTGCCGGAGCTGCACTTTGCCGCGAACGGCGGTGATTTTGAAGCCGACAAGAAAACTCCTGAAGTCCAACCCGGCTTCCTGACGGTATTGGTGAAGGGAACGCCGCCTCCCACTTCGGATCTGCCCAATCGCCCTGGATATCCTACCAGCGGACGCCGCCGGGCATTGGGCGAATGGATCGCTTCCGCCGACAATCCTTTGACCTCGCGAGTCATCGTCAATCGCATTTGGGGCTGGCACTTCGGCACCGCTATCGTGCCCACTCCCGGCAATTTCGGAAAGATGGGCTTGCCGCCGTCAAATCCCGAATTGCTCGATTGGTTATCGACCGAGTTCATCCGTCAAGGTTGGAGCGTCAAGCAGATGCACCGCCTGATCATGAATTCGGAGACCTATCGGATGGCCTCCAGCTTCTATCGTGCGGAGGATGCCAAGAAGGATCCCACCAACGTCTATCTGTGGAAGTTCCCGCTGCATCGGGTGGAAGGCGAGCTGGTGCACGATATGATGCTCTCCGCCAGTGGACAACTGAATACCCAGTTCGGCGGCAAGCCTTTCTTCCCGTCGGTACCGGCATCGGTTCGCCTGGCGCAACCGCGCGGGATTTGGAAACTTACGCAAGAAGGTCCCGATACTTGGCGGCGCGGCGTTTACGCTTATGTCCAGCGCGGGCTGCGCTATCCGATGTTCGAAGTGTTCGACGAGCCCGACCTGAATATTACCTGCGAGCGGCGTGACGTAAGCACGGTTCCAACGCAGGCGCTGACGCTGCTTAACAATAATTTCATGCTGATCCAGTCAAAGTTCTTGGCACAGCGTGTATTGAAGGAAGCCAGCAACGATCCCGCTGAGCGCATCAAGCAGATGTATCGCATCACTTTGAGCCGTGAACCCACTCGCGTTGAATTGAACCTGAACCTCGCGTTCCTTCAGAAGCAACGCGAATATGCGCTGGCGCATGGCGCTGCATCCGGCGACGCAGCGGATCTCGCGGCCATGACCGATTTTGCCCAGGTCATTCTGGACTCGGACGAGTTTGTTTACATAGGTTAGTTGAGACAGGAGCTTTCCATGGACAAAAGCAAGACCCCACTGAGCTTGAGCCAAACTTCATCCAGCACCAAGCGGCGGTATGTGTCCCGCCGGGACTTCTGGATGAACGCCGGCATGGGAATCGGCGGTCTGGGACTGATCGACCTCCTGAATCGCGACAAATTACTGGGCGCCGAGCTGGGCCAGGCCTGCACCGCATCCACCGATCTCAATTCGCCGTACGCTCCCAAGCCGCCGCACTTCAAGCCGCGCGCCAAGGCCATGATCTCGCTCTTCATGTGCGGAGGAATGAGTCACATCGACACTTTCCAGTACAAGCCAGCGCTCGAAAAATACAATCGGATGCCGATGGAGGGCCACGGCGACATCGTCGTCCGCCAGGGCAATCCCGGGCCGTTGATGAAGACACCCTTCAGCTTCAAGCAATATGGGCAATCGGGACAGTGGGTGTCGGAGATCTTCCCGAACATCAGCACCATCGTCGACGACCTTGCGTTCATTCACTCCGCGCACGGCACTTCGAACGACCACACGCTTTCGCACCTCGAATGGAACACCGGCAACATCCTGGTCGGTTATCCGAGCGTCGGATCGTGGGTGACCTACGGTCTGGGCACCGTCAACCAGAACCTGCCTGCCTACGTGGTCTTGTTCGATCAGCGCGGCGGCCCTTACGGCGGTCCGCAGAACTGGGGCTCCGGCTACTTGCCGGCGGCCTACCAGGGCACGGTGTTCCGCTCACAAGGCGACCCTGTCCTCGATCTGTCGCCGTCGTCCGAATACACCAATCTCGATCGCGAGCGCGCCCGTCTGGATCAGCTCGCAAAACTGAATACGGAGCACGCCGAGCGTTATCCCGGTAGCAGCGAGCTGTCAGCCCGCATTGCTTCTTATGAACTCGCCTACCGCATGCAAGGTTGCGCTCCGGAGGCAGTCGATATCTCCAGCGAAAGCGACGAAACCAAACAGCTCTACGGTCTGAACGATCCGGTCACGGAGCCATTCGGCAAACAGTGCCTGCTGGCACGCCGTTTGGTCGAGCGTGGAGTGCGCTTCGTCCAGTTGATCAGCGGAGCTTACGTCAATACCAACGTCACCGCGTGGGACGCGCACGATAGCGTCGACTCCAACCACCGGCAGCACGGCAAGGAAGTCGACAAGCCGATCACCGGACTGATTACCGACATGAAGCGCCGTGGTCTGCTCGACGAGACGGTGGTGATGCTGCATTCCGAATTCGGGCGCATGCCGATTTCGCAGCGCGGCGTTGGGCGCGATCATAACCCGGGCGCCATGACTGTCTTTATGTGCGGCGCCGGCATCCAAGGCGGCCAGGCCATCGGCACTACGGATGATGTGGGTCTGAATGCAGAAGAGCAGCCGACCTCAAATCACGATATCCACGCCAGCATCCTATATCTGATGGGCATGGATCACAAGAAACTCACCTACTACTTCAACGGCCGCAACATGAGATTGACGGACGTGGCCGGTGAGCTGGTGCCGCAGATCACGGGAACGCCTAAGAAGGCGTAGATATATCAGCTCCCTTAATCGACCGGTGTTTCTTTAGGCGCCGGCTTGCCTGAAGCTTTGCCGCCCTTATCGGTGAGAAACTGGTTTACGCTTTGATATTTCAGCGCTTGAGCAGCGTCCAACGCCGTCCGGCCATCGGTATTCGCGGCATTCACATCCACTCCAAGATCCGCGGCTAATTTGGCGGATTCAAGCGCTAGCGGTTCGCGCTGTGATCTGGGGACTGAAACCCAAACAACGCCGCCGCCCATGCCCATCGCTGCCATCAGTGCGGTGGTCTCTTCCTTGCGGTGGTTGTTGCGGCCAGTCATATAGTCGGATTTCAGGACCGCCTTAGGATCGGCGCCGTGCTTCACCAGCATACGCATCACCTCAGGCTCGTTGAAGCGGGCGGCGAGCCAGAAGGGCGTCGCGCCTATCAAAGCCGGTGAGAAATACCAGTCGTGCGAGGAGCGCCGAATCGGCGTCCAGGTCTTCAGGGGAGCATTCGCATCCGCGCCGTGCTCGAGCAAAGCGGTCACCGTTTTCTCGTCGCGGCGCATAATGGCCACGTCGAGCGCTGTAAAGCCAGCTTCGGCTTTATTCGGGTCCGCGCCTTTGTCCAGCAAATAGACAGCCAGTTCTCCATAGCCCGAGTGCTCGGCCAGAACCGTAGCGCTGACACCCCAGGCGTCCGCGTCATTCACGTTGGCTCCGCCATCCACCAGCAGCTTCGCTGACGGAAGATCGCCCACGCGCGCCGCGAACATCAGCGCGGTCTCTCCGCCATGCGGGATCGCCTTGTTGTACGGCAAATAACCGTGAGGCGGCACCGCCATCACTTCGCTCCAGACGTCGGATTTCGCCTGAACATTTACACCGTGTGCCAGCAGCACCTTCACCACTTCGGGATGCTTCTGCGCCACCGCCCACATCAACGCCGTCTGCCCGCGCGAGCCATGCGCGTTGACGTTCGCGTCCTTGTTCGCAAGGATCTCGACTACGTCCGGGAAGCCGCCCCGAGCCGCCACCATCAGCGGCGTCTCGCCTGACATCAAGGCCGCATTGGGGTCAGCGCCCGCGTCAAGTAGCTTCTTCACCATGGCGGAGCTTCCGTTCTGGCTGGCTGCCCACAGCGGCGTGGCACCCAGATCGTTGGCCGCGTTCACCTTGGCCCCGGCGTGAATCAGCAGGTCGGCGCTACTGAGATCGTCATGATAGCTGGCCCAATGCAGCGCGGTAGCGCCATCGGCCTCGGCCTGGTTCACGTCGGCCTTTTTCTGAATCAGCGCGCGCAGCGCATCCTTGTCGCCGTTCTTCGCCGCCTGGATGACTGAGGGCGGATCGACCGCCGCAGCCTTCACTTCTGCACCCAGCAAGGTCACGGCAAATATTGTTGGCAATATCAGAACGGTTTTCATGCGCATGGCTTGAGTCTCCTAGACCGCAAGGGCGTCGATCGGCAGTTTGCCGTTGCTATTGCCCATGTGATCCACGGGCACATCCATCTTGTCCATCAGCGTCACCAGCAGGTTCGCCATCGACGGCTTGCCGGTGTATTTGATATGCCGCCCGCCCTTGATCCGGCCCGCGCCGCCGCCGGCCAGCAGGATCGGAAGGTTGTCACCCGAATGCCGGTTGCTGTTCGAAATACCCGCGCCATACAGGATCGTCATATGATCCAGCAGCGAGCCGTCGCCATCCGGCGTCGCCTTCAACTTCGCCAGATAATCCGAGAACAGCTTCACGTGATACGTGTTGATCTTCGACATGCGCTCGACCAACGCCGGCAGATCGTTATGGTGCGACAGCGGGTGATGCGCTTCCTGCACGCCAATCTGCGGATACGGCCGCGCACTCTGCTCTTTGGCGAGCATGAACGTGATCACACGGGTCAGGTCTGACCGGAACGCCAGAACTTTCAAGTCATACATCAGCGCCACATGATCTTCGAATACCGGAGGAGCGCCCAGCGGCTGCGCCATGGCGGGAAGTTCCACATCCTTTTGTGACTCGGCCATTTGAATCCGGCGCTCGACATCGCGAACCGATGTCGTGAACTCGTCTACTTTGACCTGATCGCTAGGCCCCAGTTCTGTTTTCAGCGTCGCCAGCTTCGCGGTCACCGAGTCCAGGATGCTCTTGTGCTGCATCATCCGAGCTTCGCGCGCCGAACGCACCGTGCTGCCGCTGTCACCGAACAACTTCTCGAACACCACGCGCGGATTCCACTCCGTCGGCAGCGGCTGCGTGGGGCTGCGCCACGAAAGCGTATGCGTGTAGACGCAACTCAGATTCCCGGTGCAGGCTCCCGCGTTATTGGGAGGATCCATCGCCAGTTCGAGCGATCCCAACTGCGTGTCGCGCTCGAAATGCTTCGCCAGCAACTGATCCATCGAGACATCGGCGATGATCTCCACTTCGTTCCGTCCGCCGCGCTTGGTGCCGGTGAGAAACGATCCAGAAGCGCCGGCGTGGATATAGTTCCAACTCGCCTTGAGCCCCGAGAGCATCAGGGTTTGGTCGCGATACGGAGTGAGCGCCTGCTGAATGGGGGCAAACTGGAAGTCCGTCCCTTCGCCAGTGGGAGTCCAATATTCCATGGCCATGCCGTTCGGCACGTAGAACGCCTGGAAGCGGTGGACTGGCTTCGCGGCGCTCTGCCCGCGCAGTGAGAACGGCGCAAACATCGCGTCCAGAAACGGCAGCGCCAGAGTGGTGCCGATACCTCGCAGTACCGTCCGCCGTGGCAAAGTCTTCGCAGTCAGGAAAGCCATGTTTATCTTCTCCTCAAAATCAATTCGACTCCGTGGAAGGTTCCCACGTCAAAAAAGCGGGGCTCTCGACGATCCCCAGAATCAGCGACGACCAGCGGTACTGCTGCGCCGCTGCATCGCGGACAATTTTTCGCACCGCCGGCTTGTCGTAATATTCGAGCCGGCGTCCCAGCGCATACGCCATCAATTTTTCGGTAACCGTGCGCGGAAATTGCTCGGGTTGATTCAGCAACAGCGCGCGCAATCCTGGAAGCCCCTTCACGTCGGCGCCGCCCGCGGTGGTGCCGCTCGCATCCACCGGCTTGCCGGCTTCGTCGATGGTCCGCCAGCCGCCGATCGCGTCAAAGTTCTCCAGCGCAAATCCCAGCGGATCGATCGCCGAATGACAACCGTTACAGGTGGGGCTCTGTCGGTGCTGCGCCAATCTTTCGCGAATCGTCGTCGGCGGTGCGCCGGGCTTCTGCTCGATATTGGTGTCAACTCCGGGAGGCGGCGGCGGAATTGGCGTGCCGAAAATATTATTCAGCAACCATTTGCCGCGCAACACTGGCGATGTGCGATCGGGATAGGACGTGGTCGCGAGCAGCGCGCCTTCGGCCAGCAATCCCCCACGCTGATTGTGATCCGGAAGTTCTACGCGCCGGAAACGGCTGCCCTCGACATTCGGAATCCCATAGTGCCGTGCGAGCCGCTCGTTGACGAACGTATAGTTTGCGTCCAGCAGGTCGGAGACCGGGCGATCCTCGCGGAAGTTGCTGGCGACGAACATCTCGGTTTCCTGCTTGAACGCTTGCAGCAGGCTCTCGTCGTAGTTGGGATACTTATCCGGATCGACAACCACTTCCTCGACACGCCGCAGATTCAACCACTGCGCTGCGAAATCGTTCACGAAGGCGTCGGTCGCGCGAGGATCGGCCAGCATCCGTCGCACTTCCTTTTCGAGCGTCGCGGGATTTGAAAGCTGGCCCTTCTCGGCGAGACTCAGCAAGCGTTCGTCGGGAATGCTGCTCCATAGGAAGAACGAAAGGCGCGACGCTAGCTCCAGGTCGCTGAGTTTATACGCACCATTCGCTCCCGGGGACGCCGCGGCGTGCTGATAAGCCGCAGTTTGAAACGTAGCGCCTAGTTTGGACGCAACCGGAGTCCGCGCAGTCTTGTTCAGGTGGATGCGCAGCAGGAAGTCCGGGTCCACCAGCATGCGTTCCAGCGCAAACTGAATCCCAGCGTCGAAACTTCCACCATCGTGGCGGCCGTTATCGAAAAATTCCATCAACGTTTGCACGTCGGCTTTCGTCGCCGGACGCCGGTACGCCATCGTCGCCATCCGCGACAGAATCTTGGTCGCACACGCGTGCTCTTCAGCAGCAGCGCCGCTCGCCGGCTGGCACACGAATATCGCGCGCCGGCTGGGAGTATCCTTCGCCGGTCCGGCAGCTTGATAGGGACCCGCGATTAGCACCGCACCCACGTTCGCGTAGTCCATATACACCTGGTCATCCGCGATCACGCGGCCGCGCTGCAAAGGTTGCGGAAGACCTTCCGGCTCCCACTGTTCCCGCACAAATGTCACACCCACCACTCGCGGACCCGCTTTCACCGGTACGCGAACTTCCAACCCCGCGTCGCCCGTAAGCTGCATAAAGGTTTCCCATTCCGGAGCGCCAGCAAAGTTCGGTTCGCCGTCACCAGCGTAGCTTGACGCGGCAGGCCGGCCTTTTGCGTTCCCGCCCACCGTGAAACGCTTCAATAGCTTGCCATCCAGCCGGACGTCAAGCTTCTGCGCCCATCCCATGCCCTTGAGGTAATCCTGATATTGCCGCTGCAGTTTAACCGTGATCAGATACTCGCCGTCCACCGGAAAATCTTTGTGGATCGCGATGCCGCCGCGCGACCCGAACGGCAAGTCTTCGCTCTGCCGGTC
The DNA here is from genome assembly GCA_963731375.1 of Bryobacterales bacterium. Taxonomy (GTDB): domain Bacteria; phylum Acidobacteriota; class Terriglobia; order Bryobacterales; family Bryobacteraceae; genus Palsa-187. The sequence goes on from CAVSUW010000005.1 coordinate 482,638, forward strand.
ATCCTGCATCACAAACAGCGGGATCTCGTACCGGTCGTTCCCCGGACCCACGGGAGGCAAGCCCACCGCGAGCCGCGTGACCTGACGAGCCACCGACATGTACCGTTCCAAGTGCGTAGTGGAAACCGAGAGAACATCCGCGAAGTTGTCGAAGCTGCCATCGGCCGTGTCGTCGCCCGGTAGCAGCGCTTTCACATCGAAGTCGAGCGCAAACAGGTCGCGGATCGCATTGTTGTACTCCATGCGATTGAGGCGATGCACCGCGCTGATCCGGCCCGGATTCGGCTTCGCTTCCCAGGTTTTGTCCAGTTCGTTTTCAAGCGTACTCGCGATCACGCGATAGGTGGCATCATCAGCTCGCGGCATTTTCGGCGGCGGCATCGAGCCTGCTCTAAGCTTCGCGACGACCTTCTCCCACACCTCGGGATTCGCGCCGGGATGCGCGACATCTAACGTGTCGAGCGCCAGTCCAGCGGTATGGAGTTTCTGATTATGGCAAGTGACGCAGTAGGTGTCGATGAATGCCTTGGGATTCGTACTCGCGGCGGCTTGGGTTGCGGATGTCGGCTGCGCCGGGGCTTGCGCAAATACCCGTATCGTCGTGACTACGCAGCCACTAAGCAGCAGCGCGAACACCAGTCCGCGCACCACCGCTACGTGCCCCCGCGATGCCATTTTCGCCTTCCGTCTGAAGGACCGCATCTTCGCCACCTCACCTAGCCGAAGTTCCATCGTGGAACTTTCCGGACATCATGAAGTATACACCTTACAGTGGCTAAACACCACGGTCAAAAGGCAGTCCGAAATCTGCGCAAGCGGTTGAGTCTATTGCGCCTTTACAAACAGCACGCACACCGGCTTGGGGACGCTAATTGGCTCCCCGGTGGGAGTAAGTTTTCCTGTCTCCTGATCGACCTTGAATGGAACCACCGTGTCCGAGCCTTGATTGGCGGCGAACAGGTATTCTCCGGTCGGATCGAGCGAGAAATTACGCGGGGTTTTACCCTGGGTCAGTGCGTGCTGGATCGGCGTCAATTTGCCGGTCGCCTGATCGACCGAGAATACCGCGATACTGTCGTGGCCGCGGTTGGAGACGTAGACGAACCGGCCCTTTTTGTCAATCTGAATCTCGGCCGTGGCGTCGCGCCCCTTATAATCCGCCGGGATCGCCGGGACTTCCTGGATCTCCTTCAACTGCCCGCCGTCCACCGCGAAAACCGTTACTGCCGGACGGCTCTCATCGTTCACATAAAGGAACTTCCCGCTCGGATGAAACGCCAGGTGACGCGGTGCGGTTCCCGGTGTGACCGAAACAAAAGGCGGATCCGACGGCGTCAGCTTGCCTTTCGCCGCATCGAGGCTATACGACCTAACCTGATCGAGACCGACCTCTCCGACGAAAGCATGTTTGTTGTCCGGCGAAATAATGACGCCGTGCGAATGCGGTCCCGGCACTGGATGGACGCTCTTGCCCCGATGCTCGAAGTACGTCGTAGGCTCGCTGAGTTTGCCGTCGGGTTCGATCTGGTATCCGGTAATGTTGCCGCCCGTGTAGCTGACCGCCAGCAGCGTCTTGCCGGTGTGATCGATCGTCAGATTCGTCGGCATCTCGCCCTTGGAATCGACTTTGTTCAGGAAGGTGAGCTTGCCGGTCTTGTGATCGACGGCATAGGCGCTGACTGTATCGCCCTGCCTCTCGCGTTCGTCGCCCTTCCAGTTGACGGCATAAAGATTGCGTCCGTTGGGAGTCGCAACCAGAAACGCCGGGTTGGGCGTCTCCGCCATCAGTCCGATCGATGTCAGCTTGCCAGTGGAAGGCTGGAAGCGGTACGCATAGATGCCGCGAGCCGCTTGATCGGTATACGTTCCGAAGTAGACCAGGTATTCTCCAGAGTCCGCTGCGGCCCACGCACTGACGGATTGCAAACCAATTGCAGCCAGCCCAGCTTTCAAATACGTTCGTCGATTCATCATCGTGCTTCTTTATTCACCGCCGCCGCGAGGGACCTGCGGTACGGGCACCGCCAATCGAGTCAGGAACGCCATCAGGTCCTGAAATTCAGTGGCCGTCAAGCGCTTATCGAAATCCGTCGGCATCTGGCTCTTCGGAACGTAATACACTTCCTTCAGCTTGTCGCGATCGAAGAGATAAAGCTTATCGTCGGAGCCGAACACTTGCAGCGAAAAGCTATCTTCGTTGCGCAGGATGCCGTTGACGACTTTGCCGTCGCGCGTCGTCACTCGCACCGGCTGATACGTCGTCACCGGGAATAGCGCCTGCGCGTGCGAACCACCGTCGGTCGCAACGCGGTGCTTAACCTTGGTCAGAGGCATCGATGATCGAACTGTACTTGCGGATGGCCGCGATATTTGAAAGGTCGGGACCCGAGAGGCCGCCCTTTCCATTGATCATGTGGCAGTCGACGCACTTGCCCTTGCCGGAGAAAATCTCCTGGCCGTGCGCGACATCGCCTTTGGCGGGCGTGTCGACGGCAGTGCCGCGCAGGCCGTGGATGTAAGCTGCCACCTTCCATGCGTCGTTTTCGGGCAAACGGTTGGCCGGCATCATGGTCCCCGGAATGCCATTCTGGATAGCATCGAAGATTTGAGGATCCGTGTTGCGCTCGTAGCGCCGCGCCGGTGCACCCAACGCCAGCGCACGGTCCCCTGCCTCGCCGTCTTTTCCGTGACAGGCCGTGCAAATGTTGTTGTAAACTTCCCGGCCCTCGGCGATGGCATCGGCATTGCCGGCGAATGGATTGGGATTCGGCGTCGCCGCCCCACGGGGCCGCTGAGCGGAAGCGGGCAGGGCGATCAGCAACCCCACCGTTAGAATCTGGAGATATCCGTTGAGTTTCATGGAAGTGTCCCCTTATCTGGCCGCCGCGTCCGGCAGCGCGAACGCAAAAACATTCGCGTAGGACGCGATCGAGACGTATTGTTTTCCGTTGACGCTGTAGGTCATGGGACCAGCGGTAATCAATCCGCCAGTATTGAAATGCCACAGCACCTTGCCGGTCTTGGCATCGAGAGCCGTGAACTGCCCTTGCTGCTCACCCGCGAAGATGATTCCGCCGGCAGTCGACAGCAGCCCCGGACCATAGTGGTTCGAATCCACCTGCATGTAGCTCCAGACAGTCTTGCCGCTCAAGTCGAGAGCCTTCACGTAGAGCTGCCAGTTCTCCTGGTCCGCGGGGCTCTCCATGTAGCCCGTGCCGCTCCCCGGCATGCCCGCTTTGAAGTTGCTGCTCGATTTATAAGTGACTCCGCAGCCTTCCTGCACGATCAGGTAGAACAGCTTGGTGTCGGGATTGTATGCAGGCGAGGGCCAGTTGGTACCGCCAGCGGTCGAGGGGCAAACCCGGTTGCCTTCCACCGTCGGGTCGCTGCCGGCGACTACGATCGGCCTCCCATCTTCGGTCATGCCGTTCGCCCAAGTCAGCTTGCTGACGAACGGTGTTCCCTGCAGAAACTTTCCGTTGGTCCGGTCAAGCAGATAGAAAAACCCGTTGCGATTGGCTTGAATCAGCATCTTCCGCATCTGCCCTTTGAACGGCGCATCCACCAGCACCAACGCCTCTTCGGAATCCCAATCGTGAGTGTCGTGCGGCGTGTTCTGGAAATACCACTTCATCTTGCCGGTATCGATGTCGAGTGCCACGATGCAATCCGTATAGAGATTGTCGCCCTTGCGAATGTCTCCCACGAAATCCACGCCAGGCTGACCCGTGCCCCAGTAGAGCGTGTTCAAATCCGGGTCCCAACTGCCAATGTTCCAGACCGGACCGCCGCCCAGCTTCCACGAATCGCCTTCCCAACTTTCGACCCCTTTTTCACCCGGCTTGGGAATGACGTTCCAGGTCCAAGCGTGCTTGCCGGTATCGGCGTCGAAGGCTTGGATCCACCCGCCGCCCCGGCCGCTACCGCCCATAATCACTTTGCCCTTGGCGATCAGCGGAGCCGCGCCCTGCATGCGTCTGCCCTCGCCCTCGGCCTTAGTCTCCCAGATCAGGTTGCCAGTCTTAGCGTCGAGTGCGATCAGTGACGAATCCACTGTCCCTACGTAAACCTTGCCCCCATAAACCGCCACGCCGCGCTGCCAGCCGCGAGTCTGCGGAGGCCGCATGTATTGCCAGATCAGCCGGCCCACGCGGGCATCGAGCGCCTCGACGCGGTTCCACTGCGAGACGTACATGATGCCGTCGACCACGATTGGCACCGCTTCCAGATCCACCGCGCCGGTCATGTGATACACCCAACTGGCTTGCAGAGTGGGCACGTTGCTAGTGTTGATCTGGTTCAGCAGACTGTGCCGCTGCGCGTCGTAGGTGCCCGAATACTGGAGCCAGTTGTTCGGATTGGGCTTGAGCAGATCCTGGTAAGTCTGCGCCGCGCCCGTGGAAATGGTGCAGGAAAGCACCGACGCCAGCAGCAGCGCGCTAGCCGGATGCGTCCCAGCGTAGCTCAGAAATTTCATTCCGTACCTCCCGGTCTTGGGCTGGGGACTGTCACTCAGAAACGTCTCCGTTTACTACCCCGCCGGGGGCGAGTTTAGCACATCGATAGCGGCTTTTGAACGATGCGGCGATCAACCTGACGAGCATGTTGTATGATTCTGAGGTGAATCCACCCCTAAGATTCTTGCCAAGCGCGTTACCGTTCGCGGTCGCTGTCTTGCTGGTGGCCCAAACCGCGGACTTTGACGGCAGGCCCGCCGTTATTCTGCGGAACGACAAGATCGAACTAACTATCCTCACTCGCGGCGCGACGCTGGCGAATCTCATCCTTCGCGACGATGCGGAAAAGCTCAGTCCCTACTGGAATATTGATCGTGCGCTGAAGCCGAATGGTCCCCCGCCCTCGCCGCTCGCGGGATCCATCGGACACTTTCTGTGCCTCGACGGCTTCGGCGCGCCGTCGGATGAAGAAGCAGCGGCCGGTATCCCTTTTCATGGAGAAGCGAGTAAACAGCAGTTCAGCGGATCTCAATTGGGAACGCCAGGCGTTTACAGCACCGTGCTTAAAACCCGACTGCCGCTGGCACAGGAAGACATCGCCCGAACGATCACGTTGGTCGACGGCGAGAATCTGGTCTACGTGAACACCGAAGTCGAGAATCTGCTTGCCATCGACCATCCCATCTCCTGGGCCGAGCATGCCACCACCGGACCGCCATTCCTCTCGCCCGGTCAAACCATCATCGATCTCCCGGCGACCCAATGCCGCGTGCGTCCGCAGAAAACCGGCTCGACCGGAAAGCTGGCGTACGGAAAAGATTTCGTGTGGCCGATGGGTCCGCTCACCAAGGGCGGCACTGTGAACCTGACGATGGTCCCGGCAAATGAAACGTCGCTCGATCTCGCCGCCTGCATCATTGACCCGGCCCGTACCTACGGCTACGTGACAGTGCTGCGTCCCGACAAGCACATGATCTTCGGATATGTCTTTCGCCGCGAGGAGTTCCCGTGGCTTATGAGCTGGATGAACTATAGCGGCGATGCCCGTGCCGCACGAGGCTTCGAATTCTCGACCCAGCCCTTCGATATTTCCCATCGCGAAACGGTGGACGCGCACGAAATGTTCGGCACGCCCACTTACAAATGGCTACCCGCGAAGTCCAAGCTGCACTCGAGCTTTTTGTTGTTCTATAGCAGAGCGCCCGACGGTTTCGGGAGCGTCGCCGACGTGAAACTCGAAGGCGGCCAGATTCAGATCATCGATAAATCGGGCCGGATAATCGCTCTGAAAGCCAGCCGTCCATTATGAAATTGATTCGCATCAGTGTTGCCGTCGGCCTCTCCGCGTTCTCGTGCTTCGCGCAGGAGGGTTCGCAAGTCTACATATCGCACTGCATTGAATGCCACTCGCCCGCAAGCGCTAGCCACGCTCCTTCGCAGGAAGCACTCTCGCAGATTCCGTGGCAGGACATTCTGGAGACGCTCGAAACCGGGGCCATGAAGATTCAGGCCCAAGACCTATCTCAAGAGGAGCGCGTTGCCGCCGCCCGCTATCTCGGCAAAGCCGGAGGTGCCCCAGTGCTGCCGCAAGTTACCGGTTTCTGCCCCGCGGGTTCGCATCCAACGGCCACCACGGCGAGTTGGAACGGATGGGGCGTCGACAATTTCAACACGCGCTTCCAGCCAACTGGGGCCGCAGGCCTCACCGCGAGTCAGATTCCGAATCTGAAACTGAAATGGGCCTTCGGCTTCCCCGGCGCCCGAACCGCCTACGGACAGCCAAACGTCGTGGGAGGCCGTGTTTTTGTCGGCAGCAATGACGGCACCATCTATGCGATCGACGCGCACACCGGCTGCCTTTATTGGATGTATCGCGCGAAATCGATGGTGCGGTCGGGCGTAGTGGTTGGTCCCGACAAGCGAGCCTATGTCGGCGATCTGGACGCGAACCTGTACGCGCTCGATACTGAAACCGGCAAGCTGATCTGGCAGAAGAAGGCCGACGATCAACCGTTCGCGCGCATCACGGGAACGCCCAAGCTCTATAACGGCCGTCTCTATGTGCCCATCGCCTCGCAGGAAGAGAATGCCGGAGCCAATCCTATCTATCCCTGCTGCAAGTTTCGCGGCAACCTGGTCGCGATTGACGCGAAGAACGGAGCCGTTATCTGGCGCGCATACACTTCGCCCGAGCCGAAGCCCACCGGCACGAGCAAGGCTGGTGCGCAGTTCTACGGGCCCTCCGGCGCGACCACCTGGTCTTCTCCGACGCTCGACCTCAAGCGCAAAGCCATCTACATCATGACGGGCAATGGCTACTCCGATCCCAACATCAAGACTGCCGACGCCATCGTCGCCATCGACATGACCACCGGTGAAATTCGCTGGTCACAACAAGGCAGTCCCGACATGTTCAATTGGGATTGCGGTCCGCGCGGTGGCGGCGGCAACTGTCCCGCGAACCACGGTGATGATGTCGACTTCGGCTCCTCAGCCGTTCTGTTCGATGTCGGCGGCGGCAAGCAGGTGTTAGTGGCCGGACAAAAGTCGGGCATGGTGCACGCATTCGATCCCGATCAGAACGGGAAGATCGTATGGCAAACGCGCATCGGCAAAGGCAGCACGCTGGGCGGAATTCTATGGGGTATCGCCGGCCATCAAGGAGTCGCCTACGTTCCCTTATCGGACATTGACCGCCAAAAACCAGACGCCGGCGGTGGGATGTTCGCGATCGACGCGGCGACCGGTAAGCTTCTATGGCACACACCTCCTCCCGCGCCCGCGTGTTTGGCCAAGCCGGGTTGCAATTCCGCCCAGCTCGCGCCACCGAGTGCAATAGAAGGCGCCGTATTTTCGGGATCAATGGACGGCCACCTGCGCGCCTACGACATGAACGCCGGCAAGATCATCTGGGATTTCGACGCTGTGCAATCGTTCCCCACGACCAACGGGATTCCAGCTACCGGCGGCTCTTTCAGTTCGACCGGTCCGACGATTGTCGACGGCATGTTGTACGTGAACTCCGGTTACGGCGGCCAAGGCATGCCCGGGAATGTTCTGCTGGCCTTCTCTGTGAAATAGGATGACTCGCCTTCTGTGCCTGCTTATACTACTAGCGGCCTTGCTCACCGCCGCGCCCAACCTAGAGATTTACGTGATCGACGTCGAAGGCGGCAAGTCGGTGCTGCTGGTATCACCCTCCGGTCAGTCGATGCTCTTCGACGCCGGCTGGCCTGCCGCCAACAATCGTCTGGCGTCAACTGAACGTATTGCCGAAGCAGTCGAAGCCGCCGGTCTTAGACGGATCGACTTCCTCGTCATTTCGCATTTCGATACTGATCATTTGGGCGATGTTCCGCTCCTGGCCGCGAAGGTTCCCATCGAGCACATCTTCGATCACGGAGAATATCTGACCACAAACCCCCAAGCGGCGGAACGCTTTGCGGCCTACGCCTCATTGCGGGACAAGATCGGACACACCGTCCTCCACGTAGGCGACAAAGTGCCGATTAAGGGCGTCGATATTCGCGTGTTATCGGCTGGCGGCCAGTTGATCACCAAGCCGCTCGCAAACGCGGGCGCGCATAATGCGCTCTGCGAGACCAATAAGCAGCAAGACGTCCTCGCGACGGACTTCGAAGACAACCAGTCGATCGGCCTGCTCATCACGTCGGGCAAGTTCCGGATGCTCGATCTCGCTGATCTGGAGGCTCACTACAGTCACGATCTGGTTTGCCCCCGGAATCTGATCGGAATCGTGGATGTCTACAACGTCAACGTCCACGGGCAATTCAAGGGCATCGCGCCCGAAGTCGTCGGAGTGCTGCACGCCCCCGTCATCATTCAGGCCAACGGCGCTAGAAAGGGAGCCGACGCGCAGACCTGGCCCGTGCTGCGGGCGGCTCCCGGACTCCAAGACATCTGGCAGCTCCACCAATCGCTCAACGCCGGTAAAGATGCGAACCCGCCGGACGACTTCATCGCGAATCTGGAACCGGCCGACTCCTTCAAGTGGATTCGGATTTCCGTTGCGAAGGACGGGACGTTCACCGTCACCAACGCCCGCAACGGATTTAGCAAACGCTACGGTAAGTAATCGCCGTCACGAAGCAGCCGCTTCCGCCGGTTCCAGTTTCCCGATCGGGGCGAAATGATTTCGCACCCAGGCCAGCCCGGCGAACGCCACCACCATTGCTGCCGCCATCGCCCACCAAAAAACAACCGGCCCCGCCTGAATGAGGACCGCGCCAAACAACGAACTGATCACGCCACCCGTTCTCCCCAACGCGGCCGCGTACGCGACACCCGAGGCTCGAACGGCGGTGGGATACACGTGCGCAGCCAAAGCGAACATAGAAGTCTGGACCGCGTTCGCGAGCAGACCGTTCAGTCCAATTGCCGCCAGCAGAAAAACGGGATTGCCGTTCACATGGAAAGGGATCAGCAGAACCATCACGGCGCTGGCCGCAGTGCCCAAAGCACCTATCAGCATTGGTCCGCGCGATCCAAATGCATTTATGAGAAAGGTCCACACCAACACTCCGCAGACACCGCCCAGATTGTAGACCGCCAATCCGGTAGTCGCCGTGGCGAGGCTGATGCCTTGGGACGTCAACAGCGTTGGCAACCAGCCGAACATCACGTATATCGATCCCAGGCAGAAGAAGTAAGCGATCCAAATACCCACGGTGTCACGCACCAACTCGGGCCCTAAAAGAGCACGGATCGGAGCACGATTGTCGACCGCCACCTTGGTGCGGTCCTCATAGGTGCTATCGGGATCTACTGCGTGACCCAGACGCCGCAGCAGTGCGCTAAGTCGCTGTCGATCCTCCGGACGTCGCGCGAGGAATCGAGGTGATTCGGGCAATGCCAGCCAAAGTACTATCGCGAACGCCAGCGGCATCGCGCCGCCGATTATGTAAAGAGCGCGCCAACCCAGCGCAGGCAATACCTGGGACGCGATGACCCCACCCACCATTCCGCCCAACGGAACACAGACGATGGTGAGCAATACCGCAGCATGGCGGCGGCGCAAAGGCGCAAACTCAGCGGACAGCGCGGCAGCATTGGGCAACGCACCGCCCGCGCCCATTCCCGTAAGAACGCGCAATACAGCCAGCCCCGCCACTCCGTCGACGAAACTGCTGGCGATGGTAGCGAGACCGAACAGACTCACGCAGCCGATGAGCGCGGAACGTCGCCCGAAGCGGTCGCCGAAGTATCCGGCGAGCGGACTCCCCACTGCCATTCCCGCCAGACCGAGCGCCAGCACCGGACCGAAAGCCGAGCGCGCTACGTGCCACTCGCGGATCAGCGACGGAATCGCGAAACCTAAAATCTGAATGTCGAAACCATCGAAGATGATGGCTAGCGCCGCCAGTATGGTCCATCGCTTTTGCTGCGCAGTCCACGGGCCGTGGTCGAGCAGTGCACCGACGTCGATCGTGCGGCTCACTCGCCCCACACTTTTCGCGCGACCTCAAAGATGCGTGCCAGCTTCGCCCACTGTTCTTCCTCGGTAAGGCTGTTCCCTTCCTCGGTACTGGCGAACCCGCACTGCGGGCTTAAACAAAGTTGGTCGAGCGCAATATACTTCGCAGCGTCCATGATGCGGCGCTCCAATTCCTCCACCGATTCAAGCGCGCCCGCTTTGCTTGTCACCAGGCCCAGGACCACGGTCTTGCCTTTCGGAACAAAACGCAGGGGTTCAAAACCACCCGCGCGTTCGGTATCGAACTCCATAAAGTAACCGTCGACGCCTATCTCGTTGAATAGTAGCTCCGCAACCGGCTCGTAGCCGCCCTGCGCAATCCAACTGGACCGGAAGTTGCCACGGCAAAGGTGCATAGTGATCGCCATATCCGGCGGGCGGCTCGCAATCGCAGTGTTGATCATGTCCGCGTAGATGCTCGGCAGCTTATCGGGATCGTCGCCGCGGTCGCGAAGGATCTGGCGCTGCTCCGGGTCGCAAAGATACGCCAGGTTGACCTCGTCGAGTTGGAGATAACGGCAGCCGACATGAGCAAAAGCTTGCACCGCATCGCGGTAGGCGAGCCCCAAATCGTGATAGAACTCTTCCATCTCCGGGTAGACCCCGGCGCTCACAGCCTTGCGTCCGCCACGAAAATGCAATACGGAGGGCGAAGGAATCGTCATCTTCGGAGTCGTCTTGGTGTGGTCGCGCAGGAATCGAAAGTGATCGATCATCGGATGCGTCGAGAACCCAATCTTGCCAGTGACACGCAGTCCCTTGGCCTGGGTCTCAATGCCGCCCTTGAATGCAATGCCGTGATCCGAGCGAAAAGATTCGACGCCGTCCAAACATTCCAGAAAATCGAAGTGCCACATGGCGCGTCGGAATTCTCCGTCAGTAGCGCTGTGCAAACCAATCTCCTCCTGGCGCGCGATGGCGCGTTCGATAGCGGCGTCCTCAACAGTGCGCAAATATCCAGCGGAGATTTCGCCGCGTTCATGACGCGCGCGAGCGTCTTTGAGTATCAGCGGACGCAGCAGGCTGCCAACGTGGTCGGCGCGAAAAGGCGGACGGCTACGGATCACAAATTCTCTCCCGGCAAATCAAACGGCAATCCAGTGTAATTCTCCGCGAGGGTAATGGCCGCAGCGCGCAAGGTGGTCACCTGATCGAGCTCGGCCAGTTGCCTGCGATGATCGAATCCGTCACTACTTTCAAAACGGTGCAGCATCGACGTCATCCACCACGAGAAGTGCTGGGCGCGCCACACGCGGCGCAAGCAGATGTCTGAGTATCGCTTCAAAAGATCTTCGGATCCGGTTTGATACCAGACGGAGAGCGCCCGAGCGAGAATGCGTACGTCCGCGACCGCAAGATTGAGGCCCTTGGCGCCGGTGGGCGGCACGATGTGCGCGGCGTCTCCGGCTAGAAACAGACGGCCGTACTGCATCGGCTCGGTCACGAAACTCCGCATCGGAGTAACGCCTTTCTGATCGATCGGACCCCGGTTTAGCCGAAAGCCGTCATGAGTCTCAAAGCGGCGGTCCAACTCTTCCCAGATTCGGTCGTCGGGCCACGCTGCGAGATCCTCGTCTGGCCGGCACTGCAAGTAAGCGCGCGTGATCACCGGAGAGCGCATGCTCAGCAGCGCAAAACCACGTTCATGGTTCGAATAAACAATCTCGTGCGATGCCGGAACCGCCTCGGCGATGATTCCCAGCCAGCCAAATGGATAGGTCTTCTCGTAGACGCAGAGCGCCCCGGCTGGAATCGAAGGCCGGCAGATGCCATGGAAGCCGTCGCATCCGCCGATAAAATCACAAATAATCTCGTGATGCCCGCCGTCGCGCTCGAAGCGAATACGCGGCGACTGGCCTTCGAAATCGTGGACGCTGACGTGACTCGCCTCGAAAATCAGTTGCCCGCCGGCGTGCAAGCGCGCCTGGATGAGGTCCTTCACCACCTCGTGCTGGGCATAGACCGTGATGGCGCGCCCGCCAGTCAACTCGTGAAAATCGATGCGGTGACGTTGCCGGTTGAAGCGCAGATTAACTCCGCGATGGACCAGCCCTTCGCGGCGAAGGCGCTCGCCCACTCCCGACGCGTTGAGCAGATCCACTGTGCCCTGTTCAAGCACGCCGGCGCGGTTGCGCTCCTCAATGTACTGGCGAGTTTGCGCCTCGATTACGATAGACTCGATGCCTTCCAAGTGGAGCAAGTGCGACAGCAGAAGACCAGCGGGCCCCGCGCCGATGATGCCGACTCTGGTGTGCAATGCCGCCATAACTCTGCCTTACACGATACTATTGTGCGAATGAAGGAGTATCCAAGAACCCAGCCCGGCACGCAGCCCGAGTATTTGTACGAAGGCTACCGGTCCTCCATACGGCGCGCGCCGGCGCAGCCGCTGATTCAGGTGCCGCATACGCTGAGTGAACTTACCGGGCCGCTATACGGCCACAACCCCATCGGCGAATCCGACAACGACCTCACTCGGCACTTCGTGGACCCGCCGTTGGGAGAGCGCATCATCGTCGCCGGACGTGTGCTCGATGAAGATGGCCGTGGTGTTCCGAACACGCTTGTGGAAGTGTGGCAGGCAAATGCGTCCGGCCGTTATCGCCATTCGAGAGACAGCCACCCCGCGCCTCTCGATCCGAACTTTCTAGGAGCCGGCCGCGCAATCACCGACGACGCCGGCAACTACCGCTTCGTTTCGATTAAACCCGGCGCATATCCATGGCGCAATCACCCCAACGCTTGGAGACCCGCCCACATTCATTTCTCGCTCTTCGGAGCAGGCCTGCTAAGCCGTCTGGTGACTCAGATGTATTTTCCCGGCGATCCTTTGATGGCGGTTGATCCGGTTCTGCATTCGATTGCGGATGAGGGCGCGCGCCAAAGGCTGGTGTCGTCTTTCGATCTGTCTCTCACCGAGCCCGAGTGGGCGCTGGGCTACCGCTTCGACATCATACTCCGCGGGCGCTCGGCGACGCCATTTGAGGACAGCGGCCAATGAGCCTGATCCCGACCGCTTCCCAAACCGTCGGGCCGTTCTTCAACTTTGGACTGACCACAAACCACGCCCTTGGCATCATGGCGCCCGACGGCGCGGAGGGCGAGCACATCACCTTGATATTCCGCGTCGTCGATGGCGACGGCCTGCCCACTCCCGGCGATTCCATGATCGAGCTGTGGCAAGCGGATTCGCACGGGCGCTACCAGCATCCTGTCGACCCGCGCTCTGCCGACGCTGACAAAAACTTCTCCGGCTTCGGTCGCCTGGAGACGGACGCAAACGGCGTCTGCGTCTTCGAAACAGTGAAGCCTGGCCGCGTGCCGAACGGGGACGGCAGCGCACAAGCGCCGCATATCAACGTTACTCTCTTCGCACGAGGCCTGGGGAAGCCGCTTCGCACGCGCGTCTATTTTGCTGGCGATGGGGCGAATGCCACTGATCCGACCCTGTCCCTGGTGCCCGCCGCCCGGAAAGAAACGCTGCTCGCAAAGCCAGTGGCGGGACAGGCGAACGCGTGGGCCATCGAGATCCATCTGCAAGGCGAATCGGAAACTGTCTTCTTCGATGTGTAAGATCAGGTAATGTTGACGCGATTGATGGAGAGCCTGGCCGCCACCGAAGCCCTCTCGCAAGTTTTCTCGGATGCCAGCGTGCTTCAGGCGATGCTCGATTTCGAGGCGGCTCTTGCCCGCGCGGAGGCTCGTTGCGGCGTCATTCCAGCACATGCGGCAGAGTCCATCGCTGCGATCGCGCGGGCCGAATCCTTCGATGGCTCGGATGTCGCTGAACTCGTCAGACTCTCTTTGCGCGCTGGCACGCCGGCGATCCCACTGGTCCACGCACTTAAGGAAAAGGTACGCGCGAAGGACCCGTCGGCCGCCGGTTTCGTTCATTGGGGCGCAACCAGTCAGGACGTCGTCGACACCGCACTAATCCTGCTGCTTTCGAACTGCCGCACGCTGCTCGCAGCGGATCATCAGCGCATCCAGCGCGGTCTACGCCAACTGAGTGAACAGCATGCCGACACCGTCATGCTGGGTCGCACGCTATTGCAACCAGCGCCTCCGGTCACCTTCGGATTGAAAACCGCCGGTTGGCACGCAGCGCTGCGGCGCGGATGGTGGCGCGTGGACAGCCGCTTCACGGAATCGCAGTACCTGCAATTCGGCGGCGCGAGCGGAACCCTCGCGGCGCTCGGCGAGATCGCGGGATCGCGGTCAGTGAAGTTCTGGCGGAAGAGTTGCGACTGGAGTGTCCCGACGCACCCTGGCATGCCTATCCCGACCGCCTCGCAGCGCTGCTGGCCGCACTGAGCATCTACACGGCAAGCCTCGGAAAAGTGGCGCTGGATATCGCGCTTATGATGCAGCATGAGGTGGGTGAAGCTGCCGAACCCGGTGGTGATGGACGCGGTGGATCGTCGGCCATGCCGCACAAACATAATCCGACGGCATGCATGCTGACCATCGCAGCCGCGAAACGTACGCCGGGACTGATGGCGAATTTCCTGAATGGCATGTTGCAAGAGCACGAACGCGCGCTCGGCGGTTGGCAGTCGGAGTGGGTCACGGTTCAGGGAATGGTACAGGCCGCCGGAGTAGCGCTGGAATCGATGGCCGAAGTGATCGAAGGTTTGAAGGTCGATCCGCAGCGTATGCGCCGCAATATCGAAGCTACTCAAGGAGCCGTGTTCGCCGAAAAAGCCATGATGCTCCTGGCCGAAACAATGGGACGTGACGAGGCACGCCGCCTGGTCGAAGAATCACTGGAGAAAACCGGATCGCCGCCGGATTTGCCCGGACTGCTGTCGCCCGAATCATACCTAGGCAGCGCGGAGGCATTCCGCGTGCGCTTGCTCGAGGAGGAACAGTAGCATGCCGTTCGCGATTTCCGAAGGTGTTCGCATCTTCTACCGTCTGGAAGGTTCAGCGGAGAGGCCTCTGTTGGTGATGGTGCACTCGCTCGGCGTCGACCACGGATTGTGGGATCCGCAGATGCCCGCGCTTCTGCGCTATTTTCAAGTTTTGCGCGTCGACCTGCGCGGTCACGGCGCCTCCGATTCTCCGCCGGGCGACTATACGATCGAACAATTAGGTCGCGACGTGATCGCAGCCGTGGATTCGGTGAAGCGCGAGAGCTTCGCGTATTGCGGGCTCTCGATCGGCGGGATGATCGGACAATGGTTAGGCGCAAGCATCCCGAACCGAATCACCCACCTTGTGCTGGCCAATACCTCGCCGCGAGTCGGAGCCCCCGAATTGTTCGATGATCGCCGCAAGGCGGTGCTCGAAGGCGGGATGGCAGCCGTCGAAAACGCCGCGATGGAGCGCTACTTCAGCCCGCGCCTGCTGGCTTCGACGAATCCGCAGGTGGCAACCACGCGAAGCGCGTTGCTTGCGGCGAACCCGGTCGGCTATGCGGGTTGCTGTGCGGCGATCCGCGACATGGACCAGCGCCCACTGCTCGGCCGCATCGGCGTGCCCACGTTAGTAATCGGCGGAACTCTGGACGCAGCCACACCCTGGGAGGGCCACGGCGATTTGTTGGCAGCTTCAATTCCCGGCGCACGCTCGGTAGTGCTCGAAGCGGCGCACCTCTCGAACGTGGAGTTGCCGTCGGCGTTCACCAACGCACTCTTCGACTTTCTCTTGCCCCGCAGCCCGATGACCGTCTCGCTGCAGGTTTCGCGATGCGGCGCGCCATACTCGGCGATGCTCACGTCGACCGCTCCATCGCAAACAGCACCGAACTGACGCGCGATTTCCAGGACTTAATTACGCGCTACGCCTGGGGAACAGTGTGGACTCGGCCTGGACTCGACCCGCAAGTTCGCCGTCTCTTGGTCCTCGCGATGACGGCCTCGCTCGGGCGATGGGAGGAATTCCGGCTACACCTGCGCGCCGGTTTGGCAGAAGGCCTCGAACTGACAGACCTGGAAGAAGTCCTACTGCAAGTCGCGATTTACGCGGGCGTTCCGGCAGCCAACACTGGTTTTCACATCGCGTCAGAAAAATAAACTGTCGCGTGCGCCGCGTATAATAAGGATCAGTCATCATCCTGGTCGATGAATCCGCGTCGATGAAAGTCAACCCCAGGAGCGATCGACTTGAAACACCGTAGAGAATTTCTCAGCACCGCCAGCAAGAGTCTTGCTCTTGCTTCATTAACGGTCACGCTTCCAGCCGCAAGCGCCGCACCGCAAACCAAAACCAAGGCCGATGTTCGATCCCGTCACAGGCCGTCGCCGCAGCGTGGGCCTCATCGCGGTCGACCACCAGCGTTCGGCTGGAGGCTACACCTTATTCACGCCGCAGACCGACGACGGCAACGTCTACCTGATCGATATCGATGGCGCGATCGCTCACCGCTGGAAGATGCCCAATCGTCCGGGACGCCACGCCATCCTGCTACCCAACGGAAATCTCGGCTACAACGGCTCCCATCCCAATTCGCCAATGCTTTATCCAATGTGGTCCGTCTGGCACGGTGGCGCGTTTGCGGAAGTCACGCCCGCCGGAAAGACCGTCTGGGAATTCGAAGACGTTACGCACCATCATGACGCCGAGTGGCTCGCGAACGGCAACCTGCTCTATGGCGCCGCCGAGCCGCTGCCGAAAGAAATCGCGAGCCGTCTCGCCGGTTCCTCTGACTCCGTCGTTTATGGCGATGTCGTAAAAGAGGTCAATCGAAAAGGCGAACTACTCTGGAAATGGAGCGCTGCCGAACACCTCAACCCCGCCGAGTTCCCGATCAATCCTCTATTCGAACGGGTCCATTGGCCCTTGATCAACGGACTATGGGAAACGCAGAAAGGGTTGATCTTGATGAGCCTCCGCACCACCTCCGGCATCATTGCCGTTGACAAGAAATCCGGCAAGGTCGTCTATCACATTGGACCCGATATCATCTCCCACCAGCATTCTCCAGTCGAACTCGCCAACGGCAACATACTGGTTTTCGACAATGGAAATTACCGCGCCGGCGTGTCGACGTCTTACACTCGCATCGTCGAAATCAACCCTGCGACGAAAGCGATCGAGTGGCAGTACGCCGATGCGCCCCACTCCTCTTTCTATTGCCCGTTTATGGGCAACGCGCAGCGTTTGTGGAATGGCAACACGCACATCACGGATGCCGCGAGCGGCCGTTTATTTGAAGTGACGGCAAAAGGCGACGTCGTGTGGGAATATGTAATCCCGTTTTTCGGCGAGTATCCCGGCGTGGCGCGCCAGTTTCAGCCGGGTGCGCAGAATACCACCTTCCGGTCATACCGGTATTCGAAGGATCAGGTCCGCCTTTAGTCTTCCTAGATGTGCGCCCGCAGGCCGTCCTGCATGGGTCGCCCCGCTTCGATCGACGCCAGAATGGTGTCCAGATTCACTGGCGCTCTGCGGAATACTTCGTCCCCGACTGCATCGGCAATCGCGGCCAGGACCGCGGCGCATCCGCCACCCACTGGCGGCTCGCCGATACCGCGCGCGCCCACCGGCGTTTCCGGATCCGGAAGGTTCACCGCGTCCCATTTCATATTGACGGGCAGATCCATAATCGTCGGCGGCTTGTTGTAATGCATCCGCTTCGCAATGGGCAGGCCGTAATGCTGGTCGTAAACCCATTTCTGGCCGATCGCGTGGGCAATCCCCAGAATCGACCGTCCCATAACCTGCCCGCCCAACGCGCGCGGATGAATCACCGTACCGACGTCCGCCACCGCCAGGAAATCCGTAAGGTGATACTTGCCGGTTTCGAGGTCCACCTGGACCTCGGCAAAGGTCGCGACGTAGGAAAACGTCTGGCCATCATGCGGATATTTGTCGCGCGCAGCCACCACTAATCCCTGGCCCGCCAACCCTTGCACCGAAGCCTTGGTGACTCGATTGACTTCCGGATCAGTCACTTCGTGTCCATCGTAGACGCCACCGAGTTTGATCGCGCTTTGCGCGGCTTGCGCCAGACTCATCCCCGCGCCACCGCCCTTGCGAAAGACTCGTTCGTTCGCGACCTCATAGTCGGAGGGGCTGCCGCCGAGTTCCTTAGCTGCAATCTCCTGCAATCGCTTCCGTCCCTCTTCGGCAACCGCATGCGCCGCGCGCGTCATTGCATGCGTGGTCTGGCTTCCGCCGGAGACGCAGGTCCACGGCAGATTCTTGGCCGAGCTTCCCCATGTGACTTCAACTTTTTCCCAGGGCACGCCCAGCATTTCGGCCGTCACGCGGTGCACATCATGTACCGATTCGGTCCCCAGATTGCCGATGCCCGATTGTATGTAGAGCTTGCCGTCGGGCTTGATGACGAACAGCCCGTCGAAGCCGATAGAGCCGCCAGAATACGCGCTCACCGACACGCCCACGCCGCGCGCCATCGTACCGCTGCGCTTGGGCAACGCCGCCCGCTCCTTCCAGCGGAACTGCTCCGCGCCCTTGTCGAGCGCTTCCTTGACGAAGGAACTGGTGGCATGCGGCAGCTTCCCGTTCGCCGCAGGAGGTCCAAAGAGCGCCTTGCCCTCCGGCGCATTGATGCGCCGCAGTTCCACCTGATCGATTCCGAGTTTGCGTGCGGCCTGCACCAGAGCCGTCTCCATGATGGTGATGCCCTGCATACCTCCTGGAGCACTTTGGGCACCGCGCGGGGGCGTGTTCGTCAGCACCGTCAAGCCGCGGAAGCGCATGGCTTGCGGCTGGTACAGCAATGACACGATGCGTCCAGCCGAAGCCGCGTCGCCGACTTGATCATACGCGCCGTTATCGCAGATTACGAACATGTCGAGCCCAGTGATGCGGCCTTCCTTTGAGAAGGCGATCTTCATCCGGCCCAGCATCGCGGGACGCGCGCGGCCAATATAATATTCTTCCTCGCGGCTGATGCGCATCATCACCGGAGCGTTGGCCTTCTTAGCAAGCAGCGCCGGAATGATCAGCGAAATCGCCGCAGTGCCCTTGCTGCCAAACCCGCCGCCAGTATATTCGCTGATCAGCACCACCTGGTCCGGAGTAATCCCCAGCCAACGCGCGATCGCCGGAACCGTCTGTGCGGTGCTCTGCGTACCCGTATAAACGTAGACCTTTCCGTTCTGCCAGTACGCCATCGCGGTGCGCGTCTCCAGGCAAATGTGACTGGTGTTCGGTGTCACGAAGGTGTGATCCATCGTGTACGCCGCATTCTTGAAAGCGGCGTCTGTGTCTCCGAACTTCCACTCGTCGGTTGCCTTACCCATCGGCAACTTGCCGTCTTTTGCGTCGGCGAAGTCAGCTTCGGTCCACTTGAGCTCTTGAATGGTGGGCGCGGGAGCGGATGGCCGTTGCCCGGGAGCAGCCGGCGGCGCTGGAGGACGCACCCAGACGTTTCCTTCCATTCGTGGATTCGGACTGCCCGGCTTCAACGTCTCGAGCGGATCGACCACATACGGCAGCCGCTCGTAATCGATGCGAATTCTTTCAATCGCTTCGACCGCCGTAAATTCATCCACCGCGACCACGGCGAGAATCGGCTCGCCCTGATACACCGGCTCATTGGTGAGCCCCTGATCGCCTAGCTTGTTCGCCTTGATGACGGTGCCGTTATCGGTGAGGCTATCAGCCGGAGCCGGCAAGTCGTCGGCTGTAAGGATCGCCTTCACACCCGGCATCGCCAGCGCCGCACTGGTGTCGATATGGCGGACCCGCGCGTGCGGGTACGGACTCAGCAGCAATCGCGCGAACAGCATGCCGTCGACGCGGTAATCCTCAGCGTATTTCGCTCTTCCGGTCACCTTTGCGACCAGATCCGGCGTCGAATAATCCTTGCCGATCAATTTGTGATCGGATGGAATCAATCTGGCAGGCATGTTAGACCTCCTCAGTACGAAATCACACGTAGATACAAGCCTTTAAATCATATTAGTCGCCGGGAGTCAAGGGTCGAAGCATCCCTGATGAGCGCCGCTAATTGGCTGCTTTTGGCGGAACAATCCATAAATATAGGCGGTGACTGAACGGATGGCCCTCATCATCCGGATCGCCGACAATTGCTTGTTTCGCTGCCTGCCAATCACCCATGTCGAAGGTATTTGAAACGATCCGCGTACCAGGCTTCAGGTCCCTCAGCAGTTTGGGTAGCAGCTTCACGTTGAGCTCCGGCAGAAGGAACAGCGTGACCACGGACGCCTCGTGAATATCGGCCTCGAACACGTCGTTCTCTTCGAAACGGACCCGCTTCTCGACTCCCGCCTTTTTCGCGTTGGCCCGGCTTTCGTTAACTCGTACCGGATCGATATCGATACCGACGCCGCGCGCCCCCCGCAGCTTCGCAGCGGCAATGACGATCCGGCCATCCCCGCAGCCTAGATCGTAGACCGTGTCTGAACTCGTGACGTCCGCAAGCTTGAGCATCGCTTCCACCGCTTCGTTTGTGGTGGGCACGTATGCGACGTCCGGTTTGCGTCCCGGTTGGGCGAGAGCAAAACCCGTGAGAAGAATGCAAATCACTAAAATCGATTTTCGAACTTCCATCCAGCCTCCTCGCTGAGCGGTGAAACGCCTGCGGCGATCTAAAGATCCAGAGCAAACGTAAGAGACTGCTTGATCGTTTTCATCACGTCGTCCGATAACTTGCCGAGCCGTCTCTCAAAGCGAACTACTGGTAGAGAACCAAGTCCTTGCGCATTTGCCACTGAATCGCGATCCAGGAAACTCAGCCGCGGGAGCGCGATCTCGTACGAACTGTGCCGATTCTGAGTCGTAAGAGGGACAAACAACACTAAGGCGCGCGGCGGATCGGGATCGTAACGGGAGACGACCACGACGGGTCGCGTTTTGGCTGCTAAGCCGAGATCAGCTAGCCAGACTTCACCTGGCTGTGGGCTCATCGAGCATATCCAAAACTTCCTGCTCCATCGCCCGCGATCGCATTAAGTCCAGCGCGTCTTGATCCGCGAGAGCCATCATTTCGGCCAAGCGGTTACGCACTTCCGCGGCCGTTTCCGGCTTCCATTCCTTCAGTTTGGCGTTCAATTTTTCAAGCAATGCGTCCATGACTTTGACTCTATCTTACAGCTTAAACGTCACTGCCAGCGGAGGGATCATCACGTTGAGTGGCTGTTGACCGTGAAAGCGCATTGCACCGATATCTCGTCCAAGCGATCGCCGCCAACAACGCGCCCCATGCCACTATCACGGCGATCCATGCATTTCTCCAGTGAAATAGGGCCCCCAGGTGGTCTTGAAGCATGATTGCGTAGCCCATTCCCAACACAAAGAGCGGAAAATAGAACATCAGCTTCCTCTGAGACGACGACAGAGGTTTGCCGCCCCGAATCCTCCGGGACTGCGAATAACCCAACACAATCGCGATCAACGTCAGGACCGGGGGAGCAAAGATCGCAAATGGATCGATATCCGTTTTCACAGCTTAAATGCCACCACCGCCAGCGGCGGGATGGTCACGTTCAGGCTCGCGGGCCGCCCATGAAACGCGATTTCCTCCGCCATCACAGCGCCGGCATTGCCCAGGTTCGCCCCGCCGAATAACTCCGAGTCGGTGTTGAACAGCTCGCGATAAAGACCGGCCTTCGGCACGCCAATGCGGTAGCCTTCGCGTGGCACCGGCGTGAAATTGCACGCGAACACGATGAAATCCTCGCGGTTGCGCGCAAAGCGAATGAACGTGATGATCGAGGACTCGGAATCCTGCAAATCGATCCACTCGAAGCCTTGATAGGAATCGTCCACTTCAAACAGCGAGGCTTCGCGGCGGTAGAGCCAGTTCAACTCCTTCACCATGGTCTGCAGCTTGTAATGGATGGGATATTGCAGCAGCCGCCACTCCAGTTGCGTATCATGATTCCACTCAGCCGTCTGCCCGAACTCCGTCCCCATGAACAGCAGCTTCTTGCCTGGATGCGCAAACATGTAGGCCAGAAACGCACGGGTGTTGGCGAAGCGCTGCCACTCATCGCCGGGCATCTTGTAGATCAGCGACCGTTTCCCGTACACCACTTCGTCGTGCGACACCGGCAGCACAAAGTTTTCCGTAAACGCATACAGCATGCTGAAGGTGATCAGTTGCTGATGATACTTGCGGAACACCGAGTCCTTTTCGAAGTACTGGAACATGTCGTGCATCCAGCCCATGTTCCATTTCATGGTGAATCCCAGACCGCCGGTGTAGACCGGTCGCGACACCCCCGGCCACGCCGTGGATTCTTCGGCGATACTAATCGCGCCCGGCTCCTGGTGCACAAGCTCGTTGAAACGCTTCAGAAAGTCGATGGCCTCCAGGTTTTCCCGCCCGCCAAAGCGGTTGGGGATCCATTCTCCTTGCTCGCGCGCGTAATCCAAATACAACATGGACGCCACCGCATCTACCCGCAAGCCGTCGATGTGGAACTCGCGCAGCCAATACAGCGCATTCGACAGGAGGAAATTTCGCACCTCATTGCGGCCGTAATTGAAAATGAGCGTGCCCCATTCGCGATGCTCGCCCTGCCGTGGATCAGCGTGCTCATAGAGCGCGGTGCCGTCAAAGCGCCACAGGCCGTGCGCATCGCGCGGAAAATGTCCCGGCACCCAATCCAGAATCACGCCCAGACCGGCCCGGTGGCAACACTCGACGAAATATCGGAAGTCATCCGGAGTGCCGAATCGCGAAGTCGGCGCGAAGTAGCCCGTGACTTGATAACCCCAGGAGCCGGAGAACGGATGCTCCATCACCGGCATCAGCTCCAGGTGGGTGTATCCCAAATCGCTCACGTAACTGACCAGCCGCTCCGCCAGTTCACGATAGCTCAGCGATTCATGCGACGGCTTGCGCATCCACGATTCGAGATGCACTTCGTAAATCGAGACTGGCTCGTGTTGCAGGTTGTGCTGTCCCCGCTCCTCCATCCAGGCTTGATCCGACCAGGTGTGGTTGTTCAGCCCCCATACGATCGACGCGGTGCGCGGCGGCGCCTCTGCGAAAAAAGCGTACGGATCGGACTTCTCTTGCACCTCGCCCGATAGAGCGCGCACCGAATACTTGTAGTGCGTTCCCGCGCCGAGCACTGGAATAAACAGCTCCCACACGCCGCCATCCCGCCGCTGCATGGGATGATTGGCCCGGTTCCACTGATTGAAGTCGCCGATAACGCTGACATCGTCGGCATTCGGAGCCCACAGTGCGAAGCGTACGCCGCGGGTGTCTCCCTCGCGCACCAGGTGCGCGCCCAACATGCGATAACTCTCGTGATGCGTGCCCTCGGCGTGCAGATGCAAATCGAAGGGTGTCAAGGAAGTGGCGACGGGGGCTGCTTGCACATCGCTATTATGGCACTGGATGCCGCCGCTAGCAGAACTGCACCTACACCTTGACGGGTCAGTCGAACCTGACACGCTGCTCGAGATCGATCCCTCGCTTACACGCGAAGAGATTACGGCCAACACCACGTACTCCGACTTCGCGGGATTCCTGAAGAGTTTCGTGTGGGTGAATAAGCGCCTGCGAACTCCCGCCGACTACGCTCGTGTCGCCCGCCGCTTGTTCGAGCGGCTGGAGAGCGAAGGCGTCATCTACGCCGAAGTGATTCTCTCCGCCGGCGTGGTCTTGTGGAAGGAACAGAATCTCCCGGCGATCTATGACGCCCTTGTGCGCGAGGCCTCGCGCAGTCCGATTGCGATCCGCTGGATCTTCGATGCAATCCGCCAGTTCGGCCCTGAGCCAGCTAAACCGGTCTTCGATCTTGCCGCCGAGCGCTTAGGCGAAGGAGTAGTCGCCATCGGCCTGGGCGGAGATGAAGAACGCGGTCCAGCCCACCTATTCGCCGATCTATACCGTGACGCGCGGGATCGCGGTTTGCGCCTGACGTGTCACGCCGGAGAGATGGCGGGTCCAGCCAGCGTGTGGGAAGCACTCGAAATCGGTTCCGAACGCATCGGCCACGGCATTCGCGCCATCGAAGATCCGGCGCTGCTAGCTCATCTGGCCGCCAAAAACATTCCTCTAGAAGTCTGTATCACCAGCAATCTGCGAACCGGGGCCGTGGCGTCGCTCGCAGCACACCCCGTCAAACGGCTATACGACGCCGGCGTTCCTATCATTCTTAATTCCGATGACCCCGCGCTCTTCGGCTGCACCCTCACCAGCGAGTATGAATTGGCCGCGCGCGAGTTTGGATTCACCGACGACGAACTAGCCGGACTAGCGCGGAACGCCTTTCGGTATGCTTTCGAGGAGAGCGTCGCGGTCGGCCGGTGACATACCTGAGTTCTTGCGGATGTCTTCTCGCGCAGCAAGTTTACGACGGTAACGCCCAAAGTATTCATCGATATCGCCGCCATACTGGAAGCTATACATGATGTCAGGAAAAGCCCGTGTATGAGGCAGCCCCAGCGCATGTCCGGACTCATGCAAGCAGGTTAAATAGACGATCGTGTCCCGCAGCAGACGGTCGTTGCCGGCCGGATCGGCAATCAGGATGTGCAGTTCCGCGCCGCGGTGTCCATGGACCTCGACGGGCACCGCCTCGCCATAGAGCCCACTGTTTTTGTCGGCCCACAGAACGCGCAGCAAAGCGTTCGAGCGGTCCTTAGTCTCAACGAAATGCAATTTTCCGCCGGATGCTTTCTCCCACGCCTCTAGCGCCCAGCGTGCCAGGTCTGCATCGCCCGCGTCGCAGCCGCCGATCATGATACTGCATGGCTCAATCCAGAAACTAGTGTCGGCCGCACGCGCGCCGACGGCCATCGTAAGCGACAGCCCGGCCAGTACGCTAACGCTTCGAAGAGAGTTTTTCATCGGCCAGAGCCTTGAGTACGGCCTCCAACTCAGCCACGCGTTTAGAGAGTTCGTCGATAGCGCGGCCCTCCGGATCGGGCAGATCGCCATGCGCCAGCGGTTCGAACTCCTCATCGTCGCCCACCACGCGACCCGGAACGCCCACCACCGTCGAGTGATCCGGCACTGATCGCACCACCACGCTGCCCGCGCCGATCTTGACATGATCCCCAATGCGAATGTTGCCCAGAATCGTTGCGCCCGTGCCGATCACAACGCCATCGCCGATGGTCGGATGGCGCTTTCCCGTGTCTTTGCCAGTGCCACCCAGCGTCACGCCCTGGTAAATCAACACGTCATCGCCGATTTCGGAAGTCTCGCCGATCACCACTCCCATCCCGTGGTCGATAAAGAAGCGCCGCCCGATGCACGCGCCCGGGTGGATTTCAATACCCGTTAGGGTTCGCGAAATCTGCGAAATTACTCGCGCCAGCGTGAACCAGCCCGATCCATAAATATGGTGCGCCACACGGTGCAGCAAAACG
Source organism: Bryobacterales bacterium (assembly GCA_963731375.1). GTDB lineage: Bacteria > Acidobacteriota > Terriglobia > Bryobacterales > Bryobacteraceae > Palsa-187. The sequence goes on from CAVSUW010000005.1 coordinate 507,862, forward strand.
GCGTGGAACCCCGGATAACACAGCACGATTTCGAGCACGCTCCGCGCCGCCGGGTCGCGCCGGAAAACGGTGTCGAACTGCTCGCGGATGTGCCCGGACATTTCTAGACTATTATCACGGTTCTGGCGACGAGGTGTATCCGGCACCGTGTAACATTGGATACTGTGAGATTCGCTCTCGTCGCAACTAATTTGGCCGTTTGCACTTGGATCCTCGCGGGATGCTCCGCGCCCGCCCCCGAGGCCTCGCAAGCGAAGCCAGTTGGCGCCCCCCAGGCCACCGATACCGTCATCACCAACAAACATCCGCTCGCCAAATATCTGGAACTGTCCGGATACCGCATTACCGAGACCGCTCCCGGCAAACTCAGCATCAAGCTCGCGGTGGTCAATCACTCGGAAGCTGATATCGGCGACCTAACGCTGAAGATCAAGCTCATCACCACTGCCGCCAAGCCCGACGAGCCGCCCATCACCGAGTTTGAAGCCAAGGTCCCCGCCCTCGGCCCGCAGGAACTCAAGGACGTCACCGCTACCGCCGCCACCAAGCTGCGCATCTATGAACTGCCGGATTGGCAATTCATTCGCGCCGCAGTCGAAATCACTTCTCCTGCCCCGTAGCCTCATAACGCCGTGACCGAACGCCTTTACTATCAGGACTGCTACCTCCAGGAATTCCGCGCGCGCGTTCTTGAAACGAGCGACGGCGGCCGGCGCGTGTATCTGGACCGCACCGCTTTCTATCCCACCTCCGGCGGCCAGCCCTTCGACACCGGCAAGCTCGGCGGTGCGAATGTCATCGAGGTGATCGATGAAGAAGAACGCGTCGCCCACGTCCTCGACGCCCCGATTGCTTCGAGCGAAATCGACGGCCAAATCGACTGGCAACGCCGCTTCGACCATATGCAGCAGCATACCGGTCAGCACTTGTTGTCGGCGGTCCTCGAAGAATTGTTCAAGATCCCCACTGTGAGTTTCCATCTGGGAGCCGAAGTGTGCACCATCGACCTCGCCGCACCATCCGTTACGGCAGTCCAGATCGAACAAGCTGAGGTCCGTTGCGCTGAAATCGTAGGCGAGGCTAGGCCGCTTGCAATTACCTTCGAAGACGCCGCAGCCGATCTCGGTCTACGCAAGGAATCGCAACGCACCGGCACCCTGCGTGTCGTGGCCATCCAAGGGATTGACCGTAGCGCTTGCGGTGGAACCCATGTGCGCACTACCGCCGAGATCGGCCCGGTCCTGATTCGCAAGACTGAAAAGATTCGCGGAAACACACGCCTGGAGTTCGTCTGCGGCTTGCGTGCGCTGCATCAAGCCCGCGCCGACTTCCGAACCCTGCAGGAGCTCTCGCGCCAGCTTTCAGCGCCGGCGAGCGACACGCCTGCTCTGGTGTCCGCTCAACTCGAGCGCATCAAGGCGCTGGAGAAAGCCAACCAACGCTTGGCATCAGAGGTCGCTCAACGCGAAGGCCGCGAGCAGTGGGCCGCGACCGCTCCCGACGCCCTGGGCATCCGCTACGCCATAGAACGCGTTGAGCAAGGCGCCATCGACGATGCCATGCGCACTCGCGCGCAAGCTTTCGTAGCGCAAGGCCACGCCGTATTCCTGGCGGTGTCCAAAAATCCGCCATCGCTTCTTCTGGCGGCCTCGGCCGATTCGGGCGTTCACGCCGGAGACCGCGTTAAGTCCGCTATCACCGCGGCCGGCGGACGCGGCGGCGGCAATCAGGCTTTGGCTCAGGGCAGCCTGCCGGCTAACGCCGACCTGGATGCCATCACATCCGCGTTGCTCTGACCCAAAGCGCCATCCAGCGGCACTCGCATAAGGTCTTTGCCCGATCTCCTGAGCGGCATTTTGCCTGACTTCCTTGAAAGAACGCCATTCTACCCCCAAGATGGTACTGCGAACTACTGGGATCTAACCATTTTCAGTGGTTCGTGTCTGCATGAAAATTCAGCAGCAGACGATCTTATTTGAGTAGGAGTAAGTGCACCATGACTGTTCCGCATACCATTAGCCGACGAAAAAACCAGCACGGAATGGTGCTCCTGACCATGGCCGTCACCGCTATTGCCATGATCGGCGCCATGGGCCTGGCCATCGATCTGGGACACATCTTCATCGTCAAGAACGAGACGCAGGCGTATGTGGATGCAGCCGCCATCGCCGCGGCGCTCCAGATGGATGGAACTACCACGGGTATCACCCGGGCCAACACAGCGGCCACCGGTTTGTCGGCCCACTGGAATTTCGATTCCACGACCCTGAGCACTCCGACTGTGGAATTTTCGTCCGCTTCGAGCGGCGCAACCTGGTATACGCCCGCCAACGTAACTGCCACACTGGCACCTACCATGACCTTCGCTCGCGTGACGAAAACCGTAGCCCCTAATATCTACTTTGTCCCCATGGTGATGCCGAGCCCGGTTTACACCCAGAATGTGCAGTCGCAGGCCATCGCAGGTCAAGTTGAGTTTTCCGCCAGCACTTCCATTCCTGCGGGGTTGGGCCCGTTTATGGGCGTTGCCGCGTGCGCCCACGGAAATAGTGTGGTTCAATGTGAGGCCACTAAAAATAGTAATTTCGGATTGACCGTCGGCAACATCTACGATCTACAGTGGCCGCAATTCGGAGGCAAGCGCTCGGGCTGCGACCCCAATGGCACTGGCGCTGCATTGACAGCCTGCTTCAACGCAACGCCGGGACCGTGTCCCGGAGACGTAGCATTAGACGGTGGAAACGCAAACCCCATGCAGGAAGTCGCCGGGAATTGGGGTGCTAGCACGAACGGCTACTGGGGAAGCTCGAGTACCTCCACTATCAACCAATACATCCTGGATACCAAGCAGTTACAATCAGTCGCCATAGGGGACGATCTTGCACCCTATTTTGCCAATGGAGACAAGCAGGGTACGGCAAAGATCCTCGACGACCGTGTGAACCAAGACGTAGTCAACTACGACATCTCGGGCACTGGGGGATCGGGTCCGCAAAAGCTGGCCGACTATCTCGCTAATACCGACCATAATGGACGCCGCTTGATGCCTGTTCCGATGGTGTTCCCCAATAGCACCGGCAGTCAAGTAGTGGGCTACGGGCTGTACCTGCTGATGACCAATGTTTCCTCGACCGGAACGAGTGACTTCTACGAAAAGGGTGACGGCGGCATCACATCTAAGGGCCAGGGAAACGACCCCTACTGCGCCATTTACGCCGGGCCGTGGAGTTTGGGCTCCACCAACGGCGGCGTTAGCAGTTCGGGCGGTGGCGGACGTGTGAGGTTGGTTCAGTGAATCGCCCCACTTCAAGACTCCGAAGATTCGGCGGCCGGGCCGGGCACGCGTTTATAGAATTCGCCCTCGGATCTGGCATCCTGGTCACCGTATTCGTCTCGACATTCCAATACGGATACTTTTTTTATCAATACAACCTATTGGTCAATGTCGTGAATAATGCCGCGCATTTCGCTGCGATGCAGGTCTATGACTCGAACACGACCACTCCCTCGAACGCGTGGAAATCGGCCGTGCAGAACATGGTGCTCTATGGAGACCCCACCGGCGGGAGCACCACGCTCCAAGTGAAGAATCTGACGACCGGTAACATCTTGATCACAGTTGGCTCGGCAGGTAGCGGCAGCACGTTTACTCCAACCTCGGTGACCATCGCGATCACCGGCTACACCATCGATGGGGTTACAGGAAAATACGTTTTAACCGGGAAGCCCGCCGTAACCTATCCATTCCAAGGATTGTTCTGTCCGGATAGTGGGTGTTAGGAAGAGACCATGACTATGTCACGAATTTCCAGAAGACGTCGAGGCAGCCGCGGCAGTACGATGTTGGAGCTCAGTTTCATCTTCCTGGTGTTCTTGTGCCTATTGATGGGTGCTTTTGATTTTGGCCAGTTCTTGTTTATACACCAGGCGCTGGTGGAGCGGGCGCGTTACGCCGCACGCTGGGGTATGGCCACTTATCCAGCGCCCACCAATACGCAGGTTCAGAACATGATGATCTACGGTCAGTCCTCCGCCGGAACCAACGGTTATTTCGGCCTGACAAGTGGGATGGTCACGGTAACCTCATCCAATCTCAACACCTGGAATGCGCGCATTTCAATCTTAATTTCGAACTACCCGTACAAGATGCTGTCGCCCTATATAGCTGGTAGCTATACCGGTCCGAACATTACGATCAGCGTTCCGCTTGGACTGTACGACTGACGGGACCTGCCCTTCCCCTAAAAACTTTGATTGCCACCCAGTGCCCCTGCCCTACCACGGCTGGGGCGATGGCGGATCGGGCGTCAGGAGGCCGCCGCAGGGAATCTCCCTCCGGCTGGCTGGTCTTCACGCAAAAAAGAAAAGGGGCCGCGTTTCCGCAGCCCCCCCATGAATCTGTCGCTTCAGTAAGACTTGTGCGTCCGCCCTTAGTTGCCGCCGCCCGTGGTAAGGCTCTGGGTGGCCGCATACGGGTAGCCGGTAAGGGTGACGTTGTATGTTCCGCTGGGATAAAGAGTCTCGGTAAAATCCACGCCGCCAGTCGCATCGTAATCGAAATCGTCGTAGATGGCGCCGTCGCTCATCCGCGTAACGGTTATGTGGATCGTGGTAGGCGTACCGTTGCCGGTAAAATGCACGTGCCCCGGATAGCAGTTGCCGCCGTCCAGAGTTCCATCCACGCAGGTCCAATTGAGCCCCCCCGATCCAACCAGCGTCAAAGGAGCTAAAACAAGAGCAGCAATTGTTAATACTTTCTTCATGGCAAGAACAGAATAAACCCAAAAACGTCAAATAAAACGCGTCTAAGGGAAAACACCATACCCTGTAAGGTGTTCACAGGAACTATCCCCGCAAGTAAGGCACCCCCACCCCCAGAATCTCGCAGCTTGGCTCGTGGAACCTTACTTCATTCCTAACGATTTCTTAACGCGTTCTTGGTATTCGGCGGCTTTGAGCATGATCGGGCGGGAGTCCAGTGTCAGCATCCGCCGGTCGCGTACGATGGGGCGGCCGTTCACCATGACGTCGGTAATATCGGAGCCCTTCAGCGCGTAGACCATTTGCGAATAGACGTTGTAGAGCGGAACGGCGTGCGCCCCGGCCAGGCTGATCGTGATCATGTCCGCACGCTTATTCTTTTCAAGCGAGCCGATGAGCTTCTCCATGTGCAAGGCCCGTGCGCCGGTAATGGTAGCCATCTCGACCGCCTGCTCGGCCGGCAGCGCTCGCGGGTCTCCCGTCGTTACCTTCTGCAGCTTCGCTGCGAGGTCCATCTCTTCCATCATGTTGTGATCGTTATTGGAACCCGCCACTCCGTCGGTACCTAGCCCCATGGGAATGCCCAGACTCAGGATCTTCCCCACCCGCGCGACCCCGCTCGCGAGTTTCATATTGCTCGACGGATTATGCGCCAGCCCGGTATCGCGGCGTTTCAGAATTGCCATGTCGGCATCGCTGAGCCATACACCATGCGCGGCCAGCGTCCAGCCGTTCAGCACACCTAGCGATTCCAGCGCCGCCGTCGGCGTCATCTTACGCTTGGCGAGCGACTCGTCATTCTCGGTCTTGGTTTCCGAGAGGTGAATCTCCAACGGCTTATGATAGCGGTTTGCGAGGGCTCGCGCCGCCTGGAGAACATCGTTCGGAACTGTGTAGATCGCATGCGGAGCCACCGCCGGCACGATCAGCGGATCGTTGGCGTATTGTTTGAAAAACTGCTCGGTCGCAGCCAGCGAGGCCTGCGGTGTTTTGTAATCCGGCGCCGGAAAGCCGATCACGGTTTCACCCAGTACTCCGCGCATTCCAGCCTGTTTGGTGACCTCCGCCACCGTATCTTCGAAGTAGTACATGTCCGTGTAGGTCGTGGTCCCCGAGAGCGCCATTTCGAGCAGCGCCAGCCGCGTTCCCCAGCGCACGAACTCGCGGTCCACATTCTTGGCCTCTGCGGGAAAAATGTATTTAGTGAGCCAATCCTGCAAGTTCATGTCGTCGGCAATACCGCGAAACAGCGACATGGCCGCGTGCGTGTGCGTGTTGATCAGGCCCGGCGCAAGGATGGCATCCGGGCGATCGAGCCGCTGCCGTGCGCTATAGCGGCGGTCGATATCGGCGCGCGGGCCTACGTCGATAATGTGGTCGCCGGCCACCGCGACGGCGCCGTTTTCGATCACGCGCCGCTGCGCATCCATGGTGACTACCCAACGCGCGCTCCAGATCGCATCCACCGGCGTGGGGGCCTGTGCCCACAGCATCGGGGCGCTCAACAACCAGACGAACCTACAAAAATGACGCATCAAATGCCCTCGGGAACAATTCTTTCAGCCGCAGAGTTTCGCTCTTTCCGTGTGGATTCACCAGCGCGATTTCGATGTCGCCGCAGAATTCCCACAGGATCTGGCGGCACGCCCCGCAAGGCGGCGTGAGCGTCTCGGTATCGGCGGCGATCGCAATCCGCCGGAATTGGCGCGCGCCTTCGGAAATAGCCTTGAAGACCGCAACGCGTTCAGCGCAGAGCGTCAATCCATATGTTGCGTTTTCAACATTGCAGCCAGTGTGAACTCGGCCACTCCTATCTTCGAGCGCCGCTCCCACGCGGAATTTCGAATACGGTGCATGCGCGTTTTCGCGGGCCGCCAGCGCGGCGGCTTGTAGCGGATCAGTCATAGCGTCTTGAAATTAGAGTAACGCGTTGACTAGATGCTCGTATTCCGACGGAGTCATCAGATGAAACCGTATTTCAAGAGACGTGAAGGCACGGAGGGCGGCGGTCATCGTAGGCGTGGGCAACTCCGGGCTCGCCAGAAGCAGAGAGCCTTCGGACACTTGAAACGGCAGCACACGCCACTGGCGAGCGAGTCGTTCCGGCAGCGCTCGCGCCACGCCTAGCGCCACCTCTTGAACCTCCACATGCGTGAGCGGCAGCCCCTGCTGCAGGCTGAGCGCCTCATACAGCGCGTGCTCTGCAAGCGCTCCGCTCTGCACCAGAAATTCGCCCAGCCGAGTTCCCTGCGGGCAGGCCCCCAGCGCGCTATGCAAAGTGACGGCGTTCAGGTAGCCCAATCCAACCAGAATTTCACCCAGCGGCCGTTTGTGGACCAGTAACGCGGCGCGAGTCGGATAGGAGTGCTCCGTCTTCACCCAGCGCAGCGGAATCCCGCGGATCCGGGCGTAGGCATAGTTCGCGACGGCCCGGACAGTCGCTGTCGCGTTCAGCAGATTCGCGTAGGGTAAGCGCAGTGGAACTCCCAGCGCGAATACCATCCCATAAACCCGCGCGACGCACGTCATACGGACGGCCATTCGCAAAATCTGGAACGCCAGCGTAATCGTTGTGATCTCGATCGCGAGCGGCGTTAGCCGATTCCACATCCTGGTCGCTACGCCGTAAACAAATACCGCGTTGGCAATAAATCCCAGCGGATTACTGACCAAGCCTTTGCGGTCACGCCAGAACCAATAGACCTCACTGTAGGTTCCAGCCCATCCGAACCGCTCCCAGCCTTGCAGCGCGATCCCCGTCACCCACCGCGTCCGCTGACGCAGCGCCGTGCCCCATCGTTTGGGAAAGAATTCGCGCACCGCCATAAAATCGCGGCCCACGGTACCCAGACGCGTGATCGGCACGAACACCTGCCGGCAACCCAGGCGGTGAAGCCGCAGGCCGCTCTCATAATCTTCCGTGAGCGCCGCCGGTTCGAATACGCGGTTCGAAGAAATCTGAGCCAGCGCCTCCAGCGCCTCGCGCCGGTAACCCGTACCCACACCCGCCCCCGGAACAAAGCAGCCGAACGTCGAGCGCACCACCATATCGCGTAAATGGTTCTCGGCAAACTCATCGCAATAGACGCCATGTGTCAAGGACAAGAACGGCGTCGCCAGCGCCAGCACCGGAATCTGGATGAAGTCGAAGCGTTTGGCGTAGGCGTTAATCCAGCGCAGTTCTTCGGGATGAATTAAGTCCTCGGCGTCATGCGTGACGATGATGTCGAAGGCGATATCATTTTGCTCCTCGTACAGTCCCACATGCTGATAGATCCAGTTGAGACAATCGGCCTTCGAGGTCGGCCCATCATGCGGGCACACTGCGAGGTGTACATTGGAGAACCGCTCGGAGATCGAAGCCACGGCTTCTTCCGTAAGCGCGTCGTTCGCGTAGATGCCGGCGAAGATGTGGTAGCTAGGATAACGAATGGCCGCCAGGTTGTGCTCCAGCATTCGCGCGATCACGGCGTGCTCGTGCCACAACGGCACCAGGATCGCAATCGGTCTCGGCGCGACCTCCGGGAGCCGCCTAGCCGCGCGGTCAGCTACCCATGCGCAGAGCCACGCGATATCAACCGCGAGATCGTCCAAGCCACTGACCAGGAAGATTGCCGCCAGCGGCGCCACCCACCAGAGAACGAAATGATCGACGGCTTCGGGCATCACTCACAAACTAGTAGGCTGCCGCCGCCGACAATCTCAACCTATGCGTGATGATTCAGCGGACCCTCGCCTGCCCCCAGCCCAGGCGCAGTACGAATGGCTTCCGTGATGAAGGCCTTGGCGCGAGCCACGGCATCGACCAGCGTCGTCCCCTTTGCCAGTTCCGCCGTGATCGCTGCCGAATAGGTGCACCCGCTACCGTGCGTGTGGCGAGTCTCGATCCGCGGCGCAGTGAATTCGCGGATCTCCCCACTCGCCAGGCGAAGAACATCCAGCGCATCCCCGCGTAGGTGCCCGCCTTTCACCAGAACATTGGCAGCCCCCAGCGACGCTAATTTCTCGGCCGCGCGCACCATGGCATCGCAATCTTCTACGGCGAACCCCACCAGCGCCGCGGCTTCATCCAGATTCGGAGTCAGCAGGAACGCCCGCGGGATCAGGCGCTCGACCAAAGCGCGAACTGCGTCCTGGTCGATCAAACGAGCTCCATGCTTGCTGATCATCACCGGATCAATGACCAAAGGAAACTTAAACCGCTCCGCTTCCCGCGCGACCGCCTCCACTACCTCGCGCGATCCGAGCGCGCCCACTTTCGCCGCCCGCGGTGGAATGTCTTCAATCACGGCTCGAATTTGCTCCACTACCAAATCCGCGTCAAGCGAAGAGACCCGCGTCACCCCGCGCGTATTCTGGACGGTGATCAGCGTCGCCACCGCTTCTCCGTAAACTCGGAAACGGTGAAATGTCTTAAGGTCGGCCTGGAGGCCCGCGCCACCGCTCGGGTCCGAGCCCGCGATGGTCAACGCCACGGGAGTCATCCATTTCAGTCTAGGGAAACTTCAAACTTGGCGTAGTCACCACACCCGCCGAGTTGTTCAGTACCACAGTGACCCCGCCCACCTGGCTGACATCGCCCGTGACCGGAAAGGACACGCGCATCAGGAATGAACTACCGTTCTGTCCCTTAAAGAAGGTTTGAAAGTCGATACTGAAATCAACGGGGATGGTCGCGATCGCTCCCCCGCTGCGGTCGACAAAAGAAAAAGACATGCCGCCGATCGAATACGTATTGTCGAATCCCGAAATCACAACGTCCAGCTCATTTGCCCGGCTGGTCGCAGCGGACGATGAAAGTACGATGGGCGCCGCCACTGTAGTAACCGAAGTCGACGGACTGCCGGACAGTCCATAGATTCCCGAATCCACCGTGAACGTCAGAGTCCCCGCCGTGGTGCCGGTCGAAAACACAATATTCGGCTGCGCGTTAAGCGTGATGGCAGTTGCGCCTATATTCACCGCGAACGAGCAGACGCGCGTGGACGTGGCGACGAACCGAACCGCGGCGTCGTCCGTCACCGTCTTTATAGACGGGCTGAAGGTGAGAGTCACGCTGCCCGCAGCCGTCACGGTCGCCGGAGCCGACAGTTGCAGACTCAGCGTGTGTTGTTCCCCGCTCCCGATCTTTGTCGTGTCGAAATTCCAAACCAGCGAAGACAGCGGCGGAGAGAATCCGGTGCCGGCCAAAGCATAGGTGCGCGCGCCAACCGTGAGCGTCCCTGAGAACGCTGAGCCCGTCGCGGGGTTGAAAAGAATCGTGAACGATGCTGATTGCCCCGCCGCAATGGTGACAGCATTTGCTGAAGCAGTAGTGAAAGCCGAGCCAGTCACGAGTAAAGGCGAAACCGTGAGATCCTGCGGAAACGGATTCAGAATCGAAAGTGTGCAGGCTTCCTGCCTGCCCTGAACAATCCGTCCAAAGCTAATGTTCTTGTTGGCATCGGGGCCAGTGCACGGCGCGGCGACGCTCAATATCGGAGCCGGCACGACGGTAGCCAATAGAATGGTGCTTTCAATCGTTCCGCCGCACGCATCGGTAGAGGTGCCAGTCCCCACCTGCAGCGTTGCCGCATAGCTAGTGATGGCGGTGGCGGAGAAGCCCACGAAGAAATCCATCGGTTGTCCGGCTGCCACCACGAACGGCGTCGAAGAACTATTGATGATGGAAAATCCCGCACCCGTCGTATTTTTGACGCTCAGACACGTGATGGTGACCGACGCGGTTCCGGTATTCAGCGCGCGAAAACGCACGATCATCGAATCGCCCGCAGCCACTTGCCCGTAGCCGTAGACCGTACCCAGCGGCGATGGCGCAATGCCGTTCAGTGAATAGAGTACGACCTGCGCGTCGAGCATCCCCGGCGCCAGCGCCAGCAAGCACAGCAGGCGCGACTTCACTGCGACACTCCGGGAAGCAAAAAGATCTGTTCACGTCCCGGCGTGATGTCCAGCACCCACATCCCGGAGTCGGTGATCACTTGTACATATTGATCGCTCATGCGGATGAACCCGCCCACGCCTGTCATCGCAAAGTCCAACTCACTGCCATCGCTCCGCAGCAGCCGCACCTGGCCGTCGCTCGCCAACAGCGCGCCGCCACTGTCCAACAACAGGACGGAATTCGCAGCGCCCAGACTCTTCTTGCCGCCGATCCAGATCTCGCCATCCCGCTCCACCGCGTATTCGAAGCCGCCGGCAACGGCTCTGAGTGAGAGCACGTCTCCCCCTGGCGCAAAATCCAGTGGGACCAGTTCGCTCCCGGTCCAGCGTGCAAGCGTGCCGCCCTCCACGAAATACACGTACGCCGCGCCCGGAGAGAAAGAATCCAGCGCAATGATCGCCGCGCCCGGCGGCGCGTCCACCACCACGCCAGCAGAAGTGAACAACGCCGACTCCGTCTTCGCGACGCATCCCTGCGCCGAGCAAGCCAGCGAAATGACCGCGCCGTCGAACCAAGGCGACCCGACCACCGCCGCCGCAGGCGCCCCCGAAACGGGCCTCGCACGCCCATTTGCATCCAGCATGACCCCGATCTGCGGACTCTCGATCTGCCCCCACACACAGGCATTCATCAAAACTAATAAGAAGATCTTCATTGCGGCCCCAAACTGATGGTCGGCGTACCGATCTTCAAAGGCGTGATCGAACTAGCGGCGGCGGTGCTCGGTTTTCGGGCCGCGACTCCCGCCACCCCGGCTACAGCAGCTCCCGCTACGGCCAGCGAGATCCACAAAAGTTTGTGCCCGCCCCGGGCGGCCCGCGCCTTCTCCGCGCCAGCATCCCGAGCCAGCGGCGCATTGCTCAAACTTTGTGAGCTCACCACCCCCGCGCGCGCCTGACCTTTCACCGCGGTAATGCGGATCTCGAACGGCCCCGCCGTACGGTTCCACCGCATGCCCCACACGGCCGCTCGCCCATCGGCGTGCGTGGCTGCGATCTCGGTTCGTCCACCCGTGCTGAACACTCCCCCGGGACCTTCCGCCGGCAAAGTGAAACTCACCGTCGCACCCTCCACGGGGCGACCAGCCTCGTCCGCCACCAGCACCGTCAGTCCACGCGTAGCGCGCGACCCAATCGGATAAGCAGCGCCATCGCCCTCCGCCACCCGTATCGTCAATATGGTCGGCGCATCCGCCCCCCAAGCCAGCGCCGCGGCCAAGATAGCCACCAACATTCGGGCAGGTTTTAGGATCACGTCTTTTCGGATCACGACAATGGAGTGCGCCGCGCCCCAACATTTTCTCCACCGCCGTTTAAATCAAGAGGAAGGCGCTGCAATCCGCAAAACTGCCGTCCAGCCCAAAATGCGTCGAATTTTAACCTTACTGTGTTCTAATGGTAGGAGTTCTTAAGTCTCGTATGGCAGCCAGGCCGTTCCGCCCAGAGCGCAGTTGGAAAGCTTTCACCCGCAGAATGCGTGAGTTGCGGCTCATCGCTCATGGGGCGCTCTCGACGCGCCACCCCATCATGGCGCATATTATCCCGATTCGCCGCTGCAACCTGGCTTGCGCTTATTGCAACGAATACGACGACTTCTCCAAGCCCGTCGCCACTGACGTCGTCATCAGCCGCATCAATAAGTTAGCCGACCTGGGCACCAGCATCATCACGCTTTCGGGCGGGGAGCCGCTGCTGCACCCCGATCTCGACGAAATCATCGCCGCTATGCGCCGCCGTGGAGTCATGGCCTGCATGATCACCAACGGCTACCTGCTTGTGCCGGAACGCGTACAGCGTCTCAACCGCGCCGGCCTGGATCACATGCAGATTTCGATCGACAACGTCATGCCCGACGAGGTTTCAAAGAAGAGCCTGAAAGTCCTCGACAAAAAGCTGGAGATCCTGGCCGAGCACGCCGACTTTCACGTCAACATCAACTCGGTCGTCGGCGGCGGCATTCACGATCCCAACGACGCGCTGGTAGTGGGCCGCCGCGCAATCGAGCTCGGCTTCTCTGCGACCGTCGGAATTATTCACGATGGCGACGGCCAGCTCCGGCCGTTAGGTGAACGCGAGCGCGCCGTGTATCACGAGATGAAGGAGCTGGAAAATCGCCACTTCGCGCAGCTCAATTATTTTCAGGACGCCATCGCGCAAGGCAAGCCGAATGACTGGCGCTGCCGCGCTGGCGCCCGCTACATGTATATCTGCGAGGACGGCCTGGTGCACTACTGCTCGCAGCAGCGCGGCTATCCCGGCACGCCGCTCGAACAATACTCAACCGCCGACATCCGTCGCGAATACCTGAGCGAAAAACCGTGCGCTCCTTATTGCACAGTAAGCTGCGTGCACTACGTGTCGTATTTCGATTTCTTCCGCGCCCCCCAGACCCTCAAGAGCGGACTTCCGGACCAGACCACTCACCCGCTGGTGAAGATTCAGTCGGCGAAGTAGGGACGAGATATGCACATGTTGGCATCGGGCGCAATGACCACGGTCATTGCCTTCGGTCGACGCGATAGTAACAACCTCCTTCGTACCTGATGATGGAGCCTGCAACTGGCTCTAAACTAAGATTGCACAAACGGGCCCAATCGAACGAATATTCTTCTAGGCACCGATTTGGGGTATAGTCTTTCGACCTCGAAGAAGGACCACAATCAACCCGATACCCGCAAGCGTCCAACTGGAAGCTTCAGGAACGGAATCGGGAACGCTTTCGTCGATTTGGAAGGTCCCCACACTGCCGTGTGGAAATGGACTCCAAGGCCCTGTGGGACTGTTGGATAAGTTGTAGTCTCCGGGCCCAATGTCATAGTTGGACAACATCCAGTTCTGCTGCGAGTCGGGATCGGGCTCAAATGGGACGATCCAGTATTGCGTCCCAGCGGTAATTGTGGGGCATGTCGAACACGTGAACGTGATAATGCCTCCACCGTACAGACTGTTTTGAAATGGCGGAATCGTTCCGATCTGGCTCAGCACGGTCAGCACGGAACCAGGCTGGGTGCCACTTCCATCATCCGACTCAAGGTAGACTTCTACGGGAGTATTACTGTCGCCGGAGTTACCGAGGCCAACGAGCACGTCCCAGAGGGTTCCGGTAATGGCACTCGTGAAGGGAAACGCATACTCCTGATCGCCTGGGCCACCCAGAGCCGCGCCGTCAATCCAGAAAGGGCCGGGTTTGCCCGGAGCGGGGCCAAAATTTGTGAACGTAGTGATGGTTCCGGCTCGGACACTTACCGCGGTGAGAATTAGGACAATCACGACCCTAAGCCGCATGTGCTCCCTTTGCCGTTTAAGGCTTCCACGCATGCTACACCGTTCTCTATCCACGCTGTCGAGAACACGACCGCCGCAGCTTCGCAAGGGCCGATATGGAATAATATCATGCGACCTGGCGCCACTCGATGAAGGTCAGAAAAACGGCCTTTCCGAAATGTAGCCGAGCCGGCATGATGCGCCAGCCAGTGGCGACGAAGGGGACGTCCCTCGCCTAAAGGGAGGGCACGGGCTAAAAACGTGGCCGACAGGCTGCGGCAGCCCCGAGCGGAGGCCTAGTGCTCGCTCTACCTGCGCTGGTACCGCGTTTTTAGGATCACGCTCGGCCTTTCGGGAATGCTGCTTGCTCACGGGCGATATTTCTAACCCCACCCGCCACCGCCCGGCGTCTCAATCCGCAGAACATCATCCGCTGCGATCTCGAATCGCGCCTTGGCCGCTAGCGTCTCTGGTTTCCGACTCGATCGAAGCAATGTGTTGCGACCCGGCTTCCCTGCTTTCCCGCCCTTCAATCCGTAAGCCCCGCGAACCCGCCGGTCCGAAAGAATCGTCACCTCCGCTGGCACCAGAAATCGGAACTCCCGCACAATGCCGTCGCCGCCGCGATGTTTACCCCGCCCACCCGAATTCTTGCGCACGCGATAGCTCTCGATGCGCACCGGATATTGGTGTTCGAACGCCTCCACCGGGGTGTTCCAGCTATTGGTCATGTGGGTATGCGTAGCGCTATACCCGTCGCCTTTCGCCGACGCTCCCATCCCGCCGGCAATTGTTTCGTAGTATGCAAATGGCGTTTCGATCAGCGAGTTCCCCGCCAAAGCTCAAGTTGTTCATTGTCCCGCTGCTCGCCGCCGGAATGCGTTCGGGAGGCGCCTTCGCCAGCGCTCCCAGAATCACATCGGTGATCCGCTGAGACGTCTCCACATTGCCCGCCGCCATCGCCGCCGGAGGCCGCGCGTTCACGATGCTGCCCTCGGGAGCCACGATCCGAATCGGCCGCGCGATGCCCGACGTAAACGGAATCTCCTCGCGCACCAGGCAGCGGAACACATACATCGTCGCCGCCGTCGTCACCGCCAGGTTCGCGTTCACCGGGCCGTCCACCTGCGCCGCCGACCCCGTGAAATCCACCACCGCCGTGTCCCCCGCGAGCGTCACCGCCACCCGCACTGGGAAGAATTCGCCGCTGCGTTCGCCCTCCAAAACATCTTCGAAACGATATGTTCCCGACGGCAGCCCGCGCAGCGTCGCCCGCATCATGCGTTCGCTATAATCCTGCAACCCGTGCATGTTGCGGACGACCGCTGACTCGCCATACTTGGCCACCAATTCCCGCAGCCGGGCTTCTCCTCGCTTGATCGACATCAACTGCGCCATCAAGTCGCCCTCGCGCTCCACCGGAGTCCGCACGTTCGCCAGCACCAGCCCCAACAGATCGCGGTCGATCTTCCCCGTGCGTTGGATCAGCACCGGCGGAATCCGCAGTCCCTCCTGATAAATTTCGCGAGCCAGCGGCATCGATCCCGGACTCATTCCTCCGACATCCGCGTGATGCGCGCGGTTCGCTAAATAAAAGGACGGCTTCTTCCCGCGAGTAAATACCGGAGCCACCGCTGTGATATCCGGCAAATGCGTGCCTCCGCGAAACGGATCGTTCACCAGCGCCACATCGCCCGGCCCCAGCTCGAAGGCGTCGCGAACCGCCCGCACCGACAGCGGCATGGCTCCCAGGTGCACCGGCATGTGATCGCCCATTGCCACCGTCTCGCCCTGCGCATCGTAGACCGCGCATGAATAATCACGCCGCTCCTTGATGTTGGCCGAGTAGGCGGTCTTGCGCAGGACGATGCCCATCTCCTCCGCAATTGAAGTCAGCAGATGACGGAACAGCTCGAGCTCGATGGCTTTCGCAGGCGCGGACTTCATCGGTTTGTCAGTGACAATCCGCGACGTGAATAGGAAAACTTGTCACCTTCTCCCAATTCTTACCGCCACCGCGTTCCAGCAGAAATGCGCCGCCAGCCGCATCGGCGCGCACCCGGTACCCGGCCTGATTCGGCGGCCGAGCGCCCTTCAGATGAAACGGCTTGTTGGCTGTTTCCTTCAGTTCCCAGCTTTCGCCGCCGGTCTCAGTAGCGTAGAGCTCCTGGTGAACCGACTTCTTAGTGCTGCTATCGACCACCACTTCCCCGCTGCTGATCGACGAGAAATGAAACTGCGCGATGGTTCCAAACTTTTCATCGTCCACAATCAGCTTCGGGCGCCAGTTCGTGCCGCCATCCGTCGTCAGCAGCAGGAACGGATTCCGCGCTAAAGGATTGATCGACTCGCCACTCACCCAGCCCGTCTGTCCGTCCCAGAACTCGATCTGTTCGAACGCCGCACTGCGCATCCGAATCACTGGCTCGGTCCAGACGACCCCGCCATCGTCGCTGATCAGCAGCAGACTCAAGAGAGTGGCATCGCGAGTATGAAGATTCCCGGTAACCACGATCCGATTGCCGGCCGCCTCCGCCGCGGACAGTTCCAGCAGCACAGTGCAAGGCTCATCCTCGCTGCAGTTCAAACCGAACTGTTCGATGTCCTCTGGAGGACAATCGTAGGTAACGTGCGATTCCGCGCGCAGGGCGATGACGCAACTGATCAGCAAGGCCGCGAATCTCACTGGTAGCCATTGTATCCGAGTGAAGCGCCGCGGGACGGCGTAAAATAAATCCAAGTGCCTGCGCCGCACATCCCGACCCCGCTTGAGCAACTGGGAAATCGCCCCTTCTCGTTCTACCCCGCCATCCGCAATATCCAGCACAACGAGTGGCAGTTGCGCCGCGCCCATCCGGATGAAATCCAGGTGATGAATACCAAGTCGCTCCAGGAACTCTGGATTCCGCGCGGTTTCCTGAGCGGTGTATCCAGCATTGAAGAGCCGTTCGTCATTGTCGGCTTGTTAAAGGAATTGGAATACCGCGAAGGCATCGTCGTCCCGCACGTGCGCCGCGTGATCCAGATGCCGCTCGCTGCGAACGATATTCCCCGCCCCTGGCTGAATGCCCCGCCCGAACCCGGCCAACTGGCCCCCGTCGTCGGCATTCGCGTCGAGGGCACCCCCGAATCGCAAAAAGGCCGCAAGATTCTCGGCGCGGTAGCCGCCGGTATTCTCACGTGTATCGTCGGGATGGTGATTTTCCGTGACGCCACTGCCGGCGCTCGCGCCCGCTTCTTAAGACCGGTCAGCCGTCTCTCTCTGCCCTTCTCTGCGAATGACGATTACGAATCCGTTGTTGACCGCATTGGCTACCCGGAGTCCAGCCGTTCCCGTCCCACGTCCGATGGCCGCACGTTTTATCTGCTGCGCTATCCCGACCGCGCCATCACTCTGGTGCTGCTCGGCACCGACCGCATTCACGCCGCGTACGTAGGCGCATTCGGCCGCGGCGGCCGCGTCGTCCACTCCGTAACGCTGCCCGACGGACACGATTCGACGGCGCTCCTCACTCACATGCGCTGAGCGTCAAGTTCCCCGCGCTTCACGTCCACCCTCGTCAGCACCACCAGACCCGCTATGAAAAATATAATCAGCGACAAAATTGCCTGCCGATAGCTATGCGTCATCTGCAACGCCAGCCCGAATACCAGCGGACTGATCCAGCTAGTCCCCTTGTCGCTCACCTCGTAAATACTGAAGTACTCCGCTTCCTTGCCCTTCGGAATTAACTGCGCGAAGAGCGACCGGCTCAACGCCTGGCTCCCGCCCATCACGATCGCGACTGCCGCCGCCGCGATGAAAAAGTCGCGCGTCGTATAGACCCACGCAAACAGATAAATCAGCGTCGCCGTCCACAGCACCAAGGTGACCATGATGGCCCGCTTGGCGTCCATGGCCGCCGCCACCCACTGAAATCCGATCGCCCCGAAGAATCCGACAAACTGCACCATGAGAATCGCCGTCGTCAACGACGACACTGGAATCTTCAACTCGTCATTGCCGAACTGCGACGCAAGCGCCAGCACCGCCTGAATCGCGTCGTTATATAAGAGGTAGGCGATCAGAAACATCATGCTCTGCGGATAACGCCGGATATCCGCCAGCGTGTGCCGCAGTTGCCCCAGCACCGCCCCCACCGCGCGCTTTCCCCTCGGCAGCGTGTGAGCCGGACCGCGATTACGCAGCGTCAGCAACGTCGGAATGGTGAACACCGCCCACCATACTCCCGACGAGCTCAAGCTGATCCGCACCGCCATCCCCTCCGTGATGCCGACCCGTTTCGCGTTCAGAAATAGCAGCAGGTTCAGCGCCAATAGCACCCCTCCGCCGATGTATCCGATCCCCCACCCGCGCGACGACACCGCGTCCCTCTCCTCCGGCGGAGCGATCTCCGGCAGGAACGAGTTGTAAACCACTACCGACGCGCCAAAGCTCACGTTGGCAAAGATGAACAGCGCGCCACCCCACAGATACGCGCTCCCTTGCAACCAGAACATTGCAGTGGCCGCCGCCGCACCCGCATACGCCGTCACCGCCAGATATTGTTTCTTGCGATGCCCGTAGTCCGCGCCCGCGCCCACGATCGGCAGCACCAGAACTTGCAGGATCACCGACAGGCTCACCAGGTAGCTCCAATAGCTGCGCGCGTCTACCGGAATCCCCAGCGGATGCACGAGGCCATTGGCATCCGCCGCCGCCTTCGCCAGCGCTGTCAGATAAGGGCCCAGAAACAACGCGACGCCCGTCGTGACGAACGCCGAGTTGGCCCAATCGTAGAGATACCAGCCACGCTGCTCGCGAACGCTATATTCGGTCACGGAAGGATTGGTCACAGTTGCCGGATCTGCTCGATCACCCGCAGCATGCGCGGCGCGGCGTCGTTCCTGCCGCCGAAACGTAGCTCGTTATACGCAGCCGTCGCCTCTTCCACCAGCGTCGCCATCTGCGGAGCCCTCACTACTCGCGCAAATTCCAGCGGCGTGAACCACGGCGGCTTCTGAATCCCGCGCTTCGCCAGCAATTCGAGCATCTGTTGATAGAGAATCGTTGCATCCGACGGCTCGCCCGCCCCGCGCTCCACCTTGCGCGCATGTGCCCGCTGCTTCCACTGTTTCAACGCAGTCGGTCCATACAGCAGCCACAAAACTACGATTGCGATAACGCTGCCAACCGCGGGTAGATATCGAATTCCCGGGTGCACCCTATTTGTGAATGCCACGGCCAGATCGTCAAAGTCCGTAAATCGGATGCTTCGCCGGGCGTCCTGCATGCGCGACAACAACTCTGCCTGATGGCCCTGGTCATAATTCATCACCCAGTCGTTCAACACCTGCGAGGCCGCATCCGACAGCAGCGCCAGCCGGCTCATCAACCCCGGCTCGCCCCCGTTCGGATCGAACGGCGTCGGATCGAATGTAGTCCAGCCGCGCCCCTCGATCCACGCCTCCACCCAACTGTGTGCGTCGGAAGCCCGAATCACCTGCCACCCTGTCATCGGATTGTAAACGCCGCTCTGAAATCCTGTCACCACTCGCGACGGAATGCCCAGCGTACGCAGCATCACCGCCATTGACGAAGCGAAATATTCGCAGTGCCCCTTCTTGCGTACGAATAAGAAGTACGCTAGCGGATCGTCCACTGGCTTCGAGAGCAGATCGAGCGTGTATCCGTAATCCTGCCGCAGGTGCCCTTCGATCGCCCGAGCTTTCTGCGCCGGCGTCTGCGCTCCCGCCGTCATCTGCTGCGCCAATTCGAGAATCCGCGGATCCGTCGGCGGAAGGCTCAGATACTCGCGCACAAATCCTTGCGGAAGCTGCGCCGAATAGCGTCCCAGAGCCCACTCATTCGGCAAAAAGCCATACGCGCTGTAATTCAACCCGCGATTCCCATACCGCGGCGACACATGAAAACCGCCGCCGCGCGAATACCGCAGATACCGCACATCGATCTTGATCGTCTCTACCGTGCCCGCGAAAAACAGCGTGTCGGCGATCAGCGGCTCCAGATGAACCTGATAAATCAGATTGGGCCCTCGTGCCGCCCCCTCGGTGGCGGAACGCACCACCACCTGGCCATTCTCGACTTGTATTGCCTGATCCAGGCCCGTCGGGTTGAACCAGCGCTTGCCGTCGAACTCCGCCAGCGCGGCGCCGCGCCACTTCACCGGCAGAAATCCTTCGCCTTGATATGACCGCACATGCATCACCGGCGCGCTGCTTTGCTTGATCTTGCCGATCTCACCCAGCGTTACATTGTTCGAGAACCCCGTCAGCCTGTAGCGCGCTGGTGCAAAGCGTTCGAAGGCGGCGCGCGCGGTGCGCGGCAGCACGAAGAATAGGCACACCGTCATGAACAGAATTCCGCCGAACAGGCACGCCGAGACTACGCCCAATCGCCGCGAAAATGCTTTTAGGCCGCCGCGCGACACCACCACTTGCGCTCCCGCCGCCCGCCGCACTTCGCCGCTGGCAAACGTCGCGATCGCGAACAGCACAAACACCGCCAGATACCCGAGGAAACTCAACCCCTCCGAAAGAACCGCGGCCGCGATCAACTCCAGTCCCGCGATGGCCTTCAGGTATCCGAAATCGCGAGCCGTCTTTGCGGTCAGCAGTTTCAGCACTGCCAGGAAAAACACCATGTGCACGGTGGCCGTTAGAAATGTTCCGGAGATGTAACGGTAGTCGAGCGGGAAGAACCCAATGTACGCGATCGCCAGTGCCGCCACCACTCGCGGAGGCGGCTCAATCTTGACCACTCCCGCCACCGCCAGCGCGCGCAAGCACAGGCCCAGCAAAGTGAACATCGCGGTCGGCCAGCCCAGGTAACCCGACCCCAGCACCGCGAAATACCCGGCCGCCAGCATCCCCAGCAGGGAGAACTCGAAGAACCGGTTCACGATGCGCGGAGCCACGTTTACGCCGCTCGGGTTCATAGCTTCATTGTGCTACATCTCCGTTGTGTTAAACCTATGGAAGTTACTCTCCCATGGCAAAATTCAAAGCGGCCGGTTCGCGCAAGGCGCCCGCCGCGCGATCCAATGCAGCCGCAATCCCCTGTCTGCTGCTCATCCTGTTCGGCGCGGCACTCCTCTCCCTGCTGTTTTACGAGCTCCTCAAGTCCGGCAACTAAACTCATATGCGAATCGACCAACGCAAGCCCAACCAACTGCGCCCGCTCAAAATCACGAAGGACTACCTGCTCACCGCCGAAGGGTCGGTCTTGATTGAAGTCGGCAACACGCAAGTTCTTTGTGCGGCGTCCATCGAGGACACCGTTCCGCACTTCCTGCGCAACTCCGGCAAAGGATGGGTTACGGCCGAATATTCCATGCTTCCCCGAGCCACCGCCACCCGCACTCCGCGCGAAGTTTCGAAGGGCCGGGCGTCAGGACGCACGATGGAAATCCAGCGTCTTATCGGCCGGTCGTTACGCTCGATTGTCGATCTCGACGCGCTCGGCGAGCGCAGCATCATCCTCGACTGCGATGTCCTCCAGGCCGACGGTGGTACCCGCACCGCCGCCATCACCGGAGCTTACATCGCCCTTTCGGTGGCCATCCGTAAGCTGTTGAAGTTCGGCACGCTCAAGCGCAATCCCATTCGCGATTATGTCGCCGCCACCAGCGTCGGTATCGTCGGCGGCGTCCCCATGCTGGACCTCTGCTATCAAGAGGACTCGCAAGCCGAAGTCGACATGAACGTCGTGATGACCGGCTCCGGCCAGTTCGTCGAGCTGCAAGCCACCGCCGAAAAGACCGCCTTCGATGACGCGCAATTGGCGTCGCTGGTCGCACTGGCCCGAGTCGGAATAGCCGAGCTGATCCTGGTCCAGAAATCTCTCGAAGCCGCATGATCGTCTACTGCGCCACCAGCAATCCCGGCAAGCTGCGCGAGTTCCAGCTGGCCGCACCTGATTTCGACGTCCGCGCGCTCCCGAAGTCCGTCCCGCCGCCCGACGAAACGGGCGACACCTTCGAAGCCAACGCCGTCGAGAAAGCCGTCGCCTACGGCCAGTGGGTCGACGGCTATCTGTTCGCCGACGATTCCGGCCTGGAGGTCGACGCGCTCAATGGCGCGCCCGGCGTTCATTCAGCGCGCTACGCCGGAGACCACGCGACTGATGCCGCCAACAACGCGCTCTTGCTCGAACGTTTGCGACGGCGTAGAGAATCGCTCCGCTCGATTCGTCTGCGTCATCGCCCTGGTCCACGACGGCAAGCTAGTGAAGACGTTTCGCGGCACCGTAGAAGGCCGCATCATCGACGAAGCCCGCGGCTCCGGCGGCTTCGGATACGATCCGCTATTCTACTGTCCGGACTTCGGCTGCACCTTCGGCGAAGCCGCCATCGAACAAAAAATGCAAGTGAGCCACCGCGCCCAGGCGCTCGCCGCGATGTTTACTTTTTTGCGAGATACCGCTTCCACCTAAGAAATCCCACGTTGGTCTTCGCGTCCATGATCTTGCCAGTGCGGATCATGTCGTCGATTTCCTTTGCCTTGAACCAGCGCGTTGCGATGCGTTCGTCGTCCATCGGCTTGGGCTCTCCCGCCGTGAGCCCAGTCGCCAGATAGATCGTCATCTTCTCCGTCAAGAACCCCGGACTGGGATAAAACTCCGCCAGCTTGGTCCACTTCTTCGCGCGGTATCCGGTCTCTTCCACCAGTTCCCGCCGAGCGGTCTGGAGCGGCTTCTCTCCCGGGTCCACCGTGCCCGCCGGCAGTTCCCACATCGACTGGCGCGCTGCCAGACGATATTGGCGAACCAGAAGAATGCGCCCCTTCTCATCCACCGGCATCATGACCGCCGAGCCCCGATGATGCACGATGGCCCGCTCGATCTCGAATCCATCATCGTCTACCGCATGGTCCTGCGTGACAGTGAAAATTCGGTTCTTAGTAATTTCCTTGGAAGAGATTAGTTTCATTTTCGAATAGCCTTCGCAAAATCCTCCGCCGACCGCGTGTTCAGGATGTCGCCCGCCTCCAGCCACCCTCGCCGCGCCATGCGAACTCCATAACTCATGTTCGCCAGATGCTTCGGATGATGCGCATCGGTCGAAATGACAAACTTGCAGCCCTTAGCTTTCGCCGTGCGGATCAGCGTCGCCGATAGATCCAGCCGCTCCGGACTGGCATTGATCTCCAGATACACATTACGCCGCGCCGCCTCCGCCGCCACCGCTTCAAAGTCGAACGGAAAGGGATCGCGATGCAACAGTATTCGCCCCGTCGGATGCCCGATAGCGCGCAGCGACGGACACTCCAGCGCCCTTAGCAGCCGGTCCGTCATCTCCGCCGGCTCCAGATTCATGTAGCTGTGGACACTCCCTACCACCCAATCCAGCTCCGCCAGAGCGTCATTCGACAAGTCCATCGCCCCGTCGCGCATGATGTCGCATTCGAGCCCGGAGAATACCCGCAGCCCCAAGTCCTTCTGATTCATTTCCCGGACCTGATGCGCAAACGCGACCGCTCGCTTCTCATCCAACCCGTTGGTCATCGCCAAAGATTTCGAATGATCCGTGATCGCGATGTAGTCGAGCCCGCGCTCGCGCGCCGCGTCCGCCATCTCCGCCAGCGTCGCTCGCCCGTCGCTCTCGGTCGTATGCATGTGCAGATCGCCGCGTATCTGACCTAACTCCACCAGCTTCGGCAAACGATGCTCAGCCGCCGCGTCGATCTCACCCGAGTTCTCGCGCAACTCCGGGGGAATCCAATCCAGCCCCAACACTCCGTAAATTTCTTCCTCAGTAGCGCTCGCCACCGGCGACTCGTCATCCAGACCGCGCCAGCGCATATTCGTTCAGCGTCAAGCCCATCTTCTGCGCCCGCGACCGCAGCACGATGTTGTGCTCTTTGCTCCCCGTGAAATACAGCAGTGCCGCCCCGTAACTTTCCGTCGCGAGCGCCCGCAGATCCACCTGCAAACCCTCCAGTCCAAACTTGATGCTGGCCTTGTTCGGACCCTTCCCCAACACCTCCTGCGCCCGCGGATGCACCACGAATTTCTCCAGCGCCTCCGCCGCCCCGGGACCCGTTACTAGCAAATCCAGATCGCCCACCGTTTCCTTCGCGCGCCGCAAACTCCCCGCCGGCGTGATCTTCTCCACGCCTGGCACTGCACTCAAATACTCGACCAATTCCTCCGCCGTCCGTTCCGCAAACGACAGAAGAAATCGTCCTTGCCGCTGCCGATACGATGCAATCGACCGCAACACTTTCTCTTCGAGCTTCGCCCCCATCCGCGGCAGCTCCCGCAGCTTCTGCTCCTTGCAAACGCGCTCGAGGTCATCGACCGACTGCACCTTATAGGTGTCGTACAGCAGCCGAATGCTCTTTGGACCCAGCCCCTGAATGCTCAGCAATTCCAGCAGCGACGCCGGATACTTGCCCAACATTTCATCGCGCCGCTCGAAACTCCCCCGCTCCTCGATCTCCGCGACCACCGCCGCGATCCCCTTGCCGATCCCCGGAATATCGGTAAGCTTCTTCTCCGGATCTTTCGACATCGCTGCAAGCTGTTCCGGGTGCCCCTCGATGACTCCTGCCGCCGTCCGGTAACTCCGAATACGAAACGGATCCTCCGAAGAAATCTCCATCAAGTCGGCCGTCTCCGACAACATCCGCGCGATCGCTCGATTATCCATTTACGGTTTGATTGTAGCTTTCGAGCCCGCCGCTTGGCGACAATGAACCTATGCGGGACCCTCGCACCGCGAGCCCAACCGATCTCGACGCCATCCCCGATCGCCCCGCCGTCTTTCTACTCTGGGCCAGCGAAGGCGCGCCCTACCTCGCCCGCACGGCACTCCTGCGCCGACGCCTCCGCCGCCTGCTCTCCGAACGCGACCGCACCTCGCGCGTCCTCAATCTCCGCGGCGTAGTCGAGCGCATCGAGTACTGGCCCACCGGCTCGCAACTCGAATCCTCGCTCACGCACCTCCAACTCGCGCAAAAGTATTTCCCGGAGGACTGGCCCCGCATCGTCCGCCTCCGCCCGCCCGCATTCCTGCGCCTGACACTCGATAATCAATTCCCGCGCACCATGGTGACGACGCGCCTCGGCCGCGGCCTCTATTACGGCCCCTTCGCAACCCGCGCTGCCGCCGAGCACTTCAACAACGAACTCCTCGATCTATTCCAAATCCGTCGCTGTGAAGAAAATCTCCAGCCCTCGCCCGCGCACCCCGGCTGCATCTACGGCGAAATGAACCGCTGCCTTCGCCCCTGCCAGACCGTCGTCTCCATCGAGGAATACCGCAGCGAAGCCGACCGCGTAGAACAATTCCTACGAACCAGCGGCGCCTCCCTCAAGGACCCATCGGAACAAGCCCGCGACCGCGCCAGCGCCGAAATGCAATTCGAGGAAGCCGAGCGCCTCCATCAGCGCACCGCCCGCATCGCCGAAGTGCAAGCCGCCGCCGGAGAGCTGCCCCGCACGCTCGACCGACTCGCGGGAGTCGCCGTCGTGCCGTCTTCCATTCCCGACGCCATCGACTTATGGTTTCTGATCGGAGGCTGCTGGCAAACCCCGCGCCGCCTGCTTCTTTCCGAAGTAGACGGCGCAGGTCAATCGATGGACCGCCGCGTGCGCGACCTGGTCGCCGCCATCGAGCCGGAAGGCGTACCCAACCTCGAGCACCTTGCGATTCTCACCCGCTGGTACACATCGAGCTGGCGCGATGGTGAATGGATCGATATCGAGTGGCCTTCGAAGATCCCCTATCGCAAGCTCGTCAACGCCATCGGCCGCGTCGCCCAGCCGCCGCCAAACCCGAGTCAGTATCATGTAAATCGCGGCATCACGCTCCGATTCCCGTTGGCATGCGAAGGCGATCCCTTCTATCTCGTCTATTTAATGAAGGGTGGCGATGTTCAATCGATCTGGCAAATGAGACCGGAGATGGACCCCGGCCCCGTCTGGAGCTACGATAAGGGCGACAACCAGCGCGAAATTCCCTCCTTGGCAATCCGAAATCTTGCGAAGCCAGAAATGTGGTACACAGCGCAGTGAACCATGCTCGTGCGTAAAGTTCTATTCGTAACCCCGTAAAAACCGCTCACTGCGTCTCGTTTCCATTACGCCGGAATGCGCTCCACTCCGAATGATTACCAGGTCTCAGGGTGGTCGACCGGCGTATGCATCAGCTTCAACTGTCCCGACTGCGATCAGCCAAACCGGGAGTCAGTATCATGAAGCATGACTGCCAAACTCACCCTGTTCGTGGTCTGCTGCACCGCCTTCGGGCAAATGGACACCTCCACACTCCGCGCAAAATACGGAGAACCGATCGCTCGTGAAACCTTCCAGGTACGCCCCAACATCGAAGCGGTCGTGAATTATGGCGCCGGCCATCAGGTCTGCAAAATCGACCTGCCGCCAGGCAGTTACGTAAACCCTCCACATGGCGCGTCCAATCACGACGTAGATCAGGTCATTGACGAACTAATCCCGCTTTCTGTACGCGGCAAAGAAATTAGTACCGGTGCCTTATCTCTTAGCAGGGCCTCCGTGCGCCTCATCGGGTACGAACACGTGGACATCTCAGAACCTCAAGACCCCGACCATCCCGGCCAGCGCACTGCGGTCACCATTACCTTTAAGCGCGCCGACTGCCACTAACCTTCGCATGCACTGGTGGCAAAACCTCCGCACCCTCTGGCCCGGCGCCCTCCGCCAGCAAGTCACCCGCACTGGGCTCGCCTATAGCGGAGCCATCGTCGTAGTCACACTCGCTGCCGTCCTCTCCGCCAACAATCTTCTGTTCCTGATCCTCGCCGCGATGCTGTCGATCCTAGCCATCTCCGGCTTCGTCAGCAAGCTCACACTCGCCGGCCTCGAAATCGACCTCCTTCTGCCCCCGCACATCTCCGCGCGCCGTACCATTCGCGCCACTGTGCGCCTCAAAAATCTCAAACGCTGGATGCCATCGTTCAGCATCCGTGTCACCGGAGCCCCTCCCAGCCGCATCGCTGCTAACAGCAACATCAGCCCCAGCGGCTACGACGGCGCTCTCTTCTTCCCGGTCATCCCCGGCGGCGTCACCGTAGAAGAGCCCGTCGAGCTCCGTTTCCCCACTCGCGGCCGCCACAGCGAGCGCACCTTTCAGATCACCACCGGCTTCCCCTTCGGTTTCGCCGAGCGCCGCGAGACCGTCACGCTGCGCCACGACGTCATCGTTTATCCCTGCCTCGATCCGCGCCGCAGCTTCCAGTCGCTCGCCGATTCCATAGCCGGCGAGATCGAAGCCTGGCGTCGCGGCCCGGGCCACGATTTCTACCGCATCCGTCCGTATGAAGTGCTGGAGAGCGCGCGCCACGTCGATTGGAAAGCCACCGCGCACACGCGCTCGCTGCAAGTTCGCGAATTTGCCCGCGACGAAGATCAGATGATCGTCATCTTCCTCGACCTCGACGCCACCCCGGATCAGCGTGCCTGGTTTGAAACCGCCGTCGAATGCGCCGCTTTCGTGACCTTCCGCCTGAGCGAGACCGGCCACCGCGTCCGCCTGGTGACGCAGGATTTTGATATGGCCTCACCCGCCGAAGGCGACATCCACGCGATTCTTACTTATTTAGCCCTGGTCTCGTCTCGCGCAGGCGCCCGCGCGCCCGGTCCGGATGAAAGCAGTCCCCTGCAAATCGTCTTGTCGGCGAATCCCGATCGTATGTCGGCGCTCGGCTGGGGCCGCGGCCAAGGCTCGCGAATTCTTGGACCGGCAGCACTCGACGAAGAGCGCTCTCCGTCCGCGCCGCCTGTCGCGTTATAGACCCTTCGGAAACTTCTCTTGCAATCTTTCGAGCACCACCATCGCGCGCCCTGAATCGATCGCAGCGGCCGCCAGCGCTACGCCTTCGCGAGGCGTCGCGGCCAAACCTGCCGCCAGCAGTCCGGCCGCCGCATTCACTAGCACGATATCCCGCCTCGGACCTTTCATTCCGCCCAACAGTTCCACCGCAATTTTCGCGTTCTCCGCCGCGTCCCCGCCCGCCAGCGCATCCAGCGTGACCTTCGGCACGCCGAAATCCTCCGGCATCCAAACGCTCTTCTCGACCCGGCCTGCCCACACCTCGTAGACTTCGGTCGAACCCGTAGTGCTCACCTCATCCAACCCGCCCCCGCCCGCAAGCACGCCATGCACGACAAAGGAGTGTCCCGTTCCCAACTCCGCCAGCGCTTCCGCCATGATTTCGGCGAACGCCACCGATGGCGCTCCAATCACCTGCGTCTGCGCCCGCGCTGGATTCGACAACGGCCCCAGAAGGTTGAACACCGTGCGCATTTTCAATTCGCGCCGTACGCCCTGCACGTTCTTCATCGCCGGATGCAGATTGGGAGCGAACAAAAATCCCAATCCGATCTCGCGCACCGCGCCCGCCGCTTCCTCCGGCGTCATGGCGATGCGCACGCCCAACGCTTCGAGTACGTCAGCGCTGCCTACCTTCCCGGAAATCGCGCGATTGCCGTGCTTCGCCACCCGCGCGCCAGTTCCCGCGAGCACCAGCGCCGCAACGGTGGATATGTTGAATGTCCCCGCGTCATCGCCTCCCGTGCCGACAATATCGATCACGTCCGGCCCCGCGTCCACCGCGACCATGTGTTCGCGCATAGCCCGCGCGAACCCCGCGAGCTCGGATGCCGCCTCGCCCTTGACCCGTAGCGCCATCAGGAGCGCGCCCACCGCCGCGTCGTGCATGCCGCCTTCGAGCAGCAACGTCATGGCCTTGTGGGCTTCGGCGGAAGTGAGATCCGCGCCCGCTGCCACGCGGTGAAGATAGGGCACTAGCGACATGGATCTTCTATCATCGCGCACAACTCGCCTTACCCATCGTGCGAGAATAAAGCCAGGCGGAGCACACTAACTGTGGTGACCAACCAACAGCTATACCTTGCGATCGGCGTGCCGATGTTGTTCAACGCCGCCATGCTCGGTCTCGTCGTGGCCTTTTTCACTACACACATCAACTCCCGCTTCGACGCCATCGACCGCCGCTTCGACGATATGCGAGATCTCTGGCGCGCCGAGCTCCGCCGCGTGGAAGAAGTGCTAGACGCGCGTCTCCGCCACCTCGAAGAACGGCGTTAGCTCTCATAAACCGCGCCAAAACTCTGCTAGGGTAGCGCCATGACCCCGCGTCCGCTCTTGCATTTGGAAGGTGCCGCAGTCTTTATCCTCAGTCTCTTCTCCTACCACTGGAACCATGGCAGTTGGCCCATATTTGCCCTGCTGTTTCTAGTACCGGACGTGTCAATGATCGGCTACCTCGCCAATACTCGTATCGGAGCAATTACCTATAACGCCGTCCACACATATATCGGTCCACTTGCCCTAGCCGGTTACTCGTTCGCATCCCTTCGCCACACCATGTTGTCCCTCTCTTTCATATGGATTGCTCACATCGGCTTTGACCGCATGCTTGGATACGGATTGAAATATCCCACTCAGTTCAAAGACACGCATCTAAATCCGAGTCGTCATAAATTCTAAATTACAGGCGATCCCTTCAACACCCGCTAATTTACAAATTCTTCACATCGTCCTGACATCTGAGCGGCCCTGATAACGGGACCCTGGAATAAGAGGACAAACACGCCCGTATATATACCAGGAGAACCATGACGAACATTTACACAAAGCAGTTTAAGCATTGCCGTTCCTTCTTTCGAGGAAAGCTCTTTACCACGACATCCGTGCTAGCAGCAGGACTACTCTCATCGCTCGCGCCGTCTGCCTTAGCCCAATACACCGTGACGAATCTGGTTTCGAATCAAAATGCCATCGGCGCCAACCCGGCGGATCCGGCATTGGTCAACGCCTGGGGCATCACGTCGTTGGCGACCAGCCCGTTTTGGGTGAGCGATAACGGCACAGGGCTATCCACTCTCTACAACAGCCTCGGCCAGAAACAGAAACTGGTCGTGACCGTCCCGGCAGCAGGCGGAAGTACCGCCGCAGGCACGCCGACCGGCGTGATCGGCAATACCACCGGTCAATTCAACATCACGTTGAATCAGAAAACCGCTAGCTCATTGTTCATCTTCGCAACGCAGGACGGCACCATCAAAGGTTGGAATCCAAATGTCGATCCCACCCACGCCATCATCGGAGCGGACCGTTCAGGCGCCGGCGCCAGCTATACCGCCTTGGCGATCGCGACCAATGAAAAAGGGGAGAATTTCATTTACGCCGCGGACAACAGCTCGAACCGCGAAATCGACATGTTTGACAGCAATTTCAACTTCATGATGTCTTTTAGCGACCCCGACCTCGCGAAGAAATTCGCCCCGTACGGCATGCGCGAGATCAACGGCAAACTGTGGGTCACCTTTACACCTCTGAACAAGGGGCAGGACGGCGCCGTGGATATCTTCAACACCGATGGCACCATCTTCAAACACGCCGCCGCCCACGGTCCGCTCCATTCCCCCTGGGGCCTGGCGTTGGCTCCCGCGAATTTCGGCCCGTTGAGCAACGCGGTCCTGATCGGCAACAACGACAAGGACGGCCGGATCAATGCTTTCGACCCGACCACCGGCACGTTCCTCGGCACATTGAGAGACACATCCGGCGCGCCGATCTCGATTGATCAACTGTGGGGACTGGATTTCGGCAAGGGAGCCGGTGCAAACGGCGCCACCAACGAACTCTTCTTTACTGCGGGACCAGATAACTATGCCAACGGCTTGTTCGGCGTCATCACTGTAGCCCCGTAGGAGGAGCGTCGGCCCGGAGTCGTGCGGGCGGAGCAGTTATCTCGCGGGCGGCAAAGTGCCTGTGAGAAGTGAGCGCTTCGCCCGCCCTACCCGCGCGCCTTCTTCACCGTGAACACCATCCCGCTCCACACCCCGTCGAGCGAACAAATCTTGTAATCCACCAGTCCCAACGCCAGCGCCCGCTCCCGCACAAAGTTCCCGTTCAGCCCGTCGCGCCGTCCCTTCTGCCAGACGATCCACAGCCGGCTTCGCACGGCCAGAATCCGCCGTGACGGCAGCGCCGCCTCGTACTCGCCAGGATCGTGCACGAACCATATCGTGATCGGGCACGCTTCCCGCGAGTCTTCCTCCATCACCACGCCCTCCGGCAATTCCCCGATCACCTTTAAGTAATCCGCCGGCGGATCGATCAGCCCCACCACATTCCCTTCACGAATTCCCATTTTCTGCGCGGCCGTTCGCCCGGGCGCCGCCTCCATCATCTGCCGCGGAACCACCGGATCGCTCGGCGGGTTTCGAATCGCCTTCTTCAGCGCGGTGCCGATCCCCGCCACCGATGCATACACCGCGTCCGGCATCTGCTTTTGGATCGCCGCCACCTTCTCCGCCTCACCGCCCACAAATACCAGCGGGATGTGTCGCGTGCTCTTTGATCCACGCAGCCACGCGCCCACGTATTTCCCATGCGAAGGCATCCGTGACAAATCGATCACCACTGCCACTACGCCCGACTCCTTGATCTCCCGCACCGATGGGGATTGCGTCTCGGTGTTATGCGCGACTTCGTAGCCCGCCGCGTGCAGCTTCGCGATCAGCGGCCCGGCCTCTTTCGACTTCCAATGAAACAGTCGCACCCGCGGCATGTGATCCATTTTCGCGCTTCCCGCGGCGTCCGTCCCGTGCGGAGACTATTCCGTTTAGCACCTCCGTCTTCCCGCGGTCTGCGCTATATTGGAATTTCCGCTCCCATCAATTCACATGAAGATCCACGAATACCAGGCCAAAGCCCTGCTTGCACGCTACGGCGTGCCAGTGCCCCGCGGCGAAGTGGTTCACACCGTACCCGACGCGGAATTGGCCGCCCAACGCCTCGGAGGCACTGTCGTCGTCAAAGCCCAGATCCACGCCGGTGGACGCGGTAAAGGCGGAGGCGTCAAGGTCGTCAAGAACCCGGAGCAGGCCCGCATAGCCGCCGACCAGATCCTCGGCCGCACTCTCATCACTCACCAGACCGGTCCCGAAGGCCGCGTCGTGCAGCGCCTCCTCATCGAAGAAGGGCTTCCCATCGAGCGCGAACTCTACCTCGGCATCGTCCTCGACCGCGCCACTGGCAAGAACACTTTCATGGCCTCAGCCGACGGCGGAATGGAAATCGAAGAGGTGGCCGCGAAAACTCCCGAACGCATTCTGAAGGAATCCATCGAGCCCGGCCTCGGCCTCCAGCCCTTCCAGGCGCGTAAACTGGCCTTCGGCATTGGCGTTCCCGGACCCATGTCCGGCGCCGCCGCAAAAGCGATGATGGCCCTGGCCCACGCGAGCGTAGACCTCGACGCGACCCTCGCCGAAATCAACCCATTCATCTTGACCAAAGACGGACACGTCTACGCGCTCGACGCCAAGCTCACGCTCGACGACAACGCCCTCTTCCGCCACAAGGATCTCCTCGAACTCCGCGACCTCAACGAAGAAGATCCCCTTGAAGTAGAAGCTTCGAAATTCGGCCTCAACTACATCAAACTGGACGGCACTGTCGCCTGCATGGTCAACGGCGCCGGACTCGCCATGGCCACCATGGACATCATCAAGTACGCCGGTGGCAGCCCAGCCAACTTCCTCGATGTCGGTGGCGGAGCCAACGCCGACCAGATCCGCAACGCCTTCCGTATTCTGCTGTCTGACAAAGTCCGTCAAAGCCGTCTTTATCAATATCTTCGGCGGAATCTTACGATGTGACACTTTAGCCATCGGCGTAGTCGCCGCCGCCCGCGAACTTAACGTGACGCATCCGATTGTGGTTCGCATGGAAGGCACCAACGTCGAACTCGGCCGCCGCATCCTCAAGGACTCCGGCCTGAACTTTACCATCGCCGAAAACATGCTCGACGGCGCGAAAAAAGTCGTGGAGTTAGCCGCATGAGCGTCCTCGTCAACAGCAACACGCGGCTTCTAGTGCAAGGATTCACCGGCAAGGAAGGAACCTTCCACGCCCAGCAAGCCATCGCCTACGGCACCAATGTAGTGGGCGGAATCACTCCCGGCAAAGGTGGCCAGAAGCACCTCAATCGTCCGGTATTCGACACCGTCGCCGAAGGCGTCAAAGCCACCGGCGCGAACGCCTCCGTCATCTTCGTGCCGCCTCCCTTCGCCGCCGACGCCATCATGGAAGCTGCCGACGCCGGACTCGCCCTGGTCGTCTGCATCACCGAAGGCATCCCCATCAACGACATGATCAAGGCCTGGGAATATCTGAAGTCGCACCCCGCGACGCGCTTGATCGGACCCAACTGCCCCGGCATCATCACTCCCGGCCAGTGCAAGATCGGCATCATGCCCGGGCACATTCACCTCGCGGGCCACGTGGGCGTGGTCTCGCGCTCCGGCACACTTACCTACGAAGCCGTCGGCCAGTTGACGAATCTCAACATCGGCCAATCGACCTGTATCGGCATCGGAGGCGACCCCATCATCGGCACCACCCACACCGACGCCATCAAGCTCTTCAACGACGACCCCGACACCCACGCCATCGTCATGATCGGCGAAATCGGCGGCAACGCCGAAGAGCTGGCCGCCGCGTATATAAAGGAACACGTGAAGAAGCCGGTGATCGGTTTCATCGCCGGACAGACCGCGCCCCCCGGCCGCCGCATGGGCCACGCCGGAGCCATCATCTCCGGAGGCAGCGGCAAAGCCGAAGACAAAATGGCCGCCATGACCGCCGCCGGAATCATCGTCTGCCCCACGCCCGCCGACATCGGCGAGAAAGTTAAATCAGCACTTCTAAACTATGGAACGCACATTCGCCATCATCAAACCCGACGCCGTCGCCGCCGACCAATCCGGCCAGATCCTCGCCATCATTCAGAAGGCCGGCTTCCGCATCGTCGGCATGAAGCAGAAGCGCCTCAGCCAGATCGAAGCCGAAAACTTCTACGGCGTGCACCGCGAGCGCCCCTTCTTCGCGTCGCTGGTCAAGTTCATGACCGAAGGCCCCGTCGTGGTCCTGGCGCTCGAAGCCGAGGACGCCATCAAGAAATGGCGCGACACCATGGGCGCCACCAACCCAGCCAACGCCGCCGAAGGCACCATCCGCAAGCTGTTCGCGACCTCCATCGAGCGCAACTGCGTCCACGGCTCCGACGCCCCCGAAACCGCCGCCGTCGAAATCCCCTTCTTCTTCGCCGCGTCCGAACTGCTTTAACACGAGTCGCCCATCGCCAGCGGCGTTCTTGTCATCTTGGCGTACCCTAAGGAAAGGAGTGCTGAATCATGGCTACATCAACTCTCGATTGGTCCCAATGCCCCGCCGTTGAAAGCATCCCCGGCAAAGTCAGCGGCGCATGGGTATTTCGGGACACGCGCTTGCCAGTTGCCACGGTCATCGAGAACCTTGAGGATCTGAGCGTCGAAGAAGTGATGGAACAATTCGACGTGACGCGGGAACAGATCGGAGCGGTGCTCGACTTTGTGGCGCAGAGCCTCAGAACGTCTGCCCCTGCGCAGGCCTCCGCGCCCATTGATGCTCATCCTCTTTGACCACGGAGCACCTAGGGGTCTCGCCCGCGCGCCGTTCCGCGCCACGTCGTAATCACCGCCAAGGCAAGAGGTGGGGACAGACTGAAAAACGGCGAGCTGTTGAATGCAGCAGAGGCAGCATCGGTTGAGCTACTGCTCACAACCGACCAGGGAATTCGCTACCAACAGAATCTTTCAGGCCGGACGATTGCGATCATCGTTTTAACCGGCACGACGAAATGGGCGCGCGTACGGTTGCACCAGGAGCGCATTGCCGCCGCGGTGAACGCGCTCCCACCGGGTAGCTATACCGAAGTCGACATCCCGTTCGACGAATAGATCCCGCGTTTCTCGCCCTGTTCCGACACACGATGACTTCTCGCCACCCCCTCCCGCAGTGGCATCCCTCCCCAATTCGTGGGAACATCTTCTATAGCACAATCTTAAGGAGTTGGAACACATGCGCAGAGTGGATTCCCTGGCTGCAATCCTAGCCGTCGCCGTGGCGATTGCGATCTCTCCCGCTCCCCTGCTCGCGCAGACCGCCGGACCCGCCGCCTGGCAGAACGATCTCACGCCCATCGGTGCCAAAGACTGGAATCGCGATTTCGCCGCTCACCTTCTGGAACGCGCCGGATTCGGAGGCACGCCCGCTGAGATCGACGCGCTCGCCAAGATGACGCCCGCGCAGGCCATCGCGCGCCTGGTCCGCTACGAAGGCACCGACGTCAGCCACATGCCCGCCTTCGATGAATCCGGCATTCGCGATCCCGGCCTCGAACCGTTTCCGCCCAGCCGCCCCGCCGTCACCGATATGGCCAAGAAGAACGGCGAAGCGCTCGGCATCAAGGTGAAGCCCACCGGCAACCGCCGCCTCCAGCCCATCGTCGACGAATTTTTCTACTGGCTCCGCGCGAGCGTTCTCGAAACCAACCGCGTCGCCTATTGGTGGGCGAATCGCATGCTCACCAGTCCGCGCCCGCTGCAGGAAAAGATGGCGCTCTTCTGGCACGGCCATTACGCCGCCAATGAGCCCAAGGTGCGCGACTATCGCAAGCTCCTCGCCGAGTTGGATGCTCTATGAAAACCACGGCACCGGCAATTTCCGTGACCTCATGGTCGCCATGGCGCAGGACCCCGGCATGCTCACCTTCCTCGACGCCGGCGTCAACGTCAAGGGCGCGCCCAACGAGAATTTCGCGCGCGAAATCATGGAAATGTTCACCATGGGCGTCGGCAACTACACCGAGAAGGACATCCGCGAAGCCGCCCGCGCCTTCACCGGCTGGAATTACGTGGATCTGAAATTCGTGGTCAACAAAGATCAGCACGACGACGGCGTAAAAACGTTTCTGGGCAAGACTGGCAATTTCGATGGCGTCCAAATCATCGACATCATCATGCAGCAGCCCGTGACCGCCGATTACATCGCCGGCAAACTCTATCGCTTCTTCGTCCGCGACAACCCGTCTCCGGAACTGCAAAAGAAGTTAGGCTCCGTGCTGCGCGACAATCACTACGAAATCGCTCCGCTGCTCGAAACCATGTTCCTGTCGCGCGATTTCTACAGCGCCGCATCGGTTGGCACGCACATCAAGAGCCCGGTCGAACTCGCCGTATCCACTTATAAGAAGCTCGGCCTCGAAAACATTCCCGGCGAGCCGGATTTCAACTCCGCCACCTCCGCTCTCGGCCAGCGCCTCTTCTCGCCGCCCACGGTAGCGGGATGGGCCGGAGGCAACAGTTGGATCACTCCCGGTCTGCTGCTCGAGCGCGGCAACTTCGCGCGCGACGTGCTTTTCCCCGACATCAACTTCATTGCGCCGGATCGCGTCGCCGCCAGTGAAGAAGTCCGCCGCGTAGCCGAACCGAATCCGCGCAGGGCATGGACATCACCACCGCCACCATCCCGACACCAAGAGCGGTGAGATGGCGGAATCGAACATGTCCGCCGATCGCGATGAGGACTTCAACACCCGCTACGGCAGTTTCCGCGGCTCGCAATTGGCCCTTGAACGAGTGAAGCCGATTCCGCGCGACACCGCGCAGCTTCATCTCGCGAAAATGGTGCTGGCGGAAAATCCGCAGAACACAACGCAGGTGGTCGACTACCTGATTCGCCGCTTCATGCGCGTCCCGCCCAGTGACGACGTGCGCCATGAACTGGTCGCCTTCCTCGATCGCGAGCTAGGCACGTCCGACATCTCGCAGGCAAAAACTTATCTCGAAGAACCGTTGCGCCTGGTTCTTCACTTAATCATGAGCCAACCCGAGTATCAGTTAAGCTGAGGTTAGAAACTATGAAACTGAATCGTCGAGACATTTTGAAAGCCGGACTCTCCGGCCTCAGTATGACTGCGGGCACGGCGCTTCGCGTCGGCGTCTTCGGCCGCGCAGCCGCCGCCCTCGCCGCGGAAGCCGAATCGAACGGCAAGATCCTGGTGGTTCTCGAACTCTCCGGCGGCAACGACGGCCTCAATACGCTGGTTCCCTACGCCGACGACGCGTATTACAAGTTCCGTCCCAAAATCGGACTCCCCAAGAAAAGTCTCCGCCCCATCGACGATCACTTCGGCTTCAATCGCGGCATGGTCGGCTTCGAGCGCTTATATAAGGATGGCAAGCTCGCCATCGTCCACGGCTGCGGTTACGAAAATCCCGTCGTTCTCGCACTTCTCGTCCATGGCCTACTGGCATACCGCCGCTCCCAATAGTGGCGAGCAATACGGATGGGTGGGCCGCCTCGCCGATACCATCGCGCCCGAAGCGCCGCCCAATTTCATCGTGAACATCGATACGCACCAGTCGCTGGCAGTGCGCAGCCGCCGCCACGTCCCGGTGGTCTTCGACGATCCCAACAAGTTTTCGCGCGAAAGTTTCTTCGATGAGAACGCAGTCTTCAAGGCCACGCCCGACAACGGCAAAGTCTCGAACCCCGCGCGCGAATTCCTGCTCGACACCGCGCGCAGCGCCAAGAGCGCATCCGCGCTAGTGCAGGAAGCCTGGTCCAAATATCATTCGCCGGTCGACTACGGAATCGTCGGCCTGGATCTGCCCAAGGTCGCCGCGCTGATTGAAGCTGGAATGCCGACGCGCTTGTATTACACGGCGTATCGCAACAACGCGTTCGACACGCACGTATTTCAGAACGACGTCCACCAGCGCCTATTGACCTACGCGTCGGATTCCGTCTCCGCTTTCATGAAGGACCTGAAGCGCATCGGCCGCGAGAATGACGTCGTCGTCATGGCGTTCTCCGAGTTCGGCCGCCGCGTTCCCGAAAACGTCAGCCTCGGCACCGATCACGGCGCCGCGAATCTGATGTTCGTCGCCGGCAATCAGGTGAAGGGCGGCCACTACGGCCAGATCCCCAGCCTCGCGAAACTCGACGAAGGCGACAACCTGCTCCACACCACCGATTTCCGCCGCGTCTACGCAACCATGATCGCCGGCTGGCTGGGCCATCCCGATACACGCGAACTTCTGAACGGCGATTTCCAGCCGTTCGACATGTTCCAGCACAAAGCGTGACCGCTCTCGGCGCCTGCGTCACCAAAGCCTCACTGGTACCAGGCAAACCAACGGTATGGCATTTGTATAACCGTTCCGGTTACGAAATTACCTATCTTTCGATACCCGTTTGAGGCTATACTTTTATAAAATTTAGCGAGCGAAAGCCGAGATTCTCCTAGTGAGGCTCAGCCCAGCCCGGCAACATCGGATGGAGAAAGGATTGGGACTCTTGTGAGGGACTTCATACAACGCTTTTGGAGAGACCAGCAGGGACAAGATCTGACCGAATACGCCCTGATGCTCGCCTTCGTGGTGCTTGCCGCAGTGAGTCTCTTCCTCGTGAGTACCACTTCGATCGTCACCATCTGGAGTGTATCCAACAATATTGTGACAGCGGCAGCGACAGGCGCGCGTAACTCGTCGACGTGCCTAACGCGCTCCTGGCAGCGAGACCGGCAGCGGTGTTGTCCCCACCGGTTCGGGCACTGGCTCGATGCGTCCCAGCAGAAAGACGAAGGACGCAACTCCCGTCAACTAGCACCACTCCCGCCACCAGAAACGCATTTGTGAACGAATGCGTACTGCCCACAATCATGCCGGTGACAATCGGCGCCACCGCACCCATCACGTTGTTCGCGAAATTCATGATGCTGCCCACCGTTCCGACTCCGCCGCGCGGTGCGATCAGCGAAGGCAGTGACCAACCCACCGGCGCCGCCGCCGCGAGCCCGCTCAGCGCAACTGAAATCCACATGATCGCCAGCACCGGGTCGGTAGTCGTGGTGGCTCCGAAAACCGCGAGCCCAAAACACATCCCCACCAGGAGCACCGCCTTGCGCACGCGCGTTTCATCGTGGCCGCGCGCAATCAGATGATCGATCAGCCACCCGCCCACCGCGAGGTCGGAAACCGTCGCGCACATCCACGGAATCGCCGCGAACGTCGCCGACTTCAGGATGCTCATATGCATGGTCTGAACCAGGTAGCCCGGCAGCCACGTAAGGAACAGGTAGAAACAATATCCGTAAGCCGCGAACCCGATCGACAAGCCCCACACTTTGCGGCTGCGCAGCAGATGGCCGAGCATGCCGGCCGGGCTGATCGATATCTGTCCCTCGGGCGATCCACCACCCGCCGCGATGTATTCCCGCTCTCGCGTCGAAAGCTGCGGATGCGCACTGGGGTCGCGATAAATAATGTAGAACGCCGCGAAGTAGACGAAGCTGAGCGTGGCTACCAGTCCAAAGCCCCAGCGCCAACCGAAATGCACCACGGCCAGCGCGACTAACGGCACGCCGATCACGTTGGAGAATTTCGCCGCCGCATCGAACAGCGCCGTCGACGACGCCCGCTCCTGCCGCGGAAACCAGTAGCCCGTCGCTTTGGAACTGGCGGGAAAACTGGGAGCTTCGGCGATCCCCAGCAGCGCTCTTGCGGCGAAGATCCCGGCGAACCCGCTCGCGACCGCTGTGATGGCGGATGCCACTCCCCACAGGAACGCGCTCCAGCGCCCGACGCGCATGACGCCCCAGCGATCCAAGATCATTCCTACGGGAATCTGCGACAGCGCGTAGGTCCAGAAGAATCCGCTGAACAACCAGCCGAGTTCCGTCGAGCTGAGGCCCAGCGTTTGTTGCAATTGTGGTCCGGCTACTGACAAGGCGATGCGGTCGAAGTAGTTGATCAGCACGCCCGCGCCCAGCAGGCTGCCGATGCGCCAGCGCAGCTTCGGAATGCCGGCGCCGATCATGCGGCCTGCCCGGAATTCGCGCTGAGCCATTCGGCCGTTTGGTCCACCAGCGTCTTTAAAGGAAGGCCGGCATCCAATCGCAGAACGCCCGGCTCATCGAGCGGCGGCTCCAGCGCCGCAAACTGACTCTGTAAAAGTTCCGGCGGGAA
This sequence comes from Bryobacterales bacterium, assembly GCA_963731375.1. Taxonomy (GTDB): domain Bacteria; phylum Acidobacteriota; class Terriglobia; order Bryobacterales; family Bryobacteraceae; genus Palsa-187. The sequence continues at coordinate 547,697 of CAVSUW010000005.1, forward strand.
AAAGTGTTGGCCGCGATCGCGCACTCGCCACAATGCTTCGTCTTCCGGGATATCCAAAAAAGCAAATGCCAGTCCCGGCGATGCGGCGCGCAATAAATCGCGATACTTGCGCTTCAATGCCGAGCACGTCAGCACCGAGCCGCCTGGATGCAACTGCAGCTCTCGACCTAGGCTGCGCAACCAGCCTTCACGGTCGGCATCGGTCAGCGGCATGCCGGCACGCATGCGCGCTTTGTTCTCGTCGCTATGAAAATCGTCGCCTTCGATCATCGGCCAGCCTATGCGCTCCGCAAGCGCCGCCCCTAGTGTGGATTTGCCGCTACCCGCGACACCCATGACTACGACGCCTGAAGTCAACTGAGCCAGTATACATGGCGAAGGCGTGGGAGCCAGATCCGCGCGCGGTTCTCAGAGTCAAGCCCGCGCAGACTTGGGAGACCCGATCATGGGATCAAATACATAAGTCGACAGCAATGCTCACGCCTGGCTGGCTGGCTGCGTCACCCACTTGAACCGTCACTGGCGTGTCGCAGTCTAGGCCGTGCGGGATCTGCATCCTGATCTGCGTCACACCAGGGAAAGTTCCTTTGTCGACGGATAGCGGCATCACCGGTAGATAGTAACCGTGGATCGTGACGGCGGACGTCACTTGACCTGTGCCGGTCACGAAGAGAGTAATAACGTCACCCTCCCAATGGGCGGGGACGTTTATTAGACCATTTTGATTGATAGTGGTGGCGTGTCCCAGCCCCGTCGAATCCGCGGTGAAGATCCCCGGCGCCGCTGGAGCAACCGGAACCGGGAACGAAGCCGAGGTCTGGCCCTGATAGGTGACCGTAATCTGCGCTGTGCCGCCCGCGACGGAGTCCGGGACGACTGCCTCCACTTGCGTCGCCGAGCTGTAGATCAATGGCACGGGCGTACCATTGACCAGCACCGTGGTTCCCGCAAGCTGGGCGGCATAAACGCCGTTGCTATCCGGAGCGGCGAAGACGACTTGCGCGGGGCCAAGTCCGGAGCCGGTGATCACAACCAGCTCCCCGGGCGCGATCGCCCCCGCAAGATGACTGGCGGCGTTAACGACGCCGCTGACGACCATGGAGGAGTTCCGGTAATACAGCGTCCATTGCTCGGCGGAAACAAGCGCGAACCCATTGCCACCCGCCGCCGCGATGAGCTTCGAGATCGCTCCAGGAGTATTGTCGATAGACCCAAGCACCCCGAATCCCCCAGGGGCGCCAGCGATCGCGGGGGATCTCTGCCAATACCACGCCCACTGCCAGATATTAAGGCTGTTGGTTCCCGCGGCGGCCTGCATGCGGGCAATGGCCTGTAGCCAGGGATCCGTAGCGATCACTTGGCGATAGTACTGAACCCACTGTTCCGCGGAAATATTTTGAACTCCGTTACCACCACCTGCTGCGATGATTTCTTCGATCAACCCAGGAGTGTTATCGATAGACCCCAGCACTCCGAATGACGGAGGGGCGCCGGGGAATGAGGGCGTTCGCTGCCAGAGCCAGCCCCACTGCCAGAAATTGTAGCTATCGGTTCCCGCCGCCGTCTTCAGCGCGGTGATTGCCTGTTGCCATTGATCGGGCGGCGGTACATAAAGTTGGGCGGTGGCGAGGATTGTTTGGGGCGACCAGTAGATCTCGTTGTCGCCGCCCGCGATCAAGACTCTGCCATCGTTCAGGAGCGTGGCGGTGTGAAGTTCCAACGGCCCAGCCATGTTTCCCGCACTGGTGAAAATTCCATAGGTGGGGTTATAGATTTCAGCCATGACCGCGGCTTCGTGGCCCCCCGCTATCAACACAGTGCCATCGGAGAGGAGAGTGGCGGTGTGATCCTCGTGGCCATTAATCATATTGGTGGTTTCGATGAATGTGCCCGTGGCGGGATCGTACAACTCTGCGAAGTATGAGGGGCCGTCGCCATCGCCGAAGTCGCCGCCAGCAATCAACACCTTTCCGTTCAGGAGTAGGGTCGCCGTCGGCACCGTGTGGTTTTGGTTCAGGTATCCCGCGGAGACGAACTTGCCAGTCGATGGGTCGTAGAGTTCGGCTGCGCTCAGGTTAGGCGGAGGCCCCTCCGGGTTGCCCGCTGTTATCAAAACTTTGCCGTTCTGGAGCAAGGTCGCCGTGTCCGCCCTGTCGAAGGTTCTGTACCCTGTGGTAGTGAAGGATCCGGTGGAGGGATCGTAAAGCTCCGCGGCCGGTCTGCGTACCCCCGAGGATCAGGACTTTGCCGTTTGGAGCAAGATGCCCCCGTCTACGCGCTCCGATCATGTTGGCCGTAAGGGTGAATGCGCCGGTGTTGGGATCATAGAGTTCGGCGCTGCGGTCGCCTGAACCCCCGGCGATCAAGACCTTGCCGTTGGGAAGCAAGGTGGCCGTGTGGCCACTTCGGGCCCTGGCCATGCTGCCCGTCGCCGTAAATGTGCCGGTACGAGGATCGTAGATCTCAGCGCTGGATAGGCTTGTAAAATCACCGGGCGGAATATCCAGCCTCTGTCCTCCGGCGATCAGCACCCTGCCATCCGCGAGCAGCGTCGCTGTGTGGAAAAAGCGCCGCGCGGTCATACTGCCAGTCGCGATGAAAGTGCCGGGAGATTGCGCGATAGCAGTTGACGCTAGGAGAAATGAAAAGAAGATCAAATTAGCAATGACGCGTGCTCCGATTCTTCGGGAGTTTAATATCATGTCGCCCCTTTGCTGTCGAACGCACATCCCTGCGAAGCCACCCACTTCATGCGTTCTCGACGGGCTATATTGGCACAATACGCCGGAAAGTGATAGGGTCCTAAAAGAACCGAAAAGAGCCGATTAACGCGCCTTTAAAAGGAGCAAATATGAAGCTGCGCTATCGCGCCATGCAGCCCGGCGATATTCGCGAATGCGTGGATATTGTCGCGAATCATCCCATCATCGGCCCGCGATATGGTTCAACGATCGAACATCTGCCCGAGGCATGGCTCCGCTTGCTCCAATGCGAGGCGAAAGAGGCAGTTGTAGTGGAGGTTGACGAGGGGTCCGGCCCCCAAATCTGCCTCTCTGGCGTCAGCGTCTTTGTGCCAGATGATTTTCTATGTGAGATGAAGACGCCTCCGCATTTCTGGGTTGGCCCCGAGCTTACTAGAAGGATCGTGCGCGGCGAATCCCCGCTTCTCACCGGGAACCAACTGCGAGAAGCAAACTCGCGTGACGGACTAAATATGGTTTGCTGGGAAGGCTGCGTCCGCCGCGGGTATGAGACGAACGGCGAACTACAGCGTTACATGATGGCGACATTTATTCAGGTTCATCGCGGCTATCTCTTGAAAGAGGCGATCAGTTCACAGTGCGATACTCCGGATCACCTAAGCTTTGTTCTCAAGACTGGAGGGCATCTTTGGGACCCGCTCGCGGGCGGCTACGCGTCGACATTGGGAGCGGACCTCAGCGAAATCGTAAGCAAGCCCCACGTGGTGGGAATCACTCGGGAGCTGGAACTCAAGCGGGAAGGCGATTGGGGAGGAAGCTGGGTGGGCGCTCTTTTTGACTATCATCCTCCGATGCTCGGCTTGAATCGAAGCGAACAGCGTTTGCTCGCGTGCGCGCTTCCGGGAGCGACCGACGAGGAGTTAGCCGCCACGCTAGGAACTTCGCTCGCCGCTGTTAAGAAAATGTGGGTGTCCATCTACCGCCGGGTAGAAGAATGCCTGCCCGATCTGATCCCCGATTCACTCCCATCGGACATTCCGGCAAACGGCCGCGGTAGGGAAAAAAGGCGCCATTTGCTGGCTTATCTGCGCGAACATCCGGAAGAATTACGCCCCGTCTCGCGAACCTCTCGCGAAGGCCGATCCGAGGTAAGGGTCCACAGTAGCGCAAAACGTGCGGTTCGAGGATGACCCGAATGCCCTCGCGGGCACCCCCGCCGCGGCTGGGGCGGCCATGGAAACTAGGGGTCCTAGGCATATTCCATATGGCCTTGTGTCCGGCGTTCTATAGGTGTATGCTTTCAAGTGGATAAAGCTAAAGCGCAGGGCCAAGCCCGGCGCCGATTTCGACCGTAAAGAGGAGAATGCGATGCGCGTGCAGTCCCCCCGTAGAAACACCCGAAGCTGGATTGCTGCCCTGCCGTTAGGGGCGCTGGCGGTGCTATCTCTATTGATGCCGGGATCGGCCGTGTTAGGCCAGAAGCCGGCTCCGAATGTCGGCGCTGTTCTCAACAAGTGCCAGAACTGTCACGGTGAGACCGCGCAGATGTCGCACCTGAGCATGGTCTCGCGCGACTCCATCGTTAAAGGTGGCGATCACGGCGCAGGCATCGTCCCCGGCAACGCGGCCGAAAGCTTGATCTACAAACGCATCACCGGCGAAATGCTGCCGGCCATGCCGATGGCGCCGATGCCGCGGCTGAGCGCCGACGAGATCGCTGTAGTAAAAGATTGGATCAACGCCGGCGCTCCGGCGTTCGAAGCTCCGAAGGCCGCTGCTCCTGCAGTAGCTGCGGCGACGGACAACAAGACCAGCGATGGCACGCTGCTGGAATACGGGAGCTATAGCGAAAGAAGAATCACTGACGCCGACCGCCAGTGGTGGGCCTTCAAGAAGCCGGTTCGCCCGGCGACGCCGCAAGTGGCCGACGCCCGCTGGAGCAAGAATCCGATCGACGCGCTGGTCTCCGCGAAGCGCGACGAGAAGGGTTTGAAAGCTTCACCGATCGCGGATCGAAACATTCTGATCCGGCGCGTGTATCTCGACCTCATCGGGCTGCTGCCTCCGCCGGCCGAGGTCGACGCGTTTGTGAAGGACCCCGATCCCGAAAGCGTACGAGAAGCTGGTCGACAAACTTCTCGATTCCAAACATTACGGTGAGCGCTGGGCTCGCATGTGGCTGGACGTGGCTCGCTACGCCGATGGCACGGGTTACGAATACGACTACGACTTGAAGGACGCGTGGCGCTATCGCGATTACGTGATTAAGGCGTTCAACGAAGACAAGCCTTACAACCAGTTTGTCACCGAGCAATTGGCAGGCGACGAATTGCCGAATCCTTCGTTCGAGGCCGTGACTGCGACCGGCTTCGTCCGCCTTGGAGCAAGGGTTTTCGATCGCGATCTGGAAAATCCCAACTATCGCTTTGACTACATGGATGACATGGCGCGCACCTCGATGCAGGGCTTCCAGGCTCTCACCATCAACTGCGCCCGTTGCCACGATCACAAGTTCGATCCGATTACGCGCAAGGATTATTACAAGACCGTCGCGATCTTCAACAGCGCCGTCGAATACGATCACCCGCTGGTGCCGGCCGATCAGTGGAATGCGTACGAAAAGACCACGAACGAACTCAACGCCAAAATCAAAGATCTGAACAAGCAGATCTCGGTGATCGAAGAACCCTATAAGAAGGAGCTCTTCAAGAAGACGCTCGCGAAATTCCCGCAGGATATTCAGGACGCCTTCGCGACTCCTGAAGACAAGCGCACTGCCGGACAGAAATTGCTGGTAGCTCAAGTTTCGACCGTCCGGTTCGCCGATGACGACGCGGCCGGATACAAGCCCGCTGTCATTAAGGTAAGCGACGCGGACGAGCAGACTCGCAAGGGTCTGGAAGACCAGGTCGCCGCGCTGAAGAAACAGATGCCGGAGAAGCCGCCAGTCGCCATGGGAATGCGCGATGGGGACTTCCGCTTTACACCGCATCCGCCTTTCCAACCCGGAACTTTCGGCGGCATTACCTATGAAGAGTTCGGCTTTAAGGGCAAGTTCCTGCCCAAGGCCGGCGAACATTACGACCCGCCTCCGACGTATTTCGCTAGCACTGGGCTGGGTTCATTCGCCGACGAGATGAAGGCGCCGGTGATCGAGCCGGGCTTCCTTACTGTGCTTAGCAAAGCGCCCGCGAATATTACTCCTCCGGCGAACAGCCAATATCCGACCAGCGGACGCCGCTTGGCTTTCGCGAAGTTCATTACCTCCGAGGACAATCCTCTTACCGCGCGCGTGATGGTCAACAGGCTCTGGTATCAGCATTTCGGCCAGGGCATCGTTAGCACTCCCAACAATTTTGGAAAAATGGGTACGCTGCCGTCGAATCAGGAATTGCTGGATTGGCTAGCTACGGAGTTCGTGCAAAAGGGCTGGAGCATTAAGCAGATGCAGCGCGAAATCATGAACACCGAGACTTACAAGATGTCCTCGACGTTCTACGACGAGAACAGCTTGGCCAAGGATCCTACCGATCAGTTCATGTGGAGATTCCCGGTGAAGCGCATGGAAGCCGAAATCATTCGCGATGCGGTTCTTTCCGCCAGCGGCGATCTGAATGAGCAAATGGGGGGTCCTTCTTTCTATCCGCCAATACCGAAGAACATCGTTAGCGGCGCGTCCATTCGGGGTACGTGGCTGGTAACCAAAGACGACGCTTCCACCTATAGACGAGGCGTGTACGCCAACATCAAGCGCAACCTGAAATATCCGATGTTTGATGTCTTCGATCAGCCTAACGCGAGTTTGAGCTGCGAACGCCGCGAAGTGACTACTGTCGCGACACAGGCATTGACGCTGTTCAACAACGAAACCTTCCTGGTGCAAGCCCAGGATCTGGCGACCCGCATCGAGAAGGAAGCGGGAACCGACCCAGTGGCGCAGATCAAACTGCTTTACCGGATCGCTTATAGCCGGGAGGCAAGCGCGAAAGAACTGGCGCAAGGCCAGGAGTTCATGCAGAAACGTTTGTCCATGAATCAATCCGGTTCGCGGGATGAGTCAACTAAGCTTTGGCTGACCCCGTTGGCCGAGTTTGCCCATGTGGTGATGAACACCAACGAGTTCGTATATATCAATTAGGAGCCGACCATGAAAGAATGTAACGGAAGAAATAATCAGCGTTTCATTTCCCGGCGCGACCTTCTGTACCGCAGCACTGAAGGGATCGGCGGTCTCGCTCTTGCCTATTTGCTGGGACAGGATCGCCTCCTCGGCGCGCCACCTCCGGCAAACACCGGCGAGAAGTCGTGTGTTGGTTCTGCGGGCGTCACCGATTCTCCGTTCTTGCCGAAGCCGTCGCATTTCCCGGCTCGCGCGAAGTCGGTCATCTCGCTGTTCATGTGCGGAGGTGTCAGCCAGGTCGATACTTTCGACTACAAGCCGATGCTCACCAAGTATCACGGCCAGCCGCTGGACGGCGCCACGGTGCGCCAAGGCTATCCCGGGCCTTTGATGAAGAGCCCGTACGCGTTCAAGCAGTATGGACAGTCCGGCAAGTGGGTGTCGGATCTCTTCCCGAATATTGGCGGCATCGTTGACGAGCTTGCCTTTATTCACTCGGCGCAGGGCCGTTCGGTGGATCACACGTTATCGACCTACGAATGGAACACCGGTTCGATCATCGCGGGCTTTCCAAGCGCCGGGTCCTGGATCACTTATGGTCTTGGAAGCCAGAACCAGAGCCTGCCCGCGTTCATCGTGATTCAAGATCCGCGTGGCGGACCGTTCACGGGCGCCTCGCAGTGGAGCTCCGGCTTCCTTCCCGCAGCCTATCAGGGAACCATGTTCCACGCGACGGGCGACGCGGTGCTGGACCTTCATCCGCCGTCAGGATCGCTGGATCTGGACGAGCAGCGCGCCGAGCTGGATCAACTGGCTCGCATGAATCAGAATTATGTGGAAGCGCACCCTGGGATTAGCGAGCTGACGGCCCGCATCAGTTCCTATGAGCTAGGTTTCCGCATGCAGGATTGCGCTCCGGAAGCTGTCGACATCGACTCTGAGAGCGATGAAACCAAGCGCTTGTACGGGTTGAACGAAAAGATCACCGAACCGTTCGGACGCCAGTGCTTGATGGCGAGACGGCTGATCGAGCGGGGAGTACGCGTGGTCCAACTATGGAACGGCGCGGTGGTGAATCAGAACATCGACACTTGGGACGCGCACAGCAACATCGTGCAGAACCATGGTCTGCACGCGGCGGAAGTCGACAAACCGATTGCCGGTCTGATCATCGATCTGAAGCGGCGGGGACTGCTGGATGAAACGCTGGTGACTTGGCACTCCGAATTTGGCCGCATGCCGCTATCGCAAAAAGGCGTTGGCCGCGACCACAATCCGGGAGCCATGACGGTCTGGATGGCGGGCGCCAAAATCAAGGGCGGCCAGACCATCGGCGCTTCGGATGACTTCGGCTGGAAGGCCCAGGACCAGAAGGTCCCGGCCCACGATTTGCACGCAACCATGCTTAACCTGATGGGCATGGATCACAAGCGGTTGACATACTTCTACAACGGCCGTAACATGCGGCTGACCGACGTGGCCGGGGAGCTCATCCCACAGATCGTTGCTTAAGCTGCCTAAATGAATTGAGGGGCTGAGAAGATGATATCTTCTCAGCCCCTCGTCCTCACCAGAAACCGGGCAGTGAGTCCCGGTCCCAGCCAAGTTTATTCCAGTTAACCCCGTTGCAGCGATGGGCCTAGTGGCCGTTTCGGCATAGCGGGCCTCTGGTGCTCCAGCAAGGAGTCGTAGCCCCGCTGCAGCATCGCCAAACCACTGCCGATCGCGCCAACCAGCATCAAGGGGCCCACGAAGAGCACCACGCCGTTTAGGACCGATTCAACCAAGTGGATCATGATGGCCGATTCCTCTTTGTAAGAAGCGATTAGCATTCGCCCACTTACATCACGATCATAATCGGCATGATTCGAGTAAGTCCTTTGGAGCCATGCAGCAAAGCTCTTGGAAATCGCTAGAGTCTTCGAAGCAAACTCATTGAAGTTAGCTATGTGATGGGTATTAAACGAGATGTGAGCGCGGCGCGGGGCTGAAATCTGGTTAAACTTTCCGGACGCGGCCCAGCGGGAAACCAGTGAGGAACACTGGGGCCGGGCCGCGCCCTTTGAAAAACGTCAGACCAGCTCGATCTTGAAGATCCAGCCGCTGGTGGGGCTATCGTTGGGCGGCCAACCGGGGTGAAGGCCCGCATCGCAACTGACCAAGGCGCCGTCGTGCATGGCGAGCCCGTGCGGATCGCAAGAACCGGGGGCGAAGTCGGCGGTCTCCAGCACCCTGCCGTCCGAAGCGTCGTACCTGACCAGGCCGGCCCGGCCCTCCGCATAATTATGGCTGTCGTTCCCGGTGATCAGCCAAATGGTGCCGTCGTCCCAAGCGATGCCGTGGTAGCGCGGCCTTCCCTCCACCGCGTAGAACGGGATGAAGAATTCCGGCTGCCAGGTGGTGGGATCGACGCGCAGAATGCCTTTCAGGCGCAGCGATGCGATCCACAACTTGCCGTCATGCCAGAACAGGCCGTGGCAGCCGCCGCCGTTGTTCGCCGGGCCAAGCGGAATCTGGCGGTGGCTGACCAGTTTCGAATTCATGTCCACCTGGAAGACTCCTTCGGGATCCGCGTTTGCGCCCATCCAGACGTAGCCGCCTCCGACCGCCATGCCGCTGGTGTTTCGCGACGGTGTGGTGACGGTCTTCAGCAGCTTGCCATTCCAATCCACCAGCCAGGCGGCTTCAGAAAGATCCTTCGGCTCCGGGATGTGATAGGTGATGGCAGCCCTGCCCGATTCCTTCTGTTCGCCGATCCACAAGCCTTCCGGCACCACGGCAATTCCGTTTGGCATTCCCGGGGGACTCTTGAAGAGCTTGGTGGTTTTCGCTGTGCGCGACGGGATTTTCGCTGCGGCGCGCGGCGCGGCGGCGACGGCCTGCTGCGCGAACGCCGGACCCGCTTTCGTCAGAGCCAGAGCGGCTCCGGCGCTGGCGGCGAGGAATTCTCTCTTGGTCATAAAGCCTCCATAAATTGGCGTGCCGTGAGGGAATATATCACAGTTTTGGCTTCGCGAGGGCGGTGCGCTGGGAAGCGGGTCGCCGACGCGCGCCGCCATCTGGTAAAATTCGTAGCGGCCGGCGCGGAAACGGCCGGCGGGGAAAAGGGGATGGTCGCATGAAAACGCTCAGATCGCTCTCGATTGGAATCGCTGTCATCGGAATGGCAGCCAGCGGACTCGCTGCGCCGGCGTCCGTAACGACGCTGATCGGCACGGGCCAACTGGGGTTCTCGGATAGCCAAGTGAACAATCCTTACGGCATGGCGATGGGTCCCGACGGCGGGCTCTACTTCTGCGATCTGGATAACCAGCGGATTCGGCGCTTGGATCTCAAGACCAAACAACTCACGACGGTCGCAGGGAACGGCCAGAAGGGTTACCAGGGAGACGGCGGTCCCGCGAAAGACGCGTCGTTGAACATGCCGCACGAGGTGCGCTTCGATGCCAAGGGCGATCTATACATTGCGGAGCGCGACAACCATGTCATCCGCAAAGTGGCGATGAAGACCGGGATCATCTCGACGGTGGCCGGGACCGGCGTTAGGGGCTTCAGCGGCGACGGCGGGCCGGGTGCCAAAGCCCAATTGAACCAGCCCCACAGCATTTTGTTTGACCGCGACGGGACGCTCCTGATTTGCGATATCGGCAATCAGCGCATCCGGCGGCTGCATCTTGATACCGGAATCATTGAAACCTACGCCGGGACGGGTGAGGCGGCGGCGACTCCCGAAGGAGCTCCGGTTCACGGGACTCCGCTCAAGGGTCCACGCACGCTGGCGATGGCTCGAAATGGCGATTTGTATCTGGCGCTGCGCGAGGGCAACGCGATCGTGCGTATCGACGCGAAGACCCAAACGCTGCATCGCGTGGCCGGGACCGGAAAGGCGGGCTACAGCGGCGATGGCGGTCCGGCGCTAGACGCGACTTTGGGCGGACCGAAAGGATTGGCCTACGACGGAGGCGACAACCTTTACCTGGCGGATACCGAGAATCACGTCATTCGGCGCATCAATCTCAAGACTGGAATCATTTTGACGGTGCTCGGGACCGGCGTGCGCGGCGACGGCCCCGCAGCGGATCCTTTGACCTGCAAGCTCTCGCGGCCTCACGGGGTGTTGTTCGCGAAGGGCGCGTTATTCGTGACGAACAGCGAAGCGCATCGCATACTTGAACTGCGATAAGGGTGGGAGATCGTTATTCCGTTTCGCTTGCCTCCGACCCCGACAGCCCGCGCAGCACCGTATTCATCACATCGTCGAAATAGCCGTTGCCGACGAAACGCTGATGCTTGATCGCCGGGAAGCGGTGCGCTTTCGCAGATTGGAATTCCTGCTCCTGCAATTTCGCGTAGGCCATCATGCCGTCGGTCGCGTATTCTTTGGCCAGCGTGAACATGGAGTGGTTGAGCGCATGGAATCCGGCCAACGTCACGAACTGGAACTTGTATCCCATCGCGCCTAGCTCGCCCTGGAACTTCTGGATGGTGGCTTCGTCGAGCTTGCGCTTCCAGTTGAAGGACGGCGGGCAGTTATAAGCCAGCATCTTTCCCGGAAACTCGCGATGAACGCCGTCCGCGAATTTGCGGGCTTCTTCGAGATCTGGCCGGGCTGTTTCGTACCACACGAGATCGGCATAAGGCGCGTAGGCGCAGGCGCGGGCGATGGCCGCGTCCAGACCGCCTTTGTAGCCGAGGTCGCCGCCGCCGGAATGTTCGCCAGTGAGGAACGGACGGTCGCGTTCATTGGGGCGTCCGATCAGAAAACGCGCGGCCTCGGCGTCGGTGCGGGCGATGATCAGCGACGGAACACCGCAGACATCCGCAGCTAGGCGCGCGGCCACTAGTTTCTCAACGGCCTCCGCGATGGACACCAGCGCTCCTCCGTGATTTCCGCGCTTGGCCACCGGTTGATCTTCGAAGTGCACGCCGGCGGCGCCCGCATCGATCATCCATTTCATCAGCTCAAATGCGTTCAGCGGCCCGCCGAAGCCGGCCTCCGCATCGGCCACGATCGGCGCGAACCAAGAAGTATCGCCCGCGCCCTCGCGGGTCTGAATCTGATCGGCACGCGCCAGCGCCGCGTTGATGCCGCGTACGACGGCTGGCACGCTATTCGCCGGATACAGACTCTGATCGGGATACATCTGCCCCGCGAGATTTCCGTCGGCGGCGATTTGCCAGCCCGAAACGTAAATGGCCTTCAGCCCGGCCTGGATCTGCTCCACGGCTTGATTCCCGGTCAGAGTTCCCAGCGCGGGAACATAAGGCTCGGTGTGCAGCAGGTTCCATAGGCGCTCGGCTCCGATACGGGCGAGCGTGTGTTCAATCTGAATCGAGCCGCGCAGACGGACCACGTCGTCACCCTTATAAGGACGCCGGATGCCGGCCCATCGGGGATCGGTTTGCCAGGATTGTTCTAACTCGGCCGCGTTCATTTCGTGATGATACACTACGGTTCGCTGTCGATCTGAGAAAATATGGACGGAGGAATACGCCATGCCACATGCGAAAATTCTGATGATTGTCGGCGACTTCGTGGAAGACTACGAAGTCATGGTGCCTTTCCAGGCTTTACAGATGGTGGGACACATCGTTCACGCCGTGTGCCCCGACAAGAAGGCCGGGCAGAACGTCCGCACCGCGATTCACGACTTCGAAGGTGACCAGACCTATAGCGAAAAGCCGGGCCACAACTTCACGCTGAACGCGTCCTTCATCGACGTGCAGCCGGAAAGCTATGACGCCCTGGTGCTGCCCGGCGGACGGGCTCCGGAATACTTGCGGCTGAATCACCAGGTGCTCGACGCCGTGCGCCACTTCGCGCGCGAGAAGAAGCCCATCGCGGCCATCTGCCATGCCGCCCAGTTGCTCACGGCCGCGGGCGTGGTGGAGGGCAAACGCGTCAGCGCTTATCCGGCCTGCTCTCCCGATATCGAAATCGCGGGCGGCACTTACGCGTCGATCGGCATGACTGAAGCGATCGCCGATGGCACATTGGTCACCGCTCCGGCATGGCCCGCGCACGCGGCGTGGCTGGCGAAGTTTCTGGGAGTTTTGGAGGAGTATCTCACGAAGCAGCCGGAGAAGCAGCGGGAAGCCGTGGTTTGAACCCATGCGCTTGAGGCCGCGCGGCGCCGGAGCGGGCCTAATGAGTTAAGCTGAAGGTATCCATGGCCAAGATTTCGGAAGTATTCGGCGGAGCCGCCGCCATCGTCAAAGGCATGGGCATCACCTTCGGCGAGATGCTCAACCCGACCATCACCGACGATTATCCGGACGCGCCGGCGAAATTTCAGGAGCGCTTTCGCGGCGTCCACGAATTGCAGCGCGATGAGAACGGGCTCGAGAAATGCGTCGCCTGTTTTCTGTGCGCGGCGGCGTGCCCGGCGCAGTGCATCTATATCGAAGCGGCCGAGAACACCGCCGAGCTGCGCATCAGCGGCGGCGAGCGCTACGCCAAGGTCTACAACATCGATTACAACCGCTGCATCTTCTGCGGCTATTGCGTGGAAGCGTGCCCCACCGACGCCATCACGCACGGCCACGGTTTCGAGATCGCCAGCTACAATACCTCCACGCTGATTTACCGCAAGGAACAGATGCTGGTGCCGATGCCCGAGGGCGCGCACTTCCCGCTGAAAGTGGATCCCGCCGCCGAGAGCGACAGCCATTAACGCCGGAGAGCAACCGCCGGCGTCCGCCACTCGACCCAGACCGGCCCGATCAGCGCAAGCCTGTTCCTGACCGCTATAATGCAGGAACGGCTGGGGTGATGCAGAAGCCCGCGCCGGCGCCTAAATCCTATGATTCTTCCCGCGTCTCAAGCGGCCACGCTCGCGCTTCTGATCATCTCGCTGATCTGCTGGGGGTCCTGGGCCAATACGTTAAAGCTGGCCGGGAAATGGCGCTTCGAACTTTACTATTACGATTTCGCGTTGGGGTTCGCGGTGCTGGCGGTGGTGGCTGCGTTCACGGGCGGCTCCTTGAATTCGGGCGAGCTGACCTTTCAGGATAATTTTCTGATCGCCGGGTATCGGAGTATGGCGTATGTGGTCGCGGCCGGAATCGTTTTCAACCTGGGAAACATGCTGCTGGCGGCGACCATTTCGGTGGCCGGCATGGCGCTGGCGTTCACCGTCACGTTCGCGACGGCGCTGGTGGTTTCAACCGCGTGGTTTTTTATTTTCGAAGCAACGAACGGCTTCCTGGTTCCGCTGTGCGGCGCGGGCCTGTTGCTGGCGGCGCTGGTGATGGGCGCGGCTGCGTACAGCAATTACTTGATTGCGCGGTCTGAGGCGGCGAGAGAGGCTGCAAGAGCCGAGGCCGCAACGAGGGATGTGTCTCAACCGGCCGGCCGGGTGAAACGCACTAAATCCTCGCGGTCGCGCGGACTGGTGCTAGCGGTTGCGCTGGGTGTGGCGGGCGGCATCGCGCTGGGTCTGTTCCGGCCCCTGCTCGACATGGGAAGCCAAGGCGAGGGCGGAGTGGCGCCCTATGGCGCGGTTTTGATGTTCGCCGTGGGCGTTCTGGTTTCCACAGTGATCCTGAACCCATTCTTTTTCAACTTTCCGGTGGCGGGCGATCCCATCGGGTTAATGGAGTATTTCAAAGGTACCGGCAAACAACATGCGCTAGGTATTTTGGGAGGCGTCATTGCCGGCGTAGCCTTCCTGGCCGGAATGTTGGCGCTCAGTGCGCCCTCCGCGATTCGAACCGCTCCCATGCCGAGTTACGCTTTGAGCCAGGGCGCTCCCGTACTCGCCGTGGCATGGGGCTTGTTTGTGTGGCGCGAATTCAAGAGCGCCGGCGAGCGGAGCAGGCTGCTCTTCGCGGATTCATGTGGGTCTTGCTGGCTATCGGCATCGGGTTGTTGGCGGTGGCGCGGCGGTAAATGATGTGCACGCGCGGCCCTCGCCGAGCGTCTAAACTGGTAACGATTCGTGTCAAAACTCTTTAGCGTCTGGGTATGGATGGCGTTCACGGCGGCCCTTCCGGTTTTCGGGGGCGAGTACGCAGTGCTGTCCAACGGCTTCCGCATTCATGCCGAACGGCATGAGATCGCTGGTTCCAGCGTCCTCTTGTATACAAAAGACGGCGTGACCGAGTTGCCGGCCGCAACCGTGGCGTCATTCGAAATCGAAGAGTATACGGCGCCGCTCGCTCCCGCTCCGCCGGCAGCCGTTGCGCCAGAACCAATGAAAGACGCGGCGACTCTCTTGCGCGACGCGGCTCGCCGCACGGGTTTGCCGCCGGCGCTGGTCGAGAGCGTGGCTCGCGTGGAATCGAACTTCCGGCCGGACGCGGTATCGCCCAAAGGCGCGCTCGGCGTTATGCAACTGATGCCCGCGACGGCGCGGGAACTCGCAGCCGATCCGCACGACATCGCGCAAAATATCGATGCGGGCGCGCGGCTTCTGCGCGACCTGCTGATCAAATACGATGGCAACGTGGTCAAGGCGCTGTCGGCCTATAACGCCGGCGCAGGCGCGGTGGATCGCTATCGCGGAATGCCGCCTTACGCGGAAACGCAGGATTACGTGGATAAAGTTATCCGAGCGTACGTGAAGGACGGCGGGAAATAAGCGCCGCGATTAATCCTACGGCCGCTTCCAGCGCACGATCGGTTTGCGCGCGGCGGTAACTTCGTCCACCTTCGCGGTGCGCGTCGTGTGCGGTGCCGTCTTGACGAGATCCGGCGAGTCCTCGACTTCTTTAGCGATGGAAATCATCGCATCGCAGAAGAGATCGAGTTCGCGCTTGCTCTCGGTCTCGGTTGGCTCGATCATGAGCGCGCCCTTGACGATTAGCGGAAACGCAACGGTGTAGGGATGGAAGCCGTAATCGATCAGGCGCTTGGCGATGCTCATAGTATCGACGCCTAGTTTGGACTGCCGGGCGTCGCTGAACACGCATTCGTGCATGCTGGGCTCAGCGTAGGGCAGATCGTAATAGGGTTCGAGCAGTTTGCGGATGTAGTTGGCGTTGAGCAGTGCATCGTACGTGGCCCGCGGCAGGCCGTTGCCGCCATGCGCCATGATATAGGCCAGCGCTCGCACCAGCACGCCGAAGTTCCCGTAGAATGCACGGACGCGGCCGACGGATTGCGGACGGTCATAATTCCATGTCCACTGATCGCCGACGCGCGCGAGGCGCGGGATGGGCAGGAACGGCTCCAGGTGCTGCTTCACGGCAACCGGACCGGCGCCGGGTCCGCCGCCGCCGTGCGGAGTCGAGAACGTCTTGTGCAGATTCAGGTGCATGACGTCGACGCCGAAATCTCCGGGACGCGAAATTCCAGCGAGCGCGTTCATGTTGGCGCCGTCCATATAGAGCAGCGCGCCCTTGGAATGCATGATGTCGGCCACCTGCGCGATGTTTTCCTCGAACACGCCGATGGTGCTGGGATTGGTGATCATGATCCCGGCGACGTCCTCGGTGACGGCTCGCGCCAGGGCTTCGGTATCCACCATGCCGCGTGAGTTGGACGCGATGTTTTCCACTGCGTAGCCGGCCATGTGCGCGGTGGCCGGATTGGTGCCGTGGGCCGAATCCGGAATCAGCAGTTTCTTGCGCGGGTTGCCCTTGAGCGGCGAGAGCGGCGTGAATCAGCAGAATGCCGGTGAACTCGCCATGCGCGCCGGCAGCGGGCTGCAGCGTGATCGCGTCCATGCCGGTGATGTCGAGCAGACAGCGCTCCAATTCGGCGCACACTTGCATGGCGCCTTGCGAGAGCGAGTCGGGCTGATAGGGATGAATCCACGCCATGCCGTCGACGCGCGCGGCCTGTTCGTTGATGCGCGGATTGTACTTCATGGTGCAGGAGCCTAGCGGATACAGGCCCAGATCGATGGCGAAATTCCAGGTGGAGAGGCGCGTGAAGTGGCGGATGACATCCACCTCGCTGACTTCCGGGAAGTCCTCGATTTCGACGCGCGTGTTCCCTGCCCCCAGGGCCTCGACAGCGTCTATTGTGGGCACATCGAGATCGGGAAGCTGATAGCCGTTCTTGCCGGGCGAGCTGATCTCGAACAGCAATTGCTCATTTTGCGTGGGATGCGTGCGGACCTTTTTGATCATGCGAAGGCCTCCGCCACCAGATCCATTTGCGGTTTCCTGCTCATTTCGGTGCAGCACAATAGCATGGTGTTCTTAAGTTCGGGATAAAACTTTTCAAGCGGCAAGCCGCCGATGATGTTCTTCAATTCAAGTTCGCGGTTGATTTCAGCTATGCCCTTAAACTCGGATCGCACCACAAATTCATTGAAGAATGGACCGCTGAAAATCGTCTTGGTCTTGCCCGCAAGATAATGGGCTTTGGAGAGATTCTGCACCGCCAGTTCGCGCAGACCTTGTTTGCCGTAGACCGCGAGAAAAACGGTCGCCATGAGGGCGATCAGCGCCTGGTTGGTGCAGATATTGGAAGTCGCCTTCTCGCGGCGGATGTGCTGTTCGCGCGTCGCCAGCGTCAGACAGAAGGCGCGGTTGCCGTTGGCGTCCTTGGTCTCGCCCGCCAGGCGGCCTGGAATTTGGCGAATCCATTTTTCCTTGCACGCGATCACGCCGGCGAAAGGTCCGCCGTAGCTGGGCGGGATGGCGAAGGATTGCAACTCGCCCGCGACGATATCGGCATCGCGCGGCGGCTCCAGCAATCCCAGCGACACGGCTTCGGAGAACACGACTACCAGCAGCGCACCGTGCTCATGTGCAATAGCCGCGGCCTGCTTGACGTTCTCGACGATGCCAAAGAAGTTCGGAGTCTGAATGATGACGGCGGCTGTATCTTTCGTGATGCTGCGGGACAAGTCTTCTATATCGAGCAATCCCGACTCGGCGTTGTAGCCGAACTCATCCAATGGAATGCCTTGATGCTGCGTGTAGGTATGCAGCACTTCGCGATATTCGGGATGGACCGTGCGCGCGGTAAGGATGTGGCTGCGACCGGTGGCCCGGATCGCCATCATGGCGGCCTCGGGCACGGCCGTCGACGCGTCGTACATGGAGGCGTTGGCGACATCCATGCCCGTCAACTGACAGATCATGCTTTGAAATTCGAAGATCGCCGTCAGCGTGCCTTGCGAAATTTCGGCTTGATACGGCGTGTAGGAGGTCAGGAACTCGCCACGCGACACAACTGTGTCGACCATCACAGGGCGGTAGTGATTGTAAACGCCCGCGCCCAAAAAGCAGGCGTAACCATTCCCGCCGGCGGCGGCATTTTCCGCGCCGCGGGCTTTGAAATAATCCAGAATGTCGTATTCACTGCGGCCCGGCGCGATGGCCAGCGGCTTATCGTAACGAACGGCTTTAGGAAGGTGTGCCACCAGGTCTTCGATCTTCGAAAGACCAATGGTGTCGAGCATCTCGCGACGCTCAGCGTCTGACTTAGGTAGGTAGCGCAACGATCATTTACCCTTCTCCCAGATAGGCTTGGTAATCGGTTGGGGAAAGGAGCCGATCGATTTCTTCCGGGACGGACAATTTTATTTTAGCAATCCACCCTGCGACATGCGGATCTGAATTCAGCAACTCCGGCGTGGCGGTGAGAGCGTCGTTCGCTTCCACCACTTCGCCCGACACCGGCGCGTAGATTTCGCTGGCGGCTTTGACGGATTCGACTACCGCGAAGCTCTTGCCTTGCTCGACATGGGTGCCGACTTTGGGCACTTCCACGTAGACGATATCGCCTAGCTCGTGCTGCGCGTGGTCGGTAATGCCGATGGTGCCGACGCCGTTTTCAACGTGCACCCATTCGTGCTCTTTGGTGTAACGAAAGTTTTCCGGATACATTTCCTACCTCGCTCGCTTATAAAAAGGCATCGGGATGGTGACGGCTTCCACGCCGCGGCCCCGTACCGAGATTTCAATGGCGTTGCCGGGCTCCGCCAGATGCAGTGGAAGATAACACATTCCCAGGTTTTTGTTTAATGCGGGGGCCGGGCCGCCGCTGGTCACCCAGCCCGTTCCGGCACCGCCCGTCAGGATCTCGTAACCATCGCGGGCGATCCCGCGACCCTTCACTTCAAACCCGATCAGCTTGCGAGTAATCCCCTGTTCTTTTTGCTTCACTAGAGCCTCGCGGCCCAGGAAGTTACCCTTTTCCAGTTTAACAATCCAGTCAAGTACTGCTTCCCAGGGCGTGATGGTGGCGTCGATTTCGTGCCCGTAGAGCGGCATGGCCGACTCCATACGCAAAGTGTTGCGCGCGCCCAAACCGCAGGCGAGGATACCGGCACTAGCGCCGGCGGCCAGGATTTCATTCCACAAGCGGACGGCATGTTCGGGAGCCACATAAATTTCCCAGCCGTCTTCGCCGGTGTATCCGGTGCGGGCGATACGCGCGGGCACATCGCCGAAATGACCGTCGACGAAATGATAACGCTTGATGGGCGCCAGTTGAATGCTCGTCAATTTTTGTGCGACGCCGGTGGCGAGCGGTCCTTGGATGGCTAGCTGGGCGAAGTGCGGTCCGGCATTCTCGACGGTGGCATCGAAGCGATTGTTGGCAGTCTTGCTGTTTGCAACGATGTGCTCGTAATCCTTATCTTGATTGGAGGCGTTGACGCACAGGAAATAGTGTTCGTCGCCGACTTTGTGAACCAGGATGTCGTCCACGAATCCGCCGGTTTCGTAGAGCAGAGCGGAATACTGCGCTTGGCCGA
Organism: Bryobacterales bacterium; assembly: GCA_963731375.1. Classification (GTDB taxonomy): domain Bacteria; phylum Acidobacteriota; class Terriglobia; order Bryobacterales; family Bryobacteraceae; genus Palsa-187. Next base: position 567,178 of record CAVSUW010000005.1, read on the forward strand.
ACTTGAGCTTAGACGCGTCGTTCACGGTGACGTGCTGCACCAGGTCCAGCGCCTGCGGGCCGCGCACTTCGATTTCGCCCATGTGGCTGACGTCGAACAGGCCGACGCGCTCGCGCACGGCACGATGCTCATCGATGACGCCCGAGTACTCGACGGGCATGTCCCAGCCGCCGAAGTCGACCATCTTCGCGCCCATGCTGCGATGCACGGCGTTCAAGGGAGTTTTTAAGAGAGCCATTCCGCTATTTTTTGACCACCGGCCGGAGCATATCAAAGCGGTCACGGATGCGGCTATAGGAGGGTCCGCCCAGACGTGCGACGGGCTTCAGTTTGTCAGGATCGATGAACATGTCTTTGTCAATGATACTATCCCGCACGTGAAAGCGGATCACTTCGCCGATCACGATGCTACCGCCCATGGGCTTGGCACTCACTTCGATAATGTCGTGGACACGGCATTCCATGTTGACTGGCGATTCGAGAACACGCGGGGGCCGAACGATATCGCTAGGGACGGGAGTGAGTCCGGAAACGTCGAATTCGCTGACGTGGGGAGCGTAATCGCCTGCGGTCAAGTTCATTGCCTCGGCAATCTCTTCGCTGACGATGTTGACCACGAATTCGCGTATTACTTGGACGTTGCGCAGTGTGTCTTTGAGCGGATGCCGGTTGCCAGCGCCGAACATGATCATGGGCGGCTCGCCACAAACGGCATTGAAGAAGCTGAATGGCGCGAGGTTGGCAACACCTTCGGGCGAAAGCGAGGAGATGAAGCCAATCGGGCGCGGAATCACCGTGGTGGTGAGTAGTTGATAGGCGACGGAGACGGGAACCGCCTGGGGATCGATAATCACTCTTTCAATTATGAAGCATCGCTACATGTCGACCGCCTTTCGGGCTGGAACTTTCTCTTGACAGGCAGTGTCCAAGAAGCCAAGGAGCAGACAACAAATGTCGATGTCGGTCGGCGGAGGCTTCCATCAGAAAGCAGAAATGAATGTGACGCCGCTGATTGACGTCCTGCTGGTCCTGATCATCATCTTCTTGTTGGTCCAGCCCAATCTTTCACACGGCCTGAAAGCTTCGGCTCCGGAATCTTCAGATCAAAAGGTGTCTACACCGCGGGACGATGTTGTCGTTACGGTGTTCGGAAATCGGACGGTTCGCCTCAATCAAGAATCGGTCGCCCTGGAAGATCTGAACGCTCGGCTGAAGGATGTTTTCAAAAACGCCCCGAATCACGTCATCTTTCTGCGCGCCGAGAAAGATTTGGATTTCCAATACGTCGCCGAGGTGATCGATATTGCAAAGGGCGCGGGCCTGGAGCGAGTAGCTTTGATGCCGAGATGAGTTAGCGGATTGCGTAACCGCCATCGACGCGAATCGTGGTGCCGGTCACGAAGTCCGAAGCCCGCGAAGCCAGGTACACGGCGGTTCCGGCAATTTCCTCCGGTTGACCCCACCGGCCGGCCGGCGTCCGCGCGAGAATCTCGTCGTTCAAGGGCATGGTGCGCACCGGCGAAGTCATGTCGGTTTCGATCCATCCTGGCGCGATGGCATTGACTTGAATGTTGTGCGGGGCGAGTTCAATGGCCATGGACTTGGTGAGTTGGATGATTGCACCTTTCGCCGCGCTGTAGGACGGGATGAGCCCCGACCCAAAGTACGAGTACATACTGCCGATGTTGATGATCTTTCCTCGTTTGTGACTGATCATCGATCTCGCGGCGAGCTTCGACAGAAGGAAAACTGAGTTCAGCTGGGTCTCGATGACGCAGTCCCAATCTTCGGGTCTTTCGTTCAGCACACCGCCGCTTAGCGACACATTCCCCGCGTTGTTCACGAGTATGCTCACGCTGCCGAGTTCGCTCTCGACGGTATTCAGCGCGGGTTCCAATCCGGCGCGGTTGGTCATATCGACCTTCACGGCGAGCGCAAGAACGCCGATGGCCTTCAATTCGGAGAGTACCTGCTGGTTCTTCTCCTCGTTTCGGCCGAAAACAGCGACGGCGGCCCCAGCTTCGGCCAATCCGAGCGCGATGCCGCGCCCAATCCCACGGTTACCGCCAGTAACGATAGCTACCTGGCCGGTTAGGTCAAATAGTGCGGGCGTTTTCATTGTGCGGTCTCCTTGTCGGCCGGCGCCAGGGCGATGGCTTGGCGGAGTGCTTCGAGCAAACTCCGTTCGTCGGCCCTGCCGGTTCCAGCGATGTCGAAGGCGGTGCCGTGATCGACGGATGTGCGAATCACCGGCAGACCGATGGTGATGTTCACGCCGGCTTCGAGGCCCAACACCTTCACCGGGCCGTGTCCCTGATCGTGATACATCGCCACCACCATATCGAAATCACCGCGGCCGGCGCGGAAGAAGAGCGTGTCGGCAGGCAAGGGTCCTTCGACATCCCAACCTTTGGCGCGGCATGCTTCGACGGCGGGAATAATTTTGGATTCCTCTTCCCCGCGGCCGAAAAGTCCGTTCTCACCCGCGTGCGGATTAATTCCGCACACGCCGATTTTCCGGCGCGGAATGCCGGCCTTGACCAATACCTCGTGACCGCGCGCGATGGTGCGGCCGACTAAACCAGGCTCAATGCGGGCGATGGCGTCGAGAAGTCCCATGTGGGTGGTGACGTGGATCACGCGCAGATTGGGCGCTGTGAGCATCATCGAGACCTCGGGAGTCCCGGTCAGCGCGGCGAGGAGTTCCGTGTGCCCTGGGTAAATGTGCCCGCCTGCGTGCAGAGCTTCCTTATTGAGGGGCGCCGTGCAAATGGCGGCGACTTTTCCTGCCATTGCGAGTTCGGTGGCGGTCTGAATATAGCGAAAGGCCGCGTCTCCCGCCACCGCCGACAATTTTCCCCAGGGGAGATCGGCGGGATCAGCGCGAGATCGATGCAATCGACCGTGCCGGGCCGCTCGCCCACATGTGTAAGGTCCGGCTCATGGTTCGCGATGGAAGCCACCGCGAGATCACTTCCGACCAGGCGTCCAGCGGCGCGCAGGCGTTCCGCATCGCCGATTACAAGCGGGCGGCAACGGGCATACAGGTCCCGATGCCCCAGGCTCTTCATGATGATTTCGGGACCGACGCCGGCGGCGTCGCCCATGGTGATTGCGATTCGAGGTCCAGGCATTCTCTATTCCAGTTTCAGCCCTCGCAGCACCTGCACACAATGGGCGAGCGTGGCACGGCTGCCAAAGGAACCGGATTTCGTGATCACCGGTATCTGTCGCGCTCCGGTGGAGACGGCCAGTGGTACACCTGCCTCAACTTCTCGCAACAGGCGCAGGCCTGTGATTTCCGACGCGGTGAGAACGGCGCGGGCCGTCTCGCCGCCAGTCACGATCAGGGCGCCGACTTTGTCCAAATGCGGTGAGATCCGGGATGCCAGGTCCTCGCAGAGTCGGGGATCTTCAGCCGTTTCGTCACTCGGCACGATCACGATCATCACATCGTCTCCGAGATCAAGGGCGTTGCCGAGCTCGGCGCTATATCGAACCCGGGTCATGCCACTGGATCGTCCTGCGTCATGCAGCCTGCTCATGCGCTACAGAGGCGCGACTGCCTACAACCATAAGAATGGGCCCGCGGAAGTGCGGCTCTTCGATCGGACCGGGAGCGCCTGTAATCCCCATCGCTTCGGGGATGTGCCGGGCCAGACCCGAGGAGCCTGCCCAAATAACCGAGCCGTTCCATCCTGCTTGCGGCAAGGCTGCGATGGCAGCCGCGATGGCCTGGAGGTCCGCTTCGGTTTCCGCATCGCAAACCAGAGCGTCGTGCTGACGCGCGAGCTCGGCTAAAGTCGCTGCTAATTGTGTCGGCGCTCCGCGAACCAGAGCACGATTGATTTGGGCTGAGGTGAGCCCAGCGGCCTCCAGCATTTTCGGCGCGTCCGCGTTGGCCAATCGTTGGCCGTTCAGCCATACGCAACCGTCGATGGTGGTGCGTCCTTGTGCGGGCAACGCTGGCGCCATTACGATGACCGACGGGGTCCGGCCGCGGCGCATCGCGGCCAGCTCGGGACCGATGTGGCCTCGCAAGAGAGAATCCAGCTTTTTGAACAGCACACGGCCCGATGCGTGTTCGTACGCTGCAACAATGCGCTCCACTGAGGCAGCGGCGCGATCGGCCGGCATGCTGCGCGTAGCCGCGTCGATGGCGAGCACTTGCGCTCCATCGGATGGCGATGACTCGGACAACTGAACCACTGTGCGCAGACCTTGCGCAGCGCAACTCACGGCGCAATCCGCTGCGCCGGAGAGATCGTCGGCGATCATTACGATCCGCGCCGTATCGTTCATGAACGCTCGGTCGACGATGTCCTGCTAGCCCACCAGATCGTCAGCGGTGGAGCACAGAGCGCCGTGACGATGACGCTGGCCGCGACCAAAACCGTAGCTGAGGCCGCTGCTTCCGCATATGCCGGATTCGCTGCAGCCACTATCGCTGGAACGGCCGCGGCATTCCCGGCAGTGGTTGCGGCCGCTAGTCCGGCAGTGCCCGTGCCACCGGTGAGGCGATCGGCGAGCAGCAGGGCGGCTCCGGAAACGGCCACTACGAATAGCCCCAGGGCCAGGCCCAGCATTCCGGCCTGCCACACGCGGTGTAAATCCAGCGTGGCGCCGAGGGCGAATCCGAAAAACGGAATCAAAGTCGGCGCGGCGCGTCCCAGGAAAACTCGTAGCTCGTGATCCAGATTACCCAACATAAGCCCGACCACCAGCGGAAGAATCGCGCCCACCAAAGTTTGCCAGGGGAACGCTGACAATCCAGCGACTCCCAAAGTGAGCATGGTCAGGAAGGGGCCGCTTTCGAGAGACATCAGCGCGTACGCTCCGGCATCTTCGGCGCGGCCGCATTGTTCCATCAACGCCATGTAGAGGCCGCCGTTGGTATCGTTGATGGCGGCGACTACGGCGAGCGTGGAAATACCCGCAAACCATCCGTGCGAGATCGGCCGCTCACCCAGCAGGTGGCCCAGCACGAGTCCCGCGAGAAGCCCTACGATGATTTTGGTCGCGAGCAAAGCGCCGCCGCGTTTGGCGATGCGGGGAAGAGCTTCTAAGGGAATGGTCGCGCCGAGGCACACGTAGAATACCGCCAGAATGGGCAAGGCGCCGGTGAAGATAGCGCCGGTGAACGAGCCGAAGAAGCCGGCAGTACCGGGCGCAAAGGTTACGATAACCGCGCCGAGCACGAGCGGGACGATCATCATTCCGCCGGGCACGCGTTCTATCGCGCGCTTGATGGGCACTTGCATCTCTACGAGAGTAGCGTATGTGCCCTACACCAGTAAGCGTTACACCGAGGCTCTGCGGGTGCGCTTGCCTGCGGAGGGCGCAACCACCGCAGCTTTCCCACTCCAGCGGCCGAGGCGGAACTCGCGGGAGTAGCTCGACGTCAGGTTGCGGATAGTGACCTTAACCACTCCAGTGGCGTCGCACGCGTAGCTCTCTTCGATCTCCTCCGCGGCCACGGCTTGCGAACGCGTCACCGGAAGCCCTTCGAGCGAAGTAGTGTGACGGAGCGCGGGATCGAAGGGAAACAGAATTTCATCCCACACCGCGATGTCTCCGGCCGGCTCGCCTTGGTTGCCAAGGTGGCTGGCTTCGATGTAGCGGAAGTCGCCGATATTGTGGACCGGGCGATAGACGCGGCTGACAGCCAGCGGCGGATCGCCGGCCGAGGGAAGACGCGTTCCGCGCAAAAAAATCGGGTCGAAGATCATGCGCTCGCCGCCCTGGCCTTCGCGCCACACGCCGAAATCGCGAGTGAACATCTCGCGCAGCTTATAGCCGGAAGCGGAGTCCGCTTGAATAGCGAGACCGATGGCGGTGGCCGAGCGTGTATACTCGCTGCGAGTCACCTTGCGCCCGAACTCTTCGCGGAGGATGCGAGTCACCAGCGGGAGTTCGCTGGCGCCGCCCGTGACGTAAAGGGCTTCGATATTTTCGCCACGCGCCAGTTTCAAGGCCAGGGCGAGCGATTCATCCAGAAGCGGTCGGCAATGCTCGTAGTACTCAGCCACTGGCACAACGGCCTGGCCCAAGCCTTCGCGCGCGACATCCAGATCAATCACGATTTTGCGCGAATTTGGATGCAGCGCTTCTTTCTGACGGCGGCATTCCTCGTCGAGCCGGAACATTTCGGCGAGTGTGAGCGAATGCAGCACTTCCCTGCCCACAGCTAGCTCCGCCAGCACGATATCGAAGTCGTCGCCGCCCAAATTCGAGATGCCTTCGGAGGCCAGAACGGTGTGAGTTCCATCCTCCATCGATACCAAGGAGACGTCGAAGGTGCCGCCGCCGAGATCGTAGACCAGAATGCGACCCTTCGATTTTTGCCGGTGGCCGAATTCGATGGAGGCGGCTGACGGCTCGTTGAGCAGCCCGAGCACGGAGAAGCCGGCGCGGCGAAAGGCGTCGACCGTGAGAAATCGCTGGTTGGTATTGGCGTTCGCCGGCACACCCAGCATGGCTTCAAACGGCTCTTTCGCGCCGAATTGAGCGGCCAGCGCACTACGCAGCGAGGAGAGCAGGCCGTGGAGCAACTCGGTCACCGGAACCTGCGCGCCGTGGAAGGAGAGGCGCGTTTCCGGGCCTGCGTGTTCCAGGTAACGCTTTATGGAACGAAGATTGACCCATCCGGGCTCGCTCTGCCCCTGCCACGCGTCCCAGCCATAGCGCCGCTCGGCGTGTTCCATGCTGCCATTCGCGGGAAGCAGCGAGACCAGGGACGGAAACCACTCATCATAGACGCCGTCGGGAGTTTCGAAGTGAACCAGCGGATAGTTCCCACGATCGACGGCGGCCACCACGATGCGCGTGGTGCCAAAATCGATACCTAACTTCATCGCTTCATAGTCGCATGCTTCGCAAGCTGGTGGACAGAACCGTCGAGTCTAACTGGCAGGGCGAATGGAGGCGAGCGGATCGTCGGGACCGAAGGTAACCTTCGCGTAAATCTCGGAGAGTGGGATAGCGCAATCCAGGCTGTCGAAATGGCAGACGCGCTTCGAGACCGACGGCTTCCGAGAGCAGCCAATGGCCGTTGGGTTGACGGCGGAACATTTCAACGCGCGGCTCGGCCGGCGAGACTAGAGCATATTCTTCCAGCGATTCAACCGTCCGATACTGGGCGGATTTGAAACCGCGGTCGTAGGCTTCGGTGGAAGGCGAAAGCACTTCGGCAATCAACGCCGGATTCAGCAGCGTATCACTCCGATCATCCGCGAATTTGGGATCCCCGCAAATGACCACGACATCGGGATAGGTGTAGAGTCCATCCGGTGAAACCCGTAAGCGCAGATCGCTGGGAACCACAGAGCACGAGCGCTTCTTCAGGGCATTGCCGAGCTCACGAACCAATCCTCCAATAATCTGAGCATGCCGGTACGAGCCGCCGGAAATCGCGTAGATGTGTCCGTTGTAGTATTCGTGCTTGAATTCAGCAGCCCGCTCCGCATCCAGGTATTGCTCGGGCGTCAGGCGCGGCTGCGCTTGGGCGGACATACTCTTAGTCTAGCGCCCGCCGGGCGCGGAGGAAGTGACGCTACTGAACGCTCGAAACGACACCGTCGGTCAGCTTGAGGCCGCCGAACTTTTGCCCGTTCTGGTGGTAGCTGTACTGCTCGACCACATGGCCATCCTCAAACATGGTGATTTTGGAAGAAGGCGGGCCCAGCTTGAGCACGTCCGCGCGGCTCATCCCGTTGGAGACGCCGCGTAAAGCCTCAGGCGACATAACCGGCGGAGGCGGGAGCACCGTCGCCACGTCGGCCCACGAACCGATGCGAGCGATTTCCGCCGGCACGATGAATTGCGCGACCGGCGTCGGCGCGGGTGCCGAGCGCTTGACCGGAGGCGATGGCGGAAGCGGCACTCCGCCGGGGTCGGCCGCGGGCGCTCCAGGCGCTACTTTGAGAGCCTCTACTTGCGGTTCCTTCTCCCGCTTGGGTTCCTTGGCGGCGGCTTTAGCGGTCTGCTGGTCCACCTTTCCGAAGATCGCAGTGATGCCGTTGCTGACCGACTTACCGCTAGCTCCTCCCACGGTGCTGCCGGCGGCGACGGCTCCGAATTCAGTCAGGTTCTGAGCAAAGGCGGTTGCGGTAATCAATAGAAAAGATGCCAGTATACGCATGAAGTTCCTCTAATTGCAGGCTAGCAAGCGGCGACGCGTGCAGAAACGAGGGATTCCACTTAGGGACACTTAGAAAATCGCCTGAGGCGCCGGGATCACGCGGGTTTCGAAGGGGAACGATTTCGCGGGCGGTATCATCAAAGTGATAGGTACGCGTGATGCCGGGTCTCACTACCACCGAGGCGCCTTTCGTCGAGCAGGCTCGTCATGATGGGCGGCTTTACATCCACCAGCCGTACGAGCTTTACTCGGAACAGAACCATCGGGCGTGGAGCACTTTGTTCCGCCGCATGCTGCCGCGCTGGGAGCGTTATGCGAATCGCCACTTCCGCGCGGGGCTCGACGCCCTGAATCTGGATCATGACCGGGTGCCGCGCCTGGAGGACGTCAATCGTTTCCTGCAGCCGCTCACCGGGTTTCAGGCCAAGGCCGTCAGCGGCTACGTGCCCACCTTTCTCTTTTTCGACAGCCTGCGCAACCGCGAGTTCCCAACAACCATCACCATCCGGCGCGGCGATCACCTGGACTACCTGCCGGAACCGGATATTTTCCATGACGTCGCGGGCCACGTCCCGATGCATACCGATAAACACTTCGCCGAGGCGCTGGTTCGATTCGGCGAGTGCGCACATACCGCGGCGGCCCTGGCGGCCGATATCGACGACCCGGCTGAGCAGGTGCACACGGTGACGAGCATCATCAAGGCGATGGCGCGTTTCTTCTGGTTTACCATCGAGTTCGGCCTTGATGTCTTCATCTGACGGATTAAAAGTGTACGGGAGCGGCCTGCTCAGCTCCTACGGCGAGATTGAGCACGCGATTGAGTCGCCGGAAGTCCAGCGTTATCCGATGCAACTCGAGTGGGCCATCAACCAAAGCTTTGAGATTGACCACTACCAGCCGCTGCTGTTTGTCGTGGAGTCGTTCGACCACCTGTTCTATCTGGTGGGGCGGCTGGAGCAATGGGTGAAGGAGGGCCGGTTGAACCACGTCGCGCCGGGTGAGCCGACGGTGGAAGAGGGAGATTTGCAGAGCTTCCTGAACGCTGCGCGGTAGGCAGATCGGACGCTTGCTGAGATCACAGCGCTCTAGTAGACTTCTGGCATGCGAACATTCTGCGTCATGCTTCTGGGAATGGCGATGGGAACTTACGCGTTTGCACAGGAACCCACGGAATATTCTGGCAAGTTCTACGGGCCGCTAATCTCAGGCGATTGGTCACGGAGTCGAATAAACACTCCTAGGGCTCCCAGCTTTAAAATCGCCGGTGCAATCGCACCCACGACAACATCAACGTGCTCGGTCCCCTTGCTAGACGCGAATCGACCTAAAGATATCGATTTTACGGCCAGACAAATTCATCCGCGTACCGACGAACTTGCGAAGATGCCGCAATTCAGGGTTCCTGCGCCCTCCTGCGATTCTCCGCAACCAGTGGCTCCAAAATAATCGTCAATGCAGTTTTTGGGATGGTATCCAGCGCTGCGAGCCTTGGCCCTATGCTGAAATAGTTGCATGTCTGCGTATATGCTGGCCTTTATTGATTGGCGTGATCGCGGGACTTCGCTCCTTGACGCCCCCGGCCGCGGTGAGCTGGGCGGCTCGGCTCGGATGGCTGCCGTTAGGGAACACGTGGCTCGCATTTTTGGGCTTTGCGTACACGCCTTACATTCTCACGCGTGATGGCGCTCGGGGAATTGGTCGCCGATAAACTGCCGAAGACGCCAAGCCGCAAGTCTCCGGGGCCGTTCTTGTTCCGGATTGTTTCGGGAGGATTGTGTGGCACCGCGGTCACGGGTGGGCTCGTGGGCGGCTTGATCGCGGGCGCGTTGGGGGGCGTTGCGGGAACACTAGGCGGCTATGAGTTCCGGGCGCGGCTGGTGAAGGCGATTGGCGGCAAGGATCTCCCAATCGCGCTGCTCGAAGACGTGATCGCTATCGGCGGCGCGATCTGGATCGTCGCATGAGCACGGCGTTCGACGCCATCGTGATCGGCACTGGGCAGGCGGGGCCGTTCCTTACGCGGCGTCTGACCGCATCCGGCATGAAGGTTGCGATTATCGAGCGCAAGCTCTTTGGCGGCACGTGCGTCAACACCGGCTGCATCCCGACCAAGACCATGATTGCGAGCGCCTATGCGGCACACATGGCGCGGCGCGCGGCGGACTTCGGCGTGAGGATCGACGGCGCTGTGAGCGTCGATATGCGAAAGGTCAAGGCCAGGAAAGACGAGATCTCGGGACAGTCAAGGACTGGGCTCGAAAGCTCGCTGAAGAAGCTGGAGAACTGCACGGTTTACGAAGGCCATGCCCGCTTCGAGTCGCCGCGTGAAGTGAGCGTGGGCGCGGAGCGGCTCACTGCCGATCGGATTTTCATCAACGTGGGGGCGCGCGCGATCGTGCCTGAAATGCCGGGATTGGACCAGATCGATTATCTGACCAACAGCTCGATGATGGGCGTCGACTTTCTTCCCAAGCATTTGATCATCGTCGGGCGGCAGCTATATCGGGCTGGAATTCGGACAGATGTTCCGCCGATTCGGAAGCGAGGTCACCATCATCGAGATGGCTCCGCGGTTGGTGCAGCACGAGGATGAAGATGTGTCAGCGGCCGTGTTGGAAATCGTAAAGAACGAAGGCATCCGGGTCCGGCTCAATGCGAAATGCATCAGCTTTACGAAGCGCGGGGAAGAACTTGTGGCGCGGGTGGATTGCAAGGACCCACCAGACGAGGTCAGCGGCACCCATGTGCTGCTGGCAGTGGGGCGCCGCCCCAATACAGATGACCTGGGTCTTGAAAAAGCCGGCGTCATCGTGGACGATCGCGGGTATATCGCGGTTGACGATCAACTGCGCAGCAGCGTCCCGGGCATTTGGGCGGTGGGCGATTGCAATGGGAAGGGCGGATTCACGCACACATCCTGGAACGATGCGGAGATCGTGGGCGCGAATCTTCTGGATAACGATCCGCGGCGCGTGAGCGATCGCATCAAAGCATATGCGTTGTACATCGATCCCCCGCTGGGCCGCGCCGGGATGACTGAGGCGCAGGTTCGCAAGACCGGACGGAAGGCGCTGATCGGCAAGCGTCTCATGACCAAAGTCGGACGCGCGGTGGAAAAAGGCGAGACGCAAGGGTTCATGAAGATCCTGGTGGATGCGGGAACGCACGAAATCCTGGGCGCTGCGATTTTGGGCACCGGGGGAGATGAGGCGATTCACTCGATCCTGGATGTGATGTACGCGAAGAAGCCGTATACGCTGATCCAGCGCGCCATGCATATTCATCCGACGGTGTCAGAGCTCATCCCGACGATGCTGGGAGAGCTCAAACCACTGGAGATCTGACGTGATACAACTGTGTTACAGTCCCAATTATGCCCCCCACCAAGATCAAGCCAAGACGCGAGTTCGATGCCGCGTTGAACGGCTATCTGGAGTCCATTCAGCAGAAAAAGGCGGCTCTTGTGGCATCGGTCAACCGGCCCACAAGGCAGAATGACAAGCAGTATCACGCGGCGGCTGACAAAGAAAAGGAAGCGCGACGCGCGTACCGCAAGGCCACTAAGAATTTATACGCGGTGACCCAGAAGAAGTAGGCTTCGAGGTACAGCTTCAAGGAGAAGGCTGGGCCGCCGCACCTGGCCGATGAAAGCTGCCCGAATCGACGGTGACGCCGGTGCGCGAGATGGCCTGAAAGCTGAGATCGTCGCCGCTGATTTCTATCGTTAGAAATGAGCGGTCCTTGTCGTATCCCGCCGCGGTTAAATCCGTTTTTCTGAGGTTGCCGTAACGCAGCTCGCCAGACGCGCCTTCGGTGAAATAGTAGATTCCCTTTTGCGGCTTGACCCGTTCGTAAACATGATCGTGGCCCGAGAAGACGACTTGCACCCCATATTTCAGGAATAAAGGCTCAAGTATTGTGCGGAGCTCCGTCGAGGAGCCGTGAAACGCGCCGGAGGAGTACAAGGGATGGTGAAAGAAACAGATCTTCCAATCGGTACCAGCATTGGCAAGCTCTTTTTCGAGCCACTGTAACTGCTTTGGATCTAGATAATCGCTGTCGAGGGCGAAGAAGTGAACATTGCCCTTCTTGAAGGAATAGTATTGCTGTCCATTCATGTTGAAAAGTTTATAGAAGCGCTCGTTAGTATCGTCATGATTTCCAAGCGAAGCGTAGAACTGGACCCCGGCGTCCATCAGCGGCTTGTAGGGATCGTCGAACTTCTTCAGCATTTCGGCCGGGGAGTTTCCGCCGTAGATGTTGTCGCCGACCATGATCGTAAAATTGAAAGGAAATTTCTGGTGAAACTCCAGCATGCGTTGCGCGACTTCGTACTGGGCGGGTTGCCCGGTTCCCATGTCTCCAATGACAGCGAAACGAACCGAACCGGATTTGAGCGGCAGAGTGAGGTCTTGCGCCCACACGGGCGCGGTGAAGCAAAAGAGGATGAGAAGCAAGAAAGCCAGGCGCTGCATTTGCCGCATAGATCGTTAGGGAAGCGCTCCGGGAATCAAGTCGATCACGAGCCGGGCTTCCGTATCCTGCAGAACGAAATCGTGACCGACGATGCGATACGCCAGCTTATCCGGTAAACGCGGCAGGCGCAGCAGCAGAGTGGGAGGCACCGTAGTGCTTGGCAGATGTTCGGGATAAGCGCTATTGACAGTGAGATGCACGCCGGTCACTGGTTCTCCCTGGCGAATGGTCTTGCGGACGTTGGCCGAACTGGAGCCTTGTATCGTGCCGCGTATTACTTTCAGGAATTCCGGAGTAATCTCCGGGGTAAAGATATCGCCTTGTTTAGCCGCGGGGCGCGCTTCGCGGATGGCATCGGCGATCGAATGCCGGCGATCGACAATCTGTTCCTGGCGTTTGGTGGTGCGTTGATTCGGTAGCGCTTTCCGCAATTTCATGTACTGCTTGCACACGCTGCGTAAAATCGTTGAAGCCGGGCGGTTGTTTGTTTAGAGGCGGAGTTTCGGCGCAGCCTGCTCCGGTCAGCGCGAGCAAGAGGCTGGCGGTTTGTAAGCAGCGCCCGAGCCTGAGTCTTCCTATTGGCATGAGTTATTTCTCCGCGCTCTCAAGAGCCATCTCCGCGACGGCTTCTTTCATGGCGGTCTTGACAATGCTTTTTACGGTTGATTTCAGGTTCCCGTGAGCCAGAGAGTCCTGCCCTGCCTTTGAGACTGCTTGCTTGATGGCCTTCTTGAGGGTGGTTTTTAGCGGCGGCATCTCTTTCGCAAGAGCCCGGGTGGCTTTGGCCGTTGGTTTCGGCTCATCCTCGGCGTTGGCCTTCATCGGTCTCACGAGTCTCGTCAAAACCGGTGGCTGCCCAGTCGCTTTCAAAAGTGGCGAGCAATGCTTTGACGACCTTCGCGTCGCCAACGATCATGCCGATTTCGCGCCGTGAATCCAACTCCGGCTGGCGGAGACTCTGACTGCCCACGAAGGCCTGCCGGCCGTCACGGATAATGGTTCGCGTGTGCAAACGCATGCTGGTGAGCGGGGTCACCCACAGATTCGAGCCGCGGACGCCCAGGCTTCCGATGATCTTGATATCTACACCCGCCTTCGCGCGTTCTTCGAGCAGCTTTAGAATCTGTTTGTCGGCGATCTTGGGATCGTAGATCCACAATTGTTTCTGGGCCTTCTTGATGAAAGCCGAAAGTTCGTTGCGGGCGTTGACGGGACTTACGATGAATGTCTTGAGGCCGCCGGTGTAGTCTTGCCGGTTGAGGTCGGCATCGAAGAGCCGGATGGCCTCCTGAACAATTTTGGAATTCGTGACGATCAGACCGAAGCCGCGGCTGTGCTCGATATCCATGTGGACGAAGTTGAACGACAGCAGGAACAGAATGCGCCGATCGACAATCATCATCTTGCCGTGATAACGAATCAGATCGTCGGCGGTGCGCCCGACCGTGATTCCGGCCTCGAGGAAGCGCATCTCCAGAGCGCGCAGCTTGGATTCGCCACCGCGATTGGTGTGAGCGATGAGCGCGCGCACGGCTACGCCCCGACCGGAGGCGGCTTTTAGGGCGTTCTCGAGTTCTTTCCAGTCCAGGCGAAATATCAGGATGTCGATACTCTTCTTGGCTTTCTTGATCGCCGATAGAAGAGGCTCGATCCCGTCGTGGGGCTGCACTATGAGCTTCAGGCTGGTTCCTCCGTCTTCATTGCGTTTCGCCGCACTTTCTGGGGTTTCACGGCAATTTTTACCACCCTCGCGGCCTTCGGGGCGTCTTTTTCAGCGTTTTCGCGGTATCTTTCCCCAGGGCTCGCCTAATAGTTGCACGCCGCGTGCCAGTTAGAGGAGCGCTTCGCAGGGTGCAGCCAATGCGCCCCCCGGAGGAGCGGCAAGTGTAACTTGCCATTCAAGTTGACCACTTCTAGTCACATGACCACATTCGGTCGCAACTCCGTCCCGTCGGAGGCCTATGGCGGTGTAGCTGCGAGGCTGGCGGCGCCTGTAATGGTCATCGACGTGCCTCTTTCACGGCGAGGGCCTATGACCACCAACCACAGACTTCGCACCGCTTATGTACTGATCGCCGCCGCCATTAGCCTGCAGGTCAGAGCGACTGCGGCAGAAGAGAACTCAGTTCAAACCCCGGTTCTGTGGACTGACCGCGGCGACGTTCGGACGCTCGATCTGATCGGCGGAGCGGGCGGCAAGGACCACCAGCCTACGGGCAAGTTCACCTTCGTCAAAGAGGACATGAACGGCTCTTCGCCCAAGTTCATCGTGCGCGACGATCAAGGCGTCCGCTGGAAAGCCAAGCTGGGACAAGAGGTGAAGTCCGAGACCGCCGCTACGCGCCTAGTGTGGGCGGCGGGTTATTTCACCGACGAAGACTACTATCTGCCGGAGCTTCACGTGGACAATATGGGCAAACTGAAACGCGGCAGCGAGTTCGTCTCGCCGGACGGGACAGTGCGAGGCGTGCGAATGGAGCGCTACCTCAAGGGCGAAAAGAAGGACGGAAACTGGAGCTGGTTTAAAAATCCCTTCATTGGGCACAAAAGAGTTTAACGGTTTGAGGATCATGATGGCGCTCATCAACAATTGGGATTTGAAAGAAATCAATAATTCCGTCTACCAGGAGAAGGGCGAAAGGCCACGCTATGTTGTCACCGATCTGGGCGCGACTTTTGGCGAGACAGGAAACACCATCACCCGCTCAAAAAGCAATCCGGAAGACTACGCCAAATCGGAGTTCGTTCAAAAAGTGACAATCGGACCATGTGGATTTCCACCTGAGCAGCCGGCCGTTTTTTCTTACCGCGGTGGACATCCCGAACTATAACAAGCGCACCCGCATGCAAGACGTGGTTAAAGACATTCCGATCGCCGACGCCATTTGGCTGGGTAAATTACTAGAGCCCCTTTCCGACGATCAAATCCGGGATGTTTTCCGCGCAGCCGGGTACAACGACAAAGACGTCGAGGATAACGCCACGGTGGTCAAGCAACGAATCACGGACCTGACCCGGCTGGATTTGAACCGGGTTCCCTTAGGCGCTCGCCGTTCGGCTCGGCGTGCTCTACTTCTCGGGTGCTGGCTCCTCCAGGTTGCCTAGCTGTAGTCCATGAAGTTCGGCATACAAGCCCCCGGCCGCGAGCAATTCCGCATGGGTGCCGCGCTCCGCGATCTGAGAATCCTGCACCACGAATATGATGTTCGCCCGCTGGACGGTGGCCAGGTGGTGCGCGATCACCACACAAGTCTTGCCTTCCATCAAGCGGCCGAGCGCCTCGAAGACCGCTAGCTCGGAGGCGGCGTCCAGACCCGATGTGGGTTCGTCCAGCAAGAGAATCGGCGTGTTGCGGATGACGGCGCGCGCGATGGCGACGCGCTGGCGCTGGCCGCCTGAAAGCGAGACGCCGCGTTCGCCGACCATGGTGTCGTAGCCTTCCGGCATCTTTTCGATGAACTCGTGGGCATTGGCCATCTCCGCCGCCTTTATGATTTCGGCGCGCTGGGCTTCCGGCTTGCCGTAGGCGATGTTCTGCCAGATGGGAGCGCGAAACAGGACCGTATCCTGCAGCACGAAACTCATTTGCTCACGCAGGGAATGCAGCGTGTAGCCGCGAATCTCGGTGCCGTCGATTTTGACCTGCGCCGGAGGTGGGATCGTAAAAGCGCGGAATCAGGCTCACGATGGTGGACTTCCCCGCCCCGCTGGGTCCGACGAACGCGGCCACCTGTCCGGGCTCGATCGCAAAACTTACGTCGGTCAGAATCTGCTGCTCCGGGCTGTAGCTGAAACTGACCTTATCGAATTCGATTTTGCCTTTAAATCGGGGAGCCCGGCGGGCGCGCGGCAGATCGCGCACGCGGCTCACGGTGTTCGAGCACGTCCTGAATGCGCTCGTAGCTGATGGCCGCCTTGGAGACGGTATCGGTCATCTTGGAAAGATCGCGAATGGGCTTGTACATCTTGCCGAGATACAGCAGAAACACAATCAGCACGCCGGTGTCGAGCTGGCCGGCCAGCGCCAGGCGGCCTCCGTATCCCAGCACCAGGCAGGTTCCGACGGCCGCCAGCACGTCGACGACGGGCGATAGCTTGGCCTTGACGGCGCGCGCGTGCAGGGCGGTTTCGACGTTCTCCAGGCTCTGCTCTTCGAAGCGCTGCTGCTCGTAGTCCTCGCGCGCGAAACGCCTTCACGACGCGAATGGAAGAGAACACTTCCTGAACGATGGTGAGCAGCTCGCCCTGCTTCTGGCGCACTTCGCGCGAGGTTTTCTTGATGCGCTTGGTGAAGAAATACACCACAACGGAAAGCACCGGCACGATGGAGAGGGCGATCAGCGTGAAGCGCCAGTTGATGTAAAACATCACGCCCACCATGCCCACCAGCGTGAGCACGCTGACCAGCATGCCGAGCAGCGCGGAAGTGATGAAGTCCTGAATGGCTTCGATGTCGCTGGTGACGCGGCTGATCAGATCGCCGGTTCTTTTTTCGTCGTGCTCCGCCAGAGACAGGTGATGGATGTGCTGGTAGAGCGTCCGCCGCATGTCGTGCATCACCCATTGGCCGACGCTGGTGGTGAGGTACTTTTCGGTGTAAGAGCCGATCGCGCCGGTGACTGGCGATCACCGCTACGGCCAGCACGGCGAAATTCAAGATCGCAAGTTTGTCGTGTCCCGCCATGTGGCTGACGACGCCTGCCAGCCAGTGCGGCAGCGGTTTCGATTGCAGGAGATTGTCGACGATGATTTTGAGCGGCCAAGGCTCGAGGAGGTCGGCGCTGGTTTCCACCAGCACCGCCAGCAGAGCGATGGTTAGGGTCTTCCAATGGGGGCGCAGAAGCGCCAGCATCTTCGGCCAGTTGGATTGCGGAGGAGCGTTCGGCGTGGCGCTAGTCTCTGGCATCATCCATGACCCCGATCCCCCTTACTGTAATGATAAGGGACCCCGGACCCGTGTTACTTGGAGCGAACTCGCGGGGCGCACACGCGGCGGCTTTGTTAGTATAGGCAGTTGATTGAAAGGGTCCGGCTAATTTATGAAAATCCCCGTCGTTTTCTGCTGTTTGATGGCGTCTGCCGCGTTGCACGCCCAGAACAATATCACCACCGCCGCGAGGGAACGCTATTTCGACGTCGTCCGGGCCAGTATCGAGGGCAGCGCCGAGGTGATGCCGGCGGAGAAATATAGCTTCCGGCTGACGCCCGCGCAGCGGACCTTCGCCGAGTGGCTGGTGCATTCGATCGAGAGGAACTACCGGGATTGCGCGGTGCTGAGAGGCGAACCGACGCAGCCGGGCGAGAAGCAGGCTGCGAGTCTGAAGGAGAAGGCCGAGGTCAGCAAGGCCCTGAAAGATTCGTTCGACTATTGCGCCGCCGTGCTGCAGACTATGGACGACCAGAAGGCGGCGGCGTCACCCAGGGTGAGCTACGCGTACCTGCACGTGATCGTGCATAGCAACGAGATCTACGGAAACCTGGTGGGATATCTGCGCGCCAGCGGGATTGTGCCGCCATCGACGGCCTCGCGCGCCGAGGAAACGGGCAAGAAGAAGAAATGACATCGCGCGGCTCGGTGCGATCAGCGTCAGTAGCCCAGCCGCAGCATCCCTTCCTGCTTGCCTTCGACCGAGCCTTGCGTCAGCCACTCGAGCGACGCCTTGAACAACAGCAGGTGGTTCTTTTCCCACATGGCGTTGTGGGAGGAACATGCGAGATCGATGAACACTTTCTTGGGCGAGCCAAGATCCGTGTACATTTCCCGCACGCGCTCCGGGTTGACTTGCTTGTCGTTCGCGCCGGAAACCATCAGCGTGGGGATTTGGGTCTTGGCGACTACCGCCGTGGTCCATCCCCAGGTTGTGACTTGCGGGGCGCGGCGGACGCCTGTGCCCCAGGTTGCGCCGACCGGGTCGGAATGAATCATCTCCGACCAGACCGAGTCGCGCGCGCCGGCTTCGTATTGGCCGGGGCATCCGGCCTGGCGATCCCAGTTGGCGATGAATTCGTCGCGGGACTGCGTGTTCATGGCCGCGCCGCTGGCGGGCACCTGCGCGGGCGGATCGGCTTTCGCGGCTCGATTGTAGGCGGGCGCCAGCAACACCAGTTTCGCGACCTTATCGGCATGCTGCGCGGCGTATCCGGCGGAGCGCGGGCCGCCCAGCGACCACGCCAGCAGGTTCAGTTTGTCCACATGGCGCAGGGCGCGGACGCGATCGACGACCGCGTCGATATCGTGCCAGTCCGATGCAAGAGTGGTCATCTGCTGCGCGTAGCTGGCGGCGCAGACCGCGGGGATCAGCGCCGGCACGAAGGCCGCCTGCTGCTCGCGCGAAAGATTGCAGGGATCGTTCATCGCGGGCGGCCGCGTGGAGCGCCCGTAGCCGGTCATGTCCATGGAGAACACGTCGAAGCCGGCATGCGCGAGGTAGGCCATCCAACTGTAGTCCTGGTAGGGAACGTCGAAGGAAACTTCGGCGGGCGTGCCGGCTCCGTGGATGAACAGCGCCACGCGATCGGACGCGGGTCCGCCGCGCAGGACGGTGGCAGCCTCCACCACTTCCCGCACGTAGATCTGGGTGGTTTGTCCGGCAATCGCGGGGACCGCGGAATGCACTTCGACGTAGTGATCCAGGCGCAGAAGATGGCTGCCGTCGTCGCTGAATGCGGCGGGCGCGAGCCCAAGGGCGAGAAGCACGGTTGCGTACCGGATAAAACGTTTCATTGGAAGCCTCCACGCGCGGCTGCGCTGTCCAGACAGTATACTCCCGCACGGGCGGACAAGGGATGAGTGGCCACGGCCACTTTATGATCGACGCGTGGCACGGCCACTTTATGATCGACGCGTGGCCACGGCCACTTTATAATCGACGCGTGGCCGCAGCCACTTTGTGCTGAGGCGCGGTCAGCGGTAAGGCGCCGACGTCCCATGATCCCGGGAAAACTTGCGGCGTATATCAGGCCAGAACTCTTTCAGGATATTGCCAACCATGTCGACGCCAATTTGAGTGCCAAGTTTGGACACGGCGCTTCCCACATCTCGTCCATCGGGGTAGTACGCGGTTGAAATCGCGACCGCAGTCGAGTTGCCTACAATTTCCGAATAATTGAACTGCTTGCCTCTCGAATCCGTGCGGGTCCAGAAGATTTGACCGGTCGCGTATCCGAGTCGCGACAATCCCCTGCCGGTACCGCGCCGAAAATATCGAGGATCCTGGTGAAGGATGCTGGGGTAGACAGCCTCGGTCATAAAATCACCAATCACCAGGTCGGCATAAGCCGTCGCAAAATAATGGCCATACCCCTTTGCGCCTTGCCCAAACGAGGGACTCGAATTTGATAGCTGACCCTCGCCCGCAAACGCCGCAGCGAGAGCGATGGTGCCGCGATCGAAGGAATCATCCCGGGCAATCTTGAATTTTTCCTTGATCGTGATTGGCTTGTAGTTGTCTTGCTCGGGAAAGGTCCGGTAATTCGGAATGATCCAGAACAGACGTTTGTCGGTTGCTTCTTGCGGTTTAGCCGGATCGCTTTTCTGGATCGTTTCAGGGGCGTTTGTTTGACCGAAAGATGACACTCCGAAAGACATTGTGGCCGCAAGGATTGTTACAGATCGCGCACGGAGGTAGTGGGAGGAAAGAGCCATAGTCTAGTGATGCTACGAAGCCTCATGGGGTTTCTGGCGGCTCGAAGGGAGGTGAGGGCCTAACGTATACTGGCTTGAAGTCCCAAATCTGAATGAACTCAACCCTGAAATGTTCACGGCGCACGATCGGCGCGCGCGTGTGGTGGATCGCGGCTCGCGCTTCTTGCAGCACGGGGAACGGCCTTAGCGCAAACCGACGAGATCCAGGTTTATGACGCCGCTATTGCCGAGCGCGGCAAGTTCAATCTGATGATCCACAATAACTTCACGCCCAGATGGGCTGAAGGAGCCGGCATTTCCCGGCGCCGTCCAATCCAACCACTCGCTGGTGGGCGTCGCCGAATGGGCGTACGGCGTGACGGATTGGTTCGAGCAGGGACTGTATCTGCCGCTGTACAGTTTCTCGCCGAACGATGGAGCGACCTACAACGGCTTCAAGCTGCGATGGCTATTCGTAAAGCCCCACGCCGACGATCGCAAATTTTTCTACGGCGTGAATTTCGAATTCAGCGTGAACCGGCCGCAGTGGGATACCAGGCACTATACGTCCGAGGTCCGGCCGATCGTGGGATGGCACTTGAAGCCTATCGACATCATCGTGAATCCGATCGTGGACACTTCCTATACGGGCGGATTCAAGAGTCTCGAATTTGTGCCGGCGGTGCGGGTCGCCTACAATTTCTCTCCGAAGTGGGCGGGAGCGATTGAAGAGTACGCCGACTACGGGCCGCTGCGCCAGATTCTACTCGGCGCACGAGCAGTCGCACCAAATCTGGGCGGTGGCGAATCACTCCGGCAAGGCGATCAATATCGAGACGGGTATCGGGTTCGGGCTGACCAGCGCATCCGACAGAGTGACGCTGAAGTTCATGATCTCGCGCGATCTGAATTGACGTTGCCGTGGGGTCAGTGCGAGGACGAGCGCGACCGCAATTGTTCCGCGGCACGAAGCCAATCTTCTTGCGGGCGATCCTTCAGGACAACCTCGGGCTTGCCAGAGTGCGTGGGCCAGCGCGGCGATTTCGTCATGCCCGAAGGTTACGACGCCATGTCCGGCCGTCGACTGCGTCATCTGGTGCGCCCGTTCGGAGTGCTCGAGGGCTTGCCGGGAATGCTCGTGTCCAGCTGAGATGTTCCTGCTTCCCTTGTTGTTCGCCGGCGCGGTGGGCGTGGGCGGCGAGGTCGTGCAGCTCGGCGGCCCGCTGATGATTTTCGTAGTGCGATCCGTTGTTGTAGCGCGTGGACATGATCAGAGGGTCACGATCTATTAGAGTGTCACGATCTGGCCGGATTTCGTATGGGCTTCCTGGGCAAGCTTATAGGCACGGTCCGAATACTCAAGGGCGCGTTCCGCGTGCCAGTTACCGGTCTCGTTGTCGCCCTTTTCGTTGTGTTCGGCAGCGGTCCGATGGGCGTGAGCGGCAAGCTCGTGCTGTTCCGCGGCTCTCCTGTGGGTCTCGTGCATGCTGGTCTTTCTCCGCGTGCAGCGTGCCTGCCGAGGGACCGGCTTGCGCGCGGTCCCCTGATGTGCCTCCGAGAACTGCAACTACTGGCGGTGAGGCGATTCGTTCCACAGCGCGTGCCGGAATTTCTCGGCGGCCGGCGGGGTCTTGAAGTTGCCGGTCAAGATTTGACGATTCGTGGTGTCACGACCGTACAGCTCGCGGTTGGAATCCCCATCCGGGCGAAGCGTGGCGCCTTCGAGCGAAATGCCTGCAAACAGCCCGCGCGAACGGGAGTACGAGAGCATTTCCGCGTGCATCATGGCGTCGGTCTGAGCGGTGGCGCCGCGGCCAAGCGGGCCTGCCGCAGCCGTGGCGTCTCCGCCAATCGTAAACTTATCCGACAAGAGGTGCTTCATACCGCGGTCGTTCATGACCAGCAGCACAACATCGGTTTCCGAAGCGCCAATCTGAAATCCGACGCTTCCGCCTTCGACGCGCATCGCGGCCGGAGCGCTCCAGCCCGCGTTATTGGGACGGCGGCAGGACGCGAATCCGCGGCCGTATTTCGCGCCAAAAATGAATCCGGCTTTCTTCATGCCGGGTATGACAATCACGCAGTGCGAGTTTTCCAGCAAATCTTGCGGGATACCTTTGTCGTCGGCGTGGCTCATGTCCACGAGCGTGTCGACCGAGGCGTCCAGCCGGTCGGCGACTTTGGCCTCCCGGTCTTCCGCGAGGGCGGCGCTGCTCATGGTCGCCGGCAATCGCCAATATAATTACAAATGATTTACGCATCGATTAGTTCTCCTGTTTCCTCTTGGATAGAGTGCACATGCGGCTTCCAATCCGTCCGCAAATTCGAAATTTACCGCAAGGACGCCATTCTGCAAGGCTTTGCGCGGCGACGTTGGAAGTGGGACGGCCGCCTGACGACATCGATTCGAAAGCGAAGTGACCGTATGTCGCCACCTGACTACCAATGGTCGTAAAAATGCGCGTCTACCCTGCGAGGATCGCTGGAGTGCACGATTCGTCCGGCTATTCCCATTTGGCTAAGCCCAGTTGGCTATGCTGGGCAATATGAACCTGGCTTTCATCGGACTCGGAAAAATGGGCACGGGCATCGCGCGCAACTTGCTGCGTGCCGGACACAACTTGACGGTTTACAATCGCAGCGCTGAAAAAGCGCAGGCACTGGCCGGCGAGGGCGCGCGGGTGGCTAGTTCACCGGCCGACGCGTGCCGCGATGCGGAGGCTGTGATGACGATGGTCTCCGACGATCACGCACTGGAACAGGTCGTCTTCGGAAAAGATGGCATGGCGGCGGCCATGCAGGAATCGTTGCGTTCATATTTCGCAGAGCACGATCAGCACGGCGCTGGCGCGGCGGTTGAACACCGAACATACGCAGCGGAAGCAGGGCTTTCTGAGCGCTCCGGTGTTCGGACGTCCGGAGGCCGCGGAAGCCAAGAGGCTGCTGGTGCTGGCGGCCGGGACCGAGCGACGTGGTCGAGCGCTGCCGTCCGCTGCTCGACGCCATCGGACGCCAGACGTTCGTCGTGGGAGCCGAGCCGTGGCAGGCGAACATCGCCAAGCTGTGCGGCAATTTCATGATCGCCAGCGCGATTGAGGCGTTCGGCGAAGCCTCGGCTACGCTGCGCAAGGCGGAGGTCGCTCCGGAGATGTTCCTGGATATGATGACCGCGCTGTTTGGCTCTCCGGTGATCACCAACTATGGACGCGCCATCGTGGAAGAGACATTCGAGCCGGCGGGATTCGCGCTGCGGCTGGGCCTCAAGGACGTTCGCTTGATGCTGGCGGCTTCGGAGGAATGCACGGCGCCGATGCCGCTGGCGAGCGTGGTCCGCGATCAGTTCATCTCCGCACTGGCGCGGGGGCAAGGCGAGATGGACTGGTCCAGCGTTTCGCGGACTGCGGCGCGCGCGGCGGGGCTGTAAATCTAGGCGGCCGTCTGGGTCGAGGCGCCGGCGGATGAGCGAAATGGCGTGATCTCGGTATCCCGCGGCATGATGATCCAAGCCGCGATGTAGGCGAGCAGGCCCAGGCCGCCGCTGCAAAGAGTGGCGGCAACCACCAGCAATCGAACCAGCGTCACATCCACTTCGAAGTAGCGGGCGAGACCCGCGCAGACGCCGGCGATTCTCTTTTCGGACGTCACGCGGTAGAGGCGCCGCGGGGCCTCATATCCGGAAGCGCTCTGGCGGTTGGCGTCGCGCCCGACCTTGGTTTCGTAGGCGCACTCGCGACAGAATTTGTCGGTGTCGCCGATCTGCGTTCCGCAGTTCGTACAGTACATTTTCTCCCTCCTCTTTGGATAGTACGGGGGCGGCGCCGCGGAAGTTCCGTCGGACTACAATGATTTATTAACAGTCGGGAGGGACCATGAAGTTCCAGCTTGTAATCGTCGCCGCGGCAATGGCAGTCGCGCTTCCGGCGCAGACGGCGTCCGCGCCGCCCGCCAAGGCTCCTACCGGATACACGGACACACCGTTGATTCCCGGAAGCAAGTGGCGGGTGCATGACGACGCGCGTCCGCGGCCGCCCGTCATCACGCCGGGTACGTTCAGCACGCCGGATGTTCCCGGCAAGCCGCCGTCGGACGCGGTGGTGCTCTTCGACGGCAAGAATCTCGACGCCTGGCGCACGGCCAAGGGCGAGCCCGCGAAGTGGAAAGTGGAAAACGGATACCTGGAAGTGGTGCCGGGGGCCGGCAGCATCATGACGCGGGCGGAATTCGGCGATAGCCAGCTTCACATTGAGTGGATGGCTCCTTCGCCCCCGAAGGGCGACAGCCAAGGGCGCGGCAACAGCGGCATCTTTTTGATGGGGCTGTATGAAACGCAGGTGCTCGACTGCTATCACAATCTGACTTATGCCGACGGGCAGGCGGGAGCGGTTTACGGGCAATCGCCGCCGCTGGTGAATGCGTGCCGGCCGCCGGGCGAGTGGCAGACGTATGACATCGTCTACACCGCGCCGCGCTTCAAAGACGGCAAGATCGACGTTCCCGGATTCGTCACCACGTTCCACAACGGCGTGATCGTGCAGAATCACACGCAGATTCTGGGGGCGACGGAGCATCGCGCGGTGCCCAAGCTGGTGGTGCATGAACCCAAGGGCCCACTGATGCTGCAGGATCACCACGACCCGGTGCGTTTTCGCAACATCTGGATTCGGCCGCTGGGCGAGGTTCAGTAACCTTCTTGCGGCCCTAAAACCATGAAATAGGCGACGTACTTGAGAATACGCCGTCCGGGCTCACATGAAAGCCCAGCACGTTGAGCGGGGTCGACGACGACTCGATTCTTAGGGTACCGCGCTTACCTATGGTCTCCGGATAGCGCTGCGTCAGGGTGAACGAAACATGCGTCCCGCGAAAAAGTGTAAATGAATCTGCGGTGATCTGACTTCCGCTCTCATCGTAGAACGTCACGAACACAGAAAGATCCTGATATGTCTCCTGATTCACGAGCGCCACCCCCGACGAATAGCTGTTCAAGTGGTCGAACGGAAGAACCCACTTTTGCGCTAGCGAGAAATCCAGCGGTTCGGAAACAATCACGGAGCGGCCAGCGCTGGGCGGCCGGGAAAATAATACGGTACCGGCGACATTCGCACCAGGCGCAATTGTGATCGTAGTTCCGGGCACCAGAAAGATCGTATCCATCTTGGCCCATCCCTGTGTAAGTGCGACGTTCGTTCCGGCCGTTTGAATCGTTACACTCCCCTGCGCTGGGATCGTTCCATAAATGAACGTACCGGTTCCTAGGTTGGTTTTCAGGGAAAGCGGCGAACCATTCTCCGCGAAAAAGCTCAGCTTGTATTGGCTTGGCGCCACGTCGATATTATTCAGCGACACCGAAGTTTGCCATCCGTCGCCGTCGACCAGGTGCGCGATGATCCCGGTTTGTCCGGTAAAGATCGACTGCTGAGGGAGCGCCGTTCCCGCAAGAAGAAACAACGAAAGTAATGTTCTCATTTTTCCTCCGAAGGGAACGATTTTCCGGCTGATGTCACGTGAATTGTTTCACGTACGAGGCGGCATAAGCAAGACGCGGGCCGATATGAAGACTGACCCTGGAACCACCAGGCCCGAGCGAGGAAGACCGCGGACAATAGGCCGGGTCCAGGCGGCTTCCTCGAGATCGTAGACTATCACTAGGAGCGAAAGAGGAAAATCATGGCCCGCACACCGATTCACCCCGGCGAGATTCTCGGAGATGAGCTGGAAGAAACCGGGCTCACCGCGAAGAAGCTCGCCGATGTTATTGAGGTGCCACCCAACCGCCTCTATCAGCTCTTGGCGGGCAAGCGCAGCATCACTGCGGACACGGCCTTACGGCTCGGACGGTATTTCGGCATGTCGGCTGATTTCTGGATGAATCTTCAGACGGCTTACGAACTCGACCTCGCGCGCCAGCAGTCCGGGAAAGCGATTCATCGGCTCCCCACGCGAAGTGCTGCTCAAACCGGGTCCAGGCAGCAGTCAAGATAGCCGCGAAGCATCGCGGATCCCGTCGCTTCTGGCTTAAGATTGTACTTATGTCTCAACCGCACACTCTTCTCGAACTGATCCAAGTCGCACCAGCCGGGAACACCGCGCTTCTGCTCACCGATTCCGGAATCCGCGTCACCTATGATTCGCTGGTCAAGCAGGTCACGGCCATGGCGGATGCGCTGGCGTCGATGGGAATCGGGCGCGGCGATCGCGTGGCCACGGTGCTGCCGAACGGACTGCCGGCGATCGTCAGCTTCCTGGCCGGATCGATCGCGGGCACGGCGGCGCCGCTGAATCCCGGCTACCGCGAAGAGGAGTTTGCGTTCTATCTGGAAGACACCGGCGCGAAGGTCTTGCTGTGCATGGCCGAAGGGGCCGACGCCGCGCGCAAGGCTGCCGCGGGACTCGGCATTCCGGTGTACACGCTGGAAATGGACGCGAACGGCGTCGTGCGGATTGTCGACGCGCCCAGCGGGAAGACGGCCGCCGCGCCTGCGCGGCGACGACGTCGCGCTGGTGCTGCACACCAGCGGAAGCACGGGCCGCCCCAAGCGCGTGCCCATCCGGCATCGCAACATCACGGCATCGACGGCGAATATCGTCGAGCACTACAGCCTGACGCCGAAGGACGTCTCGCTGTGCGTGATGCCGCTGTTCCACGTTCACGGACTGGTGGCGTCGACGCTTTCGACGCTGCAATCCGGCGGAACCGTGGCGGTGCCCAACAAATTCAATCCGCTGTCCTTCTGGCGGACCGTGGCGATTCCGGCGCCACCTGGTATTCGGCGGTTCCCACCATCCACAACCTGCTGCTCTCGCGCGCTAAAGAACCGCCGGCCGGACGCGAAGGGTTGCGCTTCATTCGCTCCTGCAGCGCGGCGCTGCCTCCGGAAATGATGGCGAAGATGGAAGAGCTGTTCGGCGCTCCGGTGCTCGAAGCCTATGGCATGACCGAAGCCTCGCATCAGATGAGCTCCAATCCGCAGCCGCCGCACGCGCGCAAGCCGGGCTCGGTCGGTCCGGGTACGGGAGTCAAGATTGGAATTCTGGACGACGCCGGCAATGAGCTGGCCGCTGGAGAGCGCGGCGAGGTTTCGATCAAGGGTCCGAATGTGGTTTCGGAATACGAGAACAATCCGGAGGCCACGGCGAAGTCGTTCACCAACGGCTGGTTCCGCACCGGCGATCAGGGATTTCTCGATGCCGACGGCTACCTGACGCTCACCGGCCGCCTCAAGGAACTGATCAACCGCGGCGGCGAAAAGATCGGGCCGCGCGAGATCGACGAAGTGCTGCTGGCGCATCCGGCTGTCGCCGAGGCGCTGGCGTTCGGCGTTCCGCATCCCATGTGGGGCGAGGAAGTCAACGCTGCCGTGGTGCTGCGGGAGCCGGCAACCGAGGCCGCCATCCTGGCCTTCTGCAAGGAACGCCTGGCCGATTTCAAGATGCCGAAGAAACTGTTCGTGGTCGAGTCCATTCCGCGCACCGCCACCGGCAAGATCCAGCGCGGCGCGGTGGGGAAGGCGCTCGCAGGCGGGCAATGAAGTTTCTGATCGCAGGGGCGGGCGCCATCGGTGGATATCTGGGCGCCCGCATGGCGCAGGCCGGCCAGGATGTCACTCTCTACGCGCGCGGTCCGCATCTGCGCGCGATGCAGGAGCGCGGGCTGCGCGTGATCGGCGACGAGGGCGAGTTCGAAGTTCATCCGCGCATCATCGGCGATCTTGCGGAAGCCGGGCCGATGGACGTCATCTTCCTCGGCGTGAAAGCTCACGGCCTGACGCAGCTCGCGCCGCAAGTCCAGCCGCTGATCGGCGAGAACACCACGGTCGTCAGCACGCAGAACGGCGTTCCCTGGTGGTATTTTCAGACGCACGCGGGAGAGCTTACCGGACTCCATCTGGAACGCGTCGATCCCGGCGGCGCGATCGCGGCGGCGATCCCGGCGAAGAACGTGGTCGCCTCCATCGCGTATTTCGCCACCGAATTCGTGGAGCCCGGAGTCATTCGCCACACCGAAGGAAATCGCTTGTCGCTGGGCGAGCCCGACGGCACGCGCTCGGATCGCTGCAAGGCCATCTCCGAGGCGCTGATCAAGGCCGGTATCCGCTGCCCGGTGACGCAGAAGATCCGCACTGAGATCTGGGTGAAGATCCTGGGCAACGTCGCGTTCAATCCGATCAGCGCGTTGACGCGCGCGACGCTCGGCGCAGATGGCGCGCGATCCGGAAGTCCGCCACGTGGTCCGCAACATCATGCTGGAGGTGGAAGCGGTGGCTGCGAAAATGGGAATCGAGATGCCGATTTCGATCGATCAGCGCATCGCGGGCGCGGAAAAAGTCGGCGAGCATAAGACTTCGATGCTGCAGGATTTGGAGTCCGGCCGGCCCATGGAACTCGAAGCGGTGGTGGGCGCCGTCGTCGAACTGGGCGAGCGTCTGGGAGTTCCCATGCCCTACACGCGGACGGTATATGCTTGTACGAGGCTGTTAAGCTCTCATGCCCTCTCTGTAGGAGGTTCGAAGTGAATCGTTGGTTTCGTTTAGCATCGGCGGCGGTCGCGATGATCATGATCGCGAACTTTCAATACGCCTGGACATTGTTCGTCAAACCCCTGATCGCCGGGCATCCCGAACAGCACTGGAAGCTGTCCGACGTGGGGCTGGCCTTCTCGATATTCATCGTTTGCCAGACCTGGTTGATGCCGGTATCGGGATGGCTGATCGATAAGATCGGCCCGCGCTTCATGATGACCTTGGGCGGACTGCTGTGCGGCGGTGGCTGGGCGATGATGAGCCAGGCCAACAGCCTGCCGGCGCTCTACACGTTCTATGCCGCTGCCGGAGTGGGCGCGGCGTTGGTCTATTGCGGATCGATGGGCGTGGCGCTCAAATGGTTTCCCGATAAGCGCGGCCTGGCCGCCGGCATCACCGCTGCGGCGTTCGGCTCGGGGACGGCGCTGTTCATTCCGCTGATCGCGCACTTGCTGAAGTCCGACGGCTACAAGACCACATTTCTGTACACCGGACTCGCGCAGGGCTTCTTGATCATGTGCGCCGCGCAATTCCTGCGCAGCCCCAAGGCGGGTGAGGTCGCCGCCGCTCCCGCCAAGCCACAGATCCGCAGCCGCGGCGAGGATTTTACGCCCGGCCAAATGCTGCGGACTTCGCACTTTTACGTCCTGTACCTGATGATGTTCGTCATGGGCGTCGGCGGGCTGATGGTGACCGCGAATCTGGCGAAACTGGCGGATACTTTCAAGATCACCGCCGCCGCGCTCATTTTCGCCGCTTCCATGAATCCGATCGCCAATGGAGCCTCGCGCCTGTCCTGGGGCTGGGTTTCCGATCACATCGGGCGTGAGCGAACCATGGTGATTGCATTTCTGATTCAATCGGCCGCGCTGCTGAGCGTTCCCCTGCTGGCGCCGGGATCGGACACCTACTTCATCGTGTGTCTGGCAATTGTGTATTTCAGTTGGGGCGAGATCTACTCGCTGTTTCCGTCGCTGACGGCCGACCTTTTCGGCTCGCGCAACGCCAGCGCGAACTACGGCTTTTTGTATAGCACCAAAGGCGTCGCCGCTATTGTGGGCGGCTACCTGGCGCCGATGTTGTTCGAGAAAACCGGCTCCTGGAGCGTGGTTTTCTATGGCGGCGCAATCATGACTTTCTGTCGCGGCTTTGATGGCGACCGGATTGATCAAAATGCCGTTGCCGCACAAGCCCCAGACCGGCACACTTGATGCCGTGGAAGTCCAGGGACAAGCTGCGAGAGGATAATAGATATATGTCAAGCACTACTCAGGTTCAAGAATTAGAACTTCAGATCAATGCTCCGGTCAGTCCGGCGTATGCCGAGATTCTGACTCCGGAAGCGCAGCGCTTTGTCGCCAGTCTGGCGGCTCAAGTTCGACGCGCGGCGGAAGGATCTGCTGGCCCGCAGGCAAGTGCGCCAGGCGCGAGCTCGACGCCGGCCATTACCCGGATTTCCTTACGGAGACCGCCGAGATCCGGACGAGCGAATGGACGGTTGCTCCCATCCCGGCCGATCTGATGGATCGCCGCGTCGAGATCACCGGGCCGGTGGATCGCAAGATGGTCATCAACGCGCTCAATTGCGGCGCGAATGTTTTCATGGCGGATTTCGAAGACGCCAATTCGCCCACCTGGACCAACAATCTCGACGGCCAGATCAATCTGCGCGACGCCATCCGGCGGACGATTGAGTTCACCAGTCCGGAAGGCAAGAAGTATAAGCTCAACGACAAGATCGCGACGCTGCTGGTGCGGCCGCGCGGCTGGCATCTGGACGAAAAGCACGTGCTGCTGGACGGGAAGCCGATCTCCGGCTCGCTTGTTCGATTTCGGATTGTTCTTCTTCCACAACGCGAAGCAGCAGATTGCGAACGGCTCCGGCCCGTATTTCTACTTGCCGAAGCTGGAGAGCCATCTGGAAGCGCGCCTGTGGAATGACGTCTTCAACTTCGCGCAGGACGCGCTGGGCGTGCCGCGCGGAACCATCCGCGCCACGGTGCTGATCGAGACCATTCTCGCGTCGTTCGAGATGGACGAGATTCTGTATGAGCTGAAGGATCACTCCGCGGGCCTCAACTGCGGACGCTGGGATTACATTTTCAGCTTCATCAAGAAGTTCCGCAATCATCCGGAATTCGTGCTGCCGAACCGCGCGGAAGTCACGATGACGCGGCATTTCCTGAAGTCTTACGTCGAGCTGCTGATCCAGACCTGCCATCGCCGCAACATTCATGCGATGGGCGGCATGGCGGCGCAGGTGCCGATTAAGAACGATCCGGTGGCGAACGAAGCAGGCGCTCGAAAAAGTCCGCCTGGACAAACTTGCGCGAGGTGAAGGCCGGTCACGACGGCACCTGGGTGGCTCACCCGGGCCTGGTGCCGATCGCCAAGAAAGTTTTCGACGAAGGCATGCCGACTCCGAATCAGATTTCGAAAAAGCGCGAAGACGGTGCACATCACGCCAAAGGATCTGCTGACGCCGGCGGACGGCACGATCACCGAAGCGGGTCTGCGCTGGAATATCGACGTGGGCTTGCAGTATCTCGAAGCCTGGCTGCGCGGCGTGGGCTGCGTGCCGATTTACAACCTGATGGAAGACGCGGCCACGGCCGAAATCTGCCGCGCGCAGGTGTGGCAGTGGGTGAAGTGGGGAGCGAAGCTCGACGACGGGCGTCCGGTGACGGCCGCGATGGTGAACGGCGTGGTGGACGACCTGCTCGCCAAGCGCGGGACGCCAGTAGCGGCGAGTTCACGAAGGCTTCGCAGATCTTCCGCCAGATGATGACCAGCGCGGATTTCTCAGGACTTCCTGACGCTGCCCGCGTACAGCTTCATCGACTAGTTACGTTAGACAACAATGGGCTCGGGCGTCGCGGCGCCGTCGGCACGCGGATCGGAGGCGGCGTAGTTGGTTCCGGTTTCCGAATCGTGCAGGATGGCCTGGCCCCGGCCCATTTCTTGCGTGTACTCGCGGCGCACTGCGACCTCGTGGCCCATTTCCGTTAGCTCCTGCAGGGCGGCTGCGGGCACTCGCGATTCGATCAGAACGTCGCTCCCGGCAGGGCCGAACTTGGTGAAGCGCGGCGTTTCCAGCGCCTGCTGCAGGTTCATTCCGTAATCGACGACGTTCGAAACAAACTGGGCGTGGGCCAGCGGCTGATTGGGACCGCCCATGATGCCGAATCCGATGCTGCGCGCTCGCCGCGCTGCATGAAGCCCGGAATGATGGTGTGATACGGGCGCTTGCCGCCTGCCAGCACGTTGGGATGCGTGGGATCGAGCGTGAACCCCGCGCCGCGATTCTGCAGCGTGAAGCCCATGCCTTCGACGGTGATCCCGGATCCGAAATTGCTGTAGACGCTCTGAATCCAGCTCGCGATATTTCCTTCGCGGTCGACCACCGTCAGATAGGTGGTGTCGCTGGCGTTGATCTTCGCGGCGGCCACTTGTCCGTTGGCGCGGCGCGGATCGATCAGTGCGGCGCGCTGGCGGGCGTGTTCTTTCGAGAGCAGCGTCTCCACCGGGATCTTCGAGATGCCGCGGATCGCCATTGTAGCGCCACACATCCGAGTAGGCGAGCTTCATGGCCTCGATGCGCTTGTGCAATTCGGCGGCGTTCGACGGGCCGTCGCCAGCGGCGGGCGACGTTTCCATGATGTTCAGCATTTCGAGCGCGGCCATGCCCTGCCCGTTCGGCGGCAGTTCGTAGACGCGCCAGCCGCGATAGTCGATCGAAATCGGTTCCACCCACTCGGCTGAGAATCCGGACAGGTCTTCGGCATTCATCGTGCCGCCCAGGCTCTTGCGACGTCTTGAGAATGGCGGCGGCGATCTCGCCTTCGTAAAAGGTTCGCGATCCGGCGGCGGCCAGGCTGCTGTAGGCGGCGGCGAGGTCGGGATTGCGAAAGAGTTCGCCTACGCTCGGCGGCTTTCCGCCAGGCAGAAAGACTCGCGAGGACTCGGCGTGGCTCAGCAATCGTTCGTAGGAAATCGGCGAGGTCCATTGCTCTTCGATCACTTCCGTGACCGGGAAGCCTTGATCCGCATACGCGATGGCGGACGCGAACAGGCGATCCCACGGCAAATTTCCGAATCGCTTGTGCAGTTGCGCCCAGCCATCGACGGCGCCGGGGACGGTGACGGCGTGAATTCCCGCCAGCGGCATGGTGGTCTCTCCGCGGTCCGCGAGGAAAGCAGGCGAGAGGCCGCAGGGCGCGGGTCCGGATGCGTTCAGGCCCGACAGCTTGCTTGGTCTCCGCGTCCCAGTAGAGGACGAACAGGTCGCCGCCGATGCCGTCCATCATGGGCTCGACCACGCCCAGCACGGCGTTCGCGGCAATCGCGGCATCGACCGCCGAGCCGCCGTTCGCCAGAATCTGCGCTCCGGCTTGCGAGGCGAGGGCATGGCTGGTGGCCACAATTCCCTGCTGCGAGATCACCAGCGAGCGGCCGTAGTTTCGTCCGAATCCAGAATGAGCGGGGGTCATCGGAAACCAGAGTAACAAGGATGAGGCGTGTATCGGGAAGCAGCGCGTCTAGGTGGATTTCGGGTCCGGCTTCGTAAACGCCTTCTTGAGCAATTCGCCGAAAGCCTTGCGCGTCATCTGAGGGCGTCGTTTCTGCGCGTCGCTCGAAGGCTTGAGCGGCTTGTCATCGCTCTTGGGAGGAACGCTGTCGGGTGGGCGGCTCATGCACCTCAAGCATGGCACACCTCTTCGTAGGCGTGGGCGCGTTGAATGGCGCGGGCCCAGAGGAACGCTTTTTCCGCTTCGTGATAATCGGCGCGAGGGATGGCGGCGTCTCCGTTCCAGCATCCCAGCTTCTGGCAGGCGGCGATGGCGGCGGTCAGCGCTTCGATGTGAAGGGCCGGGAACAACGGGGTGAGCACACCGGCAACCTCCGGCGGAGGCGTCTCGCGAGCCCAGGCCTTGGCTTTCGCGAAGGCGCGGAGAAACGGCTGGAGCTGATCGCTTTCGGCGAACGCGCGCGGAGCGGCGACGCTCGAGAACGCCAGCGGCGTCAGGCCCTGCGCCGGCGTAGGCAACGATATGTCCCGCGCCTTCGAGTTCCATTTGCTGCGGCATGCCGCCTTGCAGGTGGATGTAGTCGCCCTGACCGGCGCGGAAGGCCGCTTCCATGGCTGCGGCGGAGCCGAGGTTCAGCAGATTCGCTCGCGACAGATCGCCGCCGTTCTGGTGCGCGGCCCAGCGCAGCAAAGCCAGGGGCTGATGTCCGTGGTCGGCGATCAACGTTTTGCCGTCGAGCTTCTGCCAAGTGAAGTCGGGATCCGCCTCGCGGCCAACAATCACGAATCCGTCGCATTGATTGATTTGCGCGATGTGGACCGGGAAATCGGTCGACGCCCTTTTCGATCGCGGTCCAGGCAGCGGAGACGGCGCTCTGGATCACGTCCACTTCGCCGCGCCGCAGGACGGCGGCGGTGCTTTCGCCCTCCGCCGGAAGCCGCAGCGTGGACTCGATGCCTTCTTCCCGCAGAAAACCTGCCGCGTGCACCGCCAGAAACGGGGTGTAGAACGGAGAGTGGCGAGTCGGCATCAGGCGCAGCGGCGTCATCTGATTCAGCGGTCCTTCAGAATTTCGCGCGCGGCGTTGTGTCCCGGGCGCGCCCATCACGCCGCCGCCGGGATGCGCTCCGGAACCGCACAGATACAGGCCTTTGATGGGCGTCCGGTACTTCGCCCAACCGGCCAGCGGCCGCATCACGAACATCTGATCCAGCGACATCTCGCCGTGAAATATGTTGCCGCCGGTGAGGCCGAAGCGGCGCTCCAGATCGAGCGGCGTGAGCGTCTGGCGCTCGACCACGATGTCGCGGATGTTCGGGCAGTATTCCTGAATCACGTCGAGCACGCGGTCGGCGTAAGGTTCGCGCTCGGTGTCCCAATCGGTGCCCTTGAGCGTGTAGGGCGCGTACTGCAAAAAGATTCCCATGATGTGACGGCCGGGCGGCGCGAGCGACGCGTCGTACATGGTGGGGATGGTCATCTCGATCAGCGGCGAGCGCGACGGGCGGCCGTACTTGGCGTCGTCCCAGGCGCGTTCGACGTATTCGATCGACGGGCACAGGTGCATGGTCGCGCGGTGCTGCGGACCGGGCGCGCCGGGGAACGCCGTGAATTCCGGCAGGCCGCTCAGCGCCAGATTCATCTTGAGCGACGTTCCTTCGGAGCGGAAGCGGCGGATGCCGGCGACGAAATCCGCGGGCAGCGCTGCTTCTTCCACCAAATGCAGGAAGGTTCGCCGCGGGTCGAGATTGCTCGCGACGATGGGAGCCAGAATCTCTTCGCCGCCTGCCAGAACTACTCCGGCGGCGCGGCCATTCTTGACGAGGATCTTTTCGACGGGCGCATTGGTGCGGATCACGGCGCCGCTTGCGCGCGCTGAATCGGCGATGGCGTTCGACACTGCGCCCATGCCTCCGCGCACGAATCCCCACAAGTCCGCGATGGCCGTTCACGCCGCCCATGCAGTGGTGCAGCAGAATGTAGGCCGTGCCGGGCGAGCGCGGACCGCCGTTGGCTCCGATCACGCCGTCGGTGGCGAGCGTGACCTTGATTTCTTCGCATTCAAACCAGTCGTCCAGGAAATCCGCGGCGCTTTGCGTGAAGACTTTCACCAAGTCCGACGATCTCGGTGCGCGACAGGCCGCGCAGCTTGCCCATCAGCTTCAGGTATTCGATGAAATCGCCGATGCCTTGCGGAGGGAAGTCCGGCGGCGTGGTGAGCAGCAGTGATTCCGCCACCATCGCCAGTTTTTCCAGATGCGCTTCGTAGCGCGGATACGCTTCGGCATCGTGCTGCGAGAACTTGGCGATCTCGGCCAGCGTCTTCGCGCGATCCTGCCACATGAACAGGTGACGCCCGTCGGGGAATGGCGAGAAGAAGGCCGGGTCCTTGGCGTCGACGCGGTAGCCGAAGCGCTCCAGCTCCAGATCGCGCACGACTTTTTCCTGCATCAGGCTCGCGAGGTAGGACGCCGTCGAAACGCGGTAGCCGGGCCAGATCTCTTCGGTGACAGCGCAGCCGCCCACCAGTTCGCGCGACTTCGAGCACCAGAACCTGCACCCCGGCGCGCGCAAGATACGCGGCCGTCACCAGGCCGTTGTGGCCTCCGCCGACAATGATGGCTTGGTACGAAGTCAGTTCGGCAGCCTGTACGCGCAGATATTCGGCCGGGAAACCGGCGGCGCCGACCGCCACGACGATGTACTGCTTGCCGTTCAGCATGTACGTCATCGGCGAACCGGTCTGTCCGGCAGGCATCGGCACCGCGCCCGCGTCCTTCCCGGTCTTCTTGTCGTACGCGCGCAGATACGCGCCCTTCTTGCCGTCGGGCATGGTGATGGTGCCGGGCTCGCCGCCGATCACCAGCGTCTTGGTCACGATCAGGCCGACGATTCCGCCGCGGCCGGTGCGCGGAATGGTGAGGCCCTTGAGCGCCGGATGATTGCGAACCAGCATCCGGAGTTTCGCCGCGCGCGACTTGCCACAGAATCTCACCCTTGTTCATATCGATGGCGCTGATCTGTCCGTAGGGCGGCTTGAATAGCGGCAGTTCCTGCACGGTGAGGCGCACGGCGGGTGCAGCGCCGGCCTCCGCGCCAGCCGGCTCCGCGCCACCATCGGCACCTGCGCCGGCTGTCGTCCGCGCGCCTGCGATTGCGTTGCCTTGCACGAAGCGGAAATCGTTGGTCTTGGGATCGGACGGCACCAGTCCCAGATTGCTCAGCGATTTTTGCGAGGGCACGTAGGCGATGCCGGTTTCCGGATCCAGCGATCCGCCCGACCAGTTGGTTCCACCGCCGGCCGTCGCGAACGCCAGCGTGCCGAGGGGACCCGGCCTCTGGCTCACCACGGGAGGCGTGAAGATGGGTCCAATCTTGATAGTGCGAGACGATCTCCTGCGCTTGCGCTTTCAGCTCCGGCGTGAAGTCGATCAGGTCGTCCATCGAGAAGCCTTGGCGATCGTAGGCCGGAGGCTTGCTGGGGAACGGCTGCGTGGCGCTGGTCTTTTCGTCCGGGCACGGTGGATTGCTCCACCGGCCGTTCTTCAATCGGGAAGATGGGCTGGCCGGTGATGCGATCGAACATATAAAGGAACGCCTGTTTGGTGGGCTGCGCCAGCGCTTTGACGGCGCGGCCGTTCACGGTGAGGTCCACCAGCATGGGCGCGCAGGGGATATCCATGTCCCAGATGCCGTGGTGCACCAACTGGTAATGCCACTTGCGCACGCCGGTCTTAAGGTCGACGGCGACGATGCTCTCGCCGAACAGGCCGTTGCCGGGGCGATGGCCGCCGTAGTAATCGCCGGTGGGCAATTCGACCGGCAGATACGCCATGCCGAGCTGCTCGTCGACGCTGATCTGCCCCCATACGCCGGTGTTGCCGGTGTAATCGGCGGAATCGTTTTCCCAGGTGTTGTAGCCGAACTCGCCGGGCTTGGGGATGGTGTGGAAGATCCACAGGCGCTTGCCGGTGCGCACGTCGAAGGCGCGCACGTAACCTTTCACGTTGGTCTTGCTGCGCGGCACGCCGCCGGAGCGATGCGCTGCGCCGACGATGATGGTGTCGTTCGCGACGACGGGCGCCGAGTGCAGACCAACTTCGCCGGTGATCGGGATCGATGATCTGGTCGTCGTCTTCTTTCAGATCCACCATGCCGTCCTTGCCGAAGGCGGCGATGCGCGCGCCGGTCTTCGCGTTGAGCGCGACCAGGCGGTAGCCGGGCGTAACGTAGAAGACGCGCTCTTCGCGTCCATCGGTCCAATAGGAGAGTCCGCGGCCGGAGAGCTGGCGAGGCGCGTTGCGGCCGCGCTGGCCTTCGTTCTCGCTGTGCACCCACAGCTCTTCGCCGGTGGCCGCATCCAGCGCCACCACGGCGCGGCGCGTGCCGGCCGTGGCGTAGAGGATGCCGTTCGCCATCAGCGGCGTCCCTTCCAGGTTGTATTCGGGGCGCGGGCCGAGGTTGGCGGTATTGAAGTGCCACGCGAGTTGCAGCTTGTTGAAGTTCGATCCGTTGATTTGATCGAGCGGCGAGTAGCGCGTGTTCGCGGTGTCGCCGCCGTAGCTGCGCCATTCTCCGTTCTTGGCGCCGGTCTGCGCGAGGGCCGGAAGGGCCGAGACGAGGCATGCGATCACGACGCAGCGCAGCGCACGCGGGAAGGAAGTTGTCAGCATGGAGTTCACCTCCGGCTATTATAGGTCAGGCTTGCGGGGATCGCGCGCGAATCGATGCCTCCCGAGGACGGCACCGTCAAATATCAGGTATATTTGCAGTTGTTGGAAAATGCAGGGGCACTACGACTCGCGATCGTGGCAATCGGCACCAACAACGACACTGCCTGACCTGATGCAACCTCGTTTTCTGGCCGAATTGATTCACAAGGATAAGTATTGGTCTAGCGGATATTCACATGACTTTAGCTTTGATATCAATCGTTTTGGTAAGCCTTTTCACCGCCTTGACTCTGTTTCAAATTTACCGGCCAGTCGGGAATAAGGCGAGACCCGCATGGTTCGGCGCGCTGGAACTCCCGGGGGAATCGCTCAGGGATAACAGAGACTTGTTTGTTATCAGCATCCTGGGCCTATTTCTAGAGCTGCTGATGATCCGCTGGATTTCTTCAGAGATCACCATTTTCGCGTACTTCAAGAACTTCGTGCTCATTGCTTGTTTCCTCGGATTTGGGCTCGGCGCATACCTGTGCCGGCAGCCAATTAATATGCTGTCCTCGTTCGCGCCGTTGGTGTATTTCGCACTGATGATCAAATTACCCTGGCCCGAACTTCGCAGCCTAGTACAGAGGTTCACCTCGATGCTCGGCGCTACTACCGAGGTCGACGTCTGGGGAGTACCGGCGCTACCCTCCACCCTAGAGTCGTTGGGCTTACTGGCAGTAATGCTAGCGCTAATGATTCCTCTGTTTGCGCTGCTCGCGCTGGTATTCATTCCAATAGGCCAGGCAACGGCACGGCTTATGGAAGGGGCACGCGACGGCATCATCGGATACTCGATCAACATTATCGGCAGTTTAATTGGGGTACTTCTTTATACTGCCTTATGCCTGTTCTATCAGCCTCCGCCGATCTGGTTCGCGGTCGCGGGGTTGATCCTAGTGATGGGCTTCCGAACTGCCCGAGTTCGGATTGCGGCAGTCATCGTGTTCGGTTTCTGCGCCGCGATGACATGTCTGCCACAATCGGGCAGTTCGATTCGCGAGACGGTCACAAATGCAGTGCAAACCTCGGGCATAGGCACAGCCTGGTCCCCTTATCAAAAGCTGAGCTGGGCGGCAACCCAACAGAATGGAGAAACGGTAGCGTACCAGCTAATGACCAACGATAGCTGGTATCAATATGTCGTCAATCTGTCCGACTCGTTCGTTCTGTCCCATCGCAAGCTCTTCGAAAATGTTCCGCCGGAGTCGAACGCGTACAACATGCCGTACCGTTTCTACCATAATCCGCCGACGGTACTGGTGCTTGGAGCAGGTATGGGTAATGATGTGGCCGCGGCGCTACGCAACGGGGCGGGGAGCGTGACGGCTGTCGAGATTGATCCCATGATCATTCAATTGGGAAAGAAACTGCACCCGGAGCGACCCTACGCCGACCCTCGTGTAAAGATCATTAATGACGACGCGCGCAGCTATATCCAGAACACCAATAGCCGGTTCGATCTCATAACCTTTTCGCTGCTCGACTCCCACACGACTAGTTCGCACTACTCGAACATACGGATCGATAACTATGTGTACACGCGCGAAGCGCTCACGGCTGCGAAGAATCTTTTGAGGCCCGATGGAATCATGGTAGTTAAGTTTCAGGTGGGCAAGCCGTTTATCGCGGGCCGCCTAAAAGCAACAATTCGGGCGGTCTTCGGCGTGGATCCCGTGCAATTCACCGTAGATCACTCCTTTAACGTTTCGCCCGGAACGTTCTTCATTTCGGGAGGACAGGAGCGGATTCGAGCCGCTATCCAAGAGCCTGGACTGCGTCGTCATTTGGAAACTCATGCCAGCGTTCTTATGGAGGATGCGCCGATCACCACCGATGACTGGCCTTTTTTTTATCAGCACGCACCCGGAGTTCCGAGCAGTGTGATCCTGATTTCGCTGATGTTGATCGCCGTTTGCTGGAATCTCATGAAACGCACTGCCGTACCGGTGAGCGAAATTGCGTGGCCATTCTTTTTTCTGGGCGCTGGTTTCATGTTGATGGAATCGCAGATCGTGAGCCGTATGGCCCTGCTCTTCGGAACCACCTGGTTGGTCAATTCGATTACCATCTCGGGGCTACTTCTGTTGATCGTCGGCGCCAATATGTTGGAGCGGGCGGGGCTCCGCATCTCAACGCGTGTCGCCTACGCCGGTTTATTCGCGGCAATCCTGGTGGCTTATTTCGTGCCTGTATCGAGCCTACTTTTGGAGTCGCGCGCGGAAAGGATCGCAGCGGCCGTAGTGGTGCTGTGCAGTCCTGTTTTCTTTGCGAGCATCCTGTTTATACGGACCTTTGCCGCGGCACGATTCAGCGGCGCCGCTTTGGGATCGAACTTGCTGGGGGCCCTGGTTGGCGGTTTACTTGAATCGCTGTCTATGTGGATTGGCTTGCGGTCACTGTTGTTCGTGGCGCTACTCATGTACGTGCTGGCGTATTTCTACTCGCAACGAACTGTGAAATCCGCTGCTGCGGTGCTAGAAGTCGTGTCCGTTTCCTGAACGTTTTGGATCAGTTCGGCAGCGCGAACGTGAATAGCGACAGCCCCGCCATCGCGGCGACGTACTGCTTGCCGTTCACCGAATAGGTGATGGGATTGTTGATCATCTGCGCTCCCAGATTCTGCTTCCAGATGAGCGCTCCGGTGCGCGCGTCGATGGCCTGCAGATAACCTTCGCGTCCGCCGGTGAAGATCACGTCGCTCGCGGTGCTGATGATTCCGCTATCGGTGACGTCGGTCATGCGGAAGCGCCACTTCACGGTGCCGGTGAGGGGATCGATCGCCAGCACGGCGCCGTGGCCGCCGGCATCGGTCCAGTTATTGATGGGACCGCGACGCAGGTTGGGAATGGTGGGCGCGTTCGGAATCGGTTTGGTGGGAGCGTCGGCCTGCGGCACAAACAGCGAGAGGTTGCCGCCTCCGAAATTCATACCTTCTTTGTATTCGACCGGCACTCCGCCGAACATCTCTCCCTCATCTTCCCAGGCGGAAACATACATGAGCCGCGTGCGCGGGCTGTAGGAGGGCGAATACCAGTTGGTTCCGCCCTGCACGGCAGGATAGGTCGGCATGCCCGGAGGCTGCGGCGTCTGGATCGGCTTGCCGCTGTCGTCGAAACCGCTCATCCAATTTACTTTCACGAACGGCTTGCCCAGCAGAAACTTTCCGGTGGCGCGGTCGAGCACATAGAAATTGCCGTTGCGATTCGCCCACAGCATGGCTTTGAGCGGCGCGCCCTTCCACGTGATGTCGGCCAGCACGGGGACCTGGACGGAATCGTAATCGTATTCGTCGTGCGGCGTGAACTGATAGTGCCACTTGAGCTTGCCGGTGTCGGCATCCAGCGCAATGACGGAGCACGTATAGAGGTTGTCGCCGGGCCGCTGATCGCCGTTGTAATCCGGACCAACGTTGCCGATTCCCCAATAGATCATGTTGAGGCTGGGATCGAACGAGCCCGTGACCCAAGCCGAGCCGGAACCGTGCTTCCACGCTTCGGGATCGCAATACGCTGTAGCGGCCTTGCAGTTGCCCCAGGTCTCGGAACCGGGCTCGCCGGGGGCTGGGATGGTATAGAACTTCCAGCGCTGCTTGCCGGTTTTCGCATCGAAGGCTGCGATGAAGCCGCGAATGCCGTACTCTCCGCCGCCGACGCCGACGATCATTTCGTCCTTGACGGCCAGCGGCGCCATGGTGATGGAGTAACCCGCCTTGCTATCCGCGACATCCGATTTCCAGAGTGGATGACCGCTCTTGGTGTCGATGGCGACCAGGTGCGCGTCGAGCGTACCCATGTACAGCGTGTCGCCCAGAATCGCGACGCCGCGACTATTCGCGCCGCAGCAGACCGTTACTTTGGGATCGTTGTTGTAGTGATAGATCCAGAAGACGCGGCCGGTAACGGCGTCGAGCGCGACCACGTCGTTGGGCCGCTGGGTCACGTACATGATTCCGTCGACCACCAGCGGGGTGGATTCCCAACTGCCTGAGACCGCCGACTGATACACCCACGAGAGACTGAGATTCTTCGCGTTCGCGGGCGTGATCTGAGTGAGCGGACTAAAGCGGTTGCTGAAATAATCGCCGCCATACATCAGATAGTTCTGCGGTTCCTTCGCGGCGTTGGAGAGGCGGTCATAGGTGACGGGAGCCTGAGCGTTCAAGCCAAGGGGCAACAGTGTGAGCAGAGTTAGAGCGAATGATGCAAATCGTTTCATGGTATTTATTGCCCCTTCAGCGTAAGCAGGTACGACACCAGATCCGACATTTCGGCCGGTGTGAGCTCGCCCTTATAGGAGGGCATGTTGGATTTCGTCGAGACCGTGAATTCGCGCAGATCCGATTTTTGGAGCGACAACAAGCGTCCCTCCTGATCGGCGATTTGAACTGTATAGGTGTCTTCGTTCACGCGCCGGCCGTCGATGGCTTTGCCGGCGCGCGTGACGATGTGAACCGGTCGATTGATCGGCATCATCTGGACGTTGGGCTCGACCAGCGAGCGTTCGATGGAGCCGGCGCTGCGCACCGAACCGATGTCGCTCAGGTCGGGGGCTTTGCGCGATCCTTTGCCATTGACGCGGTGGCAGTTCAGACAGGCGCCTTTCCCTTCGAACACAGCCTGGCCGCGAGCGGGGTTGCCCGCCTTTAGCGATCCGCGATCCAGCGTATTCATGTTGCGAAGATACGCGACCAGGCCCGCGAGGTCGGCATCGTCGAGTTTGAAAGGCGGCATGCCGGCCTCTGGAAATCCGCTGGTGATCACGGCGGTTAACTGACGGTCCGTGGTGGCGTGGCTGAATTTACCGCTCTTGAAATCCACGCCGCTGACTCCGGTGCCGTTCGGGCCATGACAACGGTCGCAGTTTTCGGAGTAGAGGCGCGCGCCGTATTCGATATCGGCCCGCGAATAATCTTCGGGGTGGCCTTGGATGGCCTGCGCGGCCAGGAATCCGGCGGAAAGCAGAAGGCCCGCCGCGGCGCGTATGGTTGGTCGTTTGAAGAATGCTTTTGAAGTCATACCAACTCAGCATTGTAGCTTGATGTGGAGACTCCGGACCACTGACTTTTGGCCGCGCTTAGTGTTCCCGCGGCTGATACAAGTGGTTGCCGGCCGGATAGGGCGTCATGGCGAGACGGCACGAAAATCCCTCACCGGTGGGTTCGGGACGATGCCACCTTTTGGCGGGCGCGTATACGACGTCCCCCATGCCCGCGGTAAAAGGAGCGAGCCCTTCGATGTCATACGATTGCTGGCCGCGCATGATGACCCACATCTCGGCGAAGTCGGTGTGATAGTGTCCGAGATCGCCCGGCCGGTGTTTCACGTCGGCGCCGTAGCCGCAGATGATGTTGGCATGCGCGCGGTTCTTGCGAACGGCGAGATCGCTCCATGAGCGTTTCCCCGGATGTTCTTTCTGCAACTCGTCGAGATTGAAAAACAAACGATCGGGCTTGCCGTCGCTCGGCACTTCGTCGGGATTATTGCCGGTGGATAAAGTCACAGGCTCGTATTCCATG
Source organism: Bryobacterales bacterium (assembly GCA_963731375.1). Classification (GTDB taxonomy): domain Bacteria; phylum Acidobacteriota; class Terriglobia; order Bryobacterales; family Bryobacteraceae; genus Palsa-187. The sequence continues at coordinate 610,699 of CAVSUW010000005.1, forward strand.
CCCTTCTCGGCCTGCGCGGGCTTGGTTTCGTAGACCGTGGTGGTGTCGGGCAGCGTCACCTGAAAGCGGATGGCCGGCTCGGATCCGATCACTTCGAGCGAATGCAGATGCCGCTCGGGGGCCAGCACCAGATCGCCTTTGGCGGCTTCAAAGTACTTGAACTTTCCAGGAGGGTCTTCGATCTCGAAGCGAATCCGGCCTTCCTGCACCACCCAGTATTCGGGAGCGTCCGAGTGCAGGTGGCGCGGCACTTTCGATCCCGGCGCCGCCGAAATCACTTCGGCGCGATTGTTCTTGTCGTAGACCACCAGCTCGCTCCAATTCGCCTGGCCCGCGTGTTTGGCTTTCAAATCGGCCAGGCGCACCAGCGGCTTCATGGGATCCAGATACGGCATGGGCTGGATGGGCTTCGGCGCGTAAAATATTTTGGCGGGCTGCCGCGGAGCGCCCGCGCTGCCCGAAGACTCGGTCTGCGCCGTAGCCATGTTTGCAGCCGGTTGCGGCGATCAATCCCGCGAAGCAGATCTTGCTCCACGGCTTTCGATATAAGCTCATATTCCGGTTCTCCCTGCCACCGTATAAAAGCTTACTACGCGCACCTTCCGGCTGAGCTCGGGTGCGGCCCTACACCACAACTTCGACACGGTCGAGATAAGCGGCCAGGGACAGGATTTGCCTGCGAATTTCGCCCTCGTTAGCGCTGCGGGCGGCCAGCTCGATGGCGGTTCCGGCCTGCGCAATTTCCGGGAAACCGTAACCGTGGCCGGTTCCTTTGAACTGATGTCCCAGCCGTCCCGCAATTTCGCAGTCTTGCTCGCCGACGGCCGTCATCATGGTGGCCATGTCGCGGCGGATACTCGCCAGGTAGTTGGGGACCAGACCTTCAATGCCCTCGGGCGGCGTAATGCGGATGATGCCGTGGATGTGGCGGGCGATGGCCTCAAGGAGGGTGGTCCGCTTGATGGGCTTGCTCAGGTGCTCCGAGCAACCCGCGAGAAGGCTCCGGGACACCGCTTCCTGCCCGGCGTCCGCGGTCAAAGCCAGGATGGGAATGGGCCGCGCTCCGGTTCTTTCCTCCGCTTGGCGAATCGCGCGCGTCGCTTCGAGGCCATCCATCACGGGCATTTGCAGGTCCATGAGGATGAGATCGGGCCGGTGGGAAATCACTTTCTCGACGGCGATCTTGCCGTTCTCGGCGACGTCCAGATCGATGCCGGAATTCTTGAGATAGGCCCGGATCAACAGGACGTTGTACTCGGAATCTTCGGCCAGAAGGACGCGGGTGATCCCCTCCCGCACGCCGGCTTTCTCCGGCCGGATTGCGGCGGCCTCGGAGACCGGCAGTCTCCGGGGTTGTCGTCATTTCGCTGCGAATAGCAAATGGCACCGCAAGATAGAATGTGCTTCCCTTCCCCAATTCGCTGACTGCAACCTAGCTCGCCACCCATGAGTTCCGCGAAGCCCTTGCTGATCGCCAATCCCAGACCCGTCCCGCCGTACTGGCGCGTGGTGGAGGAATCGGCTTGCGTGAAGCGGTCGAAGATCATTTCCGATTGGTCCGCCGCAATACCGATTCCGGTATCGATCACGTTAAATCGCAGCCAGCCCGCAGCCCCTGCCGGATCACGCTCCACACGCAAGGTAACGGAACCTCGTTCGGTGAATTTCAGGGCGTTGCCGATCAGATTGAGCAAAATCTGCCGCAGACGGTTGGGATCGCCGACCAAGCCCGAGGGCACATCCGGCAGGATCTCCAGAGTGAGATGCAGGCCGCGGTCCTGGGCCCGCGATACCATCATCTCGATTATTTTTTCGAGCAGCGCGCGCAGATCGAAGTCAATCGATTCCAACTCAAAACGCCCCGACTCAACCTTGGCGAGATCCAGGATGTCGTTGATCAGCGCCAGCAGATTCGCTCCCGCCTTTTGGAAGATTTCAACGTAACCTCGCTGTTCCTCGTGGAGCGGACTCTCCGAGAGCAGGTCGGCCATTCCCAAAATCGCGTTCATCGGAGTCCGCATCTCGTGGCTCATGGTGGTCAGGAAGTCGCTCTTGGCTCGATTCGCGGATTCGGCGGACGCTTTGGCGCGTTGCAACTCCTCCTCGGCGCGCTGGCGTTTGATCACTTGCCCAAGCTGTAAGCCAATGTGCCCCATCATATTCAGCAGCTCTTCATCTATCTGTACCCGATACAGGGAGTAGAATTCCAGAATCCCGATGATCTGTCCTTCCACCGCGATCGGAAATCCAAATCCCGACCGCAGTCCCGCACCCAACGCGGCCGCAGTCCGTTCAGATATGGTCCGTTCAGATATGGTTCGATCAGGCACGGTTACCCCGGAGATGGTCTGATCCGGCGGAACATCTCCATCCGCTAAGTTGACAATCCATTCCGGCTTTCCGGAAGCCAAGATTCGGCCGGGCAGCCCGGTTGTGCTGCTGTCCAGGCGACTGGTGACCTCGCGAAAGGCCGCGAATCGTTCTCCCTCTCCCTCGCACCAAATGTTTGCCGAAACCAAGTCGCCGGATGAATGTTTGGCCCTGAGGAAAACATGGCCCACATGCCAGCCGGTGTACGCGCAGATCAGGCGAAGGCAGGTCTGAGCAGTGTGCTCTATGTTGGAGGACCGGTTTGCAGCCACCGTCACCGAGTGAAGCAATTGAACCAGCGTCGCTTCTTTCTTGCGCGCGTCTTCCGCCAGCAAGCGAATGCTGATATCGCGGACAAAGGCGTTAAAGCTGCAGATGCCGCCCACTTGGACTGACCAAACTGTCGCTTCCGCCGGAAACTCGTGACCGTCGCGGTGCAACCCGATCAGATCGATCGGCCGATTCAACAGGGATCCCTCAGAGGTGCTCAGGAACTGCTCCACGCCGTTCGCGTGGGCGGCGCGATAGGCCGGAGCGATGACGGTATCGCATAGCGTGCGGCCGATGGCTTCCGCGGCTTTCCATCCGAATGTTACTTCGGCTTGAGGATTCCAAGCCGTGATGGTGCCGTCCGGCTTCATGCCGATGAACGCGTCGTTCGCCGTTTCCAGAATCATGCGGTTGTGCTCACTCTGCTCCCGCAGCATCTCCTCGCTAGCCTTCAAAGCGGTTATGTCGCGGGAGATGCCCGCGATCCCCGAAACTCCTCCCGCGTGATCGAACATCGGGACTTTGGTGGTCGAAAGCCAGCACAGGCCATCGTTGGGTCTCTTGAATCGCTCGACTTGGTCGATTTGGGGCTGGCCGGAGCGCAGTATTTCCTGTTCCTCGCCGCGCCAGCGCAGAGCGTCTTCAGCTTCGAAATAGTCCGCGTCGCTTTTCCCGATGCACTCCGCGGGACTCTTTGCGCCCACGAATTCCGCCAGGGAATGGTTCACTCGGGTGAAGCGCGAAGCCGAATCCTTAAAGAAAATCAGGTCGGGACTTTTTTCCATGAGGGCGGCAAGCAGTTCCCGTCCCTGCTCCGCCTCCTGGACCAGTTTGAAATGCGTCGCGGCAGCCTTGATCCGAGCCTTAAGCTTGGGAGGCTCCCACGGTTTGGCGATGTAGGAGAAGATCTGTCCGCTATTCACTGCCTCGGTGAGTGCCGTGAAATCGGCGATATCCCGACATCAGGACGCGGGCAGCACTGGAAATCTCTCTCACCCGCCGCAGAAACTCGTGCCCGGGGACGCCGGGCAAGCTCTCATCACACAAAATTACGGCGATGTCGTGCTCCCCTGCCAGCAGCAGAGCCTGTTCCGCATCATGGGTGGTGTATACCTCATAGTCTTCTTCGAAGAGTTCCTGCAGCGACTTCAGGATGAGCAACTCGTCGTCCAGGACCAATAGTTTTTCCTTCATCCTGCCCTCTGCTCTTGCGAAATCAGTGGGATCTGGCTCTGGCCCTCGGGTCGAGCCGCGCTGCGTCGTAGAGTCGAACAATCGGGAGATTTTGCGCGCGCTCGTGCGGGTTGCCCATCGCTATACAGATCGGCCACGGTTTCTGAATGTACTAACGGAAATCGTGTCCGCTGGAGCGTCGCTGGGCGGCCAATCTTGGACTAGCGAACCAGGCCGTTTGGAACTTTCGCCCAAGGGAGCTTATAGTGGTTCAAAGAGTTCGATTTCAAGAAGAGGAGCATTCAAACTATGAGGATGTTTGTGCTGAGCACGCTATTGCTGGCAGGCGCTGCCGGCGTCTTTGCCCAGGGCAAGAAAGCGGCCCCGCCGCCGTTCATGATCATGATCCCCGATCTGAAAGATGGCGCCGAACTGCCCGTAAAGTATTCCTGCAGCAATGCGCCCTCCGGCACTTCGCCGAAGATTGAGTGGATGAACGCTCCCGCGGGGACACAGAGCTTCGCTATTTTGTTGCACGATCCGGAGCCGCATCCGCAGAAAAGCATCTACGACGTGACACACTGGTTCATCTACAATATTCCGGGCACTGCGACCAGCCTGGCGGAGGGAGTCCAGAATGGCGCTATGGCCGATGGCACCAAGCACATCAAGAACATTCGCGGGTTTGACGGCTACTTCGGACCCTGCGCGCCTCCGGGATTGAACCATCACTATACTTTCGAGCTGTATGCGCTCGACACCAAACTCGATCTGGGCGCCGACGCCACCCGAGCAGATGCCATGAAGGCGCTGGACGGGCATATTCTCGGCAACGCGGTGTTCGTTACGCTTTTCAAGAGAGCTCAATAACACGGACTCGGCTGGATTCAACGCCTAAGCCGGAAGCGGGTCGAGCGGCGTGTCGATTACGTCGGGCTCGGGTTCTTCCGGCTCGGGCAGCGGCGAGGGGTCGGGCCAGGGATCTTGTGGATCCGGATCCGGCGGCGGAAGTTTCGGCTCAGGCATAGCTTCATTATCGGCTGCTGCGGCCGCGCTGCCGGGCGCCGCCTGGAAATTGCGAACCGCTCTGCTACATTGAAGCAATATGATCGTTGAGATCGAAGGCGTTCCGCTGCATCTGGCCCACCCCGACGAGTTGTCGATTACCTGGGTGGGGCAGGAAGAAGTGATGCGCCAGTTGCTGGCCGCCTGGCTGGTGATCGACGCCCAGGATCTGCCCATGAATCCGCGCCTGCTGGGCAAGCCGGGCGTGGGCAAGACCACGCTCGCGTATGCGGCGGCCAAGCGCCTGGACCGCGAAGTCTACATCATGCAGGCCACCGCCGATACCCGGCCCGAGGATCTGCTCGTCACGCCGGTGATCGAGGGCGAAGCGCGGCTGCGCTACGTCGCCTCGCCGCTGGTGACCGCCATGCTGCGCGGCGGCATCGTGATCCTCGACGAAGGCAATCGCATGAGCGAGAAGAGCTGGGCTAGTCTGGCTCCGCTGCTCGACAACCGGCGCTACGTGGAATCGATCGTCGCCGGCATCAAGATCAAGGCGCATCCGCTGTTCCGCGTGGTGGCGACCATGAACGACGACGCCAGCACCTTCGATCTTCCGGAGTATATTCACTCGCGCCTGCAGCCCATGATTCTGATCGATTTCCCGGAGCGTCACGAAGAGTTCGCGATCCTGCGCGAGAACCTGCCGTTTGGCGACGATCACATTCTCAACTACGTCACCGATTTCCTGCAGCAGGCGCACGCGGCCGACGAACGCTACACCGCGCGCGACGGCATCAACATCGCACGCTTCGCCATGAAGCTGATGCGCAGCGAGAGCGGATCTGGGCAACGCCCCGCTCAGCCGCGCCGAGACTCTCAAGATTGCGATCGTGCAGACCCTCGGCGAAGAGGCCCTGCGGTATGTCGCTCGAAGCTGAAATCAAATCCGGCGGTCCGGGGGCGCTGGCGAGTTAGTCCGCGGCAAGGTCCGCTACTTCCCGGTGGTGCCGGGCAAGCTGGAGTTCGCGCTCGCATTGCGCAAGCTGCTGCTCGCCGCCAAGCCCGGCGTGGTGGCGGTGGAGCTGCCCGGATTTCTCGCGCCATCCTACCAGCGGGCGCTGGCGCGGCTGCCGGAACTGTCGGTGATTCTCTATCACGATGAAGATGGCGACGACCGGGCGATCTTCGTTCCCGTCGAGCCGTGCGATCCCTTCGTCGAGGCGCTGCGAACGGCGGAAGAAATCGGCGCGCAGGTGATTTTTCTGGAACCGGATTCGGCGGAGCGGCCACATCTGCCGGATACTTATCCCGACACCTACGCGATCCGGCGCATCGGTCTTGATCCATACATCGAGGCGTATCGCGTGTATCCGCAGATGCGTACGGAAGAGGTGACGGCGCACGCTTCCGCCATGGCGTGGAAGCTGCAAGGCGCCGATCCCGAGGCGAGCGTGGTGGCGGTGGTCGCGCTCAACATGCTGGATCCGCTGCTGGATGCGATGGAGACTCCGCAGCCGCCTCCGCCCAGGGGCAAGAAGTATGAACCGGATTTATTGAATCCGCATCCCGATTGCCTGGCCGAGATCACGATCGAGTTTCCCTACTTGCAGGAACGCTACGAATTCTTCCGGCTGGGCATGCGCCCTCTTCCCGATAGCGGGACCTACGATGACAAGGTGCTCGACCGTCCGCGCGTGCAACTGGATTTGTTGCGCGAGGCCGAGGGCAAGTACACTTCGTCGACCGGCGAAAGGCTGGCGCACTGGCAGCGCCGCATGATTGCGCGCTTTACCCGCAATCTGGCGCACATCAGCGGCGATCTGATGGCCAGCGTGTACGACCTGGCGGTGGCGGCGCGCTCCGTCGTGGATGACAACTACGGATGGGAAGTGTGGCAGATGGCCAATCGCTATCTGGCGCAGCACGAGACGTCGGACCTGGACACGGTGCGCCTGAACGCCAGCGAAATCTGGATCAACACCAAGAGACTGCGCATCCGCCGCCGGCTTCCCCGCCCCAAGCAGCGCCTGAAACCGGCGGGCCTGAAGCCGCGCAAGCGCGAAAAGTTCACCGGCGAATGGGCGCAGCAAACCTCCGGCGAGGCCATCTGTTCTTATCCGCCCGAGGATCTGGTGATCGAAGAATATGGCCGCTTCGTGAAGCAAAAGGCCAAGGCGATTCTTTCCGAAGAGCGCGCGCGCGTGGAGCCGTTCACCACTTCGATCCTGGACGGCATCGACATTCGCGAGACCATTCGCAACTGGCACCGGCACAAGATCTTTGTGAGGACCGCGAACCGGCTGGCGGGCGAAGTGGGCTCGGTCGTGGTCATCTTCGATGAAGATCGCGACGACCGCTACACCTATCTGACCACCTGGCTGGGCGAGCACCAGAACGAATCCGACATGGCGTTTTATTCGACGCATCCGTTCGACAACATCGTCGGACCCGGGATCGGACGGGCGGAGTACGGCGGCCTGCTGATGACATTGCCGCCGCGCCGGCTGTTCGATGTGTGGTCGGACCCGGATTACGAATTCGCCGAGTCGAAACCCGAGCGGCTGTTGATGGCCGCGCTGGATTACTCGGTGGAGCGCTTCGTGGTGTATGTCGCCGCCAAGCCGCCGCGCTCGATTTTCCGGTCGATTGCGGCGCACCTCAATCGCAAGATTCTGTACGTGCCGATTGGGCAGCTGTCGCCCACCAAGCTCAAGAAGCTGCGCGTGGTGCACGTGCTCGATAGCTACGCGCGCCGGGCGGAAGCGAAGGAGTATATTTGGTAAGTGCTCCGGCGTTGGGTTGTATCTGCGGTAACGATGCTGGCCGTATTCGGCGCGTGGAGCGTGCTGCGGGCGCAGCGTCCTTTCAAGCAATACCCCGGCCGCGAGTACACTGATTTCCCAGTTCCACCGGACTGGAATCGCCCGTTTGAATGGACTCGCGCGCGACTGCGGGTTCCCGGCATTTATCGCGGCTTCCGCGGCGGCGACTCCAACTGGACCACCGATTATCCGCGTTCCGACCGGCATCTCCTGCAAGGCATCCGGCGTTTGAGCCGCATCGACACGCGCTCGGTGGAGCAAGTGGTGGATCTCGACGGCACCGACGATGTCTTCAACTGGCCGGCGATGTACGCGGTGGAAGTGGGACATTGGTCGATCCCGGATCAGCAGGCGGCGCAGCTGCGTGAATTTCTGCTGCGCGGCGGATTTCTGATGGTGGACGATTTCCACAGTACTTTTGAGTGGCAAGTCTTTCTGGAGGGAATCAAGAAAGTCTTCCCGGACCGCGAGATTGTCGACATCGACAACAGCGATCCGATCTTCCATACCATTTACGATTTGGACAATCGTTTCCAGGTGCCGGGCGCGCAGTACCTGTGGAGCGGCCGCACCTACGAGAAGGACCAGAACGGAAGGCCCGACCACTGGCGCGCGATCTATGACGACAAGGGCCGAGTCATGGTCGCGATCTGTCACAACATGGATCTGGGCGACGCCTGGGAATGGTCCGACGATCCGCGCTACGACGAGCGGTTTGCGGGGCTGGCGTACCGGATCGGCGTCAACTACTGGATCTACGATTTGACGCATTAAAAGGGACAGACGACATTTCGCCCTTTGGCGCATGGCAAAATGGAACATGCCCGAAAGTCTGGCGAAATCCCTTGAGGAAGTCCTCTCCTATGAATACGTCAACCTGCGTGTTCTGACCAACGAGCAGGCGGCTGTGCGCCCCGCCGGCGCCGATTCCTGGTCGCGCAAGGAAGAACTGGGCCACCTGATCGACTCGGCCGTCAACAATCACGTGCGCTTCGCGGCGGCTTCGCTCCAAACCGAATTCAGCGGTCCCACTTACGAGCAGGACGGCTGGGTGCGGGCCCACGGCTATCACGAGATGCCCTGGTTGTCGCTCCTGGATAGCTGGCGGCAGCACAATGAATTGCTGTTGCGTTTGGTGAAGCGGATTCCCGAAGAGCGCCTCGCTGTGACATGCCGCATTGGTTCCGCCGATCCCGTCACGTTGCGATTCCTAATCGAGGATTATGTGCTGCACATGCAGCATCATCTCGACCACATCTTGAGCCGCGAGAAGCTCACGCAATACCCCGGCGCGGCCGCCGGTATCTGATGTCACGGCCGATGGGACCGGGCTGTAGTACTCCGCGTTCAACCGGATTTCGGGCAGAATAATAGGGTGACCACCTCAGCCTTGAACCATGCCGGCCGGCATCTCATCGAAGTGTTCCTGTACCTGCAAGTGCTGGACATCCTGACCACGCTGATCGGTTTCAGCCTGGGCAACAGCGAGGCCAGCCCCTTCGTGCGCCTGATGGTTCACTGGGGACCCTTCACCGGTTTGGTTTTGTCAAAGATCTTGGCTGCGAGCCTTGCATTCGCTTGTCTGTTGCTGCGCCGGAGGAAATTGATTCTCTGGATTAATTATTGGTATGCGGCAGTGATCGTCTGGAACCTCTATACGACACTGAAAGTACTCAACTCGTGAGGGCAGCACGCGCATGCGCGGCATTTTTAAGTATCGTCGGGGCGTGGCTGCCGGCAACGCTCGCGGCGGCGCAGCCCCGGCCGGACCCCAGTCTCGCCCCCGGTGAAGTGATCCGGACCGTGGTTGAGGCCTTACAGAACCGCAACTCGCCCTCTCCCAACGCCGGAATTTTCACGGCCTACCAATTCGCATCGCCCGCCAATCGAGTCAATACCGGCCCCTACGGAAACTTCTTGCAATTGGTGAAGGACCCGGCCTTCGGCCCTCTTTTTTCGGGTCACGCCGACAGCTATGGCCCGCTGACCGTCGCCGGAGACCGCGCCGAACAAAGGGTCCGTTTTCACGTCGAAGGCGGGCACGTTGCCTGGTTTCTTTTTGCTGTGTCGCGCCAGACAAGCCAACAGACTCACGGACGTTGCACCGGCTGCTGGATGGTGGACGGAGTGGCTCCTATGCGGTCCGATCCGCGAGATTCTCCGGCTCGATGATGCTAGACTAGCCGATCAGAATGCTTGTTGTTGGGATCGTGGCGTTTCTCTCCGGAGTTCTGCTGGTGGCGGGTGAGATGGCTGTGCGCAGCAGCCGGCACCGCGAACAGCAGGAGTCGCTGGAGCGCGATCGCAGGGAGCTCGCGGCGCGGCTTGCCGCCCTGGAATCGAATTATCCTCAAGCGCTGGTGATGATGGATTCGCGGGGCCTGATCCGCCGGGTCAACAGCGCGGCGGAGAGTTTGTTTGGCTACGATGAAGCCGACCTGCTGGGTCACAGCATCCTGCGGCTGTTACCGTTTGCCCCCTCGGCCCTCAATCCAGGCGCCACGCGCGTCGCCGCGGCTGACGGTCAGGGAGCCCAGATGGAGGTTCGCTGCAAGGATCGCTCCACCGTCATCGTGCGTATGACCGGAACGCGCTCGGAATCCGAAGGACGGGCGGACATCTATATGTTCTTTGAAGAAGTCGGCGGCGAAGAACGCGACGCCGAAGAGCAGCGCGACCTCGAGCACTCGCAATCTCACGGCGCGGCCGCCAGCGGATAGCTTCCTACGGCTGACCGGGAGCCCGGTAGCCGACCTTAACGCCGAGCGCTTTATCGGCTTCCTCGACCGTGAGCAAGGGCGTGATTTTTCCGCGCACCATTCCGCTCGCGGCCACCGTCATCCCCAAGCCGGCCGCGGATACGTTATCGGGAAGATCCATGATGAGGACGACGTCGTCTTTCCCGAAGCAGTAGTAAAACGACTCGACCTTTCCGCCCAGCGCCGCAATCGCGGACTCGATGGCCTTGCGGCGCGCCGAGGCGCTTTCTTTCAGCAATCCGCGCACGCCTTCCACCGTGTAACTGGCTTGATACATGTATTTCGCCATGAACTCTCCTGATCGGAGCAGTGTATCAAGCAGCGGACTTAAGAGCAACCAAACGACGCCGCGCGAGGGCCGCCATTCCTAGGCGGGGGCGACGCGGTCAGCGTCCGGCAGCCGGTCGCTATCGCGCGCGAACCACACATAGAGCGACGGCAGCAGGAAGATGCTCATCAACAGCACCGCCATCAGCCCGCCCACGATCACGATCGCGAACGGTCGCTGCGAATCCGAGCCAATCCCGTGCGAAGTCGCCGCCGGCACCAGGCCCAGCGACGCCACCAGCATGGTCATCAGAATCGGACGAAAGCGCTGAATCGCGCCGTCGCGCGCCGCCTGCAGCGCCGGATATCCGCGCGCGCGCAATTGATTCATGTACTCCACCAGGATCACGCCGGTTTGCACCGAGACGCCGAACAGCGCCAGGAATCCGACGCCTGAAGACACGCTGAAGTTGGTGTCGCGTGAAATACATCGCCAGGATTCCGCCCACCGGCGCCATCGCCACGTTCAGCAGCACCAGCGACGCCCACTTCATGCTGGAAAACATCGAGTAAAGAATCAAGAAAATCAGCAGCAGCGTGAGCGGGATGATCACCGCCAGCCGCCGCGCCGAACGCTTCTGCGATTCGTATTCGCCGGCCCACTCCAGCCGGTAGCCGGGCGGCAACTTGACCTTGGTTTCCACCGTCTTGATGGCTTCCTCCACCGTGCTACCCAGGTCGCGCCCGCGAACGCCGTACTTGATGGCGACGTAGCGCGAGTTCCCTTCCCGGTACACTTCCGACGCCCCGTCTTTCATGCTGATGCTGCAGAGCTGGCCCAGGGACACGCGCTCGCCCGACGGCGCCAGCAGCCGAATATTCTGAATCTCTTCGATGGTGCTGCGGTATTGCGGCTGATAGCGCACCACCAGGTCGTAGCGTTCTTCGCCCTTGAGCACCTGCGAGACCGCCTTGCCGCCCACCGCGGTTTCGATCGCGTCCTGAATGTCCGAGACGTTGATGCCGAAGCGATCTGCCTTGGCGCGATCGATCACCAGGTTCAGGTTCGGCTGGCCGATGACGCGGAACAGACCCAGCCCTTCGACGCCGCGAATCTTGCTCATCGCCGCGACAATCTCGTCGCCCTTTTGTTCCAGCAGCGGCAGATCGGTGCCATAAATCTTGACCGCCAGTTCGCCCTTCACGCCGCTGACGGCTTCTTCCATGTTGTCGGAAATCGGCTGCGAAAAATTCCAGGTGACTCCGGGAAATTGCTCCGCTTCCTTGCCCAGCGCTTCGATCAGCTTGTCTTTGTCCTGATGGAACAGCGGACGCCACTGGTCTTTCGGCTTCAGATCGACAAAATATTCGGTGTTGAAGAAGCCGGTGGTGTCGGTGCCGTCGTCCGGGCGGCCCACCTGGCTCACCACCTGCGTCACTTCCGGAAACTTCGCGAACATCACGCGCGCATCGTTCATGATGCGAGTCCCTTCCGTGGGACCGGTGCTGGGCGCCAGCGATCCGCGAGCCCAAATCGCGCCCTCATCCAGATGCGGCAGGAATTCCGAGCCGATGCCTTGCGCCAGCATCGCAATGCCCGCCAGAGTGAGCAGCGCGACGCTCACGGTAACCAGCGCCAGCGAATCGCCCAGTCCAGCCCCCACGCGTAAGCGCGCGTGAGAAATTCCATCAGCGGATTGTGCCATTCCTTGGTTCCCCTGGGATACACCAGGCTCGCCAGAACCGGCGTGAGGAACATCGAAAACAGCAGCGCGCCTAAGAGCGCGAATGCGACCGTCCACGCCATCGGCCGGAACAGCCGGCCTTCCACGCGCTGCAGCGTAAAGATCGGGCAGATACGCGGTAATGATAATGGCGATCGAAAAGAACACCGGGCGTTGGACTTCGCGCGCCGCCCGGCGAATCTTGTGGGCGACACTTTCTTCCTCTTCACCCGGATTCGCCGGCTGGCTCAGCAGCCGCACGATGTTCTCCACCATCACCACCGCGCCTTCGACGATCATGCCGAAATCCAGCGCGCCCAGCGACAGCAGGTTCGCGGGAATGTGGCGCAGGTCCAGACAAATCGCCGCGAACAGCAGCGAAAACGGAATGGTGAGCGTGACGATCAACGCGCCGCGCAGATTTCCCAGAAACACAAACAGGATGACCGACACCAGGATGATGCCCTCGGTCAGGTTGTGCAGCACCGTGTGCGTGGTCAGCTTCATCAGGTCGCTGCGATCCAGGTGCGGAACGATCTTCACTCCCGGCGGCAGAAAATGATGATTGAGGAAATCGACTTTTTCATGCAGCGCATCCAGCACGCCGTCGGCGTCCGCTCCCTTGCGCAGCAGAACGATTCCCGAAACCACGTCGGGGTTGTCGATCACTTTGCCCGGTTCCGGATGAATCGCTTTCCCCACTTGCCCCAAGCGGATCTTCGGCCCTTGCTCCACCAGCCCGATATCGCGCACCCGCACCGGGATTCCGCCCTGGCGTCTTGAGCACGATGTCGCCCATGTCATGCGTGTTTTCGACCAAGCCCACCGCGCGAACGTTGATCGCCTGCTCGCCGCGCTCGATGAAGCTGCCGCCCGCGTTGGTATTGTTGTTGGCCAGCGCCTGCTCCACCTGGCCGATGTTCAATCCGTAGGCGATCAGTTTGTTGGGATCGACATTCACCTGATATTCGCGCGTGGTGCCGCCGAATACCGCCACGTCGATCACGTCCGGCACGGACTTCAACTGTTTGGTCAGCACCCAGTCCTGCAGGGTCTTCAGATTCATCACGTCGTAGGAGGGATTGGTGCTCTGCAGCGTGAAGAAATAGATCTGCCCGACCGGACTGTAGTCGGGCCCAATGGTGGGCTGAAGACCGTTGGGCAGATTCACCTGCGAGAGCTTTTCCAGGACCTTCTGCCGGTTCAGGTCGTTGCTCGATCCATCGTCGAACACCATCATCACGCTCGAAAGACCGAACAACGAAACCGAGCGCAGCGCCGTCAACTGCGGCAATCCGTTCATCTGCGCCTCGATGGGAATGGAGACCTGCTGCTCCACTTCCTCGGCCGCGCGGCCCGGCCATTGCGTGATCACCTGGACGTAGTTGTTGGCAACGTCGGGATACGCCTCCACCGGAAGACTCTTGAACGAAATGGCGCCCCAGATCAGCAGCAGAATCCCGACACAAAGAACCAGGAAGCGATTGCGCAGCGCAAAGTCGACGGACGCCTGAATCACTGACTACTCCTTCTTGGCTTCGCGATCGAACAGGAGGGCGTCGCGCACCACCTGCTCGCCGGCACTCAGGCCGCTGAACACCTGCTCGGTGCCGTCACTGTTGACTGCGCCGGCGTGCACTTCCCGGCGGCGGAACTGGTTTCCATCGCCCTTTACGAACACCCAGTCGCGATCCTGCAAGCGCAACACCGCGCTCGCCGGAACCACCGTTCGCATCTGCGAGCCCTGCGATTGGAAGTGCACCGTCGCAAACATATTGGGCCGCAGCAAGCCGTGTTCGTTGGATAATTCGATCCGCACCTTGGCGGTGCGCGTGTTGGGATCCAGCAGCTTTCCGATGTTGGTGATGCGTCCGCTAAACTTGCGGCCCGGATACGCGTTCAATTCGATCTGCGCCCGATCGCCCACGTGCACCTGCGCGAGATCGTTTTCGTAGACGTCGCAAATCACCCAGAGCTGGGACAGATCGGCAATGGTGAACAGGTTGGGCGAGTTGTCCAGCGATTTGACACCCGCCGCCGCCGTCACATTTTGTTCGACGATGGTCCCGGAGACCGGCGCGCTGCACTTCAATCACCGCGGAGGGGCGCTGCGGATCGCCTCCCAGAATGCGGATATGATCCAGGGCGGTTTGCGTATCCACCTTGGCCTTTTCGTAGCTTTCCACGGCGACTTCCAGGTCTTTCTGCGCCAGCGCGCCGTGGGAAAACAGAAGCTGGGCGCGCTCCGACTGGGTCTTCGCCAGCGCTTCGTCGGCCTGGAATTTCTTGTAATCCGAAAACGCCTGCGACATGTCGGAGCTGTTGATGGTCAGCAGCAGTTGCCCTTTCTGGACGTCGTCACCCAGGCGCGCGTGAATCTCGATCACGCGGCCCGCCGAGAGCGCGTTCACCGGCACGGTCCGGCTGACATCCGGCGCCACCGAGCCGTTGGCGATCAGCTCACTCACTTCGGCGCGCGCAGCGGCCGTCACCAGCGGAAACCGCTCGGGCTTGTCGACGGTAATCAGATTGGGATCGGGAGCCTGCTCCACCTTCACGGCCGGAGCGATTGTTGGAAACCGCGTCCACTTTCTGGCTGCTGCAGCCGGCCACGACGGCCAGCAGGCCCAGCCCCACGACGGCGAAATGCATAAAACGATGCGGCTTCACGGAATCACCTCCTTGCCCACGGCCAGATTCATCTGACCGGCGGCAGTCATGTAAGAGCCCACCAGGTTCAGATAACTCAGTTGAATATTGCGGTAATCGTTCTGCGCGCTCAGGAAATCCAGCAGCGATGCCCCGCCGTTTTGATACGCGAAGGAAATCGTGTCCCGCACCTTGGCGGCTTGCTGCAGATACTTGTCTTTGTACGGGCGCAACAACGCGATATTGCCGGCGATGGTCGCGTAGGCCGAATCGACATCGCTGAAGACCTGCGCGCGGTCCGGCGTCCACCAGCGCCTGATTGCGCGTGATATCCAGTTGCGTGCGCAGCTTCTCGCCCTGATTGCGATCGAAGATGCGCAGCGGGATGCGTGACGCTGGCGCCGAAGTACACCGGAATCGGCGGATTGCGTCCGAAATCGACGCCGAACGTCGGATCGGCCGAGCCATTCGCAATCGCCAGCTGATGATCGGTCTTCGACTTTGTCCACCGCCTGCAGCGCCGCCTTCAGATCCGGACGCGCATCCAGCGCCGCGGCGCGAAACTCCTCGAGCGGCGTGATCTGCTCGCTGAAATCGAACTTGCCGTTCACGTCGAATTGCTCGATGCGGCGTGCGGTCGTTCAGCAGGCTCAAGAGCTGAATCTTGGCTGTTCGCAGGCTCACGTCCGCGGTCTGCACATCGGACTCATACTGCACCCGCTGCAATTCCAGGCGCCCCAGATCCACTTCGGAAATGTCGCCGGCCTGCTGCCGGGTGCGATTCACTTCGAGCACACGGTCGTAGTAGGTGAGATTGTCCTGCGCCACCCGCAAAATTTCCTTGGCGTGCAGAATCTCGACAAACGCGCTGCGCAGATTGAACAGCAGCGTTCGTTCCTGATCTTCCAAGCGTCGAGGATGCAATCGCGGTCGCGCCGTGCGCGCTGTCCCGCCGCAATTCCCGCTTGTGCTCGCGCTCATGCAGATAGCTGCCGCTGGGGAAAACAGGGTACCGCGCGAAGGGCCGGTAAGACTGCTCGATAGGGAGTGAGCTGGGTGCCATCCATCGATCACCGTGACGTCCGGATTCGGACGCAAATACGCCGTGATCTCCTGCGCCTTGGATTCGTCGACCCCCACCCGGCTGGCGGCCAGAGTTCGGATTGTTGGCTCGGAAACGCTCGCGGACCTGCTCCCATGTCAATGCGGTCTGGGCGTGCGCCGCCGAGACGATCAACAGAAACCCGGCAAGCGCCCGCCCCAATAAGGCGTGGCATTCTTCCCTCCTAAAATCACTGTTTGAATGTTTGAGAAAAACTAGAGCGAAGCGACGAGGGAAGCCGGAGGCGCACGGCCGGCGCAGGAAGGAAGGAAGCGGTCCAAGCTGTCCGGATGGATGGTCAGGGCCAGCGAGAAGAGGCAAAGTGCGACCGCCAGTGCCAGTACGGCGGTGACTTGAGCCGACTCCAGCACTTCCAGGAGACCGACCAGAATCGCCAGCATTTCGGTGCTGGGGTGCTGAGCGCTCCAGGACGAATGTCCGGACGAATCGGCCGAGGCCTGCGCGTTCAGCAGCGCCAGCCGCACGGAATCGTCGCTAGCGGAGACGCAAGGAAACAGCGAAACCAGGGCCAGGGCCAGAGCCAAAGCCCGGCCCATCACCAGCCGGCGGCTGGACACGCCTCGGCGCCTGGTGGAAACGAGGAACCACGTGAAGGCGGCGACACACAACGCCAGCCATGCGAGATTCAACAGAGAATTCGCGTATTCCATCTAGTTTGAGTATACCCACACGGCAGCGCGATCTCCATAGGCGGCGACGGCCCTGTGAGTGAGACGTTCGGAATAGTGGGGCCGTTACTGGCCGAAGTATCCGGCGGCGAGTTCGGGCTTCTGTTCCAGCGCCTGCCGCCAGAATTCGCGAGCCTCATCCGGCTTGCCCTGCGACTTTCAGCGCATGGCCCAGGTTGAGCAGCGCTTCCGGGAAGTTGGGACGATCCGAAAGAGCTTCCTGATAGAGGCGGACCGCATCTTCCACCTGACCGGATTTCTGCAGCAGCAGACCGGTGTTGTAGAACAGCTCCGGCGTGCGTTCGCCCGGCTTCGATGAGCTTGGCTTGCAGGTCGAGAGCCTTGTCCAGATCTTCGCGTTCGACCGCCAGAGCGGCCAGGCCGCGCAGCGCGTCGATCGACTTCGGATCGGATGCGAGCACCGCCTCGAACGCCTTGGCGGCGCCGTCGCGGTCTCCCAGATTCCAGTTGCACAGGCCCAGGTTGAGCTGCGCCTCGGGCCACGCCGCACGCTTGCGGACACAGGACTGGAAGGCTTCCGACGCCGCCGCGATAGTCGCTGCGCGCCAGCCGCAGATAGCCCAGCCGGAACCACGCGTCTTCCCAATCGGGATTGCGCGAGAGCAGCTTCACGTACAGCCGCTCGGCTTCTTCCTTTTCGCCCTGCTGCTCGATGACGCTCGCCAGATTGTAGATCACATCGGCCTGATCGGGAGCGATCTGCAGAGCCCGTTCGTAGCCTTCGCGCGCGCCCTCCAGGTCGCCCGATTCCTGCTTCACGATTCCCAGATTCACGTGCGCCTGCTTGGCGTCGGGACGAATGCGCACCGCTTCGCCATAGGCCTTGGCGGCTTCCGGCAAATGATTGCGCTTCTGCTCGGCCACGCCCAGGTTGAACCAGCGTTCGAAATGATCCGGCGTGAACTCCACCAGCTTGGCGCACAGTTGCGCGGCCGCTTCGAAATCGCTCGAATGGAACGCGCAGGTCGCCAGGCCTTCGAGCGCCGCCTGCGAATGCGGACGCAGCGTCAGCAGCAGCTCGGAGTATTTCTGGATGGCGTCGTGGTCCTTGCGGGCCATGCCGATGGTGACCAGGTTCACCAGGCATTCTTCGGACTGCGGGTTCTTGCCCAGCAGTTGCAGATAGAGCGCGGTGGCTTCGTCGAACTTCCACAGCAACTGCAGCGAGACCGCCTTGCCGAACAGCGCCGTCTCATGGGCCGGCGTGCGCGCCAGAACCTTGTCGAAGCAGACGATGGCCGGCTCCGGCTTTTCCTGATGCAGCAGGCAGATTCCCAGGCCCAGTTGCGCTTCGTTGCGATTGGGATCGGCTTCCAGCGTCTTCTGGAACGCCTCGGTGGCTTCGTTCCAGCGGCCCAGCTTCTCGTAGCAGATGCCCAGGTTGAAGTTGGCGGTGGTGTGCCGCGGCGCCAGCGTCAGCAGCTTTTCATAGCTCTTGATGGCGTCGTCATACTGCTCCAGCTTCGAACTGGAGATGCCCCTTGGCGGCATAAATCTCCGCGCTCTCTTCGCCGTTTTCGAGCGCCGTGTTCAGTTCCTTCAGCGCCTCTTTGTGTTTGCCTTCGAGGTGCAAGGACACCGCCCGCGCCAGCGCGGGAGAGACTGTCTTGCCGCCGTCATTGGCCTGCGCCGCCGCTTTCGCGTTCCGTCTTGCGTACTGCACTCATAATTACCAGCTCCCGTTCGTTGTTGGAATATTGTAGGGCGCCAGGTACGCGCACAGGCGGCCCAGCATGTCGTATTGATGCGTGATCTGCAGCCAGCGCAGGCGGCTCTCTTCGCCGCGCGACGCAAAGAACCCGACGCCGCCGCGCTTCAGCCGCGACTCGGTCCAGTTGTCGACCACGGTGCCCTGCAACGACAGCAGGAAGGTGTCGTCATGCACGTTCATGGTCACGCGGTAGAGCATGTCGGGACGGGCGTTGATGGCCGCCACCGTATTCACGCTGGGCTTGGGCTTTGCCGTCGATCACCGCATAGCGCGTGATCCCCATGGTGGGCAGCGGACCGGCCTTCGTCACCACCAGCTTCACCACGTAGTAGTTGTCGAAGTCCTTCGCGCGCACCACCCAGCTCAGGGCTTTCTTGTCGATCAGGCCCAGGAATTCCATATCGTAGTCGCGCAATCCCAGGGAGGGCCGGTAGAGGGCCAGCGTTCCCGGCTTCACAAAACCGTTTTCGTCGAACGACCAGCCGGTCGACAAGATCGCCGCGCGTCTGCCAGTCGTCCAGGCCGGAGCGGAAGTCTTCGTTCAGCGCCACCGCGGCCCGCTGCGCCACGCTGTTGCGCACGTTCACGAATTGCGCGCGGATCCCATCGCCCAGGTTCCTCGAAATGCTTTGCGTTCGTCGCCGGCGCCGTTACCCGAACCTTGGGCAGCGACGGACGCAGCGCCAATCCCAGCAGAATGGGAATCGCAATCGCCAGCAGCTTCAGATCGCGCGGGGCATTCTGCCAGAAATCCATCGGCGTGAGTCCACACATGCTTTCCGTCCTGGGCGTCCGCCGAAGGCTGCCAGGAATCCGGTCCGCTGCGGCGTGACCGAGCCATCCAGCGGCTCCAACTTCGCCACCGGGTTCATGGGCGCATTCGCGGCGTAGATGAGATCGACTCCTCTGGTGTCAGGCTGCGGCGCGGATGGCGCGCACGCGTGTCGCCGCGAAAGCCAGCGGCCGAATGCCCACCATCGGCGGATTGAGCGCTTTCTTGCCCAGACCATCCGGTAACGCAACGATGCGGAGTTCGTTGCGCGGAGCCAACGCTTCGGTCGAGCCGCATCGGCACGCCGGTTCCCGCCGCACTCTGCACCGGAAGTTCGCACGGCCCGGCGATGCCTAGACCCAATTCGAGCGACTGTGCGCCCAGTTGCTTTAGCGGCGCTGGAGCGATGGAGATCTCATCGCCGGCTCCCGCACTCGCTGTACCAGCCTGAATGGGGCCGGGCTGGCTTTGCACATCGTAGCGGCAGCCGGGAGCGGGGCGCAGGTTCAACTCTAACGATTGCGACGCGAGCTGCAGCGAAGGGCTGGACGTTTCGCTTCGCAGCTCCAGCGCCTCGACGGGGGCGCTCGCGGCGTTCAGTTTCGCGGGCGCGGCTCCCGCGCTGTTGAGGACCGCATAACCGCTGCCCGCAGCCAGACTGCATCTCCGGTCGCCGCGGCTGCCATCGCGCAGACTTCATCGAGGGCGCGCCGGTTGCCGACTTCAGCTCCATGGGCTGAGCATATCCGTGCAGGTCGCCGGCTTTCACATCTCCAGCCGCACCGGCGCGCGCAGCCAGCGCCCGCGGCGCGTTGGTCAGCGCCAGCGGCTCCATCCGCGTGATCGCCGCGACGGCCGGGTGGCGAAGGGGCATCGACGTGCGATGTTCTGCGGCTCGTCGAGATGTTGGGCTCGCGGCTACCGGTTCCGCAAATGCGAGGTGCTGCTTCGCCGAGGCGCTCGGGCTTCGGGCGCAACTTCGGCTTCGAGAGCGGGCATCGGCTTTCGAGCACGCGGCTCGGCCACAACTTCCGGCGACCTTGCAGCGATTCAAGGAACGCGCGGCTCAGCTCTTCGGTCTCGGGCGCGATGGCGAACGGAACTTTCGCGATCAGTTTCGCGACGAACTCGACCGGTGCCGGCTTTCTCGGCCGCGGCGCGGATTTGAGCCGCCAACCCGTGCGCCTGGAATAGCGGCACCGCCATACCGTTGGCTGTCGGGAGCGTCCATTCCTCGCGTTCAGAAGCGCACGAAGGAATCGAAGGCGTGCTCATCGGCCACTGGGCGAATTCCGATATCCCAGGCCGCGAGCAATGCATGCCACGCGCGCAGGGCAGGCTTTTCTTCGATTAGAAATCCGGCGAACTTGACGTTGCCGGTGTTCGAAGCAGAGCGTGCCATTTCCTCCACGTCGAGCCTCGACTCCAGCTCGCGTGGATCAACCTCCGGTGGTTCACCCGCGAGGTAGTACTTGTCGAGCTCGACGGGCTCGCTGGCCGCCGGTTTCCCGAGAATTGCTTCCAGCGCTTCCGGCGAGCGATAGGCACGCAGCGAATCGTGCGTCTGATGCAGCCGTTCCACTGCCAGCCGCTCCTGATCCTGCCAGTACGACTTGCGGTGAGCCGCCGAACAGAACTGGCCGCTGGTGATTTTGCGATAAAGCGGCAGTTTCCCGTCGCAGTAAAGACACCGCACGTTGTCGGACCACGCCATAGCCCAATCGTACGGCGTAAGGAATGGAATTACTACGAGGCAAACGCCTTAGTCAACCCTTAGGGTTTCGTCCTAAAACCCCGGTCAGATCACACGCCCCAACAGTAGTCCTCGACGGCCTTTTGGACGTTGGGATCGTCTTCGTGCAGGCGCATTAGTTCCAGGCGCATCGCGTCGACCAGCGCGAACCAACTGGCCTCGATGACGTTCTCGGAGACACCCACGGTGGCCCAACTGCGCTTGTGATCCGACCATTCGATCAGCACCCGCACCCGCGCCGCGGTGCCCTTCTTGTTGTCCAGCACGCGGACTTTGTAATCGGTCAGCTCTACGCTGGCGATCGCCGGATAGAGCGTCGAGAGACATTGCCGCAGCGCTACGTCCAGCGCGTTCACCGGACCGTTGCCGCTGGCGGATGCCGTCAGCACGTTGTCCTGCGCCTTCAGCGTCACGTTGGCGGTCGAGTTCGCGGCCTTGGTGATCACTTCGTAGCTCACCACTTCAAACAGGTTCAGGCCCGGGCCGCAGCGCCTCGCGGACCAGCAATTCGAAAGTGCCCTCGGCCGCTTCGAGTTCGTAGCCCTGGAATTCCATCTGCTTGATGCGATCGAGCAGGTGGCGGCGCGCCGCGTCGTCCAGGCGGTCTTCCAGGCCATGCTGCTTGAGCTTATAAAGGATGCTTCCCTTCCCCGAAAGATCGCTCAGCAGCACGCGCTGCCGGTTGCCGACGGCTTTCGGGCTGATGTGTTCGTAGGTGTTCGAATCCTTGAGCACCGCGTTTACGTGCACGCCGCCCTTGTGCGCGAAGGCGCTGTGACCGACATAGGCCTGATCGCCGCGCAGCGGCAGGTTCGCCAGCTCCGCGATGAAGCGCGCCGCCGAGGTCAGTTGCGTCAGCCGCTCTTTGCCGATGGTGGTGTGCCCCATCTTCAGTTCCAGGTTGGCGATGATGGTGGTCAGATTGGCGTTGCCGCAGCGTTCGCCATAGCCGTTGAAGCACCCCTGCACGTGCTGAAATCCCTGCTCCACCGCGGCCAGCGCATTGGCCACCGCCAGTTCGCAGTCGTTATGCGTGTGGATGCCCAGAATCCCTTCGAAGTTCTTGCGCACATCGGCGCAGATTTGGGCGAGCTGATCGGTCATCGTGCCGCCGTTGGTGTCGCACAGCGTGAGCGTGTCGGCGCCGGCTTTGTGGGCGGCTTCGAGAGTGCGGAACGCGAAGTCGCGGCTGTGTTTGTAGCCGTCGAAGAAATGTTCGGCGTCGTAGATCACTTCTTTGCCGTGCGCCTTGAGGTAGCGCACGGTATCGGAGATCAGCTTCAGGTTTTCTTCTTCGGTGATCCCGAGCGCCTTGCGAACATGCAGCTCCCAGGTCTTGCCGAAGATGCAGACCACCGGCGTGTCGGCCTCGATCAGCGCGTTGACGCTCGCGTCTTCTTCGACCGGATTGCGCGCCATGCGCGTGGCGCCGAACGCGGTCAGCCGCGCGTGTTTGAACTGTAATCGACTTGGCGCGGGCGAAGAAGTCTTTGTCCTTCGGATTCGATCCGGGCCAGCCGCCCTCAATGTAGTCGATCCCCAGCTCGTCCAGCTTGTGGGCCACCAGGACTTTGTCGTCGGCCGAAAGACTGACGGCTTCGCCCTGGGTGCCGTCGCGCAACGTCGTATCGAAAGTAAAAACGCGCATGAAACTATGGCCCTCCTACGGGCCGTAGCGGCGCTTTACGTGGCCGCCGGTACTCCTACTTCTTTCTTCTTTTTCAGGAACGGCATCATCTTGCGGAGCTCCGCGCCCACCTTTCCATCTTCTGGTTCTGCGCCGCTTCGCGCATGCGCAGGAACTTGTGGCGGCCGCTCTTGTTCTCCGCGATCCAAGCTTGTGGCGAATTCGCCGGATTGAATCTCCGACAGAATCTTCTTCATCTCGGCGCGCGTCTGTTCGTTGACCACGCGCGGGCCGCGCGTGTAGTCGCCATATTCCGCCGTGTCCGAAATCGAGTAACGCATGTAGCTGAGACCGCCCTCATAAATCAGATCGACAATCAGCTTCAATTCGTGTAGGCACTCGAAGTAGGCGATTTCAGGGGCATAACCAGCGTCGACCAGGGTTTCAAAACCCGCGCGGATCAGCTCGCTCGCGCCGCCGCAGAGCACCGCCTGCTCGCCGAACAGATCGCTCTCGGTCTCTTCGCGGAAGCTGGTCTCGATCACGCCGGCCTTCAGGCAGCCGAGCGCCAGCGCGTAGGCCAGCGCCTGCTCCAGCGCTTTGCCCGACGCGTTCTGATGCACGGCCACCAGCGCGGGCACGCCCACGCCTTCGGTGTAGAGCTCGCGCACGCGATGGCCCGGAGCCTTGGGCGCGATCATGCTCACATCCACGTCGGCGGGCGGCACGATGGTCTTGAAGTGAATCGAGAAGCCGTGCGCGAACATCAGCGTCTTGCCGGCGGTCAGGCCCGGCTTGATGTCGTTCTCGTATAGATCCGCCTGCAGGTGATCCGAAACCAGGACCATCATGACGTCGGCGGCTTTGGCGGCTTCGGCGGTGGTCATCACGCGCAAGCCCGGCGGATTCGGCCTTGGCCCAGCTCTTGCTGCCCGGATACAGGCCGACGATCACGCTCACGCCGGAATCGCGCAGATTCAGCGCGTGCGCATGTCCCTGGCTGCCGTAGCCGATAATCGCGACGGTCTTGCCCTTCAGCAATCCCAGATTGCCGTCTTGTTCGTAATACCTGTTTGCCATTCTTTGAAAACTCCGTATTGAAATTAGACGTTAAATTGCTTGCGAAACTTCTTCTTTGCTCACCGGCGGCGCCAGCTTGAGCTTCTTGTTATCGAGCGAAACCACCACCAGGCCGGAGCGTGTCACTTCGATCTCGCCGTAGCTGCGCATGACGTCGATAAATTCATCCAGCTTTTCGGGATCGCCGGTGGCTTCGAGCGCGAAGCCTTCGACCGACGAATCCACCGCGCGCGCGCCGAAAATCTCGGCTTCCTTGAGGATCGCCGTGCGATTCTGCATGCTGGCGCGCACGCGCAGCAGGACTAATTCCCTGCGTACGGCCGGACCTTCGGTCGAGTCGGTGGCCTGCAGCACATTGATCAGCTTGTTCATCTGCTTGATCACCTGGGCGCGTTGATTGGGCTCGACATCGACCACGATGCTCATGCGCGAGAGCTCCGGATCGAGCGTGCGCGCGACCGTCAGGCTTTCGATGTTATAGCCGCGGGCGCTTAGCAGTCCGGTGACACGCATCAGCGCGCCCGGCTTGTTTTCCATCAGTAATGAAATCAACTGCAACATAAACTTACGCGACCTCCACGGGCTGCGGCGGACCCAGCACCATTTCGTTGACCGCGCCCCCTGCCGGCACCATCGGATACACGTTTTCAAACGGCGAGACCTGCACGTTCAGCAAATACGGACCCGGCTCCTTCACCGCTTCTTCGAGCGCCTGACGCAACTGGCTGGGGCGTTCCACCGTGCGGCCCTTGAATCCGTAGGCTCCGGCGAGTTTCTCCGGATCCGGGAAGGTATCGAGCTTCACCTGGCACAGGCGGTTGTTATAGAACAGCTCCTGCCACTGACGGATCATGCCCAGGTAGCCGTTGTTCATGACGATGATCTTGACCGGCAGTCCCTGATTCGCGATGGTCGCGAGTTCCGGAATCGACATCTGGAAGCCGCCGTCGCCGCAGATCGCGAACACCAGCTTGTCGGGACGCGCATACTGCGCGCCCAACGCCGACGGCAGTCCGAAGCCCATCGATCCCAATCCGCCGGAATTGATCCACAGGCGCGGATGATTGAACTTGATCAACTGCGCGGCCCACATCTGATGCTGGCCGACGTCGCTGCAGACGATGGCTTCGCCGCCCGACAGGCGGTCGATCTCGGCCATCAAATGCTGCGGCTTGATCTCGTCGGTGGAGAACACCGGCTCCAGCGGATGCTCGCGCTGCCATTCCTTGATCTGTCCCCACCAGGCGGCGCGCGCCGTGGCGTTCTTGCTCTTCATCTCGCGGCGCCGTCGCTTCCAGTTCTTCCAGAATCTTTTGCGAGCACTTTCTTCACGTCGCCCACGATGGGCACATCGGGCGTGCGGATCTTGCCCACTTCGGCGGGATCGATATCCACGTGGATCACTTTGGCGTGCGGCGCGAAGGCCGCGAGGCGTCCGGTCACGCGATCGTCGAAGCGCGAGCCGAGGGCGATCAGCAGATCGGTCTCGGTCATGCCCATGTTGGCGGCGTAGCTGCCGTGCATTCCGGGCATGCTGATGAAGTTCGGATGATTCGCGGGGAGGCCGCCCAGCCCCATCAACGTGGTGACGGCCGGAGCGTCGATCATCTCCACCAATTGGCGCAATTCGTCGTGCGCGCCGGCGTGGATGATGCCGCCGCCCGCATACACCATGGGACGCTTGGCTTCCCACATGGCCTGCGCCGCGCGCCGGATCTGTCCGGCGTGGCCTTCGGTGTAAACGCGATAGCCCGGCAGATGAATCGAGCTCACCGGCGCGTAATGGCCATTGGCCTGGAACGCGTCCTTCGTGATATCGACCAGCACCGGCCCGGGACGTCCGCTCGAGGCGATGTGAAACGCTTCGTGAATCGCGCGCGGCAGTTCGGCCAGCGTCTTGACCAGGAAGTTGTGCTTGGTGCCGGAGCGCGTGATGCCGAAGGTGTCGGCTTCCTGAAACGCGTCGCTGCCGATCAGCTTGCTGGTGACCTGGCCGGTGATGGCGACGATCGGAATCGAATCCATCATGGCGTCGACCAGACCCGTCACCAGGTTGGTGGCTCCGGGACCCGAGGTCGCGCAGCACACGCCCACCTTGCCGGTCGCCCGCGCGTAGCCTTGCGCCGCGAAGGCGGCGTTCTGCTCGTGCCGCACCAGCACGTGCTTGATCGGCGAATCGTAGATGGCGTCGTAGAACGGCAGTGTCACGCCGCCCGGATACCCGAAGATAACCTCAACCTTTTCTCGCGTTAAGCATTCGAGCACGATCTGCGCGCCGTTCATGAGATTTGTCGACATAGCCGTTTTGCATTCCTTCCAGAAATTGCTCTACAACCAAACGAACCCAAGCGGCTTGAACCAAAAGAGCCGCCTATAAAACACAAAAGCCACTGTCCGAGGGTTGTTTCCCTCGCCCAGTGGCCAAGATCCTTCTTAAGAATCAGGCCGTTCAGGCGAGGCCGGTTACACCGACCCCAATAATAAGTACTACTACCTGAACAACCAAAATAAGTACAGAAGAGAGCGCGATGCGCTGGCGGAGAGCCTGATTGGGATCCGTGAGTTTCATCTCGTCTCTTGTGTACGAGCATACAGGGAAAAGGATGCAAATGCAAGAATGATTTTATATTAAAAATAGTTATCCATCGATAGGTGCTTTCAACGGCTCTGCAGGCGGACGTGTTATGATCGCCTAAAATCTTGAATACGATCAACTTGGACATCAGCGTCTGGGTCGCATTGGCGCTCGGCTTGGTGCTGGTTGCGTTGCTTTGGCGCTCTCGCCGCCACTACCTCGCGCTGCCGGAGATCCGGCCGCTTCCGATCCGAAGGCGGTTCCAGACCCGCCGCCCGACTGCATGGTGGTGATTCCGGCCCGCAATGAGGAAGGAAACATCGGCGCGGCGGTCCGCAGTTTGCCGCCGGATTCGGTCATCGTGGTGGACGATTTCTCGAATGACAAGACCGCGGAGGAGGCGCGCGAGGCGGGAGCCGGGGTTCTGCCGGCGCCCCAGCCCCTCGACGGCGCGGTGGGCAAATCCAACGCCTGCATGGAAGGCGCGCGGGTGCTGACCTCGCGCTGGATTCTGTTCGCCGACGCCGATACGCGCTTCGAGCCGGGAGTTCGTCGACGCGATGGTCGCCGCCGCCGAAGCCGGCCAAGATCGACTTTCTCTCGGTCTATCTGAAGCCGGAGTTCCAGACGCTCTGCGGAATCCGCGATATCGCCCTATGGCGTGGCGCTGTATTTCTGCGGAATCAACCCGCGCGCCGACCCGGCCTCCGCCTTCAACGGCCAGTGCGTGCTGGTGAAGCGCGACGCCTACGAATTTGTCGGCGGCCACAGAGCGCGTGCTCGGCTATGTGTGTGAAGACGTCAAGATGGCGGCGCTGGCCCAGCGGCATCGCTTGAAGTTCGCGGTGGTGCGAGCGCCGCAGCTGGGGCGCGTGCGCATTCATCCTGCCGACTTCGCGCGCAACGCCAGCCGGTTCGTCCTGGCGAAGTGGTGGAGGGGCGCGTGGGTCGTGCTCACCGCCGCGGCGTGGGCGCTGTGGTTGCCGGCGCTGGTTTTCCTGATCGCACGCGGTCAGTTCGCGGCGGCGCTCGCCTGGGCATTTGTGCCCAGCGTGTTCCTCGGCGCCTGGTATGGATGGGCGCGCGCGATTCTGGCTCCCATCGGCATCTATGCGATCCTGCCGCGTCTGTTCCGCGGCGCCATCGGCGCCGTGACCAACCGCCACTTCGAGTGGAAGGGTCGTGTAATCTAGGCTAAACGCCTCTTTTCATGCCCGAAACCATTCAGGGAACCATTGCATCGATCGCGATTCTCGACGACGACGCCGATTTCCGCACCTATCTCGAAGACTTTCTGTCGGACGAGAGCAGCTACTCGGTGCGCGCCTTCGGCAACGCGCGCGAGCTGTTTGAAAGCTGCGAGGAGAGCCTGCCCGACATCGTTCTGCTCGACATGAAGATGGGCGACGCCAGCGGCGACAAAGTGCTGGAGCAACTGATCACGCGCTGGCCGGGGCTGTGCGTGATCATCATCACCGGCTACCCGTCGCTCGAAGACATGCGGACGACTTTCAAGTTGAAAGTCTTCGACTATCTGGCGAAACCCTTTTCGCTGACGCAGCTCCGGCAGGTGTTGAAGAACGCGGTGGAGGCGTTCGGACTGGGCAAATCTCCGCAGGACCGCCTGCGCGAGCGCCTGGGGCATTCGATCAAGATGCTGCGCGTGGAACGCGACTGGTCTCTGAAGGATCTGGCGACGCAGACCAAGCTCAGCGTGTCGCAGATCAGCGCCATCGAGCGCGGGACGAATCTGCCTAGCATCGAAAGTCTGCTGGCGATCTCGAAGGCTTTCGATAAGAAGCCGAGCGAGATATTGCAGGGGATTGATTTTTAGGATAGCGGGGATACAAATGGAATCCTCAACCGATCAAGATCGTGAGCATCTTCGTCTCCTGACGATTTTTTACTATATTTGGGCCGGTTTGCAATCACTTGGAGGTTTGATCGGGCTCGCATTCATAGGCGTGGGCACCTTCATCGCATCGAGTCCGCAGATCGCACAAAGCAACAATCCTCCACCGCCCTGGTTCGGCGCGATCTTCGCGGGCATTGGCGCGCTCGTATTCGTGAGCGTTGAGGGCATGGCAGCGCTTTCCTTCTTCACCGGGCGATTCCTTTCCAGGCGCGCAACACCGTACTTTCTGCGTCGTCATCTCTGCGCTCAACTGCTTGAGCCTGCCGCTCGGAACCGCACTCGGAGTGTTCAGCATCCTGGTACTGCAACGCTCCTCGGTTAAGGCGCTCTTCGCGGGCAACGGCTCCTCAATGGGCGTACGGCCGCTCTAGTGGCTTGAATCAGTTCTAAGTCCGCCTCTTCAGAACGGTAAGCACTCTCGCGCCGTGAAGCACGGCGACAATCTGCAAGGGTTTCGTCGATGGGCGGTACACGATTAGGTACGAGTAAACCGGGAAGAACCGTACGTCTGAGGCTGTTAAATCGGAGCGCCGGTGACCGATGCCAGGATCATCCGCAAGCGCGGCGATCTTTTCGAGGATCACTTCTTCGACGCGATCCGCCATTGGCTGGGAACGTTGTTCTCGAATGTAGCGCCAAATTTCTACTAGTCGTTCGCCGCGGCGGGCGCGAGAACGTACCGATTCACTCCTGCGCTTTCAGGCGGTGAAGATGCGCAGGCAGTTCTGCTTCTGAGATGCCTTCGCCACGATCCAATTGCGCGATTCCTCCCGGATCTTCGCATCCACAAGACTGCCGTTCTCTGACAGCCACTCTTTTTGCAAATGTAGAATCTCCAGAGCGGAACCAATCGCCTCCTCGGCATTTTCGTAGCCGCCCGCGCGCATGATATCCAGCAGGAGTTGCTCCTGATCGGGCCGAAGGGTGATTGTCATAACGCCTCTGCTGCTATTCTCCTACTCTACCGGGAGCGGATCAATAGCGACGATCTCCACAGCCAGGTCTACTCTTCCCGCAGCACTTCGAGCGGCTTCTGCCGCAGAATGCGGAAGCTGGCGAGCCATCCCGACGCTTGCGCCAGCACCGCCGTCAGCACCACCGCGACCACCGTCGCGCGCCAGTCGAAGGCGAACTTGGCGTCCAGCAGGCGATTGAGCAGGAGTCTCGAAAATACGCTCGCCAGCAGAGCGCCCATCAGTCCCGCTACGACGCCCAGCGTCAGGAATTCCACCGAGAAGATCCGGCCCGCGCTGCGCCGCGTGGCGCCCAGCGTTTTGAGGATCACGACTTCGCGCACTCGCCGGAAGCGCGTGCCCGCCACGCTCGCCGCCAGGATGATCGCGCCCGCCAGAATCGCGAACCCCGAAAGGAAACGGATCACCAGCGCCACTTGATCCACCACCTGCTGCACGATCGCCAAGCGCTTCCGCCACGTTGATCACCGTCACGGTCGGGAACGCCTGGTAGGCCGCGCGCTCCAGCGCGCCCACGTCGGCCGGCCGCATTCGCACGCCGCCGTAGAAGGTCGCCGGCAGTCCGGTGAGAGCCTGCGGATTGAATACGAACTCGTTGGCCGAGCCTACTCGCATCTGCTCCACGCGATGCAGCGCCACAATGCGCGCGGTGAAGCTATGCCCCGCTCCCGATAGTTCGATGGTGTCGTCCAGCTTCGCTCCCAACGTCCGCGCGGCCTCCTGGTCGATCGAAACCACCGGCTGGGTTTCGCCCGGCGCCCACCATTTGCCTTGCATCACGGTTACGGAGCCCGGCTTCTCCTCCGCCCACATCACGGAGCGGCTTCCGCGAAAGCGCCGTGACATGCCGGTCTCGCGCAGTTCCTCGAGCGGCACGCCGTTCACTTTCTCGATGCGCACCGCGACGCTGGGCACAAATTCCGGCTGCGCCACCACGCCTTTTTGTTTCGCGATCAGCGTCTTCAGCGGACCCACCTGCTCCGGCGTGATGCCGATCAGAAACACGTTGGGCGCATCCGGCGGCGCGCTCTGCACGATCTCACCGACCAGCGAGTGCTGCACCAGGTACACGGTGAGCGTGAACATCACGCCCAGTCCCAGCGCCACCAGGATGGCCTGCGCCTGATTGCCCTGCCGATAGAGATTGGCGAATCCCTGCCGCGCGAGCGTCGGGAATCCGCCACGGCGTCCGCTTCAGCACGACACGAATCAAACGCAGGAATACGCTTGCGACCACCGCGAGTAAAATCAGCGCGACGGTCAGACCGCCGGCAAAGTATCCACCGACGCGCGGCGAATCCGCGAGCCACGCCGCGATGCCGCCGATCCCCAGCAGAATCACGCCGCCCGCCGCGAGGCTTAAGCGCGCGTCCGCGAGCCGCTTGCGCCAGGTCAACTTCGCCTCCGGCATGTCGCGCCGCAGGATCAGCGCCGGCCGAATCTTGCGAATCGCCAGCAGCGGAGGCAGCGTGAACAGCAGCGTGGTCAGCAGGCCGACGGCGATCCCCTGCGCCGAGGCCGCCAGGTTCCACCCCAGCTTGATGTCCATGTGGAAGAAGCGCGAGATCAGCAGGGGGAGCGTGCGTTCCACGATGCGGCCCACGACCACTCCGGCCAGGCCGCCTACCAGCCCGAGCATCAGCGTCTGCAGCGTATAAATGCCGATGATGTCGCGCGAGGTCGCACCCAGCGATTTCATCACCGCGATGTTGTCCATCTTCTGCTGCAGGTGCGCGTGCATCGCCATCGCCACGCCCAGCGCGCCCACGATCATCGCGATCAGGCTCACCAGACTTAGGAACGTGGTCGAGCGGTCCAGGCCGCGCATGATGATCGGATTCGATTCGCGGAAATCGGCGATCAGCGCTTCGGGCAAAGCTTCGCGCAGCTGCGCCGCGCACTTCCGCCACCGGCGGCGACACCGGACTCATCTTGAACAGATAGCGATACGCTCCGCGGCTGCCGAATCCCATCAGGCCGCTGCGCTCGAAGGCCGCGCGCGACATCATCATGCGCAGGCCCACGTTCAGGCTGCCGGACATGCGGTCCGGCTCGTTCAACACGACGGCGGAGATGCGGAAGGTCCCGGTTCCGATTCGCAAGCTGTCGCCCACCTTCGCGTTCAGCCGCAGCAGCACGTCCTGCGCCACGGCGACGGTATCGGGTTGAAGCGCGTCGTGCAGGGCCATCGGCGGGTCCAAGGTGACCGCGCCGTAGTAGGGATATTTCGACGGATCGACGGCTTTGATCGACACCAGCACCGGCGTCGCGGCATCGCTATTGGGCGCGGCCTGCGCCGAGGACGCCATCGAAATCGTCTCAGTGATCAGCGTGTGCTCCACGCCGCGCTTGGCCAGCGCATCCAGCGCGGCGACTTCGCGTTCGCTGGCCGGCACGAACTGGCGCGCGGTCAGATCGGCCGCCATCACGGTGCGCGATTCGTCGAGCAGCGTCCCGCGAAAACTTGCGCTGAATCCTTGCACTCCGGCCAGCGCGCCCACTCCGGCCGCGACCGCCAGCACCACGAACAGAAATTTGGTCATCGACGAGCGGGTTTCGCGCCAGGCGATTCGTCCCGCCGTGCGGTAGGACAGCCTCATTGCCGCACGGCTCCGGCGGGCTGCATTTCGTCGGCCACCACTTGGCCGTCGCTCAGCGTGACGATGCGGTCGGCGCGCGCCGCGAGCGTGCGATCGTGCGTCACCAGCACCAGCGTGGTGCCCTCGCGCTGGTTGAGCGAGATCAGCAGATCCAGCACTGAGCGCCGTTGACGCTGTCCAGATTGCCGGTGGGCTCGTCGGCCATCAGGATGGGAGGCTTGCACATGAAGGCCCGCGCCAGCGCCACGCGCTGCTGCTCGCCTCCGGAAAGCTGCACCGGGTAGTGATCCATGCGGTCTGCGAGGCCGACGCTCGTCAGCAGTTCGCGCGCGCGAGTCAGTCCCGCCGCAACGTCGCCGCCGGAGAGTTCGTGCGGCAGAAGCACATTTTCTTCCGCGGTCAGCGTCGGGATCAATTGATAGGACTGAAACACGAAGCCGATTTTTCGCCCGCGCACCAGGGCCAGCGCGTCTTCGTTCAACCCCGTGATGTCGACGCCGTCGATGATCACCTTGCCCGCCGTCGGCGTATCGAGTCCCGCCAGCAGACCGAGCAGAGTGCTCTTGCCGCTGCCCGACGCTCCCATGATGGCGACGAATTGCCCGGCCGGCAGTTCCAGATCGACGCCGCGCAGAATCTCCACGCGATGCGTGCCGGTGTCGATGGTCTTGGTAATTCCGGTGGCCTCGAGGATCGGCATATTCACCTTCTATTATGATGGCAGCATATGCTGTATTCGATTTTTATTGCACTTCTCTTAAGCATCAACGCGTGGGCCGCGCCGCCGGCTCAGGCCGCAGTTCAAACGCTCCCGAAAGAAGATACGAGGAAAGTCCTGGTGGTGTTCGGCGATAGTTTGAGCGCCGGCTATGGCGTGCCGCGGGCCAGAGTTATCCGGATGACCTGCAGCGCAAGCTGGACGCGCAGGGCTACGCTTGGCACGTGGTGAATCTGGGGATCAGCGGCGACACCACCTCGGGCGGCCTCGCGCGCGTGAATACCGGCACGGCGCTGCAGCCGGCCATGGTGCTGCTGGAACTCGGCGGCAACGATGGCCTGCGCGGCCTGCCGCTGGCCATGACGCGCGAGAATCTGGATCAGATCATCGTCGCGTTCCAGCGCGTGGGCGCGCGCGTGGTGCTGGCCGGAATGACGCTGCCTCCCAACTACGGCCCGGATTACATTCACAGCTTCGAGGCCATCTATAGCGGTCTCGCCGCGAAGTACAAACTTACTTTGATTCCATTTTTGTTGCGCGATATCGTCACGCAGGATATGCGCTACTTCCAGCGCGACGGCATCCACCCGACGGCCGAAGGAGCGCAGATCGTTTCCGATACCGTGTTCCGCGCTATCAAGCCGCTGCTGGGCGCGGTGAAGAATTAGGCCGAGCCTTACTCGCCCATGACGCAGACGTCTTTCAGATTGCGGTAGTCCTCCGCGTAGTCGAGACCGTAGCCGACCACAAACTCGTCCGGGATCGTGAACCCTATATAATTCGCCTTCACGGGGCTCTGGCGGCGCTCGGGCTTATCGAGCAACGTCACGATCCGCAGCGACTTGGGCTTGCGCTGCGCCATCAGTGTCGTCAGATAGTTCAGCGTGATGCCGGTGTCGAGAATATCCTCAACGATAATCACGTGATGCCCTTCGATCGGCGCGTCCAGATCCTTGGTCAGTTGGACTTGCCCGGAAGCTGGTCTTGCCCTTGCCGTAGCTCGAAATCCCGATGAACTCGATGCGCGCGGGGGTCTTCATGGCGCGCGACAGGTCCGCCATGAAGATGAACGCGCCTTTCAGAACCGCGATCAGGTACACCGGCTCGCCGCCGGGATAGTCGCGGTCGATCTCGGCCCCCATCTCAGCGATGCGCTTCTGAATCTGTTCGGCGGAAACCAACACTCTGAACGAGGGCATTAGCGAGATTGTACAATACCAGCAGGAGCACCCTTACACCTGGCACGGACCAAAAAGCTACTCAAGCAAGCAGTACCGCAAGAACCCGACCCGCTCTGGCTCACCGCCGTCCATGCCGCCGAATCCAAACAAGCGCAGGAGATCCGCGTGCTGGATCTGCGCGACGTGACCACCTTCACCGATACGCTGATCATCTGCAACGGCGCGAATTCGCGGCAGAATCAGACGATATCCAATGAGATCGAGGTGGAGTTGAAGAAGCACGGCGACATTCCGTCGAGCGTGGAAGGTTATACCAACGCGGAATGGATTCTGATGGACTACGGCGATTACGTGGTCAACATTTTTTCCGAGAAGGCGCGCGCCTACTACGATCTTGAGCGCCTGTGGCGCGACGCCAAGCCGGTTAAGTACTGAGTAACGTAATTGCCGACTGTACATCAGCGCCGCTTCCGTCCGCCCGACTCCCGCTAAGCACAGCGAAGTGCCGCTGGTATCTCGGCCCGGTTTTGCGCGATAAAGTGTGGGGCGGATTCTGACGATGGAAAGGGCATCGTGCCTAATCCCGATGTTCTCCGAGCGTCCGCCCTTCGCGCAGCGGATCGCATGCCCTTATTGTCAGTTGTGCTAAATCGCGCCCTCGGCTTGTTGTCACAGGGCGACGATGTATCGGTGAGAGATCTGAGCACCGTCATCGAGGAAGACGTTGTCGTCACAGGCAGCTTGCTGTCAATCGCGAACTCGGCGTTGTATTGCGGAAATAGCAGAGTAGCGTCGGTGCGGCCGGCCATCGTCCGGCTGGGGCTGCATAAGACCAGGAATGTGCTTCTGGGGCTGACGGTCAGCAGATGTTTCACTTCGGTGCGGGCTCCCGGACCGTGGTCATCGACACGTTTTAACACTCACTCGCTCGCGGTCGCCACGCTCAGTGACCTGATCGTACAGAGCGTTCCCTCCGAACATGCGGAGTGGGCGTTTATGGCGGGGTTGCTGCATGACATCGGACTGCCGCTGATTGCGGTCGGTCTGCCGGAGCAGTATCGGATCATCGCGATGCAGGCCGGCAGCGAGGTGGGTATTGCGGAGCGCGAGCGGGAGATGCTCGGATTCACGCACTTTGATCTGGGAGCGGAATTGCTCGCTCGCTGGAACTGCCCTTCGATCGTGCAGGAAGCGACGCGGTCCGGCGAGAGCATGGACACGCCAATGGAGCGCCCGCTAAAACTAGGCGCTGTTGTCAAGACGGCAAGCCTGCTGGCCGATGCGAATGGCATCTCCATTTTCGACTCAAGCGAAGACGATGACGTGGCTATTCAACTGCTAGAGGCGCTAGGAATCCCGGCTCCGCAGGACTTCATCGCGAAGTTTGAGGCGGAATACAGTAACGTGCAGGCCTGCGCCGCTTAAATATTGAGTAGCTTGCGCGCCAGGCTCGGAACCTGCGCTACTTCGCTTTCGCTCAACACAATTCCATCGGGCCGCCAGCGCGCGGCCATGCGCTCGCTCACGAATCCTTTGGCGATGCTGATGAGCGGCACTCCGCAGGCCGATGCGACATGGCCGCCGGCGGAGTCGTAACCCACGAATAGTTTCGATCTGGCGATCTGCGCCGCGAAGGGGGCAAAGGCGCCGTCGTGCGTGCGCATACCCGGAAGCAGCGCGCGTTCGACACGCTCGCGTTCTTCGGTGCTCCCGCCCTTGTCGACCAGAATCGACGCACCGGTTTCGGCCAAGGCTCGCAGCAGTTCACGCTCCTGCGCATCGTCGAGGCGCTTCGCGGCATTTTCGCCGACGCCCAGGCTGACGGTGATATCGGCGGGCGGTTCGGCGGAGGCGCAAGGGGCGACGTAGGGCTTGGCGTCCTCCACACCGAAGACTTCCTGCGCCCACCGCGCGGCGAGTTTCGCCAGCGGTTCATCTGCCGTCGCCGCCATAGGCCCGGCTCGGAAAGTGGAAGTAGTTGCTGTTCGTCGCATACCGAGATCAAGCCGAGCTGCGACAACCGCGAATCCGGATCGATCACGATCCCGTCTTCGAGCCACAAACTTGCCGATGCCTGCAAGCGGTCTTGCAGCGCGCCCGAACGCGCATACGGAGCAGGCAGGTGCTTGATCCGCGGATCGGCTTCAAACAATTCGTACGATTTTCGCGGGCCGACAAAAACGATTTCAGCGTCGGGATAGCGGCGCTTCGCGGCATCCAGCAGCACGCTGGTCACGGCTACATCCGCACCCAGCGTCACGCGCGAAAGTACGTAGACGCGGCTTGCCGATTCAGGCGCGACAGCGCGCTCGGTTCGGATTGCGCAATCGCGGCGCCATCTCAGGCGCGACGCGGAGGATTGCTTGCGTGAACAATCGATCGTAGGTTTCGCAGAGCCGCGGCTCGAACAGATCGCCTAGGCGTTCGACCACGATGGACAAGAACGCGCGTCCGTCATCGACCGCGAGCGCCTGCTCCAGAAGATTGTCGGGCCACGGCTCGCCGCGCAGGCAATATTCCAGCAGCTCGTTACAGGTATTTTCCAACCAGTAGCTCCAGCTTTTTGCGCGTGGCCGCGGGGATCGCCTTGCGGTCGGTGATCAGTGCGTGCGCCAGCGCCGATCCGCATTTGCACTCGCGCTCGGGCATGCTGCGGACGGCTTCCGCCACCAGCTTCGCGGCATTGGCCGCGTTCTGCGTCAGGTTCGCGATGATGTCGTTGACCGTGACCGCATCGTGATCCGGATGCCAGCAATCGTAATCCGTCACCATCGCGATGGTGGTGTAGCACAGCTCGGCTTCGCGCGCGAGTTTCGCTTCCTGCAGGTTGGTCATGCCGATCACATCCATGCCCCAACTGCGGTACAGATTCGATTCGGCCAGCGTCGAGAAGGCCGGCCCTTCCATGCACAAGTAGGTTCCGCCCAGCTTGGCGGTGACACCCGCGGTCTTCGCGGCGCGGTGCGCGACCTGCGCCAACTGCGAGCAGATGGGGTGCGCGAAGCTGATGTGCGCGACCAGGCCTTCGCCGAAAAACGTGGATACGCGGCCGCGCGTGCGATCGACAAATTGATCCGGGATCACGAAATCCAGCGGCTGATGCTCTTCCTTGAGCGAGCCGACGGCGCTGAGCGAGAGAATGCGCTCCACGCCCAGCATCTTCATGCCGTAAATATTGGCGCGGAAATTCAGCTCGGACGGCGAGAGACGATGGCCGCGGCCGTGCCGCGCCAGGAACGCGACTTCCTTGCCGGCCAGTTTGCCGACGACATACACGTCCGAGGGCGCTCCCCACGGCGTTTCCAGAGTGCGCTCTTCCTGCGCTTCAAATCCGGGCATCGAATATAATCCGCTGCCGCCAATGATTCCAATGGTTGGGTTCATGCTTGTATGAGTTCTAATAATACGCCGCCGGTCGATGCCGGGTGCACAAAAACGTAGAGGTGGCCGCCCGCGCCCGTTCGCGGTTCGTTCAGGATGCGCGCGCCGGCCGAGCGCAGGCGCTCGACGGCGTTTAACAAATCCGGAACTTTCAGCGCTACGTGATGCAGTCCTTCGCCGCGCTTGTCAATGAACTTCGCGATGACGGAATCCGGCTCGGTTGGCTCCAGCAACTCGATTCTGGGATCGCCGACCGGCAGCATCGCCACATTGACTTTTTCCTGCGCTACCGTTTCCCGCATGCTGACGTGCAAGCCCAGTTGCGCTTCGTAAAACTTCAGCGCTTGATCGAGCGAGCGGACCGCGATCCCCAGGTGATCGATGCTCGCGCCGGTTTCCGCCGGCAGATGCACTGCGCGCTTACAGTTCCGC
The DNA here is from genome assembly GCA_963731375.1 of Bryobacterales bacterium. Taxonomy (GTDB): domain Bacteria; phylum Acidobacteriota; class Terriglobia; order Bryobacterales; family Bryobacteraceae; genus Palsa-187. Next base: position 648,272 of record CAVSUW010000005.1, read on the forward strand.
GCGGCCTGCAGGACTTCGGCGATTCCCTGCCCTTCGGACGCCACCGTGCGCAGCACCGGTCGATCGTCCGCGACCGGATGCAATTCCTGTTCGATCTTGTCCGTGCCCGGCAGGTCGGCCTTGTTGATGACGAAGATGTCGGCGACTTCGAGCACGCCGGCCTTCATCGCCTGCACATCGTCTCCGGCGCCGGGAACCATCACCAGGATGGTCACCTGCGCGAGCCGGGCAATCTCCACTTCGCTTTGTCCGATGCCCACGGTTTCGATGATCACGACGTCGCGGCCCGCGGCATCGAGCAGCGTCGCCAGATCGGCGGTGGCGCGCGCGATTCCACCCGGGATTCCGCGCGTGGCCATCGAGCGGATGAACACTCCGGGGTCGGCATGATGCTGCTGCATGCGGATGCGGTCGCCTAGAATCGCGCCACCGGTAACCGGACTGGACGGGTCGACGGCGATCACGCCGACGGTCTTGCCTTCGGCGCGCAGCAGCGAAATCAGGCGATCGCACAGCGTGCTCTTGCCCGCGCCTGGCGCTCCGGTGATGCCCAGAATGAGCGCGCGGCCGGCATGCGGGCGTATCTCAGCTATCAGCCTGGCGGCGGATTGATCCTGGTTTTCGATGATTGTGGCCGCTCGGGCCAGGGCGCGCAGATCGCCCCGCAGAACGTCTTCGGCCAGCTCAGCCATGCTGCCGCTCGGTATTCAGAAGCTGGCGCGCGATCACCAGCCGCTGGATCTCGCTGGTGCCCTCGCCGATGGTGCACAGCTTCACGTCGCGATAGAACTTTTCCACCGGGTAATCCTTCAGGAAGCCGTAGCCGCCGTGAACTTGCACCGCTTCATCGGCCACGCGCACGGCGGTCTCGGAGGCGAACAGCTTGGCCATCGCGGATTCCTTGTTCACGTTCTGGCCGCTGTCCTTCATCCACGCGGCGCGCTGCGTGAGCAGACGGGAGGCGTCGATATCCGTCGCCATGTCGGCCAGCTTGTGCTGAATCGCCTGGAACTCCGAGATGAAGCGGCCGAATTGCTTGCGCTGTTTGGAATAACGCAGCGCCGCTTCGTACGCACCCTGCGCGATGCCGACCGCCAGCGCCGCAATCGAAATCCGGCCGCCGTCGAGAACCCGCAGCGCATCCACGAATCCTTCGCCCTGCTTGCCGCACAGTTGCGAGGCCGGCACGCGGCAATCGGTGAGGATCATTTCGTTGGTGGGCGAACAGCGCATGCCCAGCTTGTTTTCCTTCTTGCCCGGACGAAATCCCGGCGTGCCCTTCTCCACCAGGAACGCGGAAATCCCGTGCGAAGATGCCGCGCGATCGGTCACCGCCATCACCACGCACACGTCGGCCACCTGGCCGTTGGTGGTGAAGGTCTTGCTGCCGTTGATCACCCAGCAGTCGCCTTCGCGGACCGCGCGGGTATGCGTGCCGCCGGCATCGGAGCCCGATTCCGGTTCGGTCAATGCCCACGAGCCGATCCATTCGCCCGACGCCAGCTTCGGAATGTAGCGCTGCTTCTGCTCTTCGCTGCCCGCCAGATAAATGTGATTCGTGCACAGCGAAACGTGCGCCGCGACGCACAGCGCGACCGACGGATCGACGCGCGCCAGTTCCTCGATCACCAGCGAATAATCGACGTAGCTGTAGCCGGAGCCGCCCAGCTCTTCCGGAAACACCGCGCCCAGCACGCCCAGCTCGCCCAGCTTGCGGAACACCTGGTCCGGGAAGGTCTGCGATTCGTCCCACTCCATCACGTGGGGTCTGATTTCGGCTTCACAGAAGGCGCGGACAGTCTTACGCAGGTGCTGCTGTTCCAGCGTGTATCCGAAGTCCATGTGATCCCCGATGGGCCGGCGCGCTAAACGATCTCTTCCGTCTCCGCGTTCCAGCGGACGGTGCGGCCCGCGCGATAACTCTCGACCGCCATGATGCACGCGACGGTCACTCGATAGCCGACTTCGAAGGGGCAGTTCGGTTCGCGGCTGGTGCGGATCGCGTCGAAGAAGTTTTCCATGTGAGCGTGCGGCACGTGCCCGGCGCGGCCCATGCGTTCGGCATCGTCGGGCCGGTTGACTTTCTGCGGCGCGTAGCGCACGTGGTTCCCGCGCGAGATGGTCCCGTGCGAGCCCAGCAGATCTTCGGTCACGCCCAGCTGATTATTGCCGAAGCCCGACGACCAGCTCACCAGCATCTGCTCCGGCTGATCCAGCGTGACGTCCATGGTGTCCGGCACTTCGCGGCCGTCATTCCACAGATAGATGCCGCCGCTCATGGTGGCCGACCGCGGAATCTGCAAGTGGAGCGCCTTGTACCAGAACGCCAGTTGCTGGCTCATGTTCTCGGACACGTTGCCGCCCGAGTAATCCCAGAAATAGCGCCAGTGGATGAAGCGGTTGGCATCGAACGCTCCCGCATCGAAAGCATCCCAATCCACATTTTGCGGATTCACGTCCGCGTTGAGCAGCGCGGGGCGCGCCCACTGCGCTTTGCCGCGCGGCGTATTGCGATAGTTACGCATCACCAGCGCGCTGATTTGACCCATGCGGTCGGCGGGCGTCAGGAACTGTTCCACGTCGGCGAGATGTCCGAACGAGCACGCCTGATGGCCTACCTGAACCACATGCTTGCCGCGATCCCGAGCAAACGCTGCGCGCATGCTCTTGGCCTGATCGAGTGTGTTCGCCAGCGTCTTTTCCTGATACACATGCTTGCCGGCATCGAGCGCGGCAGCGAACTGCTCGGCGTGCAGGTGCGGCGGAGTGGCGATCACGACGGCGTCGATGGATGAGTCGTCTAGCACACGCCGGTAGTCGGCAAAAGTCGCCGCGTTCGGTGCGAAACTCGCGGCCTTTTCCAGGCGCTTGGTGTAAACATCGGCGAAGGCGACAACTTCTGCGTTGTCGCATACGCGGATCTGATTCAGCAGTTCCAGGCCGCGGTCGCCCACACCGATGATGCCGACCCGTAGCCGGTCGCTGGCGCCCAAGGCTCGCGCGGGCACGGCTGCCAGCGTCCCGGCCAGTCCGGTGGCGACTTTGCCCAGGAATTTGCGGCGAGAATCCATCTATATTGAGTGTAGCAAGGCGGCCCTGGCGGCGCGTTTGAGTTAGCAAAGCCACCCTGGCGGGGCGCCGGGGTATAGCAACGTAGACGCAGGGAGCGTATACTGAAGAAGGATCGGAGCCGGAAATCCGGCTCCGAAGGTCGATCACCTCCGCTTAACGCGGATGGTAACCGTAACCGTGATGGCGATCACGGCAGCGATCGTGATGATTATAGAGATCACAGTCGCCTCCTTTCCGCCCGGAAAGGATTTCCCCGGCCTGCTGCTAACAGGCCGGGGTTAGTTCCGGGACGCCTGGATCGTCCCTGGTACCAACTCCACTCCGTTCGGAATCCTCATGAAGATAGTGGCGAATCGCTGCCAGTTATCTGCATTAATTTTTTGTGATCTCGTCGACGCTACGCGCTGCGCGAAATCCATGCTGCCTTTCAATCCGATCTGTCGGGTCACGAATGGGCCGCAGGTATCGAAGACCGTTGACTGCGGGAGATTATCGAAAGATAGTCGATCGAGCAGCTGCGGCCTGCGACCCAGGCGTTCCAAAATCTCTTCAGGAAATCTCTTGCGGACGAATAGATTACATGCGACAATGGCCGGAGTTTTGACGCGCACCAACGGGCAGGAGTGGGAATGAGGCGCCCTCGGAGGGGCTTCCGCTTGGCGGTCTGCGCGCCAAAAAAGATGCAGTTGATTTATGCGTCCCGGCTTGCCGGGAATGGAACAGGAGATTTCAGTGAGAGAAAAAGGTGTAGTGAAATGGTTTAACGCCGCCAAGGGCTATGGATTTATCCAGCGCTCCAGCGGCGAAGATGTGTTTGTCCACTTTTCGGCGGTCCAGATGTCCGGATACCGGACCCTGGAGGAGGGCGCCGAAGTGGAATTCGAGGTGAAAACCGGGCCGAAAGGCCTGCAGGCCGAGAACGTCAATCGCCCCTAACGCTCTCCGCCGAGCGCGAGATTCCTACAATTCAATGAGAGGGCCCCGTCACCCGGGGCCTTTTCTATTGGCCTTTTCCAATATCGTCCACACGCTACTCCGCTACAATGGCCGCATGCCGTTCGCGCGGTCCTCCAAATCCCGCAAACCGCCGGCGCCTCTGGATGTCGAAGGACTCCTGGCCTACTCGGCGCGAGTCCTTACTGCACGCGCGCAGACCACTTCTGAGTTGCGCCAGAAGCTGACGCGCCGGGCCGCGCAGCGCGGCGATGTGGACGAGGTCATCCGCCGCCTGAAAGAAAATGGCTATCTGAACGACCAGCGTTTCGCCGAGTCCTTCGCGAACTGGCGGCGCGACAACGACGGCATTGGCAAGATTAAGGTGGTCCGCGACCTCATGGCGCGGCGCGTAGCGCCCGAACTAGCCAAGAAGACTGCCGAAGCCGCGTATTCGAGTACCGACGAAATTGCACTCATCGAGCAGTTCCTCGCGCGCAAATTTCGCGGCACGAGATCTCGGCGCGCTGCTCCAGGAAGAGAAGCATCTGGCATCTGCGTTTCGCCGCCTGCGAACCGCCGGGTTCAGTGCGGGCAGCTCCATCCGAGTTCTAAAGCGCTACGCCGCCGAAGCCGAACGCCTGGAAGAAATCGGCGAAGAGGAACCGCCCGAATAGACCGGCTCTCAGACCGACAGAAGCCGGTCGAAGAACGACCGGTAGCGCCGCAGAGCGACGCGCAGATCTTCCGTCGAGACGTTGTCGTTCTTGTCCCATTCCGCTTCTAGCTTCTGGCGCTCGCCGGCGAACATCTCTGCTAGCCGCTTGATGGTGCTGGCGACCAGTTCATCGGCCTGTTCCACAGCTTTGCGCGGTTCATCGACGAAGCCAATCTGGATCTTTTCCCAGCGCGAGCGGAAGTCCTGCGTGTCATTCGCCGCAAACAGTGGCGCGTTGGGTTCGTCGCGGCCGGTTTGGGGCGCGCCCGCGGTCCGGTTGACCGATTGCGCCAAGTCTGCCGTCGACAGGTGCTCCGTCGCGGTGTTCCTGTTCGATCTCGAGTTCTTGCGGTGTCATCTTCTTGCCTCCACTGGTTTGTCTACTCGTTGTTCCAGAAGATCTTCGAACAAGAGCGCGGTAACTGACCATCGCTTTGCGCAGATCCTCAGTGCTGCTTTGGCCTCGTCCGTCGCGAATGGCGATCTCATGCGCCGACGCGGTAGTTCTCCACCACGCGCGGGTGATCCACGGAGAGGTCCGCGGCGTTCTGTTCAAAGTCGCTGACCGGATAACCGCGCTGCTTCATCACGTCCTGGACCAGGGTATCGGCGTGCTTTACCGCGGTTCGCGGATCGTCCACGAACAACGACTGCTCGACACGCCAGTCTTCGGCATATCTGACGCGCTCGTCGTCTCGAAGCGAGCGGATGTTGAATTTCGCTACACGCTTCTCTCTTTTTTCAAGATCGGATTCGGCGTGGGCGCGGTCCGCCATGGGTGTCGATGGCTTTGTCGTATTCTGGGCCGAATTTGGTGCGGAGATCCTGGGTCCGCTTCTTCTGCATGTACATCCAAATGGCCACGCCAATCGCTAGAATGGCGACGACGATCAGGATCATCATGGCCGGAGCTGAGGTTGCTTAGACTCATGTTCGCGTTCCCTCCATTGCTTATCGCTGAGGGAAGCGTTCTAGCTTCCCTGAGGCCTTAGAGCAGTTTCGGAACCAAAGAACTAAGTCGAGCGTTATCGCCGGATACACTGCGAAGCGCATCATCACAGCGAAGAGTAATTTTGACGGCCTATGGTCAACTGGACATCATGCAAAAAATGCGAGTGCACTAATTGCCCTTGCCAACCGCGATCAGCAGTTCTTTGTCCATCACCTTGCGGTTGTCGGCCGGATAGTGAACCGGAATGATTCTCTCCACGTCCAGCTTGAGGCGCTCGATGTTGGCCTGCAGGTTGACGCTCTGAGGGTTGATCGAGGGCGGCGTCTGCGTGAGCGTCTGCGCCGGCGGATTGAAGCCGTCGGCTTCGAGCAACACTTTCTCCTTGGGCAGATAAACCAGCAGCATGCCATCGTTATGGCCAAAATTCTGCTGATGATACAGCTCGATGACGTGATTGCCGTCGGTCATGATCTTCTTGTCGTCCACCGTCTCGAACTTCGGCTTCTTGGGATTCTGCGATAGTCTGTCCGGGGCGATCGTGTGCGGATTCGCCCAGATCTTCTCGTAGTACGGCTTGTTGATCTGGTGCGTGACCACAATGGCGCCCTCCGCCACATAGGCGCGCAGGCCGCCCGAGTGGTCGAAATGCTGGTGCGTATTGATCACGTACTTGATGGGCTTGTTCGGAATCAGTTTCTTGGCTTCCGCCATCACCGCTTCGCTGCGCTGATCGCTCTGCCCGCCTTCGACGATCACGATGTAGTCTTTGAAATCCACCGCTAGCGCCGCATAGCCGCCCAGGATCAGATACACGCCGTCGCTCAGTTTTTCGGACGATGCCACTTGCGGAGCTGGCGGCCGGCGGCGCAGGCTGCATTGGCGATATTGCCGGCGGCGTTCGGTTTCACATCGGTGATCGTAAGATCCAGCACCGGGTATCCGCCCTGCTTCTGAACAATGTGGGTCGGGAATTTCACGCCGCCGAAGTCTTTGTAATCGGAGAACGCGGTTTCAAACGGCATATCGCCCAGCACGTTGTTGTCGATCTTGGTCTCGACTCTTTCCACCAGATTGTCGCTGTTCAAGTAGCCTCGAACCGCAGCCTTGTTGGAACCGGTGAAGGACAGCACCGTATACTTCTTCCCGCCCATCGTCTGGGATTTCACACTGGCGTCGCTAGCCGCCGCGGCGGATCTCAGAAAGGAGTACGGCAGCGTCATCATGAGTTCATCGCGCAGAGCGCCTGCTTGCGGCGAGCCCGCCGCCACCACCTGCTCCTGTTTTTGTTCGCCTACAATCGGCTGTTGCCCGCCGCCGTGCGGAGGGTTCTCAAACTGCGTCCGGATCCTCTGCATGCGCGATGCCGGCGCGTCCAGATCGACCACCCGGTTATAAGTCTTGTCGTTGAACTTGGGCCACGGCAAACTCGGATTCGGGGCCTGCCCGATCGCATAGTCGAAGCCCGAGCCTGAAAACTCGACGGTCTTCAGATTATCCGCGCCCAGCGCTTTCGTGGCGCTGTTGATCACAGTCTTCGCGTCCTGCTGCGTGCCCGCCGCCCACGCCAAAATGGCGAAGAGCGGAACGGCAACTATCCATTTGCGGTTCATGTTTACCTCCTGAATCAAGGTCAGTATATAGCACTGACCCTCCAGGAGACGGCATGTCCCAGAGCAGCGCGCTAGAACTTCACCTTGGGCGCTTCGCGGGCTGCGCCTTCCGCCTTGAAGTAGGCGTCGTTGCGATGGAAGCCGAACATCGACGCGGCGATATTCTTGGGGAAGATCTCGATGTCGGTGTTGTATTGCTGCACCACTTCGTTGTACTTGCGGCGCTCGACCGCGATGCGGTTCTCGGTGCCCGCCAGTTCATCCTGCAAGCGCAGGAAGTTTTCGTTGGACTTCAGGTTGGGATAGTTTTCCACCACCACCAGCAAGCGCGACAAGGCCGAATCGATCTGGCCGTTGGCCGCGATCTTTTCCGCCGGCGTGCGGGCGCCGCCCAAGGCCGCGCGCGCATCCGTCACCGCTTCCATCACCGCCTATTCCTGCTTGGCGAAACCTTTCACCGTCTCGACCAGGTTCGGAATCAGATCGGCGCGGCGCTGCAACGCCACGTCCACCTGCGCCCAGGCGCCGTCGACGGCATTCTTCTCGGTCACCAGTTCGTTGCGCGAGCCCACCAGGCTTCCGCCCACCACCAGCACCAGCAACACAATCACGGCGAGTACGCCTAATAACACTTTCATTTGTGATCCTCCATTCGGTCGACATATTCGACCATCCTGCGAATGAATTCCAGATATTGCGCAAACAGCTCGACGGAGTCGTGCGTTTCCAGAACCTGATCCGCGCCGGTCTTGCCTTCGCGCAGATCCAGCAGCACATCCAACGGACTCGCCGGCGCCCCCAGCTTCTCCTGCATCCGGTGGACCGCGTCACGCCGCCCGCCCGCAACCTCGATTCCCCCCGCCAGCAGCGCATGCCGCCCCAGCGTGCAGAAGGTCGCCACCGAGTCCACACACAACTTGAGCAGCGCCGCCGGGTCCGAAAGAACTTGCGCCCCCTGCTGTCTTAAACGAAAAAGCTTGGCCCGAAGTTCATGCTCAACTTGGGTGCGGTAATGCTTGGTGTCGACGTGCAGATGGGCGATGACGTCGACGCCGTGCAGCACCTTGCGGTGATCCTGCATGTCGCGGAACTCAATCGGGAAAGCTGTCGGCGGAGTTGTGAGCTTCCTCCTCGGTCATCAGCAGCGGCGAAGGATGTCCGTGCTCGCGCCACCAGCGCATGATCGGTTCGCCCTCGCCCAACTCGCGCGGCGTGATCTGCTTCAGCACGCACAACACGTTGAGATCCGAAAAGTTCGGCGTCGTGATTGCCGGCCGCGCCCGACCCGTAGAGCACCACCGAGACCAGGCGGTCCTGATAGGCGTGCGTCCAGTTTCGTCGACCAGTTCTTTGAGTTCTTCCATATGGATTGCCGGCAGATGCTACCAGCCGCCGGATGCTCCTCCGCCGCCCGAATCGCCGCCGCCAAAACCGCCGAATCCGCCGCCCCCGCCACCACCATCGTAGCCGCCGAAACCGCCTCCGCCCCAACCGCCGCCGGCCGCCCATCATGTTACCGAGAATCATTCCCGTCAGGAAACCAGTGCCGCTGCCGCCCCTGCCGCCGCGGCCCAGCAGCCAGAGCAGGAAGAACAGTCCCGAGCAGGATCAGCGGAAACGGAATCGAGGGCCTGCGCGCCATCGCGGCCGGTTCCGCGCATCGGCTCCGGCGCCGCCCAGTTCCACGCCCTTCGATTGCGCGATCGTGGTGCCCATCTGCTCGGCCGCCGCCAGCAGCGCTCCGCCGTAGTTGCCCTGCTGCAGGATCGGCCGGATCTGGCGCAGGATGCCGCCGGCGGCGCCGTCGCTGATGATGGGCTCGACGCCGTAACCGATCTCCGCGCGGCTCTTGCGATCCTTGACCGCAAGCAGGATCAGAATCCCTTCGTCCTTGCCCTTTTTGCCGATGCCCCACTCGCGATACAAACGGTTGGCCGACATCCTCGATCGGTTCGCCGTCGAGCGTAGGCACCAGCACGATCGCCATCTGCACGCCGGTGACGCGCTCCAGATTCGCGCAGTAGGCTTCGAGCGTCTGCTTGCTCGACGCATCCAGCGTGCTGGAGAAATCGTTCACATAGCCGGTGGGCTTGAGGCTTTGGTGTCCAGACCCCAGGCCGGCAGCGCCGCCAGCGCGAGCACGACTGCCCACGAGGCGAACTTATGGAGATTCTTCATTCGATCGGAAGAGGGTTGGATTTCAGCCCTTAAGATCCTGGCGGCGGACACGGAATCCCTCCAGCCGCCCCAGCATGGCGACCGCCGTCTGCTGCGGATCGAAGAACTGCTGCGCCAGTTTCTGCACTTCGTCCGCCGTGACTTTCTCGATGCTCTCCAGCATTTCATCCAGCGAAAAGAAGCGCTGGAAATACAGCTCCTGGCGCGCCAGGTTGCCCATGCGGCTGGAGGTGGATTCCAGACCCAGCACGAACGATCCCTTCAGATGATCCTTGGCGCGGCGCAGTTCCTCGGGCGTCACCAGGTGATCGGTGATCTCGCGCATCTCATGCACGATGGAATCGATCACCTTGCCGGCCGACTTCGGCGACGTCCCGGCGTACACCATCATGCAGCCGGCGTCGTGATACATGGTCAGCTCCGAGTAAACCGTGTACGCCAGCGCCTGCTTCTCGCGGATGTTCTGGAACAAGCGCGAGCTCATCCCGCCGCCCAGAATCGCGTTCAGAATGTAGCAGGCGAAGCGCTCGCGATGCGGCATCGCGATCGACGGAACACCTAAATACAGGTGCACTTGTTCGAGCGAGCTCTTCTCGCGAAACACCAGCGGCGCATGCGGCCTGCGGCCGGCCATCGGCCTTGGGAAGCGGACGCCCCTTGAGCTCGCCAAAATGGTCTTCCGCCAACTGCACCAGTTTCTTGTGCGTCAGACTGCCCGCCGCCGTGATCAGAATGTTCTTCGGCGTGTAGTAGCGCCGGTAGTAACGCTCCACGCTATCGCGGTCGAAACTGCGGATGGTCTGCCGCGTGCCCAGAATCGGCCGCCCCAGCGAATGTCCCTTCCAGAAATTGCTGGCGAAGATCTCATGGATGAGGTATTCGGGGTTATCCACATCCATCTTCAGCTCTTCGAGGATGACGCCCTTTTCCTTCTCGATGTCGCTCTTCTCGAACAGCGGATTCCGCACCAGATCGGAGACGATGCCGAAGGCATGCGGCAAATGCTCGTCGAGCACCTTGACGTTGTAGCTGACCAGTTCCTTGGAGGTGAACGCGTCCAGACCGCCGCCGATCGAATCGACCGAGCGCGCGATCTGTTCGGCCGACCGGTTCTTGGTCCCCTTGAACAGCATGTGCTCGATGAAATGCGAAATGCCGGTCTCTTCGCGCGACTCTTCGCGCGACCCGGTGCCGATCCAGACGCCGACGGAGACGCTGCGCACGTGCGGCATGCGTTCGGTGACGACGCGGACGCCGTTGGGGAGCACGGTGCGCTCGATATCGCGGATTTTGTGAGGGCTCCGGCTGCGGCTGGTCATGGGTGTCTGCATCCTTATTGTACCGCGCGTGCCTATCGGCGACCGTCGGATGTTACACTGGCGATATGCGGCAACCTATTGTAGGCATGGAACTTGCCGATATTCAGGCGGCCCTGGGCGCGCTGTCCGACGCCCCTCCCGCGTTCCGCGCCACGCAGTTATATGATGCGGTCTACCGGCAGCGGGTCGCGGATGTCGGCGCGAATTTCCAACCTCCCTAAACAATTACGAGAGCGCCTGGCCGAGGAGTTCCCGATGGGACTGCCGGCCGTCGAGCGCCGCTACAATTCCACCGATGGCACCTGCCGCTACCTGCTGAAACTGAGCGACGGCAAGACGGTGGAGACCGTCTGGATGCCGGCGTGAAGAAGGCGCCGATCGCGCGACCATCTGCATTTCGAGCCAGGTCGGCTGCCCGGTCGATTGCAAATTCTGCCTGACGGCGCTGATGGGACTGGAGCGTCACCTGACCGCAGGCGAAATCGTCGGCCAGGTGCTGGTGGCCGCCGGAACCGCACCCGTCGAGCGCCTCAACATCGTGATGATGGGGCAAGGCGAGCCGCTGCTCAACCTGGCGAATGTGCTGAAGGCCTCGCGCCTGTTGATGGATCCCGCAGGCATGGCGCTTTCGCCGCGCCGCATCACGCTCTCGACCTCCGGCATCATTCCCAAGATCGCCGAACTGGGGCAAGCGCCGCTGCGGCCGAAGCTGGCGATTTCACTCAACGCATCGACCGAAGAGCAGCGGCAGGCGCTGATGCCGATCACGCGCAAATATCATCTCAAGGATTTGATGGAGGCTTGCCGCGCCTATCCGCTGCGGCCTTGGGAAAAGCTGACCTTTGAATACGTGCTGCTGAAAGGCGTGAACGACACCGACGCCGATGCGCGCCGCGTGGTTCAGTTGCTGGCGCGCCTGAACGCCAAGGTGAATCTGATCGCGCTGAACCCGGGCCCGGGAATTCCCTTCGAGACTCCCGATCCCGCGCGCGTCGCGTCTTTTCAGGCGATCATTCGGCGCTCGCTGCCGTGTTTCATCCGCAAGCCGCGCGGGCTGGACGTCTACGCCGCCTGCGGACAGTTGAAGCGGATGGAGACGGCGGAGCTTACGCAGATTCAGTAGACATAACGGCGCTCAGAGCTACTGTCGTATAATCGAGTTTTGGCGCTATCGTCTAACGGTTAGGACGGAGCCCTCTCAAGGCTTAAATACGGGTTCGATTCCCGTTAGCGCTACCAAGTTCCCATAGAGTTACGGGCAGCGGGGCAGCACGCGCAAGGCGCCAAAGAAAAATTTCCGCCATACCCCATCCGATTCAGTCATCAGTCGTGTTGAGGAGTTCTCGTTCACGCGCGGCTGCCGTACCGAACCCCGACCGTTCAGGAACGATTACTAGGAACCAATAAAAGCCTACCGGAAGCAAAGTCGGACGCTTCCGAAGGAAATGAATTTATCCTTGGGGCGACGCCGATGAATTCGGATCGTCACTGGATTTTTCGTTCCACGCTATCCGTGGTGCTTCGGCGCTGAAAGTCGTCCCAACGTCGGGCGTCGTCGTCTTGGCCTCGGAGAGCATGCGTATAAATATCCGCTGTCGTCCTCACCGAGGAGTGTCCCAGGCGTTCCGACACTACCGGCAATGGCACACCATCGGCCACCAGGTGCGACCCGTGGCTGTGACGCAGGGAGTGCAGGCTCGCTCCCTTGGGAAGACTAAGCCTGCGGAACAATACTGAAACCACCGAAAATATCGAGTTCGGTCGGAGCGGTGTCCCGTCCGGGTTGGCGAAGATCAAATCCGAGTCCGCACGGTAACTGGGATCAAGCGCCGCGTCAGGCAGGCGGCTGAACTACAGCAAGAGATCGATGACATCAGCGGCATATCGACGATGGAGGAATGAAGCATGACGATATCGCAGGCGATTACGTGAAGATAGCAATTCAGAAAGGATTCTATATGAAATTGAGGATTGAAATCTGTGTAGTTGTATCAATCCTGATGGGCTCAGCGGGCGCACAGGACCCTTCGAAGCCTGCATTGCGCAAAGGCATTTCCGTTCAGATGCCAGTTGCGAATCACGCAGTAGAAGTGCGCGCAGCCGACGGACCAAATGCAACGGTGGTCGTCATAACGGCAGACGGGAAGGTGCTTACCGGCATCGAACCCACCGAGCCCGATGCGCTGAGCAAGTTGAGTGAAGAGACCGTGTACCTAAAGGCCGATTCGCGTGCGCCGTTCCAGGTGGTACTCACAGTCCTGGACGCTTTACGTGGCAAATCGGTGGTGCTGATTGCGGCATCTTCCGCAAACGTGGACAGGGGCGAAGATCGTATAGCCGCATGGGATTAAGATGATCGTATCCCGGTGAGAACCGCGGCTTTCAGCATGACCATGTCCTGCCTCAGCAGCGTGGCGCACCAGGAAGTTAGCGCCCTTTGACGTGCCGCGCGAGTCGTACAGCGCCCGATAAGCAGCATTATCAGCAGCTTCCCCCTGCGTTGGCCATGGGGGGAAGGTGAAACCGGGATTGACTCGCCCCCGACTACCCCCATTTGTGCCGCCGATTCCCCCCAAAGGACCTTTTCGTTATCTCCCTCTGGGGGACTTGGCCTAAGGGAAATGCGGACCCATAGTAGTAAGCACCATGAATTACAACAGTGCCGCCGTTGCCCGTGCTCCTCTATCCGCCCCTCGCGCGAAAGCGGTTTCCGGCGAGATTCATTTCTCGAAACACAGCATTCCGCGCAAACCTGCCGCGGTGAGCAGTAGCCGGCATTCGACGGCTGTGGTGAAGGGTGATCTGCAGCCCGCATCTAAATTAGCCAAGCGCGATCACATCGTCCTGGAGCATCTCCCGCTGGTACGGGCTATCGCAGTGCGCGTACATGCAAACTTGCCCGTGCACGTGGACCTGGATGATCTCGTGCATGCCGGCGTCCTAGGGTTGTTCGACGCAGCGAATAAGTATAACGCCGATAAGCAGGTCGCCTTTTCAAGTTATGCCAAGCATCGCATCAAGGGCGCAATACTAGATAGTCTGCGACAGCTCGACTGGGCGTCGCGTGACATGCGCCGCCGCCACAAACAAGTGGAGGCCGCCACTCGCGAACTGGCCGCCACGCTGCAGCGCAACCCTACGGAGGCGGAAGTCGCGCAGAAGCTGGGCATCGATCAGGAGCGCTGGCGCAGCATGATGGTGGATCTGCGCAACGTGGGTCTGGTCTCGGCCTCGACGCGCACCAACGACAGCGAGGATCTGCCGGCGCCGGATTTCCCCTGCAAGCCCGAGTCGCATCCGGATTCGATTTACGCCCGGGAACAACTGCGCGGCGTCCTCGGCGTGGCCATGAAGATTCTGCCCGAGCGTTATCAGAAAGTGGTTTCGCTCTATTACACCGCTGAAATGACCATGAAGGAAATCGGCGGCATCCTGGGCATCAACGAAAGCCGGGTTTCCCAGATCCACAAGGCCGCCCTCGAGAAAATGCAGGTTGTGCTGCAGAACAACGGCATCAGCTCGCCCCAGGCATTCTAGCCGATAACGGCAGCTTCTGCAGGCAATGTGAAACGCGTGGGGGCAGTCGGGCAGCGATGATACCCGGACTCCAAGTAGCGTCAAGACGCGCTCGATAACGAACATTATCGGCCTTTCTCTTGGCGATAGATGAGCGGACCCGCTATGCTGGTATCCAGAGGTTCCAAGTGCAATACTTCGTTCGCACCGTGGATGCACGCAAGGAAAGCCGACAGAGATCTGTACCAATTGTGAAGGTGCTGTATCCCGAGCTAGCCTGTTCTACGCTCAGCCAAGCAATTGAGCAAGCGAAGCGGAGCGTACTGGAATCCGACAAAACCACGATGCTTCAGGCAGATGCCTGTTTTCGGAATATGAATCAAGTGCGGACAAAGTATCGCTGCTGGATTGACGAGCGCGGCGCCTTTAATGAACTAGCGCTCGCCTAGCTCATTTCAGTCCAACACCGCGCGAATCGTTCCACATGGACATTTTTAAAATGCTTTCTGATCTACGCCAAGAACGGGAGCAAATTGGCGAAGCAATCATTGCACTGGAACGCCTCGCGCAAGGGAATGGTAAGCGGCGCGGGCGTCCGCCGGCCTGGATGTCCGCTTCGAAGGACGTCCCAAAGAGGAGAGGCCGTCCGCCAGGCAGTAAGAACAAAGGCTGAGAGCTCGCCTGGCTTACTAGCGCTGTTGTTCCGAGTCACTGCTCTTCATCGTGTCTCCTCGATGCGTATAGCAAATAGACCATTGTGTTCCCCGGCAATAAGGAGTGCTGTCGCACTAGCTAAGGAGAACATCATGTTCGATAGTCTCGAGGCTCAGATGAAGCATGACGATGCGACCGCAGCATCCTCCCGGCAACGTCTGACAAAGTGGGCCGTGATTGCCGTTGTGGCTATTGCGGTGTTTGGTGCCATGTACTACGCACTCCGAACCATCGCTTGATTCCAAGCGAAACACCTCGATTTATTATCTATTTTTCGACCGAAAAATAATCGGAGCAATTTAGGTTGATAGTTAGATGAGGTCGAAGGTGTACGAGCAACAGTACAGCGAAGCCCTTGCGGAGCTTCGCTCGCGCGGGTCTAAGATTACCTCACCTCACACGGCTCCGGACGGAATTCGCAGGGTTCAAATTGACAGCTTGCCATGGTGCATTGATCGCCTGGTATTTGAAAAGGCGTGGGGTCAAGTGATTGCCGATCACATCATCCGCAAGCAATCCCCCGGATTCCCCCATTAGGCAGTCAATGACCGTCAGACGCGCATCGATACGCGTCTCGACATCACGTATTTTCGATTGCATCCGGACCGGGCGCCCTGTGTCGCGCCCCTAACCCGAGCGTGGCACTGGCTGTTGCAGCGAGGAGGAGTATGATTGGACGTTAATGAAAGGTAGGGCAATGCCAAAGTATCTTGTGGAAGCGAGCTATACAGCCGACGGCCTCAAAGGACTGATCAAGGACAAAGCCTCGGGTCGGAAGGCAGCCGTGGCGCAGGCGCTGGCTGATTTGGGTGGCAAACTCGACGCCATTTATTTTACGCTTGGCGAGCGTGACGTGCTATTGCTTTGCGATTGCCCGGACTATTCAAGTGTGGCGGCGCTCGGACTGGCGGCGTCGGCGAGCGGCGTGGTGCGCACGAAGATTACGCCGCTGCTCACGGTGGAGGAGTTAGACGAAACGATTGCCAAGGGTGTCAACTACCGACCGCCTGGGGAGTTGTGAGGCGTCATTAATAATCTGAAACGCGCTAAGCCTCCACGTGCGCCTAATACTCAAGCGATGAAATCACTACAAGCAAGGTCTTGCAACACTGTGCGTGATCCCTGAGAATCCGCGAAGAACGCGTCCGATTCGAGACGGGGCCGGCTTGGACTTCGCACGCGGCTTAGCTCAGTTTGAATTGCGGTTCTGGACTTCAGCTAGAGCAGCTTCAGGAGAAACGAAAGACTGATCCTTCTCAGCGTCAGATCGCGGGGTGCCATCTTGTAATCTGATTACATACTTCTGTTCCCCAGCATAAACAATCCAGAGCTTTGAGGGTGTTTTTAAGCCCTCCACCGTAGCCATGGCCAGATCACCCGCAGCGAATTTGGCTATCGTATGCAAAGTTAACTTCATGGCGGTGGTGGACCAACTTGAAGGTATGGTACCGGCTATTTTGAACTTGACGGGCCGATGGATTGAGTGCGCCGAAGCTGGACATAGCTGACTAAGAATTGGCTATCCGAGGCGGACATCACGAAGTCCAAGGACTCTGCAACCTCTCCTACGATTGTGTAGCGGTGGTTGCCGGCGTATTCCACGAGTTTCCTATCAACCGTCTTGGCGATTGCGCGCTCGTGATCGTTAGTACGCTCCATGGTGGGAACCTCCTTCTGATCGGGGTTCAACTATAGCACGAGCACGGATCGGGCGCCTTACCGCCAGATATCACGTATTATCGGCAGCTTGCGGGTCGCGGTGCGTCGCGTTTCTTCAGACGGGGAGGGTGAAGCGGAAAGTCGACCCTTTACTCGGTTCTGATTCGACCCAGATCCGGCCATGATACCTGTCAACGATCCGTTGACAAATCGCTAGCCCAATGCCCGTGCCGGGATATTCATGGCTGTTGTGCAGGCGTTTGAATAGACCAAAGATGTTCTCCCGGTATTCCGACTCGACGCCTATGCCGTTATCGCTCACGGCCAAAACCCAGTGCCCGTTTTGCCGTTTCGCGCTGATATGGACCTCTGCGATTCGCTCCGGACTCCGGTACTTGATAGCATTTCCGACGAGGTTTTGAAAAAGTTGTTGTAAATGGGTCTTATGGACCGGAACTGTTGGCAAGGGGTCCGACGTAACACGGGCACCAGCTTCGGTCACTGCGCTGGACAAAGCTGACAGGGCGACCTCCAGCGCCTCGTTCGCGTCGACCGGCGCGGCGGGCTCTTCGAATTTCCCGACGTTCGTGTAGGCGAGAAGGTCGCGGACCAGCGCCTCCATGTGCGTGGCTCCCAAACGGAGGTATCCCATGTATTTCCGTGCGTCGGGATTGAGGTTGCTGCCGAGTTCGCGCTCGAGAAGTTCGCTGTAGATCTGGATGCTACGCAGCGGCTCCTGCAGGTCATGGCTGGCCGAAAAGGCGAATTGTTCAAGGTACTGATTGGCGCGCCGTACCTCTTCCTGCACGCGCACGCGCTCTGTAATGTCGTTGTTCGATTCCAATACACGTATGATGCCGCCTTTTTCATCGCATTCGGCAACCCAACGCGAAAGAGTAACAATGCGAGCACCGGCGCGACCAGCATGCCTTAGTTCTCCCGACCAGCGACCCTCTCGTAAAAGTATCTCCAGAATCCTCGGCAACGGCTCAGGAAACTCGGTGCGCAGAAGATCGTGAGAAATCTTGCCGAGGGCCTCCTCGCGTGTAAAGCCGTACATCTCCTCCGCTCCTCGATTCCAATCAAGGATGCGATCACGTCCGTCACGCACAAGAATGGCATCGCCGGTCAAGTCAAGCAGGTGGGCTTGATCAACCATACGCTGCTCGTACCTCTTGCGCTGACTGATGTCGCGGGCAATCTTCGATGCGCCGACAATACGGCCGCGGCCATCATTTACCGGGGAAATAGTGAGGGAGACGTCGATGAGCGAGCCATCCTTGCGTCGGCGTACCGTTTCGAAGTGCTCCACGCGCTCACCCTTGCTGAGCCTAGCGAGAATGTCCGGTTCTTCTTGCTGGCGGTCGGCGGGAATAAGCAGCGCGGCCACGGACTGGCCGATGGCTTCTTCGGCCGTATAGCCGAAAAGCCGCGCGGCGCTTTTGTTCCAGCTCGTGATGACGCCGTCGAGGTCCTTGCTAATAATGGCGTCGTCCGATGAATCAACGATGGCGCTCAGCAACATGGCGCTCTCGGCGCGCTCGCGCTCCGTGATGTCTTGATCCGGAATTTCCATTTGGCGCCAGGCTGCTTGCGAGATCGCTATATCACCCGCGCGGTTATTCGCCTGGTGTCATGAGGTGGGCCGTTGTCGTGCCCGCATTCATGATCCAAACGCCACCTTGCTTGTTGTTGTCGGGCAACCCGAGTGACTGTGTGGTCGCGCCCGGCACCGCGATCGTCATGTGCGTTCGAGCGTGTTCCGCATCGGCTCCCATCACGTGATACCATACTGACCCAAATTCGGGTTTCGCCCGCGTTCCGTCCTTCTCAGCGGCATCGAGTGCGGCCTGCACCTTAGCCTTGTCACCGAGTGCTTCGAACTTCATGTTTTGAGCCGCTCGATTCAAATTCCCCATGCTGGTGCACTCAACCATGAATGCCGGCTGGTTTGGCTGGCCTGATTTGTCGTAGCAGACCAAGTTACCGGTTCCCTTCCTCAGGGTGTCGTAGGTGAAGTCGGACTTCCACTTAATAACAGTAGCCGCAGCTTTCAGATTGCCAGGGGCGGCGAGCAATGCCTTGTCGATGGCCACTTGATCGGACGCCTGCGCGAATGCGCCGAGCGTCAACCGCCACTATCGCGAGAACGATTGTTAGCATGCGTTTCATAGGTTATCTCCAGTCAATGCGCCTGGGACTTACTTGCTTCGCAAGCGCCAGCGGGAATGTAGAAAGCGGGCGCAAAATACGAACAACAGTATCGGCGACTGACTAAGTATATCGCTATGAACGAGTTGACTGCGGCAATCCTTACTTTAGGGATCGAGGACTTAGTCGCAGTCAATGAGTGCGAAACTTCGGGGAGCCGTTGCGGCGGTGCGGTACGCTTGAAAACATGGCAACCAAGAGCTTACGTATAAGCCAGGAAACACAGGGGACGGTGGCTAGGGAGGGCCAACGCATTATCGTCATGCTGCCTGAAGGCAGCGAGATTGTGCTCGTCGGACAGGTAGCCGAACATCCCGAAATGGTCGAGGTTAATTGGAACGGGCAAGCTGTATGGGTATTTGCAATCGACTTCGAGGAGCGCACCAAGGATGAGGCGTCGAAAGCCGACATCAAACTGAGTACCTCAAAGGAGGCGAAAATGCCCGCGACAAACCAGCTCGCTAGCACTCCAAAAGTCAGGCGTTTTAATTCTGCCGGCAGGGAACTGTTCTAAGACTTCAGTGGCCCCGGGGATTTAGCGGGAGATTGCTGGAGACTGACTTTTGCAGATAGCAATGATCTCGGCCGCAAATTCAACAAGTTGATTTGGCAGTAGGGGCGCGCGAATGGTACCGAAGGTCGAGGGCGGCGCGCTACTTCGCCTTCTTCCGCTTAGCCGCCCAATAAGCCTTCATACGCTCGCCCTGTGCTTTACGTCGCGCTGCACTTTGTCGTTTTCGTTTCTTGGCAAGTGGAGCCGCTGCCTTCGGTGCATCCTTTGGCGGTCTACCCCGCCGCTTCGCAGAGCCTTGGAGGGCCTGGATAGCTCGATTCAATTTGTCACGTTCGGCGATCAGTAGGGTGAGGATTTGGTCAACGGGCATTCAGTTCTTGAGACTAGGTTGAAGTGCTGGCGATTGTCAAGGGATCGCTTTCGGTAGTCCAGGGAGGCACAACTTCGAGGAGTCGCGCGTTACACGTCAAATGGCTATTTCGCCAATGCTGGCAGCGTCGTATATGTGTGCGCGGGCCCTGCTGGAATGCGAATCCCGAGCGCACCGATCTGAGCGTTCGCGGGCTTATCGAACTCGATGGTGCCGCGAATGGTCAGAGCGCTCGGATACCTATCGGTCCCCAGCGTGAATGCATAGTGCCCATTCGGGGCCAAGGCGATCAAGTCGGTCGCGATCTGAGCACCCGTATCGTTCCGAACCACGACCGGAACGTTTACCTGTCCCGAGGATACTGCATTGACCGCGATGCCGGTGGCTGTGCCGTTGGTATTGTCGAAAGCCACTATGTAAGCGTTGGCATTGCGGCTCTCCAGCGGCACCACTGCTTCCTGGCCGTTGTGGCGAAAGATCACGAAGCCGCTTACATGTCCGGCAGTGCTGAGTTGCGCCGAGCCAGTCAGCAGATCCACTGCCCCATTGCTTACGATCAATAACGTCGCTCCAGCCGCCAGTTGCGCCGTATACGAAGGAACCGTCATGGTCGTGCCGCCGCCAGATTGTGGGAACGACAGCGGCAAGGATAGGAGCCGCACCAGTTTGATCGTTGAAGAAACTGAGAGTAGCTGATGTCACGCTGGTTCCCACGTTGACCAGCACGAAAGTGGTTTGCCAGCCGTCTCCGCCGGAGGCCAAGTGCGCGATACTCCCGCCGCCGGTGCCGACATCGGCCAAAGCGGGAATCGTCGTCAGTGCATTGTTGGGCGGCGTGAAGCGCAGTCCCAGCACGCTGATTCGCCCGCCTGCCGGAGTATCGAATTCGATTGTGCCGCGTATGTTGGCCGTGACCGGAAATCCAGTCGCAGGATCGGATAGAACGAACGAAGTGTGGCCGTTGCCGGCCAGCGATACACTAGCTCCCGGGTTGCTGATCACCACGCCCGCATCGTTGCGGATGATCACAGGAATAACGGCGTTTTGAGCCGACACGTTCTCCAATGCCACGCCCAGCACCAAGCCGTTGGTGTTATCGAAGGCTAGCAGGTAGGAGCTGGCATTGCGCGTTTCCATAGGCACCACTGCTTCCTGTGTCGTCACATTCTGATGAAAAATTGCGAAGCCATCCACCGGCCCCGTTGCCGCCAGTTGCGCCGAACCGATCAGCACCGGCGGCGTTTGTGGGCCCGCACTATCGATGATCAGCGAGGCGTTGGCGGCCAGCGTCCGGTCGAGCGATGCCGCCAGCTCCGGACCCGAACCTGCCGCTTGCTGAGGAAATGCGAGTGGCAGCGTGAGAGTTCCCGCAGGATCGCCGTATAGACTGAGCCGCGCGGTAGCAGCCGCCGCGCTTTTATTGACTAACGTGAACGCTGTCGTCCAGTTTTCCTCCGCCGCGAGGTGCGCCATCGAGCCAATGAAGGAAAGCCCGGAGGTGGTGGATGACTGCAGCTCAGCAGTGAATGTCGCGCCGCCGATGCTAAAGGAGCTGGATAGATCCCCACCCGAATTTGGAGACACCAGAAACGACACAGTGCCATCGCCCATTCCCGACGTTGGGTTTGTCGGCGTCAGCCAAGTGGGCAGGGGCCCCACGGTCCACGGGCAACTTGCGCTGGTTGTGATCGTAATGCTTAACGCCCCACCCGACGCAGGGAACGCTTGGCCGCCGGAGCTAAGCGAATACGTGCACAAATTCGTTGGAGGACCCACAAAATAGGCGGTGACATACAAATCGTTCGCTAAAAGATCGGTACCTTCAAAGCCGCTGCCGAAAGAGAAGCTCCATTCGAAGTTAGGGGCTGGACCACTAGCTTCGCAAGTCCCTGGGATGGTGGCTGCGCCGCAGGTCCAATAAAGATACGGCTGTATGTTGTCGAACGGGCCCACCGAGATGTTGGGTGGGGCGACCACTGTCATTCCTTGGGGAAAACCCAGCTGGGTATAAAACAAATCCCCCATCGGGTTTTGGCTGCCGGTGCAGTTGTAGCCCGGACAATTCGTGTCAATCGTAGGCAGTTGCCAATTTGTCTGACCTAGGTAGCTGGAGGCGTTCATATTCGCGATGAATTGGGAAGCGGAAGCGAACGTCATCGCCCCGTCCGTCGCCACGCATAGCGCTGGGGCGGTCGGACTCGTGCAACTCGGCAGCCCGAAAGTATTGCTGGCGGCTAAATCGGCATCCGCCAGCCAGGTGACATTCGTATCTGTATCGTAAACAGTCAGCCCGCCTGGATTTACATGCAGGCCGTGGCCTACGAAAGGCGGGGTTCCGGGTATTTTGCCGGGGATCATCGGCAGCGCGTATAGAAGATTAGGCAGAGTATTGGCACCTTGCCAGCCCGTGGCGAACGAGAAAGTCAAATTTCCGCTCGGGGGAGGACCACTCGACTGCGACCAGTAAAGATATGGCTGAAAATTACTGAATGGCCCAACCGTGTTGCTGGGAATGGGAACCGCGGTATTCGGTGCCTTCAGGCCCAATGTGTTCCACAGGTATCCAAACGCACTCGCCGCGCAACCGAACCCGAAGTTGTTGCCAGTCGGTCCAGTTTTTCCGCAACCGCTATCGGCAGGCGGCGACGTCGGGAGTTGCCAGTTGTTGCGTCCCATATAATTGGAGGCGTTCATCGCGTTGACCCAGGCGGCCGCCGACGAATAGCGCATCGAGCCACTAGAGTTCACGCATGTCTGCGTTCCGGGGCCGCTGCATATGGGAAGTCCGAATGTGTTGCTGGCAGGCAAGTTGAAGTTAGCGAGCCAGCTAACGTTATTCACCGTGTCATAAACCGTGCTGCCGTCCTCGCTCGGGAGCAACGCCGCGCTTGTCCGCCATGGCGACAACGCGAAGGCGACAAGCGCAGCGGTGCCGATAACAGTCTGGATCCAGCGATTATGGAAGCCGCCCAGAATCGCTATTCGGTCGGGCAAGCAACGGTTCCGCATCATATGGCGTCGCGGCACGATATATCGTTATACCACCCCGACCGAGAAGTCAGCCGGATAACGCGCATCTCAGAGGAGTGGTCAAGGTCCCGTTCGTGTCGCGTTAATCATCATTATCGGTAGCCAACTGAGTTGGCGCCTAGACCAAGTGGCGTTTAAGCGTGTGGCAGGGTAGATCTAAAGAGAGTGGCCCTAGCTTCCTCCTTCCAGCGCGACCCCGCTCTTTGGCGAGTACGCGCTTGGCTTACTAAGGCCACCTGCAGCGCTCCGAAAACTCGGGGCTTCATAAGCTACTCTTGAGCACGATCGGTGTCAATGCGATGGAGATATTTAGCCAGATCAACCCGGGTCATTCCGCGAGGTGAACTGCTCCGCTGTCCGGGCGACTGGCGTAGTCGTCCGTCCGGCGCTCCCTGACTATTTGACCGGCGCAACGCCGGACTTCGGCTGCGCCGGTGGGTCCGAAGGGGACGCGGCAGCAGGCGCCGGAGCTACTGATGGCAAAGCTGGAGGCGGGATGGTCGCCAGGCGGCCTTGCTGGTCGCCCCGCAGCCAAACGTACAGTTTGCTTTCGGAATTTGGTGGGTCCGGAAGATCGATTACGATCGATTGCTTCAATCCCGGCGCGGAAAGCGGCTCCGGGAGATCGGAAACCGACGCTGCGTGGCTATCGTCCCACCCGAGCTTCGCGATCATCTCGAGATTTTCGCCAATGAGTTGATATCGCCGCATTTCATTCTGCGGCGGATTCGAGGATACAGTGAAAGAATCGATCCGGGGTACGCGCAGGATATGCGCCAGCGTGAACGGCGGCGAACTGCCACCGCGGCCGTTATCGATCACCGCCTGCAGTGAACATCCGGCCGGCAGACCACTGGTGTCAAACGCCAGAAACAATTGGTCCGGGGACAGCTTCTGTAGACTCTGGTGTGCATTCTGCTCTCCAATGCGAAGCGATGCGTATTCGCCGACACCTTCGATGCACACGAGCCGCACAACACTCTGTTGTTCCATATTCTTCACGTCTAGCATGGCATTCAGCGTGTAACCCGCCGGAAACTCGTCGGAGCGGACACTGATCGCCATACCCGTCGGCAGCGAGAGTCTCGAACTAGCAATCGCGGGTAGCGGCTCCGCGATCTCGAGAGCATCGGGAAACATGAGGGGCTCACTTCGATCCTGCAAATAGGCTCTCACCGGCAGCGCCGCGCCGGGTTTCGGAGGCGATTGCAGCATCACCGTGACGCTCCGTTCCGTTTGATTCGACTCCGGTGGATTGAGTTGGAGAACGGCTCCAGGAGCCTCCAGTTTCGTGAGCAGTTCCAAGCGTTCGCCTTTTAACACAAAGTGCTGCGTCGCGGCGTCTTGGTTCACGCCGCCTTGGTTCACACCTTGATTCACAAGGATTGGCAAATTGCTGATTTTCGGCGGATTTGGAAGAACCTTGAAATTTACGGGATGGCTTTTTTCGTCCTGCTGCGAAATCAGCAGCTCGTAGGCCCCGGGATCTAGATCCTTCGTGTCGATTTGCACGTCCATGTGCTCTTGCGGACCCGTACGCAGCCCGTTCGGCAGAAGAAACCGCAAGCCCTGCGCCGTGGCGAACTCGTCGTTCAGCCTTTTCAACTCGACCTTGGTCGTGAACTCGAAATCGCTCCCCGTCACCGTCACCGGCGCTTTCCCGGACTTCGCGAGCAGCCGATCCTGTGACGCCGGATCGAGACGCGCCGTCTTGAAATCGCTCAGCCCGAGGACATGCACGGTTCCGGTTGCTTCGAGAGGCGTCCAATCCCAAAAACCGGTCAGCTTGTAATCGCCAGGCGGCACCGAGACTTTCGTCAAATCGATCTCCAGCGCTTTCTGATTGCCGAGTTTCACCA
Organism: Bryobacterales bacterium; assembly: GCA_963731375.1. Taxonomy (GTDB): domain Bacteria; phylum Acidobacteriota; class Terriglobia; order Bryobacterales; family Bryobacteraceae; genus Palsa-187. The sequence continues at coordinate 672,927 of CAVSUW010000005.1, forward strand.
CCGGAACCGCTATCTTTTTCTGCTGATCGTCAACCAAGGCCCACTCCCGCACACGGTCCAAATATTTCCAACCCGGCTCCGGCGCCTCCACCGGAACGGGAGTCTTCTGGGTAGTGGGGATGTGGTCCGCATCGCCGATGCGAATCACGGGAGTGCGAATATTCGGAATTCGGTTGGCCCAGATGTAAGCGATGCGCGTACGCGGCGGCGCCGGGCCTTGTTGGCCGCAAAGATTGACGCCGGAGTTCCCGAGCGGCTGCGCAAAGGCGGCGCGGAACTGCGTATCGGGAAACGCAATGGCCCGCAAATCGAGGAGCATCGCCGTTCCACCAGCGACTAATCCGACCGGGCTTCCGAAAAAGAGCGAGGCAGCCATGCTTGCCATACTGGCCGTTTGTCCAGCCCGTTGCGCCGTAGAGCTGGCCAGAGGATTGTAGTTGGCCAGTTGCGGGTTCATGGTGGCGAACACGGTCTGGGCCTGGGCCGCAACGGGAGCATTCCTGTCTATCTGGACAGCGAATCCATACTGTGAAGCGAAGCCGTTCAACGCCGAGTTGATGCTGGCCGAGGAGCTCTCGTTGTTCGACAACATCGCCACCAACTGCTCGGCCTGCGCGGTCTTGTCGGCGTAGTCGGCCAACTGCGCGATGAGGACCTCGTCTTGTGCCAGGAATTTGGCCACCTTCTTCCGGTTCAGACCGGCAGGACCGTACACCAGCGCGGCGAGGGAGATGGTCCGCGGCATCTTCCATTCCTGCGTTTTGTCTGCGGGCTTTGGGTCGGTAACAATGATATCTGCCTCCCCGGGCTGTCGCTTTTCCGGTACCAGGATCAGCGCGACCTCGCCCGGCCGCTCCTCCTTTCCCCGCAGAACGGCAGCATAGCGCACAATGTCGCCTTCGCTGAGTTGATTGATGGTGCGAAAAGGAAGGGACTGATGGCCGGTATGCACGCTCAAATTCACCGCGCCGAGCGGCCCACCCCCCGGGCAAGTCACGAAAGGAGGCGCTTCGGGCGCAGCGGCGGCCGGATTCGGCTCCTGTGCGCCTACGTTTGACGCGGACCAGACCGGCCAGCAGGAACGCGAGCGTCACAGCTCGTAGAGCCATCCTATCTTCAGCGTACACAGGGATCAATTTTCTCAGTGTGAATCGTTTTCCAATTAACATGAACCCTCTTCCTGCTCGGGAAACGGATTCTGCCTTAGGCCCGCTACCAATACGAAGGCATAAGAGCGAGCGTCCAAGGCTATTAATCGTTGGATCTGTCTGATGCGATCTCCCTATCTGGGCCGGACTCGCCGGGCAACAGCAAATAGCCGGTGACGGAACCTTTCGTCACATTGTTAATCACTAACTCACGCTTCTTGCCGTCCTCGCGACTGTAAAACACCACCGGTTGGCTCGCGTTCTGGCTCTTCAGCCAGATGGTGCGACGATCGGGCATCACCCACATCCAGCCGCTCACATACCGATGAGCGACATCAGTACTCGTGACTCCCAGCGAGATGCCTTCGGCAAGCTCACGGCTATGATTCTTAGTGACTTCAAAATCTACGCGGTGCACGGCCAGTTTGTGCCCGATTGTGTCCACGTCGTGGCGGTCTGCCTCTTCACTCTGCTGCAGATCGGCGAACTGACGCTGGTTAGTCGAACTGCTTTCGTCCATCTTGCTTCGGATCGCCGCGAGATCATCGGCTTGTCTTCCAGCTTGGCTGCGCATTTCCGCTAGTCCACGCTGCAACTCGGCAACTCTGGTCTGTTCGATCTCACTTGAGGACTCTACGCGGGTGAGCCTCGTATCGAAGCGCTGTAGCCGGTCATCGATCTGGGCCTGAACCCGGCGATACATCTCAGCCGAAGACACCTGCGCCTGCTTAGTAACCCTCGCGACCTGCACCTCCATTTTCTGGCTGAGTTTGGCAACCTGATCGCGGAGGCTTTGCTGATCGTCAGCCCAGGATGCAAGCTTATGGTCGGTCTGCTTCACCTGATCGCCGATCGCATCCACGACTTTCTGTACAACAGGAAATTGCGTCGGCGCCATGCCATGACGCTGTAGCGCTTGGTACGCGTACCAGCCTCCACCTCCTACAGCCAGCGCGAGCAGGAGCAAGGCAACGCCTAGGATGCGGTGACGCCGATTTAGCGCTTCCCATCGTTCCTCCATGTCACGTTTTTCGCGGGGATTATCAGGGCTTCCAAACATATGCACCTCTTTTCGAAAGTGGACCGTGGCCGTTCTTTATCCGTACCTTTCTAGTTCGGCAATCCAGGTGCCGTAGAGTTCGATCAGGTAAGTTATTGATCCTGAGAACAATCGCGCGAAGCGAGTAAAGTCTTCCAGGTAGAAAGTTCCAGCACAGGGTCTTCAATACTGGCCGAATTCGGAATTTCATGGGCTTTCGGGCCACTTTCACGCTTCGGCAGGCGAGTTGCTCTCTTCCCTGGAAGGAGACCCCTGCATTATGCGGAAAACATTCATCGCACTCCTCGCGTGTGCAAGCTGTGCGTTCGCCGTCAGCCCCGCCGACCGCAGCGATGTCGACAAGCGGCTGAAGGAAGCATCGGTGATTTTCTCTGAAATCATGAGCGCGCCCGACCGCGGCATCCCGCAAGACCTCTTGCATAGGGCCCACTGCGCTGTGATCGTTCCCGGTGTGAAAAAAGGAGCGTTCATCGTGGGCGCCCAGTATGGCAAGGGTTTTATTACCTGCCGCGACAATGCCGTTGGCAGATGGTCAGCGCCGGCTGCGATTCGCATCGAGGGCGGAAGCTTCGGCTTCCAGATTGGCGGATCGGAAACCGACGTAGTGATGCTGGTGATGAATAACCGCGGTGCGGACCGGCTGATGCAGAGCCAGTTTACCCTAGGCGGCGAAGGTGAAGTGGCGGCAGGTCCGGTGGGGCGAAGCGTCAATGCTCAGACCGATGCCAAATTCACTGCCGAGATTCTCTCCTGGGCACGCGCCCGTGGTGTATTCGCCGGGATCGCGCTAAAGGGATCCACGCTGCGTCAGGATGTCGACGACAATGAAGCGATGTACCGCAAGCGCCTGCAGACTCGTGACATCGTGAGGACCCGGATTGCTCCCACGAGGGCGGGCCGTACATTGATCGTGGCGCTGGATAACAGTTCGCCTCGCAAGAAGTCCTAATACTACTGGCCACAAGGACAACGTTTCGCAGCTCCTTCTTGGGAATCCGTGCGTATCCAGTACGTTAATGTTCGACATCGAGTTCGCGCTAGAAATCTTTGGGTAATCAGCGGAGATTGGATTACGCGCGCAATGGGATCACGGATCTGAGCGACCGAATAACTGGCCGCGGGGCAGCACCGGGGCAGCACGTCAGCCATCTGTACGGCTCCAAACGCTTGGTGGCCAACTGAACTGGACCGAAAACACAACTACTTGGACCCAACTGAACCGAGCTGAACTGACCCCCAGCTGGTTCGATTCCCGTTAGCGCTACCAATTCCCTAAAACATTTAAGGGCTTTGCGCTGCCACCTGCAAGACTCCAGCGAAATTCGCGAGTAGCGGCAGAAAATCCTACTGTTTCGGAATTTTGATTCTGCCTTCCCAGAGGCTCTTGTTGTTTTCCTCGCAAGAATACTCCATCATTTCCCAATGTTTCGTTCATTACTTGGAGCCACGGAGTCTTGATGATTCTTGCGGCAGGCAGTTGCGAAACAGACGTAGACTGGCTGCTCGCATGCTGGCATGTGAGGCTTTTACATTTATCCCGACGGACACCTTCTCTCCTGAGCCGCGAAAGTGAGGCGGCACGGTAGCGGGCGAGTGTGTTTGCAGGCGAAGATTTGCGCGGAAATATTTAATGAAAACTTATTTAGTTTTTGCTTGACATTGATTTCTCGTTTGATATTCTCACCGTGTAGCGGACTAATCTCTCAGGCATTTCGCCTAATTCAATTCGACAAAGGAGACACGACTGACATGGATGGAATTCAACAGGGAATTCAACAAGGCTATCCGGGTGTGGCACAATTTGCACCGCAGGGGCTCTTTGGTAATCTGGCAGGCGGCCCGCTGGGCGGCATGATAGGAAGCGGCATCCCGGGACTGTTCGGCCAACAAAATGTTGGACGGCAAATGGGACAGGTCACGAATGGAATGGGTGGAGTGTTCTCTCCCTACAATGCTGTCGATCCGGTGACAGCGGCTTATCTGCAGCAAGCTCAACAAGCACAGCAAGGGCAGCTGGCCCGGACGCAGCTGAATCCGTCTCGGGTTAATTCGGCCAGATCGGCGGGCTGGCGAATCCGTTCAATCGCTTCGGCGGTTGATCCCATTACGCAGCAGGTTCAGCAGCTGGCGCAATTGGCACAGCTAGTGCACCTGCTTGCGCAGCAGGTGCAGATTACGCAATTGGCACAACAGGCTCAACAGGCGCAATCGGCTCAGCACGGTCTGATTGGGGCATGCCGGCGGCCAATTCGGCGGACAGCTAGGTCGAGGTGGATTCGGATCGCCCTGGCAGGGCCTCCCGGTCTACTGAAAACGGAGACGCGAGCGATCCGGTTCCTTGAGGTTGAGGGCGCGCTCGCGTCTTTCTTTCACAATCATTTGACAGAACTCAAAAGGAGTAAAGCGGGATGTCAGACAAAACCGAACAACAAAGTACCAACCAGCCGGGCGCGAGCCGGCAGGGCACTACATCGAGCGCAACGCGCGGCACTTCTGGAACAGCTCCGCCCGGGAAAGTGCTACGAATCAACAAGAGACAATTCGTCATCGCGCCACGCCGAATGGATGGCGTGATGCAGCTCGATGGCATTTCAACCAATGGCTTTTGATTATTTCGAACAGGCTGTGCGTTCCAGTCCGGATATCGAGATCATCGATCGCATCGGGCCCAAGGCCAGTGGGAACGTGGCCGATGGCATGGACGGCGCGCCCAATATTCTCGTCGCCAGAATGGCTGACGACAAAGCCGAAATACTCAGGCAGCAGGGCCGCGGACAGTTGATCGTCGAACGCGATCAGCCGTTGCGTCTCTCGCTCACGGATACGCACCCGCCGGATATGGTGACCGGCGCGGCCCTGTCGGGCTCGCCCGAACTGTCGACGGTGATCACGGTTCTCGGTCACAACAACACGCCGGTGAAAGATGCCGAGGTGTTTTTATTCGGAAGTCTTCTGACTTCGAGGGCTTGACGGATCATCGCGGGCAAGTGACGCTATCGCTGGCCGGCGAAACCGCCCAGTCCGTACGCGGCCTGTATGTGAAGCCGAAGTCCGACTATTGGACGTTTTATCAGGCGGAACCTGCGCTCGACATCAATCAGCCGAATATCGTCTACCTGCGGGCTCTGTCGGACTCTTTCCCGGACTTCCCACGGCAACAAGTAGTGGGCTGGGGACAGAAGGCCATGCGTCTTGATCAGCTTCCCGGTCACTACCGCGGCCAGGGCGTCAGGATTGCTGTGGTCGACTCGGGCGCGGCCACCACTTGCCAGGACTTGCAAAGTATTCGCTTCGGTTTTGACATCCTCAACAAAAGGACCGACCCCACTACGTGGAATCAGGATACGGTTTCGCACGGCTCACATTGCGCGGGAATCATTGCGGGCGCCGACAATGCGATCGGAATCCGCGGCTTTGCACCGGATGCGGAAGTGCACGCTTGCAAGCTGTTTCCGGGTGGACAGATCAGTCAATTGATCGACGCACTCGAATATACATCGTGAAACAGATTGACCTGGTGAATCTCGGTCTGGACGGAAGCGAACCATCGGAGGCGCTGGAGCAGCAGATCCTCGGGCCAAACGCTTGGGCGTCGCCTGCATTGCCGCAGCCGGCAACACCGGCGGTGCGGTACAGTATCCGGCTTCCTCCCCCTACGTCCTGGCGGTCGCGGCGATTGGCAAACTGGGCGAGTTTCCGCCTGACAGTTATCACGCCGAAACCGTGACTGCCATCGAGGGGGCGGGCTTCTATTCCCCGAAGTTCACGTGCTTCGGTCCTGAGATCGGCGTGTGCGGTCCTGGTGTCGCGATTCTTTCGTGTGTGCCGCCTAACAATTACTCGGTGTGGGATGGGACGTCTATGTCAGCCGCGCACGTGACGGGCTTGGCCGCTCTGGTACTGGCGCATCATCTGGAATTCCGGGACCATTCCGCGCGCGCAATTCCGATCGCGTGGACCGGCAATTCCAGATCCTCAAAGGCAGCGCGCAACCCGTGATCCTGGACGATCCGCGCGCGTGGGATTCGGACTGCCGGATGTACTCGCTGCTATGGGATTGTCCACCTGGCCGGCTACGGCGGGAGCGGCACGGGCGAGTTCGGCCGTGCCCCAGGCGTTCGGGCCGTTAAGCGCAGGCCTAGGCGCGTGGAATCCCGGGTCATGGAATCAAGGCGGGTTCGGCAACCTTGGAGCGCCCCTAGGTGCGTATGGTTCGCAGGCAAGCCCATGGCTACCCTTCGCTAACACTCCGTTCTATTTCGGCCCCTATACTCACCCGGGTGTTTACGCATTCGGGCTAGGTGGGTTCGCGGGGTGCGGGGGAGCTTTCCACCGGCCGTTAGTTCCCGCTGGGGCCTGGTGAAGAGGCCTCGCGTCTAAGACTTATCGGGGGGACCACTCTTGAGAGCGCTCTAAAGTTCGCTACAGGCAATCAAGAGTGCCCCCGATATCGAATCTCAAAGCCGCATCCAACCTTCCAGAACCTCTGCCTCGGCCCGTCTGCGGCCGATCATGTAGCCGGTCTGGAGCATAGTGGCCGCGAGCAGTACCAATGGCACGGAAAAATCTCCTCCCATTCGCTGCAGCGCCATCTGATAATCCAGCATCGTCAGCAGAACCTGGCGGCTGGCGGGCGATTCGATGCAGAGCTGGCAGGAATCTCCATATCGCGCGCGATACCACTCCGCGGATTGGAAATCCATTTCCGTCAAAGCGGAGTTGAACTGTTGAATCGGAATCATAGAGATTGGTCTCGTGCTCATATTGTTCACCCCTGTGAATCACAGTTTAACGCATTATTAATATAAATGGAATCGCTATTTAGTCACGTGGGCCTAAATATAAATCACGGCGCGTGAAACTGCGCGATTAATGTCAGCCACACGCCCGGATGGAAGCCGCTTTGTGTCGTGGCGAAAGGAGCCGTCGATATAGGTTGGTCGAAAAACGCTGCTACGATTGGAAGCAGTTTCTCAGGGTTTTCGTTCAGCGCAGGTGCCCTGCGTCAGGGACCACCGCCAATTGCGCTTTCGGAATGAGCCGTAGCGTCTCCAAACTTGATTCTCTCCCATGGATGGCAATCGGGCTTATCATGCTCGTCTCGAACGACTGCCCTCTATCCGCCAGGAAAACAGAACCCGCTCTTGCGATGATTCCGTGCCTGACTAGCCTCGATTTCGACAGCAGTAATCGATTAGACGGCATGGGTTACTTCTTTCCAGAGTGGGTGTTCGTCGCCGGATAGGGGTCGGTCAGAACGGCGGAGCCGGTCTCGATCAGTGACTTTAGGTTGGAAATCACCTTCGGCCATCCGCCGGACACGGCCTCGATGAGTTTCGAGGACTCGCGCTCGATGATGTGGGTGATGGAGAGCCTGACTGCCGCTCCACTGGGTTCCAGCTCCATCGTGCAGAGCGAACTCCCTTCGGCCTTGAGCTCGGGCTTGTCCTGGTGCTGCCAGCGGATTACCAACCGCTTGGGCGGCTCGGCCTCGACGATCTCGCCCGCGTCGAGGATTCGGCCGTCGGGGTGCACCATCTTCCAGGGCGATCCCGCGGTCCACTGGCTCTCGCAGTGAACGCCGAACCAGTATTGCTTCATAAACTCCACGTCTTCGGTCAGGGCCGCCCACAACTTCTCCGGCGTGGTTCGGATGTAGGTCGCGTAAATAAAGATTGATCTAGCCATTGTTTTTCTCCAGTCGTTTTTTCAGATTTGAAAGCGCTTTAAGGCGCGGTGTTTCGAACTTGGCGATCCAGCGTTCGTAGATTTCCTGCAGCGGTACCGGATTGAGGAAGTGCAGCTTTTCGCGTCCGCGCCGCACGGTGGCAACGAGGTTCGCTGCCTCCAGCAACTCCAAGTGCTGCGTCACACCCTGCCGCGTCATATCCAGGTGTTCGCACAGTTCGTTGAGTGCGCGGCCATCGTGCGCGTACAGCAGGTCCAGCAGCTTGCGCCGGCTGGGATCAGCCAGGGCCTTGAACAGCACGTCGGTATCGGGGCGTTCTGCCATGTGAAATACGCAAGTAACTACTTGCCGAATAATAGGCAAGTCAACGCTTGCATGTCAAGCACTTTTTCGCCCTTCAAAGATCTAAGCGCGAGTCAGGCAGGGTTGTTCTCAAGGGGGCGTCCCGAAGCAATTGAATCCGTATACTCAAACCCAATTCCTTGTGGCATCTCAGGTGAGCGAAACTGCCGGAGGTTGGCAGGATTCGGCGAAGGCATGAGAAAGGTCACAGTCATTTTATGCCGCCGGCCGCCTCGGGTAGTGCACCATAAGTTGGTTGATCGATTTTCGCATCCGCGCCACTGGATGTATAACGCTCAAACCGTACAAGTGGTCAAGTTACCGCTCACTAGAGGGTACTTCCGCGGCCTGATAATCATCGTTATCGGAAGCGATCAGTTTGCGGCGAGGGCCAAGTCGGCGGCGGCCGGTTTTCTTGTCTCCATGAACTTCGATATTTTGATCGGGCTGGGCTGGACTCGCAAGTTAGGATCGTCAGCGCCGGCTTGTCATCACCGGGCGGTGGGCTGCCTTGTTGGTGTATAGTAACCCAAGCCTTGTCTTGCCAGTGGAGGGAGGTCACTGACGTGATACGCTATGTCCAATTCGTGCTGTCGATTGCGTTTCTCTTGCCCGCCTCAGCGCAAGAACACACGGACCGTATTTTCGACCAATTTACCGGACGCTATCACTGCGGGGGGCGCTGGACAGAGTTCCAGTTTAAGATCGTGCCCGTCACCGGACCCCTTGGGATGGACGATCCCGCCGGCGGCATCATCGGCGCATTCACGTTCCTTTTCCATCGCTCGATTACGAGCACAGACGGCGCCGGCTACAACCTGTCGGGACACTTTGACTCAAAGACCGGCCGCTTCCGTCTCGATCCAAAGCCGTGGGTCGCTCCCCACCCTGCCGCTCTTGAGGCGATGGGGATCGAGGGAACGTTCGATGCGGAGACCCGAAAATTGACCGCGAAAATGCTGAGCGATAAATGCGACGCGGTGGAACTGGTCCCGCGCGGCGTGACGCTGCCACCCCTGCCGCCCGGTGCGTCAACCCCTGCGCGTGTTCGCGACCCCAAGCGGATTGAGATGATGTTAGCTCCGAGTAACGTCACCAACGACCTGGCGGCCAACAATACAGGTTTCGAGTATCTGGTCACCGCCTGGTATGACCCTCCCGATACACTGCACGATAGTGCACCGATCGACGAGTCGGTCGAGGGCATGAAGAAGGAGAAGTTCGCCTGCGTCGGGTCCCAGCACGTCACGTGGGATCCCGCCGGCCTGAAAGGAACCGCGCCCGATCGGGTGACGATTACCGAGCGCTATGTGGTCGAATGCGCGGGCGATTGCAACGGCGTCTTCTACCGGCCGGAGGCGGGAGCGCAGGTCATTCACTTCGGCCTGACGCGGCCGCTTCCCACGATGCAGATCAAGAGCGTTTGGCTCGGGGGCACAGCCTTTCGCTGGATCTTCTCGCGCACCGGCAACGGCCAGCCGCCGGAGATTTATGTCCACCGATGGAAGCCGCTGGCGGGCTTCGGGCCCTTCGACGGCAGACCCGCGGATATTGCCCGGCAGCAGGCCGAGGCTCCATCGTGCAAGGCGCCCACCGCCAATAAGAGATAAGAGATTAAGACTGGAATTCGAGAGGTCAATGAGATGGCTAAACTCCAATCGCTTTCTATAATCCTTCTGTTCGCTGCGGCTTGCTGCTTCGGCGACCAACCCTGCAATCGAGATCCGCTGAACCCCTCGCTGCTGCCACCCTGCCAGAGTCTTGCAAGCCAGGTCTGGAACTCGGCCCAAGATTTCAAGAAGGCGGAAGGGGCATTAAACGGCGAGATCGGTGGGGCGCGCGGCCACTTCTGGAAAGTTTTTCCCAACGGTCCGGGATTCGAGACCGCCCAGGCCGCTTTCCTCAGTGAGCTTATGCAAAAGGACCTGTACTACTTGATGTTCTCTTTGGAACAGGGTGTGACCGGCGATTGGACTAAATATGCGAATGCGATTCAAATCACTGCTGACCCCCTCGGCCTCGATCCGACGACTCCGCGGGATCTCAATAAGTTTCCGACGAATGTGGATGGCGGCATCCGGCCATTCGCGTTTCCGCTGTTTGTGTCATGGGTGAATGCGCTACGAAGATCCGAGGGCAGGGACAAAGATGGGATGTACGCGTCGCCGCTCATCATCGCCGAGGCTGTTAAGGACAAATCCAACTGGCGCAATGCATACGAAGATGCGCGGAATTGGGCGGAGTTCCTGTCGAGCGGCCTGGATATTTCGAAGTACGTGACACCGCAGGTCTACCTGATCAACCAGATGGAATCGGACGTGACGATGTCGCTCGCGCGCTCGAAACCCGCGGACCTGCCCGACCCCAAAGGCTCCAGCATGGACCTCTACAATTTCTTCGTAAAGACCTTCGGCGAAAAGGAAGTCCTGGCGGCCGCCACGGCCGTTCTGCACACCCCGAAGAATTCAATCGGAGGACTTGCCAACCGCGCCGAGGTGGTCATCGGCGCCTATCAGCCCGCACCGTCGCCCAATCCATTTCTGCTGTTTCTCACGAAAGCGACCAACAGCTCGCCGCGCAATTACGCGATCGCGCTTTGCATGGATCAAACCGCCCTCCTCCTGAGCGGGCACGCGACGGAGACCTTGAATTCGAAAGAACAATGGGCCAAGGCGGTGACGGTGTATGGGCAGCTTGTGTCTAGGTTCGGAGAACCCGCCGTGGTTGCCGCCGCCGGACGCCTCAAGGACGTGCCGAAGGACGATCGCGGTGGGCCGCAAGGAGACCCTGAGGCGAAAGGAGCGATCTTTTGGTTCACTGCGCTTCTGAAGGATCCCAAGACCCAACTTCCCGACCTTTCGCATTTCCTGGCGAGCTCTTACGATCCGCGCTGGATGGGAAAAGTCGTGCAAGTGCGGGGCACTGTATCCCGTATAGAGCTGGATACAAGCGGTTCACCGCGCTACGCGACGATTCATTTCAAGGAATCCAAGAACGACCGTTTTACTGCGTTTACACCGAACGCGGATATCCTGGACAGCTATGGCCAGAATTTCTCCGGTTTGACCGGTAAGCCGATTGAGATTTAGGGTCAAGTTCAGGATTGGCGCGAAGGATCGGGCATCCGCTTCCTGATCACGAAGCAGTTGAAGGTGCTGGATGCGGGAGCACTGGCGAATTTCCGGGAATCGACGCCGGATTGGATGAAGCTGCCCATACCTGCCGCCAATCTTGTCGATTCACCGAAATACCTCGCCTGGAAGAAATTTTCGGTAGGTTCGAAGGCGAGCTACGAGTAACGGACTTGTTGCACGAGTACAAACCGGGAACCAATCAATACACCAAAACCAAAATTTCGACGATACCTTTACGCTGATCTCGATTGACGACGAGCGGGCGGTGGTGAAGGTCGGACTCATGTTGTGTCGGGAAGGATCGGAGGCAGGAACGGACCCGACACCTCTTCCAGCGATCAACTGATCTTCAAGGCGAAGCAAGCGGCGCCGGGCGCACCCGTCGACGACCCGAGCAGGACCGTCACGAGCGGCGAAGAGACGCTGACGATCAATGGGAAGAAGATCGCCACCAGGTGGGAGTGCGTTACCCGAACCGGCGATCCGATGACCTTTACGAAGACGTGGACCAGCGACGAGGTGCCGGGAGGCCTGGTGCGCACGCAAGAGCAGAGTCATGCGCAGATTACGGGCCAGAACTATCGGGACATCCGCAGACGCTTTATGCTCCCATCGATGGGGTGGATGCCCAATTGGGCGACGCGACTTCCTCTGCGCCATCGCCGGCCGGTACCGCGGAGCCGTCCGCAGCAAACAGGGGAGTGCGCCGGCCAGTTCACGAGTCGCACCGGCCGCGCGGCATTGGCTGCTACTCCCACGCGGACGGCGCCGCCCCGGTAGCGCCGCCGCGTCCAGGGCGTCCAAACGGTCCGCGACGTCAACCGACGGCCAGGCGGAGTTGATGCACCCACTACGGCGCGGTAATGAGGCGCACCGCCCCGGACAGGGCGGCTTTGGCTCAAGCTCAAAGAAAACTATCCGTTGCGGGTGTCCCTCTTCCGGACAATATCCGCGCTGCTCAGGACCGCCTGAACGGCCAGCAACAGGCGGTCGCGTTGGCTATGCGCACGCGCGACTATGCGGCGGGAGAGCAAAGCCTGCGTGCCCTGGAGGACACACTGGCGGTGATCGAGGATTTCTTAAAGAAGTAGGTACACCTTTTCCCCGGGGATCCCACGCCGCGCTCCGTAGCGAGCGGCGAGGTTTGGTGCACGCGCTGGGCTACTGCGGTTGCACAGCAAATCCGTTGATTTGATGGTATATTTGCGAGGAAGATAGTGAGGGTTGTAGTGGAGACGGCTATAACACTATGCTGGGAAATTCTAGGAAACAGGAACGAGGAGGCAGGCTTCTGAAAACATCACTAACAGTGGGAATCGCTCTTCTTATTTTGACGTTTTCGGCCGTATCGGCTGCTCAGAGTGCTGCTCCCGGCGGCGTTGTGCCGGCCGGCATCTACGCCAATCACGAGAAAGTGGCTGCGGCGCTGGCCAAGGGCGGGCCGTTGATCGACAATCCGAATACACCGGCTGCTATTAAAGTTTCGGGTTCGCACCGTGATAAAGCCGGAGTCGTTGAAGTGCATGAGAAAGAGACCGACGTCTTCTATGTCGCCGATGGCGAGGCCACGCTTATCGCCGGTGGAACCAGAGTAAAGGCAAAGAGTGCGGCTGCGAACAATCAATACGACATCGAAGGTGGAAAAACTTTTCACCTGACCAAGGGCGACGTCATGGTGATTCCCGCAGGCTCACCACACTGGTTCAAGGAGGTTCCGAAATCGATCAGCTATCACACGGTCAAATTGACGACTCCCGCGGGCGGCACTGGCGCGGAGGTTACGTACGTCGATCATGACAAGGTCGCGGCCGCACTGAATAGCAAGGGAGAGATTTTCTCAGCTCCGAAATTGAGGCTCTCCGGCGGCTATCGCACGGGCCCGGATCAGCCTGCCAACTACGGCGCCGATCCGGAAGTCCATCCGACCTCTATCGATATTTTCTACTGTATCGACGGCGCCGTTACCGTAGTCACCGGCGGCAAGGTTGTTGGTATGAAGGAGAGCGGAGATCATCGGATGGCCGGAGCGAAAGTCGAACAGGGACGGGCCGACCACATGACGAAAGGTGACTGGCTGCTGGTTCCTTCGGGAACGCCCCACTGGCATACTGAATACCCGAAGCCTTTCGGTTTTTACCGTTATTTATTGGTGAAGGTGCAGGAATAGCTGCATGTCCGCGAAGGATAGAAACAAAAGCGTGCAGACTTGGCTGCCAAGGAGATGTTCATGAGACGTTTGCTGACTGGAATCGGGTTAACCATTGTGCTGTTCGTGCCGGCGATTGCCGATGCGCAGATTCTTGTAGAAGGTCCGGTGGTGTACGGGCACACCCATCTGAATACGACGAACATGGACGCGCAGAAGAAGTTCTATGTCGACACGCTCGGCGGCACTTTGGCCAAGATTGGTACCGGTGACCGTCAGCAGGAGATCATCAAGTTCACGAATATGCTGATCTTTTTTCATCCAATGCAGGCGCCGACGGGCGGCTCGATTGGCTCGACAGTGAACCACTTCGGCTTTTCCGTTCCCGATCTCAGTGTGCTCGTGCCGAAGATCAAGGCGAATGGCTTTAAAATGATCACCACCGAACAGGTTCCCGCGACCGCGAAGGTGGTGGATGATATCTCGACCGCAAGTTCGGGGACGAGGGTCGCGTTTGCGCTCGCACCCGACGATATCAAAATAGAGCTGGTCGAAGACAAATCGCTGACGGGGCTGGCTCGGCTTAATCACATCCACTTCTTCGGGCAGCAGAACAAGGACATGCGGGAGTGGTACGCAAAAACGTTCGGCGCGACGCTGGTACCGCCCAATCCGGCGTCCACGTACGTGGCGGCTCGGCTGCCCGGCGTGGCCCTGAACTTCACGCCGTCGCCGACGCCGACTGTCGGCACCACCGGCCGGGCGATCGATCATATCGGCTTCGAGGTCAAGGACCTGGAGGCGTTCACGAAGAAGCTCGAAGCGCAGGGCATTAAACTGGACCGTCCCTACACCAAGGTGCCGCAGCTCGGCATCGCGGTCGCGTTCATGAAGGATCCCTGGGGCACGAATATCGAAATGACGGAAGGACTCGCGAACATCAAGTAGGGTTGGTCATATAAGCCATGCGCCTACTGGTGATCGCCGTCTTCCTCACGGCACCGGTCTTCGCTCAGAACCTGACGGCTCTCGTCGACAACCAACTATCCGGTCTGCTCGAAATCTATAAGGACATACACGCTCATCCGGAACTCTCCCACCAAGAATCCCGCACGTCCGCCTTACTCGCCAATGAACTCCGCAAGGCCGGGTACACGGTGACCGAGCGCGTCGGCAAGTATCCCGATGGAAGCCAGGCCTACGGTGTCGTCGCGGTCTTCGAAAACGGACCAGGTCCGCGTCTCCTGATCCGCGCCGATATGGACGCGCTGCCGGTGGTGGAAGAGACCGGGCTCAGCTACGCAAGCCACGTGCTGGTAAAGAACGCGAGCGGAGGAGAAACCGGCGTGATGCACGCCTGCGGACATGATGTTCATGTGACCACGCTGATCGGCACAGGCCGCGTTCTCGCAGCGCTGAAAAACCAGTGGCACGGAACGGTGGTTCTCATCGGGCAGCCATCCGAGGAAACGATTGACGGTGCGCAGGCAATGCTCGCCGATGGTCTTTATAAGCGTTTCGGTACTCCCGATATGGCGATCGCACTCCACGATACCAACGACCATCCAGCCGGCGAGGTTGGAATCACCAGCGGAGCCACGCTGTCCGGCGCCACCTCGGTCGACGTGACCATTCGCGGAGTGAGCAGTCACGGTTCGCGTCCCGATGCCGGCAAGGACCCGATCGTCATGGCGGCTGCGTTTATCATGCAAATTCAGACTATCGCCAGCCGTCAGGTAGATCCGCGCGATGCCGCCGTCGTAACCGTGGGAGATATCCACGCCGGCACCAGACGCAACATTATTCCCGACGAGGTGAAGATGGAGCTCTCGGTTCGTGCCTTCAGCGAGAAGGCGCGGGAAACAGCGCTCGATGGAATCCGGCACGCAGCGCGAGGTGTGGCTATCTCCGCGGGCGTGCCAGAAGACCGGGGGCCGATCATCACGGTTCTCGACGGAAGCGCACCGATCACCGTCAACAACGGCCCGCTGACGGCGCGAGTCAAGTCGTCTCTGGTTCGAACGCTGGGCGCGGAACATGTATCCGACGATCCACCGGGTATGCCCAGCGAAGACTTTGGCCTTCTCGGCATGGAGGGCCACAAGATTCCAACTGTTATGTTCTGGCTTGGCGCGATGGACCCCGCCAAGTTCGCTCAGGCGAAAGCTGCGGGCAAAGAACTTCCGGGTCCGCACAACAGCCATTTCGAGCCGCTTCCCGAACCGACGTTGCGAACTGGCGTCAACGCGATGGCTTCTGTCGCTATCTCGTTACTGCAGAATTAGCGCGGGAGGGATCTGCTGAAGCTGGATAATTTCTAAACTTGAGCGATAGGGCACCCACGTCATACGTCGTATTTTTCGGGCGCTTCGCAGGGTAGAATACGTTGAGAGGATTTTGCTAATGAATCGACGCAGAGCAATTGGTTCGGTGACCGCGGCTGCCTTCGCGGCTCCCTTCGTTTTGGGAGCTGACGACGAAATTTCAGATTGGGTGGGCTGGTGGGAGCGATCCAAGAAGTATACGTTGCAGATCGCCGACGCCATGCCGGAGGGCGGCTACGATTTTAGGCCGTTTCAAGGTGCCGGTGCAGCTGCGGACGGAGTCCGGTCTGGCGACGGAGCCCGTTCCTTCGGTGAGCTGATGCAGCATATCGGCCAGGCAGAGGGCTTCTATCTCAGCCGGTTCGGCAAGAGTGCTGCGCCCGCCGCTCCACAGAACGACACAAGCAAAACCGCTACGATCAAGTACCTGAACGAATTGTTCGATTGGTCGATCGGCGTCGTGAAGCAATTGACTCCCGCGGATCTAACCAAGACGGTCGGCGCGGGCAAGGGTCCGGGCATGACCGGTTTGAGCGTCTTGTTAAACGCGATGGTGCATACGGCGCATACTCGCGGATATAGTGACATGTATCTGCGAAGCAAGAATGTGAAACCACCGAGGTATTCGGTGTAGTTGTCATAAGTGACACCGTATCCACCAAGTGGACGCAGGCTGGACTCGCGCGTCGGAATTTTCCGCGGGATGTCGCATTTCCATTCTGCGCAAATGGAGCTATACTGCGCTCAATATGAGCACTTTGCGATCGCTTTCCTTGTTTTTTGGGATTGGTCTGCTTGCCGCTGTAAAGTCGCCGGACGATCGTGTTATCACTAAACCCACCTCTCTCAATTCCCGCACGAACCATGAATCCGGTCCTATCGCAATCGACGAACTCTTCTATACCCGATCCGTCGGCGGTCCTTCCTGGTCGCCCGATGGACGCGAAATCGTTTTCACCACAAATCTCACCGGCCGCCTGAATCTATGGAAGGTATCAGCCGATGGAGGCTGGCCCGTCCAGCTATCACAATCCGACGATCGCGAAATGCAGGCCTCGTGGTCGCCAGACGGTAAATGGATCGCGTACCAGCAGGATTCCGGCGGTGGCGAATATTACGATTTATTCGCTCTTCCGTCGAAGGGTGGCGACGCGGTAAACCTGACCGGCACGAAAGACATCTCCGAGACGGACGCGCTGTGGTCTCCGGATGGCAAGACCCTGGCCTTTGCGCGCAAGTTGAAATCCTCCGCCTCATCGAATGTCGCGGTGATGAACTGGTCGACTCGTGCCATTGCGCAGGTGACTCACGAAGCGCAGGAGGATCGCTGGTGGCAACCGATCGTCTGGAGTCGCGATAGCCGTTATATTCTTGCCCTCAGGTCAAACAGCTCGCGAGACTGATTCGAGCGTGTATCAGATCGAGGCGGCCAGCGGAAAAGCCGAAGAGTTGACGCCGCACTCCGGGCAGATCCGCTACTCCGTCAGTTCCATATCCCCGGACGGCATCACGGCCCTTGTCAGCTCCAACGAGAAAGGCGGCTTCGACAATGTGGCGCTCCTCGATATTCGTTCGCACAAGTTGACGTGGGTTACCGAACTGCAATGGGAAGCGCAACCGGGAGAATTTTCTCCCAAAGGCGATCAATTCACCTATAGCGTTAACGAAGACGGGAGGACTGACCTCTACCGTGTCGATCGCGCTTCGATGCGCTCCTCCAGAATTGATTTTCCAGCAGGCGTTTCCTCGTTTTCAGGCAGACCGTCCTTTTCGCCAAGGGGAGACAGGCTGATCGTCTCGCACCAGAATTCTCAAAGGCCAGCCGATCTTTGGATCTACGACGTGGGAAAGAGTCTGACGCGCCAACTGACTTTTTCCGCGCTGGCCGGTCTCGATCCCGAACGGATACCGCCCTCTCAGTTGGTCCACTATCGAAGCTTCGATGGGAAGATCATCAGTGCGTTCGTCTGGCTGCCGGACAACCTGAAACGCGATGGCACAAATCCGGGTATAGTGCTGCCGCACGGCGGCCCGACGCCCAGACCGTCGATAGGTTCAATCCGACCGTCGCCGCTCTCGTTTCGCGCGGCTATGTCTGCATCGCACCCAACGTAAGAGGCTCGACCGGTTACGGCCTCGCGTTTCAGCAGGCCAATCACAAGGACCTCGGCGGAGGAGATCTTCAGGACGAAGTCTACGCCGCCAGGTTTCTGACCGAAACGGGGTATGTCGACGCGAAGCGGATCGGCATCACGGGTGGATCGTACGGCGGCTACATGACGCTGATGGCGATCGGCAAGACGCCGGATTTGTGGGCCGCCGCGGTTGAAGAATACGGCATCATCAATTGGTTCACGATGCTTCAGCATGAGGACCCGAGTTTGCAGGAATACCAGAAATCGCTCATCGGCGACCCAGTCCAAGACCGCAAGATTTATGAAGACGATTCGCCGATTACCTTCATTCGCCAAGCGAAGGCGCCGCTGCTGGTGCTGCAGGGCGACAACGATATCCGAGTGCCAAAGGAAGAAGCCGCGCAGATTGTCGACATTCTTGAAAAGGCCGGAACCGTCGTCTCCGCGCACTACTATCCGAACGAAGGACACGGCTTCGCCAAGCGGGAAAATCAGGTAGACGCGATCCGCCGGACAATAGACTGGTTTGATCGCTATCTCAAAGGGAAGCAAGAGTGAGCGGAGCTGAGCCCCAGCGCCTTCGTGGTCCAAGCGACTGAACACAGTGAAGGCGAGATCGGGGCGAGGTGCCGCCCGTGATAGCTACCGTTTTAGTCTCACGCGTCTGGAAGTTTCCACTCCTCGTCGAAATAGCCAGTCATCAAAACCTCACTTTCGACCGGCGCGCCGATCGGCTGGCGCAGATGCAGTACCGCGTAATCGCCGAATCGCGGAAAGAGCGTGGCATTGGTCGCCGCCAGTTCGTTCGCGTGGAAGGAGTGGCCGCTATTCAATACCACATAGCGGCGTGGCTCTAGCGGATTGGGGTAGACCATCACCAGCGTGTGGCGCCCCGCATCGAACGTTTTGCGGCCCACGGAAAGCTGACCAGCGTCCCATCGAACCGGCAATTTGCCGGCCATGCGATTGAGGATTTGATTGCTCTGCGGATCTCCGAAAACGATCAGATGGCTTTGCGCCATATCCGCCGGCGTAACCTCCGTGTCGTCTTTGATTCGGATCTGGCCGCGGAAATATTTCGCAAAATCGTTGGCGAAGCGGTCGAGCGTTTCCTGCGCATAGCGGCCGGCAAGATCGTTGCCGGTGCGGCTGGTGGGACGAACGCACAGGAAAGAGTCCATGAATGCGTCGTCAATGGGGCCCTGCAAGCCGTGACGCTTGCGAAGGGCGGTGTTGTCCCCGTGGTTCTCGCCGCCTTCCTTCCATACTCCGCCGCGCCGGGTCAGGCGCAGGTCGTTTGCTCCGGAAGATGCGATGGCCTGCCCGTCGATCTCGATTTTCTTGATGCCAGATGCATTCAGCACCAGCACGTTTACGTTCTTCGTGCGTACTTGCATGGTTCCGGCCGTCCGGGAGCGCGTGGCGTCCACCTCGGCGCGCTCGTAATGCTGTTCGAGGCCGTCGACGGTCACCCAGAAGCAGCGGTGGAAGCGCGTCGTATAGGTCACGAAACGGATGTGATCCGGCTCGACACGGCCTTTTTTCGCGGCCGCATCCATGAATGCGTTGCAGCGTTTTCTGCTCTCCGGTTCCCAGGCGTGCGGAGTCTTCGGACCCACGATCATGCTCATAGGCACGTCTTTCGTGACCCAATCGAGACCCGCGGGTTGGAACGTGATGCCGGATTTAGCCAACTCCTCGCGAATGTTGGCGAGATTTGGAAGCTGGCCATCGATTTCGCCCGTATAGGCGGCCGTGGGAAGTTGAAAGCAGTTCAGCGCGTAGTCTTTCGAGTCGTAAATATGCAGGGCCTTCAATTCGTGCGCCGGCAGGTTGGGCATGCGGCCGTAAATCTGCGTGTCGTTGAAACCGGCGCCGGGTTCAATTGCCGCCCAGTGATCCGGGTGTTGCAAGCCGAGATGCCAGGTCCCGGAGCCGCCCATCGAAAAACCTCGCAAGGTGATGCGATTTTCGTCCACTGGGTAATTCTTGCGGGCGGCTTCAACGCATTCGAACACATCGGTTTCACCGGCCCACCGGTAGGCAACATTGGTGCGCCCGAAGACTTCGATTTGCAGAAAGTCGGGCGCCGGCACGGGCTGCGGCTCGTCGTTGGTGATCTGTTTTTGCGAGAGAAATTGCACCTCCACCATTCTGCGATTGGTGCCGTGAAGAAGAACGTCCAGGCGTCCCGGCTGGCTTCGGTTGTAGGAGGCTGGAATGGTCGCGATGTAGGGCTGGGCGCTGCCATCCACTTGCGAACGGAAGGCGCGAATGACGCGTCCGGTCGCGGTGGTCCATGACGATGTGCCGGCATCGAGCTCCGCCGCGCGGGCGAGGCCGAGGTCCAGCACGGCCAGCACCTGATCGCCCGACTCTTTGCGGAAGTACTCGTTGAAACGCTCGATCCATAGCACTGCTTTGTGAAAAATCTCGGCTTCGACCAACAATTCGTCCGCGATATTTTTCTTGCGAAGGTCGTGGAGGCTGGTTTCGAGAAGCGCGGTTTTTCGCCGGATCTCGGCGAGTTGCGCGGGCGACGGAGGGAACCGTTCGCTTGGCAGCGGTTGAGGCGGAAGCACGTACTGGCCGTACCCAAGGCGGCTTACCGCGGCCGCTCCGGTGAAGAGAAGAAAAGTTCGTCGATTTGGATTCATCTTGGATTCTAGCGACTATGTCGCATCGAGTATTGTGACATAAGTCCATGGCCCCACGTGTTCAGTAAGCGGTAGATTGCCGCGACAGCTCTCCGGAACGACATCGCCGCCCAAGTTCTTCAGGAAAGGCTACGCATCCAGTTTTGGCATCCTCTGGAAATCTGTCCAAGTCTTACCTCCGAGTAGTGGGAACATAAACCTCCCGGAACCTCCGGAGTTGGATTCGTCAGCCGCCGTCTTCCGGTGTGTCCGCGCACACACAGTGCGTCAAAATCGACACTTCCGCTTGAGGCTCTACCTGCTTTTAAATCAATTCTTTATCGTTTGGTTCCAGCCCTGCAATCTAGCTGGGCATGAAACGCCAAACACTAAACACAATGACGAAGTTGGCCGCGGTCCTGGTGATCGCGGCGGTGGACGCTGCTGCCGAGGAACGACGCCAGGCGCAGCAACGGATCGTGGTATCGATCCCGGACCGGAAACTGGTGCTGATCGAGGGTGACCGCGTGGTGAAGACCTATGACGTTGCAGTCGGCAAGATCTCGACACCAACGCCCGAGGGCGAATTCCAAATCATCAATCACATCCAGAATCCGACCTACTACGGCACCGGAGTTGTCATCGGACCCGGTAATGGCAACCCGCTGGGCACCCGCTGGATGGGGCTCAGCGCCAAGGGATATGGCATTCACGGCACCAACGTTCCTACCTCGATCGGCAAAGCCGCCTCACACGGCTGCATTCGGATGCGGCAGCAGGATCTCGAAGAACTCTTCGACCTGGTGAAAGTAGGCACGACGGTTGAGCTGCGCGGCGCGCGCCCCGACCTGTTGGCACAAGTTCTCGCGACCCATTCTGCAAACTAATCCGGGCCGCGAAGAAGAAGGAGAAACTCACATGACGTTACTTAGATATTTGTTGATCTTTACGGGAATCGGGCTGCTGGCCGGCGCGATGACCATCCTGGCCTGGGATCTATACCAGATCATCAAGTGGAGGAAAAACTCGCCGGGGGAACCTCAACCCGGCATACGCTGGTACACTTCTCGTCGGCTGGCTATGCTGTGCGTACTTCCCTGGCTGGCGGGATTGAGCATCGCGGTGGTGCCCAGCGGATGGGCCGGGGTGCGGGTGAATCAGTTTCTGGGAACGCGGCCGGGTACGCTTTACTCGGGTGTGCACCTGATCTTTCCACTGATCGAGAAAGTGGAGCTGTACCCGACGCGCGACAGCATGTTCACGACGGCGGCGTTCGACGATCCCAAGAAAAAGCAACAGGGCTTGCAGGTGCAAACTCGGGAAGGGCTGTCGGTGGGACTGGCGGTGTCGGTGCGTTACCGCCTGGACTCGTCGAAGCTGGCTTACATTCAATCGAACCTTCCGCAGCCGGTGGAGGAAGAAATGATCGCGCCCGCAATCGCCAGCGCGTTTCGTGATCTTGCGCCGGAGTATTTGGTGCGCGAGCTATTTTCGACGAAACGTGAGGCCTTCCGCCAAACCGCCGCCGGACGCATCGCCGCGCGACTGGGCGCCGACGGCATCGTGGTGAAAGAGCTGGTGCTCAAAGACGTGCAGCTTCCCGAAGAATACGCCAAGGGGTTGGAAGGTTTGTTGGTGAAGGAACAGGAAAATGAGCGCTACAACATAGAGCTGGAAGTAAAAAAGAAAATGGTCATCACGGCGAATCTGGAAGCTGAGGCGCAAAAGGCCCGCGAAGTAAAGGAAGCCGAAGCGCAGGCGGAGGTCGTTGTGCTGCAGGCGAAAGCGCAGGCGGACGCGATGCAACACACGCTGCCGCTGAAGCAGAAACAGATCGAGCAGTCGCGCCTGGAGGCGCAAGCGCGGAAAGAAGCGACTGTAAAGAACGCCGAGGCGCTGGCTGAATCCAAGGTGATCGATAGTAAAGCGGAGCTCCAGAAGCGCAATCTGATGAGCGAAAGCGAGGAGTACCGGATTCGCCGTGTGGCCAGCGCCGACTCAGAGCGCATGAAGCTGGAGGCGTCCGCTCTCAAAGACAATCCGCTTCTGATCCAGAAGATCATCGCCGAAAAACTCTCCGACAAGGTACAGATCATGATGGTGCCGAGCGACGGGAAATTCTTCTTCGCGAATGACGTCATCAAGGGAATGAACAGTACAGCAGTCGAACACTAATGCTTGAGAGAGGAAACCCTTACCAGGGACCGGCGCGTAAAACCGGTCCCTAGTTTGTTATCATTTCTGCCGTGACGGGGCGCATTCTTGGGTTCGTTTTCGCGACGCTTCTGGCACGCGGCGACGCGCTGGATGATGCGGTAGGCCAATGGGGGAAAAAGGTCGCCTCCCATTTGGCGGCGGATGAAATCGCCCATGTTACCTGGAACGGCGCGACGGCGGGAAATGCCGAGGCTGCTGCCTACGCCGCGCGGGCCAAGACGCTGCTTGCCCGGGCTCTTCAGCGGAGGTTGCGAAACCCCAAATCCGTGGAAATCACGGCCACGTTCTCGCAGAATCTCAAAGGCTATCTTTTAATCGCCGAAATGCACCGCGAAAACGAAAATATTGTAGAAATGACCAGCGTGCCTCGTCCGGTTGTTATGCCCGAAGCGGCCGTGGGACTTCGTCTCGACCGGCGATTGCTGTGGGAACAGGAAGCGCCCATTCTGGATGTAATTGTGGTGGGGGATCAGATGCTGGTTCTCGAGATAGGGGGCGTGGCGCGATACGAACAAGGCGATTCAAAGTGGCAGAAGGCGGAGGCTATGGCGCTAGACATTCCACCGGTCCGCGACCCTCGCGGGCGCCTTACCGTGAACGACAATTCGATAGTCGCGGAGAGCGCGGGGCTGACGTGCCGGGGCGCATGGAAGCCAGCCCTGGCGATCGAATGCCAGCCGGGTGGGCGTTTTACGGCCGGGCGCAATACCATCGAGGAGACCGGGTGGCAGCCCTATCTCACGCATGCCGAAATCGGCGGCGATCACGTTATAGGTGCGGCCGATGGACACACTTACGTCTACGACGCAGCCCACAAACAACTGAGCGTTTCTGATTCCTGGAGCGACTTCGCCGCGGTTGCGAACTCCTGCGCGGGTCCCAAGATTATTGCGGCGTACGCCGCTAACTCACTTGCGATCTTCGATCTCGCTGAACCATGGTCTGGTGCGAGTGAGCGACGCGATGGAAGTGCCCGGACCCGTCACGGCCATGTGGCCGGCGGGGAGTGCGGCGCTCGCTGTGGTACGGAATAAGGACACAAACAGGTATGAAGCCTACAGCATCGCCGTGGATTGCGGTCGCTAGTTCCCTTCTTGCGGTCGCAATTCTGAGGGCGGAAAGCCGCCCTCGGTACGGGGGCACGCTGCGGGTTGAAATGAGCGCGGCTCTCACCAATCTCGATCCAGCGGAGATTCCCAGCGATCCCGTCGCCCTTGAGGCCAAGGCGCGGCTGGTGCCCGGGGTATTTGAAACGCTGGTTCGTTTGGACGAGAGCGGTAAGCCGCAGCCGTGGCTGGCAACTTCCTGGACCCACGATGCGGCGCGTAAAAAATGGGTTTTTGCGCCGCGCCCTCATGTACACCTGCATAACGGCATGCTGTGGACTCCTACGGCTAGCTCGCTCGAAACACCGGACGACCGTCCTATCGAACAGATCCTGCGTGAAATGGCGAGACCTTGGAACGCGATTGTGGTGCGCGAGCCGGATGGGGCGTTGACGGGTACAGGTCCATTTCGAATCGCCAGATGGGAAACCGGAAAGGCCGCGACACTGGTTGCCAACGATGCGCACTGGAAGGGGAGACCTTACTTGGATGCCGTCGAAATTCAAATGGGGCGCGATCTTCGCGACCAGATCCAAGACCTGCAACTTGGCAGGGCCGATATTATCGATGCGTCTATCGGGACGTCCGATGAAACCAGGACGGACGAAACGCTGGCGCTGGTTTTCGATACACCACGCTCCACGCCGGCCATGCGCGAAGCCATCGCGCTCTCGATCGACAAAGTTGTCATTCGCAGGGTTCTGCTCAAAGAACATGGCGATATCACGGGAGCACTTCTACCGCAGTGGCTCAGCGGTTATTCGTTTCTGTTCGACAGCAAAAGGGATGTGGCTAGGGCGCGTCAACTGGCCGCAGGTTCACCGCAGCTCACCTTCGCTTATGACCGGCAGGATGCGGTGCTGCGATCGATTGGCGAAAGGATTTCGGTCAACGCCATGGAGGCGGGAATCACGATGCGCCCGGGCAATGGAATGTCGGACGTACGGCTGGTCATGATCCCTGTGACATCGCGCGATGAACTGGCGGCGCTGGCTGACGTGGCGGTGGTGGTCAGGGCACCGTTCTCTTTTTCTGCGGCGCCGTATGAAGCGGAACGCGCGCTGCTCGAAGGTTTCCATGTGGTCCCGCTGTTCCATCTGGCAAGAAACTGGAATCTGGCGCCGCGCGTGCACTCCTGGCCCGACTTGCCGAACGTCTGGATCGGGCAACCGTGACCTTCCGCACCAAGCTGCTGCTGCTTTCGTCGATCACAGTGGCGGGCGCGGTTGCGCTCGTGACCGGAGCGGTGTCAATCGCGGCGCGTCAAGGGTTTGAGCGCGCTGACGGCCAGCGGCGCAGCGACTTGCTCGCCCAGTTGCGGCGGGAACTCGACGCGCGACGAATGGACGTAGTCCGGCAAGTGGAACGCGCGGCGGCGGCGGCCGGTGTGCAGCGAATTGCCGCGGGGAGCGCCGATTTCGATCAGGCGCAGCGGGAAAGCGCGGCGCAGGATCTGACTTTCCTGGATGTGATCCAACCGGATTTGACGATCCTTTCTTCTGCGCATTGGCCTGCGCGCTTCGGCTATAAGAACGATTGGGAGATCGCGGCGGAAGACTGGGCATCAGCGGGCGCGGCGTTCTTCGCCCGGATTCCTGTGCCTGATGGCCCCTCCGCGGTAGCGCTGGTGGCGGTGCGGCCGACACCTGACAAGAAAGCACTGGTCGCCGGCGGCAGGCTAGTCGATCCAGCATTTCTCAAGTCGCTGGGCGATGCTCCGGGAATGCGCGCTCTTTTGTGGCTACCGCCCGGAGAGGTGGTGGATGCGCAGGGAGGGAATCCGGACATCACAAAGCTCGCCGGTCTGGTGAATGAAGCTCGCGGCAAACAGTCTGAAGCAACCGGCACCGTGCAGTGGAGTTCGGCGCGCTCCAGTTCAGAAGCGTTTCTGGCGTTTCCGTTGGAGCACCGTGGGCAGATTGCGGGTGTGTTGCTCGCGGGAACATCATTGGCGGCGGAGTTTGCATTGGAGAACGAGATCCTGTGGATTGGCGTGGTGGCGGCGATCGCTGGAATCTTGATTGGCATCCTCCTAGGCTGGTGGACGACGGAGCGCGTAACACGGCCCGTCACGCAGCTCGCCCGGGGCGCACGTGCGGTGGCCAGCGGCGACTGGTCGGCCCGCGTGGAGGTCATCTCCAAAGACGAGATTGGCGAGTTGGCCACGGCGTTCAATCGGATGACAGAACAGCTCGCCGAGCAGCGCGACCGCGCCATTCAAGCGGAACGCGTCGCCGCCTGGCGGGAATTGGCGCGCCGCCTGGCGCATGAGCTCAAGAATCCTCTATTTCCCCTGCAAATCACCATCGAAAATCTGCGCAAGGCGCGAAAGCGCTCCGAGAGCGAGTTTGAAGAGGTGTTTCAAGAAAGCACCGGTACGCTGCTGGCAGAGGTCGGCAACTTAAAAACCATCATTGGCCGGTTTAGCGATTTCGCAAAAATGCCGCCGCCGAATTTCGAGACGGTCGATCTCAATGAGATTGTTCAAAATGTGATGCGGTTGTACGATGCCCAGTTGAAGGATGAGGGACGATCGAAAATCGACGCGGAACTTGACCTTGCCGAATTTGGTTTGCGGATCCAGGCGGACGGCGACCAACTGCGGCGCGCGATCGGGAATCTGGTCCTGAATGCGATTGACGCGATGCCGCGGGGCGGAGTTTTGCGCATTGCCAGCTCGCGGGACGACGGGCATGTGCGGCTGTCCATCTCCGACACTGGCATGGGGCTCACGGAAGAAGAATGTGCTCGGCTGTTCACGCCCTACTACACCACCAAACAGCATGGGACTGGCCTTGGCCTGGCCATTGTGCAGAGCGTTGTGAGCGATCATGGCGGCAAAATTAGCGTCGTGAGCTCACCGGGAAACGGCGCTACCTTTATTATTGAACTGCCGGTGCTGCCAGGAGAACCCGTTTGAGTCATCTCTTGATCATTGACGACGATGCGAATACGCTGGCCTCTCTGTCGCGCGCATTTCGCATGGAAGGCTATGAGGTGACGGTGGCGGATCGAGCGGCGCGTGCTCTGGAGCTGGTGCGCTCGAACACGTTCGACCTGATTTTCTCCGATGTTGTGATGCCCGATAAAGATGGCGTCACCCTGCTCGAAGAAATGCGGGCCGCGGGAGTGACCTCGCCAGTAGTCATGATGTCGGGACAGGCAACGGTTGATATGGCGGTGCGCGCAACCAAACTTGGCGCGATTGATTTTCTGGAAAAACCGCTCTCTACGGAACGACTGCTGCTCACCGTGGAAAATGCGCTGCGGTTGAAACGGCTGGAACAGGAAAACCGCGAACTACGGGCACGGGTCGGACGCCATGAAATCGTGTGGCGCAGCGAGGCGATGCGCCGGGTGATGGCGCAGGTGACACGCGTCGCGGCGGGTGAGTCGCGCGTCTGTATTTTGGGTGAAACCGGCACCGGCAAGGAACTAATCGCCCGCGCCGTTCACGAAGGGAGTGCCCGCCGTAACGAGCCTTTTATCACTCTGAATTGCGCGGCGATACCGGCCGAACTGATCGAATCCGAGTTATTCGGGCACGAGAAAGGAGCCTTCACGGGCGCCGCCGCGCGACACACGGGCAAATTCGAGCAGGCGCATCGGGGGACACTGTTTCTCGATGAGATCGGCGATATGCCAGCCGTGATGCAAGCCAAACTCCTGCGCGTACTCGAAGAGGGCGAGGTGGAACGAGTCGGCGGATCAGGAACTACACGGGTCGATGTGCGAGTAGTGGTTGCTACGCACCGGAACCTCGAGGAGCAGGTACGTACGGGCGCTTTTCGGCAGGATCTCTTCCATCGCATATACGTGTTCCCGGTCGTTTTGCCTCCTCTCCGGGAGCGCCCGGGAGACATTCCAGTACTGATCGAACATTTCAGCCAGCGAATCTGCGAACTGAACGGCTGGAAGGCCAAGCCATTTAGCTCGGTGGCGGTGGCGCTCTTAGAAAAGTATTCCTGGCCAGGCAACATCCGCGAACTGCGGAACGCAGTGGAGCGCCTCCTGCTTTTGGCCGATAGCGAAGTCGGCGACGATTTGGTGCGAGAAGCGCTGCCTCGAACTTCCGCGGGCTCACCGGATATGTCTCTCAATGGCGCGGGGCCGCTCTCATCCCGGGTTGAGGCGTTTGAGGGCGCTACGATTCGAGCCGAACTCGAACGCACGCGCCATAATATGACGGAAACGGCCAAGGCGCTCGGCTTAGAGAGGAGCCATCTTTATAAAAAATGCGCCCAGCTTGGCATACAGTTGAAGCAGTTGCGCCGTCCGGAGAGTTAGAGCGGAAGCGCCATCCATCCCGCAACATGGACTAATGCCCGCAATCCGCGGCCAGCATTTCGACCCACGTCACATTGATCTTAACTTCGGTTCCCGTGCGGATCAGAAAGCCCTTCGCGTTGACCTTATGCCCCGCGTGAGCTTCCGGATGAAAGGCGTTGCTGAAGTATTCGACATCCAGAAGCTGAAACGTCTGACTGCCGAGCGGCTTCGCCCTCGCGGCCGCAATTTCCGATTCGGTGGGCTGCATCGGACTTCGCGTCCGTACCGGTTCGCTGCCGTTCGACAGCATCCATGTATCGTGCGGCCCGCGCGCAAAACACCCGACCACATCCACCAGAGCGAAATTGGGGACGGGAGCCGGCCCATTCTTACCCTGAATCTGAATGCCGGGTGTGGCTTCCGCGTTCAGTTCCTGCGCCCCGGCAGGAAAGGCGTTCGCATCCAGCAGGAAGGCGAGCAGATCGACATACGCGCTGCCTCCCAAATTCGCACGATTCGGCGGCATGGACTTGACGCGGGCGAACAACGCATCCAGGCTGCCTTCCATCCAATGATTGACGAATACTTCGCCCTTCAGCGCCGGGCCATTCGCCGCCGCTGAGATCCGCGGCATGACATGCCGCGCAGGTCGTCGCAAACATCGTTTTTCCGCGTGCGGCCTGCTCGGCTGTGAACACGCCGTCCCAGACGGTTTTGTGCGTCTGCGCCGCACACCGGACCCGCGCTCAAGACCACAAGGAAAACGGCTGCGGCCCAGCAGCATCGTGAGCGATCTTCGCATATCCGCCGCGCGCCAGATGAAGCCTTGGCTCAACCCGAACCGGACGCCTCATTTCGCCGGTTCGGCGGGCTTGGGCGGTTCTGCGGGCTTCGAGTACATATCAACCACGCTTCGGCCGTTCGCCTTCGGTCGAAAGGCCCGCTGCGAGCATCATCTTGGTAACGGCTGCGATCGTCGGCGGATCGGGACGCGGGCAGACGGCCGGTATAACCCTCGGCGATGAACAGCGGCGTCCGGCCGGCTTTGTTGGGCTTGTTCCAGACTTTCGGATCGGCTCCGCGCTTGGCCAGCAACTCAACGACGCGCGGGTAAATGTTATACGCGGCTCCGTGCATCGCCGTATCGCCATTGTTGTCGACGGTGTTGATGTCAGCGCCCAGGTCGAGCAGCATATTCACAGCTTCCACCGCTTCGTTTTCCTCGCCCGCCTCTTCCTGCGGCTCTCCCGTGCCGACACCGGCCGCGGCCAGCAGCGGTGTGGTGTTGTTGAAGTTCGGCAGCAGGGGATCGGCGCCCAGTTCCACCAGCAGGCGCATCAGCGGAACGTCGGAGCGATCGGCGGCAAACAGAATCGGCGTGGCTCCCTCAGTCCCGACCGCCGAGGAAGTGTTGGGCTGCTTGCGCGTGCCCTTGGGCAGTCGAAGATTGACGTTCGCGCCGCGCTTCACGATTTCGCGCACGAACTCGGCGCTCGAGAGGCGGCCCGACCCGATCGGCGCCGCAGCATCGCTGATGTCGCTCGAATCCGGCTTGCGCACCCCGGCAATCATGTGGAGCGGAGTGAATCCGGTTCGCACATCGTTGGGATCGGCGCCTGCGTCGACCAGCGCAATCGCCAGCTCAAAGTGGGCGTTCTGCACCGCGAGCGCCAGCGCGTTGGTGGGCGGTGCCGTTTTCGCACGCCGGCCTCCGGTACCGGGAGCTTTCTCCGAACGCTGCATCATCGCATTCACATCGGCGCCCGCCTTGAGCAACACGCGCACCGTATCGAGATGACCCTCACGCACGGCAAAGAAGAATGGCGTAAACCCGGAATCGATTTTCGCGTTGATGTCGGCTCCAGCGTCGATCAGCGCGCGGACCACGTCGGTGTGTCCCTCGGCCGCGGCCCACATCAAGGCCGTCTGGCCGAGCCGTTCACGTGTCTTGGTGGTGGCGTCGCGCGCGAGCAGCGCCTTCACTGCCTCGACATTCCCGGAGCGCGCAGCCAGCATGAGGACGGTTTCCCCGCCCTTCATCGTGGCGTTCGGGTCGGCGCCAGCATCCAGCAACAGCTTCACGATGGCAGCGTTGCCGTTGATACACGCCTGCGCCAGCGGCGGCACGCCATAGCGGTTCACAGCGTTCACATTGGCGCCCGCGCGCACCAGCAATGCGACAGTCTCCGCGTCATCGTTATACGTGGCCCAGTGCAGCGCGGTGGTCCCATCCACCTGGGCGGCGTTCACGTCGGCGCCGGTCTTGAGGAGCGTGCTGACGCTAGTCTTGTCGCGTTGTTCCGCGGCGTCGGCGAGGGTCGCACGCGCCGCCGCGACGGCTGAGGCGGCGAGGCCGAGCCCCAGAAGTACGAGTCCAGCTATTTTTCGCAAGTGCATGTGCGGCTCCTATCCTAGACAACTCTGATCGAAGAGGTCTTCGATTTTTCCGGTGCTGTCCACGAACGAATCCAGATGAATGCCAACGCGGTCGAGCAGCGTGAGGTGAAGGTTGGCCAGGTTCGTTCCCTTCTCGTACCGAATATGCCGGCCGCCCTTCAGGCCGGTGGCAGCGCCACCTGCGACCAGGATCGGAAGGTTTTCGTGATCGTGAAGGCTGGGATTGCCCATGCCGCTGCCGTACACATAGACCGAGTGATCGAGCAGCGAGCCGTCGCCATCCGGAGTGGCCTTCATTCTCTGCAGGAAGTCTGAAAACAGCGAAACATGGAAGGTATTGATCTTCGCTATCTTCGCGACCTTTTCCGGATCGTTGCCGTGATGACTGGTGGGATGGTGCGGATCGGCGACGCCGATCTCCGGATACGTACGATTGCTCTGCTCGCGCGTGAGCTGGAAGGTGACGACGCGCGTGATATCCGCCTGGAAGGCCAGAATCTGCAGGTCGAACATGAGCTTGGCGTGGTCGGCGAACGCCGCGGGGACCCCCACCGGCCGATCCAGGTCGGGCACCTTGTTTTCCGTTACCGCTTGCTCGGCGCGCTCGATCTCACGCTCCACCTGGCGAACGCTGTCGAGATACTGATCCAAGCGAACGCGATCGGGAGCGCCCACGCGCTGCTTGAGCTTCGCGATGTCGCCGGTGAACGAATCCAGCAGGCTGGCGCGAGCGTGCAGCGCCGCTTGGCGCGCGGCCGCCGTGCCGCCCTCGCCGAACAGGCGCTCGAAGACGACGCGCGGATGCGCCTCGGACGGAAGCGGCGTCGTCGGCGACGACCAGGAGAGGCAATCCGTATAGACGCATGCGTAACCGTTGTTGCACACACCGGTAAGCGGGTTCAGATCCATCGCGAGCTGGAGCGAGGGCAACTGCGTCTGGCGGCCCATCTCCTTGGCCGCGATCTGGTCGACCGTCGTGCCCAGAAAATAATCCGAGCTCTCGGTGTGTTTGGAGGGCGCCGCGCTCAGAAACGCCGCATTGGATGTGTCGTGCGTGCCCGGATAGGCATTCAGCAACCGCGTATTGGTGATGACGGTGACCTGATCTTTCACCGGCTTGAGCGGAGCGAGGATGGGCGAAAGCTGGTCGAGCTTTCCCTCGCCGGGCGGGGTCCAGCGCGACGCATCGCACCCCATCGGGATAAACACGAAGCCAAGCCTCGGCACCGGCTTCGCGGCCGTCTGGGCCCACGCCGTGGAAGCGGGAATCATCGCGTCGAGTAGAGGCAGGGCCAGAGCAGCCTGCGCGCCTTTCAGGAACGTCCGCCTGTGAAGTGCTTTCTTGGTGAGAAACATCGCGCTCTCCTCTTTACTTACTGATTACCTGGTATTTTACCCGCTACCAACGGTTCATTCATTTCAGCGCGCCGCATTTGAAACGGAACGCTCTTCACGATTCCGAGAATGAGCGACGAGAACCGGTAGTCGTCCTTCTCGGCGTCTTTCACGATCTTGCGAACGGCAGGCGCATCGTAGTATTCGACGCCTCGTCCGAGCGCGAACGTCATAAGGTTTTCCGTCAGAGTCGTGACAAACAGTTCGGGACGGGCCAGCAGCGCGTCTTCCAGTCCGTCGACCCCGCGGAACTGCCCCGCCGCCGGGCACAGCTCCCGACGCATCGACGGGCGCCCCTTCTACCTCTATATCTCGCCACTGTCCCACCGCATTGAAGTTCTCGAGCGAGAAGCCCACCGGATCAATGGTGTTATGACAGCTCGCGCACACGGCGCTTTTGCGGTGCGCAGCCAGGCGCTGGCGCATCGGAAGATTGGCGGCCACGGTGCTCTCGTCGAGCGCCGGCACGTTTGGAGGAGGCGGCGACGGCGGCGCGCCCAGGATGTTGCTCAGCACCAATACTCCACGAAGCACTGGCGATGTCCGGGTCGCATAGGACGTGACCGACAGCACGCTGCCCTGCCGCAGCAGACCGCCGCGCCTGCTATCGGGCGCGAGCGTCACGCGGCGGAACCGGCTTCCGTAGACGTCGGGAATTCCGTAGTGCTTCGCCAGGCGTTCATTGAGGAACGTGTAATCCGCGCGGATGAAAGTGCGCACGCTGCGATCCTCGCGCAGCACGCTGTCGAAGAACAGCTCGGTTTCCTGCGCGGAAGGCTTGCCGCAGGTTGTCATCGAAGTCCCGAAAAAGATTGGCGCTGGGAGCGATCGCGTCGACATTGCGCAGCCGCAGCCACTGTCCGGCGAAATTCGTCGCCAGGTTGAACGAGCGGCGATCGGCGAGCATCCTGCGCGCCTGCTTCTCGAGCTCTCGCGGGCTGACTCAGCTTGCCGCGAACGGCGGCGTCGAGCAGCTCATCGTCGGGGATGCTGCTCCACAGGAAAAATGACAATCGCGATGCCAGTTCCAGATCGCTGATCCGGTAGGCACCGCCCGGCGCTACTTTCTTGGGATCGCTTTCCACGCGGAACAGGAACTCCGGGTTGGTGAGCACGGCACTCAGCGCCGCTGTGATTCCGGCGTCAAAATCGCCTTCGGCACGCCCTTTGCGATAGAAGGCCAGCGGCTCGTCAACGTCAGCTTTAGTGACCGGCCGGCGGTAGGCGCGCCGCATCAGCGTCGATAGAATCGTTGCCGCGCACTTTTCTTCCTGTGCTTTGTCTGGTCGCGGTGGGCCGGCATACAAACAAACGGTGGCGGCTCGGCGTGTCCCCGGCGCCTTTAGGCGCATACGGTCCGGTCACCGAAATCTGGTTGATGGCGGGCGTCGTACGCGGATATCGCCGGTCGTTGTAGCGAGAGACCGGGGGCTGCCGGGGCGTGTCGACCAGCGATGAGCCCTCCTTGACGAAGGTAACGGCGAGGTTGTGCGGACCCGCATTCACGGTAACGCGCACTTTCAAATCCTTGTCGAGGAACGTATCGTCGCCGTTGGCTGGCTTCTCGATAGTGAAGGTCTTGACCGGCTCCCGGTCGAGCAGCACCAGCAACTGGTGCGAACGAGCTTCCCTCAGCCCGCTGACGAGTCCTTCCAGATTGCGTGCGAGCAGGACCTGGATCTCGTACTCGCCGTCCTGCGCGAACGTATAAGACGTCGACATGCCACCGCGCGTGCCCAGCGGCAGCCCGGGCAACTGATCTTCCTGCGTGAGATCGACAGGCACAGTAATAATGTCGCTCTGCAAAGCGGACTGCGTGCTCCCCACCGCCAGGCGGCTGATTTTCTGGGCGGCTGAGATGTAACGATTCAGGAGCGTCGGCGACAGATCGCCGACGGTGACGTTGTCGAAGCCATGACCGCTCTCATCGGCCGGCAGCAGCGAGGCGGCGTCGATGTCGAGCGCCAGCAGGTCCCGGATCGCGTTCTGATATTCGGTTCGATTCAGGCGCCGCAGCGTTTCGGTGCGGCCGGGATTTGGTTTCGCCGCCGACGCCGCATCGAGCGATGTTTCGAGCCACGTCAACATCGCGAGGCGATCGGCCGCGGAAGGCTGCGGCACGTTGGGAGGCGGCATGACGCCCGTGTGCAGCTTGCGCGCGACCTTCTCCCATAGTTCGGGTTGCGCATCAATCTTGGACAAGTCGACCTGGGCCAGACTCAGGCCGCCAGTCTTCAGGCCTTGGTTATGGCACGTCGCGCAATAGCGATCGAGGAATTGACGCTGGCTCGAAAGCCGGAGAAGGTCCCGCAGCCGGCGCATTACCCTGCTGTGCGGAGATCTTCACCTGCACCGAAAGTAAAAGCGCCGCCGCCAGTCCGGCAAGGCCTATTTTCAGCGCTCTAGGGAACCACACCGCGCTCCGTCATCTGCTGCCTCCCCCTGAAATCGTTCATTTTACCTTAAAGGATGGTGCCCAGAGTAACGCATCACCCATTGTGTCAATGCTACTACGATCTAGTGAACATGGTCTGGGTCTGCGTTGTATCATTGCCTTAAGTACTCGCCCACGCAAGACGAGCTGAAACCCATGCATCCATCGGGTGATGTTACAAGGCTTCTTTCGGCTTGGACCAACGGCGACCAGCAGGCGCTGGATGGGCTGATGCCGTTGGTCTACGGTGAACTGCACCGGATCGCACGCCGCACCTGGGGTAGCCAACCTCAAGGGCACACACTGCAACCCACCGCACTGATTCACGAGGCGTACCTGAAGCTGGTCAGTCAGGGCCAGCGGACGTTTGAAAGCCGGTCTCACTTCTTCGCTGTCGCTTCCATGGCGATGCGCCAGGTCCTGGTCAATCACGCCGAGGCGAATCTGGCGGAGAAGCGTGGCGGCGGGAAGGAAACAATTTCGCTCGAGGATATCGACCCGGCCCTTCGTCAAGAAGCGAAGGAGGTGCTGTCGCTGCACGAAGCACTGAAGGAGCTGGAGCGCATCGACCCGCGCAAGAGCCGCGTCGTCGAGCTGCGTTACTTCGGCGGTCTGAGCATCGAGGAAACCGCGGAAGCGCTGGGCGTTTCCACAATCACAGTGACTCGGGACTTCCAAGCAGCCAGGGCATGGCTTGCCCGCGAACTTGGCGCCGGCGATACTAACGCATCATGACTTCCGGCGAGTGGCAGAAGATAGAGAACATCTATCTGGACGCCAGCGCCCTTGCTCCCGCGGAACGCGCCTCATACCTGGATCAGGCATGCTTGGGAGATCCTGAGCTGCGAGCGGAAGTAGAGAGCCTGCTCGATGCGGACCTCAAGCGTGGCCGGTTTCTCGACCTTCCGCCGTCGCTTCTCGCCGCGGATCTGTTGGCTCGCAATCCCGGAGCACTTTCGCCGGGCCTGCGTATTGGCGAGTATCAGGTTCAATCTCTGATCAGCATCGGCGGCATGGGCGAAGTGTATCTCGCCGAGGATACGCGCTTGGAGAGGCCGGCGGTGCTCAAGATTTTGCGGCGGCACCTGACCGCCGACGCCGCATGCCGTCGAGCGATTTGAACGCGAAGCACGCGCGGCCGGGACGCTCGATCACCCCAACATCGTCAAGATTTACGAATTCGGAACTTCCGATGCGGGCGTATTCATCGCGATGGAGTGGGTGGACGGCCAGACCTGGCGCTCCCTCATGGGCGCCGGCGAAGTACATCTGGCCATCGCAGGGAATTGGAGCCGGCAGGCCGCCGCACGCGCTCGCCGCCGCCCACGAGGCCGGGATTGTCCACCGCGACATCAAACCGGACAACATCATGCTGAGTAAAACCGGCGCCGTGAAGATTCTGGACTTCGGCTTGGCCCGCCTCGGCGAAAATGTCCTGCCCGACGTCGAAGCTTCCGGCGGCATCCGGCACGATCTCGGGGACGCTTTCCGGAACGCTCCCCTACATGTCGCCGGAGTTGCTGCGCGGCGAGCGCGCATCCAGCGCCTCGGACGTGTTCTCGTTCGCGTCGGTGCTCTATGAGCTGTTCACCGGGCGTCATCCCTTTGCGGGAGAAACGCCCTTGGATGTGTTCGAGGCAATCGAATGCCGCACGCCGGAGCCGCCCTCTTCGCGGCGGCCCGGCATTCCTCCCGCGCTAGATCGGCTGCTGTTGGCTATGCTGGCAGGCGAACAGGGGGAACGTCCGTCGTCCGCGACGGTGGCCTCTGAGTTGGATGCGATTGTTTTCGACGAGTGAGGGCGTTAGAGGAGCTTCAGAGAGATCATAAGTTCTTCCGATCTCCGCCCGTTGCGATCCTGGGCGGCCGCGCCGCCGACGGAGAACGTGGTGTTCAGATAGGAAGAAATGACCACCTTGAAATCCACTTGCATCCCCGCGTCGCCAAAAAACTGCCGGTCAGCCGCCGAAGCCATATTGCCGACGATCACGCCGGAGAAAAGCGTGAGACGTGCCCAGTTGCAATATAGGTAGGTGTTGCCGAAGTGCCGGAAGTGCTTGGGCGGCAGGTTCCACTCCACCATGGTCTTGGCAAAATCCGTCGCGCCAATCTGATTCAAATCGACACCCGGAAAACTGTAGTATTCGCGGTAGCGGCTCACTTCCTGGTGGTCGATCCAGTTGTTCCCGAAGCCGCCAAAGTAGAAGTTGGCGAAAGGTTGTGGGCGGTCGCCGAAGGACTTGCCGATGGAGCTGCGAATCCACACCGGCGAATTTCGCAGACGGTGTCAGGAAACCGTAGTCGTAGAGACCGTACAAGCGCGGGTAGAAATCGCCGTTGACGGCATTGCCTTGCGTTGCCAGCTTCCAGCGGATTCCCTTTTCATCGTCCACCGCACCCAACGATCTTTCCAGCCGCGAGTAAGTGAGCGAAATCTTGCCGGTGAGAAACTTGTCGAAGGGCGCCGCTACGTTTTGGTAGTCGGGCAAACGGTCCAGGCCGACGTAACCGGCCACGTCCCAATCCAGATCCAGGGTACGGGGCGCCTTGTAACGAAGCGTCTTCTTGTAGCCAAGCTCGCCCGCGAAACCTTTGAGGCTTTGCTTGGTGGGGCCGAACAGATCGTAGAAATCCGTTTTGTTGTACGCGGCGCTAATTTTCCAGCCCCAATCGTGGAAGTCCAGGGCCGCGTGCGCGCGCTCGTTGGCCTTAAGCACAGAGTCCGGGGAATAGCCCGCCGTCAGACTGAGACCCGCCAGACCCAGGCCGTCTGAAAAATCGACCCGGCCGCCGTAGGCAACAGAGTCCTTGTATCCTTCGACGATCGGATACACGGACGTTGGCTGCAAATTGCGCAGCGGCTTGAATTCGCCAGCCTTAGTGGTGAGCGCGGCCACGTCGATCTCCGCGGGCGGTGGAAGCTTCCAGGCGCGGACCTGCGGATATTTCTCAACCACTTGCTGGCCGAAATACCTCACGGCGCTGACGTCTTCGAGCGGCTTCGGGTCCTGAACCAGCACCGGATAGAATCCTTTCGCCGTGTACTCAAAGGCCAGCAAGCGGCCGTCGGGCAGCAGCCGCGGCCAGAACAGACCGGTCTCGGTGTTGGTCAGCACCTCCATCGCGTGAGTGGCGACATCGAAGCGAAAGATATTCGACGCGCCGGTGAAATAGGACGTGCCGTAGAGCTTCGTGCCGTCGGGTGAGAACGTGAAGGACGCGGCGCTGCTGAACTCAAACTCGTGGACGGTTTCCATGGTGGCGTCGCCGGCGCGCAGTTTGTCGAGCTGGAACAGGACCAGCTTCTGGCGCCCACTCGAATCGCCGGTCACCGCGCTCATCCGTTTCCCGTCCGGCGAGATGTTCAAATCGAAGACATCGATGCCGTACGGGAACGTGAACCGGTCCGTGACCTCTTTGTAAGGCGGAAGCGTCTCCGCCAGGATCGACAGGCCGTTTACATGACGCACGCCCCACAACGAGCGGCTCACGCGGTCAAAGGCAAGGTCGCCCGCGCGATATTTGTCGATCAACTGCGTTGCCTTGCCGGTGGAGAGATCGTAGACGTTCAGGTCCCGCCATTCGTTGTTGTTGGATGTGAAGAAGAGCTTGCGGCCCTCGGCATCGAACGCCAGCGACGACACGTAGAACAGGGCAGCGCCTTCGATGTTATGCAGCCGCGTCTCCTTGCCGGACTCGGGATCGATGGCCGCGAGGTGGGCCATGGGACCGGGATAGCGGACCGCCGCCAGGATCTTGTGCGTTGTCTCGTCGTAGAATGCGTTCGAGACTGAACCCAGCGCCAGCCCCGAAAGGCGCTTGAGGGGAGTGACGGGATACTTGCGGATCTCAGCCAGATTCGCCTGCTGCCACGCCCTCTCGGTCTCGATCCAGCGCGACCATTCCGTGTCGATCGCTTTTCCAAACACTTTTCGGAACTGCGCAGTGAAGTAGCCCTTGCTTCCCGCGCCGCTGCCGGCCCATTGGATGACTTTCTCCGGCCCGTATTGGATCGCGAGATAACTCATGAATCTGGTTCCGTACAGGTAGGAGTTCACACCCACCTGGAAATCGATGGTGGTTCCTTCGGCTTCAAGCCCGACGAGGTCGTAAATGTGGCTGTTGTCGCGCACCATGGTGCGGAAGACCATTTCGTCGTATCCGCCCAGTGACCGCCCCAGCCCGCCGGACATCCAGGTTTCCATAAACACCGCCAGCCCCTCGTGGTACCAGCGGGGTGCGTAGCGGCGCGGCACCGTCAGGTAGCCGAAGAGCATGGAGACGGGGTCGGCGGCGTCGGGTGTTACCTTGCTCGGACCCAATCCGGCCCCAAATAAGCGCCTGAAAAACCGGTCGCTCCCGCGCGTGCCGTCCATTTCCACCACGTGGGTCAACTCGTGGCTCATCAACCAACTCATGCGTTCGTTCGACGGAGCGGTTTCGTAGATGTAGTTAAACGGCGCAACGCCAACGTCGACGTGGTTCTGCGGGATAACGTCCGCGCCGCCGTGGCCGTAGTCGCCAAAGTCTTCGAGCAGAATGGTTACTTTGCCGTCGGGCTGATAGTGGAAGGTGCGTTTGTGGAACTCAAACGCGTTGTCGAAAGCGCGCATCAATTGCGGCGCGAGGTAGGTAAAGTGCGGATCGTAGAACAACAGCCGCAGGTCGTTGGTGTCGATCTCGCGCAATTGGGCCGCAGCCGGAGTGGCTACGGCCGCAAAAAGCAGGAAGGCGAGTCGGGGGCGCAATTCTAAGTATCTCTTAAGAAAGCGGAACCCGCGAGCCAAGCTGGCGCTCTCATCGGCGGCCAGCCTCAGCGATTTGACGCGGCTGGAACAGGTATTGGAAACCCTGCTACTGTTTGATACTTTCCAACGCGGCGGAGTGCACAGCGCTCTGGAAGTCAGCCGACTGCAGCATGCTCTGGAAGTTTGAGGATTGCAACATGCTCCCGAACGCGGCCGATTGCACCATGCTCTGGAACGCGGCCGACTGCATCATGCTCTGGAACGCGGCTGACTTGATCATGCTCTGGAACCCGGCCGACTGTACCGCTTGCTGGAACGCGGCGGACTGTACCGCTTGCTGGAATCCAGCCGATTGAACCGCCTGCTGGAACTGAGCTGACTGGAACATCTGCTGGAACCGCACCGAAAGGAACATCTGCTTGAACTCGGCCGAAGAGACCAGGCTCTGAAAGTCCGCGTTCATGAGCAGCGCAGCGAAGCTGGGGTCCTTCGTCAACTGCTTGAAGCGCGGATCGTCGGCCAACGCCTTGAACTGCCCGATCCGGTACAGCTTGTCGAACTCCTGGTTGGAGGCCGCATTCACCGTGGTCGCCGCGGCATTCGAGTCGCGATAGACATCGCGCTCGCCGATGGCGCCCTGGACCGAAGGAGTTGGAACAGGCGATGAGTTGCGGGACATGACCACCACTCCGATCGCCAATAGGCCGATGATCGTCGCTCCGCCAGCCAGCACGTACACCTTCTTATTTCCCTGGGACATTCGAGCCTCCTTGTTGTGAAGCGATGTTTGCGCTTCTGCTAGTGATAACAGGAACTGGCGCCGGTTTGCGTCATCCCGTCGAAAAAAAGTTGTAACTTCATTTTCATCCTTCGCGCCTCACCCTGGCAACTTGACGCCCCACGCCAGGTTGAACGATCCTGAGAGCTAAGTGACTATCGAATCGACCCAGAATGGCGCCAACGTGGTGTTGAAGGTGATCGGCCGCATGGATGCGGGGAATGCGCAAACGTTTGAAGAGGCCTGTACGGCCAGGGTCAATCAGGGCACTAAGAACCTTATTATTGATATGAGTGAGCTGGCTTACGTCAGCAGCATGGGCCTCCGGGCTTTTGTTGTGGTCGGCAAGTTATTGCAAGAAAAGGGTGGTACACTCCGGCTCTCCGCGCTCACCGGTCTGGTCAAGCAGGTTTTTGAGATCACGCGGCTGAGCAACGCCTTCCCCATGCACGATACCGTGGACGCGGCCTTGGCGGACGTGTGAACAATGCTGGATGCCAACCCAAGGTTGAGTTTGGCTGCGGATCTCGCTTCCTTAGAGTCAGCCACTGAACTTCGCCCGTGGCGGAGCCGTGGCCGCCGGACTTCCGGAAGATTGCTGGGGCCACCTGGACCTGGTGGTGGAGGAAATCTTCGTGAATGTGGTCCGCTATGCCTACAGTGCAGGAACCGCGGGAGTGGTCGAG
Organism: Bryobacterales bacterium; assembly: GCA_963731375.1. Classification (GTDB taxonomy): domain Bacteria; phylum Acidobacteriota; class Terriglobia; order Bryobacterales; family Bryobacteraceae; genus Palsa-187. The sequence continues at coordinate 713,571 of CAVSUW010000005.1, forward strand.
CTAACTTATTATGTTCCCAAGCCCGGGTTGCTGAGCGTTGAGATTGCCGATCAGGGAGCCGAATACAATCCATTGACGTTAAGGGAACCAAACCTTCCCGGTTCGCTAAAAGAACGTTCCGTGGGCGGGTTGGGTGTCTTTCTGGTCCGTCAGCTAACGGAGTCGCTCGACTATCGGCGCGACCGGGGGTGGAACCGTTTGCGCTTCGGCATTTCAGCGCTGTCCACAGCCTCCCCGGGCCAGTGATCCCTATGCAGCTTGAGGCCGTGCTGAGCCACGCGGTGGCTTTGATTCCAGTACTGGTTTTCCTGGGGGCTCTGCGATTGATGGACAGCTACAAGCTGGTTCCCGGCAAGCGAGTCCTCGTTGCTCTGGGCTTTGGTGGCGCGGCTGCCGCGCTCTGTTACGCAATCAATTCGCCGGCCTTTTATTTGTTCCAGGAGTACGGCATTGATTATGCGCGTTTCGGCGCTCCGGTGATCGAGGAGCTGGCCAAGGGCTGGTATTGGATTTTTCTTATTGCGACTGCGCGGGTCGCTTTCATGGTGGATGCCGGAATATGCTCTTTCGCGGTAGGAGCGGGCTTCTCGTTCGCGGAGAACCTTTTCTATCTGCAGGAGAAGGCGGGTCAAGGGATCGCCGTGTCGACGCTGCGGGGTTTCGGGACGGCGCTGATGCATGGAGGTGTCGCCGCGATCGCCGCGATGGTGACCATTTTTCTCTCAGAGCGCAAAGGCTGGCGTGGGGTTCGGCTCTTCGCCCCAGGACTGCTGATCGCCATGACCATTCACTCGTTTTTCAATCAGGGTCTACTATCGCCGGTGGCGTCGACGGTTGTGATGCTGGTGTCCATGCCGATTCTGATGGCCGCCGTTTTCCTGTGGAGTGAAGCGTCATTACGACACTGGCTGGGCGACAAACTGGATAGCGACATCGAGCTGCTGAACATGATCGCAACCGGGGAATTGCACAAGACGCGCTCCGGAACCTACCTGCAATCTCTGCAGGACGTGTTTCCCCCAGCGATTCGTGGAGACATGCTGTGTATGCTCCAACTCACGATCGAACTCAGCGTGCGCGCGAAGGGGGATATGCTGATGCGCGAGGCCGGGCTCGAGATCCCGCCAGACCCGGAGATCGACTCGCAATTCACGGAACTAGCGTACCTGGAGAAAAGCATTGGCCGAACCGGGATGCTGGCGGTGGCGCCGCTACTGTCGCAAACGCCTCGCGATCTTTGGGAAATGCGGCGGCTCGCTCAGGGCCGAAGTCGGAGTTGATCGGCCCCGGACGCCGAGGCGCGTCTACTTTGGAGCACCGGGTGTCGTTTGGAAGCCCCCGAATAGCTTCCGGCCATCCGGCAGTGTGACCGTGCGGGCGTTGGCCACGTTGCTGCCGTCCTTCGCGCGATACCCTTCCACGGTGACTTGATCGCCCACCTTCACGTCCATCCGTTTCCAGCCTCGGTGAAGCAGGCCATTGGGGCTGCCCATTTCGAAGCCCCAGACGGCGACCTTAAGGTTTTCATCCTTACCGTCGACGTACAACCACGCGTGCGGATTGGTCCATTGGAACTTGGTGACGGTGCCGGAAACCGTGACGAGCTTGTTTTCGTCGTACTCGGCGGTGAATGCGTGGTGCGCCGAAATGCGCATCGTCGCCAAAAGCAGTCCAGCCGCCGCAGCGTACACGGTCCTTGTCATTTCGCGAACCTACTTCCCCGCCCTGTCGGGCCCTTGCGAAATCATCTTCAACTTGTACAGGCCCTCGCGCGCGGTGATGTAAAGCGTGTGTTTGTCGGGTCCTGAAAACGCGAGGTTGGAAGGTATGCGCGGTACTTTAATGGTTCCCAGGGGCTTGCCCCTCTTGTCAAACACCTGAACACCCGCATCGGTGGCGACATAAACCCGGCCCTCACGGTCGACAGCCATGCCGTCCGCCCCGCTGATGCCGTCCTTCAGCTCCGGAATTTTGGCGAAGGCACTCTTCTGAATGCCCTTGCCTTTGTTTTTCGCCTTGGGCGCGAGGTCGATAGCCCAAATGGTGTCACCCAGCGTATCGTCAAGCAGCAGAGCCTTTCCATCCGGCGTTATTGCCAGGCCATTGGGAAAGGCAAGTTTATCGTCCACCAGAAGCGGCTCTCTTCCGCCGTTGCTCGCGACGTAGTACACCTTCCCGTGGCGGTTCGGATCTAAGGGGCGCAACGGGGCAGTCCCCGGGTCAGTGAAATAAAAGCCACCGCGCGAGTCGAAAATAATGTCGTTGGGCGCGCCCAACGGCGTCGCGTCTGTACTTTCGAGGACCGTTGCGACCCGGCCGTTTTGATTTCCGCGACTAATGAGTTTCCCCGCGCCCTCGGCCGCATACAACTCGCTCGCGTTTAGCGCCAGTCCGTTCGCCCCCAGCGTGTTTCCACGGGCAATCGTGATCTTGCCCTCGGGATCCATGTGATAGATCGTTTTGGAACCAATGTCGCTGAAGAAAAGGCCGCCATCGTAGGTGCCCACAGGCCCTTCGATAAACACAAAGCCTTCCTTCACCAGTTCCGGCTTCACGCCCGGCGCGACGACGCCAGGTATCCCAGCCGATGTTTGCGCCGGCAGCGAGAGCGTGAACGCAGCTAGGGCAATGGCCAAAGGCAGGGCGGTTCTCATGCCTCTACTTTAGCGTGCCTGTGGAGGGGCGCTCATTCAGGGGACGATGCGGGGCATGCCCGAGTTCGATTTCCGGTGCCGTTGCCATAGGCGGATCTCCCCGTACCAGATCAGCCATACCGCAGCGCTAGCGATACCGCCTTGCACGGGACCGCGGAGCGTCGATCAGGAGTGCCAGCAGGGCATTGCCGATTGTCGCTTGCGGAAGATTGACGCCGAAGAACGCGATCGTTAAAGGATCGCGTGCGAATCCTAACCAGTCGCTGGCTCCGGGGAAAGACGAGGACCATAGCATGAACCAACTCCAGGCGAGCATGGCGGTGGGCCACCAATACCTCAGAAGGGTGCGGCGCGTGGCGGCTTCGCGGGCTACCAAATACGCGAGCCAGCGCCAGCAGCCATAACAGGCTAGCGCTCCGACAAAGGCTCCGACAAGCTGGCGTGGACCCAAGCTCTATGTTCCTAGCTGGCGGCTGAGACGCTTCGAGTGTATGCGAAAGCCGAGATCGCCAATGCCCTTTGCTATTCTGGATTCCAGCCCATGAACATCAAGAAGCAGCGCCTCCTGACGCCGGGCCCCACGCCGCTTTATCCCAAGGCGCTGCAGGCCATGCTGGGCGCTGACATTCATCACCGCACCAAGGATTTCCGCGAGCTGTATTCGACGGTTCTGGCGGACCTGAAAGCGGTGCTGGGCACGGCGCATGATGTCCTGATTTTAGCTGCGTCGGGAACCGGAGCAATGGAGGCGTCCGTCACGAACTGCTTCTCGCCCGGCGACCACGTCATTGTATGCAGCGCCGGAGTTTTCGGCGAGCGTTGGGTGGCGTTGACTCGCGCGTTCGGCCTGGAGCCGCTGGTTCTGAGCGCGCCTTACGGATCGGTGGTGGAACCCGCCGCGGTGGCGGCGGCCCTGGCCGCGAATCCCGATGTGAAAGGCGTCTTTGTACAGGCGTCTGAAAGCTCCACGGGAGCGGCCCACAATGTTCGCGCCATGGGTGAGATCATCAAGGCGACGCCTGCGCTGTTTGTTGTCGACGCCATCACAGGCGTGGGCACCATGCCGCTGGATATTGACGCATGGGGTCTGGATTTCGTCATCAGCGGATCGCAAAAAGCCTTCATGCTACCGCCCGGACTAGCGCTGCTCGCCATCAGCCCCAAGGCCTGGGAACGCATGGAATCGGCGAAGTTGCCGCGTTACTATTTCGACTTGCGTCGCGAGAGGAAGGCGTCGGCCAAAGGCGAATCGGCGTGGACCCCGGCGATCTCCTTGATCCTGGGCTTGGCCGAGGTCCTGAAATACATCAAGACGTTGGGGATGGACCAGCTCGTCGAAAACGCGCAACATCTGGCGGCCGCGACGCGCGCAGCGTGCGTCGCTCTAGGTCTCGAATTATTCGCTCCGGCGCAGCCCTAGCGGGGCGGTCACAGCGGTCAAGGCTCCGCCCGGGCTAAGCTCCACCGCCATCGTCAAGGAATTCCGCGAAAGATTTGATTCCATCATCGCCGACGGCCAGGCCGAAATGGCGGGCAAGATCTTCCGAATCGCTCATCTGGGATATTTCGATATCGTCGATCTTTTCGGCCTGATAGCCGAATTGGAGTTGATTCTAGAAGCGAATGGTGTTGCTGTAAAGCTGGGCACGGGAGTGGCCGCCGTCGAGCAGTATTACGCCGCGCACGCGCCCATCCGGAAACAGCCTGTAACAGTTTAGGGAGCCATGAAGATCGTAATTGCAGAGCCGTTGCGCGCAGCGGGAATCGACATCTTGAAAGCTCAGGCCGACTGGGAGATCGTCTCGTCCAGCACCAGCCGAGTATACGAAGCATTTGGCCGACGCGGACGTGTTGATCGCGTCGCGGCTCGCGAAAGTTACGGCGTCGCAAATTGCGGCGGCGAAAAAGCTGCGGGTGATTGCTTTCGCCGGTGTCGGGACGGATTTTGTGGACCTCGATGCCGCCACCGCGGCCGGCGTGCTCGTCATGAACATGCCGGGCGAAAGCGCCGTCGCGGTGGCGGAGCACACGCTCGGCCTGATGCTCGCGATGGCGCGCCAGATTCCGCAAGCCATCATTTCGACCCGCGGCGGCAAGTGGGATGGCAAACGTTTTCTGGGAACCGAGCTGCGCCGCAAGACGCTAGGGCGTGATGGGCCTCGGCAGCATCGGACGTGAAGTGGTGCGGCGCGCGCGCGGATTCGAGATGAAGATCGTAGCGAATGATCCCTACGTCAACTCCGATACCGCCGCCGATCTGGGCGTGACGCTGGTGAGCCGCGAGGAGCTTTATCGCCAAGCCGACTACATCAGCTTGCACGTCGCGTTGACCACCGAGACGCTGGGCATGCTGAATGACGAAGCCTTCGCCCAGATGAAGACCGGCACGCGCATCGTCAACTGCGCTCGCGGCGAGCTGGTGGATGTAGCGGCACTACGCCGGGCTATCGAATCGGGAAAGATCGCCGGCGCGGCCCTGGATGTTTTGCAGACCGAGCCGCCCGACGCGGGCGAGCCCCTGCTGGCGCTGGATCAGGTATTCGCCACGCCGCATATCGGCGGCTCCACCGAAGAGGCCGCGGAGTTGATCGCGGTGCGCCTGGCCGAACATCTGATCGAATATTTCAACGAAGGCGTCGCGGTGAACGCGGTCAACGTGCCCGCCATGACCGAAGAGGCGTATCGCGCGGTGGCTCCTTACGCGGCTCTCGCCGAGCGGCTGGGAACTTTCGCCGCCTTCGTAGCAACCGCAAATCCGAAACTGGTTCGCCTGGTGTATCACGGAAACTTCAGCCATGAAAACGCGCGCCTGATCCGCAACGCGGGACTGGCCGGCGTGCTCAGCCGCTCTCTGGAGCGCAAGGCCAACGTAGTGAATGCGCTTAAGCTCGCGGCCGATCGCGGCCTCAGCTATGCGGAGCGCTTCGAGCGCCGCACCCGCCACATGGATTCACTGCGTATTGAACTCGAAACCGATAAGGGTCTCACCACGGTCGAGGGCGCGATCGTAATGGACCGCCCGCGGCTGCTAGCGGTGGATGGCATCCGTTGCGAAGCCAAGTTGGCCGGACACTTGCTTTACTTGACCAACACGGACGTGCCCGGCGTGTTGGGTTACATCGGGTCCATCACCGGCAAGAACAACGTCAATATCGCGACGCTTTCGCTTGGCCGCCAGGAGAAACCGGACCACCCCGGCGAGCCGCTTATCCGCCGTAACCTTAATTGAAACCGATCAGCAGGTGCCCGATTCCGTGATCGCGCAATTGCTGGAGAATAAGGCGATCCGTGTGGTTCGCTCGGTGGAGTTCCGTCCATGATGAAAGTCACGCTCAGGATCATCGCTCTGCTGTTCGCAGTACAGGTGTTATGGGGGCAGGACACCCCGCTCTATTCCCTGCCCTACAGCCCGAGTCTGGATCTTTCCTCCATGGACCGTGCGGTCGATCCGTGCACCGACTTTTATCGCTATTCGTGCGGATCGTGGATCAAGAACAATCCCATCCCGCCGGATCAGGCGCGCTGGAACGTGTATTCGAAACTTACTCTGGAGAACCAACGCTTCCTGTGGGGCATCTTGCAGCAAGCCGCGCAGCCGTCTCCGTCGCGCAGCAAGGTGGAAACGGAAATCGGCGATTATTTCGCCGCCTGCATGGACGACGGGTCGCGCGAGAAAGCCGGGGCGTCTCCGTTGCGCGCTGATTTGGACAAGATCGCGGCGCTGAAGTCCCTGCGCGATTTGGCCGCGTTCCTGGGCGAAGCCGGTCTCAACACTTCAGGGAACGAACTGCTGTTCGGCTTCGGCTCCAGCCAGGACTACGCGGATTCATCGCGCGTGATCGGATTCCTCACCGCCGGAGGATTGGGCCTGCCCGACCGCGATTACTATGTGAAGACCGACGCCAAGTCGGTAGAGATCCGGCAGCGCTACGTCGAGCACGTCGCAGAAAATGCTGGAACTGGCCGGCGAACCGGCAGCGCAGGCGAAAACCGATGCGCAAACCGTCATGGACATCGAAACTGCGCTGGCGAAAGCATCGCTGACGCGAGTGGATCAGCGGGACCCGCACAAGTTATTCCATCCGTATACGCTCGCCAAGTTGCAGAAGCTCACACCGGCGTTCCCGTGGAAAGTTTATTTCGCGGCATCACAGATCGGCGTTCCGCCGCTCAACGTCACCGAGCCGGACTTTTTCGTCGAAATGCAGGCTCTGCTCAAGTCGCGCAGCCTGGACGATTGGAAGACTTATTTGCGCTGGCACATGACAAACCTCCGGGCGCCTCTGCTCTCCGACGGCATTCGTCACGGCGAATTTCGATTTCTATAGCAAGTATCTGCGCGGCGTTCAACAAATGCAGCCGCTCTGGAAACGCTGCGTGCGGCGGGTGGATCAGGACCTGGGTGAAGCACTGGGCCAGGTGTTCGTCGAGAAAACTTTCGGCGGCGACACCAAGACCCGGGCTGTCAAGATGACCAAGGAAATCGAAACGGCGATGCAATCGGAAATCGAGCAATTGCCCTGGATGGGAGCGGCCACCAAGAAGAGCGCGCTCGAGAAGCTGCATGCCGTCGCCAACAAGATCGGCTATCCCGATCACTGGCGCGATTACAGCTCGATCAAGATCGTGCGCGACGATTATTTCGGCAATGTCGCACGCGCAACGGAGTTCGAAAACCGGCGGCAACTGGCGAAAATCGGCAAGCCGCTCGACCGCAGCGAGTGGCAGATGACTCCGCCGACCGTCAACGCCTACTACGATCCGCAGATGAACGATATCAACTTCCCGGCGGGCGTGCTGCAGCCGCCGCTGTACGATCCGAAAATCGATGACGCGCCCAACTATGGCAACACCGGCGCGACCATTGGCCATGAGCTGACTCACGGCTTCGACGATGAAGGCCGCCAGTTCGACGCCAAGGGCAATTTGAAAGACTGGTGGACCATGCAGGACGCGCTCGAATTCGGCAAGCGTGCATCTTGCGTGTCGGATGAGTATTCGGGGTTCACCGTGATCGACGACATCAAGATCAACGGCAAGCTGACGCTGGGCGAAGACGCCGCCGATCTGGGCGGCACTTTCCTCGCCTACCTGGCCTGGAAGGAAGCGACCAAGGGTCAGACTTTGCAGCCCATCGACGGCCTGACGCCGGATCAGCGCTTCTTCATCGGCATGGCGCAGTGGGCCTGCGGCGACGAGCGCACCGAAAGCAAGCGCGCCAACGCCATCACCAATCCGCACTCGCCGGAGGAATACCGCATCAACGGCGTGGTCTCCAACATGCCGGAGTTCGGCAAGGCTTTCGCCTGCCGCGCCGGGCAGCCAATGGTTCGCGCGCAGCAGTGTAAGATCTGGTAGAGCGCAGCAGTCGAAATCGCGCCTCTTCTGCTAGAATCGAAGTTAATCCCCCCATTTAAGGAGAGCGCGTGGCCGCGCCGCCATCGTCAAGAATTGTCGCGATCTATCCGGGCTCGTTCGATCCGATCACGAACGGACACCTGGACATGATTTCTCGCGGCAGCAAGCTGGCGGATCGCCTGATCGTGGCGGTCCTGCAGAACCAGCGCAAGACCAGCCTGTTCACGGTGGAAGAGCGCGTCGAAATGCTCACCGAAGTGGTCAAGCCGTATCCCAACGTCGAGGTCGGCTCGTTTCACGGCCTGCTGGTCGATTACGTGGCCAGCCGCGGAGCGAATTTTATTTTGCGCGGCATTCGCGCGATTTCGGATTACGAATATGAATTGCAGATCGCGCACATGAACCGGCTTCTCAGCCCCGGCGTCGAGACCGTGTTCCTGATGGCGGCCGAGGCGTACTCCTTCGTCAGCTCGCAACTGGTGAAGGAAGTGGCGTCGCTCGGAGGCAACGTCTCCGCACTGGTGCCGCCGCTGATTGAAGAGCGCCTGCGCAGCCGCGTCGCGAAGTAGAATTTAGAAGGAGAGCAGCACAAGCAATGCCAACAACCCAAGCACTAGCCGACAGAATCTCGCTGATCAGCGCGTCGTCCACCATGAAAGTGGCCGCCGACGCCGACCGCCTGCGCCGCGAAGGCAATGACGTGGTCGATTTCGGAGCCGGCGAGCCGGATTTCCCGACGCCGCAGAACATCAAGCAGGCGGCCATCGACGCCCTCAATCAGAACTTCACCAAGTACACCAATACCGGCGGCACCGAAGAGCTGAAGCAGACGATTTGCGACAGCCACAAGGCCGACTACGGCACCTCCTACAACACCAAGGAGTGCATCGCCACCGTCGGCGGCAAGCACGCCATTTTCAATCTGACGCAGGCGCTGGTCGATCCGGGCGACGAAGTCATCATCCCGGTGCCTTATTGGGTCACCTATAAAGATGTGGTGAACTACGCCGGCGGCAAGTGCGTGTTCGTCGACACCAACGAGCAGGAAGGCTTCACGCTGACCGCTTCCATGGTCGAGCGCGCCATCACGCCCAAGACCAAGATGATCATCCTGAACTCGCCGTCGAATCCCAGCGGCGCGGTTTTCGATCGCGGCGAGATGGAGCGGATCGTCGCCATCGCCAAGGATCGCGGCATCTGGGTGATGACCGACGAGTGCTATCACCGCTTCCTCTATGAAGGCGCGCCGCATTCGCTGGCGGCGATCCCGGGCGTGAAGGACACCGTGCTGGTGGCCGGATCGCTTTCGAAGACTTACTCGATGACCGGCTGGCGCATCGGTTTCGTGCTGGGACCCGCGCCGGTAGTCGGCGGGATCGGCGAAGCTGCAAAGCCACGCGACGTCCAATCCGACTTCGTTCGCGCAGAAGGGCGCGATCGAGGCCTTGCGCGGTCCGCAGGAATCGGTCGGCATCATGCTGGCGGAATACAAGAAGCGCCGCGATTACGTCATCGGCCGCCTGCGCGCCATGCCGGGCGTCACCGCGCAGATGCCGCAGGGCGCGTTCTACGCGTATCCGAACGTGAGCGCCGCTTTCAAGAACGGCATCGCCAACTCGCTGCAGTTCTCCGAAAAACTGCTGGCGGAGGAATTCGTCGCCGTGGTTCCCGGCGAAGCCTTCGGCACCAATGACCACGTCCGCATTTCGTACGCGACTTCGATGAAGGAGTTGGAGCGCGGCCTCGACCGCCTGCAGCGCTTCATCGCGGCCCGCGTCTAAGGGCGGCCACCCGATACATGCCGCTCCGCAAGCTGGAGCCCGCTTTTCACGGACGAGTGTGGGGAACCCGGAATCTGGACCCGTGGTTCCCTGACGCTCCCGCCCAGGCCTCCGGGCTTCCCATCGGCGAGGTTTGGTTTGAAACTCCAGAAGTTCCCTTGCTGGTGAAGTTTCTGTTTACCGAGAAGGACCTCTCGGTGCAGGTGCATCCCGACGACGCTTACGCGCGGTTGCATCACAACTCGCCGGGCAAGACCGAAATGTGGCACGTCTTAGCGGCGCAGAAGGGCGCTAAGATCGCCGCCGGCTTCCGCGAACCGGTGACGCGCGAGCAGGTCCGCGCCGCCGCACTCGATGGCAGCATCGTCGATCTGCTCGAGTGGTTCGACGCCCGAGCCGGCGACACCTTTTTCATCCCCGCCGGCACGGTGCACGCGATCGGCGCCGGGCTGACCATCTGCGAAATCCAGCAGCGTTCCGATGTTACCTATCGCCTTTACGATTACGGCCGCGGGCGCGAATTGCATCTGGATCACGCGCTGGCGGTGAGCCGGCTAGGCCCCCATGCGGCGCGTGGTCCGGCAAATGTCGTCTGTCCCCATTTCGTTACCGAGCCGCTGGACGTCGCCGGGAGGGTGTCGCTTGCGCCGCCGTCCCAAAATGAACTCCTGATTTGTGTTGAAGGCGAAGGGGAAATCGACGGCCAGCACATTCGTAGCGGCGACGTATTCCTGATTACGGTAAATCTGGATATGATAGAAATCACAGGAACGTTACGTCTAGTACGAACTTTCTCACCGCGGTGCGTGAGACTAAAAGTCCCTTATTTCTGCACTATAGCTAAAGGCTAGTTGGTACGAATAGTTCTTAGGACACAATGATTACTCCACTCATTCGCGGTCGTATCGCCTTTCTTGTCACGGGCCTGTTGCTTGCTGGTTGGCGCTTCTGCAAGGCCAGGGAATCGACAGCACGCTGATGGGAACGGTGACGGATTCTTCCGGCGCGGCGGTGCCCAGGTCCCAGGTTACTGCCACCAATCGGAGATACTGGAGTCATCACTTCCACGTCCACCAACGGCGCGGGTCAGTACCGCATCGAGCACCTTCCCGTGGGATTTTACGACGTGGCCGCTAGCGCGCCCAGTTTTGCGCCGCGCACCAGTCGCCAACGTCGTGCTGCAACTGAATCATATGGTGAGAGTGGATTTGCCGCTGGAACTCGCCACGGCTTCGACCACCGTGCAGGTAATCGACGCGCCCGCGCCTATCGATACCGCTTCCTCGCATCTGGAAACCACTTTCGACGCTCGCGCTCTGATCAATCTTCCCGCGGCCGCGGCGTCAGCCGGAAGCGGATTCCTGAATCTGAGTCTGTTGGGCGGAGGCGTGGCGTCGTCCGGCGGTTTGGGTCAAGGCACCGGGCCAAGTATCGGCGGACAGCGCCCTTCCGCCAATCGCTTTTATATCGAAGGCGCGGATAACAACAGTTACTTCGTCACCGGCCCCCTGAGCACGGTTTCAAACGAGGCCCTCTCGGAGTTCACGGTCTTGCAGAACCACTACGGCAGCCAGTTCGGCGGCGCCCCCGGCGGTATTTTTGACGCAATCGTGAAGAGCGGCGGCAATCAGATTCATGGTTCGCTCTATGAGTATCTGGAAAACCGCAATCTGAATGCGCTAGATGCGATATACGCCCGCCAGGGCGCCACATCGCCGCCGCGCTATGACAACAATCGCCTGGGCGCGACTTTCGGCGGCCCGATCCGCAAGAACAAATTGTTTTACTTCGGGAGCTTCGAATACAATCCTACGGGCTACGCGTTTTCGCCCCCCTCGGTTGTGTACGCGCCTACCGCCGCCGGGTTTCAGACCCTGAACTCCCTTTCCGGCCTGAGCAAAGTAAACCTGGGAGTGCTCGCGAAGTATCTGCCGGCCGCAACCACCCAGACAGGCTCTATTCAAGTCCTGAACGCCACGATTCCGATTGGTCCGCTCTCCATCATTGCGCCCAGCTACGCCAACCAGTACCACGCCGTCGGGCAGCATGGATTGGGATGTCAGCGATCGCGACCGGGTTCGGGGCCGCTACCTCTACAGCCGATTCTCCGGGAATCGACACCAGCGGAGTTTATTTGCCGGCATTCTTTGCGCATGGTTCCGGACAACACTCATCTGGTTTCTCTGTCCGAATACCATACATTTTCCGCGACGACTCAAAACGAATTCCGCGCCGCTTATAGCCGGAACTGACGACCAGCGTTCCGCCGCGAACGTCACATTTCCCGGACTGCCTGGTTTTCCGACTTTCTATTTCGATGACATAGGAGGAGGTCAATTCTTTGGACCCAATCCGGGCTATCCGTACGGCCAGGTCCAGGACGAGTTGCAGCTCTCCGATAGCATCACCAAGACGTTTCAACGCCATACTCTAAAAGCCGGCTATGACTTCCGCGACGTGATTCTGTCAAGCTCGTTTGTGTCATACCCGAACGGCTATTATTGGTATTCGTCTCTGGAGCAATATCTGATCGGACTTGACGCCGGATTTGTTTGGCCAGCGTTTTCTTGGCGCCAATGGGCCCTTGACGGGCGCGATGCCGGTGGGCTTCCTGCAGAATGCCGCGTACCTGCAAGACGATTACCGCATTCTTCCGAACTTGACGCTGAATCTGGGAGTCCGCTACGAATATGTCACCGTTCCGGTTATTTCCCGCGCGCAGCAGTTGGGTTCTATCGCCGATGTGCCTGGTGTCATCACGTTCCGGGAGCCGAAACCGAGCGGAACCGATTGGTCGCCCAGCGTGGGTTTCGCTTATTCGCCGGGCAAGAACGGCGTTTGGGCCATCCGGGGTGGATTCAGCCGGGCCTTCGATATGCCCTACGGGAACCTGTCCGCCAACACCGCTCCCGCCTTCTATGGAAGCGGATTGAATGTCAACACCAGCAGCAACGCCCCTAATTTTCTGGCAAATGGCGGTCTGAACCGGACGTCCGGTCTCCTGTCAACGCCCGCGTGCTGCCCGAGCCGCCACCACTGGCTATACGCCCGATCAGACGCGCCCGTACGCGCTTACTTATACGCTTGGAGTGCAGCGCCTGCTGGGACACGATTACACGCTCGAAGCGCGCTACACCGGCACCCGCGGAGTTCACCTGCTGGTACAGGAACAATTGAATAGCACCAGCGCGGTGACGGCATCGAACAGCATCCCGACTTTTCTGAGCATGCCCTCGCGCCGCTACCTTGTCGGCACTTACCTTGACAACCGGCGCGTTGGAGGCCATCCAGAACAACCCGCTGAAGCAATACGGCTTCACAAATAGAATCACGGCTCTGCAGCCACAGGGGAACTCGAAGTATAACGGACTGGTCCTGCAAGTCACCAAGCGCTATTCCAGGAATTTTTCATATTTGGCGGCTTATACCTGGAGCCACCTGACGGACGACTCCACGGCGACTATCAACTTCACCGCGTTGACCCCGCGCCGGCCCCAGAACTTCGGAAATTTGAGCAGCGAATGGGCCAGTTCCATTCTCGACCGGCGCCAGCGGCTGACCATCACGCCGATCTTCGATTTCAAGCCGTTCTCACGGCGTGGCTGGGTTCTGAAAAATCTGGTGGGTAACTGGAATCTCGCGGCTACTTACACGTATGAGTCGCCGGAGTACGGCACCGTGCAGAGCGGCGTGGATTCCAATTTGAATGGTGACAACGCGACCGATCGGGCGATCGTTAATCCTAACGGCATCGCCGGTACCGGCAGCGGCGTGCAAGGCTACGACCGCAATGGCAATCCGGTACGTGTCAAATTCAACCGCGATTGTCGCCTACGTCGCGAACAATCCCAACGCGCAGGTACATCGTGGCGGGCTTGGGCGCCTATGCGAACGGCGGACGCAATACGATGCCCTTCGCTCCCATCAATAACGTCGATGCTTCCGTGCGCAAGGTCTTCAGTCATCACTGAACAGAAGCGCTTCGAGATCGGCGCACAGTTCTACAATCTGCTGAATCATCCCCAATTCGTGCCCGGATACCTGAACGACATAGCCCCTTCCCCGAGCACGAACCGCACCTTCCTGATTCCCGGCAATTCCGCATTCGGCCAGTATCAGCAGTTCTTTCCCAGTAACTCGCGTATGATTCAGACTCGTGGCGCGCTTCACGTTTTGATGCGAGGAGCCGCGGCCTAAGAGAAGAACAAGCGCCACGCCGTGACCGTCAAGGCGTGCGTGACCATGGATGCGCGGATGCTGCGCGCCTGCCGGTACGCCATCCCGTAGAACACTCCCGCGACAGCCGGCCAGCGCCGCGAACCGCCAGTTCGGGAACGCGCGATACCACAGGTGGACGGAGCCGAACAGCAGCGCCGCCAGCAGCAGACCGGCCCAGTCGCTGCGCAGCCAGCCCGCGATCCACTGTTGCAGCAGCCCGCGGAAAAAGAACTCCTCGCCGAGCGCGACCACCCATAGGATGCCGAAAAAGGTTGCCAGCCCGATTAAGGTGGTCCTCTCCCATCCCGCGTAGCGCAGATGCGGACTGGCGAAATGGAGCGCCCAACCGGCCGCCGCAGCCACCGGCGCGAGTCCCGCGAAATACAGCGCGCCAATCTTCCATTCGCGGGCCGCGGGCCAGAAGCCGAATCCGACATTCTTCATGCGGCGCACGCTTAGAATCGCGAATATTCCGGTGCGAAACCACATCAACTGACCTAGCAATCCCAGCGGAAGCGCCGCGAGGGGACTTGCATAAAGCGGAGGGATGGCGCGCGCGAGCCACACTGCGGCGATGAAGATCAGGAACAGAATATCTACCGCCGTCTGGTGCGGGAACACTACGTACCAGAACGCCGCCACCACCGCCAGGGCCGCGATCACGCCCAGCGAATGCCACGAAAAATTCCGCAGAACCAGCGAAGCCAGAGCGTAAGGCGCCACCGCCGCGACCACCAGCGCCATCGCGACACCGGCGGGCGGCAATTTTTCCAGACGCAGGCGCAGCCGCTCCACGCCCATCGTGAAATACAAGCGTTACTTCCAGCAGGAAGGCGGGAAGCACGGCCAGCGCGGTCGCCCACGGGATGCCCCGGTCTTGCGCGTAAAACAGCGCCGCGACGGCGCCCGCCGCCCACAGGAGCGGAAAGGCGAGCAACATTCTGTGGGTACATCGTAGCATGCCATCCGAAGCGGAAGGTCGCGCGTCTCGCAAGATTCGGCGGCGGCAATCGCGCCCGCGATCTGGTATGTTGATTGACGATGCGAATCGGAACCTTCTGCATAATCGCGCTGCTGACCGCCGGGTCGATGTCCGCGCAACTGACGGCGCCCAATGCCGCCGGAGTCACGCTAGGGCACATTCACCTGATCGTGAAAGACGTCGACGCCCAGACCCGCTTTCTTGGTCGACATGCTCGGCGGCACCGTGGTGAAGAACGATAAGCTTACCGAGATCCAGTTCCCCGGCGTCTACATCCTGCTGCGCCAAGGCGACTCAAGCGGGCCGAATGAAACGGCGGTGGTGGATCATTTCGGTTTCATCATCAAGGATCTGCCCCCGCTTATCGAAAAGTGGAAGGCCGCCGGCCTCAAGGTGACGCAAGCCGCGGCCGCGCGCCTTCACAATCAGGCTTATGTGACCGGACCGGAAGGCATCCACATCGAAGTGTTCGGCGATCCTGCGCTTCCCACGCCCGTCCAGATGGACCACATTCACTACTACCTGCCGCCGGATGATGTTCCGGCTGTTCAAGCCTGGTATGCCAAGATGTTCGGCCTCGAGCCCGCTACGCGTGAAAGCGTCTCGCGGCCCGGAAACTTCATGGCCACGGATCTTTTCCCGAACAATATGAACCTCTCGATCGCCGCTGTGCCCACCGCCGCCAGCGGAGTCAAGCGCGGTCCCACCAAAGGCCACTTGATCGATCACATCGGATTCGAGGTGAAGGATCTCGACGCCTTATACAAGAAGCTGAAAGCTCAAGGTGTCGAGTTCGAAGGACCGGTGGCGCAAAGCGCTAACGCACAGCACCTGAAAACCGCATTCCTGACCGACCCCTGGGGAGTGCGCATCGAATTGACCGAGGGTCTGGCGCCGGCCAAGTAATCAGCTTCGTGCACCCGTGGAACCGCAGCTCTGCTGACTCGCCCGAATCCCTCGCTCGCGGCGCGTGATAGATTGAAAACAATGTTTGCCGTTCGTGTTTTGGCGATGCTTGCCGCTTCCACCCTTCTGGCATCGGGAGCGGACCTGAAGGGAACCTGGAGCGCCACCGCGCAATCGGGATACCTGGGCGGAAGCTGGACCGCACAACCTGACCAGAGCGGCGGCGCCACCGGCGCATGGATGCTCCAAGACGCCACCGGCAAGGTCCTGATGCAGGGCGGGTGGTCGGCGAGCAAGTCCGCCGCAATCCTGGGATGGCGCGTGGAGGGCCACGGTCTCCGGCCGCTCCGGCGAATACTCCGGAACCTGGACCAGCACCACATCGCTCTCGCCCCAAGCCCGTTTGGCCGAGATGCTTGAGTCCGCGTTGCGCGCAGTGGTCAGCGGAACGTGGAAGTCGGGCCCACGCTCCGGCTCGTGGTCGATCCGGGCATCACCTTGACGTCTGCCGGTCAGGCCGTGGCCACTTTGCCCTGCCCGATGAACGCAAGCAATTCGGCGTTCACCTTGTCTTTGAGCGTCGAACACATTCCGTGCGGAGCTCCAGGATAGATCTTGAGCGTGGCGCCCTTGACGATCTTGGACGACAGCAGCGCCGAAGCCACAATCGGCACAATCTGATCATCGTCGCCGTGCAAGATCAAGGTCGGAATATCGAACCTCTTCAGATCTTCGGTGAGATCCGTTTCCGAGAAGGCCTTGATGCAATCGTAAAGCGGTTTATGCCCGCCCATCATGCCCTGCAACCAGAAAAAGTCGCGAAGGCCCTGCGATACCGTGGCGCCAGGACGGTTGGCGCCATAGAAGGGCACGCTGAGATCCTTGAAGAACTGGGAACGATCGGCGAGCTGCGCCGCGCGAAGCTGGTCAAATACTTCGATCGGCAGACCCGCCGGATTGGCGGGCGTCTTCAACATCAGCGGCGGTATCGCGCCGATCAACACTGCCTTCGCCACGCGTTCGGTTCCATGGCGACCAATGTAGCGAGTGACTTCGCCGCCCCCAGTGGAGTGGCCCACATGAATCACGTCACGCAGCGCTAACGCCGCGACCAGGTCGGCCACATCATCGGCATAAGTGTCCAGGTTGTTGCCATCCCAGGTCTGGCCCGAACGCCCGTGGCCCCTGCGATCGTGAGCGATGCAGCGATATCCGCGCCCAGCCAGGAAAATCATTTGGTCTTCCCAGGCATCGGCGGTGAGAGGCCAGCCGTGGCTGAATACAATGGGCTGCCCTGTCCCCCAGTCTTTGTAATAAATCTGCGTGCCATCTTTGGTTGTAATTGTCGGCATGATTTCCTTTCGTTTGTTAGGACTTCGACTGAACCGCTTCGCGGAGCTTTTTGTTCTCGAGTTCCAGTTCCTCAAGGCGGCGCTCGAGAGGCTCAAGCGCCTCCTTGACCTGCTCAGCCGTAAACCGCTGCGTAATGTGCTGCGGACAATTCCAATCGAACGCTTCAATCCGGATTACATACACCCGCTCGATCGCGGCCTTGTCGGCGGGATCGCGAAGCCGTTCGATCCATTCCCGGGCCGGCTCACCCGTCAGGATCTCAACACGGCCCAGGATTTTCAGGCGCGCCTGATTCGGATAGTCGACCATGATGAGGGCCACCCGATTGTCGGTTGTAAGGTTGCCGGTGCTGATGTACTGCTTGTTTCCGCCAAAATCGGAGAAAGCAATCGTCTGATCGTCGATCACCTTGAGAAACCCTTTCGGGCCGCCGCGATGCTGGACATAAGGCCAACCGTTGACTCCCACGGTGGCCATATAGAAGCTATCGCGCTCAGCAGATGAAGGCGGTTTCATCCTCGCCTAAGCGATCCTGAGAGGCGCCCGCGGATTCCAGCCGTGCGTAGTGGCGGCGGCTGCCATACTTCTCCTGCAGCGCCTTAACTACGGGGGTAAAGACCAGAGATCCGAAGTTATTTGCCACGGCTAAGCCTCCGGCGGCAGACAGGTCCACGATCCCTCTTCCGACGAGATCATTCTAACGCAGTGCCGTGACGGCAGCCGGAGCGGCGGCAAGCGGCGGAGCCGGGAGTCGTGATCCAATAGAAAGTGGCGAAACCATTGAAGGTTTCAGCCGTCATAGAATCGAGCCCCGATGAACGCACCCGATGAAAACCCCGTCGATCCGGCGAATGTCCAGCAGGAGAGCGGGGAGCAGCCGGCGAGTCCGCCTCGTGCGCGGCGTTCGACCGCTGCAGGGACCCACGTCGGCCATCGCGGCGATTTCGTGGCTGCGCGATCTGACGGTGAGCGTGCTGATCGCAGTGGTCGTGATTCTGTTCTTGTACCAGCCGGTGCGCGTGGAAGGCACCAGCATGATGCCGGCGCTGGTCGACCAGGAGCGCATCTTCATCAATAAGTTTGCCTACCGCTTTGGCATCTCCGATATCCAGCGCGGCGATACCGTGGTGTTCTGGTTCCCGGGCGATCCGTCGAAATCCTTCATCAAGCGGGTGATCGGCGTACCAGGAGACAAGGTCCAAGTGACGGACGGGCAAGTCTCGGTGAATGAGAGACCACTCGACGAGCCGTATGTGCCGGATGCTTATCGCGACCATGTTTCGACGCCGCTGCGCGTGGTGCCGCCGGGCGAGTATTATGTGCTGGGCGATCATCGCAGTTCTTCGAACGACAGTCGCATGTGGGGCACTGTGCCGCGGCATTACATCTACGGGAAAGCGGCGTTCGTCTACTGGCCGCTCGACCGCATGGGGTTGCTACGGTAGCCTCGCGCAAGGGTTGCACATTAACACTCTTGACTTTCTCTGCGGAACGTCTACACTAAGAAACTAACCTCCCCTGTTCGTTTCAGAACCCAAACCCCCGATTGGGACATACGTAGCGATAGCTCTGCCTTCATGTCCTTTGGCAACACTCCAGGCTGGTTTGCTCTCACCACTCGGCCGAATCACGAACACGCGGCCACGCGTGGCTTGAGCAATCAAGGCCTGGAGACCTACCTGCCGGTTTACCGGGCTCGCAAGCGCTGGTCGGATCGCGTGCGGGAATCCGACGCGGTGCTATTTCCGGGTTATGTGTTTTGCCGCTTTGGATTGCGCGAAAAACTGCGGGTCTTGCAAGCGCCTGGCGTGAGATCGATTGTCGGCTCCGGGCAAAGAACCGGTTCCGGTGGAAGAAGACGAGATCTCCGCGGTACGAGCGGTACTTTCTTCGGGCCGGGCCATCGCTCCCTGGCCGTATGTGCGCATCGGGCAAAGCGTGATCATCGAACACGGACCCTTAGCCCCGCTGCGCGGCGTCATCCTGCGGACCAAAGGCTCATGGCGAGTGGTGGTCAGCGTCGAAGCTCTGGGCTCCTCAATTTCAGTGGAAGTGGACGGCGACATGTTGTCGCTGGATGGAAACGGCTCCCCGCATGGGAACCAAGCGACGAGTCTTCTCCAAAGAATGTAAAGCGGCCGCGGTGCGGAGCCTGGAGATGGGAGCTTCGGCCACCGAAGTGGCCCGCGCTCTTCAGGTGAATCCGAATGTGGTTCATCGCTGGCGCCGCGAGGCGTGGCGTTTCGGAGCGCAGGCGTTTGGGGGCTACGGAAATAGCCGGACGGAAGTGGCCCCGCGGACCCGAGCAGTGATGTTTCGCCTCACCGATGTCGAATTCGAAAACCTGGAAAACGCGCGGGCAAAAGGCGGGGCGCGCAGCCTGTCGGACTTTGTTCGCTCCCAGGTGCTCAGCGGAGCGGATCAGCCGTCGCTGGCGAAAATTGAAAGCAAACTGAACGAGCTGGCGCAAACCGCGCAGCAGATCGTATCGGCTGTCCGCCGATTTGAAGGTTCCTGAACTATCCCGAGGCACATACCATGGCCATCACTAAACCGCGAAATCGACTTCTGATCTTTCGTCTGACGCAGGAAGAGTATGCAACCTTGCAGGCGGCCTCGTCGGAGAAGGGCGCGCGCAGTCTTTCGGAATTCGCGCGAGCGCAATTATTCGGGTCGCTGGACGCGCCCGCGCTGGGCCAACAACTGGGCGAGCTGAAGATGACGGTGACGCGGATCGCGCAGATGCTGGAGGGGAACTGAATGCGCCTCGCCATTCTGCTGACGCTGGCGTCCGCCGCCGCGCTGGCACAGGTGCGCCCGCACCCGATGGAGGATGCCAGCAAGGAGAATCTGCCGTCGCAGAAGTTGGGAATCGACGATCTGGTGGCGGTTTCGGTTTACGACGCGCCGGAGCTCACGCGCACCGTTCGCGTGGAGGCAGACGGCGCCATTCACCTTCCCCTGCTGACCAACGGAGTGCAGGCGGCAGGACTGTTCGCTCACGATGTGGAAGCTTCGCTCGTCCGAGGCGCTTAAGAGCGAGCAGATTCTGGTGGACCCGGTGGTCAAGGTGACCGTGGCGGAATATCACAGCCGCCCGATTTCGGTGATGGGCGCGGTGCGCAAGCCGCTTACTTTTCAGGCGGTGGGCACGGTGACGCTGCTGGACGCGCTGGCCCGGGCCGAAGGGCTGAGTCCGGATGCGGGCACGGAAGTTCTGGTGAGCCGCCCGCAGCCGTCTCCGGATTCGCGCGGCGAAGTATCGGCGACATTATTGGAGCGCATTCCGCTCAATCGTCTGCTCAAGGACGCGGACCCGGCGGTCAACTATCCACTTGCATGGCGGCGAGGAGATCCGGGTGCCGGAAGCCGGCAAGATCTTCGTGCTGGGCAATGTCAAGAAGCCGGGCGCGTTCGCGGTGCACGACGCGGGCGACAATTCGATCCTGAAAATGGTGGCGCTCTCCGAAGGCGTGATGCCTTACGCCGCCAAGCAGGCGTACATCTACCGGCGGGAGGCCAGCGGAGACAAGCGCGAGATCCCGGTGGAACTGGACAAGATCATGCAGCGCAAGGCGCCCGATATGCCGCTGCAGGTGGACGACGTCCTGTACATTCCGGACAACAAGTCGCGGCGCAACGCGGTGAATATCATCGACCGCATCACCAGCTTCGGCGCATCCGACGGCGTCCGGCGTTCTGATCTGGCATCAGTAGCGAGCAGCATCATGAGAGATCTAGAAAATAATTTGCCGGCGGTGGCGAGAACTTTCCATGTGCCGCAGCCGCCGTTGACGCTGGACGCGGAATTCGAAGCGCAGACGCCGCACGTCCCACTGGCCCATTATTTGTGGATTCTGCGGCGGCAGGCCTGGAAAATCGCCGCATTCGTGGTGGCCGCCGTCCTGGCCACGTGGATCGTGTCGCTGCGTCTTACGCCGATCTACGAATCGACGGTGTCGATCGATATCGACCGGCAGGTGCCGACGGGCGTGCTGGGCGAGGAGGCCACACGCAGCGCCACTAACGACGCCGATCAGTTCATCGCCACTCAAGTCAAGCTGATTGAATCCGACTCGGTGCTGCGGCCGGTGGTGGATAAATTCCATCTGCGGCAGGCGGAGGAAGACGCGCTCGAAGAGGCGGTGGATCAATCGGCCACCAGTTTGGAAGCGCCCGGTGATCCTCAAGCATCTGAAGATCACGCGGCCGCCCAACACCTACATCCTGCAGATCAGCTATCGCTCTTCCAATCGCCAACTGGCTGCCGATGTCGCCAATGAAATTGCGCTGTCCTACCTGGCGCACACCTATCGCATCCGCTATAAAGCCACCGCCAGTCTCAGCGATTTCATGGAGCGGCAATTGGAAGAGCTGAAGGCCAAGATGGAAAAGTCCAGCGCGGCGGTGGCCCAGTTTGAGCGCGAGCTGAATGTCATCAATCCGGAACAGAAGACCAGCATTCTATCGGCGCGCCTGCTGGAGCTGAACAGCGAATACACGAAGACGCAGGCGGATCGAGTCAAGAAAGAGGCCGCCAACAATTCGGTGCAGGGCGGAACGCTGGAGGCCGCGCAGGTATCCACCCAAGGCGACGCTCTCAAGAAACTGACCGAGAACCTGAACGAGGCGCAGGAAAAATTCGCCGAGGTAAAGAATCACTACGGCGCGAACCATCCGGAGTTCAAGAAGGCACAGATCGCGGGTGCAGGAACTGGAGTCGCAACTCGCCAGCACCCAGGCGAGCGTCCGCGAGCGCGTGGAAGTGGAGTATCGCGAGGCGGTAAACCGCGAAGCCATGCTGGCCGGCGCGGTGCAGGAAACCAAGTCCGAATTCGACCGCCTCAACGCCCGCTCCTTCGAATATCAAACCCTGAAGCGCGAAGCCGACGGCGACAAGAATCTCTACGAAGAGCTGGTGCGCAAGATCAGGGAAGCAGGCATCAACGCCAGCTTCCAGAACAGCTCGATTCGGGTGGCCGATCCGGCGCGGCCGGGATTGAAGCCGGTATTTCCCAAGATCTGGCTGAATCTGCTGCTGGCATTTCTGTCCTCGGCGTTTCTCGCGGTGGGAGTGGCGGTGGTGAGCGACGTACTCGACAACACGGTGCGCGATCCCGATCAAGTCACTCGACTGATGAACACCGAGGTCATCGGATCGTTGCCGGCGGTGAAGGATTGGCGGCGCAGGCTGAGCCCGATTAACGGGCACGGCAACGGCTTTCATGCAAACGGAGTGCTCGCCAACGGGGTCCATTCGAACGGTCACTCGAACGGCGCTGGCGTCAACGGCAAAAATGGGCGAAGCAAGGATCTTGTCGTGATCGGATGGCGGCTACGCGGCGCTCTCGACCTACGAAGAGGCGATCCGCACGCTGCGCAATTCGATTCTGCTCACCGATTTCGATCGCCGCCTGCGCAGCATTCTGCTGACCAGCGCGTCGCCCTCGGAAGGCAAGTCCACCGTGGCCGCGCATCTGGCCGCGACCCACGCCGGACAGGGCAAGCGAACGCTGCTGATCGATGGCGACCTGCGCCGGCCGAGCGTTCATCGCCTGTACCAGGTGCCCAATAGCGTGGGCTCTCGAACGTTCTGCTGCAGCAGATCTCCTGGCGCGATGCGCTGGTGCGGATGCCGGAGCCGGTGGGGCTGGATATTCTGCCGGCGGGCCCTTCCACGCGCCGGGCTTCGGATCTGATCGGCACCGGATTGGCCGAATTGGTGGAGGAAGCCGCGCGCGAATACGACCTGGTGGTGCTGGACGCTCCGCCACTGCTGGGATTCGCCGAGCCGTTGCAGATGGCGAGCGTGGTGGATGGCGTGATCGTGGTGGCTCGCGCCGGGGACACCAGCCGGACGGCCCTCAGCTCCGTGATCACCACGCTGGCGCGGCTGCGCGCGAATCTGGTGGGCGTGGTGCTGAACGAAGTGCACCGCGAAATCAGCCCCGGTTATTACTATTCGTATTACAACCGCTACAGCAAATATTACGCCGAGCGGGGAAACGAAATCCTAAGTCCGCGTAACAAGGAGGCACCTTGAGCACCTTGCACGAAATAGCCATACGCCAGTATACGGAGCATTATGCGCGCATGAATCCGACACTGGACGCCGAGCGGATGCCGAATCGCACCTATCGCAATATGGAGTTGATGTATGGTCCGCTCGTGGACCGACTTGGTCCGGGTCAAGCGGTAGCCGACATCGGTTGCGGTGCCGGTTTCCTGCTCCATTGGCTGGAGGACAAGCCGGGTTTGCGCAGCTTTGGTGTAGACGCCAGCGCAGGACAAGTGGCCTTCGCCCGCCGGGCCGCCCCGCATGCCGAAATTGTATGCGCAGATGCGCTATCGTTCCTGCGGAACACACAGCGGAAATTTGGCGGGCTCTTTTGCATCGACATGCTCGAACACCTTGAGACAGACCAGGAAGTATTTGAACTGCTCTCTGCCGTGCGGCACGCTCTTGAACCGGGTGGGTTCTTCATTTGCCGAGTTCCGAACGCTGCACATGTCTTGGGCTCCTACAGCCGCTATATAGATATTACACACCACCGTGGCTTCACCGCTCCTTCATTGCGACAAGCCTTTGCAGCGGCTGGTTTTGAAGACATTGGAATTATTCCGGTTCAATCTTCAATCTGGCTCGGCAAACTTCGCCTTCGTCTCGAACACGTGTTTCATCGGGCGCTCTTCTTGCTCGGCGGCTTTCCTCAAGAGAATACATTCAGCCAGAACATAGTCGTTTCCGGCGCTAAACCGTGAGAGCGAAAAAGATATTGTTGCTCACTTCGAGTCTGGCGCAGGGTGGCGCCGAGGTTGTAATCACGGAATTGGCCTTGGCGTTGTGCGCGGCGGGCTCGAACGTGACACTTGTGTCAATGACGAGGCCCCAGACTTTCGCCGATACCCTCGAAGCAGCGGGTGTAAGAGTCATCTCTCTCGAAATGAAATCCCGTCGGCTTAATCTTCGAGGGATGGTTCGTCTCTTGATCTGTGTCGGTCAAATTCGACCCGATCTGATTCACGCCCATATGTACCACGCCAGCGTCCTGGCGCGGTTCGTGCGGCTTCTTTTCGGCATACCTGCCATCTGCACAATTCATAGCGAAATGGAGCATTCGCGCAGCCAGCGATCCGGGCGCTTTCGCGAATGGATTTTCCGCAATACAGACGGAGCGGCGAGCTTTACGACAGCTGTCTCGGAGCGGATCCGCGAGCGCTACATCCAGAATAAAATCGTCCCTCCCAATAGGATCTCGGTAATCGAAAACGGCGTGGATTTTGAACGCTATCGGCCGAACGCAGAGCGGCGCTGCAAGGCCCGCTCAGAGCTTGGGTGGCGGGGCTGTTTTGTCTGGCTTGCAGTGGGAAGACTGGAACGGGCTAAGGACTATCCAAGTTTAATCGCCGCGTTTCGGGACGTTCTGCAGCAGTCGCCATCCTCGAAACTCGCAATTGCTGGAGACGGGCGTTTGCGCGTAAAGATTGAAGAACTGATCGAACGAAGCAGTATGCAGCACTCAGTATCACTGCTTGGCGCTCGAACGGACATTCCGGATCTTATGAACGCCTGTGATGCCCTGGTCATGTGCTCGGCCTGGGAAGGGGGGCCGCTCGTACTGCTTGAAGCGAGCGCGTGCGGGCGTCCGGTGGTATCTACGGCGGTGGGTGCAGCGCCACAAATTGTTATTCCGGGGCGTACCGGCCTGCTGGTGCCTCCTGGCGACCCGGGCGCACTCGCGCGCGGCATGTCGGATCTCATGGCATTGGGAAAGGAAAGACTGGATCTGATGGGACAGCAGGCACGGTGTCACATTCAAGACCGGTTCTCTCTCCGCAGGGTACACCAGCAATACATGGGACTGTACGAGGACGTTCTGGCAGCATCTCGATAAGATCGATGTCATATCGCCATCGTTGGATTTTATTTTCTTGTTCAGTCGCGCTCTGCATTGCGTTGGCTATCGCCATTTCACAACCGAATCTGCAGAGCTTCATAGAGAACTCCGGAGCCAATATTCCGACGACGGATGTTGTTCGTGACTATGCTTACGGCATTTATTGGGGTCTCGCGTTACTGTTGTTCGTTCTGCTATGGCCGATCAACTGGAAGCACAAACAAATGCTTGCGGCCGGGTGGTTGGTAAAGTGCGTGGTGGCGCTGGTTTTGATGCTCCCTTATGAGCAACAGTATTGGGGTCTTGATTGCTGGACCTATTTCCAACGAGCTCATTCGGGCGTTGGAGGTATGCTTGCGGGTCTGGCGAATAACGGCAGTAATATCGTTACGGGACTTGGAGCATTGCATCTGGAAATCGGCCCCGACTCCTATCATGCAATGAAGCTGTCGTTTGCAATGATCGGGTTCATTGCCATCTACCTGTTTTACAGGGCCGCTGAAATACTGCTCGGATGTTACTCGCCGTTTGCATTTTGGTTACTCCTCCTCTATCCGAGCGCCCTTTTTTGGTCTTCCATTATGGGAAAAGATCCTCTCATACTCGCAGCGATTGGGTTAAACGTTTGGGGGGTCGTCAATCTCAGCGTGAAACGCAGAAAGATCTATGTTCTCGCCGTACTAGCTGGCATCGGCGCAGCAAGTGTCGTTCGCATTTGGATGGGGCCGATCCTCCTGGTCCCGTGCCTTTTGCTAGCAACTGCTCGTATCAAACATACGGGATGGAAAATCGCAGCGCTCTTTTCTATTGGGCTTGCGTTGGTCCTGCTGGTCCCACTCACTTTCAACCGCTTACAATTCGACAGAGCTCCGGACCTAGTAGAAGCTACGCGAACCGTAACAGCGGGATGGGATCGCGCCAACTCCACAATGCGGCTCGACGCTGAACTCCACTCAACCTGGGACCTTCTGCTGTTTACGCCGCAGACCATGTTTATCGCATACTTCCGGCCGCTCCCCGGTGACATTCCGAACCTGTTTGGCTGGTTAGCAGGATTGGAAAACTTGGGGTTGCTGTTGTTGAGTGTATGGGCGGTCTTTCGTATTCGACCGAGGCATTTTCGCTCTCATTTATTTATCTGGTCGCTCGCACTTCTCGCGACCTGGGGAACCGCCTACAGCGTAATCGCCTACAGGGATCTGGGAGCAGCGGTTCGCTACAAGCTGCAGATCATACCGATCTTGCTTGGCGTAATCGGATATCTTTGCCGCCAAACGTCGGCCACTCGAAGTTCCGAAAAGACTCTCGGGATACCGAATGGTCTGCGACGGCGCGTTGGATTGACGCTCCCTTGAAAATCCTTCAACTTCTGGAAGCCGCGGCAACCGGTGCGGGGCGCCACGTTGTGGATCTGACCGAAGGCCTGTTGGCGCGCGGACATGAGGTGCACTTGGTGTACTCGCCTCTGCGCTGCGACCAGATGTTCGCTCGCCGACCTCGATCGATCTAAAGACCAAGCGCAACTTTCATTCGCTACCCGTTCCCATCCAGCGGTATCCCGGCACCAGCGACCTGCCGGTTAGTCGCGAAACTTCGGCGTTACCTGCGCACGCGCGGTCCCTTTGATCTGGTCCACTGCCACAGCACTAAAGCCGGGTTGATCGGTCGCGCGGGACTCATCGGTCATCCCGTGAAAACCGTCTATACGCCTCATTGTTTTCTGACCATGGATCCGACCGTGGGGCGGGTAGCTCGCCTAGTGGCAGCCAATCTCGAGAAAGCCTTGGCCGCATTCGGCCAAGGGATGATCGTGGTCTCGCGCGAAGAGTATGCACACGCTGTCGAAATAGGAATCCCGCACGGCAGACTGTGCCTCATCCCGAACGGAGTTGTTCTCCCTCCAACCGACGAATCTCGAAAATCAGCGTTCCGTTTGCCGCCGCGAGTGGGGGCTCAAGGACGACGATGTCTGTATCGGGTTTGCGGCACGGTTTACTCGGATGAAGGCTCCGGAGATCATGCTGAATTCCTTTGCCGCTTTCCGCCGGCGCAGCCGGGTTCCGGCGCGCCTGGTGATGATCGGGGATGGCCCGCTCGCTGCGGCATTGCGGCGGCAAGCAGCGAACCTGAACCTGGAGGGCGATGTCCTCTGGTTAGGCGCGCGGGACGCCAGGCCGCTGATGCCCGGCTTCGATATCTTCGCTCTCACCAGCAAGTCGGAAGGGCATCCGCTGGTGGTTCTAGAGGCCATGGCTCGCGGTCTGCCGATAGTCGCCACCGGGGTGGGCGGAATCGCGGATACCGTGCAATACGGCGTCAACGGATTCATCGCGCCCGTCGGCGATCCAGAAGCTATCGGAAATGCGTTGAAGGATCTCGCGGAAGACCGCGCGCTGCGCACGCGCATGGGGCAGGCCTCCCGCGCCCTCTCCCGCCACTTCTCCGTGGACCGCACGGTGGAGCAGACGTTGGTGTTCTACCAGGAGATCGTAGCGGATGTCTTCGCGGGTAGAACTGCTTCGCTTCCGAAACTGGCGGCGTCCGGTTGACATGTCGCTCCTTCACCCGAGCTCCATCGCCAGAATCGCCGAACGGAACCAGCCTCGTTCGAGCCGAGCAGAATCGGTATCCAAAAATACCGCGCGCCCCTGGCTCTGCAGCGCCCTCCTGCTGACCGGCGATCTCGCTGTGGTGGCGTTTGCAGCGGTAGCGAGCATCCTGATCTGGCCGCACTTTAGCGTGGGACTCCGCTCCGAGATGTATCTGAGGTTGTGGCCTGTACTGGCGCTATTCCCGCTAGCATACGCGGCTTCGGAGCTTTATCCAGGCTTCGGGCGCAATCCCGCCGAAGAGTTGCGGCGCCTGACAACGGCAACGTCCATGGTCTGTTCGGGGTTGGCGGTGACAGTGTTCCTTCTCAAGGACGCTCCCACCTATTCTCGCGGCGTGTTCGTGATGCTATGGATGCAGACCATCGTATTGGTGCCCCTGCTGCGGTCGGCGGTCCGCTCCGCGTGCGCCCGCAAGCCCTGGTGGGGCTATCCGGTGGTCATGGTGGGCACATCCGGCGTTACCGCGGCGCTCGCCGACTCGCTGGGCCGCCGGCCGGAGTTGGGCCTGAAGCCCGTGGCCGTCCTTGACGATCCCGACCTCGCCGCGCCGCTGGCGGCGGACGCGGGCATCCGGCACGTCATTTTCGCTTTGGCGGGCCTACCGCCGCGCACGGCGCGCGAATTTTTCGACCGATGCAGCGAGCTGTTCCCGAATATGATCGTGATCCCCGAAGTGGCCGGCTTATCGAGTTTGTGGGTGGAGGCCAGGGATCTGAATGGCGTGCTCGGTCTGGGAGTTCAGCAGCGGCTGTTAATGCCTGGCCCGCGTGTCATCAAGCGCGCGCTGGACTTGACCTTGGTGGTGGTCCCTGGAACGCTGTTACTTCCGGTAATCGTGCTCATTGCCCTTGCGATCAGGATGAGCTCTCCCGGGCCCGTGTTCTATGGCCAAACTCGGCGCGGGCGCGGGGGAAGTCCGTTTGTCGCCTGGAAGTTCCGGTCCATGTACGGAAACGCGAGTGAACTTCTAGAACAGTGCCTGGCTTCTGACCCAAGTCTCCACGAGGAGTGGCGTCGATGCCAGAAACTGCGTCACGACCCGCGCATCACACCGTTGGGGCGTTTCCTGCGCCGAACCAGTCTGGACGAGTTGCCCCAGTTGTGGAACATTGTGCTGGGAGAAATGAGCTTCGTAGGTCCACGGCCGATCGTTTCGGAAGAGATTTCGCGTTACGGAGACGGATTCGCTCTGTATGCAAAAGTGGCTCCTGGTCTAAGCGGAATGTGGCAGGTGTCCGGGCGCAACAACCTTTCCTACGATCAACGCGTAGCTTTGGATCTCTACTACGTGCGCAACTGGTCGGTGTGGCTTGACCTTCATATTCTTGCCCGGACCATCAGAGTGGTTGTGCTGGGCGACGGCGCCTACTAGCGGACAGACATGTGGCTGGCTGCGATCCTCGGTTTCGGGATCCTCACGCATGTGGGTCCCGGCTCGCTGGGCGCTGAGCGTTTTTCAAGTAGCGCTGTTCGCTCTGGCGGCAGTCAGGATCGTGCAGCGACGATCGCTCAGCTCTCCCCTTCGCTGGATGGATGATTGCGGCGGCCGCTGCGTGGGGCGCGTTGCAGGTGGCCGCCGGGTGGTCCGTCGATCGCGTCACTACTCTTGATGCCGCCCTGAGCTGGGTGACGAACCTGGCCGCCTTCATGCTCGCCGCGGATCTGTATCGCAACCGAGACCGCCGCGAGCGTTTTCTGCGCTCGGCGTTGATCTTCACGAGCATCCTGGCAGTCGTTTCGATCTTCACCTTCCTCACGTCGCCGGCCGGCAAAGTATTTTGGATCTTCGATTCGGGTTCGGACTCCCGAACGCTCGGCCCCTTCGTTTATCACAACCAGTACGCCGCCTTCGTCGAAGCCATTCTGCCGTTGGCGATCGTCGGCGTCATCGGCGACCGGCGGCGCTGGCTGCTGCACGCAGCTATCGTCGCTACGCTGTTTGGCTCGGTGGTCACGGGCGGCTCGCGCACCGGCACCATCCTGTGTCTCGCCGAGATTCTGGTCATACCCGCGATCGCGTTCGGGCGCGGGATGATCAACGGCAGCATGCTCGCGCGAGTGGTTCTGGGGAGCCTGGCGGCGGTGGCGGTCCTGACAGGCGTGGTCGGATGGGAACCTCTCTGGAAGCGGCTGCAGGAACCGCATCCTTATTCGCTGCGCAAGGATCTGGTGCTCTCTTCAATCGCCATGGTGCGCGACCGCCCGCTCACCGGCTTTGGACTCGGGACGTGGCCGGAAGCCTATCCCGGCTATCGCGCGATTCGACGACGGCACCTATGTCAACCAGGCCCACAACGATTGGGTCCAGTGGACGTCCGAAGGCGGATTGCTGTTTCTGGCGTTGATGCTGGCGATTGCCGGTTGGAGCGTGGGACCTGCGGTGCGATCGCTGTGGGGCGTAGGCATCCTCAGCGTGTGGCTGCACGCGCTGATCGATTATCCGATGCAACAGAGGCCGGCGCTCGCGGCGTTTTTCTTCGCGCTGCTGGGGACGCTTGCAGCGAACAGCAGCCGCTAGCGCGCGGGACGACGCGCAAACAACTCCGCGGTCGAGTCCTGATCGATAACCGTCCACGTAGCCGGATTCGCGCAGGCGCGCAGACAGCGGCGATCCGGCTTCGATCAAGACGCGGTCGGCTTGATAGCGATCCAGCGCCGCTGCCCAACCTGCTTGCCCGCTCAGAAGCGTATTGACGGAGCGGTACATTTCTACGCCATAGAAGGCGCGGTCGTCGTAAAACACTTTCTGGCGCGGGTAGTTCGCGTAGAGCAGATAGTCCGCCCATTGATCGGAAGTGAACAGACGGGCAGTCGCAAGTTCCGGATGGCGGGACGCCAACTCCACCGGAAACATTTTCGTGTCGAATCCGGTGGGCCACATTTCCTGAGGCGTCCACAGGAAAATCGCGGCGAGCCCCGCCAGCAGCCAAACGCTGTTTCGGGAGAACGCCGCGCGCTTTTCAGAGGACAGCCCGTCCAGTATGCGGGCCGCGGATGTGCGCGGCTGGCGCGCCACCCACGCTTGCCAATAAGTGGAAAGCTCCGCTGCAATCATCGGCGCCGCGAGAACTACGAACACGGTGCTGTGGCGCACCGAGATCAGTGAGGCGTAAGCAGTTCCCATGAGCAGCAGCGGTTCCACAAATCTCCTGCGCCGCAGGTAGAGCCCGCAGAGCGCCAGACCGGCCAGCAGAAATCCCATGTAAAAGAGCTGCGGCTGCGAACGGAACGTGGGAGCTTGAAATTCTTGAATGAACTCGGTAGTGCCGTTTCCGTGCAGGTAGGAGAGTACGTCGAGATGCAGTTTGTAGCCGAACGGGTTCGCCAGCGTCGCCACAGCGCAGGCCGCGGTCAACCAGGCGTAGCGCAGCGCGGCAGCGCGCGAACCTTCCAGCAGGCTTCCGACGATCAGCACTCCCAGGTAGACGAAAAGAATCGTGAATCCTGGATGCAGGTTGACCCATAGCACCGTCAAAGCCGGGAGCAGCCAGATCCAGCGCGTGGGCTGGATGCGGTCCCGTGTGACGATGCCGGCGGTGATCGCCAGGAACAGCAGCGTGAACAAGTGCGGCCGCGCGTGATAGTGGATCAGCAGCGCGTTTGAAGCCAGCAGCGCCACCAGCACCGACAGCAGCACGTCCGCGCCCGCGGCCATCATGGTTCGGAGCAGAGCCACGATCAGCGCCGCGATCACGATGCCGCAGACGAACACGACTCCTTTCAAACCGAACGCGTGGTTCAACTGCGCGAACAGGACTTCGCTGCCCCACTCATATGGAATCCAGGGAGCCCCGGGTTGCGTGAAGGAGAAAGGATCGGCAGTTGGGACCGCATGGTGGTCGAGAATCCAGTCACCGATCGCGATGTGGATCGCGGTGTCGCCGTCCCATAAAAGACGGCTCCAACCGGTTCCGGAGGTCATGAAGGACCACGCGATCACCGCCAGGAAAAACATGTCGCAAAGGGACGGGCTGAGCCAGGTTTTGAGCGCACGCGTGCGCGGGGCGACCAGCGGCGCGGTATCGAGAGTGGCGGAACCCATGGGAACGGTTGAGGCGCAGGTCTCCTCTTATTTCTATCGGCCGAGTAGTTGGGGGTTCCTTAGGCTCGCGCTCGCGCTCGGCGAACGTTGCGGTAGCCTCATAAAAGACTATGAAAACGTTGATCTGCATTGTCTTCGCGCTGCTCCTGACAGGGTGCCAGCGCAACCCTCCGGCCCAGCCCGCGAAAGAGTACCAGATGCAGGGTGAGGTGGTCAGCCTGGATCCCGCGGCGCATCTCGCGACCGTCAAGGCCGGCAAGATCGAAGGCTGGATGGACGCCATGACGATGGAGTATCCCGTCAAGGACCCTCAGGAATTCGGCAAGCTGAAAGTGGGTGCAAACATCCAAGCCAAGATCACGGTGCAGGGCACGGACTACTGGATTTCGTCGGTGAACGCGGAACCGGCGAAATAAGATGGCCCATGAGCACGCGCCGCTACCTGCTTTGCCTGCTGCTTTGCTCCGCGACCGCAGCCTGGTGCCAGACCGCGCTCCCTGCGACCGAGGTCGAGGCCGTCGTGACCACCGATCTCGGCACGTTCCGCTTTGAGTTTGCACCCGACAAAGCGCCCAAGCATGTCGAGCAGTTCATCGCGCGCGCCCGCCAGGGCTACTACGACGGCAGCGCGTTTCATCGCGTAGTCGCCAACGGCATTATTCAGGGCGGCGATCCGTTGTTGAAGAATCCCAAGACTCCCAAGACTCTGTGGGGCACCGGCGGACTTGAGCCTGCTAGGCAACGAGTTCAGCGACATGAAGCACGAGCGCGGCGTGGTTTCCACCGTCAGCATTCCCGGCAAAGCCAATAGCGAGGGCGCGCAGTTCTTCGTGTGCGTCTCGCCGCAGCCGGCGCTCGACGGCAAGTTTTCTACATTCGGCCGGGTCACCGAGGGCATCGACGTGGTGGAGAAGATCTCGCAAGTCCCGGCGGATGCCAATGGGATCACGGAAAAGCCGGTCCGCATCCTGAAAGTGACCATCGAGAAGAAGCGCGAAGAGCCGTTCGTCAACGCCACCGTGGAAGAGATGCGCAAGACGGTGACGCTGAAGACCACGCTCGGCAACATCAAGATCAAGATGGAGCCGGATTGGGCGCCGGAGAACGTGCGCAACTTTCTGAAGCTGACGCAAAGCGGCTGGTACAACGGAACGGTCTTCCACCGGATCGCGAAAGACTTTGTGGTGCAAGGCGGAGCGCCGGCGGGGCGCGCCTCGGGACCCAATCACTACGCCGATCGCTGGGTGCGTCCGGTGAAGGGCGAGTTCCGAACGGATGTGAAGCACGTGCGCGGCATCATATCCATGGCGCATGGCGACGACCCGAATTCAGCCACCACTTCGTTCTTCCTGATGCTGGGTCCGGCGACCAGCCTGGACGGCCAGTTCAGCGCCTTCGGGCGCATCGTCGAAGGACTGGACGTGCTGGACGCGTTCGCCAAGGAAGACGTCGACGGCGAGACGCCCAAGCGGCGGCTGGAACTTATCGAAGCGTCGATCGACGCCAACTAATGTGACGCCAACTAAGTCTCGAACGCCGGAAGCGGATCAACCTCTTCGGCAGGCACCGGTTCCAGCGGCAATCCGGCCCTCCTCCAGGCACGCAATCCGCCCGCGATCACAGCGACGTGAAATCCCCGATCGATCAGTTCCTTCGCCACGCGAATACTGGTGGCATCGCCCTGGCAGGTGCAATACAGATACACCATCCGTGCCATCGGGCGGCATTTCGAGCCATCGCTGATTGAGCGCATTGGGCTCCAGGCGCTTGGACCCCTGAATCCGCCTGGCCTTCCGATCGTAATAGCCGTGGCTGCGGACATCGTATATCACGGCGTCCTCGATCGAAATCTTCTGCGCCGCCTCGGTGGGCCGCACGCGCGGGATGGAGCCGAACGTGCCCGCCTTGGTCCAGTTCCAAACCAGATAAACCAGATAGCCGGCCACTGCCGACGAAGGCGACCCACTCCGCTACCCGGCTGAAAGCTCGCATGGTTCTGGTGATCGGCTCGACGGCATCGCCGAACAGGAATCCCAAAGACCAGTACGCGCCGACGTAGAGGGCGGCGCCGGCAGCGTCGAGCCCGACGAACTGCGTCCACCGCATATTCATGCTGCCCGCTAAGCGGCGGAGCCATGGTATTGATGCCCGGCACGAACTTCGCGAATACCAGCAGGGCGCGGCCACGTTTATAAAAGGCGTCCGCCGAGCGCAAAATGCACGACTCCGGGTTAAGCGTGAACCGGCATAGGAGTC
Organism: Bryobacterales bacterium; assembly: GCA_963731375.1. GTDB lineage: Bacteria > Acidobacteriota > Terriglobia > Bryobacterales > Bryobacteraceae > Palsa-187. Next base: position 747,631 of record CAVSUW010000005.1, read on the forward strand.
CGAGCAGCCACCATCCGGAGTAGCGGCCGAAGAGGAACATCAGGTTGTCGCAAATCAGTATGACTCCGAACGCACCGCCGACCGTGGCGAGGGCGCTTAGAGAGCCGTGCGCGCTGGCTGCGCCGGCAAGAAGCAGCGCAATAGCGGCTGGCACCGGAAAGCCCACGGCTTCGAGGAACACGGACACGAACAGGATGGCATATCCGTGACGCGCCAGTTCCGCGAGTATGAAGTCCATCGATCGCCCCGATGGGGCCAGCGCCAGTGTCCGTCAGCGCGCCAAACCCTTTCGACAAGTCTAGCAGGCGGAAATATCGTCCACGGCAAAGCCGCCCGTTTTGGGTGACGTGAGGCGCGCCGGGATTACTTTTTCTTGCTGTCCTTGGTGAACCATTCCGCCCACCGATGGGGCGGGAACGCGAAGAGGGTGATCAGCGCCACCATCAGCAAAAGCACTACAATGAGAAAGAAGAGAGCCACGAGGTGTCCTCTCCTCTAGCTTAACGTAACCCGTCCTTACGCAAAACGTCTGATAAGACAGAGGCTTAAGTTTGGCATCCAAAGTGCCGATAAAAAGCGCAGGTGAATGGTATGGACATACTGGGCGATCGTAAGTTCGTCGAAGTTCCTGGCACCACCATGCACGAGTTGCCACCTCTGCTGGTCCGCATGTCTCCACACGTAAGACGGCTGGACCGCGTGATGGACATGGCCAACCAGCTCATCGAGCAGGAAGATATGATTCCGCCGCAGCCGGCCGGACCAGTGGCCGACAGCGAATTCGAGCGCCGCCGCATGGATCTGGCGGTGAATCTGGTGGATCAATATCTGGCTTTCGTCCAGCATTGGCAGTGGGGCGACAGCATCCTCGAATGGATCCGGCAGTGCGAGACTACGTTCGACACGCGCGTCGATCTGCGCAATCTTCTGCGCGCCGACCTATGGCCGCACGCGGGCCGGTCGAGTTTCGTGATGCTGCTGGAAGACAAGTCGGTTGAGACCGGCGGCGTCGGAATCGAAAAGGCCATGGGGATGCGGCTGACGTTTCGCGAGCCTCCGCCGCTCAAGTGTTTTTCCAATCAATTTCTGTTCTATCTGAACTCGTCGGTGGCGAATAGCGCGTATCAGACCTGGTCGCAGATGAGCCCGAGCCCGATCAGCTCGCTCCCGCCGGAGCGCTTTCAGTTTCAGGTGCTCGACATGAATCTGGAGTAAAACGAGCCTTTATGGCTCCGCGCGGCGCACTTCGATATCATGAATGAAGATGCGGGACTCCTTATATACCCCGCCGGTTCCGCTTTCAAAGCTGGTCGAAATTGAATCGGTTCTGGGCGAGGCGATTCGCGGCAAGCCGGAGGTGTTGCGGCTTTCGCTCGCCTGCCTGCTGGCGCGCGGACATCTGCTGATCGAGGACGTGCCGGGCGTCGGCAAGACTACGCTGGCACAGGCGCTGGCGCGCAGCGTCGATTCCGAGCTTTCACCGGCTGCAGTTTACGTCCGACATGCTGCCGAGCGATGTGCTGGGCGTCACCATCTACAACGCGCACACCGAAGGATTCGAATTCAAACCCGGACCCGTTTTCACGCATTTCCTGCTGGCCGACGAGATTAATCGCGCGACTCCCAAGACGCAGTCGGCGCTGCTCGAAGCCATGAATGAACAGCAGGTGACGATTGACGGGCGCTCCTGGCCGCTGGCGCAGCCGTTCATGGTGATCGCGACGCAGAATCCGGTGGAGCATCACGGCACTTATCCGCTGCCCGAATCGCAGCTCGACCGGTTCCTGATGCGCATTCGCATCGGCTATCCGGACGAGACCGCGGAGCGCGAGATTCTGCGGCACAGCGCGGAGCCGGGACTCGAAAAGATCCGCCCGGTAATTTCGAGCGAAGACCTGCTGCATTTGCAGGAAACCGTGGGGCACGTGACGGTGGACGATGCGCTGGTGGATTACATGCTGGCGATCGTCAAACACACGCGCGAGCATGAGGCGCTGGCCATGGGCGTGAGTCCGCGCGGCGCGCAGGCGCTGTTCCGGGCTTCGCAAGCGCTGGCGGCGGTGGACGGGCGCGACTACGTGACGCCGGACGACGTCAAGCGCATGGTGGTTCCGGTGTTTGCGCACCGCGTCCTGCTGAGCAACGCGCGCCGCGGCGGGACAGCGCTGGGCCGGCGCCGCCGAGAAAGTTCTGGAAGAGATTCTTACGCTGGTGGACGTTCCACTCTAGCGAAAACCAAAAATGAAGACAGCCATTATCGGCCTGCCCATGGTAGGCAAGACCAGTTTGTTTACGATCCTGACCGGCGTGCATGAGAACGCCGCGCGCATGGGCTCGCTCGAAGCCCGCGTGGGGATCACCAAGGTTCCCGACGCCCGCGTGGACGCGTTGGCGAAGTTGTATCAGCCGCCCAAGATCACGTACGCGACGGTGGAGTATTTCGACTTCCCTTCCATTTCGAAGGAAGCTCTGCGCGATCCCAGCTATCTGGCGAGTCTGCGAGTGGCCGATGCGCTGGCGCACGTGCTGCGCGTGTTCGAGAGCGATACGGTGCCGCACGAAAAGGGCTCGGTCGATCCGCATGCGCGACTTCGAAGACGTCGAGGTCGAGTTGATGCTCAGCGATCTGGTGGTGGTGGAGAAGCGCATGGAGCGCGTGGATAAAGATCGCAAGAAGATCAAGAGTCCGGAACTGGATCAGGAATTCGCGCTGCTGGAACGGCTCAAGACCGAGCTCGAAGCCAACCGCCCGCTGCGCGGGCTGGAGTACAACGCGGAGGAAGAGAAGCGCATTCGCGGATTCCAGTTTCTGTCGCAGAAGCCGATGCTGTGCGTGCTCAATCTGGGCGAAAAAGACGCGGGCCGGCTGCACGAGGTGGAGGAAGAATACCGCAAGGGGCCGTTCGCCGGGCGCAAGAATACCGCGGTCACGGCGATCTGCGGGCAGATCGAAGCCGAACTCGCCGAGCTCAAGCCGGAAGAAGCCAAGGAGCTGCTGTCGAGTTACGGCCTGAAGGAATCCGGCATGGAGCGCCTGATCTCGGCCACCTACTCGCTACTGGGGCTCATGTCCTTCCTGACGGCCGGCGAGACCGAAGTGCGGGCCTGGACCATTCCCATTCACAGCCGGGCGGTGAACGCGGCGGGCGCCATCCATAGCGATTTCGAGAAGAAGTTCATCCGCGCCGAAGTGATCAACTGGCAGGTGCTGCTCGATCATGACGGTTATCCCGGCGTCAAGGAAAAAGGACTGCTGCGCCTCGAAGGCAAAGAGTACATCGTCAAAGACGGCGATGTGCTAGTGATACGGCACTCATAAGGAATCCGGACGCGAAGCACGCCCAAGCGAACCAGTCCCCGTGTCGCGTGTAGGGGGTCTCGAGCGCTTTCGTAATCGTAAGGCAGCAGCCCGGCGGTCTGCGACGAAAGGCAGGCATGCGTTCGACGACGCGGCCTGCGGGATCGATCGCCGCGGTGATGCCGTCGTTGGTGGCGCGCAGGATCCAGCGCCGGTTTTCGGCGGCTCGCATGCGTACGATTTCCAGATGCTGTTGATGCGCGGCGCTATGGCCGAAGTAGCCGTCGTTTGAAAGATTCACCAGCACTTCGGCGCCGCCGCGGACAAACTGCCGGACCAGGTCCGGGAATACCGATTCGTAGCAGATGAACGCACCCAGCTTGTGTCCATCCAGCGGGAACACCACTACGCGTTCGCCCGGGACGAAGTCGCCGATTTCTTTCGTGATCCGGTTCACCCATCCGAACATCGGCGGAATGAATTCTCCGAAGGGAACCAGGTTGATTTTGTCGTAACGGTCGACGATCTTGCCGGAAGGGTCCATCATCACAGCGGAATTGAGCGGCTCGCGCTGCGGCGTGAATCCCACAGCGCCGAACAGGAACGGAGCTTGCGCGGTCTGCGCGATTCGGGCGGTGTAGTCGCGAAACGCGGCGTCGTTCACATAGAAAGGCGCCGGCACTTCGGGCCAAAGAATGAGGTCTGCGCCGCTGGTCGCGCGAGAGCAGACGCCAGCTTCTGTTCCGTGTCGCGGACGTTGTCTTCGGTCCATTGCATTTCGGTGTCGATATTGGGCTGCACCACCAGCGCTCTCCGCGACCCCGCCGCCGGACTCGGCGCGCCGGGGAGCGCGATCAGCACTACCAGGGCCGCAAGCCACAGCAACTCGCGCCGCGGTCTGCGGACCAACAGCAGCGCCACCGCGCAACTGAGCATCGCGAATACAAACGACAATCCGTAGACGCCGGTGATGGGCGCGAGCCGCATGAGCCACGGCATGTCGATTCCGGCGTTGCCCAGATCGAGCCATGCGAAACCCGAAGAAGCCATGGGTGCGCTCGATGCCGGTCCACAGCGCGGCGACCGCGGGGATGGCCCACCAGCGCGGCATCAGGAAACCGGCCAGCGTTGCGAACACCGCCATGTGCAATCCCTTGTAGAGACCAAACAAGACGAACGTGCCCCATCCGCCCCACGGCCCCATGCCGCCGTGAACGTCCATGACGAATTCGATCCAGGGGCAGACGCCGCACCAGAAGACCACGCCCGCCGCCCATCCATAAAACCACCGGCGTTTCCAGGAAGGTTCGCGCGCGCAGGCGATCAGCATCGGCGCGAGCGCAACCGGCGCCAGCCAGGTGAGATTAAAACCGGGGAATAAGAGGACCAGCAGAAAGCCGGAAACGAGCGCGAGAACCAGATTCACTAAAACGTCCGGCGAATGGCCGCGTTGCCCGGGAACCCGGCGCCTTGCAGGTCCGCGCGCATTTTATTCGCGGTGGTGTCGGTGATCGGCCCCACCAGCACGCGAAAGGTGCCGGGCTTTTCGTCGATCTCCGCCGCCATCGCCCGGAAACTTTTCTTGCGGAGAACATCCACCATGATGTCGGCTTCGTGCTGGCTGGTGGCGGCCAGTTGCAGATAGGTCTGCCCGGCGACTGGATGGCTGCCGGACGCCGTGCGCGCTTCCGCTTTAGGCTCACGCTTGCGCGGTTCAGGCTCGCGCTCGGCCGCGGGCGCGGCGGTCGCGGGTTGCTGGGGCGCAGTTTCCGTGGGAGTCGACGGGACCGGGGCGGGCGCGGGCTCCGGAGCTTTCGCCGGCGCTTCCGCTGCCGGCGGCCTTGCGTCGACGCCCGGAACGGGCGTCAACGTCAGCCGTCACTGTGCCTGAATTGCGTCCCACGATGTAACCCATCGTGAAAAACACCCCGAGCAGAATCACGACGATGAAGAACACGCTGAGCAGCTGGCGGTTCCCCAGGATCAATTCGAATTCGCCATCTTCATTTTTGGGCAAGGCAAATTTCCTCCGCTGGTCTGCTCCTTCCGTTATACTAGCGGATACCATTCCGCGTGTGCCAGCGTCTCTCCTATCTATTCTGGTTCCTCTCTTCAACGAAGAAGAATACATCGCGCCCATTATTGAGCCGCGCGCTGGTCGCTCCGCTGCCGGATGGTCTGGAACGCGAGATCATCGTGGTGGACGACGGTTCCACCGACGGCTCCGATCGCATCGTCGAAGAATTTGTCGCGCGTCATCCCGGCCTGGTGCGTCTGATTCGTCACGGCCGGAATCGCGGCAAGGGCGCGGCGATCCGAACCGCGGTCGCCGAGGCGCGCGGCGAGTACTGCCTGATTCAGGACGCGGACCTCGAATACGATCCTCGCGAGTACGAGCACCTGCTGAAGCCTCTGCTGGATGGTCACGCGGACGCGGTGTATGGCTCGCGTTTCATGATCGTGGCCGAGCGGCGCGTCATGTATTACTGGCACTCGCTGGCCAATCGCTTCATGACCGAGTTCTGCAACCTGGTGGCGGATCTGAATCTCACCGACATGGGCACCGGCTACAAGGCTTTCCGCACGGCGGTGCTGGCCGAAACACCGCTGCGGTCGGACGGTTTCGGATTCGAACCGGAGATCACCATCAAGCTGGGACGCCGCGGCGCGCGCGTCTACGAAGTTCCGGTGAGCTATTACGGCCGAACTTATGAAGAGGGCAAGAAGATCCGCACCCGCGATGCATGGGTGATTTTGGGAACCATTCTGCGCTTCTCTTTCACGGGCGATCTATATAAGGACCCCGGCGCGCGCACGCTGCATGCGCTCTCCGCCGCCCCGCGCTTCAATCGCTGGATGGCGGATACCATCCGGCCGCACGTGCGCGAGCGGGTTCTCGAAATCGGCGCCGGCATCGGAAATCTGACGCGCGCGCTGGTGCGCGGACGCAAGCGCTACGCCGCCACCGATATCAATCCGGAGCATCTGGCGCGGCTGAAGTCGCGTTTCGTCCATCGCATGAATCTGGAGGCGCACTTTTGCGATCTGACGCGCGCCGCAGGATTTCGAGCCATTCCTGGGCGACATGGACACGGTGATCTGCCTCAACGTTCTGGAGCATATCGAGGACGATCACGCGGGGCTGGCCAATATTTTCTCGGCGCTCAGTCCCGGCGGCCGCGCGATCGTGCTGGTGCCGGAGGGGCAGAGCGTCTTCGGGACCATCGACGAAGCCCTGGGCCACTTCCGCCGCTACTCGGAAGCGGAGCTCAAGAGCAAAATGGAGCAGGCCGGATTCCAGGTGGAACAGATCATCCGCTTCAACCGGGTCTCGCGGCCGGCGTGGTTTGTGAGCGGACGCATTCTGAAGCGCCGCAGCCTGGAGTGGAACCAGATGCGCCTCTACGACCGCTTTGTCTGGCTGTGGCGCCGCATCGACAAACTTTTGCCGTGGCGTCCAACCTCCATCATCGCGATCGCCCGAAAACCTTAAGCCGAGGGCTGGCGTCGCGGGTGAGCGGCGCAGCCGGAGCCGCCGCAGCCTGCGCCGCTTTGAATTCCTTGAAAGCGGCGCGCGCGGCGTGAATCTGCTGCACGTGCTTTTCGGGATGCTCGGCGAATATGCGAAGCAGATCCAGCAGCGTGATCGTTCCGCGCTTGCTGTGTTGGCCGGTGCGCGCGAACGTCTCTTCCGGCAGATCCTTTAACAGTTCGTAGTTCTCCGCCCGAGTCCGCCGGAAGGTGTCCAGCGCGTGCGAAAGTTTTCTTTTGCTGTAATCCAGACGTTCCGCCCAGGCGTCCTGATCGATGGCGGGCAGCACCGGATTATCCTCGGCAATGACCTGCCGCAGCCGCATGGACAGAACTTCCTCGGTATCGGCCAGGTGGCACACGATGGTGCGCACGCCCCACTTACCCTCCGCCGGGCGGAAATCCAGCACCGGTCCGGCAGCGCCGGTGGTGGCGACGGCAACCAGTTCGGCTCCGCGCCGGAATCTCTCCAATAAATCTGCGAGTTCACTCATTTCAGGAAGTTGCCTCTGGTCTCAATAGTAGTCGGCGCAAGACATGTAATAGCCGCACTGCTCGCAGTAGAGTTTGCATTTGCGCTCGGCCAGCCGCCGGCTGCAAACCGGACAAAACAGCATCGGTTCGCCATCGCTGCGCGGGCTCGATTCCGCGGAAGGCTCTTGCTGGGGAGTTCTCGTTCACCGCTAGACCATTATAAAGCGATCAGTTCCGGGCACAGTCTGAATCCGAGGCGAAACCCGCCTCACCGCGCTGGGTATAATGAAGCCAGCTTGACCCGAGGAGCCTCATGAAGCTAAGCAAAGGTTTGATTTTTTTTGCGCTGGCGGCCTTGAGCGTGGCGCAGTCCAGACGCGAACCGGAGCGTCCTTTGAAGCAGCCCGTGCGCGGCGTGCATGGCGCGGTGGCCGCCGGCAGCGAGTGGGCAACCGAAGCCGGGATGCACACCTACTACAAGGGCGGCAACGCGGTGGATGTGGGCGTCGCCACCATGTTCGCGGGCTCCGTGAGCGAACTCTCGCATTACGGCTTCGGCGGGGAAGCGTCCATTCTGATTCGCACGAAGGACGGCAAGGTGCACTGCGATCGCGGGCCTCGGCACCATGCCGAAGCTGGCCACCGCCGAGTTGTTCCGCAACCGTCCGCTGCAGCCCTTTGAGGTGACCGAACGCGACCCCGGCGGATTGAAAGGCATCATTCCCGCAGCCGGTCTGATGCCGGCGCTGGTGCCGGGCATGGTGGACGGCGCGCTGGTCGCGCTGCGCGAATACGGCAGCATGAGCTTCGAGCAAGTGATCGCGCCCGCCATCGATCTGGCGGACGGTTTCGCGCTGGATGACATGCGCGCGTCTTCCATCGCCTATAGCCAGCCGTTTTTCAACATGTGGCCGACTTCGAAAGCCCACTTCCTTCCCAACGGCCGCCCGCTGCGGACCGGTGAAATCTTCCGCCAGCCGGATCTGGCGCACACGCTGCGCGCGATGGCGGAGGCGGAGAAGAAAGCACTGGCCGCGGGCGCAACCCGCGAGGCTGCTATCGACAAGGTGCGCGACTATTTCTATCGCGGCGAGATCGCCCGCAAGATCGACGCCTTCAGCAAGGCCAACGGCGGCCTGCTGCGCTATGAGGACCTGGCGGCTTTCAAGCTTCAGCCCGAGGAACCCGTGTCGACCACCTTCAAGGGCTATCGCGTTTACAAGAACGGTTTCTGGAGCCAGGGGCCGGCGATGATCGAGGCCCTCAACATTTTGGACGGCTTCGATGACCAGCCCGCGTTCAATTCGGCAGCTTATATTCACCGCGTCGTCGAAGCGTTGAAGCTGGCCTACGCGGATCGCGACACCTATTACGGCGATCCCAAATTTAGCCACATTCCGGCCGACGTGCTGCTGTCGAAAGAGTACGGCGCGCGAGCGCCGCAAGCTGATCACCGACAAAGCGTCGCAGGAGTTCCTGCCCGGCGACGATTCACGGCAAACCGGGACATCATCCGTCCGAGGAAGCGATGGCGCATATTCCTCTCGACCCGGTGCTGATGGCGCACGACACCACCTGCGTGGATGCCATCGACAAAGACGGGATGATGTTTTCGGCCACTCCCTCGGGCGCGTGGCTGCCGAGCGTGATCGCGGGCGACACCGGCATTCCGCTGAGCGTGCGCGCGCAGAGTTTCGTGCTGATTCCGGGCAGTCCCAATGAATTGGGTCCCGGCAAGCGGCCGCGCGTGACGTTGAGTCCCACGCTGGTGACATCGGCCGATGGCAAGCCGGTGGAGGTGCTCTCCACGCCCGGCGGCGATACCCAGGAGCAGGGCTTGCTGCAGGTGTTGTTCAACTCCCTCATCTTCCGCATGAACGCGGAGAATTCGATCGAGGCGCCGCGCTTCGGAACGCGCCATCTGGTTTCGAGCTTCGATAATCACGCCTGGGAACGCGGGGATCTGCAGCTCGACGACCGCATTCCGGCCGCGGTGGCAGCGGACCTGACGGCGCGCGGGCACCAGGTGAGCACCATGTCGCGCTACTCCAACGGGACCGCGCCGGTGCTGATCCGCGTGCTGGACGGCGGAGCGCATCGAGGCCGGCGCAGATCCGTACTACAACCGCTCGGCGCACGCCTGGTAAGTGACGCTCCCGCTTTTCGATCCGCCTCCGGCGTTCGATCGAGCGGCGCTGGCCGGACGCCTGCGCTCGCTGGCGGCGCAAAATATCTGGATCGGGACCAGTTCGTGGAAGTATCCCGGCTGGCTGGATCAGATTTATTCCCGCGACCGCTACACGACGCGCGGCAAGTTCTCCCAGAAGCGCTTCGAGGCCGAGTGTCTGGCGGAGTACGCCGAAACATTTCCCATCGTTTGCGGCGACTTCTCCTTCTATCAATTTCCGACGCCGGAATTCTGGCAGCGCCTGTTTGCCACCGCCCCCGCCGGGCTGCGCTTCGCGTTAAAAGTTCCGGAGGAGGTCACGGCCGAGGTGTTCCCCAGGCATGCGCGCTACGGCCCGCGGGCCGGCATGAAGAACGAATCTTTTCTGAACGCCGATGCGCTGGCCGCGGGGTTTCTGGAACCTCTGGAGCCCTATCGCGACCGCATCGCGACGCTGATCTTCGAGTTTGGTGCGCGCTCCACCGCGCCGCGCGAATTCATCGCCCGGCTCGGACCATTTCTTGGACGCGCTGCCGCCGTCGTTTCGCTATTCGGTCGAAGTGCGCAATCGAAGCTACCTGATTCCTCCGTATTTCGATTGCCTCGCCGAGCGCAAAGCGGCCCACGTGTTCAACGCGTGGACAAAAATGCCTCCGCTCGCCGAACACATCGCGATTCCGGGAGCGTTTACCACCGATTTCACGGTCGTGCGAGCGCTGCTTCGCGAGGGCCGGCCCTACGAACAGGCCGTGGAACAACTCTCGCCTTACGATCAAGTGCGGGACGAGAATCCCGAGGGCCGCGAGGCGATGCGCGCCCTGATCCGCCGCATGCGCGAGGAGCGCCGAGCGGCTCTGATCTTCGTCAACAACCGGTTTGAAGGCAACGCCCCCACCACCATTCAGGCCATCACTCATGATCGTCAGACGCAAGTCCACTCGCCCCGATGCATCCTGAAACCCCGATAGAATCCGCCGCGGAGCCACGCGCTCGAACTCGGCTTTCAAATCGCCGATCACGACCTCGCTGATGTTCGCCACCACCACGTCGAACGCGCCGCTGCGCACCGCGTCCACGCTTCCGATGAAGAACAGCGCCTCGCGCGCCGCGTCGGCGTCGATGTCGCAAGCGACGACGGTTGCCGCACCCAGCATCTTGGCGGCGATCGACAGGATTCCGGAGCCGGTGCCCACATCCAGCACGCGATCCCCCGGCTGGATGATGCGCTCCATGGCCTCCAGACACAGCCGCGTGCAGGGATGCTGCCCGGTGCCGCACTGCATGCCGGGATTGATTTCGAGACGGAAGCGTCCGGGCGGCGTCGGCTCCGTGCGCCACGGCGCCACCACGAAGAATTTTTCGCCCACCAGAATCGGCGGCCAGGCGTCTTCGGTTTCCTGCACCCAGTCGCGGTCCGCGGCGAGCATTGGAGTTCCCGAACCTCGCGGCGGCTTCGAAGTCCTCAAAGAAGGCTTCCACGAATCCGTCGCCTTCGACGACTCCGCACGTCCCCGCTTCCCACAGTTCCGCGAGCAGCGTGTCGACGCGCTCGGGCTCTACTTCAAGGCGCACGCAATACATCGGGATCCGCTGACTGTCCGGTCTCGATCCGCCGCGCCTGGTCGTCGTCGGCTCGCGCGCCCTCCCGGTCCCCAGCATTGCGCTTGGCCACGGAGCGCGCGCGATACGCGAAGGGCGCCTCGCGAGACTCCGCGATCGCGGCGTCGAAATCGGCAATGGCCTTCTGGTGTTCGCCCAGCTTTTCATACGCCTCGCCCCGCTGGTAGTAAGCGTCGACAGTGGGGCTCACTGGATCGACTTGCTGCAATCCTGAATCGTCTTTTGCACGTCGCCGTTCTCCAGATAGATCTGGCCGCGCTCGTTGTAGGCTCGCGTCAAGCTAGGGTCGAGGTCGAGCGCCTTGTCGAGATCGGCGAGCGCCTCTGCGCGGTGGCTGGCGCCGTGCTCCGCAAGCCCGCGGTTCAGGTAGGCGTCGGCGTATTCCGGCCAAATCCGGATCGCGCGGTCGAAGTGGCGCATGGCTTGTTCGTAGGTTCCGGCGCCCAACAGCTTCACGCCCAGCGCGGCTTCGTCCTGAGCACGGTCCGGAGCGCTCGCCCAATAACTATAGATCCAGCCTCCGGCGCCCAGCGAGCACAAGTATGGCTACAGGTTCGTTGAATCAATTTTCGCTGTCTGCGTTTTAGTGCCAGGAGCGCTGCGCTGGGGGCCTCCCGAGGTAAGGGACGAACCGCCTTGCGCCAGCGGGTGAGGAACGACTCCACTGCCATAAGGAGCGTCTCGATTATAGCAATCCGGGTCGTAGTTACAAGTTGGGCCACGCGCCGCTGGACCACCAGGAAGTACAGACCCAGCAGCGCCAGCAATCCCCCGCTCCAGCCCATGATGACCGGCGCGCTGAAGATCGGAATCAGTTTTCCCAGCAGCAGGCTGCCCACCGGCATGCCGCCGCGGAAGGCCACGTTATACACGCTCATCACGCGCCCGCGCATTTCATCGGAAGCCACCGCCTGCACCAGCGAGCTGACCATCGACATCGAGATCATCATGGCGCCGCCGGAGAGAAAAATGAGCAGCAGCGAGAGCGGAAAATGCTTGGACTGCGAAAACGCCAAAATGATGCAGCCCATCAGCACCAGCACCATCAGCGCCGTCTTGCCCTGCCCCCGAATCTTGCCGAACGCGGCGACGATCAATCCGCCGCACACCGATCCGGCGCCGGAGAAGGCCAGCAGTTGCGTGAAGCCTCTCGCGCCGCCATGCAGGATGTCCTTGGCGAATACCGGAAGAAACGTCAGCAGCGGGATGCCCAGCAGCGTCATGCCGAACGCCAGCACGATCAGCCCGTCCATCCCGGGCTTCTGGCGGATGAACCCGATGCCCTGCCGCATGCTGTCGAGGATGGGCTCGCTCGACTTCGCGGGAATGTATTTCACGTTGATCATGTACAGCGAAATGATCACCGCGATGAAACGACAGACTGTTCAAGCCGAAGCACCAGGCCGCGCCTACCGTGGTGAGCGCAATGCCGCCCAGCGTCGGTCCGATCACGCGCGCCAGGTTGAACTGGATCGAGTTCATCGCGATGGCGTTGGGAATGTCTTCCTTGCCCACCAGCGTCGGCAAGAGCGCCTGATACGCCGGACCGCCGAAGGACTGCGCGACACCCACGATGAACGACAGGCACAGAATGTGCCACACGTGAACCACCTTGAAATACACCAGCAGCGTCAGGATCAGCGCCGTGGTCATTTGCACGTACTGCGAAGCCAGCAGCAGGTTGCGGCGGTTCATGCGGTCGGCGATGACGCCTCCCACCAGCGAGAACAGGATGATGGGAACCTGCGCCAGGAAGGTATCCAGACCCAGGTAGAAGGAATCTTTGGATAGATCGTAGACCAGCCACGCCTGCGCGGTGGATTGCATCCAGGTGCCGATGGTGGAGGTGCAAGCACCGAACCACATCAGCCGGAAATCGCGATGGCGGAAGCTTTTGAAAACGCGGCTAAGCAAGAAACCCCGATGATGCCAAAGACTCGATTCTAGCAGACGCCCGCAGACCTAATACCATGCGAGCTTGCTTGGCGCGACCCGTCAACCGCCGCATCTAATATACTTCGAAGCAGAATACCTTATTCGAGTCGTTGGGCGAGAGCGAATATTCTCCGTTTTCGAGCGGCTCGGATGCTTCGACGCGATACAGCTTGCCGTCCACTTTGTTGACCGAAAGATGCAGCGGCCGCGCAGATCCTTTGCGCTTGCCCTTCCCGGTGGCGAGCTCGCGGTGTCCGCCCTTCACATCCCAGCGATAGAGTTCCAGCCGCTCCGGAAGTACTTTGTCGCTCTCGATCAGGAAAATAGGTTCGGCCAGCGGAGTGCGCGCGGGGGAACTGGCGCCCGGCACGGTGTACAGACCGCCGTCGTCTTTAGCCTCCAGCGCCTCGGTAGGAATCAGGTTGTCGGCGTGCACCAGATACGCCATATCCGGCTTGGGAGGCCGCGGGCCATCGTATTTATCGGCGCGCCAGCGCGGCCAGCGGGATCATCAGGAGCAGCAGCGAAACGTAGCATGGCGATTCTATTCTCATCTTTCACAATACGTCTTTACTACAATACTTGGACGAACTCGGCCAGTATTCGGTAACGGTCTTCTTGCGGGTCCAGGTCCCAGGCTTCGAAATGCAGGATTCAACGGCTCCAGGCGTATGCGCTCGTGCGACCACTCGCCCGCGTCATTCTGCCGCTTCTCACTGCGATAACGCTTCACCGTATAGCGGTCGCTGCCGGCTTCGCCCAATGCCTCCACCAGCACCAGCCGCCCCTGCCGCGATCCGGTCACGCCTCTGCGGAACACGCACAGCGAGCCGTCCGGAATCAGCGGTTCCATGGAATGGCCCACGATTTCCGCCACGAACATCTCTCGCGTCAGGCGCAGCCCCGCCGGCGCCTCTTCCCAGGCCTGGTCTTCGCTCGCCTCTTCAATGACGGGATTTTCCAGGAACGGTCCCGCCGCCACCGCCAGCGAGTAGCGCGGCAAATGCGTGACGAACGGCTGCGCCTCGTGACCGCACATGCTCGCGGTAGAGGCGCGCCAGCGCGCGCGGGAAGTCCTCCACCATGGTCTCGCGGCGGTCGCTCACGCGGATGGTGTTCGAGAGCGTGTCCTCCAGCCGCGCAAAGAATTTCGCCGCGCCCACTTCCTCTGCCTGGGCCACGCAGGTCGTCTTCGAGAAACGCCAGAACCTCGGCCTCGTCTGGATCGATGCGCTCCCAATCGCGCCGCAGGCGGATGTGGACCCGGTCGGTGGCCGGGTCTTCGAGCAGCACGCCCGCGGTGATGGCTTCCTGTCCCGGCAGCTCCACCATCAGCAGCGAATAGCGGGCAGCGCTGCGTATTGACTGCGGCTTGGCACGGCCCCTGTCTTAGCATCGCGCGCACTGGCATGCGCCCCGGCCTTGGCATCCGCCATAGTCGTGATCGGAACGGGCATGATGCGCTCGTTCACATATCGACCGTCAGCCGGCGCCCCGCGTCGGCAACAGAACCAACCAACCTAATGGCCCACCGGATAGTAGCCTTTGCGGGCTCGCACCTTGACCTCCGGCAGTGAAACCTTAATGTTCAATCCCCGGAATACCTTGTCGGAGGTCGCCGAATCGTCGGGAATGTAGCGCAGGATATACTGCGTGGTGATCTCGCCCGTGATATTCGCCACCGCGCGGAACAGCGCCGTCGCCAGCGCCGATGCAAATCCCCCGGTGCCCGCCCGCAGAGCCAGGTTCCCTTCGTCCGACGGCGTCGACAAATATCCCGCAACATCCTTGTAGATATCTTGCAGCGGATACTCCACGCGGCCTCCGGTTTCCTCGGCCAGCTTGGTCAGATTGTCGCTGCCTTCGCTGGTGAATCCGTAAGACACCGTGCTGATGCCATAGATGGTCACCAGGTTTCGCTGCGCCACTTCCAGCGCTTCCTGCAAGGTCTTCTTGCTGGAATTATCGTTGCCGTCGCCGACGACGATCAGCACCCGGCGCGGCTCAAACGGCTCGCCCTTTATGAGCGCGCGATTGGTGCAGGCCATGTAAATCGCGTCGTAGAGCGCCGCGCCGCCGCCGGGCTTCAGATCGCGCAGCTTGGCAACCATGGTCTCGGGATCGCTAGTGGTATTCACCATCAGCTCGGCCTTATTCCCGTAGCCGATCATATAGCCCGAAAACTTTTCCTTGCCCGGAAGCAAGGTCAGGACCAGCTCAGTGGCCGCGGTCTGGAAATTCTTCCACTGCGCCCGGCTGGAATTGCTGAGGTCGATGAGGAAGCCCGCCACCACCGGCTGGCTGCGCTCGCGCGAAAAGAAGTTGATGGTCTGCGGCTTGCCTTCGTCCAGGATCTGGAAGTCTTTCTTTTCGAGATTGGAGATGAAGCGTCCCTTGTCGTCGGTGACGGTGACCGGAACGATGACCTCGTTCACTTCGACTTTTATGGATGCCCCGCCGGTTTCCGGCTGCGTCTGGTCGGTCTGCGATTGCTGCGGCCTGCGGCGGCTGGGCTGGCTGCGGATGCGCGCAGGGTGGCGCGGCCAGGCTGCGATGCGCTCTGCTGCGCGAAGCCCTGCTGCGATAAGCCCAGGACCCCCAGCAATAGCGATGCCCAGCAAACCAAGACCCTGAGTAACATAAATGAAATCCTGCCCACGATTATAAACTACGCGGGAGGCGCCCGATGCCCGGCATATGTAAGATGCGGGGCATTTCCATGCAACGCACGATCGGCCCTACCCCGCGCCCTGCGCCGGACTTTACTTGAGCCGGACGCTACTTGAGCCGGACTCTAGAGCCCAGCTGGGCGCTGCAATCGCTCCAGCTCCATTACTTGAACCGAGGGCCTGACCTTCAACCCGACCTGGCGTGGCCCGTCGAATTTTGGGCCATCAATTTCTGGCCCATCGATTTCTGTGCCATCAAGCGCAGCAGACTGATTTGAAATTGCAGGTGAGATCCTGGATCGCCAGGCGTTGCGGGCCGGGTTGACTGATTCGGGTCCATAAGCAACGCTATCGGCCGTTTCGAGGCCTCTTAATAGGAGACTCGTGAAAATATGTCCGCTGTAATCAATACCGAGGCTCAAGGACCCTGTAGGGGCAGGGGTTAGAGGACTTGCGAGGTTAGCAAAGTGGGAAACAGGGGAAACGTCTGGGGAGACAGGGTTCCTTGAGCCGTGATCTTCTTTATCACGACTTCCGGAATTGCAATCCTCTCGCCAATCGCTAAGCCGATGAAAACCCTGCGACAGTGCTCGCCGGGAAGCTCGCCCATCCCCGCAGCACTCTGCGGATTTTACCGGTTGGGTGCAACTGCCGGCGGCGTGCTGGGCGCTCTCGACACATGCCCCGATTTCGCTTCGTCGAACTCGACGTTGTTGTTGGCGAGCGTCGAGCCGGTGGCCACATCCAACTGCACCCGCGCTCCGGCATAGGTCGCCTGCGCGGTGACTTCCGCGGCCGCGGCGGTGGTGAGATCGCGCTGGTCTTGAATCACCTGATAGACGGTCGTGGCGCCCAGAGCCAGCTTCTTCTGATCGGCGTCCAGCGTCTGTTCCTGCAGAACGCGTCCTTTCACCGCGGCCTGATATTGGGCCCGCGCCTGATTCACGGCGGTGATGGCATTCTGCACATCCACGCGGATCTGGTTGATCTGGCGCTGCAAGAAGCAATTGATTCTGCCGCAGGTTCAGCGAGGCGGTGGCCATGTTCGCCTGGGCGGCGCGGTTTCTGAGGGGAATCGTCAGACTGAGGCCGACCGAGTACGTCGGGAAATTGCGGCCGAATAATTGCGCCAGGACAGCTGCCGTAGCCTCCCACGAAAAACGGGTCCGCGATGGGCGGGGTCTGGACCAGCCCGGTGGTGCGGCTGGGCGGCCCTAGGATCGTGTTCTGCGCCCCCACCAGCGCATTGCTGCGGAAATCGCCGATCGCGCTCAGCGTCGGCAGCAGCGCATTGCGCGTGCCGCTCAGGACGATATCGGCGTTGTCGATCTGGATTCTGCTTTGGGCCACGTCGGGCCGGTTATCCAGGGCCCGCGAAACCAGATCCTGAACCGGCTGGATGGCTTCGGTCTCCGGAATGCGGATCGGGTCGGTGGGTATCACGTGCGCCTCCAGAATCGCCGGGCTCGCCAGTCCATTCCGGCTCAGCGCGCTTTTCAGCACGGCTTCCAGTTGCAATACCGCGGATTGCGCCGCCACCAGCGCCTGCTGCGCGGTGGCCAACTGCGCTTCCGCGCGCACCACTTCGATGGGCGCCAGGGTTCCGATCTCCACCTGTTTCTTGTTGTCGTCGTACAGCTTCTGCGCGACGGCCACGGCCTGCTGGTTGACGTTCACCGTCGAATTCGCAGCCACCAGGTTCCAGTACAGTTGCACCACATTCGCCACCGAATTGATCAGTTGCTGGCGGAATACATAATCGGCGGCTTTTATGTTGTTCTTGGCGATGCGGATGTTGCGGTTATTCAGCGCCAGACCGAATCCCTGCAGCAGCGGTTGGGTGACGCGTGAGGTCCAGACTCGAGGTCGTGAACGGATTGACCGTGGAACGAAACGAGTTCTGCTCCTGCATGATGTTGTTGTAGGTCAGCGCAAGCGAACCGCCGGTGGCGAAAGCCTGGGTTAGGCCGAAGTTCGCGGTCTTGTTGGTGGTGACCAGCGCGTTGGTTCCGCTGGTGACGGTGTTGGATTGCGGCGCCGTGGTGTGGCCGAAGTTAAGATTGCCGCTGACGAACGGATCGTAACTCAGTCCGGAGCACAGCGGACTCGCCGCGCCCGCCGACCCGATCCCGGTGCCGCGTGCTTCCCAGCAGGCCAAGCCCGCGCCGGTCGGTATGCCCGGCAGCACGCTGGTCGGTATGCCGTTAATCGACGCCCCCGGATTGGGCGCGCAGCAAATCCGCCTCGGCGAGCGAAAACTCATAGCGCTCGATTTCGACGTCCAGATTGTTTTCGAGCGCCAGCGCGATGGCGTCCGACAGCGATAGATACAGATTGCCCGGCGCGCAGCAGCGCATCGATGCGGCTGCTGTTGGAAACGTTCACCGGCGGCACGATCCGCGCCTGGTACGGCTGCGCGATGCCCGAATACCAGTGCGGGCGCTCGGTCCCCAGGGGGCCCCGGGTTTCGACTCCCGGGCTCTGCTGGCCGAAGGTGGAAGGCGTCGCCACCAGAACGGCGCACAGTACGGCTATATATGTTTGAAACTGTTTCATGGCTCGATTCTTTATACGGTAACTACTAGCAAATTGTTTCCGCATTCGCCATTTGGCGACTAGCGCGCCGGGCCCCGCGGAACTCACACCAACTGTTTAGTTTCTCACGGCTTGCGCAGCCGCGCACGAGGGATGCGCGCCGGCGAAATGGCGCCGGCTCTCCCGGCGGCTTGCTATATTTGAATTCGTGTCTGAAGCCGTCATGCAGGTTTTCCGCGAGACCGGAGCGTATCTCAAGGGCCATTTTCGCCTCACCAGCGGTCTCCATTCGAACGAGTATTTGCAGTGCGCTCAGGTGCTGCAGTATCCCCACCTCGCCGAGCGCTTCGGCCGCGAGCTGGCCGCGCGGCTTCCGGCCTGCGATGTAGTGGTTTCGCCCGCGATCGGCGGCTTGCCCATCGGCCATGAGGTCGCCCGAGCCAAGGGCGCCCGCTTCATCTTCACGGAGCGCGATGCCTCCGGCAAAATGATTCTGCGCCGCGGCTTTTCCTTGCGGCCGGGGGAAAAGGCCCTGGTGATTGAAGACGTCGTCACCACCGGCGGCACCACCCGCGAAGTGATCGATGTTGCGACGGCGGCCGGGCGCGCAGCGTTCTGGCAGCCGGCTCCATCATCGACCGCAGCGGCGGGCGCGTCGATCTGGGCGTGCCGCGCGTGGCGCTGGCGACGCTCGATGTGGTCGCCTATCCGCCCGACTTCTGCCCCATGTGCCAGGAGGGCATTCCGGTGGAGAAGCCCGGCTCGCGCAACGCTGCGTAATGCGCCGCATCCGCATGACCGTCAGCTACGACGGGACTGAATACCACGGCTGGCAGGTGCAGCCCGGCCTGCCCACGATTCAGAGCGTTCTCGAAGCGCGTGCTCGCGGAAATCGAGGGCGCGCCGGTCAAAGTCGCCGGCTCCGGACGCACCGACGCCGGAGTCCATGCGCTGGCGCAGGTGGCCGCGTTCACGCTGGTCAATCCCATCCCCGTCGATAATCTGCGCAAGGCCATCAACCGTCTGTTGCCGCTCGACATTCGCGTGTTCGACGTCGCCGAGGCCGCCGCGGATTTCCACCCGCGCTATCAGGCCGTCGCCAAGACTTACGAATACCGCATCCATCGCAGCGAGATCTGTCCGCCCTTCGCGCATCGTTACGTGTATCACTATCCCTACCCGCTGGACGAGGCGCGCATTTTCGAGCTGGCGCCGCTGCTCGAAGGCGAGCACGATTTTTCCGCCTTCGCGGCGTCCGACGATAAGGACGAACTGGGCCGTTCCAAAGTCCGGCGGGTATTTCATTCGCGCGCCAGCCGGTCGGGCGACGTGCTGATCTATAACGTGCGCGGCAGCGGCTTCCTGAAGCACATGGTCCGCAACATCGTGGGCGTGCTGCTCGAAGTGGGCAAAGGAAATCTCACGCGCGCGGATATCGAGAAGCGTTTCGACCCGGCTTGCGCGATCCCGCCGGGACCCTCGGTTCCGGCGCTCGGCTTGTTTCTGGTCAGCGTGGAATACTGATCTCGCCCGCGGGAACATCGGTCGATTTGCGCGAACGCCGCTCGACCACCTCAACCAGTCCTTCCGCCAGTTTTTTCCCGACGTTGATGCGATACGGGAATCCCGATCAGATCGGCGTCTTTGAATTTGACTCCCGGCCGGGCGTCGCGATCGTCGAGCAGCGCGTCGTGCCCTGCCGCCAGCAACCGCTGATAAATTTCGCGGGCCGCTTCCAGGCGCTCCGGATGCACCGGCGTGACGATCACACTAAAAGGAGCGATTGCCGCGGGGAGCACGATCCCGTCGGCGTCGCGATTCTGCTCGACGGCCGCGCTCAAGATGCGCTCCGCGGTATCCAGCAGCATCACTTTCGAAAATTGCAGCGGGCTGCCATCGGCGATCGATGTGTCTCCCTCGACCACTTGCCGCAGATCGGCGAACTCGGCCGCGAAGTCCTCACCCGGAGTTACATTTCGCAGATGATAGTCGGTCTTGTTCGCGCCCGCGATCATGTTGCGCCGGCCGCGCAGCGCTTCGTCGGCGAGTATACGGACGCCCTGGACGCCCACCGGCCCAAGCGATCCGGGATCCGCGCCGAACCACTCCCGGATCTCCGCCGGCTCCGCCTGCCTCGCGCCCGGCAGCTTCGCCGCGACTCAATTGATGATCGCCGCGCAGCAGCACCAGCAGCGGCTTGCCGTCCGCCACCATCACCAGGCTCTTGATCTGCGAGGTCGCCGGCAGCCCCGTGAATGCCGCAATCTGCGCGATGGTTTTCACGCCCGGCGTGTGCAATTCTTCCGGCTCAAGATCGCCATCCGGATCGGGTACTGCCGGCGGCTTCGGCGATGCCGACAGCGCGGCCGAGCAACGCAGCGTAGTTCCCTCCCCCGCGCACCAGCACCTCGCCGCCAGTTTCCGACTCCGCCACGAAATCATCGCCGGCGCGGATAAACTTCACTCCGCAGCGTTCCAGCGCGCCGCCTCGATCGCTCTCTTCGCGCAGGATCGCCGCTATCTTTGCGAGCGCCCGCTGCCCCAAGAACAAATACTCGCGCCCGCGCATGTACCCCGCGCGCACCAGCAGCGGATGATTTTCTTCGCGCACCGTTGCGATCCCGATCTCGCTCCAAAGCATATTTACTGTGATAGCATCCGAGACATGACCAAGGCATTCGCCACCGCGCTGCTTTTGGCGGCCTCCTTACCGGCGACAAACGCCCAATATCGACGACTTTTTCCGCGATTTCACCGCCGAATGGGTGCGCGGCAATCCCAATCTTGCCACCTCAGACCGCTATTTTACCGGCGATGAACAGGACCGTCTCGAACGCCAACTGACTCCCCAGACCGTCGCCTACCACCGCGCGCGCATTCAACTCGCGAAGCAAGGGCTGGCACAACTTCAGAAGTTCGACCGCACCAAATTGACGGACATCCAGCGCATCTCCGCCGACTTGATGCAGTGGCAGTTGGATACCGTGGTCCGCGAGGAGCCGTACCTCGACTACACCTTCCCGCTCGAACAGATGAACGGCGCGAACGTCAGTCTGATCGAGACGCTGACCGTCCGCCACCCTCTGGCGAATGAAAAGGATGCCACGAATTATGTCGCGGCGCTGCGCCAGGTGAGCACGCGCATGGAGGAAGCCATCGCCGAATCCCGCGCGCTGGCGGCCAAGAACATCATCCCGCCCAAATTTATTCTGAACGCCACCATCAAGCAGATGCAGGGATTCATCGATCCATCGCCCGGCCAGAATCCGTTCGTCGCGATCTTCGCGCACGAAGATGGAGGCCGCGAAGATTCCCGAGCCTCGCCGCGAAGCCTTGCGCAGCGAAGCGGAAAGGATTGTGGGCGCGGAAGTCTACCCGGCGTGGAAACACGCCATCAGCACGCTCGCAGCGCAACTGCCGCGCTCCACCGACGACGCGGGATTGTGGCGCCTCAAAGGCGGTGCGGATGCCTACGCTTACTTCCTGCGCCGCTACACCACCACGAATTTGACGCCGGATCAAATCCATCAAATCGGTCTGAATGAAGTGGCTCGCATCGAAAAAGAAATGGACACGATCTTCCGCCGGCTGGGGCGCACCGAAGGCTCGATCAACGAGCGCTCCGAAAAACTGAAGCAGGACCTGGCCTATCCCAAAACCGAAGCGGGCCGCGCGGCCATCATGGCCGACGCCGATTCCATCTTGCGCGACGCCGAAAAACGCTCCGCGGTGCTGTTTGACAAGACGCCGAAGAGCCCGCGTGGTGGTCCAGCCGTTCCCGCGCTTTCGCGAGGCCAACGCCGCGGCCAATTACAACAGTCCCGCGCCGGACGGCTCGCGCCCCGGCGTGATTCAGATCCCGCTGCGCCCGGAGATGATGACGAAGTTTGCTCTGCGCAGCCTGATCTATCACGAAGGCGTGCCGGGCCATCATTTCCAGATCGCATTGACAGTCGAGAACAAAGACCTCCCGCGCTTCCGCCAGATCGGCGCGTTCGGAGGAATCTCCGCGCTGGTCGAAGGCTGGGGACTCTACGCCGAGCGGCTGGCCGCCGAATCCGGCTGGTACGATGGCGACCCCGAAGGCCAGCTCGGGCAACTCTACGACGCACTGTGGCGCGCGCGCCGCCTGGTGGTCGATACCGGCCTGCACGCCAAGCACTGGACCCGCCAGCAAGCCATCGACTACGGCATCGAAGCCAGCGAAGTGGAGCGCTACGTGGTGTTCCCCGGCCAGGCGTGCTCGTACATGATCGGCCAGTTGAAGATCGTCGAGCTGCGCGAGAAAGCCCGCAAAGCCCTGGGCGACAAATTCTCCTTGCGCGAATATCACGACGTGGTGCTCGACACCGGCACCGTCCCGCTGGAGATTCTGGAACGCCAGGTGGACGCCTACATCGCCTCGGCGCGGAATCGCAAGCCGTAACCTGCCGGCTTCACATCGCGCACGATGGTCTGCCATGGCGCGTAACCGCGCGCCGCGGAATAAGCGTCGTCTTCGAACTGCAACGCCACGTCGATGGGCGCGCCCGGCGCGAACTCCGCGGCGCGTTCCGCGAAATTCCAGGCCTTGGCGCGCAGTATTTTGCCCTTGCGATTTGAGACGCAAGAACAGGTGCTTGTCGTTCTTGATATCCGGCGGCGCCGCAACCTCCACGCCGCGCACCACCAACGTCGGAGGCGCATTGCCGAATCCGAAACGGCGCCAGATTCAGCAGTTCCGCCACGGTTTGATCGGTGATCTCGTCGAAGCCAATCTCCGCATCGATCTCGATCTCCGGCTCGAAATCCGCTACCGTCAGCCGCGCTGCCGCGAAAGCCCGAAACCGCTCGCGAAACTCTTCCACGCGCGCCGCGTCCAGCGTCACGCCCGCGGCTTGCCGGTGCCCGCCGAATTTCGTGAACAGGTCCGGCATGGATTCGAGCGCGTCCAGCAAATGAAACGCGCGGATGCTGCGGCCCGAGCCGTAAGCCACGCCGTCATCCAGCCCCAACACGAACGCGGGACGGTGATAGCGCTCCACCACGCGGCTCGCGACGATCCCGACCACGCCGCGATGCCAGCCCTCGCCCGCAAATACCAGCGCCGCATCGCCGTCCGTCACCGGCTGCGCCAGGCACTGCTCCAGAATCGCCTGCCGGATGCCGTCTTCGGTCTCGCGCCGGTCTTTATTCAACTCATCCAACTGCGCCGCGATCGCGCGCGCCCGCGCCGCATCGCTGGTCGTGAACAGATCGATAATGTCGTTCGCGCTCGCCATGCGCCCCGCGGCGTTGATGCGCGGCGCGATCTGAAACGCCACTTGCCGGGCGCTCGGCGACGTCCCGGCTTCGATCCCCGCCACGTCCAGCAGCGCACGCAACCCCGGATTCGCCACCCGGTCGAGCCCGCTCAATCCGCGCTTCACGATCACGCGATTCTCTCCCGTCAACGGCACCACATCCGCCACCGTGGCGATCGCCACCAGCTTGAGCAGCGAATCCACCAGACGTTCGCGCCGCGCAGCGCTCCCAGCCGAGCGTGCACATCAGCGCCTCGGCCAGCTTCAAAGCCACGCCCGCGCCGCACAGATTTTTCTCCGGATACGTGCAGTCCCGCCGGTTGGGATTCAGCACCGCCAGCGCCGGCGGCAGCTCCGCTTCCGGCAGATGATGATCCGTCACGATGACGTCGATCCCCAGCGCTGCCGCGTGCTTCACCACCTGGCCCGCGCGAATCCCGGTATCCACGCTGACGATCAGCTTCACGCCCAGACGCCGCGGCGTCTTCCACCGCTTCGCTCTTCATCCCGTAGCCGTCGCGAATCCGATGCGGCACGAAGCAAGTGGCGATTCCGCCCGCCAGATCCAGCACCTTCTTCAGGACCACCAGCGCGCTGGTTCCATCGACGTCGTAATCGCCGTACAAAAGAATCGGTTCTTTGCGTTCGATGGCGCTCGCCAGCCGCGCCGCCGCCGTCCGCATGTCCGCCAGCAAGAATGGATCGTGCAAATCCGCCGTCGATGGCGCGAGGAACCGCCGCGCTTCCGCAGCATCGCCGAGTCCGCGGGCACACAACACGCGCGCAGCCGGCAGGGAGATGCCCAGCGCCGAACTCAGCGCCGCCACGCTGCCCAGCTCCGCCTCGGCAACGATCCACTTCATCGGTTGTCCTTTGTGATGTTCTATTGTTGCATCCGCAAAGAATGCGGATCATAGCGGCGTTGCCGGACTCGCTGGAGCGTGCCGTCTAGCCCGGCACGATCATCACTGCGGATTCGAGCCCTTTTTCAGCAACTCGCCCAGAACATGCTCCACCAGGCGAGCGATCACCTCGCTCTTGATGCTCGCCGGGATCTCGCCGTTGGGTGCGCCCCAGGAACGCAGAATTCTATCCACCACTCCGTCGATAACCTGTGCGCGAATCTCACTGGGAATCTGGACCTCCGCGGAACCGTTCGCTGGCAGCGGCTCTGCCGGCGTTGCCGCGAAGTATTGCTCCAGTTGCCGGCCAAGTTCGTCAGGCACTTCAGGCGGTTCCGTCGCGAGAGTCTCTTGCAGCGGCGCTTCCCGGTTAAGCCGCGATCGCAGCGTCTCCAGAACCGCAGTAGTCTTAGCTGCTGCTTCGGCGAGTTTGGGCTCAATTTTGCGGTCTGTCGCCATCGGGGGATATTTGGCCTACGCCCACGATAGTAGCCAATCATTTTGATTGAGTCCAGTAATCAAGTGTGCTACTATATGCAGGTCGATGATCCGGTGAGGCCCAACATATCGTGGTCGATGTCAAGTCAGCTATAGCTCGGTTGGGATTGGGCACGAGCGTCTGCGCGGTCGGATGCTGAATCTCAGATCGAGTATCTCGCCTGGTTTCGCTTCCCGGTAACTTGGACTTACATAAGCGGCCCGGCCCTAGAGTCTGCATCCGAAGTCGCCGTCAAGCCGCTGTCGGCTTCCCCTTCATTGACACTCGCGCCCATCGTACCGGCATCCCTTTCGCGAAGCGCCGTCGCACTCGATGCGGTCGGAACCGAAGATGGCACGCGACCCGCCGGCTCCGCCGCGCGCTGGGAAATGATGGTCCCGAAGATGACTCGTCCGCCGGCGAGACCGGTGGCGACTCTCAGTGCGGCCGCTGCCCCGGCGCTGGCTGCGCCGACTCCCAAGGCGGCTCCCGCTCCTGTAACTCCGCCGGCCACTCCTGTTTCAGCGAAGACCGCGACGGCCAGCCTACCCATTCAGTTTGTCGGCCCCATCGTTTTCGCTCCACACGCCCGAGGACCAGTTTGTGGCCCGCTACTGGCCTCAAATCGTTTTCGCGGTGATTGCGATCGTGGCGATCGGCTGTATGATATGGGGACTATCCGGTCCCTCAACCGCGGCGCCTAGCGCCACATCTTCCGCCGTCAACACAGCAAGTTGGTCGCACCAGGCGGTCTCACCGTCTGGAAGATCGTTGACCGTGTACGAGCCCTCGCGCGCGTGAGTCGGACTATCGGATGGAGTTCAGTTGGGTTCCGGATGCGGCCGGTGTCGGCTGGGTGTTTCGCACTCGCGACGCGAACAACTACTATGCCGCGCGCCTTAGTCTCCAGCAACAGCGGAGCGGAGAGCGTCCTGGTGGCGGAACATTTTGGTGTTTTGGAAGGCACGGAAAACGCGCACTCGCGAAAAGTGATTCCCCTCCAGAACGCTGCAGCCCAAAGGACTACAGCTTTGGTAAAAGTTCATATGGACGCCATCGGGTCTGCGTTCAAGCTCTTCGTGGACGACAATCTGGCCGATAGCTGGACCGACACCCGCTTGAACTCCGGAGCTCTCGGCTTCTACGACGATGGCGATCACCTCCCCAAGCTGTTAGCGCTCAGCTTCACTTTCATCGACAACTCAGTCAGCCGGACCGCGGTGGTGCCACTCCCATGAACCGGCTCCGCAACGCCGCCACGTCCGCCGCGCCCGATCCACTGCAGGCGGCGCTGGCGTTGCGCGCCCAAGGCCGTCCGCAGGAAGCGTTGGATGCGCTCTCGATCCCCGGCGAATTCAGCACCGATGCTTACATCCTGCGCGGCGATCTGCAATTCGAACTGGGCCAAGTCGAGCAGGCCGCCGAGACTTACCTCGCGGTCACGGAAGAGGATCCGGATCATGTTTATGCGCAAGGGCAGCTGGGCTTGTGCCTCTACCGTCTGAATCTGTGGGAAGCCGCCGCCCACGCCTTCGAAGTGGTTCTGCAATTCGATCCGCATCGCGATGAAGTGCGCCTGCAACTCGCCGATTGTCTTCTTGCGCTTGAAGCGTTTCGAAGCGGCGCTCACTTGCTTCGATGAATGCTGGTCTGAGGGGTCCAGGCGGCGGGCGCTGTTCGGCAAGGCAGTCGCCCTGCAACTCCTGCGCCGTTTGGATGAAGCCGAAAAGCTCTACGAGCGTCTGCTGACGATCGATCCCGCCGCCGAAGAGGCGCTGTCGAACCTGATCGCCATGAGCATGGAAGTGTTCGAGCTGGCGCGCGTCCAGAAATATTCGCAGCGGCTGCTCGAAATCAACTCACACTCCACGGTGGCGCTGCAAGGGTCTGGCTCTGGCCGCCATTGAGCGCCTGGATTACGCCGCCGCCGCCCGCTACTTTCATCGAGTGCTGGAGCTGGAGCCGGAGATCATGCACCCGCCGGCGGAGCCGAGCGATGCAGTGGAGTATCGCATCAGCCGCAAAGTTTTCGATAGTCTGGAAGAAACCAGGCGCAAGCAAAAATTCAAAACAGCCCGCGCATCCAACGGCGCGCAACCGAGGTAAATTGCAATGGCACGATTGCGAATTCGTATCGAACTGAACCGGGGCGGTGTGGGCGTTCCGCTCCACAAGCTCGCGAGCGTTGTGGAGGAAGCCCAAAAGTTTTTCTATCTGTTGACCGAGGATGTTCACATCGACCAGTCCCAGGGCGAATGGCTGGGCTTCGATTTCGGCAACGAGTCGCTGAACTTTACCGCGGAATTCGTGGGGCCGGTGACCGCCGAGCAAGTCGCCGCCTTCCACGCGGCGTTCGACGGCACCACCTCCTTGCGCCGCACCACCATCGCGCAGTTCGCCCGCATCACGGACGCGATCGAGCAGGATGAGCTCATCGGATTCGGCCTGTATTTGAGCGATGACGGCAACGAGCCGACCGAGTGGCGCTGCCTCTCGCGCCGCGACGCTCTGCGCATCACCGAAGAGATTCAGTTGCTGATCGAGGCCAGCGGCGAAGAGGAACGCGAATCGCATTTGCCGGCGGTTACCACTACCGGCGCCGGCGCGCGCGTGTTTTCCGACCGCCGCGAGCGCGGGCTCGAGGCCGCCAAGTGGGCCGCCTACGTGCGCGAAGTGGAAGCCAACATGGACCGGCGCATCACCCGCGTGGAGCAGGCGCTCGAAGGCCAATCCGGTCTGATCGAGGACCTGCATGTGAAATCGACGTCCACCGAGGACAGCGTCCGCAAGCTGCTCACCGCGGTGGAAGGCTTCTGCGCGCAGACCACGCGCCAGCTGGAAGCGATCTCGGCGCCCGCCGCGGCCGCTAGCCGCTCCAGCGCTCGACAGATTGCAGAAGCGATGCCCCGAAGCCGTGTCCGGCAGCCGATTACCAGGCAAGTTCCCGCCGCCGAGCCGGCAATCGTCAAGGCCCCGATCGCGGCGACAATCTCAGGAACCGCGAATCACCGCGCGGTGAAACCGCCGCATGCCGCACGCCGAAGTCCAACCCGTCGATCAACCGCAAAGTCAGCCGCAATCCAGCCATGGACCGCGCCGAGCCAAGCCGCGCGCAGAGTCCCGCCCAGCCTCAGCTGGCCACCGTAGAACTCGCGATGGACCCAAAAACTCGACTGGCGCCTCGCGGCGAGGCGCCGCCTTGCTGGTAGCGGGCGCCGTAATCATAGTCACGTGGACCTGGCAGAATCTTTTCTCCGGACCCTCGGTGCAGCGCGTCGCGGCCACCAGCTCCGCAGTCAGTTCTACCGCCATGCCCGCGCCCGCTCCAGAACCTCAACTGCCCGCAGCCGGACCAGTCCAGCCGCCCGCGCCGCTTCCTCAAACCCAGCAGTCCGCGGCGAAGTCGGCCGCACCCGCACGGCATCGGCCGGCCAACACGTGACCCTGCAGGCGTCGGAGCTTACCTGGGTCTCCACGCGGGACGCCGCCGGAACCCCGATGCTTGCCCGCGTTTTTCAAGAAAGGCGACACGCCAGAGCCTCGACCTGCCCAACGGCGCGACTGTGCGCGTCGGCAATGCCGGCGGCCTCAGCATTCTTCTCAACGGCACCTCGATCGGCGCCCTCGGACCCCACGGCCAGGTCCGCGAGGTCGTGTTCAAAAACGGCTCGTATAAAGTTGTAGCAGCCGACTAAGCGCGGTTCGCGCGCGCCGGCTACCGCGGCGACGCCGCCTAGAACGTCATCCCGATTTTCGCCACCAACGACCTGGGTTGCAGGAAGTGTGTCCCGCTGAAGGTCGACAGGAAGTTATACAGCGCAGTCGACGTTCGTCAGATTCTGCGATTTCAAGCGACGCCGTATAGCGCCGCGTTCCCTTCCCGGTGCAGCAGGTTGTCGGTGCCGATGCCCAGGTCGAGCACATTGCGCGGCTTCACGCGGTCGGGATTGTGATCGTCATTCTCCGCGCTCGGGAACGGACCGTAGCCGCCTTGCGGCAGCGTGATCAGCTTCGACGTGACCACGCCCTGTTTGCCGCCCGGGCCCGACGCAATTCGGTGAGCGGGCTCGCCACCGTGGCGAACACTCCGTTGCAGGCCAGGCCGATCGACACCTGCTGATTCGGCGTGAGCGCCAGCGCCGCGCCCGCATCGGGCACGCCGCTCACCACCAGTCCGCTGTCGAAGCGATAGGTGAGCGCGATCCATTCCGCATTCTTCGGCCGCTGATAGCGCAGATTCACGGTGGATTGAAACGCCTGATCGTGATCGATGCGGAACACGCCGCCGGCTAGCGGCGTTCCCTGCGGAATCAGCCCGCCGTTCTCCGGCGGGAAGTAGCGCGCGCGAGTGTGGCCGAACGTCCAGTACGCCTGGAAGCCTTTGAGGTTGGTGGTGCTCACGCGGCCCGTGACTCCGTCGAGCTTCGAGTTATGCCAGGCGATCGGAAACGTGATGGTGGTGTTCAGCAGCGTGCTGAAGTCGTAGGAATTGTGCGTGTACTTCCAGAAATAGTCGGCGTCGATCAGCAGGAACTTGCCAATCGCCTGCTGAAAGCCCGCGTTGAACTGATTGCGGAAGCCCGGCTGAATCGGCACTCCGGTCGAGCCGAATACGTTCTGCGCCAGCCCGCCGATCCCGGTCGCGCTCGAGAGCAGCAGATTCTCGTTGAACGGCGTTTCGAAAGTTCGCGCGTAGGACACGCGCAAAACCGTTCCGGTCTTCTTGATGTTGTAGGCGATGCCCATGCGCGGCTGCGGTCCGGTTTTCGAAACCAGGCCGTCGTAACGGTCAAAGCGAAAACCGATGTTGAACACGAAATTGCCAGCGGTGATCGCATCCTGCGCATAGAACGCGTATTGATTGATATTGGCGGCGGCATGAAAATTGAACAGCTGTCCCGCCGCGAGTCAGATCGAAGGGAAGCAGCGCCGGCGAGAACGGCGCACCGGTCACGTTCGGATTATTCGCCATGTTCGGTTCGAATCCCGCGGCCGCGCACTGCGCCGGTGAAGTCAAGCGCGGGATCGCCGACCGGGCTCCCATCGCTGTTGATGCAGGGATCGTTGAAAGTGGGATCGGTGATCCCGAAACCGAAATTTTCCAGCAGGCGGGTCTGCTTCAAATCCACGCCGTATTTCAAATTGTGGCGGCCTTGCGTGGTCGAGACATCCGCTCGCACGCCCCAGTTCAGAAGTTGCCGGTTCTCGTTCTGCGTCGCCGGCGTGTCGTCGAACGGATCGCGGCTGGCATAGTAGTTGAATTGATCTTTGCGGATGTAGGGATTCACCGTGATCAACGTGTGCGCATTGAGCGTGTGCTGGTATCCCGGCGCGATGCTCCAGGTCAGCACGCGCTGCCGCTGATCCTGCGCCAACTGATCGTAGGAGTTGGGATCTTGAATCCAGTTCCGCGCCGCGAACAGGTTGAGATGGAAGGCATCCTTGCCGTTGGGCTGATAATCCATGCGATCGAAAATGGTTTGATTGTTGCCGATGTCGTGGAACGGAGTGAACTCCGGCGTATCGAGAAATCGGCCGCTGCGCACGCCGTCAGCCGCCAGAAAATTCCCAAACTTCGCACTGCCGAAGCCCAGGCCGACGCTGCCTCCGGCCGTGCCGAAGGACCCATAGCTCGCGTCGACATTGCCGAACACTCTTCCCGCGCCCAGGCCGGAACGCGTGGTGATCTGCGCCACCAGACTGCTCTTGTCGCCAAATTCGGCGTCCGGAGTTCCGGTGGTCACCTCCATGCTCTGAATCGCGCTGGTGGGAAGCTGCGTCGAAAACACTTTGCTCTGCTGATCGCTGATCGGCTGTCCATCGATCACGAAACTGGTCTGCGCGTGATCGCCCAGCGGATGGAACAATCCGTTTCCATCCGCCGCCACGCCGCCGGTGCTGTAGGTGATCGCCTGGCTCAACCCTCCGCCCGGGATCGCCCGATGGAAGCTTCGGATATCAAACTTCGGTCCACGTCGATGTGCGCCGAAGGATCGTTCTCGAGAATATCCGCTCCGGCCGCTTCCACCGTGACGCTGCTCGCGCCTCCGGAAACGTCCAGCTTGGTCTTCACTTGAACCGGGATCGCGTTCCGCACCGTAACGTCCTGCTCCGAAGTGTTAAATCCGGACGCCGTCATTTGAAGATGATACGGATTGGGTGGAATGTTGGTCAGCCGGAACGAGCCATCCGTAGCGGAAGTTGCCGATTGGCTGTAACCGGAAACTGCATTCTCGCAATACGTCACCTTGGCATCCGGAATCGATGCGCCGGTCTGATCGGTGACGCTTCCTTCTATGGTTCCCGCATTGCCGAGCGACTGCGCCCACGCCGCCGGCGCCGACGAAAATAATCAACGAAAATAACAAAAACCGTCTGAATACCATAACCCTATCTCTCCTCTGAATAAGCGAATAAAAAATGCACGGCACCCGGACGGATCACGCCCGGTGGCCAAAACGAACGCAGAAGTGGAGGTGAGGTTAAGCGGGCGGTGCTCTGGAGGAATTGAAGGTACGGCCGTCGTCGGAAGTGTAGGAGTCCAGCTCGATTCCGGTGCGCCAACCGGCGACGGAAAGCGTTTGGATGTGGACAGTGCTTACGCTGACCAGGACCGGAAAGTGCCCGGCATGGCCCCCGGCGCAGCAACGGTCATTGGCGCCGTGATGATCCGGGCCAATCTCGATTGCGCTCGCCGCTTGGACCGCGGCGAAGCTCGCCAGGACCAGCAGGACCAGCAGAATCCGGCCCACTTTGTCCCAGCTTCGGATTTGCGACGCGAATTGGCGGGACACACCCATACCTAGATCCATTCTAGACGATAGTCCGGCGCCGCGGGTTTCGAGGAATATGGAGGAGACTAGAACGGCAGATCCGGCTGTACGTGCTGCGCCGTCATCGCGGAGCGCGTCAGGTAAGGATACGGGTTCACCGGGTTGCCACCCAGACGAACCTCAAAATGCAGATGCGGCGCCGTCACTTTCCCGGTAGCGCCCGAATAACCCAGGACTTCGCCCCGCCGTATTTCCTGCCCCGGCACCACTTCAAATCGCGACAGATGCGCGTACCAGGTGTGCATGCCGTTGCCATGGTCGATCGCCACCATCTTGCCGTAGCCGCCCCAGTATTCGGCGCGCGAAACGATACCGTCCGCCGCGGCGTGCACCGGAGTCCCCATGGCAGCCGAAATATCCACGCCCGTATGCAGCGCGCCTTCTCCCGAAAACGGATCCTCGCGCTCGCCAAACCGGCTCAGCAGCCGTCCGTTCACCGGCCACACCGTGGGCACGATGTTGGTCTGCCAGCGCCGGGCATAAAGATGATTCACCTGCGAGTAGCTGGCCGATTTCAAAAAGTTGTACTCTTCGATCGATTCCCGGTAGGTCGGCACCAGCGGCCCTTCGCTCGCGATATCGTCAGCGCCTTCCAGTCTGCCCTTCAGGCCCAGCGCCACGCTCACTTCGCTGGCCATCAACTGCAGCGACGCCAGTTGTTCCTTCTTCTCGGAGTTCTCCTGCTGCAACTGCTGGTAGCGGTTGCGCAGCGTAGTCACCTGATCCCGCAGGGCGTTGTAGTTGGCCACTTTCCAGCTCATGCGCAGGTAGCTCGAAACCATCCCGAACAGCGAGACCGAGCCAAACAGCGCCAGCGCCAGAACCACGTACAAGGCCTGATGCGGAACGTGGATACGGCGCAAGCGTCCGTGCAGGGAATGGGCCAGAACTACGACGAAGTAATGCTGCTTCATTGTTCTCCTACAACAATACCCAACCTTCACCCCAGGGAACGTCTTCCCCCGAATAGAAACCTGGGCTGGAGAATAACTTCAGACAGAATCGTCAAATGAACGAATCGTCATCATAGCGAAACACATCTAGGGAAGTCAAGGAAAAATTGCCTGCAAGGCTGCTATCTTTCGTATTGATCTGTTTATTATCAGTAACTTATAGCCTAGCCCCAGTTTAGAGGCCAGCGGCGGTCTTCTGAGCCCGTCGCCCTGTCGAAATCCCAATACTATCCATGACATAATGGCACTGATCTAAGCCAGAGTGTTCTGAATCAGGAGGCGCAATGTCTGAGCTCGAAAAATCCCGTCGGTCGCCGAGGTTTTCTGAAACGCGCGGCAGCCGGCGGCGCCGGGCTCGCCGCCACCGCGCCCATCGCGCTCGCCCAGCAAGCCGCCCTGAAGCCGGAAACCGGCGTCCGCTGTCGAAGTCACCTCCAACGTGCGCCCAGGCTCCGACTTCATGGTCGACGTCTTCAAGACGCTGGGCATCGAGTACTCGCCGCCAATCCCGGCTCCAGCTTCCGCGGCCTCCAGGAATCCTTCATCAACTACGGCAAGAACACCAGCCCGGAGTGGCTCACCTGCTGCCACGAGGAATCGTCGGTCGCCATGGCCCACGGCTACGCCAAGATCGAAGGCAAGCCCATGATGATCATGGCGCACGGCACCGTCGGCTTGCAGCACGCGTCGATGGCGATCTATAACGCCTACTGCGACCGCGTGCCGGTCTACATCGTGCTCGGCAACATTCTGGATGTGAACTACCGCCGCGGCAACGCCGAGTGGGTGCACAGCGTGCAGGACGCCGCCGCCATGGTGCGCGATTACACCAAGTGGGACGACACGCCGGTCTCGCTCTCGCACTTCGCCGAATCCGCCGTGCGCGCCTACAAAATCTCGATGACGCCGCCCTACGAGCCGGTGGTGCTGGTCGCCGACGGCACTTTGCAGGAAGAGCCGATCACCGAAAAGAATCTGCGCATCCCCAAGCTGGTGATGAGCGCGCCGCCGCAGGGCGATTCCGGCGCCGTCGCCGAAGCCGCCAAGCTGCTGGTGCCGCCGAAAATCCGGTGATCGTCGCCGGCCGCGTGGCGCGCACGCCCAAGGGCATCGAACATCCTGGTGGAGCTCGCCGAAGCTTCTGCAAGCCCGCGTGCAGGATCAGCGCATGCGCATGAATTTCCCCTCGGCGCATCCTTTATACGGCCACCCCGGCGCCGGCATCGCCACTCCCAACCTCACCGACGCCGACGTGATTCTGGCCCTCGAAGCCCAGGACTTGTGGGGCATCACCCACAAGATGACCGGCTTCAACAAATTCGGCATGGAATCGCAGCCCACCATCAAGCCGGGCGCGAAAGTCATCACCGTTTCCGCCATCGAGCTGAATCACAAATCCAACTATCAGGATTTCGGACGCTACGTCGAAGCCGATCTCGCCATCACCGGCGACCCCGAAGCCACGCTGCCCGAGCTGATCGAAGCCGTCAAGAAGCTGATCACGCCGGATCGCCGCCGCGCACTCCAGGAACGCGGCGCGAAGATCGCCGCCGAAAACCAAGCGCGGCCGCGACGCGCAATCGCGAACTGGCCGCCATCGGCTGGGACGCCAGCCCCATCACCACCGCGCGCCTCTCCGCCGAGATCTGGGCGCAGATCAAGAATGAAGACTGGTCGCTGGTATCGAACGACCGCTTCGTCAGTTCCTGGCCCACGCGCCTGTGGGATTTCAGCAAGCCCTATCACTACATCGGCGCGCAAGGCGGCGCCGGCATCGGCTACCAGGCGCCCGCCGCCGTGGGCGCGGCTCTCGCCAATAAGAAACACGGACGCCTGACCGTCAACATCCAGTGCGACGGCGATCTTGAACTACGCCCCCGGAGTGCTGTGGACCGCCGCGCATCACCAGATCCCGATGCTGAACGTCATGCACAACAACCGCGCCTATCATGAGGAGCGCATGTACCTGGCGCTGCTCGGCGCGAAGTACGACCGCGACCTCGGGCGCTCCGACATCGGCACCGCGCTGAACGGCCCCAACATCGACTACGCATCGATTGCGAAAGGCTACGGCCTCTACGCCGAAGGCCCGATCACCGATCCCAAGGATCTCGGCCCCGCCCTCAAACGCGCCATCGCCCGCGTGAAAGCCGGCGAGCCCGCGCTGCTGGATGTCGTGACGCAGCCGCGCTAGACAGGAGACCGCCATGAAAAAATCTCTCGTTTTATTCGCGGTCATGGCGATCGCCGCGCTCGCCCAGACCAAAGCTGGCGACGCCGCCAACGGCAAGCGCCTGTTCGAGCGGAACGGCTGCTATCAATGCCACGGCTATTGGGGACAAGGCGGCAACGCCGGCGCGCGCCTCGCCCAAACCCGTCTGCCGTTCCCGGCCTTCAGCGCTTTCGTGCGCAATCCACCATCCGGCAGCATGCCTCCGTTTCGCGCGAAAGTGATGTCGGACCAGGAACTCGCCGACGTCTACGCGTACATCAAGAGCATCCCGGAACCCAAACCCGCCAAAGATATTCCGCTCTTGAATTACTAGCGCTTCTGCTAAGGCCTTCCTAGCTCCGCCCTAAGTGGATCACCTGATTCCTGCACCCAGGGACCGATGCTAGTGTCAGTTATGCCGCAGAAAGCATTCGCCATTTTATTGGTATTTTCTGGAATTGTGTCAGCAGATATTGTAAATATTGCGCCTACTTCGATTGATTTTGGTACACAGCCGATCGGGACGACGACGTCACGAAATCTTACCCTCGCCAACCCTACGAAAAAGCTGTTGAATATTTCAGGCATCTCGATGACGGGCGACTTCGCTTCACCCGTCAACACCTGTGGTAGCTCCGTCCAGCCAGGACAGCAGTGCGTGATCACCGTCACGTTTCGGCCCGCCAGTCTCGGCGCGCAGACCTCGGTTTTGATCGTCAACGACGACGCCAACAACACACCCCAGAAAGTGAAAATCTCCGGTACTGGGTCCCCGGCCGTGATTCAGTCCATCTCTCTCTCGGGCTTCTTCGGCAGTTTGAAGCGTGGGCAGACGCAGCAATTCACCGCGATCAGCCGTTACAGCGATGGCAGCGTGCAGGACATCACCGCGGCTGCGACTTGGAGCACGAATGCTCCGCTGGTGGCAACCGTGAACGCGACCGGTCTGGTCACGGCCACCGGTGCAGGCACCGCGATTATCCAGGTCTCCTATGCTTCCTTCACTGCCACCTTCACCGAGAACGTGCCCGTGCCACTCCTGACTGGCGTCGCCGTTACACCCACATATAAGTTCGGCGCGCCTGGCGTTCCCCAGCAATTCACGGCGACAGCGCTTTACGACAATAATTTGAGCCAGCAGGACATAACCAATTCGGCAAACTGGCAGACCTTCGATCCCTCCAATTGCCAAGTAGGGACAACCGGATTGGCATCGTGCACCCAGATAGAAAACGTCTCCATATTCGTCGTGCCTCCAATGCCGGTTTCGACCAATTTTAGAGGGAATCTTGAAGTCAGCATCCAGGAGTTGTTTCACGGCTTAAGCACCGGACGTTATCTTCATACGGCAACCGTTCTTCCTGATTATGGTCGTATCCTGCTCGCCGGTGGAGGCTCAGACACCGCTCCGGGCGGACAGGCGAGCGCGGAAGTGTATGACCCGGTTTACGGCAGCTTTACAGGCACCGGCTCGATGACTGTTCCTCGTGTAAGTCACACCGCAACGCTCGTCTACACGCAGTCGAGTAACAAGGTGCTGATTGCCGGCGGCGATACCGGTGGCACAGCGGAGTTGTATGATCCCGCCAGCGGCACATTTTCCCCGGCGGGCAACTTGAATGTGCCTCGCCGCGGGCACACCGCCACTGACTTTGGTTCAGGCATTCTGCTTGCGGGCGGCGACACCGCGACGGCGGAGATCTATGATCCATCCACCGGGGTGTTCACAAGTACCGGCAGCATGGCGGCCGCGCGGCACGATCATACCGCCACTAGGCTATACAACGGCAAAGTTCTGATTGTCGGAGGTGCCAATGCGGCCGGAAATCTCGCGACAGCGGAATTGTTCGATCCTGCCACCGGCACGTTTTCCCCAACGGCATCCATGGCGAGCCCGCGCGCGGACCACACCGCAACCCTGTTGAGCTACGGGAGCGTTCTCATCACAGGCGGCAGCGATGGCACAACGTCGCTCAGTTCCACGGAAATCTACGATCCGGGGACGAACACTTTCTCGCAGGGACCCGCTATGTCAGTAGCGCGGGCTTTGCACACCGCGACACTGCTGCCCGATGGCAGCGTCTTCATCGCCGGGGGAGTCAACCAGGCCTCCAGCAGTCCGGCAAGCGCTGAGATTCTGAACACCAGCATCGGCGTTTACAAATACGGCAACCTGGCAACGCCGAACTCTTTGGGAATACGGATTGCGCACACCGCGACAATGATTGGCGCAAAACAGATTCTGATCACCGGCGGCTACCCGGGATCGGCGTCAAACCGAATCGCGGAGTTGTATCTCATCCCGTAGTTGCGGCGCTGTGTGCTCAAGGCGGCCAAGGATAACAGTTTCCGCTGCCCGTCGTGACACCCTGGTCTAGATTCACGACGCCCGCCGCATCGGCTGCACTTCCATCTCGATGCGTTCGGCCAGCTTCTCTTCAGCCGCTTCGAGGTCGTATCTTCGCCTGCAGATTCACCCACATTTGGGCCGATGTGCCGAAGTAGCGTCCCAACCTCATGGCAGTGTCGGCCGTGATCGCCCGCCGCCCATTAAGGATTTCCGTCAGACGGTTGGCCGGCACACGCAGCGCCAGGGCAACCGCGTTGGCGCTCAAACCTGCGTCTTCCAAGACACTCTCCGAGGTATTCTCCTGGATGCAGGAGCGGCAATTTCTTAGTGGTAATCCGTGACTTCGACTTCATAAGCATCTCCCTCTCGCCAACGAAAGCAGATCCGGTATTGATCGTTAACACGAATACTATACTGCCCGGCGCGATAACCCGAAAGCTTCTCCAAGCGAAGACCCGGCAGCGTGAGATCCGTCAGCGCCGACGCCGCATCCAGGAAACCCAATTTGAGGCGCGCAGCTCTTTCGACCTTCTGGAATTTCCTGCTGGGCACGCGTCGTAATAGCTTCTCCGTCTCCCGGTCCTTGCAGGATCGAATCATGCAATGCTTCGCATACTATTTTAAGAATACGATGTCATGCGTAGTATAACAGAAACAGGATCTCGGCGGAACCGGCGTGTTTTGGCGCTGCGAATCGGCAGCCCCGATAATAGTCTAGGCATGTCCGAGCCCAAACCCGTTCTGATCTACGATGGCCACTGCGGCTTCTGCCGCATCTGGCTGGACTATTGGCGCCAGCTCACCGGCGATCGCATCGAGTATCTCGCCTCCCAAGACGTCGGCGACCGCTTCCCGCAAATTCCCTCGCGAAGCCTACTCGCAATCGGTGCAACTCGTGCGCCCGGACGGCAGCGTGGCCAGCGGCGCGCGCGCCGTATTCGAATCGCTCGGCAAAGAGCGCATCTATCCCTGGATCTCCGCCCCCAGCGAGTTCGCCTATCGCATCATCGCCGGCCATCGGGATTTCTTCTATCAAGTCACTCGCTTCACCTTCGGCACGCGCATCGAACCCACGCACTTCGCCGCGACGCAGTGGTTGTTTCTGCGCGCGCTGGCGCTCATCTACGCCATAGCCTTCGGATCGCTCACGTTCCAGGTCATCGGCCTCTTGGGCGAACGCGGCATTCTTCCGGTCGCGCCGTTCCTCGCGTCAGTCGCGCGCACCGATTCCGCGCTGCGTTTTGTCGCGGTCCCCAGCCTCTTATGGTTCGGCAACGACGACATCACTCTCATCGGACTCTGCTTTGCCGGCGTGATCTTCGCGGCCATGCTGCTGCTCACCGGCTTCGCGCGCGGGAAATTCGAGCGCCTCATTCTAGTGGTGCTCTTCGTCTTGTACCTGTCATTCGCGGCAGCGGGCCAGGAATTCCTCTCCTTCCAATGGGACTCCCTGCTGCTCGAAGCCGGATTCCTGGCGATCTTCCTGGGCCGCAACCGCATCGTGCCGTGGCTATTCCGCTGGCTGGTGTTCCGTCTCTATTTCCTTTCCGGCGCCGTCAAACTGCTGAGTGACGATCCCACTTGGCGCAATCTTTCCGCGCTAGGTTTCCACTGGCACACCCAGCCGCTGCCGACCCCGCTCGCCTGGTATGCCGACAAACTTCCCACCGGCCATCCAGCATTTCCTGACCGGCGCAACGCTAGGCATCGAAGTCGCGATTCCGTTCTTGATTTTCTTCCCGCGCCGCGTGCGGATGTTCGGCGCCTGGTGTCTGATCGGCATGCAGGTGTTGATCCTCCTCACCGGCAACTACACATTCTTCAATCTGCTGACGATCGCGCTCACCCTCTTCCTGTTCGACGATCAGGCGCTGGCGCGTTTCGTGCCCGCCCCTGTCACCGAAAGATTATCGGAAGCCGCGCGAGGCACCGCGCGCGCGCGCGTCGCCGCATTCGTCGCCGTCGTCGTGATGGTCTTGAGCCTGTCGCACCTGTTCGAGACCTTCAACGGCCGTCTGCCCTCCTTTCTGAATACCGCGGTCCGCTACACCGCGCCGCTGCAGATCGTCAACACCTATGGATTGTTCGCCGTGATGACCACGCAGCGCATCGAGATCGTTCTCGAAGGCTCGCCGGACGGCGAAACCTGGCAGCCCTATGAGTTCAAGTACAAGCCCGGCGACGTCAACCGCGCGCCCGGCTGGGTGGCCCCTTACCAGCCGCGCCTCGACTGGCAGATGTGGTTCGCGGCCCTCAGTAATTACCAAACGAACCCATGGTTCGTGAACCTAACTCTGCAGCTTCTCAATGGTTCGCCCGACGTCGCCGGATTACTTGGCACGAATCCGTTTCCCAATCAGCCGCCCCGCTTCATTCGCGCGACGGCCTACGAGTACACCTTCACGGACTGGGAAACCCACCGCCGCACCGGCGCCTGGTGGAAGCGGGAACGGCGCGGTTTGTACCTGCCTCCGGTGGGACTGCGGTCGGCCGGATCGCAATGAAATCAAGGCCTTTAGCACTTCAGCGAAATTCGCTGGTAACCTGTACTGAGCCGGGGAGGTCTTAACACTTGATGCTTCGGAGTATCACGTACCTCGCGCCCATAGTGCTTCTGCTGGCGCCGTTCGGCCCGATTCCATCCTGCTTAGGACAGGAGCCCGCCGCTGGCCGGGCTCTCGGAGTGGTGACGAAAATGGACGCCGCCGCGCGCCAGATCACGCTCCAGACCGACTACCGGCGAAGTCGCCGTCACGGTTGACGCCAAAGCCAAAGTGCTCCGCGTCGCCCCCGGCGCAACCAATCTGACCAACGCCGCCGCCATCGAACTCAGCGACATCAACGTCGGCGACCGGCTGCGCGCGCGCGGCCGCATGGCCGACGACCAGAAATCGCTCGCTGCGCTGGAAATCGTGGTGATCTCGCAAAGCGATATCGCAAGCAAGCAGGCCGCCGAGCGCGCCGATTGGGATCGCCGCGGCGCGACCGGCATTGTCGCCGATGTCGCCGCGGATTCCGTCACCATCAACGTGCGGACCATCGAGGGCGTCAAGCCCTTAGTGATTACGCCCGCGCCGAATGCCGTCATCCGGCGCTACACTCCCGATTCCGTGAAGTTCGCCGACGCCAAACCGTCTAAGCTTTCGGAAATCCGCAAGGGCGATCAGGTGCGCGCCCGCGGCAACAAGACTCCGGATGGTGC
Organism: Bryobacterales bacterium; assembly: GCA_963731375.1. Lineage (GTDB taxonomy): Bacteria > Acidobacteriota > Terriglobia > Bryobacterales > Bryobacteraceae > Palsa-187. The sequence continues at coordinate 788,072 of CAVSUW010000005.1, forward strand.
GCAGATGACTGCCGACGAGATCGTCTCCGGCCAGTTCAAAATGATCGCCGGCCTGGTGCTTTCGGTGGACCCGCAGGAGAACGTGGTCCGCATTAACAACATCGAAACCAAGAAGCCCATGACGGTGAAGATTTCAGCCGACTCTTCGCTCAAGAAGCTGCAACCGATGTTGGCGCAGGCGATCGCCAATCGTTTGCATGGCGTGGCGCCGGGCGGCGGGCCGCCGGGCGCTCCACCCGCTGGAGCTGCTGCCGGCTCCAGGCGCTGGCCGCCGGCGGCCCTGGCGGCGGCAGAGGACCCGGTGGATTCGGCGGCGGACGCGCCGGCGATCTGCAATCGATGATCGATCGCACCCCGGCAATCAAGATCTCCGACCTGATGACCGGCGATGCCATCATCATTTCGAGCACCGCCGGAGCCAGCCGCGGATCAAGTAACCGCGATCACTTTGCTGGCCGGCGTCGAACCCATTCTGACCAAGCCCGGCACTCGCGAAATGTCTCTAGGCGACTGGAACATGGGCGGCGGCGGCGACCTCGGCGGTATCGGACAATAAGCGCAGCCATGATCACGTATTCAACGGCCGCTCTCGGTGTGTGCTCTCGCTCTGCTGATGGCCGTCGCGCTATTTGCGCAGGCGCCCGCGAGTCTTCGCGGGACCGTGACCGACCCTTCCGGCGCCGGCGTGCCCGGAGCCAGCGTCACCGTGACCGGACCGGGAGGGCTGGTGCGCGTGGTCCAGACCGGCAACGACGGCGCCTACACCATCGGCAATTTGCCGCCCGGAACCTACACTCTGCGCATCGCGGCCAAGGGCTTCTCCCTTTTCGAGAGCATGCAGATTGAACTGACAGCGGCGCGCGCGCCTCACCGCTGACGCGAAGCTCACGATCGCGGCCGAAAAACAAGAGGTCACCGTCGCGGAAACCTCGCAAGTGGAACTGGACCCCTCGAAGAACGCCGGCGCCATCGTCCTCAGCGGGCAGGATCTGGACATGTTGTCGGACGATCCCGACGATCTGCAAAACGATTTGACGGCGCTCGCCGGACCCGCCGCCGGCCCCAACGGCGGACAGATTTTCGTCGACGGCTTCAGCAACGGCCAGTTGCCGCCCAAGGATTCCATTCGCGAGATCCGCATCAACTCCAACCCGTTTTCCGCGGAGTTCGATCGCATCGGTTATGGCCGCATCGAGATCCTGACCAAACCCGGCACCGATAAACTGCATGGCTCCGCTCTTTTACCAGACCGACAGCGGCGCTCTCGACGCCCGCAATCCCTTTGCGACCCTGAAGCCATCGTTCCTCACGCAGCAGGTTCAGGGCACCCTCGGCGGGTCGATCAACAAGAAGACTTCGTTCTTCGTGGATTTCAGTGACCGTCATCAGGACGACCAGGCGCTGATCAAAGCCACCATTCTGAGCCCCAATTTTCTGCCCGAGCCGCTTACTGAGAACGTACCCACGCCCACGTCGCGGATTTCCTTCAGCCCGCGTGTCGATTATCAATTGAATAGCAAGATCACCTTGCAGGCGCGCTACACCTGGACTCGCTCCACGTCGGACAATACCGGCGTCGGCGGATTCAACCTGGCGACGCAGGGCGTCAACAATGAGACCACCACTCAATCCGCGCAGTTGATCGAAACCTGGGTGGTCAACGCGCGGGCGATCAACGAAAGCCGCTTTCAGTACACGCGCTCGGCAAATTCACAGAGCTCCACTGTCTGACGCTCCCACCATCAGCGTGAGCGGATTCTTCACCGGAAACGCCGCCACCCAAGGACCCCAGTACACCGATCAGGGCAGCTACGAATTGCAGAATTACACTTCCCTGACGCGCGGCGCTCATCTGTTGAAGTTCGGCGTGCGCCTGCGCGCCACCCGCGAGGCGGATTTCAACGACACCAATTTCAACGGAATGTTTCTGTTTCAATCGCTGAACGCGTATAGCGCCACCTTGCAGGGCCTGCAGCAAAACTTATCCTGGCCGCAAATCGTCGCCAACGGCGGCGGAGCGTTTCAGTATGTGGTCGCCGGCGGCAGGCCGCTCCTGAATATCAACCAGGTGGATGTCGCTCCCTACGTACAGGACGACTGGCACGTCATTCCCAGCGTGACCGTGAGCCTCGGCTTGCGCTACGAAGCGCAGACCAATATTCACGACAAGGGCGACTTCGCGCCCCGCATCGGCGTGGCCTGGGGACTCGGCGGAAGTCAAGGACGCCTGCGCCAGCCGAAGACCGTGATCCGCGCCGGGTTTGGCTTGTTCTACGACCGCTTCGCTCTGGCGCAGGTATTGACGTCCGAACGCTTCAACGGCATTGTCCAGCAGCGCTACGTGGTGCAGAATCCGCAGTTCTTTATCGGCAACATCCCTCCGCTCTCACAGCTCGCGGTCGGGCAGCCGGTAACCACTTATAGGATCGATCCCGGCCTGGTCGCGCCGCGAATCATTCAGAGCGCCATCGGCGTCGACCGCCAGTTGCCCAAGAACATCACGCTCTCCGTCAGCTACTACAACTCCCGCGGCGTACACGAACTGCGCACCGTGAACATCAACGCGCCCCTGCCGGGCACCTATCCCAGCTTCCCCGCTCTACCCCATGGGCAACGCGGATCCCGTCTATCAGTACGAGTCCAGCGGATTGTTTAAGCAGAGCCAATTGTCCGCGAATATCAACGCCCGCCTGAACGCGCGCTATTCGATGTTCGGCTACTACAGCCTGGGGAACGCGCATTCGAATACCGACGGCGTGAACACGTTTCCGGCCAATACCTATGACCTTTCCACCGAATGGAGCCGGGCCCAGTTCGACGTGCGAAACCGCGCTGTGATGGGCGGAAACCTCACGGCTCCTTTCGGCATCCGGCTGAATCCGTTCTTGCTCTTCGCCTCCGCCGCTCCCTTCAATATCGTGCTGGGTCAGGATCTGAATGGCGATACCGTAAACAACGACCGTCCGTCGTTCGCAACCCCGACCGATGTCGCGGCCAGCAACGCCGCGGTGGCCGCAGGCGGGCGTCCCTTTGTATTCGCGACTCCCTATGGCCTGCTGAATGCCAAGCCGGCGCCGGGCGAGGCATTAATCCCGCGCAATCTCGGAAACGGCTTCGGCAGTCTGACCATCAACATGCGCGTCAGCCGGAGCTGGGGTTTCGGCGAGCCCACGACCCGCCCCGGCAATCCCGGCGGCGGCGGCTGGCGGTCCACGCGGCGGCGGCTTTGGCGGTGGACGCGGCGGAGGAGGTGGCGGTGGCCGAGGCGGTGGAGGTGGATTCTTCGGCGGTGCTGCCACGACTCACCGCTATAACCTGATCGCCAGCGTCGAGATTCGCAATCTGCTGAACTCGGTGAACCCCAGCGCGCCGGTGGGCACTTTGGGATCGCCGTTCTTCGGCGAAGCGCAAGGAATTACCAACGGCTTTGGAGGCGGCGGTGGAGGTGGCGGTGGCGGAGGAGGCGGCGGCGCAGCGACCCAGTCGGCCAATCGCCGTCTTGAAATGCAACTGCGATTTACGTTCTAGAGAGCCAACAAAGACGTTAGCGCAGAGCTTCGTCGGAGTCGGTGGTGACTTTGCGAATCCCCACAAACTCAAAGCTATCGACTCCGCGAGGCACCGAGAATCTAGTCACACGATGAGCGCCTTGCGTAATGAAGTGGAGTCCCCACACGCCGTCGCCAAGCCGCTTGTGAAACTTGTCCCAGAAGTCGATCATCACGTAGACCGAATCGATGGTATAGGGACAGGCATTGGTCCAATCCGCCCAATAATGCTCGCCGTCGGTGCGAGTGAGAGAGTGGACTTGAAAGCACTGCGCCACTGTAGGCTTGTCGCCCGCTAATGCGGCGACGCCCAACAACAGAAGTACCAGTACTTGTTTCATGCGGTTTGGCTAGAATGCCACATCCCGGGCGTGCTTGTCAAAAAAATTAACGGGCGGCGAAACATTTCCGGCGAAACAGGCTCTTACACGCTAACGGGGAGTAGAAAGTGGGACCAGAGTGAAATTGGCATCCAGATTGCTCCTTATTCCGGTGGAGGTATTTGGCCGTGAGGGTAGCAACCCGTGACAAGTCTTATCTATTGTCAACAAGCCCGAGAGTTGCTAGGCGCCCTTGGTGAAGCGATTCGTGAAGTCATCAGGCTGCACGAGGAACAATTCCAATCGCTTGTAGGAGGCGATCTGGATAGTACGCGCTTCGATCCCCTGATTTACATGGCGAATGAGCGGAAGCACGAAGCCAAGTACGCTTATCTTCACCATCTGGAAACCCACGGCTGCTCAAAACTCGATGAGCCTGACAAAAAGTGAACGTGCCAAAATTACCGACAGCGTCCACAGCATTCAATCGGCCCGCGCGTCATTGGCCGATATCCAAGAGGACAAGGTCCCGGAAGTCGATGAAATTCAGGACTGTCTAGAGAGTTCTGATAAAAAGTTGCGCGGCGCGCTGAGGGAAGCGCCGGATAAGAAAAGCGAATAGCACCGAAGAGCTGAAGCACAACCGCGAGAGCCGCACGCTCTTCGGTATTGAGCCCACCTAACGCTGCCCCGAGCCTACGCTATAATCCGGTTGTTAATGGTTCCCGCTCTACAAGACTCCCAGGCGCGTCTCGCTGCGCTCGGCCCGTGGTTTTACGAGTTCGATCTTGGGCGCGTATGGCCGCACCGTGTCTTCGCTGCCGCCCGAGGTCCTGCCGATTCATCAGACCCGCCTGCAGATGGTCAACCAGGTTGTGGACGGATATTTCGGCAGCCGTCTGCCAGAAATCCGCTGCCTGGACGTGGGCTGCCATGAAGGCTTTTATTCGGTCGCCATGGCGCGTAAGGGTATGCGCGAAGTCCGCGGCGTGGATGTGCGCGAGTCCAGCCTGGCGAAAGCCGCTTTCGTTCGCGACGCACTTGGGCTGCGCAATCTGACTTTCGAGCAGCACAACTGCGAAGAACTGCCGGTTGAAAATAGCGGGCCGTTCGAGCTGACTCTGTTTCTGGGAATTCTCTATCACCTGGAGAATCCCATGCTCTGTCTGCGCAATGTAAGTCGTTTGACTGGAGAAATTTGCGTTATCGAAACTCAGGTGGTAGATGAAGTGGAAGGCTACGCCGAATGGGGCGCGCGCGAGTGGACGCGTCCCTATCATGGCGTGCTGGCGCTGATCGACGAATCGGCGGAATACCACAATCAGAATACTGAGGCGGGCGCCACGCCGCTGGCGACTTGTCCTTCGCCGGTGGCTCTGCATGCCATGTTGAAGCACGCCGGATTCCGGCGCAGCGAAATCGTTGAGCCTCCGCCCGGAGCCTATGAGCAGCACCAGCGCGGCAAGCGCGTGGTGTGCGTGGCGTACAAATAGCGGCAAGGTCAGCGGACGCCCAATGAAGAAGATCCATGCCGGCGACTATCGCGTCCCTCCCGGGAAGAAGATCGACCTCGGCAAGTGGCCCACGAAAGTGAAGCCGGTTTACGACTCGAAAGAGGAGTACCGCGTCGCTGCTTGCCGCCCACATCGAAAAGCTGAGCGAGCGGCAGAGCCTGCTTTACGCGTCCAACAAATATGCGTTGCTGGTGATCTTCCAGGCGATGGACGCGGCCGGCAAGGACAGCGCGATTAAGCATGTGATGTCGGGCGTCAATCCGCAAGGGTGCCAGGTGTTCAGCTTCAAGCATCCTGGCGCCGAGGAATTGGCCCACGATTTCCTGTGGAACGCCGCGCGCCGGCTGCCGGAGCGAGGCAAGATCGGCATCTTCAACCGCTCGTATTACGAGGAGGTGCTGATCGTTCGCGTGCACCCCGAGATTCTCCGCGCCGAAGGTCTTCCGCACGAATTAGAGGATAAAGAAACCATCTGGCGGGACCGTTACCGCTCCATCGTGAACTTCGAAGACCATCTGCATCGGAACGGAACGCGCATCGTCAAATTCTTCCTGCATCTCTCCCGGGAGGAGCAGCGGCGAACGCTTCCTGAAGCGGATCGATCAGCCCGCCAAGAACTGGAAATTCAGCGCCGATGATATCCGGGAGAGGGGTTTCTGGAAGCAATACACGAAAGCGTACGAGGCCTGCCTCGGCGCCACCAGCACCCGGAACGCGCCCTGGTACGTGGTGCCCGCCGATGATAAGGAGACCGCCCAACTGATCGTCTCCCACGTCATCTTGAGTACGCTGCGGGATCTCAAGTTGGCTTACCCGAAACTCGGTCCGGAGCGGCGGGAAGAACTAGAGGCCGCGCGCAAGCTCTTGCAGAAAGAACGACCGGACCGGCACTAGGCGACGGGAATCCGCACCCGGGGACGCGCCGGAAAATCGGCACTACTTGTCCGATTTCTTATCGTCTTCTTGGCGAGGCCGCTGCTGCTTGCCTCGATCTGGACGCTGCCGCTCGGCCGGAGGCTGTCTAGGTTGTTCCGCCGGAGGCCGGGCGACCTGCTGCTGCGGCGGTGGCGTACTCTGCCGTTCCGCCGCGGGTGGTTGAGACGGTGGCACGTTCTGCTGCTGCCGCCGCAACTCTTGCTGTTGTTGTTGCTGCTGCCGTTGCTGCTGTTGTTGTTGCCGCTGAACGTCCTGCTGTTGCTGACGCATCTGTCCCGGAGGCGCATTCTGCCGCTCAGTTGCCGGAGCCTGCGGCTGCGGGATATTCTGCTGCTGCCGCTGTATCTCTTGCTGCTGTTGTTGCTGACGTTGCAGCTCCTGTTGCTGCCGCTGAACGTCCGGCTGCTGTTGCTGCTGTTGCTGCGCACTTGTCCAGGAGGCGCGTTCTGCTGCTCGTTTACCGGAGCCTGCGGCTGCGGGATATTCGTCTTGCTGAGGCGCGTGGATCTCTTGCTGTTGTGCTGCTGACGTTGCAACTCCTGTTGTTGTTGCCGCTGGCACGTCCTGCTGCTGCTGCCGCACTTGTCCCGGAGGCGCGTTCTGCCGCTCGGTTACCGGAGCCTGTGGCTGCGGGATATCTGCTGTTGCCGCCGTATCTCCTGCTGCTGTTGTCTGCGGCCGTTGCGGTCCTGCTGCTGTTGCCGCTGGACATCCGGCTGCTGTTTGCTGCTGGCGCAGAACTTCCTGCTGCTGTTGCTGCTGCTGTTGTTGCCGCACTTGTCCGGGAGGCGCGTTCTGCCGCTCGGTTACTGGAGCCTGCGGCTGCGGGATATTCTGCTGTTGCGGTGGCTGGTCCTGTTGCCGCATCTGGCCCGGAGCGTCGTTGCGCCGCTCGTTTCCCGCCGGTTGCGGCGGCGCGTTCTGGGGCACACCGCCCTGCGCACCGCGACCGGCTGGTGGTTGCGTTCGCCTGACACGGCTCATATCCACCACTCGAACCGGTGCCACCGGCGCCGGCGCACTCTGGCGAATCTGCTGGATTTCAGTGACCGGAAGCGGGCGCCCGGGATTCTGCGCCAGCGCTGCCTGCTGCCGTTCAAATGGCACCGCCGCGGGAGGAGGCGCGGTTCGAGCGACCACCGGTCTGCTCAGCACGTTGGCCGGCGGACGCGCAGCGCGCGAGGCGGTATCCGCGCGCGACCCGAGAACGCTGCCACGTTGCGGCGCGATAGCCGGGGCCGACATCACCTGGACCGATGCAAGCTGGGCGGCAGGCACCGGACGCGCATCTCGTGTAATTTGGCGGCCGCTGGCAAAAGAGCTTTGCGGAACCGCGGTCACACCGTTGCGAACATTCCGGTTCGCATATTGAATATTGCTGATCTCCCGGTTATTCGAATCCCGGCTGTAGCCGTAATAGTTATTGATCGTGGTGTTATTGATCACCGTGTTGCTGTTGTTGACGCGCGTGAAGTAGCCCTGGCTCACGCGGTAAGACGGAAAATACGGTTCTCTGGGGCCCAGCGGAAACCAGCCCACGGCCGGCGCGGTGCCGATCGAGAAACTCAGACTGAAGCCCGAGCGTCCTCCGCCCCCGCCGACCCACCCCACCAGCGCCGGAGCATACAGCGGAGTCACACCGTACGGTCCCGGAATCCAGCCCCAGCGTCCGCCAAAAGAAGACCAGCGGCCATAGTGATAGGGAGCGAATCCCCAGGGAGCTTCATCCACCCAGGTCCAGCCCCACGGGGCGATCCAGGCCCAATGCCCGTCGCGATAGGGCGCCCAGTCCGCGTCGACGGAAGTGGGCATCCAAACCTGCCCGTAGCCGGGCTGCTCCGACCAGCGGCCGTATTGATCGAGGTCGTCGTAGCCGGGGATTTCGCGCGACACGTAGCGGGCCGACTGCGATTGATCTTCGCGGCGGTTGCGCGCCGCGCACCATTGATCGAATTCGTCAGGGCCGCGCGCCGATTCCAGGTTGTAGTTGATTTGATCGTCGCCTCTCACCACGACGCGCTGGCTGCGCGTAGACCGGAAAATCTTGACCGCCCCCGGTCACTTCGCCTTCTCCGTCGCGCACCGTGACAACGGTGGTCTGCGAATCGGGATTCGCGTCGATGCGATAGTCGCCCGGGCGATTCAGAGTGAACGCCAGATTGGGTGTGTCGATCTCGAAGATCTGATCTTGCGCGAGATTCCGCATTCGAACGGTGAGAGTCCCCTGCGACAGGCGGATCTGGACCGCCTGATCGTCCAAGTTCAGAAACTCGAAAGGCCGAGCCGGCGCCCAAGCGCAACGCAGTCGAACCGACATGAAACTCGGCCCGTCCGCGGTCGCCCACCCAGATGTTATCGCCGGTGGTGAGCGGGCGGTTGATATCGGCGTCCACCCAATCATTTATACCGGTTGGCTGGAGGGACACCGGCCCCTCCCGGTAACTAAGTCGGCCTACCCGGCTGGGCGGATCTACCTGCGCCGCCAAAAACGAGGCCAAAGACGCCATCAGGACTATCACCCACTTCATGTTCGGCATAATATTTTCCCCGCGGACAAAAACTATGCCTAAAGGAGCACGCCGAATACCAAAGACAGTACAGCCTTCTTTATGCCAGGAGATCGGAGCTCGTTCCTGCCATCTTAAGCGGGACTACTAGTACTTCAGTCTCTCGAATTTCCCGTTGCTTCCGCGCAGCTTTTCTAGGGTTCTAAATATCCGAAAGATAGGCATATAGAACGGGCTGTCAGACTTTAAGCTGGCTTTACATATGCTCTTCTTTTGGATCGCGGCCATTGGTGGTTCGGTGATGTTCTTCGTCGCGGATGCGTTGAGCATCCGCTGAGGATCCCGGCGCCGCCAATAAACTTGAGACAAGCGCAAGGGCGCCCTAGCTCAAATTTGAAAATTGGCGGAGGAAGAGGGATTCGAACCCCCGGACGAGTTTCCCCGTCAACGGTTTTCAAGACCGCCGCCTTAAACCACTCGGCCATTCCTCCATCTCCATCGTACCTTTGCGGACATGATCGGCGCGCGGGGCTGGCGTTGACAACGTCGCATGTTATGATCGGCTCAGAGAATGAGGACGCATTACAAGGTTGCGGCATTGCTCATCGTGGCGCTGACTTTTTAGCGCTGCGGAATGCGCGGCCTCGTGCGCTTTCGCAAGCTGTAATCCGTCCGACGCTGCGAGCAGCGTTCCCCCTTGTCATCGTCACAGTCAGCCTTCAAGCCACCAAAGCCCGGCTCCTTGCGGCCACGAACTCCAGCTTCTCGGTCCAAACGCGTCGTCGATATCGCAAGGTTCCGTTTCGACCCTCCTCGTTGCCGCGGCGCCGGCACCTGCGCGTTTTCGAATCGCAACCGGATCTCATCGCGGAATCGCCGCTCGTCCCCATCCCGTCGCCACCGCAGCTAAGAACGGCCACTCTTCTGGTTCTCAGAATCTGACCTCCTTCCACCTCTCGTAAATTTCCTGTTCGGAGAACTACGGCTGTGCTCGACAAAGCGCGCGGCGGAAGGAGTCTTATGTTTGGAAGGCAATTTATTTTGACCGGACTGTCTCTGGCGATCTCTTTCGTCCGCGCCAACGCCCAGGACCAGCCTATGCCCCCGATGCCCGGAATGCCTGGCATGAATCATGGGCGACGCGCCGCCCGCCATGGGAAGCATGAACATGGTCGAGATGAATCCCGCGAGCATGTACCTCATGAACCTGGCTTCGGGCACTTCGTCCAATCCCGCGTCCTGGCCGATGCCGATGCTGATGACGCACTTCGGCTCCTGGAACACCATGTTCATGGGCTCCGGATTCGTGGTGGACACGCAGCAATCCGGGCCGCGGGGCGGCGACAAGCTTTATTCCCCGAACTTGTTCATGGCTGCCGCCGAACACCGCGTCGGCGCAGAAGGGAGCGTTCGAGTTCAATCTGATGCTCAGCCTGGATCCGGCAACCATCACGGGCGAACGCTATCCGTTGCTGTTTCAAACCGGAGAGACCGCTTACGGAAAGCCGCTGGTGGACGCGCAGCATCCGCACAATTTCATCATGGGCCTCGGATTCCACTACGCTCATCAGCTCGGCGAGAACACCACCGCCGACATTTACTTCGCGCCCGTCGGCGACCCGGCGCTTGGCCCCGTCGCCTTTCCGCACCGGGCTTCGGCGGCGGAGCTGCCGCAAGCGCCCATATCGCATCACTGGCAGGACTCGACGCATATCGCCGACGAAGTTCTCACGGTTGGCATCTCGCACAAGAAAGTGCGACTGGAAGCGAGCGGCTTCTACGGCTCCGAACCCGGTGAAAATCGCTGGATCATTCAAGGCGGCCCCATCAATTCCTGGGCCACGCGATTCTGGTTTTTCCCGACGAAGAACTGGGCGGCGCAGGTTTCGGTGGGCAGGATCGCTCATCCCGAAGCGCTGGAGCCGGGCGATCAGGTTCGCGCGACGGCATCTCTCGCATACAGCAAGCCGATGGCGGGCGGAAGCTGGTCGTCGAGCTTGATCTGGGGACGGAATCACAGCACCGCGACCCATCGCAATCTGAATTCGTACCTGGCCGAGTCCGTTCTTCCGGTCAGGCGCGGAAACTTCATCACCGGCCGCATCGAACTGGTCGATAAAGACGAGCTGTTCGCCGGTGAGCCGGATATCGAAGCCCGCCTCGACGCCCTGTCGGGCAGCACCTTCCGGATCGGCGCCTACACCATCGGCTACACGCGCGATATCAATCTGTTTCGATTCGTCGAAACCGGTATCGGAGCAAACTTCAGCAGCTACTCGCTGCCGAGCGCCATCAAGCCCTACTATGGCGACCATCCCATCGGGGGCAACATTTTTGTACGATTCCGGCTCCGGCCGGCCGAAAAATAAGGAGAATAATCACCATGAAGCTCTTATCCCTGACACTCGCGTTGGCGGTGCGCTAAGCGCCGCCGATGCTCCCCGAACTTTTACAGGCGTTATCACGGACACGCTGTGCGGCGCGAGCCACGCTATGATGAAGGCGCAATCCGACGCCGCGTGCGTCAAACTTTGCGTGAAAGGATCCGGCCAATACGCGTTGTTCGACGGGCAAAACGTCTTGAAGCTTACTGACCAGAAGACCCCGGCGAAGTTCGCGGCCCAAAAGGTCAAAGTGGTTGGCACGTTCGACGAGAAATCCAAGACCATCAAGGTCAGTTCGATCGAGCCCGTCAGTCAGTGACCATGTATAAGCTCGGCCTAATTCTTGCTGGCGCGCTGTTGGCCGTTGCTCTGTTCCTCCTCGCAGGCGGCGTCTTTCTGAGCGGCACGCACGGTCTGAGCGCTCGTGAGCAGCCGGGCCCGCTCGAACAATGGATGGCGCGCCAGGCACGCACGTCTGGCCGTGCCTAAGGACGCGCGAAAACGCGAGAATCCGGTTGCCGATTCGCGCGCAGGTACAGGCCGACGCGCGCGCCCACTGGGCCGATCATTGCGCCGCCTGTCATGCCAATAACGGCAGCGGAGATGTTGAAATGGGAAAGCACATGTATCCGCCCGCTCCCGACATGCGGCAGCCGGAGACCCAGCAGATGACCGACGGCGAGTTGTTTTTCATCATCCAAAACGGCATTCGAATGACCGGCATGCCCGCCTGGGGCAGCGGTTCGCAGCACGACGAGCAGGATTCGTGGAAGCTCGTCCGCTTCATCCGCCACCTGCCGCAGTTGACGGCGGATGAGGAGCAGGAAATGCAGGCGCTGAATCCGAAGAGTCCGGACGAACTGAAAGAAGAGCAGGAAGAAAGAGATTTTTTGAATGGAGACCAATCGCATGAACACACTGAGCATCATCACCACTAGACTCAAGATCCAGATCGCGCTTGTCGCGGTACTGGCGCTTGCGCTGCTGCCCACCATCGTTTCCGCCCACGGCGGCGAGGAACACGTCGTCGGAACGGTAACCAAGGTTTCGGACACATCCGTAACCGTCAAAACCACGGCCGGCAAAATCGTTGAAGTTGGTTTCGACGCAAAGACGACGACTTACGCGCGCGCAAAGATGCCGACTCAGAAGTCCGACGTAAAGGTCGGCGACCGGATCGTGATTCACGCGGTGGAAGTCAACGAGAAGCTGGTCGCTCACACGGTCGAGCTAGGCGCCGCAGTCACAGCGGCTAAAACCAAATAGCTGGGCTAGCGGCGGCGGCCGCGTCATTACGATAGATCACGCCGTCCTTCATCACGAAGAACACTTTTTCGACCTGGCGGATGTTTTGCGTGGGGTCGCCGGGGATCGCGATGACGTCGGCGAATTTTCCCGTCTCCAGCGTGCCGATACTGGTTTGCATTCCCAGCAACTCGGCGTCCACCGAAGTTCCGGCGCGGAGCGCATCCAGCGGGCTCATGCCCAGCGCCACCAGCAGGTGAAACTCCTCCGTATTGCGGCCGTGCGGATACACCGCGGCGTCGGTTCCCATGCCGATGCGGACACCCTTCGCGATCGCCTTCCGGACCACTTGATTGATAGACTCGCTCGCCGCCGTCATCTTGGCCGCCACGGTGGGCGGATATCCGCCCTTGGCCAGGATCTCCTTGCCGCCTTCGACCGCCATCAACGTGGGAATGTAGTACGTCCCGCGCGCCTTCATCATGTCGAGCGCCTCGTCATCCAGAAACGCACCGTGCTCGATGGAATCGATGCCCGCGCGAATCGCGCGCTTGGCGCCTTCGGCTCCGTGGGCATGCGCGGCTGTCTTCTTGCGCAGCGTATGCGCTTCATCCACGATAGCGTTGGCTTCTTCCTGCGTGAGTTGCGGAACGTCTACCGCGTCAGTGAGCGAGAGCACGCCGCCGGTGACGCAGATCTTGATGACGTCGGCGCCGTACTTGACGTTATAGCGGACGGCACGGCGCCCTTCGTCCGGGTTGTTGATGACGCCGTCCTCGGGTCCGGTCTCGCGCCCGAATAGATCCGGGCGGAAGCCGTTCTGGCCGTCGCAATGGCCGCCGGTGGAACCAATCGCGTGGACCGCCACCAGCATGCGCGGCCCTGGAATGATGCCGGCCGCGGCGGCGTTGCGCAGCCCGATATCCATAAAATCCTGGCTGCCGACGTCGCGCGTGGTGGTGACTCCGGCCATGCAGAGTCTTCTTCAAGTTTTCGGTGGCGCGCAGCGTCTGCTCGGGAACGGTTTTTTGCAGATCGTCGAGTTCATTCTGCCGGTAATCGGCGTTGTACATATAGGAAAGATGCGTGTGGGCGTCGATGAAACCCGGCGAGAGCGTGGCGTCGCCGAAGTCGATGACCTGCGCTCCAGCCGGAGTTGGAGCGCCGGGGCCGACGCCGAGGATTCGCGAGCCGGACACAACCACCAGCCCGGGCGTGCGCATTTCGTGGCCGTCGAACATGCGCGCGGCTTTGAGGATGATGGCCTTCTCCTGCGCGAATGCGGAACAACTGACCAACAAAATGCAGCGCACAGTTGCATCTTCATATCACGGGAGTTTAGCGCAAACGCGCTAAGCGCGTTCGAGCACCATCTCCGCCAGCACGCGCAGGTCGTCGACGATGAAATCCGGAGGCGCCGCAGCGAAGGTCTCGGGCTGAAATCCCCAGGACACGCCGCAGGCTTTGACCGAAGCGGCGCGCGCGGTGAGGACATCGACAGCGCTGTCGCCCACCATCACGGTGCGCTCGCGATCCGCGCCGGATTCGGCGACCAGGCGTTCGATCCCGATGGGGTGCGGCTTCTTTTCCTCGAAACTGTTGCCGCCGTAGATCTGAAAAAAATGTCCGGCGAGCCCGAGCCCGGCAATCAATTGCACGCTGAAGCGCACCGGCTTGTTGGTGAGCATCGCCAGCGGGATGCCCTCGCCGATGCAGGCGGTCGAGCGCTTCGCGCACGCCGGGATAAAGAGTAGTCGCATCGAGCATGTGCTCGCGATAATAATCCAGGAAGAATTGCAGCGCCGCCAGATGGTCGTCTTCGTTGAGACCGGGCAGCGCGCGCTTCACCAGCATCGGAGCGCCGTTGCCGATGTAAGACGCGACCACATCGTGAGGCAGAGGAGTCGCGATGCTTCCAGGCGAGCATGGCGTTGACGGAGTTGACCAGGTCTTCTTTGGAATCGATCAGAGTTCCATCCAGGTCGAAAATTAAAAGATCTCTCACTTTTTGCTTTTTGTCTTTCGGCTCCGGCTGGGCGACGCCGCGCTCCAGCGCTCTGAGTTGTTCACGGCTCTGGATCAATTGCTCGTTCCACAAGCGGCGAAGTTCCAGCATGCTTTCGCGGAAGGCGTTCTTGATGGCGTTCGGCGCCAGCGAAGCGATGGCACTCGAGGCCTCCATCGCGTAGGGCAGCACTTGCGAATTCACCATCCAGTTCGGCATGGGCTTGGGAGTGAACGCCAGCAGCACGGCGATCATGACGACGGCAATCAACGCGCCGCGCACCAGACCGAAGGCTCCGCCGAGCAAGCGGTCGAGCCAGGAAAGCCCGGTCCACTTGAACAGTTTTGAAGTTACTTTGGCGAACAGCGCCCCGATCGCCAGGATCGCCCAGAACACCAGCAGGAAGCCGATAAGATTCGACACCGCCACGGAATGCAGGTAGCGATGCACCCAGCCGGCCGGGATGCCGTAGAACCAGAAGCCGAACACCACGCCCAAAATCGCGGCGATGAAAGCCGATGCTCACGCGCGCGAATCCGGCCACCAAGCCGGCCGCCACCGACGAGCCGATCACGATCACTACTAAGAGGTCGAGCAGGCTCACGCGGATGCTGTGTTGAGGGCGCGGCCGGAAAGCGCGCGGTAAGCGTCTTTGTATTTTTCGCTGGTGCGGCGCGCCACATCGTCGGGCAAAGCCGGCGCCGGCGGCTGCTTGTTCCAGTGGATGGATTCCAGATAATCGCGCACGTACTGCTTGTCGTAGGAAGGCTGCGGGCCGCCGGCCTTGTAGGTATCGACCGGCCAGAAGCGCGAGGAATCCGGCGTCAGCACTTCGTCGGCCAGGGTGATCACGCCGCCGATCATGCCGAATTCAAACTTGGTGTCGGCCAGGATGATGCCGCGCGGCCGGGCGTAATCGACGGCCTGCTGGTAGATCTTGAGCGTGAGATCGCGCAGGCGCGTGGAGAGTTCCTCACCGACGATCGAAACCATGCGCTCGAACGAAATGTTTTCGTCGTGGCCGGTCTGCGCCTTGGTGGCCGGCGTGAAGATCGGCTCGGGAAGCGCGTCGCTCTCGCGCAGTCCCGGGGGAAGCGCGATGCCGCACACCGCTCCCGTCTGTTGATATTCTTTCCAGCCGGAGCCCGACAGATAGCCGCGCGCCACGCATTCGACATCGAACATATCCGCGCGCTTCACCCACATGGAGCGGCCTTCGAGTTCGGCGGGAAGGCCCGACATATCCGTGCTCAGCAGATGATTGGGCACGGTGTCGCGCAGCAAGTCGAACCAGAAAAGGCTCATCTGCGTCAGCACGCGCCCCTTTTCGGGGATGCCGGTGGCCAGGATGTAATCGAACGCGGAAATGCGGTCGGTGGCGACGATCAGCAACCGCTCAGGATGCCGCGGATCTTCATAAATGTCACGGACTTTGCCGCGGCCGCGCAGTTTCAGGTCCGGAGACGTTGGTTTCTAGTACGGGAGTGTGCAGGGTCATGTGATTATTGGGAAAGCACTTCCAATTATACTGATGGAAACGGATGCTCCTTTCCATTCTGATTCCTGTTTACAACGAACGCACCGTTGTTGAGAGGAGCCTGTCCCTGGTCCTCGGCGCGCCGCTGCCCGAGAACATGGAGCGCGAGCTGGTGATCGTCGACGATTGCTCGACCGACGGCACCTCCGATATCCTGGATCGCCTGGCGGCCGAGCGAGCCGCGCATCCGCCTGTTCCGCCAGCCCGTCAATCAAGGCAAAGGCGCCGCCGTGCGCACCGCCATCCAAAAAGCGCAGGGCGATTTCTGCCTGGTGCAGGATGCCGATCTCGAATACGATCCCTCCGAATACATGCGCCTGCTGCGGCCGCTGCTGGATGGCAATGCCGATGCGGTGTTCGGATCGCGCTATCTGGTGAGCGATCAAACCCGGCTGCTGCCCTACTGGCACACGGTGATCAATAAGACGCTGACGCTGCTCTCCAACATCTTCAGCAATCTGAATGTCTCCGACATGGAGACGTGCTACAAAGTGTTCCGCACGGATCTGCTGAAGAGCATCCCGATCCGCTCCAATCGCTTCGGCTTCGAGCCGGAGATCACCATGAAGTGCTCGAAGCGCAAGCTGCGCGTGTATGAGGTGCCCATCAGCTATCACGGACGCACCTACGAGGAAGGCAAGAAAATCGGCTGGAAGGACGGCGTGAAGGCGCTGGGCGTCATCCTGTACTTCTGGGTGGTCGACGATCTGTATGAGCCCAACTACGGCCGCGGCCTGCTCAACAACCTGACCGGAACGCCGCAGTACATGAGTTGGGTGACGCGCGTATTGCGGCCGCACCTGGGCGATCGCGTGCTGGAAATCGGCGCGGGCCTGGGAAATCTCACCGGCCGGCTGATGGCGCGCAAATTGCATTACGTCGCGGGGGAAGGCGACGCTCTTTATCTGCACGCGCTGCGCAATCGCTTTCTGCGCACGCCGAACGTGACGGTGTGCGAGCTGCATCCGGAGGAGCCGGCGGATTACGCGCCCGGGGCCGGTCAATTCGACACGGCATTGTGCGTGAATGTGCTGGAATCGGTAAAAGATCCAGTGGCGGTTTTGACGTCGCTGCGGACTTGTCTGGCTCCGGGCGGATCGGTGCTGGTGCTGGTTCCGCAAGGAAAAGGATTGTATGGATCGCTCGACGAAGGCATGGGCCAACTGCGCCGATTTTCGCGGGAAGAACTCGGCCAGATGCTGGGGCAGACCGGTTTCCAGATCGAGCAGATGTATCAACTGAATAAGATCGGCACGCTCTCCTGGTGGCTCTTCGGCAAAGTGCTGGGACGCAAAGCCATCAGCCGTCCGGCGCTCAAATTGTTCGACAAGACGGTATGGTTCTGGCGGCGCGTCGACGGACTGCTGCCCTGGCCGGGACTGTCGCTGGTGGCGGTCGCGAAACGAACTATGAATATGAAATACATTGTTACGGGAGGAGCCGGGTTCATCGGCTCGACGCTGGTCCGCACGCTTCTGAATCAGGCGGACGGCGAAGTGGAAGTGATCGACAATCTGCTCACCGGTTACGAACACAATCTGGAAGAAGTGCGCGACCGCGTCAAATTCCATCGCCTGGATATTCGCGACGGCGCGTCGCTCGACGCCGGTGATGCGCGGCGCGGATACGGTGTACCACCTGGCGGCGATTCCCTCGGTGCCGCGCTCGATTGACGATCCCGTGCCCTCGCACGAGGTCAATATCGACGGCACCTTCAACGTATTTCGCGCGGCGGCGCAGGGCGGCGTGCGGCGCGTGGTGTACGCGGCGTCGTCGTCGGCTTACGGCGACAGCGAGACGCTGCCCAAGGTCGAGACGCATGATCCCGCGGCCGAAATCGCCCTACGCGGTGCAGAAGCTGGTGGGCGAGCACTACGCGTCCGTGTTCCATTCCTGTTTCGGACTGGAGACGGTGGCGCTGCGCTTCTTCAATGTCTACGGGCCGCGCCAGGACCCGACCAGCGCCTACTCCGGCGTGCTCAGCCTGTTCATGAAACATCTGCTGGCGCGCACCACGCCCACGATTTTCGGCGATGGCGAACAATCGCGTGACTTCACCTATGTGGAAGACGTCGCCGAGTTGTGCCTGAAGGCATCGCTCGCGCCGGGCGTCGCGGGCAAGATGTACAACGCCGGCAACGGCGGCCGCTTCACGCTCAAGTTCATCTGGGACGTGCTGCAGAAGATGGAAGGCGTGAACATTCCGCCCGAACTTCGGCCCGCCGCGCGAAGGCGACGTGCGGCATTCGATGGCGGACACCACTCGCGCCGTTGCGGAACTGGGACACGCCCCGCGTTTCACGATTGAAGAAGGCTTGAAGAGAACCCTCGAATGGTACCGGACGCAGACGACAAAAACCCAACCGGCGGCGTAAGAGGCACGCGTCACCGCCTGCGCGGTCCGAGCCGCATTGACGCGCCTGTTCCGAAAAATGTCCCGCAGAAGCTCTCTTCAACGCCGCCCGCTCAATCGCCATCGCCTAAAACGGCCGCCACGAAAAAGCGCGTGCTGTTCGTGTGCATCGGCAACTCCTGCCGCAGCCAGATGGCGGAAGCCTTCGCGCGCGCCTACGGAGCCGACATCATGGAAGTGCAGAGCGCGGGCGTCAGTCCCGGCCAGCTACATCGCGCCGCTCACCAAGCAGACGCTGGGCGAGCGCAATCTGAACATCGACGATCATTTCCCGAAGGGCATGGACCTCATGCGCCGCCAGCACTTTCGACGTGGTGGTGAACATGAGCGGCACGCCCGTGGCGACTGCCCGGCGCGCGCGTGATCGACTGGACGGTGCCCGACCCGATCGGCCAGAGCGAAGTCCTACTATCGCACCGTCGCGACGCAGATCGAGGGGCTGGTGATGCGCCTGATCCTGGAACTGCGCACCGCGCCCTAAGCGCACAGTTCGCCCCAAAATTTGACACTGGGCAGCGCGCGTTAGAAAATGGAAAGGCCCACCAACATATGCGGATGTGGCGGAATTGGCAGACGCGCATGGTTCAGGTCCATGTTCTCGCAAGGGAGTGGAGGTTCAAGTCCTCTCATCCGCACCAGTCTTAAGGTTTGGCTGTACGCCGGGAAACCTGCTAGGCAAAGCTTTCAAACTCACGATTTGATAACATCAGGCCGGGACGGCATCTAAAATGACGCGAAAAACCGCGTTGACAATAGCTGCGGTATGTCTGAGCATACTATGCGTCTCAGGACTGGTTTTTGAACAGATTGGTGAGCGAGAGGACCGCCATCGCTACCAACAGATTGGCAAATCCTTCGATATTGGCGGGCGGACGCTCAACATCTACTGTTCAGGCGAGGGTAGCCCGACTGTAGTATTCGATACCTACGGGCACATGGCCGGTTACGGTTGGAGCGCGGTTCAGCGCGAGGTCGCGAAGCTCACACGCGCCTGCTGGTATGACCGCGCAGGCTACGGGTGGAGCGATCCGGCCCCGATGCTGCGCACATTTCAATCGGTCGCTACGGATCTTCACGCTCTGTTGCACGCGGCTTCCGTTCCCAGCCCTTTCGTGCTGGTTGGTGCGCACGATTCCGCATTGCACATTCGTGTGTTTCATGGAATGTACCCGCGCGAAGTCGCCGGCATCGTGATGCTGGATCCAAATGATGTCGACGATCCTACAATGGAGATTCCCGAATCCGAGAAAGGCGCGTGGGCGAAACAATTTGGAAGCTTGGCTCATAGCGTGCGAGGGGCGGCTTGTGTTGCGTATCCGATCCTGGCCCACGCCGGTCTGATTCGGTTGGCACGCCTGTTCCGAAAGCCGCGACGTACGCCGAGTTTCGGTATGACGCCGGAGGAGCAGGTCGAACTCGATTTTCTCTCCGACAATCCGACAGCCCAGCGGAATAGCGAGTTGTGCGCTCGGGAAGAGAGTATGCAGCAGGTGCGTGCCGCCGGAGATCTCGGCAGCGTCCCACTAACTGTGGTTGCATCCGCGGCCCAGAGTGCAAGATTGACTTCGGCGCAAATACTTGCAGGGGCGGGCGAAGATCGAAACGCAGTGAAGGTCCAACAGTTGGCCGGACTATCCTCACGCAGTCGTATCGTTTTCCTGGACGGCGATGTTGGAACAGACGCAATCGTTCGCGCCACCCGCGATATCACCGGCGAATTGACACCTATAGGAAGATAGTGAACCAGCCCGAACGGCGCGATCCAGCGGATATGGCGGAATTGGCAGACGCGCATGGTTCAGGTCCATTCTGCTTCAGTCCGTCTCGACGACCTCGACGCCGGGCCCAGCGATACCCGCTTTCAGCAGATCGTCGGGACTGTGTATCCGGCGAATTGAACTGGGCACATCGCGCACCAGTCTTGACGCCCACATTCTATAAGTCGCTCGTTTTTGTTGCGCTTGGTATCTGGTGGGCGTTTAGCTACTGGTTTCCCCAATTCGATATCCCATGGTTCAAAAAATGACATCTACGCAGGTTTAGGACACTACCTGGGATCTGGCAGAACTACTGGCCTGAAAGTCCCGGATATAATGGTCGTGCGAGGTGCCGATGAAACTGCTGACTCTCGCCGCTTTATCCGTTGCGCTCGGGCTTAGCCAGAGTACCGACTGCGATACTTTGGACAAGTGTCAAGAAGTGCTCAAAGCGAATCGGCGGAGTTCCTTCGCCCGCTTCCGAATCGGTGAGATCTACTTTCAAAAAGGCAACATGGACAAGCCGGGCTCTCCGAACTGCACGTCAGCCACCGGTACCAACCAACAGACAAACCGGGAGAAACGGCCAAGTTGGATCTATCCACCCACCATTTTGGGATGCAACAGCAAGCATTACCAGAGCGCAGCCAACGAATTCCGCGAAGTACTCATCGGCGATCTGGAGCCCAAGTGGACCGAGGTCTGGGCGCACATCAATTTGGGCAAGATTTACGACGTTACCGGTCAGCGCGAGAGAGCGCTAAATGAGTATCGACAGGCCATCAGGACGCTGGACAATACGCGAGGCGCGTTGGACGAGGCGATAAAATACACCGAAGCGCCGTACAAACCCAACTGACAATGAATCGCCTATCGAAGGCGCAACGCAGCTATAAGGACGCTGCCCAATCCTTGCCATCAGCGAACCTATCCTGTACACTTCCGGCGATGAAGACTTACACCCTCGTTGTGCTCCTCTTGCTTTCGAGCGTCGCCTTTGCGCAAAACACTCAGAATGAAATCGACGCGCATCTGACCGCCGCTCGCAACGCCGCGGGGTTTGATTTCACGGGCACGCTGGCGCGTTTGTGTGTCGCTCCCGGGTTTACCACCGGCATTCGCGACGTCGCGCCCGGCAAACCGCCGGCCCGCGAAACCTGGTTCATCGAACCGGCCAAGGTCTTCGACAATCTCTATTTCGTAGGCTCGAAAATCCATTCCTCCTGGGCGCTCACCACCAGCGACGGCATCATCTTGATCGACACGCTGTTCACCTACAACTCCGAGGAAGAAATTGTCGGCGGCCTAAAGAAGCTGGGCCTGGATCCCGCCAAGGTGAAATACGTGATCATCACGCACGCGCACAGCGATCACGTCGGTGGCGCGAAGCTGATGCAGGATCGCTTCAAGTCGCGCATCGTCATGGGCGGGCCGGACTGGGATTCGATCGAGAAGTCGGTCAACGGTTACCCCGAAGGCAAACCGAAGCGCGATATCGTCGCCGATGACGGACAGAAGATCACGCTCGGCGATACTACGGTGACGATCTTGACCACGCCGGGACACACCAAGGGTACGCTTTCGATGACCTTCCCGGTGAAAGACCACGGACGAACGCTCAACGTGGCTTATGCCGGCGGCACGGCGTTTAACTTTCCGAGCACGGTGCCGAACTTCGACATCTATATTCAGTCGCAGAAGAAAATGGCCGCGGCAGCCGCCGCAACGAACGCGACCATTCTGATGACCAATCACTCGGAATTCGATTACGCGACGACGAAGATCAAACTGCTCGCCGCACGCAAGCCCGGCGAGCCGCATCCCTATGAAATCGGCAAAGAAGCGGTCGCGCGCTATTTCACCGTCACCGGAGAATGCGCCGAAGCCCAGCGCCTGAAGGTGATGCAGATGGGGCCGACGCAGTAGACTGCTTCAGTAAGGCCGCTTGCCGATGTAGTTGCCCGGCGGATCGTAATTGCAAACCCAAACTTCGGTTCGGCCGCTGCGCGAGGCCGCGCATCCCACCCGCTTCGTATCGCGCCAGACGATTTGCGTATAGTGGCCGCACACGCCGCGGCAGGCGTTGGAACGGTATTGGTAGTTTCTGGATTCCGACGGCCCAATCGTTCACCACCTCCGCGGGCGAGGCGCTTGCGCCGGTAATCTCAAAAAGATTCTCTCCGTAGGGCGAGTTGCGGCGATGGAAAAATTGCCGGTGCGTCGCCAGATAGTCGGCCCACTCCTGTGCGAACGTCGGCGAGGCGCTCGGACCAGACCAGCGGCGGCACGCCAACACTCCGGCGAACTGAGTTGTGAGCCGCCAGCATGGCATCCGCGAGCGTTTGCGCCATGGAGCGTTCCGGCGATCAAGATTAGTAGTCCAGCCGCTCGCCGCATACCGGTGCGCCCCCGCGACTGCGTTGCGCCGGCCGCGTCTGCTCCGCGAATCAATGACCCTGAGCTTCGATTCGCGTGAGCCGATTGTCCAGGTCGATTACCTTGCTCAGCAGCAGGTCAAAGCGGGTGTCGAACTTGTGTTCCAGGCTTGCGAGGCGGCTCTCAAATCGTGTTTCCATGCTGGCGAAACGAGAGCTTAGATCACTGAGACGCCCATTGTTGAGAAGAATACCGATCAGCACGGTAATGATCGTTGGCACGTTAGCAAGCGCCAGGACGAGAATTTGATTCTTATCCATTGAACTCAACTCAGTATAACAGTTTCGTGGGTGCGGGCCGTCACGAAATGTCGCTCAGCGCGTCCGCTACGGCTTTACCCACATCCGCAGTCGACGCCGTCCCACCCATGTCAGGCGTCCGCGGACCCTCAGCCGTCACCTTTTCAATCGCGCGCACGATGGCGTCGTGAGCGGCCGCATGGCCCAGATGATCCAGCATCATTGCGCCGGACCAGATCTGCCCGATCGGATTCGCGATGCCCTTCCCCGCGATGTCGGGCGCCGAGCCGTGAACCGGCTCAAACAACGACGGGAACTTGCGCTCGGGATTGATATTGGCCGAAGGCGCGATGCCGATGGTGCCGGTGCAGGCCGGACCCAGGTCGCTCAAGATGTCGCCGAACAGATTCGACGCCACGACGACATCGAACCAATCCGGATGGCGCACGAAATGCGCGGTCAGGATATCGATGTGGAATTTGTCCACCTTGACGTCGGGATAATTCCGCGACATCTCCGCGACGCGCTCATCCCAATAGGGCATCGATATGAAGATGCCGTTCGATTTCGTCGCCGCCGTCAAGTGCTTCTTCGGCCGCCGCCGCGCCAGTTCGAAAGCGTAGCGCAGGACCCGGTCGACACCGACGCGGCTAAAGATCGACTCCTGCATCACGATCTCGCGCTCCGTGCCGGCGAACATCTTGCCGCCCACCGAGGAATACTCGCCCTCGGTATTCTCGCGCACCACATAGAAATCGATGTCGCCGGGCCGTCGATTCGCCAGCGGGCTCGCGACCCCCGGCATCAAACGCACCGGCCGCAGGTTCACGTACTGATCGAACTCCCTGCGGAAGAGCAGCAGCGAGCCCCACAGCGAGATGTGGTCCGGCACCTTCTCCGGCCAACCCACGGCCCCGAAGAAGATCGCGTCGTGGCCTCCGATTTGCTCTTTCCAATCGTCCGGCATCATCTGGCCGTGGCGGGCGTAGTAATCGCAGCTCGCGAAATCGAAGCCGTCATAGCGCAGATCGATCGCGAAGCGGCGCGCCGCCGCGTCGAGCACGCGAATTCCCTCGGGGACCACCTCGCTGCCGATGCCGTCGCCGGGGATGACGGCGATTCTATGCGTGGTCATCCACCGTTCGAGTGAAACGGATCGCCGCCCGCGGGAGGCGCGGGTTCGGCGCTGGCGATGTCCAGGTTGACGACGATCGGTTCCTGGCCGCTGCGCACCACGACCGCCTCCACCGGCTCATCGGCGCGCGCGTTCATCTCCTGGTGCGGCACATACGGAGGCACGTAGATGAAATCGCCGGGACCGGCCTCTTCCACATATTCGAGGTTATCGCCCCAGCGAAAGCGCGCGCGCCCGCGAACTATATAGAGGACGGTCTCGAGTTCGCCGTGATGATGCGCGCCGGTGCGTGCCGCCGGCGCAACCGTTACCGTGCCCGCCCACAGCTTGCTTGCTCCCGTGCGTCGCGTGCGTGATCGCCGCCGCGCGCGTCATGCCCGGCGTCTGCGGCGTGTTGCTATCCAGCTCGCCCGCGCGCACAATGCGGATTCCATGTTCTTTCCAGTCAGACATGAGTCTCCGTTTTCACACTTTCCTCCCCATGGCGTTTCGCAGCGGCTTGCCCAGCGCGAAGATCGCGGCGCCGGCGATCAATCCCAGCCCGCCCAGCATGACGAAGAACATTTCCCGCGACATCTTCTCGTAGAACGTGCCCAGATAGCCGGTGAAATAGTTGCCGATGAAGTTCGACAGAAACCACATGCCCATCAGCATGCTCACCAGGCTCGGCGGAGCCACCTGCGCCACCAGCGATTGCCCGATGGGCGAAAGATACAGCTCGCCGACAGTGAGGATCAACGTGCTGCCCACCAGCCACAGGAAGCTGATCCTCTGGGTCTCGCCCAAGCCGTGCGCAATATAGATCAGCGGCAGGAACGACACCCCCAGCATGATGCATCCCAGGGCCATTTTGCTGATGCTGCCGGGCTCCTTGCCGCGGCCCGATTGCCAGCCCCAGAAGGGAATCAGCAGCGGCGTGAGCGCGAAAATAAACATCGGATTCACGGACTGAAACCAGGTGGATGGCATTTCGAAGCCGAACACGTGCCAGTCGGCGTTGCGGTCCGCGAAAATCTGCAGCGTGTTGCCCTGCTGTTCGTAGACCGCCCAGAACAAGGCGTTGATGATCACCAGCACCATCAGAGCGATGATCACTTTCCATTCGCGGGACGTAAGCGGAACTTTTTCCGCGTTGCGTCTTCTTGCTGCGCGTCAGACTATCTTCGGCGAGAAACTTCTGGCCCCATAGATAGAAGATGAGTCCGCAGACCATGCCGACTCCGGCGGCCGCGAAACCGTAGCCCCACCCGTAGTCTTCTGTCCCAGCGTCCCGCACACCAGCGGCGCGAAGAACGCACCCAGGTTCACGCCCATGTAGTAGATGCTGTAGGCGCGGTCGAGACGCGGATCGCCCGGCGGATAGAGGCCGCCCACCTGCGTCGCCAGGTTCGGCTTGAAGCAGCCGTTGCCGACGATCAGGAAAAACAGGCCCACCAGGAACATCGATTCAGCCACCAGGAAAAACTGGCCGATCGCCATCAGGACCGCGCCGATCACCACCGTCTTGCGCTGCCCCAGCAGACGGTCCGCGATCATGCCGCCGAATAGAGGAGTCAGGTACACCAGCGCCGTGTAGATTCCGTAAATCTGCGAAGCCATCGGCTGGATGTTCTGCGGCCCGAAGATCGCCTCGAATGCCCCGTTCGAGCGGCCCATACCCGAGGACGTGCACCGTGCCGGCGCGCACGTTCTTGAGCAGGTAGTCCACCATGTAGAGGACCAGCAGCGCGCGCATGCCGTAGTAGGAGAAGCGCTCCCACATCTCGGTGAAGAACAATACGAACAGGCCCGCGGGATGTCCCAGCAGTGGTCTTCTGGGATCGAATCGTATCGTAAGCCGACGGCGTGGGTGAAACGTTAGTGCCCAAAGTTGTCCTTAGTTCGGTTTCTTTTTCCTGAACAGATCCATGATCCCGGTGGCCTCCTTGCCGATGTCGGTCTTGGTCAGCGGCGCCAGCTTCTGCTCAGCGATTCCACCCACCAGACCTTTGACGTCGGGCACGAACTTAGGTTGCGACGACGTGCCCTGAATGAAAAAAGGAACCGAGGTGTTGCCGGAGGGATTCACGATATCCAACATGCGCACCGGTGTGGAGCTGGGCGCGCATCTTGAAATCCAGCGCATTGGCCGGGCTGATGGTGCCTGCGCCGGTCAATTCACCGATCGCGGGAGCGATCACCGAGATCTTCTCAACCTTCACTCCGCCCGGATCCGAATGCACGCTGGCGCCGATGTTGTCGAAATCGGTATCGGGGCTGATCTTGATGCCGGTCAGCTTGGCGACGGTGTTCATGTTGCTGCCGAGATCGAAGCCCGCGAGCCGGGTCTTCTGCAGCGCCAGCGTGCCGTCCGCTACCAGCTTGTCGCTGGGGCCGTCGACGGTGACGTTCGCGGAGGCGGTTCCGCCTTTGAGCGACGATCCCTGCGGCAGCACGATGTCGAGCGCGGGCAGCATCGCCGCCAGCTCCTGCACTTCCATGCGCAGGCGCGGCCAGCTTCATGTGGAGAACGGTAGCGTTGTTGGCTTCGCTATAAGTTCCCGCCAGTTCCGCCTTGGCCTTGCCGATATGCACCTCGCCGCGCGTGAGCGCACCGGTGCGCTGGCGCAAGTTATGGTTGATCGCGAAGTCGAAGCCCACCGTTTTCGTGGCCGGCTTGCCGTTCTTCGCCAGCTTGAGCTGCGCGACTTGGATCGCGCCCTTCAAGTGCAGCATCGCGGCCGGTGGAGGCGGCGTTCCCGTCGATCGAAAGCAGCCCTCCAAACCCGGTGGACGGGACGCACGAAGCCGGCCTTGGCGATGTCGAGTTTATTCAGCTTGAGAGTTACATCGAAGGGAGTCTCGGAAGCGTCGCTGGTATCGATGGGACCGGCCTTGCCGTCGAGCTTCACATCGCCGCCGCCTTGAATATCCGCGGAGAGCGACACCGGGAAGGACGCGTCCGGCGCAAAATCCTTCACCTCGATATTCAGCTTATCGAGCACCTTCGGCCGCGCCTCTCCGGCCATCTTTATGGATAGCCGTGCCGTTAGTAATCTTTACCAGCTTGACAGTCAAATCTTGCACCGAACTGTCGGATGGAGGCCGCGTGCCGGAGTCGAACTTTTCCCGCCTAAGCTGGCGAAGTTCCAGACGCCGGTATCGGATTGAATCAGGTCGATTTCCGGGTTCTCGATCTCAATCCCGGTGACATTGAGTTTTTTCGAAAAGATCAGGGGCTGGAGTTCCACGCCCACCTTCAGTGACTTGGCCTGGATGAACGGAGTTTTGCTGAAGGCCGGATCGTCGGCGATGGAGAGGTCGGCGGCGGCCACGCCTCCCGAGAAAATCGAGAGTTTCAGATCGCCCAGTTTGACGTCGCGCGCCAGCGCCTGGGTGAGGGCCGCTTCGAGGCGCGGCCGAAACTGGTTGGCATCGATCAGAAAAGGAAGGGCCAGCGCAATCAACACGAGGAGTGCCACCACGATCGCGAGCCAGCGGAGGGCGTGTTTCATGTGGAAACCTCCAATCTTCAAAGTGTACACCGGGCACGGCGGCTACGGCGATAATTCGCAGAGCTTCGCGGCAGTTTTTGCGGGAAATACCTGCGCGGCCCCCGTAGCGGCGATGGATGGCCCCATGCGTGCGAGGTTATTTACGGCCAAGCAAATTTCGGCGCGCAGAGAGGAACGCAGAGTGAACCAGCCAACTGTTAAAGAAGAACATCAACCATTTGTTTCCGACATCCAGGAGCTCCGCCGGCGGGCCCGCAAGCATATGGAGGAGGGCGCGGTTACCAGTGCGTATACGGCTGACCGGGAGACGGTTCTGCGCATTCTGAACGAGGTGCTGGCGACCGAAATCGTGTGCGTCCTGCGCTACAAACGCCACTACTACATGGCGACCGGCATCCATGCGCAATCGGTAGCCGCGGAGTTCCTCGAGCACGCCGAAGAAGAGCAGGGGCACGCCGATCTGGTGGCCGAACGGATCACGCAATTGGGAGGCGAGCCGAACTTCAACCCTGACGGTATGACCTCCCGCAGCCATTCGGAATATGCCGAGGGCAAGACTTTGCTGGATATGGTCCGCGAAGACCTGGTGGCGGAGCGGGTGGCGGTCGAGTCCTATAACGAGATCATCCGCTATCTGGGCACCGACGACCCGACCACCCGCAGGATGCTGGAAAAGATCATGGCCAAGGAGGAAGAACACGCCGACGATATGAAGAAAATTCTGGACAACCTCAGCGAAAATCTGCGGCCCGAGAAATCCGGGAAAGAGGCGCGAAAGGGTTGAGCGGGCGCCACCGGTGACCGTATTTGGTTAGGAAGAGTCACATGAACTCAACACAAAACGGCGTAGCAACGGTGCTGGTAGTGGACGACCAGGAAATGTTGACACTCCTGATGTGCAAAACCCTCGAGAAGCGCAGGCTTCCGTGTTCTCTGGGCGAATAACGGCGCGGACGCACTGACCCTGTGCCGCGGCGCGGAACCGCCGGTTGACCTTCTGGTCACGGATTACAGAATGCCGGGGATGACGGGACTCGAACTCGCGCGTGAATGCTGCCGTCTCAACCGCGAGTTAAGCGTCCTCTATATTTCAGGCTCCTCGCCCGGGGAAGACTTGCGCGCAGACTATGGATGAGGAAAGACGCGGTTTCCTGGCCAAGCCGTTCCGCCAGTCCGACTTGCTGCGCAGCGTGAAAGCGGTATTGGAGATTCCGGCGCGGGAGAATCACGAGTTTCGGATGGAGCGATTGAGCGTAGGGAGGCAGTCATGAGCTTGTTAACTGGTTTTTTTAAGGAATCCGACACACAACTGGGCGTTTTCTACCCCAAGCACTATTTGATTGCGGTCTTCCGCGATTCGAGAGCCGCGCAACAGGCGGTGAAGGAGCTGTGGACAGCGGGGTTCGCCGCAAGACGAGGCGATCGCGGTGGCCGGCCAGGAGTTCGTGGATCTGGCGAAGGAAGAAACCGGCCCCGGGAACTTCGTGATGCAGGCGCTCTCGCGATTCTTCGCCACCGAACAGAAGACCCACGATGCCGATCTCGAGCGGGCGCAGCATGGCGCCGGATTCGTCGCGGTACATTGCCTGACCGAAGAGAGCAAGCAGCAAGCCTGGACGATGCTGCAGCCGCAGGGCCCGCTGGCTGCCAGATATTACTGCGCGTCCGGCATCGAGCATCTGGCCGGCGATTTCACGACGAATTAAGACACCACATTAAGACACCAAAGGAGAAAGGGACACCATGAAAGAAAGCACAAAAGACGAAGTCGAAGGGAAGCTGCACGAGGCCAAAGGCAAGATCAAGGAGAAAGCCGGCCAGATGACCAACAACCCGAATCTGGAAGCCGAAGGGACCGACGAAAAGGTCGGCGGCAAGATTCAAAATAAGGTCGGCCAAATCAAGAAAGTATTCGAGAAGTAGCTGCCTCGCGGCGGCCGAGAAAAGGAAAATCGAAAATGCTGATACTGCTGATCGTTCTGATCTTGCTGTTTGGCGGTGGTTTTGGATACTACGGCCATTCGCGCTGGGGCCCCGGCGGCGGCGCGGGCGTTGGCTTGGGGACCATACTGCTAATCCTCCTGATCGCCTACATGCTGGGAATATTTCACTAAAAGCGTGAAGGTTGCCATCACGTGCCTGCGAACTAATCGCCGCCGGCGTGCTCGGCCTTTTTGGTTTGGCGATTTCGCCACCCTGCTTTGGTCAGACCAGTTCTAGCCCGAGCAGGGATCGCCGGCTGGAGGCGACAGAGACGGAAGTCAGCCTTCTGAAGCGGCTCGTCAAGGAGCAGGATCGCCGGATCGCGGAGCTGGAGAAAACCGTGAAATCGCTGCGCGCGGTTGCCACTGCGCCTACTGAGGAACCACCCGCCCACGAAGTGGCGAAGATCGTCATCAAACCAGCGGCGGCGCGATGGCAGAATCCACTCGCGTGGGCCCAGATTCGGGAAGGCATGTCGCGCACGCAGGTGGAAGAGATCTTAGGCAAGCCGACATCGGTCGAAGCCGTCATCGATTATCAGACTCTGCTTTACAAAGGCGATGTCCCCGGTTCGGGCACCGTATCCGGCACCGTGAAGCTGACCGACGACCGGGTTTCCGAAATTATCCCGCCGGCCTTTTGAGCACGCGGACGCTCCGCACAAACGATGGCGCCTGGCACGCCGTTCCGCCGTGCTTCCTAGAGCAATTCCTATCTAATTCCTATCTTTCGATTAAGGCGGCGGCCACCTCTCCCCAAAAGCCTCCAACTGTGGCAAACTGGAAGCTTCCCGGAGGCGGTATGGTAGGGCGAACCGATTCAGCAATATCAATTGCTCGAGAAATTGGGCGCGGGCGGCATGGGTGAGATCTATAAAGCCCTGGACACGCGCTTAAACCGCACGGTCGCCATCAAGGTATTGCCCAGCGCGAAATCCGGCGACCCCGAGCGGCGGCGGCGCTTCCTGCAGGAAGCGCAAGCCGCGTCGGGACTGAATCATCCCAGCATCATCACCATTCACGACGTCATCTCCGACGGCGACACCGAATTCATGGTGATGGAGTACGTGCAGGGCAAGACCCTGAACGACCTTATTCCCAAGGGCGGGCTGCGCGTTCCTCTGCTGATCAAGTACGCGCTGCAGATGGCCGATGCGCTGAGCGCCGCGCACGCCGCCGGCATCGTGCATCGCGATTTGAAACCGGCGAATGCCATGGTGACGGAATCCGGACTGGTCAAGGTTCTCGACTTCGGTCTGGCGAAGCTCACCGACCGCGGCGCCGGTGCCGGATACCGGCGACGACCGCACTCGCACCATCGCCAAGCGCGCCGATGACGGTGGAAGGGTCCATCCTGGGCACCGTCAGCTACATGTCGCCGGAGCAGGCGCAGGGCAAGAAGGTCGACACGCGCTCCGATATTTTCTCGTTCGGCGCGGTGCTGTATGAGATGGCGACGGGCGTGCGCGCGTTCGAGGGCGAATCCAGCCTGTCGACGCTTTCGGCGATTTTGCGCGACGAAGCCAAGCCCATGTCGGAAGTGGCGCCGGATGTGCCGCCGCAGCTCGAGGACGTGATCCAGCGCTGCTTGCGGAAGATGCCGGACGACCGCTGGCAGAGCATGAAGGAAGTGCAGTCGGCGCTCTCGATGTTGAAGCGCGAGTCGGATTCGGGATCGCTCTACACCACCCGGCTGTCGGGGATGCTGCCGCCGCCTTCCACGGGCCCGGCGTCGAGGGGACCGAAGACGCAAGCCTCAGCCATGGCGGCTGCGAGCTGCGCCTGCAGCGCAGTCCTCTTCAAATTCCAAAGCTGATGATGGGAATCGCCGCCGTGGTGGTGATTCTGCTCGCGGGCGGGGGCGGCGCCTGTGGATGATGAAGAAGCGCGCCGCGGAGAAGGCCGCCGCTGCCCAGTTAGCCGCGCAGACGCCTCCACCGGCGCCGGTGGTAGAGCCTGCGCCAGCCGCCGCCTCCACCAGTCGATACCACGCTCACCAATGACAGCGTCCTCGATATGGTGAACCAGAAGGTGCCGTCGGATCTGATCCTGAGCCAGATCCGTTCGGCGGACAAAACCAACTTCGACTTATCGACGCCGGAAGTGATTCGTCTGACTAAGGGCGGTGTCACGCCGCTGCTCATCGAGCAGATGCGAAATCCGAAGCGGGTTCCGCTCGGACCGCCGCCGCGCACCCCCAACACGCCGCAGAATGCCAAGCAGGATAAGAATGCCCCTGCCACGACTGCAACCAACACACTCCGGTTCCCGTTGCGCCCCCGACGCCGACTCCCGTGCCCATCGCCGCGAATCCGGCTGTGACTTTGCCGCCCGCTCCGGCACCCGCGCCCGTGGTCGCGGCGGCTCCCCAGACGGTGAGCGTGCCGCTGCCCGACGCCGCGCCATTCCGCATGACGCTGGCCGCGGATATTCCAGCGGATGCCGAAGTGGGACGGCCGATTCGATTCACGGTTTCCGAGGATTTCAAGGTGAACAACGTCACGTCCTCGCCAAGGGTTCGCCGGTGCAAGGCGAGATTTCGGACACACCCAAAAAAGGGAAGATCTTTGGAATCGGCGGAACCAAGCTCAGCTTTAAGCTCACGCAGGCGCGGACGCCGGCGGGGCACCCGATCACTGTGCGCGCTCTGCCCTCGGCAAAGAGCGATGGCATAACGCAGCGGCCCGTCGATACCGGCCAGAAGACGGGATCGAAGGATATCGCCGCCGCGCAAGGTGCGCAGTATATCGGCTACATCGACGGCGCGCAGACGGTTACGGTTCCTAAGTAGGGCAATAACTGGTCTAGCTTGGTCCCAGTTATCTTTCTCTCGCTAGCCATCATAATCGCGCTGTGGTTCGTTGACTGGAAACAACCGCGACTGTCTTTCCGACTAAGCCCGATGGGCGTCAAGAATCTCATCTTCTGGGCAATCGCAGCGATGATTATTTTCGTAGTGAAATGCTGAGAAGTCGCTTTCCCCCGCTTGCTGTTATCCAGATTTAGAGAGCGAGCTTAGGAACGGCCGTCTGCAATTCAAAACACTGGCGCGCGATTTCCCACTCTTCTTCGGCGTGGATCACCAGCACTTGCAGATTCGGCAGAAACTTGAACTGTTGTGCTGACGCGGTCGCGCAGGGGCGCGCAGTTTTCGCCGACGCCGCCGGTGAACACTAGAGCGTCGGCGCCGCCTAGCACGGCGAGCATGGAACCGATTTCGCGGACCAGACGGTGGAGGTAGATATCGAACGCCAGTTGGGCGCGCGGATCGCCACGATCGATCGCAGCCAGAATCTCGCGCATGTCGGAGGAGATGCCGGAGACGCCTCGCAATCCCGATTGCTTGTACAGAATATCTTCGAGCTGATCGGCAGTGTAGCTGTGCTGGCGCAGCAAGTAAATCAGAATGCCGGGATCGACCGATCCGCTGCGCGAGCCCATCATCAGGCCTTCCAAGGGTGTGAAGCCCATGGTGGTGTCGATACTTTTTCCACCGCGCACGGCGGCGAGCGACGCACCGCTGCCCAGGTGACAGGTGATGATGCGCAGGGACGCCGGATCGCCACCCAAGCAGTTGCGCGGCACGGCGGGCTACGTAGCCATGGTTGATCCCGTGGAATCCGTAGCGGCGAATACCAGCTTCAAACCACGCATAGGGGCCGGGATAAACGTACGCCTCCGGCGGCAGCGTGGCGTGGAATGCCGGTGTCGAATACGGCGATCTGCTTGAGATCGGGCCCGAAGCGGCGCTGCAGAATGTCTACCGCTTTTAGAGCGATGCGATTGTGCGCCGGCGCGATGGCGGTTTCCTCGGCGATGGCTGCGCGAACTTCCGGCGTCAGGAATCGTCGCGCCGCGAAATCTTCCTCCGTGGACGATGCGATGACCGACTAGCGTCGACCGGCCCTGGCAGCGACTTGAAGCACGGACGCGAAGGTGGCCTCGATATCGGTCTTCTCATCCCAATCGACATGTTTGCTCCACAGCGGTTGCGCAGGCGGGGCGTCCAGCGCGTCACCGCGGAGATCGTGATACCAGCACTTCAAACTGCTGGACCCGGCATTCACCACCAGGATCTTCATGCCGACGGCCACTGCCAGTTGCGAATTTCCGGCATGTCGATGCCGTAGCGCGCCACGTAGAGTTTGTGCTCGATCAAATGGTTGCGCAGCGCCAGTTTGGCGTGTTCCGCCTTGCTCGCCAGGCCCGGCACGCGGGCGATCACGTCGCCGGCCAGATGGAAACGGTCGAGATCGTTCATCACCGTCATATCGAACGGCGTGGTGGTGGTGCCTTCTTCCTTGTAGCCGCGGACGTGCAGGTTGTCGTGGTTGTGGCGGCGGTAAGTCAGGCGATGGATCAGCCAGGGATAGCCATGGAACGCGAATATGATCGGCTTGTCTTTGGTGAAGATGGCATCGAAGGCTTCATCGGAAAAACCGTGAGGATGTTCGCTCGCGGGCTGCAGAGCACATCAGATCAACCACGTTGACCACGCGAATTTTCAAATCCGGCAGATGCTGGCGCAGCAGATCGACGGCGGCCAGGGTTTCGAGCGTGGGGACATCGCCGCAGCACGCCATCACTACGTCGGGTTCGCCGCCCTGATCGTTGCTGGCCCACTGCCAGACGCCCAATCCGGCCGTGCAGTGCGCGACGGCGGCGTCCATATCCAGCCACTGCGGCGCGGGCTGCTTGCCGATCACGACGACATTCACGTAGTCGCGGCTGCGCAGGCAATGATCCGCCACCGATAGCAGACAGTTGGCGTCGGGCGGCAGATAGACGCGCACGACGTCGGCTTTCTTGTTCACCACGTGATCGATGAAACCGGGGTCCTGATGGCTGAATCCGTTGTGATCCTGACGCCACACGTGCGACGTGAGCAGATAGTTCAGCGACGCGATGGGCGCGCGCCACGGGATGCCGCGCGTCACCTTCAGCCACTTCGCGTGCTGATTGAACATCGAATCGATGATGTGAATGAACGCTTCGTAGCAGGAGAAGAACGCCGTGGCGGCCCGGTGAGCAGGTAGCCTTCGAGCCAGCCCTGGCACAGGTGCTCGCTCAGGACTTCCATGACGCGGCCGTCGGGCGCGATGTGATCGTCGTTGGGAAAAATGACGGCGGTGGAGGTTCGATTGGTGACCTCGAAGAGCGCGTTCAGGCGGTTCGATGCGGTTTCATCCGGTCCGAACACGCGGAAGTTTTGCGACGCCTGCATTGGCCTTCATCACATCGCGCAGCATATTGCCGAGCACGCGCGTGGCTTCCGACGTCGTCGCGCCGGGCTTCGAAACGGTCACGGCGTAATCGCGGAAGTCGGGAAGCTGCAGATCTTTGAGCAGCAGTCCGCCGTTGGCGTGCGGATTCATCCCCATGCGCCGCAAGCCCTGTGGGCGCCGCCGCGATGACTTCGGGCACCGGCGCGCCGACGTCGTCGAACAGTTCCTCGGGCCGGTAGCTCTTCATCCAGTCTTCGAGGATCTTGATGTGCGCGGGCTTTTCGGCGAGCGCCTCGAGCGGAACCTGATGCGCGCGGAAGGTGCCTTCGATCTGGACGCCATCGACCACCTTGGGGCCGGTCCAGCCTTTGGGCGAAATCATCACGATGACGGGCCAGGCGGGACGCTGGCGGAATCCATTCTCGCGCGCGTCTTTTTGGATCGCGCGGATTTCGAGAATCACGGTTTCGAGCGTGGAGGCCATGGCCTGATGCATCGGCTCCGGCTCATGGCCTTCGATGTAGTAGGGGCGATAGCCGCAGCCGTGAGAAATTGCGTCAACTCTTCGCGCGGGATGCGCGCCAGCACGGTGGGACCGGCGATCTTGTAGCCGTTCAGATGCAGGATCGGAATCACGGCGCCGTCGCACACCGGATCGAGAAATTTGTTGGAGTGCCAACTGGCGGCGAGCGCTCCGGTCTCGGCTTCGCCATCGCCGATGACGCAGAGGGCCAGCAGATCCGGATTGTCGAACACCGCGCCGTAGGCGTGCAGCAGCGAGTAGCCCAGTTCCCCGCCCTCATTTATGGAGCCGGGAGTTTCCGGAGCGTCGTGGCTGGGAATCCCGCCGGGAAACGAAAACTGCGTGAACAGGCGCTGCATCCCTTCGGCGTCGCGCGTGATGTTGGGGATAGCGCTCGGTGTAGCTGCCTTCGAGCCAGGTGTTGGCGACCATGCCCGGGCCGCCGTGCCCCGGCCCGCAGATGTAGATCATGTTCAGGTCGTATTTTTGGATCAGGCGGTTGGCATGCGTGTAAATAAAGTTGAGGCCCGGCGTGGTGCCCCAGTGCCCCAGCAGGCGCGGCTTGATGTGATCGATGCGCAGCGGCTCGGTCAACAGCGGGTTCGCGTAAAGATAGATTTGTCCGACGGAGAGATAATTCGCGGCGCGCCAGTGTGCGTCGACCCGGCGAATTTCTTCGGGAGAAAGCGGGTTCGGCATTGCTTTCATCCTAGCGAACTGTCGCGAACTGCCGCTAGCTGCGTTCGCCGACGGCGTTGTAGGCGCAACCGAACAGAGTGATGACGCACAAGATGTAGCTCCAGACCAGCAAGGCGAGTCCCGCGCCAACGCCGCCGTAGAGCACGTTGTAGTTGGCGATATCGCGCAGGTACCATCCCACCGCCAAGGTGGAAAGCAACCACAGAATTGTCGCCAGAACGGCGCCGGGGAACACGCGTCGAAAGACTTGCTTGCGGTTGGGTCCAACATAGTAGACCAGCGCCATGACAATGACGATGGCGACCAAGGCGATCCCGAAGCTGAAGATCTGGCCGCCGAGCGCGACCCAGCCTCGCAGATCGTCGCCCCGCGTCAGTCCCAGCCAGGAAACGAACGAGCGGCGGGCGCGGTTGCCGATCACGATGAGCGCCGAGGCTCCCAGCAGGGGAATCGCGGCGACCAACACCAGCCACATCGCCACGACGCGCTCCTTCACGAAGGAGCGGCCGCTGGGGATGCGGTAGATGGCGCGGAAGCCCTCCATCAGACTCATCATCACGCCCGAGCTGGCCCATACCGAGAGCACGACGGCGCCCACCAGCAAGGCCGTGGGACGGCGGCCCTTCACCGTGAACAGCGCGCGCACGACGTCTTCGGTGCCGGGCGGGATCACGTCATAGAGCAGGCGCGCGATGGTGCGCGCGACGGCATCGGCGTTGGCTTGCACCAGCACCGCCGCGATCGTGGTGAGCACCGGGAAGAAGGCCAGCAGCGAGGAATACGCCGCGCCCTTCGCGATGCCGAAGCAGCCATCTTCGTAGGTGGATTGGAAGGCGGCGCGCAGGCGGCTCCAAAATCGCGTCACGATCCCCACATCGGCGATGTAGATGTTCGGAGAGGAGGCCACCTGAGATCATTATCCCTAAAGGGCGGCGCGGGCCGCGGAGGTTGGCGTCCGCATTTGCACTGTGCGGGGTGCAGGGAGGCTGCGGCTTTCAGCGACCTCGACTTGACCTTGCCATCCGGCCATCCCACGCCTTCCCCGATTTGACCTAGAATAGGTGGTCGGATTGGAACGTTCAAGGAGACTCCCATGAAACGAATTTTGACTTGCGCATTCGGGCTGGCGTTGCTAGTCGCCGCGCCTGCGTTTGGACAGAAGAAGGCGACCGTCGAAAATGTGCCGGAGATGCCGTTCACGGCGGTGCCGAACTTTTTGAAACTTCCCACGGGCGAGTATCTCGGCGAATCCGTCGCGGTGGCCACCAACTCCAAGGGACATATCTTCGTCTATCACCGCAGCGCCAACACGCGGCTGTTTGAATTCGACGCAGCCGGCAACTTCATCAAGGAAATCGGCGCCGGCTTTTACGGCTTCGAATTCGCCCACTCGGTGCGTGTCGATAAGGACGACAACATTTGGGCCGTCGATGAAGGCACCAACATGGTCACCAAGTTCAGCCCGGACGGAAAAGTGCTGATGGTGCTCGGCCGCCGGCCGCCGGCAGTCGAAGGCGCGACGGCGTACCCGGTCGGCCCGAATGCTCCGGCGCAGAAATATATTTTCTGCCGCCCGACGGACGTGGGCTGGGACCCGCAAGGCAACATCTTCGTCTCCGACGGTTATTGCAACAACCGCGTAGTGAAATACGACAAGAACGGCCGCTTCCTGGCGCAGGTCGGCAGCGAAAAAGTTGGCAAGGGCACGGGAGAGTTCAATCTGCCGCACGCCTTACAAGTGGATGGAAAAGGGCAATGTGTGGGTGTCTGACCGCGGCAACAACCGCTGGGTGATCCTCGACAACAATCTGAAGCCGATCAAGGAGATTACGAATCTGGGTACCGCCTGGACCGCGTGCATTTCGGCCGGCCCGCATCAATACGCGTTCCTGTCGAACTCGAACCCGAACGGGAACGGGCCGGGAAGCTGGGACACCACCGGAGAAATTTACAAGACGGAGCTGGACGGAACGGTGCTCGGCAAGTTTGGCCACCCCGGGAAATTGGCTCCTGGATTCCAGGTGGTTCACATGCTGGATTGCCGCAATCCCAACGAGATGATCCTGGGCGAAATCGAATCCTGGCGCGTGCAGAAATTCGTATTCAAGACAAGCACCCCGGCCAAATCCGCCAGCGCCAAGTCTTCCGGCGTAGGCGCGAACTAGGAAGCTGACAGATCGAGGAGAACATTTATGAAAAATCTAAAGCAAGCTCTGTTGGCTGCGGCCCTGATCGCCGGCGCTCCGCTATACGCGCAGAAGGACGCGCCTGAAATTAAGTTCGATTCCGTCCCCAACGCACTGCAACTTCCGGCTGGGACTCTATCTCGGCGAAGTGGCCGGCGTGGCGACGAATTCGCGCGGCAATATTTTTGTCTACACGCGGACCGGCCATCCCACGATCACGATCGGCACCGCGCGGCCGTTCGCGCACGGCGGCTCGCGGCTGTTCGAGTTCGACCCGACCGGCAAGTACGTCCGCGAGATCGGCAAGGATTCCTACGGCTTCATGTTCGCCGCCCAGGTTCGCATCGATCCCGCCGATAACATCTGGGTGGTGGATCAGATGACCGAGATGGTCATGAAATTCAATCCGCAGGGACGGCTGCTCATGTTGCTCGGGCGCAAAGCCGAGAACGTTAGCGTTCCGGCGCGTGAGCCGAAAAACGACGGCGCGGGGCGGCCGCAAGATCTGTTCTCACGCCCGACCGACGTGGCTTGGGATGCGGCCGGCAACATTTTCGTCGCCGACGGCCTGGGCAATGCGCGCATCGCGAAGTTCGACAAGGACGGCAAATTCATCAAGTCCTGGGGTAAGAGGGGAACCGCAAACGGCGAGTTCGCCAATGTCCGCAGCATCGCGGTGGATGCGCAAGGCAACGTGTACGCAGCCGACGGCGGAAACAAGCGCGTTCAGGTTTTCGACAACGACGGCAACCTTCAAGACGGCCTATCACGAATGTCGGGAATGCGCAGGCGCTATGCATAACCAAGGGAGCGAGTCCGTTCCTTTACGTCTCGAATTCCAATCCGCCCAACGATATTGACCGCGACGGTGAAATCTACAAAATGCAACTGGACGGAACCATGGTCGGCAAGTTCGGCAAGGCCGGCAAGTTGCCGAAGGAGTTCGGAACTGTGAACGCCATCGACTGCCGCAATGCCAATACGCTCTACGTGGGCGAGGTCGGCAATTTGCGCGTGCAGAAGTTGATGCTGCACTAACCTGCTAATCCTGCACGAACCTGCTAACAGTGTCCGGCGCAAGCCCTAAGCGCTTGCGCCGGACGATTCTTCCTGGAGGCCTTCCTTCAGGGCGTCACACTCCCATAGATATCCTGGTCGATGCCGCCGTCGTGGGGGCACTGGTCACTGGTCCACGTACCGCTGCTGAAGGTGCGGCATTGTTTTACATCGGCGCCTTCCGCTGAACCGCCGGATTCGCGCTGATCGGTTCCGCTCACGGTATTGCGCCAATCGGTCCAGGCGCCGAAGGCATTAGTTCCAACCGACGTCACCCACAGGTAATCGCCCGCGAAGGGCACGGTGCGGTCGGAGAACTGTTCAAAGTTCGGGCTGGTGCTGGCGGCGGTGACGCGGACCGGAGTGGTCCATGTCGAACCACCATTGGACGACGTGGTGGCGTAGACGTCCAACGCGGCTGTCACGTTCCCGGACGCATCGTTGCCGATGGGGCGCTTCGGCGAATAGGCCGTGTCATTGCGGCTATCCCACCACAGCGCGTGCAGGACCCCGCCATCCGCGGATATCGCTGAGAAAAACTGGTGGCCCGTGTTCTGATTGTCGATCAACTGCGGCGTGGTGGCGGTTCCGGTGGCGCCATCGTAGCGGATAAAATACACCGCGGACTGCGCGCCCTTGCCGGAGGTGATGGCGCCATAGGTGGTGCCGGTGTCCACTTGGGTGCCGGGTTTCGCGGCGTCAAATGTCAGATAGACGAACTCATGCAGCGTGTCTTTCTGGTCCGCGGCCGAGCGCGTGCTGCTGTCGCGGCGGAAGAAAGTGAAGCCGGATTGGCATGCGGAAACGAAATCGCCGCAATCGCGCGCAGACGATCCCGCGGCTGCGAGGTCTTCGGCACTTGGCGGATCGTCAGGCGCGGAAGGCGCGGGCACGGGGACGGGAGTGGCGACGTCCACTGCTCCGGCGTCTATGTAGCTGGTCACGAGCACGGGTTTCGCGAAGGTTTTGCCGCAATTCACGGACTTCGCCAGGCCGACGCCAGTGGACTGGCCGGAGTTGGTTTCGCCCTGAT
Organism: Bryobacterales bacterium; assembly: GCA_963731375.1. Taxonomy (GTDB): domain Bacteria; phylum Acidobacteriota; class Terriglobia; order Bryobacterales; family Bryobacteraceae; genus Palsa-187. Next base: position 828,246 of record CAVSUW010000005.1, read on the forward strand.
CGAAGCTGACGTAGACATGTCCGTTGCCGGTGACGGTGATCTCCGGGTCCTGCACGTTGCTCACGTTAGACGTCAAAAGCGCAGGTGCGGAGAAGGTCTGGCCATGATCGGTAGAGCGCGTGAAATAAATATTCGATGCCCCCGCACCCGTGAATCGCGACCACGCAAAATAAACATTGCCGTCGCACGCGCCGCCGGTGCGGTCGGCCTGGATCGAAGTCTTATCGTTAAACTTCCCTCCGGTGCCGGGAGCCGAAGAACCTTTAGCCACCATTACCGAGCCCCGAAAGCGCTTGCCGTCGTTGATGGTTGCGCCCGATTCTCCGAGCTGGATTATCGAAGCTGGCAACCCACTCGTCGCCCCAGCCTTTCTTTGAGCCGGAAGGATCCTCGCTGCTTTCCGATCCCATAAAAAGCCGGCCGTGATTGTCCCAGGTGACGACCGGGTCGCCGGAGGAGGCGGTTCGGATCATGGCCAATTGCGCGTAGGGTGAGGTATCGCCGGGATAACCGGGAACCAAGGAGCTGACGAACGATGCTCCACCATTTTCCGAGCGGTAATAGCCGAGCCAGATGGGTCCGGCGGCGAACAAATGTTCCGGCGGGCGAACCGGCGTAGACGCCGCAGTAATCGTTGGAACTGCCCACTAGAACTTGCGGGTTTCGTGGGTTCATCGCTACGGAAGGCTCATTTTGCCGGCCGCGCGCGATGGAGCACTCGGTGAGCACGGCGTCTGTATACGCGATGCCCGTTGCTAAAGTGTAAACACTGGTGTAGCCACCACCAATGAAGTCATTCGATAGGCGCACTTCCGCGGCGGTGACCACGGAAGCAGCGACTAGACTGCAAATAAGTAAAGTTCTCATAAGGATGATGCTATACCAATCTGTAATGATTGTGACTTTACAAATCGGCACGAGGAATCTGGTATAGGGAGCGAAAGCAGACGGCGTCGTGAACCGGCTTTATTCGATTTTTCTGCCTGCGAGCTGGTCTTCCTTCTTTCCTGCAAACTTCCTTCGAGGGCCCTCTATGGTGGCATTAACCCGTGAGGCCTGCTGTGAGTAACACACAACGCTGACAAGCCGCTGTGCGCTCATTTCGCAAGCCCGGCGATCTGGGAGAGACCACCTACCGTGCGGGACGGAGTTCCAGTTCTCCGCTACTACCTCACCGCTGTTACGCCCCGCGGAAGGGTCTAGAATTCCGCTCACGTGGTCCTTGGCCCCCGGTGGGTGGGACGGACTCTCACGCCTGCAAGGTAGCGCGGGGGATTCTGGTGGATCACAAGGCAAAGCGGGATGTGATAGCTATCGCTGTAGAAATAGCTGCGGAGGATGAGGGGACTGCAATAGATCCGAGCAGGTTTAACGAAATGGATAGAATTGAAAGAGCTTGCCCGAAAAGACTCCCGAGCGCGTCCGGCAAATCGAAGACCTGTATCACGCGGCGCGGGAGGACCGCGCGGTCTTGGCCAAAGTCGATCCGGACCTTCGGCGCGAAGTGGAGTCACTGCTTGCGCAGGATTCGTCGAAGACCGGCACGCTGGACCAGCCCGCGGGGGCCGGCGCGGCGGGACTCACAAATCTTGAAGTTACGGCGACCGTGATCATACCGGGAGTCCAACTTGGGCCTTACAAGGTCGAAGGGCGCTTGGGGGCTGGCGGAATGGGCGAAGTCTTCCGGGCTGTCGATACCAGGCTGGGACGGGCCGTCGCTATAAAGACTTCGCAACAGCAGTTCAGCGAACGATTCAATCGAGAGGCGCGAGCGATCTCTTCGTTGAATCATCCCAATATTTGCACGCTGCACGACGTGGGTGCGAATTACCTGGTGATGGAACTGCTGGAAGGCTCCACTCTGGCGGACGAGATCAAGCAGGGTCCGCTGGCTATAGATCAGGTGGTCCGGTATGGAGCGCAGATCGCGTCGGCGCTTGCCGAGGCTCACGCGCATGGCGTGGTGCATCGGGACCTAAAACCTAGCAACATCATGTTAACCCGGCACGGGGTGAAAGTGCTGGATTTCGGGCTCGCCAAGATGGTTTCCGAAGCTCGCCTGACGGAAGTCAATGTCGTGATGGGAACGCCCGCGTACATGGCTCCGGAACAGATGGAGGGCAGAGAGTCGGATGCACGCGCCGACTTGTTTGCGCTGGGTCTGGTGTTGTATGAAATGACGGCGGGGAAACTGCCGTTTCCCGGGAAATCACTGGGCCGGATGCAAGTGAGCGGCATCGCGGCAACGACGCCGCGGTTGGCGCAGCAGCGCGCGGACGTTCCGGAGAGTCTGGATGCGCTGGTGGAGAAGCTGCTTCAACGGGATCCGGCACAGCGCTGCGAGTCTGCGGCGGAAGTGGCCGCGGAGCTATCGGCGCTGGCGGATCGGCTCACGATTCCTCCGGTCTATACGGCAACTCCGTGGCGACGGCCGGCGGTGCTGGGTCCTGCGGCGGTGGCGCTTCTGCTGGCAGTCATGTTGGCTATTTGGGGGGGAGCGTGGTTGTACCAGCGATCCGAAGGGCGGCGTTGGGCACGCGAAGACGCGATTCCGGAGATCAACAAACTGAAGGATGAGCGGAAGCCGCTGGCCGCCTTCGAGGTGTTGCAAAAGGCAGAACAGATTCTGCCGGACGATGCGGGACTGGCGAAAGCGGCCCAAGATTTGACGATGTTCACTGCGGTGAAATCGCTGACTTCCGGAGCCAAAGTGGAGATGCAGGATTATCTCGCTCCGGAGAGTGCCTGGCATCTGCTTGGTGTCACGCCGATGGAACACGCCAGGGTTCCGAAGGGGTACTTTCGCTGGAGGCTTTCCAAAGCCGGGGTGAGGGACTTTACCAGCGCGCCCCTCTCAGCCGCTACGATGCAATTCCCGTTCGAGACCCCCGCGAACATTGAGGCCGGAATGGTTCCGGTGGACGGAGGCGCGTGGGCGAACCTGGTCGGTTTCATCGGTTGGGTGCGGTATTCCCTCCCGGCATTCGATATGGACCAGTTCGAAGTGAGGAACCGCGAGTATCAAAAGTTCGTGGACCAAGGGGGTTATCAGAAACGCGAGTATTGGAAAGAGAGATTCGTGAAAGACGGTAAGGAGTTGAGCTGGGAGCAGGCGATGGATCTATTCCGCGATCCTACTGGGCGGCCGGGACCTTCCACGTGGGAGGCGGGCCATTTTCCGCAGGGGCAGGACGAGTATCCGGTTTCTGGAGTGAGCTGGTACGAAGCGTCGGCGTATGCGGCGTACGCCGGCAAGAGTCTTCCGGCCTTGGGGGAATGGTTTAAGGCGGCTCCGCAGGAGACCGCCCGCTACACCACGAATCAGAGTAATTTTGGAGGCCACGGCGCGGCGCCGGTGGGCGCTTCGCAGGCGGTGGGTCCGTATGGCACCTACGATCTGACCGGGAATGTCAGGGAGTGGTGCCTGAATGCAGACGAAAAGAACAACCGCTTCATTCTGGGAGGCGCGTGGGGAACGCAAACGTATCAGGCATTCGTGCCGGAGGCGCTGCCTCCGTTCGACCGCTCCGCGATGAACGGTTTCCGCGGCGTGCGCAACCGGGAGCCGTTGCCGGCGGCCACGGCGGCGCCGGTGCTCAGACAAGCCAGGGATTTTTCGAAAGTGAAGCCGGTCTCAAATGAGGTCTTCGAGGCGTACCGCAGCCTGTACTCTTACGACAAGCGCCCCTTGAACGCGAAGACGGAGGGAGTGGTGGAGGAAACCGCGGACTGGAAGAAGGAGCAGGTCACCATCGATGCCGGGTACGACAACGAGCGTCTGCCGATGTATCTTTTTTCGCCGAAGAACGTCCGGCCGCCGTATCAAACCGTTGTGTTCTTCCCGAGCGCGCGGGTTGACTTCATTCGAAGCAGCCAGAAGTTAGGGGACATGGACTTCATCGACTACGTGATCAAGAGCGGTCGAGCGGTCGTCTATCCGATTTACATTGGGACGTATGAGCGCCGTTTTCCGGGGACGCCTTTACCGGGGACGCTGGGCGGGCGCGAGCTGACGATTCAACAGTCCAAAGAGGTGCGGCGCGCGGTGGACTATCTGGAACAGCGGCCTGACGCCGCCGATGCCAAGAAGCTGGCGTATTTGGGTGTGAGCCAAGGCGCTGCGGCAGGCGTAATCTTCCTGGCATTGGAGGATCGGTTTCAGGCGGCGGTCTTTCTGGACGGTGGCTTTTTTCTGATGCCTCCGGCGACGGGTGCAGATCAGGCGGATTTCGCGCCGCGCATGAAAAAACCGGTCCTGATGGTGAACGGGAAGTACGACTACACGTTCCCGCCGGATCAGGCGCAAGCCCCGATGTTCGAGATGATCGGAACGGCTCCGGCAGACAAGTTCCGCAAGGTGCTGGAGACTCCGCACGACGTTACCGAATTAAAGCCGGAGCTGTCGAAAGAAGTTCTGCGATTTTTGGACAAATATCTCGGCCGCGTGAACTGACTTAGACATCCGTGACGTGCGATTGGTAGTGCCGCAGACGGAATTTGATGCTGCCTTCGGGAAGTTTGATCTCTGTAGTTCTAAAATCTCGAATTTGGAATGACCGAGCCACATCCCTCGCTCTGCGTTCCAATCCGAATGAAGTTGCCGATGGACAGGGGCAGCGGCACTCAACGGATGGGCCCTGAGTGACTCCCATTACGCGATCCGTTGAACCCATTGGCTCCGCCAGGCTGGCGCCTCGAAGGGATCCGCGAAATACTGCGTCTCGTGCACGACCTTACCGTCGCGGAACTCCATAATGCTCACGGTGTACGCTGGCCGCTCCTGGTAGGTGATTGTGTACTCCGTGATCCAGAGGTCGCCTTTCCCGAGAATTCGCTTGACGTTGAAACCCGACGGCTTGCCTGGATGATGGCTCCGCAAAGCCTGCAAATTGCTTCTCCCGAGGATTCGTTCGCCTGACTGAGGATAATCGCAAATCGCATCATCGGCGTAAATATCGTGTTCGGCGTTGGCATCACCGGCGGCCGACGCCTGCCAGTGTTTATTCAGAGCTTCACGTATTTGATCTTCTTGCATGACCACCCGCGGGCCACTGTTCTACTTGTATCTGTGGCGTATTTTCAGTTTGCCAGGTGCACCCGGTCCTTTTCATTCTCGACGCAAACAGCTTCGAGCACGTCGGTATCCGGAATCAGGTGGAACGGTAGTTTCACGGTGAACGCACGGGTGTAATATTTCGGATCGTTGACCGTCACTTCCAGATCCAGGTGACCGAAATCGCGCCGGTGATAGCGCTCGGTCAAGCGCGCCGATTCGCTCCTCGGGTGCCCCATTCCATCGAGCCAGGTCTTGTCATTGAAGCCTGCCGATTCGACGACGAGCGTGTCGCCCTGCCACCCGCCCGCCGCGTAACCCATCCACAACGGGTCTGGATCTTTAGGGAGCGGACGGCCGTCCGTGTAAATCTGGCGGGCTGGATCAAAGTGTTCGAACAGCATCACTATCTGCCGGGAAGTTTGGACAATCTTGAAGGGCAAGATCATAAGAGACCAAGGAACGCTGCCGGGGAGACAATGCGACGTGGGGTTGTCGTGGCTTTTTGCCCGTTCCTGAATAAGGGCCTTGGCCTCCGGCCGGGATGGGTCGTCTTCAGGTTTGAAGTCCCACATTAAGTTCACCAGGTACTTCGAGGCGTTTGGCACATCGATTTGTAACTCGAAAAATTCGGGCGGGAGCCGGCGCTTCAGTTCGCTCACGGGCGTTGGATCAAGCTCCCACACGCCGGACAAGTCGGGATTGCCGGTCGTTCGCGGCACGGCCGCTGAAAGATTTGGCTTGCCGTCCTTCGTGCGGGGAGTCCGCGAGTCGGGATAGCTTAGCCATTGGGCGTGCGCACCAATCGAAAGCAGCGCGAATAGAACCAACAGCCGCTGAGGCAGCATCTTCAAACCTCCAGACATCAATGCTACTTTGGCTGCGGGAGCAGAAGCAAGGAGTCCGCGAACGGGGTTAAGACGTCACGGGTTGACGGTATGGCTCCCGGATGGTCGCACGTTCACCTCAAGCGCCGCAGACCCTTCGCCGCTCTTTTTCGTTCGACATCATCGTGTACTGCTGTGATCCTCGACGTGACGCGGCGGCGGCGTGGCGTGTTATTCTGAAAAAGATCTTGGTAGAGGAGCGAGGGCCATGAGTAGCCTGGCGCGTGATTCCGGCGAATCCCGGAGCGCCTGGTGAAAGGGGCAGCCTTGCCGAAATCGCAGCGCGGGTGTCGAAGGATTCGGCGCGCGGCGGTTGGGGGGTCTGGTTAACACCGGCCCACTGTCATTCGGAACGTAGTAGTGTGACGGGCCGGGTGGAGCGCTATCGGGAAGCGGCAGAAGTATGAATACAGGTCCGGTCTCGCCGGGCGCCGCACATCCCGCCTCCTCCCTTCCCCAAATGTTGTGCCGGTACCTTATATATGAATGCCTCGGGTATGAATGCATTTGAGCTGACGCGCGCGCTGATTGATATCGATTCGGTAACGCCGAATGAAGAGCGGGTGGGCGTGTTCCTGGCGGAATATCTGGGCGCGATGGCGGCGCGCACCGGCGGCCACGTCGAGCGCATCGAAGTGGAGCCGCACCGCTACAACGTGCTGGCGTATTGGGATGCGCCGGTGGTGACGTTCTCGACGCACATCGATACGGTGCCTCCGTTTTTCGCGTCGCGCGAGGACGACGAGTTCATCTGGGGACGCGGCGCGTGCGACACCAAGGGCATCATCGCTTCGATGATTTTCGCGGTGGAGGCGCTGCTGGCGGCGGGCGAGCGGCGGATCGCGCTGCTGTTCGTGGTCGGCGAGGAGCGCAATAGCGCGGGCGCTCATTTCGCGTCGACAAGACCCGCGCGGCAGCAAGTACCTGATCAACGGCGAGCCTACCGAGAGCAAACTGGTGCTGGGGATCGAAAGGCGCTCTGCGATTTGAGATTGTGGCGCAGGGGCGCATGGCGCATTCGGCGTATCCGCACTTGGGCGAATCGGCAATCGAAAAATTGCTGGATGCGCTGGAGCGTGTGCGCAAGAGTCGCGCTGCCGCACGATTCGGTGCTGGGACACGAGCACCATGAATATCGGAACCATTCAGGGTGGGCGCGCGCCGAATGTGATTCCGGATCATGCGATGGCGGAGGTCTTCTTTCGCCTGGTGGACGACGGCGATAGCACTCGCCGTGCGGTGGCTGAGGCGGTGGCGGGCAAGGCTGAGGCGAAGGAAGTGTTGTGCATTCCGGCGGTTCACATGGGGTCGATTCCGGGTCTGGAGACTTGCGTGGTGGCGTACACTACCGACATCCCGGCGTTCAATGGAGTCGTGGGGCACGCCGTATCTGTTCGGGCCGGGAAGCATTCACGTCGCGCACACCGATAAAGAGTGCATCGCGAAGCGCGACATTGTGGCGGCGATTGAGACGTATCAAACCATAGCGAAGCAGTTATTACAGGGGTGAGTTATGAGTGAGCAATATAGAGTCGCGATTGCGGGCGCCACGGGAGCGGTGGGCGTGGAATTTCTGCGTTTATTGGAAGAGCGGCATTTTCCGATTTCGAAGCTGCTGCTGTTGGCGTCGGCGCGATCGGCGGGCAAGACGATGCGGTTCGACGGGCGTGACGTGCTGGTGGAAGAGCTGACTGAGAACAGCTTCGAGAACGTCGATATCGCGTTCTTCAGCGCGGGCGGTTCGATTTCGAAGAAATATGCGCCGATCGCTGCGCGGGCCGGTGCGGTGGTGGTGGACAACTCGTCGGCTTTCCGCATGGATCCGAAGGTGCCGCTGGTGATTCCGGAGATCAATCCGGAGGCCATTGCGGGGCACGACGGCATCATTGCGAATCCGAATTGCTCGACGATTATTGCGATCGTCCCGCTGTGGCCGATTCACAAGCAGAATCGCATCAAGCGGCTGATTGCGGCGACCTATCAGGCGGCGTCGGGCGCGGGCGCGGCGGCGATGGAAGAGCTGCGCGAGTCGACGCGGGCGCATTTAGAGGATCGCGAATACGCGAACACGGTGCTGCCGCATCCGTACGCGTTTAATTTGTTCAGCCATAACTCGAAGATCGATCCGGCGACGGGCTACAACGAAGAAGAGACCAAGATGGTCCAGGAGACCAAGAAGATTTTTGGCGACGCGGACATTCGCATCAGCGCGACTTGCGTGCGCGTGCCGGTGCTGCGGGCGCATTCCGAGGCTCTGACTATCGAGTGCGAGCGGCCGATTACGCCGGCCGAGGTGCGCGAGATTCTGGCGGTGGCGCCGGGCGTGAAGCTCATCGACGATCCGGTGAAGAACTATTTCCCGATGCCTAAGGACGCGTCGGGTCAAGGCGATGTATCTGGTGGGGCGTATTCGCCAGGACACGAGCGATCCCAGCGGCAAGTCGATTGCGATGTTTGTGGCGGGCGATCAATTGCTGAAGGGCGCGGCGCTGAATGCGGTGCAGATCGCCGAGGTGATGGTCGCGAAGGGGCTGCTACGCGGGGCAGCGGCGAGGGAACGCTAGCCGATGATTGTGATGAAGTTCGGCGGCACGTCCGTCGAATCGACGGAAGCTATCGAGCGCATCGCGGGCATCGTGCGGGAACGCATCGCACGGCGGCCCGTCGTGGTCGTGTCGGCGATGGGCAAGACCACCAACAAGCTGCTGGCGATTGCCGATGCGGCGGTGGCAGGGCGGCGCGACCAGGCGCTTGAGCTGTTGGATGAGTTGCATGAGTTCCACCGGAAAGAGTCGGCAGGCTTGGGTGTCGACGATCAGATTGACGCGCACTTTCAGGAACTGACGGAGTTGGTGAAAGGAATCGCGGTGATGGGCGAGATGACGCCGCGCGCGACCGACGCGGTTTCCGCGTTTGGCGAAAGGCTTTCGAGCATCATCGTCACGGCGCGTTTTCGCAGTCTGGGAATCGATGCGGCACATTTGGATTCGCGCTCGGTGATCGTGACGGATCGCCGCCATACGCAAGCCGCGCCCAATTTCGCGGAAACTTACAGGCGGCTGTGCGGCACCGTTCCAGCGCTCGCGGCGAAGCACGTGGTGGTCATGGGCGGCTTCATCGCATCGACGGAAGATGGCGTCACCAGCACGCTGGGGCGCGGCGGATCGGATTACACGGCGTCGATTGTGGGCGCGGGGATTGGCGCGGAGGAGATCCAGATCTGGACCGATGTCGACGGCATGCTGACTTCGGATCCGACGATTCTGCCGGGCGGCTATCGCGTGAAGCAGTGCTCCTTCGCGGAGGCGGCGGAGTTGGCGTACTTCGGCGCGAAGGTATTGCATCCGGCGACGGTGCTGCCGGCCATCGAGAAGAACATCCCGGTGCGGATTCTGAATTCGCGGCGGCCGCAGGTGGAGGGGACGCTGATCACGGCGGAGGCTCCGCGGTCGAGCAGTCCGATTCGCTCGATTGCCTGCAAGCGCAATATCACGCTGGTGAACATTGTTTCGACGCGCATGCTGATGGCGCACGGTTTTCTGAAGCGCATCTTCGAGATTTTCGACCGTTATGAGACGCCGGTGGACATGCTGGCGACCTCAGAGGTGAGCGTGTCGCTGACCATCGACAATACGCGTTCCCTGCCCGCGATTACGAAAGAGATTGAAGAGTTCGCGGAGGTGACGGTGGAGGATAGCCAGGCCATCGTATGCATGGTGGGCGACAATATCCGGCACACGCCGGGAGTGGCGTCGCGCGCTTTCGCCGCGCTGAAAGACATCAACGTGCGTATGATTTCGCAGGGCGCGTCGCTGCTGAATATCAGCTTGGTGGTGGCGGCGGCGGACCTGAAGAGCGCGGTAGAATCGCTGCACCAGGAGTTTTTCACGAATCCGGATCCGGCGGCGTTTGAATGAAACTGGCGATCATCGGTTACGGAAAGATGGGACGGCTGATCGAACAGCTGGCGCCGGAGTATGGGTTCACGGCGATTGTCACCGTCGATATCGGTGACGATTTCGCGAAGGCCGCGGGTGCGGATGTGGCGATCGAGTTCACGGCGCCCGAGGCGGTGCTCGGCAATATCGAAAAGCTGGCTGCGATGAAGCTGCCGGTGGTGGTGGGTACGACAGGCTGGTTGAAGCACATGGATCAGGTGCGGGCGACGGTGGAGAAGAATGGCAGCGCGCTGGTGTGGAGTCCCAACTTCTCGGTGGGAGTGAATGTGTTCCTGCGTGTGGCTCGCGAGGCCGCGCGGTTGCTCGCGGATGAAAAAGAATACGGCGCGTGGGCCTGGGAAATTCATCACGACACCAAGAAAGACGCGCCGTCGGGCACCATGATCAAGCTGGTGGACGAGATGAAATCGGCGGGGTACGCTCGCAATATCGACGTGAGCTCCAACCGCGCGGGGCGGCATCCGGGGACGCATGAGATCGGCTTCGATTCGGCGGCGGATACCATCACGCTGCGGCATACGGCGCGGTCGCGCGAAGGGTTCGCACGAGGGGCGCTGAAAGCGGCACAATGGATCGTGGGGAAGCAAGGCGTGTTCGAGTTCAGCGACGTTTTATTTTCCGGGAGGTGATTTATGTTCACAGGATGCGGCACAGCGCTAGTGACTCCGTTCAAACCGGATTTGTCTTTGGATGAGGCGGCGACGCGGCGGTTGATCCAGCGCCAGATTCACGAAGGCATCGACTTTCTGGTGCCGTGCGGCACCACGGGCGAGAGCCCTACGCTGACGCGCGAAGAGCATCTGCAGCGTGGTCCTGATCGCGGTGGAAGAAGCTCGCAAGGCCGGCCGAAAAGTGCCGGTGCTGGCCGGTTGCGGCGGCTACAACACCGCCGAAGTGATCGAACTCGCGCAAGGAACTGCAACTCTTGGGCGTCGACGGGCTGCTCTCGGTGACTCCGTACTACAACAAGGTCACGCAGGACGGTTTGTATCGCCACTACAAAGCCATCGCCGATGCGGTGCCGCTGCCGATCGTGGTCTATAACGTTCCGGGGCGCACCGGCGTGAATGTGGAGACCGCGACGTCTGAAGCGCCTGTCGGAGATCGAAAATATTTGCGGAGTGAAGGAAGCCTCCGGCAACATCAGCCAGATGGCGGCGATCTGCCACAACCTGCCGGATACTTTCGATATTTTGTCGGGTGACGACGCAATCATGCTCCCGCTGTGCGCGCTGGGCGGACGCGGAGTGATTTCGGTGGCCTCGAACGAGATTCCGGGAGAGATGACCAAGCTGACGCAGCTTGCCGTGGCCGGCGATTTCGCGGGCGCGCGCGCGATGCAGCGCCAATGGTTCGCTCTGATGGAAGTGAATTTCGCGGAATCGAATCCGATTCCGGTGAAGGCCGCCATGGCGATGATGGGCCTGTGCGAGCCGGTTTACCGTCTGCCGATGTGCCCGCCGCTGCCGCAGACTCAGTCGCGGATCGAAGCGGTGCTCAAGCAGGTGGGACTGCTCGCAGGCGCGCTCGCGGGGGCCGGGAACAGAAATGCAAACTGAGATCGAACAGCTATTCGACCACAAACCACCCACTTATACGCCGGAACATTTTGACCTCTTCTATCAGTTCAAGCAAAAGCTGAATCTGGGAGAGGTGCGCGCGGCGCAACCCGACGCATCCGCCAAGAACGGCTGGCGCGTGACGCCATGGGTTAAGAAGGGTATCCTGCTGGGGCTTCGCATGGGCACGATCGTCGATATGTCGATTGACCGCTCGCGGCAGCCCTACTTCGACAAGGCCACTTACCCGGTGAGGCAGTTCAGCGTGGACGACGGCGTGCGCATCGTGCCGGGCGGGTCGAGCATTCGCGACGGCTGCTTCATTGGGCGCGGCGTGATCTGCGTGCCTCCCATGTTCATCAACATTGGCGCGTATGTGGGCAAAAACACCATGGTCGATTCCCACGCGCTGGTGGGAAGCTGCGCGCAGATCGGCGAGGATTGCCACATTTCGGCGGCGGCGCAGATCGGCGGAGTGCTGGAACCGGTGGGCGCGATGCCGGTGATCGTCGAAAACAATGTGATGGTGGGCGGCAACTGCGGCGTCTACGAAGGCACCATCGTCAAGGAGCGCGCGGTGCTGGGCAGCGGCGTGATTTTGACGCGTTCGACTCCGGTGTACGATGTGGTGCGCGGCGAGGTGCTCACGGCGACTGACGACGATCCGCTGGTGATTCCGGAAGGCGCGGTGGTGGTGGCCGGCTCGCGCGCGATCCACAAGGGCAAAGGCCAGGAGTGGGGAATTTCGCTCTACACTCCGGTGATCGTGAAGTATCGCGATTCGAAGACCGACGCGCGGGTGCAGCTCGAAGACTATCTGCGTTAATCGACGATCGCGAAGGGGCTGGCGGCTTCCGACTTCCTCGGCGTTTCGGTTGCGCCGTCGAGATCCAGAAAACGCGGATCGAGCAGACGTCCGGTCTGGATGTTGCCCATGGCGGAGAGCAGCGTCTCTTTGAGATGCGGATGCTCTTTTTCGAGCTCGCCGAACATATCGCGCAGCGTTCGGCGCACAGTGCCTGTGCGCTGGGAGCAGCCACACGGAATCACCGGCGCGCCCAGTGATGCGGCAAAGCGCGTCGTCAGATCTTCGGTGACAAACACCAGCGGCCGAATCAGGCGGAAATCGCGCTGGCGCGAGTAGGTGATGGGCGGCAGCGCGCTGATGCGTCCGGTGAAGAGCGCGTTGCGCAGGAACGATTCGCAGAAATCATCGGCGGTGTGGCCGAAGGCGATGACGTTGGCGCCCAGGCCGCGCACGATTTGATACACCGCGCGGCGGCGATAGCGGCTGCATAGATCGCAACCGTGATCCGGCTGTTCGTCGATCAAGCGGATCGAAGGGTTGTCGGTGTGATAGGTCCAGTCCACGCCGCGGGCCTTCAGATATTCGCCAAACGGTTGAATCGGCCGCAGAAATTTTCCCTGCTCGACGGTGAACGCGCAAACCGTGAAGTCGATGGGAGCGCGCTCCTTTAACAGCAGCAGCGCTTCGAGCATGGTGACCGAATCTTTTCCGCCGGAAAGCGCGACGGCCACGCGATCGCCATCGCGGATCATCTTGAAGCGCGTGACGGCCTCGCCCACCTTGCGCAGCAGGATTTTTTCGAGTTCCAAATCACTATTATAAGTGGATAGAGCGGTCGCCCCGCCTGCTACAGTGGATTTACATGATGAATCTGTACGATTTAGATCCCGGGCCGGAGAGTCCGGAAGTGATTCGGATGATCGTGGAGATCCCGAAGAACTCAGCCAATAAGTACGAATACGACGGCAAGCTGGGGGTGTTCCGCCTGGACCGGCCGCTGTATTCGCCGCTGCATTATCCGGGCGATTATGGGTTCGTCCCGGGCACGCTCGCCGATGATGGCGATCCGCTGGATGTGCTGACCATGATGTCGGAGCCGAGTTTCACGGGATGCCTGATCGAAGTGCGCCCGCTGGGCGTGCTGGATCTGGTCGATTCCTCCGAGCGCGATCAAAAGATTCTGGCGGTGCCCAAGAGCAGTCCGCGCTATCAGGAGATCGCAACCGTGGATCAGGTATGGCCGCACATGCGGCGCGAGATCGAGCATTTCTTCACCATCTATAAGGAACTCGAAGGCAAGCAAACGCGCATCGACGGATGGCGCGGACCGATCGATGCGCGCAAGCTGATTCTGGATTGCCGCCAGGCCTACCTGGATGCGAAGGCGAAAGCCGCTACCGCGCGCGAATAACGTGCCCGCTGGCGGGTGGAAGTTGGCCCGCGCAGCGGCTGGGTAGATTGGCCCGCGAAGCGGTTGGATTTAAAATTGGAAGGAGAAGAACGTGAAACACACTCTACGCAATTACACCTTCCATGCTGTTGTGTTGGGGCTGGCGCTGAGTTCCCCGCTCGCCATGGCCCAGAAGCGGGATGACATTCTTTCCATCCAGCGCGATGTGGCGCAGTTGCAGGATCAGGTAAAACAACTGCAAGCCGGGCAGGATCAGAAGATCGCCACGCTCGAAAGCTTGATCAGGCAGGCGCTGGAGGAATCGGGCAAAGTCTCATCGGCCGCGGCGGCGTTGCAGCGCACGCCTCAGCGATCGGCTCAATGAGCAGCAAGCGCGGGTGGAAGCGCCTATCGCGGCGTTAGGCACGAAGGTGGATCAATCCGGCGACGATCTGCGCGCCGCGCGCGAGAACCTGGCGGACCTCACGCGGCGGATGGCGAATCTGGATAACAAACTGGCGGATATTTCGAGCGCGGTCCGCACGATGAGTACGCATGGCAGCGGCGCCTCCACCGCCCGGTGCAACCAATTCTCCAGCGCCTGCCGCCTCTGCCGCATCATCCGCACCATCCGGCGTTACGGCGGATAGCTCTGTGGAAGAAGGCAGTGCGCGACTACACGGGGGCGAGAGACAAACAGGCGCTGAGCGAGTTCGCTGACTTCACAAAGTATTTTCCGCAGGACGCCAATGCGCCCGAGGCGCAGTATTACATGGGCCTCATCTACGATCATGGCGAACAGTATGATGACGCCGCGCAGGTGTTTGAGGCGGTCGCGGAGCGGTATCCGGACAGTCCCAAAGCGGCCGATGCGATGTATATGAAGGGCGTCGAGTACCAGAAGGCCAAGAGTGACAAGAAGGCCATCGCGGCGTACCGGGCCTTCCTGAAGCAGTATCCGAACCATGCGAATGCCGCAAAAGCCCGAGCGCGCCTGCGGATTCTGGCGGGAGCATCCGGGACTACCCCGACTAAGAAGCGGAAGTGAAAGCGGGGCGATTTCCGCGCCCCGCTAGTGGGCAGCGTCAACGCCTATCGGGATCACCATAGTAGTCGTGATAATGGTAACCGCCGCGGTCAACGCCCCTATCCGCTACTCCCATGACCAGGGGCTGGTCCAACCGGAAGGTGACCATCGAACCGCGCGGCAACCGAACGGCGCGCCCTCGAATTTCTCCACCGTTGATCGCGCCTAAAATGCTTCCGACCACACTATTGTCTCGTTGCGATTCGATACGATTTTGCTGGGTTTGGATTCCATAACGCTGCCCGTTCACGCATTACCGATTCCAAGTCCAACATCAAATCATTGTCACGCGCCACTCTCACGATCAATTCAACGCGGGATCCGCGAGGGATCGCTAGCCGGCCATTCTCTCCGCGCACATCTTGGTCGACGGTGCCGCTAAATACTCGATTGTCCGTTCGCTCTACGTCGATCGGATCTTCGGTTCTGACAGAGATAACGGTGCCGGGCTGAAGCCTGGTAAATTGATTTCGATCCCGATCCCAGTCCCGATCCCGATCGCGGTCCTGTGCAAAAAGTGCCGGTGAAAGCAGGAGAGTCAGGACAGTGCAAGTTCCACTCAGCTTGGTAAACCCCGTTACTGATTTAGTCATAATACACTCCTACAGCGGAAGACTTGCACGACGCTTGCCAGACCTTTCTTCGACGCCAGTTTCTGCGATATACCTACTCGCCGGAGGGCATACGCTTTCTGTTCCGGGAAAAGTTACCAGAAATGCGGTGTTTTCGGTGCCGACACAAGCAACTCTCGACATCCTTGCGCCGAATGCTTTCGTCGACGAAACTCTCACATTGCCCCTTGATCTAAACTAGTACTATGCGAAAATTCAGAGTCGTGCTTTTGCTTTCTTGCTTGTCTGATCGCGGTTTTCCTGGCTGTGCCGACGGGGGCTCAGACCAAGACCGCGGACAAGACCGCAGCGAAATCGGCGGCAGCGCCAGCCACGGCTGCTGCCAAATCGGGTGACCTGCTGGATCTGAACAGCGCGACCGTGGATCAGCTTAAGGCCTTGCCCGGCATCGGGGATGTGTATTCGAAGAAGATCGTGGCGGGCCGGCCGTATCAGCGCAAGGACCAATTGGTTTCGAAGAGCATTGTTCCCCAGGCGACTTACGACAAGATCAAGGACCTGGTGATCGCCAAGCAGAGCCGCGAAAAAGTAACGCCGCGCTAGTGCGTCCGATGGCATCCTGCGCGTCAATAGGCCGCACTGCGCCTATTTTGCTACCGTCAAGTTAATGCTGAAACCTACTATTTTCCGCGAGTATGACATTCGCGGCATTGCTGAAACTGAACTCGCGAGTCCCGACGTCGCCGATCTGGGCCGCGCGCTGGGAACTTACATGCTGCGCCAGAGCGGACCGCGCATCAATCTGGGCCGCGATTGCCGCTTGAGTTCGCCGCGGTTGCATGACGCGCTGCTCGAAGGGTTGCAGTCGACGGGATGCGAGGTCACCGATATCGGCGTGGTCCCCACACCGCTGCTGTATTTTTCGGCGGTGCATCTGGAGGCCGATGGCGCCATCATGATCACCGGCAGCCATAATCCCAGCGAATTTAACGGCTTCAAGACGCGTGTGCGGCTCCGGGTCGCTGCACGGCGAGACCATTCAGGATATCCGCCGTCTGATCGATGCCCGCGATTTCGCCACCGGCCACGGCACGCACCATTCGATGGACGTGATCCCGGCTTATTTGGATGAACTCTCGCCGCAGTTCAATTTCGACCGCCGCATCAAGGTGGTGCTGGATGCGGGGAACGGCACGGCCGGTCCGGTGATCCATCAGCTTTTGAAGCGGCTGAACGTCGAAGTCACGGAGCTGTTCTTGAGATGGACGGCCACTTCCCGAACCATCATCCCGATCCCACGGTTCCCGCCAACCTCAAGGACTTGCGCGAGGCGGTGCGGCGCAGAAAGCCGAGCTGGGCATCGCGTTCGACGGCGATTCGGACCGCATCGGCGCGGTGGATGAAAACGGCGAAGTGATTTACGGCGACCTGCTGCTGCTGATCTACGGCGCGCGAGATTCTGACGCGCAAGCCGGGCGCGACCTTCATCGGCGAAGTGAAGTGCTCGCAGCTTCTCTATGACGAACTGAAGCGGCTGGGCGGCAATCCGATCATGTACAAGACCGGCCATTCGCTGATCAAGGCCAAGATGAAAGCAGGAGCATGCGGAACTGGCGGGCGAGATGTCCGGCCACATGTTTTTCGCCGACCGCTACTTCGGCTACGACGATGCGCTCTACGCGGCCTGCCGCCTGATCGAGATCGTGGCGAAATCCGGCAAGCCCTTTCGGCGCAGCTCGCGGGACTGCCGAAGCTGATTTCGACGCCTGAAATCCGCGTGGATTGCCCCGACGAAACCAAATTCGCGGTGGTCGCGCGAGTGGCCGAACAGTTTCGCAAGACGCACAAGGTCATCGATGTGGATGGCGTCCGGGTTCTGTTTGGCGAAGGCTGGGGACTGCTGCGCGCTTCCAACACGCAGCCGGTTTTGGTGATGCGCTTCGAGGCCGCAAGCGAAGCGCTGCTGGCGCACTATCAGGCTGAGGTGGAGGCCGCACTGGCGCAGGCCAAGCAGGCTGCGGCTTAGACGTGAACTGCGGCGAAACACCAACACCGCATTCAATCCGCCGAACGCGAAGGAGTTGGAAAGCGCCCATTCGATGCTGGCCGCGCGCGCGGTGTTCGGAACCACATCCAGCGCGCAATCCGGATCGGCTTCCGTAAAGTTGGCGGTGGGCGGAATCAGCGCCTTCGTCGAGAGCCATGAGCGTCGCCGCCGCTTCCAGCGCTCCCGCCGCGCCCAGCGCATGTCCGTGCATGGACTTGGTGGAACTCACCGGCAACTTATCCGCGTGAGCGCCGAAGACTTCGCGAATCGCTTGCGTTTCGGTGACATCGTTGGCCAGCGTGCCGGTTCCGTGTGCGTTGATGTAGCCGATGACTGTCAGGATCGACTGCCGCGTCCTCCAGCGCCGATCGCATGGCGCGCGCTGCTCCCTCGGCCAGCGGCTGCGTCAAATGATGAGCGTCGGAAGACATGCCGAAGCCCGCGATCTCGCCCCATATTTTGGCGCCGCGCGCCTGGGCGTGTTCCAGCGGCTCCAGCAGCAGCATGGCCGCGCCTTCGCCCAGGATCAAGCCCTTGCGATCGCGCGAAAACGGACGGCAGGTATCCGGCGCGACGATGCGCATGGCCTCCCAGGCCTTCAGGAATCCCAGCGAGAAGGGCGCTTCCGATCCGCCGGCGATGGCAGCGTCCACCACGCCGTTGCGCACCATCCAAAACGCCTGGCCGATGGCGTGGGTGGCGGACGCGCACGCGGTCGAAACGGTATAGGACGGCCCGACGATTCCATATTCGAGCGCGATGCGGCTGGTGCCCGCATTGGCTCATGGTGCGCGGGATGGTCAACGGATGAATGCGCGATGGAACCTTCGGCGTAGAGGCTATGGAACTCGCGGTCCTCGCTGGTCTGCCCGCCGCTGGATGTGCCGGTGACGATGGCCATGCGGGCCTTCAGTTCCGGCGTGATGCTGAGCGCCGGATTCGGCCACCGCCTCGCGCGCGGCAATCAGCGCGAACTGCGCGAAGCGATCGAGCAGGTCGGCTTCCTTCTCGTCCATGTAGTCGGACGCGCGGTAAGTCCGGCACTTCGGCTGCGTTCGGAAACCGCAGCGATCCTTCCGGCACCAGCGTCATCGGCCGGATGGCGCTGCGTCCGTTTCGCAGCGATTCCCAAAAGGCCGCGCGCGTCGATCCCGGCGCTGCAATGACACCGATCCCCGTCACCGCGACCCGGCGCGTCATCCTTGACTGAGCGGCTTCTTTGGCGGCGACCAGCTTTTCGATCCCCTCCACCATTTCGCGGACGGATTTGATCTGCACCGCCTGGTCGTCGGGAATGGAGATGTCGAACTCGTTCTCGATGGCGAACAGGATGTTCATGCCGTCGAGCGAATCGAATTTCAGCTCCGCGAAGGTCTTGTCGATGGTGATGGATTCCGGCGGCAGGTGCTGGGTCTTGGCGATCACCTGAATCACGCGGGCGGCTAACTCATCGGACATAGAATCTGACTGACGGTTTCAAACCGCAGTCCGCGCTCCTTCAATGCGGGAATCATCGCGTCGACGGCGGCGAGCGTGGTCGCCGATGTCGGGGGACGGCTCGGTAGTCCGCCCATCGTGCAGACAAAAGATATGACCATTGCGCGCGCGGTCGAGGAACAGCTTGGCGACGCGCGGCGCCGGCCATTTCCAATCGCGGCCAATGGTGCCCCACATCACGCCGAGTAACCCCAGCCGCTCTTGTGCGCTCTTCAATCCAAACCATCGTACTCCATACGGCGCGCGAAACAGGCGCGGCGTCACGCCGGTATGGCGCAGAATCTTCTCTTGCGCCGCAGCCAGTTCGCGGTAGATGAAATCGCGCGAGCAAAAATCCAGGCGCGGATGGGAATCGGTATGGTTGCCGATTTCATGGCCGGCGGCGGCCACGCTCCGTGCGACTTCGGGCAGGCGTTCCACATTCTTGCCACACATGAAGAAAGTGGCCGTAACATTATGATGGGCCAGGATTTGCAGCAGCGCGGGAGTCGATTCACTGGGCCCGTCGTCGAAGGTGAGCGCGATGGCGGGACGAGCGCGGTTTCCGTGATACACCGAGGGTCCGAAAACGCTGGAGGAGCGGCCGCGCACGGCATAGGCCATGAAGCCCCCCGGCGGCAAGCAACCCCGCCGTTCCACCAATCAGCGCCCCCTTCGGCATGAAAACATGATACCGCCGCGGACTCGGCGCTAAGGTTTACGGGATGCGATCCAATCGGCCATCGCGGCACTCAGAGGATCACCAGCCTGCCCGCAGGCCGTCGACAGCGCCTTGCCGGTCCTCGGGGGGCCGATTCTGGCTGATCTTCCATTTCCCTTCCAGCCGCGCGATGGGAATTTCGATGCCGACGATGCCCTTCAGCAGACCTTGCACGTATTCCGCGGGCGCATCGTCAACGCTCCAGGGTTTCGCAAACCGCGCCTCGTGCAATTCGGTTAGCGCGCGAACATTGCGCTCCAGCAGTTGCGGATCGTCGTAAGTCTGAAGCGGCCCGTGCGCGTGGACCACCATGTAGTTGTAGGTGGGCACCACTTTCCCGCCGGCCTCCTTGGTGGGATACCAGGAGGGCGTGATGTAGGCCGCTGGCCCTTGAAAGATTGCCAGCGCGGGAATGTCCGACAGTGAATCGCGCCATTGCGGATTCATGCGCGAGAGGTGCCCGCGCAAAGTTCCCAAAGGCCCGACGTCGGGATACAGAATCAGCGGCACGTGATTCGCGATCAGTCCCTCAGGTCCAAGCGTCACCAGCGCAGCCAGCGAATGCTCGCGAATCAACTGCTGAAGCACCTCGGGGCGCTCTTCCTGAAAGTGGGGAGGATTGTACATGCCGCCTTATCGCGGGACGAACTCGAAGTTCGAGAGGCCGATCTGGTCGCTGCCCTGCGTCAGGAATGCGAATTTACCGTCATTGAATTTGCGGCCAGGCTCCTTCCAGGTATCCAGCACCAGCCAGTTGTCGCCTTGCCGAACACGATGCACCAACTGTCCGGGCGATACGTCTATCTGAACGGTATACGACATGTCTTTATCGTTCAGGCCGTGCTCGAACTTTCCGCGGTCGTAAATCTTGCCGCCTTCAATCACCTTGGAGGAAAGAACCTTGCGGTCCAGTTCAAACAGGTTATAGTTCTTGGCGTCCACATACTGAACCGCCCAGCGGATGCGGCCGCCGCGGAACAGACTGCCGCCGCGCAGCAGGCGAACGGTGAAGGTGAAGGTCCCGTTGGCGGGCAATTTGAAAGGAACGACGCCTTCGCCCTTGTGAACCCACAGGTCGCCTTGCTTGCTCCACGCATTGGCGTCTTCGAAATCGGCTATGCCGAAACTCTTGGGCGGGGGCGGAGCGGCGGCCACCACTTTGGCCAGCGCAAGCTGCAAGGAGACGGTCTCGCCCGCGGCCACTTGCAGGCGCTCGGTCTTATCCGTGTAACCGGGGGCGCGTGCGGTGAACACATAGTTGCCTGCCGGGCAGGTCCGTCTGATTTGCGCGCAGCTCGTGGCCTTGCGTTTCATCGGCGCGCCGATAGACCACTTGGGCGTCGGCCGGAGTGCGGCTCAATTTCACGGTTCCGACCGCCGCCGCCAGCACGCCGTCGCCGCCCAGCACCGCCACCGTGCGTCCGGCCACGAACTGGCGCTGCATCCGCTTGGGCAAGAACTGATCCTTGCGCAGCTCGATGGTGTGGTCGCCCGGGGGCACGCTGTTCGCGGTGAAGGTGCCATCGTCGCCCACCGTGCCAAGCGGCTTTTGATCCAGCAGAACTTCGGCCCCCGGCGTCGCTTCACGGATTTGCAGAATCGCCACCTGCGGCATCGCCTGCATCTTGAATTCGAGACGGACCTCGGAGCCCTTCTTGACTTCGGCGGTTTGCGGGGCTGTCATCTCGAATCCATCCTTCGCCACGCGCACGTTCACGCTTCCCAGCGTGGGGATTCTCAATTGACCCTTCTGCGTCTTCCGCGGATATTCCTTGCCGTTCGAGAAACACACGCACGTTGTCTTCGGCGGTGGAAACGATGAGCGTCCCGATATTCAGGTCGGACTTCAGAAACGCCGTCAGCATCGGCGCCGGACCGAAGCTTTCCGCCAGGACGTGCTGATCCTTGCCCTCGCCCACTGCGATTTGATTCACGCCCGGCCGGTAGCCGGACAAGTCGACGCCTGCCGGGGTCGCATCCGTTTGCGGCTGTCCATTGAGCGCCAGCTTCGCGGGACTATTGGTCACCACGCGCGCGTTGCTGCCCATGCTGGATACCAGAACGGCAATCAGGTTTTTCGCTGTCACGGGCCCGCCGACCGCAGGTTGCTGAGCCGCGGCAATCTCGACCGGGAACGAAGCCTCCGCGGCTTTGGATGAAACTTTCACCGTGTGTTTTCCGGGCGGCACGTTGTTGATGACGAACTGTCCGTCTTGCAGATCCGCGGGCGGCTGATCGTCCAAAGCCACTTGTCCCTGCGGCAGATCCGTCAGAATGCGCAGCATCTGCGGCTGCGGTTCCAGCTTGATGTCGACGGACGCAGGCCTGCGACGCCGTAACCTTGATGGTGCTGGCCGAGGGTTGGTATCCGTCCAGAAAAGCCGTCACCTGATACTCGCCGGGGGGCAGCGGCACGGAGCAATCGGATTTGCACTTCGCTTCGCCATTCACGCGAATCGCCGCGCCGGGGGGAGTGGTAGCCACGCGAACCGCTACGGCCGCGACCGCACGCGCCACGCGGGCGCGCTTCACCAGAACTGCCAGGACTGCACCGGCGATCAGCACGCCGGCGATCGCTCCAATCAGCAGCGCACTCTTCCAACCTTTGCCCGTTCCCGAAGGCGGGGGCACGGGAAGCTTGGGCGGCGCCGAAACCTTCGGAGGCGGAAGCGGCTGGTCCCCTAAAACCGGCGGCGCCTGGAAGCCGAAGACGTGTCCGAGGGGACTGATCGGCTCGCCGGAAGATCGGGAGGCGAAACCGGGGAACAGGCAACGGCGGAGGCGTCGACGAGGGCGAGGGCTGGCGGCAGGACCACGCGCCGCTAGCCAGGTCTGCCAGCACCGGAGCAGCACTCTGCATGGTCTGTCCCGACTGCTTCAGGACGGTGCCGCGCGTGACCACCCGCTGTTTGACTTCGCTGACCGCAAGCTGGACTTCGAAATCGCCCGAATGCTCTTTCGCCAATTCATCCACTCGAAAGAAAATTGGCTTGAGCCCGGCCAGTTCGGTGATCTGGTCGATCTGCTGTTCGAGCAGCTGCAGCTCATTGAGCGGATTCTGGTTTTCCGGTCCCACGATGTTATCCTACCCTACGCTGGCTTTCGGCTGGTCATCGCCATCTCAACCGTCATAAAAATGAGGCTCCAGCGGACGCCATTTGTTACACATACAGCTATCGGATGGCGCGGGGCGGAAGTTCAGAGCGCCTGGACAAGTATACAACCTTAGACCTGGCCTTAGACCTGCGACTTGGCGATGCCGGGCAGGTCCTGTTCGTCCTGCAGGTAATACCTGGTCAGTCCGGCTTCCAGTTCCTGAAACGCGGTATCGACGTCGTCGGCAAACTGGAACAGGTTCAAATCGTCCGCGGCAATCATTCCATGGCGCACCAGCGCGTCGAAGTTGATCACTTCTTTCCAGAACGAAGTCCCATAGAGGATCACCACCATCCGCTTCATCAGCTTCTGGGTCTGCACCAGGGTGAGGATTTCCGTCAATTCGTCGAGGGTTCCAAAGCCGCCCGGAAAGACCACCAGCGCCTTGGCCAGATACGCGAACCAGAACTTGCGCATGAAGAAGTAGTGGAATTCAAAGTTGAGTTCCGGCGTGACGAACGGATTCGGGCGCTGCTCAAAAGGAAGACCGATGTTCAGGCCGACGGTCTTGCCTCCGGCGTCGCAGGCGCCGCGGTTGGCGGCTTCCATGATGCCGGGGCCGCCGCCGCTGCACACTACGAAGCGGCGGGCAGGAATCGGGCAGGCCGTCGGACCAGGCGGTCAGGCGGCGCGCCAGTTCCCGCGCCTCATTGTAATAGCGCCCCAGCGGACCCATTTCCATCAGCCGGGCCGAGCCGAAAAAGACTACCGTGTCGTGAACCCGCTCTCTTCGGAAGTGCGACAGCGGATACAGATATTCGCTGAGGATGCGCATCGAACGGCCGTCCGGCCCGTCCACGAACTCGGGGTTGCGGTACGCCAGGGGCAAGTGCCCTTCGTAATCTTGATGTCTGGGCATGTTAGTTTTTCGCGGGCTCTTCCGTAGAGCGGCTGCGACGCTCCAATTGTCGCACCGCCTTCAGGAGTTCCGGCAACTTCTGAAACGCTGTGATGGCGCGCAGCCATTCGCGGGCGTCGAACGCCGGTGAGCCGCTGATCACCGACCCCGCCGCCACATCGCCGCCCACGCCGCTCTGCGCGTAGATCACGGCGTTGTCGTGTATCGTCAGGTGGCCCGAAATGCCCACTTGCCCGGCCAGCAGGACATTTTTCTCGAGCACGCTGGAGCCGGCGAGTCCGGTCTGCGCGCAAATGATGTTGTCTTCGCCCACCACGCAGGCGTGCCCCACCTGCACCAGGCTGTCGATCTTCGCGCCGCGTTTCACGCGGGTTTCGCCCACCGTCGCGCGATCGACCGAGGTCAGCGTCTGGATCTCGACATCGTCTTCGATCACCGTGATGCCGCTTTGCACGATCTTGTAATGCGTGCCGTCGGCGCGTTTCGCGAAGCCGAAGCCATCGCCGCCGACAACCACGCCGTTCTGCAGCGTGACGCGATTTCCGATGCGGCAGAACTCGCGCACCACCGCGTGCGAATGGGCGTAGAAGTCATCGCCGATGACGGCGCCGTCGTAAATCACAACGTGCGGCTGCAGCACCGCGTTGCGGCCCAGCGTGGCGTTCTCGCCGACTACGGCGTAGGGTCCGATAGACGCGTTTTCGCCGATGCGCGCCGATGGGGCGATGGACGCCGTCGCGTGAATTCCCGCCGCCGGCCGCGGAGGCCGATAGAACAGTTCCAGCGCGCGCGCGAAATCGAGATAGGGATTCGCGGAGATCAATTGCGCGGGCGCAATCCCGTCGATCGGTTTGGTGACCAGAATGGCTCCGGCGCGGGTTTGCTTTACCTTGTGCGCGTACTTGGGATTGGCAAGGAAGGTGAGCTGGTCGCGCCGCCGCTTGTTCCATCCCCGCCACGCCCGCAATGTTCAAGGTCACCGTCATCGCCGCCGCGCAGGAAGATCTCGCAGCCCAGGGCCGCCGCCAAATCGCGAAGTTTCATTCTTATAGGTTAAGTAAAAAGAGGACAGACGACATTTAGCGGTGACATGAGTGCCTGCAGTCTGTCCGGCGGCGAAATGTCGTCTGTCCCCTTTTAGACGGCAGCTAACGCCGCGGTCGCGCTGGGAGGCGCCGCGGCAACGGGCAGCGGATCGAATTTCACGCTCACCAGTTTCGAGACGCCCGGTTCCTGCATGGTCACTCCGTAGAGCGCCTGCGCGGCTTCCATGGTTCGCTTGGCGTGAGTGATGACGATGAACTGCGTGTCGTGCGACATTTCCTTGATCAGGCGCGTGAGGCGCAGGATGTTGGGTTCGTCGAGCGGCGCGTCCACTTCGTCCAGAATGCAGAACGGGCTGGGCGTGTAGCGGAAGATGGCCATCAGGAGCGCCATCGCGGTCAGCGATTTCTCGCCGCCCGAAAGCAGCGCGACGTGCTGCAGGCGCTTGCCGGGGGGCGAGGCCATGATGTCGATGCCGCTTTCGGCCAGGTTGGCTTCGTCGGTGAGGCGCATCTCGCCCTGGCCGCCGCCGAACAGGGTCTGGAACATTTCCTTGAAGTGGGTGTTGATGCTTTCGAAGGCTTCCTTGAAGCGGCGGCGCGATTCGGTGTCGAGTTCCTGGATGGCTTTCTCGGTATCGCGGATGGAATCGAGCAGGTCTTGCCTTTGCGTGTTCAGGAACTCGTAGCGCTGCTGCGCCTCGTGATACTCTTCGAGCGCTTGCGCATTTACCGGGCCCAGCGCTTCGATGCGGGCGCGGACTTCCTGATAGCGCTGTTCGGATTCTTCGACATTGACGGGCTCGGCGCCTTCCGCTTCCGGTTCCTGCGCGGCGGCGATCTCACTGGCCGCTGCGCTCAATTCCTTGCGGCTGGTTTCGTCGAGATATTTCAGCTCCGACTGTTTGCGCACCAGTTCCAGCTCGATGTGCGAGCGTTGCTCCTGCACGGTCTGGGTATCGATGCGCAGAGACTTGAGCGCCTCATCGAGCGCCGCTAACGCTTCGCGGCCTCCGGCTTCCTGCGCGGTGAGCAGATCGACGCGCGCAGCGGCTTCGGAGGTGTGCTCCAGCAAGTGCTGAGCGCGTTGATCCAGTTCGATATTGTCGGTGAGCAGACGGGCGCGTTCCACGCCCATGCGTTCGAGATCCTGCGACAATTGCTGACGGCGGGCGGTGAGTTGGGCGATCTGAGATTCTAAACGAGCCGCGGCGGTCTTCTCCGCGCGCGCACGTTCGTCGAGACCCGCCAGATCGGCGCGCAATACGGAATACTCTTCGCCGATGGCGTGGACTTGCGCTTGCAATCCGTCGAATTCGCCGCGGGCGATTTCAACCGCCTTTTCCTGGTCGAAGCGGGCTTGTTCCTTCTCCGCCACCAGCGCTTGATTGCGCTCGCGCTGCGCGCGGGCTTGTTCGTCCTGACGCGCCAGGCGCTCCAGTTCCAGCCGGGCCGTCGAGAGGCGCGAACCTGCGCGGGCGTATTCTTCGGCGAGTTTACGCTGTTCGTGATCCAGCGCCAGCGCGTCTTTCTCTTGCGCTTGTTGGAGGGCGCGGACTTGTTCGAGTTCCTCAGACAACAGCGCCAGGCCGCGTTCCAAGGTTTCGAGTTCGGCAGTCAGCTCATCGGCTTCGCGATCACGAATCTCCACTTGAGCGGTCAACTCGCGCAGCTCACGCTTCAGAGCCAGCGGGCCGCCGGAGCTCTTCTTGCCGCCAGTGATGGTGTGGCCGTGATAGCTGGCGCCGTCGGGCAGCAGGAAATAGCAATCGGGATGCGCTTCGGCCAGGCGCGGCGCGGCCGAGTGATCGGATACCAGAAAGCAGCGTGCCAGGCGCGGCAGCAGGCCTTGCGGCGCGGCGGCGAAACCGTTGGTCAGGCGCAGCGTGTCGCGCAAGGTGCCGGACACCGCGGGCTCGGAGGAGAGATCCGGCGCGTCGGATGATGCGCCCGCTTCGGGATGAACCAGGAACGTCGCGCGGCCATCGGCGGCGGCGCGCAAGACTTCGATGCCGCGCTCCGCACCTTGCCAGTCTTGCACGACCACGTATTCCAGCTCTTCGTGCAGGAATTCTTCGGAGGCGCGCTCCCATTCGGGATTCGTGACTTCGACGAAATCGGCCAGCACGCCCAGCGGCCGGAAGCCGTCGGTGGGGCGGTCGAACAGGCGCTTTACCGATTCGGTGGTGTAGGCGCGGTGCGACAAGATGCCTTCGAGCGATTCCTTGCGGGCCTTCTGCTTCGAGAGCGAATCGCGCAGGGCGTTCAATTTCTGGCGTGCGTCAACGGTGCGCTGCTGGCGGTCTTTCGATTCTTCTTCCACGCGGCGGCGGCGATCCGTCAAGGATTCGAGTTCCAGTTGGCGCGCGGAGAGCCGCGAGGATAGCTCGGCGCGGCTGAGATCCAGGCGGGCGATGTCTCCCGACGCTCCTTCTTCTTCCTTGCGGGCGCGGGCGGTGTCGCGTTCCATCGCGGCCAGATATTCGTCGGCTTGCGCCAGTTGATTGCGCAGCGCGGACGCTTCACTCAAGCAGGCGCAGCACCTGCTGGCGGGCGGATTCAAGCGACCGCTCGCGTTCGCGCAGATGATTCTGGAGGGCGTCGCGCTCTTGCGATTTGGTCTCGAGGCGCTGGCGCGCGGCCGCGGCGTCTCGGTCGATGGCGGCGATGGATTCCTGGTGCGCGGCGAGCTCGGCGGATTCACTCTGCTGGCGCTCGTCGAGTGTCCGCGTTTCTGCCTCACCCGCGGTCATGCGCTCTTCGATGGCGCCGATTTGCTTGGCTTGCAGCGCCAGTCGACTGCGCGTGCGCTCGGCTTCTAGATTCAGCTCGGCCACGCGGGCGCGCGATTCGGTGAGCGCGGCGTCAACTTGATAGCAGGATTCCTGAGTGCGGGTGTATTCCTGCTCTTTGGTTTGCACTTCGGCCGAAAGGTTCTGGAAATTCGTCTGCGCGAGGTTCAGGTCGAGCGCGAGCTTGGCGGCTTCGCTCTCCAGTAGGCGGAAGCGGCCGGCGACTGCACGCCGCAGATGGCCCAGCATATCGGCACGCAGTTCCTCATAGCGCTTGGCTTTGGCGGCCTGGCGCTTGAGCGAATTCGCCTGGCGTCCGACTTCTTCAAGAATGTCGAACACGCGAGAGAGATTTTGTTTGGCGCTTTCGAGCTTGGCCTCAGCCAGGCGCTTGCGGGTTTTGTACTTGCCGATGCCGGCGGCTTCTTCGATCACGGCGCGGCGGTCGGCGGGCTTGTTGGAAAGAATCTGGCCGATACGTCCCTGCTCGATGATGGCGTAGCTCTCGGGACCGAGTCCGGTGCCCATGAAGAGTTCCTGAATGTCGCGCAGGCGCGCGGACTTGCCGTCAATCAAATATTCGCTTTCGCCCGAGCGGTAGAGGCGGCGCGTTATCGTGATTTCGGAAGGCTTGTGCGGAGTGTGGCCGTTGCGCCATTGGCATGACCGTTCTGCGTGAGATCCGGAACTCGATGGGTAGCGGCCGGGTCCGCCATCGTCAACGTGACTTGCGCCATTCCCAAGGGCTTGCGATCGCGAGTGCCGGCGAAGATGACGTCTTCCATGCGCGAGCCGCGCAGGCTCTTGGCGCTTTGTTCGCCGAGAACCCAACTGATGGCATCGCTCAGGTTGGATTTTCCGCAACCGTTCGGGCCCACGACAGCGGTGACGCCGGAACCGTGGAAGCGCATCTCGGTGCGATCGTAGAACGACTTGAAGCCTTGGATATCGACGCGCTTAAGCTGGAGCAAAACCTAGCCCTCCATTAATTAGAGACGCATCTCGGGGGGACAAACCCAATCCTAAACTGAATTGAAGGGAAAGTAAAGCACTATGGCTACCGCGGCTAGGGGTCGGATCAAGAAAGACGCTATATCTTGGGGTTGGGTGAACGGTGCGAGGCACGTTCGGGATTGCGACCGTTTTGCAGGCCATGGCTTATTATCCCACCCCGGTGACGCCAGTCGCCGATTTGTGATAGCTTCCCCGGTGGGAGGATTCAGGCTATGTGGACTTGGCTGGTTCGCTTTTGGCGTTCCGTGACCGCTTGGAAGCGGCGCCCTGAGGTTCGCCCGTATTACCGTTCCAATTTGCACGGCCGCCGGTGAGGGGGCTTACCACTCCGAATAAGGAGTGCCTTCGAGGCTCTTCAGGTCGGACCCGCTGCGCACGTCGTAAATGCCCGGCTGGGTCTGGTCCACGGTCGAGACCGCGTCTTCCATGATCACGCGCCAGGTCTGTTGCTGCCGGTCATCGGGTCGAGCGGAACGCCGCGCAGATAGCCTTGGTCCACCAGATCCTGCAGCGTCTGCGGAGCCTTCTGTTTGTCGAACGTGTACTCGTCGATCACCGTCCGCAGCGTGAACAGATTGTTCTTCAGCAGACTCTCTTTGGTGCGCACCAGCGACTTCTGATACATCGGGACGGCGGTCGCCAGCAGAATCGAGATGATCGCCATAACAATGATCAGTTCGATCAGCGTGTAGCCGCGCGAGCCGCGCCCACGCCCGATGTCTTCGGCGTTCGCGCTCAGATGCGCTTTCGCGTTACCACTCCGCATAGGGCGTTCCATCGCGCGCGCGGTCCGTGCTCTTGGTGTACACATCGAAAATATTCTGCCGCCCCCAGCTCTGCGACGCAGGGTCGTCCTGCATGCTGCGGAAACCCCATTCGCGCGAATTGGTCATCGGATCGAGCGGCACCCGCCGCAGGAACTTGATCTTCTTGCCTTGCGCGTCCTGCAGCAGTTTGACGCCGTTCACCAGTTGGTCCAGCGTCTCCGGGTACCCCTCCGTGCCCAGCTTCACTTCGATCTTGCCCGCCAGCGCCGCATCTTTATAATCGTCGATCGCCTTGCGAATCTCGCGCAGCGCGTAGGTCAGCTGCCGTTCCTTGTCGCGGCGGACTTTGTAGCGCGCCAGCGGCACCGCCATGGTGGTCAGCAGCGCCATGATGGTGAACGCGACAATCAGCTCCACCAGTGTCAGGCCGCGCTGATTTTGGCGAGTACGGCTGGGCTTGGGATAGCGGCTCACGGCTATTGAATCCGCACTCCCAACGCTGCGGTGCTCGCGGCGACCGGCTGCGCTTGCGAATCCTTCAACGCCACTTCCTCGATGGTCACCGGAGCCTCTCCCGAACCAATCGCCGTGAAGGTGAGCACCGCCAGCGTTCCCGGGCCCGTCACAGGCCGCGGCGCCCGGCAGCCGCTGAATGGTGATCGACGCCTCGCCCGCATCGTTCCGAATATCCTTGGTGGAAGTAGCGCCGCCTCCGCCCCGCGAGAAAATGTCGCCGGGAGCGATGTCCTCCAGCCGCAGCAGCTCCGGATCATATTTAATGCGCAGCGGCGCCACCGAACCCAGATTCGCGTCCATTCTCCACTTGCACATTCACCGTCACACGTCGCCCCGTTGGCAGGCATCGCCGACGGCTGAAGCGACTCACGCTTCACCGGCGCGCCGTTACCAGGGACTGCCGCCGCAGGCGTCGGAGCCGGCGGACATCGGCATTGGCGTTGACCGCACCGGAACCGGCGATGCGCCCGGCGGAGACAAGCGAACTGCACCCGGCATAATCGCGACTCCCGCTGTTGCGGACGCGGGGCAGCCGCTGGCGGAACGGCACCAGCAACCGCTGGCGCCGGTGCTCGCGCCGGCTGCGAGAATCGACCCCTGCGACCTTCGCTCGGCCTTCGGGGCGTAATTGATCTTCACCACCTGATCGGTTCCCGCGTAAATGCCGCGCAGATTCTCCGCCGTGTAATCCGGCGTGCGCACGATGTGCGGCACCAGCGCGATCATCAGCTCCGCGCGAATCTTGTCGGTGTGATCGCTGCCGAATAGCGTATGGCCCAGCACCGGAATGTTCACCAGGCCCGGAATCCCGTTCACCAGGTTGGTGTCCTGCGACTGGCTCAAGCCGCCCAGAATATTGACCTCGCCCTCGCGCAAACGGATGTCGGCGACGTTGGCGCTCTGCTGAATGATCGGCTGCGAAATTCCGCCGATATTGATGTACTGCTGCACGCTCGACACCGTCACTTCGATGTGCAGCGTCACTTCATCGGTCGAATGCACCTGCGGCGTCATGTCGACGTTGACGCCCACATCGGCGTAGTTGAATTGCGTCGACACCAGCGGGCTGACGCCCGCTCCCACTCCGCCGAGGGTGGATCCGAAGCTGCCCGTCGCGTACGGGATGCGGCTGCCGATCTTCAGCGTCACCTTCTGGCCGTCGGACGCGCGCACCTGCGGCTTGTTCAGCACCTTGGTCCGGCTGTCGCTCAGCATGGCTTGCAGCAGCCCGCCCGGCAGCGTGGTCGAAAAGTCCGAAGTGGAAAGATGCCCCAGTTGCGCCAGCGTGACGGTGTTGCCGGTGGTGGTCGGTGGCGTCGTGGTAGTCCCCGTCGTGCCCGTCGGTGGTGGTAGTCGGTGGTTCCCGGCAGGCGCGAAGTTAATCGGCACGTTCAACCCGGCGGTGCCCGCGGAGGCGATGGTCGCCGCCAGATCCCGCGTGCGCTCGCTGTTCACCTGCATCACCATCACGTCCACCACTACTTCGGATTTCGGCTTGTCCAGATCGTGCACCAGCTTTTCGGCCAGCGCGACCTTATCCACCGTGTCGCGCACGATCATGGCGCGCTGCGCATTGTAGGTGAATACGCGGCGGATTTCCGCCACCGTGCGGATGGCCGTCGCGATTTCCTGGAACTCCTGCACCGAGGTCGCATTCGTGACGTAGAACACCTTCACCACGTCGTCTTCGTAGTCGCGGCGCTTGGTGACGTTGTCTTCCGCCACGAATATCGTGTTGGGCGTGATCGCCTTCCAGAAGGTGTGCGTCAGCGTCGCCAGATAGTCGAAGGCCTGATCCGCCGTGGCATTGCTCAGGTCCACGTTGAAATTGCGCGCCGGGGCCTGGTACTGCGAATCGAACACCACGTTGACGCCGGCCAGTTTCGCCACCGTCTCATACAGCACCTTGGGCGGCTGATTGTTCATCTTCAACACCGGAATCACGCCGGTCATCGGCTTGAGTTCCGGCGGCCCCAGCATCGAATCCACGCGCTCCTGCGATTGGCGCCGCGCTCAGCTCGGCCGGAGTCAGCCCGCGCTCTTCCGCTCTCGCGCCCGGTCCTGCGGAGCCGCCAGCATGTCCTGAATGCGCTTGATCTCCTGCAGCGCGATGGCCGACGACGGATCGGCGATCAGCGCCTTTTGGAATTCCTGCACGGCCTCTTCCAGCTTGCCCTCGGTGCGCAACTTTTGCCCGGCCTTGACGTGCTCCTGCCCCGCCTCAAAACGCGCCTTGCGCATCGGCACCAGGTAAGCGATGTCGCTCGGGTCGGTGTCGACCGCCTTCTCGTACAGATCGAGCGCCTTGTCCCAGTCCCCCCGCGCCTCGGCCGCCTGGCCGTCCTTGAGCAGCTTGTCCCCTTTGCGGGTTCTTGGCCTCCAGCCCGGAGACCAGCAGAGAATCGTCAGTAAAAATAGCGAATAAGTGTTTTGGCTTCATTATCTTACCGGCTACGAACCGTCATACCGGCATGCTACACTGAAACTTCGGCATCACTAATTATGACGCCGTTCGGGTCCATCCGTGGAAGAAAAAATCAAAATCCTGAGCGATAACCGCTCCGCCGGCCACAACTATACGCTATCGGACCGCATCGAGGCCGGATTAGTCCTCAGCGGCACCGAGGTGAAGTCGGCCAAGGACGGCAAGATCCAGCTCAAGGACGCCTACGGCGAAGTCAGCGGCAATGAGGCCTGGCTGTGCAACGCGCACATCGGGCAATACTCCCACGGCAACATTATGAATCACGAGCCGGTGCGCAAACGGAAGCTGCTGCTGCATCGCCAGGAAATTCGTAAAAATGCAGAAGACGATCCGCGAAAAAGGACTCACCCTGGTCCCCACCAAGCTATATTTGAAACACGGCCTGATTAAGGTGGAGTTGGCCGTCGGCAAAGGCAAGAAGCTCCACGACAAGCGCGAAAGCGAGCGCGAGCGCGAAATGAAGGACGAGGCCCGCGCCGGCGTGCGCCGCAGCGCCAAGAAATTCGCCGATGAGAAAGCGTAACGAATAAGAGACTCATGGAAACCAAGCTCATATATCAACCTTTGAATGAAGTCGAAGCCGACGCCGTCGCGGTAGTGCTGTTTGAAGACGGCGAAGGCCTGCCGCCGCCAAGACCTGGCTCGACGAAATGCGCACCTCCGGCGAATTCACCGGAAAGTCCGGCGAGATGGCGACGCTCCACCAGCCGCAAGGCCTCAAGGCCAAGCGCCTGATCGCCGTCGGCGGCGGCAAGAAAGACAAGTTCGACGCCGCGGTGCTGCGCAAGGCCGTCGGCACCGTCGTCCGCGCCGTCAAGCAAAAGGGCGTGAAGAAGCTGGCGTGGATGCTATCCGGCGACAACGATACCGTCACCGCCGAAGCCGCCGTCGAAGGCGCGATCCTGGGCAACTACGAACCCAACATGAACAAGCCTCGAGCGACGCCAAGCCGCTCGAATCGTTCTGCGCTGGTGGCGCCCGCGCAATCTGGCGGAACTCGAAGCGGCGCTTGCAGCGCGGCGTGATCCTCGCCGAAGCGCAAAATTTCGCGCGCGATCTCGGCAACCAGCCCGCCAACCTGATGACGCCGACCATCATCGCGCAGCAGGCGCAGCAAATGGCCCGCGACTTCCATCTCGATATCGAAGTGCTGGATCGCGACCGCATGAAGCAGCTCGGCATGGGCTCTCTGCTCGGCGTCGCGCAAGGCAGCGACGAGCCGCCCGTGATGATCATCCTGAAGTATCAGCCCGCCGGCGCCAAGTAGCGAAGTCCGGCGATCACCTGGCGCTGATCGGCAAAGGCGTCACCTTCGACAGCGGCGGCATCTCCATCAAGCCCGCCCAGGACATGGAAAAGATGAAGTACGACATGTGCGGCGCCGCCGCCGTGCTCGGAGCCATGCGCGCCATCGCGCAGTTGAAGCCCAACATCCCGGTCACCGGCATCGTGCCCTCGGTCGAGAACATGGTCAGCGGCCGCGCCCAGCGCCCCGGCGACATCGTCAAATCGCTTTCCGGCAAAACCATCGAAGTGCTGAATACCGACGCCGAAGGCCGCCTGATTCTGAACGACGCCATCACCTACGCGAAGCGGCTCGGCTGCACGCATCTGGTCGACGCCGCCACGCTCACCGGAGCCATCGTCGTCGCGCTCGGCCACGTCCACACCGGAGCCTTCACCAATAACGAGGCAATGCTCGCCCGCGTCCTCGCCGCCGCCAAAGAGGAAGGCGAAAACATGTGGCCCATGCCGCTCGATGACGATTACCGCGAGCTGCTCAAGAGCGCCTTCGCCGACCTCGCCAACATCGGGCCGCGCTGGGGCGGCGCCATCACCGCCGCCTGGTTCCTGCGCGAGTTCGCCGAAGACACGCCCTGGGTGCACCTCGATATCGCCGGCACCGGCTGGCTGGACGAAGCCGCGCCCAACCTCGCCAAAGGACCCACCGGCGTTTGCGTCCGCACCTTCGCGCAGCTCGCCGCCAGGTGGGCCTGAACGATGAATATTCTTGCGGTCGGCGCGCATCCCGATGACATCGAGTTCGGCTGCGCCCACGTCCTGATCCAGGAAGTGCGCAAGGGCAACCACGTCAAGCTGCTGGTCCTCTCGCGCGGCGAGGCCGGCACCAACGGCACTCCGGAGGCGCGCGAATCCGAAGCTCGCGCCGCCGCGAAGCTCATCGGCGCCGACATCGATTTCCTGGATTTCGGAGGCGACTGCCACCTCCTGCGCTCCCCCGAAAACGCTTTTAAGCTGGCCGTCGAGATCCGCAAGATCCCAGCCCGCTATCGTGCTCGCGCCGCACACCGGCGAGAATCAACATCCCGACCACGCCGTCGTCGGCCAATCTGGTCCGCGACGCCTGCCGCTTCGCGCGCTACGGAGGCCTGGAATTCCTCAAAGGCTTTTCGCTAAAAGGCACCGCCGCGCACACAATTTCGGCGCTGTATTTCTACACCATCACCAAGGAATTCGGGCCGCCCGACCTCGTCATCGACGTCAGTGACATCGTCAAAGATTGGGAAGCCGCCATGCTATGCCACGCCGGCCAGATGCAAACCCGCGGCTATGTCGATCTGCGGCTCTCCGCCGCCCGCCACCTGGGCTTGTCGCATTGGCGTCGAATACGCGGCCGGATTTTATGTGAACGATCCGGTGCGCGTCGGCGCGTTATCGGATCTCACATTATCCTCGCGGCACTTTTAACCTGCAATAGGGGTATCCTGTTCACATGAAACTTTGGCCCGTGTTGTTCATCACCCTGCCCCTGTTGGCGCAAGAGATCATTTCGCTGCCTCTGAAGAACCCTGCCGATCCATCCGCTCCCGCGGAGAAAATCGAGGAGCGCGGCAAAGGCGGCGTCATCGACCGTGCGATTACCAACGTCGTGCAGCCCACCATCACGGTGTATTTGCCCGCGAAGGCACAAGCCAACGGAACCGGCATCGTGATCTGCCCCGGCGGCGGATATCAACACCTGGCGATCGACAAAGAAGGCCACGATATCGCGCGCTGGCTGAACAGCATCGGCATCGCGGCGGTGGTCCTGAAATACCGCTTGCCGGGCAGCATGCGCGGCAGCTCGCAGGGCGATCTTCATGAGGTCGCGGACCGGATTCACGTGGCGCTCGAAGACGCCGAATCGGCCATGCGCCTCATGCGCGAAAACGCATCCAAGTGGAACCTGAAGCCCGGCGCCATCGGCATGATGGGATTCTCGGCCGGCGGACATCTGGCGGCAATGATGGGAATGATCGCGCCTCCCGATAGCCGCCCGGATTTCCTGGTGTTGGGTTATCCGGCGATCCCCGCTGCGCTCAACGTCACTTCCGCAATGCCGCGCACATTCTTGGTGGCGGCCGATGACGATACTACCGTCAATCCCGCCGAAAACGCGGGACGCTTCTTCGCCGCGCTGCGCGCCGCCAAGATCCCGGCGGAACTGCACATCTATTCATCGGGCGGACATGGATTCGGGATTCAGAAGTCCGGCAAGACCTCGGCGGCCTGGACCGGCGCTCTGGTCGCATGGCTTAAGGAAGCGCAGCTCGATTAGCGGGGTTGGCGACGCGGATCGTAGAGCCCTCTTTCGCAGGAACCTGCGGATATCTGACCGCGTCCAACTAGTGGTGGCTACTGTCGAAAAGATTGCGCCGATTGAGCAAGAAGACTGCGATCTCGGACTTGCAGTATCAAGAACATGTAAATCCGCAGTGGGTGCGGCTGCTCGACGCACTGCAGATGAACGTGCGCTACCGGCGCTGCTCGGGCGTGGAATTGCATGCCGAGGATGGCCGGCGCTTTCTGGATTTTCTTTCCGGTTATTGCGTCCATAATACGGGACACAACCATCCCGCGATCGTATCCGCGCTGCAGCGGGAATTGGGCCGCGAAGGTCCGGCGATGTTGCAGAGCCATGTTTCCGACCTGGCCGGCGAGTTGGCGGAACGGCTTTGCAGCGCTGGCGGGCGGCCGGCTCGACAAGGTATTTTTCTGCAGTTCCGGAAGCGAGGGCGTGGAGGCGGCGATCAAGTTCGCTCGCGCGAATACAGGACGCACGGGATTGGTTTACGCGAGCGGCGCCTTCCACGGGCTGACTTGCGGTGCACTCTCCTTGATGGATGACGCCTTCTGGCGCGACGGATTCGGACCGTTACTACCCGACACCGAGGCCGTTCCCTTTGGCGATCTGCCGGCGCTTGAGGCTAAGCTCCAAAGCGGAGAGATCGCCGCGTTTATCGTGGAGCCAGTGCAGTCGGAAGCCGGAATTCGCGTGCCTCCGCCGGGATATCTGGAAGGCGCGCAAGCCGCCTGCCGCCGCTACGGAACGTTGTTCGTACTGGACGAGGTGCAGACCGGCATGTTCCGCACCGGCCGCTTCCTGGCCGCGCATCATTACGAATTGGACCCCGACATGGTGGTGCTCGCCAAGGCTCTCAGCGGCGGACTGATTCCGTGCGGCGCGGTGCTGATGTCGAACCGGATTTACGAGTCCGTGTATAGCTCTTTGAAACGGGCCATTGTTCACACTTCGACTTTTAGCGAGAACAATCTGGCGATGCGCGCGGGACTCGCTACGCTGGACGTGCTGGAGCGTGAGCATCTGGGTGAACGCGCGGTCTCGATGGGCGAATACCTGCGCGGACGGCTGCGCGAGGCGCTCGCGGGCTACGAGATGGTGGATGAGATTCGCGGGCTGGGATTGCTGAACGGGATTGCGTTTAAGGCTCCACGCAAACTCCGCCTGCGCGTGCCCTTCGAGGCCTTCCGCAAGATCCATCCCGCGATGTTCGGTCAGTTGGTGGTGATGCGCCTGTTCCGCGATCACGGCATTCTCACGCAGATCTGCGGCAATAATTTTATGGTGCTCAAGGCGGCTCCGCCATTGGTGGTGGATGAGGAGCAGGCCGATGAGTTCGTGCGCGCGATGACGGCGGTGGTGGATCTGATGCACACCTCCGCAACTTTTTGGACCGAGGCGCTGGGCTTGGCGCGTCGAGTAGGCAACATCTAGTTCCGCGGGCCCTGGCTTCCCGCCCGTTTTGTTCCGATGACACAAATTCCCGAAAGAACCGATGCGTTTATTGTGGGTGGGGGTCCCATCGGCTTGGCGACCGCCATCGCTCTGCGCGCTCGCGGTTTCAGCGTGACGGTGGCGGACCCGGCGCTGCCACCCATCGACAAGGCCTGCGGCGAAGGACTGATGCCGGATGCTCTCGCATCGCTCGCGCGGCTGGGGATCACGCTTCGTCCCGAAACTTGTTTTCCGTTTCGAGGGATTCGTTTTCTGGGCCCTGGCACCGCCGTCGATGCCAGCTTCCCCGACGGAACGGGCGTTGGCATACGCCGGACGCACCTGCACCAGGCTCTGATCGATCGCGCTGAGGAAGTTGGAGCTGCCTTGCTGTGGGGAACTCCCGTGAAGGGTCTCACTGAAACCGGCGTGGTGCTGGATAGCGGACCGGTCGAATGCAAATGGGTGGTCGGCGCCGACGGTGAGAAGTCGCGCGTCCGTGAATGGGCGGGACTGGAAGCCACTCGGCATTCGTCACTCCGCTTCGGATTCCGCCGCCACTATCGAATCGCGCCGTGGGCCGATTGCGTCGAAATCTATTGGGGCTCAGGCTCGCAGATCTACGTCACGCCTATCGGTCCCCAAGAAATCTGCGTGGCGGTGATCTCGCGGGACTCGCACTTGCGCTTAGAGCACGCACTGCCCGCAGCATCCCGCAGCTTCTCGAAAGATTGAAGACCGCGCCCGTCACCACCTCGGAACGCGGCGCGGTGTCGGCCACTCGGCGGCTGGCGCAGGTTTATCGCAATCATGTCGCGCTGGTGGGTGACGCCTCGGGATCGGTGGACGCGATCACGGGTGAGGGGCTGCGGCTCGGCTTTGAACAGGGGATGGCGCTGGCCAAAGCATTGGAGGCCGGCGATCTAAGGGCGTATGCGACGGCTCACCGCCGGTTGGCGCGGCGTCCCGCTTTCATGGCCGCCCTGATGTTGTCGCTCGATCGTTCTGCGTGGCTACGGCGGCGCGTACTGCAAGCGCTCTCGGACGATCCGGCGATCTTCGCCTCACAACTGGCGATGCACGTGGGCGGCGCCAGCAGCGCCGATTTTCTCCGACAATCGATGCTCCCTCTCGGCCGCCGTCTGCTGGTTGCATGAGCGAAGTCTTCTATGAAGCGGTGCCTCCTATATTTACTGCTCTGCACTCTTCCGCTGACCGCGGCGGAGAGCACCATCGAACTCGATCCTGCCCGCACCACCATCGGCTTCACGCTTGGCGGATGTTCTGCATACCGTGCATGGGACGTTCAAACTGAAGCGCGGATCGATCACGTTCGATTCCTCCACCGGCAAGGCTTCAGGAGAGATCGTAGTCGATGTCGCCAGCGGGAACTCCGGCAGCGGGACGCGCGATAAGCGCATGCACAAGGAAATTCTGGAGAGCGCGCGCTACCCGGAAGCTATCTTTACGGCGGATCGCGTCAGCGGCGAACTGGCGCCGCGCGGTGCATCCGAGCTCGATGTCCACGGCTCGTTCCAAATCCATGGCGCGAGCCACGAGATGACGCTTCATTTTCGCGCCGACGTTAACGGCAGCGAGGTGGCATCCTCCACCGGCTTCACGATTCCCTACGTCCAGTGGGGCATGAAGAACCCGAGCAATTTCCTGCTCCGGGTGAGCGACAAGGTGGAAATGAACATCCAGGCCGTCGGCCGGCTGCACTAGACGCTACTTCTTGTCGCTATTTTTTTCCGGCGCTGTCTCGATCAGCCCGTGCTTTCTCGCCTTCGTGGCAGGCGTCTTCCCATACTTCGTAATCCGGCTCTTTGGTGTGGATACGAATCATCCGCGCCTGAATGGTCCAGGGCCGTGTGTAGACCGTGGGGTCTTCAATGGTCGCGCGGTACTCCATGGTGTTCGCGTCAAGGAAGGTGTAGCGCTCCACGATATGCACCTTGTCGCTCGCAAAATCGCCTTCGGTCGAGAAGCGCGATTTCATATTGTTATTCATCACGTCGACCACCAGCGTGTTGCCTTCCCAGTGGCCTCGCGAATCGCCCATCCATAGTTTGACGTTCTGGCTGGGATGCGGCCGGCCATCCAGCGGGACGATGCGGTACATGTGCGTGGTCTCGTAGGAGAACACCAGAGTATCCGGGGGACTGCATGATCTCGTAGTTCGACCACAGCGGCGACCGCAGCGGTCCGTTCGGTAAGCAGCGCGCCTGTGGATCGATATGCCTCTGCGCCGTTGGATTATCGATGTTGGCTTGAATCTCCTGCTGCTTGGCGCGCGCCCAGGGCTGATACGGCACCTGCCCGTCCGGAGGATCGACGATCCGAGTCGGCTTGGTGGGCGGCTTCTTGCCGGCCTTCTCAAGCAACTGCTCTTGCAGGCGGATGCCGCCCTTCCGCGGATTCAACAGCGAATAAGTTCCGCTTACTTCCGCCGACCAATGCCCTCGCACGTCCGGCTGTCCGTCGGGCAATCGCGACGGGACCCACTGGGCCGCTGTCTTCGCGTCGGCGGCGGACTGTGCGGCAAGAGTCTTATCTACCGCGGCATTCTGCGCCCGCGCCGCGGCCACCACCGCCATCACCGCAAATGCGCCGGCCAAGACTGTTGCAAGTAGAGATCGTGTATTCACGTTGGCCTCAATTACGGATAATACGGCTCATATTCGAAGCCGTAGCATTCGTGCTCCAGCAATTGAAAATTCTTTTCCTTGTGGCGGTAGAGGATCATGCTCATCTTCCACGGCCGCGTGAAAACCTTCGGGTCCTCGACGCTGACTTCGTAATTGATGTGATCCGCATCCGCCGGCGTATAGCGTTCCACCACGTGCAACTCATCGCTATGGAAGTTCCCTGCCCGGTCGAACCAGGTCAGATCGTTGAAGTCCGTCACGTCCACCACCAGGGTGTCTCCCTGCCACTGCGCGCGCGAATCCCCCAGCCACCAGTCGATGTGCCCGTCCGGATGCTTGCTTCCATTCGCGAAGATATGCCGGACTGCGTGCGCATACTGATAGAAGATGGTGACCTGCTTGGGCGTTTGAAAAATCTGAAACGGCAGCGGCGTATAGGTGATCCGCGGCACGCCTGGCAAGTAGCACTTCGCCAGCGGATCCTCGGTCGCGCGCTTTTCGAAATTCTCTTTCTTCTTCGCCGCCGCCCACGCTTGATACGGGATCTGATCGCCTTCGACGACGCCCAGCCCCGCCGGAGCATCCGGTCTCGCTTGATGATCCTGAATATCCCACTCCGCCGTGTTCATCACCTGCCAGATGCCCGACAGATCCGGCCGTCCTTCGGCCGTTCGAGGAATCGCCGATTGCCCGTGCGCCATTCCGCACGCCACCAACACCAGCGCGAGATGACACGGCAACTTTCTCACTGCTTATCGGCTCCGTCGGCTGGCTTTTCGCTGGACCCGGTGTACAGACTCCGCCCATCCGGCAGCGTGACGCTGGTCCCGTTTACGTTTCGCCCTCCGTCCTTGGCGCGGTATCCCTTCACCGTCACCTCAACGCCCACCGGGAAATCCGTCTTGCGCAATCCCCGCCGCAGCAAGGTGTTTGGCGCGCCGAATTCTATCGCCCAGTTGACCACCTTGCCGTCTTCGTCCTTCGCATCGACGTAAATCCAGCCGTGCGGATTCACCCATTCGAGCTTGGTGAGCGTTCCCTTAATGGTCACCGGTTTGTCGATATCGAATTCGGCCGAGAATGCATGATGGCCGAAGGCCGGCAGTGCGCAAAGCACCAGGCCCATAGCTACGATGCGCTTCACTTACCGCACCACCTGCGCGGTAACCGGATGCGTTTCGGGCGAGGCCAGCGCCAGGGCCATCGTCGCCCAGCTGGTGCCGCAGGCCGAGATCCACTGATCCTCACCGTGCGGGAAGCCGACGTCGAAATACGGCTGCACCGCCTGCGAATGCGTCTTGATGTACCACGAGCCATCTTCGAGCTGCGTGGACAGCAGATATTTGACTCCGCGCTGATAGGCGGCATCCGTCACCGGCAAGCCGGCTTCGTGCAGCGCGACCATGGCCTCGCCGGTCGCGTAGGCCGTGCTGTTCATGCTGGCGATGTCGGACCATCCGCCATCGGCGCGTTGCGTGGCGAGCAGTTCCTTCATCGCCTGCTGAAGAGCGCGCTTGTCCGCCTTGGCCCAAGCCAGACCAAACACTTTGTAGGTGCGATCTTCGTTGGTTTTCGACGGAGCTTCTACCAGCCATGCTCCGGCCATTTGAATCGCTTTGTCGTACTCGGCGCGGCTGGTGACGGGCGCGTAAAACTGCAAGGCTCGCATCGAGAGCGCCGTATTCGAGATTTCCGCGCCGCACAGCGGAGCCCGCGACCCGCCGCAACCGTATCCCCAGTGGCCGTCGGGGAATTGCTTCATGCCGATATAGCGAGCGATCGCGTCGGTGACCAGATCCGCCGGGTAGTGCTCGGCGTGCAGTCCGACCAGCGAGTAAGCGACGCCGCCCGGCGCGTTGCCTTGATACAGCCGGTCGCGCCATAGCTCGAAGAATTGCGCCACGCCGCTCACTTCTTTCGCCGCCATCGGCTCGTCCACTTTAAATCCGGCTTTGCGGACGGTGGAAAGTGTCATGTCGGTTAACGCTTCGTTATGGCAGGACACGCAGCCCGACTGCTGCAAGAAGCTGATGTCCGCGCGCTGCAGGCGGGGAATGGCGCGCTCGACGGCGCTCTGAATCGTATTCGCCTTTTGAAACTTCAGGGCCGGCTAGGCGATCGGCTCCGGCTTGGCGCCGGATTTGAGCAATAGATCGACAATCGGCGTATCGCCGTGCAGTTTGGCCAAATACAGCGGCGTATTACCGTAGATGTTTTTGGCGTTGAC
Source organism: Bryobacterales bacterium (assembly GCA_963731375.1). Lineage (GTDB taxonomy): Bacteria > Acidobacteriota > Terriglobia > Bryobacterales > Bryobacteraceae > Palsa-187. The sequence continues at coordinate 870,329 of CAVSUW010000005.1, forward strand.
GTCGGCTCCATGCTCGATCAGCAATTTGACGGTGTTCAAGGGAAGCAAGTCGGAATTGGCGGCGAAGAGCAGCGGCGTGCGGCCCTCGACGTCGGCCGCTTTCACATTTGCGCCATGCTCGATCGCAAACTTGATGCCGTCGATAGTGCTCACTATGAATGGAGAGGTCCACCAGCGCCTTGCTGTAGGCCTTGGCATCGAAGCTCTTCTCCACAAGCTGAATGCACTTCTTGCAATCCGTTTCGATCGAGGCCGCCAACGTGTCCTCACCGGCGGCTTTGGGGTGCGCGCCGTGGTCGATCAGCAAGTTGCATCACCTCCGCATCCCCGGCCGCGGCGGCCTGATGGAGTGCGGCGGTATCCGTAGGACCAGCGGGATCCGGATTGGCGCCGTGCTCCAGCAGAAACTTTACGATGGGCGCAGCCCCGGCCTTGGTCGCCGCGATGGCCAGCGCCGATCTGCCGTCGTTCGAGCGGGCGTTGACTTGAGCGCCATGCGCCACCAGAACCTTCGTCTTTTCGAGATCGGTCGCCGCCCACATCAGAGCGGTGGCATTCGAGTCATTGCGGCTGATTCGGGTCGGCTCCCTTGTCGAGCAACTGGCCCACAGTCGCGGCATCGGAGTAGAGCACGGCAAACATGAAGGGCGTCGAGCCATTGGGGCCGCGCAGGTTGAGAGACTTCGGGTCTTCCGCGACAAATTTATTGAAAGTCGCGGCGTCGCCGGATCGCAGCGCCATGACCATGCGCACAGCCTTCGCATCGGCGGGAGGCGGATCTACGTCGTTGGCCAAAGCGTCGGGCCACTCCGCGCCCTGATCGATCCAATTCTTGAAGACTGCGACTTGCTCCGGATTCAAAGCTCCGGTCGGCGGCATTTGCTTTCCAAATTGGTTGCCGCTCAGACGCAGGTAGAGCCGGCTGGAGGCCGAGCTGCCGGGCACGATCACCGAGCGCGTGCCTCCCCGCATGGCCGTGCTCCGGCGATCCAGCCGGAAGTTATTCATCTGCACTTTGGGTCCGTGACAGGTGATGCAGTTTTGACGGATCAGCGGCAGGACATCGCGGCCGAAATCGACTTTCGAGTCTGTTTCGGCGGCAGCAGTTGCTGCGAATACGCACGCACCGAGAACAGACGCTCGCGAAATAGCGGATCAGCATGGTCCCTCCTAAATGGAAGCTACCTGGCCAGAACACAAAACACGTGCCCTGTATCAGGTTTATTCTACATCCGCTCGCGGCGGAACGCTCTGGCGGGTGCGTGACCGGACTGGACTCCTCACCGCCTCATGATGTGTTAAAGTTGTTCCGTTGGAGGTTCAGGGAAATGAAGATTGCGATGCTTGCGGCCGCGGCGTGTATGGCGGCCATTCCGGCGCTGGCGCATCACTCCTTCGCGGCGGAGTTCGATGGCAAGAAGTCCGATCAAGCTCGAAGGCACGATCACCAAGGTCGAGTGGACCAATCCTCACATCTGGATGTATCTCGATGTGAAGGACGAGGCCGGCAACGTGGTGAAGTGGCAGTGCGAAGGCGGCGCGCCCAACACGCTCACTCGGACCGGCTGGAGCAAAGATTCGCTCAAGGCCGGCGACCAGGTTTCGCTGGATGGCTGGCTCGCCAAGGATGGCTCGAAGACGTGCAACACGCGTTCCGTGAAGATGCCCGATGGCAAGAGCGTCTTTGCGGGCTCTTCCAATAACGACTACAAGTAGAAACGTCTCTGAGGATTCCTCCCATGGGCTATCGCTCTTCGATCTTTTGTTCGACCGCCTCTGGCGTGCTTGCGCTTCCCGCATTCGCGCAAAGCGACGGCTTCAAACCTCCGGAGGGCCCGGTCCCGCGAATGGCCGACGGCAAACCCGATCTCAGCGGAGTGTGGGACCATCCCTTCGTCGGCGACATGACGAAGAGCGGCCGCGACCAAGTCGGCGCCGGGGAACTTCCGTTTACCGAATGGGGCCTCGCCGAGTGGAAAAACTATAACGCCGAAGACGGAGATGCCACGGGAGCCTGCCTGCCGCACGGCCTGCTCCGTTCCATCAGCGCACCGTTTCCGGTTCAACTGGTGCAGAACAACAAATACGTCTCTTTCGATTTTGAAACCGATAACTGGTTTCAGGTGGTTCCCATCGACGGGCGTCCGCACCGCAAGCAGATTGCTACTTGGGCGGGCGACTCGGTGGGGCATTGGGAAGGCGACACGCTGGTCATCGATACCGTGAATTTCAACGGCAAGACCAAGGTGGATTCGGCCGGCCATCCGCACAGCGACCAGTTGCATGTCACGCAGCGCTGGACGCGCAAGGATCTGGGGCACATGGCTCTCGAGATCACGGTTGACGATCCCAAGACTTATACCAGGCCGTGGAAAAATACCCGCATGTTCACGCTGCGGCCGGATTGGGAAATCATGGAGTTCTCCTGCGAGGAGAATAACAAGAGCCTGTGGGAAGGCCGGATCAAAGCGCCTAAGAACTGAGCGCGCTTATTTCGCGCCCGCCAGCGGCTTTCTCCTGGGCGCGCGCGCCTTTGAGCACATCCGGCAAACCGTAGTTGCCCTCATGGCAGGCGTATTCATAGATCGGGCCGGGCGCGGCTGACATCGTATATTCGCCTTTCCACGGCCTGACATAGATGGTCGGATCGTCCACATCGAATTGGTAAAGGATGGTATCGGCGTCCAGCCGGCGGAAGCGCTCGACGACGTGCATGTTCTCGTCGGCAAGAGGTCCGGTGGTGACTTGATAGGGAAGCTGAAAATAAAACTGGCTCTTCTCGATGAAGTTCGTCGTGTCGACGACCAACGTGTCGCCTTCCCAATGGCCAACCGAGTCGCCGTACCACAGGCGCACGCTGGAAGGAAGATGCTTGCGGCCGTCTAAAGGAATGATGCGCGTGTCATGTATCATCTCGACGTAGATCGCCACGTAATCCTTGGTCTGTACGATGCGGTAGTTACTGTTGTAGGTGTAAGGAAGCATCGGAGGCGTGCCGGTGGAAAACATCAGGCACTGGTCGCCTAGCCCCAGGTCTTCCGGTCCATCGGGATGAAAGATCCTGTCGATCTTCTGCTGTCGAGCGGCCGCCGCGGCGGGTGTCAGCGCGGGCATTTTCCCGTCCGGCGGATCGATGACGATGGAGGTTCGCAGGGTCTTGACCGGCTTGCTTCCAATTTCCCAAAAGGCGTCATTGTAGGTGCCGGGGACGCCGGGATCATCCGCCTTGCCGTCTCTCTTGTTGCGCGCCTGCATGGTTTTTTCCCAGTCGCGGGCCTCTTGTTCGGTGAAGAATTCCTTCCCCTTCAGTTCAGCGGGCCGTTCGATCGGTGTTCCGGTGGCGCTGTTCCAGATGCCTTGCAGATCCGGCTGGCCGTCGGGCGTGCGCGGTGGAGTCCACGTCTTCTTCGCGGCGTGGGGCGCGGGTTTGGCGGTGGTCTGCGCGAACGCTGCGCCGATGGTGGCGAGCGTTAGTCCGCCGAGGGAAACCAAAATGCGAAATCTCATAACACTCCTTCGCCGCGCTACTTCGACTCTGCGGGCGTCTTGCGGTACTGGCCGTACAGAAGTTCTTCGACGAACTGCGCGCAGCGGAATTCCATTAACCTGGCGTCTTTCTCCACGTGACGGTAAAGCGGCATGCTGATTTTCCACGGGCGCGAAAAAACTTTCGGGTCTTCGATGGTCGCTTCGTACTGGAGCACGTCGCGGCTGACAGGCGTGTAGCGCTCGACCACATGCAGCGCGTCGCTGTGGAAATCCCCGGCCCGGTCAAGCCAGGTCTGGTCGATGAGGCCGGTCACGTCCACCACCAGAGTGTCGCCCTCCCAATGTCCTACCGACTGTCCCATCCAGGAATCGAGCGGGGCCGGCGGCATTTTCTCCATGAAAATCGTGCGCGCGCTGGCGGCGAATTCGTAGGAGATCTGGATCACTTTCTGGCTTTGCAGAATTTGAAAGGGAAACGGCAGGTAGGTGGCCCGCGGCACTCCCGGCATGTAACACTTTATTTCCGGATCGTCCGTAAAGCGTTTTTCGTAGTTGGCTTTTTTCTGCGCCAGCGCTGCCGGCAGATAAGGAATCTCACCGCCCTCAATGACGCCGACGCCCCCGGGTTCAGCGCCCTGCGCGCCCAGCGCAACCACGTGGCCGGCCTGCGCCGCGTGGGCTTGAAGATCCCAGTTGGCGGTGTTGAGCGCCTGCCAGATTCCGCTCAGATCCGGCTTGCCATCTTTGGTCCGCGGGACTTGATAGGCGGGGGATTGCGCCTCGACGGGGGCCGAGGAAAGCACAACTGCTATCGCCGCGAGCGCACCGATCATCGTGTGCCGGAATCGTCTCATTCGATCAACCTTCAATTTTCGCAAAAATTTGAGGGTGATCGGACTCGCTCCTATGAGTACGCGGTCGCGTCTCGGCAGCGCGTTGGATCCTTCGCGATTTCTGACCGCTCGCCCGTCAAGATGACTAGGGGCGGTCGTAAACGGTCGCTAGCGGTGTCTTCGTCACGCTCGTACGCGAGCTTCGATGCTGGTGACGGACTTCTCGTTGCTGTCTAGCAGCGTGTGCGCCGCCTGCATTCGAGGCAGCGTCGCTATCGGAAGGAATTTCCGGGACCCGACGCCGCTGCCTCTCCACATGCATACCAAACAGGAACATAAACATTACTGCGACAAGAATTAAAACTATCGACAGTATCGACAAGAGCGAAACGTATAGCAAGAATGCAGCGGTGCTCCCCAACAGCAGGAGTCCACAGAACGCCAATATCAGCGATCGCATGCGAGTTAACCTCTCAAAAGCCACGTACCAGCCACACGACCAAGACAACCAGAACGATAGTTCCAACCAATCCGTAACCGAGCATTTGATTTCTCCTCGCAAACTAAGGGAAAGCGTCTACGCTTCCCTACACCCATGGGAGTGCAGGTTCGAGGCCATTGTGCCGAGGGCGACCAAAGCAGACCACCACCCGAATACTGTTGGCCCCCGAAATGCACATGCAGCAAGGAGGACTAAAACACATGAACTCAAACGAATTCACTTACTTTGGAATAGGAGCCGCATTAGGGGCCGCGGCCGCGATATTGCTGGCTCCGAAATCCGGACCCGATACGCGGAAGCTATTGCGGTCAAAGGCCGAGGAGGGCACCGATTATCTGGCGTCGCGCGCGGCGGACGCGCGGGACACTGCTTCGCAGGCGATCAATCGCGGAAAGAAAGTGATCAAACAGAACGCGGACAATTTGAGTGCTGCCGTGGATGCCGGCGTTCAAACTTACCGGGAGGCTGTGGAAACCACTCCGTAGGACCGCGCAAAATCCTCTTTTAACAGCCCCGGCGGGCCGGATTCTATCCGGCCCGCCAAAAGCAAGAACATCGCTCGTGCAGGCTTAGCTATTATTCTGGCTTAAAGCCGGGGGCGGGTTTCGATGCCGCGGTTCCAATCCCGACGATCTCGAGCACTGCCTCTTCATCCTTGGCGCCATCGTAGTGGATCCCATTGGCATAGTGCGTGACCACGGCGCCCGCGTGCATCGGCGTCGTGGTGTTCATATCGTAGTTGACGCCCGTGCCCACCCACCAGGTCCCCGAAAGAACCGTGATGAAGCGGTCGTGCGGATGAAAATGCGGCGTGCTGTTGTGATGTGGATGCCACTTCATGAGCGTGACGTAAAGACTGCCCTCTTTGGTGGGATCGCCGGAAATGAGAAATGACGCCGCAGAGCCATTCGCGTTTTCCTTCCATTGAATGTCTTTCAGGTTCACGAAACTTGCGGCTGTCGGGTCGATGTCGGCCTTCACAGCACCGAGCCATACGAACGAACCCGCCACCAATGCAACCAGCGACAAGCGCCGCAGCGCCGAAATACGAGTCATGCTTCCCTCCTTGTGAGATAGCTTTGCTCTCTTCGGTACGATACCACGCCCGTGCGGAAATTTCGCCCAGCCAGGCACGCCGATTGCGCCGGCGGACGGCGCTTGGAATCGCCTCGCGAGGCCGCGCGCTAAAATAAACCCGCATGCCTCGATTTCCCGGCGTTGACTACTTGCTGATCGACTCGCAATTCTCCGAGCAGGAGCTGCTGGTGCGGCAAACCGCTCGCCAGTTCGTCGATGAGCGCGTGCAGCCGCTGGTCCGCGATTGCTTCCGCGACGCACGCTTCCCGTCGGAGCTTATCCCGGAACTGGGGCGACTGGGCTTCCTGGGCGCGAACCTCGAAGGCTATGGCTGCGCCGGGATGAACAACGTGGAATACGGACTGGTGATGCAGGAGATCGAGCGCGGCGACTCCGGCCTGCGCAGTTTCGTCAGCGTGCAGAGCGCGCTGGTGATGTACCCGATCCTGACTTTCGGCAGCGATGAACAGAAGCAGCGCTGGCTTCCGAAGCTGCAAACCGGCGAGGCGATCGGTTGCTTCGGGCTCACCGAGCCGGGCTTCGGCTCGAACCCGGCGGGCATGCTGACCAGCGCGCGGCGCGAGGGCACGGAATGGGTGCTCGACGGCGAGAAGACCTGGATCACCAACGGCAGCGTGGCGGACGTTGCGGTGGTGTGGGCCCGCGCCGAGGATGGCATTCGCGGATTTCTGGTGGAACGCGGGACTGCCTGGGTTTACGACCTCCGAGATACACGGGAAGCTGTCGATGCGGGCATCGGTGACTTCGAGCCTCGCGTTTCACAACTGCCGCGTGCCCGAGAGCGCCTTGCTTCCGCAAGCGCAGGGATTGCGCGCTCCGCTGTCTTGTCTGACGCAGGCCCGCTATGGAATCGGCTGGGGAGTGATCGGCGCGGCCATGGATTGCTATGAGACGGCGCGCTCCTATTCGGTCCTGCGCAAGCAGTTCGAGGGACGGCCCATCGCCTCGCACCAACTGGTGCAGGAGAAGCTTGCGGACATGATCACGGAGATCACGAAGGCGCAATTGTTGGCGCTGCACGTCGGCCGGCTCAAGGATCAAAGGCCAAGCGGATGCGGCGCACATATCGATGCTGAAGCGCAATAATGCGGCCATGGCGCTCGATTGCGCCCGCGCGTCTCGCGACCTGCTGGGCGCCAACGGGATCATGGACGAGTATCCGATCATGCGCCACATGTGCAATCTGGAGACCGTCAAGACCTACGAAGGCACCGATCATATTCACGCGCTGGTGATCGGGGAGCGTGTGACCGGCGTTGCGGCCTATAAATGACGCCGTCTGGCGGCACACTCGAGAGCCTGATCCCGTGTTACGATGGGGATAGATTTTCTTTCCTGGGATCGCCGTATGGTCATTTTAATAACAATTGTGCACGTCATTGTGTGTTTGTTTCTAGCAATCGTGGTGCTGCTGCAAAGCGGCAAGGCGGCCGATCTGGCTGGCGCCTTTGGCGGCATGGGATCGCAGACGGTATTCGGTCCGCGCGGTTCGGCGACGGTCTTGTCGAAGGCCACCACCATAGCGGCGGCTCTGTTCATGGTGACTTCGCTGACGCTCTCGATTCTCTCGACCCGCGCCGGCAAGGCCTCTCCGGCGATCTTCCAGAAGGTTGTCCCGGTGACCCAGCAAAAGGGTCCCGTCCGTGCCGAACACGATTCCGATGACGGTGACGCCCAGAACGTCGGCGGCAAGGAAGGCAAGCCCCAAGCCATCCAGGTTCCGGTGAATCAGGCGCCGCCCAGAAACAGAACCAGAAAAAGTAACCGGACCGGCTTCTCTTCGGAAGCCGGGCGATGAAGTTTCCACCTGCGGGGGTGGCGGAATTGGCAGACGCACTAGCTTGAGGTGCTAGCGGGAGCAATCTCGTAGGGGTTCAAGTCCCCTCCTCCGCACCATTTTTTCTCTTCACTTTTAGCCTGGGCCGAGACGACGTGTGCAGCCGCCGGATCCTGCTTCCGCCTCACCCGGAAAGCCCAGAAAGTCAAGCCGAGGCCAAACAGCCACCCAGTCCCCGGCTCGGGGACGCCCGTGATGGGTGCGTTGGTGAAGGTAATCACCGTCTCGAGTCGATATGTCGCCCGGCCACAATCAGCACTACGGCGCTGGCGGTGGACGCGTCGAAGCTAATCAGCCGGTCGCTCGGAAACATCGAGACATTGAGCAGAGTCGCACCGGGCTGAGGGAGTTCTGTGATGGTGGCAAATCCGTTCGGCAACGTGAATCGCGGGAGAGCACGCGCCCACCGGCACCGCCACCGTTCCGGGTTGCCCAGCGATGGCAAAGGTGGAAACGCCGCCCAGGGAGCCGGCAGGGCTATCGTCCTTGCAGATCTCGATGAGACCTGCTTGCGCGTAGCCGGAGAGGCAAACCAACACTACGGCGTTTCGGATTGCGGTCCAGAATAATCGGTAGCTCATTTTTCTCACCTGCCCACGTTTGTAAAGTAAATTTCTGTGACACCCACGCCGACGGTGGCGGTCACTGACTGTGCGGAGAGATCGACCGTTCCCTGCCGATCCGCCGGAAGAACGCTGATCGCTGAAGCGACGGCCGCCGGGGAAGACATCTCAGTGACGGTGATCACCGTCCCGAGCGGGAACAAGCCGTTCTGGACGCAGTAGCCGGCCGGAACCACGAAACTGGTGGCGCCCATTGCAAACGAGAATCTGGCGCCAGGCGTGATGCCCGGTCCCGCGATCTTACATACCTTCAGCAGGCCTAATCCTCCCGCTGTGTTTGTGAAGTCCACCTCCGTCAGGCCAGTGCCAATGGTTACGGTCGCTGTGCCAGCGGATAGATCGACGGCGCCTTGGCGGTCCGGCGGAAGCACGCTGATCGCTGACACTGTCGTGCCCATCGAAGGCGTCTCGCTCACCACGACGGAAGTACCAACGGGAAAAGTTGCCGCCGATACGCACGATCCCGCCGCAACGGTGACCGGAGTTCCGCCGGCGTTAAACGAAAAACTCATGCCGGGAGCAACACCCGCGCCGCTAAGCTTGCAGATCTCAAGCGTGCCCAGGGGAATGTCGGAAACGATGGTGTTCAGGAACGTCGCGATAGTCTGCGCCCCCGCATTAACCGTCACGGTCGCGGTGCCCGCGGCCTGATTGCTCGCGACCAGCAGCCCCGCCGGTAAGGTGCTCACCGAACTCAATGCGATGCCCGGAGAGAGGGTTTCCGCTATCAAAGTGGCTCCTACCGGCATGACGAGTGACGCGCTACACGAGCCGCCCGGCGCGGGACCCGCCAGAACGGTGACCGCGTTTCCCGCGACGCTGAAAGTGAAGGGCGTCCCCACGGCAACGCCCGCCCCCGCTACTTTGCAGATTTGCAGAAAGCCGGTGCGCGGAAGAACTGGGATGACGCTGTCGAGGAAAGTCGCGATGGTCTGCCCCCCTCCGTTAACCGTGACGGTAGCGCTGCCCGCAGCCAGATTGCTGCTGACCAGCGACTCGCCCGGTAAGGTGGTGACACTCGTCAACGTGGTGCCGGAGGGTAGTGTCTCCAGGACGATCACCGGACCGGCCGGCTCGACCAGCGGCAAGCTGCAGGAGCCCCCCGGCGCAGAACCCGCCGCCACTGTGACCGGAGTTCCCGCCACCATGAAGGTGAAGTTCGTTCCCACGGCGATACCCGCACCGGCTACTTTGCATATCTGAAGAAATCCGGTGGTGGGAGGGCCGCCCGGAATCGTGTCCACGAATGTCACGATGGTCTGCCCGCCGTCCTGGACGACTACGTCAGCCGCGCCCGCAGCCAGATTGCTGCCGATCAGCGTCCCGCTGGGCAAACTGGTGACGGCCACCAGAACAGTACCCGATAGCAAGGTTTCCGTGACGACTACAGGGCCGACCGGCCGCGCGAACGCCGCGCTACAAGACCCCTCCGGCGGAGGTCCGGCAGGAACCGTCACCGGAGTCCCGGCGACCATGAAAACGAAGTTGGTTCCAGTCACAATACCGGCGCCGGCGACTTTGCATATCTGTAGAAATCCCGTGGTTGGCACAGGCATGCTCGCGTTGCTGAAAGTAACCACCGTCTGTCCCCCGGCAGGGATCGTCACCATAGCTTGGCCCGCTGCCAGATCGCGGCTCACCAGCGACGCGAACGGCGTAGTGGTGACGTCCGTCAACTGCAGGCCAATGGGGAGCGTCTCTGTGACCAATATCGGACCGGCTGGCAACACCAGCGGCGTGCTGCAAGAACCTCCCGGCGCTAGACCGGCAGGCACGATGATTGGAGTCCCTGCCACGCTGAAAGTGAAGTTCCTTCCCAGCAGCGACACCCGTCCCCGCAACTTTACAAATCTGAAGAGATCCGGTGGTGGGCGTTACGGAGTCGGTGAAGGTAGCAATCGTCTGCGCCCCCGCGATCACCGTAACCGTTGCCGTGCCCGCGGCCAAATTGCTGGCGGTCAGCAATCCCGCGCTGGGCAAGGTGGAGACGGCCGTCATCGCGGTACCGATTGGCACGGTCTCCGAAATCAGCACCTGTCCGGCTGGAAGCGTCAGCGCCGAGCTGCATGATGCGGGGCTGGGAGGGCCCGCCGCAACCGTGACCGGCGTTCCCGCCACGTTGAATGTGAAGTTCGTCCCCAGGGCTACACCGCTCCCGGCGATCTTGCAGATCTGCAGAAAGCCCGTGATTGGAGGGGGTGGAACTGTGTTTACGAAGGTAGCGATGGTCTGGCCTCCGGGATTGACGGCGACGGTGGCGGTGCCCGCGGCCAGATCGCTGCTGATCAGTAAACCGGCGCCCGGCAAAGTGCTCACCGAAGCCAAGGCGGTGCCGGACGGTATCGTTTCGGTAATGATCGTCGGTATGGACGGCACCGTCAGCGCGGTACTGCAAGTCCCCAATGGCGCGGCGCCCTGCTGCAACCGTAAGCGGAGTTCCTGCGACGCTAAACGAGAAATTGGTTCCTTCGACGACGCCACTCCCCGCAACTTTGCAAACCTGTAGCGTGCCCTGGCAGGCGGTAGCGGAGTTGGTATCCATCGTCACGGCGCCGTTAAGCGCGTAGCTGCCGCCGCTCACGCTCGCGCCGGTGTTCGCGGTGATGGATGTCAGCGCGAAAATATTTCCGGAAAACGCCGTGCCCGTGCCGAGAGTCGCGGAACTGCCGACTTGGAAAAATACGTTGCAGGGGGACCCGCCGCTGGCGATCACCGCCGAATTGCTAGCCGTCGTAAGCGTGCTTCCTATAAGGAAGACAAAGACCGCATTGGGATCTCCGGCGGCGTTCAGAGTGAGCGTTCCCGTCAACTGAGCCGACGAGTCAAAACAATAGACTCCAGGCAGCAGCGTCAATCCGCCGAGGTCCTGGCCCGTCAAGTTGGTGGTGCAAGTTTCGCCGGCCAGAGTACTGTAGGCCGACGCGGCATCCACTTGAGCCTGCGCCGCTACCGCGTCGGCTGCGTGGACAGTACCGGTCACGATTCCCGGCGGAAAGCCGGTGATTGCGGAACCAGGGCTAACGCCCACATCTCCTATGACCGACGTCGGCACCGTATTGGTCACGGTCGAGGCGCCCAGAACGGCAAAGCTCTGTGCCGTGCCCATCGCGGGCGCGGTTTGTGCCCATGCGTCGTTTAGCGGAGCACACCGCAAACAGCAGGACGGCCGCAATCAAACACGAAAAGAATCGTTTGCCATTTGCCATTGTGCTTTTTCCCTTCGATTCCCGAATCCACACACGAGACCGCAGCCCGGCAATCGTTGGGATTGCGCTGCTGTCTCTGTGCTCGAAAGGAATAAGTGAATCATCACTAAGACTGGTATCGGCAAGGACCGGATGCATAAGACCGCATTATGTTGCGAGGTTCAGGCAATTCTGAATTCCAGCGAGTGGGATTATCCTGACAGCGGTTAGCGTGGAAGTACTCCGGACGTCGCAGGCCGGCATACGTTGATCAAGCAAACTCGCGCCACATTGCGTTAAGCTTTTTTCTGTCCGTTCGGGCAATACTTAGACTGATAGGAGAAGCAGAATGACCACGCGCTCACGTTACCAACACAGCTTCCTGACCGCGTCAGTGATTGCATTTGCCACGTGCGCCGCGGCCGCGACTACTTGTGACGATCTTTCCAAGCTCTCGCTGCCGCAGACCGCGATCACGATGGCGGCCTCGGTCACGCCGGGCGCGTTCGCGCCGCCGGCTTCTTTTTCACTGAAGATCCAGCCCGGCGATGTCGATTACAAGGACCTTCCGGCATTTTGCCGCGTGGCGGCGACCATGCGGCCGACCAGCGACTCGATCATCAAGATCGAAGTCTGGCTTCCGCCCCCGGGCGCCTGGAACGGCAAGTTCATGGCCATCGGCAATGGCGGCCAGGCGGGCGAGATCTACTATCACAAGATGGGACTGCCGCTGACGCTCGGCTACGCCGTGGCATCCACCGATACCGGGCACGAGGGCAAGGGCGACGACGGCAGTTACGCGCTGGGGCATCCGGAAAAGATCATCGACTTCGGATACCGCGCGGTTCACGAAATGGTGGTGAAGTCGAAGGCGATCGTCGCGGAATATTATTCGCGAACCGCAGAGTTTTCCTATTGGAACGGCTGCTCCACCGGCGGCCGCCAGGGCTTAGAAGACCTGCAGCGGTACCCAGCCGACTTTGATGGCGTGATCGCCGGGGCGCCCGCCAATAATCCGCGCAGCGCCCTGCAAGCGGTATGGATCGCGCAGGCCGTTCATAAGGATGCGGCCAGCTTCATTCCCGCCGCCAAGTTTCCGGTGATCCAGAAGGCGGTCCTCAATGCCTGCGATGCGAACGACGGCGTGAAGGATGGCGTGCTGGAAGATCCCACGCACTGCAAGTTCGATCCGGGCGTTCTCTTGTGCAAGGGCGCGGATGGTCCCGACTGCCTGACGGCGGCGCAAGTGGACAGCGCGCGGAAAGTATACAGCCCGGCCACGAATCCGCGCACGAAGGAAGCCCTCTTTCCTGGATTTGAACCGGGCAGCGAGAAAGGCTGGGGATTCGCCGCGAGCGAGAAGCCGCCAGAGCTGATCTTGACCGGCCTTAAAGAACGGCGTCTTCAAGGACCCCAACTGGGACTACAAGACCTTCAATTTCGATAGCGACGTCGCGGTGTTCGACCGCGAAACGCAGGCGCGAAACGCCACCGACGCGAATCTCAAACCGTTTTTCAGCCACGGCGGGAAGCTCCTGCAATATCAGGGCTGGAACGACAACCTGATCCCGCCGCAGAACAGCGTGAATTACTACAACCGCGTCGCCGACACGCTGGGAGGCGCGAGCAAGGTGAATGACTCCTACCGCCTGTTCATGGTTCCTGGCATGGGGCATTGCCGGGGCGGCGATGGCACGGACCGCTTCGACGCGATCGGCGCACTGGAACAGTGGGTGGAGCAAGGCGAAGGCCCCCGATTCCATCGTCGCGTCGCGCTACGCCGGCGATAAGGTGGAGCGCACGCACCCGCTCTGTCCGTATCCGAAGGTCGCGGTGTACAAAGGGACCGGCAGCACGGATGACGCGGCGAACTTTGCCTGCAGGGTGAAATAAGACGGGTGTTCAGGCTGCTAGTCACGCTGCTGTTGATCGCGGCCACTCTGCCGGCGCAGACCGCGCCTCCCGACCCGGCTATCAAGAAAATGGTTGCGGAAATCTCGCCGGATCGCATCGCCGCCAGCGTCAAGACTCTCGCCGGCTTTGAAACGCGCGGGAATTACTCGGACCCGAATCAGAAGACTCGCGGCATCGGAGCCGCGCGCCGCTGGATCTTCGCGCAATTTCACGGCTACAGCCCGCGGCTCGAAGTCTCTTACGACATCGAGAAGAAGGGCGCCACGGATATCGCCAACGTCGTCGCCGTGCTGCCCGGCACCGCTGAACCGGAAAAGCGCATCATTGTGGGCGCTCACTACGATTCCATCAATCTGCGCGCCAAGGGTGACAAGGCGGCCGAAGCGCCCGCGCCCGGCGCCGATGACGATGCCAGCGGCACCGCGGTGGTCCTTGAACTCGCCCGCGTGATGAGCCAGTATCATTTTCGGAAGACCATCGTCTTCATCGCCTTCGCAGGCGAGGAACTCGGGTATGTCGGCAGCACGCGCTACGCGTCGCGAGCCAAAGCCAACCATGAGCAGATCGAGGCGGTCTTCAACAATGACATCGTGGGCTCCGACGTGATCGGCGAGGCATCCACTGGCACCGGGATCGCACTCAACGATATCGGCGGCGCTGACGATGACACCGGCGGCTCGGGCGAAACGGGCAATCGGCTGCGCGTCTATTCCCCGGAGCCTGCAGACTCGCCTTCGCGCCGCCTGGCCCGCTATATTAAGGATGCCGCGCAGCGTTACGTCCCGACACTACAGATCGAACTGATTCTGCGCAGCGATCGCTACACTCGCGGGGGAGATCAGATACCGTTTCAGCAGAATGGGTTCACCGCTGTGCGTCTGACCTCGGCCTCGGAAAACTTGATCTCGCAGCACACCACGGCCGACACGCCGGACAGAGTCTCGTCCGCCTTCACTGCCAATGTGGCGCGCGTCAACGGGGCGGCCATCGCCGGCCTCGCTGGCGCCGTGCCGAAATAAGGAGCCTTCCAAAATGAAGCAACCAAGATCGAAATGGATGACGCTATTCTTCGCGCGCGCGTGATTGCTGCGTCGGCCCGCGCGGAGGTGCTGGAGAAGACCAAGAAGGTGGGCAAAACGACAGTCCAGTATAAAGTCGTTCTACCCAACGGGTACGATCCGGCGAAGGCGTATCCGGCCATTCTCGCGTTCGGCGGCGGGCCGCAAAATATGAACACGGTGGACAGTGTTCTTACGCGCAACTTTCGCGCGGAGGCTGAGAAGCGCGGCTACATCGTGATCGCTCCCGCTGCGCCGGACGATGAGTTGTTCTTTGAGGATGGCGCTCGCATCTTCCCCGAGTTTCTAAAGCTGATCCTCGCGGATTACAAAATCCAAGACAACAAGTTCCACATCGCCGGGCCATCCAACGGCGGAATCGCCGCATTCCACGTCGCGGCCGCGAATCCGCAGTACTTCCTCTCCGTCACCGCCTTCCCCGGATATATGTGGGAGCCCAGCTACGCCAAGCTGCAGGCGATTTCGAAGATGTGCGTCTTCATGTATGTCGGCGAGAATGACGAATACATGTGGCACCCGGAGATGAAAAAGGAAGCGGAATTCCTGCGCTCCATAGGGACGGTCGCGCGCTACACCGTCGAGAAGGGCCAGCCGCACCGCATGGAAACGCTAGCGGGCGCCAATGCCGGGCGCTTGTTCGACGGCTTTGAAGAAACCAAGAAGGGTTGCAGCAGGTAGGCGCGGGCTCCCCGGCATACCATTACGCCGAAAGTGTAGACTTGAACGGTTGTAATCGGTCAAACCATTTCCGATAGGGGATAACAGATGAAATACATGCTCAGTTGGTTCGAACGCCCGCAAGGTTCGCCCATGGAGTACGAGAATGCCCAGAAGCGAATCCTGGAGGTGTTTGGCCAGTGGAAGGCGCCGGCCAATTTCAAAATCGAGTTTTTCGTGATACGTGTGGGCGAGTGGGGCGGGCACATGTTGATGGAGTGCGACGATCCGGTAACCATTCACAAGTTTTGCTCCATGCTCCCGGCATTTGTATTCGAGGTGCACCCCGTAATCCGCGTCGAGGAAGCAGTCAAGGGCGAACTCGAAGTTATCGCTTGGCGCGATGGATTGAAAGGCAAGTAAGATCCGCCAGGATCACGCGGTCTCACCGTTCATCCGGCGACAAATCCAAGATACTTTGCACATCACGTGCCGCATGGAGAACACGGACGATCTGAATAGGCGTCTTAGAGGCCAAGTAAATGACCATATACGAATAGACTAGAAAAAACCGATGCTCCGAATCCGCCAAGTCCTCCCGCACGTGACCAAGCATCGGGTTCCGGCCAAGCTTAACGAAAGTGTCATGCAACCGATCAATCACCTTGTCGGCGGCATCGACGTTGTCAGCGCGAATGTAATCCCAGATTTCGAGAAGGTCCGTGCGGGCCGCTTCGGTTACTTCAAACGATTTCATGAACGGCGGCGGGCTTCTTGACTCTTCTTGCGGATTTCAGTAAAGACCGCTTCACCATCAATCACCTTGCCTTGGCGAGCCTGTTCGGTGCCGATGGCGATTTGTTTGCGCAGCTCGGCAAGCCGTAATTGCTTCAGCTCTTCGCGCTCTTTCAGCAGCCGTAGACCTTCCCGCAGAATTTCACTTTGGGACTGGTAGTGGCCGGTCTTGAGAAGGTCGGCAACGAACTGGTCGAATACGGTCCCGAGATTCACGTTCATATTCCGAACCATACCGCCATTAACAACATTTGTCAATTATTGACAATGCCACGGAGGAGATTGCTTTTCTAGTTGGAATTGGCCTCTCGGGCTCGGCAGAAAAATCGCCTCAATGGAACGTTGGAACGTATTCAATAGCCCTCGACCAGTGCGGGCAAGAGAGCTGTGGCTCCTCCTCTTAGCTTCCGGCTCTCGGGATCAATCTGAATACCGACCCAGTATCCTGGCTGATCGTACTTGGACACGATCTTGATCGGTTGTCCGTGGGCACGGACCCCATCCAGAACAACTTGCGGAAAGTCCCCGTCTGCAATTGCCTCCTTCTCGTATTCGGGTTTCCGTGGTTCATTTGGCATACCTCCCCCTGCGAATGGGCCTCGGGTATTCGGTTGATTAACTGACGTGTACGGGTCCATACCGAAATCGAGAACGTTGAGGACATTCTCAACTGTGACTTCATGTAATCCCGAGCCTACAGCCGAGGAGGCTAATATCGGTTTGCCGTTTTTCAGCACCAGCAGAGGGTTTGTGGTATCGGGTAAGCGGACTCCGGGTCCCACTCGGGATATTAGCCGTTGTTGGAAAGATGCCGAATCCGGAATCGAGATGCCGTCCACAAAAATCCCCGTCGATCCCCAAAGAATGCCGTTTATTGTGTGGAGGACGGTCGCCACATTACCTTGCTCATCGACCACCACCACACCAGCCGAGTGACCAGAGGCGGGGTTGCCAGTCATCAATCCCGCAATTGTCTCAGGCCAGTCGGGAGAGCGAATGTGTGCCCATAACTTTTCGGCAGTCTGATTCGTCAATCGTGATTCAGGCGCTAAGTCAATATCAGGGAAGTAGCTTTTCAACTTCTCCGGCCTGACGCCCGCGAAAACTTTAGCAATTTTCGTCATCTGGATCAGGTAGTACAGGGCTTCGGGCGAGCGCGAGTAGTGTCCGTATTTCTTTAAATCGGCTGCTTCGGCGATCTTGAGGGGGAGGAGAGTAGTTGTGCCGCCATCGGGTGCTCCGAGCGCGAACACCTCATAATCCCGATACATCATGGGAAGCTGCTCGATCAGCCGCGGACGGTACCTTGCCAGATCTTCGAGAGTCATCTTCCCGCCCTCGCGCTGAACGAGGTCTACAAAATGGCGTGCCCAGTCCCCCTTGTACATGTAAGCAGAACCTTGGCTCGCAACCTTCTTCAGGGTCGCGGCCAGTTCGGGCTGCCGGAACATGTCGCCGAACTTGTAGAGATCGCCGTTTTCTTTGGCAAAGATACGTTTGCCTTCGGGTAACCGGGTTGCGAATTTGCCCTGCATCCTCAGCCAACCATCCACGGCGAGTGGAAGCGGGATGCCGTTCTCGGCGATCCAAACTGCAGGCCGGAAAAGGTCCGCGAAAGGAAGCTTACCGAACCGATTGTGCATAGCTTGGACGCCGGCCATGAATCCTGGGACGAGTGCGGTGCGGCCGCTATGTTCGCCCATTCCAGGAATCGTGTTGGGGTCTTTTTCGTTCTGCACGGTGTTGTAACCTGCGTCAAGCGTATACACCTTGCCCGACGCGGCATCATAGTAAACCGCGGTCAGGATCCCGGCGTAGCTCACTGCGGCGCCTGCGGTGAGAGCGATCTGCGCCAGTGAGGTTGTTAAAGCAGCGTCGGCGGCATCGCCTCCATGCCGTAAGACGTCCAGCCCTGCATGGATAGCGAATGGTTCCGAAGTCCCTGCAATCATGGCCCTCGAAGCGACAGCTGACCTTTGAAGTTCGATGGGCCTCCGGGCTTCTGTATCGAAGCCTTTTTGCATCGCTAGATAATGATCCAATTCATCCTTTGGCCATTGATCGGGTCCAAATTTGGCTGCGGGTTGTGGTGTTTGCCCGAACGCCAGAGTTCGCGCCAGTAAGAGAAAGCATGCGCAGGTTCGGCCCGTCGTTGACGAATGCATGTCGCCAGTGTAGCTTTTTGTCGCTTCAGTAGAAAGGGGATTAGCCACGCCGATTCGTTAGTGCGCGCAACTGGGGACTAGGGATGCTACACGTCCGACGGCAATAGAAATTTCTGAGCCGTCCTAATTCGCTTTGGCTATCCACTGCACTTGCATCGCATAGCGTAGAATTGACGCAGAATCTATGAAGATCACCTATGGAATCGCTATCCTGGCATGCGCGGTCGCGCTGTTGTTCGTCCTCTCGCCCAACGGCTTCGCGCTCGCCCGGCCCGGCGTCGAATACAAGATTTTCCAGTTTCCCGCCGACAAAATCCCGCGCATCGACGGCGACCCGTCGGATTGGTCCATGGTTCCCGAATCCTATGCGATCGGCATGGATCAGCTCAAGGAAACCGTAAAAGGGCGCGGCTTCAACTACGACAAGAAAGACCTCGACGTCAAGGTCAAAGTCGGCTGGGTGAAGGGTCTCAATCGCCTGTACTTCTTGTATGAGGCCTACGATAATTTTTGGGATTTCGACGATCACAGCCGCCATAACGACATCTTTGAGCTGGTCGTCGACGGCGATCTCTCGGGCGGGCCGCTGATCACCGCGCTGCATCCGAATTCGAAGCTGATCGGCGACGATGCGTTCTTCCAGTTGCAAGGCGTGCACGCGCAGAACTATCACATCTTCACGCCGGCGCCGGAGCGCGACTGGGCTTTCGTCTGGGGCGCCCAGCCGTGGATCAAGGAACTGCCGTGGGCGAACGCGGCCTACAACTACAATTTCAAGCACGGCGAATCCGGCAAGCTCATTCTCGAGTTCTGGATTACGCCGTTCGACTACGCGCCCGCCGACGGACCGGAGCGCGCCGTGGTCTCGAAGCTGGTCGAGAACAAGCTGATCGGAATGTCTTGGGCGGTGCTGGATTACGATGGTCCGGAAGAGAAAGACTACAAGGGATTCTGGAATCTCTCGCACACGGAGCATATGTACGGAAATGCCGACGAACTCGTCGCCTTTCGCCTGATGCCGCTGGAGGCGAAATTTCAAAAGCCCATCGATGCCCACTGGTCATTCAAGATCCTCGACATGGATCGCCGCCTGCTGGCTTTCCAGGACGAATCCACGGGCAAAATCACTTCCTGGCGCTGGGATTTCGGCGATGGCACTAGCTCGACGGAGCAGCATCCGATTCATCAGTACCAAAAGGCCGGCGAATACACCGTAAATCTGTATATCGAAGGGCCGGGCGGCAAGTCGCGCTGGACTAAGGTTCGCAACGTCGCGGTCCGCTAGTCCGGGCTGGGCGCGCTGGCCCGACCGCCAAATGGGGGGCTTGCCACCGGCTCGCGCGGGCGCTCATACTTATAACGCGTTTAGAAACTGTATCTTTAGGGGGCCAAGACTGCTTCCAATGATGACAAAGAGGCTCGGGATCACACGAGTTCGGTGGGTATTCGGACTGGGGCTCGCGTCCCTGCTGGTTAGCGCCGGCGTTGGCATCGCGGCCTCGGGTCACGAAACTCCGCTGGCGGATGCGGTAGAGCGCGGCGATAAGCAGGCGGCTGCGTCTCTGATCAAGAGCGGCGCCGATGTCAACGCAGCGCAGAGCGATGGCGCGACTGCCCTCCATTGGGCGGCTTATCTGAATGACGCCGACACGACCGCATTGCTGGTGCGCGCCGGCGCGAAAGTGGATGCGAAAAACGACCTTGGTGTCACTCCGCTGGCGCTCGCTGCCCAGCAGGGCGGAGCGGCTGTCATCGAGCAACTTCTGAAGGCAGGCGCCAAGCCGAACGACCCCGTGAATTTCGTGGATGCCAGAGAAACGCCGCTGATGCACGCGGCGCGAGCCGGAAGCGTCGACGCGGTAAAGGTGCTCGCGAAGGCCGGCGCTGACCTCAACGCCAAGGAAGAGTGGAACGGACAGACGGCACTGATGTGGGCCGCTGCCGAAGGGCACGCTCCGGTCATTGAGACGCTGATCGAGTTCGGAGCCGACATGCACGCGCGGTCCAATGCCGGAACCACGCCCTTCATGTTCGCGGTGCGAAAAGGCGACATGGCTTCGGTCAAAGCCATGCTGGCGGCGGGCGCGGACGTGAACGAGAAGCGCACCGATCTGGCCACCCCATTGCTGGTGGCGATCATCAACGGGTATGAAGACATCGTGGAACTGCTGCTCGATAAGGGCGCGGATCCGAACGCTGAAGGCGGCTCGACCGAACTGACGGTGCAGGGCATGAAGGCGAAGCCGCAGAAGATCGTGCTCAAGACGCCGACCTTCCGCGAGCAGTTGCGCGACGTTGGCAGCGAGGGCGGAAACGGAAAGAACAACACCTTCGGCAAGCCGCTGCAGGCTGCCGTGCACGTCGCCAACTGGCACATCAGCGATGAATTCATTTCGGCGAACGTCGACCGGCTGCGCATCATCAAAGCGCTGGTAGCGCATGGCGCGGACGTCAACGGACGCAATACCGACATGGAGCCCAGGTGGTCGGGCGCCAGGTATCGCCATCGGCTGGTGGGCGCGACCGCGTTTCTGTTCGCGGCGCAAGGTCGGCGACGTGGAGGCGATGCGCTTGCTGCTGAAGCTGGGCGCTGATCCTAAGATCAACACCGGCGTCAACATCACGCCGCTGATGGCAGCCGCGGGCATCGCGTGGGCCTCCAATCAGGAACGGGCCAGCGAGGAACAGGTGCTGGAAGCGGTCAAGTTGCTGGTGGAAGAGTGGGGCGCCGACGTCAACTTCGTCGCCGACACCGGCGAGACGGCGATGCACGCCGCGGCGTACCGCGGCGCAAACAACGTGGTGCAGTATCTCTTCGACAAAGGCGCGAAGCTCGACGTGGTCGACAAGAGCGGACGAACGCCGTTGACCATCGCCGATGGCGTCGAGTACGGAAATTCGTTCGCCGCCATGCCGCAGACCGCCGAGCTGCTGCGTAAGCTCGGAGCGAAAGAAATACCGTGTCCGAATCTGTGCCCGAACCTGATCCTGGAAGAAAACTTGCCGCCCGAAGAGGCCAAGAAACCCGAGGAGGCTAAGAAATGAGACCTCGTTTCCTCGCGGTCGTTGCCGCATCGTGTTTCTTTGTCGCCGTCGCCTATAACCTGCGCGGCAGTCCGCAGCAAGCGCTGCCGCGTCCCGCACGCGTCGGCCCAACGTCGCCGTTGCCGATCGTCAGGCCGTTCTCAGCAAGTACTGCTTCATGTGCCACAACGAGAAGTTGAAATCGGGCGGACTCGCGCTCAGCACGATCGATCTGGCGAACTTGGGCAAGAATCCCGAGAAGTGGGAGAAAGTAGTTCGCAAGCTGCGCACCGGCGCCATGCCGCCGGGCAAAATGCCGCGGCCCGACAAAGCCGACCACCGAGACCATCGTTTCTGGAATCGAGACCGATCTCGACCGGGCTGCGCTCGACAATCCCAACCCCGGCCGCCCGTCGCTGCAGCGCCTGAATCGCTCCGAGTATCGCAATGCTATCCGCGATCTGCTGGCGCTCGATATCGACGCGGCTTCGATGCTGCCGGCCGACGCCGCAGGCTACGGGTTCGACAATAACGCTGACGCCCTGTCGCTGTCGCCGGCACTGACGGAACGCTATCTCGGCGCCGCGGCGAAGATCAGTCAGATGGCGCTCTCGCGGCCGCGCGGCTTGCCGACGCCCGAAACTTTCTTCGTGCCGACCGATCGCAATCAGTCGGTCCGCGTTAGCGACGACCTGCCCTTCGGATCCCGCGGCGGACTGGCGGTGCACTACTATTTTCCGGCCGACGGCGAGTACCTGTTTGAAATGCGCCCGAAAGAGAGCGGAGTCGCCGGCGGGTTCGAGGGCATTACCGAGGAAGTAGATCACGTCGAGGTCCGGCTGGACGACGTCAAGGTTTGGGCGGGCACGATAGGCGGGCCCGAGTTCGTGCATAAGCGCGGACCCAAAGCCGCGGGCGGCGCCACCGAAGAGGAGACTGAATAAGAAGGTCCTCGAGGGGCTCACGTTCCACGTGCCGGTGAAGGCCGGCGAGCATTTGATTCAGGCGTACTTCATCGCCAAGACCGAAGCCTACGTCGAAGATCTGTTCGACCCGTCCATACGGCGCGAAAACTATCGCAACCCGTCCGGTCCGCCCAAACTTTCCACGCTGACCGTCACCGGTCCTCAGTCCGGAACGGCCGCGGTTTCGGAAACGCCGAGCCGCCAACGGATTTTGCTGTGCGCCCCGCAGTCGGCGAAAGACGAGACGTGCGCGAAGAAGATCATTTCGACACTGGCGCGGCGGGCGTACCGCCGTCCGGTGACTGAGGCCGATCTTCAGGCGCCGCTCACGTCCTTCCGCAGCGGCTTGGCGCGCGCCGGATTTGAGTCGGGCGTCGAGATGGCTCTGCGCAGCATCCTGGTGAGCCCCAACTTCCTGTTCCGTTTCGAGGATCAACCCGCGGGGCTCGCCGATCATGCGCCGTATCGCATCAGCGACCTGGAACTGGCGTCGCGGCTGTCGTTCTTCCTGTGGAGCACCATCCCCGATGACGAACTTCTCGGAGTCGCGGAAAAGAAGACTCTGCATCAGCCCGAAGTCCTGCAGAAGCAGGTGCACCGGATGCTGGCCGACTCGCGCTCGCAGGCGTTGGTCGACAACTTCGCGGGCCAGTGGCTGTTCATCCGCAATGTGACCACGCACCAGCCGAGCCCGGAGATCCTGTTCCACTTCGACGACAACCTGCGCCAGGCCTTCGAGCAGGAAACGGAGTTGTTCTTCAACAGCATCATCCGCGAGAACCGCAGCGTGGTCGACTTGCTGGACGCCAATTACACATTCCTGAACCAGCGCCTGGCCGAGCACTATGGAATCCAAGGCGTGCGCGGCGAACGATTCCGGCGCGTCGAGCTTCCCGAAGATAGTCCGCGCCGCGGTCTGCTGGGCAAAGGCTCGACTCTCATGGCGACCTCGTATGCGAACCGGACCTCGCCGGTCGTCCGCGGGAAATGGATTCTGGACAACATATTCGGAGCGCCGCCGCCGCCTCCGCCGCCGAATGTGCCGCTTCTTAAAGAGGAGCGTGATCCGCGCAAAGTGCTGCCGATGCGCGAGCAGATGGCGGCGCACCGCGCCAATCCGGTGTGCGCGGGCTGCCATGCCCAGATGGACCAACTGGGATTCGCGCTCGAAAACTTCGACGGAATCGGCGAGTGGCGCGACATTTATGCGTCCGGAGCGCATGTCGACGCGTCGGCCGAGCTGCCGGACGGCACCAAGTTCAACGGGCCCACGGAACTGCGGCAGGTGTTGCGCAAGCGCTCCGACGACTTTGTGACCACCGTCACCGAGAGGCTCTTGACCTATTCATTAGGAAGAGGGCTCGACGCCACCGATTACCCCGCGGTCCGCAAGATCAAGCGCGACGCGGCGCCCGATAACTACCGGTTTGAATCGCTGATTCAGGCGATTGTGATGAGTACTCCGTTTGAGATGAGAACGGCTCAGGTGAGCACGGAATAAGAAAATCTGATATTTTTGCTAATAGCAGGAGGCTGACAGATGGTGATCACGAAGACAGCATTACATCGCCGGACGTTCATTCGCGGAATGGGAGCGGTTGTGGCATTGCCGCTGCTCGACGCCATGATTCCGGCCATGCGGGCCCAATCGAAGGGCGCGCCGCGCTTCACCGCGATCTACTTCGGCAACGGGGCGAACATGTTCGAGTGGACACCGCCCACCGAGGGCGCCGGATTCGAGTTCTCGTCGACCTTGAAGCCTCTCGAACCGTTCCGCAGCCGGGTCAACGTCTTCACCGGCCTGGACAACTTCCAGGCGACGGATCAAGGCGACGTCGGCGGGCAGCATCCGCGCGCCGCGCCGGCCTTCATGAGCTGCGCGCACCCCAAGCAGACTGAAGGCGCCGATGTGCGCGCCGGCAAGACCGTCGATCAATATATCGCCGATAAGATCTGCCAGGACACCAAACTTTCATCGCTCGAAGTCTCCGTCGACCGCAACGATGTCGTCGGCGCGTGCGATCACGGCTATGCCTGCGCCTACATGAACTCGCTGGCCTGGAAGTCGCCGACCAGTCCCCTGCCCACCGAGACCAATCCGCGTTTCGTCTTCGAGCGCATGTTCGGTATCGGAGCCACCACCGAAGAGCGCCTGGCCCGAACCAACGAAGACCGCAGCATTCTGGATGGCCTGACGCAGGAGATCTCCACTCTGCGCGGAAAGCTGGGCGCCCGCGACCGCACCAAGCTGGGCGAATATTTCGACGCCGTGCGCGACGTCGAGCAGCGCATCGCCAAGAGCGAATCGACCAACAGCACTTTCGAAGTGCCCTCGCAGCCGGTGGGCGTGCCCGCGACCTTCCGGGAATACGCCGAGCTGATGTTCGACCTGCAGGTGCTGGCGTTCCAGGCGGATATCACGCGCGTCAGCACGTTCATGATGGCGCGCGAAAACATCAATCGCTCGTATCCCGAGATCGGCTTGCCGGAAGCGCATCACTCCATGTCGCACCACGACAACATTCCGGAGAAGCTGGCGGCGTACGCCAAGCTGAACCACTATCACGCCGACACGCTCGCCTATTATCTGAAGAGGCTGGATTCGATCCAGGACGGCGACGGCACACTGCTGGATCATACGGCGGTGCTTTACGGCGGCGGCATGAGCGACGCCAACGTCCACAACAACTACAACGTTCCGGTGGTGGTGGTGGGCGGCAAGAGCATACAGCTCAAGGGCGACCGTCACCTCAAGTACCCGAAGGGGACGCCGCTGGCGAACCTGATGCTGGCCCTGATCGACCGTTTCGGTGTGCACATCGAGAAGTTTGGCGACAGCACGTCCGAGATCGATCTATTGACGGTCTAAGCCATCGCACATATCCCGGCTCGCGAGCCCCGGAAAATTGGCGGGCCGCTTGCTCGCGCTGGTGAGTAAAGGCGCCGGGCTATTGTTTCGCCCATTCCTCTAATACATCCAACTCGGTATTAGACAGCTTTGCATCATGGTGCATCCACAAATATTTTGGCGGCGGCATGACATGAATCCGCGTGGCTAGGGCAATTTGTCTTGCGAAGGCATGGTGTTCCTTTTCGCTGTACACGTTCCAGCGCGACAGGTCCATGACCGCACGAGCGTTATGTACATCGGCGCGTATCTGCCACGAAACTGGCGGCAAGTTCGAATACCAGGGCCATTTAGTCTCCTCTGAGTGACAGTCGGCGCACGCCCGCAGAACGATCTCGCGCACCGCTGGAGGAGCGTCGAAGCCGCGCAAGCGATCTCCCTTACCCGAGTCTGCAGTCTTTGCACCGCCGGTGTTGACGGTTGCCAACATCAGCCCGGCCGAGAGAATCACGGCCGATCCTACGATGCTGCGTTTCCAGAGCACAGAAGTGGATTTCGTCATACCTTTTGGATGCGGCTGACGAAAGGGGATTTGTCAACAGGTTGTCAAATAACCGTGAAGAGGAACCAGCGCGTTCGATAGCGATCTATTGACCGCTCAAGTCAAGGGTGAACTTCTTACCGCGCGAGCGCAAATTCGTGCTGCCGGCGGTGATGCGGCCCATCGTGCTCGCCCGTGGATTTAAAGCTCTCATAGCGCCCGTCGCCCGCTTCCACGCGCACCCGCTGCATGAGCGCGTTCTGGGCCTCGTCCGCCATCGGTATCGTGCGCGCCACTTCCACAGCGAACTGCAACTGCTCCATGGTTGTGATGCCCACCACCTGACTGGTCACCGGCTGGCTGAGTGCAAATCCCAGAAGGTCCGCTGCCCCGACATTCATGTTTTCGAGAACGCGTCCCCGCGGCCAGCCGCCCCCGAAACTCTTCATGCCGATCGCCGCTACACGCTTCTCATGGCACACCGGCACCACCTGGTTCAGAAAGCTGCGGTACTGCGAGTCCATTACGTTGATAGGCATCTGGCAGGCGTCCCACGCGTGTGGCATCCCCAGCGCCTTCAGGTGAATCCGAGGATCCTTGTGTCCCGTGAACCCGATATATCGCACCTTCCCGGCCTGCTGCGCTTCCACCGCCGCGCGCACCGCTCCGCGCTCGAACAACCAGTCCGGATCGTTATCGTACGACAACTCGTGGAACTGCCATAGATCCAAATAGTCGGTCTGGAACCGGCGCAGGCTCTGCTCCAGATTGCGCAGCGACCCGTCATAGTCACGCTCGCAATTCTTGGTCATCAGGAACACTTGCTTGCGCTTGCCATCGATCGCTAGCGCGCGGCCCATCGCCTCCTCCGCGTAGCCGTCGTGATATTCCCAGGCGTTATCGAAGAAATCGACGCCCAGATCGATGGCGGCATGCATGATGCGGATGGATTCACGCTCGTCAGTCTTCTCCAGCGCCGGCTTCGCGACGGCGTGCCAGCCGCCCAGGCACAGCAGCGAAACACGTTTCCGCCGCCCGTCCAAAGGGCCGCCGCGGAACACTGGTGCCACGGGTAAAAGTCTGGGAGGCCAAAGCCTGCTGCGCGAGTTGTTGAACGGTTTGTGATCTCACAATATCGCTACTTTAACGCAACTGGAAGTAAGATATGAGCATGAGGATGGCGCTTCCATGGTTAGCGGCCTCGCTGGCTAGCTGCTCGCTGAGCGCACAGATTCCGCACTGTCAGACCGTCGAAGTGAGCATCGTGGCCGAAAAGCCAGATCGTTCCGCGCGACGCATCACCTCCGATGAAGGTAAGCGCATTTATCTGACCGCGCAGCCACTGTTAACCAACAACGATTTTACGCATGCAAATGTGTCACTGACAGAAGGCCAATTCGTCCTCAATCTGGATATGACGGCAGAAAGCACCCAGCGTGTTCAGACGTTCACAGGAAACAATGTTGGGAAGGAAATGGCCTTCGTGGTAAACGGACGCGTTATCAGAACGCCAAAGATCCGTGATCCGATCGTCGGCAACGGCTTTCTCATTGGCGCGTTCGCCCCTGACGAGGCACAGAAGTTAGCGGATGCGATCAATCGGCCTGACGGTCTCTGCAACAAGTCGCCATCCAAACGTTAGTCGAGCCGCGCGTTCAGATCAACGCTTCGGCCTCAAACTTGTAAATGCTTTCCATAAGAATCCACTTCTCGCCCGCCTTCGCCTGAGGCAATGGCTTCTGGAAATTCCACATGAGCCGTTCCCACTCCTGCACCTTGGGATTGTCACGGTCAAGCTTAGCCTTCTCCTCAAACGAAAATCGCTCGTCGACTTCCAGGATCATCACCAGGCGCGTTTCCAATAGATACAGTTCCAGGTCAAGAATTCCCGCCTGACGCAGGCTATCGGTAACCTCCGGCCACACCGCCTGATGATGCCGCCGATACTCGCGGATCAATTCTGGATCATCCTTCAGGTCCAGCGTCAGGCAGTAGCGCCGCGTCATTTCGAAGCCGTGCGGGCGACATTCTTGTAGACCTTGCCGTCTCTCATCACAAACACGACTCGCCGGACCGCCGTGATGTCCTTCAACGGATCGCCCTCAACAGCCACGATATCCGCCGCCATGTTCGGCGCGATGGAACCGATCTTGTCGCCTAGCCGCAGCGACTCCGCCGCTACCGAGGTCCCGCTGACGATCGCATCCATGGGCGGCTGTCCCCCGTCCTTTACGCGGTAAATAAACTCCTCCGCGTTGTGGCCATGCGCGCCGGCTGTCGCATCGGTACCTATAACGAGCTTTATGTGCAGCGCCATCGAGCGCTTCAGCACATCAGCCACCTGCGGGATCGCCTTCTGCATGAATGCGAATCCTTCTTCGGTGAAGTTTCCGATTCCCAGGAACTTGGGCTTGTTGTCAAGGTAGTTGTGGAACACCAGAAAGTTCGGATCGAAGTATACGCCGTGGCTGGCGATCAACTTCAATGTTTCGTCATCCAGCAGCACGCCGTGCTCGATCGAGCTGCAGCCGGCCAGCACCGCGGCCTTGGCTCCGCTAGAGGCGTGCGCGTGCACCACCGACCGCAATCCCACCGCCGCCGCTTCGCTGCAAGCCGCACGAATCTGCTCGTCGGACATTGTCTGCTTTCCACCATCGCGGATGGACGCCGTCGCGAACAGCTTGATCACGTCCGCGCCATCGGCTTTCGCTTTCCTCACGAACGCGCGGATCTGCTCGGGAGTGCCGGTGTTATCGTAAATCGCGCGCAAGGATGTAATGATCCGCGGTCCGGGTATTTGGCCGGAGTTGATCAGATCGCGAACCGGCCCGTCCACTTCCGCGCCGACACTCTGAATGGTGGTGAAGCCACCCATTAAAGTGGCGTAAGCGCCGGCCTCCGCATAGAGTGCCCTGACCTCGGGAGTCTCCTTACTGGCAGTCCCATCGTCCAGCCGGTTGTTCGCATCGAAGTGCCATGCGAAATGGACGTGCGTGTCGATCCAGCCCGGCATGACGGTCAAACCAGAGAGATCGTAGGTCGCTTTCTCACCAGGGCCCGCAAGCCGCAAAATCTTCCCGTCTTCGATGACGATGCTTCTGTTCTTGAGAACCTGGCCCTTGCCGTCCAGGATCGTCGAAGTTTTCAGCACCACCGGCTGGGCCGCCGCCCAAGTGGCGCACAGAAGCAAGCAGAGATTTAGGTTTTGTCGCATAGTTGTGAACCATCCTACTATGTGCGCGGCCCGCATCGGGTACACTTAGCTGATCCAATGAACGGCCGCATCCTTCTCTGGTCCATCACATCCGCCCTCGCGGGATTTCTGTTTGGATTTGACACCGTGGTCATCTCCGGCGCGGAGCAAAGCATTCAGGCGCAGTGGGGCCTGGGAGCCGGAATCCACGGGATCGTCATGGCGTCGGCCCTTTACGGCACGGTGCTCGGCTCGCTGATCGGCGGTTGGCCCACGGATCGCTTCGGACGCAAGCCCACGCTGCTGTTTATCGGCATCCTCTATATCGTCGGCGCCGTCGGCTCTGCCCTTGCAAACGACCCAATCGTCTTCATCGCCGCGCGTGTCATCGGCGGTTTGGGCATCGGCATCTCGACCGTGGCCGCGCCGCTCTACATCTCCGAAATCGCGCCGCCGAAGTACCGCGGACGTCTGGCCGGGATGTTCCAATTCAACATCGTCTTCGGAATCCTCATGGCATTCTTGTCCAACGCGCTGCTCGCCGGAATTGGCGACAACGCCTGGCGCTGGATGCTGGGCGTGGCCGCGTTTCCGTCGCTCGCGTACGCCATGCTTTGCCTCAGCCTGCCCGAAAGCCCCCGCTGGCTGCTCGGCAAGAAGAATGACCGCGAGGCCGGCATGAAGGTGCTACGGCTCATCGAGCCCAAGGCTTCCGAAGCTCAGATCGCCAGCGACGCCGACGCGATCCAGGCCGCGTCCTCTCAGAAAATCTCGAAAGGCCGATTCTGGACCCAGCAGCTTCGCACTCCCATTATTCTGGCCTTTCTCATCGCGTTCTTCAATCAACTTTCCGGCATCAACGCGATTCTCTACTTCGCGCCTCGTATTTTTGAACTGACTGGGTTGGCGGCAAAGGCCGCACTGCTGCAATCGGTCGGCATCGGCGTGACCAACCTCATCTTCACCTTCGTCGGACTCTGGCTGATCGACCGGTTGGGCCGCCGCACCCTGTTGTTCATCGGATCGTTCGGCTACATCGGATCGCTGGGACTGACCGCCTGGGCGTTCTTTACGAATCACTACAGCATTGTGCCGGCGTGCATCTTCGCGTTCATCGCGGCGCACGCCGTCGGCCAGGGAGCGGTGATCTGGGTCTTCATCTCTGAAATTTTCCCGAACCGCCATCGCGCCGAGGGCCAGACGCTCGGCAGTTCCACGCATTGGATCTTCGCGGCGCTGCTCACCACGTTCTTCCCCAAGATGGTCTCGGCATTCCCGCCGGGTTACGTGTTCCTGTTCTTCGCCGCCATGATGGTGCTGCAACTGATCTGGGTAACCGTGATGGTTCCCGAGACCAAAGGCGTGCCGCTGGAGCAAATCCAAAAACGCTTGGCGATCCAGTAGGTTTCAGTTCAGCGGTTCCACTTTCACGATCGACGCCCCGTGATTGTTGCCCACCCAGAACGTAACCGGCGTGGTGGAGTTATCGACGAAAACCCTGCGGATATTGGTGAATCGCGGCAGCAGATACTCCACGAACTCGCCGGTTTTGGGATTCAAGCGATCCACTATATCCGTGAACTCCCCTCCGCCCCAAGCCTCGCCATTCTTGTCCGCAGTCACGTCGTAAGGCCACGACCCCACCGTCGGAGCCTTCCACTCTTTGAACTGCTGCGTCTTGGTATCCAGCATCCCGATGCGATCCGCACGGTTCTCGCCGAACCACAGGCGGCCATCGTTGTCGATCATGCCGCGGCGCGGTCCCGAGCCTGCCGTCGGCGTCTCCATCAAAGTGATCTTTCCCGTCTTGGCGTCGATCCGTCCGATGTGCTCTTTCCCCATGACCGTGAAATAAGCATTGTTCTGCGCATCGGAGATCACGTCGTAAATGTTCGGCCGCGGAATCTCGTACGGTGTGAAGACTTCGAACTTACCGCGTCTTCAGATCCAGCCGCAGCACCGTGTAAGTGCCCGCATCCTGCAAGCCAAACCTTGCCATCCACCTGCGCGTGTTCCGGACTCACCTGGTTCACCTGGACGTAATCCCCGTTTATTTCCGGCGGAAGGCTCCAGGTCTGGAACTTCTCGGTCTTCCGGTCGAATTTCGCGATCCCGCCCTGGAACTGCATGCCCATCCACAGGTTTTGATCTTTGTCGAAGCGCAGCGCCAGCTCGCCCGTGGGGAGGTTCGCCTTCAGCCGCGGAATCTGGTATTCGGTTGCCTTGCCCGTCCGCGTATCGATCTTGCCCAGGATCTGCTCGCCGAAGCTGGCGTACCAGGCATTGCCCTCCGAATCCACCACCACGTCGTGCGGCTGCCGCGTGCGTTGCGGCAGATCGTATTCGGTGTAGATGACCTGCGTCGCCCTACCCTTGGGACGCGGATGCATCTTGAACGAATACTTCCACTGGTCCGTGGAACTCAGATTGACGGTGCTCAAATACTGCGCCTGCTTCCGCCAGCCGTCCAGCTTCTGCTCCAGCGGATCCTCGCCGCCGCCCACCCGCGCCGCGACCAGTTTCTGCGGCATCATCGGGAACGAAAGCTGCGGATAGGTGGACATCCGCTCGACGATTTTCGTCAGGCCATCCACATCCGCGCGAGTGCGCATGATGCGTTCGAGCGTGTGGCAGTGCGTGCAGTTTTTGATCGAGGCCTTCTGCTGCTCGGTGCCCGGCAGGCTCGCAAACCATTCCGCATTCGAGAGCTGCGCCGCAGGATCGGCGGCCTTGCGAAGTTTCAGATCGGCGGTCGTTTTTCTCGGCGGTGACTTCGACCGTGCTCGGGCTCGCCAGATCGTAGCCCACGGCCCGAATGCGCAAAGCATACTGTCCCGGAGTCAGCTTCGACGCGGGGAACCGATACCGGCCGTGCTCATCGCTGACCACCGTGATGGTGATCGTGGAACCCACCTTCTTGGCGCCCACCAGGACCCCTTCCATGGGCCCCTCCTCTGCCGAGCTGACCACCCCGGAAAGGGCGACCGAGGGCGATGTCTCCGCGCGGCCAGGCGCGGTCCGGAAACACACCAACACGAAAACCAGGCGAATGCCACGGAAAAAGCGCGAAATTTCATCGGTCCTCCATCCATTAGAAGCGATACCACGCTAACACGGCGGGATGCGTCAGTTCAACAGGAACCAGCATTCTTCGTAACCTTCTCGGCGTTCCACCGTATCTTGGACATGGCGCGTTTCGCTCACGACGTCCGCTACGCACTCCGCTCGCTCGCCAAGTCGCCGACCTTCACCATCATCGCCGTCTTATCCCTGGCCCTGGGGATCGGCGCGAATACCGCCATCTTCACCTTGATCGACCAGGTGCTGCTGCGCCTCTTGCCCGTGAAGAATCCCGAGCAACTGGTCCAGCTTTGGGGCCGCGGAGATCACTACGGCTCGAATAACGGGCCGAATAAATTGTCCTACCCCATGTACGCGGATTTCCGCGACCACAACCCGATCTTCAGCGGCATGTTTTGCACTTGGGGCAACACCATGAACGTCAGCATCGGCGGCAAGACCGACCGCGTTCAGGGCGAGCTGGTATCGGGCACGTATTTTCCCGTGCTCGGCGTCGGAGCCGCTCTGGGCCGCGTGTTCACTCCCGACGATGACCGCATCCCCGACGGCCACCCCATTGCCGTTCTCAGTTACCAGTATTGGATCGAACGCTTCGGCGGAGACCCGAGCGTCCTCGGCGCCAAACTGCTGGTGAACGGATTTCCCATGACGGTGATCGGCGTGAGTCAGGCGGGCTTCAATGGAATGGACCCGTTATACTCGCCGCAAATTCGCATTCCGGTCATGATGAAGCGGCAGTTGGACCCATCCAGCTACCAAGTAAGCGCCTACACTTTTGAAAACCGGCGTGGCCGCTGGGTGGCGGCGTTCGGGCGTCTAAAACCCGGCGTCTCCGAGAAACAAGCCAAAGCCGGCCTGCAGCCGCTGTTTCACCAGATGCTTGAAATGGAGGTGCAAGAGCAGGCATTCGCGAAAGCCTCGGATGTCACCAAACAACATTTTCTGCGCATGTGGCTTGATCTGCTGCCGGCATCCACCGGACGATCGCAAACGCGAGAAAAGTTTTCGACTGCGCTCATCGTACTCATGGTGATCGTGGGACTGGTCCTTCTGATCGCCTGCGCGAATGTTGCGAATCTGCTGATCGCGCGCGCGTCCACGCGGCAAAAGGAAGTCGCCGTGCGCATCGCGTTAGGGGCCACTCCGCAGCACCTGGTCATACAGCTCCTCATCGAAAGTATTTTGCTGGCCCTAGCCGGGGGCGCAGTGGGTCTGGTGCTCGCCGTCGAGCTCGACAAAATGTTGCTTGGGAACCTGCCTGCAGGCGCGAATCCGTTGGTCATCTCCAGTACGCCGGATTGGCGTATCTTGGCCTTCACCGCTGCGATTTCGACCGCGTGCGGAGTCATCTTCGGCCTGATCCCAGCGCTTCAAATCACCCGCGCCGACATCGCCCCCACACTCAAAGACCAAGCCGCCAACATTGTCAGCGGAGGCTCAATCAACCTCCGCAAGGCGCTGATCGCCGCGCAGGTGATGCTTTCCGTGGTTCTGCTGATCGCCGCCGGTCTGTTCATCCGCAGCCTCAAGACCCTGAAAGATCTCGATCCCGGCTTCCGCACCGAAAACGTTCTGGTTTTTTCTCTCGATCCGACGCGAAGCGGGTACACGCCGGAACGAACCCGTGCGTTCTACCGGCAGCTTAAAGATCAACTCGACCAAATACCGGGAGTCCAGTCGTCCAGTCTCGCGGTCATGCGCGTACTCGACGACAGCGAGTGGGACAGTTGGGTGACTGTCGAAGGGTATCAGGCAGCCGCCGGCGAATGGGTGGATCCGCACATGAACTTCCTTGCTCCCGGATACTTCGACACGCTCGGAGTGCCCCTGCTCGAGGGCCGCGATTTCCGCTACACCGACCGCAAGGATACGGGCAAGGTCGCCATCGTCAATGAGAAGTTCGCCAAGCGATACTTCCAGGGAAAAAGCCCCATCGGACGTCACATCGGCAATCGGCGGCGATCCCGGCACCAAGACGGATATCGAGATCATCGGCATGGTTCGCGACACCAAGTACGAAAATATGCGCGCGGAGATGCCGCTGGGAGTCTTTCGTCCCTATCAGCAGATGGAGTTCGCCCTCGGAATGACGGCGTACATTCGGACGGCGAGCGCTCCCGAGCAAATGTTTTCGACCATCCGGCAGCTCCTGAACCGGCTGGATCCAAATCTCCCGGTGTATAGCATGCGGACGCTTCAGGAACAGATGCAGAACTCGCTTTCGACCGAACGCCTGGTCGCCAGCCTCACCAGCGCCTTCGGACTGGTCGCCAGCATCCTGGCCGGAATCGGGATCTACGGCGTGATCGGGTATTCGGTCTCCCGCCGGACTCGCGAGATTGGAATTCGAACGGCGCTCGGAGCACAGCGCCTCGACGTCGCGTGGCTGGTGATGCGCGAAGCGCTGCTGATCGTTGGCTTCGGTCTTGCTGGCCGGACTGCCTGCCGCCTTCGCTTTATCGCAGCTGGCGCGCACCCAGTTATACGGAATCTCGCCGGGCGATCCCACGGCCATGTTAGCGGCGGCGGGAAGCATCCTGCTGATTGCGTTGATCGCGGTCTATGTGCCGGCGGCGCGCGCCACGCGCGTCGATCCGATGCGGGCCTTGCGTTGGGAGTGAATCGAATATGGGATTGCCTGTAACCTTTTCCTATAGTTCGAGTATTCTCTCAAGGAAGACTGTGGACACCAGCGACAACGCCTTGATGAGCGCGGTGACGGCGGGGACCGTCTCGAAACTCGCCATCCTGTTTGAGCGCCATCATCGAGCCCTCTATCGCTACTTCATCTCCATGACTCGCGATCCGCAGACTTCCGAGGATCTGGTGCAGGACGTTTTCTTCCGGATTCTGCGTTATCGCGCTACTTATGATCCCCGGCACTCGTTTACGGCCTGGATGTACCAGATCGCCAAAAACGCGAACGTGGACCGGATCCGCCAAAAGCGCGGAGAGGTGGTCGAGATCGACGAGCTCACCATGGGAAATCGAGAGCCGGTAAGCTCCGACCCCGATCCGGAAGCTTCGGCGGTCCGCGCGCAGGATGTGAAGCGGGTCCGGCAGGCGATGGAGCTGCTGCCCCCGGAAAAGCGCGAGATTCTGGTGTTCTGCCGGTTTCAGGGAATGAAGTACGAAGAGATTGCCGAAGTGCTGGGTTGCGGCGTGGGCACTGTGAAAGTTCGAGTGTATCGAGCGATGCGTGCGCTGGCCGAGATCTATTCCACTCTGGCGGGAGAAAAAGCATATGACTTGCGATGAAGCGAAGGCTTGCTTTGCCGATGACTGGTGCGGAATGTTGCGGGCGCCGGAAAGGGACGAGCTCAAGCGCCAC
Source organism: Bryobacterales bacterium (assembly GCA_963731375.1). GTDB lineage: Bacteria > Acidobacteriota > Terriglobia > Bryobacterales > Bryobacteraceae > Palsa-187. The sequence goes on from CAVSUW010000005.1 coordinate 905,489, forward strand.
TTGGAGGACTGCGCCGCGTGCCGTCAGGAAGCCGAAGGGCTGGAGAGTCTGTGGACAAAGCTCGATTCCCTGCCCGCCGAAGAGCCGTCTCCGCAGATGCGCGACAGATTCTACGCGGCCCTGGGCGCCTACGGTGAAGGATTCTCCGCGGCGTCCACGCGCGAACGGCGGAAGGCCGAGCTTCGCATGGTTACCGGTAAGCATCGCCGCCGCAACTTTGGTGATCGGTCTGGGTTTGGGGTACGCCGTTAGCTCGCAGAAGAGTGGCCGCGAGAGCACGGAAATCGCGCAGCTTCGCGGGGAAGTCAACGGCATGCGGGAGTTGGTGGCGCTTTCGCTGCTGCGCCAGCAATCGGCGAGCGAACGTCTGCGCGGCGTCAGTTGGGCGAATCAAGTGGAATCCTCGGATGGCCAGGTTCTTGCCGCGCTGCTCGATTCGGTGAATCACGACCCGAATGTCAACGTGCGCCTGGCCGCCGCCGATGCGTTGCGCACGTTCGCGATGACATCGGCCGCACGCACGGAAATCGCCAGGGCCATCGTTCCGCAATCGGCTCCGCTGGTGCAGATCGCACTGATCGATCTGGTTGTGGATCTGAAGGATTCGGCCGTCCGTCACGGAGCTAAAGCAGGTAGCAGGAAACGATTCGTTAAACCCCAGTGTTCGCGAAAGAGCGGCCTGGGCGGTTGAAAGGTTGCAATGAAATCTACTTTTTTGAAATCCATCGCATTTTTCGCGGTAACAACGATGCTCGCGGCGCAGGACCCTGCGCCTACGCCACAACGGACCACTCTGCCATTCAGTGACCCGTCGCGTCCCAAGAGTCTGAGTCGTGGACATACCGGTCGGCTCTGTGAAAATTACAGGCTATGACGGCAACGATGCCGTCATCGAGTACTCCGGGCGCGGCGACGGCCTGCGCCGCAAAGCGCGTCAGGGGGACATGCCTCCCGGAATGCACCGGCTGGATCAACCCACCAACGCGGTTGAAGCCACCCAGGAGAACAATGTCGTCCGCGTCAAGGGAGGACTTTGGGACCGGCTCGATATCCAAATAAAAGTTCCCAAGCAGACCACGCTCGATCTCAAGACAATGAACGGCAGCATCTCGGTCGAGGGCATTTCCGGCGAGATGACGATCGACGCGATGAACGGGCACATCAATGTGCAGGACGCTTCCGGACCCGTGGTGGCGCACTCCATGAACGGGCGCATTGTGGCATCCATGACGCAAGTATCCGCCGCCAAAGCATCCAGCTTTTCGTCCATGAATGGCAGCATCGAAGTGACCCTGCCTGCCGATCTCAAAGCGCGCCTGAAGATGAAAACCGACCACGGTGAAATCTACACGGACTTCGATGTGAAAGTGGATTCTGCCACGGGGTCAACCACCGTCGCCCCGGACGGTAGCGGGAAAAACGGCCTGCCGGGCTCTGCCCCGCACTGGACCGCACCTTGTACGGAACCATCAACGGCGGTGGTCCGGAGATGCAGTTCATTACCTACAACGGACGCATCGTCATTCGCAAGAAGTAGGCGCAGCACATGAGACGACCCAAAAGCGCGTCTATAGCCCGCGATCCGCGAATCGACCCCCAACGAGGCGACGAAGTGCGCTGCGGCGGCCTCCCCCGGCGCGTGATCCGCCGCGAAGGCGCGATTCTATGGTGCCACTCTGGAGGAATGCCCTACCGAATCAGATTGGACGTCTGGCAGAAATGGTGCTTTGTGCCTACGCGAAGTCCTATTTCAGACGCCTCACTTTGATGTTGCGGAACTCCACCTTCGTTCCAGGAGCGTCTTCCGGATGTGCCCACTGCAATCCGATGGCGCCGTTCCCCAGCTTGGTGTCGTGCGCATCCACCACTTTTCGTCCGTTGTAGAGGATAACGAAATGGTCGCCCTCCGCCGTAATATCGAGTGACATCCATTCACCGCTGACGATCTTGACATCCGCCGGAGCTTTCTCGACATTCACCAGGCTACCGGTCAGATAACTGCCGCCGGTGTAATGGCCCGGGTTCTTATCGCGAATCTGCACTTCGTAGCCTTCGCTATTTTTCTTGTTTGCATCCGGCCGTGGGTTGCGGAGCATCACGCCTGAATTGACGTTATCCGTGGTGCGAAACTCCACCTTCAGCTCGAAGTTCGCAAAATCTTCTTTCGATAATAATGTTCCACCTTTGGGCGAGTCCGTGACAATGGCACCGTCTACGGCCTTCCACTGGGCCGTAGGGCTCGTACTGAGGTCCCATTGGTCCAAGGACTTGCCATCGAATAGCAATTTCCAGCCTTCAGCCTTTTCCTTCCCCGTCAAGCTATTCGGCATCCCTGCCGGGGTGGCTATCACGGCGCAACCCATAAGGGCCGCCAATGCGACAACAATGTGTTTCATATGATCTCCCTGGCAGACGATTATATCCCAGTGGAACTTTAGGGACGGCCCCGCCCTATCGCATCTCCGCGACCAGCCCATCCAGTGAGCTTTTGAGGCGCGCCGGCGTCCAGTGGAATTCGCTCAGCAGCATCTTCCCGATCTCATCTTTGCTCTTGTTGGCCGCATTCATCTCGTGAACCCGGTTGCGAGTTTTCTCCAGCAAGTTTCGAAAAGCCACCAGATCTTGTTTGGTGCCGACCGGGCCATGTCCGGGAATGACTGTGTCGAAGTCCAGCTTGAGGACGGTATCCAGGGTCTTGCGTCCACTCCATGATGCTGCCGCCCGCCGAGTAATCGATAAGCGGCGGAAATTCGTCCCCGCGCACGCACATATCGCCGGTCGATAACACGCGCTGCGCTCTGAACAGGACCACGGAATCGCCATTCGTATGGGATCGCCCGAAGTGAAACGCTTCGGCAGTGTCGTCGCCAAGAGAGACCTGTAAGTTGTTCTCAAATGAAATCTGCGGCAGCCCCGGCATCTTGAGCTGGACCATGTTCTCGCGCGCCTGCTTCGATATCAGCAACTGCACGCCCATCGGCAGCATCTTCGCGTTGCCGCCGGTGTGATCCCCGTGCTGGTGCGTATTGATGACGTAGCGGACCGGCTTATCGGTGACCGTCTTCACCTTGGCCAGAATGCCATCGTGATCCCAGTCGTATTTGTCATCCACCAGAATCACGCCGTCCCGCGTGACGACCACCGTGACATTTCCACCGGCCCCGCTCACTTCCGGTACCGGCGAGATCTCATAGAGATTGTCCCGGATCTTGTTCAGCTTCAAATCTCCGTGAACCGGCTGCTGGGTGCGCGCGATCCAGATGCCGCCCAATAAGACCACGCACAGGCAAAATCGCAGTAGAGATAGTTTCTTCACGGCGTGCAGTATATCACGCCAGTTTTCGCTTTACGAGCATCCTGCACTTCGAATTCTGGCGGGTGTATACTGGTTTCGTACTCGGAAGCCTAGATGGTAAATCCGGTTCATAAGAGGGAGTAAACCATGAAGAAAACAATCCTGGCATTCGCATTGGTAGCGGGCTTTTCGACCGTTGCAATGGCAGCTGAGTTCAAAGGCTACCATCATCGATGAGAAATGCTCCGCGAAGGCTGCTATGAAGGGCAACGTGGAGTGCGCCACCACGTGCATTAAGGGCGGATCTCCCGCCGTTCTGGTCACCGAAGACGGCAAAATCTATAAACTCGACGATCAGGCGAAAGTAACGCCCTTGGCCGGTAAGCAAGTGACCATCATGGGCGCGATGAAGGGCGATACCATCACGGTCTCCAGCGTCAAATAGTTTTCAGCGTTAATTGTTGGTACTCAAGGGGCGCGACTTCCGGTCACGTCCCTTTTTCTATGGCGCCCCTGCGCGCCGTCTCTCAAAAACCGAGTTAGAATCGGGGCATGCGACACGTGTTGAATCACGCTGGCTGGTGTCTGCTCGCCGCCGGTTACGCTCTTGCTCAGCAACCCGCCGCACCCCTCCGCCGCGTCTCCACAGCGCCCCGTAATCATTCCGCGGATTTCCCAGCCGGGGGCGACATCCTCGGCATGTCCAAGACCGCCGCTTTCGGGCTCCGACTACATCCGCCGCGAAGTCATGATCCCCATGCGCGACGGCGTGAAACTATACACCGTCGATCATCGTGCCCAAAGGCGCGCGCAACGCGCCGATTCTGCTCACGCGCACTCCTTACAACGCCGCCAAGCGCACCGAACGCAGCGAGAGCCTCCATATGCTCGCGACACTCCCGCAGGGAGACGAAGTCTTCGCCGCCGACGGCTATATCCGCGTGTTCCAGGACGTGCGCGGCAAGTACAAATCGGAGGGCGAATACGTGATGACCCGGCCCGTCCGCGGCCCGCTGAATCCCACCGAAACCGACCACGTCACCGACGCCTACGACACCATCGACTGGCTGGTGAAGAACACACCGGAGTCCAACGGCCGCGTAGGCATGATCGGATCTTCTTACGAAGGATTCACCGTCGTGATGGCGCTGCTGGCGCCGCACCCCGCTCTGAAAGTGGCCGCGCCGGAGAGCCCCATGGTCGACGGCTGGATGGGCGACGACTGGTTTCACTACGGAGCTTTTCGCCAACCCAACCTGGACTACTTTTCTGAGCAGACCACCAAGCGCGATGCCGGCGATCCCACCGTTCGCGGCGCCTATGACGATTACGAGGAATTCCGCCGCGCCGGATCCGCCGGCGACTACGCCGAGTCACGCGGCCTCGATCAACTGCCGTGGACGCGACAGACTGATGGAGCACCCCGCCTACGATCCGTTCTGGCAAGGCCAGGCGCTGGATAAACTGGTGGCGGAGCACCCCGCCCAAGTCCCCACCATGTGGATTCAAGGCCTGTGGGATCAGGAAGACATGTGGGGCGCCATCCACTGCTACCTGGCGCTCAAGAGCAAGGGGCAAGCGGATCACAACTATCTGGTGATGGGTCCGTGGCGGCATAGCCAGGTGAATTACGATGCCTACAATCTTGGGCCGCTGAAGTGGGAAGGCGATACCGCTCTGCAGTTCCGCCGCGACGTGCTGAAGCCGTTCTTCGATCAATACCTGAAAACCGCCGCGCCCAAAGCCGATACGCCGCCGGTCTTCATCTACAACACCGGCGAGAATCATTGGGACCGCCTGAAGAACTGGCCGCTCGCCTGCGAGAGCGGATGCGCCGCGCCGCTCAAGCCGCTCTATCTGGAAGCGGCCTTCGGCCTAGGATTCGACAAACCGAATGCCGCCGAAGCTGCGGCGGATTCCTACGTCTCCGATCCCGCGAAGCCGGTGCCGTATCTGCCGCGGCCGGTCCACTTCACCGACTCCGACCGCTGGAAGACCTGGCTGGTCACCGATCAGCGCAGCGTGGCCGATCGAACCGACGTGCTCACGTACCAGACGCCCGTGCTCACCGCGCCCGTGCGAATCAGCGGCGCGCCCATCGCCGACCTGTTCGCGGCCACCACCGGCACGGACTCCGATTGGGTGGTGAAGTTGATCGACGTTTACCCCGACGAAGTCCCCAGCCAGCCGGAGATGGGCGGCTATCAGCTCGCGGTTTCGATGGACATTTTCCGCGGCCGCTACCGGCAGAGCTTCGAGCATCCCTCGGCCATCCCCAGCGGCCAGCCGGAACGCTACCGCTTCACGCTCCCGACCACCAATCACGTATTCGAGCCGGGCCATCGCATCATGGTGCAGATCCAGTCGAGTTGGTTCCCGCTCTACGATCGCAATCCGCAGACCTACGTCCCCAACATTTTCTTCGCCAAGCCGGCGGATTATGTGAAGGCGACGCAGTCGGTGCTCCGCTCGCGCGATCACGCCAGCGCCGTCTGGCTGCCGGTGGTTCCGTAGATTTCCGGCTCAACTTCCTCCGGCCCATGTTTTCCCGCCAGAACGTGATATTCTTCTTTGGAAAGGAGTCCACCAATGGAGCCAACCAAACCCCAAGTTCCCAGCGAGGCGGTAGAACTTTACAACCTGTTTATTCACGGCGTGATCAGCCGCCGTGCGTTCATGGACGGTGTACAGAAATTCGCGGTTGGCGGTCTGGCGGTAGCAACGCTCATCGAAGCGTTGATGCCGAACTATGCCCTCGGGCAGCAGGTATCCAAGACCGATGACCGGATCAAGGCCAGCTACGAAACCGTTCCGTCGCCGAACGGCAACGGAAGCATCAAAGGATATCTCGTCCGGCCTGCCAGCGCCGACACTCGCTCGGAGACACCGACGAAATTGCCCGGCATCATCGTGGTCCACGAAAATCGCGGACTGAATCCGCATATCGAGGACGTCGCGCGCCGGCTCGCGCTGCAGAACTTCATGGCGTTCGCGCCGGATGGACTCACCTCTCTCGGCGGCTTTCCCGGCGACGACTTCCGCGGCGGCCAGATGTTCGCCAAGGTCGACGGCAAAAAGATGGCCGAAGATTTCGTGGCTTCCGCCATGTGGCTCAAATCCCGCGCCGACTGCTCTGGAAAGATCGGCGTCACCGGCTTCTGTTACGGCGGCAGCATCTCGAATACGCTGGCCGTCCGTCTGGGCGCCGATTTAAGCGCCGCAGCGCCGTTCTACGGCGGTCCTCCCGCCAAGGAAGACATCGCCAAGATCAAAGGCGGCGATTCTGGTGCATCACGGCGAACTCGACACGCGCCTGGCATCGACCTGGCCGGCCTACGACAAGGCCTTAACGGAAATCAACGTTCCGCACGAAGGCTATATCTACGCGGGCGCGGTTCACGGCTTCAATTGCGACGCCACTCCGGAACGCTACAACAAAGCCGCAGCCGACCTGGCCTGGCAGCGGACCATCGGCTGGTTCAACAAGTACGTGCGCGCCTAGCGGCGGCGCGGAATCCGTGAACTGCAGAGGGTGCGGCACCGAAGTCGATGACCATCCCAGCCCGGCGGCAGTAAACCAGGCAGTGGATGAGGTTCTGCAAGCGTCCATTGAGGACGCTAAGGAGAGGGGTGGAGTCTGCCCCCTCTGCGGCCATTCCCATTACGTACCTTTTTATAATCGCGAGACCTTCCGAACCGCTCTGATCGTCGGTGTGTGTGTTGTCTGCGCATTCTTATCGGCGATGAGCTGGTACACCGGCTTGCCGATCCGGTCTTCCTTGGCGCAAGAGATGCTGGCACGCGTTCGCCAGGATGCTGCCGTGAAATCAGCCCTGGGCGCTCCGATTCGCGCTGGTCTCCTCGCTTCCGGCGGAATTAACACCGACGAAACCGGCTGGAGCGAGGCCAAGCTGAATATCCCTCTGACAGGATCCAAAGCTTCGGGCATGCTCCACGTAATCGCCGGCCGTGGCGACGGTCCTTGGGTGGTGTCCACTCTCGAGGTGTGGGTGGACCAGCAAGTAAAACCGATCAACCTCCTCCGTGGACGAGTGGAGGTCACGGGGGATCAGGCGTACTTCAGCATACACACACAGCCTGCCGTGACACCGATCATGCTCGATTCGGTCGCAGCGCCGCCCGAAAGCGACGGCTCGTTTCCCGTGATCCGCTTCACGCTCGACTCCGGGGCCGGCCGGGCATTACGGCTGACCAGCGCCCTCGCGAACCGGAAACCACACTTTCTCGACCAGCCGGAGAACACTTTTGAAGTCGATTTGCGCACCGGCACCTTCGTACTTCGTCGAACGGATTTGTTTGTCCCGGATACGATCCCATTGGTATTTACGCGTACGTTCCACACCTGGGGCTACCCCAACTGGAGGCGCGACGGCGACTGGTACTACGCCTGGGGGACCTCACACCCCGCGTTGGGAGCCGGGTTTACGCATTCCTACGATATCTGCCCCATGGGCACTCGGAACCCCTACACATTCATGGATCTCTACATGGCCGATGGGACCTTCATCCACCTCAACCGGATCTCGGAAGGAACCGGATACGCCAACGCCATGTACGAGCAAACCGACACGTCCGCCGAGTTCTACCAGGCGCGATTTTGGTGGAACGGAACTGGCTGGACTTTACACTTTACCGACGGCACTCAATATCAATTTCCGGAATCCTACAACGGAAAAAATCTGGCGCAAGGAGCTCCCTTTGAAATGCGCGATCCACAAGGTCGGCGCGTTCAACTGATCCGCGATGGTCGCCGTAACTTGCGCAAGCTGATCTCGCCGAACGGGCGCACCATCAGCTTGGACTACAACGAGGCAGGCTTCGTAAATCAAGCTAAGGATGACGAAGGCCATATCCTCAATTACTCTTACGACTCCGATAGCAGACTCACCTCGGTCCGCGATAATCTGGGTCGCGGATTTCAATATCTCTACGCTTCTGACTATCGGGACAAGTTGCTTACTGTCGAGGACGAGAACGGCGGCGTCCTTCTTCAGAACACCTACTACGAGGACGGCCGCGTTTCGCGGCAAACTTCGGCGGATGGATCGGAATACCTCTACCGGTATAAACTGAACTCGCAACGGGAAGTCACGGAGACCACCATCACGAAACCGGATCACACGACCCTGACAGTCGCGTTCCGGCACGGCGTATTGGTGTCCGCGCAATGATGGTGGGCCATTGTTCCCATTACATTTTGGCCTTTTGAGCGAACGGGAAGCAGTACTTTTCTCCGCGCAGGGGCACCCCCGCATCAGTCTAAATCGCTTCCCCGCTGTTATACTCCTGACTTGATCGGATTCATCACCCGAACGCTCATTGGGCGGTTACTTTGCCTGACAGTCCTGTTGGTGGCCGAAGTCACCGCGCTGTCGGTCTGGGTGGACAACGACACGCTCCCGCGCGCCGGCCATTTGCTACCCCTGCTGCACGATTGGGGAGCCGCCGCCGTTCGCGGAGCAGTAGCCTTCGCCGCAGTATTCCTGACCTTTGCCGTTCTAAAATGCCGCGCCGCACTCGAACGGGTGGCGCTGCTGCCGATCCGACTCAAGTGGCTGGCAGGGCATGTCTTGCTGGCCCTGGGATTCGTTTGGGCTTCACAGCGACTCTATTCCGGTAGCCTCACGGATCTCGATCCGGACATATTGGTAGCAGCCTGGGCAGCGACCGGTCTAGCCGCGGTAGCGCTGGCCGCCCTCGCATTCCTGGCGCTCAAGACCTGGCAGCAGATAGTAGAGGCTACCGGCTCACTATGGGCAGTGGCGCTCTCAACAGCCCTGGTCGCTTCGTTCTTTACCCGGCCCGCGCGCGCCCTGTGGGAACCCGCTACCCGGCTGACTTTCACGATGGTCAAGTTCATGCTGTCCTGGCTGCTGCCCGACGCGACCATGGTTCCCGAAAAAGCCATGATTCGCGCTCCCCACTTCTCGGTGATCATCGCCCCGGAATGCTCGGGACTCGAGGGAGCCGCCCTCATTCTGGTGTTCACCATCGCATGGCTTTGGCTGTTCCGGCAGGAGGTCCGCTTCCCATGGGCGCTGGCGCTGCTACCGGCCGGCGTGGTGGTTCTCTTCATCCTCAATGCTGTTCGATTGACGGCGCTGGTATGGATCGGCAATGCGGGCGCGAAACAAATCGCGGCCGGCGGATTCCATTCGCAAGCAGGCTGGATCTCCTTCAATGCGGTGGCGTTCGGACTCTGCATAGTGGCCCGCCGTTCCCCCTGGTTTTCCACTCACACCCAACCCGCCGAGCCTACCCGGTCGACCGAAGATGCCACCGGAGCGTACCTGATTCCCTTCCTCGCGATCCTCGGCGTCGGCATGCTGGCGCGCGCGGCGTCCGCCGGTTTCGAATCGCTTTACCCTCTGCGCCTGGCGGCGGCCGGATTGACGCTTTGGATTTTTCGGCGCGTCTACAAGGCTAGCGATTGGCGCTTCGGCTGGTCCGCACCGGTCGCCGGCATCGCCGTCTTCGTTCTGTGGGTGGGACTCGATCGGATTGTTGGCACGGCATCCTCCTTCAGCCCAATTCCAGCAGCGCTCGACGCCATGAGTGCGCCAGGCCGCATCTTCTGGTTGACCGCGCGCGTACTGGCTGCTTCCATCACAGTACCGATCGCGGAAGAGCTAGCCTTCCGCGGCTACTTGATGCGCCGCTTGGTCTCGGCCGATTTCGAGCACGTGGACCCTCGCCAGTACACATGGTTCTCGCTCGCGGTGTCATCAATTGTTTTCGGCGCAATGCATGGCAGCAGTTGGGTCGCGGGCTCCGCCGCCGGATTGATCTACGGCTGGCTGTATACGCGAAGCGGCCGCATCGGCGACCCGGTGGTCGCGCACGCCACCACCAACCTTCTGCTGGCGGCGTGCGTTCTTGCGTTCCGGCAGTGGCAATTCTGGTAGGGCTTACGGATAGCCGGTCCAGTACTCACAAATGTGACGAACTCACTTGTACCATATGTTCATCTGTAGTAAAACTACTCCTAGCCCGATACGGGCTTACTCGGAGGAGACTACCCATAATGAAAGTCTTTGGTTTGAGCCTGCTATTCGCGGCCGCCGCCACTTCTGTTTTTGCCACGCCGGTCGCCGCGCCTGAAATCGATGGCGGCTCGGCAGTATCGGCTTTGGTCCTGCTTTCGGGCGGTTTGTTGGTTATGCGGACGCGTCGCAAAAAATAAGGGGAGCGCCTAAGCTGACGGGAGAATCATGTCAAAATTTATTGGCTTCAGTTGTTTGCTGTTAGGTGTCGCCGGGTTCGCATTCGCCGGTAACGTTAACGCGCCGGAAATCGATGGCGCATCGGCCGTCTCGGCCGTGGTCCTGCTTTCGGGCAGTTTGCTGATCTTGCGGGCGCGTCGGAATAAATAAAAGCATCCGGTAGTATGATGGATGCTGCGATTTCAATCGGAGGAGGAAATTCATGTCAAAACTGATTGGTTTCACTTGCTTGCTAGCGGGTGTGGCAAGCTCTGCATTCGCAGGTACTACTGTCGCCGTTGCTCCAGAAATCGATGGCGCGTCGGCCATTACGGCATTTGTGCTGCTCTCGGGCGGAGTGCTGGTGCTGCGGGCTCGCCGCAAAAAATAAGCGCAGGCGTCAACATAGGCGCTGTGACTTGAGTCTAAGGAGAGAATCATGTCGAAATTGATTGGCTTCACTTGCTTGCTGGCGGGAACAGCGGGGTTCGCATTCGCAGGTGGCGTGGCCGCGCCGGAAATCGATGGCGCCTCGGCCGTGTCGGCCGTAGTCCTGCTTTCGGGCGGTCTACTGATCCTGCGGGCCCGGCGCAAGAAATAAAAGCAGCCAGTACTACGGGCGCTGCAACTTCAAAAGGAGAAAAAACGTGCCGAAATTTATCGGTTTTGGATTGTTGTTGATGGGTGCAGCTAATTTTGCATTCGGAGCGGCTGCCGTTGCTCCGGAAATCGATGGTTCCTCGGCGGTAACAGCGGTGGTGCTGCTGTCCGGCGGGTTGCTGGTTTTGCGGGCTCGCCGCAAGAAATAAACGCAGTCGGCGGTATGCCGGATGCTGACGACTTCAATCGAAGGAGAGACCGTGTACAAAATTATTGGTTTAAGCCTGTTGCTGATGGGTGCCGCTAGTTCCGCGTTTGCACTCGATGTCGTTGCTCCGGAAATCGATGGCGCCTCGGCAGTGTCCGCGGTGGTCCTGCTTTCGGGCGGTTTGCTGATCTTGCGGGCTCGCCGCAAAAAATAGGCGTGGCGGTAGTATGATAGTTGCTACGACTTTAGCCGGAGGATAAGACCATGTCGAAAATTATCGGTTTCAGTTTGTTATTGGCCGGCGCAGCAACCGTCGCATTCGCAGGAGCGATCGCCTGCCCCCGAAATCGACGGCGCGTCGGCCGTTTCGGCGGTTGTCCTGCTTTCAGGCGGTTTGCTGGTTTTGCGGGCTCGTCGCAAAAAATAAACGCAGCCAGGTAGCACGATAGATGCTGCGACTTCGATCGGAGGAAAGAATCATGTCGAAAATTATCGGCTTCACTTTGTTATTGGTGGGTGCAGCAAGTTTCGCATTCGCAGGGATCATCACCTCGCCCGAAATCGACGGTGCGTCGGCCGTCTCGGCGGTTGTCCTGCTTTCGGGCGGCTTGTTGGTCTTGCGGGCTCGCCGCAAGAAGTAAACTTACTGCTTCCACCGGAGCCTTAAACGGCGTTGCCAGCATGAAGGCTAGGCGAATGCTGCCTGCATTCTTGGCGCCTTTGAGCCCGGTCGGAAACTGCTCATCTCCCGTCGCCGTGCGCGGCGAGTAGGTTCCGAACAATCGATCCCACCACGGGAACGTCTCTCCCAAGTTACGCCGCTGATCCGCCTCTTCCATCGAGTGATGGATGCGATGCAAATCCGGCGTCACCAGCCACGGCCGCAATGCTCGCTCCAGCGCCGGCGGCAGCGACGCATTGGCGTGCTGAAAGAAACTTTGCGCGCAGGACATCAGTTCGGCCGCCAACACGGCCACGGGAGGAAGCCGCAGTGCCAGGATCGCCAGCAGCGCGGCGCCCTTGCGTCAGGATGGTTTCAATCGGATGCGCGCGAAGTCCCGTCGAAACCTCGAAGTCCGGGTCGGAATGGTGCACCTGGTGCACCCGCCACAGGAAGCCAACCGAGTGCTGCAGGCGGTGGGTCGCGTACTTGACGAAGTCCAGTAGCAGGACAGTCGCTACAAAACTCGCCCATACGCGGTAAATGCTCCAGCCAGGTCAGACCGTACTTACTGCGCTGAACCGCCATCGCGACCAACACCGGAGTGCTGCGCAGCAGCACCATGGAAGCACAGCGAAGCCACCACCAGAAGCAGCCCATGGTTTCGCCAGCGTAGCGCAGCCGGAACCGAGAGCGACCCTCGGGGCCGAACCGATTCCCACACCGACACGCCCAGAAACGCCACCGTGAACGTGGTCCAGTACGCGTAGCTTTCAGCCTGTCCCCAGTTCGCAATCATGGTCGCATGCCTTTTCCAAGGTTGTGGCACCGGGTGGTGCATGTCAAGAGGTACTTTGACAGACAGTACTTAGGCGCCTCGACAGCCGATTGCTGTGAGCAGACAGGTTTGCCTAGGACTACGGCTTGACCGGACGAAGCTTGACGACCCGCTTGGTTCGAGTCTCGGCCACGTAAATCGAGCCATCGCGGCCCACCGCAATATCGTGAACCGCGTTGAACACTGGATCGCCGGGTTTACCGAAACCGATGGACGCAACAATATTCCAGTCGCGATCGAGTTTCAGGACGCCGGTGTGCTCGGTATCGTAGTCCGCGCGGCGAACTCCCAGATAGAGAAAGCCTTCCGCGTCGGCGGCCACGCAAAAGACGCGTCCGGTGGTTTGCGCGCCCTTCACGCCGGTCCACTGCCGCTTGAACTTACCCTCCCGGTCGAACAGTTGAAGGCGCGAATTTTCGCGGTCGGCGACCAGCACGTCGGTGCTGCCGGGCACGAATACCAGTCCGTGCGGATTACTGAACTCACCTTCGCCCGATCCTTTCTTGCCCCATTCCTGCACCCATTTCCCGTCGCGATCGAAGAGCGCCACGCGGCTGTTCTTATAACCGTCCGACACATAAAAGGTTTCGTCCGGGCGGATGGCGATGTCGGTAGGCTCGTTGAAATGGGTCGCATCCCAGGCTCCCACCCGTGGCTCCCCCAGCGCGAAGATGAGTTTGCCATCGTGCGTGAACTTGAAAACCTGTTGCAGGGAGACGTCGGTCAGGAAGACATTGTTCTGCCCGTCGATGGTGATGCCGTGCGGCACCATAAACGTGTTCGCGCCCCACGACGAAATGAGTTTGCCGCTGTCGGCGTCGATCTCGAGCACCGTCAGGCTCCGTGAGTTTGGTGGTGGCCTTGATGTCGAACCCCCGCCCGGGTCTATGGAAAATAAATACGTGGCCATTCACGTCTACAGCAACCCCCGCGGTTTCGCCGAGCTGAACGCCGGGAGGAAGACTCGGCCAATCCTTTACTTCTTCATACCGCGTGACCGTCGCCGCAGCGGCGTCACTCCGGCCGGCGGCTAGGAGCGTCACAATCAGCACAAAACCCGTCATCACAAGAACGTTGCGCATCCTTTCGATCATACACCGCGCACGGGAGTCTTACCGGCACCAAGGCCTCGCGCCGTAGCCCCAGCTTCCGATAGAATGAGTTTGCCTACAAAGGAGCGTATGCCAAAAAAGATCGATCCCCTCAATAAGAAAAACTACGGCGCGGTGAGCACCATGCTCACGGTGAGCGACATCAAGGCAGCCGTGAACTTCTATCAGAAAGCCTTCGGCTTCGCCAAACGCGGAATCATGAATGGACCCGGTGGCCAGCCCATTCACGCCGAACTGAGCGCTGCGCGGCACCACGCTGATGCTGGGGCCTGAGATAGAACAAATGGGAGCCCGCAGCGCCAAGACCATCGGAGCCTCGCCTGTGACGCTCTACCTGCTAACCGAGAACGTCGACAAGACGGTTGCCAAGGCCGTAAAGCTCGGGTGCCACGCAGAAAGGTCCCGTCATGGACATGTTTTGGGGCGACCGCACCGGTACCATCGTCGACCTGGACGGCAACACCTGGATGATCGCGACTCATAAGGCCGAGCCGACGCCTCAGGAAATGAAGAAGAAGATGATGGAAGAAATGCGGGCGCGAAAAGCCGCCGCAGGCAGCGGATCCTAACGACGCACTCGCAGGTGCGTTACTTGCGTTCGGGGACGATCCAGAGAAAAAGACGGTGGCTGCCGAAATAGTAGTCGTCGTCAGGGTCGTCCTTGACGACGATTTCCCGTACCGGTTTCCAGTCGCCGATCTCGAAGGTGTTGGAGACGATGCGCGTGCCCGGCTTCAAAGCTTCCAATTGCGGGAGCAGCCGCTTGTTGACCGCCGGCAGCAGGAACAGAGTAACCACGGTCGCCTCGCGGAAGTTCGACTGGAACAGATCCTGCTCGCGAAATTCAACCAGCTTTTCCACGCCCGCCTGTCGCGCATTCTTCTTCGCCTCGCGAACCAGCGCCGCGTCGATATCGATCCCCACGCCGCGTGCGCCGTAGCTCTTAGCCGCGGCAATGACGATCCGGCCGTCGCCGCAGCCTAGATCGTAAACGATATCGGAACGCTTCACTTCCGCCAGCTCCAGCATCGCCTTGACGGCGGTTTCGGTCGTCGGGATAAAGGGAACGTCGGGCTTGCGGGACGGCGCTGCCTTTTGCGCAAAAGCAAGCGATGCGCTCAGCAAAACCGCTAGGAGGAAACCAATTGACCTTCGCATGACTTTAGCCGCGAGCAGCTTAAACGATGGTAACCGAGATGCCCGCTCGCAAAACATACTATCCTGGTTTTCTACTGGAGGGTCGCCATGTCGCGTGCAGGTCGGACGGGATTTGTTCTTGTAACCAGCGCGGTTGCGATCGCGATGTCTGGAGCCGCGGCGCAGGCCCAGCAGACGCAGTATCCCAAACCAACCGAACTCCCCAATCCGTATCGCCTCGCGGAAGGCTGGCCGACCCTTCCCAAGAGCATGAACGGAGGCCACTGGGGCGAAGTCATCCGCGTGCACGTCCACAGCGACGGCAACATCTGGGTCTTTCATCGATGCTTCAATACTGTGCCCCCCGGCCACGCCACCTGCATCGGGCGCGGCGCATGCCAATCCGCCGATTTTGGAATTCGATCCGTCGGGCAAGCTGCTGAAGAGTTTTGGCGCCGGACTGTTCGCCTATCCTCACGCCTTCACCGTCGATGAGCAGGGGAACCTGTGGATCAGCGACGTAAACGATGAGGCGACGGTGCTCGGCATGTCGGCCAAGAACGCGGATGGCGTGGTCATGGGCCAGGAAGTTCTCAAATTGAGTCCGGCCGGCAAAGTCCTGTTGATGCTCGGCAAGGAGGGCGTCTCCGGCAACGGTCCGGACACCTTCGATCGCCCCACCGGCGTTGCGATTGCGCCCAATGGCGACGTCTTTGTGACCGATGGCCATGCGCCCAACCAGCACAACTCCGCCCGCGTCGTGAAATTTTCCAAGGATGGCAAGTTCATCAAGACCTGGGGACACCTGGGCGCGGCGCCCGGCGATTTCGACGAGCCCCACGACATCTTCATCGGTGGCTCGCAAGGCCGTGTGTATGTCGCCGATCGCAAGAACAACCGCATCCAGGTCTTCGATCAGGACGGCAAATTCATCGCTGCGTGGAAACAATTCGGTCAGCCGAGCTCAGTGTTCGTGAGCAAAGACGACACGATTTATGTAGGCGCCTCGTTCCCCGATCCCGCAGCCAAGAAAGGCCAGTTGCGGGGCATCGTCGTCGGCAACGCCAAGGACGGCTCGCTCAAGGCCTTCATCCCCGATCCCGCGGACCCCGACAAGCTGGATGTCGGGACAACCGCGTCAGGCATCGCGGCGGATGACGCTGGCTCCATCTATGCGGCCGACGTCGCCGCACACAATCTGAGGAAGTACGTCAAGGTCAAGTGAGATACAAGATGACATCTGACAGCAAGCCTGCCAACCCCTCGCGGCGCGGTTTCCTGGCGACGGCAGCGCCGCGGGGCTCAGTGGATTGGCGCTGAGCGCGCGCCGCCATCGTACAAACCGATTTCTCGAAGCTTCCGCCTTACGGCAACGGCACGCTCCCCGCCGGCATCCGCTCGCGCCAAATCGCCAACGTGAACGGCATGACCGTGCATATCTTGGAGGCAGGCTACGAAACGCCCGGCCGGCCCGTAGTCTTGCTGTTGCACGGCTTCCCGGAGCTCGCCTATAGCTGGCGCAAGGTGATGCCGTCACTGGCGGCCGCTGGCTATCACGTCATCGCCCCCGATCAGCGCGGCTACGGCCGCACCATCGGCTGGGACGATTCCTACGACGCCGATCCCGATCCGTTTCGCATTCTCAACATGACGCGAGACGCCATCGGCCTCGTCTACGCGCTGGGCCACCGCTCGGTAGCGATGGTGGTCGGTCACGACGCAGGCGCGCCGGTCGCATCGTGGTGCGGCGCTCATCCGTCCCGATATTTTCCGTTCGGTCACCATCATGAGCTCGCCGTTCGAGGGCGCGCCCTCATTGCCATTCGACACAGCGAACGGAGCGCCCCTGCCGCGCCCGGCCGCTACCGACGACGAACTGGATGCCGAGCTAGCGAAGCTCAGCCCGCCGCGCAAGTACTATCAAAACTATCAGCGCACCCGCGGCGCCAACGACGACATGCTGCATGCGCCGCAAGGCCTGCACGCCTTCTTCCGCGCCTATTACTTTTGCAAGAGCGCCGACTACAAAGGGAACCATCCCCATCCACTGAAGGCGCGCACCGCCGAGGAGATGGCGCAGATTCCGAACTATTACGTGATGGAGAAAGACAAGGGCATGGCGGCGAACGTTGCACCGCTACATGCCGCCCGCGGAATACATCGCGAATTGCAAATGGCTGACCGAAGCCGAGGTCGATGTGTACGCCACCGAATACGGCCGGACCGGTTTCACCGGAGCGCTGCAAGGCTATCGCGTGCGGCGCGGCTCCGATCCCAGAAGTATCGCCGAGATGCACACCTTTTCGGGCCGTACCATCGACGTGCCCTCGCAATACATCGCGGGGAAAAGCGATTGGGGCGTCTATCAAACGCCGGGTGCGGTCGACAAGATGCGCACCAGCGCCTGCACGCACATGGTGGGATTCCACCTTGTCGATGGCGCCGGACATTGGGTGCAGCAGGAGCAGCCGGAACAGGTGAGCACGTTGCTGGTTCAATTCCTGCGCGATTACGTGAAGCCCTAAGTAACCAAAAGCGTGAGCGCGGCTTGCAGCCGTCCCGCAAGCGCTTGATCCGCGCATCGAATCTCACTGAGTAGGCCGTCCATCGCAACCCTGAAGCACCGCGAGAGCTCGGCGGCGTCGAGCTGCCGCACCAGGGAGCCATCGAATGGATCAGCGACTTCCTTTGGCAACTGGTCCATACCGCGCCCATGGTCGGCAGGAAGTCCGTGGCGAACGCAGGCGAGCGCCAGCGCGTTATCGCGCATACCGCTGATCATGTATTCCGCTTGCCAAAGCTTTCCTCTGGCAATGCAGCTCCGAACGTGAAGCGCATACAGCCAGCCCATAGCCGATGATGGTCGCTGCCGGCGGCGGCTGAACATGCTGGGGCTCCTTCGCCTCGCCGGACATCAGCCGGAAGGTTGGCGCGAGGGCCCGAAATTCCGCCGCCGGAACGAATGCGAGATCGACCTGCAAAGTGCTCGGGAGCAGAAATACCCGATAAATCCACGCGCCCGCATTGACGTCAAGATGATGCAGCGCCAGATGCTGCTCGTACATATGCGCAGTCCAATCGGACAGAACATTCGGCAACTCCCCGGCATCCCTGACGCCAAATGCGAGATCGATATCCGACCATCGATCTTCGCGTGAGTCTGCCGCCGAGCCTGTAATCGCGGCGCCACTGATGCGCTGATCCTTAGCCGCGCGTTCCAGGAGCCCGGAGCGCAGCCTCTCACGCTCTTCCGGAGTGAACATACTAGTCATGTCTTAAGGCCAATTCTAGTGGAGAATAGCATCATGCAGAGACGCACATTTCTCGCTACCCTTGGTACCGTGGCGGCTAGCAGCTCTACGCAAGCAAAGGTAGGCAACATCGAATTCGGCGGATGCGCGAGCGCCGACCACTTCGACACCGCCGCGCGCCTGGGCTTCGACTACTTCGAGATGGAAGTCACCGAAATCTCGCAGATGGATGATGCGCGGTTCGCGGCAGTGAAGGCGCAGGTCCTGGCGTCTCCCATCCGCTGCCGTGCCTTTCGCAGCCTCATTCGCAAATACCAAGTGGTTGGCGAGAATGCCAACGCGCAGAAGGCCGACGTGAAGGCTTATCTTGAACACAACCTCGATCGCTGCCGCCAGCTTGGAGGACGAGTCGTGGTGTGGGGCAGCAGCCAGTCCCGCAATGTCCCCGACGGCTTCTCGCGCGACACCGCCTGGCGGCAGATCCAGGAATTTCTCCACGTCCTAGGAGACATTGCGGCACGCAACGATCTCATGATCGGCATCGAGCCGCTGCGCAAACAGGAGTGCAACATCATCAACACCGCCGCCGAGGCGATGAAGACTGGCGCATGAAGTGAACCACCCGAACATCAAGATCATCGTCGACTTCTACCACCTTCGCCAGGAAAACGAGGACCCGGATATCATTCGCATCGCGCAAAAAGACATCGTCCACTTGCATTTCGCCAACCCGACCGGCCGCCGCTGGCCCCGCAGCGCCGACGAAGACCCGCAGTATCGGCGCTTCTTTTCGCTGGTGAAAGAGATTGGATACCAGGGCGGGCTTTCCATCGAAGGCAACGGAACTTTTGAAGAGGATGGCGCCGCCGGCCTGCAATTCTTTAAAGAAATGCTGGCGGTGTAGATTGACAAAAGATCGACGGCTTAGAGAGGAGCGAACATGAGTGAACTGCGGTATCCAAACGAAAGCAGAGAGTATCGCGATGCCCGCGACGCGTTACTCAAGGACGAAAAAGAGCTCATCGACAAGATAAAATCCGTGGCAGCAAAACGCCGCATGCTCCCTCCAGGCGGCGAGTTGAAAGAGGACTATGTCTTCCAATGGGCCAACGATGGAAAAGTGGGAAAGAGTGTGAAATTCTCCGAACTATTCGGAGACAGGAACACGCTCCTGCTTTACTCGTTCATGTATGGCCCCAACTGGGACAATCCCTGTCCTTCTTGCACGTCCCTGGTGGATGGGTTCGATCGAAGCTGGTATCAGGTCGCTCACGACGCCGCGTTTGTCGCAATTGCCAAAGCCCCTGCCGATCGAATCAATGCCTGGGCCAAACGACGTGGATGGTCGCAGATCCCGTTAATCTCCGGATCGGACTCTCCCTATCAAGCCGATTACAAATGCCAGGGAGATTCGGATGATAGGCAGTTGCCGGTGATGCATGTCTTCAAGAAACAGGACGGAAAGATTTTTCATTTCTGGGGAACGGAGCTGTCGGGGAATCATCTCGACACGGTCTGGCCGTACTGGAATCTCATGGACTATACGCCAGAAGGGCGTCCGGACATTCCGGTGCCGCCTCAAAATTTCACGTCCAAATTCTTGGAAGAGAACTATCTCAACAAGAAGTAGTTTGACACCCGATAGCGCTGCCGGCTACGGAAGGGACTTTCGACTTGTGAAGCCGAATCCGTTAGGACTTCGCTTTCTTCTTAGCTTTCAACTTACCTGCACTGTTGAAGGCGACCGCTTCGCGAATGAGCGCCTTAAAGGCCGCCGACTCAACTTTTTCTCCTTCGTGGATGTCGATCGCGCGGCGTACATTTCCGTCGAGACTCGAGTTGAAGAGGCTGGCCGGGTCCTTCAGAGACGCGCCCTTCGCAAAGGTCAGCTTCACGACCTTCTTGTAGGTTTCGCCAGTGCAGATGATGCCGTCGTGGGACCAGACCGGAGTACCCATCCACTTCCACTCCTCGACAACGTCCGGGTCTGCCTGCTGGATGAGCTTGCGCATTCGGCTCAGGGTTTCGCCGCGCCAGTCGCCGAGGTCGGCGATTCTTTGCGAAATGAGTTCCGATGCCGACTGGCTTTCGCTCGCGTCCGACTTTTTCATGTTCTCATCCTAAGTATGGAGGATTCACGTGCGATCTGACATGATCCCAGGGGCGGCGTTCCCCGACTATGAGCTTACCGACCATACCGCAAAGCGTCGAAGGCTTTCGGAACTGCAAGGGCCGAATCCAATGGTTCTGGTCCTCAGCCGGGGAGGCTTCTGCCCCAAGGACCGGCGGCAGGCCGAAGGGCTGGTTGCGCTCCACCGCGAGATCGAGGTTGGCTATTGCCGGCTGGTCACCATCAGCACCGACAACATCACTGAGACCAATGAAAATCGCAGCGGATTGGACGCTCACTGGCCTTTCCTCTCCGACGCCGGGCGTGTGGTCCAAAAAGATCTCGACATCGCCGAATACACGGACCCTGTGCACAATCCGATGATTCCTCACGTGATTGTTCTCGAACCGGGTCTCATCATTTATAAAATCTACAACGGTTACTGGTTCTTCGGCCGGCCCACGCTGGAAGAGCTCCGCCAGGACCTGCGTGCTGTCACCAAGAAATGCCGGCCGGACTGGGACATCACCACGCCGGAGTTCAGGGCGGCGTGGCAGGAAGGCCGCAAGGAACTCTTTTACCCTTACGGCAAGACTTACGCTCAAACTCTGGGCGAGCAAGATTAGGCGCGGCATTCGTGTGCAGCGCTGCTGCAGCGAGCCTTATCGATGCCCGTAATCCGTGAAAACGTAATCTCTTGTCATCACCCGCGTGTGGCACGCGAACCCGCACTTGGCGTCGTTCCCCTGCGGCGGCTTGCCGGACAAGGTGCCGGGCGCGAACGAATCGGACGCAGCGTCATAGTCGAACACGGCGTATCCCCAACCACCGCTATCCGCGAACCTCTTGCTGTCCTTCACCATGAAGTCGACGTCATGCTGCGTGCCTGGCACTGTCGCTGCCGGGAAAACCTCCATCTTTTTCGGGGTCCAATGGATCTTCGCCATCTTAGAGCCGTCGGGGAACGGCTTGCCATTGCCGGGGACGCCGGCCATGTAGGCCTTGATCATTACAGGATTCGCGAGGATCGCAGCAACCAGCGGTCCGTCCTGACTGATCGGAGACAATCTGCCAGGCCTCATAGCCGCGAAATTCGGAAAACGCGAGTCCGTTCGGCACTTTCACGGTGTACTTGTCCTGGGCGGCCATAGCCAGCGCAACCAGAACAGAGACAAAAACTCCAACGAATACGACTACTCGGATGCTGTTGCGTTTCATACCCGTTCTCCTTTGTTGAACAGAAGTTCGCAGATGTTCGTTATGGCGGCCCGCTCCGCCATCATGAACGCAGGATATCAACTCGGGCCAGTTTTCGTAGCGCTGCCCGGCGGCCGACGCACTCAACCGTTGCGATTTTGCTCTAAAATAGCTTGCAGGAGGGCACAACGATGAGGACCTTATGCGTTCCTGCACTGATCATCCTTTTGCTAGTCTCTGCGGTCATGCCGCTAGCGGCGCATCACTCGTGGCCGATCACCTATGACCGGCTGGTGACGGTGAAGGGCAAAGTGGTCGAGTTCAAGTGGGCGAATCCGCACCCCATGATGACTCTTGAAGTTCAGGCCAATGACGGTAAGACGGAGACATGGCTGGTCGGTGGCCCCGCAATCATCCGCATGGAAGCTAACGGGTGGACCAAGACCACCGTGAAGCCCGGCGACGTGATCACCGGCATCGGCTATCAGTTTGCCAACGGCGAGAAGGTCCTGAGGCTGGAGCGCGTCGTGCTGGCCGACGGCAAGGAACTGCGCCTTTACGGCAAATGACGGCGGACCAAGGAATCCATGATCAACCGCAGACAGTTCATCGGAACCGCGATCGCCGCTTCGACGGCGTCGCTGGTGGCGCAGGAGAAGTATGAATGGGGCGGCCCGGCGCTCGACATCCATCTCCACCTCAGGGCCGATGGCGAATCGAACGTCGCGCATATAAATGGCAGCGGCGTCAGCAGGGCTGTCCTTCTCACGCGCGTGCAGGCAGTGGACCGGTCGAAGGCGCTGGCTGAAAAGTATCCGGGACGGTTCGTGTGGTTCGTCAGTGCCGACGTAGCGGATCCCGAATCCCCCGCCCTGCTGGCGAAAGCTATTAAGGATGGCGCTCTCGGGCTGGGCGAGATCAAGAATCAGGTCGAGTGCGATGGCCCCGAGATGAAGCGCATGTATGCGCTCGCCGCGGACTTGAACGTACCCATTCAAATTCACTTCGGGGAAGTGCCGCAGCCTTCCGGCAACGCTGTCTTTAATGGCGGATTCAAGCGCTTCGACACGATGCTGAAAGCGTTTCCCCGGACCAAATTCATCGCGCATGCGGACACCTTTTGGGCCAACGTGAGCGCGGACTATGCGACCGACACGGCGTACCCGAGTGGTCGGATCAAACCCGGTGGCATCAGCGATAAATGGCTGTCGGACTATCCGAACCTGTGGGCCGACATGTCGGCGAACTCATGCAACAATTTCCTGAACCGCGACCCCGAGTTCACCGCGGGGTTCCTGGCCCGGCATCAGGACAAACTCATGTTCGGCTGTGACTGCTCATGCTCCGACGGGCGTGGAGGCGGCACCACAAACCCCTCGGCACGCCTGCACGGGAAGTGCATCGCGCGCGAGACGCTGGGGGCGGCTCAGCGGATGTCAAAACCGGAAGTTTTCCGCAAGATCCGGTGGGACAACGGCACGAAGCTGCTCGCCCTCCCGGCCCAGGCGTAGGGGACGCTTGCGGTCCTAGTTGATCACTTTAGGCCCGTCATCCAGGCCGTAGATGACGGGTTTCGTCTTTTTAAGGACCGTGATGTCGCGGAAAGGAAGATATCGTCCCGTCGTGACTAGAGCCGCCAGGCGCTGGCCCAGAGAACTGCTCGCCATCTGACCAACGCGCTGTTGCGCTTCATCACTTTCCATCACCTTCTGGGTGTGGACTGCGTTGTTATCGATCGCAGCGTCACCGAGCGTGGGCCAAAACGGAAATGGGGCCGCGGCCGGTGCTGCATTGAATTCGAAAGTTGCGTCAATCGTTAAATGGTCTTCCGCAGAGAGCGCAAGCGAGAAGCGCTGCAGCGTAGCGGTTTCCGCTTGCGGACCAACGAACCGGCCAGAGCCGACAGCCCAAAACTCACTCTTGAGTTGCCTCTCTTGAGCGAGACGTATCGAATCACTAAGGGGGCCGTTCGACGCGATGCGCTGGACCGCCTGATCCACGGCGTCGGCATGCCCGACCAGGATCATGTCGCCTGAGACCGGAACGGATTTCCAACCGGCTTCGAGCGCAGGAAGCGTTGACACTGAGACGCCGGTGATCATCGCTACGATCCGGCTGTCGCGGGTGGAAATCGCGACCTGGTGAACGCCGGCGAGCCCATCCAGCTTCTTCTTCATCTCCGCTTCGGTGACACCTTCGGTGACTCCCAACTGGACGACCAGTTTGCGGGCGAGAGGCGAGGCCGAGAGCTCCTTGAAATTGAATCCAGCGATCGCGTCTGCGAGAGGATCTGCAAATTGCCAGTCAATGCCGCCGGAATTGATCGGCAACGGCGTGTTCTCGCGGGGTGCGCCAGCGTTGCGGGCGACAGATTCTTTGGTGCGGGCGGAGCGTTTGATTGCGTCCTCGTGGCCCATGCAATAGGGGGCCGTAGAGTTGTTGAAGCAGGCATCCTGCCAGCTAAACTTGTGCGTTCTCTGGCCGTGGAGACTGGCCGCAAACAGGAGGCCCAAGGCAAGTGAGCGGATCACGCTTGATTATTGGGCTTTCCTTATTGACGTAGGAATCAGTGAGAGGCCTGAGGGTCCGGCGGGGGAAAGCCTTACCGAAACGCGGGCGGCTGAAACGGTTCCGTGAGCCTTCCCAAGGTCGAGCGGCCATGGCGGGAGGCGAGGCGGAGCAGCCGCAGGAAAACTTGCGCGGTGATGAAGGCGTCGCCGGAGGCGGTGTGGCGGTCGTGCGGGATGACGCCGAATAAGCTGCACAGGCCGTCGAGCGAGAAATCGGAAAACGCGTCGCTGCCGGGGAAGGCGCCGTCTCGCTCCAGGTTGAGAGCCAGGTCCATGGTGTCGAGGCTGGGATTCTGGAGCGAGAATCCCCAATGGCGCTGGTAGCCGGCGTTGAGCGTCGCGACGTCGTGGCCGATGTGATGGCCGACGATGACGCCGTCTTTCAAGTAAGCGAGGAAGCGTTCGAGCGCCTCCGGTTCAGTGACGCCGCTCAGGCGGCTCTCCTGACGAGTGACGCCGTGAACGGTCACGGCAGCGGAGTTGTAGCTGACTTCGAGAAGCGCGTCGAACACGTCGTCGAGGTGGATCTCGCCGCCGATCACGGCAACGGCACCGATGGTGATCAGGCGATCCTTGCGCGGATCGAGGCCGGTGGTCTCGGAATCGAGCACCACGAAACGGACGCGGAGTCGGCGGGGGTGGGGCTCACGAGGCTGACGGGACCTCCACCGAAAGACGGTTGAAGGTGAACTCAAGTAAATTGTGGATCGCGCGGAAGCCGCTTTTGAGCGCCTGGCGGTCGAGACGGCTTAGCTGCGAGGGGAGGATTTCGGCGCCGCTATCGTTGAGACGCAAGCCGGTGCGCGCTTGCAGGTAGAGGAGGACTCGAAAGGTTTCGATGGCTTCGCGGAAAATGCTTTCGTGCGCGGGCATGCGCGAGCGGGCGAGTTCGAGGCGCTCCAAGGTGGACGACCCGAGCACACGCTGGTTCGCGATGCCGAAGACGCGGCCGACTTCGACGATGGGTCCGAGGGCGCGGAGTTGCAGAGCGAAGACCTCAGTGCGTTCGCCGCTTTCGTCGACGACCGCGTCCTGAAAAAAGGTGAGCGGCGGGAGTTCCGACAGGCAGTCATTCGCGAGAACCTTCTGGAACGAGGGTTCGGTGCGGATGATTTCGCGGGCGGATTCTTCGAGGCGCTGCCAGGGCTCGGCATCGCCCCAGGCGGGGCGGAGATCGAAGAGCGGGCGGGCGCGGTACATCTGGGTCCAGATGGGTTGGCGGATCCATTCCGAGAAGCGATCTTGCCAGGTGGCGACGGTGGCGCAGAGAATCTCGGCGTCGAAATCGGGTGCGGCATGGGGAAGGTAGCCGCATTCGGCGAGATCGGCGCGGAGTCGCTGAAGGGCTTGGTGTCCGCGGGGGATGTCGGCGGCATCGCGGCAGAGCAGTGCGATCTCAGGCTCGGCTGGGACTAGCAATTCGCAGCGGCCGGCGGCGCCCCAGAAGCACCAGGTCCATCGGTCGTTCGCGGTGCCGGCCAATTCGGTGAGACGCTTGGCGATTGCGATGTTGATGCCATCGGCGAACGCGGCGAGCCAATCGATGGCGGACGGTTCGGTGAGTTGCTCCAGCAGAAAGGCGCGGGCGCGACGATGCAGCAGACGCAGATCGCCAAGGCCAGGGGCCTTGGCGATCTGATGCAGGATGGCAAGGGGGTTGTCGCCGAAGGCGGGTTGCAAATCGGCTGCGGAGATCAGGCGGAGGAGTGCTCCGTCGGAAGTCAAGGCGACGAAGGTTGAATTGGCTCGGCTCATGGCGAGCACACAATCGCTGACGGAGGTTTGGGGAGCGACCGTGGGCGGGGGCGGTCCCATGATGTTCTCGACGGTTTGCGAGGGCGATCCGCCGTCGGCCACCCAGGCGACGATGTCGCTCGCGGTCAACAGGCCTTGGAGTCCGACTGCAATGGCGTCACTGTTCGCGGTCCGCATGAGTTGAGCGGCTTCGGCCACTGTGCAGTCGGGTGAGCATGACAATGGCGCGGAGTGGCGCACGAGGTCCGCAACGAACGTCTCATGGACGCCGAGGCGCGCCGCGTCGTGATAGACTCCGCCGGCGGTTGAGTGGGCATCGACGTAGCGCTTGGCTTGCGGATACTTGGCGAGCAGCGGTTCGAAATCTTCGGCCTGGAGCGCGTAGATCACTACGTCGCTGTTGGACTTGGCGGAATGCGGGGAGGATTGCGAGCCGAGGAAGCGCTCGATACCAATAATATCGCCAGGGCCGCGGACGTCGCGCAGATGTTCTTTGCCGTTGGCTTCTTCCCAGAGCGAGACGGAGCCTTGCTGGATCACGAAGATGAACGGCGTGTAGGCGCCGTTTTGCCAGCAGAGGAACTCGTCGCTCTCGTGAAATTTGACGCGGCCGTGCGCGACAAGCGCCAGCAGGTCCGGCTCTTCAATGGAGTTGAAGGGCGGATGCTGTTTAAGGAAATCGGCTACGCGGTAGCCGATGGCTGCTGTTTGCATTCGCGCTCAGGCTTTGAGCAGCGTTTGTATATACTCGGGCTTCAAGGGAAGCCGACGGGCGATCTTGCCGGTGGCGTCGAAAAATGCGGCGGCGATGGCTGGGGCGGCTAGAGCATTCGCCGCTTCGGAGCCGCCGCCGTACTTGCCGGTTTCGGGACGGTTCAGCAGCACTACTTTGACCTCGGGAATGTCGGCCATCTTCAGGACTGGATAGGTGCGCCAGTCGCGGGTGGTGACGCCGCTCTCGTCGAACATCAGTTCTTCGTAGAGGGCGATGCTGACTCCCATCATGGTGCCGCCTTCCACTTGCCGTTTCAACTGGAGCGGGTTGACGACGATGCCGGGATCGACGGCGACGGTGACCTTCTCGACCGTGATCGCGCCGGTGGCGGGGTTCACGGCGACTTGGGCTACGCACGCCCAATAGGTCTCCGAGCGGAACATGACGGAGACGCCTTGTCCGCGCACGAGGGTCGTGCCGGAGGATTTGGCGGCGGGATGCGGCGAGGGGCGCGTTTCCCAGGCGGATGCGTCGCGCACGGATTTGAGAACGCCGATCACGCGCTCTTCTTTGGCGTGATCGATGCGGAATTGAATGGCGTCCGCGCCGGCCAGCGCCGCGGCTTCGGTGATGGCAAGCTCGCGCGGGAAGTTCTGCTGGAACTGTCCGGGCGTGCGCATGCTGTGGTCGCGGAGTCCGACGTTGAGCGGCGAACTTTTCTGTCCGACCTGGTAGGTGCCGTGGCCGTTGTTCGAGCAGCGTCGCGACGCCGTCGTAGACCCACGGATCGGAAGGATCGTTGCGGGTGTTACTAACCATGTCGCCTTTCTCGCTGGGGGCGGCCATGGTGGGCAGTCCGGCGAGTACGGCTCCGATGGGGCGATCGTCCTGCATCGCGGGCATGTAGTGATCGACTTGGTAGGCGATCATCTTGCCGTTTTTGTCCAGGCCGATTTGGACGTCGGAGAGCGCGGCGGGGGATTGCGTGGACCATTGGAAATCTTCGGGGCGCATCCATTGCACGCGCACGGGCTTGCCTACGGCTTGCGAAAGAATCACGGCTTCGTCTTCGGCGCCGGCGTTGCCGCCGTTGGATCGGCCGTAGTGGCCGGGTCCTGAGAAGGTGCGGACGACGACGTTGTCGATGGGGGTGGAGAGCATCTGCGCGATCTCGCCGCGCAGGGCTTGCGGGTTCTGGTTGTGGGTGTAGATGAAAACCGTTCCGTCCTTGCGGGCGTCGGCGAGGGCCATGGTGGGTCCCATGGGCGCGTGCTTCATGTACGGAAGCTGGTAGGAGGCGGTGAGTTTCTTCGCGGCGGCGGCCATGGCGGGCGGGATGTCGCCTTGCGACTTGTCGCTCTTGGTGACGGGCGTGGATTTCCAATCGGCGTCCTGCTTCAGGTAGTCGAAGAGGCGCGCGTTGCCGGGGAGGCCTTTCCAGTCCTTCCAAGTGGTGGCTCCGGCGACTTGCTGCGCGGCGCGGATGGCTTCCCACTCGGTGGGGGCGACGACTCCGACAAGATTGCCTTTCACGATGACTTGCGCGTTCGGGAATTTGGTTTTGTCGACGGCACCGGCGGAGATCAGCGTGGAACCGAGAGTTTTCGGATGGACCATGCGCGCGTGGAGCATGTCGGGCAGGCGCACGTCGACGGCCCATTTTTCCTTGGCGGCGACTTTGGAGGCGGTGACGGAGTTCTTGAACGACTTGCCGATGACGGTGTATTCACTGACCGGCTTGAGGGGCGGGTCGCCGTCGACGGTGAGTCCCATGATGCTGGTGAGGTCGCCTTTGACGGGGATGGTGAGCTTTAACTGCTGGCCTTTGACTAGATCGCCGTACGACATGCTCTTGCCGCCGCCGGAAACGATTCCGTCCTTGACGGAGAGGTCGGTCTTCGCGACGCCGAGGCGCTGCGCGGCTAGATCGAGCAGGGCCTGGTGAGTGTACGCGGCGGCTTTGCGGATGTTGGGCATGCCGCTGCCTAGGAAATCGAAGGCTCCGCTGCCGTCGGGGGTGCGATCGGTGTCGCCCATCACTACGGTGGTGACGGCTTCGAAGGTGGTGTTCAATTCTTCCGCGACGATCTGGCGGTAGGCGGTGAAGGCGGTGCTCTGACCGAAGTCGCTCTTGCCGGTGCGGATGAGGATGGTGTTGTCGGGATGGATTTCGATCCAGGAATCGGGGAGCGTGGCGTCGAGCGAGTTGCGCGTGGGGGCGGCTTGGGCGACGTTCCTCACGCCGTCGGCGGCGAGGACGCCGAAGCCGACGAACAGGGCTCCGCCGGCTTTGACGAAGTTGCGGCGGGAGAGGGCGGCGCCGAAGACGTTTACTTCATCTTGTTCTGGTACGCTGAGTAGTTGCGACTCGATTTTCTGAGATCAGTCGGGCGTTATTTTTTCGCAGGTTCATGCTTTGCCTCCTTTCGCCATGACGGTGGAGGCGCGTTGGACGGCCTCGATGATTGCGGTGTAACTTCCGCAGCGGCAGAGATGCGCTGAGGGGCCGGAGGTCGTAAACGCCGCTTTGATTTGGGCGACGGTGGGGGTTGCGTTGCTCTCCAGCAGTTCGGTGGCTTTGATCATCATGCCGTTCTGGCAGAATCCGCAGAGGGGCGTCTGCTCTTCGATCCATGCTTGCTGCACGGGGTGGAGCGTCTTTTCGGCGTCGGCAGGGGCTAGCCCTTTCTGTTTGGCCCAGCGCGCGGGGAGGCCTTCGAGAGTGGTGATTTCCGCTGCCGTGGCGGCCGAGAGCGGCGTGACGCAGGAACGGATTTCCTTGCCGCCGAGCAGGACGGAACAGGCTCCGCACTGGGCTAGGCCGCAGCCGAACTGCGGTCCGGACAGCTCAAGATCGTTGCGCAGGACGTAGAGGAGCGGGGTGTCGGTGGGGGCTTGCACCTCCCGCCGGACTCCGTTGACTGTGATGGTGACCATGAAAGCTCCTTCCGAAAGGGGGTGGTCGGATTAGCTTTCAGTTTAACAAAGGGAGGAGATGGTCATTTACAAGTGGGATTTTGCATTGTGGCAGGTTGAGAAGGCGGGGCTGGAATTTGGCGGGCGGGAACCGGGGGTTTGTTGGGATTCGACGGCGAGATCTTGGAGGACGTTGGCGGCGGCGCGCGGCGAGGCTTTGTCGTCAGTCTTGGTGGCCGGGATGGGTCGACGGGTGGCGGCCGGTCGCCGGACGGCTCGACGGGTAAACTCTGCTTGGGTTCGTTTGGTTGTACGCGAATGCGCAGCGTTCGGAGGAGTTGCAACTGTTTGAAGGCTCGGGCGTAGGAGCGGCCGATGGTTCCTTCATAGCGGTTCAGCAGGTGGAGGCTCGCGCCGCTGGCGAGGCGCTTGAACGCGTAGGCGAGGTGATCTTCGACGTCGGTTTCGCGATCGACATCGGCGAAAAAGTGGTGCAAGGTCATCGACGCTGGTTTCCATTTCGTTGGTGAGGAGGGTGGTTTCGATATTGGCGAGGCGGCGCAGGCGCCAGCGGGCGGAGGCCATGGTTTCGACCAGCTCGACTTCGATGGGGCTGGTGGGGGCGAATTCGTCGAGATAGGAATCGAGGAGGCGCTGGAAGTCGGCGGGAGATTCGTCGGGGAGGACGATGGACATGGGCGGGAGGGCGGCTGCGCGGGTGGCTAGTCCGTGGCGAAGGGCGTTTTGGGAGGAGCGGGCGCGGCCTTCCGCGAGTGGCGGGGCCGTGGGATTTGGCGCCGTTGGCGCGGGCGGTGGCGGATCTTGTGCTGGTTGTGGGTTTAGTTTTAGTGGGCATATTGGCTCCGGGATGAGGGTAGCGGGTGGGGGGCGAGGCGGAGGGGGGTGCGGAGGGGAAGTGGTTGGAGGGATGGGGGATGGGGTGGGGAGAGGAGGGGTGAATGGGGACGACCGATCCGTTGTCAGGGTTTGACTATAAGATGACAACTGAGACGTTTCTCACCAGCGTGGCCATATGCGCGTTCGATTTCAATTGACTCGCGCAAAGCTCGCTGGTCCGGGATGAATGCCTCGGGATCATAGACAAAAAAGACTAAATGGTCGCAGCGAGGATGCGTACGATACATTTCGATATCGTCGTGGAGCTCTTTGGAAATCAGGCGCCCGTGCTCTTTGTCTCGAATGAATTTCGCATCTATGACGAATCGCCCAGTCGCCGAGGAGAAGTCTTTGATCACGTACCTGTTTCCGGATTTGTCCGCCGGAGACTCGTACGCAAGGTCGATAACCCATGGCCGCAAGAGCAAGTAGAGGACGTCCTGAACGTCAGCTTCTGATTGGATGTTGATGATTGCACCTGCGCTACGTCGTGTGTTGAGGTAACGGACGCAGGCATCGAACTCCTTCAAGGCCAGCAGGACAGGCGCAATTCCGGGAGAAGGCGCAACGCTCTTTGCTCGGAGGTCAGATCCTAGATTCGATAGGTTGCCAAGCGTCGACGCGACTAAATCAAACTTTGTCAATTTCTCGGCCATATATGTACTTGGCAATGTCCTGGATGATCGCCTCGTATTCACGCGTCGTTTTGTTTTCCGGAAGATGAATGTGCAAATCCACCTGGATCGGTGGAAGGCGATGGTCTTGATGATCGGTCAGCGTTTGGGCCTCTCCAGTAGCTTTGTGATTCTTTGCTCCTGGCGCTGCATCTGCAACGGTAAAAGTCGCGTACTCGGACAAGGTCTTGAATGTCTGCACCTGAAGGCGCATGGCTTCGGTACCCCCACCCGAGTGGATGTTAAAGAGCTTTTTGAGCTCTTCAATGGGCTCACTCTGCGGTGCATGGGAGTTTTCGAAGAGCACTCGATAAACTTCCTTTATACGTCGCCCGAGGACACCCGGCCCGACGCCGGTCTTCATGAATTCGACGTACAACTCGGTGGGCTCGCCGGCCGAACCCAGAAAACCGAGTTTCTTCAGAACGGCAATCGCGGTTCTCGCATTGTTGTTGTTGGAGACATTCCAAGCTTTGAGGGTTTCCATAGTCACTTTTGGTGGCTTGGGCCGCTTAGGAATTTCTGTCAACAGACGACGTAACGCCTGAGGTTCCGTAGTGTACGGGAATTTCGGCTCACCGGTCTCGCCTTTCTTATTAGCCATGGTTTGCAGCGTATCAAATTTAAGAGGGATTTATCATGGGAGCTGAGCCAAAAGCACCGACAGCGGAAAAATCAGAAGCCGAGTTCTGTTCAAAGCTACTGATTTATCGCTACACTCATATGGAAACGATCTGAGGGCTTAAGGTGACGTGGGTAGCAGGCTCGTTACGGGACGTCCAGGTTCGTCCACTCCGCAACGGACGAAAGTTAGCCTCTGGATTGATCGAAAATAGGGACTCATGGCTGATGACGAAGCGGACTACGGCGAAGCGGAGTATCGTGAGCCGGAGTACGATACTCAAGAATACGATCCGCCAGATCCCGATTGGGAACAAATAGGGCCAGAGAGCACATTTAAGCACTGGCCTCGGGACCCACAGCTAGACCCAGCTAAGGCCGATCTTATGAATTGGTTTGGCATAAACCCGAATTCAGTCTTCTATGGTCGGCAGATTGAGGTGATCTTTGAAAAGACGTACTTTCATTGGATTACACACAAGGCCCTTAAGGAGCTGACAAAAGAGGAAATGATCGCCACAGACTTGCGCGTAACGCCGAGTGGTAGCAAGGTACGACTGTACTGGTCGAAACGAAATCGCTATCCGAAAAGGGCTGCGGCGGCGCTAATGAAGCAGGTTGAAGAGCACTCGGACCCGGAGTTGACGAGGACGATTGGGCATCATGCAGAAAGCCTTTTCGGACTTGCGGCCGCGCGAGAAGGATTCAGAGTGTACGGTCCAGGTTTAAGGGCGTTTCAGGGGAAGGCGTGGTACAAAACGGAGCATGATTTGGATTGGATTTTTGAGCGCGATGGAATCGCATGGGGTGTGGAGATTAAAAACACATGGGCTTACATTGATCGCGAAGAGATGAAGATCAAAATTGAGCTCTGCGAGTGTTTGGGGGTGAGTCCACTATTTATTATGCGGTGGGCACCAAAGAGCTACGTGGAGTTTATTCGACAGGCGGGGGGATTCGGATTGTTGTACGGGGATCAGTTGTTTCCGCTTGGTCGTAGTGCCGCCATGGCGAAACTGAAGGAGCTATTTCTTCCGGTCGTCAGTACCGTTGCAGTGCCGGATGGTATTTTCAGGCGCTTCGTGAAATGGGGACACGAGTCGCGGCGTGGTAGGTGAATTCGGAAGCGAATTCACGCAGATGGATTGGGATGGCGCGTCGTATCAACGAGTTAGGTGAGGAATCGGGTACCCCCTGAATACAAATATGCCTGGTCGTTCGTTTTTGAAGATGGCAGACTTGAGGCGGAGCCTTAGTGAACGGGCCAGTGCCGGAGGGAGTTGATTATCGAGGAGAAACTTCACGCGGACAGGAGGACGGCGTGATCCGTCTCGTGAGCGGCGTATTCGATCGACGCGAGAATGTCTTCGCGTTCAAGGCCGGGATAATCCTGCAGGATCTCTTCGATGCTGGCTCCGGCGCTCAGTAGTTCCAGGATGTCGGTGACGCGGATTCTCATGCCGCGAATGCACGGACGGCCGCCGCATTGGGCGTCGTCGATGGTGATTCGGCTGAGGCGTTCCTTGGTCATGGCGACGATCTGATACTAGTCTAGCGCTTCGGCGGCGCACACAGGGCTATTGACCAAGTTCTGGGGAAGCATGGTATACAACGGAAATGGACGCTGACCTAAAGGGATACATCGGAGCAATGGAGGGGCGGCTGAAAGAACACTTCATCATGAAGCTCGACGGGCTCGAGAACGGCCTGGTTGAAGCGATGCATGACATGCAGACCGAATTGCTACGCGTATTCGCGGCGGCCTCAGAGGATGAGACGATACCGCTACGCAAGATGTAGTTCCGGGGTCGCTGTCGCCTTTCCTGCCTTACTTTCCTTGTGAAACAATGGCCGAGGATGATATTGAAAGCGATCGTGCTGGGTTTGGTCTTCGTGCTGGCGCTGCCGGTATGTGCGCAGGAGGCTCAAACCAAACCGCAGCGGGATGTGGCGGAACTTTACCGGGCAGCGGTTGGTGGAGACTCGCAAGCACTGCAACAGTTGCGAACTCTTGGCGCCGACGGCGAGGCGGCCGCGCAATATAACCTTGGTTTGATCTACGAGAATGGTCCGGGCGTTCCGCAGGACTACGCGGAGGCGGTGCGCTGGTATCGCAAGGCTGCGGATCAGGGGCTCGCTAACGCGCAGTATAACCTCGGCTATATATACGCTGGCGGACAAGGCGTGCCGCAGGATTACGCGGAGGCGATGCGCTGGTATCGCAAGGCTGCGGATCAGGGTGTCGCTAGCGCGCAATACAACCTTGGTTACATGTATGCCAACGGGACAAGGTGCGCCCGAGAGCTACATCGACGCGGCGCGCTGGTTTCGCGAGGCTGCGGATCAAGGGGATTCGCGCGCGCAGTATAGTCTCGGTGCGTTATACGCCGGGGGCCATGGCGTGCCACAGGACTTCGTTTACGCGCATATGTGGTTCAACTTGGCGGCGTCCAGGGCCAAGGGGGATGATGAGAAGCAGTACTCCGCGGCCCGTGACTCCTTGGCGACGCGAATGACTCCGCAGGAGATTGCGGAGGCCCACAAGTTGGCGCGCGAGTGGCAACCGAAACAATCGGGCGGAAACTAAATCGCTTGATGGGTAGCGGGCTACTCGGCTGGCTCGATCAGGAACGCATCGCCGGGAGGCTTCTTTGAAGAGATCCGGCGGGTGAGGACTGAAATCAAGTAGAACAGTAGTCCATAAAAGATGCTGCCCAAGAAAGCTAGCTGCGTATATACGACGCGGTCGGTGTACCGGTGGCTTCCGGTGGCGATGGCATTGAGTATGAAGAGGGGAATGCCGAACAGAATCGCCCAGAACCCGAAAGGCGTGTGGAGCGCGAAGGCTTCGCCAGCTACAACGATGAGGGAAAATGCGAGCCCGGCAACCCAACATTTTAATAAGTGCATCGTGTTCGTGACGGCATCGCGGGACTCAAGCGCATTCTAGCAATTTGGTAGACTCATCGAAAGTGAAAAAACGACAGTGAAAAAACGAACTGTGGTTCTGCTCGTCGTGATTTCGTCCGCGTTCGTGGCTACGTCGTGCGGTCCTTCGGCGACGAGTGACAGCGGTGCGGCGGATGCGGCGGCGATTCAGGCGCTGGATGAGCAATGGTCGGCCACGGCGACGAAAAATGATGTCGACGGGACGGTCGCGTTCTATGCCGATGACGCGGTGCTGCTTCCTCCCAACGCGCCGATTGCGAAAGACCGGAAGTCGATCCGGGAATCTTGGGCGGGGCTGCTGGGTCCTAACACGGCGGTGTCGTGGAAGGTTTCGAAAGTCGAGGTCGCGAAGTCCGGTGAACTCGGATATCTTTACGGGACGTACTCGCTGGCGATCCGGGATCCGAAAGGCGGACCGCCGGTGAGCGATACGGGCAAGCTCGTCGAGATCTGGAAGAAGCAGGCGGACGGGAAGTGGAAGTGTATTGTGGATACTTACAACTCCGATCTGCCCGCCGCGCCGGCACCCGAAGCGAAGAAGTAGCGCTCGCCGATTTTCCGACGTAGCTGACGCGGCAGGCGGATTGGTTTCATCATTCTGGGCGATCGTGACGCCGACGGGCCGGAGGGCCCGTAAGGACGTTGACAGGGATCATCAAATTCAATATATTCACATATGGCTATATAGCCAAGTGGAATTATATGTCTCCAGACCTTAACAAATCCTTTGCGGCGCTCTCCGATCCTACTCGTCGTGCAATTCTCGCCCGACTCGCATCGGGCGAGGCCACAGTCAACGAACTCGCGGAGCCTTTCGAGATCACCCAACCCTCAATCTCCAAGCATCTGAAAGTACTGGAGCGCGCAGGTTTGATTGCTCGCAGTCGCGCTGCCCAGACAAGGCCGTGTCGTCTGGAGGCAGCGCCGCTTAAGGAAATCGCGAATTGGGTTGAGCTGTATCGCCGCCATTGGGAGCAGCGTTTCGATCGGCTAGGGGCGTATTTGGAATCCAATAAGTCAAAACAAAAGAAAGGAAAGAAAGATGGCCAGAAAAGATAGCAAGACAGCAACGGGCACGGCATTTGAGATGGAGCGTGTATTCAACGCACCTCGTGACCGTGTCTGGAAGGCGTGGAGTGAGGCCGGCCAACTGAGTCAGTGGTGGGGACCCACAGGCTGCTCCGTAGAGATTCGTCGTTTCGAGTTCAGGCCAGGCGGGTTTCTTCACTATGCGATGAAGTTCGCCAATGCACCCACCATGTGGGGCAGGTTCAACTATCGTGAGATCGCTGTACCCGAGCGTATTGTCTGGCTCAACTCATTCTCCAACGAGCGATGCGGCATCGCGCGCGCACCTTTCAGCGAAGTTTGCCCGCTCGAAATTGAGAATTCTGTAGTGTTCGCTGAGCAAGGCGAAACGACTCTAGTGCGCTTGCATGCGGAGCCCTTTGGAGAAACCGAGGAAGAGCGCAAGTTCTTCGACGAGCTGTGTTCGTCGCGCTCCCTCGAACAAGGCTATGGTGGGACACTTGAAAAGCTTGCGACCCATCTGTTAGAGGAAGTCCTGATTACCTCGCGATAAACGGCGTCGCGTTTATGCAAGATGTTCGATTAGCTATTTTCCGACGTAGCTGACGCGCCAGATGGATTTGGTTCCGTCGTCGGTGAAATAGAGGGAGCCATCCTGGGCGACGGTGACGCCGACGGGGCGGCCCCACGCTTCCCCGCCCGGCGTGACGAAGCCGGTGATGAAATCTTCGAAGACTCCGCTGGCGTGGCCGTTCTCCAGGGGGACGCGGATCACTTCATAGCCGGTGCGGTTGGCGCGGTTCCAGGAGCCGTGCTCGGCGGCGAACAGGTCGCCACGATATTCGCGCGGGAACTGGGCGCCGTCGTAGAAGGTCAGCTCGAGCGAGGCGTTGTGCGGTTGCAGGAGCACGTCGGGAACGATCACTTTGTCCTTCAATTCGGGGTGCTTGCCTTCGAGGCGCGGATCGGGATGGCCTCCGATGTAATACCAGGGCCAGCCGTAGAAGCCGCCTGGCTGGACGTGGGTGATGTAGTCGGGGACGAGGTTGTCGCCGAGGGAGTCGCGTTCGTTGGTGGAGCACCAGACTTCGCCGGTGGTGGGGTTGACTCCGATGCCGGCAGGGTTGCGGATGCCGGATCCGTAGACGCCGGTGAATTTGCCGTCGGGGGTGTATTCGAGAATGTTGGCGCGGTGGAATTCGCCGGGGTTGCGGTCGGGATCGTTGACGTTCGAGCCGGAGCCGACGGCGACGAACAGGCGCTTGCTGTCGAGGGAGAAGGCGAGGTCGCGGGTGGAATGGCCTCCGGTGGGGAGGTGCGGGATTATTTCTTGCGCAGGGCCGGTGGCTTTCAGATCGCCGTTGCGATAGGGGAAGCGCACGACGGAGTTGGTGTTCGCCCACGTAGACCCATTGCGGATTGGCGCCGCGCGGGTAGAAGGCGATTCCGAAGGGCAGATTCAGGCCGGTGGCGAACACCGAAACCTGCTGCGGTTTGCCGTCCTTGTCGCGGCCGCGGAAGATTTTGATTTGGCCCAGGTGGGTTTCGGCGACGAAGAGGTCGCCGTTGGGGGCGGTGCGGATCTCGCGCGGCTCGTCGAGATTGGTGGCGTACATTTCGACCTTGAATCCGGCGGGTGCTTGCGGCCAGGCGTCGGCGGGACGCGGAACCAGGCGGGGGAAGTTCGCCGAGGACGAGGTCGCGAAGGGCTGGGGGAGAGCGTCCGCGGTGATCTTGCGGAAAGTGCCGGGCTTCAGGGAGCGGCCGTCGATGAAGGCGGCTGGTCCGGTGAGGAGACTCTTCACATCAAACTTGTCGAACTTCTCGGCGGCGGCGTGCAGCATCCAACTAGCGGCGAGAAAGAACCGGCCACGCGATTACCTGTTTATGCATAGTCAATGCACTCCGTTTTGATCTTACTCTCGTCGACGGGCGCTGCGTGGGGTCGCGGCTTGGAAGATAATGGCTGCTATGAACAAAACACGGGCCGTGTTCGCTCTGATTTTAGGCGCGGTTGCCATGCAGGCTGCGACCAAGCTGACCTCCGCGGATTTTGGGAAGACGCACGAGGGGGCGCCGGTGCGGATCTACACGCTGACTAACGCGAGCGGGGTCGAGGCGAGGATCACGAACTACGGGGGCAGGATCGTTTCGCTGAAAGTGCCGGACCGCAACGGCGCGATGGGCGATGTGGTCGCCGGATTCAATTCGCTGGAGGGATATCTCGGACCGAATCCGTATTTCGGCGCTATCGTGGGGCGCTATGCGAATCGGATCGGGCACGCGCAGTTCACATTGAACGGAGTAATGTACAAGCTCGCGAAGAATAACGGCGACAATGCGCTGCATGGCGGGCTGCATGGATTCGATAGGGTGGTGTGGACGGCGCGAGCGAGATGCCGGACGGCGCGCTGGAGCTTTCGTATTTGAGCAAGGACGGGGAGGAAGGGTATCCCGGCAATTGCAAAGTGACGGTGCTCTATCACCTGACCGACAGCAATCAATTGAGGATCGAGTACTCCGCCACGACCGATAAGGACACGGTGATCAACCTGAAGCAATCACACCTATTTCAACTTGAAAGGGAGCGGCGATATTCTGGGCCACGTGCTGACGTTAAACGCATATCGCTTCACGCCGGTGGATGCGGGCCTGATACCGACGGGCGAATTGCGGGATGTGGCCGACACTCCGTTCGATTTCCTCACGCCCACGGCGATTGGCGCGCGGATCGGGCAGGACAATGAGCAATTGAAGTTCGGCAAAGGCTACGATATGAATTTCGTGCTCAACAAGAAGGGCGTTGCGTTGAGCCGGGCGGCCCGGGTGGAGGAGCCGACAAGCGGCCGCGTGATGGAAGTGTGGACTACACAACGGGGCATTCAGTTTTATACCGGCAATAACCTGGACGGGACGCTTAAGGGGAAGGGGGGCCAGGTATATACGGCGCGTTCCGCACTGTGTTTGGAGACGCAGCATTATCCGGATTCTCCCAACAAGCTGAGGTTTCCATCGACGGTTTTGAAGGCGGGGGAGGAATTCAAGAGCACGACGGTTTATAGATTCATGAAGGCGGAAGCGCGATGAAACTGGCGGCGGCCGCGATCGCTGTTTGGTTGGGGGCGTGGGGGCAGGCGCAGGGGATCGACTACGCGAAGATCGAGATCCTGACGGAGAAGATCGCGCCGAACCTTTATATGTTGTCGGGCTCGGGCGGAGCCGATCCGGGACATCAGGATGCGGCGGGCGGCAGGATCGGAGTGCTGGCGGGGCCGGACGGCGTCTTCATGGTGGACGCGCAGTACTCGCAAATCACGGACAAGGTGGTGGCGGCGATCCGGAAGATCAGTTCCGAGCCGATTCGGTTTCTGGTGAATACGCACGTGCATGTCGACCACACGGGCGGAGATGCGAATTTCGTCAAGATGGGCGCGGTGCTGTTTGCGCGGGAAGAATTGCGCGAGGAGATGGAACGGGCGGCCGGCGGGGATCCAGCGCGGCTGCCAGTGATCACTTACGGGATGGGCGATCCGGTGAAGTTTCGCATGAACGGGGAGGTGGTGGACCTGATTCCGGTGCGGGCGGCGCATACCGGCGGCGATACCATGATCCGGTTTGAGAATGCGGACGTGATTATGATCGGCGACTTCTATCGGAATTATGGGTATCCGTTCATCGACACCAACAACGGCGGCACGCTGAAGGGCGCGCTGGATGCGCTGGAGCTGACGATGAAGGTGGCGGGTCCGAACACGAGGCTGGTGCCGGGGCATGGGACGGTCATCAACCGGACGGACATCGTTCCTTACCGCGATATGATTCTGGGCGTCGAGGCCAAGGTGCGGCAGATGATCGGCGAGGGGAAGAGCTTGCAGGAAGTGCTGGCGGCGAAGGTGACGGCTCCCTATGACGCGAAGGTGCCGGGGGGATTGCTGCCGGCGGGCGCGGGGACGAGCGCCGACCGGTTTGTCAGCATGGTGTATTCGCAACTGAAGGGCGGGAAGTAAGTGACGCGCGACGAAATCCTGCGCCGCAGGCAACGCGAGGCTCTAAGGAAAGCCGCTGGAGCGTGGAAAGCATAAAGACCATCCCGAACTAAAGCAGGGTTCGGCGGCTTGGGTCGAGCGGATGCGGGCTGAGTCGGAGGAACGGTTTCGGCAGATCCGGCGGAAGTGGCGCGACCGACTACTTCTTCACCGAAACCTTGACTTGGGCGTTGGTCCAGCAGCACTGGAAGCCGCGGCCGCCTTCGCCGGTCCAGTCATTGGCGGTGGCGTGCAGAATGTATTCGCCGGGCTCGCTGAAGGTTGCGGTGGTGGACGCTTTGCCGTGAACGGTGGTCTTCGCGGGGGCGGCGAAGTCGGCGTCGTCGATCGACGGCTTCTCGGCGGAAAATACTACTGCGCCGGGGCCGCGGAATTTATTCCATGTGACGGTGATGGGCGGGGTCTTGGGGCGCTCGGCGCCGGGAATCAGGTTGGCATCGTCGGCTACCCAAAGAGGGAGCGGCAACGGGCACTCCGACTGTTGCCGATAATGTTTCGCTTTGGGCGCGCGGGCCTTGCACGAACGGTCCCTTGTCGGTGAATCCGATGAACGGCGGCGTGTTGCCAGAGGCGTCCTTGAAGGGCGACACTTCCCACAGCGGGTCCAAACCTGCGGGGATCACGGTGGTGACGCCGTTGGCGGTGATGGTCCAGGAAACTTTTTGCGAGCCGAAATCTTTGGGGACGGTCACGGTGAACACGCCCCACTGGCGGCGCGTCATGAAATGGGTGGGCTGGCCGCGATCCGGGCCGGCGGGTTCGATCTTGTTGTCGGGTCCAATGGGAATATCCAGTTCCTGTTTCATATTCCGATTGAAGTAGCCGTA
Organism: Bryobacterales bacterium; assembly: GCA_963731375.1. Taxonomy (GTDB): domain Bacteria; phylum Acidobacteriota; class Terriglobia; order Bryobacterales; family Bryobacteraceae; genus Palsa-187. Next base: position 946,120 of record CAVSUW010000005.1, read on the forward strand.
CAAAATGCTGAAGGTGCCGTCGGGGTTCGCGAACCAGCCTTCGAAAGCGGGCGTGACGCTTTGGCCGGAGTCATGCGGCGGCTCCATGCGCAACTGCTGCTGGGCGGGCAGAAGAGCGGCGGTCAACGACGCAATTAAGATGGCGCTACGAATTCGGAGCTGCACTAGCGAGCGGCCACGGCCGCGTTGGCTTGGGGATTCTTGCGCACCCACTCTTGATAATCTTCCTCGCTGATATAGGTTACGTTCACCCACGCGTGAGCCATTTCATCGACGGTGCGATCGCCCCATCCGACCCATTGCGTGGGGTCGGGATTGTTCTTGTTGGCGGCGGTGTTGTCATGCCACGCGACCACATGAATGATGGTGCCTTTGGGGAGCACCGGCGTGGCGTCGTCGGCGAAGATGTAGTTGGTCATCCAATTGAAGTTGAAGTGATCGACGAAGCTGATGGTGCGCTTGGAGCCGTCGGGCAAAATCGCTTCCAGCAGCATGGCCTTGCCGCGCAGGTGCATGTGGGGCTGGAAATTTTCGAGCATCGCGGGCGCCTTCAAGGTTTCATAGCCCTCGGTCTCGGTGATGGAATTGGGCGGAATATCCATGACTCCCAGCGCGGCCGATGCCGGGCGTGGCGGGGAAGGCGGTCAGGTAGGTGCGGTATTTGGGCTCCTGGCCTTTCGGGTAAAGATAGATCGCCAGCTCGACGTCGTCGCGAATCTCTTCACCGACGGCGTGGTAATGCATCTCCCACCAGACGCGGGCGCCGGGGACGAGCAGCTTGCCGGTGTTCTCGCGATAGACGTCATAGTTCTTGTTGACGGCCCATTCCATCAACAGTCCCTGGGTGACGATGCCGGTATTCGAGCCGGGCTCTTCCTGCTGCAGGAAGGCGAGAGCATGATGCGTGATCTTGCGGCCGGCGGCGGTGCCGGGGCGAATTTCGACGGCGCGGACCCAGCGCGGCTCGGTGACCGGGATCGCGGTCAGCGGCTTGAACCAGACGTCTTGCCCCTTGGGCGCCATCGTATAAGGTTCGGATTTGACTACAAAATCAGGTTGGCCGAACTGCTCGGCCAACTTCCAGCCGCCATCGTTGGGCCACTGTTTGGGCGGCGGGCATGTCGGCGACGTTGCCGAGGGGCGCGCCATCGTCCACCCACTTGGCGATGGCGGCGATTTGCATGTCGCTCAGCGAGAGGTCGTTCGCAAATTTCTGGATGCCGATGGTGGGGTCGACGTGCCAGGGCGGCATTTGGCGCGTGAGCACACGCTGCTTGATGGCTTTGGCCCAGGGGCGCACTTCCTCGTAGCTCACCAGCGACATGGGCGCCATTTGCCCGGCGCGATGGCAGTTCTGGCACTTGGCCTGGAGAATGGGCGCGATGTCCTTGGCGAAGGTCACGGGCTGGCCGCCGCTGACGTCGGCTGCGCCGAGCCAGGCGGGCACGGCTAAAAACATGGCGGCTACGAATTGTTTTCGCGGTGTAGGCATCTTAAAGTGTGCTCCTTGGCTGGGATTTCCCGGCCGTTTAGCTGGTCGAGGCATCCAAACACCCTATGGCAAGCGATTATGTCGCACCTGATGTGGCGAAACAAGGGGTGCGATTTGCAGTACGCTAAATGGGGTAGTAGCATGTTTGACGAGAAGGAGGGTGGATTAACTCAAAGGGGATTTCAAGAATGCTACGACTCTTCATCCTTTTCGCATTAGCGCAATGTGTAGTGGCGCAAATCACCTGGAATGGCCTCAAGTTCAAGACGAGCGAAGACGACGTCAAGAAACAAATGTTGGCTCAGGGATTTGAACTACATCCGGTCGCTAACAACCAAGGGCATTACACGGCGACGCCCGACTTCCTCCTAACGCTTCCAGATCTAATCATCAAACTTCCATTTAAGCCCGAACTGACTTTTGGATCAGCGGGCATGCAGACGATCACGCTAAGCCTCAACACACTAAAACTGCTAGCCGACAATCCGAAACTAAACTCTCTTGAGGTAACACTAGTGAGCGCCAAGAGCATTCACGATGCGCTGGTAACGAAGTACGGACCGCCATTGGAGCAATCGGGTCCGTGCAACAAAGTAGATTCCCTAACTTTAGAGGGTTTTGATGAGCACTATAGACCTTTACCTCGGGAGACTGTCGCATGCATAACCAAGTGGAGAGGAGAAGCGCAACTCATTACAGTGTCCTGGTTCTTCGACAGAGATGAAAAGAAATTGACCTATATCTTGCAATATCAGTCACAGGCCAACGGATTGTAAGAACACTTCTATCAGCGTCTATACTCCTGCCCGCAGCACACGTCGAAGAAGGGCGCACGGACGAAAAACGGTAAGAAGGCTAAAGGGGAGCGCTCCGAAGGGAAACCGTAGGTTTTGATATGCTCTTGCGTGGGAGGGACGATGAAAACCAGTGACGCCAGAGACGGAAAATGTCCGAAGTGTGGCGGAAAAACGACACAGGATCATAAGCACCGGGGTTTCGTGCGACACATCGAAAGGCGAACACCGGCCGATCCATCTGTGCCTCAAAACGACAAGGGGCTTTGTCGTTATGGACGGCTTGGAGAGCGGGACTAGACCTACTGCTCGGTGATCACGAAAGGCCACATCAACGCGAGGGACTATAAGCTCGTCGCGTGCCCCTGCTTGATGAGAGCGACGTGGCTTCCGCGCTGGCGGTCCTTGTTCCATATGGTCAGAGGCATGCCGTGAGCCGCGCGGGTTTCGAGACACCCGGCGATGGCCTCGCGAATGTTTTCCAGGGCCTCGGCCTCCGTGCGTCCCTGGGAGATGCAGCCGGGAATGGAAGGGCACTTCGCAACGAGCATGCCGGACTCGTCGGGTTCCAGCGTCACGAGCAGCTTCATATTTGGATTTTACTCGACGTTGCTTCCGACGTTGGGTCCCAGATATCAGGGGCGCGGAAGATCGAACATCGTTATAATTGGCGCACAGGAAGTCTATGGCTGCCAAACCCAAACCGCCTCTGATCGGCCGGTATATCGTTGCCGATCCAGCCGTGTGCCACGGTCAGCCCACGTTCCGCGGAACACGCATCCTGGTCGCCGACGTGTTGGAGCAGGTCAGTGCCGGCATGGCCTGGGAGAGCATCGCCGTGGAGTGGCGGGAACGGGTGTCCAAAGAGGCTATCGCCGAGGCCGTTCGGCGTGGAGAGTGATGCGAATCCGAATTCTATTTTTGCTTTGTCTGGTTTCAGTTTCTGGGGCTGATTCGGAAGCCGTGCAGAGAAAGGTAACTGCGTTGACGGAAGCTGCCGACCGGGCGCTTGCATCCGGAAACCTGTCATCAGCCGAAGAGGGGTACAAGTCCGCTATCCGCGAATGCGATTCCCTGCCGCAGAGCAAGTACCACTGTAAGACCGACGAACTCCGGAAGCTTGGCAACCTTTACTCTCGTCTGAAGGACCCCGTGAGGGCCGAGTCAGTCCTCAAGCAACGTCTTGCAATTCTTATCGCTAATCACGCACCATCGGTCCGTCCTGACATAGATATCGGTATAGCATTATTCGAATTGATGTCGCTCATGGACGCCGATTCGACCACGGCAAGGGACGCGGAAGCCACAAATTACATGGAACGAGCACGCACATTCTATGAGCAGTGCAAAGCTGGCTTCCCGGATCTATATGACGTTTGTGATATCCGTCTCGCAGACGTTGAAGGCATACATGGTGCCGCACTGACAGTGAAAAAGCACTTTGACCAAGCGCTTCCTTTTTTGAAGGCTGTGATAGATCGTGGAGATAACGGCGCCCGCAGGGAAACAATGATTGCTTCGTTAAATGGGTACGCATTAATCCTGATCAGCAAAGGCCAATCCGCGGAAGCGCAAGAGTTTATTGATAGAGCCAAACGGTTAGCGAATGGCACTAAGAGGTAGGCGTCCGGCGACCTGAACTGAAGCGGCCTTCCGCCACGCGATCCAGGCCGAGCGCCTGCGATTTGCAGTACGCTAAATAGCTAGTTCCCCAAGGAGGCGCTATGTCCCCAACTGCGAAATTGATCATTGCTCCGTCGCTCTGCGTGCTGCTCGCGTTCCAGGCGTTCGCGGCGTCGCTTACGGTCACCAAGCCGGAAGAAGTCGGGTTTTCGGCGGAGCGGCTGAAGCGCGTCCACTCCGTGATCCAGAGCCACATCGACGCCAAGGACTTCGCGGGCGCGGTCACGCTGGTGGCTCGCAAAGGCAAAGTGGTGCACTTTGAGGCGCAGGGCACAACCGATATGGAATCGGGCAAGGCGATGCGCACGGATACTTTGTTCCGCATGGCCTCCATGACGAAGCCGCTCACGGCGGTGGCGGTGCTGATGTTGATGGAAGAGGGCAAGCTGGTGTTGAGCGATCCGGTTTCGAAGTTCATTCCGGAGTTCAAGAATCCGAAAGTGGCGGTGTGGAATCTGCCCAATGATCCGCGGGGCGCGGGGGTCAAACTCGTTAGCGCGGACCGGGAGGTGACGCTGCAGCACATCCTCACGCATACGGCCGGGCTGGCGGTGACGGCGGACGGGCCGGCGGGCGACTTTTTCCGCAAGTCGAAGCTGGACGCGGGAGGGATTTCGCTGGCGGAGTTCAGCAAACGCTCGGGGGAGCTGCCGCTGAACTTTCAGCCGGGGACGCAGTGGCAGTATACGGGAGGGGTCGGGTTCGCGGTGCTGGGGCGGGTGGTGGAGATTGTCAGCGGCATGAACCTGGAGCAGTTTTTCAAGCAGCGCATCTTGACGCCGCTGAATATGAACAACACTTTCTTTACGATTCCGGCGGACCGCATGGGCGATGTGGCGACGGTGTATTTGCGCACGGCACAAGGCGTGGCGAAGCAGGGTCCTCCGCCGCCGCTGCCTGCGGGGGTCGAGTTTTTCTCGGGCGCGGGTGGGCTGACGGGGACGGCCGAGGACTACTTGCAGTTCTGCCAGATGCTGTTGAACGGCGGCCAGTGGAACGGCGCGCGGCTGCTGAGCCGGAAGTCGGTGGAGCTGATGACCGACAACGCGATCGGAAATCTGAACCTGGCTAACTTTTCGGAGACGGGGCTGACGCTGGAGCAGAACCTGCGCGGCTACGGTTTCGGATTGGGCGTGCGGGTTCGCAAGAGCACCGGCGTGAGCGGGTGGCTGGGGAGTCCCGGGGACTACGGCTGGGGCGGCGCTTACGGAACGTATTTCTGGGTGGATCCGAAAGAGCAGTTGATCGGCATCGTGCTGATGTCGACGCGCGTGGGGATTGTGCGGACGGAATTTCCCAACGCGGTGTATCAGGCGCTGGTCGATTGAGGGCCAGGGCTGGGCGCAGCTTTCAGCAGGGCGATCAAGGCTGGCTGGTCGAAGGTGCCGGGCTGGCGGACTCCGTTCAGGAACAGTCCCGGAGTGCCGTTGACGCCGTTCTGGACGCCGGCGATGAAGTCCTGACTTACACGTTCGGCATATGTTCTTTGTTTCAGCTCGCGGTGGAATCGATCTACGTCGAGGCCCAATTGCTCGGCGTAGCGGAGCAGGTGCTTTTCGTCCAGGGCATCCTGATGCTGAAACAGAAGATCGTGCATTTCCCAGAAATGTCCCTGCGCGCCGGCGGCTTCGGCGGCTTCCGCAGCCATCTGCGCGTGCTTATGAATTCCGGACAGCGGATAGTGCCGGTACACCAAGACGAAGGCGAGTGCCGAATTCCTGCTGCACACTTTGAAGGGTGGCGAACAGACGGCCGCAGCGCGGGGCACTCATAGTCGCCGTATTCGACGAGTGTGAACGGGGCGTCCGCCGGTCCGCGAATGTGATCCCACTCGTGAACGGGATTCAGCAGCAGCAAATCGTTAGTGTCTTCGGGCATAGCCAAATCTCATCGTCACACTTTTAGCAAGCCGGTGCGAATGCCGCGCATGACGGCTTCGGTGCGGGTCGCGGCATCGAGCTTTGCCGAGGATGGAATTGACGTGGAACTTGGCGGTGTGCTCGGAGATGCTGAGGCGCGCGGCGATCTGCTTGTTGCTGAGTCCTTCGGCGAGCATTTCGAGAGTTTCCATCTCGCGGGGCGTCAGGTTCTCGACCACCGATTCGGAGGCTGCCGGCACGATCAGCGGAACTGGATTCGGCGGGAACCGCGATCAGTCCGGCGGAGGCTGCGTATAGCGCCGCGACGATCTGTTCGGCGGCGGCTTCGCGCGGCAGGATGGCGTGGACTCCCAGACGGAGCACACGCGAAGTAAGAAGCTCGTCCGACAGCACGACGTGCGGGCGCGGCTCCCGGCTTGTCGGGGAGCTCGTCGAGCAAGACTACATCGGCCTGGGATGGAGAATCCGACCAGGTGGATGTCGCCACTGCTTTCGAGCAGAGACTCCAAGCCCGCGCGGGTAACATTGGAGACGGTCTCGATCCAGACACGAATCAAGCGGCCTCCCGCGCGACGCGGTTGGCGAGGGAGATCACGACTTCGCGTTCGCGGGCATTGTCGCCGCGCAGGAAATGGAGACGAAGACGCTGCGATCGCGTCTCGGCGATCGCATCGGAAAGGTCGGCGGCGGTGGTAAATCGGGAGTCATGGGTTCCTATCAATATGTCTCCAATCAAGAGCGACGCTTGCTCCGCGCGGGCTGCCTGTTCTCGATGCTCATGATCAACAGTCCCACGCCGCTTCGCCGAGGCAAGCGCACCATCACGAACGGTGACGCCGAGCCGCGGACGCGCGCCGTTCTTCAGGAACTCTTCGACGGTAGCGGCCGGCACAGCCAGCGCGATTCCGCCGGAGACAAGCATGGTGTTGATTCCGATTACATGACCCGCGGCGTCGGCGAGCGGTCCGCCGGAGTTTCCGGGAGCCAGGCGAATGGCGGCCTGCACCCACGGCCTGCGGCCAAGACCAGCGAATGGACCCACGGCGTGCACGACGCCGGTGGTGAGTGCGCCGGTGAAGCCGAGCGGATTTCCTACGGCGATGACCAGCTCGCCCGGTTTTACCGGGGAGCTGCGCAGAGTCGCCGCGGGGACGCCGGTGGCCGGCAGTTTGAGCTTCGCCAAATCACGCGGGTCGTCTCTTGAGTGGATTTCCGCTGGAAACGAACGGCCATCCCAGAGTTCGACTATTTGTGTTCCCTTCCCGGTGTGTGTTCCCTCCCCCACCACGTGTGCGTTCGTGACGATGGTTCCGGCGCTATCCCAGATCACACCCGAGCCGGCGCTTTGCTGCCGCGGATCGCGCGCCGCGGACGTGGACCGTCAACCGGCGCAGTAACTCGCCCACTTCGCCGATGCCCATGTCAGTGCTTCCCATGCCGTTCGGTCACTGCGATTTCGAGCGTGACCAGCGTGCCGCCCCGCAGAACGCGCGCGGGGATGGTTTTCCCGACCGCGTCCGCAAGCAGCAGCCTGACGGCCTCCGGCCGATCCACGAATTGTCCGTTCAGCTCCAGTAGCACGTCGCCAATTAATAATCCGGCCTTACCGGCAGGCGCGTCTTGATCCACACTCACGGTCATCAAGCCGCCGGTGACGCCCAACCCCAGACTCTTGGTTAGATGTTCCGGAAGGCGGATCGGTTGTAGCCCGGCACCCAGATACCCTTGGGGCAGCCGCCCGTGAGTTAGGAGGGCCTGGGTCACGCGCTCGACGGTGGCGTTCGGAACGGCGAACACGGCCGCTCGTGAAAGAACCGGGGTGGCGATGCCGATGAGTTTGCCCGCGGCATCCACGACGGCGCCGCCTGACGCGACTGGATGGAGGGCGAGATCCAGCCGGATTACCTGATCGAGTTTGCCGCCTCGCCATGTTTGCGACGGCCCCGCAAGGCTGCTGATCACTCCAAGCGCGGCGTTGGCGCTGTCTTTGTTTCTGCCGATCGCGACGATCAAGCTGCCGGGGCGATAGGCGGAGTCTTCCAGCTTCGAAACCGTGGGTATGGCGAGACCTTTGACGCGCAAGACGGCGAGGTCGGTGCCGGGATCGCGGCCGACGACTTCGGCGGGGAGCCGGTCGCCGGCGCCGGTGGTCACCACGATGCCGTCATCGTGACGCAGCGTGTGCTCGGCGGTGATCACGACCTCCGGCGACCAATGAATACCGCTCGAATTAAAGCGCGGCCGGCCGTGGACGGCGACCACCGAGGCGGCGGACGTTTCTACCAGCGCGGCGAGATCGTTCGAGAACGAAACCAATGAACTAGGGGCGGAACTTGCCATCTTGAAATCTCCTCGACTTCAGAATGCGCTAGCGGTGGCCGGGTCCACATCAGTAGAACGGGTAGCTTGACCCTGCTCGATCAGGGAGGTTCGAGTGGAACTATGTGAGGAACGATGGGATATAGCTTTCACGTGGATATCCACGTATGTTGGGAATGTGTCCAAGACGATCCAGCTCCGCAATGTTCCGGATGCGCTGCATCGCAAGTTGAAAATGCGCGCTGCGATGCAGGGAACTTCCCTGTCGGAATACTTGAGGCAAGAAATCGAGCTCATCGCCGCGCGGCCAACTTTGCAGGAAACGCTCGCTGAAGTCCCTAATATGCCGCCAGTGACATGGGGAGAGCCGGTCGCCAAGACGATCCGCAAGTTGCGCGACCGCCGCTGATCATCCCGGATGCCTCGGCGGCCGTGAAATTATTGAGAGAGACGAATTACCGCGCGGCCAACAGCGCACGCAGGTGGCGGGCGCGTTCCGGCGAACGCAGTTGGCGCAGGGCCTTGGCTTCGATCTGGCGGATGCGTTCGCGGGTGACGTCGAATTCCTGGCCGATTTCTTCCAGCGTGTGCTCGCGCTCGCAACCGATGCCGAAGCGCAGGCGGATCACCTTCTCCTCCTTGGGAGACAGGGTCTTGAGGATATTCGCGGTTTCGTCGCGGACGTTGGTGTCGATCACGGCATCGACCGGCGAACCTACCCAACGGTCTTCGATCAGATCGCCGAGAGCCGATTCACCATCGCGGCCGACAGGAGTTTCGAGCGATACGGGGTCGCGCGAGATGGTCTTCAGCTTCTGGACTTTCTCCACTGGAATGTCCATGCGGCGGCTGATCTCGTCGTTGGTCGGGGCGCGGCCGAGTTCCTTTTCCAGCTCGCGGGTGGCGCGCAGGAACTTGTTCATCGACTCGTTCATGTGCACCGGAATACGAATGGTGCGCGACTGATCGGCGATGGCGCGGGTGATGGCCTGGCGAATCCACCAGGTGGCGTAGGTCGAGAATTTGTAGCCGCGGCGATATTCGAACTTGTCGGCGGCGCGCATCAGGCCGATGTTGCCTTCCTGGATCAAGTCCAGTAAGTGTAGGCCGCGATTCACGTACTTTTTGGCGACCGAAACCACCAGGCGAAGGTTGGCTTCGACTAGATCTTTCTTGGCACGCTCGGCTTCGATTTCGCCGTGACGGATCACCGCCATGGTGTGGCGCAGGTCACTGAGACCGGCACCAGCGGTTTGTTCGCGCTTGCGAATCTCGCGCTTGAGTTCCTTGGCCTTGGCCAACGCGGTTTGGCTGTTGCGACCTTCGATCTTGCGCAGGTCACGATCGAGGTGCGACAGTTCGTCGACCACGCGCTCGATTTCCTTCGCGAACATTTTCCACTGGGAACTGTAGAAAGGGACGGCGCGGATGGCTTGTGAGATTTCCACCCAGCAGCGATTCACTTTACCGGCCGCGCGGCGGCGGAGCTTCTTGTTGCTCGCCGGCACGGCCTCCATCTTGGTGGTGAGCTGCCCCAACTTCTTGTGCAGCGAAACGATGTCGGCCAATTGCTGCTTTACTTCGTTGCGCCGTTTGGCATAGGCGGCACTCTCGACTTCGAGATCGCCCAAATCCACGAAGGCGTCGAGGTCTTCGACTTCCTTGCGGATCTGCTCGCAGATTTCAACGGCACGAAGCTGGACCAAGGCAGAGCGGCTAATGGCCTTCTGCATCCGCAACTTGCCGCGCTCCATGCGGCGCGCCAAGTTGACTTCGCCTTCGCGGGTTAACAACGGAACGGCGCCCATCTCGCGTAGATACACGCGTACCGGGTCGTCGGTATAGATCGATTCTTCTACCGGGTGAGCAGCCGCAAACTCTTCGCTATCATGGACTTCTTCGGGGTGGAAGAAGCCCCCTTCTTCGTCGAAGGGGAGCCCTAGCGGTTCCTGGCTGGGGCCCTCAAATTGATCCTCAAACTGGTCCAACGCATCCACCTCTCCCGACCTAGAAATTTTTGCCGGTCGGGGCATAAGTCGTCATGACTCATAAGCCCTTTGTTTTTAAACAGATGAGTCCGCACACTCCATCCGTAGGCCAGACGCATGCCGCATCCTAGTATATCAGCGTTCTGGCGATCTGTTAAGTCCCTATTACAAAAGATGTTCTTCGGCGCTTAAGGTTTCACCTCTCATCCTAGCCGCGGCGCTGCAACAAGTCCTTCAATTCCGTAACGAATGCCTCCACGTCTTGGAAGTCGCGATAAACCGACGCGAACCGGACATAGGCTATCTTGTCGAGCGTCCGCAGGCGATCCATCAATAGCTCGCCGATGGCTGTTGTCGAGATTTCACGATCGGCGCTATCTGCCAGCATAGAATCGACTTCGTCCACCACCTCGGCCAGCTTGGCCATGGCAACTGGACGCTTCTCGCAAGCCTTGATCAGGCCTTCCAACACCTTCTGGCGTTCAAATTTTTCCCTCCTTCCATCACGTTTGACGACCATGTAGGGCACTTCGTCACTACGTTCGTAAGTGGTGAAGCGGCGCTCGCACTTGAGGCACTCACGGCGCCGCCGGATCACGTCGCCTTCTTTGCTTTCGCGGGAGTCGATTACGCGGTCCTGGCGGTGGGCGCAGAAGGGGCAGGTCATAGTGGGTCTGGCGGCAGATTACGGCTAGCGTCCCAGATTACGCCAGGAGGGGGGCCAAAGGGAAGTAGAATGTAAATCGAACTTCTTAAACGCAACCTACGTTCTACTAGATAGGCAATACGATGGAAGCGATGACGGCAGTTCGACACATGGTGGTAGGGATCAGCCCGGCCTCTTCCACCACCCATGACGCGCGGAAGATCTCCTTGGACGCCGATAACCTGATCGTTGAGCGGTGCCTGGCCGGCGAGGAAGCCGCCTGGGAAGATCTGGTGCGCATCCACACACGTCGCGTATATGCCATTTGCTACCGCTTCACGGGAGCGGATCACAAGGCGCAGGATCTGACGCAGGAAGTGTTTCTGCGGGTGTTCCGGTCGCTGAAGAATTTCCGGGCTGGCGAGGGTTCTTTCACGGTCTGGCTGGGGCGCGTGGCACGGAATCTGCTGATCGACGACTATCGCAAGAACAAGCTCGACCGGGCGACTGAGTCGCTCGAAGACCGGCTGCCGATGATCGAAAATACCACGGCTGTTTCCGCGCGGGCCGATGGCATGCTGGCGGGGCGCGAGGCCAGCGAGATGCTACAATCCGCGCTGCAAAGGCTTTCGCCGGAGTTGCGGGAGACGGTGATTCTGCGGGATCTTGAAGAGCTGGAATATCGTGAGATCGCGGAAGTGCTGCAGATACCCGAAGGAACTGTGAAATCGAGATTGAATCGCGGGCGGGCGGATCTGGCTCGCGTGCTGCGGCGGCAAGCCGGCGGCGACAGACGGGCGGCGGTATGAGCAGAATTACTTGCGACGAATTCGAAATTCTGCTGGCCGATTATCTCGATGGGACCTTGGCGGCCGAGGAGAAGGCCGGTATCGAAGAGCATCGCGATGCTTGCGCGTCCTGCGCAGAATTGGCGCTGGATGCCTCAGGCGCGCTCGCGTTCATCGAACGGGCCGCCGACGTCGAGCCACCGCCTGCTCTAGTGAACCGGATTCTATTAGAAGTTAAGGGCGGCGAAAGCCGCAACGTGGTCAAGCTTTCCTGGGTCGAGCGGCTGCTGGGCCAGCGCGGCAGATTTATTTTGCAGCCGAGATTCGCGATGGGGCTGGCGATGGCGGTGATTTCGCTGGCGATGGTGGGGCGGTTCTGGGGCGCGGCCTCAAGCGGGGTCGAGCGGTCGTGGGATCGGACCGTCAAACGGTACGAAAATCTGCAAATAGTTTACGACGTGCAAACGCAACTGGAAGAGTGGGCGCAGGAACGCCAGGCGTCGAGCGATACGCAGAGCGGAGCGCAGAATAAATGAGCTCCGAACGCAAGGGTCATCGGTTACTGTCGAATGTGCGGCAAGGCGCTGGAAGATAACGACGCCATCGCGACGGAAGGCACGCTGTATTGCGCCGAGCATGCTCCGCAGGCGCAGGCTTCGAGTGAGGCTTCGTATCTGGGGCCTCCGCGACTGCTCAACAGGCGCATCCGCCGCTGCAGCGGCGCCGTCTCCCTATACGCCGAGCCAGCCGCCGCCTCTACCCAAGGCCGACCACAGTGTTTCCCCTCCACTGGCATTCATGTTGGGATTCATTCCCGGAGTGGGAGCAGTTTACAACGGCCAGTATGCGAAGGGCCTGCTGCACGTCGTCATCTTCGGTTCGATCATCAGCATTCTGAGCAGCGGCGCCGCGCAGGGGTTTGTACCGCTCTTCGGGCTAATGATTCCCACCTTCGTTTTCTACATGGCGTTTGAGGCGTATCACACCGCGAAGAAGCGCCGGGATGGCGAGATGGTGGACGAATTTTCGGGACTGGTGCGGGCGCGCGGCCCACGAGCGCGATTCCCCCTGGCCCCGGTGCTGCTGATCGGATTCGGACTTTTGTTCCTGCTGGACAACCTGGATCTGTTGAAGATCGACCGATTGCTGCGCTACTGGCCCGCGCTGCTGATCGTGCTGGGGGTATTTCTGCTGTACGAACGCATTGCGGAGTCTAAATATGAACCCAAGCAATAACCCTTCGAACCCAATCCAGAACCCCTCCTTGCTGCGATCGATTCGGGGACCGGTGATGCTGGTGACCTTGGGTACGCTGTTCATGATCGATCACACGGGCGGCGCCAGCTTCCACAGAACCTGGCCGGTTTTGTTGATCGTCCTGGGCGTGCTGTGGCTGGGCGAACATCTGGGAACCAGAGACGCCTAAAGGGAACTTCTAAAAGAGCTATGCGCAGAACTTCGTTTGTCGCCCCACTGCTGCTGATTGTCATCGGCGGCCTGTTCCTGGCCCGGAATGTTTATCCGGAGATGCCGCTGCTGGATTGGGTTGCGAAATACTGGCCGATCATCCTGATCGGCTGGGGACTGCTGCGCATCGTCGAAATCCTGAGCTGGGCGGCGAGATCGAAGCCGCTGCCGGCGCGCGGCATCTCGGGCGGCGAATGGGTTTTGATTGTGTTCCTGTGTATGTTTGGCGCGAGCCTGCATGCAGTGCGCGGATTTTCCAACTGGTGGCCGGATCATATGGTCCAGTTGAATGGGCTGGGCTTCCTGGGGGGCGAGCGCTACGAGTATCCGGTAAGCGCCGAGAAGGCCTGTTCGCGAACGCCGCATATCGTGCTGGCGGATTTTCGGGGCGACGCGAAAATCAACGGCGTGGATGCCGGCGCCGACCAAGTGAAAGTCATCGGGCACAAGACCATCCGCAGCATGGACCAAACGCAGGCTGACAAGACCAACGACGGCGCCCCGCTGGAGATCAGCGGCGACGCTAACAATGTCGTCATCCGCATTCGGGAGGATCAGGCGCAGCGATTCGAACGCGTCACGGCCACGCTCGAAATCAGCGTGCCCAAGGGGGCGAGCGTGGAGTTCCACGGCCGTACCGGAGACCTGGATGTTAATGACATCACGGGCTCCGTCAATGTCACATCGGATAATGCCGGCGTGCGTCTCAAGAATATCGGCGGCACGGCGCGCGTGGACCTGAACCGCAGCGATGTGGTTCACATGTCGGGCGTCAAGGGAGATGTGGAAATCAAGGGACGCGGGGCCGATATCGAACTCGACGACATGGCCGGATCGGTCAATATCGACGGGACCTACAACGGAACGATTGAGCTGCGAAAGCTGGCCAAGCCGCTGCGCCTGAACAGCCCGCGGACCAACCTTAGCGTGGAAGCGGTGCCGGGCGAAGTGAGCATGTCACTGGGAGACTTTAACGGGTCGAAGTTCAGCGGGCCAACGCATCTGACCCGGCGGTCGAGCGACGTCGAGATTAGCGACTTTACCGGCCCACTGGATATCAGCATCGAGCGCGGCGATCTCAATCTGACTCCGGGCTTGCCGCTGGGAAGCATCCAGGCGCATTTGCGCTCGGGCGACATACGATTGTCACTGCCGGCAGCGGCGCAATTTTCGTTGAACGCGTCTACTAACAATGGCGAAATCTCCAACCCTTTCGGCGGCGGATTCAAGGTCGAAGCCAGTGGGCGCAGAGGAGCGCTGCGGGGCTCCGTGGGCAGCGGTCCCGCGATCGACCTGGAGACGCAGCACGGGGACGTCACTGTGCAGAAAGCCGTAACCGCCGGCGCGAACACTCCGCTCGAAAAACTAGACCAGTAGGATTCGCACGTCGGCAACGTTAGTCCCGGTGGGACCGGTCTTCACTAAGCCGCCTGCTTTCTCGAAAAAATGATAGGAGTCGTTGTCGGCGAGGAACTGCGATGGGTTGAGGCGCAGTACGGCGGCACGGCGCAAGGTGGAAGCATCGGCGATGGCTCCGGCGGCGTCAGTGGGTCCGTCGATGCCGTCCGTGCCGCCGCTGAAGATGGTGACCTTCGGAGTGGACTCCAGCGCAATGGCAGCCGCCAACACGAATTCCTGATTGCGTCCGCCGAGTCCCGTGCCACGGATGGTGACGGTAGTTTCGCCGCCGGATAGAAAGCAGGCGCGGGTCCCGCCGCGGGCCATCATCTCGCGCGCCAGGGCCGCGTGCATGCGCGCGATCTCGCGAGTCTCGCCGTCAATGGTGGTAGACAGGACAATCGGCCGGTAGCCGAGCGCTTTGGCTTTCTTCGCGGCCGCGTCTACCGATTGCCGGTTGCTGCCCACGATCACGTTCTGCGCGTTTACCCGAGTCTTCGGCGTCTCGGTCAGGTGCGGAACCGCGATGCCGAAGCGCTTGAGAACGGCGGCGGCGTCATCGACAGTGGTGGAATCGAGCACCGTCGGCCCGGACCCGATCACGCTGAGGTCGTCGCCGATTACGTCCGAGAGAATCAACGCGACGACGGTGGCGGGCGCGCCGAGCGCTGCCAGATGTCCGCCCTTGACGGCTGACAGATGTTTGCGCACCGTGTTCATTTCGTGGATGGTCGCTCCGCAGGCGAGCAGCTGCCGCGTGATCGCTTTTTTTCCTTCGAGCGTCATCCCCTCAACAGGAAGCGGCATCAGCGCGGACGCGCCGCCGGAAATCACGCACAACAACAGGTCGCGCGGGCCGCTCTCACGGGCGATTTCCGCAATACGGCGGGCGCCTTCGACGCCACGCTCATCCGGCACTGGATGGCCGGATTCATGCAGCTGAATCCGCTTGAGCTTGGCCTTCGTTCCGTCGGGAACATTAATCCAGCCGCCGGTGATGCGCTTGCCGAGCAGGCGTTCGAGCGCTTGCGCCATCTTAGCGCTGGCTTTGCCGGAACCGATTACTTGAATGCGATCGAAATCGGCTAGTCGGTAACTTCGCTTATCGACGCGAAGAACTTTTCCGTCACACTTGACGTGCGCCAGAACGGCTTGAATGGGGTCGGCCGCTTCGAGGGCGGCGTGAAAAATATCTAAGGCGTGTTTTCTGCTCATTTTTTGTTTGGAGTTTCGGCTTAGGGGCGGAAGAGAGGTAGCGCGAGAATGCTGGCCACGACAGCGGCGGGTTCCAGGTCGAAGGTTTCGATGCGATAGTCGGCGCGCGCGTAGGAGTCGTGGCGGAGTTCGTACAACTCGCGGAAGCGCTGCGGGTCGCGGGCCAGTGGACGGTGGGTCTCGGCGGCGATGCGCGGCTGGATGACTTCGAGCGGCGCGTCCAGCCAGATGGTCACGCCGTGATTGGACGCCAGTGCGAAGTTTTCCTCTATGGTGAATGCTCCCCCGCCCAAGGCGATCACTTGCGGCCGGCCGGTACGCACGTTAAGAACCCGCTTCTTGAGCGCTTCGGTTTCGAGGGTGCGGAACTCGGCTTCGCCGCGCTGATCGAAGATCTCGGCGACGGAGGCTCCGGCGGCCTTCTCGATCTCCTGATCCAGGTCGAAAAAACTCCAGCCGAGTTCGTCGGCCAGCGCGCTTCCGACAGTCGATTTGCCGCTCCCCATGAATCCCACCAGATAGATCCCCGGAGTCTGTTTGAGCTTGAGAATCATGGGTACGCGAAAGTGATAATAGTAGCATGCAGGGATGGCTTCCGTTGTTTCCGCTTCAAGTGGTGTTGTTGCCCGACGCCGAATTGCCGCTGCACATCTTTGAGGACCGCTACAAGGAAATGATCGCGGAAGTGCTGCGCGACAAGATCGAGTTCGGTGTGGTGCTGGCTAATGAGCGGGGCATCGTGAACACGGGCTGCACGGCGACGGTCGAGCGGGTGCTGCGCGAGTACCCGGATGGACGGTTGGACATTCTGACGCTGGGCCGGCGGCGGTTCGAGATCGAGCGCGTAAACGAAGAGCGGGCTTTCCTGCGAGGCGAGGTGGATTACTTCGACGATGACGTTGATAACGACGACGAGACGCTGCCGGAGGATGAATCCCGCGCGCGGGCCATTGCGGGATATAACGAGTTGCGCGCGCTGAGCGCCGACTCGCCACTGCCCAGTTCAGAGACCTTCGACCCGCAGCTCAGCTTCCGGCTGGCGCGCCCGATTCAGGACTTGGGGTTGCGCCAGGCGCTGCTTACGGCGCGCAGCGAGGCGGAGCGGTTACGCCAGTTGGCCGAATTCCTGCCGGCGTTTCTGATTCGCCAGCGGCGGATCGAGCGTGTGAAGCAGGTAGCTCCACGCAATGGGCACGGCGGCAAGGCTCCGGGGATTCAGTGAGCGGGCGTCTCTCCCTGCTGATCGACGCCGACGATACGCTCTGGGAAAACAACATCTATTTCGAGCGCGCCTTCGACACTTTTTGCGACTTCCTGGATCATTCGGCGCTGACGCCGCAGCAGGTGCGCGATGTGCTGAACGAGATCGAGCTGGTGAATGCCAAGATACACGGCTATGGGTCGAAGAACTTTGGCCGCAATCTGCAGCAGGCTTACCGGCATCTCGCCGAGCGCGAGATCCGCGACGATGACTTGCGGCATGTGTTGTCGCTGGCGGAGCGAATTCTGGAGCAGCCGATGGTGGTGATCGAGGGCGTGGAGGAGACGCTGGGCTATCTGAGTGAACGCCACGAGCTTACGCTGTTCACCAAGGGCAATCCCGACGAGCAACTGTTGAAAGTGGACCGGTCGGGGCTTGGGTGTTATTTCGCACACAAAGCCGTGGTCAAGGAAAAAGACGCTGAGGCGTACTCGCGCTTGGTAGAGGAGCGCGGACTGGCGCGCGATTCAACGTGGATGATCGGCAATTCACCGAAATCCGACATCAATCCCGCGCTCGACGCTGGATTGCATGCGGTGCTGGTGCCGCATCCGCACACCTGGGTGCTGGAGCATCAGGATCTTCGCGATCCGGGAGTCCAGCGGTTCCTAACGGTGGAGCGGTTCGCGGATCTGCGGCTGCACTTTTAACGAGAGCTACTTGAGTGCGGCGCGGGTGGCGATATCCAAAACCCAGCCGGGGAAGATGCCGAGGATCAGCGTCCCGAGCGCCGAGGCGTATACGGCGATCTTCAGGCCGATACCGGGAGCGTCCAGATTTTCCACCGCGTCGGTAGGATCCTGGAAGTACATCACGACCAGGATGCGCAGGTAGTAATAGGCAGCCACCGCGCTATTGAGCAAGCCGAGCACTGTGATCCAGACTTCGTTGGCATCCAGCACGGCTTTGAAGATATAGAATTTGCCGAAGAAGCCGGCGGTGAGCGGCACTCCAATGAGGCTGAGCAGGAAAATGGTGAGCATCGCGGCCATGGCGGGTTGGCGTTGCGAGAGGCCGGCGAAGTCGTCGATGGATACATACTTTTCGCCCTTGCGGGAAAAATACGTCACCACAGCGAAGGCTCCGAGGTTGGTGAAGGCGTAGGCCGCCAGATAGAACATGGCGGCGGCGGATCCGGTGGTGGAATCCGCGGTTAGAGCCACCAGAATGTATCCGGCGTGCGCGATGGAGCTGTACGCCAGCATCCGTTTGATGTTGGATTGCTGAATGGCGGCGAAGTTGCCCACGACCATGCTGGCGAGCGCGCAGGCCCACACGATCGGCTCCCAACGGGTAGCAATGGGTCCGAAAGCGGTCATGAAAACGCGAATCAGAATCGCAAATGCGGCGGCCTTGGGGCCGACGGTAAGGAATCCCGACACGGGCGCGGGAGCGCCCTGGTAGACGTCGGGGGCCCAGATCTGGAACGGAGCGGCGGATATCTTGAAGCCGAATCCGACGAACATCAGCGCGGCGGCGGCGCCGGCCAGCGCGAGCGGCGGCGTGGAGGTTTGCAGGGCGCTGCGGATGTGATCAAGGTTCGTCGAGCCGGTCAGGCCGTAGATCCACGCAACACCGTAGAGCAGGAATGCCGTTGCGAAGGACCCTAGCAAGAAGTATTTGAGCGCAGATTCGTTGTTGCGCGGGTCGTCGCGGAGGTAGCCGGCGAGCACGTAAGAGGCGATCGACGAAATCTCCAGTCCGATGAAGATCATGATCAGCTCGTTGGCTGTGACCATCACGCACTGGCCGACGATGCTGAATAGGATCAAAGCGTAGTATTCGCCGCCTGCGGACTTTTCGCGTCGCAGGTATTCGGTGGAGCTGAGAATCGCAATCACGCCGATGGCGATCACCAAGGCGCGGAAGAACGAGGCGAAGCCATCGATGATCAGCATGTTGCTGAAGGCCGCGCCGGGCTCGCCCGAGGCAGATAACGATGCTAAGAGCGCCGCGAGCAACGCCACGATTGAGAACGGCCCGTAGATCTTACGCTGGTCGTCGTTGGTGAAGATCGCTTCCATGAACATGACCAGCACGCCGGCGATGGTCAGGATCATCTCCGGGAGGATGCGGAAGTATTCGACGCCAGTGGGAAACAGGTTAGCGGGCATTCGCTACCTCCCGTACCGCTGGCTGCGATGGCGGCGACTGCGCGACGCGTTCCTTGCTCAGGTCCAAAATCCGGGCGTTCTGCGCACTAATCGGCGGCATGAAGGTTTGGGTATAGCTGCCCATCCAGAGCATCAACAGCAGCAGTGGAAGGATGGCAGCCCATTCGCGTCCGCTCAAATCCGGCATGTGGTGGCTGAGCGATTCGGAGGCCTTGCCGTAGAAAGTCCGCTGATACAACCACAGCATGTAGCAGGCGGAAAGAATCACGCCGACGGCGGCGAATACGGTCGCCGGGAAACTGGCATAGGAGGCGCCTTGCAGCACGAGATATTCGCCGACGAAGTTGTTCAACATCGGCAGTCCGATGGACGCGAGGGTGGCGATCAAAAACACAATCGCCAGGTTGGGCGCAGGCGTGGCGACTCCGCCGTAAGCAGAAATCTCGAGGGAGTGGCGACGCTCGTAGAGATAGCCCACCAACAGGAACAACGCGCCGGTCGAGATACCGTGGTTCAGCATCTGATACACAGCGCCGTCGAGTCCCTGCTGCGTGAACGAGAACACGCCGAGTACGACGAATCCTAAGTGGCTGACTGACGAATACGCGACCAACTTCTTCATGTTGGGCTGGACTAACGCGACCAGCGCGCCGTAGAGGATGCCGATGACGGCGAGTCCGATGATCCAGTGCGCGGATTTGTGCGCGGCATTGGGGAACAGCGGAAGGCAGAAACGGACCAGTCCGTAGGTGCCCATCTTCAGCATGACGCTGGCCAGCATGATGGAGCCGGCCGTGGGCGCTTCGACGTGCGCGTCGGGCAGCCAGGTGTGCAGCGGGAACAACGGAACCTTGATCGCAAAGGCGATGAAGAATCCCAGAAACAGGAGCATTTCGGCCTGACTGCTCAAGGCGAGTCGGCCGCTTTGCAACTGGCTTTGGATCTGCGAATAGTCGAATGTGCCGGCGCGGTCATATAGAAAGATGATGGCTGCCAGCATCAGGACCGATCCGGCGAATGTGTAAAGGAAGAATTTGACGGCCGCGTAAATGCGCCGATCGTGGCCCCAGATGCCGATCAGGAAGTACATGGGCACCAGACCGACTTCCCAGAACACGTAGAACAAGAAGAGATCGAGTGAAACGAAGACGCCGATCAGACCGAACTCCAACAAAATCAGGAACGCGAAGAATTCTTTTACGCGATGGTCAATGTGTTTCCAGGACGCCAGCACCGAGATCGGCGTCAGCAGCGTGGTCAGGATCACAAGCCACAGGCTCAGCCCATCAATGCCGACGTGGTAGCGGATGGGCGGCGAACTGATCCATTCGGAATCGTGAACAAACGTGAATCCGTCGGGAGCGGAGCCGTTGAAGGCACTGGCGAGTCCCAGGGAGATCACGAAGATCAACAGCGAAATAACCAGCGCGGCCACGCGCGAGAGGTTGGGATTGCTTTTGGGAATCAGCAGCAGCAGCAGGAAGCCGATGAGCGGCAGGAAGAGCACGGCGTCGAGGAGATTCATCGTCCGCCTCCCATGGTGATCGCGATAATCACCATGATCGAACCCAACACGACCCAAGCCGCATAGCTGCGAATCGAACCGGATTGCATTCGTTTTAAAATGCCGCCAACGTTGCGTGCGGTTTTTCCTGCTCCGTTTACGATGCCGTCGATGCCGCTGGCGTCGACCACTCGCCAGAGCAAGGAGCGTGAGCCGTCGATCATGGGCTCGACGACCACGGAATCATAGAATTCGTCGACGAAGTACTTGTTGTAGATCCAGCGGTAGGGCGTACTGAAGCTGCGCGCCAGGCCTTCGGGAATAGCGGGCGAGATCAAGTAGAACCATGCGGCGAGAGCAATGCCGGCGAGCCCGGCGGCAACGGAGACGAGCGCGGTCCACGGAATTCCGGGAGCTTCTTCCGGGAGCTTGAACATTGGCTCGAGCCACTTCGGGATGTTGATGTAGCCGCCGACTAGGCTCAAGAACGCGAGAACTGCGAGTGGGATCCACATGGAGGGCGGCGATTCGTGCGGCTCGCCGTGGCCATGGTCATCATGTCCGTGGGCGTCGTGGGCGGCGACCTGCCAACGAGGCTCGCCGAAGAAGGCGAGGAAGAACGCGCGGAATACATAGAACGCGGTCATCCCGGCGGTGAATACGCCGACCCAATACATCCAGGGCGCGTATTCGTAAGCCGAAGCGAGGATCGCGTCCTTACTGAAATACCCGGACAGAAAGGGAAAGCCGGAGATGGCCAAGCTCGCGCATAGCAGTGTCACAAAGGTGATCGGCGTGTATTTCCGCAGACCACCCATCTTCCGCAAGTCCTGTTCACCGGACATGGCGTGGATCACGCTGCCGGCTCCCAGGAAGAGCAGAGCCTTGAAGAACGCGTGGGTCATGACGTGGAAGATGCCGGCTGAAAACGCTCCGGTGCCGAGGCCCAGGAACATGTAGCCCAACTGTGAAACCGTCGAGTACGCGTAAACTTTCTTGATATCGGTCTGCGCCAGGCCCATGGTCGCGGCGAAGAAGGCGGTCGCCAAGCCGATGATCGCGACTACTTCGAGCGCGCCGTGGGCGTGCAGGAAAATCGCCGAGCTGCGCGTCACCATGTAGACGCCAGCAGTCACCATGGTCGCGGCGTGGATCAGGGCGCTGACCGGCGTGGGACCCGCCATCGCGTCAGGCAACCAAACATATAAAGGTATCTGCGCCGACTTGCCGGTGGCTCCGACAAATAGCAGCAGGGCAATTGCCGTCATCCAACCGGCGGTCGCTTCCACCGGCATTCCCTGTACTTTGCCAAAGACGGTGGCGAAGTCGAGCGATCCGAAGTGCATGGCGATCAGGAAGACAGCTAGTGAAAAACCGAAGTCGCCGATGCGGTTTACGATGAACGCTTTGTTGCCAGCGTCGGTCGCGAACTTCTCGGTGAAGTAGAAGCCGATCAACAAGTAGCTGCACAATCCGACGCCTTCCCATCCCACAAAGAGAAGAAGGAAATTAGCAGCCAGCACCAGCACCAGCATGAAAAACATGAACAAATTCAAGTACGCGAAGAAACGGTAGTAGCCGCCTTCGTGCGCCATGTAGCCGATTGCGTAGACGTGAATCAGAAACCCGACGCCGGTGACGATCATCAGCATCACTGCCGTCAAGCGGTCGATGGCGAAGTCAACGCCGATGTTCAGCATCCCGGATTGAATCCAGGTGTAGTAATGCTCGATGTACGGCTGTTCCAACGGAGTTCCGCCACCGAACACACCGAGAATGCTCAGCGTCTTCAGCACCCACAAAAAGCTCAGCAACACGGAGCCGGCCGCGACCGCGTTAATCGCGGTCTTCGACATCCGGCGGCCAAGCAGACCGTTCACGGCGAAACCGGCAAGCGGTAAGAGAGGTATCAACCAAAGTTGCATCTTAGTTTTTGAGCGAGCTTAATTCGTCGATTTCCAGCGTCTGCCGGTTCTTGAACACGGTCAGGATGATCGCGAGGCCGACCGCGGCTTCAGCCGCCGCCACTACCATCACGAAGAAGGCAAAAATGTGTCCGTCCACCTGTTTGAGTTTGTAAGAGAACGTGATGAAGCTCAGGTTCACGGCGTTAAGCATCAGCTCGATCGACATGAACACGGTGATGATGTTGCGGCGAAATAGGAACCCGGCTATGCCGAGAACAAATAAAATCAGGCTGAGCGTCAGGTACCAGGACAGCGGCACGCTCGGAGGCAGCGGAGGCACTAGTCGATCTCCTTTTTCGCTAGAACGACTGCGCCCAGGATCGCGATCAGGATCAGGACGCTGGTCACTTCAAAGGGCAGCAGGTAGGTGGTGAATAGCGCGCGTCCGAATTCGAGGGGCGAACCTTTGGTGAACTGGCCGAACATCACGTTTTCCGAAGCGGGCAGGTGGTGCGTGATCCCAATCGCAATGAGTCCCAGGAACACAAGCAACAGAGGGACGCCAGCGTAGGTTGCCCAAGTGCCGCGCCCCTTGTGCTCGGTCCCGGCGTTCAGCAACATGATGACGAAGATAAACAGCACCATGATGGCGCCGGCGTAGACCACGAGCTGCGCGGCGGCGATGAACTCGCCACCCAGCAGCAGATACAGCGCGGCCAGCGCGCCCATCACGCCCACCAGCGAAAGAGCGCTCGAAATCGGATGCGTCTGCACCACCAGGTTGATGCCACAGATCACCGCGATCGCGGCGAAGATCATGAAGAGGAGTGCGTCCATAATGTGCGCGAGTCCTTAGGACAGGGCCACCACCAGGCCGGTGAGAAAAAGATTGGTCACG
Source organism: Bryobacterales bacterium (assembly GCA_963731375.1). Lineage (GTDB taxonomy): Bacteria > Acidobacteriota > Terriglobia > Bryobacterales > Bryobacteraceae > Palsa-187. The sequence continues at coordinate 969,474 of CAVSUW010000005.1, forward strand.
GCCACCGGGAACATGAAGGTCCAGGCGAAGCGCATGAGTTGGTCATAGCGGAAGCGCGGCAGCGTGCCGCGAACCCAAATGTACACGAAGAGAATGAAGAGCGCCTTGGCCGAGAACCAGATGATCGGCATCAGCGGAAGCGAGACCGCGGGGATCAGGAAGAGCCCAGCTAGGCCGAGGAACGCAATTCCAACCACGGGGAGCGTGATGCGATCGAACGGGCGGGCGGGGCTCGCCGCATGAAGGAAGCACACCACACCGGCGCCGGCCATCACAAGCGACGGCAGGTAACTTGAACCATAAGCTGCAGGAAACGGTGGATGCCATCCGCCCAGAAACAGCAGCGTCGCGACGCAGGAGACCGTCACCATGTTGCAGTACTCGGCCATGAAAAACGCGGCGAATTTCATGCTGCCGTATTCGGTGTGGAATCCGGCCACCAGTTCGTTTTCGGCTTCCGGAAGATCGAAGGGCACGCGGTTAGTTTCAGCGAAGGCCGCGATGATGAACAGGATGAAGCTGATGATGTTGAAGGGGAAGACTTGGAAGATGGTCCACTTAGGAATGAAGCCGAGGAAAAATCCAGCCTGCGCGTCGACGATGCCGCGAAAGCTCAACGTGTTTAGTAGCCAGTAGCGGAGCGGCAATCGCGAGCGCCATCGGCAACTCGTAGCTGATCATCTGCGCCGAGCTGCGGAGTCCGCCCAGGAGCGAATATTTATTGTTCGACGACCATCCCGCCAGCGCGACGCCGTAGACACCCAGGCCGGAGATGCCGAGGATGAAGAGCACGCCGATGTTGAGATCGGTCAACTGCATTGCGGTGGTGATGGCCGGAGTGTGAATTGGGCCAAAATTGATCGCGGGCAGGCTGAGTTCGGTTCCGAACGGAATCACGGCAATGGGGATCAGCGCGAAAAGCACCGCGATAAACGGCGCCATGAACCAAAACACTTTATTCACGTGGGAAGGCATCATGTCTTCCTTGGTGATCAACTTGATGACGTCGGCCAGAGGCTGCAGCAGGCCATGCGGACCCACGCGCCGCGGACCGACGCGCAACTGAATGTGAGCCAGGACCTTGCGTTCCAGCCATTGAAGATATGCGAGCGCGGTCAGCAGTACGAACGCAACTACGGCGGCTTTGATGATAGTCACCACGAGGAAAGTTGACATCGCTATTGGCCCTGCCCGCCGTAGAGCTGGCCAGGAGCTTCCATAACTTTGTTGAGTATTTCGGAATACGGGGTGAGCGATCCGGAGGTGAACAGCGTATCGGCGGAAGACTGGATGGCGCCGGGGAGCGCGGCGACGCGTCCGTTGAGAGGCATGGTCGGCACCGGGCCCATCGCCAAGAGCGCGGGCGAGACTCCGTAGCCATGAACGCTCTTGCGAATTTCCTCGAACACTGTGTCGGGGAGCCAAATGCCGAGATTCAGGCCCATTTCCTTGGCGATCTGCCCGAAGATCTCAAGATCGGTCTTGGTGCCCATCACTTTGATCGCCTGCTTGAGCCGCTGCACTTCGCCGCAGACGTTGGTCACGGTGCCGTTCTTTTCATACGCGGACGCGGCGGGCAGAACGATATCGGCGTACTTCGCGGTCTCAGTCATAAAGAGGTCCTGGACCACCACAAAAGCCTGCTTCGATGCCAACGAGGCGTTCTTCAGAGGGTTTGAGCCCACGACCCAGAGAACATCCAAGTCGGTGGCCGCAAGTATCTGTTCGCGGGACAGTCCGCCATCGCGGGGCAATACTCCCATGTCGAACGCGCCGCGGGAATTCGAGTAGTCGACCAGGCAAACGTATTTGACCGAGATGCCCAGCGAATCGCCGAAAGCTACCAACTGTCGCAGAGCGTCACCTTGCACGGAGTCGCCGAACACAATCACGAGGTCGCCTTCAGCCTTCAGCTTGTCGCGCAGCGATTCGACACCGGCGATTTCCCCGCCCTTCTGGACACGGACGCTCGCTACGGCTTGATTGTCTTCGCGGACCGGACCCGAGGTCACCGCATAGATATGGGCATTGTGATGGCGGAAGTTGGCGCGCGCCTGGAAGGAAAGGAACGGGTGCTGCTGCGCGAGATCGGCGCCGACAACTAGGACGGCTTTCGCCGAGTAAACATCGTTCGTCGTCGCCAGCGCGTTGGTCTTGCCGGAGAGCGCGTCGAAGAACGTCGCCAGATCGCCAGTCCGATGATGATCGATATTGTTCGTGCCGAGCCCTTGGCGCGCGAACTTCGCCAGGAAGAAATTCTCTTCGTTGGTGGTGTGATTCGAGCCGATCACACCAAATTTCGCGCCGCGAGCTTTGGCTTCACTGAACTTGGTTGAGACGACTTCGAGAGCCTCCGACCAGGAAATCGGCTCGTAGCCTTTTTCGGTCTTCATCATGGGCGATTGCAGGCGCTCAGGATGCTTGGTGAAGTCGAACGCGTAGCGGCCCTTTACGCACAGGAACTCGTTATTGATGCCGCTGCGGTCGCGATTGTTCCCGCGAATGATCTCGTCGTTGCGAACACCCAACGTGGTCTTGCAGCCATCGGCGCAATGGGTGCAGATGGTGCCGACGTGTTCCATCTCCCAGGGTCGGGTTTGATATCGATATGACCCGCTGGTGAGCGCGCCCACCGGACATATATCGATGCAGGCTCCGCACTCGTCGCATTCCAGATGATCATCATGATTGGGAATGATCTCGGAAATCGCACCGCGGTTTCCGACGCCCAGCGCTCCCACGCCCATGCCTTCGTTGCAGGCGCGTACGCAGCGGTAGCAGAGGATGCAGCGCGGCGCGTCGAAGTACACCACCGGGCTCCACTGCTTTTCGTCGACGTGCAGCTTGCGCTCGACGAAGCGGCTCTCACCGGCGCCGTAGCGGAAGACCATGTCCTGCAATTCGCACTCACCGCCCTTGTCGCACACCGGACAATCCAGCGGATGATTAGTCAGCAGGAATTCGAGCGTTCCCTTGCGCGCCTTCTTCACCAGGTCGGAATCGGTGCGCACCACCATGCCCTCGGCGACGGGCGTTGTGCAGCCCACTTGCAGTTTGGGCGTCTTCTCGATCTCGACCAGGCACATGCGGCAGGCGGCCTGCAGCGTGTAGTCTTCGTGATAGCAGAAGGCCGGCACCTCGATGCCGTTCTGGCGCGCGACTTCGATCAGCAGCTTGCCCTTCTCCGCCTGGATCTCGCGTCCGTCGATGGTCAGCTTTACGATGTCAGCCACGGTTTATACCATTACCTCTTGACGCGCCAGATACATCTCGAAATCTTCGGTGAACTTTTCGACGATGGAAATCGTCGGCAGCGCCGCGGCATCACCCAGCGCGCAGAACGTGCGGCCCAGCATGTTTTTCGATAGCTCGCCCAGGAGCGAAATATCTTCGCGGCGGCCTTGGCCTTCGTAGAAGCGCTGCAGAATTTTCTTCAGCCAGGTGGTGCCTTCGCGGCACGGAATGCACCAGCCGCAGCTCTCATGCGCGTAGAACTTCATGATGCGCAGGGCGAAGCGGACCATGTCGGTAGTCTCGTCCAGCACCACCATGCCGCCCGAGCCCAGCATGCTCCCGACTTTCGCGAGCGTGTCGTAATCCATCGGAATATCGCACTCTTCGGCGCGCAGAATCGGGCACGACGAACCTCCCGGCACCACGGCTTTCAATTTTTTCCCGCCCGGAATCCCGCCCGCGACTTCGTTGATCGCCTTCATCATGGGGAAACCTAGGGGCAACTCGTAAACACCGGGCTTGTTCACGTGACCGGAGATGCAAACCAGACGCGTACCGCCGTTCTTGGGAGTTCCGAGAGCCGCGAATGCAGCGCCGCCATCGCGAATGATCGGCGGGATGGCACTGAAGGTCTCGACATTATTCAACAACGTCGGCAAAGCCCATGCTCCGGCCACGGCCGGGAACGGAGGCTTCATGCGAGGGATGCCGCGCTTGCCTTCGATCGAATCGAGCAGCGCGGTCTCTTCTCCGCATTCGTACGCGCCCGCGCCGCTGTGGGTACAGAGATCGAACTGGAATCCGGTGCCCGCGACGTTATTGCCGAGATAACCCTTAGCGTAGGCTTCGTCGATTGCGCGATCCATCGCGTCGATCAGATAGCGATACTCGCCGCGTATATAGATGTAGCCCTTGTGCGCATCGACAGCCAGACCAGCAATCAGGATGCCTTCGATCATCTGATGGGGGTCGTACTCCATCAGCAAGCGATCTTTGCAAGTGCCGGGCTCGCTTTCGTCAGCGTTGACGACGATCACGCGCGGCTTGGACGAAGTACGAGGGACGAAGCTCCATTTGAGGCCTGTCGGGAATCCGGCGCCGCCGCGCCCGCGCAGTCCTGAGGTCTTCACTTCTTCGACGATCGCCTCGGGCGTCATCTCTTTCGCTTTGCGAAACGCCTTGTAGCCATCGTTCGCGAGATAGACGTCGAGCGTTTCGGAACCTTCAATCGCAAAGTTCTTGCTGACGACGCGGGTCTCGAGCGGGCTCGGTTGGTTGTAGAGTTGCTTCGCCATTTACTGCGCCTTCCTCAAGCCGTCAATCAACTGATCCAGCTTCTCGGGCGTGACGAAATGATGGAAGTCGTAGTTGATCTCGACCGCGGGCGCCCAGGAGCACGCGCCCATGCACTCGACTTCTTCCAGCGAAAACTGGCCGTCGGCGGTAGTTTGCTTGTGCCCTACGCCCAGCTTCTTTTTGGCGTGCTCATATAATTCTTCGCCACCTACCAAGAGACAACTGATATTGGTGCACACCTGCACGTGGAATTTGCCCATCGGCTTGCGGTGCAGCATGGAGTAGTAGCCGATCACTTCATCCACCTGTAGCGGCGTCACCTTGCAGCGCCGGGCCACTTCTTCGATCAATTCCTTGGTCACCGCGCCGACTTCGTCCTGCGCGTACATCAGCATCGGAATCACGGCTGAGCGCGTGCGTCCTTCGGGGTAGCGCGTGAGCATCTTCGCGAATCGTTCTTCGAGCTGCGGCGAGAAGGTCATTAGCGGTCGGTATCTCCCAGCACGAAATCCATGCTGCCCAGCGAGGCGATGGAGTCGGCGATCAGCGTCCCTTCGAGCAGCGCGGGTAGCGCCATCAGATTCGCGAAGCTCGGCGTACGCATGTGCACGCGGTAAGGCTTCGAAGTGCCATCGCTCACGATGTAGTAGGCGATTTCGCCGCGCGGCGATTCGACAGCCTGATATGCTTCGCCCGCCGGCACGCGGAAGCCTTCGGTCACGATCTTGAAGTGATAGATGAGCGCTTCCATTTGCGTCTTCATTTTTTCGCGATCCGGGAGGACCACATGCGGCGAGTCAGCAACAAACGCGCCTTCTGGCATCCCTTCCATGGCTTGCACGATGATGTTCGCGCTCTGCCGCATTTCTTCCATGCGCACGCGGTACCGCGCATACACGTCGTTTTCGGTGCGTGTCGCGACTTTGAAATCGAATTTCTCGTAGCTCGAATACGGCTCGGTCTTGCGCACGTCGAGCGGAATTCCGGCGGCGCGCAGCATGGGTCCGGTCACGCCCAGATCCAGCATGTCCTCGATCGAAATGAAGCCGACTCCCTGCGTGCGGATCTTCCAGATCGGGTTCGAGTCGAGCAAGTTTTCGTATTCGTCCACCTTACTCGGGAACTGGCGAATGAACTTGCCCATCGCCTTTTCCCAGCCGCGCGGAGGTTCCAGACGCCACGCCGCCGGGACGAATGTAGCTGGTCATCATGCGCTGCCCCGAGAACATCTCCTTCAAGCGCAGAACATCTTCGCGCTCGCGGAAGCAATAAAAGAACATGCTCATCGCGCCGATGTCGAGAGCGTGTGTCCCCAGCCAGACTAAATGACTGTTGAGCCGATCAAGTTCCACCAGCATCACGCGCAGCCATTGTGCTTTCGGAGGAATCTCCAGTTGCAGCAGTTTCTCCACCGTCAGCGCGTAAACCAGATTGTTGGCCAGGTTGGAAAGATAATCGACGCGGTCGGTGAGCGTGACCACCTGCGCCCAGTTGATGGCTTCGCACTGCTTCTCGATGCCGGTGTGCAGGAAGCCGATGTCCGGCTCGGCCTTCTGGATGGTCTCGCCTTCGAGCTCGATCACGATACGCAGGACACCATGCGTCGAGGGGTGCTGCGGCCCCATGTTCAGCGTCATGCGCCTCGGAGCAGCGGGGCCGGCCGGGGTTTCCTGGAGCGCCGCAATGGTTGCTACGTGATCTTCGAAGGACTGTTTCATGTCTATTCTCTGATGCGGCGCATCTACTCTTTCGCGTACCCGTACTTGTAGCCGTGAACCGGATAATCCTTGCGCAGCGGATGGCCTTCCCAATCGAGCGGCATCAGGATGCGCACCAAGTTCGGATGATTGCGGAAGCCGATGCCGAACAAGTCGAACATCTCGCGCTCATACCAGTCGGCCGCGCGCCACACGCTGTAGACCGAATCGATCTCCGGGTTTTGCCCACTCAACCGGCATTTTACGCGGACGCGGCGGATCGGCTCAATCGAGTGCAAGTGGTACACAACTTCAAAGCGCGGGTCGGCCGGATGCCAGTCGACGGCGGTGATGGAGCTCAACCGCATAAATTTTTCGTGGTCCTTGAGGTGGCGGCACAAGTCCACGATCTGCGCGGGGTCGGCGATCAGCGTGGTTTCGCCCAGCGCCAATTTGGTCTCGAGAATCGCCGGATGCGTTAAATCGCTCATTGTTCAGTCCTTCACACCGGGCCGCTTGGTCTCCGGGCCCCACTCGAGCACGCCCTTCTTATAAACGTAGAAGAATCCCACTAGCACCAGCACCACGAACACGAACATCTCGGCAAGTCCGAAGAGCTTCAGTTCGCGGAATACCACCACCCAAGGAAACAGGAACACAGCTTCAATATCGAATAGGATGAAAATCATCCCGACCAGATAGAATTTAACGCTGAAGCGTTCCCGCGCCGAACCCACCGGCGCCATGCCGGATTCATAGGGCGTGTCCTTCAGCGGACTGTACCCGCGCTTGCCCAGGAGCGTGGACGCGCCGATCAGCCCGGCTGCAACCGCAATGGCAATGACGATCTGCACCACTACGGGGAAGTAAAGTTCGGGATAGGTGGTCGGCATGTTTTCGTTGGCGTGCAGCGGAAGCGAGGGCTGCCACCGAATTTGCTTCAGGTTTGGGTTCTAAACATTCCAATATAATGAGGAGCGAAAGGGAGTGTCAAACCCGCTGGATGGAAATCTCGGAAACAAAGACAATTGAGGTTGTTTTAAATGGCGAGCGGCGGAGCATTCCCGCGGGCCTGACGGTGGATCGCTTGCTCACGTTCCTGGAGATGAACCCTTCCCGCGTCGCCGTCGAACTGGACCGCGCCATCGTCCGCAAATCCGATTGGGCCGCAGCCGAGGTCCGCGACGGGGCGCAACTCGAAGTGGTGTGGTTCGTCGGCGGCGGCTAAAGAAAAATCGCGGTCTTTACGCCAAACAGCTTCGCCAGCCTGCGGGCCTTCTCCAGGCTGATTTCCCGCCTGCCATTCAGCGCTTCATTCACATGACTCCTCTGGCCGAAAACCGGCAGCAAATCGGATGGCTTCTTGCCCGAATGTTCGAGGAGGAAGCGAAGGCGCTCGGCGGGAGTGCTAGTGTCTGCCGGAATAGCGTGGCGGCGGTCGTAGTCTTCGACCAGTACGGCGAGAAGCCGCATGAGCCTGGTTTCTTCACCGCTGCGAGATCGCCCCTTTCCCACCAGATCGCCCAAGCGTGCACAGATGTCACGGTACTGCGCTTCGCTCCCAATGACTTCGGGAACGGTCTCCACCAAAAGGTCTTGGTATGTGGCTGTTGGCATCAGAAGTCCTCTTTCACATATTGCTTGTGCGTCAACACGTCCTGGATCAAAAGCATTTGCTCTTCAAAGTCGATGCGTGCAATCAATCGATACTTGTTGCCGCCAATATCGAAAATCAGCGTGCCGGTTGAGGGCGCGTAATCTACTGCCGCGAAAGATTTCTTGACCGAAGGAAAGTGGGGCCAATCGGACTCGCGGGCGATTTCCAGGAATCGGCGAAGCGGCTTGCGGCGACAACGGATGTTTCATTGCGAACTTGGCCACCACCGCCTCGCCATAAATCCTCAAGCTTCAATGTTCCCAGATATGGGAATCATTCGCAACCGGCGGATGCTGCCGGCTGGCGCCGCCTGAGATCGGGTGATCGCGGTCTACGACTCACTCCGGCGACTGAGAGTGCCTCCAGCGCAACAATCGAAAATTTGCCAGCAAATTTGCAATGCAAAAGTGACCCTATTGACACACCCCTGAAGTTGAGTACAATCGAAAAGTCGCCCCAATGCTCAAACCCCGCAAAAGCCGCCCCGAACCTGCGAATCCGAATCGCACTTACTCTTCCGTTGAAGTATCAACCCTCGCGAGCGTCAGCCTGCGGCAACTGCAATGGTGGGATGAGCGCAAGGTGGTGTCGCCGCGACACGAAGGTCACCGCCGCGTCTACTTTCCGGCGGAGGTGATCGAGATCACCGTCATCGCCGAACTTCGCCGCAAGGGATTTTCGCTGCAAAAAATCCGCCGCGTGTTGCGCTTCTTGCAAAAGGAAATGGGCAAGCGGCTTTCTGACCTCACCCAGGCCGGCTCGGACCTGCACTTGGTGACCGACGGGAAAGCCATCTACCTCGAAGACAAGCACGAGCGAATTATCGATCTGCTCAAGAACGCCCACCAGCCCATGTTCCTGGTGTGCGTCAGCGATCAGGCCCGCCGGCTGGATGAAGTGACTCGCAAGCCGGTGCGCGTCGACAACGGACTCCCCGCTCGCCGTTTCCGCGCCGGCTGACCGTCGCTTCCAAGCCAAACACCGCATCAACGCCGGCGGGGCCTCCGCCAAGTATAAGCCTGCATTGCCCTTATTCCCATACCGGCGCCCCACATCGACCGGTACTGACGCGCGGAAAAGCGATGCGACTACTCTTGTGAATCGATTTACCTTGAAGTGGCTGCGGTGAGGTTTCGCTGTGGTTTTTGCCACGAGCCACTGAAAAGAAATCAATTGCAGTCCGAGTACTATTCTCGGACAATTTCGCGGTCGCACTCGACCCATCCAAGGCACTCCAGAGCCACTTTCTTTGGGGCTGACCGGGACTGGGCTGATCGGAATTTATTTCATTCGCCGCCGCCGGCGGGACTCGCGTTAGTCTTCGAGGTAAATTCGCGTGGGCGCAGCGCCCGCCCCGCATCCTTTTGAAAGCAGAGGGCGCGGGGAGTGCGCTGCCGTTGCTTTGCCTTCTCCTGCCAAAGTTACCGGGGTTGGGGCAGCCACGCCAAGTCCCGAGAGTACTAGGTACTTAACGAAAACAAAGGGTCTTGAATTGTCGTACAGGTAGGCTATATACTTAGCGTGTCGTCTAAGGGAAAGGACTAGGGTATCTAAATAATATGGAACACTTAGCCCACCCTCAGATGTTCCGGAGGATCCGTGTTGAATAAGTTTCTTACAGCCTTGTTGTTAATCGGGGGAACCAGCGCATTGCACGCCGGCCCGGTCTACAGTTGCGGCGGCGGTTCCGCGTGTGATGGAAATCTATACGCGGTATGGGTCTCCGGCCAGACGGCCACTACTTACGTGCTGAATGTTAGCATTGAGGTGACCAACAATTATCTTACGGCCAACGGCGGACCCGGAAGTCACAATGACTTCATCAGCGCCCTGGCGATCACCCCCGACAACAACAGTTCCTTCACCCATGCGACTCTCACGGGCGCTCCCGGTGGAGTGTGGAGTTTGGGGACTGGCGGATTGGACGCTTCAGGCTGCAGCGGCAGCGGGGCGACGTACATTTGCGCCGGCGCAACCGGAGCGGGTGCGGCTCTATTTTCACTTAGTCGGCACTACCTATACGCCGAAGACACTGAACTTTCAGTTCCTGATCACTGGGCCGCCGCCGTCTTTGGGAGATACAGCCCACATCAAATATCTCTATACCTACAACAATGCCAAAGTAGGCGACTTGGGATCGTTCGATGTCGCCATACAGTGCATCAACGGTAACTGCGGCGATCCCTCAATAACAACGACTCCGGAGCCAGTGACTTCCGCGCTGGTCGGTGGCGGGTTGATCGGATTGTATTTCCTGCGGCGCCGTCGTCCGAGCTCGCGCTAGATCTCAGGACGCCCCTTCCGGGACACCAGAATCGCCCGATTGCGTACAGCCATGGACAGTCGTTGGCGGAGTAAAAATCTCAGTCCTTTGTGCTTCTTCACATTCAGTATTTAGGTCTGTAGTACCCCTATCAGTCATAGTACTAAGCGCGCTTTGTTTATAGGGTTTTACCTTGACTTGAATTGATCAGATGTCCATACTAGTTATATCTAAGGGGAAGAACCTAGGATTACCTTGGTCACCACCTTAGGCATGAAAGTGGAGGATGCGATAAATGTTGGGAGTGAAAAGAATATGAATGGGCTAGTCTGATCGGTACCTTAATGGGATTGGTAGCTCATGCTCGCCTGCAGCGAACGCCGGGACGATACTCAACCTCAGTCAGAGTAACGGCACAGGCCCCTTTGGCACGGTTACGCTTACCCAGTTGAATTCGACCACGGTGCGGCATGGACGTAACGCTTGAATCCGCCTACAAGTTTGTGGACACTGGATCGCATGATACGTTCGGGTTTAACATCTACGGGCAGTCGCCGTTGGTGCTGCTATCGTGCCGGCAAGTGTCAGCTAGCGGTTTTGGCGGTTGGCTCTGGATTCAGCAACGGGTTCACAGGCTCCTTCGCCTCTTCTATCACTTGCCCTGGGTGCAGCCAGCGGCGGAAGCGTCGCCGCTACCCGGCCCGCTTGATTTTAGCCGTGAGCGTCACGAGTGGAACCCTCTCGGTTGCCGATTCATCGCTACGAACGTTTGCAGCGGACGTCATCGGGCCATGCGCGGGACACCTTTACGGTCTGGTCGACGCAGCAGCGGCACGGCAGCCGACGCCGAGCAGTTCCTGAGCCGTTGTCATTGTCGCTGGTCGGAGGCGGATTGCTTGCCCTGGGTCTTCTCCGCAAGCGTTTGCCGCGGCAGTAATCGAGAGTCAGAAGCCAACTTTTCGCACAGGCCTTTGAGCCTGCCATTATCATTGGGGGAAGCTCCCGTAGCTTCCCCTTTTTGCTTTTCTGCATGTTGCATCCTGCCTCCGTAAACCGGAGCCGAACTTCTCACATTCCCCACACCCTTCGCGGCCTGTTTACCGCTCGCAAGGCTTAATGTTCGAACTGCCCTATGGTCAACCGCTGGGCTGCCGCGCGAGGTGTACTAACGTTCTCTCTCGGCGACGCCTAAGACATTCCGCCAACGAATCTGCCAAACGCCGCATCCCCGGCCGAAAACAACTTGATATACTGAATGCGGAGGACCGGATGCTATCTCGTCGTCGCTCTTACTTCTTGGTTCCGCTATTTGTGGCAGTGTGTGGGCTCGGTATCGGCCTGCTTACGAGCAATCATGTTTCGGCGGCGTCTCCTACTGACGATGCCGTGGGGCAAAGCATGAAGTCCTTCACCTCCGTCTACGACGCGGTGGAACAGAATTTCGCCGACAAAGTGGATGCGGATAAAGCCATCTACAACGGCGCGATCCCCGGCATGCTGCGCACGCTCGACCCGCACTCCAACTTCTTCGACCCCAAAGCCTACGCGGCGTTGCGCGAAGATCAGCGCGGCCAGTATTACGGCGTCGGCATGCAGGTGGGTCCGCGCGCGGGCAAGACCATGGTGATGTGGCCGTTTGAAAGTTCACCCGCCTATCGCGCGGGTCTCCGCCCCGGCGACATGATTATTCAGGTGAACGACAAGAAGACCGACGGGCTCAATACTTCGGAGATCGCGGATCTGCTCAAGGGACCGCGGGGCACCAAAGTTCAGGTCACGGTGAGCCGCGAAGGCAACGCCAAGCCGATCAGCTACGACATCATTCGCGATGCGATCGCGCGGCCTAGCGTCCCGGAAGCCATCTGGCTCAAGCCCGGCATCGCGTACATCGACGTGACGCAGTTCGGCGAAAACACAAGCAAGGAATTTGAAGAACAGTTCAAGAAACTGGGCGAGAACAATATCAAGGGTCTGGTGCTCGACCTGCGCGGCAATCCCGGCGGCCTGCTCAACGAGGGCGTCGAGGTGGCAGGCCATTTCCTGAAGAAGAACGACCTGGTGGTGAGCCATCGCGGCCGCGCCCAGCCAAACAAGAATTACTACGCGCGTTCCGATAACGGCGGCAAGAGCTATCCGGTGGTCGTGGTGGTGAATCGCTCCTCTGCATCAGCGGCCGAGATTGTCACGGGAGCGCTCCAGGATCACGACCGGGCATGGGTATTGGGCGAGCCGACTTTCGGCAAGGGCCTGGTGCAAACCGTATTCCCGCTGAGCGAGAATACCGGACTGGCGCTCACGACCGCGCACTACTATACTCCTAGCGGACGCCTGATTCAGCGCGATTACTCCAACATTTCGTTTTTGGATTACTATTACCGCACGCGTAATGAGCAGAAGGACATGTCCGACGTGAAGATGACCGACAGCGGCCGCACCGTCTACGGCGGCGGCGGCATCACGCCGGATGAAAAGTTCGAAGCCGCCAAGCTGAATAAGTTCCAGATTGAAGTGCTGCGGAAGTTTGGCTTCTTCAATTTCTCGGCTGCTTACTTCGGCCCCAAGGCGGATGCTCATCTGCCTAAGGGCTGGGAGCCGGACGAAGCTCTAGTCAACCAATTCCACGAGTATCTGATGAAGAACAACTTCAAATTCACTGAAGCCGATTTCACAGCGAATCACCAGTGGGTGAAGGAACAGCTCAAGCGCGAGATGTATATCACCGCGTTTAGCTGGGAACAATCGGTGCGCGTGGGGATCCAGCAGGATCCGGAAGTCCTACAGGCCATCGATGCGATGCCTAAAGCGGTGACGCTGATCGAAACCGCGAAGAAGTTGTTGGTACAGCGCGTGACGCAGCAGGAACGCCTGCCGCGGTAAGGCGCGACAGCTTTACGCGGCGCGCTAAGATAATATTTGCCCCCCCAGATTACCGTCCTCGACGCCGGAGGACAATACTGCCATCTCATCGCCCGCAAGGTCCGGGAGCTCGGCGTCCACGCCGAAGTGGCCGCCAGCGAAACGTCCGCGGCTGCGCTGGCAGGCCGTAAGGGGATCATCATTTCCGGCGGGCCGTCCAGTGTTTATGACTCCGGCAGCCCTACCATCGATCCGGATCTGCTCTCTTCGGGCATTCCCATCCTAGGCATTTGCTATGGCCACCAGCTTCTCGCGCACCTCTTGGGCGGCTCGGTCGAGCCGGGCGACCAAGGGCGAGTATGGATTCGCCCAACTGGACTTCACAGGCTCTGGCGCGAGCTTCGATGCGCTTTTCCGCGGCGTCTCCGGCCGCCAGCAGGTCTGGATGAGCCACCGCGATCTGGTGGCCGCGGCTCCCGCCGGATTCGACGTGCTGGCCACTACCGCCACCTGCCCCGTGGCCGCCATTGGATCGCACACGCGCCGCCTATACGGGGTCCAGTTTCATCCTGAAGTCGCGCATACGCCCTGCGGCAAGACCATCCTGGCCAACTTCTTGTTCGATGTCTGTGGATGTGTGAAAGACTGGGACCCGGCCGGTCAGGTGCACGCTCTCGAAGAACATATTCGCCGGATCGCCGCTGGCCGCAACGTCTTTTTCTTCGTCAGCGGAGGTGTCGACTCCACCGTGGCCTATACGCTGTGTCTGCGCGCGCTCGGCCCGGAACGGGTTCACGGCACCTACGTCGATACCGGCATGATGCGCGATGGCGAAACCGAATTCGTGCGCCGCCACTTCGCGGAGCTGGGCGCGAGCGCCTTCTTCGTCGAAGACGCCCGCGAGTTATTTCTCGACGCCTTGGCCGGTATCACCGAGCCCGAACAGAAGCGTCACGTCATCGGCGAGAAGTTTGTCGAGGTCCAGCAGCGGATTCTTGAAAGCGAGCACTACCTCGATGGCCGCTGGATTCTCGGCCAGGGTACTATCTACCCGGATACCATCGAATCCGGCGGCAGCGCCAAGGCGGACCTGATCAAGACCCATCACAACCGCGTCGCGGGTATTCAGAAACTGATGGAAGAAGGCCGTATCATCGAACCACTTTCATCGTTCTACAAGGACGAAGTCCGCGCCATTGGCCGCGAGCTTTCGCTTGCTCCAGAACTACTGGAACGCCATCCCTTCCCCGGCCCCGGACTGGCCATCCGCTGCTTATGCTCCGACCGCGAAGCGGAACTACAAACGGTGGAAGAAGGCTGGATTCTTCCAGTGCGCTCGGTCGGCGTCCAAGGCGACTCGCGAACGTATCGGCCGGTGCTGGCTCTGGCATCCGTCCCTGCCTCGGATGAAGAGACCGCGGACGTCATCAATCGCCGCACCGATGTGAACCGCATCGTCGGCATCGGTCACACTTGTGGGCCGATTGAGAGCCTCAAAGTGATGCCGGCGTACCTGACCGTTAAACGGCTCGACCGCCTGCGCCGCGCCGACGCCATCGTGCGCCGGCTCTCGGTCGAATCCGGCTTCGACGCGACGATCTGGCAATTTCCGGTTGTGCTGATTCCGGTAGGCAGCGCCGCGCGGCCCGATTCCGTAGTGCTGAGGCCGATCGATTCGGTAGATGGGATGACCGCCAGCGCGGTGCGGATTCCCGGCGATCTGCTGGCAAAGATTGTGCGGGAATTGATGGAAATGGAAGGTGTGGCCAGCGTCTTCTACGATCTCACGAACAAGCCGCCAGCCACTATCGAGTGGGAATAAATTATTCCTTCTTCTTGCCCGTGGGGCGGACGCTCGACGGCGGAACCTGGGACTTGGCGCGCAGATACACAGCCAGCGTTCCGTACATCTCGTTATCGTGAATCACGCCGAAATTCAGAGCGCCGAACATGGTGCGATCCCGCCCGAACATCTTTACCATTTTGGTGGCGTCGGCATCGGTCATCGACTCGTAGATCGGATCGCAATAATCGAACGCCGCCTTAAGATCGGCTTGGGCATCCGCCTTGGAAGTCTTGCTGGCGTCGAATTTGGGACCAGCCTCGCCCTTCGCTGCACCGCAAAGGGCCGCCTGCACGTCGGCGATGTGCACCACCGCCGCTCCGTAGGTCCGGCTGCCCGGCCCGGGCATAAAACCGTAATCGCCTTCCGGCATCGCATCCGCCGCCTTCATCACGTTGCCCTTGATCCCGGTGTAGGTCTGTTTTAGCTCGGTGGTGAGCGGATTCTGCCCGTAGAGCGCGGTAACGCCCGCGAACGCAGCGAGCATCATCATCTTGGATTTCATGTTTTCGGTATCTCCCGTCCCATTCTACCGGAACCAAACGTTAAAATCGGGCATGAGCCACGCCAAGGGCCTGCTCAAGGGTGCGAAATTTAACGGCCGCCATTCGACCGTCATCCCCGGCGCGATCCCGGCCGTCGAAGCCGCGAAAGCCAGTCCGCACGTGACCAAGATTGGCCTGGGCATCATCACGCCTGCTAAAAACGGCGAGGAGCGCCTGAAATTTACCAAGGCCAGCGGCGCGCTTAAGATGCAGGTGCGCGGCACCAACGCGATCCAACTGTTCTGGGTGTACACCAATCGCCCGGATGAAGTGATCGAGGAGATCACGCGCCAGTGGGATGCGCGATGAACCGGGTCTCGGAACGTAGTAAAATCGGGGCATGAAACCGCTACTTGGAGCCCTTCTGCTTATGTCGAGCGCCGCTTTCGCCGCATCCAGCGTCCATGAATTCACCATGGACGCGATTAACGGAACACCCACGCCACTAGCCAGCTTCAAGGGCAAGGTGATGCTAGTGGTGAACGTCGCGAGCCAATGCGGCTATACCTATCAGTACGAAGGCTTGCAGGCGCTGTACCTGAAGTACAAGGATCAGGGGCTGGTGGTTGTCGGCTTCCCCGCCAATAATTTCGGCGCGCAGGAGCCGGGCTCGAATGCCGAGATCGGCGCGTTCTGCAAGTCGAAATTCGGCGTGACCTTCCCGATGTTTTCCAAGATCTCGGTAAAGGGCAGCGACAAGGCTCCGCTGTATCAGTTCCTGACGGATCCAAAAGCCAATCCCAAGACCGGCGGCGAGATTCCGTGGAACTTCACCAAGTACCTGGTGGATCGCGACGGCAAGGTGCTGGCTCGGTTTGATGCACCCGTGGAGCCGGAGTCCAAGGAATTGACTTCGGCGATCGAAGCCGCGCTGAAGAACAAGTAGCCGGTCTACATCGTAATCAGGGCCGCCATCAACTCGATCCCGTCCCACAGATTTTGCAGGCGCAGGTTCTCGTTGTAGCTGTGCTGATTGTTGTCGTGATTACCGATAGGAATCACAATGGTTCGCGTCCCAAGCGGCCGTTCGACGCTGGTCAGCGGTAATCCCCCGCCCATATTCGGAAGCTTCACCGCCGGACCGCGCGCGCTCTCGACCACGCGGATCACTTCCTGCGAAATCGGCAAGTCCATAGAAGTCCGCGTGGCGGCTTCGTAGCGGCCCGCGATCACCATCGCAACCTTGGGATGAGATAAGCGCATCTCGCGCGTAGGCTCCTGATCCGTCACAAAAAATCCCTGCTTGCGAATATGCTCGATCACCAGATTCGCAGTGGTGCGAGGGTCCATGCCCTTCACTAGGCGAACGTCCATGGTGGCGGAAGCAGTCGCGGGAATCACGTTCGACGCCTGCGCGCCGATGCGCGAACTAGCCATGCCGCGGATGTTGAGAGAAGGCAGCGTGATCAGTTCAGTAAGCTTTTTACCGCCGCCTTCGGTTGAACCCAGCCAGAACTCGCGCATCAGATCGGCATCGACATCCGGAGCTTCCGCGACAGCGCGTTTTTCAAGGGCGCTTAGCGGCTCTACCTGATCGTAGAAATGATCCACCAGGACGCGCCCGTCGTCGTCTTTCATCGACGCCAGAAGTTTTGCCAGCAGCAGGGCTGGATTCGGAGCCCAATTGCCATAGTGGCCGCTATGGAGCTCGCCGCGCGGGCCATAGACAGTTACGTCGACGCGTGCCGCACCACGCGCACCAAAGGCGATGAGTTGCCGGCGCGTCTGATGCAGCGGCCCGTCGCACATCAGCCATAGGTCCCCCGAAAAGAGCTCCTTGTTGGCCGCCAGCGTCTTTTCAAGGTTCGCCGAGCCGGCCTCTTCTTCTCCTTCGAATGCGAACTTGATGTTGGACTTCGGTTTTGATTCCCGCCGCCCGGATGGCGTCGAGCGCCGTCATCATCGCGATGATGGGAGCTTTGTCATCGGCCGCGCCGCGTGCATACATGCGCCACTCCGGATCGAACGGCTTACCGGCCGCAGGGAGCGGAATCACTTGCCCGTCGCGTTCGAGCGTCTTGTCGCGCAGCGACGGCGTGAACGGAGGCGTGGCCCATTCCTTAGGGTCGAGCGGCTGCCCGTCGTAATGCGCGTAAAGAACGATGGTCCGATTCGCTCCGGGAGTCTTGATCTCGCCGAACACCACCGGATTCCCGCCGGGCACCGATACCAGCTTCGCAGCGATGCCGCGCTTCTCCATCATTTGCGCGATCAGCCTCGGCATTGCGCTGAATATTGGCGTGGTCGGTGGCAATGTTGGGTATCGCCAGGAGCCCGACGAATTCATCCATGATGGCGCGCTCGTGCTGCTGCCGCCACTGCCGAGCCGCCTGCGCAGCCGGATTCGTCGGAGCAGCGGTCTGAGCCGGCATCAGCGAGGCGACAACAATCATCGAAATGGCGAAACGATTCATAGACTTGATATGATCATATCAGTCGTTATGGTTACGACATAGCATGATCAAGACACTGACCGCCATCAAAGCCCGGCAGAACCTGGGAGAGGTCCTCGAAGAAGTGTATTACAACGGAGACCAATTCATCATCGAGCGCGCCGGCAAGCCAATGGCGGCAGTGGTGCCTCTATGGCAGGTGCAGGCGCGCACCAAACACCAGCAGCGCATCTCCGGCATGCTGGACAAGCTTTGGGAATCTCAGCCCACGGTCAGGGGCGCGACCATTGAACGCGAAGTGGTCGAGGCCGTCCGCGCGGTCCGCTCCAAACCCGTCCGCAAAAAGGCATGATCCGAGCGGTGCTGGATGCTAACGTTATGGTTAGCGGCATCGTCACCGAAGGCATTCCTCGAAGTGTCCTGCGAGCTTGGCGCGCCGGACATTTCCACCTGGTGGCATCGCAGGCGACTCTCGATGAGATTGGCCGCGTGCTGCGTTACCCCAAGATTGTGCGCCGCCACCATTGGTCCGAAGCTGAGATCCACGCGTTCATGGAGAGCCTAGAGGCGCTAGCGATTCTGACGCCGGGTCGACTGCGCCTGAACGTGGTCGCGACCGATCCTAGCGATGATCGCTATCTGGAATGCGCGATCGAAGGCGAAGCAGATTGTCTGGTGACGGGAGATCGCCATCTGCTGGATCTCGGCGTGTATCAGGAGGTGGAGATACTATCGCCGCGTGAATTTGTGGAACTGCTGGCCGCAAGACGCTAGAGTTTTTCTGCGATCGACTTGGCTTGCAGGAACTGCAACAGATAATCCGGGCCGCCGGCCTTCGAATCAGTGCCGGACATATTGAATCCGCCAAACGGGTGCGCGCCCACCATGGCGCCGGTGCATTTGCGATTGATGTAGAGATTACCCACGAAGAATTCCTGGCGGGCACGATGAATTATCTCGGGGTTGCGCGAATACACGCCGCCGGTGAGGCCGTATTCGGTGTCGTTCGCCAATTCCAGCGCATGGCTGAAATCGCGCGCGCGGGAGACGGTCAGTACCGGCCCGAAAATCTCTTCCTGAAAAATGCGCGCTTTGGATTCGACGCCCGCGAACACCGTCGGCTGCACGAAATACCCATCGCCCGGCAGGACGCCGCCGCCCGCGATCAGCCGCCCCTCGCCGCGCCCGACCTCGATGTAATCGAGAATGGTCTTCCGCGCGCCCGCGCTGATCACCGGCCCCATGAAGGTCGAGCGGTCTTCGGGAGCACCAAGTTTGAGCGTCGAGACTTTGGCTTCCAGCTTTTCGACGAACTCATCGTAAATCGGATCGTCCACAATCGCGCGCGAACACGCCGAGCACTTCTGCCCCTGGTAGCCGAATGCGGACTGCACCACTCCCGCAACGGCGCTATCCAAATCGGCCTCGCGGTCCACAATAATCGCGTCCTTACCGCCCATCTCTACCACCACGCGCTTGATCCAGATCTGGCCCTTGCGCGGCTTCGCGGCCAATTCATTGATGCGCAGGCCTACTTCGCGCGAGCCCGTGAAAGACACAAAGCGTGTTTTAGGGTGTTCTACAAGGAGATCGCCGATGACCGCTCCGCTCCCCGTGCACAGCGCCAAGCTGCGCGGTGGGAACCCGGCTTGGTGCAGCAACTCGACAAACTTGGCAGCAACGGTCGGCGTTTCGCTCGAGGGCTTGATAACGACTGTGTTGCCCGCAACTAGCGCAGCCACCGTCATGCCCGCCAGAATCGCCAGTGGAAAATTCCACGGCGGGATGATGACGCCAGCCCCCAGCGGCAGATATACCAAATCGTCGCGCTCGCCCGGCATCTGTACCACCGCTTCGGGAGCAGCGAAACGCACCATCTGCCGGGCGTAGTATTCACAGAAGTCGATAGCTTCGGCGACTTCGGCCTCGGCCTCGGGCCAGGTCTTGCCTGCTTCCAAAACCAGCCATGCGTCGAATTCCAGCTTGCGTGCGCGCAGCATAGCGGCCGCGCCGGTGACTAAACGCGCCCGCTCGACGGGTGGCGTCCGGCCCCAGACCGGCGCGTATGCGTGGGCATCTTCGATGGCGCGATTCGCCAACTCCGCGGTGGCCTTGTGATGCCGGCCCACAACCTCCGAGGGCCGCGACGGGTTGACGCTGATCAGCAGATCGCCAGTGTGATGCGCCGCGCCCGCAATCCACAGATCGTAGTCGCGCCCCAGTTGCGAACGCACCAGAGCGAGCGCATCCTCCGCCTTCGCCCACACTTCAGGCACAGAAAAGTCCGCATAGACTTCGTTGACAAAAGGTGCCAAGCTGACCGTTCTGCTGGCTAGCCCTTCACCATGCTGCGGCCCTTCTCGAAGAGCTCCGCCGCGTCGTCGGCCACTTTGCGCCCCTTCTCGAACAGCTCCCGGCTCTTTTCGAGCAGATCGGTTCCCTGGTCCTCCAGCGCCTCGCGGCCTTCAGCGATTTTGCGCCCCAACAAGCGCCGGGTCCTATCGCCCGATTGCGGAGCATACAACAGCGCCACGCTCGCCCCAGCCGCCGCGCCAATCAGAAACCAAACTAAACTTTCACCGTTGTTTCTAGCCATATCTCCATTCTACGGAGTATGCTCAGGGAATGGTATCTGACAACAACCCGAACGAACCCGGCCTGGTAACGGTCTTCCGCCTGGCGGGCGGCGGCATGGACGAAATGGAAGTGATGACGGTGCAGCAACTGCTTGAATCGAACGGCATCGAGACCGTGCTGGTGGGCGACAGCCCGCTGCCGAATCTCGCGGAGGAAATCCGCGTGGCCGAAGAAGACGCCGAGCGCGCCAAGCAATTGATCGCCGACGCCCTTGCCGCCGGACCCGCCGGAGCCGCCGAAGCAGAAGCGGAATCCGAGCGCTAGTTTTCGGGGCAGCTCGGCGCGTGGTAATCTGGTCCACCGTGGGGTTCGGAACATTTTGAGTAGAGGAAACATGATCAAATCGTCAATCATCGGAATGCTGCTGGGATGCGCGCTGGCAGCGACGGCGCAGAACGCGCCCAAGTTTGCAGTCGATCCCTCCTGGCCCAAGCCCTTGCCGGCGGGCTGGATCGTCGGCCAACTGGGAGGCGTGTGTGTGGACTCGCACGATCACATCGTCGTGGTCAATCGCCGCAACATCACCGACGAAGAGAAGGAAACCTCGCAGCAAGCTCCGCCGATCCTGATGTTTGACACCGCCGGCAACCTGGTCAAGTCCTTCGGCGATCCCGACAAGGTGCCGGGTTCCATCCACGGCTGCACCTTTGACGGCGAAAACAACGTGTGGGTGGGCGGAAACACCGACGGCATCATTCAGAAATACGACCACGATGGAAAGTTCCTGATGCAGATCGGCACGCGAGGGCTGGTCGATTCCACCGACGGCACCCAAAAAGGCAAGCCTCTGAACGCGGCGCCACGACCGTCTGTACAACCCCGCCGGCATCGTCGTCGATCCGACCAATGGAGATCTTTACGTCTCCGACGGCTACGGCAATCGCCGCGTAGTGGTGTTCGACAAAACCGGCAAATTCCTCCGCCAGTGGGGCCGCCAAGGGACCGAGCAGGAGGCCGAAGACGGCGTCCCCGGCGTGTTTGCGACACTACGTGCACTGCATCAACATGAGCCGCAGCGGCCTGCTGTATGTCTGCGACCGCTCGGGCGATCGCGTCGAGGTCTTCGACAAACAAGGCAAATTCCTGCGCAACATCTTGATCAAGACCGGCACGCCGACGCTTCCCGATCCGCGCGGCACAGTGTGGTGGGTGGCGTTCTCGCGCGACCCGCAGGAGAAATACTTGTACGTGATGAACGGCCGCAACGAAGTGGTGACGATCGTCGATAACGAAAGCGGCAAGATCCTTTCGACCTTCGGCCGCCCGGGCCATCAGATCGGCGACTTCACCCACGGCCACACCATCGCCGTCGATTCCAAGGGCAATCTCTACGTCGCCGAGACCGACTACGGCCGGCGCGTACAGCGTTTCAAGCCGGTGAATTAGAAGCGGCAGTCACTTCGCCAAAGCCTCGAGCACCTCAGCCGCGTGGCCAGCGGGCTTGACCTTGGCGAAAATCTCGGCGATCTTGCCCTTCTCGTCGATCACGAAAGTGGTGCGCTCAATGCCCATGTACTTGCGCCCGTACATGCTCTTTTCCTTCCACACGCCGTAGGCTTCGGCGATGGCGTGATCCGGATCGGCAACGAAAGTGTAGGGCAGACTATACTTCTCCGCAAACTTAACCTGCGCCGCGGACTTATCCGGCGAGATGCCCACGATCGCCGCGTTCTTCTTGGTGAAAGTCTTCTGCGCGTCGCGGAACTCGCAGGCCTCCTTGGTGCATCCCGGCGTATCCGCCTTGGGAAAGAAGAACAGCACCACCCGCTGGCCCTTCGCATCCGCCAGCGAAAATTCGGAAGTTTTAATGTTCGGAGCCTTGTCACCCACTTGGATCGGCATACGTCAAGATTGTAGACTAGTAACTATGAAAAAAGGAATCCTGACACTCGCGAGTTTAGGCCTGCTGCTGGCGGTTGGCCTCCCCTTGACCGCCGCCGATCCGGACGCCAAGAAGGGCGAAGCCGCGTTCGAGAACTGCGCCGTCTGCCATAACAGCGACTCGACCGAGACCAAGGTCGGGCCCGGCCTGAAGGGCCTGTTCAAGCGCGAGAAACTGGTGAACGGCAAGCCGGTGAGCGAGGCGAACGTGAAGGCGCTGATCACCGACGGCAGCGGCGCCATGCCCCCGTTCGGCGACGCCATCAGTTCCGAGGACAAGGACAACATCATCGCGTTACCTGAAGACGCTCTAAGCAGAGAGCGTACAGACCCGGCCAACGCCCCCGCGCGATCGTGCGTGAGGAATCGATGCGCGAGCGTTGGCGTCAATGCTAAAGTAGTTTCAGTCCTTCCCAGAAGTCCCCATCGTCTAGTCGGCCTAGGACATCGCCCTTTCACGGCGGTAACGAGGGTTCGAATCCCTCTGGGGACGCCATATCTTTTCTGTCCGGACCGGACACATAGGTAACACTGTTGGGCCAAAAGGATTGGCAAGGGGCTGCAAAGTTTTCTCCTCGAATCCCGTCACCGGCATTCCTGCCGATTGCGGTCAGATCGCTCAGATTCTATACGTATTCCCAATTCGCTATAATACGTACGTGACGACGAAGCTTACCTTGAGTCTGGACCCGGCGGTAATCACGAGAGCCAAACGCTACGCCAAGCAACGCGGCGTCTCAGTGTCGGCCATGGTAGAAACCTACTTGGCTGCAGTCTCACAGCCAGCGGAAGCAGTCGAAACGCCGCAGGTCCGAAGGCGACTGCAGGGTGTCCTCAAAGGCGCGGACCCGGCCGACTACCGGCGTCATATCGAACGCAAGTACAAATGAAGCGCATCCTGATCGACACCAACGTGGTGCTGGATGTGCTCCTGGAACGCAAACCGCATCTGGCCGCGAGCGCGGCAATTTGGGACGCCGTCGAATCCGGCAGCGCCGAGGGCTACCTGGCGGCGCACGCAATCACCGCCATCCATTATTTAGCCCAAAAGCAATTGGGCGCCCGGCGCGCGAAGCGAGTGATCGCAAGCCTGCTGCAGGTGTTTGGAGTAGCCGCCGTGGATGCGAATGTCCTGCGAGACGCCCTGCAGTACGAAACCCATGATTTCGAGGACGCCGTGTCGGAGGCGGCGGCACGGGCCACCGCTTGCGAAGCAATCGTCACCCGCGACCCCAAAGGATTTCGCGCTGGCGGGAGTGCCGGTGCTGACTCCGGAAACTGCCGCGCCGCTACTCGCCGCCCGATGAGCGGCGCGGCCGTGCTCTCGACCTTACGCTACGGCGTCACCAGCAGCGTCGTACCAGGCAGATCCCCCGGCGGCAGCGACGAGAAAATCGGCGCCGACTCGTAATTCAGCGACAAGCTGATAATCGGAATCGTCGAAGTGATCTTCACGAATCCCGTGAAGTTGGACAGCCCCAGCAACGGTCCAATGTTCGAAGCCCCGTGCTGCAGCGGCCCCAGCGTAACGCTCCCGCTCCCCAGCCGCGTCCCCGGCGTTGCTGTACACGGTAAACGTGATGGTAGCCGATTGCGTCGTTGACGGATTCGCATACGCCACCCCCGTGAACGTTTGCGCGAACGTAGCGAACTCAGTGGTGGGCGCCGTCTCCCCATTCACGCCGGCCTCGTCGAGCGCCACTCCGTTCGTGTACACGCGGAAAAGCATGCTGGCCTGCACCGGCCCTGTGCAAGTGGCCTGCGCCCAGCCTTCCACCACGCTCCCCGTATGAGGGGCAGTAGTCATGTCATGAATCGACCCGCCCGGCGCCAGCACATCGGTACGCGTGGTGACGGTGCCCTGAGCGAACGGAACCGCCAGCGGCGCGCCGTTGTCGCCATAAAAATTCGTCGTGCAGGTCACCGTTTGCTGGGAGTAGTTGTTATAAGTGAGAGTGCTTTCCCAATTTTCGGCGAAGACGAATTGGGAAAAGTAATAGCTATTGCCCTGAATGAACTGGGCCGTACCCGTGGTCGGTCCGCTGATTACCGCGCCGTTCGCAACACCCACTGCCGCTACCCCACAAGGCGCCACTGGCGTACCGCTACAAACTGCCGCTTGCGTGTAGAGCAATCCGAAAGTCGAGCCGCTGACGAAAGCGCCTTGTGAGAAGACCGGCACTATCAAAGTTCCACTGGAGGAAACCAGAGTCAAGGTCATCGTCGTGTCGGCCGGGATTGAGGAAAAGGAAAAGAAGTTGGAACCCGCAGACTGCTCGACGCCAAGCAATGGAGATGGCCCGGCACCGCTATAGATTGTTGTAAGAGTATAAGTGCCAGATGAAAGCCCCGGAGCGGCGCTGGTAAAAGCACCGGAGAGGACACAGGTCGTAGTGGCCCCGGACGGCGTGCACGCCCCGAGGGTTATGACGTACGTACCCAAGCCGGATCCGTTGCCGGTACCGTTCATGGTAACGTTCTGCGCGCTCTGGCCCAGGTTCAGGCTGACTAAGGAAGCTTGCGCCATAAAGGGGGTCAGCAACAGTGCTCCCAATAGCGCACACTTCGGGCTTCTAATTACAAGGTTCATGTATGATCTCCTCCGAGATGAAAATAAAATCTGTGACTGCCTAGCAGACCAATGTTAGCTCAAATCGAGGGTCGTGATCTAATGGAAACACTCAACCAGTTCGCGTTCGCGGAAAACTGATGCCCAAGAAATCGATACTGAAAATCGGTGGCATTCTTGCCGGCGGCCTTCTCATCGGGAAATTGATCGCTCTATTGCTGAACTCGCCTGCGATCCAAACCCGCATGATCATCATGAATGCGCCTCGCGAAATCCGCGAGTACAGTCGAACCCATCCCATCCGCAAGCTGCAGCTTGGGGCGGGAGGGCTGTGAGCTCTAGACCGGCCTGGGTCTCAGCCGGAGTTCAAGATGACGCCGCACGTCCGGCCATTCGCTCGCAAGGATGCTGTACATCACCGTGTCCCGAGCGGTTCCGTCGCGGCGGGGGAGGTGATGGCGTATGACTCCATCTCGTTTCGCCCCGAGCGCTTCGATGGCCCTTTGTGAGCGGAAGTTAAAGTTGTCGGTCCGCAGCCCAACCACTTTACAGCCGAGCGTATCGAACGCATGCGCGAGCAGAAGCAGCTTGCAAGTGGTGTTGACGTGAGTTCGCTGGCGGCTTTGCGCATACCAGGTGTAGCCGATCTCCACGCGATCGATTCCGGGAACGATGTCGTGATAGCGCGTCGACCCGATGACCGCGCCGCTCTCCAGATCCCTCACCGCCCACGGCAGCATGTGGCCCAGTTTTTGGCCGGCCAGCGCGTCGGCGATGTAACCCCGCACACCGTCCGGCGCGGGAACGGATGTGAACCACAGCTCCCACAGGCGCCCATCGGTGGCCGCCGCAGCCAAGCCATCGTGGTGCTCGTCGGTTAGCGGCTCCAGGCGTACGCCCTTCCCTTCCAGGACCATCGGCTTTACATCGATCATTTTACTTAGCGTACGACAAGAAGACCCGCGCCACGCATGTCCATTCCCAAGTGGCGGACGCGTTGCAAGTACGAAGGTGAGGATTTCGGAAGATGCAAGCGGGGCCGCACGAACCTCAAGTAATGCTTATTATCCGAACCTGAAGACATTGATAGTACGGCTGTGCAGGCTAGTACTAAAACGTTGATTCGACGCTTGTATCGATGCTATTTCCTCCTGCATACTTCTTACATAAACACCTACGGCCTGAGGTTGCCCTAAGGGTAATATTCAGCGAACACACGTCGGTGATCGGAGGAGATACAAATGAAATATCTGATTGGTCTTTGTGTTTTGACATTTTCCGTAGTTCCTGGGTTTGGAACTACCATCAATTTTGGCAGTCCTACCGGTGATCAAGGTACGACACAGACCTACGGTGGCGTGGCGGCTACCGCGTACGGCACCGGCTCACCGCATCTGTTCGGAAAATCCGGCGGCGGCGACGAGAATGGGGTGGGACTCACTACTGATCCGTCTGGGGAACATGAAATCACGATCGGCGACTTCATCCAGTTGGACGTTACCAGCCTGATAGGTACTCAGCTTACGATTACCATGGGCAGCACCACCGGTGGCGAAGCGTGGAATTTCTTTGCTTCGAACAGCGGCCTGGCAACCAGCGGCACCGCCGCCATGTCCGGCAGCAACGAGAGCAGTTTCACCTTTACTCCAACCCTGAAGTATCTTGACGTCACGTCGACGAATGGGAACGTGCTCCTGAGTTCGATCTCATATACTCAGAGCACGCCGGAGCCGGTCTCTTTCGCGCTGGTGGGTAGCGGGTTGCTTGGCGTATTTTTCATCCGACGCCGCAAGACGGGTCCGCGATAGTTCTCGCGTTTCGCTGTCAATGGGCGCCACAAGGTCCTGACCTGGCACGTTATCGGTCAGGCCTTGCCTTGCGCCCATCCGGTGCCAACACCATTTGCTTGCGCTCATCAGCGCGGACCTTGCGGTATCACCTATGGTCGTATCTGGGTGCCATCCGCCTTCCGGATCGGGAACCTGAAACCTGTCCCTGCGGGGAATGGCTGGAAAGGATACTTCGCTGCCAGTTTCTCGTCGATGTCGACGCCGATCCCAGGCGCCTCGTTGAGGTACATGTATCCCTTCTTCATCTGCGGGCAGCCGGGAAAGACCTCCTGAATCACCTTTCCCCAGCCGAGATCCACATCCTCCTGAATGCCGAAATTCGGTGTCGTGAGATCCACGTGGCCTTGGGCCGCATGGTTGATCGGGTCGATGTTTCCCGGGCCGTGCCAGCCGGTTCGCACGCCGAACGCTTCCGCCAAACGGGCGATCTTCAGGCCGGGAGTGATGCCGCCGACGTGGTTGAATCCGACTCTGATGAAATCGATCAGCCGGTCCGATATCAGGCCGGTCCACTCGATCGGATGGCTAAACAGTTCGCCCATCGCGATGGGAGTGCTGCACTGCTCCCGCATCATCTTGAAATAACCCATCTGCTCCGGCGACAACGGGTCCTCGACCCAAAACAAGCGGTACTGTTGCAGCGCCTTCACTAAATTGACGGCCTCGATCGGCTCGATGCGCTCGTGCATATCGTGGATGAGCTCAAGATCGTCGCCGTGCACTTTTCTGATGTACTCGAAAAGCTTGAGAGTGCCCTTCACATACGGCTGATTGTCCTGGTATTCGTCCTTCGGCAGGCCGAATCCGGCGCCTTTGAAATCGGGCGACGTCCCCAGGGATCGGCGAACCGTACCCTCCGAGTTGAATGCGCACATGCTTCCAGCCCGCCTCAACGAACTTGGTGACATTCTCCGAAGTCTCTTCCACGGTCTTGCCGTCGGCGTGACAATAGGTGGGGATCGCAAAACGGCTCTTCCCGCCCAGAAGCTGATACAGCGGCATGTTGGCGCGCTTGGCCTTGATGTCCCACAAGGCCTCATCCAGGCCGCACAACGCGCCGTTCAATATCGGACCGTTCCGCCAGTAGGAACTTACGTAGGCGGTCTGCCACATGTCCTCGATGTTCGCGGGGTCGCGCCCCAGAGCAAAGGGCGCCAGGAATTCATTCGCCGCGGTTACAACGGCCGCTCCCCTGGTGGTCAGCGTGGCGGACCCTACGCCGTAAAGACCGGGCTCGCTGGTTTCCACTTTGACGACGACGTAGTTGCCGCCCTCGGGACAAGTCTGGATGGTTTTCACGTTGGTAATCTTGAGCGCCGGCAGCCCACGCGTCGCTTTCGAATAGGTTTGAGCGAGCGCTTCATTCTTCTCGCCAAGCATGCCGATGGCTCCCGCTGCCACAGAGCCGCCCGCCATCTGTAACCATTTACGACGATTCATTTCGTGCTCCTTTCAGTGCTTGCCGGAATATTCGAGGTGGCCTCGCGTTCTCGTACATGTTACGCCCGTTCAGCCCTCGAAACAACGAATGTGGTTGAAACACGCGTTCTGCTTGGGAGTAACTTGGCACGTCGCAAGAAGTTGCAGTCTGTATAGGCATTCCCGAAGACGTAGGATGGCGTTGCGTAAGGCAGTTTAAAAGCATCCGCCGGCAATCGCGCCGACGATCAGAAATGGTTCCGCGCCCGACACCACTTGGCTCGGCAACGGAAAATCCAGCGGCTCATGCGACAGGTCCTGCTCGCAGGCGAAGTACCTCACAAACGGCCGGCGCTGCAGCGTGACATGATCGCGAATGGTGCCCTGCAGCGTCGGATAACGTTCCTCCAGCGCGTCGAGCAGGCCCCCGATCGTGTTCAACTTGACTTCCAGCGCGACCTCGCTCCCGGCGCGCCCCAGCGTTCGCAGATGCGCCGGGAGTATCACTCGAATCATGCCAGAGTCTGCACTTCCACCGAGAGCACTGCCGGCAGATCGTGAACGATGGGCGCCCAGCTATCGCCCGAGTCTGCCGATGCGTAGACCTGCCCGCCGGTGGTGCCGAAATACACGCCGCATTTATCCAGCGAATCCACCGCCATCGCGTCCCGCAGCACGTTCACGTAGCAATCTTTTTGCGGCAGTCCCTTGGTCAGCGCTTCCCATTCGTTGCCGCCGCTGCGGCTGCGGTAGACGCTCAGCTTCCCATCGATCGGAAAATGTTCCGAGTCGCTCTTGATGGGCACGACGTAGATGGTCTCCGGCTCGTGCGCGTGAACATCGATCACGAATCCGAAGTCGGTCGGCAAGTTACCGCTCACCTCCTGCCACGAGTCGCCGGCGTTATCGGTGCGCATCACATCCCAGTGCTTCTGCATGAACAGGGTGCCCGGGCGCGAACGGTGCATCGCGATGCGATGGACGCAGTGGCCCACCTCGGCATCGGGATCCGGAATATGTTGCGAGTGCAGCCCGTGATTGATCGGACGCCAGCTCTTGCCGGCGTCGTCCGTGCGGAATGCTCCCGCGGCGGAAATAGCAATGTACATTCGCTGCGGATTGCTGGGATCGATGACGATGGTGTGCAGGCACATGCCTCCCGCGCCCGGCGCCCAATGGGGACCCGTGCCGTGTCCGCGCAATCCCGAGAGTTCCTGCCAGTTCTGCCCGGCGTCCGTGGACTCGAACAGCGCAGCGTCCTCAACTCCAGCGTAGACTTTGTCGGGATCGCTCAGCGACGGTTCCAGATGCCAGACGCGCTTGAACTCCCAGGGGTGCGGCGTGCCGTCGTACCACTGGTGTGTGCCGGGGACGCCGTCGTACACGAACTTGTTCCCCACCGGCTCCCACGTCGCGCCGCCATCCTTCGAACGCTGGATCTGCTGCCCGAACCATCCGCTGGATTGCGATGCGTACAGCCGCTCCGGATCCGCTGGCGACCCCTTGAGGTGGTAAATTTCCCAGCCCGCAAAGTGCGGACCGCTGACATCCCACTTCTCGCGCTTCCCATCCGACGTCAGGACGAACGCACCCTTGCGCGTTCCAACTAGTACCCGCACTTTGCTCATGTCTCTCGCTCCCCTTCTGGCGCCTTTACTGGCGACTCTCGATGAGCTGCTTTTCCAATTCACGCGCTTCCTCAACCGCTTTACCGGACAGGAAATCGGTGAACTCGTAAAACTGGCGGACCTCAATTTCGCCCTCCTGGCCCTCGCCGTGCGGCGCCGGAACGCGCTTCGCCCACTCGATCGCTTCTGCTTTCGATTTGACTTCGATGATCCAGTAACCGCCGATCAGTTCCTTGGTCTCGGCAAAAGGGCCGTCGATCACCGTGGTCTTGCCTCCCGAGAACTTGACGCGAGCGCCCTTCGAAGTCGGCTGCAGCCCGGAAAGGTCCACCAGCACCCCGGCCTGCATGAGTTGCTTGTTGTACTTCCCCATCGCGGCCAGCAGTTCCTCGCTCGGCAACTTGCCGGCTTCACAATCTTTGCTGGATTTGACGATCATCATAAAACGCATGGTTGTTTCTCCTTTTTTAAGTTCGCTTGAGAACTTCTACCGTTGAGTCGAACCTGGCGCCGCGAAATCGACAGCCCGCGAAATTAAATCTGCCGGCAGACTCGGAACCTCCACCACCGGCCGGATTTCCACAGTGCCATGGCGTCCGGCCGGAATGCGCCCCGCGATATCGATCGCCACATCCAGGTTGTCGACATCGATCAGGAAGTAACCGCCCAACTGCTCGCGAGTCTCCGCAAAAGGACCGTCCGTCACCAGACGCTTCCCATCTCGAAGCTGCACGCTGGTCGCCGTTGCCGTCGGATGCAGCGGCGCAGCGGCCAAATACTGGCCCTTGGCGTTGAGTTCGTGCGCAAATTGTGCCGACTCCAGATAACACGTCTCCCGCTGAGCTTCCGTCAAGCCCTGCTCGTCCAGGTAAATCAACAGCATGTATTGCATCTGTGTTCCCTTCCGTCAGTAAGTCGATTCACCAGAGCCCAAATCGACAGGGGCTCCATAATTTTTCTACCATCTTTACATGCACCCGGTGTCGGATGAAGCTGTCGAGACGGTCTACCGCGAAGAGTGGGGCCGAATTGTCGCGACGCTCATCCGCCTGGTGGGCGACTTCGAAATCGCCGAAGAGGCCGCGCAAGAAGCATTTACAGCAGCCGTCGACCAGTGGCGCGTCACTGGAGTCCCCGAATTCCCCCGCGCCTGGATCATTCAAACGGCCCGGCACAAAGCCATCGACCGCTTGCGCCGCCAGAAACGGCAGAACCAGAGTATCGAATCGTACGCGGCGTCCGGCCTCGGCTCCACTATGGACGAGCCGAACTACGATACCGACGAGATCCCCGATGATCAGCTTCGTCTGATCTTCACCTGCTGCCACCCTGCGCTGGCGTCCGAAGCCCAGGTCGCGCTGACTCTCCGCACTCTCGGAGGTCTGGACACCGACGAAATCGCCCGCGCATTCCTGGTTCCACCGGCAACCATGGCACAGCGCCTGGTGCGAGCGAAACGTAAGATTCGCGATGCCGGTATTCCCTACACGTTGCCTGCAGCCAGCGACATGCCGGAGCGGCTCGACGCCGTGTTGACGGTGATCTATCTGATTTTCAATGAAGGCTACGCAACCACCAGAGGCTGTCTTGTGCGGACCGATCTCTGCGGCGAAGCCATCCGCCTCGCCCGTACACTGCGCACGCTTTTCATGCCGCAGCCGTCCGCCCAGTTAAACGGCCTTCTGGCTCTGATGCTGCTTCATGACGCCCGGCGCGACGCCCGTGTGGACGCGGCAGGCGATCTGATCGTACTCGAAGAGCAGGATCGCAGCCTGTGGAATCAGGCGCAGATCGCGGAAGCACTGCCGCTGGTCGAAGCAGCACTCCGCGCAGGTCCAGGATCGTACGCGGTCCAGGCCGCCATCGCCGCCGTGCATTGCCGCGCCGGGCGTGCCGAAGATACGGATTGGCCGCAGATTCTCCGGCTCTATGACGTCCTGGAGAGCTTCCAGCCTTCGCCCATTGTGTCGCTGAACCGCGCAGTGGCGGTCGCCATGGTGAACGGGCCTCCAGCGGGACTCGCACTCATCGACGCCATTGCGGCGAGCGGCGACCTCGACGGCTACCACCTCTTGCACTCAGCACGGGCCGATTTGCTGCGCCGCATGGGATCCAACGAGGAGTCCGCCCAGGCCTACTTACGAGCTCTCGACCTCGTAACCAATGACAGTGAACGCCGTTTTCTAGAGCGGCGCTTGCAGAAATTGAACAGCGCGGATCCATCAACATCATTCCCCACGCCTTGAAGCGATCATAATATAAAATGCTGTCTTCTCTGTACCGGCAATCGGAATCCGGGAGCCCGCCTCTCCGAATTGGGCTGCTCCTTGATTCCGCCGAGCTGCCGAGCAGCTTTGCCGAGGTCGTCGATCACATTCTGCAAAGCAATTTCGCCAGCCTGGAATTGCTGATCTTTAACGCCGAGGAGCAGAACAAAGCCGCCGAACCCCGGCCCAAGCGATCTCTGTTGAGGAAAGTCATCGATCTGCTGCGCGACAGCCAGCGCCGGAAGCTGCTCCTTTACGGCCTGTACCAACGCTGGGACCGTCGAAATGTTGTTCCGTCTGAGGATCCGCACGCCTTGGTGGATTGCTCCGCGCGCCTTAAGCATGTGGAGTCAATTACAGTGACTCCCATCAGAAAACGCTTTGTCCACCGCTTTCCGCCCGACGGGATCGAGCGCATCCGCGAAAAACGTCTGGACGTGCTCATCCGTTTTGGTTTTAATATTTTGCGGGGCGACATCCTGACTGCGTCCAAGTTTGGCGTCTGGTCGTATCACCACGGCGATGGCGATTACTACCGCGGCGGGCCCGCGCACTTTTGGGAGGTTTATGAAGGCAATCCAATATCTGGCGTCATGCTCCAGGTACTGACCGAAGAATTGGACGCTGGCAAGGTGTTGTACAAAGGTTTTTTCGCAACACATCCCGGCATCTCGCGGGAGCGAAACTGCGTTCAGCCTTATTGGGGTTCAACCACATTTGTAATTCAGAAGCTGCACCAGTTGCACCAGCACGGTTGGGATCATGTCCAGCGCACCGCGATACCATCCACACCGTATCGTGGCAGGAAGAAAATCTACACGGCACCCACAAACTCGGAAATGCTACGCTGGCTGGTACCGCTGTATATCCGCAAGTCCTGGCGACGCCTGTGGCGGCGGCCGCTCATTGAGCACTGGCGGCTTGCGATCCGCTCTGGAACTAGCTTGAACCCGGGCTCGGGATCCGCCCCCGATCTGAACGGCTTCCACTGGATTGAATCGCCGAAAGATCATTTTTACGCCGATCCTTTCTTGATTGAGGAAGGCGGAAAGACTTGGGTGTTTTTTGAAGACTTCGACTACGCCACGCAACTAGGAAGAATCTCCTGCGCGGAAGTGAAGAAGGACGGAATTGGCAATCCGGTAGCGGTGCTGGAAAGGCCCTACCATCTTTCCTATCCTTGTATTTTCCGCGACGCCGGCGAAATGTATATGATCCCGGAGACTGGATCGAACGGCACCGTCGAATTGTATCGCTGCATCCGTTTCCCGGATAAATGGGAAGCCGGAAAAAGAGTTGTTCCAGGGGACAGCGGTCGATACCACGGTCTGGATCGACGATGGCCTGTATTGGTTTTTTGTGACCCTACAGGAGCCGCGAGGTCTCGGGATGCAGTTGTGGCTTTTCTATGCCAGCACACTCACCGGCGAATGGACGCCTCATCCGGCCAGTCCTATTTCTACTGACGTCCGCACCAGCCGCGGAGCCGGTGCGATTTTCCGCGACAATGGAAAGTTGTTCCGGCCGAGCCAGGATTGCAGCAAGCATTACGGCTACAGTATTACGTTCAATGAGATTGTCGTTTTGAATCGCCACGAATACCAGGAACAATCATGCATGACGATCAACCCGGAGTGGGCGCCAGGCTTGGTGGGGACGCATACGTACAGCCGCGCTGGTCAAGTTGAGATCATCGATGGCTGTGTACCGCTTCCCGCCGCCGCTGTGCGCGATTTAAGCTGAAGCGCCACTCGAATCCGTAGCGCCCAAACCCTAGACTGTAAAGGTCTTAAGATATGCAACACTTTGTTGAGTGAGCTCCCAGTTTTGTTCGACGAAGTAGTTCTTAATCCCGCCCGTCTTGGCCGCCTTGAAGGTCTTGACCCAGTCGATACTGCCCTTCCCAACCGCCGCCTGCGGCCTTCGACCGTCGCGGAGCGGAGCGTTCATGTCCACGTCCTGCACGTGCATCGAGATGAATCGGCCTGGATATTTCTGAAAGTACTCTGCACCCACCAGATCCTGGTTTATCGTCGACATCTGGAACTGATACTTGACCAGCTTCGGATCGAGCAGATCGAACAGCAGATCGTAAGTCCGCTTGCCCCCCACCATCGAGACTTCGAAGCCTTCGTTGTGCAGCGCCTGCTGAATCCCGGCCTTGGCGGACACCGCCGCGATCCGGTTGTATTCCTCCGCCGCCTTCTTTACCTGATCCATGGTCGGATGCTCATCGCCGTTCCCATCGCCCAAGCTATTCGTCAGCATCTGAGTGACGCCGACTTCCTTGGCCCATTCAATGCATTTCGGCTGACTACTGCGCAGTTCATCCAGGGCGAAATGGCAGCTCTCGGCCTTCAGCCCGTGATCCGCCATTATCTTCTTCACTTCTTTTCCGTTCGCGAGAACCTTGAACTCGCCAGTATCCAGCCGATTCGGCGAGCACAGCTCCAGCCTGGTCACCCCGATCCCGGCCATCATCTTGACGAACGCCGGAAAGTCTTTCAGCATCGAGCGCAGCGGATAGATCTGACTCCCCACCGGCAAGCCCAGCGGATTAGCTTGAAGCTCAACCGCACTCGCCGACACCAACGCCGCCGCAGCGGCTACAAATTCTCTTCTCGATTGTGCAGGCCATATAAGCTTTCCATCCTCTCACAAATTCGGTATATACTACGAAACCGGCGGACCAAAATGCACACTCACAACCATCCTCACAACCACGCGCACCCTCATACCCACAGCCACTCGCGCCGCGATTTTTTCGGAACACTCGTAAAGCGCACGCTCGCCGGCGCCGGACTCCTTGAACTCGGCCACTATCGCGCAGCCTGGTTCCGGGCCATGGCCGCCACCGCGGACACGCAGCTCTTCGACATCGAACAAGCCGCCCCCGGAGTCTTCTTCGCCCGGGCCCGCGCGCAGGCGCTGGTCAACGCCAACGCCGCGATCTTCGTCAACGCCAACGACGTGCTGGTGGTCGATTCGCACTCCAAGCCCTCGGCCGCCGCGTCGCTGATCGCGCAGATCAAGAAGGAAGTGACGCCCAACCCAGTTCGCTACGTCGTGAACTCGCATTTCCACTGGGACCACACGCAAGGCAACCACGCTTACCGGGCCGCCGAACCGAAGATCGATTTCATCGCCAGCGAAGCCACCAAGAAACTGATGTCCGACCTGGCTGCCGAGCGGCTGAAGGCCTCGCTCGACGACGTGCCCAAACAGATCGACGCCATGCGCGCCCGCGCCGCGAAAGCCGCATCCGCCGCCGAGAAGGCCTTCTGCGCCGAGCAGATCCGGCAGATGCAGGCCTACCAGCAGGAGATGAAGAACTACACGCTGGAGCTGCCCACCATCACCTTCGCCACTTCGCATGTGATCAAGGACAAGGCTCACGATCTCCACATCGAGTTTCACGGCCACGCCCACACCGCAGGCGACGTGGTGGTGTACTGTCCGCAGAAACGCGCGGTCTCGAGCGGCGACATGATCCACGGCATCCTGCCCTTTATCGCCGACGGTTTTCCCAAGACCTGGCCCAAGACCATCGACTCCGTCGCCGCGCTCGATTTCAATCGCCTGATGCCCGGACACGGCCCGCTGCAGCAGGGACGCCAGCCGATGACCAGCCTGCGCAACTACATCGAGGAGCTGACCTCCAAAGTCGACCGCGGCAAGAAGGAAGGCAAGACGGTAGCCGATCTGCAAAAGCTCCTGACCGCCGCCTCGCTGAAGTCGCTGCAATCCGATGGCTACGCCAAGTATGTATCGGACAACACCTACAAAACCTTCCCCAACTTCGGCCCGTCGGCAGGATTGCAAAACGATATCAACATCAACATCGGCGAGATCTACAAGAATCTGGATCGGCTTTAGCCGGAATCCACAAGCTGATATGATTGGCAACCATGACCATCAAAAACCTTCGTAATTGTGCGCTTTTGTTGGGTGCGTTTGCGGCGGGATCGCTGCTGACGGCTCGTTTCATGACCATCCAGCAGGCTCGTGCCGATAGCAATCGGGTCTACGAGCTTCGCATGTACCACACGTTTCCCAACCGCCTCACGCCGCTGGTCACGCGCTTCCGCAACGGCGAAGTGAAGGTGTTCGAACAGAACGGCATGAAGTTCATGGGTGCGTGGGTGCCGCAGGACGCTCCCAACCACGAAAACCTGTTCATCTATCTGCTGGCTCACGAAAACCGCGACGCCGCGAAGAAGAATTGGGCCGGCTTCGGCGCCGATCCCGACTGGAAGAACATCCAAAAGACTTCGGAAGCGGACGGCAAGATCGTGGAGAAGGTCGAATCCACCTTCATGGACCCAGTGGATTTTTCGCCGCTCAAATAATACCCACCAGCCGCCGTCGGCGCAATGATGTTAGGCTAGCGCAGATGCGGAGGATCGTTCAGTTCCGCAAGACCGTAACGGGAAAGCTACCGGAGGGGGCTTATGCGAACTAGAACGGTTCTACTGCTATGGGTGACAGCCTGCGCGCTCCACGCCGACAACCTGGAAAAGACTCAGAAAAAGGCGCTGGAAACTCAGGTTAAGACCATGACCGGAGAAGCCCAGAAGCTGGAGAAGCTCGGGCAATTGGCGGAAGCGCGCGCCAAATATGCCGCGTCCCAGGCACTCATCGAAATGAAAGAAGTCACCGACGCACTCAAACGCGTGGATGACGAGATTCACAAGCGCGTGAAGGAAGCCTTGAATCAATCGCGCAAGCTTTACGAGACACGAAAGTTCAATGAGGCCGCCGCGGCGCTGGACGCAAGCATGAAGCTTCAGACCTTCCAGGCCGTGCTTTC
Organism: Bryobacterales bacterium; assembly: GCA_963731375.1. Lineage (GTDB taxonomy): Bacteria > Acidobacteriota > Terriglobia > Bryobacterales > Bryobacteraceae > Palsa-187. The sequence continues at coordinate 1,006,319 of CAVSUW010000005.1, forward strand.
CTACAATCTTGCTCTTTGTTATTACCAGCTCGGCGACCGCCCCAAGGCCCTTGAGTATCTCGCCAAGGCGAAGCCCGGGTACAGTGGATCCCAAGCAGAAAGAGAAACTCCAGCAGCTCCTGACGCACGTCACAACCGGCGAAAACGGATTCGCGATGAATGACAGCGAGAAAGATCGCATCATTCGCGTCAATCTGCTCGCCGATAGTATCGGACTGGATGCATCGCTCGAAGACGACAGCGGACCCGAAGAGTCATTCTTTGATGGCGACACAACTCCGGCGGACACCGCCAGCCGCGAACCGCCCGAAAGCGGACCGGCCGGCAGTCGCCCGCAGCGATAGTAAGGCAGGCCATCGCTCCAGCTTATGTAATGCGCTGGGCGAGTTGAAGACCACTCTAGCAAAGAGCCCCTCCGCCACCTTTAATCTCGCAAATTGCGCCGAGAGCAACGGACGAACCGCGGAAGCTTCCACGCTGTTGGAGCGCTATCTGGAAATGGCCCCTAAAGCGCTCGATGCCGAGGAATCGCGCGCGCGCATCGAAGAATTGAAGTCCCTGCTGTCTCTGCCCGGCCGCAACGGAGCCGAGATTCGCCGCCTGTATGCATCGGCGTACAGCGCTCTCTCCGAGCGTCAATATGACCGCGCGTTCACGGCGTTCACCGCAGCGGACGCTCTTGCCCCCGAATTCGCCCCCACCAAATGGAAGCTTGCGCTGCTCCATGAAGCCACCGGAGACGTCGATAAAGCCCGGCAGAACTTCCTTCGCTACCAGCAATTGATATCCGATCAGAGCGCCAAAGACGAGGCCGCCCTGCACCTCAGCACCCTGGACGCGAAACGCGCCAAATACGACGAAGAAGTGGATGCAGCCGGTGACGTTATGGCCGATTTATTCAACCGGTCTATGAAGCTCGCCTTTAACGGGTCCGAGAAACGCAGCGCTTTGCGCTCGAAGCGCGCGCAGGTGAAAAAGAAGAACGATCAAGCCAAGGCCCGGAATCGTGTCGGCGGTTTTGCCATCCCCTTTGCCTACGCGCAGCAGCAACTGGGAGAGGCCAGCGGGCACCTGCAGATCGCGCTTGCTCTCTTCCCCTTAGGCGCCGAGGCCAACCAGTTAATGGGCCTGGTCTTCTTGCAGGCCAACGACGGCCGTTCCGCCATCAAGAGTTTTGATGCAGTCGCGAGCCAGGGTTTGCCGGTCGCCTTCTATGCCGAAATGCGCGGCAAGAAGCAGGACCGCGCGGTGAAGGTCGAGTTGAATCGCAACGGGCTGCGCCTGATCTATCTCTCCTCCTACGACAAGAAGGGAAACCCCGCGCCGCCCAGCAAACCGGCGGGTGAAGACGGCTTGGGCGACATGGTGATCGATCCTTCCACGCCTCGCGCTCAGGACTTCGAAGCGCTCAACGTGACCTTGAGCCAGATCAAGAAAGTAGAAACCGACAAAGGCGTCATCAAGGTGAAGCTCGCCGATCAGGAAATCACGTTGTCGCCGATCTACGTTCCCACCTTCACGCCGCTCGAAGGTCCGCAAGCCCGCAGATTCGCCAATAGCTACACGCGCCTGTTCGTACGCTATCCGGGCCTCGAAGATTCCAAATTGGGGACCGAAGGCATGAGCGGCGGCGAGAAATTCAAGATGGGATACAACATCGCCTCAGCCAGCATGGACATCGCGACGTCCGGTTTCAGCGTGATCGGCGCCATCTCCAGCGTGCAGGACGCCATCTCCATCGCGCGAACCATTCGCGCGGCGGTGGTCTCGCTCAGCTTAAGCTTCGCCACCTGGGAGAAAAGCGTGAACGACCAGCAGCAACTCCTGGCAGGCAAGGCCTTCAAGTCGATTCTGATTCAGCCTGTGAACTTGGCCTTCGCGCAGGAAATAAAGTAGCGTGCCGCCGCGCCTCACGGTCATCGCAACCCGCGGCCGCTTCTGCTCCATCTCGCGCCGCATTTTCCCGACCCAGTACGTCGCCAGAATTCCGGCGGCGATGAATATGAGGATGCCCGTCAGGATGCCTAAAACGACTTTGAGCACGGCGTCCTACGACTGCGCTCGGTGAAAAACATAGAAGAACACCGTCACGCTCACGGCGGCGAAGGTGCGGATCAAGGACGTCAGCAGCGTCACCGCAGCGATCAATCCCCGAGCCAGACTGAGCACATCCAGCACTAAATCGACCACCAGGAGAATCGCAAGCAGCATCGTCCCGATGAACGCGAGGAACGATGCTTGCTTGAGACTCATAGCCTGACAACTACTCTACTTCTTCACGAACTTCTTCACATTCGCGGCCGTCACTTCGCCAATGTAAATCGCGCCCTTGGAATCGACCGTCACCGCCGTCGGGTTGCTGAGCCCTTCGATCTTCTCCAGCACCTTGCCGTCTTTGGCGTTCGCGATATACAAGCAATTGTTCTTGGTTCCATCCACCACATACAGCTTGTTGCCTTTGACGTACACGCCCCACGGCGTGCCCAGGTTGGTGAACTGCTTTATAAACTTGCCATCCTGATCGAAGACCTGCACCCGGTCATTCGAGCGGTCGCCCACATACAGCAGCCCCTTGGAATCGATCGCGATATCGTGCGGCACATCGAACTGGCCCGGACCCTTGCCCTTCCCGCCCCACCATTTGACGAACGTGCCATCCTTGGTAAATTTCACGACCCGCGTGTTCGGGCCTTCGCCGTCGGCAATGAAAATATCGCCGTTCTTCGCCACCACCAGATCGGCCATGCCGTTGAAAGTGTCATGCGAATTGTTATCGCCCAGGACGCCCTTCTTGCCTATCGTCAGCAGCAGCTTTCCCTCGGGACTGAACTTGTAAGCCACCATATCGCCGCGGTCGGTGACCCAGACATTTCCGTCGCGATCGGTCCGTATGAAATGGGTAGTCTTGAACATGCCCTTGCCCCACGCGTTCAGAAACTTACCGTTGCGGTCAAAGGCCATGATCGGCATGGCTTCGTTGCGATGAAAAACGTAAACGTTGTCGTGCGAGTCCACGTCGACGCCGGTCGCCGCGCCCCACTTGGTAACACCCGGCGGAAACTGTGCCCAATTCTCGACTATTTTGTAGTGGCTCTCCTCCGCCGCCTGAACGGGGGCCGGATGAATCGTGGCCAACACCCCTATCGCAACGGCAACTGCGCTCATAGCGGAAGCATGCTTGAATCTGCGGGTCATGCGCTCTCCTTAGAAATATGTGCCATTGATCATCATAGGACCATTTTGCGATTCCCCGCTTGCGAACGACCGTCGCCAATCCACCGGACTCAATGTAGTCTAGCGAGATCGGCGCAAGCTCTCGGTTGAGGGAACGAAGTAATAGGCGCCGCTGATCGGCCGCGTATAGCGCGTGAGCGAGTCGCGCACTCCGGTTCGCAGGCCCGCCATGCTCTCCAACATGGCGGAAAGCCGCCTCTGATCGGCACTGAATCCCACAAACATCGTTCCGTGATCGGTTACCGTGCCGTAGGGCATGTTCCGACGGAAGATCTTCCCGAACTGATCCTGGTCCGTACTCGCAACGTGCGAGTCGGACGGCTTATCTTCGATCTCAACACCATCCAGTTTTCTGCGGCCCATGATTCGCTCTTGCTGATCGACCGGTAGGGACTCCCATGCGCTCGTGTCGTGCTTCCACTTTTGCAGTAAAAGAACGCTCCCACCTTCGCCCGGCTTACCCTCTGCGATGAGCGCTGCGTCTGAAGCATCGATGAGACTTGGGTTCTCCGACCCGTCGATGAAGCCGGTCAGATCGCGATCGTGCCTGTACGCCCAGCTCGATGTCTCCTCGGCGACTGACGCCAATTCCTTCACCGCGACGATTGCCTGATGTGCGACGTCGAACAGCACGTCGTACGCGCTCCCCGAAAGCCACAGGACAGCGTCGTGCTGCGTGCCAGGCATGATGAACCCATCTGTTCCTGCCAGTTCTGTATTGAATCCGTGCACATCTGCGGGCGCCTGATCGGGAGCGACTTGAATCCACAACTCGGGCCGGAAGCCCACTACTAGGTTGACTCCGCCGACCGTGGTTCTCGGTTCCCGCAAAGCGGAGATCGTGGCAACCAGCTTTGCCCCGCAGTTTTGGTCGAGGACATCAAATTCAAGATACGTGTGCGAAGCCGTTCCGAGCGCGAATATTCCTGCTTGAGGACTGTGCATGGAACGTAGGATAACGGTTCAATCGGAAGTCGGGTGAGGCCCGCGGATCACACCACCGCTTCCGCCGGGAATATACTGAGATCGTCTTCGAACGGTAAAGATATGCGTAGCGCCTTCCTATGGACGGTCATCGGCTGCACGCTCCCGGTGTTGGCGCAATCGAACGAAAACGGTTCACCGCGCCGATTGATTACGCTCAACGTCGCGGCCACCAACTCCAGAGACGAGCCAGTTACAGATCTGAAGCTAGCGGATCTTCAGCTTCGCGAGGACGGCAAACTCCAGCCCATTGCCTTCTTCAGATTTACAGGAAATACCCGCACGGCTGCGCCGCTCGCTGCAGGAGAGTTCGCGAATCATCCCGCCCCGCCTCCGGTAGTCATCCTGCTGGACCGATGGAACGAAAGGCTGGTGACATCCAGCAGGTCGGGAATCGCACTGGGCACCGCTATTCAACGTATGGAAACCGTCGGCAATGTCTATATTTATTTTCTGACCAACAAGGGGGACCTTGCTCCGGTGCATCCGCTGCCGGGCGCCGGCGAGGACCTGCATGCTGCGGCCGACCCGTCGCCGGCCGAACTTCGGGCTGAGCTCGATCGCGGCATCCAGGAATATCAGGGATTCCGCACCCGCGACGATCTGAGCGTCCGCATCGACACCACCTTCCGGGCACTCGAAATGCTGACCGCCAAAATGGCTGCGCTCGCGGGACGTAAGAGCCTGATCTGGGTCACTGAAGGAATCCCCTTGACAGTCCGCACGGGTCCGAGCGGAAGGGTGGATTTTACATCTCAGGTGCGGAGCCTGAGCGAGCTAGCCGCACAATCGCAGATCGCGATGTACACGGTGGATCAAACCGTTGGCGTCGGCGCATCGGAGCTATCCCGGACGCTTGAAATGTTTTCCGCGCTCACCGGGGGGCGTTGGTACTCGCGCGATGATGCCGCTGGCGCGCTCACCTGACGCGTTGACCGATGCGCGCGGCAGCTACCGGCTCGCCTACTATTCCGCTGCTCCTGAAAAAGATGGCAAGGAATACAAGATTCGTTTGGACACGCCGCGCAAGGGAGTTCGTCTTCTGGCGCGCGAGGGATTCACCGCCGGGGTCGCGGGGCCTGCCCCGGACCAGATTGAAACCACGCGTTTCAACAACCAGATCGACAGCCCCTTCGATGCCGCTGAAATTGGGTTGCGGGTGGCGCTATCGCACCCGCAGCAGACGGGCGCGCTTCATTTCGAAATTCGCGTAGACCCGGCGGATGTGCTGATCGAGCACAGCGGCGAACATTATCACGCCAAGCTGGATGTGACGGTTGCTTTCTACAGCGAAGGTTTGCTGAAGGGAACTTCTCCAGCCACTCGTATGGACTTGAGCTTTACCCAAGCGCAAATGGATCGGGTAACCAAGGAAGGATTTTCGATTCCACTGAACCTGCCGGTAGGCAGCGAAGTCCAGAACGCGCGGGTTATCGTGTTCGACCCGGATTTACAGGCGTTGGGATCCGTGACGGTCCCCATCAAATAGTTTCATTGGACTGCCCGCCACTCACTGAGTGGCCGCACGCCGGAGGCGACCGCTCGCCACGGACCACGCCGACACCCGAACGCTACATCTCCACCGAGTCATTTTTTTCGGAGTTCTTTTCAGAGGACACTGCTGCGGATGAAGAACGGGAGAAACTCATCAAGAAGTTTTACAGATGAGTCCGATTTCCTCCGAACGATCGCTCCGTACCAACAAGTGACCAGCAGTGACGCCAACTTTTGGGGATCGTGCGCAGTTGGTGTTCCGCCTTCTATCTGAGCGAGTGAGATCACCTCGCTTACATGATCGATCCAGATGTCCGTGCCGCGAGCGATACGTTGGGTAAGGGCAATGGGGATTGCTGTTGCCTCCGCGGCAAGGGTCGCCAGAAGTTGCAGCGGGGCCACTTCAACCACCGGCGGTTCCATGCCCAGGAAGCTGCAATGCTCTTTGATTCGATGGCTCGCGCTATGACCCGTCCGAGAAAGCGATTCGTGAAGAGCCTCGAACTGGCGATCGACCAGTCTCGCGGCCAAGTCCTCTTTGCTCTTGAAGTAATTATAGAAAGTGCCTTTAGGCGAGTTTACTGCAGAAGCGATACGGTGAATGCTCGCCTGCACATAGCCGACGTCCTGAAACAGTTTGCCGGCAGCGCGCAGAAACTTGTCGCGCGGGTCGTGCTCTCGATGTGAGGTCTCCCCCCGAATCGGAGGCATCCTTTGAATATTGGCAGGCAATCGCCCGTCCGTGGCTTGTCGAAACGGACTGGATTTGTCGATTCCTGATCATAGTCTCGATCTTCTTTTATGGGACTATTCAAAAGCTGTTCTCGAGGTGGTATATTCCCTCTAAGAAGGCGACCGGTCGTCTTAATTTCTGGAGGTGCCTGTGAATGATTCAGCCCCCTCGCCGGAAGCGGTAGCGAGCGCCTATGGCGACCAGATGGCGAAGTATTTCACCCTGAACCAACCGCCGCATGTTGCCATCGATTCCGCGGTTTCCGTCGTCCGCCCGCAACTGGCGCTCACCCGGCTGATTGCCCGCAGCGGCATCCCGGAGCGAACCGCGTCCATTCCCGCCGAAAAAGCGTATGTGGTTTCGGTTCATCTGAATCATGCGAATTCCGGGGAATGGGAACTCTGGACCGACGAAAAGTACACAAAGACGGGGGCGTGGCCTGTGGGCGGAGTCGCCATGTGCGACCTCGAGTCGAATTCGAGTATTCGAAACCCGGGCCCCATCGATTGGGTCCATTTCCATGTTCCTCGTGCTACCCTCAATGCCCTCACGGACGACGCCGGAATGCGTGAGGTTAAACGCCTCCACTGTGTTTATGGAACTCCCGACCCCGTTCTCCACCACCTGACTCAAGCGATTTTGCCGTGTCTGAACAGGCCGGAGATGTTCTCTCAGTTGTTCATAGATTCCTTCACCATGACGGTTTGTTCGCACCTTGTGGGGCGGTATGGTCAGCTTCGCGAACCCGCCCTGCAACTCAAAGGCGGTCTGGCCCCGTGGCAAATGCGGCGCGCTGTGGAGTTGCTCCAAGAGCATCTAGACGGCGAATTAAAGCTGGAGACACTTGCTGAAGAATGCCGGCTTTCGGTCAGCCATTTTGCGCGATCGTTCAAAAGATCGTTTGGGACCTCCCCACATCATTACTTGACCCTGCGGCGGGTGGAGATCGCGAAGGTCCTCCTGTCCGAAACGAACAACTCCCTGGCGGAAATTGCGGCGCAGACTGGCTTTTCCGATCAAGCCGCCCTTACCCGGACTTTTGCAAACGTCGTTGGCGCGACTCCGGGAAAGTGGAGGCGCGAACACTCACACCGCAGGATGTTTGTCGAAATACCCGAACACCCCTCCTCTCCCCCACAGGATTAAATTCTTCGCTTAGGATTTGGAGCAGGAATCCGCAAAAGTGGTCCGTGTTGTCAATAGTGTCTTGCCCGTTCCTGGTACGATCCATTTCGTATTCGAGGCTTAATACACGATTCGCGGAAGCTCAAACTGGGAAGGAGAATAACGATGACGAATGTCAAGAACGTGGTTCTGGTGCACGGTGCGTTCGCCGACGGCTCCGGCTGGAAGGCCGTCGCTGACATCTTGAAGAAGGATGGCTACAAGGTATCGGTAGCGCAGCCTCCTGAGACGTCGTACGCCGACGACCAAAAGTACACGAAGGCCGCAATCGATGCTATGGGCGGCCCGGTGGTTCTGGTCGGCCATAGCTACGGCGGGTCCATCATCACCGAAGCCGGCAATCATCCAAACGTTGCAGCGCTGGTTTATATTGCAGCCTTTGCTCTCGATGAAGGTGAGAGCTGCGCATCGATAGAACAGGCCCTGCCGCAAGCGTCCAAGGCGTTCAAACCGGATAGCAACGGGCTCTGGTGGATAGACGAGCCGCATTTCGTAGCTGACTTCGCAGCGGACATTCCACGGGATGAGGCGGAGTTCATGGCTATATCGCAAGTGCCGATCTCTACCGATTCGTTCACCCATCAGGTCAAGAACCCGGCTTGGAAACGCAAACCCACCTGGTACATGGTGGCCAGCCAAGACCGGTCGATCAATCCGGATCAGGAGCGCATGATGGCGAAGCGCGCCAATGCTACTACGGTCGAAGTGAAGTCGAGCCATGTGGCTTACATGTCTCATCCTAAGGAGACGGCCACGCTCATCGAAGAGGCTGCCACAACGTGTGAAGAGGTTGCCGCATCTGCGCGAGCTAACCGATAGCCTGGATCAACGGCGTAGCGGCGCTGCTCGCGCCCGCTGCCTGAATCGGCTAGTTTCAGAACAAACCTCCGCCGATCCTGACGGCGGCGGCGGAGGCTCGACGAATTACCGCCCCAGGAGAACACCAATGAAAGATCGCATCTGCATAGAAGGTCGGGATGGCGCGTTTAACGCGTATATCGCGCGTCCGAAGACATTGCCGGCCCCCGCCGTAGTGATTCTTCAGGAACTATTCGGGGTTAACGCAGACATTCGCAAGCACTGCGACGAACTGGCCGAACAAGGTTTCCTGGGCGTCGCGCCAGACTTGTTCTGGCGGCAAGAGCCAGGCGTCGATCTCAGTGTTACCTCCGATGCGGACTGGGCGCACGGGCTTCGTCTCTACGGAGCTTATGACAGAGATGCAGGCGCGAGGGACGTGAAGGACACCGTTAACGCAGTACGCAACCTCACGGAGTGCAGCGGCAAGGTCGCACTCCTCGGCTATTGCCTCGGCGCGCTGATGGTCTTCATTGCAGCCGTGCGGAACCACGGGGTCGATGGCGCTGTGGCGTATCACGGCGGCGATACCGAAAAGTATCTCGGAGAGGTCGATGGGCTCAATGCGCCACTTCTGATGCATCTGGCCGAGGAGGATGAGTTTATTTCCAGGGCTGCTCAAGCTCAGATCAAAGCCGCGCTCGCTAAGAAACCGAAGACGACAGTCTACAGCTATCCGGGTCAGAATCATGCCTTCTCGCGGCACAATGGGACCCACTACAATGCTGCTGCGGCCGCACTCGCTAACGGGCGGACCAGCGAATTTCTACACCAACAACTGCGGTGACCTTCGGCGGCGGCATGCTGGAGAGCTCGGAGGTTGCGTGGCTTTTATTCAGACCGCCAAATTGCGATAGTGGGCTTCGTCCACAAAGGGCGTTATGGAACGCGCCCATTTTGTACCGTTGAGAAATGAAACCTGGCGCGAACGGCGCAGGCAATTCGACGGTGCAGGTATTACGTCCTCCGGTCGGTGAACGCTACTTTGCGATTCCCCGCTTGATCTTCGCCCCAATCATCTCCACCAGCCCGATCGCGCCCAAACCGAACAGGAAATGCACGATGCGAACCACTTCGTGCGCGCCTCCCGGCAGCAACCCTCCCATCCGCATCGCATAGGCGACAACGATCAATCCGTAGAACATCGCGCCCAGCACCATCCCCGGCTTGACGCCCGCGCGCAGTCCCATCGCCGCGATGATCCACAGCAGGCTCACCAGTATTTCGCCCAGCCGCATGTGCACCGGGATGAGGTCGAAATGACGGCCGGACCAGAACAGAAATCCCAGCACCAGCAAAATCACGCCCAGGATGCGCACGGCATTCTGGATCACCATCGTTGCGATTTTCATTATGGGTTTAGGATCGCACGACCCGCCGCCGATTGCCGATTCCGACCCCCGTGTCTGGCAAGACGTGCCCGTCACAACCCGCCTGATTAACATCTTCCCAGCCTCATCAAGCGTTTATCGCTATCGCCCCCGCGGTTTCGCATTCGATGGGCCCACTATGTTTTGATGCAGCACGGCCGGGCCGTCAAGATCGCCTTGGGTTCGTTTGGTTGTGGCGATATCAACCGCTTGGGTTCGCTTGGGAATTTTTATCCGTCCGTATGAGTCTACGGTTTCTGAGCAATGAGGCTTTGGGAGGTCGTGTGGTGTTAAATGCGTAATAATCCAAGGGTTGTCAGTGACGCGCCCAGCTCCGCACCAAACCAAGATCCGAAGACTCAACGCCTTCACACGGTTCACACCCTTCGCGGCCTCGCAGCCTTTGGCGTCGTTTGGTACCATTTCGCGTACCTTAGTGGTCTAAAAACCTGGCTCGGTCTCACCGGGAAGTATGGGAACCTCGGCGTGCCGGTTTTCTTCGTTATCTCCGGGTTCATCTTGCCGTATTCCCTGTGGAAGGGTCACTACAGGCTTTCGGACTTCGGCCGCTTCGTGGCCAAACGTGTCATTCGGCTGGATCCGCCTTATCTCGCGGCAATCCTCCTTGCGGTGATGATCGGATACGCGACTGGGGCGTCATCGTACCCTGGCGGTGGTCCTTTCTCGATAACCCCTGTGCAACTCCTGCTGCATTTGGGCTTCTTAAACGTCTTCGCTGGACAACAATGGGTCATCGGAGTTTTGTGGACGCTCGCTATTGAATTTCACTTCTATTTGACGCTCGGCTTGACATATCATCTGCTGGCGTCAGAACAGGAATGGAAGTTTCTTCTGTTCGTGGCAGGTTGCGCTGTCTCCCAGTACTTGGCATTTAACATACGATATCTTCCCTATCACTGGCCGTTGTTTCTCTTGGGCATCGCGGCATTCCGGCACAAAGCCGGTTACATCGCTACCAGGAAAGCTCTGCTTTATTTGCTGGTGCTCTTCTTGTATTGCGAGGTCACGCTGGGGCTTCCGACTGCTATTGCCGGGGGCTGCGCTGCTCTCAGCATCATGTTCCTCACCTTGCAGACTCAAATTACAAATTTTCTGGGCGACATCTCCTATTCGTTGTATTTGATCCACCAACCCATCGGCAGGCAGATTTGCGATCTGGGAGCCCGTTTGGTGACGACTCCGCTGCAGGCCGCCCTGGTGGCGGCATTCGCAACGGTAGTGGTCATCGCGGCGGCGTATTTGATGTACCGCTGGATCGAACTGCCGTCCCAACGCTTCGCCGGACGAATCCGGTATCGGGCCGAAGCCGAAGCGTTCAGCAAGGTGCCGAGGCGTGACGATCGTTGCACCAGCACTCCCGAGCCACATGCGGGCCATCCCGTCCCCGACGCGCTTGACTGATATGTGGAATTGTTATCCTACTCGTATGGAGATCCGCCACTCCGTCTGCGCGCTCGATTGCCCCGACGCCTGTTCGCCTGCTGGTCCACATTGAGGACGGCCGCGCCACGCGCCTGCGCGGCGATCCAGCCCATCCCGTCACGCGCGGGTTCCTGTGCGGCAAAGTCGCGCAGTATCTGGAGCGCGAATACTCGCCCGACCGCCTGCTCTATCCGCAAAAACGCACCGGCGCCAAAGGCGAAGGCCGCTTCACGCGCATCTCCTGGGATGAGGCGCTCGACACCATCGCGCGCCGCCTGGCCGCCATCGCGCAGGAGCACGGCTCCGAGTCGATTCTTCCCTACAGCTACGCCGGCACCATGGGCCTGCTCAATAACGCCGGCATGGACCGCCGCTTCTTCCATCGCCTGGGCGCCTCGCGCCTCGACCGCACCATTTGCTCCAGCACCGCCGGGGCCGCGCAGAACGCCACGCTCGGCTTCCGCTATGGCACCGAACCCGAGCAGTTCCCCGACGCGAAACTCATCATCGCCTGGGGCGCGAATATTCACGGAACCAACGTGCACTTGTGGCCTTTCATCGTCGAAGCCCGCCGCAGAGGAGCCAAGTTGGTTGTGATCGATCCCGTCAAGACCCGCACCGCCGCGCTGGCCGATCGCTATCTTGCCATCAATCCCGGCAGCGATCTGGCGCTGGCGCTGGGATTGATCCATGTGATCGTGGGCGAGAACCTGCACGATGCCGATTACGTCGCGCGCTACACCAATGGTTTCGATGAACTCGCGCAACTGGCTCGTGGCTATGATCCGGCGCGCGTGGCCGCGCTCACTGGTATCGCGTCCGAGGACATCGTCCAGCTCGCGCGCGAGTATGCAGGCACGCGTCCGGCGGTCATCCGTCTCAACTTGGGAGTCCAGCGCAGCGAACGCGGCGGCGCGGCCGTGCGCGCGATCAGCACTCTGCCGGCGATTACCGGGTCGTGGAAAGAAGTCGGCGGCGGCTTGCAGCTCAGCACATCGCACGCGTTTCAATTCAACACCAGGGCGCTCGAAATGCCGGAGTTGCAGGAACGCTCGGCCCTCGGCCGCGAAGCGCGCATCGTCAATATGGCGGAGCTGGGCAAGGCGCTCACGGAACTGGACGCGCCGCCCGTGAAGGCGATGGTGGTTTACAATTCCAACCCCGCGAGCATCGCGCCGAATCAAGCGAAGGTTCTCGCCGGGATGCGCCGCGACGATCTGTTCACGGTGGTGCTCGAACAATTCCAGACCGACACCGCGGATTACGCCGACATTCTTCTGCCCGCGACAACATTTCTGGAACACACCGATCTCTACCGTTCCTACGGTCACTACTATGTGCAACTCGCCCGCCCTGCGCTCGACGCCCCCGGCGAAGCCCGCTCCAACGTGGAAGTCTTCCGCGATCTGGCCCTGCGCATGGGCTTCGACGACCAGTGTTTCCGTGATTCCGAAGACATCATGATCCGTTCGCTGCTGCGCTCCGGGCATCCGTTCCTCGACGGCATCACGCTCGAACGCCTGGACCAGGAGCACTCGATTCGCCTGAACATCTCAGAGCCCGGCAAGCCGTTCCTGCCGTTCGCGGAAGGCGGGTTTGGCACTCCGTCCGGCAAGTGCGAGTTCGGCGCCGAAGCGTTAGAGTACGCGCCGCCAATCGAATCGCGCTTCGGGGACCAATCCCTGCGCGCGCGTTATCCGCTGGAGCTGATCTCGTCGAAAAACGACGACAGCATGAACTCCACGTTCGGCAACCGTCCGGGTGTCGACGCGGATACCGCGCTGCTCCATCTGAGCGGTCCCGACGCTCTGGCTCGCGGCATCCAGACCGGTGACCGCGTGCGCGTGTTCAACGATCGCGGCAGCCTGCTGCTGCGCGCCGATGTCGATGGCGTGGTGCAGCCCGGAGTCGCCCGCGCTCCCGCCGTGCGTTGGAATAAGCGCGCCGAGGATGCCCTCAACGTCAACGTGCTCACGTCCGAACGCCTCACCGACATGGGCGGCGGACCAACGTTTTACAGTTGCCTGGTGCAAGTCGAGCGCTGTGGGGATTGACAATGTGTCTAGTGAACCGTAGCCGAGAGCGCCGCCGTGCGCTCCAGCATCGCATCCAGATCCTGCCGCGAATAGTAGCGCCCCCGCGATACCACTGCATTAATCTTCTGCGTGTTCTGAATGTCCGCTAACGGATCGGCGTCCAGCAACACCAGGTCGGCCGACTTCCCTGCCTCGATGGTTCCCGTCTCATCCAGAATTCCGAAGTAGCGCGCCGGGTTGCGTGTCGCCGTTTGCAAAGCTTGCATCGGTGTCAAGCCGGACTCCCTCAAAAGCACCAACTCCTGATGCAAGCCCCACCCTGGAAGCACCGGATTGAACGGATTCATGTCGGTGCCGGCCAGCAACTCCACGCCCGCGCGGTTCATATCGCCCACCAGCTTCCGGTAACGCGTCAGCAGCATGCGCATCCGCTGATGCAGCACTTCGTATTCAGCCGGCGACTGATCCTTCAAGTAGAAGATCACGCGCGGATTCCAGTTCACGCTCCACGTCTTCGGAACAAAGCGCAGCCGCGGATCGTTTACAAACTCGTCGTCCATTTCGTGGACGAACCCCGACAAGATCGAAAGCGTCGGCGTCTGCCGAGTCTCGTTCTTCACGAACACGCGAAACATCGCGGCAGCTTTCTCTTCGTCGTAGGTGTCCACCAGCCCCGCGAGCATGGGCCAAGCCAGCAGGCGCAATCTCTCCTCACCCGTGATTTGCTGGCTATACATAATCGCGACCCGCTCCGCGCGCAACTCGGTTTCGTTCGTCGATGCGCCGAGCAGAAGGTTGTTCAAGTGTTCTTCGCTGCGCATTCCGGCATTCGACGCCTCGACAGGACTCACCTCCTCGGGCACGTGCCCGGCGAAAGGAATCCCCGCGGCACGTGCTTCCTCCGCCAGTGCGAGAAACGCGTCGCGCGGGACGCTGTTGTAGATCTTCACGAAGTCGGCGCCTTCCGCTTGCAGGAACCGCACCGCGAGCCGAGCCTGCTCCGCGTTCGATACGGCGACGGAATCCGGCAACTTTCCCGTCATCAGCGGACCGTCGATGAAACCGGGAGCGTACATCCGCGGCGCATCCGGCAACTGCTTCCATTGCCGTACCGTCGCCAGCGCGACCCCGGAATACATCTCGCGCACTCCCGTGATGCCGTTCGCGAGCAGCAGCGGAAACACAATCTCCGGCGCCGTGATGTGGACATGCATATCCCACAAACCGGGGATCAGGTACTTGCCAGTGGCATCGATCACACGGGCGCCTGGCTCGGTCTCCGTACGCGGAGCCACCGACGCGATCCGTCCATCGCGCACCACCACCGTAAAGTTCGTCTTGGGAGGCGCGCCGGTGGCATCGATCACCGTCGCATGTTCGAAGATGAGTGTTTGAGCAAAGCCCGTGGATACGAGCCCAATAAAACAGAAAAGAAAAGCTCTCAGTTTCGGCGGACGGTTCACTTCTTCTCGAGCTTGAAGTTCATGACTGCCGTCTTGCGATTGTCGAAAAGGCTAAGCTTCTTGGTCGCCGTCATATCGCCGGATCTCGCCGTCAACTCGTAGTCGATGTCGGCGCGCAAACCTGAGAAATGATATTGCCCGTCGTCGAGCGTAATGAAGGACCGCACTTGCAGTGTGCGCATGTCCTTTAACTGAATCACCGCGCCGCTCACCAGTTTGTCATCTGGGGTGGTCACGGTTCCCATGACGGCCCTGGAATTGGCTTCTTCGCGGCGCTCTTCGCGCGTCTTCTTCGGCTCCTGCGCGACCAGCCCGGTGCAAAGAACCAAAGCCATCGTCGTGAGCGTCAGCACCCGTGTCATGTTCCGCCTTGCAGTCATGGTCTTCGCCTCCGCTCCTGTCATTTGGATTCGGCAGGCAACACTAAGGTTACCTCCACCCGCTCGTCGCCCGACACAGAGGCCTCTTTTTCAACAGATTGAAATCCCTTCAGTGAGGCCCTCACGACGTAAGTCGCCGCCCCAGGAGGGACACGAAACGCAAACTCACCGCGCCCGTCAGACACCGTTTGGAGTTTCTTCGATTTCTTGGTCGCATCCTTCACGGTCGAGCGCCACCGTGGCACCCGGCAGCGAGAATCCGTTTTCGCGAAACACCGTGCCGGCCACTACAGCGTGCGGGGCCTCGTTCCTATCCGCCGCACCCAACACAAGCGCGCATCCCAACAATGTTGCGACCAGCTTAAAGTTCTTCAGTCTCACTTCCAGTCTTCGTCCTCATCGTCTTCGTCTTCGTCGTCATCGTCGTCGTCTTCATCCAGATCGTCCTCATCCAGATCCTCGGCTTCGTCGTCATCGGCGGCATCGGAGACCAGCTCCAGCGGACTCACGCCGCTCACATTCAGATTTGCGCCGCACTCTTCGCAGATGAGCGAATCTCCTTCGTCCAGTTCGTCCTCGTCAACATCTATGACCGCATCGCAAAGCGGGCAGTTGACCATCGCTCCCCCTCCTTCTTCCGTACCGCGCGTTCCAGACGCAAATTCCCGGGCAAACGCTCACGACTGCATTCTCAGAACTATATTTACCATGACCTCGCCGCGGATCGCGGCTATACGGGCTGTGCCACGGCGGCGGCGCTCTCCAGATCCGCGCTTGACACGGTCACCAGGGTCTTTTCCAAGTCTTCGCCGGATGTAATCATCTGTGTCAGATGGCGGGCGGCGAGTTTCAAGCACCATGCATCGGTGAGCGGGTGGCCGGACTTCGCGGCCAGCGTCAGCAGCAGCGGGTGCGGCAGCGCGATGATTTTCTCGTGCTTTTCCTCGCCCTCGGTCCACACCACGAACTTTACGTCCACGGTATCGGCGTGGCGAATGGAAATGCCGGTCTGCAGCCAGCGAAACTCCACCTCCCAGGTGCGGTTAAAGGGATCGGGGCCGGCTTGGAAACGGCGAGAATTGGCAGGCATTGATATTTAGGGTAACAAATCGAGATCGTGCGGCGAACAGTGGGGGCGTGCGTGCGCCGTCACTACTTGGGATTGAGCTGCGTCATATTTACCTTGAAATAAGCGTTGACGAACTTGGCAACTTGTTCATTGACACGCTCGCGGATGCTGCGAACGTTGGATTTGTCCACCGCGCCAATGGAGCCGACGTGCCAGGTTATGGCCGTCGGCACAAAAGTGTCCGGACTGCGCTTCAGGGTCGCCTGCTGTTCAAGGTTCACATCGATGCTGAAGGGCCACAGGTCGGTCGTGGGGCTGGTGGCTACGCTGACACTTATATAAAGGGTCGGCATCCCTGGTGTGTCGATGTTTTGGGTCTTGGTCAACAGCGGTATGCCCGCCGCTTTCAGCTTTTCCTCGGCGTCGGCTTTGATGTCGGCCGTTTTCAGCCCAGCCTGCTCTTCCGGCGGGTTCAGGTCCTCGACCAGGACAAACACTCCCTGTAGACCCTTCAGTGACGCCCTGTCGATTTCACTGTCACTTGCCGTCGCCGGCACGATGGAGCACAGCAAAAGCGCGGCCGGCAAGAAGAACCGTGTGTTAAACATAACTGCCCGATTTTAGCATCGGGCAGTCATTGGCGGAGAAGCGGTGTTCTGTTGCGCTACTTTTTCTCGGGCAGCCGGGTGGTCTGACGAGCCACGATCTGCCATCCGTTCGGCCCCGGACCCTTCACCAAAACCCACAGGATGTTGAGGTGGTTGTCGTGCATGTCGCCCGGATTCCCGTTGCGAAGTTCGGTGACGCCACGCACCAGCGCGACATTGCCGTAAATCCGGATGTTGTTGTCGTGGAAGGTCTCGGATTCCGTGATCCCCTTGCCTGCCGCGGCTTTCAGTACTTCGGCTTTGTTTTGAAGCAACGCCGAAGAGTGGCTATAGGTCAGGTCGGGAGAGTAGATCTTGTCGAGCGCGGCGATGTCCTTCTTGATGCTGGCTTGCGCCATAGCGTCGAGGGTCGCCATCACAGCCTTCTCATCCCGAGCGTCATTGTTGGTCGCCGGCAACGCGACGGCCGCCGAAAGGATTCCGCAGAGAGCTAACAGAATTGAGTTTTTCATGCCAAGCAGCATACAGGACCCGGGAAGCAATGTCTACGGCCCGCCTGATAGGCCCTGAGGGTTCGCCTACTGCGGGTCCACGCTTTCAAATTTCGGATTCTGGACGCCTAAGGCCGTCAAAGCTTCGTCAAGGCTTCGGACCACCTGAAGCTGAGGCCGGACATCGCTCGCAATGATTTGATACATCCGCGCCATTCCATATTGCACCTCTCGTGGAGCGACCAAAAGCCATGGTGTGGGGCTCTTGTACGAAGGTGGCGTTTGGGCGAGCGTGCGCACCACTTCACCGGACGCCAGTGCTACGTTAGGTGTCGGTACTTTGGCTTACGCACACTCATGGTGCCATCTGGGTTTTCTGTGACAACGAGCCCTTTGTCACGCATGAATTGGATTTGTTCCAACTTAGTTATAGGTTTGGACGGATTCTCGGACGGAGCAGCTTCTATAACGATCCCTCTTGGCAGCCGTGCTCTCTTTAAAAACCCAGTAATCTCTCCCCAACCATTTCTCTGCGAATAGCGGCTTTTAATATAGGGCATGTTGCCGTCCCCGCCTTGAAATCGAGTCTCAAGAT
The DNA here is from genome assembly GCA_963731375.1 of Bryobacterales bacterium. Taxonomy (GTDB): domain Bacteria; phylum Acidobacteriota; class Terriglobia; order Bryobacterales; family Bryobacteraceae; genus Palsa-187. The sequence goes on from CAVSUW010000005.1 coordinate 1,024,262, forward strand.
AATCGCGCTCCCCACGGTGGAGTTCTCTCGCGGTGCCATTGGCATTCACATAAACATAAGGGTACGGGTCAATGCCGGACCACCGATCTTTCTCCACAACGGCGAACCCATCAAGGTGATCCGACCGCCGCCGCGTAATCCAGATTACCGCTGCTCCAACTATGAGGAGCGCAGCCCCCACCACGACCACCCAGAACACAATTGGCATCGGCATTTACTTCAGTATCACCAGACGCCGAAGTTTCTGCCAGTCACACAGATTTAGGACACTACCTGCCTCCTGGACACCGCCCTCCCGTTTGGATAACCTACACTGTGGGTTGACCTAAACTGATAAACTGCCTCGCATTTGGGGAGGCAACTCGCAAGGAGAAATTGCACATGAAGCGTTTTCTGATTATCTTGACGGTGATTGCAGCGTGGGCGATACCGGCGTCGACCGATGCGGTCAACAGCCTCACGCCGAAGGAAGCAGCCCAAGGGTGGAAGCTGCTGTGGGACGGCAAGACCATGGACGGCTTGAAATCCTATGGCAAGGCAACCTGGACCATCACGGATGGCGCGCTGGTTTCAAGCGGCCCCGGCGGATGGCTCGGAACCGCGGACGACTATTCGAATTTCATAGTTAAGGCCGAGTTCCGCACCAGCGCGCCCAATATCAATAGCGGCATTTATCTCCGCCGCAGCCGTGACGAAGGCGATTCGCACATGATCGGTTATGAGATGCAGATCCGCAATCCGGACCCGAAAGACAAGCCTTACGACGGCAAGTCCGATAATCACAACGGCTACTACACGGGCAGCTTCTCGGGCCACCTGAAGAGCCACAACGAGCCGGTCATCGAAATGGGCAAGTGGAATACGGCAGAAGTCACCGCGCAGGGCGACCACTTCGTCGTCGTCATCAACGGGACCAAAGTGCTCGACGATCACCATCCGGCTTTCAAGATGGGCGCGATTGGCCTGCAGCATACCGGCCAGACCATCGAGTTCCGCAACTTCAAGATCAAGACGCTGTAAATCATGCGATCCAGTTGACCGCAATCTAGCGGCCCTAGTGGTGGCGGTTTGTGCGCTATGCGCCGCCACCGCCTCAGCGCAGCAGCTTACCTTGGAACTCAAGGACTACGCCACCTTCCCCATCACGGGTGCCACGGACAAGCCCACCAGTAACGTCGGCGGCTTGCTCGCCCGCATTAATTTTATGCGCGACGAGCCGGGCGGCGGGAAGCGGTTTTTTGTAAACGACCTGAATGGGCAGCTTTACATTCTGGACAAGCAGACCAAGAACATCACCACCTATCTGAATTTTAACGGCCGCGATGGCCAGCCTGGCATATTCCACAAATTACGTTTCGAAAACGGCCAGGCGGATGGCTTCGTCAATTTCCTCTTCGATCCCGATTACGCGCATAACGGGAAGTTCTACACCATCCACCACGAGGATCCGGAGTTGCCCGGTTCGAACATGCCGGATAACACCAATTTCCCCGGCCTGAAGCTGGACGGCTACAAGACCACGGCCGCCATTGTCACACCGCCCAAGCACCAAATGGATGGCGTGATCATTGAATGGACGGACACCGATCCTTCTAATACGACATTTGAAGGCACCGCGCGAGAGATCATGCGGCTGGAACTCAACACCTACGGTCATCCGCTGGGCGAAATGAGTTTTAACCCTGCCGCGCGTCCCGGCGACGCCGACTGGCGCGTGATGTATGTTGCCAGCGGCGATAGCTTCTCGGGCGAACAGAAAGACCCCGTCTGGCGAATGAATCCGCAGCGGCTGGATGTGCTGATCGGCAAAATCTGGCGGATAATACCGGATCCCAAGGAGCACGCCGATTCCAGCACGCTCAGTGAAAACGGGCAATATCGCATTCCCAACGACAACCCGTTTGTGAAGCTGGAAGGAGCGCGCAAAGAGATCTGGGCTTACGGGCTGCGTAACCCGGAGCGCCTCACCTGGTACGTGGACCCCTCGGATCGAAGCAAGATCATCCTGATCGCCCACGTAGTGGGGTTGCACACCTGGGAAACCGCGGTCATCGTTCACAAGGGAGCAAACTACGGCTACTCTCTTCGCGAAGGCAACGAACTCTTGAAGCCTGACAACAACACCGCCCCGCTGCCTGCCGATGACCACATCCCGATACAGATCTCCGATACCAAGACCGCGGGAATGGTGGTTCCCACCTACCCGGTGATCCAATATCCCCACAAGCCGGGAGGCGGCGATGCCATGTCGAGCGGCTACGTTTACCAGGGCAAGGCCGTGCCCGCGTTGCGCGGCAAGTACCTTGTCGGCGACATCACCACCGGTAACGTTTGGTTTACGGATTTTAAAGATCTGCTGGCGGCCGATGACGGCGATCCCAAAACCATGGCTCCGCTGCACCGCGTGGACATTCTATGGGACAGAGCGGACGGCAGCAAGGAAACCTACGCTTCCATGGCGCCGGTGACATTGGCCGGGTATCATGCGCGCGGCGGCACGGGAGAGACTTTGCCGGGCCAGGCGAAAGTGTCGGGCGGTCGCTCGGATATTCATTTCCTCACCGACGATGCGGGTGAGCTTTACATCATGAGTAAGAGTGATGGCGTGATCCGCGCCGTGGTCGGGGCGACGCTGAAGTAACGCAACTTCCCCCGCTCCCAGGCTTTCTCCGCGCGTCGTTATAAACGTTGTTATAAACTTTAGACCTGGAGGCGAGTTGATGGGACCTAGAATCCTTACGTCCGGTGCCCTGCTGCTTGCGTTCCTGCTTTCCGCAACGGTTTCAGCGCAGTGGCTCGAACAGCCGGACCCGCGCATACCGCGCACGGCGGATGGCAAACCAAGTCTCAAGGCGAAAGCTCCCAGAACACCAGATGGCAAGCCGGACCTCTCCGGCGTCTGGATCCGCCGGGAAGGCGAGACCGCTCCGCCAGAAAGCAATCAGTTTGCGTTCAGTCTGAGCTGGTTCAAACCGAAGGGCGCCGAAATTCCGCTCCAGCCCGCGGCGGCAAAGATCTTCAAGGAACGCGCCGCCCGCGATGGCGGAGGCCGGCCATCCGAGCACTGTCTTCCGCACGGCGTTCCCGGCGCTTATCTGCCTCCCAACCCCTTCAAAATCGTGCAGACTCCCGGTCTTACCCTCATTCTTTATGAAGCCCTCGTGGATTTCCGGCAGATTTTCACAGACGGCCGCAAGTATCCGAAATCGATGGAGCCAACCTGGTACGGCTACTCGATAGGCAAGTGGGAGGGCGATACGTTTGTGGTGGAAACCGCCGGATTCAACGAAGATTCATGGCTGGATGGCCTAGGCTTGCCGAGGTCCGGCGACATGCGCTTGACTGAACGATTCCAACGCCCAACCGCGGGTCATTTGCAGATGGAAGGCACGGTTGACGATCCCAAAATGTATACCAAGCCTTGGACCTTCAATATTGATTTCGACGTGATCCCCAATGGCGACCTGATCGAATCCGTCTGCGAAAACGAGAAGGACGCGCAACACGAATTAAGTCGGTAGTTATTTCAAGCCCAGCAAATAAGCCGGGTTCTTGCGCACCATCTGATCGATCTCATCCTGCGTCAGGCCTTCTTTGAGCAGCGCCTGAATGTAGCTCCGCAGACCGGCCGTGTGCACCGGGTTGACGGCGTTGCCGAGGTCGGTGGACATGATGGCGTGCGCGGGTCCGACGGCCTTCATGCGTTGGGCATAATACGCCATGGTCTTCTGGCTGGCGCCGGAAAAGGGCAGCGTGCCCACGTAGCAATATTCGAGGAAGGCTCCCATGGCGGCGGCTTCCTTCTGCTGATCGAGGCTCATGTCGAGGCCTTGTTCGGGATGCGTGACGATGATGCGGTTGACTCCTGCGCGGCGGGCTTCGCGGATCAGCATCAGACTTTCTTCGGGCGAGCTGTGGCCGGTGGCGAGCGCGATATCTTCGTGCGCGATGATGGCGATCACTTGTTTGACTTCGGGAAGCAGTTCCCCGCCCTTGGCGATCGGCACGAAGGGGCGGTTCGGATTTGACCCGCGCCGGGCGGTGTATTCGGAGTCCATGGTCGGCATCCACACGATGCGGCCGAAGCTTCCCCGGCAGGTCGACCATCTGCTGCACGGCGACCGGATTCACACCGCCTACGGCGCGGTTGAGAGCGATGCCGCCGAACTCCTCTACGCCGGGGACAAGGCGGTGAACCAGGAACGCGATGCCGGTGGTCGGGAAGAAATGGTTCTTGAAAACCACGGCTCGCATGCCTTCCACCTGCGCCATCCGGGCGAGCGTGATGGCGTCAATCGAGCGCGGAATCGTCTCGGGATCGACATGGGCGTGAACGTCGATCACGCCTTGCAAGGATTGCGCGAGCGAGAGCCCGGCGCACAGGAGAAGCAAGCTTAGAGGCCGCATGGTGCTCCCGATTTTAACTCACATTGCGATACGATAAACATCTATGAAACTCGCGACTTTTCTCGCGGTGTGCTTCGCCGCTACCGCGTCGGCGGCGGGGCCAGCTCACTGGGTGGTCGCCTGGGGAGCCAGTCCCGCGCCGCAACTTCCCGACGAAGCGCAGATGCGCACCGCGAAGCTGATGTTCGATAACCAGACCATTCGCGAAATTGTCCACACCAGCATCGCCAGCGATACGGTGCGCGTGCGCTTGTCGAACGCCTACGGCAAGCAGGCCGTCGAGATCGGCGCCGTTCACGTTGCCTTGCACGACAAAGGGTTCGAGCATCACCGCCGGCTCCGATCACGCGCTCACGTTTAGCGGGCGGCCGAGCGTCTCGATTGCGCCCAACGGGCAGGCGCTGAGCGATCCGGTGAAGCTGGCTGTACCTGCTGGCGATCTCGTCATCAGCATCTTCCTGCCGCATGCGGCGTCCGGCGCGGGCATTCATTATGGGGCGCAGCAGACCAACTACATCGGGTCCGGCGACCTGACGGGCGCGGCGGAGTTGTCCCAACCCGCGACCATCACCTCTTGGGTTTTTCTCACTGGCGTGGATGCGCTGGCCCCTGAGGCGGCGTCAACTTTGGTGGCGTTCGGCGACTCGATCACGGATGGCGCGCGGTCGACTGTCGACGCCAATCATCGCTGGCCCGACATTCTGGCGGAGCGTTTGCGCGCGCGGCGCGGCGGCAAGCCCATCGGAGTGCTGGACGCCGGCATCGGAGGCAATCGCGTGCTCTTCGATCCGACGAATGTCCGGTTTGGCATGAATGCGCTGGCGCGGTTCGATCGCGACGTTCTGGCGCAACCGGGTGTGAAGTATGTGATCGTGCTCGAAGGGATCAACGACCTGGGGCACCCCGGCTCCTCGGCGCCGCTATCGGAGACGGTGAGCGCGGACGACATCATCGCCGGCTTGAAGCAGATGATCGAGCGCGCGCACGAGCACGGAATCAAGATTTTCGGCGCGACGCTGACGCCGTTTGAGGGCACTACCATTCAGGGCTATTTCTCGCCGGAGAAAGAAACCAAGCGGAAAGCTGTGAACGAGTGGATCCGCACCGGCAATGCGTTCGACGGCGTCATCGATTTCGACAAGGCCGCGCGCGATCCGCAGCATCCCGACCGCATGCTGCCGGTCAATGACGGCGGGGACCACTTGCATCCCGGCGACGCGGGCTACAAGGCGATGGCTGAGGCGATCGATTTGTCGTTGTTCAAGTGATCATCACCATCGAAGGGATGCATTCGGCGGCGTGTGAGAAGCGCGTCCGCTTGGCTTTACAACAGGTCGCGGGACTGCAAGTTCGCGAGGTCACGCTGGGCTCGGCGATAGTGGATGGCGATGCCGAGCAGCGGGCCGCGGCGCTGAAAGCGATCGAGCGAGCGGGCTATCAGCCTCACCTAGAAGCTTGAACGGCCCTTGCGGCTTGAAACTTCAGCAGGCGCATACACCGCGGGCACGCTGAACAGGCTGGAGTCGATGCGGTCGAGCCATCCGCCGTGGCCCGGCAAGCGCGTGCCGCTGTCCTTCATTCCCGCGCCGCGCTTGAACGCCGATTCACACAGATCGCCAAGCTGCCCCGCGATGTTGCCCGCCGCTGCCAGCGCAAGCGCCTCGGCGAGCGGAGGCCTGCGGTATCAGATAGTGCGCATAGATTCCGCCGAACAGCATCGATCCGGCCACCGATCCCGCTGCGCCTTCCCAGGACTTGCCGGGGCTCACGCGCGGCGCCATCTTATGTTTGCCGAAGGGACGGCCGACGTAGAGCGCGGCGGTGTCGCCGGCCCAACTGAGCGCCATCGCGAACAGCAGCCAGTGGGGATTGAGTGCGCGCAGGTCCGCCGCGCAGCGCCACGCTCCGAAAACATAAATGACGCCTAGCGAAAATGCGGCCGCCGCGGGCAGCGCCGCCGCGAAATTGTTCACGCGCAGAGCCAGCGTCATCGCCAGCATGGCGATCAGGACCAGGACCACCTCCGGATTCGGCGCCAGCAGCAGTACCAGTCCGGCGGCCATTCCGGGCAAACCCGCGCGTGCGATGCCGCTAGCGGCGGCGATGGTGTCGAACTCGTCGTAGGCCAGCAGCCCGGTGGCGGCGAGGACCACGTAAAAGACCCACGGTGGCGAGGCGAGCGTCACCCAGGCGATGAAGGGGATCAGGATCAGCGCGGTAATGACGCGCATCATCTGACGGCGGTGCCCAGAACTTCCCGGTAACGAGGCTCAGTGCCTAGGTGGGCTGGTCCACCGAGGCCACCGAATCGGCGGTCGCGCTTCTGGTAGTCGAGAATGGCTCGCAGCAGATCGGCGCGCGTGAAGTCGGGCCACAGAGTTTCGGTGACGTACAGCTCGGCGTAGGCGATCTGCCACAGCAGAAAATTGCTGACGCGCATTTCGCCGGAGGTGCGGATGAGAAGATCGGGATCGGGAATGCCGGCGGTATAAAGGTGAGCGGAGATCGCGGCTTCGTCGATCGACTCGGCGGTGACTTCGCCGCGGCGCGCCGCCTCCACCAGGGCTTTCACGGCGTCGACGATTTCCGCGCGTCCGCCATAGTTGATCGCCAGGTTCACTTGCAGGCCGCGGTTGGCGGAGGTCTCCGCCAGCACTTCGAGCAGTTCCGCGTGCACCTGCGGGGGCAGCGCATCCAGGCGTCCGATGGCGTTCATGCGGATCTGCTGGCGCATCATCTCGGGCAATTCCAGGCGCAGGTAGGTGCGCAGCAGGCGCCACAGCATTTCGATTTCGGTGCGCGGGCGCTTCCAGTTCTCGATCGAAAAAGCGTAGAGCGTCAGCGTCTGGATGCCCATCTGCGAGCAGGTTTCGATGACCGTCCGCACCGGGCGCATGCCGGCTTTGTGTCCCGCGACGCGAAGCTGGCCGCGGCGGCGGGCCCAGCGCCCGTTGCCATCCATGATGACGGCGATGTGGGCGGGCAGGCGCTCGGGATTGATCGCTCGCGCGAGCGCCTCATCCGGGTGCCCGGGCTTCAACGACTCCAGCAGGGCTTGCATCGGCAACTGACCATGGTATCAAAGGCAGCGCGCCAGTGACGACAAGCGGTTAAAAACACTCGGAAAACTGCAAATTTCGCCGCGAAAATTTGACGCGCGGAACCCGCTGCGCTACCATAGCGTTGCGGGGTGGAGCAGTCTGGTAGCTCGTTGGGCTCATAACCCAAAGGTCGAAGGTTCAAATCCTTCCCCCGCAACCAATTTCTTCAATTGGTTACGGTTCCTTCCGGCCCTTCTTCCCCATCAATTGCTAACGGATTGCTAACACCTGTGGTCCGCAAGAATTCAATCCGGCATCATGCGGCCTGCTTTTCCAGGCGATATTCATGATGCAAGCCACCGAGTACTGGTCTTGAGGCTACGTTGTAACCGACCGATGGGAAGCTTATGGCGGTGCGAACCGGCCGGAACCTTGGACTGGGGTGGTTCCGGAATGCCAGGTCCTAAGGAGGAATGGGGACGCCCGCGATTGTAGTGGCCAACCCACTCACGGAGTATCCTCTTTAAGTGACATTCTCCGAGCGGAATGAGGAAGTCCAGGCATTCCCGGCGGATTGTTCCCACCAGCCGTTCACAATACGCATTGGCTTTCGGAGCGCGGACCGGTGTTTTCAGAACACGGAGGTCGAACCCGCCCAATGCCTCATCAACGGCTGAGGAGAAGATCGGATCGCGGTCATGGATCAAGAAACGGTAGGGATGATCGAACGCCAGGAACTCGCGGAACTGTTGGGTCGTCCACTCTGCGGTCGGGTGCTGAGTAACATTGAAGTGTAAGATCCGGCGTGATCCAACTTCCATTGCTACGAAGACGTAGAAGATGCGAAAACTCGCGGTGACCGAAACGAAGAAGTCACAGGCGACGATGGCTTTCGCATGATTCCGAACAAAAGTGGACCAGCGCTGGCCGGAGCTTCCGCGTGGTTGGCCGCGCTCCAGATACTTACCAACGGTTCGCGGCGAGACTCGAATGCCCAACTTCAGCGACAGCTCATCCGCGATCCTCTGCTCACCCCACGTTGGGTTTTCGCGAGCCATCTGGCGGACCAATTCGCGGATATTTTTCGGGAGCGCCGGACGGCCTAGCTTGCGCGACCTCCATCGCCAGAACGTCTTGAATGCGGTCCGATGCCATCTGAGGAACGTCTCTGGCTTCACGATCACCAGCGCGTCGCGCCAGTCGAAGAACCTCGCCAGCGCCACCATCACGAGACGAAAAGAAGCCGTTGTCCGGCGTGGCTTTGCCTTACGCTCATGGAACAAGGCAAGCTGTTTTCGGAGGAACAGATTCTCGGCGACCAGGGCAACGCGAGAGGAAATGGACAATCGAATGAACGTTAGCAACTCCGTATTCTATAAGGACCGATTTTTTGCGGAGCACACCCGGCCAGGAGTCCCAATTTGAATGCTTTCGCGGAACGATGGGTTCGCTCGGTAAACCAGGAATGCCTGTCCAAGCTCGTCCTGCTCGGCGAAGGTTCGCTGTGGCGGGTTCTTGTCGAGTACAGCGCACACTATCACGCTGAGAGAAACCATCAAGGGAAAGGCAATGTGCTACTGTTCCCAAGATCATCAGGGGCTTCCAAAGCGGATCGGCGCTCCAATCCATTGCCAATATCGTCTCGGAGGTGTCCTCAAATACTATGTCCGCGCCGCATGAGATTCTTGACCATACGGGATATCAACCGGTCGAGCGTGACGGCGTCACGCGGGCCCAAACATCTTCATTGCCAAAAGACCCGCACGATCAGCAGTGCGTTTCTGCGGCGACCCCTTAAAAGCTGTACTTCAGCGCAACCTGTAACTGTCGCATTGTCTTGGCCGAGGTGATCACCCCGAATGTGGAGGGGACCAGGACATTGTTAGAAGGAATATTCCAGTTCGGGTGGTTCTCAAAGTTGTATGCCTCGAATCGAAACTGCAAGTACTGACGCTCTTTAATCCTGGGTGTTCTTGATCAGGGAGAAGTCCCAGTTCTTCGTACCCGGGCTGAATAAGACGTTGCGCGCCGTGTTGCCATATTGGTAGTTCAACCTCGGGTCAGTGGAGTTAAAAGCCGCGATATTCCAGAACTGCTGCGCGGTCTGGTTGGTGGGTACCGGGCTGATTCCTGTCGCATCGGGGAGAGTGGTTTCTTCTGTTCTGGTCGTATCGCCAAGGCTCCCAACATTTATCGGCGTGCCGTCGGCAAACGTGATGACGCTGCCTAGCTGCCAACCTCCGGCGAGCCGATTCAGCAATGCGGATTTACCTTTCCCAAAGGGCAACTCGTAAAGAACTGAGGCGACGAAGCGGCGGCCTACGTTGAAATCGGACAGCCCCCGGTTTGAGGTAAAGTCGTACCAGTTCAATGGCGAACCATTCACGTCTGTCCCCCCGCGAAGAGAGCTGCCGTCATCGATCGACTTCGACCAGGTGAAGCTCACCAGCGACGTCAAACCCTTCGTGAGGCGCTGGGTCAACTTCGAGGTCAACGCATTATAGTTGGAACTGACGACGCCATTTATCGACTGAAATTGTCCGTAGACAGGCCACGGGCGGCGTTGTTGAAGTGTACTGGAGTCGTTCGGACCCGACGGCAATACCGGTTCGTTCATATTCCGAAAGATCTCCAGCTTGTGACCCTGGTTGCCCAGATAGCCCACTTCCAGTACCATTTTTTCCGACAACTGCCTCTGCACGTTGAACAGCCACTGCTCAATGTAAGGAGTTCGCAGGTGCGGATCAACCACATATATTCGCGTCGCCGGACCTTCGCAGACTCCACTCCAGCCGGTGCATACGCCTTGCCCCGCAGTAGAAAGGAGCGGGTTCGAGATGGGAATATTGGGTGTTTCAACACTACCGGTAACGTTCGCGCGGCCGGCCAGGTTTTCATCCATCGCGGTCTGCGTAGCGTTCTCGACATCATGTGCGTAGAAGACGCCGAATCCGGTTCGAAATGTCCATCGTGAGGTTGGGGCGTAGGCCAGCCCGATGCGCGGCGCAAAGTCATTTTTGTCGGTCTGAATCGTGGCTTGCGGCAGCCCGAGCTGGCCGAGTTGAGCCCCGGTCGCCGTCGGTACCGCATCTATAAAACGGGCAGGGGCTCCATCATAAAAAGGACCGTCTCCCGGGCCGCACCAGGACAGGCAACTGGCTATTCCCGGTCGCACCCACGCCGTAGTTGAAAAAATACGCATTCATGAAACCACGATACTTGTCGTGATAGGCCGGTTCTAGCTCATACCGGAGCCCGTAGTTCACCGTCAGTTTCGAACTAACCTTCCAGACGTCCTCGAAGTAAAGCGACCAGGGCGTGTTTCGGAACTGCACCGTCGCCAGAGCCCCCGCCCAGTTGAAGGTACTCATATCTCCTAGCAAAAAGTCCCCAAACGAATAGCCGGTATTCAGGCGGCTGGCGGGGTTGAAAGTGGCGGAACCGGAATACGCCTGGTTGGTGCGATTGTAAATATTGCCCTTGCTCGTTGAGGCGCATGCGGCGAATCTCGCCTCCAAACCGGAACGAATGGCTGCCCCGAGTGATAGACATGTTGTCAAGCCACTGGAAGTTAGCGTTGTGGTCAATGAAGGGAGCATCGACCGGATCGCCGAACCCGCTCAGCCCGTTGCCGAGGGTAACGCTCGGAATGCCCCAGGCCGCTGGCGAATCATTATAAATTCCGGCCATTCCCAGTGCTGCTGTGACATTTGTCTTAAAGGCTGAAGACGTCGTAGCGTTGCTCTTGAGTAGGTTGAAGCCGAAACGAAATTCATTGATGAACGTCGGCGTGAACGTCCTGATGTTGGACACCATGATCTGATAGGCCGTCAGCGCGTATTGCTCATTCTGACCAGGGAAAACTGAGGCGGTCGAATTAAACTCATTGTCCCAGCCAAAGCGGCCAAACCAGAATGATTTGGTGCTTTCGTTGAAGTCGATCCGCTGTGTAAACTGGTCCCAATTGGTCGGAGTATGGGCCCCACGAGTATAGTTGCTGAGAATGGAGTCTCCGGCGATCGTTGGTGCTGGATAAAAACCCAGCAACGTCTGCGTGCCGGCAGCCCAGCGGTTCGGCGGAATCATGTCGTTAGGAAACGGCATGGCTGAGACCGCCTTAGGATTGCCGCTCGAATCGGTGGTAAAGGTCCGGCTGAGGGGGTCAAAGACAACCCGGCCCGAGGCGGAAAAGTCGCCTGCTCGCATCCGATTGGTTGCCACTGACGCCACTTGCAGCAGCGTGTTGCTATCCCGCAAGCCCTCATAGTTAGCCATGAAGAAAAGCTTGTCTTTGATGATCGGGCCGTCGAACTCGAATCCAAACTGGTTGCGGTGGAATGGATTTTTTGCTCCCGTCGACTGCAGCCACTGCCTCGCATCGAGATCGGAGTTCCGAAGAAACTCGAAAAGGGCGCCGTGAAATTGGTCTGTGCCCGACTTGGTTGTAACGTTGATTTGGCTAGGCTCGTGACCGTATTCCGCCGAGTAGACGCCGGTCTCTACTTTGAACTCCTGAAGAGCGTCAATAGAAGGCCTGAATATCCACAGGTTCCAGTTGGCGTCGGTATTCTCAACCCCGTCGAGCGTGAAACGAGTGAACTGCAGCCTCTGGCCACCAATAGAGAAGTTCTGTTGTGCCCTGTCCCCGCCTTGCCGGCCAGTGGCTGTAAAAGAAGGCGTCGTTTCTGCCGTCACGGCGGGGCTTAAGGCAATCAAATTCAAATAGTCCCGTCCGTTCAGCGGCAAATCCACAATACGCTGATTCTCAATCACGGTACCGACAGCCGTGCCTTCGGTAGCCAGCAAGGCAGCGGTGCCGCTGACCGCCACTACTTCGCTCGCCTGGCCTATTTCTAGAGCGAGGTCGATTTTCGCGATGGCCCCGACCTCCAACTGGACGCCCGCGCGCCGGGTCGCTTTAAAGCCTGGCTGCTCAGCTCGGACATCATAAACGCCAGGCGCCAGGAAGGGTGTCGTGTAGTTGCCGGAAGCATTCGTCTGGACACTGCGTCCGACGTTGGTGGCCGTGTTCGTCACGGTGACGGTTGCCCCGGCAACGATCGCGCCCGTGGGATCGGTAACCGTGCCATTGATCTCACCATAGTTCTGCGCGAACAATGGGAGTGCAGCCACAATGAGACTACAAGCCAAAAAAAGTCGGTGTAAGCCTAGCATTTGCCCCTCTTTCTTTTACCCCGCACTCGATCAAACCAAGCTTTTTCGTCAGCGACGAATAAGCTTGCTGATTGTGATCGGCTGAATATGATCTCCGTGAACGATATCAAATACGAGCCACACAAACAATAGCCCATAAGAGCCATCAAATCGCAGTGCGCTGGTTGATCGGATTTGTTAAATTGGATCTCGACGAATTGCACCTTTTGCCACACGTAATCGGGATCCGTGAACTGCAAAGCAATCACAAGTCGTAGCGTTCTCCTCGTCCTGCTCTTCTGTGGCACGGGGCCGGCTTCCCTTTTCGCGCTGGATCCGCACCGTTTGCCGACGCAATACGCACGCGCCGTATGGACCGAGGCACAGGGTCTCCCGCAGGACTACATTCAGGCCATCGCGCAAACCGCTGATGGCTACCTCTGGCTGGGCACCAATGAAGGGTTGACGCGCTTTGACGGTTATGATTTCGTGACGTTTACCAAGGAGATGGGCGCGCTGCCCAGCAATACGGTGACGGTGCTTACGGCCGGAACCGACGGCGCGCTCTGGATCGGCACGGCCAACGGAGTATCTCGTTACAGCCATCAACGGTTTTCCGTTTTCACGATGAGCGATGGGCTCCCAGACAAATCCGTTGCCGCCATCTGCCAAGACCACGACGGCACCGTGTGGATTGCCTTGGGCAGTAATTTGGCGAGCTTCGCAAACGGCAAATTTACCAACTACCCGATTGAACGCCTCCGGCCGCTGATCAGCGTTCGCACAATTTATGAGGACACCCACAACCGGCTATTCATCACCGGCTTGGGTGGCTTGGTAGAGCGACGCGGTGATAGGTTTGTCACTGTTTTTGGCCCTAAAGAGATGGGCGAGCAAACCGTGAGCGTTTTGACTGAGGACAGCCGTGGTTCGCTATGGCTTGCCGGAGGGCGCGGAATCCTCCGCCGCACGCCGGAAGGCAAAATGCGATTGTTCGATACTCGGGATGGCCTTCCCAACCGGCGGGTGCGCGATCTTAAGCTGGATCGCAATGGGAACGTTTGGGTGGGCACCAGCGGCGGATTAAGCAGGCTTGAAGGTGACCGGTTTGTCACGACACCTTTTGACGGCAGCCATGACCTCGACGTACGGTGTTTTCTGGAGGATCGTGAAGGCAACCTCTGGGTGGGTACAAACAACGGTCTCATTCGTTTTCGTGACGACCGGTTTACGATGTACGGCCGGACAGAAGGCCTGCCAAGCGACCAGCCGATCGCGGTCCATCAGGACCGCAGAGGCTCGATCTGGGTGGGATATCACAACAGCGGCTTGGTCGAATTTCGCGACAAGGGCTATCGCGTATACACCACCCAGGACGGTCTGGGCAGTGATGAAATCTTCACCATTCGCGAGGCCCGCAATGGCGATCTCCTGATATCAACCCGGGATGGATTGAGCCGCATGCACGACGGCCACTTCTCGAACTTCGCTTTGCCTGTGCCTCTGGCGCAGAGGCAGGTGTACGATGCCCTGGAGGACGATCAAGGGAGTGTTTGGCTGGCCGCTCCTGGCGGCGTCTTTCGATTGACCGCGGACGGAATCAAGAACGTGGTTCCCGGCGGCGGGCCGCTCCAGATCGATAACGTCGGCATGCTCAGCAAAGGCCTGGATGGAAGCATCTGGGCCGGAACCATCGGCGCAGGTTTCTGGCGAATTAAAGACGGAGATATTCGCCGGTTATCATCTGCCAACGGACTCGGTGGGGAACAGGTCCGCTCTTTATATCAGGATCCGGATGGCACCCTCTGGATTGGCACTTTGGATGGTGGCCTCAATGCGTACCGCGACGGCAAGTTCGTGGTCTATACCGCGAAGAACGGATTGCCGAGCGACAACGTGTCGCATATCGAAGACGACCTGAAGGGATCGCTTTGGCTCAGCACGACGCACGGGATCTCGCGCGTTTCAAAACAGCAGCTTCGCGATTTCGCGGCGGGCCGCATTAAGATTCTGACACCCGTGAATTACGGAATCGGCGACGGACTGCGGAGCGCACAATGCGCGCCTGGGTATCCGGTGGGTGGCGGCGGCACTCGGAGCGCCGATGGCCGCCTGTGGTTTCCGACCACGAACGGCCTGGCGATGCTCGATCCCTCAGCGGCTTCGGAAGGGCTCCCTGGGCCCGAGCCGCTGGTTCATTTCTTGGACGTGATCGTCGACGGCAAGAACCTGGAGGCCGGGGCCGCCAGGATCAATCCGGGACCGCAAAATGTTCAGATTCGCTACACCGGTATCCATTTGGGCGCTCCTGAGCGAGTCACTTACGATTACAAGCTGGAAGGGCTGGATGCCAATTGGATTTCCGCCGGCTCCCGCCGCATCATCAACTTCAACACGCTGGGAAAGGGGAATTACCGTTTTGTGGTGCGGGCTTCCGTGCCGGAGGGACCTTCCAGCGAGGCGGCTTTCAGTTTTTTAGTCTTGCCGCACTATTACGAAAGAGCATGGTTTTTGTGGCTCTGCGCGGCGTCTTTCCTGGCGGCGATCTATGGCCTGTATTTGCTCCGGCTAAGGCAGATCCGCAGCCGCTTCTCATTGGTATTGGAGGAACGCGCACGCATGGCCCGCGAGATCCATGACACTCTCGCGCAGGGGTTCTTCGGAATTTCCTCGCAGCTCAATGCGTTGGAACTGAAAATGACCGATGATGATGATCCGTCCAGTAGGAAGAACGATTTGACGCGAAGGCTGAATTTGGCGCAGAGAATGGCCCGGCATAGTCTCACCGAAGCCCGGCGGTCGGTGATGGAATTGCGCGCCTCCGAACTCACGGATAGCGACCTGCCCTCTGCGCTGGAGGCCGCTGTGCGCCACTGGGCAGCGGGTAGTTCCGCCGCCATCGAGATCCAGATCACCGGCGCCCACCCGGATCTCCCGGAGGATGTCGAGCAGAACGTCCTTCGGATCGCACAGGAGGCCGTAACCAACGCAGTGAAGCATGCCGCCGCGAAGACCGTCTGGATAAATCTCTATCTGGACCCGCAAACGCTACGGCTGGTGGTCCGCGATGACGGCCGTGGCTTCGAGCCCTCCGGAGTCTTCGTGCTGGTGGGCGGGCATTTCGGACTCCTGGGCATGCGCGAGCGCGCCGAGCGTATGGGGGGAAACTTGGAAGTTTCAAGTGAGCCCGGCGCCGGCACCGAGGTGCGAGTGAGCGTTCCGCTCTCCCCCCAAAATGGACGGAAAGGGGTGCGGCGTTTTTGGGACCTGATACGAATGCCAGCGCGGCCCGCGAGTTCCTGATGGAAGCCAAGGCCATTCGTATCTTGATTGCGGAAGATCATTTGATCGCGCGTGCGGGTTTAAGCGCTATCATCAATGCTCAGCGCGATATGACCGTTGTTGCCGAAGCCAACAACGGAAAACAGGCTTTAGCACTCTACCGCCAACATCGGCCGGACGTCACACTCATGGATATGAGGATGCCGGGCACTAGCGGCTACGAGGCGTCCAGCAAAATCCGCAAGGAATTTCCCGACGCTCGTATCGTGGCCCTCAGCACGTACGGCGGGGATGAGGATATTCGTCGCGCATTTCTCGTCGGAGTTCGAGCGTACCTTACCAAAGACGTATTACATGATGAACTGATCCATGCGATCCGGACAGTGCACGCCGGGGGCGAATATTTGCCGGATGTGGTTGCGGCGGTGCTTGCGGACCGGCTCCCGCGCACAGATCTGAGTGCCAGGGAGCTGGAGGTCTTAGATCTCATCGTGCAAGGCTTGAGCAATAAGCAGATCGCATTCCGGCTCACGATTGCCGAGCACACGGTAAAAAATCACGTAAAAAGCATCCTCGGTAAATTGCATGCGACTGACCGCACGGAGGCCGCGACGGCTGCCATCCGTCGGGGGATTGTGCGCCTGGAAACGCATTTGTCCAGTCAGGACAAATAGCCATGCCTTTTGGATGGAACTCGTTAGGCCGGTTATGGCCCTTATTAGCCATTGTTTCTAGTGGATACTTGGGTGATAGTTGAGGGTGGGCTCCCCATCCCGGACAGGTGTGTGGAAGGCTCTTGGTAGCTAACATTGTAGTGCGGGTATAGAGGAAATAAAGGTGCTTCTTTCGTGAAGCCGTACCAAAATGCAAAGAGTCTCGCTACGCCTTGGGGCTCGAGGAGAAGTCTTGGTTATTAAGAAACAAATTTCGTCGCGCACCAGCTTCCACTCGGGTTGGCTGCTCTTCGGTACTCTCGGTGTTCTGGTTTCTGTGGGATGCGTTTCAGCGCTATTGGGCCAAGGCCCGGCAGGCGCCTCAAAGCCGCCTGCGGCGAGGCAGGGCCCGTCCTTTACCAAGGATGTCCAGCCCTTCTTATCCGAGAACTGTTACGCTCTGCCACAATGCAAAACTTTCTACCGCCGGCCTGAACCTGAGCGCCTTCACCAGCGACGAATTGGCTGAGCGCAAACCTGAGGTTTGGGACAAGGTTCTGGAGAAGCTAGCCTCTGGAAAGATGCCGCCCGCCGGACGGCCGGTGCCAACCAAGGCGCAGCTTGCCCCGGTTACCGCATGGATTGACGGAGTGCTTGCCCGCGCAGGATTCAGTAAAGACGCAGAGCCCGGGCCGAGTCACCGCGCGGCGCCTGAATCGCGTCGAATACAACAACACGATTCGCGACCTGCTGGGCGTAGCCGCCCGTCCCGCGGATGAATTTCCGGTGGATGATTCCGGTTACGGCTTCGATAACAATGGCGATGTCTTGTCGGTTTCTCCGCTGCTGATGGAAAAATACATGGCAGTGGCGAAAAACATCTCGCGGCTGGCGGTGTACGGCGAGCCGCTTCCACCCAAGCCCACGCGGATTGCGCGCCTCTTGAACCGGCGCTCTCCGGATGCTGATGATGTGCTTTCCGCGGGGAATGCAGGAACTTATCTGCCGTACTCGCTTCGTGGAGCAATGTATGGAACCTGGGTTTCCCCGGTGGATGCCGAGTACGAATTCCGTCTCCGCATCGCGAACTTTCGCGGCGATACCGGCGATCTGACGGACGAGCAAAAGGCGCAGCAGGCCGCGGAACGGAAGAAGCGATTTGAGGAATTCAGGGCAGCGCGAGCGAAGGCCGCGGCCGCCGGCCTGCCCCCGCCCGGGCCGTCTACCGACCAGTTGAAGGCCCGCGAAGAAGCCTCGCGCAAGGCCGCTCCGCCGCGCAAGCTCATTTTTGCAGTGGATGGGAAGCCGGTGATTACCGAGGTGATCGAAGGCGACAGCGCTTACGGTTACTCACGCGGCGAGTTCACCATGCGCGCACCCGTGAAGGCCGGGGAACATTTCCTGCGCGCTTCATTTCCCGAACTGGCGGACCTGAAGGACCCGCGCGAAAATATCAATCCCGACATGCGGCGCGGTCTGTTTGTGGATTATCTCGAAATCGTCGGGCCTTACAATCCGAGCACCGCGCCGCCGGAAAGCTACAAGAAGATTTTTGTGTGCGGCCATCCGCCTGGCAAACACAATCCGCAGTGCGCCCGGACAGTGGTCAGCAACCTGATGGAACGCGCCTACCGGCGTCCGGTGACGGAAAGCGAACTGAGTTCGAAGTTGAGTCTGGTCGCGCTGGCGCAGCGTGAAGGAGAGTCGCTTGAGGCAGGCGTGCGGCTGGCTTTGCAAGCCATCCTGTCATCTCCGGATTTCCTGTTCCGCGTGGAGACCGATCCCAAGCCGAAGACTGGCCCTGCAATGGCGCATCCCGTCAATGACTATGAACTAGCGTCGCGCCTGTCTTACTTCCTGTGGGCCAGCATGCCCGACCAGGAATTGTTCCGCGCCGCCAAGGAGCAAAAACTGCGGCAGCCGGCGGTGTTGGAGGCGCAGGTGCGCCGCATGCTCGCCGATCCGAAATCGCACAACCTGGTGGACAATTGGGCCGCGCAATGGCTGCAGCTTCGTAACCTGGGCCGCACCAAACCCGATCCCAAGCGCTTTCCCAACGTGGACGATGAGCTACTCGACGCGATGCGTACCGAAACCAGTATGTTCGTCGAGGCCATCATTAAAGAGGACCGCAGCATTCTGGACTTTATCGACGCCCCCTTCACCTTCGTGAACGGGCCGCTCGCCCGGCATTATGGAATCGCCGGAGTCAACGGAGAGGAATTCCAGAGGGTGACTCTGGACGGCGAACAGCGCGGTGGCGTCTTGACACAAGGAGCGATTCTCACGGTGTCGTCCTATCCCACGCGGACTTCGCCGCCGGTGCGCGGGAAGTGGGTGCTGGAAAATCTGCTGGGCACACCTCCGCCGCCGCCTCCGGCGAATGTGCCTTCGCTCAACGAATCGAACATCGGCACGGAGGTCTCCCTCCGCCAGCGTTTGGAGGAGCACCGCAAGAACCCAAGTTGTTCCCCTTGCCACAATGTGATGGACCCGATCGGGTTCGGCCTGGAGACCTACGATGCGGTGGGCGCCTATCGCACGCACGACGGCAACTTCCCCATCGAGACCGCTGGCACGCTGCCCGGAGGTAAGGCCTTCAATGGATCGAAAGGACTCAAAGAAGTGCTCAAAGGGCAGTCCGATGCGTTCGTGCGCAATGTCACCGAGAAGATGCTTACCTATAGCCTGGGACGGGGCCTGGAACGCTTCGACCGGCCGACGGTCGATGCAATCGCCAAACAGGTAGCCGCCAATGACTATCGGTTTTCGGCGTTGGTGATGGAAGTCGTGAAGAGTAAACCGTTTCAGATGAGAGATGTGGAGGTCGAAAAACCATGAATGTGATTTTCAAGAAGCAGCTCCAAAGGCGCACTTTCCTGCGAGGTGCGGGTGGCGTGCTGGCCCTGCCTTTGCTGGATGCCATGATCCCGGCGCTCGGCCGCGCCGACACGACCAAAGGCCCGGCTCGGATGGCGGTGGTGTATTTCCCGAATGGCGTTCAAGTGGATTCGTGGTATCTCAAAGCCGAGAACGACATCATCCCCTTGCCGGAGAAGCTGCCGCGCACGCTGGAACCGCTCGAAATGTACCGCCAGGATATTTCGCTGCTAGGCGGGATGACGGTAAATGGAGGCCGTGAGATGGGCGATGGGCCGGGCGACCACGGCCGCGCCGGCGCCAGCTATCTGACTGGCGCCCATCCCAAGAAGACCTTCGGCAAGGATCTTCAAGCGGGCGTGTCGATGGATCAGTATGCGGCGCGGGCGATCGGTGGAGCCACCCGGTTTGCCTCGCTCGAACTGGGATGCGAAGAAGGCATCCAGGGCGGCAACTGCGACAACGGTTATAGCTGCGCGTACAGCAACAGCATCTCGTGGCGGACGCCGTCGACGCCCAATCCTCCCGAAGTGCGGCCGCGCGCCGTCTTCGAACGCCTTTTTGGCAGCGGCGAAGTCGAACGCGACCCTGTGGTCCGCGCGCGCCAGGAAAAGTACGAGAAGAGCGTGCTCGATTCCGTGCTGGGCGACGCCAAGCGTCTCGAAGGCGTCCTGGGCGCCACCGACCGCAAGAAGATGGACGAATACATGTATGCGGTTCGCGACATCGAAACCCGCATCCAGAAGACCGAGCAGCAGAACGTCCAGATGGTTCCCAGCATGGATAAGCCGTCCTCCAGCGTTCCCGAAAATTACAATGAACACACGCGGCTGATGTTCGATCTGATGACGCTGGCGTTCCAATCCGACGCGACGCGGATCATCACCTTCATGATGGCGATTGAGCAAAGCAATCGCGCATACCGCGAAATCGGTATCGCCGACTCTCACCACGGCCTGACCCATCACGGCGGGGACAAAGAGAAGATCGACAAATGCATCCGCATCAATCGCTATCAGGTGGAGCAGTTCGCCTATTTTATCGGCAAGCTCAAGGCCACCAAAGACGGCGACGGCACTCTGTTCGATCGCGCGATGGTGACCTACGGCGGCGGCCTCGGCAAGGATCACGATCACGACAACCTGCCGACGGTGCTCACCGGCCGCGGCAACGGCTTATTCAACCTCGGCCGCAACATCAAATATCCGAAGGAAACGCCTCTCGCCAATCTGCACGTAGCGATGATGAATCAACTGGGTGTTCCGGCGGAGCAATTCGCCGACAGCAACGGTAAGCTGCCGCTATTTGTCGGATCTGTAACGGAGCGGTCCGTTTCGCAAATCGACAATCGCGCCACGCGCAGGCTTACGCACAGGCGTATTCGACTACTTAGGCTAGTGGAGGAATAAATATGCTGCAGGGGCGATTGGGAGCTCTCAGCTTCGCCGCGCTCGTATTGGCCGTTTCGTCTCCCGCGATGGAGCGAACCGCCATGGACCGGCTTCTCCAAATGGCGGATTCGCAGCCCGACTCGGCCATCTTTCGCGATGCGCTGGTGAAAAGCCTGAGTGACGACCGGATCAAGAAGGGAACCGCCTTTGACTCCAATGGCCCCGACTTCATTTTTGCCGTGGAATCGGCGAGCGCGCCCTCCATGATCCTGGACGACCAGCCGGTCACCGGACTGCACCGGATTTCCGGCAGCAACCTGTGGTTCTACACCACGCAGCTACGTGCCGGGGTTTCGCACCGCTTCCATTACACGGTCGATGGCGCTCGTTTGGGCGGCTCCTACGATGTCCCGGCCTACACGCCGGACTCTTATGCCCGGCCTGGCGTTCCGCAGGGGAAACTTTCGGAGAAGCTGGTTCACACCAGCAAACTGTACGACGGCATGCAGAGCGATTATTGGATCTGGGTGCCCGCCCAATACAATCCCGCGGTTCCGGCCGCGTTGATGGTCTGGCAGGACGGCGAGCGCTACATTACCCACAATAAAGAAGAGTACTGCCAGTTGTGCCCCAGCCTGTACCGGCTGCAGGAAGTCACCGACAATCTGATTTACGACAAGAAGATTCCGGTGATGATCCACGTCTTCATTTCGCCGGGCACCTTAAACGGCAAAAGTCTTCGGTCCATTGAATACGATACCGTTTCCGATAAGTATTACCAGTTTCTGGAGCAAGAACTATTGCCGGAAGTCTATGCGAAATACAACATCCGCAAGGACGCGTACAGCCGCGCGATTCAGGGTCAGTCGTCGGGTGGAATCGCGGCCTTCAACGCTGCCTGGAACCACCCGGATAATTTCAGTCGCGTCTATACGGTGGTTGGCAGCTTCACGGCGCTCGCCTGGAAGCCGGGCGAATTGGATGGCGGCAACATCTACCCGTTCAAGGTCCGCCGTGAGCCGAAACGCAACTTGCGGGTGTGGACAAGTGACGGATCGGAAGATCAGGAAGCCCGCTCCGGTAGCTGGCCGCTGCAGAATATCCAGTTGGCCAATTCTTTGAAACTGAGAGAGTACGATTTCCATTTCAGCTTTGGCGGCGGCACGCATCATGCGGCGTTGGCCTCATCCGAGCTGCCGGAGTGCCTCACTTGGCTGTGGCGCGACTACGATCCAAGCAAAACCGAACAGACCTACGAACAGAGCGCGGAAGAAAAAGCCAAGCCGCCCTTCCGCGTCCGCATTTACAACCGTTAAACGCGATAGACTGGCGTACTTATGAAAATGATCCGCGTGGTTTTATTCCTACTCGTCCTGAGCGCCGTAGCTCTTGCGCAATCTGCCGATACCGGTACAGCCCATAAGGCGGCCGCAACAGCCTTGCTGAATTCGAATAACGCCGGGGCCGCGCGCCTTGCCTGCCCGGCTGCAATCTTCCCGGAGCCGACCTCCACCCCTCCGGGCGGCGGTCCGCCCAGAACCGCTGGCGCTCCGTTTGGCCCGCGTGGCGGCCGGGGCGCGGCGGGGCCACGGCCCACTCCGGAGCGGGATACCTGGTATGCCGAAGGCGGCCAGGTTTTCGACAACCTCTATTTGCTGACCACAAAAGCGAACAGCGCCTGGGCTGTGAAAACATCAGATGGGATCATTCTGATCGATACCCTGTTCGGTTACGCCGCCCAGGACGAAATTGTGGATGGCCTGAAGAAAGTGGGCCTCGATCCGGCCAACATCAAGTACATCGTCGTCAGTCATGCGCATGGCGATCACGATGGCAGTGTCAAATTTCTGCAGGACACGTACCATCCACGGATCCTGATGGGTTCCAAAGACTGGGAACTATCCGCGCGCGAAGCAGATCCACCCCGCCGGGATATGGACGCCACGGATGGACAGAAGCTGACTCTGGGCGATACCACCATCACCATTTACATTACGCCCGGTCACACCGCCGGCACTCTGTCTGTACTGGTTCCGGTGAAGGACCACGGCGAGCCGCACATGGCAATGGAGTGGGGCGGGACGGCCCTGAGCGGGAATACATCCAAGGAAATGCTGCAATCCTATATTTCAAATGCGGGCCGCTTTAAGGACATCGTAGACGGCTCGGGCGCCGACGTGATCATCGTCAACCACACTGACTACAATGATGCGCTGGCCAGGTTTGAACGGACCAAGGCCCGGAAACCCGGGGAACCAAACCCATGGGTGGTCGGGAAGCCTGAAGTCCAGAATTATCTCACTGTCGTGCAGGAATGCGCGAAGTCCTGGCTGGCAATCGGCGACGGGCGGCCCTGACGCGCGTGAAGGCAACTCTAGCGCGAACCCGCAGCGAGAGAATAGGACTGCCTCGGTAACTTAACTATCATTCGAACGCCGGTTTTCGAGGACTCAAGCCGCGCAGGAATGATTCGATCCGGATTCGCAATCGTATTCGATGCCTTCAAGTCCCCGCCGTGAGGCATACTTCAACTCCCATCTCTGGCGGTGCTCGCAGGACTGGGCGATGCGAAAGTTCTTCCGTTACTTCTTATACCCCTGCCAAATGTACTCGAGCGCCAGCGGTAGGGTTTGCGACCTTACTCCGGCGTCGCAGTGGCCGGCGTTCCGGGTGAACAGGAACTGGTACGGGTAACCTTTGTCTGCGAGGACCTGGGCCATGTGCTCGTTGGCGACCACCCAGTCGTGGTAGTCGTCGCGGTTCTGGTAGTTGTCGCGGTCGCTCACCTGCATCCAGATACGCAGCGGCTTCTTCGGGCTGTTCGGAATGATCGTCGCGTGGTAGTCCCAGGCTCCGTGCGGCGTTTCCGGATTCGGGGGCCACTGCTGGTAGACGAACGTGCCCGAGTAACTCACTACACGGTGATACAGGTCGGTCCGGTACCAGGCCATCGACATCGCCGCGGCGGCTCCTGAGCTGCAACCGAACGCCGCGCGCCCTTCCGGGTTCTTCGTCAGCTTCACGTTGTACTGCTTCTCGACGAGCGGCAGCACTTCCGTCTCGACAAACTCGGCGTACTTGCCCGACATGGTGTCGTACTCGAGCCCGCGTTGACTGCCCTGCCCGTCGCTGCCACCGTTAGCGATCCACACAACGACCATCGGCGGAATCTTCTTCCCGGCAATCAGATTATCGGTCGCGACGAACAGCCAGGGGTCATCTCTATAGTCGCCGGCGACGAGGAACGGAATCTCGGTTCCGGCGGCATAGCCCTTCGGCACGTATACGGCGACTTTCCGGGAATAGGGCGCCGGGGCAATGGTGATCGCTGGACGAGGCGCCGCTGGGTCGGCTGGGTTCCCCCGCCCGTTGGGGTTTTGCTGCCGCGCAATGCCCGGATAGATTTTGCTGTCCTTCGACTCCATGGTGAACACGGAAACCTTGCCATCGAGCGGATCCTTCGGCGCCAACTCCGTCGCTGGATTGTGGGTCGGGCCAATGATGAAATTCCCATTCTCGGTGGCCGCCGGCAGTTGGCCGTCCGGCAGTTCTTTGGCTTTCACGTAGCCGGGCGAATTGGGATCGCGCGTCGGTGCTCCGGGGCCACGGACAGGCGCTTGCGCTGCACCTCCTTGCGCAGGAGGCTGGGCTGGCTGTGCCGGAGTTTGCGAGGGCGCCTGCGCCATCACGGCGCCGGCGGAAAGACAAATCAACATTGCAGTTGCGGAAAAACGGGTCATCTCTTTCTCCTCGGGTTATCTCAATGGATTTTACAACAGCCCCGGTCACTGCCGTTTATGAGGACGCAAAGCGCAACGCGACTGACGGCGGTGCTCGCGAACCCGACGTTCTGAAGCGAATAGAACCTGCCTGGTCGCCTAGTCTAGAGCGATCTGCAATGTAGGGCGGATAGCTCCTGTATTACGGCGCACTTGGAAGCTATCGCATTTTGACGGGCAACTTGCTATTAGTAGAAGTGGTCGTAGTTGTTCCGAAGTCCGCTTGTGGAACATCAACTCACGACGCGGAGCGATCGGTGGCGAGAACAGCCCTTCCCACCAGTGGTCCGCCAGAAGGCGAGAAATGGCGTTCTGGGAAGTTACTGGGGGATCTGTGCTCAGAGCGACCAATCTGGGTTGCGATAAGTGAACATTATCGCCACCCAGGCATCGGGCACGCATGAGTCCGGCCGTCGTCAGCACTTCTCCATCAGTCGGGTGGTGGGAAGTATCGCTAAGCCAATCCCAAAAAACGCCGTTCATGGAAATGAAGCCCACACATTCGGCTGCCGCGTCGATACCTGGCGATAACAGCCCTTCCCGCCAATAGATTGCTTGGTGGTAGGAAGGGGATTTCTCGACAGTAACAGCCCGCAAAAAGCGCATCGAGCGCCCACTGTGGATCAATGGGAGCCGCGGTCATAGCGAACGAGAACGGAATGGCCGAGGGCGGCCTGGCTTGGATTTCGTCGCCGAATCTCCTACTCCACCTCCACCAACGTGGATCATCTCGTTAGGCGATTCTGAAATCCTCATTGAAGACCTCACGACTACTTAAGTGCGCCGCGACGAACGGCACTGAGTCAACGAAATTGGACGATTCGCAGTCCACCTCTCAATCAACCACGGTCTTCAAAACACACCTCAGAAGTTTTTTCGTAAGGGAGAAAATCTTACTCAGTACTCCGTTCCAAGAAGCGCTCCGGCTCGATCCGAAGAGCTTAAATCAAAGAACTAGAGCGTCAATCCGCTCGATTTCGACCATTGGAGGCGCGCGTGCTGAAGGTTTGACTTACTCGAATCGAAAGATTACGCATCGATCTGTAGGCCGCATGTAAGAATAGCGGCAATTGGAATGAAGTGATCTTTTCGTTGAAAAGGGCGGTAGCTTGCCCAGCTTCGCCTAATGATTTCTAACATTCATCGGCAGCCCTCGCAATAGCCATCGCTAATATCGCCGCCTCTCGCAATGTATGCCCGAAAATATTTAAATAACGAATAGTACTAAGACAAAATAAGTTCTGGAACCTTCTTGAAGAAGTACTTTACGTTCCGTATAATCGAGCCACCTGTAATGTATGGGCAGTATGAAACGCGAAGTTGCCGGAGTCCGTCAGACAGGCTTAGTTCCGTGGCCGTCTTGATCGATAGATCAGGATGCCACCAGGTAGAGTGAAGGCCTGCGTTCTTCGTTTGGATGATTCATAAATCAAATCATCCTGCGCATAACGCATACAGAGTTGGATAGCGACGCCCCGCAGCAAAAGGGCGGTAGCATGTCCGCGTAAAACGCCCCGTCCGCACCCCGTTCCTATAACACCGAAAGAGCCATGGAGGTTATTCGTGTCGTCTCATTCAACGCCACACTGGTACGCAATTCGCGTCAAGTCCAATCGTGAACGAGTCACCGCCGACGCGCTACGAGGGAAGGATCTCGAAGTGCTGCTTCCCACTCAACTCGATAGTCGCGCCGGGAAGCCATCATCCGAGACGCCCCTGTTTCCTGGATATCTGTTTTGCCGGTTCGATGCGCACATACGCTTGCCGGTGCTCACCGTGCCGGGCGTAGTGCATATTGTCGGATTGGGCAACGTGCCGCTACCCATTGATCCGATTGAAATCGCCGGCGTGCAAGCCATGATTCAGTCGCCCCTCGAAGTGATGCCGTATCCTTACCCGCCGGTGGGGCGAAAAGTAGAGATTCAAGAAGGGCCCTTGCGCGGAGTGGAAGGTGTCGTCATCGCGCACAAGGGTGAAGACAAGATGGTCGTCTCCATAACCTTATTGCAAAGATCCATCGCGGTTGCGCTCGATCGTCAATGGGTGAGCCTCACGACGGCGCCCAGTGCGCGGCAGATCGAGAATGCGAGAGTGGCATGACCACCCGGGATCTTCTTTTGCTCGAGGCCCCAGGGCCGCGGGTTTCTCTCACGAGAGGTCTTTGCGACCGTCTCTTTCGGCAAAAACGCCTGGCATTGACCCTGCTCGTAGTCTGGACCGCAGCCATGGCGGCGTATTTCGCCCTCAGTCCCCCCTCCTACGAAGCGCAGATCCAATTCCTCATCAACAACAACCGGGCAGGCGCCGTGGTCAGCCCGGAATTCAACAATGGCCCGGTTCCGCGCGACTACGTCGACGAAGCGATGGTGGCAACCGAGATTCAGCTGCTCTCAAATCAAGATTTGCTTCGAGAGGTGGTCGAGAATTCGGGGCTGGCCCGCGGCAATAGCGGCGACGACGTCGAAATCGCCCTGAAGCACCTTCGGAAAGACCTAAAGGTGTCGCCCGTTCTGAAGGCCAACATGATCAAGGCGGCGTATGCTTCATCCAACCCATCTGAAGTCGAGGCGGTTCTGGGGGCTTTGGCCAATGGCTACTTAAATGAGCACCTTCGAGCTCATGGATCCGAGGGAGCGTATGAGATGTTCGATAAGCAAGCAAGCTACTACCAGCAGCAGCTCAGGAATTTGCAGGATCAGTTGTCCGCATTTCATCAACAGCGAAACATCGTTACCTTAGCTGAACAAAAAGACTTGAATCTGCGAAAACTGCTGGAACTCCAAGCGACCCTCAAAGACACTGAGGCGGCCCTGAATGCGAATTCGGGTAAGGTCACCCAGCTCCGCGATCAGTTGGCCCATCTGGATCCGCGGATCACTACCCAAGCACGCAAAGTTCCCAACCAGTATTCCGTGGAACGCCTGAATACCATGCTGGTCGAGTTTCAGAACCGGCGCACCGAGCTGGCGGCCAAGTTCCAGCCCCAGGATCGCCTGATCCAGGAAATTGACAGACAGATTGCCGACACCAAAGACGCCCTGAATCGCGCCAACAGTCTGTCATCGACGGAAGAGACCACCGACGTGAACCCGTTGCGGCAATCGCTTGAAGCAGAGTTAGCGAAGGCGGTTGTGAGCGACACCGAGCTTCGCGTCCACGTCGCCAGCTTGGCGCAGGAGATCGCCGGTTATCAGCAGTCGATTTCGGGCCTGCAAAGCGCGTCCGCCGATGATGACCAGCTTCTTCGCAGGATCAAAGAGAACGAGGATAATTTCTTCCTCTATTCCAAAAAACGCGAGGAAGCGCGAATTGAACAGGCGATGGATCGTCAAAAGATCGCCAACGTGGTTCTAGTGGAACGTCCACGTTTGCCCACCGTGGCTACTCCGAAACTTTCGGTGACGCTGGTGGCGAGCTATCTGCTCGGCTGTCTCCTGATCACAGGTTTTGCGCTGGCCGTGGCGGTCACGCGGCCATCTGTATATACGGCCTGGGAATTGGAAGGTCTAACCGGACTCCCCGTGCTGGCTAGCGTTCCGCGCCAGCGGATCTCCCCAGGCGTCCGCGCTCTTCTGATGGGACCGGCTCCGGAGTTGAAACATGGCTAAAGCGATTCGACCACTGGCTCTCTCTGCGGCGCATCGCCCCGCTCCCATGCGGCTGAATGCCCCCACTCCCTCTTTCCTCGATTGCTATCTGCCCGTGACGCAAAGGCTGCTTGAAATGCGGGAGGCTCAACCTCAAGGCTTGATCGTCGGGTTCACTTCCGTCGCGCCCGGCGAAGGCGTCACGCATGTCGTGGCTTCGCTGGCGCGCAAACTTGCCGAACATAGTTGGGAACAGATCCTGCTCACTACCTCCGCCGACCTGGGCCACGCGGCTTCCGCGAAGTTCGACGATTCGCTGCAATTGCAGCAGCTGATCCGGTCGGGGTATTTGCCGCCGGTGCGGACTCCGCGCCGGGAGGATCTTCAGGCGTTGCGGCAGCGATTCGGCTTCGTGCTGGTCGACTGTCCGGCGATGCGCGTCTCAGCATCGCTCGCCACGCTCTCCAGCCTCTGCGATACCGCCGTGCTGGTGGTCGCCGCCGGCGAGGCTCGGAGATCCGAAATCGAGATCGCCTTGAAAATACTAAAAACCTCTTCGGTGAAACTGCTGGGAATGATTCTCAACAAGCAAGTCGATCCCGTTCCCAGTTTCCTTTCGAGATTTCTCTAACCAAACACTTCTCTAGCCACAAGGAAACAATTTATGCGTGGAGCCGTCCTGTTGTTCTCGTTGTGTCTCTGTCTCTCCGCGGCCGATGAACAGAAACCGCCAGCCGGTTTTTCCGAACGCGATCAGCGTTACCGGATTCAGCCTAACGATACCGTGGAAGTTCAGTTCCGCTATACCCCCGAGCTGAATTTTACGGCAACCGTTCAGCCCGACGGCTACGTCTCCGGCCAGGCTGCCGGCGACGTGTCCATTGGGGGGCTGACTGTTGCGGAAGCATCCACCGCCATCCGCACGAAAGCCGCCGCGCGCCTGAAAGATCCGGAGGTCACGGTTTTACTGAAGGATTTCGTCAAGCCTCATTTCGTGGTGGCGGGCGAAGTGAATCACCCCGGCACCTACGATCTTCGGGGCGACGTCGGAATTATCCAAGCCATCGCCATGAGTGGCGGCTTTAAGGACACCGCCAAGCGAACGCAAGTGGTCCTGGTGCGCAAGGCCAACGCCGAATACGCGGAAGTCAAGGTCTTTGACATGAACAAGCGCATGTCGCCCCAGGAGATTCGCGAAGACATCACACTCCGGCCCGACGACATGCTGGTGGTGCCGCGAAACCGGATTAGCAAGATAGAACCTTATTTGCGCTTTTCGAGTCTCGGGGTCTACGGGCTCACCATGGGATTGCCCTAAACGAACTGTGCGCTACTCCATCCTATTGGCGACGCTGGACCGCACGCAGGAGCTTCATCGATACCTGTCGTCGCTTGCCGCCCAGACCTGGAAGGATTTTGAGGTGCTAGTCATCGACCAAAACCCCGACGATCGAGTCGAAGCAGTGCTGGCCCAGTACGCAAACCAATTTCCGATCCGCCGCGTCCGTTCACCGCGCGGACATTCGCGGGCTTTCAATTGGGGCCTGGCGCAGGTCACTGGAGATATTGTCGCGTTCCCGGACGATGATTGCTGGTATCACCCAAATGTCCTCGAGCATGTCACCGCGCTGCTCCAGGCCCATCCCTCATGGGGCGGTGTTACCGGCCGCGAGATCGTCGAACCGGGATATACCTCAGGCGGCCGCTGGGATCCTCACGCCGGCGCGCTAACCCGCGCCAATATCTTTCGGCGCGCGATCACATTTTCCATGTTCCTGCGCCGGAATGTCGCCCAACAATTCAAGTTCGACGAAACCCTTGGAGTGGGCGCGGGAACTCCTTGGGGGGCGGGTGAAGAGACCGATTACCTGTTGCGCGTGATCGCGGACGGACACGTTATTTTCTACGATCCGTCGATTGCCATCTGGCACATGGGCCGCAATGGCCCGTACTCCGCGGAGACTTACGAAAAGGCGCGCCGTTACGGAATGGGCATGGGCAGGGTCTTGCGAAAACATCGCTTCCCGGTATGGTCGCTGACCGGTCATATGGTCCGTCCGTTGGGCGGCGCGGTGCTCTCGCTGGCCTCGGGGAATTTGAGTAAGGCCCGTTATCACTGGTCGATCTTCGCCGGCAGGGCCGGAGGATGGTACCTCACTCCCCAAAATATGTTGCCGCCGAGACAGTTGCCCAGCCTGGCGTCGCGTACCGAGGATCCGCAGTGAAACAACTTGCTGCCCGCCTCACCCGCAGCACGCTGGTACAGAATGCCGCCGCGCTATATGGCGTTCAAATTGTCAGAAAGGTTTTTCCGCTGTTGCTGGTCCCCTATCTGGCGCGGGTGCTCGGGCCGAGCGGGTGGGGCGTGTTGGCTTTCACGCAATCTCTCGCGGAGTTCGTGGTGCTCGTGATCGAATTCGGGTTCAATCTTTCGGCAACCCGTGAGATCGCCAGGAATCGCCAGTCCCGGACCGCGTGCGGAGAAATCATGGCTGGAGTCCTGGGATCACAGCTCATTCTGGCCGGATGTGGACTCTTGGGCGCGTTCCTGGTCAGCCGCTGGATTCCTGTATTGCGCGACAACCCCAGGCTGCTCGCGGCGGGATTCTTTTATGCCATCGCGCAGGGCTTCATCCCGCTGTGGTTCTTCCAGGGACTTGAGCGCATGCATCTGGCCGCGACACTCGAAATCTCGGGCCGCGTCATCGGCCTGCTCTCTATATTTCTTTGGGTTCGATCCGCGGAGGATATCTGGATTGCGTTGGTGATTCAGGGGCTGGCCCCGGCCTTCACCACCGTCATCGGACTCGCGATGGCTTACCAGCATATTCCATGCCGTATGCCGACCCGGCATTCGATTCAAGCCGCCATGGCGCGGGGTTGGAGCCTGTTCGTGTTTCGCAGCGGCGAAAGCCTGTACGGCGTGGGCAATGCTTTCATCTTGGGCCTCTTCGTCAGCCCGGTACAGGTGGGCTATTTCGCATCCGCGGAAAAAATTAGCCGGGCCATGTTTGGCCTGCTGAACCCCATACGTGAGGCCCTTTATCCACGCCTCAGCCGCATGGTCAAGCAATCGCCCCAGGATGCACTTCGACTTGCGCGCACCGGCGTGGCGGTAATGATGACCGGCGGCGTGCTGCTCAGTAGTGGTGTCTTCCTGCTCGCACCCGTGCTCATTCGCTTGCTCGTGGGCCACGCCTTTGCTCCGGCGGTAACTGTTTTGAAGATCCTCTCCGTGCTTCCGGTGCTTTTGGCCGTGACCCAATCGGCGGGATTGCAGTGGCTTCTTCCGCTGGGGCGCGATGCGGACGTCAATCGCATCATTCTGCTGGCCGGCGCGCTGAACGTGGCGCTGGCCGTGTGGCTCGCACCGCGGTTCGCGCAAATCGGCATGGCGTGGGGCGTGGTTTGTGCCGAAACATTTGTGAGCTGCGGCATGATTCGCGCCGTCCTGCGATCTCAGCCGGAGTTCGTCGGAATGGTCCAACAAGCGAGCCTGCACAAATTCGCGCAGGCAGGGGAAATCACTTCATGAATGCACTGAGCCGTGTAAGGAACCAATGGACCACACTCGGGGAACATGACCCGTTCTGGGCAATCCTCTCCGAATCTGACAAAAAAGGCGGGGGCTGGGATCGAGCCGCTTTCTTTCAGACCGGCATGGACGAAATTGAGAAGGTGTTGCGAACGGCGCGAAGTCTTTCGCCGATTGACGATGGCTCGGCCCTGGACTTCGGTTGCGGAGTAGGGCGTCTGAGTCAGGCGCTCGCGGCACATTTCCAGCGCGTGATTGGTGTAGACATAGCCGCCTCCATGATCCGCACTGCGGTCGAATTGAACAACTTTCCGGATCGCTGCAAATACGTGCACAATGTGGAAGCTGATCTCTCGGTCTTGCCCGATCGCTCCACGGATTTCATTTACTCGAGTATCACGCTGCAACATGTTGTGCCCCGCTTGGCACGCGCCTATATTCGGGAATTCTTCCGGATCGCGCGGCCGCGGGCCATGGTGGTCTTTCAGCTTCCGTGCCGTCCCCGGTCCAGAGTGTGGCACGCGATCAAGAGTGTTGCGCCGGTTTCGATTTCAAACATCATCTGGCGCATGCGCACAGGCAGCCCGGAAGCGATGGAAACGTACTCCATGAGCGAGACAAAGGTGCTCCATTTGGTCAGCGAAGCCGGGGGTACAGTTCTGCTTGTCGAAGGCAACCAGAATGGGCCTCCCGGCTGGCAAAGCCGAAAATACTACTGCGTGCGGCGCGATTTGGCTTGAGGAAGGTATCGGCTTGAGTAAGGTATCCGAATGATACAGAAACCCGATTCCGGCGTTTGGTGGCTGCACCCCGCTTGGGTGGTCGGAACGTCCGGCCTGCTGATCGCTGCCGCTGCCTATGCGCTACCGGAATCGATTTACCGGGACTATTGGCGAACCCCGAAATTCTTCGAGCTCGCTTCGCTCGAGGTGACGGTGGCGTGTGTCGCCGTGTTCGTTTTTGGGGCGCTTCTGAGCCAGGCGTTTATGTCGCGAACGAAACCTCAGGTTCGCTTCAATCGTCCGGACGAAGCCATTCCGTGGCGATTCGTCACGCGCTTATTTCGCGTCAGCTTTTACTTGTGCTTGCTTGGCTATGCCGTGTGGATCGGGCTCGCCGTCCAACGCGGAATGACTTTTGGCAACGTGATCGAGGTTCTGGCCGGAGAAAAAGGCGCGATGTATGACGCGCGCTTCAGCTATCTGCCGACCGTCGGCGGTGTAACCACCCTAACCCAGTTTGGTACCGCGGCCATGATCCTCGGGGCAATACTGGGTTTCGAAAAAGGCTGGAAACCGGTGCGCTGGAAACTGGGGATCGTGTTTGGGCTGGCGGTGCTTCGGGCGCTCTTGAACAGCGAACGCTTCGCGCTCATCGAATTGGTGGTTCCGTTTGTAGTTGCCTGCCTCGCTCTGCGATCGCGAATCGGCAGGCTTGCGCGCCTCGCCCTGAATCTGGCGCCGCCCGCCGGATTGATCGTCTTGTTCATTCATTTTTACCGGCTTTGAATACTTCCGTTCCTGGACGAACTATTACGCTGGACGCGATCTGAGCCTGTGGGAGTTTGGCGCCATTCGGCTGCTGGGATATTACGTCACCTCGTTCAACAACGGCGCCTATTTCTTAAACCGTCTGAACCCTTTGAACGCCCCCTATTTCACGCTGCATTTCCTGTGGGGCTTTCCGCTCTCGAGCCCCGTCATCAAACGCCTGTTTCCCGATCCCTTGCTTGACTCGGCCGACAAATGGTTTTATTTCCCCTTTCTCGAGGCCGACGCCAACGTGGAGTTTAACAACGCCGATGGCATGTTTTTCCCGCTCATGGACTACGGTATCGCGGGCGGGCTGATCTATTGGTTCGTGATCGGATTGCTGTGCGGCTGGATCTATGACGCATACTGCCGCAGGGAACTATCCGGACTGCTCTTGTATCCGGCGATCTTCCTGGGGTTGCTCGAACTGCCGCTGGCTCTCTACTGGGGGGAAGGACGCGCATTCCCGTCCATTTGCCTGCTCGCGGCCGCGCCCGTGGTCATTTGGCTGCGGCGATCCCTGGCCATCGCTCTACCCAACACAACTTGCGAGGCGCAATGATTCAAATCGCATTAAACGCTCGTTTTCGTTCGCACCGGCCTACCGGCATGCAGCGCTACGCTCTCGAACTCAGCAGCCGCTTCGCCCGGCATCTCGATCCGCTGCAGCCTGGCAAGCCGCTGCGCGGGCCGTCGGGCCACCTTTGGGAACAACTATTCCTTCCTTCGGCCGTGCGCGGACGGCTGCTGTGGAGCCCCAACACCACCGGTCCTTTAGCCGTCGAAAAGCAGGTGTGCACGTTTCACGATTTGATCCCGCTTGATCATCCGGAGTGGTTCAACCGCCGATTCGCGCAGTGGTATCAATGGCTGCTTCCGCGTCTGGCCAGACGGGTACGCCGGATCATCGCTATCTCGGAATTCAGCAAACAGCGCGTCATTGAATTGTTGGGCGTGTCGCCGGACAAGGTGACGGTGATCCCCAATGGCGTCGATGCCCGATTCTCGCCCCGGCCCGAGGAGGAAATCGAGGCCGCGCGGACGGCCCTCGGCATCGGCAGCGCCCCGTATCTTCTCTGTGTAGGCTCACTCGAACCGCGCAAGAATCTCGGCCGGCTTCTTGCCGCTTGGCGCCAGGCGCAAACCACCGCGCCGGACGACATGGTCCTGATGGTGGCCGGCGGCTCGGCGAATGCGAGAGTCTTTGAGAGCGTTGAATTCGGCCCGGTTCCCACCCGCGTGCATTTCACCGGGTACGTCGCCGACGAATTCTTGCCCAGCTTGTACTCCGGCGCCGTGGCGCTAGTGTATCCGTCCCTCTACGAAGGTTTTGGGCTGCCTCCTCTCGAAGCCATGGCATGCGGCACGCCGGTCGTTACCTCCTGGAATACATCGCTGCCCGAAGTCGTTGGGAGTGCTGCTGTGCTGGTTGATCCCTATGATGTCCATTCGATTGCCGAAGGAATCCTGCAGGTTCTTTCGAGCGCGAGCTTGCGCGACACATTGCGGGCGAATGGCCTGGTCCAGTCAGCACCCTTCACTTGGGACAGCGCCGCCCAGCGAACTCTGGACGTTTTGCTTCAAGAAGTCTAAATCGATGGAAACAACTCGATCGCAGCGTATCGCAGGTTTGGACCTGCTTCGCGCACTCGCCATTCTGATGGTTCTGGCCGCCCACTATCCGAAGGCGGACAGCGGCCTCGTCACTCGCGCGCTCAATCTCGGCTGGACCGGCGTCGACTTGTTCTTTGTGCTGAGCGGGTATCTCATCGGCGGTCAGCTTTTCAAAGCCCAAGCCGAGGGCGAGCAAATCGCCTTCGGCGGTTTCTATTTGCGCCGTCTTCTGCGGACGCTGCCCAGCTACTACCTGGTCTTGGGCGTGTACTTCTGGTTGTCTCCTTCCCCCAGTTGGAAGTACCTCGTATTCGCTCAAAATTTCGACGATCCCAAAACCTTCGCCCCTTCCTGGTCGCTGTGCGTGGAAGAGCAGTTCTACCTTGTGTTTCCGATTTTCGTCTGGTTCCTTCGCCGTTCCAAATGGCTGCTGTGGTCGATCCCCACAATGCTGGGTCTCGAGTTTCTGATTCGCGCCGTGACCTGGTCTCAGGTGAGGCCGGACCTTCTGCCCGAACCCCACGCCCTCGACGTTTACATGCGGTACCTCTATTACCCAACCACCTGCCGGCTGGATGGAATTATCTTGGGCGTTGGCATCGCTGCCGTGAAGTGGTTTCACCCCCAGCTGTGGTGGAAGCTGATGGCGCAGGGAAACCGGCTCTTGTTCACCAGCGGCATACTGTTTGCCGCATCCATTCTTGCCCTGTGGAGGCACTATTCATTGCTGTGTTCCAGCGCCGGTTTCACGCTGCTGAACCTGTCCTTTGCCTTTCTTGCCGCTGCGGCTTTGAGCCCTACCAGTCTGCTGGCGGGGATTCATATTTGGGGAGCCAAGCAAATCGCGCTGCTGTCGTATTCGGTCTATCTGACCCACACGCTGGCACTCGATCTTACGCGGCACATTCTTGGCGGATTCCCCGCGCTTCCCGCGGCCTTGACGGCCTCGATCCTGATCCTGTCGTTCGCGCTGATCCTGCACATCGGCGTGGAGCAACCCTTCCTGGCCTTGCGCGAACGTCTGCTCGAAAGATCCAAAACCCGCCGTTATCTGGAGTTGCAAAATGCGAGTCCTCTATCTAGTCACTAAGTCGGATCTGGGCGGCGCTCAGATTCATATCCTCGATTTGCTGCGCGGATTCCGCGGTGTCCTGGAGCCCGTTGTCGCCGTGGGCGAGGAAGGCTACTTCACCGACGCCGTAAGGAATTTGGGCGTGCAATGCGAGATCGTCCCCAATCTAGTGCACCCGATCGCGCCCATAAATGACTGCCGGGCGCTGCTGCAGGTCACCCGTCTGATTCGCAGGATCAGTCCCGATCTGGTGCATGCGCATACATCCAAAGCCGGCGTCATTGCCAGATTCGCGGCGCGCGCGGCCGGCGTGCCGCCGGTTTTTACGGCCCATACCTGGTGTTTTGCCGAAGGTACTTCGTTGAAATGGCGGTTGGGCGGAATTCCGGCCGAGCGCTTGGCGGGCTGTTTCAGCTCGGCCATCATAAACGTTTCCGACGCGAACCGCGCGCTCGCGCTCCGCCACGGGATCTCTGACCAAAAGCGCATGCTCACCATCTGGAACGGCATCCCGGACACCGCCCATCGCGCGCGCGCCGGCGCGTCCGGTATCCCCCGAATCGTGATGGTGGCGCGCTGCGCCGAACAGAAAGATCACAGCGTGCTGCTTCGGGCGTTCGCCCGCATCACCGAACCGGCGCAGTTGGTCTTCGTGGGCGGCGGGCCCAAGCTCGCCATGCTGAGAGCCGAAGCCAATGAACTGAACGTCGCGAATCGCGTGGAGTTTCTTGGCGATCGTTTCGATATCGCTGAAATTCTCGCGGGCGGTCATATCTTCGCGCTGGCCTCGAAATGGGAGGGATTCCCGCTCAGCATACTGGAAGCCATGCGCGCCGGCCTGCCGGTGGTCGCATCCAACGTGGGCGGAGTCGCCGAAGCCGTGGCCGACGGCCAGACCGGCTTCTTAGTCGAGCGCGGCGATGTTTCGGCGCTGCGGACTCGCCTGCATTCGCTGCTCCACGATCCCGCGCTGCGCCGCAAGATGGGCGCCGCCGGCCGGCAGCGTTATGAAGCGGCCTTTACGCTCGAACACATGCTCCGAAAAACGCTGGCGGTTTATCAGATGGCAGTGCTCGGAGTTCGTGCGGCCGGCGCGCTGGCCTTTCCGCCGCAGCTCCCGAGCACGCGCGTCGATTATTGACCGGCATACTTTATGGCAACACCTGTAATTCAACGCATTTATACCGTTACCCTCGCACCGCGTGGCTTTACCTACATGGCGCTCTGTCTGATGGCCGCGGATATCAGCACCCTGCTGGCATCGGTGGCGATCAGCCTTTTGTCGAAAACTCTGCTGAGCGGTGTGCAGTCCTGGGAGCCCTATCTGCGCCTGTGGCCCTTTCTGTTCGTCTTCTTGGCGGTCTATGCGGTTGCCGGGCTGTATAGCGGTCTGGCTCTCAGCCCGCCGGAAGAGTTGAAGCGGGCGACTCTCTCCTCGGTGATCGTATTCGTCGTGCTGGGAGCAGCCACCGTCTCGCTTCGCGGCG
Source organism: Bryobacterales bacterium (assembly GCA_963731375.1). Taxonomy (GTDB): domain Bacteria; phylum Acidobacteriota; class Terriglobia; order Bryobacterales; family Bryobacteraceae; genus Palsa-187. The sequence continues at coordinate 1,061,676 of CAVSUW010000005.1, forward strand.
CGAACAGATACTTCACCTGGGTGATGTTTCTGGCCATTCTCCTGAGCGTCATCCTGCTGCCTCTTTTACGGGCGATCATCCGCAGTGAGTTTGCAAACGAGCCGTGGTGGGGAAGTCCCGCTGTGATCTTCGGCGCTGGAGAGGCCGGGCGACGAATGGTGAGCGCCCTCCTCGATCAGCCCGGTCTTGGCCTCAAGCCAGTGGCCGTGGTCGATGACGAACCGCAGCATACCGGCTTCGTGCGCGGCGTTCCCGTCCTGCGTGCCTTCGAACTTGCGGCCATGGATCCGGAATCTTACGAGAATGCGTACGCGGTGGTCGCCATGCCCGGCGTTCCCAGTTCGCGCTTTCTCGCCATGATCGAGAAATACGGGCTGCGTTTCTCGCGCATCCTGATGATCCCCAACCTGTCGAACTTCTGCAGCCTCTGGGTGAGCCCGAAAAACGTGGGCGGGACCCTAGGGCTGGAAGTATGCCAGCAGGCCTTTCTTCGGGAGCGGCAGTGGCCCAAACGCGTGCTGGATCTCACGTTGACCTTTGTCGGCGCAATTTTCATTCTGCCTCTGCTCGCGATCCTGGCACTCTGGATCAGAATGGATTCGCCCGGACCCGTTTTCTACGCCCAGCAGAGAATCGGGCAGGACGGGAAAGATTTTCAAGCGTGGAAGTTTCGGTCGATGGTCCACGACGCCGACGAAAGCTTGCAGCGCTGCCTGGAGGCGGATCCCGGCGCTGCGCGAGGAGTGGGAAAAGTCCCACAAACTTCGCAGTGACCCCAGGGTCACGCGCGCTGGCCGGTTCTTGCGAGCTTCCAGTCTCGATGAGTTGCCTCAGTTGTGGAACGTTCTTAAAGGCGAGATGAGCCTGGTCGGTCCCCGGCCGATCGTGGAGGCGGAGATCCCCAAGTACGGCAGTCAGTTCAGCCTGTATACCAAAGTCAAGAGTGGGTTGACCGGGATGTGGCAGATTTCCGGGCGCAGCGACACATCTTATGAGGACCGCGTGCAGCTGGATGCTTTCTATGTTCGCAACTGGTCGGTGTGGCTGGATCTCTACATCCTGTTCCGGACCATCGAGGTGGTTCTCCATCGCAAGGGGGCGTATTGAAAGAGGCGCGCACTGTCCGAATGTTGCTTCCGCTGCTGCGGACCCCGGCGTGGGGTTTGCCGGCGGCGATCTTCTTGGGAATTGTCTCTTCGCTCGCCGAAAGCATCAGTCTCAGCTTGTTTGTTCCGCTTCTCCAAAGCCTGGATCACCAGCCACATTACGGCGGCGGCGGGAATTATCTGGATAGATTCTTTCAGTTCGTTTTATCTCGCTTGCCCGCCGCCAATCCTCTGCCCTATATAGTCGGCCTGGTCCTGGTGATGACCATCTGCAAGGCAGCGCTGACCTTCGGCCATTCGGTCCTGGCTGCCAGCATGAACGCCCGGGTCACGCATACGCTGCGCTCAAAAATGTTCTCGAAGCTCATGGGGATCAGTCAGCAGACCCTCGACGCCATCGGGCCCGGCCGCTTGATCAATCTTCTCGCCACCGACACCTGGCACACCAGCGACGCGATCTCTTTGTTTATCGGACTGATTGTCAACCTGTGTTCCGTTGCGGTTTTTTCCACTCTGCTGCTGGCGCTTTCCTGGAAGCTCACTCTGCTCGTCATCCTGGGCGTAGCGGCAGTTTCACTCTCGCTACGGGCAGTCACGTTCGGTGCCCGCCGTCTGGGCAAGGAAGGCGTGGAGGCAAATGCCATCCAGAGCCAGCAGATGATCGAGGCCCTCGACGGTCTCCGCGAAATCCAGTTCTTTTCACTGCGGGCGCATCGCGAAAAGCTCTTCGTGACATTGTCTGAGCGGATCAGATCCATCTATTTTCGTCTCGACCTGCTGCATCGCGCAGTGGCGCCGCTCTCGGAAACTCTTTACATTGCGCTGCTTCTCGGGCTGTTGCTCGTGGGCGCAGGGCGTCAGCCGGCTTCCGGCATCCTGGTGTTCCTGCTGGTTTTGTACCGCTTGCAGCCGCAGATCCGGCAACTGGACAGCGCGCGGCTCAGTCTGGTGTCCCTGACCGGCGCGGTCGAGGAAGTCAGCGCATTCATGCAGACCGATTCGGATCAACCCCAGGGGATTCGGGCGCACACCGACTCGCCGGAATTTCGCCGCGCCATCGATTTTGACAGCGTATCCGTCTCTTACGCCACGGAACGGCAATTCGCGCTGCAAAATGTTACTTTCCGAATTCCTTGCGGCGCCACCACGGCCATCGTAGGCAGATCGGGTTCTGGCAAAACCACGCTGGTCAGCCTGCTGTGCGGCTTCTATGAACCAACTTGCGGGGAGATCCGCGTTGACGGCCGTCCGCTGCGGGAGCTCGATCTCGCCGGCTGGCGTGAGCAAATCGGCTGGGTAAGTCAGGACGCCTACCTGTTCAGTGGAAGTATCCGCGAAAACATCCGCAACGGGTGCCTGAATGCCTCCGACCCCGAGATTCTCGAAGCCGCCATTGAAGCGGACGCGGATGAGTTCATTCGCGATCTGCCTGAGGGGTACGAAACCAGGATCGGCCCAGGGGGCCAGCAGCTTTCCAGCGGCCAGGTGCAGCGAATCGCGCTCGCGCGAGCCTTTGTGAGGAAGCCCGCGGTGGTATTGCTCGACGAGGCGATGAATGCTCTCGACGGCCTTTCAGAAGATCTCATTCGAACCGGCCTCCGGCGTATGGCAGGCGAACGCACGGTCATCATCATTTCGCACCGCCTGTCTTCCGTGCGCGACGCGGACCACGTCATCGTTCTCGCCGACGGTCGCGTCTCTGAACAAGGGGCGCCTGCCGATTTATTGGCGCGCCACGGGTATTTGGCAATGCTTCGCGAGGTCCAGCATGTGGAATAGTCTCACCGAACGCTATTACATCTCACAGGTCGAGATCGCACAGCCACTCGAAGCGATTGTCGCTCCCGAAGGATACACCGGCATCGCGGCGGTGCTTCGCTTACATGGCAACCCCGTCGGATTTTTCATGCAATCCGGCGCCCGAATCGATGCCGATGAACTCGCTGCCGCGATCCTTGAACACGCCGGGAAACAGATCTTGAGCGAGAAGCTTTACGCCAGCCTGCGGGGTTCGGTGGAGTCCAGTGTCTTTACGTCCCCGGATCTCGCAATGGATCTGACAATGGATATCGCAATCTGCACCCATGGCCGCCCGGATGCATTGGCGCGATGCCTCGGTAGCCTCCAAGCGATCGGTCTTCCCTGCGAAAAGATCGGTGTCCTGATCATCGACAATGCTCCGCAGGACCAGCGCACCGCCTTGGCCGTCACAGAATACCCCGGAGTGCGCTACATTCTGGAGCCCAAACCCGGCCTGGATTTTGCCCGTAATCGCGCGCTCGTGGAATCCAGCGCGGAGTTGCTCGCGTTTATTGACGACGATGTCGTGGTCGACCGCTGCTGGCTGCGAGGGCTTGCGCGAAGCCTGGGCCATCAATCGCGATGCCGGAGCATTTACCGGTCCTATCCTGCCGCTGGAACTGGAAACAACTGCGCAAGTCGTCTTTGAACGAATGGGCGGCTTCGGCAAGAGTTTCGAGCGTGTCCGGTTTTCGAACACCCTGCCCGAATCGCCGACCTATCCCATCGGCGCAGGCTTGTTCGGCGCCGGCGCCAACATGGTATTTCGGCGCGACGTGCTGGATCGGCTCGGTGGATTCGATGATGCGCTGGATACCGGCGCTCCTCTCCCCGGGGGAGGAGATCTGGATATTTTCTATCGCATCGTGCGCGCCGGCTATCCGTTGATACGCGAACCGAAGCTGCTGGTCTATCACCAGCATCGCCGCGAGTACGGGCGCCTGCGCCATCAAATGTGGACCTGGGGGCTGGGGACCATGGCCTATGTCAATAAATCCTGGCGGCACGACGCGGCGCAGCGCCCGGCCATCCGGCGCTGGGTCTGGTGGTGGCTGTGCTATCAGCTCAGCAAGGTTTTCGCGCCATCCCTGCGGCGGAATCGCACTCGCTGGCCGTGGGATCTGGTTGCTGCGGAGGTGGCGGGGGCCGTCGTCGGTATCTGCGGCGAATATGACCGTTCCATCGCGCGGATCGAGCGTGTCCGGAGAAATTTCGCATGAAATGGAAGGTCATTTCGATAGAGCTGAGTCAGCCGCTGCGGGAGTTACCGGCGTATGCCGACTACACGGGTATACACGTAGTGTTCTTTCAAAATGGAGTGCCACTCGGACAATGCCGGCTCGCCGCCGCGCAATTGCCGGCGTCGCCTCAGCACTTGGCAAACCATGCCGCCAAAGCCATCGCGCTCGCAGCCGGCGATTACCTGTTTGACCAGGGCTACCGCTCAGCGTTACCGGGTCTCCCCGAGCCGCATCTGGAGTCTCCTTCGCGAACCCTCGCGTCCCTCATTGAATTGACGAACCCGCTTCCGGAGCTGGCCCGAAATCTGCCCGTTCACGCAGCATCCCCGTTAACGGTTTCGATTGCGGTATGCACCCGGGAACGGCCGCGGGAGCTGGCGCGTTGTCTCGCGTCGCTGGCGGAAGTGTCGCAACATGCTCTCGAGGTGCTTGTGATTGACAACGCCCCGCAGTCGGCCAGAACGCGTGAAGTTGTCCAGGGCTTTCCAGGCGTGCAATACATCTGCGAGCCGCGCCGGGGATTGAGCGCGGCCCGCAACACGGCCCTGGCGCTGGCCTCGGGCGACATCGTTGCGTTCGTCGATGACGACGCCGTGGTGCACCCGCATTGGCTGCTGCGCATCCGCGAGTGCTTCGCCGAACCGAAGGTTATGGTTGCAACCGGCCTGGTTTTGCCGGCGGAACTGGAAACACCGGCTCAGCACATCTTCGAGCAAAGCTTTCATTTCTTCCATCAGGGCTACCGCCGGCGCCGTTTCGACGCCGCATACTTTTCAGCGCTGCGCAACAAAGGCGTCCCGGTGTGGGAGATCGGGGCTGGCGCCAATATGGCCATCCGGCGCCGGGCATTCGAGCTCGGGCATCGCTTCGACACCCGGCTGGGACCGGGTGTGTTTGGCGGCTGTGGAGAGGATTCTGAGTTTTGGTATGGCGTGCTGGCCGCGGGCTGGACCATCGTCTACCAGCCGTCCGCGTGCGTGTTCCACTATCATCGCCGCGAGCTTGGCGAACTGCGTTCCCTGATCCATCAATACATGCAAGGTCATGTCGCGGCACTGCTCTTGCAGTTTGCGAAATACGGCGATATCGGAAATCTCCGCCGGCTCTTGCTGCGAATGCCGGCTGAGTACGCGCTGCTGGTGCTGCGGCTGATCGTCAGTGGATTCTCCATCGATCATCGGATTCTCCTGCGCGGAGCATTTGGTTGTCTTGCCGGGCTCCGCTTCGCGTTCCGCCGGCCGGTGCGCGCCTGAGAGCCCTATGGAAGCCACACTGTTCCTCCCCTTTACGCGCAATCACGTCGCCCGGCGAGAGCACCCGCTCGGTCGGCAACCATTGGTCTCGCTGGTGATCGTTTGCTACAACCAGGCCCGCTATCTGCCCGAAGCGATCCAGAGCGCGCTCGCCCAGACTTACCAGTTCGTGGAGATTCTGGTGGTCGATGACGGATCCACCGACGAAACCGCCCAGGTCGCCAGCGCCTATCCGCGCGTTCGCTGCATCCATCAAGGCAATCGCGGATTGGCGGCCGCGCGCAATACCGGACTCCGGCACAGCGTCGGCGAGTACATCGTGTTCCTCGACGCCGACGATCGACTGCTGCCCGGCGCCCTGCAGGAAGGGATGCATTGTTTCGGCGAATTTCCAGACAGCGCTTTTGTATCCGGCGCTTACCACAATGTGTTCAGCGACGGCTCGCCGGCTCCCACCGATCCGCAGCAATTTGTGGAAGCCGACCACTATTGGCGCATGCTCCAGGGAAATTATATTGGGATGCACGCCGCCGTGATGTACCGCCGCGAGAAGATCGTGGCCGTCGGCGGGTTCCGCGAGAATCTGCCGGCCTGCGAGGATTACGAACTGTATCTGCGAATGATGCGGCGCTGGCCCGTGCGGGTCCATCCCGGCATGGTGGCCGAGTATCGCCAGCATGACACGAACATGAGCAAGAACCTCGCGATGATGCTGGAATGCGCGCTCGCGGTTCTGGATCTCGAACGCCGCCAGATTCGCGACCCCCGCCTCGGCCAGGCGCTACAACACGGACGCCGCGTTTGGCAGGATTACTACGGGACCCGGCTCCTCCAGAATTGGCGGAGATCGCCGCGGATTCGCGAACTGGCCAGGATTCTGCGCCTGTGCCCGCGCCAGGCGCTGGCATTCGCGCTGGCAGCCATCACCCGCCGGCTCTCGCGCCATCACGTGCGCTTCGGCAGTTTGCGCCGAGTGACCCCCATCAACTCTGGATTCGGGTTTGACCGGGGCCAGCCCATCGACCGCTACTACATCGAAAAGTTTCTTGCGAGTTACGCGCACGTGGTGCAGGGCTGTGTGCTGGAGATCGGCGACGACGCTTACTCCCGGCGATTCGGCGGATCGCGCGTCACCCGCCAGGAAATCCTGCACGTCACTCCCGGGCATCCCGGAGCCACCATCGTCGCCGACCTGGCGTGCGCTTCCGAGATTCCTTCCGGTTACTTCGATTGCATCATTCTCACCCAGACGATGCACTACATCTTTGATTTAAACGCCGCCGCCACCACGCTTTTCCGCATCCTGAAGCCCGGCGGGACGCTGCTCGTCACGGTCCCCGGAATCAGCCAGATCTGCCGCGATCAGAGCGATCCGGAAAGCGATTGCTGGCGCTTCACGGCATCCTCTGCGGCGCGGCTTTTCAGCCAGTGCTTCGGGAGCGAGAACGTTACCGTCCATACCTACGGCAACGTTCTGGCGTCCATTGCGTTTCTGGAAGGGCTGGCTTCCAGCGACTTGACGCGCTCAGAGATCGACCATCGCGATGCCAATTTTCAGCTCACCATCGCCGTTGCGGCGCGCAAGAGGGCGAAATGATGTTCCAATCGCGCAGCATTGTTCTGATGTACCACCGCATCGCCAGCGTTCGGCCTGACCCCTGGTCTTTGTGCGTTTCCCCTGGCCATTTCGCGGAACATTTGGAAGTGTTGCGGAACTATCACACCGTGCGCCTGGATCAGCTAAGCCCCGGCGGATGGTCCCTTCGCCCGCAGCTTACGGTTGCCATTACTTTCGACGACGGCTATGCCGACAACCTTCATGCGGCGGCGCGCCTGCTGCGGCAATTCGATACCCCGGCGACATTTTTCATCACCACCGGCTATATCGGCGCCGGCAGCGAGTTCTGGTGGGACGAACTGGAACGTCTCGTCCCCGCCGAAAAGTATTTGCCGCTCTATCAGAAGCTCCAGCCGCTGACGCATGCCGAAAGAAGACAGATCTTGAACACCATCGCAACCCAAGCGGATGCGGGTTCCCCTTGCCGTGCGTCGCATCGCCCTCTGACGATTGCAGAACTGCAGGAGCTGGCAGCGCACCAACTGTTCGAGATCGGCGCTCATACCGTCACCCACCCGCTGCTGGCCGCCCTTTCGCCCGAGCAGCAGTATCGCGAAATCAGCGGCAGCAAAACCTGGCTGGAGAAACTTCTCAATCGGTCCGTGACCAGTTTTTCCTATCCCTACGGCGGCGCAGCTCACTACACGCCAAGTGCGGTGCAGGCGGTGCGCGATCTGGGCTTTGCGCGGGCCTGCACCACAACTGCCCGCCCCATCCGGAAGTCCGACGACCCACGCCAATGGGGACGCATCCAGGTCCCCGACATTGGAGGAGATGAGTTTCAACAGATGCTATCCGCCTAAGGAGCCGATATGAACGTCCGGATGAGCGGAACGTTCGCCTGCCTGCTCTCATCCGCATGCGGCGCAGCTGCCACCCGCATCACTCCGCTTCACCCCGAAACCGTGCAACAGGCGATCCTGGAAGCCTATCGCGGCGGCGAACACCGCATCACGATTCCGCCCGGTACCTATAGATTGTCCCCTGGCGGCCGCTCCGCTCATCTTGAGTTCCACGATATTTCAGATTTTGCGATTGACGCTGCCGGTGTCGAGTTCGTCTTCACCGATCAGACTCGCGGCGGCATCGACTTCCGCGACTGCCGGAACGTGCGCTTCTCCGGAGCAACCATCCGCTATCAGACGCCGCCGTTCACTCAGGCCGTGGTCGAGTCCACCGATCGTGGCGGCGCATCCTACATTGTTCGGATCGAAAAAGGATATCCCGCCAACCTCGACGACCCCAGATATTTTCCCGCTCTGCCGATCGCATATCTCTTCGATTCGCTGAGCCGTTGGTGGAAGCCGGGAGCCTACGATCTTTATGGCACGGGCATCAAACGGCTTGGCCCAAATCGCTTTCGAGTGGACTGGAATCGTCCGCAGCCGGCTGCTTCCGGCGACCTGGTGGCATTCCGCGGCGCAGGCCCGCACAACGTAACTCTGGTGAATTGCGCGCAGATGGAAATCACCGGGGTGACGATATACAACGCCGGAGCCTTTGCCGTATGGGAATCCCAGGGTGACGGCGGCAATCGGTATACCATCGCGAGTAAAGCGCGGCCCCCGCCCTTCATCGGCCCGCACGGATCCGCTGCTTTCCTCTACCGCCGACGCATTCCACAGTGTGGAAATGCGCGCAGGCCCAACGCTCGAACACTGCGAATTCGAGTCCATGGGAGACGATGCCATCGCCATCCACGGTATCTATTCGTTTGTTTTTGATGCCCGGGATAACACGCTGGTGATCAACCACAACAGTTTCCGGCCGGGCGATCCCTTGCGCCTCTTTGACCCGGGCGGGCGGCCGGCGGGCGAAGCTGTCGTCGAATCGATACGTCCCCTCGAGAACTTCGCCAGCACTCGCAAGAGCAGCCGCGCAACCTTGTCCGACACCACCAGCGGGCCATTTTTTGAAGTTACGCTGGATCGCGTATTGGCGGCCAATTTCGATTACCTCGCGAGCAATCCCGCCGCGATTGGCAGTGGATACGTACTGCGCGGAAATACCATTCGGAATCACCGTGCCCGCGGCATGCTGCTCAAAGCCGACCGCGGACTGATCGAGGACAACACCATTGACGGCAGCACCATGGGCGGCATTGTTCTCACGCCTGAATTCTGGTGGAATGAGGCCTGCTACAGCCGGGATGTGACCATCCGTCACAATACCGTCCGGCACGTCGCGTACGCGCCCGATCAACTCGGGGGCGTCGTGATCGCCGCGATCGGAACTGCACCGCTCGCGGGCTATGGACATCAACATATCGTGCTGGAAGACAACCGATTTGAAAATATCAATGGCTTGAATCTATTGATTACTTCCGCGGAAGATGTCCTTGTCAAAGACAATGTCTTCATTCATGCACAGCACGGACAGGCTTCCGTAGCTGGTGCTGCTTGGGGTGAAAACGCAGGGGAGCTCATCTTTGTAACCGAGGCGGAAGCTGTTCGCTTTGAAAACAACTTGGCAGAAGATCTCGGGCCATTTCAGCAAGTACTCATTCACGCAACGCCCAGCGGACGAATCGAAGGAGCAGGACCGGGAATACAGATGAGAAAATGAATTTCAATCCGCATCGGATCCCCCGGCCCCTTTGAGAGGATCCCTCCATCTGTAAGGCTTTTAAGGAAGCCGCTACTATGTTGCTCCGATGCATGTCGGAGAAGTGGTTCCGGCCGTGAAACGATTCCTGATGAGAACAGCCCATACCGCTAGGAATCAGGCGAACGGGCCCCCAACCCGCCATGTGGGGCGCACCAGAATCCGACGCATCGCAGCGGCAGCCGCACGGCCAAAAGTGCTAACAGATTGCTAACGCGCGATCCAGAAACAGTCGGAATCAGCCAGTACACAGTGGATGTAAGTTGCTGACCATTCGGAGCAAACGTACCCATTCAAGACTACTTGTTGAACTCATAACCCAAAGGTCGAAGGTTCAAATCCTTCCCCCGCAACCAATTTCTTCAATTGGTTACGGTTCCTTCCGGCCCTTCTTCCCCATCAATTGCTAACGCTGGCTTCCTTGGCGTGGCCTAGGAAGCGATGCCCGAGGTATCGAACGTAACCTTGATGCTGGAGTGGCCCATCTGATCGGAAGGTATTTCAGAAAAGATGGTCGCTCTGTATCGCTCCTTCGCCGAACCGCTGTCCGATGAAATGCTGTTTTCCTGGCATCGGATGCTATTCACCGAGCGCGGCGTTCCAAGCGAGCGAGTCAATGACCTTTGCTTAGTTGCGAGCCTTAGACGAAAGTCCTGCAGAAACTACGGGCAGTTGCTCGGCGATCGCCAGGATCGCGGCAGGCCAGTTTTGGCGGACTCGGTCTTGAGGACTAACGTTCGCCATTTTCAAATAACGTGGCCAACAAAAGTAGTATCAATGCGAGCCCGAGAAATGAGGTCCGGAATGGGAACCAGGTTGGCTCCTCCGCAATCGCCGCATGTTCGGGGAGAGACTCGTTAAGGATCGATTCGGCCAGCCCGCGCGATGCTTCCGAGTTGGCTATGAGTTGTGCCCCGTCACGATTCCAGCGGGCGATTAGCGCCCGGCCATCTTCGTCGGCACTCGTGACAAATGTCATATCGACAATTAGTCTGCGGCCGCCGATCGCCGACGAAGCTGTGCGCCAGTCCTGAGCGAGTCTGCGCACACCTTCGCCGTTTAGATTTCCTGCCAATTCAAGCCGGAAGGCGGTTGGCCCATCGTGCATGTAATATTGCAGCGCCTGATCTTCCATAGATCCCAAGAAGGTGTAGCGCACGTAAACGACCAGTGGAATTTCCCCGACAGAAAATGCAACTTTATTCCAAGAGCTGTGGGTGCCATCACTCTTCGGCTGTAGCGGGCTCACTTTTCGCGAAGCACTAACGTCTCGCCCCTTCGCGTTCCCGCAAACGTGTGACGCGGCCTGCGCCCGACGCTCTGGCCCGGCGAGACGTTCAACTCGCGCTCGGGCGGTGGTATTGCTTCTTTCCTCGCCGGGTTTGATGACGCGATCTTGTTTCATGTAGTTTCTCGCGAACGTGCAGCCGCGACACCTCTCGGCGTCCCCGCCTGGAATGCTCTAATGCCGTGTCCGACTGCCGGACCGTGAGGATTTCGAGAGGCTGAACGCTTGACCTACTTCGTATTGAACAACGTCTGGACGCTTTTCTTCGCCCCTCGATTGGAATTGATACGCGAGATAAGATAGCCCACGACGAAGAGCGCGACTATCGCCGACACGGCGTAACCCATTTGGAACCTCCTTTCCGCAGCGGCGGGCTGGCGATCCCGGTGCCTGCAACTTGCTTCTAAGTTCTGCCTTGTGGATAAGCACGGAGCTCACCAAAGCCATACCGCTGCTCTCTCCTTGCGCACTGTCTTTCAATTCGCTTGCTATTTCTAGTCGATGGACCTCTGTTTATCGTTAGGGGAATGATCTGAACGCCATTCTTCGGGCACCTGACAGGTAGATGCCAGGCAACCGGCAGCGGAGCCTTTCCGTCCGTGGCCCGCCGACATGGAGTGCGCTCCTAGCCAGGCGGAAACCACGACCGGGTGTTTTCTGCGGCCGCTTTTTCCGCATCTATCGCTGCAAACTTGTACAATTCGCCAAAGGTGGGAATATTGAAGCAAGCTTCAGAGAAAACCTCGGACGTTGAGCTTCGGAGCATTGCCACTAGACCGATATGGACAAGCTCGGTGGCCTGTTCGCCAAGCGCGTGTACACCGAGGAGCCGCATGTCGCTACGGCGAAAAATGAGCTTTAAGAAGCCATTTGCGTCGCCAACAATCCTGCCACGGGCAATCGCGCCGTACGAACAACGTCCAATGACGTAAGGCACTCCATTCTGCTGGAGTGACTGTTCTGTCGCGCCGACCATACCAGCCTCCGGAATTGTATAGACCCCAGTTGGGAGAACGTCGGGAAACTCGGATCGAGCCCTGAGTCCGAAGGCATGGCGCATCGCGCGCCTTCCTTGTTCCACGCTTGTGGACGCCAGCGCTGGAAAACCGATCACATCCCCCGCGGCATATATATGTGTCACCGTCGTTTGAAAGTGATTGTCCACAACGATGAGGCCGCGAGTGCCGACCGGAACACCGGCGGCAGGAAGATTTAGAGAGCTCGTATTGCTCTTTCTGCCGGCGGCAACCATCACCGCCTCCACTGTCAGAGAAGAGCCCGAGGACAACCTCAGCAGAAATCCAGATGGTCCCGGAACGCAGGCCACGACCTGCTCACTCCAATGAAAGACGATTCCATTAAGGTGCATCGCTGCCGTCAATGATCGGGAAACCTCTGCGTCAAGAAACGGGAGAAGCACTCCGCGGGTGTCGATTAGGTGAACTTGCGTCCCGAGTGCTGAGAAGGTCGATGCATATTCGCTTCCGATAACGCCAGCGCCAACAACCGCCAGTGTTTTCGGCAGCCGGCCTAAATCCAGTATGGTGTCCGAATCGTACAGTCCTGAGCAGCCGAACGGAAAGATGACCGGGCGAACGGGCGAGGAACCGGTCGCTATGAGAATCACTTCACCACACAGTTGAATCTCAGTCGCATCCTTGGAGGAGAGCGCTATTACGGTGTGATCATCCGCGAAGGCCGCGTTCCCATAATGCACGTCAATCCGGGAACGCTCGAGCATCTCGATTACGGACCTGTTGAGCCCCGTCTTGACATTCCGTTCGTGACGAAGGAAATCTGCAACCGTCGCTTCTCTGCGGAGCGAGAAATCCACCCCATAGAGATTTCGAAGTCGTGCGCCAGACAGCGCTAGAGCCGTCTCACGGAGTGTCTTGCTCGGTGCGGTACCGGTGTTGACACCCGCACCGCCGAGTTCCCGGTGGCCATCGATGAGAGCTACACTCCTTCCGAAGTCGGCCGCGGCAACCGCACCGGCGATTCCGGCTGGGCCACCGCCGATCACTACCAGATCGTAGTTTTTGGTTACCATCTATCAGATCGTTTCTGATTACCTGGTTCCCCGTTCATCGAGAATAACGCCGACCGGTAGGGGCTCCAGATATTCGGGATGCGCGTGCTTGAAGGAATGGAACACCCAATGATTGACTCGGTCAGTGCTCGCGATTTTGGCGTGTCTGCTACGATCGTCGCCCCATTCCTAAACCAGCGGAGCAAGAGTTGACCCGCTCGCGGATCGATTTCCGCCACAAAGGATAAGTCGATGATGAGTTCCTTCACGCCAATCACAGCGGAGGCGCTCTGCCAATCCTGTTCGAGTGTTTTCGCGCCTTCCGCAGCCCAGGTACCAGCCAGCTCGAAGCTGAATGCCGAAGGCCCGTCATGCATGTAGGAACTGAATGCCGGAGTTCCAATCTCATTTCGCACCTGATGTGATTTGCATTTTGAGAGCCGCGATTGGCGTCTCTGAACGGGTACGTTTCCGCGAACGGCGACGGTCAGGAGCCCGCGGATACTCAAGGTTGTACTGCGAAGGGACGATCTAATGCCGCATCTGCCTGTTTCCGCCAGGAGCCTGGCAGAAGCCGGATTCCGGGTACCCGACCTGGATCAGCCTACCGTGCGGGAAACCCGAATCCCGAGCCTCTGCATATGCGCCTGCAGGGTCGAGCGCTTCAGGCCCAACAACGCAGCTGCTCCGCGCGGACCTGCCACCACCCAGTTGGCTTGCTTAAGAGCAGCCAATATCTGTCTTCGCTCCGTGTCTTCGAGCACCCCGCGCATGTTCCCGGCGTCCGTGGATGCGATCACGCCATTCGAATCCGGCGCCGACGAAACTCGCGTACGCAGGTCGTCCAGCGAAACCTTCAACACCGGCCCGGTAGACAGTATTACCGCGCGCTCGATCACGTTTTGCAGCTCCCGAATATTACCGGGCCAGTCATAACGAACCAGCGCATTCATTGTTTCCGTTGGAATCGTTTCGACGCTCCGACTCATGCGGCGGCTGAATTGCTGTACGAAGTGACGAACGAGCAAAGGAATGTCGTCGCGCCTCTCCCGCAATGGGGGCACTCTGACAGGGAAAACATTGACTCTGTAATAAAGGTCGGCGCGAAACCTCTGATCCTGAACCATAGCATCCAAATCGCGATTCGTGGCGGCGATCAGGCGAGCATCGGTACGAAGCGTTCGTGTACTGCCCAGGCGCTCGAATTCCCGTTCCTGAAGGACCCGAAGCAGTTTTGGCTGCACCTCGAGAGGGATCTCACCGATTTCGTCAAGAAAGACCGTGCCATGATTGGCAAGCTCGAACCTGCCGACACGCTGAGTCATCGCGCCAGTGAATGCTCCCCTTTCGTGCCCGAACAACTCGCTCTCGAGCAGGCCGGTTGGAATGGCCGCACAGTTCAGCTTGACAAAGGCGTTCGATTTGCGAGAGCTCAAATTGTGAATCGCGCGCGCAATGAGTTCCTTACCGGTTCCCGTCTCACCATAGATGATAACGGCGGAATCGAGGGGAGCAACGGTCTCGACTTGCGCGAGCAGGCGGAGCAGAACATCACTGTGGCCTACGATCTCTTCGAACTTCAACTCGGTCCGAATCTCGTCCTGAAAATAGACTACCTCCTGGGCGAGCTTATCTTTGAGACTGGCAATCTCTCCGAAAGCGAGCGCATTCTCAATCGCAAGTGCGATCTGATTCGCTGCCTGACTCAGGAAGGTGACGTCCGCTTGGCTAAAGGCGCCCTGCCGGGTGCTGCTAAGGCTGAGAGCGCCCAGGACACGATCCCGGCCCATGAGAGGGAGATGGCAGAGGGAATTGGTGCCATCCGCGATGGCGATATGACTCGAATGGATTTCCGCTTTTGTAGCGATGACAGCCTGACCGGTTCGGAATACGCTCTCCACGCCGGCGCCCGTGTCGGCTGTTATTGTGAAACCTTCGCGAATTCCACTCTTGCTGCACGGAAAATCAACTGCATAGAGACTTAGCTGGCCGGTCTCGGGATCCGGGAGGACGACGCCGGCGGCGGCGCATTGCATCACGCGACGGACGCCCGCAGTGACCTCCCGAAGCAATTCCCGCAGATGCAACTTTGAGACAACGCTGTTTGTCAGTTCAAGGAGAAGCTTCAATCGCTGGAAGTTGAGAGCGTAATCCATTGCCAGGGCGATCTGATCCGCGACCAGTGACAGAAACTTCACCTCGTCCGGAGGGTAGGCGTCTGCGATTTGACTCGAAAAAACCAGGCTGCCGAGTTGCTGATGAGCAGTGCTCAACGGAACCGCACATAATGACCGGAGTCCCAGTATCCGGAGCCTTTCGATAGTCGTCCGGTAGCGGGTTTCTGCCTCGCTGACCTGCAGCACTATTGGTTGCTGAGTCTGATGGACTGACCATGCTACGGTTTCTTCCTTCGGAATCTCCGAGAGCCGGCTGAGCGCCGAATCGACCGCCGGGGACAGATGCCAATGGACCTTATTGCCCGCATCGTCGTACTGGGCCATGGCGTCGAATGGAACTACGTTCTGTAGTTCCGCGGCGAGAAACCGAACCAGGTCTTCCAGATCGGGCTGAGATCGAATCGCGTCAGCCAGACGGATCAATGCTTCGTACCGGCGGGCGCGTGACTGCGTCGAACGCCCCCCCTCCAGCCTCTCTTCCGCGACAAGCATGGTTACACTACAGGCAATTATCGCACCGACTCGCCAGGTTAGATCGAGATGCTACCCTCCCGGATTCGCTCGATTTTGGAGCACACCATTCGAGGATTCACGATCATGTGCTGCCCGATTGCTGGCACTGTGCTCGGAATTGGGTAACTACACGCGGGCTCCTGGCACCCGCATTCGTTGGTCCTCAAATGATTACACGATTTCATGATCTGGCCGCGCCCGTGCGATTGGCAAGTACGAATACCGGGCACCGAATGTTGAGAATCACAGTTCACGAGGACCGCACGGTGTGGCGCCTGCATCTCGCGGGAAGACTCGCGAGTGCCTGGGTCGGCGAGACCGAAAATATCTGGCATTCCGCGCAGCCCTGCGGCAAACAAGTGGAGATCGACATGAGGGAGGTTACGGGCATCGATGAAGCGGGGCGGTGTCTGCTACGGGCGATGGCCCAGGCAGGAGCCCACCTGATCGCAAAGGGAGTGGCGATGGAGGCACTCGTCGAGGAGATTACAGGAAAGCCGCTTACCCGAACGGACGGCCGTAAGAGGTTGACTTAACGGGCGCGATGACAGCCATGGAAAGGATGATCGCCGGAGAATCCGGAAAGAAACGAGTCTCCGTTTAGAGACGCAGGAGAAAGTCATGTCTTGTCGACTTCCAGATTTCGAGGACAGCGCCCTGGTCAAAAATGTGTTGGCAGGTCGAACGGAATGCTTTGCGGTCCTGACGAACCGTCACGTGCGCGCGCTGAGAAGCCGCATCGGCTCAATTGTTGCGACCGCAAACGACGTGGATGATCTTTTACAGGAGGTCTTACTAAAGGTCTGGCTTCGTCTATCGACCTTCCGGTCGGAGTCCGCTTTTCGAACCTGGATCACTCGGGTCGCGATCAATGAAGCCTTGCAGTCCTGGCGCCGGGATCGGCGCAGGCCGAACTTTCAGGCGCTCGGCGATTCCGACCCGTTCGTTTCTACGAACGAATCGCCCCTTCAGGCGCTCACTCGGGCCGAAACAGCACAGATCGTTCGCAATGCAGTTCGTGAACTCCCGGAACAATATCAGCAGGTCTTGAACCTACGGGAGTTTGAGGAACTCAGTCTGGGGGAAATAGCGGAGTTCCTCCACTCAAGCATTCCGGCGGTGAAGGCGCGGCTTTTTCGGGCGCGACGCATGCTCCAGGCAGCACTTCAGGAGCCAGGAAACTCGAGAGCCGAAAAGTCCATGGCACGGCGGGTCGCTGGGGGTGACACCCATCGTTCGCAACCGGAATGTTGACGATCCATAAAAAGCAGGGCAAAGCTCTGGTGGCGCTGTTGATACTCCCGCTTGGCTCGACGGCGCTGGTTGACGGACCGCCGACAAATCTGGCTATATTGGTCGACCCGCCCGCACCGTCCGGCATGGCCCGTTACTTCGCCCGCGCCTCGAACTGCGAGCCCTGGTCTGAGCCGAGCTGTGTGGGTGGAGATCGACGCGTCCTCCCGCGGCTTGCTGAGAGCGCGAATCACTTGTGGACCGGCTCGCGGGAAGTCCTGGCTGTCCAGACCCGGCGACTGATCGTTTTGCGGATGGTCCCTACCGGCTGGAGCGATCTTGGGCACCCGGAACGCGTGCTGGCCGCATTGCGTGCGGCCGGTCTGCAACCTCCCTGGATGAAGAGGTGGAAAGCGCTCACTCACTCGGTGATCCTGGACGAATTACAAAATACATGAGTTCCATTTTCAATCACATTCTGACTTCTGCATTCGAAAATACCTCTCCGCGGCGAATAGTGGCAGCGTGGAACCATACAATGAATCATTCGAGGTCTCGATTTGTAGCGTGCCGCACCGCGTTAGCTTTTTTCTGCATGGCGATCGCGCCTGAACTCGCGGCGCAAACCCCCTCAACTCCGATTCAGTTGCCTGCTTCGGGCCGCGGACTTCAAGCCAGGATCGGTGGGCACCACACAGTCCACAGTCAATGCCGGCGGCCAGAACAGCGTAAACCTGATCGACAGCTCGGTGAATATTCAGGGCTCATACCTGGGCAGCGTTCCTACGGGCACGGCGACCGATACGGTTATCAGCCTTAGTCTTCCGGAGGCACTGCGGCGCGCGCTCGACTACAACCTCGGCGTAGTGAAGCGTGACGGAAGGAGTAAGGCAGGCGCGCGCGCAGCGACTCGCGTTCCTCAGCCAGTTACTGCCCGAAGTAAATGGAAATCTTCGGGAAACGGTACAGCAGACGGACCTGACGGCTCTGGGCTTTCGCCCTTCGCTTTTCCCAAAGGGAATTACGATCCCATCTGTAGTGGGACCCTACAACTATTTCGATTTTCGCGCCACGCTTACGCAGACGGTCGTCGACCTCACGCGACTCCACAACCTTCACGCAGCGACGGAAAACGCCCGAGCCGCGCAATTCACAGTGCAGGATACGCGTGACCTGATCGTACTGGCAGTCACCGGCTCCTATCTTCAGATAAACGCCGCGGCATCACGAGTGCGCGCCGCGGAGGCCGCGGTCCGAACTTCGGAAGCGACCTACCAGCAGGCATCCGATCAGCTTACGCAACGGCTTGAACGCGCGAATCGACGTGACCCGAAGTCAGGTGCAACTCCAAACCGACCAGCAACGCCTGCGCGGCCTTCGCGCCGATTTCGATAAGCAAAAACTGACTCTGGCGCGCATCATCGGCTTGCCGTCGGGCCAGGCGTTTTCACTGGCGGATGACTTTACTTTCTCGCCGCTCGCGGACCTGACGCAGGAAGATGCGCTCGCACGCGCCAAAGCCGGACGCGCTGACATCATGGCCGCGCAGGCTGCTCTCCGCGCCGGCGAAGCAGCGGCTGAAAGCCGCCCGCAGCGAGTACCTGCCGAGCGTATCCGTCGAAGCCGACTACGGAGCTATCGGAACCAACCCCTCACAATCGCATGGCACCTTCGGACTGACCGGAAGCGTGAACTTTCCGATCTGGCAAGGCCCCCGGATCAAGGCCGACATCGAGCAGGCTCAATCCGTAGTCTGCGCAACGAAGCGCCGAATATGCGGATCTCCAGGGCCAGGTCGATTACGAGGTGCGGCAGGAATTCATCGACCTCGCGGCAGCGGCGGACCAGGTTGTCCTTGGCGCAGAAGAACGTCGGATTAGCGCGGGATACCCTGACCCAGTCGCAGGACCGGTTCAAGGCCGGGGTTGCCGACACCGTGGAGGTCGTGCAGGCGCAGCAAACCGTGGAGCAGGCTGATAACGATCTGATCTCCGCGACTTACCAGCACAACCTCGCCAAAGCCGCTCTTGCGCGTGCACTCGGACAAGCCGAGAAAACAATCCCTCAATATCTGAAAGGAAAATGATCGTGCCAACCAAGACTGAAGAGGCGTTGACGATGGATGACGAAAACGTCAATCTCAAACCGGGCGGCGAGGCACTCGCGACCGCCACTTCCCGCCTGGATCCGGCTGACAACGACAATCTCAAACAACCGAAACGCCGGACGCCGCTCGCGGGTTGTCAAGCTACTCGTGCTGCTGGCAGTCCTCGCCGCCGCGGGCGTGGGGGCAAAGCAGCTCTGGGGCTACTTCGATTCCTATGAATCGACGGACGATGCCCAGATCGAAGGGCACCTGAACGGCGATCAGCTCGCGGATCAGCGGAACAGTAACCGCGGTGCACTTCGAAAACAACCAGAAGGTAGCGGCCGGCGAGGTATTGGTTGAGCTGGATCCGCGCGACTACCGGGTCTCCCTGGAACAAGCCAAGGCCAGTATGGGCTCGCTGCATCGCAGTTGACTGCCGAGCGCCCGAATGTCCCGATCATCCAAACGTCAAATGAAAGCGTCGTGGCCACGTCCGCAGGCCAACATCAGTCAGGCGGAGGCGGCAGTCGCTCAGGCAGAACGGGATTATGACTCGGCGATTGCCGACCTTCGCCAGGCCGAGGCCAACAATACCAGAGCGCAGGCCGACGAAGTTCGCTATCGCGGGCTGGTGGAAAAGGAAGAAATATCCAGAACGCTGTACGACCAGAAACTGGCCGATGCCAAAGCCGACGAGGCGGCCGTGGAATCCAAACGGGCCAGCAGCGAGGCTGCGCGGCGGGTAATCGCTCAGCGTCAGGCCAGTCTGCTCGCGGCCAGAACGCAACTGTCGGAAGCGGTGCAGAATAATCCACGGCAACTCCTGCTGCGCGAAGCGACGGTGCAGATGCGGCAGGCGAACATCGCCGTGTTCAAGAGCCAGGTCGATCAGGCGGAGCTGAATCTGAGCTACACGAGGATCGTCGCGCCCGTGGGAGGCATCGCGGGGAAGAAGAGTGTCGAAGTGGGCGAGCAGGTCCGGCCGGGCCAGCAACTGCTCGCGATCAGTCAGACAGACGAAGTGTGGGTGACCGCCAACTTCAAAGAAACGCAGCTCAAGCGCATGCATCCCGGCCAGACGGTCAGCGTGAGCGTCGACGCACTGGATCGGAAATTCGACGGTGTGATCGAGAGCATGCCCGGAGCGACCGGCGCCGTCTACAGCGTGTTGCCTCCGGAGAATGCTACGGGCAACTACGTGAAGGTGGTGCAGCGTTTACCGGTGCGAATTCGTCTGAAAAGGGATCAGGCCGGACTGGATCTTCTGCATCCTGGAATGTCGGTGGAACCAGTGGTCCGTGTCCGTTAGGCGGATCGGTGAGCGCCAATACCGGAGGCGCTCTGGCGCATGCCGCGTGGAAGCCCAAGAGCAAATCCCTGGCTGATCGCATTTGTGGTGTCGCTGGCAGCCTTTATGGAGGTACTCGACACCAGCATCGCGAACGTCGCGCTTCCGCATATCGCCGGAAACCTGGGGGCCAGCAGCGATGAAAGCACGTGGGTGCTCACTTCTTATCTGGTCTCAAATGCAATCGTGCTGCCGATCACAGGCTGGCTTGTATCGGTGATGGGCCGCAAGCGGTTCTTTCTCATCTGCATCTCATTGTTCACGGTGAGCTCGCTTTTCTGCGGCATCGCTCCATCGCTGCGCCATTCTTCTGATATCCCGCGTAATTCAGGGCGCCGGAGGCGGTGGTCTGCAACCGATGGCCCAGGCGATTCTCGCAGACACGTTTCCACCGGAGAAGAGAGGGCTTGGCGTTCTCCGTTTACGGTGTAACCGCCGTGGTTGCTCCTTCCATCGGACCAACGCTCGGAGGCTGGATCACGGATAACTACACCTGGCGGTGGATCTTTCTAATGAATTTGCCGGTCGGCCTTCTCGCCTTGTTTCTGGTCATCAAGTATGTCGAGGATCCACCTTTCCTCAGGCGGCTGACACTCAAAGAGAGCAAAGTCGACTATGTCGGTTTCGGGTTCCTCGCCATCGGGATTGCCTTCCTGCAGATCGTACTCGACAAAGGCCAGGAAGACGACTGGTTCGGATCGCACTTCATCGTCACGCTCTCTGTAATCTCGGTCGTCTGTCTTGTCTGCCTCGTCATATGGGAGTTGCGAGTCAAAGAACCGATCCTCGACATTCGCCTGTTCAGGAACCTGAACTTTGCAACTGCGAGCGTGATGATGTTCATGGTGGGGGCGGCGTCTTTTTCGACCACGGTTCTGATGCCGCAGTTTCTGCAGAGCCTTCTGGGATATACGGCCCAAAGCGCCGGAATGGTGCTCTCCGCCGCCGCGATCATTCTGCTGATCGAGCTTCCCCTGGTGGGGCAATTGACGGGCAGAATCCAGGCGCGTTACTTAATGGCCTTCGGGTGGGCGGTGCTCACCATCGCGATGTTCTTCTCCACGCGCCGTATCGATCTCCAGATCAGCTTCGCCTCGGCGACCTGGCTGCGGATTGCGCAGTACGTGCCGATCGGATTTATCTTCATTCCGGCAACCATGGTGGCCTATCTGGGATTGCCTCAGGAAAAGAGTAATGCTGTGGCCGGTCTGGTCAACTTTGTGCGCAATATGGGCAGCAGCGTCGGCACGTCTGCCGTTACGACGATACTGGCCCGGCGTGCCCAGGTTCATCAGGTGATGCTCGCGAGCCACACGAGCCTTGGCGATCCGCGCTTTCGCGACTCGGCGACGGCTCTTGCGGATCGACTCGGGCAAAGCGGTGTCGGTCGAGCCGGAGACACAGGCATTGAGCAGGCTCTATGAATCGATGCGCAATCAGGCGTCGACCCTCTCTTATATCGATGCGTTCTGGATGCTGGGAATCGCCGCGGGAATCATGTTCTTGTTGACATTTCTGCTGAGGAAGAATAATCCGCGCGGACCACGAGGGCAGGTGCTCGCGCATTAGGGCTTAGAGGAAAGCCGATTCGGCGATCCGCCTTAAAAATTGCCCGATCGCTCTTTCAAAGAATTGAGGAGGATCCCGCTCGACCCCAGCAAAAGGAGGGCGGGCGACCCATTAACTGCGTTCGAGGCCTGGATCCGTGGATATCGTCAGCGCCTGGATCATAACTGCGAACGAGACGAACCTTCCAAGTGACATCCGCTACCGATTCTCAGAGCCGTCAAGCAGCTTCCGCTATAGCGGAGCTACGGCGAGCCATGGTTTGTTCACGCGGTTCCACGATCCGCCGCTTCTTGACAGGACAGACAAAGAGCTGCCCACGGGAGGGCCGTGAGCCGCTTCGCTGAGATCGGCTCCTCGCATTCCAGGCAGATTCCGTATTCCCCGGCCGCAATCCGATCCAGCGCGTCCGCCACTTGACGGAGCAGGAAGGTTTCGCGATTCAGTCTTTCTACGGTCAGGTCTCGTTCATTTGCCAGGACCAATTCGTCCATGGAGTCAGGAGTGCGTTCAATCGCAATGCCTTCAGGATTTCGATGTCCGGCCAGATCGGCACGTTTAGCCTCCAGTTCCCTCCTGAAGTGTTCAATTTCATCGTGGGGCAGTGTCATCGGGCAATATCCTCACATTCACGTTAATTTAAGGAGGCTGCCCGCACCATACCGCTGAATTTGGTTATTTGGATGGCCCCGCAAGGTAGCCTTCCGGCCAAGCAGCCGGTAGGTTCTCTTGAGCGGATGGAGGTGCTTCTCTACTTGAATTTTCCGCTTGCGAATACCATAGCCCTGGTATTCCGAAGAGTCTCGATCAACGCTAAGCTCGAAGGCGGAGATATTGAGCGTATGAGCGGTGCTCTTCGTTCGTCATCGCCAGATGGGCATAGCCGTGGAGGTCTTCGAATGACGCGTGTTTGGGAGATGGTCCATTCGTTGTTCACCGGTGGAGTCCCCCGTCGCATGACTCCCGCTTCCCGTGTCCCCGTGGTTGCCCTGGTGGTCAACGAGCAGGATCGGCACGTTCTTGCCAGCGTTTTCGGCCAGGAACCGTTGGACGTCCGCTTTGCTGAATCGTGTGAGGAAGCGTGTTCCGTCGCCAACCAATTGACCGCGCCCGTTATCCTGCTCGACCGCGATTGGCCGGAAACCGAGTGGAGGGCAGCCGTCGAGAGGCTCACGGCATCGCCGCACCACGCCTTGCGTCATCTTAGTGTCTGGTGTGTCCGACGCCTACCTGTCTCAGGAACTCACCCGGCGGCGGCGGATACGATGTTCTTCCCAAGCCGCTTCAGGCGGATAAAGTCGAGCGTACTGTTAAACTCGCGTTGTCCTACTGGAACAGCACGCCAAAGCCGGCCGTGCCGGCGGGAAGTCTCAGGAAGTAAGTCGTGTGGCTTTCTAATTGGTTCAAGAAACAAGAGGAAGTGCCCTCGACCCCGGAGCAGCGTCTGAGGATTCTGGCTCTCTCGATGTCTATCGACGACCGCGTTTTACTCGGCTGGCTGGCGCAACAACATAAGTGGGATCTCCGCTTCACCCAGTCGCCGCGAGATGCCTTCCACTTAGCCTCGCAGAGCCATTTTGAGATCATCCTATGCGATCGTAATCAGCCCGGATATCCCTGGCGCGAAGTGATGGATCGCCTCGCGGCATGTTCGCCGCGCAGTTGTATCCTGCTGGTTTCGCCTGTCAGCGATGACGACTTGTGGCGCAGCGTACTGCAGCACGGCGGCTATGATGTGCTGCTCCGGCCGCTACGCGAAGACTCCGCTCTCCATGCGATCCAGGCCGTCTTGCGTTTTATTTCCTGGGAGACGGATATTCTGGCGGAGTTGACCGCCGCCAGTCAGGAAATAATACCCTTTCTCACCGCGTACAAAATCAACTCGGCGAGGCTATGCAGATTTAACTTCTCCTGCAAGTTTCGCCGATGCGTTTCGACCGTGTAAGGACTGAGATTCAGCGCCGTGGCGATTTCCTTATTCAGTTTGCGTTCCGCCACGCAGCTGTAGAATTTCACGTTCGCGCGAGGTCAGCAGATCGTAGGCGTCCTCCGCTCCCGCGAGTCCGGATTTCTCGAACATAGTCCTCCACCAGCATCTTGCTGATCTCCGGGCCGAAGAACGTCTTGCCTTGATGCACGGCCTTGATGGCCTCGATCAAATCGCCTTCGGGAGAATCCTTCAGCAGGTAGCCTTTGGCGCCCGCCTTCAAGGCGCGCAGAACGTAGCCTTCGTCGGAGTGCATGCTGAGGATCACGACAGCCGTATGGGGAAGCGCCGCGGTAATGCGCTGTGCAGCTTCGATTCCGCTCAAATTGGGCATGGCGATATCGATGACGGCGACATCCGGCTGCGTCGCTTCGGCTTGCTCCACCGCCTGCCGCCCGTCCGCCGCCTCGGCGACCACGCTGAATTCGGGCTGGCTTTCCAGCAGAAGCCGCAAGCCCCGGCGCATTACGGTGTGATCGTCAGCTAACAGGATGCGAATCGGTTCCACGGGTTTCGGTGCTCCGGTGCTCCTCGGTGAACGGCAATTCTATCGAGAGGATGGTTCCGTCTCCCGGTTTGGAGTGAACGCTCGACTTGCCTCCCAGCCGCGCCACACGCTCTTGGATGCCGAGTAAGCCCACTCCCTTCATCTGCCGGACATCGAAGCCCTGTCCGTCGTCTTGGATGACCAGCGTCAAGCGGTCGGGTTTCTGTTCCACGCGGATGCGGACAGTGGTGGCGTGCGAGTGGCGTTCGCAATTGTGCAACGCCTCCTGCACCACTCGATATACGCAGGTCTTGTATTCGTCCGGAAGATCGTCGGAGTCGAGTTCGGTCGCGACGCTCACATTCATGGACGTACGCTTGGCGCATTCCCGGGCTTGCCATTTCAGCGCTGGAATCAGCCCCAGATCGTCCAGCATGGAAGGCCGCAGCAGCAGCGCCATATTGCGAATCACGCGAACCGTGCTTTCCACCAGGCTCTTGACGGTTTCGACATGGCTGCGCGACTGTTCCGCCGATCGGACTCCCAGGCCGGCCGAAAGATTGCGCAACTCCACCAGTACCGCCGAGAGCGATTGGCCCACTTCATCGTGCAATTCTCGCGAGAGGGCGCGGCGCTCGGTTTCCTGCGCCTGCACCAGCCGCGCGGAGAGATCCTTGAGCTGGCTCCGCGCATCGGCGGTTTCCTCATACCGCAGGCGAGCCTGGTCCTCCAGCTTCAGAATCCTGCGCGTGCTGAAAGCAGCCATCCCCAAACCGAGCACCAGCGCGGCCACCAACAGTCACCAGCACACGCGTTTGGAAGCGGAGCAGCAGCGAAACCACCTGGTTGTTCCCCGGAGTCAACTGCTGTTCGTTGATCGCGGCGATCCGGTCGGCGATCGCCAGCATGTTCTGGCGCCGCGGAAAAACTTCGTCCCGCAAAAAGGTGTAGCCCGAACGGCGCCTTTCCGCGGGATCCCATTGAAAAATGGGAGCCAGGATTCCCCAGTAGTTCAGTCAGCTCAGTCCGCAGCGCCGAATAATGCTGGAGCCTCCGCGGGAGTTGCCTGGCGGCCGTAGAATTCGAGCGCGGACTCCATGTGCTTTCGAACGTCTTCCAGACTGGTCCGGTAGACTTCCGCCCTCGCGGGGTCAGGCTCAAGAAGGTAGTCCCGAACGTAGGTACCGGAAAGGTAAACATCGGACCGGATGTCGTTTAAGACGTGATTTTGAGAAAGATAACGGCCTCTGATCTGCTCGTCGCTGTGCCGGAACTGCTGAAACACCCGCAGCGCGTCGATTCCGGCCAAGGCCATAATCAACAGGAGACCGCCAAACCCAATCAGCAAAGCCAGGCGCGAACTGAAGGATATCCGGTCCGCCTCGTCTCGGCGGGAATACAGCAGACTGATCTTTCTCGCCAACATCGATTCCATGCTAACCGAGCTTTGGCCCTTCAGAAGCGAACTACCAGGATTTTTTCCAAAAAATACCAAGCCTCTTGGTATGGCTCCCTCGAAACGGGATGAGATACATTCAGGGTGCTGGATGTCTAGGGCAACCCTCGAATCAAGTCCGTGAGTCCTCTTGTGGCAGTCAATCTCAGTTGAGCGGGAGCGGCCCCAGCAAACTGATCGCGAATGCAATGGAGCAGTTCGGCGTAAGGCTGCGGAATGAAGGATTTACGAGACCAGAATTGCATTGTGTCACGCAGAAACGTGCTTTCCCGATTCCATCCCGTCTAACATTATTAATCGCTGCTAAACCAAACACTGCCTCCTCGAGAGGCGCGGGGGCCCATTCCTCTGCTGGCGAAGACGATCAACGAATCGAAAACGGTGGGTCTGCATGTTAAGACGCCGCACCCTGCTCTTAACGTTTGCCGGAATTCTGGCAATTGCATTGACCTCGTCCTGTACCCGGCGAGACGTTTCGGCCAAGGCCAACGACTCACCAAGTTCAGAAGCAGAAGAAGTGTCGGAACAGCAATCGTGAAACTGCGGCCCGTGGCCCAGCGGCTGACCCTCAGTTCGGAACTGGTGCCATTCCAGGAAATCGACGTCTATGCCAAGGAGGCTGGCTACGTCAAGGAGCTGAATGTCGACTACGGTTCTCACGTGCGCAAAGGCCAGATCATGGCCGTGCTTGAGGTGCCGGAACTGCAAGCGCAACTGGATGAGGATCAGGCGGCCATTCGCGCGCAGCAGGATCAGGTCGCGCGCGCCGAAAGTGAAGTCGGCCGCGCAAAAGCCCAACACAATATGGTGCATCTGCAGTATCAGCGTCTGGCGGGCGTGGCGAAAGCGCAGGCCGGCTTGGTAGCCCAACAGGAAGTGGACGATGCCGAGGGAAAGGATCTGGCGGCCGAATCTCAAATGGAAGCGGCCAAGGGCGCGTATCAGGGAGCGCAGAGTCAATTGGTAGTGACCAAAGCCAAGCTTAGCCACGATCAGGCGCTTTACGACTATTCGAAAATCACGGCTCCCTTCGATGGCGTGGTCACGCAGAGGTATGCCAATCTCGGCGCCCTCATGCAGGCCGGAACCACCTCGACCCAAGCCACACCCCTGGTCCGGCTCTCTGACGAAAATCTTTATAGACTCGTGATCCCGGTCCCGGAATCGGATGTGAAATATATCCATGTCGGCGATCCGGTCGCGGTCCGGGTACCCGCGTTAAACAACCTGACGGTTCGTGGCAAAGTGGCGCGCTTTTCCGTCGACGTGAGCGGTGCAACGCGCACCATGCACACCGAGGTAGATATTCCAAACGTCGATGGGAAATTGATTCCCGGGACTTACGCGGAAGCCGATATCACCCTGGGCAACAATCCTGCGGCGTTGGTTGTGCCCTTGCAGGCCATCGATCGTCAAGGCGACCAGACGTCCGTTATGGTTGTGGATCCCGACAATCGTATCCAGATCAAGCAGGTCACGCTCGGCATCCAGATGCCGGACTACGTGGCCATCGCCAGCGGTTTAGCGGCCGGCGAGCAGGTGGTCGTAAGCGATCGCAGCGGATTGAAGGCAGGACAGACCGTCAAACCGAAACCGCTGCAGTCCGTCTCGTATGAAGGAAGCGCCCAACAGTAAAACGCTATGTCGGCCTTTTCGATTCGTAATCCCTACTTCATCATCGTCCTCTGTCTGGTGGTCATCGTGCTCGGCGTGTGTTGCCGCTTTGGGCATGCCGGTCGATCTCTTCCCCGCCATCAATCTGCCGCAGGTGGTGGTAGCCACCTTCTATTCCGGAATGCCGCCGCAGGATATCGAGGCCAACATCACGGCGCCGCTGGAGCGCTTCTTCACGCTGGCCAGCGGCATCGATCATATGGAGTCGCATTCCATTCTTGGGCGTCAGCATGATTCGGGTCTTTTTCCAGTCCAACACCAGCGCCGATGCCGACGTGACGCAGCTTTCCAACCTTGCTCTGGCCGATTTGAAACGCCTGCCGCCAGGCACGCTGCCGCCGGTGGTGTTGAAATCCGATGCTTCGAGTCTGCCGGTGTGCCTGGTCGCAGTGAAAGGAGCAGGCCTCACTGAGACCCAGCTTCACGATTTCGCCCAGTTTGCCATCCGCAACCAGATTGTGACCGTGCCCGGCGTATCGATCCCCGCCACTTTCGGCGGAAAGTACCGGCAGATCATGGTTCACGTCGATCCGTATCAAGCTTCTGTCGCGCGATCTCGAGCGTCATGGACGTCGTCAACGCCGTGAACAATCAGAATCTGATTCTGCCGGCCGGCGACGTCAAAATGGGTCCGTTCGACTATTACATCTATTCCAACAGTCTGGTCGACAACATGGCGCAGTTGAACGATGTTCCTCTCAAGACGGTCGGGGGACTCCTGGGTCCGCGTCAGCGATGTAGGAAAGGCCGAAGACTCCAGCGCCACTCAATACAATATCGTGCGCGTCGACGGGCAGAAATCCTCTTACATTCCGATTCTGAAACAGGGCGGCGATACCAACACGATTCAGGTGGTCAACGGCGTCCGCGGCCGTGCATCGGGCATCTGTTACGATATTCCGAAGCAGATGAAGGCCGATCTTCTTTTCGATCAATCGGTCTTTGTGAAGGAAGCGATCAATACGGTCTTGCACGAAAGCTCTGATCGGTCTGGGCCTGACCAGTCTCCTGATCCTTCTGTTTCTGGGAAATTTCCGGGCCACCACGGCCGTTCTGCTTTCGATTCCCATCTCCGCTCTGGCGACGTTCGTCATTTTGAACCTCGGCAACGCCACCATCAACACCATGATCCTCGGCGGACTGGCGCTGGCTTTTTCGCGCGTCATCGACAATTCCGTGATTTCCATCGAGAACATCTATCCGCCACCTGGAAATGGGCGCAACTGCCGGCGGTCGCCGCCGAGGTGGGCGCCTCGGAAGTTACGCTCGCCGTGCTGGCGGCGCACGCTGGTTGCCGTGGTCGATTTCTTTCCCGGTCACGCTGCTCTTCGGCGTCAGTAAGTTTCTGTTTTCGGCGCTGGCGCTGTCATTTTGTATTTCGCTGGTGCTTTCTTTCATCGTCGCGATGACGGTCATTCCGCTGTTCTGTTCCCGCTTTCTCAAAGCGGTTCCGCACGGTCATGCGAACACGCCGCCGAGGCGCGGCAGAGCGGAAAACTCTCCTGGGGAGGACGCTTCAATGCGGCCTTCAATCGCGGATTCAATCGGCGTGCTCGATGTGTATGAAAGGCTGGTGCGGCGCGCGACGCATCGCCCGCTTCTGACCGTGTTGCCTGCTGCATGGGTTTGTTTATCGCTGAGCTTCGGCGCTTTTCCCTTTGCTGGGACTTTCGTTTTTCCCGCGCTCCGACGCCGGCCAGTTCACCATCAACCTGAAAGCGCCGACCGGCTCGCGAATCGAGCTGACGAATGAATATGTAGCCCGGGTGGAGGATCTTATCAAGAAGACGATCGCGCCCGCACGATTTTCGTACTCACGGTTTCCAACATCGGCGTCGTCAACGATCTCTCGTCTCTCTACACGACCAATTCCGGCTCTTATGCAGCCACCATCCAGACGCAGTTGAACGGACGATCATAAGATCAGCAGCTATGAGTACATGGATCGCGTCCAGACGGCGATTCAGCAGCAGTTCCCGGAACTGCGAACCTTTGTGCAAAGCGGCTCGATGGTGGACGCGGTGCTGAACACCGGCATGCCCGCGCCCATCGATGTTCAGGTGACGAGTCCCGATCTGCCCGGCGATTTCACGCTTCGCTCAGGAACTGGCGGCGCGCATCTCACATCTTGACAACGTGGGTCAGGTCTACATTCCGCAGGACATGGATTATCCGGCGCTGCGAATGGAAGTGGATCGGGTGCATGCCGCCGAACTCGGCCTGACCCAGAAGGAAATTGTGGACAACGTGATCACGGCGTTGAATTCGAACGCCATGATCGCTCCCAACTACTGGTCCGACAAGGCTACCGGTAATAACTATTTTCTGACTGTCCAGTATTACGAAAACGGGACGCCTGCGATTCACAATCTGCTGGATCTGAAGAACATTCCGCTGCGGGCGCCGGATCTCAAGGAAGCCCACTACTCTGGATTCGGTGGTCAAGCTGGTGAACTTTCAGAGCCCCACGGAAGTGGATCACTATCAGATTCAGCGCACCGCCGACGTTTATGTCACGACGAAATCCGAAGACCTTGGGCCGCGTGACAACGGCGATTCAGAACATCGTGAACACGGTTCCGCACGCGGCGAACATGCGCGTGAATCTGCGCGGCATGGTGCTTGGAATGCAGCAATCGTTCCGCAGTTTCGCGATCGGGCTCAGTCTCTCGTTTCTGCTGCTTTACCTGATCCTGGTGGCGCAGTTCCGATCGTTCATCGATCCCTTGCTGATCATGCTTGCGATCCCCATGGGCCTGATCGGCGTACTTGTCATTCTGGTCGTTACCGGCACGACCTTGAATGTGATGTCGCTTATGGGCGTGCTGATGCTGGTAGGAATCGCGGCATCGAACAGCATTCTGATCGTCGATTTCGCGCACCGGCTGCGTGAGCGAGGGCTTGAGCGTGAAGGATGCGGTGATCACATCGTGCCGCGTTCGCCTGCGGCCCATTCTGATGACATCGCTCGCAACCATCATCGGGATGATTCCGATGGCGCTCAAGCTGGGCACGGGCGCCGAGCAGTATGCGCCGATGGCCCAGGCCATCATCGGCGGCCTGACGTGCCTCGGTGCTTTTCACGATCTTCATCGTTCCGGCGGCGTATCTATTGATATACCGCGGTTCTGAGAGCTTCGCCGTCCCATGCGCAGCGCCTTCGATGATCTGACAGGCCTATATGTCCACCTTTTCGATTCGGAATCCCTACTTCATCATTGTGGTTTGCCTGGTGGTGGCGGTACTCGGCGTTCGTCGCGATCGCCGGCATGCCGGTCGATCTCTTTCCGACCATCAATCTGCCGCAGGTAGTGGTTGCAACCTTCTATTCCGGCATGCCGCCGCAGGATATCGAAGCGAACATCACGGCGCCGCTGGAGCGCTTCTTCACGCTGGCTAGCGGCATCGATCATATGGAGTCGCATTCCATTCTTGGCGTCAGCATGATCCGGGTCTTTTTCCAGCCCAACACCAGCGCCGACGCCGACGTGACGGAGTTGTCGAACCTTGCGCTGGCGGATCTGAAACGCCTGCCGCCCGGCACGCTTCCGCCGGTGGTGTTGAAATCCGACGCCTCGAGTCTGCCGGTGTGCCTGGTCGCAGTAAGCGGCGCAGGTCTCAATGAAACCCAGCTTCACGATTTCGCGCAATTCGCCATCCGCAATCAGATTGTGACCGTGCCGGGTGTTTCCATTCCCGCCACGTTCGGCGGAAAGTACCGGCAGATCATGGTTCGCGTCGATCCGTATAAACTGCTCTCACGCGACCTGAGCATTATGGACGTCGTGCACGCCGTAAACAATCAGAATCTCATTCTGCCGGCAGGCGACGTGAAAATGGGGCCTTTCGACTACTACCTCTACTCGAACAGCCTCGTCGACGACATGGCGGCAACTGAACAATGTGCCGCTGAAAGCCGCGGGAGATTCGTGGGTCCGGGTAAGCGATGTCGGAGAGGCCGAAGACTCCAACGCCACGCAATACAACATCGTGCGCGTCGCCGGACAGAAGTCCTCGTACATTCCGATTCTGAAGCAGGGCGGCGATACCAACACGATTCAGGTGGTGGACGGTGTGCGCAGCCTGCTCGGGACATCTCTACGATATTCCGAAGCAGATGAAGGCCGATCTTCTTTTCGATCAATCGGTCTTCGTGAAGGAGGCCATCAACACGGTTTTGCACGAGGACTCTCATCGGCCTGGTCCTGACCAGCCTCATGATCCTTCTGTTCCTGGGAAATTTCCGGGCCACCACCGCCGTTCTCCTGTCCATTCCCCTCTCGGTCCTGGCGACATTCGT
The DNA here is from genome assembly GCA_963731375.1 of Bryobacterales bacterium. Taxonomy (GTDB): domain Bacteria; phylum Acidobacteriota; class Terriglobia; order Bryobacterales; family Bryobacteraceae; genus Palsa-187. The sequence continues at coordinate 1,093,445 of CAVSUW010000005.1, forward strand.
CTTGCTGAAGCTTGGCAACGCCACAATCAATACGATGATCCTCGGCGGACTCGCGCTGGCTCTTTCGCGCGTGATCGACAATTCCGTCATTTCCATCGAGAACATTTATCGCCACCTGGAAATGGGCGAGCTGCCGGCCGTGGCCGCTCAGGCGGGTGCATCCGAAGTTACGCTCGCGGTGCTGGCGGCGACGCTGGTGGCTGTGGTCGACTTTTTCCCGGTGACGCTGCTCTTATGGCGTCAGTAAATTTCTGTTCTCGGCACTGGCGCTCTCGTTTTGCATTTCGCTGCTGATGTCGTTCTTCGTGGCGATGACGGTCATTCCGCTGTTCTGCTCGCGCTTTCTCAAAGCCGTGCCGCACGGTCACGGCGAGCATCCTCCGGCGTGGCCGGGGATGCGAAGCAAAGCTCTCCTGGGGCGCGCGCTTCAATGCGGCGTTCAATCGCGGATTTAATCGGATACTCGATTTGTACGAGCGGCTGGTGCGGCGCGCGACGCAGTCGTCCCGGTCCTGACCGTGGCGGCTGCTGATGGGCGTGTTCGCCCTGAGCCTGGGCTTTTTCCCCTGCTTGGGCTTGTCGTTTTTTCCGCGCTCCGACGCCGGCCAATTCACCATCAACCTGAAAGCTCCCACCGGCTCGCGGATCGAACTGACCAATGAATATGTAGCCCGGGTGGAGAACTCTGATCAAGACAGACGATTGTCGCCGCATGATTTTCGCACCACCGTATCCAACATCGGCGTGGTCAACGATCTCTCGTCTCTCTATACGACCAACTCCGGATCTTACGCGGCCACCATCCAGACGCAGTTGACGGACGATCACAAGATCAGCAGTTACGAATACATGGATCGAGTCCAGGACGGCGATTCAGCAGCAGTTCCCGGAGCTGCGAACCTTCGTACAAAGCGGCTCGATGGTGGATGCGGTTCTGAACACCGGCATGCCCGCGCCCATCGATGTCCAGGTGACCAGTCCCGATCTTCCCGGCGATTTCCAGCTTCGCACAGCAGCTGGCGGCGCGCATCTCGACGATTGGACAACGTGGGGCAGGTCTACATTCCGCAGGACATGGATTATCCGGCGTCTGCGCATGGAAGTGGACCGGGTGCATGCCGCGGAACTCGGCCTGACCCAGAAGGACATCGTCGACAACGTGATCACGGCGTTGAACTCGAACGCGATGATCGCGCCCAATTACTGGTCGGACCGGAAAACCGGCAACAACTACTTCCTGACTGTTCAGTATTACGAGAACGGAAGGCCTGCGATTCATACGCCGCTCGATCTCAAGAATATTCCGCTTGCGGGCGCCGAATCTCAAAGCAACCCACCACTCTGGACACGGTCGTGAAGCTGGTGAACCTGCAAAGCCCGACTGAGGTTGACCATTACCAGATTCAGCGCACCGCCGACGTTTATGTGACCACCAAGAGCGAAGACTTGGGCAGAGTCACCAAGGCGATCCAGAACCTCGTGGACTACGATTCCGCATCCGGCCAACATGCGGGTGAATCTTCGCGGCATGGTGCTTGGCATGCAGCAGTCGTTCCGCAGTTTTGCGATTGGCTTCAGTCTGTCGTTTCGTTCTGCTTTACCTCATCCTTGTCGCCCAGTTCCGTTCCTTCATCGATCCGGTGCTGATCATGCTCGCGATCCCCATGGGCTTCGATCGGCGTACTGGTGATTCTTGTTGCTGACCGGCACGACGCTGAATGTGATGTCGCTCATGGGCGTGCTGATGCTGGTCGGAATCGCGGCTTCGAACAGCATTCTGATCGTCGATTTCGCGCACCGGCTGCGTCAGCGATGGCATGACCGTGAAGGATGCCGTGATCACATCCTGCCGGGTCCGCCTGCGGCCCATTCTGATGACGTCGCTCGCCACCATCATCGGCATGATCCCGATGGCGCTCAAGCTGGGCACCGGCGCCGAGCAGTATGCGCCGATGGCCCAGGCCATCATCGGCGGCCTGAGCGCGTCCGTTCTGTTGACAATCTTTATCGTTCCGGCCGCTTACGTTCTGATCTATCAGCGCAGGGAGACCGTAGCATCAAATGCGTAGAAATGACCGTTATCTTCATCCTGACTTTGTGGGCCGGGAGCATGGCATACGCCGCTCAGGCTCCCGGCGCGCCCCCGGCACGGCTACCCGCTTCTCCCGCCGTGCCGCAGACGTCACCGGCCACGCTTCCCTCCGCCGCCCGCGCCGCCGGGTCAGGCCGTTCTTACTCTGCCCCAAGCCACCGCGATGGCGCTACAGAACCATCCGCAGATTGCGGCGGCCCGGCAAACAGCGGCGGCTGCCGGCCAGCGGATCACGGAAACCAGAGCTCCCTACTATCCCGGTGGTCAACGGCGAAATCACCGGCGGGCAGGGTCTGGCGCAGAGCCGTCTTGGGGCGGGCGCTCTTTCTGCTTCGCAGCTCTTCAGCCGCTTCGGACAGGGACTTGAACTTACCCAACTGGTAACCGACTTCGGACGAACCAAAAATCTGGTGGCGCAATCGCAGTACCAGGCTCAGGCTGCCGACCAGACCACGCAGGCAACGGTTTATGACACGGTGCTCGGAGTCAACCGCGGATACTTTGGAGTCCTGCAAGCGCAGGCGTACGTCACGGTTGCAAATGAGACCATTCGCGCGCGCCAGACTCTTACGGATCAAGTCACCGCTCTCGCGAATGCCAATCTCAAATCCGCTCTGGACGTAAGCTTCGCCAATGTGAATCTTTCCGAAGCCAAGCTGCTTCTGATTCGCTCACAGGACGCGGTGGAGCAAGCCTACGCCGATCTGGCTCGCTCGCTGGGACAAGATCAAGTTGTTCGCTATCAGCTTGCCAGCGTTGCTTCCCCGGAAGCTCCGCCCGCAAGTCCCGAGCCGCTGATCGCCGACGCGATTCAGAACCGGCCGGAGCTGCGGGACGTGAAATTGCAACTGCAGGGAGCACAGTCGTTTGAGAAGGCCGAGGCCGATCTCTCCCATCCGAGCGTAAGTCTCATCGCTGTCGGCGGCGGACTGCCTTATCTCAACCAGGATCCGCGGGTCGCCCCGTATGGATACGAAGGCGCCGCTGTGAACGTGGAGATCCCGATCTTCAACGGACATCTGTACTCGGCGCGCAAGGGAGCCGCTCATTACGAAGCCCTGGCGACCAGCGAGCGCCTTCGTAACCTCCAGCAGCAGATTCAGCGCGACGTACGCTCCGCCTGGATTTCCGCGTCAACGGCGTATCAGCGAATACCCGTGACCGAACAGTTGATGAAGCAGGCGCAGTTGGCGCTGGAACTGGCGCAGGGCCGTTACAATCTTGGCCTGGCATCCATCGTCGAGATCACGCAGGCGCAGCTCAATCTGACGCAGGCTCAAATCGAAAATGTGTCGGCCATCTACGACTATCAGATCGCTTACGCCCAGTTGCAATACACCGTCGGTGCGTTGCGATAGCGTCGTTACTTCCCTGTTTCTTGCAACCCCAGATGCGACGCGAGCACTGGATCTAACTTCTGTCCGTTCCCGAGCGTCCGCCCACGCGCGATATAAGCCCGGGCGAAATTCGCCCTCGGAGCCATTGCGATGATCTGTTTCTCAATCGTTTGCTTCTCCATCGCTCCATTACGATCTGCCCGCACGAACTGCTCTAACGAACTACCTGGATGTATTCTCATGCCTACGGAATAACACTCCATCCCGCAGCAGGCGCGGCGTCGGAAACGCATCCCACTCACCGGAACGCACTTCCGCAACGTCCAGTCCCGCGATTGCACTCGGCCACAACGCCCAGCCCCCGCCACTTCGCGCCGCCATCCGCCGTTCACCACCCCGCCCGCGCTCTCCCACACCGTCTTTCCCGCCGCTTACCGCCTTGACTCTCCACCCTGCCCGCCTCCCCGCCCCTATTCTGGTCGATGCCTTACATGCCCCGCGCACCCGACTCCGCCCAACTCGACCTCCCCGAAATCTTCCGCCGCGTCCAGCACGAAATGTTAGCCCAACTCGCCGTCGGCCACGCTCTTCGAGCACGCCTCCACCGCCGGAGCCGCCACCGAACATCACTGGCTCGAAATGTTCCACCGCTATCTCCCCAAAGCCTACCGCGCCGCGCCCGCCTTCATCATCGATTCCACTCGGCCGCCGCTCCCGCCAGATCGACATCGCCATCTTCGACCAGCTCTATTCCCCCCTGCTCTTCCCCCACGCCTCCGGAGTCCACGTCCCCGCCGAAAGCGTCTACGCCGTCTTCGAAGTCAAGCCGACCTTCTCCCGCCAATGGCTCCGCGACGCCGCCGAGAAAGCCGCCTCCGTCCGCGCCCTCCATCGCACCCGCGCGCCCCACGGCCCCCGCCCCCAACCCATCCTCGCCGGACTCCTCGCCGCCGGCTCCGTCTGGACCCCAGTCCACTTTCGCCGCCAACCTTCACAGCGCCCTTGAGGCGACCCCTCTCGACATCGGCTGCTGCCTCCAGCACGGAGCCTTCGAACAAACCCGGACCCTCCGCATTTCATCCCACGACGAATCCCTCATCTTCTTCGTGCTCCGCCTGCTCGAACGCCTCCGCGCCATGGGCCCCGCCCCCGCCATCGACCTCATGCAGTACGCCCGCTCGCTGCAGTCATTTAAGTAAACACGCAAAATGGGGACAGCTCCGAATTTCGCCGCTTTTGCGAAACTTCGGAGCTGTCCTATTTTTGCGGACCTTGAGCAGACAGGTCGGCACCGTTGTCGAAACCCTAACGGCTGGAGTGTTCGAAGTGGAATTCGGTGACGAAAATGCCCGGACCTGTGCGACCCGCGCCCTGCGCTCGGATCAGAGCGTTGCACTTCACCACGAACCCAACCACGAGGCGGCTTGAAACTACGCCGGAGTCCCCTGCTTGAGGACCCGATGATACATCCCATCCGGCGCGAGATCGATGTCCCCGGGCCACGCGACCGCGCCATGGTCGACAAACACACGCTCGAAAAACGAGGGATCTCGCAAGGGTGCTAATACACCGCCGAGTTCTGAAATGTCGAATTGGACCTTGCCGCTGGTCCCATCAGCGAAGCGGACGAACAACCGATGATCGGGCTCGGCCTTGACTTCTACGACGTCCCAATACATGCTCGGCCTCTACGCCAGCGGATCATTTTAGACAGTCGAGCAGCCTATTGCCGCCCACCCTCTAAGCCCGTGATGCGTTGCTCGTGCGCATGGGCGATCCGCGCCAGGCTATCGATGCTTTCAACCACCTGCGACAGCAGGACCTGATTCTTGGCAAAAGCGGCATCGTACTTCTCGAATGCGACTTCGTGCTTCGCAAAAAAGGCGTCGTGCTTTGCAAACGCTTCACGTTGGGTATGAAGCAGCAGTTCCACGGACTGGGCTAGCGCCTCGTGGCGTTCGGCCAGCTTGTCGAGGCGTTGGTCGATATCCATCTACCGAATAGTATATCCGAAGCCGGATTCCTCTCAGGAATTTAACTCCTCGAGGAAGGTTTCGCGCTTATATGCCTTCAGCGCTTATCCCGACCAGACTTCGCTACCCAGCTATGCCACTGGTGTGACAACTGGATCACAAGAGGTCTGTTCAACCCGGTCCTCTCGTACCTTAGCGCACAGCATGCTCGTCGCGTTGTGCGCGTCAAGCATTCGGTCAACCCCTCTCAAATTTCCTGCGCCCACCACAGATAGGGACCGAACTGTCTCGCGACGTTCTGAACCCAGTTCACGTACCGCTTTAATAGGCGAACAGCCTAACCCTTGGGAGCTTCTACACCCCCAGGATGCGATGAACCGACATCGAGGTGCCAAACCGGAGCGTCGATGTGAACTCTTGACTCCGATCAGCCTGTTAGCCCCTTGATAAGGCCGGCCCTCCGGGCCTCGCCCGAACCACCGCTTGTAGTTTCCACAGCCACCGTGAAGTTACGCCCGCTCTTTGCCGGGATCAGCCCGCGGTGCAACCAGACTCTTGATAAAAGGGCCAAAGAGATGCTCAACGCGATACTCCCGCAAACATCGAATTTGCAAATGATTTACGACGCCGGAATCGAAAATACCAAATCATTTATTGTCCGGAATGTGCGCTCAGCCATATTTTCCAGTAGGAAAGGTATTCCTGCTCATTCGTTGAAAATAAACTCTGAGATGGGTAGTGTTGTTTCATTTCGTGAGTGACACTTGGACCGGGGTTAAAAGAAGCCATGACTGCGAGCTTATCAGCCCTATTTGCCTGCGGGAAGCCCATCGCAAATTGCGCAATACCAATTACCGCATCATATCGAATCCGTGCGGACGCATCCCCGAAAAGACCTTCAAGGAGTCGTGCGGCTTGCAACGTATGGATTTCTCTCAAAGCATGAGTCGCACAGGCCCTGACGGAATCTTGGTACCGCGAGTTCAATAGCATTCCTAATGCATTGACCCCGCCGGAGTCCGTGCTCCGGTATTCGCAGATCGCGTTAAATAGGTTATTTTGCACTTCAATCGGAAAGAGGTTGAAGTCGATTGCCGAAAGCGTGGTGGCCGCGCTCGGGATGCTTAGCCGCAGTAGCCCTGCCAATCCTGTGGCCTTAGCAACGGTCTGTGATGACGACGCTAGATGACTTAGGAGCACCTGTAAACCCGTTTGATCGAGGCCGACCAATATCCTACTCCCCTCCAATCGTGAAATCGCCACAGAGGTTGTCGGATCTTCTGCTGCAGCGCCGATTTCCTGGAGAAGCTTCGTCTGGGGGTCTGCACTGGCTTGGTATGCGTACGCCGTGGGCAACGCCACTGAAGGGACCGGAATGTAAATGTCATTCGCGCGGACATCGCCAGTACTGAAGGGAAGTACCGCCCACCCGCTACCGACCTGCTGCAGGAACCAGACGCCTGTCTTCCCAACCAAGGGACTCGCTTGCACCGAGTTCACGTTAAGTCCCGCATACAAAAAACTAGGTGAGGACCAGGTAGCGAGAATAGACGAGCCTAGTGCACCGGATCCCTTCACTACCCGAAGAACGGTCAGGCTTAGGGCGAGATGTCCAACCCCGGTCGTGCTTCCTGCAACCGTACCAACCACCACGGAATCCGCTTGGTTCAGCAACGGTCCTAGAGGCATATAGCCACCAATCCCGCAAAAGCCTGGACCAGCCAATAAAACGATTCCGATCAGCGTCTTTTGAAGAATTTTCACAATTTCCTCCTTTGATTTCTCAGCGGACCGATATGTCGCGCCCAATTTAGGGTGCTGATGGACTTACTTCGTGGGTATGTCGTCCATGATCGACATAGTATTGCAACCAGTCTGTTCTGACCTGAACACCCTGCCCGGGGTTGGCACTGCCCGCTTGCCAACTCTGAAGGAGGTGCATTGCCGCTGTGGAAGTGAGAGGAGTTTGAGGGTGCTCGCACGGAGGTGTGACACTTGAGCAGCCGCCATACGCATACGCCTCATCGTAAAAGGAACTCCATCCCGCCGCTTGCCCGTTCGCCGACGGCGTGCTCCAGCCAGAGAAACCTGTAAAGTCCCCAATGTCTCCCGACGAGAAGCTCTCATTCACCGCTAGACCCGGAAGTTCGTCTCCCCATCTATCGTAAAGGTTCAAATACAAGAAGCTTACCCAACCATCGCTCACAGGACTATCTGTCACAGCGTAGCAGCAGATTATAGAGTACGGAGCATAGACTGAGAACGGCATCGGATCCGAATTGAACCCCCCGATACTTATTGTAATGTCAATGTCCTGAAAAGTGTCGCTGCGATGTTGCGCCGTAACCGTTTGGTTTACGCAGGGGCTACATTGTAGCGAGATCTCGGTTGAATTGCCGGTTACCGTCCAAGAAGGGGTATTACTGCAGGTATCGGAGCCCCCGCAATTTGTGACGGCGGTGAGATAAGTCAGGTAAGCATATCCGGATTGATTCTGACCATTCCCCAAATACCACACGGCGTTATAACCGCTAATGCTTGGCTTGTTAACGGTTAGGCTCGCGCTACTTGTCGTCGTTAACACATCGGAGCACAGCGAGTCGGACTCGTGCGAGCTGGAGGTAGTGTAGCTACCTGCACCAGCGGTAGACGGAGCGTCATTCCAGTACCAACCTGCAATCGTCCCACCATAACCCGCAACGTCGTTGCCGCCCCAGCTAACACTATCGGACCCAGAGTGAAGGAGCGTCGATCCGACATATTCGCTTCCCGAAACAGAGGCGTCCCAGTAGTCAGAATAGTCGCCGACAACTTGCGTGCCGATAGTAGCGCGGACGTTGTTGCTAGCGGTTCGGGAGAGCCCATCAACGGCGTAGTGGATGGTGCTACCGTCGGAGCATTGTGCCCAAGAACTGACCGATGCAAGAAAACCTACCCCTAACACTAGACTCAGCCGGAGAGCGATTATATTGGGCATTATATTTACCTCATGACGTGAAGAGATTTTAGGAACGTCGAACTCAGATATTCTTGCAACCCACCGAAGCTCTCGGGAGAGAGGCGCGACTGAATATCTGAGAAGGCTGCTACCGCGAGCGCAGTTCTTCGGAGCGTAAATGAGTGAACAACGACTGGATCGAGTGACCTATGGGCGGCTTGACATGCGTGAAAGTAAGCTAAGGCCTCTTGGTGGATCACCTTGTCTTGAGCCACATAAGAGAGGGCATTTCCATCAAGGGCCTGAAGGTCTCCCGGCCGGACACGAAGGTGCTCCGCCAAGTTTCCTATGCGCGCCCCGGGAGCGCCCGATAGACGCCCCTTAGCATCCAGCGCATGTTGATTCAGGAACAGAATGTATAGGGTACTTCTGTCGAGCTTTGGGTCAGTAGCCGTCACTGACGACACTTGGCCATAAACATTCCAAAGGCAACCCAGTAGAAGACTTGCAGAGATGATTCGTCCAAGCATGAGATTGTTATACAGCTTTTGGGGAAATTGTGTAAACGTCCGACCGTACCGTACCATCGGGCAATAAGTTTCCGAAGCTAACGCGCGCCCGATCCAGCGGCGACCATTGCATCGGCAGCTTCTATTGCTGCTCTTCCTACAAGCTCTGTCCGATTGGTCACATCGAATATGAGAAATAGCTGGCTGACGTACCCCTTTACTGTGCGTTCGGAGATTCCGAGCTGGCGACCTACCTCCGCATTCCGCAAACCTTTGCATAAGAGAAAGAGCACACTCTTTTGCCGACTGTTTAGGGCGACATCCGGAATAGCGTGTCGGTCTGAAGTCACAGGCGAACCTCGATTCCGGCCGTCGTGCGCATTACGAACAGCACAGCATAAAATATGAGGTTGGCTCATCCAGAAGTCAAGGATTATTTTGTCGTAGTATTTATTAATATTTCATGGAAATCAGCCTAACTATGACAGAATTCAACGGTGCCAATGCCCTTGGGTTGCCACGACTTCCGAGCGCCACCTTCGTAATAAATGGCGGCCACCCGGTAACTTCGAAAGTGACATACTCCAATTGCGGGATAGCACGAAGCCGTTGTACCAAACAAGTAACAGAAGAACCACGTCCTATCGGATTTGCGTTAATTCGTGGCGAAACTTTCGCTTCCAAAAGCAAAAGCCCCCAGCTTCCGCTGGGGGCTTTCTAATTTAATCTGGGCAACGTCCTACTCTCCCACACACTCGCGCGTGCAGTACCATCGGGGCTGAGAGGCTTAACTTCCGTGTTCGGGATGGGAACGGGTGGATCCCTCTCGCTACAGTCACCCAAAACTGGTTTTGTTCAAAGAGCCGGCCTGTTAAGGCACAGCTCTTTGACTTGAATATTGACGGGCCTGCCACAATTTTTAAATCTATGAGCAACTACAAAGCTGCTTAACACTAAATTTTCTGTTTAACGCCCCGCGCCTTGCAGCGCCTGGCGTATCACTACCCTGTATCCACAGTAAAATTTTATGGTCAAGCCGAACGGGCTATTAGTAGCAGTCAGCTCAACGTATTGCTGCGCTTACACATCTGCCCTATCAACGTGGTCGTCTTCCACGGCCCTTCTTAGCTTTCGCTTGGGAAATCTCATCTCGAGGAAGGTTTCGCGCTTATATGCCTTCAGCGCTTATCCCGACCAGACTTCGCTACCCAGCTATGCCACTGGTGTGACAACTGGATCACAAGAGGTCTGTTCAACCCGGTCCTCTCGTACTAGGGTCAACCCCTCTCAAATTTCCTGCGCCCACCACAGATAGGGACCGAACTGTCTCGCGACGTTCTGAACCCAGTTCACGTACCGCTTTAATAGGCGAACAGCCTAACCCTTGGGAGCTTCTACACCCCCAGGATGCGATGAACCGACATCGAGGTGCCAAACCGGAGCGTCGATGTGAACTCTTGACTCCGATCAGCCTGTTATCCCCGGCGTACCTTTTATCCGTTGAGCGATGGCCCTTCCATTCAGAACCACCGGATCACTATGTCCTGCTTTCGCACCTGCTTGACTCGTTGGTCTCGCAGTTAACCTGGTTTATGCCATTGCACTCAAAGGAGGATTTCCAAACCTCCTGAACCAAGCTTTGAGCGCCTCCGTTACTATTTAGGAGGCGACCGCCCCAGTCAAACTACCCGCCTACCAATGTCCTTCATCCCGATTAGGGACGTAAGTTAGAATCACAGAATGCTCAGGGTGGTATCTCACTGGTGGCTCCTCTGAAACCAAAATCCCAGATTCAAAGCCTCCCACCTATGCTGCGCAGAGCACCCCATAATTCATTGATAGGGTATAGTAAAGGTGCACGGGGTCTTTCCGTCTTGTGGCGGGCATCCGGCGTCTTCACCGGAACCACAAATTCGCCGGGCGGCATGTTAAGACAGTCGTCAGATCGTTACGCCATTCGTGCAGGTCGGAACTTACCCGACAAGGAATTTCGCTACCTTAGGACCGTTATAGTTACGGCCGCCGTTCACCGGGGCTTCAGTTCACAGCTTCGCCTTGCGGCTAACCGCTCCCTTTAACCTTCCGGCACCGGGCAGGCGTCAGCCCCTATACGTCGTTTTCGACTTTGCAGAGACCTGTGTTTTTGTTAAACAGTCGCCTGACGTGCTTTGCTGCGACCCCCATTGCTGAGGGCACTCCTTATCCCGAAGTTACGGAGCTAATTTGCCTAGTTCCTGAACATACCATCACCCGAGCGCCTGAGAATACTCATCTCGTCCACCTGTGTCGGTTTGTGGTACGGATACGGCCGTTCTCCTTAGCGGATTTTCCTGGCAGACAGTCGGGCGGATTTCCCCTTCCCAACCTCGCTTCACTCTGGAGTTAAACCATTACACCCAGAGCTTACGCGCTGCGTCCCCGCATCGGTCTTGATCGAACGTTCGTAGTCACGGAATGTTAACCGTGTGTCCATCGGCTACGCCTTTCGGCCTCACCTTAGGCTCCGACTAACCCTGAGCGGATTAACCTTTCTCAGGAAACCTTAGACTTACGGCGACCAGGGTTCTCACCTGGTTTTTCGCTACTTATGCTGGCAGAGTCTCTTCCTAACGATCCAGTGCTGCTCTCGCTACACCTTCACATCAGTTAAGAATGCTCTCCTACCACACGCTAGATAAATCTAGCGCATCCATAACTTCGGTACCATGCTTGAGCCCCGTTGGATTGTCGGCACCGACCCACTCGACCAGTGAGCTATTACGCTTTCTTTAAAGGATGGCTGCTTCTAAGCCAACCTCCTGGCTGTCTGAGCGAATCGACTTCCTTTCCCACTTAGCATGAATTTAGGGACCTTAGTTGATGGTCTGGGCTCTTCCCCTTTTGACGACGAAGCTTAGCCCCCGCCGTCTGACTCCCGCGCTACTCGTTTACGGCATTCGAAGTTTGGTTGAATTCGGTAACCTGGGAAGGCCCCTAGTTCATCCAGATCTCTACCACCGCGACGGACCACGCGAGGCTAGCCCTAAAGCTATTTCGGAGAGAACGAGCTATCACGGAATTTGATTAGCCTTTCACCCCTACCCTCAGCTCATCCGAGCTGTTTTCAACCAACACCGGTTCGGACCTCCATCCGCTGTTACACGGATTTCATCCTGGCCAAGGGTAGATCATCCCGCTTCGCGTCTTATCCCAGCGACTGAACGCCCTATTCAGACTCGCTTTCGCTTCGGCTCGCTTACGCTTAACCTTGCCACTGAGATAAACTAGCCAGCTCATTATTCAATAGGCACGAGGTCAGGCATTCCGCTTGCGCGGCATAGCCCTCCCACTGCTTGTAGGCATGCGGTTTCAGGTACTATTTCACTCCCCTCGCAGGGGTACTTTTCACCTTTCCCTCACGGTACTTGTTCACTATCGGTCGCAAGAGAGTATTTAGCCTTACCGGATGGTCCCGGTAGATTCCCGCAGGGTTCCACGTGTCCCGCGGTACTTAGGAGCCACTTGAAAGAAGATTGCATTTTCATATACGGGGCTGTCACCCTCTATGGCCGGCCTTTCCAGACCGTTCTATTAACACTTTCTTATCCCTCGTTTAACCGAGCAATCTGACAAGCTTTCGCCTGCCCGACTTCTAGATTATTGTGGTCCTGCAACCCCGGACTCTCCTTGCGGATCGTCCGGTTTAGGCTGTTCCGAGTTCGCTCGCCACTACTATCGGAATCACGGTTGTTTTCTCTTCCTAGGGGTACTGAGATGGTTCACTTCCCCCCGTTCGCTTCCTACGACTATGTATTCATCGCAGGATATCCAGTGTTCGCACTGGATGGGTTCCCCCATTCGGAAATCCCCGGATCATAGATTGCTTGCATCTCCCCGAGGCTTATCGCAGCTAGCCACGTCCTTCATCGCCTTCTTGCGCCAAGGCATCCACACGCATGCCCTTAGTAGCTTGACCATAAAATTTACTCTAAACACAGAGTAGTAATTCTAGTATTCATTTTTAGCGCTACCGGCCACCAGATATTTGGCGCACGCCACCTCTTGGAAGAGGCTTTGTGACTCCTGGTGACCTTTGCAACTTTGTAGTTGCCCGTCAATATTCAATTGTCAAAGAACTCGATGACTTCGCAGCCATCAGCACGCGTCGCTTGCGAAATGCTTTGCGGCGCCTGCTGATGCCTGAGCTTACAAACTTAGATGTTGGTGGGCCTGGATAGACTCGAACTATCGACCTCGCCCTTATCAGGGGCGCGCTCTAGCCACCTGAGCTACAGGCCCATTATCGGCCGAGGGCCGGTGGGCCAGAGGCCAGAACTGGTGGAGCTGGTCGGGATCGAACCGGCGACCTCCTGAATGCAAATCAGGCGCTCTCCCAACTGAGCTACAGCCCCTGATTTATGGTACATCTTGGGCGGCTTTAGGGCCGCCCATAAATTTGAATCGAGGCCAGTTGAACGCGGGATCACCAAGACCAGCTCGATGATCATAGAAGGTCGTACGGAACTTGAGAAAGAGAACTGAGACATGCTTACGCGATCCTTGCGGACCGTTTCGGCTTATGGACTGGAACGACTATCACTTACTTGGATCGGTTGTAAACTTCCGACCTTTATTCGGTGATTCCAGCCACGTTCTCTTAGAAAGGAGGTGATCCAGCCGCAGGTTCTCCTACGGCTACCTTGTTACGACTTCACCCCAATCATGAATCATACCTTGGGCCTGTTTGATTAGGACTTCTAGTACAATCCACTTTCGTGATGTGACGGGCGGTGTGTACAAGGCCCGGGAACGTATTCACGGCATCGTTCTGATACGCCATTACTAGCGATTCCAGCTTCACGCAGGCGAGTTGCAGCCTGCGATCCGAACTGAGAACGGTTTTTTGCGATTGGCTCCCCCTCGCGGGTTTGCAGCGCTTTGTACCGTCCATTGTAGCACGTGTGTAGCCCTGGACATAAAGGCCATGATGACTTGACATCATCCCCACCTTCCTCCAACTTATCGCTGGCGGTCTCCTGAGAGTGCTTCCCTTACGGGAGTGGCAACACAGGACAAGGGTTGCGCTCGTTGCGGGACTTAACCCAACATCTCACGACACGAGCTGACGACAGCCATGCAGCACCTCGACTACGGTCTCTTGCGAGAAGATCTGCTTTCACAGACTGTCCAAAGCCTTTCGAGCCCAGGTAAGGTTCTTCGCGTTGCGTCGAATTGAACCACATGCTCCACCGCTTGTGCGGGCCCCCGTCAATTCCTTTGAGTTTCAGCCTTGCGACCGTACTCCCCAGGCGGCATACTTAACGCGTTAGCTCCGGCACGAACGAAATGAATCGCTCACACCAAGTATGCATCGTTTAGGGCGTGGACTACCAGGGTATCTAATCCTGTTTGCTACCCACGCTTTCGTGTCTCAGCGTCAGAAGTGGTCCAGTAAGCTGTCTACACCACAGGTGTTCCTCCTGATATCTACGCATTTCACCGCTACACCAGGAATTCCGCTTACCTCTCCCACCCTCTAGCATTCTAGTTTCCGCTGCACCCTCCCAGTTAAGCCGGGAGATTTCACAACAGACTGGGAACACCGCCTACACACTCTTTACGCCCAGTAATTCCGAACAACGCTCGCTGCCTACGTATTACCGCGGCTGCTGGCACGTAGTTAGCCGCAGCTTCTTCTCCGGGTACCGTCATTATCGTTCCCGTCGAAAGAGCTTTACACCCCGAAGGGCTTCATCGCTCACGCGGCGTCGCTGCATCAGGCTTTCGCCCATTGTGCAAGATTCCCCACTGCTGCCTCCCGTAGGAGTCTGGCCCGTGTTTCAGTGCCAGTGTGGCCGTGTGCCCTCTCAGGCCGGCTACCGATCTTCGCCTTGGTGGGCCGTTACCCCGCCAACTAGCTAATCGGCCGCGGACTCCTCTTTCAGCGCATTGCTGCTTTCCCCTTGCGGGCTTATGCGGTATTGTCTCCGGTTTCCCAGAGGTATTCCCCACTAAAAGGTAGATGATCCACGTGTTACTCACCCGTGCGCCACTTTACTTAGGATTGCTCCCTTTCTCGTGCGACTTGCATGTGTTAAGCGCGCCGCCAGCGTTGATTCTGAGCCGGGATCAAACTCTCGTTTGAACCGTTTCGGTTTCGATCGACCTTTGCAGGTCAATCTAGCCTGGCAGACAGATCCGAAGACCTATCGTGCCGATTTGTTAGTCGCCTCAGTTTGAACTCAAGTTACTGACGAATTAGTTGCTTGCTACGCTCGAACGGCCACTCTTACGAGCGGCTACCGAACGCAGCAGCATAACTTCTACTTCGCGTCCAACCAGATTTTCAAAGATCTGCGCAGCGGAACCCGCGATCCTTTCGGAAAACGAATTCCCTGCCGGCCTCGAAAGCCGTTCGGATAAAGCACCTTGCAAAACGCACAAGGATGACCTCATCCAGAAATTATGGGAACCTGAAAGAACTACTTCAGATGGAGGTTTCTAAACCACAGCAGGATTAACTCACTACTGCGTTTTGTTGCCTTCCCTACCCTGTTACGCTAGTACTACCTTTCTAGCGTACATCGTCTACATTAGCAAACCTTGGCCCGCTTCGCAAGTCTTTTTTACAAGTTCTTGCAAAGGGGAGGTTTTTGATCTCAACCCAGACCCAGGCTGCTGTCGCTGTCGACGGCTTGACCAGCATAGCAAATGGGTTACAGGGGGCGCAAGGGGGAAACCGGGGAAAAACGAGATTTGCCGCGAATGAACGCAAATGAACGCGAATCAGAGGCCGGAGACTACTCGGAGCCACACCACTTTGGAGTGCTGGAAGTTGATGAGCAGGGCTAGTGGGAGGCCGGAGGCTTTCAGATAGTTGATGGCCTGTGCCAGGTGTTCTTTGGCCAGGGTGTTGACGCATTTGATTTCTACTAGCAGGCGGCCGTCGACTACTGCGTCCGCGATGTATTCGCCGATGAGGTGACCTTTATAAATCACCTGGTAGGGGACTTGGGGTCGGGATGAGATTCCGCGGAGAGCGAGTTCCTTTATTAGAGCGTGTTCGTAGACCTTTTCGAGAAAGCCGGCGCCGAGGGTATTGGACACTTCATAGGCCGCGCCGACGACGGCCTCGAAGAGTGCGTTCAGGGATTCGCGGTCATTTGGGTTCATTCGGTAATGATTAGTTGGCGGTGGGACGGGGAATTCTCGGGGAAAACCGGGGAAAAACTAGATTAGCCGCGAATGAACGCGAATGAACGCGAATAGGAAGACGCGAGGGGCTTTTTACGACGCGGGAGGTTTCGATGCTGACGCGGATTGCAGGGCCCAACGGTCCATTCGGTAATGGTTGGTTGGCGGTGGGAGGGGGAATTCTCGGGGGAAACCGGGGGAAAACTGGATTTGCCGCGAATGAACGCGAATGAACGCGAATGAGGAAGACGCGAGGGGCTTTTTTACGACGCGGGAGGTTTCGATGCTGACGTGGATTGCGGGGCGCAACGGTCCATTCGGTAATGGTTGGTTGGCGGTGGGAGGGGGAATTCTCGGGGGAAACCGGGGGAAAACTGGATTTGCCGCGAATGAACGCGAATGAACGCGAATAGGAAGACGCGAGGGGCTTTTTACGACGCGGGAGGTTTCGATGCTGACGCGGATTGCGGGGCGCAACGGTCCATTCGGTAATGGTTGGTTGGCGGTGGGAGGGGGAATTCTCGGGGGAAACCGGGGAAAAACTAGATTAGCCGCGAATGAACGCGAATGAACGCGAATAGGAAAACGCGAGGGGCTTTTTACGACGCGGGCCCAACGGTCCTCTAAGGCTTGTAGAGGGTGTTGAGGGATTCGCGTTCATTTGCGTTCATTCGCGGCTAATCTCATCTTTCCTCGGTTTAGTGAACTGCAAACTAACGCGAGTCAGACAAGCTGTGAGCAGTTGGACGTGATGAGCCTCCGTTGAACTAGCCCTCATGTTGCCTGTGCGTCGGCCTTGGGTGCGCCTAGGTATTTACTAACCGTTCGCTTCTTGACCGGGCGCACCGGGAGTTCCATGCGAAAGCCAGGCTGCCGCGGTCAAACACAATGTGATCAGGATTGAGAAAGCGATGGGGAGGATGAAGAGGTAGCTCCAGCTCACGACCGTGATGGCGGCGAAGCAAAGGGCGAACGCCCACGTGGTGCCGCGCATGAGCGCCAAAGTCGCTGGCGGAAGGCCGCCGAGCTGCCATGCCAATATCGCGGCGAATAGATAAAACACGCCGACAGAGAATCCGGCCGCTAGGAAGAGGTCCCAATACGTGCGGTTGAACCCCTGCACGTCAAAGTGAATGGACCGCATGGAGGCGAGAAGGGCGTCGACTCCCCATTGGGGATCGGACTGGCGAAAGCCGAGGGTGTGTCCTACCGCGAAAAGCAGCAGAAGAACGGCGGCGATTCGATAGAACATGGATGCTTTCATTCTTGCGTTGTTGAATGGACCGCCAAAGCGAGTTGCACTTTCATGCTGAAATCGATAGAGGAATCTCGTGATCGCCGTTCCATCTATCCAGAAGTTCGCCGATGTGACTCATGAAGATTTCCTTATCTAGATGATTGGAGTCTGAAACCTTGCATTCATGAGCGATCAGATCACAGACTAGTTTGGCTGTTTCTAGAAACCGAGCCTTGGTGGTTTCTTCGTGTAGGGCGAGGCGCCAGCGGGTTATGTGTCCGATTCGACGCTGCAATATCGCCCGATCACGAAGCGTGATGCTTTGATCGTTACGAAGGGTTTCAAAGAAGACCTTCCACATTG
Source organism: Bryobacterales bacterium (assembly GCA_963731375.1). Classification (GTDB taxonomy): domain Bacteria; phylum Acidobacteriota; class Terriglobia; order Bryobacterales; family Bryobacteraceae; genus Palsa-187. Next base: position 1,111,067 of record CAVSUW010000005.1, read on the forward strand.
ACATTGCTTCAATTGACCGCATGCAACCGGCAATAAGCGCTTCCGTACTCAGGACTTTTATTTCACCTGTTTCCCACTGGTCGAGCATTGACTGGACAGCTTGATAATGTGCCTCCTCCTGAATGAAATACTGCCATGCGGCTTCCCTCTCGAGGGTCAGTGCCCGCTGAAACGCAGTTCCTACCACGTCGCGGTTCATCTGGTCGGCGAGTGCGATTGCCGTGTAGAAAAATGGAATACAAGCGAGCGGATCCTCAATGCGATAATCCCCACCCGCTTTGCTGCCAGACGTAAGTTGCAATAGACTAAGCCATTGCGTCGGTGCAATGATCGTTTTGAGTTCGCGCTCGTACGCGAGCATCGAAGCAATATCCGATTTGCTTTGCTCCAGGAGCAGATAGCCCGTGTCAGGATAAGCTCGGAGTTCTATGCCCAGGATAAGCCACAATACTGCTTCGAGGGACCGCGCCACGGACATAATATGCTCCGGACTGGTCGGTTCAGCCTCAGAAGGGTGGCGTATGGTCGGGTCCCAAATCGTGTTGATGAATTCGCCCAGACTAAACAGTTGCGCGTTCTGATTGTTCGTCATACCCGACAAATCTCAATGGTTCTTGATATTCTGCGGTGGGTTTGCAAATTGAGACATGATCTTTACCTTCTACTAGAAAATCCGTGTCGTGCTGAAATTTGTCCATCAGTACGATCCTGTCATCCTTTCCCCATAGGATCTTGGCTCGTAACGCAGAGATCCACCTATTCTGTCGTGATAGCCGTTCGGTTTCATTGCGTAATGAAGATACAAGGCCCGAGCCGGGCTTCAGATCCACCTGGGCACTGGAAGATCGGAGGGCTGCCTTAATTATTCCGCGCAGGCCGGGCATCTCGACCATCACACCCCAAAAACCAGTTAGCGTGGAACCGCATTGAGCAGGCGCAAAGAATCTAAGTTGGGCGTCCAGTACAGCAAATTCTTGCCTGTCTCGGATGAAAGCTTCTTCTTTTGTTTTGTAGTCGACGTTGTTGGCGATCTCCTCAATTTCGGATTCGCTGAATGGGCGGCTCTCATCGCCATCTTTCGCCATTTCTTGCAAGAGCCTGTGGGTAGTGTCTCGAACGAACATTCTCACCAAGACCGCTCCCTCGGAATGGGCGACGAGAATCAGTCTTGAGTACTTGCCTTGCGTTCGGATTTCAATGTCACCTTGAATCCCAATGGAGGCCAACCAAGGATTCCAAGGAATATGAAAAAAGGATGGATCGGGAGTCGGGAATATTTCATGGATAAAATCGCCCAGTTGGATCACGTTAACCCGAAGTGGTTTGTTAACGCTGTCGTATGAAAAGAAAAACGCGTCCGAGCGGGTCCACCATGGAAAATTATCGGCGCATCGATCGATTAGCGTCTGAAATTGAAACCAAGTAGACTCCGGGTCACCATAGAATCCATGCACAAAGATCACGGCTGAATCTACATCTTCGCGAGTAGTCGCGAGGAGGGCGTAGGATCCTCGCGACCATTCCAAATTACGGCGGACGTGGGGGCTCGACACCTTGCTGGATTATACCCGATGGAGAGCGTTTCCGAGCTTTTGTGCGGCGCTCGCAGCTTTACCGAGCAGATGGCGGGATTCATCCAACCCTTCTTTACTTGGTTGTCTTTTGCCAACCTTGCGGAGATAGCAACAGCTTAATCGAGCGGATCGGTGCTCGTGTTTTTTAGTTGCCTATTAATACAATTTGGTGATCGCCAAAGTATTGTAACGGCGCTAAAAGTCGAGGGTTGTCGGCATTCGCCGCGTCGTCAACGCCTTCATTAACGATCATTTAAACGACTGCAAGGAGCGGGCGTACTGCATGAGGTCGATCGCGGGGGTGGAGCCCATGGCGCGGAGGCGTTCGAGCAGGCGGAGCACAAAGAAGATGGGGGATTCGTCGTGGGATGAAATACGGAGGGTCTGGGTTTGTTCGAATAACCCTTCCTGGAGGCGGCAGCCGATGTCGAGAGGGGTCGCCTCAAGGGAACTGTGAAGGTTCGCGGCGAAAGTGTGAAGGATAAGGCCGGCAAAACTCTTATCTGTCTTATCCGCCGAGCGGTTGAATTAGAGAGTCTCAGGCAGCTTGGTGGCTAGGCTCGTGGTGGAGGCGCATTAGCTGATCCGCACGCAGGGCGCGGGTTGCGTAGGTCTGGCCGTTGTCGTCGCTGAATTCGACTTCGAACACTCCGGGCGCGAGGGTTTCGACGACAGTCCCTACCTGTCCGCGCAGAAGATCCTTGCCCGGAATATCCTCCAGGAGAGCGACCACCGAAAGTAACTCGATCTCAGCCATGGCGTATCTCAACTCAATAATACAAAACATGTCGTGAGCCTGGGGATACGCTCGGACAGGGACGGACACGGATAAGGCCAGATCATGAGGGCAAACTTTCTTCCGGGAAGGGCTAAAGTTTTAGCCTTAGGGTGCCGATTATGGGCCGATAGTCGGAGAATGCCTATGTTTGGAAATCTTCGGTCTCTAATCGGTCTTTCGGGAAGCCAGCAGCGCGGGGCGGAGCGCAGAGCGGGCGAGCAGTTGTTCGAGGAATCGGATTACCAGGGCGCCGAGCTGCACCTGGCGCAAGCCATGGTCGAGAGCGAGCGGCGGCAGGAGCCGGCAGATCAACGGATCATGCTGCGGCTGGAACTCGCCGAGGCACAGCGCAAGCAATATCGCGGCGGGCAGGACTTTCACAAATTAGTGGACGCCGAGGAAACCGTGCGCTCGGCGCTGGAACTGGCGACGCGCTCGGGTGAACGCGAACTGCTGATCCAGGTGCTCGATGAGTTAGCTGCGATCGCGGCGGATTTCGGCCGGGTAGATGAAGTGCAGCGCCTGCTGCAAGAGGCCGGGGACCTGGAGACGAAGCTGAAGCGCCGGGACCCGATGGTGGCGGCTCGCCGAATGCACCGTCTGGCATTACTGCGGCAGCAGCGCGGCGAACTGCAGGCGGCAGCGCAGTTGCTGGGGGAGAGCGCGGCGATCCACGAACAGGTTTTGGGCGAGAGCCATGTGGCGACGGCGCACCGGCTGAGCGATCTGGGGGCGGTGTATCACGCATTGGGAAATCATGCGGAAGCGCAGCGCTGTTTGCGGCGAGCGATTCGAGTCCACGAAAAAGAGCATGGCGTGGAATCGCCGGAGGCGACCGCGGACTTGCAGATGCTGACTGCGTCGTTCGAGGCGTCGGGCGATATCGAGGCTGCCGCGTCGCAACTCGAAAGGGTCCTGGGACTGAAGTTGCGCGTGGTGGGAGTGGATCTGGATACGGTGGCGGAAGCGCAGTGGGAACTGGCGCACGCGGTACATGGGTTGGCGGCGGTATTCGCGGGCGCGGGAACTGCTGATGGAAGCGGTGGGAACTTTCAAGCGCACGGGCGGCGCTCGGCTGGCGGCGGGGTATGAGGCGCTGGGGCAGTTGGAGGAGGACACCGGGCACTATCATGAGGCGTTGGGGGAGCTGGCGCGGGCGGCAAAGGTGTGGGAATCGGTGAAGTCGGAGCATGTAGAGGACTTGATGCGGAATTTGAAGCACCGAATCTTCCTCTTCGATCTGCTGCGCCAACATAAGGAGTCGGCGTTCCTGGAGGAGCAGTTGTCGGCTTTGTCGCAGGCGTCGCGCTGGGCGCAGGCGGGCTGATCTCGCGGCGGCGGGGTAGAGCTCGTTTCGCGACGGTTGAACTTTATTTCACTTCGGGGCTGTTGACGTTGGCCGGTTCCTGCGACCAATTCTGGCGCGACACCATCGTTTGGTCGGAATAGAAAGTCCGGCGGCCGGAGCTGTTGAAGGTTTCGGGCACGGCGGAGACGGCATACCCGGTGGGCGTCGCGGCGAGAGTGAAAACGTAGCCACTCTTCTTGCCTTCGGCGAGGTCCTTCGAAATCAGATCGGCGGCGGCAGGGCTGGCGGCTCCGCTGGCAGGCGGTCCGAGTTCGGCCAGGCTCACGGCATAGCGGCCGAATTGGGAGTAGTATTGCAACTCCACCGCATGGATGGTCCGGATGGTTTGCTGCGCGGCGGTTTCGTGGGCCGACATCATCTGCTTGTTGTACTGCGGGACGGCGATGGTCACGATCACCAGGATGATGGCGATTACGATTAGCAGCTCGATCAGCGAAAAGCCGCGGCGGCGGGGCTTGCGGGTAATCAGCACGGTCACGCATATCTATATTCTAGACGGGACGGCGGGCGTGGGCGTGCAGACTGATTTGGGCACACTGATTTAACCCACCCGGACGCCGGCGCGGCGGGCTTCTTTTTTGAGGGTGGCGTCGAGGGTGAGCAAAACGGCGTTTTCGCGCAGGGCGAGGGCTAGGTAGAACATGTCGTATCGCGCGCGCGGGTCTTCTGGGCGCGGCTGAGGGCGAAGGCGTCGCGGTAGATTTCACGCGAAGGCACGAAGGTTTCGACTAGATCGAGCAGCCGTGTTAGGGCTTCATCACAAAGCTCCGGGCTGAGTTGGTCAAACTGATGGTACTTCCAGAGCGTGTTGACGAACTCCGGGACCAGCAGGTCAGGCGCGAGCACTTGATCGGATTCATCGAGCAGGGCTTTCAGCCGCTCGCCTTCTTTCTTGTTGAGGGCGATCTCAATGGCGCAGTTCGCGTCGAGGACGACTTTCACCGGTCGCGATCCTCACGGATCATTTTTACGGCGCTGGGCAAATGCTTGGTCAGGTTGCGGTCGATGAGGGAGATTCGGCGCAGAGCTTCGCGGCGGCGGGCTTTGGGATCGATCTCGACTTCGAGTCCTTTGGCGAGGACGACCAGGGTTTGCTGGGCAAGGCTGCGGCGCTCTTTTTCGGCGAGGTCGGCGAGGCGGCGGTAGATGTGCTCGGGGACGTCGCGGACTTGGAGGGTGGGCATGCATCCATTATAATGCATTTTGCATGCATAATGCAGTCAGGGTTTGCGCTTGAACAATTGAGCTTCCGGTTTATCGAAGCCTGGATGATGCGGCGGAAGGGCGGGATTTTCCCAGTATGGTTCGAGGACATCCTCCAGAAGATGGTAGAGGCTCTCGTTTGGGGCCAAGCTGCCGTAGGCCGCGGTGGCTTCGCTGCGGGTGACGGGCTTTTTGAATCCGGCGTGAATGAACAGCGACGCCGGCAGAGGTGACTTCTTCGGCGAAGCCAAACAATAGAGATGATTCCCGCATGTAATTTTGCGCCAGTTGATATAGCTGAGGGCCACCAGTTCTTCGGTCGAAGGAAACTCTGTGCCGGTCCAGTTCAAGATGGAGACTGCCGGGGCTTTCGCGCCGTAACGCGAAGACCTGCGATAGGCGATCATGTGGAGCAGCGCCAGCTTCCCGTTGGGCATCCGCACTCCCACGATTTCGCTGAATTCCCAGCCCGGGAGCTGCACTCGGCAGCGGTTTCGGAATGGGTTTCGCGCTGGGCTGAGGCGAGTCGATTTTGCCGCGGGCTTGCTGCAACACGCGGGCGCGCTTGCGGTAGAGGGGCGAGCCTTCCCATTTTTTCAGGTCCAGTTTTTCATCGATGATGCGCAGCGCGCAGGATTTAACGCGAGGGTCGAGCCGGCCCATCGTCCACTGCGTCCACGCCAGAGCGAGCCAAAAGGATGTGGTGGCCGCGGGGTCGTCAAAGCTTGCGTCGTACTGGCGGGCTATGGCGTCGGTGGCGAGGGCATCGGACTGCGTGTCGGCTAGGACAAACTTGTAGTCGCTGCGAACATCCAGCGCGTCGTCATCGCTAAATATTCCTGCACCGAAAACTCCCATGAACCGATTATGCGTGGGCGGCGAGGTCGTGAATCGCGCGCAGTTTGGACCACAGCGGACCGAGCAGATCGAGACGCAGGGCGTTGGCGCCATCGGAGAGAGCGCGCTCGGGGGCTTCGTGGACTTCGACGAATACGGCATCGCATCCGGCGGCTACGGCGGCGCGGGAGAGCGGGGCGATGAATTGGGGCTGGCCTCCGGAAACGGTTCCGGACGCGCCGGGGAGCTGCACGCTGTGGGTGGCGTCGAACACGACCGGCCAACCGAAGCTCGCGCATGATGGCTAGGCCGCGCATGTCGACTACCAGATTGTTGTAGCCGAAGGAACTGCCGCGCTCGGTGATCAGAATTTTGTTGTTGCCGGTGGCGGCGACTTTTTCGGCGGCGTGCTGGATGTCGTGGGGCGCGACGAACTGGCCCTTTTTGATATTGACGATGCGGCCGGTGCGGCCGGCGGCGACCAAGAGATCGGTCTGGCGGCAGAGGAAGGCGGGGATCTGCAAAATGTCGACGGCCTCGGCGGCGAGTTCGGCTTGGGCGGGTTCGTGGATGTCGGTCAGCACTGGGGTGCCGGTGTCGTGGACACTTTTCAAGATGCGGAGGCCTTCCTTGATACCGGGGCCGCGGTAGGAGGCGGTGCTGGAGCGGTTGGCTTTATCGAAGGACGCTTTGAAGATGAACGGTCCGGCGATCTTGCGGATTTCGTTGGCGAGAAAGTGGACGTGTTCTTCGCTCTCGATCACGCAGGGGCCAGCGATGAGCGCCAGAGGCTGGCCCTCGCCGATCGATATCTGGGGATCGACTTCGATGATCACGATCTGACGATGGACGCTTCGCGTCGCAACTCGGGGGCGGAGCGCGGGTTCGCGGATGCCTTCGTTGCGGCGTTTGCGGTGCTCGAGGGCGGCTCCGACGAAGGCTTCGAATAAGGGGTGCGGCTCGAGCGGCTTGGATTTGAATTCGGGATGGAACTGGCAGCCGAGGTACCAAGGGTGGCCGGCGAGCTCGCAGATTTCGACGTAGATGCCGTCGGGGGTTTCGCCGGTTAGGCGCAGGCCGTTCTCTTTGAGGATGGCTTCGTACTCGCGATTGAATTCGTAGCGGTGGCGGTGGCGCTCGCTGATTTCGGCCTGTCCGTAGGCGGCGCGCGCGTAGCTGCCTTCGGCGAGATTGCAGGGATAGGCTCCGAGACGCATGGTGCCGCCGAGCTCGTCGACACCTTTCAACTCACGCAGCTTATAGATGACGCGGTCGGGGGCGGCTGGATCGAATTCGGTGGAGTTGGCGTTGGCTAGGCCGCATACGTTGCGCGCGAATTCGATCACTAGAGTCTGCATGCCGAGGCAGATGCCGAAGTAGGGGACTTTCGCTTCGCGCGCGTAACGGATGGCTACCAGCATTCCTTCGATGCCGCGCTTGCCGAAGCCACCGGGAACGAGAATGCCGTCGAAGGTATCGAGCTGGGCCATGCACTGCGGCCATTCGAAACGTTCCGCTTCGATCCAAGTTATATTAACCCTGGCGTCGTGGGCTAGGCCGCCGTGCAGCAGGGCTTCTTTGAGGCTCTTGTAGGAATCTTCGTACTCGACGTACTTACCGACCAGGCCGATGGACACTTCGCGCGCGGGGTGCTTCATGCGGCCCACCATTTCGCGCCATCGGGTGAGATCGCGGGGAGGAGCTTCGAGCGCCAGCAAACGCAGCGCAATGTCGTCGACGCCCTGCTCGGCGAATACCAGGGGACATTCGTAGACGCTCTCGACATCGCGCGCGGTGATGACGGCGAGGGGATCGACGTCGCAGAAGAGGGCGATCTTTTCCTTCATGTCGCCCGGCAAGGGGCGCTCGCTGCGGCACAGCAGGATGTCGGGCTGAATACCGATGGCTCGCAGTTCTTTGACGCTGTGCTGGGTGGGTTTGGTTTTCAGTTCCTGGGCGGCCGCTATCCACGGGACCAGGGTTACATGAACAAATAGTGTATTGTCGCGGCCGAGTTCGTGGCGCAACTGGCGGATGGCTTCGAGAAACGGCAGCGATTCGATGTCACCGACGGTGCCTCCGATTTCGACGATCACGACGTCGACTGGAGTCCCGTCGGGCGCGGTGGCTACTCGGCGCGCGGCGGCTTTGATCTCGTTGGTCACGTGCGGGATTACTTGCACGGTTTTGCCGAGGTAATCGCCGCGGCGCTCGCGCGAGATGATCTGTTCGTAGATGCGTCCGCTGGTGAGGTTGTTGGCTTGCGAGAGCGGCGAGTGGGTGAAGCGCTCGTAGTGGCCGAGGTCGAGATCGGTCTCGGCGCCGTCGTCGGTGACGAAGACCTCGCCGTGCTGGAAGGGGCTCATGGTGCCGGGGTCGACGTTGAGGTACGGGTCGAACTTCTGCAGCGTGACTTTGAGGCCGCGGCTTTCGAGCAGGCAACCGATGCTCGCGGCTGCGATTCCCTTCCCCAGGGAGGAAACCACGCCGCCAGTTACAAATATATATTTCGCCATTATTCCGTCACCACCATTTTTTCGTAGAGAGCCGAGACTCTGTGCCAATCTTCGGGCGTGTCGACGCCGAGGGATTCGTACTCGGTTTCGATCACGCGGATTTTGAAGCCGTTTTCGAGGGCGCGCAGTTGTTCGAGTCGTTCGGCTTGTTCGAGCGGGCCGATGGGGAGGTCGGAGTAGGCCAGTAGAAAATCGCGCCGGTAGATGTAGAGGCCGATGTGCTTGAAGTAAGCGGGGGGCGCGTCGGAGGATTCGCGTACATAAGGAATGGGCGAGCGCGAGAAGTAGAGCGCGTTGCCTTCGTGATCGGTGACCACTTTGACGACGTTGGGGTCGGTGATTTCGGCGCGGTCTTCGATGCGCTTCTTGAGAGTGCCCATGGGGATCTCGTCGTGTTCGAGCAGGCCGAGTACGGCGGCGTCGATGGCGGCGGGGTCGAGCATAGGCTCGTCACCTTGAATGTTGACGATGACTTGGGCGGTGGAGGCGGAGGCGGCTTCGGCGACGCGATCGGTGCCGGAGACGTGATCGGGGCGGGTCATGACGACGCGCGCGCGGAAGTCCTGGGCGGCGTCGCGAATGCGCGGGTCATCGGTGGCGATCACGATGCTGGTGAGATAGCGCGCCTGCGAGGCACGCTCCCAAACGTGTTGCAGCATAGTTTTCCCGGCGATAGAGACGAGGGCTTTGCCGGGGAATCTGGAAGATGCGTACCTGGCTGGAATCACGCCAAGAATGCTGAGCGGCACAATCGAATATAGCACAGCGGGGGAGGGGCGAGCTAGGGTGGTGGGTTGTCAGGTTGTCTGCAGGCAACCTCTTTTTATTGGCTCGCGGATGAAAACCGATGGACGCGATAGCTAAGAAGCGGTCGCCGATCCCGTTGAGGCCGCCGGCGGGATATACCAATACCAACGTGCCATCGGAATAGCCATTGGCGTTGGCGGCAGTTCTCCCCCAGCGCGTTATGTCGAAATTGATTCCTCCGTGATTCATCAAATTGTGGATGATGCGCTCCGCCGCTTCTGTGGAGCACTGCAATGCGAGCTTGCACCGCCGTGGTGCTTTCGCGCCCAAGAAAGCTTCTTGAGTACCGGCATACTCTGTCCCATAGCTACAAGCGTCAACTACATTCGACAGTGACCAGGGCGGCAGTTCTGGAGTTTCGCTAACCGTAACCAGGAGTGTCCTGCAGCTCGACACGTGGTCCCGATCTGGGCTTCCAGCGTAGGCGTCAATCTGCACATGTCTTTTGGCCGCCCAAATTGCGTGCAGACCGTCAGTGTCTACAGACGCAGCGACTGTTTAATCCGACGACATCAGCTTCAGTCCCTTCAGGAACGCTGCGTAATTGTCGGTACTCTGGCAAACATGGACCGTCGAGATGTATCTGTCGTGATGTGCTAGAGGCGCGTGCGTGCGTTGGGAACACGCGTATACCAGTCCCATCTAGTTTGCGCCAGAGGTTCTCTGAAAGCATACGTGACTTGGCAATGACCATTCGTTCAATTCATGATCCGGTTCGTGCCAGAAATGGTAAAGGGCATCTGCGAGACTACTACCTATGGCTTGGACTGCATTCAGCGCGAGGTAGTCCTCTAAAACCTGGTGAGGAATTAGCCGTAAGGCCCGATAGCATCGATGTTACGAGTTGATTGGGCTTACGTCATCGCGCTGAGCGGCGAACCAAGTCCCTGTGTAATCGCCTGGAACGCGCTGAACCCATTTCCCACTCGGCAGAGCGCTCTCTTCTTCAGGCTCAGGGATGCGTTCCAGACGCAAGGCACCTGGATCCAAAGGTTTGCTGGACCGAAGATGTTCAACTGCCGAGCTGCGGATTCTCCGTGCGCACACATCCAGGAATTTCATGCACTTCGCGTAAGTCCTGTCTGTCACTTTCCGAATGGTGATTGTGTAAGGCAGGCTCTCGTAATAGGACATGTCTTTAGTATTCGGTCTTCTAGACAGCTTCTTCCACCATAGCACCAAAAATCCTTGTGTAGCAGCCTTGATCTGTTTGCTTCCTCGGTTATGATGGCAGAGGCCAAATTGGCACTTACCAACGCGGAACAGTACCTGGAAAAGATCCTCAAGCGTGGATTTCCGCTCATCAATCGGCGTGCGAGAAGATTCCTCGGCATTCAGTTCAGCAGCAACACTGTTCCTGTCTGCTTTTTCGAGGTGCTGAGATTGCGTCCAGGTAGCAATTCTTTCAGGCCTACTGTCGGTCGTCTCCCCGTCCACCAATAGATGTGAGTGACGCAGGAAATGAGCCGAGCTCGTGCGCTATCGTAAAGCGCTTACGGGCTATGGAATCCCCCTTCTGACAACTGATCGCGAACCGGAGCGCTGGTGCTGGGATCTTTAGTAACTTGCCGCTACATCGTCTGACAGCGACTGGTTCTATGTATGATTCAATTACGTGCGAACATCAGGAAGGTGCAAGTGAGGCAGCAAATACGAACAATGCCGGGAGGCTGTGCTAAGTGACGTGCCCAAAATCGAAGCTATCAGTGAGGTAACCAGAGGCGCGTGGGAAGCTGAGGCGGGTTATTCGGGAGATAAGGAAGAGATAAGAATCGGGAAGCCGTTCCCGTGTCGGACTACGAAGCTGCGTGAGGCTGTAGACAGGGTAAATGATTGCAGGGCTTTCTCTCGTGGGTGCTTCTAGAGTCGAAGAATACTGCGCAAGTAAACTGGTCGATCAGAATTTGGCTCCAGCCGATTGAAGCATATCGGGGAGCTAGCGCCGGAGTCGGTCGAAGAATCAACGGTCGGTAAGATGCACTGGAGCAGCAACGCATGGAGTAAAACGAAGCTTAGTTCCGGTTGGCTGCGCCGCACGATCTTGCTTCCGCGGGCGACAGCGTGTCATCGCGATCACTACGCGCGTTGGTTTTATCAGCACACCGTTTTTGTGCTCGGCGAATGCAACAAGGTCGCCCGGCTGGAGCTTGAGGGTTTCAAGAATCTCTCGTGGGATGACTACCTGGCGGCGCTGCCCCACGCGAGCGATTCTCTGCGGAGTAGGCGCTGTCTTCATGGCACCTTCAGTGTAACAGTGCTGCTTTGTGCGCGCCTGGGATCGGGCCATGTTGACCGCGCTGAGTGCGGAAATTTGTGTGCACAATAGATAAATGGATAAGAGGACAAAAGGAGGAGTCTCATGCGAATACTAGCGGCATTCATATTGGTGTCATTGACTTGTGCGGCGGCGGATAACGGAAGGCTTAAGACGGAAGTGGATCCGGGGCGCGCGGGAGTTTTTATCGACGGCAAGTATGTTGGGCCGGCGGCGAACTTCAAGGTCGCGCGGAAGTATGATGTCGCGGCAGGCGAGCACGAAATCAAGCTGGAAGATCCGCGATATCAGGAGATCGTAAAGAAAGTAACCATCACGGCAGGCAAGACAACGGTGATGAAAGAGACTATGGTCGCGCTGCCTCCGGCCAAGCCGCCATTCGGCAAGCTGCGGGTCGAGAACGCCGACCATTTTGCAGCCGTGTATGTGAACGACCGGTTCATGGGGCATGTGGACGAGTTCAGCAATTTCGCACAGGCGCTGCTGCTCAATCCAGGCACCTATGAAGTGAGGGTGGTTCCGACGAACGGCGCTCCGGTCACCAAGACGGTGACCATCGAAGCGGAAAAGACTGTCATTGTAAAGTAGCCACAATCACGCCGCTACGATGGACCACCACATAATCGCAGCGGTTAGCATTAGCGGCATTTCCTTGGATGTGTTGGGCGGACTGTATCTGGCCTACGATTTGTTGGGCGGGCAACACGGGCCCTTGCGGCTTCTCACCAGGATCGTCACCTATTCGATCGTGTTCGGAGTCGGTTACGGCCTGGGGCTGGGCCTGTTTTTTGGCATCGTGTCGGGGGCGGCGACCGGCATCACGATTGCGATTGAGTTGCATCGAATGGGCAGCCGGCACGATCACTATTCCCTGCCCTGGGAAGCAATGTTCAGCGCAATCCGGGGTGTGGCTTTCGGGGCCGGGCTCTACCGGATGCTGGGTTTTCCCTATGCGGCGGCCTTTGCGGCCCTGATCACGTTGGGACAAATCGTTGCCTATTCAAACGGTATGCGTCCCAGCATGGATTATTCGGCGGTGCGGCGATCGCGGTTGACGCGGCGTATGATATGGGGCAGCGTGGCACGTACCGCGGGATACATCGCATCGGCGATGGCGTGCAGCGCGTTGGTGCAGCACGTGGATCATCCCTGGTCCTTCGCGGTTCGGCTGGGCGTGGTCACCGGGTTGGTGACAACGGTGGGCGCGATGGTGAATCCTTACATCGAATATTACGCTGACAATCTTCCGGTGCGGCGACTGGGCGTGTTTGGAATCGTGCTGGTTTTCTGCGGGTTCTTGCTGCAGTCGGTTCAATACTGGGTGGAACTACTGGATGTGGCGGTGAGGTGAACTGCGGGAAATCATTCCCCGCGGACTACGCGGGTGGCGCAAATGCGGTCGTGGAGAGCGCGCTTCTCGGGGTCGAACGCAGCCATCCAGAATCCGACCGTGCCTGTGAGCACGCTTAATCCCACTGCGAAGTAACGGCGAAACGCCCAAATGCGAGTGACCGCGGAACCGTCGGCTCGGACGATCTTCAGGTTCAACCCGATCTTGCCGATGGTCGCACCCATCCGCGAAACGAAATAAACCTCGTACAGACCTGCCACCGCCAAGATGAATGTTTTCTCTTGGAGCAGGGGCACCCTGAGAATGAATCGCAAGATCGACATAGCCATTCCCACAATGACCACGTCGATCACACGCGCAGCGGCACGGATCCAAAATCCCGCGTAACGAACGGGCGGTCGATTGGATGGGGGCGCGGCGATCGAGGGCGGCGCGGTGACCGGGGGCGCGTCAGCGGAGTAGTTTTGAAGAATCGCAAGCTCGGCCTGAATTTCGTCCATCGCTTGCCAGCGATCCTCGGGACGCTTCTGCAGGCAGCGGCGGATTAGATCGTCCAGGCGCGGTGGACCTGGAAAGCCCACTGATATCGGGGGCGGAACTTCATCGCGCAGAATCGCCGCCAACGTAGCGACCATCGTTTCGCCTTTGAAGGCGCGCGATCCCGTGCGCATCTCGTATAGCACGGCGCCGAGCGAAAAGACATCCGAACGGGCATCGACCGGCATTCCCTGGGCCTGTTCGGGAGACATGTAATTGGCCGTACCTACAATCGAACCCTGCAATGTCAAGGCTGGGGTGATGGTCTCTGTTTCCGCTTCCTCGCCGGAAGGAGGCGCGGTTTTGGGATCGGCACGTTTGGCGAGTCCAAAATCCAGAACCTTCGCGATACCGGAATCCGTGATGACAACATTGGCGGGCTTCAGATCACGATGCACGATGCCGCTGGAGTGCGCGGCGGCGAGTGCATGGGCGATCTGGCGGCCCAAGGAAATTACGGCGGTGACGGGCAACCCTCCGGATGGGATGAACTTGTCGAGCGATTTTCCCGACACGTATTCCATCACCAGGTAGTCCACGCCGGATTCTTTTGCGACGTCGTACAACTGGCAGATGTTCGGATGATTCAAGGCGGCGACCGCGCGTGCCTCGCGTTCGAAGCGGTCAGAGAATTCCAGTTTCGAGATCTTGATCGCGACGATGCGGTCCAGCCGGGTGTCGCGGGCTTTCCAGACTTGACCCATGCCGCCTCCGCCTATGGGAGCGAGAATCTCATACGGGCCGAGTCTGTCGCCGGGCTGGAACGGCATCTGGTTCAGAGCCCAGTTTACTCGATCAAGGAAACGGGGCGCGGCTCAATGAGAATCTACAGCGATGTCACGTAGCCTCCACGCACGATGCGCGGCCAAGGCTCCCATGTTTATGGGTGTGGCCAGGTCTCCTTAATCAAGAGGGGCAGGTCGTGTATCCAATCGTCTTTACTCACCCCGCCGGGATAGATAACGTGGGCCAGATTATCTTTTGTGTATGCGACAACGAAATTCGCGTGGGCGACTGCATAGTTGCCATTGCGGGGCGCTGTTTTCCGGGCCAAAGGAACTCCCGCAGCCCTCTGGACCGCCTCGAGAGCAGCTACGGTTCCCGTCAGGCCGACAAAATGTCGATCGAAATTGTCGAGCCACCGGCGTAGTTGTGCCGGGGTGTCCCGTGCGGGATCGGTAGTAACAAAAACGAGCTTGACCCGATCTGCAATGCTCGGAGGCAATTTGTTCAGAGCCACGCCGATGTTAGCCATATGCATGGGACACTCATCGGGGCAATTGGTGTAGCCGAAAAACAGAAGTGTCACCGAGCCCAAGGTCCGGTTCCAGAAATCAAACTGAGCACCGGAGGTGTCAACCAGAACAAATCTCGGTTTCGGCAAGGGAGGCGTGACGAGGCCACCCCGGTAGGTGTCGCCCTTGCCCTGTTGCGCCGAAGCTAGGGACGCGAAGATGAGCAATAGTCCAAGAACTCTCGATGTCATGAGCTGCCTATCAGTGAACAATCACCGTCCCATGCATGCCGAGGTCGTCATGAATGGCGCAGATGTAGTTGAAAGTGCCCGGAGACGTGAAGGTCACCCGAAATCTCGTGACACCCGGAGGCGACTGGGCTAGATTCGCCCTATCTTGCGGCGCCGGAGACAGGAAGCCGGAATTCACGCTGTCCGCAGACGAGCTTATGACTGCTTGTCTCGCCCCCTCCGAGGTGGGCGAGACGTTTGCTGAAGGCGGCCGCGGGTCGGCGGGCTCCGTCCCAAAGGTCACGGTGTGGTTTATGGATGGGTCGAGGCTGGTCCACTCAACCGTGTCCCCGACACGCACGACGATGGTGCCCCGAAGGAAACGCATTAGTGATGCGGTCTGTAAACCTGCGCCAGTAGTCGTCACTACTTCGCCGATACCGACGGCCACGTCGTTGCTCTGCGCTCCACCGTTATCGCCAGGAGTTCCGCGGCCCTCCAGGCGAGAGGCGTCCCCCAACAACAGTGCCTGCTCGCCCTGGGCCTGCCGATCATAGAAGTCCTGGTCGTGGGGAAGGGTCGCGGCCAGGTTCAGAACATGAACCACTCCGCTCATGTCCGCGTGAAGCAGGTCAACAAACTTGAAGTTGCCTGCAGCAGGGAAACTTACGGAATAGGTCGGCGCATTTTCGGTCGACTTGGTATTGTCACCCAAGCGCAAGATCCCCGAGGTGACGCAGGCGGAGCCATCAAAGCTGGATCCATCCGGTGTAATTCCTGGGCACCCTACCGGGACGTCGAAGATGGGACCAAACCCAGGTGGTCTTATCTGGCCTGGTTTTAAGAACGTCAGGGTATGGCGCTCATGTGTGGGAAAGGTCCAACGGATGCTGTCGCCGGTATGGACCCAAAGTTCATTCGGCAAAAACGCCAACGCCTGGCTTCCACGATCGGGACTTTCCGCGCCCGCTATTGACTGCCATTCTTTGGCCTGAACTGTACTCGTAACAGCTCCTGCCATCAGAAGGACTACCACCGCCGACGACGGCAACAGTTTTAACTTGCCCTTGGATGCCTCTTTCATCTTTCACCTCCCTTTGAGTTCTTGTCGGGGCTGCGGGGTCGGGACAGTTACGGTTTTGTCAGTAGCCCCAACAGCCCGCGCATGTAGCCTGGCGATAATACTGCACCCACTGTTCCGCGGAAACAAGCGCGAACCCATCGCCACCGCCATCTACGATGATCTTGTAGATCGTTCCATCGTCGATGGACCCAAGCACTCCGAATCCGGCGGGGGCGCCGGCGAACGTGGGAGATCGCTGCCAATACCAGGCCCACTGCCAGAAATTCTGGCTATCGGTTCCCGCCGCGGTTATCATGGCGCCGGCTGCCTGTTGCAAGGAATCTGTCACGAGCGCCTGGTGATAATACAGCACCCATTGTTCGGCGGAAACAACTCGAAACCCATCGCCGCCGCCCGCCACGATGATTTCCCCCATAACGCCGGGGGAAATCGAGCCCAGCTACGCCGAACCCAGCGGGCGCGCCTGGGAATGCCGGAAGATATTGCCAGCACCAGGCCCACTCCCAGAAGTTGAGGCTATCGGTTCCTGCCGACGGTTTCCATGGCGATGATTGCCGGTTGCCAAGGATCGGGGCCCGCCGAGACCGCAGGAAATTTCGTCACGAACGCATCTCCGCCGGTAAGGGCACCCGGCAGGACCGGCGTACGCTGCCTGGAAAGCATTCGCTGTGGGGAAATCGGCGGAACAGGTTGACCCGGTCACGTAGGCGTTGCCCGAAGGAGTCCACCGCGATTCCGGCGCCGAAGTCTTCACCGCTGCCGCCGAGGTAGGTGGAGTATACCAGCGCCGAGCCGGCCGGCGTTGAGCTTCGTCACAAAAGCATTATGGTAGCCCCGAATCGTTGTCTGGAAAGCATTCGCTGTGGGGAAATCGATGGAACTGGTGTACCCGGTCACGTAGGCGTTGCCGGAGGAGTCCACCGCAATTCCGGAGGCGGAACCGGTCTCGAAGCTGCTGCCACCGAGGTAGGTGGAGTATACCAGCGCCGAGCCGGCGGCATTGATCTTCGTCACAAAAGAACTCGTCAGAGAACCATTCTGGGGCTGAGTCTCGCTGGCTGGAAAGCATTCGCTGTGGGGAAATCGCTGGAATAGGTCGTCCCCGTCACGTAGGCGTTGCCGGAAGAATCCACCGCAATCCCGGTACCAACGTCCCAGGCGCTTCCACCGAGGTGGGTGGAGTATACCAGCGCCGAGCCTGCGGCATTGAGCTTCGTCACGAATGCATCGCCCATGTACTCGAAGCCATTACAGCAGTGATACACGCCTGGAAAGCATTCGCTGTGGGGAAATCGGTGGAATCGGTGTACCCCGTGACGTAGGCGTTGCCGGAGGAGTCCACCGCAATTCCGTTACCTGTGTCACCGTAATCGCCACCACCGCTGCCGCCGAGGTAGGTGGAGTATACCAGCGCCGAGCCGGCGGCATTGAGCTTCGTCACGAACGCATCGGTGAATCCGCCTGCCAAACGCTGGCTGGAAAGCATTCGCTGTGGGGAAATCGCTGGAATAGGTGGTCCCCGTCACGTAGGCGTTACCGGAGGAGTCCACCGCAATTCCGGAACCGTAGTCACTAGCCGCTGCCACCGAGGTAGGTGGAGTACACCAGCGCCGAGCCGGCCGCATTGAGCTTCGTCACAAACGCATCGCCGCCGCCTGCCAGTCGTTGCCTGGAAAGCATTCACTGTGGGGAAATCGGTGGAATTGGCGCACCCCGTCACGTAGGCGTTGCCGGAGGAGTCCACCGCGATTCCGCGCACCGTCGTCACCGCCGCTGCCGCCGAGGTAGGTGGAGTATACCAGGGCCGAGCCTGCGGCGTTGAGCTTTGTCACGAAAGCATACGCGCTGGCTACCGCCGTCGCCGCCTGTGAAAGCATTCGCTGTGGGGAAATCGCTGGACTCGGTGTACCCCGTCACGTAGGCGTTGCCGGAGGAGTCCACCGCAATTCCGCGACCGACGTCATCGCCGCTGCCACCGAGGTAGGTGGAGTAGCTTAATACCGGATCAATGATGAGCGGTTTGCTCGCATCATACTGGGCCACCTCAAAGCCAACCTGCGCGTGCCGCTCGGATCACGAAGTTGCCGGCAATACGCTGCCGGGCTCCGTTGATTTCCTGATAGATGACGGGCCGATGCAGGCGGAGCTCGCTTCCCTCGGCCTCCAGCACTAAATCGCCCTGGCCGTCGATTCGCCGTTTCTCATCTCCGTCGAGGGCGAGCCGGATGGCCCGTGGGTCCGCGCCGGGAGCAACCACGAAGTCGTATTCCAACTGCCGCTGGTTGCCGTAATAGACCAGGTCAATGCCGGGATAGACGTCCGCGTATTTTACTTTCGCGTAGTTCGGCACATTGGTGCGCCACTTTGCCGGATCATTGCCGATGAAGTAGTTACTCTTGCCGGGCAGCTCATCCCGGCCCGTCAGTTGCGGCGAAGGATTTGCTCCGACGAGCTTCATCTTCAAGACAGCCGCAGATTTCGCAGATGGCGCAGCAGGAAGCGGCCCCTTCTTGGCCGGTGGTTCTTACAGGCTCAGCACAGCTTCCGTCGAGGTTAGAAACAGGCTGTAGCCGTTGCCTCGGGAGATGAACTTTACCTGCGAGTCTGCTTGTCCCTGGTTGGCCTCAAAGCTGAGTGGGAGCTTGCCGTAGTTTTCGACAATGCTCTGGTTGACCGCCTGCGGTGCGCTCGCACCCTGAGCTTTCGCCGGCAACGCTCTTGCCGAGGATTGGTTTGTGGAAAGAGACGAAGGCTGTGGCTACGACAAGCGGGCACAGTGAAAAAGCGACGAGAGCGGTTCTTTTCAAATGTTTCTTGAAGCCCACAAGAAGACCATCATGGCAATCCTCTCTGCTTGTTCGAATCATCGTCCTCTCCTCTCGCTTTCCAAGGACTTGGATTATTTTTCCGCTTGTGAATTGTTTCTCCGGGATTCGCTAATACGGTGGGCCAGCCAGGCCATTAAAACAAGCGCGGGCATGTTGGAAAAGGGTTTTATACATTTGCATAGTATTGAAAGCAAGAGTAAGCTCGAAACAAATGCCCACCGCGGAATCCGACGTATTCGCCGCACGGCGGCAACTCGAGCGGGTGCTCGCGAGCGATGGTTTCTCGCGAAATGAGCGCATGCGGCGATTTCTGCGGTTCGTAGTCGAACATCACCTGGAAGGCAAGGACAGCGAGCTCAAAGAGTCCGTTATCGCCGTTGAGGTGTTCGGGCGCAGGCCGGATCATGACCCCACGCAGGATTCGATCGTGCGGACCGAAGCGGGGCGGCTGCGGGCTCGCCTCGCCGAATATTACAAGGGTGAGGGAAAAGGCGACGCGCTGGTCATCGAATTACCGAAGGGCGGTTATGTTCCGGTTTTCCTCCAGGCAGTGCGTCCTCCGGAAGCGACCACCGAGCTTATCCGGATCGGAGGGCGCCGCGGCTCAGCAGGTGGTGGCTCTTCGCCGGGATTGCCTGCGTCGTAGTCCTCATCGCCGCCGCGGGATGGTGGCGTGTTCAGCACCAAGGCGCGCCCATTCCGATTGCCGTCTTACCTCTGATTACCTTGAGCCAAGAGCCAAACAGCGACTACTTTGCCGACGGGCTCACTGGCGAGATCATTCGAGACCTTTCGATCATTGACGGCCTGGTGGTGCGCTCCCAAACCTCGTCCTTCGTTTTTAAGGGCAGGCCCCAGAACGTTCGCGACGCCGGAAGACAACTGAATGCCGATTACATTGTGGAGGGTTCCGTCCTCCGTTCCGGCCAACACTTGCGGATCGACGCGCAGTTGGTTCGGGTCCGCGATGACTTCCCGCTCTGGTCGGGCCGGTACGACCGGGAGTTGACGGACATCTTCGCCATCCAGGACGAGATTTCCCAAGGCATTGTCAATAGCTTGCGATTGAAACTCGGCGGCGGCCGCCGGCGATATGAAACCAGTGTGGAAGCGTACGATCTATACCTTCGCGCCCGGGCTCTCGGCGGCGGACGCCAGTTTGGACAGCCTGGCTTCCGTCAAAGCATCCCCCTGTTCGAACAGGCGATCGCCAAGGATCCGACGTTTGCTCCTGCTTATGCGGGTCTCGCCGTGGCCCACGTCATCCTGTCGAATAATTTCACTAACGACATTCCGGAGGAACTCGCGAAGATTCGACCCGCGGCGGAGAGGGCGGTCGAACTGGATCCCCTCTCGGCGGAAGCCTACGATGCGCTGGGGGCGGCCTATGCACGCGAAGGGCAATGGGAACAGTCGGAAGAAAACTTTCATCCACGCGATCGAGATCCAGCCTAGCCACGCGGAGTCGCACGCCGATTTGGCCGCCTTCCTTCTTTTGCCGCTGGGGCGGATCGAGCAGGCACTCCAGCACTTGCGAATCGCGGAAAACAATGATCCACTTTCATCGTTTGTTCACCTCTGGCTGGCCGACGCACTAGCGGATGTCGGCCGAAACGACGAGGCTGCCAGGGCTTGCGAGAAGATGTCGGAACTAAATGCGAACAAGGAGGGATGCGTTCTCCGCATGCGCCTACTTCAAGGGAGAGCCATGGATGTTATTCACATTTACGAAGGAGACGCCGCCAAAAGTGGGATTGGAGCCCCCTGGGCTGCGCCTATGCGCGCGCGGACCGCCGCGACGAGGCGGAGAAAGTGTTCGCCGCGACTAGAGACATTGAACGAGCCGAAATTCTCGCATGTTTGGGCGACAAGGATCGCGTTTTTGAGGCACTGGATCGCGACGCCGGGAGTTGGGCCTATTCGAATGGGCTGGGTCCTGAATCGTGTGAATCGTGAAAGTCCGGGACTGCTTCGCGGGGATCCACGGCTCGAGGCTTTGCGCAAAAAGGTTGGCTTGCCAGAATAGCGGCTCACGCTTCGTGCTACTTCTTGGTCCACTCGCCGATCCAGTCGAGGACGGTGTGATACCAGAGCAGGCTGTTTTGCGGCTTCAGGATCCAGTGGCCTTCGTCGGGGAAGAGCAGCAGTTTCGAGGGCATTTTTTGCTTGCTGCAGGACGGTGAAGAGTTGCAGGCCTTGGCCGGTGACGTCGCGGAAGTCTTGTTCGCCGTGGATTACTAGCGTGGGGGTCTTGAAGTCGCGGGCGTAGGTGGAGGGCGAGAACTTTTCGTAGAGGTCGGGGTTGTCGACGGCGGTGCCTTTCATTTCCCACAGCGGGAACCATTGCTCTTCGGTTTCGCGGGACCAACTGGCGAGGTCGAAGACGCCGCCGTGGGAGACGATGGCTTTGAAGCGGTTGGTGTGGCCGTTGATCCAGTTCACCATGTAGCCGCCGTAGGAGGCTCCGGCGGCGGCCATGCGGGTGTTGTCTATATAAGGTTGGGCGGCGACGGCGTCTACTACGGTCATGATGTCGTCGTAGGGTTTGCCGCCCCAGTCGCCGTTGATTTCGTCGATGAATTTCTGGCCGTAGCCGGTGGAGCCCCTGGGATTGGGCTGCACGACGACGAAGCCGGCGGAGGCGAAGACTTGGGCGTTCCAGCGGTAGGTCCAGGATTCGCCCCAGGCGCCTTGGGGGCCGCCGTGGATTAGGAAGACTACTGGATATTTGCGAGTCGGCGTGAAGTTGGGGGGCTTGGTGATGAAGGAATGGACGCGGGATTTGTCGGGGCGTCGACCCACAATTCTTCTAGCGGGGTTAGGGTGGCGTTGGCTAGGAGCGCATCATTCATGTGCGTGAGGGCTACGCCGGCGCCGCCGCCGGAAGTGGCGCGGAAAATTTCTAGCGGGCGGGAGCCGCTTTCCTCGGTGTAGATCATGGTGCGGCCGTCGGAGGTGAACTGGACGTCGTCGAGGCTCGACTGGCCGCTGATGATGCTGCGGATGCCGCCGCCGGTCGCGGCGATCATTTGCAGTCCGGTGCGGCCGCGGTCTTCGGTGGTGAAGAAGAGGCGGGTGGAGTCGGGGGACCAGGTGAAGCTTTCGACCCAGCGATCCAGGGACTCGGTGAGATTGGTGGTCTTGCCGGTGGCGCGGTCGAGGACCATGAGACGCCAGCGGTCGCTTTCGTAACCGGCGCGGGGCTGGGAGCGGAAGGCTAGAAATTTTCCGTCGGGCGAGTAGAGGGGGCTGTCGTCGGCGCCGGGGCCGATGGTGATTTTGCGGGCGTCGCCGCCGTCGAGCGGCACGGTGTAGATGTCGGAGTTGGTGCTGGCGGCGGGGATCGGGGTCGACGTTCATTACGAAGGCCAGTTCGAGCGAATCGGGCGAGATGGTGTAGCCTTCGGGGCCGCCTAGCGAGAACGGGGGGACGTCGTAGTTGCCGGGAGTGAGGTCGCGGACTTCGGTGCCGTCGGTGTTGGCCACTAATAGATGTTGGCGGCGGCGGGTGCGCCATTCGGTCCAGTGGCGATAGAGAAGTGAGGTGTAGATGCGGGCTTTCGAGGGCGCTTTGGCGTCGGCGTCGAGGTTGCGCTGGTTGCAGGCGTTGTCGGCGACCGCATTCGGGATAGACGCTGGACTGGAACACTAGCTTCTTGCCGTCGGGCGAGACTAGAACGCCGCTGGCTTCGGTGGCGAGGCGCGTGATCAGGCGGGGGTGCGCGCCGTCGGCGTCCATGACCCAGACTTGCGACGATCCGCCGCGGGTGGAGATGAAATAGATCTGCCGCGAATCGGGCGACCAGCGGGGACGTTCGTTGTCGGTGCCTTCGCGGGTGAGCTGGCGCGGGGTGCCGCCGGTTACGGGGACGACGTAGATTTGTTTGGGCGGGAGTTGGTGGCGAGGTCGGGCGTGGCTGACGGTGAAGGCTACCTGTTTGCCGTCGGGGGAGAGGGCGGGGTCGCCGATGCGCTGGATGCGGAGGAGAGTTTCGACGTCGAAGGGGCGCTTCTGCGCGAAGGCTGGGGCCGTGCACAGGAGCAGCAAAAGCGGGAGGCACGGGGCCGGATCAAACTGCGAATAACTCCTCCACGCGCGCGGAGAATCCGGGCAGGAGAGCGGCGTCTTCGAGCAGATCTGTCGGCGGTCAGGATGACGGGGTGGGCGGTGGCGCTGTAGACGTGAATCTGGCGCATGGCGGTGACGAAAATCCACACGGCTCGGGTGCCTGCTTCGAGATATTGCTGAGTCTTGCGGGCTAGTTCGTCGAAGGTGTTCGACGGTGAGGTGATTTCGATGGCTAGCGCGGGGGAGAACGGCTGGATGCGGCGTTCGGGTTCCAGTAACGGAAGTTGCGATGGAGCGATGAGGGCTACGTCGGGGGCGCGGACGGTGTCTTCGCTCAGACGGAACCATTGTTCGGCGACTACTTCGCCTCGGTCCTTGGACTGAGTGTCCAGATGATTCATCAATCGTTGAACCAGCCGGTCACGAATGCGATTGTGTAGATAGCTTGCGGAAGACACCTCGACCAGTTCTCCTTGGTCGAGCTCGTAGGAGACGTCGCCGGTCTCCGGGAGCCGCTCGAGGTGTTCGACGGTCAGCAGCGTCTTTGCGCCCATGCTTGAATTCTACTCTCTTCCGCGCGCTGGGGGCCGCTGTGCCATATAGTCGTCGAGCCAGCGCAGGGCTTCTTCTTCGGTCGAAAACGCGCCGTCGGCTTGGGCTTCGTAGGCGGCGCTGGTTACTTCGCCGATGTGGATCGCCGGGGCGGTCGTCGAAATAGGGGAGCACGTGACGGCCTAGGATCAACGGCGGCTGCGGGCGCGATTCGACGGATTCGGATTCGGCGGCGGCGAGAATGCGCGCGGCGGCGGGAGGGACTCCGGGTTCGAGTGGCGGGCGGCCGGAGGCGTCGGCTTCGATCAGGCGGACCAGTTGCGCGATGGACGCGGGGGCCAGGCGCATGGCCAGGCGGCGGACGGCGCGGGGCGTGACATCCGCGACCGATGCTGTGATGCGCGAGATGATTTTCGACTAGCGGCACTACTTGATCGACGATCGCGCTCTTGATGCCGATGCGTTCGAGGAAGGTGCGGGCCATGGGGCCGCCGGCTGGCTCGTGACCCCAGGAGGTCCAGCGCACGCGGCCTTCGCGCTCGCGCAGCTCGGTGGTGGCGGGCTTGGCGAAGTCGTGGGCGAGCGCGGCGAACAAAAGAACGGCGCGGTCGTCCGCGGCGAGAACATCGCGCTCGGCGATGCGGGCGGCCTGATTCAGTACGTGCATGGTGTGGACGCCGACGTCGCCTTCGGGATGCCACTCGGGGTCCTGCGGGACGCCGAAGAGATTTTGCGATTTCGGGAAAGTGGATGATCCAGCCGGTGGCTTGCAGATATTCGCCGATGCGGCCGGGGTGCGCGCTCTTCACGGCCCACTTCATGAACTCTTCGGCGATGCGTTCGCGGGCGAGGGTCGCGTATTCGCCGGCGATGGAGCGAGACATGGCGGCGGTGGCCGGCGTCGACGGTCAGATCGAAGCGGCAGGCGAACTGCATTCCGCGCAGGACGCGCAGGGGGTCTTCGGAAAAAGCATCGCTGGTGGCGCGCAGGACGCGGTTGTTGAGGTCCACTTGGCCGCCGAAGAAATCCCAGATTTCGCCGGTGATGGGGTCGAAGCTCATGGCGTTGATGGTGAAGTCGCGGCGGGAGGCGGCTTCGCGCGGGGTGATGGATTCGTCGAACTCGGCGTGAAAATCGCGGTGGCCGGGGCCGGTTTTGCTGTCGCGGCGGGGGATGCTGAAGTCACATGTATGAGCATCCGGACTCGGCAAATTTCACGACTCCGAAGCTCTTGCCGACCAGATCGACGCGGCCGCGGCGTGGCCAGGAAGGCGGCCAGGTGATCGTAGGACATGCCGTAGACTTCGATGTCGAAATCCTTGGGATCGAGGCCGAGCAGGGCGTCGCGCACGGAGCCGCCGACCACGACGGCGTGGAATCCGGACGTCGCGCAGGTCGCGCACGATTTGTTCGAGCGCAAGCTGGTAGAGTGAGCACCATCCTGGTTAAGATTGTACTTGGTCGATATTCACAGTCATGTTTTATACGGCATGGACGATGGCTCGAAGACGCTTGAGCAGTCGATCGAGATGCTGCAAGATGGCTGCGGCCGCCGGCACCACCGAGCTGGTGTGCACGCCGCATGCGAATCGCGATTACAAGTTCGAACCGCTGGTGATTCGCGACCGTCTGAAGGAGCTGGAAGCCGGCATCGGCGGGGCGGTGACGCCTCTACACCGGGCTGCGATTTCCATCTGAGCTACGAAAATATTCAGGATGCGATTACGCATCCGCGCAAGTACACCATCAATCAGGACCGCTACCTGCTGGTGGAGTTTTCGGACCTGCATGATTTTCCGCAACACGGCGGAGATTTTCGGGCGCCTGCAGGAGGCGGGGATGATGCCGATCGTCACGCATCCGGAGCGCAATCAATTGCTGCAGCAGCGGATGGAGGAGATCGCGCTGTGGGTGGAGGCGGGCGCGTATGTGCAGGTGACGGGGCAGAGCCTGCTGGGGCAACTTCGGCAAGAAGGCGGCGGAGTTTGCGCGCACGCTGCTCGACCGGCGGCTGGTGCACTTCATCGCCAGCGACGGGCACGATTTGAAGCATCGGCCTCCGACGATGAACGAGGCGCATGGGTGGCTGGTGAAGAATTACGGGCAGGCGATGGCGGACACGTTGTGTATCGATAACCCGCGGGCTACGCTTGAGCGGGCATGCGGTGAATTTGCCGTATATGGAAGTGGAGAGCCGGCAGAAGAAGTGGTATCAGATCTGGCGGTGAGGGCGGATCGTTGCCGCATCAAGCATTGATCTCGTCTCGCAAATCGTGGGCCTTAGCGCTATCGAGCGCGCTCAGCAGTTCACACTGCGCCAGCGCGGCAGCCGTGTTGCCCAGTTTCAGGTGTGCCAGTCCAAGCGAATGGAGCGCATCGGGGAGATCAGGCTGCAGTTGCAGTGCTTTCTCAGATTCGCTTCGACAGCATCATCGTATCGGCCGATTTCTAGGTAGACTTCCCCTAGGTTGTGCCACAGGTCTGGGATTTCGGGTTTGAGTTTCAGGCGCACTTCGTACGCTTCGAGGGCGCTCTGATGCTCACCCTGAGCCGGCGAGCGACAGACCGAGCACCCAATAGGCCTCGTCGTTATCAGGATCAATCGCTAAGGATCTCCGCTCAGCTTCAATCGCCTGTTGATATTCACGAAGATGCCAATGATACAACCCAATGTTGGAGTGTCCCAGCGCAAAGTCTGGCATCAATTCCAGCGCTCTCTGGCACGCGTGAAGTGCTTCCTGAAATCGGCCGAGTCTCAGCCAGCGCCACAACCGAGACTCCTGCGAAGGGTGACATCGTCCGGTGACAATTCGATGGCTCGTTTCCAAATAGGGATGGATTCTTCGTGTCTCCCTATTCTCGCCAACAAGGCACCTAGAGTTTTTTAATGCGAGGGGATCATTTGGGTCAAGGCTAATCGCTTTGCGAAACGCGTCGGCGGCATCATCATCTCGCTGCAATTCTTGATAGGTGAGAGCAAGATTGTTGTAGGCATCGGCGTAGTCGGGCCGCAGCTTAATGGCTTCGAGGTACGCAGCGGCGGCTTCGACGAAGCGCTTCTCTTCGAAGTAGGTCGCTCCTAAGCAATATCGAGCTTCGGGATCATCCGGATTTCGCCTGACGCGTTCTTCATCAAGTTCTCTTGCTTCAGCGGTCTTTCCGAGGGCTTGCAAGACCAGCGATAGGTTGTAATACGCCTCGGCGTAGCCAGGGTTGAGTTTGATTGCGGTTCGCAGAGGTTGTTCAGCATCCTTGTGATTTCCCAGACTAAGCAATGCCCACCCGACTGTGCCCTGCGCGTCGGCGGTTTTTGGATGCAGTCGTGTCAACTCTTCGCAAGCATCGAGCGCTTCGTCGATTTGGCCAAGCTGAGTCAAGGCCTTAGCAAGCGAAATTTGATGTTCAAGCCTGTGTTTTAGCTCGGGCTCCATGCGGGAAGCTCGATTCAACTCTTCGAGCCCTTGTCGATATTTCCCCAGCTTTACGAAGATTCGCCCCAACTGCGCACGCGCATAAGCTGAATTGGGATCTATCTGCAAGGCACGATCAAATGCTTTGACCGCCTCTTCATCCTGCTCCAACCCGGTGTGACAGTAGCCGATGTACGAGTGCGTAGGAGCATAGTTGGGATACAAACAAAGAATACGATGACCGTAGTTCAGGGCAGAACGATAGTCGCCTTTAGCGGCCTTCCTACGGCCCAGCCAGTGCCACCATTTGGCCTTTAGCTGCTTGATTGACATGAAACGACGCGCACCATTTGTAAAACGCTTCTGTATTCTAACGCGCGGAGTTTCGCCCGTTGCGTCAACAGTCGCAACCGCTGTAATGTAACTCCGTAACCCGATCTATTCCCGTGTAGCCTCCACTTTATTCTTAAGTTCAAATCGCTATTACGCCGCCCTATCTGCGTCGATACGGGTTGAAATCGCCGCTGTGGCAGCTCGATTGAGATAAATCGGTTCGGACGGGCACAAGAGTGATGTACGAATTGGCATCGGGAAACTTCCCCGCTGGGAGTCACAATGCGCGAGCTTTGCCCATGGTACGCGCTGACGGTGAAACATCAGCACGAGGTGGCGGCGCGGTCGGCGCTCGAATTCAAGGGCTTCGAGGCGCTGGCGCCTACCTATCGCGCGCGGCGGCGATGGTCGGATCGGGCGAAAGAGATTGAACTGCCGTTATTTGCGGGATACGTGTTTTGCCGATTCGCATTCAGCGAGCGAGTCAAGGTGATCGACGTCCCGGGTGTCGCGAGAGTGGTCGAATTCGGCGGGGCGCCGGCGGAGATTTCTGAGGCAGAGATCGGGGCGATCCGAGCCGCGATGGACTCGAAAATGCCAGTACGCCCGTGGCCGTGTTTGAACCTGGGCGATCGTGTGCGAGTGGAGCATGGACCGTTGCGCGGAATCGAAGGCACGCTTATGCGGGAGGAGCGAGACCACCTGCAACTGGTGATCGGGATCGAGATGCTGCAGCGGTCGCTCGCGGTGGAAGTCGACGCGGATATGGTCACGCCGGTGCGGGCGCGTTGGACGGTGGCCTAGGTGGCGCTCCGATTCTTGGGTCGCGCTGGCCCAGGTACGGAACGCACCTGGATGAATACCTGACGCTGCAAGAACAGATGAAAGGAGAGATTTGTGATCCCGTTCCTTGACCTTCGACCGGCAACCGAAGAACTACGCCCGGAAATCGACCGGGCCATCGCGCAGGTAGTGACGTCGGGCTGCTACATTCTGGGCGCGGAAGTGGCGGCTTTCGAAAACGAATTCGCAGCGTACTGCGGCGCTCGTCATTGCGTGGGGGTCGGCAGTGGGCTGGATGCGCTGACGCTGTTGCTGCGGGCGCTGGGAATCGGAGCGGGCGACGAGGTGATCGTGCCGTCGAACACCTATATCGCCACCTGGCTGGCAGTATCAGCAGTAGGCGCGCGGGTGGTGCCGGTAGAGCCGGATCTTATCACTTACAACCTGGACCCGGATAGAGTTGAGAACGCGATCGGTCCACGAACGCGTGCGATTTTGGCGGTGCATTTATATGGTCAAAGGGCAGGCGCTGGAAGCGCTCGGCGAGATCGCGCGGCGGCGCGGCGTGATGCTGCTGGCAGACGCAGCACAAGCCCACGGCATCGATTTGGGCGGTGTCCCTTCGGCATTCAGCTTTTACCCCACGAAGAATCTGGGAGCACTGGGGGATGGCGGTGCGGTGGTCACGGATGACGCTGCGCTCGCGGGGCGAGTTCGCGCGCTGGGCAACTACGAGTCACGCAGGAAGTATTCGAATGAGGTGCGCGGAGTGAACTCGCGCCTGGATCCGCTGCAGGCGGCGGTGTTGCGGGTGAAATTGCGGCACCTCGATGCGTGGAACCAGCGGCGGCGGAAGATCGCCGGACTTTACCTGGAACAATTGGACGGAATCCCCGATTTGGTTTTGCCGAGCGTGGCCGAAGGTGGCTCTACGGTGTGGCACGTGTTCGCGGTCCGGCATCCGCGGCGCGATTGGCTAGCGCGCCAGTTGGGGTTGGAAGAGATCGGGACGATGATTCATTATCCGGTGCCCCCGCATTTGTCCGAAGCCTATCGCGATGCCGGGTACCGGCGCGGATCTTTTCCGATTGCCGAGCGACTTGCGGCCGAGGAACTGAGCCTGCCGCTGCATCCGCATTTGACCGTGGAACAGGTGGAGGAAATTGTGAGCTCGGTTTGTCTGGCGGCATGCGTGCCGATGGAGGATGTGGCGTGATCGCGGCAGAAACTCGATTGGCCGGGCCGAGGTTCTACCGGCCGGTGCACACGGCGGGTAAAGACGTGCTGGAGGTGGCATGCGGTGCGGGTTTCGGGCTGGAATGGCTGGCCGGGCGGGCGCGCCGGGTCGCGGCCGGCGGTGTCGACGAAGAGAGTTGCCGGATTGCACGCAAACCACATCGCGGCCGAGCGAAAATCCGCCTTGGATGGGGGGACGCAATGGAGCTGCCGTTCGAGTCGCGGTCCTTTGACATAGCGCTGCTCTTCGAGGCGCAGTATTACCTGGAGAACTTACCGCGGTTCCTGGCGGAAGCGCACCGCGTGCTGCGGCCGGGTGGCGCACTGCTGATTTCGACGGTCAACTGCGAGTGGGGCGGATTCCATCCGAGTTTTCTTCACACCAGGTATTGGACAGAGGTGGAGCTCTTGGACGCGTTGGGAAATGCCGGATTCGAGACTCGGCTCTGCGCGGGTTTTCCGGAACGCGATCGCGGCGGGCGCGAGCTGCGCGGCCGGTGGAAGGCGATGGCCTCGAAATTGGGCTGCATCCCGCGGAGCATGCGCGCAAAGGCCGCATTGAAGCGCATCTTCTATGGACGGCTCAACTGCATTCCTCAGCGGTTGGACTCCGCGGGGCCGGCGGGGCCGTCGATTCCGGTGGATGGCGGAACCGATCTGACGCGCTATCGAACGCTGTATTTCGAAGCTCGGAGATGCGGATGACGCCGGCACTCGCGCGCCGCGATTTAGTGCAAACCATAATTATGCACTGCGAGGCCGGTGGTCGCGCCGGCCGTGACCCAATTCACTATGGTGAAAAGCTTCGCCGACGCGGGGTGTTTTCTGACTACGAAGTATTCGGCTCCCGCCAGCGCCCCTACCACGCCAAACTTGATGGCGGTGGCCTTCATGCCGAAGCCTCCGTTGGAGCCGGCCAGCAGCGGGTTTAATTCGCGCATGCCATAAGAACTTGCCGCGTCGAGCGCTTCACTGGCAAAGAGCGGCGCCAGACTGATGGCCCACTGGCGGCGCCATCGCGAGTCATGGCCAACGCGCTCGACGGCGCCGGGAGCGGCCACGAATTCGCTACCAGAGAGTTGTCCGATAGGGAGCGGAGCGGCTGGAAAGATAGTTTGCTTGGACGGAATAATAACCGCCGCTGCGGCGGGGACAAAGGGCCCGGTTTGAAAACCGGATTGGGAATCGGTTTCATCCGCCCACAGGCAAGGCGCGGCGGCGTTCAGCCATACTCCGGCGATCAGAGCGGTGGTAAGAAATGCGCTTAAAACTTTCATGAGTTGTTTCCTTTATCCCACTAAGGGTCGGTCTTAAGTAATGAGAGTAATCCGATCGGAGAAACCCTTCCACCGCGTTGGTTTCGGTACCTCGTGGGTCGCGAGTACTGTTAACGTCGCATCGCGGTCTTCAAGAGTGGGCGCCACTGGACTTTTTGTCTTGGCGGCGGCCGCAAAATTCGTCAGGGGGGCTCTAGCGGCAGTGGCAGGAGCTGACGCGCTGGCGGGGCGCTTCGTCGAAAAAGATCCGTGGCGCGGTTATGGGCTCGGAACCTACGCCTATGTCTATCTGGCCTACGCAACTTTCGAGATTGGCCCGCTGGTAGAGCACGCGCATAATCAATGGCTAGAGTGGGCTGCGGAAGGAGGAATTCCGTTGGCGCTGGTTTGGTTGACGATGGCTATAGGAATCCTGGCAGCATTTCTGCCCGCTCTGGCGGACTATCCATTCGTGCGCTCTGAGCGGACGGCCCGGACTTGGTGTCGACCGGGGCTCCTAGCTTTCGCGGGCTTGGATATGAAGTGACAGCTACCGAGAATCTGGTGCGGCATTGTCCCAAGTGCGGTTCGGTGCGCGTGCATCGCTCACGGCGGCGGGGTCCCATCGAAGGCCTGATTGCGGGCCTGGGCGCAGAGATTTGCCGGTGCCACGATTGCTGCCTCCGTCGAGCATGGTTCGGAGTCTCGCCAATTCCGATCGGGAACCGCGACCCTGAGGGTTCACCCTGGGCTGGACTTGTGACGATCGGCTCGGGGGGCGTAGTCCTGATTCTGGTTCTGTGGGCGGTGATCCGGCTTATAGAATGATTCCCGAGAGCTGAAGTGCTCAATCCTTCACGTTTCTGTCCGATGCGTCTTTAAGAGGGCGGCGGCAAACGTGTTCGATTTTTCAGCGAGCGGGCAGGCTTTGGAAGCGCGGCGGAGACCCGTGCTGCCCATCGCGACGAGTGTGGCGATTCATGCAACGGCGGTGACGCTGGTGTTGGCGCTCACGTTCTCGGGCGGACTCGTCGAGCGTCCGCGTCCGCTGCGCGCGATGATTCTGTTGTCGCCACCGCCGGTATTTCACGCCGCCCGGCAGGTTGCGTCACGGATGGACCGGACTCCGCCTCGTCTGTTCCGCGCTCCGGTCATCCGGCGTGAAGTCACGCCACTTCGCGAAACGGCGCCGGTCCCCGTGCTGCAAATTCCGCTGCTCGAAGTCGTTCGGCCGCTATTGCCGACAGTGGAGGTTGCACGCCTGTCCGTCGCGGCTCCGCCACCGCTCCGAACCGACAATCTTGCGCCGGCAACCAAGTTCGCTGGCAACCGTGCGGCGGCTAGCTGTCCGATCGAGCGGGTTTGAGCAGATAGCGGCTGAAAGTCCGCATCGCGCGAGCGCACTGCCGCTCTCAGGCGAAGGATTTGACGACGCGACGATGATCCCCGCAAGTCAGATCCACCGAGCCGGTCTGGCGACGGCGCTGCCGATCACGCGAGCTGTCGAGATTCTCTCGAAGCCCCGGCCGTCCTACACCGAGGAAGCGCGCCGCCAGCGAATCGAGGGAGAGGTGCTGCTTGAGATCCTGTTTACGGCAGCCGGCCAGGTGCGTGTGCTTCGAACCGTCCGCGGCCTGGGTTATGGGCTGGATGAAAGTGCGATTGCCGCGGCAGAGGCCATCCGCTTCCGGCCCGCCGAGAGGGCGGGCGTCGCGGCAGATTCGACCGCCATTGTGCACATCGTATTTCAGCTTGCCTACTAGACACCCCATGAACAGTCGCTACGCTCTTCTCGCCGCGCTCGCTCTCTTGCCGCTTAGGGCGGCCGAGCCCAGCGACACTTTAGTCGAAAAGCTGCTCGACCGCATTGTCGAGCGCGAGAACGCTTTTCTGGCGACGATCGCAGCGC
The DNA here is from genome assembly GCA_963731375.1 of Bryobacterales bacterium. Classification (GTDB taxonomy): domain Bacteria; phylum Acidobacteriota; class Terriglobia; order Bryobacterales; family Bryobacteraceae; genus Palsa-187. The sequence goes on from CAVSUW010000005.1 coordinate 1,143,240, forward strand.
GAACGCCGCTGGCCGAAACCTACATTCAAGAAACGCCGGAGGGCAGTGACGCCTCCGCGCGGCCCACCCAGGATCACTACTTTCTGGGTCGCGTCCGCTGGAACGGCGCGGTCGACTATCAGCCTTTGGTGGCGCGGACCGACGCCGCGCCGGCGAAATCCGGTTCCTGGCTGCCCTTCCGTTCAGGATCCGCGAAGAACCATGCGCTCACGTTTTTGCCGCGGGGCTTCGCGCAGATGGGGGTGCTCGATCTGCACGATTTCAACCGCCGGACTTATCGTTTTGAATATGTCCGGCGTGAATTCCTAGGTGAGGTCCGCTGCCTGGTGTTCGACGTGGCGCCGGTCAATCGCCTGGCGCCGGGAAAATTCGTGGGCCGCATGTGGGTGGAAGAGCGCGACGACGCCATCGTGCGTTTTAACGGGACCTACGTGCAGCCGCCGCCCTCCCGGGGAGCCATGGCCGAGCGCTACTTTCATTTCGATAGCTGGCGGGTGAATGCCGCCGAGTCGCTGTGGGTTCCCGCGCAAATTTACATCGAGGAACAAGCTTCACCGGGCCGGCGCATCGACGGCGCGATGCCACACTTCAAGGCGCAAACACGCTTCTGGGATTATGCGGCGACGCCCTTGCGGGCAGTCGACGAATTGACCAGCATTCTTATTGAGAGCGCTTCCGCTGTAGAGGATGAGAACGCGCCGAAGGATATCTCTCCGCTGGAAAGCCAACGTTTGTGGGAGCGACAGGCGGAGCAGAATCTGCTGGCCCGCCTCGAGAAAGGCGGATTGCTGGCGCCACCGGGGGCGGTGGAAGCAGTTCTCAACACAGTGGTCAGCAACCTGATCGTGTCCTCTAAGCTCGACATCGAGGCGCATTGCCGGGTGCTACTGACCACGCCCTTTGAAACTTTTACCATCGGCCACACCATCGTCATCAGCCGTGGCCTGATCGACGTTTTGCCGGATGAAGGGAGCTTGGCGCTGACGCTCGCGGGCGAGTTGGCGCACATCGCCTTGGGGCACTCCACGCAAACTCAGTTTGCCTTCAACAACCAGACCATGTTGAGCGATCTCGAACTGCTGCGGCGCTTCCGCTTTGAGCGGCCGGCCGATGAGATGCAGGCCGCTTCCGAGAAGGCCCTCGTGATGATGCGTGCGTCGCCCTACTCAAACCTGGCGAACGCAGGCTTATTCCTCAAGGCGCTGGCAGCGCGCCGCGCCGCCATGCCGAGTTTGTTGCAGGCGAGCTTGGGCGATCAGGTGGCCGATGCGGCGGCCTTAGCACGTCTGGCGAACTTCGCGGAGGCGGCGCCGGCGCTTGCACCTGAGAAACTGGACCAGATCGCGGCGCTGCCGTTGGGCTCGCGCGTGAAATTAAATCCCTGGAACAATCAACTGGCTCTGGTGAAGACCCGGCCGCTCGCGCTGCTCTCGCCGCGCGAAAAGATGCCGTTCGAGGTGACGCCCTTCGTGCTGTATTTGACGAGGACCGAAGCCGTCAACGCGAAGAAGTGACCGCGGGCGCTTGAAGCGTTTCGAGATTTTCGCCGGTTTCGCGTTCCAACTCCGCATGCAGGCTGTTGCCGTGCGCGTCCATGGTTACGATCGCCATGAAATCGTGCACATGCAGCTTCCACATGGCTTCGGGGATGCCGAATTCGAGCAGGCTCACGCCCAATACCGAATCGATGGCGCGCGCGTAATACTGGGCCGCGCCGCCGATGCCGTTGAGATAAACCGCTCCGTGCTCCTGTAGCGCCGCCAGGGTTTTCTTCCCCATACCGCCCTTGCCCATCACGGCGCGCACGCCGAATTTGCGGATGATGTCGGCCTGATACGGCTCTTCGCGGCTGCTGGTGGTGGGTCCGGCGGCTTTGACCGTCCACTTCTCGCCGCTCTTGAGCATCACGGGACCGCAGTGGTAGAGCAGCGCACCCTTCAGATCGACGCCTTCGGGCAGCGGATTGGTCATTAGGTGCGCATGCACGGCGTCGCGCCCGGTGTAGCACTCGCCCGTGATCAGAACCACGTCGCCGACTTTGAGCGCGCGGACTTGCTCCTCGCTGATCGGCGGCCGCAGAATGATCTCGCGGCCGGTGAGCGGGAAGCCCGCACCCTGCGTCATTTTTTCGACCGGGCGGGAGGGATCGCGATATAGCCATCCGGTGATCGCGCCGCTAGTCGCGTCGAGCCTGACTCCCAAGCGCCGGAAGGCCCAGCACTCGTAGGCCACCGACACAAAAAAGCTGGCGGGCAGGCGGTTGGCAGCGCCGATCTTGCATCCGATCAGCGACACTTTGCCGCCGAATCCCATAGCTCCGATGCCCAGACGGTTGGCTTCTTCCACGATTTCGCTTTCGAGCCGCGCCAGGTCGGGATGCGGATTCACGTCGTCGAGGGTGCGAAACAACTGCTCCTTGGCAAGCACGTAGCCGTGCGCACGGTCGCTGCCGATGCAAACGCCGACCGCGCCGGGAGCGCAGCCCTGCCCCTGCGCCTGCCACACGGCGTGCAGAATGCACTTGCGCACGCCTTCGAGGTTGCGGCCGGCTTTGCCCATGTGCTCCAGATCGGCGGGCAGCGAATACTGGATGTTCTTGTTCTCGCAGCCACCGCCTTTAAGGATCAGCTTTACTTCGATCTGATCCGCGGCCCACTGCTCAAAGTGAATGACCGGTGTCTCGACGCCCAGGTTGTTGCCGCTGTTTTTTCCGGTGAGCGAATCGACGGAGTTGGGGCGCAGCTTGCCGCGACGCGTGGCCTCGGCGACGGCTTCCTGAATTGCGCTCTTGAGCACAATCTGGTTGACGCCGACCGGCGTGTGGACCACGAAGGTGGGCATGCCGGTGTCCTGGCAGATGGGACCCTGATCCTCGGCCGCCATATCGATATTCGACGCGATCACGTTCAGCGCCTGCGAGGACTGCGTGTTGGGCAGCTCGGTTCCAAGCGCGCGGCTCATGGCTTCGCGCACGTCGGGCGGCAGGTTGGTGGAGGTCTGAGTGATGAGTTCGACGAGGCTTTCGGCGAGGAATTGCATTTCGACCAATTTTAGCGCGTGGGGAGCGGGCGGTGGAGTCGTTTCCTAGTCGTTATTACGACGGAAATCGCACTGGCAGCAGTCGCTGCAGCGTTTGCACTTTTCACACAGATGATTGTCGCAAGTGTCCTTGGTGCAGTGGACGCAGATCTCGGTGGAGGGCTCGTCGCAGATGCTGCATTGGAAGGTTGTGGTTTCAGTCATGGAATCTCTCGCCTATTTCGCATTCTGCGATGGTGGAGCGGCGGGCGCGGCGGGCTTGGGAGCCGCTGGACGAGCCGGCGGTTGGCGCATGAGTGTCCCGCGGCAGCGCTGCGCTTCGCGATCCACCACCTGAAATTCCTCTTCCTTTGTCTGCGCCAGTTCGGTGATGTATTGCCGCAACCGATCGCGATTGGCGGAATTGGCTGAAACCACGCTCACCAGCAGATCTCCCACGGCGGGATTCTGATAGCGCCGCACGCCGTCAACCAACGAATTCACTTGCGCTTCGACAGACTGCAGGCGGAACAACGTCTCCAGCCCGAGCGTGAGCTTTTCCGGTTGCTTCTTCATGGATTCGGCCGCGCCCAGCAGATAGCCCACTTCGCTGCGCGCACTGCGCCATTGCGCGGTGTAAGCGGCGGGCGCGCCCTTGGCTTGCCACTTCTCCGGCGTCAATTGTTCCAGGATGGGCAGGAGCCGTTGCGATTGCTCGGCGAGCGAAGTGAGCGTCTGTGAGATGTCCCAGGGCGCGGATACGCCCTGCGAGCGGGCCGGTAGCGCGACCATTAGCGGCAGAATGAGAAATGGCAGCAGATACTTCATAGCTATCCGTTAGTTTCGCACGGGGGCCGGGCCGCGGTTCGCCCAAAGGGTTCGACTACGGGTGCTCGTTTAAAGCGACGGAGCCGATGGTGGGGCTGGGGGTGGAGGCGGTGGTGGAGGCACTTTCTGGGTATCGCCCACTCCGCCGCCGGTGGAACCGCCGCCGCTGCCGACACCGCCTCCCGAACTGGGCATGCGAGTCGCCATGGTGATGGCCGCGTTCGCCATGGAGCGCAATATGATCCGCGCAAGGTTGCCCTTGTCTATGCCGCTCGCGGCGATGGGTTCATTGCGATATACACGCAACGACTCGCCGGGATTCAGCAGCTTGGAATTTCCGCGCGGCAGCAGAGCATGTTGCACTTCCACCTGGCCGTCTTCCACTTCGACCAGCGTAGTTTCGTCGTCGTCATCGACGGTGATGTCAAACGTTGTGCCGCGCACCGAAATCACCGCGGTCGGCGTGAGCACGCGATTCGGGTTGGGCACGTTGCCGAAGTGTTCGATGTGCACGCGGACACGGCCCACCAGGACGTCGAGCAGGTCCTTCCAGTTGGGCGGATTCTTGCGGAATACCACGCGCGAGTTGGGAAATACTTCAAAGGTACTGCCGTCGGAAACCTGCAGCAGAGCGTGGCCGTCGGGTCCGGTGAGAATCAGGTTACGAATCTGTACGGAATCGCCCACGGAAAGCGCCCAAGGCTGAGTGTCTTTGACGACCGAAACCTGTCCGGTTTGCGAGATGACTTTCGCCGCGTAAGTGCCAGTGTCAAAAGGAGTGAACTGGGCCGGGCACACCACCGCCACTGCTGCAAGGAGCAGCCACAATACGACACTTCGGCCCGGATACACGACGCGCAGCATAAAATACTATTTCGGACAGTTTACCACTAAACTTCATGGCAAGTGGGGGTCCGGAACGACTTATTTGGAAATTACCTCTGAAATCAGAAGCTTCGGAGCATTTCAGCCGATAGACCGGGATACAATGGACGGTTTGGATGTATAAGTTGTCCACAGCACCGTGGCGCTTGGCCACAGTACTATTCGTCATTCTGGTAGCGTCGCGCGCGTACGCCCAAACTGCCCCTCCGGTGACGGTCCTAACCCCCGACTGGAGACACATCGGCAACTTGGTCGTCGATGAGGCGCTGGCTGGAGCGGCGTCGGGCCCCTGCAAGCGAGTCTGGTATGGGCCGGGGGGCACGCTTTACGTCCAGACCGGTGCTGGCCGCGTGTATCAGACGGCGGATCTGGAAAACTGGCATCCGAGCAACGTGCTGGTGCCTCCCGCGGGGTCGAACGCAGTGGTTCGAAGTCTGCCCGAACCGCTTGCTCAGACTCGCGCGTTCCCGGGAGATGGCAGCCGCGTATATGCGTTCGGCGACTACGTCTATCGCTCAGAGGATGGCGGAGCGCATTGGGAGAATGCAACCATCTATCGCGGGGCCTCATTTGGCGCAACTTCGATGATTGGCGGAGCCGTAGCCGATCTAGCCATCGCCCCCGGCAACAGCGATGAAATCGTGACGGCGGGTGTGGCTGGGATATTTCGATCGGTGGACGGCGGACGCTCCTGGAGTGGGCTAAACGAAGACTTGCCCAACTTGCCGGCGACCAGGCTGCTGGATCTCCCGGTGGGCGATCAAGGCGCGCGTATCGCATTGAACAATGGCCTGAATAGCGACACCGCCGCGGCGTGGCCTCCCGGCAACAAGCAAGCCTGGATTCAGGCGAGCAATACCGACCTGGTAGAGGAAACCCAATTGCGGCTGGCGCTCTCCGCTGTTCGCGGCGCGAACGTGACGGCCCTCGCAGTTGCCGGCGACTTCATCTATAGCGGCATGCAGGACGGCGCGATCCTGGTTTCGGCGGATCAGGGCGTGAGCTGGCAAAGCTTTTCTCCGAATGCCGGACCTGCGGGCTCAGGGCCAGTCGAACGTTTTTGGATTGATCCTCGAGACCCACGCGTAGCCTTGGCAGCGCTGGGCGCGGCCCCTGCCGATCCGCAGCGCGCGAGCGCGCCCGCGCATGTGCTTCACACTGTCAACGGCGGCGCGTTCTGGGATAACTTCACAGCCAATTTGGGCGACGCGGCGGCACATGGAGTCGCGGCCGATCCAGCGAGCGGCGCGTTATATGCCGCCACCGATCGCGGCGTGTTCCTGGCCTACGCGGATTTGAACGCCCTGGGCGCGGTGCAAAACTGGACGGCTCTCGCGGGCCTGCCGGACGGCCCCAGCGATGGATGTGAAGCTTGACGCGCAGGGGAATCTGCTGTGGACTGCCCTCGACGGTTATGGCGTATATGCGGCGCTGGCTCCGCACCGGCTGCGCGATCCGAGCGTGGTGAGCGCGGCGGACATGATCAAGCGTGCGGTGGCGCCGGGTTCGCTGGTGAGTATCCTGGGTGCGCAAGTAGATAGCGTTCAGGCAGGAGGCATCGCGGCGCCGGTGTTGGCGGCCACCGGCAGCGAATCGCAAATCCAGATTCCTTTTGAGGCGCGCGGAGCCGCTGCTGCCGATGGCCGCAAGTTTCGCCGGCGCTCCGGTAAGTCTGCCATCCCTTTCGCTGGCCGCCGCCGCGCCGGTGATCTTCGTGGCGCGCGATGGATCGCCGATGCTGCTGGATGCCGATAAGGGCGTGATGCTGGATGCGATCACGGCGGCGCACTCCGGCACTCGCATTCAGATCCTGGCCACAGGGTTGGGGCGCGTGACGCCGGAGTGGCCCACGGGAGTTCCCGCGCCGCTCGACAACCCGCCGCTGGTGGCCGGCAACGTTCACGTTTATCTGGACCGCGCGCCGGTGGAAGTGACGCGCGCTGAACTCGCGCCGGGATACGTGGGCTTTTATCTGGTGGAAATCGCCGTGCCTAAGATCAGCAACTATGGACCCGCGGAATTGTACCTGGACGTGGACGGCGCTTCGAGCAATCGCGTGCGGGTATATATTGAACCTTAACGCTATTTTATCTCATTCAATATCAATTATTTACAGACTAGTCATCGAAACGTACCTATAACGTACCCAAAATGCGCTAGATTCACCACAATGTTCACTCTGTACAGGCGACACGAACCTACATGCCGTTTCCGTCGACATGGTGTTCGACACATCAAATGTAACTGTCCGGTGTGGCGCGATGGTTATGAGCTTGGAATCCGGAAACGCGCGGCGTCAGCTTCGCCAATTGGGTGTTAAGGATGGTCCTGCTGACCCTGGCTGCCGTCGGACTGCTCAAGCTGGTCGTTCTGCTCCTGCCTGACTCCCTCGCGTTCGCTGCCCGAACTCAGTAGACCCTTGTCGGATGCGCTCATCCGACGCAGCCCACCAGACGAAACAGTTCTGGTGGGCCTCTTTTTTGAGTGAACGAGGAACCGCTTTTAGGGCAAGTTGACGAAATAGCCGGACACAGTTGCTTGTAAATTCATACCATCCGGCGGGAGGGTTCCGTCAAAGTCAACTTCAACGAAGACCGATGAGCCAGGTTCCGGGTAGAGTGTTACCGGGGTGGTCGCCACATAAGTATGCACGGGTCCGCCGACGCAGAGCGTGCAAGACCCCAGATTTTCGAGGGGGACGTAAAGGGAATGAAACGTGCTGCCCTTGATACTGCTAAGCGTCGCCTCTACAGCCACTCCCGTGTCGGTAAATACATGAAGTGATACGTTTTGAATTACGAGTTGCTTCGTCAGGGGTAAGGCCGACGCGATGGAGCACTGGACAACGTTAGAACTGGCGAAGGAGTTGCAATCCGCTTGAAAGGGCTGCCTTGCTGCATTGTCCACATCGCGCACCAGAACCGGCGCGGCGGCCGTGTTCGTGATCCCGACGTTCCACGAGCCACTCTGCGTCGCTGCCACCGTCCCGGTGACCGTCGATGAACCAGTGACGGGCAGCGGTAGTGGGCCGACAATTGTGACGGGGGCCGATCCTGCTGCTTGGGCGGTTGTCTGGCGGGAATTCATAAGAGAACCGATAAGGGCGAGCATTACCACCCCTGCTAGAGCGAGCAGCTTATTCTGAAATGTCTGCATTGTTTGAAACCTCCTCGTTACGATGCTCAACAGAGCGGGTTAAGTATACACGAAGCTGGGCCGAGTCAAAGTACACAGTACTGGCCGCCGATAGCATTCAGTGATAGATGTACGCTTTGCGCTGCCTTGGTGGCGGCGACGGTGCATAGACACTTCAACACTAGAATTCTTCCCCAAGTTCCTGAAGGCGGCTTTTCAAATCTGCTAATCTATCCTGCACTCCCTGGCGTTCAGCTACAGATAATGCGTCGATGGATCTCGGCAAGAACCGCATCACCACGTCATACGCAGCGCGCGCATTCTCTTGGTTGCGACAGGCGGTATCGGCAACCTGTGAAGTGCTCGCAATATCGAGGAACGTAAACGCGAGATCAAGATCCGCCATTATGAACTCAGCGCCGGTGCGCCTAAAGCTGGCTTCGTCTTTATCCTTGTCCATCGTGGGCGGCTTGAGTGGAAGTATAACTCTACTCACGCAGTCCTTGCAGCAGTTGGCGGACAAGCTGAAGAAGAAGCACGCCGGAGACTTCAGCGTCACGGCGGGAGCCAGCACGATCACGGTGGCCGCGCCGTAAGTTTTCCTTCCTCCCCTTGTTGGATGCTGCATCCGACGCCATGCCCGTGCCAGCGGTTTAGGCACGGCCTTTTTTTGTTGATACTCTAGACCCCATGAACTTTCGCACGGGCTTCCAGCGTCTCTTCGCGGTCCTCAATCGAAAGGCAGCGGACTTGACTAGGTTAGCTGTCGTGTTCGGTGTCGCAGCAAGTATCTTTAGCTTGGTGGCGGGACTGGTCTAGCTCTTTTACCCCACACGTTTTGTCCGAGCCAACGCAATGAGCACCGTCGCTCCCACGATTGCACCGGCCAACATATAGTTGAAAGAGATCTCAGCTGTACTTCGAAATAGTTCGTCCACGCCGGAAAGCCTTGTCCCTCTGGTCACAACAACGACGAAGGGTAGTTGGCCGACCAAGTTGGCGGCTGGCCTCAAAAGAAAGCCGACGAGGCCGCCGATAGACACTCCCAAGATCAATCTGCCAGCAGTGCGACCTTCGCACAAGCCAAGGACGATGGTTACCAGGACACCTAGGATGATGAGTTCAAGCACTTGCCCGATATTCGGCTCCGGGTGCCGGTTTCTTTATGGTAAAGTGCATCGCATGAAATGGGAATATCTGGGAGCGCAGCATCACGTGCATAAAGAGGTTGACGGCGAACTGATGGATGAGGAGATGCAAGCTAGGGGGAAGGATGGCTGGGAGCTTGTTTCGGCATCAGAAAGAGCGGTAAGCTCTCCTGACAACCAACAAGAAGCCCAGCTGTTTACGCTCTTCTTCAAACGACCTCCGCAGAAGAGTAATTGATATAGTGGGTCCGACGTACCTATGTGTACCCAACCCGCTGAGATCGATGAGTTTTGTGTCGGGCGTGCGTTTGTGTTTGCTCTAAGTTATAGAGCCGATGTGTCTGAAGTTCGTATATATTGAACCTTGATGCGGCGGAAAAGTGCGCGGAACACGACATGGTTCTTGATGGCGGCGCTCGCGCTGATGCTTGCGCTCGCATTGTTGGCGCAGGACAAAGCCCAGCCGTCCGAAGACGCCAAAATCGCGCCGTATTTCCCGACGCCGCAATCGATCGTCGACAAAATGCTGCAACTGGGCGAGCTCAAGGCGGGCGAGAAGATGTACGATCTGGGATCGGGCGACGGCCGCATCGTCATCATGGCCGCGCGCAAATACAAGGCCGACGCCACCGGAGTGGAACTGGACGACACGCTCTATAAGCAGAGCGCGCTGCGCATCAAGACGCTGGGCCTGGAATCCCACGCGCGCATCGTCCATGGCGACCTGCTGCAGCAGGACTATTCTTCCTACGACCTGCTGACGATCTACCTGCTGCCCGTGGCCATCCAGAAAATAACGCCGATTTTCGAGAAACAGCTCAAGAAGGGCACGCGCATTGTGGCCCACGATTTCGAATTTCCGCAGTGGACCGCGGCAAAGGTCCTGGATATCGACGACGACGGCGAAGGCCGCAGCCATCGCCTCTATCTCTACCGGCGGTAACATCATGATTCCCTACCAGGGCCGTGCCGCCATCCGCGTCGCACGAGTAGTGCTGGCGTTCTCCTGCCTGGCCTGGTATCCATTCACGGGCGCGCGCATTTCCTCGTCGCTGGTGTTCCTGATCGCCTACGCCATCTTCTCGGTGGGCACGCTATTCGAGACCAAGTTCGATGCGCCTCCGCGCGCGATCGTGGCGCTGGTGATCGACTTCGCATTCTTCACCTTCTGCAAGTGGCTGCTGCCGGTCGACTGGGCTTCCGCACTGGCGTACGGATTCCTGCTGGTGTCCGCCGCGGTCTTGCAGCCATTCGCCACGGTATTGGCGGTGGCCGCGGGCGCGATGATCCTGATGGTGCTGCTGACGGCGCCGGGCGCGGGTTTGGTGTGGGCGGATTGGTGCGCTGCCGCCATGGCCGTCGCCTTCTCGCTGTACAAGCGCTACCTGGAGCGGCGGATGTCCAACACGCTGCGCTACAACATGATCGTCCGCGCACAATCCGAAGGCGCGCGCGAAGCCGAGCGCGAGCGCATCGCGGCGGATTTCCACGATGGCCCGTTGCAGAGTTTCATCAGCTTCCAGATGCGGCTGGAGATCGTGCGCAAGCTGCTGGCCCGCGACATCGACGCCGCCACCAACGAGCTGCGCCAGTTACAGGAGCTGTGCCGCGATCAGGTGACCGAGCTGCGGAGCTTCGTGCGCAGCATGCGGCCGGTGGAGGATGGCGTGTCGCCTGAGCGCGTCGCTCAGCCGCATGACGGAGCAGTTCCAGCGCGACACCGGCATCGCGGCGACCTTCACCAGCGCCGAGTTTAACGATCCCGCGCAGACCGAGGTGTCGCTGGAGCTGCTGCAGATCGTGCGCGAGACGCTGAACAACATTCATAAGCACTCCGGCGCCTCGCGGGTGGCCCTCACGCTGGGCAAGAACGGCGGGAAGCTGGAAGTGCGCGCCGAAGACAATGGCGGCGGCTTTCCCTTCAGCGGTGTGTTTACGCTGGAGGAACTTGAACTGCTGCGGACCGGTCCCGTGAGCATCAAGCGGCGCGTACGCATGCTCGGCGGCGAACTGATGCTGGACTCGCGGCCGGGGCACGGATCGAGTTTGGAGATCCGGGTACCGCTCTAGGCCGGAAGCCATCCAGGCTGCTAACCCAGGTACCGGCGTGCTTCACCGGGCCGTTTGCATCCGGCGATTTGCACTGGTATACCTTATGCACCGTTTCCGGCAGTGAAACGGGCCGCTCGCGGCAGGTGCAGTCCAAAACGCGGGCACATTCGTAATGACATTTTGACGTGCAAGAAATGAGTCCGGGAAAAGGAGAAAAACATGTCTGGTGAAAAAATTGGCGAAGGCAATGGGCAACGCGGCATGCGAAAGGTGCTGTCCACGCAGCCGACTTTCAAGGTCGAAGTGTCGTTTGAAGAGTCCGGAAAACTGATGGGTGTCGAAGGCATGAACATGGGAACCTACACTGCCATCACCAAGCCCGATGGCAGCCTGGAAGGCATCGGCGAAGGAGTATTCGCGACCCTGGACGGTGAATTCGTGACCTGGCGGGGAATGGGCGTGGGGCACTTCGTCGAGGCTGGGGCAGTGCACTACACCGGTATGCTCAGCTATTCGACGACGTCCGCGAAGCTCGCGAAGCTGAACGCCATTACCGCGATGTTTGAATTCGACGTGGACGCGACCGGAAAAACGCGCTCGAAGGTCTACGATACGTCCGCCAAAGCGGCACACGCTTAAACACTACTGGGGCGCCCGCGTCTTCCCGTGCCGGCGGGCGTCCCAAATCTACTGTACGCCGTCCTGAGACGTCGGACTGCGCACTCGCCACCGCCTTCGAGTACCAGCGGTGCGCTTCCTCACGATCCACCGGCACGCCGAGCCCGCGTTCATAGAGGACGCCAATGTTATACGGAGCGGTTTCGTTGCCGAACTCCACGGCCTTCCGGTACCAGCGCATCGCTTCGCGGTAATCCACTGGAACGCCTTGGCCCTTCTGATACATGACACCGATGCTGTTCATCGCGAGACTGTTCTCGCCGGTCGCGGCCTTCAGGAACCAATCCATCGCTGCGCTGAAGTCCACGGGCACGCCCAGGCCATCCCGATACAGCACGCCGGCGTTAAACATCGCCTGCGCGTTGCCGGCTAACGAACCCTAGGCGGAACCAGCGCAGGGCCAGATCATATCTTCTGCGGGACATCCACTCCCCGGAAATAAAGGATGCCGATGTTGCACATCGCCTGGCCGTCCCCAGCGTTGGCGGCTTTGGTAAACCAGACCATTGCCTGCTGGGGGCTCGCCGGAGTGCCCTGCCCCGACGCCTGCATCGTGCCCACATACATCATGGCTTCCACGTTGCCGGCCTCAGCGGCTTCGCGGAACGCACGCAAGCGCATTGCTGTAACTCTTCGCCTTATACATATCGAGGGCGCGCTGAAAAATCGCCTTTTGATCCGCAGGAGGGCCGCCCGCCGAACGCGGAGCCGGCTGCTGAGCCTGCTGCGAGTAGGCTGCGGAGGCGAAGAGGAAAAGAGGCAGAAGAAACGCTAGGCGCACTGACTTAATCATGACGCACGCGCGTCACTCGTGGTTGCGATCCCGTCAATTCGCGGCTTTCTTGAAGACCAGGTTCCTCTGGCCACGTCCGCCTCGGCCGCCTTTGCCACCGCCAAACCCGCCTCCGCCACCGCCACCGCGCCGGGCTCCGCCACCCATCGAGACCGAAAGGTCCAGCTCGCCTGCGTCCGAAAGCGTACCCTTGTACTGCTGCGTGAACTGGTTGCCGTTGAACTCGCGGACTACTTTGAACGACACCTTGTTGCCGTCAATAGTGCCATCGGAAATATCCACCGCACCGCCGCGGGCGCCCTCGAGGGAGCCAGTCAGGTTGTTCCCAGACGCATTCAACACCAGAGTTTGCGTCACGGTTCCATTTCTTCCTTGAACCTCGGCCGTCCATTTGCCGTTGATATCCGCCGCCAGCGCCGCGCCGGAAATCCCCAGCAGCAGGAGGGCGGGTAAGATGAGCTTCGTCATGAGATGATCTATCCTCTCGCCAACAAAGATGTCATCCGGAGGCTCCAAGTTACTGTGGGGCGAATATGCTGCCACCGGAAATGGAGGCCGGGCGCCGCAAGCCACAGCCAACGTGTTCGTTCCGCGGTGGTAAGATTGCACCTGTACGACGAGATGTTTGTCAATTATTTTTCGTTCATCCCGCGGTTGCTACCCGCCTGGATACTCACCCATTCTTTCCTGATTTTGGGTTTCCTGCTATCGAATGGCATTGCGCCGGCCAACGGCGCTGAAAAAATCACTCCCGCAGCCTCGCCGGAAGTCATCGTGATTGGATTTGTCGGGGGATTCGTGCATCGCAACGACACAGTTCATCAGGAGGTCCAGCTCGCCGCTCATCTCCAGAGGCAATATCCCACCCGCATGCAAGTGAAGATATTCGAGAATCGCCAAGGCCGCCAGGCTCACCGCGAGGTTCTCGAAATGCTTGACGCGGATCGCGACGGAGGGCTATCGGATCGCGAAAAACGCACGGCCCGCATCGTCATTTACGGACACAGTTGGGGCGCCTCGGAGGGAGTAACTCTGGCCCGCACGCTGGGCCGGGATGGAATTCCGGTGTTGCTCACAATTCAGGTCGATAGCGTTTCGAAGCCCGGCGAAGATGACAGATGGATTCCCGCGAACGTAGGGCAGGCCGTCAATTTCTACCAGGATAATGGTCTGCTGCGTGGCCGCCGCGAGATCCAGGCCGCCGATAGTTCGCGAACCGAGATTCTGGGAAATTATCGCGTGGATTACAAAACCAAACACGTTAACTGCCACGGGTTTCCATGGTACGCCCAGATGTTCATGTCGTCGCATATCAAGATTGAATGCGATCCCAGCGTTTGGAACCAGGTGGAGTCGCTGATCAGCTCGAAATTGCCGATCGATTGAGACGGGCTGTTGAAGGCCGCCGAACGCTTCCCTCCGTGCCCGCGATTTTGACCCTCTGCTAACTTGGAGGTTCAGGCCGCTCCCGTCCCCATGATTTCTTTTTCGAATATCAACAAGCAGTATGGCAAGCAGTTAGTCTTTGTCGAAGCCTCCTTCCAGTTGAACCCCGGCGAGAAGGTTGGCTTGGTGGGCCCCAACGGTTCCGGCAAAACCACGCTCTTCCGCATGGTAGTGGGCGAAGAGGAGCCCGACGAAGGTTCCGTCTCGCTGCCCAAGAAACTGACCATCGGCTACTTTCGCCAGGACGTCGAAGAGATGGAGGGCCGCTCCGTGCTGGATGAAGCCATCGCCGGCAGCGGCCGCGTGGGCGATCTTCACCATGAGCTCGAAGCGCTGCAGCATGCCATGGAAGATCCCGCGCAAGCCGCCCATATGGACCGCACTCTCGCCCGCTTCGGCGAAGTGCAGGAAGAATACGAGCACCTGGGCGGATACACGCTCGAAGCGCAGGCCCGCGAAGTGCTGCACGGCCTGGGCTTCGCCGACGACCAGATCGACGGCGATGTCGGCGCGCTTTCCGGCGGCTGGAAGATGCGCGTGGCGCTGGCGCGCGTGCTGCTCGGACGCCCGGACGTGCTGCTGATGGACGAGCCGACCAACCACCTGGATCTCGAATCCATCATCTGGCTGGAGCAGTTCCTCAAGTCGTATCCCGGCGCCCTGCTGATGACCTCGCACGATCGCGAATTCATGAACCGCATCGTTTCGAAGATCGCCGAGATCGATGCCGGCGAGATCATCGTCTACTCCGGCAATTACGATTTCTACGAGCGCGAGCGCGCCATCCGCGAGACCAATCAGCAGGCGGCCTTCGCGCGCCAGCAGTCCATGCTCGCCAAGGAGCAACGCTTCATTGACCGCTTCCGGACGCACGCCGCGAAAGCCGCGCAAGTGCAGAGCCGCATCAAGGCGTCTGGATAAAATCGAAAAGATCGAATTGCCCAAGCGCCGCCAGGTGGTCAAGTTCGAGTTCCGCATTCCGCCGCGCTCGGGCGACCAGGTGGCCGTGATGGAGAATCTCCACAAGGCTTACGGCAAGCGCGTCATCTATGAAGGCTTCGATCTGACCATTCGCCGCGGCGAGCGCTGGGCCGTGATGGGCCGCAACGGGGCCGGCA
Organism: Bryobacterales bacterium; assembly: GCA_963731375.1. Classification (GTDB taxonomy): domain Bacteria; phylum Acidobacteriota; class Terriglobia; order Bryobacterales; family Bryobacteraceae; genus Palsa-187. The sequence continues at coordinate 1,158,341 of CAVSUW010000005.1, forward strand.
AGACCACTCTGCTCAAAATGATCGCGGGCGCGAGCGAGCCCGACTCCGGGAACGGTGCGCCTGGGCGCGAGCCTCAGCATGGGCTACTTCGCGCAGCAGTCGCTGGATGTGCTGGATCCCGATCTCACCGTCATCGAGCAACTGCAAATGGATTTTCCGCAGGACGGCCTGGGATCGCTGCGCACGCTGGCCGGCGCGTTTCAGTTTTCAGGCGAGGATGTGGACAAGAAGATTCGCTCGCTTTCGGGCGGCGAGAAATCGCGGCTCGCCATGGCGCGGCTGCTCTACAATCCGCCGAATTTCCTGGTGCTCGACGAGCCGACGAATCACCTGGATCTCGCCACCAAGGAAATGCTGGTCGATGCGCTCAAGGATTTCGAAGGCACCATGATCTTCGTCTCGCACGACCGCATGTTCCTGCGCGGCCTGGGATCGCGCGTGCTCGAACTCGGCGGCGAGAGCGGCACGCGATCGCGAACCCCGCGTCTATCCAGGATCGTATGACGAATACGTGCAGACCCTCGGCCACGAAGCGCCAGGGATTTACGCGTAATAAGCGTTACGCAGCGTTATCCAGTGAGACCACCAGTCGCTTTCCCAGGAAATCAAGCGCCGTTTGAATTCTCGATAACTTGGTGGCATGCCGCGGATCCAGCATGCGTCGAATCTCTTTCTCGTCGACTCCTAGCTTGCGCCCAAGTTCGCTGTTCGTGAAACCAGCTTCCTGGATTGCCAAATAAAGGGCCGCCTTCGCCGCCATCGGCGCCGGCAGTGGCACTTGAACGTGCTTCCGGCGAGCCAGCGTTGGTGCGGGCACTTCGAGTCCATCCGCGATGCGGCCTGCAATTGCTTCCTCCAGACAATCAGCGGCCTGTACCAACGCATCGGCGCGGTTCTTGCCGCTCGTGATTGCTTCGGGCAGGTCCGGAAACTGCACGGTGAAACCGCCACGCTTTTCGGGACGCAAGATTGCAGGATAAACGAAGGTTCGCATGATTTATCGTCCTATTCGAGATCCTTCACTGTAAGGCCAAGCTGCCGTAGCATTGCATGGAGAGTTCCCGCTGGAAGCTCCTTCTTCAAATCCTGGAGGATCGTTCGCGAACCCCCGAAATAGAGCGTCCCGTGACTCCCTTTGCCGCGCTTGGCTTCGAACCGTACCTCGATATCGCGGTGGGCCCCGACTCGCTTCACCTTCCGAAGGAACTCAGATCCCTTCACCCGCCAAGTGTCGGACATATTTGTCCGTATGTCAAGGGGTGCTATAAATCGAAACGATGCCCGAAATCCTCATCCGGCCACGCCACTCTCGAAGACACCGAATTTCTGGTGAGCGGCAACGCCAGTATGGCCCTCGAAACCGAAGGCCGCGCCTTGGATGCTCACACCCTGCGCGCCGGAGTCTGCGCGGTCTTCGACGATCCCGCGCGCGGCTTCTACCTGATCGCCGAGATCGACGGCCAGCCCGCCGGTCAGATGATGATCACCTATGAATGGTCGGACTGGCGCAACGGCGCGTTCTGGTGGATTCAAAGCGTCTATACGCTTCCCGAGTCGCGCGGCCGCGGCGTTTTCAAAGCTCTCTACTCGCACGTCGAATCGCTCGCACGCGTCGACGGCGGCGTCTGCGGTTTGCGGCTGTATGTCGAAGCCCACAACCAGCGTGCGCAAGCGGCGTATGAGCGCTGCGGCATGAAGGAAGCGGTCTACCGCATGTTCGAGGTCGACTACTCGCTAATGCCCGGCTGAGGCGTCAGTTGGAGCGAGCAGCATCACTCTCGCGCCCGGCTCGAACCCCATCGCCTGATACACCGGCCGCCCCATATCGGAAGCGTGCAGCGTCATCCGCACTGCGCCCATCGCTGGTCCGGCCTGCTCGATCGTGTGGCGCATCACCGCTTCCGCGTACCCTTTGCCATGAGCTTCAGGCACGGTCGCCACCAGCGCTATATACATCGTGCCGCCCACCGGAAACGCAGCCGCGGACGTGACTGCTTTCTCGCCGGCGTAGCCCACATATCCGTAGCTGTCCGCATGCCACAAGTGGAGGTTGCACATGCAATCGAAAAGCTCGGGAGGAATCCCGTAAGCCTGCGCGTTGATCATCGCCAGATCGCGGGCGGTGGTCTCATCCGATACCCGGCGAAACGCCAGCTCCGGCAACGCGCGCCGTGGCGGCAGCAAACGATCCGCCGCCATGCCGGTCATATTCAATGCCATCGCGAAACCTTCTTCGACGGCCACCGGCTCCCACTCCGCCGGAGCCCAGGGCTCACACAACGCGAGTAGCGAACCGTGCTCGCAAGTCTTGGCTCGCACTCTCACCACAGCGAGCGCCGCGCGGAGGTCTCCAGCAGTGGCCAATGGATAATCCGGCATCGACAGATTCAGAAATGGCAAGGGAACGTGCGCGAACATGGTCGCGACGCCGTTGGCCTGTTCAATCACCGCCCCGGGAAGCCGCCCCACCATCAATTTCCAAGCCTCAATTAATAGCTCAACATTTTCCTCATTTGTCATCTCCTAACTGACCTCCAACTCGCTCGCGGGCAACTCATTCGGTACGGCGATCTTGCGCGGAGCCGATTCGCGTGTGGCACACATGGCGACGATCCCGACGGTCAATGCCGCGGTCCAATACCACGCGGGCGCGAGCGGATTCCCAGTCGCCCTCATGAGCCAGGTAACGGAGTATTGGGTGGTGCCGCCGAATAGCGCGATGGAGACGGCGTAGATAACGGCGAGGCTGCCGGAACGGATCGCCGCCGGAAGAGACTCCGTGATCCAGACGACCACCGGAACTGAGGACATCGTCGCCAAGCCTGACAAATAGGCAGTGGCCCCCAGCAACATGGCTGTCGTGCGATAGTGCGAAATCGCATAAAAGGCTGGCAGAATCGACACGAGCAAAATGACGGCGGGCACCAGCATCGCAGGTTTGCGCCCAAATCGATCTGACAGCGCCCCACCGGCAAGATCCACGAAAAGACCGGTCAGTCCGACCACTACCGTCGCCGCAAAGGCGACATTTGCGCGCATGTGCAGCGTCGCGATGGCGTAGGTGGTCATGTAGTCGCCGATATAAGCGCCGATTGTTGCACTCGCGAGCAACATCAAGCCGAGTACCGCTACGGGCAAGTAGGGGCGCAAAGAAATGCGTTCGCCTTGCCCAGCGTCAGGCGCGTGAAACGTCTCCGGCAAGCCGCGCCGCAGCGCCAGCCCGAAAGGCACGATCACCGCGCCGAGCAGAAACGCAATTCGCCATCCGAAATCCTGCAATTGCTGTTCACTGAGCGTGTTCGCCAGTCCAAAACCCACCAGCCCGGAGATCAGGACGGACAGATCCTGGGTCCAGGACTGAAACGCCGTATAAAACCCTCGCCGTTCCGGAGGCGCCACCTCCAGCAGGAATGCGGTTGTCGGCCCCACTTCGCCGCCCAGAGCAAAACCCTGCAACATGCGAAAGAGAACCACCAGCACGGGAGCCGCGATGCCAATCCTCGCGCGAGAAGGCGTCAGCGCGAGCCCGAAGATCGCGACGCCCATAAGCCAGAAGGAAAGTATCATCGCGGGCTTGCGTCCCGACGCGGTCGCCCATCCTGCCGATCACGAAGGCGCCGATCGGCCGCGTGACGAAACCCGCGCCGAACGTGGCGAGAGACGCCAGCAGGCTTGCCGATGGATCGCTGGACGGAAAGAAAGTCCTGCCGATGTAGACTGCGAAAAAGGAGAAGGTCAGGAAATCGTAGAACTCGAGTGCGTTCCCGACTACGACGGCGGCGACATAACGCGCCGGAACCGATCTACGCGTCTCCGGCACGTCTTTCATCACTCGATTAGAGCACAGGCGGGGCCAAGCTTCTAAGTGGAAGACCTTACTCGGCACCCCTAATCTTTACGTAATACATCGCCGATTTAACAACTCAGTATGTGGATTAAGTTGGGATCGTGCGCCCTCGCTGCCGCCGCGGTGCTCGCAGGCGCCGATATCCACGGAACCATCATCATCGACAGGAAGTTATCCCGCCATAACGTCACCGCCTCCGTGGGAATGTATCAGCGCGGTGTGGCCGTGGAACTGGGAGCGGATGGCGACGCCGACCCGCTCGCGTTCGAGCGCTCGCACGTTGCGGTCTATCTCGAGGGCGGCCCGAAATCGCCCGCGACGGAATTCGCCAAAGCGTCCATCGAGCAGAGAGATCGGCGGTTTGTTCCGGATCTGGTCGTCATACCAGCCGGCGCCACCGTATCATTCCCGAATTTCGATCCGATTTTCCACAATGTTTTTTCGCTCTCAAAGGCCAAGAGTTTCGACCTGGGCAATTATCGTGAAGGGCAAAGCCGCCTGGTCACATTTCCAGTGCCCGGGATTGGTAGCCGTCTACTGCCATCTGCATTCGAACATGGCGGCGAGCATCGTGGTGGCTCCGAGCCGATGGGCAGTGCGCGTCGATAAAGACGGCGTCTTCTCGCTCAAAGATGTCCCTGCGGGGACCTACACCGTCGTAGCCTGGCACAAGACTGCGGGAACATTTCGCAAGACTGTGACCATCGGGGAAAAGGACACCGCGGTAAGCTTCACGCTTCCTTACGCCGAGCCCACCGACGCCAGCCACGTCGCGCACAGGTGAACATGCGGTTCGCTACGCGCACATTCCTGAGTTCGTTCATTCCGTTCGCCGTGCTTCTCGCCGTTAGTTTTTGGGCTATCCGAGCATCGGTGATGGGAACCGTCCGCGACGGCCTGCGGGCTTCTGTGCGCGATAACGAAGTTGCCTTGGCCCGCGAGCGGGCGCGCAACGAGGGTCGAAATCGAAAGCTATTGGAAGGCATCGGCGAAAATCCGAGCCTCAAGGCCGGCCTCCAATTGCTGGCGGCTGAAGGCGGCGTGGCGGGGCAGGCGCGCAACACCGTGCAGGATCAACTCAGCGAAATCTGCGACTCGCTCAGTTTCGACTTCATGATGGTGTCCGGCGCGCGCGGGGAGCCGCTGGCGGCCGTGGTCCGCTACGCCGGCGGGTTCGCTCCGGTCAATCTTTCGAGTTTGCACCCGCCGGAGCAAGGTTTTTTCTCCGCCGATGGCCGGTTCTATGAAGTCACCTCCGTTCCCATCCGCGAAGCCGACACACAGGTGGCAACACTCACCGTGGGCGGTCGTTTCGATATCTCGCAATTCGGTGTGCCCGCCGTCCTGCTGCACAATGGCGCGGTGATCACGGCAGAGATGAGAGATCTGGCGCCGGCGCAGATCGAGCATGCGCTCTCGACGTGTTCCGCCACCGCCGATTGTGAACTTCGGATACAGGATCAGCAATATCTCTCGCTTCCGTCTGGGACGGCCCGCCGCAAACGGCGACGACGGGTATTCGTTGCGCAGTCTGCAAAACGTAGACGCCGCCAGCTGCGCCGTTGCAAACCGTTTTGCGAAAGCTGTTTCTGGTGGCCGGCTTGATGGCTCTGGCCGCGATGCTCGGAATCAGCGCGCTTTCTTCGCGTCCATCGCACGGCCACTGGTGGATGTCGTCACCCATTTGCGTCTCAGCGCGGCCACCGGAGAGCTGCCCGAATTTCCGGAAGGCCACGGCGGCGCGCAAGAGATTCGAGATCTGACGCAGGGCTTCAACAACGCCGCGAAGGCGGTGCGCGAGAGCCGTGAGCGGCTCACTCGCGCCTACGTGCAGTTCGTGGGATCGTTAGCGCAGGCCCTGGACGCGCGGGATGCCTACACCGCGGGCCACAGCCGGCGCGTGAGCGAGTATTCTTGCGCCATCGCCAAAGCCATGAACCTTGCCGACCGACGACCTGGAAATCGTCCGCGTAGGCGCCTTGCTGCATGACTTGGGCAAGATCGGAATTTCGGATTTGGTCCTGCAGAAGCCCGGCCGTCTGACGCCGGAAGAGACCGAGCTGATCCAGCAGCATCCCGTCATCGGCAAACGGATTCTGGAAAATGTGCAGGGCCTGGAAGCGTATCTCGGCATCGTGGAATTGCACCACGAAAACTTGAATGGCACGGGTTATCCGCATGGGTTGAAGGGCGAGGAAACACCGCTCTACGCGCGCATCGTCAAAGTGGCGGACGCTTACGACGCCATGACCTCGGACCGGCCTTACCGCCGCGGCAAGAGTCACGCGGAGGCGATCGCCGTCCTCAGGAGTGTGTCCGGTTCTGAAATGGACCCACTGGTGGTCGAAGCTTTCGCGCTGCTTGGGAGATCAGCGGAAGCAGGCGGCCTTCGTTGGAAGCCAGTCCTTGCGCAGTCTTTCGGAAGCCGTGCAGAGCGAAATCGACAGATCCGTGCCCGCTGCGACAACCGCCTTGGAAGTAGTTACGCGCGAACGGGAGGCATCATGAGAACCCTACGCGTTTTTCCTCTTGGTTGCAGCCTCGGCATGCGCGCAGGAAGCGGATTCAGGATTTGAGCTGAGAACCACGCTGAGCGCGGTTTCATCTTACTCGCAGGAACTTTCGTTGCCGCCGCGCGATGGGTCCGAGGTGACCGGCGGTTTCCGCGCGATTCTGTATCCCACCTGGAAACTGAATTCGCATTGGACAATTTCGGGTGCATTGCAAGTGGCACTCGCGCCCTTATTTCGAAGAGGACTTCTCTACCCAGGGTTACGGCGTGAAAGGCGACTTGCTTCAATTGAACCTCGGCTACTCGCGCTTCTGGGAGCACAATCGCTCGCTGGTGGTTCGCGTCGGACAGCTTTCCTCGGCATTCGGCGCTTTCTTGCAGCGCTATGATTCCGCGGACAACCCGCTGATCGGAGTTCCGTCGGCCTACGGTTACTACTACAAGCCGGTAACGTTTCTAGGCTTGGTGGGCGCACAGGTAGACGCTACCGCGGGCAAGCTCGACGCGCGAGCCCAGTTCGTAAACTCCTCTCCGGCCAATCGGCGGAGCATTTTCGAGGGCGACCAATACGGCAACTGGGCCGGAGGACTCGGCTACACCATTCGCCAAGGCTTTCGCGTCGGCGGTTCCGCTTACTATGGTCCGTACCTGGATCGTCAATATCCTTTCTTCTTTCCCGGAGAAGCCAATCCTCGCGATTTGCCCGGCAAGCGCGTACGGGCTGGACGTCGAGTGGGGCGCGGGACACTGGAACGCGTGGGGAGAGCTGCAACATTTTCAGATGGATTACCGCGCGATTCCCACATTCACGCAACACATGGGATACGTCGAGGTGCGGCGGACGTCTGACTCCGCGCTGGTATGGCGCGGTCCGCTTAGGGTACCTGCGCGCCAACGCATTCCCGGGATCTCAAACCTACGAATTCGCCGCCGGCTTCCGTGCGAATACACATTCGTTAGTCAAGTTCGGCTACACCATTCAGCAGGGAGTCGCGTACCCCGGCACGCTTGGGAACACCGCTGCGATCGAGTTCGTGACTACGTTCCGTGCGCTTTCGCTGACTGCTAATTGACCGCGATTCCCAAGAACTACCCCCGGCTAAGGGGCGATGGAAATCGAGGCGACTTTAATCGTACTCTTGCTGAGCGCGCCATTTATAGCGACGATAAAGAGGGACTTCTTGCCGGCCTTGCGCACCAGTTGCACCGCTTCTGTATTTCCCGCAGCATCCAAGCGGAAACTTGGCCCTCCTCGAAGCACAATCGTGAAAGTCCTGGTTTTTGCATTCGCGGAGCAATAAAGGATATCCTCTCTGGTATCTCGATCGACGTAGGTCATTGTGTCGGTGGGGTTGACATTGCGTTCCCTAAACTCATAGCAGTTGGAATCCACCAAGGCTCCCGTCCAGTTTTCTGCATAGCTCAGCGCGGACGATAAACAGAGCAGGACAGCCATCCGAACGGTGAGCGCCATCGAATCCAAGCTCATATATGTTAAGGACTCGGAACGCTAGGGTTAGGTTTCATCATGAAAACCGCCCGCGCCCAACGTTACGATATAGAAATGGAAATCGCGGCGGAGCACTCCGCCTTAGCGTCACCGCCCAGTCCCGCTGCAGTACCTTCCGCCCCTCCGGCCCCTCCAGCTCCTCCGGCGTGGGCCGCGCTCCGTGACGAAGAACTCCTGGCCATCCGCATCTGCGATCTCGGCGTCCGCATCGAAGGCTCCGAGCTCGAACCGCGCCTCCGCCAGTTTCACGACGACCTCACGCTGCGCGGTGTCGCACTCCGGCCCGATTGCTACCTGGGCGACGAGTGGTTCTCCCCTGAGGGCGCGTGCGCGATCGCCATCCCGTTCTATCTGGCGCACCCGCGCCTCAAGGCGCTCGAGCTCCGCCTGATGCTGGAAGTGGAAGGCGGCACCGCCGAATGGTGCCAGATGCTGCTGCGCCACGAATGCGGCCACGCCATCGATCACGCTTACACTTCTCCGCGCGCCCCGCTTGGCAGAGCATCTTCGGCAGCCCCGAGACCGAGTACACGCCCGAAACCTACACGCCGCGCCCCTACAGCCGCAGCTTCGTCCGCCACCTGCCCAACTGGTATGCGCAGGCCCACCCCGACGAGGACTTCGCCGAAACTTTCGCGGTGTGGCTTTCCTCGCCTCCCGACGACTGGCGCCAGCGCTACCGCGGCTGGAAGGCTCTCGAAAAACTGGAGTACGTCGAGACGCTGATGCAGGAGATCGCCCTCACCAAGCCCAGTCGTCAAACGCGGCCGACGCATTTCCGATGCCCGCAAACTGCGCAGCACGCTCGCGCGCCATTACACGACTCGCCGCAAACTCTACGCCGAAGATTTTCCGGATTTCTACGATGCCGATCTCCGCTCGATTTTCGGCCACATCGAACCCGGCGGCGAATCGCCGAAAGAAACCGCCGCGCGCTTCATGCGCCAGCATCGGGCTGCCTTGATCGCGTCGATCGTGCAGTGGACCGGCCAACGCAAATACACTGTCAACATGCTGGTGCAAAAACTCATCCATCGCTGCCAGGAACTCAAGCTGAAAACGCACGCCGAACCCGCGCGCCTGCATTTCGACATCGCCTCCTACCTGGCCGCGATGGTCACCAACCATCTTTATACCGGCCGCTTCAAGAGGTCCGTCTAGCATGAAGATCCTCGCCCTCTTCGATTTCGCCCAAGCCGTCGATCCCGGTCAGGAATTTTCCCCCGAGTCGCTCAAGGAACAGGACAAGCCCACCGAAGCCTGCGTGCTCGAATGCCTCAAGCGCCTGGGCCACGACGTCGAAACTCTCGCGGTCTTCGACAACGTCCCCGCCATCGTCGAAAAGCTGACCACCTACGCGCCCGACCTGGTCTTCAATCTCTCCGAATCCTTCCATCATGACCGCTCGCATGAGCCCAACATCCCCGCCCTGCTGGACCTGATGAAGGTGCGTTACACCGGCTCCGGACCCGACGCCCTGCTGCTCTGCAAAGACAAAGCTCTCGCCAAGAAAGTGCTGGCCTACCACCGCGTCCACTCGCCGAATTTCGTGGTCTCGAATCACGCCCATCCACTGCGCCACCTGGCTCGCTTCAACTACCCGGCGTTCGTCAAGCCGGTGGGCGAGGAATCCTCCGACGGCATCAGCAAAGCCTCCTTCGCGCGCGACGAAGCCGAAGCCCTGGAGCGCATGCGCTTCATCCACCAGAAGTTCAACTGCGACGTCTTGATCGAGGAATACGTCGACGGCCGCGAGTTGTACCTCAGCGTGCTCGGCAACCATCGCCTCACGGTTTTTCCGCCGCGCGAGATTTTCTTCGAGCAGGTGCCCGAAGACACACCCAAGTTCGCCACCTACCATGCGAAATGGAATGAGAAATACCGCAAGAAGTGGGGCATCACCAACGGACCCGCTAAGCCTCTGCCGGAACGCATGCCTGAACAACTGGCGCAACTCGCGAAGAAGGTTTACCGTCTGCTCAAGATTCAGGGCTTCGGGCGCATCGACGTCCGCATCTCGCCCAAAGGCGAAGTCTTCGTGATCGAGGCCAACCCCAACCCGTCGCTCGCCGCCGATGAAGATTTCGCGCAGGCCGCGCTCAACGCCGGCGTCACCTACGACGCGCTGATTCAGGAAATTCTCAACGCGGCGCTGGCGTAGGGCGGCCGTAGGATAGACTAACAACTTATGCGCACAAAGAACTGTCTCTCTCTAGACGACGCCACTCGCGTCATTGCCGCCGCGAAAGCCGAGGCCGCGAAGAACAAGTGGGCCGTCACCGTCGCCGTGGTGGACGACTCCGGAATCCTGCTGGCTCTGGAGCGTCTCGACACCGCCACCGCGCAGTCGCCCGACATCGCGATCCTGAAGGCCCGCGCCGCCGCGCTCGGCCGCATGCCCAGCAAGGCGCTCGAAGACATGGTGAAGGACCGCCCCGCGCTCGGCACTTTCCCCAATCGCGCGCCGGTGCAGGGCGGACTGCCGATCTTCTATCAAGGCGAATGTGTCGGCGGCGTCGGCGTCTCCGGCGTCAAGTCGAGCGAAGACGAGCAGGTAGCAGCGGCCGGCATCGCCGCGCTTTAACGAGTCGCAACGCAGTGAGGCGGCGATTACGATCTTCGCCGTCTCCACAAGAGCAGCCCGACCCAGAACACACCCGCCGCAAAAGCGCCCGCCATCAATCGCATGTCGGGAAAGGCGATGAAGCGCGTGCCCTCTTCCGTGATTTCGAGCGCCCCCGCGGGATACGCGCGGACTCCGCCCCCTCCGCCGCCGCCTTCTCCGTGCCGGCCTTTATCGGAGTCGTTTTTCCCGTGCCCGGTTCCGAAGCCGCCGCCGAATCCATACGCGACTTTGGCCACCGGAATCACGGTGCGCCCCGCGGCGTGAACCGGCTCCCCGAACACCGCCTTCACGGTGGCGCTCGATCCCAACGATTCCCCAATCTGCTGCAGAATATCGGTTGCTGCCATTGATGTCTCCTTCGATAAAGCTAGAGCAATCACTTGTCCACTCCATCTTGGCGCAACGGATGTAAATCTGAGCTTAAAAATGTGATCATTAAAATGATGGAGCGTCGCTTAGTCTTCGCGGTTCTCTCAGTGATCGTTTCACTGACGTTTGCCTATCATGTCTGGGTAGTACCCTTCCTTCGTTATCCCTTATTGCCCGGCGTTATGGTGCATACGGCCGTGGTCGGCGACAGCCTCCGCGGCGCTACCGATGCCCATGTGGGCACTTTCCGAGGAACGAGTCGAAGCTTCGCAGCGGAGCTACTAACAAACCTAGGTGCGTAATTTCTGCTGGCGATCAGATCAGAAGAATGGTGCGAACCAGGAATTTGATTATTTCCGTCCCCTCCCTGCCGCTTGGGTAGTGGCGTCATAGCTGGGATATGACCTCAGTGACGCTTTCGGAAAGTTGCCGTTGGGTAAGCTCGGATTACCTTTGCCGATGATCGCCACTCCATCTACCGAGTACACTTTCAATCGCTGATTTCTTGAAGCCAAGACGTTTCATGTAGTTTGCCAACGCCGTAAGATCCTTGCGTAAATCCAGTTCTTCTTCAGAAACCCTACGGGGTCGGTTCTCTTCACAGGCGTCTAGCCATGCTTCGATAAAATCTCCGTACTGACGGATCTTAGTTTCTATGACCGCGCGAGGCTCGGTTGCTGGGTCAAAAAGCGCAGCGCCAACTTCATCAATGTAGATCCTCAAATTCGCGACTGTCAAAGACTTCATACTGCTGTCAATTCCTCGATTCCCCAAACGTGGTCCGCGATTCCGGCTTCCATCGCAGGCGTTACTCGCAAGCTGGAATGTACGCGACAGAAGTTATACTACGCGAAATGCAGCGCCAGCGCAGACTCCAGGTTGTCCCACTTTTTCAGCAACGCATACGAGAGCCGCGCTCAGACACCACTTCACGCCGCTTGACCCCGCTATCTCCTTGCCGCTAAACTAAATACAGGAGTTAGACCGTCCCCATGCTTCCGCGTAGCCGCGAGCTGCTGCACGAAATCGTCGCTGCTTACATAGAGACTGGCGAGCCGGTCGCCTCGCGCTCCATCGCACGCCGCCGCGGCGACACCCTCAGCGCCGCCTCCGTTCGCAACGTCATGGCGGACCTGGATGAAGAAGGCTACCTGCATCAGCCGCACACCTCGGCCGGCCGCATTCCCACCGAGAAAGCCTTCCGCAGCTACGTGCAGTCCTTGACTCTGCGCCGCATGGCCGCCGCCGAAATCGACCGCCTGCGCGCCGAATTCGGCCGTCTCGAAACAGTGGAGCAGCGCGTCGAATACACGTCGCGCATGCTGATGGACATGACTCGCGGCTTTGGCATCGCCGCCGCCATTCGCCAGATCAGCCCCGCGCTAGAACATATCGAGCTGGTTTCGTTGCAGGACCGCCGCGTGCTGATGGTGGTGGTCACGCGCGATCACGAAGTCCACAACCGCGTGGTGACGCTGGACGAATTGGTCACCGGCGACGAGCTCTCCACCATCCGCGACTACGTGAACCGCAACTTCGCGGGCTGGACTCTGGAGCAGGTGCGCAAGGAACTCTCGGCGCGCCTGGAACACGCCAGCGCCACCTACGACGAAATTCTGCGCAAGCTGACCATGTTGTATTCCAAGGGCCTGCTCGACTTCGGGTCGGCGCCGGAAGTTCACATGGAAGGCGCCAGCAATCTGGTGGGGCTCGACCTGCATCTCACCAAGGAAAAGACTCGCGAGTTGTTCCGCGCGCTGGAAGAAAAGAAGCGAGTCCTCGAATTGGTCGATCGTTTCCTCGAGCAGCCCACCGGCGAAATCGGCGTCCACGTCGGGCTCGCCTCGACGCATCCTTCCATGGGCGAGCTCTCACTCATTGGAATCCCGGTGCAGCTCGCCAGCGGCATTTCCGCGGTGGTCGCCGTGCTCGGCCCGATGCGCATGAACTACGGCCGCGTGATGTCGGCGGTGCAGAACGTCGGTCAGGCGTTCGTCGATTCGTAACCGGTTCGGCAACCATAACTTAGTCCGCGGCGGGCAAGCAATGTTACGCTGGAATTGTGCGAAACGGAAAGAAAATGAGTAGCGACAGCATCACTAAAGACGAGCCCGATTCGCCCGTAGCGGAGGCCACTCGCCGCCACCGATGCGCCGGATCCTATTGCCGCGCTGACGGCAGAGCGCGATCAACTGGCCGCCGAATTGGCCGAGTTGCAGGACCGTTTCCTGCGCTCCCAGGCCGAGTTCCAGAACTCGCGCAAGCGGTCCGAAAAGGAACGTGTCGAGTTCGCCGAATATGCCAGCACCGAAGCGGTGCGCGCCCTGCTGCCCATCCTGGACGACTTCGAACGCGCCATCAAAAGCGAGTCGTCCGACAAGGAATACAGCAAAGGGATGGAGATGATTTATCAGCGGTTCTATGACTCCCTGAAGAAATTGGGATTAGAGCCGATCGTATCCACAGGACAACCGTTTGATCCGCATGTTCACCACGCCGTGGAGATGGTGGAGACCGATGAAGCCCCCGATCACACAGTGCTCGATGAGTACCAAAGAGGCTACAATTTCAAGAACCGCCTGCTGCGCCCTGCCATGGTGAAGGTCGCGGTCGAGCGCGGTTCCAAATAGGTATCGTCAGTGAGCGTAACCAAGCGCGATTATTACGAAGTTCTCGGCGTCACTCGCGATTGCGAGGAGACTGTACTCAAGGCCTCCTACCGCAAGCTGGCGCTGGAATATCATCCCGATCGCAATCCCGGCAACCACGACGCGGAAGAGAAATTCAAGGAAGCCGCCGAGGCTTACAGCGTCCTGAGCGACGCCCAGAAGCGCGCCGCCTACGATCGCTTCGGCCATAAAGGCGTGCCCACAGCGGCCGGCAACGGTTTCGATCCTTCGGCGGGCTTCCCCGACCTGGCCGACATCCTCAGTGACGTTTTCGGATTCGGCGACGTCTTCGGAGGCGCCGGCGGCCGAGGTCAGCAGCGCCGCCCGCGCGCGCAACGCGGCGACGATGTCCGCTACGACCTGGAGATCAATTTCGAAGACTCCATGCGTGGCATCTCGATCGACATTCAGGTTCCGCGCCTGGAAGAGTGCGGCCGCTGCGCCGGCAAGGGCGCCGAGCCCGAAGACGGACTCACTACTTGCCCCATTTGCCGCGGCAAGGGCGAAGTGATTTATCAGCAGGCGTTTCTTTCTGTGCGCCGAACTTGCAACCAGTGCGGCGGGCGCGGCCAGATCATTCGCCGTCCTTGCAAGGAATGTAAGGGCGAAGGCTATCTGAAGCGCGAGCGCAAGCTCAAGGTGAACATTCCGGCGGGCGTCGACGACGGCACGCAACTCCGCCTCTCGCAAGAGGGGCAGCCCGGCGTGAACGGCGGCGGGACCGGCGATCTTTATGTAGTCCTCAAGGTGAAGGCTCACCCCATCTTTGAGCGCCATGAGGACGACCTGCATTGCACAGTCCCCATCAACGCCGCGCAGGCCGCGCTCGGCGCGTCGGTCGATATTCTTACGCTGGACGGCGTGCAGACCGTCAAAATTCCGGAAGGCTCACAAGGCGGCAGCCGCCTGCGCATCAAGAGACCTCGGCGTGCCGCACGTCAACGGCAGCGGCCGCGGCGACATGTTTGTGCATCTCGACGTGCGCATCCCGACCAAACTCTCGCGCGAGCAGCGCAAGCTCTTCGAACAGCTTCGCGAACTTCTCCCGGCCGAGAACGAGCCCAGCGAGAAGGGCATTCTGGGCAAAGTCAAAGACTACTTCATGTAGGCTGTCTCCCTCCCGGCCGAAGCGTTTTTACAATATTTTTACAATTGTTTTACAGCTTCGCCTCAACACCGGAGTATGCTCGTGCATCCACTTGCCGAGGAGTAACACTCGAATGCAACGTACTCGGTTCCCCCGTCTCGCGCCGACGATGCTCGCTGCGCTTCCACTGACCTTTCTGGCAGGCTCCGCCTTTGCCCAGCACTACACGCAGATCAACTTGGTCTCGAATCAACCGGGCGCTGCTCATACCGACACGAACTTGGTGAATGGATGGGGAATTGCCCGCTCCGCCACCACTCCGTGGTGGGTTTCAGACAATGGAACCGGCAAGAGCACAATCTACAACGGAACCACGGGGAATCCGGCGGCGCTGGTGGTAACGGTTCCAGGTGCGCCAACAGGAGTGGTTTACAACGGGACTTCCAACTTTGTAATCCCAGGAATCGGGCCGGCTCATTTTATATTCGCTTCCGAGGACGGGACCATCTCGGCCTGGAATAGCGGGACCCAGGCCCAGGTTGTCGCGACCACCGCCGGAGCGGTTTATAAAGGCATTGCCATCGCCACGGTTGACGGTAACCCGCAGCTCTACGCGACCGATTTCCACGGCGGCCATATCGATGTGTTCGACACCAACTTTCAGCCAGTGACCAAGGGCAACGGCAATGGGAACGGGAACGGCAACGGCAATGGAAACGGGAACGGCAACGGCAATGGAAACGGGAACAGCCAAGGCAACGATAACAGTTTCTTCTCCGGAAAACCGCGCGGTTTCGCTCCCTTCAACATTCAAAACATCGGCGACACCATGTACGTCACCTTTGCGAAGCAGGATGCCGCCAAGCACGACGAAGTCGATGGGCCGGGCCTGGGACTCATCGGAGCGTTCACTCCCGCCGGCAAATTGATTTCTTGGTTCGACCAGGTCAACGATCTGAACGCACCCTGGGGACTGGCGATGGCGCCCAGCGAATTCGGCACCTTCAGCCATCACCTGCTGGTGGGACAGTTCGGCAGCGGCGAAATCCTCGCGTTCAACCCGGCATCCGGCGCATATGCGGGCAAACTTCTGCAGCCAGTGGCGGCCGGGGGCGGGCCGATTACCATCGACGGTATTTGGGGCATCGGCTTCGGCAGCGGCACTACCAATTCCGGGCCGCTGAATACGCTGTTCTTCGCGGCCGGACCGAACGGTGAATCCAATGGTCTGTTCGGTAGTCTGACTCTGGTGTCTACAGACCTAATTCAGGGCAACAGCAACTAAGCGTCGCCGTCACGGGCGTTTCTGTAGCCAGGCGATGATCTGCCAGCGCTGCGCCCCCGGCAAATGCGCGAAGGATGGCATGCCGCGGCGCAGCGATCCGTTGCGTAAGATCCAGAACAACGCTCCCGGCGGAGCATCGTAGATTACTTTTTGCCTGAGAGGCGGAGCTTTCCCCAGGCCGCCTGCGCCATTCTCACCATGGCACGAGGCGCATTCGCGGCCAAACAGTTTCGCCCCCGCACGCTGCGCCCGTTCCTGTCCCTCCTGTGGATTACTCATCCCCGCAGCTACCCGCTGCGCGTGGGCCACAAGGTCTTCACCTCGCGCACTCATAATTGCCAAAAACAGCCACGCGCCAGATCTTAGCACGCTGCGCATCGTCACCGGACACCTCCAGCGCCGCGAAATAGACGGCTCGCCGCGCGGCCAAACTGATCGATTTCATAAGACACTCCAAATCGCATCAAAAGGCGCGCGCTGGTTTCCGTCAACCCAAAAGTCGGAGAGGCGCTGAATCTGACTCCATTCGCGAGGGTCCAGGCGGCGGTGGGCGCGATGTAATGCGATGTGTCGGTCAGCCCGAAATCCGCATGCGTTCCCAGCCCCCCGTACACTTCAACGCCCGCTTGAAAATTCTCTGCACAGAAATTACAACGGTCCGGCCTCGCCGCCAAAGCGAGCGGGCGGCTGATCCCCACCGCGTACCCGAACTCAAACGGTTCATGCCGCACATTCTTTTCGGCAATGAAGTTCTCGGCGATGGTCCAGCCTTTGAAGTAGCTTCCCAAAATCAGCTTGGCTTCGATTTCGCGCTTCTTCTCCACTCGGGACTCGGCGTTGAGACCGGTGAGATCGTCTTTGCCATCGGTCCCGACAACTTCGAGCAACGTCTTATCCGCCCCGTTAATGTTTTCAAACTCCACATAGAGTACCGGGTTAATCCAGTGTTCGCGCGGCAGCAGCCGGAAGCGGTTCTCCCAACGATATCCGGTAAACAGGGTGCTGTCGCCTCCGGTGGCCTGACCGTCCAGGTAGACCTCGGTAGTCCACCAGCCCTTCACGCCGTATTCGAATTCGAGGGCGGATCCCAGAAACCGGTTGCCGTCTCCGGGCTTGCCGGTAACGTTCTTGGTCGTGATCTCCAGGTTGCCCGGTTCCTCCATCTGGTGCGAATAGGTCACAAAGAACGGCCCCTCCCCGGCATAGGCACGGGCTTGAAAAAGACTCGTGCCCAGCAGGGCCGTCAGAATAGGGGATAACGCTCTCATTGCAAACCGTTTGCAAGCGTTAACCGTCAAATACATAACGAACCGTGCCGTCGTTGCTTATTATTGCAAATGACTTGCATATACTAAGCGAGGATACAGAAACAAGTCTATCTTGTCAATATCAGTTGCAAATCTATTGCAACTGAACGATGGGTCAGCCGGCGCTCAGGCGGCGGCTCCGCCTCACCGCTTCTGCAAAATGCTCGGCCAGTGGCGCGATATCTTCCACCTTTACCAGCATCTTGCGCCGCCAGTTCGGATACTGCCAGGTGCTGCCTGGCAGGTTCTGTTGCTCGGTCTCGCCCGAAAGATCTTCCTGATTGATCACCGCCAACACGCACGGCGTGGACAACAAGAATCCCAGCGGGTCGCCCGTGAATCCGGCTTCGCGCAGCGCCTCCTCCAGACGCCGCACCTCGCCGGCACGATGAGCCTTCTGCCGTCTGGTACTCGGCTTCATCCGCCAGTCCCGCGGTTCGGCGCGCCTCCAGATCGCGGGCCGCGGCGAAGCCGGCGAGCGTCGGCAAGTCGTGAGTGGTCGAGCACACCAGAGCGCGTTCCGGATAGCTCTCCGGCGGCCGGAAGTTCCCCGACCCGTCGCGTTCAAACCACAACACGCGATAGCTCAAGACGCCGGCCTCCGCTAACGCCGCCCGCGCTTCGCCGGTGACCGTTCCCAGATCCTCGCCGATCACGACGAAATTTCCCCGCACGCTTTCGAGCGCCAAAATGCCAAGCAAATCCTGTGCGTAATCCTCAACGTAAGTGCCTTGGCTGGTCTCGAAGCCTTTTGGAATGGTATACAGGCGCAGGAAGCGCATCACGTGATCGATGCGCAGCGCGCCTCCGCAGGCCGCGGCGTTGCGAATGGATTGCGCGAACAACTGATAGCCGTTTTGCCGGTGCGCTTCACGATGGGGCGGTGGGAAACCCCAGTCCTGCCCGCTGGGCGCCAGCTCATCGGGCGGCGCGCCTACGCGCGAACCGGTCACGAAAAATGGCCGCAGTGCCCACAGATCCGCGCCATATTGATCGGTGGCCAGCGCCAGATCGTGATACAGGCCGATGCTCATCCCCGCCGCAAGAGCGCGCGCGTGCGCCGCGGCGGCCTGCGACTGAATTTGCCATTGCAGAAACTTGAAAAACAGAATGCGATCCCCATGTTTTTCGGCGAACTCACAGGTCGCGGTGGAGCGAGGGTCGCGATATTCCTCCGGCCAGTCCGTCCACAGCCAGACATTGGGATCGCGGCGGTGCATCTCCTCGTCAAGCGCGCAGAAGGTGGCGTAATCCCGCAGCAACTGTCCTTGCGATGCGATGTAGGCCTGAAATTGGTCCTGCTCCACATGAGCCGGACCTCGTCCCGCCAGGAACCGTTCGAAGATTTTTCCCAGCGCCGCCAGCTTCACCCGCGCCACGCGCTCGTATTCGACGAACTCACTGGCGCGCAGTTCCTCGATCTCGCGCCGCATGTCATCATCGAGGCGCGCGTCACCGATCCGCTCCACATCCAAATAAATGAAGTTTCGAAAGAACGCGCACTGCGGCAAGTAGGGGCTGGTGTTATACGGTTGGCGATTGGCGATCGCATGCAGCGGATTCAGTGCGATAAACGCAGCTCCGGCGGGCGCGAAGGCGTCGATCAGAGCCTCTAGATCGGTGAAATCTCCGCATCCCCAATTGCGCGCGGAGCGCAGCCCGTAGAGGCTCACCGCCAGCCCTGCACCACGTTGCGTAGCAGGCTTGGCGCGTCTGGGACAAACGGTCAGCCGCGCTTCGGCAAAGGTTTCGAGCTGTGGCTCGTGCACCCACAGCAGACGGATGTGGTGGTAGCCCAGTCGCAGTCCCGGAAGCGGCACGCGTTTGGCGAGCCACTCGTGGCCTTCGACGCTACTGCTTTCGATCGTCGCCAATTCCGCCATCCAGAACCAGCGATGTTGCAGTTCGCCGTTTTCCCATTCGATTTCGACCTTCATCGACGCGCCGTTCCGGCCAGCCGGGATGTGCACGCGGAGATGATCCAGATCTTCGCGAATCACCAGCGTCGGGTCGATCGGCCGACGCCATCGCGCGGCTTTGCGGGCGGCTAGTCCGCTGGTCGATTTCCTCGGTGCTTCCGGCGGAGAATCCGAGCGACTCGAGCAATGCACGCAGCACTTCCGGAGACGGCTCATGCTCGCGGCCCCAGGTGTCGGTATAACGCAATTCGATGCCGTAGGCTTGCGCCGCGCGGGCCAGAAGCTCATGGTAATTCATGGAACTTTTAGTGTAGCCGCGACGCTGGCGGCGCATAACGTGACTCTGAGCTCTCCGTGAGATAATGAATTCGTGGCCTTGACCGACACCGATTTTCATCTAAGCCAGCCCCCAGAGCTATTCGCGCGCGCCGATCAGGAGCCGGTCGCCGACGAGTTCGGCGAGTCGATCATCATGACGACGCTCGGCAGCGTGGTCAACTGGGGCCGCAAGAACGCCATCTGGCCGATGAGCTTCGGCCTGGCCTGCTGCGCGATCGAAATGATGTCGATGATCGGTTCGCGCTTCGACATTTCGCGCTTCGGCGCCGAGGTAATGCGAGGTTCGCCGCGCCAGTCCGACCTGATGATCATCGCCGGGCGTGTGTCCAACAAAATGGCGCCGGTCATCCGCCGCCTGTACGAGCAGATGCCCGAGCCCAAATGGGTGATTTCGATGGGCGCCTGCGCCACTTCGACCGGCGTGTTTTCGAATTACGCGCTGGTGCCGGTGAATCAGGTGATTCCGGTCGACGTCTACGTTCCCGGCTGCCCGCCGCGCCCCGAGCAGTTGATCTACGCGATTACCATGCTGCAAAAGAAAATCGAGCAGGATACTCACGTGGTCGCCAAGCTGCTGAATCTCGACTAAGCTGCCCGTCGCGTGGATTCAGACGCTCGACCTATTGCGAGGCGGCCTGGCGATAATACCGCATCCACTGTTCGGCGGAAACAACCGCGAACCCGTTGCCACCACCCGCCGCCAGGATTGCGCTCCTCAATCCGGGATTGTTATCGATAGACCCCGGCACTCCGAATCCCGCTGGCGCGCCAGCGAACGTGGAGGAACTCTGCCAGAACCACGCCCACTGCCAGAGATTGTAGCTATCGGTTCCCGCGGAGGCCTGCATCCGTGCGATGGCCTGTTGCCACGGATCTGTCGCGATCACCTGGCGATAGTAAGCGACCCACTGTTCGGCTGAAATATTTTGAAGTCCGTTGCCGCCACCTGCTTCGATGATTTCTTCGATTAGTCCGGGAGTGTTATCGATAGACCCCAGCACGCCGAAGGACGGAGGGGCGCCGGGAAATGTTGAGGTCCGCTGCCAGAGCCAATCCCACTGCCAGAAATTATAGCTATCGGTTCCCGCCGCAGTCTTCAGTGCGGTGATTGCTAACTGCCAGGGATCGGTCGCGTCATCCATCCTGAAAATACCACCGGACGTACCTGCATAAATCGTGCTTGGAACGCCTGGAGTTACGAATAGGGAACTCACGTCCTGATTCGTCAAGCCGTCATTGAAGGGATTCCAATTCGCTCCGCCATCTATGCTCTGATATATGCCCAGCCCAGCAGTTGCAGCGTAAAGGACGTTCGAATTACCCGGAGTAATTGCTAGCGCGGTGATGGTTGAACGGGTGTCAATCAGCGCGTCTAGACCACCGTTCATAGCGAACCAGCTGGCTCCGCCATCAGTGCTCTTGAACAGGCCTTGAAAACCTTTAGGCCCACTGGCTCCTCCCTCCACGCTTGCATACAGGGTGCTCGGACTACTAGGATCAATCGCCAGTACTGTGACGGCGGAGTTGTTGAAGCCGACATTGTGCGAAGTGGCGCCACCATCGGAACTCTTGTACAGACCGCTCGCTGTCCCGGCATAGAGAATGGTCGGGCTAGTGGGATCGATTGCGAGCGCGTTCAACTTGGAATCGAAGCCCACGAAGCCATTCCAAGCATAGTTCCAGTGCGCACCGTAGTCGACGCTCTTGACCAGCCAATGACCGTCGTCGCCGTTGTCTAATCCAAGGTAGATCGTACTCGGGTTGGTGGGATCAGCGGTCAGTAGAACACTGGTGGAATTGGCGGTCAGCCGACCACTCAGGACGCCCGTCCCGAGATCCACCGGGCCGCCGTAACTCCAAGTAGCGCCGCCATCGAAGCTCCTGAACAGGCCACGATTGCAGCAGCCCCAGACATCTGCAGTCTCAACAAAGAGAGTGTTCGGATGGGTTGAGTCAATGAGCATCGAATGAATCACCTCACCCTCAAAGGGATACACGTAGCCGGGCTGCGGGGGGCCCCCGATGCTACTCCAACTTGCTCCTTTATCGACGCTCTGGAATAAAGTTCCTGCCTCACTCGCAAAAACGGTACGCATGGAGGGAATCAAACGCGAGCAGGCGAATGTTGAAATTAGAAAGGCCGACGTTAGCCGCATTCCAAGTTTGCCCACTATCCGTGCTCTTTATAATCCCTCCGACCCCGGAGAGGGAATCGTAATAGGCGGCATAGATCTTGGCTGGAGCGCTCGGATCAATCGCGAGTTGAAAGTTAAAAAAGACGCTGGCTGACGGGATTACTGTCACTACATTCCAGCTTTGGCCTCCATCCGTGCTTTTCAGAACGCCCGACTCACCGGGATCAGTATTGCTGGAACCGTTTCCAGCATAGGCTCGCATAGACTGTAGACGGCGCCGTGGGATCAATCGCCAGAGATTTCATAACGGCGTAGCCAATGCCTGCGGGCACTACCTGCCAGCTTTGCCCTCCATCTGTACTCTTGGCGATGCTTGCGGTTCCTGCGGCTCTCCCGCCGTCGATCATGGAGGCCACGTAGATCGTATTGGGACTAACAGGATCAATTGCTAGCGACTCCGCATAGCCACTGAAAAACGTGCCTGGCGCGGTGTTCAATGCTGCCCAACTTGTTCCTCCATCTTCGCTCTTAAAGAAGGCGCTGCCCCCGGCATAAATTGTCCATGGGTGGGTCGGATCGAGAACGACAGTTTGGATAGATGCGCCTGAGGGGAGTCCACTATTCTTCGGATACCAGCTTCCTCCGGCATCAGTGCTCTTAAAGATGCCGCTGGAGGTGACAGCGTAGAGCGTCGCGCTCGTAATTGGGTCAATGACCAACGAGGAGACGGAGTCGCCTGTAAGACCAGAGTTTGCTCCATGCCAGGTTGCCCCGCCGTCCGTACTCTTGACAATGCCATGGAGGGTAGCAACATAGAGTGTGGATGTCTTCTGAGGATCAATCACCAGTGCATTGGCGCCTCCAACACCTCCAACCGGTGCCCAACTCGTGGCTCCGTCCATACTTTTGAAAACGTCTCCGGCACTGGTACATGCATACAGTGTCGATGGAACCGCAGGATCTATCGTTAGCGCGACGACACCCTGAGTTGCACCCGGAAGGCCGGAGTTGATCGAAGTCCAGCTTGCGCCGAGCAAGGACATGCCGGCCGTCGCGAGCAGCGTGACGAGGATCAAGAGACGCACATCGTGGCTTATTCTAGTTCCCGAGAATCTCAGTCTGTTAAGTGAATTCATGGATTTCCTCTGTTTTGGAAAATAGCCTTGTCCGGCATGGAGGTTCGGCTCCCGAGAACTGCATCAAGCCGTCTATCGATCTGGACCCTTACCGCCGCAGACAATCAACACGTGCCCGTCATTCAACAACGTCGCCGTATGGTCAGCACGAGTGCCCGCCGAGTAGCCTGGCACAGTAAAACTTCCCGAGCCGGGAACCCGCGCGCTTGCCGGATGGCTCCCATGATGGCGAGTAAGGCAAACAGGAGGGACGCGGCGGCCCTTTAACATCGCGTAACCATATTGCGGACAGTACTTTGCATCAGTCCCTCCGTTTAAGCTTACGGTTCTGGGTGTTTACTGCCAGGTTTGAATTCCGTGGTCGTCATCATCGCTTACTATTCGATTGGCCGGGAAGTATGGGCGCCGTTCTTGGGGTATAACACCCCAACGAGGGACTTCTGCATCGATCTGATGATGTAAACTGCCAGAAATAGAGATGGAAACGAATGGAAATCATCGCAGATGCTTCGGTGAGTTCGAGTTCGATTCCCAATTGGGGAAGCTCTTTCGCAACGGCCGCCCCGTAAAAATTCAGCCACAACCGTTGCGAGTCTTGGGAATTCTAGTTGAGCGTTCAGGCCAGATTGTTACTCGGGAAGAACTGCGTGCCCTTATTTGGGGCAGTACCACCTTTGTCGAGTTCGATCAGGGTCTGAATTATTGCATGCACCAGATCCGGCAGGCTCTGGGCGACGATGCCAATGCACCGCTAACTATCGAGACGTTGCCAAAACAGGGATACCGGCTGATCGCCCCGGTGGCGGGGGGCAGTAACCATCGGTCGGATGGCGCGCCTGGCGAAGACGCGATCCGGAATCAACTGCAGCGGATACTCGCGGGCGAGGGGTTTAAACGTTCCGATCGCATCTGCCGCTTTTTACGTTATACCGTTGAGCAAGTCCTTACGGGCCGTGGCGATGAGATCAAGGAGTCGGTGCTCGCTGTCGAGGTTTACGATCGTCCTCCAGACTACAATCCCAAGATTGATCCGATTGTCCGTAATGACGCCCGGCGACTTCGCTCCAAGCTTCGTGAGTACTACGACGCCGAAGGTCGCAACGACCCGGTCATAATTGAATTTCCCAAGGGCAGCTACCTGCCCGTATTTCAGACCCGTCCGTCTCCCTTGCCGGAATCGAGTGCGGGCGATGCGAGCTTCTTAAGATCCTTAGGCGGTCCGAGAATCGCTGCGATCGCAGCCGCCGCGTTGATCGTCGTTGTACTGTCCACTCTTTACGTTGCCCGTCGGCGCGTGCAAATACCGTTTGTCGGATCGTCCGCTTCGCTTGCCGTCCTCCCGTTCACGAACCTTGGTCCCGACCCGGGTAACGATTATCTCAGCGATGGCCTGACCGAAGACCTGATCAACGCTCTGGCCAATGTGGATGGTTTGCGGGTCCCAGCCCGCACGTCAGCGTTTGCGTTCAAGGGCAAGCAGCAAGATATCCGGGAAATCGGCGCGAAGTTGAACGTGGACATGGTGCTCGAAGGCAGCGTTCGGAAAGCGGGAGATAAACTCCGCGTTACTGCGCAACTCAACAACGTGTCCACCGGATATCACTTATGGTCCGCGACGTATGACCGCGAGTTCAAGGACGCCCTCCATGTGGAAGGGGAAATCGCGGAAGCCATCGCCACTACGCTTAGGCTCAAGTTCGCCGAAGGGCCGGGTGGGCGCACGGCTGATCCTGAAGCTTATAACCTCTTTCAGCAGGCGCGTTTTTTTTACCGGCAGGGTCTGGGTGTTCAGCGTACGCAGCAGAAGGCTATCGACTATTTCAATCAGGCGATCGCCAAGGATCCCGGCTACGCGTTGGCGTATGCCGGACTGTCCGATTCCTGGTTCGCGTGGTATACATTCGTGAACGCTGCACCGGAGGCCTTGGTTAACGCAGAGACGGCCGCGAGGAAATCTGTAGCACTCAACGATAATCTTTCCGAGGCGCATAATTCGTTGGCGAGTGTACTCACGGCAAAGCGCGATTGGGTGGGTGCTGACAAGGAGTTCCAAAAGGCTCTGGATTTGAATCCGCGAAACGCGAAAGCGCATTTGGATTACGCACTTGGGGAACTGGCGCTGACTGACCGCTTGGAGCAGGCAATCGAGGAGTCGACGCGGGCGATCTCGCTGGATCCTATAGCGCCGGAAATCTATGGATTAAAGGCAATGCTTCTCGTTTGCGCCCGCCGCTACGATGAGGCGATCGCGCAGGCCAACAAATCGCTCGAATTGAATCCGCGTTCCATGGGTTCGCAAAACACTTTGGCCCGCGCTTACGTGCAAAAGGGGCTGCTCCCGCGAGCGGCTGCCGAATTTCAAAAGGCTCAAGAGATGGGCCCACGCCGCGCGCATTGGGCGGCCAGTCTGGCCGAGCTCTACGTGAAGTCCGGGCAGCGCGCAGAGGCGGAGAAGATGCTCACGGAATGGAGCCAGCGGCCCGATCGAGAATTCGGTCACGCGGAGTCCATGGCGATGATCAACGTGGGGTTGGGCAATAAAGATGAAGCGTTTCGCTGGCTGGACCAAGCGTATCGCGAGAAATGGAGCCGGCTCCCTTGGATAAAAATCGACCCCGAGTACGATAGCCTGCGCGGCGACCCTCGATTTTCAGCGTTGATCGGCAGAATGGGATTGAACTAGCGGGATAGTGGCTTCTGTTTCACCGCCGCAGGCCTCGCGGTAAACTCAAGATATGCGGATCCTGGTCGTCGAGGACGAAAAACGTATCGCGGACTTTTTGTCGCGCGGCCTCGAGAACGGCGGCTATACCGTAGACGTCGCCGGCGACGGCGCCACGGCCCTCGAAATGGTGCACGCCACTGAATATGATCTGATCGTTCTGGATCTGGGCCTGCCGGATATGGACGGCATGGCCGTGCTCAAGAAAATCCGCACCCGCAAAACCAGCCCGCCGGTGTTGATTCTAAGCGCCCGCGACGCCGTCGATGACCGCGTCAAAGGGCTCGAAACCGGCGCCGACGACTACCTCGTCAAGCCTTTCGCCTATGTCGAACTGCTGGCGCGCGTACGGGTGTTACTGCGCCGTGGCCAACCCACGCCGGAGCGCTTGCAGGTAGGCGACCTCTCGCTCGACTGCATCCGCCGCAAGGTCACGCGCGCCGGCGAAAACATCGAGCTCGCGCCCAAGGAATTCAGTATCCTCGAATACCTGATGCGCAACCGCGGCCGTCCGCTTAGCCGTACAATGATTGTGGAGCACGTCTGGGACATGGATTACGACGGCCTCACCAACATCGTGGATGTCTACATCCGCCATCTGCGCAGCAAGATCGATGAGAAGTGGCCGGATAAGATGATTCAGACGGTCCGGGGCATCGGCTACATGCTAGATTCGGCCGAGAGACCGGCGGAGAAAGCGATCTAATCCATGCCAGGCAGGATGCGCGAAGCACGGAATCCGAAGCCGCGAACCGGCTTCCTGCGCAGCCTGCGTTTCCGCCTGACCCTAAGCTACGTATTGTTCTTCAGCGTGCTGCTGGTCGCCATTGGGCTGCTGTTTGTAAAGACGTTGCAGCTCGGTATGGACGACGACTCGCGCGCCGCCCTCGAAGAGGAATGGGGCGCGGCCAAGGGCTACCTGCACATCGAAGGCGGCAAGCCGGTGTGGATCGCCGATCCCACCGACCCGGAAGAAGCCTACATCGTGGAGCGCCTGCGCCACGTCTACATCCTCGCCGACTATACCGGCAAGGTGCTGGAACATTCGCAGACCTATGACTCGATCGGCATCGATTCACCGCAGGAAATCGCCCGCATTCTGAATCTGCCCATGCCGGAGATCCATGTGCGCTGGGATGCCGACGGCGTCCCCTACATGATCAAGGCCGGCTACGTGCGCGGCGACAAGGGACGCCCGTACTTTTTTGCCCTGGGCCGTTCCATACAGGGCAACGAACGCACCGTGAACAACTTTCGGAAAGACTATTTCTTGATACTGCCCGGATTGATCTTCATCGCAGGATTGCTGGGCTGGGCGCTGGCGGGCCGCGCCATCCGGCCGCTCAACCTGGTAGCCGCGACGGCGCAGGAAATCACGGGCTCCAATCTTTCCCTGCGCATCCCGCGGCGCAACGCCAATGACGAGCTGGATAACCTGATCGACAGCTTCAACCGCATGACCGGGCGGCTGAGCGAATCCTTCGACCAGATCCGCCAATTCTCCACCGACGTCTCGCACGAGCTGCGCACACCGCTTACCGCCATCCGCGGGCAGTTGGAAGTGGCGCTGTTCACGGCGGAGAAGCCAGACCAGTTCCGCGACGCGATGGTCAACGCGCTCGAAGACGTCGAAAAGCTTTCCAGCATCGTGCGCGCGCTGCTGCTGCTGTCGCAGGCTGAGTCAGGACAACTGGTGCTGCAGAAGACGCGCCTCGATCTGGGCGAAGTGGTGGCCGACGTGGTGGATCAGTTCCAGATTCCGGCCGACGAAAAGAACGTGAAGCTGACGGCTACGCTGGAACCCGGTTGGACCGCAACAGCCGACCGTACGCAAATCGAACGCATGATATCGAATCTGCTTTCCAACGCCTTGAAGTACACACCCAAAGGCGGCAAGGTGCATGTGAGTGTGCGGCGCGATCCCGAAGACGGATGGATCCGGCTGGAGGTGGAAGATAACGGTGTGGGCATCCCCGCCGAGAATCTCCCGCACATCTTCGACCGCTTCTATCGCGTCCGCAACGCGCAGACCAACTACACGCAGGGGCTGGGCCTGGGGCTGAGCTTCGTGTCATGGATTGTTTCCGCCCACGACGGCGCCATCCACGTAGAGAGCAATCCCGGCGAAGGCAGCAAGTTTGTCGTGCGCCTGCCGGCTGCGATGGCCTCGCAGGAAACCGCCCCCGAACCCGTCACCACCACCGTATAAAACCGGCCTTAACTAAGATCTCACCTCTTACATATAAACTAAAACCTATGGCCTTGGAAATCGGAGAGCATCAGGTTGAAGGCGTAACAGTTCTAGCTTTGAAGGGACGAATCACGGTAGGCGAGGTGACGCCCGTGCGGGAGAAGATCACCCAACTGCTGGCGGAGGGGCGCAATAAGATCGTGCTCGACCTGGCGCACGTCGACTACATCGATTCGACTGGGCTGGGCAACCTGGTGATCAGTTACACGCAAGTGAAAAAGACTGACGGCGCGCTAAAGCTGCTGAATCTCAACAAGCGCAACGTGGAATTGCTGGCGCTGACCCGGCTGCACACCATCTTCGAAGTCTTCGCCCAGGAGACCGACGCCGTCAACAGCTTTTTCCCCGGCCGCGAGATCAAGCATTTCGACATCTTAAGTTTCGTGCAGCAGCATAAGGACGAAGCCGAAGCTGAAGCCTAGCCGTCGGCCGCTACTTCCATTCGCCGTACTTGATCCCCAACTGATCCAGGTACGTATCGTACTTCGACGGGTCGTAATACAGCGCCTTCATCTGCGGCCGGTAGATTTCCATGGTTTTCTGATTCAGCCAGATCGCCGGCTTGTCATCCGGACGCAGGAAGGTCTGGTATTTGGTGTTCTTGGTCTGCACGTTGCGGAAATAATCCCAAGCTTTATCGACCAATTCCGGCCGCGTCAGAATATCCAAGATAGTCATGGCCTGCACCTTGGCGCCCGCGACCACGCCTTTGTGCGCGATGGGCGTGGCCATTGAAATCGCGTTGGCCCAGTTATGGCCGGGGCCGCCAGGGATATTGGACGGATAGTTGAGCGTGACCGTCGGCACCACCCACGAGATATCGCCAATGTCGTCCGAACCGCCGCCTACACCGCCAACGCCATCGTCGTCATCGGACGGCGGCTGCTGCTTTTTCAGATCCGGAATCTTCATCGCCAAGCCGCGCTCGGGAACTTTCAGGTCGTGCTGCAGCGCCTTGGCCAGCGCCTGGTCCTGCTCCGACCACTGCGGCAAGCCGACCTTGGTGATGTTCTGATACATATCCTCAGCGATGGGCACGCTGAAGTGGCCGGGCCATGCCGATCCCAGCAGTCGCGAAGTGACGGTAGTGCCTGTCATCAGCGCCGCCGCTTGCGCCATGTCGTCGCCGATCTTCCATAAGTTCATGACGTGCTGGTAGTCGGCCTCGCGGTAGTAATACCAGACCGTGGCGTTGGAGGGAACCACGTTGGGCTGGTCGCCGCCATTGGTGATCACATAATGCACGCGGCTGCCTACGCGAATGTGCTCGCGGCGGAAGTTCCACCCCACGTCCATCAGCTCCACGGCGTCTAGCGCGCTGCGCCCACGCCAGGGAGCGCCGGCCGCATGCGCGGTCTCGCCTTTGAAGGTGTATTCGACCGACACCAAGCCGGTCGTCCGATCTCCCGGTCCCGACGTCACGCGGAGATTGTCGCCGACATGCGCGAACAGCACGATGTCGACATCTTTGAACAGTCCCGCGCGCACATAAAACGCTTTCGCGCCGAGCAGCTCTTCGGCGATTCCGGGCCACAGCTTGAGCGTGCCGGTGAGATGCTCGCGCTCCATCACTTTCTTCACCGCCAGCGCCGCGATGATGTTCAGCGGCATGCCTGAGTTGTGACCCTCGCCGTGCCCCGGCGCGCCTTCGATCATGGGCGCGTGATACGGAATGCCGGGCTTTTGCGATGCCTGCGGGATGTCATCGATATCCGAGCCCAGCGCGATGACCGGCTTGCCCTGCCCCCATGTCGCCACAAACGCTGTGGGAATTCCCGCGACGCCACGCTCAATCTTGAAGCCTTCCTTCTCCAGCAGACCGGTGAGATATTTGGAAGTCTCGAATTCCTGGAAGCCCAGCTCGCCGAAGCTGAAAACAGTGTCGTTCATCACCTGCGCCTGCTTCTTCATGGCATCGATCTGGCCCGCCAGATCCGCTTTGATACCGGCGACGCGCTCGGGCGACATTGGGTTTTGCGCGAAAGCCGTGAGGGCGATCGCGAACATCGGCAGCAGCTTGGGTAGTAGCTTTCGCATATCGATATCGTATGACGAAAAATGGAACTGGAATCCGACCGACAAACTGAGCATGTTCGTCCGCTTTGGAATGTTGGACCACAATGCCAATACCAACGGCGTCTTCGGCGCGCTGGGCGGCCTTCCCATCAGCCGCGCCAACACTGGAGCCGGCTTCGTGCAAGGCCACCTGTTCCAGGGAACCATCTCGGCGACGTATGTGTTAACCCCGTCGCTGGTGCTCGACGGCGCATTCGGTTACTTCCGCGAGGATTTCAACGACATCCCGCCGCGCGGCGACCGAAAATCTGGGCTGGTCGGTGTTCCAAGTCCCCGGACTTCAGACGACCGACAAGCGCGAACTGGGATGGCCGCTTATCTTGATCGACGGCTTCGCGCAGATCGGCGCCGCCAACAATTTCGAACCGCACGGTTACCGTGATCCGATGCGCGATTACATGGCCAATCTTAGCTGGAACAAGGGCAGCCACAACCTCCGCTTCGGAACCGACATAAACCTGCAGGATATTAACGAGAGCCAGCCGCAGGGCGCCAACTCTTATACCGCCGCCCAAGGCGGTTTTCAGTTCTCGCAAGGGACCACGCAGCTCAACGGCGGACCTGCCGGCAATGACTACAACGCCTGGGCATCGTTTCTGCTGGGCTTGCCGACCAATGCGGGCAAGACGCGCCAGTTCCCGGAAGAGATCCAGCAGCGTATGCGCGCCTATAGCTTTTATGCCCGCGACGCTGGCAGGTCACTTCAAAGCTGACCGTGAACTACGGGCTTCGCTACGAGCGCTTCCCGTTGCCGCACCGCGTAGGACGCGGCCTCGAAATGTACGATTTCACCAACAACACCATGATTCTGTGCGGCCTGGGTTCGAATTCTATCGATTGTGGAGTTGACAAAGGAAAAGGCCGCCCGACTCCGCGCGCCGGAATCGCATACCGCCTGAATGACAGTATGGTCATCCGCGCCGGGTATGGCATGACCAACGATCCCAGCAACTATGCGAACTTTCAGCGGCTCAATTATCCCGATCTCAGCCAGCAGGTTTTCAACGCGCCCTCCTTCGGATATGCTCTGACGTTGCGTCAGGGATTCCCGGTCCCGGTTGCGCCCAACTTGAGCAGCGGCGTCATTCCGGTGCCCAACAACCAGAGCATCATCACGTTCGACAAGAACAATCTGGTGCGCGGCTACATCCAATCGTGGAATTTCACGGTGGAGAAACAGTTCAGTAGCTGGATCGCATCGGCAGGGTACGTAGCCACTCGATCCGTGGATCAACTCGCCGAGCTGGATCAGAACTGGTCGCCGATCGGCGGAGGCACGGCCGGTGAAATACTGAATCGGAAGTTCGGTCGCACCGCCCCGACCTATTTGCTAGGAACACTCGGGACGGCGAAGTACGATTCTCTACAGGCGCGCGTCGAACATCGCCTAAAGAGCGGTTTCCACGTCGCCGCCGGGTATACATACTCTCACGGCCGTGGCTACACTGGGGAAACTTCAGGAGCCATCCCTCTCATCGCAATCCCCTCGCTTTACGATTTTAACTATGGGGCGCTGACTCGCGACATCCGGCACAACTTGAATATCACCTGGATTCTGGAAAGTCCTTTCGGCAGAGGCAAGCGCTGGCTGCAAGACGGTTTCGCCGGGAAGGTCGCAGGCGGGTGGCAGTTGAGCGGCATTATCAGCCTCTACACCGGCCAGCCCTTTACGCCATCCGCTGCCAATACTTCGCTGAACGCCGCCGCGTCCACCCAGCGGGCGGACTGCCTCGGCACGCCGCAAAAGATCGGCGACAACCTGCAGTACTACAGCAAGAGCAGCTTTGCCGTGCCCAAGTCCGGGACCCTCGGCAACTGCGGCTACGACAGTCTCTACGGACCCGGTGTCGCTAACTTGGACCTGGGCTTGGATCGCAATTTCAAGATCACAGAGCGCTTCCAGTTGAAGTTCCGCGCCGAGGCGTTTAACGCGACCAATACGCCGCATCATGCCAATCCGAATTCGACCCAGGCGAATCGGTCAGCAACAGCTCCTTCATGCAGGTGACCAGACATTCGGAATACCGGCCGGGACGGCCTGGATGAGCGAACCTTCCGCTTAGGCCTAAGGCTGAACTGGTAGTTCGCGTACAGCAAAATCCGTGCGGCGGCTCTTGCCACAATACGCTAGTCGCCGCACGAACTCGACACGTCGCAATAGAACTTCGCCGAAGCGTCCCGCAACCGGCGTGCCTGTCCCCGTATCACCCGCCTTCCGCGAGCCTCGATATATAATGAAATATGCTAAAAGCCACCGAAAAAATCTGGCACAACGGACGCATGATTGACTGGAACGACGCTAAGATCCATGTCCTTGCGCACGTGACCAGTTACGGCAGTTCGGTGTTTGAAGGCGTCCGCTGCTACGCGACCGAAGCCGGTCCGCGCGTCTTCCGCGTCCGCGAGCATGCCCGCCGCTTGCACGATTCCGCCAAGATCTATCGCATCGAAATTCCGTTTTCCATCGACGAGCTTTCCGCCGCGATGATCGACATCGTGCGCGTCAACAAGCTGGATTCCTGCTACATCCGTCCGCTGGTGATCCGCGGCTATGGCGATCTCGGCGTGCTGCCCAGCAAGGACACTCCCATCGAAACCTACGTCGCCTGTTGGGAGTGGGGCAAGTACCTGGGCGCCGAAGCCATGGAACAAGGCGTCGACGTGTGCATCTCCAGTTGGACCCGCCTTGCGCCCAACACGCTGCCAGTGATGTCGAAGGCCGGCGCCAATTACATGAACTCGCAGCTCATCCGCATGGAGGCCGCGATCAACGGCTATTCCGAAGGCATCGCGCTGGACGCGGCGGGCTATGTCAGCGAAGGCTCGGGCGAAAATGTGTTCGTGGTGCGCGACGGCAAGATCCATACGCCGCCTTTGGGTGCAAGCGTGCTGCCCGGCATCACCCGCGATACCGTGATTCAAATCGCTCAGTCGCTGGGCATCCCGATTATCGAAACTCTGGTTCCGCGCGAAATGCTCTACATCGCCGACGAAGTGTTCTTCAGCGGCACCGCTGCCGAGGTCACGCCGGTTCGCTCGATCGACCGTATCACCGTCGGCGCAGGCCGCCGCGGTCCCATTACCGAGAAGATCCAGAGCGAATTCTTCGGCATCGTCGAGGGCAAGAAGCCGGATGTCCATGGCTGGCTGACGCCGGTTGCGCAACCAGTGGGCGCGCGCTAACCAAACTTAGGTGCGGCGAAAAAAAGGCGGGACGCTAGACGGCTGCACTCCGCCTTTAGAGGTGGAATCGGAGGAAAACTTCCGCGCGGGAACCGGCTTGCGGCCACCTCCCCCGAGACTGACACACCCGCCAGTTCCGCGCAGAAATCTGTTAACGTTTGTACCAAGCTGGAGCCGGATTAGCCAGAGCATTCTGCGGGTTTTCAACAGGTGTTTCCCGCCTGCTTGCACCGAGTTACGGCAGCGTTACTGTGGGTATGCTGTGTATAAATCACTTTCACGATGAAATGTAGCGGACGCAGCGCGGTCTCCGGCGAGCCGATCGAAATTGCATTCGAGTCGGCGATTCAGAATGTCGATCCGGTATTGGATCATGAAGGCGACGGCGAATTCTTCGTCGCACCCGGCTTCATCGATCTTCAGGTCAACGGCTTCGCTGGAGTCGATTTCAACTCGCCCACCGCGTCGCATGACGAAATTGAGCGGGCCATCAACGCGACTTTCTCTACCGGCGTCACTCGCTTCTACCCGACCGTGATCACCGGCGCTCCCGATGACGATGCTCGCGGCCCTGCGCAATCTGGCCGCCGCGCGCGAGTCGCTCACCGACGGACACGCCATGGAAGCTTTCCACGTCGAAGGTCCGCATATTTCGCCCGACGACGGCCCTCGCGGCGCGCACCCTCGCGAATGGGTCCGCCCGCCTGACTTCGCCGAGTTTCAACGCTTGCAGGACGCCGCGCAGGGTCATGTGCGATTGATCACGATCTCGCCCCATTGGCCCGGAGCGCCGCGTTACATCGAGCAAATTACTGAGACGGGCGTGGTCGCGTCCATCGGACACACCCGCGCCACCTCACAGCAGATTCGCGATGCGATTGCGGCCGGCGCGACGATGTCCACCCACATCGGCAATGGAGCCGGCAGCGCCACCCGCACCGAAGACTTCATCACCTGCCAGCTTGCCGAAACGCGCCTGGCCGCGTCCTTCATCGTCGATTACCATCATCTGCCCGATGAGTTCCTGCGCCGCGCTCTCGCTGCGAAAGGCGCCGAACGCAGCATCCTGGTGACCGACGCGGCCGCGCCCGCTCTGTGCGCTCCGGGACCCTATATGCTCGGCGGCGTTGCCGTCGAACTGCGCGATGACGACCGTGTCACACTGCGCGGCGGGGATCGACTGGCCGGATCCAGCCTGCGCATGGACCGCGCCATCGGCAACGTGATGGCCCGCGCCGGAGTGAGTCTGGCGCACGCCGTAACCATGGCGACCACCAACCCCGCGCGCGTCGGCCGCGTCCCCGGACGTCTGCGCGGCCTTCAGCCCGGATCGCGCGCCGACTTGGTTCGCTTCCGCATGGACGCCGGCCGCGTCGAGATTCTCGAAACGTGGCTCAGCGGGAAGCGCGTGTACGCACGATAGCGTCGACCAGCCCCTCAATCGTGTGCGGCTCCGCTTCGACGTCCACCGTTAGCCCCGCCGCGCGCGCGGTCGCCGACGTCACTGGACCAATCGAGGCCACCTTGATTCCTGCGAGCGCTTCCCTGCCCGTCACCGCCAACAGGTTCGTCACCGTCGACGAACTGGTGAACGTGATCCAGTCCGGCTTGTGCGCCAGCGCCTCTTTCGCGCGCGCCGCGGCGTCCGCCGGAATGATGGTCCGATAGGCTTCGACCACATCCACCACCGCGCCGCGTTCACGCAGCGTGACCGGAACAAGATCCCGAGCCACCGCCGCGCGCGGCAGCAGAATGCGCTTGCCTTGAGATCCTCGCCCGCTAGCGCCTCCAGCAAACTCTCCGCGACGTATTCCTCCGGCATCACGTCCACGCGCAGATGCAGCGCTTCGATCGCCGCCCGCGTCGCCGAGCCGATGGCGCAGAGTTTCGCTCTCAGATCCCGCAGGTCGCGGTCCGAGCGGTCCAGCGCTTCGACGAAATGCCGGACACCGTTCACGCTGGTGAAGATCAGCCAGTCGTAGGACGCGAGATTCTGAATCGCCTGCTCCAGCGAACTCGATTCCGCCGGGTCCGCGATCTCGATCACCGGCACGAACAAAATCTCCGCGCCCAACGCTTCCAGCGGTTCCGCCAGCATCGAGCGATTGCCTGCGGTCGCGCGTCACGATGATACGCTTTCCGAAGAGCGGCAGCTTCTCGAACCAGTTGAAGCGCTCGCGCAGCGCCACCACTTCGCCGATGACAATCGTCGCCGGAGGCTTCATGCCTGCCTTTTCGATGCGCGCCAGCCAAGTCTGCGAGCGTCCCCACGATCGTCTGCTGATCCGGACGCGTGGCCCAGCGCACCGCCATCGCCGGAGTCTCCGCTGATCGTCCATGTTTGATCAGCTCCCGCGCAATCGCCGGAAAGTTGACCAGTCCCATGAAGAGCACGATGGTCTCGGACGCGCCGACCTTGCTCCAGTCGATCGCCTCGACGCTGTGCCCCGTGACGAACGTCACCGCCGACGTGTGTTCGCGATGCGTCAGCGGCACGCCGGTATAAGCCGCCAAGCCCAGCGGCGTGGTGACGCCCGGCACGATCTCGAACGCAACGCCCGCGGCCGTCAGCGCTTCCATTTCCTCGCCGCCGCGTCCGAAGATGAACGGATCGCCGCCCTTGAGCCGCACCACCGTCTGGCCGCGCCGCGCGCGCTCGATCAGCATGGCGGTGATTTCTTCTTGGGTGGCCTCGTGCGCCGCGCGCTTCTTGCCGACGTAAACCCGCTCGGCATGCGCGGGCGCCAGGTCCAGCAGGCGCTCGCTCGCCAGATGATCGTAGAGGATGGAATCGGCGCGCTCCAGAATCTTGCGGCCCTTGACGGTGATGAGTCCGGGATCACCCGGGCCGGCGCCGACCAGATAAACCTTCGCGGGCGCTTGTCATGACCCTAAGATGTCGCGCGCACCCGCGGCCAGCATGCGCTCTCCCAGTTCCCTGCCGAGCGCCGCTGGATCGCCAGTCCCTGACGCGCTGTCCCGCATCACGCGCGCCCCATCGGGCGACGCCACCATCGCGATCAAATGCAGCGCCGCCCCCATCGAACCGCCCGTGCGCTCCAATCGGCACCTGGCATCCGCCTTCGAGCGTCGCCAGCAGTGACCGTTCCGCCGTCACCGCCGCATTGGTCTCCGCATGATCGAGCTTGCGCGCGATCTCATGCGCCGCGCCGCCGTCGTCGCGAGTCTCGATCGCCAGCGCTCCCTGCCCCGCCGCCGGACACATGACCGAAGGCTCGATCAGCTCGCGAATGCGGTCCGCCCAACCCAAGCCGCCGCAATCCCGCCGCCGCGAGAACGATCGCATCGTATTGTCCTTCGTCCAGCTTGCGCAGCCGCGTGTCGACGTTGCCGCGCAGGTTCTCGATCACCAGCCCGCGCCCCAGCGCATGCAATTGCGCCGCGCGCCGCAGAGAACTCGTTCCCACCTTCGAACCCGGCGCTCAATTCAGCCAACGGCTTGCCCGATCAACGCATCGCGCGGATCTTCGCGCTCCGGAATCGCAGCCAGCGTCAGGCCCGCCGGCAGCCCCGTCGGCATGTCCTTCAAGCTATGCACCGCCAGGTCGATCGTCCCCGCCAGCAGCGCCTCTTCGATCTCTTTGGTGAACAATCCCTTGCCGCCCACCTGCGCCAGCGGCACGTCGGTGATTTTGTCGCCGGTGGTCTTGATGATTTCGAGCCGCGTTTCGACGCCCAGCTTCTGAAGGCACGAGGCAATGTGCCGCGCCTGCCACAGCGCGAGTTGCGACCCGCGCGATCCAATGACGATCACCGTGCGTTACCCTTCTCCCAGCCTGAACAGCTTGCGAATGGTGTGAATGAGCTGGATGCCTTCCGGGTCGTTCGCTTTGCGGCGCATCTCGGTAATGGGCGCGTGCGCGATCTTATTGATGATGCCGCGCGTCATGGCCTCGATGGCCTCCTGCTGCTGCGGCGTCAGCACTCCCAGCTTCGCGCGCACCCGTTCGATCTCCGACATCCGCACCAGTTCCAGTTGCTCCTGCAGACTCACGATGGTCGGCGTGACCTCGCGCGTCTTCAGGCGCAGCATCATCCGCTCCACTTCTTCGGTGATGATTTCCTCGGCCTGCTCGGCCACGTTCACGCGCGCCGTCAGGTTGCTTTTGACCACTCGATCCAGGTCGTCGATATCGTAAACGAAGATCCCGTCCAGCGTATTCACGGTGGGCTCGACGTTGCGCGGCACCGCGATGTCGATCAGAAACATCGGGCGGTGGCGGCGGCGGTTGATCACGCCATGCATCAGCTCTTTGGTAAGGATGAAGTGCGGCGCCCCGCTCGAGGCGATCACGATATCCACGTCTGGCAGCATGGCTGCCATCTCGTCGTACTCCACCACGCGGCCGTGAAACTCTTCGGCCAGCGCGTCGGCGCGCGAACGCGTACGGTTGGTCACCAGAATGTCGGAGACGCCCGCGCGTCGCAAATGTCGTGCGGCGGACTCCGCCATCTTCCCCGCCCCCACCAGCAGCACCCGTTTGCCGGATAGCGAACCGAAAATATCGCGCGCCAGTTCCACCGCCGCGTAGCTCACCGACACCGCGCTCGACCCGATTTCCGTCTCCGTGCGCACGCGCTTGGCGACGTTGAACGCACGCGTCATCACCAGGTCCAGGAACCCGCTCACCGAGCCGTGCTCTTTGGCGAGCATGTAGGCGCTCTTCAACTGACCCAGAATCTGCGGCTCGCCCACGATCATCGAATCCAGGCTCGAAGCCACGCGGAACAGGTGGCGGATCGCATCCGGCCCGTTGTAGTGATACAGGTAGGGCGAGACCCAGCTCGGCTCCACGCTGCGCGCTTCCGCCAGAAATTCGTCCACCGAATTCGCGGCGTCGCTCGATTCCTCGGCCGTAACCGCAACTTCCACGCGATTGCAGGTCGAAAGAATCATGCCTTCCACCATGCCCGGCCGCTGGCATAAGCGGTCGAGAGCTTCCGGCAGAGTCTGCTCCTCGAAAGCCAGCTTCTCGCGCACCTCGACCGGCGCGGTGTGATGACTCAAGCCTGTGATCAGCAGCTTCATGGGATCAGCGTCGGCCTCAATCCGGCATGCGCCACCCAGGTCAGTGCGCCGCAGCCCAGCACCACCAGCGCCATCAACGCCGCTTTGCGCCCGCGCCAGCCCGCCGACGCGCGCATGAAGATCATCGCCAGGCACAATCCCCAGGTCACGAATGACAGCGAGATGCTAGCGTTCCCTACCCAACTGGTGCCCAGTTCGATATACGCCCACATCACCCCGAAGATCACGCCCAGAGTAATGAACACGAAGCCGAACCCCATCGACGTGCTGATCAGATCGTCGAGCGTCCCCAGCGGCGGCAGCTTTTCGAGCAGCGACGGACTCTTCTTGCTCTTCAGCCGCCGTTCCTGGATCAGATAGAAGATCGACGACACCGCCGTCAGCAGCAGCGCCGCGTAGCCCACCAGCACCAGAACGATATGCACGATCAGCCACGCGTCGCGCACCCGGACATCGGACCACGCCGGTGCAGGCTGGCGCATCCCCGCCACCAGCGTCATCAGAAACACCAGAGGGAACAGTGCGATGGAAGTGCTGGCGAAGTGGTATCTCCAATCGACGAACAGGAACGCCAGTGCAATCAGAAAAGCGCAAAGGTTTATCGTGCCGTAGAAGTTTTCCACCGGCAGGCGGCCTTCGGCCATGGCTAGCTCAACAATCGCTACCCCTTGCAGCACCACTCCGACGCGGAACGTCCCCAGGGCAAACCCATAGAAGTCATTCCGGCGCTTTAGGATCGCCAGCATCGAATGCAGGAGCCCCATGGCATAGAGCACTGCCGCTACGCGCAGCCAGAAGATGCTGGAGTCCGTCATGTCTCAGGGTCCTCTTCTATTCTACGCGCCGGGGATTGTCTAACGGATGGAAAGGCCTCGTATGCTGAAGGGATGAAACAGCAACCGTCGTCAGAAAACATGTTAGAAAACTCGCTAGAAAACAAGGTTTGTCTGGTAACCGGCGGCACCCGTGGAATCGGGCGCGCCATCGCCGAAATGCTGCTGGAGGAAGGCGCCCTGGTGGTGGTTTGCGGCCGATGGCCGGATTCGGTCACCCGGGCGGTGTCCGAGATGGACGCACGCTGGCCCGGTAAAGTCAAGGGAAAAGCTGCCGATGTAAGTGAGCATGAAGACGTTCACGCGTTGTTCGAGTTCGTGGACCGCGAAACCGGCGGCCTGGACGTACTGGTCAACAACGCCGGCGTTGGAATCTTCGCCAAAGTGTCCCGGATTGGCCTGGACGAGTGGGACAAAATGATACACACCAATCTCAGCGGAGCCTTCTATTGCTCACGTGAAGCTTTATCCAGATTTGCCAGCCGGGGTGCAGGATACATCGTCAATATCAGCAGTTTGGCGGGAAAAAACGCCTTCGCGGGGGGCACGGCCTACAACGCTTCAAAGTTTGGTTTGAACGGTTTCAGTGAGGCGTTGCTTATGGATACGCGTTACGACAATGTCCGCGTCAGCACCGTCATGCCGGGCAGCGTGGCTACCGAATTTGGAAGGGGCGCGGAGGCGGCTGACTTGGGTGAAGACTGGAAAGTCCATCCCGAAGACGTCGCCGGCGTAGTGCGCATGCTGCTGCAGATGCCAGAAAGAACAATAGTTAGCCAGGTCGAGATCCGGCCGGCCAAACCGAAACGTAGCTAGATTTAGATAGCGAATCGCGTCGCTAGTGGGAGCATCTAAAGAAATGGCACTTGGATTGCCTGATGATTTGTGGAGAGGGGCCTCAATAAGGCCCCTGAGAAGTGCCAGGAAGGTGGCGGATATGGTACGGCTAAACATCCCTTTGGATCCCGGAAAAACCGGGCGGGAAGCGGTCTCACTCGAGACCAGCTTGCGCCGGATGATTGTCGGACAGGATGAGGCGATTCAACAAATCGTCAACATCTATCAGATGAATTTGACCGGCATGAGTGCGCCGGGCCGTCCGATCGGGAATTTCCTGTTCCTGGGGCCGACCGGCTCCGGCAAGACCCGCATCGTCGAAGCGACCGCTGAAGCGCTGCTGAAGAATCCGCGCGCCGTCATCAAGATCGACTGCGCCGAGTTTCAGCACAGCCATGAGATCGCGAAGCTGATCGGTTCGCCTCCCGGATATCTGGGGCATCGCGAAACTCATCCGCTGCTGTCGCAGGAAGTTTTGAATCAGTATCACACCGACACCATGAAGCTCAGCTTCGTGCTGTTCGATGAAATCGAGAAGGCGTCGGATGCGCTCTGGAACCTGTTGCTGGGCATTCTCGACAAAGCCACGCTGACGCTGGGCGACAACCGCAAAGTGGATTTCTCGCGCGCCATGATCTTCATGACCAGCAATCTGGGCGCTGCCGAGATGGGCAATCTGATGGCTCCCAAGCTGGGCTTTGGCGCCGGCGCCGCGAAAGCCAAGATGTCGACGGG
The DNA here is from genome assembly GCA_963731375.1 of Bryobacterales bacterium. Classification (GTDB taxonomy): domain Bacteria; phylum Acidobacteriota; class Terriglobia; order Bryobacterales; family Bryobacteraceae; genus Palsa-187. The sequence goes on from CAVSUW010000005.1 coordinate 1,198,769, forward strand.
AACTGTCGAAGAAGGGATGGGCGAGAAACTCGCGCGCTCCGGTGTCGAAGCCGCGCGCCGCAAGTTTACGCCGGAGTTCATCAACCGCCTCGACAAGATCGTGACCTTCCAGCCGCTCGGTACCGAGCAGTTGCGAAAGGTGCTGGACATCGAATTAAATTTAGTTCAGCAACGCATCTTCAATACGTCGGCGGACCGCGCGTTTGTGTTCACGGTTTCCGATGCCAGTAAAGATTACATGCTGGAACAGGGCACGGATCTCAAATATGGCGCCCGTCATCTGAAGCGCGCGATCGAGCGGTTACTAGTACAACCAGTATCGAACCTGATCGCGACCGAACAAGTTCGCGGCGGCGATTGGATTCGCGTGGATTACGATCCCGGCGCCAACATTCTGCGCTTCGCCCGCGAATGCGAAGGTCTGCCGGTGCAGGAAATGGCACGTCTGGTGGACACGTCGGTAAGCATGCCGGAACTCGCGGCCGCGAGCGGAGCCTCCGTCGAACCGGCGCGCATTCAAACCGCGCGCAGCTCGAAGAGAAGTTAACCGAGCAAAAAGACGGAACTGGATAAAGATCAGCCCCGGAGTCCTCTGGACTTCGGGGCTTTTTCTTGGCTGGAGCTATTAAGAAGCTTTCACATTCCGCGAAGCCGGTACGCGCCGTGAGCGACTTCTGCGGATCACCCCGGCTAATGCGCGCAGGGCTTCGTTCACTTCCGTAGCGCTCGGAAAGGCTGCGGCGATGTCTGGATCGAGAACGACAACCGCGCTTCCCGCCTGAAATCGTGCGGCATACTTGTTCGGCCGGGATCCGCAAAAAATCGTACTCTGGCAAAACCTCGTCCGCGCTTGAAGCACGGGCCCGCGCCTGTTTAGTTTTAGCCTTCTTCATAGCTGTTCCGTTCCCGTGGAGTCGCCTTCCTGGCGCTGATCAGTCGGATTCCTTCTCCGCGTTCAGTGTACATCACCACAAGGAGTCTCTTGTTAGCTGACGATCCGAGTAGCACGCAGCGTGGCTCTTCGCGCGAATGGCGTGGGTCGTCAACAATGCGGGCGAGCGGGTCCGAAAACACGGTGAGCGCTTCCGCAAACGACACTCTGTGTTTTGATAAGTTCCGTGCGGCTTTTCGCGGATCCCATTCGAAACGCGCTTCCACTTGGCTTCGGTTTGATGATTACGCCGCGCACTCGCCGCGGCCGAGTTTCAGGCTGTACTCGATGTCGTCGCCCCAGTCGCGGAACATCTCGGGGACGTCCATCGGCGGCTTGGTAAGATCCGCAGTGAGCTGCTTGAAAGTCTCCACCTTGTTACGCAGCACGTAAGCACGGAAGCTTTCGCCTTCCTGCCGGTTCTGCTTGAAGTGCTCGAGCACGCGCCCCACAGCCACCGGAGCCAGCCGTGCCGGTATGCTCTGCACCGCCACACCGAACTCCTGGTACGTGCCGCCCAGCAGCATCAGGTAGTACGGCACCTCGTGCTTCACTCCATCCGGCCCGTCGATCTTGCGCGCGTTGCCGTAGAAACCGATATCGCCCACCCAATGCTGTCCGCAGGAATTCGGGCAGCCGCTCGCGTTGATGCGCAGCTTGCGGATCTCCGGATCGGTCTGATTCGCCACCACGCTTTGCAGTGCGTCGCCCAATCCCATGGTCTTGGTGAGCCCTAAATTGCAGCTATAAGCGCCAGGGCACGTGATCACATCGGTAATCTCATCGGCGCCGCCCTCAGCCAGGTTCAGCTTGGCGAGCGCGCCGTAAACGCGCTTCAGCGCGCCATCCGGCACCCATCCGAAGATCACATTCTGGATCATCGAGAAGCGCAGGAACCCGTCGCCCGCCTGATCGGCGATGTCGGCCAGCCCGCGCATCTGGTCGCCGGTCAAGTTGCCCTGCGGCGTCGTCACGGTGACGATCGAATAGCCCTTCTGCTTTTGCGGACGCACGTTGGTCTTGCGCCACTCGGCAAAAGCGGTCGACGACGGCTCCCACACCGGCAGCAGTTCGCCCGACGCCAGCGGCGGACGCAGCGCCTTGAAGCCGCCGAAGTTCTCCGGCACTTGATCCGGCATCGCGATGCCGCCGTTTTTCAGGATGTCTTGATATTGCTCTTCGATGGTGTCGCGCAGCCACTCAAAGCCGCGCTCGCGCAGCACGAACTTCAGCCGCGCCTTGTTCTTGTTCTTGCGATTTCCGTGGACGTTGAAAACCCGGATCACCGCTTCGATGCGGCGCACCAGATCGTCCGCCGGAATAAACTCGTGCAGCAACTTTCGATTCCGTCGGCAGCGGCCCCAGCCCTCCGGCCACCGTCATGCGGAAACCCTTCACGCCGTCGCGGATCATCGCGCGCAGTCCGACGTCGTTGATCGCCGTCGCGATGCAATCTTCCGGGCAGCCCGCGAACGCGATCTTGAACTTGCGCGGCAAACTGTCGGTGAGTTCCTTGTGCAGAAACGCAAACGCCACGCGGCGCGCGTACGGCTGCACATCGAACGGCTCTTCAGGATGAATGCCGGCCAGCGGACACGCGGTCACGTTGCGCACCGTGTTGTAGCAGGCTTCGCGCGTCGTCAGCCGCACGTCGGCCAGCATGTTCAACAGATCCGCGACCCGCGGCAGCGGCACAAAATGATATTGAATGTTCTGGCGAGTGGTCAGGTGACCCTTGCCGCCCGCGAATTCGTCGGCGACGCGTCCCATCTGGCGCATCTGATCGGAAGTCAGCAGCCCGCCAGGAACCTTGGTCCGGATCATGTGGACGTCCGGCTGGCGCTGGCTATACACGCCGCGGCGGAGTCGCTGCGGACGCAACTCGTCGTCCGTCATCTTGCCCGCGGTCTTCAAAGCGGCCTGGGATCGGAAGAGCTCAATGTCCTCGCGAACGACTCTATCGTATTCTTGCTCCACGAGTTGTTGTTCAGTCAACACATCGGCGATCGACATAGGCCTCCTTCTCTATAGAGATTACCATACTTGACCTTCCTGAAGCTACCGCCGGTCTTGCTCCCACCACCGCCTGACAGCGACCAGCGACCAAATCGCCTCCACCAGACCGAAGGGCCATGCGCCCTGCAGAAATCCATAGGCCGATCCAAGAACGCAGGATCCGGCGAACGCCAGGATGAACCAATGGCTCCGCTTCTCCAGCGCATAGGTTACCAGCATCGCCGTCACCGCGAACAGCCCGAATATCGTAAGCCTATCCATTTGAACCGCCGGCGGGGAACTCTTCCCGAAGTATCGCCTTCGCGCCATCCGGCCCGCGCATCGTCAAACGGGAAACTTCGCCCGCCGCTTCAAGCTGGAAGATCAGGAATGGGCAGCACAGGCGCTCCATGGCGATCCATTCGGAGACTTCCGGCACCGTGATTTTCGACGAGTCCAACGTGTAAGCGTAGCCGTCCGGCAGTTCCCTGCGATCCCGCATCGCCGAACGCAGCCGAGATACCAGATCGTTGTATCGCGGCCGCTGGACCGCGACTGATCGCCTGGATATTGCACGCGAGAACCGGAGAAGCCATCACACACATTACAGCAAACCGAGACGGATGAGCTTGGCCGCCACACGGTAAACATCTTCGCGGCTCCCTTCCTTACGGATTCCCGCCGCCACCACCACGACGACCACCGCCGACCGCTCGACTCGATAAATGATCCGGTAGCGCTGTCCCACGGCGCGTACGCTGCGGTACCCGGCGAGGTCGTCTCCCAGCGGCTTGCCTTGCAACTCCGGATCGGCGGCAAGGCCGTCATTCGCTCCAGCAAGTTTCTCGCGAATGCGCCGGTCGGCGATCTTCCGAACCATTCCTGCGCGGCCGGCAGGATATCGACATGCGTAGGTCAAAGACCGAGCTCCCGCTTGAATTGTTCGAGGGGATGGCCTTCCCTTCCTGCATTTCCTTAACGCCCTGCCGGAAAGCCGCCATCAGTCTCGGGATCGGACATGATCTCCATCGTCTCGATCACCGATTCGTACAGGTCCCACGACAACACCGCCAGCACCGGCTTACCGCGCCGGGTGATCTTGATCGCGCCGATTTCAGGATGCTTCTCCAGCGCATCGGCCAGCTTGGGGAGCTGCTTCCGCGCCTCCGCCATGGCCAGCGGGGAGCGCCCCATCGAAGGCTTCGCGCGCTTCTTGGCTAAAGTGGATGGCATAACTTAGTGTACAACTTTTTGTACACTTGCATCTTCCATCGCAAGCTGCCGGTCGCGCGTAGTGATACGCGGGCGTTGAGCGTCACCGGCGCCACACTCCGGAACCTCGTGGCCCGCGTAATAGTTCAAGCCGTACTGCCACGTTCGGCTGACGCCGTCGACACAGCCGGCGGACACCTCACTCTGGTGAACTCGCCAGAAGCTCCGCACGGAAACGATTCTATCGAGCGCGGGGAACGTCGCTGTACTTCAGATACACGCCGCCGATCCCAGCGGCCAAGGCAACGCTCAGCAGCGCGGCCTCCGTTTTCTGTTTCCGGAGGCGAGCCACCAGACCACTGCCGCGGCCCCCGCAAAGACCAACCCGCCCGGCGCGAAAGCCACATGGGAGCGGCTTAATCCGGCCAGCAGCGCATCCGGCAAGATCCCGGCGACAGTCGGAAGCCCCACCAGCAGCAGCGCACACGCCGCCAGCCACCAGGCCTTGAAAGGCGCCGTTTCGAGAGCGGCGGCGAGCACAATCGCCAGCGCCGGAAACAACGGCAGCAGGTAGCCCGGCAGCTTATTGCGCGCGACCGAGAAAAAAATCAGTCCGTAGAGTACCCACGCCGCGAGCAGGAGCACACGACGGTCGGAATACAGTCGGCGCTGCGCGAGCAGCGCAGCCAAGTGGAGTCCACGGAAACAACCCGGCCAGCAATACCGGGATGTAATACCAGAAAGGCTGGACGTGCTCCAGGCTGGGCGTCAGGAAGCGAGCCACGTGCTGCTTCCAGAAGAAATCGTCCCAGAAGGCGCTGCCGTTGCGCAGCCAGCACAGGATGAACCAGGGCGCGGCAACGATCGCCGCCGACGCCAGCGTCACCATCCGTTTCCCGCGCGCGACCAGACAATAGCGGAGCGATCAGAACCACCGGCACAAATCCCTTGCCCAGGATCGACAGGCCCAGCAGCGCGCCCGCGAGGACCGCCCGCCGCGGATCGAACAGCATGATCAGCATCGCCGCGCCCAGCGCCGCGGACATCGGCAGATCGGTCAACGCCGCGAAGCTGTACGCCATCCATCCGGCGGACGTCGCCAGAATAGCCGTCGCGGCCAGCGCCATCCGCGGAGAAAATTCGCGCGCCAGAGTGAGGTAGAAAAACACCAGGAACGCCGCGCTGATCAGCGCTTCGGGAAGCCGCGCCGCCCATTCGTCCGGCAGTCCCGCCAAGTGGCCCAGCCGCCGTGAGCCAGTAAGTGAGCGGAGGTTTTTCGAACCACGGTTGGCCGTCCAGGCGCGGCGTGATCCAGTCGCCCGAGCGCGCCATTTCGCGGCCGATCGAAGCGTAGCGCGGCTCGTCCGGACCCAGAAAGCCAACTCCCCCCAAGTGCAGCAGGTACAACAGCAGCAAGGGGAAAATGAGCCAGCTTCGCGACAAGTATTCAGTATAATGAAGCTACGCGGCCGTAACATCCAAGAACATGGCGCGTCAGAGGGATTGAGAATGAAAATTGCCGCGACCTTCCTGCTGGCCGCTTTCGCGCTGACCGCCCAGAGCCCGACAGCCCCGAAATCCGCACTCGACAAGCCCACGATGGAGGCTTACCTGCGCTACGCGGAGTTGTGGATTCCGCAAGTCACCGTCAAAATCGACGACCCGAAACCATCGGCGACGCTGGACGGATTTTACGACGTCGATGTGCATCTGACCTTCAACGGCGCCACCAAAGACGAGTCCTATTACGTTTCGAAAGACGGCAAGAATATCGTGAAGGGCCAGACCTATGACGTCCGCATCAGCCCGTTCCAAAGCAATCTCGACCTGCTCAAAGTCGATCAGCAACCCAGCTACGGCGCCGGACCGGGCGCGTCCGTGAACCTGGTGGTGTTCAGCGATTTCCAATGTCCCTACTGCCAGAAGGAAGAACTCGACCTGCGCAAGAACATCCCGGCGGCCTTCGGCGATAAAGTCCGCGTCACTTTCGTCGATTTCCCGTTGACGTCGATTCATCCCTGGGCGATGAAGGGATCGATCGCCGGCCGCTGCACTTACCGCGTCAGTCCCGCCGCTTTCTGGGATTATCACGATTGGGTCTACACCAACCAGAAAGACATCACGCTCGAAAATTTCGACGCCAAATTCCAGGAATATGCCAAGACCAAGGGTCTGGACACGCTGCAGCTAGGCCGCTGCATGGACGACAAGGCCTCTGCCGCCGATGTCGACAAATCGATCGATCTGGGCCACAAACTGTCCATCAGCGCCACTCCCACGCTGTTCATCAACGGACGAAAGCTGGAAGGCGGCGTCGAGTGGAACGTGCTGCAGCAGCTCCTGCAGATCGAGATCGAGCACAAGACCGCAGAAGCCAAGACCATGGCGTCGGCCGGTCCGAAGAAGGAAGACGATAGCTGCTGCACGGTGGAGATTCCGAAGGTCGAACGCCGAAAAAGTAGGGAGTGGACATGCAAGCAGTGACGCGAAAAATTGCATATTCGATTCTCTGGCTGTGTCCGCTGGCGTCTCATCGCCGCGGACGTCCAGCCGGATGAATACCTGGCACACGTCAAGTATCTGGCGTCACCGCAATTAAAAGGCCGGGCCACGGGAAGCCCGGAAATCGAAAAAGCCGCCGCCTATATTGCGGGACAATTCCACTCCTTTGGCCTGCAGCCGCTGGATGGAAAAAGTGCGGCCGACGCCAAGAATTTCGAGTTGGCATTCCCCGCGGAACTGGGCGCGAAGCTCGGGCCGGACAACTGCGTTTTCTTATCGCGACGGCAAGCCCAGAGAGACTTTGCGCGAGGGCCAGGATTTCGTTCCCTTCACCTTTTCGACCAACGGCAAATTCCACGGGCAAGTGGTTTTCGCGGGCTACGGCATCACCGCCAAGGAACATAATTACGACGACTACGCCGGCATCGACGTGAAGGACAAGCTGGTTCTGATCCTGCGCCACGAGCCGCAGGAGCACGACGCGAAGAGCGTGTTTGGCGGCAAGCGGCTCACCTCGCACGCGACCTTCATCGACAAGATGATGGACGCGAAAAACCACGGCGCGCGCGGCGTGATTCTGGTCAATGACACGCCGGCGCATGCCGGGTCCGAGGACAAGCTCGAGAAATTCGGCGCCAACGGCGGCCCGCGCGATGCCGGAATATTCTTCGTTCAGATCAAAGCGGAAACCGCCGAAGCGTGGCTGCGCGCCGAAGGCCGCGACCTGCGCCAAATCGCCAAGGACATCGACAGCGATCTAAAGCCGCGCTCCTTTGACTTGCCAAAGGTGCAAGTGGATTTGTCGGTGGATCTGATTCATGAGATCAAGACGGTTCACAACGTCGCGGCCTACTTGCCGGGCAAGACCGCTGAGTACGTCGTCATCGGAGCGCACTACGATCATCTCGGCCTGGGCGACGAACATTCGCTCGCCCCCAATCAGATGGGCACGATGCATCCCGGCGCCGACGATAACGCTTCCGGCACCGCCGGAGTCATCGAGCTGGCGCGCTGGTTTTCGAAGCAACCGCAGCCCCAGCGCGGAATTCTGTTCATGACTTTCGCAGGCGAGGAACTGGGTTTGCTGGGCAGCAACTGGTACGTGAATCATCCGCTGCTTCCCATCGAGAATGCCGTCGCGATGCTGAACCTGGATATGATCGGCCGCGTGCAGAACGGCCACGTCTTCGTGAGCGGCGCGCAGACCGGAACCACCTTCGCCAAGATACTGGACGAGGTAAAGCTTCCGCCGCCGCTGTGGATCGACGAATCCGGCAAGAGTTCGGGCACCGATATGAGCGACGCCAGCGATCATGCGTCCTTCGCGTCCAAGCAGATTCCAATCCTGTTCTTCTTCTCCGGACTGCACGCCGATTATCACAAGCCCAGCGATACCGCCGATAAAATCGACTCCGTCGACGCCGCGAAGTTGCTCGACTACGTGGCGGATATCGCGACGCATCTGACGGAGGACCCCGATCGCCCCAAGTTTGTGCGCGTGGCGCGGCCCTCGGCCGGCCCGGTTTCGGGCGGCGGAGCGAGATCCGGCTATGGCCCCGATTTCGGCAGCATCCCGGATTTTAACGAGCCGCCCAAGGGCGTGCGCTTTGCCGATATTCGCGAGGGCAGTCCCGCGGCCAAGGCCGGGCTCAAGCCCGGCGACATCATGATCGAGTTTGGCGGCAAAGCGATCGGCAATCTGTACGATTTCACGTATGCGCTGCGCGATAGCAAAGCGGGAGACATAGTACTAGTGAAGGTACTTCGCGGGGACCAGACGATTGAAGCCAAAGTACTGCTTACGGAGCGGCGGTAATCTGGCATACTGAGCTTGTCAGAGACAGTGCTCGGAGACAAATGAACGCTCGCAAGTTACCCCCGCTGATTCTGCATCCGTTCGCGGATGCCGGCGGACCCGAAAAGCTGGTCGAAAGCTCGCGCGCCAGCCTGGTGCTGCAAGGGCTTGCTGCCGGCCGGCGAACGCAATACCCAGGACATCGAGCGCACGCTGCTCGACGGCCGATTTTGCGAGATCCGCATGCTGTTTTACGTCGGCAAGGATCTGTTGCGATGGATCGACCAATGCATGGAACGGTGGAGCGCTCTCCGGAACTCTGCCGCGGCGGGCATTAAGTATCAAAGTTTCGCCGCCTACCTGGTCAACCACGCGCCCGAGGCGGTGCAGAGCCAAGCTGAAAAAATGGGGCGTGTCCGACTACAAGTCGATCTTTTCCCGCGCGCTGGGTCTGAGCGCCGTTTTCTCGGCGGTTCCGGATCGCGAGACGTTCTGACGGACGAATTTATTCGCCACTACTATCGCTACGCCGACCAGTTGTTCCAGATCCGGCAGGGCGAAACTGCCTTCACCGATATCGGCCATCTGGAGTTCGAGTTCGAGATCTACGCTTCCGGCGAATATTCGCGCATGCTGGAGCGCGAGTGGGCCGAAATCTAAAGCTCGCTCGATTCGGCTCGAACGCCCCCTCTCCAGCGCTGCCCGTCCTTTCCGGCGCTGCTAAGATAACATCTAGAGAAATGCACATCGGATCCCGCTTATCCCTTCGCCGAGCGCCCTCCTTGGCGGCGCACTAGTGTCGGCCTCGTGCTGCTGATTTCCCTGCTCCCCGCCCCGGCCCGCGCCCAGAAAGACGTCTCCGGCGAGACCCAGATGCGTCTGATGCTGGACGAGTTGAACAACCTCGGCAGCGTCATGATGATCGCCGCGCATCCCGACGACGAGAACACCGCGCTGCTGGCGTATCTGGCGCGCGGACGGCACGTGCGTACCGCTTACCTGTCGCTCACTCGCGGCGAGGGCGGCCAGAACCTGATCGGCCCCGAGCAGGGCGACGAACTGGGAGTCATCCGCACCCAGGAACTGCTCGCCGCGCGGCGCATCGACGGCGCGCGAGCAGTACTTCACGCGCGCCATCGATTTTGGATTCACCAAGACCGCCGACGAAACGCTGGGCACCAAGTGGCCGCGCGAAAAAGTGCTCGGCGATGTGGTGTGGGCCATTCGCCGCTTCCGGCCCGACGTCATCATTCTGCGCTTCACCGGCACGCCGCGCGACGGGCACGGCCAGCATCAGGCCTCCGCCATCCTCGGCAGGGAAGCGTTCACCGCCGCCGCCGATCCCACGCGCTTTCCGGAACAATTGAAGTACGTGAAGACCTGGCAGGCGCTGCGCCTGATGACCAATCTCGCGGCCTTCAGCCGCGGAGCAGCAAAAAGAAGTGGAGAAGTTCCGGACAAATTGGCGGTGGATCTGGGCGCGTATTCGCCGGAGCTCGGCTATTCCTACAACGAAATCGCGGGCATGAGCCGCAGCCAGCATCGCAGCCAGGCCATGGGCACGGCCGAGCGCCAAGGCTCGGTGGTCAATTATTTCGTCACCGACCACGGCGACAAAGCCACCAAGGATATTTTCGAAAACATCAACCTCGGATGGTCGCGCCTGGAAGGCGGCGCGGAAGTCGACGCGCCTGCTTGAACGCAGGCCTCCGCCGCGTTCGTGCCGGCGCATCCCGAAGCGCTGCTGCCGATTCTTTCGCAAGGTGCGGCCGGTGATGGCTGCGGTGGCGGCGTCGAGCAAGAATCCGCTGGCCGAAGCGCAGGCTCGCGGAATTGGATGAAGCGATTGCGCTCGCGGGCGGCGTGACGGTGGAGGCGCTCTCCGACAAGCCCGCGGTGACTCCGGGCGGAACCTTCAAAGTGACGCTGACCGCGCTCGCGCGGAACCCCGGCGAGGTCACGCTGCGCGGCGTGAAGTTGTCGGGGATCGAAGGCGTGCCGCAGCCCACCATCGCGTCGACGGTGCTGGCGTTCAACAAACCCATCGAATTTCCGGTGAACATTAAGGTCCCTGAAGCGCAGCCTTATTCGCAGCCCTACTGGCTGCAATTGCCCAAAGAGAGCGCGATGTATTCGGTGGCGGATCCGCAGGAAGATCGGCGATCCCGAAAGTCCGCCGGTGCTCTCGGCGGAGTTCCGTTTGCAGGTGGGCGCGACGGAGATCACGCTGAAGCGGCCGGTGGAGCGACGCTATGTCGATCACATTTACGGGAGCTCACGCGGCCGCTGGCGATTGTGCCTCCGGTGAGCGTGGATTTCGGCGGCGATGGCGCTGGTGTTTCCGGATAACAAGTCGCGGCGGCTGGAGATTCCGGTGAGATCGAACAGCGGCAAAGCAGGCCGGCGAAGTTCACCTGGAAGCGCCCGCGGGATGGAAGGTGGAACCCGCATCGCAGCACTTTGAACTCAGCGCCGCCGACGAGCAGACCATGGCCGAGTTCACGGTGGCGCCGCCGGCGGGCGAGTCCATCGGTTCGCTGCGCGCGTCGGCAACCGTCGGCGATCGCGTGATCGCCAGCAGCACGCGCGTCATCGACTATCCGCACATCCCGGCGCAGACGCTGTTGCCGGCGTCCGAAGCGCGCCTGGTGCGCAGCGATATTAAGACGCTGGCGCACAACATCGGCTACATTGTCGGCGCGGGCGATGAAGTGCCCGAGTCGCTGCGGCAGATGGGCTGCGAGGTGACGCTTCTCTCCGCCGAACGATTTGTCGCATGGCGATTTGAGCAAGTACGACGCGATCGTGACCGGCGTCCGCGCCTTCAACACGCGCGCCGATCTGCGCTTGAATTATCAGCGGCTGTTCAAGTACGTCGAGGATGGCGGCACGCTGATCGTGCAATACAATAGTGCCGGAAGGCGGGCCCCCGGGATCGGCGCAGGCCGCCGGAATCATCCACGCTCGCGCACATCGGCCGTATCCCATCAAGACCGGCCGCGAGCGCGTGACCGATCGAAGAAGCGCCGGTGACCTTCCCGAATCCGAACAACGTGCTGCTGCATGCTCCCAACGAAATCACCGCGCGCGATTTCGAGGGCTGGGTGCAGGAGCGCGGCTTGAACTTCGCCTCCGAATGGGACCCGCGCTATCAGAGCATTCTCGAATCGCACGATCCCGGCGAAAAGGAACTGCTCGGCGGCGAGTTGTACACGCGCTACGGCAAGGGCGCTTACATTTTCTCTTCCTATGACTGGTTCCGCGAATTGCCGGCCGGCGTTCCCGGCGCCTACCGCCTGTTCGCCAACATGCTGAGCGCGGCGAAAGTTCAGTGATGGCGGAAGCAACGCCGGTCCCGGAAAAGGTTTCGAGAAAGTCATTCTCGATGAACCGCCGCCGTTTCTGGGAACCTGGGGGCGAGTCTACCGCTTCGTTCTGATCTATCTCGCCGTGGTCATTTTCCTCGCCTGGCTGTTCACGAAACACTACGCTCCGCCCGCCTGAACGATGACCACACTCGACTGGATTGTCCTGTTCGGCTGGATGGCGTTCCTGGTTTCTTACGGGTTGTGGCGCGGCCGCGGCTCGACCAGCGTCAATCAATTTCTGCTCGCCGGCAAGACCATGCCGTGGTACGCCATGGGTCTTTCGATCATGGCGACGCAGGCCAGCGCGATCACATTCATTTCCACCACCGGCCAAGCCTACGTCGATGGCATGCGCTTCGTGCAGTTTTATTTCGGACTGCCGGTGGCCATGGTGATTCTCTCGGCGACGGCCGTGCCGATTTTCCATCGCGCCAAAGTCTATACGGCGTACGAGTATCTGGAACAGCGCTTCGATGCCAAGACACGGTCGCTGGTCACCATCATTTTTCTTGATCGGGCGCGGACTGGGCGCGGGAATCGCTCTGGCGGCGCCGCGATCGTGATGTCGGTGGTGCTGGGTTGGCCGTTTTACTTGACCACGATCTTGATGGGTGGCCTGGTGATTCTGTTCACCACCATGGGCGGCATCAAAGCGGTGACCTACGCCGACGTGCAGCAGATGATGATGATCATGGGCGCGCTGATTCTGGCGCTGCTGATCGCGATCTGGAAGCTGCCGCACGATGTGTCGTTCCTGGACGCGATGCAGGATCGCGGGCGCCGCGGGCCGGCTGAATGCGATCGACACGCATTTCGATCCCAACAATCGCTACAACCTGTGGAGCGGCTTGATCGGCAGCACCTTCCTGATGCTGGCGTATTTCGGCACGGACCAGAGCCAGGTGCAGCGTTACCTGACCGGCAAATCGATCGGACAAAGCCGGCTGGGCTTGCTGTTGAACGCGATGGCCAAAGTGCCGGTGCAGTTCTTCATCCTGTTCATCGGCGCGATGGTGTTCGTGTTCTTCATGTTCGAGCGGCCGCCGCTGCTGTTTCAGCCGGTGGAGATGAAGCGCCTGGAGCAGACGGCGGAGTACCCGGCACTGCAAGCGCGCTACCAGCAGGCGCTCGATGAGCGTCAGGCGGCCGCGCGCAAAGTGAAGGACGGCGGCTCGGGCGAGGACTTTCGCGCGGCCCAGCAGAAAGTGAATGCGGTCCGCGGCGAGGCTGCAAAACTCAGCAAGGATAGCGATACGAATTACATTTTTCTCTCGTTCGTGACGCGCTACTTGCCGCGGGGCTTGGTGGGCTTGATCCTCGGCGTCATCTTCACCGCGACGATGTCGGCGAGCTCCGGCGAGATCAATTCGCTGGCGACGGTCAGCATGATCGACGTCTATCAGCGCCACTTCCATCAGCAGGGCGACGGATCGCCACTATCTGCTGGCCTCGCGCATCGCGACGGTGTTCTGGGGAATCTACGCCGTCACCTTCGCCAATTTCGCCCAGAGGCTTCGGCGCGTTGATCGAGGCCGTGAATCAGGTGGGCTCGCTGTTCTATGGCAGCATGCTGGGCGTCTTCGTGGTGGCGTTCTTCATGAAGAGGGCCGGAGGCACCGCGGCATTCTGGGGCGTCATCGCGGGCCAGGCGACCACTTTCGCGGTGGCGCGATTCACTCCGATCGCCTACCTCTGGTACAACATGATCGGCTGCCTGGTGGTGCTGGCGGTGGCGTGGGCGATCAGTGCTGCAACACCGCGTTCAGCGAACCCTGCCGGTAGCCTTCCAGATCCAGCGTGACGTAGTGGAAGCCGAGCGGCTTGAAGATGGCGGTGAACTGGCGGGCCATTTCCAGCGTCATGGCGCGGTCGAGTTCTTCGGGCGCCACTTCGATGCGCACGATGTCGCCGTGGAAGCGCACGCGGAACTGGCGGAAGCCGAGAGCGCGAATGGCTTCTTCGCCGCGGTCGACGGTCTTCACATTTTGAATCGTCACCGGCGTTCCGTAGGGAATGCGTGAGCTGAGGCACGCTGACGCGGGGCGGTCCCAGGTGGTGAGTCCGGCGCGTTGCGAGAGCGCGCGGATTTCGGCTTTGGTGAGTCCGGCATCGACCAGCGGAGCCTTCACTCCGTGCAGCTTCGCGGCGCCCTGCCCGGGACGAAAGTCGCCGAGGTCGTCGACATTCACGCCGTAGATCACATGCGCGATGCCGCGCTCGCGCGCGACTTCATCGAGCCGGGTGAACAACTCGTCCTTGCAGTGAAAGCAGCGGTCGGGATTGTTGGCGACGTAATCGGGATTATCGAACTCGCGCGTGGCGATGTATTCGTGGCGGATGCCGTGCTCGCGGGCGAAGGCTTCGGCATCGCCCTTGTGGGATTCGGGAAGAGACGCCGAGTCCGCCGTGATCGCGATCGCTTGTCGCCCAGAACGCGGTTGGCGGCCCAGGCCAGATACGCCGAGTCGGCGCCGCCCGAATAGGCAACGATCACGCTGCCCATCTGCTCCAGCGCGGCGAAGAGCTGGCGTTCCTTCTGCTCCATACTTCTATTGTATGGGCTACTGAAGCGGCAGATCTTCTTGCGGGCCTGCCACTTCCGTTTCCGGAATGAGGCTGGCGGCGGCGACTTGATCGCCGGCTTCGACGTTCACCAGGCGGACGCCTTGCGTGGAGCGGCCGGCCTGGCGGATCTCGCCGGAATCGATGCGGATGATCTGGCCTTGCTTGGTGATGATCATCAGGTCGGAATCTTCCTTCACGGATAGAATGCCGACGACTTTGCCGACGCGCGGCGTGGTCTTCATGTTGATGACGCCCTTGCGGCCGCGGGCGGTGAGGCGGTAGTCGACGAGCGGCGTGCGCTTGCCGAAGCCGTTTTCGGAGATCGAGAGAATCAGGCCGTCCTTTTCGACGATCTCGACGCCGACCAGGTAGTCGCCTTCTTCGAGCTCCATGCCGCGGACACCGCGCGCCGGGCGGCCCATGGGGCGGACGTCGGATTCCTTGAAGCGGCAGGCCATGCCTTCGTGCGAGCCGAGGAAAATGTAGTTCGTCGCCGTTGGTGAGGCGGGCGGCCAGCAGTTCGTCGCCTTCGTCGATGCCCAGCGCGATGATGCCGCGCTGCAGCGGATTGTCGAACTCGGTGAGCTCGCACTTCTTGATGACGCCTTGCTTGGTCACCATCACGATGAACTTGCCGGCGACGAATTCCTTCACCGGCAGGAACGCGGTGACGGATTCGTCCGGCTGCAGGTTGATCAAGCCGGAGCTGTGCTTGCCTTTGCCGGTGGTGGTGGCGTCCGGGATGTTGTAGATCTTCAGCCAGTAGACGCGGCCCTTGTTGGTGAAGATCAGCAGGTAGGCGTGGGTGGAGGCGATGATCAGGTGCTCGACCACGTCCTCGGCGCGCGTCGACATGCCGATGCGGCCTTTGCCGCCGCGGGTCTGGCGGCGGTAGGTATCGACGGCGGTGCGCTTGAGGTAGCCGCCGCGGGTCACGGTGACGGCGACGTCTTCCACCTGCACCAGGTCTTCGAGGCGGATCTCGCCGGTGTCTTCGACGATCTGCGTGCGGCGGTCGTCGCCGAAGTCTTTCTGGACTTCTTTCAGTTCCTTGACGACTACGGCGCGCAGAACTTTTTCGGAGCCCAGGATGTCGAGGTATTCGGCGATCTGCTTCTGGATGTCGGCCAGTTCGTCGATGATCTTCTGCTGCTCCATGCCGGTGAGGCGCTGGAGTTGCAGTTCGATGATGGCTTGGGCCTGGCGCTCGGTGAAGCGCGGGCCGCGCGGGTCGGCGTCGACCATCTTGGCGTAGGCGGCGGCTTCGGCGGGCGTGATGAAATTCATCAACGCTTCGCGGGCTTCGCGCGGGGTCTTGGCCGCGCGGATCAGGGCGATGACTTCGTCGATGTTGGTTAGGGCGCGCTGGAAGCCGAGCAAGATGTGCTCGCGGTCGCGGGCTTTGCGCAGCAGGTAATCGGTGCGGCGGCGGATGACATCGATGCGATGCTCGATGAAGCGCTTGAGGGCGTCGAGCAAGCCCAGCTCGCGCGGCTGGCCGTTGACGATGGCCAGCAGGATGACGCCGAAGTTGACCTGCATCTGCGTTTGCTTATACAGGTTGTTGAGCACGACTTCGGCTTGCTCGCCGCGCTTCAGCTCGAACACGATGCGCATGCCGTCGCGGTCGCTCTCGTCGCGGATTTCGGAAATGCCTTCGAGTTTCTTTTCGTTGACCAGGCCGGCGGCGTATTCGATCAGGCGGGCTTTGTTGACCTGATAGGGAAGCTCGGTGACGATGATGGCTTCGCGGTCCTTGCCCATCTTTTCTGTCGCGGCTTTCGCGCGCACCTTGATGGAACCGCGGCCGGTCTTGAAGTAATCGTAGATGCCTTCGCGGCCCAGGATGATGCCGCCGGTGGGGAAATCGGGGCCCTGCACCATCTCGATCAGCTTGGGGAGCTGGATGGCCGGGTTCTGCACCAGCGCAATGCAGGCTTCGACGATCTCGCGCAGGTTGTGCGGCGGGATCTTGCTGGCCATGCCGACGGCGATGCCTTCGCTGCCGTTGACCAGCAGGTTGGGGATGCGCGTGGGCAGGACTTCGGGCTCGTATTCGCTTTCGTCGTAGTTGGGCTTGAAGTCGACGGTTTCCTTGTCGATGTCTTCGAGCAGCGCGGCGGCAATGCGCGCGAGACGCGCTTCGGTGTACCGCATGGCCGCGGGCGGATCGCCATCGACGGAACCGAAGTTGCCTTGGCCGTCGATCAGCGGATAGCGCATGGAGAAATCCTGCGCCATGCGGACCAAGGCGTCGTAGATCGAGGCGTCGCCGTGCGGGTGCAGCTTACCCATGACGTCGCCGACCACGCGGGCGGATTTCTTGGTGGGCCGGTTATGGTGCAGGCCCATCTCCTGCATCATATAAAGGATGCGGCGGTGGACCGGCTTGAGGCCGTCGCGCACATCGGGGAGGGCGCGGCCGACGATCACGCTCATGGCGTAATCGAGGTACGAGCGGCGCATCTCGTCTTCGATGTTTATGGGGATGTGGCTCTTGTTGTTGCCGCCATCGCCGCCGAGCGGAATCTGCCCGCCGGGGGGGCCTGCGGCGGCCCTGGAGGCGGTGTGGTGGGGTCCTGTGGATCTGCCAAGTAATGCTCCTTCGGGGGATGCGGCGGGGGCCGCTAAACCTTTATTTTAGCATGAGGTAGGGGGTAAAAGCGCGTGTTCGCCGGCGGCTTTTTGCCCCACCTGTCAAATTACCAAACGAACCCAAGCGGCGACCTCCTGGCGAAATGCTGTACAACCAAACGAACCCAAGCCAAACCGGCGTTTGCCGGATAGCAGAGTTCACTTCGGAAGATAACTCGAGAGGCGGAGTGCAATGGCGCGCGAAAGCTATAAATGGAAGTAAAGAGGGCGCGGAAAGGGAGGAATAAAGGCGTGATCAGCCTACGGGTCGCTCTTCACGCTTCGGCCTTGCAATCCAAAGTGCGCGGTGGCGGCGAGGAGATGGCGGTCGTTGGTCCAGATTTCATGGAACCCGGCCTGCACGGCGGATACGATGTGAATGGCGTCCCCGGCGCGAAGCGGCGTCGATTTGGGGAGGCTTCTGGTGAGGAGTTCAACCTGACGAAGGATGTGATCCGATACCGGGACCAATCGCCATCTTTCGTTGGCGAGGTCGTCCAAGAAAAAGTCTGCAAGTTTCGTCGCGGCTTTTGGCGCGAGCGTTCCTTCGCGTACTTTACGGTGAAGCGCGCAAGACAGTTCGGCAATGCAGAGCGCCGATGTGTTTACGTTGTCTGCCGAGCCTGCCAACTCCCGCACGGCTGCGGAATCGTCTTCGTTGAGATAACACTTGCCGACGTAGGCAGTATCAAAGTACAGGCCTGTCAGACGCGATCCTCCTCCAGGATCTTACCGATGTCGTTTGTGCGCGGCAGCTTGCGAATGAATGCTTCGCGATCGGGCAACTTATTGGTTGGACGCCGTGCCGTAATCGGGCGTAGTTCGGCCACCGGGACGCCGCGCGATTCGATCACATAAGTCTGACCCTGGGCGACATTTTTGATCAGCGCGCTGGTTTTGAGATGCAGGTCGCGGACGCTGGCTCGTTCCATGTGTCCCATTGTGACAGATGGCGTCCTACTGTAAAATAGTGCCCTATGCTGACTCGGCTCCTCCTGTTTATAAGTCTCACCGCTTCGGTCTTTGCGCAGCCGGCCGTCCCTAACAGTCCCGATTGGACCAAGCCCTTTCCGCCGTTCAAGATTCTGGGCAATATCTATTGGGTGGGGACGTGGGATTTGTCCACCTACCTGATCACCACGCCGCAGGGCAACATCCTGATCAATAGCGGGCTCGCGGAAACGGTGCCGCTGATCAAGTCGGGCGTCGAGCAACTGGGTTTTAAGATGTCCGACACCAAAATCCTGATGGCGACGCACGGGCATTTCGATCACGTGGCGGGGCTCGCGGACCTGCAGAAGATGACGGGAGCGAAGATCTACATGTCGGAGGAAGACGTCGAGCTGCTCGAATCCGGCGGCAAGAAAGATTTTCGCTTCGGTGAGGAGCCTCGCGCACGCTTCACTCCGGTCAAAGTGGACCGGAAGCTGAAAGACGGCGACAAGATCGAGCTGGGCGGGACCGTGATCACGGCGCACCACCATCCGGGCCACACCAAGGGCGCCACCAGCTTCACTTTGGACGTGCGGGAGGCGGGCAAGACCTACCACGTGGGGATCATGAACATGGCGTCCATTAATCCGGGCGTCAAAGTGAGCGGCATGCCGATGTTTCCGGGGATCGCCGAGGCTTACGCGCGCACTTTCCATGATCAGAAAGAGATGAAGATCGACGTGTGGCTGGCTTCGCACGCCGCGCAGTTCGGGTTGCATGACAAGTACAAGCCGGGCGATCCCTATAATCCCGATCGCTTCGTCGATCCCAAGGGCTACCACGCGGCGGTCGAGAAGTTGGAGAAGACGTATCAGGATCAGTTGGCGGCGGAGCGAAAAGCGAAGTGATGTATGCGCGCGGGTAGATTACTTCTAGGTGTAGTTCTGGCTTCGGCGGTGTTGCCGGCGGAATCCATTAATCCTCCGACGACGCCGCAGATCGCACCTATGACGGCGCTGGAAAAGAGGAACCTCGATCTGGTGATGACCTGGTGGCGCGAAGTGCTCGAATCGGCGCACGTAGAGCTCGCGCCGAAATATCAGGCCGAAAACTACATCCAGCACAATCCCAACATCAGCACGGGCCGAGATGCGTTCGTTAAATTCTTCGGCGCGCGCCCGGCGGTGAACCCCATCCCCGCGAAACTGGCGAATCCGCCGGTGGTCATGGGCGCGAAAGGCGATTTCGTGTGGCTCATCCGGGAGGCAAGAAGCCAAGGACCCTCGTAATCCCGCCAATACTTATCACTTCAATTCCTTCGATGTGCTCCGCCTCGAAAACGGCAAGATTCAGGAACACTGGGATAGCGCGCAGCGGACTCCGCAGTCGCCTGTGGTCAATTATGGCGTTTCGCCAAAAGCACCGATGGCGTGGAATACGGGCAAGCTGTCAGCCGAAGAGAACACGACTCTGGATTTGGCCACGGAAGAGTTGAAGGACATGCTGCAGTACGGTCATTTGGAACTCGCCGACAAGACGATGGACCCGGGCTATATCCAGCACAACCCGCGAGTACCGCAAGGGCGCGACGGCTTCAAACAGTTCATGAGCCGGGTGCCGGGGCGGACTCCCGAAGCAGATCAAGCCGGAGTGGAAGAACCCGCCGGTCCTCACGCTGATCAACGGCCCCTACTCCTTGATGATGTGGGAACGCAAAAGCAAGGACCCGGCCGATCCGAGCAAGGAATACGTCTGGAATCACTTCGACGTGGTCCGTGTCGAGAGCGGCCTGATCAAGGAACACTGGGATGAGGCTGTTCTCGCCGCAGACTCGCCGGTCACTCCCCGATGATCTTCACCAGCGCCCGTTTCTTCCGGCGGCCGTCGAACTCGCCGTAGAAAATCTGCTCCCAGGGACCGAAGTCGAGCTTGCCCTGGGTCACGGCCACCACCACCTCGCGTCCCATGATCTGGCGTTTCATGTGGGCGTCGGCGTTGTCCTCGCCGGTGCGGTTGTGCAGATACTGCGAGACCGGCTCGTGGGGAGCCAGGGTTTCCAGCCACTTGTCGTAGTCCTTATGTAGCCCGCTTTCGTCGTCGTTGATGAAAACCGAGGCGGTAATGTGCATGGCATTAACCAGTACTAAGCCCTCCCGAACACCGCTTTCCCTAAGGCAATCTTCCACTTGGCCGGTAATATTGACGAAGCCGCGGCGGGTGGGGACTTCAAACCATAGCTCTTTGCGGAAAGTTTTCATGGTTAACCTCCGATTACAGAGTATGGCAATTGTGGAAACCGATGCCGGCCGGACTGGCGGTAAGGGCCTAGGCCAAAAGTACCTCCCCGCGCGTCGCTTCTGATTTGTTACACTCGGCGGATATGCTTAACACCGGAGCTAACGGATGAAGGCCGCGGATCGCCGCAGGCTGCATCCTGACGGGGGCCGTGTTCGCCCTAAGCAGTTGCGCAACAACGGCGCCTCCGAAGCAGTTCAGGACCTTCTTCGTGCCGCCGGCACGGCCGGGTGCGCCGCTACGCCAGTCCGGCCTTCATCGACCCTCCGAATGTAACCTTGGATCTGTACGGTAACGAAGCTCCCAACCTCGCCTCTTCCCTCCCTTCTATTTCCCGCCCCTCAGATGTCGATTTCCTGATCAAGAAAGCCGATGACCGGCTTGCGGCCGGGAAACGGGCCGTCCAGGAAGGGCGCATGGAGGACGCGCGCAGGGAGTTCGACCGGGTACTGGAAGTTCTGCTGACGGCTCCGGATAAGCTGCCAGATCGCGCCCGCCTGGAACGGCACATCGACGAACTGATCGAGCAGATTTACCGTTACGACGTGGATCAATTGGACGCCGCGCAGCCGGATGAAGAGGTGCGCTTCGAGAAGTCCCCCATCGACGAAATTCTGCAGATGACATTCCCGATCGACCCCAGCCTGCGGCATAAGGTGCAGGAGCAGATTCGGGTGACGGCGTCGCAGCTCCCGCTGGAACAGAACGACGCGGTGGTGAGCTACATCAATTACTTTTCTTCTCCGCGCGGCAAGAAGATTCTGGCTTACGGATTGCGCCGCTCGGGCCGCTACAAGCCCATGATCGAGAAGATTCTGCGCGAGGAAGGCGTCCCGGAGGAGTTGATTTTCCTGGCGCAGGCCGAATCCGGCTTCGTTCCGCGCGCGATGTCGCGCGCGATGTGCGTCGGCGTGTGGCAATTCGCGGCCTTCCGGGGCAAGGAATACGGCCTGAACAAGACCGCTGCCACCGACGACCGCATGGACCCGGAGCTGGCCACGCGCGCCGCGGCCCGGCATCTGCATGATCTCTACAATCATTTCGGCGACTGGAATCTGGCCATGGCGGCCTATAATTGCGGTCCCGGATGCGTGGACCATGCCATCCAGCGAACCGGCTTCGCCGATTTCTGGCAACTGCGCCGGCTGAACGTGTTGCCCAAGGAAACCGCCAACTACGTGCCGGCGATCCTGGCGATGACCATCATCGGCAAGAACGCCAAGGATTACGGGCTGGACGATCTGGATCATGGAGCAGCCGCTGGAGTACGACACCATCGAGCTGCAATCGCCGACGCACATGGCCTTGATCGCGGATGCCATGGATCGCCCGCTGGCCGAGCTGAAGGAACTGAACCCCGCGGTGCTGCGGTCGGTGGCGCCGGCCGGGACTGCGTTGCATGTTCCCAAAGGCATGGTGCCGATGGTGCGAGGCGGCGTTCGAAGCGGTGCCGCCGAACCGTCGCGATGCCTGGCGGGTTCATAAAGTGGATGGGGAAGAAACCTTCGCGTCGCTGGCCAGACGCTATAACACGACGGCGGCGCTGGTGAGTTCGGTCAACCATGACGACGCTGCCGAGGCTGGCTCGCTGGTGGTGATTCCGGCGTCCTATCCCGGCGATCGCATCCCGGTTCGTACGGCGGTCCGGGCACGGACGGGGTCGCCAGCTTCCACCAGAAGGCCAAGCGTTAGCTCAACGCACGCCAAGCCCAGGACTCGGGCGTCTGCGCCGCGGGCGAAGACTCCCACCAAGGCGTCCACTGCGCCTCCGGCGAAGAACCCCAACGAAGGCCTCCGCGCCGAAGGGCGTCACCGGCCGCGCTGGCTAACAGGCGACCGTCGCGGCATGACGGCATTTTAATCGCGGGCGCGCGCGATCATTCATCAGAAAGACACTTTTTCACTTGCCTTCGCTTGAAAAAGCGATATTCTGGTTTCTGATTCCGCCGATCCGATTCGGCCGATGAGGAGACCGCAGCCATGATAGAGTACCGGCTTTCGCCCGAAGACGATGAACTCGACGATTTGGATGAGGGCGCCGAACTCAGTTTAGACGACGATTTGGGAGACTACGGTCTCGACGATGACGATGAGGAACTGGCGGTACCGGTGTTTACGCCGCGCGCGCCCTCGCCCGCCGCGGTGATTGTGGAAACCGCGGTGATCGAAGTCGAGGAAGTTCCGCCCGCGGCCGCAGTCGGAAGCGCCTCCGGCCCGCAAGCCGGTGAAGAAAGCCGCTGCGCCTGCCAAGAAGGCTGCTGCGCTCCGGCGAAGAAAGCGGCTGCGCCAGCTAAGAAGGCTGCGCCGCGAAGAAGGCTGCTCCGAAAGCGCAAGAAAGCCGCTGCCAAGAAGAAGGCCGTGCAAGAAAGGCGGTCGCGAAGAAGAAGGCTGCTCCGAAGAAGGCCGCCAAGAAAGGCCGTCAAAGAAGGCCGTAAAGAAGGCGCGCCGAAGAAAGCCGCCAAGAAAGCCGCGTCCAAGAAAGCCGGACAAGAAATCCGCCCAAGAAAGGCTCGAAGAAAAAGGGCGCTAAGAAAAAGAAGTAAGCGTCCTCGTTCCAGAGGGGCGGCGCGGGCTGCCCCTGTTCGTGCCTGCCCTACTTCGCGACAGCCGCGCGGCAGCGTTCGTAGAGTTGCAGCAGCGCGTCCACCTGCTCGTCCGGCGTCTTGGGAGCTTTGCCGCCGAAGCCGGCTCCTCCCGAGCCTTTGCCGTAGCCGGTGGTCCCGGCAATGAACTTCATCAATTCCAAGGCGACTTCTTCTTTGGTCGATTTCGCGCCGGGGGCCGGAGCCGCAGTGGTGTCTTTTTCGTCCGTCATATAATCTCTAAGGGTACTGCATTTGAACTCCCGCCCGCGCGCTATTTGCGAGTCACGGACGGAGAACTTGCGGCTGCATGCCGGTTGATGCGCGCCGCCTGATCCGCAAGATGCGCGGCGGAGCGCAGGCGCACTTGATCGAGGCGGCCGACGGCCACTGCTACGTGGTCAAGTTTCTCAACAATCCGCAGCACCGGCGGATCCTGGTGAACGAATGGATCGCATCCGTGTTCCTGCGCTATCTCGGCATTTCGACGCCGGAGGCGGCGGTGATCCGCGTCACGCAGGATTTTCTGGACCAGAATCCGGACGTGCACTTTCAATTGGGAACGCGGCCGCGAGCCGGTCGAATTGGGCTGGCATTTCGGATCGCGATTTCCCGGCGACCCGGCGCGGCTGGTGGTCTACGATTTCCTGCCCGACACGCTGCTGGCGCAGGTGGAGAATCGCGCGGAGTTTCTGGGGATGCTGGTCTTCGATCAATGGATGGGCAACGCCGATTCGCGCCAGGCCATCTTTTTTCGCGCTCGCCTTCGTGAATGGCTGCCGGCGCATGAAGCGCATCCGCTGCGCTTGGGTTTCGTGGCGCAGATGGTGGACCACGGATTCGCCTTCGACGGCCCGCACTGGCGCTTTGGCGATTCTCCGCTGCAAGGTTTGTACTTCCGGCCGGAGGTGTACTCAGGGCGTGCGCGGCCTGGACGATTTTCAGCCCTGGCTCGACCGCATCGTGCATTTTCCGGAGGCCGTGGTGGATCAGGCGCTCAAGCAAATCCCCCCGGCCTGGGTGGCCGGCGACGAAGATTCGCTCAGCCAACTGTGCGAGAACCTGCTGCGGCGCCGGAAGCGCGTGGTGGACCTGATCCAGGCCTGCCGCCACGGCCGGGCGGCCGCTGTTTCCGGAGTGGCATTGACGGGCGCGGTATCGTAGAAGCATACTATGGGAGTGGCCGTTATTCAAAATCGGAGCGCCGAATTCAAGGAAGCGCTGCTCAATCGCGTGCTGGTGGCCGACGGGGCCATGGGCACGTCGCTCTACGGGAAGGGCATCTTTCTCAACCGCTGTTATGACGAGCTGAACCTGTCGCTGCCGGCCCTGATCCGCGACGTCCACCAGGAATACCTGCGCGCGGGCGCGGAGATCATCGAAACCAACACGTTTGGGGCGAATCGCAAGCGGCTGGCGGCATTCGGATTCGCCGAAAAGCTGCGGCAGATCAATCAGGCCGGGGTGCGCATCGCGAAGGAAGTCGCGCGGGACCAGGCTTTTGTCGCGGGAGCCATCGGCCCGCTGGGGGTTCGGCTGGAACCGCTGGGTCCGGTCAGCTTTGCGGAGGCGCGCGACCTTTATCGCGAGCAGGTGTCGGCGCTGGTCGAGGCCGGCGTGGATCTGCTGATTTTCGAGACTTTCCGCGACCTGGACGAGCTGCGCGAGGCGGTGCTGGCGGCGCGCGAGGCGGCGGGCCGCGACATCCCCGTGATCGCTCAGTTCGCCATCGAGGACGACGGGAATCTGGAGGACGGAACCTCCGCCGCGAACCTCGCCCTGGCGCTATCGCAGTGGCCGGTGGATGTGATCGGGTTGAATTGCTCGTCGGGTCCGCGGGTGCTGCTCGAAGCGATCGAGACCATGGCTCCGCTGACCACCAAGCCGCTCAGCGTGATGCCCAATGCCGGTCTGCCGGTCACGGTGGAGGGGCGCAATCTGTACTTGTGCTCGCCCGAATATATGGCGCAATATGCGCGGCGCTTTATCGGAGCCGGCGCGAAGATCGTGGGCGGCTGCTGCGGGACCACGCCGGCGCACATCAAGGAAATTCGCAATGAGGCGCGCAGCTTGCAGCCCGGCGCGCCACGCGCACACGCGTGCAGGTGGAAGAACCCAAGCAGGCGCCGCACGCGCAGCCGATAATCCCGGCCGCGGATCGCAGCGGACTGGGCGCGAAACTGGCGGAGGGCAAGTTCGTCAGCTTCGTCGAGATTCTTCCGCCCAAGGGCGTCGACGCGGCCAAGGAAATCGCCGGAGCGAAGCTGTGCAAGGACGCTGGGATCGACTGCATCAATGTGCCGGACGGCCCGCGCGCCAGCGCTCGGCTCAGCGCGCAGATGACCTGCCAGTTGATTCAGCAGCACGCCGGGATCGAGACGGTGCTGCATTTCTGCTGCCGCGACCGGAATATCCTGAGCATCCAGAGTGAGCTATTGGGATCGCACGCCGCGGGCGTCCGCAATCTGATCTGCATCACTGGCGATCCGCCGCGCATGGGGACTTATCCCGACGCCACCGCGGTGTTCGATGTCGACGCGATCGGGCTGATTCGCATCGCCAGCAATCTGAACCGGGGGCTGGATTTGGGCGGGAATCCGATGGGCTCGCAGACCTCGCTGCTGATTGGCGCGGGTGCGAATCCGGGCTCGCTCAATCTGGATGAAGAGCTGCGGCGTCTGGAGAAGAAGGTGGAGGCGGGCGCGGAGTATTTCGTCACGCAGCCGGTGTTCGATCTGAAGCTTGCTGGAAGTTTTCCTGGAGCGAACCGCGCAGTTTGGCATACCGGTGATCGCGGGCGTGTGGCCGCTCACCAGTTTCCGCAATGCGGAATTCATGGTGAACGAGCTGCGCGTGCCGGTGCCGCAGGAATACATGGACCGCATGCGCAACGCCGAGAACGCGGAGGCCGCGCGCGCCGCCGGAGTCGCGATCGCTCAGGATATGGTGCAGCGGGCGCGTCCGCTCACCGCCGGCGTGCAGTTGAGCGCTCCCTTCGGCCGTTACGAGATGGCCATCGAGGTGGCGCAGGCAATCAGCTAATCCGCGACCTTTATCATGCGGGTGTGAAACGGGCGGGGTAGCTGCGGTATCAGGTGGGTGTGGACCATTTGCCGCGCCTGTGTGCTGTTCTTGTACTGTTCTCCGCCGTGGGCTGGGCGCAGGGCGGTCCTCCATTTCGCTCGGACGATCCCGACACTCCCGGAAACAACAATTGGGAGATCAATGTTTTCGGCACCGCGGATCGCAATCCCGTCCTGGGCTTATACGAAGTTCCCAACGCCGATATCAATTATGGAGTCGGGCATCGTATTCAGCTTAAGTTCGAAATCCCGTTGAGCATGGCAGAGGTTCGAGGGCCAGGAGGTCATCTCGACGCCGGCTTGGGCAATTCATTGATGGGCGTCAAGTGGCGATTTTATGCGCACCATCCAAAATCACAGTTAAAAGAGAAGCCGGGGGAGCGGGAATCGACGTTCGGATTGTCGACCTACCCCCAGCTTCTGGTGAGCAATCCGACTCGTTCGGTGGGCCGTGACATTGTGGAGCCGGGTCCGCAATTTCTTCTTCCTTTGGAGGCGAACGCCAAATTCAAGGCGGTGCGCCTGAGCGCGGAAGTGGGTTACTGGTTCACCAATCAGAACGTTCCGAGATCCTGGATTATGGGCACCGTGGTGGGTCACGAGTTCGAAAACAAATCCGAGCTTTTTGTGGAGCTCTACGATCAGCGCGACGTGAGAGCAGTAGGCGTTGAACCAAAGCTGCGGGAATCGATCATCGACATCGGCACGCGCATTCCGATTCTGGGGAATGAGTACGTCAAGTTCATCGGCAGCGTAGGGCGCAGCATTGTGCCTGTCACTGCGACGAACGGCCAACCGAGCTGGGTGGCTCAGGCTGGGTGTTCAATTCCTGATCGGAGCGCGGCGGCACAGCAGTGACTACATGGATGCGGCGGCGGCCGCGAACTATTCGCGCGATTCGGCGGCGTTGAAGTAGGCGCAGTCGGGGTGGTGGAACACGATCGCGCTGACGCTGGCCTCCGGGTCCATCATGAAGCCTTCGGTTAGCTCCACGCCGATTTCCTGCGGGCGCAGCAGCGTGAAGATGCCCTGCTGGTCTTCGAGACGCGGACAGGCCGGGTAGCCGGGGCTATAGCGCTTGCCGCGATACTTCGAGGTGAAGCGTTCCTGCATGGTCATGTCGGCGGGATCGGCGAAACCCCAGTCTTCGCGGATGCGGCGATGGAGCCACTCGGCGCAGGCTTCGGCGGTCTCGATGGCCAGGGCTTGCAGCCCATGCGCCAGGAAAAATTCGCCCTTCTGCTTGGCGTCTTCGGAGCGCTCACGCACTCCCTGCCCCGCCGTCACCACGAATACGGCCAGATGATCGCGGCGGCCGGATTGCGGATCCAGCACGTAATCGCTCAGGCACAGGCCGTTCGATTTCGGCTGGCGCGGGAAGTCGAAAGTGTAGAGTGCATTCTTGCAGCCCGGTGCGTAAAGCTGCACCGAGTTGCCGTGGCGCTCGGCTTCGAAGAACTGCCATACGGCGCGAGGCTTCAGGAACTTCGCGGCTTTCTCCTTGACGACTTCGAAGTCCTGATACAGCTCCAGCGCTTTCGGATCGCGCGCCTGCAGCAGTTTCTCGAAGTTGCCTTTGAACCCCAGATGACGCCCGTAGATCATGAAGGGATTCATGTAGGTCCACAACTCTTGCAGGTTGGGGACATCGCGCACGTGGCGCTCCAGGTCCGGCACGGCGGGAATCGGAATGTCGGTGCGCACACGGGTGGCGCGGGCGCTTCCCGGGTCCTTCACGGGCGGCTGATCGGTCTCCACCACCGGCTCCAGCGGCCAGATAGATGTGGTCGGCCAGCGCGGCGTCGCGGCTGGACGGGTCCATCAATTCGTTCATCATCGACAGGCCGGTCATGGCGTCTTTGGCGTAGAACGTGGGTCCGCCATAGGCCGGTCCGATGCGCGTGTTGGCGAAGCGTTCGGAGAGCGCGGCTCCGCCCACCAGCAGCGGCACGTCCACACCGTGTTCCTTGAAATCGGACGCCGTGGTCACCATCTGGTGCGCGCTCTTGACCAGCAATCCGGATAGGCCGATGGCGTCGGGATGATGTTCGCGCCACGCCTCAATCAGCGCGTCGGGCGCAACCTTGATGCCGAGGTTGATCACGCGATAGCCGTTGTTGGCGAGAATGATCTCGACCAGATTCTTGCCGATGTCGTGGACGTCGCCCTTCACCGTAGCCAGCACGATCTTGCCGCGCGACGCGGTGTCGGCCTTCTCCATGAACTGTTCCAGATGATTGACGGCAGCCTTCATGGCTTCGGCCGATTGCAGAACTTCGGCCACGATCAGCTCATTCAGGTTGAACAGGCGGCCGACTTCGGTCATGCCTGTCATCAATGGTCCGTTGATGATGTCGAGCGGGTTCGCGCCTTCCTGCCGCTTCAACTCCAGGTCGGGGATCAGACCGTCCTTGGTGCCTTCGACGATGTAGCGCGCCAGGCGCTGGTCGAGCGGCAGTTCCGCGATCACTTGCCGGGTCTTATGGCCGGTGCGCCGGAAATATTCGCTGATCGCGGCAATGTGGAATTGATTGATGGCGATTTTCTGCTCGCGGGTTTGCTCGCGCCAGTCGGCCGGAGCCGGAATGCTCGCGGGCGGCGTGTTGAAGAGCAGGTCATCCGCCAGGCGCCGCTCTTCGTCGGGGAGCGATGCGTAGCGCTCCAGTCTTTCCGCGTTGACGATGGCCAGGTCCAGCCCGGCTTTCGTCGCGTGGTACAGAAATACTGAGTTCACCACTTCGCGCGCGGCGGCGGGCAGGCCGAACGAAATGTTCGAGACGCCGAGCACCGTCTTGACGAAGGGAATCTGCTCCTTCACCATCTGGATCGCATGAATGGTCTCGACCGCGCCACCGATGTAGTTCTCGTCGCCCGTGGCGCACGGGAAAACCAGGGTGTCGATGATGATGTCCTCGGGCGCAATGCCGTACTTTTCCGTCAGGAGCTTCACCGAGCGTTGCGCGACTTCCAGCTTGCGCTCGCGCGTGAAGGCTTGCGCCTGCACCTTATCTTCATCGATGGTGCCGACGATCAGCGCCGCGCCATAGGCTCGCGCCAGCGGGCAGACAAACTCGAACTTTTCTTCACCGTCTTCGAGGTTGATGGAATTGATGATGCTCTTGCCCTGGCACCAGACCAGTGCGCGCTCGATGGCTTTGGGATCGGTGGTATCCACCATCACCGGAGCCTTGATCTTCGGCATCAGCTTGCGCATAGAAGGGATCGATGTCGTTCAGCTCTTCGCGGTCTGAGGTCTGCAGGCACACGTCGACAATGTGCGCGCCGTTCTTCACCTGCCAGCGCGCGATTTCGCTGGCCTCTTCCCACTTTTCCTCCGCGATCATCTTCTTGAACAGGCGCGAGCCGATGACGTTGGTGCGCTCGCCGACAATCAGCGGGCGATTGCTGTCTTCGGCTTCCACCAGCTCGACACCGGAATAATAAGCGCGATGCGACGGCGGATTGACGACATGCGGTCGTCGGCCTTCGGCCATTTCAGCCATGGCACGGATGTGAGCCGGCGTGGTCCCGCAGCAGCCGCCGACGATGTTCAACCAGCCTTGCTCGACAAACTTCGAGAGCTGGCGCGCCAGCGACTCGGGAGTCTCCAGATACTGGTCGTCTTCATTGGGCAACCCGGCATTGGGGTAGCACGAGATCCGCGTCGACGCCATGTTCGCGAGCGTGCGGATGTGGTCCGTCATCAGATCGGGACCGGTGGCGCAGTTCAGCCCGATGGCGAGGAGATCGGCGTGGGCGACCGAGGCGTAGAAGGCGTCGACCGGTTGACCGGCGAGCATCGCTCCCCAGCGCTCCACCGTGCCCGACACCATCACGGGAATGCGATGGCCCAACTCGCGTTCCAGTTGCTGGGTGGCGACCAGGCCGGACTTGACGTTGCGCGTGTCGAACCCGGTTTCGAACAGCAGAAAATCCACGCCACCTTCGACCAGCGCCTTGGCCTGCTCATAGTAGCTGTCGCGCAATTGCTGGAAGCTCACGTCGCCGCGCAGCGTCAGCGATTTGGTGGTCGGCCCGATGGACCCGGCCACGAAACGCGGCTTCTCGGGTGTGGAAAACTCGGCTGCGGCCTGGCGGGCGATTTGCGCGGCTGCCACGTTCAGCTCGCGGGTTTTGTCGGCCAAGCCGAACTCGGCCAGCACAATGGGCGAGCCTTGAAAGCTATTGGTTTCAATAATATCCGCGCCAGCTTTCAGATACTCACGGTGGATGTCGCGAATCCAATCCGGCCGCGTCACGCTCAAGTTTTCGTTGCAGTTTTCCAGCGCCGCGCCGCCGAAATCGGCCGCAGTGGGGTTGTGCGCCTGGAGCATGGTGCCCATGGCGCCGTCGATAATCAGGATGCGCTGGGCCAGCGCGTCTTCTAATTGCTGGCGAGTATTAGGGTTCATCGGGCGAGACGGAGCTAGTACCCTTATTGTACCCGGTCGGTTACACTATTCATACAAGTGGCCACTGATCTGATCGAGATCGACCCTGAACGGCCTAGTATGCGGGCCATCGAGCGCGCGGCGGCGGCCGTGCGGCGCGGCGAAGTGGTGGCCATCCCGACCGACGCCCTCTACACTCTGGTCGCGGACCCTCTTAACTTGCACGCCGTCGGCCGGGTGTTTGCCGCCAAAGGGCGCGAGAGCATCCGTTCCCTGCCCTTGCTGGTCAGCGACATCGTGATGGCGGAGGAACTGGCGTCGGAAGTCTCGGCGCGCTTCTATCTGTTGGCTCGGCAAGTTCTGGCCGGGACCGCTCACCATCATTGCTCCGGCGTCCTCGCGAGTGCCGCTCAAGGTTACGGGCAACACCGGACGGCTGGCGCTGCGGCAATCGCAATCGAAGGTGGCGAACGCTTTGCTCGAGCGGCTCGCGCAGCCTTTGATCGCAACTAGCGCGAATATTTCCGGACAGCCCACCTGCACCAGCGGCATCGATGTGTTTGGCATGATGGACGGCTCGGTCGATCTGGTGCTCGACGGCGGGACCGTGGCCGGCACGGGCGCGACCACCATCGATGTGACCGAGGTCTTGTGGAAGGTGATCAAGGAAGGCGCGATCGCCGGAGAAGGAGATCGCCGAAGTTCTGAACGGAACCTAGGCGGGATTCTCGTGCCTCGGCGACAACGTCAGAAAATCGCGACAACTCTTGTGCGGCTTCTCGCGTGCCTGCTAGCCGCGAATTGCGCAGTCGCGCAGACCGGGAAGCTTTCAGCCGACAAGCAAGCCAGGATTGAACGCACCATCTCTAGTTTCAGGGTGGCCAGCAAAGCGCCGGGCGTCTCCGCCGCGGTTGTGCAGGATGGAGAGTTCGTGTGGTCGGCGGGCTTCGGCATGGCGGATCTGGAGAACTCTGTTCCTGCGACATCGCAAACGCTGTACCGCCTCGCCTCGATCTCGAAATCGATTACGGCCACTGCCGCGATGAAGCTTTGGGAACAAGGCAAACTGGATCTAGATGCCCCGGTGCAGAAGTACTGCCCGGCGTTCCCGCAGAAGCCGTGGCCCATCACTACCCGACAACTTTTAGGGCATCTCGCCGGAATCCGCTACTATCGCGTGCCTGAACTTCCCTACTCTGAATCCCAGAGCGACCCCGAAGTGGGCAACACGCGTCACTTTGAAAATGGCATCGAAGCCGGCCTGAAGTTTTTCGCGGGCGACCCGCTGGACGCACAGCCTGGAACACACTTTAATTATTCGACGCAAGGCTACACCCTGGTCGGATGCGCAATCGAGGGAGCCTCCGGCAAGAAGTATGCGGATTTTGTGCGCGATCAGGTTCTGCTTCCGGCAGGCATGGTGCAAACGCGTACCGACGATCGCTTCGCCATTATCCCGTTGCGTGCGCGTCTCTACTCAAAAGATAAAACCGGCGCGGTGGTGAATGCGGAATTTCTGGACTCGAGCTACAAACTGCCGGGCGGGGGCTGGCTTTCCTCCGCAGCAGACATGGCACGATTCGAGGTGGCGATCCTAAATGATCGCCTGCTGAAGCGCGCCACGCGAGATATCATGTGGACACCGCAAATGCCGTCGGATGGGCTCGGACGGATGGTTTACGGGCTAGGGTGGCAAGGGGGAACCACGCACGGCGTGAAAGATGTAGGCCACGGTGGCTCGCAGCAAGGAACCAGCACGATGATGCTGATTGCGCCGGATGCGCGGGCTGGCGTCGTGGTGCTGATCAATTCCGACGCCGCTGGCGCGTCCGAATTGGCATCACACTTCCTGGAAATTGTGTTGGGACTCCCTCCCGGCGAGCACAAAGAGATCACCGTCGATCCGAAGTTGTACGACAGTTACCTCGGAAATTACGAAGTGACTTCTGTCGTCATCGGCATTGTCCGCGAGGGCGATCATTTGTTCGCGCAGATGAGTGGCCACAAGAATGAGATATTTCCGGCGAGTATCCGCGATTATTTCTTTAAGGCCTTTGACGCTCAGATCACCTTTGTGGCCGACGGCGATGGCCCGGCGACCGAACTGATCCTGCACGAAGGGGGCACTGATTTGCTCGCAAAACGGGTCAAATAATCTCCCACTGCCTCGCCTCTGAAAATCCCTCTCGGCCTCTCCAAAAAGTAGTAGAATTCGTTAACTCGGCGCGGATAGCGCCAATGACGGGGAAGGTCGTTCCATCCATGCCAGAGGCAGTTCCGCAGCTCGATCCAGGTCACATTCTTCAGACGGCTTTTGCCTTTTGGTCCTCCAAGGTGCTGCTCACCGCCGTCGAGTTTGGCGTGTTCACCAAACTCGGCGAGCGCCGCCTCACCGGGGCGGAACTGGGCGCGGAGCTGGGCCTGCACCCGCGCGGCATCAGCGATTTCTTCGACGCGCTGGTCGCGATGCAGTTTCTCGACCGCGAGGGCGACGGCCCGTCGGCGAAGTATTTCAACACGCCCGCAGGCGCGCTCTATCTCGACAGCAGCAGCCCGCGCTACGTCGGCGGCAGGCTGGTGATGCTCAACGACCGGCTGTTCAAGTTCTGGCACGACCTGCCCGAGGCGCTTGCGCACCGGGAAGCCGCAGAATGAAACCAAGCACGGCCAGAAGGGAATGTTCGAGGAACTGTACGCGGAGCTGCCGCGGCTCGAACAGTTCATGGGCGCGATGACCGGCCTCTCGCGGATCAACTTCGAGGCCTTCGCCGCCAAGTTCGATTTTTCGAAATTCAAGACGCTCTGCGACGTCGGCGGCGCGACCGGCCTGCTGTGCATCGAAGCCGCGAAGAGACATCCGCATCTCCAGTGCACTTCCTTCGATCTGCCGCCGGTCGCGCCGATCGCGCAAAAACACATCGCGGCCGCCGGGCTCAGCCAGCGCATCGGCACCGCCGCGGGCGACTTCTTCAAGGATCCGCTGCCCAAGGCCGACATCATCACGATGGGCATGATCCTTCACGACTGGAATCTCGAAAAGAAGATGCAGCTCATCCGCGCGGCTTACGACGCGCTGCCGCCCGGCGGCGCGCTGGTGGCGATCGAAGCCCTGATCGACGACGCCCGCCGCGAGAACGTCTTCGGCCTGCTGATGTCCCTGAACATGCTCATCGAATTCGGCGACGCCTTCGATTATTCCGGCGCGGACTTCCGCGGCTGGTGCGCCGAAGTCGGCTTCAAGCGCTTCGAGGTGATGCATCTCGCAGGCGCCTCCAGCGCGGCGATCGCCTATAAATAGCTACTTCGCCAACGCCGGCAGCGTCGTATAGGTATGCGCGGCGCTGTTAGGGATGCGGATTCCCAATGCGCCGATTTGCGCGCCGGCGGGTGTGTCGAATTCGATGGTGCCGCGAATCGTGAGGGCGGCGGGATATCTGTCGGTTCCCAGCGTGAACGCGTAGTGGCCGTTCGGAGCTAAAGTTATCGAATCGTTCGCGATGGTGGCGCCAGTGGAATCGCGTACGGTCACCGGAACGTTTACCTGCTGCGCGGATACGGCGTTCACCGCGATGCCGGTGGCCGTCCCGTTGGTGTTATCGAAAGCGATGATGTAGCCGCCGCGTTGCGGCTCTCTAGCGGAACCACTGCTTCTTGATTGTTGTGGCGGAAGATCACAAACCCACTGATGTATCCGGTTGTAGTGAGTTGCGCCGATCCAGTGAGCAATTGAGGCGTGACGCCGCCACTCACGATTACCAGCGTCGCACCGGCTGCCAGTTGCGTCGTATAGGTGGGGACCGTCATCGTGGTGCCACCGCCGGACTGCGGGAATGCCAGCGGCAAGGACAGCGGAAGGCCCGTCACGTCGTTGAAGAAACTAAGGGTCGCCGATGTCGAACTGGCGCCGGTGTTGACTAGAACGAAAGTGGTTTGCCAGCCATCGCCTCCAGAAGCCAAATGCGCAATGCTGCCGCCGCCGATGCCGACGTTGGCCAGCGCCGGGATCGTGGTGAGGGCGCTGTTGGGTGGCGAGAAGCGGAGTCCCAACACGCTGATGCGCCCGCCCGCCGGCGTATCGAACTCGATAGTGCCGCGGATGTTCGCCGTCGACCGGAAATCCAGCCGCTGGATCGGAGAGAACGAACGACTTGTGACCGTTGCCGGCCAGCGACACACCCGCTCCCGGAGCACTGATCACCACGCCGTTCTCATCGCGGATCACCACGGGGATGACGGCGTTTGACGCCGACACGTTCTCCACCGCAACGCCCAGCACCAGCCCGCTGGTATTGTCGAAAGCCAGCAGGTACGAACTGGCAGTGCGCGTTTCCATCGGCACCACGGCTTCCTGGGTCGTTACAATCTGGTGGAAGATGGCGAAGCCATCCACCGCGCCCGTGGCGGCCAGTTGTGCCGATCCCACCAGCACCGGCGCAATTTGCGGTCCCGCCGTATTCACAATCAGGGAGGCGTTCGCGGCGAGTGTCCGGTCGAACGTTGACGCCAGGACCGAGGGCGGCGCCAACTTGCGGAAACAGGAGAGGCAGCGTGAGTGGGCCGTTTCCGGTTGGATCCAGGGGATCTCCAAACAGGCTCAGGCGCGCAATCGCCGAGCTTGTGCTCTTATTCACTAAGGTGAAAGCGGTGGTCCAGTTTTCCTCTCCAGCGAGATGGGCCATCGAGCCGATCAAGCTTAAGCCGGAGATAGAGGTGGCCTCTTGTTCAATCGCAAAATTTTGTCCGGCTATCGCCAGAGTGGCCGCCCGCGCCAATCCGGGATCGGCGGCAACGTGGAAGCTAACGACTCCACTACCGGCGCCGCTCCCCGGAGTGGTCCCGGTGAACGTCACCCAATTGGGAATGCCCGACGAATCCCAAGCGCACCCTGAAGGCGCGGTAATGTGGACGGCGCCATCTCCGCCGGTCGCAGCGAAGGCCTCCCCGCCATTGTCGAGCGAGTAAGTACAAACGCCCGGAGTCAGGGTGAAATTGAGCGTAAATAGGGGCGAGGCCGACTGATTCCAGAACACTCGAATCGCCCAAGTCCCCGGAAAGGAGGCGGCAGAAGTTCCGCTAACGGGCATGGAAAGTGTGAAGCACTGAGATCCATTGATCCCGACATTTGCGACCGTTGAATTCAGCGTGGTGTTGATACTCGTGTCAGGCCGGACAAACTGCACCTGAAACGTGTCTCCTGAATGCGCGCCCGTGACCGAAAAGTACAGCCAGACGTTTAGCGCAATCGTGGTGAAGTTGTTAACCAGGGGCGGAATGGTGCACGAGCCGGGCGTTGCGGTATTCGAAGTCAGTTTGTTCACAACCGTGGGGCCGGTTCCGGCCACAGTGTATCCGACGACATCAAGCACTTCGATTTCTGCCGTGGGAGAAATGTCGACGCCTGCAACCCCGGGGCATTCCGCGGCATTTTGCACGCGCGTGGTTGGGCAGCTTGGCACCCAATCGCCAAGGTCTCCCGTGCCCGACACATTGTTATACGGCTGAAGCATGTGTATGCCATCGATCGAGAAGCAGGCATTTCCGACGTTGGGAAAAACACAGGAGCTGTTGTTGCCAGGGGCGTAACTGCGCGTGCCATTACTCTGATAGCGGTACAAATCCGCAGGCGCGATACGAGTGGAACCGTTAGAGGAGCATTGACTGACACATGATAGAGTGCCGAGGATCTCGTCAGTCTCATGCTCGACGACGCTGAAGAAATCGTACTGACTGGGCCCGATGGATCCGGTGCGGTAGTACAGGTTCCCGGCGGCTTGTTCGGCGCTGCTAATGGTAATAACGCCGTCGTAACAGCCGCTGGTGTTCAGTTGGCAACTAGTCCCATCCGGATGAGCGCCGGCGGTCGGGACATAGCCGAGGATGCGGAACAGTGGGCTCGTCACCTCGACTGAGTAAGCGCTGTTAATGGGATTCGTCGCCGGCACACTCGCCGAGAACGCCAGCAGATCGTTGGCGCCGATAAGGGTGCTTTGAAGTGCATTCCGGTAGTCGGCGTAGGATAACATGTACTCGAACACCAAACTCTTGCCCAGAGCTGTGGTTCCAAATTGTATATAAATATTGGCGTTCGCGTTCGTAAAATTGCTGGCGTACAAACCTGCGATGGTCGTGTTCAGGGTGTTACACAGCCCTGGCACGGCGTTGATGCTGGGATCGCAAGTATAGGTAATGCCTGACGGACCGGCTGCCTGAGCGCTAACGAGAATCGCGCTGCTGAGTAGTAGGAAAGCAATCCTCATCCGCGTCTGGTTTTGCCCGACTATATCTGAATGCTCTCGCCGGTGTCAATTCCATTGGATGTCTCGGATGGCGCATATTATCTAAGGTCGACGGAACTCCGTCCGTAATTCAGCACAAAATCCGGACGAATTCGGGCCCAATGAACCAGGGCTTCTTGGCACAGCGCCGCCTCGAGGCTATTTCGCCAACGCCGGCAGCGTGGTGTACGTGTGCGCTGTGCCGGTGGGGATACGGATTCCCAACGCGCCGATCTGGGCTCCGGCTGGAGTATCGAACTCGACAGTTCCACGTATTGTGAGAGCGGCAGGATATTTATCGCTTCCCAGCGTGAACTGAGTAGTGACCGTTCGGATTCAAGGTAAGCGTGTCGGTCGCGATTGTGGCGCCGGTGTCGAATCGCGGACAGTGACGGGAATGTTGACTGGCCTGTCGCGATACCGCGTTCACGGCGATGCCGGTAGCGGTCCCGTTGGTGTTGTCGAAAGCGACGATGTAGCCGCTGGCGTTGCGGCTCTCCAGCGGCACGACGGCTTCTTGATTGTTATGGCGGAAGATCACGAAACCACCGA
The DNA here is from genome assembly GCA_963731375.1 of Bryobacterales bacterium. Taxonomy (GTDB): domain Bacteria; phylum Acidobacteriota; class Terriglobia; order Bryobacterales; family Bryobacteraceae; genus Palsa-187. Next base: position 1,235,882 of record CAVSUW010000005.1, read on the forward strand.
CGTTTCCAGTGCTGGATGACTTGCGCCGAACCGGTGATCAGATCCGGCGACCCGCTACTCACGACGATGAGGCTCACTCCGGATGCCAGCGTGCGGATGACGAATCGGGATAAACGTTGGGATCGCCGGATAGCGGATAAGTCAGAGCGGCAGAGATCAGGGGGAGCCCGGTTTGATCGGCGAAGAAGCCGAGGATGGCCGCGGTCAGAAGCGGTTCCGGTATTGACCAGTACGAACGTGGTTTGCCAGCCGTCGCCGCCCGAAGCCAGGTGCGCGATGCTGCCGCCTCCGGTGCCGACATTCGCCAGTGCGGGAATGGTCGTCAGCGCATTGTTGGGCGGCGTGAAGCGGAGTCCCAGGACGCTGATCTGGCCTCCTGCAGGAGTGTCGAACTCGATGGTGCCGCGCTTATTCGCGGTGATTGGGAACCCCAGGACCGAGTCTGACAAAACGAAGGACGTGTGGCCGTTGCCGCCCAGCGAAATGGTGGTTCCAGCGCGTGCTGATGATGTTGCCCGCGTCGTCGCGAATGATCACCGGGATCACGGCGTTCTGCGCCGAGACGTTTTCTACCGCCACTGCCCAGCTCCAGGCCGTTGGTATTGTCGAAGGCCAGCAGGTAGGAACTCGCATTGCGTGTCTCCATCGGCACGACGGCTTCCTGGGTGGTCGGAGTTCTGATGGAAAATGGCGAAGCCATCCACCGCGCCCGTAGCCGCCAGTTGCGCCGAGCCGACCAGGACGGGCGGAGTCTGCGGACCAGCGGTAGTTACAATCGAGGTCGCATTGGCGACGATCGTTTGATCAAACGATGCAGACTAGCAGCGGTCCCGCGGCAGCTTGCTGCGGGAACGTTAAAGGCAATAACAGCGGGCCATTGCCGCTCGGGTCGATAGCATCGCCGGAAAAGCTCAAACGCGATGTGACTGAGGCTGCGCTCTTATTCAACAGCGTAAAGGTGGTGGTCCAGTTCTCTTCGGCAGCAAGGTGTGGCATCGAACCTACGAAGTTCAGTCCTGGGACCGCCGCGCCTTGCTGATAAACCGTGAAGGGCTGCCCTCCGATGGCAAACGACTCGCTTAGGTCGCCTCCGTTGTTGGCGGACACGGTGAAGGTAATGGTGCCGTTTCCGGTGCCGGAGTTCGGACTGGTAAGCGTAATGCCGGCCGGAACATTGGTCACGGTCCACGGGCACCCGGACGCCGCCGTGATATTCACTAAGCCATTTCCACCTTGTGCTGGAAACGCCAGTTCAACCGGATTCAAGGTGGAGGTGCAAGCAGAGATCGTGCCGCTAAAAGTTTGACTGACGCGGGCGGGTCCAGAGGAGGATGCTGGAAGCGCATCGACGGCGGTAATCGTATAGCTATAGGGCCCCGGAGTAGTGGGCGTTCCAGTGACGATCGCGCTGTTTATGATGTTGATGCCCGCACTATAGTCCAAACCGGCGGGGAGGCTACCCGTAAGCGCCACGCCGACCGGCCCCGACCCGCCTGAATATAGACAAGTATTTTTGTATGGCTGCCCGAGCTGCATAGGGCCTGTGTTTTGCGAGCAGCTTAGGACCAATTGGGATGCGAAGAAGCCTCCAAAAGAAACGGTAGCCGCCTGCGCAGTCGGCATGCTGCTGTCGTTCACAACCACGAAAAACGGCGAAAGACCCTTGGCCGTGGGGGTTCCGCTCAAGACTGCGGTTGTCCCGTTGGTCTGATTCAATTGGAGGCCGGGGGCCAAAGGCTGCCCGGTTATTGCGAAAAAATAGGGTGGCTGACCACCCGCAGCCGTGCAACTAGTCGCTGGCATCGCGATCCCCACTTCAAAATCTTGGATAGGCAACGGGTTGCACGAAATGCTCAAGGGCGGAGGTGCGGATGCGGTCACGACTGCTCCCGCGAAAACATGGGTAGCGATCGAACTACTTCCGTCGATCGCCTGCAAAGTATACGAGTAGGGGCCTGGCGACAAAGCGTTCCCTGAAATCGTGGCTCCATTTCCGCTGCTGTCCGGCCCAATGAACAATCCACTTGGCAATGCACCGGTGCTGATCGACCATTGATAAGGTGGCGTTCCCGCTCCTACCTGGCAAGTGAGGGTGTAGGGCAAGCCGACTTGTTCCGGTCCGGGTCCCATCGTCGCTGTGCCCGCTGGGCATGAGAGATAGGGTGCAGGCAGAATCGTCCCAGCCAGCGTTTTGCTCGCCGTCTGAGGGGTCGAGCTGCTGTCGGTTGCTTGCACCGTAAAGTTAAACGGCCCAACAGTTGAGAGGGTATTGTAAGAAAATCCGGTGGTAGCGGTTGGAATGTTCGGATTGTAAAAGACGTCGCTCAAAAACGCCGATGGGGCTACGCCGTTCGTGGACCAGTTGTAAGGCGGCGTCCCACCGGCCGCTCCGCAACCGATCTGCAAATAAGGCGCTGACCGTGTAGTCGCCCACTGGACACAATTAACTTTCAAGGTACTGTCGCCAGCGTCTTCATTCACCGTGAACGTGGAGTTCGGGCCAGACGCCAAACCGGGTGCGGAGCCGAACTGAACAGTTTGCACGACTGCGCTGCCGGCGTTGGGAAAGATGCCATAAAACCAGGTGCCCCTGTCGAATGAAGTAAAAAGCGGCCCGCTAGGAACCGGGACACAATCGCTCGGGCTCGGTGTGACTGCGAGAGTCCCTGAGCCTCCCGATGATCCGAAATGAGCCGAAGCGGGACTAACGGAATAGGTGCACGCGCTCGAATTCACGGTCAGCGGAACATTGAGGAGAACGCCGCCCGATGTACTTATCCAAAGATTGCCGTGGCGCGGCACTGCATCCGGATTCGGCTCGACGGTGAAATTAATAATAGTGCCGTAAATCCCCACGGGATTTAGCGGAAAGGTTCCTGACGTCGTGCTCTGAAAACTGATCCACGATGCGTCCGAACCTAGAGTCCACGGACAGCCCGTCGCGAGCACCGCCTGCATCGCAATTCCTGACCAGACCCCGGCGCCACCCGAGGGGCTATTCGGGTATGCCAGACTGTCTGATGCAATGACGTTGATCAATGAAGCGCAAGAGCGCACATTTAGGCCGGGAAAGAGAGATCGCGTCAATGTTTGACTAGCACTATCGGTAACCGTTATCGATGTCTGGTTAAGCGGTTCCCCGAGGATCTGCGGCGTTCCGGAGACGGTAGCCCGGTTCCCTGAAGAACTAAAACTGAAGCCAGTGGGTAGCGGTCCTGCCATGGACCAAGAATAGGGTGCGACACCGCCCGATGCAGTACAGGTCTCGCTAAAGGGGACTTCATAGATAATATACGGAAACGAGACATTGCATGACACGGAAAGGGTTTGAGCGTCGAGCGGAACCTGAACGAAAAAAAGGAAAGCCGCAGGAAGGAAGAACGGGAAAAACCGAAACTGCATAAGGTCGAGCAATCGTATCACAATTCAGTTTCCCTTAGCCTCTATTTCTGCGGAATTGGACCTCTTAACGTACTGGCACTTTCATGAATATTCTGGGCCTTCGTGCGGGATCGGCCCAAGATGAGAGATCCTCGGGCTTACGGAACCGAGGTTAGCCACGTCTCTGTTATCATCGAACACAGGAGCGTTCCTGCTAGGTTGGTGCTGGCCACCAAAAATTGATCCAATGCTCAATGTCATGGAATCTGTCTCGTAAACGCGCCGGTGTGCAAGCTCCGGTGGCGGGGGCCGCAAGGTTTTCGCCGCCATGGAGACGCCTTAAGGCGCGCGGAGGGTTCCCCCCTTTAGTTCGGGGTCAAATGACGGTGGCTGATACGGCGGCGCGGTGCGCTCCTCTAGTTTCACACCGCGGTTTTCAAGACTGCGCCTCAGGCGCTTAGAAAGCGGTTCCCGTCCGGTTGACGAATCTATTATTTATTGGCGACGTGTTCGCCTCGCCCGGCCGCGGCATGGTCGCGCGGCATCTCAAAGACATCGTGGCGGCGGAGAACATCCATCTTGCCATCGCGAATGTCGAGAACGCCGCCGGCGGTTTCGGCGTCAATCCGCAGTTGGCCGACGAGCTGTTCGGCTATGGCCTCGACGTCATGACCACCGGCAATCACGTTTGGGATAAGCGCGAAATCTACGATTACTTCGCGAGCCATCCGCGGCTGCTGCGTCCCGCCAATTACGCCGAAGGACTGCCCGGCGCGGGCGTGGTGGTGGTGCAGGCCAAGAATGGCGTCGATTGCGCGGTGATCAATCTGCAAGGGCGCGTTTATATGCCGCAGACGGATGACCCGTTCCGTAAAGCCGATAAGTTGCTGAGCGAGCTGCCGGCACACGTCAAGGTGCGCTTTGTCGATTTTCACGCCGAGGTCTCGAGCGAAAAAGTCGCGATGGGATGGTATCTCGACGGCCGCGTGTCCGCGATGGTGGGAACGCACACCCACGTTCCGACCGCCGACACACGCATTCTGCCCGGCGGCACCGGCTATCAGACGGATGCCGGCATGACGGGCCCCTATACCGGCGTGATCGGGGTCGACAAGCAGATCATCATTGAGCGTTTCCTTACACAGATGCCGGTGCGCATGGAAGCGGCGCGGCATGGCGCGGAGTTGCACGGCGTGGTGGTGGAAGTGGATGAAGCTACCGGGCACGCGACCGCCATCCGCCGTATAGCTCTGTCCTAATCGGCTGACCTAATCGGGTAACCTAATCTTCGTGGCACTCACCTTCGACGAAGCCCGGGCCTGCGTCCTGCGCGAAGCCGGCGTGTCGATGGGGACTGAAACCGTTTCTCTGGCCGAGGCCGCGGGCCGCGTGTTGGCGGAAGAGATTGCGGCGGATCGCGATTATCCTCCGTTTCCGCGCTCCGCCCGCGACGGGTTTGCGGTGCGCGCCGCGGATCTACCCGGCGAGCTGCATGTGATCGGCGAAGTGCGCGCGGGCGAGGTATTCAGCGGGCACGGTCGCGGCGGGCGAAGCGGTCGAGATCATGACTGGCGCGCCGATGCCGGATGGCGCCGACGCCGTGGTCATGGTGGAGCACACCGAGCGCCGCGGCGATCGCGTAAGCATCCAGCGCTCGATCGCGGCGGGCGAGAATTTCAGCCCTCGCGGGATTGAAGCTCGCGGCGGCGACGCTGTGCTCGGGGCCGGAGTCCGCATTGGACACGCCGAAGTCGCCATGCTGGCGACCGTCGGACACACCCGGGTTGTGGTTTACCAGCGACCGCGGGTCGCCATTGTGGCGACCGGCGACGAGATCGTGGAGTTCGATCAGCATCCCGCGCCGCACCAGATTCGCAATTCCAACGCGGCGTCGCTCGCGGTTCAAGTGCAGCGCGCGGGCGGCGTGCCCGAGATCCTGGGCATCGCGCGCGACAACTACGAATCCACCCGCGCTCAGATCCGGCAGGGACTGGAAGCCGATCTGCTCCTGCTTTCCGGAGGCGTCTCGGCCGGAAAATACGACCTGGTCGAGAAGGTTCTGGCCGAGTTCGGCGCCGAAGTTCTTCTTCGACCGCGTCAAGATTCAGCCCGGCCAGCCGCTGGTTTTTGGTAAGGTGCGAGAGCAAGATTTTCTTCGGACTCCCCGGCAACCCCGGATCAACCATGATTACGTTCGAGACCATCGCGCGCGCGGCTATCGAAAAGGCGCAGGGCTTGCGCGACCCGTCGCTCCCGCTTCTGCGGGCGCGGCTGACGAGTCCGGTTCGGCATAAGACCGGCCTCACGCGCTTTCTGCCGCGCGATCCTTAGCTCCGACGGCGCGACCATCGCGCCGATGGTGTCGCACGGCTCGGGCGATGTCGCGGCGCTGGCGCGCTGCAACGCTTTTCTGGTCACCGATCCCGACCGCGAAGCCTGGGCGGCGGGCGAGGACATCCGCGTGCTTGTCAAATGACCAAATCCCAATGAAAAAACTCTCTCATTACGACAAGCAGGGCCGCGCCAGCATGGTGGATGTCTCGGCCAAACCGGAAACCAAACGAACCGCCGAAGCGCATGCATTCGTGCGGATTAAGCGGAGCGTTCTCAATAAATTGCCGGAGAATCCTAAAGGAAATCCGCTGGAGGTGGCGCGGTTTGCGGGCATCAGCGCCGCCAAGAAGACTTCCGAGCTGATTCCGATGTGCCATCCCTTAATGCTTTCGCATGTTGATGTTAGCTGTGTTATCGAAAGTAAAGGTGTACGGATTACGTCGACCGCCAGCATCCTGGGGCCGACCGGTGTCGAAATGGAGGCGCTGACCGCCGCCTCCGTCGCCGCCTTGACGGTCTACGACATGACCAAGGCGCTGGACAAAGGCATCGAGATCCAGGACGTGTATCTCGTTTCGAAGACGGGCGGTAAGTCGGGAGACTTCAAGCGGGGCGGCAAGAAGAAATGATACGGGTTGCCATCGTGACGATAAGCGATTCGGTGGTCGCCGGCACGCGCGAGGACCGTTCGGGCGCCGCACTGGCCGCGAAAGTCGCCGAGTTTGGATGGACGGTTGCTCATAAGAAAATAGTTAGCGACGAAGAAGAGCAGATCTCATCCGTATTGATAGATCTGAACGGACGTGGACATGATCCTCACCACCGGCGGAACGGGCGTTGCCCTGAGGGACGTCACACCAGAGGCGACCGCTGCGGTGAGCGATCGAAAGATCGAAGGGTTTGGTGAGCTTATGCGGCTGAAGGGCATGGAAAAGACGCGGTTCGCACATCTGTCGCGCGGGGGAGCTTTCACGCGCGGCCAGGTGCTGATTGTGAATGTACCGGGATCGCCCAAGGGTGCGGTAGAGTCGTTAGAGGCGGTGGCGGAACTGATTCCGCACGTCGTCGATCTGCTACACGGGAGGACGGAGCATCGTGCGTAACGCAAGAGCTTTGACGGCATTCTTCCTGGCGGCGCTGCTGGCGGCCACGACTTACATGGAAGCTTGCGGCTCAGGATAAGAGCAACGCCCCCGCATCGACGCCGGGTAAGGACGATACTGCGAGAGTATCGGGTCTGTCACCACGCACATTGTTACGACTCCCGTCACCGTGACTGACCGCGCCGGGAACATCGTCAATGGCCTGGGTCCCAAGGATTTTCGACTCACGGACAACGGCAAGCTCCAGAAGATCGACCAGGACGTTGCGGTCTATCCGATTTCGATGGTGATCGCGGTGCAAGCCAACGCCGAAGTGGAAAAGATGCTGCCGGCGATACAGAAGATGGGATCGGCCATTTCCGCGCAGATCCTGGGCGACGATGGCGAGGCGGCAGTGATCGAATTCGATCATCGCATTCAAACTCTGGGCGATTTTAGCTCGGACCCCGACAAGCTTTCCGCGGCTTTGAAAAAGCTCAAGCCGGGCAGCGGCAGCAGCCGCTTGAACGACGCCACCATTGAAAGCGTCAACCTTCTAAAAAGACGGCCGGATAGCCGCCGCAAGATATTGTTGCTGATCGCCGAGTCGCGGGATAACGGCAGCGAACTCAAGGCGCGGGAAGTGCTGAGCGCCGCCGAATTCGCGGGCGTGGTGATCTATGCGATCGACATTTCAAAATTTGTGGCGTCGGTCACCGCTCCGCCGTCGGCCAATCGGAGCGTGCTCGACAACCGCCCGCCGGGTGCGGTGTACGCGCAAGGGCCCACGGGAGGTGTTGAGACTCCCACCACGATTTCGCAAAACAACATGGGCAACTGGGCGCCCGTGATCAAAGACATTTACGACTTGACCAAAGGGATTTTCATTCCGCCGCCACTGGAGGTCTACACGACTTACAGCGGTGGCCGGCAATACGCCTTCAAGACGCAACGGGAACTGGACCGAGCCGTCTCCGACTTGGGCGAGGAACTGCACAGCCAGTACTTGCTGACCTATATCCCCAACAATCAGGACGAGGCCGGATACCACAACATCGTGGTGCAGGTGCTCAAACCGGATATGAAGATTCGGGCGCGCGACGGCTATTACTGGGCGGGCAGGCAAGGCGACGCCACTCCCGAAAAATAGGGACGGAGCTTATAACCGCTCGTAGACGTAGGCCGCGGCGGCGACGTCTTCCACTCCCAAACCGCACGATTTGAAAACCGTGATGGGCGCACCGGGCGGGCGCTGCTCGATCTTCGCCAGGTCGACGATGCGGCGGTCGTTCCAGTCGACGGGCGCCAGAATCAAGTCGCCGGCTTCGATCTTCGCGACCTCAACGGAATCGACGGCCACCAGATCCGCGCGGTGGATCAGGCGCGATGGCAATTCGCGGCGCTGATCGCGATTCGACCCCATGGCATTGACGTGCACGCCGTGTTCGCCGCGGACAATCCAGGAATCGTCGATCACGGGATCCTTGGAGGGCGTGGACGTGACCACGATATCGGCGCCGCGCACCGCTTCTTCGGCGGTATCGACGGCGCGGCACTGGTTGGCGTCGGCAAACGCCTCGCGCTTTTCCTTACTACGGCTCCAGACGCGAATGTCGGTGAGGTCGCGGACGCAGCGGATGGCGTCAATCTGCGACTGCGCCTGAAAGCCGCTGCCGATCACCGCCAGCGTAGTGGCATCGGGCGCGGCGAGAAGGTCGGTGGCGTAGCCCGAAGCAGCACCGGTCCGGATCTGTCCCAGATAATTAGCCTCGAACTGAGCCAGCGGCCGCGCGGTCTCGCTGTCAAACAGAAAAAAGAAAAAGTTCGCGCCGTACTTAGGATTCGACGAGTAGAATTTCGTGCCGAAGTACTTGCCGTAGACGCCGCCCATGCTGTGCAGCGTCGAGCCGTTGTCCAGATAAATCCGCCGCCGCGGCTGATTGGACGCAGTTCCCTTCCGCAGCGCCGTGAACGTCTGGCGCATGATGCGGACGCATTCGTCCATCGGAAAGAATGTCGCGAACCTGTTCCTCGGTGACCTGAATCATCAAGCAACAGTTTACACATGCCTAAACATTTGGAGTTGGACAGATGGAATTGGACCGACTCGTCGAAACACTACATGCGCTACAAACGCGATGAAGGATTGTCACACGATTTTCACGGCGTGCAAATAGCATCGTTACGCGAGGTTGATAGGTTCAGTTCTATGAAACTCTTACTCTGCCTAGTACTGGGGACCGGACTGCTCTTCGGGCAGTTCGAATATGGGGACATTCTGGGTACGGTTCGCGATGCAAGCCAGGGAGTGGTTGCTGGCGCGAAAGTCACGCTTCGCAATCTCGACACTAATGTCGCTCGCGAAGGAAACACCAACGACCAAGGAGCGTATTCGTTCCCGGGTCTGCGCGCGGGCCACTACTCGATACAGACCGAGAAGCAGGGCTTTCAGGCATCCGTCACTGAGAACCTGGAACTGCGAACCGGCGATCGCGTGCGGAACGACGTTGTGCTCGCAACCGGCAACGTCACCCAAGCGATCACTGTCGACGCGACCGCACCGCTGCTCGAGACCGACACCAGCGAACGCGGCGAAGTCGTACAGGGGGCGCAAGTCGCGGAACTGCCCTTGAACAAGCGCGATTACACGCAGTTAGTGTTGCTGGTGCCCGGCACCACCTATAACCCCGACCAGCGGCTGGGAGGAGCTATCAGCGTCAACGGAAACCGGACGCTGCAAAACGATTACCTGCTCGACGGAATCGACAACAACTCCCATGCCACCAGCTACCGCGGCGATCGCGTCGACGTGATCCTTCCGTCCGTGGACGCGGTGCAGGAGTTCCGGGTTCAAAGCAACGGATACTCGGCGGAATATGGCCACAGCGCCGGCGCCGTGGTCAACGTGACCATCAAGAACGGTACAAATCAATTTCATGGCGCTGTCTGGGAATTCTTCCGCAACGACGCCATGGATGCTCATGGCTGGACACCGACTCTCGGCGGGGTAAAGCCGGAGGTCCGATTCAACCAGTACGGAGCGAACATCGGCGGCCCGATCGTAAAAGATAAGACCTTCTTGTTTGTGAACTACGAGGGCGATCGCGAGCATAACGGCGGCGTCTTCCAGGCCACCGTTCCCACGTTGGCGCTCGCGCAGGGCAATTTCGCGAATCCACCGGCCGGCCTCGGCGGCACTTTGAAGGTGCAACCCGTCGATCCCACGACCGGCGATGCCTTTCCCGAACGGCATCATTCCCATGAACCGCTGGAGCCCCGTGGCGGCGCGAATTCTGGCCTATCCTCAGTTTCCGGTGCCAAACGCTCTGCCGCTGGTCACAACGCCCGGGGCATACACCAACACCGTGATCAACACCGTGAGGTCGGACAAGTTCGACATCCGGGTCGATCACAACTTATCCAGCACGTCCCGCTTGTTTGGGCGATACAGCTTCCTCGACTCGACAACCTTCCGTCCCGCGCCCTTCAAAGGTTATGCCGAGGGTTCCAACAACGACCAGTTCGGCGACACCCTGACTCGGGGCCAAAGCGCGGTAGCGGGCGATACCACGATTCTCACGCCGACCACGACTCTGGATTTGCGCCTGGGATATACCAGACTGGGTGCGAACGTTTTCCCCCCCAACTTCGGATCCCCTAGTTCCACAACGCTGCTGGGAATTCCCAACCTGCCGCAGGGCCCCACAATCAACGCGGGGTGGCCGAAGTTCAGCATCTCCGGACTCAGCGCGTTCGGCAGCACCACATCCCAGCCGCAATACCAGATTCCGAATACCTATCTCGCGAGCGGCGTCATCGCCATGCAGCGAGGCGCGCATAACATCCGGTTTGGCAGCGATGCTACCTACATCCAGACAGCCATCCTCGATGTTTCCGCGCTGCGCGGTACTTTCAATTTCTCCAACACCTGGACGGGCAATCCATTTGGAGACTTCCTGCTGGGCTTGCCGTCCTCTTACACCCAAACCAGCCCTACCGTTGCTTACGACCGGAACTGGATTTACAACTTCTTCATCCAGGACGACTATCATCTGCGCTCGAACCTGACTCTGAATCTGGGGCTGCGTTATGAGTACGGAACGCCCATCTACGAGAAATATAACCATCTCAGCAACTATGAACTCGCGACCCGTACCTTGGTTCTGGCGTCCAGCAGCGACAGATCGCTGGTGAACCCGGATCTGCTGAATTTTGCGCCGCGCATCGGGCTGGCCTGGACCGCGATGCCGAAGCTGGTTGTCCGATCGGCCTATGGCATGTTTTATCAACATACTTTCCGCCAGGGGCGCGAAAACCTCCTGGCTGAAAATCCGCCTTTCCTGCACGACCTGACCCGTTCGCAGGGTCCCGGCGCTGCGCCTTTTGTCACGCTTGACGCCGGCCCTCCCGCGAACTTTTTTGCCACGGCCTTGCCGACCGATCAGGCAGTGCGCGGCAACGAGCCGAATCTGAGAGCGGGCAACGTGCAGCAGTGGAATTTGACACTCCAATATGCCTTCGCCAAAGACTGGGTGTTCGAGGTTGGCTACGTGGGCAACAAGGGCACCCACCTTTCTCGTTTCTGGAACGCGAATCAGCCGACCGTAGCCGGCACATCCGGCACTCTGGCGGCGCGGCGGCCAAACATTGGATTTGGCGACGTCGAGTACATGGACTCGGGTGGCAACAGCATTTACAACGCGCTGCAGACTCGTCTCGAAAAGCGATTCTCCAATGGATTGACGCTGCTGCATTCTTTCACTTATGCCCGCGGCATGGATAGTGTGGGCGCCTGGAACGATATCAATGGCTCCCTCTATCCGCAGAACGCTTACGATTTCGCGAACGAGAGAGCGCTGGCGGAAAATATCGTCAAACTTAATTCCGTCCTGAGCTGGGTTTATGAGTTGCCAGTCGGCCACGGCCGGAAGATAATGGCTTCCGCGCCGCCGATTGCCGAGGCCGTGCTCGGCGGCTGGCAGGTGGACGGAATCTGGACCTGGCGTACCGGTCTGCCGTTGACGATCATGAGTCCCGCCTGCTCCGCTTGCCAGATGGGCGGCGACCGCGAGATTCGCGCCAACGTCGTGCCTGGCATCTCGCCGAACGTGAGCAATCCCAGTGCGGCCCAATGGTTCAATCCGGCGGCCTTCGCGCTGCAGACTACGCCCTATGGCACGGTCGGGCGCGACACGGTGTGGGGCCCCGGCATGCGCAATTGGGATCTCGGCATCGCTAAGAAGTTCTTTCTTACCGAGCGACGCTACTTCCAGTTCCGCGGTGAGATGTTCAATACCTTCAACAACGTCAATTATGAGCCGCCGACGAACACCGTGGGCAGCGCCGGATTCGGGACCATCACCTCCGCGCGACCCGGTAGAAACGTTCAGCTCGCGTTGAAGTACTACTGGTAAACGAGAAATGAATAATCGACTGCTCTCACTCTTCTGCATCGGGCTTTTGAATCTGCAGGCTCTGGACGCCTGGGGCGTCCGCGGGCACACCGTGGCTAACCTCGCAGCCGTCGAGGGCATTCCGCAGGATGGACCTGTGTTTCTGAAAGCCCAGGAGGCCTACATCGGCCATCTGGGCACCATTCCCGACACTTGGCGCGGCTACTCGGAACCATACCTGCGGATCTCCGAAGATGCCAATCACGGCTGGTATACGGAACAGTTCGATTACATCCCCAACCCGCCGCATTCCCGCACGGAATTCGTTCTCCGGGTCTACGATGAGTACCTCAAGGTAAAGGCGGTCGATCCCGACCGCGCGAAGCTGATCAATATTCGATATACGGGACGCAGGCCTATTCGATCATGGAAGGGTACGAGCGCATGAAGGCCGGCATGCGGCTTTATCGCGCGGTCGATAATCCGAAACAGTCGGGCGCGAATCTCGCCACGATGCTGGCCCGGATTTCCCCGCTGTTCAGCGATGCGGCCCAGGTGAAGCAGATGCTGGCGAACGACATCGCTTTCTACATGGGCTGGGTGGGGCACTATGTTGCCGATGCGGCGCAGCCACTGCATAACTCCCAGCACCATGACGGCTGGGCGGGAGCGGATCCGAAAGGATACACGCGCGATCCCGATATTCACGGAAGGTTCGAGTCGCGTTACGTGGATCTGATCGAGACCACAGCGCCTGACGTTGTCAAGTATATGCGCAAAGATGCGCGGCATCTTGACGATGTGTGGAAAGCGACGCTGGATCATTCGCTCGAAGCGCGCGATTCCGTGGAGGACGTCTATAAGGCGGACCTGCGCGGCGCTTTTGCGAAGAAGGACGACGCGCAAGCGCGTGAGCTGGTGTACAAACGCCTTGCTTCGGGCGCGAGCTTTCTCCGCGACTTGGTTTATACCGCGTGGATCGAGAGCGCGAAACCGGCGTCCCGGGTCGACCCCACTAACCGGATGGAGAATCCGGATAACCCAAAATACAATCCAGCCGCTGGATCGGCCCCGGCTCAATGAACTATATGACAAACAAATTGGTTTTTACGTTGCTTGATCGCATCGTTTGCAGTGGGCCGCATCGGCGCTGAGGAGCCCATCCGCGTGATCGCCCATCGCGGCGGCGTGGTGGACCAGCATCATCCTGAGAACTCCGCAAGCGCCGCGGAAGAAGGCATTCGCAGAGGCTACTGGATGCTCGAGATGGATCTGCAGGAGAGCAAGGACGGCCACCTTGTGATGCACCACGACGACAACTTTGTGAAGTCGTACGGCGTCCACAAAACCGCGGGCGAACTGACATGGGATGAGATCCGCCAGTTTCACGCCGCCGAGGATGGCTCGCGGCCTCTCGAGTTCAGTGAGTACGCCGCGCTATGCAAGGGAAAAGTTCAGCTCATGATCGATACCAAGGAGCCGTCTCATCCGCGCGCGTTTTATGAATCGATGGAGCGCACTTTGCGTGAGAACGGACTGTTGGAAGGCGCGTATTTCATCGGGACGGCAGAGGCACGCGCGTGGTTCAAAGGTAAGTCCCGCGTGAGTGTGGAACGCGACGAATTGCAGAAGATGGTAGACGCCGGCGAAAAAACCTCGGGGCTCTATTTCCTGTTTGAGCATGGCACGACGCTCGACGAAAAAGGCATCGCGCTGGCAAAACGCGCGGGAATCCCCGCTGTGGTCTCGATCAATGACTTCCATTACTCGGGGGATCATATGAAACAGGCGCATGCCGATATCGAGCGGTTGCACCGCGTCGGGCTCACGTATTTCCAGATCGATTCGGCTTATGACATCTGGCTGCCCCACGTGAATATGGCGGGACGCTAACCGTTTACACAGCGGCGTGGTTTACGCGTTCATTGCGTCGGCAAGCGCAACGCGGAACTTGGCCATCTCGGCGTCGTTTCCGATTGTCACGCGCATCATCTTCTCCAGATGCTCGAACGGCCTGCCGACCGCGATGCCTTTCGCTAACATCTTCCTCTGCATCACGCGGGCGTCCTGGCCGGTTTCGACCACGATGAAATTCGCCTGCGGCGGAATAAAGTTGATCTTGCGCTCGGTCAGCCAGGCGCACAGTTCGTCGCGAGTGCGCACAATTTTCCCGCGGCGTTCTTCGATCATCTCCGGACCCAGATCCAGCGCGGCCAGCACGGCACGGGCGCTGATGATACTGATGACATTGTTGCGGTAGGGTTCCATGCGGCGGATGAGGTCGGGACGCGCGGCCACAAAACCCACGCGCAGCCCCGCCATACCGTAGACTTTCGAAAACGTGCGCGAGATGATGACGTTCTTCCCCGTTTTCACGTAGGGCATGGTGGTCATCGCATCGGGCGAGGTCGCGTAGTGGATGTAGGCTTCGTCCACTAACAGATAAGTGTTGGCTGGAAGGTTGTCCACCAGCCAGGTCATATCTGAGCGAGCCGTCAGCACCGAGGTCGGGTTGTTGGGGCTACAAAGGTAAATGAGCCCGCCTCCGCTCTTCTCGGCCGCCTCCGCCAGTTTGCGGACATCGGGCGCGTAGGTTGAAGTCAGCGGCGTCTTGATAACGGCGTGCCCTTTCGCGAGCGCAAGTTCGGGCGGAGCCTCGTAAGTTGGCCACGGCGTGATCAACGGCAGCGTCGGCGACGTGAATGCTTCAATCGCGGCGTGCAGCACTTCGCTCGATCCGGCGCCGACCAGGATTTGATCGGGCGCAAGCCCTTCGGCTTTGGCGAGCGTCGCGTAGAACGCCGGAAACTCCTGATAGTGGTAGCGGTTCGATTCTCCGATCACACGCGCCATAGCTTCGACCGAAGCCTTGGGCGGCCCTTCCGGAAATTCATTTCCGTTGAGCCAGATGGTGTCGGCGGACGGCGCGGCGCCCGGCACAGCGGCACGTTGGGCAAAAGCGGCCTCGGTGAAACCCGCGGCAATGAGGGCAGTGAAAGCTCGGCGAGTAGGCATTTCGTGCTCCTTTGGGTGGATGTTGCGCGAACGGGGAGCAGGAAAACGGCGAGGAACGAGGGCCGTTACCTTTGACCGGAAGTATATCACACGGAAACGCGCTCAAGCGCCGGATTTTATTTGGCGGGTGTGTAGCTGAGTTCGCGATCGTAGCGATAGACGTCGTAACGGTAGTCTTCGAGCAGGGCGTCCATTTTTGCCGAGAAGGCGCGGTATTTCTCGTCGCCCATAGCTTTGCGAATCGGATTAGGTTGGTCCAGGGCTGCCCAGTTATCGATTCCCGTTACAGCGCGGATCTCATTCGCAGGCCCACCCATTCGCGTGACCGAGAAAGCATAGGTCTTGATGCCTGCGCTCTTCACTGCCGGGGAGTATTCGTTCGTTTCCAGGTCGATGGCCTCTCGCATTTTGTCCTGCCTTACATGCGCTGTCCATACCTGGATCATCTTGGGCATTTCGCCCGTTCGCGGAAGGCTCGCCTTCTGGTTCACGACGTCGATGATCCGTGTGGTGTTGACGAAACTCTCGTTTATGCGAGCGGTAATTCGGATCCTATCAGCCTGATAATCCTTCATCCTTGGATCATCAGCGACATTGGCATCCAGGTCCGACCACTTGGTGTAGTAGTCGACGCGGACCATCTCGCCGGCGCCGGTAGCGGAACGCCATATTGAGTAGCTCTTGTCCCACTTGGCTTTCTTAAGGAGTTCGTTGTACTCCTTTATTGCGGCTGCCATATCGCCGGTGCGATCAGATTTCAAAGTGTAACGCGTTATCGCTCGAATGATGGGCGTGGCGGCATCCTGCGCCGACACTGGCTGAAGGACCGCGGCTATCGCCCCCAAAGTCAGGATGAGTCGAATGGGGTTCGAAGAGGCTCTTGTCATACCGTTCTCCTTGACCGCATCATTTAGTTGGAGCACAAATGCAGTTCAGAGGAGTATACACGGTTTTTTATTGCAGAAGAATGACCGCGGATCTTTCCCAGCCGGAATTATCGTGTCACCGGGTCTGCCGTCTCGGAATCGAATCCGAGTTCGGCGATGGCGGCCTTGGCGCGCTCGGCGTCGAGCTTGCCTTCGCGTGCCAGCGTAGAAAGCGTCGCCTGCGCGATCGCTTCCGCTGAAGTCTCGAAGAAGTGGCGGAGGTGCTCGCGATTCTCGCTGCGGCCGAAGCCGTCGGTGCCGAGCGTATGCAGCCTCGAGCCGAGCCACGGAGATAACTGGTCGGGCCACGCCTTCATGTAGTCGCTCGATGCGATGATGGGGCCGGGCTCGTTTTCAAACAGCTTCGCGATGTGCGGCACACGCGGCGCCTCGGTGGGATGCAGCCGGTTCCAGCGATCCACCGCCAGACCTTCGCGGCGCAGCTCGTTGTAGCTGGTCACCGACCAAACGTCGGTCGCTACCTGATAGCGCTCCGCCAGAATCTGCTGCGCCTTCAGCGCTTCATTCAGAATGGAACCGCTGCCAAATAACTGCGCGACCGCAGGACCCTTCTCCGCCGCGCGGAACTTGTAAATGCCCTTCAGAATACCGTCGCGCAATTCGGGCGAGACGCCATGCTCGATGCCGGGCATCGGCGGCTGCGGATAGTTTTCGTTGTAGACGCAGATGTAGTAGAAGCGGTCTTCCATCTCCTGATACATGCGGCGAATGCCGTCCTGAATGATCACGGCCAGCTCATACGCGTAGGCCGGATCGTAGACGGCGCAAGTGGGGACGACGCTGAACAGCAGCGGGCTGTGGCCGTCCTGATGCTGCAATCCCTCGCCCGACAACGTTGTGCGGCCGGACGTGCCGCCCATCAGGAAGCCCTTGCCGCGCGAATCGGCAAAGGCCCAGACCAGGTCGCCGACGCGCTGATAGCCGAACATCGAATAGTAAATGTAGAACGGAATCATCGGCACGCCGTAGTTGGCGTAAGCCGTGCCTGCGGCGATGCAGGAGGCCATGGAACCCGCCTCCGTGATGCCTTCCTCAAGAATCTGCCCGTTCTGCGCTTCTTTGTAATACAGCAGCACGTTCGAATCCGCAGGCTTATAGTGCTGGCCCTGGTTGGCGTAGATGCCGTACTCGCGGAACAGCGACTCCATGCCGAAAGTGCGGGCTTCGTCGGGGATGATGGGCACTACCAGTTTGCCCAACTCCGGCGACTTCAGCAGTGACTTGATGACCGCCACGAAAGCCGATGTCGTCGATGCTTCACGGCCGCGCGAGCCTTCCAGTGCATCCTTGAACAGTTCGAGCGCGGGAGCCTTGATCTCGATGGGCTTCACGATGCGCGCGGGCAGCGGTCCACCTTGCGCCTCGACGCGCTGGCGCATGTAGCGCATCTCCGGCGAATCCTCGGGCGGACGGACAAAGTCTACGTGAGTTGCGGCTTCATCCGATAGCGGGAGTTTGAAGCGGTCGCGAATCTTGAGCAGATCGGCATCGCCAATTTTCTTGGTCTGATGCGCGGTCATGCGCCCTTCGGCTGCCTCGCCGAGGCCATAACCCTTGACGGTTTTGGCTAAAATCACCGTCGGCCGGCCGTTCTGCTGCATGGCGCGATGGTAGCCGTTGAAGACCTTCTGCGGGTCGAGACCGCCGCGGCGGAGATCCCAGATCTGCTGGTCGCTCATGTTCTCCACCAGCTTGAGCAGCTCGGGATATTTGCCGAAAAACTCTTTGCGGATGTAGGCGCCGTCCATCGCGCGGAAAGCCTGGTATTCGCCGTCGACGCACTCGTGCATGCGCTTGATCAGAAGGCCGCTGGAGTCGCGGGCCAGCAGATCGTCCCAGCCGCCGCCCCAAACCACTTTGATGACGTTCCAACCGGCGCCGAGGAACGCCGCTTCGAGTTCTTGAATGATGCTGCCATTGCCGCGCACCGGACCGTCGAGGCGCTGTAGATTGCAGTTCACCACGAAGATCAGGTTGTCGAGCTTTTCACGCGAGGCCAGGGTCAGCGCGCCCAGCGATTCTGGCTCGTCGGTTTCGCCGTCGCCCAGGAAAGCCCATACTTTGCGCTGCGTTTTCGGAATAATGCCGCGGTTCTCCAGATAGCGCATGAAGCGCGCCTGATAGATGGAGCCGATGGGTCCCAGACCCATCGATACCGTGGGGAACTGCCAGAAATCGGGCATCAGCCAGGGGTGCGGGTACGACGACAAGCCCGGATGATCGCGTAGCTCGTGGCGGAAGTTTTCCAGATGCTGCTCGTTCAGGCGGCCTTCGAGAAAGGCGCGGGAATACATACCCGGCGAGGCGTGGCCCTGGAAATAGACAAAGTCACCTGCCACTTTTCCGGCCGTGGGATCTTGATACGATCCACGGAAAAAATGGTTGTAGCCGACCTCGACCAGGGTTGCGAGCGACGCGTAGGTGGCCAAGTGGCCTCCTATATTCGCGTCGTTTTTGTTGGCGCGAACGACCATGGCGAGCGCGTTCCAGCGCGCTAGACACTTGATGCGCCATTCCATCTCGCGGTCGCCCGGATAGGGCACTTCGTCTTCCGGCGGAATGGTGTTGATGTAGGGGGTGTTCCAGCGCAGCGGGACTCGCACGCCCAAGTTGGCGGCGCGTTCCATCAGGTGTTCTAGCAGGTAACTCGCTCGGTCGGGACCTACCTGATCGACAATATCATCGAGGGCTTCAACCCATTCGGCGGTTTCCTGGGGGTTGAGGTCGTCTGGTGCTTCTACTCGTGGTTTCAGCATGAGGGTACATCTTAAGGTAACGTTTTTCAGAGCGGGCGGGCAAGCGGGAGTAGGCCTTGGCGGGATCGACAAAATTGATCGGGCGTGGTACTGAATTTCGAACTGCACCGGCGGCGCGGGCCGGAAATTGGGTATATAATCCTGGTCGCAAGGAGCTTCTATGCCCAAGTACGTGATTGAGCGAAACCTTCCTCGAGCCGGCGAATTGTCGCCTGCCGAACTGGCGGCGGTGTCGGATAAATCATGCTCCGCGCTGCGCAGTTTCGGATCGCGCGTGCAGTGGATGCAAAGTTATGTGACTGGCGACAAAATCTATTGCATTTATGTGGCGCCGAGCGAGGGATTGATCCGCGAGCATGCGCGCCTGGCTGGTTTTCCGGTGAATCGCATCGCCGAGGTCACGGCCATCATCGACCCGGCGACGTCGGAAACCGCCGTCCCCGAGTATGAGCGCGCCCACGACTTGGCCAAAGAGGCGGGCGTTTACTAGGAGCTGCCGGGCTATCGTGGGATCGCGATCAAATAATCGGTGATCACCTTCAGTTCATCGGGCTTGAACTGGAATGCGGGCATGATGGAGTCCGGCGAATATTTCGGCGGATCGGCGAAATGTTGCTCGATCCAGGAGCGGTCGTGGCGCTCGCCGACGCCGTTGAGCACGGGGCCCAGTTGGTCGCCCACTCCGTTCAGCTTGTGACAGCTCCCGCAATCGTTGGCCTGATAAATCAGCGCACCCTCCACCGCATTCTGTGGAGCGTTCTTCCAGGCGTCGACGGCTTGGGTAGGGCGCTCGGCGACGAACGCCGCCAGCATTTTCGTCCGCTCATCCGTCAGCGCCCCAGGCGTCTTGGAAGTGGATTGGATGTGCTCTATGAGCCAACTCGTCGGTCGAGACGAGGGCCGACGCGCTAAATCGGGTCCCGCTCCGGACTTTCCCAAAGTGTGGCAACTGTCGCAATGCGCCTTTCGAAAGAAGCCGATCGACGCCAGATTCCCCGCGGGAATCTCCTGCCAAGGTTGGACGAGTGACATGTCGATTTCGCGTGATTGCGGAGTGGTGGCAATTGCGCGAGTCGTCAATCCGCCCCAAAGGATCGCGGCCAAAGCCACTAGCGCGATCGCGCCCCACCGCCCCCGCAACGTTTTCGTTTCGCCGCGGTCGATGAACGGAATCAGAATCAGAGCAACGATAGCAAGCATCGGCAGTATTGCGGCGCCCATCACTCTCAGCGGACCGTCAAACCACTTCAAGGCCTGGTATAGAAAGAGAAAGTACCATGCTGGGCGCGGGACATAACTCGAATCCGCGGGATCCGCGATGTGTCCCAGCGGAACGCGCACGAAAATCGCCATGCCCATCAACACAGCGAACCATGCAAAGACCGCTACGGTGTCTTTAATCACCGGCATGGGCGCTTTACCGCGCCCCCGCGCGCTATAGAAGTGCCAAGCGATCAGCAACGCCGTCAGCGGGGGCAGAATCTGTACGTGTGCGGCGTAAAAGCGCGTCAAGTTGGCAGGGCCAATCGGTGTCCCGATCATCGCCACCGCGCCCCAATACGCGTGGTTGTCCCAGGGCAGAAGGGTCCCGGTCAATCCAAAGCAAAAAGTCAGCAGAAGAAGAATCACGCCCCCGATCCAAGCGGCCACGCGCGGCTTCTTGTAAGCGCCCGACACAAAGGTCTGGATCAGGTGCAGAACCACAGTGACGATCATCAGACTCGCGCCCCAATAGTGCAGCGCGCGCAGGAGGCGTCCCGCCGTCAGGTGCGTCATGATGTGGCGCACGTTGTCGTAAGCCGCACCCGGCGCCGGCACATAGTTGAGCGCCAGCAGGATCCCGGTCACCGCCTGCACCAGGAACCCGAAAACCGCCACGCTCCCCAGCACCTGGGGCCAGCCGGAGGGCGCCGGATTCCCTCCGGCGCTCGTGCGGTCCTGGAGCGAATCCAGCAACCGACGAAGCTTGCTGCGCTGCATTTGTACAGGATAGCGGTCAAGCGCGATCCGTTCTCATGCGTATCGAGGACATGAGCTTTCGGATACAATGTAGTTCGCACAGAAGGAGCGTTCCATGGATTCCAAACAAGCCAAGACCATCGCGGATTTTCTCATCACCGATTTTGAAAGCGAAATGCAGACCACATTGCGGGTGCTCGGCGCCGTTCCCAACGATCGGCTCGCCTATCAGCCGGACACGAAATCAAAGACTGGATTGGGCCTCGTCCGCCACATAACTCTGGAAGATGAGTGGCTGCTGAACAGCATCGCGGATGGTGTGTTCGTGTCTCCGCCCGACGACTCCGATGCCTGCGGCATTATGAACTCGGCTGACGCTGTGGCCCGCTATAAAGTAAGGGTTCCGGCTGCCCTGGATCGCGTGCGCGCCATGTCCGGGGAGCAGCTCGGGAATGTGATCGACTTGTTAGGAATGATTCAGGGGACCGGAGTCAACTTTCTAGTGATAGCGATCAAACATTCGATCCATCATCGCGGCCAGCTCAGTGCTTATCTGCGCGCGATGGGCGGCAACGTCCCCGGTATCTACGGGCCATCCGCCGATACGCAGGCAGCGGCCGCGGGCTGAGCGTCCGCCACGCTGCGGCGTCAGCCATTGCCCGCCTTGCGGGTCCGTTCACTCAAGAATTTTCCGGCGAGCAGGATGCCGGCGATGGCCAGTCCCTCGGCGACGTATGTGAGTGCAGCCGGGGGATGCATCGTTTTTACGACGAAAGGATCCGTCAGCATCATCTCCCCGCCCACCTTGCCGAGAACCGCCGCGCCTAAATACACCACAACGGGATAGCGATCCATCAAAGTGGCGATCAGATTACTGGAAAACACTACGAACGGTATGCTCACGCATAGGCCGAATATGATCAAGGGGACACTGCCCCTCGCCGCGCCAGCTACCGCCAGAACATTATCGAGCGACATTGTGATATCGGCGACGACAATGAACCATATGGCCTTGAGGAGTTGACCGCGGGGCGGCTCCCCGGCCGGCCCCGAACTGGCATCCGCAAGAACTTTTACCGCGATCCAGATAATGAAGGCGCCACCCAGCAACTTGATGAATTCGATTCCCAGGAGTCGCGCTGCCAGGATCGTGATGACGACACGCAACACAACTGCCGCCGCTGCGCCGAAAGCGATCGCGAGCCGGCGCTGCCGTTGCGGCAGAGCGCGCACAGCCATGGCGATGACCAGGGCGTTATCGCCGGCCAGCAGAAGATCGATCAGAATGATGGAAAACCCGTCGAGCAGGAGACGGGAAACGGGGCCAGCCGGCATGTGGACTCATCATCCCATGCTCTGAACGGTGCGCTCTGCTACTATGACCGCGTGAAGCGGATTCTTTGTTTGTCAATTCTGGCAGCCACCTGCGCCTGGGCAGATGACGCCGCTGACCGCGAAGCGATTGAGCGCGTGATCGTCGCGGTGAACAATCACAGTAAACCGCTTACGGATGTGTTTACAGCCGATGCGCCTGAGAATGAGCGAACCTTGCTGTCGCCTCAAGACCAGCCGTGGTCCGAAGTTACCTCGCCTCGAATTACCATCCGCTCGGTTCGGTTCATACCGCCGCAGGTCGCGCTCGTGGAATCTACGAACACACAATTTGGCTCCGCGATCATGGTGCGCACGACATCGATACTGTTGGTGATGAAGAAGGACGGAGGGCAATGGCGGATTGCTTGCGTCTGGGCGCTTCCGGACCCCGCTGGCGCAGCGAAGCCTTCGCCGGACCATTGATTCGAACTTGATCGTTACATGGAAGAGGACATCATGACTACCTTGGACCCCAAAGCAGGCTACGTCATTCTGATCAACACATTCACCGTGGAGCCTTCGAAAGCGGAGGATCTCGTCCGTGCACTTTCTCGTGCAACAGAGGATGGCATGCGGCAGAGACCTGGATTCGTATCGGCTAACCTTCACGTCAGCCTCGACAAGCGCCACGTGACTAACTATGCCCAATGGCGCAGCCAAGAAGACCTGGACAGCATGATGAAAGATCCCGCCGCTCGGGCGCACATGCAGGAAATCGCACGCTTGGCCATATCGTTCGATCCAATCTATTACGAACTGCGCGAATCCCACGCGGCTGGGAAAGCGCAGTGAGAGGTAGACAGCCCAATCGCACAACCCCAATCGCACAACAATGTATGATATACCCCATGCTGCGAGCCACTCTGCTTGTGATCGTCTCCGCCTGCGCGCTGAACGCTCAGGTAACTTTCGACCGGATTCTGCGCGCCGATAAGGAGCCGCAGAACTGGCTGACGTACTCCGGGAATACTTCGAGTCAGCGATACAGCTTGCTCAACCAGATCACGCCGGCCAACGTCGGCAACATGAAACTTCAGTGGGCGTTTCAGGCGCGTTCGATAGAGAGATTCGAGACGACGCCGCTGGTGGTTGACGGCACCATGTACCTGACCCAAATGCCCAACGATATCGTGGCGCTCGATGCGGCCACCGGCGAGATCAAGTGGTTGTACTCGTATTCGCCGTCGCGCGAGGCGCGGCCGTGCTGCGGACGCGTCAATCGGGGCGTCGCGATCCTGGGTAATTTGCTGTTCATGGGCACCATCGACGCGCATCTGGTGGCGGTCAATGCGAAAACCGGCGAGCTGGTTTGGGACAAGGCGATTGCCAAGCCCGAAAGCGGTTATGCTCTGACGCACGCGCCGCTGATCGTGAAGGACAAAGTGATCGTGGGCACGGCGGGCGGCGAGTACGGCATCCGCGGCTTCATCGCGGCCTTCGACGCGGCGACCGGCAACGAAGCGTGGCGCTTCTACACGATTCCGGGCAAGGGCGAGCCGGGCAACGAGACCTGGGCTGGCGATTCGTGGCAGCACGGCGGCGCGTCGGTGTGGATGACGGGTTCTTACGATCCGGACTTGAATCTGACGTACTGGGGCATCGGCAATCCGGGCCCGGATTGGAACGGCGACAAGCGCGGCGGCGACAACCTCTATAGCGATTGCGTGGTGGCGCTGGATGCCGACACCGGAAAGCTCAAATGGTATTTCCAGTTCACGCCGCACGATAATTTCGATTACGATTCCGTGCAGGTGCCGGTGATGGCGGACATCACCGGATAAGGGGCAGCCGCGCAAGGTGATGATGTGGGCCAATCGCAACGGATTTTTCTATACGCTGGACCGGACCACCGGAAAGTTTCTGCAAGGCAAGCCGTTCGTGAAGGTCACGTGGACCAAGGGGCTCGACGAAGCAGGCCGACCGATGCGGTCGCCTGAGACGGAGCCTTCGGTGGCTGGGACCGTGATTTATCCCAGCCCGACCGGCGGCACGAATTGGTGGTCGCCGTCGTTCAGCCCGCGCACCGGCTTGTTCTATGTCTCGGCGTGGGAAGGCGTGCATGGGACTTTCAATAAGACCGACAACGAATTCGACGAGGGCAAACGCTATGTGGGCGGGGCTCCGGTGTCCACCAAGCAGGGCCGTGGGCCGCAGGTGCCCAAGCACAATGACGACGATGGCTACGGCGTCGTGCGCGCGATGGATCCGCAGACCGGCGAGAAGAAGTGGGAATTCAAGATGGCCGACGTGACTTCCAGCGGTATTCTGACGACGGCGTCGGATCTGCTCTTCACCGGCGGACGCGAGGGCTTCTTCCAGGCGCTGGATGCGCGCAGCGGTAAACTGCTGTGGAAGACCAACGCGGGCGGCGATATCGCGATGGGTCCGATGACGTATCAGGCGAACGGGAAACAATACGTGGTGTTCTCGGCGGGAAGTTCGATGTTTGCTTACGCGCTGCCGTAGCGCTTCTATATCAAGAGAAGCGGGTCCGCTTCCAGAGCAGCCGGCCGCAAACAATCAGGAAACCGATGGTCGCCGCCAGCAGCACCAGCAATACTGGAATGTTCATGGCGATACTGGGGACTTTGGCGTGAAGGCCGAGCCATACGAAAATTCCAACGGCGGCCAGCGTCACCACTGACTCCCACCAATGACGCGGAGGCGTCTCCCTCGCCAGGGGATCGTCGCCATGCAGAATCGCGGCGGCGCGGCCCGCATCCAAGCCATAGCGATCGCATTCGCGCTCCGATGCCAGCCGCCAGGAGTCTTGCTCCGCGGCCGGCGCTTCCGCCTGGCTGATCGCAAGCGCTCCCGCAATCATCACCAGCGAGCCCCCGATCACCAGGAGTCGCGCGGTCAAGCTCTCGCCCGAGAGTTCCCCGAAGACTAACGCGCCCCACAGCAGTCCCCAGATCTGATTGGTATTCGATAAAGGAATGCCGCGGCTGATCCCGATATATTTCGCGGCGTATTGCTGGAACAGGTCGCCCAGCACCCAGCAGAATCCGCCGAGGAACAACCAGAACATCACCGGCTCGGCCTTCACCAATTCCGCGGCTACCTTGTGATATCCGCCATCAAATGCCAGAGCCATCGCGAGCGTGGTGCCGAGCTCTCCAAAGGTGAATACGGTGACGAACGACAGCGGATTCATACCACTGATGTACGCTTTTCGATACGGCACGTACATGGTGCCCCACAGCAGTCCCGCCCCCAGCGCCGCCAGGATTCCGAGCGTGGCGTTGTGCGATCCCGCCTTTTGCTGGTGAGAAGTCGCGTAGGCGAGCACACAAGCTCCCGCCACAATCGCTGTAGTGCCGCCAATCACCCGCGCCAAATCCTTCGGCCCCGCCCCGCGCAATTCGTTGAACAATAGCCAGCCCCAAAACAGACCTACCAGACTGTTGATGTTCCACAGCGGAAACGCGATGGAAAGCCCGACATTGCGGACGGCGAAAACCGTCAGCGTATTCGCGACGGCCCAGCACATTCCCGCCAGCAGCGCCCAGATGACCAGGTGGGTTTTATCGCGGTAGTCCGAGAGCAGATAGCCGGTACCCTTCAGCATCACCGGTAAGGTCCAGCGCGCGACGAAGACGCCCGCGACCATGCCGAGCGAAATCAGAAACGGCGAGAACCCGGCCGTGACCAGTTTAGTGGGAGCTTCGGCCGCGCCCAGCCATGCGCCGGCTGCCAAGCCGCACGCCACACCCAGCCCGTGCCGCGAGGCGCTGGATAACTTGGTCTTTACTTCCAGTACAGGGTGCGCGCCCATTTCACTAGGTAAGAAGAACCAGCAGAACGATTCCGAAAATCAGTACGGCGATGGGAATCCAGAAGTGGCTGTCGGTCAGTATGGCGGCGGTCAACGAGCGGTCGGCGATCAAACGTTCTGCGGGTGTGCTCACAGGGAGTGATTATCCCACGAATATCGAGCTAAGAGGGCGGCCGCTACCATTTTCACGATAGCGGCCAAGCAATTCGGAAGAGACGGACCTAGTGGCGTTCTTCGCGCCGGTCTCCGCCGCGGTCTCCACCGCGCGCGGGGCCCTGGTGCGATTCGCGAGGCGCTGCCCGGCCTTCCCGCGCCGCATTTCGCTCGGGCACCGAACGATTCTCAAGCGCGTGCGCCTCCGGGCGGCGCACAAAACCCGGTCCGGGACGCCGGACAGCAGCGTACGGATGAACATAGACGGCCCGGTTGTCCCAACGCCGCCCCCAGCGAGCGCCGTTGAGAAACACGCCATGGCCGCCCCAATCGAAGCGAATTCCGCCCGGCGTCCAGCCCCAGGGCGCGAAATAGCCGCCGACGCTCACGCCGAAGCCGAAGCGAATTGCTCCGCCGACGAAGAATCCCGGACGCGGCGCATAGAACACCACGGTCGGATCGTAATAGGGAACCACCACGTAGCCCGGATTCACAGGGGTGATGGCAATGTACGGTCCGCCGCCGACCATCACTTGGCCGTTGCTCCGCAGATAGCCGTAGCGTTGCGCCACGGCCCGCTGCCGCTGTACCGCGTCCATCACGTCCTGCTGTTGCGCAAGGAAGGCGTTGCCGAGGTCGCTCGTCCAGCGCATATCCGAATTCATCATGTCGAGCACGGATGGAAACGGCAGCAGTGCCTGCACGCTGGGATCCCACGGAAGTTGGTCGCCCTGGATCGCGTCAGCCAGCCCCTGTCCGGTTAAATAATGATGCTGATCGGCCCACTGGGCGGCAGCCGGAATGTCGTTAGGATAGGTGGCCGCGGCCATCACTTGCGCCAGCAGCGGGTCCGGATAAAGCGCGATGCGCGCTACCAGTTGGTCCAGTTGTTGCGGGGGGAACAACGGGGGCGGCGGCCCCTGGGCAAAAACGGAAGCGGCTGCCAATCCCGTCAAAACGACTAGCGCCATCGGCGCATTTCTCTTTCTCAGCATTTGTTTCTCCTCTACTGTCGATGACGATGCCGCGAGCAGCATGGTTTCGCCGGTAGCACTCGCAGCACTGTTAAGATCGTTTCACCTTTCTGAAGGTTTGACGGTCCGGCGGTTGCATGGCCGGCCGATATGGCCCCCTATAATCAAAGAATGAGAATCGCCTACCTGGACGCGTTTTCGGGTATCAGCGGGGACATGACGGTAGGCGCGCTGCTGGATGCGGGAGCGCCGGCAGGGGCGTTGATCGACGCGCTGAAAAGTCTCGACATGGGCGCGGAATTTGAAGTGGAGAAAACCCGCCGCGGCGGAGTCACGGCCTCAAAATTCCGGGTGATTACGCCGGAGGACGGTCACAGTCACCGTCATCTGAAACACATCCTGGGGATGATCGACAAGGCGCCGCTCTCCGGTCGCGCAAAACAAAACTCGTCGGACGTATTTCGGCGTCTGGGCGAAGCCGAAGCCCGGGTCCACGGTGTGCCCGTCGAAAAAGTTCATTTTCACGAGGTGGGCGCGGTGGATTCCATCGCCGATATCGTGGGCGCCTGCGTCGCACTGGATCTGCTCGACATCGGCGAGATCCATGTCTCCGCGATCAACGTTGGCAGTGGAACCGTGCAGACCGAACACGGGATGCTGCCGGTGCCCGCTCCCGCCACCGCCGCACTGCTCGAAGGCAAGCCGATTTACGCACGCGGTCCTGCCGTCGAACTGACCACGCCCACCGGGGCAGCGCTGGTGGCCACGCTTTCCTCGCACTTTGGCGCGCTGCCCGCCATGAGCATCGCGCAGATCGGCTACGGAGCAGGCGACCGCGACTTCAAAGATCAGCCCAACGTCCTGCGCGTCTTGCTGGGCGAGCGCACCACTGCCACCGAAGCCACGCTGGTGAGCGTGATCGAAGCCAACATCGACGATTCCAGTCCGCAGGTGCTAGGCTACGCGCTCGAACGTCTGCTCGAAGCGGGCGCGCTGGATGCCTCTTTTTCACCGCTGCAGATGAAGAAGAACCGTCCCGGCGCACTGTTGCGCGTGATCGCGAAACCCGAAAATCAAGAACATCTCGCCGACATTATTTTCGCGGAAACCTCCACCTTGGGTCTGCGCATTTATTCGGCCGAACGCCGCGTGGAAGAGCGGCGGATCGTCGAGATCGAGACGCCCTTCGGGAAGGTTCGCATGAAAGTCTCGGGCCACGGCGCCGCCACTCCGGAATACGAGGATTGTCGCGCGCTCGCCATGCAAACCGGAACTCCGCTGCCGAAGATCATCGCCGCCGCGCAGGAAGCTTATTCGAAAGCCAGGAAATGAAATATTACCTCACCACACCGATTTATTACGTCAACGCCGCGCCGCATATCGGCCACGCCTACACCACCATCGCCGCCGACACCATCAAGCGCTGGAAGCGCATGCAGGGTTTCGACGTGGTGCTCGCCACCGGCACCGATGAGCACGGACAGAAGATTGAGCGCGCCGCCGCGGCCGCCGGCAAGACGCCGCAGCAATTTACTGACATCATTTCCGGCGAGTTCGGCGAGCAGTGGAAGATCCTGGGCCTCGACATCGACCGTTTCCAGCGCACCACGGCCGAGAATCACATAGCGCAAGTGCAGGATCTGTTCCGCCGCTGCCTGGAAAACGGCTACATCTATAAAGGCAGCTACAGCGGGCAGTATTGCGTCTTCGATGAGTTGTATGTCAACGACGCCAAGCCCGGCGACCCGTGTCCGGAATGCGGCCGCACTACCGAAACCGTTTCCGAAGAAAACTTCTACTTCAAACTTTCGGCGTTCCAGCAGAAACTCTTGGATCTCTACGAAAAGCAGCAGGATTTCATCCTCCCCGAAACGCGGCGCAACGAAGTGCTGGCGTTCGTCAAGAAAGGTTTGTCGGACCTGTCGATCAGCCGCACCACCATTAAGTGGGGCATCCCGGTCCCGAACGAACCGAAACACGTTTTCTACGTTTGGTTCGATGCGCTCACCACCTATATGAGCGCCGTCGCGAAGGAAAACCTGTGGCCCGCCGACCTGCACTTGATTGGCAAAGAGATCGTACGCTTCCACGCTATTTACTGGCCGGCGTTCCTGATGGCTGCCGGGCTCGCGCTGCCCAAGCGCATCTTCGCGCACGGCTGGCTGCTGTTTGAAAACGACAAGATGAGCAAATCGCGCGGCAACATTGTGCGCGCCACGCCGATTCATAAGGTGCTGGGTACTGACGCCCTGCGCTATTTCCTCCTGCGCGAAGTGGTGTTCGGGCAGGACGGCAGTTTCAGTTACGACGCGCTGGTGGGCCGTTACAATTCTGACCTGGCCAACGGCCTAGGCAACCTGGCGAGCCGCACACTGGCCATGATCAATCAGTATCGCGGCGGCGTGATTCCCGCTTCGGATGGCAATCAGCAGATCGCGCAGACCGCGCTCGAATGCACCGCGGTCGCGATCGAATCTTACGACAAGTTCGAATTCTCGAAAGCGCTCGAAGCCATCTGGGCCTTGATTGGCGCGGTGGACAAATACATCGTCGAGCAGGCGCCCTGGAAGCTGGCCAAAGCCGGCGACGCCGAGGCCAAACGCCTCGATGAAGTTCTCTATACTTCGGCCGAGGCGCTGCGAATCATCACAGCGTTGCTGGGGCCGGTACTTCCACAGTCGGCTGCGAAGATCTGGATGCAGCTCGGTTGCTCCATGCCCCTCGACCACATCAAAACGGCGGCATTGCATTGGGGCCATCTCAAAGGCGGCCAGACCTTGGGCCCGGTGACCGGCGTCTTCCCGAGAGCCGATGTCAAAGCTTCCATCGATCAGATGATGGAGCTCGAAAAGGTGGAAGTCGCGCGGCAGTTGGAATTATTAGGCAAGAAGCCGGAGCCGGCTCCAGCCGCTGCCGCCACCGGCACGCCGCTTATCACCATCGACGATTTCGTGAAAGTCGATCTGCGTGTCGGCGTTGTGAAGGACGCGGCTGTAGTCAAAGGCTCCGACAAGCTTCTGCACTTGCACGTCGATATCGGCGAAGCGGAGCCGCGCAGCATCGTGGCCGGCATCGCGCTGGCTTATAAACCCGACGCGCTGGTGGGGCGGAGAGTGGTGATCGTCGCCAATCTTGCTCCGCGCAAACTGCGCGGCATCGAATCGCAGGGCATGATTTTGGCGGCTTCGCGCGAGGGCGACATTCCGGTGCTAGTGGCTCCCATCGACGACGTGCCGCCCGGCACGCGGCTTAAATGATCGACTCGCACTGCCATCTAGACAGCGAACAATTCAACGGCGACCGCGAGGCGGTGATCGAGCGGGCGCTCACGGCCGGAGTCGAAACGATGGTGGCGATTGGCTCCGGTGACGGCCCGCCGGACCTCGAAGCGGGCGTGCGCCTGGCGGATCGCTATCCATTTATATACGCGACCATCGGAGTGCATCCGCACGATGCCGCGAAGGCAGACCGCGAAGCATATCGACGGCTTGCCGAACTCACGTCGCACACCAAGGTCGTTGCGATCGGTGAGATCGGATTGGATTACCACTACGATCACTCGCCGCGTAATGTTCAGCGCGATGTGTTCGTCGAACAGATGCGCATCGCCCGCGATGCGCGCAAGCCCATCGTGATCCACACTCGTACCGCATGGGATGACACCATGGCGCTGCTGCGCGAGCATTGGGCACCCAGTGGACTCGGCGGCATCATCCATTGTTTCTCCGAAGGGCCGCGCGAAGCCGAACAGGCGCTGGCGATTGGTTTTCACATCAGCTTCGCCGGTATCGTTACCTTTCCGAAAGCCACCGCCATTCAGGAGGTCGCACGCCTCACGCCCGCCGATCGCCTGTTGATCGAAACCGACGCGCCCTATCTTGCTCCCGTCCCGAAGCGCGGCAGGCGCAATGAGCCCGCCTATGTAGTCGAGACCGCGCGCAAGCTAGCGGAACTGCGCGGCGTGACGCCCGACGAGATCGCGCAGACCACATCCGCGAACTGGCGCTCATTAGTTGGGTTATCGATCGTCTAGACTAGAGGATTCCCATGGCATTCGGTAAGATCGGCGAGACGCTCTCGGCACTTCAACTCTTCGACCTGGTCAGCGCGGACCTGGAAAAAGTGGAGCGCGAAATCGGCTTGGAATCGGTGGCCTCGGTCGAGGCCATCAACTATATCAACCAGTACCTGCAGGCTGGCGGAGGCAAACGTCTGCGGCCGATCCTGGTGCTGCTTTCCGGGCGCATGCTGGGCGACGCGAACCCCATGCTGATCCGCATGGCCGCGGTGGTGGAGATGATCCACACCGCCACGCTGGTGCATGACGACGTGATCGATCTGGCGAAGACGCGTCGCGGCCGACCGTCGATCAATGTGGTCTGGGGCAACCACACTTCGGTGCTGGCCGGCGACTGGCTCTACATGCAGGCCTTCCAGGTGGCGGTGCGCGAGCGCAACTTCCCTACCCTGGACCTGCTCATCAGCCTGACCCAGATGATGGTCGAGGGCGAACTGCTGCAGCTCGAGCGCATCGGCAAGATCGCCATCAGCGAAGCCGATTATTTCGAGCTGATCGACCGCAAGACCGCCAGCCTGTTTTCGGCGTGCGCGCGACTGGGCGCCATCAGCGCGGGAGCCGACGAGTCGGTGGAAACCCAGCTCGCCGACTACGCCTGGAACCTGGGAATCGCGTTCCAGTTGGTGGACGATATTCTGGATTTCACTTCGCGCGAAAAAATCCTGGGCAAGCCGGTAGGCAACGATCTGCGCGAGGGCAAAGTCACGCTGCCGCTGATCTATGCGCTCGAAGCCGCCGACCCGGAAGAGCGCAAGCTGGTGGAAACGGTACTGACCGACGGCAACTACGATCAGGTCCCCTTCAGCAAGATTCTCAAGGTGCTGCATCGCCATCGCGGGATCGAGCGTGCGCAGGAACGCGCGCAAGCCTTCACCGAAAAGGCCCGCGCCATTATTGGCGAATTCCCGGCATCGCCGTATCAACGGGCATTGATGGCGGTAACGGAATTAGTGACTACGCGCGATCACTAGACGCAGGGCGATTGAGCGTCCAAAGAGCGGGTTCTAGCAGAAGTACTCCGCAAAGACAATACTGTTGCCATCCTAATAGCCAACAAATGGGCTCGCGCGGTAATATGAAATCGTTGTGCGGGACCCTGCTTCTAGTCGCCCTTGCCCTCGTTGTCAATCCACCATGGTGCGCTCCCGGGCACGCGGCGCTCGGGAAGACTTGGCCTTCATGATGGGGAGCGAAATCTACCGCTGTGCCTCTTGTGGGGGCCGTTTCCTCTGCTTTCACCGGCTGAGCATCCCGAGTCCGGCTCACGATGGTTATGTTGACAACCATTCTGGCGATGGGACATACATATTCGGCTGGTTCGCCATCCTGGCGGGACTTCTGACCTGCCTTGGAATCGCATTCTATACCCTCCGTAAATTTCATCGTTGGCCGTTCTAGTCGTAGGATTACGCGCCTGAGCCTACGGTAGTGGGTCAGTTTGAAATCCACGACTCTTGACTTGGCATTCAACTTGCCTCACGCTGGGAGATTGCCGACATCGTTCGGCTGCTGGAAGATCAGAAACCAGTAAAGGATCGGGATGCACGCCCCGAATGGAAATTGGGTTCGGCTTCACTGAGATAATTCGCCTCTCTCCTGAGGCTAATTAAAACTGCAATCCTAAGGGTTTGATTGAGCGACTTCTAACAATTGCGCTGTTGTCTCTCATTGGGAGTTCCCTATCCGCTCAGGAGTGCATGACGCCGGATGTCACGCTCGTCTATTCACAACTAACGGGCATGTTGAACCTAACGGGAGACGTCCTCGCCCACATCCGCGTTCAATCGGACGGCACTGCCACAATTGTAAGCATTCAAGGCCAAGTGCATCAGCTTCTCAAGGACTCGGCGACAAAAGTGATTTCAACAATTCGTTATCCGGTGGAATGCGCTGGCCGCGAAGTCGATCTGGAGTTCAGCTATCGGAAAGAATATCCCATCGGATCGTTAGATTCTGGCGTTTCTACAAGATTGGGTCCGAACCACTTCCAGGTTGTCGCCCCGGAATGGGCAACCGATCAACAGGCCGTAACGGTGAAGCTAGGGAGGCGCGGATTTTGGAACCGATTATTTCGACGGAATCCATGAAATGTAACGGATGCTCAAACTGACCCACTACCCTACCGACCCTCAAGTTGACAACCCCCAGAACCTCCTGTATAGTTCTGAAGTACCTGCTGTTTCAATGATTTGTCGAGGTTTTCGACATGGCCGCCACGGACGAACCGGATGTTGACGTAAACTTCCCGGGCGAGGAAGATTACGCGCATCTTATTGAGGACTATAGCCATTTAGCCCCTCCGTCTGAGGGCGAGCTGTTGCAGGGCCACGTCGTCAAGGTCCACCCCAACGAAGTCATCGTCGATTTTGGATACAAGCTCGAAGGCCTGGTACCCATAGAACAGTTGCGGCAGCCCGACGGCACCGTGACCGTAAAGGCCGGCGACGCCATCGACGTCATGGTCGACCGCTAGCGGGCCGCAGCAGGAAGGCTACATCCTGCTCTCCTATTCGCGCGCCAGCCGCCTGCGCATTTGGGACACGCTCGAACAGGCCATGCGCGATCAATTGCTGGTGTCGGGGCGCGTCCTCGAACGCACCAAGGGCGGGCTGATCGTGGACGTGGGCGTGCCTGCTTTCATGCCGGGTTCGCAGGTCGACATGCGGCCGATTCACGATCTGGATCAGTTCGTGGGCCAGGATATTCCGGTCAAGATCCTCAAGCTCAACCGGCGGCGCGGCAATGTGGTGGTGTCGCGCAAGATGGCGCTCGAAGAAAATCTGCAATCGCGCAAGCAGACGGCGCTGGAACATTTGGCCGAAGGCGCGGTGGTCACGGGCACCGTGAAGAACCTCACGGAGTACGGCGCTTTTGTCGATCTGGGCGGGATCGACGGCTTGCTGCACGTCAGCGACATGTCGCATGGGCGCGTGAATCATCCTTCTGAAGTGGTGCATCCGGGCGACGAGGTTACGGTAAAGGTTCTCAAGTTCGACCGCGAGAAAGAGCGCATTTCGCTGGGTATTCGTCAGCTGACCCCGGACCCGTGGGACACGCTGGGCGAGCGCTTTCCCGCGGGCAGCCGCGTGATCGGGCGCGTCATGAGCATCACGGATTACGGCGCATTCGTCGAGATCGAGCCGGGCGTCGAGGGCCTGATCCATGTCTCGGAGATGACCTGGAGCCGCCGCATGAAGCATCCCGGCAAACTGGTGAAGGCCGGCGATCAGGTGGAGGCCGTGGTGCTCGAAGTGAAACCGCGCGAACGTCGGGTTTCGCTGGGGATCAAGCAACTGGAGGCCGATCCCTGGACTACGGTGGGCGAACGCTACAGCATCGGCTCGGTGGTCGAAGGCCGGGTACGCAAGCTGGCCGATTTCGGAGCGTTCCTTGAAATCGAGGAAGGCGTCGACGGGCTGGTGCACGTCTCCGATCTATCGTGGACCAAACACGTGAAGCATCCGTCGGAGGTGGTCAAAAAGGGGCAGGTTGATGCAGGCCGTGATCCTGAGCATCGATGCGCCCAATCACCGCTTGTCGTTAGGAGTCAAGCAGTTACAGCCGGATGCCTGGGAGAGCTTCTTCCGCGCCGCACGAAGTCGGCGACATCGTCCGCGGCCGGGTGGCCCGCGGCGCGGCTTTTGGAGTCTTCGTCGAATTGGCGCCGGGAGTCGAGGCGTTGTGCCATAAATCGGAGATCCCGCCGATGCCAGATCGCCGGACTACGGACACGGCGCTGCCCAGGGGCGACGAATACGACTTTAAAATCATTAAAATGAATGAAGCCGAGAAGAAGATCGGCTTGAGCCTCCGCGCCGTGGCGGAGGACGAAGAGCGCACTCGCCTGGAAGATTACCAGCGGCAGGCGGCAGCCGCTACTATGACAATAGAGGAAGCGATGAACATTCGCGGAAAAGGGGAAGACCGGTAAATGACCAAGGCCGAACTGATCGAGGAAGTCTCGCGCGTCGTGGAAATGACACGGAAGGATTCGGAAGTTATCGTCGAGGCGATCTTCGATAGCGTCGTCAAATCCCTGCGCGGCGGAGACAAGATCGAAATTCGCGGGTTTGGCAGTTTTCGCACGCGCCAGCGGCAGCCTCGCGTCGGACGCAACCCGAAGACCGGCGCGCGCGTGGAAGTGCCCGCCAAGCGCATCCCCTACTTCAAGCCCAGCAAGGAGTTGAAGGACCTGGTCAATCACGATCACGCAGCGGGCGAAGCAGTTCCCGGCGTATAACCGCTATCGGGCGCCGAGCCGCCGCCGTTCTCACAATCTAATGTTATGGATCACCTGTGGAGCCCGTGGCGATATCAGTACGTCTCGTCGGCGGGCATCGTTCCCCTTGGAAAAGACTTCTGTTTTTTTTGCCAGATTGCCGCGGATCGGGCGGATGACGCCGTGAATTTGGTAGTATTGCGCGCGAAACAAAGTTTCGTGCTTCTGAACCGCTACCCGTATTCCAGCGGCCACCTGATGATTGCGCCCTATGCGCACGTGGCGACTCTGGACGAGGCGGAAGTCGCCACCCTTGAAGAGATGATGCGGCTCGCGCAGCGCTGTGAGTCGGCGCTACGGAAGGTTTACGGTCCAGACGGGTTGAACTTCGGTTTCAATATCGGGCAGGCAGCCGGAGCCGGCGTCGCGGGGCATATCCACATGCACGGATTGCCGCGCTGGTCGGGCGACACCAGTTTCATGACCACCGTGGGCGAGACGCGGGTGCTGCCGGAGGATCTGGCGGCGACGCGCGAGAAGCTGGCTGCGGCTTTAGCCGATTCCCCGAATGTTCCCGCGCCGGACGGCCGATAATATGCACAGGTTGCGTAATACGGGGTTGGAGGTCCGCCCCGCACTCGTCCTATGATCCGGCTGTTTCGAGTTTCCATGCCCAGCAGCGCGATCGCGCTGATTGTTTCGGAAACCGTTCTGGTTTTCAGCTGCTACATTCTAGCGGGCTACGCGACGCTGGATCTATCTTCCGACATCTTTTTGTGGGAGGACGGCGGGTGGTGGCGGGTAGCACTGGTAGCGCTCTTCATCCTGCTCGGGCTGTACTTCAACGATCTCTACGATACTTACCGCATTCCGTCGCGCACCGTCCTGCTGCAACAGTTTTGTCTGGTCCTGGGCTTAGCCTTTCTGATACAGGCGCTGCTGAGTTACGGCCGTTGGGACGTGATCGTTCCGCGCCGCATCATGCTGTATGGCAGCCTGCTGGTGCTGGTGTTCGCCCCGCTGTGGAGGATCGTCTATACAGGCGCCGTTCGAACCGCCGCGGGAGCGCAGAAGGTGCTTTTCCTGGGCACCTCGCCGGCCGTGCGGGAAATCATGCACAATTTGCGGGAACGTCCGGAGCTGGGAATGGCGCCCATCGGTTTCATGGACTTTGAAAACCGGCCGGAGCCGATCGAGGGCGTGCCTTGCCTAGGCTTAATGAATGACGTGCGGGACGCGGTAGCCGAACACAAACCGGATCGCATCGTGGTGGGAGCGATGGAGCGCCGCGGCGCACTGCCCATCGATCAACTTCTGGAATTGCGCTTCGCGGGGATCCCGATTGAGGACTCGGCGGCCACTTATGAGACCGTGTTTCACCGCGTTTCCTTGCGCGAGCTGCGGCCGTCGCAGTTGGTATTCTCGGCCGAGTTGGTGCCCCGCCGGATCATGGTGGCGGCTCAAAGTTTTTATTCCTGGACGCTGGGTATCATCGGAGCCATCTTGGCGCTGCCTTTGATGGTGCTTGTCGCGTTGGCGATAAAACTATCCTCCAAGGGTCCGATACTCTACCGGCAGACGCGGAGCGGCAAGTACGGAGTCCCGTTCACTCTGTACAAATTCCGCTCCATGAAGACGGACGCGGAGGTCGAGAGCGGCGCGGTGTGGGCCAGCAAGGACGACCCTCGCATCACGCCCGTCGGCCGCTGGCTGCGCAAGCTTCGCCTAGACGAAATTCCGCAACTCTTCAACGTAATTCGCGGCGAAATGAGCCTGGTGGGCCCGCGGCCGGAGCGCCCTGAATTTGTGCACATCCTCGAGGACAAGATCCCCTACTATCGCCAGCGTTTGTGCGTAAAGCCCGGAGTCACGGGATGGGCGCAGGTCAACTTCAAGTACGGCGACACCATGGAAGACGTTGCCACCAAGCTGGAATACGACCTGTATTACATCAAGAATCTAGCGCCGTCGCTCGACGCCTACATCATGTTCCACACCGCGAAAACGGTGCTAACGGGCCGCGGCGCGCAGTAGCGGCCCGTGCTGCCGTGGCAGCCCCCGTCACTTCGCGGGCGTTTTCGGCTTCCAGAGGCCCAACGGCGCGCCGGTGGGATCGACGATGATGCTCAACCATCCAGCACCCATCACCTCGGTTACGTCTTTCATGACCTTGGCGCCGAGCGATTTCGCTTTCGCGGTTGCGGCGGCAATGTCATCGACCAAAACGTAGGAGAGCCAAGCCGAAGGCGCTCCGGGTATCATCTGCTGCATGATTCCACCCCCGACGCCGGTGCCGACGGCGATCATCGTGTAGGTGAAACCTGGACCCATCTCGACATCTTCCAGCTTCCAATCGAATAACGCTCCATAAAAACTCTTGGCCTTGCTGACATCCGTAGTGCTCAGTTCCACGTGCACAAAGGGGTTTGCCATGATCCGATCCTTTCGACGAATTGAGATTTGATTCCGTTCAAAGCGACCCGCCAGTCATCCCGTCCAGGCCGCGCCTTACTCTATAGACGCTCGAGGGCCCCCAAAATCGACAAAGAATTCGAGGCCCTCTAAATTAAGCTCCCAGAAACCGTTACGCTTATCCTGAGAGTTGACCCCTAAAACTCAGCAACGAATCGCACGGGCACTGGCCGCCTGGTGCGCGGTGTTTCTGGTAGTGCTGGCGGGGAGGCCGTCGTTCACCAACGCCTCGCTGCCAGTGCGCGGAGTCGCCGACCCGGTGGTCGCGCTACAAATGGCCCGCAATGCCGATGAAGTCGAAGCCATCATGGGCGACGCGCCTAGCGCGGACCGCGAAGTTATGCGCGTCAAACAATACGTCGACTTCGCGTTGATCGCGGGATATTTGGCGCTGGCTCTCTTGATCGCCGCGGCGCTCATCCGTACGCGCCACCGCCGGCTGGCGCTGGTCATGGGAGGCGTCGCCATTCTGGCCGCGCTCGCCGATGTTCTCGAAAATCTGGGTACGTTGCGGGTTGTCAATCTTACTTTGGGTCAGCTTACGCCTGTCACGTTGGATGCCCTGCACTTGGCCAGCATCACGAAATGGAATCTGCTATTAAGCGCCAACACGCTGCTCGCGATAATTACCGTGGCGCGGAGAGAATGGGTTCTGCGCGCCGCCGGACTCCTCGGTCTCTCTGGCGCGGTGCTCACTGCCGCCGGACTTTTCTACAATTCGATTCTGGTCTGGGGCGGGCTGTTCATGATCCTCGGGCTGCTCCTGACCGCTGCTACGCTGAAAGTGTTAACTCATGAATCCGCTTCTTGAAATCTCCTTTCGTGTACCCTTCGACCGGATCCAGGCCGCGCAGGTCGAGCCCGCGATCGACGAACTGCTAGCCGACGCCGCGCGCCGCCTCGACGAAACCATCGCCAGCCCGGAGCCGCTGCACGCGCTCGACACCATGACCGAACGTCTGGAATACGCGATGAACGTAGTGCGGCACTTGGAGAGCGTCTCCACCACGCCTGAGCTGCGCGCGGCCTTCAATGCGGTGCAGCCCAAGGTGAGCGCGTTCTACTCCAGCCTGCCGCTCAATGAAGGTCTGTGGAAGTCGATCCAGCGCTATGCCTCGACCGCCGAAGCCCGGTCATTGACCGGCGCAATGAAGCGCTACCTCACCAAGACAATCGATTCGTTCAAACGTCACGGCGCGGATTTGCCTGCGGAAGGTAAGGCGCGGCTCAAGGAAATCGACGTTGCGCTCACCGAAGTCACCACCAAGTTCTCGGAGAACGTACTGGATTCGACCAACGCTTATGAACTGCTGATCGAAGACGAGAAGCAGCTTGCGGGATTGCCTCCCGCGGCAGTGGCCGCCGCGCGCGCGTCAGCAGAGTCCAAGAGCAAGCCCGGCTGGCGCTTTACGCTGCACGGGCCCAGCTACATCGCCTTGATGACGTATCTTGACGACGCCGCGATTCGCCGGCAGGTCTGGCACGCCTATAACACGCGCGCCACGGCCGAGCCGCATGACAATCGCGAGTTGCTGGCCAAGATTCTGGAGCTGCGCCGGGAAAAAGCCCGTCTACTCGGCTTCCGCGATTTCGCCGACTTGGTGCTCGACGACCGCATGGCCCACACCGGCGACACCGCGCAGAAGTTTTTGGATGATCTGCGTGTGCGGACCGAGCCGCGTTTCCGCGAGGAGAACACCGCGCTAGAAGCTTTCGCCGGCCAGAAGCTGGAACCCTGGGATGTCGGCTACTGGGCGGAAAAGCAGCGTGCCGCGTTGTACGACTTCGACGAAGAAGCGCTGCGCCCGTACTTCTCGCTCGAGAACGTCGTGAATGGGATGTTTGAGATTTTCGGCCGCATCTTCGGCATTCGAGTCGATGAAGAAACCGGCGTTCCGGCATGGGACCCGGCGGTCAAGTGCTACGCGATCCGGGATGCCGCCACCGGCGCGACTCTGGGATCGTTTTACAGCGACTGGTTCCCGCGCGAAAACAAGCGCGGCGGGGCGTGGATGGATTCGCTGCTCACCGGCAACCCCACCGCCCAGGATCCCGCGGAACGGCGCCCGCACCTGGGATTGATCTGCGGCAACCTGACGCCGCCCGTCGATGGCAAGCCGGCGCTTCTGACGCATCGCGAAGCCGAAACCATTTTCCACGAGTTCGGCCACCTGCTGCATCACCTGCTGAGCCGCGTCGAAGTTCGCAGCCTGGCCGGCACTAGCGTCCCCTGGGATTTTGTGGAACTGCCTTCGCAGATCATGGAGAACTGGTGCTGGGAGCGCGAGTCCCTGGACGTGTTCGCGCGCCACTGGCAAACCGGTGAGCGCCTGCCCGAAGACCTGTTCCAGAAAATGAAACGTGCGAAAACCTTCCGCGCTGCCAACATGCAGATGCGCCAGTTGGGATTCGGCGTGGTGGATTTGGCGCTGCATCGGAGTTGGAACGGCCGCACAGACGTCGTGCAATACGCCCGCGAAATTCTTGCGCCCTTCGCAGCCGCGCCGCTGCCGAACGACTATGCCATGATCGCCGGGTTCACGCACTTGTTCTCGAGTCCCGTGGGATATGGCGCCGGCTACTATTCGTACAAGTGGGCCGAGGTACTGGATGCCGACGCCTTCACGCGCTTCCGTAAGGAAGGCGTATTCAGCGCCGCCGTGGGACACGATTTTCGCGACAAGATTCTGGCGCGCGGCGATAGCGAAGATCCGGCTGTGCTATTTCGCTCTTTTATGGGACGTGATCCCGACCCGAACGCTTTGCTGGAACGCTTCGCGCTGCTCTAGCGTGCAGCGGGAATGATGAACAGCGAGAAGTGCGCCAGCATGCGGCCCATGAAACTGTCGCGCTCCGACAGGTTCACCCAGGAGACGCGCTGCTCATCGTCGTTCTCGGCAAAAAACCCGATGCCGCCGCGTTTTAAACGCTCGTCGATCCACGTGCTAATGACCTGCCCGTTAAGATAGGTTACAAACCGCTCGTCCTGCACCGCTACCCGCACACGATAACTCTCACCGCGCTGCAGCGTCACCGGCAGCGGAAGCTGAACACGATCAAACTCGTGGCCGTTCAGCATCGCATAGTGAACCAGCCCTGCATTGGGTTGCGGACCAGGTTTGGTGATTACGATCTTCGCGCCATAGTAATTGGCCGCGTTAGTGGCGCGGAAAGCCCAGCTCAGGCTGCGCTTCTCGATTTGACCCTGGAACTCCATCTGGTAGTTCTGCAGTTTGGTCGAACGGTCCCAGATGCGCAGACTGCCCGGAGCAATCAGCGTGGGAGACGATGGAATCTTCCAATCATGCGGATCATCGACGTGCGTGCCGGTCTTGAGCGCCGCAACGGTCCAGTCGCCTAATCCTGTCCGGAAATCCTGATGGAGCGTGACCGGAGCGCTATCCCGCACTAATTCACCCACTGAACTAGTGGCGCGCTCAAACAGCCCTTGCCGCGTGCCGGGATCGGTAGAGCCTGTAGGGAAGGCGCTACCGCGAGGCACGGCATTTCCGGGCAACATGAGCATGGCAACCAGCAAAACGCCTAGTGTGAGAAAAGCAAAAACGGATGCGGTCTGGCTGGAGGAATTTCCCCGGCCCTTCTTGCGGGTGGCCTCCACCGACCAAATCTCGTGCTCTTCGTCTTCTTCGCGCAGAGCGTTGGCGGAGGCAAGGCGAGCGTCTTTGCGATGTTCGGCCGAGCAATACTGCCGGTCAACCATCGAGCGCAGCCAACTGATCTCTTTACCGCACAAAAAGCACATCATAAATAAAACAACTTCACAATGAATCTG
This sequence comes from Bryobacterales bacterium, assembly GCA_963731375.1. Taxonomy (GTDB): domain Bacteria; phylum Acidobacteriota; class Terriglobia; order Bryobacterales; family Bryobacteraceae; genus Palsa-187. The sequence continues at coordinate 1,277,590 of CAVSUW010000005.1, forward strand.
ACAGCCCGATTTTAACAGGAGGCTCGGCTGAAACCACCGTACTAGGTGAAGAAACGCTAGGGGTCTGCCGCCTCTTCTCAGCCATTCCTAGGAGAGAGACCTTAATTAAGGCACTAAGGGAAGCTTTGACGTTCTGGTCCACATATGTGCTCCAGACGTAGTCCTGCCGCATAATTTCCTCCGATTCCACTAATGATTTTATCGGCTGATTTTATCCATAGGATGAGGCGCGACCGCTAGGGCCGCACAGCCCTTATGAATCGAGTGTCAAACGATACCCCACGCCCGGCTCGGTCTGGAGATGGCGGGGGCGTGCCGGGTCGCGCTCCAGCTTGCGGCGCAACTGGGCGACATAGACCCGTAAGTATTGCGATTGCTCAGTGTGCTGCGGCCCCCACACTTCGTTTAACAATTGCCGCTGCGTCACCACCCGGCCTGCGTGCTTGATCAGCACCTGAAGCAATTTGTATTCGTTGGGCGTGAGGTGTACTTCCTCGCCGCCCACGGTGATGAGTCGCTTGTCGAAATCCGCCTGCACGTCTCCAAAGCGGATTACAGTGTCTGCTCCATCGGCGGCTACGGGAGCCGCGCGCCGCAGCGCCGCACGAATCCGCGCCAGCAGTTCCCCCACGGCGAAGGGCTTGGCGACGTAATCGTCAGCGCCCAGATCCAGCGCCGCGATCTTGTCCTTCTCCTGGCCGCGCGCGGAGAGCACCACGATCGGCATCTGGCTCCACTGGCGAATGCCGCGGATCACGTCGAGTCCGTCGCGATCCGGCAAGCCAAGATCCAGCAGCACCAGATCGGGTTGCCGGGCGGCGGCCTGCGCAATGCCCTCTTCCGCCGTGAGGGCCTCGTGAAACTGGTAGTCCTCCGCGGCCAGCGCGGCGCGCAGGAAGCGGCGAATCTGCGGGTCGTCCTCAATCATGAGTACCAGCGGCTTCATGAGCGGCCATCCAGCGGGAGTCGAATGCGAAAAATGGCGCCGCCGCCTTCGCGATGCAACGCCTCAATGCTGCCGCGGTGCGCCGTCACGATCGCCCGGCAGATAGCCAACCCCAAGCCGGCGCCACGCACACCCTCCGACTTGCCGCGATAAAATTTTTCGAACAGCCGCTTCTCTTCCCCCGGTGCGAATCCGGGACCGCGATCGCGCACTTCCATTTGCACCGCCGCGGGCGTGGCCGAGGCGGTGATCTCGATAGCACTTCCCGCCGGACTGTATTTAGCGGCATTCTCCAGCAAATTTACCAGCACTTGGCCCAGCAGAACATCGTCCACATTCACCAGCGGCAGGTCTTCGGGAACGGAAGCCGTCACGTCGCGCCCGGCGAGCTGCGGCTCCAAGCGCTGCAGCGCCGCACCCACGATTTCCTCGAGTGGATAGAGATCGCGCCGCAGTTCCATGCCGGATTCCAGGCGTGTCATGTCCAGCAAATTGCCCACCAGCCGGCTGAGCCGCAGGGCTTCTTCCGAAATGCTCTCCAGCAGCTCATCGCGCACGCCGGGCGCGAGCTTCTCTCCCTGCGAGCGCAACGTGGAGGCAGCGCCGGTGATGGAAGCCAGCGGAGTCCGTAAATCGTGCGAGACTGCGCTCAGCAGCGAGCTGCGCATCTCCTCAGTTTCCATCTGCATGCGCGCATCCGCGGCGGCGTTCTGGCTCTGCGTTCTCTCGATGGCGAGTGCGGTTTGATTGGCGAACAGATCCAGCAGGTGCTGCTGATCCTCGTGCAGTGTTTCGCCGTGCGTGCCGGGCAGAATCGCCATCACGCCCACTATGCGGCTGGCGCCCTTCAGCGGCAAGTAGGTTGCAGCGGCATCCGGAAACTGTTTCATTCCTTTACCGGCTTTGCGGCCATGATCGAAGACCTCCTGCGCGATTTCCTCTTCCGCAGTCGAGATCAGTAACTGGTCGGAGGTGCGTTTGCGGAAAGAAATTCGCCCGTCCTCGGGAAGAAAGATGGTCACTGGCGCATCAAAGACTTCCTGAGCCACCTCCGCCGCAGCCAAGGCGGCGTCGAACACGCGGGTCGTTGTGCGAGAGCCGGCGCGACAGGCGATAGAGCGCCTTGGTGCGGGATTCGCGCTCCACGGCGCGGACAGCCTGTGCGCGAATCCGCGACGTCTGCGCGCTGATTACCAGCGCCACCACCAGCATTCCGGCGAAAGTGATCAGGTACTCGTACTCGGAGACTTGAAATGTCAGATACGGCGGCACGCAGAAGAAATCGAACGCCGCGACGCTGAGGAACGAGGCCATCACCGAGGCGCGCCGGCTGCAGCGGGTAGCCACCGCCACAACGCCCAGCAAGTACACCATCGCCAGGTTGGTAGCCGCAAGATACGGCCGCAGCGCCAGTGCAATCAGAGTGGCGAATCCGACGATGGCAATGGCGACACCGAACTCGCGCCAGGCCACTGCCGGACGCCGCTGAGTGCGTTCCGATTCCGTAAGCTCGGCGGCGGTCTCTTCAGTGGGCGGGAGCTCGGCGGGGCGGGCCACGCTCCTATTATGATGGTGGTGGAAGGGCCGGGAGGGGCTTCGATTTTTTTGAAAAATTGCCTGAACAAAATCGCGCGTCGAGTCATATTTAGATATGACTCTTGGGGAGAACACGCCGAAGCGTGGGACGGACACCGCTTTATGCGTATTGGTATTGGTTTTTTGCCCTCTTTTATTGCAAGGACAGAGCGCTGGCGGCGAAATCCGGCTGGAGGTCAAGGACCCCTCTGGAGCACCCATGCAGGCCTCGGTCCGGCTGGTAGGGTCCGCCGGCGACCGCAGATTCCGGACCGACGTGCAGGGCGTGTACACGTTCTCCAACCTGCCTAACGGCCGCTTTCGTTTGGAGGTTTCGAAGGATGGCTTCACCACTCAATCCATATTGATCGATGTACAATCCGGGACGCCAGTCTCACGCACCGTGATGCTGGAGCTGGCTGCTCAGGCGTCGCGGATCGACGTAGTGGCCGCCACTCCGCTTCCCGGGACCGATTTGCCGATCGATCAAATCCCCGCGCCGGTGCAGACTGCTAGTGCGCGTGATTTGGAACAGACCGGCGCCTTGGATCTTTCCGATCTGCTAAATCAGCGGCTGAGCGGCGTCCACGTCAACCAAAACCAGGGGAATCCGTACCAGCCAGATGTGAACTATCGCGGCTACACCGCTTCGCCATTGCTGGGCACGCCGGAGGGGATCTCGGTTTACATGGACGGCGTCCGGCAGAACCAGCCCTTCGGCGACATCGTTGCCTGGGACCTGATTCCTAAGATCGCCATTTCGGAAGTCGCGGTGATGCCGGGGTCGAACCCGCTGTTCGGGCTCAACACGCTGGGAGGCGCGCTATCGATCGATACCAAGGATGGCCGCAGCCACCCGGGCACGACGCTGCAAGTCAGCGGCGGCAGCTTCGGGCGCAGGGCCGGCGAATTCGAGCATGGCGGATCGAATCCCAAGGGGTTGAGCTGGTATGTGGCGGGCAATTTGTTCCGCGAGGACGGCTGGCGCCAATTCTCGCCGTCCGAGGTTCGCCAGGTCTTCAGTAAGCTTGGCTGGCTGCAGGGCAAGACTTCCGTCAATCTCAGCTTTGGCTACGCGGATAATTGGCTCACCGGCAATGGCCTGCAGGACACGCGCTTTTTGCCGCTGAATTACTCCAGCGTGAACACCATTCCCGACGTTACTCGGAACCGGTCACCGTCCTTTAACCTGAGCGTGCGGCACGAACTCAGCAGCAATCTGACCCTTTCGGGGAACGCTTACTTTCGTTACATCCGCGCAGATACTACCAACGGCGACTTAAATTCAAACTCATTCAGTGAATCGCTTTACAATCTGAATGGTGCGGACATTGCTGCGCTTACTGCCGCAGGGTACAAAGGATTTCCCGTTACTGGTAACGCCATTACCGAGCCATTTCCTTTCTGGCGTTGCATTGCGCAAGGGTTGGAGCTCAACAAACCCAGCGAGAAATGCACGGGCATCATCACCAACACCTTCAACAAGCAACACAATTGGGGCCTCTCGGGACAGGCGAGTTGGATGCCAGCGCACAACCGGGTCACGGCGGGCGGTCTGTGGGATCGCAGCAGTACGGTCTTTCAGCAGGCGGGGCAGTTCGGTTATCTGAGTCCCGACCACATCACGATCACGCCGATCAATGCATTTGCGGATGGGTCTACAATTTCGAATGGCGTTCCGGTAGACACGCGTGTGGATCTTCACGGGTCCATCAATACCTTCAGCCTGTACGCGGCCGATACGCTCAGCGTAGGCAAGTCCCTGGCGCTCACCTTCTCCGGCCGCTACAACCGGACATCGATTGACAATCTCGACCGTCTGCCGATGGTGACGGATGACTCGCGCGGTTCGCTCAACGGGCAATACATATTCAATCGGTTCAATCCTTCCGCCGGCCTCACCTACAGCGCTTCACGCTTTGCGAGCGTCTATTTCAGTTATAGCGAGAGCAGCCGCGCCCCGACATCCATCGAGCTCGGTTGTGCCGATCCAACCCAGCCCTGCAACCTGCCCAACGCCCTGGTCAGCGATCCGCCGCTGAAGCAGGTGGTGACGAGAACGCTCGAAGCCGGGGTGCGCGGGACTCTGGAAAATAACCTGCGCTGGAATGTGGGCTGGTTCCGGGGAGAAAACGATAACGATCTTCTATTCGTGGCGTCTCAACAGACTGGCTTCGGCTACTTCACCAACTTCGGGCAAACCCGCCGCCAGGGCGTCGAAGTGAACGTAAGCGGCAAGATCAAGCACTTCACTCTGGGCGGCAATTATACTTTTCTCAACGCTACTTATGAAAGCTCGCAGACGGTTGACGGCGGCAGCAATAGCATGAATGATGGTGGTTTGGGACTGGATGGCAACATCACCGTGCAGCCCGGCGATCACATTCCGCTGGTCCCCAAGAACATTTTCAAGGCATACGCCGAGTACGCGCCCACTTCGAAAATCTCGATCGATCTCGATTTCGACGCCGTAGGGCGCTCCTTCGCGCGCGGCAACGAAAACAATCTGGATCAGCCCGATGGCGTTTTCTACCTGGGACCGGGGTTCGCGCCCGCCTACGGAGTTGTGAATCTCGGCGCGCATTATCAAGTGCAGAAACGAGTTCAGTTGTTCGTGCAGATCAACAATCTGTTCAATCATCGCTATTACACTGCGGCGCAACTGGGCCCACGCCCTATAACAACGCCGGAAATTTCACTCCGCGGCCGTTTTCGGCGGTGGATGGAGATTTCCCGATCCGCACCACCACTTTTTTCGCGCCGGGCGCCCCCATCGGCGCCTGGGGAGGAATTCGCTTCACGTTCTGAGGCTCCATCGGCATGTTTCCGGACGACACAGTTTCGGCCGCCGCTCATGCCCGCGTGAGTTCGCATTCTGCAAAGCCTTCTCCGCTGGAAGAGGAGGTGGTGGGGCTGTTCGATCAACTGCAGGACCGGCTGCTCCGCTATCTATTGAGCCTTGGGCTGCCCGCGGCGGAGGGCGAGGAGATCGTTCAGGAAACGTTTCTCGCCCTGTTCCAGCACTTGCAGCGCGGCAAGCCCCGTCACAACCTTCGTGGATGGCTTTTTCAGGTGGCGCACAATCTGGCGCTGAAGCAGCGCAAGGCAACCCAGCGGAATCGGCAGAGTCTGGCGGAGCATGTCTGGACTTCGACGGACCGCGCGCCCGACCCCGAAGAACAACTGGCCACCAATCAGCGGCAGGTGCGATTAGCAAGCGTCTTGCAGGCTCTCCCCGAGCAGGACCGGCGCTGTCTTTCGTTGCGCGCCGAAGGTTTGACCTATCGTGAAATCGCTCAAGTTCTCGAGATGTCGCTCGGCTCCGTATCTCTTTCGTTAGGACGATCTCTGGCGCGTTTCGCTCGCGCCGATCAACGGTGACAATATGCTTTCTCAAGAATCTCATCTTTCCGATCAAGAACTGGTGTTGGCGGTGGATGGCGAGCTTCCAGCGGCTCGCGCGGAGCAAGCGGCGGCGCATCTGCTCGAGTGCTGGCCTTGCCGCGCCCGCAAGCAGGAGATGGAACACGCCATCGCCGATTTTGTCCACCTGCACCGCGGCCACCTGGATCCGCTTCTGCCGCCGCCTGCCGGACCGCGCGCATTGCTGAAGGCTCAGCTCGCGGAAATGGCCTCTGCTCCCCCGCCCCGGTCGATCCAGTGGCCGCAAGTCTTCGCCTGGAAACTAGCTGCAGCGGCCCTCTTGTTCGGCGCGGTGGTGGCGGCCGGCTACTATTATTGGATTCCGGCTGACGCATCGCGGCCGGCTCTGCGATCTGTACCTGTTTCCTTCCCTGAACCCAGCCTGACACCAGGTGCAGTTGCGACGGTCAATCGAGACCAGATCTGCGCAACGCCTGAACCGAAAAACCGCATAGTGCCGGCGTCGCTCCGACGCAAGGTCTTTGAGGAGTACGGAATCCCGCGCGCGGAACCGCGGGCTTACGAAGTGGATTACCTGATTACTCCCGCCCTCGGCGGCGCGGACGACATTCGCAACCTGTGGCCGCAATCCTACTCTTCGGCGGTATGGAACGCCCGCGTGAAGGACGCTTTGGAAGATCGTCTCCATACCATGGTTTGTGACGGCGGCCTGGATCTGGTCGCGGCGCAGCACGATATTTCTTCGGACTGGATCGCGGCCTACAAGAAATACTTTCACACCGACGAGCCTTTAGAAAGGGCGCCCTAATCGTCGCCCGGCAGCGTCTGCGGAATCTCAATTTCGCCCTCGTGCCGATGGACTGCGCCTTCCACTTGTTGCAAGATCCGCTGGCGCTCGGCACTCGACAGCTCTTCCTCCAGCCGCTGCAGCGCCACCCCCACCACGTCGCGATGATGCAGCTTGCAGCCGACGCCTTCCTGCTCGGTCAGGCGCAGCCAGATGTTGTGCAGCAGATCCACGTCTTCCGGCCACAGGCGCGGCGGATGCGGGCCCAGGTTCACATAGGTCGACGGGCGGTCGGGATGCGTGATTTCAAGCGAGAATGGATGCCGCGGCTGAGGCTGTCGCTCCCACGCGAGTCCAATGCGATGCGCCAGCTCTTCGGATTCCATGCGCGGGGAAACGCCGACTACCAGTTTGGAGGCGCGCAAGCTGGTGGCCGTCTGCACCAGAGCGTCAAACGGGTCCACCGCCGGCACCACCAGCAGTTCCACGCTCTTCCCTTCTTTTTCGGCGAGCGTGACCACGTGCGAGAACAGTTCCTGTTCGTAGCCGGCGAAGAGTTGATCGTCGCGCAGTTCGTATTCGCCGGCGCCCGTCGACAGCTGACGCACCGTCATCACCACAATGTCGTGACGCCGCATATTGGTCTTCTCCAGCGCCTTTTGCAGATGGTGCATGGCGTGGTAATCGCGGACCGCCACCAGCACGCAGCCGGGACGCGCGCGCAGCGTGGCCGCGGAGACCTGGGATTGATGATCCAGGTTGAATTTTTCCAGATCGCTGCGATGTTCCAGTTTCTTGCGCGCGTTGATGCGCTCGGAAATCATGAAGAGGGTATACAGGACAATCGTGAACGATACGCCGTAAATCGTGGCGATCTTCTTCGAAAACAGATTGGCGATGGCCACCAGGAATAGCGTCGCAGTGGTCAGGCCCAGGCCGATGGGGATCTCTCTGCCCGCGATCCGGATGTTCCAGCCCATCTTGTATTCCTGGTCGTGCCGCTGATAGCGCAGCACCAGGACACCGAGGGCTTTGAGCGCGAAACTCCAGACCACGCCGAACGCGTAGGCCTCGCCCAGCAGGAAGACATCGCCGCGGCTCGCCAGAATCGTCAGGATCTGGAGAATCGTCATGGTGTTCAGAATGCGGTAGGTGGTCCCGAACTTCTTATGCGGCTTGCGGAACCAGTCCAGCAGAACGCCATCCTCAGCCACGCGGTTCAACACGCCGTTGACGCCGATCAGCGACGTGTTCACGGCGCCGGCCAGAATCAGGACTCCCACGATCACGATGAAGACGTGGAAGCCGAGCTTCAGGATCTCCGGGCCCGGCGAAGTTCATCACCAGGCCGCCGATCATGTTGTCGTAATACATGCTGCGGGTCGAGTCCGGGATGATCATCACGGCCAGCAGCGAGATGATGCCGGTGCAGACCACCGCGTAGGTGCAGACGATGTTCGCGGTGATGCGCAGGTTCTTCAGTTTGGGATAGGCGACTTCGCGATACACCTGCGCCAGCGTCTCAAAACCGCTCATCGCCAGCAGCGAATGGCCGATCGACACCATGATCACGACGAAAGAGATCTTGGCAAAGTACGTTCCGGCCAGCCAGCCCAGCGATTCGTTGGTCAGGTGCAGGTTCGAAGGCGTCGGCAGCGGCGGGAGTTTGGCGCCGCCGCGCATGATCATCGTGATGGGCGCCCAGATCAGGATGATCACCACCATCACCGTGGTGATCTGCATGATGCGCAGAGCTTTGTGGCTGGACTCCGGAACGCCTTTGATATTGCTGTACCAGAAATAGATGGTGACGGCCACGCTGAAGAAAACCGCGAACGTATTGGGGTCGGTGCGCCAATTCTGATGCAGCGTCTCCGCCATATCGTTGAGCAGGCGCCCCAGGTACTGGCCCGCGCTCACGGCGCTGATGGGGCCGGTGAGAACATAATCCACCACCAGCGATGAGACCGATAGCTTCGCAACCGTGGGGCCGATGCTGTCCTTGACCACGATGTAGACGCCGCCGCGCACGAACATGCCGCAGCTTTCCATGTAGACCGAGCGCACCGCGTAGCTGAACAGCATGACGCCCAGCACCATCCAGGGAGCTGGTTTGCCGATGGCCTGTTCGGTGATGCCGCCGATGTAGAACATCGTCGACGCCAGGTCGTTCAAGCACCACGGCGGCCGCTTGCCAGAAGGTGATGAAGGTCAAGGCGACCGTGGTCGCGACCACCACTTTGGTGGTGACCGTCGACGGAGTGATAGGAACGCTAGTCTGCATAGGAGAGAATGACGCGATGACCGTCGCGGCGGAGAGCCGTCGCGAGCCTGTGCTCGCGAGTGGGCCACCAGCGCTTCCGGCCGCCGACGATGACGACGGAGTCGGGCTTCAGGACCTGGCGGATGGTTTCGGTGAGATCTCGGCAAAGATAGATTCGGATACTGGTTTCCACCGGCTGCTCGCCCGCCATGGCGAGGAGTTGTTGTTCCGCGAATTGCACCGGCACTTGCGGAGACTTGAGCTCCAGCGGGTACGGAATCACCTGGGCGACATGAACAGTAACGCGCGCACCCAGGCCGCGGGCCAGTCCGCTGGCAACATCCAACGATTTCGCGGCGCCCGGAAGCCGCGTATAGACCACGTTCACTTCCAGCTCCGGGTTTTGAACCTCCGGAGCGGATACCGGCGCCGAAACATGAACAGCGAGCTTCACGATTTCAGCCTAGGAGCCGGGCCATCAAGGCGGTGTTAAAATCCCGTCCCGGAGTGTAAAGAAAGTATAAAAATCGGCGCCCCTGCTAAAATCAGAACTCACCTTCATCATGTTCCGAAAGGTCCTGGTCGCCAATCGAGGAGAGATCGCCGTGCGCATCGTGCGCGCTCTGCGCGAGGCGGGCGTTGCGAGCGTCGCGGTGTATTCGGACGCCGATCGCGCGTCGCTCGCGGTGCTGATGGCGGATGAAGCCGCGTACTTGGGACCGGCGCCGGCGTCGGAAAGCTACCTCCGCATCGACAAGATCGTCGAAGCGGCGCGGCGGCACGGCGCCGACGCCATTCATCCGGGCTACGGATTTCTGAGCGAGAACGCCGAATTCGCGGAGGCCTGCGAGGCTGCGGGCATCGTGTTCATCGGTCCTCCGGCAGCCGCGATTCGTCAGATGGGATCGAAGACCGCGGCGCGCACGCTGGCGATCGCGGCGGGAGCGCCGGTGGTGCCGGGCACCGAATCGGCCATCGACAATCTGGCGGACGCCAAAGAAACTGCGACCAAGTTGGGCTATCCGGTGTTGCTCAAGGCCTCGGCGGGCGGCGGCGGTAAAGGGATGCGGCGCGTGGATCGCGAAGCCGATCTCGAAGCCGCCATTCGCGATGCTTCGAGCGAAGCGCTGCGCGCCTTTCAGAACGGCGAGGTCTATCTGGAGAAACTGGTGCTGGAGCCGCGCCACATCGAGATTCAAGTGCTGGGCGATCGCCACGGCCACATGATTCACCTGGGCGAGCGCGAGTGTTCCATCCAGCGGCGGCACCAGAAGGTGATCGAGGAGTGCCCTTCCCCGGTGATGGCGGAGCATCCGGAATTGCGCCAGCGCATGGGCGAGGCCGCGCTGCGTATCGCGCGCGCCGCGAACTACTACAATGCCGGGACGTTGGAATTCTTGGTCGATCGTGACCGCAATTTCTATTTCCTGGAGATGAACACTCGCCTGCAGGTGGAACATCCGGTGACGGAGCTGGTCACGGGTCTGGATCTGGTCCAGTGGCAACTGCGCATCGCGGCCGGCGAAGCGCTGACGGTGCGCCAGGAAGACGTGCGCTGGTCCGGGTCCGCCATCGAGTGCCGGATTTACGCCGAAGATCCGGACCATCAGTTTCTGCCTTCGCCGGGACAAATCACGCGGCTCACGGAACCCGCCGGGCCGGGCGTGCGCCTCGATTCCGGAGTCTATGAGGGATGGACGGTGCCGCTCGATTACGATCCGCTGCTGGCGAAGTTGGCGGCGTGGGCGCCCAGTCGCGCGATGCCGCGATCGCGCGCATGAAGCGCGCGCTCTCGGAGTACATGATCGCCGGAATCCGCACCAACCGCGCATTTTTCGGCGAGATCATGGACGACGCCGAATTCCGCGCCGGCAGGCTATCGACGGCGTTTCTGGACGAGTTCTTCGCGCGAAGGCAGGCACACGAACCCGCGCTCGAAACGGAGGCGGTCGCGGCGCTCGTGGCGGTCTTGACACAGCGAAAACCCAGCGACCGAACCGTCAGACCGCGCCCACCTCGCAATGGTTGCAGACCGGCCGGGAGACGCTGCTGCGGTGAAATACGAAATCGTCATCGACGGGAAAGCGGCGGCTTTATCGATCGCGGGAGAACGCTTCGAGTATCAACGCGAAGGCGGCTCGGCAATCGAACGCGAGTACTCGGCGGCGCCGGCGGGCGATGGAACCTGGTCGATTCTGATCGACGGACGCAGCTACGCGGTTACGATCTTGGGTGCAGGCGAAGTCTCGGTCAACGGTCGCGTGTTTCACGTCGACGTATTCGATCCGCGCGAATTGCGCGGGCGGCGCTCCGCGGCGGAGAGCAGCGGGCCGCAGTCCGTCACCGCTCCCATGCCCGGACGCGTGATCCGCGTGCTGGTCGAGCCCGGCCAGGAAGTGGCGGCCGGCGAAGGACTGATTGTCGTCGAAGCCATGAAAATGCAGAATGAGATGAAGGCTCCCCGTGCCGGACGCGTCGCGGCGATAAAAACGGTAGCGGGCGCGACTGTTTCGGCGGGCGACGTCCTGCTCGTGATCGAATAGAGTGGTGACGATGGCAGAAGCAACTTGCACACTGTGCGACGGGACGGGCTGGAAGATTGTCGAGCGAGCCGGGCTCTCCGGCGCCGAACGCTGCGTATGCCACGCGGCGACGCGGACGCGCGATCTGAAAGAAAGCTCCAACATCCCGCCGAATTATCAGGAGGCCTCGCTCGACAATTTTCAGATGCCGGCGGACAATCCGGTGGCGACGGCAGGGTTTAGGCACGGTGCTCATGCAGGTCCGCAGTTTCACGCGCGAGTTCCCCGCTGCCAACCGGCCCGGTCTGCTGCTGGTCGGCGAACCCGGCACCGGCAAGACTCATCTTGGCGGTGGCGGCCATGCGCACGCTGCTCGACAAGGGTCACGAATGTCTGTTCTTCGATTACCAGAACCTGCTGGACCGCATCCGCTCGGGTTACGACGCTGCATCCGGCGCAGCCGACCGTGAAGCCTATCGCGCGGTGCTGGATGTCGAAGTGCTGCTGCTCGACGATCTGGGCGCGCATCGCGTCACCGATTGGGTGGAGGATACCGTCACCGCCATCATCACGCATCGCTGCAATCAAAAGAAGCCGCTGATCGCAACCACCAATCTTACGGACGATGATCGCGGCAAGGACTTCACGATGCCCGGCGGCGACAAGAAGAGCATTCGTGAACGGACGCTGGCGGAGATGATCGGCACCCGCGCGCGCTCTCGCCTGCACGAAATGTGCCGCGTCGTGCACATGCCTGCCGTCGAAGATTACCGCATGAAGCGCGCACGCTAAGGCGGCCCTTCACCTAATCCATCGAGGGCGAAGCCATCTCCCGCGGGTGTGAAGTGGAGCGAATATTCGTTGCCGCGCGCGTGCCAGATCATCATGTAGTTCCCGTTCGGCAGGCGCTCGGGTTTCTTGCCTGCGATTTGCTTCTTGATCTCCGGTGTCAAGAAAACATCGAACCGGGCCGTCAGCTCAGCTTCGCTCTTGATCTCGCGAATGGCGGGACCGTTCTCCCAGGGCTGCGGAAAGCGCATGCCGCGCGCGACGGCCTTCGCATCATCCTTTGCCACCGCCGCCTGGAATTCGGGCCACCACTTACGGAACCCAGGGTCATCCGTTCTGCGCACCCACGACGCCAGCCAGCATCAGCGCGAGCAGAGCTGTTTTCAATCACGCCTCCCAAATTCAAATTCCAGATGCGACTTGATAACCAGGCGCGGCGGCTCGGACGTAAGCCCTGTCCCCACTCCCAGACTCCAAACAATATTATGCCCGAGGTCCAGGTCCACGCCCGGATAGAGTTGATGAACCTGCACCGGATTAATTTCGCCGTACCACTCCAGATACGGACGCAGCCGTGCACTTTTCGCGCCGTAGGCCACGCGCGCAGCCGGCTCGAAAGTCCAGCCGTCACGGACCCCCGGTCCGTGCAGCGCCCGCGCGAACACTGGGTTGAAGTCGAGTTGGTAAGCGCCTACGGTGCGCTCGAGTATCGGACGAATCTCAACGTGGCGCGTGTCGACGAGGAATTGCGGACGCACGAAAGAAAACTCGGTTACCAGCCCGATATCCAACGGTAGGTGCCAGGATTTCGGAGCGTAGAAATGCGGCAGCACACGCCACCCAGCGTATTGAAATCCCGTACCGGGGATGACTCCATTGAGTTGCATGAAGCCCACCGATATTTGATTCGTGATTCCGCCGGTTAGCTCGTAGGTCATGTGGAGTTGGTCGTTCGAAGGCGCGGCGGTGCCATCGAACTCCTTCGATCCCATGGCCCAGTAGTTCAGATGTTGTTCCAGCGTGAATCGCAGCGGCGAGAGCGTCTCATACTCATACACGTGAATCTCGAAAGGGTCCTGGGCACGCGTGCAGGCGGCGGTGAGGGCCAGTAGCGCGAAGATGCGGCGTTTCAAGCCGCTATGCTAACACGCGCGGTGCGGTGGTCCGCGGGTCTGTTACAATTTCGGCGGGGAGCATTCGCGATGCGCACCAGACGGATCGGTTTCGGGCTGACAATGGCGTTAGCGGCTTTGACCGCCTTCGCGGCCGACACGGCTGCGACGGGTTATCAACGCTCCATAGCCGAGTGGCGCGCGCAGCGGGAAGCCAAACTGAAGGCGGAAGACGGATGGCTTACCGTAGTGGGGCTCACCTGGCTGAAAGAGGGCCCGAACCGCGTGGGCTCGAATCCGAGCTTCGAAATACGCCTGCCGAAGAGCGCTCCTGCCAGCGTCGGCACGTTAACGTTAAAGTCCGGCAAGGTCCGCTTTACGCCCGCTCCGGGTGTGGCCGTGACAATGAACGGCGCCCTCGCGAAAGAGACCGAGCTCAAGCCTGACATCGACGCGAATTACGACCGCCTCGCGATCGGCCGCGTGAAGTTTTTCATCATCAAGCGCGAGGACAAGATGGGTGTGCGCATCAAAGACAACGACAGCACCACACGCCGCGAGTTTACCGGGCTCAAGTGGTATCCGATTGACCCGTCGTGGCGAGTGACGGCCAGATACATTCCGTTCGACAAGCCGCACACGGTGACATTCGATACCGCCGTGGGCGTGAAGGAGCAGGACGAGAGTCCCGGGTACGTCACCTTCAAGAAAGACGGCAAGGAATATCGCATGGAGCCAGTGGTTGATGACAGCGATCTATGGTTTGTGATGCGCGATCAGACCAGCGGCAAGACCACCTACGGCGCCTCGCGGTTCCTTTATGCGGAGCTGCCCAAGGGCGGACTAAGGCAGGCCGGAACGGTCGAGATCGATTTCAATAAAGCTGAAAACCCGCCGTGTGTGTTCACGGATTTCGCCACCTGCCCGCTGCCCCCGCCGCAGAATCGTCTGCCGCTGGCGGTAACGGCGGGCGAGCAGATGTACGGCAAGCATCACTAACGCACTGTGATTACTCTTCGGCGATGACCACGCTGGTCAGCGTGTCGCCCTGCTTGGTCGAATCGACTACATCCTGCCCCTTGGTCACCTTGCCGAAAACAGTGTGCTTGCCGTCCAGCCAGTCCGTCTTGATGTGCGTGATGAAAAACTGGCTGCCGTTGGTGCCGGGTCCCGCATTCGCCATCGAGAGCGTGCCGACCTGGTGCTTATGCGGGTTGCCTTTGAACTCGTCTTCGAAGCGATAGCCGGGACCGCCGCGGCCGGTGCCGGTGGGGTCGCCGCCCTGTACCATGAAGTCGGCGATGACGCGATGGAACACCGTGCCGTCGTAGAATTTATCGCGCGCCAGAAAGACAAAGTTGTTGACGGTCTTGGGCGCTTCCTTGGCGAACAACTCGCAGACGATTTCGCCGCGCGAGGTGGTCAAGGTCGCGGTGTATTTCTTGTTAGGATCGATCGCCATCGCGGGCGGGTTGGGATATTGTTTGGACATTCGCTTCAGTGTAGCGAGAAAATAAACATAAGTGTTCCGCCGCATCATTTTGTTCGCGTTCGCAGCCCTCGCAGCAGTCTACCTGTTCTGGACGGTGGCGCTGATCGCGTTGCGCACAGTGAATCCGCCCACCACCGGCGTCCAGATCCAACGGCGCGTCGAGGCCTGGGTGCATGGCACTCGTTATCGCAAGCGTTATACGTTCGTTCCCTTGTCTAAGATTTCGCCGGAGCTACAACACGCCGTGATCTCGGCCGAGGACGGCACCTTCTATCGACACCACGGCATCGATTGGGACGAGACCGAAAAAGTGGCGGAGGAGAGCCAGGACAAAGGCAAGCTGGGACGCGGCGCATCGACCATCACCCAGCAGTTGGTCAAGAACCTGTTCTTCACCACTCATCGCAACCCCGTGCGCAAGGCTTTCGAATATACGCTGGCGCCCATGGCGGATTGGATCCTCGGCAAGCGGCGCGTTCTGGAATTGTATTTGAACGTGGTGGAGTGGGGACCGTCCGGTGTTTATGGAATCGAGGAGGGCGCGAAATACCACTACCACGTCCCGGCCTCGCGCCTGGATCGCGAGGAATCTGCACGGCTAGCCGCGATTTTGCCGTCGCCGCGGCGCTGGCGACCGGCGCGTATGGACGATTACAGCTCGATCATTCTGGCCCGCATGGAAAAGGCAGGATGGTGACTGGGCTTGGGTGAAAGGGCCTTAGGGAAATCCCATCCACCGATCCGACATGTCCGCGCCCAGCACGGAAGCGGTAGTATAAACCGAACCATGACCGCGCGGGCACATCACTTCCTGGCCGGCGGTCTCGAGCAGAATCTGTCCCGGCACGCCGATGCGCAAGGGCTGTCGCATGTGACGCAGGCAAACGCGGCAACGTCCAGGCTGGTCGCGCAAAGCCCAGATGAGGATCATGGCGATGCCGGAATAGAAGAACCAGGCCCCGAGGGGTCCGCTGCCGGGACGCACTCCGCCGGTGACGCCGAGCTGCGTGACGCCGCCAAACTCAAAGACAAACAGGAATAAAGCGCATCAGCGGCAGCATGGTTTTCACAACAAAGAAACTCCAGAAGCGGCCCGTCATGCGCCACGAGATCCCGTACTTGCGGTCGCGGAAAATATTGAAGCCCGCCCATAGCAGGATCAACGAAGTGCTCATCAGCAGATCCAGCGCATACGAGCGCGCGGGCCGGTAGACCAGATCGGCGATGGGCGTGGCGCGGACGTAGAAATTCGGACGAGCGAGATGCGCGTCCACCAAAAGCTGGCGCAACTCTTTTTCGGCGGCGTCCTGCGAGACGCCCGGACGAAGGCGCGCCACCGCTCCACGCAACGCAAGCTGCCAGCGGCGCCGGTCAACGGCAGGCTCACCGGCAGCGGCCGTCCACACTGCGATGGGCTCGGATAGGAACGAGAAACTGCGCGGCATCACCCCGGTGAGACGCAGGCTGCGCCCGCCAATTTCGAACCGCTCGCCCACAGCGGCGCGGCTTGCGCCCAGATGCGACTTCCAGAAATCGTAGCTGGCCAGAAAGGTGTCGGGACCATCAAGGCCGCTCCCGAACGAAGGACCAACACCCAGCACATTGAAGAATTGCGGACCCGTCTCGGCCGCAACGATCTCTCGGTAACCGCCGCCGGACTGGAACACCGTGTTGCCCCACATGTACGTGGCCACGCCTTCGAGAGACTGCGCACGGGTACGGAAAACCTCGGCTTCGCGATCGCGAAAGCCCAGACGGATTCCGAAAAACGGAGGGCCCTGCGCCAGCACCGCCACTTGCTGCGGATCGCGATAGGAGAGCGGCCGGGTGACATGACGCAACACCCGGAAGCCGCCGCTGAACACTGCCAGAAGCAGAATCAGAAAAACGCCGGCGCCCAGACAGAAAGCCGGAGCTCCGAACTGCTCGGCGCAAAAACGAATACGGAGCGCGGACCGCACCGCGCGCCGGGTGTGAGCCTTGAGAGCGAAGCGGCTATCGCCTGTGCCGGCAATCGCTGCGTCGAGCGTCCACTGCCACAACTGGCCGGAGTATTCGTCGCGCCACTCGTCGCGGGCCGATGCCGGTACCAGCTTTTCAGCGGCCCAGACCAGCCCTCGGCATACGAGTGGCAACAACGAAATTTACCCCCTGGTTGTGGATTCTTGCGAAACGGGCGTACAGAATTCGTCGAACGCTTTGGTAAGCAGTTGCGCGATCTGATCCGCGTCGCGCCGTTCGATATCGCCGCGATGCAGCATGTAGACCGGCTTCCCGTCGCGGAACAGAGCCACCGAGGGCGACGATGGCGGATAATCCTTCAGCAGCGCGCGCACGTGCGCGACAGCTTCGTCATCGCCGCCTGCGAAAACAGTGGCGGCCTTGTCGGGCCGCACGGAGTGCTGGAGCGCGAGTCCGATACCAGGCCGGGCCTTCCCTGCCGCACAGCCGCAGACGGAATTGATCACCATCATCACGGTGCCGCTGCCGGGAGCAAGGACGCGGTCCACTTCTTCGGGAGTGCGCGTTTCCTCGACACCGAAGCGGGTCAGGTCCTGGCGCATGGGAATTAGAAATCGTTCAGGGTATGCCACACCTTGAATGTAGCAGAAGCGGAGCGTCCGCACCCGCATCGCCACACACTCGTAGCGTGTCTCCCATTCCAACGTTTCTGTTAGCCGCCGACCTAGGCGCGTGCCGCCATGGATGAACGGGCTGGCTCGTCGCTCTCTTTGTAAACCGCCGCGCCGGCTAGTGCCGCGGCTACACACTCGACGATTCCACCCAGCGTGGTCATGATCGTGAGATTGGCGGGGAACAAACCGTTGACACTCATGAACCCGACGTTAGGCAGCAGGATTGCGCCCACCCACAATGCCAGCCCAGCGGTGATGGCGGTTTTCGGCCCGGAGCCGTAGCGCGGCCGAATGGCTGCATACAGCCAAACCACGGCGATTCCGTAGCAGAATCCGAGAATGTTGAAGCTCACGATTTGGTTGACGGTAATCTCACCGCTTCTGCCGAGCGCGCTCATAGCGGCATTCCACTGAGGCGCCAGCAGGATGCCGTCCACGAGAAATCCTAAAATATTCAGAACGAGTCCTGCGAGGATACCGCCAAGGACTACGCGGGCCATGTTGGTTTTGGTCATAAGACCTCCTGGGCTGAGAATCATATCCATCTTGAAGCGCGTAAGCAAGGGGGCCCGCCGGCAAACCGCGGACAATTTCGACGGAATAGTGGATATTCACCCTCGCCGTGTAAAATAGGAAGAGGCGCGGGAGTAACTCAATGGTAGAGTCACAGCCTTCCAAGCTGTTGGTTGCGAGTTCGATTCTCGTCTCCCGCTCCATCTTTATCAACTGCTTGGAAGTTACTGTCTAACGCGACAGCTTCCGCCTCATCCCTCCTGGAGATGCACGCAGGTTGTGTTGGAACAGCACATCCACCGTGTTCCGCACATACTGTTCATCGGTAAGCTGCTCCACAATCTCGGCAGGGTATGAAACCACGTTTTTCAAATACTCGCCGACTTCGTGGAAGAGAACAAGTCGCGCGACAGGCTGGATTTCGTCGCGGCGCAGGACCGCTTCCAACGCCAGATGCGCTACCTTGGCCGGCACCTTTTGGCGCAGCCGGGCCGCTAGATGACGAGATTCTGCCAGCGAGTTGAATTTGCGGCCGAGAACCTGATCCACGTCGGGCTCTTTTAACTGCAGAGTCCGGATGACTATAGTGCCCGCGGCGATATCCCCCAGGCGCTGGCGGCGAGGGCTCAGCACGCAACACACGCCGCCGACCAGATACAATCCCGGCAGCAGATCGGCGAAGCGCAGCAGATTGCGGACAATGATCTGCGACGGCCTCAGCCGTAATCCACTGGCCTCAACCACTCTCAGCCCGAGCAGCCGCTTGCCGACGGTTTGTCCCCTCCAAAACCATTCCGTCACGATTCCGTAGAGCAGTGAAACCGCGAAATACAAGACCGTCATCGCGCTTCGCGCCGCATCCGCGCTAAACAGCTGAAGCGGAGCAACCAAGCGCGCAATCAACGCCCCCGCCGCCGCAATCGCCGCAAAATCGACAGCGAACGCCAGCATGCGGCTGATCGGACCGGCAAGCGGCAAGTCGAATTCGATGCCTTCCGGCGTTCGAATCAGCACGGTTTCAGCGCGCATCGCGTGCCTCCCGCGACAGGCCTGAGCGTGCGAAGAACGTGGTCAGCAGCAGCGCCTCGATCAGGCCAAAGGCGATCTTCAATCCATAGGGGACCACTGGCTCGTGGTATTGCGAAACGAACGCCTCGACCAGTCCCGCCCACACCAGCATTAGCGCGACGCCTCCCGCCAGTGTCACCACGTCCCGTGAGATGTGCCGCAGGCGCTCGGCCCGCGAACTTCGATCGCCCCATCCGATCAAGGCATGCGCGATCACCAGCCCCGCCTGTCCGCCGATCAGTATCGCCGGGATTTCAATGACGCCATGCGGCAGAAGCCATCCCAATAGAAACATGGTCTGGCCGCCAGTGATGTAGTCAACCGCCACCGCGCCCAACAGGAGCCCGTTATAGAACAGCAGGATCACGGTGCCGAACCCGAAGCTCATACCGAGCGCCAGCGCGGTGAGTGCGACCTGCGTGTTATGCGTCATCAACTGCGCGGAAAAACTTCCCTTCCTGCCCAGTCAATTGTTGCCCTTGCTGGGCGCGCTCGATGGCAACGCGTTCGGCGGGCGTGATGCGAAGGTTGTCGAAGGGCATCAGCACGGCCTTGGCGTCCGGATCATAACGGATCGCGAAACCTCCTAACGCGGCGCCCAGCAGCGTCAAGAGCGCCGCCATTTGAAACGCGCGGATGTGGCGGCGGAAGGTGTCCGGAAACTCGACCGTGAGCCATCGCCACGGACGGAACGGAATGTGATGCCGCGTTTCATGGATTTCCGCGTACGCCCGGCTTACCAGCCATGCCAGGTATCTCTGCAACTCGCCTTCGGCCGCGAAGCTGGCAACCCGTGTGAGATCGTCCCCCGCGCGCTCATAGAGTGTCTGAAATCGAACCGCCTCCTCTAAGGTGAGGTGCCCGCCCGGATTCATTTCGAGCCAGGTCAGAGTCTTTTCGAGAGCCGTCCAGTGAGGCCGTTCCGCTTCGACGAAGCGCGGCAGGTCGAGAATCATAGCAGTTGCCTCTGCTTTACGTCGTCGTAGAGATTCACCAGATTCGCCGCGAACGAGGCGGGCTCAAACAGCGCGAGATGCACGCCCTGCCGTGCCAGGGCGCCTTGCAGTTCGCGCAGCTTGCTCCATGCCAGATGCCCGGCCAGCGCGCGGTAGATGTCCTCGGCGGATTCCACGTCCGCATCCTGAAACAGCGGCTGTGCGGAGGCGGGTCGGAGGGTCGCGGCCATGACCAGGTGCCGCCGTGCCAGCAGCCGCGCGGACCGCTCAAAGTGTTCGGCGAGAACCGGCTCATCGAGGGCGGTGAGGAAAATCACCAGCGAGCGCCGGCGCAGCCGCAAGCGCAACAACGTGGCTATTTCCTCGAAGTCCGGCGATACCGGCCTGGCCCGCAGGGTATTGATCGCATCTCTGCAGGCTGAGTAGTGCAGCTTGCCGCTGCGCGCGCGGACAAACGTCTCGACGCGATCCGAAAAGGCGGCGATGCCAAACAAATCTCCGTGGCGCTCGGTCACGGCGCCGATCGTCAGTGCGGCCTTAATCGAGCGCTCCAAAGCGGTTTCACCGCCCATGATCCGCGCCGACAGTCGCGAGGCATCGATGACGATGTAGATTTCCTGGGTGCGTTCCACCTGGAATACTTTCGTGATCGGACGGCCGCGCCGCGCGGTGGCTTTCCAATGAATTTCGTCGGAGCTATCGCCGGGTGAATACTCACGCAAGTTTTTCGAATTCGCGCCCCCTCCCGATCTGCCGCGTGAGATGAAGGTTCTCCGACCCGCGGCGCAGGGCTTTCAGTGCCCCGTCGTCTCGCAGGTTGGGATAGACCCGTATTTCAAGCGAAATGGGCTGTGTGCTGCGCACCGCCCAAAGGCCCAGCGGCGACGCCGATTCCAGATAGCATTCGTTAATTGTGTAGTTACCGCGCAGGCGCGGTTGGCACAGCCATTCGATCCTCGATATTGCAGCGGGCAGGTCGACGGATTGTTCCTCGGGCTCCATTTCAACGCCCGGCGGCATCGCGAATCCAATCCGAATTCGCCGTCCAGGACGACTGGCGTTATGAATCGTAACCGCGACCCGAGCTTCGCGGCCTTGCACCAGGCGAAGCAGCACCGGCAATTCAACCTTCAAATCGTCGAGGGCGCGTTTTCGCAGCCAGGCATCGACAGCGGCAACGAGCACGACCGCAATGACCAGCGCCACCGTCGCCACTCGTATCTGCGGGACAACGGCTTCGATGACGACGGCCGGAAAACCGGCCAAAGCCAGCAGCCAGATCAGTCGTGACGACGGAACGATCACACCGGCACCGCCACACTTTCCACGATCTTGTCGACCGCTTCGGCTGCCGTCATCCCCTCGATTTCAAACTCGGGCCGCAGGATCAGTCGATGTTCCAGCACGGGGCGGGCGAGCGCCTTCACGTCGTCGGGAGTCACGAAATCCCGTTTGTCCAGCGCCGCATGGACGCGGCTCGCCAGCACCAGGGCTTGCGTGGCTCGCGGTCCCGCACCGACCAGCACGCTTTCGTGCGATCGCGTCCGGCGCACCAGGTCTACGATGTATCCCGCGAGTTCGCCGCGCATCGACACGTCCGTCAACGCGTCTTGCGCCGCCGTGAGCTTGCCCGGGTCCAGAACCGGATGCACCGCTCCGCGTTCCAGCAGCGCCTCCGGCGGTTCATCGGACAACATGCGCATCGCGAGTTCGAGCTCGTTTTCGCGGTCCGGCGCCGCCATGGTGATCTTCAGAAGAAAACGATCCTTCTGTGCCTCTGGAAGAGGATAGGTGCCCTCGTATTCGATCGGATTCTGCGTCGCGAAGACCGTGAAGGTATCGGGCAGCGTGTGCGTTTCGCGATCGATGGTGACGGTGCGTTCCTGCATTGCCTGCAGCAGCGCCGATTGCGTTTTCGCTGGCGCACGATTGATCTCGTCGGCCAGTAGAAACGAGGTGAATACCGGCCCCTTCACCAAGGTGAATTCGTTTCGGCCAAAGTGAAAAACGCTGGTTCCCGTGATATCGGCGGGCATCAGATCGGGCGTGAATTGGATGCGCGCGAACTCGCAACCCAGCAGGCGCGCCAGAGTGCGCGCCAGCAGTGTTTTCGCGATGCCCGGAACACCTTCAATCAGGGCATGCTGGCGCGCCAGAATCACAATGAGCGCTTGATCGATTACTTCGGCCTGTCCCAGGATGACCTTGCGACGCTTCCCGCCGCGTGGCCTCTAGAATCTGGTGAAGCTGTTCGAGTCTTTCCGTCATTTTTTCTCCGTCAGAACCCGGCAGATCGCGCGGTATGCCGCGGCCGGATCGCGGCTGCCCCATTGTTGTATCTCAGCTTGCACCAGTTCCGCCCGCCCTCGCCGCGGAGCAGAACGACTCCACTCCTTCCAGCAAGTGGGCAGAAGCTGACTCATCGGAATGTTGCGGCGCAGAAGGGCCGCCAGACCATCGTGCGAATCGCGCCCGCTCACCGGAGCAGTGCGAGTGTCAGCGCGCGCCGGAAGAAAGCTGGAAGAGCTGTGCCAAATAAATAATCCCGCGATTGCTAAGAGCATCCCGATCGCCGTCTCCAGCCGGTATTTTCGGATCAGCACCGCGACGCTTCCAGTCTCCGACACGCCGAACTGGTTTTCGTCGAAGAGCACGCGCTTGGCTGGCCCGATCAACCCGGCAATCAAGGCTGCATCGCTGGAATCCAAGAGGCCTTGATTGCTGAGCGGAAAACTGTCCCCAACCAGAACCAGGGTTCCTCCGACGAGGCTGCGCTCCACGATGGCTGCGTTCCCTTGGCGCTCTTCCAAAACTCGCCACTCCGGACCCGGCTCGAAATACAACGCCGATTCACGGGGCATCGCGCCGGTGTTCGCTTCTTCCTGAGTGGCCGCTTTTCGATAGCGTAGCCGCATGTGCCACTTTTCCTCGATTGCACCGGCCTCAGGCGGCAGCTTCGGAGCGACCGACGGAAGAAAGGCGATTACGATTCGTCCACCTTTCGGGACTAGTTTTTCGTAGTCGTCCGCCACCGGCAGTGGAGATTTCGTCCACGCCAGCGAATCCACACCGAGAATAAGAAGAGTCGTTTCGGAATCGAGCGGCGACCGCGCCTTGTACAGCCGCATGACGTTGAGTCCGGGCTGCTCCGACAGGCTTTCAAAGAGCGCCTTTGCGCCCAATGGGTCGGTACGCAGGGATGAATACGGGGGGTACACCTCGCCCGTGATCAGCGGAGCGACCATCACTTCCCAGGCCCCCGCGAGAAACACCGCAAGCAGCAGCACGATCAACCACACAGCACCGTTACGCGCGGCCGGCATAGCGCCTGATCTCCTCCCAACCCTGCGCAAAAGCCTCGACGTCCGCGCGGTCCACGGCGTGCCTCCCGTACCAGCCGCGCTCAAACAGGAACAAGTTTCGGGCAAACGCCGGTGTCAGGTTCGCGTCCACCAAGGCGTGCGCGCGGGACCGGCGCTCCAGTTCACGGCGATAATCACGCCCCGATTTCCAGCGCCGAACCGAAACCAAATCCTTCTCGCTTAGGTAATTCAAACCAGCCAAGTACAAGGCGCGCAGCGCCAGCCTGCAATCCCCTTTAGCGAGTAATTCCTCTGCCAACTGCAGCCACGAGCTCTCCGGCATCTGGTCCGCCGTGACCGATTCGTCAGCAATGTCGACGGGCGCAGCGGCTAACTTAACCGGTTGCGCGACAATTGCCTTTTTCCGTCGCCCCGCGAGGAATGCCGCCACTCCCGCCGCGACCAGCGCGATCGCGACCAAGGAAATCCACAATTCAATGGGGGGCCGCTCTGTCGCCGGCTTCTTCCCGCTGTTCTCATCCGGGTTACGGCGGAACCAGCTCTGAATTTTTTCTGCCACCCACGCGACGCCCTTCGCGAACGTGTCGAGCGCGCTGCGTACCCAACCGACCCACCGGCCCTGCGGCTCCGGACCTGCCGGACGAGGCGTGCGCCACGCAAACTCACGCCGGCGGATCACTTCACTGATAGTCCGATCAAGCCGCTGAGGGTCGATACCCGTCTGGACATTTGCCGATTCGGATGCCGGAGGAGCCTGCGCCCGCGCTTGCGGCGCGGCGACGCACAAGACCAGCGCCAATGCGACTGCTCCGATCGCCCGTTTCAGGGCAACGCGCAAGTCTTCGCCCGTGGCGAGCGACTCCCCGTGGAAGCACCTGACGACATAGGCCGCATCTAACAAGGGATCGATGACCAGCCACATAACGCAGCCAGCGACTGCAACAGTGGTCGAGTTCAACAGGCGCAACCCCAGGCGCGCAAATTCGTTTTCTATTCCGAAAAGACTTCGGCCAATCTGCGGCAGCAGCACAATCACAATTAACACGTTGATGAACAGCAGCAAGCCTGCCAGAAAAATAAGGCTCAGCAAAAGCCAATTTTGGCGGGTCCAGAATCCAGCTTGGCGTCGCGCCATGGCGATCACTTCCGATTCGCCGAGCGCCGCGAAGAGTCCGGCATTGCGAAAGAACGCCACGGTCCAGGCAAAGGGAAGCATCACCAGGCCACTCAGCGGGATCGCCAAAAGACTGAGCGGCTGCAGAGTGCACTGGATCGCCACCAGCCGCGCGAGTTTCAGAGGCGGAGGCGCGGCCAGCGCCTGATACCGGTAAAGTCGCGCTGCAAATACGGCTTGCCAGACGCTCTTCCATATGAATAACACCGTAAGCCCCAATGATTCTGCGGCAAGCCGCTCCGCTGCGAACGGATTCCGCGACATGTCTGTCCAAAAGAACAACAGTCCGGCGAAAAACGGAACCGCCCCGGCGAGATAGGCCGCAATAACTGCTGAAGGCGCCGCGCGCAGAAGCTGGACGGACTCTTCCAGGATCTCGATCGCGTCCAGTTCCCGCATCAGGGTGCGCCCCCGAAGAAAGACGACGGCACCCGAGCCAAGCCCATACCGAAATAGTAGAAGATCAGCCAAGTCGTCAGGAAGCCCGTAAGAGAAAGGATCCCCCAGACCGCCCCTGACGTTCCGCGCCGCGCCGGAGCCGCTTCTAGTTGCGCAATGCAGTGAGCGCACATCATCCGTCCGTTATGTTCCACAACGCACTCACGGCAATAGAACCGCTGGCACGCCGGACAGCGCACGGCCGCCTCGCGATCGGCATGGATCACACAGCGCTGCTGGACTAGCGAACTCACTCGCCCTTCGCCGTCCTTTCGAAATGACAGACGGCCAGACCGGTGATCGCCATCGCCGCCCGCCATCCCACTGCGAGAAGCAGGCTCGTCCCTGACGCCGCAATCCGGCTGTTCCATGGCCCCGCGCCCGCGGACGGCTGTCGAAAAACCGCAACCACGCTCGGCCATGCCGCGACACCGCTCAAGGCGAAGGGATCGATGACGATGCACAGGAATGCCGCGATCAGCACTGCGATGGACGTTGCGCTGCGGGTGCGGGATTGCACCAACGCGAGAATCCCGATCAGGAATTCCGCGAAGTACATGGTGGGCAAAAGACCGAACGCGACGCTAATGGTGGACTGCAACGCCACGAACACCAGAAAGCTATCCAGCATGAGCAGGCCAAATAGGATTTCCGCGGTATAGCCCAGGGGGCGGGCGAGGGCCGGTGGTTGCGGCGTCGATTCCGTAAGAGGAATCTGCGGTGTCATCGCTGCCTGCGCCGCGAGATCTTCCACCGGCGCGATACCTTGCACCGTTTCGATCGCCGGGGTAATGATCGCAAGAAAAGTACGAGCGGTGCGCATGCGAGCTATCGGGTAAAGGCGTTCCCCGCTGACTGCCGTTTGCAGCACGCAGCGGCAGCGCGGCCCGCGTGCGATGTCGAGGATCGCAAGGACCAGAGCGGCCAAGCCAATTGCCGCAAAAAAGCCTTTTCCAAAGGTAGATTGGACCCAAATACTGGCCGCAAAGCAAATTGACGCGGCGGCAGCTTGCCAGACGGCTCGCCTGCCGCCTTCGGCGACAACGATCGCCTGAATGTCTGCGAACGCGAACCGTTGATAGCGCTCCACGAAGCGGTTCGAATTCACAATCAGCAGATGATCGCTGCCCAGCCAAGCCTGAGAGAATCCAGTCCAGGTGCGGTTCTTCGGGGACAGCCGAAGGTAATGGGAGTTGTTCATCTCCTCACCAGGAGAATCCCGGCGATCACGACGACGATCAAGCCGATCTGGCTGAGGGCAATCAATCCAGCGAAGTAATATCGGACGCGCGTGCGCGGCAGGATGCTGCGGGGGGAATTCCAATGGCGGAAAATCCAGAACAGGGTGAGCGGCGCGGTCACCAGAATCGGCCAGAACAGGAATGCCGGCAAGATCGCCAGCGCCAGCGCGACGCTATCCTGCATCGTGCGGCTGGACTCAAGATCTTGGATCTTATGCCCCCGCAGGTTCGCCTCGAAGCATACCGGGCAAAGCGTTCTCCCCGGAATTTCGAACGTGCAGAGGCTGCACAAGAAGCGTCCGCATTCGTCGCAAAGTGCCTGAGCGCGGCTCTGCGCGTGGTAAAAGCAACCGGCTTCCAGCTCCTCCGCCAGCGGCTGCGGAAGGCTGCCGATTTTGGATTGCGCAAACGCGGGAAACACCTTAACGAGAACGGGAGCGCGGCAAAACGGGCAACGCCGGCCCTCGACGCCGGTCCACAATTCCGTTGGAAGCGGCCGCAAGCACGCGCTGCAAAGGATCCCTTCGAGAGTCATGTGGTATCGCGAGCGCGCCGCATTCCGCTATCTGGAATAGATCACCCGGGTCTCGCAGATGCGGTCGTGCAGCGCGCGCTTTTGAACGTCGAATCCCGCCATGAAATAGCCGATTCCCAGCGTGAAGGAGTTGATGAGCTGGGCAAAATAGCGGCCCGTCGAGAGACCAAGGGAGAGCGGAGATCCGTCTGCGCGGATCACCTTCAACCCGAAAATCATCTTGCCAATGGTCGCTCCGCGCTTGGCGATGAAGAAGATCTCATAGCAGGCCGCGGCTACCATGCTCAGCAGGGTGATCAGGAGCAAGGGAGCCATCATGGCCACCATTGCCGCGGGATTCCGAGCAGCGCCTGGAGCGAACATCGCAACGCCGAATGGAATTCGCACAATCAGGAAAGCCACATTGAGCAAAATGGCATCGACGATACGCGCCGCCGCGCGAATCCAAAAGCCACCGTAGTGCCGCGCGCTAGCCGCCGCCCCACCTTCGCGCAACTTTTGTAAATACGCCGGCTTGCACATCGCGCAAACGGACATCGGTCCGATCGCGACCAATTCACTGGCGGGGAAAGGCCGCCCGCATTCACCGCAATACCGGGTATCCGCGGCTGCGGTCGAGAGAGGCGTTGAGGTTGGCGCGGCTCCGCGCAGCGAACCGTGCGTTTGCCAGGCCGGCATGCCCTCGTTCCAGACCAGGGTATCGTCGCGCACGACACCCGCTAGCACGAGATCGTTCAGTGCAGATTCTTCAACGGGGCCTTTTTGCTGGCCTTGATCGGCATAGAACCATTTCATGCGGCATCTCCCCTATCGAGCCAGAATATACTGCGAATTGTTCGTCGAAGGTATTATATTGTATCGGAACGCTCAATAATTCAGTAACCGCCCCAGAACCTTCCATCGGATTACTCCCGGAAGTCGGCATCGATTCAGCTACGCCTGTTGTTGCCCTGCGTAGAGAACGGCGTTTGGTAAGATGGGAGTGTAGTGTGGTTTCCAGATTTTCGAATTCCACTCAGGAGCGACATAAGCTCTTTGGAATCTATTGGCCGACAGCCTTCGAAGCTGCCGGTTCCGAGTTCGATTCTCGTCTCCCGCTCCGGTATTTAGGTGTTTCAGCCGTGAACGCTCCATGCGCTTACTGAATATCGCTCTTGTAGCAGGCACGATGTGGGGGCCAGCCTTGTTGGGCCAACCCTCGGGCTTCACGCCGCCCTCGCAGCAAATCGTCACCATCGAAAAGCTGAAAGTGAAAGGCACGCGCTTCCCGGCGCGCTCCATCCAGATACTCACCGGCCTCCGCGAGGGCGATCGGATCGACGAAGCCGCCGTCCGCAAGGCCATCGGACGCATGCTCGAATCAGGGTTGATTCGCAGCGTGAACTACAACTACGAATCGCTGGAAGATACCAGCAAAGTCGCCCTGGAACTGGATGTGATCGACGAGACTCCTCTGTATCCGGCGTCGATCGAGATCCCCGGCGTGGACCCCGAGCCGGTGTGGCAATATCTGGAATCGGTGGATCCCCTGTTTACGCGCGAGCTGCCGCGCACGCAAAAAGCCCTGCGCTTCTACGCTCACGCGATTTCCGATTATCTGCGCACGAACAAGCGGCGCGATGTGCTGGCCCCGATCGTGAAGGGCGACGCGGACGGCCGTCCCACGGGCATTGTATTCGCCCCGCCCCGGCGGCGTGCCACTCCCGCGCCCGACTCGCGCCGTAGCGGATGACTTTCTGGCAATTCCACCGGACAATTTCACCCGAACGACAGCGGTGCTAAAATCTGACTGGTTGCCATCGGCCATGCGTCCATTTCTGATTCTGCTGCTTTGTGGGGCGCTTGCCGCGAGCCTGCTCGCTCAGAAGCCCAAGAAGAAGAAACCGGACGTGGAGCCGCGCCCGCAGACGCTCGAAGTGATCCCGGAGCCTCCCGAAGCCGTCGTCGCCGAGCCCGGCCGTCTTTCGTTTCAGGTCTCGCCGCTCTCCGATAAGGGACTGCTTGTCGCAGCAGGTGCACGACGCGCTGAAAGCCCTGGCCCGTCTGAACCACGGCGTTCCCTTCGTAAAATTGCGCGCGTTCGTAGCGGGATCGGGTGACCTGCGCCGCGTCAAAGATATCGTCGCCGAAGATCTCACCGACAAGAAGCAGACGCTTCCCGCCGTCAGCACCATCCAGGTGGGCGCCCTCCCGATGCCCGGAGCGCAAGTGGTGATCGAAGCAGTGTCGTCGGAAAAGAAGGTGGTGAATCCGAGCGGTGTCGCGTTTGTTCCCGCTGTCGCTAGCCCAACGCCGCGGCTGCCGTGGCGCGGCTGGATAGTGCCATGAGCGGCGCAGGCGTGAAGGCGGCCGATGTGCTTCGCATCACCTGTTTCATGAGTTCCCTCGATGACGTAGCGGCGGCGCGTTCGGCGGCGGCCATGGCATTCCCCGCCGCAGCCGCGAATTTCGTGCAGATGCAAAGGCTGGGCCTGGAGCGGCAAGTGCTTTGCGAAGGCGCGGCGCGGCTGACTACCGCTGCCAGCATCGCCGCAGACCGGCAAGCGGCTTGGCGCTCATCAACTGCACCGAAAATAGTGCTGACGTCCACTCAGCTTGTGTTCCGCGATCAGGACTCCGACTTTCGCCTCGCCTATCAGCGCCTGGCCAAGACCATGGCGCCGCTGGGAGCCACCTTCAAGGATGTCTTCTGGACCGGGAACTATGCGCTGACACTGCCCAACGCAGCCAAGATCGAAAAGCCTCCAGTGGGAGTTTCTAGATCGCGCCCACCCGCCGGCAAGCACCGCACTGCAAATCGAAGGCCTGCCATCGACCGACGCCACTGCCGCCATCGAATTCATGGCTATCAGCCGTTAAACCGTCTTCGCCGCGAATCAGGTCTTCGTAGGATTCGCGCTTGCGCACCACGCGCCACTGATCGCCTTCGACCATCACTTCGGCCGCGCGGCGGCGCGCGTTGTAGGTGGAGGCCTGCGCAAACCCGTAGGCGCCCGCAGTCGAAATCGCCAGCACATCGCCGGGCATCACGTCGGGCATGTCGCGGTCGCGCGCCAGGAAGTCGCCGGTCTCGCACACCGGCCCCACCACATCGGCACGGATTCGCCGATTGTTGTTCTGGCGCACCGGCAGGATGTCGTGATAGGCGCCGTAAAGCGCAGGCCGGATCAGATCGTTCATCGCCGCGTCGACGATCACGAATTCCTTTTCGCCGGTCTTCTTGCGATACAAGGTCTTGGTCAGCAGAACACCGGCAGCCGCCACGATCGACCTTCCCGGCTCCAGGACCACGTGCAGGTTGCGGCCTTCCAGCGCGCTGCTTCAAGCCTGTGACGAAAGTCTCGATGGATGGCGTGACCTCGTCCGGTTTGTAGGCGACACCCAGGCCGCCTCCCAGATCCGCGTGACGGATGTCGAAACCTTTGGCCCGCAGCCGTTCGATCAGAGCCAGTACGCGATCCACCGCTTCCATCAGCGGCGCATGCGTCCAGCAGCAGCGACCCGATGTGGCAGCTCACGCCTTCGAGCAGCAGGTTCTCGTGCTTCCGGGCGCGCTCGTAAATCCCCTCGGCTTCCGCAATATCGACGCCGAATTTGTGCGCCAGTTTCCCGGTGGAAATATAGTCGTGCGTGTCGGTCTCGACGTCCGGATTGACGCGCAAAGCCACTCGCGCCTTCACGCCGCGCCGGTGCGCCAGAGCGTCGATCAGCGCCAGCTCCGGCTCCGACTCGCAATTGAAATTGAAAATTCCCGCCGCCAGCGCCTCGTCAATCTCGGCCGCAGTCTTGCCGACGCCGGAAAATACCACCTTCGACGGATCGCCGCCGGCCTGCAACACGCGAAACAGCTCGCCGCCGGAAACGATGTCGAACCCCGCGCCGGCCTGCGGCCAGCAAGCGCAGCACCGCCAGATTTCCATTCGCCTTCACCGCATAGCAGATGGTGTGCGGCATCGTCGCCGAAGGTCTGGTCATAGGCGCGGAAGTTCGCCAGGATGGCCGCGGCCGAATACACGTAGCACGGCGTGCCCACGCGCGCGGCGATCTCCGCCAGCGCGACGCCTTCGCAATACAGCGCATGCTCGCCGTAGTGAAACTGATTCATTCTCTATCCGATCACCTGCATGGCAACCACGGTCTGGTCGTCGGTCAGCACCACGCCATCGCGAAAATCATCCAACTGCTTGAAGATCTGATCCACGATCGCGCGCGGCGTTTTTTTGTCATACTTGGTCAACAGCCGCTGAACGCGCGGCCGCCCGAAGTGTTCTTCGGCGGCGTTCAACTGATCTTCGACGCCATCGGAGAACAGCAGCAGCGTATCGCCGGATTCCGCCTGATAGACTCACTTCTTCGTAGGTCTGATGTTCCAGCAGCCCGATCGGCACGCCCTCGGCCTTGGCTGTAATGATCTCTCCGCCGCGCGAAATCAGCAGCGGCTCGGCGCCGGCGTTGGAGATCGTCATACGGTGCGTCGCGCGGCTCCCACAGCAGCACCATCAGCGTCGCGTAGACCGCGTCCACTTTGCGTTCCAGCAGTGCTTCGTTCAGCGACTGCATCAGCATCGCGGGACTTCGCCGGCGCGGCGTGAGAATCCGCAGCAGTCCGCTGATCAACGCTCCGTAGAGCGCCGCCGCCGCGCCCTTGCCGCTGACGTCGCCGAAAGCGATCACCGCGTACTCGTCGCCCTGTTCAAAGAATTCGTAAACGTCGCCCGAAATTTCACGCGCGGCGCGCGAGCGAATGGCGATATCCAGGCCGCGAATATCCGCCTCGCGTGGCAGCAAGACTTTTTGCAGTTTGCGCGCGGCCTTCAGATCCTGATCCATGCGCTGCTCGCGGCCGGCGAGCTCTTCATACAGGCGTGCGTTTTCGACGGAACTCGCAATCTGCGGCGCCAGCAGCGCCAGCGTTCGCTGATGCTCCTCGGTGAAGTTGCCGATGCGCTCGCTCTCCATGTTCAGCACGCCGACCACGCGGTCCTGCACGATCAACGGCACGGCCATTTCGGAATAAATATCGGGCTGCGACGCGATATAGCGCGGGTCTTGCGTGGTATTCACCACGCGCACGGTTTGCCGCGATTCGGCCGCCGCGCCGGTGATGCCGGTGCCCAGCGCAATGTTGTCGAGATCGACGCGCTGGTCGTAGCGAACGCTGAAGCGGTGGCGCAGCAGCTTCTTCTCCGCGTCCACCAGCAGGATGCTGAAGGCGTCGTAGTTGATCAGGGTGCGCACCGAGGCGGCGATCTTGCCCAGCAGCTCGTCCAGATCCAGAATCGAGCTGAACTCCTGCGAGAGCTGCGCCAGCGCGCGAAACGTGCGGTTCTGTTGATGCACCCGCCGGTAGAGGCTGGCGTTTTCAATCGACCCCGCGACCCGCGAAGCGATCAGCCGCATGAGCCGCCGGTCCTGATCGCTGAACGCGCGCAGACGCGTGGACTGCACATCGATCACGCCCACCAGCTTGCCGCGCACCATCATCGGCACCGCGAGCTCGCTCTGCACGGCATCCAGCGCGACCAGGTAGCGCGGGTCAGTGCGCACATCTTCCACCAGCACCGGTTCGCGGCTGTGCGCGGCGGCTCCCACCACGCCTTCGCCCAGCGCCGATCACCATGCTGCGCACGATCTCTTCGCGGTGGCCGATGGCATAGCGAATGCGCAGGCCCTGGTTTCGCTCGCTATAGAGCAGGATGGCGAACAGATCGTAGGGGACCACTTCCTTGACGATGTCGCGCCACGTTCGCCGAGAAGCTGGTCGAGATCCAGCGTTTCGGCCGTGATGCGCGACACCTCCAGCAGGAAGTCGAGCAGCTCGGCGCGTTCGCGGAACGCTTCGCCGGTCTTACGTGGAGTCGCCATGCGGATGGACGGCTTAGGCCGCCGTGGCCTCGACGATCTTCACGCTGGCGCTCGCGCCCACGCGGTTGGCGCCCGCCGCCACCATGGTTTTCAGGTCTTCGAGCGTGCGCACGCCTCCGGAAGCTTTCACGCCCATCGCCGGACCCACCGTGCGCCGCATCAGCGCCACGTCCGCGGCAGTGGCGCCGCCGGGACCGAAGCCGGTGGAGGTCTTCACGAAATCGGCGCCGGCTTCTTTCGCCAGCAGGCACGCGGCCACTTTTTGTTCGTCATTGAGCAGCGCGGTTTCAAGAATCACTTTGACGATGGCTCCGCCGGCGTGCGCGGTTTCGACCACAGCTCGGATATCGCCGCGCACCGCGTCGTGATTTCCGCCGCGCAGCTCGCCTATATTCAGCACCATGTCGATTTCCTGCGCTCCGTCGCGAATGGCCGCGGCGGTTTCGGCAACTTTGATCTCCGTCGCGCTCGCGCCCAGCGGAAAGCCGACCACCGAGCACACCTTCACCGGCGAACCCGCCAGTTCGCCAGCAACCAAACGAACCCAGTAAGGATTCACGCACACGCTGGCGAAACCGTAGTGGCGCGCCTCCGCGCACACCTTGCGGATGTCGGCGGCGGTGGCCTCCGGCTTCAACAAAGTGTGGTCGATCAGAGCGGCGATGGAGGAATCGAAATCCGGCACAGAACTGATCGTAGCATAGGGGTTTTTCGCGCACTTTCGGTATACTGGGTGGATGGAAGCCGTACTATCGCCCTCGATTGTCGATCTAGAAAAGCAGTATCTTCTCCAGAATTACGCCCGCTACCCGGTGGTGCTGCAGCGCGGTAAAGGCTGTTACGTTTACGACACTTCCGGCAAACGCTATCTCGATTTGCTGGCAGGCATCGGCGTCAACGCACTGGGCCACGCGCATCCGCGCCTCACCAAAGTGATTCGCGAACAGGCCGGACGCCTGATTCACACGCTCCAATCTTTACTACCACGAGTACGCCGGGCCGCTCGCCGAGCGCCTTTCGCGCGCCAGCGGCTTGGCGCGCATTTTCTACTGCAACTCCGGCACCGAGGCCAACGAGACCGCGCTCAAGATGGCGAAGGCCCACGGCCATGCCATCTCGCCCGACAAATTCGAGATCGTGTCGCTGGACAACTCTTTCCACGGGCGCACGATCGGCGCGCTGTCGGTGACCGGCCAGGAAAGTTACCGCCGCGATTTTGAGCCGCTGATGCCGGGCGTGCATTTCGTCCCGCGCAACGACATCACCGCGCTCGAACAGGTGGTGAACGAACGCACTGCCGGAATCATTCTCGAACTGGTGCAGGGCGAAGGCGGCATCTATCCGATGACCGAAGCGTACATCCGCAAGGCTCGCGAGCTGGCGGATCGCTATAACGCAATCCTGATTTTCGACGAGATCCAGTGCGGCGTGGGGCGCACCGGCACTTACTTCGCTTACCAGTTGCTGGATCCGCCGGTGATGCCCGACGTAATGACGGCGGCCAAGCCCGTGGCCTGCGGACTGGCGCTGGGCGTGGTGGCCGCGAATGAGCGCGCCGCTGCGGGGCTCGGCAAGGGCAAGCACGGGACCACCTTCGGCGGAGGACCGCTGGTGTGCCGCGTGGGCCTGGAGTTCTTCGATATTCTCGACGGACTGCTGCCGCATATCTCCGAGGTCGGCAGCTATTTCCGGATGCGGCTGACGGAACTTTCGCGGCGTTATTCATTCATCAAGGAAGTGCGCGGCGTGGGGCTGATGATCGGCGTGGAACTGGAGTTCCCGGGCAAGCAGACTGGTGCTCGATTGCATCGAGCAAGGCGTGCTGCTGAATTGCACGCACGACTACACGCTGCGCATGCTGCCGCCCTACATCATCACGGAGCAGGAAGTGGACCGCGCGATTACGGTGCTGAAGCGCGTGTTCAAGAACGCGAAGCCGCCGGCGCGCGTAGGCTACAGCAAATCGTCGCGGCCGGCTTTTTCCAGACGCCGGACCAGTTCGCCGACTTCCTGCGCGCGGCTGCGGTCGGCGATCAGCAGGGCGTCGGGCGTATCGACCACGATCAGGTCCTTCACGCCCAGCAGCGCCACCAGCTTGCCTTCGGCGTCGACGTAGTTGCCGGTGCTCGCTTCGACGATGGAATCCGAACGCAGCGCGTTGCCCTGGGCGTCGCGCTTTTGCAGTTCGTAGACGGCGTTCCAACTGCCGACGTCGTTCCAGCCGATATCGCCCGCCGGAATGCCGGTCACGTTGGGCGCGCGTTCCATCACGGCGTAGTCGATCGAAATGTTGTCGCACTGCGGGAAGGCCGCGGCCAGGGCTGGCGGAAAATTTGCGGCTGGTGAACGGCGGCAAGCTCGCCAGCAGGTGTTCGGTCTTGGGCAGGAAACGCCGCAGCGCGTCCAGCAATACCGAAGTCTTCCAGAAAAACATGCCCGCGTTCCAATAGAAATTTCCGGCGGCCAGAAATTGTTCGGCCGTCGCGGCGTTCGGGCTTTTCGCGGAAGCTCACCACGCGGACCGCGTTGCGCTCGCCGGCCGCGACGCCTTCCGGAAATTCGATGTAGCCGTAGCCGGTCTCCGCCCAGCGCGGCTGAATCCCCAGCACCACGATATTGCCTTCGGCTGCGGATTGAAACGCGGGACGCAGCAGGCGGACGTATTCGCGAGGCTTGGCGATCACGTGGTCCGCGGGAAAGACTCCCATCAGCGCGTCGGGATCGAGCGACTGCAGAATGTGCGCCGCGAGCCCGATGGCAGGAGCGGTGTTGCGCTGCGCCGGCTCGGCCAGAATCTGGCGCTTGGGAACCTCGGGCAGTTGCTTCACGATCTCGGCGCGCAGCTGATGGTTGGTGAGAATCCAGAGGCGCTCGGGAGGCAGCACCGGCCGCAGGCGGTCGACCGTCTGCTGAATCAGCGTGCGGTCGCCGAAGAATTTCAGGACCTGCTTGGCGCGGCTGCGCCGGCTGCGCGGCCAAAACCGGGTGCCGCGGCCGCCGGCGAGGATCAGACCATATTGATGCGACATGGGGTGCGACGCTACTCGATCGGAA
The DNA here is from genome assembly GCA_963731375.1 of Bryobacterales bacterium. GTDB lineage: Bacteria > Acidobacteriota > Terriglobia > Bryobacterales > Bryobacteraceae > Palsa-187. Next base: position 1,313,263 of record CAVSUW010000005.1, read on the forward strand.
TTCCGCGCACCAGCTTCAGCGTGCGGTTCCATCGCGTCTTGGTGAAAAAGTTCTTCGCCAGGTCCAGATAGTGGCTGCCGCTGTCGCCGGCCCATTCTTCGGTGGGCGCATCATAGGACCAGAAGATCACCAGCGGCTTGCCAATGATGTTCTCGCGCGGCACGAAGCCCCAATAGCGGCTGTCGAGCGAGTTTTCGCGATTGTCGCCCATGGCGAAATAGTTCTCCGCCGGCACCACCAGTTCGCCGTTCTGAACGTGGTTCGCGAGCATCTCCTGCGCGCGGTCGGCCACGGGACCGAAGGGCTGCGACGGGAAATTATCGCGGTACGGTTCGACTGCGCGGATCGATGTGCTGCGTGTACGGCTCCGTGAGCGCCTTGCCGTTCACATACACGACTTTGTCCACGATGTGAATGTGATCGCCGGGCACGCCGATCACGCGCTTGACGAAGTTCTGGCGAATGTCCATGGGATAGCGGAACACGATCACGTCGCCGCGTTTGGGCTCGGTGTAGGGCAGCAGATGCTTGCTGATCGGGTCCGCCGGGGCGTACGACAGCTTGTCGACCAGCAGATGATCGCCAATCAGGACCGTCGATTCCATCGAACCGGTGGGCACGATAAACGCCTGCACCAGGGTGGTGGTGCCGAACAGCAGAATCAGGATGTTCAGAGACCACTCGTGAATGAAATCGCGCGCCGAATCTGCAAACTTTTTCATGCAGCCTTAGTTCTTGTAATACCCGTGAATCAGCATGAACGTCCGGCGCCAGCGGGTTTTGCTGAAGAAATTCAGACCGAGGTCCTTGAGGTGATCGAAGCCGATGGCGGGGTCTTGCAACTGGTCGGTGGGCGCATCGTAGGACCAATAGATGATCAGCGGCTTGCCGATGATGTTCTCGCGCGGAACGAAGCCCCAGTAGCGGCTGTCGAGCGAAGAATCGCGATTGTCGCCCATGGCGAAAACGGTGTCGGGGGGAACCACCACTTCGCCGTTCACCACGTGGTTCTGCAGCATATCCATGCGCGCCGGGATAGACCATGGAGTTGGGCTCGCTGGGAAAGTTGTCGCGGTAGGGATCGATCTGATCGGACTTGTGAACCTTATACGGCTCGTCGAGCTTGACGCCGTTGCGGTACACCTGCTTGTTGACGATGCGGATGCGGTCGCCCGGAATGCCCATGGCGCGCTTCACGAAGGTCATGGTGATGTCGACCGGGATAGCGAAAGACAATGATGTCGCCGCGCTTGACGTCGCTATAGGGCAGAATATGCTTGCTCACCACACCGGTGGGCGCGAACGCCATCTTGTCGACCAGCAGATGGTCGCCGATCAGCAGCGTGTCTTCCATGGAGCCGGTGGGAATCACGTACGCCTGCACCAGCGTGGTGGTCAGAAACAGCAGCAGCAGGATGGTGATGGCCCACTCGGCGATGGCTCCGCGGGGCGGTTCGATGACGTTTCGCCACCAGCGTCATTGCCTGTGACTGCGACCGGAACTGGGACCACAGGCGCGGGCGCTTCGAGTTCCGCCTGAGGATCGGGGGTGACGGAATCCGTCGTATTTTCGAGGCTCACTACCCTTTATTCTACTCGCATCCTCATTTTGGGCGGGGGAGCCTGCGCCCTAGTGAGCCCGCTCGAGGCTTTCGTCTTGCACCCGGAAACGCGGCCGGCGGCTGCCGGGCCACTCCAGGCGCAGGTCCTGCGAGATCTCATCGAGCATTTCCTTGGTGCAGACCTTTTTCTCTTCGGCGAACGCCGTCAGCAGCAGGTTGTCGCAGATCGCATTGATGAGGCGCGGCGTGCCCTGCGCGCGCAGATGAATATCCGCCATCAACTCTTCGGAGAACACCGTCTGGTTGGGCATTCCGGCCTTCTCCAGGCGCGATTGCATGTATTCCACGGCATCCCGCAGCGTAAACGCGCGCAGATTGGTGCGCAGCACGATGCGCTGTTTCAACTGGCGAAGATTCGGCGCGTCCAGCTTGCGGTCCAGCTCCGGCTGCCCGGCCAGGATGATCTGCAACAGCTTCCCGTTGCGATTTTCCAGGTTCCCCAGCAGGCGGATTTCTTCCAGCACGTCCCATTCGAGGTTGTGCGCTTCGTCGACGATCAGGACCACGGTCCGCCCTAGCTGCGCCTGCTCCACCAGAAGCTGGTTCAAGGCGAACAGCACTTCGGTCTTGGAGGTGCGCGCGCACGGCAGGTTCAGATCGTAGGCGATCATCTCGAAAAACTGCTCGGTGTTGACGCGCGAATTAAACAGGAAGGCGAACTCGATGTACTGGGATTCCAGATAATCCCGCAGGCATTCGAGCATGGTGGTTTTGCCCGTGCCCACCTCGCCCGCGAGTACGATAAAACCCTTGCGGGCTTGTACGCCGTAGACTAGGTTGGCGAGCGCCTCTTCGTGCTGCTCACTGCGAAAAAAGAACGCAGGATCGGGACTTAAATTAAAAGGGCTCTCGGTAAAACCAAAGAACGCATTGTACATGTCTACCTGGCCAGCGGTCCACTCGGAGGGATCAAGTTCCCTCTCTTCGTCTCTTACATCCCGATGTTAACATGCAATTCTGTGATCCTTAAGGTACCGAAGAGGCGGCCGGCCCGGTACTTTAGTACCATTTAACGGCCTATGGCTGCTTACCTGTTCGTCAATATCGAAGTGAAGGATGCGACCGCGTATGCGGAGTATCGGATCGGCGTGTCGCCGATGATTTACAAGCACGGCGGCGAATATCTGGCGCGCGGCGGCGCGGCGGAAGCCATCGAGGGCGATTGGACGCCGAGCCGCGTGGTCCTGCTGAAGTTTCCCGATATGAAGGCGTTGAAGGCGTTCCTGGACGATCCGGAATACCAGCCGCTGAAGGACTTGCGGCTGCGCGCAGCCGAGTCGCAGATGCTGGCGGTGGAGGGAATTTAAACCCACTTGTGGCGTCGCCTGGCCTCGCCCCTTTCAGAAAGCGCTACTAGAGGGCCCTCGATCCGTTTGTTAACCCGCAACGGCGTGGGTCACTGTAACGCGCGTGATTCGGCCATCGCACATGACGTTTACGGGGAGTGGACTCGAGTACTCTTCCCGTCCCGTGACCTGGCTTCCAATGGCAGAACCCAGGACTCTTGTCCACAAAATACGCCGACGGATCGCGTCGAACCCCGCGAGTCGCTATGGCAAAGCGCGAGGAAGACGCGAGATACAGACGCGCGCCGGCTCGTGACCGCGATCTAGGGACGCGGCAAACGGAACGACATCAGGGCGATGTTTCCGTTGATGGCGCTGAACCAGTGCGGGGTGTTTTCGGGAACGATGACGAAATCGCCCTTCGCGACTTGCCGCGGGGAGCCGCCTTCAATGCCGGTGCCGGAAAGATTGTCGCCATTGCTCTTCTCGTTGGCGAGCTTGCCGCCGGTCACCAGGGTGGCGGAGCCATCGACCACGTAGAAAAACTCCGCGTACTTTTTGTGGACGGCGGCGGGTCCCACGGCGGCGCGGTATTCGAGATTGGCGCCGTAGGGCGCGAGCGCCAGCAGCGGCTGCGCGAAGGTGGGCTGGTCGGGTTTGCGGTCGGCTTTGGCTTTGGCGATCATGGCCATGATCTCGGAGTTGGTGGCTACAATCTTGTCGGGCGGTGCGCTTTGGGCTCCCGCGACCGCAGCTACGAGTGCAAGGGCGAAAGTGATTTTGAGGGTTCGCATTCCAAGAATGCTATCACACGCGTCAGGCGACTTCGAGCATCACCCAGCCGGGGAGGCTGGCGGGCTGGTTGCCTTCGAACACCACGCGGCGGGTTTTGGGGAACGGCATGCCGGTCTGGATCGCGCGCTGGTAGAGCGGCATCTGGCGCAGGATCTTGCGGTAGGAATCGTCTTCGGTCTTGAGGTACGCGGATTTGCCCAGCAGTCCCCCGCCCCATCCGATCGATAGCAGGCAGGCGTGGTCGCTGGCGCGGACTTCGGCCAGGCGCGCGGCGAGTTGGTCGAGCTTGGCGGTGAGCTTGGTCATGCCGGTGCGCTCGGCGTATTCGCGATGGCGCTCGATTTGTCCCTCGGCGTAGCGGTTCGCGGCCTGGAACATTTTGACGCGGTCGCCCGTGGAACGCTCGCGCCAATCGCCGTCGAAGGCGGTTCCGGGCGCGGCCATTTCGGCGAAGAAAGGAGTGCTATCGTTGACGCGCTTGGCGTCTACCGAGCCGCGCGCGGATTTCCATCCGAGTTCGAAGCGGCCTTCGCCGCGCGCGATGAGAGTCGCGGTGCGCAGCAGATAGACTTTCATGCCGGTGTAGGCGACTACTGCCGGAATCCGCAACGGACACGCGGCGCATGCGGTTGTTGCCGGATCCACCCAGCACGGCGTCCTCGGCGCGGGTCGCGAAGTAGCGCGGGACGCGGTCTTCGACGCGCTCGGCAAGTTCCGCACGGTTTTTTCGGTCCAGCGGTCGAATACGGAACCGCTGCGGAGCGCTCCTTTGAGCGCGGTGGCCGGCAGGTAGGGGCCGCTGGCGTTGGTCGCGAAAGTCGGGATGAATAAATCCGCCGCCGGGGCGCGCTCATAGAACGGAATCGAGCTCGCGTGTTCGAAGGGCAGGCGGCGGCCGGCGAAATTCTGGGCGAATCCTCCCCACGACGCGAAGTCCAGCTTGTCGGCTTTTTTGAGCTGCGCGAGATAGCCTTCCAGGCGCGGCCCCTTGGCCAGCAGGCGGAAAATGCGGCGCTGGTCGAGGACGTTGACGTGATCCTTCCACACCATGTAGTCGATGGGCGCCAGCTTCTGGCCGTCGCCGACCAGCGTGGGAGTCAGGCATGTGACGCGGTACTTCATGCGGGAACCTTCAGAGGCACCGGCAGCGACAGTGCGAAGCCGGCGCGATAGACGGGATGCGCGAAGCCATCGGGCGCAACGTTGGCGGCGGCCCCGCGCGGCTGAGTGACGGAGACCAGCACGGAACCCTCGGCCACCATGCGGGTGTTCTTCTTCATCTGGCCCCAGCCGGATTCGCTTTCGACGCGGCCGCCGCGGGTGGTCAGCGAATAGTCGCCGCGCTGCCAATTGACGGCGTCGTTCGCGGCGGGATGGAACAGCGACAACATCCAGTGGCCGGTTTCGCCTTCGGCGGGAGTACTCTAGTAGCGTGGGTTGTCGCGGAACTCCGGCGTCTGCGAGCGTCCCCATCCACGGGAGCGCTCGCCGCCGAATCCGGAATCGGCGAGCAGGCGGATGGCGGCTTTGACGCGCTCGCTCCATTGCTCTTGCGCGGCGTCATCGGCAAATTCGGCGATGAACCAGAATCCGCTGCCGGTGGTGAATTCGAGGCACGCGACGGAGTGCGGCGTCGCGGCGTCGCCGGCGCGGTCCACGGCGGCGCTGGAACGAACCGAGGCGCGGAACAGCGTGGACCCGGCGGTCGCAGTCGCGGCAGGAGGCATTCGCTTTCGCCGTCGACGGTCCAGGCATCTTCACTCAGCGGCTTGCCGGCGAGCAGCGATTCGACCACGGCGAAGGGCACGAAGCGCGCGCCTTTCCAGCGAATTTTCGACGACGCCGGAGGCGGCCACAGGTGCTGCGGCGGGACCACGTAGAGCGTCTCGTTGTGAAACGGGAAGCAGGAACTGAAGCGCACCGCGGGCTCGCGCCGTGATCGATGGCGCGCGCGGTCGCATCCAGCCATTCGTCGAGCGTGCCTAGACGCGCCATCGCGCCGCAGACGGCGGAGTAGAGCGCATCGCTGTGGTAAATGCGCTCCACGCGATCGCGATCGCCGGAATCAGGACCGATGCGCCACGGCCCGGTGGGCCGCAGGCGAACCAAAACAGAGGGCATGCTTAACTCGCCAGTTTTTCGCCGAAGGAAGCGTCGTTGGCCAGCGCCTGGACCGCCGTCAGATCCGCGGCCGACGCCAGTTCCGTTTCCGCGCCGCCGGAGGAATAGAAAGTGCGGTTGCGCCAGACCAGCTTGAGGTTCGCGAAACGCACGCGTCCGCTGCCGCGCGAGCCGCCGCCGCCGAGCGCATCGTCTTCGAGCAGGCGCAGGCCTTCGATCAGCCGCGCGGCTAGCGCTTTGTCTTCCTCGCACAGAACATCCAGCACCATGCGCACATGGAAACGCGCACCGGCGGGAACCCGCTCCAGCGTGCGCGGGTTGGCTTGCGAGGTGATGCGGTCGATGGCGTTCTCGCTCTTCACTTCGGTGATTTCGTCGTCCAGATTCTCGCGCATCTGCGGCGTGATGCTGTCGGCATCCAGCGGCGCATCGTAGATCGCCAGGCGCGCCGGTGTGGCCGCGCGAGTGTCGAGCGGCTTCGCCGGCGACGCGGTCCATGCGTCCCGGATTGCGGCCGAACAGCAGGCAGATTTCGTCATCGGGGCGGTCACTCTGGTGAATGCGGACTTCCTGGCCCTTGCGCTTGGACAGATACACCAGCTCGGCGGGCGAGGTCAGGCCGAGCGCGTTTTCGAGCAGCGAACGGATGCGGCCGCGCAGCGAGCTGCCGGGTATATAAGGAAGGCCGAAGGCATCCTTGACCACCGGATTATCCGCGCCGCCGATTTCGAGCGAGCCCTTTCCGGCGCCGATGTGCAGTCCGGTTTCGCAGTGCAGTTCGCCCGACAGAATCAGCTTGCCCACCAGTTGTAACTGTGTCTGGGCGGTGTGTGTGCTCATATTCCTCTTGATCTTCTATTCGTTGTAAGCGACAATCGCTTCGAATAAATCTTTGAAGCGCTCATAGCCGCGGGCGTCGTTGCGGCGCGTGACTTGCAAGCAGCAGGCGCTCCAGCGCATCCAGGCTGCGCAGCGAATGGCGCGCGATGGTGTACGCCAGGCGCGCGCGCAACATGACGAAGTGATGCTGGCGTTCGCTCTCGGGAGCGCGCACCGCCCGCCGCACCGCGTTATACAAGCGGCGGAGCTGGCTCTTGGTGCCGGAATCCATGTCGCGCATGCGGGCCACGACGGCGTGGGCCTGGTTGTCGAGATACAGGCTGTCGGAGATCAATTTTTCGAGTTCGATCTCCGGCGCCATCTCGAATGGACGGCCGCCACCGGGACGGTCACCACGCGGACCTCTATCGCTTCCTCTATCGCCGCCGGGACGATCACCATGCGGACGACCGCCGGGCGGCCGATCGCCGCGTTCCCTCACGCTGCGACCACTGCGGCGCGCCGCCGGTGCGTTCCGGACGAGGCGGACGATCTTCGCGCCGCGGCTGCCCTTGTCCCTGCGGACGCTGACCCTGCGGCCGGCCTTCCGGCTTGCGGCTTAGGCGCTTCGGTCGCGCGCGCCGGCGTCTCAACCGCTGCCGCTTCCGCAGCAGCCGCCGGGGCTGGAGCTTCCGGCCGCGGCCGGCTCTTGCGCAGGCGTCTCCGCCGCCGAGGTCACTTCCGGTTGCTACATCATCAGACATTCAACTCGTTCATTCCTTTACGGCTCTCTACGCTTCCGCTGACAATCTCGCCCATTCTAGCGCCACTCTGCCGGCGGGGCGCAACTTCACGGTGACCGCGCTCCTGCCGATCAGATCCGCGATCAGCGCGGTGCGCGCCTTCTGGTAATCGCCACGCGCGGGTCCGGAAAACGGCCGCGCGGCGCTCAGGATGCGGCGGATGCGTCTATGATAGCGCCACGGCCGCTCGCCGCCCATTTTGCGCGCCTGCCGCTTGGACATTTTCGATTGCGTCTCGCGGTAGATTCCGCACAGGTCCTTCAAGTATTGCGCGGAGACTCCGAAATCCGTCACCATGCGCAGCAGCAGATCCTTCAAATCGGCGGCGTCGTTGAACTGTTTCCATTCGAGAGTGCGGCCCAGCAGCCAGATGCAATCTTTGTCGGACGATTTCGCCGCTTCGAGACGCCGGCCGGCTTCTTCGAACACCGATCCGAGCGACGCGTCTTCGGCGGGCGCGAGCGCCAGCGCCATGGTGATGGTCTTGCCTTCGGGTCCCGCGAAGTCGGTCAGGTTGGCTTCGGTGAAGCGTCGGAACAGACGCTCCATTTCGCGCGCGAGTCCGATCAGGGCGTCCCAGGCGCCATAGACTGCGAAATCGTCGCCGCCCGAGTAGATCAACCGTCACCTTGCGCCAGAACTCCGGCATGGAGCACAGCACTTCAAGCTCGCCGGCGAAAAATTGTTTGTACATCACGGAGAGCTGGATGTGCTCTTCGATGCGTCTCGCGCGCGGCGGATGCGAATGCCGAAATTATCGACGTCGCCGCGCAGCACTCCCCAGGTGCCGAGTCCGGCGGCGCGCGATGCCAGCGTTTCGGTGGAAGCCGGCTCGGTGCCCGCGTCATTGGGCGCGGCATGGCGCGCGAAGGGCAGCGATTCCTGCGACCCGGTGAGGCTCCAGACGTGCTTGCCTTCGCCTACCAGAATGCGTCCCGGCGTTTCGGGCGACCAGCCGACGGCTTCCGCGTCGCGCAGCTTCCAGCCGAGCTGGCTGGCAAAATACAGTTCCGCGTCGCTGGCGGATTCGCGGCCACTCAGCGCGAAGTCTTCCAGCGTTAGGCCCGCCGCAGGCGTGCCGCGCAGCAGACTCATCTGATCGTGCAGGCGCTTGCGGACATCGCTCCAGTCACCCAGATTCTCGGTGACGCTCCAGATCAGTTTCACCACGCCATCGCTGAGCGCCGCGATTTCCCGCGCCGCAGCCGCGAGAAACGCATCCGCCGACAGCGCGCACTTCTTCGGGCAGCAGCACCAGGAACTGGCCGCCGCCGCTGGAACCAAGCAGAATTTTGGCGAGCCCCAATTCCGCCAGCAGAGCCCGCGGCAGGATCTCGCCCAGCAGGCTGACCCAGTGGGAGCGGCCCGTGAAAGCGTGATCGCGCTCCCCGCCGGCCGGCGCCAGCAGGAAGTCTTCGATGCCCAAAAGCTTCCCTTGAAGAAAAATCTGCACAAATAGTCCCTAAAAGCGAAACCCTCACTGTATCATGCCCCGCAAACAGCGTGATAGGCTCAAAGTGGTCTGTATTAATGTGATTCGGCGGATCGCCGGGGCGGCGAAACATGAAATTCTTGGTGCTCACTTGTGTAGTTACGGCCGCCCGCTCCCTTCGCGACGCCGTCGGCGCGCGTCTACTTCGCGAGCGCGGGCAGGGTAGTGTACGTGTGCGCGGCGCCGGCCGGGATGCGGATCCCCACCGCGCCGATCGGAACGCCCGGGGCATCGAACTCGATGGTGCCGCGCTTGTTCAGGGTCGCCGGATACTTGTCGGTCACCAGCGTGAACTGAGTGTGGCCGTTCGCGGCAAGCGAAATCGTGTCCGTGGCCATCTGGGTTCCGGCATCGTCGCGTACTATCACCGGGATGTTCACTGCCTGCGCTGACACCGCATTTACAGCCACGCCGGTAAACGTTCCGTTGGTGTTGTCGAAAGCGATGATGTAGGCGACGGCATTGCGGCTCTCCAGCGGCACTACAGCTTCCTGGTTGTTGTGGCGGAAGATCACGAACCCGCTTACATTTCCGTTGGTGCTGAGTTGCGCCGAGCCCGTGAGCAGAGTTGGGCGCTCCGCTGCTAACGATCACCAGGGTCGCTCCCGCCGGCAACGTCTGGGTGACGAAGGAAGCCGTCGTGTCCGCGGTGTGACCCTGCGGAAAGCTCAGCGGAAGCGGCATAGCGGCTCCGGTTTGATCGGCAAAGAAACTGAGAGTAGCAGCCGCAGAACTGTTGCCGATATTCACCAGCACGAACGTGGTCTGCCAGCCGTCGCCGCCGGAAGCCAGGTGAGCGATGCTTCCGCCGCCGGTCCCGACATTGGCCAGGGCCGGAATGGTCGTCAGCGCATTGTTGGGCGGCGTGAAGCGGAGTCCCAGCACGCTGATCCGGCCGCCCGCCGGCGTATCGAATTCGATGGTGCCCCGTATATTCGCCGTAATGGGGAATCCGAGAACCGGATCGGACAATACGAAGGACGTATGACCGTGCCCTCCCAGCGAGATGTTGGCTCCGGGGGCGCTGATCACCGCGCCGCTTTCGTTCCGAATGACAACCGGAATGACGGCGTTCTGCGCTGAGATATTCTCCAGCGCCACGCCCAGCACCAGGCTGTTGGTGTTATCGAAAGCCAGCACGTAGGAGCTCGCGTTGCGCGTTTCGAGCGGCACGACCGCTTCCTGGGTAGTCACAATCTGGTGGAATATCGCAAATCCATCCACCGCGCCGGTGGCCGCGAGCTGAGCCGAGCCGACCAGCACGGGTGAGGTCTGCGGACCCGCCGTCGTCAAGATCAACGAAGCGTTCGAGCCTAACGCCCGGTCTAGGGATGGCGATAGCACCGGCGACGCGGCATTCGGCAACTGCGGAAATGCGAGCGGGAGAGTGAGCGGACCGTTGCCAGTGGGGTCGGCGGTATCTCCGAAAAAGCTCACGCGCGCCTGCGCCGATGCGGCACTTTTGTTGACCAGAGTGAAGGCCGTGGTCCAGTTTTCTTGCCCTGCAAGATGCGCCATCGAGCCGACGAAATTCAGGCCGGCGATCGTCCCCTCCTCCTCCACGGTGAAGGAAACATTTGTCACCGTCAGAGTGCCGGATTGATCGGCACCCGCATTGGGCAGAACCTGGTAGTTAACGGTGCCGTTGCCGGTTCCGGACGCCGCGCTGGTGAGCACCACCCAACTCGGAATATTGAAGACGCCCCAGGGACACGCGGCACCGGTGGTGATATTAATGCTTCCCGTTCCTCCCGTGGGGCTGAACGCCTGTCCGCCGGGGCTCACGCTAGTGGTGCAGCCGTTGGAAGGAATATTAACTTTAGCCGAAAACGCCGCCAGGGTCAGGGTGTCGGTGCTCGACGTCGCCGTTCCCGCAAGCGTAAGCGTCATCGCGAGTGAGCTCACGGCCGGAAAGGAAATCTGGCCGTTAACGGTGGAGGTCAGTCCCGCAGTAGCTACGGTAGGACAACTCACCACCAGTGGGCCGCCCGGCGTCGTGAGCGTTAGACTGAAGGTTGCGGCGCCCGTAACTCCACACGTGATGGAGGCGCTCGCTCCGGTGATGCTGGGCAGGCCGCTCACCGTGGCCAGGCTGAATGTGCCGCTAGCTGATGGCAGCAGTGGGCCCATAGCCACTAGATTTCCAAAGCCGAACGCAGTGATTCCCGGATTCTGTGGATCGTTCGTAAAAACGGCGTTGCCGCCGCCGAAACTAATGATTCCGCTGCCGCCACTAGACGCGATACTGGTTGGATTGCCAGTCACCAGCAATGTGCCCCCGACGGAACACGGGTAAACGTTATGCCCATTGCATACCGGCGTTACAGCAAACGCCGTTGTACCTGCAAAGGTTCCTAAAGCGCCTGCCGCCAGGGCCAGGCGCAATAACTTTCCGAAGCCCGGAAGAAGATGGACCATCGGTCACCTCCGCTTGCCATGAAATTAGCCGCTCAGGCTCGGACCTGAGCATTCAGGGCTGCGTCCCGGAAAATATAGCCATGCCCCGTTAAAGTGGTCGCTCAAGTATAGACAATTGCAAAGGGCTAGGGCGCGCATGCCAACTCGGAGCGCGAAGTTGTCAGTCCCGAGTCTCTTTAGGAACGAAATAATCGCCGAAGATGGAATCTTGCATCAGCAAGTGAGCACGTAAAGCCAACTGTTCCGGCGAATCGCATTCACGATGCAGAACCAGGCGTAACTGGTCGGGAATCGCGGGCCAATTCAAGTCCAGGACGGCGTTGTCGGAAACCCGCTCCATCCGCCCAGTGGATCGAAACAACCGATAGAAGTGCAGTTGGCCCTGCACTACGATCAGCTCACCGTCCGGATCCATTTGAATATGATTCGCCGGCATCAGTGCCACTGCTTTTCGCAACTTCTCGATCAGATCAGGCGGTGGCGGTGGCGGTTTGATCAGATTGCGGGCGATCAGATCCTCTTTGGCGATCCCGAACTCCCCCAGCGCTACCATTACCTTTTCGGTGTTGCGCTTCTGTTTCCACTTTGCGTCCAACAGCCACAAGCAGCACTGTTTCAAATCCTCATCGCGGCCGACCGCACAAAACCAGATGAGACCTTTGACCACATAACTCCCCGCAACCGAGAGCGGCAACGGTTGCCCGGAACGGAAAGGCGAGAACCAGACGTGGATCTGTTCGCGGAAGTCGTCGATCCCCACCGCGGCCAATAGCGGCGAGGCTTCACGCGCCCATCCGGCAGGCATCCGCACCGGGACGTTTCCCCGAATGTGCTTGAGCAAAGAGCGCCACTTTTTCTGCCGCTCACCGCTGAATGCACGGAAGTCACGCCTGACGCATTCGCTCCAGCAGCGCGCGGGGTCCAGCGCCTCCCATTCGTCGAGCCACAAAAGCATGTGCAATTGTTGCCGCAGAGATTGCATGGCGGCTTGGCCGCTCGACATTTCCTCGCGTAGACTGCTCTGGAAGTGGCGCAGGGAAGTGCACAGCGCCGGTGTGAGGTCGTTGCTCTTGAGGTATTCGGCTACGCACTCCACCGGTCCGTATGGAGCGATTCTGCCCAACAATGGAACCGTCAGATCCAGCAGTCTGCACAAATCCACCTCCGTATACGGTGCTTTGATCTTGTAGAGGACGCGGAGGAGCGTCGTGAGCCGCATTCGCGCACGATGAGCATTCTCCAGCTCTGCATCGTGCCGATCAAGCCATGCGAGGCGCAGCAGCACTGCCGCGATTTGATCCGGGATCAGGCGCTTCGACAATTTCCGCCAAATCGCGACGTCGAACGGCGCGCTCGGGCTGCGTTGCTCTTCGGTGAACAAGTGGTCGCTCAGACGCAATTGAGCGGCGTGCAGCGGATCGTCGGGCGAGAGCAGGTAACCGTCAGGCCCTGGAAGTGGAGGCGGCATGCCTTTGAAAACCTGCTGCGGCTCGGACTAGCTGCCACCGCCAAAGCGCGATTTGATGAACTGCCAGATTTGCAGGTGCCGGCCGGGGCATCGCGGCCAGGGGGCGAAGCTGATGATTTTGGTCTGACGCTCGACCCACAGGCCAAACTCGTCGGCGCCGGGGTAGGCGATGTCGAATACCACGCCGGTATCGCAGGAGTCCACTTCGCGGATCTGCAAGCGCGCCTGCGTTCTTATAGACGCCCGCGGCGCCCCAGTCTTCGGCGAATTTGTCGGGAGGATAAAACTTGGCGGTGTCCGGAGTCTGCCAGAGCTGATAGGCTTCCTGATACTTCTGCTGCTTGAGCAGCGTGACGAAATGGTCGAGCACCCGCTCCTCGCTCCAATTACGGAAATAGAAGAACGCGGAAATCCCGACGATCACGATTGCCAGACCCCACAGGATGATGCGCTTGCGGAGCCGTTCGCGCCGAGCGTCGGCTACTCCGAATTCATCCAGGTATCCAGCCATGCGCGTTCGCCGGTATTGCGCCGCTCCTATTTAGCCTAATTACTTCGGAGGATAAGCCTTGTCGTAGGCGGCGACGGCTTCCTGGGTGATCTCGAGCGTGGGCTTGAAGAACACGATGTTGGCCGAATCCACCACGACATCCAGTCCCTTTTCATCCGCCAGTTTCTTGATCACTTCCGTCATCCGTTCCGTGCCGCGCCGCAAAATTTCATTGCGATCCGCCTCTGCCCCGGCTTGCACGTCTTCGGTGATACGCTTGGCGTCGCGTTGCTTGCGCTGCCCGTCGGCCTGCAAATCCGCCGCCATCGCGGGCGTCGTCTTGGGATCCTGCAGCCTGGCTTGAATCTCGTTCAGTTCCTTTTGCAGCGTCTCCAATTGATCTTGCTGAGGCTTATACTTCACCATCAAGTCATTGGACGCCTTTTTCATTTCCGAAGTTCCCAGAAGGGCCTGCTGAAAGTTGACAATCCCTACTTTCAACTGGGCCGAGGCGGTGGCGGGGGATAGAACAGCGGCGGCGCAAGCCAGCAGGGCAGGCAGAAACGCCGATCTTAATGCAGATCTCACCATGAATACGAGACTCCTCTATCAGGCTATTCTAGCAGCCTGTTCCCAGCCGGTCGCGGCGGACTGAAAGCGCCGGAGCAGCCGGTCGCAGGCTCTACTTCAACAATCTCTACTTCAGCATTTCCGTGAGCACGCGGCCGGAGCTGCCGCTCGGCGTCTCGATATCGAGAATGGTCGCCAAAGTCGGCGCGATGTCATTCGGCGCGACGTTCGAATCATAGCGGCCCGCCTTGATTCGCGAACCGAGAAACAGCATCGGCACGTGGGTATCGTAATCGTAAGGCGTTCCGTGGTTGGCGCCGGTGGCGACCGTGGTCCAGTACGGTTCCAGCACCATCACCAGGCTTCCGGATCGCTGGGCGTTAAAGCCATTGCGCAACGCGGTGCCCACAGGGTCGGACTGCACCGCGTCATTCAGCAATTGGGTGCGAGTGTAGACGCGGGCGATGTGCTCGTAGCCGCGCAAAATGGCGGCGGCCGCGGCTTCCGCTTCCGCCGGGTCTACCTTAGGCTGCAGGTTCAAGTAAATGCCGGCTTCCGATAAATACGCGACCCAATGCGATCCACCGAATTTTGCCGTCAACTGCGATTCCAGCAGCGCCCGCAAGGACTCTACATTCAAACGGCCGCCCGGCATCTTGCGCTTGTGATTTTCCTCGGGGAGCGGCGCCACTCCATGGTCCGCAGTCAGCACAGCCAGCACGTTGCCTGCGCCGGCCTGCGCTTCGGCGGCCTGCAGCAACTCGCCCACCAGCTTATCCACGCGCAGCGCCATGTCGTGGACCTCCGGAGAGTCCGGCCCGTAGCGATGGCCGACGTAATCGTTGGCGGAGTAACTCACGGTCAGCAGATCGGTTTTGCCGGCAGTGGTGCCCAATTTTTCGGCGGTCAAAGCGCGCAGGGCGAACTGCTGAATCACCTCGTTGCCGTAGGGCGTCGCTTCCATCTGCTGATAGAGCGCCGGCCCGGCGGCGGGCATCTTATGCGTCATCCATTCGCGCCCCGCGTATTTGTCGGCCGGGTGATGCTGGTTGGTGTCCGCAACCCAGGGTGGCAGCGCAGCGAAGTAATACGTGCTGCTGACGAAGTTTCCGGAGTTGCTGTCGAACCAATACGCCGCGTCGGCGGAATGGCCGGAGGGGAGAATTGCCGCGCGGTCCTTGATGGAAATTCCGATCACCTTGCCGCCTTTGCCGGACGCCTTAAGCTCGTCGCCCACGGTCGACTGCAAGAGACGCCGCGGCGAAGAACCGGCGCCGCTGCCTCCCAGAAGCTGGGTCTGTGGATCGGAAACGCTGGTGACGGCCGCGCCGGTGGTGCGATCCCACCATTCGTTGCCGATGATCCCGCTCACGGACGGCGTCGCACCGCTGAGAAATGTGGAGTGTCCCACGGCGGTGACGGTTGGATAGTGCCGGTAGCGCGAGTTGGTGAAGTCCGCGCCTTCGGTGAGCAGGCGCTTCAAGCCGCCGGTATACTCGGACCGGAAGCGTGTCAGATAGTCGTAACGAAACTGGTCGATGACGATGGCGACCACTAGCTTAGGTGTTACGGCATGCGGGGCACGCGCGCCAGCTGACGGCTGCGGCTGCGCAGGCAGTGCCAGCGTGAGGCAGACCAGAGCCCCGAGAATCGAACGGCGCATTTTTGAAGAATACACGGGAACGGGAGACTAGCGCGGAACTTCGCGCGCCAAGCGCACCTTGGCGGCCTCCAGATTGCGCTTCACTTGCGCGATCTCTTCCGGCTCCATGTCGGCAGGCGAGCTGGTTTCCCATTCCTTGAGCGAAGTTTCCCACTGGGCGACGGCCTCGCGAACCTTGGATTCCTTCATCAGCACGTTCGCCATGTGATCGTGAACGGTGGGATCGCGCGGAGTCTTTTCGAGCGCCAGCCGCAGGTTCTTTTCGGCGTCGTCCAAGCGGCCCAGGCGGAACTGCACCCAGCCGAGGCTGTCGAGATAAGCTCCGTTGCCGGGTTCAATGTCGAGAGCCTTGGTGATCAGGCCGAGCGACTCTTCCAGGCGCAGGTTGGCGTCGGCCAGCATATAACCGATGTAGTTCATCGCGCCGGCGTTATCGGGGTTGGCTTTGAGGACCTTGCGGAACTCCACTTCGGCCAGGTCCAATTTCTTCATGCGCTCGTACATCGCGCCGCGCATGAACCAGACACCCTCTTTGTCTTCGTCGGAATCCGACAGCTTTTCGGCCGCGTCCAGCGCCTTGCCCATGTCATTCCAGCGCTGGCCCTTGTCGTAGATATTGGCCAAGCGCAATATAGGTGTCGCGATCGTCGGCTTTGCCGTCCAGCAATTTTTTGAGATCCGCCGCGGCGACGTCCACTTTGCCCATTTCAGCCAGCAGAGAATCCCGCGTGGTGCGAATCAGGCGGTCGTCGGGATATTTCTTGACCGCCGCATCCGCCTCTTGCTGGGCCTTGGGAAAGTCCTTTCCGGCGCGATAGGCATCGATGACCTGGGCGGACGAACGGGACGCCAGAGCGGGATCGACGTCGGCCATCTCGCGGTAGGCGTCAATGGCCGGATCGATCTGATCGACGGAACGGTACAACCCCGCCAGACGCTCCAGCAGCGCCACGCGATTGGCGCGCTCGGCCTGGTTGTAGCTTTTCTTGGCGGTGCTGTCGAGGATGTCCTTCAAGAGCTTGGTGGCTTCCGGGACGCGATCCTCGGCTTCGAGGATATTGACTTCGTTGTAGCGAATCTCAATCGAATTCGGCTCGGCGGCCTTGGCTTTGTCGTTGGCTTCGCGAGCCTTGGCGAAATCCCGCTGCTGGCGGTAGATCTGCGAAATCCGCAAGTAGGACTGGGCGTCGGCGGGATCGTCCGCCACCAGCCCGTTATAAATCGCCAGAGCCGCCGCGTAATCCTGCGACAGCATTAGATCCTGCGCCAGATTGCGTTTCACTTCGCGATCGTTCGCCGGATTGGTTTCGAGCAACTGGCGCAGCGCAGCCGGCCGCGGCCTTGAAATCGCGCATCTGCTCGTAGGCGGCCGCGAGCGCGGTCAAGCTGCGGGCCGAGGGATTCTTGTCGGCTAAACGCTTGAGCAGCTCCGCCGCCTTGCTTGTTATCGCCCAGGTCGGAGTAGACCAGCGCCAGTCCGGTGAGCGCGTCTTCGTTATCCGGCTCGATGGCGAGAACCTTCTGATAGGACTTCTCGGCGTCCACCGAATTGTCGGCCGCCTTTTGCAGGCGCGCCAGCATCAGCCACGCCGGAATATCGTTCGGGCGCGAGAGCGGTGATCTTTTGATACTCGTCGGTGGCGCGGCGAAGCATGGCTTCGTCCACTTTGCCGGAGCGTCCGTCGCCCACCAGGCGCGTGAAGATGCGCGCCAGCAGACGGTGCGCGTTCAGGTCATTGGGATTCTGCTTGAGCACGTCCTCGGCGTCGGCCTGCGCCTCGCGCAAGCGGCCGGACTGGACGTAGAGATCGGAAAGCTCTTCGCTCAGCATGGCGGCGGTGGGGTCCGCCTTGATGGCTTCTTTGTAGTTGTCGATGGCCTTGTTGACGTAGTCGCCGCGGTTGCCGTACATGCTGGCCTGCTCGGCATACATGTGAGCCAGCGTGTAGTGGTAGTAGGCGGAAGATTTGTCGACTTTGGGAGCGGCGGCGCCGGTTTGCGCCTGTAAGGCGGAACTTCCAATGACACTCGCAATCGCTGTGATGAGCAGAGCTTTTCGCATGGAACCACCTTCGCCGGCCTGAGCTATTTTTACTGCCATTTATAGTATACCTAGATGTTTCTCGCGACTGTCGTTGGACCCACGGGCTCCGGCAAGAGCGCGCTGGCGCTGTGCCTGGCGCAGCAATTCGGCGGCGAAATTGTCAACTGCGACTCCCTCCAACTGTATCGGGGCTTCGACATCGGGACCGCGAAAACGCCTCCCGGCGAACGGCGCGGAATTCCCCATCATTTGTTCGACGTGCTCACGCCGCAGGAAAGTTACTCGGCCGGCGAATATGCCCGCGAGGCGCGCAAAGTCATTGCCGAAATCGCCGGGCGCGGGCCGCTTGCCGATCGTGGTGGGCGGTACCGGTTTCTACCTGCGCGCGCTGCTCGAAGGGCTGCCGGTGCTGCCCGGACGCGATGAGCGCCTGCGCGAGCGTCTGCTGGACCGGGAACGGCTTCGTCCCGGGAGCCTGCACCGCCTTCTGACGCGGCTGGAACCCGGCGCCGCGGCGCGCATCCACGCGAACGACGTGCAGAAGACCATGCGTGCGCTGGAGGTGCGCTTACTGACGCAACAGGCCCTGCCGCCGCCGGCCGAAGCTCACGCGCTCGAAGGCTATGCAGTGATCAAACTGGGCCTGGACCCGGATCGCGCCGCGCTTCAGCAGCGCCTGGAGGCGCGCACGCGGGCGATGTTCGAACACGGCTTGCTCGAAGAGGTTCAGGGTTTGCTCGCCGCCGGCGCGACGGGCAACGAAAAGCCGTTCGAAGCGCTGGGATACAAGCAGGCGCTGCTGCACTTGCGCGGCGCGCTCACGCTGGAGCAAGCGATCGAATCGACCATCGTCGAGACGCGTCAGTACGCCAAGCGGCAGCGGACCTGGTTCCGGCGCGATCCGGAGATTCGCTGGCTGCGCGGTTTTGGCGACGATCGCGGAGATTCTCGCCCAGGCGACTCAAGCTGACATCAACGCTCTTCGAGGTGCTTGAGGCGGGCGTCAAGGACTTCCTCGACACGGCGCAGCTCGGACGTCCAGGTGCTCCGCATCTCGTCGAAACGGGAATCCATGTGGGAGCGCAAGTCGTCGATGCGGGAATCAACGTTGGAGCGCAGATCGTCGATGCGGGAGTTCAATCGCCGATCCGGGAATTTACATCGCCCAAGCCGCGAGTTATTGATCAGGATTCCGACCAGCACCGTCAGCATGGTGGGAAGCGAGGCTAGCGCAATCGACAATATCTGGCCCGGATTGATTTCCATGCTTCCTGTACAAAGGTAGCAGAATGCGGGAATTTCTCTCACTCGAAATAATGGGGCGCACGTCCGCGGGCCGCGGCCAGTACACTAAACTGAATCTTGATGCGCTCGATGCGGCTCGCGGTGTACTTGTTGATTTTCGTCACGGCCCCGGTGTTTGCCGACACGGCCGCGGTTCTGCCGTTCGCCAACCGCACCTCGGCCGCCGATCCCGCGCAGGCCTCGCTCGATTGGATCGGCGAGAGCATCGCCGAAACCGTGCGCGACGCCATTGGCTCGCGCGGCGCGGTGACGCCATCCCGCGCGGAAACCGAAGAAGCTTATCGCCAGTTGAATTTGCGCCCGCTGAGCATCCTCACCGAAGCCTCCATGCTCAAGATCGGCGAGGCGCTGGACGCCGAACAGGTGGTCTACGGCTCTTTCGAATTCCTGGCGGACCCGGCCGCCGCCCACGGCATCGCGGACGGCTCGCTGAAGATCACCGCGCGCATCTTCGACCGCCGCCGCTTCAAGCAGAGCTCCGAGTTCATCGAGAGCGGGAATCTGGAGGACCTGCCTACGCTCGAAGCGCATCTGGCTTGGCGCGCGCTGGTGTTGCTGACGCCCCGGCTGGCGCCTCCGGAAGCCGATTTCCGCAGCTTGCGGCCGCCGGTTCGCCTGGATGCGGAAGAGAATTACGTGCGCGGCCTGCTGGCGCGCTCGCCGGAACAACAGGAGCGGTTCTTCCTGCAAGCGGCTCATCTGGACGCGCGCTTCGGCCACCCGAATTACGAATTGGGACGTCTGCACTATGAGCGCAAGGAATACCGGCAGGCGGCGGATTGGCTGCAAAAGATCGCACCCGAGGACGCGCATTTTCGCGAGGCCAGCTTCCTGCTGGGGCTGGCGCTGTTTCAATCCGGCGACTTCGCGGGAGCCCAGAAGGCGTTCCAGACGGTGGCCGACGTGGTCCCGCTCAGCGAGGTCTATAACGATCTGGGCGCCGCGCAGAACCGGCGCGGTCTGCCGCAGGCGGTCGATTCCTTCCGCAAGGCGCTGGATGGCGATCCCAACGATCCGGTGTACATCTTCAATCTGGGTTACGCGCTGTGGAAGAAAGGCGACTTCGCCGCCGCCGCCGACCGCTTTCGCGCGGTGCTCGACCGCCAGCCGGATGACGACGTCGCCACCTTGATGCTGGGCCTGTGCCTGAAGAAGCAAAACACGCGGCTCAGCGACGCGCGCCTGGAAACGCTGGAGCGCCTGAAGAACAACTACGAAGAGCGCGCCTACCTGCAGTTGAAGGCGCTGGTGAATCCGGGCAAGCCGTGAGTACGCTGCGCAGTTACTGCGGCAGCGGCAGCTTGCGCATGTTTGAGCTGCAGCTTGCACCTGGCCTTTCGGGCTATGTATAATTCGGTAAGCCTTATGGTTTGTGTAATTCGGTGAGCGAGTCTTCGGTGAACAATGATTGAGTCATTCGGAGTTTCGGACCCAGGTTGCGTCCGCACCAACAACGAAGACTGCTTCCTGCTTCTGCCCTCGGCCGGATTGTACGTGGTGGCGGACGGCATGGGCGGCGCGCAGGCCGGAGAACATGCGTCGCGGCTGGCGGTGGAAACCGTTCGCGATACCCTCGAAGCCGCCGCGCCCCCCGCCTCGCCCGACGATCTTCTCGACGCCTTCGCCAAAGCCAATCAGCGGGTGATGAAGGAAGCCGACGCCGATCAGGCGATGGAAGGCATGGGCACCACTCTGGTGGCCGCCGTCGAAAACGACCGCGACCTGTTTATCGCCAGCGTGGGCGACAGCCGGGCTTACCTGTTTGAGAACGGCAAGCTGCAGCCGATCACCGACGACCAGACCTGGGTGAACGAGGTCGGGCGGCGGCTGGGACTGGACGAGGAAACGCTGAAGATTCATCCCATGCGCCACGTGCTGACCATGGCGATTGGCGTCTCCGGGCAACTGCGGGTGAACCACTATAGCGTGCGCCCGTCGCCCGGCGCGCAGATTCTGCTGTGCAGCGATGGGCTGCATGGCGTGGCTCCCGACGAACGCATCGGCGAGGTTCTGGCGGGGGACGGTTCGCTCGAAGCCAAGTGCCAGAAGCTGGTGGCGCTGGCGCGCGAGTTCGGCGGCCCGGATAATATCACTGCGGTCTTGTTGAAGGCGAGTTAAAGTTCTTCGCGACGGCGCGATTACTTCGCCGGCTTCCCGGCGAGCTGGCGCGGCTGCGGGTTTTTCCGCGGCCTCGACCGCATCGACCTTGACGCCTTCGCGCGCGTTGTCGTCAGGGTTCGCGATGATGCGATCGCCGACTTGCAGACCCTGCAGCACTTCCAGACGGTCACCGTAGTCGCGGCCGATCACGATCTTCTGCAGATGCACGATGGAATCCGGGCCGACCACTGCGATCTGCGTGCCATCGGCGCGAACCATCAGCGCTTCGGCGGGAACCAGCAGAGGCGCATTCGCGCGCGAGTTGCTGAAGTCGACTTGCGCGTACATGCCGGGCATCAGCGCGCCGTCCGGATTCGGCACTTGCACTTCCACCAGCAAAGTGCGGCTGCTGGGATCGAGCGAATTCGCGGTGCGGGCAACCGTGCCGGTGAAGGTGCGGCCGGGAAGATTGGTAACGCTCACCAGAGCTTTCTGGCCGGCGTGGATGGAACTCGCGTTGGTCTGCGGCACGTTGACGTAGGTGCGCAGAGTATCGGTCTGCGCAATGCGGTAGAGCATGGTGCTGCCGGTGGTGACCAGTGCGCCGACATCCACATTGCGCAAGGTGATCACTCCGGCGAAGGGCGCCTTCACGATGCGGTAGCCCTGCATTTCATTCAGGCGCGACAGATTGGCTTCCGCCGCCGCGATGTTGGCGCGCTGAGCCAGGATGGCCTTCTCCAGCGCGTTCACGCCGGCGATTTGGGATTGATACTGGGCCTGGTATTGATCGTTATCCTGCTTGGAAACCACGCCCGGCCGTTACCAGGCTTCCCCAGCGCTGCGCGGTGACGCGAGCCAGCTCCAGATTGGCTTTACCCTGCGTTTCATTGGCGACGGCTTGATCGAGCGCTGCCTGGGCCTGGTCCACATTGGCCTTGGCTTGAAGAACCTGCTGATCGAGCTCGGGCGCTTCGATTTCGGCCACCGGCTGGCCGGCCTTGACGCGATCGCCGATATCCACTAGGCGGCGGCTGATGTAGCCGTCGGCGCGCGCCAGAATAGGAGCTTCGGTCACGGCTTGAATGTTGCCCGGCAGTTGCAATTCGCTGACTTTCGACGATGCCCCGACCTCGATGACCTCGACGCGCGGCAGAGCCTGATCGTATTCCTGCGCCTGCGCGCCGATCACGGCGTTGCGCTTCTGCAGCGGAATGTAGCCTGTGAAAAACGCCACGACGATGAGGACGATCGCTCCCAGGAAGAGCGCCCAGATGGTGACGGCGGACGGATTCCAAGGCTTCGCGGACGCATGCGACGCCGCTCCATGTGGAGCTCCATGCGGGGCGCCTTGGGTCAATCCCTTTTGCTCGCGGAGCTGCCGCTTCAGGTCTTCTACTTCCCGGCGCAGTTGTTCTTCCGTGCTTCCGGGCGCGGTAATTTCTTCGGGCTGATTTGGCTCGGTATATCGCATCAGATGCTTAAGTACGGTTTCGTCGAATTCCACTCGGAATCGATGGAGTCGTTCCGCTCCTCTTCTTCTAGCCGGCGCTCATGATCCACCGGAGGTTTCGTGCGCAGATAACTATAAACGATCGGGACCACAAAAAGCGTAGTGACCGTGGCGAACAGCAGTCCGCCGATCACGGCGCGCCCCAGCGGGGCGTTCTGCTCGCCGCCTTCTCCTAAACCCAGCGCCATGGGAAGCATTCCCAGCATCATGGCGGTGGCCGTCATCAGCACCGGCCGCACGCGGGCGTAGCCGGCCGAAAGCATGGCTTCCTGCGCCGAAGGCACCAGCGCCCGCTCGTCGTTGGCAAACGTCACCATCAGAATGCTGTTGGCGGTGGCCACACCGATGCACATGATCGCGCCCATCAGCGACGGAACATTGAGCGTGGTTCCGGTGACGAACAGCATCCACAAAATGCCCGCCATCGCGCCCGGCAAGGCCGTCAAAATGATGAACGGATCCAGCCAGGACTGGAAGTTCACGCACATCAGCAGGTACACCAGCACTACAGCGACGATCATTCCCAGTCCCAGGCGGAAGAAGGACGATTGCATGGTTTCGTATTGGCCGCGCATATCGAGCGTGGTGCCGCGCGGCAGATGGGCACGTTCCTGCTCTATGATTTTTTCCACTTGCGAGCCGACTCCGCCCAAATCCCGCCGGTCCACGTTGGCGTACACATCAAACACCGGCCACACATTATAGTGATTGACGATCACCGGGCTCACGCCGCGGGTGAACGTAACCAGGTTGGAGAGAAGCTGCGTGCTGCCCGCGATGGCTCCCGGGTTTCCGTAGGCTTGCGACGCGCCGCTGGGAGACGCGCCCACCGAGTTGTTCCCCGCCGTCGCCGACCCGCCTTGCGATCCGGCCGTGTTGGAATTGACGGCGATGTTTCCCGCCGTGACCGGCGTCCGCAACAGGGCGTCCAGGCTGTCCACCTTGTATTGCGGCGTCTGGACCGCGACAAAATAGTTGACTCCGTTGGCCCAGTTCACCCAGAAGGCCGGCGCCACCGTGCCGCTGCCGCTGAGCGAGATCAGCATATTGCCGCTGACGTCGCGCTCGGTCAAGCCCAATTGTCCGGCTTTGATGCGGTCCACGTTCATCCGTATATCGGGCTGATCGACAACCTGATGCACGTGCACGTCGACCGCGCCCGGAATGCGCGCGATCTTGGTGGCGAGATCCAGAGCGATCTTATAACCACCCACCGCGTCGCGGCCCACTACCTGCAGATCGATCGGCGCGGGCAGTCCGAAATTCAAAATCTGATTCGTGATGTTGGCCGGCTGGAAAAAGAAAGTCGTGTCCGGAAACTTCTCATTGAGGCGTTTGCGCAGCTGCACTTCGTAATCCCGCGTGGAGCCGCGCTTGTCCTTGACCAATGAGATCAGGATCTCGCCGTCGGCGCTCGAAATCGTGGGGATGTCGCCCTGGGCCAGACTCGTAAAGCTATTCGGTACCCCGATGTTGTCGATGATGGTGTCGATCTGGTCGGGCGGAATCTGCTGGCGAATTTCGCGATCGATTTGCGAAAAGCGCGCTTCCGTTTCTTCCAGGCGCGTGCCGGCCGGAGCCCGTGCATGCAGCCGCATCTGGCCGGAATCGACCGAGGGGAAGAAATCCTCACCCACCAGCAAAAGCAAGCCCATCGAAGCGACGAAAACCACGCCGAATGCACCGAGAACGCGTCCGCGATGCCGCAGCGACCAATCCAGCAAACCGATATAACGGAAGCGCAGCCGCTCAAACAGCCCGTTGAACCAATGGTGAACGCTCCAGAAGAGGCCCTTGCCTCCGGCGCCCTCGCCGTCGATGCCGAGCTGGTACATCGACATTTCGGCGCGCAGCAGAAAATGCGCCATGGTGGGAACCAGGGTGCGCGAGAGCAGGTACGAAGCCAGCATGGCGAACACCACCGCCATCGCCATGGGCGTGAACAAATATCTCGCCGTTCCGGTGAGCAGCAGCACCGGGACGAACACGATGCAGATCGCGAGCGTCGAGACAAACGTCGGAATCGCAATCTGCGCCGCGCCATCGATCACGGCCCGCACCAATGACTTGCGCATTCCGATGTTGCGATGCGTGTTCTCGATCGCGACGGTGGCGTCGTCGACCAATATGCCGACGGCCAGAGCCAAGCCCTCCGAGCGTCATGACGTTGATGGTTTGCCCGAAGAGGCTCAGCACGCACAGCGAAGCCAGGATGGAAAGCGGAATCGAAATACACACGATCAACGTGCTGCGCCAGCTCCCCAGAAACAGCAGAATCATCATGCCGGTGAGGGCGGCGGCGATCAACGCTTCCCGCACCACCCCCGTGACCGACGCACGCACGAAGATCGATTGATCGCCCAGCGTCAGCACCTTCAGCTCCGGCGTCACGGTGGCGAGAATCCGCGGGAGCGCCGTCTTCACGTTAGCGACGATGTCGAGCGTGGACGCCTTGCCGTTGCGGGTAATGGTCATCAGAACGCCGCGCTTGCCGTTGGTCCGCACGATGTTCTGCTGCACCGAAAACCCGTCGCGGACCTGCGCCACGTCCTTCATGAAGACGGTGGCTCCGTTCACGGTCTTGATCGGGATGTTATTGAAATCCGCAATCGCCAGCGGACTGCTATTGACCTTGATCTGATACTCGGTGCCGGCCAGTTTCGCGGTGCCGGCCGGAAGAATCAGGTTCTGCAAATTCAGGGCGTTCGAAACATCGATCGGCGCCAGTTGCTTGGCGTACAGCTCATCCAGGTTCAGATCCACCATGACGGAGCGCGCCTTGCCGCCGAAGGGATAGGAAACCGACGCGCCCTGCACGGTTGCGAGCGGCGTGCGGATGAAGTTTTGGCCCAAGTCGAAGATCTCCTGCTCGGGCAAGGTCTTGCTCGAAAGACCCAGTTGCAGGATGGGAACGCTGGCAGCGTCAAACTTCAGCACGTTGCCGGGCTGCATTCCAGGCGGCATCATGCGGGTGGCGATCTGCATGGTTGCGGTGGTTTGCGCCACGGCCATGTCCACCTGGACGTTGGGATGGAAGTAAATTCTGATGACGGCGATGCCGCTATAGGACTGCGACTCGATGTGCTCGATGTCGTTGACATTCGAGGTGAGCATGCGCTCGAAGTTGGTAACGACGCGCTTCTCCATCTCGTCGGGCTGGAGTCCGGTGTAAGTCCACACCACGCTGACGATGGGAATGTCGATATACGGGAAGATATCGACCGGCATGGTGACGATGGCCGCACCGCCCAGGATGGCGATCAGCACGGCCATGACGACAAAGGTATACGGGCGGCGAAGCGCTAGCCGGACAATCCACATAGTGTCTGTTTCAGCGGGGGCGAACGAAGGCCCACGTTCCTATACTATTATGCGTCCGGCTACCGTTCTTGGACCTTGCCGTTTGGCAGGGTGTGAGACGCGTATTTCGTGGGTTCCCTCGTCCTAAGAATTGGCCCACGGATGAAAACCGATATACACAGATAGCTAAGCTCCCGTGGCGGCTCAACTAGGCAAGATGACCTTCTTTTTCTTATCCGTCTCCATCTGTGTTCATCTGTTTTCGGCCAACCGGACGCAGAAGCTGACGTGACAAGCGAGGTCTTCGATTACCCGGCGAAGCCGTAGCCGAACTGCGCTGCATTGAGTAGAAGACTCTTGGCGCTCAAATACGCCAAGTGGGCCGTTTGCTCGATGATGCCCTGAGACGCCAACTCCAAGCGCTTTTTCAGAGGCAGCGGTTTGGCGGTGCACTCCGCCAGCAGGGCGGACGATTTCTCGACCTCAGCGAAGTAGGATCGCATTGACGCGACGAAGGCCGCATGCAGTTCCAGAAATTCTTTGTGACTCAATTGCAGGCCGCCTTGATCTTAACGTACACAATTGAGAGACAAAAAGAAGGAAAAGTGTTTCATTCAAATGCCGCGACCACTGCTAAATGGGACAGCCTAAAGGCGGGAATCCGGGCCAGAGAAACGAGTCAAACTGTCTTACGATTTCATTTTTCGGCGAAGCGTCCGGTGCGGCGAAAGAGCTACAGGCAACGGATCGGTCGCCATGGTGACGAATTGGTCGTGAAGGACAACGTTCAGCAGGGAGTTGTTAATCTTCAATTCACCGTTGTAGTCGATGAACCCCAATTTGCGGAACTTTCGCATGAAAAAGCCGACTCGTGAAATGCTGGTGCCAACCAACTGCGCCAGGGCTTCAAAACTAATCTTTGGAATGACACTCTTCGGCCTGCCCTTTTTCCCAAAGTTGGCCAGCGTGAGAAGCGCGCGCGCCAACCGCTTCTCGTGGGAGTTTAAGATCTGGTAAACCATCCCCTCCTCAAGGCTGAGGTTGCGGGTGAGCAGATGCGAAAGAAACAGCTCGGAAAACGCCAGGTTTTCGCTGAGCACACGCAGCATACTCGACCTGTCCAGCCGCTCGATCGAAGCCTTCCCGACTGCGGTTGCGGTGGCCGCATGCGGCTGTCCCTTGAGGCATCCTTCGCCAAGAAAACTGCCCGCGCCCAAAACTCCTATGACCGCTTGTTTGCCAAGCTTGGAAACGACGGTGAGCTTGACCCGGCCTTTCCGGATGTAGAAGACCGCATCCCCGACACTTCCCTGCTCATGAATCACTTGCCCTGAACGGAAATCTGAAGCCGTGATTCCATCCCCAAGCGCGGCCAAAGTCTTGGCGTCAAAAGGCGGCGGGCCCCGTCTCTCCATTTCCTTCATCACCATGTTATTGTTCTCCAGTATCAGAGCGCGAAGAGGGGCAAATTGATCGCTAGTCAGTCGGGGCATGAGATCGGCAAAGGCGGCATCCAGGGCAGCCACACATGCGGGGAAGCTGATCCTGTGACCGAGGAAGCGCTTTATCACCTCGCGAGTCTCCCTCTTGTATACTTCCATGCTGTTTCGCAGTATAGCTCCACTCTTAGTAAAAGAGCCGTCTTGATTCCCCATTAGCGGGGCAGGTGTTCTATTCGCCCAAGTTAAGAACGCCTTCCCGGCGTTTGGCAGAGTAGGCTCGCTGTGCGCTAAACCTATTTCGCAAGCTCACGCATCAACCAGGCTTTAGCCAGCTTCCAGTCGCGCATGACACTTTGCGGCGAGATCTTCAGAATCTCCGCCGTCTCATCGACGCTGAGCCCCCCGAAGAAACGCAATTCGATGACCCGTGCTTTACGAGGGTCCATCTCGGCAAGCGCATTCAGCGCGTCATCGATGGCCACCAGCTCACGGTCGCGCCCGGTGGAAACGTCCGGAATCTCATCCAGATTAAAGGCGCTCGAATGATTGACGCGTTTCACGTGCCCTCCGCGCTTGGCTGAGCCCCGCGCTCGCGCCGCGTCCACCAGAATCCTTCGCATCATCTGCGCCGAGACCGCGAAGAAATGCACCCGGTCCTGCCAGCCTACGCGATGGGCATCCACCAACCGGAGGTAGGCCTCGTTAACCAGCGCCGTGGTCTGCAGCGTGTTGTTCCCGGCGCGCTCGTTACGCATGTAGCGCCGGGCCAGACGCCGGAGTTCGTCGTACACCAGAGGGGTCAAGCGGTCCAGCGCCGCCGCATCTCCACTGCCCCAAGCCTTTAATAACTCAGTAATTTCCGGAGATTCAGGCGGCATCGTGACCGGTCCAAAGAAAAATCGTTAGCCCATTGTAGTTCTTCCCGGCCGCTCGCGCTTACCCAGGCGAAAGGCAGGGAACGATGAAGACCTCAGCGATGATCACGATGGCAGCGATACTGGCGGGCAGCGCGTGGGCGGCCACCAAGTCCGACCGCCAGAGGCTGGACGTTTGTCTCGAAGATGGCAAACACGCCGGCGTGGAAGAGGCGGCGGCGAAGGCCTCCAGCATGTTCCTTTCGGTGGGTATAGATCTGTATTGGCATAGTGAGGCCGGCTTCTGCCAGGGACGACGCGATGCGATGGTAGTGAGTTTTATGACCAGCACTCCCAAAGCGTTTTGTCCGGGCGCGCTGGCGTACGCTTTGCCTTACGAAGGGGTGCATATCCAGGTGTTCTATGACCGGATTGCACAGTCGGATCCTGAGCTGGCTCCTTCCCTGATGGCACACGTGATCGTTCATGAGATTACCCATATTCTGCAAGGCATCGCCCGGCATTCCGCCAGCGGAATCATGAAAGCTATGTGGACCTCTTCCGACTACACTCAGATGAAGCGAGGTCTGCTCCGGTTTACCGCGTTGGACGTAGTTATGATTCACGACGGTTTCGCGGCGCGCACGGCCCGCAATGCCGGTGGCACGTTGGTTGCCGCTGTCGCGCCGTAGTAAAATAGTCCAAACCCCAAGGCCCAACGGTCATGACTCCCACACGCTGGCAACAGATCGAGGAGCTGTACCACGCGATCGTTGGAGTGCGACCCCGACGAGCGCGCGGCGTTCCTGGCGCGGGCCGATCCGGAACTGCGGCGGGAAGTGGAATCGCTGCTGGCGCAAGACTCCTCGAAGACAGGCGCGCTGGATAAACCGGCATGGGTTGGCGCGGCTGGGCTCACATCCGCAGGCGCTACCGTGACTCTGATCACTGCCGGAACCCAACTAGGGCCTTACAAGATCGAGCGGAAAATTGGCGAGGGTGGGATGGGAGAAGTTTACAGGGCCACCGACACTCGTTTGGCCAGAGCCGTCGCGATCAAGACCTGCCGTCAGCAATTTGGCGAGCGATTCCAGAGAGAGTCGCGCGCGATCGCGTCCTTGAATCATCCTCATATTTGTTCCATTTACGACGTCGGACCCAACTATCTGGTGATGGAACTGCTGGACGGTGAAGCTCTGGCGGTGAAACTGAAGCGAGGCAAATTCTCAATCGAACAGACCCTTTTATGGGCCCAGCAAATCGCCGACGCTTTGAGCGCCGCTCACTCTAAAGGCATCGTGCACCGCGACATCAAGCCCGCCAACGTGATGATCACTTCGAGTGGCTCGGTCAAAGTTCTCGATTTCGGCCTGGCAAAGCAGACCTCCGAGCCTTCCAGCGACGGCTCAAGCGTGACCACAGGATTGACCGAAGCGGGGACGGCGCTAGGCACGCCCGCCTATATGGCTCCGGAGCAAGCGGAAGGCAAGGAGGTGGACACGCGCGTGGATGTATGGGCCTTCGGAGTGTTGCTGTATGAGTTGCTGACGGGCCAGCGACCGTTCCAGGGCGATTCGATCCCAACGACGCTCGCGGCAGTGCTGACCAAGGAGCCGGACCTTTCGATCGTCCCGACCCGCGTTCGGCCGCTGTTGCGGGCCTGCTTGAAGAAGGATCCCCGAGAACGTCTGTCGAGTGTCGGCGACTGGCGGTTCTTGCTGGAAGACGATTCAGCAGGAGCACCATCCATACCTGCACGGGTCCGATGGATACCCTGGGCTATCGCGGCCGCGCTTGTGGTGCCGGCAGTCTTTGGCCTGGTGCGACTCACAACGCCTTCTGCTCAGCCCGCCTTACTCCGATTCGGAGTACCAATTCCCGGGGGCATCGCCCAGAACGCAGGGCTGGCGCTTTCTCCGGACGGACGCAGCATCGCTATCTCCGCCGTCGAAGAAGGAAGGTTTCGACTGAGAGTCCGTCCTTTGGATTCGTTAGAAGCGCAGCTACTGCCAGGCGCCGATGGTGCACGATTTCCGTTCTGGTCGCCGGATGGCAGACAGATTGGATTCTTCGCGGACGGAAAACTGAAAACCATCCTCGCGGCCGGCGGCGAGCCTATTGCGATCGCGGAGGTGGAACCCCCGAACCTTGGCGCCACCTGGGGTAGCCAGGGAGTGATTGTTTTCTCCCAGGCGCGTGAACTCTACAAAGTGAATGAGAAGGGCGGCACACCGGAACGCCTTTACAAGCGGGACTCCGGGATATTCTACGACCCGGAGTTCTTGCCCGATGGGAATCATGTGTTGTGGGAGAATAACGGCGTCTTTTTAGGCTCTCTGGACGGCAAACCGCCGGTGCGCGTTCTCCCGAATCGGTCAAGAACCGTATATTCGCCGGATGGATATCTGCTCTTCGTGAACCAGGGCCGTCTAACAGCGCAGCGGTTCGACCTCAAGACGCTCGCGCTAACCGGTGAGGCCCTCCCGATAACGAGGGAGTCTGTAACCAACGGCCTGCGTTATCCGGCACTCTCGGCCGCCCGCGACGGCGTATTGGCATACGTAGAAAGGGCGCCACAACAACTGGTGTGGGTGGATCGAACCGGATCGATAAAGGAGAAAGTGGGATCTCCGCAGGAGTGGCCCTCATTTCGGCTGTCGGCGGACGAGAGCAAGGTCGCGTTTGCCTCCCTCGGACCTAGTAGCGAATCAAACACTGACATCACCATTTTCGACTTACGGCGGGGCACGCGCGAACGGCTTACTTCGGAAGGAAAGAACTCCTTGGTACCGGTGTTTTCCCCGGACGGGAAGGACCTTGCGTTTGCTTCGAACCGCATTGGACGCTGGAACCCGTACATCACTGACGGTCCCAACCGGGAAAAGCTTGTAAGCGACATGCGGTTATCGGGAGGCTATCCCACCGATTGGTCGCCCGACGGCAAGAATCTCCTGTACTGGGGCAACGAGGACTTGTGGATCGTACCAGTGGATGGCAAGGAGAAACCATACACTATCGCGAAGACGAGTTTCGACGAGCGTGCAGGTTCATTTTCACCCGACGGGAAATGGATCGCGTACTCGTCGAATGAGTCGCTCCGTTACGAAATCTATCTCATGCCATTCCCCGCCGGGGATGGCAAACGCTACACCGTTTCGAATCAAGGCGGCACGAGTCCCGCCTGGCGTCGTGATGGGAAGGAAATCTACTTTGTAGCCGGCGATGGCCGACTAACGGCAGTGCCGGTCACGATCCGCGGCTCTGATGTGCAGTTCGGCCACGCCGAGGGCTTATTTCCTGTTGAAACCAGCGACTTCAACCGGGAATATGAGCCCTCCAAGGACGGACAACGCTTCCTGATCACAATGCCAGCCGAACCTGGAGGGGCCGCGTTTATAGTGCTGCTGAATTGGACACAAGCGCTGGGGAAGTGACGTTGCCCGGCGTACATGGCATTTTCAGCCAATGGTAGTGGCCGCTCCGAAATCTACGTGCAGCATTTTTCTGGAGGAGATTCGCCGAAACTTTCGGGAGAGCGGCGCCGAGTCTCCCGCGTTGATGGTAACGGTTCGCGTTGGCGGCGGGATGAGTGCAGGCTCTCGGTTGCAGGTGGTGGTCAACTGGCAGGCGGGATTGAAAAATAGAGCCCATCCGGCTCACAGGCGTTTCGCCGACCCTGCGCTATCATATAATGCGTGCAACCGGACGCAGCGCTTCAGCTCGCCACCCAACAACTGAATCGGGTGCGCGAGGAAATCGGGAAAGTGATCGTTGGCCAGCAGGAAGTGGTGGATGGCGTTCTCATCTGCCTGCTGGCGGGAGGACACGTCCTGCTGGAGGGCGTGCCGGGGCTGGGCAAGACCACCCTGCTGCGCACCCTTTCGCGCGTGCTGCATCTGAAGTATTCGCGCATTCAGTTCACGCCCGATCTGATGCCCGGCGACATCGTGGGCAGCATGATTATCGACACGGAAGGCGGCGCCAAGGCCCTGCGCTTCCAGCCCGGTCCGATTTTCGCGCACCTGGTGCTGGCCGACGAAATCAATCGCGCGACGCCCAAGACGCAATCCGCGCTGCTCGAAGCCATGCAGGAACACACCGTCACCAGCGGCACCACCACGCACCAACTCGAAGCGCCGTTTCTGGTGATGGCCACCCAGAATCCCATCGAGATGGAGGGCACCTATCCATTACCCGAGGCGCAGCTGGATCGGTTCCTGATGAAGATCCTGGTGCGCTATCCATCGCGCGAGGACTTGAGCACCATCGTCACGCGCACCACGCAGAAGGAAGAAGAGCAGCTGCGGACCATTTTGAATCACGGGGAAATCATGGAACTGCGCCGCGTGTGCCGCCACGTTCTGGTCGCCCCGCACGTGCAGAGTTACGCCATCGATCTGGTGATGGCGACGCAGCCCGATACCGCCGAATCGCACGCGCTCTCGAAGAAATTCATCCGCTTCGGCAGCTCGCCGCGCGGCGCGCAGGCGCTGGTGGAATGCGGGCAGGTGCTGGCCTTGATGCGCGGGCGTCTGCATTTGGCGATCGAAGACGTGCAGACGGTGGCGGCCGCGGTGCTGCGGCATCGCATTATTTTGAATTTCGACGCGCACGCCGAAGGGCAAACCACGGAGACGATCCTGGACAAGATCATCCCCAGCGTGATGGCAACGCAGGCAGGCGCCAAGGTATAAGCAGTGCCGGAAAACGGGCCGCTGATCGACACTCCGTTGCTCGAAAAACTGGAGCGCCTTGCGATCCAGTGGCAAAAATCCCTGCCCGGCGCGGTGGGCGGCCACAACACCTCGCGCTTCGCCGGCGGCGGCCAGGAGTTTCTGGATCATCGCCAGTTCTATGACGGCGACGACCTGCGCGCGGTCAACTGGCGCGCCTACCTGCGCCTGGAAAAGATGTTCCTCAAGATGTTCCAATTGGAGCCGCGCATTCCGGTGCGCGTTCTGGTGGACATCAGCAAGTCCATGTTGACCGGTGGCGGCAATCGACGCCGCGAGCGGCAAGAGCGCTCTTTCCAAATTCGACTACGGACGCAAACTGGCGGCGGCGCTGTGCTACGTGTCGCTGGTGCGCCTGGATTCCATCTACCTGCAACCGTTCGCCGAAAAACTGGGCGACCCGCTGCGGCTGGGCGGAGGGCGGCAGCGCTTCCAGCCGGTGGCGAATTACCTGCAAGCGCTGAAGCCCGGCGGCACGACGCATTTCATCGACGTCACCCGCGATTTCATTGCACGCTATCCGCAGCGCGGCCTGGTGATCGTGATCTCGGATTTCCTGGACGACGGCGGCTGCGAAAAGCCCCTGCAATATCTGGCCGATTTCGGCCACGAGATGATCCTGATCCATATTTGGGCGGATGAAGATCGCGAACCGCCCTGGGACGGAGAACTGGATCTGGAAGACGCCGAAACCGGCACCCGCGTGCAATTGGCGTTCGACGATAGCGCGCGCGCGGCCTACACCACGGCCTTCGACGACTACGCGCTGCAACTGCGCAATGTGGCGCTGCGCAACGGAGGGCGGTATGTTGGATTACCGACTTCGATTCCGATCGAAGAAGCGATTTTCGGACCGATTGTACGCGCCGGCGCGATTGCGTAGGCCATGAATTTTCTGAACCTCAGTTTCGGCGAGTTGCTGGGGCTGGCGGGGATCATCTCCGCGGGCATCGTCGCTTTGTATCTGCTCGACCGGACCAAGCGCCGGCAAGTAGTCGCCACGCTGCGCTTCTGGACAGCGGGCAAAATGCCGGAAGAGCTGCAGCACAAGCGGCGAATTCATCAGCCGTGGAGCATGCTGCTGCAGTTGCTCAGCATGCTGCTACTGCTGCTGGCGATCGCGGCTCCGCGCATCGGCGACCTGGGCGCGGCGCACGACCACGTGCTGCTGCTGGACACTTCGGCGTGGATGGGCGCGCGTGCGCGGCAAGGCATTCTGCTCGATCAGGCCAAGACCGCGGCGCTGGTTTACGTCAGGTCTTTGCCGCTGCTGGATCGCGTGATGCTGGTGCGCGCCGACGCCCTGGCGACGCCGGTCACGCAGTTCGATTCGGATAAGAACGCGGTGGCGGATGCCATCCGGCGCTCGCGTCCCAGCACGTCCGCGCTGAATCTGGAGCAGGCGTTCGAGTTCGCGCAGCAGGCGCAGCGGCTGCAGTCGCAGAAGGCCGGCGAGATCGTGTTTGTCGGCGCCGGACGGATCGCGAAGCAAGACACCGAGTTGGCGGTCCCGCCCAACCTGCGGGTGATCTCGATTCCATCGAACGGCGAAAATGTGGGATTGCGCAAGTTGAGCGTCCGCCGCGCGACTTCGCCAGCAGCCGGCGCACCAGTCAGCGCCGACACCTGGGAAGCCTTCGTCGAATTGCGCAATGACGGATCGCTGCCCCGCGAGATCACGCTGCTGCTGCAATTCGCCGGCGCCGCGGCGGGCAGCAAGACCATGACGCTGGCGGCGGGCTCGACAACTCAGGCGACGTTTTTGTTTCACGCCAAGGCGGCCGGCTTTCTGGAAGCGCGCGTTACTTCCACCAACGGCCGCGGCGATGCGTTTCCGCAGGATGACGCCGCAGTCATCGAAGTGCCCGTCGGCAAGACGCTGCGCGTGGCAGTGTACTCGCCCGAACCGGATCTGTTGAAGCCGCTGCTGACCGGCAACGCGCAGGTCCAGGCCACGTTCGATCTTCCGGCGAAGTACGATCCACAGGCCGCAGCCGACATCGTCGTGTTCGACCGCTTCGCTCCCAAGGACGCGCCCACGAATGTGGCGTCGGTTTGGATCGAGCCGCCGGCGGGGTCGCCGTTCGCGATGCGCTCCACCGCCACCAAGGCGAAATTGGATCGCTGGCATCAGGATACGGCGCTCGGCGCGGGCCTCTATACAAAGGATGTGGAACTGGCCTCGACCGAAGTCTTCAACCTCGCGCCCGGGGACCAGGCGGTGGCGGAAACGGCGCAGGGCCCAGTGGTGGTGCAGCGTCAGGGAGCCGTGAAGATGGCGGCGCTGGGCTTCGATCCGGTGCGCTCGGCGATGAAATACGATCTGGCGACGCCGCTGCTGATCGCGAATCTGCTGCGCTGGATGGCTCCCGAAGTGTTCCGGCGGTCGGATGTGCAGGCGGGAACCGTGGGCACGGTGAATGTGACGCTCGACAAAGGCGTGAACCCCGCGAGCGTCAAAGTCCTGGGCGACGATCAGCGTCCGCTGCCCTTCACCATCGAAGGCAATCGTCTGCAATTCTTCGCGGGCGCGGCGGGCAACGTCCGCGTGGTCACCGGCGATCGCGAAACGGTTTACTCGTTGACCTTGCCGGACGTCGGCGACGTCACCTGGCGTCCGCCCGCGGATGTGGCGCGCGGGGTGCGGCGCAGCTTGGTGGAATCGTCATCGGCTCCGAATCCGTGGCCGTGGCTCGCGCTCGCCGGCGGACTCGGGCTGCTCGCGGACTGGCTGCTCTATGGCCGCAAACAAATCGTGCGTCTCAAGCCGCGGGCCGCGTCGCCGAGTCTGGTGGAGCGCTTGCGCCGGAGGAAGGCGTCATGACTTTCGACCGCGCATGGGTGCTGGCGCTCGCCTGGATTCCTCTCGCCTGGGGATATTTCGAATACCGGCGCACGCCGCGCAAACTGGGCCTGGCGCTGAAGATCGCGACCTTCACTTTCATCCTGCTGGCGTTGGCGCAGCCGCGCTTGAGCATCTCCACCGCGAAAGTAGCCGTGGGCGTGCTGGTGGACACGTCGGCCAGCGTGTCGCCGCGCGATCTGGAGCGGGCATCGAAAGTGGTGTCGGATCTGGATGGCGCGCGCGGCAGCAATGCGCTGCGCGTGGTTCCCTTCGCGCGCTCGACTCGCTTGGCGGATTTGACGGAGGGCCAGACGCCGTGGAAGCTGCGCCTGACTTCGGGCAGCGACGGGCGCTCGACGGATCTGGAAGCGGCGGTGCGCGAAGCGGTCAGTTCCCTGCCCTCCGGAATGCTGCCGCGGCTGGCGCTGATTTCCGACGGCAAGGAAAACAAGGGCAGCATCGCGCGCGCGGCGTGGCAGGCGCGGCAATCCGGAATTCCGATCGACACGTTCGCGATGGCGGGACACGACCGGCCCGCGCTGCGTTTGGAATCCGTGAGCCTGCCGGTCAACGCGTTCACCGGAGAACCGTTCGTGATCGACCTCGCGGTATCGGCGCCGCGAAAGACGCAGGCGGAAGTGGAGCTATCGGCCGAGGGCCGGTCTCTCGGAACAACAACCGTGGCCCTGAACGCAGGCGTCAATCCGATTCGCATGCAGGCGAACATCGAGACGCCGGGCGCGCTGGATCTCTCCATCGCGGTGCGCACCAACGGCGCGGGCGAATTGCATGTCGATCAGGCGGTGATGTTGCGCCGTCCCAAGGCGCTGTATGTTTCGGTCGACCCGCCGAACATCGACAATGCGCTGCCCGGAGCTTTGACCGCGGCCCAGTTCGAGGTGACGCGCACCGACGGCATCGAGAACACGAACTTCGCCGACTATCAACTTATGGTCCTGAACAATTGGGATCTGGAGAAAATTGCGGCGCCGCGCAAGGCGGATCTGGAGAAGTACGTCAAGCAGGGCGGCGGCCTGCTGGTGATCGGCGGCGAGCGCAATGTCTACGACCTGAAGAAGAAGACTGAAGACGCGCTGGATCGCGCGCTGCCCGCGAAGCTGCTGCCGCCGCAATCGGCCGAAGGCACCGTGGTGGTGCTGATCCTCGATAAGAGCTCGTCCATGGAAGGGCCGAAGATCGAACTGGCGCGCGCGGCGGCGACCGGCCTGGTGAGCAATCTGCGTCCCATCGATCAAGTGGGCGTGTTGATTTTCGACAACTCCTTCCGCTGGGTGGTGCCGATCCGGAAAGCGGACGACCCGCGAGCGATCAACGCGCTGATCGCGGGCATCTCGGCCGACGGCGGGACTCAGATCGCGCCCGCGCTTACCGAGGCGTATCAGAAAATCCTGCCGGTGGAAGCCACTTACCGCCACATCCTGCTGCTGACGGATGGAATTTCCGAAGAAGGCAACAGCTACGCGCTGGCCCGCGAGGCCAAGGAACATCAGGTGACCATTTCCACCATCGGGCTGGGCGCGGACGTCCATCGCGAGTACCTGGAGATGGTGGCGAATATCGCGGACGGCAAATTCTATTTCCTCAAGGACCCGGCCGGCCTGGAGCAGATCGTGCTGCGCGACGTGATGGAGCACACCGGCACCACGGCGGTGGAGAAGCCGCTGTCCGCTGAGGTGGCCGTGCAGACCGAGATCCTGGACGGGCTGAGTATCGAGTCGGCTCCGCCGTTGAAGGGTTACGTGCGCTTTGAGGCGAAGCCCACCGCGGAAACGATTCTGCGCTTCGATAAACGCGAGCCGCTGCTGGTGCGCTGGCAGTACGGACTGGGACGCTCCGCGGTATTTACGTCGGACGCGAAGGCGCGCTGGGCCGCAAGCTGGATTTACTGGAAAGGCTTCGACAAGTTCTGGACCAATCTGAGCCGCGACTTGCTGCCGCACACGCAGGCGGGCGAGGCAACGGTCGAGTACGACAGCGCCAACGGCGATCTGGTGGCGAACTACCGGCTGAGCGAGGGCGTGGACGAACCGAAAGAGATTCCCGCGATTTACGTGATCGGCTCCGACGGATTCAAGAAGCAGATGGACGTGATCAAAGTGGGCTCGGGCGTGTATCGCGGACGGCTGCAGATCGGCTCGCGCCAAGGCTTGTTCCGCGTGCGGCCTTTGGTGGATACTCCGGCGTTCCCCGAAGTGGGGCTGTACCGGCCGGAAGTGGAACTCACGGAGTACGGTTCAAATCAGGCGCTGCTGAAGCAAGTCGCCGAGTTCACGGGCGGGCGCTTCGAGCCGGCTCCCAAAGCCGTGTTCGACGCGGGCGGGCGCACTCTCGCATCCACGCTGCAACTGTGGCCGGGACTGCTGGCATTCGCCATCATCGCGAATCTGGCCGAGTTGGTGATGCGCAAATGGAAGGGCTTATTCGGCCGCAGTTAGCGCCTTCCAGTGGCGGTACACCAGTGAGAGCGGCAATCCCATTACGTTGAAGTAGCAGCCGTTGACGCTCTCGACAAATTTGGAGGCCAGTCCTTGAATCGCGTAGGCGCCGGCCTTGTCGAAGGGTTCGCCGCTGGCGACGTATTCCGCGATTTCGGATTCCGTGAGCGGAGCGAAGCGCACCTGCGTGGCCGAGTGATCCACGATGCTGCCGCAGCCGATGGCGCAGACAGATGCCGGTGATGACGGTGTGCTCGCGGCCGGAAAGCAGGCGCAGCATGGCGCGGGCGTCATCCGCATCCACCGGTTTTTCGAGAACCTGGTCGTCGATGACGACGATGGTGTCCGCGCCCAGCACGATTTCATCGGGGCGTTCCCAGGCGGCTTCGGCCTTGGCGCGCGCCAGACGCCGCACGTAGTCGACGGGGCTTTCGCCCGCTCGGCGCACTTCTTCCACGGGTTTCACGCGCACCGAGAAATGGAATCCGGCGACGGCCAACAACTCGCGGCGGCGCGGAGATTGCGATGCTAAGACAAGTTGGCGCAAGAGTCAGGTATAACATTCCCGGCATGCTAAAATCGAATTCCCCCCGAACAAATGGAGACCATGGAACGCGCTGGCCGTCTCGTCAGAAAAATGAAAGTGTCGCCGGGCATCACCGATCCGGAAACACGCGCGCAGATGGCTTGGCCGGTGGCCGCGGGCAAGTAGATCGCCGCGAAAACGCGCCCCACCAACCTGGTGCGCGGGACGCTGGTGGTGGAAGTGGAAGACATCGTCTGGCAACGGCAGCTCAACACCATTCGCCACTTCCTGCTGCGGAATTTGCATAAGGAATTGGGAGAGGCGCTGGTGACGGAGATCGATTTCCGGCCCATGCCCCGGCGGCTGGCGCCGCAGCGGGCGGAGACGGCGCGGCCTGTCGGTAGATCGACGGAATTCACGACCCGGTGATGGGAATGCTGTACCAGCAATCGAAGAAGAAGGAAACGGCGTGAAGATTACCGAGCAGGAAGTGCGGCGGGTGGCGGATCTGGCGAATCTGGCGCTGCGCGAAGACGAAGTGGCGCGCATGGCGCAGGATCTGGACGGAATCTTGAGCCATATCGACAAGCTGAACGAACTGGACACGACCGACGTCGAGCCGATGGCGCAGGTGTTGTTCGACGCCGAAGAGACCGCGACTCTGCGCGAGGATCGCGAGCGCCCGTCGCCTCACCAATGCCGAGGCGGTAGCCAACGCGCCTGTGACCAGCGGCGGCTATTACAAGGTGCCG
This sequence comes from Bryobacterales bacterium, assembly GCA_963731375.1. Lineage (GTDB taxonomy): Bacteria > Acidobacteriota > Terriglobia > Bryobacterales > Bryobacteraceae > Palsa-187. The sequence goes on from CAVSUW010000005.1 coordinate 1,352,680, forward strand.
AGAGTGATCGAGCGATGAGCAGTCCGCTGCACGGACTGAGCATCGATTCGATCCGCGCCGGCCTGCTCGCGAAGAAGTTCAGCGCCGAGGAACTGGCTCGCCAGTCGCTGGCTTATGCCGAAGCCGAGAATCCCAAGACCAATGCCTACTTGACGCTTTCGCCGGAGCGGGCGCTGAACGCGGCGCGCGCGGTGGACGCGAAGATTGCCAACGGCGAAGATCCCGGAGCGCTCGCGGGTGTGCCGATCGCGGTGAAGGACGTGATCGTCACGCGCGGGCTGCGGACGACGTGCGGCTCGAAACTGCTGGCGAATTATGTTCCTCCCTACGATGCCACGGCGGTGATCCGGCTGGAGCAAGCCGGCGGCGTGATCCTGGGCAAGACCAACTGCGACGAGTTCGCCATGGGATCGTCGAACGAGAATTCCGCGTTCGGGCCGGTGCGGAATCCGGTGGCGCTGGATCGAGTTCCCGGCGGATCGAGCGGCGGATCGGCGGCGGTGGTGGCGCAGGAGACGGCGCTGGTTTCGCTCGGCTCGGACACCGGCGGCTCCATCCGGCAGCCGGCTTCGTTCTGCGGGATCAGCGGCGTGACGCCGACGTATGGGCGCGTGTCGCGCTACGGGCTGACGGCGTTCGCGAGTTCGCTCGATCACATCGGGCCGTTCGGGAAAACCACGCGCGATGCCGCGCGCCTGCTGCAGGCGATCGCGGGTCGCGACGAGATGGACGCGACCTCGGCGTTCGGCGCCCGTGCCGGATTATGTGGCTGCGCTCGACGGCAACATCAAAGGGTTGAAGAATCGGCCTGCCGCGCGAATACTTCGACGGCCTGGCGAGCGAGACCGGCGATCGCGTGACGGCCGCCGTTGAAGTGCTCAAGAAACTGGGCTGCGAAGTGCGCGATATCCAACTTCCGCACACGCCCTACGCGGTGGCGGCTTACTACATCATCGCGACGGCGGAGGCCAGCGCGAATCTGGCGCGCTACGATGGCGTGCGCTATACCACGCGCTCGGCCAGCGCGAACACGCTATCCGACATGTATCGCATGACGCGCGAAGAAGGTTTCGGCGACGAGTGCAAGCGCCGCATCATGCTGGGAACCTACGTGCTGAGCGCGGGCTACTACGATGCGTATTATCTGAAGGCGCAGAAGGTCCGTCATCTGATCGCGCGCGATTTCGCGCAGGCCTTCGAGCAGGTGGACGCCATCGTTGCGCCGGTGTCGCCCTTCCCGGCATTCAAGATCGGCGAGAAGGTGAACGATCCCATTTCGATGTATTTATCCGACATCTATACGATTACCGGCGACCTGGCCGGCATTCCGTGCATGAGCGTCCCCTGCGGGCTCACGGCGGATGGCTTGCCGGTGGGCTTGCAGATTATAACCCGTCATTTCGACGAATCGACGATGTTCCGCATTGCCGACGCCTACGAAAACGCGTCACACTGAGATCAGGAGATCAACAAATGGCATTTACCTTACCCGCACTGCCCTACGCCTTCGATGCGCTGGAGCCGCATATCGACGCGAAGACGATGGAGATCCACCACGATAAACACCATCAGGCCTACATCACGAACGTGAACAAGGCGCTGGAATCCGCGCCGGAGCTGGCTTCGAAGAGCGTGGAAGAACTGCTCGCGAATAACTGCGCCATCGTGCCGGACGCGATCAAGACTGCGGTGCGCAATAACGGCGGCGGTCATTACAATCACTCGATGTTCTGGACCATTCTGGGCCCGGGCGCCGGCGGCGCGCCGGTGGGCAATCTGGCGCAGGCGATCACGGGCGCATTCGGCAGCTTCGATGCCATGAAGGAAAAGTTCAACGCCGCGGCGACCACTCGTTTCGGGTCCGGATGGGCGTGGCTGGTGAAGAGCGGATCGGCGATCGAAATCATTTCGACCGCGAACCAGGATTGCCCGCTGATGGAAGGCAAGTTCCCGGTGATCGGATTGGATGTGTGGGAACACGCGTATTACTTGAAGTATCAGAACCGGCGTCCGGAATATATCGGCGCGTGGTGGAACGTGGTCAACTGGGCGGCAGCCGAGAAGCGCTTTAACTCGGGCAAGTAAGCGCTGCGATCAGAGACAACAATTTGTCCCGGCTGAAGACGAAGCCGGGACAAGTTTTGTTGGCGCGGATTTCGCGATGCATCACGATGTGATCGGCGTCGATCGGGATCGACCAGCGCCGCGCGATTTCTCCCACCAATTCGGCCGATGTGGCGTACTGCGCGTCCGTCCACTGATCCTGTGCGCGGCCTTCGTGTTCGATTCCGACGGTATAGAAATTGGGATTCACATGCGGCCGCAGAAGTCGCCACGTCGGATCGACGGGGCTTCCCGCGTGATAGGCGGTATCTTCCTCGCTGACATACTGATGCACTTCGCCGCTGCGCCCAACGATGTAGTGGGCCGATACCACAGCGGCGTCGTTGTTGAACCAGGCGTCGGCGGAGGCCAGCGTTCCTTCGGAGATGTGAATCACGATGGCCGCCGGCCGCAGCCCGCCGGGCCGCCCCGGCATGAAGTTTTTGGGAGAGCAGGGCTTCCGGATGACGTTCATAGGGCGCCTCGCTCTCCGCTCGCGGGCGGCGGCAAATCGGTGAGCGCTGCCTGCCGCTGCGCGCGGTCTTGGGATTCCTGACTCGCGGCCGCGGAGCGCAGTCTGAGCAGATCCTTCAGCACGGTGAACCAGAATGGCCCGCCCAAAGTGAGCAGCAGTGCGCTGACCGCAACGCCGGCCCAGTTGACTTGCTGCCAGCGCGCGAGCCATTCGGCTTTGCTTGAGGGCACGACGATGACCTCGGCGGCCTGGAGTTTCGCGACAGCGAGACGCACGTCCGCAGTTGATTCGATCGCCAATGTCTGGGCGAGCGCGACCGCCTGCTCCCGCGCCGAGTCGCTGCGCGCCAGACGCTTCAGCAAATCGAAAGTGTCCAGCGGAAGCGCCAGTGCAACCGCGATTCCGAAGATCGCGACCAGCTTTCTGCTCTGCGCCGTGAATTTCGCGGACACGCGATCCATGGTCGAGTCGAATACGCCGAAGACTTCGCTCGCGAGAGCGGCCAGCGGACTCCGCGCGAAGGCGGTGGCGCGAACCACGGCGGCGGCCAAGTCCGGACGCTCGACGGAAAGCTCCAGCGCCGTGCGCCGCACGTGGGCCAGAAGCGTCGTGCGGATCGAAGCCGGGCGCGAGAGCCGCGATCTTGTCCTTCAGTTCGGTGTTCTTCTGCGCCAGCACCAGCAGCGTCTCGATCAGATCCTCGCGGGTGATCGCGTCTTTCGAGCGCACGACCTTGTGAGCCAGGATTTCCGCGCCATCGCCCACGAACCCCCAACCCAACTGGCGGAACACATCCAGCACTCCATCGCGCAGGTGACGGGAACGAAGCTGCAGGAAATTCGCGACAATCTGCGTCAGCATGGTGACGGCCAGGCTCAGCACCAGCAGCACGGTGACGAAGCCAATCAAGGTATCGAGCGATCGAAGCACGCTATAGCAATAGCGGAGGGCATCCGGGATCGGGAGAACGGTTGCGCCGCTAAGTGAAGGCACCAGGAAACTTGCACAGGACGGGGATTTGCTATCCGCACGTTTTCCGTGGAACAAATCTGGAATCCCTTCGTCCTATATTCCATATGCTGACCCTTTGGGCAGATCTGCGGTATGCCGTTCGCATGCTCCGCAAGAGCGCCGGATTCACGGCGGTCGCCGTGGCCGCGCTGGCGCTGGGGATCGGAGCGAACACCGCGATTTTCACCGTGGTGAACGCGGTACTGCTCGATCCGCTGCCCTACCCGCAGCCGGATCGCATCATGAAACTGGGGCGGAAGTTCTCGAACGGCGTCGGCTATTCCAATCTCCATACCGAAGTACATGGCGTGGCGGCGGAATCAGGCATTCGAAGCCATGACGATTTACGATTTCGGCTCGCTGGGCATGAATCTAGGCTCCAGCAGCCCGCCGGATCAGATCAAGGCCGCGCACGTCTCGGCGGATTACTTCAAGGTCTTCGGCGGATCGCCGGTGATCGGGCGGGGCTTCACGGATACCGAGGATCTGCCTAAGGGGCCGCAGGCGGCGGTCATCAGCTACGGCTTGTGGCAGTCGCGATTCGGCGGAGACCGCGGCATCGTAGGGCGCACGGTTCTGCTCAACGGCGCACCTTTTCCGGTGGTGGGCGTGCTGCCCCGCGGATTCCAATCCGATGCCCGAGGCGGACGTGCTGCTCCCCATGCAGGCCGATCCCGAAAGCACCAACCAGGGACACTACCTGACCGTGGCGGGCCGCCTGAAACCGGGTGTCACGCGGGCTTCGGCGCAGGCGCAAGTAACGGCGGCGGGGGAACAGTTTCGCAGAGATTATCCGAAGTGGATGGATGGCAACGAGGGCGTCGCCGTGGTTCCGATGCGGGACGCGATGGTGGGCGACGTGCGCACCGCGCTACTGGTGCTGAGCGGAGCGGTCGCGTTGGTGCTGTTGATCGCCTGCGCCAACGTCGCCAGCCTGTTGCTGGCGCGCGCCTCGGTGCGGCAACGCGAACTGGCGATCCGCGGGGCGGTGGGCGCGACTCGTGCGCGCGTGGTGCGCCAGATGCTGACCGAAAGCATGGTGCTGGCGGTATTGGGCGGAGTACTGGGATTCGCGCTGGGAGCGTGGGGCGTGCGCGAACTGCTGACGCTGGTGCCGGGGAACCTTCCGCGACTCACCGACGCAGCCGGAAATCACGCGAGCATTCCTTTGCTCGATTGGAGAGTCGCCGCATTCACGATGGGCACGGCGTTGCTGACCGGGCTTGCTGTTCGGGACCTTCCCCGCGCTGCACGCCTCGCGGGCAGACCTGTCGTCGCATCTGAAGGAATCGAGCGGGCGCTCCGGAACCGGACTGAAGCACAATCGAGTGCGATCGCTTCTGGTGGTGAGCGAAGTGGCGCTGGCGCTGGTGCTGCTGGTGGGCGCGGCGCTTCTGATCCGCACCTTTGCGGGGCTGCAGAGCGCGAAGTCGGGTATCGAGCCGCGCGGCGTCCTGACGCTGCAGACTTCTCTCGCGGGCGGCAATTACACGACTACCGCGAAGGTCGACAACTTCAGCTACGCAGGCTGTCCGGCGCATCGAAGCGATCCCCGGCGTGGAGGCGGCGGCAACCGCCATTGCGCTGCCCATCGAGAACGGCATCGATCTGCCGTTCGCGATTGCGGGCAAGACCTCCCGCCAAGGGCGATTACAACGGAGACGAGCAATGGCGCAGCGTTTCGCCGCACTACTTTCAGGTATTCAAGATTCCGCTCTTGCGCGGGCGGGTGTTCAGCGAAACCGACACCGGCAACTCCAGCCGGGTGGTGATCATCAATGAGGCCATGGCAAAACGCTATTGGAAAAGCGAAGATCCCATCGGCCAGGTGATCACCATCGGGAAAGGACTGGGACCCCAGTTCGAAGATCCTCCGCGGCAGATCGTCGGCATCGTGGGCACGGTGCGCGAAAACGGATTGAACCGGGCCGATACCGGCGTGATGTACATCCCGCAGAGCCAGGTCCCGGCGGGTTTGACGACGCTGGCGAACAGTGTCATCCCGCTGTCGTGGGCGGTTCGCACGGCGGCGGGCCCCATGACGATGCGCATTCCGGTGGAGCAGGAGCTGCGCGCGGTGGACGGGCAGATTCCCATTTCGCGGGAGCGGACGATGGAGCAAGTGGTCGCCGATACGGTCGCCCGGCAGAGTTTCAACATGCTGCTGCTGAGCATCTTCGCTGGAGTCGCGCTGGTGCTGGCGGCCATCGGAATCTACGGCCTGATGTCTTATGCCGTGCAGCAGAGAACTCAGGAGCTGGGCATTCGCATGGCGCTGGGCGCGGACCGGAGCAATGTGCTGCGCCTGGTCATGGCGCAGGGAATGAAGCTGGCGGTCAGCGGAGTGGTGCTGGGCCTGGCGCTGGCATGGGGACTGACGCGTTTGATCGCGAGCTTGCTGTTTGGCGTGAAGGCCGGCGATCCCACCACGTTTGGACTGGTGGCGGCGATACTGGCCGCAGTCGCGCTGGTTGCCGCCTACGTGCCGGCGCGGCGGGCGACCACCATCGATCCGTTGATCGCGCTGCGCTACGAGTGAATCACGCAACCACGATGTCGGTGCGCGAGAAATCGTCGCCCACGAAGAGAAGCGGCTGGCGCGCGACAGATGCCGTCGCGTAAGAAAGGCAATCGCCAAAGTTGAGAGCTGCGCGATGGCGGCCTTTTCCGAATCGCAAGTATGCTTGCAATGCCACGCGACTATGATCTTCCGAAAACGGAATCACTTCGGCTTCCGCTGCCCGTAACAACTCTTTCAACGCGAGAATCGGTTCGCCGCGTACTCGGGCGGTCAACACCATGAGAGTCTCCACTAGAGTCGGCGCGCCGATGGCGACACCTGGGGCAGTTTTTATTTTCGCCAACAGGCCTTCGTGGTCGACTTCTTCCAATAAAATGGCAACGACGGCCGAAGAGTCGAGAACCACTAGACTCCATCGGGCCCGAAGCCAAGTATGCGTTCTTCTTCTTCTTTCGTGAGACGGCGTCCGTAGTCGGCGTTCGGAAACTGTTCCCGAAAATGCGCCTAGAGCAGCATCGATACGCTCTCTGCGAGTCAGCTTCCCTCGATACGACTTCAGCCGAAAGGCTCGTTCCTGGAGAGCGACCCGGATAGCCTCGGTTTTAGTCTCATCCGCGAGTTTAGCTACCTCCGCGGCAAGGCTCTCTACTTCGGCGTTCTTAATATTCAGCGCCATGGTGTAATTTCACCACTATTACACCACAACACTGAGGCGTGCGGCAAGCGTTCAGTATTTCGGAACCGACGGGTCGATCTTATCGCTCCACGCCGTGATGCCGCCGAGCATGTTCTTGACGTTCTTGAAACCCGACTGACGCAGGAAATCGGCAGGCCTTCGCGCTGCGTCCGCCCATCTTGCAATGGACGATCACTTCGGTGTTGGGATCGAGTTCGCCCACGCGCTTGGGCACGTCGCCCAGCGGGATCAGCTTGGCTCCGGGGATGCTGGCGATCTGATATTCGTTGGGCTCGCGCACGTCGATGAATTGGAACTTATCGCCGCGGTCGAGGCGGGCTTTCAGCGCCACCGCATCGATTTCGGTATCGGACATATATCCGGCTTGCTGTTCAGCCACAGGCGCGACCTCCGCAGGATTCGGGACCCCGCAAAATTGATGGTAGTCGATCAACTCATGGATCGACGGATTGTCGCCGCACACCGGGCACTCCGGATTGCGGCGCAGCTTCAGCTCGCGGAAACGCATGGCGAGCGCATCGTAGAGCAGCAGGCGTCCGATCAGCGGTTCGCCCACGCCCAGAATCAGCTTCACGGCTTCGGTGGCCTGGATCAGTCCAATGGTGCCGGGGAGAATGCCGAGCACGCCGCCTTCGGCGCAGCTCGGAACCAGACCCGGAGGAGGCGGCTCAGGATACAAGCAGCGATAGCACGGTCCGCCGGGATACGCGAAGATCGTCGCCTGTCCTTCGAAACGGAAAATCGACCCGTACACGTTGGGCTTCTTCAGCAGCACGCAGGCGTCGTTGATCAGGTAGCGCGTGGGGAAGTTGTCGGTGCCGTCGACCACCATGTCGTAGTCTTTGATGATGTCGAGCGCGTTCTCGCTGGTGATGGCGGTGTCGAACTTGTCGACCGTCATGTACGGATTGATGTCGAGCATCGAATCCGCCGCCGAATCCAGCTTCTTCCGGCCGACGTCTTTGGTCCCGTGGATCACCTGCCGCTGCAGGTTGGTGTAATCGACCACGTCGAAATCGACGATGCCGACGCGGCCGACGCCGGACGCAGCCAGGTACAAGCCCAGCGGCGCGCCGAGTCCGCCCGCGCCCACCATCAGCACCTTGGCGTTCTTCAGCTTGAGCTGCCCTTCCATGCCGACTTCGGGCAGGATCAGGTGGCGCGAGTAGCGCAGAATTTCGTCTTTGTTAAGAGTCGTCGCTTTTTCAACCGGCGGCGTTGCAACAGCCATCACACACCTCCAGCAATGCTCGGGACGATCGACAGCGTGTCGCCCGCGGCGACCGGGGTCGCGTCCTTTTGCAGATAACGGATGTCGTCGTCATTCAAATAGACGTTGACGAAGCTGCGCATCTTGCCCTCGTCATTGAAGAGCTGCTTGCGCAGATCGGGAAACTTCTGGGTCAGCGACGCCAGCACTTCGGCGACGGTTGCGCCGGTCAGATCCACCGAATCGTGCTTGTCGGCGAACTGGCGAAGGGGCGTCGGGATCAGGACTTTGGCCATATCAATTCTTCTTTCTCAGCGGCGGTCTGTTCGGCGTTGGGCAGGAAGCTGTTGGCGTGATCGAACTTGCCGCCCTTCACCGAGAGTACGACGAATGAATACCAGGGGCACGAATTCTCGAGATCGGTCTTCGAGAAGTACGCGTCGCAATCCGGGTGCGAGTGGAAGATGCCGATCAGGTCGAGTCCGGCCGCACGCGCTTTCTTGTCGGCTTCGAGCAGGTCTTCGGGACGCAGTTCGTAGCGCGCGCCTTGCGCGCCGGTGTAGGCGTTTTCGAGCGGCTGGGCCAGCGTGACATCTTTCACATCGCCGTCGATGGACCCGATCATCGCTCCGCAACACTCGTTGGGAAATTTCGCTTCGGCGTGGGCGACCATGGCTTTCCACGCCGCTTCATTGACTTTAATCATTCCAGAAAGACTCACTCAGATATTTCGTCGCGCCATCGGCCAGCATCGTGACGACGACGCCGCTCTCGCCGGCTGCGGCCAGCTTCTTGCCGACCGTGAGCGCCGCGTGAACGTTGGCGCCGGACGACATTCCCACCAGCAGTCCTTCGTGGCGTCCCAGCCAGCGCGTCATCGCGTAGGCGTCTTCGGTTTCAATCCAAAGGTTATCATCGGCCAGCGTCGGGTCGTAAATCGCCGGCACGATGGCGGTGGGCATGTGCTTCAAACCTTCCAGACCGTGGAATCCGGACGACGGCTGCGCGGAAATGCACTTGACGCCGGGCACGTCGCGCTTCAGCCGCCGCGAGGTGCCGGTGAAAGTTCCGCTGGTCCCCATGCTGGTGACGAAATGCGTCACGCGGCCGTCGGTCTGGCGGATGATTTCGGCGCCGGTGCCGTCGAAATGCGCGCGCCAGTTGGCGGGGTTGCCGTACTGGTCGGGATAAAAGTATTTCTCTGCGCCCTCCGCGAAGATTTTCTGGCACAGGCGAATCGCTCCGTCGGAGCCTTCGCCGGGATCGGAAAACACCATCTCCGCGCCGTACGCCTTCAGGATCTGTTTACGCTCATGCGAGGCATTGGCCGGCAGGCACCAATTTCGCGCGGTAGCCCTTGATCGAGCAGATCATCGCATAGGCGATGCCGGTGTTGCCGCTGGTGGCGTCGAGCAGGACGTGGTCCTTGGTCAAGGCGCCGGAACGCTCGCCTTCCAGGATCATGTTCAATCCGGCGCGGTCCTTGACCGAGCCGCCGGGATTGAAAAACTCGGCTTTGGCGTAGATTTCGACGCCCGGCAAGTCCTCGTCGACCTTGGCCAAACGGATGAGCGGAGTGTTGCCGATCTGGCCGAGCAGCGAGTGCGCAGACTGGATGGCTGTTTTGGGTGCTACGGGGACCATGTGTGGGTACCTTTTGATTGTAAACCAACTGTATGTATTAGAAGCAGATCTCGGCGGAAAGATGCAAGAAAACTGCGTGGGCGGCGGGGCGACGTGATATTCTGAACACCATGAAAAAGATGGATCCCAGCCGGCGAAATGTGCTTTCCCTTGGAGCCGGCCTGGCGGCTCTCACTGCCTGCAACAGTGCTAAACAGGAAACGCCTTCCATGCTTGGCGCGCCGCTGTCGAAGCTCGGCAGCCGGTCGCCGCATGAGACGTCGGTGCGGGCCACGCCGCCGCCGGATACCAAGACTCCCGCGACGGGTTCCTCGCGCACGCCGCTGCAGGATAGCTATGGCATCATTACGCCTTCTGGATTGCACTTCGAGCGGCACCACTCGGGCGTGCCGGACATCGATCCGGCGAACCACGAGCTGCTGATCCATGGCTTGGTGGAGCAGCCGCTGGTTTACAAGCTGGAAGACCTGAAGCGATTCCCGTCGGTATCGCGCATTCATTTCGTCGAATGCTCGGGCAACGGCCGCAGCGAATATTCGGGCAACCTGGGCGCCGATCCTGCGACGAGTCACGGACTGGCGAGTTGCAGCGAGTGGACTGGCGTCCCAGTGAAGCTGCTCCTCGCCGAAGCCAAAGTGAAGCCCGAAGCCAAGTGGGTGATCGCCGAGGGTGGCGATGCCTGCCGGCTGACGCGCAGCATCCCCATGGCAAAGCTGCTCGACGACGCGCTGATCGTCTATGGGCAGAACGGCGAGCCTATCCGGCCAGAGCAAGGCTACCCGATGCGTCTGCTGCTTACCGGGTTGGGAGGGCAACACCAATACGAAATGGCTGCGCCGGCTAAACGTGGCCGACGGTCCCGCGATGACCACGCACGAAACCGCTTACTACACCGACCTGCTGCCGGATGGCAAGGCTCGCCAGTTCAGTTTTGAACTGGAAGCGAAGTCGGTGATCACGCGTCCGGCGGGCGGGCAAAAGATGCCGGGCGGAGCGGGCACGTATCAGATCACGGGTCTGGCATGGTCCGGGCGCGGCAAGATCCAACGCGTCGAGATTTCGATCGATGGCGGCAAGACTTGGAAGGACGCCGAATTGCAGCAAGCCGGATTCACCAAAGCCTTCACGCGCTTCCGATTGCCGTGGGAGTGGGATGGCGGCGCGGCATCGCTGCAATCGCGCGCCACCGATGAGACCGGTTATTTGCAGCCCAGCGGCGACGAGATGCTGGCCGCGCGCGGCCGCAATTACAGCTATCACAACAATCAGATCAAGGTCTGGTATGTACGAGCCGACGGGAGCGTGTCGCATGTTGCGCAAGGCGTTTAGTATTCCCGGGGCCGGTATTGGAATGATGGTTTTGCTCAGCGTCGCCGCCTTCGGACAGCAGGCGCGGATCGGTAAGCCGGCCAGCGAGGACAAGATCAAGGCCATGGACATCACGGTGTTCCCCGACGGCCGCGGTCTTCCGGCGGGCAGCGGCACCGCCGCCAAGGGCAAAGACATCTTCAAAGAGAAATGCGCGGTGTGCCACAACGATCAGGGCCAGGGACGGGAAGGCCAGTACCCTTCTCTGGTGGGCGGCAAGGGGACGATCAATACTCCCAAGCCGGTGAAGACGGTGGGCAGCTACTGGCCTTACGCGACCACGGTGTTCGACTACATCCGCCGCGCGATGCCTTACGATCAGCCGGGCACGCTGCAAGCCGACGAAATTTATTCGCTAGTGGGCTTCGTACTAAACCTGAACGGCATCGTTGGCGAGAACGACGTCATCGACAAAGACACCCTGCCTAAGGTCAAGATGCCCAACCGCGACGGGTTTGTTCCCGACGCGCGGCCGGACGTGAAGGCGAAGCGGTAGAGCTTCGCCTTGATTACGACGCCTACTTACCCGGCATGTGAGCCAGGTCGCTTTTCGGCCTCACTGCAGAACAACTCAATGAGGTCAGTATCGGGAAGCAGACGATGGCTGACCTTGACGGTCACCGGCTTGGTGTAGGTCTTGGGATCGTCCACGGTAATCTCAACATCCATGTGCCCGAAATCCCTGCGCCGCAGGCGTTCGGTCAGGTGCATGCTCTCGCTGTGAAAGTGTCCCATGGCGTCCAGCACGCCTTTGTCGTTGAATCCCACGGTGTCGACGACGAACCAGTCGCCGTCCCATTTGCCAGTGGAATAACCTAGCCAACTGGGTTGCGGATCGCTGGGAGGTTTTCTTCCATCGGTGTAAATCTGGCGGAAACGGTAGTCGCTCTCATACAGCATCATGACGAGTCCGGGCGTGGAGACGATCTTGAATGGGCCGGGCACGAGATCCTCCAGCGGCATATTAGGGGGCGGACAAAGCGTGGGAGGCTTACGGTCGCTCTGCATACGCTCATGGAATAACGCCGCGGCGGCAGGCTGAAACGGCTCCTTCCCGAAGGGGAAATCGGCGAAGAAATTGATGAAATACTTAGACGCGTCATCTTCTCCCAAACCGTTCTCGCCACCGGGAAGCAGGTAGGGCGCCAACTCCTTGCGTGACGAGCTCTCCACTTGCCATATTCCAGACAGGTCGGGCTTACCGCCGCGCCGAGGCGCCGGAGCCGACAGAATCGGCTTGCCGTCCTTAGCTTCGGGGAGTTCCGGGCGTGGGGTAATTCAGCCACTGGGCCGAGGCGCACACCGACGCACCCACTAACATGACTGACGATCCAAACGTTACGAACCTGCATAAGTCACCCTCTTAGTGGACGCGGCGCTGTTTGTGGAACTGGCCGCACAGTCTTGAGATTTATTTTACCGTTTTAGCGGTGTCAAGCCGTCGGCCGATCCGCGGGATTGAGCGGCTCCTCCGCGATTTAGCTGAGCGTTCGCGCCCAGCATTTACTTAGAGCCGATCTAAGTCCGTAGAAACAAGCTAGGACGTCGGTACCTATCTATATTGAACCTCTGGTTTCATTACGGCTACTCGACCGAGAGCTAGTCTGTATTCGATGCGGATGTTCTCCATCTCGATAAAGAACGGGAGCAATGCCGGAACGAGTCTCCCGACGGGCATGGAGAGAGTCGCGATTTTAGTCCAGCCAATTGAATTTGAGCCGAATGAATGCGCCAACTTGCGGCGCGAGTCCGGCGATAAATTCTCGGAGGAATTGGTATGAACATTTCAAAGGTACTCAGCCCGCCCAAGAAATCACCATCGACCCAGTACCCAGCCGACTGGGAAGTTCGCCGGGTTTCGATCGATGACGATTTAAAATATCGTGCCGAGGAGCCGCCGGCCGACGACAAGGACGATAAGAATGTACGGTTGTGGGCCATCGTGTATGGTGTGATCGGCGTACTCGCCTGCATCGTCATTCTAGCGATGGCGAAATTCGGCCAGCCCGGCCATTTCTTGATTTACGTGGCCTGTGCCAACGTGGCCGCATTCGGCCTGCGGCTGACGTCCAACCAGAGTGTGTTGCCCGCCGGATTTCTGTTCCTGCTGCTGGGCATTGGAGATCTGAGCCTGCCCGAACTGCTGTTCATCGCACTCAGCATCACGCTGCAGCGCGAAGTGCGGGCTGTGCGCTGCATGCAGGATTTCCGCCGGGTGCTGTATGCGGTCGCCAGCGTCACCATCGGGTTGTCCGCTGCGCAGCCCACTTATAAGACCATCCTGCAATTGACGGACAACGCGATCTTCCCCGCGCCTATTATCGCCAGCGCGTTCGTCCTGATGATTAACTGCGGCCTTTCCGTGATGTTGCTGACCAAGCCAAAGGAGCCGATCCTCGACACCTATCGCACGGAATGCCGGCCACTGCTGCCGTGGTTCATCGCCACCGCCTATTTCGCTTATCTGGTCCAGTGCGCCGGTATTCGCACGGGATACCACCCGGCCTTCATCGCGCTTCCGCTGTTGTTTACGCTCGACCGCGGTTACCGGACCTGGACCGCCTCCATCGCGGAGCGCAAAGAGGAATTCGCGCAGTTGCATCGCAACACCCTGGATACCCTGGCTCTCGCCATCGACGCCCGGGATCAGACCACCCATATGCACCTGCGGCGGGTGCAGATTTCCGCAATCGCGGTAGGCCGCGAACTGAAATTGAGCGAGCCGGAACTGGAGGCGCTGAACATCTCCGCCATGCTCCACGACATCGGCAAGCTCGGAATTCCGGACCACATTCTGCTCAAACCCGGCTCGCTGACGGCGCCGGAATGGGAAAAGATGAAGACCCACGCGTTGATCGGCGCCGACATGCTGAAACGCATGCATTTTCCCGAACTGGTGTCGGACATCGTCAAGGCGCATCATGAGAAATGGGACGGCACCGGCTATCCGCTGGGTATCAAGGAAACGGAGATTCCCATCGGCGCGCGCATTCTTTCGGCGGTCGATTGCCTGGACGCCCTCGCATCCGACCGGCCTTACCGGGCCGCGCTCCCGCTGGATGAAGCCATGGATATGGTTCGCCGCCAGTCGGGCAAGAGCTACGATCCGGCGATCATCGCGATTCTGGAACAAAAATACATCGAGCTGGACCGTTTGGCTCGCGGCACCGCCGCGGAGAATCCGCTGCATTCGAACGCTGCGGCGCCGGCTTCTCCCGAGGAGGGCATCGTCAACCTCGCCTCGCGCTTGCAGGCTGAATCGAAGGCCAAACCGAATAGCGATATTCTCGAACCGATCGTTTCGGCCCGACAGGAAACTCAGTTGCTGCGGGCCTTGGCAGCCGACCTGGCGCAATCCACGCATCTGGATGAAGTCGCTTCGGTGATCTACAAGTGTTTAGGCCAGAAAATTAGCTTCGACACCTTGGGCCTGTATGTGCGGCGCGGGGACGATCTCGAACCGATCTATTTCCTGGGCGCGCATCTCTCGCTATTCAACAAGAAAGCCTTCCCGATCACTGAAGGACTTTCCGGCTGGGTGGCGCAGCACGTGCGCCCGGTGCTAAACGGGAACGTGTCCATCGAATGCTGCTATGCGAACGACTCTCTGGTCCTAAACAACCTGCAGACCGCGCTGGCGGTGCCCTTTGAAGGCAAAGGCGGAACTGCCGGAGTGATTACGCTCTATCACCTGGATCGAGACGCTTTCAGCCAGGAAGATCTCCGGATTCTGGAGTCCGCCAGCCTGCAGATCGGACCGGCCATCGAAGCCGCGCTGCGCTTCCAGGATGCGAGGGAATCGGCGGCTACCGATCATCTGACCGGCGTTCCGAATGCGCGAGCGCTGGCGCTTCACTTGACGCAGGAATTGCAGCGGGCTAGCCGTGACCAATCCAGAGTTGGCGTGCTGGTTTGCGACCTGGACGGTTTCAAGCAGGTGAACGATCGATTCGGTCACTTGAAGGGGAACGAAGTCCTGCAGTGCGTGGCGAAGGGCTTGCGCGAGACGTGCCGCGAATATGATTATGTGGCGCGGATGGGTGGCGACGAGTTCGTGATCGTGGTTCCCGATTTCCCGACAGACTATACGCCGCAGCTTGAAAGACTGCGCGGGGCGGCCGTCGCGGCGGGCGAAATCGTGAGCGAAGAGCCCTGTCTTTCGATGAGCGTGGGCGTGGCAATTTTCCCGTCGGATGGCCGCGACGTGGAAACGCTGCTCGCCAAAGCCGACAAGCGCATGTATCAGTTGAAGCGCCAGAGCAAGTCCGAAGCTGGGCAAAAGAAGGCAGCGGCCGAGGCGTCCGTAAGCGGACCTGAAAGCGATCTCCGCAAATTGGCGCTTGCGGGCATGCAAGAACTAGCGTTGGTAAAGGTTGAGAGCGGCGGGTAGCTCAAGATGTCCGCCTTGCGACATCAATCGCCACTCTGCATGAGACCGCCCGGAACCAGAAAACCGGGACGATTGCTGTACCTCGACTCACGCCGGGAGAAGCGCTTGCCCAAACGGTCCAGATATAGATAAACCACCGGTGTCGTGAACAGCGTCAGCATCTGGCTGACCAATAGGCCGCCGACAATCGCTATGCCGAGGGGCTTGCGTAGCTCCCCTCCCGCTCCCCAGCCAAGCGCCATTGGCAAACCGCCCAGCAGCGCGCACATGGTGGTCATCATGATGGGCCGGAATCGCAATAGACAAGCCTCGAAGATGGAATCGCGCGGAGTCATCCCTTTATTGCGCTCGGCCGCGAGCGCGAAATCGATCATCATGATTGCGTTCTTCTTCACGATGCCGATCAGCAGGATGATTCCGATCATGCCGACGATATCCAGGTTGCTCTTGAACAAAACCATGGCCATCAGCGCTCCCACGCCCGCCGACGGCAGCGTCGAGATGATGGTCAGGGGATGAATCAGGCTCTCATACAACATTCCCAGCACGATATAGACCGTCAGCAGCGCCGTAGCGATGAGGATCGGCTGATTACTAAGCGAGGACTGATAGGCTTGGGCAGTTCCCGCGAACTTGCCGGTAATATTGGCAGGCAAGCCCATCTCCACCTCGGCTTCGTTGATCGCGGTCACGGCGTCGCTCAGCGCAACTCCGGGGGCCAGGTTGAACGACAGTGTGGTTGCCGGAAACTGTCCTTGATGCGGCAGCGAGATGGGCGTAATCCCTTGCGTAAAGTGCGCGAAGGTGGATAGAGGCACGTCCGTGCCGCGGGGAGTTTGCACGTAAATCGTTTTCAGGAAGTCCGGACTTTCCCACCATTGCTGCTGTAACGCCAGAACCACGTGGTACTGATTGATCGATTTGTACATCACCGATACCTGGCGCTGGCCGAAAGCGTCATACAGCGCGGAATCGACCGCTTGTGCCGTCAGACCCAGGCGTGACGCGGTGTCGCGGTCGATGACCACGTTCGACGACAAGCCGGAAGTCTGCTGGTCTGAGCTGACGTCGGCAATCTCCGCGATTTGCGAGAACTGATCCAGAACTTTGGGCCCCCACAGCGCCAGCGTCGCGAAATCCGGCGCCTGCAAAGTGTACTGGTATTGTGCGTTCCCCTGCCGGCCCCCGATACGCACATCCTGGGAGTTTTGCAGGAACATGACCGCCCCTGGCACGCCCGATGTCTGGCGGCGCAGGCGGGCAATCACCTGGTCTGAGGTGGCCTTGCGAACCCCCGCCGGCTTCAGTTGAACGTCAATCTCCGCATTGTTTCCGCCGAATCCGCCACCACTGGTGCCCGCCACCATGGTGACGTTTTGGACATCCGGGTCCGCTCGGACCTGCTCCTCGAACCACTTGGCCTTTTCGACCAGAGCCTGGTAGGAGATGTGCTGCTGGCCCACGATGGCGCCCCGCAAACGTCCGGTATCCTGCTGCGGGAAAAATCCCTTCGGCACTTTGATGTAGAGGAAGACAGTCACTCCCATGGTCAGCACCAGAATCATCAGGATGGACGCCGGATGATCGAGCACCACCTCCAGCGCCGACGCGTACGTGGAGATGATCCAGCGGTAGAATTTTTCGGTCTGATTGTAGAGATAACCGTGCTCGCGTTTTTCCTTGAGGAGCCAGGCGCACATCATGGGCGTCGCCGTAAGCGAGATCACCATGGATATAAAGATCGCCACCGATAGAATCACCGCAAATTCCCGGAACAGGCGTCCCACGATCCCGCCCATCATCAGGATGGGAATGAAGACCGCGATGAGCGAGATGCTCATCGACAGAACCGTAAATCCGATCTCTTCCGCGCCCTTGAGGGCGGCAGCCATGGGCTTCATGCCGCTTTCCAGATGACGCGTGATGTTTTCGATCACGACAATCGCGTCGTCGACCACGAAACCGGTGGCGATGGTCAGCGCCATCAGCGATAAATTGTCCAGCGTGTACCCAATCAGATACATTGCGCCAAAAGTGGCAATGATAGATACCGGCACCGAAATACTCGGAATAAACGTGGACCAGCCGCTCCGCAGGAAAACAAAAACCACGAAGATCACGAGCCCGATCGAGAGGATCATGTTGCGCTGGGCATCCCTTATCGAATCGTGGGTACTGATGGTCCGGTCATTGGAGATTGAAAAGCGAACCGTAGGTGGAAGTTGAGCCTCAAACTGCGGCATCAAAGCTTTAATGCGCGCAACCGTCTCGACGATGTTGGCATTCGGCTGGCGGTTGACCTCGATTTGAACCATCGGATTGCCGTTTACGATGCCCAGGTTACGGATATCTTCACTGCTATCCACGACGCGCCCCAGATCCGAAAGCCGGACCGGCGCGCCTTTCCGGTAAACCACCACCAGATCCTTATAATCCTTGGCCGTAAAAAGCTGATCGCTGGCGTAGATGGGCATTCGAACGTCGGAGTTCGAAACCTCTCCCTTGGGCTTGTTTGCGTTGGCGCTTTGGAGGAAGGTGCCGATCTGGTCCAGGCCCACGTTGTACTTGGACAGCGGCTGCGGATTCACTTCGACCCGAACCGCGGGAAGAGAGCTGCCTCCCACGTAGACTTGCCCGACGCCCTCAACTTGCGAAAGTTTCTGCGCGAAAACCGAGGACGCAATGTCGTACAACTGCGGCCGCGGGACTACATCCGACTCGAGCGTCATCGACAGTATCGGCTGGTCGGCAGGATTAATTTTCCGGTATCGGGGAGCGCGCGGAAGATTCGATGGGAGAAACCCCGCCGATGCGTTAATGGCTGCTTGCACATCGCGCGCCGCCGAATTGATGTCGCGGCTCAAATCGAATTGCAGGATTACAACCGCGGATCCCACGGAACTGCGCGAGGTCATTTCCGTGACGCCGGCGATACGGGTAAACTGCTTTTCGAGTGGAGTGGCGATAGCCGCCGCCATCACGTCGGGACTCGCTCCCGGCAGGCCGGCCTGGACGAAGATCGTCGGGAAGTCGACTTCCGGCAGTGCCGACACCGGCAGCAGCCGATAGGCGAGCCCGCCGCCCAGCGTCAGCGCAGCTAGAAGCAGCGTAGTCGCGACCGGTCTCTGAATAAATGGCGTGGAAATGCTCATGGGTTCAGTCCTGCTACGTCATCGAAGGCACGGATAGCATCTCGCGCACTCTTTTAACGCTGCTGAATCCAGTGACCCACGCTAAGCCGACGTGTGAGCAGTACATTACGACCTTGAAGCGAGTATAGTGGACCGATTGCGCTTCGGCAAGCATCTGCTGCGCGCCCAACTGATGAGTCACCCGACAGATCAAGGGCACGGCCGCATACGGTCACCTGGATTCGCAAGTCAGGCGGCGATGACAATGACCCGTCTCCCCAAGGATCACGGAATATGACCAGTCTCGATTTTCGTGAAGAAACTTGTGGCTCACGGCGCGAATTTGAACCCGCGTATGACCAAGAGAAATACTACGCGCTGCAAGCATGGGCGCCCCTCTGAGCAACCCGCGATTGTGCGCGAACTGAGGCGTACCGTCGTTACATCTTAGGCGTAGCACCCATACTTCACATATGTGGACGGATTTCTTTGTCGCGGCCGCCGGCGCTTCCGCCGCTCTTTGCGGGCCTCGTCTTCGTGGCGCTGTCGGTGAACATAGATCGCATTCTCGAACGCCCGCACCTACCCTCGCGTGCAGCCGCAACCATCGCCACTCTCGTCCTGATTCTGGCCAGTAGCATGGCTGTGTTGATCCATCCGCACATGGTGCCAGCCTGCGCCTGTTCCAAATCGCCCTCGTTTAATGCACCCGTGCCGTATCTCGTTGTCGGTGATCCCCCGCCCGAGCTTTTCGGCCCGGGATCTCTGTTCCGCGGGTGATTAGGTCTACAGCGAACATGCTGACTCGCTTGCCTTCCCAAAGAACGTCTACCATGTGATCGCCCTCAATTGGGCCGGCGATCACTTTGAGAATCGCTCTGGTAGGAATGGTGGCCTGGAGACGCATACCATCGACGATCTCAATTGCGAGTGCCGACTTTCTCAGCTTGAATCGTTGTCCCGTCAACATGGGTGCCTTCCACCCCCGACGATGGAGCCAGCCGGGGCCGACGCTGGGAACCGAGTACCGGTTGCCCAGCGGCCCCAGGACCCACTCCTCCGAAGGAGGGTCTACTTAGGGGATCGAGAAGTACGGAGGAAGGTTTCACAACGACGAGATCCCTGTACCGCGTAATGGGCTTACTAAACCCATAGGGAGGACATCGTTGTGTAACTGTTTCAACCGCTTCCCGCATTCTGCGGAAATGAAAAAGAGAAGCGGAAGAACGATCCGCCGGGGCACTGACGAGTCCAGGGCGCTGATTCGTTTGAAGTCGGCAGCAAGATCTTATCGTTCCATTGAAACCTCGGCGGGTGCTGATTCATCCTCAACTTGGAGGGCCGGGACGATGGAATGCCCACTGCAGGTTCAGCTCCGACGTGAGTTTGAAAATGCGCTTGCCGATATCGATAGGATCATTGACAACCAAGCTAAAGCGCTTTTGAGCCCCAAGGACGCAACAATGGTCGAGATAAGCATAGCGATCGCGCGGAGAGACCACGCAGCGGAGGTGCTGCTTCACCACATGGTGGAGCATCTTTGCGGCGATCGAGAGTCCGGAGCGACTGGGACACCGGAAACGCGCGAGGTTGCGGCCCAATAGCATCGCGATCCTCAACGGGCGCGATGTTCGTGAAATGGCTAGAACGGCATTCCGCTTTCAATGTGACTGGCACAGCCGTGAGACCTGAAGCGGAGGAAACGCGAACTCCCTCAAGTCGAATATGCGCTCTCCACGAACAAAGCCTCACGCCACTGCTGGAAGCGTTCAAGGAGTACTTTCGGGTTCACTTTTCTAAAATGCTCTTTGGCCAACGCTACAGCCCGGTCCTTTGCTTCTTGGGCGGTCAACTCTACCAGGTCAACGTCAAGAGGTTCGGGTCCTACTACCCGTAGGTTCCAGTCATGGTTCCCTTTTGTTTCGAGCACCAGCCACCGTTTCCGATCAATCACTATCGAAAATATCTGTTCCCGAATGAAGCGTCTAGGCATCTTTAACCTCCTCCGTGAGCAGCTCAGCGGCGCTCATTCAGGTTCCGCCTGCGCTCCCACAGGCGATGCAGCCTCGTGCTAAGTACTAGCAGGTTTAGGACCGTTCTGGATCCGCCGAATAGCGGTGCTGAATGAAGGTCAACTACCAATTCCATCGAAACGCCTTTGCTCCGGTTGAATCTAAGCAGTGGACCCCGACCGCACAGCGGGGCTCATGGCCACCCCAAATACCTCTGGCGGGAAAAAAGGGTATTCGGCGGTGGCACGAGGGTGGCGTCTAACCTCCGATGGGCGCCACCTAAACTCTCTCTCGGAAACGCACGACTCTGGCTCGAAATCTTACGGGTGGAATTGCCAAATGGTTCCAACCCCGCGCTCCCGAGTCATACGGAGGAGGCCAGGAGCGTGGGTTTTGGATTGCCGTCAATCCGTGCCACGACCCGCCGTCGAGTTGTCGCCGAAGTGCGCTTGTAGATACCTCGGGCGCGCACTTCTCCGCCAGAGCGATTTCAGCGCGATAGGTCCTTGCCGAAGAATTCCTTTGGCAACTTCGAGGCTGGTGGTTACGCCAGCGGCAGTCGAGCAGGAGCGTCATTACCTTACTGCGGTAGCGCACCGAACACTGGCTTTTGCGTGGGCACTGTGCGTGCTCTCTTGGCGTGCGCGCTCCGGACTGCGGCGGCGACCGCAGCGGTAGAACTGGGCGCGCTATCATAGGCAACCTGCACACTACTCAGGGAAGGCGCGGCAAACTGGAGCCCGCTAAACTGGAGCATCAGCACCGAGCAATCCTCAGTCCCGCCGTCGATCAGAACCTTGAAAATGCCCGCCGGCAAACCGCTGGGAATCAATGTGCGCAGAGTTGCCCCGTAGGTCCCTGCTTCGCCGGAAGAACCGTCGCTCAGCAAGGCGAAAGGCGGAACCGAAGGTGTCGTGCCTGTCGCGACAAGGGCACCCGTGCTGTTATAGATGTTTACCTTGAAGCTGGTAGCGGTGTTGCCTTGGTTATAAACCACGAAGGACACCACGTTCGTAACACCATCATCGACCCCCTCCGCGGACCAAGTGGGCCATGTCGCGTTATCCCATGCGATCGGTACGGCCGCCAGCCACGGATGGGTGGGCTGCTGCAAGTAAACCAACTCCGGAAGTACGTTGCCGCAGGTTATTGCGTCGGGGCAGTAAAACACGGCGTACACCGTGCCGACCGACGTGGGACCGTAGTTGGGAGCATTCGCGGTAGCGCCAAGCATGACCGTTTCCGAAGGCTGGTTCGCAGCTAAGGCAAAACTCACCTCGTTGCTCGATGTGGTCGCGAAGAGCCGCCAGACGTCGTGTCTACGTTGAGGTTGTTTCCATTGTTGTCGTAGAAGGTGTAGTCAACACCGACGGGGGCGGTGGAGGGCGCGCCCGCACGAATCTTGCTGGTCCAACCCCCTCCGGCGGCAAACCATATGAAGGTCCCGGCAACATAGCAGGAATACCCGATCACCGTCCCCGACGAATTTGTAATCGATACAGCGGTTTCTTGCAAGCTGGAGCAATCCGGCATTGTAGCCGACCAATAGGCGGGTCCGTTGGTTGGTTGGCCCTGCATGGCGGCGGTGGCAAGCGTTATCAATCCCAATAGATGCAAATACTTCTTACGCATAAGCCTAGGGAGGTGTCCCACCGATGATTGGGTTCCAGCGCTATCGACGAGGCCATATACTTTCTCGAAAGCCGAGGCGTCCGTGGGTTGCGGATAAGCAACGATCAGTTTTACACTCTTCATCTATACCTTCCTTCCGTCTCTCTTAAAAAGGGCTCCAGTTTGAAGGGCTCTAGAGAGCCCCATGTTCTGGGCTACCGCGGTGAATCGAACGTCTTCCTCTAATTTCGGCCGTTAGCCCTATAGCAAGGCCGGCCAGGGCGCACAGGATCGCAACACCCAAGTGCGATAGCAGGATGTGCCATGCGTCCAGGTTGGGGCAGTGCATTTCCAGCATGCTAATCCCGGCTTGATTCAACAAGAACTCTCCGCGGGTGAATTTCATCACCCGAGATTTGATCGGGCTGACTGGTAACACGCATGTCTGAAATCGCTGCGAAAATCAAGCTGTTTTCCGTTGTTGCACAAACTTTGCTCTCGTGGATACAGCTATCGATACGTCGCCGCCGATCACGGTGCGCGGCAAATCGAGATCAAGGCGGCTCTAGAGTCTCTAACTCCTTTGTCTTCGTTGCATGCTCCAGAGTCACATTAGGGCCGGCGAAAAGGGCGCGCGAACCTAAGGTTTAAACCAAGAAGAGTGCGCCCGCTGCGGAACCACGTACACAACGGGCGCGCACAGGGCTTAATCGAGCCGTTGTACTATCGTGCAATTGATTGAGAAGCCAGAACTCCCGAAGGTGCCGCCGGCCGGGCCAGTAATCAAACCGTCTTGGACAAAGGTCAGAATCTGGAATTCCTCGCGCACCTGGCCTCGGAAACCTTTGCTGATCGCGTCTTGTGTCCATTCGAACAACTGAGCATCCCAGGCAGGACTGTAATCCAATGCGTTCGTCGGTATTCCCCCCACGACGTTGTTGGGTCGAAAACCATCCGCCAGATCCGCCGACAAACCTTGTCGTTGTGGATTCGCGCAATCGTGGGCCCCGTTGGTGGAAATGAAGATGCGCTCAATCGGGCTGGAGAAGGTGTCGTCACCGCCCAAATGGAGAGCCGCCATCAAAGGAGCAAAGGTATTGTGCTCGATTGCGGCTCCCAAAGGTATGCTCGTGTCCATCGACAGGTACCAGACCGGCTTCCCAAAGCTAAAGCCGTTAATCAAGTTGAGTGTCACGGTCATGTTCACCGGATCGATCGCCACCACCTGATCATGTACCTTTGAGTAATCGACATTGCCGTTCGGGAAGCTGATGTCGCTGGCGTTCACACCGAAGGCAACGATCGGGGCGTTGTAGATAACTCCGGCGGCATTGACAATCTGAACAAACGGACTATAGTCCTTGTCGCCGACAGCGCCAGGCTGAAACTTACTTGGAGGGAATTCTTGGCCCACGGGGCCCGGCGTAATGCTGCGGATCGGCGAAAAATCAACAGTTCCCTTGTCGAACACCAAGTTCCCGTTCTGATCCAGATTGGCGGTTCGTGCGGCATTCGCCATGAAGGTCATCTTTGCTGAAAAATTCAGGCCCAGTTCCGCCGCAACATCGGAATCGTCGACGTCCAGCAGAACATACCAGACGTTGGTTCCGTTCTTCATATGTCCCAGGTAAAGGGGAATCGTGATTGTGCCTTTGGCGACATCAACGGGTCCGGTCTTGAGCAATTGAACGGGGCCCACCAGGCTCTGATTGGTCGTCGAAGGCGGCGGTCCGAAGTACGAAAGATTCACCGTCGTGCCGACTGAAGGCGGGGCGGGAAACAAATTGCAGCCCGGACCCGGGCCGATTGGTCCCGGTCCGGGGCCTTGCGTCACGTTGGGATCCACGGTTGTGACCGCTGCGTTGATGTTCGCGTTGCTCATGTCGATTGTTCCTTCGAAGGCTCTGTGTGGGGAACGGCGTTCGATGGCTCTATGTGGGGAACGATCGGCTGAATCTTGCGCCAGGGCCGTCACGCTCAGCGAGATGGCAATTGCCGAAACCAGGGCGCCCTGTGAAACTCTACGAGTGTTAGAAGCGTTGCAATTCAATGGAGACTCTCCTCTTTATTAAGTAGTAGGGCTCGCATCCGCTGACGTGATGTGCGCAGAGACGTCCACCCAGTACAACATTCGCGCCAGGTCATGAGAAGTTACGGGGTCCTGGAGGCGCTCGAGATATTTTTTGTCAGTGCCGGCTAGAGCGAAGGTGTCCGGGTGGGAATTCCATAGAATGCCGTGAGTTCCTTGGGCGCCCGCACCGGCGTTTTTAATATTCGTACACGCATAGCCATCGAGCTCGAATCTTTCGCCCACATCGCTGAGAGAAACCACTTCGGACGCGATCGCGCCGCTCTGCCATGGCACAGAGAAAGGCGTCCGAGTGCTTTGCGACTATCTCGCCGTCCACGGGTTTCCCATAAAGGCCAAAGAAACCTATGGGCTTGCACCCGATACCGCCGCGGTGCTCGACAAGAATTCGCCTTAGTACACGGGATTCGTCGGTGAGTTCTTCACGCATCCCATGATGGTGAATAAATACTCAATAAATACCGAGACGTGGCCGCTCTGGTTCATAACGGCGGCGCCACCGATCACACACTCGCGCCGAACAACAACTTCTGGGTCCAGTTCGCACGCTACACGGCTCCTATGCTCGCCCTGCCAACAAGCATCGTCACGACGCACGTGTCCACCCGCAGCGAGCCGGCGAAGGTTCTCGACATCGCCGCTGGGCACGGCCTGTTCGGCATCGCCCTCCACAACCGCCCCGCCGAAAAATCACTTTCCAGGATTAGGAGGTCGCCCGAGAAAAATACGCGAAAATGCCGTGATATAGGAAGCGTCCTGAACAAACTTCCCTTCGGCAGTCTTGCCATGCAGCGCTTCGATAGTCAGAACGTGAACGTGTCCTCTTCCGCGATCATGATGACCGGAGGTCCACCCGACGAGATCTTCACCGCGTTGGCCAAGGTTTGCTTGCCTCCGGCCGATTCCGCGCACTTTTGGAGCGCTTCCATGGATGGGAAATGCACTTCTGCTACACGATAAATCGGATTATCGCCCTGCGGCGAAGGCAAGACCTTCGTCGCGACTATTTTGGTCTTCCCGTGGAGATTCGCGATCGCCATCGGTACGTGCTCTTCCGCATATACTTTCTCGAAAGCCGAAGCGTCCTTGGGTTGCGGATAAGCAACGATCAGTTTTACACTCTTCATCTATATCTTCCTTTCCGTCTCTCTTAAAAAGGCTCCAGTTTAAAAGGGCTCTAGGGAGCCCCATATTCTGAGCTACTGCGGTGAATCGAACGTCTTCCTCTAATTTCGGCCGTTAGCCCTATAGCAAGGCCGGCCAGGGCGCATAGGATCGCAACACCCAGGTGCGACAGCAGGATGTGCCATGCGTCCAGGTTGGGACAGTGAATCTCCAGCATGCTAGTCCCGGCAAGCCCCGCGAGCAGCCCGGCTGCCGCTCCCGTCATGCGCGGAGAAAGGATCGCGCCCCGGCGCAGCACCAGCCAGAAGGGCACGGCGGCTAAGGCCCCGACGAGAGTGCCCGCCCGGATGCAGACCCAGGCGTTCCCCCAGAAATTCTCCTCTTGCTGAACCTGGAACAAAACCGCCATCACCATGGCCACTAATATGGTGATGCCCGCGGCTAACAGCGCCGGAGAAATTCTGTGGCGGCTTCCGGGCACCATCTGATTCACCAGCGAGTAAACCAGCAAACCGGTGCCGATTGCCAGCGTGCTCAGAATCGTCGTGGTTTGTAGCGGTGTCATGACCGCGATCGCGAACGCCCCCAAGCGGTAGACACTGAGAGCGACGATGGAAACGAAGATGCCGACGAAAGCTCCGACAAAGTAACGCGCCGGCGCGATCGGGCGCACCGGGCGCAAATTATTGGCGAGGCTTTCTGCAATCTTGCGCAGCGCTGCCGGGGCGAGCGGGTCCACGGGAACCGACTGGTTGAGCGCGGCTAAGAGTTGTTGGCAGCGACTGACAGGTTCCTGCGTGCTCTTCGGCCTGGAGCGGCAACGGCGACCCTTGGCTCAGAGCCCGGTCTACGTCATGGCAGTTCATTGAGCCGCTCCTTTCGCTGTTTCCTCGGCCTGAATGGGGAGTAACTTGCGAAGCCGCTCGTAGGCGCGATGCGCTTTCTGTTTCACCGCGCCCACGGTAGACGACGTGGCGCGAGCTACTTCTTCCAGGGTCAACCCTCCCACCTTCAACATCGTCACCACTTCCCGCTGCGCGTCCGGCAGGGCGGCGACCAGCGTCTCGAACGCGGGAACCCGGTTTCGAGCTTCGGCTGGGGCCGGCCGCTCCGGCAGCAACTCCATCGTCGTCTCGTGCAGCGTGATGCGCCGAGTCCGGCGGTATCCGTCCACGCGCACACGCCTGGCGATGGCATATATCCAAGGCAGAACCGGCTCGCCGGGGCGGTAGGTATGCCGCACGCGATGTATCCGTAGCCACGTCTCCTGCAGCAGGTCGTCAGCCTGTTCGCGGCTCGCCACCTGGCTCTTGAAGAATCGAAGCAAGGCTGGGCTTAGGGCGCCAACCAATGCCGCCGGAGCCTCCGGATCGGCCTGCTGGTATCGTTCCATCCAGCGATCCAGGTCCGCGAAGGACTGCTGCGAAACGATATTCTCTTGGAGACACGACTCCATCTGTAGGTCATTCGCGGCAGCGGTACGCGGAGTTACGCCCTGCGGGAACATTTCTTTCGGAAAGCGCCCCAGAAGTCGGACATCATCAGTGTATACCGTTGCTGGCCTTGAATATTCCACTCCAGCGACAATCCGCTCTCAGAGACAATCGGGGATTTGGTCGAGCCGGGATATCGTCAAGTCGGCCGAGAAGCCTAGATGTTCCATGTGCCCTTGAGACCGGTTGCACCAGCAAACCTTGTAGCCAAACGCCTTAGCCCCGGCGACGTCCCACGAGTTCGACGAGACGAAGAGAATTTCTTCAGGCGGAAAGCCCAGAACCTCAGGCGCCAGCGCGTAGACTCTGGGAGATGGTTTGTACGTCCTAACTCGGTCAACTGAAATGATTTCGGCAAAATAGGACGTCAGACCGTTGTGCTGAACGGCGGATGCAAGCATCTTGGGCGAACCGTTGGAAAGGATGGCCAGTGGGGCGCCCTGCAGAGCGTCCAAAGCCTTTGTCACGTCTGGAAATGCCGACGGCCGGAGGTAAGCCTGCATGAGTCCGTGAAGTTCCGCATCGCTCGCTTGGATCTTCAGTTGCGTGACAGCCGCACGCAACGCAGCCTCGGTGACATCCCAGAAGTCCTGGTAGCGCTCCATGAGCGATCGCAACCAGGTGTATTCGAGTTGCTTCTGCCGCCACAGCGCTGAAAGCGCCTGCAAATCTCCGGGGAGATTGGCGGCTTGAACGACGACCGAGTGCACATCGAATAATGTGCCGTACGCGTCAAAGACGAAGGCCCGGGGTTTCATTTAGCTCTTTAGACAGATACCCTGAACCAGACTCGAAAGTCCAGCTTGGGTCGGCTACGCCGCGTCGAGGAATCCCGGCTCAAGACTTTCAAGAACACTCTCTTCGCCTCGATCAGCGGCCTCCTGACAACGGATGCACAACGAGGTCCACGGCACCGCCTCCAGACGCCGCCTGCTAATTTCACCGTCGCAATGCACGCACGTTCCGAAAGAGCCGTTCTGAGTTCGAAGCAGCGCCGATGCCACACTGCGCCGTACCGTCGATTCACGGTTCAAGCCGGCAATCGCCAGCTCCCTGGCAGTCTTGTAGTCGGCCTCCTCCAGTACATCTGCGCTTCTTTCGATCGCAATGCTCTCCAGCCTCGCGATTTTGGTGAGCTCAGCCTGCTTTGCCTTTAAAACATTCGCGAAAATTTGCTAGATCAGTTCGTGTCATATAGATTGTCGTCTCCCGCTATTTATTTCGTGTTACAGCGGTGAAAGGTCACGCTGGAGCATGCGCGTTTCCCTAGTGCCATCCCAGCACTAGCGCGCCGGTGGCGACTACATTGTGCTGCCCGCCCGAAACTCCGGCGAGGTTGTAGGCTGGCGAACCCGTGTAGAAGTCCCGCGCTTCGCCGCGAAGGGCAACGAATCGCCACACGTGAACTTCGACTCCGGCGCCGAAATCAAACACTCCGCGAGCGAGCTCCCGGGAGACTGGGTTAGGCTGGCCATCGATCCGCGTCGTGCTTTGCTCATAATCCGCATAGCCGCCGCCGACCAGGGCGTAGGGCGAGATCCTCGAAGTTGGCAGGAACTTCACGCGAATTCCTGGCGTGATATAAAGACTGGCGAAGTCGTGAGTCGCCGTGGGAATGGAACTGGAGACGTCGCGCAGCGGATTCGCCAGAGCGTTGATCTCGCCGTAGAGGGCCACTTTGCGGCCCTTGAGGAATCGCCGCCCGTAATTCACTTGAAACGCCACGCCGGAGCCGGTATCCAGCCTGGGAGTATCGCTTCGAGACAAAGCCGGTAGTCCGCCGAGCCCCAAGGCAAGTTCATTTATGTGCGCTGAATCCTCCTGGGCGAAGCAGGCGGCGGCAAACGCCGATAGCAGGAGCGAGCGTGAGTTTTGCTTTCATATATTTCCTAGAGTTTTTGCACGGCGACCGCGAGCACGTGTCCCGATTTGGGGTCTTGAACGAATGCCACTAGTCGCGATCCGTTCGTTCCCGATGGAACCGAAAGTGTGACGTCTTTCGCGGTGGCGCTGTCGAGATCGATGGTGCCCATCTGTTTGAGGACCCGCGTCACGGCAACGTGGGCCAGCGATCGCCCGGCGTTCTCGCCGCGCGCCACCTGGGATTCCGCTCGGTTGTCAGCGATCGCCACGAATAACACACCCCGGCCGCCTTTCAGATTCTGGCCGGCGTGCAACTCAATATGCGCCGTGACCTGATTTCCGTCGCGGGAAACCTTGGAAATCGCGATCGGAATCTTCGGTTCTCGAATCGCCTTCTGGATCGCGTTCGTCACCTCGCGGCCGTCGCTTCCGACGATTCCATATCGCCCGTCCACGACGAGTTGTGGCGTGTACACGCCGTCGAGATTGTATTTGTTGGTGTAATCCTGTTGGCGGGCCGTGTACACCGGCGATGAAAACGGATCTTTCCAGCCCAGACGATCCCAATAATCGACATGCTCGCTCAGCACGATCAGGTCGGCGCCGGCAACTGGTTGCTTCTGGTCGAGAGTTTCCAGCAGACGGTCGGCAGGCGGACAACTCGAGCAGCCCTCCGACGTAAAAAGCTCCAGCAACACCGGCACGCGGGGCGTCCCGTTATCGGCGGCCGCGCCAATTGGCACTCCGGCGGATAACACCAGCGCCGCGGCGAAGAAACTCAGTTTGGTCATGATTTCCTTCCACTTACCAGTTCGCAGAAACATGGGTTGAAAAGTTACGCCAGTTTCCATTAGCTCACCTGACAGACCATTCCGTTGTCGGGCGGTCATCGGCTCCAAAAAAGCTGCTGCGCCGTAACTTTGGGGGCGACATCGGCGAAATAGAGTCCTAGCAGGCCGCCTGCGCAAAAATCCAGTCTCCAAGGAGAAACGTCTTGAATAGTTCCCTGATGCCGTTGTTCGTTTTAGCAGCCGCGCTTCCTCTGGTTGCCGCTGCGCCCCCTTTGGTCGGCGAGAAGGCTCCGGATTTCGCCCTCTCCACTCCGGAAGGTAAGAGTGTCCGGTTTTCGGAATTGGTTTCGAAAGGTCCAGTGGTGCTGGTCGTACTTCGCGGATACCCGGGCTATCAGTGCCCCTACTGCAACCGCCAGGTTCAGGATTTTATCCTCAAGTCACAAGGCTTTGCCGATGCAGGCGCCCATGTGGTGCTGGTCTACCCGGGTCCACCGCAGGATCTCGGCGCCAGGGCGAACGAGTTCCTGGCGGACAAGAAACTTCCTAGTAACTTCGATCTGCTGGTGGATCCCGGCTATACGTTCACGAATCTGTACGGGCTCCGCTGGAACGCCGCGCAAGAGACCGCCTATCCATCGACGTTCCTTGTCGACCGACAGGGCGTCGTATTCTTCAGCAAGATCGTCAAGGAGCACGGCGGTCGCACCACGGCGGCGGAAATCCTGGACGCCATGCCCAAACCCAAGCCGGCAAAATAAAATATCGGACTGAACTGCGCCGTAAAGCTTTAGGGCGTCTTCTACGGCTGCGCGAGCGGTCGATGGATTCGGTCGCCGCTCCGACCAGGGCGCCCCCTAGCGAGCTGATCAGGACCACGCCCCCATGCCAGACCAGAATGTGAAATACATTCAAGTTCGGACAGTTCACTTCTAGCACGCTGAGGCCGATCAAGCCGGCCAATCCACCCGCGGCCGCACCCATGAGTTCGGGAAACAGGATGGCGCCGCGGCGGAGGGTAAGCCATAGCAGCAATGCTGCCGGAATCGCGTAGGTCAGTCCGTTTTTCATGCACACCAGGCCGCCCGCAATAAAAGCCGAGTCCTGCTGCGAACGAAACGTGGCAGCCATCATGATCACGAGCGCCGGCCAAAATCGCCAAGGGCAACGTGGCGGGAGAGAATGCGTGCTTGCTCCCCGGCACCATCTGCCGAACCATGGATACAGCCAGCAGAACCGCGCTGGCCGCGAGCGTCATAAACACCGCGGTCCTCTGTGCCATGGTCAGCGCATGCCAGCCGTTCGTTCCGAGCAGGAGAGTGCCCGCAGCTGGCCACCGAGAAGAAAATAACTGCGCACGCCAAAAGAAAGATGCGGGATAGCGGCAAAGGCCGAACGGGTTTGAGTCCTGCCTACGATATTGGTCTGGATCCGCCGCAACTGGCTCTCTGAAGGATTGGGCTGATCACCGACCGCAAACTCATCCAGCAAGTGCGTCAGGCTGCGGCAACGCTCGCATTTAGCCAGGTGTGCAGCGGATTGCGGCCCTAGCACGGAATCTCCCGCGTGCGAACTGATGACATCATCCATATCCCGACAGGTCACTTGGCTGCTCCTCTTCACGGCTCTCGAGCCGATCTCGCGTGTGCCGATCTCGCATGTACCGATCTCGTGTGTGCCGATCCGCGCGAAACCCTTCTGTCGATAGTTCGTTGGGGCGATCGAAATGGTCACGCGGGTAGTTACTCTCACACTCGCGGTCAACGAAAGTTACCTTCTTGCGCGCGGACCGTAACCTGGCCGTACCGTGCTCCGAAGTAGTAGTTGACGGTGGGATAAACCGCCGATCACGTCAGATACTGACACAAGGAGAAAATGTAATGAAGATTAGCAAGAACTCTCTCGTGCTCGCGGCCGCCTTCACCGGCTTGCTGGGCGGCACCATGGCGCGTTTGAGCGCCGCACCGGCGTCGGGCTCGCCGCTTTCCGCCGGACTGCAGGCGGAGAGTGCCGACTCCAAACCCAAGGTTGAAAAGCACGCCTGCAAGGGAATGAATTCCTGCAAAGGCAACGGCGGCGGATCCAAGGAGGAGTGGGGCAAGAACTCCTGCAAGGGTCAGGGCGCCTGCGCCACCGACGGCTCCAAGAAATCCAAGTAGTTCATCCCTCGGGGCTGTCAGCCTTGTGAGACAGCCCCTTCTTTTTCAATATATGCCTGCCAACCGATTTAACGGATTCACGGATTACGGGATCGGAATCGGTCTCCGGATTCCTCATTACGCTCATATCTTCGAGAAGAAACCGGTAGTGGACTGGTTCGAGATCATCTCGGAGAATTACATGGTCGACGGCGGGCGTCCGCTGGCAACGCTGGATCTCATCCTGGAGCGGTATCGAGTGGTTCAGCATGGCGTTTCGATGTATTTTGGCTCCGCGGAGCCGCTGAACCGGGAGCATTTGCGCCGCCTCAAAGCGCTGGTCAAACGCACCAAGACTCCCTGGCTCACCGATCATCTGTGCTGGGGCAGCGTGGATGGCGCGTACAGCCACGATCTGCTTCCCATGCCGTACACGTTCGAAGCGGCCAAGCACACGGCGCGCAAGGTTCGCGAGGCTCGCGATTACCTGGAAGTGCCGATCGCAGTCGAGAACGTGAGCAGTTATGCGGAATTTCACTGCTCCGAGATGACCGAATGGGAGTTCCTCAATGAGGTGGTCGAGCGCGCCGACTGCGGAATCCTGCTGGATGTGAATAACATCTACGTGTCGTCGAAGAATCACAGTTTCGATCCCTACGAGTATCTCAACAGCGTCCCCGCGCGAGCGGGTGGCGCAAATTCACATTGCGGGCCATTCAAAGTTTACAAAGTACATCCTGGATACGCATGACCATCCGGTGATCGATCCCGTCTGGAAGCTGTACGAGCACGCGATCCGCCGGATCGGCCCGACGGCGACTCTGCTCGAGTGGGACGACCGCATTCCGTCCTTTGACGAAGTGCATGCCGAAGCGCGCAAGGCCGAAAAGTACATTCCTGCTCCGGTGGCGGCGGGCTCATGATGCTCCTCGAATTGCAGCAGCGAATGATGAAGGCGATCATGCAGCCGCTCACGAGTTCCGATCGAATCGCGCCAAAGACACCGGAGGGACGGCCGATGCGAGTCGAGGTCTCCGAGTTCATCACGCCGAACGACCGCCTGACTGCCATCGAGCGCCTGGAAATCTACAGCCGCAGCTATTGGTTTCGCGTGCTGGAGTCACTTTGTGACGATTTTCCGGGACTGCGCGCCGTGCTCGGAAAGAGGGCCTTTGACCGACTCTCGCGAGCCTATCTCGGCGATTGTCCTTCGCAGTCGTTCACCTTGCGCAATCTGGGCTCGCACCTGGAAGATTGGTTGCGGCGCAATCCGCGGCATGCCGGAAGCCGGCAGACGCTGGCGCTCGACATGGTGCGGTTGGAATGGGCCCATATCGAAGCTTTCGACGGCGCCGCCGAGAAGGTGCTGGGTCCGGAAGACTTGCTGGAGCTTGGTCCGAACTTCCGGGCCGGGTTGCAGCCCTACATCCGGCTGCTGACACTCGAATATCCGGTTGACGGCTTACGGATTCAGGTGAATCACGCCACTGCGGAGCACGGAGCCGCGAGCAATGCAGTTCTGAAACAAAAACATCGCAATCTGGTCCAGCGCGTGACCCGGTTGAAGCGCGAACGCATCTATCTGGCCGTGCATCGCATGGACTTTGCGGTGTACTACCGCAGGCTCGCCGCCGAGGAGTATGGTCTGCTCAACGCGCTTCGCGGAGGACAGCCCTTCGGCAGGGCAATCCAGACCGGCTTCAAGGGTAGTCCCGTTCCCAGCGGCGAGCAACTGTCGATGCTCGAACAATGGTTCGCCGCTTGGGCCGAATTGGGATGGTTGTGCCCGCCGGCGCGATCCGGCAAGAAAAAGCAAGGGAGAATTTCGCAATGATGATCCAACTGATCGAGAAATACTATCGCCTGTTGATTCGCGCATCCTCCAGCCTGGAATCTCCTTTTCTGCTCTCTGTACGGCTGTATTGGGGATGGCAGTTCATGCAGGCTGGCTGGGGCAAGCTGCATGACATCGGCAAAGTCATTGGCTTCTTTACCGAGCTGGGCATCCCCGCGCCGGTGTTGAACGCCTATTTCGTCTCAGCGCTCGAATTCGCCGGCGGCTTCCTTCTGGCTGTCGGGCTGGGCTCGCGGCTCATCGCATTGCTTCTCGTCTGTCGACATGATCGTCGCCTATGTGACGGCGGATCGTGAGGCATTGTTCTCGATCATTTCCAATCCAGATAAGTTTACCGCGGCCGCTCCCTACACGTTCTTGGTTGCTTCTCTCCTGGTGCTTATCTTTGGCCCTGGCCAGTTTTCACTTGAAGTTCTTGTGACACGGCTAAAGAAGCATCGGCGAATTGCGCGAACCGTCGGAGAAGCTCCGGGGTCAGCCGCCGTCGCTTGAAACGGATTTCGCGAAATCTAACCGCGTGACTCGCCGAACCCGGCAATCCGCCGAGAGGCGAACACTGAAATGGCAGAGTGATGTGTCTAAACCCTTAGATACGGCCTCGACGAATACCAGTGCGAAAACAAGCCCAAGCGAGACCGTTCAATCTGTGCCACAACCAGAACAATTCGGCACGGGGAGACCTGCAACAAGGAAGTGTTTTAGCGATAGAAAAAGCGGCGAAGACGCTGTCGACGTCCCCGCCGCGGTGCAGTTGAAACAGTTGTTTTGTAGATTCGATGTTCTTCGGAATAGAGTCCCAGCGGAGCGAAAGGTTTCAAATAAATCGATAAGGATCGAGACGATTGGAAAATGGCCGTCTACCTTGTAGCGGCTAACTGAGGAGCAGGTTCCTACCGCTTTCATTGCGGTGATCTGGAAGGCAGTTAGAGCATTCCGACACTGGGTCAGGTGCAATTTAGAGAGGGAGCGCCAATCCTAATAGAAAGGCCACTCCCGTTTTCGCAGGCACTCGGGGGGAATGCCCATCGTTCTCCTGAGTATGCGTCCCTGACGCTTGCAAGAGAAGCCTTTCTAATGGTCAATGATCGCCTTAGGTCTGATGCCTGTACAATTCAGTCCCTGAGGCATCTTGCACCGGGACCGTGGCAATATTCCACCATCACAACCGGCCCAACCGTGGTCCAAACGCCAAGCGGCCTCCAATGGTGTGCGTTCGCCAGCGATTGATCGGTGCTCGGATCGTGGAAAGACGTCTTCATCGGTGACGGAGATTCCTTCACACAAGACTTCGGGAAATACGATGTTCCCCTTACTGTTTGTTGGGAATTGGGCCTTACGGCTATGCAGATAGAGAACGGTGCGGCCGATTCCTATCTCAAGAGTCGGGCCAAGGAAATGCCGGTTTATTGTCATCCAATCATCGTCGCCCCACTCGACGAGATGAACGGAAATTGGAACGCGTAGAGTGGCGACCCAAATGCTTTTAAAGCGGCATGGGTTCGCGTAAACGGGTTCGTTGCGTGGGGGGCCTAAATGTTCAATTCGCCTTTGGTGTTTATAGCGGCTCTGTTCCTGCTACCGCTGATAATGGCCTCGCTAGTTATCATCCTGGCGGCAACTTCGTCGACCTGGTTGGAGTTGACGGATTTAATTTCGGAGAGCAGACATGGGATCAGGTCTTTAGTGCGGCGCTTTAAAACCTGAAGCGAATCCCGCGAAGCTCATCGAGGCTTCTTTCCGACGTTGGGGTTCTCGTCGGACGGACGTTGAGGCGAAGCTCCTGAAATCTTTCGCCTCGTAAGCTCTGCCACGATATCCAATTTACGTCGGGCGGCCATTGAACTCCGATAACTTAGCAGCAGGCCTGTTCCTCCTGCGATTGCGGCGATTCCGACAAAGACATCGCCGAGCGTTACCCTCATTCCTCATCGTAGCTCCGGCTCCGCGTCTGCGCTATCGTGCTCCACGCATCACCTCCTCACGGCTGGAAATGAGAGCGTCTAATTGACACACGGCCGCGCCGGCCCAAGGTTCACCCGCTCCGCTTCAGGTCTTCCGGCACGATCCCGGTTTTCAGAAAGTCATCGAGGCGTGTGTGGGCTCTCATTAAGCGGCGAGCGGCTATGGATTCAATGCAGTAACCCACGCCGGAACATTCGCGGGCAGTTGATGATAGCAATCCAATATTTCCAACTTGCGTCCGGTTTTCACGTCGGCGAGAACACACGA
Organism: Bryobacterales bacterium; assembly: GCA_963731375.1. Taxonomy (GTDB): domain Bacteria; phylum Acidobacteriota; class Terriglobia; order Bryobacterales; family Bryobacteraceae; genus Palsa-187. Next base: position 1,388,436 of record CAVSUW010000005.1, read on the forward strand.
CATTCCAAAATGCAGGGGCCCGGTCTCGTATGCCACCTGTCGACCGTCAGCCCAGAACATCCATTTCCAGATAATCGGTTCTCCCTCAATGCGGCGAAGCCGGTGGCCATTGCGCGCGAGCACGAGAGTGAATGCAAAGCGTTCATCGCCGTAGTTTGAATCGGGCCAAGGGTATTCCAGAGTCCAACCCGCTAGACCGTGAGGACCGGTTCGGTGCTCGGTCTCGGTTGGTTTGTCTTTGGTCTGTGAGACGAGCGGGGGTGAAATCGCGAGGATGGCGACTGAGCCCAGCACCTTGAATATCGATCTGACCCTCAATTGAACCCCAGCCTGGTCTTGGCCCCGGAGTCGGCGTTCAGTTTGCTTCCCAGCAGAGGCTTATCGTCCGCTCCGGCCGCTAGTAGTGTATCCGCAACAGTGGTCGTGGACAATGGTGGAACGAAAAAAGGCCTTGATTCTCGCAGCGCTTTCAGACATGGCTGTTATCGGGCCTATGGGCACGGCCGACTGCTGGTCTCGTGCAACTGGAAAACAAGGAAATTCGGTGCCCGGGCCTAAAAGTAACAGCGCTCTCTCCCCATGAATCTTACATACATGAATACAACTAAGAAACCAACCCCGCCAGTAGATATCATTCATGAAGATTCCGGCCCTCCCCTCACGGGCGTGAAGGAACAGCAGGAAAGTGGCGGAGTGGAGATTGACGACGCGCAAATACAAGAGCCGAAAGATGACGCATTTAGAAAGTCTGCTCAGCCCGAGGCACAGGCTAAACGGCGGAGGAAAAAAGCATGAGCACCAGGTTCGCGAGTAGGGTGGCGCTCGTCGGAGGAAAGCGCCACCCTTTATGGGCCAAAGCTGGACGTGTGCAGTGCGTCCAGGTGGGCTAGTGAAGAGAGTAAATCGGGTCAAGAAGTGTTACGGAGTATCGCTTTGCTGTTTCAATACGACGCCGTCGTACAGCTTCGTTTCAGATTTCCCCGAAGGTAGAGCTGCAATGCGCCAACTTATGCGGCTCGACCGCGCGGGTCAACTACAGCCTAGACTGTAGTCCTTACTAGAAAGAATCCGATTGTTACAGGCAAGGAAACATTCTGATTTTGGTGAAACGTTCACGCATGGTTTCCGCTCTGTTCGAACAATGCTGGAAGCGAGGATATCTTGGAATTAACGGTGGGCGCATCCGGGCCAACAACAGGGACGTCGTTTTCCATCCTTGAGGCTTGAGCAGCCCCACTCGATCCGGCGGCTTCTAGTTTCTGTTTTTTTAGCTGACTCAATCCAACATATCCATTCATTGCGTGCAAGCGGTGTAATATCTTCCCACGCCGTTAACGCTTGCGTGTCGGATATAAGTGCTTCTTTTAAATCTGCGGGCACTTTGTGTACCACACCACTAGAAATCCTCTTTTGGGACATAGATAAAGTCTGCGATGGGTCGGCCGGCCACTTAGCGAGTCCTGACACTCAGGTTAACGCAGCGCATCGCCGTATGGTCGCGGCGCATACGGAAGTAATCGCACGCTGACGGGTAACGCGCAAAACCGGGCAATCAGGAGTCGTGGCGCCTTCCGATAATTAAAAATTAACGGGCTCTGGCGTGGATGGTCGCGGACTGGACCGCAATTTGACTGTATAGACGGCCATTGATTTTCAAGTCGGCCCTTGCTACTTAACGAGGCGCTTGATGTCTTTTCTCGTTTGAACCATTTTGACCGTCCAGGCTTTGGTGCGACAGTGAGCTCGATTTCAAGGCGACCATAGTTTACGCGCCGAAATTTTTCGGGTTTCTATATCATCCAGCAAAACATGTCCGCCGAGAATTCTTGCCGATCTGTTGCATCGGTGCAAACATGCTGCTTCGCCAGGTCCGTAGCGCACCTGCCAGGCCGAATCCGGTCCGGGTCGCATTGCACGCGCGCACTTCACAAGACTTTTACAACGCCACGCGAGAAATTGCTGGAATTCTTCGGACCTCGATTTTGGGTCCCCATTATTTAACCACTAGCCCCGTAGAAACGGCGCGATCAGCTCTCTTAGTATTGTTGTAGTGGTATTTTGTAAACGGAGCCATTGCAAGCGTTCCAGACCTCCGGCCGCGATTTGAAAATGCAATTTACCAGGCGCGGCACGCCAGCATATACCGCCGAACAGTGCAGTTTCTGTTTGCAATCGGGCACGTCCCCAATTTCGAGGGAGACGATAAGTTGTTTTGAATGATGGTGGACCTGGACGGGTTCGAACCGTCGACCTCTTCCATGCCATGGAAGCGCGCTCCCAACTGCGCCACAGGCCCACGAGACAAGGTCTAGTGCCAATATAACACGCTGAACGTTTCTCGAACGATTTCGGGCGAAATAAGCGGCGGCGCTCGCGGGTTACTTCTGACGCGAGGCGGCGGCGGTTCCCAGATCCCGCAGCTGCGCCTGCGCATTGCGCGCCAGGCTATGGGTGGGGAAGCGCGCCAGGAAATCCTTGAACTCGGCGGCCGCTTCGGTGCGGTGGCCGCCATGCGCCAGCGCGTCGGCTTTGCCGTAGAGGGCGTCGGGTGTTTTGGGATTGTCCGGGTAGCGCTCCAGCACCGCATCGAAGGCCTGCACGGCGTCGTCATACATCTTGGCGCGATTGTATAGCTGGCCGACGTAATACTGCGCCGACGCGGCATTCTCGGCGGTTGGGAAGTACTTCAGATAATCGTTGAACTCCATCATGGCGAGTTCGTCTTTGCCGCTCGAATAATCGCGGAAGGCGTTCAGCCACAGGCTCTCCGCGGAAGTCCCGGCGGGAGCAATGGGAGCCGCTCCGGCAGCGGGCGGGCGCCCCACTCGAAGGCGGAGGAGGCGCGGCGGGCTGGCTCAGCGTCCGCACGGCGCTCGAAATATCCGACAACTTGTTATCCAGATTCGCGACCCGGCTCGACAACGCCGCCAGGTTCTCGCGCACCGCGCGCACATCGTCGGCCGACTGATCCACTTTGGTTCCCAGAACCGCGATGGGCGCGGCCACTTTGCGTCTGCTGATCGTTGAGGCGGTCGGTGAGCGTACGCTGCAGCGCGGTCATCGACGCGGAAGCCTGATTCGACTGGTCGAGCGCCTGCTTGATCAGGCTCTCCAGCGCCGCCATCTTTTGATCCTGCGAGGTTTGCAGTTGCTTGATCTGATCCTGCAGCTGCGCCACATCGCGCTGTATGGAAAGAATGTCCTCGCGCTTCTGCGCGAGCAGGCTGGGCGCCGGCAAGCATCCTAGTAAAACCAGCTGGAGGGCAGCCAGTCGGGAAAGCTTCATGCTCGAACTCCTTCTCGAAAAGGGGACGACCGGCGGCCGCCCCCTGTTTCACTTCTACAGTGCCGACGCTACTGCGCCGGCGCCAGATGCGCGCGGCGATTGCGCTGATAGCAGGCCTCGGTGGCATCCGTGCACACCGGGCGATCCTTGCCATAGCTGATGGTCCGGATCTTTTCGGCCGGCACGCCGAGCTGCACCAGGAAGTCCTTGGCAGCCGTGGCGCGGCGGTCGCCCAGACCCAGGTTGTATTCGGCCGAGCCGCGCTCGTCGCAGTGCCCCTCCAGCACCACGCTGAACGACGGGATCGGCGGCGAAGATGCGCTTCAAGGCGTCGGCGTCATGCGTCAACACCTGGCGCGCGTCATCGCGGATGTCGCTCTTGTCGTAATCGAACAGAGCGTCGCCGGCCGAGGCGATCTCACGGTTGAACATGTCGATGCCGGAGACCTTGGCGCGGCGGCGGCGGAGGCGGCGGCGGCGGCGGCGGAGCCGTCACTTCCACGGTCACCGAGCGCGTATCGTTGCCGCCCGCGGCGCTCGCGGTCAGGGTGTAGGTGGTGGTGTTGGTCGGGAAACACCTGGCGCGTGCCGTTGGCTGCCACCGAACCGATGCCGTTGTTGATGGAAATATCCGTGGCGTTGGCGACGGACCACGTCAAGGTCGCGGACTGGCCCGGTCTGAATGGCGCGCGGTTCCACGCTGAAATTGGTGATGCGCGCGGCGGGAGCCGCCGGCGGCGGCGGCTGGCGGTGCTCACCTTGGGCGGCGGCGGCGGCGGTGGCGCCGGGACTTTCTTCTTGCACGCGCTCACCGACAGCATTAACACTCACGGCGAACACCGCTGCACTCAGTGTTCTCTGATTCATTCGCATTTCTTTGACGTGCCTCCTTGACTTATTTGCGGACTGATACGCGTGGACCTATCCGTAAATGGCGATCCGTGAAACAACATCTGTGAGTTAGTTTACTCCGTTTGCCCATACCGGCTGAATATTATTTCCCTGGGTGGTTAACTGCTGAACGTTGCTGCCGTCGGACAGCATGGTATAGATCTGGGTGGAGTTGCCGCGCTTGGAAGTGAACACCAGATGCACGCCGTCCGGCGCCCACCAGGGATTCTCATTGCGCCCGCTGCCTTGCGTCAGTTGCACGGGTTTGCGGGCTGGCCACATCCATCACGAAAATATTGAAATTGCCGGGCTCATAGCCGCGGGTCCAGGCAAAGGCGATTTGCTGTCCGCTGGGGCTCCAGGCGGGATTCGCGACGTCGCCCTCGCCGGTGGTGAACTGCTGCATATCGGTGCCGTCCAGGTTCATGTGCCAGAGCTGCTGGCGGCCGCCGCGGCCGGAGATGAACAGCATGTCGCGTGCCGGTCTTGGGATTGACCTTCGGCGACACTTCAATCGCGCGCACGTTCGATATTCGGCGGAAATTGCTGCCGTCGGTACCGGCGATGCAAATCTGCACCCAGCCATTGAGGGCCGTGGCGAACAGCAGTTGTTTGCCGTCGGGCGTGAACTCCGGCGTTTCGACCACGGAGGAAACCGGATTGTAGAACGGCAGGCGGCGCCCGGTCTCGACGGAGTGCACCCGAATCTGCGGATTGCCTCCGGCGTAGGTGGTGAACGCGAACATCTTGCCGTCGGGCGAAACCGCCGGCATGCTGGACGTGGAGTTGTACTGCGTCAGGCGCTGCTGGTGCGAACCGTCGTAATCCATGGACCAGATTTCTTTGGTGCCGCTGCGGTCGGAAACGAAATAGATCTTGGTTCCGGCCAGGCTCTTGGCGCCGAACTGCTGCAGGATGTCGGCGGCGAAATCGCGCGCCACTTTTTTCGCGCCGTCGGCGTCGAGCGAACCGAAATACAGTTTGCCGATCACCTGGGCGCTGGTGACGTCCGGCTGCCCGGTGTTGAACAGCCATCCAAATAAGACCAGGCGGTTGTCCTGCACCGCGGTGTAGCCGAACGCCAGATAGTTGGCGCTCACCGGCGGCCCGGACCAATCCGTCAGCCAGGGGCCGTTGCGTGCGGGCGGCGTTCCGCGGCGCGCGTTCGCGGGAACGGCGGGCGGCTTGAAATCCTGCGGGCGCTGCGGGACTTCGAGCGGGTACACGCTCTTGGCCACCATCTTCAAAATCCCGGCGTTTGCAAGTTCATCCCACAGCGTGGAATTGAAGGTGTCCATGTTGCGCTGCGCGTCGCCGGTGCCGCGCATGTCGGCGACCGCAATGGCGGGGCGCTCGGCCGAACTGATGTTGCCGCTGATGTCGGCCTGCGCTTGTCCCGGGAGCGACGCGGCGGCTGCCAGCAGCAACGCGACAGGGGCCAGGATGCTCGCGATCGATTTGGTGTTCATCGTTTCAACTCGAACGTGAATTCAACATGGGCCGAATCCTTATCGAATCCCGGAGGAATCGGCGGAAACGGGCTTGCTTCCAGTATGGCGCGTTGCACGGAATAGTCCAGCGCGGAAATGCCGCTGCGCTGCACGATTCGCAGATTGCGAATGCTGCCGTCGCGCATCAGATCGAAAGACGCAATGACGACGGGCGCGGTCTGCACGCGCGCGTCCACGTCGCCGGTGTGCCATTTTTGCGCGACCAGTTGCTGGATCTGCTGGCGCGTAGCCGGCAAAGCGCGTGCCGAGCGTGGTGTTGGCTCCCGTGCCGATGCGCCCCGAACCGGGCATCGCCGAGAACAATGGATTCGAAACCTGCGGGGCTTGCTTGGCGAAGACCTGATTCTGATCGATCTCCTTGAAGGGGCGGAAATTCTGCTGCTCGCTGGCGACGTCGGCGGGCAGGCGCTTCTTCTGCTTCATCTTGAGCGCTACCGCGTTGGGCGAGACCTTCTCTTCCTTCTCCTGCTCGATGGGCTTGGCCGGCTGCTGCGGCACCTGCGACTCGGTGTCGTTGGCGACCGGATTCTGCTCTCCGGAGTGCAGCAGCGGAATGGACTTCACGGCTTCGATGCCGATGGCGCCGCCGCCGGCGTTCTGCGCGCCGAAAGACTCGTGATGCGAGCTCACCCAACCATAGATGCCCATACCCGCGATCAGCGTTACATGCAAAGTGAGCGCGGCGAGGAAAGCGCGGCTGAGCGGCTCGCGGCTGGTCGAGAATATCGGGATGGAAGGTCGGAATTCTGCATCCGTCACCGGCCTGCATTCTCCTGCGGCTTGGTGACCAGCTTCACCGCCAGATGCGCTTGATCGAGCGTGCTGATCACCTGCGCGATGGGATCGTAGACCGTGGCTTTGTCGGCCATCACGTAGACGCTTTTCTGAGTTCTTAAAGCGCTTGGGAACTTCGGTGGCGATCTGGTTGATGTTGATGGGCTTCTCGTTCAGATACATCTTGCCGTTGCGGGTGATGCTGATGACCGGCAGTTCCTCGTTGGTGTCCTTCACCTGCTTGACCTCGGGGACGTTGATCTCCAGGCCGAACTCCATCACGTGCGCCGTCAGCATGAAGATGATCAGCAGCACCAGCACCACGTCCACCAGCGGAACGATATTGATTTCCGAGAGCGTGCCGTTGCCCGCGCCGAAGCGCCGCCGGCCGAGTCCGCTGCGGGCTCCGTTGCCGTTACTGACCGAGAAAGCCATATGGATTCTGCTAGCCCTCGAACATGCGCTCCGCCGCGTTCAGGAACTCGAGCGAAAAATCTTCCATGCGCGTGCCCATCTCCTTTATGCTATTCCCGAAATAGTTGTAAAACACCGCCGCGGGGATGGCGGCGAACAGGCCCAGCGCGGTCGCAAACAGCGCGTTGGCGATGCCCGGCGCCACCGTGCGCATGCTGGTGGAGCCGGACAGGCCCAGGGCCTGAAACGCTTCAATGATGCCGAACACCGTGCCGAACAGGCCAACGAACGGCGAGACGGTGGCGGCGGTGGCCAGCCAGCTCATGTTGCGTTCCAGCTTCGAGATTTCTTCGCTGATGCCAAGCTGCAGGGTGCGCTCGAGCGCCACCGGGTTGGCGATGCTGCCGCGCTTGGTTACCTGGCGATGGACTTCGCCGTAGCCGAAATCGAACACCGCGACCAGCGGAGCGGCGGTGAACTGCTGGCTGGCGGCGGCGATGGCGTCCATGCGGTCGGCCTTGCGAAAGGCACGCAGGAATTTCCTATTGGCCGAGGCGGCGCGGCGGAAGGTAAACAATTTGGAAAAGATGACGGTCCAGGAGAGCAGCGAAAACAGCAGCAGCACGCCCATCACCGCTATGGGGATTGGCTCCGAGCTTCTGACCATCTCCCAGAAATTGACTTGCGCTACGATGCCGATCCAGTGTTCCGAAATCAACCGGTTCCCTTTCTCGTCCCGACCTTACATTGTAAGCGACTTGGGCCCTCTAAAACAAAAAATGTTCAAAATGTTTCCGGCAGGGGACGGCTCCACTTCCTTATAATTCGGTAGACGCCCATGCTGCTTGAGCTAACCGTCGAAAACTACGCCGTGGTGGAAAAGGTGCGGGTGCGCTTTCATCGCGGGCTGAATCTGCTGACGGGGGAGACCGGAAGCGGCAAGTCGATCGTGGTGGATGCGCTGGCGCTGCTGCTGGGCGGGCGGGCGGCGGCGGAGATGGTGCGCAGCGGCGCGGAGCGGGCGCGGATCGCGGGAATCTTCGAAGTGGACGCGCAAGGCGCTTCCGGAGGGCGTGGAACCGGAAGACGGCGAGCTGATCATCGAGCGCGAGATCCTGCCCAACGGCAAGTCGCGGGCCTTCGCGGGCGGGCGTCCGGTGACGGCGGCGCTGCTCAAGGAACTGGCGCGGAGCCTGGGCGATATCCATGGCCAGCACGATCAGCAGCAGTTGTTTTCCGGGAGCGTGCAGCGGGAAATGCTGGACGGGTTCGCGGACGCGGCCGAGCAGTTGACGGAGGTCGCGTCGCTCTACGCGCGCTGGAGCGCGGCATCGGAGGAACTGGCCGAGCTCGACCGCACCGCGCAGGAAAAGCTGCGCCAGGCCGACCTGTGGAGTTTTCAGCGCAACGAAATCGAAGCGGTGAATCCGCAGTTGGGCGAAGACGCGCAGCTTGAAAACGAGCGCCGCGTGCTGCGCAACGTGGTGCGTCTGCAGGAGACGGCCGGCGCCGCCTACGCGGCGCTGTACGAAGACCCGGAGAGCGTCGCGGCGCAGTTGCACACGGTGGTCAAGCGCCTGGAGGAACTGGGCCGCATCGACGAAAGCATGCGCGAAGTGGTGGCGGCGCTGGAGCCGGCGCAGCATCGCCGTGGACGAAGCGACTCACGCGCTGGGTCATTACCTGGGGAAGCTGGAAGCCGATCCGGCGCGCCTGGAAGAGATCGAGACGCGTCTGGCGGCGCTCGAAAAACTGCGCCGCAAGTACGGGGCGACGCTCGAGGAAGTGATCGCGTTTCATCAGGACGTCGCGCGGAATCTGAGCGCGGTCGAAAGCTCCGGCGAACGGCGGGCGGCGCTGGCCAAGGAAGTGGCGGCCTTGACCGCAGGGTACGAATCCGCCGCGGGGCGCCTCTCCAAGCTGCGGCGCGAAGCGGCGCGGCGCCTGGCGAAGGCGGTCGAAGGCGAACTGGCTTCGCTCGCCATGGAAAAGACGCGGGTCGAGATTCGGGTCTCGCCGGCGGAGTGGTCGGCCGCGGGCGCCGACGCGGTGGAAATCCTGATCTCGCCCAACGTGGGCGAAGAGCTGAAGCCGCTCGAAAAGATCGCTTCGGGCGGCGAGTTGTCGCGCGTCGCGCTGGCGCTCAAGACCTGCATTGCACCGGCGCGCGCCGAAAAGCATGCGATTCCGCGCACGCTGGTCTTCGATGAAGTGGATGCCGGGGTGGGAGGCAGCGCCGCTGAAGCCGTGGGGCGGCGGCTGAAGAAGCTCGCGGGCTCGGCGCAGGTGCTGTGCGTGACCCACCTGGCGCAGATCGCCGGTTTCGCCGAGCATCACTATTATGTCGAGAAGCACGCCGAGCGCGGCCGGACCGTCACTACCATTGAAGAACTGGACGCGCGCGGCGCGCACCCGCGAGATCGGACGCATGCTCTCCGGCGAGCGGGTTACGCCCGAAGCGCTGCGGCACGCCGAACAACTCATCAAACATGCCGCAAAATAGAATCATGCCCTTGATTCGCCGTCTCACTGTCTGTCATCGCCGCGCTGCTTCTGGCGCTTCCGGCCGCGGCCTGGAATTACTCCGGCCACTAGCATCGTCGCGGAGATCGCGTATGAGCGGCTCACTCCGCAGGTTCGCGCGCGAGTGGACCAGATGATCCGCAATCATCCGGATTACAACCGCATCTTCACGCAAGGAGCAACGGACGCGACCAAAGCCGATCCCGCCGCGCTGGCCCGCTACGCGTTCGTGCACGCTGCCCCTTGGCCCGACCTGATCATCTACAGCGACGACCGCTTCTATGACGAGACTGGCTCCGAATGCCCAGCCCACTCCGCTTCTGCCCGGCTTCCCGGATATGATGCGCCACCGCACCTGGCATTATTTCGACATTCCTATTTCGGGAGACGGCACGCCGGTGATCGAACAGCAGCCTCCGCATCTGATGACCGAGCTTCCGCGCCTGCTGGCCGAAATCGCGACCGCCGATTCGCGGCAGGCCGCCTACGATCTTCCCTGGCTGGAGCACCTGGTCGGCGATGTCGCATCAGCCGCTGCATGCTCACCAGCCGGTTCCTGAAATCCCAGCCCAAAGGCGACGCGGGAGGAAACTTTGTCTTCGTCGAGCCGGGCCGAACCCTGCATTCGCTGTGGGACGACGCGGCCGCACCGCGCGACCTGAGCTGATGATGACATCGTTCGCTACGCTCGCGAGATTACGGCCGAGTATCCGGCCAGGACCTCCGCTATCGCTGGATCCCACCCATTGGGCCGACGGAGAGTTTCGAGCTGGATAAATCGGCGGTATACACCTTCGGTTTGGAGACGGGATCGAAGGAGCATCCGCTCATACTGCCTCCAGGGTACGAAGAAAGAGCGAAGCGTATAGCGCGTCAACGAGTTGCGCTCGCGGGATATCGGCTGGCGGCGGTGTTGAATTAAATATCTTCAATAATCCGGACCGCTGCTGCTATCGAAAGATAGGCCCCAAAAGGCAGTAAAAATGGCTGTTTTGGCGTCTCAGGCGGCTGGTCTCTGTACAAGTACAATTTCCGATGATAGTATCGGATTGTCCAGTTGTGAGGCATTCCGGTGTCTCACCACGTCTCTTTCTCTAGGGCTGGATTGCCGATCATTCGGTGACCCACCCAAAAGTTCGGTAGACTGCAACCTTCGGGAAACAGTTAACCGGCCGGTGAGTATCTTCCTCCGAGTACTCACCGGCATTTTCTTTTTGCCCATTCCTCGCCAAAAAATTGTGGCGATTGACGCGTCGTTCACCCTGATATACTGAGGGCAGGTTTGGTTGACTATGCGTCCTCTGGTCGGACTCGCTCTTGCCGTCGCGCTTCCGCTGATCGTCACGCTGTGGTTATTCCGCAGAGCGTCTCCGCAAGCCCGCTCCCGGCAGCACCGTAGACCCGAAAGTCTCGATTACGCCGCGCACGCGCACGCCGGCGGCGGACCCCAACGAATCGATCACCGACCGGCGCTCGGATATTCGAGTCGACACCACGCTGGTGCTGATTCCGGTGTCGGTAACGGATCCGATGAGCCGCTTCGTCACCGGCCTGGACAAGGAAAATTTCAAGCTGTCCGAAGACAAAGTGGATCAGGAGATCACGCAGTTTTCGAGCGAAGACGCGCCGCTTTCCGTGGGCATCGTTTTCGATACCAGCGGCAGCATGGGCGCGAAGCTGCAGCGCTCGCGGCAGGCGGTGACGCAGTTCATGAAGACCGCCAACCCGCAGGACGAATTCTTCCTGATCGAGTTTAACGACCGGCCGGAGATGGTGCAGACCTTCACCATCCGAAACGGAAGAGATTCAGAATCGTCTTACATTTACCCAGGCCAAGGGCCGCACGGCGCTGCTCGACGGCGTTTACCTGGCGATGAATCAGATGAAGAAGGCGCACAACCCGCGCAAGGCCATCCTGATCATTTCCGATGGCGGCGATAATTCCAGCCGCTACACGGAAACCGAAGTAAAGAATGCGGTTCGCGAAGCCGATGTACAGATTTATGCCATCGGAATTTTCGAGCCTGTGGCGTCGCGCGGCCGAACTGTCGAAGAAATGAGTGGGCCGGGTTTGCTGGCGGAGATGGCCGAGCAGACCGGCGGCCGGCATTTTGCGGTGGATAATCTGGCGGAACTGCCGGATGTGGCCGCCAAGATCGGAATCGAATTGCGCAATCAGTATCTGCTGGGATACAGTCCGAAGAATGCGGCGCGCGACGGAAAGTATCGCCGCGTGCAGGTGAAATTAGTCAAGACCACGGGACTGCCGCAACTGCACGCGATGTTCCGGACGGGATATTATGCACCGACGCAATAGGATCGCAGGCGCTTTCTTGCTGGCTGCGGTGGGGGCCTTCAGCCAGACGCCGCAACCGAGCCGCACGACGCCTCCTTCCACGCCCGCGGCCCAAAATGCAGCCGCGCCGCAGGATGAGATTCCGGTTTTTACGGCCGATAGCCGGCTGGTGGTGGTGCATGCCAGCGTGCTCGACCAGAAGGGCAAGCTGGTGACGAACCTGCAGGAGCCCGCGTTCAAGGTGCTGGAAAACGGCGTGGAGCAGCCGATCAAGATTTTCCGCCGGGAGGACATCCCGGTGTCGCTCGGCATCATCATCGACAACAGCGGCAGCATGCGCGACAAGAAGAACCGGGTGGCCGCGGCCGCGCTGAATCTGGTGAAGGCTTCGAATCCTCAGGACGAAGTGTTCATCGTGAATTTTAACGACGACGCCTACCTGGACCAGCCCTTCACCAACAGACATCAAGAAGATGGAAGAGGCTCTCGACCGCATGGAAACCAAGGGCGGCACGGCCATGCGCGACGCCATCAGCATGTCGATGGATTACGTGAAGGACAAGGCCAAGAAGGACAAGAAGGTGCTGGTGGTGGTCACCGACGGCAACGACAATACCAGCAACATCAATCTCGAAGATCTGATGCGCAAGGCCCAGCAGAGCGACGTGCTGATTTATTCCATCGGCATCTTGAGCGAAGAAGAGCCGCGGGAGTCGAAGAAAGCCAAGCGGGCGCTGCACGATCTGGCGCATAGCCTCCGGCGCGCATGGATTTTTATCCGAAGGATCTGGAAGAAGTCGACAAGGAAGTGCCGGAAATCGCCCACGAGATTCGCAATCAATACACGCTGGCGTATTCGCCGCTGAATCCGGCGCTGGATGGAACCTTCCGCAAGATTACGGTTACGGTGAATGCCCCCGGGCACCCCACCGTTCGCAGCCGCAACGGCTATTACGCCAACGCCGCCGCGAATAAGTGATGCCGGAGCGCGGCGCATAGCGTAAATGCTGGGTGCTATGTGGCGGCTCTCGAAAGGGTATCGGCTGTGTCCCTGGCGTAGCCCCTATCTGCGGTGGCGCATCGAGACTTACTGCGGGCTGCACGCCGATCGCATCTCGCGCGGGCGATTTCTGGGGATTCACCTGGCGCAACCGTCGCGAACTGATGCGGTTCCTGCGCTGGGCCGATAAAATGGAAACGCGCGTGAACCATGACCGTTGAAACCGAGTTCCTGACATTCTCCGCGGAGAAGCTGACGCAGTTGATGGGCCGCATCGATAGCTGCGTGCAGAAACTCACGCCGGAACAGATCTGGATGCGGGCGGACGCCAATCAGAATGCGGTGGGAAATCTGCTGCTGCATCTGAACGGGAACGTGCGGCAATGGATTTTGCACGGCGTGGGCGGACAGCCCGATCGTGCGCGACCGCGATGCTGAATTCGCCGCGCAGGGACGGAGCCGGAGCAAACGAGTTGCTGGCGCGATTGCGGGCCACGGTCGAGGAAGCGGCGGCACTTTTCCGCGCGCTGCCCGCAGGGCGTCTCATGGATCGCGTACGCAACGCAGGGCTACGACTGTACCGTGCTGGCGGCGATTTATCACGTGGTCGAACACTTCGCCGGGCACACCTTCCAGATCATCTACGCGACCAAGCTCTGCACCGGCGAGGATCTGGGATTCTACGCGCACCTGAGCGGCTCGGCGCGGTCCACGACCCGCTTCCTTAAGCGCGCATAAGGCGCTTGCAGCGGTCGGGGATTTACTGTAGCATCTGATCCTCTACCTCCGCACCCCATCAAGTCGAACCCCGTACGCTCGACGCTCCTACAATCCTGGTGCGCAAAGGAGCGCGCATGAATCGCCTTCGAACGCCCCAGCAGGGGATCTCCATCCTGTTAACCGCCGTTCTGTTCTTCCTCAATAGCGGCTGTATGGTCAACAAAGTTCAAAAGCTCAACGTGAGCCAGGTTCGCGCAACCGCAGCAGGAGCACCTGGTGGGAATCACTACGAAGACCGGGACCGAAGTCGGATTCGATCCGCCGGGCGGCACCATGAACCGGGACACTGATCGAGGCCAAGGTCAAGAGCGCGCCTTATAGCATCGCGATGCAGGACGTCCAGCGCCTGTGGGTGGAACGCCGCGGAGTCTCCGCGCCGCGCACCATCGGGCTTTCGGTGGGGATTGCCGCCGCGGCGTTCGGCACTTTGGTCGCGATTGTGTTGGCGACGAAGCAATCCTGCCCGTTCGTCTACTCGTGGGATGGATCGCAATACGTCTTCGACGCCGAACCCTACGGCGGCGCGATCACGCGCGGCATGGAGCGCGACGACTACTCGGAACTGGAGCACGTCCGCGAACAGAACGGCGTCTACAAGCTGCTGGTGACGAATGAGGTGGATGAGACGCAATACACCAACCTGATGGAATTGTGGCTGGTGGACCATCCCAAGGGTTCGCGCGTAGTCTCGGATGAGAACGGGACGCTCCGCTCTTACACCGGAATCCAAAAACTGAGCGCGGCGCGCGACCGCGACGGGAACGATCTGCTGCTCTGGCTGCGAGCTACCGACCGCAAAGATCTGGGAGCCGGATACAGTTGCCGCACCCGACGGCAACCTGCGCCAGGAAGTGATTCTCACGTTTCCCAAGCCGAAAGGCGCGACCCAGGTGAACTTGATCGCCAACGCCGCTACTGGGCTGTGGGGCTCTTTCATGATCAAGAAAATGGTGGAGCTGCACGGACGCGATACCGCGAACTGGCTGGCATCGCTGGATGGAGACCCGGCCGCGGCTGCAAGAGCATTCACGCCTGGGGCGAGCGCGAGGGAACCTACCGGTTGCCCATCGAAGTGGAAGAAGCCAGTGGCTGGGTAGTGCGAGGCGCGCTGCCGAACGGCGGTCCGATGCTGGCGGAGGATCGGGTCATTCCCATGGACGTCAGCCATGCGACCGGCACTCAATTGCGCATTCGCATGCGGCCGCCCGTGGGTTACTGGGCCTTCAACTCGTTTGCCGTCGCGTACGGCGCGGGACAAGCCGTGAACGTGAGCCAAGTACCGGCGAACTCCGCGCGGACTTCCGAGGGGAAGGACATCCTGCAGGATCTGGCAGCAGCCGACGACCGTTACTATCCGATGCCCGATATGACCGACCAAGCCGAGGTGACCTTCCCGGCGCCGCCACGGAAGGCGGGTACGGAACGCACGGTGTTTCTCCACAGCCGCGGCTGGTATCAACTGCATCTGCGGAACCAGGGTCCGCCAGACCTGACCACCTTCAACAAGATCCTGACGGTTCCGGGCGCGGCGGTGCAGTTCGCGGCGGATCGCTTCACGGAGTGGCAGCACGGTGACATCCGTTAGAATGCGCGGAGCTTGAGTCCGACGCAGGAGCAAATCGAGTACGCTCGCGGATGGCTGCCCGCGCCGCCGATCATGCTCCTGCCGGGACTATTCGCTGGTAGCTGGATCTGGAAGCCGGCCTGGGATCATCTGATCGCTCATCGGATACAGCGTTTTGCAAGTGGTGGAGCCTTCGCGGCGCTGGATACCAACGAGCGCTTCGATAGAAGGACTGCGGCGGATGCTGATCGCGACGCTCGACGCATCACGGGATATCGCAAGCTGTTCTCTGCGGCAACTCGCTGGGCGCTCTGGTGGCGCTGGATACGGCGCGCTACCATCCCGATCGGGTGAAGGCCATCGTGATGAGCGGATGCCCGGGGCTGAGTGAAACTCCTAACCTGGGACTGCGACGCGGCGGGGACATGTCCCGGCACAACGCCGATTGCATTGCGGATCAGTTGTTTTACGATCGCTCGGCGATCACGGAAGAGATGATCGAGAAGAAGCTATGCGGTGGCTTCTGGACCGGCGTTGCGCGATCAACATGCTGCGCTACGTACTGGCCATCCGCAAATATGACGTGCCGGGAATGCCTGGCGCGGATCCAGTGCGAGGTTTCGATGATCTGGGGCGAGCAGGACCGTAGTCGCGCCGGTGGAGGATTGGGAGGCAGAACCTCCACCTGATCGCCCATGCCACGCTGCACAAGCTCGCGCGCTGCGGACATTCGCCGATGATCGAGCGGCCTGCGGAGTTCAATGCGATCCTCGCGAAATTTATGCGTCGAGCAGAGTGCTGTATTGCGCTTCCCTGCGTTCTACAATGATCGATATGAAGACTCTGCTGGCTGGCTTGCTTCTGCTGTCCTCCCTGCCCCTGATCGCGCAGCAACCCCCGCGTCATTTCGAGAATCTCATCCAACTCACGCAGGGCGGCTCGAACGGCGAGTCGTACTGGTCGCCGGACAGCAAGCGCATCATTTTCCAGTCGACGCGCGACGGGCGCACTTGCGATCAGGAGTACATCATGAATGCCGATGGCTCCGACCAGCACATGGTCTCGACCGGCAAAGGCGTCACCACTTGCGGCTACTTCACCAGCGACAACAAGCACATCATTTACGCTTCGACGCACGAAGGCGGCGACGCGTGCCCCATGCCGCCGGATCGCAGCAAGGGCTATGTGTGGGCGGTTTATCCCACGTTCGATATTTATCTGGCCACCGACACCGGCAAGATCATCAAGAAGCTGACCGACACCACCGGTTACGACGCCGAAGGCACGGTCAATTTCAAGACCAAGAAGATGCTCTACACGTCGCTGGCTTCGGGCGATCTGGAGACTTTGGACCATGAACGAGGACGGGAGCGGCAAGAAGCAAGTCACCAAGGCCGAGGGCTACGATGGCGGCGCGGTGTTCTCGCGCGACGGCAAGCAAAATGGTGTGGCGCGCGTACCGTCCGGATACGCCGGAGAAGATCGCGAAGTATCGCGAACTGCTCAAGGACAATCTGACCACGCCGATGAAGATGGAAGTGCATATCGCCGACGCCGACGGCTCGAACGCCAAGACGATCACCAATTTCGGCTGCGCCAGCTTCGCGCCGACGTTTACTCCCGACGGCAAGAAGATCCTGTTCGCGTCGAATAAGAACAAGTGCGATTCGAGTTTCTTCGAGCTGTTCCTGATGAATCTGGACGGCAGCGGCCTGGAACAAGTGACCGACTACGGCAAGTTCACTTCGTTCCCCGAGTTCTCGCCGGACGGCAAGCACCTGATCTTCTCCTCCAGCTATCAAGGCAAGGGCAACTACGAGTTCAATATCTTCCGCGCGGATTGGAAGCCGTAGAGATGGCGCCCCTTGCTGGGAATCGTCCTCCGGCTCCGGCCGGCGCGGCGTCCGATGCACTGGTATTTTTTGGCGCCACCGGCGACTTGGCCTACAAGCAGATCTTTCCGGCGCTGCAGCAGATGGTGCTGCACGGCGAGTTGAACGTGCCGGTGATCGGCGTGGCGAAAGCGGGCTGGACGCTGGAACAACTTCGGCAACGCGCCCACGCTAGTCTCAGCGAGCACGGCGGCGTGAACGACGCTGCTTTCGCAAAATTGATCAGCCTGCTGCAATATATCGACGGCGATTATCAGGATCCCGCCACCTTCACGCAGCTTCGCCAGATGCTTGGTTCAGCGCAGCCGTCCCACCCACTATCTCGCCATCCCGCCCAGTCTTTTCGGCGCGGTGGTGGAGGCGCTGGGCCGCTCGGGCTGCGCGAAAGGCGCGCGCGTGGTGGTGGAAAAACCGTTTGGCCGCGACCTGGCATCCGCCCAAGAACTGAACGCGATCATCAATTCGGTCTTCCCGGAGCAGTCGATCTTTCGCATCGATCATTTCCTGGGCAAGGAAGCGGTGGAGAATCTTCTGTTCTTCCGCTTCGCCAACACGTTTCTGGAGCCGATCTGGGACAAGCGCTACATTCACAGCGTTCAAATCACCATGGCGGAGAAGTTTGGCGTTCAGGGCCGCGGCAAGTTTTACGATGAAGTGGGCGCGATTCGCGATGTGGTGCAGAACCATCTGCTGCAAGTGGTGGGCTTCCTGGCGATGGCGCCGCCCACCAGCCTGTACCCGAATGCCTTGCGCGATGAGCAGGCCAAAGTCTTCCGCACGATTGTTCCGCTGACGCCGTCCGATGTCGTGCGCGGACAATTCGCCGGATACCGCAAGGAGCCCGGCGTGGCGCCGGATTCGCGGGCCGAGACCTACGCGGCGGTGCGTTTCGAGCTGGACTCCTGGCGCTGGTCGGGCGTGCCGTTCCTGATTCGCGCCGGGAAATGCCTGCCGGTGACGGCGACCGAAGTGGTGGTCCGGTTGCGCGAGTCCCCGCTGTGGCGAGTGCCGTTCGGAGCCAACTATGTGCGCTTCCAGTTGAATCCGGAATTCAGCGTCAGCATGGGAATCCGCGTAAAGCGTCCGGGGTTCGACCTGGTGCCGATGGCGAGCGAGTTATCGGTTATGAAACTCGATATCGACGGCGCCGTGAGCCCTTACGAGCGCTTATTGACGGATGCGATGCGCGGCGATGGCATGCTGTTTATCCGCGAGGACGCGGTGGAGACGGCTTGGTCCGCCGTAGATGGCGTGACGGACCGGAGTTTGCCCTTGCAGGTGTACGAGCCGGGCACCTGGGGACCTCCGGAAGCGGAGCGGCTGGCGGACGACATCGGCGGCTGGCACAATCCTGAATAATTAAGGCGCGAGTGGGCACCCTACTAACCGGAGTCCTATGAAAACTAAAGGGCAACCTTAGGAGTACTAAGGTCTACTTCCAATGGTGATTCGGCCGGGAAAAAGGCACCATTGGATAGGTGGACGAAATCAAAGCCGGCCAATTTCCGTTCGTTGTCGTCCAAGTTCTCTCGCTTCACCGTTCTGCTGTTTCTGTGGATGGTGGGGCTGATCGTGCTGTGGGACGTGCGCAACCACACCTTCGACGCTGCCTAAAGCCGTTCTGATGTGCGCGATCGTGGTGCTGCTGGGCGGTCTGATCTCGCGCTTTACCATGCGCGCCTGGGGCGTCCGCTGGCGCTGCTGCAGCAAGGTATCACGTCCGTCCGCGAAGGGAAATTCGAACCGATCCAGATCAGCTCCACGCATGACGAGATCGAGTATCTGGGCGAAAGCTTCAACCAGATGATCGCGGAAATCAATGCGTCGCAGGAGGAGATCCGCCAGCACCGCGATCTGCTCGAAGAACGCATCCGCCAGCGCACCGAAGACCTGGAAAAAGCCATGCGCACCGCGCTCGCCGCCAGTCAGGCCAAGAGCGAGTTTCTGGCGAACATGTCGCATGAACTGCGCACGCCCGATGAACGGGCTGCTGGGCATGCTGGAAGTGGTGCTCGACAGCCCGCTCAACTCCGATCAGCGCGAGGAGCTGGAGATCGCCCAGCGCTCGGCCTACGCGCTGCTGGCCTTGCTGAACGACATTCTGGATCTTTCCAAGATCGAAGCCGGCAAGATGATGATCGAGAACATCCCCTACAACGTGCGGACGGTTCTCGACGATTGCGTGAAGTCCTTCCAGGCGCGCGCCACGCAGAAGAAGATCGCACTGCATTTCGAAATCGACCCGCGGCGCCCGTCGAAGGTGATCGGCGATCCGCTGCGCGTGCGCCAGATCGCCGCCAATCTTCTGTCCAACGCTCTCAAGTTCACCGAACGCGGATGGGTGTGCCTGCGCCTCTCGACTGCCGCGAACGCCGGCGGACCGGCCCAGATGAAGATCGCGGTCAGCGACACCGGGGCCGGAATCGAAGCCGACAAACTCACGGCGATCTTCGAAAAATTCACGCAGGCCGACGGCAGCATCACCCGCAAGTACGGCGGCACCGGACTGGGCCTTGCCATCACCAAACGGCTGGTTGAGATGCAAGACGGCAAGGTCAACGTGGAGAGCCAAGTAGGAAAAGGCAGCACCTTCACCGTCACCCTGCCCTGGACGCCAGTGGCCGAATCCGACCGCGTCGTCCCTGGCGCCGCAGCCGGCGTCGCAGCTGAAGAAGGTCACGCCCTCGCAAGTGCGCGTGCTCCTGGTCGAAGACAATCTGGTGAACCAGAAAGTGGTGCTGGCGATTCTGCGCAAGAAGGGCTATCACATCGACGTCGCCAACGACGGCCGCGAGGCGCTGTCGAAACTCGAGCAGCCTGGCAGCGCCGGATCAAGCCTACAATCATCGTGCTCATGGACGTGCAGATGCCGGTGCTCGACGGTCTCGAAACCACTCGCATCATGCGCCAGAACTCGCGTTGGGACCGGCTGCCGATCATCGCCATGACCGCGCACGCCATGAACGGCGATCGCGAGCGTTGCCTGCAGGCGGGCATGAATTCCTATGTGTCCAAGCCCATCCAGCCGGCGCATCTGGTATCCATCATCGAGAAGCAGTTGCAGGAGCAGACCATCGAGACTCCTGCTCCGCAGGCGCCGGTTTCCGACAATCAGCGTGACCACCAGGTTGCTGCTGGAAGACTCCGGCGATGGCGAACGATCTGCTTGAAGTGTTCCTGCAACTGGCGCCCGAGCGCCTGGAGCGTCTGGAAGCCGCCGCGACCGAAGCCGATGGCACCACGCTTGGCAGCGAGTCCCGGAAAATATCCGAGGCCGCCGAGCAATTGGCTTCGCGCGCGCTGAGCCGAGTGCGCCCAGCGCATCGAACTGGCCGCCCGCAGCCGCGACTTTGGGGCGGCGCTTCACGAACTCCAAATACTGCGGCGCGAAATCGCAGAGCTGCAGGCTTTGACTGCCTGAGCGGAACGTCATTTAGAACACGCGCCGCGTCAGGCGCTCCACGCTGAATTTCGCGGTATCGGCCACCGCCATCACGGTCATCACGCCGGCTTGCACCGGATCGGTCACCACCAGGTCGGCCGCATCCGGAACGCTGCCCGCCATGTTGAGGCTCACCACCAGCAGCCCCTGCGCGCGCACTTCGCGCACCGCGTTTTCGATGTCGCCGCCCATCAGCGATCCCGCCATCACGATGGCCTTCACGCGCGGCAAGCGGCCGGCGGCGCGGACGGCGGCGGCCAACGGCTGCTCGCCCACCAGCGGAATGGTATCGATCGAGATGTGCTCGCCGCGAATGTTGTGGCGGTCGGCTTCGAGAATCGCTCCCATGCGCGACCTGTCCCACCTGCGCCCCGCCGCCCACGATGATGATCCGTTTCCCATAGATCTTTTCCATGGTCTCCACCTGGTCCGCGTGGCGGACAATCGGAAGCTTCCGCAGATCCTCCAGCATGGGTCCGGGATCGCCCGGCGCCTCGATTTCGAAATAGATGTGGTCGGTGCCGGCTTCGCGGCCTTCGATGATCTCGACGCTGGTGATATTTCCGTTATGCCGCGCGATCACGCCGGTGGTCGCGTGCAGAATCCCAGGGCCGGAGGCGGAAAGAATCTCAATGCCGATTTTCGGATTCGCCACTCACTCCACCTCGTATTTCTTTAGCAGCCCGTCCCAGTGGCCTTGCGCCTGGAGCAGGATCTCCGCGATCTCGCGCACCGCGCCCGTCGCCGCCAGCCGCCGTCGTCACATGATGTGCGCAGCGCTTCACTTCCGGCCGGGCATTGGCCGGAGCAAACGCCAGCCCCACGCGCCGCAGGATCGGAACGTCGGTCAGATCGTCGCCCGCGTAGGCGATCTCCTCCAGCGCGAAGCCGCTCCGCTGGAGGATCTCTTCCAGGATCGGCACCTTCTCGATGTGGCCCTGGTACACGTACGTCATGCCCACCTGCTTGGCGCGCACTTCCAGCGCTGCGAAACCCGCCCGCTGATGACTCCCGTCTGGATGCCGTTCCATGTCAGCCACTGCAGCGCGATGCCGTCCTGCGCATTGAAGCCCTTGGTCTCGATGCATCTGTCCATCCGGACCCGGGACGTTGTAGAGCAGGCCGTTGGTGAGCACGCCGTCGACATCCATAAGCAGCAGACGAATTTTCGCCGCGCGTTGCTGAAGCTGGGGATCCATCATTAAACACTACAATAGTGAAAGAGTTGGCCGTGCTGGAGCGGGTCCGCAAAACCATTACTCGTTATAACATGCTGCCCCGCGGTAGCCGCGTGGCGGTCGCGGTATCCGGCGGCCCGGATTCCGTGTGCCTGCTGCACGTGCTGCTGGAACTGGCGCCGGCGTTCGACGTCTCGCTCTCCGTCGCCCACCTGAATCATCAGCTTCGCGGAGCCGAATCCGACGAAGACGAACGTTTCGTGGCCGGACTGGCCGAACGCTTAGGCCTCCCGTTTCATCGCGCAAGCGTGGACGTCGCCGCCGCGAAAGACAATCTGGAGCAAGCCGGCAGGCGCGCGCGCCGGGCTTTCTTCGCAGGATTGAACGCGGATCGCATTGCGTTGGGGCACACTCGTGACGATCAAGCCGAGACCGTTCTGTTTCGCCTGTTGCGCGGCTCCGGCCTGCGCGGCCTCGCGGGCATTTATCCGGTGACGGACGGCGGCTACATCCGCCCGCTGATCGACGTTACCCGCGCCGAGGTCGATCGAATTCCTGCGCGCCCGCGGCATCCCCTGGCGCGAGGATTCGAGCAACCTCGATCCCCGCTTCGCCCGCAACCGCATTCGCCGCTCGCTGCTGCCGCAACTCGCCCGCGAGTGGAATCCGCGCATCGGCGAATCGCTCGCGCAACTGGCCAACCTGGCGCACGATGAAGAACGCTGGTGGCGAAGCTACATCGACGATCTGTCCGCCGGCATTCTGGTCGCGCGCGCCGGCGGAATCGAACTGCGCGCGTCCGCTCTCGCCGCGCTCCCGCCCGCGGTGGGCCGGCGCCTGATCCGCCGCGCCATCGCGCAAGTAAAAGGCGATCTCCGGCGTCTGGAATATGACCACGTCGAACGGGTTCTGGAGCTGGCGGCGCAACCCGAGGGCGACGGCCGTTTACGCCTGCCCGGTCTCGATATCCGCCGCTCGTTCGATTGGATTCGGGTGGCGGCTCGCGGCGCCGCGACGTCGATCTTGCCGTCAACCCCGCTGGCGATTCCCGGGACCTATGCCGTTCCCGGCGGCGCTTGCCTCCATTTGGAGGTCGCGCCGCAATCTTCACGCCTCAAAAAAGGATGCTACGCTAAAAGCAGCCGAGTTGAGTCTGCGGCGCCTCCCCCCGGTTTTGGAATTGCGGGGGTGGAAACCAGGAGATCACTACCGTCCGGAGGGGCAAGCCCGGGATCAAAAGATCAAGGAAATGTTCCAAGTGGAGCGCGTGCCCTCCTGGCTAAGGGCGTCGTGGCCGATTGTCAGTAGTGGAGACACGATCTTGTGGTCCAGAACGTTCGGAGCCGCCGCGGAGTTTGCCGCGAGCCGCGAGCCCGGCCCGGTGTTGCGGGTCTGGGAAGGAGAACCGCCGAACAGTTGAACCTTTTGGTGCGGTTATCTCGTCTGTACAGTAGAAGGCAGTTTTTGCCGGAATCATTTGGGGAGAACGCATGAATTCGAGCGTGAGAAATCTGGTGTTGTGGGTAGTGGTGCTGGGGCTGGTGGGCTTGGTCTTTGCCGTGATCAAGAATACCAAGCCGACGGGAGCGCACCCGGACTTTTCGGTGCTGGTCAGCGACGTCAAGGACGGCAAGGTCGAAAAGATCACGCTCAATAGCGTGACCGGCGACGTCCACGGCAAATACAAGAACGGCGACGAGTTCACCTCCACCGTTCCGCACACCTATAACGACTTCACGACGCTGCTGATCGACAAGGGCGTTGCCGTCAACGTCGAAAAGGACGCGGGCGGGAACTGGGTTTCGCTGCTGATGAACGCCATCCCCTTCGTGCTGCTGGTGGGCTTCTGGGTGTTCATGATGCGCCAGATGCAGAGCGGCGGCAACAAGGCTTTGAGCTTCGGGAAGTCGCGCGCGCGCCTGCACTCCTCGCAGCAGAAGAAAGTCACGTTCAAGGATGTGGCCGGAGTCGAGGAAGCCAAGGAAGAGCTGCAGGAGATCATCGAGTTCCTGCGCGAGCCGCAAAAGTTCCAGAAGCTGGGCGGACGCATCCCCAAGGGCGTGCTGTTGGTCGGGTCGCCGGGCACCGGCAAGACCCTGCTGGCCCGCGCCATCGCCGGCGAAGCCAACGTGCCGTTCTTCTCGATCTCCGGTTCGGATTTCGTCGAGATGTTCGTCGGCGTCGGCGCCAGCCGCGTCCGCGATCTGTTCGAACAAGGCAAGAAGAACGCCCCCTGCATCATCTTTATCGATGAAATCGACGCCGTCGGCCGCCATCGCGGAGCCGGACTGGGCGGCGGACACGACGAGCGCGAACAGACCCTCAACCAGTTGCTGGTCGAGATGGATGGTTTTGAATCCAACGAAGGCGTGATCCTGGTGGCCGCCACCAACCGCCCCGACGTGCTCGATCCCGCACTGCTGCGCCCGGGCCGTTTCGACCGCCGCGTGGTGGTGGGGCGTCCCGACTTGAAGGGCCGCGAACAGATTCTCAAAGTTCACACCAAGAAAGTTCCGCTGGGCGACGATGTGAACCTGATGACCATCGCGCGCGGCACACCCGGATTCGTCGGCGCGGATCTGGCCAACCTGGTGAATGAGGCTGCGCTAGTCGCCGCCCGCCAGAATCGCAAAGTCGTCATGCAGTTCGATTTCGAGCTCGCCAAGGACAAAGTGATCATGGGCGTCGAGCGCCGCAGCCTGATCCTGAGCGACGAAGAGAAGAAGAACACCGCTTATCACGAAGCCGGACACGCGCTGGTGGCGGCTCTCACCCCCAACGCCGATCCGCTGCACAAGGTGACCATCATTCCGCGCGGTATGGCACTGGGCTTGACCATGCAGTTGCCGCTCGACGACAAGCACAGCTACGACAAGGATTATCTCGAAGCGCAGATGGCCATCCTGATGGGCGGCCGCATCGCCGAAGAGATTTTCATGCACCACGTGACCACCGGCGCCGGCAACGACATCGAACGCGCCACCGACATGGCGCGCAAAATGGTGTGCGAGTGGGGCATGAGCGAGCTCGGCCCGCTCAGCTTCGGCAAGCGCGAAGAGCAGATCTTCCTGGGCCGTGAAATCGCCCAGCATCGGGATTACAGCGAAGCCACCGCCATCCGCATCGACGAGCAGGTGAAGAAGCTGGTGCAGGAAGGCTACGACCGCGCCCGCAAGATCATCGAAGAACGGTCCGACGCCCTCGACCGCATCGCCCGGGCGTTGCTGGAGCGGGAAGTACTGGACGGCAGCGAAGTTCGCCAGTTGATCGACGGCGAGACGCTCGATGCCATGCCCACTCCGCCGCCTCCCAGTTCGAGCTGGCGACGGCACGCAGCAGGTGATCAAGCCGGAGCCGCCGCGGCGTCTCCCCGGCATGCTCGAAGGCGGCCCGCAGCCGGCCTAAGGAAGCGACTCAACGCATCGTGATCCCGGCGTTTCCGGTCTACGTCTTCGACGTCGACGGCACACTTGTCGACTCGCAAGCCGATATCTGCGGAGCGGTGACGGAAGTTCTGGCCTCGCGCGGCCGCACCGACGTTTCGCACGAGGTTCTGCGCCGCTACATCGGGCGTCATCTGATCGAGGAATTCCTGGAGTTCGGATTCGCGCTTCCCGAAGCCGAACAGATGATGCATGGAATACCGCGCCATCTACCCGGCCCGCAAACATGCGGCGACCACTGTCTACCCGGGAGTCGCCGCGGCGCTCGCGCGGCTGGGCGGCAGGAAGTCGACTGCCACCACCAAAGGCACGCCCACCACGCGCATCGTGCTCGAACAGTTCGCGCTCATCCAGCACTTCGATCACGTGCAAGGCACCGATGGTTTTCCGGCCAAGCCCGAGCCCGACGTGCTGCTCAAGTCTCTTGAAGCCCTGGGCGCGCGCCCCGGAGATTGCCTGTTCGTCGGAGACTCCGCCGCCGACATGGAAGCCGGACGGCGCGCCGGAATCCCAACCTGCGCCGTCACTTGGGGCTACGGAGAGCGCGAGGAACTCGCGCGCTGGACGCCCGATTTCTGGATCGACGCGCCGCACCAGCTTTTGCCCGATTACTAGACGTCCCGATGAACCTGATTGGCGCTCGCAACGGTCACTTCGACGACAACGGGTCGCGGTTCAAAATCGTCGGCGCCAATAATTACTATGCGGCGTTCGCGACCCACGCCATGCGCAGGGCTGTGCTGGATGCGGCGAAACAAATGGGGCTGAATGTTCTACGCTGCCCCGCGTTCCTCGACGCCACTTGGCGCGGCGCCTATTTCCAATCCTGGAATCCCGCAACCTATCGCCCCGAAGTGAACACCGGCGAAAACGGACTCCAGCGCTTGGACCACCTCATCGCCGACGCGGAACAAGCTGGAATCCGTCTCATTCTTCCGCTCGTCAACCATTGGCCCGACTTCGGCGGCATGGATCGCTACGTCGAGTGGTTCCACGCGGCGTCGCGCGATGCGTTCTACACCGATCCTGCGATTCGTGGAGCCTACCAGTCCTACGTAAGCAAATCCTCACGCGCAAGAACACGGTCACCGGGCGCGTCTATAAGGACGAGCCATCGATCCTCGCGTGGGAGCTGGCGAATGAGCCGCGCTGCGATGCCGCTGACGGTGGCGCGATCCTGCTCGAATGGGTGCGCGACATGAGCCGTTGGATCAAGCAGAACGATCCGAACCATCTGCTGGGAGTCGGCGACGAAGGCTTCTTTGGGAAACACGGCGTGGATTGCAATGCCTTTCTCAACGTCCCCGACATCGACTTCGGCACTTTCCATCTTTATCCGCAAGCCTGGAAGCAGCGCGATCCTCTCAGCTTCGGACTCCGCTGGATCGAGCAGCACCTTGCCGCGGGAACGACGCGCCGGGAAACCCATGCTGCTTGAGGAGTACGGGATGACGGTCGGAGGCCGACGCGGTCTGTCATCGGCCAGCGAACGGGATGACATTTACCGCGCGTGGCTGCGCGCCATCCTGGAACAAGAGGGAGCAGGCGACCTGGCTTGGATGCTTGCATCCACCGACGACGAAACCGGTGAGCTCTATCCGGACTACGACCGTTTCACGTTCTATAGCGATGCCGATGTTCCTTCCATCCGCGCTCACGCGCTCGATATGACTTCGGTGCGGTAGAATCGTTCAAACTCCATGGCTCTCACCGCAGGGGCTCGCCTAGGACCCTACGAAATCCTTGCGCCCATTGGCGCGGGCGGCATGGGCGAGGTCTATCGCGGCCGCGATACCAAGCTCGACCGTGAAATCGCGATCAAGGTTCTGCCCGCGGCACTGGCGCGCGATCCCGAAAGACTCGCACGGTTCGAGCGCGAAGCGAAGGTGCTGGCCTCGCTCAACCATCCCAACATCGCGCAGATTTATGGCGTCGAGGAATCCGACGGCGTCCGCGCGCTGGTGATGGAATTGGTGCCGGGCGAGACGCTGAAGGGACCGCTCCCACTGGAGCGCGCCCTCAACTATGCCAAGCAGATTGCCGACGCGCTGGAGGCCGCCCACGACAAAGGCATCATCCATCGCGATCTGAAGCCGGCCAACATCATGATCACGCCGCAGGGTGTGGTGAAGGTGCTCGACTTCGGTTTAGCGGCGGTAAGCCAGCCGCCGGGAACGAGCTCGGGAGATCCCAATAATTCGCCCACGCTCACCATGCAGGCGACGCAAGCCGGGATGATCCTGGGCACTGCAGGCTACATGGCTCCCGAGCAGGCGGCCGGGCAGGCAGTCGATAAGCGCGCCGACATCTGGTCCTTTGGGGTGGTGCTGTGGGAGATGCTGACGGGCCAGCGGCTGTTCACCGGCGAAACCGTCTCGCACATTCTTGCCGCGGTGCTTACGAGAGAGCCTGACCTGACTCGCGTTCCGCTGAAGGTGCGGCCGCTGCTGGAGCGATGTCTGGAGAAAGATCCCAAGAAGCGGCTGCGCGATATCGGAGACGCGTGGCCGTTGCTGGAATCAACACCAAGTTCGATCGCCATCGCCGCGGTACCCGAAATCGGCAAGTCGTCGCGCTTCGGAGGCAAGGCGGCATGGGGCGCGGCAGGGATTTTATTGCTCGCACTCGGCGCCGTTTCGTTCACTCACTTCCGCGAGGCGCCGCCCGCGACCCAAGCCCTGCGGCTATCGATTGATCTTCCCGCGAATGCCGATGTCGCGAGCTTCGCCCTCTCACCGGACGGCCATACGCTGGTTCTGGCGATAACCATGCCGACAGCGCCACCTCAGCTTTACTTGCGTTCCCTGGATTCCACGCAATTCCGGCTTATTAATGGCACCAACGCCGCGAGAACCCCCTTCTGGTCCCCCGATGGCCGTTCTATTGGCTTCTTCGCCGACGCGAAAATCAAGATCGTTTCGGCCGGCGGAGGCCCGGTGCGGACGCTGTGCGATTCGGGTATCGGCAACGGCACCGCCACCTGGAGTCGCGATGGCGTGATCCTTTTCAGTTCCGCGATCACGCGCCAGATCGTGCAGGTTTCGGCTTCGGGGGGTGCTTGCACTCCCGTATTGACGCCCGAGAACGACACCGTCTACCGGGCGCCGGCATTTCTCCCGGACGGCCGGCACTTCTTCTACGCATCCATCAGCGGGGGAGATAACGCCAAAGAGGGAGTGTTCGTCGCCGAACTGGATCATCCGAAGCCTCGTCGAGTGCTCTCTGACATGTCGGGCGTGGTGTATGTTCCGCCGCAATCTGGGAGCGGCTTGGCTCAGCTTCTGTTCCTCCGCGAGACTACCCTAATGGCGCAACCTTTGGATCCCGACACACTCCAACCCGCCGGGGATCCCTTCGCAGTGGCGGAGCAGGCTTCCACTTCGAATAGCCCGCCCCAGTTGGCAGTCGCTGCCAGTGCCGATGGCACTTTGGTTTATCTTGCTAACCAGAGGCTGGACAGTCAGCTCACCTGGTATGACCGCTCCGGCAAGGTTCAGGGGAAGGTCGGCGCCCGTGGCATGGTGACAGCGGTTTCGCTTTCTTCGGACGGGAAGACGGCGGTCGCTTCGCGATCTCGAGGGGCAGGGCCGCCGGAGATGTGGCTCTACGACCTGGCTCGTGATGTGGAAAGCCGCTTGACTGATGCTGAATCCGCCATGGCGGTTTGGTCTCCCGACGGCGCCGACGTGGTCTTTTACAACAGCCGGCAACGGAGTATGTATCTCAAAGAGGTGACTAGCGGCCGGGAAGAGCTTCTGGTCCGCGGCTTCCCTTCCGATTGGTCTCCCGACGGCAGGTCTCTGCTCTTCAGCGACGCCGATCCCAAGAATCAGAGCGACATCTGGATTCTGCCCGACCCGCTGAATAAGTCCAGCGTGCGAAAGCCGGTTCCGTTCCTGCAAACGCCTTTCGATGAAAGCGAAGCCCAGTTCTCTCCCGACGGGCATTGGGTAGCCTATACCTCGAATGAATCCGGCCGCTACGAAATCTACATTCGGCCGTTCCCGACGCCGGCTTCCGGGTCCGGCGTCAAGTGGCGAGTCTCATCCAACGGCGGCCATCAGCCACATTGGAGACGCGACGGAAGGGAATTGTTTTATCTGGAACCCGCCCTGCCGCGCTTGCTCTTGATGGCGATTCCAGTCAGTCCGGGACCGCGTCCCATTGCGCCGGACGCCACGCCGAAGACACTCTTCGAATTTCGCGCCCGTTTCTACGTGCCGCAGCTAAATACTTTTACCTATAGCCCGTCCAACGATGGCCAGCGCTTCCTGGTGAGCGCCTACGCGGATCAGGATGTCCGGCCGACGCTGAACGTGATGGTCAACTGGCCGGCGCTGGTGAAGAAGTAAGGCTCGCGCGGCGTCCTTCACACCGCGACCCCGAACAGCGACCCCACACCCGCGGTCACAGCCATCGCCAGTGCGCCCCAAAACGTTACGCGCATTGCGCCGGCGGCTACGCTCGCGCCCCCCACGCGCGCGGCGATCCCCCCAAGAAGCGCCAGAAACAACAATGATGTTCCGGATACCAGGTAGATCAGATACGCCGGCGGGCCGATTGCCGTAACCAGCAAAGGCATCGCCGCTCCCACGGCGAAGCTTGCCGCCGAGGCCAACGCAGCCTGAATCGGACGGGCGGTCTGCTGCGGATTGATCCCAAGTTCGTCGCGGGCATGCGCCTCCAGCGCGTCGTGGGCCATCAACTGATCCGCTACCTGCTTCGCTAGCGCAGGATCCAGCCCTCGGCCGACATAAATTGCCGCGAGTTCCCGGTGCTCGCCCTTGTTGTCTGTTTTGAGTTCCTCGCGTTCAAGGTCGAGATCAGCCTCCTCAATGTCGGCCTGCGAGTGGACCGACACGTACTCGCCGGCGGCCATGGACATCGCCTCCTGCCACCAGTCCGGCGACTCCTGCGACAACGATGTTGCCGTGATTCGCATGCGACGCCGCGACGCCCAGCACCAGACTCGCGGTCGAAAGAATGCCGTCGTTCGCGCCCAACACCGCCGCGCGCAGCCAGCCGCTGCGTTCTGTGCGGTGGACTTCCTTTTTGCGTACGTCATTGTTGTTAGTGTGCTCTCGCATTCCGCTCAATCGGTGTATACTCCTCCTATCTTCTCGTATGGAGGTGTCTATGAAAACCCGCAAACTATTCGGCCGCCGCGAGTTGCTGTTCGCGATGGTGGCGGTCCTTGGCGACGCACGTCGCCGTCGCGCAGGGCCAAAATGAACACTGGGTGGCCACCTGGGCCACGGCGCATCGTGTCGCGCCACAGGTCGTTTCCCCTATTGTTGGACAACCGTTCACTGTCCGCTCTGCAGGCTCAGCTCGGCTTCAATAATCAAACTATTCGCATGATCGCTCCGGTGAGCATCGGCGGCCGGCGCGTGCGCGTGCAGCTTTCAAACGCTTATGGAACGACGCCTCTGAAGTTGGGCGCGGTGCACGTGGCTCTGCGCGCGAAGGATTCCGCGATCGCCGCCGGTTCGGATCGAGCGGTCACCTTTAGCGGGCAACCCAGCTTTACGATTCCACCGGGGGCGTCCGCGCTGAGCGATCCGGTCGATCTGGACGTTCCGCCGCTGGGCGAACTGGCGGTCAGCGTCTATGTGCCGGAGGCCGCCGGGCCGCCCACCATTCATACGGCCGGCTTGCACACTACTTATATCTCGAAATCGGGCGACGCCACGGCGCAGCCTTCGATTGAGGATGGGATCACGACGCAATCCTGGTATTGGCTGTCGAACATTCAGGTTTTGGCGCCGGCGGACGCCTCCACCATCGTCGCGTTTGGCGATTCGATTACCGACGGCGCGCGCTCGACTCCGGATGCCGACCGCAGTTGGCCCAGCCGACTGGCGCGCCGCCTGGCTGCCAATCGGGACACCGCGCACATCGCGATCGTGAACCAGGGTATCGGCGGCAACCGCATTCTGCGCGATAACACCGGCCCCAACGCGCTGGCGCGTTTTGACGAAGACGTCTTGAGCCCCGCGGGCGTGAAGTGGCTGATTGTGCTCGAAGGCATTAACGACATCGGCCAGGGCGCGCGTGCGAACGCCCTTCCGGAGAACGCAGTCACCGCGGCGGAACTCATCGCGGCCGACCGCCAGATGATCGAACGCGCTCACCTGCGCGGGATCAAAGTGATGGGAGCCACGCTGACGCCGTACGGCGGCGCGGCGTACTCCAGCGAAAAAGGCGAAGCGATCCGCGATGCGGTCAATACCTGGATTCGGACCGGCGGCGCGTTCGATGCCGTAGTCGATTTCGAAGCCGCTACGCGCGACCCGAAGAATCCCAAGCAATTCCGCCCTGAATTCGACTCGGGAGACCACCTGCATCCGAGCGACGCGGGCTACCAGGCGATGGCTGATGCAGTCGATCTGGCGGTCTTCGGCGCGAAATCGGTTTCCTCGGCGAGGAACCGCTAACGCAAATTCCGGTAAGCGGCGATCGCGGCTTCCATGCCGATGCGCGGACTGGACAGCACCGGGATCGGCAAATCGCTGAGCAGGTCCGCCGCGCCGGCCATGGATGCCTGAGCCAGCACGATGCAGTCGAATGCCGAGGCTTGTTCGCGCAGCCGTTCGGCGATCCCCTGCCAATAGAGCTCACGTTCGCCAGCTTGAAAGTGTGGCCACAGGTCGGCCATCAACAGGGTTTCGATTTGCGCATGCGGACCCGACTCGCGCAATAGCGTGACGGTCGGATCGAGCGTGCTCGCAACGCAGGCGGCCACCAGAACGCGCCCACCGGCTGCTGTGGCGCGCTGCGCCATAGCGCGGTCAATTCGCATCACCCGCGGATCGTTCATCTGATCGGCGCATGTGCCCAGCGTCGAACAAGTGCAAAGCAGCATACGCGTGCCATCGTCGAGAGCGGCTTGCATGCGGGCCTTTACGTCGGCGGCAATTTCAGGCGTGACACGGCCCTGGGCGGTGGCGCGGTCGAGCAGGTCCGCAGCCAGCACATGGCGCGACGGAATCTCCGGACCCATCTCGGCCAATAGACCGCGGAACAGAGTTTCGTTAGACGCAGTGGTGTGAAATAGAGTCAGCATCTACCACAGCACGCGTTCGAGCGCCTCGCAGAAGAAATATTCGCCCCACATCACGGATTCATCCACGCCCAGTCCTTTGTGAACGTGATAGACGCCGCCTTTGAGAATGCCTTCCCACTTGGGATCGGCCTTGCCCAGGTGCTTCTCGCACAGCGATCGCAAAATGCGGACGGCGGTAGACCAATACAGGTGCCCCTTCATCGAATCCGGCACCAGGCGGCACAGACGCAGCAACCCGGCCGCGTAAATGGCGGCGGCCGAGGTGTCGAGCAGAGTCCGGTTCTCGGCCGGCGCATTGAAATCCCACGGCGGCACGCCATCGGAGGGCGAGTGGGTGATGTAGAAGTCGGCGCAGGCCTGGGCGGTTTCGAGGTAATGCGGGTCGCGGCTGTATTCGTAGACCGTCGTGAAACCGTACATGGCCCAGCTCAATCCGCGCGACCAGCAGGAATCGCCGCGATAGCCTTGATGCGTCGTCTGGTGCAGGAATTCGCCGGTATCGGTGTCAAAAATTCCTTCATGCGCGGTCGATCCGTCGCCGCGCACCAGCACGCGCCGGGTGGTCCGGGCATGGCGCAAGGCGATGTCGCGCAGCTTGCGGTCGCCGCTCTCGCGCGCGGAGTAAAGAATGATCCCGACGTTCATCATGGTGTCGATGAACACCGAGTTGTCCGCCACGAAGGAGCGCAGATAGCCGCCCTTTTCCTTGAAGCGCATCGCCAGCGTGCGGCCGGCCTCGATCAGCACTTCGCGCCGGGCCGCATCCGGATGCAGACGGTTCCAGCGATAGTAAGTGGACAAGAACAGGAAACCCAGGTCGTGCGCGTCGCGGTCTTTCTTGCGCGGCTCGATGGGTTCGGTGTAGCGCACGGCGTTTTCGAACCAGAACTTCGCGTCCGCCGAACCCGGCTCGGCGTGGCGGTAGAAGATCCACATCATCCCCGGCAGAAAGCCGTCGGACCAATGAGTCCACACCTGGCCTTCATGCTTCCACTCGCCGTCCTTGGTGTGCAGCGGGTACAGCATGGGATGCTTTTCGATCAGCTTCCGCACCTGGCGCTGCGCGAATTGGTAGGAGTTGCGCGAACAGCTCCCCGGTATCGCTCGAAAGATGAATCATGTAGTGCCTCTCATTATAGGCTGGCTCCGGCGCGATTCGGCGTGCAGCAGGCCGTTCGCGGCGAAGGCGACAAGTCGCGATCTGTTACGATGAGAAAAATGCCAACGAAAATCACTATCCGCGACAACGGCTCGATTCGCGTCGAAGGGGACTTTACCATTTACGACGTGAACGGCAATGCCGTTCGACCTCGCGGGCCGCGAAACCATCGGCTTGTGCCGCTGCGGACAATCGGAAAACAAACCCTTCTGCGACGGCACTCACGGGAAGATCGGCTTTCAATCGGCTTGCCCCGCCCGCGCTTTGCCGCCGCCTGTACCCAAAGCCTAAACGCCTCGTCGTTTTTGAACTCGGGCCCAGGGCGGGGTTCTCCCATGTGTTCATCATGATGGAGTACGGGCACATCCTAGCGCTCCATTCGGAGAGAATCGGTCTCCTTCGGGAACCATATAGCAACGTGAATCCCAAATCGGCGAACCGGAGCTCTTACCGGCCCGTAGGTGGGTTCATTTTGCACCATTGGAGAGCCCGAAATGAAATCGACGGTCCGAGCAATCCCGAAAATAATCCTTTTGGTTGCGCTGGCGGCACTGGCGCGGCCAGCTATCGCCACCATCACCTATACTTCGTGCTCGAGCGGTTGCAGCAGCAGCAGCGGCACTTACGCCGTCTGGCAAACCGCGCCCGGCTCGGCTGGCCTGACGTTTTCTATGTCAGCCGGCGACGCTTTGCCGCGGGGCAATCTGGCGAGCGGCGTATACACGGATCCCACGGGCACAGTCTTTACGGATTACAACGGCGCGAGTATCGACACGCTAATGAGCGTCTCGGGCACCTCGCTGCTGCAAGGCATCGGCGGGACCGGCACCGGCATTGAAATCGTGCTTCCGGCGAATACTTACGCGTTTGCCATGGAGATCACTACGCCCGTCGGGTCCGGATTTACGAATCCTTGGATTGCCGTCGGCGACCACAATGTCGGGGGCACCAACTACAATCTTGTCATTCCGTCAGCGGCGGAACCGTCCAGTTCTTCGCGATTCATCAGCAACACGCCGCTAAGCGAGTTGTTCGTTGGCCCACTCAGCAGCGGCTCACGGCTTCAGATCAATGATTTCGAGCTGGGCCAAGTCAGTCCAACGCCGGAAGCTTCGAGCGTCGGCTCTTATCGGCAGCGGATTGGTGTTATTGGGCGTCCTGCGCCGCCGCCGCATCCACAAACCAGACAGTGCCGTCGCCTGAAGCGATCTGCGCCGGGTAGTGCAGCGGATCAAGACGGCTCGTTCAGCACGGAGCGCAGCGCGGCGGTCTTATCCGCGCCGGGAACCAGCAGCGCCGTGTGACGGGCTGCCAGCAGCACTCCCGGCAGCAGTGTGATGCGCCACTGTTTGAAATTTCTCCACCCAAACGGCGGCGGCGATGCCCGGACCGGTCTTCGATCAGAGGCTCTCCTGGAAACAAGCTGGCGGTATGGGCGTCCGGGCCCATGCCGCGATGGATCACATCGAAGTGCGGCAATTCGCCGGCCGCCAGGCCAAAGAAGCGCTGAATGTCTTGGCGACGTAGCGCGCGGCCGCCTCGGCCGGGTCCAGTTCAGCTGAGCACGCGATGAATGTTGGGCGCTGGGAAATTGCCGGGCCTCAGCCAGGCATCTTGGGCGAACTTGAAATTGCTCTGCGCATCCGTAGGGCGGCACGGCGCGCTCGTCCACCCAAAACAGATGCACGCGCTCCCACGTCGAAAGGGGTGCGCGCAAACATCTCGAACATTCGGACGGGGCGACGAGCCTCCGGAAATCGCCAGCGACGCCAGAGCGCTCTTATCCAGATCGCCTCGCGCAGCCAGTCCAGAATCTGCTGGGCGCAGGCTCGTAGCTGCGGCCTCGGCGTCTGCGAATTGCCGAACGTCCATCAGCCGAGCACCCGATCGAATACCGGGTCCCTCCCCAGGATCGACAATTCCTCGCGCATCAGGCACTCTTCGGAATCCGCCGGCAGTACGGCCGAATAGCTGCGCTCCGCGGTGCGCACTTCGAGCGACGAACCTCTCGCCGAGGCGGATCGGACATCTCCGCGCCCGCAGCCCGGAACACCACCGAGTGCACCCCTGGTCCGCCCGCAACCGGCGATCAGCGTCACGTTCAGCCCCGGGAAGGGCGCGCTCGATCCAGCGCGCGAAATACAGAGACCGGGTTCCCGGACGGCCGCCGCCATGTTCGATGCGGACCGTCTCCGCCGCGCCGCCGCGAGCCACCCGCCGGCGCACGCATCCATCAAATGGGCCACTGCTTCGCGCCATCCCGTGAGCCGGGTCCACGCCAGATCCGCCACCTGCCGCCCGTCCTTGTGCATCCGCCGCAGAAACTCGATCGCCGAGCTGGCATGCCGCACCGCACGGGTGTTAAAGATGATCTTGTTCGCCAGCGGAAACAGCGGATCGAGAGACCGGTCCAGGAACGCGCGCGGCCCGCGGCACCACAGCACCACCGGCAGATCCGGCGCGATCAACGGCACCAGCAGCCGGGCCACTTCATCGGTCTGCTCGGAATCGGCGGTGATCTCGATGCCCTCCGCGCAGATCTGCTGCTGTCCGCCGAACGGCATCCAGCATTCCGCGAACACCCGCCCGCTGAACTCGCCGCCTTCGCGCGGCGTCAGCACGATCGCCCGGCTGGGATGCCCGTGCATCAGCACGCCGATCGTTTTGCGCGCCGGTCTCGGCGTCCGCCGCGTCGTCGGCTCAGCCACCACGATCAGGGTCATCGAGCACGCGCGCAACACGCCGCCCGGCGCCGCCTTGCTCCTGCGCCAACTGCGCCCACAGGTCGCGCAGATCGCGCAGGATTTTTTCGGGATCGATCGCCTGCGCCGCGGAGCTCAACTGTTCCTCCACTGATGCCCCTGCCGCGCCAGCATCTCATCGGCTGCCGCCGGACCCCAGGTGCCCGGATCGTAATTCGGAAATTCGAACTTGCGATTGGCCCAGTCTTCCAGGATCGGCGTCACCACCCGCCAACTGGCCTCCACCATGTCCTGCCGCGTGTAGAGCGTGGCGTCGCCGGTCAGCGCGTCTTCGAGCAGCGTCTCGTATGCCGTGGGCGACCGCTCGCCGAAGCTCGACACCGTAGTTGAAATCCATCGACACCGGCCGCAGCCGCATGCCGCTGCCCGGCTGCTTCGATAAAAACCGCAGCGAAATGCCTTCTTCCGGTTGAATGCGCAGGATCAGAAGATTCGGCCGCATGGTCACGCCGCCCGCATCGGGAGTGAACAGCGCATGCGGCGCCGTATTGTACTGGATCGCGATCTCGGTGGTGCGCTTCGGGCAGCTTCTTGCCGCTGCGAATGTAGAACGGCACGCCCGCCCAGCGCCAGTTGTCGACAAAGAACGTCGCCGCCGCGTAGGTGGGCGTCTGCGACGCGGGATCGACGCCCGGCTCATGCCGGAACCCCGCGTATTGTCCCGCCACCGAGTACAGCGGCACTTCCTCCGGAC
Source organism: Bryobacterales bacterium (assembly GCA_963731375.1). Lineage (GTDB taxonomy): Bacteria > Acidobacteriota > Terriglobia > Bryobacterales > Bryobacteraceae > Palsa-187. Next base: position 1,425,111 of record CAVSUW010000005.1, read on the forward strand.
GCAGAATGCGAATCGAGCGCAGCAGCTTCGCGCGTTCATCGCGCACCGCGTCCGGCTCATACACCGCCGACGGCTCCATCGCGACCGTCGCCATCACCTGCAGCAGATGATTCTGGATCATGTCGCGCACCGCGCCGGCTTCCTGATAATACGCGCCGCGCCCTTCGACTCCGATCGATTCCGCCGCCGTGATCTGCACGTGATTCACGTAGCGCCGGTTCCACAGCGGCTCGAAGATGCCGTTGCCGAAGCGGAACGGCCAGGATATTCTGCACCGTTTCCTTGCCCAGGTAGTGATCGATGCGATAGACGTCGGCTTCAGCGAATACTCTGTGGACGCGCTCGTTCAATTCGCGCGCGCTCGCCAGATCGTGGCCAAACGGCTTTTCGATCACGATCCGCTGCCAGCCTTGCGCGGTGGTGTGGCCCAGCCCCACGGCGCCCAGCCGCTCCACCACTTCGCCGTAGTAGCTGGGCTGCGTCGAAAGGTAATACAGAACGTTCGTCCGGCCCAGCGCCGCCAATTTGTCCTTGATCGCAGCGTAGAGTTTCGGATCGCTCAAATCGCCGGCGATGTAGTGCAGACCTTTCGCAAAGCCGGTCCATTGATCTTCGTCGAACGGGCTGTCTTCGAGGAACTCCTTCACGGAATCGTGCATCTTGCCGCGAAACGCGTCGTCATTGAGGGGCGTGCGCGAGGTGCCGATGATCGAGACCGTGGCGGGCAGGCGCCGCTCGTAAGCCAGCCGGTAGAGCGACGGAATCAGCTTGCGTTTGGTGAGATCGCCGTTGGCTCCGAAGATGACGATGGCGCATTCCGGCACCTGGCGTTCGAAGCGCAGGGGGTCGGCAAAAGGGTTGGAGTCGGTCACTTAGTTTCACGTTAGCATGCTAGGATTGAACTTCACCCGCCGCGGTATTTCTAAATAATTACAATGACAACGATGGCCACCAAGAAGATTCTGGCCGTGGTGGAAGATCTCTTCTTCACCGTTAAGATTAACGAGGCCGCCAAGCGCGCCGGACTGAGCGTCGCGTTCGTGAAGAGCGAGCGGGACGCGCTGGATCAAGCCGCCGAAAATCCGGCATTGATCATTTTGGATCTGAACTTCGCGGGAGTCGAGCCGGTGCAGTTGATCCAGAAACTGAAGGCCGATCCGGCGCTCCAGAAGATCAGTCTGCTGGGCTACGTCTCGCATGTGCAGGGCGAGTTGAAACAGGCGGCGCAGGAAGCCGGCTGCGACATGGTGCTGGCGCGCTCGGCGTTTTCGCAGAATCTGCCGCAGATCCTGAAACGCCACGCTTAAAGCTAGCTTTGCCCGCCGGAAACCGGCTGTATCACTGCTTTCATCGACCCGCTCGACCTGGGCATGCGCGGGTCGGCGCCATAACCATGGATCTGATCGCGCGCGTATTCGGCTTGCGGGCGCTCACACGTAATAACGACCGTGCGCCCTGTAGTATCCACCTCTACCGCGTGCTGATAGGCGGTTTCGAGCGGCAGAAAGAAGAGCGCGCCTAGCATCTCCACCACGTAATCGTAGGTGTGCTGGTCGTCATCGAGCAGAACGACGTTGTAGAGGGGCGCGAGGCGTTCGCCTTCAAAAGTTCCTGTTTCCGGAGTAGTCGTGGGGACTGTCAACCCTCAAATGGTAGAATGAATTGGAAAGGGGGCGCAACGGATTCGACGGGATTGCATCCGTCGTGGGAAGTCGTGCCGGGTTCCGAGCTCCCGTAAAACGATCGGAAAACAACAACTGCCAATAATCAGCAGTTCGCTTACGCAGCTTAATTAATTAAGTTGCCGCTCTGAGGCCATGGGCCTGCACGGGTCTTAAGAGCGTCATCTTGCAGGATAGGCCTAAGGCTTCCGTCTGGAGCTGAAAGCCGAGATCAATCAGGCTAAGCCATCCCCCTCTTGCCGGTTCCGCATGGGGTGGACGAAAAATACCGAATCGGAAACGCACGTAGTCTTTTCGCGATTGACTTTCTCGGACGCGGGTTCAACTCCCGCCGCCTCCACCAACTACTTTACGATGCCTATGAAGCTTCTCTCCCTCTCCCTCCTGATTGCAATTTCGCTGCCCGCATTCGCCGGTTTGGCGACGCCCAGCGACGAAAAAGCTGTCCTCGCCGCGGAGAAACAGTTCAACGATGGGATGGTGAAGTCCGACCCTGCTACGGTCGCGAAATTGTTGGCGGATGATCTCTCTTATTTCCACTCCAACGGCGCGATGGAAACCAAGGCGGACGTCCTAAAGGGGATCACTGGCCAGGTCAAATACACAGCCATCAAGTTCGAGACCACTAACGTACGGCAGTACGGAAATACCGTCATCACCACTCACAACGTGATGTTCGTTACACCAACGGTGTCGCATCATGTTTTTCTGACCACGGTATGGGCGAAGCAAGCGTCCGGCTGGCAAATGGTGGCCCGGCAAGCGACGCAACTGCCGTAGATGGCTGCCTCGACAATGGCAAGGGTCCGGCGCCTAGCGGGCGCCAACAAGAAACATGGATAAGGCGGCAGATTTGAAATTGATCGCCGACAACTGGGAAACATTGCTCCCCGCCGCGGAACTTGCTTTCGAGGAGCGCGGGAGGGGAACGCTGCTCGTGGATACGACGCGCATCGCAAATGAGGGTTATCCGTTTCAATACGTCAGACTCACGGCTCTTCCGAACGATGACGCCGATTGCGGACGGATGGTGCGTACCTACGATCCAGAAAAAGAAATCGTCGTGAGCCTTTTTAGGTCCGACGGACGAGTGTATTCGTATCTGCTGGGCCGTCCCGGTGAGCCGAGAGTAAGCCGCCCCTAGGGCAAAATCAGCGACTTGTTATCATCAATACGATGCTTGAGCCTGCCTTTGACGTGCTCGGACCGATGCTTGAGTCCGGAGACCCGGCAAGCAGCTTGGACTATCTGATCCGGCAATTCCGCGAGTCCAAGGAATACCATCTTATGTTCGAAGCCAGGCTGATGAAAAAGCGGCTGCAGCTTGGGCTGCCGCTGATACAGGCTCCGAACCTTGGGGCGCTTCCTCCCGATGTGCAGGCGAAGTATCAGCAATTTCTCGTCGAGGCCGCGCAAGAAACCGGCGAGTTGTTTCTGGCGAGCGGTGACATCCCCAGGGCGTGGCCGTATCTTCGCGCCACGGGTGACGTCACGCGCGTTGCCGCGGCCATCGAACGCGCGGAGCCGAGCGAAAACGTCGAAGCCATCATTGAGATCGCCTTCATGCAGGGAGTCCATCCGGCCAAGGGTCTCGAACTCGTGATCGAAAAGTTTGGTATTTGCAGGGCGCTCACTTACTTCGGCGGTAATGGCGGAGAAAAAGACCGCGAGCAATCTATCGCCGTACTGGCGAGGAGCATCTATTCCGAGTTGGCAGCGTCGCTCGATAACGCGATTGAAGAGCGCGAGGGCCACAAGACCGGATCAACCAGCATTACCGAGCTGATCGAGGGCCGCGACTGGCTGTTCGGCGAGTACAGCTCCTACATCGATCCTTCGCACGTGGTTTCGGTGTTGCAATATTCTCCGGAAGTTACGGACCCGGAAACGCTGCGGCAATTTCATGACCTCTGCGAGTACGGGAAGCGGCTTTCCGCCAACTTCCAGTTCCCAGGACGGCCGCCGTTTGAGGATCCCTTCGTCGACTACGATCACTTCGTGCAGGCGCTGCGGGGAGTGGATCTCGACCAGCACATCGCTCACTTCCGAAAGAAAGTCGTCGCGACGGAGACGGCGGGTACCTGGCCCGCGCAGATCCTGGTCAATCTCCTGGTGCGCGTGGACCGGTACCGGGAAGCGCTGGAGGTTTCGCTCGAATACCTTCCCGACGCCAACGCCTCCGAGATCGCCTGCCCTACTGCTCAACAACTGTGTGAGCTAGCTGGCGATTTCGACCGCCTGGCCGAGCTTGCGCGCGAGCGTGGCGACGTATTAACCTACGTGGCGGCGCATTTGGAAGCGGCTGCGCCGGCGGCCGCGGCGAAAAGGAGATGACCATGGGCAGACTCTTGATGGTGATGCTGGCGGCGCTCTGCGCCCTCGACGCGGCGGGCACAGACTCCTGCCAATCCGTTATCCACCTGGCTTCGTGATGCCTTTACCAGGAACAGCGGCACCATTCTCAGAACCGCTGAAAAGATGCCGGAGGAGAATTACGGGCTGCGCCCCGGTCCTCAGATGGAAGTGCGCACATTCGGGCAGCAGGTGGGGCACCTGGCAAACTACAACTATCTTTGGTGCTCGCAATCCAAAGGCGAGAAGAATCCGAATGCCGGCAACGATCTGACGAAGCTCTCGACAAAAGCCGAGTTCATCAAGGCTTTGACCGACGCCGTCGCGTATTGCGGGGGCGCATACTCTGCACTGACCGACGCCTCCGGCGCGGAGATGATCGACATCACTCAGGAGAATGGACGGACCACGCGGAATCTGCGCATGGCCCTGCTCATTCTGAATTACGGCCACAACAACGAAATCTACGGCAGCATGGTCAGCTATCTGCGGATGAAGAGCATCGTGCCGCCGGCTTCGGAACCGCGTCCCGCGCAAAAGCAGTAACGGCCTACTTGCTGGATTCCGTGCATGCCGGCCCGAGCCACCTGGCCGAAAATGTGGAGTTCACGTTCATGGTCCGGGCGCCGTTTGAAGCAGTCATTTGCATGGACCCCTTGACGGTGCTTGAATCGACGGCTTCGAATTTAAGCGTGCCGACCTGCTTACCGCCTCCCATTTCGCAATCCATGTGAATCTCCTGCTTGGTGGCGGAAGAGTTCACGATCGTCGGTTTGCACGCCTTATTTTCGTTGCCGAAGGGCTTGTCGAGGTCTTCCTTCTTGACGCAGTGTTTGGTCACCGTGGTTCGAGGACCCTGCATCCCACGCGCTTTCATCATGGCTTCCATTTTCGCGCGCTGCTCGGGCGTCATCTTATCGATCATTTCCTGGGGAATGGGAAGTTGGCCGCTGGTGTCGCTGGTCATCGTCGATTCCCATTCGCCGGTTTTTACGTTGAGCGGGGTTTGCGCGGCACAAATCCCTGCGCAGAACAGTGCGGACGCGAGCGGAAAAGCGATGCGTGAAATCATGGGTTCCTCCTGAGAATGCCGTATAGGCCGGCGTTCCTTTCATTAAATCACGCTTGAAGATGATGGGGCGCTGGCGGGGTATATTATTGACGACGCCTCTTTGCCGGAGCCACCTTGCCGACTCATATCTGCGTAACTTGCGGGACGCAATTCCCCCCAACCGAACGGCGGCCCGAACGCTGCCCTATCTGCGAAGACGAGCGCCAATATATCGGATTGCAAGGGCAGCAATGGATAACTTTAGAGGACTTACGAACCGCCCATCGCAACGCGCTCTATCAAGAGAGTCCGGGGATTTGGGGTATTGGCACCGAACCTAAGTTCGCCATTGGCCAGCGGGGACTTCTGATTCAAAGCGAAGCCGGGAACATTCTTTGGGACTGCGTCAGCCTCATCGACGACGAAACCGTCGCGCGGATTCAAGCGCTGGGCGGCATCTCCGCGATCGCGATCTCTCATCCGCACTACTACTCGTCGATGGTCGAGTGGAGCCAGGCCTTCGGAGGCGCGCCGATTTACCTGCACGACGACGACCGGGAATGGGTCCAGCGCCCCGATCCATGTATCCGGTTTTGGAAAGGTGCGACACATGCGCTGAGTGCGACATTCAGTTTGATTCGGATCGGTGGACACTTTGCCGGATATCAAGTCCTGCATTGGAGCGAAGGCGCGGGCGCGTTGTTCTCGGGCGACCTGCCGCAGGTGTGCATGGACCGGCGCTGGGTCAGTTTCATGTACAGCTATCCCAACTATTTGCCGCTGAGCGCGGCCAGCGTCAGTAGAATCTTGGCGACGCTCGAATCCTTTGAATTTGGAAAACTTTTTGGCGCATGGCCCGAGTTCGTGATCCAAGCGGAAGCAAAATCCGTGGTTCGCCGCTCGGCGGAGCGCTACTTGCAGGCGCTGACGATAGAACGGTGAAGGCTCAGCCGAACAATTTCTCGAAGGCGCTGCGCGTTTGCGAGCGAATGTCATCAAGGTCGCTCAAAGGGATGGGAGTCCAGCGACGCAGCAGCGCGTCGAGCGCCTCCACTTGCGTTTGCGATGGAAGCTTGGCCTCCGCGTGGCCGGTGAGTACGCGGATAGCGTGGTCGAGCGCGCGGTAAAAGGTCGCTGCCTCGTTCAAGAATTTTGCGCCGGCGCGGTCCAGGTGACCCATGTTTTCCAGCACCTGAATACGCTCCGGCGTATTGAGCACCTTGAAATAGACGCCCGCGTTTTTAAGACGCAGGTACATGAGGATGAAGTCGATGTCGTAATAGCCGCCGCGCCCGGCCTTGAGTGGGTGTGCAGCGCCCTGCTCGCCTTCAAGCTTTTGACGCATCCGCCGCAGGTCGGTACGGGAACGTCCGCTCTGCCCATAACGCTGCCAGTCGAGATCTTGTAATTCCTTCAAAAAACGTTCCGCCCGTTTTGCGTCTCCGGCGACCGCGCGCGACTTCATGTAAGCCATGCCCTCCCAGGCCTCGGCGTTGCGCGCGAAGTAGTCTTTGAAAGACGCTTCAGTCAGCACCAGCGGACCGTCGACGCCATTGGGCCGGAGGCGCGTGTCCACGGCAAACATCACGCCGCCGCCGGTGTAGGCCGTGGACAGATCCACGACGCGCTCGGCAACCCGCGTCCAGAACGCCAGATCCGCCGCGTCGGAGTCGGCGAGCACGAACACCAAATCGGCGTCGGAACCTAGATCGAACTCCCGCATTCCAAGGCGTCCAAGTGCGATGACCGACATTTGATTCGACCAATCACAGGCCGCGTTCGGCGGGTGCGAGGCGCGTGTTTCTGCGACTGCAATTTCATAAACTTTCGCGATCACGGCGTCGGCCAGATCCGACGTCCGCAACAAGAGTTTCGAAAATGGGCTCGGAGAGGCAGACGCTGGCGGTCTGGATCCGCACCATTTCGCGGCGATACCAGCGGCGCAACTCGCTGGCGGTGTCTGGAGGCGGCCCCAGAACGCTAGTATCCGCCGCCCGTCCAACGTCATCCAGCAGTTCGGGAGCGCGTATCAGTTCTTCGGCGAAGTGCGGGCTGTGCTCGAACAAATCCAGAGTATTGGCGGCCAACGTGATGTCGCTGTCTAACCGATTCAAAGCGACCGAATCCGCCGTGATACGCTCCAGGAAATGTTCAAAGGACTTGAGGCCGCGCTTCATTTGACTGCCGGCGAGCTTGGCCGCAAGGCCCGGAGCTCGCTGATCGAGGGAACGAATAATGTTGCCGCCGCGAAGGCCGCCGGAAACTGTTGCCTGCCTCGAAGCGGCGTTCGAGTGGACTACGCGATCGTAAATCTCGCGGACTTGATCGAAGTGGACACGAGTTTGTTGCAAGAGCCAGGCAGCCGAATCGAGTCCGCCTGGCATTCGCTTGGCCAGTAACTCCAGGGCTTCCGGTTCCGATGGCAAGGTGTGAGTCTGCCGGTCGTCGACCACTTGCAGCCGATGTTCGAGCTGCCGCAAAAACTGATAGGAGGATGCCAGGCGGCCGTATTCCGCGCCGGAGAGGAAACCTTTATCCTGCAGGCGGGCGAGCGCCAACATCGTGCCGCCGTGGCGAACCCAGGTGTCGGCTCCGCCGTAGAGGCGCTGCAAGCACTGCACCAGAAACTCGATATCGCGGATCCCGCCGCGCTCCAACTTTACTTCGACGACGTCCGAGCCCTGCAACCTCTGGCGACGATTTCGCCACGACAGTTTTTCGTTCAAGCGCTCGCGAGTGGCCGACAATTCTTCGATCGCCGAAAAGTCCAATGTGGTGGAGTAGGTCCGCGGTTCCACGAAATCCAGCAAGCCGTGTCCGGTGGTCTTGTCGCCGGCGGCCACGCGAGCCTTGATCATCATCTGCAATTCCCAGTCGCGAGCCCGGTTGGCATAATACTGGCGGGCGGCTTCGAGCGAGATACATACCTCGCCTTGGCTGCCGTCGGGTCGCAACCGCAGGTCCACGCGATAACACATGCCCTCGCTGGTGTAAGTGGAGAGTAGCGACGTAAGTTGATTCGCGGCGCGCACGAAGAATTCCCGGTTGGAAATGCTGCCGCGCTCGCCGCCGCTAGTCTCGCCGTTCGCGTAGTACAAAAACATCAAGTCGATGTCGGAGCTGTAGTTGAGTTCATTGCCTCCCATCTTGCCCAGCGCGATGACCGTGAAATGCGATTCTTGTCCGGTGCGTGTCCGCGGTATTCCGTGCTCCGCAACCAACTGCTGACGGATGCGCGCGTACGCGGTTTCGACGATCGTGTCGGCGAGCGCGGCAAGTTCGCCGGTGATTTCAGGCAGCGTTCCCAAACCCAGCACATCTCGAATGAGGATGCGCAGCATCTGGCGGCGGCGGAAGCGCGCGAATTCAAGCGGAGCCGGAAGTCCTGCTGGCAAGATCTCTTCCAGCATGTCGCGCATTTGCTCGGCGGTGAGCACGCGTTGCAGGCTGCCGGATTCGAGCAGTGAATTCACCCACTCGGGGTGGCGCAAAATCTCTTCGGAAAGGAATTGGCTATAAGTGAAAATTGCGATCAGATAGCGCAGGCCCGTCGTCGAACGGGTTAGCCGCTGAAACCAGTTTGGCTGCCGCTCGTACAAGCGAGCGAAGTATTGCAAACCCTGTTCGGGGGCGGCCGAGGTACTCAACAGAAGATCCAGGCGGCTGGCCGTCGACGGAGGAAGCTCACGCGATAGTTCTCCCATTTCGCGGCTGGCGCGCGCACGATCATGGTAGGCGAGTTGTCGCAGGCGCTCCATGTTATGGGGCTAGAACGATCGCATCTCCGGGGAGAACGAGACCCGGGGTCACGACAGAAGCGTAGACTCCGCTCAAGCCCCATTTGGGGGAAGCAGGGTCTCCGTCGCGGGTTAATTGGTCGTAGATCGCAGCTTGGAGACCTGGTCCGTAGACATTTAGTTGCTGGCACGGCGCGCGGCGCTTGGTGATTTCGATGATGACTTCCGTGCCAATACGCCAGCGCTGGCCTACCCGCCAATCGCGGCGCCCGATTCCGTGCGTGGTGAGGTTTTCGCCCATGGAGCCGTAAGTCAACGGGAAACCCAGGGCGGCCAGCTCTTCAATGCCTTCGGCGGTAATTAGCAACACCGCGCGAGAGGGGCCACCGTGAAGTTCCGGGTGCGCGTGCTCGTCGCCTTGGATTCCCAACTCCGTAACCAGCGCTTCGGCCACGGCGCGCTTAGGAACGCCGCCCGAAGAGACATTTATCTGAAGGATGGAGCCAGTCATTTGGGGAAATTAGGGACGGAGCCTAATTTCCTAGATGTCATAATACAGCGCGAACTCGTAGGGATGCGGCCGCAGGCGCACGGCGTCGGCCTCATTCTTGCGCTTATAGGCGATAAACGTCTCCAGCATCTCTTCGCTGAAGACATCGCCCTTGAGTAGAAACGCATGATCGTCTTCGAGGCAAGTGAGCGCTTCCTCAAGCGAGGCCGGCATGGAAGGCACGTACTTCATTTCCTCCGGCGACAAGTCGTAAATGTCTTTGTCGAGCGGTTCCCCTGGGTCCACCTTATTGAGCACCCCATCGAGTCCCGCCATCATCATCGCCGCGAACGCGAGGTACGGATTCGCCGACGGATCGGGAGGCCGGAACTCGACTCGCTTGGCTTTCGGATTGGCCGAATACATCGGGATTCGCACCGCCGCAGAACGATTGCGCCGCGAATATGCGAGATTCACCGGCGCTTCGTAGCCCGGCACCAGGCGCTTGTAGCTATTGGTAGTGGGCGCGATCACTGCTGACAGTGCGCGCGCATGCTTCAACAATCCACCGATATACCACAGCGCCATTTGACTAAGACCTGCATACATTTCGCCGGCGAACAAGGGCTTGCCTTCGCGCCATAGACTCTGGTGAGTGTGCATCCCGCTGCCGTTATCGCCGAACAGAGGCTTGGGCATGAAGGTGACGCTCTTACCATATTGGTAGGCCGTGTTGCGCGTCACGTATTTATAGAGCATCATGTTGTCGGCGGATTTCACCAGCGTGTCGAATTTCTGATCGATTTCACACTGGCCGCCGGTGGCAACTTCGTGATGATGGCACTCGATCGTGAGGCCGCAGCGGATCATCTGTTCTACCATCTCCGCGCGCAGGTTCTGATAGTGGTCAGTGGGCGGAACCGGGAAATAACCTTCTTTGTAGCGCGGCCGGTAGCCCAGATTGTTCTCCGCGCGGCTGGAATTCCAGCGGCCTTCTTCAGCATCGATGTAGTAGTAGCCGGAATGCGCGTTCTGATCGAAACGAATGTTGTCGAAGATGAAGAATTCCGCTTCCGCGCCGAAATAAGCCGTGTCGGCGAGGCCCGAGTTTTTCAAATACATCTCGGCTTTCTTGGCGATCCAGCGTGGGTCGCGATCATAGTGCTGGCGGGTGATGGGATCGATGACGTCGGCGGTCATCACCAGGGTTTTGGTTTCGTAAAACGGATCGATGAAAGCGGTGTTCGGATCGGGGACTAGCAGCATGTCGCTCTCATTGATCGCCGCCCACCCGCGAATGCTCGAGCCGTCGATGCCGAAGCCTTCCTCGAAAGAACTCTCGTCCAGTTGACTCAGCGGATAAGAAATATGCTGCTGCAGCCCCGGCAGATCCGTGAAGCGCAAGTCGAGCTGTTTGGCTTCAAATTTCTTGGCGTAGTCGAGGATATCTTTCGGCGTTTTCGGCGTCGGGCTCATTGTTCCATGATACTTGAGGGTGTTCATTTGGAAAGGGCCGCCCGCGCTGGCCGGCCATGGGCTTTCGTACACTGAAGCGTGGAACAGATCGCCCTCAATTGGACGCCCGAGCCGCACTATTTTTCGGTGAGTGAACTCGCCACTGCCTTGCGGGGTGTCTTCACCGAATATTTCCGGGATATTTGGGTCGCGGGCGAAATTTCCGGGGTCAAGCTTTACCCAAGCGGCCACTACTATTTCACCCTGAAGGACGAAGACGCGCAGATGCGCTGTGTCTGCTTCAAAACCGCGGCGCGCTATCTGAAATTCAAACCGCAGGACGGCGTCGCCGTGCTCGCCCGAGCCCGGGTTGACTTATATGATGCCCGCGGCGACCTGCAGTTGGTGGTGGAGGCCATCGAGCCGCAGGGACACGGTGCGCTGCAACTGGCCTTCGAGCAACTCAAGAAAAAGCTGGAAGCCGAAGGCTTGTTCGCGGCCGGACGCAAGCGAGCCCTGCCCGCGCTGCCGGAACGAATCGGCATCGTGACATCGCCTACCGGCGCGGTGATTCAGGACATGCTGCAGGTACTGGAACGGCGATGCCCCGGGCGTCACATCCGTCTCTATCCGGCGCAGGTGCAAGGCGAGGGCGCAGCGGAACAGGTGGCCGAGGGCATCGATTATTTCAGCGCTTCGAGATGGGCCGAAGTGGTCATCGTGGCGCGCGGCGGCGGGTCACTCGAAGATTTGTGGACCTTCAATGAGGAGCGCGTGGCCCGCGCGATCGCGACATGTTCCGTGCCCGTGATCTCGGCCGTGGGGCACGAGACTGACTTCACTATTGCCGATTTCGTTGCCGACATGCGCGCGCCGACGCCTTCGGCCGCCGCGGAAATCGTGATTGCCACGCGAGAGAGTCTGATAGAGCGACTGAGTGCGGCGGATCACAAGCTCCTGCAATCGGTGCGGCTGAAAATCGCCCTGCTGGCGCGTGCGCTGCACAACGTGGCTATTGATCGCGCGCGTTTGCATCGTGCAATCGGACGGCAGATGCAGAGGGTGGACGAGCTGGATTATCGGTTGCGCGAATTGTGGCGTGGGTCGCTCGCGGCACGCCGGCGTGCATTTGAAGGAGCTTCAGCCCGGCTGAGCCAGATGGACGTTCGTCTCCAATTTGCTGCCGCGCGCCGGCGACTGGAAGCAAGCGACGCGGCACTCACGCAGTCGATGCGTCTGCGGCTAAGCCGCGCGGGCGGCCAATTACGTCCGCTCGAAGCCCACCTGAAGCAACTCGGCCCGCTGACGATTTTGGAACGCGGCTATGCCATTGTTGAACACGACGGGAAAATCGTGAAGGCACCAGAAGACGCGCCGGTGGGGTCAGAAATCCGGGTCAGACTGGCGAAGGGTGGCCTCGACGCACAAGTTATGCGACGCGCTCCCAACTCTAAGTGAGATTCTGTCAGGTCGCTGGACACTTCAATGTGAGCGTCCAGAAGGCCAGCCACGAGCATTCGATACCAAATCGCATTCAGTGAAGCAGCCCGGGAGCAACTTCGCGCGCTGCCCAAACCGGCCAGGGTCAGGATCGGCCATCGCATCACACAGTTGCAGGATCAACTGTCGGGAGACGTAAAGAAGCTTACCGCGCGCGAGAATGCATATCGCCTGAGAGTTGGATCTTACCGCGTACTCTTCCGATTGGAGGGGAATGTCATCGCGGTGTATGCTGTGAAAGACAGGAAGAATGCGTATGAGTAAGACCTTGGAAGCTTCGCGAGCCAAGAAGCCAACTCTCCAACAACTTGCAGAGGAAGTGGATCATCTCCGCGAGCGTGTCGAAGATTTGGAAGATCTGCGCGATCTCAAAGAAGCTGTCCAGCGCAATGGGGACAGGCCTCTGATCCCGCTAGCCAAGGTGAAAAAGGACCTCGACATCGGCTGAGCCCGATGTCGATGCCTTGCTCTTTCTCAAGCGAACGCGATTCTCAGTTCATCCATGAACTCGTGGAACCGAAAGCGATCTTGTTTCTCTAAAAAGTACCTCAGTCGTGCTTTATAGTCCCTGTCATCGCTGGCTCGCGCAAATCCCCCACTAACGATCGAGTTTCGAAGAGCTTCGGCGTACTGCCCCGATGTCGCCGCGCGTCGCAAATCGAAATAGATCCCAAAAACAACGCTCATAAGCGTATCTAGAAGCTCCTCATTGAGTTTCCTGCTCAAGAGGACCTGATGCACGCAATCGCCGAATGCCAGAATGGCGCTTTTCGGAATGTTGTTATTTTCGTGATCGCCCCTTGTCGAGTGCAATTGTATGTTTCGCTGCGTTTCGGGAAGCTCGTCGATCGCAAGAATCCAGTTGCTGAGACTCGAAAATATCTGGTAGAGAAGATAGCTATACCAGATAGGAAATTCGGCGTCGCTCCTAACCAGGGGATCGTCGTAAGGCTTGTAGTTACGCAATATGCTCTTCGTTATGTGTGTGACGTAGTAAAGCCACATGTGCCACTCGATTCCCTGACGAAGTGCATCGGACACCATGACGCTAAAAAACTTGACCGCCGAAGAGAGTGGCAATTCCTAACGATTTGACCTGTCGCCGGAGTACGCACGATTATAAGGGTCGTCTTCGGGCCGGCGGGCGAGGTGATCCAGTTCCCGTAATACAAACTAGCCGACGGGTCGGTACACTTCCAGCTTGTAGGCGATCGTCGCGTCAGCGAATAGGAAGGTGAGAAATCGGCCTCGGGTACTCCGGTCATCGGCGAGCTCCGTGTAGAAAACGCTAGTCCGATTCGACATCAGTTCTTCAATATAGAGTTCGAAGAAGTCCCGTCTCAAAAAACCATCAGACGTCGCCCATAAGTGGTCGATGATCTCAAGTCCGAAATACGGACGAGACCGGGCGAGTGTCGAAACGAACCCTTTCGACAACAAAATTCTGGGCATTAGCTCGGCAGCAATTATTTGGGACGTTCGCCTGTCAACAGGGAAGCATAGGCGACGGTGAACTGTGACCTACTCCAACCGATAGTTCGGAGCTTCCTTGGTGATGATCACGTCGTGCACGTGGCTCTCGCGCAGCCCGGCGGCGGTGACGCGCACGAACTTGGCCTGCTGATGCAGCTCCGGAATGGTGCCGCAGCCGCAGTAGCCCATGCCGGCGCGCAGACCGCCGACCAGTTGATACACCAGGTCGGCCAGCAGCCCTTTGTACGGCACGCGGCCTTCGATCCCTTCCGGCACCAGCTTGCCGCCGCCGGTGGCTTCCTGCGCATAGCGGTCCGCCGAGCCTTGCGCCATCGCGCCCATCGAACCCATGCCGCGATAGCTCTTGAAGGTGCGGCCCTGATAGAGAATCGTCTCGCCGGGACTCTCTTCGGTGCCCGCCAGCAGGCTGCCGATCATCACGCAATCCGCGCCCGCCGCGATGGCCTTGGTGACGTCGCCCGAAAACTTGATGCCGCCGTCGGCGATCAGCGGTACGCCGCTGCCCTGCGTCGCCTTGGCGCACTCGGCGATCGCGGTGATCTGCGGAACGCCCGCGCCGCTGACCACGCGCGTCGTGCAGATCGATCCCGGCCCGATGCCGACCTTGATCCCGTCCACGCCCAGCGCGATCAGATCGCAGGCGCCTTCATAGGTCGCGACGTTGCCCGCGATCAGTTGCACTTCCGGCAGCGCGCGCTTCACGTTGGCAACCGCGTCCATCACGCGCTGGCTGTGGCCGTGCGCCGAATCGATGGCCAGCACGTCCACTTTCTTCCTCACCAGTTCCTGCGCGCGCTCCAGAAAATCGCCCGACGATCCCAGCGCCGCGCCCACGCGCAAGCGTCCCTGCGCATCTTTGGCGGCGTTGGGATATTTCAGCTTCTTCTGAATGTCCTTGACGGTGATCAGACCCTTCAGGTTGTAGTGCTCGTCCACCACCAGCAGCTTTTCCACGCGATGCGTGTGCAGGATGGCCTCGGCTTCTTCGAGCGTGGTGCCGACGCCCACCGTGATGAGGTTCTCCTTGGTCATCACGCTCGAGATCGGCAGATCGTAGCGCGTCTCGAAGCGCAGATCGCGATTGGTGAGAATGCCCACCAGCTTGCCGTTCTTGGTCACCGGCACGCCGGAGATGCGGTAGCGCTTCATCACTTCGAGCGCGTCGGAGATCTTCTGCTCGGGATCGACCGTGACCGGGTCGACGATCATGCCGCTTTCCGAGCGCTTCACGCGGTCCACTTCTTCGGCCTGCCGCTCGATCGACATGTTGCGGTGAATGATGCCGAGGCCGCCCTGCTGCGCGAGCGCGATGGCCAGGTGCGATTCGGTGACGGTGTCCATGGCCGAGCTGACGATGGGAATGTTCAGGCCGATCTTGCGGGTAATCCAGGTGCGGGTATCGGTGTCGGCGGGGACGACGCTGCTGCGCGCCGGCAGCAGGAGAACGTCGTCAAAAGTGAGGCCTTCCGGGATCGTTTCAGGAATCATTGCAGAGTATCTCTGATGATACAGCATGACCGCGAAGGGTCCGCCCAGTTAGTGGCTGTTTTCCGCCGGTCCAGTTTCGCCCCGCCGTCGAAGTTGCGTTATTCGTTCGGCTTGCGGTCCTAAGTCAAGCCACCCACGAGAGTAGGTGGTTTACCTGAGTTCCTCGGAAGCCCCGACTCGGTGATACTGTTTTTGACCCCCTCATGTCCACCCCACTCGCCGGTAAATTCCAAGATCACTATGACGTGCTCGGCATCGACCCCAGAGCCGATTCCGAGACGTTGCAGAGCGCCTATGCGGAGCTCGCACGGAAGTATCATCCCAACAACCCCGATACCGGGGATCAGGAAGCCTTTGACGCTGTGAACGCAGCCTATGAAGTGCTTTCCGACCCGGCGCAGCGGCTTGCGTTCGACAACTTGAAGGGAGTCGGCGAAGACTCGAATTGCCCACAGTTCAGCGGGACGGAGTTCTTTGAATCGCTGGGGTCGGATGCCGGATTGCGCGTGGCTATGCTCTGCATCCTATACGAGCGCCGAAAAAAGAAGCCCCTAAAACCGGGCTTACCGATGCGCTACGTCGAAGCCATGCTCAACGCCGATTTGGATGCGCTGTTTTTCGTCTTGTGGTATGTGAAACAGCGCGGCTGGGTATCGAGCGACGACAAGAGCAATCTTCTGATCACGGTGCAAGGCATGGATTATCTGGATAGCAACCCTCCTTCGGCCGTCCAGGTGTTGCCGCACATCAAGCCCGCGTCGATCGCTAATTATGACGCGGAGGCGCCGGCCAACGTACTGGTAGCAGCCCTGGATGCCGCCTTAGCCAGCCGGGCGTTTAAGAGCGAAGACGCCGCCGGGGGAACAGGGTCCACCCGGACCTCGCAGGCTGGGCCAAACTAAAACGGCCCGGCCAGCAGACCTGAACGGCCTGCCAGAGCGGGGGTTGCACTTACCGCGCACCTTTAGATAGAGAGCGCGGAGGCTAATGTTAACGTTCGGTCTAGCTGCTCTGAGTGGAAGCAACCGCCAGCACTGACGCGACCTTCGAAAAGATCGTGCTGATGCTCGATGCAACGCCAGGCATTACCGCGCCGGCGGCAACTGCAACGAAACCAGCCATGAGTGCGTATTCGATCAGATCCTGAGCGCGCGTATCCTTCAGCGCCTTCAGTCTCAAAAATAGATTTTTCATTGTGAACTCTCCTGCTAGTCATATCGGCGCATTCGGGGAAAATACGGTTGAAGCTTTGGCCTTAATGTGGCAAACTTCGATTTTGCCGCGCGTCGGCGGCAGCCGAGACCGTGCTCTGCTACACTAAGGTTTCCCGATATGATTGCAGCAACACAACTGCGCCCCGGCATGGTGGTCAAGTGGAACGGCGAGCTCTTTTCGGTCTTTAAGATGGAGCACCGCACCCCCGGCAACCTGCGCGGCTTCGTCCAGGTGAAGATGCGCAAGCTCAGCTCCGGCACCATGATGGAGCATCGCTTCTCGTCGGAAGATAAGGTCGAGCGGGCTTCGCTCGACCAGCAGGACATGGAGTACCTGTACGACGACGGCGAGTTCTACTACTTCATGAACACCGAGACCTTCGAGCAAATGCACCTGACCCGCGACTTTCTGGGCGATGCTACCAATTTTCTGATCCCCAACTTGAAGGTGGAGATCGAATTCTACGAAGGCAAGCCCATGGGCATCGAACTGCCGCCGACCGTGGATCTCACCGTCGTCGAAACCGAGCCGGGTCTGAAGGGCGCGACTGTATCCAACGTGACTAAGCCCGCTAAGACCGAAACCGGCTTGGTAGTGCAGGTGCCAGCCTTTCATCAGCGAAGGCGAGAAGATCCGGGTGTCGACCTCGGAATCGGCCTACATGGAACGGGCGTAGCCGTAGCGTCGTGCTTATCCGCGCGCTTTCGGGTGCGCCTTGTCGTAAACCGCCATCAAATCTGTGAGCGAGACTTGAGTGTATTTCTGCGTGGTGGCGAGGCGCGCGTGGCCCAGCAACTCTTGTATGGCGCGCAAGTCGGCGCCGTCGGCGAGCAAGTGAGTGGCATAGGCGTGGCGCAGGCTATGCGGATGGAGCGATGCGTCGCCCGAAATCATGCGCGCGTAGAACTTGACGATTTCGCGGGCTCCACGGTCCGACAAACGCACGCCGCGGTGATTCACCAGAAGCGCCCTTTCGCCCGCCTTCGCGCTGCGCGTGCCCGAGGTACTTTTCGAGCGCCGCCGATGCTTTCTCTCCATACGGCACCTGCCGCTCCTTGCGGCCCTTGCCGCGCACGCGGATCCAGCGATCGCGAAAATCGAAGTCGTCTAGATTGAGCCCCACCAGTTCGCTTATTCGCAGGCCGCATCCGTAGAGCAGTTCGAACAGCGCGACATCGCGCTCCGGGTAGGGGCGTTCGAATTGGTCCTTTCCAACTCCGTCGACCAAGGTGTTGGTCTGTTCGGCGGTGGGCACAAGGGGCACACGCTTGGGAGCTTTGGGAGTCCGCAAGAGGCGCGCCACATTGGTCGGCACGGATTTTTCGCGCAACAGAAATTGGAAAAATGACCGCACGGCGGCGAGCTTGCGGCGGACCGAGATGGGATCGAGCTTGCGATCGTAGAGGCTGGTGAGCCATTCGCGCAGCAGCCGAGCGTCGATGGCGCCAGGCGCGGGCGGCTGGGCTCCCGGCGGCGAGAAATATTCGAGGAATTGTTCTAAGTCTGAAGCGTAGTTTCGAATGGTATGCGCGGAGGCGTTCTGGCGGCCTAACTCGCCGAGATAGCGTTCGATCGCAAGAGCCAGTTCAGACATGGGCGCACAAGTATTCTTCGAGAGCGGCCAGCGCGCGGCGGCACACTTCGGCGTAACGGACTTTCTTATCGCGCGGCGGATTTTCCAGCTTGGGCAATAGATCAAAAGTGATATTCGCAGGCTGGTAATTAAGGGGATCGGCTCCCGACACGTAGGCGGTGAGCGATCCCATGGCGGTCTCGCGCGGGAACAGCGCGGGGCGCGTCTCCCGTCGCCAATGCAGCCGCGCCACGCCCGGCGATCAGCCCGGTAGCAATGGATTCGACGTAACCTTCCACTCCGGAAATCTGTCCCGCGAAAAAGACTTGCGGGCGCGTGCGCATCTGGAGCGTCGGCGCGAGCAGCGCGGGCCCGTTGATATAGGTGTTGCGATGCACTTGGCCGAAGCGCAGGAATTCGGCGTGTTCCAGGCCCGGAATCATGCGCAGCACGCGCTGTTGATCGCCGAAGCGCATATGATTCTGAAAACCCACCAGGTTGTAGCTGCCCGCGCGCGCGTCCTCCTGGCGAAGCTGGACCACGGCCCACGGGCGGCGGCCGGTGCGCGGATCGATCAACCCCATCGGCTTCATGGGGCCGAAGCGCAGGGTGTCGCGTCCGCGCCGCGCGATTTCTTCTATGGGCAGGCAGGCCTCGAAGTAGCGCGTGTTATCCGGGCCGGGACGATCCTCTGCGATGTGGGCCGGGACGCTCTCGGCCGCTAGCAGCGCGTCCAGGAAAGCATCGTATTGCGCCTTGTCGAAGGGACAGTTCAAATAGTCGGCGGTGCCATCGAGCGATTTGTCGTAACGCGACGCGCGAAAAGCGATGGAGGTATCGATCGACTCGGCGTCAACGATCGGGCTAATGCTGTCGTAGAAAAACAATCGGCCGGAGCCGGTGACGCGCGCGATCTCCTCGGCGAAAGCGTCCGAGGTCAGCGGCCCGCTGGCGATGATCCAAATGTGATCCGGAGTCCAGCGCCGTCACTTCTTCGCGGCGGATTTCGATGGCCGGCTCCGCTTCGATCGCGCGCGTGATTTCGGCCGCGAAGGTTTCCCGATCTACCGTGAGCGCGTGACCCGCGGGGACTCGCACCCGCGGCGCAATCTCGCCAATCAACAGCGAGCCCAGCCGGCGCAGTTCCTCCTTGAGCAACCAGGGCGCGCTATTCTGCTGTTCGCTCTTGAGTGAGTTACTGCACACCAGTTCGGCCAGGTCGCCGGTCTTATGAGCCGGCGTCTGCCGCAGCGGACGCATTTCGTGGAGCACCGCACGGCCTCCGGCGCGCGCCACTTGCCACGCAGCCTCGCATCCCGCCAGCCCGCCGCCTACGATATGAATTTCTCGCACTCCATATCATTATCGAGCAGGTCGTGCTGCCGGCGCGCCGTCCTCAGCGGCTTTTGACTCATTTCCCGGCGACGGCAGCGCGCGCGGCGTTCAATTCACTCTGAAAGCTCGCTTTCAAAGTTTCGGCTGCGTCCATCAAGGATCGGCGCAGGGAATCGTTCCCGCCAAATGAAGCGGCCGCCCGATTGAGACTGGACGCCGCCTCCAGGCAATGACGTTCGCTCGCGTCGAAATCGCGAATCTGGATGTGCAGCTTCGCCGCGGTGGCATGCAGCCGCCAGGCAACCGAAGGCAGGTCGTGATTCTCGATGCTCGCAAAGGCCTGTTCCATGAATTCGAGCGCCCGCGTGAAGTCGCCTTTCTGAGCCGCAACCCTGGCCATCGCGTCCCAGGCGGGCGCGCGCAGGGCCGGATCGTCGGTGGTGAGCGCATCCTCCAGAAACTGTTCAGCGGCCATACTCGGCTTGTTCCAGGTTCCCTAATTCCAAATACGCGCCCACCAATCCGAATTCCGAAATCATGCGCCAATACCATTGCAGGAAAAACTTGGGAGTGCTCTGCCGGTCGCGCACGTTCAAAAAACGTTGCAGCGCATTCTCCGGCTGCCCGCTGGCCAAGTCCACGTAGGCGATGGTCAGTATCGCGATGGTTCGGACTTGACCGGCCGGCTCCTCCGCGTGGGTCTCGAGCAAACCTCCCGCGATCCGCCGGGCGCCCGCGAAATCGAAGGACTGCATGTGCAGCCATCCCAGCATCGCCGGCAAATAGCGCCCGCCACGGCTGGTTGCCGTTCTTCTCGGCCAGCTCCATGCCGCTCTCTACCGCTCCCCGCAACTCTCCCCACCACCCCAGGTGCATCAGAGCCAGCGCCAGTGACGACAGCGACGATAGGTACACCACCAGGCTGCGGGTTTCGGCGGCTCTTTCGAGACCCGAGCGAGCAATCTCGTAAGCGTCGCGATATTCGCCGTGCAGCGCCTGGACGTGGGCGTACAGGATTTCGTAGTAGGCGGGTTTTTCCGGACCCAACGCTTCCGCGATCTTCTTCTGCGCCGCCGCGCAGCGGTCTGCCTGCTGCTTGCTCCAGCCGTTGGTAATGATCTGCCAGGTCCCGGCCAGCATCTCGGTACGCGCCTGCAGCAGAGGGTCGTCATGCATGCCGCACACCCGAACCGCCCGCTCGCACACGGTCACGCAGGCGTCGGGATCCGAGAACGCCATCACTCGCGCCAGCCGCGTCAGCGCGCTTACTTGCGCCGCTTTCAACCCGCGCTCTTCGGCTAATGCGATTACGGCTCCGTCGGCTTCCGCCGAGCCATCCAGATCGCCTACCGCATAGCGCGCATCGCTGATCCGTTCCAGGATTTCGATTCGGAGGATGCGCGCGGTATCGGGCGCAATGCCGGACAACAATCCCGTAGCGTGTTCCAGGATGGCGGCTGCGTCGCGATGCGCGTAGCGGCGGCCGGCATTCTCGGCGCTTAGAATCAGGTAGCGCGCCGCGCGCTCGAAATCGCGCCCGTGCTCGAAGTGCAAGGCCAGTTCGGATGCCAGCTCCAGCGCGCTGTCGGGCGCGGCCATTCCAGTCGAATCCGGAAGCAGTTCCTCGGCCCGCTCCGCAAGACGCCGATGCCAGCGCGCGCGCTGCCCCTCGGGTATTCGGCGATATAACGCCTCCCGATAAAGCGAATGCCGGAATTCGTAGTGCGCCGATTGGGCGGCGCCCAGCACTCCGGCCGCCCTGCCTGGCCGCAGGAATTGCTGGCGCTGGGTGAGGCTATCGCAAACATCTTCCGCTTCCGCGATGCCCGAGTCGAGCATTGCCGCCACGGCCCAGGCCGAAAATCGGCGCCCGGCGACGCTGGCGCTCTTCAGCACTCGCTGCTCCGTTTCGCTGAGGCGCTCGACTTGAATCTCCAGCATCTGCTGCAGCGTTTCCGGCACGCCCGGAACAATCTGCGTGAGCGGAGCGGTCAGCCGCCAGGCTTCTTCTTCCTTCACCAGCAGTCCGCTCTTCAGCAGATCGCTGACGATGGCGGTCATGAACAGCGGGTTCCCCTCGGAGTGGCGGTACACCAGCTCCGCCAGGCCCTGCGGGGAGCTCGCCTGGAAACTCCGCGGCCAGATAGCCGGCGACGTCGGGCTCGGTCAGGCGCTCCAGCGCAATTTCGAAGCACAACTTGTGCATCACCAGGTCCTGGCGCAACGCCTTCAAAGGACTCTGCAGCAGAATGACATCCACCGGCCGGTACGTTCCGAGCAGCAGCAGTTTGCAGGGTCCGCGGCGGCGCGCCAGCGCCGAGATCAGGTCCAGCGTCGACGGATCCGCCCAATGCAGATCTTCCAGAACCAGCGCCAGGGGATCCGCGGCCGTCAGCAACTCCAAGGCCTCGCAGATTTCGCGCACCATGCGTTCGCGCGTAGCCCCCAAAATTTCGCGCTGGAGCGCTTCGCGCTGTTCGGCCTTTAGTAGTGACGGGAACTGGATCAGCCAGGTGGGCGCCTGCGAAGCCAGAATCTGGATGATCCCTTCGGCGCCTGGCCCGCGAATCAATTGGCCGAATGCTTCCAGGATCGGATAGTAGGCTTCCTTGCCGCCAAACCCTTCCACGCACTGCCCGCGTGCGATGCGCATCCCGTCGTGGCCGGTCAGCCGCTGCTCGAACGCATCCAGCAGAGTGCTCTTGCCGACGCCCGCTTCGCCCGTCACCAGTACCAGGCGGCGCTGGCCTTGCAGGGCCTTGCGTAAGTGCCCCTCGAGCGCGGCTAGCGTCGTGATCGCGCCCCACCGGACCGGGTACGCCCGTCGGCGCGGGCATCAGCGGAGCTTCTTCCAGCGCCGCCAAAAACCGGTAACCGCGCTTCGGCAGGGTTTCGATATAGCGCGGTGACTTGGGATCGTCACCTAAGACCTTGCGCAACTCCAGAATATATTTCCGCAATATTTCAGGCTGAACATAGGTTTCCGGCCAAATCGCGGTGAGCAATTCGTCCTGGGTCACCAGGCGCCCGGGGTGCTCCACCAGATGGCGCAGTACCGCAAACACCTTGGGGGTCAAGGCGATGCGGACGTCTTCGCGCCACAGGCACTGGTCTAAGGTGTCAAGGCGAAAAGCACCAAATGCTTTCATTTGAGACCCTTACACACGGACTTAGATTATACAGCCTGGAAGGATGACCCGCGATTTGATTGCGTTTCACAGATTTCACGGGAACTCCACGGTTTTTTCACGCTGTATTTTTGGACCTGCCGTAAGCTGAACTTGGTCATGCAGGGAGCTTTCGTAGTATGCCTTGGAAGCCAGGGCGAACAGAGCCACAAAGAGCTCGAAGGACGTATTGAAGAAGTGGATTCTGGAAAATCTCTTCGCTTCCACTCGGGGGAAGAGCTGATTGAATTCCTGCGTAACCGGCAAAAGGACGCACTGACCGAACGAGAGAAAATAGACCAGTAGTAAGCGGCGCCGTCACTGGACCGGCGGCGCCGTCAAAAGAATAGGATATCGGAGGGTCGGAGCAAGGCAAGGTGGATCACTCCACCTTGCCTTTTTTAGCGTTTGCCGCTGAGCCTACCCGGCTTGGCGGCATTTCATCGCGGACACCTCCGCGATGGGCAAAACGAGGGTGGCATTGAGTCCACCCTTTTTTGTTGTCGCCACTTGTTCCAACTGGGGTGATCGAGCCAGCATGTTACGCTCGACTGAATATGCGCGAGTCCCGGTCGCCACAGGTAACTACCCGCTGGATTGGAACCTGGCTGGCGATTCTCATTGCCTCTCTTACACCGGCCGCCGCTCACGATCTATTCCGCAGCGAATCGCGCTTGGTTGTCCAAGGACGCGAGGTGTCCGCGCAACTCACGTTCAACCTGCTCGACTTCCCGGGCGTGGATCAAAACGGCGACAAGGTAGTGACGCCCGAGGAATTCGCACCGGCCTTCGAGCGGGTTTACGCCACCATCCTCGCAGCACTACACGCTGAATAGCTCCGGGCCCGCCTGTGCGCATTACCCGCGACAAGTATGAGCTGTTCGACGAGCATGTGCTGCTGCTGGATCTTACCTATGTGTTTCCCCAGCAGGTGCTCGCACTGCAAATGACTTCGACGCTCCCGGACGTGCTGGGGCCAGGGCATTTGCACCTGGTGAACATCAGGATGAACGGACGGGTCCAGGAGCAGATTCTCGACAGCCGCAACCGCACCGCGTTTTTCACCCAGACCAGCGGCGCGTGGTGGCAGACTCTGGGCCGCTTCGTGTGGCTCGGCATCCAGCACATCGCTACCGGTTACGACCATCTGGCGTTCCTGCTGGGATTGCTGATCGCGACCGGTTCGCATGCGGTCGCTGATCAAGACCATCACTTCGTTCACGGTGGCGCACAGCATCACGCTGGCCCTGGCGACGTTCAACGTTGTAGTGCTGCCTTCGCGCTTCACCGAAAGCATGATCGCGCTCAGCATTCTATACGTGGCTGTGGAAAATCTCGTCCGGCGCCGAAACATCGATCGCTGGAAGATTACCTTCCTGTTCGGCTTAGTGCACGGCTTTGGATTTTCAAATGTCCTGCGCGAAATGCAGTTGCCGCGCGCCGATCTGGCGCTGTCGTTGTTCTCTTTCAACCTGGGAGTCGAAATCGGGCAACTGGTCTTCGTGGTGCTGCTGTTCCCGGCCATCGAGGACCTGATCCGCTCCGGTTGGACCAAGCTGCGCCCCGCGGTGTCGATCGTGATCGGGCTGCTAGCAGCGTATTGGTTCATCCAACGGGCGTTCTTTGGATGAAATCCTAGCGCGGGAACGGAGCGAGCTTAGGCGCCGTGCTTCCCGGCTGCCCCGGCGCACGCGCCACGTTCAGAATCATGGCGAGAGTCGAGTAATAACCCACCAGTCCCGTAGTATCGATCACTCCCTGCTCGCCAAACTTAGCCGTCATACTCGCGTACGTGTGATCGCTCACGCTCTTGTTTTGCAGAAGCTCCGCCACGAAGGTGTAAGCGACTTCTTCGTCGGGCGCGAGAGCTTTCGGGCCGGCGTCCGGCGGCGATCGCGTTCGCAGTGTCCGCGGACAAACCAGCCTTGAGGGCCAGCGGATAATGCGCGTCCCATTCGTATTGCTGAGCGAACTGGCGAGCCGCCATGATGGTCGTCATCTCCACCAGTTTTTGGGGCACGGAGTTGTGGAAGCGCAGATACTCCCCTACCGCTTGTAGGCGGTTCATCAGCTCCGGGCTGCGCAACAGAGGGATGAACGGACCTGTCGGACCCGCGGCGCCGCGCGGCGTGGCGACCAGCAGCTCAACCGCCTTCTTCTGGGCGGGAGTGAGCTTGTCGGCGGGAATGGGAGGCATCCGGTCTTGCGCGAGTGGCTGCGGCCGGCAAGATCAGCAACAGGAAGGCGTTGGAGCAGAAGTTCATGGGTGGAGTATAAAACAAAATGCCGGCGACGGCTCGCCCAAGGCTGTTTTTGTAACACCTAGCCCAACCGTCCTATCTAACTATCCAGTTGAGGCTGTATCTATGTTCAGGCAGGACGGCTCAAAGCGCGAAGGCGAAGTACGTGAAGTCCCGTTTCTCAAGAACGATATGAAGGACCAACTGACCGCCACCGGCAAGTGCTTGGACCGCGCGGATTCCCCCGGTATCGCCGATGCGGAGTGCGGCGACCGAAGGGATGAGGTAAAATCCAAGGGCTACATAACGATCAACGTCGATGACGCGCAGTTAGACCAAACAAGCGGCAATCAGACGACAGAGGACAAAAGATAAAAGGTGACCACTATGCGAAGAATCTATAGCTTTACCCTCATTGCTGTTGGGCTCAGCGCTGGCCTTCTGCTCGCGCAAAGCGACAGCGACTATCAAGGCTGGATGAAGACCGTGGGCGCGACCAACGGCAGTTTGCAGAAGAATATCGCGGCCAAGGACGGGGCGGCGGCTTCGGCGGATGCCGCGAAGCTTGCCGACACTTTCAAACAAGTGGCGAGCTATTGGGAAGCGAAAAGCGCTACCGATGCGGTCGGTTTCGCGAAAAGCGCCCAGGGTGGGTTCGAGTTGGTGGGGAAAGACGCCTCGGCGGGCGATTTCGATAAAGCTGCCGCCGATGCCAAGGCCATCGGCCGGAACTGTGGCGGATGCCATATGGCCCACCGCGAGAAGACGGACGCTGGGTTCAAGATAAAGTAGCCAAATCAGCTAATTCCTTATTGAACGCGCGAAGGTCCTTGGATTGCTCTCGCTTCGAGCATGGGTGCCTTCGCGTGCTTGATTTTTCTTCTGGCTGTACCGTCGAGCTTGCAGACGCAAGCGCATCGAGGGCGGCCAAATTATTTGCGCCTGCAGGTTTTGCTAGACCGCGCGCATTTTTCGCCCGGCGAGATAGACGGCGTCCCAGGCGAGAACACGCGCCAGGCTCTCCGCGCGTTTCGCGCTTCCCACGGGTTGCATGAGCAGTCCGACTTCGGTCCGAGAACGTTGAAAGCATTGGAGAGTCGGGTCCCCGTGCCCACCCTGGTTTCTTACACCGTAACGGAGGATGACACCCGCGGGCCCTTCGTAACCGTTCCCAATGAACTCATGGACCAGGCCGCGTTGCCAGCCTTGGGGTATCAATCTCCACTCGAAGGGCTGGCGGAGAAATTTCACGTTAAACCGGCGCTTCTCAGCCGTCTGAACCAGGGCAAGGATTTATCCAGCCCAGGCGTCGAAATTCAAGTTCCCAATGTTCGCGACGACCCTCCGCCGAAGGCGGCCAAAATCGTCGTTTCTAAAAACCGTCACACGCTCGAAGCCCTTAACGCAGCGGGACGTGTGATCGCGGAATATCCAGTTACCAGCGGAAGCCAGCACGATCCCCTGCCGATCGGAAACTGGAAGGTTACGATCGTTAGTCCGCATCCGGTTTTTCACTACAATCCGGATCTTTTCTGGAACGCACCCGAAGCGGATGAGAAGGCTAAAATTCAGCCTGGACCGAACAATCCGGTTGGCGTGGTCTGGATCGGAATTTCGAAGGAACACTACGGCATTCACGGTACGCCCGAGCCATCCCTGGTCGGCCACGCGGAATCGCATGGCTGCGTCCGGCTCACGAACTGGGACGCGGCCGAACTCGCAAAAATCGTAACTGTGGGCGCGCCCGTCATCTTTAAGGAGTAGCCCCATTCGAACACGCCTTCTATTCGCGATCGGCGGTCTCGCGCTCTTTCTGAACGCATTCGCGTGTCTGGTTGCCGCCGATGATTTTCGGCGACGACTACGAGTTGCTAGCCCGCCGAACGCTGACTCTGCCGATTCAGGGCCTCCATGCTCGCGACATCCAGGACACCTTCACGCAAGGTCGCGTTGGAGGAAAGCTGCATGAAGCAACTGATATTCTTGCCGCGCGCGGAACACCGGTCGTTGCGGTAGAGGATGGCATCATCCAGAAGCTCTTTCTGAGCAAGCCGGGAGGCATCACAATTTACGAATTCGATCGAGTCGGTGTATTCTGCTACTACTATGCGCATTTGGAGCGTTATGCAGCCGGGTTGACCGAAGGGATGTCCGTGAGGCGCGGGGAGGTGATCGGGTATGTGGGAACTACCGGCAATGCGCCGCCTCAAACACCTCACCTGCACTTTGCGATATTCAGATTGGGCCCCGAAAAGCATTGGTGGCAAGGGACGGCTATCGATCCCTACCCGGTCCTCATGAAATTAGTAAGGTGACGTTCCGGCGTTACCGAATCACTTCATCGCACCACACCCGCCAATGGGCTGCTGGCCGAGGCATATAGCTTCTTCGGCATGCGTCCCGCGAGAAACGCGTGGCGGCCGGCCTGCACTGCCAGGTTCATGGCGGTCGCCATGGTCACCGCGTCCTCCGCTTCCGCGATGGCGGTGTTCATCAGGACTCCCTCGTAACCCAGTTCCATGGCGATCGCGGCGTCCGACGCCGTGCCCACGCCCGCATCCACAATCAGCGGCACTTCCGTAATCATCTCGCGCAGGATGCGCAGATTGGTCAGGTTCTGAATCCCCAGGCCGCTGCCGATGGGCGCGCCCAGCGGCATCACGGCGGCGGCGCCGGCGTCGATCAGACGTTTCGCGTTCACCAGATCGTCATTGGTGTAGGGCAGGACCACAAAGCCTTCCTTGCTCAAAACGCGGGTGGCTTCGACCAATCCCTGGTTGTCGGGGAAAAGCGTCTTCTGGTCGCCAATCACCTCCAGCTTCACCCAATGCGACAGCCCCACCTCGCGGCCTAGCCGAGCCGTGCGAATCGCTTCGTCGGCGGTGTAGCAAGCGGCGGTATTGGGCAGAATGAAGAACTTGGAGCGGTCGATATAGTCCAGCAGGGATTCTTTGGATTTGTCGGTCAAATTCACCCGGCGCACCGCCACCGTCACCACCTCGGCGCCCGAGGCCTGGTGGCAGCGGGCCATTTCGGCGAAACTTCGGTACTTGCCGGTACCCACAAACAGGCGGGAATTGAACTCGCGGCCGGCGATGGTGAGCTTGTCCATGCCTCTATTTTAGGGCTAATGCCCTAGCAAGTCGTACATCGCTCTGTAGAAAACTCCCGGGCGAGCCGATATTTCTACATAGGGAGAGCCATGAAGACAAACAATATGGGCAAGCTGCTGGGGGTGGCACTGGTGGTGGCCATCATGTGCACTGGCCTCTTTTACATGATGTTCGCGATGAAGGCCAATAGCCAGACTGGCATCCAGATGGTAGTGGCCGCCAAGGCTCTAAAAGCCGGCACGGTGCTGAAGGCTGAGGATCTTAAGACCATCAACTGGCCGGTTCAACAGCTTCCTCCCGGCGCTCATCGCAACCCGCAGGAAGTCATCGGCAATACGGTATTCGACCCCATGGCGGCCGAAGAACCGGTCCTGAACACGCGCCTGGCAACCTCGGAATCCGCTGGCGGATCGGGCGTTCCGGTGGGAATGCGGGCAGTTTCAGTTCACTTAACGGATTCGACCGGCGTTCTGGCTCTGCTGCACAGCGGGCAGAAAGTCGACGTGCAAGTGGTGGTTGGCCGGGGCACGAAACCGGATGAAGTCGCGGTGCGCACCGCGCTCGAAAATCTGACGGTGCTTTCGGTGACGCCGCTGCCCGAGCAAAGCTCGCAGGGACAAAACTTACCCGTGGTGACGCTGCTGGCCAAGCCCTCTGAAGTGGACGTATTGGCGGCGGCGGATTCCGGCGGCCGTGTGCGGCTGGCTCTGCGGAACCCGCTCGACACGGGCACGCGCAGGCGCGGTTCCTTGTCGCTGGGCAGTGTCATTCGCGGCGGCTCCGAAGGCGACCTCGCCGACAATCGTTAATCGATTCGAGAGTATCCCGAGAGTAACCCCCGAGAGTACCCAATGATCCTAGCTAGTTCGCTCGTCTTCTTCCTGGTCATTTTCCTGCTCGCCTCGATTCTGACGGCGATCGCCTACCTGGCGTTCCTGAAGATGAAGGCGGATCAGTCGGATGCGGAGCGAAGCGACTTCACGCTGACGAAACCGCAGGATAGCCGCGCGGCGCCCGAGCCCGAAGGCCGGGAAGAGCTAGGGTTCCGGATCGAATCCTCGCCATTGTTGCAGAGCGGCCGTCTCAGCAGCATCACGTTTTGGGACGCGATGCTGGCTCGCTTCGATTTCGTGGCTCTGTTGCAAAGCCGCCTGGATCAGGCGGACCTGCGCTGGACGGTAGGCCGCATCACCAGCATGATGCTGCTGGTGGGAGTGATCGTGCTGGCCGTGCTGATGCGCCTGCTGCCGCTATGGGCGGCGTTTCTGGGCGCGGCGGCGTCGCATGTACGCTCCCTACGGCTATGTTCTGCATCTCCGCAACAAGCGCTTCATGAAATTTCGCGAGAATTTCCCGGATGCGCTGGATTCTCTCTCGCGCGCGCTGCGCGCGGGCTATCCGCTTTCGGCCGGCATGGAAATGATCGCCAACGAAACCGCGCCTCCGGTGTCGGGCGAAATTCGCCGGACTTCGGCCGAGGCCAACCTGGGCCGCGGCTGGCCGCACGCACTCGAAAATCTGGGGCAGCGGATCCCGCTTCTCGAAGTCAACCTGTTCATCGCGGCGGTGCAATTGCACGCGCGCACCGGCGGCAAGCTGAGCGAAGTGATGAGCGGCCTCGCCGAGAATATGCGCGAATCGAACGCATTGCAGGGCGAAGTAAGAGCGCTCGCGGCATACGGCAAGCTGACCGGAATGATTCTGACCATCCTCCCGATCGGCATCGCCATCATGATGCTGATCGTCAGCCCCGGCTACATGCAGGTGCTGTTCAACGATCCCACCGGCAAGAATTTGATCGCCGCTGCCATCGGATGTCTGATCCTGGCGCATTTCGTGATCCGTAAGATTGTGGACATAAAGGTATGACTTTCGGACTCCTGACAGGGCTGTTTCTCTTCATCCTGGCCGCGGTAAGCGCCGCCGGGTATGTGTTTGTATTGCGGCCATCCAAGTCCGAAGGCGCCAGCCTCGATATCCCGGCGGGGCTTTCCCGGAACCAGCAGGATCTGCCAGCCGCGCAGGCGGCGATCGTGGATACGTTCCGCGCGTTGGGGGATTCCCTGCCCTTGCCCGGCGATCGCGACGCCTTTCGAAGCCAGTTGATCGATGGCGGGTTACCGCTGGCCTGCGGCAGTTGCCATATTTCTGGGCATCAAAGCGGCCTCGGCAATCATGTTTGGTGTCGCCGCCGGTTGGGTGGCGGTGGTCAACGGAGGTCGATGCTGCCGCGGTAGCACTCGGCGTAGCTTGCGGTCTGGGCTTCGGCTATCTGATTCCGGATCGGATCCTGGATCGGATGGGCAGCGCCCGCGTGGGCAGATTGCGCCGCGCTCTGCCGGCTGCGCTCGACCTGTTGGTGCTGGCGGTGGAAGCGGGACAGGGCCTGGACGCGGCCATTCTCGATACCGGCCGCGGGCTGCGTAGCACTCATCCAGAGCTGGCTTCTGAATTCACGCTGCTTCATCTGGAGTTGAAGGCCAATGCCTCGCGGTCAGACGCCTTGCGAAATTTTGCGACTCGCAGCCATGATATGGAACTCCGCAAGTTCGCCAACCTCCTGATCGATACCGATCGCTTTGGCACCAGCGTGGGGCCGGCGCTAAAAACTCACGCGCGCTATCTGCGCATCCGCTTCCGCCAGATCGCCCAGGAAAAGGCCCGCAAGGTCGGCATCAAGCTGATTTTCCCGGTGTTCTTCCTGATCTTTCCCTCCGTGATTCTGGTCACGCTGGGACCGGCGCTGATCCTGCTCTTCACCCAGATGAAGAGCCTGATGGGACAGTAGACTCCCGCGACCGGCCCGCGCAGCCGAGAGGCCCGATGTACAATTCCTCGTATGGCAAGAGTGGATCGTCGCACTGTGGATCTCTCCGCGTATCCTGACCTGGTAGTGATTTACCTGGGAATGCGCGTGAACGCATTTGCGGGATTGAAGCGCCTGCTCGGATTAGGCCCGCAGATCGCCGACTCCGTCAAAGCCAAGCCGGACGGGCTGCTGCTGCACGAGGATTTCATTTTCTCGTTGTTCCCTCTGCACGCCGGGATGCGACAGTATTGGCGCGATTTTGAATCGCTGGAGCGGTGGACGCGCTCCGAGCCGCATCGCCAGTGGTGGAAGAACTTTTCTGCGCGACTCTGGAGGCACTGGTTTCTGGCACGAAACGTATGCGTTGCGCGGCGGGTTTGAAGCAATCTACGATGACATGCCCCAGCCCATCGGCATGATGAAATTCGCGCCGCTGCAACCGGCGCGCGGCAATATTTTTTCAGCGCGTCAAAGGCTGCGCCGCGAAGGCTCGGAAAGCTCGCCGGCTCCGGCGCCAGAAACCGATCTGTATCGCGAGTAACGCCCTGCCGGCCTAGTCGCTTGCGGCCATCGCGGCGCGGGCGTGCAATTCATCCGCTTCCTGCGCGGACGTTACGGTGACATTCAGATCGCGCAGCCGCCCATCGGCAAGATCGTAGATCCAGCCATGCAGAGCAATTTCGCGGCCCGCCGCCCAGGACCCGCGAATGATGCTGGTTTGCGACACCGCAATCGCCTGTTCGATGACGTTCAGCTCGCATAGCCGGTCCCAGCGCGCCTTCACGGTGGGAAGGCGCTCCAGGGCTTCCTGATTCCGGCGGCGGATTCTGCGCACCGGCGCGAGCCAGTGGTCGATCATCCCCAAGCCGCCATCTTCGAGCGCCTGCTTCACGCCGCCGCAGCCGTAGTGGCCGACCACGATCACGTGGCGGACGCCCAGCACTTCAACCGCGTATTGCAGCACCGACAGGCAATTCATGTCGCTCGCGTGCACGACGTTCGCGACGTTGCGGTGCACGAATACCTCGCCCGGCAGCAGGTCCACGATTTCGTTGGCGGGAACGCGGCTATCGGAGCAGCCGATCCACAGATACTGCGGGTTCTGTTGGCCGGTCAGCCGCTCGAAGAATTTCGGGTCGCGGGCCTGCATTCGCGCCGCCCACTGCCGGTTCTTTTCAAACAGGGATTCGAGGAAACGCATGGAGCTGTCGATATCAGGGCCTAGGCTAAGACCGCACTTTGCGGATTACTCCGCCTACCTTCGCGTGCTCATTCGGAGTGCCGCGAACGTAATCCTTGGTCGAGGCAGCGGGAATACGCTGGCCTTCATTGACGGCAACCTTTTCATCGATCTCGCGATTCTGCCGAATCCGCGCCGTGGTTCGTTCCGCTGGAGTCATCAGGTGATACGGTTTGTTGGTTGAGGCGTCCATACCCCATCATCGCCTATTTCTTCGGAGGCCCATTCGCTGTCGGCGCAAACCACTCTAAATCAACAGAATTGGCCATCGCCTGATAGCCGGCTCGATTGGGATGCAGCCCGTCGCCCGGGCCCGCCGAGCGCGCTATCGGGCCGGAATTCGGGGCGCAACCCGCCGCTGACGGGGTCAATGGTGGCTGCATCGAAATCCGCCACTGCATCGAACAACCCACCGTGGCGGATGAATTCGTTCACCGCTTTCCGGCGCTGGTCCACGCTTGCGGATCCAGCCGCGGCGTTGGTGCTATGCAGGCTGGAGGTGACCGTCGCGCCCATCACTTTAATGCCGCGCGCATGCAGGCGGCCCACGACATCTTTGTATCCGGCGATCACTGTCTCGGGAGTCATATCGGGACCGCCCTGCGAGAAATCGTTGATGCCCTCGAGCCAAATCACATGCGTCAGACCCGCCACCGAAAGCACTTCGCGTTCCAGGCGTTCAACCGCAGTGGGCCCTCCCGGCACCGGCTTCGCGGCGGAATACGCGGGCCCCGCCACGCGATTGCCGCCGATTCCCAGATTCACGACCGCGAGCCGCGTTCCATATTCCGCATGCAAGCGGCGCGCGAGCGCGTCGGGCCAGCGGTCGTCGCCATTCAGCGTGGAGCCGGTGCCATCCGTGATGGAATCGCCGAAAGCCGCGACCACTTGAGTGCCGACCGGCGCGAACACCTCCACGGCATCCAGAAAATACCAGGAGGTGGTGGAGTAAAGAAACGCGTCGCCGGATTCTTCGCGCGAGTGCGCACCCGCTTTCGGCGCCGTCACATAAGATGTCGCCATCGCTTTGGCATGCCAGGTCATCGGACCTGACTCCGCCACCACATGAAAACTGACGGCCAGTTTCCGCCCCAGGGTCTCCCAGGACGCGATGTTCTGCAGAAAATCCAGATCAATCGCATCGCTGTAAGCGGATTCGCCCGCCGGAATGTTCAAGACGTAGCCCCAGGAAAACGTCACGCGCCGGTTGGTGCTGCGCACGATGGATGGCCCACTTTCCTGCAGGCCGACGAAGACGTTATCGAAGCTCACCGTCTGTGCACCGAATACATTCGAGAAACGCAAGCGGACGCGGCGCGCCAATATGTCCGGCCGGACGATCAGGCGGAATGTCTGGTCGTTGGCCGACGGTTCCGGGAAAGCAAAATGCAAATCGGGCTGGCCTACTGCGTTGCCGGATGGGTATGGGCCGTGCAAGGCGGCGGTCCAGGAGGCCACCCAGCCGGGCTCCGCCGCGAACGCGAAGCCGCTGGACATAAGAAGCGCGAGCGTGGTGCAGCGAAGCATACCTCAGTCGTGGGCCACTATTTTGCCGGTGCTTGCATCTACTGTAGCCGAGTACTCGGCCGACGACAGCGTACCGCCCCACAACACGTGCCACACCGGATTTGGGAAGCGCGTCGCGGCTTCGAAATCGAGCAGATAATCCACCATCGGACGCTGGCCCGGTTTAGTCAGGTAAGCAACGCTGGCGGGCGACTTGGTGGCGGCGTCGAGCGCCTCGGGAGTATCCGCTTTAAGTAAGGCCGGTGAAAACGGTTGATTCGCGCCGCCGGCGTGCCATGTCTCCTGCGGTCCCGGGAACACGCCTTTGTGCAAACCCTCAGCTTCCACCGCGGACCAAGTATACGTGCGCGCCCGGGCATTCGTTGACGATACAAACACGATTTCCCAAGCTCCCGCCGTTCCTTTGCCGCCTGGAACACCGGGGGCATGCAAGCTGCGAATCGTGAGCGGCATGCTATCGGGAGCCCAGATGCGAGAGGAGCCATACAAATACTGGAAAGCCTGCCGCCCGGTGACCGGCGCCGGTGGCGGTTCGGCCTGCCGTGCAGCCGGAGGAGGACTATCGGAACATCCCGCGAGCAGAGCTACGGCCGAGATGGCGAAACAAGTTCGCACATAGTGCATATAGTTCCAATGTCAGTCGGCGAGGTCGCGGCTGTCAACCAGCGAGGATCGCGTCGCGTTCGATCCGGCGCGCGATTCTTAGTTTTTGGGTGCGTAGGCTAGAATCAAGAGAGCAACAAATGTCGGGGCGTAGCGCAGCCTGGTAGCGCACCTGCCTTGGGCGCAGGGGGTCGGGCGTTCGAATCGCCCCGCCCCGACCAATTTTTGCAAGGTGTTACGAGCGGCTCGTTTTCGAAGTTGCGGAAGCCCGTAGGCTTGGCGATTGATGATGCCGTTGTTGCAGGAAACGCGGTATCACCATCTGGCACTGGCGGCGGGTGCGATGCTTCTTCAATAGCAGGTAGCAGAGCCGCTGCTCAAACCGGTAGATGAGTCCCAAGGCGGGATGTTCTCTCAGATAACGGCCCGGGCCTTCAGGCGATCATAGAAACCCCACTATTATTTGGTTATTACTTGCTATATTAATTGCCTGACGGAGATGCATGAAGATAGTACTCGCCTTCGCGATTCTTTTTGTTTTCCTGGGAATTATACTGATCCCTTACAACGGCCTGGAGACTGACGAAGTTCTGTTCGCGCAACCGTTGCATGGGCTGATCAACCCGAATTTTGCGATTCGCGTGCACCATCATTTCGTTCCGCTGATGATCATGTCGTACATCGGTACGCTGAAAAGTTTGATTTATTGGCCATTGTCTTGGATCTTTTCCTCCTCTGTGTACTTCGTCCGCCTCCCCATGGTGCTGGTAGGGGCGGCAACCGTCATCGTTTTCTACAAGTGGGCTGGCATATTTGCAGGACCACGGGGCGCACTGCTGGCGGCGGTGCTGCTGGCAACCGACCCGACTTTCCTGCTCACCGACACGTTTGATTGGGGACCTGTGGCTTTGCAGCACTTGCTGTTGGTCTCCGGCTGCTTGTTAATCGCTCGCGGGCGTTTAAGTTGGGGAGCTTTTCTGTTCGGACTGGCGTTATGGAACAAGACAATCTTCTTGTGGACCCTGGGGGGACTGATGCTTGCCTCATTGGTAGTCTGCCACGCGGCGGCTCGGGCGGCTCTCGCCGACCGGCGTCGATTAGCAGGCGCTGCTCTAGCCTTCGCTTTAGGAGCCCTCCCTTTGCTGGTATTTAACTTGACCCATCCCAACGCAACGCTGAGCCAAAATGCTCATTTATCTTCGGAGAATTTTCCGGTAAAGTATGCGACTCTAACTAAGGCCGTGGATGGCTCGGGTCTCTTGGGCTATCTGGTGGCGCCCGAGTCGCAAGAAAATCCTAAGGAACCAAGTTCCGTGCCAGGCCGCGCGGCTTCGTGGATTTCGCAACATTCAGGTCGCCCGCAGAAGAGCTTGCTGTTTTATGCAACCCTGTTAGCGGCAGCCATGGCTCTTTTGTGGCGGGGTATGCCCGGACGCAGTGCGGCCCTGTTTGCCATCGTGTGCGGCGGTATGACGTTCCTTGCCATGGGCTTCACGCTCAATGCGGGGTATGGCATTCATCACAGTGTGCTGATTTGGCCCATGCCCCAGTTGCTAGTGGGCACGTCGTTCGGCGCCCTGCCCTGGCGCTGGCTGCGCGTTGGGATCGTCGCGCTCCTCGTTGGTTCAAATTTATTGGTCATCAACCGCTACATCGCCCAGCTCGAACGAAACGGCTCTGCGGGAAGTTTTACGGATGCCGTGGGACCCTTGGCGGAGTGGCTTGCGCAGTCGGCCGGCGACACCGTTTATATGATTGACTGGGGAATATTCGAGCCTGTCGACTTTCTGCAGCAAGGCCGATTGCACCTGCGCGAATCTTATGGCTTGCTGCTCCAAGCCACACACGATCCACCAGAGCGTCGCGAGATTGACGCCATGCTCGCAGACCCCCATGCATTGTTTGTAAGTCACGTTCCCTCCCACGAAGCCTTCCCCGGAGTTGGCGAACACCTGCAAACGATCGAGCGCGAAGAAGGATACGAACAAGTACCAATCCGCATTGTGGCGGACCGCAATGGGCGTCCGGTATTTCAGGTGTTCCGAGTGCGGCCGGTGGCACATGATCGTGTCCGCAACCCGCCCGTTTTTAGCGTCAAACACTAACCCTTTCGCTACATGCGCACGAGACGGTAAGTCCACTGCGCCTGCCACGCGGAATCCATCTAACTTAGCCCCGCAATGTTACGCGCGTGAACGCCGATCGGGCCCTCTGGGCTGGTCCTGTAAGCCGGCGCACGGGGCTTAGAAAGAGCGACGTAAACGCGTATAGTATGTTGGTACACGATGACTGCGCTCCGCATCAGTCTCTTCGTGTTTTTGCAATTTTCGACTGCTGGCCAATCTCGGATGACAGTCGCGGAAGCTCGCAAATTAGTCTACGCAGTGCTTCCCAACAGCGTGAAGACGCATCCACATCATCTGGTGGTTGAGTTGGATCGGGACCACGATGGATGCCTGGTCTACCATGCCTATCAGCGTCCTGGAACAATAACCTTCCCGGTGGGATATTGGTCGATTGACACTCGCACGGCGGAAATTTGGAATGATCTGACTTCCGAGCGCATTAGCAATAAGCAACTTGCTCGCGTCCAGCTAGCTATACGAAAGCGCCTGGGCGTGACGAATAATGAGCAAGGCGCGTCACTTTCTAACCCCTGCTATGAGCGCAATTCAAACATTGCCATACCACCAAGCACTGACGCAATGAGAGCCTCACCAAGAGTGTCATGGGCACAAGCAACGGAAGGCCCTACGGTGAAGGTAGTTTTCTCTGTTGACGACACCATGGAACTACCGGCCTTTAAAGCTACTTGTGACCGGCCATGCAACAACGTCATGTCTGAGGCGACCGGGAACTATGAACCTGTCCCGCTATCTTTCGAAAACGAGCCAAATTCCGCGGGCTTAACCTTGCGATCTCCCCGTCCGCTTGGCGCTGGCGTCCGTGTCCTCTGGGTTATCCGCTCTCTTGACGAAAGGCCGATCACCATAACTGACTTCCGGATATTGGAGATTGGGGAGGTCCCAGCCGAGCTAAGGCACTGACGCCAAGTTCGGTAATAAGCCTCTACCGAAGAGCGGCCCTTGACGAATCGCCAGTACCAGACAATTATGAGACTGTAGAGGTAAATAAATCAGCTTTCGAGAGCCAGGAACCCTCCCGGTGCTACTCAGCCGTGAGCTCACGTTCGGCCTGAAGCCAGTCTTCCAGCTCATGGCCAGGTTGTGCCCCGCGAGCGAGATAAAGTTCGTAGGCGCGACCCCTGATTTCGTGCTCACGCGAGGCCACACGGAGCACGATCTTGCCGTGTGACCTGCGTCTTGCCGCTCCCGGCCCACTGGGCGACGTCCCATGAACCCCTGGCAGGTTCGCGGCGATGTCCTTCCAGGCCTGGGCCGCATCCTGGAGCGGGTACACAGTCGCGACGTCTGGCCGTATCGTCCCCTCTTCCAGCAGTCGCGCGATTCTGCCGAGTACGTCCCCAGACGGCGCGAGCCTCATCATCGCGCCCGTCACACGGTGCCTCGCGGCCTCTTCCTGCGATACAGGCTGGGTGGCAGCGACCAGATAGCCGCCTTCCTTCAAGACCAGGAACGACCGCTTCTGCGTATCGCCACCGATCAAGTCGAAGACCACATCGACCTTCTCTCGCAGGACCTTCTCGAACTGCGCCTCTCGATAGTCGATAACCCTGCTAGCTCCAATGGACTTGAGGTACGCTTCATCGTCGCCGCTTGCGGTGGCAATGACGGTGGCACCGGCATGCGATGCAAATTGCACCGCATAGGCGCCCACAGCGCCGGCGCCACCATGGATAAGGATCGTTTGCCCTTTTTCCAAGTGACCGTGGGTGAATATTCCCTCCCACGCAGTTTGAGCCGCCACCGGCACTGATGCCGCCTCCTCAAAGGAGAGGTTGGATGGTTTCTTTGCGATGACCGCCGCTTTGACGGCCACATACTCCGCGTACGCTCCCATTCCGCTGGTGGTACCGAACACGGCATCACCTGGCGCATACGCCGCAACGTCACCGCCAATCACATCACTGCCAATCTGGTCGACCACCCCTGAAAACTCATGACCAGGTATCCACGGCAGGTCGATCGGGAGTATCTGTCTTACCTTTCCGGAGGCCTCAACAAGATCCAGATGATTGACGGCGGTACTCTCGATCTTTACCAGGACTTCGTCGCGTGCGATGGTCGGCACCGGTACGTCGTTGAACACCAACTGCCCACCGTATTCCAACAGTCTGACTGCTTTCATGCGAGCTCTCCTTGAGTCGTTTCAACGCCCATTTGGTCGCGCGTGCCCGCGTGCCCAGTCGGGCAGCTTCGTGAGCGCGCGGCCGAACTCGCGTTCCAGGCCAGCGATGTCGGCGCTGTAGCCGACGCGATCGAACCATTCGAGCATCACCGCCATTTCCTTGCTGTACTGCCGGACCTGTTCGATTGGCGTCCGTGTGTACGCAATCGGCCGGCCCAGCGCCTCCGTCAGGATCTCCGCCGCCTCCGGCATCGTGCGTACATCACCGGCGAGATCGATTTCGCGGCGGTTCAAGCCGGCGGCATCGGTGAACGCGCGCGCGCCGAACCAGCCGATGTCGTCCACCGCAATCATCTGTAGCCTCGTCGCTTGCCCAAGCGCCCAGGCCAGCGTGGAGCCCTGCAGACTGAAAGGTGCCAGCAGGTTCTCCATGAAGAAGACAGGACGCAGGATCACATGCGAGGGGAAGCGGAGGCCGCGCACGGTTTCCTCGATGCGCCACTTGTTGTCGAAGTGCGGGACGCCCGTCCGCTTGTCCGCCGATCCGACGGATGTGTAGACGTAATGTTCGACCCCGGCCTCGCGCGCTAACGTCGCAAGGCGCTTGCCCTGCGCCTCTTCCCGTTCGACGCCCGCCTCCCCCGCGTTTTGCACGCCGAAGACGCCCCACGCGCCGGCCAACGCGGAGCGCAGCGTCGCCTTGTCATCCAGATCGCCTTTGACGATGTCAACGCCATTCCGCGCCAGCGCCACGGCCCGCTCGCCGTCCGGCTTACGCGTCAGGCCGCGGAGATGGAACCCGGCGCCCTGCAGCGCCTGCGCGACCGCGCCACCCTGTTGGCCTGTCACTCCGGTGATAAGAATCGTTCGATTGTTTGCCATAGCTGAAACCTCATTTCTTCTGGATGATGGTCATGCGAATCATGCCGGGTTAGTCAGGCCCGTGCTTGCAGGCGCGACTGGAACAACTCGGCAAAGGCCGGTCGCACATCGACGAAAATCACGGCCCATAGTACCGCCACGAAAAGCGCCAGCGGAAGCCCGCTCGGGGCCATCAAGGCGTGGAAAACAAGAATGTTGACGATCACTGGCGCCAGCACGGCTACCGCGAGCGGCACGTAGCGGTTGGCCAACAGAAGTATCGCTGCGACGACCTGAAACGCGAAGATCACCCACAGGTAATGCGAGGCGTACAGGGCACCCATGAACTGTCCTGCAATGCCTCCCGGAGGGGGCAGCGGAATGAAGTTCAGAAAGCCATTCAGGCCAAAAACAAGAAAGATCACGCCCGCCAGATATCGGGCGATGGTAGACGCGGTTCTCATAAACTGGTTCTCCTTTTGGATTGGCAGCCATTCTAAGGCTCTATGGCGTCAATCATATTGATGTCAATATAATTGATGATGTATACTCTGGAGAGATTCAGGTTTTTTATGACCCGAGGTATTCAAGGGGCGGAACACGTCTGGCTAGTAATGATGAAGGCGATGCGCGCCCTGACGAGGTATGCAGCCGCTGATATTGAAGATACCGGGCTGGGCCTCTCGGATTTCGGCGTCCTGGAAATTCTGCTGCACAAAGGGCCTTTGCCGGTCAATACGATAGGCCCGATCGTCGATCTCACCCCAGGCTCGATCAGTACCGCTGTGGACCGTCTCGTGGAGAAGGGTTTGGTGAGCCGGATCGAGAGTGCCGAAGACCGCCGCGTGCGGATCGTCGCCCTCACCCCACGGGGCAACGCCCTCATCGATTCCGCCTTCCGAAAGCATTCCGGACAGATGAAGAGAGTGTTCTCGGAACTGAGCCCGGAGGAGCTTCGTAACCTCGAAACGGCACTCAAGAAAGTCGGCAAGCGCGCTGCCGCGCTGATGGAGCAGAGTTGAGCGGGTGCGAGGAGGCTCTACGTTTCGTGCTCGCTCGCTGTGGGGGGGGCGGTCTGGACTTTGACTTCCATTGATGTAAAGTGGCCAGATGCGACATCGCCAATTCGGTTCTACAAAGCGTGAAGTTGCCATAGTCGGGCAAGGGACTTGGTACGGCAAAGGAGACAGCCGCGAATCCGCGGTTCTTGCATTGCGCCGCGGACTGGATCTTGGCATGACCCACATCGATACGGCTGAAATGTATTTGTCGGGGCGGGCCGAGGAATGGGTCGGCGAGGCGATACTCGACCGCCGGAACGAAGTCTTCCTGGTTTCGAAAGTGCTGCCGCAGAATGCTTCAAGGAAAGGCACCGTTTCCGCCTGCGAAGATTCGCTTCGCCGATTGAAAACCGACAGGCTCGACTGCTATCTGCTGCACTGGCGCGGTGACTATCCGTTGGATGACACGATCGAAGCGTTCCAGCAACTTCAGAGCGAAGGCAAGATTCTTTCGTGGGGAGTCAGTAACTTTGATGCGCCGGATCTGAAGGAAGCCCATCGGTTAGGCGAGCATGCCGGCCCTGCGTGCAATCAGGTTCTGTATCACGTGCAGGAGCGAGCGGTGGAGCATGCCGTCGTTCCCTGGTGCGAAAAGAATGGCGCCGCGTTTGTGGCATACAGTCCTTTCGGACACGGGGACTTTCCCGCACCGCATACGCCCGCAGGCCGCCTGTTGAAGCAAGTCGCCGACGAGAACAATGCGACGCCGCGCCAGGTTGCGCTCCAGTATTTGCTGCGCTGGCCCTTCTCATTCGCGATTCCAAAAGCATCGGATATCGATCACGTCGTTGAGAATGCAGGCGCCGGCGACTTTGAGCTGACCGGAATGCAAATCGAACGGCTAAACAAAATGTTTCCGCTCGGCCGGGCGCGTCACGGCATTCCAATGTTGTAAGCGGCTGCCCGCGACATTAAACGTGAAGAATTGACAAAGCCGCGGACTAAGGCGGCAATCCCATCCGCAGCTGTATCCAATGCGAAATCACCCGCATCGAGAATGTGGACTTCGGCCGTCGGCACGTATCGCCGATAGGCTTCCGCCTCCGAAAGGTCGAAGGACAGGTCATGCTTGCCCCAGATCACGAGCAGGCGCGGCTGCTTCTTGCGCATCCACGCTTGCCATTGGTGTTCCAATGGAAAGTCTTGGAGTCACATCGTCAGAACAACGCGGAACTGCGCCTTGCCGCTCATCATGCGCGCATAACCCTCGGCCGCTTTCTCCAGCGGATACGTTTCGATCATCGGACGCACACCGGTCAACTCGGCAAAGCGCAGCGTGTCCTCGGAATCGGTTGGTGTCCCGGCGGCCCAGCCTTGAATACTTTTGCTTCCAAAAATGAGCTGTACCGGTGTGACCTCGATGGGATCCGTGGTCGCACCCACCACCATGAGCTTACCGTTCGGCCCCAGCCCGTCGATCAGCTCGGACATCGCCTTGGAGCTGGGGGCAGTCGCCAAAATTACTTGCGCGCCACCCATCTTTTGCAACTCTTTTGCCGCGTCCGTCGCTTTACTATCGATATACAGGCTCGCCCCCAGTTTCATCGCGAGCGCCGCATTTTCGGAGCCGCGCCCGATGGCCGCTACCTTGTATCCAAACTTGCTGGCGAATTGAATTCCCAGGTGCCCCAAACCTCCGATACCCTGCACCGCAACCAGGTCTCCGGGGAAGGCGCCGCTATGCCGCAGCGCGTTGAACGTGGTGATTCCGGCACAGAGCAGCGGCGCTGCTTCCACGTCGCTTAGACTGTCCGGTATCGCCGCCAGTGCCTCCACCGGAGCCACCATGTATTGCTGATAGCCGCCGTCATAGCTGATTCCCGGAATTTGCAGGTTGCGGCAATTCCGAAAATCTCCGCGCCGGCAGGAGAGACAAGTGCCGTCCTGTCCGCCGTGCCAGCCGACACCGACGCGCTGTCCCTTCTTCCACGCCGAAACACCCGCACCCAGCTCATGGATGACGCCCGCGACTTCGTGCCCGGGAACGCGGGGATACTGAATGCCGGGCCACCCTTCCTTCGTGAGCACGTCACTGTGGCAAATGCCGCAGGCCTGCACTTTGATGAGCACCTGTCCCGCACCCGGCTTGGGAATCTCGCGCTCGACGATCTCGAAATCTCCGCCTGCTTTGGGAACCTGCGCCACTTTCATTGGCGCGACTCCGGTTCTTGTAGTTGCCATGCTGCCTCCTTTTTGTAGCTTACAAGACGCCTTATCATTAGCGTGATGTTGCTCACCGTTAATTTGTTTCTAGCGCTTTCTCGCGCCCCGGCCTCCAAGCCGTACCATTCATCCTGAGTCCAGGCTGGGCTATACTCGTTCCGGAGAATTCCAATGCGGCAATTTGGCTTAGTGCTTGGCGATAGTCATGACGTTCGCGCCGAGCGGGTTCGCTCAACAAGCAGGCCCGTACAAGGTGCTCAAGACGGCTCGGGTCGGCGGAGAAGGTGGCTGGGATTACATCTATGCCGATGTCGCGGGACGCCGGCTGTACATCCCGCGGCGCGGAACACCTGCGGCGCCGGAAGTCCAGACACGGTTGTCGATCTACAATCTCGACACGCTCGAACTGGTCAGCGAGATCGCCGGCGTGGGAGGCCAAGGGGCCGCAGTCGATCCGAAGTCGGGCCATGGTTTCACCAGCAGCAAGCCAATCTCGATGTTTGACACCAAGACCATGGCGCTTATCAAGACCATTGATGCGGGCGCCGCGCAGCCGGACGGCATCTACTTCGATCCCTTTAACGAGAGGGTCTACGTCTTCAGTCATCCGACAAAGGACGCGACTGTGATCGACGCCAAAGACGGCGCCGTGCTCGGCACCATCGATCTGGGCGGCATTCCCGAGCAAGCCGTCGGCGACGGCAAAGGCACGCTCTACGTTGTCATGCAGGACGCGCAGGGCAGTGTTGCGGTGGTCGATGCCAAGACAATGAAAGTGACGGCGCATTATCCATTCGGAGACAAGGGCAGGTGCAACGGGCTGGCGCTGGATACGAAGAATCATGTGCTGTTCGCGGCGTGCGCGACCTCGGGAAATCCGCCGGCGCAGCCGCCCCAACCGATGATGGTGATTTTGAGCGCGGAGGACGGCAAGATTCTAGCGAGTCTGCCGCTCGCCGGAGCTTCCGACGGCGCCGTATTCAATCCCGCGACCATGGAGGCTTACAGCACGCATGGCAACGGCACGTTGACTGTGGTTAAAGAAAAGAGCCCGGCGAGTTTCGAAGTCGAGCAGAATCTTGACACGATGAACGGCGCGCGAACGATTACATTCGACCCCAAGACCAACCACATCTTCACGATGAGCCAGGAGCGTGGCCCTGCGCCCACGGCGCCGCCGGGCGGAGGCCGTCCGCCTCAAGGCGTGCCGGTGCCGGGTTCGTTTACGATTCTGACGATCGGCAGGTAGGACGCTGCCGGTGAAGATCAGTCGGCGCGATGGCTTGAAAGGTCTGGTTGGCCTCGCGGGTTATCGTCTAGCGCCGGTCAATCCGCCGCTGCGCAGCAAACTGCAATTCCACCGCAGGGTATCGGGAAACGCTTCCGTCATCTGTCCTACAGCGATCTCGGTGGACGGCCGGATAGCGTTCAGGTGATGCTCAACCGCCGGCATCTTTACGTCGGCCACATGTTCAGCAACGGAGTGACGATTCTTGATGCGGCGGATCCGCGCAAGCTGAAGCCGGTCGGCTTCTTCACCGGCGGAGACTTCACTCGCACGCATCACCTGCAGGTTTCAGACGACCTGCTTTTGCTCGCGAATGGCGCGAATATCGTGGCCATGCAGTCTTACGACAACATCCGCGGTTATTTCGAAAATGCGCTGGCCGATAGCATTACCAACCGCAAGAAATTCCGCTCGGGCCTGAGCATTCACGATATTTCCCGGCCCGGCGAGATGCGAGAGATCGCTTTTCTCGAGATACCGGGTCTCGGCATCAATCGCCTGTGGTGGGCCGGTGGACGCTACGCCGCGATCGCCGCGCATGTCGATGGCTTCACCGATCACTTTC
The DNA here is from genome assembly GCA_963731375.1 of Bryobacterales bacterium. Taxonomy (GTDB): domain Bacteria; phylum Acidobacteriota; class Terriglobia; order Bryobacterales; family Bryobacteraceae; genus Palsa-187. The sequence continues at coordinate 1,469,389 of CAVSUW010000005.1, forward strand.
TCTGCATGGTCGACTTGCAGAACATCACCAAGCCGGAAATTGTGGGGCGCTGGTGGATGCCCGGGATGAATCGCGCGGCTGGCGAGCCGTCGACTCTGGCGCCGGGCCGGCGCGTCGCCTTGCATCACATGATCACGGCCGGAAATCGTGGCTATGGAGCCTGGCGCGATGGCGGCTTCACGGTCCACGATCTCAGTGACCCGGCCAAGCCGAAGCTGATTTCACACATTAACTGGTGTCCGCCATTTCCGGGCGGCACGCACACTCCCCTGCCCTTGCCTGGCCGAAAGCTGGCAGTGGTGGCCGACGAAGCGAACGCGGAAAACTGCGCGAAGGGGCTGTTCCATACTTTCATGGTGGATTTGCGGGCCGAAGAAAATCCGGTACCGATTTCCACTCTGCCTACGCCCAAGGAGCGGGACTTCTGCGGATTCGGAACTTTCGGCCCGCACAACCTGCACGAAAATCGGCCGGGAACGTTTCGCAGCGAGGAGAAGATCTTCGCGACTTACAACGTCGCCGGCGTTCGGGTCTTCGATATCCAGGACGCATTCGCGCCGAAAGAAATCGGTTACTGGGTGCCTCCGGCGCCTAAGAAGCTGATCGATCCCCGTCCCAATGTTGCGCTCGCCGCGAAAGCCGCCGATATCCTGGTCACAACCGACGGACTGGTCTACGTCACGGATTGGAACGCCGGCTTGAACGTGCTGCAATACGAAGGCTGACGGGCCTACTGCGGCAGAGACCCCGCACCATCGAGAACAAACGTCAGCAGCTTCGGCAGCGTGGGAGTGACCGTGACCGGTGGCGGAGCGTTTCCCACCGATGGCGTGACGCGTCCGGTTCCGCCCATCAGAGAAACGTACTGGATTCCATCTATCTGATAAGTGATCGGCGGGCCCATGCCGCCGCGGAGGCCGGTCTTGACATCCAACAGTTTCTCGCCCGTGTCTGCGCGATACGCTACCAGCCGCCCATCGGGAATTACCTGAAATACCAGATTCCCGGCAGTGGTGACCGTACCGCCTCCGATCGATCCTCCACCTGGGGCGCGCCAGCGCTCCTTCTGAATTGCGGGATCCCACGCTACTAGAATTCCTCTTTCTCCCGGCGGCGGAGGTTCGGGCCCAATCGCGGGCGGCGAAGGCAGTTTCGCTGCGCTGCTTGGATCTGTGCCGGCAGTCGCCCCCGGAGCTCCCTGACGCACGACGCCGCGATTCTTCTCGCCCGGCTTGTAAGTGAAGTTCTCTTCCACCGCGAAGTCGTAGGAACCCGCCGAAGTAGTGGGAATGTAGACCAGGCCGGTGGCGGGATTGAACGACATGGGAGACCAGTTGTGCGCGCCGCCCGGTCCCGGCGAGAGCGCAATGGTCTGCGAGCCGTAGTGTGCCGCTTCGTTGACGATCGGGCGGCCGGTTTCCTCGTTGAGGCCACGCGCCCACGTCACCTGAGCGAACGGCTGCCCGGAAATAAACTGTCCGGTCACGCGGTCGATCACATAATAGAAGCCGTCCTTGTTGGCTTGCATGATCACTTTGCGCGGCCGTCCCTTCACCGTGATGTCGGCCAGTAGCAACTGTTGCACGCTGTCGTAATCCCACGAATCGCCAGGGACCATTTGGAAATACCATTTCAACTCACCGGTGTCCGGCCTCACCGCGAGCACCGAGCAGGCATAGAGGTTGTCCTTGCCTTTCGAGTGGCGAAGTTCCTCCGGCCAGGGTCCGGCGTTCCCGGTGCCCACGTAGACCAGATCCGCTTCGGGATCGTAAGCGAATCCGTCCCACACCGTGGCGCCGCCGCCCAACTTCCACGCTTCGGGATCCCAAGTTGCGGCCGCCGCCTTCATGGCGGCATTCTCAAAAGGCTTGGAGGGATCGCCGGGAACCGTGTAGAACTTCCATGCAAAATGCCCGGTGAGGGCATCGAAGGCCGCAAAGAATCCGCGCACCGGGTATTCCGATCCGCTCACGCCGACGATCACTTTTCCTTTAGCGATGCGCGGCGCCATGGTGACGGTGTAGTTGTCTTGCGGATAGGCGACGCGCGCCTCCCACACCACTTTGCCGGTATCGGCATCCAGCGCCTGAAGCCGGCCATCGATGATGGGAGCGATGATCAGGTTCTGATACGTCGCGAGACCGCGATGCACCACGCCGCAGCATATCTTGGGGAACACCGCCGTCTGGTTCACTTCCGGATCCCAGCGCCAGAGCTGCTTGCCGGTGCGAACATCCACAGCGAATACGATGCTCCAGTTCGTTATGCCATAGAGGACGCCGTTCCTCACCAGCGGAGTCGCCTCCTGATTGCCTCCGCCAACGCCGAGGTCATAGGACCACTTCAAGCCGAGCCGGCTCACATTACTGGTGTTGATCAGATTGAGCGGACTGTAACGCGTCTCGCCTGGGTCACGGCCATAGGTCAGCCACTCTTCTCCACTCTTGCTGGCATTTCTAAGAGCGGCGTCATCCACGCGCCGCGCTTGCTGTCCCATAGCGGACGAACACATCCAGGCAAAACCCATCAGTGCGGCCGCTACCCAAGATCGATGACAGAAGAGCATTTCGAATCACCTCGTGGAGGGAAGTTTATCGCAAAAGGCTTTGCGAGGAAAAGCGGAATCTGGCGGTCACGTTAAACTGGAGAATACTTCACATGAGGCCCGCTGGCTTGGTGCCTCCAAAAGGGATATGAATAACACACCGAATGAGGCTTATAGCATCACATTGCGGATGCACCTCAAAAAGCAACCTGGCATGTTGGGAAGAGTTTCGGCGGCGATTGGCGCGGTTGGTGGAATTATAGGGGCCGTCGATATCGTCGAGTCGACTCCCAGTCACACGGTCCGCGATATCACGGTTTCGGCCAGCAGCGTGGAACATGCGGAACTGATCAGCGCAGCCGTTCGCGGGGTTCCGGACGTTACTCTGATTAACGTTTCCGATCGCACTTTCCTGTTGCACCTGGGCGGCAAAATCGAGATCAAGAGCAAGCATCCCATCGCGACGCGCGCGGATCTCTCCATGGCCTACACTCCCGGAGTCGCGCGCGTGTGCATGGCCATCCATGACGACCCGGAAAAAGTCTACAACCTGACCATCAAGCGCAACTGTATCGCGGTGGTGACCGACGGGACAGCAGTGCTCGGATTGGGCGATATCGGCCCTTCCGCAGCGATGCCGGTGATGGAAGGCAAGGCGGTGCTCTTCAAGGAATTCGCCGGCGTCGACGCCTTTCCCATTTGTCTCGACACCAAGGATCCAGATGAAATTGTGCGCATCGTAAAAGCCCTCTCGCCGGTCTTTGCGGGCATAAATTTGGAAGACATTTCGGCGCCGCGATGTTTCGAGATTGAAGACCGGCTGAAGAGCGAGCTGAGCATTCCAGTCTTCCACGACGATCAGCACGGGACTGCGGTTGTGGTTCTCGCCGCGCTCATAAATGCATTGAAACTGGTCGGCAAGAAGATCGATGAGATCAAGGTTGTGGTCGCCGGTGTCGGCGCCGCCGGCCGAGCCTGTTCCAAGATCCTGAAAAACGCGGGCGTGCGCAATATGATCGGGGTCGACCGCCTGGGCGCCATCTATAAGGGTCGCGAGGGCGGCGATGCCGGTAAGACGGAATGGTATGTCGAGAATACGAACTTCGATCGCGTGAAGGGAACTTTGGAAGAAGTGCTGGAGGGCGCGGATTTGTTCTTGGGCGTAGCTTCGGCCGGACTGGTGCAACCCGAGTGGCTGAAGAAAATGAATCGCGACCCCATCGTATTTGCACTGGCCAACCCGACCCCGGAGGTCATGCCGGAACAGGCGGCGCCTTATGTTGCGGTGATGGCGACGGGCCGGTCCGATTATCCGAACCAGATCAACAACGTGCTTTGCTTCCCGGGCATTTTCCGCGGAGCCATCGATTGCCGCGCCACCGATATCAACGAAGAAATGAAGTTAGCAGCCGCGTACGCCATCGCGTCGGTGATCACTCCGGATGAACTAAACGCCGATTACATCGTGCCCTCGGTCTTCAACCGGAATATCGCGCCCCTGGTGGCCAAGGCCGTGGCCGACGCCGCGCGCCACTCGGGAGTCGCCCGTAAAGAACGGCCGGAGTAGATCAAGTATTCGACGTAGCGGGCGCGGCATGCCGAAATACCCAACGATCCGCAATTAGGAAATTTGCAAGGGAGCAAAGGGAGATTGCTCCGATGGCCGCAGGCAGCACGGGCGTTCGGAATCGTTCGACCAGACAATACATCAGGATCGTATTACCGGCCAGCGAGACAAGACCATTGCCCGCGTGAAAGCGCCAGAGTCGTAGGGCAATTTGCCGCGAGTTCTCAGGACCTCGCTTGCCCCATGTGAAGTGCTGGTGCCAAACGAAGTTGTGTAGGATTGTGATCTCGACCGCGAACAGTGTGGCCACCGTGCTGAGGGCCCCGAAACACTTCGTCAGCAGAAACACGAGCGCCAATTGCAGTAGGGCTCCGATGAATCCGACCAACCCGAATCGGCCGAAGCGCCGGATCACGTCAGGGCTTCTTTCTTATAAAGGAGCACTGTCTGCTGGAATGCCGCGAATAACACCATCGCCGTCATCCCTGTGATCGCTATTGCGCCTCCAAAATCAAAGGATAGAAAGCGGCGGCCCGCAAGATTCACATACGGATAGTTGAGTACCAGGATGTTGCCTATTGCAAGCAGGATCCGAATTTCCGTCGGGCCAAAGAGGCCGTGCGAAAGATGAAAGCGCCCTGTCGTATAGGTGGCGAGATAGCTCTCAATCGAGAGCGCGTAAAAGCACACCAGCATACCGGCGGCGATCTCCCAATGCAGGTAACCGGAGCAGCCCAGCCCCGCCATCAACGCGAAGGCACCGAAGGTGTCGGCGATGTGGTCCACATAAAATCCGTAGCGCGGACGCTGACGGTTGCGGACCCGAGCCAGTGTTCCGTCCAAGCTGTCGCCGAACCAGTTTACGGCGAGGAAGAAATTCACTAGCCAGAGAAACCGTCCGTCCCGCGACGACAAGGCATATGCGCCGCCTGCCAGAGTCTGAGCGGCAAAACCCAAGGCCGTCAAATGGTCGGGGCCAATCGCTGCCGGCAACCTGAGCGCCATCCACGTCAAGAGACGTTTCTCAAGCTTCGCGGTGAGCGCGTTATGCACTCGCACGGCGTTCGCGAATCCACTCTCCCCGCTCTCTTTCGTTGCGCCGCCTTGCATTAGTTTGCCTCCCGTGCAGCGTATTCGATCAATGCTTTCCTGGTTGCTCGCAAAGTGAGCTCCAACTCTTCGCGCGGCAGATCGGCAATGACCGGCGTGACCAACCAACCCAGTCCCATCGGCACGTCGCGCGTGAGCGACACGGCTTCGCACTCGATTTGCAATCCTCCGTGCACCTTGGTGAAACTCCAGTACGAATTGAGGCGCCAGAGGAAGCCGTCGTCTTCGCCTTCGAGCCGGTGACGTTCCCGAACTGTGCCGGGGTTGTCGACTTGCCAAAAGTGTAAGCTGCGCGAAATGCTGTACCCCCGGTCGCGGCCAGAGAGTCTGCTCTCGACCTTGTATTCGCCATCAAGCACGACCGTGACGACCCTCTGTTCTCTGAATCGAACCGCGAGAGTTGCAGTCTGGCCGTCGTCCGTCAGCGCGCGGGCCGAAACGACCTGTGGCGCATAGTGCCTGGAGAAATGACTGAAGTCGCGCAACACCGCGAGCATCTCCGCCGGAGTCGCGTTGGGAATAAAAGCGGTGCCCCGCCAGTGATGCAGGAGCGCTCCTGGCGTCTGCCACGTCCCACCGTTCACCGGTTCCACTTGCATGTCACCCGGCGCCAGCGGGCGCTCGAACTTGGGATCGACGGCGTTGGCGGTGAGCACCGCAAGATAGGTCTCAGGCCGGGCGTGCTGCCTCGCGAGTCTGGCCTCGAGATTAGCGACGTAGGTATCGTACGCTCGTTCAGCGGACGGACTCAGGCTGGCCGCCCCACAATTTACAGCCAAGATCAGGAATGTCGCCGTTATTCGGTTCTGCATTCATGCACCTCGAAGCCCGATCATGCGGTTTACAAGCCGGAGCGTGCAATGCCTCACGGCTAAAATGGTTCTCGTTTGAGGCTCACTGTGTAACCCAATGTTAAAGCGTGTCTTAGTTGATTTTATCTAGCAATCTGGAACGTGAATATGTGGCCCGCAAACGGCTGGCCAGCCGAGTTCGAAGCTAAACTGGGAAATTGCGTATGCCCGGGGACAACGTAGCCCGCGTATTCCGTTTCGGAGTCTTCGAAGCCAATGAAGGCTCAGGAGAGCTGCGCAAACACGGCGTCCGCATCAAGCTCCATTCCCAGCCATTCAAGGTTTTGCTGTTGCTGCTCGAGAGACCCTTGGGAATCGTAACGCGCGAAGAAATGCGCCAGCGGCTGTGGGGCACCGAGACATTCGTGGACTTCGATCACGGCCTCAACACGGCGGTGAACAAGATTCGCGAGGCGCTAGGAGACTCCGCTTCCACCCCGCGATATGTCGAAACTGTCCCCGGCAAAGGGTATCGCTTTCTTGCGCCGGTGACATTACCGTCGCCTGCGTTGACATCGGACGCTGCACCGGAGCCGCTGAACGCTACGACATTGTCGGCGGGAACGTTTCTCACAACACCGGACGAACTTCCCACCGCTTCGCGGATGCTGGTGCGTACTTTGCTCCTGCTAATCCAGACAATGTATCTGGGGTTCTACATAGGAGCGCTCGCCAACCTAACCGAAATCGATGAAATCTTCCAGGAGACAGGTCTTCCCCATCCGGCTGCGGTGATGTCACTGATGGTTGCGACCGCCGCTATACTGATCCCAGTCCGGTTGTTCATCATGGTGGCAGTCGCGCTCGACTTTCAGGACCTTCCGTCGAAGTTCAGCAGACTGTTCCCAGTTCTGCTAATCCTGGATCTACTTTGGGCGGTGTCGCCTTTCCTTCTGATCCATCACATCAACACCGGACTGGCGCTAGGGTTGAGCGCGCCACTAGTCTATTTGCCGTTCGCGCAGCGCTCTTTGGTTTTGATGTATTCGCGTGGCGCGTAAGCGCCGCGACCTACTTCAGTTCCGTCATGAAGCCCGGCACGCTCCACTGCTGATTCAGGCTATTCGGGGCCCACTGGTATTCGGTCTCCATGAATTTCGCGATCTCGGCCTGGTTCTTGCCGCTGCGAATCTGCTGCGTCACACGCTCGCGCATCTTCGCGACGTTATCGCGATAGGTCTGCAGGCCCGCCTTATTGGTCACCGCGCCATGCCCCGGAATCACCGTGTCGAAGTCCAGTTGCAACGCACCGTCCAGCGTTTTGGTCCACTCCACAATGCTGCCGCCGCCGGGATAATCGATCAACGGAGCCGTGCCCGCCATCAAATCGCCGGTCTGCAGCGTCCGCAGCGCAGGGTAATAGATGACGGCGTCGCCGTTGGTATGGCCTCGCCCGTAGTAACGCGCGCGAACTTCCTTGCCGCCCAGAAACACCGACGTCTCATCGGTGAACACGATACGCGCCGGCGTCATTCCCGGAGGCGCATTGCCCTGCTTCTTTTCGACGATATTCTTCCGCGCCATGGCGGTCGAAATGATTTCCGCCCCGCTGCTGAACATCTGGGTGTTGCCGCCGCTGTGATCCGCGTGATGATGCGTGCTGATCACGTATTTCACGGGCAGCGGAGTCACCTGCTTCACCGCCGCCAGGATCCCTTCATGGTCTTGATCGTACTTATCGTCGACCAGAATCACGCCTTCGGAGGTGATATATACGCCGACATTGCCGCCGTCGCCCTCGATTTCATACAGATCGTCTTTGACTTTGTTGAGAGTCAGCTTCGGAGGCTGGTTCTGACTCTGCAGGTAAGCCACGGAGGCCAACAGCAGAAGCAGAACGCCAGCGGAAACACGCGCGAAAATTTTCCGGTTCATGGGTGACCACTATACCAAATTTCCCAACCGGCGGCCCCGCCGGATGGGCGCGGCAACATCTCGGCGCGAACGCCGGATATTATAAATACCATGCACCGGCCTTGGCCCGTCCCCCCACGGCCTTGGGCGATCCAAATGCGGTGGCGTGAACTGTTATTTGCGCACTGGGTTGTCGATGCATCGGTGGTGCGGCCGCTGATTCCCGCCGGGCTACAACTGGATCTGTTCGAAGACCGCTGCTACGTTGGCGCGGTTCCGTTCCTGATGGAGCGTGTGACTCCGCGGATGGTGCCTCCGCTGCCCGGATTGCACGCATTTCCGGAGTTGAATTTGAGGACCTATGTGACGCTCGGCGGCAAGCCCGGCGTGTGGTTTTTCAGCCTGGATGCAGGCCAGAAGTTAGCAGTAAGAGTGGCCAGGCGCCTTTTTCACTTGCCCTACTTCGATGCCCGATTCGAGATTTCCCCGGCAGGCGGTCAGATGAATTATTCCGCGGTCCGGACCCATCGCGCGGCGCCGGCGGCCGCGTTCAGCGCTACTTACGAAGCGGCAGGCCCGGTCTATCGGTCGGCCGCCGGAACTCTGGACGCCTGGTTAACCGAGAGGTATTGCCTCTACTCCGCCGATGCTCTTGGAAGGATATATCGGGGCGAAATCGACCATCAGCCCTGGCCCTTGCAACGTGCGGAGGCCACGATTCATACGAATACGCTGGGGGACTGGCTGGGAATTGAACTGAACCATTCACCCACAAACATGCATTTTGCAAAATTGCTGGATGTCCACGCGTGGAATGTAACGCCTATCCCGCCGACTGACTAGTCCTCCAACCTTTCGCGTACTGAAGAGAAATACGCATCCGCACTAAGGGGTCTTCCCCTCCACAAGAGGCGCAAAACTCTAGCGTGATCCCCTCAATCCTGGCCGATCTGCGATATAGAAGGAACAAAATGCAGAGACGCCTCATTACTTCGGCTATAGGTGGACTTATCGGACTCGGACTGGCTTACCGGTTTCAGGACAACCTGGGCTCATCGCAAACCTTGGCCTATGTCGGCTGCACGCTGGCGGGACTCGCCGTCGGCTGGGTCGCGAGCACGCTGTTCGATGTATTCGCCGGGCCTGCCACGCCTGAGTAAACTTCAGGCTTTATACCGTCCGGTGCCCGCTGACTTCGGCGCCGGCGTCGCGCGGCAAGGCCAGGCAATCCAGTACCGCCAGCACGCCCAGCCCGCCCACCAACCAGAACGCGACATGAAAATCCGTCAACGTGAGCGTGCCCGCGCGTTCGCCCCGCAGCCATCCCGCGCCACGCAGCGCCACCGCACCCACCGCCACGCCCAGTCCCATGCCCATCTGCTGCACAACTGCCGCGAAACTGGTGGCCGAACTCATCAGCGCCTTTGGGATGTCGACGAACGCCAGCGTGTTTAACGCCGTGAACTGCATTGATCGCGAGAGGCCGTGCAGAAACAGAACCGTTACCATCGCCACCTTCGGCGTCGCCGGCGCCAGCAGTCCGCACGCCATTAACAGCAACGCGGAGATGATCCCGTTCACCAGCAGCACGCTACGAAACCCCCAGCGTTGCAGCACCGGCGTGGTCACCGACTTCATCGCCAGATTGCCCGCAAACATGGTGAGCACCAGCAGCCCGGATTGAAACGGGCTTAAGCCAAAGGTCACCTGAAACATCAACGGCAGCAGGAACGGCGACGCCATGATTCCGGTGCGGAACAGCGATCCTCCCCAGATAGAAACCGAAAAACTGCGCAGCCGCAGGACTGAGAAGTCGATCAGCGGATGCTCGGTCCGGTGCATGTGCAGCACTGCCAGCCAGCCCGCGAGCAAACTGTAGGCGAGGAGCGCCCCCACCGTCGCCCAATGCGCCGACGGCTGACCCATCAGTTCCAGTCCGTACATAAAGGCGATGCAGGCCGAGCCCGCCAGCGCGAATCCCAGCCAGTCGAAAGTCCGCTCGTCGTTCTCGCGTTCGTTGTCGGTCCACCACAGCGCCAGCCCCAGCGCGATCGCGCCCAGCGGCACGTTCAGATAAAAGATCCAGCGCCAGGTCGAGTAGGTGGTAATGAATCCGCCGAGTGGCGGTCCGAGCACCGGAGCCATCAAGCCTGGCCAGGTGATGTAGGACATGGAGCGCATTAAATCTTTCTTCTCGGTGATGCGTAGCACGACCAAACGCCCCACCGGAACCATCATGGCCCCGCCGATCCCCTGCACCACTCGCGCTGCCGTGAACTGAGTTAGGGTGTTGCTGATCCCGCAAATCATCGACGCCAGCGTGAATATCGCGATCGCCGACGAGAACACGGTGCGTGCGCCCAGCCGGTCCGCCATCCATCCGCTCACCGGGATGAACACCGCCAGCGTCAGCATGTAAACCGTCATGCCGAGATTGAGATCCACCGGGTGCGCCCCGAACGACACCGCCATCTGCGGCAGCGCCGTGGCGATGACGGTGCCATCCAGGTTCTCCATGAAAAAAGCGCCCGCCACTAGCAGAGCCACGCGCGTGGCCTGGCGCGTCGAATGAACTTCGCCCTCTTTCAACAACGCGCGTCCCGCCCGCTCATGCACTTTCCTTGTACGATGTCAGATGGCTGGAGCCGCCGAGGCCGACGACGAACGGGCGAACGGTGGGAGCCACTCATTTCATCGTACATCGCTCCGGCGTAGCGACGTGCCGCCGCGTGCCGCACAGCGGCAGCCCCGCAACCTCACTCTGCTAGACTCTTCCTATTAAGCTATGTCGTTCTCTTTATCGGGGAGCCGTCCATGAATCTGTTTGCCACGAAGCCCTTGGATCTGCTGATGAAGGAGGCCGAGGAATCTGGCTCGCACAGCCTGAAGCGAACCCTCGGACCTTTTCAGCTGACCGCCTTGGGCGTGGGAGCCGTCATCGGCGCCGGAATCTTCGTGCTGTCTGGATTGGGCGCCCATTACGCCGGTCCCGGCCTCATGCTTTCCTTCGTGCTTTCCGGACTGGGCTGCGCGTTCGCCGGACTCTGCTACGCCGAATTCGCCGCCATGATTCCCTTGGCCGGCAGCGCTTACACATACGCGTACGCCACCCTCGGCGAGTTGTTCGCCTGGATCATCGGCTGGGACCTGACCCTCGAATACGCCATGGGCGCAAGCACAGTTTCCTCCGGCTGGTCCAACCATTTCATCGAACTGCTCGACATTCTGCACATCAAAATGCCGTTGTGGCTCGCCTACGATCACTGGACCGGCTTGCGGACCGCTGAGAATGTCATCGCGCGGCAAATGGCGCAGGCTTCCGATTCCAACCTGGTTCCTGGGACGTCGGCGTTTTTGGAGAAGGTGGGCTCGATCTCCAGCGCGCACTCTCCGGAGCTGGTGCGGCGAGCGAGTGAGCTCCTGAACGCGCCCACGATCTTCGGCGTCGAAATCGGCTTCAACCTGCCGGCGTTCTGCATTGCGCTATTGATCACCGCGATCCTGGTTATCGGAATTCGCGAGAGCGCCCGCTTCAATTCCACCATCGTCGTCATCAAGGTCTCGGTGGTTTTATTCGTGATTGCATTGGGAATGCGCTACGTGAACTTCGCTAACTGGGGCCACGACTGGGGCACGTTTGCGCCCTACGGATTCTCCGGCGTCGGCGCGGGAGCGGCGTACATATTCTTCGCCTATATCGGTTTCGACGCGGTTTCTACGACCGCTCAAGAAGCACGCAATCCGCAGCGGGATCTGCCCATCGGAATCATCGTATCGTTGCTTGTATGCACCGCCCTTTACATTCTGGTGGCCGGCGTTCTCACCGGCATGGTGCCTTGGCAGGAAGTAAACATCGAAGCCCCCATCGCACGGGCATTCAGTGACCGCGGGCTGAATACCGCGTCGCACATCATCACCATCGGAGCCCTCGCGGGCTTGACCAGTGTGATGCTGGTGATGCTGTTGGGTCAATCGCGCGTGCTCTATTCGATGGCCAATGATGGACTGCTGCCCAAGAAATTCTTCGCAGCCATCCATCCGAAGTTCCGGACGCCCTGGAAAAATACGATTCTTGTCGGGCTGCTGGCAGCGATCGTGGGCAGCGTTACGCCCATCGACGACATTGGCAAGATGGTGAATATCGGCACACTGCTCGCTTTCGTGATTGTGTGCTTCGCGGTGATGATCCTGCGCCGCACCAACCCCGGGCAGGCGCGTCCTTTTCGAACGCCTTGGGTGCCGCTGGTTCCCCTCTTAGGGATCGCCTTCAATGGCTACATGATGTACAAGCTGGGCTGGATCAACTGGGCCCGTCTTGGGATCTGGCTGGTCATCGGGCTGGTGATCTACTTCGGCTATAGCCGCCATCACAGCCGCCTGCAGCACGGCGAGACCGAGCCGACACCGCTGCCTGTCCACCCCGCTTTGTGAAGCAGGGGAACTGGATCGGCCTGCGGATCGCAGTATATTGGAACTCATGCGCCACCTCGTTCCGATTGCTTGGCTCGCCTGCCTGACAGCCTGCACCCAGGCCCCGTCCCCCGTCCCGCAGGACTCCGAAAAACTCACTCAGGATTTTATTTACGGCACGCTCGCCCTCTCCCCAGTGAGTGCCACTCAAGCCGGCTACCATCAGCACGAGGGCAAGATGCTCGACGATCTTCTCGACGACTACAGCGCTACCGGGCTTGAGAAACAGCGCGGCTTCTGCAAAGGCATACAGGATCGCGCGAACGCCATGGATCCCGCGAAGCTGGACAAAGAACAGAAGGCCGACTTAGACATCATCAAGAGCAACACCGGCCTGTGTCTGCTTGAGCTGAACACCATTCAGAGTTTCAAGCACAACCCCACAGTCTACGTCGAGCTAGTGGGCAGCGCCCTGTTCCCGCCATACATGCTCAACTACGCGCCTATCGAGCAGCGCTTCGATCACATCACGCATCGTTTGGAAAAACTGCCTGCATTATACGAGCAGGCCAAGGCCAATCTGACGGATGCGCCCGAAGTCTGGAACCGCGTCGCACGCGAAGAGAATGACGGCAATATTGCGCTGATCGACAAGACTCTCCGTGACGCCGTGCCCACGGCGCAGAAGGCAGCGTACACCACAGCGGCCGCGAAAGCTCTGGTTGCGGTGCGCGACTTCAACGCTTTCCTAAAGGACAAGTTGTCGGCCAAGACTTCCGATTGGCGGCTCGGCCAAGACAACTACGCGAAAAAGTTCGATCTGGTACTGGCCTCCGGCCGCACGCCCGAGCAACTCCTCGCCGCCGCCGAGGACGCCTTGAAAACCGTGCGCGCAGAGATGGCGAAGCTGGCCGCGCCTCAAACCATCCAACAAGCTTTGGACGCCACCGCGCGTCAGCATCCCACCCGCGAAAACTACATGCCGAAGGCCCAGGAGATGCTGGCCCAGGCTACTGCCTTCGTCCAGCAGAAGGGTCTTCTCACGCTGTCCGGCCGTTCCAACCTGCAAGTGGTCGAGACTCCCGAATTCCTGCGCGGCATCTATGGCGTTGGCGGATTCAATCCCGCGCCCGCGCTCGAACCTGAACTGGGCGCCTTCTATTGGATCACGCCCATTCCTAAAAGTTGGTCCGCCGCGCGCGCCGAATCGAAGTTGCGCGAGTATAACGACTACGGCCTGCAGGAACTGACCATCCACGAAGCCATGCCCGGCCACTACGTGCAATTCGAATACGCCAACGCAGTCCAGCCGGTTCCCCGCCGCCTGTTGCGCACCATATTTTCGAACGGGCCTTACGTGGAAGGCTGGGGTGTATACGCGCAGCAGTTGATGTCGGATGAAGGATATCTGGACAACAGTAAAGGACTCCGGCTGACATTTGACAAGCAGATTCTGCGCGTGCTGGCCAACACCATTCTCGACGTGCGGCTGCAAACCATGGGCATGACCGATCAGCAGGCGCTCGACTTGATGATCAAGGACACTTATCAGGAAAAAGAAGAGGCCACCGCCAAACTGCAGCGGGCGCAGTTGTCCTCCTGCCAGTTACCTACGTATTTTGTGGGCTGGAAAGGCTGGCTCGACGTGCGCGAAGCGTATAAGAAAGCCAAAGGAACCGCGTTCTCCCTCAAGGAATTTCACGAGCGGGCCTTGAAAGAAAGCGCCGTCTCGCTGCCGGCCTTGGCCGGGCTTTTGGAATAGCTTCAGCGAAACCCTACTAGCGGGCCATGCGTCCCGACTCCATGCATATGCGGTTCGTGCTTCTTGCGGGGGCCATGTGCCTCTTTGCCCAGGATACGGTGATCCGAACCACTGTCCCGCTAATTTTAGTACCGCAACTGTGACAGACCATCACGGCAAAACCATCGAGGGTCTCACAGAAGCTGACTTCGAAGTCCTGGATAACGGCAAGCCCGTTAAGCACACCCTAGAAATCACAAATCAACCGGTCGCGTTAGTGGTGGCCGTGCAAACCAGCTCGATCTCCGGACCGGCGTTGGCGAAGGTTCAAAAAATCGGGTCGATGTTCGAACCTCTGCTTGTCGGCGAAGGAGGTGTGGCCGCGATCATAACCTACTCGGATCAGATCAAGGTGTGGCAGGACTTCACCCACAGTGCCGATGATTTCACGCGGCGCATGCACAAAATCGAGCCGGACGGTGATTCACGGACTGACGCCCGAATGAATGATGCCGTGCTGGAAGCGATCAAGATGTTGGCGGATCGGTCCAAGCTCAGGCGCGTGCTGGTGGTGATCGGAGAGAGCCGGGATCGCGGCAGCCAGGCGAAACTCGAAGAAGTAGTGACCAAAGCACAAGCGGCCAATGTGACCATTTATCCTGTGAACTATTCGGTGTATAAAACCAGCCTCACGTCACGCGGTGACGAGCGCTTTGCAGGCTCAGGAAGCCGCGTATATAACACGGACCCCGGTAATCTGCTGATGATCTTTACGGAGATCGCCCGGCTGGCAACCCAGAATGCAGGCAATGCCCTCGCGAAGTATACCGGCGGGGAGAAAGTCTCGTTTGCGAAACTCTCCGGGCTGGAGCGAGTAATCGCCAAGGTGGGCGACGATCTGCACACGCAATACTTGTTAAGCTTCCAGGCGAGCGATAGCGAGAGCGGTGTGTACCACGCAATCGCCGTTCATGTGAAGCGCACCGACGCTGTGGTTCGAGCACGGCCGGGGTATTGGCCCGAGTAGTGCGTCGCAGATTACATCTGTGCCGAGTGATAAAATCGGGCACTATGGCTTTGCCTGCGAGCACCACAGATGAAACCGTGGTTACCCAGTTTCTAACTGACTATTACCGCGATTTCAGTACCCTCGATATTGATGCGATCGTGCCTTATTTCCACGAGCCTTGCCTGATTATCGGGCCCCAAGGAGTGTTCGCGGCTCCTACCCGCTCCGTACTTGCGACTGGGTTGACGCCTGTCATGGAAAGCCTTCGCAGCAGAGGATACGGGCGAAGCGAGCTGAGCATTCGACAACTCAAGTCGCTCCATCCAGCCACTGTATTCGTCACGGGCGTCGCGCTTAGATTTAAGGTCGATGGACAGCCGTTGGAGCGCGCCGGCGTAACGTACTTGCTACAGAATGCAGATCAACGGTGGAAGATCGCAGTGCTGGTCACACACGATGCGGGTGAAGTTGGAGGAAGCGGGTAGCCGGAAGAGTGGGTGACGGGGGTGCGCGTGTTAAGATAGATTTTCATGCACCCAGATACGCGTCTGGTGAGTCAGCTCCAGGCCATCGACTTGCGGATGGCAGAGCTCGAAAAAGAAGTCGCTGCGCTTCCCAAACATATCGCCATCATTGAAAAGACGCTGGAATCGCACCAGCGCCGCCTGGAAGCCGATCGCGCCGCGCTCACCGCCAACCAGAAGGACCGCAAGAAATTTGAAGGCGATATCCAGATGCACGAGCAGAAGATCTCGAAGCTGAGAGATCAGATGCTCGGCGCCAAAACCAACGAACAATACAAGGCTTTCCAGCACGAAATCGAATATCTGCAAAATGAAATTCGCACCTCAGAGGACCGCATCCTCGAGCTGATGTCCGAATCGGAATCGCTCGACGTCGCCGTGAAGAAAGCCGAAGCCGCACTCAAAGAAGAGAAGCAACTGGTCGAGGGCGAGAAGAGCCGTGCCCGCGAGCGCACTGCAGCGGATCAGGCACAGCTAAAGCAGTTGACCGCGGAACGAACCGAGGGCGCTGCCCAACTTCCCAAGGCGACCCTCGCAGAGTACGAGCGCATCCGCAAAAAATGGCATGGGGTAGTGATCGCGGAAGCCACCAGCGGACGTTGCTCCGCCTGCCAAATCGTTTTGCGTCCCCAATATCTGCAGGACTTGAAGAAGGGCGACCACCTGATGACCTGCGAAAGCTGCGGCCGCTTCCTCTACTACAATCCGCCAGTGCGCGTCGAGATGACGCCAACGGCGTAGCCTGCGCCCGCCCTACTGAATCACGTTCAGAGCGCTAGCGCCGGCCGTCGCCGGAATCGGAACGTGTTTCCGCGGGGGTGCTTGTAATTCAGGCATGGGCTTCCCTTGAAATAGCTTGCGGCAGGGCACGGCCAGCCAACGAGCCCACTGGTTGGCCCGATTCCGGCGCGCGCTGTCGGTGGCGATACCGGTGCTCGCATACATCTGCCGGTACAGCTTTGAAATAAAAATGAACGCCAGGCGGGCTTTCAAATTCGGCGTGCAATTCGACCGCTTCCACACCGCTCCGAAACTGTAAAAGCGGTCCCATACGCCCTGTGTCCGCTGGCGCATCTCTTCCGAGTTCATAGTGGGATGCGGCATGAACATCTTGGGCCGCTGATCGGGCGGAATCAGCCAATATCGGGTAATGGGCGTGCCGGCCACCGTCGGGATCTGATCCCCGAACGCCTTTTCCCAGCGCTCGAAGTCCACCGTTCCACAAAACGGAGTCAGCATTACGAACTGCGCAAAGGTCAGGCCCGACTTGTGGGCTAGATCGAGCGTCGCGTCGAAGGTATCGGTCCGATCGGTCGACAGTCCAAAAATGAAAGATCCCAGCACATGAAGGCCGTGCCGGCGGAACTCTTGCAGCTGATTGACGAGCTTTTCGCCGGAGCAGTTGAAGTCCTTGAACACCGCCTTCAGGCCTTCCGGCGTCACCGCCTCCACGCCCACGAGCGCGCCGCGAATGTGGGCCGCGCGCATGGCGTCCAGAAACCTGCCGTCTTCTGCCGATTCCATGGTGATCTGCGTGAAGAACGTCAAATCGCCGGGCAGATCCGCCAGCCGCTCCATCAACTCGAATCTCTCTTCGCGGATGGCCTTCAGCTCATCGACTTTATGCTGATTGCCCTGCCGCTCGGCGTTCTTGATATCGGTCAGCGAAACTGGGTAGAAGTTGTCGTCGGCCAGCGCGATGAAGCGGAATCCGAGACGCCGCAGCGCCACGATCTCCTCAATCACCACGTCGGACGGGCGCTGCCGCGGCTTCTGCCCGTCGGTGCGCCACACGGAACAGAAGGAGCAATGCTTGGAGCAGCCGCGAACCGTCTGCACGGAAGCCCACATATAGCGATCCGGCGGAAGCAGATCCCAGCGCGCGGCTTTAAAATCTTCCGGCGCCACACGGCCGCCCTCGTATATTTCCCGCGGTGCGTCGCGGGCACAATCGCGCAGGGCCTGGCCCCACGCTAAATCGCCATCGCCTTTGACGACAGCGTGCGCTTGCCCCAGATCCAGAGATTCCTCCGGATAGAGAGTCGCATGGATGCCGCCGAATACTACATAGGCGCCACGCGCACGCGCCAGGCGTCCCACGGCATAGCCGCGCAGCGCATTGCCGGTATGGATACCGATGCCGACGACGTCGCCGGCCGCAATACGCTCAGGGATTAGACTTTCTAGAGTTTCGTCACAGATCTCCGGATCGCCAAATTCGATTGGCGTCGCGGTCGCCAGCACATACAGCCAACGTGGTGTGATGACGGCGGTTCCGAATGCGGAATCGCTGGGGTTGATCAAATGGATCTTCAAAGGTCCTTTTTTGGGAGGCTTGGCGCACAGACTTGCCGATTGCAGGATCACCCTCCTGCCGCAGGTCGATAAGTAGAGTTCGGCGTACCAAGGGCTTCAGTTTAGCATCAAAGGTGATGCCAGTAGGATCGGGCTTTAAATCCAAACTTAGCGGCCGGACACGCCCGCGCCCAGCCGCCGTTTGGTATCCACGGGCGACCGTTACTTCGCGGGCGTGGTGCTGGCCGGAGCCGCCTTGGCTGCCGGAGCCGGAGTAGAGCTGGTCTTCGATTTGTGGTGATGCTTCTTCACCTTCGCCGGAGCGGTGGTGGAAGAAGAGTTTGCGGCCGGAGCGGGCGTAGTGCCGGTCTGGGCGGCCATCAGTGCGGTTCCCGCAAGCATCAACATGCTTAACGACGTGGTCATCAGGGTTTTCATAACTTTGATTCTCCTTGGGGCTTTGCGCCCTCACCCCTATGGACGCGCGTGTCCTCACACAAGTTCATGAAGTTATGTTCTTAAACCCCTTTGTGTAAACACTTTAATGAGGGTTGAAGATGAACGATTATTTAAGGTTCTTCGGGCAGGTCTTCCGCGCGATTTTCGAATCGCGTGAATTGGCCCAGGAACCGCAGCGGCACGTTGCCGATCGGACCATTGCGCTGCTTGGCGACGATCAGATCGGCGAGACCACGCAAGTCTTCGCGATCTCGCTTATAAACTTCCTCGCGGAAAATGAAAGCGACCAGATCCGCGTCCTGCTCGATCGATCCCGAATCGCGCAGATCGCTCAACTGCGGTTTGTGATCGCCAATGCGAGTCTCCGCCGCGCGGCTCAACTGCGACAGCACCAGGAACGGAACATCCAGATCCTTGGCCATCAGTTTCAGTCCGCGCGAGATGGCGCTCACTTCCTGATTGCGATTCTCGCTGCGTCCGCGGCTGCTCATCAATTGCAGATAGTCGATCACCACCAGGCTCAGGCCGTGCTCGGCCTTCATGCGCCGCAGCTTCGAATGGATGTCCATCAGGTTCACGCCCGCGGTGTCGTCCAGGAAGAGCGGCGAGTCCGTCAAATCCGCCAGCGCCACTTGCAGCTTGCGGCGCTCGTCGGCGTTCAAATATCCCGCGCGAAACTTGTGCTGATCCACGCGCGCGGCCGAGCACAGCAGGCGCGTCAGCAGACTCGCCGACGACATTTCGAGCGAGAACACCGCCACCGGCTTGCGCATCTGCGGATGCGTCGCCACGTGCTGCGCGATGTTCAGCGCCAGCGCCGTCTTGCCCATCGAAGGACGGGCCGCCAGAATCAGCAGTTCGCCGCCGTGCAGCCCGCCCGTCATTTCATCGAACTTGGCAAAGCCCGTGCTGAGTCCGCTCACACGCTGGCTGGGATCGAGAAACGCGTTGACGCCGCCCGGAAATTTTCCGATCACCGTCGCCGGCGATTCCAGCTTCTCGCCTGACCTCGCCTCGCCCAGTTTCAGCAGCGACTCTTCGGCGCCCGCCAGAATCTCATCCGGCTCTTCTTCGCCGATCAGGCACCGGTCAATCACCTTCTGCGCGCTGAAAATCAGCTTGCGCAGCGTGGCTTTGTCCTTGACGATGCGAACGTAGCTATCCAGATTGCTGAGCGCCGGCAGCCCTTCATCCAGCGAGACCAGGTAGGAGAACCCGTCCACCGATTCGATCTGCCCCTGCTTCATCAGCTCATTGGCAAGCGTGACGCGATCGATTTTTTCGCCGCGGTCGTACAGGTCCTTCATGCGCGCGAAAATGCGGCGGTGCTTTTCGAGGCTGAAGTCTTCGGGCTCAACCGCGCCCGCGACTTGAAAATAGGTGTCCTGGTTCAGAAGGATCGAGCCGAGCACAAAACGCTCGGCATCGACGTTGGCGGGAAGTCCTCTCTCAAAGGTGAGATCGATGGTGGCCATGGCAAGCTCCGTGACCGACTACCTTAACTGAATCTCGGAGGCGAAAGAGCAAGTCGAAAATATGCAGAGGTTTTCCACAAACCCCGCCGGAACCGCTACTTCTTGGCGTCGGCCGCCGGGGCAGCCGCAGGCGCCGGAGCATCCGCCGGCATCACTACGGCGTTGACGATCCGATCCAGATTGGGGAAGCTCCTGTCCAGATACGCCTTGCCCTGCGCTGTGATGCGGCCTTGATCCGGCGACTCGCCGTAGCCCGCGAAAAACTTGTCGACAATGTCCATGCCCTCGATCACTGTTCCGAAGGGCGCAAATCCCTGCGCATCGAGCGACGTGTTGTCGCTGTAGTTGATGAAGATTTGCGTGGTGCGCGTATTGGGGCCGGCGGTGGCAAAGGTAAGCGTGCCACGCTTGTTGGATTGCGTCACGCGATCGTCCACCAGATATGCGTGATCCCATGCCGCCGCCACATCCGGCCGCGCCGGGATGCCGAACTGCGCCACAAAACGCGGCACGATGCGGAAGAACGCCGCGTCCTTATAGAAGCCGCCCTTCACCAGATTGTAGAAGCGATCCGAGCCGATAGGCGCCCACACGCGATTCACTTGAATGATCACGTCGCCTTTGGTGGTAGTGAATTTAACCTTGTACACTTCAGGAGCCTTGGCCTTCAGCGTTCCCGGCTTCAGGAGATCCGGTGCTGCAGCCGGAGCCGCTTTCTTCGGAGCGGCCGGGGCGGCCTTCTTGGGAGCCGGAGTCGGCGTCTGCGCCAGCGCGATTCCGCACGCCAGCATGGAGATCAGAAGGGTCTTCATAGGATTTTCTTCCACATCATATCAGAACCAATTTGTCTTGGACCTCGCCCGTCACCCGCGCCTCGCGATCACCCACGAATACGTCTACTTCCAGGCGAATGCCGAACTCCGGCAGATAAATTCCAGGCTCCACCGAAAAACAGGTCCACGGAATCACCCTGCGTTCGTCGTGCGTTTCCAGATTGTCCATGTTTGCGCCCGACCCATGAACCTCAGTGCCGATCGAATGCCCAGTGCGATGAAAGAAGAACTCCTCGAACCCTTGCGCACGAACGTGTTCCCGCGCCGCGTCGTCCACCTCGAAGCCCCGCAGCTCTCGCTTTTCACGAACGGCGTCTTTCACGCGCGCGATGGCTCGGTCGCGGGCGTCGCGAACCACCGTGAACACCCGCTCCACCTGCGCGGGAGGCTCCTGCACCGCAAAATCCCACCCACGTGATGTCGTAGAAAACCGCGTCCGGACGATCCAGTTTGGCCCACATGTCCATCAACACCAGATCGCCGCGCTTGATTTCAGCGCGACGCGTCTTGCTTTGGTTCGTAGTGCGGATTCGACGCGTTGGCATTCACCGCAATATCCGGCCCATGATCGGTGGTCAGGCCTTCCTCGGCGAATCGCGACAGGATGAACTGCTGCATCTCCCATTCGGTGACGCGCTCGCTCGCCCGCAGCTTCGCTCCCACGCGCTCGAATGCCTGCCGGCGAATGGCGTCGACCTTTCGCGCGGCTTCCAGGTGCATCACCAACTGCTCCTCGGTCCATCGCGACTCGAAAAATTGAATCAGGTTCGCCGACGTGACCACTTCCACTCCCAGCCCGCGCACCAGTTCCACCGTCCCCGCGTCCACCATTGCTACATACGGCACAGCGCAATTCGGCGAATACTGCATCGCCACGCGACGGCCGCCGCCGAGGAGCGTCTTCAACCCATCCACCAGCGTGCTCCAACCCGCGTACAAGGAATGCCGGCCGGGCAGCGGCGCCAGCGTCTGCGCCTCGATCTTGTGCACCAGCCCGCGCGGTTCGCCGTTCGCAGGAATGTAGTAAAACCAGCGCCGCGTTACCATCGATCCCGGCGTGAACTGGAGCACCCGGTAAGCCAGCGGATCCCTGCGATGGTGATCGAAAAACAACCAGCCGTCCAGCCCCTCATCGCGCAGTGCCGCTTGGATCTGTTCGAGCCTCATTCCTACGAGACTATCACCCGCCGGTGCGAAAGCTTCGCCGCAGGCCGCCCGCCAAGGGCACATCGTATCCAATGAGACAGAACTGGTCGATCGCAAACAGCACCACGCTCTCGAAGCGCTTCCCCTCGGCGGCGCGCACTTCCTTGAGCCACGCCGCCGTCGAGTCTCCAACGCCCACCAGATGGCTGCGCTCGCGCCGCGGTGAAGCCCAGCGCGCTGCCGAAATCCAGCGTCGCCCAGCTCTGATCGAGATTGCGCCCGAACGTGAATCCGAACGCTTCAGTCTTCAAACAAGTGAGCGTCGCCGGCGTCCATGCCGCCGCCGGATAATTGATCGCGCGATTGAACGCAGTCTGGTTTACATCCGTCGGATACAGAACTTCGAAGCGGCACGCCGGCTGCGTCGCCGCGCACGAAGCTCATGATCGCCGCTGGTGAAGTTCCCGATGACAGTCGGCAGATACGCCACCTCATCCGGATAAGCCGCCGGGTCCACCGTGTTCACCGTGATGGTCGCCAGCGGATGACCATAGAGTGCGGCGAACGTGGCGAGATTCCACGCATCGTAAAACGGCATCCCTGAAAAATTGGAGCCCAATCCATCGTTTGGAAAATACCACCACTGCACTTCGCCGAATTGAAGATAGGGCGTCAGCCCCGCAGCCGCCTGGATCGCCGCCATCTCCTCATACACCACCTTCCAGAACGCCAGGCTCGTCGGCGAAAAGTTGGTCTGCAGCGACGGCGTCGGCAGCAGGATCGGATCGCCCGCGGGACCCATCTGCGCTATCCCCGCCTGCCGCACTGGGATCGCCATGCTGCAATTCCATGCTGAACGACGCGGCGGCGTCGATCCCATATCCCACCAGCGCCGCAAAGTATGCCGCGCTCCAGTCCCGCACCGCGCGATTGAGCGCCGGACTGGCCGTCAGATCCGTCCGCCAGTTGCCGTCCGCGCCTCCCGCGAAGCTCGACCCCGACACCGTCGCCGTGAACCCGCCGCTCGTGGTTGTCGCGGCCAGCGTGTTCGCGTCACCAGCCAGGCCCATCGTTCGCGCGGTAATCGTGAGCACGCTCCCCGCCGCGCTCGCCCACACTCCGGTGTAGCCGCGATTAAGCTCCTGCGCAAACGCCAGCGCGATCGTATCCGCCGTATCGCCCACATGTATCTGTTTCTGCAAAACCGTGTCCGATGACGGCGGCTGGCCCAGCCTGCCCGAGCGTCAGCGTGACGTAAGCGTTCGGCACCGGCGTCCCGCTGAACGTAACCGTGGCCGACGCGTACACGTGCCCGACTCGCACCAGCTCGTAGAACCACAACGCTCCTACATAATGATTCGCCCGCCCGACAAAATTGAGCGACGTAAGCATCCACGCCGTCCGCTCCGGCGGGAGCGAGATGCAATGCAGCGTGTCCCAGTCGGTCGCCAGCGTGACCACCGGTTGACTCGGCACCACCGGAAGATCGGTCGACGGCGACGGCGAGTTCCAGGAAATCGAAATAGACTTCCGTGCCAGTGGCGCCCGTGTGCGTCGCCACCACCGTGTGCGATCCCGCGCGCGAACGTCCCCAGCGAATACCGGAACAGCACGTCTTCCGCCGGAATCGCCAAATTTACGGACACCGCCGCTGCCCCCATCGACGACGATCGAAACCGTTCCTCCAGTTCCGGTGTAGCGCAGTCCCACGTAAAGCGTGTGGCTCTGCGTCGCCTGGTAAGTGCAGCTCAGCGAATCGCCCGGAGTCGTCGTCTCATGGATCGTGCCGCCCGAATAGTTGCCGCGCACTTCCGTCCAAGCCCCGCTAAAAACCATCGACGCATCGTGGTCTTCGATCCGCAGGCTCCCAGGACCCGCGACGGAATAGGTTCGATTCGTTCCGGTCACCGTCCAGTTCGACACCGCCACGCTGAACTCGCTGCGCACGAATGCCGCCGCCTGCACATCCGCCGCGTAAGTCCAGCGCATCTTGCGAATGAGGTTCGTGGGGATGGTGTACAACGTGCCCGAAAGGTCGGGCGTAATCGTGCCCTGGAGTGCGCTGAAATCGAGTGTCACTCTCCATGCTGTTGGCGAAGTTCCATTAGCGAAGGTCTTCGCACCCGCGTCCCAAACGGCCGCGCCCGTCGAATACGAATACACCGAAAAGCGATTTCCATTCGCGCCCGCCGTGCTGGCGGCGATCGTCGCCCCGCCCGTGTAATACAGCCGAATCGTCGCTCCCGCTGCGGGTAGCCTTCAGCACCGCCGAAAGAATATTGACGCTATCCACGATCGCCTGCGCCGCGTTCGCGAGAATGTCCCCGCTCAAGATACTGATACGTATACGCCTCAGTCAAGAACGACAGCCCCACGTAGTCGCCCGCGTTCACCGTCCCCGATAGCGTGAAGTCCGCGATAGGCACACTGATAGCTCCCCGCAATCGCCGCCGCGTGCGCCGCCAGCGGCACGTAATAAATCGTCTCGCTGCCGCCCGCCGGCGTCGCCCACACTCGCAGACTGGGCCAGTCGACCGTCGCATACAACGCCGAATCGAGCGGAATACAGTTCTCGCGCGTCTCGTCGTAGGTGAGCGTCAGCCCGCTCAAGTCGCCGTCGGGCAGATTGCGAAATAGAGGATGCTCATAAACGTTGTCGCGATTCCATTCGATCACCGCCCAATCGAATTGCTGGCGCCATGTCCCCGACACTGTGAATCCCGTCGCCGACGCGCCGCTCAACGCCGCCACCGCCGACGGCTGAAAGAAGAAGCATTGCAAGTCCCGATGCGGACTCAGCTTCTGAATTTGTTCTGGCATTCTCTAGAGCCGGATGGTCACTGTCAGATCGCGTCCCGGCAGCGTGTTGGCCGCGCCCGGTACGTTCACGACATCCAGATGGATCTGCGCGCCCGCCCCCAATGGCGGCAGACCCAGGCCATTCACGGTATTCGAAACCGTGGCTCCGTCCGCAATCGTCAGCGTGCGAGTAAGCGCTGCTGTTCTGCCGAACCAGCAATGTCACCGCCCCGCCCGACGGCGCTTCCCGCAGGGTCGCGAAAATGTCCCGCGGGACATGCGCCTCGTCCATCACGAACGGCGGAGTCGCATCCGTCTGCACCGCCAGGTATCCGTCCACCTGCAGCGCGATCTGCCCTCCGGAAAGCGTGCGCAGTCCGCCATCGGTGGTGGCCGAATACGGGACATGCATCACCGGACTCGTGCCATACATATTGCTGACATAGAACTCAGCCGCCGCGATGCGCACGTCCGGAAGAAAGACCGAGTAGCTGTAGTTCGCGCTGGCCGGACTTGAGAAAAATGCGCCGACGAAAGCCGGGATCACCGTGGTCCGCTCCAGCAAATAGACGATCGCGCCCGCCGCATGCGCCGCCGCCACGCTTCCATGCGCGCCCCGCGTGATCGTTAGCTGCAGCCCGCCGCTTTGCAGACTCTGCACCTGAAAGATCTCGGCCTCGATCTGGATGAAATCGTCCGGTTGCGCCGAGCTCACGGCATTCAACGTGACGGTTGTGTCCGTCGCAGCGATCCCAGCCGCCAGGCTCATCGTCGACGGCCCGTTCAGCTCGTCGTAGTAGAACAGCGTGAGCGATCCCGCCGCAATCGTGAGCGTGTTCACCAGACGTGGGAAAAGTGATGCCCGTCAGATCGACGGTCCCCTGCCCCGCCGGAGTCAGCACAAAATCCGGCAGCGGCGGAAAGCCCGTGTCGCCCCCCGCGCCGCCACTCCCGATCTGCCACCGCGTCAGAGGATTCAGCTCGTACTGGCTCTCTTGATTGAGCACATTCGCCGATCGCCCCGAAATCTCCACCGTCTGCCCGCCCCAATTCGGCACCTGCATCTGCACCGGACTGGTCGCGCCGACCGCTCCGAAATTCCACGCCGAGTCGGCGACCACGAAGTAACTGGTGCGTATCCGGAGTCACCGTCCACGGCGGCGCCACCGTTAGCGTGGTCGCGTCGTTGCCAGTCACCGCCCGCTCCTGCGTGGCCCCGGTTCCGCGCGTGATGCGCACCGACTTGCCCGCGAACTCATTCGCCGCCATTCCCAGAGTGCCGTTGCCGATCGTCGTCCCCGTGAAGACTGTCGCGCCCGCTTCCGGCTGCAACTCCCGCCGCCAAGAGAAATTCGCGTGATCGTAATTCGAATCCGGCGGACCCACCAACTGCGGCGTCGCTCCCGCAGTCGGTATAGGATGCCGACACCGCCACGTTCGCCGCGATCCGAAGCAGTTGCGACGGATTCAATCCTCGATATACATTGAACGCCGCTGTCTCCGGCGAAAAGCTCAGACCCGTGAGCGTCACTTCATTGGTGTTGGTTCCCGCCGGAATCGTGGCCCGCACCGTGAACGACAATCCGCTCTCCGCGCCGCTCGAATCCAGCGCCGTCAGCGCGTAGTACAGATTCTGGTTGCCGGCCAGCGTGCCCCCAGTCGCCGGCATGGTCGGCGAAAGGCTCACCAGCGGAATCGCGGCGCCCGTCGCCTTTGGCAGCGCCGGCGGCACGAACGCGACACTCAACAACACTGCGCTTCCGACGGCTCCTTGAATCACCGTTTCCGTAATCCCGAACTGCTCGATACCGTTGCTGTCGACTACGCTTCCCACCAGCGGCCTGGGCAATCCCAACCCTGCGCCGTTGGGACTTCTGCCGCCCATCGTGCTCGCGTCGCCCGTCGTATACCATTCATCGTCGTGCCACTGCGCCGTCACCAGCACGCTCTCGAAGTTGCGCCCTGGAGCCAGTTGCACCACTCGCAGCGGCTGCCGTTCCAGACCCTCCTTCAGATACGTGACGCTGATGAGATCGCCGGGCGTCAGCCCCACCCCCTTCACCGTGGTCTCGAATTCCACGAACGTCGACCCGCTGAGCGCCTTGTCGAGCTGCAGTTGCATCATGCGCGCCGCCTGATCGAAATTCGGCAATCCGAGCAGCCGCGAACGATGCGCGTGACTTCGCGCCCCGTCAGCAGCGCATCGTCGACATCCACCAGACCCAGGCTGTCCTGCGATATTGGTTGAATTCGTCCTGAAATTCCACCGTAAGGCGATTCGCAACGTCCGCCCCATTGGGAGACCACAGTCGTATCGCCGGATCGCCGTTCGCCTTCCGCACGATCCCCGAAAACGCAGCCGAGCCGTCGCTGAACTCATACGCCGGCCAGCCTTCATTGAGCGTCTCCGTGCTGTTGCTGCCGTCCGGCAGACGCCGGCTGCTGCAACGCCAGCGTGTTCTCGACGCGCAATCTCAGCAATCCGCTCTGCCCATACCCCAGCATCAAGCCGCGAGCCGTTGCGAATTCCCTTCACCACTTCCGCCGCGCTCCACCGTTTGTCGATCACCAGATTGCATTGGAACCGCGGGATCGAGATGGCATTGCCGTACAAGTCGGTGGTCGCAATTTGCGCGTCGCAATACGCCGCCGCCGCCGCGAAACTGGGGAGATCGATTTCCGTCGTCAGCCATCCGCTGCGCCGCAACACATCCAGCAGCACCCACGGCGGACTGTTGGTGAAGGTCTCTCCCAGCGAATTCCCGCTGGTGTCGAACCGTTCCAGCATCAGCCCCATCAGCAGCACATCGATGGTCGGCAGCGATTGCGCGCTGCTCACCTGGTTCGGCACCACCACGCTGAGGACCGCCATGCTGCCGTATGGATCGCCCAGCGGCTGCCCGGACGCGTCCACAAAGTCCAAATTGAATGCACCGTTCCGCGTCCCCGGGGTCACCAGATTAAACCAGCCGGTGGCCGTCATGTTTTTGCCGCTTTGGCCCTGCGGGATCTCGACGCCGTTCACCACCACCGTGACCACGTTCTCGATTTGCCCCATCCCCAGCAGCACTTCCATGTGCGTAAGATTGCCGTCATTGCGAGCGAAGGTGATCGGGAGGCTGATACCACGCCGTGCCATACACCAGCGGAACGAAATCGTTATACCGCGCCTGGTTGTCGATCAGCGATGAGAGATGCGTTCCGCTCTCTCCGAAGCTGCGCACCTGAATCTGCGCCGGGACGAATTCGATGCCACCGAAGTTCCGCGTAACGTGACTGGCGCTATCGGTGTCGAACATACCGCGCGCCACGCAGGACGTGCGCGTGTAATCGCAGCTAGTGAAGGGCGCCGACGCCGTCCAGATTTCCCACGCCGCCAGTCTGATCCGGACAATATCCGCAGCGGTTCAGCGCCGAATATTTGCCTTTGGGCCCGCCATTCAGCGCCTCCAATCTCTGCGCTGCGGTCGAGGGAAACGACCATGGACATTGCCGCTGGATCCGCGCCTCCGGCAGCACGATCCGCTGCAGGTTGAGGCGGTTCGTAAAGCTGACGCGGAACGCCGATTCCGTGATTTCCTCCGCCATGCTTCCGGTTCCCCGAAAAATCACTCGCTGTTCCGATACCGCCGCGTTCGCCGTCAAATCGTAAAACAGAAACTGGATCGTGACCCGCCCGCCGCGGAATCCGGTCTCGCGCTCAATCTGCGAAAAATGCGAATCCGCGTTGGCCAGCGTTACGGTTATTTTTTGCGCGCCATCCACTCCTTGGTCGGACGAAGCCACCAGTGCCGCAAGATTGTGCTTCAGCAGCCGCGCCGGATATGCGTTGCCGCCCACCGTGACCGCGTGTGTGCTCCATCGCACCGTGACGCCGGACGCCAGCACGCAGTCGAAAAGGAACAGCGGTGTCGGAGGCGTTTCCTGCTCTTTGTAGTTGGTCGATGGTCGGCATGCGCTTAGCTTTCGGTACTCACAATTTGAATCACCGCGTCGTAAACGTCGGTCCCCTGCGCAGTCACAGTGATTTGGTCGGAGCCAAACCGCGCTTTCGGATACACCCCGCCGCGCCGCGCCCGTGATTTTGTAATCCGACGGCCCCAGTTGCGCCTCCGCCTGCATCCCGAACAATTCCACCGAGCCGCCCGCCGCAACCTGCGCCCCAAACGTGACCGTCGTCGCCCCTGCTTGCCCCGGATTCGAGGAAAAGTAAACTCTCTTCCATTGCGTTCCCGCCGCGAAGGACTTGCTGCTATTCGCGATCGCCAGCGTCACCGCCGATCCCGAAGTAGTGCGCACCCATGCGCTCAAACAATATTGAAAGTCTCCGGGAACGTTGAGTATTTGCGTCACCCCCGCCGCCGCCTGCCCGGTATTCACCAGCCGCGTCGCCCGCGTAGTTCCGAACGGATCGCCGATCCCCGCAGTCAATTGCACCAGCGCGCCCGTAGTCCACGCCCCCGCGCTGAAGTTTTCGCTCTGGAGCAGAAGATTCCCCACCGGATCGAGAAACGTAAACGTCTCCGCCATCCCCGCCGTCTGCTGAAACAAGCTCTCGATCGCGTTCCACTCCGCCAGCGTCAGTCCCGTCGCTCGCAACTGCCCAGCCCGCGATCGCTCCGTCGGGATCCGCATACACCACCGTGCTCCCGTCCGCCAGCGCATTCACCACGCGTTCGTTGCAGTCCCTGCTTGGTCACCGGATAGAGCGCCGCCGCGCCCGTCGTCAACTGAGGAAACACCAGCATCTAACTTCGGTTCTCCTTCACCGTGACGCTCGCCATCCCGGCCGCCTGTCCGCCATACTGCGTCGCCAGTTGATCGTTATCGAAACTGCAATTCGCATACACGGTCCCATCCCACGGATCGGGAAACGCAAAGCTCTCCGCCTGTCCGCCCTGCGATTTAAAAAACGATTCCACCGCCGTCAGTTCCGCCTCATCCAGCAGACTCAGCCGGATCGTCCATCGCCGCAGCGGCGCCCCGTAATCCTGAAACCGTTGTTCACTGCCATCCAGAAACCGGAACACTTGCGTCGAGAACCCGCGCGTCCGGCTCGACCCATACTGCGCCACCGCCCCGGTTTTCAATGCTGGAAATGTTGCCACGCTACACCTCCCGAATTACGTCGTTCAACACACTGGATTGCAACATCGCCTGCCGGACAGCCAGAGCGATATCCCCGCTGTGATCCAAAAACGATTGACTGTCCATCGCCTGCACCTGCACCGTAATCTGCGGCGAGGACGAATTCGTCATCGCTCTCGGCGCCCCGCCTTGCGCCGCGTCCACTCCGAAAGCCCCGCCGCCGCCTTCGCTGAAACCCGCATCTAAATTGATAGGCAGCGGCGCCATGTAAGTCGGCAGCGCCGCCGGCGCGCTCGAATCGCCCCCGCCGAAACAGACCCGCGATACCCGAAACCAACGGCGCCAGCCCAAGCCCGCCGCCCAACACGCCCCCGAGCGTACTGCCGATCGTGCCCAGGATCGAATCGCCGCCCGATCGCCACTGACCCGCCACCGCTCGCCGGCTGCACCATCGCCGCCAACGTCTGCTGCATGAGAGCGTCGTTGATACGTCTGCTGTTGCTGCAGTTGATCCGCCAGGCTGGTCATGTGCGTGTTGAGCGAATCGCCCCCGCCGAGTCCGCTCGCCCGCAACAAACTCGTCAAACCTTCAGAACTGTTGGCCATCCCTCACCTCTCGCCACTCTTTCTCCAGCGTCAACATCGCGTCCGCCTCTTTCGCCGGGAGCGCCGCCAGCTCGCCCCTGCCAAAACTCTTATTCGCGAAAAACCATTCCACCCAGCCAATACTTTCGGGCGTCACCCATGACCGCGGGCATTCTTCCGTCGACGCGCGCCCGCGCGCCCACACCACTCTCCGCGCCCCGCGCTGCTCCTCCGGAATCCACCCGCACCGCCGCGTCCCTTCCAGCCCTTGCCGTCTGCATGACTCGCATTTCCATCCGGCCTGATTCCCGCTCAGAAAATGGAATGCGACTGTTAGTTTTTTCTTTCGGCCTCGCTCAAGCCGCATTCCGATTTCACACGGCCCAGAATCTCCGTCGCCAACTCCAGCGGACCCTTATCCACCACCGCCTGCGGAGTCGCCGCCTCTCCGTCGATCGTCAACCCCTCCACCGCCAGCAATCCCCACTCCAGATACGCCCGGTCCACTTCCGCGCCCACCACCGCGGCCTCCAGCTTCTCCCGCGCGTCCGTGCCCGCCGCCAGAAACTCCGCCTTGCGTCCGATCTCCCGAATCCGCCGCGCCAACTCCAGCCTTCGCCCAAACGTCAGCCGCGCGATCGCATATCTCACTCCCGCCGCCGACTCCGCATCGAACCACAACGCGCTGTCGTACGAATGTTCCGCCTCGCTCCTAAGCGAAAGCGATGTAGAGCTCATCATTCACTGCCCCCTGTGCCCGGCTGTTCTGAAATTTCCATTGCAGCCGCGTCTCTGAATCGTCGAACGTCGGAACCTCCGGCACCATCGCCGGCATATACGCTCCAAACAACTGTCCGCTCGCCTGGCCGAGTTGCAGCATCACGCTGATGGGCGACCGCTGCCGCGCCGCCTGATACAGCGCCGGAGTCTGCGCGTCCACCATCTCGAAAACGCTGAAGTTCAGCGTCACCTTGCGTTCCCCCGCCGCGATGCAGCGCGCCAGATCGCTGCCGAACTCGCGCACTCGCAGTTGAACGTTGTTACTCAAGCTGAGTTCCGCCCCCGTGAGCGTGAGAAAACTCGCCGGAGTCGCGCCCATCCACACTTGCCCCAAATGCCCCGGCACGATCGTGTAGTCGAATCCCGTGCTCGCCGGCTCCGTCGGGAACTGCGTCAAACCGCCCTGCCCACTGGTGAAGCTGGCGCTGTCCAGCAAATCCTGCGACGGCCCCGCGAACACGAACTCCTGAAAGTCGCCATTCACCTTGACCTTCAGCGAATCGATCGCCGCTCCATTCAGAATTCGCTGCACCGCGCCGGCCGGGTCCCAATAGTCGAAAATGCTGACGCTTCCCAAATCGCTTCCCAGCGGATACGTCAGCGTCGGACCCAGCACCGTTCCCGCCGCCACTCCGCCCGTGAAAGGCGCGATCAGAAACACCGTCGTCGAATCCTGAATCGCCGCGACGAATCGAATCTCCCCCGCGTTCGCCACCGCCTGCCCCACGCTCAATCCATGCGCCGCCGAAAAAGCGATCTGCGTGGTCGAGCTGGTCGTCGCCACCGTTCCCCCGGCGAAAGCCAGTGGAGTCCCGCCCATCGCCGCCTGAAACAACGGTCCATGACTCGGCGCCGCCTGCCCGCTCACCCAATCCGTCATAAAAGTGTTGAGCTGATATGCGGTCCGCTTCCGAATCTGGTTCGGCAATCCGACGAAGGTCCGGCTTCCCGACTTATCCCTGCGCGAACTCTGCTCCGGCACCTGCCTCGCCGCCAGCTTGACTCCCGGAATCCGGTTCTGCCCCGTGATCGCCGGCACTCTCCCATAGGCGGATTCGAGCGCAACATAAAACCGGTTATTGTTTGACGATATGTAACACGACATGAATCCCAGCCCCTCTCAACTCGACAAATCGACTTCGAAAATCACTTTGGCCGCCTGCAGAATATTGCGCCCGCCGTGCTGCACCGGATCGAACTTCACTTCATAGCCGCCGGTAAAAAACATTCCCTGTCCCCAGTCCCCGCGATTCGCATCCAGCACCTGAGTCACCGCATCCACGTACAGCCGCACCTTCTCTTCCAGCCCCTCGATGCGATCCTGCGACGCCCTCACCTCCGCCACCGTGCGCACCTTCCCCGAAAAGTTGCGAAACTTCTCGGTCAGCAAGTTCTGCACCCGATCCGCGTACACCAGCACCACCGGATACTTCACCGCCGCGCTCTTCTCCATCAGCGCCACCGGCGCATTCTGCGGAATCACGTTCTCCGCTGGAATCGCCGGCAACTCCACTCCGGCGTTCACGGCGATCTGCGCCGCTACCGGCGCCAATCCTGCAACCGAGTCCGTGAACAACGCCACCACTTTCCCCGCCGCAATACTCGCAGCCTGCGCCATGACGTTATCCCCGCCTCAAAATCCGGCCGCCGGTTACGAACATGTCCGCCGCCTGTCCATCCCCAGGACTCGCCCCGCTCACCAGTCCCGAACCCGGCAGCGTGAAGGTCGCGCCGATCGCCAGCGGCGCGCTATTCTGCAGTGTCAGCGTCGAAACTCGTCAGCCCCAGATACACATTCCATCCCGCCGCGACTGCCGGCGCATTCACGGCCGCAACCGTCAACGCACTGTTGTCCGCGGTCTGAAAAGTTGTCGCAGCACTCGCGCTTCCCTCTTGACCCGCCGCCGATACCCAACTCACCTGCGCGTAGTAAATCGTCCCCGCCAGCGTTCCCGCCGCCGCCCCCAGCACCGGCGTTCCCGCCCGTGGCACCGGCGCCGCCACCAGTCCGATGCCGAACTCGAGCGTCCGCTCCTTCGCTCCGCGCGCCAGCTCGCGGTACTCTTCCCACTTGTTCTGATACCGATCGTTCAGTTGATTGTTGTAAGCGTCCCGATACACCACCGCCAGCGTATGCAGCGCATGCCAGCGCTTCATCTGCGGACTCACCACCACGTCCGACACTCCCAATCTTGCCGCCGGTCTGCGCCCCCCGGAGACGTCAGCGAATACTGCGTCCTGCGTGTGACCCAGCAACACGTCCAGCACGTCCTGAGAAATCTCAACCGTGGCCAGACAGAGCTTCGCGTCCAGATCGATCGTCTCCACCTTCGCCACGTCCAGAATCGCCGCCTCGTATACCCGCAGCGCTTCGGTATCGTTCGGATTGCCGTCCGTCAGCAGGGCCATATCTCATCTCCGTCTTCTTGTCGTTCCGTAAAAGCCGTCCAATAAAAATGGGGACGAGCCGAAAGACCCGTCCCCACCCGCCACCATTCCCGTGCTAGCTATTCACTTGCACCGCGAAATTGTTCCGCAGTACGCCCACGCCGTACAGCACGTCCACCGTGAACTGCTGCGCCAGCGTATTCGGCTGATAGCTCATCGTGACGCGCATCCCGAAGTTGCCGAGCTCGGCATACTCCGCAATCGCGCCCGTTCCCGGCAGCGGCTGCGGCAGCCGGCGCACCACCAGGCCAATCGCGTTCTTCGCGAACGCCAGGTTGTGCGTCGTCACCGGACTGCTCCCCGTCTTCGCGACGAACTGCGAGCGGAAGATGTAGAAGTCCTTCATCTTGCCCACCGCCCCGTCCACGATCACGCGCAGCCCCGCTTCGCCCACCGAGTTGTACTCGCTGAAACGCGGAATCTGCCGCAGCGCCGAGTAAGTGGCCGCATCCACCACCAGGAACTTCGACGCGCTCGCCGGAACCTTGGTGCTGAACAGAGCCGTCTCCGCCGCGTCCACCACCGCTTCCGTGATCGCCGTGCCCGCCCGTCCCCACCGCCGTGTTCGCCGTGAACTGCGGATACAGCCCCAGCAGATCGGATTCGATCCTCTCCGCCAGCGCCACCACCGCCGGCTGCATATACAGCTTCAACAGATCCGGCACCGCCAGAATCTTGGTCACGTCCGGCACCTGGAACGTAGCCTCCGCGTGGGTGTTCAGCACAATCTGCGCATTCCCCAGATTCGGATTCTGCGTCTGCACCGTGCCGCCCTCCGCGATATTGTTCGCCACCAGCGTCGGCGGAATCGGGACGTTGATCGTGTCTCCCGCCTGCGCCAGCGCCGGCTCATAATCGCGATTGACCAGGTTCCCCATTACCAGGTTCCCCATCAACGCCGGCAGGGCGTCCGCCGCCACCAGCTTTACAATCGCGCTCGCTACATTTGCCGAAGTTATTGTTGCCATTGTTCTCTCTCTCCTCTACCACCCGCGCAGCGTCAACGACGCCACTCTGGCGATCTCCTTTCGGACTCTGTCCAGTTCCTCCGGACTCATGCCCGGACGAATCGTCTCCAAATCCACCCGCGTCTCTCCCGGCGCGCTTCTCTGCCCCGCGCCCGCGCCCGACCCGCCGCCCAAGCCGCGCCGGCAGCAGTTCCGGATTCTCCTTCACGAACTGCTCCACATGCTCCGCATCCCTCCGCATCCCGATCAGCTTTCCATCTTCCCCGCGATGAATCTCATCCCGGATGGCCTTATAAGCCAAGTCCAGCTTGGCCACGCCCTGCCTCTGCAGCTCCGCCCTGACCGCCGCACTCCGCTCCGCCTCGTCCGCCTTCACCACCAGCTCCGCGAACTCGTTCCTCCAGCGCCTCCCGCCGCTTGCGCTCTTCTTCCAGCTCGTTCTTCTGCGGCATGAACTCCTGCACCACCGCCTGCACAATCTCCCGAATGTCATCCATTGGTTGCAATCCCGGCGCTTTCGATCTCCGCCACGATCCGATCCTTCACATCCTGCCGCGCGTCCGCCAGATACTTCAGCGCCAGCTTCTTCTGCACTTCTTTCCGCAACGTGGGCGATTCCGCGCCCAGCGCCAGCAGCTTCTGCGCATCGTCCACCTCCACTGCAAAGTCCGAAATATCGAACTCATCCAGACCCGTCACCCCAATCGCCAGCTCATCCTCCCGCGCCGCGTTGATCGCCTTCAGGACCCGCCGCACCAGATCCTTCACCGCGTCCCCGTACGCCCGCAGCACCTCCTGCGTGATCGACGAATCCAGTTGCTTGCTGACTCCCGATTGCCGGCCCCCCTGCCCCAGCGGCCCTCCCGCCTGCGGCATGTAGCACACGCGGTAGATTTCCTCCTGCAAGCTCGCCAGATTGTCCGCTGCGATCTGGTAAACCTTGCCCTCCGGCTCCGTCCACCCGAACCGGTCCTCCGGACCCAGTTGGATGTAGTAACTCTCGCCCACCATCTGGCTCCACTCCCGTTCGGAGTAAACCACCGGCATCGCGAACAACCCCATCGTCAGCGCCCACGACAGCGCATTCGACTTATTGAAGTGCTCCAGCTGCAGCGATCCGGCGCGATTCAGCATCCACAGCCCCTCCGGAATCCGCAGTCCGAACAACGGCACTCGATCCAGCTTCGCCAGCCCATGCAGCCCTTCGTCGATCAGCTCAACCGGCTCCGCCCCGCCGCCCGTGATCACCTGCCGGTACAACCGGAAATTCTGCTTGTCGTAATACGCCCAGCGCTTTTCGCGCCGCCACTCGGCATCTTCCACGCGGTCTTGCTTGAGTCAGCTCCGTCCGCAGCACCACCCATTCGTAGTTACCCTGCTCGTCCAGATTCCAATTGATGAGGTCCTCGGCCGCGTATTCCACCAGGTACGCCCGCGACGCCCCCAGCGCGTCTTCCTCCGCCCGGTTCCCCGGCTTCTGCCCCATCCGCGGAAAATCCACCAGCACGTAACTCGCGCCCGCCACCATCGCCCCCACCAGTTGCTTGCGCAGGAAGTCCGCGAGCGCCGTCCCCTTGCGGTCCACATCCTCTATGAACTCTCCGAAGAACGACTGCCCCTGCTCGTTCGTCCCCTCAAACGTCAGCACCGGTTCCCGGCGGAACAGCGTCGCCGCATACCAGTCGACAATCGAGCCGATATAGTTTTCGTAAAACACGCGCGTCACCCGCTCCCGGTAAACATCGCCCGGCTCCTTCTGCCGAGGAATCAGATGGCGCTGCGCATTTAACTTGAACTGCTCTCCGCCAACATAGAGGTCGCGATAACACCGCCAGACCTCTTTGCGCGCTTTGTACTGTGGATGCTCGCGGTCAATATCCAACACCTGGTCCTCTTTCCTCGCACACCTAGAACAGCGGCCGATCCTGCTCGCCCGCCTTCAATCCCGCCCCGGCACTCCTGCCACGCCAGATACCCCAGCGCGTCCGACAAATGCGTCCTCTTCGGATCGCGATCTTTATCGATCACCTGGCTGTTCTCCTTGTAAGTCACCTGCTCGAAATCCTTGATCAACTCCTTACATCGCGGATGAATCACCAGCTTCCGCTCCCCGCCGCCGATTCCAGCTTCGAATTCATCAGCGTCACCCGGTCCCGCACCGCCGGATTCGCCTTCGGAATCTTGAACCGCACCTCCCCATACGCCCGTTCGCTCAAAAACTTCTTCAAGATCTCGACGTCCGTCGTTCCCGACGTCTGCCGCCGCGCCCCGCTAGCGTCCGCATAAATCACCAGCCCGCGCCGCATGCTCCGCGAACCGATTCCCGAACTCCTCGCACGCGTCGTAGGTGCTCGCCCGGTTCAGCACGATCTCGTCCAGCACTCTCACCTCTTCTCCATCCATCTGCGCCACCACCGACGACATCGGGTCCACGTTAAAATCCAGCGCCCACAGCAACGGACGCTCCGCCGCAATCTCCACCTCCGCCACGTTCCCGGCCCTGCTGAACGCGAAATACACCCGCCCCGCCGTCAGTTCCAGGTACTGACCCAGAACCTCCTGCTCATAAAACCGCCCGTCGTAGCTATGCTTCAGCCGCTCGTAATAATCCGGCATCCGCTCCAGCAGAAACTGGTTCTCAAACGGCCTCGCCTGCACCGTCTCGTAGCCTTCCACCGGCGACCCCACAAACCGCTCGTGAACCCAGTCGAACCCCTTCGGCGTCCACACCGCGAACCCGCACAACCGCGCCGCCTTCGGATCGCGCAGCCGCCCCTCCAGCCGCAGCCAGGCTTCCTGCGGCGCATACGTCAGCTCATCCAGCCCGAACCACGCCAGATTCGTCC
Organism: Bryobacterales bacterium; assembly: GCA_963731375.1. GTDB lineage: Bacteria > Acidobacteriota > Terriglobia > Bryobacterales > Bryobacteraceae > Palsa-187. The sequence goes on from CAVSUW010000005.1 coordinate 1,506,722, forward strand.
CGCGCAGCCTCTCGAATTCCTCCACCGCGCGAAACAAAATCCGCGACCGCGTCTCGCGCAGCACTCAAATAGTTCTCCGCCGCGATTCCACTCATGCGGAATCCGGTTCCGCTCCAAAATTTCGATCAACGCCGCCTGCGTCGCATCCCGCAACATCGGAAACGTCGGAGCCCCCAGCAGCCCCGTCCGCCCCGGATTCAAATACGCCAACTTCAGCGCCTCCTGGCACAGCGCCTGACTTTTCCCCGACCCGATCGGCCCCGAAAACCCCTTGAACCGCGCCCGCGATTCGTGGAACCTCTGCTGCGATGGCAGCGGATGATACTCTATTCCTCTTTCCCGGACCCCTTCTCCACCGGTTCCACCCATGTCACTCTGATCTCCTTCGGCGACTCATCATCCAGTTCCTTGTGCAATTGCACCAGCCGGATGTAATCCCCCATCGTGGCCTTCATCTTGATTCCCCGTTCATCTTTGTCCTCGATCTTGGTGAGCATGTACTTCACAGCCTGCGCCTGGCCGCCGGCGCGGCCGTCTTCGTCACCGTCTCGCTCTTCGATTTCGCTGCGCCTTTGCCTCGCGCCGCTGTGCTCTTTGCCCCCGCCTTGCTGCTCGTCTTGCTGCTCGTCATCCGCCATCGTTTCCCTCGCGACCAGCAGCGTAGCAGCCGGCAACCATCCGCCCGCCGAACGTCCTGCACGTCAACTCACGGAGTCTGCACGAGATATATTTTCTGCGGATCTTGTGAACGCGCAGCGCACGCCTTTACACACTGCCCCGCCAACCCCTACAATCGCTAGGTAGACCGTCCCGTTCGCGCGATCCGCATGAACATTTCCGTAAAAAGTGAATACGCTCTGCTTGCAGTCTTTGACCTCTCACTGCAGCCCCCCGGCGAACCGGTGAAGATCGCTGACGTCGCCCGCCGCCAAAAAATCCCGCAAAAGTTTCTGGAGCTGATCCTCGCTGGACTCAAGCAGGGAGGCTTCGTCGAATCCCGCCGCGGCGCCGAGGGCGGCTATCGCCTTGCCAAGCCGGCCAACGAAATCACGGTTGGCGAAGTCCTGCGCTTCGTCGAAGACAACAAGCAGACCAAACGCGTGGCCTCGAATCCGTTTCACCAGATCTGGCAACAAGTGGATGCAGCCGTCGCAAATATCCTCGACCACACCACGTTTGCCGAGCTGGCGCGCACCTGGCAGAAATCCCAAACCCGCTACGTGGCAAACTGGGATATCTAAGAAATGACATCTAAAAAAACCTAAAACATGATCTTTCCTGACAATTCATTCAGCATCGGACGCACTCCGCTAGTGCGCCTCAATCGCGTTACCGACGGCGCGCAAGCCAGCGTCATCGCCAAGATCGAAGGCCGCAACCCGGCGTATTCCGTGAAGTGCCGCATCGGCGCGGCCATGATCTGGGACGCGGAACGCCGCGGTCTTCTAAAGCCCGGCCGCGAGCTGATCGAGCCCACCAGCGGCAACACCGGAATCGCGCTCGCCTATGTCGGCGCCGCGCGCGGCTACCCGGTCACGCTACTGATGCCCGAGACTATGTCGATCGAGCGCCGCGCCGTCCTAAAGCTGCTGGGCGCGAAGATCATTCTCACCGACGGAGCTCTCGGCATGGGCGCCTCCATCGAACGCGCCGAGCAAATGGTCGCCGCCGAGCCGAACCGCTGGGTTCTACTGCAACAGTTCCAGAATCCCGCCAATCCTGACATCCATTTCAAAACCACCGGCCCCGAAATCTGGGACGACACTCAAGGTCAAATCGACGCATTCGTCGCAGGCATCGGCACCGGTGGCACCATCACCGGGGTTTCGCGCTACATCAAGCTCGAAAAGAAAAAACCTATTTTGTCGGTGGGCGTGGAACCACGCGGCAGCGCCGTTATCAGCCAGACGCTCGCCGGCAAAACCCTCGAGCCCGGCCCTCACGCCATCCAAGGCATCGGAGCCGGCTTCATCCCCGGCACGTTGGATTTGAAAATGTTGGACCGTGTGGAAAAAGTCAGCGACGAGGAAGCCATCGAGATGGCCCGCCGTTTGGCGAAGGAAGAAGGGATCTTGTGTGGGATTTCCTGCGGAGCGGCCGTGAGCGCAGCCGTGAAGCTCGCGCATGAGCCTGCGATGAAGGGGAAAATGATTGTGGTGATTCTGCCGGATTCCGGAGAACGCTACTTGAGTTCGGCGCTGGTGGACGATCTGGATTAACGCGACCTGGACTGACGCACTGCCTCGACTCCGCAGGGGTCGTTTTTGGGCAAGAAAAAGCGGGCGCCAGTTTGGGTGATAAGGGTGAGGGCGCCCGCTGTCGTAACGGGGATTTAATTACCTATAAAACGCGAACCGGCCGCTCCAGGTTACGCATTCTCAAAAAAAATTGAAAAACATTGGCGCTTTATGCCATTCGGCACATCTTTGGCAGCATCAGTAAAGCAGATACTGCCGCCGCCGTTCTTCAAACTTCAGCACTTGTTCCCGCAAGCGCTCCTCGATAACGCCCGGCGCCGTGCCCGCCTTGAGAGCATCGACCACATCGCGGCTGCCAATTAAAAAACGGCAAGACTCGAAATTGATTTTGCCGGGATACAGGCGCTGTAGCGCGTACGCCACGTCCAGCCCCAGGCGCACCGAGTTCAATTGCTCCCGGTTCACGATCACAAACCGCACGCCTTCAATCATTTTCCCGGCAAATGGCCCTGACGAAGGCTGGAGCTTAGTGGCATACACTCGGACCCCCGGCAACACCCAGCGGTTCAGGAACTCGGCGAGTTCCCCACCGTGAATCCAATCCGCGCCGATCTGCTCGAAAGGCGCATCCGTGCCCCGTCCGACTGAATAATTAGGCGACGCCTCCAGCAGCGCCAGCCCGTCGTAGAGCGCCGCGGCGTTCAAACTGCGCAAGTTAGGCGAGGTGTCAGTCCAGGTCAAGCCGGTTGAGTCGAACCAATCGCCGCGCTGCCAGTTCTTCATCTTGACGACATGCAGGTCCGCGCCCAATTTATTTTCCTCATTGGCCATCGCCGCCAGCTCGCCCAGCGTCAGCCCATGCCGCACCGGCATGTTGAAGCAACCCACGAAACTGTGCAGGTTACCGTCGAGCAGTGGACCCTCCACATGGGTACCCGTCACCGGATTCGGCCGATCCAGCACGTAGAACGGAATCTTCGCCCTAGCAGCTTCCTCAATCGCGTAGAGCATCGTGCACGAATAGGTGTAAAAACGCGCCCCTGCGTCCTGAATATCGAAAGCTAGAACATCGACGCCCCTCAGCATCGCCGGCGTCATGCGGTAGCGTCCGTTCTCGTACAAACTCCACACCGGCAATCCTGTCGACGCGTCCTTGGCGTCTGCTACGTCAGGACGATCTTCCTTGCCAGTGATCCCATGCTCCGGCGAAAACAGCGTCGCGATCTGCACGCCCGCCGCACGCATCGCGTCTACGTTACGTTGGCCCGCACGATTCAGGCCGGTCTGGTTGGTGATCAATCCCACACGCTTGCCCGCAAGCTCCGAGAAATGGTTCGCCTCCATCACGTCGAGACCGGTCATCACTTCATGATTCGGCGCCATCATACGCCGCACGCCCGCGTTCTCCAGAGTTTCGTAGACCGGCGCGCCACCGGCCACTCCGAACGCCGCAGCCACTACCGTCGCAACCTTCGACCGTAGCGGACTCAAATTCTTGCCTGCCTTCGGATGCACGGAGTTGGTCATGATGATTACGTACGTCTTCGATGCCGGATCAATCCACAATGACGGACCCGTAAAGCCCGTGTGCCCGTATGATCCAATCGGGAACAGTTCACCACGCGGCGCCGAAAACCCGGAGTCGATGTCCCAACCCAACCCTCGCAAGATCGGCTGATCCGGCGGCGAATTCGGCGACGCGAATTTCTTCACCGTAAGCGGCGAAAACAATTTTCCACCGCCATCGACCAGCATCTGAGCGTATTTCGCGAGATCGTCGGCGGTAGAGAACAAGCCTGCGTGCCCCGCTACGCCGCCCATATACCGCGCCGTAGGATCGTGAACCACGCCTCGAAAAGGCGAGCCGGTCGCCGCATCGATCTCAGTAGGCGCGATGCGCGCGCGCAGCGACACCGCGGGAAGAAATCCCGTTTCCTTCATCCCCAGTGGCGCAAACACCACTTCCCGCGCATACTCGTTCAGTGGCTTGCCGCTCAACCGGTGCACGATCTCACCCAGCAGTTCGAAATTCACATCGCTATAGACAAACCGCGTCGCCGGTGGCGACATCGGCTTCTCCACCAGCGCGCGCTCGATGCCGGTCTGGTAACCACTCCACACCGGCTCGAGTGCCAGATCCGGAGGCATCCCAGAGAAATGCGTCATCAGATCCCGCACCGTAATGTCGCTGTGCCCTCCCTGAAACTCCGGCAGATAAGCAGTCACCGGATCGTTGATGCGCAGCTTGCCTTGTTCGAACAGCTTCATCAGGGACGGCGTTGTGGCTGTGACTTTTGTCAGCGACGCCATGTCGAAAATGGTATCCAGCGTCATGGCCTCTCGCGAGGGCACCAGCGCCCGATTTCCATACGCCTTGCGATGGACGATCTCGCCGTCGTGCCCAACGATTAGCACCGCCCCCGGAATCAACCCCTCGCGCACCGCCGCGTTCACCACTTCATCGAGCGTCGCCGAACCGGAAAACGTCTCCTGCGCTTGCGCAGCCTGATAAAGCAGCATCGCGATAACGAGCCAGCCTACTTTCATAGCGCTCGCTTCGACAACCCCTCTAGCAATTCTCCGAGTTCGAAATCCTTGGCCGTAATCCCGCCAGCGTCATGCGTATTGAGGTCAACCGTCACTCGGTTATACACATTCGCCCACTCGGGATGATGATCCAACTTATCGATTGCCGCCACGGCCGACTGCATGAAATCCATCGCGTGCTTGAAATCTGGAAACTTGTATTCGCGATGCAGCTTGCCGTCTTTCAGAGTCCACCCAGTGAGCTTCGGCAGCGCGGCGGCGATTTCCGCGTCCGTCATTTTCGTCCGCATTCAGGCCCCCCCGTAAATCGGAATCACCGCGCCGCTGGTATCCGCCGCAGCGTCCGACACCAGGAATACCAGCAATCTTGCAATCGACTCCGGCTTCACCCAGCGCGAGGAATCCGCATTTGGCATAGCCGCGCGATTCACTTGCGTGTCGATCGTCGAAGGTAGAATCACATTCGCGGTGACGCCAAACTTCTGGCCCTCGGCCGCCACGTTCTTCACCAGCGCCACCAGCGCCGCCTTCGACACTGCATACGCCGCGAAGTTCGGCGATGGCTCGACCGCCATACGCGTTCCCACCGCTACGATGCGGCCGCGCCCCACGACCTGCATGGGTGTTAACACCGCGCGCATGCAACAAAACGCTGTGCGCAGGTTAACGTTCATCATCTTGTCCCAGGTTTCATCGCTGGTCTCGGCCACTCCCGAGCCACCTGCAAATCCCCCTACCAAATGCACTAATGCGTCCAACGGGCCATGCACCAGAGCCTGCTTCACCATGGATTCGCAGCCCGCCGCTGTCGAAACGTCGGCCGAAATCGTCGCGAACGGCGCGGCCGCTTTCCACTCGCGACTCACACCGATGACCTTCGCGCCACTCGCCAAGAACTCCTGGCACACAGCCGTTCCCAGCCCGCCATTTGCTCCCGTGATCAGAACATTCATAGGCTCACTATACATCCAGACCCACCGCGCGCATCAACTCCAAAGCATTGCTCCGCTCCACCACTCCCGGCCGCAGATGATAGTCGAAATGGATCTCGCCATTCTCAATGTGATCCTCGAAATGCACATTGCGCGCCCGCGCGCCCAGCGTTGAAGTGATCTCCGCCAGCGCCAGATCATGCGTAGTCACAAGTCCGATCGCGCCACGTTCCACCAGACCTTGGATCACCGCCGCCGCACCAATGCGCCGGTCGTGCGAGTTGGTCCCGCTCAACAACTCATCGAGCAAGAACAGCGTCGGCTGCCCCGCCCGCGCCAAATCCACGATGTCCCGCAGACGGCTGATCTCAGCATAGAATCGCGATTTGTTATCCGCCAACGAATCGTTCACGCGGATCGACGCGCCGATGCGCAGTGTCGACACTCGCAACCGCGCGCAACACACCGGAGCGCCCGCCCAAGCCAGCGCGGCGTTCAACCCCACCGCGCGCAACAGCGTGCTTTTGCCCGACATGTTTGAGCCGCTTACGATCCAAAGCGTACACTCACCACCTAACTTTACGTCGTTGCCGACGGCATGGTCCCGAGGAATCAGCGGATGCCGCACGTCCGTGCCGTCGAACAGCGGACCGTCACCGTCCGGCGCCAGCTCCGGGAACGCCGCATCCGGCCGCTCATACGCGAAGGTCGCGAGCGAGCACAACGCCTCGAACTCTCCCACCGCCGCGATCCATTCCCCGATGTGCGGACCACACTCCTGCCTCCAAGCTTCGATCGCCATCGTGAACTGCGGAATCCATACCAGCGGCGCCGCGAACACCCGAAAGAATTGATTCCGCGCCGAGTCCAGATATTCCACTGCCCGCTCCAGCCGCCGAATTTCTGCGGATGCCGTCAACCCATGCACGTCCAGCGCGCGCGTCAGATGGACCAGGGGCGGAGCCGTGAACTGCTCCTTTTCCAAGCGCTCCAGCAGCAACCGCACCAACTTCAACTCCCGCGCCGGCGTCGATACCAGGACCGCCACCCGGCGCACCGCGTCCCGCACGATCAATCCATAGATCAATTCCGCCAGCACCACCGCCAGAAACGGCCGCAGACTCAACACCTGTGCCAAGAACAATCCAAACGCAAGCACCGCCCCGCACGCCAGCGCCAGCGCCACCCATCGCGCGCCGGCGAAGAAGCGCACCGCAGACCGCTCGCCCCATGTCTTCATCACCTGATCGTCGATAGCCGAACGAATATCTTCGCCCATCAGCGCGATGTCTTCGCGCAGATCCAGTCTTCCACGCAGCTCAGCCACGGCTGCCTGTCGCGCGGTCACGATGTCCGAAGACGACGGCGCCAGCAACCACTCCGCCAGTATTCGGTCCCCGGTTGCCGTGCGCGACGTTGACAACAATTCAAACGCGGACCCCGGACCCAGCAGATCCAGATCGTCCGCATACAAATGTTTGGGATCGCGAAAAGCCTCGCCCTGATGGCCCTTGCCGGCCCACCGGTTCTCCATCCGCGCCAGCGCGCGTTCGTAATACGCCGTTCCCCGCAGCGCCGCGTCGCGCCGTTTTTCCGCACGATCGTGCATGATGGCGAGCACCACGAAGACTACCACCGGAACCAGCAACCACCATGGCGAGAGCACCCCAGCGCCGATCGCCAGCCCCGCGATGGCCACCGCCGCCAGTCCCGTCACCAGCCGTGCGTTGCCGAGCTGCCGTGAACGAACTCCGCTCGCCGCGTGTTCTTTCTGCCAGCGTTCCAAGCGCGAGCGATATTCTTCTAACGGGGATGCGTTTTGAATGGACAAGGGGTCCCTTCAATTCTAGTCTGCCCGCCCCCGCCCGCCGTTGTATGCTGGTTGTGCTCGCGCCCCGAGATCCGCCATGTTGCCACGCCTGCGAATGACCCTCGACTTCATCCCGTCGCCCTTCGAGGACAAGCCGGGCCTGATGATTCGCGATCCCTTTCATTTCTCCGAAGCGACTCTAATCGTGCCACCGCCGCTCGTCGAGTGCCTGGAGTTCTTCGACGGCGAGCACAGCGCCCTCGACCTGCGGGCGCATCTGGTGCGCATCACCGGCGACCTTCAGGCCGGCGATATTGAAACCAATCTGCTGAATGCGCTAAGCGAGGCCGGCTTTCTGGAAGATGAAAACTTTGAGAAACGCCGCGCCGAAACTGAACGTGCTTTTGCCGAGGCGCCCATTCGCGAACCTGCGCATGCCGGCTCTGGCTATCCGGATGAGCCCGATGAACTCCGCGCCACATTCGCGGAATACCTGAATGGTGCAAGCTCCAACGGCTCCGCGTCCGGCCGCACGCTCGCCATCGCCGCGCCTCACGTCAGTCCCTTCGGCGGAGTGGAAGCTTACCGCGCCGCTTACTCCGCCCTCACTCCCGCCGACTCCGAGCGCACTTTCGTCATCCTCGGCACCTCCCACTACGGCCATCCCGAACGCCTGGGACTCACCCGCAAACCTTTCGTCACGCCCTACGGCGAAACCGTCACGGACACAAAACTGGTCGACGAACTCGAGCGCTCGCTCGGCCCCGCCGCGCTCATGGAAGACTACTGCCACGCCATCGAGCATTCCATCGAGTTTCAGGTGGTCTTCCTGCAGCATTTGTTCGGGCCGAGCATCCGCATCCTTCCGATCCTGTGCGGCTCATATCTGCGCAGCATCTACCAGGGCGGGATGCCCGAAGATGACGACCACGTCAGCCGCATTCTAGGAACGCTTGGCGACATTGCCGCTCGCGAAGACGGCAAGCTGCTGTGGGTTCTCGGCATCGACATGGCACACATGGGCCAGCGCTACGGCGACCGTATGACCGCCATCGCCGGCCGCGATGAGATGGCCGACGTGGAACAGCGCGACCGCGCCCGCATCCAGCGCATGGAATCCGGCGACGCTCGTGGCTTTTGGGATCTGGTGCAGCCGAATCAGGACGATTTGAAATGGTGCGGCTCAGCGCCCATCTATACGTTTCTCAAAGCCGTCCCCCAAGCCCGCGGCAAACTCCTCGGCTACCAGCAGTGGAACATCGACGAAGCGAGCGTCGTGAGCTTCGCCGGCATGCGCTTCCACTCAGCCTAACGGCCGCATATTACAATCACCAGTGAGTGCGCATTACCATTTCGAAAGAGAATTACCTGAAGGCCATAGCGGAGGCCGAAGGCGAAGGCGAAGTGGTTATCGCTGCCACGCTGGCCCGCTGGCTGCAGGTATCGCCTCCCGCCGTAACCATGGCGATCCGCCGCCTGAAGCGCGACGGCTTGATCCGCGTCACGGCGGCCGGTGAAATCACGCTCGCTCGCGAGGGACGTGAAATCGCCAACCGTGTGATGAACCGGCACCACCTGATCGAACGCATGCTCACCGAAATCTTCGGCATGGAATGGTACAAGGTCCATGAGGAAGCCGAGCAGATGGAACACGCCGTCTCCGCCGAGTTCGAGAATCGGCTGCGCGAAAAACTGGGTGAAGGCGAATCCTGCCCGCACGGCAACCGCGTCGCGATGGATCGCCCGCAGGACCGTCGCGCGCGCGGCTGGAAACCACTCGACGAAATCTCCGGTGGCGGCCCCGCTCAGGTCACCAGCGTATTTGAGCGCGATCGGCGCCTGCTCGAATATCTGGATGGCCTCGGCATCCGCCCCGGCGCGAAGCTGCGCATGGTCTCGCGCAATTATGACGAGACGCTGACTCTAAAAGTCGGCGGCAAATCGGTGCAGCTCGGCCGTCCCGCGGCCACCAAAGTGTGGATCACGCAAGCGCCAGCGCCTTGAAATACTCCACGGTTTCGCGTAGACCGTCTTCGAGATTCACCTTCGGCTCCCAGCCCAGAATCTTCTTGGCCTTCGTGATATCCGGCCGCCGCTTCTTCGGATCGTCGTCCGGCAGAGGCTCGTGAACAATGGGCAACTTCTCGCTCATCAATCCGCGAATTCGTTCAGCAAATTCCAGAATGGTCAACTCAACCGGGTTTCCCAAGTTGACGGGAAAGCGCTCGTCGGACGACGCCAACCGTACCAGCCCGTCCACCATGTCCGAAACATAACAGAAGCTGCGCGTTTGCGTGCCATCGCCGAAAATCGTCAACGGCCGGCCCTGCAGCGCTTGATCGAGAAACGCCGGCACCACGCGGCCGTCCTTCAGCGCCATGCGCGGCCCATACGTATTGAAGATGCGCGCGATGTTGGTGCGCACGCCGTGATAGCGGTGGTACGCCATAGTCATGGCTTCTGCGTAGCGTTTGCTCTCGTCGTAGCACGATCGCACACCTACTGGATTCACATTGCCCCAATAGGTTTCTACCTGCGGATGTTGCAGCGGATCACCGTAACACTCCGACGTCGAAGTCACCAGAAACCGCGCTCCATCGCGCCGCGCGATCTCCAGCATATTGCGTGTCCCCGTCGACCCTGATTCAAGAGTTTCAATGGGATGCGCCAGATATTCCTTCGGGCTCGCGAGCGAAGCCAGATGCCAGACATGATCGAAGCGACCAGCGAGTTCGAACGGCCGTATAACATCATGCTCCATGAAGCGGAACCGTGAGTGACTCGCCAGATGCGCCAGATTGCGCCGCGAGCCAGTGATCAAATTATCCAGGCCGAGTACGGTATGGCCGTCCGCCAGCAAGCGCTCGCATAAGTGTGAACCGATGAAGCCGGCGGCCCCCGAAACCAAATGTTCCATTCTCTAGATCTTAACGTCTGCGGGAATGCGCGTGCTACTTTTGGAAACGTGCCGGTCTTCTCGCCGCTCGAAACTATACTATTCCTAATCCTGCTGATCGCGTCGGCCTCCGCCTTCGGATTGCGGTTCGGCAAAGTCGTGCGCAAGATCCGCGAGGCCAAGCCGGATGCCGATTTCAAGCTCGGATCGCTTGCCAAACGTGCCTGGGATTTCATCTCTGAAGTTCTGCTCCAAAACAAAGTCATCCGCGAGCGTCCTCTGCCCGGCCTCGCCCATGCCTTCGTTTTCTGGGGATTTTGTGTCTTCGCCTTGATCACACTGAACCATTTCACCACCGGCGTTGGCCTCGCTTTCCTCTCCCGCGGAAGCTGGTTCGGCAAATTTTATTACGACTTTGCCGCCGCGTTCGCATTGGCGGTGGCGCTCTCGATCGCCGGTCTCTTTGTGCGGCGTTTCTTCGTCCGCCCGCGCTGGTTCGGCGAAACGGTCTCCACCGAATCCGGCGTCATCGCGTTCCTGATTTTCGTGCTGATGGTTACGTATCTGGCAGCCTACTGGTACGGTGATAGCAAACCGCTGTGGTGGATTCACACACTCGCGCTGCTGGTATTTCTGCCTCTGATCCCCCACACCAAGCATCTCCACCTAGTCCTCAGCCCGCTCACTGTGTTCCTTTCGCGCGGCGAATTCGCGCACATTCCACCGCTCGCGGGCGATGACGATTTCGGACTCGACACCGGCAAAGACCTCACGCGCATCGTGGCTCTCCAGGCTTACTCCTGCGTCGAATGCGGCCGCTGCACGCAGCATTGTCCCGCCGCCAACACTGGCAAAGTCCTCGACCCCAAGAAGATCGCCCTCGGCGTTCGCGACTATCTGAACGAATTCGGCGCCACCTCCGAAGAACCGCTGCTCGGCAAACATCTTTCGCAAGAAGCAGTATTCCAGTGCACCACTTGCGGAGCGTGCGAATTCCAGTGCCCGGTTGGCATCGAGCACGTGCCCATTATCATCGGACTGCGACGTGGCGCCGTGAACACCGGCAAGTGGGAAGACGAATACGGCACCAAGGTCTTTCTGGCTCTCGAGCGTAACGGCAACGCCCTCGGCTTCAGCGCCGTTGAGCGTGACAGGTTCATTCAAAAGCAGCAATTCCCCATCTTCGACGGCACGCAGGAATACTGTCTATGGCTCGGCTGCATGGGCGCTTACGATCCGCATGGCCGCGAAATCGTCACATCGTTTGCGCGTGTGATGGCGCATCTCGGAACCACTTTCGGGGTCCTCAAAAAAGAGAAATGCACAGGGGACCCGGCCCGCCGCCTCGGCAATGATCTAGTCTTCCAGCAGCTCGCCGAGCAGAACCTCGAAGCACTGCGGCAGGCGAAAGTCACCAAGATCGTCTCGATCTGTCCGCATTGCGTCCGCACTATTTCCGTCGATTGGAAAGAGTTCGGCCTCGCACCCCAGATCGAGCATCACAGCGAGTTCATGGCGCGGCATCAGAATCAGCTTCCGCGTGCTGACACCGGCGACAAGATTGCGTACCACGATCCGTGTTATCTCGGACGTTATCGCGGCACATATGACGAACCGCGCGCAGTGCTAGCGCGTTCGGGAGAAGTGATCGATCCGCCGCGCTCCCGCGAACGCAGCTTCTGCTGTGGCGCTGGCGGCGGACTCGCGTTCCTCGGCGAAGAAACCGGCGAGCGCGTCAGCCACAATCGCGCTCAAGAACTCGTGGCCACGGGAGCGAACATCGTCGGCACCGCCTGCCCCTTCTGCAATACGATGTTTCGCGATGCGCTCGCAGCCGGCACCGGAGCCGCGCCGCCGCAACTCCTCGACATCGCTCAGATCGCCGCCGCCTCGCTTCCGAAATGAAGATATCCTGGAGGGCAATGCGAACCATCGTCACCTTCGCCCTATTCGGACTGCTGGTCCAGGGCGCTCCGAAGCCCGTCGCCAAGCCCGCGCCGAAGCTCACCCCCGAGCAACGGACCGCGCAGTCCATGTTGCGATCGCTCAATTTGCACGATCGGATTGCACAACTAGTCATCGGCGTCTGCTACGGCGACGTTCCCGGAGCTGGCACCAAGGAATACATAAAATTCCGTCACTGGGTGCGAGACCTCCACATCGGCGGTTTCATCATGAACAACCGCGTGCAATACGGACTGGTTCGCAACGCCGAGCCGCACGCCATGGCGTTGTTCTTTAACCAAATGCAGAAGGCGTCGAAGACTCCGCTCCTGATCGGCGGCGACTTCGAGCGCGGCTCCTCTATGCGCGTTAGCGATACCATTCGCTTCCCGTTCAACATGGCCTTCGGCGCGGCGCGCGATGTCGAGGCCTCGCGCCATCAAGGCCTGGCGACCGCCCGCGAAGCGCGCGCGCTGGGAGTCCAGTGGATCTTCGCGCCGGTCGCCGACGTCAACAACAATCCGCAAAATCCCGTCATCAATATTCGATCGTACGGTGAAAACCCGGAAGACGTCGCGCAACACGTCGCCGCCTATATCGACGGGGCACACTCCGATCCCAAGAATGTGGTGCTGGTTTCCGCCAAACATTTTCCGGGCCACGGCGACACCAGCATCGACAGCCATCTGGATCTGGCGCGCGTCGACGCCAGCCGCGAACGCATGAGTGAAGTGGAATTGAAACCCTTTCAGGCCGCGATCGAGCACAACGTCGATTCCATCATGACCGCGCACCTTACCGTACCCGCCATAGAACCCGAAAATATTCCGGCTACGGTTTCGCGCCGCGTACTCAGCGGCTTGCTGCGTGAGGAATTCGGATTCAAAGGACTAGTGGTCACCGACGCCATGGACATGGCCGGGCTCGCCAAACAATTTGCCAGCGGCGAAGCATCCGTGCGCGCCATCGAAGCCGGCGCCGATGTGCTGCTGATGCCGCCCGACCCCGCCGCCGCCATTCGCGCTGTTACGGCCGCGGTCGCGAGCGGCCGCATCACGCGCAAACGCATCGATGAAAGCGCGTTGCGCGTGTTGGAAGCCAAAGTTCGCGTGGGCCTCCCGAAAAAGAAGCTGGTGGACCTGGATGCTGTGAGCGATGCGCTCGACTCCGACGACGAGGCCGAACGCTCGCAGAGCGTCGCCGACCGCGCCTTGACGCTGGTCCGCAACAACGGCGCCGTGCTTCCGCTGGCGGCCCCGAATCAGGCATGTCTCGTGATATCCGCCGGAATCCGGCTGTCGTCCTTCGGCCAGCGCCTGGCTGACGAATTTCGCAGACGCGCCCCGCAAGCCCGCATCGTGTTCATCGACAACTCGCTGCCCGCCGCCGCTCTCGACGCAGTGACCGGCGACGTTTCCACATGCTCCGCGCTGGTGTTCGCCACCTTCACCACCAGCCCGATGCTGGCCGGCGATCTGCCCGCCTATCTGGAAAAACTTTCTGTGAGCTCCACGCCAATTGCGCTGGTGTCCTTTGGCAGCCCGTATCTGCTCTCGGGTTTCCCAAAAGTTGCCGCCTACATCGCGGCGTTCAGCACGGCCACGCCCTCGGAAGCCTCAGTCGCGAAAGCGCTGGTAGGCGAGATCCCCATCACCGGCCACATGCCGGTCACCATCCCTGATTTCGCCCAGTACGGCGACGGCATACAGCTTCCGTCTAAAACTCAATCCGCTCCATTAGCGAATTAAGCTGGCCTTCGAGCGCCGTTTTCTTCTTGCGCAGGTCGCTCTGCGTGTCGCGCAGCGCCGCCAGTTTAGTCTCCGCCGCCGCTAACTGACGCGCATACTGCTGAACCTGATCCTGCTGGCCGTTGACGCGATTCAAACTCTCGATATTGCTGCGAATGCGAGTCTGATCCTGCGTGAGGCTAGCGATATCCGCTTCGGCCTGCCGCAGAGCCGCGTCATTTGTTGCTACCTCGGACTTCTTCTGCGCGATCTGATCCAATTGTTGCCGCGCCGCCGCGTTCAGGGTCTTGTTCTGAACGTAGACCGCCAGCACGTCCGGCGTCAGATTCGTCACCGATAGGGCTTGATCGTACACATGCTCCTCGCGCACCGGGAAGGTTTCGGTTCCCGATGCAGCCAGCTTCACTTCAAAACGATACGCGTTGGGAGCGATCTCGCTGGGTTTGCGCTCCATCAACGTGTAGCCGGGCCGCTGCGAGTGCTCGATCACCAGCGTCTTGGCCTTCGCGTCCACATTCTTGATGGTATAAGTCTTGGTCTCCTGCATGGCGGACCGCGCCGTCAGAATGCCTCGCTGGAAATGAATTTCGCGGACCACTTCTTTCGAAGAATTGAATGCGGTGGTAACGCGCGTTCCCAAATCCACGCCGTAGCTGATCAGCCGCTTGTCTCCCATCGGCAGCGTCTCCACCAGCGCCTCTCCGGCATACGTGCCATCGTCGTAGACCGTGATCGGGCCGCCATCCAGCGTTTTTGCGGTGTTGTTGGTGAGCTCCGCGGCATCGCGCGGGTTAAGGCCGTAGTTTTCCGAATACACCAACAGCTTGCGAGCGCCAATTTTCTGCTGCAGGAACGGCAGCATCGCCGATTCGCCTTGCTTCACCGTGACCGGGGCCGCGAAGCTGTACTCGAACAACTCGCCGGCTTGCCGGGCGTCCGCGGTCGCCGCGAACGAAGAGGGTGTTACGGAGGAATTGACATCGGCATAATTGCGGCCGAATAGAGGAAGCGCTTGGGCCTGGACCAGAACGCCCGGGGCCGCCGCCTTTTGATCCTTCGCTGCTTCCATCCGTCCCGTCATCGCACCCGCGTACACCACCGGAGCCACCGCCTGATTTTCCGCTAGCTCCGCGAATGGCCGCTGCACATACCGCGGCGCATACAGCTGCGTAATGAACGACACCGGCTTGCCCGATACCACCGCCAGTCGCACGTTGTTCCAATCGTCCCCCGATGTATTGTCGACAATCGCCCAACCTTCCAGCGTCGGCTCGCCCGCGGCACCGAACATCAATCGGTAACTCGATTTCCAGACCGGCGCCGGCGTCATGTAACTCGCCGTCAACTTCCGCGTGCCTGAGCCCATTGCGTCGATATAGACACTGCGCCGGTCCCGCGCGTGCGATTGATTCAGCACGGCCAGATACGCCGCCAGTTGCGCTTGCAGTTTCGGGTCGCTCAGCTTAGCGGCGCTGGCCGCCCCCAGATCGAAGCTGCGGATGTCGCCTGAGTCCATGAGCAGTACCAGTACTTCTCGCGGCGGTTGGCCATATTGCTCGACCACCCTCGCGCTGATGATGATGCCCGCCGCATCGCCCGCGCCCAGCTTCAGTTCGATGCGCGCGCCCTTCATCTGGTCTAGAAATGCCGCCAGCGAGGCACTCGTGCCCAGCTTGAATGGAAAGTCCTCCAGCCGCTTTTCCAAAGGATCGCTGGAATCGTAGCGCACCCCATTCACCTTGCCGCCATTGCCGTCGGTCACTGTCAGGGACTTCAACACGTCGTTCATGTCGTCCGGCTTGAAATCCAGGCGGGCCGTCTCGCCGGGCTTCAGTTCGCCCGCCCGCTCCAGGTGCGCCACGCCGTGTTTATACAGCGTTACTTCAGTGATGGGAAGGTCCGCCGCGGACAGCGCCGGAAGCAGACACAAAGCCGGCCAAATGCGCAAAAACATTTTAGCTTCCTCCTGTTTGCTTGACAGGGACAAGCGCCAAGCGTCAGACTCAATTTATTGTCCATTTCAGTCTATCGGATGGGAGACATTCACCCTTGCATAGGAATTTGACGCCGGGCACGCAAAATAAGTTGCTGGGTCACGTGATGTGTCGGATGCTGAGCGGAGCTCTCCTGCTGGTCGCCGCTTCCGGGCTGATGGCTCAAGACGCCGATCAGAGCAGTTATCAGGGGCCGGGAGTTTCGAGCCCCGGGGCGGGCACGATCGGCACCCGCAGCGGTGAACAGCTTAGCTTGCGCTACTATCTGGGCCTCTCCGGCGTGGTGGATAGTGCCCTGGTGCCCTTCTCGATAGATTCTCACGGGAACTTGGTTCGGATTCCCACCCTATATGGGCTCGAAGTCGAGGGCGGCGTCTACGGACAGCATAGCTGGAAGACTTCGCTACTGGGACTGAATTACGCAGGCTCTTACACCAGGTTCTTCAATTACGATGGCTATAACAGCAACAATCATTCGCTGGCCCTGGGCTACACCGATCAAATTAACCGGCGCCTGAAGCTTGACTTGCGCGAGTCCGCGGGAAGTCTCGCCTACGGCACCGGCCAAGTGGCAAATGCGGCGTCCACTGACCTCAATTCTTCCTTCACTCCTGCGACACGCGTGTTCGACACCCGCACTTACTTCCTCCAGTCGACGGTGTCCGCAACCTGGCAACAATCCGCCCGCATGGCTTATAGCATTGGCGGAAGCGCTTTCCTTCAGAACCTGAAGTCCCTGGGTTTGTCCAATTCGTTTGGGTACGGCTTCAACGGAAACATGATGCGCCGGATGTCCAAGAGCGCCACCGTGGGCGTTAGTTACGAATATTTACACTTCGAGTTCCCGGGATTTGGCAGCCTTTCCAATTCGCATACCTTCCATCTGGTTTACGATACTGGCCTGGGACGATTCTGGACGCTTTCGTTCCAGGGCGGCGCGACCGTCACTTCGGGTGAGAGTCGGGTCACGTTTGCTCTCAATCCTGTCCTCGCCGCTCTTCTGAACGAGTCGACCATCACAGGAATCTCCAACTTTAAGAGTACTTATCCCAGCGGCTCGATCGCGCTCGTACGCCGGTTCCAGCGCGCCTCGCTCGGATTCAATTACTTCCGTGGAGCGAATAGCGGAAATGGATTCTATACCGCGGGACTTTTGAACAACGGATACGTGTCCTTCAGCTATACCGGCATCCGCAAGTTCAACTTCGGCGTGAATGGCGGCTACTACAGCCTGAAGTCCATCGGTCAGAGCCTGGGGAGCTACAACCAGTACTTAGGGGGAGCCGGCATCAGCTACACTCTGGGCCACGGCATTTCTCTATCCGCGCGCTACGATTATCGCCATCAGCGAGCTACCATCTCCGACTATTCCAGCAGCGGCTCTCGTACCACCGTGGGCCTGAACTTCAGCCCCGGGATCCTTCCTCTCGCCTTGTGGTAACGGCGGCCCCCGCGAATGCCATGGGTTCCCCCCGCCTGCTGCTGGTAGAAGATGAACCGGCTCTGGCCGATCTACTGAAGAAGTACCTGGAGCGGCTAGGTTACAAAGTAGACGCATGCGGTCAGGCCGGGGCCGCGCTGGCGCTGCTGGATGCCCATCCGGAAGACTACGCGCTTTTGATCACGGACCTGTCCTTGCCCGACATGAGCGGCGACGAATTGATGACGCGATCGCGCCTGCGCGCTCCCCATCTGCGCGCCATCATTGCCAGCGGCTATCCTTACGAACCCCGCGCCGCCGGCGTCGAGTTTCTGCAGAAACCTTTCCTGCCCAACTTGCTGGCGCAAGCCGTCGAGCGGGCACTCAAGGCTTAGGCCTTCCCTAATTCCGGCCGCACAATCCGGGCGTGGCGCACATACCGGAGGGGCAGGACGGCATGCTGTCCTGGGCGCCGGCGCTGGTGCGCGCCGCGAAGCTGGAAACTTGTGTAGTCACGTGATCATGTCCGCAGGAAGGGCACTCGACGCTGTTCGCTTCGGCGCTCCGCCGCACCAGTTTCTCGAATTTGCTGCCGCAGTCGTCGCACAGGTATTCAAAGATTGGCATGGTCGCTTCTTATTCTATCAATCGATTCTCACTAGACACCCGGATGCAAAGCTGCGCTCAGCCGCGCTTCCAGCCAGATCAGCGCCAGTAGCAGGAATACGATCACCGAGCCCACCAGCGGCAATTCCATCACCGCACGCACATCCAGCAGCCACACGAAGTACCCCAGCATGCAGGGAGCCAGCAATCCGCCCACCATCGCGAACGAAAAAATGCCGTTGTAGAATCCCGGGTGGTAGTACGGAAAACGGTGTCCGATCTTCTCCACTACCAGCGGATAAATCGGCGCAAACGCCGCGCCCAGCAGCAGCACTCCCGTTACCGCGCCGAAACTGTTATTGGTGCCCAGCAGAATTGTGCAGGCGAACATGGACATCAAAACGCTTCCCACCAGCAGCCGCGTGTGCCGTACCAGCGGCAGCATCCACTGCGCTACCAAGCGGCCCACCAGCAGGGCCATCCAGTAGAGCGCGAGAATCAGGACGGAGTTGGCCGGGCTCATCCCCAGGCGCTGGCTCAAAAATAGCGGCAGCCAGCCCGCGATCGCCCATTCGTTGCCGAATTGAAAAAACAGAATCAGGCTGAAAAGCACCGCACCGGGGCTCTTGATTTCCGCCAGAACCGCGCGCGCCTGCGGATCGGCGGACGCTTTATGCGGAACGAAACGCGTGCGTGCGTAGAGGATAGCGAAAAACGCCGGAATCAGCGCGATCCAAATCTGGATGGCCGCCGCGGTGTAAAAGTAAAAAGCCTGCGAAATCAGAAGCGCCACGCTGAAGCAGCCGAGTCCGAACAGGATACCTCCCATATTGACCGTGGCCGCGGGATCCAGCCGGTACATCGGCGAGATGGCGTGAAAGATTGCGGTATGCAGCAGTCCCGCGGCGGCGCCCAGAATCAAAATGGCCGGTAGCCGCCACCAGGCGATATAGGGCGGCGAGAAGAACGCCAGGTCGAACAGCGCCATCGACGCCAAACCGCACGCCAGCGACAGAGTGTACGCCAAGCCGAGCTTTTCCATCAGCAACCGTGCCAGGCGCACCGACAAAAGCACACCCAGGATCAAGGCCACGAAGTACAGCCCCACCATCCAGTAATCCGGCTGCAGATGATGTCCCCAGGAAGGCAGGATGGCCCCCAGGAATCCCAGCAGGATTCCCGATACAAAAAATCCCGCCAATGCCCTGCGCGGGCCGGTAGGCACACCCGTTCCCGGCCCGCCCGGGGGAGTCTTGGCCATGGCCATCGGCGGTATTTCTGGAACCACTTGCACTAAAACCCTGCTACACGCGCTAAAACCGTTCTTCCGGCACTTCGCCCAACTTCACCGCGACATCCAGCGACTTCCCGGCGCGGAAAACCTTCACCGTAATGGTGTCACCTGGCCGCTTGCGCGCAATCGCTCGCGCCAACGCATCGGACTCGGTCACTGCCTTCCCGTCAACCTCGGTAATGAAATCGCCGCCGACGCCCAGACGCTCGTTGCCCACCAGCACCACGTCGCGATAGCCCTTCAATCCTGCCTGCTCCGCCGCCGACCCGCGTCCGACTTCCTGAATCAGGAGCCCGCCACCCGTCGGCAGCTTCAGTTCCCCGGCCAGGTCGCCGGTGATGAAGACTGTCGACGCTCCAAAACGCGGGCGCCCGAAGCTCTTGCCGACCCGGAAATCTTCCAGCATCGCTTTGGCGCGGTTGATCGGCATGGCGAACCCGATACCGATGTTGCCACCGCTAGGCGCCAGAATCGCGGTATTGATGCCGATCACATTCCCTTGCGAATCCAGCAGCGGCCCGCCGCTATTGCCTTCGTTGATGGCCGCATCGGTCTGGACCAGGCCTTCGAGCGTGCTGTTCTCGTTGCGAATCTCGCGGCCCAGCGAACTCACGACGCCGGTGGTCAGCGTGCCCGAAAACCCGAAGGGATTCCCGATCGCCAGCACCTTCTGCCCCACCTGCAGCCCGTCGGAATCGCCCAGTTTCAGGAACGGAACCTTTTTCTTGGGATCGATCTGGATCATCGCCAGGTCGTCGGCGCGGTCCGCCACCAGCACCTTCGCGGTGTAGCGGCTGCCATCGGAAAAACGCACTTCGATCTTCGAGCTGCCGCTGATCACGTGATTATTCGTCAAAATGCGTCCGTCGGGACTGATCAGGAAGCCCGATCCCAGCGCACGCGTCGGCACCATCTCGAAGAAAAAGGTCTGCTGATAAACCGTGCTGGTGATGTAGGCGACGCTGTCCTTGGCCGCCTTATAGATGTCGATGTTATTGAGCTCATCCCCGCCCAGTCCCGCTGAGTGGGCCACCGTGGGTCCACTCCAGAGAGGCCCCGAATAGCGCCGCAGCGGGGAATTCGGAGCGGTGGTGAAGTATACGAACGCGCCTACCAGCGCCAAGGCAATGAAAAGAGTGCGAAGTCTCATAAGTTGGGAAATTTTAGGGGTTTAGCGCTAACAGGGCTTGATAGATGTCCCTGGTCTGCGCCAGCGTGCTTTCTTTCGCTCCCGACGTATCGATAACGTAGTCGGCATACTTGATCTTCTCCGCCAGCGGCATCTGCCGGCTTAACCGGTCCAATACCTGCTCGCGAGTCATGCCGTCGCGCGACATTGCGCGCTGCGATCTGCTGCTCTTCGCTGCAAACGGCCACGATCAGCTTCGCATAATTGCGGTAGCTGCCTGTTTCAACTAGTATCGCAGCTTCTACTACGGCGATGCCATGGGGATGGGCAGCGGCGTGGTCGTCCATGAGGCGGCGTTCGCGGGCCCACACCGGTGGATGCACCAGCGCATTCAGGGCCGCTAACCGCTGGCTGTCGTGGAAAACCAGGGCTGCCAGCTTGGGCCGGTCAATCGTGCCATCCGCCCTCACGATTTCAGGACCGAATTCTCTAACAACGCCGTCGTACGCTTCCCCGCCCGGCTCCAGCACCTGATGTCCCAACTGATCCGCTTGGATCAACAAGCATCCCAAGTCCGCCAGCGCGCGGCCCACAAAGCTCTTGCCGCTGGCTAATCCGCCGGTGAGGCCGACCCTCAACATGAGCTATGCGGCACCCTGATGCCGTTCGGCCAGCCCCACCGTGTTCGACATCAACATGGCGATGGTCAGCGGTCCCACGCCTCCCGGCACCGGCGTGTAAGCGCCAGCCACGCGCGCCACATCGAGCGGGTTGACGTCTCCCACCACGGCTTTGCCCTTCGCCGCGAACTCTTCGGAGCGTCCCAGCCGCGCCGCCTCCACCGAGTCCGTAATGCGATTGATGCCCGACGTCCACGACGGTCGCGCCCGGCTGGATGAAATCGGCCGTGACGAACGCCGCGCGGCCAATGGCCGCAACCAGAATGTCCGCTTGGCGGCACATCTCCGGCAAATTCACGGTGCGCGAATGGCAGATGGTCACGGTAGCGTTCTCCTGCAGCAGCATCAGCGCCATCGGCTTGCCGACAATGTCGCTGCGTCCCAGCACTACCGCGTGCCGCCCTGCCATCGGAATTTTATAGTGCTTCAGCAGCTCGATGATTCCGGCAGGAGTGCAGGATCGCGGCGCGGGCCGTCCCGCCACCAGATAGCCGACGTTCATGGGATGGAATCCATCCGCATCCTTATCCGCAGCCACCGTTTCCAGTACCCGGCGCGCGTCAACGTGCTTCGGCAGAGGCATTTGCACGAGAATGCCGTCGATATCCGAGCGCCCGTTTAGTTCTTCCACCAGCGCCACCAGCTCTTCGGTGGTGGCCGTTTCGGGAGGCGTCAGCTTCTCGCTGAAAATGCCCAGCTCCGCACAGGCCTTGATCTTGCTGCGCACATAAATTTCAGAAGCCGGATCGTGTCCCACCAGCACCACAGCCAGCCCCGGAGGCCTGCCCAGCTTCTGAATCCGCGGCTTCAAGCGCGAAAGAATTTCGTGCTGCACCGCCATGCCATGAAGAATTATGGACATTCCTTGACGAGTCTAACAGAGGTTTCTTTGATAATCTTTGGTGCGTTGGAGCAACGAATGTCGATGAAGTTGACTCGGTGCTATTCTTCCGTTTAGATGGCGACCAAGGCCTTCATCATCACGCCCGAGCAGTACCTAGCCACCCAATTCGAGCGCGAACCGGAACTGGTTCGCGGCGAAATTGCGGAGCGCCCCTTGCCAACCTTTCAACACGGAAATATCCAATTGCGCATGGGCTCTCGTCTGATGGTCCTCCAGCACTCCTACTCCGTGTTCACGGGCGTCGAAGTCCGCGTTCGAATCGCGTCGGACCTCTACCGAATTCCCGACATTTCGATGTGGGAAGGAGCGGCGCCCGACGCTGTTCCAGCTATCTCCACCTTTGCTGGTCGTCGAAATCAGCTCGCCTGACGATCGCCTGGACGCCATGCTCCAAAAGCTGGAAGAGTATCGAGTCTGGGGCGTCCTAGCACATCTGGCTGATCGAGCCCGATCTCAAGCGCATTCACGTCTACGACCACGGTTCGCTTCGAGAGGTCTCACATCTGGAGCTACCGCAGTTTGGCTTCGCCGTCACCGCCCAGCAAGTGTTCGCTTAGACGCGATCGCTTTACTTCTTAACGTCGCGGTGCGTTTCCTTGACGCGGAAACCGGCGGCCGCCAGCCGCTTGCGGATTTCACTGGCGATCAGCACACTGCGGTGGTGTCCTCCGGTGCAGCCGAACGATATCGTCAGATAGCTCTTGCCTTCCGCGATATAGTGCGGCAGCAGATAGATCAGCAGCTCCGAGATACGCTCGATGAACTCGGTGGTCTGCGGAAAAGACCGAATGTAGCGCGCCACGCTCGGATGCTTGCCGCTATAGTTCTTGAACGCCGGAATGTAGTTGGGATTGGGCAGAAACCGCACGTCGAACACCAGGTCGCTCTCCGCCGGAACGCCGTGGCGATAGCCGAAACTGGTTACCTGCACCAGAATATCCGGCGACCCCTTTTGCCCTCCGAAGGTCCGGTGAATGGTTTCCCGCAACTCGTGCACATTGAACTTGGTGGTGTTGATGATGGGATCCGCCAGCTTGCGGATCTTCTCCAGTTGCTCGCGTTCGTGCCGGATGCTGGAACTGACGCTTTGCGCGGTGCCCAGCGGATGCGGACGCCGGGTCTCGCTGAAACGGCGAATCAGAGACGACTCGTCGGCTTCGAGGAAGATCAGCCGCGTTGGCACCAGCTTCCGAATACGTTTAAACAGTGCCGGAAAACGCTCCAGCGCCGCGCCTTCGCGGATGTCCACCACCAGCGCCGCTCGCCGGATGGTCGGCGCGTCCTTGGTGAGTTGGGCGAACTTCGGGATCAGCTCGATGGGCAGGTTGTCGACCGAATAGTAGCCCAGGTCTTCCAGCGCCTTGAGCACGGTTCCCTTGCCCGAGCCGCTTAGCCCGGTGATGATCACCAGTTCGGTTTTGGGTACACTTGCCGTCTTTTTCATCGCTTCGCGGAGGAGACCGGCCTGTCAACGAGGCGACGCGACGTCGTTGTCTGCAACCAGCCCCTAGGTTTCGATTAGATCATAATGGCCGTCGCGCCGCCGGATCAGCATGCAAACCACTTGCTTATCGGCGTCACGATAGGCCACGTAATCGCGCCCGTCTTCCATCTCGATCATCGCTTCTTCGAGCGTGATGGGCTTGCCGCGCTCGTGATGATCGGGACGGAACACGCGGGCGTCGGCGCCGGCAGCACTCCGCCGAGCGTGGCCGTTGGTACCCGCGGCGGTTTTCCCCGGCGCGATCTTGCGTGCCGGCGCCGGCTTCGCTGCGCCCGGCTCAGCATCTTTCGCGCTCGCCACCTTGATCGAATCCGACCGGCGAATCGTCCCGCGCCACTTGGCGCCTTCCTTGGCCGCCTGTTTTTCGATCCGGTCGAGCGCGGCGCTGATGGCCTTAAAGACGTCGCTATCGGATCCAATTCCCACCAATTGGTGATTGTGAACGTGCAGCGTGATCTCCGCCTTGTGGAGATACCGCTCGCTGGTCACCACCACGTGGGCCTGCTTTTCCCCGCGCCCGTCCACCAATTTCGATAGCTTGGCAAACTTGGTATCCAGCTTCTCTTGGAGCTTCGCTGGAAGACCACTCTTGATCCCCGTATAGCTGACCTTCATGTTGGAATTCTCCGCTTTACTTGCGAACGCGTCTTTGATGCGTGGAAGGAATCCGCATATCCTCGCGGTATTTCGCTACCGTGCGGCGAGTCACCTGTATGCCTTCGGCCTGCAGGCGTTCCGTAATCGTGTTCGTCGGTGAGTGGATGGGCTGTATCCTCCTCTTCGATCATCTTTTTTACTCTGCGCTTCAGGATCAGCAGCGGAGTGCCGCCGCCCGACGGCCCCTGTACCGCTTCCGAGAAGAAGTACCGCAGCTCGAAAACGCCCTGCGGCGTGTGCGCGTACTTGCTCGAAACCGCGCGGCTCACGGTGGAAGGATGCACCCCGATCTCTTCCGCGATTTCCTTGATCATCATGGGCTTCAGGAAATCGATGCCGTCCTCCAGGAACTCCATCTGACGCCGCACAATCGACTGGCAGACTTTAAGGATGGTCTGCTTGCGCTGTTCAATGTTCTTCATCAATTGAATCGCGCTGGCGTACCGCTCCTTCACGTAATTGCGGACTTCCTTGTCCGGCTCCTGATTCCTATCCAGCATGCGCCGGTATTGCGGATTCAAGCGCAGTTGCGGCACGTCTTCGTCGTTGATCTGGATCAGGTAGTCTTCGCCGTCTTTCGAAATGTAGACGTCCGGCTCCACCTGCCGCGCCCCCGGACCCGAATAGCGCAGGCCCGGCCGCGGGTCCAGATGCCGGATCACATCCACGGCAATTTCGATGTGCTCGATCGGGCGGTGCAGAACCTTCGCCAGTTCCTTGAATTGCTTCGTCTCCACCAGCTTCAGGTGATCGGCCAGGATCTGCCACGCCACACCGCCCTTGCCGTTGCGGCTCTCCACCTGCAACATCAGGCATTCGCGCAGGTCCGACGCCGCCACTCCGGCAGGGTCCAATGTGTGGACCACGCGCAGGGCTTCCGCCATCACCGCGGGTTCGTGGCCTTCGGCGGTGGCGATCTCCTCGGAGGTGGAAGTGAGGTATCCGTTTTCGTCGAGATTCCCGATAATTCCCTCGGCCGCGTCACGGACGTTTTCGGGCAGGGCAATTAGCGCCAGTTGCGATTGCAGGTGATCGGTGAGCGTCACCGGCGAAGACAGGAAGGTTTCAAAGGAGGGCTTCTCGGAAATTTCAGAGGCGGGACTCTTGTAGCCGGGGTCGAGGTAATCGTCGAAGTAAGAGCCGAAATCGATTTCGTCGAACGGATCGGCCGCCTTGGTTTCCGGATTCTCCACCGTCCCCGCAAGCACCTGATCCGCCGCCGGGTCGTCCGGTCCCACGGTCGGAGCAGCGCCGTCGAGCGAGTTCACCACTCGCGCCATGGGGTCGAAGTCGCCCTCGACTCCATCTACCTCAATTGGTCCCGCCGTCACTTCCAGAATGGATTGGTCCGCCGGATCGCCCGACCGCTCGCCTTCAGCTTCGAGCAAGCGGCTGCAATTCCTCGGGCGTGAGTTCTTCGCCGCCCTCGGTGGCTTCTTCCAGAACCGGGTTCTGCGCGACCTCGGCTGAAATCATGTCTTTCAATTCCAGCCGGTTCAATTGCAGCAGGCTGACCATCTGCACCAGACCGGGCGTCAGAATCTGCTTCTGCGAAACTCGGACCTGCAGGCGCGGCGACAGCGAACCCATAACTAGTCCCATCCTAGCACCGGACTCATGGAAGGCAAGTCACAAAAAAGCGCGGCGCGCAGCGGCTCTGAGTACCACGCAAACACGCTATAATAGACCGTTTCCGATGCGCTATCTGTCCGCCCACGCGCAACACATCGGATCTCGCCACTACCAGCAAGATTCGATAGGTTTGGCGGACCCGGAAGACTATGCCTTCCTGGCTCACGGAGGCTTCCTGGCCGTGCTCTGCGATGGCATGGGCGGCATGGAACATGGGGATGTCGCCAGCCAGACGGCCGTGCGCGCCATGCTCGACGCATATGCCCAAAAGCTCCCCGCCGAGAGCATTCCCGCCGCGCTCGAACGCGCCGCCCGGAAAGCCAATGAGCAGGTGATTGCAGCAGCGCTCAAGCTGGGACTGAAAGAAGGAGTAGGCACTACGCTGGTGGCAGCGGTGCTGCACGACGGTTTCCTCTATTTCGTCTCGGTCGGCGACAGCGCCATCTATCACGTGCGCGGCGGCGATCTTCACATGATCAATCGCCCGCACGTGTTCGCGAATTTACTGGATCAGGCGGCCGAGCGCGGCCAGATCTCCCGTTCGGAAGCCGCGCGACATCCCGAACGGGAATCGCTCACCAGTTTTATTGGCATCCATGATCTGCATGAGATCGATCTCAACACTGAGCCCATGGCCGGTGGCCGCGGGCGAAACGATTCTGCTCGCGAGCGACGGCCTGTTCAAGACGCTGGACACGGCCGAAATTCTGGAGTGCCTGACCGGGCATCCACAATCTTGGCCGCAGACCCTGGTATCACGTACGCTCGCCCGGCGGCATCCCGGCCAGGATAACGTCTCCGTGGTTTCGGTCACGCCCGACACGGGATCGCTGGGTGAATTCGCTCCCGCGCAGCCCGCGAGTAAAGTTGTCGGCGGGAAAAATCTGGCTTCTGGCCATAGTGTTCCTGCTGCTTCTAGCCGCTGCCTTCGCCGGAGGATGGTATTTTTCGACCCGCTGGCAACAATGACCATGACGAACTCGACCTCAAGAGAACAGCGGAAGTCGGTGGAGAACTCCACTCGTATATCTGAGCGCCCGACTGCAGGAACATGAAGATCAGGTTTTCCTCGTCCTGGCGCTGGTCATCGGCGCGTTGACCGGATTAACCGTAGTAGCGTTCATCTTGCTGACTGAACGAGCGGGCACGCGGCTCTACCCGGCGGGAGGTGCCCCGTGGCGACGCCTCGTGTTCCCGATCGGAGGATCGCTGGGCATTGGCTATCTGCTCTACCGCTATTTCCCCAATGCGCGCGGCAGCGGAGTGCCGCAAACCAAAGCGGCGCTGTTCGCTAGCGGGGGCCGCATTACGATGCGTACCGTGGTGGGAAAGTTTTTTTGCACTTCGGCGACCCTGGCGAGCGGAATCCCGCTGGGACGCGAGGGGCCTTCGGTGCAAGTCGGCGCGGGCATAGCTTCCGTGCTGGGACGCCGCCTGGGGCTGCGTCCGGAAAAAATACAAGCGCTCCTGCCGGTGGGTGCGGCCGCGGCCATTGCGGCTGCGTTTAACACGCCGTTGGCGGCAGTACTATTCTCGCTGGAGGAAATTGTGGGCGACCTCCACGCGCCGGTGCTGGGCTCGGTGGTGTTGGCCTCGGCGACCTCGTGGATGGTGCTCCGACTGTTGCTCGGCAATAACCCGCTCTTCAAAGTTCCGCAATATCAACTCATCCATCCGCTGGAATTTGGGATCTACGCGGTGTTAGGCGTCGCCGGAGGGCTAGTTTCCGTGGTCTTCACGAAACTGTTGCTGGGCATTCGCAAACGCTTCCTGCGCTTTCCCAAGAGCACAGTTTGGGTTCAACCAATGGCGGGTGGTTTGTTGGTGGGATTGATGGGATGGTTCGTGCCGCAGGTCTTAGGCGTGGGATATGGCTACGTCGGCGATGTCTTGAACGGAAACATGGCGCTGAATCTGATGCTTCTGCTGCTGGTGCTTAAGCTTCTCGCGGTAACCACCAGTTATTCTTCGGGCAACGCCGGCGGCATCTTCGGCCCGTCCTTGTTTATTGGCGCCATGCTGGGAGGCGCCATAGGCACGGTTGCACATCGTATCTTGCCCGCATACACCGCTACGGCGGGCGCCTATGCGCTGGTAGGGATGGGGGCGGTCTTCGCGGGAGTGGTGCGCGCACCGATGACTTCCGTTCTCATGATCTTCGAGATGACGCAGGACTACGCGGTTATCGTACCGCTGATGATTGCGAACCTGGTGAGCCTGTTCATTTCTTCACGCCTGCAGCGGCAGCCGATCTACGAAGCCCTCGCAGTGCAAGACGGTATTCACCTGCCTAAGAGTGAAACGCGCCACCGGCATCGTGACCGGCAGGTAGCACGAGTCATGCGCCCTGCAACTGCATTGCTGCCGAGCGAGCTCACGGTCGGGGAAGCCTTGGAACGAATCGGTTCGAGTGAATTCCGAACTGGCCTAGTGACGGATCGGCAAGGTCTAGTTGGCGTGATCAATCTCTCGATGCTTGCCCGGGAGGCAGCCGACGGTCCAGATCAGCAAACGTTGGCTCAGATCTTGGGTGGGCGCGATTTCCCCCACGTCCATCCCGATCAGGGGTTGGATTTGGCGCTTGAGCGCATGGGCGCAAACCAGCTCGAACTTCTACCAGTGGTGAGTCGGGCTGACGTGCACAAGCTGGAAGGGATTGTAACGCTGCGCGATGTCTTGGATTCCTATGGCGTGCGCCCAGATTGGAAGTAGATTTACCGGCTCCTCACCCCACTAGCCGCTGAACGGGGACGCTTGTCTTTCTGCATCATCTATGAAAGGCTTCTCGATATGCTTAAAGCTCGCATGGTAACGACTTTCACACTGGCGTTGGCGCTATCGGGGACCGCAGCTTTCGCGCAGAACGTAAGCGAGCGCTTCTACCAATCCGTCCGCAACGACGACTTGGCCACGCTTCGCGAGCTGGTTAAGGACAATGGCGCGAACGTGAAAGACGCTCGCGGGCAGACGCCTCTCATGATTGCCGCCGCGTTCGGCAGCCTGGACGCCATGAAGCTGCTGATCTCCAGCGGCGCGGACGCGAAAGCGGAGAGTGAAGCCGGCGTCACGGCGCTGCATTGGTGTACCGGCGACTTGGCGAAGGTGCGCCTGCTGCTGGACCAGGGGGCTGACGTCAACAAGGCCTCGCGCCTCGGCCGGACTCCGCTGCTGGTGGCGGCGGAAACATACGGGACGCTGGAGACAGTAAGACTTCTATTGCAAAAAAACGCAGATGTAAATGTAGCGGATAGCGTCGGGTTCACACCGCTCATTGCCGCTGCATACGTCGATAACACCGCCGTAGCGAAGTTGTTAATCGAGAAAGGCGCGGGCCTCAACGCGAAAACCTTGGCCGGCCAAGCCGGCACCGCTTTGATGGGCGCGGCTAGTTATGGAAATCTGGAGCTAAGCCGTCTGTTGTTGGCGCACAATGTGGATCTCAATGCGATCTCAGCCGAGAGCGACGGCAACGTCAAGAACGGCCCAGTTGCAGTTGGAAATCTTACGGCGCTGCACTCTGCCATCGTGAGTGGAAGTGCGGAAGAAGTAAAGCTTCTCCTGGATGCCGGTGCGCCGGTGGATCCACGTGACATTCGAGGGATGACGCCGCTCATGGTCGCGGTTTCGACCGACCACCCGAACGCCGGGATTGTAAAGATGCTGCTGGCTAAAGGGGCAGACGCGTCGATTCGGTCGAAGATCGGAGAAAGCACCGTGGATTGGGCACGGAAATTCAATAACCCGGCGATTCTCTCGACGCTGAAATTAGAGGCCGTTAAGCTAGACGAGCCGGAGCACGAACTGAAGATGGCCGGCGCGAAGGCCGTGACCCCGCGGGAGGCCGTGGAGCGGAGTCTCCCGCTGCTGCAGCGTGCCTCTGCCAATGTGTTCACCGCCGGCGGATGCGTAGCCTGCCATGCCCAGCCGGTAGCGAGTATGGCTGTGGAAACAGCGCGGGCGCGAGGCTGGCGCGTGGATGACGCCGTCGGTAAGTCGGTTGCGGAGGAATCGGAACGTGCCCGGAGAAGTCTCTCTGCAAATATGCCGGCATTGCTGCAAGGCCGCCAACTGGGCGGAGCTCCAGACTCAGAGCTATACGAAAGCATGATGATGGCTGCCACGCGAACACCATCCGACCCAAGTACCGATGCGCTGGTCCACTTCCTGCTGGCCAAGCAGCAGCCGGCCGGCAACTGGGCCGGTTTCGGGACCAGAGCGCCCATTCAAGACGGGGATTTTTCGCACACGGCGATGGCGATCCAGACACTGACGGTCTACGGCATGCCAGGCCGCAAAGCGGAGATCGCGGAGCGCGTGGGACGTGCGGCGGACTGGCTGGCGAAGCACGCTCCGCAGAGCACTCAAGAGCGCATGATGCAAATTCTCGGCTTGAAATGGGCCGGAGCTCAGGCCGGTTTGCGTGAAACGCGAACCAAAGAATTGATGGCGCTGCAACGAGCCGACGGTGGTTGGGCGCAGACTCCCTATCTGGCGAGCGATGCCTATGCTACTGGCCAGGTGCTCTACACGTTGCACGAGACGGGCTTTTCTCCGCGGATGATCCCGCATTCCTCCGCGGAGTGGAATTCTTGCTGCGGACCCAGAAAGAAGATGGATCCTGGTACGTCAAGAGCCGGGCGATGAAGATACAGCCGTACTTCCAAAGCGGATTTCCCTACGACCACGATCAATGGATATCCGCCAGCGCTACCGCATGGGCGACCATGGCGCTCACCTTCACGGCTCCGGAAAAACCGGCAGTCGCCAGGGTGATCGCGACTCAATAAGTTCCCTTACTGACTCCGCACCTCCCCGCGTTTGACTTGCGCGCGCCGCCGGCCCTGCTCCAGGTTCGCCGACGCCGTCTCCTTCGCGGCGTCACTCACCTTGATGTTGTTCACCACTTTCTTCGCGCCCGCGGTCTTCGCCATTCGCGTGGCCGCGCCCTTGTGCTGCACGACGTTGGTCGAGCCGTCCCAGTAAGCGACGCCGCCTTGCACCCGCACCGTGAATCCATCCTTGCCGATCTTCGATTTCGCCAACTTCGTCCGGATGAGGGCCTCAGTCTCCTTGTCTTGCAGTGCGGTTGCGCCTAGGCCCGCGCATAGGCTTTGACGGCGGGGCTTTGGTCTGCGCTCCCAATGCTCCGATGAAAAGAAAAATGGCCAGGATATACGGACTCATACTATCTAGTCCGCGATCCTGGCCGAAATTCTCAGTCTGAGTAGATCAGAAAGCAAAACGCAGGGCCAACTGGAATTGCCGGTTGGTCCCGGAGCCCACCGTATTGGACACCGTCTGCGTCAGCGCGCCGAAATTGCCGCCCGCGGCCGCAGCCGTGTACGGCCTGGCCGGGTTGAATGACTCCGCTGGCATCCGCCAGCCTGACTTGCGAGCCGCTCACCGTGGCGTAGCCCGGGACTTGGTAGACCGGGCTGTTCAGAAGGTTGTAACATTCCGCCCGGAATTCAAGATTCATGCTCTCTCCGAATGGCGAACTTCTTGGATAGCGTCAAGTCCAACTGGCTGATTCCGGGGCCGCGCAGAGCATTCCGTCCCAGGTTCCCGTAGGTGCCGGGAGCCGGCATCGAGAACGCCGCCGGGTTGACGTAGAGCCAGCCATTGTTGTGAATGTAGGGATCGACTCCCGGAACCAGGCTGGGCCGTGCTACGTTGCGGCTTTGGCCGCCTCCGGGAACGTTGACTACCGCGGTGGTTTGCACGACGCCGTTGGTTACCACCGGCGCGGTAGTAATGGCCCCGGTCGTTTTGTTTTGGTATACGATGGCCGCCCTGGCGATTTCAATATCGATCGGCAATCCGGTACGGGCGTTGAAGAGCGTACCGATCTGCCATCCTCCCAATACGCCTTTTGCGAGCGCGTTGGCATTCGATCCATATTTCTTCCCCGCCCCGTACGGAAGTTGGTACAGCAAGCTGAGATTAAAGCTCTGCCGGACGTCTGAAATGTTGTCGCCGTGCTCCGACGTGAAGATGTAATTGTTGGAGGAGCTTCGCGCGTCTTTGGAGCCGTCGCTGTCGCCGATGCTGTGGGACCACACATACTGTGAACCCAACGTGAGTCCGCTGGAGAAACGCCGGTTGAGCAATATCTGCAAGCCGTTGTAGTTGTCGTTACCGCCGCTGGTCTTGGTATCGATCTCCGCGAAGCGATTCGTAACCGTGGTTCCATTGACCACACTGAACTCGCGGACCGCGGTCCCCGCGCCGGTTGTGGGATTCTGGATGACGCCCGTGATTCGGTTGGTAATGCCGCGCAGGAACAGGTTCCGTCCCTGGCTGCCGACGTAGGCTACGGTCAAGACGGCACTCCCGGGCAGTTGCTGCTGAATGGAAGCAGAATACTGGAGAATTTTTTCGGGTATCCGGTAATCCGGCAGATATGCTCGGGGCTGGAATTGCAGATTGGGGTCGTTGATACCGGCTGACAGAATGGACTTGGTGTCCGCCGGGAAGGTCAGCAGAGCCCCGCTCGTGATGGTTCGGTTAATACGATCGTTCTGGGCCGGTTGCGTTTGGCCTTCCGCCAGGCCGGGACCGTAGAAGTAACCGCCTCCGATGCGGAAAACCGTCTTGTTATTGAAACGCTCCGGAGACCAGCTAAGCCCGAGGCGCGGCGCGAAGTTGGTCTTCTTCATGGTGTACCAGTCGCCGGTGTAGTTGGGAATCAAAGTTCCGGTCGGCACGTCGAACCACAGCACTTTATCGTTCTGCTCCTTAAGCGGGCTGTAGTATTCGTAGCGCAGCCCGTAGCTGAGCGTGACATTGGGCCGCAGTTTCCATTCGTCCTGAAAGTAGCCGATATAGAAAGTCTGGCGCATATCGAAATACCCGCCCTTGCCGGTGAACGGGACTCACGTCATTGGTGTTGCCGTTAATCGCGATCTGCGACGGAGCGGCGTTCAAGAAGGATTGGGTGTTGGGGAAGGTGTACGTGGTGCCTCCCAGGATCGCGTTCTTGATGCGTTGCGGCCGGATTTCCACGCCCACTTTCATGTTGTGGTTTCCGTGAACTATGGTCACGTTATCGATAAACGACAGCGAGTAGTTCGTATACGGCGCCGCACTGCCATTGAAGGCCGTTGAGATTCGCAGGAGGCCGGTCGGCAAGGCATATCCTGAGGTGCCATCCAGGGACTGCACACCGTTCAGCGCGATGCTGATCCCACTCAGATCGAATCCGGGAACCTGGGGCGCGAGTCCCAGGACGCGGGTCTTGGATCCGTTGAAACCGAACTTGGCTTCGTTGACGACCGTTGCGGATTGAATTCGCGTATAGGAGAGCACCGCGTTCTGGGGCACGATGCTCTCGTACGTGCCGCTTCCCACGGAGTTCAGCGGCAGCGTTGCGTAGCCTTGGTCGCGGTTGTAGCGCGCGTAGAATTTGTCCTTGTCGGTGGCCTGGTAATCCAAGCGGACGTTCCCCGAATACTCATCGATGACGCCGCGCTCCCGAACGTTATCGCGATCGAAGAAGGGGCTTGAAGTCGGAGCTCACGCCAGTCGGGAACGCCGCCAGCAACGGCCGGATGGCCGAATTGATACAGGTCACCGCGGTTGCCGAGGGAACCTGTCCCGGGGCGCAGTTGGGAGCGTTACGAACCGCCGCGCTGATGGTATTTTCGACAAACGGCACCGCGGTCCTTTGCTTCATGGTCTCGATGCCGGCGAAGAAAAAGAGTTTGTCTTTCACGACGGGTCCGCCGATCGACCCGCCGAATTGATTCAGGCGCAGCATCGAGGGGCTCGCTCCGTCGAATTCATTGCGGGCGTCCAGCGCATCGTTGCGGAAATATTCAAACAGGCTGCCGTGGAAAGCGTTGCCTCCGCTCTTGGTGATGATGCTGATCTGCCCGCCGCTTCCGGTGCCAAATTCGGCCGGATAGTTGCTGGCGTCCACGCGAAACTCCTGCACGTTTTCCATGCTGGCCTGCAGGCGGAATACGCCGTTGATTTCGCCGCCGATGTTGCTGGGGTTGTTGCTGATGATGCCGCCGGCCTCAATGCCGTCGTAGCGCAGGGCGTTCTCCTCGAAGGAGCGGCCGTTGAAACGAATGTCATCGAACGTTCCGGATCCGAAATTGACCGCGCCCGGCGTCATCATGTAGAGCTGGGAGATCTGCCGGCCGTTGATCGGAAGTTCCGCGACTTCGCGCGAGCTCACGTTACCGCTCATGGCCGCGGAACTCGTTTCGAGAACCGCCAGGTCGCCGCCCGAAACCTGCACTTCGGTGGTCACCGATGCCACTTGCATCGCTATGTTCAGGGTTCGCTCCTGTCCCACTTGCAGGATGATACCGGTGTGCTCGGCCGGCGCCATACCTGTTGCCTCAGCCGTTATGGCGTAGCTGGATGGCCCAAGTTGGGTCACGATGTACGCGCCTTGTTCGTTCGCCTTAACTTTGCGGATTTGGCCGGTTTTCTCGTTCTTCACCGTGACCGTGGCGCTCTGCAAAGCAGCGTTGGTGGCATCGGTTATGGTTCCCGCGATACGGCCGGTGTCACTCTGAGCGAAGAGCCCAGGCAGAGATATAGCAGCAATGAATACAGCTCTTCCACATTGAATTTTCATAGTTCCCCGTTTTACAGTTCTCACCCTTAATGGAAATCAATTACCCTTATGGTTAACAACCTTAACAATGCGGCCATTACGGATCGATGAATATCGCGTCAATGTTCCGCAAAAAATTCCGACCCGCAGCCCGAAACTTGCTAGGCTGTTAGTGCCGGACCCAGTTCATGAGCAGCTCTTTGTTTCGACGGCTTATCGCCGCCGCTTTGGCGCTGGTCGTACTGACTCTGCTAGCCATAAACTACGTCCTCACGACGTTCGCAGCGCGCATAGGCGCTCCTGTCGACTCCGACCTGCGCAGCGCGGTGCTGGCGATCTCCCTCGCTGCGGCACTCTTGGCCCTCGCCGTCGCATTCTCCGTTTCGCGGGCCCTGACTTCCCGCGTGAGGCGCCTGAAACGCGCCGCCGAAGGGCT
This sequence comes from Bryobacterales bacterium, assembly GCA_963731375.1. Classification (GTDB taxonomy): domain Bacteria; phylum Acidobacteriota; class Terriglobia; order Bryobacterales; family Bryobacteraceae; genus Palsa-187. The sequence continues at coordinate 1,541,625 of CAVSUW010000005.1, forward strand.
TCTGGGTGCGGAAGCGCAACCCGCCGGGCTGTCGGATCCCAATGACGATCTGGGTTCTCTCGAACGATCGCTAACCGGCGTGGGCCACGAATTGCGCGGCTTGGTGAGCAATCTGCGCTTTGAATCCGCGCGCCGGGAGGCGATTCTATCCGGCATGGCCGAAGGTGTGTTGGCTGTCGATCCCGACTTAAAAGTGACTTTCTGCAATCAAGCCTTGCTGGCCGCCATCGGATTTCGCGCTAGCCGCTACGAAGGCTTCGGCCTGCTCCAGTTGGTTCGCGACCCGGAGCTTTACGAGATGATTCGATTTGTCCGCACCACCGGCGCGCCTCGTACCCTTCGCTTCCATCTTTCCGCAGACACGCCTCGCACCTTTGAGGTGCAAGCCACGCCAGTCGCGATGCCCTCCGGCCGCGGCGTGATCTCCATCTTCCACGACATCACCGATCTGGAACGTCTGGAACAGATACGCAAAGACTTCGTCGCCAACGTCTCGCACGAGCTGCGCACGCCCCTTGCCGGCATCATCGGCTATGCCGACACGCTGCTCGATGGCGCGCTCGACGACACTGCCAACCGTCAGAAGTTTGTCGAGATTATTCGCGCGAATGCGGTGCGCCTGGGCAGTATCGCGGCGGACTTGCTAGTGCTCTCCGAGCTCGAATCGGGAGCCGATCACGATGCCGAAATGGTCTCGGTGCGCGCCGCCCTCGAATCCGGGCTGCTCACCGTCGACTCCGAGGCGCGCGATCGCCAAGTGCATCTCGTGCGCGAAGAAATGCGGGATTTATACGTCGCCGGCAGCCGCTTGCGCCTGGAGCAGGCGTTCCTGAACCTCCTGGCCAACGCCATTAAGTTCAATCGTCCCGAAGGCGAAGTGCGCGTCCGGATCACCCAAAACGACGACGGCCGGATAGCCGTTGTGATCTCGGACACCGGCGTCGGCATTCCCTCCCAGGACTTGCCGCGCATCTTTGAGCGCTTTTACCGCGTCGACAAGGCGCGCTCGCGCCAGGTGGGAGGCACCGGCCTGGGGCTGTCGATCGTGAAGCACGCCATTGAGAGAATGAACGGGACGGTTACCGTCGACAGCCAGGTCGGCAAGGGAACCACGTTCCAGGTTCTCCTCCCCGCCGCCGCGAAGGTAGGGCGAGTCGCGTGAGCACCGCCGGCCTGTAACGTAATCGTAATGAAATGTTCATGACAAAATAACTCGCGGCTTGCTAAAGTCATAGCTTGTGACACCCTCCCAGTCCTTTCACATAGAGGCAATCGACAGCCCTTCGGGCGCGAAAATCTTCAAACTGTCCGGCGCCCTAACCATTCAGACCCTCTTCGATTTTCAGCAGATGGTTCGTGAAGAAACCGCCAAGCCGATCATTGTCGACATTTCGCAGGTTCCTTACATGGATTCAGCCGGGCTGGGCTGCGTGGTGAGCGCGTATACTTCGTGCCAAAGAAATCAGCGGGCGTTTGGGATCACCGGCCTTACGGAACGCATAAAAACTCTATTCGCGGTGACCCACGTCGACGGCTTACTCCCCTGCTTCGATTCACTTGAAGCGGCGGAAGCGGCGGTCAAGAATTCCGCCTAGTAACCCGTTTGTAACGGTCTGTTCATTACAAGATAACCCTCCCCTTATAGGCTTATCCCAAGTTATTTGAAGGACTGTGTGCGATCCGTTGGGGATGGGCGCGCTCAGACTGATGAGCATTTCCATACCAATTAGGAGCAGATAATGATACGAATCCATGAGCGAACGGGACGGGTGCTTCTGGCCTGCCTTTTGAGCTCTGTTATGCCGCTCTCGGCGGCAGACAACCAAGCAACCGCGGCCCAGGCGCCCCAGCCTTCTGAGATCGAGCAGCTCAAACAGATGCTAGCGGATCAGCAGCGGCAGATCAATGAGCTCCGGCAAGCCCTGGCGCAGCAGCCGCAAGAAGGAGAACGATGGCAGTGTCGCCGCGTCCGCTGGTTCCTCCGTCGTGCCGCCAGTCGATCCCGCGCCGGTAAGCAACTTCCACAACCTGGGCCAGGTCGCCAGCACCACCGCGATCCTGCCGCATGCGCCTGCTGCGTTCGCCATTCCAACGGCGGCTTTGCCACAAGCGGCTCCAGCCGCGAGCTCAGCGCCCAGAAATCCCTGTGAGGCGGATCCAGATAAAACCATCCCTACATTCCTTCGGCTCGGCAGTGTCTGCATTGTCCCGATCGGCTTCATGGATCTGACGCCGTTTTGGCGCGACAAGAACGCGGCATCGAGCATGGGCTCGAACTTCGGCAGCGTACCGTATAACAATGTCACCAACGGAAACCTTTCGGAATTCCATTTCAGCCAGCAGAACTCGCGTCTCGGTTTCAGGATCGACGGCGATTGGAAGGGCACCCATTTCATCGGATACAACGAGTTCGATTTCAACGGAACCAGCGGATCGACGAATCTCGCCGTTTCCAATGGCGCGATTGTTCCGCGCCTCCGGCTTGTATTGGGTGAATGCCCGCAAGGGCAAGGTCGAGTTCCTGGCGGGCCAGAGCTGGAGCATGCTGACGCCTAACCGCAACGGCATTTCCGCCTTGCCTGGCGATTTGTTTTACTCCCAGGTCATAGACATTAATTACACGGCGGGTCTTACATGGACGCGCCAGCCGGGACTGCGTGTTCTGGTCCACCCGAATAAGAACGTGACTTTTGGTTTTGCCGCCGAACAAGCCGATCAGTATATCGGCGGCTCGGCGGGCGGCTCCCCCATAGTATTGCCCACCAATCTTGCGACACTGATTTCGACCCAACTCGACGGCGGTCAGAACGTGACATTGGCTAGTTATCTGGGCCAGCCCACGTTCACGCCGGACTTCATCGCCAAGGTCGCCTTCGATTTCCCGCGTGTGCACTTCGAAGTCGCCGGCATCGAGTCCAACTTCAAGACCACCAGTCATTGCGGCGCCGTTCATATCGCATACCACGACAGGCGCCGGACTTCAGTTCGGTCTTAATGTCGCGCTCACGAAGAACATCCGCCTCATATCGACCAACTTCTTTAGCGACGGCGAAGGCCGTTACCTGTTTGGGCAGGCGCCGGACCTGATCGTTCGAGCCGATGGCTCCCTCAGCGCCGTCAAGGCCGATGGCACCGTCGATGGCTTCGAAGCGACGAGTTGCACCAAGGACCCTGTTATATGCCTACTACGGCGGAGATTACATTGGCCGCAACGTAACCATTGACACCAATGGGAAACCCGTCGGCTATGGCTACGCCGGGTCCGCCAACAACCAGAACCGCGTGATCAACGAATTAACGTTTGGATTTAACCAAACCATGTGGGCGAGCCCTCGCTATGGCGCCATCAACGTGATGGGTCAGTACGAGTGGCTCTCGCGCAGTCCGTGGTTCGTCGCGGCGGGACAACCCAAGGGGACTCACGACAACACCATCTACTTTAATATCCGGTACACGTTGCCGGGGGCCATGCCCAACTTCTAAGTCTATGATTACTCGGGCCATCACGGGGATGGCCCGAGTTGCGTAATCGTTCTGTAATAAACACTTGATTAAATAGGAGAAGCGGAGAAGCATATGATGAAGCGAATTGTGATTCAAGCGGCCCTGCTGGCCGCACTGGCGACCGGGGTGGCGTCAGCGCAGCAGATTCTAATCAACGCGGCGGGTGCCACGTTCCCTTATCCGATGTATTCAAAGTGGTTTGACGGATACCACAAGAAGTTTCCGAATCTTGCGTTCAACTACCAGTCGATCGGCTCCGGCGGCGGCATCAAGCAAGTAACCGAAGGCACCGTCGATTTCGGAGCCAGTGATGGCCCCATGAACGAAATGCAGCTCAAAGAGTTCCACGACAAGCACGGGTTTGGAATCCTGCACTTCCCGACCGTGATGGGCGCTGACGTGCCGGTATATAACGTCTCCGGCGTCAACTCGGATCTGAACTTCACGCCCGATGCTTTGGCGGGGATCTTCCTGGGCAAAATCACGAAATGGAATGACCCGGAACTGGTCAAAGCCAACCCCGGCGTCAAATTGCCAGCCGCTGACATTATCGTGGTCCACCGTTCCGATGGCAGCGGTACCACCTACATTTGGACCGACTACCTGTCCAAAGTCAGCAAGGAATGGGAAACGAAAGTTGGCCGCGGCACCTCTGTTAATTGGCCGGTCGGACTGGGCGGCAAAGGGAATGAAGGCGTATCGGGGCAGGTCCAGCAGACGCCCAACTCCATGGGTTACGTGGAACTGATCTACGCCGTACAGAACAAGATGAAGACTGGCAAGGTGAAGAACCTGGCTGGAGCCTGGGTCCAGGCTAGTCTGGAAGGCGTCACGGCGGCTGCGGCCAGCTCCAAAGAAATGCCGGACGACTTCCGCGTGTCCATCACCAACGCCCCCGGCAAGGAAGCCTATCCGATTTCGAGCTTCACCTGGCTGCTGATCCCGGAAAAGATCGCCGATCCCGCAAAGAACAAAGCCATCAAGGATTTTCTGAAGTGGATGTTGGCGGACGGGCAGACCATGACCTCGGCCCTGGCTTACGCACCACTTCCTAAGGCCGTCGTGGCGAAGGAAACGAAAGCGATCGCGAAGATTCAATAGGAGATTCAATAGTTGACGTAACATGGCTGCCACGCCCACAACCGTAACCACGAGCGCCGGTCCCACAAGACCGGCGCAGGGCTATTGGCAGCGCCTGCGTGGTGGCGACGAGGCGGCCTATTTGATCACCTTCATGGCCGCGGCCGGCATTCTGGCGATCACCGGCCTGTTGGTGTTGGAGCTCTACGCCAATTCCAGCGCATCTCGCGGCAAGTTCGGCTGGAGTTTCCTGATCACTTCCACCTGGGACCCGGTCAACGATCAGTTCGGCGCGCTGCCGTTCATTTACGGAACCGTGGTCACTTCGTTCCTGGCGTTGCTGATGGGAATCCCGCTGGGCGTCGGCGCCGCGATCTTCCTGGCGGAGCTGGCGCCGCCGAAAATTTCCGACGCGCTGACCTTTTTGATCGAACTGCTGGCGGCGGTTCCGAGCGTCATCTACGGACTGCTGGGGGTCTTCGTGCTCATCCCCATCCTGCGCGAAATCGAGCCATCCCTAAAAGCAGCGCTCGGGTGGACGCCGTTTTTTAGCGGACCCTTCTATGGAGTCAGCCTGTTTTCGGCAGGCGTGGTGCTCGCGGTGATGATTATTCCGTTCATCATCTCGATCTCGCGGGAAGTCATCATGTCGGTCCCGGGCGATCAGCGCGAAGCCGCACTGGCGCTGGGCGCCACCCGCTGGGAGACCACTTGGGATATCGTCGTGCCCTACGCGAAAAAGGGCATCATGGGATCCATCTTCCTGGCTCTCGCCCGCTCGCTGGGCGAAACCATGGCGGTCACCATGGTGGTCGGCAACGACCCCAAGATCAAAGCTTCGCTCCTCGCGCCGGGTTACTCCATCGCGGCCGTGATCGCCAATGAATTCACGGAAGCTACCGGTCAGTTGTACACCAGCGCTCTTATCGAATTGGGCCTGGTTCTGTTCGCCCTCACCATCGTGATTAACGGCATGGCCCGTCTGATGATCATCGGAGCCGACAAGTACAAGGCGTAATATGACGAACCTGCACACACTCCGGCGCAAGACCGTCAACGTTGTGATGTTGACGATTACCGGATTGTGCACGCTGTTCGCGGCCGGAACCCTGGTCTACATTCTGGGGTACTTGTTCGTTCATGGCGCCACCAGCCTGAGCTGGGACTTTTTTACGAAACTTCCCACCCCGGTGGGCGAATCCGGCGGCGGCATGGCCAACGCCATCGTGGGCAGCGGCAAGCTTCTCCTGCTGGCTTCGCTGTTCGGCATTCCCATTGGATTCTTGGGCGGCGTCTATCTGGCGGAATTCGGCGGCAACACATTTTCCTACATCATTCGTTACGTCACCGACCTTCTGAACGGCGTGCCCTCCATCGTCATCGGCATATTCGCGTACACCTTGATCGTGCTGCCCCAGAAGCATTTTTCGACACTGGCCGGCGGCTTGGCGCTGGGCGTGATGATGATCCCCATCGCCGTTCGCAGCACGGAAGAGTTTCTGCGCGCCATCCCCAATTCGCTGCGCGAAGGCGCCATGGCGCTGGGCGCGTCCAAAGCCAAGGCTATTCTTACCGTGGTGATTCCCGCCGCCAAGAATGGAATCATGACGGGTATCATGCTGAACGTGGCGCGAGTGGCGGGCGAGACCGCGCCGCTCTTGTTCACAAGTTTCGGCAACCGCTATTGGAGCTCCGGATGGGAACAGCCCATATCGGCGTTGCCGGTGATGATCTTTACCTATGCCATCGCGCCCTACGAAGATTGGCACAAACAGGCGTGGGCGGCGGGTTTCGTCCTGCTGAGTCTGGTTTTGACCGTCAACATAATCGCGCGTGCGATACTCTCAAGTAAGAAGCACGTCGCCAGGTGATTCATGCAAGCCCCCACACGACAACCTTATCCTGAGCTGAACACTCCCGTAGCCGAGGTTAACGCGCCGCCTATGGACACCACCAAGCCCCTTGCCGGCGCGGTCCGCAAACTGAGCGCTACCGATCTGAATTTTTATTACGGCACTTTTCAAGCCTTGAAGAACATCTCGATGGAGATCTTCGCCAATCAGGTGACGGCTTTCATCGGGCCTTCCGGCTGCGGCAAGTCCACTTTCCTGCGCACCTTGAACCGCATGAATGAGACGGTGCGCAATACTCGCGTCGAAGGCAAGATTCTGCTGGACGATGTGAACATCCTGGAGCAGGAAGTGGCTTATGTGCGCCGCCGCGTGGGCATGGTGTTCCAGCGCTCCAATCCGTTTCCCAAATCCATATTCGACAACATCGCCTATGGCCCGCGCATCAACGGCACGGTCGCGAACCGGGCCGCGCTGCGCGAAAAGGTGGAGCAAAGCCTGCGCCGCGCCGCGTTGTGGGATGAGGTGAAGGACAAGCTCAACCAATCCGCCTACGGCCTTTCCGGCGGCCAGCAGCAGCGCCTGTGTATCGCGCGAGCTCTGGCGGTAGATCCGGAAGTGCTGCTGCTCGACGAACCCTGTTCCGCCCTCGATCCGATCGCCACCGCCAAGATCGAAGACCTGATCTTCCAGCTCAAGAGCAGTTGCACCATCGTGATCGTCACTCACAATATGCAGCAGGCGGCGCGCGTGGCCGATAACACCGGCTTCTTCCTGCTGGGCCACTTGATCGAATTCGACAACACCGCCGTCATCTTCAAGAACCCGGCGAAAAAAGAGACCGAAGATTACGTAACGGGCCGTTTCGGGTGAGGATCAGCCGGTTGAGAGTCGGGAGCCTATAGTGCGGCACTTCGTCGAAGAATTAGAACAACTGAAGACCAAGCTGCTCGAGATGAGCGCGATCGTCGAGTCCTCCATTCAGCGCAGCATCAGCGCCGTCACCCAGAAGGACCGCAACGCCGCCGAAGAAGTTTTTCGCACGGAAGCGCGCATCAACGCCATCGAGATCGAGATCGACGAGTTCGCCATCAACCTGCTGGCCCTGAACCAGCCCATGGCGGCCGATCTGCGCCTGATTGTCGCCGCGCTCAAGATCAACACCGACCTCGAACGCATGGGCGACCTGGCGGTCAGCATTGCCGAGCGCGCACTGTCCCTGATGGAAGGCCCCATCATCACGCCCATGATCGATATCCCGCACATCGCGGGACTGGTGCAGTCGATGGTGCGGAAGGCGCTGGATGCGTTCGTCCATCGCGACGCGGACCTCGCGCGCAGCGTGCTCGCATCGGACGACGCCGTCGACAGCCTGCGTACCGCCTGCTACCACGAACTCACCAGCTTCATGGAGAAGGACCCCAGCAACATTCAGCAGGCTCTCAATCTGATGGTGGTGATCCGCAACCTGGAGCGCATCGCCGACCACTCCACCAACATCGCCGAAGACGTGCTGTTCCTGGTGAAGGGGATCGACGTCCGGCATCAAGCCGAAGTCCGCCCGTCGGCCGTGGGCTGATCGCTCGCCAGCAGACCCCGCTGGCGCCGCTCGTAGAATCCCACCTCAGGATCAGAGACGCGGTCAGTCAGTAGCTCCGCATCCGCACTCTTCTTCGGGACGATTTCGTAAAAGTGCGGCCTCGGCTGGGCGGTCGCGCGCTGTCGGGCGATGACTTCCCGCTCGAGCGCATCGAGGTCGGCTATAGCCGCGTTGCGGTGGGGCAGTCCATATTGCGCCAGCGGGACCTGGACCACCCGCCAGCGGCTCAAATGCAGGCCGATGTGTTGATTCGTCAGCTTCAAAACCTCGACGGCCTGTTTAAGCATGGGCGTTGTGAGCGCGGAAAGGTTGATGCCTCTGTCGAACTGATCGGCTGGATAGGTCGTTATCTCCTGACCATCGATCCTGAGAGTGTAGTCGCCCGGTTTCAGGTTTCTTACTCTCAGCGGTTGGTCGTCGATCGCCGGAATGAAGTCGGAGGAGTAAGCAGCCACGCTCACGGTGGAGTCCTGCCAGTCGACTGGAAAAGGAAGCGCCTCGTCGTTCTGGGTCCAGGAAAGCGTGCCGCCAGTTCGCAAAATGGAATGAACCTGCGTGCGAACCGTACGGGTCGCCGTTTCCGATTCAGAGTCGATTTCGACCTCAGTTACGATGGCGGGCGCATTCCAGGATTTCAGCAGAGCCTCGGCCATGAGCAGGCTGGCCGCGGGCCCCGGGTGAACGCGATCCGGAATGAAGTCCAGCGCCGCGGAAGGATCTTTCGCATTGACCGCCGTGAGAGACTCGACGACCGCACTGTTGAGATCGACGACCATTGCCTTCTCTCTCTCGCCGAGAGCGCTTATGAACTGGCCAAAACGTGTCAGGACTCCGTTATAGCCACCCGGGAACCGGGGCGGCCGGGTGATGTCGTCGTAAGGAGAAGGTTCGAGCAGAGTCAGGCGGACTTGCGGCAGGGCGTCTTTCAGGGTCCTGACGAGCTTCTCGTAGCCAGTGGTGAAATCGCGGTAGGTGGACTCATTCAGAGCCCGATAGTGGCCGTCGTTCATTCCAAGCAGAATGGTCACGACGGTAGGTTTATAGGCGATGACGTCGCGTTGAAGCCGGACTTGCAGCGAGCCGCCCGCGCCTCCGGCCACCGTGTCGCCGGCCCAACCCGAATGCACAAACCGCACATTGAGTTTTGGGAAACGCGTGAGGACATAGGTTTCGGTGAAACTCGAGTAGATGCGGCGCTCGGTGATGCTGTCGCCGTAGAAGACAACCGTGTCGCCGTCCTTCAAAAAAAACTCTTGTTGGGCCGAAAGGAATCCGGAGATGCAGTGCAGCAATAGCGCGCCAGCCACCAGCCGGACCGACGAGCGAAAGATGAATTCGGCGGGCCGCGGGTAACGACTCCGGGGTGCGTGACCCGAAAACGACGGTCGCCGCAAGCAACCCATGCCTCTATTTGAACGCATTTTGCCGTGCTTTTGGGGCTGACCCGGCTCGCGCCAAAAATTCCGCATGCGTCGGTGCGTCCGGAACAGCGAGGGCCGGAAATCTTCAAGCTGCGACCGTCGCAGCGGCTGTCAAGAACGCCAACAGGTTGGCGTTGATCGTGTCCGCATGCGTGGTGGGCATACCGTGCGGGAAATTCTTCAGCAACTGAGCGGACCGCGGACCGGCGGCGACATTAGGCACAATCTGATCGTCTTCGCTATGCATGATCGAAGGCGAGGGCGGTAGATCGCAGAGCCAAATGTTCGATTCGGCGACTGCATGGGCGCACTGCATTGACGCTGAGGGAACGCCCATTTACAATCGCGGGATGCCACGAAAAGTCATCCTGGGATTCGGCATCAGCCTCGACGGCTGCATTGCGCGGCGGAATGGCGCTCTCGATTTTCTAGTCCTGGACAAAGAAGGCGAATCCGTAATGGCGGACTTCTTTTCCAAGATCGATACGACGATTATGGGCCGGAAGACCGCCGCCGGCTGGGTGAAAATGCGTGAGAGCGGAGAGATTCCCGACACGTCGGGCATGGCGAATTACGTAATCTCCCGGCGATGGAAGCCGGGGAAGCGAGAGGGATTCGAAGTGGTGGGCGGATCTCTCACAGCTTTCGTGAGAAAGCTAAAGCGCCGCCCGGGGAAAGATATCTATCTAGGAGGCGGCGGCGAACTCGCTCGCAGTTTTCTGCAAGAGGATTTGGTCGACGAACTCTTCCTGGGAGTTGGTCCCATACTCTTGGGCGACGGCATCCCCGCCTTCCCGGGCAAATTCCCACAGCGCGATTTCAAGCTGACGGAATGCAAGTCATACTCGAATGGATCGGTCGGACTGCGCTATGAACGGACGCGGACGAAGGCCGGCATTCTTCGTAAGCGCTGAAGTTGTCGATGGACCGGGAGGGCAGTCTCCGATCGTGGCCTTGCAGCAGAACCCACTGCGGCGATCCATACTGAGCTCGTGATAGAGTGCCCGTATGACACCTGAACAAGCCAGCTTCTTATTGCACGAAGTCTTACTTCCGCAAATCGAAAACGAACACAAAACCACTCGGCGGCTGATCGAGGCGTTGCCGTCCGGTAAGGGGGAATACAAACCTCACGAGAAATGCATGACTGCCTGGCAACTGGCGACGCATATCGTCACCAGTCAGATTTTCTTCCTGGAAGGGATTGCCGCCGGAAAGTTTGAGCGCGGCACTCCGCTGCCCGAATCGATTACGACTCCGGAACAACTGCTGGAGTGGGATGAAGAGCACTTCACAAAAGCCGTCGCTGCATTGAAGGCAGCGAAGGGCGAGGATCTGGTGAAGGAACTGAATTTCATGAACGTGTTCACATGGCCCGCGGTCAGTTTCGCGCAATTGTCAGGCAACCACACGATTCACCATCGCGGCCAGTTGTCGTCGTACATTCGTCCGATGGGCGGCAAGGTTCCGGGGATTTACGGTCCTAGCGGGGACACTGCGGTTCCGGCAACAGCCTAGCTGCTCGTTAACAGAGAGTCGCGGGAGTGTCGCGGATTATTCATCGGCAAGTAAAACTGCGGGATTAAGGTTGGGTTGGAGTGTCTCTATGGCTTGGTGCGCGTACTGCAAAGAGGAAACCGAGATATACATTGGCGGCGATGTGCCAATCTGTAGTGAATGTTTCGACGCACGAGAGGCCATGCGAAACCACCCTGTGCTTGACACGTCTACTTCGCCGTATCACCCGATCCCGATCCTTTTATCTAGCTAGTCGAATCGGCGCAGCCAGATGTCGCGCACAGAGATTTTGCACGGCTGGCATTCAATCTCGAAGATGCTGCTCGACATTGTGGCGTTGAGGGGAACAACCGTGAAGGCGGAAGAAAGCTCGGCCGCGAACTCCGCGTAGCTTGCCAATAATATCGTTCTTTACAATGGGAAAGAATGGCAGGAATCGAATACGGATTTGAAATCACGCCGACCTGCTTGTTGGGGCATGAGTGCGACCGACTCTTGACGGTTTTATCAACTCCGGCAATTTCGCGGAGTCGCGCCGGCGCGCGACACTTGATGTCAAATCCCGATATCAGATCGTTAGCTCTTGACGACCGACTTACCGAGTTGGCGAAAGCATGGATTGGTCCCGCGGCAATCCCGTACCGAGCTACCCTGTTCGAAAAGTCTGGAACCACAAACTGGCTCATTCCGTGGCATCAGGATACAGCGCTTCCGATTTCAAACAGGCATGAGGCTGCAGGCTGGGGATCCTGGTCCCTAAAGGCAGGGGCAACCTATGCGCATGCGCCCGCTACAGCACTTTCACGTGTCATTGCGTTGCGTATTCACGTCGATGCATCAGAAGCCGACAATGGCCCGCTTCGAGTGATTCCGGGTTCGCATTCACGGGGAGTGCTGTCCGACCGAGAGGTCATGGAAGTCGTTACCGCTTCGCATGAAGTGGAATGCCATTCTCCGCGAGGGGGAATAATCGCTATGCGGCCTCTTTTAATCCATTCAAGTTCGAAGGCACGCAGCGCAGTGCCTCGCCGTGTTTTACACATTGAGTACGCTGATTGCCTTGATATTGGCGATGGGATGCGGCTCGCTATCGTATAACACGAGCGTAACTCTGTGACTACTGCCGCCCACTTCTGCCGTAAATCCGGCGACTCGTCGAAGTGGCCGTGGAGTCTACCCGAAAGCCCACAGAAGGGAAATCGCTTCGGGTTGAGAGTGCGGCTCGTCGATGAATGTGCGCTAGATGCAACGATTGCGGCTCCCTATCGCGGCCATGCCCGCGCTATGATTCAGTGCATGTGGAAGAAAGTCATCGTGCTGCTGATGGCTATGGCCGCGTCCCGTGCCGCCGACCTTCCCACCGGCCAGATTATCGACAGCGTCGAGTGCGCCTTAGACGCCTCCCAGCACTATGCGCTGTATCTTCCTTCGAACTACACGCCTTCCCGGCAATGGAACGTGATTCTCGCATTCGACGGGGGCGCGCGCGGGCGAGTGCCGGTGGAGCGCTACCAGCAAGCCGCCGAGAAGTACGGCTACATCGTGGCTGGTTCACTCAACTCGCGCAACGGTCCGTGGGACGTGAGCTTGAACGCGGCGAAAGCTATGACGGCCGACGTGAAGGCGCGATTTTCCATCGACCCCAAGCGGGTGTATACGGCGGGCATGTCAGGAGGGGCGCGCGTGGCGATGAAGATCGCGCTCGATTCCAAACAAATCGCGGGTGTGTTCGCGTCGAGCGCCGGCTTTCCGGACCAGTTCATAACGCGGCCCCCGTTCCCGGTATTCGGCTCGGCCGGCACGGACGACTTCAATCACATGGAGATGTATCAACTGGATCGCCGCATGACCAGCGCGCACAGGGTGCTGTACTTCGAAGGCGGCCACACGTGGCTGCCGGCGGAATTGGCCATGCAGGGGGTGGAGTGGATGGAATTGCAGGCCATGAAATCCGGCTTGCGGCCGCGGGACACGGCTCTGCTCGACGCGTTGTTCGCGACGAGCGTGCGGCGAATCGACGCGCTCCCGGACAACGCGGAAACGCTGCACGCGCTGATTCATCTAGTTGCCGATTTTGAAGGTCTCGAGGATGTCAGCAAGTTCGCGGAGCGCGCCAAACGGCTGCTGAAACAGCAGGACGTTAGGGAAGCCCTTAGTGAGGAAACCAAGAACGAGGAGCGCGAATTGCAACTGCAGGGGGAGCTCTTTGAGCTTCGCGACCGGTGGTCCAACGGTGCAAGCTTCGCTAAATTGAAAGAGCGCGTCACCGTGGTGCTGGCGCAATCGCAGGCCGCGGACGATTCCGAGGAACGCCGTATCGCGCGCCGCGTACTCTCGAATTTCGCAGCCTCCTCGCGCAGCACTCGCGATCCCCAATATCAGGAGTTGCTGGATGCGATCCGGGAGCGGGCGCCGGGAAGATAAAATATCGCTCGTCGAGGCCGAGCGAGACACGATCTAAGGTACTTTTGTAATAGACTGCATGCCTCAAGCGAGAGCGATCATCATCGGAGCAGGTCCCGCGGGATTGACTGCCGCCTACGAATTGCTTACCCGGACCGGGGTCAAGCCGATTGTCCTCGAAAAAGGCACGTGCATGGGTGGCATTTCCCGCACGGTGAACTACAAAGGCAACCGGATCGACATCGGCGGCCATCGTTTTTTTTCGAAATCCGACCGCGTCATGCAGTGGTGGCTGCAGATGCTTCCGCTGCAAGCTTCCGAAGAGGGTCCCGCCGCCATCAAATACCACCGTATGGAGCGCGAGGTTGCGCGCTCCGCATCCGGCCCTGACCCGGCCGCCGCGGACACGGTGATGCTGCTGCGGTCCCGCAAGTCGCGAATTTACTATCTGCGGCGTTTCTTCGATTACCCGATTTCTCTCAGCAAAGACACGCTGCTCAAACTGGGCCTGTGGCGCACCTTCAAGATCGGCGTGAGTTACGTTCAGAGCGCCGTGTTTCCTATCAAGAATGAGGAAACACTGGAGCAGTTCTTCATCAACCGTTTCGGCCGGGAACTCTACGGCACGTTCTTCAAGTCCTATACCGAGAAGGTCTGGGGCGTGCCGTGCAATCGGATCAGCGCCGAGTGGGGCGCACAGCGCATCAAGGGCCTTTCGGTCTGGTCCACTCTGATGCATGCGGCGCGGAAGGTGTTCAAGAGCGGCGGCGGCGACATCGGACAGAAGGGCACCGAGACTTCGCTGATCGAACAGTTTCTCTACCCCAAGTTCGGGCCCGGGCAAATGTGGGAAGAGTGCGCCCGCCGCGTCATCGAAATGGGCGGAGAGATCCACACCGACTGCCGGGCCGAGCGACTGATCACGGATGGCTGGCGGGTCACGGCTCTGGAGACCAGCAACTCCGCCGGCGAACGGAAGATCTTCGAGGGCGATTATTTCTTCTCGACGGCGCCGGTGCAGGAGATCATGCGGTCGTTCGACGTGGCGCCTCCGAAGAATGTTCTGGAAGTGTCGGACGGACTGGTTTACCGGGATTTCATCACCGTCGGACTGCTGCTGCGCTCGCTGAAGATCAACGATGAAACGCCGCAGGGGAAGCAGTTGATCCGCGACAACTGGATCTACATTCAGGAGCCGGATGTGCAGCTCGGCAGGCTCCAGGTCTTCAACAATTGGAGTCCGTTCATGGTGGCGGATTCGGCGAATGTCTGGTTGGGCCTGGAATACTTCTGTAACCAGTCGGATGAGATCTGGAACCTCTCCGACGAGCGCATGGTCGCGCTGGCGACGGAGGAACTGAGCAAGATCGGCATCATCGACGCCGCTGAGGTGCTGGACGCGACCGTCCTGCGAATGGAAAAGACCTATCCCGCGTATTTTGGCACCTACGAGCGCTTCGGCGAGATTCGCGAGCATGTGGATCGCTATGCAAACCTGTTCCTCATCGGCCGCAACGGCATGCATCGCTACAATAACCAGGATCACTCCATGCTGACTGCGATGATGGCGGTGGACGACATCATCGCCGGCAAGACGGACAAGACCGGCCTCTGGGAAGTCAATACCGAGATGGACTATCACGAGGAAAAAGAGAAGTCGGAAGTCCAGCGCGGCTGAGGCCGTCGGACCCGCTCGTTGACTCAAGCTGGCGCGCTTCCGAACTCGGCGCGATACTTTTCGTGCTCCACCCGTAGGTCGGACATTAATGCCACGAAGTCCGGATTGCGATGGAGTGAATTCAAATGCGGGTCACTCCCGAACAGAAGATGATTAGGCAGACCCATTTCCGCACAGCGCCGCAACAGAGGAACTGCTTTTTCTGGTTTCCCGCACATCGCAAAAACTCCCGCTGCGTTATGCCATAGATGGTGTGTGTGCAGCAGGGATTGGGTGTGAGTGAGCGCTTCGTCGGCCATCCGCTCCGCCTTGAGAAACTCGCCTTCGTGTGCAGCGATCAGGCCTTCGATGCTGAGCAAGGTCGGTTCTTCCGGAAGCATTGCACGCGCGATCCGGATTCTCTCAATGGCCTCGGCAGGGCGCCCCAGGTAAAGGAGGATGGTGGGATAGAAAATGTTGGGCCAGATGCTGGCGGGATCCGCCGCCAAAGCACGGCGATTGAGCTCTTTGGCCTCTTCGTATTCTCCCCGGTATAGCGCAGTCTGGCCCAGGAACACTAACGTCCGCGTGTCCTCGGGATCGGTTGCGCGAGCCTCCTCCAGACCTTCTCTCGCTTCCTCGTACAATCCCAGATGGAACAGAATCAGACCTCGCCAAATCCGCGCCGAGTGGCAACCCGAATTCATTTTCAGCGCGCCATTCAACGCCCGCAAGGCCTGCCGATTCTGGTAAGAATGATGGGGACTCCACAGCATTTGTCCACGCGCGCATAATGCATCCGCGTTACCCATGTCCAGCGCTAAGGTCATCCGCACAGCGTGTTCGGCCATTTGGAACCAGCGGGGGTCACTATCGAAGGCCACGCTCATTTGAACACACGCCTGCGAAAGCCGCGCCCAGGCTTCGGTGAACGAGGGGTCAACGCCAGTGGCCCGCGTCAGCATTTCGATAGCCGACTGGGTATCCCACTTATTTAATCTTGTTACCCGTTCGGCCGCCCGCAGGAAAAGTTCGTACGCAATGGGACTCGTGGTTTTCGGGCTTACTTTCCGCGCGAAAGCACCGTTCTTCTTTTTCGCCGGAGGCGGTGGCAGTAACGCGCCGCGAACGCCTTCGGAGAGGCGGTCTTCCAACCCGAATAGATCGTCCGCCTCCGCATCCAGCTTTGCGGAGTAAAGAAGCAGCGCATCGCTAACCCGGTGAACGCGCACAAGAACACGGATATTCGGACCCATTCTCTGAATTGTTCCATCAACCACCAGATCCACGTTCAGGTCGTGCGCTACCTGCTTCCAATCGGCCTCCCTTCTGGCATAACGCATGACACTGACTGTCGGACGCACCAGGAGATTGCCCGAGGAATCGAGCCGATGAATGATCGCATCGGCCAGCGCCACCGAAAGGAATTCATCCTCTGCCGAAGGCGTACGGAGCAGGAATGGAACTACCGCCACGGCAGTCGCGGTGCGCTCCTGCTCGATGGTCTAAAACAGCCGTGTGCTTTGGCACGGTCCGAACCGGCGGGATAAAGCGGTAGCCGCGTTTCGGGATCGTCTGGATGTATCTTTGATCGTCCGGATTTTCCCCCAGAGCCTTCCGGAGAGTAGAAATATTCCGTGCCAAACTGCCCTCTTCGACGAACGTGTCGGGCCAAACCCTTTTGAGGAGTTCATCCTTTTCAACGATGCAGCCGCCACTTTCGACCAGCAGCGAGCAAGGTATCGAAAACCTTGGGCGCAAGCGGAATAGCCGATTCTCCAGAGATCAGCAGCCGTTGCTCCCAGTCGATCCGGAAAGAATCGAATTCTAATGACTCTTTTGATTCCTTCGGCATAAATGCGATCAGGATTTCTTCACAACTTTATCCACAACCGCGAAGGACATTTCCGCGTTTCTTGCTGTACTCTCGACTATCGGCCGACGAACGGCCAAGGTGAAAGCCATTATACATCGGCCGAATCGTGGAGGATACGTCAGGATGCGAAGTCGTCTACGCTTGCTAATTCTTGCGGCTTTGGCCGTGTTGGGAACCGCAGCGGGGCAAAACGCAGTAACCGATTGGAATAACAATCGCCATCACCGCCGCGCTGGCGGCGAATCAAACTACATCGCCCGGGATCGAATGCTCAGGCGGGTTCCATGTTGTACCTCGCTTATGTTCATCTGGCGGTATTCGACGCAGTGAACGCGATTGACCATCGCTATCGGTCTTACGGTCCGGATATTTCAGCATCAAATACTGCTTCCGACGCGGCGGCGACGATCGAAGCGGCTTATCGTATGTGCCTGTATCTGTTTCCGGATCAGGCTGCGACGTTGGCCACGCAATACACCACTTCCATGGCGGCAATCCCCGACGGCGCGGACAAAACCGACGGCATGCAGGCGGGATTGGCCGCGGCCAATTCGATCATCGCTTTGCGGACCGGCGACGGACGCGGCGCAAATATCGTGTACACTTGGCCGTCGATTCCCACCGCCGGGTATGGATTCCGACACCTCCTGCGTTTGCGGCGCCCAGCGATCCCATGGCTGGGCCATATGATTCCTTTCACCATGCAGCAGTTCGTCGCAGTTCCGGCCAGGACCGCCGCCGAAGCTGGACAGCAAGGAATGGGCACGGGCCTACAACGAAGTCAAAGACTTGGGCGCCATCAATAGTACGGTGAGAACTCCGCAACAGACCGAGATCGCTCTGTTCTGGACGGATCACGTGGGCAGGCAATACGGACGGGCCTTCCGCGCTCTGGCGATCGCGCGAGACCATGGATGTGTCCGATACAGCGCGGCTGTTCGCAACGCTTTATACAGGGGCTGCCGACGGCGCTATCGGCTGCTGGGACGCCAAGTTTCATTACAGCTTCTGGCGCCCGGTCACAGCCATCCAGAATGGCGACATTGACGGGAATTCCAAAACCGACAAAGACGCTTCCTGGGCGCCGATCGTCGCCACTCCGAACCATCCCGAATATCCGTCAGCGCACGGCTGTGTGTCCGGCTCTATCGCAGCACAGCTAGAGAATTTCTTCGGGACTTCTCAGGTGACGATCGTCGTTACCAGCACCGTCACCAACACCACACACACGTTCACCGACACGAAAGATTTGATCGACGAAGTGGCAGAGGCGCGCATCGACGCAGGATTCCACTATCGTTTTTCGGTAGAGGAAGGAGCGGAACTGGGCTCCGATGTAGCGCACCAGCTAAGCAAGAAATACTTCCGGCGTCTGCACGGGCACGGTCACGACGACCGCGAGGATGACGACCAGCGAGTAATGACCTCACGGTTTTTTGACTGAATTCTGGAGAGGTAGCGGGTGCTACCTCTCCTTTGTCTGACACCAAAGCCTTGGAGTCACTGCGCCGCGAGGGAAGTCACCGGCGGGGGCGGTGGCGGCGCGGGCGCTATGAATAACGAATAGGCCGCCGACAAGCGAGTGCTTGTTCCGACCATCACCGGCGTGCTTGGATTGCTCACGGTTGGATCCAAGACCAGCGTGGTGGGAACCACAAAGCTGACATAGGCCAGATCCGTGGGCGGCGCCGTCGAGTTGGGATCGGCCGGCACGCGCGTCACGGCTGTCGCCGGATAAATGGCGCCCCCGATATTCATCCACACCGCTCCCGCCCCGGGCAAGACGCCGCTGGGCGACGAAAGCCCGTAGACCATCAGGGTCACGCTCTGGCCGAGGGGCACCGGATTCGACGCGCTCACCAGAACCGGGCCGCCATCCGGAACCGGCGTGTCCACGCCCCACAGAATCAGCGGAGGCGCCGGGTCCAGTTGCAGAATCACGCGCGGAATCGTAGCCACCGTCGAATTCGCGGGCGGGATCAGTTGCACGGGTTGGGCTCCGAGGCCCAGGCCGGTTGGAACCTGAACCGTCAACACGCCGTTTGCGTCCGCGGTGAAAGCCGCCGGCAGCGGTCCCACGGTAAGCGTCCAGCCGGTCAGATCCGCCGGCAAGCCCGTCGTCACGATCCGCGCGACGCCTCCGGCGGGAATGCCCGCCAGTCCGGTCACGGCGTTGAGGACCGGCACATGCAGGCTGATCTGCTTGGGATCGGCCGCAACAATATTCAGCAGGTTGGGTGCGGTGACGATCTCGAGACCCGTGGCCACCGTGATGTAGGTGGTGCCGGGGCTGCGCCGCCGGGTCCACTGTCAGATTCAGAATCACCATGGTGGAATTCACCACCCACTGTCCGCGCACCGAGATATCGCTCGAACCGAATCCGACGACCGTTTGCCCATCGGCGAAATGCGTATCGACGCCACTGATCACCATTAAGGTGTCGGTCCCGGCAATCACGGCGTCGGGCGTCTGGTTAATCTGTGGAGCATTCGCCTGCGGATACGTGAGCAGCGGCGCGGGAGTGGCGCCCAGTGACTGTAACGAGGTCTGTCCATCCGGGTTGACCGCTTCCACCGTGGCCTGCATCCCGCTCAAGGCCGGAGGCTGAAGGATGTCGAGCGAGCCGTCCTTATTCGCCGCCAGCACTTGCGCCGGCGCGCCATCCAGCAGAATGCGCGTGCTGGCCGTCAGATTAGTGCCGGCTACGTTGGTTGCCGCCGTGGAGCCGCTGGAAGGCAGAGTCACGGCGGTGATGGAAGGCGCGCCGCCGGGCACAACCGTGAACGCCGCGGGAAGGACATACAGGTCTCCGTTCAGCCTCACCGCGAGAGCCACCGGCGTTTCGACTTTGATGTCGGCCGTATCCACCCAGGCCAGTAAGAACCCGCTTGCAAAATATTGCAGGCTTCCCGGCTCAATGCTGGCCGCCGAGCCGATGATACTCGCAGTAAGCCCCGGCGCCATCGCGGATTGGTTATTTACCGTCGCTCCGTTGGCGTAAAACACCAGTCCATTGCGGGTCTTCGGGACAAATGGCGGCGCTGGAATCGCCACTCCCTGCGGATAGCCGTAGGTTTCCATGGCGGAGACCGCGGGGCCGCCGCTCGGCGTCACTGCGAAGTTTACGTTTTTGACCACGCTCGCGGCGCCCACTGCGGCCGGAACCGCCTGGGTCCAGTCCTGCGTTCCGGGAAAGAACTGGGTGACGAAGCCGGTGTTGGCCGCGAAGTTATCTTTCTGCGGGTCCGCCGGAGGCACGATATTGGCTGGCGTCCCTTCACCAGTTTGAGGCGGCGGCAGTGGATGGACGTAGATGTAGTATTGGCCCGGCGGAATGCCGTCGATCTCGTAGGTTCCGTCGGGACGCGTCATGCCGCTGACCGCCACGCCGCTGGTCGAAAGCGCCACCACACTCGCCAGATTGATGCCTGCACCGCTGGCCGCTCCGGTCACCTGGCCGGTGATGCTGCCGGTGGAGGCGGCGTATCCGCCTGCCGGATAAAGCAGCGAGATCCCGCTGACGTCGTCGGCCGCGAGCGGCGCGCCCCGCGTGGTGGCCCGCGTGATCGCCGTCGACATGGTAGCCGACGTGAAAGTGTGCTGCAGACCCAGCGTGTGACCGAACTCATGCACCAGCGTCATGAAAAACGCATCGGTATAGCTGGATTGTTGATAGCCGGCCGCCGTCAGATCCTTGCGCAGTTGCAGTTTCGAACGCAGAATCGGAACGAAGGTTGTGCCTTGCGCGCCTAGGAAGGTGAGGTCCGACGGGAAGGTGAGAATCGTCTGGGCGATGATTCCCGGCGGCATGTTGTCATCGAACACCACATCGATCCCGGGCACGGTCTGCGGCGTGGCCATGTTCCGGGTTCCGCCGAAGTGCAGCCGCAGCGACGAACTCGGGACGCCATTCCATACTTCCGCCGCCTGGCGGATCTGGCTGTAGATCGCGGTCAGGTTGTCGCCGGGCATCAGCGGCGCGGGCGGCTGATCCGAAACAAAGTACTGAACCGTGTTGTCCTTGATGGCATTCAGGTCGAAATGAGCCGCCAGTGGTGCATAAGGACCGGTGCCGCTCGCAAAGAAGACGTAGTAGTAATACGCCGATACCAGCGGGGACATAACGGTCAGCGCCATCGCAAGAAGAAAGGCGCGCCCCGCGGTTCGCATTATTTGCCCGCCCTCAGAGCCTGGGCTGCCGACGGCCCGCAGCCGTCGCAGACGCTAAAGCTTTGGAGACCTTGGCCTTCAATTCCGTCAAGGGCATAGACAGCGCTTCGTCCCGAACCGAGCGGCCCGCCGCATCCAGCATCTGTTCTCCTGCTGCGGCACGTGACGCCTGAGCGGTCACCCGCCGTCGTGCGTTCGACACTGAACAAGCCCTGCGACATGCCCATCAATTGCGTCAGACCGGAGCGGCTGGTCCACAGGAACAAAACGTATTCCCGGCCTGCGCGCAGTGTCGGAGCCCCGGCCACCACCTGCCGCATTCCTCCCGCAACCCCTCCCGGCACAGCTACTTCCCGGACCGCAGGGGCCAGGACTTCAAGGTTTCCAGCGTCTCAAACTTGTAGAGGGTGAAAACGTCCCCGCCGCGGACGACTTCGCTCGAGCCGGTGACCCTCGCGCGGACGATCGAAGTCGACTTCTGGGCCATCTCGTCCAGCGTCAACTGTTGGAGGATCGTCGCTCCTGCCGGAATCCCGGCACAGGCAAGAAACACAAAGATAGCGACGACCCGCATAAGCTGTTTGGCCACGGTCCTAGGGAGCACGGCGAGCACCATTTTATGGCACTGATAGCAAGCGCTTTAGACGGTCGCAAGCGACTCGCGACTGTGGAGCTTTGACACGCCATTGAGACACAACGAAACACAGTGACGGCGCTTCTGCTGGTTTCCAGGTTCATGCGAGTCACAACCCGATCAGAGTCTGGATCTGTGCGCGAATCCGTCTCGCTCTAGGGAAGAAATTCGCGTCCCGCTCGGATATGACAACGTATTGAAACTTATGTGATGTATCTTAATTCGGTATGCCTCCTCCGATGCCTCGATGGGTCCTCCGGCGGGTTGTGGGGGCATCTTAGCCGCTTCGGACGCCTAGGACCGGCATGCTAGCATTCTGGCGTGAATAAACCGCCGGACATGAGAATTTTTACCGGCTGAAACAACCCATTTGGCGGTAGCAGGAATGAGAGCGTTGTAAGACATTGGTTTCTGGCACTTTGGACGGGCCGGTGGGAAGACGTAATTCGAAATCCGCTGATCTAATGATGGACGTAATGGTTTGTAGCAGTGAGAGCCGATAACTAAGAATCGCGTGTCGGGGGTAGCCTCGATCGTCGATAGCGGGTAGGATCAGCCGGAAGTTCGTAAATTGGCATTGCAATTGCTTGCAAGGTTGAACAGTCATGTGCTACTCTATTTCAAAGTTGGCCAGAGGTAGCCGGGCAAAGGTGCCCGGATCTCTTTTCGTCCGCGCTTTCGCGTCGGGCAATCCCCTTGAAGTGGATGGCATTTGGTGAACCTTTTTGGTAATCTCTGCGTCTAATGCCATTGACGGACGACTGGAGTAGAAAAAAAGACGAGACTGGACAAAACACAAAAGAGACGAGAGACAGGAGAAGCAAAAATGACAAAGAACGAATTAAAAAAATTCAAAGAAATATTGTTGGCGAGACAGGCGGAACTGGAGTTGTTCGTGCGCAATCGTGAAGGCATCGCTATCGAAAAGAGCCCGGACGCTCTGGACGAAGTGCAGCATGCCGCGGAGCGCGAGTTGGCGATCCGCAATCTGGATCGCGAATCGCAATTGTTGCGCAACGTGCGCGGCGCACTGCGCCGTATCGACGAGGGCACCTTCGGAGTGTGTCTGCATTGCGAAGAAGACATCAGCCCCAAGCGTTTGGCTGCGGTGCCGTGGACGCCATTCTGCATCCAGTGCCAGGAAACCGCGGACCGCAATCAGGCGGACGGCTCGGAGAGCTTCGACGACCTGATGGTCAACGCCGCTTAAGTCACGCTCACTCTAGTCTCTTTAGTCGGGCGCGGGGTCATTTTGGCTGCCGCGCCCGATGTGTTTTTGCGGCCCGATTTATTGAACGTGACCGCAACTATTTTGTGAAATAGTAGACGCCGGAGAGAGCCGCCAGCAGGCCCGCGAACTGGAAGAAGACCACGTTATCGGGCTGCTCCGGCGCGTCCTTGGTGAAGCAGCGCCACACGGCCACCAGCGCTACCAGGATCAGCATGGTTTCCGAAGTCCAGAACCACAGCAGTCCGGATAACGCGGCGATAAGATGCGATGCTGCCGCGTCAGCGCGCGGAAGCCGCGGCTGCCGTCGAGCTGCCACACCGGAATCAGGTTGAACACGTTGATCCAGGCGCCTACTTTCGCGAGCGCCGTGAATAAACCGGAGCCGGTGATCACGCCGATCCCCATGCAGGCGAGCGCCGCTCCTAAGCCCCACAGCGGACCGGCGAGTCCCACGCGGGCGTCTTCGGCAGGCGAAGCCGGGTACGCCTTCAGCCGCACGAAAGCGCCGAAGCCGGGGATGAACATCGGGGGGCTGGCCGGGATGCCGTAGCGCGCCAGCGCCATCACGTGTCCCATCTCGTGGACGTAGATCGAGAGCACGAAGCCCAGTCCAAACTTCCAGCCGTAGAGCGCCCAATAAAATCCGATCGAAACCAGCATGGAAAGCAGGGTATTGAGCTTGGTCAAGCCCAGCAGCACCAGCTTGCCCTTGGTGAGGATCACCAATCCCAGGGTCTTGAACTTGAGCAGCAGCGCGCCGATGGTTCCGATGACGCCCAACTTTTTCTTGCCCTCGCCGCCGGGCTGGAGTCGCAGGCGGCGGAAGTTGCGGCGGAGTCGAGACCGGCTGTGGATCTTCAGGTTGCATCGATACGATCGAGGAGGTCCTGCTTCCATAATCGCAGGAAAATGAGGCGCAGCGTCGCGATCAGCGGAATGGAAAAGAAGATTCCCGGAATGCCGCCCAACTCGCCGCCCGCGAGAATGCCGAAGATGATCAGCAGCGGATGAATGCGCATCCCGGAGCTCAGCAGCAGCGGCTGCAGAATGTAATCCTGCGCCACGCGGTAAACCACCAGGAAGATCAGCAGCAGGAACCAATGCGTATATCCGCTGAACAAGCCCACGGCTCCGATGATCACCATGGCGATGAACGGCCCCACCGCCGGGATAAATTCCAGAACCCCGGCGACTCCCGCCAGCAGCACTGCGTAGGGCGCGCCGGTGAGGCTGAGAAATACCGCATAGAACGCGAATGCGACCCACGACAGAATCAGCAGCGCGCGCAGGTATTGGGAGAGCAGGCGGTGAAGGTCCTGCAGAATCTGGTGCACCAGAAGCTGATGCTTGCCGGTCCACGCTATGGATGAATCCGTCGCGCAGTTTCTTGCCGTCCTTGATAAAAAAGAACGCCAGGATGGGCACCAGTACGGCGCCCACGGCGGCCCCCAGCCGCGTGAACAGTTGCTGCAACGCCTGGCCGATGAGCGCGAGAGCATTATTGCCTAGTTGGTCGAGCTGGTCGCGCATCCAATAGCCCAGCCGTTCGCGCGCCGGATCGAGCCAGGCAGGCAGAGGAAGACCGCCTAGCGGATCGTTGCGCAGGGCGTCCGGCAGCCGCGCGGAGAGAGAGCGCGCGTCGACCGCAACCGCGGAAACGATGCCCATGAGAACGCGCGGCGAAGGCGGCGATCATCAAGACGTAGACCACCGTCAGGGCTACCGTCCGCGGCACCCGCACGGAAGTGAAGTGATCGACGATGGTCACCAGCGGCGAGAGCAGCAGCGCCAGAAAAATGGCCAGCGTAAAGGTGATCAGGGCGTCGCGGATCGCATAGATCAACGCGACCGCCAGCGCGAACAAAAATACCGTCCAGACGATCTTCAGAACGCGCTGATCGACGCCTAGCATTTCGGCACCCGCATGGCCTATAGAATAAACGAAGTGACTACAGCGGCAAATCACATGCGCGGGCTGGTGGCGGAGCTGCAGGATCTGGAAGAGAAACTGCGCCTGGGCGGCGGCCCCGCGAAGATCGAGAAGCAGCACCAGGCCGGCAAGCTGACGGCGCGCGAGCGCGTGGCCAAACTGATCGATCGCGGGCACGATGTTTCTCGAGATCGGCCTGCTGATGGCTTACGACAAATACGACGGCCAGGCGCCCGCGGCCGGGGTGATCACCGGCGTGGGGCTGGTGGAGGGGCGTCCCATCGGTGATCGTCGCGAACGACGCCACGGTGAAGGCCGGCGCGTGGTGGCCCGAGACGATTCCGAAAATTTTGCGCGCGCAGGAAATCGCCATGCGCAACCGGCTGCCGATTGTCTACCTGGTGGATTCGGCCGGCATCAACCTGCCGTATCAGGGCAGCATTTTTCCGGGGCAGTACGGGGCGGCGCGAATTTTCTATTACAACTCGCTGATGCGGCGGAAGCTGAAAGTGCCGCAGATCGCGGCGGTGATGGGCATGTGCATCGCGGGAGGCGCGTATCTGCCGGCGCTCTCCGACGTCATCATCATGGTGGAAGGCACCAGCTTCATGGGACTGGGCGGTCCGAATCTGGTGAAGGGCGCGGTGGGGCAGGTGGTGTCCGCGGAGGCGCTGGGGGGCGCTTCGCTGCACACCGAGACCAGCGGCGTGGCGCACTACAAAGCGAAAGACGATCCGGACGCGCTCGCGATCATCAAGACCAAGTTGCGCGAGCTGCCGGCGACGGCGTCTGCCGCCCACGCCCAAGGGCACCGCTCCGGCCAAGCCCGCCGAAGGACTTTACGATCTGCTGCCCGCCGATCACCGCCTGCCCTACGACGTGGAAGAAGTGATCGCGCGCATCGTGGACGCGGATGAATACCTGGAATTTCAACCCGAGTACGCACCGGAAATGTTGTGCGCGCACGCGCGGCTGCAAGGGCGCGTGATCGGAGTGATCGCCAACCGCCGCGGGTTTCTGAAGACCGCCGCAGGTCCGCGCATCGGCGGCATCGTGTACGCGGAGTCGGCGCGCAAGGTCGCGTATTTTGTCGAGAACGCCCAGCGGCGCGGGCTGCCGCTGCTGTATTTGCAGGACGTCTCCGGCTTCATGGTGGGCACCGAGGCTGAGTCCGAAGGCATCATCCGCGCGGGCGCCGAGATGGTGGAAAGCATGGCCTGCGCCACCGTGCCCAAGATCATCCTGACGCTGAATCACGCGAGCGGCGCGGGTTATTACGCGATGGCGAGTCAGGGCTTCGATCCGCACTTTGCATTCGCGTGGCCCACGGCGCGCATCGGCGTGATGGAAGGCGACGCGGCGGTGCAAGCGGTGCATGGTCCGGAGCTTGAAAAGCTGAAGGCCAGCGGCGCGGCGGTTCCCGAGGAGCTCGAAAAGCGCATGGCGCAAACCCGCGCGGATTACGAACTCTGGCTGGACGCACGCTATGCGGCGGCGCGGGGGCAGGTGGATGCGCTGATCGATCCCCTGGCCACCCGGCGGGTCTTGGCATTCGCTTTCGACGCGGCGTGCGCCCACGGCCATCGCGAGCATCTGGTATTGGAGACCCTGTGAACCTGCGCATAGAACAGGACGGGCGCTTGCGCCGCATCGCGCTGGCGGCGCCGGAAAAACGCAATCTGTTGGACGCAGCGATGTGCCAGGATCTGCTGCGCGAGTTGCGGGACGCCGTCGCCGACGACACCGTGGGCGCGATTTTGCTGGAGGCCGACGGACCGATATTCTGCGCCGGCGTCGATCCGCTGGCGGGCGACGATCTGTTCACGATCGGCCGCAGAATGGCGAAGCCGCTGGTGGCGGCCGTGAAGGGAGTGGCGATCTCGGGCGGCGTGGCGCTGCTCGCCAACGCGCATGTGGTGCTGGCGGCGCAGGGGTCCAGCTTCGGGCTGACGGACATTCGCGAAGGCAAATGGAGCGAAGCGATTTATTGGGCGGTGGCCTCGGCCATCGGCGAACGGCGGGCGCTGGAGCTGTGCCTCACGGGGCGCGTCTTCTCGACGCCGGACGCGCTGGCGTGGGGCCTGGTGCACCAGGTGGCTCCGGCGTTTGAACTGGACGACCGTGCCAGCGAAGTGGCCGGTGCGCTGGCGAATGCGAATCCGGAAGCGGTGCGCGCGGCGCTGCGGCGGTCGTAAGAGAGTTGGCTAGCGATCTTCCAAATGCTTTAGGCGGGCGTCCAGGACTTCTTCGACGCGGTGCAGTTCGGTGCGCCACATCTCTTTCATCTCTTCGAAGCGCCGGTCTACGCCGTCGAACGGTGGTCGACGTCATTGAACCGGCGAGTCCATATGGGAGCGAAGCTCTCCCAGGCGTGAGTTCACGTCGCTCAAGCGAGCGTTGTTCAGCAGAATGCCAATGAGCACGGTCAGCATCGTGGGCACGGATGCGAACGCGATGGTGAGAATCTGGGTATCGTTCATGGGGGTCCCAATACCTGGTATCAGGATAGCCGGTTTCCTCTCAGGGAAATTGCGTTATCCC
This sequence comes from Bryobacterales bacterium, assembly GCA_963731375.1. GTDB lineage: Bacteria > Acidobacteriota > Terriglobia > Bryobacterales > Bryobacteraceae > Palsa-187. The sequence continues at coordinate 1,569,041 of CAVSUW010000005.1, forward strand.
GAGCGCCGCGCCAGCGCCTTCAAACGCTCCTTGCGGACGGGCTTGGCGAAGTAGCGCAGCATGCGGTCACTGCCATCGGAGAACAGCGCGGCCAGGCGGGTGTCGGTGAAGCGCAGCGTCTCCAGGTCGCGGGCGATGGCGCGATGCAAGCGCTCGGCCGTGGCCCGGTTCCAGGCCTTGTCTCCGGCCTTGGCGTAGGCCCGCAGAGCACGCACGCCCAGGGCCTCTACCGCGCCGACAGCCTCGTCGCGCGAAAAGCCAGCGGCGCGAAAACTTTCCGCCGCTCCGGCAATCCAGGGCATCAGGAGCTGCGATCCCAGATACGCGCCCGCAAAGTATAACGGCTTGGTGGCCGGCCGCAGCTCAATCAGCTTGCGGCGATCTTGCGCCAGCAGTTTCCGCAATTCCGCCAGCGCCGCGGGATGTCCTTCGCCCACGAATTTGCGTTCGGACGATTCCGGCAGGCAATTCAAGGTGACCACCCGCGCGCCCGCCGCTCGCAAAGGGTTGGGCCGGAGGCTGTCGCGGAGCGCATCGCACAGCACCACCGTCTTGCCCTCCAGCGGCACTGCGGATGCCAGCTCGGCGGTGACAAAATCCAGCGCAGTTTCCGGCTCCAGTATCCAGATGAGGCCGCACGGCTCCAGCGCCCGATAATCGTCTACCCCGAAACCGGCGCGCAGTCCATTGGCGATGCGGCGTGAAACTTTGAGGGAAGAACCTTTGACGGGGCCAAGTTGCTCCAACACGGCAGGCAAGCGGGCCAGAAACGATTGATTGACGCCGCCAGCGCCGATCAGTCCCGCCGGTTTTTGAGATCTCATGTCATCGATGGGTCAGCAGTGATTTCGATGAGAGCCTTGCTCTTCAGCTCTTTGATCCGGTCACGAAACGCGGCCGCCTGTTTGAAGTCGAATCGCTGAGCCGCTGCGCGCATCTTGGCTTCGAGCTCCGACAGATATTGATCCAACTGTTCGGGCGGAACCGCGCCCGCTTCGTCTTCCGCGGTATCGAGCGGTATTGTCACATAATCCCCTTCCGCGATCGCCACCAGGTTCAGATCGATCGGCTTAATGATGGATTGTGGCACAATTCCGTTCGCTTCGTTATAGGCCCTCTGGAGCGTGCGCCGGCGGGTGGTTTCCTCGATCGCGCGCCGCATCGAATCGGTCATCACATCGGCGTAGAGTAGCGCCTGCCCTTCCAGGTGGCGCGCGGCGCGGCCCATGGTTTGAATCAGCGACCCGGTGGAGCGCAGGAACCCTTCTTTATCGGCGTCGAGGATCGCCACCAGCGATACTTCCGGCAGATCCAAGCCTTCGCGCAGCAGATTGACGCCGATCAAAACATCGAAGGTGCCGCGGCGCAGGTCGCGCAAAATCTTGACGCGATCGAGCGTCGACACTTCCGAATGCAGGTACGCGCACTTCACGCCGGCTTCCGAGTAATGCTCCGACAGATCCTCGGCCATGCGCTTGGTCAGCGTGGTCACCAGGACGCGCTGGTCGCGCTCGGCGCGCAGCCGGATCTCGTGCAGCAGATCGTCAACCTGGCCGCGAATGGGGCGGATGGTGACTTCGGGATCGACCAGTCCCGTAGGCCGCAGGATTTGCTCGATCACCGCACCGCCGGTCTTGGTGAGTTCGTAAGGTCCGGGCGTCGCGGAGACGTAGATCGCCTGATGCACCCGGTTTTCGAATTCTTCGAAAGTGAGCGGGCGATTGTCGAGGGCGCTGGGCAGCCGGAATCCGTACTTGACCAGTTGCTCTTTGCGCGAGCGGTCGCCGTGATACATGCCTTGCAGTTGGGGAATGGTCTGGTGACTTTCATCCAGAAACATCAACGCGTCGTGCGGCAGATAGTCCAGCAGCGTGGGCGGAGCCTGCCCCGGCAGGCGGCCGGTGAAATGGCGTGAGTAGTTCTCGATCCCGTGGCAGTAGCCGATCTGCTGGATCATCTCCAGATCGAACTTGGTGCGCTGCCACAGGCGCTGCGCCTCAATGCGCTTGCCTTCCTTTTCGAGCTCGCCTTTCCACCAATGCAGTTCGTTCTCGATACTGCGCAGAGCTTTGTCGCGAGTTTCCGGCTGCATCACGTAGTGCGTCTTGGGATAGATGGGCAGCCGCAAATAGCTCTGCTTCACCTGCCCGGTTAGCGGATCGATCTGCTCCAGCGATTCGATCTCGTCGCCCCACATGTTGATGCGATAAGCGGAGTCATCGTAGGTCGGGAACAGCTCGATCACGTCGCCGCGGACTCGAAATGCCCCGCGCTTGAAGTCGCCCTCATTGCGTTCGTAGAGAATGCTGACCAGATGCGCCGTGATTTCTTCGCGCGCGATTTTCTGCCCTTTTTCGAGCATCATCAGCATCCCGTAGTACGCTTCCGGAGATCCGATGCCGTAGATGCAGCTTACGCTCGCGATGATGATGCAATCGCGCCGCTCGAACAGTGAGCGGGTTGCCGACAGCCGCAGTTTGTCGAGCTCGTCGTTGATGGTGGCTTCTTTTTCGATGTAGACGTCGCCCGCTGGAATGTAGGCTTCCGGCTGATAGTAGTCGTAGTAACTGACGAAATACTCGACTGCGTTGGAGGGGAAGTAGCTCTTGAATTCCTGATAGAGCTGTGCGGCCAGGGTCTTGTTATGCGCCAGCACCAACGCTGGGCGGCCGGTGGCCTCGATCACCTTGGCCATGGTGAAGGTCTTGCCGGAGCCGGTGACGCCCAACAGGACCTGGTTTTGATCGCCGTCGCGCAGACCGCGCAGCAACGCATCGATAGCGGCAGGTTGGTCGCCTTTCGGCTGATAGTCGATCCCGAGCCGGAAGGCCATCTCTCCATTATAAAAGACCGTCCAAATCACACGTCGCCGCGGCGCGCATGCTAACGTTTCGAGGTGGGCTCTGCCAGCGCAACGACCTTCGATCTCTATCCGCTGCGCTTCCGCTTCGCAACCTGTAAGTTGCGGGATTTCTCGGCCAACACTCTGCGCGGCGCGTTTGGAAGCGCTCTCAAGAAGACGGACGCGGACGCTTATGCACGGTTCTTCGCTCCCAAGAGAGCCGCAGAGTTCGGGGCCCAGCGGACTCGCCGATCCGCCGCGTCCTTTCGTATTCCGCATACTTGGTCCTCTGGAAGTCGGAATGAACGTATTTCTCACGCGCGATCCCGCAGTTGAATTATTCACGCGAGTGATGGCGGAGATGGGGACCTTGAACTCGGTGGCGGGAACGGAACCGCTGCGTCTGTCGCTGTGCCCTGCGGAGCAGCCGATTCATCGCGCCCGTGTTCGTTTCCTCACACCCACCGAACTCAAGGGAGCGGAGCAGCCCGAGTTCGGAGTCCTGGCGGCGCGTATCCGCGATCGGATCAGTACGCTGAGCGAGTTGTATGGCGATGGGCCGCTGGAAATCGACTTCAAAGCTTTTGGCGACCGCGCGCGCCGCGTTGCGACGACGCGCTGCGAGTTGATTCCGTTCGTCGCCGAGCGCACCAGCCGCGCCACCGGGCAACGTCATTCGCTGGGAGGATTCACGGGTGTCGCCGAATACGAAGGCGACCTTGCTGAGTTTCTTCCATACCTCGAAATCGCACGCTGGACTGGCGTCGGCCGCCAGACTGTGTGGGGCAAAGGAGAGATCGCTTACGAAACGCTTTGAGAGAGAGTTGATTCGCGGCTGGCTGCATGAGCCGGCGGTGGACGTCTCAGGCAAGGGCCTAGTCATCACGCATGGCGCGGGATCGAATTGCGAGTCTCCGCTATTGCGTGCCGTGGCAGAAGAGTTCGCGGGCGCGGGGTTTCACGTTCTGCGCTGCGACCTCCCCTATCGCCAGGTGCGTTCCACGGGTCCGCCTTTCCCGGGCGCAGCCGCGCGCGATCGCGAAGGATTGCAGCGCGCCGCCGAAGCGATGCGCGAGATTACGCCGAGCTATCTCATGCTCGGCGGGCACTCTTACGGGGGACGGCAGGCTACTTTACTGGCAGCGGAGACTCCCACGATCGCCGATGCGCTGCTGCTGCTCTCCTACCCGCTGCACCCGCCGCGCAAACCGGAGCAGCTCCGTACGCAGCACTTCCCGAAGCTGCAAACTCCGGCACTGTTTATCCATGGGACGCGCGATCCTTTCGGCTCCATCGAAGAGATGACTGCAGCGCTCACCGCTATACCGGCGCGGCATCAGTTCGTTGCGATCGAAAAAGCGGGTCACGAGTTGGGCGCTGCCGCGGCGGCGGTTATACTGCGAGAAGCAGAGTGCTTCGCGAACACCTGAATCAAGTCGAGGAACGCATCCAGAGCGCTGTCGAGCGCGCCGGCCGCCACCGTTCCGAGGTAACGCTGATCGCAGTCACCAAAAAATTTCCCGCAAGCGTGACGCTGGAGGCTTACGCCCTCGGCCTGCGCCACTTCGGCGAAAATTACGTGCAGGAATTTGAGGCGAAGCACGCAGCCCTCGCCAGCCTGACTGGCCCCGGAGCGGGCGCTGTGTTTCATTTAATCGGCCATCTGCAAAGCAACAAGACCCGCATTGCGGCGGAACTGTTTCAGGTAATCGAGACCGTCGACTCCGAAAAACTCGCCCGTCGGCTCGACCAGAGCGGTACACCGCTCGAAGTGATGATCGAAGTGAAATTGAGCGAGGAAGAATCGAAAGCAGGGGCAGCTCCGGAACAGCTTCCGGCGCTCATCGATACAATCCGCGACTGCCGCAACCTGCGTCTCACAGGCCTCATGACCATGCCGCCGTGGAGCGACGATCCGGAAGAGACCCGCCCGTACTTTCGCAAGCTGGCCGTGCTCGCGCGGACGCACGGCCTCCCGAAATTATCCATGGGTATGTCGCACGATCTCGAAGCGGCGATCGAGGAAGGGGCCACTCACATCCGGGTAGGCACAGCGCTGTTCGGACCGCGCCCGAAAGCGACTACCTAAAACGGTGACGCCGGGCGTGTCTCGGTGCCGGTCCACAGCGTCGGCGTGACGAATTCCCACGGCGGCAGGGAAACCAGGTGCGGCTTCAGAACGATCAGCGTCTCGTTGCGGTCCCGCTCATGCACGTGATGCGTGAACAGGCCGCCGATCCAGGGCAGATCGGATAACCACGCGATCCCCGTAGGCGTTTCGGCGTCGGTTGTCGTCAGCATCCCTGCAACTACTGCCCACTCCCCGTCCTTCAAGCGGACCTTACCTTGATACTGCCGGCTGTCGATCACGGGAATCCCGTCGAACGTTCCGCTGCCCAAGGCCTTGAACTCGGCGTCCACATCCAGCGTCACTTCCATATCCTCGTGAACCGTGGGCGTAATCTTCAGGACCAGCCCCAGATCTACAAATTGGGTAGTGGGCGCGAAGGCGGTGGCTTGCGCCGTTCCGGCCGTGCCCGCGAAGCTGGAGGTGATGATCGGGTAGCGGTCGCCCACATGCAGCGTCGCGGCCTGGCCATCCACCGCGACTATCTGTGAACTTAGCAGCGTGTCGGATTTAGAGTCGCTCAAGGTGGCGAAAAACGTGGAGTTGACGATGCCCAATCCCATCAGCGTTGCTCCCCCGCCGAAGGTGAAGAAGCTGCCGCCCAGCGCAGCCGGCACCACGTTCTGAAAGGACTTGGTCAAGGGGATGATCGCAATCGGGACTTGCGGCAGCGAGAGGCCATAGCTGAGGTTGGACGTCCTGCCCACCGACACCAGTTCGACATCGACTTCGATTTGAGCGCGCGCACGCGAGAGATGCGCAAACATTTCCTGAGCCGCGAGCGCCTTGGGCACGATGTCGCGAAAATACACGACCCGTTTCACTGGGTCCATGCTGATGCGCCGGATCTCCAGCGTCTGCTGCACTGCTGTCGAAATTTCCTGCGCCTCTTGGACCGTCAAGCGCTCGGGTATCGGCGCCGCCAGCGCCATCACCGGCATCAGCTCCGTGCGTTTCTGGGGATTGTCGCGCGCCACCATAATGGAGTGGGCGTCGACGGGAACCAGGAAAGAGTCGGTCGCGGCTTCCAGCGTCCGCAGCGCCTCGGCGGCAGTGGCGTCCGCGATACGAAACGTAACCGGCGTGGGGAGCGGCGTGTACCCGGTTTCCATCACCGCTTGAATGCCATAAGCGCCGGCGACCTTCTCGAACAGAGCCTGAGCAGTCTCTTTCAAATCGAAACTGTGCCTGCCGGGAGCGGGTTCCAATACTGGCGGGGGCTCTGCCGCCAGGACGCCGCTCTCCACAATTCCTTCTGCCTGGAGTTGGGCGGCCACGGTTTCGATGGCTGGATCGGGGGCGAGCACGGCTTGCCGGGTAAGCGCCGCGGCGCCCCGCAAGTCCGCCTGCCTGCGGGCGTAAACGGCGTTGCGGGGTTCCAAACGTGCCGCTTGCGAATACAGGAGATAGGCCTGCAAACGGTCCCCCGCGTGAGCGGCCTTTTCGCCGGCCGCGAACAGCCATGCCGCGTCATCGTCGGCTGCGCAGATAGCGGCTGCGGTGAGGACAAGACAGAGAATCTGTAGAACCTTCAGCATCTGAAAATACTACCCACCTAAGTATGACGCCAACCAATATTAAGTATGACGCTAGGCAGCGCCGAAACGGGCAGAGAGGTGGGGTTAAACTCTCCCTCTGCTCCTGCCGATAGTCCTGTTAAGGAGTCCTCCAGACCATGGCCACGTTTGCACCCGTTCGAACCGCTTTCAGCCCAGCGATCCCGCAGACCTTCGCGGAGCTGGGGATCTCCGAAAGCCTGGTGCTGGATCTGATGCTGCGGCGCATGGTGATTGAGGGCAATTGCACTCTCGCCAGCCTGGGCCGTTCGCTGCGCCTGGCAGTCCCCATTGTCGACATGGCGTTCAAGCACATGCGGCAGCAGCAGTTGGTGGAAGTGAAGGGCATGTCCGGCAACGACTATAACTTTGTGCTGTCGCAAGCCGGCAAGAACATGGCCAACGAGCGTTTCCAGGTTTCGCAATACGCCGGGGCGTGCCCGGTTTCGATCAGAGACTACGGCAACGCCGTGCGGGCACAATCGGCCAAGGTGAATGTCGACCGCGAGATTCTGCGCAACGCGTTTTCGGACCTGGTGGTGTCGGACCATATGCTGGACCAAATGGGGCCGGCGATCATCTCGCAGAGCTCTATCTTTATTTACGGCCCCACCGGCAACGGTAAGACCAGCCTGGCGGAGCGCATGCTGCGGGTCTACAAAGACGCCATCCTGATTCCGTACGCGGTGGAAGTCGACAACCAGATCATCAGCCTTTTCGATCCGGTGGTGCATCAGCCGCTGGATAACGATGAGACCGAAGTGGATCCGCGGTGGGTGGTGTGCAAGCGTCCTTGCATTCTGGTAGGCGGCGAGCTGGTTCCCAGCATGCTGGAGCTGCGCCTGGACGATTCGTCCAGCATCTATGCGGCGCCCCTGCAGATGAAAGCCAACAACGGCATTCTGCTCATCGACGACTTCGGCCGCCAGTTGATGTCGCCGCGCGACCTGCTCAACCGCTGGATCGTGCCGCTCGACCGGCGTGTGGATTACCTCACACTGCGCTACGGCGTGAAGTTCCAGATCCCGTTTGAAACCATGGTGGTGTTTTCGACCAACCTTGAACCCTCCGACCTGGCCGATGAAGCCTTCCTGCGGCGCATTCAAAACAAGATTCTGGTGGAGGCCGTGGATGCGCAGTCCTTCGACCAGATTTTCGACCGCGTGGTGAAGGCCCGCCGCATCGACGCGGAGCCGGATAGCGCCGAACAACTGCGCAAGCTCTGCCTGCGCCAGGGACGCACCGAGCTGCGCGCCTGCTATCCGTCCGATATCTGCACCATTCTGACGTCGATCGGGCGGTATGAAGGCCGCGGCCCGGTGATGTCGAAATCCGAACTCGAACGCGCCACCGCGCTGTATTTCGCCAAGGGCTGAGCCGCTTTTCTACTGCTGCGGCTGCGCCACTGGCGGAGGTTCCACTGGTTCGGCGCCCGGCGGTGGCGGTTGCGCCGATGCCACGCCGCGTTTGGGACCAAGCCCCAAGGCAATCAGCGACAGCGACCCTATCTTGCCATCGGGATCGAGGTTCTGGTCCTTCTGGAAGCGCTTCAGAGCTTCAACCGATCCGGGATTCCACGCGCCATCCACAGGTCCCTGGAAATAGCCTTTATCCGCGAGCGATTGTTGAATTTCCTTGTAACGATCCGTAGTCGGCTGCTGTTGCGTCGGCGGGCGGCGCGCGACTACGGTCCTGCGGGATTTCGTGCCGGATTTAGACGCAGTTTTGGGCCCGGTTTTTGAAGCGGCTGTTTTGCTCGCCGTGGATTTCGTTGCGACGGACTTCTTCGCGGTTCCGGTCTTCGAAGTGGCAGCCGCGTGAGGTGCGGCTTTCGCCTTTGTACTGGCAGCAGTCGCGGTTTTCTTTTTTGCCGCCGGAACTTGCTGGCCCGATGCCGCCACGGTGAGAGCCAGCGCCGCTATCGATACCGCTAGGAAGCGCAACTTTTCGTTACCGTTCTAGTTCTGCGGCAAGGTTCCGCTTAAGAACATGGTCGAGGTCCGGGCCGGCGCTCCCTTGGTTCGAGCTCCGGGAATGGGACGGACCACGCGGAACGCCACCGCATCGCCAGGCTTTAGGTTCCCCTGAATCTTTCGAATGTCCTCCACCGATGTGATCGGCTGACGGTTGATGGCGGTAATGATGTCTTTTTCCATCAGACCGACATCGTCTGCAAAGGAGCCGCTTTCGACCCGCGTCACGGCGATGCCGCGCTTATCGGGAGTGCTCTCCTTCTCTTCGTCGCTGGTCCCGCGGACCGAGATGCCGAACTTGACCTGAGTGGATTCTTCCTTGCCTGGACCATTCTCGCTGGGGGCAACCTCTCCTACCACGCGCGGGTCGTCAGAGAACACCTTTGCCCGATCCTGGATGGTCAGCTTCATCTCCATCTTTTTGCCGTCGCGGTCCACTGTCAGGCTGGTCATCGAACCCACCGGAATGTCGGCCACGCGCGCAACCAACTCATCGCCGTTCTTGATCGACTGGCCATTAATGCCCAGAATGATGTCGTCCGCTTTGATGCCGGCCTTGTCGGCAGGGCCGCCCTTCTTCACTTCTCCGACGATTACGCCGTGATCCTCGCCGAGGGCGCGGAGCGTATCAGTCTTGGTGCCAGGAGCCCAGGAAATTCCAATCGAACCGCGCGTCACGCGGCCGTCGCGAATGACGTCGTTATACACGCGCACCACAGTGTTGATGGGCAGCGCAAAACCGATCCCCTGCGACCCGCCGCTTTGGGTGGCGATCATGGTGTTGACGCCGATCACTTCTCCCTTGATGTTCAGCAGCGGACCGCCGCTGTTGCCGGGGTTGATCGCGGCATCGGTCTGGATGAAGTGCTGGAATTGCTGGCCGACGCTGGTGCGGTCGGTGGCGCTGATGATGCCTAGGGTGACGGAGGCTTCCAGGCCAAACGGCGAGCCAATCGCCACTGCCCAATCGCCCACTTGCACGCTGTCGGAGTTGGCAATGGTCACCGGCGCTAGGGGATGCTTGGCATCGATCTTGATTACCGCAAGATCGGTCTCACGATCGGTACCAATCAGGCGGGCCTTGTATTCAGTGTCATCTCCGTGCAGCTTTACTTTAATGCGATCGACGCCGTCGACCACGTGATTATTGGTGACGATGTAGCCGTTCTTGTCGACCACAAATCCGGTGCCGGACTGTTCCCGGCGCTGGGACTGCGGAGAGGAATCGCCGCCACTTCCACCCGGGCCACCGAAGAAGCGGCGGAACAGGTCGCTCGAATCGTCGTCGCCCTGGTCGTCGTCGTCGTCGCCTTTTTTCCGGCTCTTGCCTTCCTGCAACTTGGGCGTGTAGTCCGCGGTGATGTTGACGACGCTCGGCTCCAGCATCTTGGCCAGCTTCGTGAACTCATTGCCGACCTGCGCTGCCTTGGGGACTACGAGCGGGGTGGCGTCCGGGGCGGCCGTTCCGCTGCGCTGCGCGTGAACGCCGGTATTGACCAGTGTGCCGATCACGATTCCAATGGAAAGCGTGACCAGCAGCAGCGTAGTGGATAGCAGCTTTTGCTGGCGCATCTTTTCGAGCAGTTTCATGAATTCCTACCTCACGTCAGGCAGACGCCTTCAATCTGATTATACGTGCTATGTGGAGAGACGAAAAGGGCCGGGAATCGTTACTCATTTGTAAGCAGGAGGCATACCGCCAGCAGAATTCGGCGCAAGGCCAGATCGCGTCCTTCCGGAAGATACCATTCGGCGGGTGTGTGGGCTCCGGCGCCCTGTCCTCCCGCTCCGATCGAGACCGCTTGCAGTCCCAGCGACAGCGGGATGTTGGCGTCGGTAGAGGAGCAGTCCAGGCGGCTGCGGATGCCCAAATGAGCATCGACAGCTCGCACGGCTTCGAGCAAGGGTGCGTTATCCGCCAGCTCGCCGCTGGGCCGTGAGCCGATTTCTTTAATGCGCGCCGCGATTCTGGGCCCGCTGCCGCGCGCATTTTCCCACTCGATGGCTTGATCGACGGCGAGGGTCAGCAAAGCTGCCATTTCACCAATGCGACCCAAACTCTCGGAACGCAGATCGATCTTGGCGCGCGACTCGGTGGGGATGGAATTGATGCTCGACCCGCCTTCGAAAATTCCGAAATTGAAGCTGCTGCGCGGACCCGGCGGAAACGTCGTTCCCGCTCCATTTAAAACCCCGGCTTGGTCCGTGAACAATGTCACCGCGCGGCTGAGTGCATGCACCGGATTGCCGTAAGCGGAATCCCGCCAACTGTGGCCTCCGGGACCGGTGATCGTAACCTCGAAACGCTGGCTGGCAAGCGCACGGGAAGTAATGTGATCGGTGCCTGGGCCGTCGAGCACCAGGAACACTTGCGGTTGGCCGGGCGCCGCGCGGCACAAATAACGCATGCCGCTCAGATTGCCCTCGCCCTCCTCGCCGACGTTGGCGACCAGAATGGGCGCCGCTCCCGAATCTTCCAATGGAGGCGCCGCCTTCCAGGCAGCCGCCAGCGCGAGCAGCGCGGCGAGTCCGGCGCCGTTATCGGCGACGCCAGGGCCAGCCATGCGCCCGTCGCGCAGAGTTTTGATGTCTTCGGGAGTCCGCGGCGCGAGCACAGTATCCAGATGCGCGGTCACGGCTATGGAGGATGCGGTTGCGCCCGGCCAGGTCGCCACCACATTGCCTGCGCGGTCCAGACGGGCTTCCCAACCCAACGTTTGGAACTGCTCGGCCATCCAGGCAGCGCGTTTTTCCTCAAAAAAGGTGGGAGCTGGGATGCGGCACAGCTTGAGATGCTGCTCGTTGATCCAATTGCGCTCGCGGCGGAACCATTCGAGGCATACGCGCCCTGCAGGGGACCCCGCAAAGTCGGCGACGGATCTAGCCAATCCAGGCAAGCTTCAGTCTACCGCAGGGGACCGATCTGGCACCGGCCGGCCCCGCTAGATTTTCGCTTTTGGATAACGCGCGCGCATCCAGGCGACGAAATTTTCGGGCGCAGCCATGGTAGAGAGCCGTCCCTGGCGCACCAGCGCCCAATCGTCGAATTTCCCGGATTCCTTGATCTCCGCGAGTGTAGTGGGCGGATCCAGGCGACCGGTGAATTCCAGGTCCGCCACCGCCGATTTCGGATTTTTAGGATCGGCTCGCCCCTCGGTCAAGACCTTAGCTAGCCCGACGACGCCCGAGCCTTCCGCTTTGCCTCCACTGTGATAAATAAAAACTCGATCGCCGGGCTGCATGGCGCGGATGTTCTTCACCGCCTGCGGATTGGTGACCCCGTCCCACAGCGTGCGCTTTTCGCGCTCGAAGTCATTGAGAGAATAGGTCTCTGGATCGGTTTTCGCTAGGAAATAGCTCATTGTCGGGTTTCCTTGCCAACGATGCGGTTGGAACGATTGTTCCCCTTAGAGCATCACCAGCCCAGTACTATGGTTACTGGCGAGCCACGCATTACGTTGTTATACCAAGTTATAGTGAAGATAGCACCTGAGTTCTCCCAGTGGACGATGGCGCGGAAGGATTTCTCGACCGTGGTCCGAAATTCTGTATCTGTGGTACTTACTGTAGTAGGTGGATTGTGGCTGGCGTGGTTGACGGCGGCCCCGGCAAGAGCACAGAATCGGGAGCCGGCTCCCACCCCCCCGGCCAGTAACGCGGCCCCCGCCCGCGGCGATGCATCGACCCTCCCCGCCAAACCCGACACCAGCGTCGCGGTTGATCCCAAGACCTATGTGATCGGAGCGCAGGACGTCTTGTCGATCAAGGTGTGGCGCGAGCAGGATTTCACAGGGCCTTACACGGTACGCCCGGACGGTAAGATCACTCTTCCGCTGATCGGCGACGTACAGGCCAGCGGCCTGACTCCGGAACGCCTCGGCGACCAGTTGAAACAGGGCCTGTCGAATTTCATCAATAGTCCCGACGTCAGCGTCAGTCTGCAGACCGTCGGCAGCAAGAAGTTTTACATCACCGGAGAAGTGAACCGCCCCGGCGAATACGTTCTGGCGATTCCCACCAAGGTATTCGACGCGCTTTCCAATTCGGGCGGGTTTCGCGACTTCGCCAACAAGAAAAAAATTATCATCATTCGCGGTGCCGACCGCCTGAAGTTCAACTATCAGGACATCCTCAAAGGCAAGAATCTCGAAACGAATATCTTCCTTGAAAACGGCGACACCGTGGTGGTTCCCTAAGCGAGGACATCGGATGCAGCCGACTGAAAATTACAGTACGCCCAGAAGGTCACTGGACCTGGAAGATTACATCGACATCGTGCGCCGCCATAAGGGATGGATCTTCGGACCCTTCCTGTTCACGCTGGTGGCGAGCGTGGTGGGCGTGTACTTGTACCCGGACAGTTTTGTTTCGCAAGCGGTAGTGAAAATCGTTCCGCAGCAAGTGCCGCAGAACATGGTGCAATCGGCCATCAACCAGCAGATGAGCGACCGCATCAATTCCATGGCGCAGACGATTTTGAGCCGCAGTGTACTGACCACCATCATCAACTCCTTCGGCCTGTATCAGCGCGAGCGCAGCCGGATGCCGATCGAAGACGTCGTCGAGCAGATGAAGAACGCGGTCCAGATTCAACCGGTGGCCTCTCCCACTGGCACCACGGACCACATCCCGGCCTTCGCTGTCTCGTTTTCGTATGACAATCGCCTGATCGCGCAACGAGTGGTCCAGGAGCTGGTGAGCCGCTTCATCGACGAGAACATCCGCAACCGCTCGAACGCGACCTTCCAGACGACGCAGTTCATGAAGGACCAAATGGACGACTCCAAGAAACAACTGGACGCCGCCGAGGACAAGCTCGCCGCTTACCGTATGCAGAATAACGGCAGGCTGCCCGACCAAGTGGACTCCAACATGCGCCAACTGGCGGCCCTGCAATCCCAGGCCAGCTATTTGAGCGCGCGCATCAGTTCTGTCAATCAGGAAAAACTCCAGATGGAGTCCAACGTCCGGATTTTTAAAGATCAGTTGGCGAATATCAGCAAGGACGCATCGCAAATACAGAGCTCGCCGGACCGCAAGAGCCAGGAGCTAGTGGATGCCGAGCATGAGTTAAGCACCTCGGAAGACCAATTGGCGTTGCTGCGGCAGCACTATAAGGACACGTTCCCGGATGTCCAGATTGCCGTTTCGAAGGTGGCCGTCGCGCGCAAGAAAGTGCAGGACGTGAAGGCGGCCGATGCGTCGACGAAGACCGATACTCCCGCCGTAACCCCTGCGGGCCAGCAGAACGTCCGCGAGAGCCGCGATATTGAAGCCAGCATCAAACGCTTCCAAAGCGCTCTCGAAGCTCGCGAGCTGGATCTCCAGGACAATACCAAGCAGCTTAAAGAAGTCAACGACGCGATCAAGGGATTTGAGGGACGCATGTCTACCGTTCCCCTAGGCGAAAAACAATACGCCGATCTGTTGCGCGACCGCGATTTGGTGAAGGAACGTTTCGTCGACCTGAGCGAGAAGTTGGGCAAGGCCGAAATCGCGCAAGAGATGGAAGGGCGCAAGCAGGGTGAAACTTTGGAACTGCTGGACCCGGCTTCGCTGCCCACGACTCCCACCGAACCCAAGCGCCCCATGGTGATCCTGCTGGGAGGAGCCTTGGGCTTAGTCCTGGGGATCAGCATTGCCGGCGTCCGCGAGATGAAGGATACCTCGCTGAAGAATTTGAAAGACGTGCGAGCTTACACCCAGATGTCGATATTGGGCAGCGTGCCGTTGCTCGAGAATGACTTTGTGGTGCGCCGCCGGCGGCGTCTGACGTGGCTCGGCTGGACCACGGCGTGCCTTGCCGCGGCGGTGGTGATGTCGGGCTCAGTGGTGTATTACTACGTCAGCAAAGTCTGAGCGGACAATGTACGGCGTGTCTGAACGTGTCTAAATAAGTCGGGAGAAGAAACGAATGAGTCGAGTTCATGATGCATTGCGCCGCGCTGAAAAATCCGGAGTGCTGTCTCCGCCGGCACCACCTACGCAGCGGCCGCTTGCCTCGGCGGAGCCCGCAGTCGGCACGTCGGTGCTCGATCCGGGCGTCCACAATTTTGAGGGCTTCCTGGAGCTGGTGCAGGAAGTCCCGTTCCGCGCGGCGACCGACTCTCTGCTGATCGACGTATCGCGCCCCCACGAGGCGCCGATGGAAGAGTTCCGCACCTTGCGCACGCGTCTCAATCACTTGAAGACGCTGCAGCCGATTCATTCGATCGTGATCACCAGCGCATCGCCGGCCGAAGGCAAGTCGCTTTCCGCGGCGAATCTGGCGCTGGCCGAAGCTCATCTGGCGGGCAACACCACGCTGCTGGCGGATTTCGACTTCCGCCGCCCCATCGTGCATACCCTGTTTGGAGTGGACCGCAGCCCGGGCATCACCGACTATTTGCTGGGAAAATGCCAGTTGCATCAAGCCATGCGCAAGATCGCGGGCACGAATCTGTACATCATGCCGGCGGGCGAAGCGGTCATCAATCCGCTGGAGTTGCTCAATCTGCCGGAAGTCAAGGTCATGATGGACCGGCTGCCGGAACTATTCAATTGGATCATCCTCGACAGCCCCCCACTGCTGTTCGCGGCGGATGCCAGCCTGCTGGGCACGTTGTGCCATGGCACCTTGCTGGTAGTGCGCATCGGACACACTACGATTGATTCGGTTACCCGCGCCATGCAATCGCTCTGCAACAACAATGTATTGGGAATCCTGGTGAACGGTGCGCGCCGCGGCGAGTTGTATAGCAAGTACACCTACTATCACTCCTATTACACTCCCAAGGAAGATGGCCATCCCGACGGCGAAGCAGCAGGCGAACCCGTGGGCGTCGGGGCTGGCGGATCAACGCATCCGGGCGACGAATAGCTCGGGCCGGGCGGCTTCGCGGAAACTTGCCGGAACCCGTCCGAAGTGCGCTAAACTAAAATCTTCGCGATCACACCGGTCCGACGGGACAGCCTTGCGTTGCAAATCCCACTAGCAGTTACGGATGGCAGTAAGACTGTGGTTGAATGAAACCCCCGTTGACGGGCCAACGTCAGAAGGGGAACGCAGCGTGGAAAGGAACCCGGACTAGATGACAGTGTTCAGGCTCGGATGCCTGCGTATTCTCGCGGCAACCTTGCTCGGTTCGATTCCCGCCTGGGCTCAGCCCGCTGCTCAAACTGCGGCGCCTGCTGGCCAAGCAGCTCCGCAAACGGCACCTGCAAAGCCGCAACCGCCTGCCACTCAACCGCCCAAGAACAATCCTTTTGAAACCATTCCGGAGTCTACTGAGCCTGCCGCGCCCCCGGCGGCTCCTGCACCTGCAGGACAGCCCCCCGCGGCGCAGCCCGCCAAGCCGGGAGTGGAAGCCGCGCGGCCCTTCGAGGACGTGGTCGAATCCATCGAATTCCGCGGTGTCCGCAGGGTCCCGCAGGATACGTTGCGGGCCCTCATCTTCACCAAGGTTGGCGATAAGCTGGACGACGATTCGATCCACCGCGACTTTATGGCCTTATGGAACACCGGCCGCTTCGACGATATCCGCGTGGAGCGCGAAGCCGGTAAAACCGGATGGATTCTGCGCTTCATCATGGCCGAGCGCAGAGTGATTCGTTCCATCAAATACGACGGCAACAAATCCATCAGCAATTCCGAGATCCTGGACCGATTCAAGGAACGCAAAGTCGGCTTGAGTGTCGAGTCGCAGTACGATCCCAACAAAATACAGCGCGCGCGCAATGTGCTGCAGGAATACCTGGCCGAGCGCGGGCGGCAGTTTGCAACGGTCGAAGCGCAGTTGCGCCAGGTGCCGCCTTCTTCGCTCGAAGTGACGTTCAAGATCGACGAAGGCCCCAAGGTGAAAGTCGGCACCATCAGCTTCATGGGCAACGAGACCTACAGTGCCCTGATCGTGCGCCGCGCGATGAAAAACCTGCGGCCTTATGGGATTCCGAAGTCGGTCTTCTTCGAAAATATATTCCCTTCCACTTACGACTCGACCAAGCTCGACGAAGATCAAGAGCGGATCGAGATGTTCTATAAAGACAACGGTTACTTCCAGGCGCGTGTCACCGAGCACACGGTGGACATCATCGACGCCGGCGGCGGCAAATTCAAGCTGCCCTTGATCCACCCCAACAAGCCCGGCAAGTTCGCCAACATCGGACTCACTATTGAAGAAGGCCGGCTGTACCGCCTGAATACCATTAACTTCGTCGGCGTCAAATTGTTCCGCACGCCGGAAACGCTAATGCGGCCGATTTTCGGCATGCAGCAGGGCGACGTGTTCTCGACCTCCAAGCTGCGCAAGGGCTTTGAGGATCTGCGCAAATTGTACGGGCAGTTCGGCTACATCGATTTCGTATCCGAACCCGACATTGAACCGGTGCCGGGCAGCGACAAGATCGACCTGACGCTGAATTTCGACGAAGGCAAACAGTTCTTCGTGCGGCGCATCGATTTTTCGGGGAACACCACAACTCGCGACAAGGTGATCCGCCGCGAGCTGCTGATCGACGAAGGCGACGTGTATAACACCCGCTTGTGGGAACTGAGCATCCTGCGTTTGAACCAACTGGGATACTTCGAAGCGTTGAAAGCGGAAGACGCGGCCGACGTGAAGCGCGATACCAAGACCAACACCGTCGACCTCACGCTTAAAGTCAAGGAACGCGGCAAGAATTCCATTCAACTCAATGGCGGCGTCTCCGGAATCTCCGGCAGCTTCCTGGGCTTCGGCTATTCCACCAACAATCTGGTGGGGCTGGGCGAAACGCTCAGCCTGCAAGCCACCTTGGGCACCATCCAGGACAACGTGACCCTGGGATTCACCGAACCTTATTTGTTCGACAAGCCGCTGCAGGCAGGCTTTACCGTATTCTTCTCGCGCTTCGATTACAATCAGGCGCGCCAGGCTTCGATTCTTTCCGGCACCGACCTCACCGCGCTTTACAATCAACTGGGCCAGCAGAATCTGCTGAACTATACGAGCAATTCAAAAGGCTTCACCACCTTCCTGAGCTATCCGCTAAAGCGCAGCTTTGCACGGCTGGGGATCAGCTACGGCTATAGCATCCAGAGCGTGAATACGTTGACGGCCGCGGCGACATCGTATTACACCTACTTGAACTTCCTGAATATTAACGGGCCGAATCAGTTGGACGGAATCAGGTCCTCGTCGATTACGCCGAGCTTCACCTATAACACCGTGAACCATCCCATCACGCCGACGGCCGGCAAAGAGCTTTCGGCTTCGATTCAGTTCACGGGAAGCTATCTGGGAGGGAACGTAAACCAAATCGAACCGGTGATCGATGCCAAGTATTTCCGTCGCGGGTTAGCGAAGAATCACGTGATTGGCTTGCATTTCTCGGGGCGTTACATCACCGGCTTCGGCGGCAAAACGGCCGCTCCGTTCAACCGCTTTTACATCGGCGGCGAAAACGATGTCCGCGGGTTCGATTTCTTTGCGATTACCCCCATCGCATTCGTACCGATCGAAGCCAGCGTGCCCCTGCTCAACAATGACGGCACTCCCCGCCAGCAGCGGGTTATCAATAGCAGCGGATTCCCGGTGTTCGTGCCGGCGACCAAAGCGGTTGCCTCTTACCAACTGGTGACGCCGGGCGGCGATACGGCGCTAGTGGCCAATGTCGAATACCGTATCCCGATTTTCGGGCCAGTGACTTTGGCGGCGTTCTTTGACGCAGGTTTAAATCGCCTGTTGAATACCAGCCAGTTGAATATCAATCCGGAACGGATCGCACAATTGAACGGCGAATTCCCGGACGCCAGCTTCCCCGCCAAAGCAGTAGTGGCGGCTGGAACCCAACCGATTCGGGCATCCACGGGATTGGAATTGCAGGTCTTGATGCCGGTGGTGAACGCGCCGTTCCGGGTTTACTTCGCCTACAACCCGTGGATTGTAAACCAGTATGTACAACCGCCGATCGTGACGGACCGCAGCTTTTTCCCCAATCAGGCGTCGTTCCTGAACGGATTGGCGCAGGTTGGCAACGTGTTTCCGTTTTATGAGAAGCGCACTCTGTTCCGCTTCACGGTGGGCCGGACGTTCTGAGCAGACGAGCGTACGTGCTAGCATAAGAGAAAATTATTTCAGGAGTTTCGCTGTGACTAAGAATTTGTTTGCGATGACGGTGCTGGGCGCGGCGGATGGCGCTGGCGCAAGCCCCTGCTGCGGCCCCGGCGGCCGCGTCCGCTCCGCCTACGAAGATAGCGGTGATTCAGATCCAGGCCGCGCTGGCGGCCACCAAGGAAGGCCAGAAGGCCGCGGCGGATCTGGAAGTCAAGCTGTCTCCGCGCAAGAAGGATCTGGACGGCAAGCAGGCTGAGATCAAGGATCTGCAGGAGCGGCTACAGCGCGGCGGCAATACGCTCTCCGACAGCGCCAAGGAAGACCTGACCCGCAATATCGACGCCAAGACCAAGAGTTACAATCGCGAACTCGAAGACGCACAGGCCGAACTGGAGCAGGAACAGCAGAAGGTAGTGTACGCTGGGCCAGAAGATGATGGCTGTCATCGACAAGTATGCCCAGCAGAACGGCTTCGCGATCGTGCTGGACGTGAGCAGCCAGAACACGCCGGTGTTATATGCCTCGAACACCGTCGACATCACCAAGGATGTGATCGATCTGTACGATAAGACGGTCTTCAACGCGACGCCCGCCCCGGCTGCACCTGGTGCCGCAGCCCGCCCCAGCGCCGCCCCCGCGGCTCGTCCGGCTCCGGCGACAGCCGCGCCTAAACCCGCGGCGCCTCCTGCTGCTGCACCTGCGAAGAAGCAATAGCAGCAGCCCAACAGATAGCCGAAGCTGCCCCGCCTATTGAAGGCGGAAGTTGACCTCAATGGTCGCTGCCGCTCGCACTGGTTTGCCGTCTTTGACGCCTGGCGCAAAATGCCATTTCTCGATAGCGGCGATGGCCTGCTGGTCCAATCCCTTGTCTAGTGACCTGGTGACCCGGATATTGTGAGGCTGGCCCTGCGGATCGATCATGAGCGATAGGACCACCGTCCCTTGCATCTTGGCGTTGCGAGCGTCATCCGTGTAGCCAGGCTCGACTTTGGACACTACCTTTGGCGGCGTCTGCAATTGCGCGACTTTATAGATCCGCGCGCTTTGACACGCGGCTAGGAAGAGCAGCAGGCAGGCGGCGGTCATCATTACCGTTAGCCGCGCGCGGAGACCGGCGCTCGTGCGAACACGCGACGGATCTAAGATCGCCGTGATGCGCGATTCGAAAGCCCTTGGCCGACGCGCCATTGCGACTGCGGCGTGAGGAGGAGGTTGCTTCAATCGCCGGGCGATCTCCAGTAGCTGTTGAGCATAGGTGCTCGGGCCTGTCCCGCCAGCCAGAACACGGTCGTCTGCGGCCTGCTCGGCTTCGGAGCGTATTCGCGCGGCCACCAGCCAAACCAACGGATGAAACCAGAGGACCGCAGTGACGCATTCCGCAAAGGTCTGCCACAACCAATCCTGCCGGTCGATGTGCGCCTGCTCGTGACGGATAATTGCCGCATACTCAACTTCCGGCGAATCCGGCACGTAGGTTGGCACCAGAATCACGGGACGAAATACCCCCCACGTGATCGGTGTCATGAGGGCGCTGCTCACACGGACGTCAAGTCCGCGGAATGCGGACGCCGAACGAGTAAGCCGAGCGAGGACAAGCAGGCTGATTCCCAGCCGGCCCACTAGCAGCGCGACCCCGATCATCCAAATCATCAGCAAAATCGGCATCGAGGCCGTCACGTCGCTTGAAGCGCCAGATGCATCCGCCAGCGCCGTGCTCGATATTCGAAAGGGCTCGGGCACTGGAAGGGGAATGAATAGAAGCGCGGTGGCGGCGAGTGCTGAACGCCATATCCAGCTCCGGACGTCCGCCGAAGCCCGACGCAACAGGGCCGTCGCAAGCCAGGCCATTCCCAGGACGACAGTAGCCCGCAGAGCAATTTCGACGATGAGGTTCATTATTTGCCTTCCTTTCGCGCTTTCTCAATGAGAGCTTCCAGGCGATCGAGTTCCTCCGCCGATAGCTTCGACGCCGAGCCGTCCACCAATGCCGTGGCGGCAGCAACTGCGGATCCGTCAAAGAAAGTGTTAAGAACGTGCCGCAAGGCCGCGACGCTCGCTCGCTGTCGCGACACACGTGGGAAGAATACGTAACGCGCTCCGTCTTCTTCGTGACGCACATGCCCTTTCTGTTCCAGGACCTTCAGCAGTGCGCGGGTCGCGGAATAGCTGGGAGGATCGGGAAGGGATCCAAGAATTTCGGCGGCGGTGGCCCGCCCGCGGGCGTACAGAATATCCAGGATTTGACGTTCTCTGCGGCTGAGGGTAACCATGCTAGATTTTTAGCATCCTTATGCTAAATATTTAGCACTGCCGGAGGAACCTGTCAAGAGTTTTCTTGATGGGCGGTAGTAACGATTCTCTGTAGCGGCCTTCTAGAGGACTTCTTCGCTCCAGTTTTCCAGGATCGACTTCACCTTTTGCGTGAACTGATCGCCCAGCGCACCGTCGATCAAGCGATGATCGAAGGTCAGCGCCAGGTAGCACACCGAGCGGATGGCGATGGCGTCATCGACGCACCACCGGCACCTTCTCGACCGTGCCCACGCCCAGAATCGCCACCTGCGGCTGATTGATGACGGGCGTCGCGAAGACGCTGCCGAAGCTGCCGAAATTGGTGATCGAGAAAGTCCCCGCCTGCACTTCATCCGGCCGGAGCTGGCGCGAACGCGCGCGCGAGGCCAGATCGGCGATGGAGCGCTGCAATCCGACCACATTCTTCTCGTCGGCGTTGCGAATCACCGGCACGATCAAGCCGTTTTCAAGCGCCACCGCCATGCCCGAGATTGATATCGCGGTGATAGATGATGTTGGTGCCGTCGATGGAGCGTTGAGCAGCGGGAAGGCCTGCAGCGCGGCGGTAGTCGCGCGCATCACGAAAGGCAAGAAAGTCAGGCTGAAGCCGTGGCGCGCCTGGAATTCGCCCTTCACACGGTCGCGCATTTTCGCAATGCGGGTCATGTCGACTTTGTGCACCGTGGTCACATGCGCCGAAGTGCGCTTGCTGAAGACCATGTGCTCGGCGATCTTCTGGCGCATGACGCTCATGGGCTCGACGCGGGCGGCCGGAGCTTCGCCGCGGAAATGAGCCTGCTCCTGGACTGGCGCTACGGCCTGCGTGCGCGGCGGAGGCGGCGCTTGCTGTGCGGGCGGGGCTTGCTGAACCATTGCTGCCGGAGCAGGAGCTTGTGGCGGCGGCGGCGGAGAGGTGGCGCGACGTTCGCGGGTTGCGCTGGTGGGGCCTGTGCGGGAGCTGCCGAGCGCCCGTCGATGAACGCTTCCAGATCCTGCTTTGTGATGCGGCCTCCGGCGCCGGTGCCTCGCACTTGGCTCAAGTCGATCCCGTTCTCGCGCGCCATCTTGCGCACCAGGGGTGAGAGCGGTCCGGCGGATTCCTCGGGCATCGCGGAGGGTTCGACGGTCACTGGGATCGGGGCCGCGGCAGGGGGAGCAGCGGGCGGCGGAGCAGGAGCTTTCGCAGCCGGCGGCGGCGCGGCAGCAGGAGCGGCAGCAGCGGCGGGAGCGCCTGCGCCATCGTTGATCCTTCCCACCACGGTGTTGATGCCAACCGTAGTCCCTTCCTGCACCAGAATCTCGCCTAGAGTCCCGGCCACAGGCGAAGGAATCTCGGTATCCACTTTGTCGGTCGAAATCTCAAACAGAGGCTCGTCGCGCTCGACAGTGTCGCCGGGCTTCTTCAGCCACTTGGTCAGAGTTCCTTCGACAATGCTCTCGCCCATTTGGGGCATGATGACGTCAATCATATTTTCTCCATCTCGCGGTCGAACATTTCCCGGTCAAAGACGCGTGCGAAACCGCGGGCGATGGCGGCGACAACCTGGTCGCGATCAGCCTGGCGCCCGAGTGCCTGCATCGAGGTCACCGGTTTTGTTAAACCGCACGGCACGATGTACCGGAAATAACTCAAATCCGTGCCCACGTTCAGCGCAAAACCGTGGGACGTGATCCAGCGGCTGATGTGAACGCCGATCGCGGCGATCTTGCCCTGCTCGGTCCATACGCCAGTGCAGCCGGCTTCGCGCCCGGCGGCGATTCCAAACTCAGCCAGCGCGTCGATCAACACTTGTTCGAGCGCACGAACGTACGCCATCACGTCGCGCTTCCATTCTCGCAAATCGACGATCGGATAGCCGACGATCTGTCCCGGCCCATGATAGGTGACGTCGCCGCCACGATCCGTGCGATGCAACTCGATGCCGGCGCGATCGAGCAATTCAGGCGCGCACAACAGATTTTCGTCGTGGGCGGTCCGGCCCATGGTGACTACATGCGGATGTTCGACGATCAGCAGTTGATCCGGAATCTCACTACGCTTGCGGCGCTCGACGAACTGCTGCTGCAATGCTAACGCGTCGGCGTAGCGCATGCTACCCAGATCGCGCAGCTCGCAGGCGGCCGCGGCTATAGCCAGATCAGGCATTCAGGGCTTGCCCGTACACTGCGTTGAACGCTTCTCCCACGGCTTCGTAAATGGTGGGGTGCGCGTGAATGGTGTGCCGTAGCGTTTCCACCGTGGCTTCGGCTTCCATAGCCAGGACGCCTTCACCGATCAACTCATAAGCTTCGGGACCAATAATATGGACGCCCAGGATCTCGCCGTATTTCGCGTCGGCGACAATCTTGACGAAGCCGTCGTGCTGACCCAGGATGCTGGCTTTGCTGTTGGCCGCGAATGGAAACTTGCCCACTCTCAGGTCGTAGCCCGCCGCGCGCGCCTGCGCTTCGGTGAGGCCGACGCTACCGATACCCGGCTCTGTATATGTTGCTCCGGGAATCCGGTTCTTGTTCACCGGAGTCACCGGCTTGCCGGCGATATGCGCGATCGCAACCATGCCTTCGGCAGTTGCCACGTGCGCCAATTGAGGCGTGCCCGCCACAATATCGCCGATCGCATAAACGCCCGGCTCGCCCGTGCGCTGGAATGGATCCACCTTGATGAAACCCCGGTCTAGTTCGACGCGGGTGCCTTCGAGTCCGATATTCTCAGTGTTCGGCTTGCGCCCGATGGCTACCAGCAACGCTTCCGTTTCAACCGTTTCGTCTTTGCCGTTGGCCAGAGTCGCCGTGAAGCGGACACCGCTATCTGTCGTCTGGACGTTGCTGACCTTCGCGCCAGTCTCAACGCGAATGCCGCTCTTTTTGAAGTAGCGCTCGAGATCCTTGGAGACGTCTTCATCCTCCACCGGCACAATCCGCGGCAGCATTTCAAACACGCTGACCTTAGATCCGAAGCGATGGAAACAAGACGCGAACTCGACGCCCACCGCGCCCGCGCCCAAGATCGCCAGCGACTTTGGAACGTAATCCAGATTCAGAATTTCGATATTGGTGAGGATGCGCTTGGCGTCCGGCTTCAACCCGGGGAGCATGCGTGCCTCCGAGCCGGTAGCGAGAACAATGTTCTTGAATTCGACGATCTGCGTGCCCGCGTCGGACGTAACTTCTAGCTTTCCGGGACCCGCTAAGCGGCCGTAACCCTTGATCACGTCGACCTTGTTCTTCTTCATCAGGTAGTCGACGCCCTTGGCGTGCTTCGCGACGATCTTGTTCTTGCGGTCGAGAACCAGCGGGAAATCCAGGCGCGGATTCTCGCAGCGGATGCCGTCTTCAACCGAGTTCTGGAAATGCTCCCAAACATCCGCCGTATGCAGGAAAGATTTGGTGGGAATGCAGCCCACATGAAGGCATGCACCGCCCAGTTTCGCGTCTTTTTCCACCACCGCGACCTTCAGGCCGTACTGCCCCGCACGAATGGCGGCTGAGTAACCCCCGGGACCGCTCCCAAGGACAATCACATCATATGTCATGGATTTACTTTTAGTGTAGCAGGACGGATTGCAGGCCCCTACGGACAACTCGACTGGTGTTTCTGGCAATCCACATTCTCTCTTTATTCTCTTCGAATTGCATCATCTTGCGGGCCGCGATGTGTAACCGCTCAGCAACGACGGCGTCCTTTCATATATGCGCTTACGCGTCTTAATCTCGCTAACGGTCGCGTTGTCGCCGCTGCGGGGTCAAACACCCGCCGCGGCCCGGTCAAATACGGGACCCCTCGCCGCCTTCAGCCAGTCGCTCGAAACCCTGGCGGCGCGCGTTGGTCCGGCCGTCGTGCAGATCGTATCCACCGGGTACGGCCGCGGCGACGAGGCACAGCAGGGCGCCAGCAGTCTGCTCACGCGCCAGCGCAGCACCGGATCCGGCGTCATTCTTTCGGACGATGGTTTTATCGTCACCAATTATCACGTGGTGCAATCGGCGCGCAAAATCGAAGTGCGGCTAGTGGCGGATGGGTCGGGAGTCCCCACGGAACCAGTCCTGCTGGCAAAACTGGTCGGCGTCGACCGGCAAACCGATCTGGCCGTCATCAAGATCGAGCACGGCGGATTGCAGCACCTGAGCTTCGGCGACCCCAAAGAAGTTCACGTAGGGCAAGTGGTGATGGCCTTCGGCAGCCCGTTGGGATTGGCCGGCTCGATGAGCATGGGCGTGGTCAGCTCCACTGCGCGGCAGGTGCGTGAGGAGGATTCGATCGCCTACCTGCAGACCGACGCGCCGATCAATCCCGGCAATAGCGGCGGCCCACTGGTCGACACCGATGGGCGAGTGGTGGGGATCAACACCTTCATCCTGACGCAATCCGGCGGTAGCGAAGGGTTGGGTTTCGCGATTCCAAGCGACGTAGTGGAAAGCGTGTACAACCAAATTCGCAAGTACGGGCACGTGCATCGCGGCCAGTTGGGAATCGTAACTCAAGATATTACACCGGAGATGGCCAAGGTACTAAAGCTGCCGCAGGAATACGGCGCGATCACCGCCGATGTGCTGCCCGGCGGGCCGGCGGATCAGGCGGGCTTGAAGATCGAGGACATCATCGTGAACGTGAACGGGGGCCAGATCAAGCGCGCGCGGGACTTGCAGAGCTTCATCTATGGTCAAGCTTTGGATAACGATGTCACAATGACGGTCCGTCGCGGCGACCAAACGCTCTCTCTGAAGATGAAAGTCATTGAGCGCGCGGATGACCCGCAGCGTTTCGCCGACATGGTGGACCCGGAGAAAAACGTCATCCCGCAACTCGGCATCCTGGTGGTGGAACTGGACGAAAAGATACAAGACCTGCTGCCGGGATTGCGCCATACCTTTGGGCTGGTGATCGCGGCGGAGAGTTCCGATTCACCGTATTCCGGCGAAAGCCTGAAGGTGGGAGACGTCATCTACGAGGTGAATCATGTTCCGGCGGTCACCATCCGGGCCATCACATCGACCCTGGCTGCCTTAAAATCCGGCGATCCGGTTGTGATTCAGGTGGAGCGCGACGGTAGACTCAGCTACGTCACGCTGGAACTTGAATAAGCAACTGAATTGGAATAAGACGCCGCATTTTTCTGGAACTATCCCACCGCGAATCGGAATTCCTAACAGACACCATACGAATGGCGTCTAATGGGAAACAATGTCAAGCGATGAAGAACTGCTGGAGGCGGCGCTCCGCGGCGATGAAGCCGCGTTCACGGGCTTGTACCGGCGGCGGCAGGGCGCGGTATATCGCTTCGCACTGCACATGTCGGGCGATGCGGCAGTCTCGGAAGACGTGACCCAGGAAGTTTTTATCGCGCTGCTCGAAGGTGGGAGCCGATTCGATCCGGCGCGCGGCACGCTGGTTTCATTTCTGTATGGCATTGCGCGGAATCTGCTACTCCGGCGTCTCGAAAAGAAGCGCCCGGAAGACTCGGACACATTGGCGGAGGAGTTGGCGGCAGACGACGATGTGCTCGACGATCTGACCCGGCGCGAGACTATCGAGGCCGTCCGCAGCGCAGTGTTGAGTCTGCCGGCGCCGTATCGCGAGGCAGTGGTGCTATGCGATCTGGAAAATGCCAGTTACGAAGATGCCGCGGCGGCGCTGGAGTGTCCGGTGGGGACGGTGCGCTCCCGGCTCAGCCGAGGAAGGGCCATGCTGGCACAGAAACTGGCGGTGAAAACCGTGAGGAGTATCTCATGAAAGAAGAACACGTTAAAGAGGACTACGTTCTTCAGGCATTGGGGGCGTTGGCGAAGTACGACCGCGAGAGGGAAGCGCCGTCCGACGTAGAAGCGCGCCTCATCGACGTTTTTCACGCGCGCCGGCGCTCCGGACGACGCTGGGTGGCAATCGCGGCGATCGCGGCCTCTCTGGTGATCGCGCTTCTGCTGTGGCCGAATCGTACGACTAAACCGGTAGTGAGCGCGGCGCAGCCGGTCTCGCAAGCGCCCGAGGTGGCGCGGCCCATTCGGGAGGCGGAGCCGACACCAAGGGCTGCACGGACTCCGCGTAAGGTCACTGCCAAAATCGCAGCTGTGCCACAGCCGCGCGAGGTGGTCACCGATTTTTTCCCATTGATGAACCCAGCGCCGTCGTTCGAACGCGGGCAGATGCTTCGCGTGCAACTCCCCGCCGCAGCCATGCAGACGGTGGGATTGCCGGTGCGCGAAGAACATCTGAACGACCTGGTCCAGGCCGACGTTCTGGTAGGCGAAGAGGGAATGCCGAGAGCCATTCGGTTCGTGAGATTTGATGTCAAATAGAAAAGGAGCAAGAGACATGAGGACCGTTAAACAAGCCGCACTGCTATTCGCTTGCGGAGCCGCACTGCTGGCGCAACAGCAAGACGTGTTTTTCACGTCGGCGGCGCCTGCCGGGATGCCGGGTATGGCCGGACCGCATACGTTCGCATTCGTTGCAGGCGAGCTGGTGGGAGGCAATCCGGTGAAGGGCGCGCCCTACTCGGGTAACGCAGTGACCGACAGCACGCAGACACTGGCCGACGGAAACCGCATCGTGAATCACATGAGCGCGGCGGTTTATCGTGACGGCGAGGGACGTGAGCGGCGTGAACAATCCATCCCCAACATCGGACCTTTTGCACCGCAAGGCGCGCCGTCCATGACCATCTTCATTTCGGATCCGGTGGCCGGCGTGAATTATTCCTTGAATCCCAGCACCAAGACCGCCATCAAAATGCCGGCGCCGCCAATCGGTTCGCTGCCGACCGTCTCGCCTGTCTCGGCGGTGGCCCCGATGCCGCCGATGCCTCCCATGCCGCCGGGAGCGCAGGGGCCCATCATGATCCAGCGCTTCGCTGCCGCCGGAGGAAGCGCGACTGCCTCGATGGTGACACCGGGTCAACCACAGGTAATGATGTACAGCAAATCCGGCACGGCGCTGGCCGTGAATCCGCCGGACGTGCAACAGCTCGGCACCAAGGTGGTCGAAGGGGTCCAGGCCGATGGCACGCGTTCAACGCTGACCATTCCGGCGGGACAGATCGGCAACGACAATCCGATCCAGATCGTGGATGAAATGTGGCGTTCGCCGGATCTGCAGGTGATCGTGCACTCGGAACATAGCGACCCGCGCATGGGCACCACGGTCTACTCGCTGCAGAACATCTCGCGCAGCGATCCTTCGCCGTCGCTGTTCCAGGTACCCGCGGACTACACCGTGACCGATTCGCCGGTGTTCCAGAAGACTCTGATTCGTCCGGCTCCTCCGGCGCAATAAAAGACATCGAAACCCCACGCCAGGGAGCCGCGTAGAATTGTACATATGCGAGCGTGGCTCCTCAGCGCGGTTCTCTTGCCTTGCCTCAGCTACGCGCAGTCCCCCGCCGCCCCGTATCCGCTCACCAACCTGACCGTTCGCGGAAATAAGCGCTTCACGCCGTCGCAAATTGCAGAAGCAGCCGGCCTCACGATCGGCAAAGCCGTCAACAAAGATTTTTTCGATGCGGCGCGAACCCGCCTGTTGGACAGCGGCGCTTTCGAGAGCGTGGGCTACGAGTTTAAGCCGAACGGGGCGAAGACCGGCTACGACGCTACGTTCGATGTGGCCGAAGTCGCTCTGCTCTACCCATATCGCTTTGAGGACCTCCCCGCCCCCGATGCAACGCTGCGGGCGGCGCTCTCGCGACAGTCAGTCCTATTGCGTGACTTGATTCCCGCCACCCGCGAAGTGCTGGACCGCTACCAATACGTACTGGCCAAGGTGCTCGACGGCAAGGTCACGGTGGAAGGCAAGCTGAGCTACGATCTGCCCGGCGAGCCGACGATTCTGTTTCGTCCCGCAGGCGACCGGCCTCACATTTCCGAGGTTCATTTCACCGGCAACGAATCGGTTCCAGCCACCCAGTTACTCAACACGTTCGCCGATGTAGCCGTCGGCACGGAGTTCACCGAACCCGCCGTACGGCGCCTGCTCGACGCCAGCATACGGCCGCTCTATGAAGCTCACGGCAAAGTGCGCGTGGCGTTTCCGACAATCGTCACAGAACCTTCGAAGCATCCCGACGTGGTGGGCGTCTCGTTAACGGTCACCGTCGAGGAAGGTCCGCCCTACAAGCTTGGAGCCGTGCGTTTCACGGGAGCGGCGGCGCGGCAGGCCAAGGAACTCGAAGACCTGGTCAAGTGGCGCAAGGACGAGACCATCAACTTCGATGACATCAAGGCCGGGCTTGGCCGTATCGTCAAGCGCTACAAGAGCACCGGCTATCTGCACGCCGCCGCGCGCGCGGACCGCACCGTCGACGACAAGGAGCATACAGTCGATCTAGCGGTGAACGTCGACGCCGGACCGGAGTTCAAGTACGGCGGACTGGAGATCCGCGGACTGGATCTGAACAGTGAGCCGGCCATCCGCAAGATGTGGGGCCCGAGAGAGGGCAAGCCCTTCGACGCCGATTCTCCCGACGCGTTTCTGAAAGACATCCGTGACCAGGGACTCTTCGACAATCTGGGCGACACCACCGCGCAGACCAAAGTGAATGAGGCGAACAAGACCGTCGATGTCACGCTGGTTTTTCTGGGCTCCAAACCGGCGGATACGGGACGAAAACGCTTGGGTGCACGACCCTGAAAGCTGAGCTCAGGAACCAATCAAACGGTCGCGTACGTATCACTTGATCCAGATGTCGGTGCCCGCGCCGCCAAGCTCCAATATGATTCTGTCTCCGTCGACGGAAACGGCATTCCATATCGGGTCCATCCCGGGCACGAGCGCTTCAGGGAACTCGTAGACCGGTGTTGCCGAGCCGACAGGGCGCTTACTCTCGTCATCGAGCCTTTGGGCATCCAGAAACCGCAAATTTCCGCCGCGTTCGCGCGATGACAGCGTGTACATCATGTCACCGCGGGCGGCCCAGAACGCGAAAAAGAAGCTGTCCGAAACCCGGGTAACCGGGATCCAATCGGACCTGTTAAGCTCCCGCTCGTGCGACGCCGGCGCAACGAAGGCCTGCCACCGGTGCTCACCGGCTTCGGTCACAAAACTCAGCCAACGGCCGTCCGGCGACAGGCGAGGCGCCTTCAGGTCCGCCGTTTCCGAAACGATCCGGCTGACTCTGCGAGTGGAAATATCAAGGAGATCGAGATGGCGGACCGGCGGCGAGTCGGCCCACAGGAGCAACTTTTTTCCGTCCGGCGTGAATTGGCGGGGCATTCCGCAGTTCTCGCAAAGTGTGGAAGCCCAGAACGGCCACCAGCTAAATGTTTTTAGGTATACATTCAGACGCTCTTTGGTGCCTTCGCCATAGGCGTAGCGCGTGCCATCAGGCGCTAGCACGGAGTAAAACCAATCGCCCAGATTCTTGCCGTCTCCCCCGCCTCCTGGCGCTCCGTCTTTAAAAAACAGCGAGAACCGGTCGCCATTTTCGGCGCTGTATAACAGCTTCGATCCGGCGGCCGACTGCTGACCCTTGCGAACTGGAGTCGAAGTCAGCGGTGCGGGCGGCGCGGCGATATGTTCGCCGGTCGAATCGAGTGGCAAAGCCCAGAAGTTCATATCCACCCGTGTTCTAGAGAACACCATCTTACCCGCGGCGAAGGAAGCTCCGTAGTCGCCCTGCGGATCTTGAGTGGCGCGGACGGCCTTGCCCGCCGTTTTCCCGTCTGCACCGAGCCGGACTTTCCACAGCGTGTGCGTCTCACCTTGCCCACCGGTGAATACAATCCAATCGTCCGGGAGCCACGCATTGGTGCCGATATAGTTGAAGCCCTGGGCGCGGAGATCGGCACCGAGCGAAGTCTTGATCGGCTCGCCGCCCGACGCCGGCACAATCCACCATTCGGGCTCGCGTTTTTCCGCCGTTGACGTCGTGACCAGAATTCGCGTGCTGTCCGGAGACCAGAGCGGCGCGTAGGAATTGTCGATACCCGGGAGCACAAGGGTTGCGGCGCCGCCGGCCAGGGTGCGCTGAAGGACCTTGCCCGAGTTTCCGTAAAGGATTGTGTTGCCGCTCGGAGAAACCTTCATGGAGTATGCGTTGGCGATCTCGAGCTCAGGTGCACCGCCTGAAACCGGCACTTTATAGATTCCTTGCGGCTCGCGCGACGAGGTGAAGTAAATGCTTCGGCCATCCGGGGAAAATTCGGGATCGTAGTTTTGCGACGCATCGTTCGTCAGCGACCGCGGAGGCGCAGTTCCGTCGGCGCGATCCACCCAGATTTGTGGATTCATGTAGCCATCCGCCACTGCCGCGAAGGCTATTGTGGCCCCGTCGCGCGATATAACGGGCGACCGCGCCGTGCCAACTCGGCTGGTGATCTGCCGCTCGTCGATCCGTGCCGGTGGCGTCGTCGAACAAGCCACCAGCAAACAGACCGGGACCATGAGACTCCATCGCTTCATAACAGGCTATCGACGGTTTACATGCCAATCCGTTAGGTGAGTCCATGCTAACCTGAGATATTGCGTTTAGTCTATGCCTGCGCGGGTAAGCGATACCTTCGTCCTGCGCACATACCCTTTCCGGGAAGCGGACCTGATCGTCAGTTTTCTAACCCGTGATCTGGGGAAATTGCGTGGAGTGGCCCGGCGGGCGCGCCGGCCGAAGAGTCCCTTCGGCTCGGGGCTGGAGCGGCTGTCGCAGGTCCGCATGGCTTACTTCCAGAAGGAGAATGCCGAGCTGGTCAATCTGTCGGGCTGCGAGCTGATCGAGTCGCAGTTCGGTTTGCAGTCCGAGTATGCGTTGAGTGTGGTGCTGGATTATTTCACCGAGGTCGCCGAACAATTGTTGCCCGCGCATGAACCGAACGAGAAGTTCTTCCGCCTGATGGTGGCGATGCTGGCGCATCTGCGGTCTGGTGGCGACGCTTGGGCGGCGGTCACCTACTTCACCGTCTGGACCGTGCGTCTCCTCGGCCTCTGGCCCGAAGCCCGCGTCAGCGACGAGACCGTCGAGATCGTTCACGAAATGTTTGAGCAGCCGATCAACGCGCTCGCGCCGCGCGAGTGGTCGAAGAGCACCGCCAGCGATCTGCGCCGCGTCCTGATCCGCACCATGGAACAACACGCCGAACGCCGCTTCCTGACCGTCCCCTTGCTGGAGGCTCTGTAGCCTCTTCTCCCATGGATTCTTTTCAGCAGACCATTTTCAAGTTGAAGCGCTATTGGGATGAGCGCGGCGCCATCATTCAGGAACCCTACGACGTCGAAGTGGGCGCCGGAACCATGTGTCCCGAAACTTTTCTGCGCGTGCTGGGACCCAAGCCCTATCGCGTCGCCTACGTGCAGCCCAGCCGCCGCCCCGCCGACGGCCGCTACGGCGAAAATCCCAACCGCCTTTACAAGCACATGCAGTTGCAGGTGATCCTGAAGCCGTCGCCCGACGACATTCTGGATCAATATCTAGGCAGCCTCGAAGCCATCGGCTCGATCTTTCGAAGCACGATATTAAGTTCGAAGAGGACAACTGGGAATCGCCCACGCTCGGCGCCTGGGGCATCGGCTGGCAGGTGATGCTGGACGGCCAGGAGATCACGCAGTTCACCTACTTCCAGCAATGCGGCGGCATCGATCTGGATCTGGTGCCGGCCGAAATCACTTACGGTCTGGAGCGGCTGGTCGCGTTCCTGCAGGGCGTCGAAAGCGTTTACGACATCGAGTGGACCAAGGGCGTGAAATACGCCGACGTGCGCCTCGCCGACGAGTTGCAGTTTTCGGTTTACAACTTCGAGATGGCGAATGTCGACCGCCTGTGGCGCCTCCTCGGCGAATACGAAGCCGAGTGCAAAGAACTGCTCGCGAAGTACGACGACTATCCCGATAAGCAGCGCTTCCCGGTGCTGGCGACTTACGATCAGGTGCTGAAGTGCTCGCACTTGTTCAACCTGCTCGACGCCCGCGGCGCGATTTCGGTGACCGAGCGCGTCGGCGTCATCAAGCGCGTGCGTGATCTCGCGGTGGGGACGGCGAAGTTGTGGGCGGATCAGCAGCAGGAGGTGCGTGAATTTCCTGCTCGAGATCGGCACCGAAGAAATTCCGCACTGGATGATCCCGGGCGCGCTGAAGCAACTTGCGGCGATGAACTTGTTTGGCGCGACGCCGCAAGTGGATGCGACGCCCCGCCGCCTGGTAGTGCGCGCCGCGCAACTGTGCCGGAGCGAACACCCGAATCGAAGAACAAGTCATCAAAGGACCGCCGATCTCGGCCGGTGACAAAGCCGCCGCCGGTTTCGCGAAGAAACAGGGCGTCGACCTCTCGCGCCATGACGAAGGATCGGCGACTACTACGAACTCCGCAAGCAGATCCCCGGCCGCGCGGTGCGCGACATCCTTGCCGAGACGCTGTCCGGCGACCATCCTCGGCATCCAGTGGCCCAAGACCATGTACTGGACCGGCGGCAAGACCGGCCCGCGCTTCATCCGTCCCATCCGCTGGATCGTGGCGCTGCTCGGCGATCGAAGTCAATCCCTTCGAAATCGCTGGCGTCAAGAGCGGCAGCGTCACGCGAGGCCATCGCATTCTGGGTTCGTCTTCTATTCCGGTCACGTTCGACACTTACGAGAGCGAACTCCGCAAGAACTTCGTGATCCTCTCCGCCGACGAGCGCCGCCAGAAGATCGTCACCGAAATCACACAATTGGGTGCGAAACTGGATGCCGATCTGATCGAGACGCTCACCTTCATCACCGAATATCCCAACGGCGATCCGCGGCGACTTCGACCCTGCCTTTCTGGAACTGCCCGCCGAAGTCCTGACGACGGTGATGCGGCATCACCAGAAGTATTTCTCGGTCGAATCCGCGCCCGGCAAACTCGCGCCCCACTTTGTCGCGGTGATGAATACCAGCGGCGATCCCGAGGGCTTGGTCAAGCGCGGCAATGAACGCGTCCTCAAAGCGCGCTTCAACGACGCTCGCTTCTTCTGGGACGTCGATCAGCACAAGAAACTGGCCGACCGCGTCGAAGATCTGAGCCACGTCACGTTTCAGGCCAAGCTGGGTTCGTATCTCGAAAAGACCAAGCGGATTGTCGAATCTGGTGGAAGAGTTGGGCGGCAACGACCACGCCCAACGCGCGGCTTACCTTTGCAAGGCCGATCTCACCACCGAAATGGTGAAGGAGTTCACCGATCTGCAAGGCAGGTCGGCGGCCTCTACGCGCGGCATCAAGGCGAACCCGAGGCCGTCGCCAAGGCCATTTACGATCACTACAAGCCGCTGAGCATGGAAGGCGAAATCCCGTCCACTCACGAAGGCCAGATCGTGGCGCTGGCCGACAAGCTGGATACATTGCGCGGATGCTTCGCGTCGGGCCTGGTGCCGACCGGCTCGAAGGACCCGTTCGCTCTCCGCCGCGCCGCGCAAGGCGTGGTCAAGATTCTGGTCGAAGCGAAACTCGATTACAAGCTCGACGATCTGGCCGCGGGCGAGCTGCGCGAATTTCTGCTCGATCGCATCAAATATTTCTTCCGCGAGATTCGCGGCTTCAAGTACGACGAAGTGAACGCGGTGCTGGCCTCCGGGTGCGGCACTCTGGCGGACGTCGAAGCCCGCTGCACCGCGCTCGCCGCCGTCCGCCCCACGGAGGACTTCGAGCCTGCTGGCCGCCAGCTTCAAGCGCATCCAGAACATCCTGAAGCAAGCGAATTTCGAGCCAGATGCGACGTGCTCGACGCAGGCGCTGCTCGAAGACGGACCGGAACGCGATCTCTATGACGCTTCGTGCGCGTTCGCGACGCGGCCAAGATCGAATCTACCGCAGGCCCTGGAGCACATCGCTTCCCTGCGGCCCGCGCGTCGACACGTTTCTTCGACAAAGTGCTGGTGAATGCCAAGGACGAACGCGTCCGCAACAATCGCCTCACTTTACTGCACAACCTATTAACCGAATTTTCGACGATCGCCGATTTTTCGGAAATCGTCACCTCAGGAGACCACAAATAAAATCATGAAGAACTACGTTTATAGCTTTGGCGGCGGCACAGCCGACGGCGACGGCAAGATGAAAGATGTCCTCGGCGGCAAGGGCGCCGGACTGGCGGAGATGTGCCGCGCGGGAGTGCCCGTGCCTCCCGGCTTCACCATTTCCACCGAAGTCTGCAACATCTATTTCGAGAACA
Organism: Bryobacterales bacterium; assembly: GCA_963731375.1. Taxonomy (GTDB): domain Bacteria; phylum Acidobacteriota; class Terriglobia; order Bryobacterales; family Bryobacteraceae; genus Palsa-187. The sequence goes on from CAVSUW010000005.1 coordinate 1,604,011, forward strand.
AGAACAGCGTTCCCGCCGAGATCAATCAGCAGGTGCTCACCGCGCTGGCGAAGCTCGAAGCGCAGATCGGCAAGAAGCTGGGCGATCCCAAGAATCCGCTGCTGGTCAGCGTCCGCTCCGGCGCGCGCTTCTCCATGCCGGGCATGATGAATACGATTCTGAACCTCGGCCTGAACGACGCCACTACCGAAGGCCTGGCCGACGCTCACCGGCAATCCGCGCTTCGCCTACGATTCCTACCGCCGCTTCATTCAGATGTTCGGCGAAGTGGCGCTCGATATCGACATGGAGAAGTTCGATCACATCTTCGACGCGCGCAAGGCCAAAGCCAAGGTGAAGCTCGATACCGACCTGACGGCCGCGGATCTGAAGGCCATCATCGAGGACTATAAGAAGCTGGTCCAGAAGGAAACCAAGAAGCCCTTCCCGCAGGACGCCCACGCAGCAGCTCGCCATGTCGCGCGATGCCGTGTTCCGGTCGTGGTGGAATCCCAAGGCTTCCTACTATCGCAAGATGGAAAAGATTCCGGATGAAATCGGCACCGCCGCCAACGTGCAGGCCATGGTGTTCGGCAATCTGGGCGACACTTCCGCCACCGGCGTCGGCTTCACGCGCGACCCCGCCACTGGCGAGAAGGTTTTCTACGGCGAGTTCCTGGTCAACGCGCAAGGCGAGGACGTGGTCGCCGGCATCCGCACGCCGCAGCCGATTCACGATCTCGGAAAAGATCATGCCGGCCGCCTACAAGCAACTGCGGACCATCACCGACAGCCTGGAAAAGCATTATCGCGACATGCAGGATTTCGAGTTCACCATCGAAGACGGGACGCTTTATATGCTGCAAACCCGCAACGGGAAACGAACTGGTCCCGCGGCCGTGCGCGTCGCGGTGGAGATGGCCGAAGAAGGCATGATCGATAAGAAGGAAGCCGTGCTGCGCGTGGCTCCCAATCAGCTCGATCAGCTTCTGCATCCGGTGTTCGATGCGCCTTCGCTCAAGAAGCTGACGCTGGTCGCGAATGGGATCGCGGCATCTCCCGGCGCCGCCGTGGGACGCTGCGCCTTCAGCGCGGATGACGCGGTGGAACTGGCGAAGAACGGTCCCGTGATTCTGGTCCGCAAGGAAACCACGCCCGACGACATTCACGGCATGGACGTCGCCAAGGGCATTTTGACCGCGGTCGGCGGCAAGTCCAGCCACGCGGCGGTGGTCGCGCGCGGCATGGGACGCCCCTGCATCGTGGGCGCCGGCTCCATCACCATCAGCGAGCGCGACAAAGCCTTCACGACCACGGTTGGCGGCAAGAAGCTCACGGTCAAAGAAGGCGACTGGATTTCGATCGACGGCACCACCGCCAACGTCTATCTCGGCAAGGCGCAGACCAATGAGCCCGATCCGAACTCGTCCTACTTCGGCAAGCTGATGAAGTGGGCCGACACTTTCCGCGGCAGCTTCGGCGTGCGCGCCAACGCCGACATCCCGCGCGATGCCAAAGCCGCGCGACTCTTCGGCGCCGAAGGCATCGGACTGTGCCGCACCGAGCACATGTTCTTCGCCGAGGATCGCATCCCGCACGTGCAGGCCATGATTCTCGCGCGTGACGAAAAGTCCCGCCGCAAGGCTCTGCAGAAGCTGCTGCCCATGCAGCGCAAGGATTTCGCCGGGCTGTTCACGGCGATGGACGGATTCCCGGTGGTGATCCGCACGCTCGATCCGCCGCTGCACGAATTCCTGCCCAAGCGCGAAGATCTGATGGTGGATCTCGCCCGCTTGCCTTACGCCGACTCCAAGGCCAAGAAGGAAATGTCGGAGAAATACCGCATCCCGGTTGGCGAATTGAAGAAGGCGCTGCCGCCGCTGCTGCATCGCGTGGAAGAGCTGCACGAGTTCAATCCGATGCTGGGCCATCGCGGCTGCCGTCTCGGCATCACCTATCCCGAGATCACGGAAATGCAGGCGCGCGCCATCTTCGAAGCCGTCGTGCATCGTGGCCAAGAAGGGCATCAAAGTGATTCCCGAAGTGATGATCCCGCTGGTGGGCGACGCCAAGGAACTGGAGCACCAGAAGGCCATCGTGAAGCGCATCGCCGATGAAGTTCTGGCGAAGGCCGGCCTGAAGAAGCAGCACTACATGATCGGCACCATGATCGAGATCCCGCGCGCCGCGATCACCGCCGACAAGGTCGCCGAGTACGCCGAGTTCTTCAGCTTCGGCACCAACGACCTGACGCAGACCACCATGGGTCTCTCGCGCGACGACTATACGAAGTTCTCGAAAGAATACGAGAACCTGAAAATCTTCAAGGCCGATCCGTTCGCCGCGATCGATCAGGAAGGCGTGGGCAAGCTGATCGAGATGGCCATCAAGCTGGGGCGCAAGACGCGTCCGGATCTCGAAATCGGCATCTGCGGCGAGCACGGCGGCGAGCCCAGCTCGGTCGAATTCTGCTACCGCGTGGGCATGAACTACGTTTCGTGCTCGCCCTACCGCGTGCCGATCGCGCGGCTGGCGGCGGCGCAGGCGGCGATCTCCGGCAGCGATAAATCGGAAAGCATGCGGACCGCGTAGCGGCGATCAGATCGGTTGGCTTGAAGGGGGATAGCGACGAAATGTCGTCTGTCCCCTTTTTCGTTAGCGCTGCGCGCTCAGCGAAGACTTGGCGGCGGCAGGCTTCTGCGGTCCCGTCAGCAAATCCGAGACCTTACGCGCGTCCTGTTGGGCGCCGACATTATCGCCCAGATGGCGCCGCGCCGAAGCGCGATTCTCATAGGCGTTCGAGAAGTTGGGCTGCAGCCGAATGGCCTCGCTGCAATCCGCCACGGCTTGATCGAACTGCAACAGGCGCAGGTGCGCGTAGCCTCGCAAATTGTAAGCGGGCGCCGACCACGGATCGGTGTCGATGGCACGATCGAGAGGGCTCAGCGCTTCGTTGAATTGATTCTTCTGAACCAGCTCGCGGCCTTGCTGCACGTACTGTTGCGCACTGGCTTGTTGCACCGCGGAGGGAGCCGGACGCTGCACCCGGCCACCGATTGGCGAGGGCCCGGCCGCAGTTGCGCGCGGCTGCGAGGCAGGCTGCGGTGTCAGAGGCAGCGCCATCACCATTTGCGATACGGCAGGCTGCGGCGAAACCGCTGCCGCGACCGGCGGCTGCGGAACCGGTGCCACCACAGGCTGCGCCGCCACCGGCACGGGCACTGGCGAACCGCCACTGCCGCGCTCACCGGAGCGGACACAGATTCCTGCAGCGCCTGCGCCAGCGCGCCTCCCAATGGCAGCGGCTGGTTAAACGTTTGCGCCGTCACCACCGCGCGATTCACGTCCTCCACCGCGCGCTCCGCCAGCTTCATCTTCAGATACGATTCGGCACGGCACAGATATCCCGCCGCGGAGTTGGGATTGATGCGCACGGCATTTTGGCAATCGTTCAACGCCTGCTCCGGCTGACCGTCGGATTCCAAAACATCCGCCCGCCCCAGATACGCCTTCTCGGATTGCGGCGCCACGGACACCGCTTTGGTGAAATCCGCCGCACGCCAGCTCATGGTTGCCTTGCAATTGATATAAGCGTCCGCGCAGCAGGTACGCGTCCAGATATTGCGGGTCCCGCTGCAGAGCCTCGCTGGCATCGGACAGCGCCTTGTCATTTTGCCCGCTCGCCGCCAGCGCGAGAGCACGGGCTAAATACGCGCGCGAGCTATTCGCCTGCAACGCCAGCGATTGCGTGAAATCCGAAATCGCGTCTGCGTTCTCGCCGAGTTGGAAAAAGCAATTGCCGCGATGCAGAAATGCCGTGTCACTCTTGGGATCGAACTGAATCGCCCGGCTGTAAGCCTCGATCGCCGGCCCGTATTGCCTCTCCTGTTCCAACTGCTTTCCGTGCTTATAGGCCTCCAGTGCCTTGCGCCAATTCGATTGGGCGGCAACCGCTGCGACACTCGGAGCCGCCACAGCGGTTTCCGCACCTTTATTGTTCTTGGCTTCTTTCATCAGCCGCTGGATAGTACCCTGCAGCCCCTTAACCTCGTTCTGCAGCCGCTTTAGGGTGTCCTGAAGTTGCGCCAGAGTGTTGGGCACGGTCTCCTGCGAGAACAGGCCAGTCCACGGAAGCAAGATCGCGATCGCAATCGTGATGAGCAAACTGAATCGCCGTGACATATTACCTCTTGCATCAAAGTATGGCAGGTTATAGGCTCCGTGGGGATGGGCTATTCCACCCAGGCGCCCGTCAGGTAAACGCCGTACGACTCCCTTGGTATGCCACGTGCTTATACACAGCCGTGGGCTTGACGGAATCAATCAGTTGCGGGGAAAATCCGAAAAAATTCCCCGTTTTGCCAAGAAGGTTTTACCGGCTTCCGGAAGGCATAAGCGGCCTTGCGGAAGGGCGGGCGCCCGTCACGCCGCCTTCATTAGGAAGAAGAGGACGCTTGATAGGACAAAAAGGAGATCACTATGAAAACTACACTTCTAACGGTGGGCGCGCTCGGATTGAGCCTTCTAGGCACGGGATGCGTCGCAACCCACAAATATGTCGCAAAGACCATCGCTCCGGTGGAAACGCGCGTAGGCGCAACCGAAGCCAAGAACACGGATCAGGATAAGCAGCTCACAGACCCATACCACGGAGATTGCCGACCTGGATAAGGACGCTTCCCAGACTAAGGAGCATTTGCGCGACACCGATACCAAGGCCACTCAGGCCGGTGAAGCCGCCAAGGTGGCGGATCAGAAGGCTGGCGCTGCCCAGCAGTCCGCTGACGGCGCGAAGACGGCCGCCGATGGCGCGCGCACTTTCGCCGAGCAGGGCCTGAATAAGCTGGATCTGTCGATGCAGGCGATGAACAAGTTCCAGGTCGCCAAGGAAGACGCGGTTCTGTTCGAGTTCAATCAGGACAAGCTCACCGCCGACGCCAAAGCGAAGCTGGATGAAATCGCGACGCAGGCCATGGGCATGGAGCGCTACGTGATCGAGCTGCAAGGCTTCACGGACAAGAGCGGTTCGCCCACCTTCAATGAGACCTTGAGCGAAGCCCGCGTGCAGGCCGTGGCGCGCTATCTGGCCAATGAGCATCAGATCCCGGTGCGCAACATTTCGATGCTGGGTGCGGGTTATGCCCGGCCGGTTGCCGACGACAAAACGCGCGAAGGCCGCAAGATGAACCGTCGCGTGGAAATCCGGCTGTGGGTTCCGGAGAGCCAGGGCAAGACCGTCGCCTCGACTGGCGGCGCGCAGTAACTTTCCTCCGGCAGGGCAGTCGCTCGGGCGGCTGCCCTGCCAATCCCTCTCAGTTCCTCTGCTTTATCGTTCCTCGCTCCAACCACTTCGCGTTTTGCCTCGCCTCGTCTTTCGTTAAACACCGCTTACACTCAGCACGTAAGAATCGGGTCGTCCCACTGGGATCCCGGTCGCAAGATGCGGGAGTCTCGAGCTCCTCCGCAGGTTGCAAATCAGTGTGGCGGGAGCGGACTACCGTAAAGCCGTCTTGGGCGCGCCCAAATTAAGAATTGAACAACGGAAAGGAATGGAGACAGCAATCACATAATGAAGTCGAAAGCGGCTCACCGCTTTCATCCCTTCCCGGCCCTTTTTCCATTGACTTTTGCAGCCGCCTCTCGCACAATAAATAGGCGAACAAAAAGCGAATATGGAAGCTCTCCCAAAAGGCGCGATCAGCGAAATATTTGGCTGTGTATCATCCGGCAAAACACTGGTATTGCATGAGTTACTGGCTTCCGCCAGCGCTCGCGGCGAGTTCTGCGCCGTGGTGGATTCACGCGGCGCTTTCGATCCGCTTTCCGCCTCGCGCGCAGGTGTGGATCTGCGGCGTTTATTGTGGGTTCGCGCCGGCCATCGGCCGACATCGGATCGATCGGCCTTCAAAGCGGCCGACCTGATTCTGCACGCCGGCGGCTTCGGCGTAGTGGTGCTGGATCTGTGCGACGTCCCTCTGCGCGATCTCAACAGCATCCCGCTGTCTTATTGGTATCGCTTCCGCCTCGCGGTCGAAAACACGCCTACCAGTTTGATCGTCACCGGCGATCAGCCGCTGGTGAAATCCTGCGCGCGCGTGCAACTCGAAGTGAAGCGCGAGCGCCTGCTGTGGCGCGGCCCGGTCTTCGAAGGCATCGATTTCGAAATCGTGCCGCGTAAGGCGCGCATCGCAATGGCAATGGCGGGGTGAGCCATGTTCGCGTGTGTGTTTGCGCCATCTTGTGAGCAGGCAACTTTGCTCGCGCTGGCCTCTTCGTTTTCGCCGCTGGTCGAAGACACCGCGCCCGGCATGGTGATCTTCTCCATCGTGGGCCTGGGACGCTTGATCGGCACGCCGCAGGAAATCGCCGCCGCCGTCGCGCGCCGCGGCGCTGAAGCGGGCATCCAGGCGAACCTCGCGATCTCGGCCGATCCCGACACCGCCATGCTCGCGGCCCGCCACTTCCGCGGCATCACACTGATTCCTCCGGGCCGTGAAGCCGATCGCTTGGGCACCCTCCCAGTGCATGTGTTACCGGCGGAGCGCCGAGCTGATCGAAACACTCGACCGCTGGGGCATCCGCACGCTGGCCGAGCTCGCCGCGCTGCCGGAGTTGGGTTTCATCGCGCGCTTTGGCGAATCAGGGCGAGCGCATCCTGCGCCTGGCGCGCGGCGAAACGCATCGGTCGCTGCGTGTGATGACGGCTCCGGAAAACTATCAGCGCCGCATTGAACTGGAGCATCCGCAGCGCCTGCTCGAACCGCTGCTGTTCGTGATTTCGTCGCTCTTGAATGAGCTGATGCAGGGGTTGTCGTTCAATCGCGTGACTCTCAAATTGAATGACGTTCCCCGCACGCTCGAATTTCCCGTTCCGGTGCGCGAATCGAAAGTGATCCTGAAGCAATTGCAGTTCGATCTCGAAGCCCATCCGCCGCAGTCGGCCATCGTCAGCGTTGAAGTGCAGTTGAATCCCACTGAGGCGCGCGTGTTGCAGCATGGCTTGTTTATCCCGCAAGCGCCCGCGCCCGAAAAACTGCAATTGACGCTGGCGCGCTTGACGGCGCTGCTGGGCGAAGGACAACGTCGGCTCGCCCGAGTTGCTCGACACGCATCGCCCCGATGCTTTCGTGATGCGCGCGTTTTCTGCCGAAGCTCCCGCGGGCCCGACCGAGCCTGCCGCCATCCGCTTCGCCTTTCGCTACTACCGGCCGCCTGTCGCCGCGCAAGTGCGCGTGAAAGCCGAGCGTCCGGTTTCCGTGAACGCCCAGCCGATCCTCACCGCCGCCGGGCCTTGGCGCGCTTCCGGCGACTGGTGGACCACCGCGCCCTGGGATCGCGAAGAGTGGGACGTCGAGCTGAGCAACGGCGGCCTGTATCGCGTGTACTCAGGCATCGCAGCGCTGGTTTCTCGAAGGAATGTATGACTAGCAACACCTACATCGAGCTGCACGCCCGCTCCGCTTTCAGTTTTCTCGAAGGCGCGTCGCTGCCCGAAGCCTTGATCGCGCGCGCGGCCGAACTCGGCTCGCCCGCCATGGCGCTGCTCGACCGCAACAGTCTTTCGGGCGCCGTGCGCTTCCACAAGCAGGCGCAGAAATCCGGCGTGCGCGCGATCATCGGCGCCGAAGTGGTGGCGGCCGAAGGCTTCCGCTACGCGCTGCTGGCCGAGTCGCGCCAGGGCTATCAGAACTTGTGCCGCCTGCTGACCAAAATCAAATTGCGCACCGGACATGGCGATCAGGAAAGCGCCGCCGCCACCGCTGAAGACGTCGCCGAACATGCCGCGGGTCTGGTTTGTCTCAGCAGTGAACGAGTGGAGCAGATGGTCGACATCTTCGGCCGCCACAACGTCTTCGTCGAACTCCAGCGCCATTACGATCGCGATGAGGAGCATCGCAACCAGGCCGCCATCGCCATCGCCCGCAAGCTGCAATTGCCGCTGCTCGCAACCAACGGCGTCTCGCACGCCATGGAAGACGAGCGCGACCTGCTCGACGCCCTCACCTGCGTGCGCCACAAGACCACTATTTTTGAAGCCGGCAAGCTGCTCGCCAAAAATGCCGAGCGCCATCTCAAGAGCGCCGCGCAGATGTGCGAGCTCTTCGCCGATCTGCCCGAGGCCATCGCCAACACGCAGAACCTGGCGGCGCGCCTGCAATTCACGCTCGGCGATCTGGGCTACAAGTTTCCCGCGTACCCCGTCCCGCCCGGCGAGACCATGAATTCGTATCTGCGCCAGCTCGCCGATGAAGGCGCGCGCAAGCGCTACCGCCCGTATTACGAAAAAGCCCAGCGCCAGATCGAGCGCGAGCTCGCCATGATCGAAAAGCTCAATCTGGCGGGCTATTTCCTGATCGTCTGGGACATCGTTCGTTTCTGCAAAGAGCAGGGACTGCTGGTGCAAGGGCGCGGCTCGGCCGCCAACAGCGCCGTGTGTTATGCGCTCGAAATCACTGCCGTCGATCCGGTCGGCATGGATCTGCTGTTCGAGCGCTTTCTTTCCGAAGAACGCGGCGAGTGGCCCGACATCGATCTCGATCTCGCCAGCGGCGACGAACGCGAGAGCGCCATTCAATACGTCTACCAGCGCTACGGGCAACTCGGCGCCGCCATGACCGCCAACGTCATCACCTACCGCGGCCGCTCCGCCGCGCGCGACATCGGCAAGGTGCTGGGCTTCGATGAGGAAACGCTGGGACGCCTCGCGAAAGTGGTCCCGCACTGGGGATTTCATGATGCAGCGGATACCTCCGAGCGCCAGTTCAACGAAGCCGGCGTCGATCTCCAGCAACCGCTGGTGCAGAAATTTCTTTCGCTCTATGAGCGCGTGCAGGATCTGCCGCGGCACCTGGGACAGCACTCCGGCGGCATGGTGATCTGCCAGGGCCAGCTCGATTCCATCGTGCCCTTGCAGCCCGCCACCATGCCGGGCCGCTTCGTCGTGCAGTGGGATAAAGAAGATTGCGCCGACATGGGCATCGTCAAAGTGGATCTGCTCGGACTCGGCATGATGGCGGTGATGAAGGAATCCATCGGGCTGATTCGCGATCACTACGGCGAAGAAGTCGACCTGGCGCATCTGCCGCCGGGCGACCCGCAAGTCTACGCCGCGCTGCAGAAGGCCGACACCATCGGCATGTTCCAGGTGGAGAGCCGCGCGCAGATGTCGTTTCTGCCCAGCCTGCGCCCCGCAGAGTTTTACGACATCGTGGTGCAGGTGGCGATTATTCGGCCGGGTCCTATTGTCGGAAAGATGCTGCATCCGTATCTGCGGCGGCGGCAGAGGCTGGAAGCGGTCACGTATCCGCATCCGGCTTTGCAGCCGGTGCTGGAACGCACGCTGGGAGTGCCGTTATTTCAAGAGCAGCTCTTGAGCATGGCCATGATCGTCGCGGGATTCACGGGAGGGCAAGCCGAAGAGTTGCGCCGCGCGATGGGATTCAAGCGCTCGGAAAAACGAATGCGGGAGATCGAAGGCAAGCTGCGCGAGGGCATGACCCGCAACGGCATTGCTGTGGATGTTCAGGATCTGATCGTGCGCTCCATCGGATCGTTCGCGGCTTACGGTTTCCCGGAATCGCACGCCGCGAGCTTTGCGCTGCTGGCCTACGCCAGCGCCTATTTGAAGTGCCGCTACCTGGCGGCCTTCACAGCGGCCATGCTGAACAATCAGCCGATGGGCTTTTATCATCCGGCGACGCTGGTGAAGGATGCCCAGCGCCACGGCCTGCACTTCAAGCCCATCGATGTGACGCGTTCGGAATGGAAGTGCACGCTGGAGAAAGATGACTGGCCCCTGGCTCGTCCGCCTGGGCTTCAACTATCTCAAAGGCCTGCGCCGCGAAATCGCCGCGAGCATTATCGAGGAGCGAACCCGCACGCCGTTCGCCAGCATCCGCGATCTGGTGCGGCGCGTGCCCGCGATCCGCAAGGAAGAATTGAACTCGCTGGCCCAGGCCGGAGCGCTGAACTTCATCCGCGCCGAGCCCAGCCACCGCCGCGAAGCTCTGTGGGATTCCGAACTCGCCGCGCGGCCCGTGGGCGAACTCCTCGAAGTCACAACGGCCGAACCGGACTCGTCTCCGCTCGCGCCCATGCAACCCGACGAGCGCCTGTTCGCCGACTACACTTCCACCGGCCTCACCATCGGCATGCACCCCATGCGCCTGCATCGCGAACACATGGATGGCCTCGGCGTGATCCCTGCCTCGGCGCTCGGACGCATCCCCGATGGCGTGCTGGTCCGCATCGCGGGCAGCGTGATCTGCCGCCAGCGCCCCGGCACCGCCAAAGGCTTCCTGTTCGTGAGCCTGGAAGACGAAACCGGCATCGCCAACGCCATCGTCCTGCCGGATCTGTTCGCCGCCCAGCGCCTGACCATCGTCGAAGAGCCGTTCCTGCTGATCGAAGGCATCCTGCAAAACCAGCGCGGCTCGGTGTCGGTGAAAGCCTCGCGCGTCGAAGCTCTGCGCGTCGACGCCGCAGCCGGTGTCTCGCACGACTTTCATTGATCCGGCCGCCGTCTCAAGATCGTGCGGGCCGGACTTCCTGCACCCCAGGCAGCTTCGCATGGAACTTGGCGAATTCCGAGCCATCGATGGCATACCCACCGGCGGGTTCGGGCTCCGCTTCCAAGGCCACTCGCAGTTTCAGCAAATCCTCCGCGACGATCGCTTTCGACCACCGCTGATTCTCATAAGAGATCTTCGAAAACACATCCAGCATTGCGGAGGGATCAAAACCGGACGCCTTCATATAGCCGATCGCCCGCTGCGTCGCGAGCCGTTCCGATTCACGCGGGTTGCGCTGGACCGGAAGATACCCCGCTGCCAGCGCACATTGTTGAAACTCTACCCCGCAGCTTCGCGTTCTCATGGGCAAGCTCGTGGGCCAACAGCCCCGCCAGTTCGCCTTCGCTGGATACGCGTCCGAGCAGGCCTATGCTGAGATACAACACTTCGGTCTGAGGAACGAAGAAACGCATACCACTTCCTTGCCCTCACGTGATTCGAATCTCGTCGGGCTTCACGCCGGCTCGCCGCAGCAATCCGATCCTCGACGCGCTGCACATAATCACCCAGGAATTCCACAAGGGGATCTTTATGTTCGACGTGCCGGACGAATGGATCCAGTTGATCGGCGAGGCTCCGGCCGATTTCCCACGTCTTACTGACCTGCGATGTTGGGCTACTGGCAGGAGGTGTTTGGCTGCTCGCAGGAAACGCGAGCCCGATGAGGCAGACTGCACTACCGGCGAAACTCATCCGGAAACGCATGCATTGGAACCGCTATCGAAAGCTTAACAGAGCGCACGGCTTTCATAAAGCCCCACACGACTGCTAGCATCGTTTTGAATGGATGAAACGGAAGTGTTTGCCGCGGTGGGCGAAGAAGGCTTCGCCCGCTTGATCGCGGCGTTTTACAGACAGGTGCCCGGCGACAATATCCTCGGCCCCATGTATCCCAAAGACGACCTGCCCGGCGCCGAGCAGCGCCTGCGCGATTATTTGATCTATCGCTTCGGCGGTCCGCCAAGGTATATCGAGGAGCGCGGCCATCCCCGCTTGCGCATGCGCCATATTCCCTTCCCCGTGACGCAGGCCGCGCGCGACCGCTGGATGCTCCTCATGGACATCGCTCTCAAGCAGACAGCCCTTCCGCCCGACGCCGAACAGCACGTGCGCCATTTCTTCGAAGGCATGTCGACCTTCATGATCAATCGCGCCGATCAAGGAGCGCAGCAGTAGTGGCGAGCCTCACCGGCAAAGTCGCGATCGTCACCGGCGCCAGCCGCGGCATCGGACGCGCCATCGCGATGCGTCTGGCGAAGGAGGGCGCGAAGACCGTCCTGTGCGCCCGCACCGTCGGCGCTCTGGAAGCCGCCGTCAAGGAAATCGAATGCGACGGCGGAACCGCCGCTTCGATGGCGCTCGATCTGCGCCTTCCCGAAAGCCCCGCCCAGCTTGCCGATTTCGCCGCGCAGCACTTTGGCGGCATCGACATCGTGGTCAACAACGCAGGCGCTACCAAGCGCGACGCGTTTCTGGAACTCACGGACGACGACTGGCTCGACGGCTTCGCCCTCAAATTCTTCGGAGCGGTGCGCCTGACGCGCGCCGCCTGGCCGCATCTCAAGGCCTCGCGCGGATCGGTGATCAACATCTCGGGCGCGGGCGGACGCACTCCCGGCGCGGAGTTCGCCATCGGCGGCTCGGTCAATGCCGCCATGCAATCCTTCACCAAAGCCATGGCGGAGCTGGGCATCGCCGACGGCGTGCAGGTGAACGTCATCAATCCCGGATCGATCCGCACCGGCCGCCTGCAGAAGCGCCTCGAAGCCCTCGCGGCGGAGAAGCGGCACCGATCTCGCCACTGCGGAACGCCAGATGATCGCCGCCACCAAGACCACGCGCATCGGCGAGCCGGAAGATATCGCCGCGCTGGTCGCGTTTATCGCCGGACCCGAAGGACGATTCCTGCAAGGCTCCATGATCGACATGGACGGAGGCGCTACCAAGACCCTATGAATGAATCTCAGCCAAATAAAGTCGCAGTGGTTACCGGAGCCGGCAGCGGCATCGGACGCGCCGTCGCGCTCGGCCTCAGAGGCGAAGGCTGGTCGGTCGCGATCGCCGGCCGCCGCGCCGAAGAACTGCGCAAGACCGCATCGATCGCCTGCGGAGGCCCGGAGATGCTGGTGGTCCCCACCGACGTCAGCCAGCCGGATGCAGTGCGCGCTTTGTTCGCGCGCGTCCAATCGACGTATCGGCCGCCTCGACCTGCTGTTCAACAACGCCGGCACCGGCGCGCCCGCCATCCCGATGGAAGACCTGACCTATCGAGCAATGGAACAACGTGGTGGCCGTCAACCTCACCGGCTGTTTCCTGTGCGCGCAGGAGGCGATCAAGATCATGAAGTCGCAGCAGCCGCGCGGCGGACGCATCGTCAACAACGGTTCCATCTCCGCGCACGCGCCGCGTCCTTACAGCGTGGCTTACACCGCCACCAAGCACGCGATCACCGGGCTCACGAAATCGATTTCGCTCGACTGCCGCGCTTACGATATCGCCTGCGGGCAGATCGACATCGGCAACGCCGCCACTCCCATGACCGAGCGCATGGCCACCGGCATTCTTCAGCCCTACGGAGCCGTGGTGCCCGAGCCGCGTCTCGACGTGCGGCACGTGGTGGATGCGGTGCTCTACATGTCGCGCCTGCCGCTCGACGCCAACGTGCAGTTCATGACCGTGATGGCGACCACGATGCCGTTCATCGGCCGCGGCTAGCGCGGCGCGAGCACTTCAACGATCACGTAGGGTCCTGGTTCCGGCTGCTCGACTCCAAAACGCCGCGCGGCGGCCAATGCTGTTTCCAGATCGTCGATCAGGCAAAACTCGTTCACCGGGATGCTCTCCGCCATTCCGTTGCAGGAGAGCGGCGAGCAGCCGAAGCCCAGCATCCCCGTCGCGACATCGCGCTCGACGACGTCGTAACCAAGCCGCGGGTAGGGAGGCGTCGCGGATGGCAACTCCGGCATATCCGCCGGGAAAAGCTGATCGATCGTGACCGGCTTTTCGATTCCGGAGGTATCGAAAAGCAGCGGAAGAATTCGATATGCGAAGACCTTGAACTCCGACTTCGACTCGTCGGGCACGCAAGCCCACGCCTCGGCCTCAGTATTCCAGCAGGTAGCGCGATTGAAATCCCAGCGTTTCACCCAGTCGTCGGGACGCTTGGCGATGCACTCGCTGACGCTGGCGATCTCGCGATCGCGGCCCGCGAACGGCATCGTATACGCGCGCTTCGCACAGTAACCGAGAAAAACGAAGTCAGGCAAATCGCCCGCCACCGTTACCCCTTCAGCGCGGCCACCGTCTCCGTGGCCTTCTCCAGCATGAAGCCGATTTCGCTGTTGCAGCTCAGGAAGCGCATGCCGTGATCGCGCCAGTATTGGACCAGCTTGAGCGAGCGCATGTGTATTCCCGGCGCGATGCCGTGCCGATTGCAGGCGTCGCGAATTTTCTCGATGGCCGCGACCAGCGTTGGGATGCTCGAACTGGCCGGCGACGCCGAGCGAAATCGAAAGATCCGCCGGGCCGATCATCACCGCGTCGATTTTCGGGCACCGACAGCAGTTCGTCGATGCGCTCCAGCGCGGTCTTGGTTTCGATCTGCAGCACCACCATGGTGTTCGCGTTCGAGTGCGCGATGATCTCCGGCATGCCGACGGCCTCGTAGCCCACGTGGGTCGGCTGCAAGCCGAATCCGCGCACGCCTTCCGGCGGGAAACGCGTCCAACTGATGGCTTTCTCCAGCAACTCGGGCGACTCCACGCGCGGAAACAGAACGCCCTGCGCGCCGCAATCGAGCGCCCGCGCCACCAGCGGATATTGCAAGTCGGCCACGCGCACGATGGGGCACAAGCCGGCTTCGTTCGCCGCGCGGATCAGGTCTTGCAGGGTTTCGAGATCGAAGCCGCCGTGTTCGGAATCGAGGTAGGTCCAGTGGAGACCGGCCGCCGCCAGAATCCGCGGAACTTCGGGCGAGCGCAGCATCGAAGTGTTGCACCCGAATTGAGTCTTGCCCTCCTTGAGGGCTTGTTTTACGGTGTTAATGCGCATGAACTAGATCGTGTAAACGCGATGGTCGGGACACATGGGCTCGACGGCGTCCGTACAGCCGGTCGATCAAATCCAGGCCATGCTGCGCCAGGAAGGGCAGGATCGAATAGAAGCGTTCCTGCGGATGGCGGTGCGGATAGAGCATCGCGGCCAGGTGGCGCGCGTCGGCCAGCGCGCGCTCGTCGCGGCGCAAGGTTTCGCGCGCGGTCTTCTTCCCCAGCTTTTCCAGTCTGATACAGAATCTTCGCCCGGCTCTTGCCCGCCGCCGCGGCCAAGGTAGGATCGAACGCTGCCAGCTCGGCTTGCAGCCGGTCGACTTGCCGCGCGACCTCCGCCGTCGCCGCTTCAATCGACCGGCCCACGGACTGCGGGCACCAGCGCCGCTGCGATCCGCTCTTGCAGGCCGCCTTCGTGCGTCATCACCTGCGCGACGGTCATGTGATAGCGCTCCAGCAATTTCCGCGAGCGCGCGTCCAGGATCGTGAAGCCGCTGCGCGCCATCGCCACCGGCATGCGTCCCAACAATAATTGATACGCGACCTGCGATTGCGCCAGATACGCCAACTCGCCCGGGCCGCCGACGTAGGCGACGGTCGGCAGCAGATAATCCTGCCACACGGGCCGCAGCAGCGCGTTCGGCGAGACTTGTTCGGCGCGCGCGGCCAGTTCCGCGTAGTCGGAATCCTTGCGGCGCAGGGTGGCGCGCTCGCCTTTGTCGAGCAGGAAGAAGAGCGACGTCTTCGCGTCCACGTGGACTTGCGCGTGATAGCCGGCGTCGGTCAATTCTTTGTTGCGCGCCAGGAATCCGGCTTTCAATTCCGGCACCGCGCGCAGCGCCTGCGCCAGAAACGGCGCGCCGATTTTGCGCACCGCCGGGTCCAGCGGATCGAGATACAACAGGTCCAGTTTGGCGAGCAGCGCTTTGAGCAGCGCGCGGAATCCCGCGCCCATGGTGGCTCCGGGGCGGTAGGCTTGATCGACCAGCCCCATCACTTCGTCGAGTGAACGGCAGCCCCGCCAACGCCGCGCGCAATTCGTTCAAGGGAGGCTGCGCGATGGGGATGCCGCCGACCGGTCTCGGCTTGCCGGCGAATTCCGCGGGCGCTTCGACGCGAACGGCTGTGGGTTCGTCCGACGCGCCGAACACCCAGGCGTGATTCACTTCCGCGAAATCGTGATCTTCGGTCGCGAGCCAGAATACCGGCACCGCCGGGATGCCGCGCGCCGTAAGTTGCCGCGCCACGTGCGCCGCGGCGATGGCTTTGTAGATGGTGTACGCGGGACCCGAAAACAATCCCACCTGCTGCCCGGTCACTACCGCCACGGTTCCCGGCTGGGCCAGACGTTTTAGCGATTCGCTGTCGCCATTCTGGGCCCGCAGCGCCGCAACCATCGCCGCGCGCCGGTCGTCCGGGTATTGGATCTCCGCCGCCGCCCGCGCGAAAGATTCCGGATCGTGGGGATCGTGCTGATAGAACCGCGCAACGCGGTCAAAATGGTATGCGAAATCGGCGAAAAGGCGGGAGGTCCCAGGCAGGTCAGTGTGGCGGATACAGGCGGGCTGCATGAAACTGTTAGATGCTTCGCACGCCCAAGGGTAGCAGATTTATTGCGCGCTATGCTGGTACAGGACCCCTCAAAACCCATGGACGAACAAGAGTTTAAGAACCGCGCCGACCAGGCCCTGGATGACCTCTACAAGCGGCTTTCGGCCGCCAGCGAGCGCCACGATTTCGAGGCCGACTTCAGCGGCGGAGCGCTGGTGATCGAGTTCGAAGCGCCTCCCGCGAAGTTCGTGGTGAGCCCCAATGCGCCGGTGAGCCAGGTGTGGGTTTCCGCCCAGATGAAGAGCTTCAAACTGGATTGGGATCCCGCGCGGAGCGCCTTCGTCGTTGCCGGATTCGGGCAGACTTTGGTGGCGCTGGTGGCAGGCGCGATCGGCCAGCAACTCGGAGAAGATGTGAGCCTTTAAGGTGGCTGGCGTCTACATTTCGTATCCCTTCTGCGCGCAGAAGTGCACCTACTGCAACTTCGCGTCGGGCGTGTTTCCGCGCGAATTGGAAGACCGCTATCTCGACGTGCTGCTCTCCGAATTGCGTTCGACGGAATGGCCCTGGGCGCCCGAAACCGTGTATCTCGGCGGAGGCACGCCCAGCCAGATGGCACCCGAGGCGCTGGCCTCGATTCTCGCGGCGATTCCCGGGCAGGCCGTGGCGCGGAAGCAACGATGGAAGCCGCGCCCGGCGGCCTCAACCCTGAAAAGATCGCAGCCTGGCGCGATGCGGGCATCAATCGCGTGAGTCTGGGCGTCCAGTCGTTCGTCCAGAAGGAGCTGGCGCGCACCGGGAGGCGTCACACGGCGGAGATCGTCGAACAGGAAATCGCGCTGCTGCGCGCGGCGGGGATCGAGTCGATCAGCGTCGACCTGATCGCCGGACTGCCGGGACAGACGGCGGCGAGTTGGAGCGAGTCGCTCGACTGGATCGAGCGGCTCGGCGTGCCGCACGTTTCGGTCTACATGCTGGAAGTGGACGAGGACAGCCGCCTGGGGCGCGAGCTTCTGGTGTTGGGGTCGCGCTATGGCGCGGGTGATGTTCCGGGCGAAGACGCTATCGCCGATTTCTATGAGACTGCGGTCGAACGCCTCGCCGGCCTGGGCCTGGAGCGCTATGAGATTTCCAATTTCGCGCGGCCGGGTTTCGAATCGCGTCACAATTTGAAGTACTGGAAGCGCGAGCCGTACCTGGGATTCGGCGCGGATGCCCATTCCTTTGACGGCGCTCTGCGCTGGCAGAATCCGGAGACTGCCGCCGATTACGTCGCTGCGCCCGCGGCTCTCGATCGGGTCGCCGCCGAGCCGCTTTCGGAATCATTTTTTCTGGGACTGCGTTTGCGCGAAGGAGTGGAAGGCAACGCCTTCCCGGATGTGATCGAGAAATTCGTGCATGATGGGCTGCTGGAGCGTGCCGGCGACGCGAGTGCGGCTGACGCCGCGCGGCGTGCTGCTTTCGAACGAAGTTTTCGCCGAGTTTATTCCGTAGTGATATCCTCGAATTAATCCCCGCGGTTCTTATGCGCCCCGAAACTTACTCCACGCCGAGCGGCATCGCCGTTACGCGCACCATTTCCAACGTGTCGTACAGTCGTGGCTTGAAGGGGCTGCTCAAGAAGATGGACACGCAGCGCGGGATCTATCTGTCCTCGGGCTACGAGTTCCCGGGCCGCTATTCGCGCTGGGATGTGGGCGCGGTGGCTCCGCCCATCGAGATCATCGCGCGCGGCCGCGACATCGACATCCGGCCGCTGAGCCCGCGCGGCCAGGTGCTCACGCAGATTCTGGAACCGGTGCTCGCGCCGCATCCGCATTGGGAGCGTTTCGCGAACGAAGACGGCGCGCTGCGCGGACATCTGAAACCGCTGCCGGCTTTGTTCTCCGAAGAGGAGCGCAGCAAGCAGCCGTCGGCGTTTTCGGTGGTGCGCGCGCTGCTCCAGGAATTCCATCATCCGCTGTCGGCGCGACTCGCGCTGGTGGGCGCGTTCGGCTACGATCTGCTGCTGCAGTTCGATCCCATCGAGCGCAAACTGCCGCGCCACGACGTCAAGGACCTGCACCTGTTCCTCTGCGACGACATCTATTTCATGGATCGCAAGAAGGAGCGCATCGAGCGTTACCAGTACGATTTCGCGCGCGGCGAAGCCACCACCCGCGGCCTGCCGCGCACCGCTGAAAAACTGAAGCGCGCAAAGAAGGTCAAGCCCGGCCCGATCGTCAGCGATCACACGCCCGAAGAGTACATGGCCAAGGTCGAGACCGTGCGCGAAGGCATGCGCCAGGGCGACTACTACGAAGTGGTGCTGCGCCAGACGTTTCGCGCGCCTTACTCCGGCAGCCCTTCGGAGCTGTTCGAGAAGATTCAGCACGCGAGCCCCAGCCCCTACGAATTTTTCCTGCAGTTGGGCGAGGAACAATTGATCGGCGCATCGCCCGAGATGTTCGTGCGCATCGAAGGCCGCCGCATCGAGACCTGCCCCATCGCCGGAACCGCGCGGCGCACCGGCGATCCGCTGCGCGATGCCGACAACATCCGCGAGCTGCTGAATTCGCCCAAGGAAGAGTCCGAGCTGACCATGTGCACCGACGTCGACCGCAACGACAAGTCGCGCATCGCGGTGCCGGGTTCGGTGAAGGTGATCGGACGCAAGCTGATCGAATCCTACGCCGGCATCTTCCACACCGTCGATCACGTCGAAGCCACGCTCGCCGAAGGCTTCGATTCGCTGGATGCATTTCTGTCGCACATGTGGGCGGTGACCATCATCGGCGCGCCCAAGAAATGGGCCGCGCAGGCCATCGAGAATCTGGAGAAAGAGCCGCGCGGCTGGTACGGCGGCGCGGTGGGCATGATCTCGATGGATGGCGATATCAACACCGGCATCACCATCCGCACGGTTCATCTGCGCGATGGCGTGGCCGCTTATAGCGCCGGCGCCACGCTGCTCTACGATTCCGACCCCGCCAGCGAAGATCGCGAATGCGCCATGAAAGCCACCGGCTTCTTCCGCGCCTTGAATGCCGAGAAGAAAGCGGCGAACCGGCCTATGCGCCGCGCGCCGAAGAAGGCTCGGGCGTGCGCCTGCTGCTGGTGGATAACGAAGACTGCTTCATCCACACGCTCTCGAATTACGCGCGCCAGACCGGCGCCGAAGTGATCACGTATCGCTCGGGCTTCCCGCTGGAGTTGATCGACAAACTGCAGCCGTCGCTGATTCTGGTGTCGCCGGGCCCGGGCCGTCCCGCGGATTTCGGAGTGCCGGAGCTGGTGCGCTACGCCGCCAAGCTGGAAATTCCGGTGTTCGGCGTGTGCCTGGGATTGCAGGGCATGGTGGAAGCGTTCGGCGGCGAGTTGGGCGTGCTGGGATATCCGATGCACGGCAAGCCGTCGCTGGTGAAGCAATCGCGGCGTGGGCGTGTTCGAAGGTCTGCCTGAGGAATTCCGCGTAGGCCGCTATCATTCGCTGTACGCTATCCGGGAGAAGCTTCCCGCCGTGCTCGAAGTCACCGCGGAGACCGAAGACGGCGTCATCATGGGCGTGCGCCATCGCGAGTTGCCCATGGAAGCAGTGCAGTTCCATCCCGAATCGATCCTGACGCTGGACGGAAACTGCGGTCTGAAGCTGATGGAAAACGTGGTGCGCGTGTTGGGTCGCGCGCGGGCTCGCGCCGGCGCTCGCTAGGCGTACTGGAGCATACGGCACTTGCCCTATTTGAGTACGGTCCGCCATAATGGAACCACGCATGGACTTCCAACCGTCCGACTTCGTCTTCCTGGCCATGGTCCTCTGGCTGGCCATCGAGCTAACCAGCGGCGGTGGCGGCGGCCGGCGCAAGCGGGTTCCCGTCGCGTCCTAGTTTTCCCCCTTCAAACACAGGCATTCCGATGGCTGAGGTCATCGTCATTGGCGGAGGCTTGGCCGGACTCGCCGCCGCTGCCGCACTGGGCGGCGCCGGGCACTCGGTCAAGGTGCTGGAGTCGCGCCCGTTTCTGGGCGGCCGCGCCACGTCTTACGAAGTGGGCAACGGCGAGGAAGCCGAGTTCATCGACAACTGCCAGCACATCCTGCTGCGCTGCTGCGTCAACCTGCTGGATTTTTACCGACGCCTGGGAGTGGAGCAGGACATCGCCTTTTCGCGCGAGTTCACTTTCATCGAGCCGGGAGGGCGGCGCAGCGTGCTGCGCTCCGGCATGCTGCCGCCGCCGGCGCATTTCGCGGAATCGTTTCTGAAGCTGAGCTTTCTGAATTTCAGCGAGAAGCTGGCGGTGGCGCGCGCGATGCAGGCGATCCCGCGGGAATCCAAGCGCGCGCGATCTGGACCACATCAGCATGCTCGACTGGCTCAAAGAAAAGCGCCAGCCGGCGCGCGCCATCGAGCGCTTCTGGCGGCAGGTGCTGGTCAGCGCGATCAACGAAGAGCTGGATCGCATGGCTGCGGCGCACGGTTTGCAGGTGTTCCGGCTGGGATTTCTCGCGCGCAAAGACGCCTACGAAATGGGCGTGCCCGCCGTGCCGCTCGGCCGCCTCTACGGCAGCGACGCATGGAAGCGCATCGGCAATGTCGAACTGCGGCTGCGCGCGCCGGTGTCGCGCATCGTGATCGAGGACGGAGCGGTGCGCGGCGTCATCGCCGGCGAACAGGAAGTGCGCGGCGATTTCTACGTGTGCGCGCTGCCCTTCGAACGCGTCAGCGCGGTCGCGCCGGAGTTGGGTGTCGATGTCAGCGCGTTCGAGCACTCGCCCATCACCGGAATCCATTTGTGGTTCGATCGTCCGGTGACCGATCTGCCGCACGCGACGCTGCTCGATCGCACCATGCAGTGGATGTTCAACAAGCACGAGGGCCGCTACGTGCAGTTGGTGGTGAGCGCGTCGCGCAGCTTGACGGAGATGCCGCGCGCCGATGTGATCGCGCTGGCGCTGCGCGAACTCGCCGAGTTCTTTCCCGCGGCGCGCGAGGCCAAGCTCGAAAAGGCGCATGTGGTGAAGGAAATTCGCGCGACGTTTTCAGCCCGGCCCGGACTCGAAGCGCACCGTCCCGGGAACCGGACGCACAGTGCCCAATCTGTTTCTGGCGGGCGACTGGACCAAATCCGGCTGGCCCGCCACCATGGAAGGCGCGGTCCGCAGCGGATACCTCGCGGCCGAAGCGGTGACGGCGGCGGCGGGCGCACCTAAGGTATTCATCCTGCCGGATATCGCGTGAAAAAGGCTCGGGCAGCGGTCATTAATTTCGCGTTTGCCTATTGCCTTCGCCAGCGCCGCCCGTTTATACTTCGATTTTGGTGGCAGGAATCATGATTGCCCGCGGCCAGACCGATCGTAGTCCGTCGCCCAGCAGCCTGCTGCTGGACGAAATCGATCCGATGGCGCCGCAGCGCGAAGCTGCCCTGTTCTACGGACTGTTTCTGCGCGGCCACTCCGCCGACTCCCTGCGCCGCGATATCGATGTGCCGCGCAAGCTGCTCGATAAACTCCTGAAGCGCCATCGCAATGAACTGGCCGTGCAGGCCAGGCTGCAGCGGGCGTACCAATATCGCAAGCAGGTGCTGGCGATTTTCGACGAGCTAGTGATCCGCGAGCGCATCAAAGAGCGCGTGCACTAGCAGTCTTCCTGCAACCCTAGCTGTTTCCGAATCAACTTCGCGAGAGAGTCAGGTACTTCGGTATGTCGCGGTACGGGTGCTGAGCGATTCGTTCCGGGTTGAATAAATGTCATGTCCGCCGCTGGTTCTCTTCAGTCGCAACCATGACGCTCTAACTCGCGAATGAGCTCGCTGCGCTTCAGGTAAGAACTTCGATCTCCCGTGTCTCGACCTTGGCGGCGTCAGGAGACGATTGCTCTTCGAGCATCAGACGATAGGCGTCCCGAATGTTCTGTTCCAATTCGTCCAGCGTGGCACCTTGGCTAAACACTCCCGGCACTTGAGGCAGACGGCCGACATACCACTCGCCATCCTTCCAATATTCCATGCGAAAACGCAGAGTTTGCGGCATACGCTTGCTGGCTTTATTATACGGCGGGGTAGATGAGGCGGTGCTAGATCTTTTCAGGCAGGTGCAATTGCGCTTTGCAGAGCGCCTGGTCGAGCGTCTTCGCCGCGTCGGCCTCGCTCCAGCCGCGCGACGTCGAAAGCTCCGTGATCAGCATGTGGCGGGCGCGGTCCAGCATCTTCTTCTCGCGGAACGACAGCGGCTTTTCGGCTTGCAGAACCAGCAGGCTCTTCAGCACTTCCGCGATCTCCAGAAGGTTGCCCTTCTGCATCTTCTCGGTGTTTTCTTTGAAGCGGTCTTTCCAATCCTGCTGGCGCTTGCGGCGGCCCTCGCCCAGGTACTCGATCACGCGGGCCAACTGGCCGTTGCGCGTCACTTTGCGCAAGCCCACATGGTCGGCGTGCGAAAAGGGAACCATCACGGTGAGGCTGCCGGCGGAAAGGCGGAGCAAATAGAAACGCTCTTGCTGGCCGGCGAAGGCACGGCTGCTGATATTCTCGATCGTCGCGACCCCGTGGTTGGGGTAAACTACCTTCTCACCGACTTGGAAAGTCATTCGTGGACCTTACCTAACGCAGGCCAATGTAGTGAACAGCATCTTAAACCGAACTGCCAGTCCTGTCAATATGCTGTCAATAATAGTTGCCGTCTTCGGCGTCTGTCTTTGCGGCGTGACGTTGTACCATGAGTAGACATCCGATGGAATCCGCGAACACCGATCAGAAAGTTTTGGACTTGACGGGCGTCGACCTTAAGAAGACCGTCAATCTTCCGCAGACCAGCTTCCCGATGAAGGCCAACCTGGCGCAGCTTGAGCCTAAGCTGTTGGAACAATGGGAGAAGTCCGGAATTTACGAGCGGATTCGCCAGGCTCGCGAGGGGCGGCCGACGTATATTTTGCACGATGGGCCTCCCTACGCGAACGGCAACATTCACCTGGGACATGCCTTCAACAAATTGTTGAAGGATTTCATCGTAAAGCTGAAGACTATGGAGGGTTACGACTCTCCCTACGTCCCCGGCTGGGATTGCCACGGGTTGCCCATCGAAATCAAGGTCGACGGCCAGCTGGGTTCGAAAAAGGCCGGGATGTCGGCGGCGCAGATCCGCGCGGCGTGCCGGAAGTACGCCGAAAAGTACGTCGACCTGCAGCGCAAAGATTTCATCCGGCTGGGCGTTTTCGGGCGCTGGCAGGACCCGTATCTGACCATGTCGGCGCAATACGAGGCGGTGATCGCCGGGGCATTCGTCGATTTTCTGGACCAGGGCTACGTCTATAAAGGGCTGAAGCCGGTCAACTGGTGCATCCATGACCGCACCGCGCTGGCCGAGGCCGAGGTCGAGTACGAGAACCATTCGAGCCCGTCGATCTGGGTTCGTTTCGCACTGACGACCGACCCGGCGGCGATCGATCCCGCGCTGGCCGGCAAGAAAGTGTGGGGGCTGATCTGGACCACGACGCCGTGGACCATCCCGGCGAACCTGGGGATCGCGTTTCACCCGCGATTCACGTACGCCGCGGTCGAAGTCGGCGGGCGAAGTCTACATCGTTGCGCAGGATTTGCTGAACGCGACGGCGGAGGCGTGCGGATGGGAGTCGCCGCAAGTGCTGGCGACGTTCGAGGGCGCGAAGCTGGCGGGGACCGTGTTCCGGCATCCGTTCCTGGAGCGCGATTCGGTGGGCTTGCTGGGCGATCACGTGACGCTCGAGCAAGGCACCGGCGCGGTGCATACGGCTCCCGGGACACGGCCAGGAAGACTACGTGATCGGCGTCGAGAACGGTCTCCCGGTGTATTGTCCGGTGGATGGCGCGGGCCGTTTCTTTCAGGCCGAGGGCGCGCCGGGCAAGTTGCCCGAAGAATTGCTGGGCAAGACTGTGTGGGAAGGCAACCCGATCGTCATCGACATTCTGAAGAGCACGGGCGCGCTAGCGGCGACGCGCAAGATCGAGCACAGCTATCCGCATTGCTGGCGCTGCCATCACCCCACCATCTTCCGCGCCACCGAGCAGTGGTTCATCGGCATGGATCGCGTCGCAACGGCGGAACCTGCGGCAGAACGCGCTCGAAGCGATCAAGAAGGTGAAGTGGAATCCGGCGTGGGGCGAGGAGCGCATCGGCAACATGATCGCGACGCGGCCGGATTGGTGCATCTCGCGCCAGCGCGCGTGGGGCGTGCCGATCATCGTGTTCTATTGCGATGCGTGCCAGGAACCGCTGACCGATCGCAAGATTCTGGATCGCGTGGTGGATCTGATCCGCGTCCACACCGCCGACGTCTGGTATTCGACCGACGCCGCTGAGCTGGTCGGACCCGGACGCGAAGTGCTCGCGCTGCGGCGGCGGCACCTTCCGCAAGGAAAGCGACATCTTGGACGTCTGGTTCGATTCCGGCGCGAGCCATCTGGCGGTGCTGACGCCGGAGAATCATCTGCCCTGGCCCTCCGACATGTATCTGGAAGGCGGCGATCAATATCGCGGCTGGTTCCACAGTTCGCTGCTTGATCGCCGTCGGCCTGCGCGGCGAAGCGCCCTATCGCGCGTCGGCCACCAACGGCTGGACGCTCGATGGCGAAGGCCACGCGCTCTCGAAATCGAAGGGCGCGGAGGAAGTCGAGAAAGTCATCAACAAATATGGCGCGGAGCTGCTGCGCCTGTGGACCGCATCGGTGGATTTCACCGAGGACGTGCGCTTCTCCGACACCATCGTCAGCCGCCTGATCGAGGCCTACCGCAAGCTGCGCAATACGTTCCGCTACACGCTGGGCAACCTGCACGATTTCGATCCGGAGACGGACGCGGTGCCGGTGAACGAGCTGCTGGAAATCGACCGCTGGATTCTGTCGCGCGCCGAGGATCTGGTCGCGGCGCACGCGCGTCTTCTACGACGAGAACGCGTTCCACAAGGTGTATCGCGCGATCTACGATTTCGCGACCACGGATTTGAGCGCGGTGTATTTCGATGTTCTGAAAGACCGGCTCTATACCGCAGCCACCAAGAGCCACGCGCGGCGCAGCGGGCAGACGGCGCTGTACAAAGTCCACTACGCGCTGACGCGGCTGGCGGCTCCGCTGCTGGCGTTCACCACCGAAGAAGTCTGGAGTTACACCCGCAAGCCGGCGGGCGCGCCGGATAGCGTTCACCTGGCGCTGCTGCCGGAGCCGGAAGAAGTGGCGTCGGGTCTCGACGCCGCGAAACTCGCCCGGTGGGAGCGGCTGCTCGAAGTCCGCGACGTGGTGCTGAAAGCGCTGGAAGAAGCGCGGCAGGCGAAGTTCATCGGCACGTCGCTCGAAGCGCGGGTCCGGCTGGCCGGAGCGCAGCTGGACGACTACGCGGCTGACTTGCCCGCGCTCTTCATCGTTTCGCAAGTGGTCCTGGAACCCGGCAACGAATTGAAAGTCACCGTCGAGCGCGCCGAAGGCGCCAAGTGCGAGCGCTGCTGGAAGTATTCCGTGTTCCCCGGCCCGGTGTGCGATTCGTGCGCCGACGCGTTGAAGGAAATGCTGGGATGAACCTGCGCCTGCGGTCCGCGATCATCGCCTTCGCGGTGGTGATCCTGGACCGGTTGAGCAAGCTCTACATCCACCGAGCCTACGCGCCGTGGGACGTGACGGTGGTGATCCCGCAGATCTTCAACATCGTGCACGCGGAGAATCCCGGCGCGGCGTTCAGCATGCTCGCCGGTGCGCCGCCGCTGGTGCGCGCCGTGCTGCTGGTGGGCGTTTCCGCAGTGGTGATGACGGTCGTCGGCGTGATGCTGTGGCGGCTGCCCAAGAACGCGCACTGGCTGATGCCAACCTCGCTGGCGCTGGTCTTCGGCGGCGCATTCGGCAATCTGTGGGACCGCGTGCTGCGCGGATCGGTCACGGATTTCCTGCAGGTCTTCATCGGCTCCTACGAATTCCCGTCGTTCAACGTGGCCGACAGCGCGATCACCATCGGCGCCGCGCTGCTAGTGCATCGATTTGTTGCGAACGCGCCAAACACCGTCCTAGCCTGCGCGACGTTTTTACCGGCGCCGGAAGATAGTTCTCCTCCAAAAGCATCCCGCCGCCGAGACGCTCCGGCCGCAAACGCTTGATTTTTAAGGGGACCGCGGATTTTGGCACGCCGGGTGCACCTCGTCTCACGGTAAGGAGACCCGATTTCATGAAACGCAGACATATTTATTCGATTCCGCTTGCAGCCGTTGCGCTGGCCGCTTCGCTATCGGTGGTTCGCGCCGATACCTGGGATAAGAAGACCACGGTGAGTTTTTCCCAGCCCGTTGAGGTCCCCGGCGCTATCCTGCAGCCCGGAAAATACGTGATGAAGCTGGTGGATTCCCAGTCCGACCGTCACGTCGTGCAGTTCACGAATGAACGGCAGAATCACGTCTACGCAACCACCATCGCGGTTCCGGCATACCGGACGCAGGTTACCGGCCGCACCGTCATCACTTTCTATGAAGCCGCCGCAGGGCAGGCCGGAGCCAATCCGAAATTGGTATTACCCGGGAGACAACTTCGGACAGGAATTTGTTTATTCGAAGGACCATCTCCGCGATATCGCGGCCGTTCGTACCGCACCGCCGGCCCTTGACACGAGAAGCGAGGTCCAGAGTCCTGTAGCGGCTGCCGAGCCCGTTCAGGAAGGCGAGGCGGCTCCAGTAGCGTCCCATCGAAACACAAGCGCAGGCCAACGCTGCTGACGAATGACGAATCTAATGCTCCGGTAGAGATTGCGCAGGCCACTCCGCCGAAGCCAGAAGAGCCCGCCGCCGCTCCGCGCACAACCGGCCCCGGAGCCCACGGAGCTGCCGAAGACGAACGGTAATTTCGCCGGCATCGCTCTGATGGGTCTGGCGTCAATCGGCGGTGCGGTCACGGCGCGCAAACTCCGCCGCTTCTAAAGACGGATGATGCGGGAGTCAAAGCACGAGTCGCGTTGCCCGGTGGCTCGAGATCTGTCTCTGGGCGATGGGTTGTCTGACATTGGGCTACTGCGCGTTCCTGTGGGGGCGCGCTGAGTATGACCAGGCTGAAGGCAAATGGGCGCTGGAGCACACTCTGCCGGGCGATCCCATGACCGTAGCGGGACCATCCAGGCGTCCTCCGGATAGCGCGGAGGGTAGCCTGGTGGGCCGCATCGATATCCCGCGTTTGGATCTCTCCGCCGTGGTATTCGAGGGAACCAGCGATGACACGCTGGCGCGCGGCGTGGGACATCTGAGTGGCTCGGCGGGTCCGGGTGAGCGCGGCAACCTGGTGCTGGCAGGTCATCGCGATACGTTCTTTCGCGACCTGCGAGATATACGGCAGGGCGATGAAGTGAATATTATGGGCCCGCAGGGTGAATTCGAATATCAGGTGGAATCGATTGCCGTCGTCGAGCCGGATCAAACCGAGGTCTTGAAGCCCGGCGACGGCTCCACGTTGACTCTGATCACGTGCTATCCATTTCGCTACATCGGAAACGCTCCGGAACGATTTATCGTCCGGGCGACCAAAGTCGAGAAAGCGAGGCATTCATCATGAACAAGATTCTTGGTAGTGCACTGAGCGTTTTGGTGCTGGCCGCGGCAGGATGCAACCGGGGACAGGTGACCCCGGTGGCCGCGGACGGAACCGCTCCGACGGAAGTGTACGGAGGCGTCAAAACCGCAGGCGTGGGCACCTCGCCCGCGCCAACATCGTCGGCTCCTGCCGCGGCAGCGCCCTATTCCCGGCGAAGCGGTCTAGTATTGGCCCCGGGCACTAGCGTTCGAGTCCGGCTGGCGCAGACGATCGATACCAAGCGGAACCGTGCGGGCGACCGTTTCTCCGCCACGTTAGACGAACCGCTGGTGGTGGGAGACCGGGTGGCCGTTCCGCGAGGCACGCCATTCGAAGGACACGTAGTGACGTCCAATGAGTCGGGGCGCTTCAAGGGGCGCGCGGCTTTGGCGCTGCGTTTGGATTCATTCTCCTTGAAGGGCGTTCAGTACGACGTGAACACCAACCGGCCCACTCGCGTAAGCCGGGGCCACAAGAAGCGCAACTGGCTGTGGATCGGCGGCGGCTCCGGTGGAGGCGCGGCAATCGGTGCGATCGCCGGCGGCGGAACCGGAGCTTTGATTGGCGCGGGCGCAGGAGCCGCGGCGGGCACGGTCGGCGCTGCGTTCACTGGAAAACGGCACGTGGTGTTGCCGGTGGAATCGCCGGTCACCTTCGCCCTGCAAGCACCGGTGGCAGTAGGTACCTAAGCGAAACACGTCAGCGATCCTGCCCGGCTGTCTTGCAGCACTCTGGATTCGTGGTCCAGCTCCAGGACACAGCAACAGATATCGCGGTGGGCTAGCGGCCTGATGCCGTCTACTTGTTGACGCTGTGAGCCAAGTCTTTTTCGTCTTCCGAACAGAAAAGTTCCAGCACGTCGCCGTCGGGTTGCAGACTCAGACTGAACTTGACGGTGACCGGCTTGGTGAACGTCTTGGGATCGTCGAGAGTGATCTGCAGGTCCATGTGCCCAAAGTCGCGGCGGTGGAAGCGTTCGGTGACGTGCATCGACTCACTGCGGGTATGCCCCACGGCGTCCAGCCAACCGCGGTCGTTGAACCCGATTGTGTCCACCACTAGCGTGTCGCCTTCCCACTTGCCCACCGAATATCCGAACCACGAAGGTGTCGGATCGTCGGGAAGTTTGCGCCCGTCCGTGTAGATCTGACGGAAGTTCGTGCCGTCCTCGATCAGCATGACGATCAGGTCCGGCGTTTGGACAAGCTTGAACGGCTCCGGGATGGTGTCCCCCATGGGCGGACTTCCTCTAGGCAGGCAATGAACTCCTGGATTGTCCTTCCTGACGGTGGTGCGAGACAACATCAACGCCGCCGCCACGGAGGGTTGCAGAGGCGTGTCTTGCGGCTTGAAATCGGAAAGGATATCGAGAAAATATTTGGTGGGAAAATCTTCACCCAGTCCATTCTGCTTTTCCGGGAGCAGGTGCTCAATTTCATTTTGCGGCGACCTGTCGGCTTCCCAGACTCCAGAGAGATCGGGCTTGCCGTCGCGGCGCGGCGCGGGAGCGGATAAAATCGGTTTGCCGTCCTTGGTTCGGGGCGTGCCGCGGGCGGGATAATTCAGCCACTGGGCTGGCGCGCACATTGCGCTCACCACCACCGTAATGACGATCCAGATGTTAGCGAGTTGGCATGAGTCTCGTTTAATGATGTTCCTGATGGTGGCGACGCAGCCAATCCTCACCGAAATCATTGCCCGGAATACGCAGAACGCTGTGAATGTGGTTGGGATCGTTCGGGAGTTTCGTGTTCGGCGGGACGATGGCATCGTACTCGATCAGCAGCGTCGGACCGTGAATGCGATAGTACACCGCCTTGCCTGTCTCGGCCGGGCCCATCCACGCAAAATGAAGCTTGTCGAATCCGGAGCTCTGAATCCCGGCGCGGTACGAGCGCGCAACATCGAGCTGGAGATTGCCTAGGTACTCATCCACCAAGGACTGCAGCAGATCGCGCTGGCGGCCCTGCAAGCCGGCCACTCCGGCGGGCGTCTTCAGCTCTTCGTCGCGGCCCGGCAGCGTGAAAATGTCCGGAGGCAGCGACTCGGAGAGCACCGCGCGCTTCACCTGCTCCGGCGTCAGCGCGTTGCGCAGCGCGAAACCCTTGGCGGTTTCACCGGCGAGAACCTGCCAGCCGGCATGACGGCCCGAAGGCTGCACGGCGGGATCGACGCCCAAAAACGCCGGCGTCATGGTCACCTTGTGGTCGACAACCGTGACGTTCACGGCCAAGTGGTGGCCATCGATCTGCACGCCCCACGGCGCGGAACCGTCGGGATCTCCGAAGACATCGAGGAAATAATATTCAGTGCCGTATTCCGAACGCAATTTTTCTGAGCCCGACCCGAGGAAGTCGTCGACTCCCATGATGGCCATGGCCTTGTAATAGCCTTCGCTCGACAGGATCGCTTGCATCAGCCGGTGCGCCGCGACCAACTCGCTCGGCATCAGATCGCCCAAGCGCAGGCCTTTGCGAGGGTGGATGAAGTGCGGCAGGTTGCTCCAGTCCTTGCGCTTGGGGTCGTCGAAACCAAGATCGGCCAGCCGGCGCAGTTCAGGACGCAATGCTCCAAGAAAACCGCGAGCGGCTTCGGCGATCAACGCGTCGGGCTGCGGCTCGCTGGGAAGCGTGCGGTCCGCTCGCAACCGCGGAGACGCGAACAAGAGACCAAGACTACTGAGAAAGTTACGCCGGTGGACGTGATGATGGTGGTGCATGACTGCCTCGCGGAATCGCCAAAGTTTACGCGGTCAAGAAACAATATTATCAGTACGACGGCGCACTATGGCGGCTGCCGTTTGAGCGACACTACAATTTGATGCGACTCGGTTTGATTGGTTGCGGCTCGATCGGAAGCGACTGTCGTGAAGGCGATTGCGAGCGGGAGCTTGCGGGGAGTCGAACTCGTGGGCGCGACGGATGCGGCGGGAATCGACAGGGCAGCAAAGTTGACGGCCACTGCGGGTTGCCCCTTTTTCGCAGACGTGCCCGCGCTCCTCAATACAAAACCAGACCTGGTCCTTGAAGCCGCGTCCGCGGAAGCCGTTCGTTCTTACGCTGCTGCCATCCTCGAGTGCGGCGCCGACCTCATGATCGTCAGCGTCGGAGCGCTGGCGGATGCCGAATTTTACGGGCGGCTGATGGAGCAGGCGAAGCGGGAGGGCAGGCGCATCCACGTGCCGTCCGGCGCTATCGGAGGCCTCGATATCATCAAAGCGGCCGTCTTCGGCGGCCTCGAAGAATGCACGCTGACGACGACGAAACCGTCGCGAGCTCTCGCGGCTGCACCGTACGTCGTCGAGCGGGGCATGGATCTGGAAAACATGCGCGAGGCGACGGTAATTTTTGAAGGGAGCGCGAGGCAAGCCGCTCGTTTCTTTCCGCAGAATCTGAATGTGGCGGCGGCCGTCAGCCTGGCCGGTCTCGGCTTGGAGAAAACCACGGTTAGAATCATCGCCGATCCATCTGCTACTCGAAATGTCCACGAAGTTTTCGTGCGCGGCGAATTTGGCGAAGCGACCATTCGTTTGGTGAATCAGCCCAAGCTCAGATAACCCGAAATCGAGCTATCTGGCAAGCTTGTCGGTGATTGCAACTCTCCAGCGCATCAACCAGCAATTTCAGCTTGGAACTTGAGCGACGGTCAACCCGCTACTTCGACTCGTCGAGAAGTTCGGCCAAGTATTTGCCCCAGATCGCAGGCAGGGAGTAGGTGAGGTGCCCTCGCGTTTCGCTGGTGATCGGAAGCAAGACGAATTTCCCTCGCTTCACTTTCTTGATCTCTCTTTCGAGGATGTGAAGCTCCGGCGGATTGATCTCATCGTCGGCCGAGTTGATCGCCAGGAGCGGCGCCTTGATTTTGTCAAGCTTGGGAGCGGGATTGTAGGATCTGCGCCGCCTCCGTCTCATAGATGATGTCGTTGGCGTCGGCCGGCCCGGGACGGATCTTGCCTATCATTTCTAGCACGCTCTCGCGAGTTGGATATTGCTCCTGTAACCGCAGCGCGCCGCTGGTCATCAGCATGGAAATGTAGCTGACACAGGTGAGGCCCAGGGTCGGCGGACTGGTATACTCGCCGCCCTTCCACGCCGGATCGCTCTTGATGCAGTTGACCCGCATTTGCCGCTGAATCAGGTTGCGCCCGGCGATCTCAACCGGGTTGCTGGCCAGCGGCATCAGCGCATCCATGAATTCCGGGTGCGCCTCGCCCCACAGCCAGGTGTGCATCGCGCCCATGGAAGTCCCGAGGACCAGCCGCAAATGGTTCACACCCAGGCCCTCGGTCAGCAGCAAGTACTGCGCGCGCACCATGTCGTCGTAGTTGTATTTCGGGAAACGCATGCGCATTCCGTCGCTGGGCTTGCTGGATTTTCCGAACCCGATGCCATCCGGCAGAATGATGTAATGCGAAGCGCCATCCAGTAACTGGCCCGGCCCAAAAAGCTGGCCCGCGAAGGTTTCGGTTAGGAATCCCTGGCTAGTGCTGCCGGTGCCGTGCAGAATGAGCACCGCGTTTGTCACTTTGCCGCTGGCGTCGCGTTGCGGCTTGCCGATGGCGATGTAGTGCAGCCGCAGCTCGGGAAGGATTTCTCCGCTGGCGAATTTGAAATTCTTAGCGACCCAGTCGCCTTCGGTGGGAGCAGGGTAAACGGCGCCATTCATCACGGCCAGAAATACCAGACCGAGCAATAGTCGCAGTTTCACGTTCACCTCCTTCCCTCTACATCACCGCCAAGGGTGAGCCGGACTTCTCTTGGACATCCCTACGGGAGCTTGTAGGACGTAGCCAGTTTCTCTAGCTGCTCCCTCAATTCCGGCTCTGAAATCCAGTGGCCATTGACCATCACTCCCGTGCGCCGGTTCACATTGGCAACGTCCCGAAGGGGATTGTCTTCGAGAAGAAGGAGATCCGCCCGCATGCCAACTGCTACCTTGCCGAAATATTTTTCCTGATGCAAAAATTCGGCAGCGTCGCTGGTTGCGGCCTGAATAGCTTCATAGGGAGTAAAGCCCAGACTGACGAGATTTCGCAACTCTTCGTGCACCGAAAATCCCGGCACAACAAACGGATTCGGCGTATCCGTGCCTAGGAGGATCCTGGCGCCTCCCTCATGCAGGGCTCTCACAAATTCGTTTCTTTTTTCATCGTAGAGGCGGATACGACTGAACTGATATGGAGTGAGCGACGCGAGTTGAGGGTTGTTCTTCCACGGGGATAACCAGTGCCGGTGGCATGAATCGCATAGAAGGTTTGGCCAATAACTGAGCTCTTTGAGTCGGCCGGAACCGCGGCCTGAAAGAATACGAGAGTCACACAGTTCCACGTTCCTGCCGTGCGAGTCGCGGAAACCAATGCAGCTTGCCTTGCCTGGAGATTTGTCGCCGATCGAGAGCGTCCAGATAGCCATATACATGCTCGATCGAATCCTGACGGGCCTCAAGAACCCGCTCGACTCCGACCTGCTTTGGCACATGACCGTATACTGGCAAGCCAAGTGAACGCGCGGTGGAAACTAGCGCCCCATAGACCTCCGGCAAGAGATGGTCATAAACCTTGACGGCATCGTAGCCATCGCGCTTGTCGCTGGTCACGGCATCGACCGCCTGAGCAACGGTTTCGACAACTGCGGCTCCCGGGCCGGATCGGTGGATTTCCGTCAGTGAGAGGTCCGGTCGTAAAAATCTGCGGTCCGATTACGTCGCCCTGCAAAATGGACTTCCGAAAAGCAAGTATGCTTGCGTCTCCCCACATATTGCGAACGGTGGTAACGCCATTGGCCAGGAATAAGGTCGCGTAATCCTCATTCCGCGGGAATCCATCCTTACCGTGGACATTGAGATGGACGTGCATATCCGCCAAACCCGGGCATGAGAAATTTATCGCGTCCGTCCAGTCTCAGTGCTCCCTTCGGCACGCGAGTCTTTCCTACTGGGCTGATGGCTGTTATGCGGCCATGATCGACAATCACTGTCTGGTGCGGGAAGCAGGCGCTCGCGGTCCATCGGCACAACAGTGACATCGAGGAACGCTACAGATTGCTGCTGGCCGACTACGCAACCGGAAACAAGTAGCAGGCTGACCAGAACTCGTCCCAAGATCTCGATCACGTCCAACGAGTTTACCGCTTACATCATCGCCGAGGGTGGCGCGGGGTCTTCGGGACGTCCGGCGTTCGCCAGCGGCACGCGCACCATGGCGAATCCCATGATCAGCAGCACCACGAAGCCCGCGACGTAGGACGGGTCCTTGAAGATCTCCAGCGACGGCGATGTCTTTGAATTTGAAATAGGCGAACAGCAGTCCGGTGAGCGCCTCGCCGGCGATCAGGCCGCTGGCGATCAGGATGCCTACGTTCTCGACGCGCGTCGATCTGCGCCTCGTTGTTGCTGCGCCGCGCGGCTGCGCCAGTCGGTGATCCAGCGCAGCACTCCGCCGACGAAAATCGCGCAGGTGGTGGGGAACGGCAGATACATGCCCACCGCCACCAGCATGGGGCTGCGCACCTTGAACATGATCAGCACCACGCCGAAGATCGCGCCGGTCACCACCAGCGGCCAGGCCATCTCGCCGCCGACGATTCCTTGCGCCAGCGCGGCCATCAAGCCGGCTTGCGGCGCGGCTAGTTTGGGATCGCCGAAGCCGGTGCCGCCGCTCTTGATGTTGCCGATCTGCAGGATGTACAGCGGGAAATACATCACCAGGCTCGACAGCACCACGGCGATCAGCTCCACGATCTGGATGTTGCGCGGCGTGCCGCCCAGGATGTAGCCGGCCTTGAAATCCTGCATCAGCTCGCCGGCGACCGCGGAGGAAACGCACACCACCGCGGCCACGCCCAGCACCACCGCGACGCCGCCCGGTCCCGAGATGCCCAGCGACACCATCAGCAGCGCCGCGATGATCAGCGTCGAAAGCGTCAGGCCGGAAATCGGATTGTTGGACGAGCCGATCACGCCCACCAGGTTGCCCGACACCGTCGCGAAGAAGAATCCGACGATCAGCATGACGACCGCCGCCACCAGCGCCGCCACCATTTGTCCCGAGATGTAAAAGTACAGAGCGATCATCAGCAGGAACACCACGCCGATCAGCGACAGCACGGTCTTCGAACCCATGTAGCGCTCGGTGCGAATCAAGGATTCCATCGGCGGCGCGCCGTGGCGCACTTCCGCCAGCGCCCGCCCCAGGCTCGACGGTCAGCTTCTTGCCCATGCGGATCAGCGTGTAGGCCGCGCCCACCATCATGCCGCCCACCGCCACCGGCCGGATGATGTAGCGCCAGACGGCGGCCGCCAGGCCGGCCCAGTCGCCGTCGGCCGCGCCCGGCGGCAGAAATTTTTGCAGATTCGGGCCCATGAAGTACATCATCAGCGGCACCAGCAAGCCCCAGGCCAGCAGGCTGCCCGAAAAACTGAGCGAGGCCAGTTCCGGCCCGATCACGTAGCCGACGCCGACCAGCGCGGGGCTGACGGTGGGCGCGGAGACGGTCGAGATCGCGCCGGTCTGCAAAATATTCTGGCTGCCCAGCGGGCCCAGGCGGACGAAGCTCTTGCCGATCTGTCCGATGCGCACGACGAAGTCCTTGTCCGACGGCGTAGAGCTTGAATTCGCCCAGGGCTTGGATGAGCGTGCCGAATCCGATGCTCCAGAACAGGTAGCGCGCCGCATCCGCGCCGCGCTGGCCGGCCTTGTGAATTTCCGCCGCCGCTACCGATTCCGGGAAGGGAAGCGTGGGATCTTCCACCAGCGCCCGCCGCACCAGCGATACGAACAGCACGCCGAGCACGCTGCCCACCAGCATCAGCGACGTGGATTTCCAGTAGGCGTGGGCGGGATCGAAGGAGGTCCAGGAGCCCGACATGACGAACGCCGGGATGGTGAAGATGGCGCCCGCCGCTACCGACTCGCCGATGGAGCCCGCGGTGCGCGCGATGTTCTCCTCCAGCACGGTGCCTTTGAAGGCGCGCAGGAACGCCATGCCGATCACCGCCGCCGGATAGGTGGCCGCGATGGTCTGGCCGGCGTGCAGTCCCAGGTAGGCGTTGGCCGCTCCCAGCACCACCGACATCACCAGGCCCAGCAGCACGGCCCGCAGCGTGAACTCCTTCATGATGGTCCCCTCGGGAACGAAGGGACGATGCTGTGGGCTCATAGGAAGCCGATCGCACGATGATACATCCGACGTGGCTGCGCGTGGTAGTTACAATAAAGTTTCGCATGAGTTCCCGCAAAGCCGTTTGTCTGTTGAGTGGAGGCCTGGATTCCTCCACCTGTCTGGCGCTGGCCCGGCGCGACGGCTACGAATGTTATGCGCTGTCGTTCGATTACGGCCAGCGCCATCGCGTCGAACTGGACGCCGCCGCCCGCGTGGCCGCGTCTTTCGGCGCGCGCGAGCATCGCACCGCGCGTATCGATCTGCGGGCTTTCGGCGCCAGCGCCTGACCGCGGATATCGACGTCCCCAAACATCGCTCGCCGAGCGGAGATGGAGCAAGGAATTCCGATCACCTACGTCCCCGCGCGCAACACGATTTTTCTTTCCTATGCGCTGGCTTGGGCGGAGGTGCTCGAAGCCTCCGATATTTTCATCGGCGTGAATGCGCTGGATTATTCCGGCTATCCGGATTGCCGCCCGGAGTTCATCCACGCTTTCGAGCACATGGCGAATCTGGCGACCAAGGCCGGCGTCGAAGGCCGCACGCATATCCAGATTCACACTCCGCTGATCGCGCTCAGCAAGGCCGATATCGTGCGCCTGGCCGCTGCAACTGGGCGTGGATTTCAGGCTGACGCATAGTTGCTATGATCCGGATCGCGGAGGGCCGGCCCTGCGGCCAATGCGACTCCTGCCTGCTGCGCGCGAAAGGCTTCGCGGAAGCGGGCATCCGGGACCCGCTGGTATACACGCCATGAAAATCTCCGAGATTTTTTATTCCATCCAGGGCGAGGGCATGCTGGCCGGCGTCCCCAGCGTGTTCCTGCGCACCAGCGGATGCAATCTGCGCTGCACCTGGTGCGATACGCCCTACACTTCCTGGAAACCGGAAGGCGACGATCTTCCGTTGGACACGATCCTGGCCGACGTGCGCGCGGCACTGGGTCCACGCATGTGGTGGTCACCGGCGGCGAGCCCATGATCCAGCAAGACATCGTGCAGCTTACGCAGCGGCTCAAGGATTTCGATCTGCACATCACCATCGAGACCGCCGGCACGGTCTATCAGCCGGTGACTTGCGACCTGATGAGCATCAGCCCCAAGCTGGCCAATTCCACGCCGACGCGGCGCGAGGGCGGACGCTGGGCCGCGCAGCACGACCGCCTGCGCTATCAACCGGACGTGCTCAAACAACTGATGGCCGAATACCCGTACCAGCTCAAGTTCGTGGTTTCCGATCCCGACGACCTGGCGGAGATCGAAACCATCCTGACGGAAACCGATGCCGACCGCAGCCGCGTCGTCCTGATGCCGGAAGGGACCAGATCCCGAGACGCTTTACGAGCGCGCCCGCTGGCTGGTGGATATTTGCAAGCGGGAAGGCTTCCGCTACGGCCCGCGGCTCCACATCGATATTTACGGCAACCAAAGGGGAGTTTGACCGCGACCGGCGGTTTGTGAGCCCTTTCGGCCCGGTGGCCCCCCGAAACCCGGGTATTTGCGTTACACTACCCGATTGTGGCCATAATTTCGCTTATGCCAGGACCGGTGGAGATCGACCACCAGGTCCAGGATGCTTTCCACCAACCTCCCCTATCCCATCGCAGCGACGAATTCATTCGCCGCTTTGAGGGTGTTCGCGCCACGCTCGCGCGCATGACGGGCGCGAAGCACGTGGCCTTGCTGAACGGCAGTGGAACGCTGGGGAATGAAGCCGTGGCAAGCTGCCTGGAAGGTCCGGGCGTGGTGCTGGTGAACGGCGAGTTCGGCGCCAGGATCGCGCGTCAGGCGACGCGCTGGAATCTGCCGGTAAACGTGGTCGAGTGGCCCTGGGGCGTGCCGTGGGATCTGGAACGCGTCGCCACGCAGCTCGACGGCGCCCAATGGGTCTGGGGCGTGCACCTCGAAACCAGCACCGGCATGGTGAACGATATCCAGGGCTTGATCGCTCTGGCGAATTCGCGCGGCGTGCGCGTGGCTCTGGATTGCATCAGCAGCCTGGGCGCGGTTCCGGTGGATCTGACCGGCGTCTGGATGGCGTCGGGCGTCAGCGGGAAAGCGATCGGCTCATTCGCCGGTGTGGCGTTCGTCTTCGCGTCCGAGGTGCCCAAGCTCACGCGCCCGGTGCCGGTCTATTTGGATGTGGCCGAGGCCATGCGCACCGAAGGTTCCTGCTTCACCTTCCCGTCGCCGCTGCTGCTGGCGCTGGAAGAAGCGCTGCGGCGGAAGCGGGACTACGCGCCGCTCGGCAATCTGGTTCGCAACCGGCTGCGCGAGCATGGGCATCGAGCCTATGGTGGAAGAACCCGTGGCCGCTCCGGTGGTCACTACCTTTGCGCCTCCCGAAGAGAAATTTCACGAGCGCTGCCTGCGCTTGGGTTACCGAATCGGCGGCGAGAGCGGCTATCTGGCCGCGCGCGGCCTGGTGCAGATCGCGACTATGGGCGCGGTGCTGGCCACGCCAGATCGACGGCCTCTTCGACCAGCTTCGATGAAAGTGCGCTACCGCTTCAAGCAAGCGGAGACACCCGACGAATTCGAGCAGATTTTCCGTCTGAATCACGCCGTCTTCGCCGGGGAATTGGAGCAGCATCCCACGCAGCCCGGCGAGCGGCTGGTAGACAAATTTCACGACACGAACCGGTACGTGATCGCGCTGGCGGGCGATCAGAAGTCATCGGCATGATCGCAGTGAACGGTCAACCGCCTTTCTCCGTGGCCGCGAAGCTCGCCGATCCCAGCGTGTTGGATAGCTACGGCCGCCTGCTTGAAGTGCGGCTGCTGGCCGTCGATCCCGCGCACCGCAATGGAGTGGTGATGGCCGGCCTGATGCTGGGCGTCTACGAGCACGCGCGCGATTTCGATTCGATGGTGATCTCGGGCCACGTCGAAAAGGCCGGGATCTATCATGAACTCGGCTTCCGCGATTTGGGTCCGCCCGTCCCCAGCGGGGAGGCGATGTATGTGCCGATGGCGATCCGAGTGGCGGATCTAGCCGAGCGGCAGGCACGCTGGCAGCGCCGC
The DNA here is from genome assembly GCA_963731375.1 of Bryobacterales bacterium. GTDB lineage: Bacteria > Acidobacteriota > Terriglobia > Bryobacterales > Bryobacteraceae > Palsa-187. The sequence continues at coordinate 1,642,877 of CAVSUW010000005.1, forward strand.
TTGAGCACACAGCGCCCGGCTTGAAACGCACAGCGAATGCGTTGTGAGCGTCTCAGGAATAAAAGCGCACAGCAAATGAGTTGTGCGCGTTGCAGAAATCAGGCGCTGGCATCTTGCGCCGCCATGCGGCGTTCCATCTCTTCCTGTGAGACGTCCTCGACGTGCGTGGCGATATACCACTGATTGCCAAACTGATCGCGCACGCCGGCGCTGCGGTCTCCGTAGAATTGATCCGCCGGCTCGCGAACTGATGTGGCCCCGGCGGCGAGAGCGCGCTTGTAGACGCATCCGTATCGGGCATATAGAGATGAAGCATGGCATGCGTTTCTTTTCCCGGCTCGGGTTGCGCGAGCATGATTCTGGAATCGCCAATCGTCATTTCGGCGTGCATGATTCTACCGCCAGGTCCGTCCATCTTGAAAAGGAGCTGAGCGTCGAAGGCTTGTTTCAGAAACTCGATCAACTTAGCGGCGTCGGCAACGCAAAGGTACGGCGTTACGGTTGCATATCCTGCGGGAACGGGATTCGGCATGGGATTTCCTCCTACCCGGCATTGTATATCCGCAGCGCTTTCCGTGCCGTGGTGCTCAACGGAATCCGCGCCGAGTTCTTTTTCGGTGTGCCAGCGCGATCCCTTGGGAGCGGCTCCGCGCGATCGCTTCCTTCACCGTGAAACGATAGTGCCGGTGCGTGATGGTGTGCCGAAAATCGCCCAGCGTGGCTCCGATTCGAACGCTCGCGGCGTGCTCCAGGTGCTCCGGCAGATCCCAGAAGCCTTTGACGCGCGGGCTCGGCGTCAGAAGAATTCGCCCGTTGCGGCGGATCACCAGCAAGGTGCGCTCCAGGTGTTCGGGCGCGGGCTTCGCGCGCTTCAGCGGCAGATCGCTTTGCCGTCCCGGCGCGACGTGCCGCACAGTGGGCTGCGACCGGGCATTCTCCGCACAGCGGTTCGCGCGGCAGACAAATGGTGGCGCCGAGTTCCATCACTGCCTGATTCCATCGCGCCGGATCGCGGCGGTCGAGCAGGCGGTCGGCGATCTGCTGAGTGTCGGCGTGTCCGTCGTTCGTCCAGCGCGCCAGCACGCGGCGCACGTTGCCATCCACCACGGCGTGCGGCAGTCCGAAAGAAATGCTGGCGATGGCCGCGGCGGTGTACGTGCCCACGCCCGCCAGTTCCAGAATCGATGCGTAGTCGTTCGGGAAAGCGCCGGACTCCACGATCTGCCGCGCGGCCTTTTGCAGATTACGCGCGCGCGAATAGTAGCCCAGGCCGCTCCACAGCGCGAGCAGTTCAGGCTCCGGAGCCTGCGCCAGCGCCGCGGCGTCGGGGAAGCGTTCGAGGAAGCGCTGATAGTAAGGAATCACCGCAGCCACGCGGGTCTGTTGCAGCATCACTTCTGAAATCCAGATGGCGTAGGGATCGCGCGTTCGCCGCCACGGCAGATCGCGCTGGGCGCGGTCGTACCAGCGCGTGAGCTTCATGCGCAGCGAACGGATGGTGGGCAAATCCAAACTTCTATAATAAAAGATGGCCTTCTCTGCTTGAACGACTTCATCTCCATCCGTGGCGCGCGCGTTCATAATCTGAAGAACGTATCGCTCGATATCCCGCACGACCAGCTCACTGTGATGACGGGCGTGTCCGGCTCGGGGAAATCCTCGCTCGCCTTCGACACCATCTACGCCGAAGGGCAGCGGCGCTATGTCGAATCGCTCTCGGCTTACGCGCGCCAGTTTCTGGAGCGCATGGAGAAGCCGGATGTCGATGAGATCGAAGGCATCGCGCCGCCGGTCGCCATCCGCCAGAAGAACACCACGCGGAATCCGCGCTCTACCGTGGCAACTTCCACCGAGCTTGTACGATTTCCTGCGCCTGCTGTGGGCGCGCGCGGGGCGCACTTATTGCCCGAACGACGGAATCCTGGTCGAGCGCGATTCGGTCGATCACGTCGCCGCGAAAATGCTGGCGCAGCCGGAAAGCTCGCGCTGGTACGCGCTGTTTCCGATTCCGCCTGAGCCGACCACCGACCTGTTGCGCGACCGTCTGTTCGATCTGCGCAAGAAAGGCTTCACGCGATTGTTCCAGGCAGGACGCGTGTTCGAGTTCTCGACGCCGGAATCGCTACTCGATATCGATTTCTCGCAAGCCGGTATTCGCGCTGGTGGATCGCCTGGCCATCTCGCCCGGCATGCGCCAGCGTCTGGTCGATACCGTCGAAATCTGTTATCGCGAAGCCGGCGAAGTGATCTTCGAGAGGGCGGCCGGGGAGCCGGGCGGCGGGGAACAGCTCCGCTTCAACGAAAAGTTCCAGTGCAAGATCTGCGGCAAGGAATTCGTCGAGCCCGAGCCCAGCGCTGTTCAGCTTCAACAGTCCCTTCGGCGCCTGCAAGCGCTGCCAGGGCTTCGGCAACACCATCGATTACGACATGGATCTGGTGATCCCGGACCGCATGTTGTCGCTCGACGACGGCGCGGTCGATCCCTGGACCAAGCCGCAGTATTCCGGCCACATGCCGGACTTCCGCAAGGCCGTGCGCGGCAAGGTGCGCATGAACGTGCCCTTCCGCGAATTGCGCGACGCGGAAAAGGCGCTGGTCTACGAGCACGTGCGGCGCTTCTTCAAATGGCTGGATACCAAGAAGTACAAAGTCCACGTGCGCGTTTTCATGAGCCGCTATCGCGGTTACACGCGCTGCCCCGATTGCGGCGGATCGCGCCTGCGTCCCGAAGCGCTGTACATTCGCGTGGGCGGAAAGACGCTCGCGGAGGTCGTCAAACTCAATATCGCCGAGGCGCAGGATTTCTTTCTCACGGCGGAGCTGGGCGCCGAGGAAGCCGCCATCGCCGATAAGATTCTGCTCGAAATCCGGCAGCGCCTGAAGTTCTTGAATGACGTCGGCCTGGAATATCTGACGCTGGATCGTCTCTCTTCGACGCTTTCCGGCGGCGAGGCCCAGCGCATTCAGCTCGCCACCTGCCTGGGTTCGCGATTGGTGGGCGCCTGCTATGTGCTGGACGAACCGTCGATCGGCTTGCACAGCCGCGACACCGGCCGGCTGATCAAGATCCTGCATGAGCTGCGCGATCTGGGCAACACCATCGTGGTGGTGGAGCACGACCCCGAGGTGATGCGCGCCGCGGATCACATCGTCGACCTGGGCCCCGGCGCGGGCGAAAACGGCGGCCGCATCATCTTCGAAGGGTCGTTTGAGAAGCTGATGGCCCCCGGCAACACGTCGCTCACGTCGCGCTATCTGCGCGGCGATCTGCAGACCTCGCATTTTTCCAGCAGGCGCGTGCCGCATCCCAAGCGCGCGATCCGCTTCCTGGGCGCGCAGGCGCACAACCTGAAGGGCATCGACGTCACGATCCCTCTGAACATGATGGTCGCGGTCACCGGCGTTTCCGGCTCCGGCAAATCCACGCTGGTGCACGAAGTGATCTATCAAAATCTGGTGAAGCGCATCAATCGCGATTCCCCCGTCTCACCGGATGAGGCCGAGGCTTGGGGACTCGCGCCCGAAAAACTCACCTGCCAAAAAGTGGAGCACGCGGAGCTGCTGAGCGCCGTGGTTCTGGTGGATCAGACGCCCATCGGCCGCACGCCGCGCTCGAATCCGGTGACCTATATCAAGGCCTTCGACCTGATTCGCGAACTGTTCGCGAAGACTCCGGAGGCGGACCGGCGCGGCTACACCGCCGGCCATTTCTCGTTCAACATTCCCGGCGGCCGCTGCGAAACCTGCCAGGGCGACGGCACGGTTACCGTCGAGATGCAGTTTCTGGCCGACGTCGAACTGGTCTGCGACGATTGCAAGGGAACTCGCTTCAAGCCGACGGTGCTGGACGTAAAATACCGCGGCCTCAATATTCACGAGGTGTTGCAGCTCACGGTCAAGGAAGCCATCTCGTTTTTCTCCGCCACGCCGCGCCTGGTGCACAAGCTGCAAGTGCTGGACGACGTCGGACTGGGTTATCTGCGGCTGGGCCAGTCCGCCACCACGCTTTCGGGAGGCGAAGCGCAGCGCGTGAAGCTGGCCGCGCATTTGTCGCAAGCCACCAGCGAAGGCACGCTCTACATCTTCGACGAACCCACCACCGGCTTGCATTTTGACGACATCGCGAAGCTGCTCGACGCCTTTGAGCGCCTGCTGCGCTCCGGCGGCAGCATCCTGATCATCGAGCACAACCTGGAAGTGATCCGCTGCGCCGACTGGGTGATCGATCTCGGTCCCGAAGGCGGCGACCGCGGCGGCCGCATTGTCGCCGAGGGCACTCCGGAGCAGATTGCGGAAGTCGCGGAGTCTTATACTGGCAGATATCTCAAAAAGGAACTGATTGCCTCAAACACCCCACGTTGAAAAACATTTCCAGTCCTCCGATGTGGTGCGCGATATCGTGATCGGCATGGCGGACGGCCTTACCGTGCCTTTCGCGCTGGCCGCCGGACTCACGGGCGCCGTCGATGCGCTCGCATATCATCGTCGTGGCCGGACTGGCGGAAATCGCGGCCGGGTCCATCGCCATGGGCCTGGGCGGCTACTTGGCCGCGCGCAGCGATGAGGATCATTACGCGAGCGAACACAAGCGCGAAGAGCTGGAAATCATCGAGCGGCTCGACGACGAGCGGCAGGAGGTCCACGAGATTCTGGAATCTTACGGCCTGGAGCGCGAGCCGCGCGAGCTGGTTCTGGACGCCTTCGAACGCAATCCCAAGACCTGGGTGGATTGGATGATGCGTTTTGAGCTGGGCCTCGAAAAACCGCAACCGGGCCGCGCGGTGCGCAGCGCCGGGACCATCGCTTTCTCTTACATCGCCGGCGGAATGATTCCCGCTGACGCCGTACCTGATCACGCCGCATGCGCTGGTTGCGCTGCGCTATTCGGTGGGTGCAACCATCCTGGCGCTGGCGATCTTCGGGTTCGTCAAGGGACACTACACCGGCGTCTCCCCGTGGAAGAGCGCTTTTCGCACGACGCTTATTGGGGGCTTGGCGGCAGCGGCTGCCTTCTCGATTGCAAAGCTGTTTTCGGCGTAGCCGGATCGTAAGCCGTCAGCGTAGCCGGCTCGACATTGGGATCCACCATCCAGACGCTGCGTCCCGCCATGGACGCGGCCAGTCGCGCGTTCTCGGCGTCGCCTAGATCGCGCGCCCAGACGAATCGCGAGCCGTCTATATCGGCGCCATTGTAGATCCACTGAAATAGGTTATGGGGATCGGTTTTGGCTTTGACAAAAACCAGATGGTTCCCCGGCGTCTTGGCCAGCTCGGCCATGATGCGCGGCTTATTCTGGTTGCCCTCGACGCGGCAGCACCAGGTCTGGAAATTCAGTTTCTGCGTGTAGGGGAGCCCGGCTTGTTCGGCTCCGATGCGCAGCGCCAGTACCAGCGCCATCACCGCGGGCAACAGAGGCAGGATGCGGATGCGCGCGGCCTGCAGGTGGCGGCAGCATTCGACCAGAATGGCGATCAGCACCGCGGCCGCGGGCGCCAGATAATGCGGTGACGCTGCGCCTTCCAGCAGGATCGCTGCGATGCCGCCGGCCGCACCCGCGAATAGCATTTTCCTGCGCCGCCAAACGCCCCCCAGCATCAGCAGCGGAATCGTCAGCACCGGCCCGAAGAAGAAGCGCCAGTATTCCTCGACGTGCAGCGTAAAGTATTCGATGAAATTGATGGGGTCAGACACTTTTTCGTGTTCGCCAACTTCGAAGGCGTAGTAGTTCGCCATCTCGATGTGGCGATTCTCGATGTGCGGCGGCGGAGTCCAGGCCAGCGCCAGGGCCATCCGTAAGTCTTTTGGCTGATCTGATACGCGGTGACGAATGGACTGCCGGTGACGGCTTTCAGGTAGACGCCCAGGCCCGCCAGCGCTGCGCCTGTCAGAACCAGGGCGGGCACCGCAATCCTTAGCAGGCCGGCAATGCGCGCGCGGTACTCCCAGGCCAGCATCGCAAGAAGCGGCGTTGCATAGGCGACACCTTCAAAGGGTCGGGTCACGGCAAGAATCGCAAGGCCCAGCCCCAGCGCGGCGCCATTGGCTATCGAAGCGCGGCGATGCAGACGCATGCGTACGCGCCCAGCACCAGCGCTCCTCCGGCGGCCGGAACGAATCCGCCGTGGTAGGCGTTCACCCAATAGCTCGCGATCGCCAAAGCGCAGCGCCGCCAGCAGCACGCCGAAGAGCGCCCAGCGCGCCGGCATCCATCCGCGCAGCGCCCAATAGAGCGCCAGCAGGAAGCACGCGCATCCCGCCAGCACGCCGGCCCAGGCGACTGTGGAGCGCGACTTGGCCGGCGGCCAGGAACAACGCCTGTCCCGGAAAATAATTGGAAACGTAATGCGGCTGCTGAATGATGTGCAGACTTTCGAAATGCTGCCAGAATGCCGGTGTGGGATTCGCCAGTCGGCCGTGTGCCAGCGTGTCGGCAAGCAGCAGATGGCTGAACTCGTCGGAGACCAGCGGGAACGGAACCGGCAAGACGGGAATCAGCGCCAGGCGCAGTGCGATCGCTCCCGCTACCAGCCCTAGCGCCGTTAGCGCGGGGTGGCGCAGCCAAGCTTGCGGAACGCGCAGCCAGGCCGGATAACGCGGACGCCAGCCCTTCTTCCAGGCCCACCATCCGCCCGCGATCAGCGCCACTTCCAGCAAGTTGAAATCCTGGCGCACGCCCTGATAGACCCCGGCGAGCGTCATGATCAGGATTTCGAGCAGTCGCATCTTAGATGTCTACCTATCCCTTTCTAAGAAATCGACCGGCGCCGAGTTATTCTTTACCGATGTTTGGGACGAGTGCGGTGGGTGAAGACACGGATTCCGCCGGGAATCCGACGGTGCCGCCTGGGGCCGGGTTGAACGGAATTTTAGATGGTTGCCGGGCTAGTAGCAGACGCGCTTACACAGCTTGTGCGACGCCTTGCAGGCTCTTCCTGGCGGATCTCGAATGGGCGCTCCTCAAGCAGGTGTCATAGTCCATCTCACAGCGGTTCCCGCAATTGCGCTTGGGGGCCGCCTCCGCCAGCGGCAGAGCGCCAGCCAGCAGCAATCCAGCGGTCAGAAAAAGAATGCCTTTTTTCAATGGTTCCTCCCTTGGGCCATGACCCGGCCCTCTCTAACTACCATCGGTCTCAGAGACCAATTTGTCCACAGCAATCCAGTAAATTGCGGGTTTTCCATGGCGATCGCTGACAAATACCACGAACTGGCTGTTGGGGGCAAAGACCGGAGCCACCAGGGCCGGGTCGCTGGCACGGTGCTCCGCCACCGCCAGCTCGCGCCGCGCCGCCCGGATCAGCAGAAGTAGATAGGGCGAAGCCTTGCTGCCGCTCGCGCCCACGTAGACACTGGCGTCCGCGTTGGCGTGGAAGCGCACGAACTGGCTGGTGTCGGCGATTTTGGCGTCCTCGCCCTGCCTCGCGCCGGCTCCCGGCGTCCATTCCCGGATAGCCGGTTAGCTTGCTGGGATCGGCCGGGCGATTCAGGTACTCCACCGCGTGACCGTCCGCAGCCCATTGGGCCTGCAGCGTTTCTCCTTCGGCCAGCGGCAGTCGGCGGTTTTCCTTTCCGTTGAAACGGATGCTCCATAGCTCGCCGCCGCGTGCGGTACATCAGCGAGGTATCGCGCGGGCGCAGCAGGGGATCGCTCAGCTCTCCGGACGATTCAAGCAAGGTCGCGGCCTCGCCGGATTGCGTGTGCAGCAGCCGCAGGCGATAGCCCGATGCGCTCTTCTCTACGAACGCCGCGTACCGGCCGTCGTCGCTGTAGCTGGCGCCGGGCAGCTTGTCGAAACCCTCAGGGACCTGGTAAACCACTCGCGACTTCAGGGCAGGAAATGACGTCTCCACCAGACTCGGCCCATCGAAATGCCAGAATCCGCGCTCGTTTGCGAGCAGTGCGATGGACGACGGATCCAGATTTTCGGCGTCGGTCAGTTGCCGCGATTCCTTGCTCTTCAGATCCATGCGGTAGGCTTGCCACTTGCCGTCCAAATCGGAGGCATAAAGCAACTGGCGCGCGGTGACGCCGCGATTGCCGACGGCCGGCAGGGAACTGGTGAACTGCGGATCGGTGAGGCGCAGCACCGTGAATTCGGTGGCTGGGTCCGCGTAGCGCACCGCGACGGAAGGTAGGATGCGGCCTCTCGCGGTGGTTTCGGCGGCGCGGGCTGCGACGGCTAGAGATGAGGCCAGGAATGCGCGGCGGGAATACCGATTCCTCATGGTCCGGCTGCGCATGCTTCGATCCTAGCATTCGGTAGGACGGGCTATGGCACCGAGTCAATGCAGCGTTGGTTGCCAGGCGCGTCGATGAATGTAACCTTTTTTTTCGCTGTACGGAATTGATATCGCGCCAGTGCGACCGCGAAATTAGATCCATCGCAGCGCACTACCGTTCCCACGGTCACGAAGCGTAGAGGCACCCGCCCGTACAAAAGCGACGGCCATTCAATGCTCAATTCCATCCGCTTGCCCACATCGACTTGGTGCTCGGAGGAGACAAGAACGCCACCCCGGTTCATATTCACCACCCGACCCTCGCCGCTGCAGGGATTTCCTCGCCCAAGAGTTCGATAGCTTAACCGTAGTTCGAGCGGAAAACGAATCCTGGATCTCCGTTCGATCGAAAAAGGATGCGAAAAAGTGTTCGGCTCGCTATTTTTTACCGGGTTCGAGGACATCGTCTGTAGATACCTTGTTTTCTTCGATGCAAGTAGTGCGCCAAGCCTATTTAACCCCCGCAGGGCGAGCGATGTTCCTTCCATCGTTTGATGGCGAGTTCTACGGATTCTGCAAGTTCTCTGATTTGAATTGGCTTACGTTTCAAGATGATGAAGCGAGAACTTAGGCTCTGACCCCCTATGGTCGAGTGACGATAGGCCGTCGCTAACCTCACGGGGAGTATGGCAGTATTACAAGCGATCTGAAAGATTTGCAGAGATAAGCATGCAGGCACCGCTTGGCGAAAAAATTGCAAGATCTATTCGCATGGATTAGCGGCGATCCATTCCTTTTCGGACGCGAAGGGATGAACGCACGGGGCCAGCGATATTAAGTGCTGGCCCAACACTTTCCAGTTCTGTCAGGAGAACCGATGACTTTGAATACAAGCTCTTCAGTGAACGACGATTTGTCTTCCGACACGATCGACGCGAGATGTATACCGGCAACTGATCCAGCAGTTTTACGAGAGTTCGATCCAACGGTATGGCGCCGACAGCGAGCAGTCCCGATTGCTCAAACTGCATCTAACTGCGCACTCCGCGGCGGGATCGAACGCTTCCGCGACTTAATTCAAGCGCCGGGTGGCGATGCCATCCCCCTCTTGCCACGCCGCAACCACTGCGCCATCGGAGAGCACCGTAATCGCCGGGAAGGCTCCGTCCTTTGACAGCGTCACCGGGGCCGCGTCAGGCGCTCGCAGTTCGACGCCGGACGCGCTGACCCACGCGACGTAAGCACCCTTGGGACCGGCTGCGACGGCCAGGTCTTTTCCTTGACCGAGTGCGGTTTCGTGTCCGCCCGGCTCCGCCAGGTACACCGTGCCTTCGCGGCGCCACGCGGTGAATATGCGCTGCTGGGAGATCACGACGCCGCCACCGTCCATCGGACACCCTTTTAATTTCCAGGTGCCCATGCCGAGTTTCTCGGCCGGGCCGAACGCCGCGCCGGCGCGCGACCGTGCCAGGTACATGTCGCGCGAACCGTCCAGCCAATTGCGCCACATCACCAGGAGTTCTCCGTCAGGCGTAAACGCTGAGGAGGGGTGGCAGCACTCGCAGATGGTTCCGTCGGGCGATTGATAGACCAGGAAGTTTTTCGACCAAGTGGCGCCCGCGTCGGCGGAGCGCGCTCCATAAAGCGTCTTGCCCTCCGCGCCGGCCCGATGGTCCAGCCAGGCCAAGAACAAGTTGCCCTTGGCATCGGCGGCCAGCGTGTGGAGGGCTTCGTTAGGCGCGTTGGGGACGTCATTGACACGGATGGCCTGGGACCAGGTCTTGCCGCCGTCGGTGGAGCGCCAGACGAACAGGTCGCCGTCGGGGCCCGCGCCGTGGGCGCGTGGGCATCGGGGCTGGCGGTCTTACCGACGACCGCGCTAATGACGATGGTTTTCCCGGATATGGCGATGCGCGGACCGCGGTGGTGGGTGAGCACAATATTGCCGGCCTGCTCCACCTTGACCGGCGCGGAAAAGGTGCGTCCGGAGTCATGCGAGACGGTGAAATAGATGGCGGAGCCCGCACCGAAGGTAAGCGCGACGGTGGAACCGCTGGCCGCCAGTTGCGGCTCGCGCGCCGGGAGCATCCGGGCCCATGGGGCCAAGATTCAGGGCCAGCATGGCGGTCAAAATGATTGAGTGCATGGTGCGCGCTCCTTTGGTGCTGCGTCGGAACTATTTCGGCGTGAGTTTCAACAGCTTGCTGGTTAGCGGCGTACGGTACGACATCGAAGGCGTGCCGCTGTCGGTCAATACATAGACCGCGCCATCGGGCCCGACGCGCACGTCGCGGATGCGAGTGTTCAATTCCGTCAGCAGCGGCTCTTCCGAAACCACCTTGTCGTCGACGATGGCGAGGCGAACCAGCACCATGCCGCGCAGGCCGCCGACGAAGACACTGTTCTTCCACTGCGGAAATAAATTGCCGGTATAGAAAGCGAGGCCCGAGGGCGCGATCACCGGATCCCAGTAATACACCGGCTCCTCCATGCCTTCCTTATGCGTGCTGCCGTCGCCGATCGGGGTGCCCGGATAGTCGATGCCGTGCGCGACCACCGGCCATCCGTAATTCTTGCCTTTCTCGATGATGTTCAACTCGTCGCCGCCGCGCGGGCCGTGCTCGGTTTCCCATAAACGGCCTCTCGGATCGAAGGCCAAGCCTTCCTCGCTGCGCAGGCCAGTTGGCCCAGATCTCGGGCAGAACACCTGGCTTTCCCAGGAACGGATTGTCGGGCGCGGGCGCGCCGTCGGGCGTGATGTGAATGATCTTGCCGAGATCGGTGTCCATGCGCTGCGCGACGTCCCAGGGCGGCGAATCCGAGCGGTCGCCGATGGTCACGAACAGAGTGCCGTCGGGCGCGATCGCGATGCGGCCTCCGGTCTTGCCGCCGAGTCGTTTGGACGGCATCGCGGGCTGGGCTCGGAAGATGACTTTGGCGTCGACCAAGGCGCACTTGTCTTCGTCGAGTTTCGCGCGCACTACGTAGGTGTTGCTGTCGGTATAGGTGTCGGTGCCGGGGTTATTGACGTAATCGAAGAACGTGAAGAAGATTTGGTGGTTGGTGGCGAAGTGCGGATCGAGCATCACATCCAGCACGCCAATGTCTTTGGCGCCGGGCGACATCAGCGCTGACACGCCGGCCACGGGCTCCGAGAGCGCGCTCTTGGGGTCGCCTTCGGGTCAAAGATGCGGAGGCTGCCCGGCAACCTTTCGGTGAGGAGCAATTTGCCATCGGGCAGGAACGCGAGGCTCCAGGTCACCGGCAGATTGTCGATCAGCGTCGTCACTTTGAAAGGCGCCGATGCGTGATACGGCGCGCGGGTCTGCTGGGGGAATGTCGGGTTTGTTGTCGCTTTTCTCCGGCGGGCGCGTCTCGGTGGTCTTACCTTCGATCCTGGCAGGCTCCGGCCTGATAGCGGTCTGGGCGTGAACCGCCGCGGGAACAACTGCTAGGGAAGCCCACAAAGCCGTAATCAAATAAGGTCTCATGCGCATTCTTCGATCCTAGCACTCGGTGTGCCGGGAGCAAGGGGCCATAGCCATCCCGGCTAAGATCTGTGATAACAGTAGGGCCATGTCGCGTTTGCTCACCGCCGCCTTTGCCGCGGGCCTGATGGCGCAGGCCCAGATTCCCGCCGTCGATTCGCGCAATACCAATACTCCGAATATCGACACGCATTTCGTGCCGCGAACTTACAAGACTCTGGCGGAGTGGGAGGCGCGCAAGCAGGCGCTTCGCACCCAGATCCTCTCGGCCGCCGGCCTGCTGCCGCTGTTTCCGAAGAACGATTTGCATCCGCAGATTTTCGGGCGCATCCAGAACCGCGACTGCATCATCGAAAAAGTTCTGATCGAGACGCTGCCGGGCTACTATCTGGCGGGCAACCTGTACCGTCCGCTCGCGCCCGCGCCCGCCGGCGGATACCCCGCGATCATCAGTCCGCATGGCCACTGGAGTTACGGACGCCTGGAAAACACCGACATCGTCTCCATTCCCGCGCGCGCGATCAACCTCGCCCGCCAGGGCTACGTGGTGTTCAGCTACGACATGGTGGGGTACAACGACACCATTCAGACGCCGCACGATTTCGGCGACAAACCGGTGGAGGAACTCTGGAGCTTCGGCCCCTTCGGCCTGCAGTTGTGGAACTCGATTCGCGCGATCGATTTCTTAGAGAAACTACCAGGGGTGAATCCAAATAAGCTCGGCGCCACCGGAGCATCGGGCGGCGGCACGCAAACCTACAACGTCGCCGCGGTGGACGATCGCATCAAGTTTTCCGCGCCGGCCAACATGGTTTCGCTGATCATGCAGGGCGGCGGGCTGTGCGAGAACGCGCCCGGGCTGCGGCTCGACACCAACAATGTCGAGGTTGCGGCTATGATGGCGCCGCGCCCCATGATCATGTCGGCAGCGACCGGCGACTGGACGCGCAACATGCGCACGCGAAGAGTATCCCGCGGTGCGCGCGATTTACGATCTCTATGACAAAGGCGGCGAGGTTGAAATGTTCTTCCAGGACGCGCCGCACAATTACAACAAGCCGAATCGGGAGGCTATGTATGCGTTCTTCGGCAAGCACGTGCTGGGCGAAACGGATGCGTCCAAACTGAAGGAGCGCCCGATCCAGATGGAGAAGTTGCAGGACATGCTGGTGCTGCACAATCGACACACTGCCCGCGAACGCCGTCACTTTCGCGCAACTATTCGAGGAATGGAATCGCCTCGCCAGGGAACAGACCTCCAATTTCCGCGAGCGCCTTACCGCGGCGCTGGCGGCGGAGTGGCCCGCGCAAGTAGTCAGCGAAGGGACCGGCGAGCGCATCGTATTGGGACGCCCGGGCAAGGGCGACCGCATCCCCGCGATCTGGATCAAAGGCTCGAATCCGCCGGCGCTGGTGATTCATCCCGAGGGCGCGGAAGCGGCGCGCAAGGATCCGGCAGTCGCGCGCCTGCTCCAGGCGGGCCGTGCGGTGCTGCTGATCGATGCCTTTCAGACGGGCACTGCCAAGGCTCCGCGCGACCGTTCGGTGAAGATGTTCCTGACCTTCAACAAGACTGACGATGCCAACCGCGTGCAGGACATCCTCACGGCTCTGGCTTGGCTGAAGCAGCCGAAAACTCAGTTGATCGGTTTGGGGAAAGCCGCGATCTGGACTGAATTCGCAGCCGCGGTCGCGCCGGTCGCTGTCGACTTGCAAGCCGATCTCGCGGGCTTCCAGGGCACCGACGAAGAGTTTGTGAAAGACTTCTTCGTCCCGGGCATTCAACGCGCCGGAGGTCTGCGCGCGGCTCGTGCGCTGGTGAAATAGGCATCAGCGTCGCTCACAGCGGTAACCACACCAGCCGATCTTCCCAGTCCGCTGCTTCCGATGCCAGCCAGACCAGCAAGAGTTCGTCGATTGCCATTCCGACATCGAAACTCTGCGGGATGAGGAATACGCCCGAGCTCTGCTTTCCAGACTTCTTGAATGCACTGAAATGAGACGGCATCGTGCCGACATCGTGTGAAACGAGCACTCGTCGCTGTTCCGCAGCCAGCGCCAGGACCTCGCGGATCGCCCATGCCGCGCAATCGAGCCGCCTGAGCGGTCAGGAAATCCAGCGATGGCTCGCGGCGCAAAACCCCATTCACGATTGCTTTATTGAGGTCGGCGTCGGCGAGAAACCGGACCTTCACGATAGGCGAGTGGTGTGCATCTCGTCGCGAGCGCGCATCAGTTTCTTGCGCAGATCGGCTGGCAGCGGCTCAGCACCGCGTCGTTCCCTCGGTCCATTTCTCACCTTGGCGAATCAGGTAAGCGTCGATATCGGTCTGATGCGCCAGGTAATGCGCGATAGCGCCGTACACTTCTTCGAGGCTGAGAAGCTCGAAAGTTCTGACAAATAGCCTCGGGAGACTCGCCGCGGCGGAACTCATGGACGATCGAATCCAGCGAGATTCGCGTGCCGGCAACATAGAAATTGCCGTCCCTCTGCTCGATGTATTCCTTTGCCATGCTACTCCCGATTCTACTCCCTCCCGGCCCCTACAGCTCCATCCGCTCCAGCTTGCGGTAGAGCGTCTTGCGTTCGATGCCGAGGATCTTGGCGGCGCGGCTCTTGTTGCCGTTGGTGGCGGTCAGCACGCGGCGGATCTGGTCGGTCTCGGTGTCGGCCAGCGATTCGTTGCCATGATCGCGCGAATCCATCTGCTCAATCGCGGCCTGCGACCACGGCCTCGTCGATGCGCCCGCCCGGCGCCAGAATCGTCAGCCGCTCCATCAGGTGCTGGAGCTGCCGGATGTTGCCGGGCCAGCTATAGTCTTCCAGCGCCTTGACGCCGGTGTCGGTGATCTTCGTGTCCAGGCCGTAGCGCTCGTTGTAGCGCTTCAGAAAATAATGCGCCAGCAGCGGAATGTCGCTGGCGCGCTCGCACAGCGGAGGCACGGTCAGCCGCACCACGTTCAGGCGGTACCACAAGTCCTCGCGGAACTTGCCCTCTTCCACCATCTTCTGCACGTCTTTATTGGTGGCCGCGATCACGCGCACGTCCACCTTCTTGGCCCGCGCCGAACCCAGCGGACGGATCTCGCGCTCCTGCAAAAACCGCAGCAGCTTGAGCTGGAAGCCCAGGTCGATATCGCCGATCTCGTCCAGGAACACGGTGCCGTTGTGGGCCGCTTCGAACACGCCCATGCGGTCGCGGTCGGCGCCGGTGTAGGCGCCCCGCAGCGTGCCGAACAGTTCGCTTTCGAGCAGCGACGGCGCAATCGCGCCGCAATCCACCGGCACGAACGGCTGCTGCGCGCGCTTGCTGTTGCGATGAATCATGCGCGGCGATCAGTTCCTTGCCGGTGCCGGTCTCGCCTTCGATCAGCACCGTGGCGTCGGTGGGCGCGACGCGCGAGAGCGTCTTATAGATCTCGATCATGCGCGGCGAGCTGCCGATCATTTCCGTGTCCGGCAGATCGTCGATGGCGGCGGCTTCGTCTCTCTTCCTCGGCCGCGCCCAGCGATTTTTCGGCGCGCCGGATGGTCTCGATCATCTGCGCCATCTCGAAGGGCTTGGCGAGATATTCGAACGCGCCGCCCTCGGTGGCCGCCATCACGGTTTCCATGCTGCCGCGGCCGGTCATCAGGATCACGGCGCACAGCGGATTCTGTTTGCGCGCGGCGTGCAGCACATCGATGCCGGTGCGCTCGTCCAGATAAATGTCGGAAATGACGATGGTGTAGGGCTCGGCCGCCAGCCGCTCGATCGCTTCGCGCGTGGAGGCGACGGCTTCGGGCTGATAGCCCTCCAGCTCCAGCACGGTCACCATGGTGTTCCGTACCGACGGGTCATCCTCGACGATCAATAGTTTCTGCAACGCTGCTCCTCGCGACCCTGCTCTTCAAGACCATGGTAAAGCACGAGCCTTTTCCCGGCTCGCTGGTGACTTCCATCCGCCCGCCGTGATGCGTGACGATCTGTTCCACGATCGACAGGCCGATGCCGGTGCCCACTTCGCCGGATTGCTCGGCGCGCTTGTGTCCGGTAGAACTTCTTGAATATATTCTTGATTTCTTTCGCGTCCATGCCAATTCCCTGGTCGCGCACCGAAACTCGCAGCTCTTCACCGTTGCGTTCCGCGAATACTGAGACGTGGGTTTCTCCCGGCGAGTATTTTACGGCATTGGTCAGCAGATTGTAGAACGCGTATTCCATCAATTCGCGATCGCCGGTCAGCGTTCCTTCGACCGGCGTGTCGAGCGACATGCTGATCTTCTTCCGCTCGGCGAGCGGCTCCACGCGCTGCATGCAGGTGTCGATCAAGTCCGCCGCCTCGAACATCTCGCGCTTCAATTCCATCTGGCCTTCCGCCAGGCGCTCGACGTCGAGGAAGGTCTGAATCAGGCGCGCCAGGCGCTTCGATTCGGAGTTGATCATCTCGCTCAACTGCTTCTGCTTGGCCTCCGGCAGCGAGTAGTTGGTCATGATTTCGCTCGACCCCTGGATGGCGGTCAGCGGCGTGCGCATTTCGTGCGCGGCCCAGTGGATGGCTTGCTGATAGCGCGATTTCTCGGATTCGCTCCGCCGCAGTTGGCGGCGCACGAAGAAGTGCTGATAGGTGGCCGCACCGGCGCTAGAGAGCCACGCCACCGCCGCCGGACCGAATAGGGGAAATACCACTCCTCTGCCGAAGAAAAATATGGGCGCGGCGAGCGACGCCACCACGATCACCACCGCGACCGCGTAGGCCGTCCATCCGGAAAGCAGCGCGAACGCCAGGCCCGCGCCCGCCGCGAATAATACCGACAATCCCAAGCGGAGCCAAATTGCCGGCGCGCCGCAGGAAATCGCCGCGCGCCATGGTCTCAAACGCGTGGGCGTGAACTTCGACGCCGGGTACATTCACTCCGTAGGGATTGAGCAGCCGGTCGCGCGCCGCCGAGAGCGCCGTGACTCCCAGGAACACAGTTTTGCCGCGCAGCAGATTTGCGTTCTCCTTCACATGCAGCGCGGAAACCGTGGGGATTCCAGCAGGCAGATAGCGAATCAGCATGGGCCGCCCGGCATCGGCTCGCGCCGCGGGGATCACGGTGCCGCCGACTTCGACATCGTCCGGCGATTCGGTAATCTCCTGCCCCCGCGAAATGCGAAACGCTTCGAGCGCCAGCGCCCACCGCCGCTGATGATTCGCGGTTTCTTCGAGCGACACTTCGCGGCTCACGCCGTCGAAGCGGTCGATTTCCGGATGCACGTGCCCCAGCGCCGCCGCAGCACTGGCGAAGCGCGGCAGAGGATCTTCCCACGCCCCGCCCACCAGGTCGCAGGGCAGGACCAAGTTCTTGGTGTCGTGCAGAGCGGCTTCCAGGCGCGCGTCTTCCGCGTCATCGCCCTTGTCGCTGAGGATCACGTCGAGCGCCACGGCTTTGGGCTGCGCGGCGGCAATCTGCTCCAACGTTTCGGTGAGGATCGGCCGGATATTGCGCATCCCGCCACGTGCGCGCAGGGTTTCTTCGTCGATCGCCACCACGACCGACTGACGGCTCGCGCGTTCTTCACCGGCGTCATCTGCGTCATCAAGTCGTAGGCGTAGTGATCCACGCGCGCCGCGAGCGCAGTCCACCCCGCCAGCGTCCCAGCGGCGAAGCATCCGGCCAGCACTGCGATGTAAACGAGATTGCGCCTACTTGCCAACAAGCTTCTCGATCTCTTCGGCTTCCTTGGGAAGCGCGGAGCTGAGCACCTCGGCGCCGGTTGCGGTCACCAGCAGCGTGTCCTCGATGCGAACGCCGAGGTTCTCTTCCGGAAGATAGATGCCGGGTTCGATGGTGATCACCATGCCCGGCTCCAGCCGCGTATCGAAGCTGCCCGGGTCGTGGACTTCCAGGCCCACGAAGTGCCCCAGCCCGTGCACGAAGTATTTCCCCAGCGGCGCGCCGTGCAGATCCTTGCCGTGCGTGTTGATGTAGTCCATCGCGATCTTGCGCAGGCTGGTGGAGCTGTCGCCCAGCAGCGTCATCCCCGGCTTCACGGCCGCGATGGCCGCCTTCTGCGCCGCCAGCACGATGTCGTAAATCTCCCGCTGCCGCGGCGTGAACTTGCCGTTGGCGGGAACCGTGCGCGTGACGTCGGTGGCGTAGCCCGCGTATTCGCCGCCCACGTCCATCAACACCAGGTCGCCGGATTCGATCCGCCTCTGGTTCGCCGAATAGTGCAGCACCACGCTGTTGAGTCCGCTGGCCACGATGGGCGTGTAGGCGCTGCGCTCGCAGCCGAGTTCCAGATAAGTCTCCAGCATGGTCGCCGCGATCTGATATTCGAACAGGCCCGGCTTCATGCGCTTCCAGGCCGCGCGATGGGCCGCGACCGTGGCGTCGGTCGCCTTGCGGATCAGCGCAATCTCCGCCGCCGACTTCCGCAGACGAAACCGCGTGATCAAATCCGCCGCGTCGCGCCGTGTCATGCAGCGGAGCCAGCCGCGCCAGATCGCGCGCTTGCGCATCGCCGCCCAGCGCATAGATCGCATCCGCCGATTCCATGGCTCTCACAAACTGCGCTTCGAGCTGCGCCCGCGGCAGCACCTTATCGAAGCCGGCTTTTTGCGCCGCGTCTTTTTCGTCTGGGCCGGTGGTGCGGCCGTTGTAGGTTTCGCGATTCGCGACCCGCGGCGGCAGGAACAGGATCTCGTCTTTGGGAGTCAGCAGCAGCGCGGCGCCGGGCTCGTGCCAGCCCGTGAGGTAATCGAAGTTCGGCTCCTGATAAAAGGTGTCGTGCAGATCCGACGGGTCCGCCGCGCCCATCAGCACCAGCACTCCGTCGAGCGATTTGCGGAATTCCG
The DNA here is from genome assembly GCA_963731375.1 of Bryobacterales bacterium. Taxonomy (GTDB): domain Bacteria; phylum Acidobacteriota; class Terriglobia; order Bryobacterales; family Bryobacteraceae; genus Palsa-187. The sequence goes on from CAVSUW010000005.1 coordinate 1,661,408, forward strand.
CGCGCCGTTCGCGGTACTCCGCCAGCGAAATCGTCTGCGCCTGCGCAGGCGTCAGCGCCGCCAGGCCCAGGATGATCCAGCATGCTGCGCGCGTCACAAACAATAGTGTAACTGCGCAGGCGGGGCCGCTCCCGCGCTCGGGTGAATAATTTCAAAAATAAGCGGATCAACGGAAGCGTTGTGACGGTATGATGGCTCTAGCGGGGGAAATAGGCGCGGAGATCCCCGCTATTTCTCCCCTCGCACGACAATTCCCAAAAGACGTGTATTCCAAGCCGGGAGACTATCAACCAAACACTGATGTCGATTAAGAATTTAGGCGCAGCGGCGTTGCTTTTCGCCTTATGCGCGGTGTCAGCGTGGTCCCAACCGCTGATTATTTCCCAGATCGTTGACGGCGAGGTGTGGCAGACGACGATCGTGCTTACCAATACGACCACAACCACGGCGAACGCGAGCTTGAGTTTCTTTCAAGAAACCTCAGGCAACGCGACGCAGCCCTGGAACCTGCCCTTCCTTGAGGTAGCTTCCACGCAATCGATCGCGCTGGCGGGTGGCGAGACGCTGCTGCTCCATACACCGGGCACGGCGGCAAATCTGTCAGTAGGATGGGGCCAGCTCACAGGAAGCCCGGGTGTGGTGGCCTATGCGGTCTTCACCAAGCGGCCGCAGGGACTTCCCGCTCAGATAGGCACCTCCGAAGCGATCGCCAGTGCGAGCCGCATCCTGGTGCCCTTCGACAATACGTCCGGCAATGTCTCGTCCATGGCGCTGGTGAACACCAGCGGGACTACGCAGACGATTAACGTCAAAATCCAAACGACCGGAGGCACGATCTCGCAGAGCAGCCTCGCAAACATTCCGGCGCAGGGGCACATTGCGTTCACGTTTCCGGCCGAGTTCGCGGCCACGGCAGGGCAAAGCGGCCTGGCGGAATTCTACACGGCGTCGGGGACAATCGCTCTGCTGGCGTTGAATTTCAATCCCGCGGGTTCTTTGTCCACAGCGCCGGCTTATCCCGAGGCTGGACCGCCGATTATTGGCGTGGTGGGTGGAGGCGCGGCGCTGTTTTCGAGTTTCGGTCCGGTGGAAATGTATTTTCTGCCAGGCGGGTTCCGCCAGGTACCGTCCTGTTGGAACTTACTCCCAACGCTGACAACAGCACCTACTCCGCCAAACTGAACGGTGGCGCAACCTTCACGAACGGAATATTCACTGCGAATGGCCTGTCGTTTAGCGCGAGCGTCTTGCAGCCGAACGCGACGGTCCCGCCCTACGGTTACTTCCTGGCGCCGGACTCCACCCGCTATGTGGTATCCAGCGGGTCGTTAACTTTCAATCTGGGTGCCTCGGTTATCTCGTCGAATGTCCAGACTGGGAACATTACGGGAACCCTCAGCATCACCGGCACACCCTACGGAGGTGGCGCCCAAGTAACGCTATCCGGCCCGATCTCAGGGCCGTACTTCGCAACGCTTGCGCACTAGCTTCAAGGCCGCGCGATGTAGGAAACCATGCGTCCGGCGGCGAACTGGTCGCGGCGGTACGAGTGGAACAGGTGGGCGTCGCACTTGGTGCAGCCACCGAGGACATCGATGCGATGTTCCGCGACGCCCGCATCCAGCAACTGGCGGCGGTTGATGGCGGCCAGATCGATCCGCCCGGCTTGTTCCAGGCCGAATTGACGCGCTACGTCCGCGCCCACTTCGTAGCAGCACTCGCCAATGCCCGGCCCAATGGCCGCGTACACGTCCGCCGCTTCGGTGCCGTAGAGCCGGTGCATTTCTTCCAGCGCGCGGATCACGATACGCGCCGCCGTGCCGCGCCATCCGGCATGCACCGCGGCCACTGCGCGATTTCGCTCATCGGCCAGCAGTATGGGGTAACAATCCGCGGTGCGAACAGATACCGGAACGCCCGCGAGCGCGGTCACCAGTGCATCGCCCTCACCGGCGCATCCGATCTGCTCCCCGAGCAGCACGATCGCCCGAGTGGATCTGCTTCAGGCTCGCCATGCTTTCCTGGGGGACGGAGTCGGCGCGAGTGCCAAATCCGTGATCGAGCCACTTCAAATCGGTGAGCAGCGAAGAATACAGCACGCGAGTCTAGTCGATCGCCCGATCCAGCAGCAGAGAGAGGTGGCGCGTTTTTTGATCCACGCGCTCTTTGAGTGAAGACAGTTCGCGCTCGATCGCGCCCAGGCGGTCCGCCAGGTGGAGGCATGCCAGCACCGCAATGCGCTGCGCATCCATGTTGCCGGCGCGCTGCGCGATGGACGTCATCAGCTCGTCCACCGTGTGCGCCAGCGTTTCTACTTCGCCGGACTCATCGGTGGCCGCAAGGGTATAGGTTTGGTTGAAGATGGTGACGCGCACCGTCTTGCGTTCCGCTCCCGAGTCCATTCCGGCGCCTCCCGCTCTACTGGCCGCTCAGTTGATCCATCTGCCCCAGCAGTTTTTCGATGCGCACGCGAACTTGCTTGCGCTCCACTTTCAATCCGTCGACTTCCTGGCGCAATCGCTCCGCGTCGGCCGCGGCTTTCTTGAGCGTCGCCAGTTCCGCCATCGCCACGCGCGCTTCGGCAAGATCGCTCAATGCGGCGTCGCGCTCCGCCTTCAAGGTCGCCACCAGTTCGACTGCGCGGCGAATTCGCTCTTCGAGATTCGCCAGCGAATCCAGTTCGGATTCAGATTGCGGCGTCGACATAGCGATCAATTATGCGGCCTTCTTGGGCGGTGCGGCCTTTTCGAGCGCGGCCTTGGCCTGATTCACCAGCGCGCCAAACGCCGGCGGATCGGTCAGCGCCATATCGGCCAGCACCTTGCGATTCAGCTCCACGCCGGCTTTCTTCAGGCCGTCCATGAACTTGCTGTAGGAAATTTCGGCCGCCCGGCACGCCGCTCCGATGCGCACGATCCACAGCGAGCGGAAATCGCGCTTCTTGAGGCGACGGCCCTTGTAGCCGTACTTCAGCGACTTCTCGACCGCCTCTTGCGCGGACCGGTACAGCTTGCTCTTGGTGAGGAAAAAACCCTTGGCGAGGGTAAGTGTCTTCTTGCGGCTATTGCGCCGCTTGGTACCACGTTTGACTCTTGGCACGTTTCATCTCCTTGGGATTTAACCCGTTGTGATAGTTGCTGGCGAATCAGGCACGTGCGGCGCACTGTCCACCAAAATCATTCGCCCCTCGGCTAACGCCGGGAGCAGCCCCGTAGGGCTAGTACGGAATCATGCGGTGGATCTCAGGCGAGTTAGCCGGATCGGCTATCGACGACTGTCCCAACCGGCGCTTCCGCGTGCGCGACTTCGAGGTCAGGATATGACGGGCAAATGCATGCCGGCGCTTGATTTTGCCGGTACCCGTCTTCTTGAACCGTTTGGCCGCACCCTTATGGGTCTTCAACTTTGGCATATAAACTTTCCTGGGTGTGATCGGCCATCCGCTGCTTTAGGGACAACCTTTTCGATGGTAACACAGCGGTGTGCGCTGCCGCACGCCGCGCGGACAGGCTTCCGCTTAGTTGGGTGCCTGCACCGGGAACTTCGCGTCCGGCCACTTCGCGGCGAACTCCTTGGCATGAGCGTTGCAGACCTGTTCGGGATTCGATCCGCGCCCCTCATTCTCGCCGAAAGAACTTGTAGTCCGTCTCCCACAGGGCGGGCTGCTTGCAGTGGTCGCACTTGTTGAGAGGATTCGCGTGAATGGCCGTGATTCTGTGGCCGTAAGATTCTGACATTGGGCTCCTTTGAACTCGAATAGGGTTCCCGGGACCCCACTTGAGCGTAGCACGACAATTTGTGAAACATTTTCCGGAGTGCTGGCTCTAATGACCCCAGAGAGGTCCGCATGAACGCCACAGGCGAAGCCATATTGACGCATCCCGATCCCCACGGGCACTTCGTCTATCCCTACACCAACGAATCCCAGTTTTCCGAGGCGGTGTGCCTCTTTGTAAGTTCCGGGTTGCGGAAGGGTGGATCGGCGCTCCTGGTGATGACGGAATCTCATTGCGAACCAATTCGAGCGCAGTTGCAGGAGGACGGGCTCGACGTCGCCCGACTCGAAGCCAGCGGCCGGTTCGTGTGTGTGACGGCGGAGAGCCTTTTGGGTACTTTCATGTTCGATGGAATCATCGACGACGATCTTTGCAAGATCACGATCGGAAGGCTGATCGAAAGAGCCCGGGCTGCCAGTATGAACGGAGAGGTTCGGGTGTTCGGCGAGATGGTCGATCTCATTTGGCTTCCGAATCCGAAGGCGACGCAGCGGCTTGAGGAGTTGTGGAATCAAGTGATCAAAGTGCATTCCGTGCCCCTTCTGTGCGCATACTCCTTGGGTGGGGACCGGCCCGACGCACTGCCAGACGCTTTGCTGCACTGTCATTCTGAAGCATTGGCTTGATCGGCTCTTAGACCCACGGCCGGCGGGGCTGAACGCTCCACACCGTTTCAGAGCCGAGGCTCTGCTCGCCCCTTCCACCGTTGTATACTGCCTTCCATGAAGGATACGTCCATCACCCGCCGTACGGTTCTCGCCGGTGCAACCCTGATCCCGCTGACCGCCATACGACGCGCCGAAGCTCAGCACGCCTGCTGCCGCGCTGGCCCCTGCGATGAATGCGGAGCAGCGCAAAATTCTGGACGCTTTCATCGACCGCATCATCCCCAAAGACGAGCTCGGCCCCGGCGCCGTCGAGTGTGGTGTAGGCGATTACATTGACCGCTGCCTGGCCGATTATCTCGCCGCCGAGAAGCCGCTGTTCCTCGATGGACTCGCCAACCTGGATGTCTTCGCGCTCCGCACCCAGGGCATCGCCTTCGCCAGCCTGACCGCCGACAAGCAGGACGCCGTCCTCACCGCCATCGACAATAATCAGGCGCCCAACTTGCGCGGCTTCTTCAATCGCGTGCGCCGCCTCACGCTCGAAGGCATGTTCGGCGACCCGGTCTATGGCGGCAACAAGAACTTCGCCGGCTGGGATCTGATCCGTTATCCCGGGCGCCAAGCTCGCCGTCGGCCCCGAGGACCAGAGTATGAAGACTCCGCCCAAACCGTTCCGCAAGGAACTGTACGGGGCGGGAGAAAAACACATGGGCGAAAATCATGGCCACTAATCTCAAGCCCGTCGATGTGGTGGTGGTCGGACTCGGCGCCGCCGCGGGCGTCGCGGTGCTGCCGCTCACGCGCGCCGGGATCAAGGTCACCGCGCTCGAAGCCGGCAGTTGGATGCAGCCCAGCGATTTCAAGGCCGACGAAATTCATAACAACGTGCGCCGCCGCGTGACCACTGGCACCAAAGTCTGGGACGAGATCCCCACCTTCCGCACCGTCCCCGACCAGCGCGCCCGCCAGGGAGCCGCTCCTACCATGATGAACGCCGTCGGCGGCACGTCGCATTCACTACTACGCCAATAGCTGGCGCTTTCATCCGTGGGATTTCAAGGTGCGCTCGGAGACCATCCGCCGCTACGGCGCGAGCGCGATCCCCAAAGGCTCGACGGTCGAAGACTGGCCGCTCAGCTACGACGATCTGGAGCCGTTCTACGACACCATCGAATATGAAATCGGCGTCTCCGGCAAGGCCGGCAATCTCAAGGGCAAGATCGATCCCAAGGGCAACATCTTTGAAGGCCCGCGCCGCCGCGAGTATCCGATGCCGCCGCTGCGCGACACCGACTTCACCGAGATGATGCAGGCCGCCGCGCGCAAAGCCGGCTTCAATCCGCATCGCTCGCCCGCCGCCATCAATTCGCAGCCGCGCAATGGCCGCTCGGCCTGCGCGTATCACGGCTATTGCGACACCGGCGGCTGCCACGTCAAGGCCAAGAACTCGACCGCGGTCACAACCATCCCCGCCGCGCAGAAGACCGGGAATCTGACTATCGTCGAGCGCGCTCATGTCACGCGGATTCTCACTGACGACAACGGCAAGACTACCGGAGCGCTCTACGTTCGCGACGGCCAGGAATTTTTCCAGCCTGCGAAAGTGGTGCTGCTCGCGTCCTATACCTACGAGAACGTGCGCATGCTGCTGCTGTCGAAATCCAAGGCGTTTCCCAACGGGCTCGCCAACAATCACGGCCAGGTGGGCAAGCACTACATCGGGCACTGGGCGAATCGCGAAGTCACCGGGCTGTTCCCCGTTGACCTGAACATTTGGTATGGAGCCAACGCGCAGGGCGTGGTGGTCAATAACTGGGCCGAAGATAATTTCGATCACGCGCGGACTCGGCTTCATCGGCGGCGCCAGCCTCACCGTGAATCACGAAGTGCATCCGATCGCGGCTTCCGCCATGCCCACCTTTGGGCGCGCGCCGCAGTGGGGTTCCAAATGGAAGAAGTTCGTCAGCCAGAACGCCGGGCGCTGGCTGGGAGCGTATGCGCAGTGCAATTCCCTGCCCTACGAAAACACCTGGCTGGATCTCGACCCTGAAGTGAAAGACAAGCTCGGCGACCCGGTCTGCCGCATCACCAGCGGGCCCAAGGTGAACGAGCCGCGCGCCAGCGCACACGCTGCGAAAAAAGCTGAAGAATGGTTTCGCGCCGCCGGAGCCATCGAGGTCATCACTGTTCCCAACACCGAAGGCCCCAATCTTTCGACGCACGCTACCGGCGGCACTCGCATGGGACTGAAGGCGGAATCGAGCGTGGTCGATCCCTACGGCTTCGCACACGAATCGCCGAATCTCGGCATCCTGGGCGGGTCCACGTTGGTTACGCACGGCGCGCGCAATCCGACGCTCACGATTCAGGCGCTGGCCTGGCGCACCGCGGAGCATCTGGTCAAGAACTGGAAGTCGATCGCAGGGTGAGCGCCGTCGCTATACCAGTTGGATGGAAACGCGCCGGCCAACGACCATCGCAGCCCGCTGCAAACTTGAGAGCGTAATGTCGTTTTTCGGATCGAGCAGCCGGTCCACCTGCGTGCGGCTCGTATTCAGCAGGGCAGCCATTCTGTTCTTGGAGATTTTCTTCTTCTTCATGGCCTCGGCGAGCTGCCACGCAACCACCTCCTTGACCGCCCGCGCCTCTGCCGCTTCGAAGATGCCTTCTTCCTTAAGGAAGTCATCGATACCGGTACCCATATGTTTCTTGCTCATCGCTCTAACTCCTTTTTGCGTTTTCGCGCCACGGCCAGATCCGCCTCGGGCGTTGTGCGCGTTTTCTTGATAAATCCGTGCAGCGCGACCAGGTGCTCACGGTAAAGGCAGAGCAGCACGCGCGCCGTTCGCTTCGTTGGCAGATCGGTCCGTATCTCCCACAGTCCATTTCCAAGGGGCCGGCAAAGTGGCATTCCGACAGGCCAGCGCCATTGCGCCCGCAGCAAATCATTCCCGATGGCGTGACGTTCCGCTTCAGAGAGATCTATCAGCCACTCCCGGACCGGCTCGTGCCCCGGCCGAGGGCGATAGAAGATCAGCGGGATTTTTCTCTGCGGTTGGTTATCAGCCACGCCTGTACCTTATATAGTGTACTATAAAAAGTACAGACGGGACCCCAACCCCATGCAGCGAAAACCGCCGGGCGGCGGGACAGGCACGCGCTATAATTAGGCTTCCCCCGGAAAGAAACAGGACCCCCTTATGGACGAAAAAGAACGCGCGCGCGCCTTGGGCGCTACCCTCAGCCAGATCGAGAAGCAGTTCGGTAAAGGCTCGGTTATCCGGCTGGGCGGGCAACCGGTGCAAGCCGTGCCGTCGATTTCGACCGGCTCCATCTCGGTCGATTTCGCGCTGGGCATTGGCGGGTTCCCGCGCGGGCGTATTTCAGAGATCTTCGGCCCGGAATCGTCGGGCAAAACCACCATTGCGTTACAAGTGGTTGCCGAGGCGCAAAAGATTGGCGGCATGGCAGCGTATATCGACGTTGAGCATGCGCTGGACCCGGCTTACGCCCGCAAGCTGGGCGTGGATGTCGACAACCTGCTGGTGTCGCAGCCGGACTATGGCGAACAGGCGCTCGAAATCACCAACGCGCTGATTACCTCGGGTTCGATCGACGTGCTGGTGGTGGATTCGGTGGCGGCGCTGGTGCCGAAGGCCGAACTCGACGGCGAGATGGGCGATAGCTTCATGGGCGTGCATGCGCGGCTGATGTCGCAGGCCATGCGCAAGCTGACCGGCATCGTTTCGAAGTCCAATACTTGCCTGATTTTCATCAACCAGATTCGCGAGAAGATCGGCGTGATGTTCGGCAACCCGGAAACCACGACGGGCGGGCGCGCGCTGAAGTTCTATTCGAGCATTCGCGCCGACATTCGCCGGATCGCGGCCATCAAGGACGGTGACGTGGTGACGGGCAACCGCACCAAGGTCAAGATCGTGAAGAACAAGATGGCGCCGCCGTTTCGCGAGGCTGAGTTCGACATTATTTACGGCGAGGGCATCTCGAAAGAAGGCGATCTGATTGATCTGGGCGTGGCGCAGAACCTGGTGGAGAAGAGCGGCGCCTGGTACAGCTACAAGGGCGAGCGCATCGGACAGGGCCGCGAGAACGCGCGGCAGTTTCTGAAGGACAATCCCGACGTGTTCAAGAAGCTGGACGTGGAGTTGCGCAAGGCGCTAGGCTTGACGCGCGCGGAAGTTGCAGCAGTGCCACCTCCGGCTCCCGCGCCGACGGCCGTTCCAGCAGCGGCGAGCCGGGCACGCGGGTAGACGGTGTGGGTCGTTCTTTCGACGTTGTGATCGAGCGCGACGAAGAGGGCCTCTATGTCGCCTCGGTTCCGAGTCTTCCCGGATGCCATACGCAGGCTCCGTCCCTCGACGACCTCATGGATCGCGTGAAGGAAGCCATCGAATTGTGGGTTGAGGTCGAGGGGCTTGCTGCATAACATTCCTGGGTTACCCAATCCCTAACTCATCCACTTGCTCGAGCGGGGTGCCGCAGCGGCGGCAGATCAACGACGCGCAGTCGCCGCATGCGAGTGGATCGCTTACCGGCTGGCGGCAGCGGGGGCAATAATAATCGGTCGCGGGCGCGTCTGCATCCGGAATTTTTCCGCCCGGCGTAGATGAAGTTAGGTCCATACTGTTAGACTAACGTTCAGAACGTCTGTGGTGATTTCCAGTTTTTCCGGCTCGCCCCGCGCCGCGCTGCTCGTCTTCGTGTGCTGCGGCAGTCTGGCCCTCGTTTCCTGCCATTCGTCAACGCCCAGCACTTCGCAAATGCCCGTCATTGGGGTAGCTTACGTCGGCCCAGTGAGCCTGAATCTGCGCCAGGACATGGCCGCGAAATCCCCTGGCGTCACGGAAGTGAAACACGGAGACCGGCTCGACATCATTGACGTCCGCCGCCGCCTGGTACGTGTACGCACCGTGAATGGCGCCGAGGGCTGGGTGGATGCCAACCTGCTGCTGAGCGCTGCGCAGATGGATGAACTGCGTAAGCTGGCCGAGGACTCGCAGAAGCTTCCGTCCCAAGGAGCGGCTACCGTCTTCGAGGCGCTGAATATGCACACCGAACCCAATCGGCCTTCGCCTAGCTTCCATCAGATTCCTGAAGGAGGAACCGTCGAAGTGCTGGCGCATCGCGTGACACCGCGCGGCGCAGTCCGCCCAAGAGGCGCTGCTCTGGTGAAGGCGGCCGCCCCTCCCAAGGCGTCGAAGCCCAAGGCTCCCAAGAAGGGCACTGCCGCTTACCTGCTGCCGCTTCCCGCGCCTCCCGCGCTGCCCGCGAACTGGGAAAAGATCTCGCGCCCGCGGGCTTCCGATCTGCCGGATTTCACGCCCCCTGAAACGCCTCCGGTTTCACTCGACGACTGGGACCTGGTGCGCACCAAGGACGGCACAGTGGGCTGGGTGCTGGCGCGCAACCTATACATGTCGGTCCCCGACGACGTTGCTCAGTACGCAGAAGGCAAACGCATCACGGCTTACCTGGCGCTAGGCGATGTCCGGGACGGAGATGAAGTGAAGCACAACTGGCTGTGGACCACCGCCGACAGCAGTTTGAAAACCGCGGAGTTCGACAGCTTCCGGGTGTTCGTGTGGAGCAAGAGCCGGCATCGGTATGAGACCGCTTTCATCGAACGCAACGTGACCGGGTTTTATCCGGTGGAACTCGCCGATGTAACTGCGGGGGAACTTGCTAAAACAACTGGCAGCAAGAAAACCGGCGCCCGGAATCGGGAGAGAGAGCGGGATCAGAACGCGGATCAGGAAAAAGGTTTCTCCGTGATGGTTCAGGACAAAGACGGAGCGCTCTACAAGCGTATCTACGGATTCAGTGGATATCACGTGAGACTGATTTCCAAGACTCCCGTGACTCACCCCGATACGATGGTTGCGAGGGACAATGGGCCCGCGGTGGATGCGGAGCCCGGGCCTGCGGCGGAACAGGGCGGATGGTGGCAGAGACTGATGCGGCGCTGGCGCAGGCGGTAGTTTTCGCGGGCACGCCGAGGCCGGCTAGTTTTTCTTCCAGTAATAGCGCAGACTCACGTAGGGTCCGTACATATTTTCGACGATGTATTGGGCGGATTTTGGACTGGTCTTGAAATGCAACCACCTGGCGCCGCCTAGCACTTCGAAGTGGCTTACGCGAACCGCAATTTGCGCCTCCGCATCGACGATGTCTCCGCGGTGCAGCAACCCGAAAGCCGATCCGCGCGCTTCCCAGCGAAAATGGCGTGATAGAGTGTGCTCCAGCCCCAGCCCGAACGTCGGGAGAAAGACCGATTGCGAATTGATGATGGGATTTATGTTTACCAGAGCGCCGGTCGTGTCGACTTGGAAGTCGTCCACTTCACTGTTTACGCTGATGCGCTGGACCTCGTAAAGCGTCTTCAGGCGCAGCTCCGAGTTTCCATGTTTCCAGAAGTAAGTCAAATAGTCGTAGGAGAGCTTGAAGCTTTCCATGTCGGCGAGGTTGGTCAAGACGTCGCCGCCCGCGATGGCCTGACCGAACAAGTTCAGGTTTCCCGGAGCCGAGGTGATGCCGGTAAAGCTGTTCGCTTTAAAGTAAGAAAAACGAATCGTCGCATTCTTCGATACCGGGATGCTCACTCTGGCCCCGGGACTGCGATTGAGTTTGCCGGTGAAGTTCAGACTGCCAGGGTTGGCGGCGTTGTCCGCCAGGGCGCCAGGAGAAGTTCCGGCTCCAGCTAGCCATGCGTCGCCGGCGCGCAGAACCGGAATTCCTCTTACGAACCAATAGATCGGCTCGATCGAAAGGCCGTTTCCAGTGTTCACCGTGGAAGAAACTTCTGGCGTCCGCGTCGAGGTGGCGGTTACCGGGGGCGTGGCAGGCGCGGGCGTGGAGGCCGGAGGCGTGGCAGCCGGCGCTGGAGCCGATGGAGCCGGAGCGGGGGTCTGATTCGGTTCCTGAGCCGAGGCCGTCGCCACCGCCAGCAGAAGGCAAAGCACTACTCTCTCAAAACTTGACTTCACGAGTTCCTCATTCAGTTCAGATGTTGGCGCCCTGGAGGGGATCGCGGATGCTTTCGCACAACCGCTTCCGTACGCCGCCCCTAACTACGCACGGACAGCACGCAGTGGCACACCACCGGACAGCCATGGATACGCTGGTTCTTCAGTTTAGCAGATGGCGCTCGCCGGAAAGAGGTTTCCTTAAAAGCGCGATGGGGCCAGACGCCACAGCCGCGGAGGCCGCGGTCGCAGGCGCGTCAAGCGAGCTTTCGCCGTAGGTCGTCGAGCGCCCATTGCGCCGCCCGCGCGCGGATGCCATTGCGGTCACCAAATAGTAAGTAGCGCTTGGCTTGAGGTTCGCTGTCCGGTCCCGCGATGCCAATGATCACCGTGCCAACCGGAGCGCCCGGTGGAGCTTTCCGGACCTGCCTCGCCGGTGACGGAGACTGCAAACGTAGATCCCGTGCGGGCGCGCGCTCCGGCAGCCATCGCCTTAGCGCATTCCTCGCTGACCGCGGAGTAGCGCGCAAGTAGCTCGGGATCGACGCCGAGCAGTTCGGTCTTCATGCGATCCGAATACGTCAGAAATCCGCCGACGAAGTAGTCGGAACTGCCGGCGACGGAAGTGATGCGGCCCCCAAGCAGTCCCGCGCTGCAGCTTTCGGCGACGCTCAAGGTAGCCTTGCGCCCACGCAGTTGCTCGCCGACAACGGCTTCGAGATCCGCACCGTTGCGTGAATAAATGCGGTCGCCCAATAGCTCTTCGATGGCCGGACCGACCGCGGCCAACAGCGCGTCGGCCTCGGCGTCGGTTTCGCCGCGGGCGCGCAGATGAATCTGGATATCGCCTGCACCCGCGAGGATCGTCGTCACCGGATTCGCGTAGGGCTTGTACACCGGCGATATCAGTTGGTCCAAATCCGATTCGCCCATGCCTGCGACGCGATAAAACAGCGTGCGAATCACCTGCGCCGGCAGGTTCCGGCGGAGCCGCGGCAAGCAATCGCCAGTGAACATCGCCTTCAATTCATGCGGCGGTCCGGGCAGCAGCATAATCATCTTGCCGTCGCATTCGATCCACTGGCCCGGGGCAGTGCCGCGACTATTGGGAAGGGGCTCGGCGCCTTCAACGATGAAGGTCTGGCGCCGATTATTGTCGGCCATTTTGCGCTGGAGGCGCTGAAATCGTTCGGTGAGGACATCGAGCAGATCCTGGCGAAATACCAGACTGCGGCCTAGGGCTTGGGCGACGGCATCACGGGTCACGTCGTCTTCGGTTGGCCCCAGGCCGCCGCTTAGAATCACGATGCTCACATGGTCGAGCGAATCGCGCACGGCGGCGGCCAGCAGTTCGCGATCGTCACCCACCACCAGCTTGCGCCGCACCTCGACACCCAGCGCGTTCAGCTGGCTGGTGAGCCACAGGGAGTTGGTGTCCATGCGGTCCGGCGTCAGTAGTTCCGAGCCGATCGCGATGATTTCGGCGTCTGCCATGATCTTTAGGAAGAGACTACGGAGCGCGGCGGCCGTCGATCCCGACGTGCACTCGATAGAGCGCGCCGCTGGTGGCCAGCACCAGATTCTTGCCGGGAGCAAAGGCCAGCCCGACAATGCCAGGACCGGAGAGAAACAGCTCGGCATTTCTATCCGGCGTGATGCGCGCCACACCGCGCCGCCCGCGGAAGGAGGACGCGACATACAAGTTGTCTTCGGAGTCGAACGCCATGCCCTGCGGCCGGCCCAATCCGCGATAGAACACTTCCACTTCGCCCGCCGGCGAAATACGATGCACGCAATCGAAGCTGGAGGTGGTCGGCCCGGTGACGTAGAGATATTTGTCGGGCCCGAAGGCCAGATGGTAAGCCGATATCGACGTTTCGAGTGTGGCGAACACGTAAATCTGGCGCTGGCGACTGACCTTGAAGATGGTGCCGCTGCGGTCGCCGACGTAGAGGTTGCCGTCCGGATCGAAGACGATGCCGGTGGCCACGCCCATGCCTTCGACATAAATTGCGCTGTTGCCCGCCGAGGAAACGCGGTAGACGTTGCCTTCCTGGCGGCTGGAAACGTAGAGCACGTCGTCATGGTCGATGGCCAGTCCGCTGGCGTTCATCAGATCGCTGACGAAGGGCGCGCTTTGGCCGGTGGCCGCATCGACTTGAAAAACCGACACCGGAGTCTTCTGGCCGCGCGAGCCGCTGAAGGTCGCGTAGATGTTGCCGTGGCTATCCACCGCCGGATTGGCGATGGGATGCAGGCCGTCGGCGATCTGCACGCCCACTTGCAGCGGACGCGGGAGCGCTGATGTCGCCGTTCTGGCTCACCACCAGTTGGCCGCCGACGCCATCATCGGGCACGCGCACGATGAGATAGGAATCCGACCCCACCACCAGCGGCGCGGGGGCGGCGCCGATCGTGACCGAGGCCCGTCCGCTACCGGTAAAATTCTTGCCGCGCACCTGAAATTCGCCGCCGGGGATTGCGGCCGCGGGGGCTACTTCGAGAATCTGCGGACGGGAATCTGAGGATTTGCGAGAGGCCATAAGGAATCGACGGGGGCAATTGCTCTACTAATAAAGATTGAACCATCCGGCCGCGAACAATACAAGCGCGCCGTAAACGCCGGCCATCGCGTCGTCGGCTACAATGCCGAGCCCGCCGGGCAAACGCTCCAGTTGCCGCACCGGCGGCGGCTTCCAGATATCGAACAGGCGGAAGAGCGCTAGCGCCAGCAGCCAACTCTTCCAGTTGAGTGCGGTGGCGCCGGCGAGTGTCATCCACTGCCCTACTACTTCGTCCACGACTACGATCTGCGGATCTTTCACTCCACTTGTGCGCGCGACCACGTCGGCGGCCCAGATTCCAGGAATCGCCAGCAGCAGCGCAAGCCACGCCATTTCGATGGACGATACTCCGGCGTACGTGTGCAGCAGCCACGCGATGGCGAGTGCGGCGACCGATCCGGCGGTGCCTGGACCCTTCGGCGCGTAGCCGCAACCAAACCATGTTGCTAACGACGTTGCGATGATCCGGGCGAGCCCGCTCAATCTTCGTCCTCGTCCTGACCTGTAGAATCCAAGGGGCCGGGGATCACGTACTTCTCCGAAGCCCAATTGCCCAGATCGATGATGCGGCACCGCTCGCTGCAGAAAGGCATCTCGGGGTCGTCAAGATTCACTTCTTTTTCGCAGATGGGGCACTTCATGCTTAAACAAGTTCAGCAATCTGAAACAGTTGTTCTTCGCGCGTCAAGGGCGTGTCGATCAGCTCGCCGGTGAGTTCATAGTCGTGCGATTCGACGATGCGCATGGTGCGGAAGTCGCCCGAGTGCAACGGGCTTTCGCCGGGATCGGAGATGTAGCAGACGCCGTCGATGTCGGGGGCCTGGGTCGAGAGGCGCGCTTCCCAAACCAGTTCGGAATCTTCGGTGGGACCTTCCACCAGCACCCGGAATTCGCGACCGACGAGCGTGCGATTCTTGGCGCGCGAGATCTTGCGTTGCAGGCTCATCAGGTGGCGCTTGCGGTTATAGATGGTGCGGGCGTCGATTTTGGCGTCGAGGTCGAAACTCTTGCTGGTGTCCTCGTCGGAATAGGAGAACACACCCAGCCGGTCGAACTGCGCGGCCTGGACGAACTGGCACAGCTCGTCGAAGTCGCGATCGGTCTCGCCGGGGAATCCCACGATCATGCTGGTGCGAATGCCCACGCCCGGAATAGTCTTGCGGATGCGCTCGATCAGTTTGAGGAAGATATCACCGTTCGCGCCGCGCTTCATGCGCTTCAACACTGCGGCGCTGGCGTGCTGCAGAGGCATGTCGATGTATTTCACCAGCGCATCGTGCTCGGCGATGGTGTCGAGCAACTTCTGCGTGACCTTATTGGGATACGCGTAGAGGAAACGAACCCATTTTTCATGCGCCGTTTCGATCTGCGCCAGGCGGGCAAGCAGTTGCGCCAGTCCGTCCTTGAGTCCGAAGTCTTCGCCGTAGCAGGTGGTGTCTTGGCCGATGAGGTTAATCTCGCGAACACCTTGCGAGAAGAGGCGGGTGGCCTCCGAGATCACCGATTCAAACCGCCGGCTGCGGAATGCCCCGCGGTACTGCGGAATCACGCAGAAGGTGCAGGGATGATCGCAGCCCTCGGCGATCTTAATGTAGGCGTAGTGCTTGGGCGTGGACAGCACGCGTGGCGTGAGGTCGTGATAGAGGTAGGCGTCGAGCGGATTGTCCTTGGGCTCCACGCCTTCGCACAGCGCCGTGATGCGTTCCAGTTCATTGGTGCCGATCACCGCGTCGACCTCAGGCATATTCTTCTGAATATCGCCGCGATGGCGCTCGACCAGGCAGCCTGCCACGATCAACTTCTGCGCGCGGCCGGTCTTTTTGTACTCGGCCATCTCCAGGATGGTGTCGATGGATTCCTGCTTCGCGGGATCGATAAAGCTGCATGTGTTCACGACAATGACGTCGGCGTCGGAGGGATGCGGCGTCAGCTCATGGCCGCCACTCGTGAGCTGGCCCATCATCACCTCTGTGTCCACGAGGTTCTTCGGGCATCCTAAACTGACGAAACCAATTTTCAAGGAGTCTCTTTCTTTTAAATGTGGCAGTGCGACAGGCCGCGCTTCTCGAGGTACTGCTGATGGTATTCTTCAGCGCGCCAGAAGGTCTGGGCCGGCACGATCTCGGTGACGATGGGCCGGGAGAATCGCGCCTGCGCCGCATCGCGCGAGGCTTTCGCTTCGGCTTCCTGCTCGGGTGAATGGAAGAAGATGGCCGAGCGATACTGGTTGCCGACGTCCGGTCCCTGGCGGTTCAGCGTGGTCGGGTTGTGATTATTCCAGAAGACTTCGAGCAGGTCGTGATAGCTGATGACCTTGGGATCGAAGGTGACCTCGACCACTTCGGCGTGCCCGGTGCGATCCGTGCAAACGTCTTCATAGGTGGGGTGATCCAGCTTGCCTCCTGCATAGCCGACGGCGGTCGATTCGACGCCCGCCAGACGCCGGAACGTGGCTTCGACGCCCCAAAAACAGCCTGCCCCGAATGTGGCCTTCTCCATAGTTTCTATTATAATGGGCTGCTTGAAACTGCGAGTCCGCAACCTCACCAAGAATACGCTGCTGGCCGACCGGGCCGACATCGCCGACACCAGCGCCACGCGCAACAAAGGCCTGCTGAAACACACTGGTTTGGCCGAGGGCGAAGGCCTGTGGATCGTGCCCTGCGAGGGGGTGCATAGCTTCTTCATGAAGTTCGCGATCGATGTGGTGTTCATAAATAAGAAGCGCATCGTGACCAAGCTGCGGCCTAACATGGTGAAGAGCCGTATTGCCCTCAGCCTGCGCGCGCACTCGACGCTGGAATTGCCGGTGGGGATGATCCAGAAATCGCAGACGGCGGTCGGGGATCAGTTGGATTTGGAAAGGTACGAGGAATAGATCGTTCGCCTGGAGGCCCAATGCGCAAACTTGCTGTCATTCCGATCGCCATACTGACCGTGGTTATCCTGGTGGGCCAGACGCCTTCGCCGTTCCAGCCAGTCGGGAACATGAGCCAGCTCATGATCGACGTGATCTATCCGACGTCAGACGCCATCTTCTACGTCGAGCGCACGCCGCCCAAGAACGAACAGGATTGGAGTGTGTTGCGCACCAACGCTCTGACGCTGGCCGAATCCGGCAACCTGCTTGATGATGGGAACCCGCGCCCGCGATCAGGGCGACTGGATTAAGGACGCAAGGCTTCTGGTCGATGCGGGCAACGCCGCGTACAAAGCCGCTCGGGCCAAGGACCTGAATGCAGTGGTGGCGGTGAACGATCAGCTCTATGCCGCCTGCGTCACCTGCCATCAGCAATACCGGCCCAACTACCGAACGAGGCTCCCGGACAAGCCGTAGGGCAATTTCGCTATTTCAGGTCGACGTTAGCTTCTTCAAGATGTGCTGGGCAAGAAACTCATTAACTTCTCGATGCCTCGGTACTGGCTGAGCGGCACCCGTCTTCGGATTGCGATACCAGTCATGATTTCCGCCATGCCGAATGAGAGCGCATCCAGCCTCTTCCAGCCTGCGGATCAGGTCGGTCCGCTTCATCCAAGGGTCAGTTCAGCCACCTTGCGAATGCCCGGAATCTCCCCGCTGGTAAGGTCCGCGTATAAGTCACGGAGGTTCTCCTGAAGTTGTTCCAGGGACTCCCCTTGGGTCAGATAATCCGGATACGTCTCGAAGTAGCCGAGCCACATTCCTTGGTCCTGCCAATGGACGTAACGGGCAGTGCTCATAAGCTGATTGTACTGCTTGGGCGTTACAGCTTCAGCAGCGCCCTCAGTCTCTTGGTCTGCACCCGGCTCACCGGAATCTCCGTCTGCTTCTTGTCATCCATGCGCAGTTGGAAGCTGGACTTGAACCACGGAATCACTTCCTTGATGCGGTGGATGTTCACCAGGTACGACCGGTGGACGCGCCAGAACATGTCCGGGTCGAGGTTGGATTGCAGTTCTTCAATCGTGCGGTAGTTGGATTGCCCTTCGAGGTTCGCCGCCACCACCGTGATCAGGCCGTCGTCGATGGTGGCGTAGACCACTTCCTGCGCGTCGACGATGAAGTTGCGGTGATTGCTCTTGACCAACAATTTCGAGCGCTGCAACGATGGCTTGGCTGGCGGCGAATCGAGTCGGACTCGCGGCGCTGCAGCCTTGGCGCGCTCGGCGATTCCCTTTCGCGCACGCTCCACCGCCACCGCCAGGCGGTCCTTCTCGACAGGCTTGAGCAAATAGTCGAGCGCCTGCAGGCGGAATGCCTCGACCGCGTATTGATCGTAGGCAGTGGCCATGACAAAGTAAGGCAGCGGCACGCCCTGCGCGCGCAGTTTTTCGATGACGCCCATGCCGTCGAGGCCCGGCATCTGCACGTCCAGGAAGACCAGGTCGGGCTCCAGGTCGGCGATCAGCTTCACGGCTTCCAGGCCGTTCGCGGCGGTGGCGATCACCTCGACGTCGGCGAATTCCTTCAGCAGGTAGGCGAGCTCGTCGGACGCCAGCTTCTCGTCGTCCACCAGCACGGCGGAGATGGTTTGCTGCGGGGTCGTGGCGAGGGGTCCGCTCCCTGGTTTGGCTGCGGGATTATTGGGAGCGCTCGGCGATACGCTGGTCGCGCGGTTCACCATGAAGTGCTAGTATATCTTAGGTAAAGCGTCACACACTTCATTCCTCGCGGTCTTGTCTCGCGCTCGAAAGTAACGCCGGCCGCCAGTGAGAACACATCCAGCTAGGAGCACCACATTTTGCCCGTCAAAGATAACGTCCAGATTGCGCCCGCCGAAGGCAAGCTAGGCGTCCTGATCCCCGGGATCGGAGCCGTTTCCACCACCTTCATCGCCGGTGTGGAAGCAATCAAACGCGGACTCGGACTGCCGGTCGGCTCGCTCACGCAGCTTTCGACCGTGCGCCTGGGAAAGCGCACCGATGGCCGCTCGCCCAAGATCAAGGATTTCGTTCCGCTGGCCGGTCTCGACGACCTGGTCTTCGGCGGCTGGGACATCTACGAAGACACCGCCTACGAAGCCGCCGTCAACGCCAAGGTGCTGGAGCCTTCGCTGCTCGCGCAATTGAAGGAACCGCTCGCGGCCATCAAGCCGATGAAGGCGGTGTTCGATCCGGAATACATCCGCCGCATCAACGGGCCCAACGTCAAGACCAAGGGCAGCAAGATGGACAAGGCGCAGGCGCTGATGGATGACATCGCGCAGTTCCGCGAATCCACCGGAGTCAGCCGCCTGGTCATGATCTGGTGCGGCTCCACCGAAGTTTTCCACCGCGCCGCGGCGGTTCATCAGACCGTCGAGAGCTTCGAGAAGGGGCTGTGCAACAGCGATCCCGAAATCGCGCCCAGCCAGATCTACGCGTACGCGGCGCTGAAATCCGGCGTGCCCTTCGCGAACGGCGCTCCCAACCTGACCACCGATACGCCGGCGCTACTGGATATGGCGCGCGACCGCAACATTCCCATCTGCGGCAAGGATTTCAAGACCGGCCAGACGTTCATGAAGACGCTGCTGGCGCCGGGATTCAAGGCGCGCATGCTCGGCATCAACGGCTGGTTCTCCACCAACATTCTGGGCAACCGCGACGGCGAAGTGCTGGAAGATCCCGGCTCCTTCAAGACCAAGGAAGAAACCAAGCTGAGCGTGCTGGACCAGATCCTGCAGCCCAAGCTGTACCCGGAACTTTACGAGAACCTGTACCACGCGGTGCGCATCAATTACTATCCGCCGCGCGGCGACGCCAAGGAAGGCTGGGACAACATCGACATCTTCGGATGGCTGGGCTATCCGATGCAGATCAAGATCGACTTCCTGTGCCGCGATTCCATCCTGGCCGCGCCGCTGGTGCTGGATCTGGTGCTGTTCATGGACCTGGCGCAGCGCAGCGGCATGCGCGGCATTCAGGAGTGGCTGTCGTTCTACTTCAAGGCGCCCATGACCGCGCCGGGCCTGTATCCCGAGCACGACGTTTTCATTCAGCTCATGAAGCTGAAGAACACGCTGCGCTGGATGCGCGGCGAAGATCTGATCACGCATCTTGGGCTCGAATATTACGACTAAACGGGAATGCGTTTAGAATGAAGATTGGGAACGGTTACCAATCTCGCCGTTGACCTGGGCTCGCGCCGAGGGAAACCATGCAGGCGAAAATGTTAACGCGCCCACTTTTTCCGTCTCTCGCATGAATTGCCTGGTTATCGGAGGAACGCAGTTCATCGGCCGCCATCTCGTGGCCGAGTTGCTGAAGGCCGGGCACGCCGTGACGGTTCTGCACCGCAAGCCGAAGCACGACCTGGGCCGCAGGGTCAAGAACCTGACGGCCGACCGCAACGATCCCAAAGCCATGAAGGCCGCGCTGGCCGGCAAGACGTTCGAGGTGGTCTTCGACAACGTCTACGACTGGCAGCGCGGCACCACCGTCCGCGCAGGTCGAGGGCACGGTTCGCGCCATCAACGGTTCGCTCGACCGCTACATTTTCATGTCCAGCGTGGCGGCTTACGGCGATGGCCTGAATCATCACGAGGGCGACGCGCTGGCGCCGGACGACGCGGCCGATCTTTACGTTCGCAATAAAGCCATGAGCGAGCGGGCGCTGTTCCGGCTGCATCAGCGCATGGGATTGCCGGCCGTCACGCTGCGGCCGCCGTTTATTTACGGCCCGGAAAACCCGATGTATCGCGAGGCGTTTTTCTGGGACCGCCTGCGCGCCGGCCGCTCCATTATCCTGCCCGGCGACGGCCGCCGCCTGATGCAATTCGTGTATGTGAAGGATCTGGTGCGCGCCGCTCTGCGCGCCATGGATGAAAAGACCGCGGTGGGGCACGCGTTCAATATCGCCAATGCGCGGCCGGTGGCGCAGTCGGAATTCGTCGAAGCGCTGGCCAAGATCTGCCGCAAGCCGGTGAAGTTCGTGCGCATCCCGCGCGATTACCTGCTGCGCGCTGGCGGGCATCCCATGGGTCCCAAGATGTATTTCGGAGTCTATCTGGACATGCCGCCCATCACGCAGGTGACCGCGAAAGCGCAGCGCGTGCTCAAGTTCAAGCCCACCGATTTCGCCGACCGGCTTGCAGGAAACCTACAAGTGGTACCTGCGCCACAAGGGCGCGCAAGCAGGATTATTCCTTCGAAGACATGCTGCTGACGCACGCCCCGGTGCTGCCGCCGCCCAAGGCGTAAGGTTCCTTCACGGACTAGGCTGTCGAGGAAACCAGCATGGATGGGTTCTGGATAAACGATCTTGATCTTTCGACACTGACCTCAGATCAGTTTTCGACTTTCTTCTTCGATCGTTCGATCGTCGAAGGCGTCCGCGCAGCGCATGAGATGTTTCTTGGGGAATTCGAAGCTTTTTCCATATCCGTATCCAGTCCCGCAGCCATGGTGGCGAACGTTCAGGCGATGTGCCGAAACTTTGCTGAATTGGCGAAGATCTACTCGCCCGAGCAACTAGATCAAGGCCTCTGGGCGGTATTCGCGAACGTCCGGTGCGGACAATATCTTTTCGACACCGAGATAGACAGCAGACTGCGAATCGACTGCGTGGAATCCATGTACATACCATTCAGGGATGTAGTCGCGGGCCGCACGACCGATGTCAAAGAATCGTTCTATTGGATGTGGTGGGACATAATCCTCCACGAACTGTACCCGGTTCCCAAAGAGTACAAGTACGGTTACTTGACTCTTACAGATGACCAAGCGCAAATGGTCGAGGCCATCTTCCGGACCCTGTCAAAGATATTTACCCTGGACCACCGGGGCTGCCAGATATGCGCCCTCCACGGATTGGGTCATCTGTATCACCCTTCGCTCGGAGCCGTTGGTGCAAGGGTATCTGGACGAGCACCGCAGTGAATTCAGTGACGAAGACGTGCAGTGGATCGAAGATTGTCGCGATAGCTCAGTTCTGTGAGCTACTCGCTCGCGCGCACTCTTTTCAGTCGTTCGCGCAGAGCTTCCGGCAGCGAATTCTCGATCTCCGGCGTGATCAGCCCCACCGAGTCCATGTCCTGAATGTGAACCTGGTCCCGCAAGCGAAAGCTGGTGAGCTTCATGCGCACCAGATCGGCCACCGGCGCAATGAGAATGCCCTCGGCCGTACGCGTGGGTTCCGAGAAGCCAGGGACGGGCTCGCTATACTCGGGGCGAACCTTCTCTCCCGCAAACACCAGGTGAATGCCGCTGCTGGCACGCGGTTCCGCATTATCGAGCAGCATATCGACGCCGGCTACATGCCGAAACTGGAATCCGAATGGTACGGCCGCTGAGGCAATCCGTTCCAGTTCTCCGCGGTTAACGGCCACGTCGACATCGCGAGTCAAGCGCGCTTTGCCCGGATCGCGCTCCGACACTTGCAGGTACACGGCCATGCCTCCGATGATCCGGTAGGCGATCCCGGCGCCCGAGAGCGCGGCGTGCAATCGCTTCATGCGGTCGAATAGTTTCTCCACATGAATATCGTAGGCGGAGGCAGTAATCATTCTCTGTCGCTTTTCGCTCTGTCTCGGTCGGCTCTCACTCTAGGCTGATTGTGCCACAAACAAGCACTTGCTGCCCGCGAAGATGTGGACCGCCGGGCTGCGGCCGGAAAGCGACGCGATCAGCGCCGAAGCGAGGGGTTGTTGCTCTCCAACTTCCGGTTACCCGCGGGCCCGACTCTCTGCGAGTCTTCGCTTCCCAACAGTGCGAAATCCCGCATAAAAACGATCAAGCCATGTGAGATCGTATTCTTCGAATATCCGGCAGTGAGCTGTCGATTGTAATCCGGAAGGCTGAAGTCGAATGGAGTGCGTTGCGAATCGGAAACGATTTCCAGGTCGGCGTCGCTCATCGTAAGCTTTCCGAACCGCAGAATACCGCCCCGGTGGTACATGTAGCTGCCAGTTGCGTAAGGAAGGCTGAGGGGTTTGGCGCCGCCGGAGCCGAAGGTCAACACAATGCGATCATCTTCAATACGAACTGCTGTGACTTTACCCTCGATTCGCGGCGGTGGGAGCATTCGATCCGGACGAAGAAGAATGTTATCACCTTCCGCCGTCATCCCACGGTCCTGTTTGAGGTTAATCAGCTTGGCAAGATCTTCGCCAAAGAAATGTAGCAGGCCTTTTACGGGAAGATGTGCCGAAACGATCTTGTCCACGTGCAGCCGAATCTCCCCGGCCGGAGTAGCATCGAGCGTCCCTTCGATCTCAAACGGCATTTCGATGCCCTTCCGGATGGTGCCCGTTTGCTTGATTCGGCCGCGTTCCACTGTAACCGAGATGTTCTTCAAGGGAGCGCCAGGATAAGCGAACACGCGCCGGTTCAAGAGATCCGAAAGCGTTTTCACATCCATAGCGATCTCGGCCGAGCTGATCCGGGTGATGAAAGAGTTTGCGTCATCAAAGGTCACGGGCCAATCCTTACGAGTAGGCACCATTTGCCCCCGTAAGCTTCTCACCTCCAGAGCGGTGAAGCGGTCGAGGTGCAGGTTCACAGCACGCATTTGAACCTCGATCGGCTGAGAATGAGCCGCGAAGCCGCCCGTAAGGATTAGAAGTCCGACGACGCTAGCGGAACCACAGCAACAATTTAGCTTCACTTACCAGAGGATACTCGCGCCGGGCGGTTGTTTCGAGCCTGCCGTGACTTTCGCCAGCTATTTACAATGGCTTTACAACATTCGGCGGGTTAAGGATGCGTTAGCAGCACCAGCAAATAGACCGTCCCGGCCGCCATGGTACTGACGCCAGCCCCTACCATCGCGATTACAAGCAGAATCGCGACACGTTCCGGCTTTGGTTCGGGCCAAGTCATCTTGAACCGCCCCGACGAGAGTCAGGCCGCCCCCCTTCGGGACAGGTGAGAGATGAGGCTCACTACGAACAGGACCAGAAAGACAAAGAAACAGATCTTGGCTATTTCCGCGGAAGCAAACGCTACTCCGCCGAATCCCAAAAAACCTGCGATCAGTGCGATCACCAGGAAAACTAGCGCGTAATGCAACATGGGCAAACTCCTTTCGGGTACCGCGTTTAGCTCTTTGCAGATTCAGGACCAACTTTGGAACCACCGTATTTTCAGTGCCGCGTTTTAGCCCTTTGAGGTAAGAACTGCACTCAACGCTGCACGGAATGCAAACTCTGACGAGGCGCCGCCGAAAAAAATTGAAACATCTGACGGCGTCCGCCCTCTATGTAACGGGCCGTTGTCGCCGAGGTAAGAGAGATCCCGAGTGGAATGCCTCATCCGGACGGCGTCCAGCGCATTCATAATGCCTCGCGCAAAGTGTCTGTTGCTCGAGTCGAAATGATGAAAGCTCACAACCGGCTGAATGACTATCAGAACCGCCGAATCGTGCCGGAGGATCTTAAGCGCAGCGGCTAAGGAATTGCATACACGGATTGGGGCCTTTAACCCGGTTAAAGGTCTCGCGGGCCGCCGGTGCACTGCACGCACTTAGGCTGACCCCGAAATGGGCGGCGTCTCCACTTTCCTCGGACGGACGCCGCCCGTTTGTGGAGCGTGCCATCGACGGATTTTCGAAACAGACCGCCAAATGAAGCGATCTAAGGGGTGGTTGATTCAATGAAGGAGTTGCTATGTGTGACTATTCTTTGGGCGGCTTACCGAACCGGTTAGCAGCGGAAGGAGACGAATTAATCGTCCACCGGTTTCCCACATATTCGATGGGCTTGGCTCCCGCGGCCCATTTGCAATCCAAAAATAGCATCTCGCAGGTGCGATCGAAATTTGTGGCGGCGCATCAAGGCATTTTTGGCGCTGCCACGCTTTTGCCCAGGGATTCAAGCCGTCTGCGTGCCGCCGGGCGCTTCGCTGATTTTGAAGGGTATTCCAAGCGATCTGCAGCACCGATGGGATATCGGCGAGGAAGAAACCGTTTTGTTCACGCAAACCAGCGCGGAGTTCAAAACTCATCGGGATGCAATTTGTTTCCGCAACGGACGCCAAGTCTCTCTGCAGCATTTGCGCGCGGGGCTGCTGGTAAAAGTTGTGTCGCTGGGCAGTGAAACTGTGGGCGATCAAACCCCTTCGACGGTCGAACTCGGCGCGGTGTGACCGCCGATCATGGATCGTGAGCATGGGGTCGCACGCCTGATCGAATGGCGAGCTATTTCCGATGGCGGTGCAAAACATCCGGCAGGAATTCGCGCACGATATTGAAGCCGGCAGTGGTCAAAAAAGAGATGCCTGCGTTGTCCGCGATGTTCCCGACGCCTTTCCAGCTAGGTGGTCCCCAAATACTGGAAATCGCACTGGCCCCGACGATGCCGGTTACGGCCGAAACAGAGAAGGCTCGCCTGCCGTCGGGATGCTGCGCGACGACAGTGCTGAGTGCCGCGTAGCCGGTCCGCGCCCAGAACCCATGTTTGTGCGACGCGAAATACCGGTTGTCTTCGTGGAAGACCACGGAAGTCCCGTAGGTGATGGTCTGGCGAATTCCGTTGTAGGCCAGGTTGCTGCCGAAACGCTCGCCGTAAGCATTCCAACCTTGCCCCCATTCCTTGGGGGAGTTGTCCCACTGGCTCACGCCCGCGCCAATCGCCTCGCCCAAGATGGGGATTGGCCCACCCGCGCTGAGCAGATACAAATGAAAGCGCTTGGCTTCGGTCAACTGGCTGGGCTCATCAGGAGCGACCATGCCGAAAATTTTGTCCATAGTGGTCTCGTGTTCTGGTGTAGCGGCGACAGGCGGTTGCGCAAAAACCGGCGCCGATGGCAGAGCGAGCAAAAGGAGCAGGAGGAATAGAGGCACTAAACGAGATATTAGCAGACGAGGTAGAGGTGAACGGACGGAAGCCGCACTTTCCGAAAGGGCGCGCATGGTCGGAGTCTTTCTCGCGTCGAACTTGCCAGCGTAACGGTTCCCTTAGTACGGCGCCTTGCGAGCTTCAAATCGCATGGGATTGAAGTCATGCAGAGCCTTCGCGCTTGCCGGACCAGAGGGGTTAACCGCAGCACGATAGAGAATGCCCTTCTCCGCCCAGACCAGCGTGCTTCCGTCGCGCTCAGCCCATTCCCATGCGGGAGCCGACAGCAACGCTTTACGCCCCGGGTGTTCCAATTCGTGCTCATCCCAATACGCTCCTGCGCCTACCGGATGTGCGACATCGGCATACGCGAATTTGCGCAAAATCCATCCGTGGGGGAGCAGCGCGCGTGAACACGGTACAGTGCGCGACGCGCCCGGGTCCCACCGCCATATCCAATGTCCACCCGTCGCGCAACAGGCGGCGGTAGTAGACGCTGGGACATTCGGCGCCGAAAGAACCTTCGGGTTGGTACTTATCGTCCTCAGCGACCTCGGAACTCTCGCGCGCCGCGAAATGACAGCCATTCAGCCAGAATTTCCGGTTCGAAGTGAACAGTCCTCCGCCTTGCCAGCAGTCGCCTTTCCCTAGGAGTGTCACGGCATGAAGCCACGGCGCACGGGAAATGGCCGTCCAGGATCCCTTGGTCTCTTTGTGACGCAAGCCGCCACGCGCGAAGTAGATGAGGTGGCGGCCATCGGGCGAAAGGTCGGCACGGCGTTCGTAAATACGTCCGCGAAGCCATTGCCCGAGCTCGAATTCGTCCGTCGCACGATTCCAGCCAACGGTGCATACCGCGTTCGCGGGACCTCTTCGGAACACCAGGCCGAGCGGCGCTTTTGAAGCCAGCAACACGTGCAACCGGGCTGGAAACTCGCCTCTCATTTCAGTCTTTCAGTGTATCGGATGAGTTTGTCCGAAAGGCGTCGGAGTACTAAGGGCTCTAGTACGATCCACACTTTGATTCGAGAGCGCACTACTGCGTGCGTCGGAATTACTTGGCATTTTTTACGCGCGAACGAGTGAACCTGCAAGAGATCTGGACTAAAGGCCGCATTACAGGGGACTTTTCATGAATCGTCAATTGTGGAAACGAACCTGCCTCGTAAGAACATCAGTCAACAGTGGCGAGATTTTGATAGCCAAGTAGAGCTCTAGAAGGGCGGACTCAGGGAGGTTTTATGAAACTACCGAAAGTTCTCAATTTCATTGGCGATCGGCGCGGCGCTCAGCTTGCCGCTTTTGGCGCAGCACGGCGGTGGAGGCGGCGGCGGGCTTGGGCTCGGCCGGGCTGTTGGAGGAGTCACCGGAGGAACCACTGGAGTAGCCGGAGGAGCAACTGGTGCAGCGTCGGAAACTACGTCGGCAACCGTGGGCGCGAGGGGCCAGGGACGAGGGCTGGGCGAATCCGTGGGCGGCGCGGGCAGCATCACCAATAACGCTGCGCTCTCTTCGCGGGTGCAGACCCTGCTTCCCAGCGGCGAGAGCGTCTCCAATGCCGCCGCGGGCTTCGAAGACCAGGGCCAATTCATCGCGGCGGCGCATGCGGCCCACAATCTGAACATTCCCTTCGATCAGTTGAAGGCGCAGATGACGGGCAACGACCAGAGCTCGCTAGGCAAGGCGATTCAGAAGCTGCGCCCGGATCTGGACGGCAAGGACGTGAAAGAGAATGTGAAGCTGGCCGGGCAACAGTCTTCGCGCGACATCGCCCAGGCCTCTGCGAAAGGAAAAGATCGCGTCGCAACCAGCATTGCCTCCGATTCCAAACTAGCCGCGCGTCTGACAGGGCTGCTGCCTCCAGGCACGACGTTGACGCAGGCGGCCACCGGGTTCAAGAACCAGGGCCAATTCATCGCGGCGCTGGAAGCGTCGAAGAGCCTCGGCATCCCGTTCGCGGATTTGCAGGATCGCATGACGGCGGGTGAATCGATGGGCGCTGCGATCCATGGACTGAAGCCGGCCATGGCCACGGCCGATATCGATACGAGTGTTGAGACGGCCGAGAAGCAAGCTAAAAACGTGCAGCTAGATGCGTCGATGAACGCCAGTGCGAACGCGTCGACGAGCGCCAAATAGCAACATTCTTCACCAGCGCGGGCACGGCTGGGGTGACGTTAGCGCCGCCCCAGCAGCCACATCACGAAGCTGAGCAGCAAGCTCAGGAGCAAGCTGGTCACCAGCGGGAAATAGAAGGTGGTGTTCTTGCCGCGAATGACAATGTCGCCAGGGAGGCGGCCCAGGCGGATGGGCAGCCGTTCGCCGAAAGTCAGCACAAGCCCGAGCGCCACCAGCGCGATGCCAATGGCTATGAAAGCGCGGCCCACGCCCTCATCATAAACCCCGGCGTTCCGGCCTTCGGTTCATAATAGTTTCGGAGGGGACTGCATGATCCTCGAAGCCGAGAAGGCCGCCGCTGTCGACGAATTTAATCCGCTGCTTTCCGCCGAAGCCCGGCTGGACAATGCCGCGGAGCGCCTGGGACTCGACGACGGCATGCGTAAAGTACTGCGTTCGCCGGCGCGTGAGGTGACGGTAAACATCCCGGTGCCGCTCGACGATGGGCGCCTGGAAGTGTTCACGGGCTATCGCGTGCAGCACTCGATTGCGCGCGGACCGGCCAAGGGCGGTATTCGTTATGCTCCCGACGTGACGCTGGACGAAGTGCGTGCGCTGGCGTCCTGGATGACGTGGAAGTGCGCGGTCACCAACGTTCCGTTCGGCGGCGGCAAGGGCGGCATCATTTGCGAGCCCACGCTGCTCTCGCCGGGCGAGCTGGAGCGGATGACGCGGCGCTACACGGCGCAGCTCTACGAGTTCATCGGTCCGGAGATCGATGTTCCGGCGCCGGACGTGAATACCAACGAGCAGACCATGGCGTGGATCATGGACACCTACTCAATGCGGTCCGGGCACACGCAGACGGCGGTAGTGACGGGCAAGCCCATCGATTTGGGCGGCTCGCGCGGGCGGGCGGAGGCGACCGGGCGCGGGTGCATGGTGGTGACCGAGCAGGCACTGAAACGCTTCGGCCTGGAGCGCGGCAATGCGCGCGTGGTGATCCAGGGCTTCGGCAATGTCGGCGGCATGGCGGCCAAACTGATGGAGCGCACCGGGTTCAAGGTGATCGCCATCGTCGAATACGACGGCGCGGTGTACAACGACAAGGGCCTGGACATCCGGGCACTGGCGGCGCACCGGCAGAAGACCGGGTCTGTCGTCGATTTCGAAGGCGGCGAGAACTTAGGGCGCGAAGAAGCGTTCTTCCTGGAGACGGACGTACTGATGCCGGCGGCGCGCGAGAACGTGATTACGTCGCAGAACGCGCACCGCGTGCGCACAAAAATTCTCTGCGAGGGCGCGAATGGGCCGACCACACATCTGGCGGACCCGATTCTGCGGGAGAAGGGGATCTTCGTGATCCCGGATATTCTCGCAAATGCAGGCGGTGTGACGGTGTCTTACTTTGAGTGGGTGCAGGACCGCCAAGGCTACTTCTGGAACGAGCAACTGGTGAATGACCGTCTGGAAGAAATCATGATCAACAGCTTCAACGACGTGGTGGCATACGCGGAAAAGCACGTGGTGGATAATCGCACCGCCGCGTATATGCTGGCGCTCGACCGGGTGGCGTTCGCGATCAAGCTGCGCGGGATTTACGCGTAAGGATCAGGAACCCTCAAACGCCCTTTGCCTCGCGCTGCAAGCCTTCATGCACCAGCATCTTGATGAGCGTTTGATATCCGATGCCTTTGCGGGTAGCGATCTTGCGCGCCTGCTTCAGATCACCCTCGGGAAGCCGAATCGCAATCTGGATGCTACTCTTTCTTGCGATCCGGGCTACAAGACGTGACCCGGTGGCCTTGGTACCATTCGAACTCGCCTCAGCGGATTGGCGTTTGACATAGGCCCGACCCTCGCGGCTGGCCCACCAGTCCGCTTCGTCGCTTTCGTTTTTGAACTTTGGCACTTGCATTGATTTCTTCAAGACATCACTCTCCTAACACTCGGCGGGCGAAAAAGTCACGCTTTTGTCCCGCATCGAGATCGTAGGCGGTTACCACTCGGATTTTGTCGCTCCGTTCGGTCACAATGAGTGCCAATAGGCGCCGCGCGTCGGTCTCGCCGTAGTAAATAAAACGACGTTCCCCGTCAACATATTGTTCGTGAATCGAAATTGCGTCATTGACGAGGGCCTGTTCTGCCTCCTCGCGCGAGATCCGATGAGCGCGGATCTTGCGCAGATTGCTGCGATCCCAGTCGAACATCCAACACTATCTATTGTATATGCTTTGCATCTACATGGTCCGCGGATTTACGCGCAAGCGCGGAAATGCCGTAGAGAACCGTCCCAGCCAGCATGGCGGCACCGGTAATCAGCGCCTGCTGCCGCGAGCTCCCTGTCAGCAACCAAAGGCAGACGCACAAGCCAAGCGCCGGTATGGTCCATCCGCCCGGCAACGTGAATCCACGCCCCTCCCCCGATTTCTTATGGCGCAGGACCGGAATCGCAGCGCAGGTGGACGTGTAGTAGAGCACGCGAGTCAGCGCGCCCAACTCCGCGAGTTGCCGGAAACTGCCCGTGAGCGCGGCGGTCGAAAGCTATGGCTGCGAATAGAAGCGTGGACACCACCGGCGTGCGATAGCGCGGGTCGAGCCTCGCGAATACCGCAGGCAGGTCGCCGCTGCGCCCCAACGCGTATAACATGCGCGAGCCGATCAGAATCGACGCGCTAGTGGTGCCGGTGGTGGAAAAGATTGCGCCTACCGACAGCAGAACGCCGCCCGCCGGCCCCAAGAACATTTGTGCAGCTTCGGCCAGCGGCGCGTGGCTGGTCGCCAGCCCCGGAAGCGTTCTCATGGCGACCCAATGGATGGAAATATACAGGACCACCACGAGGCATACGGAAGACACAATCACCGCGGGCAATGTGCGCCGCGGTTGAATCACTTCCTCACTCGGAATAGAGGCGAATTCGAATCCTCCGAAGGCGTAGATCAAGAGCAGCGCAGCTTGCTGCCATGAAGCGTAAGAAATCGGGGCAGGTTGCGGCATAGGTGCGCCCGCAGAAGAAGAGCCCGATCAGCGCAAAACAGAAACCAGTGGAATCAGTTTGCCCGCCGTGAGCAGATTGATGGCCCACACACCGGGCTTGATCCCCAGGTAATTTACCAGCGTGAGCACTCCGAAAACGAAGGTGATGGCGGCCACGCGTCCCCAGCCATGGCCCAGCACCGGCCATAAATATCCCATGTAGGCGGAGAACGCATTGCTGATCGCCGCCGCGCCGGCCACGCGCGAAAGAGTCAACAGTGATGCCCGCCTGGAATCCGACGAAGCGGCCGAACGCCTCGCGCGCGTAGAGGTAGGGACCGCCGGAGCTTTCAAACAGGCTGCTGGCTTCGGCGAAGCACAGCGCCACTAAGATCACGGCGGCCCCCGCCAGCATGTATCCAAATATGCTTTTGCCGCCGAGCAGCTGCGCAATGTTCGCCGGCAGGATCAGAATTCCGGCGCCAATCATTCCATTGATGCAGATGGCCGTCAGGCTTCGCCATCCGATTGCACGAACAGGCGCAGGCGCGCCGATATTTGCCATTGTCGCGAGTGTAGCATGCGTCATAATGAAGACTTCCGCATGTCATCCGAGCCCTCGTCTTCGCCGTCCTCGCCGCCTTCTACGCCATTGATGCGGCAGTATCACGGCCTCAAGCAGCAGGTGCCGAATACGCTGCTGATGTTCCGGCTCGGCGACTTCTACGAATTGTTCTACGAAGACGCGGTCACGGCGGCGCGGGAGCTCGAGATCACGCTGACGGCGCGCAACAAGGAAAAGGGCCAGCCCATTCCGATGTGCGGCGTGCCGTATCATTCGGCCGAAAGCTACATCGCGCGGCTGACGCAGAAGGGCTATCGCGTCGCCATCTGCGAACAAATGGAGGCGCCCTCGGCCGCCACGAAATTGGTGCGGCGCGAAGTGACGCGCATCATCACGCCCGGCACGACGATGAACGCCTCGCTGCTGCGCTCGCACGAAAACAACTTTCTGGGAGCGGTGATGCCGGAGGGCGCGCGCGCCGGATTTGCGTTTGTGGACGTCACTACCGGCGAGTTTCGCGCGACCGAGATGGAACTGGCCGACGCGGCGGCGGCGCTCGAAACCTTGAATGTGCGCGAGGTGCTCGCGCCCGCAGGCTCGCCGCAGAAGTTTACCTGCTTGAAGACGGACGTCGAGATCGTGGGTCTTCGGAGCGGATTACGCGGCGCGCAGTTTGTGCGATCATTTCCGGCTGCTCTCGCTCGACGGCTGCGGTCTGGAGGCGAAGCCGCTGGCTACCGGTGCGGCGGCGGCGCTGCTGCACTATCTGCGCGAGACGCAGCGCAGCGCACTCGATCATCTGTCGCCGCCGTCGTTCTACAGCCGCGCCGATGCGCTGGTGCTGGATGCGACTACCGTTCGCAATCTGGAATTGGTCGAGCCTCTGTTCGCGGGCGAGTCATCGGATTCGACGCTGCTTTCGGTGCTGGATCGGACGCGCACCGGCATGGGCGGACGTCTGCTGCGGCGCCGCTTGCTCGCGCCATCGCTCGAGCCGGCCGAGATCGAAGCGCGCCTGGACGCGGTGGGGGAACTGTTCACGCGGTACGATTCTGCGCAGCGAACTGGCCAAGGATCTCGGATCGATTCTGGATCTGGAGCGGTTGCTGTCGAAGATCAGCCTGGCGAGCGCAGGTCCGCGGGACGTCGGAGCGCTGGCGCGGTCGCTGGCGGTGGTGCCCTCGTTGAAGCAGCGGCTGGCGGCGGTGAAGTCTGAGCGCTTGCGAAATATCGATCGAGCGTCTGGATGAAATCGCCGAAGTTCGCGACCGCATTCTGACGGCTCTCGCCGATGAACTGCCGGTGAATCTGGCCGACGGCGGGGCGATTCGCGATGGCTTCGACGCGCGGCTGGATGAATTGCGCGATATTTCGCGCAACAGCAAAACCTACCTCGCGCAGATCGAAGTGCGCGAGCGCAGCCGCACGGGCATCGGTTCGCTGAAGGTTCGCTTCAATAATGTCTTCGGATATTATCTGGAGATTTCGAAAGCCAACATGCATCTGGCGCCGGCGGATTACGAGCGCAAACAGACGCTGGTAAACGCCGAGCGCTTTACGACGCCTGAGCTGAAGGAACTGGAAGGCAAGATCCTGGAAGCGGAAGAGAAGATCCTGACGCTGGAGCGCGAGATCTTCGAGACGCTTCGCGTCCTGGCGTGCTCGCACGCGGCGCGGATCAAGGCGACGGCCGCGGCGATTGCGGAGTTGGACGTCACGGTGGCGCTGGCGGAGGTTGCGGCGGAGAATCGCTACACGCGCCCGCGTTTTTCCGAGTCCGGCGAGATGCGCGTGGTGGGCGGACGCCATCCGGTGATCGAGAAGCTGACCGAGCGAGACGCGCAGCGCTTCATCCCCAACGACATCTATTTTCACCCGGAGACGGAATTCATCGCGGTGATCACGGGTCCGAACATGGGCGGCAAGTCGACGTACTTGCGGCAGACCGCGCTGCTGGTGATCCTGGCGCAGGCGGGTTCGTTTGTCCCGGCGGAGAGCGCACTGCTTCCCATCGTCGATCGGGTGTTCACGCGCATCGGCGCGGCGGACAACCTGGCGCGCGGCCGCTCGACGTTCATGGTGGAGATGACCGAGACGGCGGTGATCCTGAACACGGCCACGGCGCGCAGCTTGATCGTGCTGGATGAGATCGGGCGCGGCACGTCCACCTATGACGGACTGGCGCTGGCGTGGGCCGTGGTCGAGCACATTCAACGAACCATTCGCGCCAAGACGCTGTTCGCGACGCATTATCACGAGCTGACGGAATTGGCATCGCAGCTCGAGGGCGTGCGCAATCTGCACGTGTCGGTGAAGGAATCGGGCGATCAGATTCTGTTCTTGCGGCGCGTGGAACCGGGGGCGGCGGATAAGAGCTACGGAATCGAAGTCGCGCGCCTGGCGGCGCTGCCGATGAGTGTGATCGAGCGCGCGCGGCAGATTCTGGCCACGCACGAATCGGCGGAGCACACGCGTCACCGAAGAGCTGGCCGGCGCGGCGCCGGGGCCGATGCAGATTCAACTCTTCGAGCCGGTGAACGGACAGATCGCCGACCGGATCCGCAAGCTGAAGCTGGACGAATTGCGGCCGATCGAAGCGCTGCAATTGCTGGCCGAATTGCAGAAGGAACTGAAGTGAGGAGCGCACAGGGCGCCTCGGCCGTTGTGCGCGGAGGCACAATGATCGTCGCCGGCGTGATGAGCGGCACGTCGCTCGACGGGATCGACGTCGCGATCGTCGATATTCGGGGAAGCGGATCCGGCCACTGGCGTTTTATTCGACGCCCTATCCCAAGGCCGTCCGCGAAGCGCTGCTGGGCGTCTCCAACACGATGACCCACACCGCGACCATCGCGCGGCTGCACTTTCTGCTGGGCGAACTGTACGCGGACGCGATCAAGACAAGCTTCGCGGCAGTCACAAACCGGCGCTGATCGGCATGCACGGGCAGACGATTTTCCACGAAGGCGCGCCGGTGGAATACCTGGGCCGGCGGGTCGCGAGCACGCTGCAGATCGGCGAGGCCGCAGTGGTGGCGGAGCGCACCGGCGTCCGCACCATTTCGAATTTTCGCGAGCGCGACATCGCCGCCGGAGGGCAAGGCGCGCCGCTGGTGCCTTACGTCGATTACCTGCTGTTCCGCGCACGCTACGGCGCGGCCGCGTGGCGCTCAATATCGGCGGAATCGCGAACATCACGGTGATCCCGGCGGGCGCGAAGCCTGACGGACGTGATCGCGTTCGACACAGGTCCGGGCAACATGGTGATCGATGCGCTGGTCGCGCATCACACCGAGGGCAAGCAACGCTACGATCGCAACGGCAGCATCGCGCGGCGCGGGAAGGTGCACGAACGACTGCTCGACGCGATGTTGAGCGATCCTTACCTCGATCGCAAGCCGCCCAAGAGCACCGGCCGCGAACAGTTCGGCCAGCAGTTCGTGAGCGGCCTGCTCGCCACGGGGATCGCGCTTCCCGATCTGATCGCTACCGCGACCGAGTTCACCGCGCGGTCGATTGCGATTGCGATTCGCGAACCGCGGACCCGCGGAGGTCATCGTTTCCGGTGGCGGCGTGCACAACCGGCGATCATGCAGCGGCTGCGCGAACTGCTGCCGGGGATTGCGACGTCGAAGTCCAGCGCCGACTTCGGCGTCGATCCCGACGCGAAGGAAGCGATCGCGTTCGCGGTGCTGGCGTACGAATTCGTGCGCGGCCGCCCGGGCAACCTGCCGAGCGCAACCGGCGCGCGGCGCAGCGTGATGCTGGGCAAGAGCTCTCCGGCTTAGCTCGAACTCTGCCGTTCTTCGCTTTTCTGCGCTTGCTGATCGAGTTGGCGCACGCGCTCGGCGGGATCGTCGGAGAGAATCTGGTTGTCGAGATCGGTGGGAACGGCAGGCTCCGGTTTCTTCAGGTCGTTCAGAATCTCACGAATGTATGTCTTCATGCCTCAATGTTGCGCCGAGAATCACAGACACGAGGCGCGGGTGAAACACGTATCCTGCTGATACTCGGGCGAAAACGAATCTGGCTGAAGGTGTGATTACGCCAGCGTGTTCACGGAACCGGCGCGTTTGGCTTCGTAGGCGGCGATGGCGGGCTCCTGCTTGATCATGTAGCCCAGTTCGTCGACGCCTTCGAGCAGGCAGTGCTTCGCGAAGGGGTCGATGGGAAACTCGACGGTGCGGCCGCCGGCCAGCGTTACGGTTTGCGAGGCCAGGTCGATCTTCAACGTGATCCCGGACCATTTGATCAGTTCGGCGTGGATGTCAGCCGGGATGATGATCGGCAGCAAGCCGTTCTTAAGCGCGTTGCCCTTGAAGATATCAGCGAAGGAAGTGCTGATGATGGCCTTGAATCCGTATTGCACCAGCGCCCACGGCGCGTGCTCGCGCGAACTGCCGCAGCCGAAATTGTCGCCGGTGATGAGGATCTGTCGCGCCCTTCGCGGAGGGCTTGTTCAACGGAAAGTCCGGGTTCGGCGAGCCGTCGGCGAGATAGCGCCAGTCGAGAAACAGATTGTCGCCGAGGCCTTCCATCGAAGTGGTCTTCAGGAAGCGCGCGGGGATGATCTGATCGGTGTCGATGTTGTCGATGGGCAGCGCGACGGTCTTGCTTTCGATGGTGGTGATTTTCATTAGAGGCTCCTCACGTCGGTGACGACACCGGTGATGGCGCTGGCGGCGGCGGTCAGCGGGCTGGCGAGGAATGTGCGTCCGCCTTTGCCTTGGCGTCCTTCGAAGTTGCGGTTGCTGGTGGAGACGGCGTATTCGCCGGGCTCCAGTTGATCGCCGTTCATGGCGAGGCACATGGAGCAGCCGGCTTCGCGGAAGTCGGCTCCGGCTTCGCGGAAAATCTTGTCGAGGCCTTCGGCTTCCGCCTGCTTCTTCACCTGCTGCGAGCCGGGGACCACCAGCATGCGCACGTTGGGGCTCACCTTGCGGCCCTTCATGATGGACGCGGCGGCGCGCAGGTCGGAGATGCGCGAGTTGGTGCAGCTTCCGACGAACACCACGTTGATGGCCTGGCCTTTGAGCGGAACGCCGGGCTTGAGGTCCATGTACTTCAGAGCCTTGATGAGGTCCGATTTCTCGATCGGGTCGGACATGCTGGCGGGATCGGGAATCAGGCCCGAAACCGGAATGCCCATGCCGGGGTTGGTGCCGAACGTGACCATCGGCTCGAGCGTGTTCGCATCGAGCGTCAATTCTTTCGCGTAGGTGGCGCCTTCGTCGGTTGGCAACTGCTTCCAGCGCGCGAGCGCGGCGTCCCAGTCTTTGCCTTTCGGCGCAAATTCGCGCCCGGCGATGTACTGGTAAGTAGTCTCGTCGGGCGCGACCAGACCGGCGCGCGCGCCGCCTTCGATCGACATATTGCAGATGGTCATGCGCTCTTCCATCGACAATCCGCGGATGGTCGAGCCGGTGTATTCGAACACGCACTCGGTGCCGCCGCCGATGCCGATTTTCGCGATCACGGCGAGGATGATGTCCTTGGCGGTGACGCCGGGTTGCAGCTTTCCTTCGACCCGGATCGCGTAAGTTTTCGACGGCTGCTGCAAGAGGCACTGCGTCGCTAGAACTTGGCCTACCTGGCTGGTGCCGATGCCGAACGCCAGCGCTCCGAACGCTCCGTGAGTGGCGGTGTGGCTGTCGCCGCAGACGATGGTCATGCCGGGCTGCGTGAGCCCTTGCTCCGGACCCATGACGTGCACGATGCCCTGCTTGTCGCTATTCAGGTTGTAGAGACGGATGCCGAAGTCGGCGCAATTCTTTTCCATCTGATCGAGCTGGGCTTTGCCGACCAGGTCAAGGATGGGCAGGTTGTGCGGCGTGGTGGGCGTCGAGTGGTCCATGGTCGCGATGGTCAGATCCGGCCGGCGCACTTTGAGGCCGCGGTCGCGCAGCGTCTGGAAGGCCTGCGGGGTGGTGACTTCGTGACACAGGTGGAGATCTATGTAAATGAGACTGGGGACGCCGGGTTGCGCGGTGACTATGTGGTTGTCCCAGATTTTCTCGACGATGGTTCGCGGGTTGACTGCTCATAATGCCTCACTGACTGCTTTGCCGACTTGATCGGTGGTGGCCGGCGCGCCTTTCGGTTTCAAATCCGCCGTTACGCGCCCGGATGCGAGCACCTTGCCGACAGCGGCGTTCACGGCGTTGGCTTCCGCCATCAGTCCGAACGAATATTCGAGCATGGCGGCGACGCTGCCGATGGCTCCAAAGGGTTGGCTTTATTCTGGCCCGCGATGTCGGGCGCGGAGCCGTGTACCGGCTCGTACAATCCCTTGGTCACACCGGAGGTGTTGGCCCCGACCGAGGCCGACGGCAGCATGCCGATGGACCCGGCCAGGATGCCGCCGATGTCGCTCAAGATATCGCCGAAAGTGTTTTCGGTGAGGATCACGTCGAACTGCGTGGGCCGCAGCACCATCTGCATGGCGGCGTTGTCGACGAACATGTGATCCAGCTTGACGTCGGAGTATTGCGCGGCCAGTTCCGTGACCACTTTGCGCCAGAGCTGCGAGACTTCGAGCACGTTGGATTTGTCGACGCTCGTGACTTTCTTGCGGCGATTGCGCGCCAGCCGGAATGCCACGTGCGCCACCTGCTCGATCTCGGCGCGCGTGTACGACATGGTGTTGAAGCCACGGTCGCCCTCGATACCGCGCGGCTGGCCGTAGTAGAGGCCGGCGGTGAGCTCGCGCACGATGATCATGTCGGTGCCTTGGATCACGTGGTTCTTGAGCGGCGAAGATTCGATCAGTTCGGGATACGTGAGCACGGGGCGCAGATTCGCGAACACTCCCATGGCGGCGCGCAGGCCGAGCAAGCCTTTCTCGGGACGCTTGTCCGGCGCAGCGTTATCGAATTCGGGCAGACCCACGGCGCCCATCAGCGTCGCGTTGGCCGCCAAGGCTTTGTCGAGGGTGTCTTTCGGAAGCGGCGTGCCGGTCTTATGAATGGCAATGCCGCCGATCAGTCCTTCAGACAATTCAAGCGTGTGGCCGAACTTCTTGGCCACGGCATGCAGGACCTCTACAGCCGCACTGGTCACTTCGACGCCGATACCGTCGCCGGGTAGGATTAGGATTTTCAGGTTCATTATTCGTTGGTCTAACTGGCGCGCGCCGCTTTGCTCTCTTCGAGCACCTCGCGCGCGAGGGCGGAGATTTCGTCGTTCCGCATGCCTTTCTTGCGATCCGCCATGGTGGTGAAACGATGGTACACGGTGTCGAGCTGCTCGCGGTTGAGATCGAAGCCCAGGTCTTCGCACCGCTTGGTGAGCGCGTGCCGACCGCTGTGCTTGCCGAGAATCAGCTTGCTTTCGGGGACGCCGACGCTGTGCGGGTCGATGATCTCGTAGGTGGTCCGTTCCTTCAGAAAGCCGTCCTGGTGGATGCCGGCTTCATGCGCGAACGCGTTCTCGCCGACGATGGCCTTGTTGGGTTGCGGTCCGAAGGTGATGATGGACGTCAGCAACTGGCTCGCCGGGAACAGATGCTCGGTGACGATCTTGGTTTCGTAGGGCAGGCGGTCGCGGCGGGTGTTCATCGCCATGACGACTTCTTCCAGCGCCGCGTTGCCGGCGCGCTCGCCGATGCCGTTGATGGTGCACTCGATCTGCCGCGCGCCATTCTGTACGGCGGCAAGCGAATTCGCCACGGCCAGACCCAGATCGTCGTGGCAGTGCACGCTCACGATCGCAGTGTTGCCGAGCGCCTTCACCATGCGTCCGATCATGGCGCCGTATTCATCCGGCACCGAGAAACCGACGGTATCGGGCAAGTTGACAGTGCGCGCGCCGGCCGCGACTACGGCCTTCGAGACTTCTTCAAGATAATCCCAATCGGTGCGGGTGGAGTCTTCGGCGGAGAATTCGACGTCGTCTACATAGGAACGAGCGAGCGTCACCGCCGCTACGGCTTCGTCCAAAACCTGCTGCCGCGATTTTTTCAGCTTGAACTTCAGATGGATGTCGCTGGTGGCGATGAAGGTGTGAATGCGCGGACGCTTGGCATTCTTGAGCGACTGCGCGGCGCGTTCGACATCCAGCTTGTTGGAGCGCGCGAGCGCGGCTACATTCACCCACGGAAATTCGCGGGCCACGGCGCCTACGGCTTCGAAATCGCCATCGGAGGCGATGGGGAATCCGGCTTCGAGGATATCCACGCCGAGATCCACCAGCTTCGCGGCCATTTTGAGTTTTTCGGGCACGGTCATGCTGCAGCCGGGCGATTGCTCGCCATCGCGGAGAGTGGTGTCGAAGATGTAGATTCGTTCGGCCATGGGATCCCTCTACTCAGATTATGCCGCCGGGGTTGAAATTTGGCAAATTGATAATATTCAAAGGTTGTATAATAACTGCAAATGGAGCTGCATCCGCTACGCGTCTTTTTGACGGTTGCCACGGAGAAGAGTTTCTCCCGGGCGGCGGAGAAGCTGCTGCGCACACAGCCTGCTATCTCTTTGTCTATACAGAGGTTAGAGGTCGAACTGGGCGAGAAGCTCATCGACCGTTCGGCCAAGGATCTGCTTTTGACCGACGCCGGCAAGGTGGTGCTGGACTACGCGCGGCGCTTCGAAAACCTGCAGGGGGAACTCGAAAACGCGCTGGCCGAGATGCGCGACAAGTCGGCGGGGCGGCTGACGATTGGGGCGAACGAGTCGTCGACGCTCTATCTGCTGGATCATATCGAACGCTATCGGCGGCAATTTCCGAAGATCAAGGTGCAGATCCGGCGGAGTCTGTCGAGCAAGATTCCGGCTGAGTTGATAGACGGCGACCTGGAACTCGGCATCCTCACCTACGATCCGGAAGACGAGCGCCTGGTGTCGAAGGTGATCTATCGCGATCACCTGGCGTTCATCGTTTCGCCGCAGCACCGGCTGGCGGCGCAGGACGAAGTTTCGATCAGCGAGTTGAGCGACGAGCAGTTCATCGCGCACAACGTGGTGTCGCCTTATCGCGCCGTGGTGCTGCGCGAGTTCCAGCGTCACAAAGTGCCGCTGCATATGGATCTGGAGATGCCGACGATCGAGGCCATCCGCAAGATGGTGCAGCGCAATGAGGGCGTGGCGTTCCTGCCGCGTATGTGCGTCGACGAGGAGATCCGTCAGGGCATTCTGCGTGAAGTGAAGGTGCGTGAGATGGATGTCGATCGCAAGATCCGTCTGGTGTACCCCGCGCGGCGGGTGCTGAGCCACGCGGCGCAGGCGTTTCTGGAGGTGGTGGGGGGATGAACCGAGCGCCGAGTTTCGAGCCTTGCAGAATGGCTGCGATACTATCGAAATCGCATAATATCTATGTCTACTTTGGCACTCGTTATTGACACACGCTCACTAAGGCGGACCAGTCTCGGTACTATATCCGGCATTGTGTATGCTCAATTAGACGGGGTCTCGTTTCCTGAGACGAACTGGACTGACCTCATTGTCTCCGTCCTAGTAGAGTGGCTGCATACGATTTTGAAGCTATCCCGGGGAGACTCTTGGACGGAGCGCTTTCACTTTCTCGATGGGCCCTTCGTGATTGATCTTACACTCACGCAGGACGGTATTTTGCAGGTCGCATCGATCCACCAGCGGCTGGCTGGCGATGTCGTGATCGGTGAATGCCAGGCTGACCCGAATACCGTAGTCATTAATGCGCGTCTAGTAGCCGATGGCGTGCTGACGGAATGCGCACGTTTGGGGTGGACCAATCCTACAGTGGAAGCGCTCGCGGAAGTTCGGCGCGAGATGGACGCCCCACGGCGAAGTTCCGCTTAGATTTGGTGTCATCCCGCGACTCGCCTTTCACCGTGATCGACAGCAGTAATTGGTAATGGACAACACGGACGGCGGCCGGAGGCCTGACCCGTTGAGATCCCGCCTGATATCCTGAGATTGTGACTGCCGATCAAAAAGCCCGGCTGGACGAAGCGGTGTGGGTTAATCCTCAGCGCATGAGTGGCACGCCTTGCTTTCGGGGCACGCGGGTGCCGGTGCAGAGTTTGATCGATTTTCTAGAAGGCGGAGAAACGATTGACCAGTTTCTTGCGTTGTATCCGGCTATTACGCGGCAGCAGGTGGTTGCCGTGCTCGACTTCGCTAATCATCAGATCCTGGAGTGCGCGTCCTTATTGACGAGTGCGTAGATCCACGGGTCAAGACCCTTCTCTTGGATCATCAGCCTGCTACGGTTCACGACCAAGGCTGGGGTGCGTTTAAAGACGGGGCGCTGTTGGCGGCTGCCCAGGAGGCGTTCGATGTTCTGGTCACGATCGACCGCAAGCTTGAATTTCAGCAGAGTCTCGGTAAATTCCGGATCGGGGTGGTAGTCGTACGCGTTCCCAAGAATCAACTTGGGTATTACCGAGCGATCGAAGAAGAGTTGCTCTTAGCGATCCAGAAGGTTCGAGCCGGTGAAGTGGTATATGTCGTTGGCATAGAATCGAGGCAAGCATGACGTTGGATGATTACAAGATAGTGCTCTACCGCAACCAGCCTGATGGATGGGTGGCGGAAATTCCGGCGATTCGAGGTTGTTATGCGCTGATGGCGACTCGGGAGGACGCACTGAAGGAATTGGAAGGCGTCTTTCGGATGATCGCCGCAGATTACCAGGATAGGGGACTGACTTTGCCAGAGGACACCTCCGAAATTCTGGTCGGCCAGACTTCTGGAAAGAGCACCGCAGGGGCGCTCAGGAAGTTTTGGCGTGCTCGCCGCGTCACACTCGTCAAGAAAGACTGGACCCGCGACGATTTGCATAACCGGCGATAATCGCCCGTTTGTAGTACACTAAAAGTTCTGGCTTCCTGCCCTGCCACTGGTAGAGTGTGTGCGGGCCAGGCGACGAACCAATTCGCAAGAGAAAGAGAATTCGTATGTACGCAGTGATTGAAAACGGTGGGAAGCAGTATCGCGTGACCCCGGGCGAGACGGTGCAACTGGAGACCGTAGTGGGCGATGTCGGCTCGCAGGTGGAATTCAACCGCGTGCTGGCGGTGGTCGACGACGGGCAAGTGAAAACCGGAGCGGCTGCGGCGGGCACGGTCGTCAAAGGCACCATCACCGAGCATGACCGCGAGGCCAAAACCATCGTCTTCAAGTTCAAGCGCAAGAAGCAGTACCGGCGCACCCAAGGGCACCGCCAGAACTACACGCGCGTGCAGATTAACGAGATCGTGTAGGACAAAGTCATGGCACATAAAAAAGGTTTAGGCAGTTCTAAAAACGGGCGCGATTCGAATGCGCAGCGGCTGGGCGTGAAGGCTTTCGGCGGGCAGTTTGTGCCCGGCGGGTCCATCATCGTTCGCCAGCGCGGCACCAAGATCAAGCCCGGCACCAACGTCGGCATCGGCAAGGACGACACGTTGTTCGCCAAGGTCACGGGCGTCATTGAATTTCGCGACCGCGGGCGGATGGGCAAGTTCGTCAGCATCGTGGCCGCGGAATAGCCGTTCTCTCTCCGCGCTCTTCCAGGCGCGGTGCATTCCATGTTGTTCATAGACGAAGTCATCATTTCCGTCAAAGCTGGAGACGGCGGCAACGGCATTCTTGCGTTCCGGCGCGAGAAGTTTGTGCCGCGCGGCGGACCCAGCGGCGGTGACGGCGGCCGCGGCGGCGACGTGGTGATGGTGGCTACTCCGCATCACAATACCCTGCTCCATTTTCGCTTCAATCCGGAACACAAGGCCCAGCGCGGACGCCACGGCGAGGGCAGCGACAAGACCGGCCATAACGGACACTCGGTCGAGCTTTCGACCCCGGTGGGCACTGTTGTCTACGACGCCGAAACCGGCGAACTGCTGCATGACTTCACCACCGCCGGCGACACCTTCATCGTCGCCAAGGGCGGACGCGGCGGGCGCGGCAACGCGCGCTTTGCCACTTCCACTCACCAGACTCCGACTGAGCACGAAGACGGCAAGCCTGGCGAGGAGCGCCGCCTGCGTCTCGAACTCAAACTGCTGGCCGATGTCGGACTGGTGGGATTCCCGAACGCTGGCAAGTCCACGCTGATTTCGCGCATCTCCGCCGCGAAGCCCAAGATCGCCGATTATCCGTTCACTACGCTGGTGCCGAATCTGGGCGTGGTCTCAACCGATGACGAGCGCACATTCGTGGTGGCCGACATCCCGGGTTTAATCGAAGGCGCGCACGAAGGTCACGGCCTGGGCATCCAGTTCCTGCGTCATGTCGAGCGCACGCGGCTGCTGGCGCATCTGGTGGATGTTTCCGACACCGGGCGCGATCCGGTGCACGATTTCGAAGTGATCTTGGCGGAGCTCGCCAGCTTCTCCGACGATCTTGCCAAGAAGCCCATGATCGTGGTCGCCACAAAGATGGACGCGGCGCAGGACCCCAAGCGGGTCGCGGCGCTGCAGACGACTCGCGAAGAAACGCGGCATGCCGTTCTTCAAGATCTCGAGCGTCACCGGCGACGGCATCAAGGAACTGAAGCGCGCCATGGCCGAGCGCGTTCTGGTTCCGAGCGACACTCCAGCCCCTGAAACCGTTTCACATTAATTAATCCTTAAGCCCGGAACGGGCTCCTTCCCGCGACTTCTAACAATCGGGAGGCGTTTAATGAAGCGCGATTTTATGAAACACTGGGTGCTGCTCGGCTTGGTTGGCGGAGTTCTCACGGCGGTAGGTTGCGGCGGCCCGGGATATGTTGGGATCTACGCGAGGACCGCGCCGCCTCCGATCCGGGTTGAAAGTTACGGTCCCGCGCCGGGAGCCGGCTATGTTTGGATCAAGGGATATTGGGGCTATCGCGGCAACGATTACGTGTGGAATGCCGGGCGTTGGGAACGGCCGCCGCGCGGGCGCCGGCGCTGGGAAGATGGCCGCTGGGAGCATCGCGGCAATCGTTACGTGTGGCATGAAGGCCGCTGGCGCTAAGCCTTGCACCGGTCCTACATTAAATCGGCGTAACCGGCAACCTCGCGCCACCGGCGGCCCTCTAAATAGCAGGAGGGTGATATGAAACGATGGATTGGCGCGGGGCTACTGGCGGCAACTTTGATGGTGACGGGATGCGCGAGTAATGGCTACTACGGGCGCAACTACCGTTATGATCGCGATTATCGCAACCGGAATTATCGTGACTGGACAGCTATCGCGACTACGACCGGGATCATCGCGACGACCGCGATAACTGGCGCTAGCGGGCGCTAGACAGGTTCAGCGCCGCTGGGTGCGGAAGCCGGTGGAGCTTTGGGTTTCTCCGGCTTTTCCTTGGCCGGAGGGATCACCTTCACCGGGCTGATCATGCACGTGCGCGTTGCGTCCTTCAAGGCGCGGCTGGCCTTCGACGGCGCCGTATTGCGTCAGGTCCGCCGCGAAACGGATCAGCAGCTTGCGCCCCAGATCGGTGTGCGCGATCTCGCGCCCGCGGAATTGCACGATGGCCTTCACGCGATTGCCTTCCTGCAGGAAGCGGATGGCGTGATTCTTCTTGAAGTCGTAATCGTGGTCGTCGGTGTTGGGGCGGAACTTCAGCTCCTTCACCTGGATGATGTGCTGCTTGCGCTTGGCCTCGTGCTGCTTCTTTTTGTTTTCGTACTGCCA
This sequence comes from Bryobacterales bacterium, assembly GCA_963731375.1. Taxonomy (GTDB): domain Bacteria; phylum Acidobacteriota; class Terriglobia; order Bryobacterales; family Bryobacteraceae; genus Palsa-187. The sequence goes on from CAVSUW010000005.1 coordinate 1,706,298, forward strand.
CTGGCCGTAGTCCATCGCTTTGGCGACGGGCGGCTCGGCGGTGGGCGCGATCAGGATCAGGTCCAGGCCCAATTCCTGCGCCCGGCGCACGGCGGCCATGGTGGGCATCACTTCAACGCTGCCATCGGGAAACACGGCGCGCACTTCACGCGCGCGAATGGCTTCGTTGACGTTTTCGCGTATCCTCGGCCGGCGGGGTGCAAAACCTCGTGGATTCATCGAGCGGAAAAACCACCAGCGGACGAGAGCATCATCATATGACCAAATGGTAACAGATACGGCAGCCCGAGCGGGCTCTGGCGCCCGACATTAGTGCCCGACGGTCGCTTCGACTTTTTGCGTGGTGGCTTCGGCGGCCTGGAGATTCGAGAGCGCTTCATCCCAGTTATGGGCTTTCAATGCGGTGGCCGCGTCATCGTAGAGGGGCTTCAGGCGGAGCACCGCCGATGCGGTTTGGGCGTTCAGCGTCATCCCTCTTTGGACCAGGCTCAGCCGCAGCGTCTCGGCGTTCTTCCAGGCGGCGGCGGACCGCACAACATCGGTGTCGTAACGGACCGCGAGATCGGCGGCGGTCTCCTGCTCGGCGTCGGGCACCTTGCCCAAGTCCGGCGAGACCAGCGCGAACGGCGGATCGCCGGGCTTCGGCGGCGGGGGTTCGATCACCGGCAATTGCTTTCCAGGATAGGCGCAGGGGAATGAGTTGAAGGCGGCAGCTACGCGGAGCGCCGCGACCCGCGCTTGCGGATCGGTCGCTGTGGTGCCGACCGAACCGAGATAGCTCGACATGTTGCGAGCTATGGCCATGTTCGCGGCGTATTGAGCGGCCGCCAATCCTGAGCAATACGACGCGCCGAAGATCAGGTAGCGCTCCATGCGTTGGATTTCGTGAGCGTCGGCGTTGGCGGCGGGTATGCCGAGCATGCCGGTGGCGCTGCGGTACCAGCGGGGTCCGGGGATTTGGGCTTGGGCGCAGAGCGCGGCTGCTAGTGCGAGCGCTACCGAGTTTCATGGCTACTTACGGACGATGTCGCCGACCACGGGCGTGCCCGATCCCGCGAAGTTGCCGATCGAAATCTTGTCGCGCACCACGGTGATGGTGAGCGTTCCCATCGGCGTGGTTTGCACGTCCAGCACTTCGCCGGTGGTGGGATCCTTGATTTCCTTGCCCTTGTGATAAACGCGTGAAGGTCTGGCCGGCGCGCAAGCCCGCGGCGGTGCCGGCGTTGATGGTGATGCTGGCGCCGTTGACGTCGGCCACGCGCGCGTCGAGATCGTTTTCGCGGCCTTCGGCGCCGCCGGTGAGGTTCGCGGAGTTGATGTTCTCGGCCAGCTTGTTGACGGCGTCCATGGTGGCTTCACCGATGATGGTTTCGCCGAAGTTGGAGCTGGTCATGTTGAAACCGCCTCCGGCAGCGACGCCGCCGGCGAACATGGCTGCGCCGAAACCTTTGCTGGTGCGCTTGGATTCGCCGCGGGCTTCGCCGCGAGCCGACCACTTCGCTGGTCTCCTCGTCGACGATGCGGTAGTCGAGCACCACCACGGCCTTGTATTCTCCTTTGGAGCCGCCGATCGCGCCGCCGCCGGCTCCGAAGACTCCCGCGCCCACGCCGGCGCTGGTCTTGCGGTCATCGCGGCCGAAGACCACGATATCGCCCATCAGCGTGAGATCGGCGCCGCGGATTTGGCCGACGCGCGCGCCGGAGCCCTGCTTCACGCGATTGCTGGCGGCGAAATCCTGCTCCTTCATGATGTTTCCGACCTTCTTGCGCTCGACGATGGTGAACTTGCCGCCCTCGGCGACGCGCTTGACCAGCATGGCCTGGATGCCTTGGCCGATGTTCATCTGCGTGCCGAAGATGGCCTGGACCGAGGTCATGACCGCCGAGTAGTCGAAGTCCTCAATCGTCATCGCCTTCTTTTGCGCAGGCGCAATCGTGGCGCAGGCAAGCAGCACCACCAATAGTCTGGATTTCATGGAGCCTCCGTAACGTTTGGTTATATTTTCTTGCGGGCCAGGTAGCCGACCTTGGCGGGCGCTCCGACATAAGTCCCGGTGGCGATCTTGTCGCGCACGCTGGTGATGGTCATCTCGCCGACTTTATTGGTGATGCGGTCCAGCACTTCCTTGGTGGTGGGATCCTTCACTTCGCGCACCACTTGATGGATCTCGAAGATCTCGCCGACATTGACGCCGTCGTTGCCGCCGGCCGCGATCACCAGCGTGTTGCCGCTGACATCGGCGACGGAGGTCTCGACCGCGCGCACGGTCTTCTTCATGTTGGCGGACTGTTCCTTCAGGATGTCGGCGAGCTTGTTGACGCAATCCTGGGTGGCTTCACCGATGATGGTCTCGGCGAAATTGGAGCTGGTCATGTCCACCTGCACGCCGGCGACGCCTTTGCCGAGCGCGCCGCCGATGGCTCCCAGCGCGTTGCCTTTGCGGACGGATTCACCGCGCGCCTCGCCGGTGGCGATGACTTCGGAGGTTTCGGCGTCGATCAGGCGGTAGTCGATCACCACGACGGCTTTGTCTTCATTCTTGCTGGCTGCGATTCCGCCGATCACGCTGCCGAACATGCCGCCGCCTTTGACGCTGCGCTTCTTGTCGTCGCGCCCGAAGATGACGATGTCGCCCGAGAGCATGGCGTCCGCTCCGGAGATACTGGCCCACGCGGGCGCCGCTGCCTTGCTTCACGCGGTTGCTGGCGTTGAAATCCTGCTCCTTCATGATGTTTTGAATCTTGGCGCGTTCGACCACCACCAGGTTGTTGGCGTCGGCGATGCGCTTGACCAGCATGGCGCGGATGCCTTTGCCGATATCCTGCTGGGTGTTGAAGACCGCCTGCACCTGGGTCTTCACGGTCGAATAATCGAATTCGTCCACGATGACGCGCTTCTTCTGGGCCTGGAGCTGGGCGGCGGTGGGCGGTGCCGGGCGGGGGCGCCGAGACCGCTACCGGGCGCGGGCTCGGGAGCGGGCGGCGGAGGAGCGGAGCGGCGGCCGGAGCGGCTGCGGCCGCAGGCGCCGGGGCGCTGGCCGGGTCCAGCATCACGCCGATGATGTTTTCCGAGACGCCGGCGTTCTTCAGCTTCACCAGGTCGGCCGGGAGTCAGGTTCATCGGCTTGTTGTCTCGCTGCAAGGTCTTGATGATCAGGTTCTCCGACAGCCCCATTTTCACGGACTGGATCACCGAATCCACGGGCGAGGCGGCCGCTGCGGCTTTGGCTGCCGCGGGTTTGGCGCTGGCGCCGGCTTGGGCGCGGCCGCGGGCGGTGCTTGCGCCAGACCTACCATCGCGAAAAGGCTAAGCGATGCGAGGGATACGAGCTTCATCAAAGTTCCTCCAGACTAAAGTCTTACCGGCCCGTGGCGTTGCCGCGGGCATACCCAATATTCGGATGGATCGAACACGGCCGTTAGGCCGCGCCGCCCACACTCTCTGCACGGTATTGGAGACAGTATGGATGGGCCGGAGGATCGGTGTCAAGGGTGGCTACGGAGGGGTCAAAAGCCAATACGCCAGCAGGACCCAGGCCGCGATGAAGGCGAGTCCGCCGAAGGGGGTGACGGCTCCCAGCATGCGCACGCCGCTGATCGCCAGGGCGTAGAGGCTGCCGGAGAACAGAACCACGCCCGCCAGCAGCAATGCGCATACCCAGGCGGCTCGGGATGCGGACAGCGCGCCGATGCGCGGCAGGAAGGAGACTACCAGCAGTCCTAATGCGTGGAAGAAGTGGTACATGACGCCGGTCTCATAGACGCCCTTCGAGATATGCGTCGAGCCGCCCTTGCAAAGCATGCGCGCCGAATGCTCCGATGATGACGGCGAGAGCAAGCAGAATGGCGCCGATAGACACTCCAATTCATACTTGATCCAACGGTAACACGCGCCTGTCAGGCCGCGACGCTGCGCATCAGAACCCACAGTTTTTCCCAGGTGGGGACGCGAACGCGGCGCGCCAGGACGTCATAGTCCGATGCCACGATGCGGTCGAGCAGGCGCGAGTAGATGCCGATGAGCGCGCGCAGGGACGCACGGCTGCCTGGATCGATCAGGCCCACTAGCGGCGCGGATTCGCGGTAGTAATCGCGGGCGCGCTGGGCTTCAAACTGCATCAGCTGGATGAAGCGCTCGCGGGGCTCGAAGGTGGGGGGCGATACCGTGAAACGCGCGAGGTCCTCGGCGGGAAGATAGATTCGATTCTTTTCCGCATCTTCGCGCACGTCGCGCAAAATGTTGGTGAGCTGGAACGCTATCCCGCATTTCTCCGCCAGCAGGAGCGCGTCCTGCGATTCAAATCCGAAGATGTGGATGACGGTGAGTCCCACAACGCTGGCCACGTGATAGCAATAGTCGTAGAGTTCTTCGAAGGTCTGGATGCGGCGCGGCTCCAGATCGGAACTGACGCCGTCGATCATGTCATAAAAATACTGGTGCGGGATCTTGTAGCGCGTCACGGCATCGATGAACGCCGGCCAGACGGCGTGCTCGCCGGGGCGTCCCGCTAGCGCCGCCGCGAGATCCGCACGCCAGCGGGCGATGGCCGCGGCCCGGTCGGGGATGCCTTCGTCATCACTCAAATCGTCGCAATAGCGCATGAACGCATAGACGGCGCACATCGCACGGCGCTGGGGTTTGGAGAGCAGCAGGAAGGAATAGTAGAAGTTCTTGGCTTGACTGCGCGCGACGCCTTCGCACCAGGCGTAGGATTCCTCCACCTTCATGCGGCCCTCAGCCGTCATGCGGCCCGCGAGAACGCCCGCCGCGTGATGGCGCCGAGCAGCAATCCCACCCGTTCGGTCTTGGAGATCACCGGCCGGGCGCGAAGCACGTCGTAGTCTTGACGCTCGATCTTTTCGAGAATCTTCAGGCCGCCGCGGCTGAATAGTTCGAGGTCGATGGCGAGGCGGCGGTCCACTTGACCCGCCAGTGGCAGTCCTTTGAGGAACAACTCGCGCGCCACGTCGACCGCTTCTTTCATGGCGCGCCGAAAACGATCGTCGAAACGCCGCGCGAATAGATCGTCGACGGGGTAGCCGTTTCGCTCGAGCACATCCAGCGGAAGATAGACGCGATCTTTTTGGAGATCCACGATCACATCCTGCCAGAAATTGGCGAGCTGCAGCGCGGTACAGGTGGCGTCAGAGAGCGCCTGCCGCTCGGCGTCCTGATAACCGCACAAACCCAGAACCAGCCGTCCGACGGGATTTGCAGAATAGCGGCAGTATTCAAACAGTTCTTCGAAATTGCGGTAGCGGGTGACGGTTTGATCCTGCTCGAAAGCTTGGATCAGATGATCGAACGGCTCGATCGGCAAGTGGTGGTCCGCCACGGTCGCCCGGAGGGCGACGAATACAGGATGACTCGCGCGCCCCGCATACATCGCCTGCAATTCGCCGCGCCACCAGGCGAGCAGGCGCAGGCTCTCCTGCGGGTCGCCAATCTCGTCGCCCAGATCGTCCGACCAGCGGCAGAACGCATAGACGTTATAGAAATCCTGGTGCAGGCGCTTGGGAAGCAGGAAACTGACGACCTGGAAATTTTCGTAGTGATGCGTGGCGAGCCAGTGCGTATAGGCCAGCGCCTCTTCGCGGGGCCACGCCCGCTGCATTTGATCCGGATCTTTCAGGAATGCGGTGGGGCCGAGAAACACAATTCGTTCCGGCGCAATCAGGGGATGATGGCGGTCTTCAGGTGGCCGTTGTGGCTCATCAGATGCTGCATCACTTCCAGCAGATTGGCCAGCGGCTCGACGTTATTCACCAGATCCTTGGCGGTGACATAGCCGCGGCCGATCACGTCGAGCGCTTTGCGGATCAGCGCGGGAGTGTGATGGAAGCTGGCTTTGCAGGTGATTTCGGAATAATGCAGGAGCTGGGTGTCCAGATTGACTTCGGTGCCAGTGGCGCAGCCGCCGAAGAAGTTCACCACGCCGCCGCGCCGCAGCAGGCGGGTTGCGAGCTGCCACAATTCCGGCAATCCCACGGCTTCGATGACGACGTCCGCGCCGCGGCCTTCCGTCATGGCTTTGACCGCGCCCACAACATCGGCGCCGTCGGTATTGACGATCAGCTCATCGGCGCCCATGCGGGCCGCACGATCCAGTTGCGGCTGGCGGCGTCCGATCGCGATCACGCGCGCACCATAGACCGCCTTGGCCAGGCGCACAAACATGATTCCGATGGGCCCGAGGCCGATCACCGCGACGGTGTCGCCGGGACGAAGATTACTTTCTTCCAGACCGCGCAGCACGCAAGCGAGCGGTTCAGCCAGCGCCGCGTCCTGATATCCCACGTGGTCCGCGATATGGTGCAGGTTCTTGCGGACAATTCGCTCCGGGATGCGGATGTATTCAGCGTACGCTCCGTTGTTGAACAGCAGATCGGTGCACAGATTTTCCTGCTGGCGCTTGCAGTAGTAGCAGTCGCCGCAAGGCGCCGAATTCGCGGCCATGACGCGGTCGCCGATGCGGAAGCCTTTGACCTGATCTCCCATGGCCACGATGTCGCCCGCGAGTTCATGCCCGAACAGCGCCGGAGGCGTGATCATCCGCGCATGGTATCCGCGGCGAAACACTTTGACGTCGGTTCCACAGGTGAGCGCCGCACGCACGCGCACCAGCACGTCGCCCGGCCCGAGCTTAGGAACGTCGACGATTTCGATCTGCAGCTGCTCTTTGCCGTACAGGACGGCCGCGGTCATCTGCTGAGTCACTCTGTTCTCACCTCTGGGGCTGTACTACGATCTTCAACGATTCCGCGTCGGGATGCAACGCCCGCTCAATTCCAACATGAATATCGCTTAATGAATACCGATGCGAAATCAATTCTTCCACCGGGAGCGCGCCCGAAAAAACCAGATCGGCAGATTCCTTCTGCAGGTCCACGGACGCGCTATAGGAGCCGCACAGCATGCGTTCTCCCATACAGATGTCGGCGCCCGATACTTCGATTCGTTCCTGATGCGAGGTCTGCGCAAATAGCAAAATACGGGCTCCGGGGCGCGAAATGGCGACGGCCTGCTCGACAATTCCTTTGGCGGAAGCGGCGATGATCACCACGTCGGCTCCGCGGCCATCGGTCATGTCTTTGATGGCACTCTCGAAGGCGGCGTCTCGCGGATCGAAGGTTTCGTGCGCGCCAAATTTGCGCGCTAGTTTGCGGCGGGTCTCGAAGGTGTCGGTCGCGACGATGTGTACACCGGCGCGGGCGGCCATCATGGTGAAGATCAGCCCCACCGGGCCTTGACCCAGAATCGCCACCACATCGCCGGGCTGCGGGTCGAGCTGCTTCATGCCCTTCAGGCAGGTGTTGACGGGCTCGACGAAGGAAGCGGCGTCGAAAGACACGCCGTCCGGAATCTTCTCGATGCCGCGTTCGACGATCCAATCCATCACGCGAACATATTGCGAGAAGCCGCCGCCGGCCGGCTCGTACCCGGCAGTCACGCCGACCTTCTTATACACCGGGCATTGCGCGTACAACTTCTTGCCGCAGTAAAAACATTTTCCGCAAGGGATGTGATGGAACACGATGACGCGGTCGCCGGGCTGGTATTTCTTAACGCCCGCGCCCACCGCCGCGATCACTCCGGCGGTTTCGTGCCCGTAGATGCGCGGGCCAGGCAATAGGTTGTAGGCGATCTTCTTCAGATCGGTGGGACAGATGCCGCAGCTTTCGACGCGGATGAGCACTTCGCCGGGCCCAATCTCAGGAACCGGCAGGGACTCCACCGCAACCACGCTGGCTCCCTTATACACGGCGGCGTGCATGGTCGAGAGCGCGGGTTCGGCGGTCACGAGTCTAGAATCGGCAGTCGGCAAGAAAATCTCCCAGGGCATCGACGGCCCTGCGGCAGTTCCGGTCGAACTCCATTAATTGTGGCATTACTGTGAAGGGCCGTGCGATGGCCGCAAGCGCAATCCGGGTCCGCGAGAAATCCCCGCGCGCGTTGCGATAGCGATTGAAGTCCAGTGGCAAGGTGTCACCGGCGCGATCCGAGACCGCACGAATACATAAGTATGGAACATTCCATTCGGCGGCCTTGCGTTCGACAGCCGCGGATTCCATATCGACGGCGATCGCGCCAGTCTGGTTGCGCAGGGTGCGCTTTTCGGCGGCGGTGACGGCCACATGATCGATGGTGTGAACCGCTCCCCGCACGAACGCAGCGCGGGCTTCGATCGTGTGCGTTGCCGGATACCACCACGTCGCCCAAACGCAGCGCCGGATCCAGCGCCCCGCATAGTCCCGTGCTGATCATTCCGTCCACGTCTTTCTTTTCCTTGAGCGCCTCAAGCACCAGTGCCTCGCCGGGGCCATTGGCGAGCATCCACCAGCGATCTCCCTGCCACTCGGCTTCGCAAGCGAACTTTGCGCCGGGCCAGACGAGTTGTTTGACGTTTCCCATCCGCTTCCGAATCCCATCGAACTCACGCCGTTCGGCGGCCACCAGTAGCCAGGTCCTCACAATAACCGTTGGCCTGAAACCATTCCGCGGCGCGCCGCAGCGCTTCCACGGCCGGTCTGGCCGAATATCCTAACTCGCGTGCGGCTTTGTCGTGCCGCACCCACATTTTCTTGCGCGCCATACGCACGCCATCCAGCGGCGCCCGTGGCTCTTTGCCCGTCAAAGAGGCCCATCCGGTGGAAGCGACTCCCGCCGCGTATGCCACTGCATAAGGAATCCGCACTTTCGGCGCCGGCTTTCCCGTCACTTCTTCCAACTTGCCAAAGATCTGCTGGAGCGTCAGGTTCTCGCCACCTAGAATGTAGCGCTCTCCGACGCGTCCGCGCTCGCATGCGAGCAGATGTCCTGCGGCGACATCACCCACGTAGACTACGTTCAAACCCGTATCGAGATACGCCGGCATCGCTCCCCGCAAAAAATCCACCACTATCTTGCCTGTCGGCGTAGGCCGGAAATCATGGTCTCCGACCGGAGCCGTGGGATTCACAATCACGACTGGAAATCCCTCTCCCGCGAACTGCAACGCAACCTGTTCGGCCTGGTACTTGGAGCGCTTGTAAGGCCCCTGCATTTCCTCCAGGCTAGCCGGCGTGTCCTCGGAACCCAGTTCACCTTTCGGCATTCCGATACAGCCGACGGTGCTGGTGTACACGCACCGTTCCACCCCCGCCTTCTGCGCGGCGTACAGCAGACTGCGCGTACCGTCGACGTTTGAGCGGTACATCTCTTCCGGCCGCGGCGCCCACAGCCGGTAATCGGCGGCCACATGAAAGACCGAACCGCAGCCCGTCACCGCTCGTGCCAGGGAGTCTTCGTCCCGCAAGTCGCCCGGTACCGTCTCGATTCCTGCCAACTCCGCCAGTGCCTTGGCGCTGCGTGCCGGGTCGCGCACCAACGCCCGAACCCGCTCGCCCCGCTCCAGCAACTGCCGCGCTACGTGCCAGCCTACAAACCCGGTGGCTCCCGTTACCAGAACGGGCTTCATTGGGTGCGCTACCTCAACTCAACAGCCAGCTCAGCGATTTGAACGGATCCATCATTTTCGAATTCACGCCGTACGCCGACGAAGGCTCATAGCCGCAGTGCACCATGCAGTCCTCGCAACGCGGATCGTTGCCGGTACCGTAATTTTCCCACTGCGTCTTGGTCATCAGTTCTTCGAAGGTGTTGTAGTGGCCGTCCGTGATCAGGTAGCAGGGACCTTTCCAGCCCTTGACGTTATAAGTTGGCATGCCCCACGCGGTGCAAGGCAGTTCGCGTTCGCCCTTCAGGAAGTCCATGTAGACCGGCGAAGAAACCAGCGGGAAGCGCTTGGCCATCTTGTCGATGTCCTTGAATTTCTCGTACACGTCTTCGCGCGTCAGGAACATTTCGCGATCGTTCACGGCTGAGTAGCCGTACCCCGGCGAAATAGAATGTCCGTCGACGCCGAACTGTTCCAGGTATTCGAACAGCTCCCAGATCTCCTTCATGTCGGTCTCTTTGAAGACCGTAGTGTTGGAGAATACCTTGAAGCCGCCTTCTTTCGCGGCGCGAACGCCGTCGATGGCCTCTTTGAAGACGCCTTCGCGCTCGACGGCGATGTCGTGATTTTTCTCCATGCCATCCAGGTGAACGTTGAACACCAGGTTGGGATGCGGCGTAAAATCCTTCAGCCGTTTCCGCAGGAACATGCCGTTGGTGCAGAGCTGTATGTAGCGTCCGCGCTTCAGGATTTCCGCGCACATCACGCCGATATCGGGCAGCAGCAGCGGCTCGCCGCCGCAGATCGAGACCATGGGAGCGCCGCACTCGTCCACCGCTTTCAGACAATTCTCCAGCGACACGCGGTCGCGAATGCTGTCTTCGTATTCGCGGATGCGCCCACACCCGGTGCAGGTGAGGTTGCAGGCATGCAGCGGCTCCAGCATCATCACCAGCGGGAAGCGCTTGTTGATCATGGGATGCGGCTTGCGATCGCTCTTCACGGAAGGAATTTGCGTGTGGACGATCTTGAAAGGATTGGCCAGGTCCTCGGTAGGAGCGACATTCTTCTGCCACTCCGGCTTCGGCCGAATTTTGTTCTTGGCGATATAGGTGGCCATATCGGCGACCTGTGCTAGCGGAACTCTCATAATCGGTCTGCTCCGTTTGCGCCTTTCGCCTTGAGGTAGCTGGAAAGTGCCAGCACCGGGAACGAGTGGCGATAGTAGTGATACTGCAAATAAAAGACACCCGGGAAACCGGTGCCGGTGGATAACTCTTCGTTCCAGCCGCCGTCCGCGCGCTGGGTTTCCATCAAGTATTCGACGGCTTGTTGAACGCTGCCGCTGTTGGTATCGCCGCTCGCGAGCAATCCGAGAACCGCCCAAGCGGTTTGCGAAGGGGCACTGGGGGCCGGGACGAAAGTGTTCTGCGCGTAACTGGCGCAGCTTTCACCCCAACCGCCGTCGGCATTCTGAATCGAGCGCAGCCATTCGCCGGCGCGCAGGATATAAGCTTCGCGATCGCTTTCGCCCGCCGCTTCGAGACCGCGCAGCGCGAGGAAAGTGCCGTACACGTAATTGACTCCCCAGCGTCCGGCCCAACTTCCGTCGGCCTCTTGAGTGCGTTTAAGGCATTCGACGCCGCGCCGTACTGCCGGATGATCCTGCTTGACGCCGCAGGCGCACAGCGCTTCGAGCACGCGTCCGGTGATGTCGGGGCACGTGGGATCGAGCATCGCGTTGTGATCGGCGAAGGGCACGGAACTCAGAAATTGCCAGTTGTTGTCGACATCGAACGCGGCCCAGCCACCGTCCTTCGATTGCATCGCCAGCAGCCAGTCGACCGCGCGCCGCATGCAGGCGTCCTGTTTGACGGCATCGGTGCCGCGCGACCGGGCGAGGGCCAACAGCACCTGCGCAGTGTCGTCGATATCTGGATAAAACTCGTTGGCAAATTCGAAATACCAGCCCGATGGTTCGACGTTGGGGCGCTTCACGCTCCAGTCACCGCGGCGGCGGACTTCCTTGGTCAGCAGCCAATCGACCGCGCGCGCCATGGCGTGATCCGGCACCAGTCCGGATTCGCCCAGCGCATAACCCGCAATGCCGGTGTCCCAGACCACCGAGAAACACGGCTGGAAATAAAAGCCGCGATCGTCATCGACCAGCAGATTGAAGAACTGCTGTTTGGCCTCCACGACGTCCGGGTGATCCTTGGGATAGCCAAGGAGATCCAGCGCCATGATCACGTAGAACATGGGCGGATATATGGCGGCGAGGCCGTCGCTGTAGCGGCTGCGCTCGAGAATCCACTGCTCGGCGCGGCGGATGGCCTTGCGGCGCAGTCCGCGGGAACCGTGCCGTTCCCAGAACTTGACGAACTTGTCGGTAAGTAGGAAGAAATTGCGCCAGCTCCAAAATCCTTCGTCATTCGGGAAACTGAGCGGCACTCCCGGCATCAGCAGTTCGTCCACCGTGAACCCGGCCGGGACCGGACGCTGCGGATTAAGCGCGTGCACAATCGAGAGAGGAATCACGATGGCACGTGTCCACGAAGACATTTCGTAGATCAGCCGGCCTAGCAGCATGCCTTCGGGAGGAATGGAGGGTGTGTGTTCGCGCGGATACAGCCCGAAGATGCTGAGGTTCACCTTCACGTAGCTGTTGGCCGCTTGCAAGCCGCCCATCGCCAGGATGCGCTCCCGCAAACGGGTCAGGTCGGGGTCATCGTAAGGCAGTCCCGCAAGCTTCAACGCCGTGTAAGCCTTCACCGAAGCGCTGATCTCGGAAGGTCCGTGGGCGTAAATGTTAAAGCCGCCGTCCGGCAACTGCCGCGCCAGGATGGAACGAACAGCCCGGCCAATGCGATCGCGCGTCGGAGGATTCCACACACCGTCAACCGGCGGATGCCACCACAGCTCCAGCAGAATATAGTCGGATTCGAGCGTGGTATCGGCCGTGAGATCGGCCCACCAGTAGCCATCCCGGTGTTGCGCGCCAAGCAGGAAGTTCACCGCCTGCCGCAGAGTTTGCTGACAGGATGTAACCAGGGCGTCGGTGAGTTGGAGGCTAGGACTCATACCCGCGCTATAGTATGCAACTGCACCGTCCGGTTCAGTTCGGAGGGCAGATTAAAGCGCACATCCTCTTCCTTGATTTCCACTTCTTCCAACTCGCTATAGCCGCGACCGCGGAGCGATTCAATCAATTCCTGCACCAGGTTTTCTGGAGCCGAAGCGCCGGCGGTTACCGCGATCTTATCCACGCCTTCAAGCCATTCCGGCCGCACTTCACTCAGGTCATCAATCAGGTGCGAGGCAACACCCTCTTTCACGCAAACTTCCACCAACCTGCGCGAATTCGAGCTATTCTGCGAACCCACCACCAACAAGAGCTCGCACATCGGCACAACGGCCTTGACCGCTAACTGCCGATTTTCAGTGGCATAGCAGATATCCTGCGCAGCCGGTCCTTGAATCTTGGGGAAACGCTCGCGGAGCCGGGTAACGATATCCTGGGTCTCATCCAGGCTCAACGTAGTTTGGGTTATGAACGAAACTCTCTCAGGGTCTTTCACTTTAAGGCGATTGACGTCGTCCACGTTTGAAACGAGTACAGTGGATTCCGGCGCCTCGCCCAGCGTGCCGATCACCTCGTCGTGATCCTTGTGCCCGATTAATACGATGGTGAAGTTCTTGCGGGCGAACTTCACGGCTTCCAGATGCACCTTGGTGACCAGTGGGCAGGTGGCGTCGATGACTTTGAGATCCCGCTCCACGGCCTGCGTTCGCACTAGTGGCGAAACGCCGTGGGCGCTGAAGATAACCCGGGCCCCGGCGGGCACCTCATCCAACTCTTCGATGAAAATAGCTCCGGCGGCCCTGAGCTCATCCACTACATGTTTGTTGTGAACAATCTCCTTACGCACGTAGATAGGCGCTCCGTAAAGGCCCAGCGCAATCTTAACCACATCGATCGCCCGCACCACCCCGGCACAAAACCCTCGTGGTCTCAAGAGGATGATCTTCTTGGTCGAGACTGCTTGCGGAGCGATCGCAGAGTTGGCCATATGTAAATATCGATTATAACAGCTTGGTTTCGGTTGCTGGAAATGCCCGATTTAGTCTGGGCGCGGGCGAAATACAGGCTCGGCGGGATGCGAGGAACCGGATTAATTCTTCTGGCGCACGAATTCAAAGCGCTCCAGCGTCGCCGCATAGCGGGCAGACTGCTCGCCGCGAACTACTTTGCCAACGCAGCGAAGGCGGACATCCGATCGCGTTCCGGGCGCCTTCGGCAGCGTGATCATGTACTCGATCGACTCCCCAATCGACACTGGCGCCTTGGACGTAAAAAGGACTCCACAGGAACTTACATTCCGGGTTTCGCCCTTGGATTTTGTCTTGGCTGCGCCATCGAGAATCTCGAAGGGAAGGCGCAAATCAAACCGCTGATTCTTCCGTTGTTCCATCACTGTGCCTATGAGTGTATAGGCGGCAGCGCCTAAGGTCAACGCCTTAGAGACTCAATATAAATCCGATTGTAATGGTACTTTTGACATATGGACTACGTCGTTGCGGCTGCTCTGCAGCCTTCCCTGGCGGTTGCTGGTACTACCGCCCGCTTCCCGGTTCGCCGGATTTACTGTGTAGGGCGCAACTATCTGGCGCATGTGCGGGAGTTCGGGAACGATGAAAAGAGCCCGCCTTTTTTCTTCGCAAAGGCCAACGATATGATCGTGGAGGACGGCTCCACGGTACCGTACCCTCCTCTCACCAGCAACTACCACCACGAAGTGGAACTGGTGGCGGCCATCGGTAAGGGCGGAGCGAACATCCCCGTGGAATCGGCGCTGGGGTACGTCTACGGCTACGCCATTGGGTTCGATATGACGCGCCGCGACGTGCAGCAGGCGGCTGCCAAGAAGGGGCAACCGTGGGAGATCGGCAAGTCCTTTGACCAGTCGGCGCCGTGCGGTCCCGTTTACCCGGTGGCGCAAGTGGGACACTTGCAGGACGGTGAAATCGAGATTGCGGTCAACGGTAAGGTGCGCCAGCACTCCGATTTGAACCTGATGATATGGGACGTGCCCAATATCATCACTCAGTTGTCGCAACAGGTGGCGCTACAGCCGGGCGACCTGATCTATACCGGGACGCCGGAGGGCGTCGGACCGGTGGTTTCGGGCGACGTCATGGTGGGGCGCATCGCGAAGCTGGGCGAACTGACCATCAAAGTGGCTTAGGCCTCAGCCGGTCAAAAGAAATCCGGCCAGCGGCGCGCTCCATGAATGATGCCGAGTACTTCGATGACGGATTTCCGGCAACGATAGGCGATTACATAGGGCGCAATCACCAATTCGCGGGAGCCAGCAACACGGCCAGTACGCCCCATCTGCGGATTCTGCGTGAGTGCCGCGATCCCTTTCAGCAAGGTTTCCACCAGTGCTAACGCCGCGGTCGCATTATCTTCCGAGATATAGGAATGCAGCGAATCTAGATCCCGCAAGGATGTAGGGGTCCAGCGAACGGTCATGGCCGGAAGCTTACTTCTTGCGTAATCGTGCGATGGTGCGGTTTACTTCCGCTTCACTGGCAAACTTTCCGGCGTTGGCTTCGCGAAGGCCCTGGCGAATATGGTCAATCTGCCATTGATGCACATCGATATAGGCTTCGAGCGCCTGGTTGACGACGTAGGTCCGATCACGATCGAGCGACGCAGCGATTCCATCCAGGGCCTTGCGGATTTCAGGCTGAATTCGGACCGTCATGGTTTCGCGAGCCATCGAGCACACTGTAACACAGCGTAAGACGCCGTATGGCGGGCTACCGAATCGGTTCCGGGATGGCGGCGCCATCGGCGCGCGGGTCGGATGCGGCGTAGTTGGTGCCGGTCTTCGAGTTGTGCAGAATGGCCTGGCCGCGTCCCATCTCCTGCGTATACTCACGGCGGATGGCGATTTGGTGGCCGCGCTCGGAGAGCTGCTGCAAGGTGCTCGCGGGGACGCGCACTTCAATCGAAACATCACAGCCGGTGGAGTTGCGCTTGGTGAAGCGCGGGGCCTCCAGCGCGGCCTGCAGGTTCATGCCGTAGTCCACCAGATTGGAAACGAACTGCGCGTGCGCGAGAGGCTGATTCGCGCCACCCATGATGCCGAATCCGATATGCAGGTCGCCGCGCTCCATGAAGGCCGGGATAATGGTGTGAAACGGCCGCTTGCCGCCGGCGAGAACGTCGGGATGCTTGGCCTCCAGCGTGAATCCCGCGCCGCGGTTTTGCAGCAGGAATCCCATCCCATCGACGGTGACTCCGGAGCCGAACTCGGAGTACACGCTCTCAATCCAACTGGCCATGTTGCCGTCTTTATCGACGATCGTCAAATAGGTGGTATCGCTGCCTACCGGTTGACCTGGCGGCACAACGCAGTTCGCCTTCTTCGGATCGATCAATGCGGCGCGCTTGCGAGCGTAATCTTTCGACAGCAACTGCGCCACCGGCACGTCGTAGGTATGTGGGTCGGCGTCATAACGATGCACATCGGCGTAGGCCAGCTTCATGGACTCGATGCGCTTGTGCATTTCGACGGCGCCGAATGCGCCTAGCGGCGACGCCGGCGCGGTCTCCATGATGTTCAGCATCTCGAGCGCGGCCATTCCCTGGCCGTTGGGCGGCATTTCGTAAACCCGCCAGCCGCGGTAATCGATCGAGATCGGCTGCACCCATTCCGAAGAAAACGAAGCGAGGTCTTCGGCGGTCATGGCGCCACCTAGGCTGCGCGAGGTTTTCAAAATCGCAGCGGCGATTTCGCCTTTGTAGATGGCTTCCGGGCCGTGCTCGGCGACCAGGCGAAAGGCACGCGCCATTCCCGGATTGCGAAACACATCGCCCTCCAGCGGAGCTTTTCCGCCGGGGAAGAACACGCGCATCGATTCCGGATTGGCCTTGACGCGGGAACTGATTCGCGGCGTCCGCCCAGGATTCCTGGATGGCCTCGGAAACCGGGAATCCATCTTCGGCGTAGGCAATCGCCGACTGGAACAGATCTTTCCAAGGAAGCTTTCCGTAGCGCTGATGCATTTTCCACCAGCCATCCACCGCGCCCGGAACGGTGAAACTGTGGATGCCCTGCTGCGGCATGGATTTGATACCTAACTTTGCCAAAAATTCAGGCGTCAGGCCGCGCGGCGCCGGTCCGGATGCATTTAGACCTTGCAGCTTTCCAGTCTTCGCATCCCAGTAGAGAGCGAACAGATCTCCGCCCAAACCGTCCTTCATCGGCTCGACTACAGCGAGCACGGCGTTCGCGGCGATAGCAGCGTCGACCGCGGTTCCGCCGCGCGCCAGAATCTGCACTGCGGCTTGCGACGCCAGCGTCTGGCTAGTGGCCGCGATTCCCTGTTGCGTGATGACTTGGGAGCGGCCGTAATTCCGACCTTGGCTGAATAGTGGCGCCTGCAAAAGTGCCAGGGCGATCAAAAGGCAGCCGACAGATCGTAGGGTAGCGGTCATCATTGTGCAGCGATCATTTTGCGGAGTCCATTATAACTTTGCGGTACAATGAACGTAACATCCTCGGAGATCCTCAGTCGGCCACGTTGTCCGTAACAAGGAGAATTGTCATGGCCGTAACCCGGACAGCACCTTCGAAGGCCGCCGAACCCAAAACTCACCGCAGTCCGCGGCGGGTTCCCAAGATCGCTCCGGCCCCGATCCTCGAATACGACGCAAAGGCGCACCAAAAAGAGATTGCACAGGTGGCCTACCGAATCTGGCTCGAACGAGCGGATCGCCCTGGCTCGCCGGAAGACGACTGGCTCAAAGCCGAGGCCGAAGTGCGGGCCAGGTACGTTCGCTCATAGGGTACTGGTGTCGCGTCCTTAACCTGTAAAGATTTCAGCGGTTTGGTACGATAAACAATCACGTGCCATGAGTACGGCCACCCTTAACCCCACGGCTGGCATTTCGCTGTCTGAGCGGCTGCCGTCCCGTTGGATCATCTCCCGCCGTCAGGATCTCATCTGGTTTATTGGATCGGCCCTCATCAGCTATTTCGCCTTGTGCCTAATGGCGTTGGGAGTGGGAGTCGCGTTGATCCAGTTTATCTGGT
Organism: Bryobacterales bacterium; assembly: GCA_963731375.1. GTDB lineage: Bacteria > Acidobacteriota > Terriglobia > Bryobacterales > Bryobacteraceae > Palsa-187. The sequence continues at coordinate 1,723,843 of CAVSUW010000005.1, forward strand.
TCTTCGGCATCGACGGCCCGCATGTTCAATCCACGATCACGCGCACTTATTTCGATAAGGCGGAGCGTGCGCGGCTGGGTTGGTTTCTGTTGATACCCGTGCCCCTTCTACTAATAGGGCCGGCCATGGCGCTTGTCGGGCGTGCGGGCTTGTTCTTCTTGTTCGCGGTGTGCTGGCAGCAGTTCCACATTGTAAAGCAGCACTTTGGATTCATGATGCTGTACAAGGCCAAGAATAAGGACCGCGGAGATTTTCTGTTGGACCGCTGGTTTCTGCTCAGTTCCCTGCTCATACCGCTCGGCATGTTCGTGCTGCGCACCGAGCCAGGGTTCATTCACTTGATTCCGGCGTTGGCGTGGCTGCCGCGAGTGGCGATTGGCCTTTATGCAATCCTGGTGGGAGGCTGGTTGCTGCGCCAGGTGCAGAAGTTGCGCGCGAGGCTACCGCTGAACTGGCCCAAACTCGGACTTTTGGCCATGGTAGTTCCGTTGCAATGGATTGCTCTGTTATATGCGTCCCATTTTGGTCCGAGCGGAATCGTACGCGCTGGCATTCTGCTGGGCCTTTTCCATAGCTTCCAGTACCATCGCCTGATGTGGTTCCATAACCGCAACCGCTACACCGAACCAGACGCGCTTCAGCGCCATGGACTGGCGGCGCGCCTGGTGTCGAACGTCGGGGTCTACATGGCCATTGCTATAGGGTTGAACCTGGTATTGAGCTTTATTCCCTCCGCTCTGTTGCCCTACCAAACCGCCCAAGCCGCGCTCTGGGGCGTCGCCTTCACGCACTACTGCATGGATGCGCGCATCTGGCATGTGCGCACCGACAAGGGACTGGCGACCGCATTGCGGATGGCGTAGCGCGCAGCAAGCCGCCCTGCTTGGCGGCCCATGACCATGCAAGCTCTTCTCTTCGACATGGATGGGGTGCTGTACAACTCTGAGGAACCGATCCCCGGGGCACGTGAGACGCTGGCTTGGGTTCGGAGCCGCAAGATCCCACATCTGTTTGTCACCAACACCACATCGCGCGGCCGCGATGCACTCGCCGCGAAACTGGGGCGCTTCGGAATTCCGGTTAGCCCGAGTGAAATTATGACGCCGTGCGAGGCGGCTGCGGATTGGCTTCGCTCGCGAGACGCCGCAAACGTGGCCCTGTTCCTGCGTCCCGCGGCGCGTCCGGCGTTCGATGGCCTGAATCTCTTGCGAGACGATGCGGAGAGCGGCGCGGATTACGTGGTAATCGGCGACCTGGCAAGCGCGTGGGACTTCGCCACGCTCAATCGTGCGTTCCGCCTATTGCATGCGAATCCCGAGGCGACGTTGATTGCTCTGGGGATGACGCGCTATTGGAAGGCAGCGGATGGGATTTCGCTCGATGTCGCTCCTTTTGTGGCGGCGCTGGAACATGCTACCGGCCGCAAGGCGCTGGTGCTCGGCAAACCGGCAGCGGAATTCTTCCAGGCGGCCGCGGATCGGTTGGGCGTGCCGCATCGCGAGATCGTGATGGTGGGAGACGACATCGAGACCGACATTGCCGGAGCGCAATCGGCGGGCATGCAGGCGGCGCTCGTGAGAACCGGGAAGTTCCGGGAGTTGGATCTCGCAGGCCCCGTGAAACCGGATGCTGTTTTAGATTCCGTAGCGGAGTTGCCGGCCTGGTGGGCGCGGCACGCGACGCCGTATGCAACCTAGCCGCGCCCCGCGGGCATGAGTTCCTGAGGTACGGCTGGATGCCCAGGATTCGTCGAATAATCGATGCTGGCCTGTGTCGGCAGCGCCAGAGCGGTGCCGGCGTCTTTAACCGCGTCGAGAATCTTCAGAAGCAAATCCTGCTGCGACCGCAGAAAATCGTCGCCATCGCGGGTCAGTACATAAACGAAAATCTCGATGTCGAGCGAATACGTTCCGACGCCGACGAAGCGCACCGGAAATGCGCCCGCTTCGACCTTGGAATTTTCCGCCAGAATCCGAGCGATCGACTGCAGCACGATGCGCACCTGATCCGGGGTGGAGTCGCGCCGCAAATTCAGAGTTACGTGAAACAGCATCTTGTCGCGCTTCTCAAAGTTCTCCAGCGTCATGGATGAAAACTGGCCGTTCGGCACGCTGACCATCGTGCGGTCCAGCGTACGAATTCGGGTGGAACGCAATCCAATATCCTCGATGGTTCCCATCCGATCCCCAACCTTGCAGAAATCGCCCACGGAAACCGGACGGTCGCTGATGATCGAAACTCCGCCGAAGAAATTTTCGATGGTCTTTTGTGCCGCCAAAGCAATGGCAATGCTGCCGACGCCGAGTCCCGCCAAAATCGCCGTGGCATTGTAGCCCCACGCGCTGAGAACAGCGGCGATCGCTAGCAGCAGAACGGAGAGCTTGACCAGGCGGGATGCCAGCGGCAGTACCGAGGAGGAAAACTTTCCGTGGCGGGCCAGCATGGTGGAGCGCAAATGTTCCAGCCCTAAATCGATCAATCTCGCGGCCAACCAAGCCAAGCCCAGGAAAAAAGCCAGCGTCAGGCCCCGCTCCATGTATAGGCGCAAGCGGCCTTCGGGTCCCACCCACTCCATTCCGGCCCGGAAAAGCGCGAGGCATATCAGCCCTAACAAAGGCGGCCAAAGAAAATCCATGACTCCGCGGGCCGCTTTCGGGCCAAAGCGAACGGCAGCGCGCTCTGCAAGCGCAAGCCCGGCTCGTGAGAATATTCGAACGATGGCGGCTACCGCCAGCGCCAGCAAGACCAGGGCCATCCAGCGCCAAAGCGGCGTATCCAGCAGGATTGAATTCACCAGAGGTTCCGGCAAGTATTTCTCCACGGGATGATCGCTCGTGGCCAGCGCGAGTTTGGGGATCAGCTTAACGCTGTCTTCGGAGAACAGCCATACAGCGAGTCCTGACCGAAGTTTGATGCGCTCCATTTGGAGTTCATAAGTTTGGCTTCCCACTTTGAAGGACGCGACACGCTCGCGATCGGGAGGAAGCCCGTCTTCGTGGCCACCGTCGGGATTGCGGCTGAGGGCGGCGACGTCAAAAGCGGGATCCCGATCCAGGAGTTGATCCAACTGTTGCGCCACCCGTGGGCCTTCTTTGACGCGCTCGTCGTGAGGTACGCCTCGAAAATTAAGATATTTGGCAGCCTGCGCGTAGTTCGCGGAGCGACAGAATTGAAGAAAAGAGAGTACGGCGTTCTGCGGGGAGTCACGATGGAGCGGGTCTTCGGGCTTCAAGGGCGACGTGGCGGCAGGGGCTGGCGGGGGTCCGGAAACGGCTTGGGCACAGGCGGTGGGCCCGAGGACCAGCAGCGCCCCACACAAGGCAACCGTCAGGGCCGCAGGCCGCGGAGGAAAAAGGTTCCGGAGCCGCGGGGATCTCGCGCTAAATTTTCCCGATGCGCTTGACGCTAAGCCGCTGAATTCGCGTGAATGCGGGCAACTCACGGCTACTCTTGAGCATTCCGGTTTCCATCGGAAGGCCAGACACCGCCTGGCAGGGGCATTCGCGGGAGGGAAGCCAGAATTTACGCTGAGACTGCGCCGTTGTTAAAACTCTGGAGCGCCGCGGGTTCGCTCGAGAACGCTATCAGAACCGTATCCAGCTTAGTAATTCGCAGCAGATCGACAATGCGTGCCGGCAGATTCATGAGCTTCAGTTGGCCGCCGTCCTTATTCATGCGGGCGTAGGCGCTGGCCAGTTCTCCCAGCCCGGAGCTATCGATAAAACTGACGTCCGCCAAGTTGAGGAGGATTTTGTTCGCACCCGTTTCGCGCAATTTGGCGATGGCTTCGCGCACTGCGGCCGATCCATCGTTCAGAACAATGCGGCCCGTCAGATCGATGATCGCTACATCGCCCGCATACCGCACCGTTGCTTCAAAACTCACCATTGCCTCCAAGGGTCCCGGCAGCGACGAGGCCAGCGGGGATTGCCGCTAGTATAGCGAATCAGAGGCTGCAAGGATTGCTCTCGGCCAGGAGGTCGAGTGTGCGATTCCGGGTTTCTGGGACAATAGAAACGCACCCCAATAAATCGGAGACGTTTTGCTCAAGCAGATTACCGTGCACGGGGCACGGCAGCACAACCTGAAGAATATCGACGTGGCGATTCCGCGCAATACCCTGACAGTGATCACGGGGTTGAGCGGCTCCGGCAAGTCTTCGCTGGCCTTCGATACGATTTACGCGGAAGGACAGCGGCGTTACGTCGAGACGCTGTCGCCATACGCGCGGCAGTTCCTGGATCAGATGGAGCGGCCGGAGGTGGATTCGATCGACGGTCTAAGTCCGGCGATTTCGATCGAACAGAAGACTACCAGCCGCAGTCCGCGCTCGACTGTGGGCACGATCACGGAGATCTACGATTACTTGCGCGTGTTGTACGCGGCTATCGGCGTGCCGCATTGTCCCACTTGCGGGCTGGAGATTTCGCGGCAATCGTCGCAACAGATCCTGCAGCAGGTGATGACGCTAGGGCCGCAGGAGCGGGTGATGATCCTGGCGCCCATCGTGCGCGGACGCAAGGGCGAGTATCGCAAAGAACTTGAAAAACTGGCTCGTCAAGGATTCGTGCGGGCGCGCGTGGATGGCGTGCTGCGGCCGCTGGATGAAGAGATCACGCTCGACAAGCGCAAGAATCACACCATCGAAGTGGTGGTGGACCGCCTGCTGATCAAGCCGGAAGTGGAGAAGCGCCTGGAGGCGTCGATCGAGACCGCAACTAAGCTCGCCGATGGGTTGGTTCTGGTAGCGCAAGTGGATGGACCCGAGCGGTTGTACTCGCAGAAATTGGCGTGTCCGGAATGCGGCGGGAGCGTGCCGCAATTGGAGCCGCGTTCGTTCTCGTTCAATAGTCCGTTTGGCGCGTGCGAGACGTGTACGGGCCTGGGTAGCCGCTGGAGCTGGGATCCGGCGAAAGTGATCGTGGACCCGTCGAAGCCCATGCTGGACGGGGCGCTGGGGATTGGTGGCAGTTCCACCCACGTGAACGGGGATTTGAAATTGCTGGCCGCGCGCTTGAAGATTCCGATTCAGAAGCCGTTTGAGAAGCTCTCGAAGAAGGCGCAGGAAGCGTTGAGCGACGGGCTGATCGCGACGCTGGATCAATACTACGAGCAGATAGACGTGAGCGAAAGCGCGCGCGAGTGGCTGCTGCAATATCAATCGGCCGCGACCTGCCCGGATTGCCACGGCAAGCGGCTCAAGCCGTCGAGTCTGGCGGTGAAGGTGAAGGGCGTGGGCATCGCGGAGCTGACGGGGCTTTCGGTGACGCGCGCGCTCGAGACCGTCAAGAAATGGAAGCTTGCCGGACGCGAGGAACAAATCGGGAAGCGTCCTGTGGATGAAGTGCGGAACCGGTTGGAATTCCTGGTGGGCGTGGGTCTCGGGTATTTGAGCCTGGAGCGTTCGGCGGCGACACTGTCGGGCGGCGAGGCGCAGCGCATCCGGCTGGCTACCCAGATCGGCTCCAAGCTGCGCGGGGTTTTGTACGTGCTCGACGAGCCGTCGATTGGGCTGCATTCGCGCGACAATGATCGCTTGCTCGATTCGCTGCAGAGCCTGCGGGATCTGGGCAACACGGTGCTGGTGGTCGAGCACGATGCCGAGACCATCGAGCGCGCCGATTACGTGATCGATCTGGGTCCGGGCGCTGGCAGGCTGGGTGGCGAGCTAGTGGCGCAGGGCACCCCAAAGCAGATCGAGCAAAACGTCGATTCGCTCACTGGGCAGTATCTGGCGGGCACGCGAGTGATCGCGCTTCCGGCCAAGCGGCGTGTGCCGGGCAAGCGGCGCATCTCAATTCAAGGCGCGTCGGAACACAACCTCAAGAACATCGACGTGGAGTTTCCGTTGGGATTGTTCGTCGCAGTGACCGGCGTTTCGGGCAGCGGGAAATCGACGCTGGTGAACGATATCCTGTATCGCGCGGCGGCCAAGGAAGTGTACGGATCGCGTGCGGAAGCGGGCGCGCACGCGGCGATCGAGGGCCTCGACCTGCTGGATAAAGTGATCGAGATCGATCAGGCGCCGATCGGTCGTTCCCCTCGGTCTAACCCGGCCACATACACGCAGGTATTCACGCATATACGCGACCTGTACGCGAAACTTCCGGAGTCGCGGGCCCGCGGTTACAAGCCAGGGCGCTTCAGTTTCAACGTCAAGGGCGGCCGCTGCGAGGCCTGCCAGGGCGACGGGCAAAAGCGCATCGAAATGAATTTCCTGCCGGACGTGTACGTCACCTGCGATGTGTGCCGTGGGCGGCGCTACAATCATGAAACGCTGCAGGTGAAGTACAAAGACAAGTCGATTGCGGACCTGCTGGAAATGCCGGTGGAAGACGCGCTGTCGCTGCTGGAAAATATTCCGCAGATTCGGGCCAAGCTGGAGACGCTGGTCGAAGTGGGTTTGGGATATCTGCATCTGGGGCAGTCCTCCACCACGCTTTCGGGAGGCGAGGCTCAACGCATCAAGTTGGCGCGCGAGTTGAGCCGGCGGCAGACGGGCAAGACGCTCTACATTCTGGATGAGCCGACCACCGGACTTCACTTCGAAGATGTGCGCAAACTGCTGGACGTGCTGCACAGCCTGGTCGAATTGGGCAATACTGTCGTGGTGATCGAGCATCATCTGGATGTCATCAAGACGGCCGACTGGGTCATCGACCTGGGCCCGGAAGGCGGGGAGCGTGGGGGACACGTAGTCGCCTGCGGGCCGCCCGAGGAGATTTCACGAGTGGCCAAGAGCCATACGGGACAGGCGCTGAAGAAGTCCTTGCGCGGCGGAAAAGCGGCATGAGTAAATACGCGCCATGAGCAAATACACCGAGGTCCCGTTGTCGTTTGAAGGACTGAAGACCGTTCCCATCGGCGAACGTGGCGGGAAAGTTCAGATCGAGCACTTCGCGCGGCCTTACCAGAAGGGCGACGGCGTCGCGCGACTGCTGGACTCGCTGCCGAAACTCCTCGCGGCGGATGCGTTCCGCGGCGTGATCGATGCGCTGCGGCGAGCCAAAGCACAGAAGCGCGCAATCCTATGGGGCATTGGCGGCCATGTGGTGAAATGCGGGCTGGCCGACGTCCTGCTGGATCTGATGCGGCGCGGATGGGTGACCGGGTTTGTGATGAACGGTGCCGCGTCGATTCACGATTTCGAGATCGCCATCGCGGGCCAAACCAGCGAAGACGTGGAAGCAGTGCTGCCGGATGGCCGCTTTGGCGCGGCGGAAGAAACCGGCCGGGAAATGAACACGTCGATTACGGAAGGAGCGCGCGACGGAATCGGCATGGGTGAGGCCCTAGGACGGCGTTTGGAAAAACTGGCGCGGCCGGAGTTCGCAGCCGCATAGCATATTGGCGTCCGCGTATCGGGCCAACGATTCCGGTGACGGTACATGTGGCAGTGGGAGCGGATACTCCGCACACGCATCCGGCCGCCGATGGACCGGCAATCGGCGCCACTACGCATCATGATTTCCGATTGCTGTGCTCGCTGGTGCGCGGGCTGAACGATGGCGGCGTATATTTGAATGTGGGTTCGGCGGTGGTGCTCCCGGAAGTATTCCTGAAGGCGGTGTCCGTGGTGCGCAACCTGGGCTACCCGCTGGCGAATTTCACCACGGCGAACTTCGATTTTCTGCAGCATTACCGGCCGAAGCTGAACGTGGTCGAGCGGCCGCACGCGAAATCCGGCGGGCATGGATTCGCGCTGACCGGCCATCACGAACTGATGATTCCGCTGCTGGCCGCGGCACTGATTGAGGGTGAAGTCTGACGACCGCAATGCCAGAACGCCGCGAGCCAGTTTGGGACTATCTGGACCTGGCACTTTTTTTGGGCGCGATTTTGCCGTCACTGGCTCTCGCGGCGGTGCTTTCGCGCACCAGTCGGATGGTGGCGCCGAGACTGTTCTTCGGCAGCGACGCGGCACGCGACGCTGGTATTCCAGTCCTTCATGTACGTGTTCCTGGTGGGCGCGCTGTATCTGGTGATTGCCTGGCGGTATGGCGAGCCGTTCTTGACCTCATTAGGATGGACCTTCCCGATTCCAAAGGCGTTCTTGGTGCTGGCGGCCGGGCCTGTGCTTGCCATCGCGCTTTCTGCGCTGGGAGTCTTCCTGCGCGCGCCTCTGGATAGTTCGCAGATCGAAGTCCTGATCAAGAGCCGGGCGTCGCTCGCGGCGATCATCCTGTTCGGAGTGGTTCTGGCGCCGATTGTCGAAGAGATGCTGTTCCGGGGATTCTTGCTGCCGCTGCTGGTGCGGTCAATGGGGCCCTGGCTGGGGATCTTGCTCACGGCGGTGCCGTTCGCGCTGCTGCATGGCACGCAGAATCACTGGGCTTGGCAGCCGGTGGTCCTGATCGGAATCGCGGGGATCGCGTTCGGCTACGTGCGTTACAAAACGGGATCGACGACCGCGGCGTTTCTCATGCACTCGGCCTACAATGCGATGGGCTTCTTGGGGTACACCCTGACGCACTGGCAGACGCTTGAACTAGAGGCTGCGATAGCTGACCAGTTCGACGGCGGCTTCGGCAAGGGTGGCGCGGACTTCCGCGGAAGTGAGAGCGCGCAGTTCGCGCTCACGACTCTCCTTCAAGCGGGTGCGGGCGCCGCGAAGTTCGTCGCCGCAGATTCCGGGATGGCACATGAATTCGGTTGATCCCTCGGGTAGCGCACGAATCAACTGAGCTAATTCCGCCGCGTCGTAGCGGCCGGTGATCTGAAATCCCGCGAAGTGATCGGTGGAGCGGCAGCCGTGGCGGGCCAGCACGCGCGCGAAACGGCTGCGTACGACGCCCAAAGCATGGCTAGTGGCGCGCTTGCCCCACCCGATGACGGGCCGTGTGGCCGGCGTGAGCGGGAAATCGAAGGGGCGGCGCACCCAAGGGATTTTGTACTCCTCCGATAGGCGTGCGACGGCGTCCAGCACCGGCGGCAGCAGGTGCGTGTGCTTGTGGGTATCGAGATGCGTGGGCTCCAGACCGGCGTCGAGGATTCGCCGCACTTGCGTGCGCAATTCGTCGTAAACGCGGATGCGGCCGAGCAGCAGCGCGCGCGCAAGCTGAGGCATGGTGATGGGAAACGGCGGCTCGCCCACCAGAACCAGATGAACGCCGATATCGAGCGCAGGGTTTTCGCGCGCCAGAGCTACCGCGTCGTCAAACGCGGCGCCGGTGGCCATGAGTGTGGTGGCGGTAAGGATGCCGTTGCGGTGCGCTTCGACAATTCCTCGATTCACGTCGCGCGTGAAGCCGAAGTCGTCGGCGTTAACCACCAGTTTGCGCACGTCAGAACAGGCCGAGCTTGATGCGCAGGAACTTCTTGGGATTGGCGCGGAAATCCTTCATCAGGCCATTGACCTCGCGCGTGGTGCTGTCGAGGTTCTGATACAGCGACGGATTCACCAGCAATTGCCCGAGTGTCCCCTGGCCGTTGTTGATCTTGTCCAGCAGCGTGTCGAGGCGGCCCATGGTGGCCTGCAACTGGTTATGCAGATCGTCGCTGCTGAGCAGTTTGCCGGCGGTGCCTTTGCCTTGCTGAAGGCCTGCCAATATTCCCCGCAGGTCTCCGATGGTGGCTCGTGTGTCGTCGTAGAGAGCGGGGTCCTTCATCAGCTTGCCGATGGTGCCATCGCCCTTTTGGATGCTGTCCGCCAGGTCGTTCACGCGACCCAGCGTACCGCGAAGGTCGGTGTAGAGGCTGTCGTCATGCATGAGCTTGCCGAGAGTGCCTTCCTGGGAGTCCAGGGCCGCGATCACGCGGTGGGTCTCATCGACAATGCCAATCACTTTTTTATATAGCTCATCGTCGGAAAGTAGTTTGCCGATGGTTCCGTTGCCCGCTTGAAGCTGGTCCAGGATACCGTCCAGCTTCTTGAAAATTCCGTTCAACGAAGCGAGAGTGCTGTAGCCTTGTTGAACGACGTCATCGAATTCACGGGTATCCAGACTCTTGATCTCGGCGCCGGGCTGGATGGTCGCGGTACTGCGGCCCTTCTTGATATTGATGTACTTGGTGCCCAGCAAATTCTCGGCAGCGATGGCGGCCTGCGAGTCCACCGGAATCGAGGTGAAGTAACTGTTCTCTACTTCCAGCGTGACGCGCACGATGCGATTGGGTTCGCTCGATCCGGAAAGTCCGATGCTGGCAACCTTCCCGACAGCGATTCCGTTGAGCCGCACCGGAGCGCCGGCAGCGATAGCGGCGGAATCATCCAGAAATGTATAGACGTCGCTGCGTTTGGTGAACAGGCCAGTGGAGCTGGTCATCAGAAAGACCAGGACGGCGAGTATGCAGAGCGCGGAAATGGCCAGCAAGCCGACCTTCAGTTGGGCCCATCGCTTCTTGGTTTGTAGCGCCATAGATCCCTAGGAGCTCCCCGGACGCGCGAATTTTTGTACGTACGAATCAGTGCTGGCGCGCAATTCGGCTTCCGAACCTTCGAAGAAGAGGCGGCCCTCCTGCATGACGAAGAACCGGGTGGTCAATTGACTGCTCTCCGCCCGCTCGATTTTCCCACTGCTCGGATTGTAGCGAAAATTGGCCATCAGGTGTCCGTCCTGGTAGCGGTGGGTGACCATGATGGTGGCGGTGTTGCGCATATCGCGGCCCTTGATAATCAGATTGATGATGAGGTTGGCGGTGATCGGGTCTAGGCCCGCAGTAGGCGAATCATAGAGCACTAGTTGCGGTGCGGTCACGATCGCGCGGGCGATCCCGGCGCGGCGGCGCATACCACCGGAGAGCTCGCTGGGAAATTTGTCGAGCGTGTGATCGAGTTCGACGAAGCTCAGGGATTCACGCACGCGCTGGTCCACCTCTTCGGGCGGCGGGGCTTGGCCGTTCTTGTGGAGAGTGAACTGATTGAGCAGCGGGTAAGCCACGTTCTCGGCAATGGTGAGTGAATCGAACAGGCCGCCCTCCTGGAACAGAATTCCCACCTTGCTGCGCAGCTCGTAAAGCTGGCTTTCCTTGCGGCCCGTGACTTCTTCGCCAAACAGCGAGATGTGGCCGGAATCCGGCTTGATCAGCCCGACGGCGGTCTTGAGCAGCATCGTCTTACCGCTGCCGGCGGCGCCCAGCACCACCCTCGTCTCGCCGGCCCGCATGGAGAAGGAAAGGTGCACCAGCGCGGGTGTGTTGCCGAAGGCGAGATTGACGTCGTCAAATCCGACAACCACGGGAAGCTGCGCAGGCAACGATTGGGCGTTTGTCATGACGTTCGCTATCCCAAATTCACGAACAGCGGATCCAATAAGGAGGTGATGATGAAGATCCAGACCGAGGCCACAACGACAGCCTTGGTGGTGGAGCGGCCCACTCCCTGCGTGCCGCCGGTCGTATTGATCCCGTAATAGCAGCCGACCAAAGCAATGACGATCGCGAACAGAAACGGTTTCAGCAGGCCTTGTGTGAGATCGTTATATTCGAGCGCGCGCCACGCCGTGCTCCAGTATTGCGAGGTGGTGATATTCAGCATCCCGTAGGCAATGAACCAGCCGCCGACCAGTCCCAGGAAATCCGCGATGATGGTGAGCAAAGGCAGCACCACGGCCATGGCGATCAGGCGGGGCGTGACCAGTTTCTGGATAGGGTCCGTGCCCAAGGCGCGCATGGCGTCGATCTGCTCGGTGACGCGCATGGATCCCAATTCGCTCGCGATACCGCTGGCGTTGCGCCCGGCGACCAGCAGAGACGCTAGCACCGGCCCCAGTTCGCGCACCAGCGTGATGGAGACGATCTGCCCGATTTGCCCCTCTGCGCCGTAGGTAGCCAGAGCGCGCGACATCTGCAGGGCCATCACCACACCGCTGAAGAAACCGATCAAGCTGACGATGAACAGCGAGCCAACGCCGATGGCGTCCATCTGCAGCAGAATGTCGTCGGCGTAATGCGGTGAGCGGATAATGTTGCGGAACGCACGGCCGCTCAAAAACAGAAATTCCTGGAACGTCTCGACGGGGCCCTTCAGGAAATCGAGCAATCAATGTCTCCCGGCGGCAAGGATGCTGGCATGGTTGATGTTAATATGAAAACGCAAAATGAAGGGCCTCACCGACATTCCCGGAATCCTAGTGGGCCATGCATCCGATTATGACGGATTGACGGGCTGTACGGTGATTCTGTGCGAACGGGGCGCGGTGGCCGGGGGCGACATCCGCGGATCGGCGACAGGGGTGGATGAATGGGACGTGCTGAATCCGATGCACGTGGCTCCGATGATTCACGGCGTGGTGTTCTCGGGAGGCAGTGCGTTTGGCCTGGAATCAGCCGGCGGAGTGCGCCGTTTTCTGGACCACAAGGGCGTAGGTTTCAAGACCGGGGCGGGAACGGTGCCGATTGTTGTGGGCGCGATTCTCTTCGATCTGGGCTTCGCCAAGAAGGGCGTGCGGCCCACGCGTGAGATGGCTGAAACGGCGGCCGCGGCGGCTAACGATCGGGCGGTGGTTGAAGGCGCGGTGGGCGCGGGAACCGGCGCAACCGTGGGCAAGATTCTGGGCATGGCGAACGCGATGAAATCCGGCGTGGGCTCGTGGACGGTGGCGCTGGAGGGGCAGAATGCCGGTGTAACGGTATCGGCTCTGGCAGTGGTGAATGCGCTCGGCGATGTGCGGGATCCGGCGACCGGCAAGATCGTCGCGGGCGCGCGCAAGACTTCTGGGAGTGCTCCGGGCGGGGCGGATTTCGCCGACAGCGCACGACTGATGAAGAGCATGGGACCGACCGGGTTCACGCGCGAGAACACGACGCTGGTGGTGGTTGCTACTAATGCGGCACTCACTAAAGTGGAAGCCAGCAAGTTGGCGCAATTGGGACAATTAGGTCTTGGTCGTGCGATCAATCCAGTGAACACCATGTCGGATGGTGACTTGGTAGTGGCGATGTCCTGCGGGACCTCCACCGCCCCGATCGACGCGCTAGGCGTGGCCGCTGCGGAAGCAGTAGCGGAAGCGATCCTGCGCGCGGTACGGATGGCGCCTCCGCTGGGCGGATTGCCTGGGTTAAAGAAGTAGGGCCGTTTGCCGGAACTGCCTGATGTCGCCGTCTACATTGAGGCCCTCGAAAAACGGATTCTCGGGCAGACGCTGGAAGCGGTGCGGATCGTAAGTCCGTTTCTGCTGCGCACCGTCGATCCGCCGCTCGAAAGCACGTTCGGCAAAAACGTGCAGCGGCTGCGCCGCGTCGGCAAACGAATTGCGATCGGCGTCGAGGGTGATCTCTGGCTGGTGCTGCACTTGATGATCGCTGGCCGCCTGCATTGGCGGGCACGCGGCGCCAAGATATCGAAGCCTCGCGGATTGGCTGCGTTCGATTTTCCCAACGGGACTTTGGTTCTGACTGAAGCGGGATCGCAGAAGCGCGCTTCCCTGCATGTGGTGGCAGGCGAGGAAGGACTGCACACGCTCGATCCCGGCGGATTGGAAGTGCTCGACGCGGATCTGGAACGCTTCGCCGCGGCATTGACCTCCGCCAACCACACTCTGAAGCGGGCGTTAAGCGACCCGCGCCTCTTCAGCGGCATCGGCAACGCGTATTCCGATGAGATCCTGTTCGAAGCGCGTCTCTCACCGCTCGCGCTAACACAAAAGCTCTCGCGCGAGGAGATCGAACGGTTGTTCGCGGCGACCCGCGCGACGTTAACTGGCTGGGTCGAGCGCCTTCGTGAAGAAGCAGGCGAAGACTTTCCCGAAAAGGTCACGGCGTTCCGAGAGGGCATGGCCGTTCACGGCCGCTATAAGCAGGACTGCCCGAGATGCGGGTCAAAGATCCAGCGAATCCGCTACGCCGCGAACGAGACCAACTACTGCCCAAAGTGTCAGACCAATGGAAAGTTGCTCGCCGACCGTGCACTATCACGTTTGCTGCGCGAAGATTGGCCCAGGACTCCGGAAGAACTCGAGTCGCTCACAAGTGGGCGTTGAGCGTATTCACGCGGCCGCAGCAATTCGGATCGGAATTCCGTGGTTCGCCAACACTGCCTCGACATCTTTCTTCATCAGGCGCGAGGCGTCGTAATCCACCGTGATTTTGTCCAGCGCGGGAGCCACTTGTACGCGTGCCATCCCGTAAGTGGCGTGGACTTGAGCGAGGTTTTCGAAATCCTCGCCGCCTAAGGGGCGCGTCAGGTCATAGTGCAAAGTTACTTTCGTCATTGGCTCAACTCAGAATATCACTCGCGCTGTTCCAGCTTCCACAGAATCTGGCGCAGCACGCCGAGCCAAACCTCGGAGTCGTGCGCGTTTAATTGCAAGCGGCGTACCAGGCGGCGGATTTTCATGCGGGTGGAACCTTCTACACGGGCGTGAACGTAGCCAGATCGATCAAGAATTGTTTCGAGAAGTTCGGTAATGCGCTCCACGTGAACCGCGGCCGCGGGGCGCTTGGCGTCGGGCGCGGTTTTCGCCGCCGCCGGGCTGCGGATGATTTCATAGAGACACACTGCCACCGCCTGCCCCAGATTCATGGAGCCGTGCTCCTCGCGCGCCGGGATTCGCATGAGCCAGTGGCAATGCGACATGTCTTCGTTCGACAATCCGAATTTCTCGGAACCGAACAGCAGGGCGACTGGTGCGGTCGCGAGCTTTTTCGCGATGAGCCTGCCACCGTGCTCTAAACGCCGCAGCGGATGTTCCAGCACGCGGGGTCCGATTGCCGTAGTACCGACGACCAGCGCGCAATCGGCCACGGCCTCGGCGACAGTGGAATATTCGCAGGCTTGCTCTAGAACGGCGTGCGCCTTTACGGCTGAACGTGCTTCGCGAAAAGCAACATTATACGGATTCACCAGACGAAGCTCGGAAAAACCGAAGTTGCTCATGGCCCGGGCGGCGGCTCCGATATTCAGAGGGTTGCGCGGGGAAATCAAGACGACCTTGAGTGGGCTCACAGCGTATGCGGCTGATCCTCATCGCGGCGGACCGCGTCGAGCACTCCGTTGATGAACGACACGGATTCTTCACCCGAAAACTGCCGCGCGAGTTCGAGCGCTTCGTCAATCACCACCGCTGGAGGGGTTTTCAACTGATTCATCTCATACGTGGCCAAACGCAGGATGTTGCGATCGACGACCGGCATACGCTCGATGCGCCAATGCGCCGACTTCGCACTGATCCGTTGGTCGATTTCGGCGGAGCGGGCCGCGGCGCCGCGCACTAGAGTCTCCATGAATTCGTCTGGAGGAGTACGCTCGGGATTGTCTTCTTCGGAGCCGAGAGTTTCGTAAAAGGAAGAAATCGCGTCCGCAATATCCTGCTTGCGCTGATCCCACAAGAACAAAACTTGCAAGGCGCGCTGGCGGGAGCGATGACGTGCAGGCATGGTTAGAACCGCGCCATCTCAATCGCGGTCATCGCGGCGTCGAATCCTTTGTTACCCGCCGCGCCGCCTGCACGAGCTTCGGCCTGTTCCCAATTGTCGGTAGTGAGGACGCCGAAGATGATCGGCACGCCGGTTTCCAGGCCCACCTGCTGCAATCCGCGCGCTGCTTCTCCAGCCACATAGTCGAAGTGGGGCGTACCTCCACGAATTACGGCGCCCAGCGCGACGATGGCGTCAAATCCGCCGCGCCCTGCCAGCTTTTTTGCCGCAAACGGGAGTTCAAAAGCTCCGGGCACATAAAAGACCTGCTGGCTTTTCGCGCCGCTCTTCGTGAAGGCTTCGCGTGCGCCGTCGAGCAGCTTCTCCGTGATGGCGCCGTTGAAACGCGCCACCAGGATCGCGAAGTTGAGGCCACTCGCGTCTAATTTTTGAAAATTGGGAGAATCCGCGGACATCGTGGGATAATTGGGGTTCCGGCACCATCTTACCTCAATGGATCCATCTCATATCCGCAATTTCTCTATCATTGCGCACATCGACCACGGCAA
Organism: Bryobacterales bacterium; assembly: GCA_963731375.1. GTDB lineage: Bacteria > Acidobacteriota > Terriglobia > Bryobacterales > Bryobacteraceae > Palsa-187. Next base: position 1,739,706 of record CAVSUW010000005.1, read on the forward strand.
ATCGACCCTTGCGGACCGTCTTTTGGAGTTCACCGGCGCGCTCAGCCAACGCGAAATGATGGCGCAGGTGCTGGATTCGATGGACCTCGAACGTGAACGGGGCATCACCATTAAAGCTCACGCAGTGCGCCTGGATTACAAGGCAAAAGATGGCCAGGATTATCAGCTCAACTTGATCGACACGCCGGGGCACGTGGATTTCAGCTACGAAGTTTCGCGTAGCCTGCAGGCGTGCGAGGGCGCGCTTCTGGTGGTCGACGCATCACAGGGGGTGGAGGCGCAAACTCTCGCGAACACCTATCTGGCGCTGCATCACAACCTCGAAATTATTCCGGTCATCAATAAGATCGACTTGCCCTCGGCCGAGCCCGAGCGGATTCGCGAACAGATCGAGAGCGTGATTGGACTGGACGCCAGCGAAGCGGTACTCGCCAGCGCCAAGAATGGCGTGGGAATCGAAGAGATTCTCGAAGCGGTGGTCCATAAGGTTCCGCCGCCCAAGGGTTCGCCGGATGTGCCGCTACGTGCGTTGATCTTCGACTCGTGGTTCGATTCGTACCGCGGCGTGATCATCCTTACGCGCGTGGTCGACGGCCGCGTGCGCAAGGGTATGAAGATTCGCCTGTGGAACAACGGCACCGTTCACGAGGTCGAGGGCGTCGGATATCAATCGCCGAAACCGATTCCCTGCGATGAGCTGGCTGCGGGCGAAGTTGGATTTTTGTTCGCAACGATCAAAACTGTTTCGGACGCCCAGATCGGCGACACCATCACCAACGATGCGGACCCGGCGGCCGAGCCACTGCCCGGGTTCGAGCCGCTGAAAGCCATGGTGTTTGCAGGCTTATATCCGGTGGAATCGCACGAGCACGGGTTACTGCGGGATGCGCTCGAAAAGCTGCGGCTGAACGACAGCGCGTTCACCTTTGAGCCGGAACATTCCGCGGCGCTGGGCTTCGGATTCCGTTGCGGTTTCCTGGGATTGCTGCATCTGGAGATCATTCAGGAGCGGCTGGAGCGCGAGTTCGAAATTGACCTGATCACCACCGCGCCGGGCGTGCGTTACCGTGTCACGGCAACCAACGGAGACGTGTTCGAGATCGACAATCCGCAGAAGTTCCCGGACCCGTCCGAGATCAAGGAAATCGACGAGCCCATTATCGACGCCACTGTAATCACGCGTGAGGAATATTTGGGCGAGATTCTGAAGCTGCTGGAAGAGAAGCGCGGGACCCAGAAAAAGTTTGAGTATATCGGCTCAGGGCGAGTGCTGTTGCTCTATGAGATGCCGCTGAATGAGATCGTACTGGATTTCTATGACCGCTTGAAGTCGGCGTCGCGCGGCTACGCGTCGCTGGATTATCATTTGTCCGGTTACCGGCAGTCGGCCTTGGTCAAACTGGACGTGCTGGTGGCGGGGGAGCCGGTGGATGCGTTGTCCATGATCGTGCACAAGGAATTTGCCTACGAGCGCGGCAAAATACTGATCGAGCGGCTGCGCAAGTTGATTCCTAGACAGATGTTCGAAGTGGCGTTACAGGCTGCGATCGGCAACAAGATTATCGCGCGCGAAACCATCGCGGCCATGCGCAAGAACGTGCTCGCCAAGTGTTACGGTGGCGATATTTCGCGCAAGCGCAAGCTGCTCGAAAAGCAGAAGGAAGGCAAGCGGCGCATGAAGCGCGTAGGACGCGTCGAAATCCCGCAGGAAGCCTTTCTCGCAGTACTAAAAGTAAGTACTGGCAACGACAGCGACTAGCGCGTCTTTTCGGATCCGCACGCCCCCTGCGCAATCGGTGACTCAAATGCACTAGCTGATGTCATTAGGAGGGTGACATGCCCACGACAGAGTTGCTAGTGCCGCCAGTGGTTGATGATTCTAAGCCAGTTAGTCCCAAGATCGGCACCCACCAAGCGCCGCCAGTGCCACCGCGTAAGGGGATTCTAGCCCCGTCAAACCGCCGAAAGTGGCTACTGGCGGCCAGTGTGGTGGTGGTTCTCGCGATTGCCGCCGCGGTCTATTTCCGAGGGCCGGCACAACCCACGTACGTCACCGCAGTCATCAATCGCGGCGATATTGAAGCCGCCATCACGGCCACCGGCAATCTCAACGCTGTAAAGACGGTCCAGGTAGGCAGCCAAGTGTCCGGCAACATTCTGGCGCTCTACGCGGATTTCAATACCAAAGTAAAAGCAGGCCAACTGGTCGCACGCATCGACCCGGCCATCTTCCAGGCCAAGGTCGATCAAGCCCGCGCGGCGGTGGATAGCGCGAAAGCATCCGTCGTCAGCGCGCGCGCGTCGATCGCGAAGGCGCAGTCGGATATCGCGGGCGCGCAAGCCAACGTCGCCAGCCAGAAGGCCAACATGGTGCATGCACAGAGCGCCGTGACCGACGCCAAAACTAAGAATGACCGCCGCATCGAGATGGTTAAAGACGGACTCATCGCACGCGAAGAAGCGGAAACGTATCAAGCTACTTACGATCAAGCAGTCGCCGCCCTTGATGCCGGTCAGTCCGCCGTCGTTGCCGCGCAGTCCGCCGTGACTTCGGCGCAGGCACAAAAAGACGTGACGCAGACGATGCTCGATCAGGCAAACTCGCAGGTCAAGCAAGCCACGGCCACACTCGAACAAGCGCAACTGGACTTGGCGCATACGCAGATTCTCGCGCCGGTCGACGGCACTGTGATCTCGCGCAATATGGATGTCGGCCAGACGGTGGCTGCGTCCTTCCAGGCCCCGACCATCTTCCAGATCGCACAGGACCTTACGAAGATGCAGGTGGATACCAACGTGGATGAGTCCGACGTGGGGCCGATTCGCGTGGGCCAAGCGGCGAATTTCACGGTGGACGCTTATCCCGGAGTTACTTTCCCCGGCGTGGTCGCGCAGATCCGGCAGGCGCCGATCAACGTACAGAACGTCGTCACCTATGACGTGGTAGTCGAAGTATCCAACGCCGACTTGAAGCTTTTCCCCGGGATGACGGCTAATGTGAAGATCGTCACGGGGCAGGCGGAACACGCGCTAAGACTTCCGGTAGCGGCATTGCGTTTCCATCCGGTCACGGCGACACCCTCGGCCGGGACTGCCAAAGGCCAGTCCAAATCGGGCAAGCGAACGGCTTCCGGCGCGACCGCGCAGCAAGTGGTTTACGTTCTCGATCAAGGCAAACTCAAACGCACGCCTGTCAAGTTGGGGCTTACCGATGGGAACTATGTCGAAATCCTGACCGGCCTCAGCGAAGGCCAGACGGTGGTGACGGGGACCGCTTCCACCGGTAAAGCCTCCGCTCCAGCGGCCACGCAGGCGAATCCCGGTTCGCGCCGGCTGGGTTTTTAACGAGCTTCTAAGGAGGCGTGCCATGTCCGACTTCATTCGCATCGAGAATCTGACCAAAATCTACACCTTGGGAGACGTGGCCGTGCACGCGCTCGACGGCGTCTCAACTACCATCGATCGCGGCAGCTTCGTCACTATCATGGGACCGTCGGGCTCAGGAAAGTCCACCTTCATGAATATTCTGGGCTGCCTGGATCGTCCCACTTCCGGCACCTACACTCTCGACGGCGAGAACGTGGGCGATCTCGATCGGGACCAACTCGCCGATATTCGCAATCGCAAGATCGGCTTCGTGTTTCAACAATTCAATCTGCTGGCGCGGACCTCGGCGGTTGAGAACGTCGAACTGCCCTTGCTCTATAGCGCGGAGGGCGCCGATCCGGGACACGAGCGGGCTTTGAGCGCACTCCGCATCGTTGGCCTCGCCGAACGCGCCGGACATCATCCGAACCAGCTCTCTGGCGGTCAGCAGCAGCGGGTTGCGATTGCACGCAGCCTGATCAACAACCCGCGCATCATCCTCGCCGACGAGCCCACGGGAGCGCTCGATTCCCGCACCAGCATCGAGATCATGGCGATCTTCCAGCGCCTGAACCGCGAGCAGGAGATCAGCGTCATCTTAGTGACGCACGAGCCGGACATCGCCCAGTACGGAGAGCGCATTATCGCGTTCAAGGACGGCCACATCGTCAGCGACAAGCCAGTCCGCGACCGGCGCAATGCCCAACTGGAACTAGAAGAACAGGTGGTCACATTATGAAGAAGGTTCTGGCCAGCATGAAGATCGCATTCGGCGCGCTGCTGATCAACAAGCTGCGGTCGGCCCTCACCATGCTTGGGATCATCATCGGCGTGGCCGCGGTTATCGCGATGGTGGCCGTCGGCGCCGGAGCGCAGGTGCGCATCCAGCAGCAGATTGCCTCGATTGGCAGCAACATCATTATCGTTTTGTCGGGAAGCGTCACCAGTTCGGGAGTACGTGTGGGCACCGGCAACGCCCAGACGCTCACGGAAGACGACGCCAAAGCCTTGGCGAACGATTCCTCCGCCGTTCAAGCTGCGGCACCCGTCAGCCGTGGCGGTGCGCAGGTGGTTTACGGCAACCAGAATTGGGGCACACAGATCCTGGGCACCACGCCAGATTATCTGACCATTCGCGATCTGCAGGTGGATGAAGGCCAGCCGTTCACCACCGCCGATGTGGACGCCGCCGCGAAAGTCGCTCTGCTGGGCAAGACCGTGGCCGACAACTTATTCAACGGCGAGGACCCCGTCGGCAAAGTGATCCGCATCAAGAACGTGCCGTTCACGGTTACCGGTACGCTGGGTGCGAAAGGCCAGTCGCCCACCGGCCAGGATCAGGACGACGTGGTCCTGCTGCCGATCAGTTCAGCCAAGAAAAAAGTTATCGGATCAAGCCAGGCGAATGCCGCAAGCGTAGGCCAGATTATGGTCCAGGCGCGCGATGGCATGACGGCGACCGCCCTGGATCAGATGACGGATATTCTGCGGCAGCGTCACCGTATCCAGGGCACGCAGGACGACGACTTCAGCGTTCGCGATATGACGGAAGTTTTCAAAGCTCAGGAAAGCTCGGCGAGTGTGATGTCAATTCTGCTGGCGGCCATCGCATCGGTGTCGCTGGTAGTCGGTGGCATCGGCATCATGAATATCATGCTGGTGTCGGTCACCGAACGGACCAAGGAGATCGGATTGCGGCAGGCCGTCGGCGCCAAGACCAAAGACATCCTCACCCAATTCCTGGTCGAGGCCGTGACGCTGTCGGTGGCCGGAGGGATCGTGGGAATCGTGTTGGGATTAACCGTTAGCGCCCTCATCTCCTATTTCGCCGAGTGGTCGACGGTGGTCAGCCTCGGGTCGATCTTACTGGCGTTCGTGTTCTCGGCGCTGGTCGGCGTGTCGTTCGGATATTATCCCGCGCGTAAAGCCGCTTTCATGGATCCGATTCAGGCGCTGCACTACGAGTAACACTCAGCGCGAAGCCCGATAGGTGTCTTGTAGCAGATCGTCCAAATTGAACACCCGGCCGTTGGCGATCACGCGTTTCACGTGATGCGCGTTGGCGATGTCCTCGAGTGGATTCCCTTCGACGATCACGAGGTCAGCGAGTTTCCCGGCTTCGATGCTCCCGGCATCGAGTCCAAGCGCCTTGGATGAATTCACGGTCGCGGTGCGGAGCGCCTGATAGGGAGTCATACCGGCCATCACGTAGCCTTCCAGTTCGCCGTGAAGGTTGAAGCCGTTGGGCGTGTCAGTGCCGGCGACGATCAGGCCGCCTGCGTTCATGACGTCTATCACCATCTTGCCGGCTCCTGACATACCGCCCCCAGCGGGGCGAGCCTGAGGATGCTCGACCAGATCCTGCATCCATTGCGGATACAGCTTGAAGCGCGGGTCCTGGCGCATGGCAGGTTCCATTGCGAAGAGTTTGTCCATACCCGGATTGGAGATCATCGGGCATAGAATTCTGCCGGACTTGCCGAATATCTGGATCACATCCTCATAACTGCGCTGCAGAGTGGCGATCTTGGGCGAATACCCGCGGCGGCTGGTGGCATCGGTATGCTCGGTGCTGTCCACGCCGACGAACGCCGCCGGATAGATTTCGTGCGTGGCCACCGGGATGCCAATGCCGTGGGCGAATTCGACCAATCGCTTTTGCTGCAGGTCCGGCAGTCGCACATAGCTCTTCAGCAGGTCGAGTTGCAAGTCCTTCGCGCGCTGCAGTTCCATCTCGAGGTGAGCTGGGCTCGAAATCGCGATGCCCATCTTGTAATAGGTCCGCAACCATTCGAAGAGCCAGCCGGACGCATACACCCGCGGACCCGGACGCACGCCCGCTTCGTTGGCCTCGCGGTCCTCGGCGGCTTCATAGGGGGTGTTGCCGGGACTGCGCACGGTGGTGATTCCGAACGCGAGCCACGCGCGACCCTGCGCTTCACCAAAGTCTTTCTGCAGGTGCGAATGGTATTCGATCAGGCCCGGCATGACATACAGATTCGAGGCAGTCGCGTCGACTACCGCGGCGCCGTTCATACTTAGGACCGCCGAATGCGGCGCAACGCTCTTGATGCGATTGCCCTCGATCACGATATCCACGTCGTTGCGCGCGACTTGGCTATTGCCGTCGATCAGATGCGCGGCGTGAATGACGATGCGGCCCTTCGGGACGTCCGGCGTGTACTTCAAATCGAGCGGAATGGTTTTCACTTCGCCGGTCTCAATGTCGACCGACTTCAACTGGTTGCCTGGCCCCTGATACAGAATGCGCCTGGAATCGCCAAACCAACTCGGCGCGTGGGCGCTCTCGGTGGTCACATGACGAGGCGGTCCCAGCGGTTCACCCGATGGAGAGACCGGCCATACCGCAAGCACCCCTTCGTAGATCGCGGCCATCTTGGTGCCATCCTGCGACCATACCGGCCCGCATTCGCCGCGCGAGTCGATCGAGAGAGTGGGCACCGGCGCGTACCACTTATAAGCGCCGCCCTCAGCGGACATGGTCAACACCTGGTTGGTTCCTTCGCGGAAGCGCTTCGAATAGGGCGCGACCATCGCAAGGGCGACGGTCTTCCCATCCGCTGACCAGGTTGGCGTCCCAGGCGCGAATAGGGAATCGTGAATCTTCGTGACTTGCCCGCTCGCGATGTCGATCACGGAAACATTCGACTCGCGCCACATTGCATCGACATCGAAAAAGGCAATCTTCTTGCCGTCGGGCGACCACGTCGCGCCCTGCGGCTGAGTCGTCATGTGCGTAAGCTGGCGATCTCGGCCGGTTTTCATGTCGCGGATCCACAACTGAAGAAGGCCACCACCCTTGTCGGACGAGTAGACCAGTTGACTGCCATCCGGCGACCATGCCGGATCGGTGTCCAGGTACTTGTCTTTCGTAATGTTCTCCGGTTTCCCGCCCACTGGCATGACATAGATGTCACCCACCGCCGCGAACGCGACTTTCGTTCCGTCGGGCGAGATCACCGGTCGCACGATGCCTAAGGCCTGGCGCGGTGCAACCGATTCGAAGTCGCGCTTATGGGTGTAAAGCGTCGGCGTCACAACCAGAGTTGCCTTGAAATCGATAGTCTTGGCGTCGCCGCCCGGCGAGCGAGCGCCTGCGGATCTTGCCGTCCGAAACGTAATAGAAATCGGTCGCCGACGCCCAGGAGGCGCGGAACGCGAACGCATTTTCACTGCCCGTCAGAGGCTTGCCGTCCGCTTCCAGCAGGCTTCCGCGATCTGCGTCAGAGTGGTACACGATCCGCCCACCCGGCCCCCACGAAGGCGCATCCACATGGCCGGACGCGGTCAGCACCTTGCGCTCCTTGGCATCGGCGACAGTCACCGCCCACAAGCTCCGGCCGCCATCCCGCGTGGACGCGAACGCGATCTCCCTGTCATCTGGCGACCAGCTCGGCATGTAGTCTTCGGCCGGATTGGTGGTCAACTGCTTGAACGCTCCCGTCTTCAGGTCCAGCACCCAGATGTTGTAATCGCTGCCTAGTGGATCGCCGCGGTCTGAGGAAAAGACAATCTTGGTGCCGTCATGCGAGTAGACCGGCTCGCGATCGTCGAACGGACCCCATGTCAGCTTGTGCTGGTGACCTCCATCCGGCGCCATCGCCCAGATATCATAACCGCCGTCACGATAACCGAAGTAGGTGATCCACTTTCCGTCCGGCGACCACATCGGCTGGCGAGCATCGTTGAAGAGATCCGTGATGCGCTTGGCCTGGCCGCCACTTGCCGGAAGAGTCCAGATGCTTCCTTGCATATCGATGGCGAGAGTCTGGCCGTCCGGCGAAACAGCCACCGACATGGATGTCCCTTCGTTGACTGTGACGTTCACCGGCGGCTTCACGTTCTGAGCGGCGAGCGTCGCGGCGGTTGAGGCAATCACGGCGCCGAGTATCCAGGTCTTCATTTTCACGTTTCCTTCGAACCGAGTATTGTTCTACCGCATCATTGTTCTACCGCATTTCAGACCGCGCATTCAATGACACGAGTTCCGGCAAATGACATAGAGCCATGGCGCCAAGACAAATGACATAGAGTCACGCTGACACTTGACCTAGTGCTGCGACGTGATCTGACGCTGGCGTGCGTGCTCCGCTTCACAATTTAGAATTTTTCCATTATATGGATTATGGTGTTTTGAATCTGAGCTTAGCGCCGCCTCTCATTTTTTGTTCTTTGGAATTGCTTCGATCTTACAAAGGACTCACTAGCAGAACTCCGCGTACACTCCGCTACGCTACTTCAATTTGGTTTCAGTCTTTCTTGGGGTCTAGAGAGTTTTTATGGCTGGCAATCCTTTCCGTTCGAGACGGAGAGTGCCGAACGCGGTTTGGTCCGCTGGGACATCGAACACCGTGACCGCACCCGCAGCTTCATCGGCAACAACTGGTCCTTCTCTTATGAGTCCTTTATTCAACGGCCGTCGAGTGTTCGTCAGGAGGCCAATTGCTTTAACGAATTGAACACGCACTAACAACTTAATAGGAAATCGCGAGTTGTAAATCTCACATCAAAAGGGGGTTGAGAGATGACGCATTCGTATGGACTAAGAATATTTTTCTTTTCACTTTTAGCCGGACTGAGTTTTTTCGTTTCGGTTCGGCCCGCTCAAGCGCAGCTGCTTCAGGGCAGCATAACCGGTAATGTCACGGATGCAAGCCAGGCGGCCGTCGCGGGCGCCAAAGTGGTGGCCACTGAGCAGACCACCAATTTCACTCGTGACACCACCACCAACGCGGCAGGCGTATACAACCTTCCTACTATGCCGCCGGGAAGCTATAACGTTACGGTGACCGCACCTTCGTTTCAGACCAGCACAGTCACTGGCGTCCGCGTCTCACCCGAAGAAGTAACGCGAACCAATGTGATCCTGACAATCGGCCAGCTCACCCAGACCGTCGAAGTTAGTGCCGAGGCGAACACGTTGCAGACCGATCGGGCCGAGATCCGTGACGACGTAGGCAGCCGCGCGCTGGAGAACGTGCCGGTTCCCATCGGCCGCAATTACCAGAGTCTCTTTATTACGCTTCCCGGCGTATCGCCGCCGACGAATGCGAATTCCTTCACGGCCAACGCACAGCGCGGACTGACGTTTGTCGTCGGTGGCGGTCTCGCGGGCTATAACAGCATCCGTGTCGACGGTACCGGCACTTTCGATATGACGGCGAATAACGAGGCCCAATACACTCCGGCCCTCGAAGCCATCGAGAATGTCAGCATCGGCGGCAACTCGCTGGATGCCGAGCAAGCCGCCGGTGGCGGAGCCATCAACATCACGGTCAAGAGCGGCACCAACGCCATCCACGGTGTGCTCTTTGAAGACCACACCGATCAGCACATTGAGGCATATCCGTATGCAGCAAGTCGCTTTTTACCAAACCCGAGATACATCAACAATCAATACGGCGGCACCGTCGGTGGACCGATCAAGAAAGACAAATGGTTCTACTTCTTGAGCTACGAGGGTACCGGCTGGTCGCGACTGCACCGTTTCTGGCAGAGGTACCCACTGCGGCAATGCGAACCGGCAATTTGAGCAGCGGCGCACCCGGAATTACTAATCCCGACGTGATTTACGATCCATCGACGGGCAATCCCGCCAGTGGTCTAGGTAGAATGCCCTTCACAGGAAACATCATTCCAACGGCCCGCATCGACCCCGGCGTCCAAGCTTTGCTCAACTATAGCGCCACAAATGGCAACCTATGGTCGCTTCCAAACCAAACCGGAACGGGAGCGTTAGGGCTCGCGAACAATCGGAACGACAACGGAGAGACCTACCTGGCGCGCCACCAGACTGATTTCAAGACCAACTGGAATCCGACCTCGAAACTCAGCACGTTTGTTCGTTTCGGTTGGGGGAACAATAATTGGCAGACGCCGACTCAGTTCGGCATTCTGGGCGGCCCCGGCCTGTCGGCCACCAACACTGCCCAGGGGTTTGGAGGCACCAGCGTCTACAGCGGCACCATTTCCGGGACATATATTATCAGCCCCAGCTTGATCTTCGACGCACATTACGGCTATGACGTGAATAGCGCCTTTAGCGTGCAGCCCGGCGCCACTCAAAACCTAGGCTATACGATTATGCAAATTCCAGGCTTGAACACAGCCGGACTGCCAAAGAACATAGCTCTCCAAGAGGGCGGTTTACCGGACATTATATTCGACACAGGCTTCAGCCAGCTTGGTTCGGTGAGCAGGTTCCAGCCGCAAGACTACTGGGATCCCGAGAAGAACATCGACGCCAATCTCACCTGGATCAGGGGAGCTCACAACTTCCGCTTCGGTTTCGACTCCGACTTTCAGCATTCGCAGGAGACGCAGTATCAAAGCACCGGCGCGGGTGTCATTAGCGGCGCGGGCGGGTTCGAATTTCAACAGCAAAACACGGAGCTCTGCAAAACCGCCAACTCCGCCGGAGTGTGTACTTCCAATTCCGCCGGAAACGAGCTCAACTCTTTTGCCTCACTCCTGCTGGGCGAGGTCAACAACGGCGGCCAGATCTATCAAAATGTGCCGACTTACGCCACCAATACCAAGTATTACGCCATCTACGGCCGCGATCAGTGGCAGGTTAATTCAAGGTTCACAGTGAATATCGGGCTGCGCCTTGATTTCTTTCCAGTCCCGACGCGCGATAGTGTTGGCATGGAATATTACAACACAGCGACCAACACCATGCAGGTTTGCGGTCTGGGCGGGACGCCAACGTCCTGTGGTATTTTTAACAATTCCCAATACCATCTCGCTCCGCGCGCTGGCGCAGCCTACCGTATCGGCGACAGGATGGTCGTCCGAGCCGGTTTTGGAATCGCAACCGACCCGACCAACCTGTTCGCACTTAGCGAACGCAGGATCAACTTCCCGTTCATTGAAAGTTATGTCCTGGATCCGAGCCAAACCAATGCCGCTGTCACCACCCTTCGTCAGGGCATCATACCGCCTCCGAATCCGTTCCCATTGGGTAATGGTGCAATCCCGGTGCCCGGCACTGTGGGTCTGTTCAACAACGACGCGGCCAATTGGACGCGGGGCTATGTCGAGACTTACAACTTTACGATTGAAGAGCGGATACGGCCAGGCTGGACCGGCTCGGTTGGCTACGCCGGCTCAAAACAGATCGATCCGATGGTTTATCAGGACGAAAACTATTCTCCAATCGGCACGGGTACCGCCGGACAAATACTGAACACTCCGGGCGTGAACGGCGAACCCTTCACTGGACAGTCTCCGGCGAATGTGAACTATGGCGGAGGCACAGGGGGACGGATTGCCCAAACCGCTCTGCTTCGCACCTTTGGGACCACCAATTACAACTCCCTGCAGGCGCGTACCAACGGTCGCGTTCATGATTTAACGTTTAGTGTGGGGTTCACCTGGGCCAAGAACCTGGGATTCACTGCGCCCATCGACAGTCACCGGGGGCTCAGGCCTCCCTTGGGAGTACAGTCTTAACTACGGTCCGATACCCCAGCTCGACATCAAGTACAACTTCGAGTCGACGATGATCTACGACTTGCCTTTTGGCAAGGGCAAACACTGGCTTGGGACGGGCGTCGGCGCCGCTATCCTGGGCGGCTGGCAGTTGAGCGGACTATTCAGCGACTTCACGGGTCGGCCGTTTAGCGTGGTTGCCAACAACAACCTCAACGCGGTCACTTCGTCCCAGTTCGCCAACTGCAATGGTACTCCGCAACAGGTCGGGAGTCTCTTGGAATGGTATAACCCGGCCACTTTCTCTGCGCCGGCGGCTACGGGGTTCGGAAATTGCGGCATGGGTGTCTTGAGGGGTCCCGGGCTGATCAATGGGGATGCGGGCCTTGAAAAAAGATTCGTTTTCAGGGAAAGATTTAACTTCGCGTTCCGGACGGAGATGTACAACGTCGGGAATACGCCGCATCACGCGAGTCCCGGCTACAACAGCTCCACCGGAACCACCACCAATAACAACGTTCAGAAGTTAGTTCGTTTATGAATGTTGTAGGCATCGCGAACACTGGACGGGACGGCATCGATCAGCGAACCATCAAGTTCAGCCTGAAGATGACTTTCTAGCTGGACGGCTGCGCTTCGAAAGGCGGTGTGGGCTGAAGGCTCACACCGCTTTTTCTTTTACGGGTCCAGCGGATCTTGCGGGTCAGCCTGCAGTGAATCGAGCGTTGGCCTAAACTCCAGATCGAAGGGTGACGTGCGGCCGAGAATTTGTTGGGGCACGTAGCCCAATTCGTCCATGCAGCGCTTCGCAAACGCAGGGCTCTCGATGCTTTGGCTCTGGCCCAAGTCGGTGGTGACCAGGGCCTTCTTGTCGAAAGGCATGCCGTAGCGATACATCAGGCGCGCGGCGTTCCGCATGTTGGTGGTGGTGTGGCGCGCATGCGGGTCGATCAGAATGGCGTCCGCGGGAATGCCGAACCGCGTCATCAAGTCCCGCTTCATCTCGATGGCTTCGGCGAATTCGGTCTGCGAAGGATGCACGAAACCTCCCGACACCAGTAGGAAAGGCGCCTTCCCTTCGCGGAAACGCTTCACGGCGATCTCATCGCGGAGTTTGCCTTCCGGCGAGAGCTTGAATCCGGGCAAGTCGTTTCCAGCGCCCGGAACCACAATCACCGAGTAGGGATACTTGGCCCAGTCCATCGATTTTATGCGCCGGACCGCAAGCGCGTTTTCGCCCGTCTCCATCGGCTCATAACGGCCGGCCTCGTCGCGATGATTCAACCACATCAGCTCCAGTGCAAACCGCTCCGAAGGCGAGTAGAAAAGGGCGAGGCTTCCGCGAGTATCTTCCAGCGTCGCGGTGAGGTTCTGCACGATGTGTCGCCAAGCATCGGTTTTGACGTCGTAGGTAATGGAATCGATCGCCGGGTAACGCGGCGCCTTCCCCAGGCCGTACACGTCGATCATGTGATTGATCCCGTGAATGCAGTCCGCCCAGGCACGATCCAGAAGTTGGTCTCCGGCGAGGCTTTGATAGCGGACGTACATTCCGCTTTCCCGCAGCGGTCCATCGGCCAGGTGGCGGACGGCCGGTGAAGTCCGATATAAGCCCGCCAGCGCGTGGCCGGCGTCTTTCGCTTGCGCGTCGCTCCACTGGAACGCAGCGGCGTAGCAGTCGAGGTCGAGATCGCAGGTCTTCGCCGCTTTGTCGAGCGCCGCCAGCCGTTCCGCGCCGATCCGCGCCAACGCTCGGTTCGGCCTTCACGGCGTCCCGAACGTCGGGCGTCCGCTCCAGCATGGAAAGCAGATAAAAATTCTTATCCTGAACCGGGGACTCCAGCCGGACCGGAGCATGAAGAGGTTGAGCCGCAGCCGCGCCGGATAGGCTGGCTAGCAGACAGCCTATCTGCACACTACGCGATGTGAATCTCAACGGCCCGCTCCTTGAAGCGCGGGAGTTGAGGCCTTCACGAGGCTGGCGTCCAGTGCGCCGATGAAATCGTCGACGTCGCTGCGTCCAATATTCAGGGGAGGCGAAATGCGTATGACGTTCCCGTCGATGCCACCGCGCCCGATTAGCACCCGGTGCTCGCGGGCGGCTTCCATCACGCGCAGCGTCGCGGCCGTCGCAGGAGTCTTGCTATTCCGGTCTTCCACCAGTTCGATGGCCTGCATCAATCCCATGCCGCGCACATCGCCGATCAGCGGATGCTTCTCCTGCAACTCCAGCAGCTTGTTCTTCAAATAGGCGCCCGTTTCTTCAGCATTGACGCCCAGGCGCTCGTCTTCGATCAAATCGATCACAGCCTTCGCCGCGACGGTCGATATTGGACCGCCGCCGAACGTCGAAATCGTCAGCTTCTTCACGCTGTCGGCGACTTCACGCCGCGCCGCCGTCAGACCGATCGGGAACCCGTTCGCCAGGCCCTTAGCGCTGGTGATGATATCCGGCGTTACGCCCCAATGCTCTATGCCCCACCATCGGTCACCGGTCCGTCCCCAGCCGGTCTGCACTTCGTCGCTGATGAACACGCCGCCGTGGTCGCGCACCAGCTTCGCAACGATTCCGAAATATTCCTTGGGAGGCGTGATGAATCCGCCGACACCCTGGATCGGCTCCGCGATCATCCCCGCGATCTGCCCCGACGTCGTGGTGCGGATCAGTTCCTTGACGTCCTGCGCGCAGCGCACTTCGCAACTGGGATAGGTGAGCCCGAAGGGACAGCGATAGCAGTAAGCGTTGTGCGCGAACGTGATGCCCACCTGCGAAGGAGGACCCACTCGCCAGTTCCCTTGCCCGGTGATGCCCATCGTCAGCGACGAACGGCCATGGTACGAATGCCGCAGCGCAATAATTTCGGACGATCCGGTGAAACAGCGCGCGGCCAAGATAGCCGTTTCGTTGGCCTCCGTGCCGCTCGATGTGAAAAACGACTTCCAGCCTTCGCCCGGAGCGATTTCGGCGATCTTTTTCGCCAGCGCCGCCTGCGGTTCGGTCGCAAACACGGTCGAGACATGCTGCAACTTGTCCACCTGCGCATGAACCGCCGCGTTCACGCGATCATTGCAGTGGCCCACGCTGACGGTCAGGATGCCGCCGAAGAAATCCAGATACTGGTTGCCGTCCGAGTCCCAGACAAATTGGTCCTTAGCGCGAGTGAGCACCAGCGGCTCGCGATAGTAGTGGAACACCGCTGGGAAAAGGTGTTCCTGATTCGCCAGAATGATTTCGTCTTTAGTCATGCTATTAGAGCCAGCCTAACATGGCCCCCTTGTCCGATTGGCTCTAACAGCGGACTACGCGTTGTTTCGATGCGTGCCGTTTTTCGCGTCGCGAATGATATTTTCCGCCGCGCGAAATGCGAGTGCCTGAATCGTCAGCGTGGGGTGGTTGCGGCCACCGGTGACAAGATTGCTGCCGTCCACGACAAACAGGTTCGGCACATCGTGCGCTTTGTGGAACTTGTCGACCACGGAGGTCTTCGGATCGTTCCCCATGCGGCACGAACCGCGGTTGTGCGCGCCGCCGTGGCTCTCGGCCACTTTAGGAGCCCAGACTTTCTTCGCTCCGGCAGCTTCCAGAACTTCGATGGATTTCTGACGGAAGAACTCCATGTTCTTGACGTCGTCAGGATGCGCCGATGAAGTAATGCGCATGGCCGGCAGACCCCACTCGTCTTTCACGTCGGGGTCGAGGTCGACGCGATTGGTCTCGAGCGGCAATTGCGTGACGAAGCACGTGATCGTCATGCGGTGATTGGCCTCTTCTTGCAGCGCCTTCTTGTATCCGGCGCCCCACCGCGGGGCTCCCGGAGACAGCCCGCCGAGTCCCAGCTCCAAGGGAGTCAGATAGCCGCGAGCGGTCATGCGTCCGCCGCCGTAGAATCCGCGCTTTCGGATCCGATGGCACGTAGTCCACGATGCCGGCGCCCGAAATCACACCCTTGTATTCGTTCAACGGATGCTCAAACAAAGCACTGGCGCTAGCGCCGTTTCCGAACATGACGTACTTCCCAACCACGCCATTGGTATTCGCCAAGCCATCCGGGAACCGAGTGGATTTCGAGAGCAACAGCAAGCGGGCAGACTCGGTACCGTTGGCCGAGAGAATCACATTCTTGGCTTTTTGACGGATTTCACGCTTCTGCGCGTCGAAATAGACCACGCCGGTTGCGCGGCCACTGCTATCCACCGAGATCTCGCGGACGTAGCTCTTCACGCGGAGTTCACAGCGTCCGGTCTTGATGGCGATGGGCAGCACAGTGACTGCCGAGCTCGATCGCGCTTTCACCTGGCAGCCATACCCGGAACAGATTCCGCAGTTGACGCACGCCTGGCGTCCCATATAAGGTTGCGAAATGATCGCCAGCGGCCCCGGCACCACCGTCAAGCCTAGCTTCGACGCCGCGGTTTTCATCAGTGCGCCCGAACTCTTCAACGGCATGGGCGGAACCGGATAATCCTTCGACATCGGCGCGACGAACGGCGAATTCACGCGCTGCCCGGAAATACCCATTTCCCATTCGGCTTTGGTGTAGTAAGGCTCCAGTTCGTCGTAGGAGATGGGCCAGTCGACCATACCGGTTCCCGAAGGAATGGTCTGATCGTAGGACGCTTCCCGGAACTCATACGGCAGGTGCCGCCAACTGCTGCTGCCGTAGGTCACCGTGCCGCCGCCGACTACGCAGCCATAGCTGTGGTTCCCCGCGACTGCCTTTTCCTTATCGTTCTTACGGAAAGTGTTGCGCTGCGTCTGCGGATTACTCATCAGGCGATCGTCGTCGCTCAGATTCCGCTGCAGCCACTCGTCTTTGTTGTACTCCTGCTCGCGGCCGAACTTTCCCCAGCCGCCCTGCTCCAGCACGACGACAGAAAAACCGGCGGTCGATAATTCCTTCGCCATAATGCCGCCGGCGGCGCCGGAACCGATGATTACGAAGTCAACCTCTGCGGATGGCCGATACTGTTTCATGCTTTTCCTCCCGGGTTCGCCGACATCTTCAGATATTCCGCGTCATAGTAACCAAACGGCGCCTTGTGATTCAGGGAGCCGTCGTAGCCGATCAACTGCCAGCCGACTTTGTCGTGGTTGCCGCCATTCTCGGGCCGCGCAAAGAATCCGATAATCGTGTGCGTGCGGACCAGGTTGAAGAACGGCGTCTTCTCGATTTCGGTGAGCACCTTTATTTGCTGCTCCGAAGTGAGCGCCGAGAATTTCGCGGCGTTCGGATACAGCTCCTTCGTCTTCGCCTGAAGATCCAGCAGTCCTTGCGTGTAAACCGGCTGCCGCTTCTTGTCGAAAGTCGTCAGCGCCCGGTCAATGAAGTACAAGCAGCGGGCCTCGCGCGCGCCAGGAGTATCATCGGTGGGGATGATCTGGTCCGCCATAGCCTCGATCTCCGCGGCTTGCTCCGCAGTGAAGAAGGCCAGCTTGGGAGGCGCACCGCCTTCCGACTTGCTCGCGTACTGTTGAGCGGCAAGAATGTCATGGTAGTGGGCCGCAATCCACGCGGCGTTCAGGGTGCCTGCCGACTGGATCAAGAATGACCGTCGTGATTTACCTTTAGTGTTCATGTAATCTCCCTTCCTGCCTTAAACCTGACTTCCACCCGGCCGACGCCGGCGTTGAAGCGCTAACGTTTCGCGTACTTCGTCACTCCGCGCAGCGTGTTTTCCGCGGCGTATAAATTGCCCGCAGGATCGGCGACGATACCCTTCACCTGCCGCTCCGTCCGGATTGTCCGTCTGATGACCCGGGACGAATGCGGTCACCTTGCCGTCCTTGGCGCTGCCGATGCGAATGCCTTTCTTCCACCCCGGATGATTCGCAGCGGTCGAATCGGCGTCGATGACATACAGCTTGTCGTTCTTATCAATATATAGACCGCTGGGACGCCCGAATTGCGGCCACTCGGCGAGGAACTTGCCGTTCAGGTCGAAAATCTGCAAGCGGGCGTTTCCGCGGTCGCAGACAAACAGACGGCCTCTCGAATCGATCGCCAGCGCGTGGGCGTTTCTAAACTCGCCCGGACCGGTGCCGAGCTTTCCCCACTCCTTGATAAACTTCCCGTCCTTGGAAAATTTCACGATGCGAGTGATGTAGTCCGACGGCACGTTCGCATTCTGCCCTGAGTGCCCATCGGCGACGAAAATATCGCCGTTCGCCGCGGTAACCACATCCGACGGTTCATTGAAATGATCCGGGCCGCCGCCCGCGACGCCCGCTGTCCCCAGGCGCATCAGAACTTTGCCGTCCGGAGACAGCTTGATCACCTGGTCGCCCTTGGTCTTGTCCTTGCTCGCTGCAGCATCCACCACCCAGATATTGCCGTCGCGATCGACGTGCAAGCCGTGAGGGAAAACGAACAGTCCCGCGCCAATGCTCTTGATGGGTTGGCCTGTCGCCAGATCCAACATATGAATAGGCGGGAGATCCGAGGTCTCGCAGGAATTGACGCCGCAGCGATCAATCGCCCAGATTTCATTGTGCGGACCGATCTCGATGCCTGCGGTCGAGCCCCAAGTTCTGTGATCCGGGAGAACCGCCCAGTTCCGAACAGCGGCTTGGTAAGGATCGGGAAGACCGGCTGCAGGGTCGGCCATCTCCGCCGCGCGGACGCGGCTCCCGCACAGTCCGAGTAGAGCTACGATCGCCAACCCAAAATACGAGCGCATTAGCAGGCCACCCGTTAGATTACTCCAACTGAGACCTCTGCGCCAGGGGCCATCAGCGAACGGGAGTATACTGTTCGGGAATTGATCAGGAGGGAATCATGAAGTTCTTGACGCTCTTCGCCATGCTGCTGGCGCTGTCGCCCTTGGCCCAACCTGCGGCCATCGAAGAATCTCGAAATGTATTGGATCGACGTCGAAGGCGGCTCCGCCACGCTAATCGTCTCGCCATCGGGCCAGTCGCTGCTGATCGACGCTGGATGGGCGGTAGGCGATCGCGACGCCAAACGAATCTACGCCGTGGCCCAGCAGGCCGGCCTCAAACAAATCGATCACTTCGTGCTCAGCCACTATCATGCGGATCATGCCGGCGGGTTGGCCGCGCTGTCCAAGATGATTCCTATCCTCCATTTCTACGGCCGCGGGGACGATATCGAGAAGGAAAATCAGCAGTGGCTCGACAGCTTTGTGACTGCCTCGAAGGGACGGCGAACGATCGTGAATCCCGGCGACACCATCCCCATCACCGGGATCGAAGCGCTGGTGGTTGCGTCGGACGGAAAGCTACTAGACCAGCCGGTGAAGGGCGGCGGGCCCGAATCCCCTGTGCGCGACGGCGGAGGAGAAGGCCGCAGCGGGTCCGGAAAATCAGCGCATGGTTGGGATACTGCTGACTTCCGGTAGATTCAAATTTCTGGCGCTCCTCGACCTCGATTGGGAAAAGGAAATGGAACTGGTGTGCCCGATCAACAAGTTGGGCCAAGTCACCATCTATCAAACCAGCCGCCACGGTTCATTCGACGATTCCGGCTCGCCCGCGATGCTGGGTGCGATTCGCCCGCAAGTGGTGGTTATGAACAACGGGCCACGCAAGGGAATGGGGCAAACGGATGGCATTAAGTCCAACAATCCTCCCGGCAAGACCGTGGCTTCGTATGAACGAAACACTTATCTGCGGCTCGCGTCCACGCCCGGAGTCGAGGGCATCTGGCAGAGTCATCTGTCTTTAATTGATCCGGACCCTCATCACAATACGGCGGAGAACATGATCGCCAATCTGGAAGAGACGGCGGATTGCAAGGGCAACTGGATCAAGGCCAGCATCGCGCCCGATGGTAAATTCACCGTCACGAACGGCCGCAACGGATTCAGCAAAACTTACGCAGCTCACTAGCGTCCCGCGAGGCGGCGGCTCTCTTGCGCGGCTGGCCTACTTGCCATGCTTGCTTGTTCTCCGGCTTCTCCGGCGAGCCCGTCTCTTGCTGATCTACTCATATTTTTGTACTCAACCGTTCCCCGCATTGGCCTCGACTCCAACCACTCCCTGCGCCTTTGAAAGCTGCGCCCCCACTTCTCCGGCGTGTTGTCATACGTGGCAATCGGCGGCGACGGCTCCCGCCAAATCCAAAGAAGTGTCTTCATCATATGTAACATCCCGGGTCCCTCCCATTCGCGGAATCGTGTAAATTTGACTTGCCACAGCTTTCCCGGACATTTTTATGCCCAACTTGAGCGCGATGCGCCTAGTCATGGGCTCGTAACTCTTCATGCGAATGCACTTGAAATCCGCGTGAAGTCTTATCGACGGCGAAATCCTGACCCTTAGTTTTCGGTCCTTATCGAATCGAATCTGCTCCTCTGAGCGCTGGAGCCGATTCACAAAATGATAGTCGTACTAGTACCCAAAAACTCTCTATCTATCTTTCGATAGGTTGCCTACTGCTTAGTACAGCCTTACTCTTGGGTGTCGATAGGGAATAGCTTAGAGATCGTGTGGTTTCGCCCGAGGGTCGCCCTAGTTGGAGGAGAGGGCCATAATCCCGGACGTTAAGGCAGGAACCGACCGCGGCGACGGAGCTATACCGGTTGGCGTTTTACATGAGTTTAGGAGGAGGAGGATTCAATGACAAAACGTGGAATAAGAGCAATCTATTCGATGCTCGGTCTAGTGGCGCTCTGGTTTACAAGCGCCGCAGTTGCTAACGCTCAGGTTACGATTACATCTGTAAAAGTGACGGTAGCGAGTGGAATGCAAACAGCAATATATTGCGACGATTCAACCGCATGTGCTGCCGGCTTACAAATCTGGGAGTTTAGGTGCAGCAGGAATACACCTTAACGTCGGTGAGACGCTCGTTTTGACGCAGACCGGCGGAGTCCCGACCGCGACGACTGAGGGTAATTTCGATACCAGCGATATAGTGAATGCCGCAGGTGCTGTATCGTCGTGCACCACGTTGGGCAACAGCCTAACTGGGGGTGTTCCGAATATCTGCACCGTAACGATTGTCATCAATGGAGGAGCTGCAGTCTATAGCTCGAACGCAGGGGACCCGATTGATTTCGAAAATACCGATGACGGTAGCGTCATAACGTCTGAAGGCCACGCCTGGGCGCAGGTTGCCGCCCCGACGGGCTATACGCTAAAGCTGGGATACGCTGATAACTCACACAACACCTCTTTCGCCGCTTGCGGCCTAACACTGGCACCCCCTTGCTTTCCGAGCCCATTTGATGGGGCCACGCATTTCCTTGGCGCTGGGCTCCCGGGCGGCAACGGCGGCGCATGCACTGGCAATTGCTACGACGGTGGCGCGCTGCTGATTACCGGCGTACTCAATGCGCCGCCGTTCACCGGCTGCACAGTTACCCAAGGCGGCTGGGGCGCTACACCTCACGGCAATAACCCCGCTGCGTTTCTTGCCGCCCATTTCCCCTCTGGAGGGGTGACCATCGGTGCCTCGCCCTTGCTGGATACGTTCACCTCCGCAGTGGCCGTGAAGAACTTCCTACCGCAAGGCGGACCCCCCGGAGCCCTGACCTTTGGTGCGACCAATCCCACCGTGACGTCTGCTGGAGTCTTTGCGGGTCAGGTGCTGGCGCTTACCTTGAACGTACAACTCAAGAGCTTCGGTACGTACGTATTGAGCGGGACCGGCACGTCATTCGATGGCAAAACCGTCAATGATGTGTTGGCAGCAGCGAATAAAGCCATTTCTGGCGGGGGATTGCCGGCCGGTTTCACGTTCAGCTCGTTGAACAATCTAGTCGACTTACTCAACAACAAGTTCGATACCTGCAGCTAAGAATTGCTGCACTAGACAACCCGCAGTTCCCCAAGAGAGCCATCGAAAGATGGCTCTCTTGGTTTTAGTATCCAGCAGACTACCGGCGGAACATGCCGGACATTTTGGCTAACAGCAGGCGCCTACCTCTCGCCCCAATCAATCCTGCAATTTCCAGCGCCGCAAGATATATCCCAAGTAAAACCGCCACCTGAGTTCGTGGAGAAACGCCTGTTCCCTGGAGCCCTTCATCCTTTGCAGGGCCATCTCCCAGAAATTGCCGACACCGGCCCTTATCACGTGTCCGGGCACCCCGAGAACTGAAAATGACGACGAATCGAAGGACGGTAAACGCAGATCCGAATAATACTTCCCATGTCCGAAGTGCCAGCTCCGATGATGGTCTTTATGGAACCGTTCTTCGCCTATCTGGTGATAGACCAGAATCTCCGGCGTATATCGCCCGGTCCCTCCTTGCTTGATCAGGCGCGCGTATAAATCTTCGTCCTCCACCGAACCAAAGCGCCCCGGGCGGATCCCAAGGTGCTCGCTGTAGCCGCCCGCCAGGCGCATGGCAGAGGTGCGAAACGCACCGGCGAGCAGACACACAAATCGCTCGGAATCTACGGTAAATGCCTCGGTTCCGTAGTCGCAAATCGCCAGCACGTTCCAATGTTCACGGGTAATCCAATCCGCGAGCCGCTGTTCCGGCAACGGGAGAACTCTTCCTCCAATGAAATTGGCGGAGGGGTTTTGCTGAAACGTGTTCCAAACGATGGCCAGGTAGTCGGATGGCAGAAGCTGGTCCTGATCGATGACGCAGCAGATTTCTCCGCGAACGCTTTGCAATCCACGGTTGAGAGCATAGGACTTGCCCTGCTTCGATTCCTTCAGGACAGAAATCCGGCCGGGATTTTCTTGGGCCAATCGTTCCGCCAGCGCCACTGTCCGGTCGCGCGAGTTGTTGTCAACCACCACGACCTCATACACGACACCGTCCGGCACGTTCTGTTCCAGCAGGCTTCGCAGCAATGGCTCGATGTTTGTCTCGCCGTTGTAGGTGCAAATGAGGACGCTGATGTTAGGCTCGGCCACTCGTCGTTCCTGTTTGAGCGGATTCGATAAGCCCGGTATTCAAATACACAAAAACATCTCGCTCGTGCCACGTTTCCACAAAGCCGTGACTCTTCAGAAGAACGCGGGCCCCCTCCACGGACTCCGGTCCGCTAATGCCCGGGTGGAATTCCACAATGAACACCTCTACTCTCGAGCTGAAAGTGTCCATTTCCGCCCGGATCAGCTCAAGCTCGGCGCCCTCGATGTCGCACACCACCGCGCAGCGCTTAAAGCCTCGCGACTCAAGAATGTCCGTTAACCTTACGGCGGGCACTTCCACCGACTCCGGCGCGATCGTAATGGCGCTAGCGGAAAGGGCGTTCTCGCCGAGGTAAAGCTGAATGCTGTCTCCCACTACGCCGGCGGCGCCATGCAAGATTTCAAAGCGGCAATGATTTCGATTCCTGTTTTCCAGCAGCCTGGGCAATATTTGAGGATTCGCCTCAACCACTACATGCTTCGCCGGGTTCTTGAGCCTGCGGTTGAGCAGGCACGCCACAACCCCGATCGACCCGCCAAGCTCAACCACCGGAATATCGCGACGAATGTAGTGTTTCGACGCGAAACGCTCCTGACCTTCGTATTCGCCCTTGAGCAGCCACGGGCGCGAATGTGCATCGGCCTGGAATACACAGCCTTCCAGATGAACGGATCCCCCGGGCCTAATCCTTGAAGTCCGTACAACTTTGTCCGCCAATATCGACCACACGGCACGCGGGCCTTGTCCGGCCAACACGCGAAGACCCGTTCGCAACTTCTTCGCGAGCAAGAACATTATCCTAAGTGTATCTTGCGAAGGTCCAAACTCGCTAACTGACTCGATCCCGATGGCAAATTCACCGTCACCGGCAGTGCAACGGATACAGGAAGTCGTATGGGATCCGTTAGAGCGGCGCGGGGCTGCTGACCCGGCCTGGCGTGCGAAGATCAGATAAGAGCGGACGGACACACACACTGTCGTCCGCCCACTTTGTATCAAAGATCGGAGTCCATCATGAGTGTTAGAACGGTTGGCAGTAAGTTTGTCGAGTTGTGCCGGCAGGGCAAAAATTTCGACGTCATGCGCACGATGTACGCGCCGGACATTGTTTCAGTTGAAGGCGACGGCAAGGAAACCGCCGGCCAAGGTCCGGTGATCAAAAAATCTGAGGACTGGGTCTCCGACAAGGCCTTCAACGGGGAGACTGTGGCCGGGCCTTTTTTCAATGGCGCAAACCCGGACCAGTTCGTCGTCTTCTTTACCCTGGACGTTACGCCCAAAGCCACTGGTCAGCGCATCGTCCTTGAAGAAGTCGGGGTCTACACCGTCAAAAACGACAAGATCACGCGTGAGCAGTTCTTCTACGACGGCGCGCATTGACCCGATCCCGCTAGCCGACTGATCCCAAATCGACAGCTTCTTCCGTGCCATGAACTCCGACCAGGGAACCCGATCATGAAAAACATTTGGTTGTGCGCCGCACTACTCAGTCTCTGCGTAACGCTGGGATTGGCGCAAACGGCGGAAGAACTCATCAACGACGGTAAGAATACCGAAAACGTCACTACCCAGAGCATGGGCTACGACCGCAAGAGCTACAGTCCGCTCAAGCAGATCGATAAATCCAATGTGAAGCGCCTGGTGCCGATCTGGAATGCGAGCTTGATGAATGACCAGGGCGAACTGGCAGCGCCAACGATTTACAACGGCGTCATGTATGTGATCAACGGCAAGTGGACCTTCGCCATCGACGTCGCAACCGGCAGGCAGATCTGGCGGACGCCGGTAAAACTCGAACCCGGGATCAGGCGGATCGCTTTCCACAGAGGCGCGGCGACGATCTATAACGGCAAACTATTTCGCGTGACGATCGACAACCATGTGCTCGCGCTCGACATGAAGACTGGCGAAGAGCTTTGGAACCAGAAATTCGCGGATGCGCACGACGGCTACTTCGCCAGTGGCGGGCCGATCATTGCCAACGGCGTACTGATTTCCGGCGTGGCCGGAGGGGAGTACACCACGCGCGGGTTCCTCGACGGCTGGGATCCCGACACCGGGAAGAAATTGTGGCGCAGATATACCATTCCCGCACCCGGCGAGCCCGGGTCCGAGACATGGCCAAAGAATGGCGACGCCTGGACACAGGGCGGAAGCCCGACGTGGCGCTCCGGTTCTTACGATCCCCAACTCGATCTGGTCTATTGGGGAACGGGGAACGCCGAGCCCTACGATCCCAGACCTCGCGAGGGTCTGGACAGCTTGTTCACGAACAGCGTGCTGGCGATCCGGCCGAAAACGGGCGAGATTGCTTGTTATTACCAATACACACCCAACGACGTCTACGATGCGGACGGCACCGACGAGAATGTGCTCGCCGATATCCAGGTAGGCGGCCAGCTTCGAAAGGTGATGATTCAGACCAACAAGAATGGCTTCCTGTATGTGTTGGATCGCACCAACTGCAAACTGATCGCCGCCCACCCGTACGTGAAGGTCAATTGGGCGACGCATATCGACCTGGTCACCGGACGCCCGGTGTTGACTGACGTATACAAGCGGTTTGCCGCCGGTGAAGAAGTCGAAATTTGGCCCTCGCGGGGCACGAACGCGGTGCCCATCGCGTTCAATCCGTACACTGGCCTGATCTACGCGAGCACTTGGGACATACCGCGGATAGAGCAGCTCGCGCGGCCGAGACCAATCGTCCTTGGCTCAGGCTCGACCGGCGTCAACAGCAGGTTACCGGAAATCAAGCCAGGGGATGTCGTCGGACATTTTTTGGCTATCAATCCGATCACAGGCGAGAAGAAATGGGAAGTGCCGCTAACGGATCTTCCAAGCGCTGCCGGAATGCTGGCGACCGGCGGCGGACTTGTGTTCACGGGCAAATTGACGGGTGAGTTCATGGCGCTCGACGAGGCAACAGGCCAAACGCTGTGGCAGTTCAAGACCGGATCGAGCATCAATTCGACGGCAATCACCTACACATACAAGGGCCGCCAATATGTGACGATCGCCTCGGGACTCGGCGGCAATGAAGCTAATCTATATGCCGCGACTAAAGTGCCGGCCGGCGGCTCGATCTGGACATTCGCGTTGATGCCCGAATGAGGTGTGACGTGCTCACTTTCCGTAAGTGACAGTCAGCATTGCCTTGCCAAGGCTGTTCATGTTTGTCATGAACCCGACCAAGGCCGCGCTGGATTGATCCGTGACATCGATACGTTCAACTTTCAGCGCATGCAGCGTGAAAATGTAACGGTGAGCGGGCCCGGGCGGCGGCGCAGCCCCACCATATCCCGGCACGCCGAAATCCGTTCGAGTCTGCAGTGCTCCCGCAGGCAACCCCTTGCCGCTTCCGCTGTCCGCTGGAAGCTCTTTCACCGTTGCCGGAATATTGGCGACCACCCAGTGCCACCATCCCGACCCGGTCGGTGCATCCGGATCGTACACTGTGAGAACAAAACTCTTGGTTCCCTCAGGCGCGCCTTCCCAAGCCAGATGCGGAGAGCGATTTCCTCCCGAGTAGCCCATTCCGTTAAACACTTGAGCCTCGGGCATCCGCCCACCCTCTTTGAGATCGTTACTCCACAGGCGAAAACTCATCGCGCATCCTCCTTCGTACGCATATTTTGCATGTACTGCATCCACGGATACCACTCCCGCCAGTGCGATGCAAACAAATCGCCATCCACCCGCTTGAATTCGATGCGATAGTAATGCAGCGGAGTATCGCTGTTATTTCGGATCGTATGCGGCGCCTGCGAATTCATAGTGGTGCAGGTCGGAACCTTCATATTGAATGCATTCGGCGCGGAAGCTTGTCCGGCTCCCTGGCCGTTGAGCGGACTGCGCGGGTCAAGCTTGGTATCGACGACTTCGTGCGGATCGACGGCAATCGCATCGAACGCCAGCACGGAAGGGTACGGATGCCCATGCATCGGTGTGGTTTCCCCGGGCCGCACCGTAACTTCGAGCAGGCGCACGTGGCTGTCCTCAAACAGAAGCTGATAATTGTTGGGCGCGGCCAGCACCGAATCGTAAAGCCGCGCATACGGCCATGCCCCGATCGTGTCTTGACTGGATGCCCGTCCCGGCGCGCCCGGCACTGGCTTTCCCGGTTTCAACATCCACGGGTACCATTCCTTCCAATGCGTTCGCAAACCATCGCCATCCAAACGGCGGAATTCAATGCGATAGAAATGCACTGGAGCCTGGCCGTGATTCAGCGGCCGATGCGGCACTTCAGGCGGCGCTGTCGTGCAGCGCGGAAATGCTAAACCGGCGGGCGGCGGTCCCTGCCCCCATCCCTGGCCCGCGAACGGGCTGTCGGGATCGATGTGCTTGTCGTCGAGTACGACGCCCGAAGTGGTCTGGGCTCCGCCAGTGTCGCGCGCGAACACGGATGAGTATGGATGCCCGTGCATCCTCACGTCCAGCCCAGGAGGATTCGCCACCTCCAGAAACATGACGTTTTCGTTTTCGAACAGGACGCGGTGAACGTCGGGATCGGCAACCTCCGCGTCGTACGAGGCGGGGTACGGATAACCGCCCCAAGGCGCTCGCGGATATCCGGGTCCCGATTGGCCGTACGCCGGTATGAAGAACCATAAACCACCAACCGCCAAGATGGCGGACCAGCATCGATGCTCTCGAACAGAGTTCATTCCATAACTTGTACCACTGATAACAAGGTGGGCGCTGGCAAGTTTGATGACTCAAAACTGAAGAATGTGGTGCGCCCTAGGTGACGATTTCAGAACTTTGATTCTTCTCCCAGAGCGTGGAGTCCCTATCTTTAGCACTCATAGTGTGACCACATGAGTGGTTTCAGCGTTACACGGCCATTTGAGTGAAAGGCCAACTTCCGAGTAGCGCGTTACCCGCTCGGAATTGCATTGGCGGCGGACCACGTTGTCCTAAGTCTTATTTAGAGCTGCGGGGCTGAACAGAGGCCGTGAACCAAGGGAGAGGCGAAATCCCCGGAGCGCCATGGCAACAATCACTATCGCGATGGCGAGGGAACTCTGGCCGTACCACGCCGAAAAGTCCGTCGTCAGGAAACACACGATCAGGGAATCGAGCACGAAGATGGCGACGACAAGGGCGAAGAACCCGAATCGCAGGATGATAAAAACCAGGAGGGAGAAAAGCAGCATCCAGAAGACTCCTGTGGTAATCGCCAGTTCGCGGCGAGTCGATGAAATTTGCCCGCAAGAAGCGCACGGCCACCCATCCGACTACCCAGACCGTCGCCACGATCCATTGTTTTTTCAGAACAGCGCGCACCAGGAAGAGCGTTAGCAGGAAAGTTAATGAGCCGCCGACCTCGCCAAAGAGCAGCGTGGCGACGTAGTCGGCGAACGCGCGGAAGCCGTTTAAGTTCTCCAGTCCAAATTCACCAAAAATCGGCGCGCCGCTGCGAAGATTGGCATATTCGTAGAGCGCGATGATGAGCACGTAAACGATTCCGAAAAACGTACCGAACAGCAGATCTCGGCCCACGACAGGATCGGTCCATTTACCAGCCACCACTCGGGACCATGTGATCATCGTCTGGGGCCAGTAGCGCCGGACCCAAGGTTCCAGGGCGAGATAAATAAGCCAATATTCGAGACAAACGTAGGCGGCATTGGCAAGAGCGTTGCCGATCAGGGTCTGTTCCGCATCCGATGCCACATGGTGAGCATGGAATATCCAGGCGATCAAGGCTCATCACACCGCAGTAAATCCCAACCCGCGTGGCGCCGCGAAGGTCCGCGCGGCCCGCCTTCCAGTTGTAATGGGCAATCCACAATGCGGCGATGAAAACGATGGCTCCGATTGCATAGTTGACGACGCTACGAAGGTTGCGGGAGCTATTGGGAGCCGCACCCGCCAGCCTGGCTGCCGGCGTCCACGGCCATAGAACCTGAAAGTAAACTGGCCGGTTGTGAAACGATGCGGCTTCAATACGGACGGGAAGATCGGCTCGGTCTTTATAGAGTCCGGTCCAGGCGGCTCGCGTGTCCGTCACAACGGAAGACGACCATTCCGGCGCGACGGAAGTAAATTTCGCCGGGTCCAGGTTGGCGGCCGCGAAGAGGCGGGCCCAATCCGGAGGCTTCAGTTCCGCCGGCGGAGCTTCGTGCTCCGGCGGAACGGCGGCAAACCGGCGCAGGCTGCCGTCCAGGTCGATGACCACGGTGAGCATCCCGGGAACGTTGACCGGAGGGTCCGCAATGCTTGTTTTCCCATTGGACGACGTGCTTACGGCGACCAGTGGGACAGGCGCCTGACGATACCAATAGCCGATCGCGGAGGGAGGTTGCGAAAAAAGACGCCCCCACTCCTCCATGTTGTGTCCCTTCGACCGCGCGAAATTGACATTTCCTCCGTCGCCGAAAAAGTCCGCGGTCCAGTCCACGGGGCGATCGGTATAGCCCAAATTCTTGAGAATGTCGCGCGCCTTCGCGGTCAGGACTTCCGGAGGATTTTCCAGCGGAACCAGATTCATCAAGTGAAAACGGGGAATCGCGACACAGAAAGCGATCAAGCCCAGGATGATTCCCGCGAGGGCCGGAATCGCAACTTTCGGCGAAAGCGCTTCGTGCGAGCCCGCTTCCGCCACAACTTCGGGAGACGGAGTGACTCCATCGGCCAGAGCGGCGGCCAGCGGATCGCCACCAGGCAGCATAGCCGACAGCGCCATGGCAGATGCCGGCCGCATCTTCGGATCGCTATCGAGGCAGCGGAGAATCGCCCTTTCGACGGCTTCGTCCAGGTCCTTGGTCAACGTCGTTGGCGAAGTGACCCGGTTCTCCTGCCGGAGACGCGTCATTTCCGCTAAGGTGTCCGCCTCGAACGGCATTTTGCCGGTGAACATCTCGTAAAGGATCAATCCCACCGCGTAAAGATCGCTTTGAGCCGAGACTTCCGCTCCGGTGAGTTGCTCGGGCGCCATGTACGCGGGAGTGCCGTTGCGAATCTCGTCACCCTTCAACTGCTCCGCGATTGCCGCCAGTCCAAAATCGGTCACGCGAAGTTCGCCACGTGAGTCGATCATGATGTTGGCCGGTTTCAGATCCCGGTGCAAGACACCCTGGGCGTGAGCGGCGGCAACGCCGGCGCATAATTTGCGCGCGAACTCCGTGGCTTTGTCAGCGGGAAGACGCCCGATGCGGCGAAGCAGGCTGCCCAGATCCTCGCCATCGATGTATTCCATCGAAAGATAAGGTTGGCCATCGACCTCGCCGATGTCATATACGCGGCAGACATTCTTGTGGGAAATCTGACGAGCGATGCGAACCTCATCGTAGAAACGGGTAAGCAGGTTTACATTGTTCTTGGCCGATTCCGGGAGAAATTTCAACGCGACCGGCTGGCGCAGGATGAGATCGTCGGCCCGAAAAACCTCGCCCATCCCACCTTTGCCCAGACGGGAGATGATTCGATACCGGCTGGCCAAAAGGGCACCGGGAGGAAACCGCTCGTTCGAGTCAGGTGGAGGCCGGTGACGGACGGCCGAGATCGGTTCGAGCTATGGTTTCGATCTGTTCGGGGTCGTCTGTCATGAATCTGTCAATCGTCAGGATATCGAAGACGACTCACGGTTTCCTGGGACCTAAAGCTTCATACGGTAACGTCTGCCCCGCCAGATTAGGACGCGCTTTGACCACAATCGCACCTATCGGCGATGCGACAGGCGCATGTCGAGCGGATTGTCGGCCATCCGGAAACTGTTCACTTTGACGATAAGTCGGCAAACCGCCGAAGTGACCTTAAAATCTCAAAGGAATGTGGTGCGCCCGGAGGGACTCGAACCCCCGGCCTACTGATTCGAAGTCAGTCGCTCTATCCAGCTGAGCTACGGGCGCGTTGCCTCATCGTATCATCACTACATAGGTGACTGAAACCGAAATCAAGCTGCGCTGGAACGGCACCGCCCAGGAAGCGCTCGCTCTCATCGAACGACGCGGCTATCGAATTTCCGCTCCGCGCACGCTCGAATCCGACCAGCTCTTCGACCTGCCGTCCGCCGCTCTCCGGCAATCCGATCGGATCCTGCGCTTGCGAAAAACCGTTTCGCCGGACGGAATAAGCCGGGCCATGGTCACCTATAAAGGTCCCGCCACGCGCGACGGCTACAAGAGCCGCGAGGAAATCGAATTCGATGTGTCCGATCCCAACACCTTCACGCTGGTACTTCACCGCCTTGGGTACCAGCCAGTCTTCCGCTATGAGAAGTATCGCACTCAACTCCGAGCCGCCGGCGAACCCGGGATCATCACCATCGATGAAACTCCCATTGGCATATACCTGGAAATGGAAGGACCGCAGGATTGGATCGATAGTACTGCCGCCCGCTTAGGTCTCCCCAAAACGCAGTTTTTGACGGCCAGCTATGCCAGCATTGTATCGGGACTTTCGGGAGCAACATCCGGAAGCGCCTCCCGATATGACCTTCGGTCTAGATAGTCCTTACACCCCTGCGACAAAATCACCTTAGAACGCCCCAAAAGCATTGAATGAAGGCAGATCCGGTGCTATTCTTCATCTACCGGCTCCCCGAATAGAGCGGGCATGACGAATGATTGAACTTATCACTACCGTAATCATTACCGGAAGCTCGGTGCTGCTTTTCGGCTACTGGTTTCGTTACACCTGCCTGCTGATCTTGAGCGCGAAGACGACTCGGGACTTTGCCGGCCAGGTAGCGGCTGCAAATCAGCTTGGATTCCTGGAAGTGCAGACTCAACTTCGTGCGACTACGGTCAATTTGGATTCTCTCCGCGACACTCTCGATCGCGACTACGCCGTGTTGAGCTCCATGCTGAAACAGGTCAGCGGTTCTTCGGAGGAAGGATCGTCGCTCGAAACCAGCATGCTGGCCGTGAACTACCGCGTGATGCGCAGCTGGTCTCAAGTGAGTCGGCGTGTTCTCACCCACGGCAGCCTGCAAGGCGCTGGAAGAGATGTCCATGGTGATCGCGCATTTCGCAAACGCCATGGGTCAGCAAGCCGAGGGCGCGGCCGCCTAAAACGGAGCGCTTCAATCGTTTCTTCAATCACCCCCGCGCGGTGCGCGTGTCGTTTCAATTCCCATACTGAAGTGCTCTCCCAGATACACCCGGCGAACGTCCGCGATCGTTCCCCAGCGATTCGGGCGAGCCTGAGCGGAAGATGCGTCCGTTATTGATGATGTAGGCGCGATCCGTCACCGCCAGCGTCTCCCGCACGTTGTGGTCCGTCATCAGGATTCCGATCCCGGAATTCTTGAGATCGAAAATGATCTTCTGCAGCTCCAGCACCTGAATGGGATCGATACCGGAGAACGGCTCGTCCAGCAGCAGAAAACTCGGCTCGATCACCAGGCTGCGCGCGATCTCCACGCGGCGCCGCTCGCCGCCCGAAAGCACGTAGCCTTTGCTCTTGCGAACCTGCTCCAGGCCCAGTTGCTCGATCAGGCGATCCATGCGGTCCAGACGCTCGCGCCGGCTCAGCCGCAGCGTCTGCAGAATCGCCATCAGGTTGTCTTCGACGGAGAGCTTGCGGAATACCGAGGCTTCCTGCGGCAGATAGCTGATGCCTTTGCGGGCGCGCTGATACATGGCGAGTTGCGTCAGATCGTCGTCGTCCAGCACGACCCGGCCCGAGTCCGGCGTGATCAGCCCGACGATCATGTAAAAGGAAGTGGTCTTGCCCGCGCCGTTGGGACCCAGCAGGCCCACCACTTCGCCCTGCTTCACGCGCACGGAGACGTTGTCCACGACCTTCCGGCCGCGGTAGGACTTGGTGAGTTCGGCTGTCTGGAGAGTATGCACAGGGCTTTATTTCTTGCGGTAGAGCGTGTCGGCGGGACGGTTCTCCACACCGTTCACCAGCAGCCTATCATTGTTGGACCACCAGGTCAATTGTTTGCCGCGCGTCTGCCCTTTCAGGCTGTCCACCAGCAGCGCATCGCCGCCGTTCAGGATCACCTTCTGCTCGGCGGTGTAGTATTCGCCGTGCTCGCCGGTGCCGGTGCGCGTGCGTTTGTCTTCAGTGCTGACAATTTTCACGGCGCCATCGGCGAAGGCATGGTTCAGAGAAGTGTCCGCATCGCGCTCGTTCAGGTAGGCCTTCAGTTCCTTGCCATTCACCGTCAGCCCGGGACGCACCATGGCGGCGCCGCCCTGGTAGTGGGCGATCCGCGTATCGTCGGTGTAGATCAAATCCGGAGCTCTCACCACGGTGAAGATGGGCGCGGCGGCAGCGGCCGGCTTGGCGGCCGCAGTCTTATTGCCGCCGGCCTTGTCATCGGTCTTGTCATCGGTCTTATCGGGAGCCTTGTCGGCGAACTGGCTCACTACTTTCCCGTGCGCTTCAAAAACCTGCCGCGTGCGGTCGATGTCGATGCGGTCGGCTTCGACGCGGTTGACGCCTTGCCACACCACGGCGTTGCCTTCGTAATGCAGCTTCTGATTCTTCTCCGCCGATGTCATGTGTTGCGCGCGCCCTTGCATCACCTCCGCGTCGGAGAGCAGCGCCGAGGATGACGACGGCTTCTGGTCCGGCAGGCGCGTGGTGGCGACGCGGCCATCCGCCACGAAGTCGCCGGATTTCTGATTCAGGATCAGCCGATCGGCCGCGGCGGTGCCGGTGGGGTCCGAAGTCCGCGCCGAACCCTCCAGCGTGATCACGTCCTTCGCCTGTTCGAGCGTCGCGCGATCGGCGGTCGCGCGGCGAACTCCTTCTTCATAGCGGAAATCCGTCTTCTGCTCCAGCCGCGTCAGTTCACTGGTCTTGGGATCGAACGTCGCCAGCAAGTTCCTTGCTCTGCGTCAGCATGGGCGGCGGAACCGGCGTGCCGGGCTTCTCGGTGCGCGTCGATGCATTGATGGATCGAAACGATTGAATCCGGTTGTCGGCGCCGTAGGCGATCCAGATGCGGTCGCCTTGCATGAATCGCTTGGGCTGCCCCGGACGGTTCGGCAGAAAGTCGACCGTGCCGGCGCCGTCGGTTTCCACCGTATCGATTTCCTTCCCGCCGGGACGCATGTTCAGATGGATGACTTCACTGCGCAGAATCCGCGTTTCCGCCAGCAGTTCGCCGGGTTGCGGCAAAGGCTGCGCCTCGGCAACCGCCTTCTGCATCGCGAGGGCGTGGGTGAGCGTGCTCTCCTGCGCGGCGGGATCGAACTGCAGATCGATGATATCGCCGGTCACGGTGGTGCGCATGGTTTGGCGGTAGAAACCAGCTTGCCGTTCTGCTGGCCTTTGATTTCCTGAATCGCCATGTCGTCGCCGAAGGTCAGCAGCAAGGAGTCCGCCGCGAATTCAACCTTGCGGCCAGGGTCGTCCTGCACGCCGTGCGCGGCTTGCGACAGGGCTTCTTTGATCACGCCCTTATCCAGCGTAATCACGGACGACGCGCCCTCCATGTGCAGCGTGTCGCGGGTCAGCTTGGACCACGGCAGCAGGAAGACTTTGGATTCCACCTCGCGATAATAAGCTTCGCCGGCCTCAATCAACATGGGCTTGGAGCTCGTCCCTTTGCCCATCCAGTGAAGCTCCACCTTGCTGCGCAGGTGCAACTCGCGCGAGGTGGGATCGTAGTCCACGCCCTTGGCCGATCCGTTTCCTTGCTCAAACTCGAAGTCCGCGCGCCGGTCGGTAGAGGCCTTGCCGGTGTCGCTCGCGAAGCGGACACCGGAAGTGTGGATCTTTACGATGCGGCCCCCCGGGTTCTGTTCGTCCTCACCGTCCGCCGCCGGGCTTTGGCGCCACGGTGGGTTTCCCGGCCGCCGGCCTGGCCATGGTGATGTCCACATCGCCGTCGGAATAGAGGGTCTTGGCGGCGATATCGAACTGCGCCTTGGCGCTCCGCACCAGATCGAACTGATCGCCTTCCTTGTGGAACAATTGCAGTTCCACGCCCTCCAGTTCCATCACCGACGGCGCCTTCACCTGGCGGAAGCTTTTCGCGCGCACCGTGACGCGGGGGCGTTCGCCGTCGCTCTGCGTGTAGACCCAGTCGCTGGCGCTGCCGTTTATGCCGGTTTCGAGCGGCGCGCGGAGCCGCCGGCGCGTCGCGCGCCAGCGCCTGCTGACGCTTGATATAGGTCTGGAGGACGAACACGACAATCGCGAGAAGGGCGGCAAGAATCAGCCACCGGCTGAGACGCATAGTATGAATGGGTGCCTTATCGTCAGGATATCATCCGCTCGCGTCGGCACATATAAAACAGACGTTACAGAGCCGCCACAAGTTTACTCAAAAGCGCGATCCGATCGGCCATCCGATCGATCAGGATGCTCTCGTTGGCCGCGTGCGCACCCTCGCCGACCGCTCCCAGGCCGTCCAGCGTGGGCACGCCCAGCGCCGCCGTGAAGTTGCCGTCCGACCCGCCACCGGCGGACGATTCCTCCAGTTCGACGCCCAGTTCCGCCGCCAGCGCCTTCGGCTTTGCGGAAGAGCGCCCGCACTCCGGCCGTGCGCTCCAGGGGCGGACGGTTCATGCCGCCGGTCACGTTGATCGAGCAGCGCTTGTCGAACGGCTTAAGCGAGGCGAACTGGCGTTCCAGGTAGCGCGCGTCCGCCGCTTTGGGGACGCGCACGTCGACTTCGACCCAGCATTCCGTCGGCGATCACGTTGCTTCGCGTGCCTCCGCGAATGAGGCCGGGGCTGACCGTGATCCCGCGATCCAGACGCGTGAACCCGGCGATTTTTTGAATCTGCCGCGCCATTTCGACAATCGCGCTGGCGCCGTTCAGAGAAGTCCAGACCCGCGTGCGCCGCGCGGCCGTGTACGGTCACGGTGTAGTCGCCGACGCCCTTCCGCGCGGTCTTGAGTTTGCCGTCGAGTCCCTGGCTGGGTTCGAGCACCAGCACCGCCGCGCTCGCGCGCGCCGCCTCCTCGGTGAGCGGCCTCGATGACGGGCTGCCGACTTCTTCATCCGAATTGACCTGCAACACGACCTTGCGCGCCACCGGAATGTCCTGCTCCCGCAGCGCCCGCATGGCGAAGATGAAAAACACCAGGCCGGCTTTCATATCGAACACGCCCGGCCCCCACAGCCGTCCCTGCGCCTGCCGGAACGGCATGCGTGCGGAGGGTCCCCAGCGGCCACACGGTATCGGAGTGTCCCAGCGCCAGAATCTGCCCCGACTTTTTCGAGCCCGGCAGCAGGAATTCGCAGCGCAGGTGCTTCCCGCGGCCCTTGCCGCCCGGATAGGTCTTCACCCGCGCGATATCTTTCACCGTCTCCGCCAGCAGATCGACGAAGCGGTTGACGCTGGCGGGATCGTCGCTGGGCGATTCGCACTCGACAAATTCGCGGATGGTGGCGATGACCTGCTTTTGGGGAAAACTCATCGTTCGTAGGATACCGCCTGCTATAATTCAGAATCCGTATGTCCACTTCCGTTTCCAGCCGAGGCGTTGCCGGCCGCGCCCTGGACATTGACGCCATCCGCGAAATCCTGCCGCATCGCTATCCCTTTCTGCTGGTGGACCGCATCGAGGAACTGGAAACGGAGCGCGTCGTCGGCATCAAGAACGTGACCGTGAACGAGCCCTTCTTCGCCGGTCATTTCCCGGATTATCCGGTGATGCCGGGCGTCCTGATCATCGAAGCCATGGCGCAGGTGGCGGGCGTCCTGGTGCTGAGCGGCATCCCGGACCGCAAGAACAAACTGGTGCTGCTGGCGGGCGTCGATGGCGCGAAGTTCCGCAAGCCGGTGCGGCCCGGCGATCAACTGCGCATGGAGATGAAGATGCTGCGGAGCCGGGCGTCGATGGCGAAGGTGAGCGGCACGGCGACCGTCGACGGAACGGTGGTGGCCGAGGCCGAAATGCTCTGCGTGCTGGCCGACCGCCAATAACCACCGCGATGCCGATTCATCCGACTGCGATCGTCGACCCCTCCGCCAAGATCGCTGAGTCGGCCGAAATCGGACCCTACTCCATCATCGGCGCGGACGTCGAAATCGGCGCGCGGACCCGAACTCAAAGCGCAACGTGGTGATGGAAGGTCCGCTGGCCATCGGCGAGGACAATGTTTTCTTTCCCTACTCGACGGTGGGCGTCGCGCCGCAGGATCTGAAGTATCACGGCGAGCGTTCCTGCACCCACATCGGCCATCGCAACAAGATCCGCGAATTCGTTACGATTCACCGCGGCACCGAGGGCGGCGGCATGCTGACTTCGATTGGCGACGACAATCTGCTGATGGTGCAGGTGCATGTCGCGCACGACGTCCGCGTGGGCAGCCACTGTGTGCTGTCGCACGCGGCGACGATTGGCGGACACGTTGCGATCGACGATTGGTCGGTGGTGGGCGCCGGCAGCGCGATTCACCAGTTCTGCCGCGTCGGCCGGCACGCGATGATCGGCGGCTATAGCGTGATCACGCAGGATGTCCTGCCGTTTTCCACCACCTCCGCCAAGCGCGAGATCAAGGTCTACGGTGAAAACAAGACCGGTCTCGAACGCCGCGGCTTCTCCGCGGAGACCATCGAAGCGCTGCACAAGGCGTTTCGTCTTCTTTCGCGCTCGAAGCTGAATACTTCCCAGGCGCTCGAAAAAATTCTGGCGGAGCTGGGTGGCACGCCTGAAGTCGACGAACTGCTCCAGTTCATCGCCGCGTCGGACCGCGGGTTCATCAAATAACCCATGCCTTACGGGCTGATCGCGGGCAATGGCCGCTTCCCGGTGCTGGCGCTCGAAGCCGCGAAGAAGGCCGGCCTCGATGTGGTCGCCATCGGCATCAAGGAAGAAGCGTCGCCCGAAATTGAGCCTCTGGCCGTGCGCTGCCACTGGATTTCACTGGGCGCACTCAGCAAGTTGATCGACATCTGCCATCGGAAGGCATCACGCAGGTCATGATGTGCGGACAGGTGAAGCACGCCAAAATTTTCTCGTCGATCGTGCCCGACCTGAAGCTGGTGAAGCTGCTGGCTTCGATCGAAACCAAGAATACCGAAGGCCTGATCGGCGCAGTGATCAAAGTCCTGAAGGACGAAGGCATCGAGTTGGTGGATTCGACGCTTCTGCTCAAGGATCTGCTCGCGCCCGCGGGCGTCCTCACGCGGCGCAAGCCGTCGGCGGACGAGGAGCGCGATATCGATTACGGCCGCCGCATCGCCGCCGCGCTTTCGGAACACGACATCGGCCAGAGCGTGGCCATCGCCGAGCGCGCCTGCGTCGCCGTCGAAGCCATGGAAGGCACGGACGCCATGCTGCGCCGGGCCGCGTCGCTGGTGGAAGGCAAGCCGCTGCGCTTGGTCAAAGGATCGCGCCGCCGCAAGCACATGCTTTACGACGTGCCGGTGATCGGCCCGCAGACCATCGCCGTGATGCGCGAAACCGGCACCACCGCGCTCTCCATCGACGCCGGCCGGACGCTGTTGCTGGATCGTGCAGAACTATTGCGTCAGGCCGATGCCGCGCAAATCGCAATCGTCGCGCATCCGGAGACCCAGCAGCGCCCCTCGGCTGCCGATTCGCGCGGCGGCGTCAGCCCCTCAGTCAGTTCGATATTGGTGCCCCACGGGTCCACTAATGTACGCGAGCCGCAGCGTGGGAGCGTTGCCGCTGGTGCGAATAGCAGCATCCGTATGGATTCCGTTCGCTTCCAGGTTCTTCACGAACTGATCGAGATTCTTGATTTCAAACCCGATGTGATCGATCGAGCGGCCCTTGGTTGGCTCCTGCGGCGTCGCGCTTTTCGCCAAGCGTGAGCTCCGTCCCGGGAACATTCACCGTATCGTACTGGCCGCGTTTGCCGGCGGTGCCGCCGAAATTCTTGATGTACCAGGCTTGCGTTGCCAGCGGGTCCGGAACGTACATGTGAATGTGATGCATCGCGACCGGCGTGGCGATCGACGCGTCCTCGATGATCTCCACGCGGACGTCATCGGGCGCGGTCAAGAACTTCTGCTTGGGATTGGCGCCCGCCTCGATCTTGAGGCCCGCAGCCTCCCACTTCGTCATCTCATCGGCAAGGTTCTTCACATGAAAACCGATGTGGTTTACCACCGACCCGACGGTGCCGCCGGTTGGATCCTGTTGCCGCAAGTTGATAAACATTCCCGGAAATTGCACCATCTGGATCTTCCCGTTGTGGACCAGCGTGCCGCCCACCTGGACCCAGAAGCGCTGCTGCGCCGCGATGTCGCGCGCATTGACGTGAACATGTCCGATCGACACGCCCATCGCGTTGGGCGGTGCGAGTTGCGCGGATAGCGGGGCGATGCTGATAACGAGGCTGAGAACGGCGATGCCAGGCGAGGTTTTTGATACTCATAGCACCCCACTATATCAGCACTGCGGGTCAGCGCTAGCCGTAGCGGACGCAACTCAGAAACCGGCCGCCCAACGCACTTTTTCGCCCGGGCCTCCGAGGGTGATCCTCGATTCTCGCCGGACGTGGTTCAGCCGCTTGCTCGCAAAGTTCGTCGCCCCGTTCCGCGATATCGCTTTCGAACATGGCGAAGACCTTGCCGTCGCACTCGACATCCAGAATTCGCAATCCTGAGGCAGTTCGGCTGATGATCTCGATGACGGAGGACGTAGGAAGCATGGCGGCCACCCTGTTGCCGTTGTGGTCGAGGGCGGTCGCAATTACAGGTTCGCGCAGTTTGAAGCGCCTTCCAATCAGCATGAGGCTCCGTCCCTTTCTGCACTACGTGGTGGGCCGTTCTCTGACGAGGATACTAGTAAACTAACACAGATTGGGCGGCAACGCTCGCTTAATGCGCCCTTTCTCAGAGCGACTTTTCAACCACCACGAAAGTGATGTCATCCGTTTGCGGCGTGCTCTGCGTGAAATCCGCAATACCCTTTAAGATCGTCTGCTCGACCGCGCGGCTTCCTGCCGGCGCCTCCCGCTGAATGATTTCCAGGAGTCTTTCCTCGCCGAACATTTCTTCCTGCGGATTTTCCGCGTCGGTGAGGCCATCGGAATAAACGATCAGGAGGTCTCCCTCGTCAAGATGGAACTTGCGGGATTGAAAGCAGGCGGACTCGAACATCCCCAGCGCAAAAGCGTCCGGAACCAGTTTTTCGACCTTTCCGGTGGCCGAGCGGAACAGATAGGCCGGATTGTGCCCCGCGCTGATGAATTGGCCCTCGCCACCGGGGCGCAGCAAGAACAGAAAAAGCGTTACGAACTGGAAGGGAAGAGATTTATCGCACAGGAGTTGGTTCACGCGCTTTAAGGCGTCCTGCGGCTGGGTCCCGGAGCGGAACTCCATATTGAGAGCGCCCAGTACCATCGAACTGAGCAGCGCCGCGGACATTCCTTTGCCGGAGACATCCGCCAGAACTCCCATCCATTCCCCCGAACTCAGTTGCAGAAAATCGTAGAAATCGCCGCCCACGTAGCGAGTCGGCTGGTTGAAGGCATGGATGTGAAAGCTTTCGAACTTGGGCAGAGAACGGGGCAGCAGGCTTTCCTGAGTTTCTTGCGCTAAGGCCAATTCCTGCTCGCTCTTCTTCCGCTCCTCCAGGGTCTTGAGGCGAATGACCTCGCGGCTGGCCTCCAGAT
Source organism: Bryobacterales bacterium (assembly GCA_963731375.1). Lineage (GTDB taxonomy): Bacteria > Acidobacteriota > Terriglobia > Bryobacterales > Bryobacteraceae > Palsa-187. Next base: position 1,779,877 of record CAVSUW010000005.1, read on the forward strand.
CCCGCACCGTCTCCTCCAGCGCCTGGCGGTGCCTCTTCGCCGCGCTGTGCAACAGGCGCACTTCCAGAATGTTGTGGACGCGCGCCCGCAGCTCGGCCAGATCGAACGGTTTGCTGACGAAATCCTTGGCTCCCGCTTCGAGCGCGCGCAGCTTATGGTCCGGCTGGGCGGTGATGACCAGGACCGGCAGGTAGCCCTCCGTTTCGATTTCCTTCAGACCCTCCATCACCTGGAATCCGTCCATGACGGGCATTTGGAGATCCAGCAGAATCAGGTCGTAGCCGTTGTCGCGGTGCATCTCACAGACGGCCTGCGGATCGGTCGTCGAATCGAACGGAAGTATAGCCGGCGACGCGCAGCATGCCCTCGATCAGCAGGACGTTGGCTTGCTTATCGTCGACCACCAGGATCTTGGCGTTCAGAATATCGGCTTGGCTGACCATGGATTCGGTTCGGCTTTACTTGCTCTGAACGGTTTCTAGTTCCCCGAATTCCAAGCGCTGCTTCGAGCGTGTCCATGAACTCATCGACCTTGATCGGCTTGGTCAGATAGCGGAAGAAGCCGGCCTGCAGGCCCTTTTCGATGTCGCGAGGCATCGCATTCGCACTCAAGGCAATCACCGGAATGTGCGCGGTTGCCGGATCTTCGCGAAGGATCTTGAGGGCTTCAATGCCGCTGATGCCCGGAAGATTGATGTCCATGAGGATGAGCGCCGGCAGGTTGGCCCGCGCCAGCTGGATACCGGTATTGCCGTCTCTGGCGCTCAGCAGGCGGATATCGGGACGCCGCGCGATCAGTTGCTCGATCAGCTTCAGATTCGCCGGGATTGTCCTCCACGTAGAGCAGGGTTCGCAGCGGCGCGCCGCGCGCGACCTGCGCCATTGCAATCTCCAGGGGCGGCGTGAGGTCCGCTTCCAGCTGCGGCTCATTCGCCGAGTTCAGTTCGAACCAGAAGACACTTCCCGATGCCGACGGTGCTTTCGACGCCGATGATGCCTCCCATCATTTCCACCAGCCGCTTGCTCATCACCAGGCCGATGCCGGTTCCTTCTTCCGTGCTCCGCTCTTGTCCCAGACGATTGAACGGCTGAAAAAGCTGCTGCAGCATTTCGGGAGGCAACCCCGCTCCGGAATCCGTGACGCTGACGCGAACGCGTTCCGGCGTGTTCATGGTGCAGTCCACCACCACCGTTCCATTCGGCTGGTTGTACTTGATCGCGTTCGAGAGAAGATTAATCAGAACCTGCTTCAGGCGGGTCCGGTCGGCATCCACGAAGTACGGGGTGCCGGAATGCGGAAAGGTCATTCTGATGCCGCGCTTTTGCCCCTGCGGCTCGATCATGGCCTGACATTCGAGCATGACTTCGGTCAGCGAAGTCGGCTCCCGGGAAAGCGCCAGCTTGCCGGACTCGATCTGCGCGAGATCCAGGATTTCGTTGATCAGCTCCAGCAGATACCATCCCGCGTTGAGAATCTGGTCGATGCTGGCGGTCTGCGAGGGCGTTGGCGGCGGAGAATCCGAATTCATGAGCTGGGCGAAACCGAGGATCGCGTTGAGCGGCGAGCGCAGCTCATGGCTCATGCTGGATAGAAAATCCGATTTGGTGAGGTTGGCCTTTTCCGCCGCGGCCCGGGCGCGCTCCAATTCGGTGTTATTTTCCTGCAGCGTGCGCTCAAAACGTTTGCGCTCCGTGACGTCGCGCGCCGCGGCAAATACGCCCTGCAGCTTGCGGTCGCGATCGTGAAAGGTGGTCGCGTTGTAGGAGACCACGGTTTCCTTGCCATCCCGGGCGCGCGCCGTGAGTTCGTAGTCGGTGACCTTGCTTCCGCTGAGCACGCGCTTGATGCCCGCTTCGGCGCGGTCCGGATCGGTAAAGAAATTCTTGAAAGGCGCGCCGATCAGTTCGTCGCGCGTGCAGCCGGTGAGCGCCTCCATCTGCTTGTTGACGTCGGTGATGATGCCCGCCGGATCGGTGGTCATCAGCGCGTCGATATTGGATTCGATGAGCGAGCGGGTGTAGAACTGCTGATCGCGCAGCCGCTGATCCAGCTGCTTCTGTTCGGCTTCCACTTGCTTGCGCGCCGTGTTGTCGGTGCCGATCAACAGGTAGCCGATGATCCCGCCCAGTGCGTCGCGCAGCGCCGTGACCGACACCACCGCCGGAAAGCGGCTGCCGTCCTTGCGGATGTAGGTCAGTTCGTAAATGTCTTCGATGCCGCGCGAGGCCTTGAACGCCAAGGCGTCGAAGCCCGGCGTGATCGCGGTGTCCAGCTCATGGCTCAAGGCTTTCGCGCGGGCAATCACTTCCTGCGGATCGGAAATGTCGGCCGGCGTGATCTTATCCACGACCTCGCTGGCCGTGTAACCCAGCATGCGCTCGGCGCCGACATTGAAGAGTTGAATCACGCCTTTCTCGTCGGTGGCGATGCTCGAAAAATTTTCGCTGTTGAAAATCGCGCTCTGCAGGGCGCCCGCTTTGAGCAGCGCCTCTTCCGCCTGCTTGCGCGCCGTATTGTCGGTGCCGATCAACAGGTAGCCGATGATTCCGCCCAGATCGTCGCGCAGCGCCGTAACCGATACCACCGCCGGAAACCGGCTGCCATCCTTGCGGATGTAGGTCAGCTCGTAAATGTCTTCGATGCCGCGCGAGGCCTTGAAGACCAGCGCCTCGAAACCCGGCGTAATCGGAGTCGCCAGTTCCAGGCTCAGTGCTTGGGCGCGCGCGATCACTTCCTGCGGATCGGAAATGTCGGCGGGAGTGATCTTGTCCACCACCTCGATGGCCGCATAGCCCAGCATGCGCTCGGCGCCGACGTTGAAGAGCTGAATGACGCCCTTCTCGTCGGTGGCGATGCTCGAGAAATTGGCGCTGTTGAGAATCGCGTTCTGCAGCGCCCCGGTCTTGAGCAGGGCTGCTTCGCGCCGGACTTCGGTTACGCCATCCGCCGTGGCAATGGCATCTTCGGAAACAGACATTTCCAACCTCCGTCGAACACATCGGCAACGGGTCCCGACGGCATTGAGACCCTTTTCTTAGTGCACGAGTCGCACCATCTTTGGCCCTCCAGCGAGCCGGTCCACCGTGCGGATGGAAGGGCGATGCGCGTATAGGCCGGTAACGATATACGGTCAGGTGCCCAAAGGTGGTCACAAATCGCGATTCCCTTCCGGATCGGGTAAGATCACTGGAAGGGCTTTATGAACCGCCGCAATCTCGTAAAATCGGCGCTCCTCGCAGCGGTATCCGCCTCAGCCGCCACGCCGCAGATCGACCTGGAAGAACTCACGGTCGACGACATCCAAAAAGGCTTCCAGTCCGGCAAATTCACTTCGCAATCCCTGACCGAAGCCTACCTGGCCCGCATCGATGCGATTGACCGGCATGGCCCGGCGATCAATGCGGTGATTGAACTCAATCCGGACGCGCTCAAGATCGCCGCCGATCTCGATCGCGAACGGCAGGCCAAAGGCCGCCGCGGCCCGCTGCACGGCGTTCCCGTACTGGTCAAGGACAATATCGATACCGGTAACATGAACACCACCGCGGGCTCCCTCGCTCTGCTGGGCGCGCCGGCCCCGAAGGACGCCTTCATCGTCGCGCGGCTCCGAGCCGCAGGCGCAGTTCTGCTAGGCAAGACCAACCTGAGCGAGTGGGCGAACTTTCGCGGCGATCACTCCACCAGCGGCTGGAGCGGCCGCGGCGGCCAGACCAAGAACCCCTATGCGCTGAATCGCAATCCATCCGGGTCGAGCTCCGGCTCGGGCGCCGCAACTGCCGCCAGCTTGTGCGCCGTCGCGGTCGGCACGGAAACCGACGGCTCCATCGTCTCGCCGTCTTCGATCAACGGTCTGGTCGGCATCAAGCCCACGGTTGGCTTGGTCAGCCGCAGCGGCATCATTCCGATCTCCGCCAGCCAGGACACCGCCGGACCAATGGCCCGCACGGTGCGCGACGCGGTGCTTCTCCTGAACGCGCTGGCCGCGACAGACTCCGCGGACGCCGCGACCGCGAGCGCTCCTAAGACCCGTCCAGACTACGCGCAGTTTCTCGACAAAAACGGTCTGCGCGGGGCCCGCCTCGGCATCGTCCGTAAATCGTTCGGCTTCAATGCCGCCGTCGACAAGCTTATGGACCAATCCATCGCTGCCATGAAAAGCGCCGGTGCCGAGATTATCGATCCCGTCGAAATTCCGCCCGACGGCAAGATCGGTGAACCCGAAAATGAAGTGCTGCTCTACGAGTTCAAAGCCGGATTGAATGCCTACCTGAAAACGCGCGGCCGAAACGAGACTCTGGCCACCCTGATCGCGTTCAACGAAAAGAATCGTGCTCGCGAGCTGGATCACTTCGGACAGGAACTGCTTTTGAAAGCCGAGAAAAAGGGTCCGCTCACCGACCCGGCTTATCGCAAGGCACGCGCCGAGTGCCTTCGCCTGACTCGCACCGAGGGCATCGACGCCGCCTGTTCCAAGTACCGGCTTCAGGCCCTGGTCGCTCCCACGTCCTGTCTGGCGTGGCTCACCGACTACATCAATGGCGACAGCGCCAACGGAGGTTGCTCCACGCCTCCAGCGGTCGCCGGTTACCCGCACATCACCGTGCCCGCGGGCCTGGTGCATGGATTGCCTGCCGGCATCTCCTTTTTCGGACCTGCATGGTCCGAGCCCGCGTTGATCAAAGTGGCTTATGCCTTCGAGCAGTCGACCAAGGCGCGCCGCAAGCCCACCTTCGCGCCAGAGCCTTTAGCTCTACTTCGCCAGCGCCGGCAGTGTCGTGAAAGTATGAGCGGCGGCGGGAATGCGAATTCCCAGCACGCCGATTTGAGCGTTGGCAGGCGTATCGAACTCGATGGTGCCCCGAATTCCCGCGGTGGCCGGATATTTGCCGCTCCCCAGCGTAAACGAAAGATGCCCGTTAGGCGCCAGCGTAATGGTATCCGTCGCGATCTGCGCCCCGCTAGCGTCGCGCACCGTCACCGGAATGTTCACCACTTGCGTCGCGACGCTGTTGATCGCAATGCCGGTTGAGATGTCGCCGGTATTATCGAACGCCAATATGTAGGCGTTGGCGTTGCGGTTCTCCAGCGGCACCACCGCTTCCTGGCCGTCGAGGTTGTAGCGGAAGATCACAAACCCGCCGACATTGCCGTTGGTCGTAAGCTGCGCCGAGCCAACCGTCGGCGCCGGATCGGACTCGGGAGCGGCGCTCTCGACGATCAGCGTAGCCCCCGCGGCAAGCGACTGGTTTACCGACGGAGCTACGGTGCTGCTGCCGCCGCCGGATTGCGGAAATGAAAGCGGCAAGGATAGCGGGCTGCCATTGTCGTCGAAAGAAATTCAAATTCACTTGCGCCGCGCTGGCGCCCACGTTGACCAGCACAAACGTGGTTTGCCAGCCGTTTCCCGTGGCGAGGTGCGCAATGGAGCCGCCGTTGGTTCCGACATTGGCGATTGCCGGAATGGTGGTGAGCGCGTTATTCGGCGGCGTGAAGCGGAGACCCAGCACGCTGATCCTGCCCCCCGGCGGGCGTGTCGAATTCGATGGTGCCGCGGAGGTTTGCCGTGACCGGGAATCCCAGAACCGGATCCGCCAGCACGAACGACGTATGGCCGTTGCCCGCCAGTGAAATCGCAGCTCCCGGAGCGCTGATGACCGTTCCATTGTCGCTGCGAATAATCACCGGTATGGACGCTGTCTGCGCCGAGACGTTTGCCACGGCCACGCCTAGCGTCAGGCCTCCGGTATTGTCGAAAGCCAGCAGATAGGAACGCGCGCTGCGGGTTTCGAGCGGCACCACCGCTTCCTGGTTGGTCGCAATCTGGTGAAAAATGGCGAATCCGTCCAGCGCTCCAGTGGCCATCAGTTGAGCCGAACCCACCAGCACCGGGAGCGCCTGCGCTCCCGCGGTGTCGACAATCAAGGAGGCATTGGGCGCCACGGTGCGATCCAGCGTTGCCGCCAGTAGCGGCAGTGCCGCGGAAGTCTTGCAGTGGAAACGCCAGCGGCAGCGTCAACGCGCCGTTGCCGCCGGGGTCGATCGCGTCGCCCGAAAAGCTCAGCCGCGCAATCGCCGAAATCGTGTCTTTGTTCACGATCGTGAACGCCGTGGTCCAGTTTTCCTCCGCCGCCAGATGCGCCATCGAACCGATGAACACCAAGCCGGGTAACGCGCCCGCTTCCTGCTCTACCGTGAAACTGGCGCCTGCAATGGTGATAGCGGAAGAGCGGTCCCCAGCCGCATTCACCGCTACCTGATAAGTAAGCGTGCCGTTGCCGCTGCCCGTCGCGGAACTCGTGAGCGTGACCCAACCCGGAGTGCCAGTCACATTCCAGGCGCATCCCTGCGGCGCCGTGATGAGCGATGCTCCCGTTTCCTCCAGCGGACGTGAACGCCTGCCCGCCCGCATTCAGAGCATAGGAGCATTGCGCGCTTGCAGTCGTCCCGCCACAAACAAATATTGCAAGCGCAAATAACGCGCACCGCCGGACGTGCATCGAGCCTCCTGGTACCTGCGCCGCCCGCGGGGCTCGACCGCACACCGATTTGGCGTCTGCCAGTATCGTAACCGTTTGATGCGGCGGGCAATCTGCGGAATGCCCTATAGGCGTCTTACCGCTAGGGCGATGCCCTAGACTCCTGCAGTGCCTACGTATTCACGCCGTCCCAGCGCCGACGATTTTACATATATTCAGCGCTTTCTCAACCATCCTGTAATATGGCTGTAACAGACGGACTGTTACTCTTATAGTAAGAGAAGTCTATGAAGAAAATCGCTCTCATCGAAGACGATACCGACCTCTACAACCTGGTCCAGTACAACCTGGATAAAGAAGGCTTCCAGGTGGTGGGTTCGCAGACCGGAAAAGGCGCGCTCGATCTGTGCCGCCGCGAGCATCCCGACCTGGTGATTCTCGACATCATGCTGCCGGATTCCGACGGCCTCGAAATCTGCAAGGGCATCCGCGCGAACACCGACCTGGCGAATACGCCGGTCATCTTCCTGACCGCGCGCGCCTCTGAAACCGACCGCATCGTGGGCCTGGAACTGGGCGCGAACGACTACATCGTCAAGCCATTCTTCGTGCGCGAACTGATCGCCCGCGTGAAGATTCACTTCCGCGGCGATAAGCCGGTGAACAAGGTACTGCGCTCGGGCGACCTCGAACTCGACCGCACGCGCTGCATCGTGCGCCGCGGCAGCGAAGAGCTGACGCTCACCGCCACCGAGTTCCGGCTGCTGGAATTCCTGATGAGCCGGCCGGGCGTGGTGTTCAGCCGCGAACAGTTGCTCGATGCAGTGTGGGGCCACGACCGCGCGGTGACCGATCGCACCGTCGACGTCTACGTTCTGCGCCTGCGCCAGAAAATCGAGCAGGAAGACGGCCCGCCTTTCATCCGCAGCGTACGCGGCTTCGGTTATAGCTTCAACGTCGAAGTCCCGCAAGAACAGCTACAATAAAAGTCCGGCGCACCGCCGGGTCACTTCATGTTCGACTGGCTGTTCGCAGACCCCCTGCTTCCCGGCACGCCTGCGCCCGATTTCTCGCTCCCCGATCAGGACGGCAAAGTCGTGTCGCTTTCCGCATTGCGCGGCCATAACGTGGTGCTGGTTTTTTATCCTGGCGACGACACCACTGTCTGCCGCCAGCAGTTGTGCGAGTTCCGCGACCGCTGGTCCGACGCGCAGCAGAAGAACACGCTGGTCTTCGGCGTGAATCCGCAGAGCGCCCAGAGCCACACCAAGTTCATCGGCAAGAGCCGCCTGCCGTTCCCTCTTTTGGTCGACCAAGGCCAAAAGACCGGCGCTCTCTACAAAGCCAAAGGATTGATCGTGCGGCGCACCGTGTATCTGATCGGCCCCGACGGCGTGATCCGTTTCGGCCAGCGCGGCACTCCCGATCCCGACCTGGTGCTTTCGCATGCTGCCTAGGTTTTACCCAAGTTTTACCATCTGGACCCGGAAATCGCCGCTCGCCACGGCATCGATCCCGTGACTGCCGCCGAACAGATTCTCGAAGGCGGCGCGACCATCCTCCAGTTCCGTCACAAGGGATTTTTCTCGCGCGAAGTGTTCGCGCAACTGGAGCGCGTCGCCGAACTGTGCCGTGACGCCGCGCGTTCTGTTCGTCGTCAACGACCGCGCCGATCTCGCCGCTCTCACCGGCGCTGCTCTGCATCTGGGTCAGGACGATCTGACGCCCACCGCCGCGCGCAAAGTAGTCGGCGCGAAGACGCTCATCGGATTCTCCACCCACAACGAGAGCCAACTCCGCGCCGCTGCAGCCGAGCCCGCCGACTATCTCGCGCTCGGACCCATCTTCGGCACGGCGTCGAAACAAAATCCGGATCCCGTCGTTGGTCTCGACGAACTGCGCCGTCTGCGTCCGCTCACAGATCGTCCTCTGGTAGCCATCGGCGGCATCACGCGCGCGAACGCGCAATCGGTGCTCGCCGCAGGCGCCGACTCCGTCGCGATCATCGGCGATTTGTTCGCCGAAGACGGCAATGTGCGCACGCGCACCGAGGAATGGGTGTCTCTCACACGCGACACACAAAATGTTTGACAGCCGTGGAAACCCGGCATATTATGGACTTATCACTGAGGAAGGAGGTGGTCCAGTCTAATGATATCTGGAAGTAGTAGTAACTACAGCACTCTAACCACGCGTGAGGTGGCTGACTCTTAATCCCGAACCTCTATTGTTCAGGTTTCGTTTCAGTGACGAAGCCGCTCCTCCTCTGGACCGGCTGCTTCACGCTGAAGCTCGAGTCTCTAGTAAGAACCCCGTACGGCCTGTTTAGGTCGTGCGGGGTTTTTCATTTCTCAGATCAGTGATCGAAAATTCTGCAACGCGCCGTCAAGCTTTTCGCTATGCTATATGGCTTAGAGTGAAGCTTCTAAGCCGCCTCGCCGTTCGCCGCGATTCTCGCGCTTCTTCCGGGGTGCGCCTTGGCCCAAACCTGCGCGCCCGGCGAGTTGCGCGTCTTCGTTGTGGATTCCGAATCCGGCCCGGTATTCGATGCCGACGTGCGCATCGCCTCCGGCACGCAATCCCTGGGACAATCCAGCACCTTGTCGCTAGGAGCTGTCGATTTCGCGAACCTGCCTTGCGGTCCGGTCAACGTCTCCGCAGCCAAGCAGGGCTTCGATCCCTCTAGCGGCGACGTGACCATGACCAGCGCCGCGCGGGCGCAGATCACCCTCACCTTGCGGCCCCAAGCCCAGCGTTCCAGCGTCGACGTGACGGATACCGCCGCCCCCATCGAACAAGCTTCGTCGCAAAGCACGGAAGTACGGCTCGCTGAAGTCAAGGTTCTCCCCACCAACCCGGCCACCGTTTCCGAGATCCTTCCGCTGGTGCCCGGCATCGTGCAATTCCCGGACGGCGAGCTCAAGATCGACGGCTCCGGCGAGCAGCGCAGCGCCCTGGTGATCAACCAGACCGACGTCACCGATCCCGCCACCGGCAAGTTCGGCCAGACCATTCCGGTGGATAGCATTGAGTCGGTGAACGTCCTCAACACTCCCTTCCTGGCGCAATACGGCCGCTTCACCTCCGGTGTGATTGCGGTCGAAACCCGCCGCGGCGGCGAGAAATGGCACGCCGAGCTCAACGATCCCTTCCCCGACTTCCGCATCCGCAGTTGGCACATGCGCGGCATTCGGGATGTCTCCCCGCGCTTCGTGCTGGGCGGTCCGCTGCTGCGCAATCGCCTGTTCATCAACACCGCGCTCGCAATACAATTTCCAGCGCGAATCCGTCCTGACGCTGCCCTTCCCGCACAATGAGTCGAAAAAAGAGTGGGTCAATTCCTTTACGCAACTCGATCTGGTGCTGTCGCCGAAACAGATCGTTACGGCCACGTTTCACTTCAGCCCCCAACACATCAATTTCGTCAACCCGGATTACTTCAATCCGCAAAGCGTCACGCCCAGTTACCGCAGCACAACTACGTGGGAACGGTCGCCGACCATTGGGGCCTTTTCGGCGGCATTCTGGACAGCAGCCTCTCGATACAGCGCTTCAATGTGGTCATCGGCTCGCAGGGCGATGCCGAGATGGTGCTCAACCCGCTGCGCAACAGCGGCAATTATTTTGCGGTGCAGAATCGCGATGCCCGCCGCACCGAATGGCTGGAAACCTGGTCGCTGGTTCCCCTCCGCGCCGCCGGAACCCACCTCTTGAAGATGGGGACTTCCTTAACCGGCTCCAGCGATGACGGCCAGTTCACCTACCGCCCCGTCAATATTGTGAACAATACCGGGCAATTGCTGGAACGGATCGACTTCTCCAATCGCAATCCCTTCAGCCGCAACGATCAAGAACTGACCGCCTTCGCGCAGGATCACTGGTCACTGGGCCCGAGAATCTCTTTCGATTACGGTTTCCGCATCGAGCATCAGCGGCTGCCCGACAGTCTTCGCATCGCGCCGCGCGCCGGGATTGTCGTCGCTCCGTTTCCTGGCGAACGCACCGTGTTCCGCGCCGGTTTCGGCCAGTTCTACGACCACGTTCCGCTCAACGTCTATACCTTCTCGCGCTACCCGCAAAGGACCGTGACGTTTTACAATCCCGACGGCTCCATCAACGGCGCCCCTATCGAGTACCTCAACGTAATCGGAAGCATCACCGGTCCGCGATCGTTCTTCGTCAACGGCCAACAGGTGGCGGGCGCCTTCTCTCCGCGCGGAGCGACCTGGAACGTGCAGGTGGAGCATACCTTTGCGCAGTGGTTCCATTTGCGCGGCGTGTATTCCGACAATCGTTCCGTGGGGCTGGTGGTCTTTGAGCCCAGCACCACTGCAGCCGGCAACGAAATCGTGCTCAATGGCGATGGCAGCTCACGCTATCGCCAGGCGGAAATCACGGCGAAATTCAACTGGAAAGACCGGCAGCAACTGAATTTTTCCTACACCCGCAGCCGCGCGGAGGGCAGTCTCAATAGCTTCGACGGTTACCTCGGCAATCTTCCCAATCCGCTGGTGCGCCCCGACGTCTATGCCCGCCTGCCCGGCGATTTGCCCAACCGGCTCCTGTGGTGGGGCAGCTTCAATATCCGCCGGCCGCAGTTGCAGATTCTGCCGATCGTCGAATATCGCAGCGGCTTCCCGTATTCCAGCTTGAACGTGATGCAGGACTACGCGGGCGTCCCCAATTCCAACCGCTTCCCCAATTATTTCTCGCTCGACGCGCGCTTCGCGAAAGATTTCAAGGTCAGTCCCAAATACACCGTTCGCCTTTCTCTCACCGGACTGAACTTCACCAACCACTTCAACGCCCTCGCTGTGCACGCCAATACCGCGATCCGCTCTACGGCATTTTCTTCGGCGACTACCACCGCCGCTATCGCGGCGACTTCGATATCATCTTTTAACTCTGCCCGCTCGCCCATCGCTCAAATCGGGAAGCTCCCCGTTTGTGATAAGATGCGATTCGCGAATGATATAAGGGAGCTTAAATCCAGTGAAAGTCTACGAAACCAGCGATATCCGGAACGTGGCCTTGATCGGCCACGGGCATTCCGGGAAGACAAGTTTAGCCTCGGGATTGTTGTACACAACGGGCGCCACCAGCCGCCTCACGCGCGTCGACGAAGGCGCCTCCATCACCGATTTCGACGACGAAGAGATCGCGCGCAAGATCACGATTTCCACCGCCGTCGCGGCAGCCGAGTGGAATAAGAAAAAGATCAACCTGCTGGACACGCCCGGCTTCAACATTTTTATCAATGACACCAAGGCCTCGCTCGCGGCGGCCGATTCGGCCTTCGTCCTGGTGGACGGCGTGGCCGGCGTCGAAGTGCAGACCGAGAAGGTTTGGTCCTTCTGCGAAGAATTTCAGCTTCCGCGCGCCATCGTCATCAACAAACTGGACCGCGAGCGCTCCAGCTTCGAGCGCGCCCTCGAAAGCGTGCAGTCCTTCTTTGGCCGCACCGCCATTCCGGTTCACCTGCCCATCGGCTCCGAGAAAGACTTTAAGGGCGTGGTGGATCTGGTGCAGATGAAGTCCTACACCTACACGCCCGACGGCGACGGCAAGGGAAAAGAAGGCGAGATTCCCGCGGACCTCGCCGAAGCCGCCAAGGCCGCGCACGAAGCGCTGGTCGAAATGGTGGCCGAAGGCAACGACGCCTACCTGGAAGAGTTCTTCGACACCGGCACCCTGCCCGTGGAACATATTCACGACGGCCTGCGCGAGGCCGTTCGCCAGCGCCGCATGTTCCCGGTGCTCTGCGCTTCGGCGCTGCACAATGTCGGGACCGATCTGTTTCTGAACTTCGCATTCGAGTACTTCCCCGGCCCCGCCGAACGCGAACCGTGGCACGGCACGCTCAACGGCGCCGAGAAGGAGCGCGCCGTCAAGGATTCCGAGCCGCTCTCGCTGTTCGTATTCAAAACCATCGCCGATCCCTTCGCCGGACGCGTCACGTATTTCAAAGTGGTCTCCGGAATTCTCCGGAACGACGCGAACGAGATCAACGCCCGCAATGGCGGCGGCGGAGCGCTTGTCGCATATCGGCACGCTCCTCGGCAAGACCATCAACCCGGTTACCGAATTGCACGCGGGCGACATCGGCGGCGTGGCAAAACTGAAGGACACGCTTACCGGCGACACTCTGGACGACAAAGCATCGCTGATCGCCTATCCGCCCGTGCAGTTGCCCGAGCCCTCCATCGCCTACGCCATCTCCGCCAAAACGCGCAACGATGAAGACCGCATGGGCAACGCCATCCACAAGATTCTCGAAGAGGACCAGTCCCTGCGCTTCTACCGCGATCCCCAGACCAAGGAATTTCTGCTCGCCGGAAGCGGGCAGCAGCACGTCGAAATCATCGTCAGCCGCCTGAAGAAACGCTATAACGTCGACGTGGAACTGCACGCCCCCAAGATTCCCTATCGCGAAACCGTTCGCGGAAGAGCCGACGTGCAAGGCCGCCACAAGAAGCAGACCGGAGGCCACGGCCAGTTCGGCGATTGCTGGATTCGCATCGAGCCGCTCCCCCGCGGCGGCAAGTTCGAATTCGCCAACGAGGTGTTCGGCGGCTCGATCCCGCGCAACTTCATCCCCGCCATCGAAAAAGGAATCGTCGAGACCGCCGAGAAGGGTTTCCTGGCCGGCTTCCCGGTGGTCGATTTCAAAGTGGTGGTCTACGACGGCTCGTATCACGACGTCGACTCGTCGGAAATGTCGTTCAAACTGGCCGCCCGCAAGGCCTTCAAAGCGGCCATGGAGCACGCCAAGCCCGCGCTGCTCGAACCCGTGATGAACGTGGAAGTGCAGGCGCCCGTCGAATTCGCCGGCGACCTGATGGGCGACATGAACGGCCGCCGCGGCCGCATCTCAGGCATGGATACCAAGGGCGGCACGCAGATCATCAAAGCGCACGTGCCCGATGTCCGAAATGCTCAACTATCAAAACGACCTGATCTCCATGACCCAGGGCCGGGCCACGTTCCACATGGAGTTCGATCACTACGATTTCGTCCCCGGCCCGCAGGCCGAGAAAATCGTAGCCGCCGCCAAGGCCGCGAAGACTGGTGAAGAGGAAGAAGAAGAGTAAAGCTATTCCGCTTTATCCGCCAGCACTCTCACGTGATTGTTGCGGACTTCGACGAATCCGCCCGTGATGTGGAAGCTCTGCGTCTGGCCCTGTAGCGTCACCGAAAGCGTGCCATCGGCCAGTTCACTAAGCAGCGCGGCGTGGCCCGGCAGGATGCCCATGTAGCCATCCTTGCCCGGAATCTGCGCCGAGTCGGCCTGCTGTTGCAGCACCAGCTTTTCCGGCGTCGCGATGTCGATCTGGAAAGTGTCTGCCACGGAAGGTTAGCCCTTCTTCTTCATCTCTTCCCACGTCTCGAGCACATCGTCGATCGAGCCCTTCATGTAGAACGCCTGCTCCGGAATCTCGTCGTGCTTGCCTTCGACCACTTCCTTGAAGCTGCGCACCGTGTCGGCAACCTTGACGTACTTGCCCTTCAGGCCCGTGAACGCCTCGGCGACCGTGAACGGCTGCGACAGGAACCGCTGGATCTTGCGCGCGCGCGCGACGGTGGCTTTGTCTTCGTCGGAAAGTTCGTCGACGCCCAGAATCGCGATGATGTCCTGCAGATCTTTATAACGCTGCAGAATCTGCTTCACCTGCTGCGCGACGTTGTAGTGCTCTTCACCGATGACGCGCGGATCCAGAATGCGCGAAGTCGATGCCAGCGGATCGACCGCAGGATAAATACCCAACTCCGAAATCGATCGCGACAAGTTCGTCGTCGCGTCCAAGTGCGCGAAGGTCGTCGCCGGAGCCGGATCGGTGTAGTCGTCGGCCGGCACGTAAATCGCCTGCACCGACGTGATCGAACCGTTCTTGGTCGACGTGATGCGCTCCTGCAGATCGCCCATCTCCGACGCCAGATTAGGCTGATATCCCACCGCGCTCGGCATGCGGCCCAGCAGCGCCGATACTTCCGAACCCGCCTGCGTGAAACGGAAAATGTTGTCGATGAACAGCAGCACGTCCTGGTTTTCTTCGTCGCGGAAATATTCAGCGACAGTTAGCGCCGTCAGCGCCACGCGCAAACGCGCCCCGGGAGGCTCAGTCATCTGCCCGTAGATCAGCGCGCACTTCGATTTCCGCCAGTCCTTCGGATCGATAACGCCGGATTCCTGGAATTCCAGCCACAAGTCATTTCCTTCGCGCGTACGCTCGCCGACGCCTGCAAACACCGACACGCCGCCATGCTTCTGAGCCAGATTACTGATCAGCTCCTGAATGATGACGGTCTTGCCCACGCCCGCGCCGCCGAACAATCCGATCTTGCCGCCGCGCAAATACGGTTCGAGAAGATCGACAACCTTGATGCCGGTCTCGAACATCTGCAGCTCCGTCGACTGCTCATCGAACGCCGGCGCCTGGCGATGAATCGGGTACCGCTTCGCAGTATTCACCGGACCCATCTTGTCCACCGGCTCGCCGATCACGTTCAGCACGCGGCCCAGCGTTTCCTTGCCCACCGGAACCGTCACCGGCTGGCCCAGGCTCTCGGCCTTCATGCCGCGCACCAGACCATCAGTCGGCTGCAGCGCGATGGTGCGCACGCGGCCCTCGCCAATGTGCTGCGCCACTTCGCAGATGATGTCGATGGGGTCCGGGACCTTGTAACCTTCGCTGGTGATGCGGATCGCCGTGCGGATTACCGGAATCTGCCCCTCGGGAAATTCCACGTCCACGGCCGGCCCGGCCACCTGGATCACTTTTCCGATTACGCTCATGTAAACCTCGCTTTAGTCCAGAGCAGCCGCGCCGCTCACAATCTCGATAATTTCGCGCGTGATACTCGCCTGGCGCACGCGGTTCATATACAAAGTCAGCTTGTCGATCACGTCGGATGCGTTGGAGCTCGCCGCGTCCATCGCCGTCATGCGCGCCGCGTGCTCGGCCGCGACGGATTCGAGCAGCGCGCTATAGATCTGCAATTTGATGTAGCGCGGCAGCAGCGTGCCCAGCAGTTCTTCGGGCTTCTGCTCGTAGATGTAATCCACCTGCTCCTGCGCCTTCGGGACTTCAATCGGCAGCAGCCGCGTCTCCGACAACGTCGGCGCCATCACGCTCTTGAATTCGTTGGTGAACAGGTACACGGCATCGATCTCGCCGCTCGAAAACCGCTCGATGATGGCGTCGGAGATCTTATCCGCATACGCCGTACTCAGCGAGCGCATCATATCCAGGTGTTCGCCGGAGATGCGCGCCTCGCGCTTGCGGAAATAATCGCGGCCCTTGCGCCCGATCAGCTCAAAGCTCAATTCGGCGTCGCGGTGCTCACTGACAAAGCGCTGCGCGAGTTTCAGAAGGTTGGCGTTGAACCCGCCCGCCAGCCCACGATCCGCCGTCACCACTACCACCAAAATCTTATTTTCGGGACGCACCGCCAGCAGCGGATGCCCGCCCGCGTCCTGATTCTGGCTGGCCGCCGACGCCACATTCGCCAGAATCTCGCGCAGCATCTTCCCATACGGACGCGCCGCCAGCGCCCGCTCTTGCGCCTTACGCAGCCGGGCCGCCGAGATCATTTTCATGGCCTTGGTGATCTGCTGCGTGTTGCGGATCGAACGGACGCGCCGCCGAATGTCGATAAGACTCGGCATGTTACTTGGTCTTTTGTTCCTCGACGAAGCGAGTCTTGAATTCGCCGATGGCCGCCGACATCTGGCCCTTCAGCGCATCGTCCAGCGCCTTCTTCTCGCGAATGGTCGAGAGCATCCCCGGATGCGCGCTCTCCACAAACTTGAGCAGGCCCTCTTCAAATGCGCGGCACTTGTCCAGCGGCACGTCGTCCAGGAACCCCTCGGTACCTGCGTAAAGAATCAGTACCTGTTTTTCGACCGGCACCGGTGAATACTGCCCCTGCTTCAGGATTTCCACCATGCGGCTGCCGCGCGTGAGCTGTGCCGTCGAGGTCTTATCCAGATCCGATCCCATCTGTGCAAACGCCGCCAGCGCGCGATATTGCGCCAGGTTCAGACGCAGGCTTCCCGCCACTTGCCGCATGGCTTTGATCTGCGCGTTGCCGCCCACGCGGCTTACCGAAATACCCACGTTGATCGCGGGACGAATGTTCGCGTTGAACAGATCTGACTCCAGGTAAATCTGGCCGTCGGTGATCGAAATGACGTTGGTCGGAATGTACGCCGATACGTCGCCCGCCTGCGTTTCGATGAACGGCAGCGCCGTCAGCGACCCGCCGCCCTGTTCGGCCGACAGTTTCGCCGCGCGTTCCAGCAGACGGCTGTGAAGATAGAACACGTCGCCGGGGAACGCCTCGCGCCCGGGAGGCCGCCGCAGCAGCAGCGAAATCTCGCGATACGCGGCCGCGTGCTTCGAAAGATCGTCGTAAATGCACAGCGCGTGCCGGCTGCTGTCGCGGAAATACTCGCCGATCGCGCAGCCCGCATACGGAGCCAGGTACTGCATCGGAGCCGGATCGGACGCCGTCGCCGCCACCACAATCGTATACTCCATGGCGCCGTAGTCTTCCAGCGTCTTCACCACCTGCGCCACAGTCGACCGCTTCTGCCCGATCGCGACGTAGATGCAAATGACGTCGCCGCCCTTCTGATTGATGATGGTGTCGAGCGCCACCGTGGTCTTGCCGGTCTGGCGGTCGCCAATGATCAGCTCGCGCTGTCCGCGGCCAATCGGAACCATCGCGTCGATGGCCTTGATGCCGGTCTGCATCGGCTCTTTCACCGGCTGCCGGTCGACGACGCCCGGCGCAATGCGCTCGATCGCGTTGTAGCCTTTGGCTTCAATCGGACCCTTGCCGTCGATCGGTTTGCCCAGCGCATCGACCACGCGCCCGATCATGGCCTCGCCCACCGGCACGCTCATGATGCGTCCCGTGCGGCGAACCTCGTCGCCCTCCATGATCCCGGAGGCCTCGCCCAGCAGCACCGCGCCGACCTGGTCTTCTTCCAGGTTCAAAGCGATGCCCGAAACGCCGCCCTTGAACTCGATGAGTTCGCCGGCCATGACGTTCTCCAGGCCGTAAATGCGCGCGATTCCGTCGCCGACAGAAATCACCGAGCCGGTCTCGGCGACGTTGACCGCCTTATCGTAGTTCTCGATCTCCTCGCGCAACAGGCGCGAGATTTCATCCGCCCGAATCTGAGCCATAATTCCTTTTTTAAAGTACCGGGAGCCTTACTGGCTCCCCAGTTTTAGCCGCAGGCGCTCCAACTGCCCGCGGACGCTGCCGTCATAAACGGTCGATCCGACTTTCGCCACCACGCCCGCCACCAGCGACGGATCGGTGGTGTAGCGCAGCCTGGTCTTCTTGCCCGCCAGCCGCGAAAGCTGCGCCTCCAAAACCTTGCGCTGTGCCTCCGGCATCTCCGTAGCGCTGGCCACATCCGCCCGCACGAAACCCAGCCGTTGATCCGCAAGATTCTCAAACGCTTCGATGATCGACTTCAGCTCATGCACTCGCCGATGGTCGATCACGACAAACAAAAAATTACGCACCTGCGCGGAGACGTTCATCGGCGCCAGCAATCGCGCCATCACCGCCCGCTTCCTCGATGGCGTCACTGCCGGCGAAGCCAGCGCATTCTTCAATTCGTTCGACGACGCGATTAAATCATCTACCGCTCGCAATTGCGCCGTAATTTCCGCCGGATCCGCCTGCGCCGTGCTCGACGCGTGCACGCCCCGCAGTCACGACATCGGCAAGTGCCGCCGCATAGCGCGCTGCCACCACGGAAATCATGAGCTCTTAGACTCCCGCTCTAAATCCTGAATGAAAGTGTCAACCAATTCCTGCTCCGTCTTCGGAGTCAGCCGCTCCCGCACCCGCTGCTCAGCCAGATCCAGCGACAGCTTCGCCGCGTAGCTCTTCAGTTCGCGGCGCGCGATCTTTCCGGATATTTCGATTTCCTGTTGAGCTTGATTCTCCAGCCGCGCGATCTGTGCCGCCGTCTCCTGGCGGATACGCTCGCCTTCCTGCTGCATCTCGGCCTTGGCTTCCACCCGGAAGCGCTCGATGTCGGCGCCCAGCGCAGCCGTCCGCGCGTCCACTTCGGCGGCGCGCTTATCGGCGTCCTGCTTGATGGCGCGCGCTTCCGCGATGCCCTTCTGAATTTCCTCAGTGCGCGATTTAAACAAAGGCGGCAGAGTCTTCGCCACCAGATAGCCCAACCCCGCCACCAGCAGCACGAAGTTCGCCCACTTCCAGCCCGCAGCCGGTTCGGGCAGCCCTCCACCCTCCTGCGCGCTGAGCCACGTTGCACCAGCCAGCAGCAGCGCGGTAATGGATGAAGACCCGCCTCATCCAGCTCTCCTCGAAAGCACGGTGGTGGCGATCTGATCCGCCAGCGCCGAGGCGGATTCCGCCAACGTCTGCCGCGCAGCGGTGATCTCAACCGTCATCTGTTCCTTGGCTTGCTGGACGGTCTGTCCGGTGCGCTCCCGCGCGCCATCCACTTGGCTCGCCTGATCCGCCAGCCACCGTTTCCGCGTCTCTTCCTGCTCGCGATACACTTCCGCGCGCGCCTCGCGCATCTTGGCTTCGTATTCGGAAACCTTGCGCTCCGCGTCCTTCAGGCTCTTCTGCGGCCGCGTGCCGTGTCCCGGCCGTCAGTTCTTCGCGCTGTTTCAGCACCCGCGTCAGCGGCCCGAACAGCATCGACTTCAAATAAAAGTAAAGGAACAGCAGCAGGACAACGGTGGGGATGGATTTCAGCAGTATCCCACCGAGAGCATGCAGAGTCTGTTCCATCAGATTGTTTGGTAAGGGAACGGAGCTAACTTCAGACAGACGCTTACGACGACGTAGCCCGAAAAATTACGGTACCACGAGAATCGCGCTGGGGTCAACTTTGACAGGAGGGCTCGTGAAGGTCAGTGTTCGAGGGGGTTCGGAGAGGAGAAGGAACGTGGACGAATCCAACGCTCCCTCTCTCAGTAGGTGCTCGGAGGAGACACCCTTGTTGATTTCGATTGTAGCCACAATCTCCCTGAAATTAAATACATTTATCGAAAGATAGGCCAGCATGAAACTCGCCAAAACCCGCACTATTATCCGAAAGATACCGTTTCCTAAACGGGCAGGGCTGTACGATTCATTTGGCCCAATTATGTCCGATCAAACGCCCTCGCGCGTTGTGCGCTTTTTGATTTCGATCTCCGTGGCGGGTGTTGCACTCGCCGCGTTCGCCTCACGGTTAAGTTGGGGAAAAATAGTCGCGCTCATCGGCCCTCGTTGAAGTCTCCCGCAGACCGTGAGCCGGGCATCGACGCCCGGCTCCAGTCGAATGCAACTAGTGCTCAGATCTAGTGATCGTCCCGATCGTGGCCGAAGTCGCGGTTCCTGCGGTCGCGGTCCCAGCGGTGATCGTGTTCGATATCGTCCGCGGCTGCCGTCCCAGTAGCCGTTATAGAACATTCCGCCTTCATAACGCGGCCCGACCCAACGGGAACCTTCATACGGCGGCCGACTCCAGTAACCCTCATGCCAGCGATACCGGTTCCCTTCCGGATACCAATACCCGTCCACCCAAAAATAGCCCGGCCCAGGAGCAACCGGCCGTACCCGCACCACGCGCGGCGCCGGAGGCGGTCCGATCCGAATTCCCAAGGACACTTGACCCATCCCAAGCCCCGCAGTCAACAGCATTGCTGCTAATAGTTTTTTCATTTGTCTCTTTCTCCTCGTTGCGCTTTTTACAACTGGTGCTTCACCAAGCATATTGCACGACACAACCCAAACTGTAAATCATTGTAAACACAACTCCAAAGAAAAGGCCGCCCGGTAAATATTACAGGGCGGCCCAATTGCGAAACGAAAAGCTTCAGACGTTAGCGGTGTCCGCCGCCATGTCCGCCGCGAAGCCTCGGCCGCCGGCGAAACCACGTCCGCCGACGAAGCCACGTCCGCCCACAAACCCGCGTCCACCGACGAACCCACGTCCGTAGCCTAGCCGCCGAAACGGCCATATCCGTAGCCATACCGCGGGCCCCAGAAGCCGCCGACCCAAACGCCGTAGGGGTTGTAATAGCCGTCAGTCCAAACGTAGCCCGGGTAAGGCGCAGCGCATAAGCCACTGGCGGAGGCGCGTAAGCCACCGGCGGAGGCGCATAATAGCCCGGTCCTACGGAAACTCCAAATCCAATGCGCTGCGCGTTGGCAGTGCTCGCGGTAAACATGAGTCCCATAAGCATCAAAGCACCCGTCAAAATCCCTAGTCCAGTCCGATTCTTTTTCATGGCTGCCTCCCTGTTCCGCCATCAATAATTGCAAGTCGCGTACCAGAGTCAAACGATTGAAACCAAATGGTCTGGCTGAGACTAGGACGGCAAAGGATGGCCGACTCCAACCGTCCGTGGTGGTTTTCGGCCAGGTCCCACCGCGTCTACCGCACCAGGCGCGAGACAATCGGCCCACCGATCGCCAACAGCAACACGTAAGCGGCAGCCAAGGGGCCGAGCCGGGGCTCGATTCCGACTCCCAACCCCGCGATCACGATGGAGAACTCGCCGCGCGCCACCAGGACGACGCCTGCCCGCCAACGTCCCGCCGGAGCAATGCCCTTGCGTCGCGCCGCCCAATATCCCGTGCCCACTTTGGTAAGCGCCGTGAAGACCCCCAACGCGACGGCGGCCGGCAGCACCGGCAGCTAAACTGGCAGGATCGATTTCGAGCCCGAAGAAGAAAAAGAACGTCGCCGCGAAAAGATCGCGCAGCGGCGCCAGCAAGCGATGCGATTGCTCCGCGATCGGCCCGGAAATCGCCGTGCCCACCAGGAACGCGCCGATCGCCGCCGACACTTGCAGCCGTTGCATGAGCCCGGCCACCAACAGCACCGTGCCCAGCACCGAGAGCAGAATCACTTCGTCGGATTGGTGCGCCGCGAAACGGCTGAGCCGCTGCCCATAGCGGATCGCGACAAACAGCACCACCGAGACCAGCGTGATCGCAATCGCCACCGAGGTAACCATCACCTGAACCGTCCCACCGCTGATCAGCACCGCGACCAGCGGCAGATACGCCGCCATCGCCAGATCCTCCAGCACCAGCACTGACATGACGGCGGGCGTTTCGGGATTATTCAGGCGCCCCGTGTCCGCCAGAATTTTCGCGATCACTCCGGAAGAAGAAATGTACGTGACGCCGCCCAACAGCACCGCCGCCAAGGGACTCCATCCCAGCAGATAACCGGCGATCACACCCGGCGGGAAGTTCAGCACCAGATCCACCAGCCCGGCAGGCAATCCGGTTTGCAGTTGCTGCTTCAATTCTTCGCCGGTGTATTCCAGCCCCAGCATGAACAGCAACAGCAGGACTCCGATTTCCGCACCGACATGAATAAATTCCTGGCTGAGCGGCAGTGGAGCGAGCCCACCCTTGCCGAATGCCAGCCCCGCCAGCAGATAGAGCGGGATGGTCGAGAAACCCAGCCGGCTGGAAAGCCGCGCCGCCCCGGCCAGCCCCACAATCACTACGCCCAGTTCGATAAACAGCCAGGAAATGTCGCTGGGCATGCGAAGTGTTAGGACGCCCTGCTGGTGTCGCCTGGCACTGCCGTCAGCTGCGCCGCGTCGTCATCCGGCGCCGCGCTGCCGTCCGCCGGCTGCGCATTCAGAATCTTCACCCGCGCGATGCGGTTGCGATCCATGGATTCGACGATAAACGTGCGGCCATCGTGATTCAGCGACTCGCCCGCCACCGGAATGTATCCGAACTGATGCAGCAGGAAACCCGCGAGCGTTTCGAACCCCGCGTCGCCCGGCAGTTCAATTCCGTATTGCGAACTCAAATCGCGAATGTTGGTGCTGCCGTCGAGCTCGACCACCGGCGCTCCGGCCACCGGCAGCGGCCGGCGAACATCGTGCTCATCGGCGATCTCGCCGAATACCTGCTCCAGAACGTCTTCCAGCGTCACCAGTCCCGTGAACGTGCCGAACTCATCCACCACCATCGCCAGGTGGGTATGCTGACTCCGGAATTCTTCCAATAACTGATGCAGCGGCTTGGTCTCCGGCACCACCAGCGGCTTGCGCACATAAGGACGCAGCCGGAAAGGCCGCGGCGTCTGGCGGCGATCCGCGGCGCTTTTGCGATCCTGCCAGGCGCGCACCAGGTCCTTGTAGTGCAGCACGCCGATGATATGTTCCGGACTGTCCTGATACACCGGCAGCCGCGAATACTTGTGCTTCAAGGTCAGGCGCAGCAGTTCGTCCAGCCCCGCGTCCACCGAGACCGAAACGATCTGCCGGCGCGGCGTCATGATTTCGCGCGCGTTCACTTCCTTCAGCTCCAGCAGCTTGCTGATGGCCTCTTCCTCGAAAGCCTCCAGATGGCCCGCGTGACGGCTGGATTCAACAATGAACTTCAGCTCTTCCGCCGAGTGCCCTCCGCCATGCTCGCCGCGCAGCCCGATCAGGTGCGACAGCGCACCCGAGGTGCGTTCGATGACAAAAACAAACGGCGCCGACACGCGCCGGAAAATCAGCAGCGGAGTCGCCACCAGCAGCGCCAGTTTGTCGGCTTTTTCCAGCGCGAGATTCTTAGGCACCACCTCGCCGATCACCACGTGGATGAAGCTGATCGCCAGGAACGCCACCGCGAAACTCAGCCCATGCAGCCACGGCACGAACGCGGACCGCGGCGCGATCCACGGCGCGAACCACGAAAGCAGGATCTGATAGACGGTGTCTTCGCCCGCCCATCCCAGTCCCAGGCTGGCCAGCGTGACGCCCACCTGCGTGACGCTCAGTAAGCGTCCCGGATTGGCGAGCAATCCCAGCGCCGCGCGCGCCGACGCGTTGCCCTGCTCGGCGAGCTCCTTCAGGCGCGACCGTCGCACCGACACCAGCGCCACTTCGGCCGCCGCGAAGAAGCCGTTCAGCGCCACGATAGCCGCCAGTAAGATGAGTCGCAGAGACATAGGCGCGAGAATGCGATTCGCTACAATCGGAGCAGTGAGCCTTCCCGAAATCGAGCACGATGCGCCCCGGTCCGTGCGCGCCTCGCGCTTGCTTCGCGTGTTCAATCTGAGCATAGCGGTTTTGCTGATCGCTCTTCTGGGGGCGGCCTACTGGTACGCCTGGCGGCCGCTGCCGCAGACTTCCGGGCAGATCAGCGCACCCATTTCAGCGGAGGCCCGCATCGCGCGCGATGCCAAGGGCGTCCCGCACATTCAGGCCGCTTCGTGGGAAGACGCGATTTTCCTGCAAGGCTACGCGATGTCCCAGGATCGGCTGTGGCAGATGGACGGACTGCGCCGCCGCGCGGCCGGAGAATTGGCGGAGGTCGTAGGCCAGGCCGCGCTCGAGTCGGATCGCGAAGCCCGCCGCATGAACCTGCGCCGCATCGCAGAGGCGCAGGAACGAGCCCTCGTGCCCCAGCAGAGAGCCGTCCTGGCAGCCTTTGCGCGCGGCGTGAATTACTTCATCGACACCCATCGCAACCGACTGCCGCTGGAGTTCACGCTGCTGCGCTACGATCCGCGTCCCTGGACCCCCAGCGATTGCCTGCTGGCCGGTCTCGAGATGTATCGCACCCTGACCAATAGTTGGCGGGGCGAGTTGCTCAAGGAAAAGATGCTCCAAACCGGCGAGCGCAGCAAGGTCGATTTCCTGTTTCCAGTCCGCACCGGACACGACCCGCAACCGGGTTCGAATGCCTGGGCCGTGGCCGGATCGCGCACCGCCAGCGGCAAGCCGATCCTCGCGAATGACCCGCATCTGGAGTTCTCCATTCCCTCGCCCTGGTACCTGGTGCACTTGCAGGCGCCCGGCCTGAATGTGACCGGCGCGACCATCATCGGACTGCCCGCGGTGATCGTCGGCCACAACGATCGCATTGCCTGGGGCGCCACCAATTTGCAATTCGACGTGGAGGATCTTTACCGCGAGCAAGCGGGCGCGACCATGCGCGTAGAGCAGGACGCCATTCCCGTGAAGGGCGCCAGCGCCATTCCGATCGCGCTTGGAATCACGACACACGGGCCGCTTTTTCTCTCCGACGCCGGCGCGCAGTACGCGCTGCACTGGACCGCGAACGAGCCTGGCGGCTTAACGTTTCCCTTTCTGGATCTCGACCGCGCGCACAACTGGACCGAATTCCGCGCCGCCCTCGAGCACTACGGCGGGCCCGGGACAGAACTTCGTCTACGCGGATATCGACGGGAACATCGGTTATCAGGCGGCGGGCATGCTGCCGATTCGCCAGACCTGCGCGGGCGAGGCGCCGGTGGAGGACGCCGCCTGCGATTGGCAAGGTTTCATGCCCTTCGACAAACTCCCCAGCGCCTACAATCCGCCGGCGGGGATGATCGTCACCGCCAATCAGAATCCGTTTCCGGCGGACTTCGCTTACCAGGTGAACGGCAACTTCGCCGCCCCTTATCGCGCGAATCAGATTCGAGCGCTGCTAGGCTCGCGCCAGAAATGGAAAGCCGAAGACATGCTGTCGGTCGAGACCGACGTCTATTCCACCTTCGATTCTTTCCTGGCGCAGCAAGTGGTGGCGGCCTACGATGCGCAAAAGACCAAGCCCGCCAATCCGCAAATGCAGGAAGCCGTCGACGTCCTGCGCGCCTGGAAAGGCCAAATGCAAAAAGGGACCGGCAGCGCCGATGATCGCGTCGTTGACGTATGACCAGGTCCGCAGGCAAATGGCCGAGCGCGCCGCCACCGGCATGGGCGACACGTATACCAACTTCATGGCGCCCAGCGTGGTCGAAAAACTATTGCGCGAACGCCCCGCGGACTGGTTTCCGGATTACGACGCCCTGCTGCTGCGCTGCCTAACCGGCGCACTCGATGCAGGGCAGAAGATCCAGGGATCGAGCGTGTCGCGCTGGGATTACGGCCAATACATGTCGCTCGAAATCGTAAATCCGGTGGAGGGCCGCTTGCCCCTGATCGGCAGATTCTTCGACATCGGCCCGGTGTCGATGAGCGGAGCCGGCACCACCGTCAAGCAGTACACGCGGCGCCTAGGTCCATCCCTGCGAATGATCGTCGACTTGGGAGATCTGGACCATTCCTTCGCGAATCTCGCTACCGGCGAATCCGCCCAGGTGCTGTCCTCGCATTACAAAGACCAGTGGGATGCCTACTACGCCGGCCGCAGCTTCCCGATGCAATACGGCAAGGTGGACACCAAGGATGTTCTGGTGGTCAAACCCCAACCCTGATCTTCACTGCGTATTCTCGCGCAGAACGATTTTGTCGCGGCTCAGCTCGTAGTTGCTATCTCTCCAAACCGCGCGCGCCGCCGTGTAGCTGGCAGCCCAAACAGCGAATCCCAGCAGGTCGCGAAACACATTCATCCAGGGCTGCTTCAGCGCGACGGGATCGCGCACCACCTCCATCCCACCAGCCATGACTCGATGACGCGGTTCAGGCATGCAGCCCCCAACAACCACAGCCCCAGCACCGGTATGACCGAGCAGAGCCGCCGCAGCGAACCCCAGTAATCCGAACGCCGCCGCATAGGTCAAACCGCTACCGAAATGGCCTTTGGGCCGCGAATAGCGCGTGGATTTCGCCCAGCGCAACTGACTGCCCCACATTTTCTGAAACGTCGTCTGGCTCACAACATGATCGATGATGTGATGCGAGAGCACCACGCGGTAGCCTGCCTTGTCGATCAGCTTGCCGATCATATAATCGTTGGCGAAGTACTCTCCCAGCGCTTCGTATCCGCCAATGCTCGCGACCGCGGCCTTCTTGACCGCGATGGTGGGGCCCAGACCAAAATTGATCCCCTCCAGCAGATTCGCCACCAGCACGCCCGCCGTCATCTCGACCGACATTCCGATCGCCGTCAGCCCGGACCAGAAACCAGCCACGTTCTTGCCGCGATAAACGCAGGTGACCATGCCGACCTTCGGATCGAGCAGCGGCGCCACCACTTCCTGCAAGTAGTTCGGCGCGACTTCCACATCGCTATCGCTGGTCACCAGAATTTCATGCGCCGCGACCTCGGTCATTCGGTAGAAACAGTACGCCGGAGGATTCGGCCAAGGCGGTGCGCCCGTGACTAAAATGCGGCACGGAATGTGCGGATAGCGCGCGCTCACCTCTCGAACCACATCCAGCGCAGCATCGTCCGCTTGGTCGGCGGCAATCAGAATCTCATACGACGGATAGTCCTGGCGAAAAAAGCTTTCGAGGTTTTCCTTCAACTGAGCCTCGGCTCCATGCACCGGCTTGAGAACGGAGACCGGAGGCATCCCAGCCGCCGCAGGTTGCGAATTTCTCGCCCGGCGCGCGTCGCGATGAAACCGGATGGTCCCGGCGGCCGCCAATCCCAGGAAAATCGTGGAGCTAACGATTCCCAGGACCGCTATCCCCAGCAGCAGATAAAGGATCAATGCCCAGGACATTCAGCCACCCGCAACCAGCGCGACACCGCCGCACACCAGCAGGACCCCGGCCCAGCGTGCGCCGCTGATCTGCTCCCGCAGGATGTACTTCGCGCCCAGCGTCCCCACGACATTGCTGAGCGCCGACGCCGGAATCACAAAACTGATCGGATGCCAGGAAAGCAGCACCAGCAGCGAATAAAACGAAATCGCCATCAGCCCAATGCCGATCCACAGCGACCCGCTCTGCAGAGCGCGCCCCAGAAACTTCAGCAGCGCTTTAGGCCGCAGCGAAGGCTCGCCAATTGTCTTCATGCCGTGAGCGATCGAAATCTCTCCCCCGGTGCTCCCGCAAATCAACAATCCCAGCAAAATAATGGTGGCGGTCATGCCGCCTCAGTGGTGCGAGGCTTCGTCATACCCACGAGGAGGACTCCGAAGCAAACCACCAGAACGCCGATCCAACGCCGCAGAGACACATGCTCGTGCAAGACAACTACTGCGAAGAAGGTCAACATCGCATAGCCGAAAGCGCCCACCGGCATCACGTAGCTGTAATCCGCCCAACTCAGCACTGTCATGTAACTGGCCATGAAACCGATCAGAAAAAAGATCCCGATCCAGATCTTGACGTTGGTTACGCTCAGCCAAAGCGAATGCGCCAGGCCGGCGGCGGTTAGATCCACCGCGCCGATTTCCGTCATGCCGCGCTTCAACGTGAGATCCCCGATGTTGGCGCAGATCACCAGCGCGAACACCATCACCAGCGTCTTGATTCGGAGTTTTCGTTCACTGGGCATCGTCAGAAAATGCGTGATGAGAAGGGGCGGAAACGGGCAACGTCGAACAGAACTCCTTCAATGTTAGAACACCGGGTGAATCGCCGCAAGATTCCAGACGCAATAGTGCTGCAATAATCTCGCTGGCAAGGGCCGGCCCGAATAGGTTGCACTCCATCGCGCGTAGATGCGATTCTTGAGAACATGCGAATTTCCCGCCGCACTAGCGGCGGACGTGGCGAGTACGAAATCAGCGAGTCGGCGCCAAATGGCCTGACTCCCCGCGATTTATTCCAACGCCGTATCTTCCTCGTGTTCGACGACGAGTGGGTGGTCGACACAGGGGTACAACTCACGAATCAGGGCGGAAAACGAAGACTTAGGAGACTAGACGCAACTATACAGATTCAACGCCAGGTGGCCGCGGCATTGATGATGCCTCACTCTGTCAGAGCTGCAGCTCCGCTCGGGAGAGGGCTGCCAATCCTGCAAGCAAATCGATACGCTATCGAGCACATAGAATTGAGCGAAGCAGATCTTGTGGGCGCTAGGGGAGTTCGCTTGCGAGTCGGCGAGATTATCCTGCTGAACGTTAGCCACCATGCAGAACAGCTCGGCGTCCCACAGCGCATCGCCATGCTCAATCATGTTTGGAGGAATCGGGGCCAACTTCCGGCGGCGCTGGGGACGTTGGTTGACGACCATCGAAGGCTCACGAGGTCGGGCAGGCCGATTCCGGAAGCTGTCGAACAAATCGTTGAATCGATCCAGAGAGAGGTGACTGAGAACGCCGCGGATCTCGGTATCCTGTACCGCAATGAAGGCCAGGACGCGCTGCCCGACCTTCTCGCGTCCCTCAGCGAACCTCCGCCGGAGCCGCCTGTCGCGGTGGCCGAGGTTGACCCGGACGAGACCGAGATCCGACGCCGAACCATCAAAGAATGGAAGCGTTGGGCCGCGTCGAGGGGCGCCGCCAGCGCGAGGTTCCGCGAGGCCGTACGCGAAGCTTGGAACTCTACCTGCGCCATTTGCGGTTTGCACTTGCCATCGACTTCTTACAATACCTCCGCTGGAGTCGACGCGGCCCACATCCTGCCTTGGGCCGACTACGATCTCGACGATGTTTGCAACGGCATCTGCCTATGCAAGCATCATCACTGGGCCTTCGACGAGGGTTTGATAACGATACGGGTCGAAGGCGGCAGGTATAGCGTCGAGGTTCCCGCTGAACTTGCGGATGGGATAATCGCGGAGGATCGTGGTTTCGGGCTCGCTTCGCTCAGCGGATTCGCGGGACCCATCCCGGAAGCGCGTCTGCCGAGACGTCGAGAGGAGAGACCCAGCCCTCGCTATTTGAAGCTACTTCGCGAGAGCGGTGG
Source organism: Bryobacterales bacterium (assembly GCA_963731375.1). Lineage (GTDB taxonomy): Bacteria > Acidobacteriota > Terriglobia > Bryobacterales > Bryobacteraceae > Palsa-187. Next base: position 1,808,904 of record CAVSUW010000005.1, read on the forward strand.
CTAAGGCCAACTCCCGCGGTTGGTTCTCTCGACGCCCCGCGGCCTTTAGATAGGCTTTGATCCGACGGGCCATCCACTCGGCTACCGGAACCGTAACCGCGTTGCCTAGGGCGTGGTACCGCAGCGTATCGACCTTGTCAGGGTCGTTGATGTCCAGGATGCCAGGATTGGTCCAGTTCTCCGGGAACCCTTGCAGGCGTTCGCACTCGGCGGGCATAAGTCGCCGGACTCTACCGTCGGGATACGAAACGTAATTGCGACTCCAATCGGTGCCCGTGTGCCGGGCCGAGCAGGCGTAGAGGCAGTACGCGAGGCTCGGCGTCACTGGCCCTCTGACAGGATTTCCAATGCTTTTCTTAAAGGGGGAAACAGGTTTCGACCCATTCTGTCCGCTCGACGGATTATCCCCTTGGCCGCATTCGGACTCAAAAAGTATCTCTCCGGGGCCTCGCCAGTCTCGATGACATCCGACAATGTAGACTCGCTGACGTGACTGGGCGACTCCGAAATACCGGCTGTTAAGCACACGCCATCCCACGCCATACCCGAGGTTGGCCAGCGTGCGAAGGATGATTTCAAAATCTCTTCCTCCGTGGCTAGAGAGGAGGCCTGGAACGTTCTCGATGAGGAAAACTCGGGGACGTCCTCGCTCAAGTAGGCGAGCAAATTCGAAAAAGAGTCCAGACTTTTTCCCTTTAAGCCCAGCTCGCGGCCCCATCCTCGCAAGCGAGACATCTTGACACGGGAATCCTCCTGACCAGACGTCGGAAACAGGTATAGCTGCATGATCGATCTCCTTGATATCGAGGTGGCGGGTGACCTTCGGCCAGTGAGCTTGCAGAATCGACGTACAGAACTTATCTACCTCGCACTGCATCGTAACTTGGAATCCTGCGTTGGCGAATCCAAGATCGATGCCGCCGATACCCGAGAAGAACGAAGCGAAGGTTGGCTTCATCAGACTCCCCTCTCTAGAAGGCGGCGCAACCGCCACTCCAATTGTGTAGGCTTCTCAAGTTGGCACTCCCAAATCACGGCGCATCGCCACCCCAGCCGCCGAAGCTCCCGGAGATTCTTTTTGTCTCTAATAGCATTTCGGTCGAGTTTGCTATTCCAGTAGTCCGTGTTGCTCGCGGGCCGTCTCCCATCCTTGCAGTCATGACCGTGCCAGAAACATCCGTGCATGAATACAGCGAGGCGATGCTTGGGGAGAACGATATCAGGTTTACCAGGGAGGTCGGTCCGATGGAGCCGGAACCTGCACCCCAGACGGTGAATCAATTGCCGCAACGCTTTTTCCGGCGCTGTGTCAGATGATCGGATCCTGGCCATGATCTGGCTCCGTTTCGCGGCGGTGAACGTGTCAGTCATGAATCTCAACCGAACCTCAACGGAATCTGAGGAGTCTCTACCAGTTGCTGCGCTTCCGCTTTCAGCTCGTGTAGCTCTTCCTCTGTGAACACGCGGCGCCCATTGCGATCCTTGAACTGGGTGTCCTTGACTCTTCCCAGCTTCAGCCAGCGGAAGTAGGTAGCACGACTCACGCAAGCCGAAGCCAGTGCTTCGCCTATTCGGAACAGAGTTCGGCCTTGGAGGATGATTGGCATCGTACCGATACGTCTTGATACGTGATGATACACTAAATGGCACTTTTCGACAAGGCCTATGAGGCGATTATAAGGCGAAGATTTGGTTTCAGGCAATGTAAGCTACGACAGGGATTCTCACATATCGCGGCAAGGGCCCCTCCGGACCGTTCGCCATCGCAAACGGGTGCGGATCACTCGCGACCGCCACGCCTTTGGGTGCGCAGGCCGTCGATGGTCTTCTCCTGCGGGCCCAGCCGAAATGCCATGCTCAAATTGCCGCGCCCTCCGGTTTTCCGCTACGCTTTAAGCTTCATGCCTCTGATCCAAGCGATCGTCCTCGGCATCGTCCAGGGACTCACCGAATTTCTGCCGATTTCAAGCACCGCGCACTTGATCCTGATCCCCTGGCTGCTGGGCTGGAAAGATCCGGGCCTGGCCTTCGACGTCGCGCTGCACGTGGGAACACTGGCCGCGGTTCTGATCTACTTTTTTCGCGATTGGATGCAGGTAATCGCGCAAGGCCTCGGCATCCCAGCCGGAGGCGATTCCGCGCTCGCGCGCAATCGTGGCCTGTTGTGGCTGATGGTCGCGGCGACCATCCCCATCGGCGTCTTCGGCTTTCTCTTCCAGCATCAAGCCGAAAGCGCGTGGCGCACACCGAACGTGATCGGCGCGATGATGATCGTCGTTGGCATTGTTCCTGTGGTGGGCGGAGCGCGTCGGCCGCAAGCAGAAAGACCTGGGGCATCTCAATTTTCCGGATGCCATGACCGTGGGCTTCGCGCAAGTGCTGGCGATCGTGCCCGGCACCTCGCGCAGCGGCGTCACCATCGCGGCAGGGCTGCTGCGCAACCTGGACCGCGAGACCGCCGCGCGCTTCTCGTTCTTGCTCTCGACCCCCGCCATCGCCGCCGCCGCCGCCAAAGATTTCTACGATCTGATGAAGCATGAAGGCGGAATTCCGCACGACATGCGCATGGCGTTCCTGGTCGGAATCGTCGTCAGCGGCATCACCGGCTGCCTGGTCATCCAGTTCTTCATGCACTACCTGCGGCGGGGCACTTTGAACTTCTTCGTCGCGTACCGTGTGATTTTTGGCATAATAATAATTGCTCTGGCTCATTTCTTCCGGCTCACCGGGGAATGAACTATTTAGGACCCACCTCGCGACCCCGGCTTAACGAAGCCGTCGCGGTCGTGTTTCTATTCGCCGGCCTGTTCCTTCTGATCAGCCTGGTTTCCTACAATCCCTTCGATCCGTCGTGGAACACCGCGACCGCCGCCGCCAAACCCATCGAATTTAATGGGCCGAACTGGGCGCGACCCTGGCCGACTTCCTGCTGCAGGCTTTCGGATTCGCGGCCTACGCGATCCCGGTTCTGATTCTGCTGCTGGGCTGGAACTGGGTGCGCTCGGCGCCCATCCACACGCCTTGGGCGAAGCTGGCGGGATCGGTCTTGCTGGTGAGCGCGTCCTGCGCGGCCTTCGGATTCGGCACAAACTGGCATCCGATCGCCGACTCGCTGCCGGCAGGCGGCGTCGTCGGAGGCATCCTGGCGGACGACTCTGGTCGCGTCCATGAACCTGACCGGCGCGGCCATGTTCACCGGCGGTGTGCTGGATTCTAGGGCTGTATCTGGTCTCGACCTTCGAGATGTCGAAGCTTGCGAAATGGTTCGGCGTCGCCGGCGTCGTGGCTTAGGCGGGATGTTTGGCCGGATGTTCACGGGAATGTTCAGCGGAGCGCAAGGCGGCTGGCAAAAGTGGCGCGAGGCGCGCGGGCGCATCGCCAAGGAGCGGGCAGAAAAACGCGCCTTGCAGAGAGCCATGGCCGCAAGAGCCGGAGCGGCGGCGACGGCGATGTCGCAGCCCCCGGTGGAGTCCGCGTATGCTCCGATCCAGCCTTCCATCAACGATCCCCAGCGGCCGCCCTTCGTGCCGCAAGTGATCGAACGCGAAGCGGATCGCGAGACGGAGCGATGGAAGAGATCCCGATCCGCACGCTGGAGGAACTGCCGCCCGAAGCCCCGCCGTTCGAACTGGCGCCTCCGGAACCAGTGGATATTTCGCGGGCCGCGCGGGCCCAAGCCAGTGCACAGCCGAGCCCCGCAAGGCGCGCTCTTCGTTCAAGCTGCCGCCCACCAATCTGTTGCAGGAGCCGCCCGAGCGCACCGCGTTCGACAGCCTGGAGTTGAAAGAAACCGCGGCGCGCGATCAAGTCGAAGTTCGAGGAGTTCAACGTCCGCGGGACGCGTTACTCAGATCAACCCCGGACCGGTGGTCACTACTTTCGAGTTCAAGCCCGAAGCCGGCGTGAAGTATTCGCGCATCACCACGCTCACCGAAGACCTCTGCCTGGGCTTGCAGGCGGAATCGATTCTGATCGAGCGCATTCCCGGCAAACCGACCGTCGGCATCGAAGTGCCGAACTCCAAGCGCGAAGTCATCAGCCTGCGCCAGATTCTGGAATCGGAAGAATTCCACAACTCGGCTTCGCCGCTGACGGTGGCGCTCGGCAAGGACATCAACGGGCGCATGAAGATCGCGGCGCTGGATTCCATGCCGCACTTGCTGATCGCCGGGTCCACCGGATCGGGCAAGAGCGTGATGCTCAATTCGCTGATCATGTCGATCCTGTACAAGGCCACGCCGCAGCAGGTGCGCATGATCATGGTGGATCCCAAGCGCCTGGAATTCGGGCTCTACGAAGGCATTCCGCATCTGCTCACGCCGGTGATCACGGACCCCAAGAAGGCCACCAACGCGCTGCGCAACGCCGTGCTCGAAATGGAGCGGCGATTGAAACTGCTGGCCTCGCTGGGCGTGCGCAACATCGATCAATACAACACAAGGTGCGCCAGTTGCAGGCGCAGCCGCGCAGCCTGTTCGAGGAGGAATCCGAAGAGCCGGTTCTGGAGACCGATCCCCTACATCCTGATTCTGATCGACGAGCTGGCCGACCTGATGATGCTGGAACGCGCCAACGTCGAAGAGACCGTCACGCGTCTGGCGCAGATGGCGCGCGCCGTGGGCATGCACCTGGTGCTGGCGACGCAGCGTCCCAGCGTCGACGTGATCACGGGTTTGATCAAGGCGAATTTCCCGTCGCGCATCAGCTTCCGCGTGGCGACGCGGGTCGACTCGCGCACCGTGCTGGACGTGATGGGCGCCGAACATCTGCTGGGCCGCGGCGACATGTTGTTCCTGCCGCCGGGATCGTCGCGCCTGGTGCGCGTGCACGGCTCGTACGTCAGCGAGTCCGAAACCAACGACGTGGTGGAATTCTGGAAGCGGCAGGCCGCGCCCGAATACGACCAGACCTTCCTGCTGGCGCCGCCCGCCGACGAAGACGAGGTCGACGCCGAAGACTTCGACGGCACGCAGGACCCGCTGTATCAGGACGCGGTGCGCGTGGTGCTGGAGCAAGGCAAGGCGTCCACTTCCACCTTGCAGCGGCGCTTGCGGCTGGGCTACGGCCGCGCCGCGCGCATCCTCGACATGATGCAGCGCGAAGGCATCATCGGCCCGCCCGACGGCAGCCGTCCGCGCGAAGTCTTGAAGCGTCCGGACTGGCTGGCGGAAGTCGAGAATCAATTACGCTGACGACTTCGGAAGCTCGTTGGCAGCTTAGTGAGTAGCAGGTGCGTCACTAGCGAGCATCCGGTCGGCAAAGATTTTGGCAAACGTGTAGACGCTTTGCATCGGGTTGGCACCGATGGACGTCGGGAAAATACTCGAATCGACAACATATAGTCCGTCGGTGCCCCACACTTTGAACTCTCTCGACACCACGCTATCTTTGAGGACTTGCGCCCATTTTATTGGTCGCCTGCAAGATGGGCGGATGTCAAAATTGTTCGATTCGGGATGAACCGCAGTCGCGCCACGGCCGAACGAGCTTCCTGCATGCTGGCGAATTCGACAGGGTGCATTTCACCATCGGAGCGACGGCCTGAAAGGTCCTCGGTGGTCGGCAGGAAAACCTTCTTGGCGCCCGCCATGAACATGATCCGCGTGGCCTCTGCAACTCCATGGCGAAGGCGTTCCTTGTCACTCTCCGCCAGAGAATACTCGATTGCAGGTTCGCCACCCACGCCTAGAACGATGCGATTTTGTGGCGACGGCGTGTCGATCAGCATCACGCCAAAGCCCGCGAGATTGCGATAGGAGCGAACTAGATCGAAGACATGAAGTGGCTCGCCCGGGGACATCAGGGCGGCATAGGCAGGGTCCGCCGACATCGCCTCTAGCGCGAAGCCATCCGGCAGCAGGAAGTCGTCGACAAAAACCGACGATTGGGTTCCGGTCATGGCGTCGATCGTGCGGTCGAAGAGACCGATGAGAGGCATAGAGGGATGCAGCACGGCGCCTCTCCCAATCTGATCATTCGGCGATTTTGGAGCGCAGCAAAATCGTAGGCGATCCAAGCGCGCCGGCGGATAGGATTACGCGGCGAGCCCTAATCGTGACCAATTCTCCGGCGGGAATGCCGAATCGGTTGGGATCGGCGACGACCCCGTTTTTCTGAAGTGCGCGACGCATGCGGATCTCAACGCCCCGAACACGCAAACCATTGCCTCTCGGTTCAAATAGGACCCGCTGTACATCCGCATCTGGAACCAAGGCGAGAGGATTGCCGTTGTCCTCCATCGCCTTCAGGATCAACTCCGTTTCAGAGGATCGCTTATCGGTAACCGGATAGGGCGATTGGCCCGGCGCGTACGTATTCAGATCGTAGAGTTTTGGGTGAAGTCCCGCGAGTTTCGCACCATCCCATAAAATCCGGTTGTTCGCGATTAATTTCAGATTCTGACAAGGCACGCGTTCCAAGGGTTGCCTTCACCCACTGGTACGCGTTGGTCACCTCGGCCAGTCGTGAAATCACTCCGGTGGAATTCGTCCGGCTTGCTTCCAAGACGCAATCTTCGCTTGAACGCTCGGCAGTGTCGGCGCAAATGCTAGGTCGATATTTACCAGCGATCCTCCGCCGACGCCCATCCCATTGCGAATATAAATTCCTCCGTCGACAGACGTTCGCGTGCCCTCCGCTTTCCAGCAGATCGTCCGATCAGTCGAGTCTCCATCGATCCGGGGACAACAAAGGACCCGCGCTCGACCAGGACCACACGCTTCCCGTTACGGCGGAGTTCGTGAGCCAGCACCGACCCAGCCGGCCCACTGCCGACAATCAAGTAATCGATCTCGCCATGCGTTAAATACAATCCGCTTCGACTTCGCAATCGTAGCGCAGGCGAGTCGGAGGAAGCTTGAGCTGGTGAGAGGTCACGAATTCGTCGGACGCATAGAGATTCAGACTCACTCCCGTCAGCGTCTCTTGCAGACTGCGGTAGGTATTGCCGACGTAAAAGTTCCGAACCGCCATGACTTTGCGGCGAGCTTCGTTTGACGAGCAGGTTCCAAGCAAAGAAAGGATATGCTGCCGATTCTCGGCGTCAAGATCTGAAAACGTTACGGATCGTTGTGTGCGCAAGAACTCCGCCATTCCACACTGTTCCCCGAAGCTGCGCAAATCGGAGAAGGGAGTCCACGAGGTGACGGAACTCCGGTGCGCTGTTGCTGGTGAGCCAGATCGTATCGCGGGTCTTCATAAACAGATCCGCGATCTCTGGACTTTCACGCTCTTCTTGAATCGGCAAAAACGAGGCGAACAGCGCATCGTGCGTCGATCTCAGTTGGTCCCCAACCGCAACCGCGGGCTGCCCGGAGACCTGCGCTGCACATAACGCCAGGAAGGTGAGCAGTCCCCAACGCAGATACCGAGGCATGATTTGGTGACTCATCGATGTTTGAACAGATCCAAGTATATAGAACGCGCTTTCATTGGAATCTGTTCCGGCAAAACCGATTCTCAATCCTCCGCAGCGCGAAGGCGTTGTCACAGCCCGCGCGAAGTCGGGAAGTCGAGAGTCAATTAAGATAGAAGTTAATGCTACGTCGCGTTGTATTTCTCTTTGCCTTGACAGTTGTGGCTTACGCCGGTCTTCCTCCCGGCCGCCTCCTGCCCGACGTGCCTGTTTCGCAGCTGGGCGGCAAGAAGCTCGACCTCAAACAATATCGCGGCAAGGCGCTGGTGTTGGCCATCATTTCGACCACCTGCAAGGACTGCGGTGAAGTTGTCGATCTTTTGAAGCAGATCCAGACGGAGCAAGGTCCGCACGGATTGCAGGTCGTGGTGGCGGCCGGCGACCCTAATGCCGCAGTCGCGCTCGGCCCTTTCGCCGCTACACACAAACCCAACTTTCCGCTAGGCTACCTCGATCGCCCCGCCATCATGAAGGTGGCGAATATCGGGCCCAAGGATCGTCCCTTCGTGCCGATCATGCTGTTTGTGGATGCCAGGGGCGCCGTGCGCGTGCAACTGTTCGGCAATGACCCGCTGATGAAGAAGCCGGAAGGCATCATCCGCAGCACCGTCCGCGAGTTGATGAAGGAACCCGGCATCACCGCGCGCCAAGAAGTAGCCGCGGCGCCCGCCTGCTACAGATCGAATTTGATTCCTTGCGCCAGCGGCAGTTCGCCCGACCAGTTCACCGTGACGGTCTGGCGGCGCATGTAGGCTTTCCAGGCGTCGCTGCCGGATTCGCGTCCGCCGCCGGTTTCTTTCTCGCCCCCGAACGCTCCGCCGATCTCCGCGCCGCTGGTGCCGATGTTGACGTTGGCGATGCCGCAATCGCTGCCGCGCGCGCTCAGAAAAGTTTCGGCCGCCTTCAAGTTGGAGGTGAAGATCGCCGAGGAGAGCCCCTGCGGAACGTCGTTGTGCCAGGCGATGGCCTCATCCAGCGTTTCGAATTCCAGCAGGTAAAGAATGGGCGCGAAGATTTCTTCTTTGAGAATCGGCATGTTCGGATGCGCGCGGACGATGGTGGGCTCGACGAAACAATCTTTCACGACGACGGCCGCCGCAGAGCACTTCCCCGCCCTGGTCGCGAATGCGATCCAAGCCCGCGCATCATGTTGTCGACGGCGTCGCGATCGATCAGCGGACCCATCAGCGTGCTCGGGATCGCGCGGATCGCCAATGCGAATCTGCCGGTACGCGGCCAGCAGACGTTCCGTGATGCGCGGCGCGATACCGCTCTGCAAAAACAGCCGCCGCAGCGAAGTGCAGCGCTGTCCCGCCGTGCCCACCGCGCCGAACAGCACCGCGCGGACCACCAGATCGGGATCGGCGTCATCCATCACGATCACTCCGTTGTTGCCGCCGAGTTCGAGCAGACTCCGCCGCATCCCCGCCGCGATGACGGGAGCGATGTGTTTCCCCATGCGCGTGGAGCCGGTGGCGCTGATCAGCGGCACTCGCGGGTCGCGGATCAGGCGCTCGCCCACCACATCGTCGCGCCCGATCACCAGGTTCAGCACGCCTTGCCATCCGCGGCGCTCCAGCACACGATTGCAGATGTGCTGCACGGCGATCGCCGTCAGCGGCGTCTTGGGCGAAGGCTTCCACACCACCGTATCGCCGCAGACCATCGCGATCAGAGCGTTCCAGCTCCACACCGCCACTGGAAAGTTGAACGCGCTGATCACGCCGACCACGCCCAGCGGATGCCACTGCTCATACATGCGATGACCGGCGCGCTCGCTGTGCATCGAGAGTCCGTAGAGCTGGCGCGAGAGGCCGGTGGCGAAATCGGCGATGTCGATCATCTCCTGCACTTCGCCTTTGCCCTCGGCCAGAATCTTGCCCATCTCGAGCGTGACCAGCGTGCCGAGCTCGTCTTTGGCCGCGCGCAGTTCGTCGCCGATCTCGCGCACGATTTCGCCGCGCTGCGGCGCGGGCAGCATGCGCCAGCGCTCGAAGGTTTTGGTGGCCGCCCATAGGACTTCGTCGTAGTCTTCCTCGGCCGCCAGACGCACGCGGCCCAGCTCGCTGCCGTCGCTGGGATTGAACGACGCCAACTCTCCGCCGCCGGGATTTTCGATCCAGCTTTGACCACAGGCTCCGGAATGGGTCTTGCCGAGAATCTGATCGAGGAGGCTCATAGAGCCAATGTCGCAAACCCGGAGGGTCCGGTGGCGAAGCTGTGTCCGCGGGCGCGGGCGGTGGCCTGGATGCGCTCCACGACGTCGGCTTGGAACTCCGCATCGAACCACTGCTGATGATCGTTGGCCGCGCTCACGCGGAACGCGGCGTCGCGAGTGGTCGCGCCGCGCGGCTTGGCGCTGCGAATGTGCAGTGGATCGCCGATCAGATCGCGGCCGCTGGCTTCGAGCGCCCGGAGCGCCAGTTCTTCGGGATCGCACGGCAGCAGCGGCGCGAGGGTCGCGTAGGTTTCGATCCCAGCGTCGCGCAGAGTCGCGGATCACATCCAGGCGTTCGGCGATCGGCGCGCAGTGCGGCTCGTAGAGCTTGCGGACCTCTTCACGATTCGTCGTGATCGAGAAGCTGACGCGCAAGCGTGGTGCGCTGCGCGAGCGCTCGCAGCCGTTCGAGATCGCGCAGAATCAGCGGCCCGCGCGTTTGCAGGACGAACACTCGCGGCGGCGCTTCGAGCAGCGCATCCAGAATGCGCGGCATCATGCGCTCGCGCTCTTCAGCGGGCTGATAGGGATCGACCATGGGCGAGCAGTAGATGCGCTGGTGCTCGCGCAATTCACGGCGCAGCAAATCCGCAGCGTTGCTTTTGAAAGTGGTGAACTGGCCCCAGCGCTGCCAGTCTTCCGGCTTCAGTCCGCCCTGAATGCGCATGGTCGGCACGTAGCAATAGGTGCAGCCGAAAGTGCAATTGCGCGCCGGCGTCAGCGAGTGCGTGAACCCCGCCTCGGCGATGAAGCCGGTGGTGGGGCTCAGGATGGTTCGCGCGATTATTCCGTCGCGGATTTCGACTCGACCAGCTTGCACACGTCTTCCACAAACTGTTCCAGCGGTTTGACGCCCATATCGGCGTGCTTGCGATGGCGCACCGACACGGTGCCGGCTTCGGCCTCGCGGTCGCCCACCACCAGCATGTAGGGCACCTTCTGCAATTGCGATTCGCGAATTTTGAGATTCACTTTTTCCTTGCGGTCGTCCAGATGCGAGCGCAGACCCGCCTCTTCCAGGCGCGCGTGCACCTTCTTCGCGTAGTCGAGCTGGCGATCCGTGATCGGCATCACCACCACCTGCACCGGAGCCAGCCACACCGGGAACGCGCCCGCGTAGTGCTCGACCAGCGTGCCGAAGAAGCGCTCGATGCTGCCGTAGAGCGCGCGATGCACCATCAGCGGCTGATGCCGCGCGCCGTCCGCGGCGACATACTCCAGGCCGAAGCGCTGCGGCAGAGTGAAATCGAACTGCACTGTCGAAAGCTGCCACTTGCGGCCCAGCGCATCGAGCAGCTTCACGTCGATCTTGGGTCCGTAGAACGCGGCTTCGTCGGGGATCACGGGAGCCTTGATTCCCAGGCGATCGACCGCGCGCTGCAACGCGCCCTCGGCGAGCTTCCACAACTCCGGCGCGCCATCGTACTTGCCGCTCTTGCCGCCGTCCCAGGTCGAGATCTCGGCTTCGTACTGTTCAAAGCCGAAGGTCTTCAGCGTGTCGAGCGCGAACTCCAGACAGCTCACCACTTCGTCTTCGATCTGCTCGGGCGTGCAGAAGATGTGGGCGTCATCCTGCGTGAAGCCGCGCACGCGCAGCAGGCCGTGCATGGTTCCGCTGCGCTCGTAGCGGTACACGGTTCCCAGTTCGCCCAGCCGCACCGGCAGCTCGCGATAGCTGCGCAGGCGGTCGCGATAAATCAGGATGTGGCCCGGACAGTTCATGGGCTTCAGACGATACTCGGCGTCGTCGAGCTCCATGCCGGCGAACATATTTTCGGCGTAGTGGCTCAGGTGGCCGGAAGTCCTCCACAGATCCGCGCGCATCACGTGCGGCGTGTAGACCAGGTCGTAGCCGCGCGCCAGGTATTGATCGCGCATCCAGTCTTCGATGATCTTGCGAACGCGCGCGCCCTTGGGATGGAAGAAGATCAGCCCGGGCCCGGCGAGTTCCTGAATGCTGAAGAGGTCGAGTTCCTGGCCCAGCTTGCGATGATCGCGCTTCTTGGCCTCTTCGAGCTTGGCCAGATAGTCGTCCAGCTCTTTCTTGGTGAAGAACGACGGTTCCGTAGATGCGCTGCAACTGCGCGTTCTTCTCGTTGCCCTTCCAATACGCGCCGGCGATCGAGAGCAGCTTGAACGCCTTGATCTTCTTGGTGGACGGCACATGCGGCCCGCGGCAGAAATCGATGAAGTGCGGTCCCAGCGTGTATTCGGAAAACACGGCGTCGGCCTTTTCGGTGATCAGCTCGCACTTCATGGGCTGATCGCCGTAGAGCTTCAGCCCTTTCTCCTTTTCCATGTACTGGCGCTCGTAGGGCAGATCCTTGCGCCTGCAGCTCCCACATCTTTTTCTCGATCTTTTCGAGATCCTCGGGCGAGAACGCGTCCGGCCGCTGGAAGTCGTAATAAAAACCGTTTTCGATGGGCGGGACCGACGCCGAGCTTGGTTTCCGGAAACAATTCGAGCACCGCCGCGGCCAGCAGGTGCGCGGTCGAATGGCGATAGACTTCGAGCGCCTCGGGATTCTTCGGCGTCAGGATTTGCAGCGTCGAATCGGCTTCGAGCGGACGGTTCAAATCCCACAGATTGCCGTTGACCTTGGCGACCAGGGCGTCGTCGGCCAGGCGCGGGCTGATGGAGCGCGCCACGTCGATGGGCGCCGCGCCCGCGGGAACACTTTGGACACTTCCGTCCGGAAGGGTGACCTGAAGATTACTCATCGGTATTAATCAGGTTACCAAACGAACCCAAGCGGCCCGTGCGCGGGCTCTCCGGGACCGGCGACATCCGTACAACCAAACGAACCCAAGCCGGTACCAATCGCCTTTGCGCTTTAAGCATCAATCGAAAGATCGCATCTGGAGCGACGGCTGCATGGCGGTGAAAGAGGGTAAATGAAAGGCTAGGCGCGAGATGAGGCGATGAGGAAGACGTGATTGACAGGTGGGCACGTCTATTTAGCCGCGCGGTAAACCCAGTAAAGGCCGGCCGGGAACGAGACCAATCGAACGGAGTTGTGGTTTTCCCCCGGATATAGCGTGAAGCGATAGTCGAGGCCCTTCGGCTTGATTTCGTCGAGGACCCGCGCGAACTCGGTCGCGATCTTCGCAAGCCCAAGTTCATCGTCGCTTCCCACCGATAGATCGAGCCGAACCGAAGCCGGCAGGGCGCGGAGGGCGTGGCGCGCTTCGGTGAAGATCACGCTGTCCAAGGGCATAGCGGGGCTGGCGGCGACAACTCGCTGAAACAGGGCGGGGCGCTGTTCGAGCGCATAGAGAGCGAACGAGCCACCCAGCGAGTGACCCAGCAGTCCCGCGGTCCGAGGTATTCGTGCGATAGGTGCGGTCAATAAAGGGAATGAGTTCGTGTTCCAGGAAATCGAGAAACGCGGGCCCGCCACCGGAATTCGGCCATTTGGGTATCAGCGTCGGCGTGAAGTCGCGAGTGCGGAGATTCATCGCGTCGCTGGCCGGTGAGTGGCCGATATTGACCATGATGACCGGGGCCATGCGCTTCGAATAGATGTTGTTGTTCTGGATGAACGCCATCAGGGGAAAATGCCAGCCATCGAGAACGTAGAGCACGGGATACGACTGCTTCGAGGTGCTTGTAGCTTTCCGGCAGGGAAATGAACAGATCGTAACGCTGGCCGATCTTCGAAGATGTGATGGTGCGCTGTTCGGTGTCCGCGAGGGTAACGGGAGGTGCGGATGTTTGGGCGGCGCAGGCCCCGGCACCTAACACCAACATCAGCAAATTGAGCGGGGATGCGGTCCGAAACATACAATTCAGTCTAGCTTCAACTCGGCCACCGAAGAGACTTCCCCGCGAGTATGCCAAGCGGCGCCCGAGCGGGTCGGCCCTACCGTTTTTCGAGATGGACCCGGTCTCTCTCGTTTTCGTTGCAGACGGACTCCAGAATGTCGCTGTCCGGAAGCAGCACCTCCGTGACCTTTATCGTGAGTGGCCGGGTATACATCTTGGGATCTTCGATGGTCAGGCTCAAGTCCATGTGGCCGAAATCGCGGCGGTGGAACCGCTCCTGAATTTTCAAATCCTCGCTATGCGGGTGCCCCATGGAATCCAGCCAGCTCCGGTCATTGAACCCTGCCGTATCCACCACCAACGTATCGCCTTCCCATCTGCCGGCCGAGTAGCCCAGCCATGACGGCTGAGGATCAACCGGAAGTTTGCGGCCGTCCGTGTATATCTGGCGGTGCGTGTTGTCCACTTCATAGAGCACCGCGATCAACCCCGGAGTTTGGATGATCTTGAAAGGAGCATAAGAGAGGATATCGGCGCGCGGGAGGCCTTGGGGCAAGCACTTGGTCGAGGGATTGTCCGGTCCCCGTCGCGCTTCGTTCCTGCGAGCCAGTTCGGCGGCTGCGGGCCGTATGGGCGCATCTTGCGGATTGAAGTCCGCCAGGATGTTCAGGAAGTACTTGGAAAACGTGCTGGGGTCGTCTCCGGGGACGGCGAAGTCCTTGACAACGGAACCGAATCTGCGTTCATTCTCGCCGACGGGCGTTAGCTCGGTCTGCCAGACTCCGGATAGATCGGGCTTCCCGTTGGAGGCGCGCGGCGTCTTGGCGGAAAGGTCCGGTTTGCCGTCGCGGGTGCGCGGAGTTCCGGGCGTGGGATAGTTCAACCACTGAGCGTCGGCACACAGCATCGCGCCGGCAAATAGTACTCCGACAGTTTTGACTCGACCGTTCATGCGATCCTCCATCCGGTCAGAAACGCGGTTGAATGCTCTTATTCTATGCTGCGGCGCAGGTTCAGTGCAGTTGCACGGGGCGTCAACTGCGGCGAGGGCGAATCTCGAAGTTCACGCCCTCCTGCGCTTGAAGATGCGCCAGGACACCAAACAGGTTTTTCGCCGAGGGGTTGCCGTTCGGCCCAAACATCCGCATGAGGCTGGTGGCTGGGATGGATGTCGCCTCTTCCAACTGGCGGAAGCCGACGGTGGCGTTGATATAGTTGCGCAGGATCGCGCGGCCAGTCTTCTCGTCGCCGGAGAGCATGAGTTCGATTGCCTCACGCAGCAGCGCCTTGCGGAATTGCGGTTCCCGCTGGGCGCGTTCGCGGATCGTTTCGCGAAAATCTTTGGTCAGTGCCATGTTTTCTCCTCGTTCTTCCTCTTCCGGTAGTCGGCCCAATTCGCCTGTGCTTGCTGAATGTCTTCCCGCTGGCGCTTCTTCGTCCCGCCGGCGAGCAGAATCACGAGCCGGTCGCCGTCACGTCCAAAGTAGATGCGGTAGCCGGGTCCGAAATCAATCTTGTACTCGAGAACTCCGCCGCCGACCGTTCTGACGTTGGACAAGTTGCCATCCGAAATACGCTCCAGCGCCGTTGCCACTTTCGCGGCGGCTTGAACGTTGAGCGCACGCAACCACTTCGTAAAGGGACTCCGTCCGGCGGGATCAACGTACTCCCGAACGTCAAGCACGTCTTGATAATAACATATACGTTAGCATTGTAGAGGATACGGATCGTCGGGCAGTAGTAGTAACTTGAGGAGAACCCCAATGGCGAAGAAGTCATCCGCATCATCTCGGCCCGGGAAGCAGATCCGCGTGAGCGCCGAATCTATCTGGAGCAAGCCTCTTACTGAATGTCAGAATACGGCGCTAAAGGGCGTGGCAACTCGGCAGAAACGCGCAACAGCCTCTGAGCTCGACTATTCCGAAATTCCGAAGCTCACCGACAAACAGCTCACTGAGTTCGGTCGGCCGTGAACGGCCAGTATCTAGCAAGCGGCGTGATCGCAAAACATTGGTCAGCCCTATTGGGGCGATAAATCGAGGTGCCAGTTTGGCAGCACGTTGCCATCATCGTCAAAGGGCCACGAGGTATCGTCGGACAGATGCAAATCCATTCCCTTTTTCGTGATGTAAAAATACGTTTCGAAATACTCCTCGACGACATCGACCGGCGGCATGCCCTTGAGCTCTGTGGAGAACGGCTCCGTAGGGGACAAGAGATATGCCTTGACCAGTCCGTCTCGAGACCAACTCACCAATCGCTTTCACAATCTCGGAGCGCTCCACCGCGAAGCCGAGCTTGGCGCAATCTTTTGCGACTTCCGGCAGGATGATCTGATCGATGTTTTCAAAGTCGTCACACATCGCGTTCAAGACCATCAGTCGGATTAGCTCATTCCGGTTCATGTGACTATTTCAGCATTTCGTGACGAAGCGCGCATAGAAAAACCCAAGGTTCTCCTCAAGAGTGCCCTGCCCCGCTGCTATATTGAATAAAGAGGTCTTTGTGACACCCAGCCCCGTTCCCGCATCCAGTGCGCCTACGTTCGACGAGTCGAACCTGGTCGCGCGCGCGCAGGCCGGGGAGCAGGCCGCCTTCGCGGCGC
Organism: Bryobacterales bacterium; assembly: GCA_963731375.1. Lineage (GTDB taxonomy): Bacteria > Acidobacteriota > Terriglobia > Bryobacterales > Bryobacteraceae > Palsa-187. The sequence goes on from CAVSUW010000005.1 coordinate 1,824,907, forward strand.
TGGTGGCGGAGTACAGCCGCAAGATCTATCGCGTCGCCAAGAACATCACCCAGAACGACGAGGACGCCGAAGACGTCCTGCAGGAAACCTTCCTCAAGGCCTACGAGCACCTCTCCGGCTTCCAGGGCAATTCGAAGTTCTACACCTGGATCGTGCGCATCGCCGTGAACGAATCCCTCATGAAGCTGCGCAAGCGCAAGGGCAACCGCTTCGTGTCGCTGGACGAACCCATCGAAACAGGCGAAGAAGAGGTGAAACGGGAGATCGCGGTCTGGGAGGACAACCCCGAACAACGCTATTCGCGGGATGAAATGCAGCGCATTCTGAATGAGGCGGTGGACAGTTTAAAGCCAGATTTCCGAACCGTTTTCACGCTTGCGCGACATCGAAGAACTGAGCACGGAAGACACTGCCGAGGCGCTCGGGATTTCGGTGCCGGCCGTCAAGAGTAGACTATTAAGAGCGCGTTTGGCGCTCCGCGAAAAACTGACCCGCCAGTTCAAGCGGAAAGGGGACGATCTACTTGGTTACCTGTAAACAGTTTCTCCAGGAACTGAACGATTATCTCGATCCCAACGTAGACGCCGCGATTAAGGCCAATCTCGAAGCGCACGTGAACAAATGCCCCAACTGCTTTGTCATTGTCGATACGACTTTGAAGACTCTGCAGGTTTATAAAGGAATGGAAGCCGAAGACCATTCCGGAGGACGTCGAGGCGCGGCTGTGGAAGGCTATCGAGCGCAAGATGGCCGAACGCGGGAAGAGCTGACGCCGCGCGCCGGCCGCGGCTTCTACTTGGCTTCGAGCTGAGGCTGCAGATCGCCCATGATCTTCTCGAACTTGGCGCGCTGCTGTTCGTCGAGGATCTGCATGATCCGCGATTTCCCGGTGGAGCGCACGTCGTCCAACTGATCTTCCAGGCTGTGATAATACTCGCGGTAGTCGGCGAGCACCATCGCGATTTTATCGGTCTGATCCGGCGGAGAGATTGAGCTCGGTCTTGAACCTTTGCACCAGCGCATCGTTGCTGGGAGCCTTGCGGATGACCGGAAGCGTGGCGGCGGAAACGGTGCGATGCAGTCTTTCGTGGAGTCCCATCTGCATGATCAACGCGCCCACGGCGGCTCCCGCCAGAAATACCACTACCAGCGTTCCAGCCACTTTCGGATTCTTGCCGGCCGGATGCCATTCGGCCCTATTGTTCCCGATAGGTGACCAGGTTCGCTAGGACGGCGTCTTCCGACGACTCGTCCGTCTGCGACTGATCCACCCGCGTAATCTCGCGGGCCGGCGCGTCTTCACCCGCCACGATCGTCTGCTCCGTACTCACCTGCTGCGATTGCAGCGCAACCGTGGTGGCATCTTCAGCCGAACGCTCCGAGGTCACCACATAAACGCCTACCAGCAACGCCAGCGCCAGCGAGGCCACGGCGATGCGGCGTCCGAATGCGGATTCAATGAAGAGATTCCAGATGGAAATGGGACCTTCCGCTTCGATGCGCTCCATCACGCGCGCGTAGAAGCCGGGACGCAGATCCGCGGCGAAGTCTTCCGGCGCCCGCAATTCCCGAATAAGCGCCGTCTGTTCCTGCATGCCCTGCACCTCGGTCCGGCACTCGTCGCACTGGGCCAGGTGCTCCCGCGCGTGTTTCAGTGTGTCCCCGCCGCGCAGCACGTCTTCAATATGATCCCGAATCTCGCGATGCATGGTTCTTCCCTCAGTCACCACTATCAACTGCACTGGCGGGTCTATGCCCGCTTAATAAATCCGGCCTGCCTAACGCGTGCGGGTCAACCGCCCCGCCGCCCGGAGCAACTTCTGCCGGGTCCGGAACAATTTTACCTTAATTGTGTTCTCGTTCAACCCGGTCATTCCGGCCAGTTCCTCAACCGAATGCCCTTCCACTTCCTTCAACAAAATCAGGCTACGCTCTTCTTCGGAAACCTTGGACAGAAGCTTTAGGATCAGGTCCCTCTGCGCCAGCCGCGTATCGGCCGGCACGGACGCCGTCGACGGCCGGCTCGGAAGCTTCCATGCGCTGGGCGTCTTCCTGCGAGAAATCACTCTCGTAAACCAGCTTGCGGACCCGCTTCTTGCGCAGATAGTCGTAGCACTCGTTCACCGTGATCTTATAGATCCAGGTGAGCAGCGAGCTGCGAAAGTCGAAGTTCTTAATCGAGAAATAGACCTTCGCGAAGACCTGCTGGGCGATGTCCTCGGCGTCGTTGCGGTTGCGCAGGATGCCGAAGATGATCGAAAACACCTTGGACTGGTAGCGTTCCACGACCTCGCGGAAAGCCATCTCGTCACGTGCCTGGACGCGGCGTACCAGTGCCGCTTCTTCGCTGGTCTTATGATCCACTCGGGTCCTCGCCCGGGTTCCCTCGCCTACTACGCCGGAAAGGGTAGTTCGCTATTGAGGCGTCCATGGCTACCGATCCCTCGCTACTGGGTCGGACGCGGCTGGCTCAATTTAAGTTACGGCAAAGACGGTCCCTTGAGATTCGCCGCTGAAGCCGAATCTTGCTGAACCTCTGGCTCCCCGCCCCGCATCATAGTACAATGTAGGGGAGGTCTAACACACATGGTACAACTAACAGAAACCGCCGTAAGCAAGGTGAAGGAAATCCTGGATACTCAGGAGCCGAAGCCGGCCGGTCTGCGGATCTCGGTGGTGGGCGGTGGTTGCTCCGGTTTCAGCTACTCCATGGCTTTCGAGAATACGCCGGGCATGCTGGATAAGACCTACAAGTTCGGCGACTTGCAGTTGTTCATCGACCAGGCCAGCCTGCTGTACCTCGACGGCGTTCAAGTGGACTACGTGGAGACGCTCGAAGGCTCCGGATTCAAGTTCAACAACCCCAACGTGAAGTCCACCTGCGGCTGCGGCAGTTCCTTTAGCGCGTAACGCGCTAAAAGCAGCGCGCCCCGCTGTTTAACCCGGGCTTCTCCGGGGAACCCTCACTTTAACGATTTGCAAAAGAGCGTCCTTGCTTAGGACGCTCTTTTTGCATGGTAATAGCGGATTTCGCGATAGAAATGGAACGAGGGCGCAGCTTTCGCTGCGCCCTCCAAAGAGACGATACCGAAGGAGAAGAAGAACTAGACCTTGCGCTTCCGACGGCCGATTAGACCCAAGCCCAGGAGACCGATGCCCATCATAGAGAGAGTCGCTGGCTCCGGAACAGTGGCCGGACCCGTGGAATCAAAGGTCGCCGAGACGGAGTCGGTGAAACCGGCCCCGGTAGCAACCTGGGCAAGGATGCCGGAAATAGTGCCCGGAACGTTGTTCTGAGAAGTGAAGCTAACCACAGTCGCCGAGCTGCCCGTCGTGCTCAAACCCAGTGTACGCGATCCCGTTCCCGCTAAAAGAGATAGATACCGCGTTAGTGGCGGTCTGCGTCAACGTGATCCCGGATAAGGGCGAGGGCGTGCACGAGTTGCCGACAACATCGGACGAGGGTCCGACGCAACTCCCGGTTCCGAAACCCGCGTTAATAGTGTGCAGATCGAATGTGATCAGGCCGCTTGGAGTTCCGTGAAAGTCGCCCAGCCCGCAAGATTGGGATTCAGCGTAGGGGCGCCAACGAGGCTATTTTGGGTAACGGAAGTAGTCCCACTGTACGAACCAGTATTGGGTGCCCGGGGCAGTGAAATTGGTGAAAAAGATTCCCCGTGCAGTTACCTGAACCGTACCACTTGTGTTGGCCTCGCCCGTCCCAATGGCGGTCGCAAAGGCAGATCCTGAAATCAAAGCCAATGCACCTGCTAATGTGACAACTCTCCGAACCACTAGTGTATTTCTAAATTTGGCGCTCATTATTTTTATTTTTCTCCTCCGTCTCTCGTTCATTCTGGGATTTGATCCCGGATTCGAGTATGCCATTGCCTCCTAGGGCTTGTCTAGGAGAATAAGAGGCGAAATAGGCAGCTTATGTACTATAGAATACTAGTACTTTCCCGTAACCCGGAATTCATGATCGCTCTTGGGCGTTTTCAATGATATCCGCTGCGCGCACCACTCCCCCAGCCGCTCGGATTGAGGCCGCCTATCCCTCGGGCCTTCACACTATAGGAATCGATAGCGGTTATCTTCCTGATCTCAGTACGTAGGCGACTAGGAGATACGTTAGAAAGAGGCAAGATTTCTCCGGCTCCGATGCGCACCACGCGCGCGGCAATAGCGGGCTGCTCGTACGTTAGCGGCACTAGTACCATTGGCACCCCGCAACTTAAGGAATCCAAGACCGTATTGAGACCGCCGTGGCTCAGCGTCAGGCTGGCTTTCTCAAGCAACTCCAACTGGGGTACATAGGCGGCCGCGATCACATTTTCCGGCAGCCGTCCCAATGATTCCGGGCTGCGGCCGGCAATGACGAGTTGTACGTCCAGACCTTCGCATGCCTCCACGAAGCATTGAAACAGGTCCGTTTTTTGGTTTTGCAAGGTTCCGAGCGATGAATAGATCAGAGGCCGCCCGTCCAGCCGCTCCCACGGGAACTCGATTTTATGCCGCTCAGGACTGCGCAACGGGCCCACATAGTGGAAACAGAAAGGCAGGAATTTGCGCGGAAAATCGAACTCGCGCGGCTGTTGGCTGATCTGTGCCAACCGCGAGTAGGAGTCTTCAGAACCTTATGCGCCGGCAGTTTCCAGCGCCGCCGGTAATCCGCTAACACGCCCCGCACCGGGGCAAGAATCCGGTCCGAAACCGCATACCCGAGCCTATTCCTCATCCGTGCCCAGACAGATTCCCGGTAGTTCCAGGGCGAAAACGGAGGCGGCACATCCGGCTCCCGGTTTAGCGCCAGAGCGTTGCAGAGCGTTACGAACGGAATGCCAAGGTGCTCAGCCACACTGCCGCCCGCAGGTTCGGTTTGGTCTACCAGGAGCATATCCACCCGGGCATCGTGAACTGCTTGGGGAGCATCGCGGCAGATCATTTCGGTGGTCTTGACGACGGCCCGCACGGTGAAACGCAACGCCGCCAGGCCCGACAATCGACCCAGTTCGGCTAGCGATTGCGGAAGAGAGCCGACCGGATGATCGCTCGCACCAATCGAGACAAAATCGACTTCTTCGGCGCGCACGCTCGATGCCAGGTCCGGCATTTGAAACACCGTTACGCGATGCCCGCGCCGTTGTAGTTCCCGCGCCAGCGCTAGAAACGGATTGAGGTGACCGCGCACGGGCGGACAAATGATGCCGTAGTGTTTCAATTCTCGTAGTTTTTCAATTGTGGTGAGAGGGCACCGGCGCCTCGGGGATAAACCTCAGCGTTCCGTTTCCTGCGAAACGCGGTTTTCCCGGTAGCGTACAAACGCCGCAGCGACCATGGCAGGCCCGGGCTCGTGATTTCCCGGTACCCGGCGGCTTCCGGCAGGCTTGTAATCAAGCGCCGGTAGGCCAACCCAAGATTGTGATAAGGAATTCCCGGAAAATAATGATGTAACGCGTGATAGCGCAATCCCACCGGCGCCCACAGTTCGGTCCAGGCCGCGCCAGGCGTGTCGATGGAGTCCACTAACTGGGCGGCGCGGTCGAGAGGCACACCGGTGCTTTCATAGCGGTGCGCTCCCAGCGTCCGCAGAGCATTGCAGACACTTACGAAGGCGTTGACCGCATACCAGACAGCGATCGTCTTCCAAGCGAGATGATAGCGCCAGGCAGTTCCGAACGCCGCAATCCAAATCAGTAGAATCGCGATCTCTCCATACTTGACCTTGGCGGTCAGCTCCGCTGAGTTCTCTCTTCGATAACCCGGATTCATCGAGAGCGAAGAAGCCCGCGTGACCAGCCAGTCATGGAAACGCGGCCAGCACAGGCCAACCGGAGCCAGCACCAGGAAACGAATCAGGAACGCCAGGGGGAGCAGAATACTGTGCGCCAGGAACACGACGGTCATCCGGTGGTTGCTTCCGAAAGGCAGATATTCGGGATCCTGCTCCGTGCCGTAGGTGGCCAAATTATGATGATTCGGGTGAACGCCCACGTAAACGAATGACGGCAGCAGCAGCGGGATTCCGAAAGCGAAATTCCAAACCGTCTCAAAACCCGGAAGACAGAGCCGCCGCAAATGGCTAATCTCGTGAACAAAACACAGGCCCCGGTAAAGCGCGAGCGCTGCGACTACGATCGCCACGTCCATACGGATGGAGAAAGGCCGGGCCATCAACGCCACTCCAAAGGCGCTCCATCCCACGACTGCGGTGACGGCCAGATCGCTCCAGTAGATCGCCGGGCGGGGTTGGTGAAGATCCCTTACCAAACGGAGCGCGTCCTGGTGGTGATTGACAGCCGCCTGCATTTCCCTTGGTTCCTTTACGTCGTCCTGATAGCGCCCCGGCGCGAGTACGCCATTTGGATCGACCGCGTTCTTAATCGTTCGCAGTAAACCGCCGTATCCGTCATCGCCGCTCAATTCGCTCATCGCCTGAATTCCCAGGCGGTAGGAGTAATACCCGTGCTCGGTCAAAACTCCAAGCAGGTGCTTGTAGCAGGCCATGGCTTGTTCATCTTGCCCGGCTTCATCCCGGTCGTAAGAAATCGAAACGACGCAGCAGACCGAACGCTCCGTGATCAGAGTCAGCGAGATGCCCGGTTCAAACCCATACCCTAACAACAGCTCCCTTGCGAGGTGAACCATCCTGGCTACGTGTTCTCCTTCCATCGGCGCCACTGGCGCGCACCACAGCAATCCGCAGCGATCGCGGTCCGGGTTCATTTGGGAAGGAGGCGGAGTTTTCTTGCGCCAGTAGCAACTCGCCATGGGGTGTCCGGTTGGAATCCCTTTCAGCAGGCCGTAAACCGGCCGTACCAGTTCCAGGGTGCGGCGCAGATCCCACCCGGTCAGAAGTTGATAGGGTTTGGCAAACCGCGACGCGAGCCCCAGCATGCGGTCGTCGAGAAATTGCAGCCGCTCTACTTTGCCCTTTAAGCGCCTGGCGCATAATACGGCGCGCCTCGGCAACCTGCCGGCGAGTGCCGTACAGACCGCCCGAAGCGCTCCACGCCCCGAACTTAAGCCGACGCCGGAGCTCCAGCATTACATCGGCCTGTAGAGGAACGCTGCCACCGGTCTCTTGCCAGGGATATTGCTGAAGTCCCGCGAGAACCTTATAGTCATTGGCGATGTGAATGGTGCTACGCAGAGCGCCACTCAGCCGTAAGGGCCGCAAAGCTTCAATCAGAGGAGCAAGCTGACTATCCTCGCCGCACTGAAAGAAGAAGGCCTGAAAATAGGCAGGCGCGGGCATGAGCCAAATCGTCATGCGCGTCACGATCCCCAGGTTCGACTGAGAAAAAAGACCATCCAAGGTAGGTCCCACGCCCCACTTGTAAACCGCGGCGGCTTGAGAATTTGGAAAGCGGGCGAATCCTGTTTGAGCCATGTCGCCCGTCGGAAGAACCACCTCGAAGCCGCACACCTGGGCAAAGTGGTCTCCGTAGGGTGTGTGTCCGAAGCCGCGTTCCATCACGTTTCCGATGAGGCTGCAGTCCGGACCCGCGCCCGTAGCGTCGAGCCAAAGACCCGATTTACGAGCCTGAAGAAACTCGTGAAGTTGCCCCTGAGTGACCCCCGGTTCGACGGTCACATAGGCCAGTTCTTCGCTAAAATCGACAATTTGATTCAGCCGGCCAAGATCGAGCAACACGCTCGAAGTGGTCACGGGAACTGAAGATCCATAGCCCCAATTCTTGCCGCTGCTGATGGGATAAACCGGAATCCGGAAACGATTCGCGATACGAAGGCACTCCTGGATTTGGCTGGTATTGGCAGGCCGAAGAATGGCCGGTACCGACTGCGTAGTCGAGAACGTAGCAGTTTCCGCAGCCGCCAGCCGGGTCCGATCCACAATGGTGTGATCAGCGCCGAGGACCGCAGTCCATCGTTCCAGCGCTTGTTCAAGCCGAGTGGCGGTGTCTTGGGTTATCGACTGCAATTTTGCCCAGTGTAACATCCTCCGATACCGCTGCTCCACGAGTTTGGTTGGCAAACGTAGCCCCTTTCAATGAGGGGTCTAACGCTCCCGCTTCGGCCAGCTCTGCCTGCCGCATGACGTGCTCCGAACCACCACCAATGGCCACGTGAAGACGAAGCAAGTCGGAAGCGCAAGTCTGCACGGGAGCGCCGACAACCACAGGAACCTGATGGAGCACCTCTCGGCAGTCACTTGAATCCAGCTTGCGTAGCGCGGGTTTGGAGACTCGGAGTCGAAGCTTAGAAGTTCCATTTCGCAAGCATACTGCGCATCGTAATAGGACGAAACTTCGACCCCACTTGCCTTCAGTGGTCTTCCGCCGATGCGTCTCAAGATGGAAGAGGAATGATGTCTGGTGGTTGCGCTGCTTAGCCCGACCGCGCCTCCCCGTACCTGGGAGAGTGCATATACCGTCAACAGGGTGCGAATCGCTTCCGTCGTGCACCGCAGGGACTCGCAGACTGCCCATCCCCCTAGCTCCACAAACCAGACTCCACGCCGCCTGGCGCAGTCCAGTTCAGTTTCGACCGCTTCCCGCACCCGCGTGCCAAGCTCCGCCGATCGGGCTATGTCCGAACCTGCAACCGACAGTTCCGAAAATCTTACGCCGGGCTCATGGGCGAAGTAGCGGATGCACGCTACGACCGCTTCGTTTTCGTCCACTGTCAGAAGGTGCCACGCCTGATCGTCGGCCGCCTGAATGTGCCGGTCGTCGGCTAAGAGATCAGAGGGTTGGATGGCTCCGTCCTGTAAGTAGATTCGACCTCTGAGCCTCTGCGCTTCGGCCAAAAGCCGGTGGTGCCGCGAGGGATCGACTGAATGCTTGATCGAATTGCGATGCGGCGCCTTGACTGGGAGCCAGCAAGACGTACTGTCTGCCCGATTGCCGCGCATCACATCTTAATTTCAACGGCTTCTGCCCCCAGTAATAGAATCGGCCGCGGCGTTGAAGCTCACTATCGGCAGAACACGCCATTCGGCGTAGGCAGTGCGCTTAATTGAACACAGGGAAAGACATTAGTACGGATGTACTAGCGAGCCCTAGAGAGGTTTTCCACCGAAAAAAGTGGCTATAGGCCGGGTGACTTGCATGTGGATCTGGATGGCTCTCGAGGCCGATACAAAGCTAATCGTTTCCGTGGAATATGCGCGAAATTCATCCTGCGGCAGCCTGTGGAGAACCTGTCCGTTAGTCAAGGTTTCTAGTGGTGTCACCCGCTCCGCTTCAGTATTCGGCGCGGTAAACGCCGCTCGGTTGTAACCCTAGGACACCCGCACGAATCTCCTGTTTTTCCGGAACAAATGAAAATTCACCTGAAGCGCTCAAAGATGGATAATCTCGCCTTGTGCCAGAAATGGCCTGCGGACAGATGGGTTTTAGAAGAGCTTGCACATCAGCAGGCTCCCGATACGATTTGCAAAACGTGCACTGTCGTGGCGGAACAATCCTTCAAGAAACCCGAGGCAGGGAAAGAATAGCGCAATACTCACAGGGAGGGAGAACGCCAGATTTGCGAGCTGTGCTCCCACGCTCCTTTCGGGCGAAACAATCGGAGGAATGTTCCACCCGTGGTCTGTATTATCGCTCCCGGTGTTGAATATAGGACCTGTCTAACGGTCAATTCTTGCCCCTCAGACCGGGAATCGATGCGCGGCTGACTTCTGTCGACGCCACGGCGGTACCCCGCGACCTGACCGGTCTTCGCACCTTGTTCAATTCCTTTCACCATTTTCGGCCCCTGGAAGCCCAGCAGATTCTGAAAGACGCCTATCGACGCGCGACAACCCATTGGAATTTTCGAGATTCCCAATCGTACATTGGGCGGTGTGAGCTTCAGTTTCTTTGCAACATTTTTGGGTGTTTTGCTCCTCACGCCAACCATGCGCCCAAGGCGCCCCGCGTGGTGGATTTTCACATACCTGTTGCCGGTGATTCCCTTCGTCGTGGCCTGGGACGGCTGGGTATCACATTTACGGGCATACACGCCCGAGGAACTGTTGCAGATGACCTGCAAGTTCTCGGACTCATACGACTGGGAGACACGGCTGTTGAAACTTCGGAACGGGCCAATTTACCGTCACCTGCCTCCTCGGAGTCCCCGACAAAAAACACCACGGCAATGACTGCGGCTCATTGTTTAGAAACGGTTTTCAGAGGCTTGCGATGAGGGAAATGTTGCCGAAAATTGCGCCCCAAAAAACCTTCCAGAAAGAGTTACCGCCCATCTTCAGTAAAGACGACCGATTACCTCCTCGCCTGGAAGTTATTTCGGTTTATAAGTCCTGCAATCCGCGCCGTTGACATGTGGCAGATCACGTGCTAGCCTTTCGCTTCCGACAATTCCGATAAGATCTCGAGACTCAGCCCCTTCTTACCGCTTCAGGCTCGTTCTCGAAGATCGGGAGTTTATAATTTGCAATTATCGGCTCGAAGACAACTAGACGCCGTTCAACGGCGATTGACGTCCCCCTCCAGACGGCTAGCGCTTCTCGCGCCCTCAAACGCCTATATCCCAAACGTCTTTCACGATGTACGTGGAGATCAGGACGGACATCGCGATCTTGTTCTCACAGATGCAACGATTTCGTGGGCAAGTGTACCTGAAGGACGGGGCGATCAAGCAAAGTGACTTGATCGACGGACGCCACGTCGTGGAGGCTGACGATTTTAGTTGGCACCTGTTGGTGCACGACGAAAACGGAACGATTGCCGGTTGCATCCGCTATCAGGCTCACGACACAAGAAGTCTCTTTTTCGTCTTTCAGTTTTCAGTACTGCAATTGCTGCATGCCCTCAATGGGGACCCGCCCTGAAGCAGGCGGTACATTCGGAAGTAACCATGGCCAAGAGTTTGAATTTGTCCTTCGTCGAAGTGGGCGGCTGGGCTCTGGCGGAGCATGTCAGAGGCACCTCCGAAGCGCTCAGACTGGGATTGGCCGCATATAGCTTAGGCCAGCTTATGGGGGGCGCGGTGGGTATGAGCACCGCAACCCGGCGTCATTGTTCGTCGTCAATCCTTAGGCGGATGGGCGGAGAATCGCTGGAACACGCGGGCACTCCTATCCCCGCCTATTACGATCCGCAGTATGAATGCGAGATGGAGATTCTTCGGTTCCACTCGTGGAAGCCGAACCCACGCTATATGTTGTGGGTGGAGGAAATCCGGCAGTCCCTTCAGCACATACCGGTGATTGGCAGCGACGGCTTGGGCGTTAGCGGCCGCTGGCTGATTGCAGAAAAGGTGGAACGTATTCCGGAAACCAGTTACTGGCTTGATCGTCAATGGCGAAGTTGACTATATAGCCATAAGCGTCTTCTTCGCAGCTGGTCACATGTCCCTGGACCAACCCCAGCCCGGTATCCAGCAGGATCTCTGAGCTAAAGGGAATCGCGACCGTGGTCTGGATCAGCCCGCCAGCGGGTTCGATTTCAAGAATGATCGCACAATCGGATTTCTTGAATCCATCGCGTACCCACCCAACTCACCTTCATCATGTCGAGGCAAAATTGACGCTGCATAACGTTCCATAACGACTACGCGTGATAAGTTGCAATTCGGACTCCACTTCTTTGATCTATCCGAGCCCCTGATGCCGGCCTCAAGGTACACGCTGCGTAATAGAATGGTAACCAAAGACTGTTAGCTCTTCCAATGCTTGACGACCTCTTGACGGAGCAGCCCTACCACAGGTTCGCAAGACCTGGATTCTCTCCCTATAGCGCAGATTCTAGCGCATCTTAAACTCTGCCGACGCCGAGGTTCCGGCCGCCGTTGCGCAGGAAATACCTCGCATCGCTGCGGCGGTGGAGGCGATCGCCAAGGCTCTCGAACGGGGCGGCCACCTGGTCTACCTGGGTGCCGGCAGCAGCGGACGCCTGGGGGTGCTGGACGCGGCCGAGTGCCCGCCCACCTTTAGCGTCTCTCCCGACCTGGTGCGCGGTATTATGGCGGGCGGCGAGCGGGCGCTGAGCCGTTCGTCGGAAATCAGCGAGGACGATCCGGAGGCCGGCGCGCGCGACCTGCTCGCCTCCGGATTCGGCTCAGGCGACGTTCTGGTGGGGATCGCCGCCAGCGGACGGACGCCCTACGTTCTGGGCGCGGTGGCGCAGGCGCGCGCGCTGGGCGCGATCACCTGCGGCATCAGTTGCACGCCGGATTCGGAGTTGTCGCGCGCCGTGGATTATCCCATCGAACCCAAGCCGGGGCCGGAAGTGCTGGCCGGTTCGACGCGGCTGCGGGCCGGCACCGCCACCAAGCTGGTCCTTAATATGATCAGCACGGCGGTGATGATCCGGCTGGGCCACGTCTACGGGAACTGGATGGTAAACGTCCAGCCCACCAACCAGAAATTAACCGAGCGCGCGCGGCGGATCATCCGCCAGGCCACCGGCGTATCGGCCGAGCGGGCGGCGGAGCTGCTGGCGGCGGGCGGAAACAGCGTGCGCACTGCGATCATCATGGAGAAGACCAAGACTTCGCGCGGCGAGGCGGAGCGATTGCTGGCCCAGGCGGGCGGGCGGATTCGGGAGGCTTTGGCTTCATTTGGACAAGTTTGAGATCCAGGGAGGGGTGCCGCTCGAAGGCGAAATCGCCGTCAGCGGCGCGAAGAATTCGGCGCTGCCGGCGCTGGCCGCGTGCCTGCTGACCGCGGACCCGGTGATGCTGGACCGCATTCCGCCGGTGCGCGATATCCACACCATGGAGAAATTGCTGGAGCACGCCGGAGCGCGCGTCACCATCGATGGCGAGCGGGTAACGGTGGAGGCGGATGCGATCCAGAACGCCGAGGCGCCGTATGATCTGGTGAAGACCATGCGCGCGTCGAGCCTGGTGCTGGGGCCGTTGGTAGCCCGCTGCGGACGCGCCCGGGTTTCGGTGCCGGGAGGTTGCGCCATCGGCGCTCGTCCTATAAATCTGCATGTCGCGGGACTGGAACAGCTGGGCGCCACCGTTCGCCAGGAGCACGGCTACATCGAAGCCGAAGCGCCGCACGGTCTGGAAGGCGCCGAAGTGCATTTCGACCGCATCACCGTCACCGGCACCGAAGACCTGCTGATGGCCGCGGTGCTGGCGCGCGGCGAGACCGTCATCCACAATGCGGCGCGCGAGCCGGAGGTGGTGGACCTGGCGGCTCTGCTCACGAAAATGGGCGCGAGCATCGAGGGCGCGGGGACCAGCGTGATCCGCGTCAAAGGCGTCGCGAAATTGCACGGCGCGCGGCACGCGATTATCGCCGACCGCATCGAGACCGGAACCTTTCTGATCGCCGGGGCGATCACGCGCGGAGATCTGCATGTCACCTGCTGCGAGCCGGATCATCTGCGCGCGTTTATCGCCAAGCTGCGCAGCGCGGGAGTGGAGGTGAGCGAGCCGGCGCCGGGAACGCTGCGCGTGCGCTCGGGACCGAAACTACGCAGCGTGGACGTCACCACCGAGGAGCACCCCGGCTTCGCCACCGATTTGCAGGCCCAATTCATGGCGCTGATGACGCGGCCGAGGGGATTTCGATCATCACCGAAACCATCTTCGAGAACCGCTTCATGCATGCCCAGGAACTGGCGCGCATGGGCGCCAACATCCGGCTGGAGGGCCGCCAGGCCATGGTGGCCGGACCCATGCCGCTCTCCGGCGCGCAAGTGATTGCCAGCGATCTGCGCGCCAGCGCTTCGCTGGTGCTGGCTGGCTTGGCCGCGCAAGGCGAGACCGTCATCGACCGGGTCTATCACATCGATCGCGGCTATGACAGAATCGAAGCGAAGCTGGCGGGCGTGGGAGCGCGCATACGGCGGGTCCCTTAAACTCAGCAGGAGACTCCATGACGATTCCACACAAAGCGCACAGTCCCGGTTTCCTGGCTTTAGTGAACGACGCCAAATCGCGGATCGAGGAAGTCGATATCGCGGCTTATCAGAACCATGCCGCGCGAAGGTCATCTGCTGATCGACGTTCGCGAAGACCACGAATGGGCCGCGGGCCATGCCGCGGGCGCCATCCACATGAGCAAGGGAACCATCGAACGGGATATCGAAACGCGCGTGCCGGATACCTCCACCAAGATGGTGCTGTATTGCGGCGGCGGCTACCGCTCGGCGCTGGTGGCCGATGCGCTGCGGCAAGATGGGTTATCGCCATGCGATTTCGCTCGACGGCGGATGGCGCGCGTGGAACGAAGCCGGGCTGCCGGTGGTTAAGGACTAGTCGGCGGAGTTAGAACAGCGCGCGTCCGTCGCCGAACACCTGCGTCGAGGAACACAACTACGGTGAGACCCATGGCGATCGAGTTCACGATCCCAATGAACTTGGTGAAGCCCTTACCCATGAACTCGAAGCGCAGAATCAGGGCGAAGGCAATTCCGGAATAGAGCAGAATGAGGGGGAGAGCCCCGGTCCGAAAGCACACTCACGGCCAAGGCGGCGCTGTAGTAGAGCAGCGGAAGGTTGCTGTCGTAGCGCCCGCGGCTCAGCAGCACGATGGCGATGATCGCCAGCGCGACCACCAGCAGGATGGTCATGTTCATCGGAGTTGCGTCAAAGTACATACAATTTCATTCGCGCCTTACGGCGAATGCCCGCTCTCTAGAACGTATACGCGATTGCCATCATCGGCACGATGTTCTGCAAGATGCCGGGCACGTTCGAACCCACGTTGGGAGCGATGATTTCCTTCGGGAAGGGCGTGATGTAATCGTGCACTTCCAGGCGCAATTGCAGCGAACTGGCGATCTGCCACTTCACGCCCGCGCCCAGGCTCAGCAGCGCCTTCAGTTCATCGCCCTTGGTGAGCAGAGCATATTGGCTGAGCGGCTGCACCACTCCCGGCTGGCCGGTAGCGCGATAAACTTTGATGCCCGCGCCCGCCGCCAGGAATGGCCGCACTTTGGAGCCGCGCCGCGTGGCGTGCCACAGCACGTCGTAATGCAGACCGTAGGATTCGGCCGCTCAAGGTGGCCGAGGTGGAGCCGCGCTCCAGCGAGAGATCGCCCAATTGATAGTCGTAGCGGACTTCGCCGCCCCATTTGTCGGAAGAATTTTGTCCCAGCCAGACACCGCTCGCGACATTGGTGCGGATCCCGGCGCTGGCCGAGGTGGAGCCGTTGCTGATGTCGCGCGAAGGATAAAAGCTGCCGCCCACGCCGCCGCCGAACTCCCACTTCTGCGCCATCGCGCCCGGCGCCAATCCATCAGGCCCAGCGCGCAAACTCCGAATATGCGGTACAGTCTCATAGTCATCTCCCCTGTTTTCCTGTTCCCTATGTGGCGCTTCCCGGGCGATTTGATCTCGCTGCTCCAGGTACGCCATGTGTTTAATTCACCACGCGGACGTTCACCGTCTGCGACTGTCCGCCTTGCGTGATGGTTAGCGGCACACTCAATCCCAGCGGCACACTGCTCGGAACGGTCACCGAAATCTCGTACACGCCAATCTGTCCGGCCAGCCAGCCCCGCGAAAGTCACGGGAAGCCCAACGCCATTCAGCGTAACCGTCGGTTGCGCCACGGCCATCGCCAAAGGATTGGAGGGCGAAACGGTTCCGCCGGCACCACCGGCGACGTCAGCCCCAGTCCGGCCGCGTAAATGTTCAGCGAATCGTTGCGGTGCACCGGATTCGACGCGGTCACCAGCAGGCCGTTCGCGCCGCGGTAGATCGCCGGCAAATTGGTCGCGTCCCCCGCCTGCCCGTTCAGAAACACGGCCGGAGCGCTGCGGCAGCGACGTTGAAGTTGAAATCCGGACTCACGTTCTGCGGCGTCCGGATGCTCATGATGGCCGGGCCGCTGGTGCTGTCGTCCAGTTGCGCGTTAATGAGCGACGGAGAAACCACCAGCAGCGAAATCGGCGGCCCGTTCACGAGGACGCAGCTATTGCCCAGCACGGTGGGCAGCGGCGTGGTCCGCGGAGGCGACGGTGGACGTGCTGAGATTGCTGCCGCAAATCGAAATCAATCCGCCCGAGGCGACGCCGGAAGTGCCGTCGGCCGCGCTGGTCACGCTCGATAATCACCGGCTGCGGCAGCGGAGCATCGTAATTCGCCGCGAGCAGAGTGAGACCGGACTGCGACAGGCTGACGAAGGAATTATGGAACGGCAACACCGCCAGGCTGCGGATGAAATTGCTCAGGCTCGAGGCGGATAACCGGCAGCAGCGGGCGCTTCCACCAGAAGCAGTGGGCAGAATCGCGCCGCCAGTGGAGAAATTCACGCGCTCCGCGAATCCCGGGCTGTTCGAGTTGACCGCGCCGGTGCGCACCGCCCCCGCCGAGAAAACCATGCCCGCGGACACGACCGCTCGAGGTGTCCAGCCCCAGAAAGGGAACCAGCGATCCATTGAGCATATGTGATTGCCGACAGAGAAGATGCCCGGAGTATGTCGCATAGGGTCCGGCTAAGCGACGAGGAGTCCTTGCGCGAAACCGTGAAGTCGCCCACGCCGGCGTCGTAGAGGAAAGTAAACCCATCCGGTGTCGCCACCATGACCTGCGAGCCGTCCGGAGTGGCGACGGCCACCGATCCAAGGGCTGATCTGGTTCACCCACAGCCCCACCGCGTCGGGCTGGGTGGCCGTCAAACGTGACCGGGTCGATCAAAAGAATATGTCCTTGGTCTTTGAAATCCCGCGAGGTTGCAATGATCTTGTTACTGGCCACCGCCAGGGAGCGCACCACGTTTCCGTTGCCGGCGCCGGTCGGCACATCCGGCAGGCGGCTGAAGTCATTCAGGTTGTAAACCGCCAGGGTCTGCGGAAGCGTCGTGCCCGATATAGATGTACTGATTGTCGAAGCTGATCGCCATGGTGGTGGGGACGTTATTCGGTGCGCAGGGTCTTGAGCTGCGTGTTGTTGGCGCCGTCGAATACCAGCAGGGTGTTGTTATCCTGGCGCAACACGTAATACCGGTCGCGAACCGGATCCGCCAGAATGTCGACCAAAGTTCCGGGGACTTCGAGAATGGTTCCGCGCTGGTTGGGATCGGCATGATTCACCAGCACGTGCACTGGATCGATCACGTTCAGCGGCGTCGCGGCGAGGAGAGTCCCAGATCCACCGCCTGCGTTCCGTGGAGGCTGGAGAACGCCGTGGGATCGACCGTGACCGTAACCGTAGCCGGCGTGATCCCGACCATCGGCGATACCGTGACTCCGGGGCTAGCCGGGTTGAAAGCTGAACAGGCTGTGGACGAGGCCCGGATCCGTGACGGTGAAGGTTCGCGAAATGGTGCTGCTGTCGCAGAAATTTCCGCGGACGAAGAGGCTGGGCACCGAAGCTGGTGACCCGCGACATGGAATCCAGGTAACCCACCGGCAGCACCAGCACGCCCGAGTCGGAGATCGAATACATGACGCTCGACTGCGGATTGAAGATGCTCTTGCCCGTGGTATTTTCCGGCAGCTTCAGCCTTTGGATCACCGTGAGATTATCCTCAGCCAGGATCTGCAGAACCGGAGGCTCGCCGTCGGTGGCCGGGATCTGCGCGTAGATCAAGCCGCGCGAGTCGTCAAACAGACTGGTGCCGATACTAAATTGATTGGTGCTCTGGGGAACGAAATTGGTAATGCCGCCGTGATTCAGCATGATCCAGCCGACCATCACGACGGATCCATCCTGATTGAGGCTCACGACGCGCGGCCCCAGGCTCCCGCTGCGACAGCACAATGTCGCCCGGGGACACGGTTTGGGACGCCACGTCGTAGCTGAAACGTGATGGCCTGGCCGGAGCCGCCCACGCCGAAAATCGTCATGCCGTCGCCCGATCGGGAGACCGAAGCGAAGGTGATGTCCGGCGGGAACGTAGCGTCGGGGACCGGCGTGGTCAGGGGTCCCAGACTGGCGATCGTTCCGAGCGATCCGGCGCTATTCGAGCCGGGATCGTACAGCAGAAATTCCGTGGTGGTGACCACAAACGCCTGATTGTCGGCGCCGAACGAGACCGCCAGCGGCGGCTCTGGCAGCGGCAGCGTCTTGCGCGTGCCCAGCACCAGATCGATCAGCGTCAAATGATTATTGGTGGGCGTTCCGGTCGTCGGATTGTCGTAATGCGCGACCAGCAGATAGCGCATATCCGGCGACAGCGACATGGCAACCGG
Source organism: Bryobacterales bacterium (assembly GCA_963731375.1). GTDB lineage: Bacteria > Acidobacteriota > Terriglobia > Bryobacterales > Bryobacteraceae > Palsa-187. The sequence goes on from CAVSUW010000005.1 coordinate 1,842,973, forward strand.
GTTGGGGTCGACCATGAAACGGCGCCTCCAACTGGAAGGTCGCCAGATTCATACGGTCGATGCGGTTGGCTGTGAAGTTGTCGATATACAGCACGCCGCGCGGCTTGGTCGATCGCGAGATCGGTGGCCTCTCCGCCAATGGGAACGCGAATCCCGAAGGTGGAGCGGGGTCTGGGCGGCGCCGATGGACGCGGCGGCAAGACCCAGAGTGGCCCATAGAAACTTACGAAACATGCGTCACTCCCATTCCCATCACTCCCATAAACTTCACTCCTCCAACCCCAAGCGCAACCATCCCGGCGGTTTCCATGCTTGCTTCTCTCTCGATCCGCAAAGGACGTTCGCCCGGAGGCAGTTCTGCAGTCTGGCGCGGCCATAATCTAGACCAACGGATCGGTTGCATATGCAACCGGTTCTTACGCCGATAACCTTCGAAAAACAAACTTTCGAAAAACCACTTTTCCGGAAGAGCGCGGGCGCAAAAGCCGCGAAATGCGCATCCGCCCCGCGTCTCCCGGAAAGGAGCTTTCGTGTTATTCGGCGTTCTTTTTGCGGCGCAGCACGATGATCCCAAGAAACAGGATCGCCAGCACGGCACAAACGATTCGAACAGTGGAAGAATCCATCGTATTTCTCCTTTCCTGATAACAGTGAATTCGGCTCTTCTAGGTACTAAGCTTTAGACAAGTCCTAAATGTTCTGCATCATCGGCACTAACTCGCGAATGATCTTCATCGCCACCGGCCCCACCGTCACCACGAACAGCGAGGGCAGGATGCAGAAGAAGATCGGAAAAATCAGTTTCACGCCCAGCTTGGCGGCTTTCTCTTCGGCCACCTGGCGCGCCTGGACGCGCATGAAGTCGGAGTGCGCGCGCAAGCTCTGCGCGACGCCGGTACCGAAGCGGTCGGCCTGAATCAGCACCGCCACCAGTTTCTTGAGATCGTCGACGCCGGTGCGCTCGGCCAGGTTGCGCAACGCTTCGACGCGGCGTTTGCCGGCCTTCAGCTCCAGATTCACCAGGCCGAACTCTTCGCTGATTTCGGGATGGGCATGCTCCAGTTCCTTCGAGACCTGCAGGATCGCCTGATCGAGACCCAAGTCCGCACTCGACGCAAACCACCAGCAGGTCGAGGGCGTTGGGCAAGCCGCGCGCAATCTCTTTCTGGCGCTTGGCCGCTTTGCGCCGCACGTATTCGTTGGGTCCGAAGAATCCCATGGCGGTCGCCAGCAGAATCACGATGAATTTATTGCTGGGATCGGTTTCCGATCCCGCCACCACCGCCACCGCGATCAGCGGGAAGGCGATGCCGCACACCGCTTTGGCCCCGTACAGAACCTTGAGCGCGCTCTCCTTGCGGATACCGGCGCGAATCAGACGGCGCTGCATGACGGTGACGTCCTTGGGCGATTGCGGAACGATGTTGCCCAGGCGCTTGATCAGGTCGTGGAATGCCAGGCTGGGATGCGACGGCATTTCGTCGGCCGGCTGCGCGCCGCCGACCACGCGATCCATGGCCTCTTTCGGGCGCACGTAGATCTTCATGCCATACATGGCGCCGGCGACGGCAATGCCGAAAAATATCAACAGGGGCAGGAGCAGGGCCATAACTTTAAACCTCGATCTTCACGATCTTCTGCATGATGCCGTAGCCGATCAGCTGCAGGACCACGGCCGAGCCCAGCATGATTTGGCCCACGTCGTCGGTGAAAAAGAACTTGACGTAGTCCGGGTTGGTGTAGAACATCAGGACCGCCACCGCGACCGGAATACAGACTCAGGGCGGTGGCCGTCATTTTTCCGTGGGCGCTGACCGCGCGGATTCGTCCGCGCAGCTTGAAGCGCTCGCGAATCACGTAGGCCAGCTTGTCCAGAATTTCCGCCAGGTTGCCGCCGGTGCGCTTCTGCAGCAGCACCGCGGAGACAAAGAAGTGCACGTCGAGCGAGGGCACCCGCTTGGCCAGTTTCTGCAGCGCCACTTCGATGGGCAATCCCAGATTGTGCTCTTCGAAGGTGCGGCGGAATTCGCTCGAAATCGGCTCCGGAAACTCGCGATGAATCATTTCGAGAGACACCGAAAAGGCGTGTCCGGCGCGCATCGAACGCGAAACGAATTCCAGGGTTTCCGGGAACAGTTCCTCGAACTTGTGCAGCCGCGCCTTGCGCTTGCGGATCACATACACCCAGGGCAGCACGGCCGCCACCAGCGCCACCACCAGCGTCACCAGCTTGGGAATCGGCAGGAACAGCCACCCGATCGCCAATACCGACCCGAGCGTCATGATGGTCAAGTGCACCAGGCGGGCCGGCGGCCAGTTCAATCCCGCCTGCTCCATCAGCGTCGCGAGTTTGGGACCCAGTTGATACTTTTCGACCACCGTCTGCGCGAACTGATTCTTGGTATCGGTGCGGTTGATGATGACCTGCTTCTCGGCGGGCGCGCCTTTCTTGCCCTTGGCCGCCTTGCCCTTGGCGGTTCCGAGCAGCCGGGCCTTGACGCGGTCGATGTCGGAGGACTTGAAATACTTCGAGACCATGAACCAGGCCACCATGGCCACGGCCCAGATTCCCAGAATGATCAATAGAAAAGAACCCATGATCAGATCTCCATCACTTCTTCGAACAGATCCTGCCGCAGGCGGATGCCGGCGCTCAGCAGCTTTTCGTAGAACTTGGGGCGGATGCCGGTGGCGGCGAAGCGTCCCACCACCTTGCCGTCGGGATCCATGCCGCGCTTTTCAAACACGAACAGATCCTGCAGCGTGACGACTTCGCCTTCCATGCCGGTCACTTCCGTGATCGACATCACGCGGCGCGAGCCGTCGCTCATACGCGAGGCCTGCACCAGCAAGATGCACCGCGCTCGCGATCTGCTGGCGGATCGAAACCAGCTGCATGTTGGAGTTGGCCAGCGACACCATCACTTCGAGACGCGAAACCGCGTCGCGCGGGGAATTGGCGTGGACCGTGGTCAGCGAGCCGTCGTGACCCGTGTTCATGGCCTGCAACATATCCAGCGCTTCCTCGCCGCGGACTTCGCCGACCACGATGCGGTCGGGACGCATACGCAAGACTGTTGACCAGCAATTCGCGCTGCCGCACCGCGCCGTTGCCTTCGAGGTTGGCGGGACGGGTTTCGAGGCGCGCCACATGCGGCTGCTTCAACTGCAATTCGGCCGCGTCTTCGATGGTGACGATGCGCTCCTTGCCGTTGATGAAGCACGAGAGCGCATTGAGCAGCGTGGTCTTACCGGAGCCGGTTCCGCCCGCGATGATGATGTTGAGGCGGGCCTTCACGGCCGCTTCGAGCAGCTCCATCATGCCCTGCGTCATGGCGCTGCGCTCGCACCAGATCCGGCGGCATCAATTTGTCGGTCGAAAAACGGCGGATCGAGAGCAGCGGACCGTCGACCGCCAGCGGCGCGATGATGGCGTTGACGCGCGAGCCGTCGCTCAAGCGGGCGTCCACCATGGGCGTCGATTCGTCGATGCGGCGTCCCACCTGGCTGACAATCTTGTCGATGATGCGCAGCAGGTGCTGATCGTCGCGGAAGGTGACGTTGGTCAGCTCCAGCAAACCGCGCCGTTCGACGTAGACCTGCTTATAGGTGTTGACCAGAATGTCGGAGATGGTGGGATCGGTCAGCAGCGGCTCGAGCGGCCCCAGACCGAAGACTTCGTCCAGCACCTCGTCGCTGATCTGCTGCTTTTCGAGCGAGCTGAGCAGCGTGGGCTCGGCGTCGATCAGCTGGATCACCGCCTGGCGCACTTCGCCGCGCACCCGCTGGTTGTCGATGGTGGCCAGCGCTTCGAGGTTGATCTTGTCCACCAGCTTGCGGTGGAGCGTGAACTTCAGTTCCTGATATTCCGGTTTCAGGTTGGTCTTCTGGCGGCCGGCATTCTTGAGCAGCCGCTGTTCCCAGGAAACCTGCTGGGTATTCTTATTGCCGTTTTCGAGTGTTCGGAAACATGTTTGTCTTAAGTCTTCCTGTCTGATTTCACGGGCTTATTTCTGGTACTTATTCGTATGGCTCGGCAGCGTGGCCTCAGGCATGCGACAGCACCGGCTTCAGCTCGCGCGCCGGCCAGCGCCGGCTTCTTTCCTTCATCGACGGCGCCGCACAACCCCGCCGCCAGTTTTTCGATGGCTTTGCCCAATTCCCCTTCCGGACCCAGCGGCTGCCCCAGCGTCACCACGCGGTGCAGCGAAAAATAGTCGTTGGGCAGGCTGGCATGCACCGGGCAATTGAACAATTTCTCCAGATTCGCGGCGCCGATGTCGTCGCGCCGCTCCACCCGGTTCACCAGCACTTCAAAACGTTCCTTCGGAAAACCAATCTGCGCGATCATGGCCATGGCCTTGCGCGTCAGGTGCAGGCTGGGCAGCTCGGAGGTGGTCACCAGATAGGCCTGCTCGCATTCGGCGAGCGCCATCAAACTGATCTGGCTGAATACCGTGGGCAGATCCAGAATCACCCAGTCGTAGAGCTGGCGCGCATAATCGATCAGCAGGCGCAGCCGCCCGCCGTCGATCGGCTCGGCATACGGCGCCGCCGGCGAAGGCAGAATGTCCAGTCCGCCGTGGTTCACCGCGAGCGAGCTCCACAGCGTCGGGTCCAGATGCTCGGCGTGCTGCAGCGCATCGACCACCGAATAGTTGTGGCTCAGCTTCAGATAGAATCCGATGGTTCCGCCGGTCAGATCGAAGTCCGCGAGCAGAATCCGCTGGCCCGTCAGGCGGCGCAGCGCAAAAGCCGTTTGGGTCGCCAGCGTCGAAGCGCCCGAGCCCGGCTTGGCGCTCGAAAATGCGATCACATGTCCGGCTCCGCTATCCTGCCGGGGCTTCCGGATCCGCACAAGCGGCGCAGCCGCGCGATGGCGTCCCGCTGCGAGGCCAGTTCGAACGGCGCGGCCAGAAACTCGGTGGCGCCGGCCCGCAGCGATTGCAGAATTGCGTCTGAATCGTTTTGCGTGTGCAAGCCCACCACTTGCACCGGCGGTTTCAATCCCGCGATAAAGCGGATGAGCTCAGTGGCCACTGCCAGATCCGATCGCCAGATCCAGCAGGATCACGTTGGGCTTCAACTGCCGGACGCGGACTTCCAGAGTTTGCGCCGGCGGATAGCTCTTCAGATCCGCCAGAATCTGGAACGCGCGGGTTTGCGGCAGCGTGGCCACAAATTGCTGCGCCAGGTCGCGATTCGGCGCAATCAGCAGGGCGGTGATCTGCGAGTCTTTTTGGACAGGTGTGCTCATCTCCGGCAAACTTCCCTTGGCGCCGCGGCGCGCCTCGCGTTAGTTCTTCTTCCCCGCCTTGGCCTTGGCGTTCTGCATATCGGCCTGCGTCAGGCGCACCAGGAAATCCTTGGGGAAGGCGATCTCCGGCCGCGGATCGTTGGGGCCCAGCGGCTGCGTCACCTCCGGCGTCACCAGCAGCACCAGATCGGTCCGCGATTTCTTCACGGTCTTGCTCTTGAAAAGAGTGCCCAGCACCGGGATATCGCCCAGGAACGGCAGCTTGCTGAAAGCTTTCCGTATCGCGGTTGTCGAGCAGTCCGGCCACCACGAAACTTTGTCCCTCGCCCAGTTCCACGTCGGTTTCGGCGCGGCGCGTCGAAATCGCGGGAATCACGAAGCCGTTGAAGGTCACGCCATTGGCCGCATCCAAAGTCGAAACTTCCTGCGCCAGGTGCAGCTTGATGGTGTTGTTTCCGGTAATCACCGGAGTGAACCGCAGGCGAATGCCAAATTCGCGGAACTGGACGGTCACCGCTCCCGCGTTGCCGCCGCCCTGCAGAACCGGCACCGGGAACTCGCCGCCCACCAGGAAGTAGGCTTCCTTGCCGTTGGTGGTCACCAGATTCGGCTCGGCCAGAATCTGCAGAATATTTTCGGTCTGCAGCGCCTGCAGGAAAGCCCCCAGATTCAGCTTGGGATCGAAGGCGAAGATGTTCAGCGCCGACGCGATCGTACAGCGTATTCTGGCGCGCCGGGGCCGCCGTTGGTGGTCGAACTGATGCCGGACTGCTGCGTGGAAGCGTAAAACGCCGGTCTGGCCCGCCTGCGAGAACCAATTGATCGCCATACTGCTCTGCCTTGGTGCGGTCCAGTTCGGCGAATTTCACCCGCAGCAGCACTTGCTTTTCCACCGGCGGCGTCGCCGAGCTGCATATTATTGACCACGGTCTTGGCGAAAGGTGGTGGCCAGCGCCACCGCCCGGTCGGCGACTTCTTTGCTCGACACCGTGCCGTTGAGCGTCAGCGAATCGCGCGAGCTCTCCGGAACGATCTGCTCGTTGGGGAAGGAATCTTTCAGGATCTTGCGCAGCGAATCCAGATTCAGATCCACGGTGACGTTGTAGAAGGTCCGTTCGCCGGTCTTGCTCCAGACCACCAGCGTGGCGTTGCCCAGACCTTTGCCGTGCAGCAGAATCTCGCGCGTGGTGACCGGACTGGCGTCCACGATGTCGGGACTGCTGGTCGAGATCTGGCGGATGTCGGACGGATAGTCGATCACGACGCTCTTGCCGACCGTCAGGCGAAGATCTTCGGCGCTTTGGCCGAAAGCCGTGGCGGCGCCCAGCAGGAAGCCCAGCGACGCACCAGCGCGCCGCGCGAATGCGCCATGCGGCGAATAACGATCCGCTGGATTGGAAATATGGAGTTGCGATTCATGTTCGTTGCCTCCCTTAATTCGTTACCCGGTTGGGCATGGTTTCGACTGTCTTTTGCGTTCCGCGGATCACCACGATCTGATCGAGTGGCGGTGGCGGCGGAGGCGGCGGCGGCGGCGCCGCCGCGATCACGATCGGACGCGGAGCCGGCTTGTGCCCCGCTGCTACCGGAGCCGTCGGCGCGGCGGCCTTGCGCGGCGCACCATAGAGTTCGCTGATGTAACGGCCCGCGGTCTGTCTCGACGCTCTGATCGCTCGAATTACGCAGCACCAGTTGCAGCCGTCCTTCGTTGCCCGCGAGCGTCAAGGTTTCCGACTGCTCCGGAGTCGCCAGCAGGGTCACGGTGGGAGCCTGAATCGCCTGGCCGCGCGCGTCCGGCTGAATGGTGGTTCCGGCCGACAGCACCAGCATGTTCTGCAGCACGGTCGAGGTCATGTCGCCTTCCGAGGTCGGCGGACGGCCGGTCACCAGCACGTCGACGCGCATGCCCGGCAGCACGAAGCCCGACACGCTCGCGACATCGTTGACGCGCACCGTGACGGCGCGCATTCCCACCGGAATGGTCGGCGCCAGACCCAGGCCGCTGCCCTTGGCCGCCAGGCGGCCTTCGAGCATCGGCTCTTCGAGCAGGATGTTCGAAATCACCGGCCGGTCGAGCACATCCTCCACCTTGGAGAATCCGCCCTTGGGAAAAGCCGAGGCGGCGATCTTGACCACCTTGATGTCGGCCGGCTTCACCATCACGCCCACGCCCAGCGGGCGCGCGGTCACCACGACATCTTTTTGATCCGTCGATTCGACCTTCTTCGAAGGGCCCGACGATCGCGCCGTCATCTGATAGAACACGCTCGATACCACCAGCGCGAACACCAGACTGACACCCAGAACCGTTATAAACCTGCGATCCATTCTTGTTCTCCTCCGCCTCCCGCCGGTTTTCCCGCCGGAAGACTGATTCCTTTACTTCAAAAACTTCTTGCCACTAGCCCAAACTCCCGCGCCGACCGTTTCGCTGCTCTACCCCTTCGGCACCAGCGACAGCCACACGCCCAGCGCAATCGCCGGCGCGTAGGGAATCGATGCTTCCCGCTCCCGCTCTTCCGCGCTCAGACGGTTCCGGGACGCCCGGCCGTCCATCCGATGCGCCGCAGCGCCTTCCACCCCAAAACCGCCAGCGCCATGATTCCGCCGATTCCGGCGGTCCACAGCGCGGCTTCGAGCAGCCGTCCCGCGCCCAGCAACGCGCCGAAGCCCGCCATCAGCTTCACATCGCCGCCGCCCATTCCGCCCAGCAGATAAAAAATCAAAAACACCGCAAATCCCACCACCGTGCCGGCCAGCGCCGTGAGCACGCCCGTGCCAGCCGCTCTGCCCGATCTGCCATCCGAAGCCGCCCGCCAGCGCCGCCGCCGGAATCCAATTGGCAATGTGGCGCCGCGCGAGATCATCAATCACCGCCGCCAGGCCCACCACGATCGCGATCCAAACCTGCATGCTCATCCGCTTTACCGAAACGACGCCGTACGCGCCGGCGCCTCCTCAACCTGTTCCCTGGTCAGCCGGGAGATTCACCGCACCGGATTCATCGCCACGCTCCGATGCCTCCGGTTTCTTCTTAACCTTGGGCGCCCGCATCATCAGCGGCGCCAGAAAGCCGGTCTGCAGACGCGAATTCCGCCAGCGCTTTACCCGAGGGCAGACGCCAGCTCATCGGATCCATCCACTCCATCGGGAGATGAGGAATACCGACGCTGCTCTTTCCGCGGCCCGCGCCGGTCTTGCGCGGACTCGGGGTTCTCCGACTTCATCTCTTAATGCTCCCCTTAACTACTTCGGCCGGGTCGGTGGTTTTCATTAGCCCGGTTGCGCGCGACCCGCATACTCCTTAGAACCTTAGTTCCGCCCCTGCCACCCCTATTTGCGAAGTGCTCCGCGCATCCGTTTTGCGGAGGACTAAGAGGATATGCTTACCGTCGTCGGCCACCACGCGCCACTCCGGACGCTGCTTCAACAGTTGCGCCGCCGCCGTATCCACCGGGATCAGCACCAGATTGAAGCGGTATTTCTCGATCACTTTCTCCCAGCCCGGCATCCCGCGCATGACCTGCAGAAACTGATCGCCGATCTCGGGGCCGTAAAAGTCGCTGCGGCCGTCGACGAACACCTTCTGCTCCGGATGCAGGTAGATCAGGTAATCCGCCCACTGGTCGGTGGTCAGCACGCGCGCCTGCAGGATCTCCTGCTCGTGGGCATGGACCATGGCGGTCGGGAAACACTCAGCGCGGGAAAATCCTGCGGCCAGGCAATGGCCGAGCCGCTCAACGCCAGCGCCGCCACCGCCACCACCATCCACACGCTGAAGCGCTGGAAACCCGGGCACGATGTCGCAGCCCATCTGGTTCAGAATGCCCAGCGCCGATTTGGCTGGACGCATCGCCCACCCAGGTCTTCCACCAGGACGTCATTTCGACCGCGATCAGGGGCCGGCCACGGTGACGAAGATCGGCACGTGGCGCACGCTCGAAAGCGACATATAGCCCAGGGACAAGATCCACAAGCCCGTCGATCACCTGGCCGCGGCGGAAGCGCGCGCCGGCGGTGATCAATCCGATAAACAGCAGCGCCTCGAACTGCAGCATGTTTTCATCCCGGAAACTGGGCGACTGGAATTCCTGCACCACTTTGCGAATCCAATCCGAACGCAGGTATTGGATGACGTGCGCGTGCAATCCCCAGCCGTAGGGATTGATAAAGGACACCGCTCCGCAGGCCGCCGTCAACCTGGCCCAGCGCAGCGCGGGAGCCCAGTCCGGACGCCCGCCGCGCGGCTGTTGCAGCCAGGCTTCGGCCGCGGCGCCGATGGCCGCCAGACCCAGCAGTCCGATCAACACCAGGAATCCGCCGTGCAGATTGGTCCACACCAACGTGATGGGAACCAGCCACCAGATGCGCGCGGGATTGGCGCCTCTGCGGTCGGCTTCGATGATCCCCATCGAAATCGAGAGCAGCAGCAGCGTAAATACGTGCGGCCGGGCCAGGAAATGCATGGAGGCCGAGCCCACCGAGAGCAGCGTCACCAGCAGCGCCACAAACAAGTGCGCTCCCGCGTCGACGATGCGCCGCATCAGAGTGGTGGCGAAGAGCGCGATCAGCACCCCCGCCGCCAGCACCACGCCCTTCAATCCGGCCCAGCGGAAGAGCAGGCCATCGATGACGTCGGTCAGCCACTCCCAGGCGTACCAGGGCGCGCCGGGCTTCGAAAACGAATACAGATCGTGATGCGGAACCTGGTGGTGATCGAGAATGTATTCGCCGGTGCGGATGTGCCAGCCGACATCGGCGTCCGCCAGCAAAGATTGCCAGCCGTGCGCGCCCGCTGCTCATGAACAGCCACGCGATCAGCGCGACAAACAGAAGATCCGACAGCGAAGGAACCAGCAGCCGTCCCCAGCGAGTGCGCCAGCAGCGCGTCGATGCGTTTGCGGAGCGCTTCCGCGGGATTCGTCGACGCAGGTCCGATCGGCGATGCAGCGGAGGCAGCGTCTGCGATAGTGGATTGCGGGGTCATCGGTGCGAGTCTGGGCCTATCTACCTATTCGCCAGTTAAGGCCAGTGCACTTTAGCGCGAATACGATCGTTCAGGCGAAGGTTTTTCGGCGCGGATTTCGTCGGGCGCAGCTTCCTGCACGTGCTCGGTTCCCAGCAAGCGGCGCCCCTGCACCGCGAGTTCGAAGCGGTCCTTGACGCCGGTCTTCTCGAAGATGTGCATCAGGTGCACTTTCACGGTGCCCGGGGTGATCGCCAGCGCCTCCGCGATTTCCTTGTTCTTCAAGCCCGCCGCAGACGTGATGCACGATGTCTTTTTCGCGCGGCGTCAGGCGCGGCGCCGAGCGCCGGTCGAGCGTGCCCACCGCGCGGTCCGACAAGCGAGTTCTCGATCCACACCTCGCCTTGGCTGACGGCGCGCAGGCATTCGCGCATGCGCCGCGATGGTCGCCGATCTTCTTCAGAATGCCGCGCGCGCCCAGTTGCAGCGCCCGGAAGCAATCGATTTCCGCCAGATCGTTCACCCACAGGATGGGCTAGCAGCGCGGCCAGGTGCTTTTCACGTCGGAAACAAATTGAAAGATCTGCTTCAGCCCGGCGCTCTGATCCACCAGCAGGACGTCGGGATGCTGCTCGCGCACCGCATCCAAGGCGTCGGAAAGACTCGGCCGTCGAGCCCAGATATTCGAACTCGCCATCCTGCTCGAGGACTCTCGCCAAGCCTTCGAGCACGATCGGCTGCGCTTCACAAGCAAATACCCTGACTGGATTCACGTAGTTTCCCTTAGAAACATAGAATCGACGAGCGGCGGTTGCGGAGGATAGGTACTAAGTGTCGTTTTATGCCAGCGGGTCCCGGTCATGCGACGGCATAGGACTCAATATGCCGCTTTGGCAACGCTGCATTCTAAACTATTTAGCTCGGTACGGCCGATACACTGGAGCACGAATGGCGAAGTCCAGCAACCCTCCCCGACGGTCGGTCATCATCGCGGCGCGCATTATCACCGCTGGTGGTATCTCTGGCAGGCGCCGAGGGCATGCTCTGGCTCGAGGGATATCCCCAGCTGGTGGGGCTTGGATCCAGCCTTTGGCGGCGCGCACGCCGAATATAATTGCGACCCAGACCTCGGCTGGAGTCCTCGCGAGGGCGCGTTTAACCTGACCTTTCCGCCCGACCCGCGCGGCACGAACTGGTGCTGGCGGCCGGCGGTGACGCAGCACCTCCGTAGATGAAGCGTATTCCTACCCTGGACGGATGGCGGGCGGTTGCCATCACAGCAGTAGTGATTCATCATCTGGCGCGCTGGTTCTATCAGCAGGAATCCTGCTTACAACCTGAGCGTGACGCGCTTCGGCGCTTTCGGAGTAGATGTTTTCTTTGGGCTCAGCGGACTGCTGATCACCAAGCTGCTGCTGGACGAGTATGGACGACTGGCGCTCTTGATTTGCGGGGGTTCTACATCCGCAGGGCCTTCCGCATTCTGCCGCCGTACTGGATGTTCCTGGCGGTGATTACGGTGGCGGGCATGTGGCGCTCGGGTTGGGAGGCTGCTTCCTGACTTCTGTTCTTCCGCAACTACGTGCCGGACTTACTGGCGCGTGAAGGGACGCAGCATCTGTGGTCGCTCGCGGTGGAGGAACATTTTTATGTATTGTGGCCCGGCCTGCTGGCTTGGGTGGGCGCGCGGCGTTCGAAGAATCTGGCGGCTTGCCTGGCGCTGACAGTGGCGCTGTGGAGAATGATCCAATCGCAATTTGTCGTTATTGCCGTTGGTTCCCGGACATTTCCGCACCGATGTCCGGCTGGACGCGCTGTGTGGGGATGCGTGGTGGCATTCATTTTGGACGATGCGGACGCTCGCGCGCGCTTGGCGAAGCAGATGCGATTCGGGGGCTGGTGCGCGATGGCGGGGCTTTAGGGCTTTGCATCGTTTATTATTCAGAACTCAACAGCGCGATCGCGGCGGAGCTGATTCCGATTTTGCTGGCGGGCACAACGATCCATCCGGAGCGGGCGCTCAGGCGCGCGCTGGAAAGGGCGCCGGTCACATGGATCGATCGAATCTCCAGCAGTTTGTACCTGTGGCAGGCGCTATTTCTGCTTCCGGGCTGGGAGCATCCGGCGCGCTGGTCGACGTGAAGCCCGACGGCTCCTTGCGCCTCAATCTGGATTACTTCGACTACTGCACCGGTCGCGCCGTGGCCGGCCAGCGGTTTCACAAGCTGTTAGGCCTGCCGCCGCGCAAGCGCCTCCGAACTGCTGACGCAGGGACGATGGATCTGGCCGCTGCGTCCAAGCCGTGCTCGAGGAAATCATGTTGCGCCTGGCGCGCGCGCTGGTCGGCGGCGAACGAGCATCCTCAACCTATGCGGGGCCGGCGACGCGTCGTCCTGAGCCGCGTTGGCAATGGCAAGATCCTGCGCGACGGTCATTTTAAGAACCTGCGGATACGCCGGCTTCCGGCGAACGCCGGCGGCGCACTTGGTGGGTGCGCTCGCGGGATACCCAGTGATCAGTCAGCCGCCAAGTAGCTCGCGACTTCGCGACGGCATCTACCGGCGCTGGACTTTTCACAGGCTCAGAAGCAATCCACAGTATCATATGCAAGAAGCGGATGCGCAGCAAAGCGCACTAAGAGCGTGACACTCGCTGTCAAGAGATAGGTTGCATCAGCGCGTGCACCTTCGGGTGACAGCCTTCGCCATGATTCAAGGCTAAATAGAGTAGTGCCCGCTCCGAAGTGTCCGCCCGTTCAACGCATCGGTGCGCACCATCAGCGAACATGCTACAATAGAAAAGACGGCAAAACTGGTGAGCCGACGATTAACACGAGCTTTGGAGTGCGCTGGTCCATTGCGATATGGTCACAGGAATTGCTGCCGACATTATAGAAGAAAAAGCGATTTAAGCGAATTAAGACCCTAGCAACTCCTAACGCTCCAGATATAATCGGGGATCTCCAAGGTGGGATTCAGCGCACCACCGCCCGCTTCCCGCCCCGCAGTGCACTACAATAGCCAGTAGGAGAACACCCATGGAAATCGGGAAGCGATTGTGGATAGCAATGGTGGTTCTGTGCGCGCTGCCCGGCTTGCTGCCGCATCCGTGGAATTTCACGCCCCTGATGGCCATCGGATTGTTCTCCGGCTACCAGGCCGCCAAGGCCTCGACCGGGATTCTGGTCACTCTCTCCGCGCTGGCGCTGAGCGATTTGGTGCTCGGTTTCCATAGCGGCTTCTGGTGCGTCTACGCGGCGGCGCTGGTCGCGGTCCTGTTCGGCAGGATCACGCGGAACCGCGGCGGCGCAGGCGCGATTGCCGCGGCGGCGCTAGGCTCCAGCCTGTCGTTTTTCCTGATCACCAATTTCATGGTGTGGGCCACCAGCCGCATGTATCCCGCATACGCTGACCGGCCTCGCCGCGTGCTTCACGGCCGCGATTCCGTTCTACCAGAATCAATTCGCGGGCGACGCATTTTACACCCTGGCGATCTTCGGCGGCTACGCGCTGCTGAAGCGCTCGTTCCATCCGGCGCACCAGGCCGCCTAGCGTGCGCGTCGTTTCGCTGCTGGCCGGCGCCACCGAAATGGTCTGCGCTCTGGGCGCGGGCGAGACGCTGGTGGGACGGTCGCATGAGTGCGACAACCCTTCCTGGGTGCGGCAGGCTTCCCTCGTGCAGCCAGCCGGCTTTCGATGTTTCTGTTTCGAGCGGGGAAATCGACGCCGAAGTCCGGCGCCGTCTGCACGCGGGCGAACCGCTGTATCACATCGACATGGAGTTGATCCGCGAGCTTGCAGCCGGATCTGGTGATTACGCAGTCGCATTGCGACGTGTGCGCGGTGACACCGGCGGACTTGGAACGTGGCGCCTGCGCGATCGCCGCGCGCCAACTGTCGCTATCGGCCGCGACGATCGAGGAAATCTTCCGCAGCATCGCGCAGGTCGCCGACGCGCTCGGCCTTCCTGAGCGAGGGACAGGCCGTGGTCGATCGCGAGCGGCAGCGTTTAGAGGCCGTGCGGCAGCGGACTGCGCGTCTACCGCCGGCCCACCGTGGTGTTGCTGGAGTGGACCGATCCGTTCTTCGCCATGGGCAACTGGGGTCCTGAGCTGGTCGAGATCGCAAACGGCGAACCGCTGCTGGGACATCCCGGCGAGTTCTCTACCGCGATACCCGCCGAACAGCTTCGCGACGCTGATCCTGAATATCTGATCGTCGCGCCCTGCGGCTTCAACCTGGAGCGGGCCGAGCGCGAGCAGGCGGTGCTCGAACGGCATCCGTGGTGGGGCGATCTGCGGGCCGTCCGCAATGGCAACGTCGCGTTTGCCGACGGCAATTTGTTCTTTAATCGCTCGGGGATGACGATTGCGCAATCGGCGGAGATTCTGGCGGAGATTCTGCACGGGGAAAATAGGGACGGAGCCTCATTTCGCGATCGGGCATGGAGCGCTGGCGCTGAAAAGCCGGTGGCGAAATGAGGCTCCGTCCCTATTTTCCGAAGCGAGTTCTTTTATCCTGGAGCAGCGGCAAGGATAGCGTCTGGGCGCTGCATCTGCTGCGGCAACAACCGGATCTCGAAGTCGTCGCGCTGCTGACCACGCTTCAACTCCGCGGCGGACCGCGTCGCCATGCACGCCGTGCGGCGGGCGTTGGTCGAGCTGCAAGCCGAGCGAACCGGAATTCCGCTGTGGGCCGTGGATCTGCCCTGGCCTTGCTCCAACGCCGAATATGAAGAGCGCATGCGCGGCGTGTGCGAGCGCGCCGTCGCCGAAGGCATCACCGCAGTGGCGTTCGGCGATCTGTTTCTCGAGGACATTCGCGACTACCGCGAGCGCCAGTTGCAGGGCACCGGCCTCGAGCCGCTGTTTCCGGTGTGGCAAATTCCGACGGCGAAGCTGGCGCGCGACATGATTGCCGCGGGCGTGAAAGCGAAGATCACTTGCGTCGATCCGGCGCAAGTGGACCGTTCCTTCGCCGGCCGCGATTACGATCAGGCGTTGCTCGATTCCCTGCCCATGAGCGTCGATCCGTGCGGCGAGAACGGCGAATTCCACACCTTCGTTTACGATGCGCCGGTGTTCTCCGCGCCCATCGCAGTGCGCACGGGCGAAATCGTCGAGCGCGATGGATTCGTGTTCGCCGACGTGCTTCCCGTCTAGCGCGCGGAACCGATACAGATCCGGCGTCGCCACCGGCACGCCCATTTGCTTCAGGTAGGTGAACAACTGGTGCTTGTGGTTGATCAGGTGTTCCAGGTTGCCGAGGAACAGCGTCAGCATCGTCTCGCCTTGCGCCACAAAGACTGTGGGGACGCGACGCGCTAGATCGGCGTCGGTCAGCAGCGCAAAGCCTTCCTCAATGTGGGCGCGATAGATTTCGATCGTCCCGGGCATTTCGCGCAGCTTGGCAAAGTGCGCCAGCCGCTCGCGGCTCCGCGGCGGCGAGAACCGCGCAGAATCCGGAGATGCAATCGAGCAGATGGCCGATGAGCTCGCGCGTGGTCCAAGCGCCGGGCGACGGCGTCCAATCCCGCCGCGCTTCCGGAACCAAACCAATCAGATGACTGGTGCGCTCGATTTGTTCGCGGATCTTTTCGAGCAGCGCGTCGCACAGCGGGGCATCAGGCATGCGCCTCCACCAGACACCGGACGCGATGCGATCACCAAGCCCAGCAGAGCCACGACCGCGACCGCCAGTCCCCAGGCCGTGAGCAGATCGTGCTGAATCAGCAATCCCGCCAAGCGGCGGGCCGACGATCTGCGATACCGAGGTCAGCGATTGCGTCAGGCCCAGCACCGTGCCCTGCTCTTCGCGCGACGTTTTTTGCGTGATCATGCTGGTGAGCGTCGGACGCACCAGTCCTCCGAGCGCCAGCACGGTGGTGCTCAGCAGCAGCCACGGGATGGAATGCGCGAAGGCCAGCATGCGAATATCCCACCACATAAGCCGCGAAGCCGGTGCGGTTCAACGCGCGCTCGCCGAAGCGTTTGACCAGGCGTCCCAGCGCCGGGCCCTTGCAGGCAGATCCCCAGGAATCCCGCGTAGGCCCACACGTAGCCGGTCTGTTCCGGACCAAACGGTTTGCCGTGCCAGGTGATTCGGCGCTCGACGAACAACGCCAGCGCCGACACGAACATCGCGAAAGAAAACGTGAAGACCAGGAACTGCACCAGCAGTGTGCCCAAGCCCGGGTTGCCGGAAATAGCGTCCGTACTCGCCCCACTGCACCAGCGACAGACGGCGTCCGCCGGGGCCGCTGGGCCCGCCTTGCACCGGATGGACGTTCGCCACCGAAGGCAAAAGAAAGGTGGTGGCCATGATGCTGGTGAACGACATCAGCGCCGCGGCGAAGATCGGCATGCGGTAGTCGAACTGCGATAGGAATCCGGAAATCGCGGGGCCGATCAGGAAGCCGAGTCCAAAGGCGATGCCGATCACGCCGAAGGATTTCGCGCGCTCTTCGGGCTTGGTGACATCGGAGATGTAGGCCTGCGCCAGCGACAAGTTGCCGGCAGTCGCGCCGTCGATGATGCGGCCGAGGAACACCACCCACAGCGTTCCCGCGAACGCCGTGATCAGGAAGCCGATCAGCGTGCCGATCTGGCTGACGATCAGCAGCGGCTTGCGGCCCACGTGATCCGACATGCGGCCCAGCAGCGGCCCGGAAAACAACTGGCACAGCGCGTAGACGCCCACCAGCCAGCCCACCTGCGACGGGCTCGCGCCGAGTTTTTCGGCATAGAACGGCAGCAGCGGAATCATGATCGTCAGCCCGAGGACGTCCACGGCGACGATCAAAAAGATGGGAAGAAGAGGAGACTTACGCAAACCTTTTTATCATCCCATGCTCTGCAGGCACGTTCGGATGCTATCGTACCCATCGTGAAGACCGCGTTCCTCGCGATTGCACAGTTTCGTAGGCGGATGCGCAGACTCCGCGCTTCGATTACGATCGCGTCCAAGCCGCTGGACTTCCGCATTGCGGGCATCAGAAATGCGCGGGGCAGGTGCGCATCGACGACAGCTCTTTCGCGAGTCTTGAGGGCGCGACTCACTGACGCGTATCGGTGGCTCCGCCCGGTCGCGGCAAAACGGCGGCGCGCTGTTCGTCCACTGGTATTAGATTCCGAATCGCCGCTGTCGAATCGCAAGCAATTCTTGAAGAGTCGGTCGAGCTCGCGGCGCATCGGTCTCGCGCTCGCTGTCTAGGTCGCGACGCCCTGGTCCGATCCGCAGTGGTATCGGCAAGCGCGATGTCACGTCGCGTTACGAGAACTCGATCCAGGAAGTAACGGAAATGCGCCGCGCGCTGGACGTTCCTGGCCACGCCAGCCACGGGTCGATCGCAAACGGCATAGCGCTCGCGCGCCACACTTCGGCCGGCCGATGTAGGGAATTTCGCTGCAGCCTCCGAGAAGCGCGTTTCCGCCGTCGCCTGCAAACCTTCACCAGCAGCTTCGGCGATTGGTTTCTCTATACGCGGAAGCTCACTCCCGGACGTACCGGCAACGCGTGATGAAACCGTCACGGCGCCGCTCGATCCAGCGAAGATTCTGAGTCGATTGGGCTCAACGCCAGCGCTGCCTGCACTCCGCCGAGAAGGACTTTCTCACGTGCCGCGCGCGAACTCTTTAAGGCGCGGCGACTCACCTTTGGATACGCGGCTGCGCTGCGCGGCCTTGTCGATTTGAGTATCCAATCCGGCGGAATGAGAACTTGCAGTCGATGACTCATATGAGCATGCTAACATACTCGTCGAAGGCATCGGTGTGAAGATGGGCGCCGAAACGCGCGGCTGATCACCGGATGCCTCCGCTCTCCGCGCCGACCCTCGCATGGAGTATATTTCATAGACGGGGATCGAACAGTCTGATGACTGCTCACCGCAAGCTCGTTTTTGCACCAGGAGGCGTGAATGGCAGTGCCGAGTGTTCTTCGTTTTGGGTTTCTTTCCGCAGTATTCGGGCTGATCGCCGCGGCGCAAGCGCCGCCCGAGCCCGCAGCGCCGCCTCCTCCTCCGGTGCCGCAGGTTCTGCAAAATTACAAGCCGATCACGGCGGATCGCCTGACCAAGCCGGAGGACAGCGACTGGGCCATGGTCCGCCGCACCTATGACGGCTGGGGCTACAGCCCGCTCGCCCAGATCACGCCGCAGAACGTGCAGCGCCTGCAGCCCGCCTGGGTGTTCTCCACCGGCATGACCAGCGGTCATGAGGCCGCGCCCGTGGTAGCCAACGGCGTGATGTTCGTCGCCACGCCGGGCAGCCAGGTGATCGCGCTCGACGCCGCTACCGGCAACTTTCTCTGGCGCTATCAAGCGGCAGCTCCCCGAGGGCGCCATCATTCCTCATCCCACCAGCCGCGGCGTCGCCTTGTACGGCGACAAAGTTTTCCTGGCAGCGGGAGACGCAACTCTGGTGGCCATCGATGTGAAGACCGGCAAGGAAGTCTGGTCCAAACAAGTGGCCGACAACAAGTCCGGCTACTATATGTCGCTCGCGCCGCTCGCGGCCGACGGCAAAATTATGGTGGGCGCATCCGGCGGCGAGATGGGAATCCGCGGTTTCGTCGCGGCGTTTCAAGCCGAAACCGGCGAGGAGATTTGGAGAACCTACACCGTGCCCGCTCCGGGCGAGCCGGGCAGCGAGACCTGGCCGAAGGGCGAGCAGTGGAAGAACGGCGGCGGTTCGGTCTGGGTCACTGGCAATTACGATCCCGTGACCAAGCTCGCGTTCTGGGGCGTCGGCAACGGCGGCCCGTGGATGGGCGATCAGCGCCCCGGCGACAACCTGTATACTTCGTCCACCATCGCGCTCGACGTCGCCACCGGAAAAATCAAAGGCCACCATCAGTACGATCCCAACGAGTCGTGGGATTGGGATGAGGTGTCGCCGCCGCTTCTCATCGACTATCAGCGCAACGGAAAAACCGTCAAAGGACTGGTCGACGTCGCCCGCGACGGCTATCTGTGGTTCCTCGAGCGCACCGACGGCGCGATCAACTTCGTCGACGGCAGACCGTACGTCAAGCAGAACGTCTATAAGAGCCTGGACCCCAAGACCGGCCGCCCCGACGTCGATCCCGATCGCAAACCGGGCACCGGCGAAGACCGCGACTTTTTGCCCGTCGCTGTGGGGCGGCAAGAACTGGCCGCCGATCGCCTACAGTCCGCAAGACCCGCATGATCTACATTCCCGCGAATGAGAATCTCTGCACCACCCTGACCGGACCGAATGTGGAGTACACCCCCGGCGGCCGCTACATGGGAGCCCGAAGCACGCTATCGGCCGCGCCCGGCGCCGACCACATCGGCGAAGTGCAGGCCTGGAACGTCGATACCGGCAAGCGCGTGTGGACGCACACTTACACGGACTCGCAGAACTGGGGACCGATGCTCGCGACCGGCGGCGGCTTGGTATTCACCGGCGGCACCAACGACCGCAAGTTCCACGCGTTCGACGCGACCAGCGGCGCGCTGCTGTGGGAGTTCCCCACCAATTCCGGCATCACCGGCCAGCCGTCGACGTTTATGGTGGACGGCAAGCAGTATGTCGCCGTGCAATCCGGTTGGGGCGTCGACGCCCGCGGCATGGAACTCCTGCTGAACGGCCTCTTCCCCGGCAAGTACCCTGAGGTCCCCGAAGGCGGCGCCATCTGGGTATTCGCCGTCAAGTAATCGCGAGCAATGCGACGTCGCTCGACCTATTCCCGCGGAGGGAACATGCGTGGTATCGATTAGCCGACGCACTCGATCTGATGCCGGATAGAGCCCTTAATCCCCTGTCGGAGAATTTGACCCGCGGAGATTACAGGCTATAATCTCCGCAGGAGTGCGGAGAATGTATATCCATGAGCTCAAGGACTGGCCCCGGTTCCACTGGAGCGCGGAAAGCATCGCCGAACCTCTCGCCTCCGTCCGTCACCGGCAGGGCCGGCTGCATCGGCCACATGGAAGCCCTGGGCTTCAATCTCCAGCAGGAAGCCGTCCTGCAAACCCTGACCGCCGACGTTCTCAAGAGCAGCGAAATCGAAGGCGAGAAGCTCGACGCCGAACAGGTCCGCTCGTCCATCGCCCGCCGCCTCGGCATGGATATCGGCGCGCTGAAGCCCGCGGACCGCAACGTCGAAGGCGTCGTCGAAATGATGCTCGACGCCACGCGCCACTACGACCAGCCGCTCACCGCCGAACGGCTGTTCGCCTGGCACGCCGTCGCTGTTTCCCACCGGGCCGCAGCGGCATGACCAAGATCACGGCGGGCGCCTGGCGCGATGACAGCGACGGGCCGATGCAGGTCGTCTCCGGTCCCCTGGGAAAAGAACACGTTCACTTCGAAGCGCCGAAGGCGGACCGTCTCGACGGCGAGATGAGATCATTCCTCGACTGGTTCGAAGGCGACAAGACGATCGATCCGGTCCTCAAGGCCGGACTCGCGCATCTCTGGTTCGTCACCATTCACCCGTTCGACGACGGCAACGGCCGCATTGCGCGCGCGATCGCCGACATGGCTCTCGCGCGCTCGGAGCATAGCCCGCAGCGCTTCTACAGCATGTCGGCGCAGATCCGGCAGGAGCGCAACGCCTATTACGACATTCTGGAACGCACGCAGAAAGGCACCATGGACGTCACGCCGTGGATGGAATGGTTCCTCGGCTGCCTCGGCCGCGCCATCGACGGCGCCCAGGAAACGTTAAGCACCGTGCTCGACAAAGCGCGTTTCTGGGATCGCATCAAGGACGTGAAGCTCAACGACCGTCAGCGGCTGGTGATCAACCGCCTGCTCGACGGCTTCGACGGCAAGCTCACGACCTCGAAATACGCCACGCTCGCGAAGTGCTCGCAGGATACCGCCCATCGGGACATTCTCGAACTCATCGACCGTCGTGTTCTCGTCCAGAATCCCGAAGGCGGACGCAGCACCAGCTATTCACTCGCGCCGGCGCAATAGCCTCTTTTTTACCCCAATCAAATCCAAAATCCTTCCGGCCCCGTAGACCCATGTGAATCGGAAGTTTCACTGAGGCCTGAAAGGATCTGTCTATGAAAATAAAACCCCTGTGCTCGCTGCCGTCCCTGGCGGTGCTATCGATGCTGATCGCGCCCTCCGCGCAGCTTTTCGCTTCCAGCCACCGCGAAGCGCCCATCACCGCTCTGGACCAGAAGGCCGACATCACCGACTGGTACGCCTTCGTCAGTCCCGAGCACCCCGATCGCGTGGTCATGATCTTGAACGTCGACCCGTTTCTGGAGCCTGCCAACGGCCCCAACTACTTTCCCGTTCGACCCCAACATTCTGTACGAAATGAAGATCGACAACGATCACGACGGCAAGGAAGACGTCACCTTCCAGTTCCGCTTCAAGACCGAAATCCGCTTGCCCGGAGTCTTCACCGGCTTCGTCGGGGCAATCCTGGCCGGGCATTCCGGCCCGATCACCGCGCTGGATGGCCCGGGATCCGACCGGCCTCAGCCTTCGCCAGACCTACACCGTCACCATGGTGACCAAGCACGGCACCCAGCAGATCGGAGCCGGCCAGACGCTGTTCGCCGTCCCCAGCAATGTCGGCCCGCGCACCATGCCCAACTACAATGCCCTGTGCGCGCAGGGGATTTATAACCTGCCCAACTCCATCAGCGTATTCGCCGGCACCGTCGCCGACCCCTTCTTCATCGATCTGGGCGCGGCCTTCGATTCGCTGAACTTCCGCATGGCCGTGGCGGCGGCGTGCTCACCCCGAGCGTCGATGCCGACGATCACAATAACTACGCTCCCAACACGCTGGCCGGCTACAACGTGAACAGCATCGTTCTCGAAGTTCCCATTTCGATGCTGACCGTCGACGGCCATATGCACGCGGCCAGCGACAAGAACGCGGTCATCGGAACCTACGGCACCACCTCTCGCCAGAAGGTCACGGTGCTTCGCGATAACCACAATGCCGATCAGGCCGGCCGCTGGGCGCAAGTGCAGCGCGAAGGGCAATCCGCTGATCAACGAACTGATCATCGGCACCGGTTCCAAGGACCGTTTCAGCATGGACGATCCCGAGAACGACAGCCAGTTCGCCAGCTTCTTCCTGAATCCGCTGCTGGCGCAGATTTTCGCGTCGCATCGGAATTCCGGTGCCGCCGGCGCCGCGCACGGATCTGTTGCCGCTGGTGCAGTACAACGCTCCCATCTGCCCCGGATGCGGTCCGCGAAGGACGCCGGCCCGGTCGCCGATTTGCTGCGGCTCAACACCGGAATTCCGCCCACGCCTTTCGCCATGGCCAAGCGCCTGGGATTCCTGGCCGGCGACACCGCGGGCTTCCCCAACGGCCGCCGTCCGCTCGACGACGTGGTCGACATCGCCGCGCGCGCGGTAGCCGGCGCCCTCGCCGGTCCGAAGTACAACACTCCGATTGGCGATGGCGTGAACACGGCGGCCACGCCGCTCCCGGCCACGTTCCCGTATCGTCGCTCCGGCTTATAGCGGACGCAATAGCGTTCCACAACGCTGGTCCTGGACTCCCGGGCTGCTCCGGCCAACCCGGCAGCATCTGCCCGACGAACTAGTGAGACGAAATGAGGAAACCCATGAACCATCGAGCCGCCCTTTTGCGCACTCAGTGTTCTGGCCTCCGTAGTGGTCTGCGCCCAACCAGCGCAGACCGCCGCGCCGACGCCAGCCGAAATCAGTATCCAGAAAGCCCAGGAGCAGATCGCCAAGCAACCGAATCACGTTTCCTACTACAGCGGCCTCGCCATGGCCTACGCGCGCCGCGCCCGCGAAACTTCGGATGTCGCCTATTACACGAAAGCCGAAGAGACTCTGGACCGCGCCTTCAAGATCGAGCCGGATAATTTCGAAGCCTTGAAAGTGCAGAGCCTGGCTGCTGCTCGGCCGCCACGAATTCGCGAAAGCCCTGGTAGCCGCCACCGCGCTCAACAAACGCGCTCCCGACGACATCACGGTCTACGGTTACCTGGCCGACGCCAATGCGGAGCTGGGCAACTACGACGACGCCGTCAAAGCCGCGCAGTGGATGCTCAACATCCGTCCCGGCAATGTCGCCGGACTCACCCGCGCGGCATATTTACGCGAATTGCACGGCGATCTCTCCGGCGCCATGGACTTGATGCACATGGCCTACGACGCCACTCCGTTCCAGGAAGCCGAAGACCGCGCGTGGCTGCTTGACGCAGATCGCGCACCTGCAACTTCTGTCCGGCAATCTGCAAGAAGCCGAACTGTACGCCAACGGCGCGCTGGGCCTGTTCCCGGATTACCACTACGCGCTGGGAACGCTGGCGCAAGTGCGCCTCGCCCAGAATCGCAACGACGACGCAGTCGCGCTGCTTGCAGAAACGCTACGACGCCGCGCCGCACGCCGAGAATCAGTTCGCGCTAGCCGAAGCTCTCGAACGCGCCGGCCGCAAAGACGAAGCCGCGAAAGCCTTCGCCGGATTCGAAGCGAAAGCGCTGCTCGAATCCAACATCACCGACAACGCGAATCACGAACTGATCGCCTACTATGTGGATTACGCCCACCAGCCGGCCAAGGCTCTGCAAATCGCCAAGCAGGAGCTAGCCCGCCGCCACGATGCCTTTACGCTGGACGCCTACGCCTGGTCGCTAGCAGCCGAGGGAGACTACGCCGCCGCCAATGCCGAGATGAAAAAAGCTCTCGCCTTCGGCGTCAAAGATCCCAAAGTCTTGCATCACGCGAGCGAGATCGCGGAGCACCTCTCGCAGACCGTCGCAGCCCGCTAAACCGGGAGCCCTGGGCCGCTGCTGTGGCCCGGGGCTTCCCAGATCACTCGGTTTCTTTGTAGTTGCCGTTTTTCTTAGCAGTCTCGATCAGCGTGGGATAGAACTGCACGAAAGTAGTATCGGTCGCGCCGTTCTTCTCATGGCAGGAGTAGCAGTTGGCGGTCTTCGGAAACAGCTTCCCCTTGTCGGGGCTGTCATCGTATCCGTAGAAGGCCCAGCCGCCGCGCGCCGCATCCTTCACGTGAACCTCCGTCGCCGCGACACTGGTTTGAACCCGCCCGTCCTTGTTGATCGAAACCCGGCTCTCCGATTTCCTGATCTCCAGCACCATCACGGTTTTGTCCGGCCAGGTTCCGGTCTTCAGAAACCCCTGGTAGGCGTCCGGATTGACGAATACATTTTCGAACGCCGGGTCCTTCGAAGCGGTACCGGAATAGGTCATCCCGATGCCGGACGACAGGAAGATCCACTGGCGATAATCCTTGGGCAGCAGCAGTTCGCCGTCCTTAGTGTATTGCTGCGCCATCCCCGTCGCCGCCAGACACAGCGCAAGCATGATTACATTTCTCATTTGCAGCGATGTTAGCATACGGCGCGGCGCCTGCTCGCCTGGTCGCTTGAAGCATCGTTGAGCTGATAACCTTAGTCATGGAGGGGTCTCCGTGCGATCATTGGTTTGTTCTTCTGTTGCTCGCGCCGCTAGCGTCTGGCGCAGTCCTGGCGGCAAATGCCACTGGTCCTGCGACGGCGAAAACTTGGAAGCCCCACGCACCGTCGACGGCCAGCCGGATCTGCAAGGCACCTGGAACTTCGGCAGCAACGTTCCACTGGAGCGTCCCGACAACCTCGGCGCCAAAGAATTCTACACGCCGCAGGAAGCCGCCGAAAACTTGAAGAAAGGCTTTCAAGGCGATCGCGCCGTCACCGGAGGCGCGCACTACGACCTCGCCCAGTTCGGTCTCGACCCATCCCAGGCTACGCTACCCGCCCAATCTCCGGACCTCCCTGATCGTCGGACCCGAAGGCAAGATCCCGCACGAGACTCCCGCAGCCAGCAGCGTGACGCCGCCGATGCCGCTCAACAAAAAGGCCACGAATTCGACGGCCCCGAGAACCGTCCCTTGGGCGAGCGCTGCATCCTGTTCCCCACCGTGGGTCCGCCGATGCTGCCCTTCGCCTACAACAACAACCTGCAGATTTTCCAGTCCGCGGGATACGTAGCGATCCTGCAGGAAATCGTCCACGACGTGCGCGTGATTCCGCTTGCGAAGGAGGGTGACGCCGCCCGCACCTGCCCGCAAGCATCCGCCAATGGCGCGGCGACTCGCGCGGGCATTGGGAAGGCAACACGCTGGTGGTCGACACCACGAATTTCAGCAGCAAGGGCGCCTTCTTCGCGTCGGCCACCGAATCCCTGCACGTGATCGAGCGATTCACGCGCACCGCGGAAGACACTCTGCTCTACGAATTCACCGTCGAAGATCCCGCCACCTGGGTCAAACCCTGGACCGCACAGTTGCCCATGATGAAAGATCCCAACCGGATCTTCGAATTCGCGTGTCACGAGGGAAATTTTGGAATGGCCAACACCTTGAGCGGAGCCCGCGCCAGCAGGAGAGCGCGTTCGGGAAAGTGCCGCGATGACCAAACGCATCATCAGAACCTTTGTTCTTGCCGCATGCGCGATGCTGCGGCAACTCCTCTGTGCGCGCATCATTCCTTCGCCGCGGAATTCGACGCCGACAAACCGATCAAGCTGCGCGGCAAGGTGACGAAGGTGGAGTTCATCAATCCCCACTCCTGGATCCACATCGACGTCGCCGGCGCCGACGGCAAGTTCGTCAACTGGGGAGTGGAGGGAGGCAGCCCCAACGCGCTCCTCCGCCTGGGCTTCACCAAAAACTCGCTGCCCGTCGGAACCGAAATCGTGGTGGATGGCTACCAGGCAAAGGACAGCTCAAACCGCGCGGTTGGCAAGGACTTAACCTTCGCCGACGGCCGCCGCCTGTTCCTGGGCGGCTCCGCACCCGGCGCTTCGGGCGAAGCCCAGGAAAAGAAATAATAATCGCGGCTCTATCTGCTTGCGCGGTGGATACTTCCACACCGAGTCTGGCGGCATGCATCGAGTACTGGCTTGACGCCTTAACGGTTACAGCATTACAATTCCAGTGGATGCGTCTGTGGAAAAATGACGACGGGGGAGATGTGTCTGAGTACACTCTCCTGATCACTTTCCTGCTGTTAGTGTCTGCCTGTCTATTTCTTTCCAGCGCTACCAATGTCTCGAGCGTGTGGCAAGCCGCCAACAGCTTCATCAGCCGGGGCTCCTCCGGCCAGTCACACGGGGTCAGCACGCGAAGTCCCCTAACGGTGCGAGTGCGCCGCCTGGGGCCGCGCGGGACTGCTGTGGTAAGATGAAAATTCCCAAGGAAAGTTAAGAGAGTCTCGCCATGAAACCTGGAATCCACCCCGCCTACGAAGAAGTGAATGTGACCTGCGCCTGCGGACACAAGTTCCGCACCCGCTCGGCGCATAAAGGCGACATCCGCGTAGAAATCTGCTCCAGTTGCCACCCGTTTTTCACCGGCAAGCAGAAGCTGATCGACACCGAAGGCCGCGTCGACCGTTTCCAGAAGAAGTATCAGAAGGTCCGCGACGCCGCCGAAGCCAAGGGCGAGCCAAGAAGAAACAGCCGGTCGCGTAATAGGGTCTGGGCTGATGGGCTGCAACGAAAATCTACTGCTGCGGCGGAGGCGGTCCTTCTCTGCCCTTCTTGCCCTCGCGCCGCCGTTGCCGTTCTTCCATGATTTTTTGCCATTCGGCCTGTTGGCTGGGCGAAAGCAACTCGCTGATTCTCTGCCGCTGATCCTCGCGGATCTTCTGCATCTCCGGCTCGAACTTCTCCCGCACGTCGCGGAACCGCGCGCGCGTGTCGTCCATGATGGCGCTCAGCTTCGCCGCCTGATCGTCGTTGAGTTGCAGCCGGGCCTTCATGTCCGCCATGAACCGCTTGCGAAATTCTTCGGGATTGCGCTGGCCAACATTGGCGCTGACGCCCGAAACCGTGTACAGGCGGTGCGCGAACGCGCCCACCACGCCGCCGCACGCGAACACCAGCGCCATGTACAACGCTACCGTCCAGCGCGTCAATTTCATTCGGTTTCCCCCGAGGGAAGCATCACGCTGTCATTGGCGGAATCCGCCGCCGCCAGCACGTCCACATAACTCGCCTGATACGCCGGAGGATTGCTCTGGAAGCGCGGGATCAGGATTGCGCCCATCACGATCGCCAGCGTCACGGTAGCCACCAGCCAGACCTCCGCCCACAGACGGAACCACGAGGAGGCGACGGCGCTGCGCTGCGCTTCAATGCGCTGCCACAGTTGCGGCATGAAGTGAGCGCCCGGTTCCACGTCGGGGCAAGCTTCCCGGTACTCGGCCCACAAGGGATCCAGCTTGTCGCCGACTCGATCCTGGTCCATCCGGTCCATTGTATGCTCCTCGCCGCCAATTTCAAGCTGCCGCCCTGTCCGCTACGCCGGCCCTTCAAACTTCGCCCGCCTCAAACGCCTTCAAAACTCTCTGCCGCGCCCGAAACAGCCGGACCTTCAAGGCATTCTCGTTCACCTTGTAGATCTGCTCCAGTTCCTTCAGCGACAGCCCTTCCACTTCCTTCATCATCAGCAGAATCCGGTCTTCCTCGGAAACCTTGTCCAGCAGCGAGTGCACCATTTCGCGAACCTTCGTCCGCCGCAGTTCCTCGGTCTGCTGCTTCCCGCCGGCGGATGCGTCCGCCATCATCACCTGCTGCTCGCTCAAATCCGACATCCGGCTTTCGTGCCGCCGCTTCTGCCGCCGCAAATAATCGTAAGCCGCATTCACCGTCAGCCGGTACAGCCAAGGCTCGAATACTTCCGCCGCCCGCAACTGATCCAGCGAATAATACAGCCGGAGAAACACTTCCTGGCCCACATCCTCCACGTCTTCCGGCCGCCCGATCAAGCGCGCGATGGTTCCCAGAATCCGCTTGCGGTACGCCTTGACCACCAGGTTGAACGCGCCGTCGTCCCCGCTTCTCGCTTTTTCAATGAGCTCGAATTCAATCAGCATCGCTAACGCCCGCTGCCTCGTTTCATCGCCCGGCGGTAGCGCAAACTGGATTTATCCATCTGAAAAGGCGCAAGTATACCCACTCAGGTTACAACAGCGCTGAAGCGGTTAGACGCCGCGCGAGGAAAATGGTGTAGCCTTTGGCTACGCCGCTCCGGCTAACCTGGCGTCGCCCTTCATCTGAACCACCTTGGGCGCTCTCTCGGGGGATCACTGCACCCGGCGGCATGGCATAAACCGCGTAGCGCTCCAGCGACGCGATCGCTTCGTCGAGGGCGGCTTTTCGATTCCGTAGATCAGCTAGTCGCGCCCGGATTGCTCCGGACGTCTCGGGGGAGGTGTTCGGAAACATGGACCGAATTGTCTTTAGATTGTTGGATTTCACTAAACCGTAGCGGGTCGTGATGATAGACCGAACGTCTGCTAGTACTATATCGGAATAGTAGTAATAGTACCAATACCCTCAAATGGGGGTATGTCGCAGCAATCGTGGTAAAATCGTCCGATTGATGGATTTTCTTGAGGGGTTGAACCCCCGCCAGAGGGAGGCGGTCGAGCACTCCGAAGGCCCCCTGCTGGTGCTGGCCGGCGCCGGCAGCGGAAAAACCCGGGTGATCACCCACCGCATCGCCCACCTGATGACGGCGTTCCGGGTTCCCGGATGGGCCGATCCTGGCCGTCACCTTCACCAACAAAGCCGCGGGCGAGATGCGCGATCGCGTGCGCTCTCTGGTCGCCACCGGCCCCGAAGGCGCGCCCACCGTCGCCACTTTCCACTCCTTCTGCGTGCGGCTTGCTGCGGCGCGACGGCGCTCCGCTCGGCCAGCTTCGCCGCGGCTTCACGCCGCTTTTCACCATCTACGACGACGACGATCAGATTTCGATGATCAAGTCGATCTATAAGTCGCTCGGCCTCGACGACAAGTTCATGCAGCCGCGCGCGGCGCTCTCGCGCATCAGCCATGCCAAGAGCCACGCGCAATCCCCCGAAGAAATTGCTGCGCGCCGCCACCGATCCCACCGCCACTCGCTTCGCCACCGTCTACGAACGCTACGAAGCGCGGCTGCGCGAATCGAACGCCCTGGATTTCGACGACCTGCTGCTCGAAGCCGTCAACCTGCTGCGCCATGACGACGCCACTCGCCAGCGCCTGAACCAGCGCTACGAATTCGTGATGGTGGACGAATATCAGGACACCAATCGCAGCCAATACGATCTGATGCGCCTGCTCACCGAGCAGCGCCACAACATCTGCGTGGTCGGCGACGAAGACCAATCGATTTATGGATGGCGCGGCGCCAACATCCGCAACATCCTGGACTTCGAGCGCGATTTTCCCGGCGCGACCATCATTCGTCTGGAACAGAACTACCGCTCGACCCAAACCATTCTCGAAGCCGCCAGCGCCGTGGTCGCGCACAACACCGAGCGCATCGGCAAGACCTTGTGGACCGACTCCGGCGCGGGCGAAAAGATCACGCTCTACGAGGCGCCCGATTCAGAAAACGAAGCCCTGTGGATCGCCGACACCGTCGAGAACCGCCTGGCGCGCAATCCGCAGGAGCGCGTGGCGGTGCTCTATCGCACCAATTCGCAATCGCGCCAGATCGAAGAAGCGCTGCGCCGCTACGGCCGCAAGTACGTGGTGGTCGGCGGCTTCAGCTTCTATCAGCGCGCCGAAGTGAAGGACATTCTGGCGTATCTGAAAGTCCTGGTCAGTCCGCACGATTCGATCGGCCTGCTGCGCGTCATCAACACGCCGGCGCGCGGCATCGGCCGCACCACTCTCGATCAAATCGAGCAATACGCGCTGCAACATGGGCTGTCGCTGTGGACGTCACTCGAACAAATGCTCGAAGCGCACGCCTTCCCCGGCCGCGCAGAAGCGGCCCTGGCGGCGTTCCATCGCATGATGACGGAGCTGGCCGGGCAGCTCGATACCCGCCCCATTTCGGAC
Source organism: Bryobacterales bacterium (assembly GCA_963731375.1). Taxonomy (GTDB): domain Bacteria; phylum Acidobacteriota; class Terriglobia; order Bryobacterales; family Bryobacteraceae; genus Palsa-187. The sequence goes on from CAVSUW010000005.1 coordinate 1,873,018, forward strand.
ACTCTGGCCGACGTTCTGGAGCGCACCGGCTATCGCAAGATGCTGGAAGACGAGGGCACCGAGGAATCGCGCCAGCGCCTGGCGAACCTGGACGAATTGCTGAACGCCGCGGCCGATGCCGCCGAGCGCGGCGAGTCGCTGCGCGATTTTCTGGACCACGCCGCGCTGGTCTCCGACGCCGATTCGGCCGACTCGCGCGTGCCCGTTTCGCTTGCTCACCATGCACAACGCGAAAGGTCTGGAATTCCCGGTCGTGTTCATCGCAGGCCTGGAAGAAGGACTCTTCCCGCACAGCCGCTCGCTCGATTCCGAAAGCGGAATGGAAGAAGAGCGCCGCCTATGCTACGTCGGCATGACGCGCTCGGAAACCAAACTGTACTTAAGCTGGGCCCGCTACCGCCGCCGCTTCGGAGGCGGGCAACCGGAAGTTTCGCTGGCCTCGCGCTTCCTGAACGAAGTGCCGCGCAACTTGGTGGACGCCGTTCGCGGCGACCAGCCGCAAGCCCGTTCGGTGGACCTTTACTCCGAGCGCTACCAGGTCCGCGAATCCGCTCAGCGGAACCTCTATACTGGGAAGACTTATAATTCTGTCGATAACATCCGGCAGTTTTTTTCGGAACGCGGCATGCCGGCGCCTCAGGGGATTGCCCCTCCGGCGGCAGCGGCCCCGGCCGCAGCTTCATCAGCGGCTTCAAGCGCAGCCCATCGGCGGCGCCCGTTCCACAGATCAAGAAGACAGGCCCCAGGAAGTTGGGGCCAGGTTCAACGGTGGAACACACCAAGTGGGGCCGGGGCACGGTGCTGCGCCTGGAAGGTTCGGGCGACGATACAAAAGTGACCGTGAGTTTTCCCGGGTACGGCTTGAAAAAATTAATCGCGAAATACGCAGGGATCAAGGTGGAATGAATACCAAAAAAGTTACCGACAAAGACGAACGCAAGAAGCTGAAGCGCGCAGCCCGCAAGAAGGTGGCGCCCAAGGCCAAACGGGCCGCCGACGTTGCCCGCGGTTCGCAAAAACGCAAAGTAAAGAAGATGGTCAAGGGCCAGCGTAAGCGTTAGTCACTAGCAATGCAGGACCGGCCCATGGGCCGGTCTCCGCCGGCCGCATGTCCACTCTCTTTCGCACCAAGAGCATCGCGGCATTAATCGCGGCCAGCGATCACCCTTCCCATCGCCTAAAAAAGACGCTGGGCCTGGGAAGCCTGGTCGCGCTCGGGATCGGAGTCGTAGTCGGTTCCGGCATCTTCACGCTAACCGGTACCGCTGCCGCCGGACTCAAGTTCGACGTCCCGTCAATCCTCAAAGCGCCGCTGCTGAACTTGCTGATGAACGGCAGTCATGCCGTCGGCACCTTTGGACGCCCCGGCGCCGGGCCCGCCATCTCGATCTCCTTCCTCCTGGTAGCCCTGGCCTGCAGTTTCGCGGCCTTGTGTTACGCGGAGCTGGCGTCGATGATTCCGGTCTCCGGCAGCGCGTATACCTATGCCTACGCGACCATGGGCGAGATCTTCGCGTGGATCATTGGCTGGGATCTGATCCTCGAATACGCGGTCGCCGACATGGCGGTCGCGGTAGGTTTCGGCGCCTATCTTAACGATCTGCTCGACAACGTTTTTGGCTTTCACCTACCGCTCCAACTCACGCAACCGATTTTCATCGAAGGCAAACCCACCGGCGCATGGTTCAACCTGCCGTCGTTTCTATTGGTGATGCTGCTCACGTGGTTGCTGGTGCGAGGAGTGCGCGAATCGGCGCGCACGAACATGATCATCGTCATCGTGAAAGTAGGCGCGATCTTGCTGTTTATTTTCGGAGCCGCGCGCAGTATCGACACCCACAACTGGCATCCGTTCATGCCCAACGGTTATTCCGGAGTACTCACCGGAGCCGCCATCGTCTTTTTTACCTACATCGGTTTCGATGCACTGTCGACCGCTGCCGAAGAATGCCATACGCCGCAGCGCGATCTTCCACGCGGGATCATCTATCACGCTGATCATCTGCGCGTTGCTCTATGCCGGCGTGGCTTTGGTTCTCACCGGGATCGTGCGTTGGGACACGCTCAACAATGACGCTCCGGTGGCGAACGCGCTCAAGGCCGTGGGACTCAACCGGCTCCGCTTCGTCGTCACGGTGGGCGCGCTGCTGGGAATGATCAGCTCGGTTCTGGTGGGGCAATATGGTCAGTCGCGAATTCTTTTTGCGATGTCGCGCGACCGCCTGCTCCCGGGCATATTCTGCCGCGTGAATCCGAAGTTCGAGACCCCGATGTCAGCACCTGGATCGCCGGCATTGTCGTCGCGATTCCCGCCGGCGTGTGGGACATCGGCACTTTCGCCGACCTCACCAACATCGGCACGCTGTTCGCCTTCGTGGTGGTCTCCGCCGGCGTGATCCTTTTGCGCCGCTCGCAGCCGGATCACAAGCGGTCCTTCCGCGTACCCTGGGTTCCGTTTCTTCCGCTGCTGTCGATCGTGTGCTGCCTTCTGCTCATGCTGAGCCTGCCGCTCGAAACCTGGATCCGGTTTTTCGTTTGGCTGGCGGTCGGCCTGGTGGTCTACTTCGCCTACAGCCGCAAGCGGGTAGCGGAAGTCTAGTCCAAACCACGTCGCCCGGTCGACGCGCCGAATTCCCCCGAAACCCAACCCGAATCCGTGCTTGACAAAAGGCGAACATAAGGCGAAACTAGGCGAGTGACTCCGCTGGTCGGTATCGCTCGTTTAGCGGCCGAAAGCCCTTCGCTCGAAGCCAAGCGCGAGACCGAATACTTCGAACTTCCCACGCGGAAATATCTGGCGCGCTGCGACAGTCCGCGCATGCCTTTCCGCTGGATGATCAATCCTTATCGAGGCTGCGAATTCGGCTGCAAGTATTGTTATGCGCGCTACACCCACGAATTCATGGAACTGCACGATTCGGAAGCGTTTGAGCGCAAGATCTTCGTCAAACATTTCGATGGCGCGGCGTTTCAGTCGGAATTGCGGCGTCTCCCTACGGGCGAGGCGATCGCCATTGGCACGGCCACTGATCCTTATCAACCCGCCGAGCGAAGATTCCGGGTGACGCGCTCCATTCTGGAACTGCTGGCGCAGAGTAGCGGGTACCGTATCGGGCTGATCACTAAGTCGGATTTAATTACCCGCGATATCGATATCTTCCGTGAGATTAATCGGCGCAATTATCTGACTTTGGTATTGACTATTACGACACTCGACCGGGATCTGGCGCGATTGCTGGAACCTCTCGCGCCCCGGCCCGACCTGCGGCTCAACGCCGTTCGCAAACTGAGCGCGGCGGGTCTGCGCGTGGCGGTGAATCTCGCCCCCATCATGCCGTTGATCAATGATGCGGAGCCTAGCCTGGACGCGGTTGCCAAGGCCGCGGCCCGCGCGGGCGCGGAGCATCTTGGCGGCAATGTGGTTTATCTGAAGCCGTGCGCGCAGAAAGTGTTCTTCCCATTCCTCGAAGAACATTTCCCGGCGTATTTGCGGCGCTACCGGGAACGCTTCGAGCGGAGCGCATTTCTACGCGGGGCTTACCCCGACATGATTCGCGAACGGATCGATCGTATCCGCGGCCGCTACAATTTGCGGCCTCGGGAGGAGGCCGCGCCGAGCCGGAGTTGTGGCCGCAAGATCCTCAAATGACGCTATTCTCGGAAAGTGACTGACGAAAGCTACATGCGGATGGCGCTGGATCTCGCCCGCGAGGCGGAAGCTGGCGGCGAGGTCCCGGTGGGCGCCGTGATTGTCATGGCCGGCGAGGTTATCGGGCGCGGGCGCAACTCTCCTATCGAACGCTCCGATCCCACGGCGCATGCTGAAATTTTGGCGATCCGCGAAGCTTGTGCCGCAGCGGGCAACTATCGGCTGGAAGGCGCGATTTTATACACGACGCTCGAACCGTGCGTGATGTGCGCGGGCGCGCTGGTGGCGGCGCGCATCGCTAAAGTGGTTTTCGGCGCGCGCGATCTCCGGTTCGGCGGCGTGCGGAGTAAATTTCGTCTGGCCGACGCCGACGTCCTGAATCATCGACTGGTGATTGAGGAGGGAGTGCTCGGCGCGGAGTGCGCCGAGCTGATGCTGAAGTTCTTCGCGGAACGTCGTGTCTCAAGCGGCGGCTAAGCGGTCTTGCCGACCGGCTGCGGGAAACGCAGATGCGGGGGCCGCATCGGAATCACTTGGCACTTGGTCTCGGTGACACGCGCGGGATCAAAGCGGGATGGCCCGTTAAAGTAATCGTCCAGCGGAAACAACGGATAAGGTTGCAACTCCCGGAACACACGGCCCAACTTCTGCTCTATGCGATAAACCGCGTGAAAGAAATTGCCACGGCTCATCCCCAGTTTGCGGGTACACAAGGTCCAATCGGCGCCCAGCAAAAAATGATAGCGAAATAGCTGATGCTCCGTCTTCAGTGAGATTTCGCCGCGAAACCAGGCAAAAATCGGCCATATATTCTTCGTCTTTACGGCCGAATGTCATCGGCCGGCGGGCCCCCGCCGCCGGCTCCATCGAAACCCGGCTCACATGTCTTTCCTGTTCGGTACAGCGCCGAAAACGGTCGTAACAGATGCGAAACATCGCGCGCAGGACGCAGTTGCATGGCATCCAGTCCCCTATATTTCGTAGCCGCAGTCCACACCCGTGGCATTGCGTGCAATTGTGCATGGCGAGCGCCAGTGTTTCTGAGCGTGTCCATTCCATTGCTGTGTTTAGTTCCTCTCATGGCTTCGCGTTCGCTGTGGACTCCCACCGGCAACCGCATAGGTATAGTACTTCTCGAGACTATTTAATGTCAATTAGTATTTGTTTAAACTGTACTAATTACACACTATTTAGTTGCGACTTCTTTGTAAATGGCAAGCACTTGTTGCGCGGTAGACTCCCAGTGGAAGCGCTTCGCCTGTAGCCGCCCCGCGGCCTTCAGGGCTTCGCGGCGCTCGACATTCAGGAGAACCTCGCGCATTCCGCGCTCGATATCGAACACGTTATCCGGGCTCACCAGTTCGGCGGCTTGCCCCACGGCTTCCACCAGAGAAGGAAGATCGGATGCAACCACCGGCGCGCCGCAGGCCATGGCTTCGAGCGGAGCCAGACCGAAGCCCTCATAGAGAGTCGGGAAGGCGAAGGCTTCGGCGGAGCAGTAAAACACACGCAAGGTGTCGATCGGAACGAATCCCAGAAAGCGGACCGAGTTCTCAATGCGTGAATGGGCCACGGCGCGGCGCACGGCGGGATTCTTCGAAAGTTCGTCGCCAATGATCACCAGGCGGAGATCCTTATAAACCGGGTGATTTTCCAGCTTGTGGCGCAGGACGGCGAACGCTTCCACCAGGCGCGGCACGTTTTTATGCACGCGAACGGTTCCCGCGTAGAGGATGTAGGGATACGTGATCGAGTAACGATCTAGAATCTGCCGCTGCTGAGCCGGGTCGTCGCGCACGCTGGTGAAGGCGGGGTCGGGAGCGCTGTAGATCGTCGACAGGCGTTCGTCCGAGAGGTGCAAGATGGATTCCAGATCGCGGCGGGTGGCATTCGAAACGGCGATGACGCGGGCGGCGCGAACTACGCCTCGCCGGTAGCGCTGCTGATGCAGGCTGTAGCGGAAATCCCGGCGCTGCGGAAACAGCAGCGAACTCAAATCGTGGATGGTCACGACGTAGGGGCGAGGCATGGCCCAGGCGACGGAATTTAGCGGAATATGATACAGAGAAGCGTTTAAAGATTTCAGAAAGCCCGGAAAAGAGAGATTGTGTTTCAGTCCTTTATCGCTGGCGCCGAAGGGAGCGATGCGGAAATTTGGACCCAGCCCCGCGAGTTCGCCGGCGTCGTTGGGATGCGCGATCAGGGTGTACCGATTCTCGGCGTCCAGCGCCGATAGAGCGCGCGTGAGGTTACGGATGTAGGTGCCGATGCCGAAGTCGCGGACGCGCCGGACGTCGATGACGATATGCAGCGGCATCTTTCCTCCAGGCGGATGGCGATACGGTCAGTTGCTCAGCGGCACCGGACTAGCGAGCGACGGCCGGCGTCAGTTTCCAGGAATATAACGGAAAGCGGTCGGTGAGCGCCGCGACGCGCCGCCGCACTTCGGCCTGGACGCTCTCGTCGGCTACGTTTTCGAGCACACGGGTAATCAGCGCAGCCACTTCGCGCATCTCGGTCTCGCCAAAACCGCGGGTGGTGACGGCGGGGCTTCCGAAACGCATGCCGCTGGGATTGACCGGCGGATTCGGATCGAACGGAATCGCATTCTTGTTGGCGGTGATGTAGGCGCGATCCAGCGCTACTTCGGCTTCCTTGCCGCGCACGCCTTTCGCGAATACGTCCACCAGCATTAAGTGGGTGTCGGTGCCTCCGGAAACGATGCGGAAGCCGGCGGCGCTTAGCTCCTTCGCGAGAGTCTGCGCGTTGGCGACTACTTGCCGGCTGTAGGCGACGAACTCGGGCGTCATGGCGTCGCGATAGCAGATGGCCTTCGCCGCGATGATGTGCATGAGCGGGCCGCCCTGAATTCCCGGGAAAACCGCCTTGTCGATGGCGGCGCCGAGTTTCTCTTTCGCCAGGATCATGCCGCCGCGCGGACCGCGCAGAGTCTTGTGCGTGGTGGAGGTGACGATGTCGGCCCAATCGCACGGGTTCGGATGCACACCGGCGGCGACCAGCCCCGAGAAATGCGCCATGTCGACCATGAAGAGCGCGCCGGTCGCGTCGGCGATCTCACGGAAACGCGCGAAGTCGATGATCCTGGGATAGGCGCTGCCGCCGGCGACGATCAGCTTGGGCTTGTGCTCGTGTGCCAGGCGCGCGACTTCGTCGTAATCGATCAGCTCATCTTCTTTGCGGACACCGTAGGGCACGATCTTGTACAACTTGCCGGAGAAATTGAGAGGATGCCCGTGCGTCAAGTGGCCGCCGTGCGCGAGGTTCATGCCCAGGATGGTGTCGCCGGGATTGAGCACGCTGAAGTAGGCTCCCTGATTCGCCTGCGAACCGGAGTGCGGCTGCACGTTGGCATACTCGGCGCGGAACAGTTTCTTGGCGCGGTCGCGCGCGAGGTTCTCGACGCCATCCACGTATTCGCAGCCGCCGTAGTAGCGCTTGCCGGGATAGCCTTCGGCGTACTTGTTGGTGAGGATGGTGCCGGCGGCTTCCAGAATCGCTTCGGAAACGAAGTTCTCGCTGGCGATCAGTTCGAGTCGCGAGTTCTGGCGCTCCGTTTCGTGGCGGATCAGGTCGTAAATTTCGGGATCGGCTTCGGCCAAGGGGCGCGCCGGTGGTGCTTGGTTTTGGGATTGGGTCATTTTAATTCCGCTCCAATTCTGCGATCTTGTGTACCCGGCGTTCGTGGCGGCCGCCGCGTTCAAACTCGGTTTCGAGAAACAGTTTTACAAATTGATTGGCGGTCTGGGCGTCAGTATAGTTGGCGCCGAGAGCGAGGACGTTGGCGTCGTTATGGCGGCGCGTGAGTTGCACTTCGTCGGGGTTTACGCCGAGCGCCGCGCGCACGCCGTGAATTTTATTCGCCGCGATGGCCATGCCGACGCCGGTGCCGCAGACGAGGATGCCGCGATCGGCTGAACCATCGGCAACGGCGCGTCCGACGGTGGCGGCGTAGTCGGGATAATCGGTGGACTCGGTGTTGTTGGTGCCTTCGTCGATCACGTTGTGCCCGGCTGCGCGCAACATTTCCGCAATTTCACGTTTTAGGCCGAATCCAGCGTGGTCGGCGCCGATTGCAATCTTCATGGAAGTATTTGATTTTACCATTGCGGAGAGCGAGAGGCTGGCGAGAAACGCGCCGCCCCTTTTTCCGTTTCGTTTTATCTTGCTTTTTCCGAACTCCTTTGTCCTTCGAGGGCCCTCTATGGCGGCATTAACCCGTGAAGCCTGCTGTGAGTGACGCACAACGCTGATAAGCCGCTGTACGCTCATTTCGCAAGCCCGGCGATCTAGGAGAGACCGCTTACCGTGCGGGACGGAGTTCCAGTTCTCCGCTACTACCTCACCGCTGCTACGCTCCGCGGAAGGGTCTAGAATTCCGCTCACGTGGTCCTTGGCCCCCGGTGGGTGGGACGGACTCTCACGACTGCAAGGTAGCGCGGGTGGTTCGCGGGAGGCGGGAGGGTGAAGTGGGAGGTCATTGACTGGGAGGGAGAAAGAGGAGTTGTGTGGGCGGTGAACGCATGAGAAGAGCAGACTGGAATTGTCAGGGACTTGTGCGAGCGGTTGATGGGACTTCGACGGAATGCCGACTTCTCGACCAAGTGAATCGCATCCGTTTAGCCGACGCGCCGAACGTGGCTGGATTAGCGAAGCCGGAAGTTTACCTCCATCGTTGCAATGATCGAGATTGGATTGCCATCTTTAGTGGCCGGAGAAAAGCGCCATTGCTTAACGGCCATAATGGCGTTAGCGTCTAGGCCAGGGCTCAGAGAACGCTGTACGATCGGCTCCGCAGGAAGTCCCTTACCGTCTATGACAACCCACAAAACGACAGTCCCCTCGATCTGTGCCAGGCGGGAAGCCTGATCGTACTCAGGCTCTACATGCGAGATAAGATGCGGCGGGGTTTTACCGGGATCCCGATCCACGCCAGGCGACCCAAGGGGGCGAGGTACGAGCAACTGTACATCAGTAGGCTTGCTTCCCAAAGGCGGCTCGAAGACAAATGTCCCCTCCGGCGGTTCGACTCCACGGACGATGTGAGAGTAGACGTAAGTTTCACTACTGTACTTGGTTTCGGTTTTCTCCCAAACTATTGTTTCGCTCGATTGGTCGATGCAGAGCGTTCGCTTGAGGGGCCCGGTCGATTCCAAAGTCGGCTTCGAGACGCCCCGGACTAACTGACACTCCGCCGACTTGCCATCAATGGTGTATTTACCTTTACCGGCGAGCTTCGGGGATTCGAGAATCTCAGGTAGTTTCTTCCATTCGCCTACAATTGGCGAGCAGATTGTGCTCCCGCTGGCAGGTGATTTCTGGAAAATCTGCATTGGTGCGAAAAACAGCCATGCATTGGATGAGTCGCACACAATCAAAGCAGGTGTCGCGCCACCACGCTGTTCATAACGAGTCTCATTGGGCGTCCGCATCTGTAGAGCGAACGTCGCATCTGAGCCTTTACGCGTGATCGAGCCTTCGATCTGCCAACTGGTCGTTTGTTTTGCAGAATCGGAGACTGCTCGGATGAGGCTCACAGCATCGACGTTCACCTGCGCTAAACAAAGAGAGCCCAGCAAGAATAGAAATACTAAGCGCATTCTTTATATTAACTAACCATGCCGCCGGGACTTATATATTCACATCGACGTGTAACGGCTCCGGAGCTAGAACTGCGCTTTACGGGGATTTCATGTGCGCTGGTTGAATTCTGATGGGATCCGGAGAGGCAAGGGCTTCCGCGATGGCGCGCTCGATGCAGGCTGTGGCGTAAGCCGAGAAGCTATTCTCACCACTATCGCCATAGGCCTGGAGCGCGCATATCAAACCGTCATTACCCTTTACGATCAAGTCTAAGAAATGAATTCGATCGTTACGATTTCGTTCCGCTATAGAAACAACCAAGTGCAGATTGGCTTCCAGTAGACGTTTCTTCGCGAGTTCCGCCTGCTCGTCTCCTGCTCGAACATGCCGAAGACAACGAATCTCTTCAGCGGGACTCAACGGTGGAACCTTCAGAACCTCGGATAAATAGAGGCCCGCGGGGTCGTCGACAAACTTTATGAGCGTCGTTCGAGCGCATCTCTGGCTATCCGCCGGTTTCGATTATGGTCCGAAATCTGGCGGATTGCCAGGGTTTTGATCGGTCTTGCGGACGGCGGGTTCAGGCTTGTCGTTTTTCGATTCATAAGCACCCGAGGCGCTTTCCGATAGTGGCTTGGTAGATGGCGGAAAACTGGACGCTTTGAGCGATGGTGGTGGCGGACATCCACACCAGAAGGAGAAGGAGTCGAGTCACTAGCCCATTCGAGGCGGTACGAAATCGTTCGGGACAGATCACTTCCCAGGCAGCTTGCCCGCGGGCGGCGTGCGATAATGGCAGTAGTTGACAGAATCTGCCACTGGAGATAGTTATGGGTATGACATCGATGAATGTGTCGTTGCCTGAGGAGCTGAAGGAATTCGCGGAAGAGCAAACCAAGAATGGCTACAGCACACCTAGTGAGTATGTTCGCGAGCTGATCCGCGCAGACCAAAGACGGCGCGCCAAGGACAAGCTGGACGCGATGCTGATTGAAGGCTTGAGGTCTGGCGAATCGATTCCAGTCGATCCGGAGTTCTGGCACGAACTCAAGCAGGAAGCGATGACGAAACTGGCTGTCCGGAAGAAAAGTACCAGGAAGTGATTCTGTCCGTCACTCAGCGTCCAAGGGCGCGGATCGATCTGCTTGAGCAGTTCGTCTATTTCGGCGAGGAGGAGAGCATTGAGCTCGCCGACCGATACTTTACCGCCGTGGATGAGACGTGCGCGCTCCTCGTCAAACAACCGCGGATCGGCGGGTCCTATAATTCCACTATTCCCGAGCTGGCGGGACTGCGGCGTATGCCAGTCAAGGGATTCGAGAACTACCTAATTTTCTATCTGCAACATTCCGGCGGCATTGATGTCATTCGTGTGATACATGGCGCCCGTGATATTGAAAATCTCTTGAAGGCTGAACAGCGATAGAGACACGACTCACACGGAGTTCAGTAACGCGGGACCGAAGGATCGATCTGCGTGCTCCAGGCATCGATGCCGCCGGCCATGCTCTGGCAGGCGGGGACACCTTGCTCCCGCAGCCAGTGCGCCACATTCAAGCTGCGGACTCCGTGATGGCAGAAGACAATCAATGTGGCTTCGTCGGCCTTGGCTTCCAGTTGCTGCAAGCTGGCTGGGATTTCCCGCATGGGGATCAAGGTGGCGCCTTCGATGCGGGTGATGGCAAATTCTTCCGGTTCGCGAACGTCAATCAGTAACATCGGTTCCCCCGCGTCGATTCGGCGCTGGATGTCTTGCGGGCTGGTTTCGATGGGGAGGATGGTTTCGCTCACGAATCTGAGGATAGCAGCGAATTGTTATTATGATCGCTGATGGAGCCAGAACCTACTAATGAGCACGAACGCGCCATCGCCAAAATTATTGAGGCTCGATGCATGCGTAACGAGTGCTCCTATCAAGAGGGCCTGCTAGAAGTCACCAGCAGCGTGGATTTTTTGATGTCCGAACTGGACATTAAATATCTGATGGCCCTCATGAAAAAGAACTGTCTCCAACCAAGACACTCCTAGCTGCAATCTGTGGCATGCTGGCCTACATGCGAATTGTCCCTTTGATCTGCGGGCTGGCGGCGACGGGGGCTTTGATAGCGAGCGAGGCGTACCCTCCGCCCCGGTTCACCGATCCGCGAGCGGGTGAAGAAACTGGAAGCCGCGATGCCGGAGGTGGACCGAATCCTGCGCAGCTACGCCACGGAAAAAAAGATTCCGGGGATGGTGTGGGGCGTGGTGATCGACGGGCGGCTGGCGCACACCGGCACATTCGGCGTGCGGGACCGGACGTCGAACGCTCCGGTGACGGTGGGAACGGCGTTCCGCATCGCGTCGATGACCAAGAGCTTCACGGCGCTGGCGATTCTGAAGCTGCGCGATGAAGGGAAGCTGTCGCTGGAGGATCCGGTGGCGAAGTGGATTCCGGAGTTCGCGCGCATGGAACTGCCAACGCGGGACACTCCGCCGTTGCGGCTGCGGCAGTTGATGAGCCACAGTGCCGGGTTTCCGGAAGACAATCCGTGGGGAGACCAGCAGTTGAGCGTGACCGACGCGACGGTGGATGAGTGGCTGCGCAAAGGGATTCCGTTCTCCACGCCGCCGGGAACGCGTTATGAGTATTCCAACTACGCTTTCGGACTGCTGGGCCGAGTGGTCACGAAGGCGTCGGGAGTGCCTTACGAGAAGTACATGCAGCAGGAGATTCTTTCGAAGCTGGGCATGGAGCGGCACCACCTATGAGTTCGCCGAAGTTCCGGCGGCGAGCCGGGCCGTGGGCTACCGGCTGAAGCCGGACGGGACTTACAGCGAAGAACCGCCGCTGCCGCACGGCGCGTTCGGATCCATGGGCGGATTGCTCACGACGGCGACGGACTTGGGCAAGTATGTGGCGTTTCATTTATCGGCGTGGCCGCCGCGGGACGATGCCGAGGCGGGGCCGGTGAAGCGGGCGTCGGTGCGGGAGATGGCGCATTTGTGGACTCCTTCGAATCTGACGGCGTCGCGGACGAACGGCGTGCTGCAGGCTTCGGAATCAGGGTACGGTTTTGGGCTGCGCGTGGCCAGCGACTGCCGCTTTGAGCAAATCGTCGCGCATGGCGGCGGGTTGCCGGGGTTCGGATCGTACATGGCGTGGCTGCCGGAGTACGGGGTGGGCATGTTCGCGATGGATACGCTGACTTATTCGGGTCCGGCGGAGGCGATCAGCCAGGCGTGGGATGCCATGCTTAAAACCGGCGGATTGAAGAAGCGTGAACTGCCGCCGACTCCGCTGCAGATGCAGATGCGGGAACACATCCTGAATTTGTGGAAGCAGTGGGACGACGCGGAGGCGAAGTCGATCGGCTCGATGAATCTGTTGCTGGACGCGCCCGGGGAGCAGAGGAAGGCTGAGATTCAGAAGCTGAAGAATGAAGTGGGCGAATGCCGGGCGGCGGGTCCGGTGATGCCGGAGAACTGGCTCCGCGGCCAGTTTAATATGACCTGCGCGAAAGGCACGGTGGGGGTGTTCTTTACGATGTCGCCGACGCAGCCGCCTAGAGTGCAGCATCTCGCGTTTCAGAAACTGGCGGCGGAAACGGTGCGGATGGGCGCGCCTACGGGGGCGCCTGCGGGGGTGGCGTGTTCGCAGTAGGAACCTTATGATAGAATCCTTTCGCATCGTGGAAGGAGGGCTCTGATTATGGGCTCAACCAGACGCACCATATTGGCGGCGGGCGCAGCGGCAGCGGCAACGGCCGCCGTCCCACGCCTATTTGCTCAGCAGGCGGGTAACGGCAAGTTCTACGAAAAAGGCTCCGTTCGCATCTACTATGAGGAGGCTGGATCCGGCTTCCCGCTGATGCTGCTCCCCGGCGGGGGATTGAATTCGACAATCGCCGGGTTGAAAGGCGGTAACCCCTTCCCCGCGATTGAGGAGTTCAAGGGAGAGTATCGCTGCATCACGGCGGACCTGCGCAACGCCCCGGCCGGCCAATCCACTGGCCCTGTCGAGGTCGACCGGCCGTGGGAATCCTTCGCCGACGATCAGCTCGGCCTGATGGATCATTTGGGAATCGACAAGTTCATGGTGATGGGCTTCTGCATTGGCGGCCCCTTCATCTGGAATCTGTTGAAGCGCGCGCCGAATCGGATCGTCGCGGCGGTGCTGGCGCAGCCCGTGGGGTGGCGTCCGGAGATGCGCGATCCTAAGTACCCGGGCTCGTTTTGGAACAGTTGGGGTCCGATGATCACCGCCAAGCGGCCGGAGATCACGATGCCGACGGTCGATAAGTTTGTAACGAAGATGTTCGTCACTGACGCTGACTTCGTCTTTACCGTGACGCGGGATTTCGTGCGGGGCTGCCAAAATCCGATCCTGGTTCTGCCGGACGATGTCCCGGCTCATCCTCTCGCCGTCGCGATGGAGTGCGCGATGCTCGCGCCCAACGCCGAGGTGAGCATGTTCCCGTGGAAGGAACCTAAAGAGCGGATTCCTCTGGCGGTGCGGCAGATTCATTCCTTCCTCAAGGCGCATCGGCCTGCCTAGAAGCACGATCAACTTCGACACGGTGCGTGATATCGGACTTGCGCTGCCGGGCGTAGAGGAGAGCACCATGTACGGCGCGCCGGCGCTCAAGGTCCATGGGAAACTGCTGGCGTGCGTGCCGTCTCATCGTTCGGCCGAACCTGATTCGCTTGCCGTGCGAGTGGACTTAGATGACCGGGCTGAGCTGCTTGCCGCGGATCCAGACGTTTACTACGTAACGGAGCATTACGTCGGGTACAACGCCGTGCTGGTTCGGTTGTCCAAGGTCAATCCAAACGTGTTGCGGGATCTGCTCGGCATGGCCTACAAATTTGTGACGCGCAAATCCGCCACCCCGTCCGCGCGTGCGGAAACCGCGGTGATGTCTTTCCACGTTCATGCAGGGACGACATTCTGCCGCGTATGCCATACAATGATGTCCTTATGAGCGACATCATCGAAACGAAACACGAGGGCCGTGTACTACGCCTGTGCCTGAATCGTCCCGCTGAGCACAACTTGCTGACGATGAAACTTTGCAAAGAGTTGGTTCAGGTGTTTGACCGGGCTGAAAGAGACAGTAGCGTCGGGTCGGTGCTGCTGACCGGCATGGGGAACTGCTTTTGCGCGGGCATGGAGATCAACGAAGCCGCCAAAGGTGACGTGGCCAGCGTCAGCCGGGTTCAGGAAACATTGTTCACGATTGGGGCGCGCCTCACGAAACCACTGATCGGCGCGGTGCAAGGCGTCGCGATGGGAAGCGGCATGGGCCTGGTGGCCAACTGCCACGTGGCGATCGCGGCGGAAAACGCAACTTTCGGTGTTACTGGAATCCGGGTTGGACTGTGGCCTTTCGTGATTTTCCCCTCGGTTGCGGCGGCCGTGGGCCAGAGACGCGCGCTCGCGCTGACGATGACGGGAGAGGTTATCAATGCAGCCGAAGCCCTGCGGATCGGACTTGTGCACCAGGTAGTTCCGATCGGCGAAGTTGAGCAGCGGGCACTCGAGGTCGCGCAGACGGTCGCGAACTTCAGCTTGAATGCGATGCACTCCGGTCTCAGATTCGCGCATGATATCCAGGGGCAGACGTGGAGGGCTGCCGCATGTACCGGCAGCCGCGTCCGGGAACAGTATCTCAAGAGCGCGGATTCTCAGGCCGACCTTTCAGCGCTTCTGAATCAGAAGTGACCCGTATGGCTTGAAGTCGCTCTTAGTCAGGTTCGCCAGATGGTGGGGCCCCGCGATGTTCTCCGTCGCGGCGCTAACCGCAAAGAGCAGCGAGGCATTCGCGATCGCACAACCGATCAGCGCAGATGGTCTCTCGATTCCCTATGGGACTATGGTGCGGAGGGGCGCTTGCGGAAAATCTGCGCCGTGCATACGAGCCGATTGGGAGATCCTGCTTGGATTCTGATTTGGGCAGGCACTCTCGCGCTTAGGGTTTCGATTGCCATCGCGCTGGTAGCACCGCAGCCGGCCGCGTCCGCAGTATTTGATAAAACGGTTTACTTAATCGACGACTTTGACGGTCCAGCCGGCCTACAAGGTTGGCAGTTTGACAGCATTCCCGAATCGCCTGCGGCCAGCGGCGGCCTTGCACTCGGACCCGGGCACCGGAAGCATGGGGCAGTACTTACATACCGGCTCCCATGCGGCCGGGAAACCGGTTGCAACGCCTATGCCGCGGCGCGCTGGAGGCCGGCGTCCCCGCTGCCAAAGAGGCGCGATCCCGCATTGTCCCTATGGGTTCGCTTCCCGGCAGAGGTCAAGGTTGCTCTGGAGGTAAAGGACAGCAGCGGCCAAATGCTGCGGTTTCCGATCGAGGCTACCATTGAGCATCCCAAAGCAGGCGACTGGCAGTACGTCGTTTTGCCGTTGTCGGCTAAGGACGGCGGCGGGATCAAAGGCCGTCTGGTGGAAATTGGCATCCTGGTTCAGGCACGAGCCGGAGTGACAGCACCCGGAGCAAGCCTGCCCATGTCAGTCTTAGAGGGCTCGGTGAGCTTCGACGAAATGCGGCTGCGGGAGTCCGCCGAGACATTCCATATCGACCCAGCGGCCCAAGCCGAAGCGCCGTCGCCCTCGTCTTCTGCGCCGCCTCGCCTGGGAGTCAACATTCACTTGCTAAACGACGCCCACGCACTCGATCTCGCCCACGCCGCCGGCTTCGAATTTGTGCGGATGGATCTGCTGTGGGCAAATGTCGAACGGCGTGGCCGTTATCGCTTCTTTCCGTACGATAGGTTGCTTCGCGAACTGGAAGCTCGTGGAATGGGCGTGCTCTGGATTCTGGATTACGGACATCCAGATCACGGAGGCAACACTCCCCGAATGCCAGCGGATGTAGCTGCCTTCGGCCGTTTTGCCGAAGCAGCCGCCGAACATTTCAAGGGGCGCAATGTTCGGTATGAAATCTGGAATGAACCGAATACGAGCCAGTTCTGGAAACCATCTCCGAATGCTTCGGAATACGCAATCCTCCTCAAGGAGGCGGTCGCGGCGATTCGGAGGGCAGACCCGTCGGCAAAGGTGTCGAGCGGAGGGCTGTCCAGGTTCGACGCAGCGTTCTTGAGCGGGGCTGTGGATCCCAGTCTGGCCGAGGGGTTGACCGCGATTGGTGTCCATCCATATCCAAAGACAGGGCCGGAAACTATCGCGCCCGAGATAGAGAACCTGCGCGATTGGGCGGCGCGCGCGCTGGGACAGCACATTGAGATCTGGGACACGGAATGGGGATACTCGTCGGCAAATGCTCCCGAAGAAGCTCCTTCGAATGGTCACACTGAGGAGGGCCGCCGGCGCCAGGCGAGTCTCTCGGTCCGCGAGATCCTGACCGTATGGACTGTTGGATTGCCACTCGCGGTCTGGTACGATCTGCGCGACGACGGAACGGATCCTGCAAACCCGGAGCACAACTATGGTCTTCTCGACTCGAGCGGAAATGAGAAGCCCGCGATAAAGGCCATACAAATCTTGATGAGTGTTGTCAGTGGCCGCAAATATGCCGGCATGATCGCGGAAACGCCAGAGGGAATCCATGCGATGCGGATGGACAGTTCGGCGGATACGATGCTGATCGTGTGGACCGATCGGATGGATGGCCGCCGGAGAATCGAATACCCAATACGCAATCTGATCTCTGCCACCGACTTGATGGGCCAAGCCGTCAAATCAAAGGACGAGCACTCCGGCCAGGCGCGGATGGACATAGATGGCGCCGCAGGTCCGATCTATTTGCTTTGGAGATCCGGATCTCACGCCGGGGCTTCATCGGGACCCGACGTTGCCCAACCTCAAGAAGGTTTGGCGGCGAACTGACGGATTTATCCGCGTGACACGCCGGTCAGGCAAACAGGTCCCCTAAGGCGCTCCCGCTCTTTGGAGACAACCGCTTTCACAACACTGGAATCACCGCCCGAAAAACAGGATTTCAATCAGCCGGCCAACGCGCCGCAAAGAGCGCCGCGGTAGTGCGCGAAATGTGTTCTCGACCGGGAATATTTCTCCCGCGGCCAAGTCTGGACCATAGAACGATCCGCGGTCGAGTCGTCTTCTTCGAAGTGTTACCCACAAATAGCTCGCCAGGATGCTCGGCCTCAACCACGAACAGCTACTTAATAGAGATGAATCCACGACATCTTAAGGAGATAAGACTTTGCCACACAAAAAGATCGCCTTCTTTTTCATTGTTGGAACCGCAATTGCTGTCGTCGCGCAGCAATCCGCGACTGAAGCGCCGGCCGGCTTTACGACCCCCACGATTGGGCAGACCATCAGCCCGGCTGGGGAACTACTGGTGAACCCCGGCTCGCAGAGCGTCAGCAACGGGATAGCAGAACCTCCCGGCGACACCTTCGCCCTCGATCAGGCGCAGTTTGAACGGCGGCACGATCCCAGCACGGGACTCGGTCCGATTTTCAACGCCACAGCGTGCGTTGAATGCCATAACAGCGGCGGCGTGGCGGGCGCGGCCAGCCAATTTACCGAAGTGCGAGTCGGTCACAACGTAAACGCAAACGGCAAAATCGTCAATCCCAACGACCCTAATGGCATGTTCGTCAATCCGACTGTCGTGATCAACGACGGAGCGAATACCATCGCCGGCCGTGCTCTTATCAACGACCGCGCGATTTGCCCGCAGGCCCAGGAGCATGTGCCGGACACGGAGAATATACGAACCTTGCGCGCGGTGCTCAACACGCTGGGAGATGGCTTCGTGGAAGCCGTCGACGACAAAACGTTCCTGGCGATTGCCGCCAATCAACTGGTCGAGAGCAATGGAATGATTCACGGCGAGGCGATTCAGGTTCCTATTCTGGAGGCTGCCGGGGAAGACCGGAGTAGGCAAGTTTGGCTGGAAGGCCCAGGATCCGACTATTCTCTCGTTTTCGGGCGATGCTTATTTGAACGAGATGGGTGTTACCAATCGTTTGAAGCCCAAAGATGTCACAACCGTCTGCAAAATCACTAGCGACCCGGAAGATACGCCAGATTCTCTGGGCTTGGCGGATATCGACCACTTCGCTCAGTTTATCCGCGGGACCCAAGTGCCGCCGCGCGATACGACCTTAGCCGCGACCACGGATGCTGTGGTGGGACAAAGCCTGTTCAATTCCGTCGGTTGCGTTGGCTGTCATGTTGAGACTCTCATCACAGATCCCGCGGGAACCGTCATCAATGGCGGCGCCTATATCGTTCCGGCAGCTTTAGGAAACAAAATGATTCACCCCTATGGCGATTTCCTGCTGCACGACGTTGGCACCGGCGATGGGATTGTTCAGGCCGGCCCGGCTGACACCGCGAATAAGATGCGCACGGCTCCCCTGTGGGGTCTGCGAATCAGATCCCGTTTCATGCATGACAACGCCTCGTTAACTTTAGGAGATGCGATTCGGCGCCATGCGGGAGAGGCGCGGGAGGTCATTAAGCGCTTCAACTCTTTGACAGATGCGCAGCAGCAGCAGTTGATTACCTTTCTCAAATCGTTATAGGCGCGCGACGCTCGGTGGGACGGGCTCCGATTCAGTATCAGCGAGTCCGTCCAAATTCGTAGTGAGGGTGCCGGTCTCGCGGGCGGCCCGGGTTGAGAAATGCTGAGTCTCTGAGTTAGTGTATTTCTCGAACGGCGGGGTTGTGTCACACTGAAATTCATACTCATGCGAGAACGAATTCGGTCGACGACGATCCTGTGTGTCCGCCGCGACGGCAAAGTAGTGATGGCCGGGGACGGGCAGGTGACGCTGGGCTCGGAGGTATTGAAGGGCTCGGCGAAAAAGCTGCGGCGCCTGTTTAACGGCAAGATTTTGGCCGGATTCGCGGGATCGACGGCCGACGCGTTCGCGTTGTTTACGCGTTTTGAAACTAAGCTGGAGCAGTTCAACGGCAACCTCCCGCGCTCGGTGGTGGAGATGGCGAAGGACTGGCGCACCGATCGCATGCTGCGCCATCTGGAAGCGCTGCTGCTGGTGGCCGACCCGACGAACACATTCATTCTCAGCGGGACGGGCGACGTCATCGATCCCGACGACAACATCGCGGCCATTGGGTCGGGCGGCGCGTTCGCCAAAGCCGCGGCGACGGCGCTGATGGAGAACACGACGCTCTCGGCGCATGAGATTGTGGCGAAGGCCATGGCCATTGCCGGCAAGATCTGCATTTACACCAACGACAGCGTGGTGTACGAAGAGCTGGGCTGAAGTTTATTTGATCGCCCGCAGAGCCGATTGCGACTGGCGGGCCCACTTGCGAATCTGCGCGCGGCGGTGGCGGGGCGCGGTGTTCACGGCTTCGATGCACTCCTGAAAGCACTCGCGGGCGCGATCGGCATGGCCCAGGCTCGCTTGCGTCCGGCCAAGCCAGTACAGTCCTTCCGGATCATAGGGACGGCGCGCGGCGTATTTTTCGAGCGCGGCGGCAGCATCTTCGAAGCGTCCCGTCTGGAAGCAGGCGGCGCCCAGGTCGCGCCACACTTCGCTCGCGGAGGCCTTGTCGTCCAGTGCAGCGGCGGTCTTCAGGTGCTTGACGGCGTCCTCGTAACGGCCCTGGTCGAGCGCGATGCGGCCTAACTGAAGGTGCGGGTCGGCATCGGAAGCGTCGATGGCGACGGCGCGCTCGAAGCGGGCGATGGCGTCGGTGTACTGGCGACGCTTCTGGTAAATGAGTCCGAGTTGATAGTGCGCGTCGGCATCGCGCGGATTGTTGGTGGCGATCTCAAGCTGATCGCGCAGATGCTGGCGCGAGCGAAGGCCGTCGCCGAGGGCGCGGACATCGGATGCGAACAACGAGTAGGCGTAATACAAGAGAAATGGCGAAAAAAAGAAGAAGCGGAACGTTCCCACGATGCCGGATCCGGCAAGGGCCAGTACTGCTCCTGCCCATCCCAGAGCGGCGAGACCTGCCGCGGAGCCCGGGCCGGCGCCGGATGCGGTCCGCAGTGTGAGCGCGACTAAGCCCGTGAAGAACAGGCTCGCAGCGGCGAATAGCCACGGGCTGCGGATGCCGAACAGTCCGATCACGGCGGCCACGGGAAGATAGGCCGCGGTCCAGGCCAGCAGCGAGCAGATCAGCAGGGAGAGATAGTCGCTGCGCATCAGGACGCCGAAGCTGCCGAAGCCGGAGACGGCGCGGATGGCGATGATCAGGGGAACAAACGCCAGCGCCAGCGCTCCGAGCGGCGCGAAGGAACTGGAGGGATCGATGGCGATCCACTGAGACAGGGCGCGTTCCAGGAGCGGCGGGGGCGATGGGGGAAGCGGCGACCCTGCAATCTGCGCGTATTGGGGCTGGAGCGAATGGACCAAAAATGATGTGGCGAGCGCGGCCACGACGGCGAACCATAGGCGGCCGCGGTCCAGGATGCGGCTGATCGCCGAGACGGGCTTTATATACAGGAGAAAAAGCGCCGCTATGTTTTCAGAAACCATCGGTATTCCGCCAGCAGTCCACCCGAGGGGCGGTTCCCCGAGAGGTATGCCACACTGGGAGTTTGACAACAATTATGAAGCATTTCGCCGCCGGGGGGAGTAGCTAGTGGTGATCTATCTTCCTGCCCAGACTTCCGAAGACACGCCGCTGCTCGACGAGCTGACGCCGCGGGAAATCGTCCGTGAGCTGGACAAATACGTCATCGGCCAGGGCGACGCCAAGAAGGCTGTCGCCATCGCCTTGCGCAACCGCATCCGCCGTCAGAAGCTCGACCCGGAAATGGCGGAAGAGGTGATGCCCAAGAACATCTTGATGATTGGGCCTACCGGCGTGGGCAAGACGGAACTGGCGCGGCGGCTGGCGAAGCTGGCGAATTCGCCGTTTCTGAAAGTCGAGGCGAGCAAGTTCACCGAAGTAGGTTACGTGGGCCGCGACGTGGAATCGATGATCCGCGATCTGGCGGAGATCGCGATCGACATGGTGCGTGAGGAACGGCTGAACGAAATCGGTGAGCGCGCGGAGCGGAATGCCGAGGAACGGCTGCTGGATCTGCTGATGCCTCCGCCGGGCGAGACCACCGAGGCGCCGGAGAGCGTGGATCGCACTCGCGAGAAGCTGCGGGAACGGCTGCGGGCCGGCAAGCTGGACGACCGCATGGTGGAAGTGGATGTGAAGGAGCGTGCTCCTACGTTTGAAGTTTCCACGCTGGGCGGCATGGAGGAGATGGATATCAACCTCAAGGACGTGCTGCCGGGCTTGTTCGGCGGGCGCACGCGCAAGCGCAAGATGCGCGTCGGCGAGGCGATGGATTATCTGGTCCAGGAAGAAGAGCAGAAGCTGGTGGACATGGACCAGGTGACGCGCATCGCGATCGAGCGTGTGGAGCGCAGCGGCATCATCTTCCTCGACGAGGTGGATAAGATCGCGGGCCGCGAGGGCGGGCATGGTCCGGATATCAGCCGCGAGGGCGTGCAGCGCGACATTCTGCCGATCGTCGAAGGGACGACCGTGAATACGCGCTACGGCTTCGTGCGCACGGATCATATTCTGTTCATCGCGGCGGGTGCGTTCCATGTGTCGAAGCCCAGCGATTTGATTCCGGAATTGCAGGGCCGTTTTCCGATTCGGGTGGAGCTGAAGTCGCTCAACGAGGCGGATTTCATTCGCATTCTGAAGGAGCCGAAGAACGCGCTGATCAAGCAGTATCAGGCGCTGCTCGACACCGAGGGCATCAAGCTCACGTTTACCGAGGACGCGATTCAAGAGATCGCGGCGTTTGCGACGCGCGTGAACGAATCGATGGAAAACATTGGGGCGCGGCGGCTGCATACGATTCTGGAGAAGCTGCTGGAAGAAGTGTCGTTCGACGGTCCGGATCTGAAGAAGAAGGTCGTGAAAGTGGATGCGGCCTACGTGCGCAAGCAACTTGCCGATATCGTCAAGGATCAGGACTTGAGCCGCTACATTTTGTGATCCGCGCCGCTGCCTTTTTTTGCATCGTCTCGCTGGCGGGTTGCGCGTACATCGGGCCGCCGAAGCCGCCCGCGCTCGATATTCCCACGCGCATCACGGACCTTCGCGCCGCCGAGTACGGCGATAAGATTGTGGTGCAGTTCACGATCGGGACGCTGACAACCGATGGTCTCGCGCTCAAGAGCGTAAAAACGGTGGAGCTACGGGTGGCTGCGGGAAATTCGCCGCAAATGCTGCCCGTGCCGGCGAAGTCACCAGGCCCGGTGGATCACGACTTCCCGGCGAAGGATTGGGTGGGGAAACAGGTCGACGCTGATGGTGCGGGCGACGGGTCCCAAGGGGAAGGCGTCGGACTGGTCGAACCCGGTGACGCTGGCGGTGGGCGAGCCACTGGCGACTCCCTCCGACTTCAAGGCCATGCCGGATCCGAAAGGTGTGCGGTTAACGTGGTCGGGTTCGTTTGGTAGTGAGGCGGGCGGGCGTTATCGCATCTTTCGAGGTTCGGGCGATGCGATGCCGCAGCGGCTGGCGGAATCCGACAAGCCGGAGTACGTGGACACGGCGTGTGGACTTCGGATCGCCGTACCGGTATTTCGTGCAGGCGCTGGTGGGAGAGCTGCGGCAGAGCGAGATTTCCGCCATCGTCGGCGTCACGCCGGCGGATACATTTCCTCCGGCCGTGCCGGTGGGACTCATGGCAGTGGCGGGCGTGAACTCGATTGAGTTGGCGTGGCAGCCCAACACCGAAGACGATTTGGCGGGGTATCAGGTCTATCGCTCGACCGGCGGCGGCGCGGCGGAGAGAATCGCAGGGCCGGTGGACGCGCCGAATTTCAGCGATCGCACGGTGGAGATTGGCACGAAGTACAGCTACACGATTACGTCGATCGATCGCACCGGGAATGAGAGCGCGCACTCGGCGGCGGTAGAGGTCACGGCGCAATAGGCGCCGGTTCGGGTTCGCGGAAATAGCGCGTGGCGGAGCGGGCAACCAGGAGGAGCACTAAGGCTCCGATTCCGTTGGCGAGTGCGTCGACCGTCATCAAGCCGCGGACGGCACCGTACCTATATCCGACGCCATCCAGCCACGTCATATATAAGATGGGCACGTTGCCGGTGGCGACGAACAACGCGTAGGCCGTGCCGGCGGCGTGATCGCGGCGGCCCATCACTTCGAGCACCAGCGCGGTGAAAACCGCATACGCGAAGCCGGCGGCGATCGAGTAGCCGGAGTAACCTAGCGCGTAGGTCCAGGGCGAGTGTGGCGCGAAGGCGAGGTATGCCGCAAACACCGCGGCCAAGCCGCCCGACAGCGCGTAGGCTTGCATGCGATTCATGCGGTCGCAAACGAAACCACCCACCAGGCTGCCGAGGGCGGCGAGCAAGCCTCCGGCGATTCCGGAAATCCACATGACCTCGCCAGGGGGCGCGTGGTAATCGGGACCAAGGCCGGACGCGAGATTGACGACGGCGGCGCTGCCGACGGGTGAAAGAAAAAACACCAAACCGATCAGCGTGCGGCGAGACCAGAGCAGCTCGCGCAAGTCGTCGAATAGGTCTTTAAATACCGGGATCACGGCGCGGCGATGCGGAACTGGCTCGCGGATGAGGAGCGCGGCGGTGGCCGGCAGAACAATCAGCACGATCACGCCGAGTGCAAGCGCGGGGAGACTTACGCGGTCGGCCAGCCAGATGGCCATACCACCGCCGATAGTTCCGCCGCCGAGATTGCCAGCCTGATACCAGCCGCTGGCGCGTCCGCGTACGTGGGGGTCGAGGAATGAGAGGAGCGCTCCATTAGCGGAAGAAATCAAACTGCCTACCATGCCGGAGGTGAAGAGCAACGCGGTCAAGATCGCTAATGACCCGGCAGAAGACAACACGGCAAGGGCGGCAAACAATCCCGCGCCGGATGGCGGAGAGCAGGATCCAGGTGCGGCGGCGCAGGCCGAGATCGACCACAGGGGAATAAAGAAAATACCAGACGTTAGGAATGCTGGCTAGCGCGACGATTTCGGCGATGCGGTCGACGGCCACGCCCTGCCGGCGCAGCACGTAAGGCATGAGGAGGACGATGATCGCGTTGGAGAGGCCGTTAGGAATCCCCAAGAATCCGAACAGCCAGGGCGAATTGTGCTTTACCGCAGATTCGTCGGCCAACGGTTCATTGTAGCGAGCGGGTGGGGCGCGAGGCTGAGACGGCGACTATTTCGCTTTGCGGCGTTTGACCAGGCGCTTGCGCCAGCGGCGTGCGATGCTGGGCGGGGCGAAGGCTTGATCCAGCAATTCGGCCTGTTCGCGGTTGTGCACTTTAGTGGAACCGGGTGCGGTGGATGCGCTCTCCGGACGCCCCGCGTAGCCCAGTGTGCGGGCTTCGTTCGCCATGATGCGCTGCAGGCGGGTGCGCATGAAGATCCAGGCTCCCATGTTTCGCGGTTCTTCTTGCACCCACACCACGCCGCTCGCGGCCTTGTAGCGCTCGATCACGGCGCGGATCTCGACTTCGGGGAACGGATAGAGTTGCTCGATGCGGACAATGGCGGTGCGCAAGGCGGTCTCGTCGGTGCCTTTGCGCGCTTCGCGAGCGGCCAGCACTTCGTAATAAACTTTGCCGCTGCACAGCAGGATCTTGCGGATGGCTGCGGGATTCGTCACTGACGGATCGTCTATCACGGGATAGAAGACACCTTTGGTGAGATCGTCGACGGTGGAGATCACCTGCGGATGGCGCAGCAGGCTCTTCGGCGACATGACGATCAGCGGCTTGCGCAGGCCGCGCATGTCCGGGCCGCCGCGCATCTGGCGGCGCAACAGATGGAAGTATTGCGCGGGAGTGGTGCAGTTCACCACTTGCAGATTGGCTTCGGCGGAGAGCTGCAGGAAGCGTTCCAGGCGGGCGCTTGAATGCTCCGAGCCGCCGCCTTCCTGCCCGTGAGGCAAGCAGCATCACCAGGCCGCTGGGCTGGCCCCATTTCGATTCCGCCGACGCTATGAACTGGTCGATCATGATCTGCGCGCCGTTGGCGAAGTCGCCGTATTGCGCTTCCCACACCACCAGGCTGAACGGATCGGCAACGCTGTAGCCGAATTCGAAACCTACTACGGCGTATTCGCTGAGCGGGCTGTTGTAGACTTCGAAGTCCGCCAAGCCGGGCACCAGGTGCGCCAGCGGCACGTAGACGGCGCCGGATTCGTAATCGTGATAAGTGGCGTGGCGGTGGCTGAAAGTGCCGCGGCCCACGTCCTGGCCGCTCAGACGAACCGAGGTGCCTTCGAGCATCAGGCTACCGAAGGCCAGAGTCTCGGCGAGCGCCCAGTCGACAGTGTTATCGCGCAGCGCAGCCGCACGCTTCTCCACCAGGCGCGTAAGTTTCGGATGAATCTTGAAACCGGCGGGGAACGTCGAGATGGTGAGGATGACCTGTTCGAGCGCCAGGAGGCTGGCGCCGGTGAGCGGCAGATCCTGCGGCATCGAACCGGGCTCGAGCGGGCTGAGTTCCAGCAGCTCCCACTCTTCCTTGTTGGTCTGCGTCAGGTCGTAAATTTCGTAGAGGTACTTCTTCTGCGCTTCCTGCAGGGCGGTGATCTCTTCGGCGGTGATCACGCCTTCTTTTTGAAGACGCGCGCCATACAGCGTAGCCACGGACTTGTGATCTTTCAAATGGCGATAGAGCACCGGCTGTGTATAGCTGGCGTCATCGCCTTCGTTGTGGCCGTGCTTGCGCCAGCAGAGGACATCGATCACCACGTCGCGATGAAAGCGCTGGCGGAAATCGTAAGCCATCTGCGCGGCGCGGGTGCAAGCTTCGGGGTCGTCGCCATTGACGTGGAATACGGGAGCGTGCACCATCAGAGCCACATCGGAGCTATAGCCGGTGGAGCGTCCCTCGCTGGGATTCGGTGGTGAAGCCGATCTGATTGTTGACGATCAGATGAATGGTGCCGCCGGTGTTGTAGCCGTCGATCTGCGAAAGATTCAGGGTCTCGGCCACGATGCCCTGGCCCGCCATGGCGGCGTCGCCGTGAATCAGCAGGGGGATCACGCGTTCGCGCAATTTATCTTCGAGGCGATCCTGCTTGGGGCGCACGATGCCTTCGACCACCGGATTCACGGCTTCGAGATGACTGGGGTTGGGAGCCACCGAGACGCGAATGGCCTTGCCGCCGGGTAGCTGACGCCGGTTGCTGGCGCCCAGGTGGTACTTCACGTCGCCGGCGCCTCCGAAATCTTCTTCGGAAATTTCTCCTTCGAATTCCGTAGAACACCTGCGCGATGCCCTTACCGATGACGTTGGCGAGCATGGTGAGACGGCCGCGATGCGCCATGCCGATCACGCACTCATCGACGTTGCCGAGGGTGGCGCGATCCAGCAATTCGTCGACGACGGCAATGGTGGATTCGCCGCCTTCGAGCGAAAATCGCTTGTGGCCCTTGAAGCGGTTTTCAAGGAAGCTCTCGAAGCCTTCCGCGTTGAGCACGCTCATCAGGGCGCGGCGCTTGGCTTCGGCATCGAGAGTCCATGGGTTGGCGCCCGGCTCCAGTTGCTCGAGGAACCAGCGGCGCTCTGCGGGATCTTCGCAGTGCATGAACTCGACGCCCATTTTGCCGGCGTAGGTCAGACGCAGGCGATCGATCAAATCGCGCAGCGTGGTGACGCCGAAGGAACCGGCGTCGAAAGGTGCGGTCGAGATCCCAAATGGTGAGGCCATGCGCGGAGGGATCGAGATCCGGAGCTGGCGGCCGCGGAATACCAAGCGGATCGATGTCGGCAGCCAGATGTCCGCGTTCGCGCCAGGCCTGAATGAAGCTCACCACTGCCGCTTGCTTGGCGGGGTCGGCGTTGACGGACGGCGCGGAGGGCGGCTCCACTTCCCATCGGAAGGGCTTGGATGGAATGCCGAGGTCGGCGTAAATCTTGTCGTAGAACGCGTCTTCGCCTTCGAGCAGCGCCTGCATCTGCGCGAGGAACAGGCCCGACTCGGCGCCCTGGATCACACGATGATC
Organism: Bryobacterales bacterium; assembly: GCA_963731375.1. GTDB lineage: Bacteria > Acidobacteriota > Terriglobia > Bryobacterales > Bryobacteraceae > Palsa-187. The sequence continues at coordinate 1,900,183 of CAVSUW010000005.1, forward strand.
GTAGGTGCAGGTCACCGTCATGACCTTGCTGAGGCCCAGCGCAACGCGGGCGTCTTCCGTCATGCCGCGATATTCCGGCGGGTAGTCGATGGCGCCGGTGGCGATGATGGCGCCTTGTCCGGGCATGAGCCGCGGAACCGAACCGACCGTGCCGACGGTGCCCGGGTTGGTGAGCGAAATGGTGGTGCCTTCGAAATCGGCTACGGTCAGCTTGTTGCCGCGGGCACGCGCGACGATGCCGTCATAGGCGGCGAGAAATTCGGCGAAGCTCATCGCTTCCGCACTCTTGACCGAAGGGACTTTTAGCGAGCGTGCGCCGTCCTTGCCAGCGACGTCCACGGCGAGACCGAGGTTGACGTGGCCGCGGTGAATGCGCAGCGAGTCGTGGCCGCTGGCCGAAAACGCATCGTTCAGCGCCGGAACTTTTTCGATGGCGCGCACGATGGCCCAGGCGACGAGGTGCGTGTAGGAAAGCTTGCTCTGGCCTTGCTGCGGTGCGGTGCGCGTTGATCGCGCGGCGGTTCTCGTCGAGCACCTTGACGGGCAGCACGCGCAGGCTGGTGGCGGTGGGAACGGTGAGGCTCGCCGCCATGTTCTCGGCGATTTTCAGCGCGGGGCCACGCAGCGGCAGGGCTTGATCGTCCTGGCCCAGCGCGACTGCGGGACCGCTGGCGGCTGGAGCGGGCAGCGCTCTCATCTCGGGCGGAGCATCGAATTCGGGCTCGATGGTAATGGTGGCGCCGTTCGCCGGCAGACCGTTGGGATTGAGGCGCTCGCTGTCGGCGTCAAAGACCTGCTTCCAGCCGGAGTCCACAGTTTGGCGATCGTAGAGGTACTGATGATACAGCTCGTCTTCGAGCCAACTGTTTACACTTGGAGCGGCGGGGTCAGACATCGGGGTTTCTATTTAACATAATAACTGATGGTCAAGGCGCTCATCTTCTCGGACATTCATAACGACGGGCGTGCGCTCGCGAAGCTCATGGCGATCGACGCCGACGTTTATTTCGCGGCCGGGGATCTGGTGAGCTGGGCTCGCGGGCTCGACAAGATGGGCGAGCTGATGAAGAGCCGGGCGGAGCGGGTTTACGTGCTGCCGGGCAATCACGAATCGGCGAGCGACATCGCGGCGTTTTGCGAGCGCTTCGGATTCGTGGACTTTCACGGCGCGACGGCGGAGATCGGAGGCGTGCGTTTCGCGGGGCTGGGCTACTCGACGGTGACGCCGTTCGACACGCCGGGCGAATATGGCGAGGATGAAATCGCCGAGCGGCTGGAGAAGTTCGCGGCGTGGAAACCGCAGGTGCTGATCTGCCACTCGCCGCCGCTGGGCACGCCGCTGGATCGCATCAAGGAAGGACTGCACGCGGGCAGCCGCGCGGTGCGCGAGTTCATCGAGAAGCATCAGCCGGAGTACTTTTTCTGCGGACATATTCATGAGGCGGAGGGAGTGGTGTTCCAGATGGGCGCAACGCGGGCGATGAATGTGGGGAAGAAGGGGTATTTGTTGGAGATTTAGCTAGGACTGGCAGCAGTCGCGGTTCGAGTTCAATGCGGACTGAGCGGAGCGCCGACGTGCCCGTGGCGATCAGCCAGAGCTGGTGTCGCGAGCATCGAAAGGCAGCACTGAACTCGTTCTCGCGCCGGAGAGTGCTAGACTGCCGGCGAAGTCGTCCCACTCGACGTGGTGATGGCTCCCTGACGCTAACCGTTCGGAGCGCCACTGCAATCCAGCATCGAAGGATTTGGCACTCATCGCTGAACGCTTCGAAAGCGATGCTGTATTTGCGCTACGCTTGAGTATGGGCGCCACGCGCAGTCCCGCGGTTTCTGGGCTTCCTGAGCAGTCCTACCAGCTTGAGCATCCCAGTTCCGAAGCGATCTGGAAGCGCGCGGTCGAAGTCTTCGGCAGTGAAGAGCTGGCTCGGAAATGGATGGATACTCCGCTTCCGATTCTCGGCCAGGCCACACCGGAACATCATTCCTCCTCGGGCGACGCTGCGAAGCAGCGTGAGATCCTGACGATCCTGGGACGGATCGACTACGGGATGTTCAGTTAGCGGATGCGAATCTTCCGGCTCCATCGCCGGCAGCGAGCGGCTTCCGATTACAGCGGGTCGCTGCGCTTCGCCAGCCGCTGGAATCCGGCGGGAACTCCGATGCTGTACGCTTCGACGGCGCTTTCGCTGGCGTGTCTAGAGCTGCTGGTGCATGTGAGCCCGGACCAGATCCCTTGGATTTTGTCTACACGACCGCCGTCATTCCGATGGAACCGGCGGCTCATGATTTTCACGGCACACTTCGGGATGCGGAGTCGACGCGACGCTACGGGCAATCGTGGGCGGCGTCGCTGACTTCGCTCGCGATCTATGTTCCGTCGGTCATCATTCCGGCTGAATCCAACGTGCTGGTGAATCCGGTGCATGACGCGTTTCAAGACGTGGTGTGGGATGCCCCGCGGCTCTTCGAATTCGATCCGCGGCTGCTGCGGGGATCGAGTGCCGTGCTTTAGCCCCCTGCTAAACTTGAATTGGAATGACCCTCGACGAACTGGAAAGAGAGTACGTTACGCTCCGCCAGCAGGCAGACGCTGTGCGGAGCTATCTTTGACGCGCCCGCGCGCAAATCCCAGCTAGCCCAGACTGAAGAACAGATCAACGCGCCCGACTTCTGGTCCAACCCCGAGAAGAGCCAGAAGATCATGCAGGATCGCAAGCGCCTGGAAGAGCAAATCGACCAGGAAGACGAAGATCGCCGGGCTGGCGTCCGACCTGGACACGCTGTTCGAGCTGGCGCGCGAGGGCGAGAACGTCAACGCCGATCTGGAGCGCGAGATGCGCAGCCTCACGGCGTATCTGGAAAAGCTGGAAACCAAGATGCTGCTGGCGGGCGAGAACGACGCGCGCAGCGCCATCGTCACCATCCACCCTGGGGCGGGCGGCACCGAGAGTCAGGACTGGGCCGAGATGCTGCTGCGCATGTACCTGCGCTGGGCGGAACGCAACCGCTTCGAAACCGTGATCACGGACCGGCTGGAGGGCGAGGGCGCGGGCATCAAGTCGGTGACCTTCGAAGTGAACGGCGAGAACGCCTACGGATTGCTGCAAAGCGAAGTGGGCGTGCACCGGCTGGTGCGGATCTCGCCTTTCGACGCCAACGCGCGGCGTCACACGTCGTTTGCTTCCGTGTTCGTTTATCCGCAGATCGACGACGAAATCGTGATCGACATTCGTCCGGAAGATTTGCGCGTGGATACTTTCCGCGCGTCGGGCGCGGGCGGCCAGCACGTCAATCGCACCGACTCGGCGATCCGCATGACGCATCTCTCAACCGGCATCGTGGTGCAGTGCCAGAACGAACGCAGCCAGCATAAGAATCGGGCGAGCGCGATGAAGCAGCTTCGCGCGAAGTTGTATGAGCACGAGTTGGCGAAGAAGCGGGTCGAGGAACGCAAGCTCGAAGACACCAAGCTGGGGATCAACTTCGGCAGCCAGATCCGCAGCTATGTGCTGGCGCCGTACCGCATGATCAAGGACCATCGCACCAAGCTGGCGATCGGCGATGTGGACAAGGTGCTCGACGGCGATCTGGAAGCGCTGATCCACGCGTATCTGGTGCTGCTCAAGACCGGCAAGACGGTGGCCGCGGCCGGCGCTGACACCGATGATCTTGACTAAGTGATGATCTCGATTAAGGAAGCCGCAGAGCGCATCCGCGCCGGTGAAGTGGTGGCGTTCCCCACGGAAACCGTCTACGGGCTGGGCGCGAACGCGCTGGACGCGACGGCTGTCGCCAAAATTTACGAATTGAAGGGACGGCCGGCAACTAGTCCGTTGATCGTGCATGTGGCGTCCATCGAGATGGCGCGAACTCTGGTGACGGAGTGGCCGCCTGAAGCCGAGCAACTCGCGCGCCGCTATTGGCCGGGACCGCTGACGCTGGTGCTCCCGAAAGCGCCGACGATTCCCGACATCGTGACGGCGGGTCTGCCTACGGTGGGAGTGCGCGTACCCAATCATCCGCTGGCGCTCGCCTTGATCCGGGAGGCGGGCGTTCCGCTGGCGGCGCCCAGCGCGAACCGGTTTACGGGCCTCTCGGCCACGACGGCCGAACATGTTCGCGAGACTTTCGGCGATGCCGTGCCGGTGCTGGACGGCGGGCCGTGCCAGGTGGGCATTGAGTCGACGGTGGTGTCGATCGCGTCGGGAAAGATTACGTTGCTGCGGCCGGGTATGATTTCGATTGAAGACGTGGAGCGCACGAGCGCTCCTTCAATGGACGCTGCGCATCCGGCTCCGGGCATGCACCCCCGGCATTACAGCCCACGCACGCCGCTAGTCTTATCGAACGAGCCGGACCCTCGGGGCGCTTACGTCTGGATCGACCGTTCCGCGCATGCGGCTCATTCCGTTCAAATGCCGTCCACGCCCGAGGCTTATGCGGCGCGGCTGTATAGCGTCCTGCACGAGTTGGATCGCGAAGGCTGGCCGGTCATCAGTGTAGAGCCGCCGCCGGACACAGTAGAATGGGCAGCGGTACGCGACCGGCTGCAGAGGGCCGCATCGAAGTGAATCTCATCGAAGACATCGACCAAACTCTCACCGCTACGCCGACGCTGTGGTGGCTGGGACGCGCCGGCTTCGTGGTGCGTTTCGCCAACATTACTTTTTACGTGGACGCGTGCCTCTCGCAGCCGGGCGCGCTGCTCGAAGGCTCGGCAATTCGACAACGCCGATATGATACTGGCCACGCATGCGCATCCGGGCCATTTGGACGCGCCATCGGTGATCGCGATGCTCGAAGGATCCAAGGCCGCGAAGCTGATCCTGCCCAAGAGCGCCGCGGACCAGGCTCATGCCGCGGGCATTCCGTATCCGCGCATGACTACCACCGATGCCGATCTGCGCGTGGAATATTTCAAAGACAATTTGTACGCGCGCATTTACGCGGTGCCTTCGGCACATCCGCAACTGGATCGGACTCCGATGGGAGGCTATCCGTATCTGGGTTACCTGATCCGCTTCGGGCGCTGGACCGTCTATCATGCGGGCGATTGCGTGCCCTACGACATGCTCGCCGAGCGCCTGCGTCCTTACAACGTGAGCGTCGCGCTGCTGCCGGTCGGCGGCAAGAACTTTTCGGTGAGCGAAGCCGCGCAACTGGCGGAGGATATCGGAGCCAAGTGGCTAGTGCCGATGCATTACGAGTCCGGCCAGGAGAACGATTTCGTCACGCACATGCTGGGCCAGCGGCCGCATCAGCAGTTCAAAGTGTTTCAAGTGGGCGAAAAATGGACGGTGCCGGAGGAGTGAGTTAGCTATCGCTCAATGTGCTTTAAGCGCGCATCGATGACCTCTTCGACGCGGTGAAGTTCCGAGCGCCACAGGTCCTTCATTTCCTCGAAGCGCACGTCCATGTGCGAGCGGAGTTCACCAATTCGAATATTGGTTTCTCCGATGCGTGTATTCGTGTCGCCCAAACGGGCGTTGTTGATCAAAATTCCCACCAGCACAAGGAGCATGGTCGGCGCCGTGCTCATGGCGATTGTCAGGATCTGGGTATCGGTCATCTCAACACCCATCATAGCTGCTTCCGCTATTCTTCCTCGTACCAGGCGCGCCACTGCCGGCGCTTGACGGGGAAGGCACGGATCAGCAGCATTCCGGTCAGGAATCCACCGACGTGAGCGAACCAGGCAATGCCGCCGCCGGAGTAATTGGTGTTGGCCAAAGATCCCAGGCCGCTAAAGAGCTGGATGACGAACCACCAGACCAGCATGATCCACGCCGGGATCTCGACCGTGGTCACGAAAACGATAATGAAAACCAGGGTCACGATGCGGGCGCGCGGGAATTTGATCAGATACGCGCCCATCACGCCAGCGATGGCGCCGCTGGCTCCGATGGTGGGCACTCGCGAATATGGGCTTGTGACTACCTGGAGAATCCCCGCCGCGAGCCCGCAGCATAGATAGAAGGCCAGAAAGCGGCCGCCACCGATAATGTCTTCGACGTTGCGTCCGAATACCCATAGGAACAGCATGTTCCCCAGCAAATGCAGCCAGCCGCCGTGGAGAAACATGGAGGTCAGCAGGGTTTGGAGATTGCCGGAGATGGAGTCCGGGACAATGCCCCAGTGCTCCACAAACCGCTCCAGAGCATATGGATCTAGCGACGCCTGATACAGGAAAATCAGCACGTTGAGCGCAATCAGAATTCCGACGACGAAAGTAGTGGACTGGACTCGCTCGGTAGATCGTAGGGGAATCATGCGCGCTCAGGCAAGTGAATTGGGGACAAATTCGGGACAGCGGCGCTAATTTTTGACCGGGGGCATCTCGTAAACGTAGATGAGATGCGCATGGCGGCTATCGGTTTTCTCGGTGTGCCAAGCCTTCCAGCCGGGGATGGGGTAGTCGTGGGAAATCACCCGCGCTCCGGCTTTCAGAAAGCGCTCCAAGCGCGGACGCAACCGTTCATTCAGCGGCGTAACCAGGTACAGGAAGACTACATCCGCGCCAGTCAGATCCGCGGTGAGGACATCGCCCTGAATCACGTGAGCCTGGTCGGCCAAGCCTTCCTTTTGGATGTTGGCAGTGGCCTTGGCGACCAAACTAGGGGAAATCTCGACGCCAACCGCTTTGGCTTTGTACTTTTCGACGGCAGCGATCAGCACGCGGCCATCGCCTGATCCCAGATCGAATACAGTTTCGCCGGGCTTGATATTCGCCAGCAGTAGCATGCGGTCCACCACGCGATTGGGTGAGGCTACGTAGGGCGCCAACTTGTTGGCGTATCGCGAATTTTGTGCGTTCACCGGCCCAGCCGCCAGAGCAGCAAGCACGACGGCGATAGCGAACGGCCAACGCATAAAAGAACCTATTCTGTCGCTCGGATGGACAACCGCGAGTAATTAGATTTTACTATACGGGAGATCATGTCGGAGATGGAAAACCACAGATCGCGCGGACGGGTAATGGTAAATTCGGTGCCCCGAAACAGCCGTACGGCACGCCCAATCGAATCCCGCCAGGGGGTTTCCTGCGGATTCAACGTGTAATTCATATAGAAAATCGGGTAATCCACGTCCGTCAGCGGTTTTAGCGCCTCCTCTGGTAGAGACGCATCCAGCATCACTTTGGGTCCAGCAAAAATCAAAGCGTCGGGATGGTCGTCACCAGTCATCTCCTTTTGAATCAGTTCGGTCAGGAACTCGGTATCGCCGTGCTTGCGTTGCAGTTTGGCGGCGTCGACGATTCCCAGCTTGACTGTGTTCAGGGCCTCGCCGAGGGCCGGGAAATCGATGCTATCCTCGCTATCCTGGCGGTAGATGACTCGCTGTTCCTGCATATTGAAGGCGACCACCGAATACCTGCCAAACTGCGGTTCCCGATCGAGTTGCCGCAGGATCGACACCAGCGCCAACGTGTCTTGAGGACGCATGGTGGAAGCCGCGGAATTCTGGGGAGCGAAATTGACCAGCAGCTTGATTTTCAGTGGGGTCTTATCCGAGTACGCGCGCCACCGGCGGCTCTTCGGTGAACTGCTCGATGTGGGCGGCTTCGATGGCGCCGGGGGGCATTTCGAGTTTAATATCGCGGTCTTTCGCAGACAGCGTGGCTTCCATATCCCAATAGGAAGAGCAGACCTGTTGGATGCGGTCGCGCATCATCCAATCCACGTGGTACTTGCCTTCGCCCAGGTCGAGCGCCCCTTGCAGCAGCGCGTCGCCACCGGCGTCCTCGACAATGCTGGGAACGGTGTAGCGCTGGATGAAGTAGGCCGGTTCCGCATTGCTCCCTTCGGGTGTCACGCGGAACAAAATGGTGAGAGAGTTTTCCTCACCCGCCAGTTCCTTGAGCGGCACGGTCACGTTGAAGCCCGCGTGATAGCGCAAGTCGAAACCCAGCGCCGGCTTTTGCGGGGTGACGGTGCAATTAATTTCCTTGCGAACGTCCTGGGCTTCGAGCACCGCCAAGTCGCTGCCAACCAGGTGCACCTGGCCGCTGCCGGAGGAGAGCAGCGTCTGCGCCGGTATCCTTACGCACAAAAAGAGCGTCGACGCCAAGCCAAGTACGAGCGGGAGACGCCCCGATACGTCCACGAATGAAATCATACATCGTTTCGCGGGCAATTGGGAGACCAAAATTTGCGTGGTGGTACTTTTGGGTCCGTTGTGATCGGCGGCGCTTCCTGCGCTCATATGGTAAAGTGCAGAATCATGGCTAGCCGCAGTGTAAACAAAGTGATTTTGATCGGGCATCTTGGGCGTGACGCCGAGACTGCCTATACCGCCTCGCAAACGGCGGTTACGAAGTTTTCGGTCGCGACCAACCGGCGCTGGAAAGACCAGGCGACCGGCGATTGGAAAGAAGAAACCGATTGGACCAGAGTGGTCTTGTGGCGCGGGGAAAATGTCGCACCGTACCTGGTGAAAGGCACCCAGATCTACGTCGAGGGGCGGCTGCAAACGCGCAGCTACGACGACAAAGACGGTAAAAAAGTGTGGGCCACTGAAGTGGTAGCTGAAGAAGTCATTCTGTTGGGTGGCCGCGGTCAGGCGGGCGGAGGCGGGGCCGGTAGCGGGATGGACGAAGGCTTCTCACAGGAGCCTCCTCAGTCGGGAATGCGCAGCGCTCCGCGCGCGCGTCCGGCTGCAGCGCAGCCTGCCGCGGCGATGAACGAGGGGATTACGGACGACGATGTGCCGTTTTAGCGGAGCGCGATTGCTCCGGCGCCCCAAATCTTTTTTGTCCCGCGGCTCTGCAGAAACACGACCAGCTTGAGATTCTCTGGCTTCCACGCCGGGTCCAGATGATAGTGGGCTTGCGCGGCATAGTTGCCGTCTTTGGGATTGTCGATCCGGCCGACGTTGGCGAGGCTCCGCACGACTCCGGTGTGGCGTAGCTTGCGGCCGCCATTCTCACCGTGTTGGACATCGGTGTCCAGATGCGACTCGGTAATCGCGAGTATGACGTCCGCATCCTTGACGCCGGCGGGCAGGCCGGTGGCTTTGATGTTGACCAGGTCGCCCGCAAGCGCTAGGTCCACCTTGACCGCTGGTCCCTGCGCAGCTTTCAAGATTTCTCTACGCGCCCGCTGCTCGTCGGAGCCAACAAATTCCGCTTGCCCGTTTACGATCATTTGTGGGGTATAGGCGCTGTCGGTACGAAACTGCCAGGTGTAGTCTTCTTGCCGCTTGGTGAAAACATCGGCCGAGAAGCGGTCTTTCCAACCGAGGCGGTCCCAGTAGGTGACGTGTTCACCGAGCGCGATCACATAGGCGCCCGGGACTCCAACGCCTGCCTCGAGACGCTGCAGGACGAGATCGGCGGGAGGACAACTCGAGCAGCCCTCGGAAGTGAATAGCTCAACCACGACGGGCGTGGGTGGCGCCGCGACGGTCATTCGCAAGCTCGCCGAAACTGCCAGCCAGAATACGGATTTACACCACATCTTCCTTAAGCATAACCCCCGCGGATCGGATTTTATTCCGCTGAGGGACTGCGATTACGACCGTTTCGCGGTGAGCACCAGACGCGGCGAGCCCAGTTCGTAGCGCTCACCGGCGAAGCCACCGTTCAGGGAAACGATTTCAAATCCCGCGTCGACGAGCATTCGAGTCAGCTCGGCGACGGTGAAAACATAGCTGGACGAGGGGCGGGTTTCGATCTTGCCATTTTGGATAAACGTGTAGTCGATATCCAGGCGGCTCGCGCTAGCGACGTAGGAGGCCTTGCTCGTCACGATGATGTCATCGAAGCGGTGCCAGCGCTGCGGAAGCAATGTAGGCAGGATTGATTCGGCGGCGCACCCGGTGTCGATGACCAGTTTGCCTCCCGGACGGACGGCTGTACTGAGAGCGGCGAGAAATGCGGTTATGCCGGGGCGATCCAAATAGGGAAAGCTGTTGCCGAAACAGAAAGCGCCATCGAAGGAATCCGCAGCGAGTCCAGGGTCCCGCATGTCAGCGGGACGCAGGTCCACTTGGACGTCTGCCTCCGCGATGCGCGCTCGCGCTAACCGCAAGAAATCGGCCGAAAGATCGATGCCGGTCATGCGATATCCGCGCCGGGCCAGCTCGACCGAATGACGGCCGCTGCCGCATGGGATGTCGAGCAGGCTCGCTCCCGGAGGCGGCGCGAGCGTTTTCTCCAGGAAGTCCACTTCCATCAAAGTAAGGGCGGTCGGCGTGGCGCGATTCCAGAACTCCACCGCGACGCCCTGAAAAAAGGTCTCAAACCATTCAGGTTGCAATTGATTTCTCCTGTGATATGAAGGTGCCGGATTCGAGACACACCACAGGTCTGGGGGTCCGGCCAGCGAGGGGCCGCGAGGAAGAAATTTAGCGGACGGCGAAAATCGTCACAGGCTCAAAATGTTAATACTGGTCTAGATGGAAGAATACAGCCGTTTCTACCTATCGATTGTATCAGCTAATGCGATCTTTACGGTTCTAGGATTAATAGTATTTGCGCTATCGATGATTCCGCTGATTCGATATCGCCTGAGAAAATGGAAGAGCAAAAGTTGGCCTACCGTTCGCGCAACGATTCAGACGAGTCAGGTATTGCGCGGAGGGCCGACAAGATACCAAGCCCTGATCTACCGAAGTCTGCTTGGGTACGAGTATACGGTGAGTGACACTCGATACTCGGGCTTGTTCGTCCTGATCGCGGACGATGAGGCAACCACGAAGACTCTTCGAAATGAATTGCTCGGGAAGGAAGTGGTGGTCCGGTACAATCCTATGAACCCAGAAATGTCTTTCCTCATTGAAGCGGAACTCGCGGGCAAGCGCGTCGTGCAAAATCCGATGTGGTTAAAGTGAATCTGGCCAGATCAGGCCTTCTAATTTCGCAATCTTCTGTAAGCCCTTCGCAGGAGCAGAACAATCCCGATAATAATTGCCGCATTCAAAACCGCACCAATCGCTAACACCTGGTAGGGCATTTGACCAACTAGACGCGTGGCATTTAGGAAGATGAATAGGTAGGCCGCTAGTCCAACCCAATACCAACGTATGTTTCGACGCTCAACATCATTTGCCACCTTAAAACGCCTCCGTCGTGATCCTGCGTTTCAGATCAGTGCTGGCTCACACTCAGCAGATTGCCGTCCGGGTCTTTGAACCAGGCGACTTTTGCACCGCTGGGGGCGCTCCAGATGCCAAGGTCGTTCTGTTCCATCCAAGCGTAGCGTTCGAACTTGCACTCCCTTAGCTGCGAGACCACGCACGGTGGCGTCGATGTCGCTCACCTGCCAACCCAAAACCGTGTAAGGAGCCAGCACGATTTCGCGCACGATCGCCACGCGCAGCATGGTGCCGTGCGCATCGAATACCAGCGCGTATTCGTCTTCGGAAATCAGCAGCAAGCCCAGCACGTCGCGATAGAATGCCTTCGCGCGTGAGGGGTCAGTGGTGGCAACGAACGCGACGATCGCGGAATTGGCGAGCATGCTAGTGAATCATATCAAAGTGGTACTTTTGAGACTTGGACAACTTCTTCGGCAACTCTTCTGTGGTCAACGCCCTGACGGAGATGGCGGCGAGCGGACGCATCGCGCAGACGCTGCTGCTCTCTGGCCCTGAAGGCGTGGGCAAGGCCACCTTGGCGCGGCGCTTCGCTGCTCTGCTGGTGGGATCGGCGGCGCCGACCGACCTCGCCAAGATCGAGCAGGATGACCTGAGCCTTCCAGCCAATCTCGAAATCATCGCGGATCGGGAAAAGTGGCCATCGGACAAGCGCAATGAGGACCCGCTATTCTTCGCTTCGCATCCGGATGTATTAACTTTCGCTCCCGACGGGCCTCTGCGGCAGCTCACCATCCAGCAGATGCGCCTCCTGAAAGACCGCGCTTCGCTCAAGCCGCTCAAGGGAGCCTGGCGCGTGTTTCTGATCGACGATATCGATCGTGCGAATGAGCAAGCCGCCAATTCCCTGTTGAAGACGCTGGAGGAGCCGCCATCGCATCTGGTCCTGATCATGACCGCGCGCAATCCTTACGATTTGCTGCCAACCATTCGCTCGCGCGCTGTCCCGTTTGGACTGTCACGGCTGACTGACGCAGAGATGCGAGCTTTCGCCGCCGCCCGTCAGTTGGATCATGCCGAGCGCCGCTTGCGGCTGGCTGAAGGTTCGCCTGGTGTCGCGGTATCGCTGGATCTCGAGACTTACGACCGCCGCCGCGACGCCATGCTGGCGCTGCTGCGGGTGGCCAGCGGCCTGGAGCCGTTCGGCACGTGGCTAAAGCATTCCGATTCGATTGCAGCGCGCCGCACCGAAAAACTGGATTCGTATCTGGATGTGCTGTACGTGCTGCTCGAAGACGTACTGCGCGCGGCCAATAGCGTGACTCCGCTGCGCAATGAGGATGTGCGCGGGCAACTGGAGCCGCTTGCCCGTCGCGTGTCGTTCGATTGGCTGCGCGTCGGCCGTGGCGCGCGTGGACGAGATGGCGCTGCTGGTGCGGCGCAATATACAGAAATCGATTGCGCTCGACGCGTTCGCCGCCGAATTACGCGGGGCGTAGTCTAGTTCACTACCTGACCCAGCCCGGCTCGACATAGGCATAGAACAGCGTCAGCAGGCCCATTAGGACAACCAGGAACACGCTGTGCCGCAGCGTGAAACGCAGCAGTTTCGATTCTTCGCTGCGCGCCATGCCGGTCGCCGCCGCAGCCACTGCGATGCTCTGCAAGCTGATCATCTTGCCCAGCACGCCGCCGGCGGAATTCGCCGACGCCATCAGCGCGGGATTCAAGCCCAGGCTGGTGCCCGTAACTACCTGCAAGGTTCCAAACAAACCGTTGGCCGCAGTGTCGCTCCCGGTAAGAAACACGCCGAGCCAACCGAGTAGCGCGCTGAAGAACGGGAAGGCCGCTCCAGTTGCCGACATGACCAATCCCAACGTGGCGGTTTGCCCCGAGTAGTTCATGATGTACGCGAGTGCAAGTACGCTGGCAATTGTCAGCAACGGTAACGCGAGCTGGCGGGCCGTGGCCGCAAATACCTTAAAGAATCTTGCCGGACTCACGCGCAACACAATGCATGCCGCTAACGACGCGAAAAAGCACGACGTCCCGGCGGCGGATAAAAGGTTCAGCGTGTAAGTTGCCGCATAGGGTGCAGGCTTGGGGGTAATGGGCGGCATGCGCTGGATCAGGTTATGCAAACCCGGCCAGGGGATGATGACCGTGGTCTTATCCAAAATCGCCTTGGTGGTGGCGTTTCCCCATATCAGCACGAAGATCACCAGCATTAGATACGGACTCCACGCCAGGAAGATTTCGCCCGGTGTGTGGCGCGAGGCAACACGCGTTTCACCGCGTTCGCCGGGCGGCGTCCAGAACTTCAGCAACAGCAGCATCGCGCACATCGCGCCGACCGCGCTGAGGATGCCGGTGAGCAACGGACCAATGTACGTCGAAACCACCAGTTGTATACCGGAAAATGCCAAGCCGCACACGAGGGCCGCGGGGAGCGCCGCACGCAATGCCGGCAAGCCGCCCATGACCAGCATCAAATACGAAGGCAGGATCAGGGAAAGGGGGGCGCAGAGGCGGCCGACGTCCGCCGAAAGTACTTCCAGGGGCAGCTTGGTGACTCCACCCAACATGACGATGGGAATGCCGATCGAGCCGAACGCGACCGGCACGGTGTTCGCCAGCAGGCAAATGCTGGCGGCGAAAAACGGCTCGAATCCCAGGCCGACGAGCATGGCCGCGGCAATCGCCACCGGTGTTCCGAATCCGGCGGCTGCTTCGATGAAGCCGCTGAAGCAGAACGCGATCAGCAGAGCCTGCACGGGACGATCCTTAGTGATGTGTCCTAAAGAGTCCTTGATGATTTCAAATTTGCCGGTCTCGACGGTGATCCGGTAAAGCAGAATCGCGCTGAATACAATCCAGCCGATGGGCAGAATGCCATAAGCCGCGCCGTAGAGGGCCGAACTGATCGCCAGCGAGAACGGCATGTGATAGGCGGCTACCGAGACGATAGCGGATGTGACAAATCCGCTCATAGCCGCGACCCAGGCAGGTTTGCGGAAGACTCCCAGCACCACCAGAACTACAAATACGGGCAACACCGCAACCAGCGCGGAAAGTTGGAGACTACCGCCAACAGGATCGTAGGTTTGTGACCACATGGTCTTGTATTATACTCGACGTGTCCAGTTTGCGGTAACTAAATCGCTAGAAAAAACGCACTAGGCCTCACGGTACCAGTTGGCGCGCTAGGCCTTGGCGGTGGCGGCTTTCTTGATCTCGACGCCGGCCATCCTTTCGGTGACTGTCACGATGGCCGAGTGATCCAGGTTGCCCTTCCCGTCATTGATGAGCGCCATCAGCATGTTTTGCAGGACGCTGGTGAGCGGCAGAGGCACCTTCATGGATTCGGCCGCCAAGAGCGCGTTGCGCAGATCTTTCTGGTGAAGCGCAATGCGGAAGCCGGGCTGGAAATTGCGTGAGATCACCATCGGCGCTTTGGCATTGAGGACGTTGCTGCCCGCCAGCCCGCCCTTGACGGCGTTGAACACCACTTCGGGATCGAGTCCGGCTTTGGTCGCTAAAGTCAGGGCTTCGCCCATGGCGGCGATGTTGCAGGCAACCATGATCTGATTGGCGAGCTTGGTCACGTTGCCCGCTCCCACCGGACCGGTAAGTGTAACGGAGGCGCCCATGTTTTTCAAGATGGGCTCAATTTTCGCAAATGTGTTGGCATCGCCGCCGACCATGATCGCGAGCGTGCCTTCGATAGCCTTGGGCTCGCCGCCGCTCACTGGCGCGTCCAGGAACTCGACGCCCTTGGCCGCGCAAGCTGCGCCCACTTTCTGTGCCACCACTGGACTGATGGAGCTCATGTCGACTACCGTCGAGCCTTTGGCTGCACCTTCCAAAATTCCTCCGGGACCAAGCACGGCGGCTTCGACCTCGGGGCCGTCGGGAAGCATGGTGATGATCACATCCGCCTGCGACGCGGCTTCCTTGCTGCTCTTCGCCGCAGTTCCCCCGGCCGCTACCACGTCGGCGACTGGAGCCGGCGCGACGTCAAAAACGACCACTGAATGTCCCGCTTTGAGCAGGTTCTTCGACATGGGCTTGCCCATGATTCCGAGTCCGACAAATGCAATTTTAGCCATGGTTATTTCCCTTCCTTCTTCGCGTATGAGTTCGAAAGCGCACGGTCAGACACTCACTCTATTCGAGGGCTCTGGGCACTTTGATTATTGTAAGCCCGGATGCGCGCGGATGCCAAGGACAGGGCTAGGTGGGTAACTGGTCTTAATTGAGGATTAGACTCTATCATTCCCGTGAACGACGCACACACAGTGCGTGCTTGTATGTGGAGTAGCCCGTCTGCTCGTCATTCGGCTTGCCATTGTCGAAGTTGAAGTAATACGCATATCCGTTAGGACGCCCACGGTCATCCATTCTGTAATTGCTGCTCCATTGGTAGGCTGTCAGAAACAGATTCCCCTTTACATGCCACGTAGTCGGCTTGACCTCATGCTCGCCTAGCCCGAGAGCATTGGCTGTTTTGTCGTAAATGCCTTGCAACTCAACCATATTGGCCAGCTTCCAGTCAGAGTATCCGGCCAAGCGCAGATCGCGGCAGAACTTCACCGCCTTATTCCAGCTCACATCCTTACCGTTGTCTTTCCCAGCCCACATCAGGCCAGTGGAAGGATCAACCCAATACCCACGCACTTGAGTCTCCTGCGCCGAGCCTCGGTACGGAGCAAAAACGCAAACGATAACGGCGATTCCTGCGAATCCCTTGGCTACTGCCGAGAAGCCCTTGCCTATCAGGCTTGAGGAAAATTGCGTCACGATTGGCAGTATACGGGAACGTGCCGGACGATCTGAAGCGGAGCCACTAACGCTTAGTTGGCGCTGGTGGGTTGCTCGGCGATTTGATGCGCCTTGATAATCTCGTCGATCAAGAACAGGTCGGTCAGCATTGCGCGGACATGGATGGAGGCGTTCAGATTGTCGATCAACTGAGAACTGATGATGGATTGCGCGAGCACGATTTCGATGGCGGCCAGCGAGTCCTGTGCATCCCGCTCCAGCACACCTAAGAAAGCTTGGTAGCGTTCCGGGTGCTCCAGCCCTTCCTGCTTGACAGCGTCGGCGCAAACCTGGGAAAGGCCGGTGAGCGCCACAGAGGCACGGCCCAGGAAGTCGCGAATCACCGCGCCTTTGCCGGCCTCACCGGGCAGACCCTGCCCGGCGAAGGCCAGCATGTATTCGTAGCACTCTTCGATAGCGTCGCAACGCTCCGCTAGTTCTTTGAACATTGATAATTGAGCAGACTGCTATTTCGCCGCAGGGACTTTCCAGCGCTCTTGATCGTAATGTTCCAAGTAGAAGTCGCGATCCATGGAACCGCAGATCATCGATTTGGTGATCACGAACTTCTCGGGCCGCAGCGCGAAGTAGACGTGGACCATGATCAGCGCGATCAGTCCCACGCCCGCCAGGCCGTGGAGCACGTACATCAAGCCCCAGGTCATGTCGCCGAACAGGTACGGATTGCGCGTGAAGAACGGAGTGCGCACGCGCTTCATCATGAACACGCCGGTGAGGGTCACCGCCAGGCCCGCGAGCACGATGATCCGCGTGGTACATCTTGTTTTCGAGCGGATACTTCGCGAACTTGCGCGGCGCCGGCGCGTCCTTCCCGGTGGCCCGCAGCAAGCGCCGCTTGGCGTCTTCGATGTCGTTCTTAGTCCGGCCAGATGGACCAGAAGTCCAGCCAGAAGGTCGCATGGATGATGTGGAACATGATGGACGCGGTCAGCACCAGACCGGCGATCCAGTGATAGGTCACCCAGGCGAATGGATAGCCCGACTCTGGGCAGGAACGCGGTGATCAGCAGCGCGAACATCGCCACCGCCATGATCCAGTGAAACAGGCGCGCGGCCAAGCAGTGCCGCGGCAATTTTCGCGGGACACTTCGCCGCCAATGCCGGAGCGATCTGGCGCCACGTGGCGCCTGCTTCGCGGCCTACGAACTGCAACCAGATGGCGTGCACGATCAGGAACGCCAAGTCCGCCGATCGCCGCGACCCAGATCAGGATAAAACGAAGATGTGAATGGGGACGTTCTGACCCCACGGACTTGTCGCGAACTCATTATGCCCATTTGGCTTCCTCCACGCCACGGATGGCGCGCTTCACCAGATTCCGCATCAGCGGAACTTTGTAGCCGTTGTAGCGCAGCGGCTCTGCGCCCTCGATGGCGAGTTTCCCGGCCATCTCGCCGGTGGCGACATTGCGCGGCTTGCCGCGCACCGCGTCTTCGACCGCCGTCAGACGCAGCGGATGCGCCGCGACGCCGTTCACGGCGATGCGAATGCGTCTCGATGTTGCCGCCGTTGACGACCATCGCGGAGGCGATGTTGACCAGCGGGAAATCCCAGACCTGGCGGTCGCGGATCTTCTCGAAGTAGAACTGCGCGCCAGCCCAGGTGGCCGGGATGCGGATCGCCGTCAGCAGATCGCCCGGCTTCAGCACCGTCATGCGCGTGATGTCGATGGCGGGTCCGATGAAATAATCTTCGGCGTTGACGACGCGCTCGCCCTTGCGCGTTGCGGATGACCATCTGCGCTTCGAGCGCGATCAGCGCCGGGCGCGGTGTCGGACGGATTGACGGCCACGCAGCGATCCGCGCCGAGAATGGCGTGCTCGCGATTGATGGCGGTGGGCGTATCGGCAAAGCAGATGTTGCCGCCGGCGCGATAGCACTTCCAGCCGCCGCGGTAATACCAGCAGCGCGCGTCCTGCGACACGTTGCCGCCGATCGTGCCCTGGTTGCGGATCTGCGGGGACGCCGCCAGCTCGGCGCCCGTCGACAGGATGCTGAACTTCTCCTTCACGATCGGATGGCGCACCACTTCGGTGAGCGTGGTCATGGCGCCGATTTCGAGCCCGCCGTTCACCTCTCGCACGCCGCGCAGTTCGCTCGATCTGGCTCAGATCGATCACTACTTTGGGCGCTTGATGCGGTCCTTCAGCCAGTCGAAACTGTCGAGGCCGCCGGCCAGCACCCAGGCGTCGGTGCCGTGCTGGTCGAGCAAGCCGCAGCGCGTCGTCAATCGTGGCCGGCTGAAAGAGTTCGAATGCCGGCATGATGTCGCGAATGATAGCCATATTTCGAGTCTCCTTATATGTGGGCCGTGAGGCCCTCTTCCATCGGGCGTGCCCGCTTCGAGCGAAGCCAGAATCGTGTCCGCCAGCACCGGAGCGCGGCGGAACACTTCGTCTCCCAGCGCGTCCGAAAGCGCGTTGAGAATCGCCATGCAGCCCGCGCCGACCGGAGGCTCGCCGATGCCGCGCGCGCCGATCGGCGTTTCCGGATCGGGAATATCGAGCGCGTCCCACTCCATGTTCACCGGCACATCGAGAATGGTCGGCGGCTTGTTGTGGTGGAACCGCTTGGCCAGCGGCACGCCGTAGTGCTGATCGTAAACCCACTTCTGACCGATGGCGTGGCCGATGCCGAGCATCGAGCGGCCGAGAACCTGGCCGCCCAGCGCGCGCGGATGGATGCACGGTGCCGACGTCGGCGACGGCCAGGTAGTCGAGGATCGATACTTGCCGGTTTCGAGATCGACTTCCACTTCGGCGAAGCCGGCCACGTAGGAGTGCGTCTGGCCGTCGCGCGGCATGGTGTCGCGGGCGACTGCCAGCAGTCCCTGGCCGGCCAGCGCCTGCGCCGAAGCGACGGTCATTTTGTTGATGCCCTTGGGCAGTTCGTGGCCGTCGTAGATGCCGCCGAGTTCGATCGGCGCGCTTCGCGGCCTGCGCCAAGCTCATGCCCGCGCCGCCGCCCTTGCGGAAGACGCGTTCGTTGGCGACTTCGTAATCTTCCGGCTTGCCGCCGAGATCCTTGGCCGCGATCTGCTGCAGCTTCTCCTTGGCGTCCATCGCGGCCGACGTACGCCGCGCGCGTCATGGCGTGAGTGGTCTGGCTGCCGCCCGAGGGGCAGGTCCAGGGCAGGTTGCGGCGGTGTTGCCCCAGGTGATTTCGCACTTTTTCCCACGGCACGCCGAGCATTTCGGCGGTCACGCGATGGGAATCGCTCACCGATTCGGTACCCAGATTGCCGATGCCGCGATCTGGATGTAGAGCCTGCCATCCGGCTTGATGACGAACAGCCCGTCGAAGCCGACCGAGCCGCCGACGAAGCAACTGGTGGCCACGCCGATACCGCGCACCTTCGTGCCGCTGCGCTTCGGCTGCGCTTCTTGCGCTCGTCCCACGCGAACAGCTCGCGCCGCGGTCGAGCGCTTCCTTGACGAAGCGCTGGTGACGTAGGCCGCTTGCCGTCGCACCGGAGGTCCGATCATCGCTTTGCCTTCGGGCGCATTGATCCTGTGGATCGCCACCTGATCGATGCCGAGTTTACGCGCGGCCTTCGACAGGATCGGCTCCATGAGCGCGATCCCCTGGAATCCGCCCGGCTGGCTTTGCGAAACGCGCGGCGGCGTATTGGTCAGCACTGACAGCCGCGCCAGCGCATGGCCGGCGGCTGATACATCAGCGAGACCATGCGGCCCGACGGTCATGGCATCGCCCTGCGGATCGTACGGTCCGTTGTCGCAGACGACGAACATGTCGACGGCGGTGATGTTGCCTTCCTTGGTGAATCCGACCTTCAGGCGGCCGTGCAGGCTGGGGCGCGCGCGGCCGATGTAGTGCTCTTCTTCGCGGCTGATGCGCATCATCACCGGCGCGCCGACCTTCTTCGACAGGATGCACGGGATGATGGCGGAGATCGCGCTGGTGATCTTGCTGCCGAATCCGCCGCCGGTGTATTCGCTGATGACGACCACGTCATCGGAACTCTTGACGTTCGGGCCAGCCAGCGCGCGATGGCGGGAACGGTCTGCGCCGTGCTCTGCGTGCGAGCAGTGAACGTAGACTTTGCCGTTCTGCCAGTACGCCATCGCGGTGCGGGTTTCGAGCGGCTGGTGGCTGGTGTTGGGCGTAACGAAGGTTTCGTCGAGCACCAGATCGGCCTTCTTCAAGCCCGCTTCCCAATCGCCGAACGACCATTCGTCGGCGGGCTTGCCCATGGGCAGCTGCCCGTCTTTGGCGTCCGCGAAATCTTCTTCGGTCCACTTCAGCTCCTGGACCTGGCGGAGGCGGGAGTGGGGCGGCTGGCCGGGAACGCCTTGGGCGGTCCGGCCGCATCCAGACATTGCCTTCGACGCGCGCGTTCGGGCCGCCCGGACGCAGGCTGACGAGCGGATCGACCACGTGCGGCAGGCGCTCGTAGTCGATGTGAATTTTCTCGATGGCTTCGGCGCAGGTCAATTCGTCGACGGCGCAGACCGCGAGAATCGGCTCGCCCTGATACACGGGATCATTGTGAGGCCGCGTTCGCCCAGCTTGTTCGCCGGGATGACCTGGCCCAGATCGGTCATGCGCGTCGGCGGGCGCCGGCAGATCGTCCACCGTGAGGATCGCCTTGACGCCGGGCATGCCGAGCGCTTCGCACGCATCGATGCTGCGCACCCGGGCGTGCGGCATGGGGCTCAGCAGCAGTCTTGGCGAACAGCATGCCGTCGGCACGATAGTCCTCGGCGTACTTGGCCTTCCCGGTGACCTTCGCGACCAGATCTGGGGTCTGGTAATTCTTTCCGATCAGCTTATGGGTAGATTCGATCGGAGTCGTCTTGGCTGCGGCATGTTAGCTTACCTTCCTTAGGTTCTCGGCGCCCTTCATCAGAGCGGTGAGGATCTTGTCGTAGTCCTGGCACCGGCATAGGTTGCCGGAAACGCCGTGGGCCAGTTCGGCCCGCGTCGGCGAGGGATTCACTTTCAGGAATCCGACCGTCGCCATGACGAAGCCCGGCATGCAGAAGGCGCACTGGAAGCCCTGTTCGTCGACCACGCCTTGCTGCACCGGATGGAGCGTGCCGTCCGCACTGGCCAGACCTTCAATGGTGACGATGTTCTTGCCGCGCGTCGTGTGGGTCAGGATCGAGCACGAATAGTGCGGCACATCGTCGATCAGGACGGTGCACGCGCCGCATTCGGAGCGGTCGCAGCCCAGCTTGGTGCCGGTGAGACCGAGCTTATAGCGCAGCGTGGTGTCCAGGGTTTCCTGCTTCATGACGTCCACGCGCCGCTGCTGTCCGTTGACGTTGAGAGTGACCAGACGCTCGACGGAGCCGGCCGCCGACTGCTGCGCCCGCACGGTGGACGTGCGGAACAGATAGGCGCCAGACGATGAAACAGCGCCCGCCGCAATCACGCCCTTTATAGCACTGCGTCTAGAGATCCCTTTGGGGGCGTCTTCCATATTATTCTTATCCGCCATAATTTAGATCACCTCGATGGTCGCACAGCTCGAGCCGTGCAACGCTGTTTCCGTGAATCGTGTTTATGCAAATCATGCTTCGTGCGAACCCGTTCGTGCGAAACAATATTACGCGATCAGATGTCATGCCGTCAACGATCGAATGGCCAATATCTCTGAAACCAGAACAGCTTGCCCGAGGGCGCTGGTAAGTCACAAAGTTATTTGGCTTCAATACGGGAACAATTATACACCCTGGGGAAGACGCCGCAAGGGGGTTGGGGAAAGATTTAGATCCCTTCGAGAGAGTAGGTCTAGGAGCCTTTCGGCTGTCCAAGGACCTCTTCATCGATGCTCAAGGACCAATCCAAATTCTCGGAAGTAATCACCAAATAATAGAAGCGAGGATCTTCCGTAACATACGCTATGCCCTTGCCGTTACCGTTGTTTTCGAAACCCAGGGCAATGGGGCGTCCACTCACTGCGCTGTTCACCATAACCAGCAGCTTTCCGGAAGTGGGGTGGGTGTCGCCTTTCGCTTCCCACTTGATCCGCCATTGCGTGGCCTCGATATTGAAGGATTCGGTCTGAGTACTCCCGCGCCCCGAAAAGTCCGTTATGTGGCGCCAGCCGACGAGAGGTTCCTTAGGCTTCGCCGGCGCGGAATTACACGACAAGAGGGAAAGTACTGGAACCAGCAGCGCTGCTGTGAGGGCGAACCTTAGGGCAATGCCGCGGGGTGTGACTTGAATCATGAGGGCGGACTCTCTCTTAATGATAATCCGGCCTGCGCAGGGCGCGCGCCGAAATCTTAGTGCTCGACGCTCGAAGGGTCCATCTGGCCCTCTTGGACCCGGACGGCCGCGCGCTGCGCATTGCGATCCCGCACTAGCCCGGCAATGAACCAGGCTGCGCCGCCACCGATGACGATGAACATCAGCCATCGCAAGACGCTAGCCCACAAGGCCGCGTCGAAAACCGGCATCTCGATGTGATACTTGCTGAACACAACCCAGCGGTCCATCATCCAATGCCAGGCGGTGTGCGCCACCAGCGCGGACAAAATGATGGTGCCGGTGCGTTCCGGCACCGCATAGCGGAACAGAAGCTCGAGCGCGGGGATCAGCATCGCCAGCACCAGCAATTGGCCCAGCTCGACGCCGATGTTGAACGACAAGAGCGACGTCAACATGTGCGATCCCGCTAGTTGCAGCGTCTGCCGGAGCGCGAAGGAGAAGCCGAAGCCGTGCACCAGTCCGAAGCCGAAGGCGATCATCCAGCGGCGTTTGACGGTCGCGCCGCCGACGATGTTTTCGAGCGCCATGTAGACGATGGAAACCGCGATAAGAGTTTCGATCAAGGGCGGGAACCAGGACGCGTCGGGCGCCAGGTTATAGGCGGAAGCGATCAGCGTGATGGAGTGCGCCACCGTGAAAGCGGTCACCACCGGGATCAATCCGCGGAATTTTCGGAACGGGATGACCAGGCAAAACAGGAATAGCAGATGGTCGGTTCCGTCCAGGATGTGCCTGAAGCCGAGCCCAACGAATCTGCCGGCCGCTTGATACCATCGCGGGTCCAGCCTGACAAGACCGGGATCGGTGTTGAATTCGAAAGCGCGAACCGTTCCGTTAGACAGCACGTAGCTGAGCACGGTAACCACGTTGAGTCCCAGGCGATTTAATCCCCCGGGGGCGATCGAAAATCTGGATTGATCCGAATGGATGGGATATTCGAACAGGACGTCCAACATCACCTGGTCCCAAAAGACGTTGGTGTCTAGCTTCGGGCCGGCCAGGTGCGCTATGGCTGCGTCGTAGGACGTAAAGGACCTGTCGGAGGGCAGCGACAAGAGTACCTTGGCGACGCGCGGCTTGGGCAGGACGGTGTTGTTTTCGTAGACGTCTATAAAGTCGGAGATCCACAGCGTCGCGGCATCGGGAAGCAGAGGGCCGGTGCGCTCGATATCCAGAAAGCCTTCGGTCCCGCGCGCCGGGAAGTCGACGTCGCGCATGGCCTTCAAGGGCACGCGAACCAGCAAATGCAGCCGGTCGCCGGCGGGCTTCAGAAACGCCTGGACGGTTACGTCGTTCGGGATGTCGTGAGCGCGGAGTAGGCATGGCGTGACAAGCAGAGCGGCAACAATAGTCGCAGCCGCCCTCCGCCGCTGCCTATTACGCGAAAGATGGAACCTCATACTTCTCGCTCATGACCCGAGCGCCACTATTTTACTTTGCAGCGCCATCCTTGGGCACGTGCAGCGATATGATCACCAGCGTGTCCTCGATCTCGGTGAAGGAATGGGGAGTGTTTTCCGGAACCATGAGCCAAGCGCCTTTACTGATGTGCTGTGCGGTGCCGCCATCGACGGCGCTGCCCTGCCGGTTCGCCGCGTTGGTCCGGTGTTCGTCGCGCAGATGTCCGCCCATGGTTAGCTTGGCGGCGCCTTGGACGACGTAGATAATTTCTTTGTCCTGCTCGTGAACGTTGGGAGGGGTATCAATACCGTGCACGCGGTATTCCAGGTTCGCATGATACGGAGGGAACGCCCACAGCGGCTGCACAAAGTTTCCCTGATCCGGTTTCCGCTCGGCCTTGGCCTTGGCGATCATGGCGGTCAACTTATCCGTATTGAAGAACACGTCGAAGGGCCCTTCCGCGCTCAACGCCGCGGCGGACACCAGAAGCGCCGCTGCACCCAACAACATCTTGCTTATGACTCGCATGTTTTTCTCCTCAGGTAAGTGTATCAGCGATCGAGTCCGGTTCGTGAGCCCAGGGTTCGCTATAAAACGAAACCGGGGGCCTGATTGAGCCCCCGGGTGCGTATGAACGAACTGTTGCGAAAAATAGCTACTTCTTGGTCGGCCAAGGCACTCCCTGGTCCGCCTTTGCCGGACCCATGCCCTTGTATTCGAACTTCTGGACACGCTGCCCGCGATAGGTTTCCGTGGTGAAGATGTTGCCTTTCGAATCGGTCGCGATGCTGTGCACGGCGTAGAACTGGCCGGGCTGACGTCCGCCATCACCGAAGCGAGCTGACCACCTGCAGCGTTTGGCGGTCGAGGATGTTGATCCGCTCGTTCGCGCCATCGGCAACATACAGGAACCGCTGTTGCGGATCTTTCGAGAAGGCCACATCCCACACCGATCCGTCGCCCAGCGTGTTCTTGTCGAAGAACGCTTCCTTCACAAAGGACCCGTCGGTCTTGAATACCTGCATACGATCATTCACGCGGTCGCATACATACACGAAACCGTCGTCGGAGACATCGGCGCAGTGTACCGGGTTGCGGAACTGCTGCGCGATGGGAGCCTTCGGATCGTAATTGCCAAGGTTGGTGTCGTCGGGCTTTTTGCCGTACGCGCCCCAGTAGCGCTTAAACTTGCCGCTGGTGGCGTCGAACACGATCACGCGGCGGTTCCCGTAGCCGTCGGCAACATACAATTCATCGGTCTTCTTATCGATGAAGAGTTTGGCCGGCAAGCGAAGGTTGTCGGTATCGTTGCTGCCCTTGCTCATGCCGGGCTTGCCGATCTGCATCAGGAATTTCCCGTCCTGGGTGAACTTGAGAACCTGATTATCGTGATAGTAGCCGCCCGCCGCAGTCTGATCTTCCATCGGCGTGCCTTCCTTCTTCTTGGCGGCGCCGGGAGGCGTGCCGCGGCCATTGCCGCCGATCCAGACGTTCCCTTTGTAATCGACCGTGATGCCGTGGTTCGACAGCGGCCAGTC
Organism: Bryobacterales bacterium; assembly: GCA_963731375.1. Taxonomy (GTDB): domain Bacteria; phylum Acidobacteriota; class Terriglobia; order Bryobacterales; family Bryobacteraceae; genus Palsa-187. The sequence continues at coordinate 1,925,238 of CAVSUW010000005.1, forward strand.
GTAGCCCTTGCCGGGTCCACCCCAGGAATTCAGCAGGTTGCCTTCTTCGTCGAATTCGAGCACCGGCGGGGCGGCGATGCAGCACCGTGCGCTATTCGTGGCCAGGTAGGTTTCCTTGGCTTCGAGCGAGCCGGCGCGATGAATGATCCAGATGTGATCGTTCGAATCCACCGATACGCCGATGGTGTTCCCGATCACCCAATGGTTCGGCAGCGGCTTCGGCCACATCGGATTCACTTCGAATCTGGGCGCCTGTCCACCGGCGGCCGCCGCCACCGCGCGCTTTTGGAGCACAGCGGAGCCGACACCGAGCGCCGCGACGACTGCAACCAGGCCTGCTCCCACTTTGAGCTTATGCGTCATAACTGATCTCCCTTCGAGCATTGCTGCCGATCTTGTTCTAGAGAACCTTGGACACTATACACGATTTTGCTGGCCGGAGCCAGCACCTTGTTGGCGCGCTTGTCGTCGAGCACGCATGATCTGGTCCGCTGCAATGAGCACGAACTCCTCGCCGGGAATTCCGATCAGAACACGTACTTCAAAGCGAACTGCATGATTCGCCCAGCGCTCGCAGCTCTGAATCTGGCCGAACGACGACGAGTGGAGATTGCTGACCGGGTTGAAGAAGTTGACATTGTTCAGCAGGTTGAAGAACTCGAAACGCAACTCGACACGTTGGCGCTCGCGAATGGGAAAGTAGCGGCTCAGGTTGGCATCCATATCGAAGAAAGACGGCCCTTGCAGTGAGTTGAAGCCCGCGTTGCCATAGGTGCCGGCTGCGTTGGCGACAAATGCGGAAGCGTTCAGCCAGACCAGCGAGTTGGTGTTGCGAACGTACGGATTGCCAATCACGTTGGGCCGATCCTGACCAATGGCGGTTAGGGAGGCATCCACGCCCGTCGTCGGATTGAACACAAAGCCGCTGTGGGCTGTTACGTTGAAGGAAAGCGACCAGTTCCCAAGGAGCCAGTTCTCCGCCCGGTTGTGGAATTTGGGGCTCTCGGCGACCACGGAGTTAACCAGGTTGTGACGCAAGTCTGAGTCGCAGGGGCCGTAGTCCGCGTTGCGGTTGTAAGGATTCTGAAAGTAGTCTGACCCCAGGGCAATGCGGTTGGCAAGCGTCTCGGAGTCCGACAGGCAATGCGAGTAGGTGTACACCGAAAGCAGCGTGAAGTGCTTGGCGAAACGATGTTGCAGCGACAACCGCAAGGCATTGTAGTTGGTATTGACGCCATCATTCATCGTAGTGACGTATGAGTAGTAAGCGCCCGTGGTGGGATTGACCAGATACAAAAGGCGCCGTTGGGCGGTATTGGCTACAGTTGACTTCCCTGGGATGTAAGTCGCCGGGTTCCCGTCGTCGGAGGTCCTTAAATGGGTGGCCTTATTCCCCAGGTAAGCTGCCGATGCCAGCCAGTTACCTCCCAATTGCCGCTCCAAACTCAGATTCCACTGCTGCATGTACATATGGTGCAGATTCTGGGGCAAGGTGATATAAGTTCCCCCCGGGCTGAACGTCGCGTTCGCCGGGGGCGGGTTGGGCGAAGGAAAGGGATTTCCTCCCGCTATGCCCAGGTACGGGTTGGCGAAGCCCCCTGCCGGAGCCGTCAGAGCGACTGTGCTGCCCCAGGGCGACGAGGTCGCGAAATCGCCGTCCGTATACGATTCGGGCAGATCGAAGAAAATACCGTAGGAGACGCGAACACTTTGTTTCCCATCCCCTCTCGGGTCCCAGGCCGCGCCGATCCGAGGCGCGAAATCCAGGTAGCTGCCATTGGTAAGGGCCGGCGAAATTCCCTGATCGCCGTAGAACAATAATCCCGGAGGGGCGTTGGTAAAGACGGTCGATTTTTGCCCGGCGATGAAGTTGGCCAGATTGAAATTTACACCGCGGTTGTGTATGTCATGCTCGGGAAGCGACGGCTCCCAACGCACGCCCACATGCACGCTCAGGTTCTTAGCTACCTGAAAATCATCCTGGGCATACACTCCCCAGTACGTTTCACGCAGGGCAACGTTATTCGGATTGCCTTGGGAAAGAAGGCTGGGCCTGCCCAGCATGAAATCAGCCAGCCCACCGTTGCTGAGCGAACCATTGAAAGTCCATTCCCCGTTAGCGACCGAGATGTTGTTTATATCCATCTGTATCGCCATATAGTCGACGCCAAACGACAGATGGTGCCGCCCGCGCACGATGTCCAGATCGTCCGCAGCCTGGAATTGGTTGCGTCCAAACAACGCCGGGGCGTTAGACCCTCCTCCCACGGCGAAGAAATTGGTCACGGTCAGATCGGTAAAGTGAGGATCGACATTGGTCATGTTCACGCCAAGGGCGACCGGATTGGGCATATCGGGCGATACCGACCGATTCATGAAGAGCCGCGCGGCGGTGGCATGAACAGCATTAAAAATAGTGGGACTAAAAATATACTGGTCTCCGAAAGTAAGGGTCTGATCTCTCTCATCCAACCCGGATCTCGTGGTAGTCAGAATATTGTTCGTGTAGTAAACCGGGTCGGCGTAGTCGGTGATGAAATAACGCCCATAAAACGTATGCTTCGCATTTTGCACCCAATCCATCCGGCCAACGAATTGATTCTCATTGTTGGGACTCGGAATGCCATAAACCAGCTTGCCGCACGTCGGATCGGAAGAGATGGGAATCAGTTTCGCTAGATTAAGGCTGGGGGTACTGAACCGGCCGACGGGGATCTGGTTATTCGCAAACGGCATCCCATTGCTCGGGTCGATCAATTGCACGGGCTTGCCGTTGGATTGACAAGTCGCCGATTCGATCGTGCTGAAATCGCCATTCAGAACGGCTTGCGTGGGTACGTAAGAAATAGTTTGCGGCGGGCGCAGTCCTCTCCCTGGTTGCCTGGAAACCGCCAAAAATGAATAGCTTGTCCTTCCTGATCGGGCCGCCGACGGTGCCGCCGTATTGATTGCGGCGCAGAGAGTCCTGCGTGGCCGCAAAGAAGTTGCGCGCGTTGAAGTCTCCATTGCGGACGAACTCGAAGAGATCACCGTGAATCGAGTTCGTACCCGACTTGGTGACGGCGTTGATCACCGCGCCGGGATGCAGACCGTAACGGGCAGGAACGCCGTTGGTTTGCACGCTGAATTCCTGCAACGCGTCGGGCATAGGGAATGGCAGGTTCACGTTCGAATGCGAGTCATTATTGTCGCCACCATCCAGCAGGTAGTTGTTGCCGTTCTCCTGACCGCCGGAGACGGAAACCGGGCTGGTGGTGGGGTAATCGTGACTGGTGGCGACGCGGCCCGCCGCATTGGGGGCGACGGTGGCGCCGCCGGAGAGCAGGATCAAATCGGTGGCTTGACGCCCGTTCAAGGGGAGATCGATAATGCGCCGCTGGTCCACGACTTCGGAAATCGTGGTGTCCTGCGTCTGCACCATGGCCGCATCGGCGGTCACCTGGACCTGTTGCGTTAGCGATCCCACCTGAAGCGAGACGTTGACCTGGACGTTGTTCGCCACCTGGAGGATAATTCCGGATTGAGTATATAGGCTAAAGTTCGGCGCCGAGACCTGCAAGGTGTACGGTCCCACGGGCAGGTTCGGAAGCACATAGGAACCCGAGCTATTACTCTCAGTCGAGACCGTCTGGCTGGTATCCGTTTGGGTAGCCTTGACGATGGCGCCAGCAACCGACGCGCCCGTCGAATCGGTGACTACTCCGTGTATCTGAGCGTTAGCGACCGCCTGTGCCAACGCTGCAGCCGGAGTCACTAATACCAAAATAGACGCGAGGATATAGCGTGCAATTCGCATTTTTTAAGCCCCTTATTACCCGGGAAGCTCTTTTTCGGATTGCAGGGAAGTATACAGGCCATGAGTGACGGAGTCAATCTGGACAATCGTGAAGCCGGGTTTGGCGCACTAGCTGAGGCGACGCGGCAATGGAACGCCGCCGTCAGTGAGCGGAGACGCCTGGTTTGGCGTGCTTAGCCTGCGGTGATCGCCGGCAAGAACCGCGTGAGCGACAGCGTCACTGCCTTATTTCGATTGCAGGTAGTCGAGGACGGCGTCGATATCCGACGAGGTTAATTTTTTCGCGAAAGAGGGCATGAGTTTGCCGCCCACTCGTATTTTTCCGGCGATCAGGAGACGCTCCGGCTTGGCGTTGCTCTGCGGCATTTTGTCGCGCTGGAACAGATGATAGAAACTCGGCCCCAGCTTGTTCGAACTCCCGGCTTCGACCGCGTGACAAACCACACAATTCTCGCGATAGATGGCCTGTCCGATTTTCAAGCGGTTCTTTTCCCACGGAACCGGACGGAGAACCACCGGCGCGGCCGGTTTGTCGAGGCTAGGCGCGCCGCCGGACGAGCCGCGCCTTCTTCGCGGAACCATCGTCTTTCTTGCCGAAATTCACAGTGAGGTAATCCAGGACTTCCGTGAACTGCGCTTCGGTCCCGTCGGCACCGTTGCTTTTCATGGTCGCGATCACCTCGACCCAGCCACTGCGCGTATTGCGCAGGTTGGTGGTGGTCTCGGCATCGTGACAGGAGGTGCAAATCGTCTTGAAAGTCTCGCGCCCTTTTCCGGCGGGGAGATCCTGCGCGTTGAGCGCAGGCGCCAAAATCGCGATGGCGATGGCAGCCGGCAGAGGAACGCGAGCGAGAGCGGAAGAAATTCTCACGCCACCTCCTTGCGCGCAATGTCGGTGGCGCCCGCGCTGTCGAGAATCTGCCGCACGCGAGTTACATGAGGATCGAAGCAGCGGACCCGCAGGCACATGACGCCCGGCAGCACCGTCGGCACCGGGTGCTCTTGTCGCGCTTGCGAATCAGGCCGCTTTCCCAGAGAAACCAGCCGAAGGTGGCCAGCACCGCTCCCAGCATGGTCGTCTCATAGGTGATGACGCCGGTGCCCCAGAACGAGAAGATCGGCATGCCGCCGGTGATCAGCCGGTAGTTGTGCTGCGCGGCGTAGACGCCGGCGGTCGCCAGTCCTCCGGTCAGCGATCGCGCCCAATACCGCCACCAGCGACATGCGGCTGGGCCGGTCCAAAATGCCGCGGCGAAACTCGACCGGCTCTTCGGAGAACACGTCCATGTCGGCGGCGCCGATGCCGGCCGCCTTCAAGGCCAGAATCGCGGCTTCGAGCTTGGCCTGCTCCCGGAAATCCGCCATCAGATACACGCCTAGTTCTTCCTCCACCGGGTGCGGCTTGAATTCCCAGACCGCGATGATCGGGAACAGCTTCGAGAAAATCAGGTACAGCACGATCATGGCGGCGAAGGTGGCGGCGGTGATCGCGAATTCGATCCAGGTGGGCGCGTAGACACCGGACGCCGCGGTCAGCCGCGGATTGCCCAGCGTGGGCACCACGATCAGATAGCGCTCCAGCCACATGCCGATCAGCACGCAGACCGAAGCGATCATGGCGGTGGTGATGGTGCGCAGCTTGCGGATTCCCAGCAGCACGAACGGCACCACGAAATTGCAGAACACCATGGTCCAGAAGAACGGCGCGTACGGCCCGCGAATCTTGCTGCGCGAAGACCGCCATTTCGCTCGGCTCGTTGCCGTACCAGACGGTCAGATGTTCGGCGAAGGTGAAATAGAACCACAGCAGGCTCATCAACAGCAGCAGCTTCGCCAGATTGTCGAAGTGATGCTTGGTCAGATACAGTTCCAGGCCCAGGGCCCGGCGCAGCGATGCCCATCACCAGCAGGAGCGCGGCGATGCCGCTGAAGATCGCGCCGACCACAAAGTACGGGCCGAAGATGGTGCTGTGCCACATGGGCGCGATCGCCATCGCGAAGTCCCAGGCGACCACCGTGTGCACGGAAATCGCCACCGCCAGGATGATGCAGGCCATCAGCTTCATGGCGCGTTCCAGCGCGTGCCATTCGCGGTCGCTGCCGGTCCAGCCGAGCGAAAGCATGCGATACAGCTTGCGGCGCCACGGGACGTTGTGCTCGGCCAGTTGCGCCATGTCCGGAATCAGCGGCAGGTAGAGATAGATCACGCTGCCGGTGACGTAAGTGAGGATGGCGGTCAGATCCCACAGCAGCGGCGAGCGGAAGTTCGGCCACAGCAGCCGCGGATTCGGGATACGGAATCAGCCAGTAGAACAGCCAGGCGCGGCCCAGGTGAATGATCGGGAACATGCCGCCGATCATCAGGCAAAATACCGTGATGGCTTCCGCCGCGCGCGTGACCGGCTTGCGCCAGGCGGCGTCGGTGAGGCGAAGGATCGCGGAGATCAGCGTGCCGGCGTGCGAGATGCCGATCCAGAAAACGAAGTCGACGATGTAGAAGCCCCAGAAGACCGGCCGCTGCAGGCCGGTGACGCCCATCCCGTCGCGAAGCTGAATGCCCCAGGCCACCAGCGCCCAGAACGACGACCGCCAGCGCGGCGCAGATGCGCGATCCACATAGCGCGCGCTGACGCCCGAGAGCGGGCGGAACAGATCCTCGCGAATTTTTGCGTAGGGCAAGAAGCTCGGGTGCGGACGTCGCCATGCTTTACTTGGCCCTCTCCAGATAAAACACTTTGGGCTTGGTGCCCAGCTCTTCCAGCAGGCGCGTCGCGCGCCCGCTCTCCGCCAGCTTCGACACCTTGCTTTCGGGATCGTTCAGATCGCCAAAGACCATCGCCTCGGCCGGACAGGACTGCACGCAGGCGGGCTGAATATCGCCATCGGCCAGCGGACGGTTCTCCGCCGCCGCATCCTGCTTGCCGCGCTTGATGCGCTGAACGCAGAACGTGCATTTTTCCATCACGCCGGCCATGCGAATGGCGACGTCGGGATTGTGCTGCAACTGCAGCGGCTCGGGCCACTCCGGCTCGAACCAGTTGAAGTAGCGCACCGTGTAGGGACAATTGTTGGCGCAATAGAACGTGCCGACGCAGCGGTTGTAGACCTGAACGTTCAGCCCTTCCGGGTTGTGATAGGTCGCGTAGGTGGGGCAGACCGGCTCGCACGGCGCGTTGTCGCATTGCTGGCAGAGCACCGGCATGTACTTCACTTTCACGTCCGGGAACTCGCCTTCGTAGTAGCGATCCACGCGAATCCAGTGCGCGGTGCGGCCCTTGGCGGCCTGATCCGGAGTCGATACCGGAAGATTGTTTTCGGCGTGGCAGGCCACCACGCAGGCTTCGCAGCCGGTGCAGCGGTCCAGATCGATCGCCATTCCCCAGCGGTGTTCCATAGCGTTTACCTGTGGTGTCTCTTTCTTCACGATCCGGCGTCGAGAACTGGATCCACTGCCTGCGGTCCGCCGACGCGCGACACGCGCACACGGGTGCCGCCCGATCACCAGCGCGCCGGTGGACTTCTCCCACACCGGCGCCAGAATCGACAAGCGGATTCGCGCCGCGCCCGGAAGCGTAGCGTCCATAGTGCGTGTGTCCGTCGCCGATCGCCATGCTCACGACGCCGGGAATCGCGCCGGGATGCACGTACGCCGGCGCTTCGATCGAGCCGTGCGCCGACTCCACGCGCACCATGTCGCCATTCGCGATGCGCAGACGCCGCGGCGGTCTTGGGATCGATCTCGACCGGCAATCCCCAGATCGAGCTCGATACCGGATCGGGCAGTTCCTGCATCCACGGCAGGTTCGCGCCGCGTGCCGTCGTGATGCTGCAGCGAAGGTAGGGCTGGAATTGAAACGGGAATTGCGCGGCATCGCCGTCGAACGCGCGCGGCGCGACTTCAGATTTCGCGTCGGCGATATGCGCGAGCGGGCGCGGCGGCGGCATCGCATCCAGAAGCCGCCTTGCCGCGCGACATCGTCGACTGGTCAGTCGTCCGGGAGCAGCGGCTCGATCCACTTCCTGCGCGCTGACGCCGTCGTATGCCACCTCCATCTTTTCGCGCGATATCGGCCAGCGTTTTTTCCACCGCGCGCGTGTCGTAGAGCGGCCGAATGAACGGCGTCGCGACGGCCACCGCGGCCTGCGTCGGATACCGCGGGCACCAGCGCGATTTCGGATTCGAGCGTGTCGTGATCCGGCAGGATCAGGTCCGCCCACGCGCCGAGTCATCCAGGAAACGATCCGAAGCTGATCACCGTCTCGGCGCGCTGTCAGCGCGTCCACGACGCCGCTGAGACTTCGGCAACAGTGTAGGCCGGATTCGCGCCGTCGATCAGCACCACCTGCGCGTGCGCCAGCGCTTCGCGCTAGCGCGATAGTTTCGGCCGGAGCGCATGGCCTGCGTCGCCGGCGCCAGCACTCCACCCGGCTTGCCGACGTTGCCGAGCATCAGGTTGACGTAGTGCGAAGCCACCACGGCATCGAGCGAATTGCTGTGCACGACCGAAGCTCCGCCAGCACCAGCGGGGCTTCCGATTCGCCCAGTTCCTGAACGACCTCGCGCACGCGCTTTCGTCCAGCCCGCAGGCCGCCAGCAGCGGCTTCACATCGGCCGCGTGGAAAGCGTCGCGCCACCGGCTTCGGCAGATGCCTTGGCATTGCGCGCGAGCTTTCTATCGAGCAGGATCCGCCCCACCGCAGCCAGGAACTGCGGCTCCGAACCGGGACGCAGCGGCAGCCAGCGGTCGGCCGCGCATGCCGTGATCGAGAGTCGCGATTCGGCCTGTACCAGATCGGCCGCGCACCTCGCGGCGTCCTTGCCGGAAGTCGCCGAACTGCCGCGCGTAGTAGACCGGCGAAGCCCAGCCGCCCAGGAAGTCCGCGCCGACGCCCAACGCAAGTGCGCGTTAGCCAGATCGTAGACCGGCAGGCCCTTCCAGCCGAAAACCAATTCGGCGGCTTTGCGTTCGACCGCGATGATCCGCGATCGAGCAGACCACCGGGGCCGGCGCCTTCGAGCGCCTTGCGCGAAGCGCTCGATGCGCCAGTGAGCGCGTGCCCGCGTGCGCCTCCGGTGAGAATCACGATCTTGGCGGGATCGGCGGCTCGCACCTTGGCGATTTTCTCGGCTGCCGAGGCGATCGCCTCGTCCCAGGAGATCGCGGCGAACTGGCCGCTGCCGCGGTCGCCGGTGCGCTTCATCGGGCCGCGCAGACGATCCGGATGATACAGCGACTGCACCGCCGCCTGTCCGCGCGCGCAGAGGCTGCCGCCGCTGATCGGGTCGAGCGGATTGCCTTCGATCTTCTTGACGGCGGCGACGCGCTCGCGAACCTGTTCGCCGTTGTGCTCGGTGACGCGCACGCCTTCCATGATGCGCGACCAGCGTGCCGCATCCGGCGCCGCATTCGGTGCAGACCGCCGGATGCCACTGCTCTTCGCCGGGAACGATTTCGTGCTCGGGCACCAGCAGCGGCATCAGCTTGCCGACGCTGGTGCCGCAACCGGTGGTGAGGGCGCCCGGCGGAGGTGGCGGACAGGATTCGGAAGAAGACGCGGCGATCCATATTCTGGCCGCCCTCCGGGCGGCTGCTTGGGCAGCGCCGCCGGTCATCACAGGGGCGCGCGGCATTACTGAGCCGCCCTGCGGGCGAGCAATTCGCCCGGCCGCTGGCCATCGAACCGCGAGTTCGCGCGCCGCGCTTAGTAGTGGCATGTAGCGCAATCCTCGGACGCGTTATTCTGGCGATGACAACTCAAACACGTCCCCATGTTGTGCTTGACGAGCGGTTGCGCGGTAGTCGCCTGCGTCATGTCGCCGTGGCAGCTGACACATTGGATCCCGCGCGAATGTGCGGCGCATGCTGGAACTTCACCAAGCGCCGGGTCGAAACCGTAGACCCGCTCCCACGGAATCTCGCGCCTGGCGGCGGCATACGCGGCCACCTTCTTGATTTCCGGATTGCCGGTGGCGATCTTGGCATGACACAACATGCACTTCGATACCGATGGAATGGTCGCGCGCGCGCCGGTGTCGGCGCCGCTGTGACAATCCAGGCATTGCAATCCATGCTCGATGTGCATCTTATGCGAGTAGGCGATGGGTTGTTCGGCTCGCAACGCGCTCGCGGCCATTGCAATGATGACCAGCAAAACTCGCCAATAGTTGGAGTTGGCCGGTCCGCCGACCTGCGGGCAACAGTCTTCGAGGCTTGGCCTTTTGAAACTAATACAGTCGTTCATGAACTTAGAGCCGGCAACTCTCACTACCAATACTGGTGCCTCGGAGCACCGGCGCTGAGTGGGCCCAACCTATCTCTGACGATGCTACCACACCACTGATTCCAAACGGCCGTGCCCGCTTACTCCCTCAGCGCGTACACGAACAGCGAGTTGCCTGCGGAGATGGCGATATACTGCTTGCCGCCGACCGAGTAGCTCATCGGTCCCGATGCAACGCCGCCGCCCACGCTGGTCTTCCACAGCAGTGCCCCGTCGCGCGCGTCGAGCGCAAAGAAGTAGCCTTCGCGTCCGCCGCGAACAACAGATCGGAGGCCGTGGTCAGGACGCCCGCGTCGGTGACGTCGGTCATCTTGAATTCCCACTTGCGTTCGCCGGTCATGGGGTCGATGGCGCGTATGGCGCCGTAGCCTTCGTCTTCCTTGCGCGTATTGACGCGAGCGGCGAACATGCCGCCGAGGACCGAACGCGGCGAGACCGCCGAGCATAGCGATTCCCTTCGGTGTATTCTGCTTGCCGCTTCAAATAGATCGACGAATAATTCACCCAGGACGGAATATAGAACAGTCCGGTACGCGGACTGAACGACGGCGAATACCAGTTGGTGCCGCCCTGATTGCCCGGGAAGATCACGGTTCCCTCCGGCGTGGGCACTTTGCCCGGGACGCGCATCGGCCGGCCCTTCTCGTCGAAACCATTCGCCCAGTTCACTTCGACGAAGGGCTTGCCGAGCAGGAACTTTCCCGTGGCCCGGTCGAGCACGTAGAAGAACCCGTTGCGATTGGCCCACAGCATCACTTTGCGCGGGCTTCCCTGCCAGGTGATGTCGGCGAGCACCGGAACCTGCACGGAATCGTAATCGAACTCGTCGTGCGGCGAGAACTGGTAAATGCCACTTCAGCTTGCCGGTGTCGGCATCGAGCGCGACCACGCGAATCGCTGTAGAGGTTGTCGCCCAGCGCGTTGTCGCCGTTCCAGTCGGGCCCGGGATTGCCGATGCCCCAGTAGGTCAGGTTCGAGATCCGGATCGTAGGAGCCGGTCACCCAGACGGACGCGCCGCCGGTCTTCCACGAATCGCCCGCCCAGGTTTCGTGGCCGGCTTCGCCGGGGCCGGGAATCGTGTTAGAAGCGCCAGACTTCCTTGCCGGTCTTCACGTCGTAGGCCGCGATGAATCCGCGGATGCCGAACTCGCCGCCCGCCGTGCCGACGATCACTTTGTCCTTCACGACCAGCGGCGCGTGCGTGAGCGCATAGCCGGCCTCGGCCTTGGCCACGTGGTGTTCCACAGCGGCTTGCCGTTCTTGGCGTCGAGCGCGATCAGGTGCGCGTCGATGGTGCCCATGAACAGCGTGTCGCCGAGAATCGCCAGCGCCGCGATTGACCCGGCCGCAGCACGGGCGCGCATCGCGGCGACGGCGCGTACGGAGTAGATCCAGAAGACGCGGCCGGTCACCGGCGTCGAGCGCGACCACGTCGTTGGGCGCCTGCACCGTGTACATCACGCCGTCGACGACGAGCGGCGTCGCTTCGAACTTCTCGAGCGACCGCGCCTGAAAGACCCACTGCAGCTCCAGGTTCTTGACGTTCTCGCGGCGTGATCTGAGTCGAGCGGGCTGTAGCGCTGGCTCATCAGGCTGCCGGAGTAGGTGAGCCAGTTCTGCGGCTCCTTGTCGGCGTTGACAATGCGGTCGAAAGGTAACCTGCGCCGAAAGGCTTCCGGCAATCGATCAAGAGAACTATTAAGCGTCACGTCATTGCGGTCGTAGCCATTTCGTCAGAGACCTTTCAGGGAAATCAGGTAAGCTACCAGGTCCGCCAGTTCCTGCGGGCTGAGTTTGCCGCGGTAGGACGGCATGGGCGAGTCCTTCATAAAATCCGCTTCGCGCAGGTTGGAACGCTGCAGCGAGAGAAGCCGCTCTTTGGAGTCCAGCAGCAGAACGTTAAACGAATCCAGATTCAGCAGCCGGCCGGTGATGGTTTCGCCCTGTTTGGTGACCACGCGGTAAAAGCGGTTCTGCGGCAGCACTTCCGCATTGGGATCGAGGAGGATTGCTCGATTTCGACGGTGCGGCGCAGCGCGCCGATGTCGCTCAAATCGGGTCCTACGCGCGAGCCCACGCCGTTCACGCGGTGGCAACTCGCGCAATTTCCCTTGCCCTCAAAGATGGCCTTGCCGCTGGCGGCGTTGCCATTTCCCGTGGTCGCGCGTCCAGCGGTGGCGATGGAATGCAGGTAAGCCAGGATGATTTCGGCGCGATAGTCTTCCAGGTTGTGCGGCGGCATGGCAGTCCCGGGGATGCCATTTTGAATGATCTTGACGAGCGCCGCTTGCGAGTAGGTCTGGCGGAACCGCCCGTGCCCGAGATCGATCCCCGGCACTTGGTCGCCTTCAGGGCCGTGGCACAGAACGCAATTCGTGCGAAACAGCCGGCCGCCTTCCTCGATGTCGGCGGGGGTGTATGCGTGCTGCGCCAGCAGAGCCGCGGGCAGCGCCAGCAGCAGCGAAAGGGGGACCAGTCTCATACGTATTGCCTCTCGTTGGAAATCGGGTCTTATGGTATCGCGGCAGGTGAGCTAGGTCAACAACCGGAGCGGCCATCGGAGCGGACATCCTGGCCCGCCCGCGCCCGCGCATCAACCCTGCCATTCAGCTATGCAATTCACTTCGTCGTCGTGCCAGTATATATATTTATGTCCATGGGGGGTCGTAATGCGGATATTGCAGTTGAAGCACCTGCTGCTGGGGGTTTTGCTCCTGGCACCCGGACTCCTGCGGGCTCAAGTAGCCGCTGCGATTTCCGGACACGTTGAGGATCCGTCCAGCGTCGGAGTGAGCGGTGCGACGGTCACGGTAAAGAATCTGGAAACGGGAGAGGTCCGTACCGCGACTACCGATGCCGCTGGCAATTTCAGGGTTCAGCAATACATT
>CAVSUW010000006.1:0-271280 GCA_963731375.1 Bryobacterales bacterium
CTGTTGTACTCGACGATAGTGACGGTTACCTGCGGATCGACCAATATATGCTCGGATTCGAGGACCGCGGCGATGTTGGCTTCTAGCGCGTCGGGCATCAAGCCTTTGGCGCGAATTTTCCGCCGCATCATGGGCAGTAAAATATCGCCGTTCGCCCCGACTCGAATCATTCGCGCAAATTCCGGCGCGTCATAGACGGATATAGCGAGCAGATCGTTGGCTCCGATCTCCTGAAAGGGCAAGTTCGCGGCGGCTCCGATCATCGGCTGAGGCAAATAGGTCTGAGCGGCGGCAATGTGGGCGCAGAATGTGACCAGCGCGGCGAGAAGAATGTTTCGCATGACTTTCGGATCCCTTTCGTTTTTTTCGGCTACTGATTCGGATCGGCAAGGTAAGGTCATTCTATGAACCCTAGATTCAAAAAAAATGCGGCTATTACCTTACTCTGCGTTAAGGTGGTCGACGTTGCCGCCTTGAAATTCCGGCATGGTCGCATGCTCCACTGCGCTGATGCCTTTGCGCTTTACGACGCTCGCCAGCGTGCGCGCGAGAATGCGGAAGTCGAGCCACAGCGACCAGTGGTCGATGTACCAGACGTCGAACTGGAAACGCGGCTCCCAGGCGAGGGCGTTGCGTCCGTGGATCTGCGCCCAGCCGGTGATTCCGGGCAAGACCTCCAGGCGCCGCCGCTGGAATTGACTGTAGCGATCGAGGTACTGCGGCAGCAGGGGGCGGGGGCCGACCAAACTCATTTCTCCTCGAAGCACGTTCCATAGCTGGGGCAGTTCATCCAGGCTGCCAGCGCGCATCCAGCGGCCTAGCCGCGTCAAGCGCTCGCCGTCATCGAGTGGAGTGCCTTCGATGTCAACGCCTTCCGCCATGGTTCGGAGCTTGAGCAGAGTGAAGCGGGTGCCGTTGTGGCCGGTTCGCGATTGGCGGAAGACCACCGGGCGTCCCATAGTTGCCAGAATCGCGACCGCGATAACGGATAGCAGCGGCAGCAGCAGTAAGAGCAGGACCGTGGAACCCATCACGTCGACGGCGCGTTTAATCAGCCGTGGCACTGAGTTCACGGCTCCATGTGTTTGCCCCATCGAACTCCGCCGGGCGTACGCTCGTGAGGCCCAGGACATGTTCGTAGATGTGTTTTATTTCGGCTGCAGTGCGCCGCGCCGAAAACATTCGGGATACCAGTTCGCTTCCCAGGGCCGCTCGGGCGCGGTGAATGGCGGGACGGTCGAGGACTTCGAGAATGGCCGCGGCTAGCGCGCGCGGATTGCGAATCGGCACGGTGACTCCGGTCATTCCGTCGATCACCACTTCTGGCAGGCCGCCGACCCTCCCGGCAATGACCGGGGTACCCGCCAACAATGGCTCGACCACCCCACCGCAGTTTTCAGAAAGCGGTACGTGGACAGCGCAATCGAACTCCTTCCACGCCGCCAAGACGTCTCCGGGAGAGAGTGGTCCGGGAAGCAAGATCCGGCCGGGAGCCAGCTTCGCGGCTCGCTTGCGCAAGCGCTCGAAATACTGATTCGCGTTGCCCCAGGGACCTCCCGCCAGGACGCCATAGACATTCGCGCGCGTGGACGTCACGATGTGCAATGCTTCGAGAACGTCTTCATGCGCTTTAAGCCCGATACGCTGCCCCAAATACCGCTTGGGCTTGTAAAACATGTTGATATTGCCGACCACCAGGGCGTCGTCCGGAATCCCCAGGCGTGCCCGCAATTCCGGCCGCGCGGCGATTCCACGGTGTTGCTCGATTGGGTAGTAGCTCAAGAACACGCGCTGCTCTGGAATCCCCGCCTGCAGATATAGGCGGCGAGTGCAGCGGCTGGAGGCGATCCAGTAGTCGGCCGGTCCCGCCGATGCGATCTCGCCTGCGCGATAGAGCCAGTGTTCCAGATGCAGCGGGCCGGGCACTTGAAACAGCCGCGGCACCGCGGAATCGCGGCCCAGCGCGGCCCGCAACGTCAGCGTGGTCGAAACAAAGTGTGAGTGGATCAGATCTGGCCCGACGCGATCCACCAGGCTGCGCATTCGGCGAATCACCGTGCTCGCGAGCCATGGCCGCGTCACCGGAAAAGTAAGATCGGCCACATGCAGATGCGCGCCGCTGGCGTTCCACAAATCCATCGCGCCGCCGTCGAGTGAAGGCAGAGCGACATCCACCTCGACGCCGGCCCGCACCAGTTCGCCAACTTGCAGCGCCGCCCAGCGGCCGCCCTCACTGGTCTTTGAGATGTGGAGTACACGCATTCAGTTTTTACGGCGGAACTTTAGAACCACGGTGGGGCACAAGGCCTCAATATGAAATGGTTGCGCGAGCCCGGCCAGGTCGCTGCCCACCTGCAAGATTTGCGAGAAGCGCCCCCACTTTGCGTCAACGGCACCCATCGCCAGGGTGAAGCGCCCGGAGCGGAACGCTTCGACCGTCCCGGCCAGATCCTCCGGAACCAGCGCGCGCAGCGCCTCCGGCGTCATGATGTTCAGGTTGTGAATCGCGAGCGTCTTCGGGGAAGCCAGGCGTCCGTACCAGCCGGCCAGATTCGGCACCGTGATCACGGCCAGACCGCCCGGCTTGAGAAGTCTCGCGTGCAGGCGAACCATGGGCGCCGGGTCCTCGAAATGCTCGATCACGCCGCCGCTATAGACCACGTCGAAGGAAGCGTCCGCGAATGTGGTGGCGAACACATCTTCGTGGCGGATATCGGCGCGCAGGCCGAGTTCCCCAAAAAGCTTGCGGGCTACGCGCACGCCGGGCTCGGAATAGTCCAGTCCCGAGACCTCGGCGCCCAGCACCGCCGCCACCCAGGACAGCATTTTCCCCGGCGCGCAACCGATCTCGAGGTACTTCATGCCCGGGCGAACGGCACTTCGCAGCAGGCTCATTTTGTCGCGAATGCTGGAGGTGTAGGCCCGCGGCAAGCGCATTCGCGGCGCTTGGGCCCAGGTGTCATCCCAGTGCTCCATGCCGGCTTTGTCTTCGAGGTTCATGCACACTCTCCTGATCGCGATTGGACGCAATTACTGCTGGTCGCGGCCCGGATGTGCCGGAAGAACTGCGCGCGCCGCGGCTGCAGAACGTCTTCGGCATAGCGACGGGCAACCATAATGTTGCGCCGCGACATTTGTTCCCGGCGCTCCGCCGAGTACGCCACTTCACGGATCTTGGCAGCCAGCGCCGCCACGTCGCCTGGGGCTACCAAATCTTCGGCGGGCAGCAGCTCCGGAATGCCGCCGACGGCGGTTGAGATGCAGGGCAGCCCCCGCGCCATGGCCTCGATCAAGGCGCGCGGCAGTCCCTTCGGTGCGCGAGGGCAGAACAAACAAGTCGGCCTTATCGAGTTCCGCGCACACCGCCTCCCCCGCCGCCAGATGGCCGAGGAACTCGCAGCGGCCGCGGATGCCGAGCCGGTTGGCCAGGCCTTCGATCCGCGGGCGAATGCGTCCGTCGCCCACCAGGGTCAGGTGCAGGTCGACACCAGCCGCCACACACTTGGCGACGGCGCGCAGCAGAACGTCGTGTCCTTTATAGAACTGCTCCAGGCTGCCCACGCACAGCAAACGCACGGAATCGCGCGCGGAGACGCTGCGCGGCGCCGCGAATCGGATTTGGCGCCAGCGAAAGGCTGGAATAATGCGTGGTGAAGACTCGGTGGGAGGTCGCCGATAGTGGCGGCGGGAATGACCGCGTCGGAAACACCGGTGGTCAGGCCGCGCGTGGGATAGCGCTGCTGCAAGGCCCGCTCGGTGACATAGGCAACTCCGGCGGCGCGGTCGCATTGGCGGCGCAACTGGCGCGGAAGACTGAGGCGCAGCAGCGGCCGCAGCAGGTGCCGGATGCCGCCCGGAGCCAAACCGTCGTAAGGATCGCCCACCACCTCCAGGCCGTAGGGATGACGCCGCCGGCGCAGCGTCGGCTCGATGCAATTCGCCAGGAATGACGGGACTCGCATCAGTACCGCATCGTCGTCCCGAATCGCCTCACGCAGAGCGCGCCGGATCGACCGCCAGCGCAGCGCAAACTGGTACGGCCCAATGTAGTAGGGCACGGCGGAGAAACCCACGCCGGCTCCGTCCGCGCGGATCCAAGATTCGCCGGCGTGCGCCACGTCGCGGACGCGGGCGGCCACGTTGACTTGGTCGAATACCGATAGATAGCGCGCCCAAAAAGCATAGGCGTTCGCGGTGGAGGTCCATACCGCGCCATCCGGGGTCCGGTCGAAGCGGTGTTCGGTAATGAGGGAAAGCCGCATGATGGAAAAGACTAGGCGCGATAGATGGCCTGCATGTTATCGAAGGATGTCTCGACGCTGAACCCGCTCCGGCGCATGGTTGCCAGTCCGCTCACCGCCTCCGCTGGTTGACGGGCGGCTTCAAGAACCGTGTCCGCCCAGATGCCGGCGCCGGCCCACAGAGGCAGCCAGCGAATCAAGCCCGGGACGGCTTCCACTTCTCGCGTGACTTCAGTGGACACCACGCACGGAAGCCCGGCCGCCTGCGCTTCCACCACCGCCAAAGGCAAACCTTCATAGAGCGACGGAAAAACAAATACGTCCATGGCCCGCAGCAGCCGGGGGATATCGGTGCGCGGTCCAGTGAAGATGGCGCGAACACCAGCTTGTTCGAATTGTTGCCGCGTTTGTTCTTGGAGCGGGCCGCCGCCAGCGCAGAGGACCCGGACGCCGGACTCCCGGCGCGCGGCGCAGGCTGCGATGGCCGCAAGGAACGCATGGTTCTTGGGCGCATGAAAGTTGCCCACGTGTCCCACTACGATCTCGCTGGGGCTGATGCCAAATTCCTGGCGTACGGATTCGCGATCCGTGCCTGTCGCGGCGGCGAAGGGCGAAAAATCCACGCCACAATAAATCACACGAGCGCGCGAAGATTCGCTGCCAGTTGGCTCCGAAGAGCGCACAGGCGGCGGGGCGGCTCGCGGCCAGAAGATGCGTGGCTGAGGAAAACATACCGCGGCGCATCAAGATCCGGTACGCGGCGCGGAGCGGTCCTGCGCCATTTTCGCTCGAGACTTGAGTTCGAATGGCTGTGAGCGATGCGCAACCGGACCCCGCGCCGGCGAGCCAGTGTTGTGGTCAAGCCGCTGAACCAGTGCACGTGACTGTGCAGGACGTCATAAGGTTCGCTGCCGCTCAGAGCGGCGTCGAACTCGCGGATATAGGCGGGGCGGTGTACCGAAGGGCAGGGAATCACGGCTCCGCCCAGTGCGGCGATTTCAGAATCGTAAGCTGCTGGTTCGGTCGTGTGCACGAGAAAGTCCATGGCAATCTCCCGACGGTCGGCGTGCCGCAGCAGTGCCATCAACCAGCTTTCAACGCCCCCTTGATTCATCGCTCCCACGATGTGCAGAACACGAATGGGCCTAGGCATGGGTGGCCTCGAGCGGGACTGACTCACGTTCTTGCGAAGTCAAGAAGTCCTCGCGGAACGCCCGCAGTGCGGACACCGGCAAATCCCACCAGCGCTGCTCCAGCAAGCGTCCGACCGTGGCGGGAGAAAATCGATAGCGCAGCACCCGCGCCGGCACGCCCGCCGCGATGGCGTATGGCGGAACGTCTTTCACCACCACCGAACCTGCCCCGATCACCGCCCCGTGGCCTACCGTCACGCCTTGGCGAATGAAAACGTGCGCG
This sequence comes from Bryobacterales bacterium, assembly GCA_963731375.1. Lineage (GTDB taxonomy): Bacteria > Acidobacteriota > Terriglobia > Bryobacterales > Bryobacteraceae > Palsa-187. The sequence goes on from CAVSUW010000006.1 coordinate 5,658, forward strand.
CCCATCCAGACATCTGAGCCAATTTGCGGAGGCTCCCGGTAGTGCTCCCAATGAGAGCCGTCGCCAAATACATTGCGCGGGCCATACAGCAGCGGCGAGGTCGAGAGAAAGTCGATTGGATGGTCGGCCATGCCGATCTGACAGAAGGAGCCAATCGAGCAGAAGCGCCCGATGCGCCCCGACGCGATGATGGTTCCGGAATTTATATAGGACCAGTCGCCGATCGTCACCCCCGGGCCGAGTTCCACCATCCGCGAGAGCGAGCAGCCGTCGCCCAGCACCACGTCCGCAGAAATATAGGGAGTCCCGATGTTGCGGCCCGGATACCTGCGCCGGGCGAGCAGTATCCTGATGTAATCCTTAACCGCGTCCGGGACTAGCTGGTAAATACGCATACAGGTCACGCCATGCCGGGTCGCTTCGAGAGGCCGCCGGCGCAGCGCCAAGGAAGGCCGCCGCCACAACTTTTTCTGCGCCACGAACAGCGCCAGCACCGCCAGCGGCATGAATCCGCACCATACAATCGAGCGCACGATGTCGGTCGATTCGGCGCGCGCGTAAATCAATCCAAAAAACAAGATCACACCCATCAAGGAGGTCGCGGCCGGGGAAGTGCTGCGAGCCGCGAAACATTCCGCTGCGGCGAAACCGAATCCCAGCAGGATCATGACCAGGGGAGGTCCCGTCCATCCGAAGTTCAAATACGCTTCCGCCAGGAACGAGTAGCCCAAACCTCCGCCCTGGGAGGCCGTGTTGTAGCTAACCGTTCGCACCAGCCAGTCCGAGGCCGTGCCGCGTTCGACGGAGGGATGCCGCGGCGTCCCGAAAATATTGGGCAGGATGGTGAGAGCGGCGAAAAAATAGCTCTTGCCGTATTCGTACTCCCGGTCATTGGGCACCAGATCCATGGTGTAGGCCAGGGTCGACATGGTGCCTCCCATTTCACTCAGGCTGGCCGATGCCGGATTGTCGTAGTTGTCGAGCGTGCTCAGGAAACTGTTCCAGCTCAGGCGGTCTTCGCCCACCGTGGTCCGATGCAGACGGATCATGGGGAAAATCACGAACACCACCAGAACTCCAACGCCGAGGCTCGGATAGAGCGGCAATTTTGAGACCCGTGTGTGCCAGATCCAGCCAAAGGCGGCAATCGCCGCGCCGGCCGCGCTGCGATATCCCATGAACAAGTACGACAGCGCGTAAATCACCGCCAGCACCAGCGACAGCTTTTGGATTCCGCGATAGCGTTTGGATGCCGCGGCCAGAAGGAAAGCTCCCGGCAGCATGAATTGGGCCAGCAAGGTCTGCCAGGCGTCCAGGTTGGTCCGCAGTTCGCGCTGGTAGAGGCCCATGTAGCCGACGTTTAGAACGTCGCCGAAGTCTTCGCGGAGTTGCAGGTACATGGGTGCGGCTGAGATGAGAACCAGCAACAAGCCAAGCCACACCGCGCCCGTCTCCAGATCTTCCGAGGCCAGTTCAGGAACCCGCCGGCGCTCCCGCGTCATCCTCCACAGCGCGCCGCAGTGCAGCAGCATCATCGACAAGCTGGCGTAGATAATCGTGCTTGATGTGGTGACCGATCGAAAAACGCGATTCAAGCACGCCATTGGGGTTCAATCCAAACACCTGCAGCAAAGCGTGCCCTCCATTGAACAGCGCCGCCACCAATACGAAGATCCAGTAGGGGCTCACGATGGTATGGACGATTCGCGCCCAGGAGTAGAGCATCCATGCGATACACAAAGTGAATACCACGCTCGCCGCGTTGACGGAAGGAATCGCGCCCGCCCCCAAAGAAGCGGCCACTCCGCCAATCACCACCGTGGCGGTGACCTGCGCCAGCAGAAATCGTTCGATGGTGAAGCGCTGCGCGAAAGCTGCCGCCACTAACCGCCGGTCCGGTCATGGGAACCGTGGCCATCGCTCAACGCCCCTTTCCGGCGTGTCCCACGGCAAAGATTTCCCGGATGCGCTGCTTCTTTCTCACGGCCGTGCAGGGTACCGGTGTGGAGTGACTGCCCGACCACTTTCCGTTCGTAGTCCTCCAGGCTGCCGATGACCCGCGCCGGAATCCCGGCCACGATGGTGTTGTCCGGAACGTCGCGGTTCACCACCGAGGCGCAGCCGATAATGCAATTGCTGCCGATGCGCACATTGGGCAGGATGATCGCGCGCATGCCGATCGCCACGTTGTTGCCCACCTCGATACGCGCCAGCAGATCGATATCGGGGTGATGCGCCCGCAGCACGATGGCCATGCCGTCGTGGGTGATGAAACGGACTTCATTGCCGATGTGACAATTTTTCCCGATGGTCACAAGATAGGGCTCGGTTCCAAAGGTGCCGGTGTCGCCGCCGTAAAGATGAGTGCCTTCTCCAATGACCACTCCCAGGGAGCGCGCGTGAGCTACTGGATCCTTGCGGACCGAGTACTGCGTGTGCAGCCATCGCGCGAGACGCGATACCTCGGCCAGAACCTTAAATATGGACATGTTGTTTTTTCTCCTCGAATCCGTCACCGTCAACCCAGGTCACTGTGGGCTTGCCGATCCAAGCGGCCGTGATCGCGGTGGCTATTAGCGCGACGCTCATTCCCGCGAGATAGGCCCCGGCCAAACCTGCTGCACCGAAACGCGGGATCAGAAAGAATGCCGACGCGACGAACGCCGTCTGCCAGGGAATCGCAATGGTGAACAGCGCCAGCCACATTCGTCCCGCCGCCTGAATCGCCTGGAAGTAAGCCGAGCGACGCACTTTCTACCACCGCCGAAGCCAGCAGAATCCACAACACCGCATTGCCACTGCCGGCGAAAGCGCTGCCGAATAGGCGCAAAATGGAGTGCCCGCAGGCCGCCACCAGCAGAGCCGCCACCGCAGTGGTGCCGGTCAGCGCAATCCGGTTCATGCGGTGTACCGAGCCGTAGGATTCCGCCGCGCTTCCCCGGCGAACGTTGTTCAAGACCGACAACCCTACGGAATTCATCAACAGCGGCACGAACATGACCATGAGCCGGAGAGTCTGCGCGGCCGCGTAGTGCGCCAAGTGCGCATAACCGTCCGGCTGCCGCACCAGCCATGCATTGGTGAGCCATAGGGCGGGGATCATCACGAAACCGGAGAGAGCAGCGGGAATCGCAAACCCGTACAAGAGCGGCAGCTCTTGCCATATGCCCTGGGAGGAGACCGTGATCCCGGCTTTCTGAAATTCTCTGGTGGAGCGCACGCTGGTGAAGGTACCAGCGGATTCCCGGCAGCTAGGGAGAGTCCCGCGATGGCTCCCGTCACTCCTCCGTATTTGGCCCCTAGGGCGACGAACACAATCGTCAGCAACGTGCAAACCGCGGCGGGAGCAGCCAGCGCGCGATACCGCTCGAGACCGGTGAGCGCCCCAACCTGATAACTGTTGGCTGCGTAAAAAATGACAAACACAGCGCCTACTGCCAAGGGAACCGCCAGACTTTGCGATCCCAGTACAGGCCTTGCGACCCAGGGAGCGGCGATGGCCATGCTCAAGGCGAAGACTACGGCGACCACCGGGCCGAAGATCGCGCATAAACCCAGGATGCGGCCGGTCCGCGCCGGGTCGACCGTGCGGAATTCCGCGATGTATTTGGTGGCCGCAAACGCGAGGCCGGTCTGCGCCAGCACCGCGACCGACATCAGCGTCGTGAGCACAATGGCGTATTGACCAAAGGCGATCTGGCCAAGCAGCCGCGCCACCACCACGCTGCCCAGGAAAGCTCCACCCTGATTGAGCGCCGACGAAACCCCGTTCCAGAAGGTGCCGGTCAGCAGGCGCGACAGCAGCGGACCATAGGCCGGCAGCCGGCGCGCGAAGGAGGCAACCGTCATACTGCTATCAATCCGCACCCAACCGCGATCTCAGTGTCAGCAAAAGCCTCCCGTGTCATGGCCTCGCGGACTCCCCGGATCACGCGATTCTGTTCCTCGCTCGTCAGACTGCTGGAACTGGGAAGGCAAATGCCGCGGTGGAACAAGTCTTCGGCGACGTGCCCGCCGTAGCATTGCGCGGACGCATACAGTGGCTGCAAGTGCATGGGTTTCCAAACGGGTCGCGATTCAATTTGGGCGGCATTGAGATGCCCGATGAGATCGTCGCGCGAGCAGCCGTAGCGATCTTCATCAATCAGAAAACAGCTCAGCCAATGCGTGCCGACACCGTAGGCAGCTTCGGGCATCGGCGAAATTCCCGGGATGCCGGCAAAGGCCTCGCGATAGCGCCGCGCGATGGCCCTGCGTTGCTCGACACGGAGATCGAGCACTTCGAGCTGGCCCCGTCCAATCCCGGCCAGGACATTGCTCAGCCGATAGTTGTAGCCCATTTCGGAATGTTCGTAAGCGATGCCCGGGTCGCGCGCCTGACTCGCCCAAAAGCGAACCTGATCGCAGAGCGCAGCATCGCGGGACACCAGCATTCCTCCTCCGCTAGTGGTAATGATCTTGTTACCGTTGAAGGAATACACGCCGGCATCGCCCAGGGTGCCCGCGGGTTCGCCTTTGTACGTAGCGCCCAAGGCCTCGGCGGCGTCTTCCAAAATCGCCACGCCGTAGCGGGCGCAGATTTCACGGATGGGATCCATGTCGGCGCATTGGCCGAAAATATGAACCACCATGACGGCTTTGGGGAGCCGGTTGCGCTCGGCCGCGGCGCGGAGCGCGAGCGCGAGCAGCTCCGGGTCCATGTTCCACGTGGCCGAATCGCTATCGATCAACACTGGCTCAGCGCCCAAATAACGCACCGGATTCACACTGGCGATAAAGGTCAGATCCGAACAGAAAACTGTGTCGCCGGGCTCCACTCCCAAAGCCCGCAAGCCCAGGTGAAGCGCCGCCGTCCCGCTGACCAGAGCCACGGCGGGAATGCCGAGCCGCTTTTCGAACTGCCGCTCGAAAGCAGAGATATGGGGGCCCACGGTCGAAAGCCAGTTGGAGGCGAACGCCTCCTCGACGTAAGCTTGTTCCCGGCCGCCCATATGCGGAACCGAAAGCGGGATCGGTTTCACATGCATCTCGCGCCAATCTCGCGCCGCGGCTGGGCGGGTATCCCGGTCACGATCCAGCCGGCAGCGACATCCTTTACGGCCACCGCGCCCGCCCCCAAAACCGACCCGCTGCCGATGCCCAGCCGCGACAAAACTCTGGCCCCCATGCCCACGTGCGCAAACGCCTCTACAGTTACCTCGCCGCCGATGATCGCGCCGGGTGAGATGTGTACGTGTTTCGATAATCGAGAATCGTGTTCGACCACGCAGGCGGTATTGAGGATACAGTTCTCTCCGATCGCGACGCCCGACCCTACCACCACCAGCGGTAGCACCACAGTGCCGCGTCCTAGGATGGCCGAACGCGAGATCACGGCGGATGGGTGGATCAACACCGCTGGTTCGAGTCCGCGCGCGAGTCCCGCTTCAAACAATCGCGCACGCAGCCGGTTGTCCCCCACGGACACGATGAAGTGCCGGTAATCCCGAATGCGATGGTCGTCGGGCAAGAGCACGGGACAATCACAGACGCGTTCGGCCGGCGGCAGGTCATCAATAAAAGCGATGTCGCGATAACCGCACGCGTCTGCTAGATCGTGAATCACGCGGCCGTGCGCGCCCGCACCCCACAGCAATACTTTCATCTCGATCTCTTTCACCTCAAGCTGGTTCGGATTCCGGCACGTCCGGACTGCGGCCCACGCGCTATGGACGGTATCGGCACGGCAGTGGGGATATTGAGACGGTTTGTTACCGGACTTCTCCTTGGCTCGGCCGGATAAAGAACGGCGCCGCGATTACGATAAGGACCTTAGTGAGCAGACTCCCGTCCTGGAGCGATTTCCGGCCCAAGCTGCAACCTCTTAGAGAAAGTGCGCGCTGGAGGAACTGGCTGTTACAGCTAGCTTTGGTGGAGATCGCCCTGGTGACCGCTTTTTTTCTGCGGTTCGACTTCGCGATCCCGGCGGCGATGAAGCTGCCGCTGCTGTGGGCGGTCGTGGCGTGGGCGGTCGTCAAAATGCCCGTGAGCCGCTGTTTCGGATTGCACCTCCGGTTGTGGCGTTACTTCTCGACGCCCGATCTCCGGCGTCTGGCCGCATCGAATGTATCCGGCTCGTTGGTAGCCGCTGCCCTGGTAGCCGTCGCGTGCCCGTATTCCTTTCCGCGTTCGGTGATTGTGATCGACTTTTTCCTGGTGACCCTATTCACCGCCGGGGCCGGCGTCACCGCCCGCTTGCTGGCCGAAAACCATGCGACGGGCACACGCGGCAAGCAAACTCGCACTTTGATTTTCGGCGCGGGCGCAGCCGGTCTGTTATTGCTGCGCGAATCGCGGCAGAATTCCTCTTTCGGACACCTCATCTGTGCATTTATCGATGATGACGAGGCGAAACGAGGCGGCGTCATTCAGGGCATTCCAGTTTTGGGCGCGGGCGCGGATTTAAGATGTATCGTTCGCCAGCACAACATCCAGGAGGTGTTGATCGCGCTGCCTTCGGCGCGGGGGCCGCAGATGCGCCGCGTTGTCGAACTCTGCCGGACGGCCGGCGTGGCTTTCCGGACCATGCCCGCTATGTCCGAAATGATTTCAAGCAAAGGGCTCGGGAAACAACTGCGCGAGGTCGCCCTGGAGGATCTGTTGGGGCGTACTGCGATTCAAATGGACCGCCAGCAGATGACGGAAAAATTGCAAGATCGCGTCGCTCTGGTGACCGGCGCAGCCGGCTCCATCGGTTCGGAACTGTGCCGCCAGATCGCGGCTTGCCGACCGGGGGCGTTGGTGGCCTTCGATATGTCGGAGTCGGCACTGTTTCACATCGAATGTGAGATCCGCAAGAACTTTCCCGAACTGATCTTTTACGCCGAAATCGGCAGCGCCCAGAATCGCCAGCGATTGAGCGATATCTTCGGGAGCTATCGTCCCCAGATCGTCTATCACGCCGCTGCTTATAAGCACGTGCCGATGATGGAGGCCAACGTGTTCGAGGCCGTCGAGAACAATGTTGCCGGCACCTTCAATATCGCCACCGTCGCGCGCGAGTACGGCGTCGAGGAACTGGTGATGATCTCGACCGACAAAGCTGTCCGCCCCACCAGCATCATGGGGGCTACCAAGCGCATTTCTGAATTGATTGTCCGCTCGTTCCAGGAACCTGGATCGCGCTACGTTTCGGTGCGCTTCGGCAATGTGCTGGGCAGCAACGGCAGCGTCATCCCCATCTTCAAGAATCAAATCGCCGCTGGGGGGCCTGTGACGGTGACCCATCCGGATATGCACCGCTATTTCATGACCATTCCGGAGGCCGTGCAACTGGTCCTGCAAGCGTCCGCGATGGGCAAGGGCAGCGAGATATTCGTGCTCGACATGGGCGCGCCGGTTTCTATCGTGGATCTGGCTCGGCAATTGATCCTGTTATCCGGGCTTAAGCCGGACGAGGATATCTGCATCGAGTTCACTGGCACACGGCCGGGCGAGAAGCTGCACGAGGAACTGGCGCTGGTCGATGAGGAAGTGCAGCTTACCCATCACCCGAAGATCAAGGTTTTCGCCGGCGCGTCCGTTTCACAGGAGTGGATGGTAAGCCGCCTAACCGCCCTGGGGGCCGCCTGCGCGCGGCGCGATCTCGCCGCTGTAGTCGAAGAGATCCAGCATATCGTGCCCGATTACACCGTGAGCCAGGACGTTCTGGCGCGTATTCGGCCGCTGGGCGCGGCTATGCCAGTTTCCAAGACTACCGCGCGCGAAGCGCAGATTTCCGAGAGGAGCCAGCGCTTGTGGGAACAGAGTTTGGATCATTTGCGCGAGGCACTCGCGCCGCTCCAGGAACAGCCCGAACCCGTGTTCGATACGGCCCAGTCCAGGTCATGAATTGGGCGGCACTTTTCTGGTGGGTCGCGGCGTCGGCGGCCGGGCAGGGCGTTCCGCTAGCCCAGAGCCTGGGCAATACCTTGTTTGTATCTCCTACCGTCTGCGACGGCGTGACCGACGCACGCCCCGCGCTGCAAGATATCTTGACGCACAACGCGGGCAAGGCCATCGTTCTGCCGGATGGTGCGGTATGCCTGATCACGCCCGTGGTGGACAAGACTAAATTTTTGAACTTGCCGGCAGGAACAATTCTGCGTGGCAAGGCTACCTTGCGGGTGGCGAATTCATCGGCTCCGTACAATTCGGTGTTGTCTTCGATGAGCTGCGGCGGTTGCCAGATCACCGACGTTACGATCGATGCCAATATAGCCAACAACCCGATCGCCGATCCGCATGAGATTTATGCCCATGCCAGAACTGAGTTCATTATGCCGGGCGACGACCTGTCCTTTCGCGGGATCACTATTATGAACTCCAGCCCAATCAATTCGATCATTGCAACCGGTTCGCGAATCACGGTGGCGGATTCGATATTTAAGGTCATCGGAGACGATCCCAACCATATCGCTCACGACCACAGCACTCTCTATCTGACCGGTTCGCAGATTGTGGTTCGAGGAAATCACTTCACGGCAATCGGGCGCGATTCTCCGGCCGCAGTTACGGCGATTGAAACCCACGGCACCGGCCAGTCGATTCTCGGAAACACCATCGCCAACTTTACCAACGGGATCAATGTAACCGGAGTGAGTGACGCGGATTCGGAAGCGAGTGTGGTGAGCGGAAATGCAATTCGAGGAGTACTCTATTGCATTACCATTTGGTCCCGAGGCTACCGTGATCACACGACCGGGTACGGCATTAATGGACTGGTGGTGTCGAGCAATTCTTGCCGCGTTAACCAACTCAGTTACCGGAGCCGTGCCGGTGTGTCGTCTACCACGGGAATTACCGTGGACCCGGGCACTACAATGCCCATCGCAAACCTCAACATCAATAATAATGTCGTCGTGTTCGATTTAGAACAAGCTAGTCGTCCCGGAAATACCGCGAGCATCGGCATCGGCTGGTGGTCTGCGAATGATCAACCGACCACCAACCTGAGTATCCAGAATAATATTGTCGACAACGCGCCGGTAGCCGGAATCCGCGTGTCGGTTGGTTCAGCGGTGGGTTTGGAAATTCGAGGTAACATCATCCGCAATGCTGGATCTTCGCTCGATCCGTCGGTCAATGTGGGATACAAAGTGCCTGTGATCGTATTGTCGGCCAGCGGGGCGCTCCAAGCCGACATTGAAGCCAACACGATTTTAGACGACCTTGCGATCAGTCGCATGGTGTATCCAATGATGCTGGGAGGAGCGGCCGGGGTCACTCATCACGTCCGTGTTCTGGACAATTCGATTCACTTGATGGGAGCGACGACCACCAGTTTCAAATCCTACCTCGCGATTCTTGACAATAGCTTGAAGCCTCTGCTGCGAATGATCGCGGACGGTAAAGCGTGGAGCGCCTCTTCCTACCCGCAACCGATGGCCGCGGGCTCCGAGGTATTCGATGCCGCCAGTGGGGTCGAGTTTCGTTTGTGGAGGGAGGGAACTGCATGGACCGAAAGCCATGTACCCGCCAACGACTCAAATCAGGAAACCAAAAAGTAGTTGAAAATGGCTCACGGGAGCGAAGGCTATCTCGGATGCCTTGCCCTCAGACGCCGCGCATGGCATCGGCGAGAGCCGTGAGTCCAGACAAAACGTGCTCCGCGCGAATACCCACAACCCAACCAGCTTGCTCCCGCTGGCAGTAGACGACCTCGCCCAGGAGTAGATTGTTGTCATACTCGATTCTCAGGAGTGAGCCGGTTCCGAGCGGCTGGTCGAGATGGAGCTGGGTCCCGCCTTTGCTCACGTTTCGAATTTCACCCTGAAGAATCTGGCTGGCCGTCCCAAGTACGCTCACCACGGCCGCGTGGCTGAATTCGTGGCGCTGAGCTTGTCTTTGATCCAGTTGTCGATCCAGCGGGATCGGCTCATCCACGAGTATATTTTGTGGGCGCATGATGACATTCTCGAGGTTCTGGGCCGCAATTGCGATAGATCGTGAGCCCTAGGTGTGCTCAGGCCTACGCCCTAGAACCCAGTGGCGAACCGCCCCAATTGGCGGGTCCGCCGTGATTCCCTGAAGCGTGGCCAGCAACCGCGACTCCGGACTCCACCATGATCGACGGGGGAAGACACTTCGATCGAAGCACTTTGCGCGTGGTCTGCAATCTCCGTTTAGTGTAAAATCCCCGGATGCCCGGACTCTCCTTAAAGGATTGAACACCATGAATCGAAGGTCACTCTTAAAATCGCTCGCCGTTGTATCGGCTGGCACGCTCGTCTGGCCGCGCGTTTCGAAAGCAGCGCTTCCAACGGCCAAGATCACGCGGGTACGAATCTACACGCCCCCTACCTTGAACCACACGTTTAACCAGAGCGACATGATCGTAACCGTCGAGACCGACGCCGGGCTGACAGGCATCGGCGAAGGCGGACTTAAGGACACGCTGGAGCAGTGTGCCGGCAGTATCATCGGCCAGAATCCCTTTCACGTAGAGAGGCTATGGCAGAAAATGTACATGGAGTGGTTCTATCCGCCGGGCCGCGAGAAAATCCACGCGATGGGCGCCATTGACCTGGCTCTCTGGGACATCAAGGGGAAGGCGCTGGGTTTGCCGGTGCATGAAGTGCTCGGCGGCACAGTGAGGAATTATTGCGAATGTTATCCCACCAGCGGCCTCCCCGGCGCCGCCGGCATGAGCCTGAAAGAGCGGGCGGCGCAGGTCATGGAAGCGGGCTACCGGTGTTTCCGCGTGGATGCGTCGATCGGTCCGACGGGCGGCCCTGCGATTGTCAACGACGTCTTCAATACGCATCAACGTGTGCGCGAAGTCGCGGCCGCGTGCAAGGAAATCCGCCAGGGAGTCGGCGCCAATGGCGACTGGTGTCTCGACCTGCACCAGAAGTTCGACTATCCGGATGCACTGCGTTGCTGCAAACTGATTGAAGAGTATGAACCCTACTTCGTCGAGGACCCGGTGCGCGACGAACATTTCCATCAGGACATTCCAAAACTGCGCCAGCTCACCACCGTCCCGCTGACGGCGGGGGAAGAATGGGGCCAGCGTTGGGACTTCAACACATTGGTGGAGAATCACGATATCGACTACATCCGCGCGACTCTGCCGAACGTCGGAGGTATCACTGAAATGTTGAAAGTGCTGGCGCTCTGCGAGACCCACTCGGTCGGGATCATTCCGCACTTCACCGGGCCATTATCCACCGCGGCGCTGGTGAATGTGCTCTCGACCTACTCTCAGCCCGTGCTTTTTGAATACAACTATGGCGACCGGCAAATTCCGCATCTGCCGCAATGCATCGACTTCAAGAACGGCAAAGTATATCCGAACGAGAGGCCCGGGTTGGGCGTCACCGCAGACATGGCGCAGTTGAGAATGGTCGGCGAAGTCACTACCGCCGGGGCGTCGCGACTCTACTATCGGCCGGACGGCTCACTCACCCACTGGTAGGATGTTGCGCCCGGCTAATGGAGTAAACTGAGTGACGGGAAATACCGGAAAGGTAGGGATTTATATGCAATCGAGAAGAGACTTTGCGAAATTCGTGATGGCAGGTTTGCCGCTCGCCAGCCTGGCGCCCGCGCTGGCATGGGGAGCCAAGATCAATTCGACCGTGAAGGGCGTGCGACTGGGCACCATCACCTACAGCTTCCGTGATTTCCCGCGCACTCCCGGCAAGGACAACGCGGATGCGATCATCCAGGCGCTCACTGAATGCGGCATCGGAGAAATCGAGCTCTTCTGCCCGAACATCGAGCCAGGCCGCACGCCTGGGATGGCTCCGGAAAAGGCTCGCGAGGAATTGCGCCAATGGCGGCTTGCGACTCCCATGGAATATTTCAAAACCATGCGCAAGAAGTTCGACGATGCGGGCATCAACATTTACGCCTACACCGTGAACTACAACGCCGAGTTCACGGACCCTGAGATCGACAAAACTTTTGAGCAGGCCAAAGCCATGGGCGTGAACACCATTGCGACCTCTACGAAGGTCAGCATGACCAAGCGTTTGGTCGGGTTCGCCGATCACCACAAGATTAACGTCGCATTCCATGGACACGCGGAATACGACAAACCGGATGAATTCTCGACCCCGGCGACTTTTCAGCAGGCGCTCGATATGTCGAAATACGCGAAGGTCAATCTGGACATTGGCCACTACACGGCGGCCAACCTGGACCCGATCGCCTATATTGAGGAGCACCACGACCGCATCTCGCACCTGCACATGAAGGACCGCAAGAAGAACAAGGGCGACAACGTCGAATGGGGCAAGGGCGACACTCCCATTAAACAGGTGCTGGTTCTGCTGCGCGACAAGAAGTATCCGCTCCCGGCGTTCATCGAGTACGAATACAAGGGCACCGGCACTTCGATCGAGGAAGTGAAGAAGTGCATGGCCTACATGCGGCAGGCGCTGGCGTGAGGCGAACTTTCGTCAAGCCTGTGGATCAGTATGCCCGTATGGTTCCACGCGCGTCTTACCTTCGTGGGCGATCCGGGGGAAAACCAAAAAAACCGACGGGCCGAGCGTGGCCGGCAGCATCATAAACACGGGCGAAGAAATCCAACAGAAGATTATCTAAGGTCGCCGTATCAGTATCGTTTAGGACTCTTCTATGGATGACCTCGGGTGTTCGTATGGGTCCCCAGAATTGCTCATACGGATTGATGTTAACCGCCACATAAAGATCTTCGATCCCCGTCAGTCCGAACTCTACGTTCCATGGCGGAGTGAGGCCGAGTTCCTTCTGCGCAAAGTGAAGGAGGGTGCGCAAGGTGTCGTAATAGACTTGTTCAAACATCAACGATGCTAAATACGGGTATGAGAGGCCTGGCGGGTAACCTGCCTCTGGCTTTTGCACGATTACGCTGGAGCTGATACTCCAAATCTCACCATTCTGAAACAGCTGTGTGGAGGAACGAAGCAGGGCACGACCGTCGGATACGTTCGGCTCGGGCTCAAAAGCAATCGCTCCAAATTCGTTGTGGTCAGTTGCTGAACCAAAAGTATTGGAGAGAAGCCCAACACGCTTTGCAGCTTGTTTTAGCCCATTCAGAGATAGCGGACTAGGTGGCGATTGGACCGGTATGAGCCGCAAATAACAGAGGCTGTCAGATTCATAAATATAGGTCACTTCGTCTTGATTGGCTGTGCCCGCGCGCGCCAATACTTTGCCCTTTTGAAAATAAGATCCCTTCGTGAAAGTTGATAGCGTTTCTGGAAACGGCGCAGTCGGTGAAGGGGTCTGAAGTATCGGCTTCAGGGCACTGATGAATCGCTCCTTGAGCTGCCTTCGTTGTTCTTGTATCTGCTTGGAATCAGCATTTGGGGGTAGGTCGAATACTATGGCCCCGCCCTTATGGCGAAGATCGAACGGCAGATCCTCGTGTTTTCCATAGTGCCGATTGAATACCAGAAGGATCCGCCGATCCCCAACTGCACGGAGCGCGTACCCAAGTTCGATCGCGACATTGGAGTTGACAAGCCTCTTGGTCCCAAGTATTGTGCCAGCGGACTCTGTCCAATCGATGGTCTTGCCAACCAGCGTTACGTCGGCTACGACGACCTTCGATTCGTCAATCTTGTCGAAGATTATCCGGGCCAAGTCCGGGCTGCCGGTGACTCCCAGTATATCGTGATCGAGATGAAGCGCTTCCCGATTCTCCTTGGTGGTTGGCTCTTCGATATCCGGTGCCTGTTTTAGCTCTTCAATCGCCTCTTTGAGGGCATCCCGGACAACGAATCGGCCTGTCTTCCCAGGTGTATCAGACTGCCATGACCAGAAAATTTTCAAGCGAGTTCAACTTTGAGCGAGGATCGGCGTGACCACGCGCCGGATGGTTCGAGGGCAACGTGGAGGCTCAGCGGCGGCTAGACTTTGGCTTCGACGTCCACGCCCATGCTGCGGGCGGTGCCTTTGACCGAATTCATGGCGGCTTCGACGGTGAAGCAGTTGAGATCGGGCATTTTGATCTTGGCGATCTCCTCTACCTGCTTCAGTGTGATCTTGCCGACACGGTTCTTGTTGGGCTCCGCCGATCCCTTCGCGATGCCGACGGCTCGCTTGATCAGCACCGGCACCGGCGGCGTCTTGGTGATGAAGGTAAACGAACGGTCAGAGAAGATGGTGATCACCACTGGGATGATCAAACCTTCCTGATCCTTGGCCGACGTCTTGGCGTTGAACGCCTTGCAGAACTCCATGATATTGACGCCCTGCGGACCGAGCGCGGTACCCACCGGAGGCGCCGGGGTGGCCTTGCCGGCCGGGATCTGCAACTTTACGTTGGCGGTTATTTTCTTTGCCATTCTAAACTCCTGATGAGCGCTTCCTTAAGGCCGCGGCTCGCTTAAGCTTTTTCTACCTGCAAGAAATCCAGTTCCACCGGCGTCGAGCGGCCAAAAATCGTGACCATGACGCGCAGCGTGTTGCGCTCTGGGTTGACCTCGTCCACCTTGCCCGAGAAGCTGGCGAACGGCCCTTCGATGATGCGCACGTTCTCGTTCTTTTCGAAGTTGAGTTTGGGGCGCGGGCGCTCGGCTGATGTAGCTTGGCGATAGAGCACCGAATTCACTTCGTCGGCAGTGAGCGGGACCGGCTTGTCGCCTCCGCCCACGAAGCCGGTGACGCGCGGCGTGGCCTTGACGGCATGCCACAGCTCGTCGTTCATTTCCATTTCCACCAGCACGTAGCCGGGATAGAGCATGCGCTTGCTGGTGACCTTCTTGCCGTTCCGCAGTTCCACCACTTCTTCGGTCGGGATCAGCAACTGGCCGATCTGATGGTCAAAGCCAAAGGCCTCCGAGCGGCTGCGCAAGGAGTCGGCCACCTTCTGCTCAAAGCCCGAGTAAGTGTGAATGATGTACCAGTGTTTAGGCGGCGCGTCTTCTTTTGTCTCAGCGACAGCAACAGCGGTGTCAGCAGACTCGTCCGCAGCAGGCGGCTCGGCGTCGTGAGTTTGATTTTCGTCGGGAAGGTTGTCTTCGGGCGTGTCAACGGACATGGGTGCCGGCCTTTACTTGGTAAACGTATCGAATAACTTCTGGATAAAACGGCCGACTAGCGTGTCCACCACCGCGAAATACGCCGCGAACGCGAACACCGCGAAGATCACCACGCCGGTGGTGGCTCGGACCTGTTTCCAACTGGGCCACGTGACGCGCTTCATTTCGAGCTGCAATTCCTCGAAGTAATCTTTGGTGCGCGCGGGCCAGCCGGCGGCCTTGGTTGCGATGCTTTGCTGTTCAGCCATTTTACTTGTCCTAATTACTAGCCAATTCCATCTGGAAAGCCTGGCAGGGGCAGAGGGATTTGAACCCCCAAAGGCGGTTTTGGAGACCGCTGGTTTACCGTTAGCCTATGCCCCTACAAATAGTGGCCAAGGGCCAGCAACCCCAGTGTAACACCTGGCTAACACTTGCCGGGCCGGGTTACTTAATCTCCTTGTGCGGATGGTGCTTGCGGCAGAAGGGACAGAATTTCTTCATCTCCAGCCGCTCCGTGGACGTCTTTTTGTTTTTCATGCCGGTGTAGTTTTTACGCTTGCACTCGGTGCATTGAAATGTGATATTTTCGCGCGCCATATTGCTTGACCCCTATTCCAAAATTTCCGAAACCGTTCCGGCACCCACCGTTCGTCCGCCTTCGCGGATGGCGAAGCGCAGACCCTTGTCCATGGCGATGGGAGTAATCAGCTCAATTTCAAGCTGGACGTTATCGCCCGGCATCACCATCTCCATGCCAGCAGGCAACTGCGCCACGCCAGTAACGTCCGTGGTCCGGAAGTAGAACTGCGGACGATAGCCCTTGAAGAACGGCGTGTGACGGCCGCCCTCGTCCTTGCTCAATACGTAAACTTCGCCCTTGAACTTCTTGTGCGGCTTGATCGAACCCGGCTTCGAGATCACCTGTCCGCGCTCGACGTCATCTTTTTCAATACCGCGCAGCAGCAGTCCGACGTTGTCTCCAGCGCGGCCTTCGTCGAGCAACTTCTTGAACATTTCGACGCCGGTGACCACCGTCTTGCGAGTGTCGCGGAAACCTACGATTTCCATTTCCTCGCCGACCTTGCAGATGCCCTGCTCGATACGACCGGTGACTACGGTGCCACGGCCCTGGATCGAGAAGATGTCTTCGATCGGCATCAGGAACGGGCGGTCAATCACACGCTCCGGCATTGGGACGTACTTGTCGACGGCTTCCATCAGCTCGTCAACCGTCTTTTCCCACTGCGCTTCGCCGTTGAGCGCGCCTAAGGCGCTGACCTTCACGACAGGCAGGTCGTTCCCCGGGAATCCGTAGCTGGTCAGCAGCTCGCGGACTTCGAGCTCGACGAGCTCGAGCAATTCGGGATCGTCCACCATGTCGACTTTGTTCAGTGCGACCACGATGTAGGGCACTCCCACCTGGCGAGCCAGCAGAATGTGCTCGCGCGTCTGCGGCATGGGACCGTCCGTCGCAGCGACCACTAGAATCGCGCCGTCCATCTGCGCGGCGCCCGTGATCATGTTCTTGATGTAATCGGCGTGGCCCGGGCAATCGACGTGAGCATAATGCCGCTTGGCGGTCTCATACTCGACGTGCGCGGCCGCGATCGTGATTCCGCGAGCCTTCTCTTCAGGAGCATTATCGATCGAATCGAAGCTCCGGAACTGCACCTTCGGATTGTGCTTCGCAAGAGTCTTCGTGATGGCCGCCGTCAATGTGGTCTTGCCGTGATCGATGTGCCCGATCGTTCCCACATTTACGTGCGGCTTGCTGCGATCAAATTTTTCCTTCGCCATGTTTTCTTTTCCTTAACCAGAACGCGGAGGCGCGGCAGGTACCCATTCCCACCGCGCCTTTAAAACTGGAGCCGTTGACCAGGATTGAACTGGTGACCTCGTCCTTACCAAGGACGCGCTCTACCAACTGAGCTACAACGGCAAAACTCAAATCTACCGCAAAACTAATGGTGGACAGGGGAGGATTCGAACCTCCGTAGCTCGCAAGGAGCGGCAGATTTACAGTCTGCTGCCATTAACCACTCGGCCACCTGTCCGACTCGCCACGCGCTCCCGCCAGACAGCCAACGGAAATGCAGGGATAAGGTCCGCAACGGCCACAACATTCGCGGACTCGTAGGCGTAAAAATCAGTATAGCAAAGGTTCGTGAGCGCGCGAAGACTTAGGCACTCGACACCTGCTATTATAGGAGCGTATGCAAAAACACCATGCTGCCCCCTCCTCGTACCACTTTAAAAGGGCCAAGACCGACGGCCTGATTCAGGTCCTCAACGAAGGCTCCTATGTCATGGCGGAATATAGTGAACGGACCGGTAAGGTGAGCTGGCAACGCGTGGTTCTGGCGACCCAAAAAGAGAAAATTGAGAAGTGGTTGACGGAACATTATCCGGTCCACCCGGCATCCGCAGCTCGCGCCTAAGTCGGCTCGCGCTTTTTCTATCATCGTCAGTTGCTGCTCAGATTTTCGACCGTAGGCGTGTGGTCACGCACCTTAGCGTTGTTTGGCCTTCTCGATTTCTTCCGCGGCATGCGGATCCACGCGTAGTGTGCTCACGCCAGCGCGGTATCGGAAGATCACAAACCCAAGAATGAGTAGCGCAAGCAAGGCCAGCACAACTACCTTCGCGCTCATCTCTTCATTATCGGCTACAGGCCAGCGGGCGCGGTACGGCGCTGAGAGAGACCGCAGGCGTCCAGGCCTCGGCAAGCGCACGCTGGAAATTCCCACCGAGGATCAGCTCGATATTCTGGTTGGAGTAGCGCCGCCGGACCAGGCCTTCCGTCAGGTCGTAAATCTTCTTGGCATAGTCGATTCCATCCAGATCGTATTTCCTGACGGAATGAACATCCCGCCCGTCCAAGTCGACATCGCTGCCGATACCTACGTGTTCTATGCCCGCCAGTCCGACCACGTGATCGATATGATCCAGTACGTTTTCGATGGTGGTCGGCCCGCCGGCGCGCACGAAGCCGCGAACCATGGTGATGCCAATCACGCCACCTTTTAAAGCCATGGCGCGGATGGCTTCGTCGGTTTTGCAACGGGCCGCGGGAACCAGTGCGCGGCAATTGGAGTGAGTCACCAGCACAGGCCGGCGGGATGCAACAATCGTATCCATCGTCGTGCGGTCGCCGCAGTGCGAGATGTCGATGGCCATCCCGAGTTGATTCATGCGCTCGACCACCTGCGCTCCGTATTGGCTCAGCCCGGCGTCGTGCGTATCGGATGATCCTCCGCCAATCCGATTACCCGTATACGTGAGTTGCGAAACCCGCTGTCCGAGTTGGTAGAAGCAATCGACGTCCGCGAGCGTCCGGAAATGCACCGAGTTTTGCTGGCCGATCAATATGCCGATCTTGCCGAGCGCCTTGGCTCGCTCGAAATCGGCCGCGCTGTCGACACGCAGGAACTCCTGCGGGTGAGCCGCCAAAAAGGTGTTCCAGCCGACGATGTCCCTGGACGTTTCGGTGTAAATGTCTCCCGCCGTGTAGCCGACGGCGGGATAAAAGACGGTGATCCCGGAATTCTTAAGGCGTTCAAAGTCGGCCGGCTGGAAGCGCTCGGGTTGCACCTGCCAGGCGGACATCTTGCGATAATCCAGCGTCAGCAGCCCCAGCATGTCGATCACAGTGGAGCGCTGAATCAGATCTACGGCGCGGGCTGAATACTCCGGTGCTTCCTTCGCGAATAGAGCGAAGCGGCCCCGATTGATCATCGATAGACCAAGAGCAGACGCCGAGCTTTTCAACAAAAAGCGACGTGAGAGCACAAAGCTGTCCGAAGGCGATCAGTGTATCACACTCGATTTTTGGCCCTCGTTCTAATGGACGTCGATGTCCAGATAGTCGGTAGGAATCCCCACTTGCAAACCTGCGGGCGCCAGCCAGGGATGGAACTCGAAACGAAGCTGACCCGATTGGATTGCGGGGTCGGTCGCAGCCAGAGCTTCGGCCGCTTCTATGGAATCCAACTTAAAGATGTAGAGTCCGCGCAGGTCCTCGTCTCCGGGCGACAAGCCCCCGACGACTATGGAATCATCGCGCTTCCACCGCTGGATCGACGAAGGCTGCAGGCTTGTAAATTTGCCGGTTATAGCGGCCGGACCATTTCGCAATAAACCCACGACATAACGGCGGGTGGACTGCGTTGCCCACGCAATCACGTCGCGGTAGTCTCGTTTGGCAGCTTTGACCAGGCCGCGAATGCGCTGGATGTCCCGTCGCGATATTTTCAGAATCAGCAGGTGAATGCGTTCCGCTTCGCGCTCATGAGAGGCATCGCCATACTGCGCCAGCGATTCGGCCACCGCCACTCGTTCGTGCGCTGCGAAAAATTTGTCGATCGCCGCAGCAACCTTCGGGCTGAGTTCCATAGCGCTTACCAATTTAACAGGGGACCTAATGGTCCGAGCCTCGCTGAGGAGAGCCCGCCCTGCCGGGGATAGCCCCTAAAGGCATCCTCTTATAGCGCCGATTGACGGCGTATGGCGGGGAGACCCAGCTTGCGACCCCGCCGAGCCATTTCATGGGAAGCGCGCCACGAGGACAGGAAGGCACCGTAAACTATGGATAACTCGCTTGCCGCCCTCGCAGAGAAGGTCGGTAATGGTTCCCCCAGCCATCTGCAGCGCCTGGAATTCCTGGTTAGCACCGTTCCGGTAGTCATTCACACCTGCAAAGCGGAAGGCGATTTCAGCGCGACTTTCGTTAGTGACGGCGTGCGCGCTCTGTGGGGTTACGAACCGGAAGATTTCCTCAAGAACAATCGCTTCTGGATTGACCGGCTGCATCCTGACGACGCCGACAGAATCCTCGCGGGGCTCAGCGTGGTACTGACAGCGGGCCAGTACTGTCATGAATATCGTTTCCGCACGATAAGCGGCGAGTATCGCTGGGTGCGGGATGAACTCCGTCTGTTGCGCGGGACTGCGGGCGAGCCGCTGGAAGTCGTGGGCCATTGTTTCGACATCACCGAACGCAAGCACTCGGAGGACACGGCGGCATTCCTGGCGTCTATTGTGCAGTCGTCAGAGGACAGCATCGTCGGAACCGGCCTCGATGGGATCATTCTCAGTTGGAACGCCAGCTCCGAGCGGTTTTGGGGCTATACCGCTGAGGAAGTCGTCGGGAAGCACCTTAACATCCTGTTTCCGCCCGAGCGGGCTCACGAGTTCGCGAACAATATCGATAAGATTCACCGGGACGAACCCGTCAAGCGTTTTGAAACAGTGCGGGTAAGAAAAAACGGGAGCTTGGTCGCAGTCGCCGTCATCCTCTCACCGGTGAAGGATCCACATGGAACACTACTGGGTGTAGCGGCGATCTACCGCGACTTAACCGCGCGTAAGCAGGTCGAAGATCAACTCCTGGCTGCAAAGCAGGCGGCAGAGGCCTCCTCGGCATCGCTCCGCATAAGCGAAGAGCGTTACGCTTTGGCGACCCAGGCCACGTACGATGGAATCTTCGACTGGAATCTGGCGACCGGCGAATCCTATCTCTCCCCACGTTTCAAACAGATCCTGGGGTACCCGGCCGATGAATTGCGAAACGATTTAGAGACTTTCATCGAACGTGTCCACCCCGAGGATCGTAAGCAAGTCAGCGGGAGAGTCTCCGGAAGCCTGCCGGCGCCCGCGATGGAGACGTTTGAGGACGAAGTCAGAGTGCGTTGTAAGGATGGCAATTTCCGCTGGGTGGCATCGCGCGGCCGGCTAGTGCGATCGCCCGAGGGGAAGCCGATGCGCTTTATCGGCTCCATTCGCGATATTACGGTGCGTAAGGAAGCGGAAACGAAACTGGCTGCCAGTGAGAAGCGCCTTCGAGACATCCTGGATTCGATCTATGGATTCGTGGGACTCTATACGCTCGAAGGCACAGTGTTGTACGTCAATCGCGCCCCGCTGGAAGCAGCCGATGTGCCAGTCGAAGATGTCGTGGGCAAGCCGTTTTGGGAATCCTATTCATGGAGTCATAGCCCGGAGGAGCGGGGGCGTCTGCGCACTGCGATGGCGCGCGCGGCCGGCGGCGAAATGGTGCGGTATGAGGCTAGTGTTCTCATGAAGGGCGGCCGGCAAATCATCGTAGACGCGGCCTTCGGCCCCTTACGCGACGAACGCGGCCGCATCGTCAACATCATCGGGTTCGGCGTGGATATTACAGCCCGCAAGGAGGCGGAGGCCCGCCTGCTACTGGCCATTCAGATGGCGGAAGTCGCGAGCCGGGCGAAGAGCGAATTTCTCGCCAACATGAGCCATGAGATTCGCACGCCAATGAACGGCATCCTGGGCTTAACCGAAGTGGTGCTCGAGTCGGACCTGAACCCGGAGCAACGCGAGTACTTGAGCTTGGTGAAGGCATCGGCGGACTCGCTAATGACTATCATTGGCGACATCCTGGATATTTCCAAGATCCAAGCCGGCAAAGTGGTGCTGCATCCGAAAGAATTTTGGATCCGCGATCTAGTGACGACAACAGTAGGCGGGTTCGGGAAAGCAGCGGCCGACAAAAACCTCCGGCTCACATTTGACGTTCAACCCGAGATTCCCGACGTGTTGTTGGGGGACCCGGATTGCCTGCGGCAGGTTCTGGTGAATCTGCTTGGCAATGGCATCAAATTCACATCGTCTGGCGAGGTGAAGCTGAGCGTCGAGGTCTCCGCCGAGAATCCCGATCATGTGCTGTTCCGCGTTCACGACTCGGGGATCGGCATCTCTCCCGATCAGCGGCAGAGAATCTTCGAGCCCTTCACGCAAGTGGATGGCTCGTCCCGTAGAGAATTCGGGGGCACGGGACTGGGGCTGGCGATTTCCGCTCAATTGGTGGAGATGATGGGCGGAGAAATTTGGGTGGTGAGCGAAGGGCACTCCGGAAGCACGTTCCATTTCACAGCACGTCTGAAATCCGCCAGTGCCTTGATAGAGGCTCCGAGTCACGCCCTTACCCTGCCTACACCGGAACCCACAATTGAGCCGAAACTGGCCTACGACGAGCGCCGTAAGTTTCCACGATTCAACTCGCATGACACGGTCCAGATGAATTTGTTGAGTTCGGCTTCCCAAACCTGCATCGATGTCCAGGTGCTGAACGTATCGAGCGGCGGCTTGAGGTTGTGGACCAGCCAGTCCCTCGCTACCGGTACATTGGTGGAGATTCAGCGGGGAAATGAAATCGCCGTCGCCAGCGTGCGCTACTGCGTTCCGGCAGACCACGGGTTTCACGCCGGCGTAAGATTTCGAGGCCACTTCGATAAGTTGTAGACGCGCCCTTCGCGGGCATTCACCCGGCCTATTTCGCGGGTGCGGCCTCGAAGCGAATCTGCTGTAGCCGTTCCGCATCGCTTGAAAGTTCGGCTTTTCCGGACGGGAACTTGTTGGCGTTCAGAAGGTACGCGACTAGGCTTGCGTTCTGTTCCCGGCTCAAACTTCCCGGCTTATCGGCGGGCATGGAGGTCTGTATCTTGTCGAAAAGATCGCCGACGGTCATCCCGCTCCAGTTCATAACGAAGTCGGAACCTGTCAGTGCAGGTGTCTGCCCTTTGCCCTTTAGTTTGTCTCCATGACAGGACGCGCATGCGGTTTGGTAGAGTGCCGCTCCGCGCGCGGCCTGTGAGTCGGAATAGACACCATCCCAGACCGATGCAGGCGACTGCGCCGCTGCCAGTCCGAGCGCAAACGTCACCACCAAGATGATCTTTGTGTACCGAGCCGGTCCCATAACCACATGATAAAGTAATGGTCGAGCACGGCTGAGAACTTTCCGTCGGACTCGCTAAAGCCCCCGCTGAGGAACACATTATGATTCGCACGTGTATGAACCGCATCGCACTTGGACTATTTCTGGCAGGCTGCGTCGCTGGAGCGCTGACTCCGGTCGTGCGCGCCGCCGAGGCGCCCGCTTGCGATCCCAACAACGGCGGGATCACGCTCCCGGCGGGATTCTGTGCGTTCGTGGCCGCCGACGGCCTGGGCCAAGCCCGCCACATAACGGTGGCCCCCAATGGCGATGTATACGTCGGCCTGATGGATGGCGGCGTGGCCGCGCTGCGCGACAGCAACGGCGACGGCCGCTTCGAGATGAAAGAAAAGTTTGGCAGCACCAGTGTTACTGGGATCGCGCTGCGCAACGGGTATCTCTACATTGCGACGCCCAATACGGTGCAACGTTATAAAATGACGCCCGGGCAATTGAAGCCAGCCGGGGAACCCGAGATCGTAGTGAAGGATCTGCCGGGCGTGGAGCAGCACGGCGACAAGGGCATAGCGTTTGACGGCAAGGGGTCGCTCTATGTGAACGTCGGCGCGCCCTCCAACGCCTGTCAGACCAGGGACCGCAGAGAGGGTGTGCCGGGTCAGGATCCTTGCCCGATCCTCGACGAGCACGGCGGCATCTGGAAGTTCGACGAGAATAAACTGGGCCAGACCCAAGAGGACGGCTCACGCTTCGCCACGGGACTGCGCCAGATGCCGGCAATCGCCTGGCACGACGGCGCGCTGTTCATCGCAATGAACAACCGCGATTCTCTCGACACTTTGTGGCCTGGAAAGTTCACGGCGCAGGAAAATGCCGAGCGCCCGTCAGAGCCGCTCTATCGCGCCGTCGCGGGTTCTAATTTCGGTTGGCCGTATTGTTTCTTCGATTATGGGCAGAAGAAGTTCTTCCTCAATCCCGAGTACGGCGGGGACGGGAAAACCGTGGGACGCTGCACTGAATTTACTCCGCCAGTAGCCGCCTTCCCGGCGCATTGGGCGCCGGTCGATCTGATGTTCTATAGCGGCACGCAGTTTCCAGCGAAGTATCGCGATGGTGTGTTCATCGTGTTCCATGGGTCGTGGAACCGCGCGCCGCTGCCGCAGGCCGGTTACAATCTGACCTTCCAGCCTTTCGCGGGCGGAAAGCCATCGGGAAATTTCGAAGTGTTCGCGAGCGGTTTCCCGGGCAAGATGCCGCTGATGAATCCTAACGATGCAGTGGCGCGGCCGGACGGCGTCGCGCAGGCGCCCGACGGGTCACTGTATATCGGCGACAGTGAGAAGGGCAAGATCTGGCGCGTGCTGTATCGCGGCGGAAAGTAGCGCGGCTATTTCATCGGCGGGATGAACGCAATCGTTCGCGCAAAGAACCAGCACAGAAAGAACACCACAGGCAGCATCACCATCAGATATAAAGTGGTGTAGCCTATCAAGTCCCGCGCCTTCAGCCGCAGTATGCCCAGCAGCGGCAGCATCCAAAACGGGTTGATCAGGTTGGGCATCGCCTCGGAGATGTTATAAATCTGCACCACCCAGCCCAAGTGGACCTGGTGCGCGATGGCAGCCTGCAAAACGTAAGGCGCTTCCACCACCCACTTGCTGCCGCCTGACGGGATGAACAGACCCAATACCGCTGAGTAACTGGCCGCGAGCAGAGCGAATGTGTCGTGCGTGCTCGCGGAGGTAAACAGGTGTGCCAGTTTGGCGGAGAGTCCAGTGCCGGTGATCATGCCGAAGATCATGGCGTAGAACGGAAATTGAATCAGCACGCCGCCGGTGGCCGGGATCGCGTCCGCCACGGCGCGCACGAAATTGCGCGGACGCCAGTGGAGCAGCAGACCGACCGTCAGGAACATCAGGTTATAGGTGTTGAGGTCGAGCGCCGCCAGCGCTCCCTGCGGAGACGTGCGGAAGACGTTCACCAGGTAGCCCAGTAGTAACGCGCCCACCAGAATCGTGAGTATCGGGACTAAATTCCAGCCATTCGCCAGGTTTGGTGTGGCGCTCGCGCGGCTCGGCCGGCGGCTTGAAGTGCAGGCCGTAGCTTTCAGCGGTGTGTGCGTTCATGGCGGAGGGCACGGAGAGATAGGCGACGATCCCGCACACTACTATGACGATCAGCGCCGTCAACATGCTTTGCCAGAGAAACAACGTTTGGGTGAGCGGGATCAGTCCGCTGATGGCGAATAGCGATGGGGGCAGGGAAGACTTGGTAGCCATCAGCATGGCTGCCGAGGACGACAACCCCAGCGCCCATACGGAGCAGTTGCCGAGGTAGGCGGCGGCTCCGGCGGCGCGGTAGTCCATGCCCTTGATGCGGCCGGTCATCTCGCGGACCAGGAAGCCGCTGATGATTGGGCTGAGTCCCCAGGAGATCAGGGAACTCGTGCTCGCGACGAGCGCGACCAGAGTGATCGCTCCGCGGGGAGTCGTGGGGACTCCAGCCAGCCAATGGATCGCGCGCCGGACCAACGGAGTGGAAGCCACCACATAGCCCCCGACGATGATCATCACCATCTGCATCGTGAAGGGGACCAGAGTCCAGAAATTCCTCCCGGCTTCAATGCCCGAGCCTTGTGGGGCTTTCGCCGGCCAGAACGCCCAGGGCGTAGACGACCAGAACACCCAGGAAAGCGAAGACCAGGGGGTCAGGAAACCAGCGCTCGCTCCAGTTGGCCAGGGCCAGTCCCATGCGTGCCACCCGGCCGTCGGTGATCTGTACATTCACTTTTTTGGCGGCTTGCATGGGTTCGGCGTCTCACTATTGTATGCCTTCATTGGCATGGTCTTGCCGTAAAGGCGGCATTCAGCCGATAGATAAGTATGGAACCCACGCAAGAGACTGCCGCACAGTGCATGCGCGAGGCGCGCGACCAACGTCAGGCCATCATTTCTGCCTTGTATCAGCAGCGCCGTGTGCACCCCGGCCAGCCGGGCATTACACTCACCGACTTGGAGCAGATGTTGAAGGTAGCGAAATCGGACTTGGAATTCAGCCTGTGGTATCTCACGGAAGGCTTGTTCGTGAAGCGGACCGATAACGGCACGCATTCGATCACGCTCAAAGGCGTGGATCTGGCGGAAGACATGATCGACCGGCTGACCATCTAAAATAGAACTGGTGTTCGGTGCGGTCACAGAAGGGATTTCGCGGCGTCGAGCGCTGATGATCGCTCCGTTGGCCTTGGGCGGCGCTGCGGTGGTCTTGTCGCAGATAGGGCGATCGAGCAGCGGCGGTGAGAACATCGACGTAACGATCGTCGAGTTTGACGACTCCGGCCGCAAACTTGGACCCGCGGTTCGCAAAAAGATAGTACGATCCGACGGCGATTGGCGGCGTCAGCTCACAACCGCGCAGTACTGGTCAGCGCGCAAGGGATCGACCGACACGCCTTTCACCGGCACCTACTACCAACTCGAAACCGCTGGTTTATTTCGCTGCGTCTGCTGCGGAAACGCGCTGTTTAGCTCGTCAACCAAGTTCGATTCCGGCACTGGCTGGCCCAGCTTCAACGCGCCGGTTGCCGCCGAAAATATACGGACGCAGACCGACAACAGCCTGCCTGAGGAACGCGTCGAGGTCCTATGCCGGTTGTGCGATGCACATCTGGGTCACGTGTTTGACGATGGGCCTCCGCCCACCGGCTTGCGCTATTGCATCAACGAGTCGGCGCTGCGATTCGTTCAATAGCCGCGCGAACTCGCCGATGAGGTCTGCAGGAGGGCGTGTGCGCTCAGACTCCGAAAGACGGCGGCATCCCCGATCAGACGCTAATAAGAGCCAGGCAAAGCTCCTGGTCAACGGCGCCGAAGTTACGCTCGTGGATTTTAGCAGCGGTGGCCTGCGGATCGAAGTCACTAAGCGGCTGGAACCTGGCGCGGCTGCTCGGATCAGCGGCGAAATCCAGGGGGCGGCGGGACGGATCCCCATCGGAGGGCCATGCCACGTCCGTTGGTGCTCGGAAGTCGGGGAGGGCATTTATCATGTGGGATTGACCTTCGAGAACGCGTCGGATGCGCCACCGGCAGCAGTGGAGATGCTGGGGAACAGCGTTGACTACTACGAGTTGCTACAAGTGAGCCGCCGCGCCGACGCGGATACCATCCGCCGGGTCTATCATTTAATGGCGCAGCGCTATCATCCCGACAATCGCGAAACCGGCAACGACGAATTGTTCCGCCAGATGTTGAAGGCGCACGAAGTGCTGTCCGATCCAGCGCGCCGCGCCGCATTCGATCTCCAGTTGGCATCCCACGACCAAGCCCGTCTGCACCTGTTCGAAAACTGGCAAGGCACGCGGGGCGTACAGGCGGAGGTGATCAAGCGCCAGGCCATTCTGCGGCTGCTTTACAACCAACGCTTCAGCGATGCCGAGAGGCCCTGGATCGTGCTGCGCGACTTCGAAAGCCTGATGGGCTGCCCGCGCGAACACCTGGAGTTTAGCTTGTGGGTCCTGCGTGAAGGCAAGCTGGTGACGCGCGGCGACAACGCACGCTATGAGATCACTTTCCAGGGAGTGGCCGCCGTCGAGGCCGAAGAATCCGGTGGACAGCCGCCTGCGATTTTCCGCCTGCTCACCGCGCCGCGTCACCCGGTGAACTAAATCTTATCCACTTGTAGGGCCCGGCAGGTAGAATCGGAACGTGAAGCCATTCTTTATCGGGATGGTCATCGGCTGGATTGTGCTGCCGTTGATCGGACTGCTCTACCTGCGTTTTGCATACGTGCCAGTAGCGGTCGATGGGCCGGTGATTCCTTTCGAGTCGCTGCTCGCCGGGACGGCAGTGCAAGCTCGGATTGCTCGGGATGCTCCCAAAGTCGCGCCCATTCCGCCGAGTGAAGATAATCTGCTCGCCGGAGCGAAGATTTATCGGGAGCAGTGCATCGAGTGCCACGGACTGCCTGGCGGCGCGCCATCGGCAGTTTCCAAAGGCATGTATCCGCCGCCGCCGCAGTTTTTCGATCAAAAGGTGATGGGCAACGATCCTGTGGGGCAGAATTATTGGATCGTCGCCAACGGGATTCGGCTAACAGGGATGCCGGGGTACCGTCAGTCTTTGAGCGACCAGCAGCTTTGGCAGGTGGCCCAGTTTGTGTCGCATCGAGGCGTTCTACCGGCGGCCGCGACCGATCTGCTTACCGCGAAACAGCCTTAGAAACTCCAAGTAAAACTACCGTTTGCTGGATACAATATCCAGAAATCAATAGAATTAACTCTTCGCCAAATGTAAGTGCCATAATATCAATTAGAAAGATGCGTCAGGAATATGGCTACTCGGTTGCTAGCGTAATTCCTGGAGGAATGCGCTAGTGGTGTGCTAGTTATGCCGTGTGCTAGGTCTGCCCGATGAAGGAACTAAGGCAACAGCTCGTTGGCGCGCTGCTGGTGATCATCACCGTTGCGGCCGTCATTGCGGCTGCCATCAACCTTCAACAGCAGAACAAATTTCACCTGCCCGATGATGGCGTTACCTGGCTCGATCAGAGCCAAGGCGCTGATCAGAATTCGGCCGTTGTAGCAGTTTTCGTCGCCCGCGACAGCCCCGGCGAGAAGGCCGGAATCCATAAGGGCGATCGCCTGGTATCGATTGCCGATCTGACGATTCAGCGGGCGCTGGATGTCACGGCGGTGCTGGCGCGGCTGGGCTCGTGGAAAAAAGTCGAGTACCAGATACTGCACAACGGCGTCGAAGTTCCAACCAATGTGATCATCGGCGAGGCCGATCGCGACTCCACCGTCTTTTATCAGTACGCCGTCGGCGCCGTTTATCTGGCGATCGGGCTGTTCGTATACTTCCGGCGCGGCAGCGCTCCGCGCGCGCAACTCTTCTTCATTTTGTGCGTGGCGAGCTTTGTCTTGTTCACCTTCCACTACTCCGGCAAGTTGAACAATTTCGACAAAGTAATTTATCTGGGAAATCTGGTGGCGGGGTTCCTGGCGCCGACGCTATTTCTCCATTTCTGTTGCGTTTTTCCGGAGCCGCAGAAGTGGATTCGACGGCGCGGTTCAGACTCTCCCGAAGGTTCCTCGGGGTGGGCGCTGCTGCTATACCTTCCAGGGCTGGCGATGCTCGCTGTTCACCTGGGTTTTGTATACGGCTGGGTGACGACAGCCGCGCCGATGCTCGAAATGCGCTGGCTGCTGGATCGCGTCTGGCTGGGCTTCCTGTGCGCCATGTATCTGGCTGGGGCCGCTGTGCTGACTTCGCAGTTGCGGCACGCGGACGATCCTGTGGTGCGCCGCCAATTGACTTGGCTGCGCAACGGTGCGGTGGTGGGCATCGTGCCCTTCGCGGGGATTTATGTGGTGCCGTACTTGATGGGTGTGGTTCCTACCCATGCCATGAATCTGGCGGTGTTGTCGCTGCCGTTAATACCGCTTACCTGGGCCTACGCGATTCTACGCTACCGGCTGATGGACGTCGACATCATTTTCCAGGAAGGCTACGTCTACACGCTGGCGACGCTGTGCGTGCTCGGCATCTTCTATAGCGTGATCTTCTCGGTCAGCAAGACCAGTGATGTGAGCGGCACGGCCATGGTGGCGCTGATCCTGATTGCCGCCTTCGTATTCCAGCCGATTCGTAAGTGGATTCAGGAACAGCTCGACCGCTACTACTTTTACAAAGACCGCTACGATTATCGCCGCACGCTGATCGAGTTTGCCCGCGAGCTGGGATCGCCAGCCAACATGGGCGAGATGCTCGAAAGCGTCGCCGACCGGCTCATCCGCACGCTGGGCATCAGCCACGTGGCATTCTTCGTGTGGAATGAAACGGAGCAGAAGTTCCACTTGGAGATGGCCAGCAATCGCCAAGGCCGCGACGGAAAACGCGCCTTACGGTCTGGATCTTGGCTTTCTGACTGCGAATCCTGGCAAGCCCTATCTGTTCTTCGAGCGCACTCGCAACATGCTGGACGTGGTTTCGCACGAATGGCCGGCCGGTGTGCGCCGTTCGATCGCCGAACTGGATCTCACATACTACTTACCTTGCGCCGCGCGCGGGCGCACCATCGGCTACCTGGGAGTGAGCCGTACCGAGAATGGCGATTTTCTTTCCAGCGACGATGTGGAGCTTCTGGTCACGATTTCGAGCTACGTGGGAATCGCCGTCGACAACGCGATGCTTTACCGTTCGCTGGCCGGCAAGGTGGAAGAATTCGAGCGTCTGAAGGAATTCTCGGAGAACATCGTGGAGTCCATCCACGTCGGCATCCTGGCGGCCGATCTCGACGATCGCGTGGACAGTTGGAACTCGCAGATCGAAAGACTTACCGGGATTTCGCGCACCGACGCCGTGGGCCGCAAGCTCAGCGAGCTGCTGCCGGAAGATTTATGCGAGGCGCTGGATCCGTCGCGTGCCGTGGGGAGCGTCCACAACATCTATAAATTCGTGCTCCGTCCGGGCGCACCGGACCTCGATGCGGTTACGCTCAACATCGCCGCGGCACCCTTGATCGCGCGCGATGGGGCGCATATCGGCCGGCTGATCATCTTCGAGGACATCACGGATCGCGCGGAACTGGAACGCCGCCTGATGCAGGCCGACAAGCTGAGCTCGATCGGACTCCTGGCGGCCGGCGTTGCGCACGAAGTCAACACGCCGCTGGCGGTGATTTCCACCTACGCACAGATGCTCGCGAAACAGATTTCGGGCGACACCGAGAAGGCGCCGCTGCTCGAGAAGATCGCCAAGCAGACTTTCCGCGCCAGCGAAATCGTGAACTCGCTGCTGAATTTCTCGCGCACCTCGACCACTGAATTCGCGATGGTGGATCTGAACAAGGTGATCAGCGAGACGGTCACCCTGCTGGAGCACCAGCTAGGCAAGGCCCACATCGACGTGAAGCTGGCGCTGGATGAGCGGCTGCCGCGCATCCGCGGCAATCCCGGGAAGCTGCAGCAGGTGTTTCTCAATCTGTTCCTCAATGCGCGCGATGCTATGGAAAGCGGCGGAACCCTGGCCGTCAAGACCGCGCGCTCGCAGGACCGGCAGGTGCGGGTTACGGTGGCCGACTCCGGCGCAGGCATCGCAGCCGAAAATCTGACGCGCATCTTCGATCCGTTCTTCACCACCAAGGCTGCCAAGAAAGGCACTGGCCTGGGGCTTTCGGTCAGCTATGGAATCGTGAAGGAGCATGGCGGCGAAATTGAAGCCGCCAGCGACCTGGGCGCTGGAACGCGCTTCGAACTCTCGTTCCCGGAGCCGGCAGTGGAAGCCACGCCCGCGCCGCGAGTGGCGCGTCCGCGGCCCGAGCCCTCCCCGGTGCAGGCCATCTCGACCGCCGCCACGTCCGCCGTTTCCTCCCCCACTGGCGCCGTGGCACAATCAAAGGGCATCATTCAGTAAAGATCATCGTCCAATAAAGATCGTCCCGTAAATGGCCAGTATCCTTCCCGATCTTCCGCCGGATGTCTCGACGCCGGAAATGACGCACGGTCATATCCTGGTGATCGACGACGAGCCGGATATCCGCGAAAGCCTGGAGGTCTTGTTATCCTCCGAAGGCTACCGCGTGGAACTGGCCGCCAACGCCACCGAGGGCTTGAAGCGCCTGGAGGGATCCACTTACGATCTGGTGCTGCTGGATCTCATGATGCCGGACAAGAGCGGCATGGAGGTGCTGGAAGAAATTCGCGCGCGCGACCGCGAGACGCCCATTTTTCTGATCACCGCCTACGGCTCGGTGGAAGTGGCGGTCACAGCGCTCAAGCGCGGGGCCAACGATTACTTTTCCAAGCCCTGGGACAACGAAAAACTTCTGATCGAGATCGACCGCATGATCTCGAAGCGCCGCCTGGAGCGCGAGAATACCGAGCTCAAACGCGCGCTGCGCCAACGCTACAGCTTCCCGAATATCGTCGGCAAGAGCGAGCGCATGCTCAAGATCCTGGACCTGGTGGGCCAGGTGGCGGCCTCGCGCGCCACCATTCTGATCACCGGCGAAACCGGCACCGGCAAAGAGCTGATCGCTAATGCCATCCACGCCTACTCGGTGCGCGCGGAGCATCCGTTCGTTCCGGTACACTCCGGTTCGGTGCCCCCGGACCTGCTGGAATCGGCGCTTTTCGGCCACGTCAAGGGAGCCTTCACCGGCGCGGTGGCCTCCCGCAAAGGCTATTTTGAAACCGCCAACCGCGGCACGATTTTCTTCGACGAGATCGGCACCATCTCGCTTGAAACCCAGACCAAGCTGCTGCGCGTGATCCAGGAGCGCGAGTTCATGCCGCTGGGCTCGACCGAAACCATTCGCGTCGACGTGCGCATCGTGGCTGCCACCAACGCCGATCTGAAGAAACTGGTGGAGGATGGGCGCTTCCGCGAAGACCTCTACTACCGCCTCAACGTGATCAACCTGGCCCTGCCGCCACTGCGCGAGCGCAAGGAAGATATACCGGCGCTGGTGGAACACTTCTTCACCAAGTACTGCCGCGAGAACGACAAGCTGCTGGATGACAGTGGCCGGTCCCGGCTCACCTTCGAGCCGGACGCCATGCAGATTTTGATGGACCACGCCTGGCCGGGCAACGTCCGCGAGCTGGAGAATGTGGTGGAACGCGCCGTGGTGCTGGCTTCGCAGCCGCCGGTGCCGGTAGACGTGCTGCCGGAGCATCTTCTCGAATCGAAGGGCATGCGCATTCGCCGCGACGAGAGCGGCCATCTGCCCGCGGACGCGTCGCTGTTTGAGATCGTGGCGGATTTTGAGCGCCGTACGATCGTCGAACAGTTGGAGGCGTCCGATTGGAGCCAGACCGCTGCGGCCGAGGCGCTGCGCATTCCGCTCTCGACGCTCAACCAGAAGATCAAGCGCCTGAACATCGACGTACGCAAGCGGTCGGGGGCCTGAACGCCACGACGCTCGGGGGCGCGATCCTGCCCAAACACCCCGGGAGTTCGCGTTCTAGGAAGATCTCCAGCTCCCGCAGGTACTTTCCCCTCAAAAAGACACTTGCTTTTTTCTGTGACTAATGGAATGTTATGGTTATGGCCAAGCGCAGGGATTTTCAGATTCTCTGGGTGGTCGTGATCGCGGCTATCTGTTGGGGCGCGCTCTGGGAGCACGAGCCTATCAGCGTCTGGGTTCAGCCACGCCTGGAGGAACAGGCCACGTTTCTAGGCCGGCCCGAGAATGCGTAGCCTGCGGAACTGGCGTTTCGCCATTCTGCCGCTGGCGTTGTGGGTTTGGCTGCTGGGCAACCGGACCGTCGCCCAGCGGTCCGCCACCGGGAACGATTCGTTCCAGTTCGTGATTCTAGGTGACCGTACCGGCGAGACCCAGCCCGGAGTCTACGAACACGTCTGGCAGGAAGCCGCCGCAGAAAATCCGGCTTTCGTGGTCAGCGTCGGCGACTCGATCCAGGGTTTGAATGACGCCACCGCGGAAAGCGAATGGCGGCAGTTCGAGCAGATTCTGATACCTTTCCGGCGCTTCCCGCTGTTTCTCGCTCCCGGAAATCATGACATTTGGTCGGCGCGATCGGAGGCGCTGTTTCAGAAGTATGCCGCCCATCCGGCGCACTACAGTTTCGACCACTCACAGGCGCATTTCACGATTTTGGACAATAGCCGCTCCGACGAACTTTCGGCGGAGGAGTTGCAATTTCTGCAACTGGATTTGGAGGCCCACAAAGATCAGCCCGTCAAATTCATCGTTTCGCATCGCCCCTCGTGGCTGGTGGATGCGATGTTTCAGAATCCTGGCTTCCGCCTGCATCAGTTGGCGAAGAAATACGGCGTCCAGTATGTGATCGCAGGCCATGTGCATCAGATGTTGGATATCGATTTAGAGGGAGTGAAGTACCTCTCCATGGCGAGCGCCGGCGGGCACCTGCGCGGCACTGAACAATATCGCGACGGCTGGTTCTTCGGATACGCACTGGTAGGCGTGCGCGGGCAGGCGGTCGACTTCCATGTCAAGGAGCTAAAGCCTCCGCTGGGACAAGGGCGGGTTACGGAACTGAAAGACTGGCGCAAGGCCGGAGGGGCCGAATGGCCACGGCCCGGCGCTAGGGTTCCGAGTCGCCTTCGCCGGAATGCGGCGGAAGATTTCTGAACGTAACCGTCACAGCTTAGGACCGGTAGCGCCGGATATTTCGGGAATCGCGAATCGGTGAACGATAACTGGCACAGGTAGAATACGGAGTCGCGATCCGAGCGCATGACCTTGACGTTGATACAGTCGGCGCACAGTCCGGCGGAAACTGGCATGGCAAATTTGAGTATATAGTATAATTATTCATTAGGATGAATATTTAATCATGGCCACCCCGGTTGGAATCGTAGGTTTCCGAGGCTACAGCGGCGCGGAGCTGGCTGCAATCCTGGAGAAGCATCCGCAGGTTGAGCCCGTGCTGCTGGAGCATCGCGATGCGGAGGATCGGCCGCAGCCCATAGGGCATGCCGGGCCCCGCCGGGAAAAGTTCTCTCCGGAGGTGGTGCGCGACGAGGGCCTTGCCGTGGTGTTCCTGGCGACTCCGCCCGAAGTGTCGATAGAGCTGACGCCGGCGCTACTCAAGGCCGGCGCCAAGGTGATCGATCTGAGCGGTGCGTTCCGCCTGGGCACCGTCGAGAACTACCGGCGTTGGTACAAGGAACCGCACAACCAGCCGGAACTGTTGGCCGAGGCCGTGTACGGCTTGCCGGAATTCTATCGCTCGCAGATTCCCGGAGCGCGGCTGGTTTCGAACCCCGGCTGTTATCCTACGGCGGCGAACTTGGCGATCAAGCCGCTGGTCGAAGCCGGCGTCGTCGTGCGTGAAGCCGGAATTGTTTGCGACGCCAAGTCCGGCGTGAGCGGGGCCGGACGCAAGCCTTCTCTCAAGACCAGCTTTTGCGAAGTCGACGGATAATTTCTCGGTTTACTCGGTGTTTAATCACCGGCATGTTCCGGAGGTTCTGCGCACATCGGGCCTGCAGGAAGGCGAGCTGAGCTTCACGGCCCAGTTGCTGCCGATCGACCGCGGGAATTCTGGAAACCATCTATTTTCGGACACGTGGCGTGAATTCGGCGGAGGATCTTGTGGCGATCTATCAGAAGGCATATGCGGACGAGCCGTTCGTGCGCCTGTATCCCGCCGGGCAGGCGCCGGATCTGCGCGCCGTGACGCGCACTAATTTCTGCGACATCGGGGTTTACTATGACGCCTCGGCTGAGCCGCGCTATTGTTGTTTCCGCAATCGATAATCTGGTGAAAGGCGCAGCCGGCCAGGCCGTGCAGAATATGAATCTGCTGCTGGGATTCCCCGAGACCACGGGACTTCTCACGGGGACCGCGTGAGGCTGCTGATCAAGCTGGGCGGCACGCTGCTCGACGCCGCCGAATCGCGCGAGCGGCTGGCGCGGGAGATCGCGGATGTCGCCCGGCGCGAGCAAGTGGTGGTGGTTCACGGCGGCGGTAAGCAGATGACGCGGTTTCTGGCGGAACGCGGCGTGGAGAGCCGTTTCGTCAACGGGCTGCGCGTGACCACGGACGAAGTCATCGATGCCGTGGTCAAGGTATTTGCCGGCAGCGTGAACGCGCAACTGGTGTCGTCCTTTCGGGCGGCGGGCGCGCGGCCGGTGGGTCTCAGCGGCCTAAGCGGCGGATTGGTGGATGCGGTTCAACTCGACCCTGCGTTGGGGCACGTGGGCAAGCCGGTGGCGTCCGACGGCCGGCTGTTGGAACTGCTGGTGAAGGATGGCTACTTGCCGGTAGTGGCGTGCGTGGCGGGAGACGCGGATGGGTCCATATTTAATGTAAATGGCGACCAAATGGCCGTCGCCTGCGCGCAGGGATATCACGCGGATCGGTTGATTTTCCTGACCGATGTCGAGGGAGTTCGCGATGCGCAGGGCAAAACCTGCACGCATCTCACGGTTGAGGAGGCGCTCCACTTGGTCTCTTCGCGGCGTGGCCACCGGCGGCATGCAAGCCAAGATTGAGGCTGCCGTAAGCGCGTTGCAGCACGGAGTGGCGGAGGTGCTGATTGCTCCGGGAGCGCATCCCGGCATCGTCGAAGCCTTGCTATCGGGCGCTCCTATTGGGACCCGCTGCATTCTGGGTTAATCCGTCACCCTTATCCCTGCTATAGTCGAAGCAGCAAGGCCTGAATTATCTATGAGATTGTTTTAATCATTTCAGCACTATAGTCTAGCGAGTCCCAGTCCGTGCAGCCTTGGATTCGTACCAGATTTAGTGGCTCGCAGTTCGAGTATACTTGCGACGGGACCGGTTCGAAGTCAGGCGAAAGCCTCGGGAGGGACCATGAAAGCGCAGACCGTCGATATACGAGAGTCCGCTGGCAGGATTCTCTGCTGCACGATCTTCCGCCCGAGCGGCCGAAAGTTATTGGGCAAAGGGCACGTCCTGAACGAAGAGGACGTGAGGTTGCTCGAAACCGAAGGACTGGGGCAGGTTTGGGTCACCGAACTCGAGGATGGAGAGATCGGCGAAGACGAAGCGGTCAGCAATGCGGCCCAGGAGATGGGCTGTGGCTGCCTCGAAATCCGGCTGGCGGCTGGCGGGCGGGCCAACTTATTCGCCACCGAAGACTGCTGCGTGCTGGTGGACGACGAACTGCTGAAGCAGATCAACTGCATTTCGAGCGTGGTGATCGCTACCGTTCCGAATTTCACGTTCGCCCGCTCCGGCCAGCGCATCGCCACAGTGAAGAGCACGCCCTTCGCGGTGTCCCAATCTCAACTGGACGCGGTGATCACTATCGTGAAGGATCGCGGGCCGATTTTGCAGGCCAGGCCTATTCGGAATCCTACGGTGGGAGTTTTGTACTCCGATCCGGTGCACGGAGACCGGGCGCGCCAGTTGTTTGAAAACATCCTGCGCCAGCGCCTGGAGCGTTACGCCGCGACGCCCAGTTTTATTTTGTCCTGCACGGAAGAGGAAGACGCGGCGGCGCGCAATCTGCAGCATTTGGTGAAGGCGAAGCCCACGGTTGTGCTGGTGGGATCGACCACCGCGCCGGCCGGCCCGGAGGATGTCATCGGCCGGGCGATGACCCGGATCGGGTGCCATCTCGAACGTTTCCTCGCGCCGGTGGAACCAGGCAACTTGCTGTTATTGGGTTATAAGGACGAGATTCCCATCGTCTCCGCGCCGGGCTGCTTCCGCTCCGCTAAGCCGAATGTCGTCGACCTGATATTGCCGCCCATGCTGGCTCGCTATCGCGTATCCGGCTGGGAAGTGGCTTGTATGGGACACGGCGGCCTGTTGGGCTGAACTGGATTTGGGCTGAGCCCGATCCACCTTCGCTACGACTGGCGCTTTGCTCTTCTGCTCGAATGTGTCAACATTTGAGTAATCATGAGCAAGCCCAGGAACAAGAAGCCGATTTCCCGACGCCAGTTCATTGAGGGCACCGGCGCTGCACTGGTCGCGGCGGCTGCCGTACCCGCTCTTCATGCGCAAAGTCCTTCCGCCAAGGCAGATGCTTCACGCGCCCAACCGCGCCACCATCCACCTGACCGTCAATGGCGCGCCGCACGCCGTCGAAGTGGACGACCGCTGGACGCTGGCGGAAGTGCTGCGCGATCACCTGGGGCTCACCGGCACCAAGCTCGGCTGCGATCGCGGCGAATGCGGCGCTTGCACCGTGCATATCGACGGCAAGCCCATGTACTCGTGCAGCCAGCTGGCGGTGTGGATGGATGGGCATGCCATTACCACCGTGGAAGGCCTCATACAGAATGGCAAGCTCGATCCGCTGCAGCAGGCCTTCATGGATCATGACGCGCCCCAGTGCGGTTTCTGTACCTCCGGCCAGTTGATGAGCGCGAAGGCGGTGCTGGCCGCGCATCCGCATGCGACGCGCGACCAGATCCGCGCGGGCATGACCGGCAACATCTGCCGCTGCTCGAACTACAACCGCTACGTTGCCGCCACGCTCGCGGCCGCCGCCGGGACCACCGGCAATCCGAAGATCACGATCATCGACAATGCCGCCGGCGAAAACGTGCAGCCGCTGAAGACCGTGGGCCGCGCGACCACGCGCATCGACGCCCGCCAGCGCGTGACCGGCAAAGCCACGTATACCAGCGACGTCAGCGTGCCCGGCATGTTGTACGCACGAGTCCTGCGCAGCCCGCATCCTCATGCGCGGATCGTCAAGATCGATACTTCGAAAGCGCTGGCGATGCCTGGCGTGAAGGCAGTGGTCTCGCACGAAAACTGCGCGTTCGTGTGGGGCGCAGGCTCGGTCGCAGGCGGTCGGCAGTATGTGGAGGAGGTCAAGAAGATCACCAAGCAGCGCCGCTACGCCTTCAATAATCCAGTGCGCTTTGCGGGCGAGCCGGTGGCGGCGGTGGCCGCCATCGACCGGCATACTGCCGAAGAAGCGCTGCGCCACATCACGGTGGAATATGAAGTGCTGCCGTTTGTGC
Source organism: Bryobacterales bacterium (assembly GCA_963731375.1). Taxonomy (GTDB): domain Bacteria; phylum Acidobacteriota; class Terriglobia; order Bryobacterales; family Bryobacteraceae; genus Palsa-187. The sequence goes on from CAVSUW010000006.1 coordinate 43,782, forward strand.
TCGAACCCGAAGAAGCCATGAAGCCGGGAGCGGTGCAGATCTGGCCCGACGGAAATCTGTCGCTGGATATCAAGAATGAAGCCAAGCCCATCACCGAGCGGCGCGGCAATATCGAGGAAGGCTTCCGCAATTCCGCGATGGTGTTTGAGGACCGCTACTCGACCGCCTTCGTGCACAACGCGCAGATGGAGCCGCGCGCCAGCCTGGCCGTGTGGGAGGGCGACAAGCTCACGATGTATACGCCCACCGGGCGGCATCGCCAATTGCCGCACCGATATGGCGCGGGATTTAGGCATTCCGAAAGAATAACGTCCGCGTCGTGTGCCAGTACATGGGCGGCAATTTCGGCAACAAGAATCAGAATCAGGATGCGGACTTGATCGCGGCGACACTGGCCAAGCTGGCGGGTGCGCCGGTGCGGCTGGAGCTTTCGCGCAAGGAAGATTTCATCGGCATGCATGGCCGCTGGCCGACGGTCCAGTATTACAAAGTCGGCGTCAGCCATGACGGCACGCTGCAGGCGCTGCAACTGCGCGGCTATAGCGGCATGGGTCCGTATCGGAAGAATTCGGGCGCGATCGGCGGCGTGGAACTGTACCAGGTTCCGCACCTGGAAGCGCTGGTGTATCCGGTTTATACCAATAGGACGACTTCGGCGAACTTTCGCGGGCCAGAGTTCCCGCAGGGCTTCTTCGGCATTCAATCCATGATGGATGACGTGGCGTTCAAGCTCGGCATGGACCCGGTGGATTTCGTGCTGAAGAACATGACGCGCAAGGCCAACGACGAAACGCCGTACACCAACTACACGCTGGAGGATTGCATCCGCCGCGGGGCCGAAGCCTTCGAGTGGAAGAAGCGTTGGCGCGCGAAGCCCGGCTCGGATGCGGGTCCGGTGAAACGCGGCTCGGGATTCGCGTTCCTGGCTTTCCGCGCGGGAGTGGGTCCCAGCAGCGCTGTCATGGACGTGGATTCGAACGGCCGCTATCGCGTGCATGTGGGCGTCACCGACGTCGGCGGCGGCGCGAAAACTACGATGGGTCTGATCGCCGCCGAGGCGTTGGGCGTGCCGCTTTCGCAGGTGGAAGTGGTCTGGGGCGATACCAGCCGTTGTCCGTATTCGGTGGGCGAGTCCGGCAGCCGCACCACCATCATGACGGGCTACGCGGTGACCCAAGCCGCGCAGGACCTCAAGCGCCAGATCGCGGAAAAGGGTCTGCCGAAGGGCAGCGACCTTCTCACCGCAACGATAGATGCCAATCCCACGATCGCGGGCAAAGTGCGCAGTTCCTACGGAGCGCATTTCGTCGAGGTCGAAGTGGACACCGCCGTAGGCCACGTCCGCGTGGTCAAGTATCTCGCGGTGCATGACAGCGGACGCATCATGAACCCGCTTTCGGCTAGCGGCCAGATCAAGGGCGCAGCCACCATGGGCATCGGCATGGCGCTGCATGAAGAACTGCTCTACGACCCGCGCAGCGGACAGGCGCTGACCCCCGGATACTACGGGCATCGCGTGCTGACGCATATGGACGCGCCCGAGATCGAAGTGATGTTCGTCGAAAGCGACGACGGCTATGGCCCGTTCGGCGCTAAGAGCATCGGAGAAGCGGGCAAGCTTCCGGCGGTGGCGGCGGTCGGCAACGCCATCTTCAACGCCACCGGACACCGCATGAAAGAGCTTCCGATTCGCCGCGACAAGCTGGTAGGAGCATTCGCATGAAAGCCTTGATCAATCGAAATCCCCGCGATCTCCGGCAGGCGGTGACATTCGCCGAGCAGGCGCGAGCCAATGGCAGCCAGGCGATGATTGCCGGCGGCGGAAGCGACCTGCTGGGCATGGTCAAGGACCGGATCGTCGCGCCCGATGTTCTGATTCACTTGCGAGCCATCAAAGGTCTCGACCAAGTGACTGCGGCTAATGGAGTCGTCAGCATCGGCGGCCAGATTACGCTCGACGCGCTGAGTCATCATCCGTTGATCCTGCGCGATTATGCTGTTCTGGCCGAAGCGGCCGGAAGCGTGGCGACGCCGCAGATCCGCAACGCCGGGACGCTGGCGGGCAACGTGTGCCAGCGCCCGTGGTGCTGGTATTTCCGCAACGGATTCCCGTGCTTCAAGGCCGGCGGCAACACCTGCTTTTCGATCACCGGCGAAAATCAGTTTCACGCCATCTTCGGCGGCGGCCCGAGTTTCATCGTGCATCCGTCGGACACCGCACCGGCGCTGGTGGCCCTGGACGCGAAGTTCCGCATCGTCGGACCGAAGGGCGAGCGAACGATTCCGTCGGCCGACTTCTTTGTCTTGCCGAAGCAGAACGCGGCACGCGAGAACGCGCTCGGCGACGACGAGGTGCTGGCGTCGATCGAACTTCCGGCAGCGCGCCCTGGCACGCGCAGTACGTATCACAAGGTGCTCGACCGCGAAGCTTGGACACATGCGGTGGTATCTGCGGCTGTCGTGCTCGATATGGACAAAGATGTGTGCCGTTCCGCGCGCGTGGTGCTGGGAGGGGTAGCTCCGATTCCATGGCGTGTTCCCGAGGCCGAGCGCCTGCTCACCGGACAGCGCGTCACGCCGGAGCTTGCTGCGAAGGCCGCAGCCACAGCAGTGGCCGGAGCGACGCCGCTGGCGAAAAACGCCTACAAAGTTCCGCTGACTCGGGAGATCGTACAGCGAACCGTGTTGGGCCTCGCTAACGCGCGCTTGAACTGAGCTCACTGCGGCGCAAGCGTGCCGAGGTACGCCGAGATCGAAATGATATCGTCCTCGGTAAGATTCGCGACGGCCTTCTTCATCAGTGCCACGTTCGCGCCCGCGCTCGATCCGTTCTGTATCTGGATGAGCTGCCGCGCAATATAAACCGGTTGCAGGCCGGCGATTCGCGGCACTTCGCCTAAGCCCCTCAACTGATCGCCGTGGCAGATCGCGCAGGCAATGGTCTTGCCGCTGCCGCCGGTCTTCACCAGCGCCTCGCCTTTCGCGATGCTGCCGGGCGGAACATACGCGAGAAATGGAGAGTGCGGATCGCGATCGTTGGTTCGCTGGGGATCCACCGGAATCTCGATGATGCGATGGCCGATGGGCTCCGTGCCGCCTTCCGGCGACAAAAGCCGGTGGCGTCCGCCGGTGGCGACATAGGTCTTGGGCGGCATGCTCGGTCTCGATCACCTTCACCCACGCGATAGGTTTCTGCGCCGCGAAATATTCGGCGGACTTCCGGATATCTTCGTCCGAAGTCGCCTTGGCGATCGGACCCATGCGCACGTCGTCTTTGCGGGCGCCAGACTTGAAATAATTCATCTGGCGCACCAGGTACTCGGCGGGAAGGCCCGCCAGATCGGCGGATTCCGGGTGCCCTTGTCCCGACATCAGATGGCAGGAGCCGCATGCCGTCGTCGTTACGCCGCCTTCACCGGTCACGATGTTGGGCGCAGGGCCGTGTTCTTCTGGGAACCAGTCTGGCGGATGCGCATTGCCGGCGATCTTCGCGGCCTCATACTCCTTACTGCTGCCGGGTACCCGCACCGGCCCCTTAACGGGAGCACTCGGAGGCTGTACTTTATCCGGAATATTAAAAGCCCAAGCAGGCAGGCCGTTGGGAACTGTTAATGGCGCCTGCGCAGCGAGCAGAGTGGACAAAAATGCGGCGACAAAAATTAAGCGGAGCATACGGCTGAATCGATATTCGCCAGTATACTTTACTGCCAGCCACCGCCGAGTGCGCGATACAGTTGGACCACGGACTGCAACTCCTGAAGCCGGAGTTGAGCCAGCGTGAGCTGTCCACCGAAGAGATTCCGCTCCGCGTCCAGCACTTGCAGATAGCTGTCCAGACCTCCGCGATAGCGAAGCGTGGAAAGTTCAACGCTTTGCGTTAGCGCGGTCACCAGCTTCTCTTCTTCGATCCGCTGCTCGCGAGTACGGTCATGTATGATGAACGCGTCCGAGACTTCGCGCAACGCTCCATAGATGGTTTTCTCATACGTGATGAGCGCCTCGCGCTGCTGCGCCTCGGTGAGCCGAACGCCCGAGCGGAGGCCCGCGTGGAATATGGGGATCAGCGCGGATGGGCCAATGCTGGCCATACGAGCTGGCCCGGTGAACAGATTGGTGAGCGCGCGGCTCTGCCCACCCAGCAGTCCGGTGAGCGAGATCTGCGGAAAGAGCAGCGCTCGCGCCGCTCCAATTTGCGCGTTGGCGGCGATCAGATTTTGTTCCGCCTGGCGAATGTCCGGTCGCCGTTCGATCAGCGTGGAAGGTAATCCAGGCGGAAGCTGGGGCGGAGCAGCGATCTCATTAAGAGCCTTGCCGCGCGGGATTTCGTTGGGCGCGCTCCCCAGCAGCAGGCTGATGGCATCTTCGGTTTCCCCGATCGCGCGCTGCGAGCTAGCGATCTGCGCCGTAGCGGTATAGAGAAATTGTTCCGCTTGATGCACATCCAGGGCGTTGGCCGCGCCGCGGTCATGCCGCAAGTTGACCAAGCGCAGATTATCGCTGGCGATGTCGCCGGTTTGGCGGCTGATTTCGAGCTCCAGATCCTGCTCCCGGAGGGCGAAGTAGGTGTTCATCACGTCGCCGACCAGCGTAAGCTTCACGCCATTGCGCGCCTCTTCGGTGGCTAGATATTGCGCCCGGGCAGATTCGCTCAGACGGCGCAGACGTCCCCAAAGATCCAGCTCCCAATTGAGATCGGCGGTGGCTTGGGTATAGCTGGCAGTGAGGTTGGCTCCCGGCGGAACAAAGGTCGTGGAGCCGATCGACGAACTGCGCACGGCGGTGAACTGGACCTGCGCGTCAAGCGTTGGCAACAGGTTCGCGCGCACGATCCCATACTGGGCCCGAGCTTCGAGAACACGCTCCGCGGCGATGCGCAGATCGAAGTTTTTCTCCAGAGCGCTAGTGACGAGTTGCTTCACGGTATCGTCCTGGAACAGATCGAACCACTTGGTTTCCGCAAGCGAATCCGGTGTGGCGGCGCCGGCGGAGGTATCGCCGGCGGGCGCGCCCCGAAACTGCGGCGGGGTTGCCACTGCGGGACGTTTATAATTTGGGCCCACCATGCAGCCCGTCAAACTCAGGGCAACGGCCGCCAGCACAAGAACGCTGCGTTTCATTCGGCAAACTCCGGTGCGGTACCGGTAAGCGGCTTGGGACCTATTCCAGCTCCGGGCTTCGGAGCAGTGCCTGTGTCGGGCGCGCCGCCCTTGCGTCCTTCGACCAAGGTTTCGATCACATAATATTGAACCGGAACCAGGAAGACGGCGATCAAAGTTGCCGCGAGCATTCCGCCAAATACCGCGGTTCCAAGCGAGCGCCGCGAGGCGGAACTGGCGCCCGTCGCCATCACCAGCGGCACCACCCCGAGGATGAAGGCGAACGATGTCATCAGAATCGGCCGCAGCCGGAGCTTCGCGGCGTGCATGGCCGCGTCGCGGAACGACATCAGCTCCTGCTCGTGACTATCCTTTGCAAACTCGACGATCAGAATCGCGTTCTTCGCCGCAAGTCCGATCAACGTGACAATGCCAATCTGGGTGTAAATATCGTAAGGGTAGTCGCGGATGTACGCAGCCATAAGAGCGCCGAATAACCCGAGCGGCAGGGCCAGCAGCACCGCGAACGGAATCGACCAGCTTTCATAAAGCGCCGCCAGGCACAGGAAAACCAGCACCGCCGCGAACCCGAAGATGATGCCCTCGTTCCCTTGAGCAAGCTTTTGCTGGTAGGTGGTTCCCGTCCATTCATACGCGTAACCGGCGGGCAGGGAGCTAGCCGCCAGTTTCTCCATCGCATCCACCGCAACGCCGCTGCTAGTCCCGAGAGATGGGCCGCCCAGAATCTGGATCGCCGGAAACCGGTTGTAGCGATAGACCACGTCAGGGCCGGTAGTGGGCTTGAGCGTAACCACGGTGCCCAGCGGCACCATGGTGCCATCCGCGGCACGGGTGTAAAAGCGGTTGATGTCGGAAGGCTGATTGCGATAGGCAGTCTCTGCCTGAATCAGCACCTGCCAGGTGTGACTGAACGCATTGAAGTCGTTCACGTAGAGGCCGCCAAGAAAAGTTTGCAGAGTATTGTATGCGTCGCTCACTGGCACGCCAAGAGTCTGCAATTTGTCGAGGTCCATCTTCAGGTCATAAGCCGGCACGTTACCGCGGAACGTGCTTATGACGTTGGCCAGTTCGGGGCGCTGGCGGGTGGCGTCTACCATGGTGTCGGCCACTTGCCCGAGTTGCTGAATACTGCCGCCGGTACGGTCTTCCAGCATGAACTGGAACCCTCCGGTGAGACTCAAGCCGAGGATTGGAGGCAAGCCGAAAGCGAAACTGAATGCCTCCGGAACCTGACTCAAGCCGCGCTGGGCCGCTGCAAGAATCGCGGGCAGTTGCTGGTCTGCGGATTTTCGATCGTCCCAGGGTTTAAGCGTGGCGATAACGGTGGATACGTTGGAGCTGCTGGTTTGAGTGGCAACATCCGTGCCGCCCAGAACGAAGTAGTGGGCTACGCCCGGCAGGTTTGCGACGACGTTTTCAATTTTCACCAAGGCTGCGGAGTTGCGATCAATAGAGGCGCCGTCCGGCAAATGGACCGATATAAATAAGGCGCCTTGATCTTCATCCGGCAGGAAACCGTTGGGAAGCTTCTTGAATAACCAGCCGGCGGATACCCAGAAAACCGCAAGGATCAGCAGCGCCACCACGGACCGCCGGATCAGCATACCGACTCCGGCCAAATACTTATTTGTGGTCCATTCAAAGACCCGGTTGAAGTGTCCGAAGAACCATGCGAGCGGTCCACGGGAGGTCTTTTTCTGGGGCTTTAGAAGCAGCGTCGCGAGGGCCGGGCTGAGCGACAGCGCACTGAACGCTGAAATAAGCACGGATGCCGCGATAGTCAGCGCAAATTGCCGATAAAGCTGGCCGCTGATGCCGCCGAGGAACGCGACCGGAATGAACACCGCCGCCAGAATAGCCGCGATGGCCACCACCGGTGCCGACACCTGGTCCATGGCGCGCATCGTGGCTTCCCGAGGAGGCATGCCGTCGTCCATATTGCGCTGCACAGCTTCCACCACCACAATCGCGTCGTCGACCACGATGCCGATCGCCAGCACTAGGCCGAACATGCTGGTGATATTGATGCTGAACCCCAGCAGCGGAAACAACGCGAAGGTTCCCACCACTGCCACCGGAACGGTGAGCAGCGGAATCAAAGTCGCTCGCCAGTTCTGCAGGAATATGAACACCACCAGAATCACCAGGCCAATTGCTTCGAGCAGCGTGATGACCACGTCGGTAATCGCCGTCGTAACGAAAATCGTGGAGTCGTAGGGAATGACGTAGTCCACACCCGGCGGGAAGCTCTTCTTGGCCTCCTCCATAAATGCCTTGACGCTCTTCGCGGTCTGGACGGCGTTGGCCCCCGGAGACAAATAGACGATGGTGTTGCCAAACGGCTTGCCGTCCAGGCGGCTGAAGCCGCCATAGTTTTGCGCTCCCAGCTCTACCCGGCCGATATCGCGAATGCGCAGCAGAGATGCGTCCGGCAACGCGCGCACGATGATGTCGCCGAATTGCGCCGGGTCTGTCAGGCGCCCCGGAGCATTGACCGCATACTGAAAATCCGTGCCGGGCGGAGCGGGCGCTTGTCCAGTGGCGCCAGCCGGATTTTGCCGGTTCTGCGCGGTGATAGCGTTGTTGATGTCGGTGGCGGTTATGCCGAGTTTCGACATCTTGTCGGGATCCACCCACACCCGCATCGAATACACCAATTGCGAGGCCAGCCGTGTGTCGCCTACACCTTGCAGGCTGCCGATCTGATTCAGCAAATTAATCTGTGCGTAATTGTTGAGAAATAGCGAGTCATAGCGCCCATCGGGCGACACCAGACCAACTGCCATGAGAAACGCGCTAGATACTTTTTTGACCACGACTCCCTGGCGCTGCACTTCCGGGGGCAGCCGCGGGAGGGCGATATTCACTTTGTTCTGGGTCTGAACCGTTGCGATATCCGGATTCGTGCCCAGCTGGAACGTGACCAGGATGGTGATGCTTCCGTTATTCGCGCTGCTGGACAAGAAGTAGAGCATGCCGTCCAGGCCAGCGAGTTGCTCCTCGATCGGCTGCGCCACCGTTTTCTCGAGATCGAGGGCGTTGCTGCCCAGATAGCTGGCCGTGATCTGCACCACGGGTGGCACCACTTCAGGAAAGCTGGCGATCGGAAGCGTCGGGATTGAGACGCTGCCTAAGATGACGATCACAATCGCGATGACGATTGCGAATACCGGGCGGTCGATGAAAAATCGGGCCATCGAAAATCAGCCCCCCCGCTTGCCGCTGACCGGATCGACATAAGGACTCGCATGAACGGTCATGCCCGGGCGAACCTTGAGCTGCCCTTCGACAATCACGCGCTCTCCCGCGGTGAGCCCTTGCTCGACCACCCACGAGTCGCCTACCCGGTCGGAAGTTGTGATGGTTTTCAACTGAACCTTGTCATCGGACCCCACGGTCAAGATGGTCTGTGTGCTTTGCAACTGTTGGATCGCCCGCTGCGGAACCAGAACGACGTTCTTGCGAAGGTCGGTTTCGAAACGCACCTTGCCGAATTGGCCGGGGAGAAGCACATGCTGCGGATTCGGAAAACGTGCCTGCAATTCGAGCGTGCCAGTCTTTGGATCAACTTGGTTGACGGTGTTCTCAACCAGTCCTTTGTGTGGAAACTCGCTGTTGTCCGCCAGAACCAGCGTGAGCTCCGATCGGGTGAGGTTGCCGCGCTTCTTGAATTCCAGGTACTCGGTTTCCGTTACTTTGAAACGGACCCAGATAGGATCGAGCGGAACAATGGTCGTCAGCGGTTGCGGCGAAGTTGCATTTACCAGGCCGCCCACCGGAACCTGCGTGTCTCCCACCAGACCGCTGATGGGCGCCTGGATGGTCGAGTATTCGAGGTTGAGCTGTGCCGTCCGCACGGAGCCACGCAGCGCATCGACTTTACCTTGCATTGAAGCGATCTGCGTTCGGGTGGAAAGCCGGGCTTGCTCGACGTTCGCCTGGTTGGCATTCACGGTCGCTTCACCGGCGCCAAGCGCAGCAACGGCCGCATCCAGATCCTGCTTCGAAGCGGCGTCTGCCATGACCAGAGGCGTCAGGCGATCTACGTCCTGCTGCGCTTTAACCCGGTTTGCTTGGGTAACGGCCAAGTTGGCTTGTGCCTGCTGCAGGGCTACCTGCTTTTGCGCGTAGTCCAGATCGGCTTCGCTCTGCGCCAGATTGCCTTTTGCCTGATCCAGCGCGGCCTCATACGGACGCTTGTCCAAGACATAAAAGTCTCGCCGGCCTTCACTTCCTGGCCAGGGCGGTACAACCATTTTTCGATATATCCATCCACCCGTGCCCGCACGTCAACCGTGTTCCGGGCGTAGGTTTGCGCCGGGTACTCCGAAAAAATCGGCACGTCTCCGGCATGCGCCGTTGTAACCAGCACGGTTGGAGGAGGCGGTGCTCCGTTCTGGCTTCGCGCCTCGGAACCGCATCCTGAAATCAAGATCCAAGGAAGTAGAACGATCGCGAGCAACGCCGCTGCGGAGGATGAGTGACTCAATCGATGCATAAACCCTTTGAAAGCTTGGCCTTCGAAACACACGCCCTCCAAGACTTACGTGGTTGGATGCCGGCGGCCGCCAAGCGGATACTTTTATTATTATCGCCGTTTGAGGGGACGTACGGAAAGTAGCATTTGAATTCATCCGCAGCCGGATTTTCTCCGCTGATCATACCTGCATTATAAAAACCGTGCGATTCTTAAAACGATGTCTTCCCTCGATTCTATGACGCCGGTACCGCTCACCTTGGAAGGTTCGAGCCTTCTGCACCAGATGCTGCGCGTGCGCTGGCCAGAATGGCGCGCGCTGGCGGCGGTCCGCCGCGATCAGATTTTGACCGAAGCCGGAGCTGCGATTCAACAGATGGAGGGCCAGGGCAGCGCATTATTCTCCTTGCTCGGCCACAAAGGCGATCTGATGCTGGTCCACTTCCGCCAGAACTTTGAGCAGTTGGGGGAAGCGGAGCGCGCGCTGCAAAAATTGCCACTGTGGGATTTTATGGAACAGACCTCGTCGTACTTATCGGTCGTCGAGCTGGGATTGTATGAATCCACGGCAAAAGTTTACTCCGGTCTGGCCGAGCGCGGAATCGAGCCGCACACGCCGGCGTGGGATGCTGAAATTCAAGAGACGCTCGTCCGTCAGCGCCAGGCCATGCATCCGCGGTTATTTCCAGAGATGCCGGCGCACAAGTACATTTGTTTTTACCCGATGGATCGGCGGCGCGGCGAAGACAAGAACTGGTATCAGCTTCCGTTAGGAGAGCGCCAGCGGCAGATGGGCGATCACGGCGCGATCGGCCGGCGTTATGCAGGGCAGGTGAAACAGATCATTTCCGGTTCCATCGGCTTCGACGACTGGGAGTGGGGCGTCGACCTGTTCGCCGAAGACCCGCTGGTGTTCAAAAAGCTGATTTACGAAATGCGCTTTGACGAAGTGAGTGCAGTGTACGCGTTGTTCGGAGTCTTCTACGTAGGTCAGCGCACGCCCGCGGCTGAAATCGAAAAGCTACTGGGTTTATAGCCTGCGGCCTATTTTTTTACGGTCAGTTCAAGCGCTTTAGCTTCGTCCGCCGCGCCGCCGTCTTTATCGCCCGCTGCTTTTCTTGCAACGCTGCGATTGTGATACGCGTTAGCGTACGCGGGATTGAGCCGGATGGCTTCGTTGAGATCCGCTAGCGCATGGGTTGTGTCGCGCATCATAAGATACGCGAACCCGCGAGCGTTGTACGCCAGCGCGAAATTAGGCTGAGCTTCGATCGCGGCCGAGAGTTCGTCGACGGCCTGCTGATAGTGACCTTGATACAGCAGCTCGCGGCCGTGCTGGTTGTGCAGGGCGGCAGATTTCGGATCGGCATGCCGCGGAGCGTTCGCCGGGGGTGTCGCTTTGGGTGCTGGGGGTGCCGCAGGTGCAGGCGCTGGCGCGGTTGATGCGTGCTCTGGCGCCGCGACCGGCGCTGGGGCAATCTCTTCCGCAACTTCCACTGGATCTTCGGCTTCAACAGCGGGAGGAGCCGCGAGTTCCTTGCGCGCCTTGGCCAAGACGCTGCGGGCTTCCTCATAACTCGGCTTGAGGCGGACGGCTTGTTCCAGATCCTGTGCCGCCTTTTCGTATTCTCCCAGTAGGAAATAGGCGCTTCCGCGCGCACACCAGGCTTCAGCAAGATCGGGTTTCAAGCGGATCGCAGCGCTACGGTCGGCGAGTCCCTGAGCATGCATTCCCAGAGCGTGATAACTTCCGCCGCGGGCGAGCAACGTTTCGGCCGAATCGGGCAGCAGGTGCACCGCAGCCTCGCGATCGGCCAGAGCTTCGCGATTCCGATCCTCCGCTGCGTAAACGGTGGCGCGGGCCAAACGAAGCTGTGCGTCATCGGGCGTCAGCTCCAGCGCGCGGCTGAAATCGTCAATCGCTTTAGCCGAGTGGCCGAGCTTAGCATGGGCGGCTCCGCGCAGCACTAGCGCCCTACTGTTCGACGGTTCAATGCGCAGGCTGCGCGTCAAATCTTCGATTGCCAACGAGAAATCGCCAGCCTCTCCGAATGCGAAGCCGCGTTCGATCAACGGGTCCGCGGCGCCAGGTTGGAGCCGGATGGCCTGATCGAAATCGTCGATGGCGTCGCGATAGCGGCCGATCATCGCCAGCGCTTTGCCACGTCCCACCCAGGCATTTGGATTATCAAGACGCAGCTTGATCGCCTGTGCGTAGTGCGGCAGCGCCTCTTCGACGTGCCCGGCTTGGACCAGTTCCGAGGCAAGTCGCAGGTGGTCGCGAGACGTCGCTGGATCCGCAGCCAGCAACGTCAAGACGAGGAACAGACCGCTCATACAGCCTGTATCGGTAGAAAAACGCCGAAGTATTAGGGCGTGTTTTTCCGCCGCAGCCGGCGCCGCACGGGGTAAGAGAAGGCGCGAATGGCCATGTCTACTTCGTGCACTCCAAGAGCCCGGCACATCCCGTAGAAGACCAGCAGTCCGATGGGCAGCGAGATCGCGAGATCCGCTAATCGCGCCAGTTGGGAAACGCCCAGCCAACTTTCGACGCCATGGCTGGAGAGCGCCGTGATACCTGCCATTACTAGAGACGCGATCAGCACCTTGCCAATTCCCGCGGCGAGCTCGCGCCCGTGAACCCCGCCAATCCGCCGGCGCAGGATTTCGAACAGCAGGAAGAAGCCGAAGAGCGCCACCGCCGACGTCGACAGCGCCAGCCCCGCGTGGCCCAGGCCGGCCAGCCGGATCATGGTTGTTGCCATGACGAAGTTAACTACGATGGAACCCAGACTTACCAACATAGGAGTGCGCGCATCACCCAACGCGTAGAACGCGGGGTTCAGCACTTTCAGCGCCGCATAACCCGCGAGTCCGATCGCGTAGCAGGAGAGTGCAACGGCGGTCTGCTGCGTGTCGTAAACCTGAAAGCGACCGCCCTGATAGATTGCGCCGATGATGGACTTGCCCAGCACCGCCAAACCCACCGACGAGGGCAGAGTCAGCAGGAATACCATGCCCAGGGACTTCGACAGCGTGCGCCGGAACTCATCCATGTTCCCAGCCGCCGCACTGCGCGAGATGGAGGGCAGTGTAGCCGAAGCCATCGCGACGCCAAACAATCCCAGAGGAAGCTGCATGAAGCGGAACGCGTAGCTCAGCCAACTGACCGGGCCATCCATGCCGCGCACCGGATCGACGATGGTGGAAGCGAAGTTGGTATTCACCATCACGTTGATCTGCACGGCCGCGTTACCGAGAATCGCCGGTACCATCAGGCGGAAGATGCGGACTAGCCCGGGATGCTTCCAATCGAATGCCATACGATACTGAAATCCCAGGCGATAGAGAGTAGGCAACTGCCACACTAATTGCAGCGCTCCGCCTAGTACCACGCCTACAGCCATGCCTTCGATGCGCGTCAAGTGCAGCGTCGGCCCCAGCCAGATTCCCAGCACCACGCCGAAGCCGATCGAGCCTATATTGAAGAACGTAGACGCCATGGCCGGCACGCCGAATTTGTTCGAGGCGTTCAGAACTCCCATGGCCTGTGCAGCTAGCGCCACCAGCAGCAGGAATGGGAACATGATACGGGTCATTCTGACGGCCAGTTCGAATTTGCCGGGGACTGCGGCGTAACCCGGCGCCATCAGGTGCACCAATTGCGGGGCAAAGATCACGCCCAGCGCGCAAACGGCGCCGACCACCAAAATCAGCGCCGTAGCCACCAGGTTGACCAGGCGCGCAGCGGCTTCCTTGCCGCGATTGGTCAGGTATTCGGTGAAAGTGGGAACGAACGCGCTCGACAAAGCGCCTTCGGCAAACAGGTCGCGGGTGAGGTTGGGAATGCGGAATCCCAACTGGAAGGCGTCGTAGATCAGCCCGGCGCCGAACAGGCGGGCCATCACGCTTTCCCGCACCAGTCCGGTTACGCGGCTCATCAGTACGGCTATCGAGACGACGCCGGCAGAACGAACGACGCTTTCGCTTTGACCGGAGCCTGTGCCCACGCTGCGCCCGGCGCCCGGTTCGGGAGCGGTCACACTCCCGGCAACCGCGTCACTGCCCGTATTGTTCGAAGAAATGGGCAATGGTCATGATCCCGGCGTAGTAGTTCGCCACTTTGTACTTCTCATTGGGCGAGTGCAAACCATCGTCGGGAAGTCCGAATCCCATGAGGATGGTTGGGATCCCCAGGTGTTTCGCGAAGTCTCCCACGATGGGAATCGAGCCGCCACTGCGAATGAAAACTGTTTCTTTTCCAAGGATATCCCGAAAAGCGCTGGCCGCCACGTGAATGGCCGGGTGATCTGGATTCACCATGATTGCTGGTCCCCAACTAAGGACGCGGACTTCGGTTTGAATCCCGGCAGGGGTGTTGTCGGCGACGAACTTCTTGTACGCGGCGATGATTTTCTCAGGATTCTGATTCGGCACCATCCGCATGCTGACCTTGGCGGTAGCGCGCGCCGGAATCACGGTCTTCGCGCCGGCTCCGGTGAAGCCTCCGGCGATGCCGTGGACTTCGAGCGTGGGCCGCGCCCACGTGCGCTCCAGAACCGAATAGCCCGGCTCGCCCGTCAGTTGCGTGGAGCCAACCTCGTTCTTGAGGAAATCTTTTTCGTCAAAGGGTAGATGTTCCCAACTGCGTTTTTCGGCGGGTGTCGGCGGCGCGACATCATCGTACATACCAGGGATCTGTATCTTGCCGTTGGCGTCTTTCATTTTCGCCAGCAGCTCAATCAGTCCGAACACGGCGTTGGGCGCCGCGCCGCCGTACATGCCGGAGTGCAGATCGCGCGCCGGGCCGCGGGCTTCGATTTCCGTGTAGATCAGTCCGCGCAGTCCGATGCACAGCGTCGGCAGGCCTTCGGCGAAGAGCTCCGTATCGGATACCAGCGCAACATCGGCCTTGAGCTTCGCCGGATTTTCAGCGACGAACTTGGCCACCGACTCGCCGCCGACTTCTTCCTCGCCCTCGATCAGAAATCTCAAATTGACGGGCAACGTCCCAGAGGTCGAGAGCAGCGCCTCCACTGCCTTAATGTGCATGTACATCTGGCCTTTGTCGTCGGCCGAACCGCGCGCGTAGAGGTTGCCATCGCGCACCACCGGTTCAAACGGAGGCGAGATCCACTCGTCCAGAGGATCCGGCGGCTGCACGTCGTAGTGCCCGTAACACAGCACCGTCGGCTTGCCGGGCGCATGCAGCCAGTCGGCGTAAACCAGCGGATGCTTGGCCGTCGCAATGATCTCGATGTTTTCGAGACCCGCGGTTTTCATGCTGTCAGCTACGAACTGCGCGGCACGCCGCACGTCGGGGACATGTTCGGGCAGGGTGCTGACGCTGGGGATGCGGAGGAACGTCTTCAGCTCGTCGAGAAGACGGGACTTATTTTGTTCTACAAAGAGGTCGGTGGCTTGGGACACACACTAATTATAGGGCGACCCCGGTCAACTTTATCGATCGAGATCTACGGGCTGGTAGAACCCTTCTTGCCCGCCAATGCGATTGCGGCTCCCGCTCCGCCGCCGGCGACTACTACGATGATCGCAACCTTGGCACCAGTCGACATGCCGCCCTTGGCAGCGGCTGGGGCCGGAGCTTTCGCAGGCGCGACTGCCGGCTGACTCGGGGCGGTCGCGGCAGCGGTATTGGGAACCTCTGTCTGCGCATCGAGCGCCGCGGCCACGCTCAAGCAGCCGCCGGTTTCTTGCAGCGTCACGGTATTGGCATTCACTGTGCCGGAGGCAGCGGCAAGTGCAGGACGAAGCGCGCTGGCAGTGCCGTTGACGGTAACGCGGTTGCCCACCTGAGCTGCCAGATTATCGCCTCTGATTTCCAGAACTTCCTGCGTATTCTGATCCTGCAATAAGAATTTGCCGTCCTTGTAAAGCAGGCAGCCGGTGCGCGTGACTGCGCCCGTGGCGGCTTGCAGCGCGAAGTCCATGCGGCGCCCCGCCGGGATCGAAGCCAGTACCAGCCCCGTACGGTTTGCGACTCGGGCCGCACCGCTCAGCGCCGTGACCTCCACTGTTCCGCCGGCCAGCCAAGCCACACGTACGCGACTAGCGCCACTCGCCGAGCGGATCGCGAGACCACCCGCGCTGACCTGATAGTCTTCCTTCGCCAATATCTGACCGGTGCCTTTGGTCAGAGTCAACTGACTTTCGCCGACCGTTGCGCTCGACGCCGACGCCAGTTGAATTTTCACGCCGTTGCGCAGCGCCGCTTCGGAGGATGCTGCGCCAGTCTCGATCTTCCCGCCGTCGAACAGCGTCGCATTTCCCCAGACTTCAGAGCGGTCCAGGATAAAATGCCCGCTCGCCGTGACCACACCGATCACCGGCGATTTCGCAGCGCTGGATGTGGCGGCGAAACTATCCGCACTCAGGTAGGTGAACGTGAGAAGCGAAGTCAGAACCGATGTGATTGCCCGCGCTCTGGTATGCACTGCACCAAGTATACTTTTGGTTCGCACTTTTCATCAAGGAAAATAAAAGTAATTCAGGTGTATTACGCGCGCCGTATTTTCGCTGTTGCAGCGTTGTTTGTGTTGGCGGTCGCTGCTGTGTATTCCATTCGACTGGCGATTGCGGACGCCGAATTTCGCAGGCGAACGCCGCAGTCGGTGGCGCGCGCGTTGGAGATTCTTCCGGGTCACGCCGGCTATCTGCTGTTCCGCGCTCAGCAAATGGATTACGACGGCGAAAATTCAACAGCCCTGCTGGAGCGAGCCGCTCGGTTGAATCCGCTGTCTTCGGCGCCTCGAATCCGCCTCGGGCTGGCAGCCGAAGCCCGTGGAGATTTTTCGGAAGCGGAAAAGTGGTTGCTGGATGCGGCGCGCGTGGATCGTCAATTCGAGCCGCGGTGGACGCTCGCTAATTTTTATTTCCGCCGTGAACGCACTGCGGAATTCTGGAAGTGGATGCGAGCAGCGCTGGAGGTTTCTTATGGAGATCGTAGCTTGGCTTTCGATCTGTGTTGGCGAATGACTCAGAACGCGGAAGAAGTGTTGGCGCAGGCCATTCCAGATCGGCACGAAGTCCTGGCTGCATATTTGTATTACGTCATGGACCAGCGACATGAGGCAGTGAGCGCGGCGGCGTTAAAGCTCGCGCAGTCGCATGACGGTTCCGATGTCTTGGAGTTGGAAACCGCGTGCGACCTGCTTATCGATGCCGGAAAGTTTACCGAGGCACGTGACTTGTGGAGGCAACTGGGCCATACCCGGGCCGGACTGATCGGCAACGGCGATTTTGCAACCGAGCCCAGCGGACACGGTTTCGACTGGCGTCCGTCACAGGCCGAGGGCCTCGTCGATGTGGCGCTGCCGAATTCGTACCGGATTCAATTTTCCGGGAGACAATCCGAATCGACCGAACTGCTGCGTCAGTTCGTCGTACTGCAGCCGGGCAAGGCGTATTCCCTCCGCTGGGAAGCTCGCACACAAGGATTCGCGTCGCCGTCCGGCATCGAATGGACTGCCGGTGGGACCCACGCCGCGCTCCAGCCGACACAAGATTGGCGTGCTGGGAACACCGATTTCAAAGCTGGGGTTGCAATTCTGCCGATCACGCTCACCTATCATCGGCCCAGAGGTCAGGCGCGCACCGAAGGATCCGTCGAGATCCGCGCCGTTTCGTTAGTCGAGAAGCAGCCTAATTGATAAACCCAACCTGCTGCAGCGAAGGCTGTGGCTCGGGCGCGTCGAAGTGCGTGAGGATGCTCTTGACGCGTCCGCTCTCGAGCACCACGCCATAGGGCGGCGACGTGAACACAAACAGTTTGCGTAGCAGCGCCGAGTCGGTGGAGGTCTTCGCCACTAGCTTGGTGTCATGCAGGAAGGACGCGGCCCATTGCGGATCGTTGGTGGGCAGTCCAATTACCGTTACGTCGCTTTTCCAGCTATACGTCGCCATGTGCCGCGCCGCTTCTTCGCAATGGCTGCACGCTGGATCGTAAAAGAACAGGAAGATGTGACCTTCCCGAATATTGAACGGCTTGCCGTCAACTGTGATCGTCTCGGGCACCTGAATACCGCTCTGGTGCATGGTGTTGTAGCCCAGGCCGGCACCCGCCAGCACTGAGATCGCCACCAGCGCAATGATCGGGAAACGCAAGCTGGCCGGCTTACGCGAGAACCAGGCGGCAATGAGAGCAGCCGCCAGCATCGCTCCGTCTTCCAGGAATAGATACGGGTTTACGGCGCGCTTGAGCCATGGGAAGCAACTGCAATCGCGGCCCACCAAGGCTTGATAGCGCAGCCCGATGTATCCCATGAATGCCACCAGCAGCGCTGCGATCAACCATGCGCCCCAGCGGCGATAGCGCGGCATCAACACCAGCAATCCCCCCAGCGCTTCGACGATAGCGAGCCCGATCACCAGCGGCATGCTGGCCCAGACCGGCACCAACAGTTGCTCGAACATGGTTTGCACCTGGTAGGGCACCATAATTTTGCCGATTCCAGTGGCGAGAAATATGATGGCGACGCAGACCGCCGCAATCGTGCCGAGGACGTTTTTCCACGCCGGCAAAACGAGGCTGCTGTCGCTGAAGTTGGCGGTGGTGGAGGCGCTCATATCTGCAATTCTAGCCGGATTCAGGGGCTCTGTGGCGAAATACGTGTCAGAATAGCTGTTTGACCTTTCGCAAATTACGGGTTCCCGCATCCAGCGCCAACCTTGGACCCGCCTTCGATGCGCTGGCGCTGGCTTTGGGGGTTTATCTGGAATGCCGCTTCCGGCCCACGGACCAACTTGCCATTCACGTAGCTGGCCGCGATGCGGAGTCGATACCCGCTGACGAAAACAACCTGATCTGGCAGACCGCGGTTCGCATTGCCGGCGACCTGAAGCGAACCATGGCGCCGATCGAGCTGCACATTACCAACAGCATCCCGCTCGGTAAAGGCCTCGGGTCGAGCGCTGCTGCGCTGACCGCCGGCGTCGTGATCGCCGATGCGATGCTGGGCCTGCGCTGGTCGCGCGGGCGAGTGCTGGACGAAGCCGCTCGCATCGAGGGGCATCCTGATAACGTCGCCGCTTGCGTCCACGGTTCGATCGTTGCGAGCGCCACCGATGCGCGGGACGTCACCCATGCCGCGCGCCTGGAATTGCATCCAAAATTCGGCATCGCGGTTGTCGTTCCGGATTTCCTGCTGCCGACGGTGGAGGCGCGCCGTGTCCTTCCCAAGACTTACTCGCGCGCGGACGTGATCTTCAATATTCAACGCAGCGCGCTGCTGATTACGGCGCTGGCTACTGGAATCACGGACGCTTTCCCCACCGCCCTTGAAGACCGCCTGCACCAGCCTTATCGCGCGCCCTTGGTGCCGGGACTCGACGAGATCATTGGCCTGCGCATGAAGGGACTGCTGGGCTGCGCGCTCAGCGGCGCCGGCCCGTCGATCCTGGTGTTCTACCAGCGTGGCTACGAACACGTGTGCCAGTCCGTCCAGCATATTTTCACGACGCATGGAAAAGATTCCGAAGTGATGTTGACGGAGTTGGCGACCAAAGGTTACGAACTAAGCTAAAGATTCATGGCCGCACCCAACCGCCTGGCTCACGAAAAGAGCCCGTATCTTCTGCAGCACGCCAATAACCCGGTGGATTGGTATCCCTGGGGCGAAGAGGCCTTCGAAAAAGCCCGCCGCGAAAATCGGCCCATCTTTTTGTCGGTGGGTTATTCAACTTGCCATTGGTGTCATGTGATGGAGCGCGAATCGTTTGAGAACGAAGAGATCGCGCAGGTCCTGAATCAGAACTTTGTTTCGATAAAGGTAGATCGCGAAGAGCGCCCTGATGTGGACCGCATGTACATGTTGTTCGTGCAAGCCTCCACCGGCAGCGGAGGCTGGCCCATGTCGGTGTGGCTTACTCCCGAGCGGAAGCCCTTCTTCGGCGGCACTTATTTCCCGCCCGACAATCGCTACGGCCGTCCCGGATTCCGCGCCGTGCTGGAGCGGCTGTCGGAAGCATGGCGGCAGGACCGTTCACGAGTTGAAGCGTCCGGCGATCAGGTGATCGAGCAGCTTCGAGAATACGCGAGCCTCTCGCCCGGTACAACAACACCCGGACGCGAGGTCTTGGATCGCGCGTTCCAGGCCTTCCGGCGCGTGTTCGATCCTGAACTCGGTGGGTTCGGCAGAGCGCCCAAGTTCCCGCGTCCCAGTATCCACAATTTTCTAGTGCGTTATTACGCCGCAACGAAGAATGAAGAAGCGCTGGAGATGGTGCTTGCGACCTTGCGCGAAATGGTCAAAGGCGGGATGAACGACCAGATCGGCGGCGGCTTTCATCGCTACTCAGTCGATGAGCGCTGGTTTGTTCCGCATTTCGAAAAGATGCTGTATGACCAGGCGCAGCTTGCGGTGTCGTATCTCGAAGCCTTCCAGATCACGCGCGACGGGCAATATGCGGCCGCGGCTCGTGACATCTTCACGTATCTGCTGCGCGACATGACCGATCCCGGTGGCGGCTTCTATTCGGCGGAGGATGCCGATAGCGCGAGCGATCCGGCGCATCCGCACGAGAAGGGTGAAGGCGCGTTCTACATTTGGCGCAAGCAGGAGATCGAGGGGGCGTTCGAACCGGGCGCCGCCGCGATGTTCTGTTATCGCTACGGCGTCGAACCCAATGGCAACGTTGAGGAAGATCCGCAGAACGAATTTCGCGGCGCGAATATCCTCTATCAGGCGCACAGCCATCGACGAAACCGCGGCCCACGCTGGAGTCACCCCTGAAATAGTCCGCGCGGAATTGCAGCGGGCTTCGGCCAAACTGCTGGAAATTCGCGCCCGCCGTCCGCGACCCTTGCGCGACGACAAGGTGCTGGCTTCCTGGAATGGCATGATGATCTCGGCGTTCGCCAAAGGTGCGCAGATCTTGAACGACACGCACTACGCCGAAGCGGCTCGTGCCGCGGCGGATTTCCTGCGGCGGCATCTGTGGGACGATGATCGCCAGATTCTGCAGCGCCGCCATCGGGGCGGGGAATCGGCAATCGACGGATTCCTCGACGACTATGCCTTCTGCGGACTAGCCTTGCTCGATCTCTACGAGACCACCTTCGAAGCGCGTGATTTCGAATGGGCAGTGCGTCTAGCGGAACGCGCGATCGAGTTATTCGCCGACACCGAGAACGGTGGCTTCTTTAGCACCTCCCAAGGTTCTCAAGACGCCTTGCTACGCTTAAAGGATGATTACGACGGAGCCGAGCCGTCCGGCAACTCCGGCATGGCGCTCCTGCTGCTACGACTAGCGCGCATGACGGACCGCGCCGATTTTCGCGCTGCCGCCGAGCACACCTTGCGCGCTTTCGCCTCGCGCATGGAAGAATCGGGAACCGGCGTTCCGCAGATGCTGGTGGCTCATGCCTTCGCTCTCGGCCGCCCCCAGGAGATCGTCCTGGCCGGACCACGCGACGATCCCGCCATGCTGGAGATGCTCGCGTCGATCCGACGCCGCTTTCTGCCCGGCGCCGTGGTCATGCGCAGCGAACAGAGTTCTCTGCCGATGTCCGCGCTCGAAGGCGCTCCCACCGCCTACGTCTGCGAAAATTTCGCCTGCAAGCTGCCGGTTACCAATGCGTCCGCGCTTGATGAGTTGCTAGAATAACCGCTATGGAAAGATCAGCAGCAACTACTTTAAAAGGCAACCCCATGACGGTTCTGGGGCCGGAATTGAAAGTCGGCGACAAGGCTCCCGACTTTGAAGCAGTAGACAACGGATTGAAAGCGGTGACGCTCGCGACCACTGGCGACGGCGTGCGTATCTTCAGCGTGATCCCTTCGCTCGATACGCCGGTTTGCGACGCTCAAACCAAGCGCTTCGAGGAAGAGACCGGCAAGCTGCCCAACGTCAGCATCTACACCTTCAGCATGGACCTGCCGTTCGCCCAGAAGCGCTGGTGCGGTGCGTTCGGCGTGGATCACGTCAAGATGGTGTCGGACCACAAGACCGGTTCTTTCGGCCAGGCCTATGGCACGCTCATCAAGGATCTGCGCATCCACAGCCGGGCCATTTTCGTAGTGGGTAAAGACAACACCATCAAGTACGTCGAATACGTGAAAGAAGTTGGCGATCATCCCAACTACGAAGCGGCGCTGGCCGCCGCTAAGGCCATCGCCTAGCGCACATCGGAGATAGCCGCCGGTTTCTATTGACAGCCTCGGACGGCGGCTATTCTCCTTCATCCCATGCTCCGAATCGCCTATGTCTGCGAATTCCTGCTGGCGCTGCTTGCGATCTCGGTGGTCTGGGGCCAAGTTGGTGGCCAGGATCATCTGGACTTGATGCCTTGGTACGACAAGTTCGTCCTGATCTTCGCGCTGGCGCTGGTTACGGTGGTGGGAACCGTCGCGGCGGTTTCGCGGGAGCGTGCCTGGAACGGAATTACCATTGCCTGCCTGGCAATGGCCCTCCTGATTCTGTGTGCCATGGGCGCGGTAACCTATTACTATCATTTACACGAAGATCAGGACCAGGATAGCGATCCCACTACCGGTGTGGCCTATGCAGGCCCGCATTCGCCGGGGAGGCGTTGAGCGTGGCTGACGCAAAATTTGGAACCTGGGTAGTTCCGGAAAGCCCAGTCGACGTCGAGTACTCGCTGGTAGTTGTCGAAGAAATCCGTCAGGTAGTGGCGGATGGTTTTCAGCGCCTGCAGCGCGGCGGCATTGAGGTTGGCGGCGTGCTTTACGGCACCCGCGAAGACCGCATCGTGCGCATTCTCGCCATGCGTGAAATCGCCTGTGAACATGCGCGCGGCCCCACCTTTCATCTTTCCGACAACGATCGCGCGGCCTTGACCGCTCAGCTCGCGCGCGACAAAGAAGACATGCGTCTGGAAGGCATGCTGGTGGTGGGCTGGTTCCTGTCGCACACGCGCAGCGACGTCACGCTGCAGCAATCGGATCTGGATACCTACAGCGCATTTTTCCCGGAGCCTTGGCAAGTCACCATGGTGGTGCACCCCGGCCGCGCTGGCGCGATGCGCGCCGGATTCTTCGTGCGCGAGCCGGATGGCTCGGTGAAGGGCGAACGCAGCTATCAGGAATTCAACTTCCCGGATCGTCTGGCGGGAGTGCTGGATCGCGCGCCCCGCGAGCGGCGTCCTTTAATGGATCCGCCGCGGGCTGACCGGCTCCCCTCCGCTCGTTATCCCGTGGCGCCGGATGGCCCCGGTTCAAGCGAGACAGGTTCAATCGAGACAGGTCTAATCGAGACTGGTTCATTCCAGACGAGGGACCCGCGCGAGCCTTTGGATGAGCCGCGCGCGCGTTTCGACGCACCCTTGTTCGGCCAGCCGTCTCGCCCGATTCCTCAATACTCTCCCTATCCGAACACCGGCCGCAAAATACCGTGGGCCATTATCGGCATCGTTGTGGCAGCGCTGCTAGCGGCGGTAGCCGGAATGAAGTACTTCGGCCCGCAATTGAACGCGGAACCCCTTTCGCTAGGGATGATCGAACAAAACGGCCAGTTGCAGATTCAATGGAACCGCGCGTCGCGCAGCATATTGAACGCCTCCGGCGGAACGCTCGAAATCGTGGATGGGCAGGACAAGCGCGCCATCCCCATGAACCGCAGCGAACTCGCGCAAGGCAGTTTCACCTACGCGCGGCAGAGTGGAGACGTGCAAGTCCGCCTGACGGTGACCGGTTCGAGCGGGCAGCCTTTGGTAGAGGCCTCCCGGTTCCTGGGAGCGGCGCCGGCGGCACCGCCGGGCGACAACAATGAGACGGATGCGCTCAAGGTGGAGCGTGACGCGCTACAGGACGAAGTCACTCGCTTGCGCCAGCAATCCGGGCAGCAGGCGGCGCGCATTCAGCAATTGGAGCGAACGCTTTTGATTCTGCAAAGCCGGCTCGGAATAGCGGCGGCGCCCCGCTAGAGGCCAGCGTTAACGGGCGGCACGGCGGGGAGCGGCCCCATGGAAAGTGCGTTCGAGATCCTGTTCGGGCACGGTTAGGATCACTCGCATCACCGATCCGTTGGCGCTAACCTGGGCATTTTGCAGCGCCGCCGCGGGAGTCCCTTTTACCATGCCGGAGACCAGCTTTAACATGCCGGCCAATCCCTGCGCCTCGGTAGCGGAGTGCGTCAGCGCTTCCGCGGACAAGGTCAGGCCGTTGGTGTCGAAATGCACCCCCACCCAGCTTTCCATCACGCTCTGCAAAAGAGTCGCAGGGTTAAAGCCGCCCGTCGAACCCGCGGGTATCAAGTCCGTGAGCGGAGCCACGGTGGCGAACCACGCGTCGTGAGTGGCGCTGGCGTCCACGGCCTTCTGGAAGAACGGTCCAGCGAAAACAGCTTGCGTAGCCCGGCGATCGATCACACCGCGAATCACCGGCTCGCTGCCGACGGCGATCGTCGACCCGTCAAGGAATGCGAAAACGCGGACATCATTCTGTTGCGGAGGCGTAATCATCGCGACTCCGCGGTAGTCCGAAACCTTCGCTCCTATCACTGTCGCGAGCGCCAGAACCTTGTCGGGTGCGAACGTCCCGGTAGCCAGCACCAGGGCATCCGAGCCGTCATTCAGATTGCCGGTGGTGGGACTTGCCACCAGGATCTCGCGCAGATCCCGTTGCAGTTCGAATCCGGTCGCGGCCTGAAAACGGATCATGGCGTCATTCTGCGGCAAATGCGAGATCGCATATTGCCCAAATGGCGACGCCAGCGTTTGCTGAACCTGGACCCCATACAGCACTTTGGCCTCAGGCATCACCAGTCCCAACAGGTTGGGGTCCACAGCAGCGCCGGCCGTAGCCGTGATCAGAAGTGCTAGCGCCGGAACGATTGCGAGACGATTCATTCGGGCCTCCTGTACCATTCTACGGGTCCGGGGGGCAGAGAGTTCCAGAAACTCGCGCGACCGGCCGCTAGGCCGCGCACTAGCACTATTCGCCGGCTTTGAAAGTGCCGATCATGACCATGAAAATGCCCATCGGCGGCTGCGGACCGCCAACCGCCGCCCGCTCGAAATGTGTAAACTATAGTTAACTGTCTTGCTGAAAGCGGAGCTATCACCGAGCGCGTCTCTCCCGGAGGTTCATGGGAGCGTCCAGACCACGCATGCCTCCGTGTTTCGCCGCATGCTGGCGTTCGCTGGGCCGGCGTACCTGGTCAGCGTCGGCTACATGGATCCCGGCAATTGGGCCACCGATCTCGAAGGCGGCGCGCGTTTCGGCTACCGGCTTCTTTGGGTGCTGGTGGTGTCGAACCTGATGGCGATTCTGCTGCAAACCTTGGCCGCCCGGCTGGGAATCGTCGCCGGACGCGACCTGGCGCAGGCCTGCCATGAGTCGTATTCACGCCGGATCTGCAATGCGTTATGGGCGCTGTGCGAGGTCGCCATCGCGGCCTGCGATCTGGCCGAAGTGCTGGGCGCGGCGATCGCTCTACGGCTTCTGTTTGGGTTGCCCCTCATCGCGGGCGTGCTGTTGACGGCTCTCGATACGCTACTGGTTCTGTGGCTCTCGCGCTATGGAATCCGCCTGATTGAAGCCGTGATCTTGAGCCTGATCGCCATCGTGACCGGCTGCTTCCTGGTGGAGTTGGTATGGGCCAAGCCTGCCTGGCACGAGTTGGCGGCCGGCCTGCTGCCGCGCATTAACAACAGCAGCCTGTATGTTGCCATCGGCATCCTGGGCGCCACTGTGATGCCCCATAATTTATATCTTCATTCCGCGCTGGTGCAGACCCGACGCCTCGGGCGCAGCGTCGCCGAACGCCGCGAAGCGTGCCGCTTCAATCTGTTCGATTCGGTGCTGGCGCTGAACGGAGCGCTTATTGTCAATGCTGCCATTCTCGTATTAGCGGCGGCCGTGTTCTTCAAACACGGCATCCTGGTAACTCAGATCGAACAGGCGCAACTGCTGTTGACACCACTGCTGGGCACGGCATTCGCCGGCAGTCTGTTCGCCGTAGCGCTGCTGGCAAGCGGCCAGTCGTCCACACTGACGGGCACTTTCGCGGGACAGATCGTGATGGAGGGCTTCCTGAACCTTCGGCTGCGCCCGTGGCTCCGGCGCCTGGTTACGCGCGCGCTGGCCATTATCCCTGCGGTATTGACGATTTATTACTTCGGGGACGGCGGCACTTTCAAACTCCTGATCCTGAGCCAGGTGATCCTCAGCATGCAGCTTCCGTTCGCGGTGATCCCTCTCATCCGTTTCACCAATGACTCCCGGCGGATGGGCGAGTTCGCCAATCGCGCCTGGGTGCGGATACTGGCCTGGAGTGCCGCCGCCATTATCGTCGGCCTCAACTTGTGGCTGGTCGCAACCACCATCGGACCGTGGATGGCGGAAACCGCCTGGCATGCATGGCTTGTGGGACCGCCGGTGCTGGCCGTGCTCGCGCTGCTAGCGTTCGTGTCATTCGGCGGGACTACGGTTCCCGTTCCCCGCGTTGTGGCCGAGAGCGCTCAGAACAGCGGACTGGCTGTGGCGGCCGCCCTCCCGGTGCCGCACTATCGCAGCATCCTGGTGCCGCTCGATCATTCGGCCCGCGACCGCACCGCGCTTGCTCATGCCGTAGCCATGGCGCGTTCGCACGGGGCCTCTCTGCATCTGCTGCATGTGGAAGAAGGCGTCACCAGCCAGTTGTTCGGAGCGCTCTCCTCTACCGAAGAGATTCTTTCCGGCGAGCAATACTTCGGTGCCATCGTCGAGTCGCTCGCAACCGCAGGCATTGCATCCGAGCTGACGATTCAACATGGGATCAGTCCCACCGACGCGATTGTTCAGAAGGCCCGTGAAATCCAGCCCGACCTCATCGTCATGGGAGCGCACGGCCACCGCGGATTCAAGGATCTGGTCTTCGGAAATACCATCAACGCGGTTCGCCACCAGGTCGCGGCGCCGGTGCTCGTGGTTGGCGCCGAGCCGCTTCGAAGCTAGAACCCTTCCAACTCAATCGTCCCCTCGGAAAACTTCACGGCGCGGCCCGCGATGGAAACACGATCTCCGCGATCCTCGCACCACAGTTCTCCGCCGCGCTGTGAGCGCTGGCGCGCGAACATTTTGGTTTTACCGAGCCGCTCAGCCCAGTAGGGGATCAGCGTGCAGTGGGCCGACCCCGTTACCGGGTCTTCGTCAACGCCCTTCGACGGCGCAAAAAACCGCGACACGAAATCGCAGTCCTTGCCCGGAGCCGTCACGATCACCGCGAAGCAGTCGAGCGCCGCTAGCTCAGACATGTCCGGCTTCAGAGCAAGCACTTCGTCCTCGCTTCCGAAAACGCACAAGTAATCGCGCGCCTTAAGCACCTGTTGCGGCGCCGCGCCCAAAGCCCGCGTCAAATCGGGAGAGTCCGCCTGCAGCTGCGGAGGCCGGGAAGGGAAGTCTAGCGCATAGAGGACGGTTCCATTCTCTGAGATCCGCTCCACTCCCAGCTCGCCGCTCTTCGACTGGAAGCTCACCCGTTTTCCCGCCATCTCGTGGCGTACGTCAAAGATCACGTGTGCGGAAGCCACCGTTGCGTGCCCGCAGAGATCCACTTCCACCTCTGGCGTAAACCAGCGCAGCTCGTAATGTCCGCCGCGCGCAACATAGTAAGCGGTCTCGGAAAGATTATGCTCGCCCGCGATGGCTTGCAGCGTGGCATCCGGCAGCCACGCTTCCAGGGGGCAGATCGCCGCCGGATTTCCTTCGAATGGCCGACTCGCGAAAGCGTCCACATGGTAAACCGGGATTCTCATCCCTTCACTTTAGCGAAGCCGCATCACGCAGCGTCAAACAGGCACTGCTGCTCGAAGCGCCGCGGCCCGAAGCGTTTGAGTTCGGTGGGAAACCGCCGCCGCAATTCCTTTGGCGCCGCGGCTACTTGGCCGTTTAAGAGGGACTGCAATTGCAGAGCGTTCACCACGCTCTTTGCCTCGGCGTCATTATTGAACACCACGAACGTCGCTTCCGCGTAGCGATTGATACGCTCGATACGCTTGGCCCATTCTTCCAGCTCCGCTTCCGAGTAAAGATAGTCGTGCTGGCGCAACCGGGCAGGGGATTGTCGGTCAAAAGCCCCCAGCGAGTTCTTGGGATTCCGCCCATGCAAGCGCACATAGCCGATACCGCTAGTCAGATACGCAGTCGGTGGCATGGCGCTGGTGTATTCCGGCTGGTCGATATTGCAGAATCCGATGTGGTAGTCGAGGAAGGTTCCGATTGCCTCCTCAGCGAGCCAACTGGCGTGCCGCATCTCGGCGACTAGCGGAAATTCGTGAAACGCCCGGCGCAGGCGAATCAGGAACTCGCGGTTCTCCGGCGTGAACCGGAAAGCCCACGGGAACTGCATCAAAATCGCCCCGAGTTTGCGCGCCCGAAGCAGCGGCCATAACCCTTCTTTGAACTCAGCAATAGCTGGCTCTTCGAGAGCGCGTCCGTGAGTGAAACCCTGGTGCAATTTTGCCGTGAATTGGAAGTCCGGATTCGCTTGAACCTTCCTCATCCACAGCTTGACTACTTCAGGCTTAAGAGGTTGATAAAAAGAACTGTTAATTTCCACAGTATTCAGCCGGCGGGCCAGAAATTCCAGGGGATGAAATCCCGGAGGATACGTCTTTGGGTACACCACACCTTTCCAGTGTTGGTAGGACCAGCCGGCTGTTCCAATGCGAGGGGAGGTAGACATGGGAGAATCTCCGTATTCGCTATTTCTTCGCTAACTAAATATTAGCGAATAAACAGAGAAGATGTCAATAGAATATTCGCTATTTATTCGCCTCATCGGACGGCCCTAACCAACCGACGATCAACCCCATTTCAGCCGAACTCATTGACAAGACACCCGTTTGCGTGCGAAAATCCAACCGCATGTTGTGTTGCCCTGTCCGCGTGAGACAGATTAGGTTCTGGTCGGCCTGCGCACTACTTGCCTGGACTACGGTTCCGGCTATAGCCGCCCGCCCAGTCCTCGCGCAGTCCCAGCGCTGCGAGGAGTTGAACCGGCTGTCGCTGCCTGGGATAGCCGTCCGCTCTGCTACCCCGGTTGCCTCGGGTGTGTTCGGCGTCGGTGGGATCGCGCCGCGCTCTGTGCCCGCGTTCTGCCGCGTCATCGGCACAGTTCTCCCTGAGCTCGGCTTTGAAGTCTGGTTGCCCGCGCAGTGGAACCACAAGTATGTCGGAGTCGGCAACGGCGGCCTTGCCGGCAAAATTGTTTACAGCGCGATGTTTAATCCGGTGAATCGCGGCTATGCCGTGAGCAGCACCGACACCGGCCACGTCGCCAACGGCGCCAATGACGGAAGCTGGGCGCTGGGCCACATGGATCGTGTCATCAACTACGGCCAGCGCGGCGTGCACGAAATGGCGCTCGCCAGCAAGGCGATCATCCAGGCGTATTACAGCGCGGCGCCGGTGCACTCTTATTTCCAGGGCTGTTCGTTTGGCGGCCAGCAGGCGCTCACCGAAGTGCAGCGCTATCCCACCGATTTCGACGGCGTCGTCGCCGGCGATCCGGCCAATTGGTTCACGCGCCATTACACCGGCGGACACATGTGGATCGCGGATGCGGTCGAAGGCGACGGCTGGCTCCCCCCCCGCAAAGTACAAATGCTGGCCGACGTGGTCAATGCCGCTTGCGATGTACTCGACGGTGTGAAAGACGGCGTATTGAACGATCCGCGGCGCTGCCATTTCGATCCCGCCCTGCTGCAATGTAAAGCCGGCGATTCGCCCAACTGCTTGACCGGAGCCCAGGTGGCTGCGGTGCGCAAAATCTGGGCTGGCCCGCGCGATGCCGCGGGCGAGCAAATTTATCCGGGCCTGGCGCCGGGCGGCGAAGGCGGGTCCGGGCGGCTGGGTGCAGTGGGTGACGGGGCCCGCTCCAGACCAGGGCGCGCATATCGAGTTGGGTTTACCGTTCATGCGGAATGTGGTGTTCGACAACCCTCAGTGGAATTTCCGCACCTTTCACTTCGACCCGCCTGCGCCGGGTCTCGAGAGCGACGTCACATACGTGGATGACAAAGTCGGTCGCATCTTCAATGCTGTCGATCCCGACCTGCGCGCGTTTCGCTCCCATGGCGGCAAGCTGATTCAATATCACGGCTGGTCCGATCCCGACATCCCACCTTTCAACAGCATCAATTATTACGAGAGCGTGGTGCGCAGGGCGGCCCGCAACAGCTCCAATGCGTTGCACGACACCAAGGAGTTTTACCGCCTGTTCATGGTGCCTGGCATGCAGCATTGCACCGGCGGTCCGGGGACGCCACGCTTCGACGCCCTGAGCGCGCTCGAACAATGGGTGGAGCAGAATAAAGCGCCCGAGCAGATCGTGGCTTCTCACGCCACCAACGGTTTGATTGACCGCACGCGTCCGCTGTGCGCCTACCCGCAAGAGGCCAAGTACAAGGGTTCTGGCAGCACCGACGATGCCGCGAATTTCGTCTGTGCACTGCCTTAAAACCGCTCATGGCCACAGCGCTACCTAGCCGGCATGTCTTGGTGTGGGTGGACGCGGAGTTCCTGGAATCCGAAGGGATGCTACACATCCTGCGGGAATCTGGCGTCCTCACCGGTGGCGAGGAGGACTGGGAAAAGCTTGTGGCCGCAGCCGAGAACTCGGGTGGATTCGCGCTTGGCGGAATGCTGGTCGAGTCCAACCATGGCGCCGGCATCTGGATATCGCCGCCCGATAGCCCAGGCCTCGAGATCATGATTCCCTGGCATTTTGTCCGCAGCGTTGTCACGGCCTCGGAGCATCTTCAGAGTAAGATGTTTGGGCTGGCACGGGCCGGCGCCAAGCTAGGTCCCGCGGAATAAAGGCCGCGTTTGGGCGTTCGGGTCGCCGCCGCGCGCGGACCACCCAGTTTGTGGTATTTTACAATCCCATGCAGTACTACTTGTGGATCGTTTTAATCATTATTACTTGTCTTTGTTTGATTGGTTTGACCATCGTCCTCCGCGCCGCGCACCGGGAATCGAAGTTGCGCCGCCGGAAAGCGAGCGTGCGCAAGTGGGTGCAGTCGGAAAGTGCGGGCCGAGCGCGAAGCGCGAGTGCCGGCGCCCATTCCGCTTAACGATCGAAGTTTCGATCCGGCGCGTGATGCGGGCCTCAGCCGGGATGCTAAACTCCACTCTCGAAAGGGGTGGCCCACCGCCGTCTCGGATTGACAGAATTGAAACCTAGCGCGGGTATACTAATTCCGATTCTATGCCACTCCGTACACTATTTCTCATTTCTGCCCTTTCTTTTGCCAAGCTTGCTGCTCTGGCCAGTGACCCCATCCAGCTACCCAATGGGCTGGCCATCACGCCTTCCGCGGCGCCACACTCGGTGGCGATGCCTCTGAATCCCAGTGTCTCCGGGCGGGCGAACTTCTCTATGGGACAAGCAGTAACCACGGCGCTCAGTCCGGACGGAACCCAGTTGCTCGCCCTGACCAGTGGCTACAACAAAGGCGCCGGTCCGGTCACCAACTACGCAGAGTATGTCTTCGTCTACGATGTCACCGCCTATCCGCCTCGGCAGGTGCAGGCCTTGCCGATTCCGAACGCCTTTTGTGGGCTCGCGTGGAATCCGAATGGCCTGGAATTCTATGTCTCCGGAGGCAAGGACGACACGATCTACGTGTTCGCCCGAAGGGGACTCGCCTATTTCCGCGCCGCCGCCGTTTCGCTCGGCCACGCCACCGGGAACGGGCTGCTCACGAATGCTCCGGCTCCGGCCAACGCGCTTGCACCGAAGCCTATGGTGGCGGGAATCGCGGTGAATGCAGCGGGGACTCTGGCGGTGGTGGCGAACTTGTACAACGATTCGATCAGCATCGTCGATCTGAAGAGCCGCGCTAAGATTCAGGAACTAGATCTGCGCCCCGGTGTTCAAGATCACGCGAAGGATGGCGTCGCAGGCGGAGAGTACCCGTATTGGATTACCATTCGCGGCAATGACCAAGCCTATATCTCCAGCCCGCGCGACCGCGAAATCGTGGTTGTGAAGCTCGGCGAGAAACCCTCCGTGATCTCGCGCATACCGGTTCCCGGCCAGCCCAATCGTATTCTGCTGAATCGTGCGCAAGGCAGGCTGTTCGCGGCGCTGGATAATTCCGACGCGGTGGCGGTGATTGACGCTAATTCCGGCAAAGTCCTGAGCTCCATTGGTGTCGTCGCTCCCACCGAGATTCTGCCGGGCCGCGATCTTCCGAGGGGTGCAAATCCGAATAGTCTTGCACTTTCGCCCGACGAACAAACGCTGTACGTGACCGACGGCGGCACCAACGCGATCGCTGTCGTTTCGCTCGATAATTCAGGCTCCGGGAAGGTGAGCGGCCTCATCCCAACCGGCTGGTATCCAAATAGCGTCAGCGTGAGCGCCGACGGCAAGACTCTCTACGTCGTGAACGGCAAGAGCGTGCCGGGTCCAAACTCCGGAAACTGCCGGGGAGACGCCAGGGCGCCAAAGATTCCGGATTGTGCGAAGTTGCCGAATAATTACGTGCTGATGCTCGAAAAGGCCAGCTTATGGTCGGCGCCGGTGCCATCGGCGACCGAACTGGAAGCGCTGACGCGCCGCGTGGCGGAGAACAATCGGTTCGCTTCGGTGCGCGCTTCGGTTGCCGATCCGGTGATAGCCGAACTTCGCCAACGGATCAAGCATGTCATCTATGTCATCAAGGAAAATCGAACTTACGACCAGGTGCTTGGCGATCTGGAAGTGGGAGATGGAGATCCATCGCTCGCCGAATTTCCCGAGCCTCTCACGCCGAATCATCACTCGCTGGCGCGAAGATTCGTCACTCTCGACAACTTTCTTGATTCCGGCGAAGTCAGCGGCGTGGGTTGGAACTGGTCGGTCTCGGCGCGGACCACGGATTACACGGAAAAGACTGTTCCGCTCAATTATGCGGGCCGCGGATTCGACTACGACTGGGAAGGAACCAACCGGAACGTCAATGTGGGCATCGGCAGCTTGCCGGAGCGTATCAAAGCCCAGCCGCTACTGGCTCCAGGTACGCCGGCAGATCCGAATCTTCTGCCAGGCACGGCGGATATCGCGGCTCCGGACGCCAGTTCGGGCGAAGCAGGCGCAGGCTATATCTGGAACGAGGCTCTCCGCGCCGGTTTGAGTATTAGAAACTATGGCATCTATTGCGACTTGAGTCGCTACGATAATCCCGAGAAGAATCCGGGCTACATGCAAATTTCGAAGACGCCTTTCGCCGACAAGATCCCGCAGGCAGTACCCACCAAGGAACTGCTTCTGGGCCGGACGGATTTGTATTTTCGAAGTTTCGATCAGCGCAATTCGGATTTCTACCTCTATAAAGAGTGGGAGCGCGAGTTCGACCAATTTGTCTCCGGCCGAAATCTGCCCAACCTTTCGCTGGTGCGGCTGGCGCACGATCACTTTGGGAATTTTGCCACGGCTCTGTATGGGATCAACACCCCGGCGCTGCAGATTTCAGATAACGACTACGCCCTCGGCCTTCTGATCGAGAAAGTAGCAA
This sequence comes from Bryobacterales bacterium, assembly GCA_963731375.1. GTDB lineage: Bacteria > Acidobacteriota > Terriglobia > Bryobacterales > Bryobacteraceae > Palsa-187. The sequence goes on from CAVSUW010000006.1 coordinate 76,840, forward strand.
ACAGTCCTTACAAGGACGACACCTTGATCTTCGTGATCGAAGACGACGCACAAGACGGTCCGGATCACGTTGACGCGCACCGCAGTATTGCTTTCGTGATAGGTCCTTACGTCAAGCAGGGCGCCGTCGTTTCCGAACGCTACACCACAGTCAGCATGGTGCGAACCATCGAGGAGATTTTGGGGCTGCACGCCGCCAGTTTATTCAGCGCTGCCACGTCACCGATGACAGAGGTGTTCGATTTGAAGCAATCCAACTGGAAATACACCTCGCTGGTGCCAGATCTGCTGCGGACGTCTCAGCTCCCGCTGCCGCGCGCCACGGCGGAGAACTCGCTGCCCAGGTCACCTTGGGTTCTCGCGTATTCCAAGGATCTGCACACGGCAGCTTATTGGCAGAAAAAGATCGGGGATATGGACTATGACGAGGAAGACAAGTTAGACACACCGCGATTCAATCGCGAGCTTTGGAAGGGAACCATGGGGAAGAAGCCTTATCCCCAACAGCGCTCGGGTAAGAGTCTGCGCGAGAACCGGCAAGCGCTTTTAACCGCCCAGGGCGTCCCAGCATCTCAAACGCGATAACCGTTGATTTCAGGAAAGCCAGGCCGCGAACCATCTAGACGCAAGCCATCCAGGTAATGCTAAGGCACGTGTAAAATGGAGGAACGCCGCCCTAGCTCAGTTGGTAGAGCGCTAGATTTGTAATCTTGAGGTCTCCGGTTCGATCCCGGAGGGCGGCTCCATAACCTTCCACGTCACAGTTCCCGCAATGTGAAGTGCACCTTGTCTCTAGCGGCCCACCTTGGCGACTGCCCGTCCATAGTGGCATAAGACATTTAGTTTCTATTGCTTAATAGACTCCTGTCCGAGGTATGTGTTGCAAAGTGTCGATACTTATGTAAATCTATCAACAGAACGTAACAATCCAGCATGCGCAAGTCCTTCACAGAGCGAGTTCTAGCCCTAGCCAGGAAGCGTAGGATCATCCGCCCGCGCGATCTGGGAAGGCTCGGCATTCCCCGTGAATACCTTCTGCGCCTCATGCGAAACGGCATACTGTATCGCTCCGGGCGCGGGATGTACGAGCTGACGGAAAATTCTCCGACCGAACATCACAGCCTGGCGGTTGTGACCAAAGAAATCCCGAATGGCGTGGTATGTCTCCTGTCCGCGCTCCGCTTCCATGAACTGACAACGCAGCAGCCATCTGAAGTTTGGCTAGGAATCGCCACGCGTGCGCGATACCCCAATATTTCGACAACGGCCCATCGAGTGGTGCGCTACTCCGATACCACGTTTAAGGCTGGCGTTGACACGCACCGGATCGAAGGAATTCCGGTGAAGATATTCAATCCGGCGAAGACCGTCGCCGACTGTTTCAAGTACCGTAACAAAGTCGGGGTGGATGTCGCTCTGGAAGCCCTAAAAGATGCGCTGAAGCAGCGAAAAGCGACGGTCGATGAAATTCAGCGCTACGCCGCGATTTGCCGGGTGTCCAAGATCATTCGTCCATATCTGGAGGCGAGCGTTTGAGCGCCAAGGCGGTGACAAACCTGGCTGCCTCCCTGCGCGCCAAGTTGCTGAATCGGGCGCGTGCGCGAAAAGAGGATTTCCAGTTTGTCCAGAGCCGCTGGATAGCCGAACGCTTTCTCTATAGGCTGGGCCTCTCGAAGCAACATGACAGGTTTGTGCTTAAGGGCGCGACTCTCTTTCTGGTGTGGAACGCCGAACTGGCGCGACCGACACGCGATATCGACTTCCTTGGATTCGGATCGCCGGACTTGAATGATGTGTTACAGGCAATCCGGGAGATTTGCGCGCTTCAAGCTGAGGATGGCATCGTCTTCAACTTGGGCGAAATCCGTGGGGACGAGATTCGTGAAGAAGCTGAATACGATGGAGTGAGGGCGTTTATTCCAGCATCACTGGACGACGCCCGTATCACCCTGCAAATCGATATAGGATTTGGTGACGCAGTCGAGCCCGCGCCAATCGATATGGAACTCCCGGTGATGCTCGACCTGCCCGCGCCCAAGTTGCGCACGTATCCGGCAGAGGCTGTGATTGCGGAGAAATTTCAGGCAATGGTTCACCTCGGTATCGCCAACAGCCGAATGAAGGACTTCTTCGATATCTGGATGCTATCGCGGGATCGAGCATTCAAGATAATTCAGTTGCGACGCGCCATGGTAGCGACATTCGGGCGTCGCAAGACTTTGCTGCCGGGAGCGGTTCCGACTGCCCTAACGGAAACCTTTCTCCGAGACCCGGAGAAGATCAAACTCTGGAAGGCATTCCTAAAACGAATTCAATTGCCGGATGGTCATGCGGAATTGGAGGAAGTGGGGAACGCAATCGCGGCGTTCTTGATGCCAGCAGCAAGGCAAGACTCAGTCAACCAGCTGGAATGGCGGCCGGGAGGACCTTGGACAGAACGAACTTGAAGGCCCGCGTCACAGCTCCAAATTGCCGTGATACAGCATGTCATGCAGAGTGAATTTGCACTTCACTTCCAGCGGACCCACCTTGGTGACGAACGTCACTTGCTTATCTTCCGCCGTGATCGGAAGGACGCGCGAAAAGTAGTACAAAGTGCCCGAAGGCGAGAGCGGCGTCTTCGGCGCGATCTTCACCCGTTGCAATTCGAGCGGATCGTCCTTGCGCTCCAGCCTGGTGCTTTCCTTTAGGACGTCCAATTTTTGCTGTCGCTCCGCCGCGCTATCGTCGTCCGATGGCACGCTCGCAGCGGGGATGTCTCCCAGCAGGGCAATGATGTAGTTCTCATCCACGTCGCCCGTTTTGGCGGCCTTCATGGCGTCTCGAACCGGCAACGCAGATTCCCATCGAACCGTCGCGCTCCATCCCTGTAAGCCGCTCACGGTCGGCAGCGACTTCCCGTTTGGGGATTCGTACCGGCGGCGCCCATAGAGTCCCCCAGCGAGCGGCGCAGACGAAACTCCCTTATGAGTGGCTGTGTCGAAGATGGATGCATCCTTGGCCCATGGCGACTTGGTCAGCATCTGCTGGATTTCATCCTCGGTCCAGTCCGATGGCTTTCTATCGTTCCAGAAATCCTTGGCCCAGCCATACGCGGCGGCAGCGAATCCCAAGCCCGTTACAAAGGCTCTGCGGCCGATTTTCCGCTGGGGATGAGTCATCATCGCTGATTCGACGTAGATTGTGCGCTACGGGTTACGCCGCAGGGCACATGTACTTGCAGCTACTTGAAGATGTCTTTGAGGCGCCCGAAGAAGCCGCGCGATTTCTTGGCCGGCTCCGGCTGCGGAGGTGTGGCCGGAGTGATCGAGATACTGGTTACGGGCGCGGGTGCCGGGGCAGATCTTCCGTTTTCCGCCACCACTGGATTTCGCTCCGTTGCTGCGGGCGCCACCGGATCCCATCCCGCCACCTGCGTACGCGCGCCGCCATGCAGTTTGCAGGCTTCTACCGGCTGCGTGCCCGCGATAAATACTTCGCTCCGTATCTTGGGACAACCCGGCGTGGCCAGCAGCCCGTTGTCCGCATCAATGTCGGCCGTCACGACGCCTTCGGGCGCTTCGAACTCATGTACGTTGCGGTATTGGCGGTGCTGGTGCGCGCGCTTCATGAACTCGGTCCAGATGGGGAGGGCGCTGCGCGCGCCTTCGAGTTTAAAGTCGCGGTTGTCATCGAAACCCACCCACACCACGCAAATCAGTTTGGATGTGAAGCCCGCAAACCACCCGTCGCGCGACGTCCCGGTCTTGCCGGCCGCCGGCAGCACAAATCCGCGCCCACGCACGCCTGCCGCGGTGCCGGTTCGCAGGACTTCTTCCATCATGTTCGTCATCAAGTAGGCGACCCGGGGATCGATGGCCGGTTTATCCTGCGGTTGATTCTGGTAGACCGTCCGGCCCTGCTGGTCGCGAATGGAATCGATGTAGCCGGGCTTCTTTAAAATCCCGTGATTAGGGAACACGGTATACGCGCCAGCGATTTCGATCGGCATCACTTCGTAAGCGCCTAAAGCGATGGCCGGCGTAGGCTGGATGTCCAGATTCAGGCCTACGGCGCGCGCCGTTGCCGCCACTTTGTCATACCCAATCATCTCGGCGACTTTTACCGCCGGAATATTCAGAGAATGCGCCAGCGCTCGGCGCAGCGTTACCATTCCGGCATATTCGTTGCCGAAATCCGCCGGCTCGTATGGCTTATCGTCGAACATGAACGTGGTGGGCTCGTCGACCACGGTGGTGGCCGGCGTGATCACCTGGCCGCCTTCTTTGAGCGATTCAGTGAACGCCGCCGTGTAGACGAACGGTTTAAACGACGAACCCGGCTGCCGTTTGGCCACGGCGTGATTCAACTGGCTGGTCCCGTAGCTGCGTCCGCCCACCAGCGCTTTCACCTTGCCGGTTTCTGAATCCAGCACCACCAGCGCCACCTGCGCCAGCGGCATTTCATCGGTGCCGTATTTCTTGCTGCGCCGCTTCCACTGGGCGTCGGTTTCCTGAATCCCGATGCGCACCGCCTCCACCGCATCGCGCTGCAGATTCATATCCAGCGTAGTGTAGACCCGGTACGAACTATTTTGCAGATCGTAATCCTGAAAACGATTCTGCATGGTGTCGTTCACCAGGTCCACGAAATACGGAGCGTCCGTCGATTCCGATGCGCCTTGCACCACATGCAGCGGCGAAGCGGCCGCGTCTTGAAACTCCTGCTCGGTCAGATAGCCGTTCTCGTGCATGGCCTTGAGCACCAGGTTGCGGCGGTTGCGCGCGCGGTCGGGATAGTGGAACGGATTCCGCCCCACCGGCGCTTGAATCAGCCCGGCGAGCAGCGCGGCATCAGCCGCATTCACATCGGCCAGGTCTTTGCCCAGGTACACGTTCGCGGCTTCCCCGAAGCCATGGATGGCGAAGCTGCCCTGGTGGCCCAGATCGATGGCGTTGGCGTAATCCTCAAAGATCTGTTCCTTGGTGAGTTGCTGCTCCAGGTGCATGGTGATCAGGGTTTCGGGAATCTTGCGGCGCCATCCGCGCTCCGGCCCCAGCCACAAACTTCGCGCCAGCTGCTGGGTGATGGTCGACGCGCCTTGCATGCCGCGATGCCCTTCAATGTCCACCACAATCGCGCGCAGGATGCCGATCGGATCGAACCCGGCGTGCTGGAAGAAGTGCTTGTCTTCGGCGGAAAGCGCCGCGTTCACCATCACTTTCGGAATATCGGCGAAGCGCACCAGGCGGCGTTTTTCGCGCTTCTGGTCGAACAGATTGGTGATGGGCTCCGGCTCCAGATCGTACTCGGTGCGCTGGGTGTGATCGCGCAGCGAAATAATCTCGCGTGACTTTGCCGCGATCGATCTTGATCACCGCGCCTTCGTTATCGTAGGCCTCCGGCCCGGGATTGATCTCCACCGCATCCGGGCGCTGGTGATACCAGCCCAGGCGGTTGCGGTTCGACTCGGTATAGCCGGTGCGCCGCAGATAATCGGCGATTTCATCCGGTTCAGTGCGATCTCCCACCATGACCGGCTGCGGAGCCGCGTAGAGCATGGAGGTATTGGCGAACGGGCCGTTGCGCAGTTTCTCCTCAATGATCTTCGCGTACTTGTGATAGTAAAACGTGAAAACGCCTACTGACACCGAGCTGGTCACCAGGAACGCAATCAGGAACGCGCGGCCCCACGGATTCGTCAGGAAACGAATCAGCAGTGAGTTCTTCAAAGGTGGGGGCTTATTGGCCACGCAGGGTTCCGGTTATCGCGTCCGTCATCGCTTGGTTTCTTCGAGAGAGTATAGTTCTTTCCAGATGTCTTCGTTGGGCTTCCAGTCGGGATTCTGGTGGCCGGTGATTTGCAACTCGTCCACCTTTAGGGTACCGTGCCCGTAGAGGCAAATGTACTCGGTTTTGGGGGCGCCGAAGAGCACGTGGGTCCACGAACCAGTGTGCAGGGGCATCCGCAAACGGCGCAGGCAGGTGCGGCAGCGGTACCGCTGATCGAGCACGACCAGCCACAGCAATCCAACCCCGAATAGCCAGAAAAGCAGCATGATAAAGGTGTAATTGAGGTCGGTGACGAAGGGATCGCGGAGGCGCATATGCATGAAGGTATCCGGCGCCGGCATCACCGCCGCCATCAGCCTGCGCGTGCCCCAGAGGATTCCCGCGGCAACCACCAGCTTCGCAAACAGGTAGGCCCAGTACCTCATAAGTCCTCTCTAAAGTGTGGCACATTCGCGCGCCAGCATCTAAGTCAACTTATAAGACGCAATTCCGGTAGGAATGTTCCAACGTTGCCGCCAACTTGGTTTTCCCGTACCCTGAAGCCATGGAAGTACATTTCACTCCGGAACAGGAAGCGCAGCTTGCGCAAATCGCTTCGAAGGCAGGGACGGACGCCGAGCGTTTGGTGAAGGACGCCGCCTTGCGTCTGCTGCAAGAGGACGCCCGTTTCCGCGCCGCGGTCCGTGAAGGGATTGCCCAGGCCGATCGCGGCGAGTTCATTGAGGAGGACGAAATGGACGCCCGACTGGAACAGATGTTGCGTTCCTGAGAATGCGAATCCGCTGGACTCCCGCCGCCGCAGCGGACTTGCAGCACATAAACGACTATCTAAGAGAACACCATCCGCCTTACCGCCAACCGACTATGCGGAAGCTGTACGAAGCCGTTCGCGCGTTAAAACAGTCACCTCAACGTGGCCTATTAGGACGGGAAGACGGAACCCGAGAGTTCTTGTTCTCTCCATTGCCGTACATCGCAGTTTATCGTGTCACTACGGAGAGCGTCGAAGTCGTGCGGATATATCACACCGCGCAGGACCGACCTTAGTTGCTCAAGTCCAGTCTACCGGCCCATCCCAATCACGTTGGTGGTTTTCAACCAGTCGGCCAGTGTGCTAGACTCACTAACCCTTTGCGAATCAGCATCCTCCGTTTGGCACCAAGCTTGCCACAGGAGAGTCGAATTGTAGATGCCATGAGACGGCTCACTACCCCAGTCGCCCTTTTGACGCTCAGCCTGATGGCTGGGTTTCTGGCGTGGGCGCAGCCGTTTCCGCAGGGGCAGTATCCTCCGCCGCAGGGCCAACAGGGCCCCCCACCTCAAGGTCAGGGTCAGGATGATCCGGCCGATGCCGCCGAGCATGGTGTCGGCCGTCTGAGTTTGATCAACGGCTCTGTAAACGTCACGCGTGGCGACTCGGGCGAGTCCATCAACGCCAGCATGAACGAACCGCTGGTTACCACCGACCGCGTCATGACCGGACAAGGTTCGCGCGCCGAAATCCAGTTCGACCCCGGCAGCATGATTCGCCTCGCCCCCAACACGGAAATCCGCATGGGCGACCTCCAATATCATCACTACCTGGTGCAAATCAGTCAGGGAACCACCCTCTTCCGCGTGCTGCAAGACACCGATGCGCGCATCGAAATCAGCACGCCCAGCGTATCCGTTGCGCCGCTCCGAGCCGGCATCTATCGCGTGACCGTTCGCCCCGATGGGTCGAGCGAGATCACTGTGCGGGCGGGCGAAGCCGAGCTGAATTCTCCTTCCGGTTCGGAGCGCCTGCCTGCGGGCCAGACCATGTACTCGCGCGGCCCGATCGACAGCCCTGAGTTCAGGAGCGCCGCTGCGATTCCCTTCGATGAGTGGGATCGTTGGAACGCCGATCGCGATCGCTTCTTCGAGCGCGCGCCGGATGTCTCGCGCTACGCCGGACCCGATATCCAGGGTGCACAGGAACTCGCCAACTACGGCCGCTGGGTTTGGGACCCGCAGTACGGATACGTCTGGGCGCCGAACAATGAGCCGCCTGATTGGGCGCCGTATCGCGACGGCCGCTGGGAAGATGTCGATTACTACGGATGGAGTTGGGTCGGCTATGAGCCCTGGGGCTGGGCGCCGTATCACTACGGCAATTGGTATCGCGCCTCGTTCGGATGGGCCTGGTATCCGGGCGCGATCGGGACGCGCCATTACTGGAGGCCCGCCATGGTCGGCTTCTTCGGATTCGGTGAACCCGGTTTCGGCGTCAGCCTCGGATTCGGATATGGCAACGTCGGGTGGGTGCCCCTCGCCCCGTTTGAACGTTATCGCCCGTGGTATGGCCGCGGATTTGCCGGGGGCCGAAACGTAGGCCATCGTCAACAACACCAACATCGCGAACATCTACCGGAATGCCCGGTTCAGCGGAGCGGTCACCGGCCTGCGGGCAGCGGATTTCGGACGCGTCGGTGTGGGCCGCAATTCTTTCGTGCGCCCGAATTCGGCGGATCTCGCTCGCGCCGGAGCCGTGAGCGGTGGAACGCCCTTCGCTCCCGGGCGTAACGCTTCCACGCGAAGCTTGGGCGGTGCCGGTGCAGCGCGGTTTAACAATTTCAGGTCGAATGATCGTACGGGAAATGTCGTCCGGCTCGATGGGGCGAATAACGGCGGCTGGCGGCGTCTCGAATCGCAACCCGGTGCGCCCGCAGTGGGCGGCAACCGGCCCGACGTCCGCACGTTTTCGCAGCAGCGGTCGGCCCCGCAGCCAGTGCGGATCAGCCCTCCAATCGTGAACAACCGGTTCGAGCAGCAGTCTAATGGCAGAGAGCCCGGGAATTTCGGCGGACCGCGGCCCGGTGGGTTTGGCGCGCCTCCCCCACAGCAGGCGGCTCCAGCGAACAGCGCGCCTCGCGGAAATCCCGGTTTTAATCGCCCTCCGCAAGGCGGTGGCGGCGGATATCGCGGAGCTCCTCCATCCGGCGGCGGTGGGCCGCATGGCGGTGGCGGCGGCGGAGCCCACGGTGGTGGCGGCGGATCCCACAACGGTGGCCACGGCCGATAGCCGACCAATAACGATCTTCCCTCGGCCCGGTAGAGCAACATTTTCTACCGGGCCTATTTTCATCTTGCCCGCCCCTGGCAACGACTTCCGGGTCACCGGCATCCTCGTCCTGCGCTTCTGATATAACTAGAGGTCGAATTGGCCAGGAGATCCCCATGAAAACTAGCGCCCTGCTTGCCCTTGTTTTCGGAGCGGCCTTGATCCGCGCCGCCGAGTACCCGGCCCCGGTCGAAAACGACTGGGTGGTCCACGACTTCCGTTTTCACACCGGCGAAATTCTGCCCGAGCTGCGCCTGCACTACATCACGGTGGGCGCGCGCACCGGCGAGCCGGTTCTGATTCTGCACGGGACTAACGGTACCGGCCGCGCATTTCTGCGCCCGGATTTCGCAGGCGAGCTTTTCGGGCCCGGCCAGCCGCTCGACGCCGCCACCCACTTCATCATTCTGCCGGATGCCATTGGGGCGGGGAAATCGTCCAAGCCCTCCGATGGACTGCGCACGCGTTTTCCGCAATACGACTACGACGATATGGTGCAGGCGCAGTATCGCCTGGTGAAAGAACATTTGGGCATCGGGCACTTGCGGTTGGTGATGGGTACCTCCATGGGAGGCATGTTGGTCTGGGTCTGGGGCGAGAAATATCCGGACTTCATGGACACGCTGGTGCCCACCGCCGCGCAGCCCACCGCGGTCGCGGGCCGCAATTGGATGATGCGCCGCATGATCGTCGACCTCATCCATAACGATCCCGAATGGAACGGCGGCAACTATACCCAGCAGCCGCGCAGCCTGAAGCTGGCGCAGGTGTACTTCGGCGTCGCCACCAGCGGCGGAACCCAGGCGATCTATCGTGCCGCCCCCACGCGCGAGAAAGCCGATCAGATCCTGGATCAGCGACTGGCGCAAGACTCGAACGCCGACGCCAACGATGTGATCTATCAGATGGAAGCTTCGCGCGACTACGATCCCGCGCCGCAGCTCGAAAGCATTCAAGCACGGGTGCTGGCCATGAACTCGGCCGACGACGAACGTAATCCCGCCGAACTCGGCATCATGGAGCGCGAAATCAAGCGCGTAAAGCAGGGCCGCTATGTGCTGATTCCAACCGGTCCTGAAACGCGCGGCCACGGGACCATGGGTATCGCGAAATTGTGGAAACAGTATCTGGCGGAGTTTCTGCAGCCGCCGGTGCAGGCGTCGAAGTAACTTAAGCCACCGCCGCCATGACCGCGGCCGGGCGGAGCCTCACTTCGCGGCGCTGCGGGAGCAACTCTTCCACACGGCACAGCTGATCGCTTCGGCCAGCGCGGCGGTCGCTTCCCGATAGTGAGCCGCAAAACTCCGATGCATCGGGGCGCACGCGCTATTGGGATAGATCTGCACGAACAACTGAGCCACCATCTTGCCGGGCAGCCCTTTGCAAACGGCGGCTAAGTGCCGCGCGGTTTCGGCGGTGCAACTCTCGCAGGTGAGTCCGACCTCGGAACAGATCTGGGGGATATTGTCGTTGCTCAGCGGGTTCATGTAGAAACTAGTATGCCCTGGACCTATTCCTAGGCCTAGGGAATCTAAGGGGGTTGGTACAACCTCTTTTGCGGGTATGCCGAGGGGAGGCCGCAAGGCCGGCCAGCGGCAATGTCGGCCTACGCGGAAGAAGCCTTCCCCTCCGCTGCTATCCTGAAACTTCCTATGGATCAAAACCAATTGCGTGCGCTCCTCGAAGAAGTGCGCGCCGGCGCGGTCGATATCGACGCCGCCCTCGACCGCCTGCGTCACCTGCCCTTCGAGGATCTGGGCTTCGCGAAAGTCGATCACCATCGCGCGCTGCGCCATGGCATGCCCGAGGTGATCTTCGGCCCCGGCAAGACTGCCGATCAGATTTCGTCGATCGCCGCAGCCCTCCTGGCGAAAGCCCGCAATGTCCTGGTGACCCGCATCCCCGCTGAAGTCGCCGAACGCCTCCAGAAGGAGCATCCCGAAGCCGAATACTTCGCGGCCTCCCGTTCGCTGCGCGTCTGGCGCGACCGCACGCTCCACGGCAAGGGCAAGATCGCCGTCGTCTGCGCCGGAACCAGCGACCTTCCGGTGGCCGAAGAAGCGCAAGTCACCGCCGAAGTGATGGGCAACGAAGTCGATGCCATTCACGACATCGGCGTGGCCGGCATCCACCGCCTGATGCATCATCGCGAACGCCTGGCCGAAGCCCGCGTCGTGATCGTATGCGCCGGGATGGAAGGCGCGTTGCCCAGTGTAGTGGGTGGATTGGTGATGGCGCCCGTGATCGCGGTGCCAACTAGCGTTGGTTACGGAGCCAGCTTTCAGGGACTCGCGGCACTGCTCGGCATGCTGAATAGCTGCGCAAGCAACGTCACGGTGGTGAATATCGACAACGGCTTCGGAGCCGGTTACGCTGCCAGCCTGATCAACCGCTTGTGAGGCTAAGCCGCGCCTGCCACGCGAGCCCGCAGTTGCTCGCCCGAAATTGAAAACGCGAAGACCGGTTTTTGCATCGCATTGTCCCAGCGGTTCACGCTCCAGTGGATTCGCAGGTAGCGCGTCTCGGTCTGGCTGGATAAATCCATCAACAGGGAATACGTTCCGCAGTAGGATTTCTTTGGAAACGCGGCCAGGCGCTGCCAGATCGATCCGTCGCGAGAGCCTTGAATCGAAACCTCCAGCGTTTCGCGTTCTAGGACGCGAGTGATTCCAAGGGTGAGCATCAATACTTTTCCCGTGGATGCCTCGAGCGCGATTTCGGGACTGTGGCCGTCTTCGCGAACCACCGTCTCGGGGAGAACAAATATCGGAGTCATCGCACCTCCTCTCAGCGCGGGCTGAAATTTGATCTGCTTCAGCGTCGCACGTTTTTTCCCGAAAGGGAAGCAGCAAAAATCAGAAAAACACCAACCCGCCGGAAGTCATTCACTCAGATGTGATAAAACTCAGGACGCGGGCCTTCCCGCGCGCGAAAGGTGACCGAAAAATGAATCCAACGCAGGCTGTAGACCCCTCGACGGATGCAACGAAAATGCCGGTTGGGACACAAGTCATACGTGAGCTGCGCGTTCGAGCCGTGCGCGTTCCGCTGCCCGAGCCGCATCGCACGGCCAGCGGCGTAATTACCGAATCGCCACTCGTGCTTATAGACGCCATCACTGATGAAGGTGTTACAGGCCACGCCATTGTATTCACCTACACGCCCGCCGCACTGCGGCCTACCGCGGACTTGATCGCCAATATCGAGCCGCTGATAAAAGGCGAGCCACTCGCGCCCTCCGTGATCGCGGACAAGCTAGCCGCGCGATTTCGTTTGCTGGGCACGCAGGGCTTGGTCGGTATGGCGCTGGGCGGTATCGACATGGCTCTGTGGGATGCGCTGGCCCGCGTTCACGGCGTCCCGCTCGCTCGCTTGTTCGGCGCCTCTGCCAAGCCAATACCGGCTTATGGCGCAGTAGGACATGACGGACCCGCTGGCTCCGCTCGCACCGCGGAAGACTGGGTCAAGAAGGGTTTCGGTGGCGTTAAAGCGAAGATCGGTTATCCCACCGTTGCGGAAGATATCGAAGTGGTGCGCGCGATGCGCAGCGCCGTAGGGACGCGACGTCGCGATCATGGTCGATTACAACCAGTGCCTGACGCCGGCCGCAGCCATTCAGCGTTTGCGAGCACTCGAAGAACACGAACTCACCTGGGTGGAAGAGCCCACTCTGGCGCACGATTATCAAGGTCACGCGCAAATCGCCCGTGAAATTCAGACGCCGATCCAGTGCGGCGAAAACTGGTGGGGCCCTCTCGACATGCGGCATGCTCTGGACGCCCACGCGTCGGATTACGTCATGCCCGAAGTGATGAAAATGTACGGCGTCACCGGCTGGCGCCGCGCCGCCGCAATGGCGGAGGCGCAGGGCGTCCCCATTTCAACTCACCTTTGGCCGGAGATCAGCGCTCAGCTCCTGAGCGCCACACCGCTTGCTCACTGGCTCGAATACGCGAACTGGTGGAACCCAATCGTGGCTGAGCCTTTGCGCGTCGAGCGCGGCATGGCGCTGCCTTCAGAAACGCCCGGCAGCGGCGTGGCTTGGAACGAGCCGGCTGTCAGCAAGTTCCTGGCCTAGGGATCAACGATGGCAGAATTCCCAGTGGGCCGCGGCGCCGGTGGTGGCTGTGCAATCGACGGCGTAGACATGCCGTGAGACTCCTGCGAACGTATCGGAGAACGCGCCCGCGCCGGCGACGATGGATCGGTTCTCATTCAGCACGCGAATCGTCTGCCCAGCTTCCAAACCCGCCACTGCGAAGCTTCCATTGATATTTTCAGCGCTACCGTTTGCCGACAGGATATAGGCAGTGTTCGCCGCCGCATCGAAGCGCGACATCGATGCGATTCCTGCAGGCGCGGTTACCAGATGCGTCCAGCTTCTCGCCGAAAATAGCGTTCTTCAACTGCCTCAATTCACCAAAGGCCTGCTGCGCGGCCGCCAGCTTCGCGGGATCTTTCTTGAAGATCTGCCAAGTGAAATAGTGAATGCCCGTCGCGCCGGCGATGATGGCCCAGTACGCCTTGGGAACAATCAAGGGCGCATCGATGTCATCCTGCGCCAACCAAATCGGCTTGCTGCCCACGGAGTTAAAAAGATTAATCGCGTGACTAACCCTGGAAAAATCCGGCCCGTAAGGTTCGGCCATCCAGACGTCGGTGGCATCGGCATACGGCGCGATGTCACCAGCCTCGCCGTAAGCTCCCATTTGGAAATCCGACACATCCGGCAGGGCGCTTGCCGATTTCAGCGCCTTATGTTCGGCGACCAGAGCGGACGCTGGGACATGCACCCATTTGACCTTCGGATGATCCGGCTCGTCCGCCAGGAACCAACTGATGTTGGCAAGGTGTGGCGCGAAAGTTTTCCCGATCGCGGGAAATATCGCTGGCGTTTCGAGCTCGGCCGCAGTGTAGGAGCCGGGCACGAACGTCATCCCCAGCTCGTAGACCTGATCCAGGTAACTTTTTGAACCGGTGTTGAAACAGTCCGCCGCGCTGTGCTGCACCAGGCCGCCGTCGATCGTGTTTGCGCCCGACTTCGCGACCTCAGCCAAGTCGGTATAACCCACGTCGAAGAATCCAAGCGAAAGAAATGGCGCTCCATCGACCAAGACGTTTTGGCCCGCAATCTTCACGTCGCGCTGGCCCGCGTGCAGAGGCTGATACTTGGGAGCAGTCCCATCCGCGAACGTCAGCACAACATCGTCGACGCGCAGCCACGATTTATCGGCGTTGAACAAGTAATAGAAGATGTAGTCCGCCTTGGGAGCCGCCGTGAAAGCCAGTTTCGCCTGATTCCACTTGTTGTCGCACGTAAAGGGTACGGCTACGTTCCCGTCGGCAGTGTCCGGGACGTGCATAAACGAGTACGTTCCCGCCGGGCACTTTGCGTAGGCGCTTAACCTGTACTTCTTGCCCGGCTGGGCCGGGATCTTGTCGGAATATATCGCCGCCTTGATGCAATCGGCGCCTTCGCAAGCGATTTCCGCCGAATATCCTCCCGAATGTGCGTCGGTGGAAAGGTGGAACTTGTAGTCTCCCGCCCAATCCTCCTTTGACCATATCCAGTGGGCGTAGCACATTGTCCCCGTTTCAAATCCGCTGTTGTTCAAAATGTTGTTTTGAGCAAACGCCGCGGAATTGACGATCGTCAGGAGAAGTGACAGATGGGCGGCGAGGGATCTCATGGCCTTCATTACAGCACGGCGCTTCTGCCTACCGCGCGGTCCGCGATCTCGAGCGACTTCGCCGACTGACCACGATCCGAATACGCGCCCGTCACATTCGCTTTCGGCAGCTCCTGCTATCATGACCCCATGAATCGGCGAGATTTCCTGGTATCCGCCACGGCTGGCGCGGCGATTCTCGGTGGAACGGACAGGTTCGCATCGGCCGCAAGCCGCCCTGGCGACTTCTCATTTATCCACTTCACCGATCTCCATATTCAGCCCGAGTTACATGCCGCGGACGGCTGCGCGAAGTGCATTTCAAAGATGAACGCCGTCAAGCCGGATTTCGCCATTTGCGGCGGCGACCTGGTATTTGACGCGGCCGAGGTCCAGTATCCGCGCGCCAAACAACTGTTCGATCTTTATGGAGAGACCATGAAGCCGTTCCATATGCCGGTGCATGCGGTCCCCGGCAATCATGATGTTCTTGGCGTGTCCAGCAAGAGCGGCGTTCCGCAGTCCGATCCACACTACGGCAAGCGCATGTTCGAGGACCGCATCGGCCCCACCTTCTCCTCGTTCGACTATAAGGGCTGGCATTTCGTTTTGTTGGACTCCATCGGCGCCAAGCCGGGCCGGGATTTCATTGGGCTCATCGACGGCGCGCAACTCGACTGGATGCGAGCCGACCTGGCGCGCATGAAGCCGGGAACTCCGCTGATTGTGGTTACGCACGTTCCGCTGGTGAGTGCTGTGCTTCAGATCGTCGCCGATCCCTGGAAGACGGCGGAAACCTACTTGGTGACAAACGCCCGCGAGGTTCTCGAAATTCTCTGGCCGTATCATCCGAAGATGGTGCTGCAAGGCCATACGCACATACGCGAGAGCATCACCTACAACGGCTGCCAGTTTGTCACCTCAGGAGCGGTGTGCGGCAATTGGTGGAAAGGTTCTCGGGAAGGACACCCCGAAGGCTTTGGCGTTTTGACCGTGCGCGGCGAAAAGATCGACTGGCGATACGAGACTTACGGATTCGTTGCAGACCCTTCGTAACTGGCGGCCATACGTTCCCGTCTAGACCAGCGCGGCGATGCGAACTGTGATGTCGAGCTTCCCGCGCAGCGTGTTCATCATGATGCAGCCGCGGTCGGCGATCTCGACCAATTTCTCGAACTGTTCGCGATCCGAATACTTCGCGGTGACGTTGAGCTCAACCCCCGTAAAGCGGGCAGGGGATTCGGCGAGCGTCCCAATCACTTCCACCTGTGCGTCCGAAACTTCGGCTTCGCGGCCTTTGATCGCGGCTAGCAGGTTGCTCATGAAGCAGCCGCCGATCGCCGCTAGAAATAGTTCACCGCCCATCGGGCCTTGATCGTCGCCGCCTTTGGCTTCCGGCCTGTCTACCAGAAGTTTATGCTTCCGAATGGACGCTTCCGAAGTCGAAGCCGCAGTCTGGCGAATTGCAATTTTGATTTCGTTTGCCATGCTGCTTCAAAGTTAGCAGAATCGCATCAGACATCCGCCGCGGGCGACGCATCCACCGAAACGCTGATGACGTGCTCGCCGCCGCCCAGCGCCACGCCCTTCACCGGAGTCACATCGTAGTAATCGCGGCCCCACGCCAGCGTCACGTGGCGGCCGCCGGGCATGGTGTTGTTGGTGGGGTCGAAGCCCTGCCAGCCGAGCACCGGGCACCACACCGAAACCCACGCGTGCGAGGCTTCCGCGCCCGTCAGATTCGCGTCGTTGCGCAGGTACCCGCTGATGTAGCGCGCCGGAAGATCCAGCGAACGCAGGCAGGCGATCATCAGGTGCGCGAAATCCTGGCACACGCCATGGCGGGTTTCGAGCACTTCATCGATCGGCGTCGAAATGGTGGTCGCGCGCTTGTCGTATTCAAATTCTTCATAGATCCGGCGCGAGAGATCGTTGGCCGCGTCCAGCATCGGGCGGCCGGGCGTGAAAGACGGCGCGGCATAGTCGGCGAATGGCTTCGCCCAGCTTCACCAGCGGCGATTCGAACACAAATTGCGACGCTTCGAAATCGTCCTGGAACGCCGCGCCGCTCGCGCACCTCTTCCCAGGGCGGCGATATCTGCAATCGGGGCGCGCTCGAAGGCGCCAGGTCCACCAGGCAGCGCGACGTGAATGGTGAGCTCCCGATGCGGCTGGCTGATCGAGAACATGGTCACCGGGTTGCCGAAATAATCGCATGCCGCTGGCCGAAAAGTCCGGCGCCGGGTCGATGTTCAGATCGTGATCCAGCACCGTCTGCCCGGGGCACGCGCCGCGGCGTCAGATGCGCTTCGGAGTGGCACGTGGAGACGACATCGCTATATAGGTAGCGCGTGGTGTGAGTGGCCTGGAGCTTCATGGTTTTCAGGATGCCGACAACTGCCGCGATTGCGGCGAATGGCTGAAGTAGGCCCGGGTCAGCGTTTCGGAAAGCTGGACCAGGTCTTTGATCAGCCGCGTGAACAGCGGTTCCAGGGCAGCGGAGAGCCGGCGGCGCCGTCCCGCACCAGTTCCCGGACATCGGCGAGTTGCACGCCCGTGAGCAGCGCCAGCGCCATGCGCGCCTCGGCCGGGCGGCGGATCGAAGTGTGGCTGGCGGGAAGCTGATCGATGTCTTCCTGCAGCCGCGCCAGTTGAAACGCGATGGACCGCGGATTGGCCTCGTCCGCCAGCAGCAGATCCAGCACCAGATCGGTCTGCAGCGAAGTCAGATAGCGCGAACGATAGGTGATGGAGCTATCCGCGATTTCGAGCACCGCTTCGAGAACCCCGATGTCCGGCGGCGTCTCACCGGCCAAGCTGTTGCGCAGCAGTTCCGCCATCTGCAGCGCCCGCTCCAGGCGGCGTCCGATGTCGAGAAAACGCCAGCCGTCGCCGCGCGTCATGCCCTCCATCACCAGTCCGGCGAAAGCCGAAAGCGTGATGATGGCGTGATTCAAGCGGTCCTGCGCCGCGCCCACCTGCATCATCTCGGCCGAAGCGCGCGTCGAAAATTGCTGATCGAGCTGATTCAAAATCAGCCACGCATCCACCGAAATACGATCGCGCAACAGCCCCGCCACTCGACGGACCTGGTGAATGTTCGACGCCAGGCCGGCCGGGATCGTACATCATCGCCATCAGATCGCGTTCGGGCGTGTTCTCTGCCGCTCCGCTCCGGCAGGAATCCCGTCGCCTGCAAAACATGCAAGCCCAGGTTCAAGCCCGCGGCGCGCGCGCTGTCGCCTTCCTGGAACACGCGGCCCAGCATGGCGCGGGTGAGTGCGCACCACCGCTTCCACGCGTTCCGTGTACCGCCCCAGCCAGAACAGGTTGTCGGCCACGCGGCTCGGCAGATCGAAGGTGGCGCGGCTGACTTCCAGCGGATGCGCGGGCGGGCGCAGCAAACTGAACTCCGGCGCCGGACCGTCGCCCAGCACCCAGGTGTCCTTGCTGCCGCCGCCGCGCTGCATCGAGACCACCATGTTGCTGAGCGATGCCGAGATCCGGCTCAGCCCTCCCGGCATCACCAGATAGCTGGAGCCGGTGCTGACCGCGAAAACGCGCATGACCAGGTGCCGCGGCTGCAGCGCTCCGCTCTTCCCACACCGGAACCGTCGAGAGCTCCACCTGCTCCTGCGCCACGTAACGTCCGGGCCGCGCGCGCATCTTCGCGATCAGCCGCTCGCGCTCCGCCGCGCTCAGTTCCTCGCCGAAGATCGGATCCTCGCCCGTGCCGGGGAAGGTACGGCTTGATCACCAGTTCTTCGAGATGATCCACCGCGTAAGCTCAGCGGCTTCTCCTGGCCGCACCACCAGGTGGCCACCGTCGGCATTTTCAAATCTTCGCCCAGCAGCTGCTTGCACAGGCCCGGCAGAAACGCCGCGTAGGCCGGAGACTCCGCCAGTCCCGACCCCAGCGCGTTCGCCACCGACACCGTTCCCGAGCGCACCGCCTGCACCAGGCCCGGAACGCCCAGCATGGAATCCGCGCGCAGCTCCAGCGGATCGCAGAAATGATCGTCCTGCCGCCGCACGATCACGTCCACCGGCAGCAGCCCGCCCAGCGTCTTCAGAAACACGTGGTTCTCGCGCACCGTGAGATCGCGCGCCTTCGACCAAGCGTGTAGCCCAGATAGCGCGCCAGGAACGCGTGTTCGAAATAAGTCTCGTTGTAAGGACCCGGCGTGAGCACCACGATGCGCGGATTCTCCCGCTTCACCGGCACCATGCGCTGCAGCGCGTTGCGGTACGCCTGAAAGTAATTGGCCAGGCGGCGCACGTGCGAGGCGCGGAAAACATCCGGCATCACGCGCGTGGTCACCAGCCGGTTTTCGAGCGCGTAGCCCGCTCCCGAAGGCGCTTGCGTGCGATCCGCGAGCACCCACCACTGCCCGTCGGGCGAGCGCGCCAGATCCGCCGAATACATGTGCAGGAAGACGCCGCCCTGCGGCACGATGCCCCAGCACGAACGCAGGAAAGCCGGATTCGGGAACACCAGCTCGCGCGGCAGCAGATCCTCGCGCAGCAGCCGCTGCGGCCCGTAGAGATCCGCCAGGATGGTGTTGAACAGCATCGCCCGCTGGGTGATCCCGGCCTCGATGGATTTCCACTCTTCCGGATCCATCACCAGCGGAATGGGATCCAGCTGCCAGGGCCGCGCGTTGTTCTGCGGATCGCTATAGATGTTGTAGGTGATGCCGTTGTCGTGAATCAGGCGGCGGCCGTCGTGCCAGCGCCGCGCCAGACCCGGCATGTCCCATGGCGGCCAGCGATTCGGTCAGCTTCCGCCAGTGCGGACGAACCTCTCCGTCGGCGCCCAGGACTTCGTCGTAAAAGCCCTCGCTCGCCGCGTAGGGCCACGCCGGATCGAGCTTTGCCTGAGCCTCGGTCTTCGAGCGATTCATTGCAACATTTCCACCGCTAGACGTTTCATCTAGTGTGCCACACTAGATTCTCTAAAATCCTCCCGCCGCGAAATATCCCGGCTTGGCCTCGGGCGCGGGACGCCGCAGATCCAGCGTGAGCGGGAAATCCGCATCTTCTTCGACGGCGGGCACCGGCATCGGCCCCGGCGTATGGCCGAACTCGAAGAATCGCGCAGCGCGCCGCGCCTCGGCTTCATTGGCGTTCACCGGGAACGTCTCGAAACGTGCGGCCGCCCGGATGCGAAACATGATACGAGCAACCGCCCATCGAGCGTCCCGCCCAGGTATCCACGATGTCGAAGATCAACGGCGCATGCACCGGAATCGTCGGATGCAGGCACGACGGCGGCTGCCACGCGCGGTACTTGACGCCCGCGACGTACTCCGCCTGCCGGCCCGTGAAGTGGAGCGGAAGCCTGCGCCCGTTGCAGGTCACGACATAACGCGAATTCGTCAAGCCCTTCACCTTCACCTGCAACCCGCTCGACCGAAGAATCCACGTAGCGCGCCGTGCCGCCGGGCGCGCCTTCCTCGCCCAGCACGTACCAGGGTTCGGTGGCCTGGCGAATTTCGAGATGCGATGCCGGCATGATGCGCGCGCCCCAGCACCGGATAGCGAAATTCGAAATGCGGCGCGAACCATTCGGCTTCGAACGGATAACCCGCGCGCTTCAAATCGTCGAGCACGTCCCCGAAATCGCGGCCGATGAAGTGCGGCAGCATGAAGCGGTCATGCAGTTGCGTCCCCCACGCGATGGGCTGCTGCGTGTAAGGCTCCTTCCAGAACCAGGCGATCAGCGCGCGCACCAGCAGTTGCTGCGTCAGGCTCATGCGCGCAGTGCGGCGGCATTTCAAACCCGCGCAATTCGAGCAGCCCCAGCCGGCCCGTGGCCGAATCCGGCGAATACAGTTTGTCGATGCAGAATTCGCGCGATGCGTGTTGCCGGTCAGATCCACCAGCAGGTGGCGGAAGATGCGATCCACCAGCCACGGCGGGCACTCGCCTTCGCCGGGATTCGGAATCAGCCCGAAGGCGATCTTCAATTCGTACAAACTATCGGCCCGCGTTTCATCGACGCGCGGCGCCTGGCTGGTGGGGCCGATGAACATGGTCGAAAACAGATACGACAGCGCCGGATGATTCAGCCAGTATCCGATCATGCTGCGCAACAGATCGGGACGCCGCAGGAACGGACTGTCCGCCGGCGTCGCCCCGCCCAGCACGAAATGATTGCCGCCGCCGGTGCCGGTGTGCCGTCCGTCCAGCATGAATTTCTCGGTGCCCAGCCGCAGCCGGTGCGCTTCCTCATAAACCGCGGTGGTGTTGTCCACCAGCTCCCGCCAATTCTTGGCCGGATGAACATTCACTTCGATGACGCCGGATCGGGCGTCACTTTGATGTGCTCGATACGCGCATCGTGCGGCGGCGTGTAGCCTTCAATCACCACCGGCATCTTCGAGATGCGCCGCAGTGTCTTCGAGCGCGGCCAGCAGATCCACGTAATCTTCGGCCGCATCCACCGGCGGCATGAAAATGTGCAGACGCCCGCCGCGCGGCTCGACGCACAGCGCCGTGCGCACGATCCAGGGCGCGGATTCGCCCACCTTCGGCTTGCGGTCGCGCTCGGTCGCCTTCCGCGATGCCGTTGGCGGCGAGGCGATCGCGACATCCGCGCGCGGGAACCGGCAGCGGCGCGCGCAGTCACCATCGGATCCGGCTCATGCACCTCCGGTACGTCTTCGGACGCCACCCACGGCAAACTCGGCAGCGGCAGCCGCAGGCCCACCGGCGAATCGCCCGGCAGCAGATACAAGCTGCTCGCCGCGCAGCATCCACAATCCGGTTTGCCATTCCGGGCCGGACTTTCCCGACGCCGCGCTGCAGCGGCAGCACCATGCCCACCGGCGTATCCAGTCCACGCTCGAACACTTGCGGATGCGCTCGCGCTCCAGCGGATCTTCCAGTTGATTTTTCGCCGGATCGACATTCATCGGGAGCTGCCGCTCCTGATGCAGATGGTAGAACGGATCTTCGAAGGCCGGCATGACGTAGCCGGGATCGAGACCCAGGCGCCGCGCCAGCGTTTCCGCGAATCGCTCGGCTTCGGTCACGCCAAACTTGTACTCGACTTCATCGCGCGCCAGCAGTTCGCGATTCTCGCCACAGCGGCACGCCATCGGTCCGCCAGTAGCAAGCCAAGCGCCCAGCGCGGCAAAGGCTCACCCGGATACCACTTGCCTTGCCCGTAATGCAGCAGCCCTCCCGGCGCGAAACGCTCGCGCAGGCGGTCCAGCAAACGCCCCGCCAGCCGCCGCTTCTCGGGGCCCAGCGCCGCGGTGTTCCACTCCTCGCCTTCCATGTCGTCGATCGACACGAAGGTCGGCTCGCCGCCCATGGTCAGCCGGATATCGCCCGTCGCAGATCTCCCGGTCCACCTGACCGCCCAGCGCCAGAATGCGCTCCCACTGCTCGTCCGTATAGGGCAGCGTGACGCGCGGATCTTCGAGCACGCGCCACACCGCCATCTCATGCGCGAACGTGACTTCGCACGGGTCCACGTTGCCCGAAACCGGCGCGGCCGAGGACGGCTCCGGCGTCGCCGCCAGCGGAATGTGTCCTTCGCCCGCGAACAATCCCGACGTCGGGTCCAGGCCCACCCAGCCCGCGCCCGGCAGATACACTTCGGTCCACGCGTGCAGGTCCGTGAAGTCGCTGTCGGCGCCCACCGGACCATCGAGCGACTTGATATCCGGCTTCAGCTGAATCAGAAATCCGGAAACGAAGCGCGCCGCCAATCCCAAGTGCCGCAGCATCTCCACCAGCAGCCACGCGGAATCGCGGCAGGAGCCGCTCGCCAACTTCAGCGTCTCTTCGCTCGACTGAACGCCGGGCTCCATGCGGATCACATACTTGATCGCCTGCTGCAGCTTCTGATTGATGCCGACCAGAAAATCGATGGTCGCCTGCGGCGTCAGGTCGATGGTCTTGAGAAGCGCCGCCAACTTCGGGCCCCGCCGGCCCCACCGCCAGGAACGGCGTCAGCTCGTGCTGCAGCCCAGCCTCGTAGCGGAACGGAAACTTCTCGGCGTAAGGCTCCAGGAAAAAGTCGAACGGATTGATGACCGTCATCTCCGCCACCAGATCCACTTCCACCGTGAAATTCCGCACGCGCTCCGGAAACACCACCCGCGCCAGATAATTGCTATGCGGGTCCTGCTGCCAGTTCAGGAAGTGGCGCTTGGGTTCGATCTTGAGCGAGTACGCCGTAACCGGCGTGCGGCTATGCGGCGCGGGCCGCAGGCGAATCACCTGCGGAGAAAGTTGAACCAGGCGATCGTAGGTATAAGTAGTCTTGTGGTGTAACGCGACGCGGATGGGCATGCCGGAATCAGTCCGCGTGCGCCCCGGCCACCTGGCTCTGCGGCAGCGGCGTCGCAAAATCGTTGAGGATGCACGAGTCGACTGTGTTCATTTTCTCCTGTAAAGAATCCAGATATTCGTGCAGCCCGCCGGCGCAGGATGCGCTCCACCGGCGTGAAATCCAGTTCCGCCCGCAGCAGGCCCATCACCTGTTCGGACGGGTACGCGAAAGTACCGACCGGGCTGCCCGTGATCGCATGCAGGGATTCGTCGGCGCTAGTGCACGCAGAAGCGAATGGAGCGCGGAAACTCGCGGTCCATCACCAGAAAATCGACGATGTCGCTGGGCACGATCCGCCCATGCTTCTTGCGGTACATGCCGAATCCGCTGACCGACTTCAGAACCGCCGACCAGTGGATATCGTCGTAGGGCGTTCCCACCACGCGCGCCGACGGCAGCAGGATGAAGTATTTCACGTCCAGAATGCGCGAGGTCTTGTCGGCGCGCTCCAGCTTCCGCCCCAGCCGCGCGAAGTGCCACGCTTCGCCGTGCGACATGGTGGCGTCCGTGATGCCCTGGAACAAGTGGCAGCCCAGCCGGATCGAGCGGAAGATCTCGGGCAGCTGGCGCGGGTCCGGCATGCGCCGCTGCATCTGCATGTCGCAGGTACATGCTGTTGACCTGCGTCCACATCTCCGACGAGATGGTTTCGCGCACCGAGCGCGCATTCTCGCGCGCCGCCCGCAGGCACGAAGCAATGGAATTGGGATTCGCCGCATCGTAGGTCAGGAACTCGATGACGTTGGCCTGGGTCGCCTCGCCGAAGCGCTTCTTGAACTCGGCGGTGTCGCCGCTGGTGTCGATCAGCGGCTGCCACTGCTGGGCCGGCTCCATCGGCAGATCCAGTTGCAGATTCAGATTCACGCCGATAAAGCGCGCGACATTTTCGGCGCGTTCGATGTAGCGCGCCATCCAGTAGACGGAATCCGCCACGCGGCTCAGCAGAGGCGGGTTCTCGGGCATCAGAGCCCCTCTCCCGCGGCAGCCGCCAGCACCCAGGTGTCCTTGCTGCCGCCGCCCTGCGACGAATTCACCACCAGCGAGCCCTTGCGCAGCGCCACCCGCGTCAGCCCGCCCGGCAGCACGTTGATGTCCTTGCCGTAGAGAATGTACGGCCGCAAATCGACATGCCGCCCTTCGAAGTGATCGTCGATCAGCGTCGGCACGCGCGACAGCGCCAGCGTCGGCTGCGCGATATAGTTGCGCGGATTCGCGGTGATCCGCGCGGCGAACTCCTCGCGCTGCTTCGGCGGTCGAGTGCGGACCCACCAGCATCCCGTAACCGCCCGCTTCATTCGCCGCCTTCACCACCAGCTTGTCCAGATTCTCCAGCACGTGCTGGCGATCCTCATCGCGCCAGCAGAGAAACGTCGGCACATTGGATAAGATCGGATCTTCGCCCACGTAGTAGCGGATCATATCCGGAACGTAGGCGTAGACCACTTTGTCGTCGGCCACGCCGTTGCCCGGCGCATTCGCCAGCGCCACCTTGCCGGCGCGATAAGCGTCCAGCAGCCCCGGCACGCCCAGCAGCGAATCTGCGCGGAAGGCCATGCGGATCCAGGAAATCGTCGTCGATGCGGCGGTAGATCACGTCCACCTTGCGCAGGCCTTTGGTGGTGCGCATCCACACGATGTCGTCCTGCACCACCAGATCGCGCCCCTCCACCAGTTGAATGCCCATCTGCTGCGCCAGGAAACTGTGTTCGAAGTAGGCGGAGTTGTACATGCCCGGCGTCAGCAGCACCACGGTGGGTTTGTCGGCCGCTCCCGGCGGCGCGATCGATTCCAGCATCTCCAGCAGGTTGCTGGGATAGTCGTCCACCGGACGCACGCGCAAGCCTTCGAACACCTGCGGAAACGTGCGCTTCATCAGATCGCGATTTTCCAGCACGTAGGAAACGCCCGAAGGCACGCGCAGATTGTCTTCCAGCACGTAGATCTTGCCGTCGCCGTGGCGCACCAGATCGGTGCCCGTGATGTGGCACCAGATCCGCCGCGGCGGATTGATGCCGACGCACTGCGGACGGTAGAAGGTGGCCGAATAAATGACCTCTTCCGGAATGATCTTGTCCTTCAGGATCTTCTGATCGTGATAGATGTCGTCGATGAACTCGTTGAGCGCGTGAATGCGCTGTTTGAGTCCGCGCTCGATCCAGGCCCACTCCTCGGCGCGCACGATGCGCGGGATCAGGTCGAAGGGAAAAATGCGTTCGGCGCCGGCGGAGTCTCCGTAGACGTTGAAGGTGATGCCCATCTGCAGCAGCAGGCGCTCGGCCGCCTGCTGGCACTGCAGCAGTTGCCCTTCTTCCAGCGATTCGATGGTGTCCAGCAGCAGGCGCGCCTCCGGACGCACCACTCCGGCATCGTCGAACATCTCATCCCGGAACCCTTGGGTTTGATAAGCATCAAACCGCATCTCAGGACCTCCTCTTACGGTCCGCTCGAGGCCACCCGGCGCTCACGGCCGGAAAACAGGAGGCCGGCCGCGGCTGATTGGCGTGGTGAAAGCGTCCGCCCTAATACCGCGTCGTGCGGACAAAACAGGGTCCTTCCGTCTGCTTGGACTGGAGTTCACATTATAACCGATGAAGCGCAGGCTTACGATGTTACGGCGGACGCCGCCGGCGGCAACGCATCGGGCTGTCCGCGCAGCATTCGATCTCGCTCTGTGGAAGGCGGCTTTTTGCCAGGCGTCGACCGCCGCGAGAACTCGCGCTGCGCTATCCTCCGGGGTCTCGCAATCGGTGGGGCACACGATTTCGGGCGCCAGCGGCGGCTCATACGGATCGTCCAGTCCGGTGACATGTTGCAGCTGCCGTGCGCGTCGCCCGGAGGTAAATGCCCTTAACATCGCGCTGCTCGCAGACCTCCAGCGGAGCGTGAACATAAACCTCCATAAAATTTCCGATTCGCCGCCGTATCTCGTCGCGCAGCGCCCGGTAAGGGGAGATCGCCGAAACCAGCACGATCACTCCATTACGGGTCAATAGCTCCGCCACGAATCCGATCCGGCGGATGTTTTCATCGCGGTCGTCCTTGGAAAAGCCGAGACCCGCGCTCAAGCAGAGGCGCATGGCGTCGCCATCCAGCCATTCCACGCGCTGTCCCCGAGCCTGCAAAGTATCGCGGACAGCGCGGCTGATGGTGGTCTTTCCCGCTGAGCTCAAGCCCGTCAGCCACACGGTTAGCCCTGCCGGGCAAGCACGCGCGGTCATGAGCGCATCCCTTGAGGCGTCCATACCGGCGCCTCTGCGTCATGCGAGGGCCCGCCTGCAACTGTGAACACCGCGCCCGAAATTCCGCCAGCCTTTGCTCGGATTGAGGCACCAGTGCGATGCGCCGCCCGATTTCTTTTTGCGCACGCCGGAAAAGTTCCAGGTCGAGCTGGTTCAAGCGCAGCAAGTCTTCGTACAGATCACCACCCCAGGCGTCGACTAACCGCTCCTGGCGACCGCGCACGCTAACGGAGCTCGCCGGCCCGCCGGGACGGCTGACATTCTTCGCGCTGCATTCCAGCTTCACGCCGGGAAACGCCGGCCGCAGAAAATATTCGGCTGCGACCAGACTCTCGTCGAACATTTCCACCAGCCCCGGAATCGCCATGTCGCTCAAAATGGCGGACGCGCGTTCCAGATCCTCCGGATGCGCCGGCCTGGTGAATGCCCCCGAGCTCGCGAGTTGTGTCACTTGAACATCGCTGACCATGTGCGGAGAGTCATTCGCCAGGCGGCGCAGAAATTCCCGCGCGCTCATCTGCCGCGCGTGATAACTCAACGTATCCGGCGGGGCGATGGTTCGCAAGTAGTGATAAACCGAATCCAGCCGCTCGAGAGGATGCCGCAGAAAGCAGCAATCGAAAACGATTGTGTGCCGGATGGCTGGCTTGGGATAGCGCAGATGATGACTGGATATCGCTGAAATTTGCGGATGACGCCGCAGCAAAGACGCGACGTGCCTGCCGTTCAATGTCGCGGACGCCTCGGTATCGTGCAACGTGGCAAATCTATGTCCGAACTCCCGCTCGAGGATCGCTTCAATCGTGCTGCCACCATTTTTGAAGATATGGTAGTGCACGATGACGAACCTCGGATTCGTCGAGGTTAAGGTAGCATCCAGACGCATCGCAAGCCCGAGCATCCCGCGGTCCAAGAGAACAGTTGGAAAGCAGTATTAATCTGCCATGACGAATCGGCCGGCCGAATGATTACACGATGTCGCCAGATATGACGGACGACCGTAGTGTAGTGCCGCCGCACCTTGGCGAAAGGCATAGTGCGAGTTCTGGCCTAATACTCTGAATTCGGGTAAAAGCCTCGGCAATTGCGATGAGCTTCGACCTGCAGCGTAACCTTTCGCGCTGTTGATCCCCTCTAAGTATGTTTAGAGGCTACCGCTGAGCCATCTGGACAGCAGCGGCGGAGCTGTAGTTCAATAAGAAAAAGAGACGGCGCGACTGTTCCGTTTGTGGGAACGCGCAAAGTAAAGCCAGCAGTCGTTGAGGCACCGGTAATGTTTCGGAGGCGATTAGAAATCGTATTCATTGGTCTCTTGTTGGGGACCTCGGCCGCGCGCGCCGACATGGCGCTTCTGCTCGAGGAGCCATTCGGTCAATTCGGCGGCATGACCCCCACGGGACACGCGGCAATCTATCTCTCGCGAGTGTGTGCCGCCTCGCCCGTCACCTTGCGCCGCTGCAACAAGGGAGAACTGGGAGCCGTCATCAGCCGCTATCATCGCGTCGGCGGATATGACTGGCTCGCGATTCCGGTTATCCCGTATCTATACGCCGTGGATCGAGCCGAACAAATTCCGCAGGAAGTTGGCGATGGCGATGTCGCATCGCTGCGCGACGACTATCGGCGGCGGCACCTCGAAGAGATTGTGCCCGATACCAGCGATGGCTTGCCGCCCGAGGGAGATTGGATTCAACTGGTCGGCGCCGCCTATGACCGGACCATCTATACCTATGAAATTCGCACTTCCGAAGATCAGGACGACAAGTTCATCCAACTGTTGAATTCCCGGGCGAACAACGTTACCTTCAGTCTCCTGTCTCACAATTGTGCCGATTTCGCGCGCGAAGCTATTAATTTCTACTACCCGAAGGCGGTTCATCGCAGCATAATCGCCGACGCCGGCATCATGACTCCGAAACAGACGGCCAAGTCTCTGGTGCGCTATGCCAAGCGGCATCCCGCGCTGCAGCTATCGGCTTTCGAAATTCCCCAGGTTCCTGGGACAGTGGAACGCAGCCGCCCGGTGCGCGGTGTCTTGGAAGCTTTGGTCAAGACGAAGAAATACATTTTGCCGCTCGCCCCGCTGGCGCTCATGCATCCCTATTTTGGCGGAAGCCTGGTGGTCGCCTGGATACAAGGCGGGCACTTTAATCCGCGCAGCATCGTGGGCAATTTGGGTTCGAAGACCAACCGGGAGTCATCGCCCGCTTTCAGAGATCTCAAGACGGCGCCTCGCCGGCAAACGCTCTGGTCGATCGATCAAGCGGCGCAGCCGAGCTGACGCGCTAGCATCGCGAATTGATTCGGGCACGCGATTTCGTGCCAAGCAGGGACACACGTCGCGCTCCGCGATCACAGTCGCGAGAGTCGGCCGAGGCGTCGAGTGCCAAAAGGCAGTGTCGAGTCACGTCGAGAAGATGCCACAAACTTAAGTATTCTACTCGGGTGAATCGCTCTTGGATCCCGCGAATCACGTATGCGTCGACGGTTGAAAAAAACAATTTATCAACAGGAAGTTACAGCCCTGAGGGTATTTACCTGTAATCTTAGCCCCCATAGAATCGTCTATAAAAGAACACTTTCGCGGGGTCACGTGTGCATCAAACACTAAATGCTTGGACATGTGGAGGATAGAACATTCATGAACATTCTTGTGCTGGGAGGAGATGGCTACTGTGGTTGGGCGACAGCTCTATACTTGTCTGCCAAAGGGCATAAAGTATCCACTGTAGACAACTTCGTGCGGCGGCAGTGGGACCATGAACTCGGCGTTCAGACCCTGACACCAATCCGGCCTCTTGCCGAACGTCTCAAGGCCTGGAGCGATCTCACCGGCAAGAATATCGAGCTGCTGGTCGGCGACGTGACCGATTACGACTTCCTCGCTTCCGCGATCGAAACCAGTCAACCCGACGCAGTGATCCATTTCGCCGAGCAGAGGTCCGCGCCGTATTCGATGATCGACCGCAAGCATGCGGTTTCCACTCAGGTCAACAACGTCGTCGGCACTTTGAATCTGCTCTTCGCGATCCGCGAGCTGCGGCCCGACTGCCATCTGATCAAACTCGGAACCATGGGCGAGTACGGCACCCCGAATATCGACATCGAGGAAGGCTACATCGAAATCGAGCACAACGGGCGCAAGGATGTGCTGCCGTTTCCCAAGCAGCCGCCGTCTTTCTATCACCTCTCCAAGGTTCACGACAGCCACAACATTATCGTTCGCCTGCAAGATCTGGGGCCTTCGCGCCACCGATCTCAATCAGGGCGTGGTGTACGGAACCTTGACCGACGAAGTGGAGCTCGACGAGGCTCTCATCAACCGTTTCGATTACGACGAAGTATTCGGCACGGTCCTGAATCGCTTCTGCGCCCAGGCGGCCGTCGGACACCCGCTCACGGTCTACGGTAAGGGCGGACAGACGCGCGGTTTTCTGGACATTCGCGACACCGTGCGCTGCATCGAGATTGCCTGCATGAATCCGGCGGCTCGCGGCGAGTGCCGCGTATTCAATCAGTTCACGGAACAGTTCTCGGTGCTCGAACTGGCGCGCATGGTGCAAGCCGCGGCGCGCAAGATGGGCATGCCGGTCGAAATCGACTTCCTGCCGCCTCCCCGCGTCGAGGCCGAATCGCACTATTACAACGCCAAGCATTCCAAGCTGATCGATCTTGGCCTGGAGCCCCACAATCTTTCGGATTCGCTGCTCGATTCGCTCATGAACATCGCCATCAAGTACAGTGACCGCATCGATTCTTCGCTATTCCTGCCGCAGGTGGAATGGCGCAATCCGCGCAACCAGCGGCGTCAGGGCGCGCGCTCGCTGGCCGCCGTGACTTCGGGTGAAAGCGTGGTTTAAGCGCAGATTCTGGACGATCCAACGCTAGTTAAGGCCGTTGGCCAATGAAAGTACTCTCCACCATGTCGTCGTACTGGTTTCTCGGAGTGGCCGCGATCCCGTTCATCTACTACCTGATCGTCATCTATAGTTCCTGGCGATACTTTCGCGCCGCCAAACGTCCCGCTGCGTCCCCGGCTTTCACTCCCCCGGTCAGTATTCTAAAACCTATGCGGGGCTCGGATCCCGGCGCCTACGAAAACTTCGCCAGCTTTTGCCGCCAGGATTATCCGCAATACGAGATTCTCCTGTGCGTCGATCCCGACGACCAGACCGTGCTGCCCATCGTCGAGCGGCTGCGCCGGAATTTTCCGGAGCGGACGATTCGCGTGCTCTATGGGTCGGGCCGCGTCGCCACCAATGACAAGGTTGCCAAACTCGCGCGCTTGGTCAACGAGGCGCAGCACGAGTTCGTGGTGATCAGCGACAGTGACGTTCGCGTCCGTCCCGACTATCTGCGCCAGGTCACCGCGCCCCTGGCTCGTCCCAATGTAGGGGCCGTAACTTGTTTTTATGTTTCGGTGGAGGATAAAACCTTTACCGATCGTCTGCAAAACGTCGGCATGATGTCGGATTTTTATCCCGGCATCCTGGTCGCCTGGCAGTTGGACGGAATCAAGTTCGCGTTGGGTCCCACCATCGCCACCACGCGCACCCGCCTCGCCGCATTCGGCGGCTATGCCGCGATTGAGAACCGTCCCGCCGATGATCTTCTCGTCGGCCGCTTGATTGCCGAGCAGGGCTATGAAGTCGTACTGCTTCCTTACACGATCCAGACCGTAGCCGACTATGGATCGTTCCGCGAATTGCTGCACAAGCGCCTGCGCTGGATCGTGGTGATGCGCAACCTGCGTCCCGCGGGCCACTTCGGTTTGATCTTCACCCAGGGGCTCGCCTGGAC
This sequence comes from Bryobacterales bacterium, assembly GCA_963731375.1. GTDB lineage: Bacteria > Acidobacteriota > Terriglobia > Bryobacterales > Bryobacteraceae > Palsa-187. Next base: position 107,748 of record CAVSUW010000006.1, read on the forward strand.
CCTGGCTGCGATTGCGTTTCATCCCACCGTGCCAGTGATACTCGGGCTTTGCCGGCGCGTATCTACTTTTGCGCGTAGTGATGACCGCGATCATCGCCGGTTGGGGCCTCAAACAGCCGGGCTCTCTGAAAAATGTCTGGCTGATTCCCGTGTGGGATGCCGTGGCGTGCGCCATCTGGCTGGTCAGCTTTTCGCGAAACAGCATTCGCTGGCGCGGGGCCGACTATTACATTCGCGAGGGCCAATTGGTTCCGGTTGCCGCCCCGCCGCAAACGCATCGGGAAGCGGCGTAACCTAACGCGCCAGCAGCACGATACCGGCCAATACTACCAGTGACCCGGCCGCTCGCCTCGCGCCGATGTGCTCCTTCAGGATCATCTTCGCCAGGATCGTTTCGACGATAAAGCTCCCTGCCGAAGCCGGCACGGCGAAGCTCAAGGGCGCGGTCTGAACCAGCGCCATAAAGCTGAAGAACGAGACCGCCAGGCACGCGATGGAAAGAATCAGATAGCGGCGGCGCGCGATGGTCTTGAGCAGGCTCGCGAGTCCGCGTCCGTCCACCGGCTGCGGCGCCAGCCGTTTCATCTCGTAGCTCTGCAGCAGATCGCTGGCCGCGGTCGCCGCGATCACAATCGACAATAACAACCAAGTCATTTCGATTCGCGCCGCCCCTTGTCAGAACTCGATGTCGTATTTTGCGGCGTCGTACCCACCAGCGCCACTCCTAGGAAGATCAGCGCGGTCCCCACCCACCGTTCGGGCGTCACGTCCTCATGAAGAATAAACTTGCCCAGCAGCGCGGCGAACACGTAGCCCACCGCGGTGAGCGGCAAGACGAAGCTCAGATCCGCTACGCCCAGGATCGCCATCCTCAGCAGCATCGCCAGAATTAGCATTGCGATGCCCACGGTAACCAGCGGACTCACCATCGCCCGCAGATACGACAACGGATTCGCGGCAAGCGTCTCCGGGAAGTGCTTAGTGCCCCAGGCCAGCGACAAATTTCCAAACGCGCGCAAAAGCACAAAAACACCCAGCATCGAATATGTTCTGTAGGTCATAGGGCGTGGTGTCCGAAGTGTAGGGGCGCGATGCTCGACTTGGCCGCTCGCCATTCTCACATTGTAAAGCCCGAGCCCTCTCATTACGCTCCGGCTAGTTGCGATTATTTATAGAATTGGCCGAACGGCAAGGGTCGAGCCCGCTGCCCGCCTTTTATAATTAAGGAAAATGTGGATCGTAAGGATCGCGCTCGATCGGCCCTACACGTTTGTAGTGCTCACGCTGTTGATCCTGCTGATCAGCCCGCTGGTGATTCAGCGGACTCCTACCGATATTTTCCCGGACGTGAATATCCCCGTGGTAGCCGTGCTGTGGAATTACGCCGGCCTCAATGCCGAAGAGATGGAGGAGCGCGTGACCACGGTCTTCGAGCGCAACCTCACCACGACCGTCAACGACATGGAACACAGCGAGTCGCAGACCTATAACGGCAAAAGCATCATCAAGGTCTACTTCCATCCCAACGTCAAGATCGAGATGGCCGTGGCGCAGATCACCGCGCAGGGAGCGTCCGCCGCTCGCCAATTGCCGCCCGGCACCGTTCCTCCGTTCATTCTGGTGTATAACGCTTCCAGCGTGCCCATTCTTCAACTCGCGCTTTCCGGCCACGGACTCTCCGAGCAGCAGTTGTTCGACTTCGGAGTCAATAACATTCGGACTGGACTCGCTACCGTGCAGGGCGCTGCCATCCCCTATCCCTATGGCGGCAAGCAGCGCCAGGTGATGATCGACATCCGGCCCGATCTGCTGCAAGCCAAGGGACTGTCGCCGGCCGACGTGGTGAATGCGGTGAGTGCGCAAAATCTGATCCTGCCCTCAGGAACTTCAAAAATCGGGCCGCTCGAATATGACGTCGATCTGAACAGCAGTCCGCGGCGCGTGCAGGAAATCAACGACCTTCCCATCAAGGCGGTCAACAATACCACGCTCTTTATCCACGATGTGGCAAATGTGCGCGACGGTTATTCCCCGCAAACCAACATAGTGCTGCGCGACGGCGGCCGCGGAGTGCTGATGACCATCCTGAAGACCGGTCAGACCTCCACTCTGGAAGTTGTAAAACAGGTGCGTGATGCGTTGCCTGCCCTCGCCGCCGGACTCCCGCGGGAGTTGAAGATTGAGCCCATCGCCGACCAGTCCATTTTCGTGCGTGCCGCCGTCAGCGGAGTGGTCCGCGAGGCGATCATCGCCGCCTGCCTCACCGCGGCCATGATTTTGCTGTTCCTCGGCAGTTGGCGCAGCACGATCATCATCGCGATCTCGATCCCGCTCTCGATCCTGATATCGATTTGCGTAATGAGCGCGCTCGGCGAAACCATCAACATCATGACCCTCGGCGGCTTGGCGCTCGCGGTCGGAATTCTGGTCGACGATGCCACCGTCGAGATCGAAAACATCCATCGGAACCTGGTGACCATCCCCGAAGTTGTGCCGGCGATTCTCGAAGGCGCGCGGCAGATTGCGGTGCCCGCGCTGGTATCCACCCTGTGCATCTGCATCGTGTTTCTGCCGATGTTCCTGCTCACCGGCGTGGCCCGCTATCTGTTCGTCCCGCTGGCGGAGGCGGTGGTGTTCGCGATGCTGGCCTCGTATCTGCTTTCGCGAACTCTGGTTCCCACGCTAGCCATGTACTTGTTTAAGCCGCATGTTCATGCGGAGCCCGCGCCGGCCGCATGGAATCTCGCCGGCCGGTTCCAACGAGCCTTCGAGCGCCGGCTGGAGCAAATCCGTAATTCGTTTCGCGGAATGCTGGGTGCCTGCATCGCTCGCCGGGCTGTGTTTATCCCACTTTTCTTGGCGGCGTGTGCGGCCACCTTTTTCCTGGTGCCGTGGCTGGGCCAGGATTTTTTCCCCAGCACCGATGCCGGGCGTTTCAACCTGCACGTGCGCACCAAGACCGCTACTCGAATTGAGGAATCTGCCCGCACCAGCAGCGAAGTCGAGGCCGCGATTCGCGATATCGTTCCGGCCAACGAGATCGCCAGCCTGATCAATAACATTGGGCTTCCCTACAGCTCCATCAACATGTCCTACAGTACGTCCGCGCCGATCGGAACCATGGACACCGATATCCTGGTCACGCTCACCGAGAAGCACCGGCCGACCGACGAATATGTAAGAGAGCTGCGAGAACGCTTGCCGCGCGAATTTCCCGGCGTGATGTTTTATTTCACTCCAGCCGATATCGTCACTCAGATTCTGAATTTCGGATTGCCGGCGCCCCTCGACATTCAAGTGGTGAGCCAGGATTCGGATGCGGCCCGCGTATTTGCCACCAACCTCCTGGAACAGCTTAAGTCCGTCCCCGGCACCGCCGATCTCCACATACATCAGCCTTTCGATCAACCCAGGATTCATATCGAAGTCGACCGTACCAAGGCCATGGAAAGCGGGTTCACGCAGCTCGATGTGGCCACCAGCGCGCTGATTTCGTTAAGCGGCAGCTACCAGACGACGCCCGAATACTGGCTGGATACTCGCAACGGCATTACCTATAACATCACCACCCAGACGCCCCAGTTCGCAGTCGCCTCTCTCAACGATTTGCGAAACATTCCGATATCGTCGGCGGCAGGCCAAAGCTCCCGGCCCGAAATTCTGGGCGACGTCGCGCTCATGAACCGGGGCGCCGGACCGGCCGTGGTTTCGCACTACAACATCCGGCGGGTGGTGGATATCTTCGGTTCCGTGCAGGACCGCGACTTGGGCGCCGTGGGCCGCGAGGTTACCAGGATCGTCGACGCGAATCGCAAAAAACTATCGCGTGGAATGACAGTCGCAATCCGCGGACAGTATGACACCATGCAGAGTTCGTTCGCCGGATTGCTGGGTGGACTGGCTCTGGCCATCGTGCTGGTATACGCGCTGATCGTGATCAATTTCCAATCCTGGCTGGACCCCTTCATCATCGTGACCGCGCTGCCCGCCGCGTTGGCGGGAATCGTCTTCTTCCTTTTTGCGACCCACACTACCATCAGCGTTCCGGCGTTGATGGGGTCCATCATGAGCGTCGGCGTCGCTACTTCGAACAGCATCTTAGTGGTCAGCTTCGCCAGGGAAAGACTGGAAGCCGGCGAGACACCGGCCCAAGCGGCGCTCGACGCTGGCTTTGTTCGCTTTCGCCCGGTATTGATGACCGCCCTGGCGATGATCATCGGAATGATTCCCATGGCGCTCGGTTTGGGCGAAGGCGGCGAGCAGAACGCTCCGCTGGGGCGCGCGGTGATCGGCGGCCTGATTTTCGCGACGGCTGCGACGCTGTTTTTTGTACCCACCGTTTTCAGCCTCATGCATAGCCGCCGTTCGAGTTGAGCCCCAATTTATAATGCTTCGTACATTCAAAACAGTTCTCATCGTAATCGTAGTGGTTCTCGCCGCGGGCACCGTCGTGGTCCGCGGAATCCATTCGCGAGTCAACGCCGCAGCCGTGATTCGCGAAAAGACCGTCGAGCTGGCGATCCCATCCGTGTCGGTGATCCATCCAAAGATCGGGAATCCGAGGGACGAGATCGCACTCCCCGGAAACATTCAGGCCTTTGTCGACGCTCCAGTTTATGCGCGGACCAGCGGCTATTTGAAAAAGTGGTACACCGACATCGGCACCCGCGTGAAGACCGGGGATCTGTTAGCCGAGATCGAATCGCCTGAGGTAGATCAGCAGCTTTCTCAAGCCCGGGCCGATCTCGCAACCTCTCAGGCCAATATGAAGCTGGCTGAAATTACCATGAATCGCGACCAGATGCTGATCAAGACGGATGCGATCGCCCATCAGGACCTGGATAACGCCGTGGGCGCCTATGACGCCGATAAAGCGGCCGTCGCATCGCAGACCGCGAACGTCAAACGCCTGGAGCAGCTAGTGGCGTTCGAAAAAGTGTTTGCGCCGTTCGATGGCATCGTCACCGCGCGCAATACGGATATCGGACAGCTTGTGAATGCCGGCAATGGCGGCGCCGCTCAAGAGCTTTTTCGCGTTTCTTCGGTGGACAAGCTGCGCATTTTTGTCAGCGTCCCGCAGATGTACTCGCGCGCCGCGGTGGAGGGAGTCAATGCCGACATCACGCTTACCGAGGCGCCCGGCCGGCATTTCATGGGCCGAATTGTGCGAAATACCGGCGCCATCGATCCCGCCACTCGTACGCTTCTTACCGAAGTGGACGTTGACAACTCATCGCGTCAACTGATGCCGGGAGCTTATGCCGAAATTCATTTGCGGCTCCCCGCTGCGACACCTCCGCTGATCGTGCCTGTGACGTCGATGCTCTTCCGATCCGAAGGATTGCAGGTCGCCGTAGTGCGCGGCGATACAGTTGAAATGGTTCCTGTCACGCAAGGCCGCGATTTTGGAACCGAAATCGAGATTACCAGCGGCATCACCCGCCGGGATTTAGTAATCATCAATACTCCGGACTCTCTAGCGGCGGGCGCGAAGGTACACGCCGAATTGGCGGACCAGCGCCGCTAGCCCGGAATGACCGACAGGCCCGCTTACCGTGCGGCACTAGCAGGGGCGGCAGCGCCCGCAAGCTTGACGGGCTGCACCATCGCGCCGTTCCCGGCCGAATCCCACGCCGCGAAGCGCACCCACTTCTTGCCGTCCGCCGAAAACGGAATCTGAAAGCGGTGGCTTCCGAACGCCGGCAGGCCGGTGGCGGAGATGATCTGCCGGTCGGTGTGCTGCCCGTCGCCCCAGACCACTTCCACGAACTCCAGCGGAAATGTCCACTGCACGTCCGCCACAATCGTGCGATGGCTGCCGGTTCCTTCTACGGAATAGGAAGGAATCAATACCTCGCCCGACGTCACAAAGTAGTTTCCGTGCTCCATCGCATTCACGATCGGACCCCATTCACCCGGCGGCGGCAGCGTGTCGATCTTTATATAGTTGACGGGATTGTTCGCGTAAACGTCGTCGCCATAACTCTGCTCATAGACTTCCGAGATGGCTTGAATATATTTTGGCGGTGTCGGCTTGTCGGCCACCCAGTTGTTCATGTCATCCAGCAGCGGCAGACAGCGATATTCGCACAGCCGTTGTTCCGATCCATCCAGCCCCATGCCCCAGCGAAATCCAATCCCGCGATAGTTCGCGTCCAGAAAGTGAGCCGTGTCCTTGATGCCATCCGGAAAACCCGCCGACCCCTTGGAGCGCGGATGCGGAATATAGACCAGCATGTTTTCGCGATGCGCCATTTCCATCATGTCGGCGGTGTTGCCCAGATGATAGATCTTGCCGTATTTCGCATCGTTCTCAACCAGTGGCTGTCCCGCCGCGCGCCCTTGAGACCAGAAGGTCGGGTGCGATACCAGCACATCCGAATGTCCACCCAGCGCCCGCGATACGTCGCCGCGCAGCATTTCCGCGTTCGGCATGACCACGAAGTCTTGATTCGATTGCAGCCGTGCGGTCTCGTAGTAAGTCGCCATCGCTTGAAAAGGATCGGTACTGGCTTCGCCTTGCCCTTGCCCGCGCCGCCTCCCTCTTCGCCCTCGGTCGGACCAATATCGCCGCCCAGCGGCGCGCCCAAGCCACGAGTCCACTTGAACCACTTCGGATCGTCCACTCCGGCTGAGCCTGGAACGTAGCCGCCTCCGTCAATCGGCGCGACGATCTTGATTCCCGCCGCCTTCATCACTTCCAGATCAGGAACTTTCGCGCCCAGTCCACCCGCTTGCCGTGCTCGCCTGACCAGGCCCATGTGAAAGTGCGTCGCCATAACCTGATATCCCGGCAGCGCCTTAAAGTGATCGCCACGCGTGAAGGCGAGCGCCGACTCGATGGCCCGCGGAGCCGCTTCCGCACTCGCATAGAAATACACCGGCATCCGCTGCCACGTTCCCGGTCGCGCGCTCAGCAGCGCGAAGTTCTGGCTGCGATCCTCGGCGCCGCGATCTTCCTGCGCCACACTTTCCTCGCGCTCGGCTTGCCGGATCCCGAATGAGTAGGACGACTTACTGTCCTTGCGATACCAGTTGTAGCCCAAGTTGTAATCCACCTCGCGCGCCCAGAAATAGGTGTGCGGCGGCGGAAATACCGCGATCGATCCACCCGGTACAGCAGCAGCCAGCACACGATTGTTCGCCTTCACGGTGACCGCATCAGCGGCGGCCGCGTCCCCCAAGCCCAGTTCTTGCGGCGAATTCTTGAGATCGCGCCAGGCTATTTTCGTCGCCGGCTGCACTTCCAATCCCTTGACGCCCGCGTCATATTTATAAGCCACCGACGGTTCGGAGGTCTTCGCAATGATTTCCTGACGAATCAGGTTGGTCCCTCTGTAGACCGTGTATTGCAGCCGCCCGGCGAACACGCCGAGCTGCACCCCGGGGAACGACACCTCGATGCGCGCGCCGTTGGTCGTGATCTCGCAGCCTTGCGCATGATAGACCGCCGCGTCCCGCCGGACCTCCTCTGGTTTGCGCGGCAGCCCCGGCTGATTGAGCACGCCCCGCTGCGGCGGAGTCGTATTATTGTGCGCGGATTCGCCGCCCGGAATGTTCAAAGGCGCATCCCAGAACGCCTCCCACTTTTCGCGATCGACGACTTCCTGCGTGATCTTCACGCCCAGCCCGGCCAGCGGATCGAGCTGCTGATTGGTGATCCGTCGCAGCCCCGACACCACTCGAAAATCCGGCGCCGCGTGACTCAGCAGAGTGGTCCACGCTCCGCCCTGGCGTTTTATGGCGAGCTCCTGAATAGTGGGCGTGCCGCCATTAATCGTCAACCGGAGCCGCAGTTCCTGATGATTGTCTCCGTCCCAGGTGATAGTCGCGGCGTTGTTCGCGACGGCGGCGGTCAGCCCCGGCGACGCTTTGTAGTGAGCCACGCTGCACGTCAGCGGATCGGCATGCAGGGCGGAGGCAATGACGAACAAGTACGCAAATTTACGCGGCATCACGTACTATTGTGCACCCTGTCGTGTCTCAGGTCGTACTTCGGGTCGAGCCGCAGGCCCCAGCACCACTTTGCCCGGCAGCGCGTTGGTCATCTTGCCCTCTTCGATCACCGGCACGCCGTTCACCAGCACGAAGCGCATTCCGTCCGAAAGCTGGTTGGGATTGTCGAACGTGGCGGCATCGCGAATCGTCTCCGGATCGAAGACCACGATATCGGCCCACATTCCTTGCTTCAAAACACCGCGGTCCGCCAGCCGCATCTTCTGTGCCGATAGCGCGCTGAATTTGCGGATGGCATCTTCGAGCGTGAGCGTCTTGTCTTCGCGCACATACTTTCGCAGCACATGCGGAAAAGTCCCGTAAGCCCGCGGATGCGGATGCTCTTTCCCCAGCAGGCCGTCCGGCCCCGTCCCCTGCGAATCGTTGCAGATCGAAACCCACGGCTGCCGCAGCGCCAGCGCGACATCCGGCTCCGCCATCGTGAACATCGCCACTGAAGTGAACGCCGAATCCTCAATCAGCAGATCGAACACCGTATCGATCGGATCCTTGCCCCACAGCTTCGCGATCTCCGCGATGGTCTTGCCCTGGATCGGCAGCAGCTTCGGATTCTGCACCGCGCCGATGATGATCGATCCCGGCCCCGTCACCTGCTGCCATTCGTTATTCCAATCGCCGGTCGTGCTCTCCATCTCTTTGCGAATCCGCGCGCGCGCCACCGGGTCCTTCAGTCGCTCGATCAGGCTGCGGTCGCCGCCATCGTGCGCCCACGGCGGAATGATGGCCGAAAAAGTGTTGAAGCTGGCGGTGTAGGCGTAGGTATCGGCGCCAATATCCACGCCCGATTTCCGCGCCTGCTCGATGCGCGCCACGATCTCCGGCATTCGTCCCCAGTTCGCCTTGCCGGCCGCCTTCAGGTGCCAGATCTCCACCGGAAGATGACCTTCGCGCCCAATCTTAATCGCTTCATCCAGGGCCGGCAGAACGCCATCGCCCTCGTCCCGAATATGGGACGCATAGATTCCGCCCAGCTTGCCCGCCTCCGCCGCCAGCGCGATCAGCTCTTCCGTTTTCGCGTACATCGCCGGCGCGTACTGCAGCGATGTCGATACCCCCACCGCCCCGTCGTGCATCGCATCGCGCACCAGAGCTTTCATGCGTTCGAGTTCGGCCGCGGTCGGCGGGCGGTTGTCGTCGCCGATCACCACCCGCCGGACTTGCGTCGCCCCGACATACGTCGCCAGATTGATGCCCATCCCCTGCTTGCGCAGCCTGGCGAAATACTCGCGCAGCGTTCGCCAGGTGGGCTGGACGCCATAATGCTCATAGGTGACGCGATCCGCCTTCACCAGGTCGTCGGTGATGGGCGCGATCGTGCTGCCTTCGCCGGTGATCTCCGTGGTGATGCCCTGATAGATTTTGGAGGGCAGATGCGGGTCCACCAGAATCGTCAGTTCCGATTGCCCCAGCATGTCGATGAATCCGGGCGCGACCACCATTCCGCGCGCGTCGATGGTGCGCTTCGCCGAAGCCCCGTCGAGCTTCCCCAGCGCCGCGATTCTTCCTCCGCGAATCGCGATATCGCCCGAGTACCACGGCGATCCCGTGCCGTCGATGATGTGGCCGTTGCGAATGACTACGTCGTAAGGAACGGCCTGGGCGTGCGCGGCAGGAGCCAGCAGCAGAATCGCGAGCAGAAACCGCATACAGGCAGTATATGTCGATTCTACTTGGTAGCCGCGAGCCCCCGTCGACAGGATGAGTAAAGCGCCATCGAGGCCACCAGCAGATTGGCGACCACCACCGGCATCGCGTTAATCATCAGCCCGTAGATCACCCACAGAATCGCCGCTCCGCCCTGCACCCTGCGCAGCACGACGTGATGCTTGAACAGATACGAACTCGCGAATACCGCCGTCGCCACCCAGCCAATCCAACTCACGCTCATTGGACTCCCGCCTCTGTGCCAGCCGCAGGCGAGCTCACGCTCGAAATTCGCAGAGAATCCGTGCGCACCTTGTCCCACTCCTGCAACAGCAATCCGTGCGACTCGAACAGCGCGGTGATCCGCGCGGAATTCCATCCCAGAATTTCTTCCAGAATCGGAATCAGCACGCTCAAGGCGTCATCGCTCAGAATAGTTCGCCGCGCAATCTGCGTGATGTATTTGTTTTCCGAAACGGCGATGGTCAGCCCGTCCAGCCGGTTCACATGCAGCATCACGTGAACGTCGGAGCTTCCGTCGCCGACATACACGATTCGATTGTGGCCAATGGGAAGCTGCGCGCGCAGCTCTTCGAGCACCGCCACTTTCCCGTAGCCCGCCGGAACGCGGACGATCGATTCGATCTCGCCCGTCGCCTCGTCATACCGGAAGCGAGTTCCAAAGATATGATCTTCCGGCACAATCCCCGCCAGCGCCGACTTGATCACTTCCTCCGGCGCCGCCGACACCACGTAATAGGAAAAATGGTGCCCATCCAAATCCGCAAGCATGCGCGACAGCAGATGAATATTCTGCTTCAGGCGAATCCGCTTGCCGGCCTCGATCAGATGATGCTTGCGCACGCGCCGGAATTCCGGATCGTGCTGCAGCAGGTACGCCAGCTCACCGCCTTGCTGAACCAGGTGAATTTGCGACAAGCCCGTTGATCTTCTCCAGAAACCCCGATATGCCCAGCATCTCGCTCAGCACCAGTCCCGAATCGTGAAAGCTCAAGGTCTGGTCGAAATCGCTGATGAGCAAGTACTGCTTCAAACTTGGTTCTTTGTCCTGTAACATTTGTCCGTCTCCTTGTTCTATGGATAGAGTAGCGATGTAACGTGACAATTCGCCTACTAATTGTTTTAAGGAAGCGGCAGACGTTGCCGGCCGTGGGATCCCAGTACGCGGGATTACTATTACTAGTTTAGATGCATCTGCTCACGCCGTTGTTTCTTCAAAATGACAAACGGCCTCGATTGAGTAAGTTAACAAAGCTGGATTGCAGTATCATGACTCAATGGAATTTTCTATGCGCCTTATTCCTCTCATCGGCCAAATCATGCTTCTCACTACTGCAGCGTCCGCCGCGGACGTAACTGTGTTTCGTCGGCACTTACACTAACGCGCAGAGCAAAGGCATCTACAGCCTGCAGTTCGACGAAACCTCCGGCAAGCTGTCGGCGCCGACGCTCGCCGCGGAATCGGACAGCCCGTCATTCCTGACGATGCACCCCACCGGCCGCTACCTGTACGCGGCGAATGAACATCCTTCCGGCCCCGCCAACGCGCCCGGCACCGTCAGCGCCTTTGCCGTGGATGGCGCCAAGCTCAAGTTGATCAACATCGTATCTTCGCGCGGCGCGGGTCCGTGCCACGTCGCAGTGGATCGCACCGGGCACTGGTTATTCGTCGCGAACTATACCAGCGGAAGCATGGCGGCGTTTCCGATTCAGGCCAACGGCGCGCTGGGCGAAGCCTCCAGTTTCTTTCAGCACACACTGACCAGCGTCGAGCCGCGGCAGAAAGGGGCGCACGCCCACATGGTGGTTCTCTCGCCCGACAATCGCTTTCTCCTCGTCGCGGACCTCGGCGGCGACCGCGTATTCGTCTACCGCTTCGACGAACGCACCGGCAAATTGACTCTGAACGATCCTCCCGGCGGAATCCTGCCGCCCGGCTCCGGCCCGCGCCACATCGCATTTTCGCGCGACGGAAAACTGCTCTACGTGCTCAGCGAGCTGAAGGACACTGTGACCACGTTCCGCTGGGACGCCGGCAAAGGCACGCTCGAAAGCACGGATACTCTCTCGGCGCTGCCCGCCGCATATACCGGCCCCAAGAGCGGCGCGGAGATCGTAGTGCATCCGACGGGCAAGTTTCTCTACAGCTCGAACCGCGGTCACGATAGCATCGCGATGTTCGCCATCGCAGCGGATGGCAAGCTGACGGCATCCGGCCACGAGCCCACTAGAGGCAAGACTCCCCGCAATTTCAACATCGATCCGACGGGCAAATTCCTGCTCGCCGCGAATCAGGATTCATCAACCATCGCCGTCTTTCGCATCGATGAGAAGACCGGAAAGCTCGCGCCCGTCGGCGATCCCGCGGCGGTTCCGACCCCAGTCTCCATCCTGTTCGCGCCGCGGAAGTAGAGCCCGTGATACGATTCACCGCATGGCTAGAAAGCGTCGCGTAACCCGCACTCAGGTAACCGCAACTCTGCCCAACTCCGTCGAGCTGACCAAGCGCAATAGCAGCAATTCCATGACTCTCGAAATCCGCACCGGCGACGACCTTCTTGGAACTCTCTTCATGGGGCGGGGAAGCGTCGAATGGTGGCCCAGCGGCAATCGAGTCCACGCGCTCAAGAAATCCTGGACGAGTTTCGCGGCCATGCTCGACGAACACATGTAAGCGCAGTCACGCACTCGCCCGCGCCTCAATCTCCCGCGTCTGCTTCACATCGCAGTTCGGCTAACGCCTCCCGCGCAAACCGCCGCGTAGCGTATGGACGTGAGAGTCGGGTCCGCCCACTGGTGAGCCCGGCCGCAAGTGTGCGGGAGTCTCGAGCTCCCCCGTCGTTGCAAGATCAGTGGGAGGTCACGGAGTCACCGCAACTCCCTCCCCCTCGGTAACGGCCGTACGGGTCGTGGATCACGGGATGTGGTCTCAGGGGTTAATGCCGGCTTAGGGCGCGCCCATTAGTAATTGAAGTAAGGAAGAAAAAAGACATCGCGAGCGTCAATCCAGCACCAAGCGCATCTCGTTGGTGGGTTCAAAGCCCACCGACTCGTACAGGTGGCGTCCTTCTTTACTCGCATGCAGGATAATTACGTCTACGCGATTCGCGCGGCACCAATCCAGAGCTGCGTTCAGCAACAGTCGCGCCAACCCTCGCCTGCGATGCGCCGCCTCCGTGTACACGTTGATGATGTTGCCGCGCCGCAAACCGGAGCCGATCACATGCGGAGGCCAGTCCATCAGCCACAGTCCCAACCCTGCGGCCACGGCTCCATCTTCGGACGTCGCGAACCAGCCCAAATATTCGCCAGCGGCCATCTTCGATTCGAGCCACGGCCGATACGCGCTCGTCATCGCCTCCAGCTTCCGCGGATCGTGTTTGCCGATATCCAGGAACATCCGGTGCCGGTGCCCGGCGATGATTCCGGCGTCCTCCAGCGCGGCGAGTCGAATCGAGTACACGCGTCAGACTCCCAGCGCCGCCAGTTCCCGCAGATCCAGCCGCCCCGTGTAGATCGCCATGCCCAGCGCGGCATGCACGTTCATCGCCTGCAGCTCGCGAATTTCTTCCATGGTCGTGATGCCCCCGGCCGCCGTGATCTCGTGCCGCGTAGCCGCGCGCAGACGCCGGAACCAGTCGAGATCGGTGCCCTGCATCATGCCTTCTTTGTCCACATAGGTGCACAGAAAGCCGCCGCAGAAAGGCTCCAGCCGCTGGATCACTTCCTCGGCCGTGAAGTCGGTCGCCTCCTGCCAGCCCTTCACCACGATCTTTCCGTGCTTCGAATCGAGCGCAATCAGAATCCGCTCCGGCCCCACCGCCGCCGCGATTTCTTCGATCACCGGCGTAAACGCCGCCGTGCCGACCACAATCCGATGCGCCCCTTGCTCCAGCAATCGCCGCGCACGATCCGCTGTGCGCACGCCGCCGCCGATGCGGCACTTCGCGCGCGACGCCAGCAGTTCGACCAGCGCGGAGTTCTCGCCGCGTCCCATCGCCGCGTCGAGATCGATCACCTGGATCTCCGGAAACGCCGCGAACCGCCGCAGCATTTCGAGCGGAGCGTCGCCCTCCAGCGCCTTATCGCGACCCTGGACCAGTTGCACCACCTTGCCGTCCATCAAATCGATGCAGGGAAGAATCACCGGCGCACCTCGACTCCATGCTCGGCCAGAAATGTTTTCAGATCGCCGACGGTGTAAGTTCCGTAGTGAAAGATGGACGCCGCCAGCGCCGCGTCCGCGCCTGCGAGCACCTCAACGAAATCCTCCGGCTTGCCCGCGCCCCCGGACGCAATCACCGGAATGCGCGTGGCATTGCGCACCGCCGTAGTGAGCGCACAATCGAACCCCGTCTGCACGCCATCGGTGTCCATCGAAGTGAGCAGGATTTCGCCCGCGCCCAGCGCCTCGCCGCGCGCGGCCCATTCGACGGCGTCGATCCCTTCGTCATGACGGCCGCCCTTGGTGAAAACATTCCATCCGCCATCCGCACGCCTGCGAGCATCGATCGCCAGCACCACCGCCTGCGCGCCGAACTCCTGCGACAATTCGCCGATCAATTCCGGACGCCGCACCGCCGCCGTATTGACGCTGACTTTGTCCGCGCCCGCGTGCAGAATCTTGCGCGCATCGTCCACCGTGCGGATGCCGCCGCCGACCGTCAGCGGAATGAACACCTCACGCGCCGTACGCGCCACCACATCGACCATCGTGTCGCGGTCGTCGCTCGACGCCGTGATGTCCAGAAACACCAGTTCGTCCGCGCCCTGCTGGTTATAGCGCGCGGCCAGCTCCACCGGATCGCCCGCATCGCGCAAGTTGACGAAGTTGACGCCCTTGACCACGCGCCCGCCGGTCACGTCCAAACACGGAATGATTCTTTTTGCGAGCACCTAACTCTCCACGAAATTGCGCACGATCTTCAATCCCAGGTCGCCCGACTTCTCCGGATGAAACTGCACCCCGCAGACGTTGTCCTGTTCCAGCACCGCCGTATACGGGACCGAATACTCGCAGGTCGCCGCCGTCGCCGGGACCACCGGCGCATAGTAGCTGTGCGCGAAATAGACGTAGGGCTTGTCGCCGGTATCGCGCAGCAGCTTCGATTCGCGCACGCGCTCCAGTTGATTCCAGCCCATGTGCGGGATGCGCATGTCGCCCTGGAAACGCTTGACCTCGCCCGGATAAATTCCCAAGCCGCGCTCTTCCGGAGCCTCTTCGCCCGACGTAAACAGCGCCTGCAGTCCCAGACAGATTCCCAGGAACGGAACGCCGCCGCGAATGCTCTCGATCAACGCCCCGCGCACGTCGAGCTCATCCAGCGCGCGCATCATCTGCCCAAAGTGTCCGACGCCCGGCAGAATGAGCTTGGTCGCCTTGCGAATGCCCGCCGCATCGCGGATCAGTTCGTATTCCGCGCCGATCGCGCCCAGAGTATTCTGCACCGAGCGCAGATTCCCCGCGCCGTAGTCGAAAATCGAAATCACAACAACCCCTTGGTCGACGGCAACTGATCCTTCAAACGCCGATCCGTCGAGCACGCATAGCGCATGGCCCGCGCGAAGCACTTGAAGATCGCCTCGATCTTGTGATGATTCGACCGCCCATACAAAACCTTCGCGTGCAGATTCGCGCCCGCGTGATTCACGAATCCGCCGAAGAAGTCTTCCACCAGTTCGGTCTGCAGATCGCCCACCAGCCGGACGCGCACGCGATCCTGATACACCAGCGCCGGACGCCCGCCGAGATCGACCGCCACCACGGCCAGCGTCTCGTCCATCGGCAGCACGAAGTAGCCCGCGCGATTGATCCCCTTGCGGTCCCCGAGCGCCTTCGCGAACAATTGCCCCAGCGCGATGCCGACGTCTTCGACGGTGTGGTGCTGGTCGACATCCAGGTCCCCGGTGGCCTTCAGTTTCAGATCAAACCCGCCGTGCTTCGCGAACAACTCCAGCATGTGATCGAAGAAGCGGATGCCGGTCGAGATCTGATACGTGCCTTGGCCGTCGATCGCCAGGCTGCCGCGGATCTGCGTTTCCTTCGTGATGCGCTCGACCGACGCCTTGCGGGTTTTCATAGCGCTCCCTCAATCTCATTGATGTTTTCGAGAATCGCCACAGCGTTCTCCTGTTGAAACAGCCGGATCAATTCATCGCGCTTGGTATGCGTGTGCGCCGCGATGCCGATGAACGGCACCCCGGCCGCGCGGGCACAGCGCGCGTCATCCACGGTGTCGCCGACGTACCAGAGTTTCGCGTCCCGGCTTCCGCTGCTGAATCGTCGAGCAGTCCCTCGGGCGCAGGCTTCGCGGCAGTCACATCATCGGCGCAAATCATCGGATCGAACTTCACGCACGGAGCAAAGCGCCGCAGCGTGATATCGGCTTCATAGCGCAGACGGCCGGTGAATAGCGACAGCCCATAGCGCTCGCCCAGGCGTTCGAGCAGGCCCGGTTGCGGGAACCAACTCTCGCGCGTTACCAGGCCGTTGCCGTTCTCCCCCAGGAAGATATTCGTTGAACTTCTCGATCACGGTGTCGTAGTCGATCTGCGTTCCGAAGTCCGCCGCGATCTTCTGCGAGAGCGCCCAGTCGTTGTTCCAGCCGCCCTGGTTCTTGTAATCCTGAATGGCGTCGCGGCTCACCGTTTTCCCAGTGAAATACCGGACCGTCTGAACGATCGATTCGCGATACGACTCGGTCACCTCCGCCAGAACGCCGTCCATGTCGAACACGATTACCGAGTCCACAGGGCCTCCAATTCGCCGAGGAAGCGCTCGATCTGCGCGCGATTGCCGATGGTGACGCGCACGCATCCCGGAATTTCGTAGCTGCGGTCGCGAACCAGAACGCCGCGGTCGCGCAGCGCATCGCGAATCGGAATGGCGCGGTCTCCGGCGCGGAACAGCACGAAATTCGCCTGGCTGGGATAGAACGGAATGCCCAGCTTGCGCAATCCTTCGTACACCATCTCGCGCGCCGCCAGCACTTCTTTCACGTAGTTCGCGATGTACTCGCGATCCTGAATCGCCGCGCGCGCCGCCAGCGCCGCCAGCATATTCACGCTGTACGGCGATTGCGCCTTGTGCATCCAGCGAACATTCTCGACCGATGAAAACAGGCATCCGCAGCGCATCGCCGCCATCCCGAAGACTTTCGAAAACGTCCGGCTGACAAATAGATTCGGATACTGGCGGACCAAGGGCAGGGCAGTGACGCCGCAGAATTCGAAGTAGGCTTCGTCGATCAAGACCGCGGCTTGCGGCGCGGCGTCGAGAATGCGGCGGATCGCGTCCACATTGATGCCGGTGCCGGTCGGATTGTTGGGATTCGCAATCAGAATCGCTTTCGTCGCCGGGCGGATCGCCGCGATGAACTCTTCGAGCGGAAACGCCAGGTCTTCGGGAGCGTAGTCGATCTCGCGGACGCTCGCGCCGGCCAGTTCCGCGTAGAACTTGTACATCGCGTACGACGGCTTCAGCAGCAGAACATCGTCGCCGTCATCGACGAAGGTGTTGATCAGCACCTGAATGGCTTCGTCGGTGCCGTTCGAGAGCAGCAACTCGCCGGGCGCGACCGCGAAGTAGGCGGCGAGCTCGCGCATGGCGTCGACATATTCCGGGTACACCGTCAACGCATCCGCCGTCAGGTTTTCCTTCAGATACTCGATCACCTTCGGCGAACAGCCGACGGTGTTCTCGTTGAAATCCAGGCGCAGTTTGCCTTGGCGTCCGCCGGTGGGCGGATGATACGGCGCCATCTTCTGGACGGCGGGCCGCGGCGTGAGTCCTTTACTCACCGCGCACCTCCGCCGAGCGCGCGTGCGCTTCCAGTCCCTCGGCGCGCGCCAGCGCCGCGATCGCCGGTGTCAATTTCGCGAGTCCTTCGCGGCTGAGTTCCTGCACCGCGATCACCTTGACGAAATCGGCGGCGGAGAGCCCGCCACGCTGGCGCGCCGCGCCGGAAGTCGGCAACACGTGATTGGGACCGGAAGCATAATCGCCCGCGGATTCCGGACTCGCCGCGCCCACGAACACCGCTCCCGCGTGGCGGATCTTCGCGAGCAGACTGCCGTCGTGCAGCGCCAGGTGTTCCGGCGCAAGCGCGTTCGACATTTCGACGGCCTGCTCCAAGCTGTCGAGCACCACGATCGCGCCGTTGGTTTCGATGGACGGCCGCGCCACGGCGGCGGTCGGCAAGCGTCGCGAGTTGCACGTCCACTTCTTTCGCGACGGCTTCCGCCAAGACTGCGAGACGTGGTGAGCAAGATGGCCGACGCGTCCACATCGTGCTCGGCCTGCGCCAGCAAATCGGCCGCGATCCAGCGCGGGTCGCCGTCGGCGGCGATGATGACGATCTCGGTCGGCCCGGCGACGAAGTCGATGCCGGTCTCGCCCGCGATCAGTTTCTTGGCGGCGGCAACATATATATTGCCGGGACCGACGATGCGATCGACCTTCGGCACCGTCTCGGTTCCATACGCCAGCGCGGCGATGGCCTGCGCGCCACCCATGCGGAACATGTGCGTGATGCCCAGCCACTGCGCGATGCCCATAATCTCCGGGCTGGGATTCGGACACGCCACGCAGATGGTGGCGACACCGGCCACCTGCGCCGGGATCACCGTCATCAGCAGCGTCGAGGGCAGGGGATAGCGGCCCGCCGGAACATAAGCGCCCATGGCATCGAGCGGACGCACGATCTGGCCCAGCCTGCGGCCGTCCGGGAAATCGGTGAACCATTCGCGCGGGAGTTGCAGCTTCGGCGTACTCGCGGATATTCTTCGCCGCGGTCTCGACGGCTTTCGCGAAAGCCGGCTGCAAGGTTCCACGCACTTCCATGCGAACGCTGGAGCCCTCGAAGCCGTCGAACTTGCGCGCGTATTCGAGCAGCGCCGCGTCGCCACGCTCGCGCACGGCAGCGAGAATCGGCGCGACGATGCGCTCGGCTTCTTCCAGGCGCACGGTCTTACGCTCGATGAGCGTGCTGCGCATCTTTGGCTGTGAGTATCCGAATCATCACATTATGATTTTGTTCAGCGGATATTCGACGATGCCCTGCGCGCCCGCCGCCTTGAGCCGCGGAATAATCGTGCGCACGGTGGATTCTTCGAGAATCGTATTCACCGCCAGCCAGCCGTCTTCGCTCAGCGTCGAAATCGTCGGGCGCTTGAGCGCGGGCAGCACCGCCAGCACCGCATCCAGGTTGATCTTCTCCACGTTGAGCATCAAGCCGACCTTGCCCAGCGCATTGATCGCGCCTTCCAGCAGCATCCGCATGTCTTCGAGCTTCTGGCGCTTCTCAGGGTCCTTCCAGGAAGTAACGTTGGCGATCAACTGGGTGTTGGATTCAAGCACGGTCTCGATAATGCGCAGCTTGTTGGCGCGCAGCGAAGAGCCGGTCTCGGTCACTTCGACGATGGCGTCGGCGAGCTCCGGCGGCTTCACCTCGGTCGCGCCCCAACTGAATTCGACTTTCGCGGTGACGCCGTTGCGTTCCAGATAACGCTTGGTCGCGGCGACCAGTTCCGTCGCGATGATCTTGCCTTGCAGATCCTTCACGGATTTGTAGGGCGACGCCTCGGGCACCGCCAGCACCCAGCGCACTTTGCCGAAGCTCTGCTTGGCGTAGATGAGATCGGCGACGTTTTCGACGTTGGCTTCGTTCTCCTCCACCCAGTCGCGGCCGGTGAGGCCGGCGTCCAGCACGCCGTCTTCGACGTAGCGCGCCATCTCCTGCGCGCGGATCAGCATGCACTCGATTTCGGGATCGTCAATCGCCGGAAAATACGAGCGGCTGCTGGTGGTGATCTGGAATCCGGCGCGGCGGAACAGATCGACCGTGGCGTTTTCCAGACTGCCTTTGGGAATTCCAAGTTTGAGTTTCATGATTTGTAGACCGCGTCGGGATCGTAGGTCTTCTCCTCGCTGACCTTCCACTCGCCGTTTTCGAGGCGGCGGAAGAAGCAGCTCTGATAGCCCTCATGGCACACGCCAGGACCCAGCGCCTCCACCTTGACCAGCACGGTGTCGAGGTCGCAGTCGGTCGAAATATCCTTGACCACCAGGCGATGGCCGGAGCTTTCGCCCTTCAGCCACAGCTTATTGCGCGACCGGCTATAGAAGGTCGCGAAGCCGGTCTCGACCGTCTTGCGGAAGGCCTCTTCGTTCATGAAGCCGACCATCAGGACGCGGCCGGTTGCGTGATCCTGGATCACCGCCGGAAGAAGTCCATCAAGTTTTTTGAAATCGAGTTGCATATTTTTAAGCCCCAAAAAGAAAGCCCGCCAGGATCAACCGGGCGGGCTCTCGAAACGATCTGAAATCGGTTTGTGATTACGAATGAGCCCGTCGCGGCATGGGATGCCCGTGGTGATGATGGGGTCCGTGATGATGGCGGCGAGCGACGAACATGAAACTCCAATATAGCATACGCGATCGGTTATCCGCGCTCCTGTGGGACTACTTTTCGAAGCAACGGTTGAATGGTCAACCCCTGCAGGAAAATGGAGGCGGCAACCACCGCGAAACTGACGTTAGTGATCTCATAGCGCAGCGGCATCTCCAGAGGCAGTCCCAGCGCCAGCGCGAGCGCGAGTGCGCCGCGCAACCCGCCCCAAAATAGAAGATTCTGGTGCTCCCATTCGACGCGCAGCGACGACCGCGAGAAGAGCCAGCAGATCGGATACACCGCCAGGGCGCGTCCCAAAATCACGATGACGATGGCGGCAACGGCCGGCACCCACGAGTCCGAAAACTTCTGGTGCGCCAACTGCAATCCCAGCAGAAGGAAGATCAAGGAATTCGCGACGAAGGCGGCGTATTCCCAAAAAGCCTCCACTGACTCGCGGCCTTTGCTGGTGATCGTACCCAGCGGGCCGATGTTGGCCAGCATGATCCCGGCGGTCAGCGTCGCCAGGATGCCGGAGAGATGAAAGTATTCCGCCAACAGGAACGATCCGTATGCGGCGACCGTGGTGAAAGTGAGTTGGATGAGATGATCTTCGGTTCGTCCGGCCATCAATAAGATGCAGCCTGCGACCAACGCGCCTGACGCCACGCCGCCTCCAACGGTGACGATCAGAGTTCTGATGACACCAAATACTGAGGAATGCTCGCCCAAGGCGAATGCGACGGCGATACCGAAACCCACCGCGGCGGTTCCGTCGTTGAACAGGCTCTCGGCTTCCATCAGAATGCGCAGACGGCCGTGGATTCCAGATTCCTTGAAGGCCGCGATCACCGACACCGGGTCAGTAGCGGCGATGAGAACACCAAACACCACGGCTGCGAACCAAGGCCACCCGGCCACGTAATGCATTCCCACGGCAGTGAGCGCCGCGGCCAACAGGACGCCTATGGTCGCGAGCAGCAGGATCACCGGAAGGTCGCGCCGCAGTGGTTTCCAGGGAAGCTGGAACGCGGCTTCAAATACCAGCGGCGGGAGCAGCGTAGTAAAGATCAGATCCCGAGTGAGCGGCAGGTCGGCCGAATACGGCACAAAGGCCAGAGCGATGCCGGCCAAAACCAGGCCGACGCTATAAGGGATGCGCAGCCGTCTGGCGAGCACGCCCACGATCGCGGCGATTAAGAGCAGGAACTCCGCGATTTCGATAGTGTGTTCCAAAGCAGGCTCGCGCGCCCAGCATTTATCGGCTCAGCGCCTGATCCAGGTCGGCGATGATGTCCTCGATCGCTTCGATGCCGGTTGAGATGCGGACCAGATTGTCGCGAATGCCGCCAGCGCTCGCGATGCTTGGGCGAAATATCGCGGTGCGAGGACATGGCCGGGTAGAGCATCATGGTGTGCACGTCGCCGAGCGACGTGGCGCACACGATCATCTTCAGTTTCTCCATGAACGCGAAGACTTCCGCTTTGCCGGCGTCCTTCAGTTCGAACGTCACCATCGCGCCGAAGAGATCCGGCGGCAGCAGGCGCTTCACATTCGCGGCGTCGGGATGCGACGGGTCGCCCGGAAAATGCACCCGCTCGATTCGGGGATGCGTCGCGAGCCACGACGCCAACTGGCGGGCATTGGCGCACTGCTTCTCCATGCGCAGCGCCAGCGTCTTGATGCCGCGCATCGTCAGATACGCTTCAAACGGGCCCAGATTGGGCCCGAGAGTGCGCAGCAGCGTGTTCAGCGTTTCAAAATTCTCGGCGTCGGAAATCACCAGGCCGCCGAGCACGTCGCCGTGTCCCGCCAGATATTTGGTCGCGCTGTGGATCACGATGCTGGCGCCGAGTTCGAGCGGCCGCATCAGCATGGGCGTCGCGAAAGTGTTGTCGACGATCAGCGGCGCGCCGGCGGCGCGTGCCATGGCGGCGATTTTATCGAGCGCGCACACGCGCAGCAGCGGATTGGTGATGGACTCGATCACCACCGCGCCCGGCTTGGTCTCCTTGATCGCGGCTTCGAACGCCGGCGAGATCGCAGGCATCCGCGAACGTGGTCTCGACGCCCAGCGCGCCGAAGACCGTCATCAGCATGTTGCGTGGTGGCGCCGTAGAGCACGTGGCCGGCGACCACCCGCTTGGGGCGGTCGACCAGCGCCGCCAGCACCGCCAGATGCAGCGCCATCATGCCCGAGGAACACGCCAGCGTGGCGTGGCCGCCTTCGAGTTCATTCACCAGATTCCTGCAGCGCGGTCACCGTCGGATTGTCGTAGCGCGCATAGGACGGACCTTGCTCTTCGCGTCCGAAGACGCGGTCGAGCTGATCCATCGAATCGTAGGCGTAACTCGACGCGGTGTAAATCGGCGTCGTGACCGGAATGAAATTGCCGGCCTTCTTGCGGTCGCCCGCGTGAACGGTTTTGCTTTCGAACTTCATGATCGCTTCCAGCGGACTCCTTCTTTAGTGTCTTCCAGGATGACGCCCTGGTCCGCCAGGCCGGCGCGGATCTGGTCGGCGCGCGCGAAATCGCGGGCTTTCTTGGCGGCGATGCGCTCGGCGATCAGGCCGTCGATCTCGGATCCGACAGGCCGCCTTCTTTGGCGGACGGGCTTCAGCACGTCGAAGATCGAATCGAAGCGCCGCAGGAATTCCAGCGCCGCGATGGCATTGCCGGCCAGGAACTCTCCCGCGTCCATGGCGCTGTTGGTATCGCGAATATATTCGAACACGGCGGCCAGCGCTTCGGCGGTGTTGAGATCGTCATCCAGCGCTTCGTCGAAGGCTGTTGTGAGCTTCGCCGGTCCGGCTGTCCAAGTGTCGCGTTGCTGCCGTCGGGGAACTTGGCGGTTTCCAGGCGCAGCTTGTAATTGCGCAGGCGGTCGATCGAAGTCGCCGCGGCCTTCAGTCCATCGAAGGTGAAGTTCAGCTTCTTGCGATACGGCACCGACGCCAGCAGATAGCGAATCGCTTCCGGCGTGTAGCCTTCCTGCAGCAGATCGCGCAGCGTATGAAAGTTGCCCAGCGACTTCGACATCTTCTGCGCGTCGATGCTCAGGTGTTCCGCGTGCAGCCAGAAGCGCGCGAACGGCTTGCCGGTGATGGCTTCCGATTGCGCGATTTCGTTTTCGTGATGCGGAAACGTCAGGTCCACGCCGCCGGTGTGGATGTCGAGCGTCTCGCCCAGATACTTCATCGCCATCACGGAGCACTCGATGTGCCAGCCGGGCCGGCCCTCGCCGAGCGGAGTCTGCCACGCGGGCTCTTCGTCTTTCTTGGCTTTCCACAGAACGAAGTCGCGCGCGTCGGCCTTATCGTATTCGTCCATGTCGACGCGCGCGCCGGAGCGAATGCCGCTGAAGTCGTTGTGCGAGAGCTTGCCGTACTCGGGAAACTTGGCGATGCGGTAGTAAACCGAACCGTCGCTGATATAGGTGTAGCCGCCCTCTTCGAGCTTCTGAATGGCGCTCACCATATCGTGAATGTGATCGGTGGCTTTGACGATGTGTTCGGGACGCTGCAGGCGCAGGGTCGCGGTGTCTTCGAGGAACGCCGCGGTGTATTTGGCGGTGTACTCGTAGATGGTCTGGTGCGCGGCGGCGGCGTGCGCGGATGATCTTGTCCTCGATGTCGGTGATGTTCATCACGTGATCGAGCTCGAAGCCGCGCGCCGCGCAGCCAGCGCCGCAGGATGTCCTGAAAGGTGAAGGTCCGCAGGTTGCCGATGTGGACGTAGTTGTAGACCGTCGGCCCGCACGTGTACATGCGCACCACGTTGCCGTGCAGCGGGGCGAAGGGCTCCACTTTTTGGGTGAGGGTGTTGTAGAAACGCAGGGCCATAGCGAGAGGATTCCTTCCATCGTAGCAGCCCGTGGCGCAGGGTTTGTCTTGAAATGGAGTGAATGAGGGCTCTGCGACAATGGAGTCGAGTTATGAAGTCACCAGTTCGCTCCGTCTTCGACTTAAGCCCAGCCGAAAAGCTGCAGTTGGTCGAAGATTTGTGGGATGACCTGGCGGCGAACCCCGATGAAGTGCCGATTCACGACTGGCAGATCAAAGAACTCGCCCGCAGGAAGGCCAACCTGCAGCGCAACCCGGCTTCCGTCACGGACTGGGAAAGCGTGAAGCGCCATGTGCGCGGCCTGAATGGCCACTAGGCTCATTCTCACTCTCGAAGTCAAACAAGACATAGCTGACGCCTACTTTGGTACGAGAGCCAGCGATCTGGTCTCGGCGAAGAGTTCGTCCGCTCAGTCGAAGCCTGCCTGGATACGATTCAGCGTCGTCCAGAGCTTCGCGCGCCTGTGTATGAGAACTACCGGCGAGCACTGGTCCGACGATTTCCGTATTGCGTCGTCTACGAATTCGAGAATGCAACTGTGACGGTTACTCCGTTATCCATACGGCGCGCGATCCGGCAAATGGCGCGCGCGGCTTCTGAGATGCAGCCATTTCGGCGCGCCGGAACTGCTGCCCACACGCACCATGCGCTTGCCGTCGAATTTGAAATCGACGCGATAGGGTCTGTGGAGTGATCACTTGCTCGATCGAGGCACAGCCTTAACCTGTGCAGATGTCATGGTTCGTTCACCTGGCGCCGAACACAGACGACCCCGGAAGCGTTCCGTCGGCGGCATTCTGAAACTCGACTCGCTCAATGTATCGCGAGTCATGGGAAACGGCTTCGATTCGTTTTCAGGTTGTAGCCGCAGGTGCCGCGTTATCAGCGACTCAAAGAAGTGCGGCTCATCGTCTGCCATTAGGGCGCTCTGGGCGCAAGCAAGTCCTCGAAGTAGAGTCAGTTCAACATCGCCTTGCGCCGCCATACTCTCCGAGGCAGATCAGAATCTCACGTCCGCTTTGGAGCTTCGCTCGATGGCAGTTATCGGTTGGAACGTCCGCCTTGTACCACAGCATGGTCCATTTCCCGGATTGCCTGGTGAGAAGGATCGTGCCGCCGAAGTTCTTCAGTGCGCTTCGCAGCCTGCCATCGAGAGCACAGCATCATCACTTTCGGAGGACAGGAAATGTCCTCGCAAACCGCGTCGCAGGCTCCAGTCGATTCGCCCTGAATCCGTTGACCTCGGGCACGATTCTTACACTCGATATACTTCCCGACCACCACATGCCCCGGACACACCGCTTCCAACAATTCGGCTCCGCCTGCTTGCTTCGGGTCTTGCGAGTCGTCAGGGAACACCGGCTTGGGCGCGCCGGCGGGCTGAGCCCACGCAAGAGCGGTCAGCAGAAAAAGCAGTACCCACACGCAGTCGATAACTCCTACAATAGATCTCAGTGTTCAGTTTTGAAATCCAGGCCACCTGTCCGCATACCGGGGCGCGGGCGGGGATTTTGCATACGGCGCATGGCGACATCGAGACTCCGGTCTTCATGCCGGTGGGGACGCAGGCCACCGTCAAAGGCCTGCTGCCGCGGGATCTGATCAACGATCTCGACGCCAAGATCATTCTCGGCAACACCTATCATCTGTATCTGCGGCCGGGGCACGAGACCATCCGCCAGCTCGGCGGGCTGCACAAGTTCATGAACTGGCCGCGGGCCATCCTCACCGATTCCGGCGGCTTCCAGGTCTTCAGCTTGAGCGGGCTGCGCAAGATCACCGAAGAGGGCGTGATGTTCCAGTCGCATCTCAATGGCGACCGCCACATGTTCACGCCGGAGTCGACCATCGATGTCCAGCTGGCCCTCGGCAGCGACATCATGATGGTGCTCGACGAGTGCCTGGAATATCCGGCCACCCACGAGGCCGCGCGCGCTTCGATGCAGCGGACGGTCCGCTGGGCGCGGGCCGCGTATGCGCACTACCGCGCGCATGGCGATGACGGGAACCGCGCTTGCTTCCCCATCGTCCAAGGGTCGATGTATCCGGATCTGCGGCGCGCCTGCGCCGAGCAGCTTCTCGAACTCAACGCCGACGGCTACGCGATCGGCGGGCTCTCGGTCGGCGAGCCGCGCGCGCTCAGTCTGGAGATGACCGAACTCACCACGCCGCTGCTGCCGGCGGACCGGCCGCGCTACGTGATGGGCGTCGGGATGCCGGAAGAATTGCCGGAATACGTGGCGCGCGGCGTCGACATGATGGATTGCGTACTACCGTCGCGTAATGCTCGTAACGGGTACTTGTTCACTACTTTCGGTCGCGTGGTCATCAAACAGGCCCAATATAAGGATGACCCGCGGCCCGTGGATGAGGCTTGCACTTGTTACACTTGCCAGAACTTTTCGCGCGCCTATCTGCGGCACTTGTTCCTGGCCGGCGAGATGACTTTTTCCACCCTGGCCACTCTGCACAATTTGCAGCGCTACCTTGACATCATGCGGGAGATCAGGCAGGCTATACTATTCGGGAAGGTCCCTGAGTACCTGAAGGCCGTGCGCCAGAACCAAGTAGAGGTCGCCCGGCTAGGTTCCAAGATCGTTGTAAATTCCAAATGCAGATTTCTCGGCTTCATTATCTTGCTGCAAGCGGCCTCCAACCCGGTGGCCAGTTTTCTGCCGCTGATCGCCATCGTGGCGATCTTCTACTTCCTGGTCTTCATGCCCATGCAGAAGCAGAAGAAGCAGCAGGCGCAGATGCTGGCGGATCTGCAGACCGGCGCGGAAGTTCTCACCACCGGCGGCATCATCGGCACCATCGTCAGCATTACCGGGGACACTGCTGATCCTGCGGGTGAAGCCTGATAACATCAAGTTGCAGGTTTCGCGCGCCTCCGTGGCCAGCCTGGTCAAGCAGGAGTCCGCAGTCGAAGAAAAGAAGTAAATCACGAGCTGACCTCATATGACAAAGCAATCTCAAAATCAAGATCCTGGTGATCGTCGTCGTCATTCTGGCGTGTATCTACGGCATCATCGGCCTGCCGACCTCCAAAGACCAGTTGGTGGCGAACTGGCAGAAGAACATCCACCTGGGGCTGGATCTCAAGGGCGGCAGCCAGCTGGTGCTGCAGGTCCAGATCCAGGACGCCTTCAAGGCCGAAGCCGACACCGTGATCCAGCGCCTGAAGGATCAGCTGGGCGGCAAGGCGAATCGCGTACGCGGACATGAGCCGCAACGATCCGCCCACCATTCAGGCCGCCGACACCATTCAGATCGATATCAAGGGCGTTCCGGCCACCAGCGGCCGGCGACTTCCGCGGCATCGTCAACGACAACTACAGCGGCATCTGGAATCTGACGCCGGTCAACCAGACCGACTACCGCCTGACCATGAAGACCAGCGAAGCGCTCAAGCTGCGCCAGGATACGCTCACCCAGAGCATGAACACCATCGAGAAGAAGATCAATGCCCTGGGCCTGGCGGAATCGAGCGTGCAGCAGCGCGGCGGGAGCACCACCGAGTCCGAATTGCTGGTGCAGCTGCCGGGCGTCGACGATCCGGCGCGCGTGAAGCAGATTCTGAAGACCGCGGCCATTCTGGAACTGTATGAGGTGATCGACGGGCCGTATTCTTCGCGCGAAGAGGCGCTGGCCAAGCAAGGGCGGCGTGTTGCCGTTGAATAGCCAGATTCTGGGCAGCCCGGCCCGCGGCGGCGCTCCGGCGGAAGTTTACATTTTGTCGCGGACGCCGGTGGTGACCGGGCGCGATCTGCGCGACGCCAGCCCGCAGCAGGATCAGAACGGGCGCTGGGAGACGCGTTTCGTGCTCACCCAGGACGCCGCCAAGCGGTTCGAGCGCTTCACCGGCGCGAATATCGGGAAGCCGCTGGCCATCGTGCTCGACAAGAACGTCTTGAGCGCGCCGACCATTCAGCGACAAGATCAGCGATAACGGCGTGATCACCGGCATCGGCACGCATGACGACGCGGCCGACCTGGCGCTGAATTTGCGCGCGGGTTCGCTGCCGGCGGGCGTCGAGTATCTGGAAGAGCGCACGGTGGGCCCGTCGCTGGGCGCGGATTCGATCCGGGCGGGCCTGTATGCGGGCATCGCCGGCGTGATCGCCGTGGTGCTGGTGATGCTGGTCTATTACAAGAAGAGCGGCATCAACGCCACTCTGGCGCTGATTCTGAACGCGGTGATTCTGATCGCGGCGCTGAGCTATTTCGACGCGGTTCTGACGCTGCCGGGAATCGCCGGCGTGATTCTGACCATCGGTATGGCGGTCGACTCCAACGTGCTGATTTTCGAGCGTATTCGCGAAGAGCTGCGCACCGGCAAGGCGGTGATCGCGGCGGTGGACGCGGGGTTCAGCAAAGCCTTCCTGACCATTATCGATACCCACGTGACCACGGTGGTTTCGTGCGCGTTTCTGTTCTTGTTCGGCACCGGCCCGGTGAAGGGATTCGCGGTGACCCTGGTGATCGGTTTGATCGCCAACATCTTCACGGCGGTGTTCGTTTCCCGGACGATTTTCGACTGGGAATTGGGACGGCAGAAGCAATGTCGAGGCGCTGAGTATCTAGCGCGCTTTGAAGTTTTAGGTATTTATGGTAACTTGGAAAGCCGTTGCGGTTGGCGCAGGAACTTTTTGCGCATCGCACGGTGTCTATTGAGGACGAGCGAAGAAGTCTCTGCCGGTAACGGGTTCGATGGAATTATTTAAGAACACAAATTTCGACTTCCTGGGCAAGAAGTGGCCGTTCATCATCGCCTCCCTGGTTCTGACGGCCGCCGGACTGGTCAGTCTGGCGATGCATGGCGGGCCGAACTACGGCATCGACTTCAAGGGCGGGGCGCTCCTCTACCTTCGTTTCAATCAGGAGCCGCCGGTACAGAAGATTCGCGCGGCGCTGGAAAGCAAGGTCACGGGCGAAGTCTCGGTGCAGCAGATCACCGGGCAGCCGGAAGTTCTGGTGGGCACCGAGATCCGCAACGAAAAAGAGCTGAACGCCAACCGCCAGATCATTGAAGATACCCTGCGGGCCACCTTCGGCGCCGCGGACGGCAAGCTGGATTTGAATAACTCCGCCGCCGGCCAGCTGGCCGACAAGCTGCGCGAGCCGCTGCTGCAGGCCGGCGTGGCGCTTTCCGAGCAGGAATTGCAGGACGTGGTCAAGAATATCGAGGCCTTCCGGGCCTCCAAGGGCGG
Organism: Bryobacterales bacterium; assembly: GCA_963731375.1. Taxonomy (GTDB): domain Bacteria; phylum Acidobacteriota; class Terriglobia; order Bryobacterales; family Bryobacteraceae; genus Palsa-187. The sequence goes on from CAVSUW010000006.1 coordinate 136,876, forward strand.
CACTCCTGAATTCGTTCGACCAGCTTTCGGGCGTGCCGGGCGTTACGCCGCAGATTCTGGCGGCCGATCAAGCAGCAGTGCGCGCTGGGTCCGTTCACGATTCTGTCGGCCGAAGTGGTGGGGCCGAAGATCGGCAAGGATCTGCAGCGGCAGGCGATTTTGGCGACGCTGTACGCGCTGGGCGGAATGCTGGTGTATATCGCTTTCCGCTTCGAATGGATTTACGGCGTGGCGGCGGTGATCGCGGTATTCCACGACACCATCATCACCATCGGATTGTTCTCGCTCTTCAACAAACAGATTTCGCTCACCGTGGTGGCGGCGCTGCTGACCCTGGTCGGTTATTCGATGAACGACACCATCGTGGTGTTCGACCGCATTCGCGAAAACCTGAAGCTGATGCGGCGCGAGTCGCTGACCAATATCATCAACCTGAGCGTGAATCAGACCTTGAGCCGGACCATCCTGACCAGCGGTCTGACGTTTCTTGACCGCCATGTCGCTGTTTCTTGTTCGGCGGCCAGGTGTTGAACAGCTTCTCATTCGCTTTGGTGGTGGGAATTATCGTGGGAACGTACTCGTCGATTTTCATTGCGAGTCCAATCCTGGTATTCTGGCAGAACTTCCTCGATTCGAGAGGATCGAAGGCCCCGGTGCCGCCGGCCAGGCCGGTAAGGAAGTTCCGCAGCGGACAGCGGGGACTCGCAAGGCAGTGCGCGGATAGAGCAGCGGCGCGGAAAGGAACGAATTCTATGGCAATGTTTGACCAAACCTTCGTTGACGGCGAGGGGAAGACTAATAAAGGCTGGACCGTGGTGGTGTCGTTCGGGCTTCAGTTCTTGCTCGTACGGGCATCCTGATTCTGATCCCGCTGATTTATACCGACGTGCTGCCGCAGGCGCAGTTGACCAGCATGTTGACCGCTCCGCCGCCTCCGCCTCCTCCGCCCCCGCCGCCGCCTCCGACGCCGGTGGTAAAGATCAAAGTGGTTCCGCGCCAGTTCGATGCCGGCCGGCTGATGGCGCCGCGTGAAGTTCCGAAAAATGTCGCGATCATCGTCGAGGATCCGAACGCCGCCCTGCCCAGCGCAGTCGCAGGTCCAAGGCGGCATTCCCGGCGGCATTCCGGGTGGCCTGGGTGGTTTGGGTGGCATCGGCGTAGCGCCGCCGCCTCCTCCTCCGCCTCCGGTGAAGGCTGTGGCAACGCAATCCGGGCCGCTCCGGGTCGGCGGCCAGGTGCAGGCAGCCAATCTGATCAAGAAGATTACGCCGGCCTATCCGACGCTGGCCAAGTCGGCTCGTATTCAAGGGACGGTGCGCTTCACGGCCATCATCGGCAAGGATGGCACCATCCAAAATCTTCAGTTGGTAAGCGGTCATCCGATGCTGGTTCAGTCGGCGACCGAGGCGGTAAAGCAGTGGGTATACAAACCGACCTTGCTTAACGGCGAGCCGGTGGAAGTGATCACTCAGATTGACGTAAATTTCACTCTGAGCCAATAAATCCGAAGCGGGCATCTCCGGGTGCCCGCTTTCAATTTCAACTCGCAGGAGAAAATCATGGTATTACAGTTGCAAGTTTGGGCATTGATGCTGCTTCAAGAAGGCGGCGGCGTCGAGTTTCGATCCTCGCTCCATGTGGAATCAGATGGGCTTGCTCGCCAAGCTCGTCGTGATTACCCTGTTCATCATGTCGGCGTGGTCGATTGGCGTCATGATCGATCGTGTGATCGCCTATAGCGGCGCGCGCGGTCAGTCCCGGCAGTTTGCACCGGCAGTGGCCGGGGCGTTGCGCGAAGGCAAGCTGGATGAAGCCATCAAGATTGCCGATCGTTATCCCAAGAGCCACTTGGCCAAAGTAGTCGTGGCCGGTTTGCAGGAATTCCGCGCTCATCAGATGAGCTCGGATATTTCGGGTGAAGAGATCGAGGCGTCGAAGCGCGCTCTCGAACGCGCCGAAGCCATCGTGCACGCCGAGCTGAAGCGCGGCATCTCGAGCCTGGCGACCATCGGTTCGACCGGCCCCTTCGTGGGACTGTTCGGAACGGTCGTCGGCATCATCAACGCGTTCAAGGGCATTTCGTCGGAGAAGTCGACTGGTCTGGGCGCGGTGGCGGGCGGTATTTCTGAAGCCCTGGTCACCACCGCCGTGGGTCTGTTCGTCGCTATTCCCGCGGTCTGGATGTACAACTACTTCTCGGGCCGCATCGAGGCGTTTGACGTCGAGATGGGGAACTCCAGCTCCGAGCTGGTGGATTACTTCCTCAAGCGCACCCAAAAAGCCAGCGCCGGGAAGTAAGTCAGTCGGTAGTGTTTCGCGAGTTGAAATTTGGCGGGCGCCGCTCGGCTCATTGGGAGCGAGCGGCGCGCGCCAGGAATAATTCAGCCGGGTAAATAGCGGGTAACGAGCGAGGAGCACTTTTATGCAACTGCAGAAGGCACCGGACGTCACATCCGATATCAACGTCACGCCGATGGTGGACGTCATGCTGGTTCTGCTGATCATCTTCATGGTGATCACGCCCATGTTGACCAAGGGCGCGCCCGTGACATGGTGAAGGCCAAGAACCCGATCGCCATGAAGGACGCCGACAAGGAAGACGCCATTCTGGTCGCCGTCACGCGCAACGGCGAAAGTGTTCCTGAGCCCCGGCAACAAGCGCATCACGGTGGACGATCTGCCCGGCAAGGTTCGCGATTTGCAGACCAACAAGCTGGACAAAACGGTTTACGTCAAGGCGGATATGCGCGCCAAGTACGAGAAGGTGGAAGACGTGGTCGACAACCTTCGAGCGGCGGGCGTGGATCAGTTGGGTTTGTTGACGGAACTGGCCGGCGCCGACAAGAAAAAACCGGCAGCACCGGCAGCCCAATAAGTTTTTAGATTGTTCGCAATATTAAGGAGAATTTCTATGTCAATGGCAGTGGGTGGGGCAGGTGGCGGTCCGAAGTCCGACATCAACATGACTCCTCTGATTGACGTGCTGTTGGTGCTTTTGATCATTTTCATGGTGATTACGCCGCTGACGCCGCATGGCCTGGAGGCGCTCGCGCCGCAGCCGCCGCCGCCGAACGCGCCGCCGCCGCCGCCGGGACAGGATCGCACCGTCGTGATCGTCATCGACAAGGACAAGTCGATGAAGCTCAACCAGGATCCGATCCAGGAGAACCAACTGGGAGACCGGCTGATGGAAGTCTTCAAGACGCGCGCGGAGCGAGTGGTGTTCGTGAAGGGCGATCCGGATCTGGATTTCCAGACCGTAGCGCATGCCATCGACATCGCGAAGGGCGCGAACATGGACAAGGTCGGTTTGATGACGCCCAAGGCCGAAGCCGGCCAGTAAGCGAAAAGGAGAATGAAGTCAATGTTACGGAAAGCTACTCTCCTCGGGGCCGCCCTGGCGGTGGGCGCGCTGACTCTGCTGGGCACCGGGTGCAATCAGCTGAAGTCGCGCGACGACTTGAATAAAGGCGTGTCGGCGTACAAGAACGCGAAGTATTCCGACGCGGTGAGCTTCTTCCAGGAAGCCATCGAGCTGGATCCCAAGAATCCCAACGCCCGCGTGTATCTGGCCACCGCATATATGATGCAGTGGATTCCCGGCGCCGATATCGCCGGAAAACGTGCAGTTCGCGACCAAGGCCAAGGATGAATTCGGCAAGGTTCTGAATCAGGACGCCAACAATTCCGTGGCGCTGGCGTCGCTGGCGTCGCTGGCGTTTAACGAAGCCGATCCTCTTCCGCTGGATCAGAAGATGGCGAAGCTGGACGAAGCCGCCAGCTGGTATACCAAGCTGGTCACCGCGGATCCCAAGAACCGCGACGGCTATTACAGTCTGGGCGCGATCGCGCAGAAGAAGTTTTATCCGGCCCTGATGACGGCCCGCGTGGATGCCAACATGAAGCCGGACGAGCCGGGTCCGCTGAAGGACAAGAAGGCCAAGGCCGAGCTGTCCGCGAAGTACTCGCCGGTGATCGACGACGGTGTTAAGAATCTGCAGAAGGCCCTGGACATCGACCCCGAGAGCGACGACGCGATGGCCTACATGAACCTGCTGATTCGCGAGCGCGCCGACTTGGCCGACGACAAGGACGCCTACAAGAAGCAAGTGGAGGAGGCCGATACCTGGCTCCAGAAGGCGCTCGATACCAAGAAGGCCAAGCAGGAGAAGGCGGAAAAGAAGACCGCCGGCGGTATCACGAACGAACAGTAACAGGAAGAGGTAAAACGCAGGCCAGTCCGGCGCCGAAATGGCTCCAGGCTGGCCTTTTCCTTTTATAGCTTCCTACAACTTCTCGAGGAAGCGGCGGTGAACGCGCGTGTCTCCGGTCAATTCCGGATGGAACGTCGTCACCATGTTGCGGCCCTGCTCCACCCACACCGGGTCGCCGTTGTACTGCGGCCAGCACGGTGCTCCCCGGGCCTAGGCGGCGGATGATCGGCGCGCGGATGAACACCGCTTCCAGGTCGCCGCCCTCCGGCATGGGAATGCTGTGCGATGCGGCTGTCGATCTGGCGGCCGTAGGCGTTGCGTTCGACGGTGATGTCCATCAGGCCGAGGCTCGGCTGCGCGGGATGCGTGACTTCGCGGGCCAGCAGAATCGCTCCGGCGCAACTGCCGTAGACCGGCTTGTGCTCGCTGAAGCGCTTGAGCGGTTCGGTCAGCCCTTCCTCATCGAGCAGCTTCAGCATGGTGGTGCTTTCGCCGCCGGGGATGATCAGGCCGTCGCAGCGCTCCAGGTCGGCAACGGTGCGCACTTCGATGGCGTGGCCGCCGGCCCGCTCGATCGCTTTGCGATGCGCTTCGAAGTCGCCCTGCAGGGCCAGAATGCCGGCGGTTTTCTGGCGCGTTACCAGCCACGCGTCTGCAGCAGCTCGCTTTCGGGGAGCTTGGAAATGTCCAGGCCGCGCATGGCCTCGCCCAACTCCTCGCTGGCTTCGAGCAGCTTGACGGGGTCCTTGTAGTAAGTCGCCGCCTTGACGATGGCGCGGGCGCGCTTGTCCGGGTCTTCGGATTTGAAGATGCCGCTGCCGACGAACACCGCTTCGGCGCCCAGTTGCATCACCAGCGCGGCGTCGGCGGGAGTGGCGATTCCGCCCGCCGAGAAATTCGGCACCGGCAGCTTGCCGTTGGCCGCCACCCACTCGACCAGTTCGAGCGGCGCGCCCAGATTCTTCGACTCATGCACCAGCTCTTCGCGGCCCAGCACGGTGAGCTGCTTCATTTCCTTGACGATGGTGCGGATGTGGCGCACGGCCTCGACGATGTTGCCCGAGCCCGCTTCGCCCTTGGTGCGAATCATGGCCGCGCCTTCGGCGATCCGCCGCAGCGCCTCGCCCAGATTGCGCGCGCCGCACACGAACGGCACTTTGTAATCGCGCTTGTCGATGTGATGCTCTTCGTCGGCCGGCGTCAGCACTTCGCTTTCGTCGATGTAATCGACGCCCAGCGCTTCGAGCACGCGGGCTTCGGTGAAGTGGCCGATGCGCGCCTTCGCCATCACCGGAATCGACACCGTCTTCATGATGTCGCGGATGATGCTGATGGACGCCATGCGCGCCACGCCGCCTTCTTTGCGAATATCGGAGGGCACGCGCTCCAGCGCCATCACCGCGCAGGCGCCGGCTTTCTCGGCAATCAGGGCTTGTTCGACGTTGGTGACGTCCATGATGACGCCGCCCTTCAGCATCTCGGCCAAGCCAACCTTGAGGCGGAATTCTTCGGAAAGGTACATGTCTACTACCAGTATGGCGGCTTCCGGGCTGGAATTTCAAACGGCCGCTGGCGCGGGGTGGGCTGGGGCCCGGATCGGGCCGCGAATTGCTTAGGATTTCGGCCGGTTGTTGCTACCATAAGAGATTCCATGCTTCGCTTTGAAACCGCAGGAGAATCTCACGGGGAGTGCCTCGTCGCCACCCTGACCGGTCTGCCCGCGGGGGTTCCCATTTCCGTGGCGGCGCTCGACCGGGAACTGTGGCGGCGCCAGCAGGGCTTCGGGCGCGGCGGGCGCATGAAGATCGAAACCGATCACGCCCACATCGTCAGCGGCGTCCGGCATTCGCAAACCATTGGCTCGCCGATCGCGATCCTGATCGAGAACAAGGACTGGAAGAACTGGACCGAAGCGCTGCCGGTCGAGGACATCGGAGGGCTCCGAGGACCACAAGAAACCGGTCACGCGCCCGCGTCCCGGTCATGCGGATTTGGCGGGGGCGATCAAGTACAATTTTCACGACGCGCGGTATATTTTGGAGCGCGCCAGTGCGCGCGAGACGGCCGGTCGCGTCGCGGTGGGGGCGCTGGCGAAGGCGTATCTGGCGGAATTCGGCATCGGCGTGCTGAGCCATGTGATCGCGGTGGGCGAAGCCAAGCTGGAGCGGCCCGCGACCTGGGAAGAACTGGTCGCGCTCAGCCAGCGCGACGAAGTTCTGTTGGGTTGCGTCGACGCCGAAGCCGAGCAGCGCATGAAGGCGGTGGTCGATCAAGCTTATAAAACCGGCGACACCGTTGGCGGCGTCTTCGAAGTGGTCGCGCGCGGCGTGCCTCCCGGCCTCGGTTCGCACATCGCCTGGGACACGCGCCTGGATGGGAAGCTCGCGCAGGCCATCGTTTCGATGCAGGCGGTGAAGGGCGTGGAGGTCGGCTTCGCGGCCGAAGGCGCGGCGGCGTTCGGTTCCAAGGTGCAGGATACGATCGACTACGATCGCGAGCAGCGCCATTTCACGCGCGGCGCCAATCGCGCCGGCGGCCTCGAAGGCGGCATGACCAACGGCCAGGACGTGCTGGTGCGCGGCATGCTGAAGCCGATCTCGACGCTGCGGCGTCCGCTCGAAAGCGTGGATCTTGGCAACGCGCGAATCGGCGCTGGCGGCCTATGAGCGCAGCGATGTGGCGGTGGTGCCGGCGGCCGGAGTCATCGGCGAGGCCATGGTGGCGCTGGTGCTGGCGGGCGCGATGATCGAAAAATTCGGCGGCGATTCGCTGGGCGAGACGAAGCGCAATTACCAGGGATATTTGGAACAGGTGAAGAACTTTTAAGCGATGATTTATCCCATCGTAAAGTACGGGCAGCCGGTGCTCGAAAAGCGCGGCGAGGACATCACGGAATTCGACACGCCGGAATTGCATCAGCTGGTCGAGGACATGTTCGAATCGATGTACGCCGCGAAGGGTGTCGGCCTGGCCGCGCCGCAGATCGGCGTCGGCAAGCGGCTGGCGGTGATCGACATCACCACCGGCGAGGACCCGGCGCAGAAGATCGTGCTGATCAATCCGGAGATCGTCAAGACCGAGGGCTCGCAAAAGAGCGAAGAGGGCTGCCTGAGCCTGCCGACTTTCCGCGAACAAGTGGTGCGCCCGCTGAAAGTCACCGTCGCGCCCAGGACGCCAAGGGCAAAGAATTCGAGATGGCGGGCGACGATCTTCTGGCGCGCGCCTTTCTGCATGAGACCGACCATCTTAACGGGAAACTGTACATCAGCCACATCAGCGCGCTGAAACGCGACCTGATCCGGCGCAAGGTTCGCAAGCTGCAAAAAGCCGGCGAGTGGGAATAGAGACGCTGTGAAGCTGGTGTTTATGGGCACGCCCGCGTTTGCCGTCCCCAGCCTGGAGCGCACCGTCGAAGCCGGTCACGAAGTGATCGCCGTGTTCACGCAACCGGATCGTCCCAAGGGCCGCGGACAGAAGGACGCGATGTCTCCGGTGAAGGAAGCGGCGCTGCGGCTGGGGCTCGCGGTGCATCAACCGGAGCGCGTGCGGCGGCCGGAGGTCGTCGAACAACTGCGCGCGATGGCGCCGGAGGCGATGGTGGTGGTCGGCTACGGGCAGATCATCCCCAAGGCGATTCTGGATATTCCGCCGCAGGGCATCATCAACGTGCACGCGTCGCTGCTGCCGAAGTATCGCGGCGCGGCGCCGATTCAGTGGGCTATCGCGCGCGGCGAGACATCGACCGGCGTCACCACCATGCGCATCAATGAAGGTCTCGACACCGGCGACATGCTGCTCAAGTGGGAGACTGCCATCGGTCCCGAGGAAAATGCCGTCGAGTTGGGCCAGCGCCTGGCGGTGGCGGGAGCGGACTTGCTGGTGCGAACGCTGGCCGAGCTCTCCACGATCCAGCCCGAGCCGCAGGACGATTCGCAGGCCACCTACGCGCCCATACTGAAGAAGGAAGATGGCAAGATCGACTGGACGCTTTCGGCTCGCGAAATCTTGAATCGGATTCGCGGATTTGAGCCGTGGCCCGGCGGCTATGGATTTCTGCGCGGACAGCGCTTGCAGATCTGGAGCGCGGCGGTCGGCGATCAGAAATTGCCGCCGGGAGCGCTGCGCGCTGTGAATCACAAGCTGTATGCGGGATGCGGGCGCGGGGAATCGATCGAGTTGCGGGAGGTTCAGTTGGAGGGGAAGAAGCGAATGCCGGCTGCGGCGTTTATGAATGGGTTTCCACTGAGCGGTGACGAGGTGCTGCTGTGAATCTGCCGCTAGGGTTTCGTTACGCGGCGGCTTACGCGGGACTGCGCAAGATCAAGAAAGACGACCTGGCGCTGATCGTGTCGGACACGCCTGCGGTGGCGGCAGCCGTGTTCACGCAGAATCGCGTGGTGGCGGCGCCGGTGGTGCTGGCGCGCAAGAATCTGCGGGCTTCACGGGGCAAGGCGTCGCGCGATCCTGGTGAACGCGGGTAATGCCAACTGCGCTACGCGTACCGGCGACCAGGTTGCGCTGGCGACCGTCCGCGCGGCCGCAAAGGCGCTGGGAGTCAAGCCCGAATACATCTTGCCGGCGTCCACCGGCGTGATCGGCGTCGAGATGGACGGCGGGCAAGATCGTGGCGGCGCTTCCGGGACTGGTGGCCGGAGCTCGACGCGGCAAATTTTGACGCGGTCGCGGCGGCGATCCTGACCACCGATCTGGTGCCCAAGACCGCGTTCGCGGAGATCAAGAGCGGCCGCAAAATCGCGCACATTGCGGGCATGACCAAAGGCTCCGGCATGATCCAGCCCAATATGGCGACCACGCTGGGCTTCGTCGTGACCGATGCCGTGGTCTCGCCGGCGGTGCTGCGCTCGGCTCTCAAGCGTGCGATCGATCGCAGTTACAACCGCATCTCCGTCGATGGCGACACCTCGACCAACGACACCGTCGCGGTGCTGGCCAACGGAGCGTCAGGCGTGAAGCCGTCGGCCAAAGCCTTCGAGGCGGCGCTCACCAGCGTGCTGGAATCGCTGGCGCAGCAGATCGCTCGCGATGGCGAGGGCGCGCGGAAGCTGGTCACCATCGACGTGGAAGGCGCGGCGAACGAGAAGGCTGCCGAGAAGATCGCGCGCCGCATCGCAAATTCGCCGCTGGTGAAGACGGCGATTGCGGGCTCCGATCCCAACTGGGGCCGCATCCTTTGCGCCGCGGGTTATGCGGGAGTGGCGTTCGATCCTCGCAAGGCGGATATCGACATGCAGGGCATGGCGGTGTGCCGCGGCGGCCTCGCCGCCGATTTCGACGAAGTCGAATTGAAGCGCAAGCTCGACCAGCCGGATTGCTCGATTCGCTTCGCCATTCGCGGCGGCGGCAAAGGGCGCGCGCGCTTCTGGACCTGCGATTTCACCGAAGATTATATCCGCATTAACGCCAGTTACCGGACATGATGCTGCGCACCGCTCTTCTACTGCTCGTCTCGACGCTCGCTCTGGCGGATACCGCCGCGGACGTGCTGAACGTCTTTACGTCCGCCGCCGAGGCGTTGATCAATGACGATTCTGCGTCATTTCTCGACAGTTTCGACCGCAATATGCCGGGGTACGCGGCGTTGCAGGACAATGTCAAAGGTTTGCTCGCCGCCTATGACGTCGGCTCGACCATCGAAGAGATCAGCGATGAAGGCGACGACCAAAAACGGATCGTTGAGCTGGACTGGCTTCTGATCCTCACGCAAAAAGGCGCCACCAACAGCCCGCAGCAGACGCGGCGGCAGGTCGTGAAGTGCACCGTCGAGCGACGCGGCAAACAGTGGAAGATCACGGCGCTCGAACCTATGGATTTCTTCAAGTATTAGCGCTTAGAGCGACACTTCCATCGGCATCGCCAGCGGCGGCTCGATCAAGAAGTCGAGTTTCTCCATGCGCGCCAAGCGCCGCGCGAATGGCGGACTCGCTGCGCCGGCTCCACCGTGATGACGAACGGCAGATTCGCGGCGTCTTCATCCGGCAGTTGCAGGACCGCTTCGATCGAGATCTTCTCCGCCGCCAGCGCCGCCGCGAGTTCGGCGATGATTCCCGGGCGATCCTTCACGCGGAATCGCAGATAGTAGGCCGAGCGATTCAGCGCGATCGGAATCGGGCAATATTCGCCCAGCCGCGCATGCGCGAAGGGAGAAACCCGCTCCGGACTGCCCGACCGGATCTCGCGCGCCACGCGCATCAAGTCGCTGACCACCGCGACACCGGTCGGATGCGCGCCCGCGCCGCGTCCATAGTAGAAAGTATCCGCGCCGTATTTTCCGCGCACCCAGACCGCGTTGTAGGCGCCGCGCACGCTCGCCAGAATGGTCGATTGCGGGATCAGCGATGGACGCACCGACAGCAGCAGCCCTTCGGGCGTCTGGCGCGCCAGGCACACCAGGCGAATGGTGTGATGCAGCATGTGCGCGTAGCCAAAATCGATCGGCTCGATGCGGCGGATTCCCTCGGTGTAAATATCGGACGGCACGATGCGCTCGCCGAACGCCAGCGCGGAAAGAATCGCCAGCTTGGAGCGCGCGTCGAGGCCGTCGACATCGGCGGAAGGATCGGCCTCCGCATAACCGGCCGCTTGCGCCTCCGCCAGGACCTGCGCGAAATCCGCGCCGCGCTGCTCGATCTCGGTGAGGATGTAGTTGCAGGTCCCGTTCAGAATCCCGTAGAGCGTGGTGACGCGATCGCCCGAAATGCCTTCGCGCAGCACGGCGTGAATCGGAATGCCGCCGGCGACGCTGGCTTCCATCGCCAGGTTGATGCCCGACGCGATGGCTCGATCCCACAACTCGGCGCCGCACAGCGCCATCAATTCCTTGTTGGCCGTCACCACCGATTTGCCCGCGGCGGCCGCGGCTTCGATCACTTCGCGCGCGACCGTGGTTCCACCGATGAGCTCGGCGACGATCTGGATATCGGGATGCTCCACCACCTCGCGCCAATTCGTGGTCCGCAGCGGAGAACCCAGCGCGGCCGGAAGCTTCTTGCCGCTGACACTGCGGCTGCACACCGCGGCTACGCGCAGCGGGAAACCCAGCTTGAGCGCGATTTGATCGGCGTTTTCCGCGAGGATATCGAGCGTACCGGAGCCGACGTTGCCGAGTCCGATGACTCCAAGATTCACTGGCTGCATAAGGGGTTCTTTCTATTTGACCACTAAGCGGAAATCCATCACCAGCACGAGGGCGTCGGGCTGCACGCGCACGTCGCGCAGATCGAAGCTGGCCAGCTCCTGTTGGTAGAGCGGTTTGGACGAACTCGGCGGCAGCGGCTGCTCCAGAAGGAGACGCGCCCGATCGCGAACTTCGATTTTGAAATCGCGAGAGAAGCTGTCGATCAGCGCCAGGCGGACGCGGCGGATGTAAAACGAATCGCGCGGCGTGGAAACGCTGACATCTTTGAAAGCCAGCGCGCCGTTCTTCACGATGGGCGAGGCGATCATCGTGAAATCGAAGGAATCGCCGAGGCCCATGCAGGCTCCCATCATATCGAGCGCGGTGCGCCCGCTGAAGCGCGCCGAAACGCGCAGACGCCCATCGACGGCTCCCACATGGGGCGATTCCAGATAGGCGAACTTGCATCGCGTGGCCTTGTTGCCGCGAACGTAAAGCCGGCCATCCTGCGAAAAGAGCTGATCGGCAATCACACGCTCGATCGCGGCATAACGCAGCTCCAATTCCGCGGCCCATGCGGGAATCCCGGAGAGCAAAAGCAGCATCACGGCAGCGCGAATGCGAGTCATGCGGTTTGTATTATTGTAGGGGATGCGCCGTACATTCATTCGGCGCAATCTGACGAGCGGTGTGTTACCCTGGAGCGTTTACCCCCACTATGGCTGTGACTCGCGAAAAGTCCCAATTGATGAGCGCGTCCGAAATCGACCGCACGCTGGTTCGCCTGGCGCATGAAATTCTGGAGCGCACCGAAGATCTGAACAAGCTGGCGTTTATCGGCATCCGCCGCCGCGGCGTGCCGTTGGCCCAGCGTCTGGCGCAGAAGATCGAAGCGCTGGAGCATCGCACTATACCGGTGGGAATTCTCGACATCAGCCTGTACCGCGACGATCTGTCGACGGTTTCGCAGCAGCCGGTTCTGAACTGCCACCGACATTCCGTTCTCCGTCACTGGCATGGATGTGATCCTGATGGACGACGTGCTTTACACCGGCCGCACGATCCGCGCCTCGCTCGACGCGCTGTTCGATCAGGGGCGTCCGGCGCGCGTGCAGCTTCTGGTTCTGATCGATCGCGGCTGGCGCGAGTTGCCGGTCGAAGCTCGCTACATCGGCCGCACGGTGCAAACTTCGGCCAACGAAATTATCGAAGTGAAGTTTCAGGAAATCGACGGCATGGAGAAGGTGCTGTTAGTGGAAAGAGTCGATTAGAGAGGCGCCATGAAGGGCCTTCTGGGCATCGAGGAGTTGACGCGCGAAGAGGTGCAGGCGATCCTGGACCGGGCGCGGCATTTCCAGGTGGGTCCCGGGCAGCGCTTCCGCAAATTCGATTTGCTGAAGGGGCGCATGGTGGTGAATCTGTTCTTTGAGAACTCCACGCGCACCCGCACCAGCTTCGAACTCGCGGCGAAAGGCTTGGGCGCGGACGCGGTTTCGATCACGGCGCAGGCGTCCAGCGTTTCGAAGGGCGAATCGCTGGTGGACACGCTGAACACGCTGGGAGCGATGCGGCCGGACGCCATCATCATGCGGCACTCGGCCTCCGGCGCGCCGCACTTTCTGCAGCGCCACCTGGGAATTCCGATCATCAACGCGGGTGACGGCACGCATGAGCATCCGACGCAGGCGCTGCTCGACGCGCGAACGATTCTCGATCGCGGCAAATCGCTCGAAGGCTTGCGGGTGGCGATCATCGGCGACATCGCGCACAGCCGCGTGGCGCGCTCGAATGTGTATTTGCTCTCCAAGTACGGCGCCGATATCGTGCTGTGCGGACCGGCGTCGCTGCTGCCGATGGAGCTGAAGCAGCTCGCGCCCGGCGTGACGCTGACCACCGACATGGACGAAGCGATTCGCGACGCCGACGTGATCATGATGCTGCGCGTCCAACTGGAGCGGCAGCACGAAGCGGCCTTCCCCGCCGGCGAATATTTTCCGTTCTACGGGCTGCGACTGGAGCACTTGAAACTCGCCAAGCCGGATGTGATCGTGATGCATCCTGGCCCGATCAATCGCGGCCGCGAGATCTCGTCCGAGGTCGCGGATTCGCAGCGCTCGGCGATTCTGAATCAGGTGGAGAACGGGATTTCGGTGCGCATGGCAGTGCTCGAACGAGTCCTAGGTGGAGATGCCAATGCCGGCGCTGCTCATTAAGAACGGCCGCGTGATCGATCCGGCGTCGCGGCATGATGCCGTGGCCGATGTGTGGATCGAGGACGGACTGATCAAGGGCGTAGGCGCCGAACTTGTCGTCCGCGGGCGCGGAAGTGTTCGACGCCACTGGCTTGATCGTCGCGCCCGGCTTCATCGACATGCACGTGCATCTGCGCGAGCCGGGGTTTGAACACTCGGAAACCATCGAAAGCGGCGCGCGCGCGGCGGCGGCGGGCGGGTTCACGTCCATCTGCCCCATGCCCAACACTGCGCCCGTGAACGACAGCCCAACCGTCACCACTTACATCATCGAAAAGGCACGGCGGCACGCGGTGGTGAACGTGTTTCCTATCGGCGCCATCACGCGCGGCAGCCAGGGCGAGGAACTGGCGGCGATCGGTTCGATGCGGCAGGCCGGGGCCGTGGCCATTTCCGACGACGGCCGTCCGGTGATGAACGCGCAATTGATGCGGCGCGCCATGGAGTTCGCGCGCAGCTTCAAGATGCCGGTGATCAATCACTGCGAGGATCTGCACCTGAGCGCCGGCGGCGATATGCATGAGGGCGCGGAATCCGTTCGCCTGGGACTGCGCGGCATTCCGGGCTCGTCGGAAGACGTGATGGTGGCGCGCGACATTCTGCTCGCCGAGGTCACCGGCGCGCGCTATCACGTGGCGCACATTTCTTCGCGGCACTCGGTGGAAATGGTTGCGTTCGCGAAGCTCAAAGGGCTGCCGGTCACATCGGAAGCGACGCCGCATCATCTAACACTGACCGACGCCGGCATGATCCCGTACGACAGCAACTATAAGATGAAACCGCCGCTGCGGTCGGCGAGCGATGTGAATGCGGTGGTCGAAGGCGTCGTCAACGGAGCTATCGACGCCATCGCCACGGATCATGCGCCGCACGCGGGCAGCGAGAAGATGCAGGAGTTCGAGAAGTGCCCGTTCGGCATCATCGGCCTGGAAACCGCACTGGGCGTCGCGCTCGAACATCTGGTTCATAGCGGAAAAATCAACATCACGCGCCTGATCGAAATGTTCACGGTCAACCCGGCGCGGATCTTAAGCATCCCGCGCGGCACTCTGGCTGCGGGCGCTGCCGCCGACGTCACCATTTTCTCCACTGACCGGCAGTGGACCTACGACGTGAACAAGTCCCTCTCCAAGAGCCGCAACTCACCGTTCGATGGTGTGTCCTTCCGCGGCGGTCCGGTGGCGACGATTGTCAGCGGCAAGATCGTCTGGCAGGCGTGAGCGGCGGTTCCCGGTCGCTCCCGTAAATATGGGAACATGGTCTTATGAAGACCACTCTGGAAATCCCCGATCCGATTCTGCGGAAGGCCAAGGCTGAAGGCTGCCGAACGTGGGATCCCTCTGCGCCAATTCGTGACCGAAGCAGTGCAGGAGAAACTGGCTGCGGGAAAGCCCGACGATAAACCGTGGATGAAGACAATAGGAGGATTGCGTCATCTGCACGACGAGAACGTGCGAATCCAGAAGTTGATCGATGAGGAATTCGAAACGATTGATCCAGAGGATTGGGATTGATCATCGACACCAACGCGCTTTCGGCAATCGTCGACGAACAGCCGGGAATTCATAGCTGCGCTGGAGCGGGCTGCGTCAGCCCTCATTCCGGTGATTGTCTTGGGTGAATATGGGTTTGGGATCGCGCAGTCTGCCCGTCGAACCCACTATCAGAAATGGTTGCGGGAAAGCCTTTCGGCGTACCGCATTCTCGACATCACTCGAGAGACTGCCGAACACTATGCCGGAATCCGCGTGGAGCTGAAGCGCACGGGAACGCCGATTCCGTCGAATGACCTGTGGATCGCCGCTCTTTGCCGTGAGCACAACCTTCCGGTGTTGAGCCGCGATCGTCATTTCGATCGCGTCCGCGGACTGCGCCGTCTGGAGTGGTGAACGCTCAGCCCCGGGCCGCGCGGCACTCATCGCAGGGACAGATCCGGCGGAAATGGTCGAAAGAGTAGATGCCGGTCTTGTGGCCGTCCGACCAATCGATGCGAATCGCGTAGCTGCCCACGGCTTCCACTTCATTCATCCGCAGCTTGGGTTTGTACATCGGAAACAGTTCGCCGCCCTCGTAGTTGGTTTTCTGCGGCGGCGTGCCGTGGGCTCCGGTGCAGGTGGCGCAAGGGCATTCGTCGCGCAGGTAGGCTACGCCATATTCGCTATGATGCTGGTCTTTCCAGTCGATCTTGATGCCTTTGGACTTGGAAATCGCGATGTGCTCGGGCTCGTTGGAGGGGTTACTCACGATTTACTCACTGATTGATTCTCTCGATGTCGCGCACGCCTGAGATGCGGCGCACGGCGGAAACCACGCGCTCCAGTTGCTTCTTGTCGCGAACCTCGACGGTGACATCGATGATCGCGCCGTCGGTCGCGCGTTCGTCGTCGCCGCGGGCTTCCAGGCTGCGGATATTGATCTGCTCGCCGAACAGCGCCTGCGTCAGTTGATTCAGGATGCCGGGCCGGTCTTCGGTATGGATCAGAAGCTTCACCTGGAACGTCTCGCTGACGGCACGCGCCCACTCGACGTCGATCTTGCGCTCCACTTCATACATCAGGTTCTGGACGTTGGTGCAATTGAGCGAATGCACCGCCACGCCCTTGCCGCGCGTCACGTAGCCGACGATGGCTTCGCCGCGAATCGGATTGCAGCACTTCGCGCGATACACCAGAAGGTCGTCGATGCCCTTGACCTTGATGATCAGGTCCTGGTCGCCAGCCGGGCTGGCGCTGCGCTGGAGCGGTTCCGGTAGACGGTTCGGGGACGGGCGCGGCCTGCGGCGCTCTCCGGAGTCACTTGGTCCGGCGCCAGCTTCTGCAGCACCTGGCGCGCGGAATACTTGCCGTAGCCCAGCGCCGCGTGCAGATCCTCGATCTTGCTGACGCCGTAATCCGACGCCACCGCATTCATCTGCGCTTCCGTGATCCGGCTCAACGCCACGCCGAAGCGGCGGGCTTCGCGTTCCAGATACTTTTCGCCGATCTCGATGGCCTTCACGCGCTCGGTGGTGTTGATGACGTGCTTGATCTTGTTGCGCGCGCGCGAGGTCTTGACCAGCGCCAGCCAGTCCTTGCTCGGCAAGTGGCCGGATTGGGTGAGGATCTCCACCACGTCGCCATTGCGCAGCCCGTACTTCAACTGCACGATGCGGCCGTTCACTTTCGCGCCGGTGCAGGTGTTGCCGACATCGGAGTGGATGGCGTAGGCGAAGTCGATCGGCGTCGCGTCGCGCGGCAGAGTGATGACGCGACCCTTGGGTGTAAATGTATATACTTCTTCGGGATACAGGTCAACCTTCAAGGTCGACATGAACTCGCCCGGATCGTGCATTTCGCGCTGCCACTCGACCAACTGGCGCAGCCAGGTGATGCGCTGGTCGTCTTCAGCGCCGCGCCGCCCCTCTTTGTATTTCCAGTGCGCGGCGATGCCTTCTTCCGCCACGCGGTGCATTTCCTCGGTGCGGATCTGCACTTCGAAATGACGCCCGCCGGGACCCATCACGCTGGTATGCAGCGACTGATACAAGTTCGGCCGCGGGATGGCGATGAAATCCTTGATGCGCCCCGGAATCGGATGCCACTCGTTGTGGATCACGCCCAGCGCGGCGTAACAGTTCTTCACGGAATCGGTGACGATGCGCACGGCGAGAAGATCGTAAACCTGGTCCAGTCCGATCTTCTGGCGCTTCAGTTTCTGGAATACCGAATAGGCGCGCTTCAGGCGGCCTTCGACGCGGGCCGGAATGTTTTCGCGCGCCAGCAGTTGCTCCACCGTGTGCTTGATCTCTTTGAGGAATCCCTCATTCTCGGCGTGCGCGGCTTCGAATTCCTTGAGCAGTCCGGTCGACGCTTCCGGTTCCAGGACGCGGAACGACAGATCTTCCAGCTCCGCGCGGATTTTGCCCATGCCAAGGCGGTGCGCGATGGGCGCGTAAATCTCCATGGTCTCGGCCGCGATGCGCTCCTGCCGTTCGGGCGAGAGCGACCCGATCGTGCGCATGTTGTGCAGGCGGTCGGCCAGCTTCACCATGATGACCCGGATGTCGTTCACCATGGCGAGCAGCATCTTGCGAACGCTCTCGGCCTGGCGTTCTTCGCGCGAGGCCAGATTCAGTTTGCTCAGTTTGGTGACGCCGTCGACCACGCGGGCCACATCGTCGCCGAATTCTTTTTTCACTTCGGCGAGGGTGGCGGTGGTGTCTTCGACCACATCGTGAAGCAGGCCGGTTTCCAGGCACACCAGGTCCATGTGCATGTCGGCCAGTTGGCAGGGTCACCATCAGCGGATGGACCATGAAGGCCTCGCCCGAAACGCGCTTCTGGCCCAGGTGGCGGGCGGCAGCGAAGTCGAAAGCCTTGCGGAGTGCGGTCAGGTCTTCGTTGGGCCGCAGCGCATGCACGCGGCGCTCCAACTCCGCGTAAAGCGGGCCGACTGGATCAGCCACGGCAGTCTCAGGTTCCCCTTGACCGCAGCTTGGGCTTGGCTGGCGGGGACCGCCGGGATATCGACGGCCTGGGTCGAATCGGTCATTCCTAACACTAGTGTAACGGACGGCGTCAAATGAAAGCGCCGTTCCCAACTTGCGGGAACGGCGCTAAAACATTGTCCAGCCGGCGTTTTGCGGCTAGTTGGCTGCCTATTTCAGCTTCGAGAAGTCGGTGGGATCCATGTAGGTGGAATCCACCTTTTCGACGATCTTGCCATCCTGCTTCCGAGGCCTTCGAAACCTGCTGCCATTCCGGATCGGTGCGGAAGGCGTCCCAGTTCTTGGTGGCGGCTTCGCGGCTGGGGTGGGCCAGGATGTAGATCAATTCATTGTCTTTGAGCGGCGCGTCCTCGGGCGTCCAGTAAGCCACGCTCTTCATGTCATGCCGGTTGAAGATGGTGACGGTGTGATCGCGGAAGCGCGACAGCAGCGCCGGCAGACGGCCGGGAAGCGTGTGATACACGCGCAGTTCGTAGACCTGTTTGCTTTGGGCTTCGACCTTCGGCAGCGCGATGAAGCGGGCGGTGAGCCAGGAACCTGCCGCGAACGACAGGGCGGCGAATGCGAAAACACGGAACCAGGTGAGTTTCATAGTTCCTGATTGTAACAAGTCGGCCGCAGAGTTTGAAGGGCCTGGGGCGTGCGGCGCAGGTAGACCTAGTTAAACCTTTTGCACCCGCCGGAGCATGTATTGATCCGGCTTCAAGGACCCGTCGCGCAGTTTTTTCCAATCGTCCTCCACATGGATGAGGCGGCCGCTGATGTGATTCGACTGCTCGGAAGCCAGGAACAGAGCCAGTTCGATTTGTTTCTCGGCCGTGGTGCCGCCGGTGAGCCGGATCTGCTGGGCTTCTTCCAGCTCACGCCAACCGGCGCGCTCCCCGGCCGCGAGAATCTGATCCGTCATGTGGGTGTAGCTGATCCCCGGCGCCATGCAGTTGATCTGCACGTTGTGGTCGCGCACCTCGTCGGCGACGCTCTCGACGAAACTGACGACCGCGGCCTTGGTGGCGGCGTAAAGCGCCAGGTTGGGCCGGGCCTGCGAGCCTGCGCCGCTGGTGAGCACGATGATTTTGCCGCTGCGCCGCTGGATCATTCCCGGCAGCACCGCGCGGCACATGTTCATGACTCCCAGCAGATTGGTGTCGATCACCTCGCCCCACATCTTCGGATTGATATCGACAAACGGTCCGATCGGGCCCTGGATCGCCGCCGCGCAAACCAATACCTGCACCGGACTGCCGAACTGAACCCGCATACGCTCGACCGACGCCGATACTTGTTCGTAGTCCGAAACGTCCGCGCGGATGCGCAGCGCGTTGCCTCCGGCGTGTTCGATTTCGAGCTGGCACAGGTCGAGCTCCGGCTTGCTGCGCGCCAGCAAACCCACGCGGGCGCCGTTGGTAGCGAACCCCATCGCCAGACGTTTGCCGATGCCGCGCCCAGCTCCGGTCACCAGAACAGGGACAGTTTTGAAGGAGTGCACAACATCACGGTAGTACAAATCCGCGACGTTAGTACGAGTCACGTTAGTGCAAATCGAGGAAGGGTAGGGCCTGGCTTAGAGCGTCACGGATTCGGGAAGCAGCAGACGCGCGTGCGCTTCGATGAGAACCGACTCGCCGTTGTCGAGCAAATAGCGGCCGCTGATCCGCGAGGCCACCTGCCCGGCGCGCGACTTCGCCAATTCGTCGGCGCCCAGGAAGAGTACTGCAAATTCCTTGTGTCCCCAGCGGCCTATCCGGTCACGATGGCGGAACTGCGTCGAGAGTTTGGCGGCCGGCCATGCGCAAGACCTCGTCGCTGATGGGTCCGTCCAGTTGGAAGAGCAACAGCGAAAACGTCGCGCCATGCATGGTGTGCGCTTCAATCTGGCGTTCCAGCTCCTGGCGGTTGATCACGCCGGTGACGGCATCGGTGCTGGCCGCGCCCGCCAGACGCTGGTCGAGCTCGGTCATCTGCTCGCGCATCTTCGCCGCCATGGATGCCGCTTCCTGGTGCATATTCTCAACCAGGCCGCGCAGTGCGGCGGCTTGCAGCGCCATCACTTCAGAGTAAGTGTTAGGCATCCGACGGATACGCGGCTTTCTCCATCTGCTCGGCGAATTTCCGCAGGCGGTTGCTATAGAATTCCTGGCGCTGGGTCAGATTCTCAACGATGTCGCTCAGGGCCAGAACTCCGCGCTCCAACTCCAGGCTGCGTTTGATGCGGACTTGCTTGGCGACGGTAGCGTAATCCTTCAGATCGTCTTGCAGGGCTTGAGCGCTATCGGCGATCGCCTCGCGGCGTCGCGTCAAAGGACACGCGCGAAAGCAAGCTATGAATGCGCTTGCGGTAGGGGCCGCCGACGTCCGGGGAGGCTCTGTTCGAGACAGTCCGCGGTGACGGTCATGGTGGACAGGTACGCGGCAACGGCGTTGGAGAGTTCACCTAGAAGGTCACGTTCAATCGCGGGACTCATAATACCCAATTCTGCCTCCTAGAGTATTACGAGGGAATCGGGCGAATACTTTAGTGCTATTGCGGAAATACCAGGAGCTCAGTTTCGGGCTGAATCTCGTAAGTGGTTACAACTTCGGCGGTTGGGCGCACGGTTGCCACGGCGCTGCAGTACTTATCCGTAGAGAGAGCTATCGCGCGCTCCACCGCTTCTGCCGATATGTTATGGCCGCGGATGACGTGCTTGAGATCGAAGCGTTCGAAAAGCGCGCGGGTGTTCTTCGCGCCGCTCGGTCCGAATCTCGACATGGTACGCGGTCACTTGTTCGCGCTTCTTTTGGAGAATGGAAATGACGTCGGCGGCCGTGCAGCTTCCCAAACCGGTGATGAACAACTCCAGCGGCCCGGGCGCCGACTCGGCGGCCTCCCTTCACGTCGACGGCGATGGCGTGGCCGCTGGGCGTGGTGGCGATAAAGAATTCGTCACCGGCATACTGGATGATGGTGGGAGGCGCGGGATTCATGCTTTCACCAATAGCACACGTTACACTGTAAACTTGCGATGGCCGAAACTCTGACGCTTGCGCACATTCAGAATGCCCGGCAACGCATCGCGCCTTGCGTCCGCCGCACGCCGCTCACGGCCAGCGCGGCTTTGAGCGAGCGTCTCAAGACCAACGTCTACGTGAAGCTGGAGTTGTTTCAGAAAACCGGCTCCTTCAAAGTGCGCGGGGCTTTCAACAAGGCTCTGGGACTGAGCGCCGAGGAGCGGGGGCAAGGGCTGGTGGCGGTGAGCGGAGGGAATCACGCGCAGGCAGTGGCGTACGCCGCCCGGACCCTGGGCTTGAAATCCGTGATCCTGATGCCGGAAACGACGCCGGCAAATTACGTCGACGCCACGCGCGGCTACGGCGCGGAGATTCAATTTCGCCGCCAATGTCGGCGCGGCCTTCGCCGAAGTGGCCGAATATGAGCGCCAGGGCTGGGCCTACATCCATCCGTTCGACGACCCCATCGTGATCGCGGGGCAGGGCACCATCGGCCTGGAAATTCTGGACGACGTGCCGCAGGTCACCGACATCGTCGTCAGCGTGGGCGGCGGCGGACTTGATCGGCGGCATCGCCACCGCGGTGCGTTCGCTGAAGCCGACGGTGCGCATGTGGGGCGTGGAGACGGAGGGCGCGGATTGCATGTCGAAGTCGCTCGCGGCGGGCAAGATCGTTACGCTCGATGCGATCACTTCCATCGCGCGCACGCTGGGCGCGCCGGCGCCTTCCGAAATGACGTTGGCGATGGCGCAGAGCTTGCTCGAAAGCGTCACGGTTGTGTCCGACGCCGAAGCTCTGGCGGCGCTGCGCTTCCTGCTGGAGCGTTTGAAGGTGCTGACCGAGCCCGCCGCCTCCTGCACGCTGGCGGCGGCCGATCGCCTGAAGGATCAATTCTCCAAGGAGCGCCACGTGGTGCTGGTGTTGTGCGGCGGCAACATGCCGTTCGAGGATCTAGCCCGGCTGCCGGGTGCCCAGGCCCAATAGCACGCATCCGGCGAGGATCAGCGCCAGGCCTTCATGGACGCTTTCTGGCGAATCCCATCCAGGCCAAGGGCCGGGAATCGCTGATCGACAGTCTTTGAGGCTCGAGGCTGCAATTGGTCGACGATCCGCCTCTAGTGATTCTGCCTGTCCTGCATGAGTTATTGACAAAACGAGGTAACAGGTGTAGCGTCAAGTTAGTTAACTGACTAATTGGACAATGCCAAAGACAAAAACGGACAAACGATCGCGGCTGATTCAGACCGCCGTGAAATTGGCGTACCGGAATGGCTTCAGGACGACGAGTCTCGCCGATATCGCGGAAGCAGCCAAGGTCCCGGTGGGGAACGTTTACTACTACTTCAAGACGAAAGATGAGATCGGCGAGGCCATTGTGGAGCAACGTCTATTGGAATTGCGGACGCTGCAGGAACAGTGGGACCAGAGGGGCTCCCCGAAAGAACGCCTTCTGGCCTGTATCGAGAATACGTTTGAAAACCGGGATCTACTTGCGCGTGGAGGATGTCCCATCGGGACTCTGTGCTCGGAATTGCACAAGGAGGGCGGGCCTTTGGCGAAGAAGGCGGCGGCGCTCTTCACGGAGCTGCTGGGGTGGATAGAGGATCAATTTCGGGCGATTGGACGAGGAGACACCTCGCGAAAGCTTGCTACCCAACTTCTTTCTTCATTGCAGGGAGTATCGGTCCTGGCTCACGGGTCTGGTGATCCTGAGCTGGTGGCGATGGAAACGAAGCGGCTTAAAGATTGGGTGGGCGGTTTTGTGAGTGGAGATGTGGCGTAACCAGTTTGAGGAGAAGAAAATGAATAGCATTGAGGGAAAGGTTGCACTCGTAACCGGGGCGGCACGGGGAATCGGAGCGGCAATAGCAGAGCTGCGGTATTTATGAAAATTATTTTGATTGGCGCAAGCGGAAAGATCGGCGAACTGGTTCAAAAGGCATTGGCGGGTGCTGGCCATGAGATAGTCAAGGTCGGGCACAAATCAGGCGATTTTCAAGTCGAGATCGAGAACCGCGAAAGTGTCAGGACGCTTTATCAAACCGTCGGCTCGTTTGATGCCGTGGCCATTGCAGCAGGCCAAGTCGCATTTGCTCCGCTTTCGGAATTCACCGCTGAAAAGTGGCAGTTTTCGTTGGGAAGCAAGCTCATGGGTCAGATCAATCTGGTTCAGGAGGCGATTCCGTTCATCAAAGAAAAAGGGTCCTTCACTTTGGTTTCGGGCATTCTCAATGACGACCCGATCTTCGCCGGCGTCGCGGCTTCAACCGTCTCGGGCGCGTTGGAAGCTTTTGTTCGGGCTGCCGCAATAGAGCTTCCTAATGGACTGCGTATCAATGTGGTGAGTCCCACGATGCTAAAAGAATCCGAATCTCAATTTGCCCAGTTCTTTACCGGCATGATTCCGGTCGAAGGATGGAAAGTTGGACAAGCCTACAAACGCGCTATCTTGGGGGCGCAAACCGGCCGCGTTTACAAAGTTGAATGAGCTTACTCAGCGTTTATTCGAAGACTGCCCATCAACGTTCTGAGCCGTCTCGTCGACGTGGAGTGCGATTTGTAAATGGTCACACAACTTAATTATGAAACTCAGGAGCAATACGATTTTGATCACCGGCGGTGCCGGTGGCATCGGTTACGAACTCACCAAACAACTCACTGCGCTTGGTAACACGATTCTTATCACGGGCCGCGATCAAGCTAAAATGGACCGTGCGAAAGCGGCTTTTCCAAAAATTCACACCTTTCGAAGCGACGTTTCCGATCCGAAAGCGATCGCCACTCTTTACGAAGAGGTCACCAAACAATTTCCTGAGCTCAACATTTTGATCAACAACGCCGGCATCATGCGTGAGATCAATATTCACGACAAAGCTGGAAGCCTCGAAGACATCACTCGAGAGATCGAAATCAATTTGAGCGGGCCGATTCGCATGGTGAAACAATTCTTGCCGCATTTGAAAACAAAATCAGAGGCGGCGATCATGAACGTTTCATCGGGATTGGCATTTGTTCCGTTGCCCATTTCACCGGTTTATTGCGCCACCAAGGCCGGTCTGCACTCGTTCACCGAGTCTCTTCGTGTGCAACTGAAAAATACCAAAGTGAAGGTATTTGACCTAGCACCGCCTGCGACACAAACCGAGCTCTTGGGTGGCTTTAATTCTGAAGACATGAAAGGCGTTTCTATCATGAAGGTCGAAGACATGGTCAGAGTCGCCGTCGAGGGAATGCAAGCCGATCGATTTGAAATTCGTCCAGGTCAGGCGAATCAGCTCAAAATGATGAGTCGCGTGGCGCCTGGATTTATTTTGAAGCAAATGAGCCGATCGGTCGATCGTATGCTCAGAACACAGAATTAATTCGAACGAATTATTTCTGACACAACAAGCCCCAAGCAGGCGGCCCTGGCTACTCGTCACGGGTGCCTCTTCAAGCGTTACGGTGGGGGGAGCATCGAGTCGTCGTGCTTGATGTCTCTCGGGAGGATTTCATCGGGCGACTCGCCTCCGTCACTAACGATCACGACATCGGCCTTGTCGTCTCCAATGCCGGCACCGGACGCGTGACGGCCGATCGCCTGAAGGATCAATTCTCCAAGGAGCGCCACGTGGTGCTGGTGCTGTGCGGCGGCAACATGCCGTTCGAGGATCTAGCCCGGCTGCCGGGTGCCCAGGCCCAATAGCACGCATCCGGCCAGGATCAGCGCCAGGCCCACAAACTTACCGCGCGTGAAGGGCTCGTGGAAAAATAGCCGGGACCACACCATGGTCCAGATGTAGCCGGTCGAAACCATCGGGAACAGGATGCTCAGCTCGCCGTTCTTCAATCCGATGATGAAGAATACCGAGGACAGCAGGTAGCCCGCGATGCCCGCCGCGAGCGGCCAGTTCGTGAGCAGCGAGCGCAGGTTCTTCTCCAGCCGTTTGGAGCCGGCCTTGAATCCCAGCGCGCTGAAGCTGCCGATGAACGATCCGAACGTCACCAGCGCGATGGAGGAAACCGGCGTGGTCATTTGTGGGCCCCGCATTCCCAGCACGCCGACGCCGGCCATGATGGCGCAGATGCCGGCGATTTTGTACGGGTTCATGATCTCGCCGAAGACCACCACCGAGAGAATCGCCACCCACACGTAGCTGAGCGAGATCAGCGGATACAGCACCGAAAGTTCCCCGTGCCGCAGCGCCAGCACCATCAGCGCGGCGCCGATTCCGTAGAGCGCCATGCCGCCGAGCAGCGGAAAGTTGGTCAGGAGGCCCGATAAGCGAGGGGTGCAGTTTGAGTTGAATGGTCCCAAACTTCAGCAACACCTGGGCGGCCGCGGACAGCAGCGTGAACACCACGATCATCAGCAGCGAGCGGCGCTTTTGCCCAGCGGTGGAAGCAGTCACGGAAACTTTATTCAGAATAACGGAATCCGGCGGCGGAGGAGTGGTGATTGTGGCCACGGTGGTCTCGGAGCGATCCTCCTACAGATCGGCAAGAATGGCGAATTTCCTTTACTCGCCGCTCTGCTGCAGCAGCTTGGCGACCAGCGCGGTCCAGCCCGTCTGATGGCTGGCGCCCAGGCCCGCGCCGTTGTCGCCGTGGAAATATTCATAGAACAGGGGATAGTCGCGAAAGTGCGGATCGGTCTGAAACTTCTCGGTTCCACCGAACACCGGCCGGCGGCCTTGATCGTCGCGCAGGAACAGCCGCGACAGGCGGCGCGAGAGCTGGGCCGCCACTTCCCCCAGATGCATGTGCACGCCCGGAGCCGGTGGGAAATTCCACTGTGAATTCCTCGCCGAAATAAAAATGGAAACGCTGCAGCGATTCGATCAGCAGATAGTTGATGGGGAACCACACCGGGCCGCGCCAGTTGGAATTGCCTCCGAACAGACCGGTTTGCGATTCGGCCGGTTCGTAGGCCACGCGATATTCGTGTCCGTCAACCTGAAGCTGGTAAGGATGGTCCTCGTGAAATTTGGAAACCGAACGGATGCCGTGGGGCGAAAGGAACTCGGCCTCATCCAGCAGTTTTTCGAGCACGCAGCGGAGGCGTCCCGCGCGCCACCAGGCTCAACAGATGGCGCTCCTCGACGCCGTGGCGCATGAGCGGCGCCAGATTCTGGCACAGATCCGGCCGGTTCGCGATAAACCAGTTCATGCGCTTTTCGAAGCCCGGCAGGGATTCGATGAGAGCGGATTCCATGGTGTCCACCGCAAACAGCGGGATGACACCGACGACGGAGCGCACGCGCATGGGGATGGATTGCCCATCCGGCAGACTCAGGCGGTCGTAGAAGAATTCGTCTTCTTCGTCCCACAATCCTTCGCCGCCGATGCCGTTTATGGCGTGCGCGATGTACAGGAAATGCTCGAAGAACTTGTTGGCGATGTCTTCATAGAGCAGGATTGACCTTCGACGCCAGCTCCAGCGCGATGCGCAGCATGTTCAGGCAGTACATCGCCATCCAACTGGTGCCGTCGGATTGCTCGATGACGCCGCCGCCGGGCAGCGGCTTGGAGCGGTCGAAGACGCCGATGTTATCCAGCCCCAGGAAGCCGCCTTCAAAAATGTTGTTGCCTTCGGAATCCTTGCGGTTCACCCACCAGGTGAAGTTCATCAGCAGCTTGTGGAAGACGGTTTCGAGAAACTCGTAATCCGGGCGGCCGGTGAGTTTTTTGTCGATGGTAAACACGCGCCAGCAGGCCCAGGCATGCACCGGCGGGTTCACGTCGCCGAAGGCCCATTCGTAGGCCGGGATCTGCCCGTTGGGATGCATGTACCATTCGCGCAGAAAGAGTTTGAGCTGCGCCTTGGCGTTGTCGGGATCGACCAGCGCCAGCGGGATCATGTGGAACGCCAGGTCCCAGGCCGCGTACCACGGGTATTCCCAGTTGTCCGGCATCGAGATGACGTCTTCGTTATAGATGTGCACCCAGGAGGAGTCGCGTCCCTTCAGGCGCGAGGCGGGCGGCTTGGGCTGGCCGGGATCGCCCTTGAGCCAGTCGGCGACGACGAAGTGGTAATACTGCTTGGACCACAAGAGTCCCGCGAGCGCCTGCCGCTGCACGCGCTTGCCGTCTGTCGAGAGAGTGTCGGGCGCGAAGGAATAGAACTCGTCGGCCTCGGCGATGCGCTCGGCGAAGACGCCGTCGATGTCGTGAACCAGACGCGACGCTTCGGTGCGCAGCGTCAGGCGCAGGCGGATGGTTTCGGTTTGTCCGGGCGCCAGATTGAACTGGTACCAGGCGCATGCCTTGGTGCCGCGCTCGGCCGGATTCACGGCGTCTTCCTCGCCATGAATCACGCGCCGATGAAACGCGTCTTTCACGTAAGCGGGTGACGCCGGGCCCGCCGTCCCAATTCCACAGGGCCTTGGTGTTGCTTTCGTTTTCGGTGAACAGAAGCTGCGGGAAACCCTCCATGCTCAACTGATAGGCGCCCAGTTCGGGTTCCTGGATCTCGATGCTGGGAGGCGCTGCGAATCGGGCGAGCGGAAGAGCACCGGCTTCTCAACGGTCTTTCCCCAGGACCACTGATTGCGGAACCACAGGGTGGGCAGGAGGTGCAGCGGCGCGGCGTCCGGCCCGCGGTTGGTTACCGAGATGCGGATCAGAATGTCGTTCACTTCGGCCTTGGCGTATTCGACGAACACATCGAAGTAGCGGTCCTGGTCGAAGACGCCGGTGTCGATCAGCTCAAACTCGGGATCGTCGCGTCCGCGGCGCTGGTTTTCCTCGAGCAGGCGCGCGTAGGGAAACTCGGCCTGCGGATATTTGTACAGGCACTTCATGTAGGTGTGGGTGGGAGTGGAATCCAGGTAGTAATAGCACTCCTTCACGTCTTCGCCATGGTTGCCCTGATCGCCGCTCAGGCCGAACAGGCGTTCCTTCAGGATGGGATCGCGCCGTTCCAGAGCGCCAGCGCGAAGCACAGACGCTGGTGGTTGTCGCAAATTCCGGCGATGCCGTCTTCGCCCCAGCGGTAGGCGCGCAGATGCGAATGCTCGAACGGGAAATATTCCCAGGCGCTGCCGTCGGCGCTGTAGTCTTCGCGGACGGTGCCCCAGGAGCGCTCGGACAGATAGGGCCCCCAGCGCCGCCAGTACTGCTCGCGCCGGGCGTCGGCGATCAAGCGAAGCTGCTCCGCGTTCATAGGTTGATTCTAGCTGGTGGCCAAAAGCATTAGACGCGAAACGCTCCGCGCACCAACTGGAGCTGCGGACGGGCGGAGAGAATGACGGTGACGACATCGCAGCGGACGCGCTCCCACGGCGTATCGGTCTTGCGAGCATAGGCGCGGGCGACGCGGCGGAGGTGGGCGCGCTTGTCATCGCCGATGGCGCGTTCCGGCGGCCCGAATTCGTCGCTGTGGCGCGCCTTCACTTCGACGATGACCAGGGTGTCGCCCTCCCAGGCGATCAGATCGGCTTCGCCATCGGCTGCGGGCAGGCGGTAGTTGCGGGCGACGATGATGTAGCCGGAGCGGCGGAGAAAACGGTGCGCCAGGTCTTCACCGCGGCGGCCTAGAGCGAGATTCGGAGCCCAGCGCCGCCGGCGCGCGAGATGGCGGAGCCAATCGGAGAGAACGCCTAGCATCGTAGAAGTAGTGGGGAAGAGGAATAAAAAGTCTCGCGCGGTACGATAGATCACAGATAGTTAGCGAAAAGCGTGCGCAGGCAGAACAAGTTCGCAAAGCGCTTACACGACGCCGAAGAGGGCCCGCGTACCAGGGATTGGCGAATTCGATAGCGGACGTACCGATACCTCGCAGAAGGCCGAGCGACTTCTGCGGCGCGCATCGGAATCCGGCGAGTGGTCGCGTCCGCCCGTCGACCTATTCGTTAGCCGCGCTTTATGGTGATTCGTTGGTGAGGAAACCAATGCCGTGTCACGGTGTTATCCTTATTCCTGCGTGATGGGTGCGGGGGGAGCATGACAGCCTCATTTGGCGCATGGACAGCATTTCTGCTGGTTGGATTCCAAACTTTTGCTGGCCAAGCAACCCCTTGGCTGACCGACGAGCAGGCGCGTGAGCTTGCGGCGGCAGCGATACATTCTGTGTATCCTCAACCGTGCTACAGCACGTATCGTAGCGAGCGCCTCGAAGGTTTTGTTGTCAGTCTTCGGACAAATCCCCTAGTCGACAATCGCATCAATAATTCCACGTACTTCTATAATGTTGCAAGCGATTCCTGTGACTATGTCGTCGAGAAGGATGGCAAACCTGTTCGAATGTCTCAAGTTACGATGGACTGCTGCGAATATGGAATCGTTGCGGTAGATCGCGTGGTGAGAAAAAGCTACTGGTTTACAGGTGAGATGAGAGCGGACATATTTAGGGAGTTCGCACGGGACGAACAGATATATCCCGATTTGCCCGAGCCGACCTTGTTCATCGCGCTCTACCGTGAACTCGTCTGGGGCGATTCAACCGGCAACGAAATTAGGAGTCTCGGCCAATTACGAGATCTCGTTCAGCAGAATTTTCAGTCTGCCTATTCTCCGTACGAACAAGACAACATCTGGCAGCGAAACTTTGAGCGTTGGTGGAAGCACTTTCGATCTCGCATGCCCAAACTGGACCTGGATACCACTTACGAGCCGACAAGCGACGGGAGCAAAGTTCATGGCTATGCTTTCAATGGGTTCGAACTGACGACTCCCCGGAGTGACCCGCCCCCGAAAGGTACTCCCACGCTGTTTCAGTGGAGCCTTTGGGTCAAGTCCGATGGAATAGTTCAGCGGCTGCCGTCAAAGGTAATTTACTCGGCCCGATGAGTTTCAGGAGTCACAGCCGTTTCAGCCGCCACTCGATCACTTTGCCGCGCACGACGTAACACAGATAGTATTCCCAGAAGCGGCGGAAGCGCGGCGAGGCGTTGACGGCTAGCTCGAAGCCCAGGTATCGCCACAGCGCCAGCAGCTTGACGTGCACCGAAAGTCTCTTCGAAGCGCGCGCGCGGAATAGTAGCCGAAGCCAAAGTCCTTCTCGCTAAAGTAGCGCAGCGAGAAGCTGGTCAGGTGCCAGCGGTGGGTGGGATCGCAGAAGGAACTGAAGTCGGTGTAGTGCGGCGTGACGATGAGCACTTCGCCGCCGGGACGCAGCAGGCGGTGGAATTCCTCCATGGTCTTGATTACGTCGGAGACGTGCTCGATCACATGAATGGCTTGCAGCTTGTCGAAGGACGCGTCGCGGAAGGGGTAGGGAAAACGGTCGAGGTCGCAGAGGACGTCGGCGCGGGTGGCGGGGTTGCGGTCGATGCCGATCGAACCCGGAAGTTTGTTGATGCCGCAGCCGACGTCGAGTATGCGCACAGAACTGTGATTGTAGCGTCTAGGCAGCGGCATCGCGCAGACAGGCGCCGAGGATGTCGACGGCGCAATCGGCTTGCTCGCGCGTGAGCACCAGCGGCGGCGAGATGCGGATGGTGTTGGGACCGGCGCCCAGCACCAGCAATCCGCGCTCGAAGCACATCTGGACGATGCGGTCGCGCAGCTCGGGCGCGCGCTCTTTGGTGGCCTGATCCTTCACCAGTTCGATGCCGATCATCAGGCCCAGGCCGCGCACATCGCCGACGTTGGGGAAGCGCTGCGGAAACTCGCTCAGGCGCGCTTTCATGTGCGCGCCGACGGTGGCGGCGTTGTCGATCAGTCCTTGTTCCAGCAGTTCGATGGTGGCGAGCGACGCCGCGACCGCCACCGGATTCCCGCCGAAGGTGGACGCGTGCGAGCCGGGCGGCCAATCCATGATGTCGGCGCGCGCGATGGTGGCGCTGAGCGGCAGTGCCGCTGGCGATGCCCTTGGCGAGCGCGACGATATCCGGGACGACGTCGAAGTGCTCCGATGCGAACATCTTGCCGGTGCGTCCCATGCCGCACTGGACTTCGTCGAAGATCAGCAGGATGCCGTGGCGGTCGGCGATGCGGCGCAGTTCGTCGAAGAACTTCTTGGGCGGGACGAGGTAGCCGCCTTCGCCCTGGACCGGTTCGACCACGATCGCGGCGACTTCTTCGGGTGGAAGAACGGTGCGGAAAAGCGGGTCCTCGATGGCTTGCGCGCATTCGACGGCGCAGGTGTCGACCGTCTTGCCGTAGGGGCAGCGGTAGCAATCGGCGTAGGGGACGTGGTGGACGCCGGGCATCACCGGGAAGAAGTTCTTGCGCTGGCCGCTGCGGCTGCCGGTGAGCGCCAGCGACCCCATGGTGCGCCCGTGGAATGCGCCGTAGAACGCGACGAACTGCTTGCGGCCGGTGTGATAGCGGGCCAGCTTGATGGCGGCCTCGATGGCCTCGGTGCCGGAGTTGCCGAAGTAGACTTGCGCGGGCACGCCGCCGGGCGTCAGGGCGGCCAGCTTCTCGGCCAGGTCCACCATGTTCTGGTAGTAGAAGTCGGTGCCCGACATGTGGATCAGGCGGGCGGCCTGGCGCTGGATGGCTTCGACCACCTGTGGGATGGCAATGGCCGGTGGCGACCACGGCGATGCCGGCGCTGCAGTCCAGAAAGCGATTGCCGTCAACGTCTTCGACGATGGCGCCTTCGCCGCGGGCGACCACCAGCGGGTAGGAGCGGGTGTAGGAAGGGCGAGATGAACTGGGCGTCCCGCTCGATGATCGCCTTGGCTTTAGGGCCGGGGAGCGGGGTCACGAGGTTTGGCAGTCCACTTGCCATGGCTAAATGTATGATATCACTGAATCTGGAGATCGGAGCCGGCAATCAGTTGATAGTTAAGACACTAAGATTATTGCATCTTATATGCACTCATGTGTTATCTTATGCATAACGGCAGGCGTATATGGACTTCAATCGATTCACTGAAAAGCTGCAAGAGGGCTTCCGGTCGGCGCAAAGTATTGCTTCGGCTACGGGGGCAGCAACAGATTGACGTAGAGCATCTTCTGCTGGCGCTGGTCGACCAGGAGGGCGGGCTTGGCGCAGTCTCTGTTTGCCAAGGCGGACGTGGCTCCGGCGCTGGTGCGGCAGAAGCTGGTGGAGGCGCTGGACAAGCTGCCGAAGGTCTCCGGGTCGGCGCCGGGCGTCGATCAGTTGTACCTGACCAAGCGGCTGCAGGACTTGCTGGACCGGGCCGAGAAGGAGGCCAAGCGTCTCAAGGACGACTACATTTCCGTCGAGCACGTGCTGCTGGCGGCGACCGGCGAGAAGGTCTTCCGCGATCTGGGGATCACCGAGCAGCGGCTCATGCGGACGCTGCAGGCGATCCGCGGGGGGCAGCGCGTGACCACGCAGAATCCGGAGGCGACCTACGAGTCGCTCGAAAAATATGGCAGCGATCTGACCAAGCTGGCGGCGCAGGGCAAGCTCGATCCGGTGATCGGGCGCGATGAAGAGATCCGGCGCGTGATCCAGGTTTTGTCGCGGCGGACGAAGAACAATCCGGTGCTGATCGGCGAGCCGGGCGTCGGGAAGACGGCCATCGTCGAAGGTTTGGCGCGGCGCATCGTGCGCGGCGACGTGCCGGAGGGCTTGAAGAACAAGAGAATCGTTTCGCTCGACATGGGCGCGCTGGTCGCGGGCGCGAAGTTCCGCGGCGAGTTCGAAGAGCGGCTGAAGGCGGTGCTGAAGGAAGTGCAGTCGGCCGAAGGCAACATCATTCTGTTCATCGACGAGCTGCACACGGTCGTGGGGGCGGGGAAGGCCGAAGGCTCGATGGACGCCGGCAACCTGCTGAAGCCGATGCTGGCGCGCGGCGAGCTGCATTGCATCGGCGCGACGACGCTCGACGAATATCGCAAGAATATCGAGAAAGACAAGGCGCTGGAACGGCGCTTCCAGACGGTGCTGGTGGATCAGCCGTCGGTCGAAGACACGATTTCGATCCTGCGCGGGCTGCGGGAGCGCTACGAACTGCACCACGGCGTGCGCATCAAGGATTCGGCGATGGTGGCGGCGGCGGTGCTGAGCAATCGCTACATTGCGGACCGGTTTCTGCCCGACAAAGCCATCGATCTGATCGACGAAGCGGCGGCCAAGACGCGCACCGAGATCGACTCGATGCCGGCGGAGCTGGACGAGATCACGCGGCGGCAGATGCAGCTCGAAATCGAGCGCGAGGCGCTGAAGAAGGAAACCGATAAGGCGTCGCGGGAGCGGCTGGCCAAGCTCGAAAAGGAACTGGCGGATCTGAAGACCAACTCGGCCAGTCTGCGGGCGCAGTGGCAGGCGGACCAGGAAGCGCTGAAGAAGCAGCGCGAAATCCGCGAGCAGATCGAGCAGACCAAGGTCGATATCGAGCAGGCCGAGCGGGCCTACGATCTGAACAAAGCGGCCGAGCTGAAGTACGGCAAGCTGACCGGTCTCGAAAAGCAGCTGGAAGCGGGCAAGAGTTCGACGGCGCTGCTCAAGGAAGAAGTGGACGAAGAAGACATCGCCCAGGTGGTGAGCCGCTGGACCGGCATTCCGCTTTCGAAGCTGATGGAAGGCGAAGTCCAGAAGCTGACGCATTTGCCGGAGGAACTGCATCAGCGCATCATCGGGCAGGACGAAGCCGTGGACGCGGTTTCGGACGCGGTGCTGCGCGCGCGCGGCGGATTG
This sequence comes from Bryobacterales bacterium, assembly GCA_963731375.1. Lineage (GTDB taxonomy): Bacteria > Acidobacteriota > Terriglobia > Bryobacterales > Bryobacteraceae > Palsa-187. The sequence continues at coordinate 170,493 of CAVSUW010000006.1, forward strand.
AAAGATCCCAAGCGGCCGGTGGGCAGCTTCCTGTTTCTGGGACCGACGGGCGTGGGCAAGACCGAACTGGCGCGGGCGCTGGCGCAATTCCTGTTCGACGACGAGCGGGCGATGATCCGCATCGATATGTCGGAGTATCAGGAAAAGCACACGGTTTCGCGGCTGGTGGGCGCGCCTCCGGGATACGTCGGCTACGACGAGGGCGGGCAGTTGACGGAAGCGGTGCGGCGGCGGCCCTATTCGGTGGTGCTGCTGGACGAGATCGAGAAGGCGCATCACGATGTGTTCCACGTGCTGCTGCAGGTGCTCGACGACGGGCGGCTGACGGATGGGCAGGGGCGCACGGTGGATTTCAAGAACACCATCGTGATCATGACTTCGAACGCGCCCAAGGACGAGTTGCGCAACATCTTCCGACCGGAATTTCTGAATCGGGTGGACGAGATCATCACTTTCCACAGCCTGACCGATGAGCAGCTGAAGAAGATCGTGCTGATTCAACTGGCAGGATTGCGGACGCGGCTGGCCGAGCGGCACATCGAGCATCGAGCTGTCGGATGCGGCGGTGGAGCATCTGGTGAAGGTCGGCTACGATCCGACCTTCGGCGCGCGGCCGCTGAAGCGGGCCATCCAGAAGGAAGTGGAAACGCCGCTGGCGCGCCGGCTGGTGGGCGGCGAGATCCGCGACGGCCAGAAGGTGCACGTGGATCTGGGCAAGGATCATGAACTTACCTTCGGAATAGAATCGGCGGCACACGCTGAAGCATCTTAAGTAAAGAAGAGGAGACCAAATATGAGCGAGCTCGAAAAGATTCGCATTCTGCCGTTGCTGCCGCTGAAGAATTCAGTGTTGTTTCCCGGGCTGCTGATGCCGCTCTCCGTGGGACGGACCTCCTCTCTGGCCGCGGTCGAGGCAGCGCGTCGCCACCGAGGACAAGGAAATCATTGTGGTGGCGCAGCGCGACGCCTCCGCCGATACGCCCGGCGCGGCGGATCTGTTCACCATCGGCACGCGCGCGGCGATCCGCAAAGTGGCCCGGCCCAAGGACGACCACATCGACATCCTGGCGTTCGGGCTGGAGCGCGTGGTGATCGTCAAGGTGAACGAAGAAGGCGGGCACTTTTCGGCGCGCTATCATCCGCTGCCGGCGCCCGACGATTCCAGCCGCGAGACCGAAGCGCTGACGCTGTCCATCGTCGAGATGGGCACGCAAGTTCATGGGGCTGATTCAATCGCCGCAGGCTTCTCCGCAGGAGCTGGCGCGGTTGTTCACGTTCCAGGAAGATCCGCTGCGGCTGGCTTATACCGTGGCGTCGCTGATGAACCTGGAAGCGGTGCGGGAACAGGCCTTGCTCGAAGCCACCACGCGCGTCGAAGCGCTGCGGCTGGTGCACGGCTGGCTGTCGCACGAAGTCGAAGTGCTGGAGCTGCGCAACAAGATCACCGAGGATGCGCGCGGCGAGATGTCGCGCGAGCAGAAAGAATACATCCTGCGGCAGCAGAAGAAAGCCATCGAGCAGGAGTTGGGCGAGAAGAATCCGCGATCAGGCCGAGGTCGAGGAACTGCGCGAGAAGCTCGCCAAGGCCGATCTGCCGGAAGATGTCCGCAAGGAAGCCGAGCGCGAGTTGGGGCGGCTGGAGAAGCTGCCGCCGTCGCAGCCGGAGCACAACGTGATCCGGACGTGGCTCGAGTATGTGATCGAGCTGCCGTGGAACAAGCGCAGCGAGGACAATCTCGATCTGGCGCGGGCGCGGCAGGTGCTGGACGAAGATCACTTCGGCATCACGAAGGTGAAGGAGCGCATTCTGGAGCACCTGGCGGTGCTGAAGCTGAATCCGGAAGCGAAGGCTCCGATTCTGTGCTTCGTGGGCGCGCCGGGCGTGGGCAAAACTTCGCTGGGGCAATCCATCGCGCGGGCGCTGGGACGCAAGTTCGAGCGCATGAGCCTGGGCGGCTTGCACGACGAAGCCGAACTGCGCGGGCATCGCCGGACATATATCGGCGCGCTGCCGGGGCGCTTGCTGCAGGCGATGCGGCGCGCTGGGTTCGCGAATCCGGTGCTGATGCTGGACGAAGTGGACAAGCTGGGGCGCGATTTCCGCGGCGATCCGGCGGCGGCGTTGCTCGAAGATTCTGGATCCGGAGCAGAACAAAACGTTCCGCGATAACTATCTCGACCTGCCGTTCGATCTGTCGAAGGTGATGTTCGTCACTACGGCGAATACGCTGGATACGATTCCGGCGCCGCTGCTGGATCGTATGGAGATCCTGCGGCTCTCGGGCTATAGCGAGGAAGAGAAGGCGCAGATCGCACGGCGCTATCTGATTCCGCGGCAGCTGAAGCAAACCGGCTTGACGGAGGAGCGGGTGCAGATCACGGAACCGGCGCTGAAGAAGGTCATCTCCGCTTACACGCGCGAGGCGGGCGTGCGGCGGCTGGAGCAGGCCATCGGACGGCTGACGCGCAAGGTCGCGCTGAAGGTCGGCGAGGGCGAAGCCGGGCCGTTCGAGATCCGGGTGGAGGAGATCGAGGACTTGCTGGGTCCGGAGCCGTTCTCTCCCGAGCAAGCGCGGCGCGAATTTCCGGCGGGCGTGGCGACCGGGCTCGCGTGGACGGAATCCGGCGGCGATGTTCTGTACATCGAAGCGACGCTGCTGCCCGACGGCAAGGAAGTGACCATCACCGGCCAGTTCGGCGAGGTGATGCAGGAGTCCGCCAAGACGGCTCGCAGTTATGTCTGGAGCCACGCGGCGGCGCTGGGGATCGATCCGGCGAAGTTCCTGAACGTCGGGACTGCACATTCACGTTCCGGCGGGCGCGATTCCGAAGGACGGTCCGTCGGCGGGCGTGACGATGACGACGGCGCTGGCTTCGCTCTACTCGGGGAAGCCGGCGCGCAGCGACACGGCGATGACCGGTGAGGTCACGCTCACCGGCCTGGTGCTGCCGATCGGCGGCGTCAAGGAGAAGGTGCTCGCGGCGCGGCGCGTGGGCATCAAGCGGGTGATTCTGCCGCGCGGCGAATCAGAAGGATCTGCGCGATCTGCCGGAGGAAGTCCGCAAGGAGATGGAGTTCATCTTCGCGGATCGCGTGGAAGATGTGCTGCGGGCGGTGGTGCCGGGGCTGGTGATGGCTCCGGCGCTGGCGGCGTAAGCCTGCATCAAGTCGCGCCGGCCGCGAACCGGCGCACGCGAATTCGCTAAGATGGCGTCATGAAGACGCTACGTTTGCTTACCGCGCTGGTGGCGTGCACGGCGGGCTTATTCGCGGCCGAACCAACGGTCGCGGAGGCCAAGAAATTTCTCGACAACGCCGAGAAAAAGCTGTTCGATTTGAGCCTGGAGGCGAACCAGGCCAGCTGGGTTCAATCCACCTACATTACCGACGACACCGAAGCCGTCGCGGCGCGCGCCAACGAGCGCAGCATCGCGGAGGCGGTGCGCCTGGCCAAGGGCGCGGTGCGCTTCGACAAGCTCACTCTGCCCGCCGGACATGCGGCGCAAGATGCAACTGCTGAAGATCGGCCTGGTGCTGGCGGCGCCGGCGAATCCGGCGGAAAGCGCCGAGGTCACGCGGCTGGCGGCGTCGCTCGAAGGAACCTACGGCAAGGGCAAGTATTGTCCGGAAGACTCAGGCCGGCGCGGCCAAGCCGTGCATGGATATCGAAGCCATCACGCGCGTGATGGCGACCAGCAACGATCCGGCCGAGCTGCTGGACGCCTGGCGCGGCTGGCATCGCATTTCGCCGCCGATGCGCAAGGATTTCCAGCGCTTCGTGGAGCTGTCGAACAAGGGCGCGCGCGAGCTGGGGTTCAAGGATACGGGGGCGATGTGGCGGTCGAAGTACGACATGCCTCCCGACGATTTCGCCCGGGAAGTGGACCGGCTGTGGGAGCAGGTGAAGCCGCTGTACGTTTCGCTGCACAGCTACGTGCGCTGGAAGCTGCGCGAGAAATACGGCGATGTGGTGCCGGCGAGCGGTCCGATTCCGGCGCATCTGCTGGGCAATATTTGGGCGCAGGATTGGTCCAACGATCTATAAGCTGGTGGCGCCGGCGGATGCGGACAAGGGTTACGATCTGACGGAGATCCTGAAGAAGCGCGACACCAAGCCGCTCGATATGGTGCATTACGGCGAGAACTTTTTCAAGTCGCTGGGATTCGCGCCGCTGCCGCCGACGTTCTGGGAGCGGTCCATGTTCACCAAGCCGCGCGATCGCGATGTGGTGTGCCATGCCAGCGCCTGGGATATCGATTCGCTGGAAGATCTGCGGATCAAGCTGTGCATCGATATCACGGAGGAAGATTTCACCACCATCCATCATGAGCTGGGGCACAACTTTTATCAGCGGGCCTACGACAAGCAGCCGTTCATTTTTCGCGATAGCGCCAACGACGGATTTCACGAGGCCATCGGCGACACCATCGCGCTTTCGGTGACGCCGGAGTATCTGGTGAAGATCGGGTTGCTGGATAAGGCGCCGGACGCTTCGAAGGATATCGGGCTGCTGCTGGCGCGGGCGCTGGAGAAGGTGGCGTTTCTGCCGTTCGGGTTGATGATCGATCAATGGCGCTGGAAAGTGTTTTCGGGCGAGATTCCGCCGGATCAATACAACAAAGGCTGGTGGGATTTGCGCCTGAAGTATCAGGGCGTGGCGCCGCCGGTCGCTCGCAGCGAGAGCGATTTCGATCCGGGCGCGAAGTATCACGTGGCGGCGAATGTGCCGTACACGCGCTATTTTCTTTCCTACATCATGCAGTTCCAGTTTCATCGCGCGCTGGCGAAGGCGGCGGGCTGTCCGGCGGCGGGGAGCGGCACGCCGCTGCATCGTTGTTCGATTTACGACAACAAGGAAGCGGGGCGGCGGTTGAACGCGATGCTCGCAGATGGGCGAGAGCAAGCCGTGGCAGGACGCGATGTTTGAGCTGACCGGACAGCGCAATCTGGACGCCACCGCGATTCTGGATTACTTCGCGCCGCTCAAGAAATGGCTGGATGAGCAGAATAAGGGCAAACCAGTCGGCTGGTGAGCGAAAATAGAAGCATCCAACATGACAGGTTCCGAAGTTCGCCAGAAGTTCCTTGACTATTTCTCTGCCCGCGGGCATCGCGTGGTGCGCAGCTCGTCGCTGGTGCCGGCCAACGATCCGACGCTGCTGTTCACCAACGCCGGGATGAATCAGTTCAAGGACGTGTTCCTGGGGCAGGAGCAGCGGGATTACTCGCGCGCGGCTTCGTCGCAGAAGTGTGTGCGGGCGGGCGGCAAGCACAACGATCTGGATAACGTCGGCTACACGCGGCGGCATCATACGTTCTTTGAGATGCTGGGGAATTTTTCGTTCGGCGATTACTTCAAGAAGGACGCTATCGCGTATGCGTGGGAGCTGATCACCAAGGAATACGGACTTCCCAAGGACAAGCTCTACGTCACGGTTTTTCGCGAGGACGACGACGCGGAGGAGTTGTGGCAGAAGGTGGCGGGCGTTCCGAAGGAGCGCATTTTCCGGCTCGGCGAGAAGGACAACTTCTGGCAGATGGGCGAGACGGGGCCGTGCGGTCCGTGCTCGGAGATTCATTACGATTTCGGGCCGGAGGCGGGGGCGGGGAGTTTTCCGGACGATCCCGGGCGAGCGCTTTGTCGAGATCTGGAACCTGGTGTTCATGCAGTACGATCGCGACGCGCAGGGCACGCTGAATCCGCTGCCGCGGCCTTCGATCGATACCGGCATGGGGCTGGAGCGTATCGCGGCGGTGAAGCAAGGCGTGCTGTCGAACTACGATACGGATCTGATCAAGCCCATCGTGCTGCAGGCGGGCGAGCTGATCGGCAAGCGTGTTTGGCGACGACCCGGCTACCGACACCGCGATGCGCATCAATGCGGATCATGCGCGGGCGACGGCGTTTCTGATTCACGATGGCGTGCTGCCGTCGAACGAAGGGCGCGGCTACGTGCTGCGCAAGATCATGCGGCGCGCGATGCGGAATGGGCGGATGGCGGGCGCGACCGATCCGTATCTCTACAAGCTGACCGGCTTCGTCGCGGAGCATATGCGCGATGCTTATCCGGAAATGATGGAGAGCGTGCCGCGCGTGGCTCGCGTGGTGAAGGACGAAGAGCATCGCTACGCGACCACGTTCCAGGTGGCCGAGCGAATCTTCCAGGACGAGGCCAAGGCTGCGGCGGGCGGAGTGTTGCCAGGTCCGGCGGCGTTCAAGCTGTACGACACCTACGGGCTGGCGCTCGACGAGCAGGAAGACATGGCGCGCGAGTTCGGGCTTGGCGATCGACCGCGAGGGCTTCACGGCGGAGATGGAGAAGCAGCGGACGCGCGCGCGCGCGAGTTGGAAGGGCGCGGAGAAGGCGCAGGTGCGTCCCGAGTATTCAAGCGCTGCCCAAGACCGAGTTCGTGGGACGCGAGACGCTGGAGGCTCCGGCGAAAGTGGTGGCCGCGCTCGACGGCGAAATCGCGCTGGATCGGACGCCGTTTTATGCGGAGGCCGGCGGACAGGTGGGCGACACAGGCGTGCTGATTTCGGCGGCGACGGGCGACACCGTGGCGGTGGTGGAATCGGCGTACAACGGCGCTCCCGGCAAGACCGTTCACAAGGTGAAGCTGCTGGGGCCGGTGAAGGTGGGCGATGAGGTGATCGCCAAGGTGGACGCGTCGGCGCGCGAATCCACGATGCGCAATCACACCGGCACGCATCTGCTGCATGCGGCGCTGCGCCGGGTTTTGGGAACGCATGTGAAGCAGGCCGGAAGCGTCGTCGAGCCGTCGCGGCTGCGTTTCGATTTCACGCACTATACGGCGATGGATCGCGATGAGATCGCCGAAGTCGAGCGGCTGATGAACCAGGAGATCCTGGCGAATCGCGTGGTGCATACCGACGTGATGGATCTGGATCAGGCGCTCTCGACCGGCGCGATGGCGCTGTTCGGCGAGAAGTACGGCGAGCACGTGCGCGTGGTGTCGATCGATAGCTTCAGCAAGGAACTGTGCGGCGGCACGCACGTGTCGCGCACCGGCGATATCGGCATCTGCAAGATCGTCTATGAGGGCAGCATCTCGGCGGGGGTGCGGCGCATCGAGGCGATCACCGGCGAAGAAGCGCTGCGCAGGTTTCAAGTCGACGCAGACGCAGCTCGCGGGCGTGGCGAGCCTGGTGCGGGCTTCGGAAGGCGATTTACTGGAGCAGCTGGAGAAGCTGGTCGCCAAGGAGAAATCGCTGGAGCACGAAGTGCAGCAGCTCAAGACCAAGATGGCGCAGGCGCAGGCGGGCGATCTGGAAAGCCAGGCGCGCGACATCAAGGGCGTGAAAGTGCTGGCGGCGCGCGTTGACGGCTTCGATCGCCAGCAGTTGCGTACGCTGGTGGATTCGCTGCGCAACAAGTGGAAGACGGCGGTGGTGGTGCTGGCGGCCGCGGAGGATTCGAACGTTTCGATTGTCTGCGGGCGTCACGAAGGACCTGACGGCGAAGGTGCACGCGGGCAAATTGGTCGGGAGCTGTCGCGCAGGCGGTGGGCGGCAAGGGCGGCGGACGTCCCGATATGGCGGAGGCCGGCGGCAAGGATGCGGCGGCGCTGGACGGCGCGCTGGCAGACGTCTACAAGAGCGTCGAGGGGATGCTCTAGGCCGTGCTCGACGCGGTCATCGTTGGCGCGGGGCCCACGGGCCTCGCCTGCGGCATCGAGCTGAAGCGGCGCGGGCTCAACGCGGTTCTGATCGACAAGGGCTGCGTGGTGAATTCGCTCTATCACTACCCCACCAACATGGTGTTTTTCACCACGCCGGAGCTGCTCGAGATCGGCGACATTCCGATGACGTCGCTCAACGAAAAGCCGGTGCGCGGGGAAGCGCTCAAATACTATCGACGCGTGGCCGCGCATTACGGGCTCGATATCCGCCAGTATCAGCACGTGGAAAAGATCACGGGCGAAGACGGGCGCTTCGTCACGCACGCCGTCGATCGCCTGGGCTGCGCGCAGCAATATGAGTCGCGCAAAGTGATTTTGTCGATGGGTTACTACGACGTCCCGAACAAGCTGAACGTTCCGGGCGAGGATCTGCCCAAGGTCATCCACTATTACAAAGAGGCGCATCCTTACTACAATCCCGACGTGCTGGTGATCGGCGCGAAGAACTCGGCGGCCATTGGCGGCGCTGGAATTGTGGTGGACCGGGGCGCGCGTCACGCTGGTGCATCGCGGCGCGGGGATTCACGCGAACGTGAAGTATTGGATCAAGCCGAATATCGAGAATCGCATCAAGAACGGCGAGATTCCGGCGTATTTCAATTCGACGGTGGCGGAGATTCGCGAAGACTCGGTGCGGCTGCACACTCCGCAAAGGCGAAGTCACGCTGAAGAACGATTTTGTTTTTGCGATGACCGGCTACCGGCCGGACACGAAATTTCTGGACGCGCACGGCATCCATTTCGATCCGGCGTCGGGGCGGCCTTACACGGACCCGGAGACGCTGGAGAGCGATCGCAAGGGAATGTATCTGGCGGGAGTGCTGGTGGCGGGGATGCACACCAACGAGATCTTCATCGAGAACGGCCGCTTCCACGGCAAGAAAATCGCCGAGGCGATTGCCGCGCTGACGTAAGCGTCGGCGTCGCCTAGCCGGCGGCTAGTTGCTCTTGGCGGTGCTGCTCTTGGCAACGGTCTTCGCGGCAGGTCTTAGCCGCCGGGGCGCCGGTCGATGCGGTAGCGCTTTCCTTCACCAGCTTGTCGAGGAAGTTGCGCAAGTAGGCTTCGTCCTGCAATTCCGGAGTGCCGGTGGCTGCGCTCTGCGCCACGATGTTGCCCTTCCTGTCGATGATGGCGACTTGCGGAACCACCCAGCGGTCCAGCACGGAGAGTCCCAGGTAGCTGACCACCTGATCGCGAGTGGCGTAGCCGACCGGGAAGCCGACGTTGAATTCCTTCACGAACTGAGCCGCCATGGCGCCGTTGGCATCGTTAAAAACCGTGCCCAGCATCACGACTCCGCGCGCGGCGAATTCCTTCTGCAGCTTGGTGAGCATCTGCGCCTCGCGCTGGCAGTGGGGACAGGTGGTGAACATGAACGGCATCACCACAATCTTGCCCTTGAGGCTGGAAAGCAGCATCGGTTTGCCCGACGGATCGGTGCTGGTAAATTCCGGAGACTTGCGCGGCACCGGGGGAGTGGCAAAAGCCGAAACGGTGAGCGCCACAAACGCGGTAGCAGCCAGGACTCGCATAGCAAGGTTTCGCATAAGTTCAGTTTACCTCAGACCTTCCACAGATTGGACGGACGTGCCGGAAATCCGTACCGTGAAGCGGCCCGAATCGCCGGTGCCGGAGACCTCGGTCGCGGTCGCCGATGTCACTTCCATTTTCTTCCATTTTCCCTTGAGAACGCGCTGGTAGAGCGCGAAGTAGGCGTGGGCGGATTCGGGCGAGTCCCACTGCGAGACGTAGGAGAGCACCGGGTAGTTGTCCTTCTTATGTTCGTAGAGGCGGAACGAGCCGCCGCGCCAATGGCGGGCCACTTCCGCGCCTTCGCTGCTCGCCGACGTACTGGCGCAGCAGGACGGCGTGATCGAATTCGCCCACCGCGCCCTCCATGACGGCGCGAAACTGGCCGGCCTGCTGTTTGCCGACGATTTTGTCGATGCCCAGCGGCTCGACCGTGACCGGCGCGGTCTTATCGAAGTAGTCCGCGGGATGCAGAATCTGTTGCGTGCTGCTGGGCGCTTGCGCGAAGACCGCCTCGAACGCATCGCGGCCCATCTTGCGGTAGACCGCATCCTGGAAGCGCGCGCCCTGGTTGTAGGGGAACAGCAGCGATTCGCGCATGTACAGCGGCGTTTTGTCGAGCACGGGAAATTCGGCGTTGTCGCCATTTTCCTGGGTCAACTGGTCGAGCAGGCGCAGCGGAACTTCGCCCTTGCCTCCGGCGCGCTTGGCTTCGTAGGCCCAGGTGAGCCACGTGGCCTGGCCTTCCATGACGGCTTCGCGGGCGGTGGATTCGTCGGAATCGGGCGAGCCCTGGTTCAGGTACTTGCCGAGCGGATGCTGCTGGTCGGCGAGGGCGTGCGCCAGTTCGTGCACCAGCGCCATCTGCTGCTCTTCGCCGGCGGGAGTGGAATCGATGATGTAGAGGCGCTTCTTCTTGTAGTCGTAGAAGGCGGCGGCCTGTTCGCCCAGCAGGTCTTCGGTCTCGCGGCCGAGGTTGAAATCCTGCGGGACCAGGCCGAACATTTTGAGCGCCAGCTCTTCGGCGCGGGTTTCCTTGTCGTGCGAGCTGTCCTTGATGTGCGACGAAAGATAGTGCTGGAATTTGTCCTTGGAAAGGATCTCCGAGGGGACCTTCCGCTTCACGGGCCAGCCGGTGATTTCCGCCAGGGTCGACACCATTTGATCCATCTGGGAGAAGACGGCGGGCGGGGTAATGGCGGGCGCGGGTTCCGCGAAGGCAGCGGCTGCGAACAGCAACACGACGACGAACAGTCGGCGGAACATTTTGGTCACCAGCGGACGCCACCAGCGTATCATGCCGCCAGTGGCGGCTTGGCGAGAGCGATGGCTAGTGCCGTGTGATCACGACGCTTCGCCAGCCGGCGTTACCGGCGGCGTCTACGGCGCGAACCGTCACCGAATTGTTGCCCACCAGGAGCGGGATCGCGGCCGACCAGGCGGTGGTTCCCGTGGCCACTCCGGCGGTTCCGAAGTTGGTGGCCCAGGAGACCAGCGTCACGCCGACGTTGTCGCTGGCGGTGCCGGCGATGGTGACCGACGCGGCGGTGGTGGACATGGTTCCGGTGGAGGGCGTGGTGATGGTCAATGCCGGCGCGGTGGTGTCGGGGCTTCCGCCTCCGGAACCAGTGGTGGTGACGGATTGCCGCGTGATGGTCACCGATTGTCGAGACGCGGCTGGCTGCGGTGGATGCGGTGATGATGATGGTGTTTGCGCCGATCACCAGCGGAACATTGACGATGCTCCAGGCGGATGCGGGTCCCGTTGCGGTCCCGGAAGCGCCGCCGCTCGATGACCACGTCACCGTGATGACGCCGGTCCCGCCGGCTGCCGATCCCGATAAGTTGATGCTCGACGCGGTGGTGGTGGAAGCCACGGCGTTCACCGCCAGAGTCAGAGGGCGGGAGTCGCAGGCGGGACCGGTGGCCGAAGTTTGCGCGGCATAGAGCGTGAGGATGGCGGCTACGTCGGGCGCGGCCAAAGTCGTGACCATTTTGTAATAGGGATACATGACGGCAGTGGGATCGTCGGAATGCCCCAGGCCGAGCGCGTGACCGAGTTCGTGCAGCGCCACGCTGAACACGTCGGTGTTGACGCCGATGTGCCAGCTCTCGGAATCGTCAAAATGCATGTCGCCGGCAAGAGGCTCGGGGTTGGGCGGCGCAGGGTAGAAGGTGTGGGCCAGAATGCCGCCGGGGCCATCAAACGGGTAGCCGTCACCGTGGTCATAGGCGGCGAACACGCACATTCACGGTGGCGGAGCCGAAGGGCGTTGGCGCCGGGTTGCCAGGTGATCGCGGCCACCTTCGACCATTCCGCCATGGCGCGCACAATCTCGGCCTGCGCGGCGGCGGATCCAAGCTGCGCGGTCATCTGGCTAAAGACGTAATTGATCGTGGCGGCGCCCAGGCCGGGGCCGTCCCAGCCATTGCCATAAGTAGGGATGGATTGTCCGGTGGGACCGTTGGTGGTGAGCGCACCGGCATAGTAGCGGGCGGGAATGTTGAGAATCAGTTCGCGGGAGGCCGGAAAAACATAGGCCACTTCATCCAGCAGAGTGAGGGCGGAGAGCGCTGCCGCGGTACGGTTCGGTTCAATATGAAACATCAAGTGGGACGGATTGAGGTCGGGATTATCCAGCGGGATGAGTCCCAAATTGAGAAGCGTGCCGCGCGCGCGGTTCATATCGGTATCGGGATGGAATTCCACTATGAAATATCCGCGGTGATTGGACAGCCCTTGCGCGGACAGCCCGCTTCCCCGGCAGCGGCGCCATTGTGGTCGCAATGAGCGGACTAATCTTATTCCTTGGACTAATAGGCGCGGCATAGTTGACTCCCAGAGCCGCGACGTCGGTCGGCTGCGCGACCACGACCAGCAGGCCGTTATCCGGCACGTCGCCAATCACTTGAACGCCGTTTTGCGTGAGCTCCTTCACGATGGCCGCAGTGGGATGTTGCGGAAAGTGCAGCAACAAGTGTCCGGCGCCGCCGGATTGGGACTGGCGATTTCGGTGACGATCGCGGCCGGATCGGTTTCTACATCTCCGGTCTTGAGATGCATTACAGATTGGCCTGAGGAAATAGCAACGAAAAGATAGCAGATCGGAAAAAGCTGTATTGCTCGAACCATACTCCCCTCATCGTCTTCCGATGAGAGATTCGCTCCCGAAATAGAACTCACTTGCTATAAGGCTTTGCCTATCCCTATGCGAATAGCACTCGTCATTCCTGTTTTGGCACTCGCTCTGAACGGCGCAGACTCCGGGCTATGTCATCAGCACGGTGGCGGGAAGCGGTTGGATCGGCGATGGCGGTCCGGCTACGCAGGCGATCTTGCGGCAGCCGGGCGGCGTGGCGGCGGATGGCAGCGGCAACATTTATATCGCGGAAACCGGTGGGCACCGAGTGCGCAAGATGGATCGCTCGGGCGCGATCACGACGCTGGCCGGCACGGGAGTGGCGGGTTTCAGCGGCGATGGCGGTCCGGCCGCGGCAGGCGCAATTGTCGTCTCCCTATGGCGTGGCTGCCGACATTACTCGGGAACGTTTATATCGCCGACCTGGGCAACGCGCGCGTGCGGCGCGTGGGGCTCGACGGCAACATCACGACCGTCGCGGGAGGCGGCACGCTCGACCCAGGCCCCGCGAATGAGGGAATGCCCGGCGTGTCTATGCGTCTGCTGGCGCCGCGCAATCTTCTGGCGGACGACCAACTCAATCTTTATATCTCCGATTTCGCCGGGCATCGGGTGTTCCGGCTCTCGGCAGACGGTTTGCTCACGACGGTCGCGGGCACCGGCGCGCCCGGATATTTGGGCGACGGCGGCCCGGCGGCTGCGGCGCAGCTTGACTTTCCCGGCGGGCTTGGCGATGGGCTTCGACGGATCGCTGTATATCGCCGACAGTTCAAACCACGCGGTGCGCCGGATTTCGAGTGGCGTCATCACCACGTTCGCTTCGGCGGGAACGCCGGTGGGGCTGGCGCTGGATGTCCTTGCAACCTGTGTATGTGGCCGATGCGGAGACGGGCACGGTGCTGCGATTTCCGCTCAGCGGCGCGTTGCCGCCTCTGAATATTTCCGCCAGCGATGTGGCGCGCGCGCCGGACTTGAGTCTCTATTTTGCGGAAAGCGCCGCCGGTATTGTGCAGCGCATCCCGCTCTCCGGAGGCCTCACGCTTGGCCGCTGGCGGAGCGGACCCTGCGCGCGGAGATGGCGGAGCGGCCACCGTGGCGCTGCTGAATCATCCGAGCGGAGTGGCCGCGGACGCTTCCGGCAACCTGTATGTCGCCGACCGCGACAATCATCGAGTGCGGCGCGTGGCGTCCGACGGGACGATCACTTCTATCGCGACTACCGTGCCGTGGTCCGCGCCCAGCGGAGTCAGCGTCGATGCAGCGGGGAATATTTATGTCGTCGACACCGGAGTCAAGCAAGTGGTGCGGATCACACCTGCGGGAACGGTGCAGTCTGTCGCGCCGAATGTGCTGACCGCGCCGGTCGCGGCTGTGGCGGATGCGCTGGGCAACATCTATATCGCAGACGCGGGTTCGGGCAACATTCGGATGGTGGACGCGGCGGGCGCGGTGTCTACGCTGGTCGAGAATCTGACGGGGCCGCATGGGCTGGCGCTCGACGGCGCGGGTCATCTGTTCTTCACTGAGCAGGACGCAGCGCGCGTGCAGCGTCTCGATCTGGTTTCTGGCAGCTTGACCCAGCTCGGCGCCGGTACGTGGAGCATTCCGCGCGGCATTGCGGTGGACGCGGCGGGCGATGTGTTTGTCGCCGATACCGGACGTCAGCAAATCGTGCGTGTCGATTCCGCGGGCGAAGTGACCGTGGTCGGCTGGAATGCCGACGGCCGGCTTCTCGGGCGACGGTGGCGCCGCAGACAGCGCTCAGTTGAATTTCCCGTGGGATGTCGCCATCGGTCCGGGCGGGGTGCTGTACGTCGCCGATCTGGAGAACGATCGCGTCCGGCTTCTGAGCTCCGCAAACCACGCCACCACCGCCGCGACGATTTCAGTGTTGAACGGAGCCAGCCTCGCGCCGGGACCGGTGGCTCCGGGCATGCTGCTGGTAATCCGCGGAACCGGCATCCCCGCCGCGGATGCGGCCGACACCATCATCTTGATCAACTCGATTCTGGTCCCGATACTGTCGATGGACGACACCCAGATTCAGGTGCAAGCGCCGCCCACGCTGGTGACTCCCGACGACGCCCAGATCGTGATCGTGCATCAGGGCAGTATCGCCGCCATGGTGACCGTCGCGACCGCGGCCGCCGCGCCGGCGCTGTTCCCGATAGATCCCGCAAGCCGTCAAAGCTGCCCCCGGCGCGATCGTCACGTTTGTATGGAACCGGTTTGGGCTTAGGCGACTTGCCGGTGACGCGCCACCATCGGCGGAGTAGACGCAGACGTGGTGTCGCTCGATCCATCGCCGGGCTACACCGGTTTGTTTCGAATCAATCTGAGCGTGCCCGCAGCGGCGCCACCGGGACTCGCCGCCGTGATCGTCACGGTAGGCGGCGCGGCCAGTCAGCCGGGCGTAAATCTCACCGTTTTGACGCAGTGACAGTACGGCGTCACTAATACGGCATTTGCCGTTTGGTGAACTTGCGGCCGATCTCCGCCGCCTCCGGGTTCGCCGGCCCGACCATGACGCCTTCCTTAAGCATGTCGACCACGTCGCCGGGGGTAAACGAGTTCAGGAAGAAAATCTTGTTGGCCTTGCACGCCGCGAAAACCTTGGCGCGCGCCGCTTGCATCCGCGGATCCTTCACGGTGTCCTTCCCGCGGACTCCCAGCGACAGAGCCATGTCGCCCGGACCCCACTCGGCGAAAGCGATGCCGGGAATCTTCAGGGTCTCCTCGACGTTCGCCAGCGCGTACTTGTCCTCGATCTTCACTCCCAGCAGCAGCTCGCCGTTGGGATTCAGAGGCCACGCGTCGGCCTTATCCTCATACTGTTCGCCCGAGATGCCCCAGATCTTGGCCGCCGTCGGAGTCCCATGCGCCCCGCGCCGTCCTTCTTTGAGGCCCTTGTCCAATCCCTGTTTGTGGAGCGGGAAGCGTACGGCTTCGATAAACGCCTTCACGCCAGCCGGCGAATCCGCGTGGGTCAGCAGGACCCCGTGGACTCCAGTCGCCAGCACCTGCTGAAACATCCAGGCGTTGGCGCGCACCGACGCTTCGTCGATCCCGTTCACCGGCACGTTGACGATCACCGCCGGCGTGCGATGTCCGCTCTTCGTCGGACCGCCCGCCACCAGCCCTTGCATGTATTCGGACAGGCCTTTGACGTCGAACGGCGCGTGCTCCATGTCGTAGCTGATGTAATCGGCATAGGTCTGGGCGTCTTTCTTGCCCTGCTCGAAACTTCCGGTGGTGCCGGAATGCGAGCCGGTGTAGTAGATCGGCTGCCCCTGTTCCAAGAGCTCGATCGCGCGGTTGATGTGCTTGGTCTTGGGCAGCTCAGCGGCGGCAATGAAGGCTACGCTGGCAACCAGACCGAAACCGGCCAGCATCGCGGCCAGCCTGACTTTCGTGCTTCCCATCGACATAGGTGGAGTTCTCCTTTTGAACAGCAAACCAGTTTAATCGAAATTTTGGACGGGCGTAAGGGGCGGGGCTGGGAGGTAGTGGGATTCGAAAAATCGACTTCAGAAATACGACGGGTAGGAGGCGGATGCGTCACTTTCGACTATCGACAGCTTTGAATGCTCTTGGACCGTCCCAGTCGCAGAAAATAGAACGCCTAGCCGGGACCTGCGTGAGTCGACGATACTCTCTCCACGTGAGACTCGTGACTCCTCCGTTCGACACGCGTGGCACAGCACGAATGTCGTGTGCAACGTGCCTTCCCGTAGCCGGTCTGCATGAGTTACCGAACCATTCTCATAAAACATTTCTCCGTGGTCGCCGAAGACCACGACCACGGTATCGTCCAGTGCTTTGCGGCTCCGCAGATGGTCGAGAAGCCTGCAGATCAAACCGTCCTGATAAGAGAGAGAGTTCCAGTAACGATGCTGCATGCGAGTCGCTAGGGATTGTGGGTAGGAGAAAAAGCTCAAGCTCAGCGATTCCGCCGCCGAAAGATCCGCCGGAGAGAAGCGCACTGGCACATTAAGGCCCTGTTGATATGGGAAGTGCGAGCTCTCCAGCTTGAGCATTGCAAAGAATGGCTTGGCAGGCGCTGGCTGGCCCAAATGATCGACGCAATCCTCGAAAGCACGGACGACGTATCCGTCATCTACAAACCCTTTCTGTATCCCCCTTTTTCGAAGGAAATTTCGAAACGCTGTATCGGAGTCGGGTATGTCGATTGCCCCGGCTATCGTGATTGCCGGTTCGATACCAGAGCACCATTGGGAAAGCGATTCTCGAACGATCTCGGCACTGTCACGTCGGAACGATAGCTATCGCGACCATCGGAGGTATAGTCAGAGTGACCTGAGCGCGAACCAGCGCGATGTCGAATTCACGCAACTCAACCTTTGATAGCGCGGATCGGCATGCGCGGTTGAGTGCTCGCATCGATTGAGCTGCGCAGATCCTTTGAGCGTATTACCGTTGACGGCAAATAGCGCCCGTCCGACGCATACATCTTGGCTATCGCCGTGCCCTGCATGCGCAAGTCTTAACGTCTGCAAGATTTTGAATACAGGATCGAAGAGCCGATTCCTCAGAAGTTTTCGTCTGGGCGTATCGGATCCCGACGCGGACGGCGCATGCCAAAGCCAAGGCAAATGGAGTTCATCGATCCCCGTAGCGCATCCCATTATGTCACGCGCAACAAGAATACGCTGGTAACCGATGTCAGAACGGACCAGCCGTATGACCTGGCACTGAAATTTACGCAAGCTCACACCACTTAGCGCACTACGCAGTAGCACGCCCAGCAGGCCCTCGGCCCAAACGCTATACTAAAGATGTCTGCCCCGCGCGCGGTCCGACTCTGTAGATCCCAAGCATGCTATCTCTGAACAATATTTCTATGCGTTACGGCGCCCGCATCCTGTTTGAGGATGTGGCGACCACCTTCCAGGCCGGCCGCCGCTATGCGGTCACCGGGCCGAATGGCGCGGGCAAGTCCACGCTCATGAAGATCATCACGGGCGAGATCGAACCCACCAAGGGTTCCGTCACGCGGCCCAAGAAAATGGGCGTGCTGAGCCAGGATCAGTTCGCCTTCGACGCCTTCCGCGTGGTCGACGCCGTCATCATGGGCAACAAGCTGCTGTGGGCGGCGCTCGAAGAACGCGAGGCGCTGTATTCGAAGGACCCCGAGCTCCTCACCGACGAAGACGGCATGCGTCTGGGCGAGCTCGAAGGCATCGTCGGCGATGAGGGCGGCTACACTGCGGAGACCGACGCCGCGGTGCTGCTCGACGGCCTGGATATTCCCGAGTCTCTGCACGATCGCAAGATGGGCGAATTGCAGGGCGGCCAGAAAGTGCGCGTGCTGCTGGCGCAGGCGCTGTTCGGGACACCCGGTGTGTTGCTGCTCGACGAGCCTACCAACAACCTGGATCTCGATTCAGTCCACTGGCTGCAGGATTACCTGATCCGCTACCACGGCTGCCTGATCGTCATCTCGCATGACCGCCACTTCCTCAACGAAGTCTGCACGCACATCGCCGATATCGACTACGAGACCATCATCACGTACACCGGCGGCTACGACGACATGGTGTTGCAGAAGACTCAGATTCGTTCGCGCATCGAGTCGCAGAACGCACAGCGCGAGAAGAAAATCGAGCAGTTGAACGAATTCATCCAGCGCTTCGCGGCCGGTACGCGCTCTTCGCAGGTCACGTCGCGCCGAAAGGAAGTCGAGCGCTTGCAGACTTCGGATCTGGCCCGCTCCAACATCGCGCGCCCCTTCATCCGCTTCGAAATGAAGCGCCCGTCGGGACGCCATCCGCTCGAAATCAAGGGGCTGTCGAAGGCTTACGACGACACCAAGGTCATCACGAATTTCACCGCCAGCATCAGCCGCGGCGAGAAGATCGCGCTGATGGGCCGCAACGGGGCGGGGAAGACCACCATGCTGCGCTCCATCGTCGAAGCGGGCTTCGCGGACGCGGGCACGGCGGAGTGGGGTCATGAAGTGTCGGTGGGCTACTTCGCGCAGGATCATCGCGAGTCGATTCCCAACGGTTATACGCTGCTCGAATTCCTGCATAGCTTCGATGAGCAGGCGGCGCAGGAAGAGCTGCGCGGGTTGCTGGGGCAGATGCTGTTCTCAGGCGACGACGCGCTGAAGAAGACCGACGCGCTTTCCGGCGGCGAGGCCGCGCGCATCATCTTTTGCAAGCTGATGCTGGAGAAACCCAACTTCCTGGTGCTGGACGAACCCACCAATCACCTGGATCTGGAATCCATCAACGCGCTCAATATCGCGCTGCAGAAGTACGACGGCACGGTGCTGCTGGTCACGCACGATCACGACGTGATCGACGAAGTCGCGACGCGCATCTGGCACTTCGATCACGGCAAGATTGAAGACTTCAAGGGCCCCTACGAAGAGTACATGAGCCACGCGAAGCAGACGGTGGCTCGCTAAAATCGAGCCGCTCTAGCGATCCGTCTCGAACAATGGATTTCCATTGCTGGATGGGGCGCTATCGATGCGGTGGCTTACGTGCTCCGGCGTCGCGCCGCCCGACATTGCGTGGCCCAGCATTACGCGGTCCGGCATTTACGCGGTCCGGCGCTACGCGGTCCGGCATTTCTGACGTCCAGAATCACGTGGTGCAACATCACGAGGTCCAGCCGTCACGTGTTCCAGTATCACGCGATGCGGCGTTCGGCGGCGCAGCGTTCCGTAGTCCGAAGTCACGTCGTCCAGCGTTGCGTCGTCCCGCGTTGCGTGGACTAGCATTGCGTGGACCAGCATTGCGTGGCCCGGTGTCGCGAGTTCCGGAGTTCGCTAGCCGCGACCACACGAAATCCTGCCTCACGGGGTCCAGGTTTCGGCGCCGGTTTTCGCGCGGGAGTCGTCGCAGTCGATGTGGCGGTTGCATCCGACTCGGCCACGCATTATGCGCGCGCGAGGCCGGATTCTCATTGCAACGTCATCCAGCTTCAGCACCCTGCGGAACTTTTCCACTTCCTGGGGCGTCAGCGAGCGGTAGCGCGCCGGCGCGACGTCCAGTTCCAGGAACCCGATTTTCACGCGGCGCAGCTTCTCCACCAGCTTGCCGAAATGTTTGAACATGATGCGGATCTGGTTCTGCCGGCCCTCGGTGATCTTCACTTCGTACCAGGGATTCGGTGCCGTGCTTGATGCGCTTCAGCTCCGCCGGCGCCGTCTTCCGGCCATGCATGGGGATGCCCTCGCGAAACTGCTTCTCCTGCGCCTCGGTCAGCGCGCCGTTCACCTTCACCACGTAAGTCTTGGTGACGTGGTTGGCGGGCGCGGTGAGGCGGTGCGCGAACTCGCCGTCGTTGGTCAGCAGCAGCAGTCCCTCGCTGTGATAATCCAGGCGGCCCACCGGGAACACGCGCTCGCGGACGCCGCGCATCAGGTGCATGACGGTCTGCCGGCCCTCGGGATCGGAAACCGTGGTCATGCATTCCTTGGGCTTGTTGAGCGCGATATAGGTCAGGTGCTTGGGCGCGTGCAGCAGGCGTCCGTCGACCTTGATGTGATCGTTGTCGATATCGGCCTTGGAGCCGAGCTCGGTGACGGTCTTCCCGTTCACCGACACGCGGCCTTCGACGATCAGCTCTTCGGCTTTGCGGCGGCTGGTGACGCCGGCCTGCGACAGGATTTTTTGCAGACGCTCTTCAGGCATTTTCCGCCGGTGGCGCTTCGGGCGCGTCTGAGACTTCGAGCGGCAATTCGGCTTGCGGTTCGGGCTCCGCTTCGCTCACCGATAGCCGCCCCAGCTCTTCGAATTCCTTCAGCGTAGGCAGCTCGCGTCAGGTCCTTCAATCCGAACTGCACCAGGAACTCCTTGGTGGTTTTATAGAGGATCGGCTTGCCCACCACGTTCTTGCGCCCGGCCTCCGCGATCAGCTTGCGGTCGAGCAGGGTTTGCAGCACGCTCGCGCCCTGCACGCCGCGAATGTCCATGATCTCGGGCGTGGTCACCGGCTGCTTATAGGCGATCACCGCCAGCGTTTCGAGCGCCGCCAGCGACAGCTTCAACGGCGGCGTCAGCTTCTTCACGAACGCGCGCACGGCTTCGTGATGCTCGGCCTTGGTGGCCATCTTGTAGCCGCCCGCGACCTCGCGAATGCTCAGGCCATGCCCGGGCGCGGCGAATTCCGCCACCAGTTCGTCCAGCAGCCGCTTGACCACGTCGATGGGCCGTTCGAGCGCCGCCGCCATCTGCTGCGCCGAGAGCGGCTCATCGGTCACATATACGATGGCCTCCAGGATCGCCTTCAGTTGGGCGTCGGTGTTCTCCACCGGCCGTTCCTCCGTCAATTGTGACGCGTCGATTTCGTCCATGAGTCTTTCCTGCTGATATCCTTCTGACCTACTGATATCCTTCTTCGATCGCCGCCAAATTCGTTTCCGTCGAGAACGCGGCCTCGAATCCCTTCAGGCGCTTCAGCCCGATCTCGCCGAACGCATCGGCCTGCGTGAGTCCGACGGCCTGCAGCTTCACCAGTTCCAGCAGCGCCAGAAACAGGCAGATCATCGCCCGGCGGCTGCGCTGCCGCTCGAACAACTCGCGCGCGGAGATCACTCCGTGGCGGCTCTCGTTCTCGAAAATCGTGCGCACGTAGCGGATCATATCCGGCACCGAAACGTCTTCGTTGGTGATTTCATACACCGGCCGGTTCTTGGCGCGCTCCAGCACGCCCTGAAAAGTCTTCACCAGGTCGTGCAGCGTCACCGCCAGGCCCGGAGTGCCATCGTCCTCGGCGCGGAACTGTTCGATCTGCGGATTCGACCACACGGCCTCTTCCACCACGCGCTTCTGATGCAGCATTTCCGCGGCGCTCTTGAAGCGCTCGTGCTCCAGCAACTGGTTCGACCAGTTCCTTGCGCGGATCTTCCTCGGGCGCGATTTCCTGCAGCGCCGGATCGCGCGGCAGCAGCATTTTCGATTTGATCTGGATGAGCGTCGCGGCCATGTAGATGAACTCGGCGCTCAGCTCCACGTCCATCTCCAGCGCTTTCTGCATGAATTCCAGATATTGCGTGGTGATCTGGGCGATGGGGATGTCGTAGATGTTGATCTCCTGCTTGCGGATCAGGTCCAGCAGCAGGTCGAGAGGCCCATCGTAATGTTCCAGATGAAAATTCAGCGGAGACGACACTTCAACCTAGGATAGCAAGGGCCGCCAAGCGGAGCGCCCGCGCTGTGGGGCCTGGAGGCCTTCTGCTATACTTGAGTCTCGCAATGGCAAAGACGCAAAAGACAACCTATATCAGGCCGTGTATCAAGGCAGCGGCACCTTCCTCATTACCAAACCCAAGCGCAAGGCAGCGAAGCGGCGGCAGTCGAAGCTGAAGGGCACGGTTCGCGGCGCGCGCAAGTCGTAAAATCCCAGCGTCGAACGCGATCGAGACGCTCTTTCCGATAGCAAGGGAGCTTGCTCGATTCGGGCGGAACGCTCCTCAGTGAGCGGGTGGGGTTTATAGGTGGGCTGTTAGGCGGGTACCGAGTTGCAGAAAGTGTGAGGCGGCTCGCTCCCTTTGCTTTCGATTTCAAAGGTACGCCCGACCCTGCGGCGGAGCCATCGCGCGTTGCCCGATAACTTCCTGAGAATAATCTAGAAACAGTTCCTGCCGTCGCGTGACTTGTCAAATTTAAGGATTCCCTTTAGGGTTTCCTCCGATCTAACGGCTCGTCGGGCTGCAAGGCACCGCGCGGTCCCAAACTCCTAAAAACAGCCTTAAATCTTCTCCCATCGTTGGATAGATCTAGTGGCTCTCTACAACACCGCCAACGATGTCATCGTAGAGATCGTCAGACAAAGTTCGGCTGCGGCTAGCCTCTGGCCTACCACGGCCTACGGTGAAAACACTCGCGGGTCCAGTGCTTTCCCTAACTCACTTCTGTCACGTTTTGCGCGTAACTGGCTGTTAGGGTTGTGACGACCCGCGTGTTCTCAACTCGCCAAACGGCAACTCAAGAAGGAGTATTTCGACACATGAATCGAAGTACCTGCTATACATTGCTGGCGGCCTTGCTGACCGGCCCGGCACTCATGGCGCAGAGCGTCACGGTGTCCCCCGCGAAGGAATCGGTGGTGGTCGGACTCACCAGACAATACACCGCGACCGTTACTGGGCTGGCCAGCACCGCCATCACCTGGTATGCGGGAGGTGTAGCGGGCGGCAATTCCACTGCGGGAACCATCTCATCCACCGGCCTCTATACCGCTCCCGCCACGCTGCCGGGACAAAATCCGGTGCAGATCACGGCCCGTAGCGTCGCGACGAACACGGTGTATGGAAGCGTATACGTGATCGATTCTTTCCAAAGGGCCGACCATTACCTCGGTCTCTCCGAACCCGATTCCTGTCGGAACGGTGACCGTGACTATCCAAGGCACGGGCTTTCTGGCTGGTGCCACGGTGCTCGACACGTATGGTTCAACCGCCGTTCAGATGAGCACAACCTCGGTCACCGCGACCACGGTAACGGCCACCAGCTATCAGGGCAACGGGCCACTGCGGTGTTCATGGTCCGCAACCCGGGTTCGGGCTTTAGCAACTCGCTAAGCGTGCCGATTGCTTCGAGCGGGCCTCCGAAATACACCTTGAGCGTGGTCGGCGGAACCGGCAGCGGAAGCTACGCGGCGGGTACGGTGGTTCCGGTGACGGCCACGGCGGCCGCCGGACAAATCTTCCAAAGCTGGACCGGCGCCGTCGTCGCGAATCCCAATGCGGCGTCCACCACATTGACGATGCCCGCGGCGAACACCACGGTCACTGCGAATTACACGTCGGGTCCAACTTACACGCTGACCGTGAACGGTGGAAGCGGGAGCGGCGCCTACGGGGCGGGTGCGGTGGTGTCGATCACCGCCAACGCCGCGCCTGCCGGCCAAGTGTTTACGAATTGGACCGGCGCGACGGTCGCCAACGTAAACGCGGCCAAGACCACGCTGACTATGCCCGCGGCCGCCACAAGCGTTACTTCGAATTACGCTCCCATCCCTGTGCCCACGATCACGTCGGTGAGCCCGGCCAACGTGCCGATCGGAGTATTTACCTTGATGGTCACTGGCACGAATTTCCAGGCCGGGGCGCTCGCGACACTAGCCGGGAAAGCGCTCTCTACTCAATTTGTATCCGGGACACAGTTGACTGCGACCGGCTTTAACAGCACATCGGGGCCGTCCACTCTGGTCGTGTCCAATGGCTCGGTGGCCTCCGCGCCGTATAGCCTGCAACTCGGTCCGGCGAACGCGCTGGTCACCGTGAACGCTGCCCGGCACTTCCTGCAACAGGCGGCATTCGGACCGACGGCGGCGGACGCAGCGAACGTCCAGACCCTCGGCTTCCAGGGCTGGCTGAACCAGCAATTCGCGGCGCCGAAGGTATCGAACTACTCCACCATCGGCAGTCAAAGCAGCTTCACGCCGCAATTTCTGACCAATGCGGTGAATAATCCGGATCAGTTGCGCCAGCGGGTGGCGTTCGCGCTCAGCGAGATTACGGTGACGTCGATCACCAAGAATATCTGGACCACCACCACCGCTCCGTTTGAAGAAATGCTGATGGCCGACGCGTTTTCGAACTTCCGGCAGATCCTGAACGACGTGACGCTGGCGCCTGCCATGGGCCAGTTCCTCGACATGGCGAACAACTCCAAGGCCAACGCGAGCGGCACGATTCTGCCGAACGAGAACTACGCTCGCGAAGTGATGCAGTTGTTCACCATCGGAACGGTGGAGTTGAATCCCGACGGCTCCAAGCAATTGGATTCCAGCAACAACCCGATTCCGACCTACGATCAAACCACCGTCGCGAATTTCGCGAAGGTGTTCACGGGCTGGACGTACGCTCCGCCCGCGGGGGGCAACGTGAATTGGGGCGCTTACATCAATCCCAGCGCTCCCATGGTGCCCTACGCGCCGATGCACGATACAACCGCGAAGACGCTGCTGCAATACGCAGCGCCCGCGGGTGTTTTCACCACGCTGCCCGCGGGACAAAGCGCGCAGACCGATCTGACGGAGGCGCTCGACAACATCTTCAACCACCCCAACGTCGGACCGTTCATCTCCAAGCAGCTCATCCAGCATCTGGTGAAGAGCAACCCGACCCCTGCTTACGTCCAGCGCGTGGCCGCCGTGTTCAACAATAACGGCCTCGGCGTGCGCGGCGACATGCAGGCGGTGATCAGCGCCATTCTGCTCGACCCGGAAGCGCGCCAGAATGACCAGCCCGGCATGACGCAGGCCAAGGACGGGCACCTTCAGGAGCCCATCCTGTTTCTCGCCGGGTTCCTACGTGCGATGGGAGCCTACGTAGACAACACGAATTACTTCGGTTACGACCTGGTCAATCAGAACCAGGACATCTACAACGCACCCAGCGTGTTCAACTACTTCTCGCCCGGCTATCAGGTTCCGACCTTCGGAATCGGCGGTCCGGAGTTCCAGATTTACACGCCCTACAGCTCGGTCTATCGCGACAACCTGGTCTCGAACGTTTTCAGCGCCTATAGCAACGTGATCAACAGCTATGGCCCGGGAACGACGATCGATCTGACGCCGTTCGTGGCTCTGGCCGGGAATCCGCAAACGTTGATGGATGCGCTGGACTCTGACGCTGACCAACGGCCTGGCTCCGGCGGGGCTGAAGAACATCATGCTTGAATGCGATCACCGCGGAAACCGGCGGCAACTTGAGGCGAGTGCAGACTGGGCTGTACCTGATGCTGCTTCGAGCTACTACAACGTTTGGAACTAGGCGAGGAAAAACAGCCATGAATTACAAGACCAGACGAGACTTCCTTCGGATCGGCATCAAGACGCTGACGGCGGCAACGGCAGTGGGCGCGATCGGCAAGTTCGGAGCCATCAATGCGTGGGCCGCTCCGGGACCCTATCAGGCGCTGGTCTGCGTATACCTCGCCGGGCGGCAACGACGCCACAACATGGTGATCCCGCTCACCACCGCGCAGCAGAACTACGCGACCTATGCGGCGTCGCGGCAAGGACTGGCGATCGCGCAAGGCTCGCTGCTTCCCATCACCGCCAAGAGCGGCGACACCTACGGATTGAATCCCAAGATGCCGGAGTTGCAAGGGCTCTTTACCGCCGGGCACGCGGCGATTCTGGCCAACGTCGGAATGCTGGTGATCCCGCTTCCCGACAAGACCGCCTACAACCAAATTCCGGCCGGATCGCCGAGCCTTCCCGTGAATCTGTTCTCGCACTCGGACCAGACCACCCAGTGGCAGACGGCGCAACCGAACGGCGTGGCCAGCACCGGTTGGGGCGGACGCCTCGCGGATATCGTGCAGAACGGCTACAACAGCGCCGGCCAGTATCCATCGGTAGTCAACGACGGCGGATGCGGACCAGTTCTGCACCGGCGCGCAGACGCTGCCGGGCGTGGTTCCGTCGCAGGGTCCAGCCGGACTCACCGGCGTCGGCAACGACATCGCGCGGCAGCAGGGCATGCAGCAGTTGCTGACCTTCGATAACGGATTGCAGTTGGTGCAGGCCGCCAACAGCATCGCCAATCGCGGCATTTCGCAAAGCGCGCTGCTGAATAATCTGCTGGCCTCGGCGCCCGGCGCTGCAGACCGTTTTCCCCGCCGGCAATCCGCTGGCCGATCAGATGAAGATGGCCGCGCGCATCATCGGCGTGCACTCGCAACTGGGACTCGGCCGGCAGGTCTTCTTCTGCAACCTGGGCGGATTCGACACGCACAGCGCGCAGCTCAACGCTTATGAGGGACAGACTCCGCTGCTGCAGCAACTGAGCCAGGCGCTCAGCGCGTTCTACAACGCGACGGTGGAACTGGGCGTGGCGCAGAGCGTGACGGCGTTCACCGCGTCCGAGTTCGGACGCACCGTGATGCCCAACGGCAACGCGGGAACCGATCACGCCTGGGGCAGCCACCACCTCATCGTCGGCGGCGGCGTGGTGGGAGGCGACATCTACGGATCGTATCCGCTGCTCTCGCTGGGCGCCGCGAATCCGCTGGATGTAACCGGCCGCGGCTCGCTGATTCCGACGACCTCAGTGGATCAATACGCGGCGACGCTCGCGCAATGGTTCGGCGTGGCGCAGGGGAATCTGCCGTCAGTGTTGCCGAACGTCAACAATTTCACGGTGCAGAATCTGGGATTTCTGGGTTAGCGATAGAAGACACCGGAGGGTTGCGGCATAGAACTCTGCCGTCAGTACTGGCGCATCGGAGCGGGCGTGGAGCGGCAGGCTATTGCCGTTCGACTACCAGAACCATGAAGGTGCCGGGCTTCGCGCGCGTGCGGGCTTTCTTGCCGTCCGATGCGGGCACCGATTCCATCTCAGAGGTGGATAGGAAGAGCTTCTTGGATTTCGGATCGAGGGTCATGGTCTTGGCGCCGGGCAGGGTTTGAATGTCGCCGAGAGATTCGTACTCGGTCGGGCTCTTCTGATGAATTACGGAGACGGTGCCTTCGCCGTTGGAGCAAAACACCAATTGGTTTTCGGGGTCGAAGGTCACTGCGTCGACGCGGGCGCCGATGGGGAGAGTGGCGATCACTTTGCCGGTGGCTGAGTCCATCACCGCCATCACCTTGCTGCGGCATCCGATGAACAGGCGCGAATTCTTGGCATCGATGGCGAGTCCGGTGGGCGTCTCGCATCCGGTGATCGGATATTTGTGATTCACGGCGAGGGTTTGTGGATCGAAGCTGACGACGATAGACTCCTTCTCAAGGTTGACGAAGCCTGCGCCGCGACCGTCGACGACAGCGGCTTCCGCGCCGCCTCCCAATGGCACCTGGCCGATGACGATTTCCTTTTCCGGATCGATGGCGGTGATGACGGCGGCGTCGCCGTGGGACACCAGTACGCGGTTGGAGTGCGGGTCGTAGAAGATGAAGTCGGGGTCGGCGGGAACCGGAATCTTCTTCAGGGTCTTGAAAGTGGCGGTGTCGAACACCGAGACGGTGGACTCTTTGCCGTTGGTGGTGAATCCACGATGCAGCGCCGGGACGATGGCGATGCCGTGGACGCCTGGCGTGTCTTCCACTTTCCCGAGGATTTCGCCGGAGGCGGCGTCCAGCACATTCACTTCAATTCCGTGCGAAACGTACAAGCGATTCGAGGAATTATCAAAAACAATGTAGTCAAATCCGGAGTCGCCGGGGATTGGGAAATGCTTGGTTACTTTGAATCCGGGCGCGTCGGCGGCGCTGCAGATCGTGCTCAGCGCGAGGACTAACTGAGGCGCCGAGCAAATTGCGTGAGAAGGACATGCTCCATCTTTGCCGCCAAATGTGAATTGAGTCTTACATTCCGGTGACAGAATTGTCGCCGTAATGTCGCAATCATTTTGTGCCGCGATATTCATCGTTGCTTCATCGATCGCGATCTAGAATCACATATTCCCACGCAGGACTTTGGCGGATCTACGATTCACTTTCTGGAGGCTTCAATGTTGACAAAATTAGTGTTCGCGGCTTGTGTGCTCAGCGCATCCCTTTATGCTCAGGATCGCGCGGCGATTAACGGCTCCGTGAAAGATCCTTCGGGAGCGGTGGTTCCCGACGCGCACGTAGAGTTGAAGTCCGCTGCTACCGGATTTCATCGCGCGGTGCAGACCAACTCGCAAGGTCTTTTCGAGATTGCTCCTCTGGGGGTTGGAACTTATAGCATTGCCGTCACCAAGACGGGGTTCAAATCCGTGACTGTCGAAGGGCATCGATCTGCAGTACGCCGAGACGCGGACGATTGACACGAAGCTGGAAGTGGGCACGCTGGCGGATACCGTCCAAGTCGAGGCCACGGTCGGAGGCGCTGAACCGCACGAACGCGGAGGTCGGGGCGCGTCATCGATTCGTCGCAGATCAAGGAAATTCCGGTGAGCGGCCGCAATTGGGCGAGTTTGACGCTGCTGGCACCGGGGGCCATCAATTATGGCGACGGAGCGCAGCGCAGCATCCGGTTTTCCGGACATTCCCTCGACGACAGCAGTTTCACTTTTGACGGCGTGGACACCAGTGGGGTCCAGGAGCAGACGCAGAAGGCCGATACGCGCCTGAACATTGCGCTCGACTCGATTGCCGAATTCCGTGTGAGCACGTCGAACTACACTGCCGAGACGGGCGCGGCGGGCGGGGCGCAGATCAATGTGGTTTCGAAATCCGGCACCAACGAATTTCACGGCAGCGGATTTTACGCGGTGCGCAACGACGCCCTGGACGCGCGCTCTCCGTTCGATGGCGATACATTGCCGCCGTTTACTTTGAATCAATTTGGGGCCAGCCTGGGCGGGCGCGATCGTGAAAGACAAGGCGTTCTTTTTCGCCAACTACGAGGGCTTGCGCCAGAGCCTGGGGCAGACGTTCATCAACTTCGTGCCCAACGCCGCTTTCCGCGCGATGGTGCTGGCGAAGTCTCCGTCGCTGAAGCCGATCATAGACGCTTATCCGATGGGGCAGATTCCGATCGACAGCGTAACCGACCAACTCACCAAGGTTGCGAGCGACACGATCCGCGAAGATGCCGGCATGTTGCGCTTCGATTATCGCTTCAACGATGCCAATTCCGCGTACTTCCGCTACAACATCGACAACGCTTATATCGACAATCCCACCGACGCTCTGGGCGATCACAACGTGATTCCGCACGTTCCCACCAACGTCGTGCTTCAGTTCCAGCGCATCATCTCTCCCTCGACGATCAACGAAGTCAAGTTTGGAGTGAATCGCGCAAACTACCACAACTGGACCTACGGAACCGCTCCGGTGGCGGTCAACGCCGGGAACGTTTGACGGCCTCAGCGATACCGCGCTGGATACCGAGGTGGGCACAACATTTTCGGGCATCGACAACCTGACCAAGGTACTCGGCCGGCACACGCTGAAGTTCGGGGTCGAGATCCGCCGTATTCGCCTGAACAATTCGGGCAACACGCTGACCACTTCGACGCTCGACTACGCCACCAACGAGGATTTCATCAATAATCAGTGCGGATTCCGCCACTTATCTGCAGGGCGAAGGCGTAGTGGGAACGCGGCGCACGTTCTCCATGGGCTATGCGCAGGATGAGTTCCGGGTTACTCCGAACATCACGCTCAATGTTGGGCTGCGCTACGAATTCTACTCGGTGGCGCACGAGATTCTGAACCGCTCGGCGGTGGTCGATATCGCCGGCTGCGGAGGTTTCTGCCCGAAGGGCACGCCGTATTACCAGCCGAACACCAAGGATTTCGCGCCGCGCATCGGGATCGCGTGGGCTCCGGCCGCGCTGCACGGGAAGACGACGATTCGCTCCGGTTTCGGCATCTATTACGGCGGCAATCAGAACGACGATTTCAGCGATCCGGCGGAGAGCGCGGTGCCGCGGTACTCGCTCACGTCGACGGATTTTCCGGCGCTGGCTTTTCCGTTGGTGGCGTTTCTCGATCCCAAGAATCAGCTGTTCAGCTCCGAAGGCGATCGACCGCCATCGCAAGGATCTCTACGTATGAGAACTGGGATTTCCTGGTGCAACAACAGTTGCCCGAGCAACTGGCTGCTGCAGGCGGGCTACACCGGCGGCGAAGGACACCACCTCTTCGACAGATACACCGTCAATACGATCAACCCGCTCACCGGCACGCGTCCCTTGGCCGACTTCGGGTCGTTCGGTCTGAAGGCGAACGACGGGAACAACAATTTCAATGCCTTGCAAGTTTCCTTGCATCGCCGGCTTGGTGCACGGACTGCTGTTCCAGACCAACTATATGTGGTCGCATGGCATCACGGATGCTTCGATCGGCTCGGGCGAATCCGTGTCGTTTCAGGACATGGCTTGCCGGGCTTGCGACCGCAGCAGCACCAACATCGATGTGCGACACAACGTGACGGTGAATGCGATTTACGAACTGCCCTTCGGCGCAGGGCAAGCAATTTTTGACCAGCGGAGTACCCGCGAAGATTCTCGGAGGCTGGGAGCTGGCCGGCATCGCTTAGGCCCGCACCGGGCTACCGGTGAACATCACCATGACGCGGAAGGCCAGCGCAGCTTGCCGGATGGAAACACCTCAGCCCAGCGCCCCAATCTGGTTCCTGGCGTGGACATCTATGCCGCCAATCAGAGTATCGACAACTGGTTCAATCCCGCGGCCTTCGCGGCTCCGGCGAACGGGACCTGGGGCAATCTCGGGCGGTATATCGCCAACGGTCCCGGAATGTTCGAGATCGATAGCTCGCTGCAAAAACGCTTCAAGGTAACCGAGCGCCTGGCGCTGAACTTCCGGGCGGCGGCGTACAACTTACTCAATCACCCGGTCTATGAACCTTGGGCAGCATCGCCGCTCAGGCGTTCATCGGCAAATCGGGCTTCGGGCGCATCACAAGTATCATTAACACCGGGGCGGTTGGAACGGGTGCGCCGCGCCGCATCGAATTCACGTTTAGAGCGGAGTTCTAGGTAGATGAAGAAGCTATTTCTAGCTATTGCTGGCGGGGACCGCAGCGGTCTTCGGCGCAGATATACAGGTGGATAAACCGGCGGGCAAAATCGCCGGTGGACCGTTCGTGGTGAATGCGACTTCGAGAACCGCTACGGTGGTGTGGATCGTACAGACGGACGAGCTGACGCTACAGGGTCCGGCCGGCGCCAAGCCGCGCACGTCGCCCTCGCTGCATGTCGAAAAGACGACGCTCACCGGGCTGAAACCGAATACGCACTATGATTACGCGGTGGCGGGGCAGGAGGCGGGCAAGGGATCTTTCAAGACGGCGCCTTCGAATAACGATCCGGCACCTTACCAATTTCTAGTGTATGGCGATACCAGGACGCGGCATGACGTGCACCGCAAGGTGATGGAGGCGATCGGCAAGATCGCAACGCCGGATTTCGTGCTGCATACCGGAGATCTGGTCGCGGACGGTTACGATAGTTCCCTGTGGCCGGTGTTTTTCGACATCGAGCGGGACGTGCTGCGGCACACGGCGTTCTTTCCGAGCTTGGGGAATCACGAGCGAAACGCGGATTATTTTCGGGAGATTTTTCAGGAGGACAAACCGTATTACTCGTTCAATTGGGGCAACGGGCACTTTATCGTGATGAATAGCGATATCACCAATTTCGCGGCTAGCGAACGCGAGAGGGACGCGTATTGGAATGCAGCAAGTGCGCTGGCTGGAGGACGATCTGCAAGCGCATCAGGGAGCGGATTACCGGTTCGTGATCGCCCATCATCCGCCGTTCACGGCGGTCACGCGGCGGCAGGGCGACAATCCGCACATGACCGCGCTGGTGCCGATGTTCGAGAAATATCATGTGAATGCGGCGTTCTTCGGCCACGATCACAACTACCAGCACTACGTGAAGAACGGCATTCACTACGTGGTAACCGGCGGGGGCGGAGCTCCGCTCTACGACGTGGACAAGCCGGCGGAGGGAATCACGGTGAAGGTTGTGAAGACGGAGAATTTCGTCACGGTGAAAGTGGATGGAAAATCAGCGCACGTCGAAGCCATTGCAATAGACGGCACGAAGCTGGACGAAATCGACATTCACGGCGGGGCTCGGTAGCTGCTACGCCGGTTTAACCCGATTGGAGCGGCGCAGTTTCAATACCAGAATCACCAGGACCTGCAGATCGGTCACGCCGTTCGCGAGCATGATGGGTCGAGAGTTTCGCAGCAATCCGTAGACGAACCAGAGGCTCACTCCGGTGCCGAATAGCGCGAGCATCAGCCCGGAGAGCGCCTGACCACCGGCACGCCAGGTGCGGATTACTTGCGGCAGGAAGGCGATCGTCGTCAAGGTCCCCGCACAGTAACCGATCACCTCGGATTGATCGTTTAGCCAATTCATAGTGTTCCTTCATTATTGCCGAGCGGAGGCTACGGCTGCCGGTCTGATATGTTCGTATGGATGTCACGCACACAGGCTGTGATTGTATCTGTGGTTTTTAGCGCCGGGATGGTGGCGGCGCAGCAGGATCCGCTATTCACCGAAAAGTGCTCGGTCTGTCATGGGGCGGAGGCGAAGGGCGGGGATCGCGGGCCGGCGCTCGCGAATAACCGGCGGCTAGGTGCGCGATCGGTTGAGGATATCCAGGCAATCATCAAGAATGGGACTCCGGGCGGCATGCCGGCCTTTCCGCTGCCAGGGAGCCAGATCAGACAACTCGCGAGTTACGTGCATTCGCTGAATGCCACTGCGCTTGAGTTGATGCCTGAGGGCGATGTGGCGGCGGGCGAGAGGTTTTTCTTCGGCCAGGGCAAGTGCGCGTCGTGTCACGCCGCGAACGGGAGGGGCAATCGAACCAATGGTCCCGATCTTTCGAATGTTGGGCGGCAGATGACGTTGGCGGAGCTGGAGACCGCGCTTAGCGATCCTTCGGCGCGCATTGCGGATGGTTATGGGGTGGCGAATGTGACGCTGAATAGCGGCAGCGTCCTGAAGGGCTTTGCGCGTAGCCGCAGCATTCACGATGTGCTGCTGCAAACATTCGATGGGAAATTGCACTCGTTGAACGAAGCCGAATACCGGCAGGTGAAACTCGAACCCGGCTCGCTGATGCCGGCGCTGCAGGCGAGCGCTGACGAAAAGCGCGATTTGATCGCATGGTTGAGCCGCCTGGGCGGAGAGGCAAAGGAAGTGAGTGGCGGCAACGTGGGCGGGGCAGAAGACTTCACGTCCATCCTGCATCCGAAACGTGGGGACTGGCCTACGTATTATGGCAACCTCAGCGGCAATCGCTACACGACCGTCGACCAAATCACGCCGGCCAACGTTGCAAAGCTGCAGATGCAGTGGATGTATCCAATTCAATATTCGCCGCTGGAAACGACGCCGCTGGTGGTGGATGGCGTTATGTACGTGACCGGTCCCAATCAAGTGTTTGCGATTGACGGACGAACCGGCGATGAGTTGTGGCGCTACGTGCGACCGCGGACTCCTCCGGGAACGGTTTCGGCGGATGCAGCGCTGGGCGCGAATCGTGGAGTGGCGTTGAGCGGGGATCGCGTTTTCTTCACCACCGACGATGCGCATATGCTGTGCTTGAATCGCTTGACGCGGCGCGCTGCTGTGG
Source organism: Bryobacterales bacterium (assembly GCA_963731375.1). GTDB lineage: Bacteria > Acidobacteriota > Terriglobia > Bryobacterales > Bryobacteraceae > Palsa-187. The sequence continues at coordinate 203,912 of CAVSUW010000006.1, forward strand.
GATGTCTACATGCCGGAGACTCCGCAACATTACGGAACCACTTCGGCGCCGCTGGTGGTGAACGATCTGGTGATCTCCGGGCGTAGGCGGAGGGGACGAGGGGATTCGAGGATTCATCGGAGCCTGGAATGTTGCGACGGGAAAACTCGCGTGGCGATTCTGGACGGTGCCGAAGCCGGGCGAAAAGGGCTCGGAGACGTGGAAAGGCGACGCCATCGGTGTGGGCGGCGGTTCCACGTGGCTGACCGGCACCTACGACGAAGAGACAGGCCTGCTGTATTGGCCGACGGGCAATCCGTTTCCGGATACCGATGGAACCGAGCGCGTTGGCGATAATCTCTACACAAATTGCGATCTGGCGCTGGATCCGAAGACCGGTGAACTGCGCTGGTATTTTCAATTTACGCCGCACGATCTGCATGATTGGGATGCGGTGCAGCCTCCGGTGTTGGTGGATGCGACATTCAACGGGCGCGCGCGCAAGCTGCTGCTGCATGCGAATCGCAACGGCTATTTTTATGTGCTGGATCGGACGAACGGTGAGTTGCTGTTATCGAAGCCATTCGTCAAGAAGCTGACGTGGTCGGATGCCATCGATGCGGCGGGTCGGCCGAAGGTCACATCGAATAATGAGACGACGCCGGGCGGAGTGAAGACGTGCCCGGCCGTTCGCGGCGCGACGAATTGGTATTCGACGGCGTTCAGTCCGCAGACCAAACTGTATTACGTGATGGTGGTGGAGGATTGCAGCGAGTACCGGCAAAGCCAAGCAAGGTGGATTCGGCTTTCTCGACGACCCGCGCGATCCGGCCATGAAGTATTTGCGCGCGCTGGATATCCAGACGGGCAACATCGCGTGGGAGATTCCGCAGGTGGGGCCGGTGGAGCACAATTACTCGGGCGTTCTGGCGACGTCGACGGGCCTGGTATTTTACGGTGAGAGCAGCGGGGCCTTCGCCGCGGTGGATGCGAAGAACGGGAAAACGCTGTGGCATTTCGGCGCGGGCGGCATCTTCAAGGCGTCGCCGATCACTTATATGGTTGGGGGGCGGCAATATGTGGCGATCGCGTCGGGAGCGAACATCATCGCCTTCGCGCTGCCGGAATCAAAAGGGAAATAGGATCTGAGACGCGACATGAGACAAATCATCTGGCTGGCTGGAATTGTCACGGTATGCGTGGCGTCGGCGCAACAGGCGTCGCCGTCGATTCAAGATTTGCAGATACTCCGGTTGTGGTCCGGCGCAGCACCTGGGGCGCAGGGGACGGGAGAGGGTGATATCCCGCAAATGACCGCCTATCTTCCGCGGTCAAATGCGACGGACATGACCGCGGTGATTGTCCTTCCTGGAGGAAGCTACCGCGCACTGTCGATGAATAGCGAAGGCCGGCAAGTGGCGAATTACTTGAATTCGATGGGAATCGCCGCGTTCGTGTTGCAATACCGGCTAGGGCCGCGCTATCACCACCCGGTTGAACTTGACGATGCGCAGCGCGCGATCCGAATGGTGCGCTCTCACGCGAACGAATGGCACATCGCGCAGAATCGCATCGGCGTGATGGGCTTCTCGGCGGGCGGACACCTGGCCGCGACGGCTTCGACACGCTTCGATTCCGGCAAGGCCAACGCAAGCGACGCTGTGGACCGCGTGAGCAGCCGTCCGGACTTTTCTATCCTTTGCTATCCGGTTATTTCGTTGACTGAGCCATGGACTCACCAGGGTTCGAGGCTGAACCTACTAGGCGAGAATCCGGCGCCCGAGCTGGCCAAAACGATGTCGATGGAAAACGCTGTGACGGCGCAGACTCCGCCGACGTTTATCTTTCAGACTAACGCCGACACGACGGTTCCCGCCGAGAATAGCGTTTACTACTATCTCGCGCTGCGGAAGGCGGGAGTATCGGCGGAGATGCACGTTTTTGAAAACGGCCCGCATGGGGTTGGTTTGGCAATGCATGATCCGGCGCTCGGCGAGTGGCCAAAGTTGTTGGCCAACTGGCTGCGGGTGCATGGATTTATAAAGAGCTAGGCGCGGCGATTCAATGGCGATTCGCTTGCGGGACGCCTAGCCAGTCCAGAGCTTGCGGAACGTCCGAAAACGCTTTCGCGTTGATCCCACGGTTCGACGCCACCATTGCTCCGAATCCGTCGATCAGCGGGGCTTTGCCGACGATCGCAATTCTTGGCCTGATTGTCCGCGATTTACTCAAGAAGTAGGCTGCCGCGCTTTCCGCGAGGTTAAACCTCTCGCTGGTAGCTAGCGTGCCGTCTATTGCAGAGAAATCTATGAGGATTGGACCCAAGCCGCGTTCAATTGCTGTATCGATAATCTTGTAAAAGACGGGGAGCAGGCCGTCTGGCGCCATTGGCCCAGTGATGGTCGCAAAGACGCAATCCGTTCGTGAATCGAACTTGACTTCCATTGTCTAGAAAGTCAGACTGCGGCGTGGAGTCTGGCGGTTTAAGTCAGTTTAGCATCTGGCCGATGCTTCCCTCCGTAACAGAATGGTGCCATCATGTCTTGAAACAATTGGACGGTTGAGTCGGTCCAAACGTGATGATAGTCATTTTCGGCATCATCGCCGTGATTGCGGGTTCCGTGCTCATCGGCTATTCCCTTGGGCGGAGAGCCGTAAAACGGAAACGCATTAGCGGCTCAACGCGGGGATCGCTCCATGGATCCCCCAGTGGAGCAGGGGAGCATTCCGCCGATCGAACCCTCGACAGATCACGAGCGAGCAATCGCTGAAGCGGTGGATGAGAAGTTCCGGGAGAGTGCAGGCGATCGCCAGCCGACGATCCGGGATTACCTGGACATTTCGGCATCCATAGATTTTGTAATGTCAGCAGAAGAGAGTCAATTCCTGGTGGACTACCTCCGCTGGCGGCTCACTCACCCGATCAAGCCCTCAAAGTCGAAGGGCGCCGGCGCTTGACTCGAACGTCTATCCTTAATACACTTCATTCATCCGTTAGGAGCGTGTGACTTCCATGAAACTGACCATAAAGCCCCGTTTGACGCATCTTTTACTCCTGCTTGCCGTGCCGCTGGCGGCGAGCTCGGTTCGCATCATCCAGACCAATAGCGCGGGCGACGACGTCCACGTGATTGATCCCGCGACTAATAAGGTGGTGGGAGTGATCCACGGTATTGAAGTGAACCACGGAGCCGCGAGCGCGCCGGACGGACGTGCATCTCTATCGTCAGCAATGAGGGCGAGAGCACGCTGGATGTGGTGGACACCAAGAGCTTGAAGGTCACCAAGAGCATCCCGCTGAGCGGGCACCCGAACAACATCGCTATAAGTAAGGATGGAAAGCGGGTGTATGTTTCGATTGCCAGGGCGCCGGGCTCGGTGGATGTCATCGACACGGCTTCGCTGGAGAATGTGAAGAGCATCCCGGCGAAGGGCGCGGTGCACAATACCTATGTGACGCCGGACGGTAAGTTCGTGGTGAGCGGCTCCATCGCGGGTAAGACGATTACCGTGATCGACCAAAAGACCGAGACGCCGGTGTGGTGGCTGACGATGGACCTGGGAATTCGCCCCATGGCTTTCTCGACTAATCCGGATGGAAGCACGAAGTGGATTTTCGTCCAGCTTTCCGACTTTAACGGATTTGCGGTGGTGGATTTCGCGACGCATAAGGAGATCCAGCGGATCAAGAATCCGGATCTCGCGCCGGGCAAGACGGCGGTCCACTGTGGGCGGCAACGCGTCGCACGGGATGGCGGTCACCGCGGATGGCAAGACGCTGGTGGTGAATAGCGGAGAAAATAGTGCGCTTTATGCGTACTCGCTGCCGGACCTGAAGGTGCTGGGCGGCGCAGATGTCGGGAAGGCTCCGGACTGGGTGACGCTGACGCCGGATGGCAAGACTGCCTACGTTGCGAACGCCGCGTCGAACTCGGTGTCGGTGGTGGACATCAAGACCATGAAAGAGACCATGCGCATTCCGGTGGGCGAGGTTCCGAAGCGCAACATCACGGCGGTATTCCCGTAGGGCGTGCGGCCGCTACCTGGCCTGATAGCTCTGGCTGAATCCGTTGCGGCTGTTGGTGACGGTGAACTTGCCGTTGGATTCGATCGCGACTTTGATCCAGTGCCCCTGGCATTGCTCGGACGGCTCCAGGTTGGCGATCATGTCTTCCTTGGTGTTGTGGTCCTTGTCGTTGAACAGTGACAGGTGCCCCTGCCAAATTCCTTCGATTCCGGGAATCTTGGCGACTTTTTCAAATTTGTCCGGACCATCGAAGCCCTTGCGCGGACCGTTGTTGACGACGACAACCTGGGGCTGGATCGCCAACACGTGGGGCGGGGCTCCCGACACGTTGTGCCAGAAGCCGTGATGGGTGACTTGATAGAGGCTCACTGTGCCGAGTTTGTTCACGGGGCAGGCAAGCGCCATTTCTTTATCCCAAGTGAGATCGCCGACGTCGAGGAATTTGAACTTGCCATAGCTGAGCAGGAGGCCGGCGGAACGCGAGTTCTCACTCTTGTCCGGATCCTTCTGCTCGGCGTTGTCGCAGTAGGGATTGGGTTGGCCGCCGCCATTGATGGGCTTCGACAGAACCTCGCCGTTCGCGGAGACGACTTGGACGCGCACGCCCTTCAGGGGAACCACGTCTCCCGGCTTCACGATCATGCGCTTGCCCGAGGACGCGGCGAGATAGTTCTTCCAGCGCTCGTCAAAGTTGGGGTTCTGAAACCAGGCGGTATCCATATCGCCGTGATCGACGAATTTGTCGATGGTGGTCATCTTCGCCAAGGTGGCCACGCCGCCGGCGTGATCGGTGTCGTAGTGCGTGATAAACAGGTAGTCGAGTTTCTTCAGGCCGGCGAGTTGCATGGCGGCGTAGATGCGCTTGGTGTCGCGCTCGGCGTTGGGCGGGGCGTTGCCGCTATCGATCAGCATCGACTCGCCGGTTGGCGTGACGACCAGCGTGGCTCCGCCGCCTTCGACGTCGATGAAGTAAATCTGCAAGGCGGGGGCGGCTGTTGGCTGAAACCAGACCTAGAGTGAGCAGGCATGCGAGAGCGGCGACGGACGATCGACTTTGTGACACGTTTCCTCCCAGCGCGAATTGTATCAGACGGGGAGGGGGCTCGCTTACTCCAGGATGTGACGATCGCACTCGGCGATGGCGGACTCGGCCTGCTTCAGGCGACGCGCGGTTTCGGGAGTTTGCGGCTGCCAGTGCTTCCAGCGAGAGAGATTTTTCTGGAAGAGGAGACGGGCCCAGCCGTAGTGGCGATTGGAGAGGAGCATGCGGCCGTAGAGATCGTCGAGGTCGGAGGCGGCGACGGCCGCTTCCAAGCGTCGGATTGGGGACAGCCAGTAGGCGGGCTACGAGGGGCTGTCCTTTCTCGATGAGCGCAGAGGCCTGATCGGATTTGCCGGCGGCAAACGCGCTATCGGCTTCGCGATTCATGGCGGTCAACTGCTCGACGGTAGTCGCGATACCAGGGTTCCTTGGTCGCGTCGCGCGGCGGCGCGGGCGCCTGCTCGCAACTCGCGAGAAACGCTGCGGCGAGGATCAGCAGAAGACGCATGAATCAGGGAGTGAGGCCCAAAACTTTCGCGGGATTCGCTTTCGCCATCTGGTCGATCTGCGCTACGGTGAGGCCCTGCTGCACCAAATATTGATAGAGCGCGAGCAGGCCATCGGGATGCAGCGGATTGTTGGCCTGTCCCAAATCGCTTGACAAGATGCAGTGTTCCGGACCCACGGCGCGAATGTCTTTGAGATGCGCCTGGGCTTCCGCCGATCCGGGCTTCACGTAAACGAATTCGAGATAGGCGCCCAACTGCGCGGCTTCCTGCATTTGCGGAATGGACATATCGACCAGCTTACTGTTGGCGTGGGTGACGACCATGCTCTTCACGCCCTGACGCTTGCCCTCGCGGAGCAGCATCAAGCATTCGGCCGGCGAGGAATGGCCGCACTCCAACACCAAGTTGTGCTGCGCGATGATGCCGATCACTTTCACCACTTCCGGCAGCAGCTTTCCGTCCTTGGCAACCGGGGCGAACGGGCGATGCTGGGGGGCGGCGTTGTGCTCGGAGTCGAAAGTCGGCATCCACACCACGCGTCCGTAGCCGCCCTTCACCTTGGTCATCCATTCGACAGCCGCGGGATTGACGCCGCCATTGGTGAGATCGAGCGAGATGCCGCCGAAGACTTCGATGCCAGGCACTTCTTTGCGAACGATGTAGGCGAGCGAGGCAGTCGGCTCGTAGTGGTTCTTCAGCACGATGGCGCGCATGCCGCGGCTCTTGGCCAGTTTCGCCAGATCGATGGCGTCGATGGAGCGGGGCGTGCCGTCGGGATCGGAGTGCGCGTGAATGTCGATGGCGCCGGTGAGCGTTTGCGCCCGCGCGGGTTGCAGCGGTGTGAACCAGGCCAGAGTAAGCAGCAGAGCGCAGGTGCTGGACTTGATTTGCATCCAAGATCCTCCCTCGAAACACTATCACGAAAAGCGTGGGACATGCGTCGGGATGTCCCGCCACACGGAAATTGTGGATAATGATATGCCGAAGGGGGACGCGATATGAAACGCATTCTGGCAGGGTTGGCAGTTCTGGGAATCTGGGTGGCGGTTGCCGCGCCTCCCGAAATGTCGAACATGCTAACCGCGAAGGAAAAGTCGGACGGCTGGATGCTGCTGTTCGACGGGAAGACCTTGAACGGCTGGACGCGCACGGGCAAGGCAGAGTGGAGCGTGAAGGATGGCGCGATCGCGCTGCGCTCGGATGACAACGGGAACCTGTTCACGGACGACACGTACGACAATTTTCAACTTAAGCTCGAATTTCGTACGACGCCGGACGTCAATAGCGGAGTCTACTTGCGCTATACGCCGGCTCAGCCGAATGCCAAGAAGGAAAGCGCAGGGATGCCGGGCTACGAGGTGCAGATCCGCGAGAACGACAAGCGAGCGCTGAAGGATTCGGCCGCAGGTTTCGACACCGGAAGCCTGGTGGGCGTGTTAAAGGCCGACGAAGCTCCGATCCTTGACGGCCAATGGAACCGGTTCGACATCACCGCCCAGGGGGATCACTTCGTAATCGTTTTCAACGGGAAGAAAATTCTTGACGGACATGATTCCAAGCATGCTTCCGGCAAGATCGGTCTGCAGTGGGCCACCCACGCGGTCACGGGGAAGGGGATCGAATTCCGCAACATCAAGGTGAAACGGCTAAGCTAAGTTAGAGATCGACATATGAACATCAAGCGAAGAGATTTTCTGGGGGTCGCGGCGGCGGCCGGCGCGGCAAGTGTCACTCCAAGAATGCTGCGTGCGCAGGAAGAGTCGCGGGGCGAAGATCGAAGCTCCGACTTACAAGGCTAAGGTCGAGAAGCTGTTCAAGAGTCCCGACCGGTATCCGAATGCTCTTGAGGCGATGCCGGATGGACTGTGGGTTGGCGATCAGGTTTCAGAACGCGTCAACAAGCTCGACTGGCAGACCGGGAAGGTGATGGAGGATTTCGTCGCGCAGGCGCACAATACCAGCGGCCTTGCGGTGGGCGGCGGTTTTTTGTGGATCGGCTGCAACGGGGCGGGTACCGCGGCCGCGAAGCGTTCGTTTGATCGTCCGTTCGACCGCAAATATGGCGAGGTGGTCAAATGCGACATGAAGACCGGCAAGCAGGTGTGGGGTTATAAGTCGCCGTGGGGCAGCACGCACGGCACCACCTACGTGAAGGAGACCGACAAGCTTTGGGTCTTGGCGCCGTCGCAGAACCTGGCGCTCGAGACGGATCCCAAAGACGGCCTGCGTATGCTGCGGATGGTCTCGCTCAAGATGGATACGCCGCACGGCGTCAATTGGTACGGCGGTAAGTTGTGGGTGCTGGCGGCGGGCAATCGCGTGCTGCACAAGATCGACGCCGATTCGGGCAAGATTCTGGAGATTTATACGCTGGCGCCGACCGATCCCGATCCGCACGGGATGTGCATCAAGGACGACTACGTGTACTACTGCGATGCGGGGCTGGGCGGCGGCCGCACGCCGAGTCCGGGGACAACGCCGCAAATGATCTGCCGGTTCCCGCTGAATAAAGCGTAGGCGCTTACTCAAAACTGGAGCTGAAGGGTGAACTGGAAGCTTCGTCCGTCATTCAGAGTGTTGGTGATCTTGCCGAAGGCAGGGGAGCTGAGGTCGCTGCCGGGCTCCGCGAATTGCGGCGTGTTGAAGAAGTTGATGGAGTCGGCGCGGAAGGTCAGATTCATTTCGGAATGCAGCGGCCAGGAGCGGGCGAGCGACGCATTCATGTTGCGAATGCCGCCGCGGCGAAAGGTGTTGAATCCCAGATTGCCGCGCGCATCCGTCGGCTGGATGAGAGCGAAGGCCGAGCGCGGCAACAATAGCTGCGACGTGTCGGGATTGCCGATGGTGTGACCGAGAATTGCGGCGTTTAGCAAATTCGGGACGATCGCCATTGCTGCCGTCGACATTTCCCGAGCCGGGTCCATCCGATCCTGAAATGACAGTGAAGGGCAGCCCGGTCTTGGCTAGGAATACGCCGGAGATGCGCCATCCGCCGGTAACTCGCTGGAGAAACCGATTGGAGGCTTTGGGGATCGCATACTGAAAGCGCACCGTCGCGGCGTGGGATTGATCGAACGCGCTCACGGCTTTTAGATCCTGTTCCACCGGATCTTGCGACTGGCTATAACCTTGCCGCGCTTCATCGCCGGCAGCCATGTTGGTGTAGTTGCTTCCGCTATCGAGGGCTTTACTAAACCAATACGAAGCGTCGACCATCAGTCCGTGCCAAGTGGGCGCTTTCAGATCGACACGCGCGGCGTCGAAGTACGCGTTCGATGCGTTGCGTACTTGGCGGAGTTCGAAATAGCGAGGATCGGGGCGGCGCTGAGTAACGGTCGCCGTGGTCTGCGGAACGCCGGGAACCGGAACCGCGCGATTGTTGAACCACATCATGAAGAGCTTGTGGGTGCGGCTCCCGATATAGCTCATCTGAATTTTCCAGGGGCGGTTTGGCAGCGGATCCCATGTGAAGCTGTATTCGTGCGAATAGGGCGCGACGAGATTATTCGGGACGTCGAACTCGGTGTGACGCGCGCCGGGTCCCAGGTAGGTGCCGGCTAGCGGGTTCAGAAGTTGCGGGGCCGGCACTTCTACTTTAAGAAACCCCGGAGGATCCCAGCGCAGTTGCTGCAGGGTCTGCGGATAGATTTCGCCATACTGCAACCCGTAGCCCGCGCGAAGAATGCCGCCGTGAGGAAGAAGCCAGGCCACGCCAAACTGCGGCGCGAAGTTATTGCAGTCGCATTGGTAGTCGGTCGGCGTCACGTGACTCGCGTCGGTCGGGCCGGTGACGGGCTGATAGCGCAGGCCGGCGCTGATTGTGAAGTTCGAACGGACCTTCCAGTTGTCGCCAACGAAGTATTGCTGTTCCCACTGGCGAAAGGCCCGATTGCCGTCGCCCAGCCCGACACTGTAGCGGCTGGGAATGCCCAGGCGGAAATTCGTGATGGCGTCGCGGCCGAAATCGCTGCTGAAATAATAGTTTCCGCGATCGCTGGAGGCTTCGTGGCCGTCGGTCTGATCGCGATCCCACTCGGTCCCGGCTGTAAAGGAATGATGGCCGATTTGGCGATGATAGAGTGCAGCATAGCGGAAGCGATTTGTGATGCGATCCACTGGAACGGTCGCGGTCGGTCCTAGGCTCTGATAGGAGGTGCCGATGATGACCTGCGGTCCGACGGCGTTCGGCTCGGGAACCAGCAGCGAGTGGACGCGGTCAAAACCGAAGGTGACGTCGAGCGCGGAGGCTAGACCGAGTAGGTGGTCCCAGGTGGCGCGGCCGGAGTGGGACTTGGTATTGGTGTCCGGATTCTGGCCGGCCACCAGCTCGAATGCATTGACCTGCTGATTGGTGAAGATGTGGCTGAGAAACAGGCGGTCGCGCGCGCCGAGATCCTGATCCAGACGAATGGTGGAGGCGTCGGTATTTATCGATTGGGGCGAGTTGATATTAAGCGCGCGGGGATCGACATCGGTGCGATTCGGCGGAAGCGTGGGATACGCATCGATCCAGTGCTGAATCAATTTGTAGATGTTGGGATCGGTGGCGAGCGGTGTGCGTTCACTCGGAAGCGGAACCAGGACGTTGCCATTCACATTGCTCCGCAGCTTCTGGCTGGAGCCGCTCAGCCCGAGATGTGCGCCGCGCCACAAGCCCAGGCCGGCTGCGAAGCCGTAGTCGTTCTCGTGGCCCGGCTTCACGCCTCCTACCTGGAAAGAAGGAGCGAGCGCTAAAGATGCTGTCGCTGCGTGTGAAAAAGATTCCAGCGTGAAAGTCGCGCGAATGCCGGGCTGGGTCGAGCTGAATCAGTCCGGAGGGCTTGTTGCCGAATTCGGTTCCGAAGTAACGCAGCTCCGGGCGGAACTCGGAGATTGCGGTGGCGCTGGTGCCGAGCCGTGCGTTGAGATCCTTGAGCGCGTTGTTGTCGATCAGATTGAACTGAATGTTTTCGTTACGGCGGCTTTCGCCGGCCTGCACGTCGGTCTGGCCGAGGAGATTTAGCTCCGTACGCTTTTCTTCGGCGATCGGGGCGGGTGCGGCTTCCTCTTTGGGGGCGGGGACGTCCGGATCTTTTGCAGCCGGGACGTCGGGTGCTTTAGGCGGCGGGACGTTTGATGCAGGTTCTTGCGCCAGGCACGCGACGCCGATCGATAGAAATAGTGCCCACAGAATTGTCGGGATTCGCTCGGCGCAACACTCAGTATATTACGCAGCGGCGCCTGATTGATGACGAGCCAGCACGGTATTCTATATCACGTATATGCGTATTTTGATCGTGCTGGCGGCATTCGTGGCATGCGTCGGCTGTGGCCAGGGCTCCGACGCCGAAGTTCCCGTGTACGGCTACGATATGGTCCATGTGTACCCTCATGACCCCGCGGCCTTCACCGAGGGACTTTTCTACTTCAACGGATTTCTCTACGAAAGCACCGGATTAGAAATGCATTCTTCCGTTCGCAAAGTGAACGTGGAAACCGGCGAGGTCCTGCAGCAGCATCCATTGCCGGACACTTATTTCGGTGAAGGAATTGTGAAGTGGAAGGATAAGCTGTATCAGCTCACTTACAAGACCGAAATCGGATTCATCTACGACTTCAACACCTTTGAGAAGCTGGGTGAATTCCACTATAAAGGCGAAGGATGGGCGTTTACGACAGACGGCAGGAACATATACATGGATGACAGCACATCCCACATTCGTGTCTGGAATCCAGAGACTCTGCAAGAGGTCGGGCAAATTGATGTTACGGATGCGGGCTATCCGGTGGAGCGGGTCAACGAACTGGAATGGGTGAAGGGCGAAATTTACGCCAATGTTTGGCAGACCGATCGGATTGCGCGCATTGATCCTAAAACCGGGAAAGTGGTGGGCTGGATCGATCTTACCGGCCTGCTCAGTCCTTCCGATATGGCTCAGAAGCCCAATGCACCCGATGTGCTTAACGGGATTGCATACGACGCCGAGCACGATCGCCTGTTCGTGACCGGCAAGTTTTGGCCTAAGCTTTTCGAGATCAAATTGGTGAAAAGAAGTAGCCGGTAGTCGTCAGGCCAGGCTTCCGGGATGTTTCAGGTATCGATCGATGAGCGCATCGGCGGCCCAGGTAGTCGTCGCCAAGATGGTCAGCGTCGGATTATGCGACGCGTTCTGCGGCATGCAGGAAGCGCCGAGCACCCATAAATTCTGCACGTCCCAGTGCTGCTGATAGCGGTTGACCACGCTCGATTCAGGCGACAGACCCATCACGGTGCCGCCCTGGATATGCGTGCTCTGGTAGCCGACGACGTTATAGGGAGCGCGGCCGCCGAGCGGCTCGGCCTGGACGGCTCCCATCGCTGACGCGATCTTGAGTCCGATTTCCCTGGCGTATTCCGACTGCCGGTATTCGTGATCGGTCCAATCGAGCGTGAAGCGCAGGAGGGGATCGCCGAATTTATCGGTGTACGTCGGGTCGAGATCCATGAAGTTCTGGCGGTAGGACAGATGCTCGCCGGCAAGCGCGATGACGGCATTGCGGTCGCGCCATTTCAGCGCGGCGGCCTTCCATCCCGATCCCCAATTCACATTCGCCGGAGCCGCGGGGAGAGGCGTCGAAGCTGTCGATCGGGCGATTCCCGTTCGAAAGCACGCCGATCGTGCCCATGCGCAACAGGCCTTCTGAGCCGGTGAGGCCGTGATCGCCGTCGAATTCGGAGATGCGCATGCCGAGGGCGCCGGTGCCCATGAACGCATTCAAGGGCTGATTGAGAAAGACTCGCACGTTTCCGTCCACCTGATGGGTGAGATTTTTGCCCAGCGTTCCTTTGCCGGCGGCGGCATCGTAGGGGGTGCCGATCTTCGAAAGATAGAGGAGCCGGGTGTTGTTCAACGTGAAGGTCGCCAGCACCACGATGGACGCGGGCTGGAACATCTCATTGCCCTGCGCGTCGACGTATTGAACTCCGGTCGCCTTGCCGTCTTTGTGTACGATGCGGCGCACCCAGCAGCCGGTTCGGAGCTCGAAATTCTTGCGGCGCTGCAGAACGGGAAGCAGCGTGTTGGAGGGCTGCGATTTCGCGCCGATCATGCAGCCGAAGCGTTCGCAATAGCCGCAATAGGCGCAGCCGGGGCGCGTGATGCCATCGGGATTTTTGTAAGTCTCACTCAGGTTCGCGGCCGGGGCTGTGTGAGGACGATATCCCAGCTTCTTCGCGCCGGCTTCGAACAGCACAGAAAGATGGGAGTTCTTCAGCGGCGGGAGAGGATATTCATGCCGCCGCGGCCCTTCAAAGGGATTGCCGCCATCGAGGATTTTGCCGTTCAGGTTGCCGGCCTTGCCGCCGACGCCCATCAGCTGCTCGGCACGCCAGTAATGGGGCTCGAGATCGTCGTAGGTCACGCCCCAATCCTGGACGGCGAGGTCCGCGGGAAGCTTTGCGGTTCCGTGGCGTCTCGGTCAAGTGAGAGCGCAGGGTAAAGAGCGTAGGAAGAAATCGCCAGGCCGCGCCGTTCCAGTGTTCGCCCGCGCCGCCGACTCCGGTGCCGGGGAGAAACGATCCGTATTGCCGCACGGGCACGGCCGAAGCGCGCATCGAATGGCGGTGGGTGATGGTCTCGTCGGCGATGTTTTGCATCATGCGCAGGCGGACGGCGTAGTCGAGCTCGTCCATGTCGTGGGCATAGTCGGCGGTCTTGCGCGGGCCGCCACGTTCGAGAACCGTGACGGTCAAGCCGGTGCGGGTGGTGATCTCTTTCGCCATCATCAGGCCGGTCCAGCCGCCGCCGACGATGGCCACGTCGACTGGTTTGAGGTTTTCCATAATTGGTTCCGAATCTCTTAGCTTAGAATATCGCCGAAGCCGGTGAGGGCTGGTTGAATCTATGAATTGGCGGGGCTTGGTGTTGCCCGTTCGATAGGTGGACATTCCCGCCCCTTCGATGTAGACTCGGTCCAACGATCGCTCAATCAACAGGAGAATTCTATGAGACTAGGCACGATTTCGATGCGAGTCATGTTAGCGGCCGGGATATTTGCGCTAGCCGGGGCGGAAGCGGCAAGTACCGAGGTGTTTTCGGCGAAGCTGGCCGGAGATAATGAAGTTCCGCCGACGGCGTCCACAGCAACAGGCACGTTCCATATGGAAATTGATAACAGCACCAGTACTCCCACCATCAATTTCACGATGACGTATGCGGGTATGTCGGGCAATCCAACGTTTTCCCACCTGCATTTCGGACAGGTCAATGTCGCAGGCGGAGTCATGATCTTCCTGTGCGGTGGGGGCGGCCAGCCGAACTGTCCTGCCGCGACCTCGGGCACCTTTTCGGGAACCATCACGTCTGCAAACGTAACTGGACCCACAGGTCAGGGCATCAATGTCGGCGATCTTGCTACTGCATTGGAAGCGGTTGGCGACGGGGAATCCTACGCCAATATCCACAGCGCCAAGTTTCCTGCGGGAGAACTCCGGGGACAGGTCCGCAGGGGAGCTCGCGGGAACGAAAAAGACTAACGCTGAACTCGGGCGTCACCGTCCGTAAATTAGCAGATGGAACGTCCCCGGCTTGGCTCGACGCGGAGGGTTCGGCTGCTTTTCGGTGGCCGCCCCGGGTGAATCAAAATCCGCTGTGTCTACGTAGAGATTGTGTGTTTTCGGATCGAGAGCCATGGTTTTGGCTCCATACTCGGTTTGCACGGTCTCAACCAGGCTGAACTTGTCTGGTGAGTCTTCGTGGATGAGATGGATGGTGCCATCGCCCGTGGAACTCGCTACTAGACCTGTGCCCGGATCAAACACGTTGGTGTCCACGCGAGCGCCGATCGGAAAGGGCTGGCCGATGATTTTCCCGCTGTTTGCATCCATGACAACCAGAACCTTGGGACCGCGGCCTCCAATGAACAATCGACGGTGTACCCGGTCCATCGCCATGGACACGGGCTGACCGGCCGGCGTGACGGGCCATCGCGATTTGATCTGCAGCGAACGGGAGTCGATCGCAATCACTTCATTGGTATCTTCGAGATTGTCGAAGATCATTCCTTTGCCGTCGGCAACCGCTTGCTCAGGGGCACCACCAAGCGGAAGCGTGGCCACCACTTCACCTTTCGCCGGATCGATCACCGTGCAACTTTTGGGCTGCCCGTTGAAAACAAAAATGCGCTTGGAGACCGAGTCGTAAAGAATAGAATCGGCGTCCGCTTCCCCTTTAATCTGCCCGATGGTCTTGAGCGTTTTCATGTCAAAAATAACGACTTGTTTCGCGTCTCCGTCGGTGATAAATCCGCGGCCTAGTTCGGGGACAAGCGCCACGCCGTGATTGCGATTGAAGCCGGGAATGGTCCCGACCGCGGCGTTGGTATCGGCGTCGAGCACTTTGAACTCAGTGCCGTGCGAAAGGTAGACGCGCCGCGCGGCCGCATCGAACGTGATGTAGTCAAAGTACTCGCCGCCACCTTCTGCCGCACCCAAGGGAATTTTCTTAAGCAGGTGGTAGCCGCCGGGCTGAAAGGCAAGGATACAGGCAGCGAGTAACAGAAGGCTTGCGCTGGCTGCTAAGCGGGCGACGTAACGGGGCTTCATGAAGGACCTCCACTCTTGATCACAACACCCTGAGCCTATCGTAGATTCTGTCCGACCACCACCACCGTGTGGACATCAACCTTGGCTGCGATCCCATTTACCTTAGTCCCAAAACCCTAGTTCCAAAACCGTAGAACGGAGTGTCTCGTAGGTTCAATTTGCATTACGGCCCTGGAGTGAAGCGCACTACTTTCCGATCCCCTCAACTGTGGGCGTTGTGTACCCGCAAAATCGCATGCCGGCCGGAGTAGGGAACCGCCGGCAGCGATTCTTCAACGGCAGGGCTGCGGCGTATCCGCAGCGGAAGGAGTTGTCATGAAAGGTTTTCTCGCGGTCTTCGCACTAGTGGGGTTTCTCATTCCATCATCCAGTCGAGCGGCAACCATCAATGTGACTTCCACTGCCGATAGCGGAGCGGGCTCCCTGCGGGACGCCATTGCCGCAGCCAGTTCCGGCGACACCATCAATATCAGCGTGACGGGAACCATCACACTGACGGGTGGCACGCTGACGATTGCCAAGAGCCTGACGATCAGCGGTCCCGGCGCTTCCGATCTGGCGGTCAGCGGAAACAAGGCAGTCCAGGTTTTCGTGGTGAACAGCGGCGCGACGGTCACCATCTCCGGCTTGACCATCGAGAACGGAGCAGCCCCCGCCGGGGGCGGCGGCATCTCCAACTCAGGCATGCTGACCGTGACCAACAGCACCATCACAGGCAATACCGCGGACGTGTTCGGCGGCGGCATCAAAAACTTCGGCACGCTCACTCTTACCAACAGCACCGTCTCTGGTAACTCCGCCAGTTGCTGCTTCGGCGGCGGAATTTATAACGGCGGCACGCTCACTCTCACCAACAGCACCGTCGCGGGCAACTCCGTTGCATCCTTCTACGGCGGCGGCATCTACAACACGTACATGCTGAGCATGACCAACGACACTCTATCGGGCAACACGGCCGGTTGCTGCCACGGCGGCGGCATCGCAAACATCGGCACGGTGACGGTGAAGAACACGATTCTGGCAAATAGCCTCTTGAGCGGGAATTGTTACATGGGCAGTGGAGGGGTAATCGTTTCTGCAGGGACATAACCTCTCGGACGACGCATCCTGCGCCACCTGGCTTACAGGCATCGGGGATGCGAGCGGCAGCCGTCGCTGGGCTCGATCCGGCGGGGTTGAAGAACAATGGCGGTCCTACCCCGACCATCGCGCTATTGCCGGGCGAGCACGGCCGTGGATGCCATTCCGCTGAGCCCCACCGACTACTGCACTCTGACCGACGGGATCACTTCGGTTGCCACCGACCAGCGGGGAGTCGCGCGGCCAGGAGGGTCCGCCTGCGATATCGGCGCGTTTGAGCTGGTTCAGACCATGACCGTCACCATCGATATCAAGCCCGGCGAAGGCCCGGCCCCGATCAACACCAAGAGCAAAGGCACGATTCCGGTTGCGGTTCTCTCCAGCCCGACGTTTGACGCGGTCGCCCAGGTCGATCAGACTTCGCTGACCTTCGGACACACGGGCAGTGAGAAGAGTCTGGCGTTTTGCAGTGGTCCGCAGGATGTGAACGGAGACGGGCTGTTGGATCTGGTCTGTCATTTCAATACTCCGTTGACGCAGTTTCAAGCTGGCGACACCAAGGGAATTCTAAAGGGCAAGATCCTTGGCGGCAACACCATCATGGGAACCGATGCAGTGGTGATCGTGCACTGAGGAATCGGCAGGAAGTGTCCGGCGCGCGGCAGAGCTAGGTGGTTTGGCCGCGTTGTTATAATAGTTCATAATTTTCATGAGACTGCTTGGATTCTTCTTGCAGGTTGCGGGTTGGATCATCGTCCTGGCGGCGATCGCGCTGCTGAAGGCCGCCCCGCAGACCGCCTTTGCACTCGCCGGCTTTTGCGTTCGAGTTGGCGGGCGTGACGCTGGCGGTTCGTTCTCATCTGATCCCGCACGGTGAAAAGGAGTGACGCCTGCTCCGGCGCAGGTTCTGACCGAAGTGGCTGCGGGGCTGTGCCTTCTGTTCATTCTGCTCGTGCCGTTTGCGGCAGCCGGGTTGGCCATCATCAACGCGGGACTCGGCCGGTCACGCAACGCGGCGCACATGATGTTGAGTTCCTTGTGCGTGTTCGCCCTGGCGGCAGTGGTGTTTTTCGTGGTCGGATTCGCATTTGAGGGATATCCCGGCGGTCCGGCGTACGAGTTCATCATTCGCGGGAAATCCTGGAACTGGATCGCTGCTGAACCATTTTTTCTTCCGCGGCCTGCCGCTGGATGGATCGCCCGCTTCGCTGGCGGCGCTTCTGGGAATGATGAGCGTGGGCCTGGCGGCCATCATCCCGCTGGGCAGCGGCGCGGATCGCTGGCGCTTGGGCGCGGCCTGCGTGTCGACCACGGTTTTCGCCGGCGTGGACGTATCCGCTGTTTGCGCACTGGGTCTGGAGCGGATGGCTGGCGCAGCTCGGCACGAACTATGGCCTCGGCCAAGGATTCGTCGACGCGGGAGGCGCCGCGCCTATCCAAGCTGTGGGCGGAATCACCGCGCTCGCCGTGACCTGGGTTCTCGGCCCGCGCCGCGGCAAGTACACCTCCGAGCGCATGCCCATGGCGATTCCCGGCCACAACGCCGTGCTGGTGCTGTTGGGATGTTTTCTGGTCTGGCTGGGATGGATTGGACTGGATTGCGCCGGAGCCATCCTGTTCGCCCGCGCGGAGGCCGGCCGCTCCGTGCTGATCGTGGTGAACGCGACGCTCGCCGCGGCTGCGGCAATGCTGGCGGTCGCCGCCATCACGAGAATCCGCTTCGGAAAACCCGACGCATCGCTGTGCGCCAACGGCTGGGTAAGCGGACTGGTGGCCAGCAGCGCAGGCTGCGCGGTGATGCCTCCGGCCGCCGCCATGATCGTCGGACTGGTAGCCGGCGCACTGGTAACCTACACGGTCGAACTGCTGGAACTGCACCTGACGATAGACGATCCCGGCGGCTCGATTTCCGTGCACCTGATCGGAGGCTTGTGGGGCGTGCTCGCGGTCGCGTGGCTTGGAAAGTTTCCCGAAGGGAGTGCATCCGGCCAATGGCTCGCGCAACTGGCCGGGCGTAGCATCGCTGCTCGGCTTCGTCTTGCCGCTAACGTACGCGCTCATGCGCCTGGTAAACCGCTTCTTCCCCATGCGGGTCGCCCCCGAAGGCGAGCGGCAGGGCCTGGATCTCCATGAACTGGGCGCGGGAGCCTACCCGGACTTCATGAGCCACAACGACGACTTCCTGCAGCGCTAAGTGTGCTTGGCCACCAACAGCAGCAATCCAAAAATCACAATCGGGATCAGCGCCATCGCCGCATAGAACAGCACCTTGCCCGCCAGCGATGTCTTGCGTTTTTTCCAATCCCGCATCTCCGGCCGTTCGGCCGGCTCCACCTGATCCAGATGCTCCAGATCCCAGGCAAACTCATTCGCGGTTGAATAGCGATTGGCAGGCTCGCGCTCCAGCGCCCGGTACAGCACCTCCTGCAGCGCCGGCGAAATCTCCGGATTCACTTCGCGCGGAGGAACCGGATTGTTCAACACCCGGTCGTTCATAATCGCAAACGGATTCGGCCCCGAAAACGGCGTCTCGCCGGTCAGCATCTCGTACAGAATCACGCCCATCGCATACAAATCGCTGCGCGCATCGCCGCGCTTTCCCTTCACCTGCTCCGGCGAAATGTAGTCCGGCGAACCCATCACCTGCGACAGCTTGGCGAAGGTCAGCCGCCGCGCCCCGGCCTTGCCCGCGATGCCGAAATCGATCAGCTTGATGTGGTCCTCGGTCGTTGACCATGATGTTTTCCGGCTTCAGATCGCGATGCACCACGCCGTTGCGGTGAATGTAGTCGAGCGCGTCCAGAATCTCCACCGTGAGCTTGATCGCGCGCTCCGGCGGCAGCTTCTTCTCTTCATGAATGATGTAGCGCAGCAGGCGGCCCTTCCACCCACTCCAGCACCATGTAGACTTGGCCGCGGGTGTTGTAGGCCAGCACCTTCATCACGCCCGGATGATCCAGCATCTGGCCGATCTCGGCTTCCCGCTGGAAGCGTTCGAACAGCACCGGGTCGCCTTCCATCTCCGGATGCGGAATCTTGATGGCCACCGGCTGGTTGGTCTGCATGTCGGTCGCCTTATAGATCGACGCCATGCCGCTGCGCGCCACCAGGTTTTCAATCCGGTATTGGTTGAGGAGATCGCCGGGATGGATGGGTTTCATGATCAGGGGCCGTGGCCGCCGTCAGCGCAGCTTGTAAGGCCGCCCGCGGTACATGCCGACACGCTCCACGTCCCGAATGCGAATGAGCGAAACACTTATATTATCGTTACCGTCCCGATCGTTGGCAAGCTCAATCAGCCTGCGCGCCGCGTGGTCGAGATCGGCCCCGCGACTCGGTGACAGCCGCCATTTCCGACCCTTCCACCGAGTTGTGCAGCCCGTCGGAGCACATCACCAGCACGTCTCCCGGCAGCACCTGCGGCTCGGCCAAATCCACGTTCACAAACAGATCGTTGCCCAGCGACCGCACCAGCACATGGCGATTGGGCGAATGTCGCGAATTCCTTCGCCGACAGAATCCCCAGTTTCAGTTGTTCATTGGCCACCGTGTGATCGCGCGTCAGCAGCGTGGCGCAGCCCTCGCGGATCAGATAGCAGCGCGAATCCCCGGCGTGCGCCACCGCCGCGCGGTCGTAGCGCAGGGCGCAGGCCACGATGGTGGTCGCCATATTCGAGCCGCCGACGCTCGCCCGCTTGCCTGTTTCGTACACGCACAGGTTGGCTTCCTGCACCAGGCGCGTCAGCAGGGCGCCCAGCGCCTCGTTCTTGGGCGCCTTGCGAAAACCGCTGGTCAGATGCTCCACCGCGGCGCGCGAGGCCACCTCGCCATCGTCGTGCCCGCCGACTCCGTCCGCCAGCGCGAACAGCCAGCCGTGGGTGCGCGCCTGCTCCGCCGTCTCGGGCGCGGCATACCCGAGGTAGTCCTCATTGTGATCGCGAGATTTCCCGAAATCCGAAAGTTGGGCAAACTCTACGTCAAGCATGGACGTCCCTATGAAAAAAACGGGCGGGCATGGCGCCCGCCCGAACCTCTTGAACCTACGTACGATAGCGCTACGAGGTTGCCCCCATCCCGCGCTCGCCGACCAGCGTCGTGCGGCCCTTCTGCTTGCTGGCGCGCATGAAGTAGATGCCACCATAGATAGCCCAGACTAGCGCAATCCCCAGCGCCAGCAGCGGCTCCTTCGCCGTGCCGTATCCCATGAACGGTCCGATCAGGTAGAACGCCATGCAGGCCAGGTTCGCCACCAGCCCGAAGATCGGGATCAGCCATGTGGCGCAGGAAGCTATAGTTCGGATGGTTGTGATACGCCACCATGCAGATGAAGCAGCTCAGCATATACAACAGGAACGTGCCGAAGTTGGAAGCCAGCGTCACCGTCAGCAGCGTGTTGGGCAGCGCCGCCATGGCATCGTGCGACATGTATCCGACGCTCGAGAACAGCCCCTGCGGCAGCGCCTTGATGGCCGTGTCCGCCAGAGCGCCGGCATCGCCGAACGGAACCAGCACCGCAACCACGCCGACCACGGCCGAGATCGCCGCCAGCGTCCAGATGGCGCGGTGCGGGGTCAGGGTCTCGGAGTGCAGCAGCCCGAAATGCTCCGGCACTTCCTCGTCCTTGCCCATCGCGTAGGTGACGCGCGCCGCCGTGTTCATGCAGGAAAGCGTGGTGCCGATGATCGCCAGGAACACCGTGAACGCCTCGATCAGCATGAAGGTGCGGCCGTTGCCCGGTCCCAGGATCGCGTTGCCGACCACGATCATCATGTCGCCGATGGGCGCCGCCGAGCCCGTGCGCGCTCGTCATCGGATACCCGCTATTCAGGAAGTAGTTCGCCGCGAAATACTCGAACAGGTAACAGAAGGCTCCCTGCACCAGCAGCGACGTGATCACCGCGATCGGCACGTTGCGTTTGGGATTCTTGGCCTCGCCTCCCATGGCGGTTACCGATTCGAAGCCCGACCAGAATCAGAATCGCGACCGTCGCCTGCACGAACACCCAGCCGAAGTTGTGAACTCCGACCACCGAGCCGGCGTTCGGATGGCTCAGGAACACTCCCTTGTCGTCCTTCTCCGGATAAGCGATCTGGAACGGCACCGGCTTGCCGGCCGCGTCCAGCTTCGGCTTGGGAATGCCCTTGTCGTCGCGCACGATGACGTCGGTCGCCGTGCCGTTCACGGTTTGCGACATCGTCAGGAACTCATAATCGTAAGCATCGCCCGACGCGGAATCGAACTGATAGGCGACGCTTCCCGGCGGATGATTCGCGCGAAAGCCGAGAGCCATCACCGAGAACACGACCAGCGCGCTGATCTGAATCACGTTGATGGCGATGTTCACCGCCGTCGAGCCGTTTACGCCGCGGCTGGCGATCCAGGCCACTGCGAAGGAGAACACCACCGCGATCAGCGCCATGAACACCGGGCCGGGATTCGAGGCGCTCATGAAGTTCGGCCAGATGGTGCCGACCAGGTAGCCCACCAGGACGCCCATGACCGCGACCATCACTCCGGGATAGATCCAGTAGTAAAGGTGCGAGCCCCAGCCGACGATGAACTTCGAGAGGCGCGCGTAGCGCCACATCTTATCGTGATTGAGAAAAGACTGTTCCGCGAAGTAATACGAACTGCCGGTGCCGGGATAGAGCTTGGCCATCTCCGCGTAGCACACGGCGGTCGCCAGACACAGCAGCAGCGCCAGCACGATGCCGGCCCACATCGCCGGGCCGGTCGCGCCCGTGTTCGCCTGGATCGCAAAAGTCAGCCACAGAAAGGCGCCCGGGGCGATCAGCGCCATCGCATTCATGGTCAGGCCGGTTAGGCCCAACGTCGCTTGCATTTGAGGTTCTTTTTCCGCCATTGGTTCTCCTTTTTCTAATTAAGAAGTTCGATCGACTTCTTTTGCGATATAGAGCCACGCATCCAGCCGCGCAGCGGAAAACTCTCGATCGCAATCCGAGCGCTGGCTTGCGTGAGCGGTGGCAAACAAGCGACGGAGCTTGAATGCGACTGGTAACATCATGCGTAATTCTATACCTGGAAAAGGTCCGCGGCCAATCAATAATTTCGATGAGGCTACCCCGTCCGCCCAAACAAAAAATTCTTATTGAAGCATCGCCAAAGAACTGAATGGAATCCACTTGGCGGCCGTCTGTCTTTATAATTTCTTTATATTCTTTTAATGCTTTCCTTACGAATTTATGGCCGCAGGGCGGAATACAATTGCAGAGATGCAAACCGAAAGCACCGATGGAATACAAGACCTGATCTCCGGTGAAGAGATTCACGGAATGGCGCGGCCAAGTTCTCCCGGCTAAGCGGCGGCCAAGCCCTCAATCGAGTTTTTGGGCCGGAGCCGACCGCAATTTCCTGGAGCGTCTCGCGACGTTCCGGGTGGTCGCTTCCACTGGTCACTTTACCAGCGCGGCGGTGCAGTTGGGTTACAGCCAGGCCACGGTAACGGTGCACATCAAAGCCTTGGAGAGCCAGTTGGGTGTTACTCTGTTCGAGCGATGCCGATTTTCCAGGGATATCGTTCTTACCGACGCAGGTCGCCGGGCGCTGGAATATGCTGGGCGGCTGTTGGCGCTCGCCGAGGAAGCGAAGACGGCTCTTAAGGGCGCCGCGCCGTTAGCCCACGGCGACGCCCCGATTGCTTCAGATAACGCGAACGCCCAAGCATCCTGAAAGAATCGTCAGGCGTAATCCAGCAAGGTGACTGCGCCTGAGATAGACGTAGGACTGAAGTTCACGGTCACGCCTCCTGGCTAGAGCGGAAGCCACCAGCCCGGGCGAATCCCAATTTTCACAATCTATGCAGCGCCCTGGTCAACGTTACACGGTGCGGCAGCGACACATCCAAGATCAGTGCCGCCGTTTCCCGGTCACCGTCAGAGTAACGGTAGTCGTATGTATCACTCCTCCGCCCGAGCCATTAACAGTGATGTAGTAGGTACCGGTTGTGGCAGTCGAGGCAGCTACCATCGTCATGTTGGAGGTGCCCGATCCCGGCGCGCCGATGGACGGTGGGTTGAAACGTACTGTCACGCCGGTCGGCTGGCCCGATGCGGACAAGGCTATCGCGTTGTTAAGGCCACCCGAGACGGCAGTAGTTATAGTCGATGCGCCGTTGCCGCCCTGTACTACTGAGAGGGAGGTGGGCAAAGCCGATATAGTGAAGTCGGGAGACGCAGAGGTTCCGGTCAGGGCGCCGATCAGGCTAGCGGTCGGACTGCCCCAACCCGTCACCAAATCGTACCCGGTGACGGCCGAATAACTGCCCGATGTGCCGCTGCTGACGTCGTGGAAATCGGCTGCATAAGCTGCCGGCGAAACGCCAATCGGGTAAATGGCCGGATTGATGAAACCGAGCCGGCGGATCGGCCCTTGTGATGCGCCTGTTGATTGACCAGCGCCATGTAGCCGGCCCACATCGGCGCCGCGAAACTGGTGCCGCCATACAAGTTTGCGGTGCAGGTGGTTTGATTGCCGCATACGTAAAAGGTGAAGTCGGCATTTGCCGATACGTCCGGGCCGTTGCGCATACGTGGTCGAGCCATTGTTGGTGGAGTTGATCACGCCCGGGAGTCTGCTGCCACGAGGGAATCGGAATTTTATTGGGCGAGATGCCGCCGCCACTATCCGCCCAGGCGGTTTCCGACAGCCAGGCGCCGCCTGCACTGGCGGTCACGAGGTCGGTGCCGCCGACTGAAACCACATAGGCGTTGTCGGCCGGCCAGGACTCTGCATTTCCCGATGCCGTCCATGTGGAGTAGTCGCCGGATGCCGCAAAGAAGTTCTGGCCTTGCGCCGCCATCTTCTTGAAGTAAGGGTCAAGGATTGCGGGATCCGCCGGCGTCCACCCCCACGAACAGCCAATCGTAGTCGCGAGGGGGAGGCGAGTCGATATGGAGCTGATGATGGCCGTGTCGGTGGACCCGACGTACATAACCAAGCTAGCCAGTCCCGGAGCCATGCCGAGCGCTTGGGTCATGTCAAGCGTCTGCTCGATATCGTCACATCTGCGGCCGGCTTTTGAATGCACGCAACTGGTGCTGGTGCCGTCGGTAGAGAGCAAGGTTATCGGCACGTTGTTGGTTTGGCGAACATTTGCGAAATAGGTATCCAAGTCCGCCAGATCGGTGCCGAGATATTCGAACAACCCGAGGTCCTGACCCGCGCCGGTGAGAGCAGTCTCGCCGTAGTAGGCCGCACGCATGTCGCTACCCAGGAAAGAGGCCGAAGGGCCGGAGCCGGTGGTAGCATGCGACACGACAGTTTCGGGATCGATACCGTGCGCCTTCGCATAGTCGTTCTTGTTGGCAAGCATGGGGCGCGGAATCGAGAAGTTGTCCAAGCCCGAGATATGCCACAGCGCGAACGGCAAACTCAACGTAGGCTCACGGTCGGGAGCATAGAAGGTGCGGTTCTCAGTCGGGTGCTGATAGACTCCCATGCTTATATTAAGGGCCTTCTCGATGACCGTCGCTGAGCCTTCAACCTGCACGTCCATTCCGTCGCGGGAACCACCAACTACGTGCAGCCCGTTCGAAGCGGCGTATTGAATCACCGCGTCATAATCTTCCTGACTGGGACCAAAGCGCGCGGTAAACTCCGACACCGAAAGAAAGCGGCGGTAGGAAGGGCTGGCAGGATTGTAGAGATCCTGCAGGAAACTATCCAACCCCGCCGGGTCGGACAGCGGCAAAACGATGTCGAGGCGCAAGGATTGTGCACCCGGCAGGAGGTTCAAGAACTTCGCCTGGCCGCGCGACACTGCTTGACGAACGTGATGCGTCCGCGTGGACTGCGCCAGTGCCGGGGCTTGGGTTACGAAGAGTAACGCGGCCGAACATAGCGCCAGATGGAACCCTCTGTGAATTGACACCACTCCATAGTTGTTTTCGAATCGGTTCATTGCTCGGCTCCTCCGTCTAGCGCTTGGTCAAATGCGGATCCGCCCCCCTGAGAGGCATTGGGGTCATACTACCGCATTCATTCCGCGTTCTTCGTCCAGCTATGAACACTACGCGGCGTCCCTCCGACATCCGGCATGGTCAGGTAATGCCACGATAGCGCCGCCGGCGAAAAGCAGGCAATCCCCCCAAAGTCCTAGTAGTCCCTAGTGCGGTCTCGAAGTGCGAATAGGCCGGTAACGTACCATCCGTGGCAACATCGAGTTCGACAGCGAAATAGGAAGGCATTGAACGCGCCATCTCGCGACTCCTTCAGCGGAGTGCCAGTTCGAACGCGAGCGACCCAGATTCTTTTTTAGGCTAGCGCTTTCCCGTACAGCGCGAGCAAACGGCCCCATGCCTTCTCGGCCAGCGGCTCGTTGTAGACCTGCGAATCCGGCGGGCACCAGCCGTGCGCGGACCCAGTGTACACTTCGATCTCCGCATGTAGCTTCGCGCTGGCGAACGTCTCCTTCAGCACGTCCTTTTCCTTGGGAGACCGCATGTCATCGTTCGCCGCGATCGCTATTAGGAACTGCGCCTTGGTCTTGGAGGCTTGTAGATGCGGACTGTTCGGCATATCCGTCACCAGTCCGCCGCCGTGGAAGGAGGCGACGGCTCCGACGCGATCGGGAACAGCAGCCGAGGTACGAAACGCGATCGGGCCGCCCATGCAATACCCCTGGGTTCCGATCTTCCGATTCTTGGCAACCGACGATTGCTGGTCCAGCCATCCGATGAATGCCTTCGCATCCGTCATTTGGGTAGTCTCGTTCAGGGTTCCGCGAGCGAACGCAGTTCCGGGATTGGAGTTGCGGCACCGGCTGTCAGCGGTGGGGGCTTTCTTGACCCGGTAGAACGGATTCACAACCAGCACTGCGTAGCCCGATTCGGCGAGCCGCTTGCCCATCTGGCGGAACGCCGGCCGCAGCCCAAAGATGTCCGGCCACACCAGAACCCCTGGGGCCGTGCCGCTCGCCGGATGCACGAAGTAGCAATCAGCGCTGCCGTCTGGCGTCATCACAGTCACTTCCGATTCTGCGACCGCAGCCGCATTCGCGACCTGAGGCAGCATCATGGCCATGCCGGCTCCCAACATGATGCCGAATTGCTTTCGCGTCACCGAACCGAGAGCCTCGTACTGCTTTCGGTCTTCCTCAAAATGATCTTGATCGCACATAGTTCGCTCCTTGACGGTGGGTCGCTCGGCAGACCGCACGCGCATTCGATATTTTATATCGACTCGGCAGGCGATGGGAAACTTCAGCGCCTGGCCCACGTCGGCCACTCGCCCTCCCGCCTCCAGTTGTTCTTTGACGCCGCCGTAATCGGGGGGCGCAGAGGGCCGCGGCGCGCGGCCCTCACGGTGGGACAATGTGAGCGCAAACTCTTAGGGAACCCTAGCGGTCAGGGAGGAGTCTAAACTCGCATGATCCGCCAAGCCGCGTTTGTGCTTTGTTCGGTGATTGGTGTTGCCCAAGTCCCGCAGCAAGACCCGTTTGACGCAGCGAGTCAGGCTTACTTTCAAGCTCGCCAGAAGGGCCAGTATGATGTGGCGACCGCCCAGCGGGAACGGATGAATCAGCTCCTGCAAACTGTGGCCCCGGACGATCCGCAACTTGAAGGCCGGGCGCAGAGACTGGCGCAATTCTATGAGAACGATGGCATGAGCGCCACGGGACGGACGATTCTTGAAGGAGCGTTGGCGCGTGCTGAAGCTGCCAACGCGCCGGGCCAGGCGAGAGCATCGCTGTCGCTAACCCTCGCTTCTTTCTGGGAGCGCGATCGGAATCTGCTAAAATCGCTGGCGTCTTTGGAGAAGGCCGCGGCGATCTTGGAGCAGACGCCTGCGGCCGACGAACCCGCGCAGACGGGCAATCGCCCTTCAAAAGGATGGTTCATTTCCGGAAACGCACGGCCGGATGTAATGGTGCGTCCGGGAGTAATTTCAGTTACCGGGCTCTCCCGAGGTGGGGCTAACATCTACGGGTTGCCGACCACGGTTAGCCGCATATCCGTCTATACGCAGCTCGCCGATCTCTACCAGCGCCTGGGCCGCCGGGACCAAGCCGCGGCGGTGCTTGCGAAAATGAAGGCTCTTCCCGCGCAATCGAACAACTGGAACCTGGCGCAGTATTACCAGCAGCACGGCGATCTGGAAGAGGCCGCCGCGATCTACCGGAAGCAGATGGAGGATTCCGCCTCAGATCCGCAGCAGATGCTTTTTCCGGCCCAGTCACTGGCTAGCATGTATGAGCAGATGCAGCGGCCGGACGAGGCTGCGGCGGTTCTCCGCGAGACGATCGCCGCGCTCGATGGCTCGGGTAAACCGGAGCTTGCCGCGCAGAGCAGCGGTCTGCGCGAACGGTTAGCGATCATGCTCTACCGGAGCGGCCACGCCGAAGCCGCCGATCAGGCATTTCCACTGCCGGCTGACAACGGTCCTGGGGCAACCATGCCTGTGCTCAACTATGTGAACTATCTCGGAATGACCCAGCGTGCGGCGCGCGGGGAGACGCTGCTCGCGGACTATCTGACATCGCATCCGGGTTTGAACCCAGGGGAACAAACGAATATTCTGTTCTCGCTCGCGAATCTGGCAAGCATGACCGGGGACTCGAAGCGCGCCGAAGAGTACCGGCTCGAAGGTTCCCAAAAGCTGCAGCCGAAAGATCCGCCGGCCGACGTTGTCCGCATTGGGCCGGCACTCCAGAAGGCGCAGTCGGAAGCAAATACAGGCAGTCCGGCGGAGGCGATCACACTGGCGACACAAGCGATCGCGCAATCCCGAAACGCACAGGACCGCGAGTCGCTGGCGCGAATCGCGCCGTCCGTGGCAAATACCATTAGCAGTAAATCTCCCGTGCAGGCGGACGAACTGTATCGGAATGTCATCGATGCGACCCAGAGCTGGTCGGCGGATACGATGGAGCCGTGGCTGACGGCGTTGGCGGGCTACCCGCGGTTTCTAATGTCACTGCAGCGTCAGTGGCGAAGCGCCTCCGGCGATCGAGCGCTATCGAACCGCGCTGAAAACGGCCCGCGGCGCGGACACGGGTTGGATGGAGGAGCCGCTCAGACTGACCATCGACCTGGAGCGTGGACGAAATTCACCACAAGCTGCGATACTCGCGGCCCAGAATCTGATCGGTCTGGAGGAGACTCTGGACGGACCCACCAGCGAGCCGTTGTATCAGTGCCGCACGAGACGCTGGCGCAACTGTATCGATCGACCGGCGATTCGGCTCGCGCGCTGCCTCTGTACCAGCAGATGATCGCCATTGGTGACGCGGTATTTCGGACCGATGATGCCCGGCGCGGCCAGTCTCGCGCGAACGCCGCGACTCTGCTGATTGGCGAACACCGGCCCGACGAGGCCGAAGCGCTGGTCCTGGAGGCGATGCAGCTCCGCAAACCGTCACCAGGAGGGGGCAGGGACCAGTTGACGCAGTTGCTGGATCAGATTCACGCGATGAAGAAGGCGCAGTAGCGGGTCTTGAAGATGGTAGCGAGCTTCTGCGCCGGATCCAAACATGAATGAGCGCGGCAATATTCGTCTGCGAGTTGAGTGTCTGAGTCAGCTCAACCGCAATGGAAGGACCCAACGACCATACGGTCAGCGCCCTATTACGGGCCTTAGAGTCGAGTAACGGCCATTCGCATGCAAACTCTGTGAGTCATGAAATGCGATGAAAGAGCACGACTGCTAGGCCTGTTCAATAAAGCGACCTTAGCAAGTTCAATCAGCATTGAGAATCTATTGCATGGCCCTGTTTCGCATGGCCCTGGGACCCCATCGAGTATGATCTACGACGTGCGGCGACATCTTGCCGAAAGAGCCCGAACCGGATTCGAGTTTGCGAGACTGGCCTACGAAGGACACGTCCGCATGCACCGCTGCGAAATCACTGAGGCCTTAGCCCACAATTACAAGCACAATTGACCGAGGGCGGTCAGTTTGGCGGGCTTTCAGCCTCCCGGATGCGCCGTTCCAGGCACAATCCGTGGCCTAACAAGAAAACTTTCCGGGGGCGCTTAGTCGGGCTATCAACGTGCTGCCTTTCCTTCGAGACGGCTGTAGCCGGGATGGACGCCGCGAGTCAGGCCTTGCTGGTCCGCGATCCGTTGCAAAAGACCCGCAAGCACCTCTCGTTCCTCGGCGCTGAGCGCGGCGCAGATGGCATTGTTGTGCGCTCGCGCGATCTTTCCAATCTCCGCCAGAATTTCCCGGCCTTTGGGCGTGATCTGAAGCGAATACGTGCGCCTATCCTCGGCATTGCCCTCACGCACCACTACACCAAGCGATTCCATTTCATCCACAATTGCTACCAGACGGCTGGCATGCATCCCCAACCTGATCGCGAGCTCTCGCTGACTCAACCCTGACGAACAGTTCAACATACGCAGGATTCCAGCATGAGGAGGCGCTAACTTGAGTGGCGCCAGCCGTTGGGCGAATTGTTTCGCAGCATGAGAGCCCAGTTGGGCCAACAGGAAGGTAGCGGGGGCTTTTCCAAGGGTTTGTGAGTCCACAAATAATTATTGCATAGTACAATCGTTCATGTTAATAATGATTATATGACACACCAATCTCTCCCAATCCGACCTACTGCCGATCGTCACGCCGGACCTCCTCTCGTGATGCTGGCGTTGATTTATGCCGCGCTTGTGGTTGCGGGCGCAGTTTCCATGCATGCCGCATTTGCCATGCCGCAGCAATATGCAATTCCAGATATTGCGCACTTTGCACGTTACCGCACTTCGCTTCAGTGGGGAGCTTTTCTTGAGCTGGCCTCCGCGATGCCGTTGGGCATCTTTGTGGCCACCGTCGTAAGCCGGCTGCGATTCCTCAAAGTTCGCGCAGCGGGTGAACTGATCGCTCTTTGTGGCGGCATCGTGGCAATGGGACTGCTTATCGTGTCAGCTCTGGCGGTATGGGGACTCTCTTCACCCAGCGTCACCGCAGACGCTGGCGCTGCAAGTGTTTTTCAGTTGATGTCATTCGGGGCGGGAGGGCCTGGCTTTGTGGCTACGCTCGGGCTATTCGTCGCCGGTGTGTCAGTGACCGCTGCCTTGCATCGCTTGATTCCGCGCTGGCTCATGTGGCTGGGCCTCTTTGTCGCGGTTACATCCGAATTTTCGACGCTCATGCTGCTGGTTTGGAATGCAGCCTATTTCATTCCTGTAGGCCGTTTCATCAGCATCGTCTGGATGATCGGGATCGCCGCCACACTCCCTTCCAGTATCGTCCGCGATCAGGACTTCGGCGCGGTTGCGACGCCGGGATGGCTACCGATAATGGCTGATTTCAGGACTCGCAAGCGCTTTTAGGGAACCAGATCTCGTCACTTCTCCGAGCTGCGCGTTTCTTGACAACTTGATGCGACTTTGAGCCGCGAATAGCTTTTAGAACAAGTGCTTGATAGCTTTGCCAGTGCCCTTTAATATTTTGCCTGTTCCTTTGACAGTGCCAACTCCGACGTTCTTCCCGGTTTTTGCCGCGCCTTTGCCCAGGTCTGTTGCTGCGTTGACGGGATGAAGCGTCACTAAGTCTCCGGCTGCTTTCCCGGTTCCTTTCGCTGCGCTGCCGACGCCTTTCGCCGTGCCTTTGCCAATATCTCCGGCACCGCTGCCCACATCATGTTTAGCGCTGGTGTGGGCGCTGGGTTCCGCCTCCGCTCGGCTCGAGTTCTGCGTAGGATCAGGTGTTTGCCCGAGGGTAATCCCAGCGAGGCAGACTGTTCCGAGGAGTAAAGTTCGTTTCATGACATTAATTAAGATGAAGTGCGGGTGGCTCGAGTTTCATAGCGTCGGTTGATCCACCGTGACGACGCGCTGAAACATAGGAGATGCACCCAAAAGTGCAGTCGCCGTCAGGAATAATTTTCCGCAAATGTTTTCCATTCGCCCATACCCAGGGCGAGAAAGTTCCTCAGAATCAGATTGTTGTGATTTGCAAGCTGATTGCTGGTGGGTTTGTTCATCCAACTCTCAGGAGGCGATATGACTACTGTAAATAGTTCAGCGGTCGATCAGGCACAGATACTGAAGCTAATTGATCATTGGACAAACGCGATCCGTAACAAGGACCTCGAAGGCAGCTTGTCCAACTACGCTAAGAATGTCACGCTGTTCGATATCGTAGAACCACTGCAATTTTCCGGTGTAGATGCCGTCAGAAGACGATTGTCAGAGTGGTTTTCGACGTTCCAGGACTCAATCGGCTACGAGATGAATGACTTGAGGATCGCCATTGACGGCGACGTGGCCTTCTCCCATAGTCTCAATCATGTGAACGGGACGATGACGGACGGAACGAAATTGGACATGTGGTGGCGCCAAACGATTTGTTACCGCAAGATGAACGAGCAGTGGATGGTGACCCACGCGCACAATTCAGTGCCCTTCGATGTAAAGAGCGGCAAAGCATTGCTTGATCTCCGCCCCTAGGTTGTGGATCATGAAAGCGACTTCGGCGCGCGTCAGAACTTTCGCGCTATGCTGGCCCGGCGGCAAATCCTCCCGAAGCGTTTGAAGGAGCGAACTTTCGACAGAGACCCATTTGGGCAGGCGTGGCCTCGCCCCGATCCTTGCGTCGGGGCCTCGGGATGCGGGAGAATTCGAGCTAACCCGCAAAAGAGAGGTGGCCGTGTGAAAGTTGGATTCTATCTAGTCCTTTATTGTGCAACCCTGCACGCCCAGTGGGTGAATCTTCCTATCCCTGGAACTCCGCGCACATCGGACGGCAAACCCAACCTCTCCGCTCCTGCGCCGCGCACCGCGGACGGCAAGCCGGATTTGAGCGGACTCTGGGGCGTGAATCCGGGGAATTACGGCGCTAACGTTGCCGCGGATCTGAAGCCTGAAGACATTCAGCCATGGGCGGCTGACTTGGTCAAGCAGCGAGCAGCAAGTTTAGGCAGGGATCATCCAAGCGCTGTTGGGTGTCTTCCGCATGGTCCGAGCGTCAATACGATCTCCTTTTTGATGCAGAAGTTCATTCAAACGCCCAATGTTCTCGTGATTCTTCTAGAGGAGTTGAATTACCGCCAAATCCACCTTGACGGCCGCGCGCTTCCTAAAGATCCCGATCCGAGTTTTATGGGATATTCCGTGGGACGTTGGGAGGGCGATACGCTGATCGCCGAAAGCACTGGCTTCAAGGATCGCATCTGGCTGGATTTGGCGGGGCATCCGATCACGGATTCCCTACACATCACCGAGCGATTCCATCGCCTCGATTTCGGGCACATGGAGATTGCAGAAACCATCGACGATCCGAAGACTTTTAAAAGGCCCTTTACGATTGTGATTAAGCTTGAACTCGTTCCTGACTCGGAGATCCTGGAGTTCGTCTGTGCGGAGAACGAGAAAGACCGCGAGCATATGGTGGGAACGCCCTCCGATCCAAAGCCGGCGGCGGGGAAAGTCGCTCCCGCAGTGCTCTCCCGATATGTTGGTTCGTACGAGTTCGCTTATCCCGAAAACCCAACGGTGTCGGGCACCTACAACATCACCATGTCGGAAGGCTCCTTATTCATAGATACGGAAGGGAAAGCGAGAACCGCGCTGGTTCCTATATCTGACGCCGTTTTTTATTGGCGCGATGCCCGCCTCGAGTTCTTTGAAGACTCTCAGGGCAAGGTAACGCACTTCGTTCGGGTAGGGGTCGAGGGCGACTTAAGGTACACGCGAAAGCCGGATCGCAAATAGGCAAAATACTGTAATTCGCTGTAATTCTTGGATGGCGGCTACTCGGAACTTGGCCGAGAAGTCGGCAAACCGTCGAAGTGGGTGAAGGCCATAACGGTCCGAACGATGCACGGGATGCCTCCCGACAATAGGAATTACCAGGCCCTGAAGCGACGACAGACCGAATTCCATCAGGCCGAGGATATCCGCAAGCAGAACCCTGGATTCTTCCTTCTATCCTTTCTCCAGAACAAAATGTGTGGCTTTCCCCGTCGCCTTGTGCTCCGTCACAGAAAATCCAAGAGCGGCAAGGTCGAGACCTGCGAACAAAGCCTCCCCCTGACCGAGTACGACAGGCGCGAGTGCAAAATGCAGGGAATCTATCAGCCCTGCTTGCAGATACTGCCGTACGGTGGAAACACCGCCTCCAATTTTGACATCCTTGTCGCCGGCTGCCTGTTTCGCGAGCCTCAGCGCGTCTTCGATTCCGCCGGTGACAAAGTGGAACGTTGTCCCGCCCTCCATCACTAGGGGCTCCCGTTCGTAGTGTGTCAGAACGAACGTTTCCGCATGGTACGGCGGGTTCTCGCCCCACCATCCCTTCCATGATTCGTCAGGCCAAGGGCCGCGCACCGGACC
The DNA here is from genome assembly GCA_963731375.1 of Bryobacterales bacterium. Classification (GTDB taxonomy): domain Bacteria; phylum Acidobacteriota; class Terriglobia; order Bryobacterales; family Bryobacteraceae; genus Palsa-187. Next base: position 237,400 of record CAVSUW010000006.1, read on the forward strand.
GAACATGTTGCGACCCAGGATGAACGCCCCAAAGTTCTCCATCGACCGGCGCGCGAAATCATCGTCCATATCGATCGATCCACCCTCCTGCCCACGCATCGCGAGGAATGTCTTTGTGTGGAGGAACCACTGAAAGATCTCGGGACCACGCTTGCCCAGCGGATCATTCAGGCTCTGCTCCACTCCAGCGCTGAAGCCGTCTAGCGAAACACCAAATCCCGCAACTCGAACCTTCGACATGCGTACCTGCTACTCGCCTCCGAACTCCATACTACCGCTTGGAGGAGGAACGCTCGAATTGAATTCCGAAACGCCTGAAGAGTTCCCTTCGGTAACGAAGCCCCGATTTCGCACGATTCGCGTCCAAGCTCCTGGTTCAAGTCAAGGATCGAGCACTATCCAAGCGGGTGCGTGGTCGCTTGCGTTTTCCTCACCTCTAACCCATCGGTCCACACCTCCGCGCACGAGTCGATCGCAAACTGTTGGAGAGAGGAGGAAATGATCCAGCCGCATACCCTTGTCTAAAAGCCACCGATTCCGCTCGTAGTCCCAGAATGTCCAAAGCGGCCCCTCGGGCTGCAATTTCCGCAGGGCGTCCGTCCAGCCCTGAGCCAGCAGCCTAGCAAACGCCTGCCGGCTCAGAGGTTGAATCAATGCGTTCCTATCGAGGGATCTTGTCGGATAGATGTCCTGCACAGTCGGTACCACGTTGTAATCGCCGGCCAAGACGACCGGTACTCCGGCCTTCATGAGCCCCGCCCCGTGTTCGATTAAATGTTCGAACCACGACAATTTGTAGTCGAACTTCGGACCGGGTTGAGGATTTCCGTTCGGCAGGTAAATGGAAGCGATGAGCACACCATCTACCGCCGCCTCGATATAACGCGCCTGGCGATCTTTAGGATTCCCAGGCAAACTGGACCGCGTCAGCACCGGGTCACGATCCCGCGCCAGTATTGCTACACCGTTCCAGGAACGTTCGCCTAGCCAGACTCCGTGGTAGCCAAGGTCACGAAGGCTGTTCGCTGGAAATGCTTGCTGCTCTGCCTTCAGCTCCTGGAGACAAACAATGTCGGGCTGCGCCTTTCCAAGCCACGCCGTAAGATTATGCAGACGCTTGTTGATGTTGTTGATGTTGAAAGTGGCGATTTTCAATGGCCTGACCTTGCTAAAAGGATATTCTCGCAGTTAGAACGAGCTGCGCTGGTGCATGGCGAGTCTGGGCTCCCTCGCGCCGACTGGATCGCAAAAAGCCTTCTGGCCGCAGCGCCGCAGATGCCAAAGCTTACACTCAAACTATATGCTCAACCGGGGCTATGCCTACACCACAATCATCAGCAGCAAATACCATGGACAAACCCTGCTCTCCCACTTGGCAAGCCTTTACCCCCACTCAACCCCACAAGCCTGGCAACAAAAACTGAACAACGGCGAAGTCACCCTCAACGGCGTCACCGCCACTGGAAGCGAATCGGTCACTTACAGGCCAAACCCTTGTCTGGAACCGTCCACCCTGGATCGAACCAGACTCCCCTCAGCACTTCGAAGTCCTGTTTGAAGACCCCCATCTGTTGGCCGTCAACAAACCCAGCGGGCTGCCCACCCTCCCCGGCGGCGGCTTCATGGAAAACACCCTCCTGCGTTTGGTGCAAAAGCAAACCCCCAACGCAAACCCTGTCCACCGGTTGGGCCGAGCCACCACCGGCATCGTCCTCTTCGCCAAAACACCGCAGGCGGCCTCTAATCTATTCGCAAACTGGAACACACCCAAAATTCAAAAAATCTACCGGGCGCTGGCTCAAAACATTGCACAGCACGACGCCTACGAAATCCTCACACCCATCGGCCTCGTACCGCACCCGCTCATCGGTTCCGTGTGGGCCGCCAACCCAAGTGGCAAACCGTCAAAGTCATTGGCAAAGGTGATCTCACGCAGCATTGAATACGCTAGCACCGGCACCACAACATTTGAGGTAAGCCTAAATTCGGGCCGCCCTCATCAAATCAGAATCCATCTGGCATCCATCGGCCATCCCCTGGTAGGCGATCCTCTGTACGGCTTAACCGGCCAGCCTCTTGAAAATCTCCCCGGCCTCCCTGGCGATGGAGGATATTTCCTGCACGCCCAATATCTGAAATTCCACCACCCCATCACCGGAGAACAAATCAATCTTGAGGCAGCTTTGCCGTCCGGATTTTCATTGCATCAGTAGGTTCACGGCGGGATTCAAACTAGGGTGGCCGTTGAAACCTGCGCGATCCTCGCGCCATTCCAAATCGTAACCAGGCGAGTTTTATTACACTCCGATAATGGTGGTAGACGAGTGATCCATAACTGCTTAGAACCCGACTTCTGGCGCATCGCGGGATTATGCATTCGTCGCTCAATGCTGCGCCTTTCTGCGGGCAAATGGATAGCGTTGGGCGATACTAGGGGTGCAGGCGGCCAAAGATCCCGCTAATTGCGAATGTCACAAGACGACCCATTGAGCAGACCCAAATTGATCACTCCGACAGCCGGGCAGCGCGGAATGACGGAATTGCACTATGCGGCCTATTGCAACGACGCATCCGAAGTCCGTGACCAACTCCGTCGAGGTGTTTATGTCGATGTTCGGGATGACAACGGCTGGACACCACTTCATTGGTCCATCGACATGGCGCAAGCCTCCGGTGAGCCAGAGCAGGTGGTGTCTTTGCTTTTGGCAGCGGGCGCTTCAGCCAATGCTGTTGATCAATCGGGTTTTTCCGTCCTGATGACGGCCTGCGGAAGAAACAATGCGGTCATCCTTGAGCAACTCATTCAGGCCGGCGCCGATGTTCATTTGCGGAACCTATCCGGCACCACCGCTCTCCACGAGGCGGCCGGGTGCAACTTCAGCGAAGGAATTCGACAGCTATTAATACTGGGTGCAGACGCGAGGGCGGTCGACAGCTGGAATCGGACACCAGAGGACATAGCGGAGCAATGTGGGTTTGATGAAAGCGTTGCAGTACTGAAGGCCGCAAGCAGTCCGAAATAGCGTTTACTGCTCCCCCCTAACCAACAAGTGACGCGTCACGACCCTTGGATACACCGCGGTTGGCCACAAACGGCGTTCGAGGATGTGACCTACGTACGTTATGCGAATTTCAGGACAGAATCGATCCGACAACGCATAACACATGGTATTGTCCATTTCCTGAGAGGGTGGGGGCACCAACCGGATTTGCGCTGGAAGGACTACGAGATGCGAAAAGGGTTTACGAGAAAACCAAAGGTGGACGAGCCCGCGGCGCCAGGCAAGAACTACATAACGCCGAGCGGGATGCAGCGCCTCCAAGATGAGCACCGGTTTCTGCTCACCAGGGAACGCCCGGCCGTGACGGAGGTAGTGGCGTGGGCTGCGAGTAACGGCGATCGCAGTGATAACGCCGACTATCAGTACGGCAAGCGGCGGCTGCGCCAGATCGATGGGCGGATTCGCTTTCTCAGGAAGCGAATGGAAGCTGCGGAAGTGGTGGACCCAGAAACTCCGAGAACGGGGCAAGCGGCCACGAGAGCATTCTTCGGCGCGACCGTGCGCTATGCCAATGCCGCGGGAGTGGAACGAGTGGTGAGCATCGTGGGCACCGACGAAGTCGATCTCGGCCGCAACCACATCAGTTGGATGTCGCCTCTGGGGCGCGCGTTGCTGAAGTCGGCAGCGGGCGACAGCGTTGTACTCGAAGCGCCGGGCGGTACGGAATACCTGGACGTGCTGGAAGTGCGTTACCAGCGCATTTCAGTGGAACCGTTCCGTGAGCCGCCGGGATCCGAGTCCTCGTCAAAGGAATCCTCTCGCCGGCGCAGCGGGTTGTCTCATCCTTGAGCAGCAAGCTTATCCTACCGGCAGCGCTTCGCGCTGGGTACTGAGAGCCCGAATCCGGTATTGTAAAGGCAGCATGCCGGATCGACTCAGCATCCACGAGCCAGTCCTCGTCAATACGATCGGGCACTGCGCCGGCGCGATCATTTTTGGAATTCTGCTCTACTTCTTCGCGGTGAACTGGATGCGCGCGAGAGAGAAGCGCAGTATCCTGCCGGCTCTCGCCGCAGTGCTGGCCATGTTGTGGAATCTGGGGTCGCTCATCGCGCTGGCGGGCGGCTCGAATAACGGAATCGTCACTGATATCATCACGGCCGCGAGTTTCTCGGTGCTAAGCCTGCTACCGGCTGTGCTCCTGCACATTTCTCTCGAAGCCGATCATCGTGCCGTTTGGATGTGCGGATATGTTTTGAGCGTGATCGCGATCGGCCTGCATATCATCGACCTCGTGACACGAGCCGAACGCTTTCACTATGCGGCGCTGCTGCTCGTGACGCTTGGATTTGGCGCGTTGACGGTGTTCTCCGTTTTCCTGGAAGTGCGACGGCGGAACAAAGGTGCGGGTTCAAGGCTTGCCGGTGCGATGGCCTTGTTCCTGTTCGCGATTTCGTTCGTTCACTTCGGCTCGGCGCATCCACGGCATATGTGGGAGGGAGAAATCGCCCTCCACCACGCCGGGCTGCCACTGGCCCTGTTAGTGATTTTGCAGGACTATCGATTTCTTCTACTGGATACGTTTCTCAGGTTTATTCTGAACGCCTCTCTGGGAGCGGGTGCGATGTTATTGTGCATTCGGGTTCTCCAGTCTCAGGACCTCAAGCGGCATCTCGCACACCCATTCGACGCCGGACTACTGTTCGTCGCCGCGTGCCTGGCGCTCACGACCTTCGTCTATTTGCGAAATCGAATGCAGCGGCTTCTCACCCGAGCTTTGTTTCTCAGGGCGAATATAGAGGAGCCGTTGCGTGAATTGCGCGAGCTGGGGCATGCGGCCCCGAGCGAAGGTGAGTACCTGAATAGCGCGTCTGAAACCATCGCAGGATTTTTCGGTGCCGAACGGCACGAGTTGAGCCACGATCGTCCATGGGGGGCGGCAGATATCGCGACTCCAATCGCCATACTCGATCCCGCGAACTGGAAGCTTCCCTTGTGGGTTCAGGCTATTGTTCCACTTCGCCTCGCCCAGGGTGATGCTACCTTCTTGCTGCTCGGAAGCCGCAAAGGAGGGCGCCGTTATTTGAGCGAAGATCTTGCCGTGCTCGGCCGGTTGGCGGTCACCGTGGTCGAACATGTGGATCAGATTCGCACCCTGCAAATGCAGCAATTGGTATCCCAGGCCGAGTTGCGCGCTCTTCAAGCTCAGATCAATCCGCATTTTCTGTTTAATTCCCTGAATACGTTGTACGGAACCATCACGCGCAGCAACGTCGAAGCGCGACGCCTCGTTTTGAACCTCGCGGATGTCTTCCGCTACTTCCTACAGACGGACCGTCCCTTGATCTCTGTGGAGGAGGAGCTGAAAATCGTGCGCGCTTATCTAGAGATCGAGGAGTTGCGCCTCGGCTCTAAACTTCGCAGCGAGTTGAAAATTGACGCTGAGGCTCTAACGGCCGCGATTCCGGTTCTTTCCATTCAACCCCTGGTCGAAAACGCCATTAAACATGGCGTCGCTGCCAGGACGGGCGCGGGTTTCGTACGACTGCGAATAGAATGCGAGTCCGACCGCATCGCGGTGCGCATCACAAATTCCGGGGAATGGAAACCCGAGGACGATGCTGATTCCAGCACGGGAATCGGGTTGGCAAATGTTCGTCGTCGGCTTGTTCTCTGCTATGGCGAGGAGGCTGACATCGAAGTAAGTGTCGCAAACGGCGCTACGACTGTGGGATTCGCCATCCCTGTGAAGCGTCCCACTTGCAGCTTTGGCGTCTGCCTAAAGGGAAGGTCTCGACAAATGTCCGTTCACCAGTCATTTCAGGTCATTCATCAATTGTCAATGCCCTTTCACCCAAAAACCATAGGAGAACTCCATCGCGGAGTGTTAAATCAACCTAAGCCGCAAACACCGGAGATGGGGATCAGAACACTCATTGTCGACGACGAGCCGATCGCCCGCAGAGTATTGCGCGAAGAACTGGAGCTGATTGAAGGCGTTGAGATCATAGGCGAGGCGGATAACGGCAAGAAAGCTCTGGACCAGATCGCCGAGCAGAAGCCCGATCTGGTCCTGCTGGACCTGCAAATGCCAACGATGGGCGGTTTAGATGTCGTGCGCAATCTGAAGCAGGGTTCGCACATGCCGGTAATCGTCGTCGTCACTGCGTACGATAAGTTTGCGATTCAGGCATTCGAGGCGGGCGCGATCGATTATCTACTTAAACCCGTCGGACAGGAACGCCTCGCCCAGGCGGTGGAACGGGCAAAACGGCTCAGCGGACGGCAGACATTTGAAAGGGTGGCACAGCTCCAGGAAATCGGGGAACCTTCATCGCCCCAGCGCGCAAAGAGGATCGTGGGACGGCTCGGCAGCGAATACTTCTTGCTCGGCGCGGATGAAATCCTCGCATTTCAGGCAGAGGGTGAGCTCGTCTGGATCATCACAGCCAAGCGGAAGTACCTTGCCACTCAAACCCTTAAAGTACTGCAGGAGCGCCTTGCAAATACTAGCTTCCGGCGAATTCATAGAAACGCGCTGGTGAATGTCGATCATATCCGGAAGATGAGCGCACTAAGCAGCCAGCGATGGCTGATCACGCTCAGCAACAACCAGGAGTTCATCGCCAGTAAACGTCAGGCCCGAGACGTCCGTCAGCTTCTCCACTGGTGAATCTCCGCGCGGACTCGCATATCTCCCTACTGGAAATACCGTCCGATATCCGCTCGATCGGCGGGTTGCGTTCGCGCACTCTCAAGATGGTACAGAGGCGTCGGACCGGATGGATCGCCCCGAGACACTCGAAATGTGCCCCAAACCCAAACCAACTGTCTCGGCGAAAACGGAATGCGATCACCCTCCTTTAGACGCACACTAACCATCTGGTCCCCAAACCGGTCTGCCGGATCCAAGATGTTTCCGGCATCGGGCAACAGCACGAAGTCTTGCACAAAGTCACCGGGATGGATCGCCTTGTCGCCTTCTACCATATAGCCCAGCGCCTGAACTGCGGCCCCGTCGAGCTTCGCCGCCGCCGAACTCAACTCATGATGCGTCTGCAGAAGTTCCCGCCAGCTAAGAACGATGTAGTCGCCCACCTGTGCGTTGGAAGGGATTAGGTCAGAAAGATCCGGTTTAGAGGTGATGACGACTAGCTAGAATAGTTCCGAGAAGCGGTATACATGCGATCGTGATGATTAGAGCCAGAGTTCGGCGGTGCACTCTGCGGCGTTCTTGGCTGATCTTGGCGCTTGTAATGCTGGCAACTCTTGCGCGGTATCGCATCAGCATAACTTTCGCGGCGAAGCAAGGTTCTTCCAAGAACTTTCTAGCGAGCGGACTAAGGGACGGGGCGACCGATCTAGTAAGACCAGTCAGTGGGTGCAGTTAGTCGGGCGTCCTTTTCTCGGATCCCCGGCGCATTGCTTTCGCGCACGGAGCACGGCGATACGGTACGCCCGCGCCACTCGCGGCTAACCATGAGCCGCTTGTGCCTCAAATATTGCCGTATGAAATTTAGTCAGACTGCCGCGCCGAAGATCTTTTACAATCTCGTGCAATGATCCTCGTAACGGCTGCCGCTTTCCTTCTTTTCTGGCTTCGCGACTATTGGCTGCTCCAACTAGGACCGTCGCGAAGCGTCGCCCGGCGAGTATGGATCTATGCGGCGCTGGTATCGATGGCTGGGTTGCTCGATCTGGGCGCTGGCGTCCACCCACAAGACCGCACAATTCATCGGCGATATAGAGTCTCCACCGTGGTTAGTCGGCCTGTTTGCGTTTCACTCGATCGCGGCAGTCGCCTGTTTTTGGATGAAGCGGACCGAGCGTTACGATCTCGCGTGGCTCGCCGCTATGGTTCCGGCGCCGGTTGCATGGGTTCTTTTCGCAAGAGTCGTATTCACGGCGAATGACACTATCGCTGAACCCGTGAAGGGAACAGTTATTCTTGTGGTCGCCTCCCTCTTGATCGCTCCCATCCTGCTGGCAGTGCTCCGCGGTCACCGCCTCGATCTGGGACTCGACGAATTGGATTATGTTCTCGGATTTGCAGGCTGGACCAATTGTTTCGGGGCCGCTCTGACTGTGCTTGCGATCCCTCCCGCCGCCGTCGAATCCTTCGAGACCGCAGTCCGCGCGCTATCCGTGCACTGACTTGAGTCGAGTGTCAGTACGGCGAGTCCGCTCATGCCAAGAATCGGTTCACTCATCTAGCACTTCTGCCCGTCAACCAGTTTTTTCTTGGGTTTGCGGAACCCCGCACTCACAATCGAATGAGTTCTAAGAGGGAACACTGAGGCTTATGACAAAAACCGTATTCTTGTTCTGTGCCGTGGCTCTTCTGGCGGCGTCGCCGATGAAGGCGCAGTCTTCCGGAACCATTCACGGTTCAGTTCTCGACCCGTCAGGCGCCGCCATCAAAGGCGCCACCGTGCAGATTCAGAATCCCGTGTCGCACTACAGTCAGAGCACGCAAACGGATGACCGCGGCAACTTTGTGTTCGCTAACATTCCCTACAACAACTATCACATCAGCGCCGTGGCATCCGGCTTTGAGAATGGGGAGCAAGATGCTGATGTGCGGTCTTCGATAGCGCTCGAATTGAAAATCAGCTTGAAGATCGGCACATCGACGGAAAGCGTGACCGTGGTGGCTGCCGGGGACCTCCTCGAAACTGATCCCACCACGCACACGGATGTGGATCGGAATCTTTTCGATAAACTTCCGCTCGAAAGTCAATCGTCGTCGCTGAGTTCGCTGGTCACGCTGGCATCGCCGGGAGTCTCGGCCGATTCGAACGGCCTGTTTCATGGACTCGGCGATCACGCGCAGAACTCGTTCTCGGTCGACGGCCAGCCGATTACCGATCAGCAGAGCAAGGTCTTTTCGAATCAGATTCCTCTCGATTCGGTGCAGTCCATGGAGGTGATCGAAGGCGCGCCTCCGGCCGAATATGGCGACAAGACCAGCCTGGTGATTGTGGTGACAACACGGTCGGGGCTGGGCGTGACGAAACCGCACGGCGATATCACCACGTCGTTCGGGAGTTTCGGAACCGTGAATGGCGGTGCGAATCTGGCTTACGGCGGGAACAAGTGGGGGAATTTCATTTCTGTGAATGGGCTGAACACCAGCCGGTTTTTGGACGGCCCGGAGTTCACGGTGATGCACGATCACGGAAATGAGCAGAATATTTTCGACCGGCTGGACCTGAAGCCTTCGTCGAAGGACACGATCAACGTGAATCTCGGCTTTACGCGGAGCTGGTTCCAGACGCCGAATTCGTTCGATTCTCAAAACGCGACCGCTTGGTCGGGGCTGGTGGTGGACAACGGCGGGCTTGGCCCGGACGGGCGGCCGGTGGGCCCGACAGATCAGGTATCGAAGATCAGAACTTTCAACATCGCCCCAGTCTGGACGCACGTGGTGAACGCGAATACCGTATTCACGTTCGGCGGATTCGCGCGTCAGGATCAATACAACTACTACCGAAGCGCCGGATCCGTTCGCCGATCTGATTCCGGCTCTTCAAACCAACACCATCGGCCAGAATCGAAGGCTGACCAACCTGGGCCTTCGCGCCAGCGTATCGGTGGTAAAGGGGATCCACAACATCAAGGCGGGAGTTACTTGGCAGGACACGATTCTGACGGAGAATGACAGCTTCGGGATTGTCGATCCGACCTTTAACGCAGTGTGCTTGAATGCGGATGGGAGTCCGAATACGGACCCGACGTTGACTGATCCATCGAACTGCGGCGGGGCGCTGCAAGCCAATCCGCGGCTTCGATCCGCTGCTGGCCTGCTACGACCTGACCAGGACCGGGACACTTCCGGCGTCCGACGGCTGCCCGAACTCAACCAGCGGTCTGTACACCTTCAATGGGCACGCGAACATCCACCAGGCTGGCTCTGTATTTGCAGGACACGATCAACGCTGAAGAACTGGACATTCAACCTGGGAATTCGGGGCGATATCTATCGCGGCATCACGCAATCGAGCCAGGCAGAGCCGCGGCTCGGGGTTGCCTACAACATCAAGCCGACCAACACGGTCTTGCAAGTTTCCTATGCCCGCACGCTTGAGACGCCGTTCAACGAGAACCTGGTGCTGGCAAGCCTGGGGTGCAACGATCCCGTGATCAACGATCTGTCAGGCGACTCTCCAGGGTTATCCTTGCCTGACATCGCCGCTGACGTCCGGGTTCGCGGAATGAGTTCCACGCGGGACTTCAGCAGGCTTTCGGGCGGTACCTGGTGATCAGCGGCGAATACATCTGGAAGTACACGCACAATGCCTACGACTTCAGCGTGCTGGGCAACACGCCGATCACATTTCCGATCAATTGGGCCAGTTCCAAGATCCCCGGTTTTGCCATTCGCGCCAGCGTCCCGAACTTCCACGGCTTCACGGCGTTCGTGGTGATGTCCAGCGTGGCCGCCCGCTTCTTCGGGCCGCAAGTCAGCGGAATTGGGACCACGCCAACGAGTTTCGGCGCAGGCGGCGTATTCCGCATCGACCACGACGAAATCTTCAATTCGACCACGCACCTGCAATATCAGATCGGCAAGAAGAGGACCATGGATCGGTTTCAACTGGCGCTATGACAGCGGCCTGGTGGCCGGTCCGGCGCCGTGCGCCGGCGGGAATTGCAACAACGGGCCGAACGGGACCGACACGATCGTGGACGTCTCCGGCCTCACGCCGGATCAGCAGTTCCAGGCTGGACTGTTCTGCGGCAGTGTGCATGCGACACCGACCACTCCGATCAGCCCGAAGCGGTCTGTGTCCTGGCGTCGCAATATGGCTCAACGTTCCTCAAGATCCCGGCACCAGGCACCGAGGACGACGATCACAATCCGCCGCGCATCGCATCGCGGAACCTGTTCGACCTCTCCGTAGGACACGACAATCTATTTCACGGAGACCGCTACAAGTGGAGCGCCCGCTTTTCGATCGTGAACATCGGGAACACGGAAGCGTTGTATAACTTCCTCTCCACGTTCAGCGGAACGCATTACGTGACACCCCGAGCTTTTACGGGTACAGTCGGGTTCCACTTTTGATTGACGGACCTTTCCAGCGCACTAGGGCCAAAATCAGTTCATTGGCAGGGTAAAACAGCCGCCTCATGAAAATATCGCGCTGAGACGACAAGTCCGGTTTACGATTGACCCGACGATTCGTTCGCTGCAAAGGAGCTATCGTATGCGGCGTGTTGGATTCCTGATGATCAGTGTCTTGCTTCTGTTGCCTCTGCAAGCCGCCGACAAGAAGGAGAAGGATCCTGACGAGATTGGCAATCGCGATGTCGGCAAGGGTGTGAATTTCTACTCGGTCGAAAAAGAGATCGCTCTGGGAAAGCAACTAGCCCAACAAGTGGAACGGCAGGCCAAGATCATCAACGATCCGGTGATTGCCGAGTATGTCAATCGCCTCGGCCAGAACCTGGTGCGCAATTCCGATGCCAAGGTGCCGTTCACGATCAAGGTGATCGACACTGAGGAGGTTAATGCGTTCGCCCTGCCCGGTGGATTCTTCTTTGTCAATTCCGGACTGATCCTGAAAGCAGATACCGAGGCAGAACTGGCGGGAGTGATGGCGCACGAAATCGGTCACGTGGCCGCGCGGCACGGCACGCGGCAAGCCACTCGCGGTGAAATCGCCCAGTTGGCCACGATCCCTCTGATCTTCATGGGCGGCTGGACCGGATATGGAATCCGGCAGGCGGCTAGCGTCGCGATCCCGATTGGCTTTCTGACGTTTTCGCGCGGAATGGAAGCCGAAGCGGATCTGCTGGGCCTTGAGTATATGTACAAGGCCGGCTACGATCCCGTGGCCTTTGTGGATTTTTTCGAAAAGATCCAGTCGCTTGAAAAGAAAAAGCCCGGTTCCGTGGCCAAGGTGTTCTCGACGCATCCACCAACCGATGACCGGATCGCGGTTGCGCAGAAGCACATCCAGCAACTGCTCAAGGAGCGTCCCGAATATGTTGTAACGACGTCCGAGTTCAACGACGTCAAGACCCGGCTGCTGGCAATGCATAACCAGCGCAAGGTGGATAATCCGGATACGAACCGTCCTACGCTCCGGAAGGCTCCAGGCTCCAGCTCTGGCGGCGATTCGAACGATAAAGGCAGCGGAAGCGACGACGATCGGCCCACCCTGAAGCGGCGTCCCGATTCCTCGGAATGAGTTCAACGCGAATCGCCTCTGCAACCGGACTCCTTCTCCGAGTCGTGATGATAACTTCGCTCGCCGTAGGAGGAGCTGGTTTAGTTGGTTCTCAGAGCGTCTCGCCCGCATCTTCAGCTAGACCGCGAGGATATCTGCCTGGTTTGGAGGCCCTCGATGTCATTCGGATCGTACCTCCAGCCCCGCGAAGAGAAGATGCTCGGGACCGCGCGGATCGCGCCATATTTCGCGCCACTCGCTCTCTTGAAGGGTCGGCTCGCTGGGCGCTGGCGCAGCGTGACGACGATTTGTCCATCGCAGGCCTATTTAAGGCGTTCCGCTGCGCGTTGGGCGTAGAACTCAGCACCGGGAATGCGCCTCGTGTCACAGAGCTCCTCACCGGTTCTTTAGCTGACACAAGTGCGGTGGTCGGCCGGCTAAAGGATTTCTATAAGCGGAAGCGTCCATTTTTGATCGACCAGGGTCCGATTTGCCTGCCGCGCACGGAGGAGCTGATGAAGTCGTTCGATTACCCTTCTGGGCACACCACGATGAGCAGGGTGGTGGGACTCCTTCTGGCCGAGATTGCGCCTGACCGCGCGGCGGATATTTTGGCTCGGGCCCGAGCCTTCGGCGAAAGCCGCGTTGTGTGTGGCGTACACACAGCCAGCGCTGTTGAAGCAGGGCGTACGGCCGGCTCCGCAGTGGTGGCCGCTCTGCACAGCTCAGCTGCCTTTGAGGTCGCCTTGAGCGCGGCTAGAGTCGAGCTCGTGGCCCTGCGAAAGAAGGCAGCGCCCAGTGGACCGTCGTGCGCTTCGGAAGCAGCCACGCTCGCGATTCGCCCCTACTGAGCGCCGAAGTGGGGCCTCTCGCTTGGCGCTGTGGTCCGCAGTCCACTTACGTACATATTCGTCCGTTGGCAGCCTGAACCATGCCGCCGGCCAATAATCCTTCGGAACGGGGGCGGGAACCGCTTAAGCTTAATCTCTTAAGCTATGCTCGAAGCCATCGGTCTCTCCAAAAGCTATTCCGGTTCGGTTGTACTGGACCAGCTAAACCTGACGATCCATCCAGGAGAAATCGTCAGCCTCCTTCGGCGCTACTCGGTTGGAGCGTGATGTCATGGAGCGGGTCTGAGGAACCATTCTTCCAGCATGCCGAAAGGGCAATGGCGACGCCGGCGCGTGGCTCGGCTGTGAAAGAGGGCGCAGTTTCTCCCAATTCCCACGCCGACAGAACGGGAACGCTGATCGCCGCGGTCTGCTTCGTGCACTGCATCGCCGGACCGATGTTGCTTTCGCTCGCGGGGTTCGCGTCGCTGATCGGCATTTCTGAGAAGCTGGAACCCGCATTTCTGTTGGGTTCTCTAGCGATGGGCGTCGCCGCACTGATCCCTGGATATCGCAGGCATCACAGGCGCCGGTCTTGTCTGGCTATGTTCTGCACTGGAATGATCTGTCTGCTGCTTCGGCATCACATTCCATCGGATCTTCCCGCGGAGTCCATCGGGACTTGCATCGGTGCAAGCTTGATCGCCGGTGCGGACATATTAAATCACAGGCTCTCCAGGCGCTGCCGCTGTTGCGAGTCCGTCGCCAAATCGGACAGCATCGGAACGCATCTGACGGCTTTCAACAGGATAGGCCCATGATGTTACGCTCAATCGCCGCCGCAATTGTGGTAGCCACAATCGGATTGACTGTATTGCCTGTACCGGAAGTTGCCGGGCAGGATACCGCTATCCGCGTCCTGGTTTCAGACGGAATGAAGGCTGTGATGGAAGAACTCCGGCCGCAGTGTGAACGTGCGATCGGGCGACCACTCGCTTTAGAGTTTAGTTCCACTGCCTCGCTAAAAAAAGAGATCGAGGCAGGCGAAGCATTTGATGTAACGATCATCACCTCGGAAGCGGTTGAGGATCTGATCAAGCAAGGGAAGCTCACGGGTAGTACCCGCGCCGACCTGGCCCGCTCTGAGCTTGGAATCGGAATCCGCGCGGGTGCACCCAAGCCTGACATCCATACGCCCGAGGCCCTCAAGCAAACATTGCGAAGAGCAAAATCGATTACCTATCCCCGCGACGGAGCGAGCAGAGGTTATATCGAGCAAATGTTCGAGCGCCTGGGGATCACTGCGGATATTAAATCCAGAGTCACCGTAGCGCCGGGTTCCGGAGCCGCCACTGGGAGTGTCGCGGCGGGCAAAGCGGAACTCGTAATCATCGTATTCAGTGAAATCGTGTCGATCGAAGGTGTGGAAGTTCTAGGCGCGCTCCCTGGGGAGTTCCACTACGATATCCCCTTTGCGGCAGCAGCGAGTGGCGCAACCAAGAATGCGGAAGCTGCCAGGGCGCTTATTGCGTATCTGGCGGGGCCCAAGGCGGCGGCAGTCTTTAAGGCCAAGGGGCTGGAGCCCCGCGGGACACCACTTCCCTGAAATTTTGTTTTTGCCTCGTCCGGTTAACAGCTACTATCGGCACTCTATATGGGCGGTGGCCATGCTCGCCGAAGCGTCCCGAGTATTTGGTCACGACGCCGAGTTCAATGACGTGAAGATTCGGTTGACGGCATTGCATAGCCAGCGAAAGGTGGATAACCCGAATCGTCTGACTTTCCGCAAGGATGGATCAAGGCTCCAGTTCTGGTGGCGATACGAGCGATAAAGGCAGCGGAAGCGACGAAATGTGCGCGGCTGGCCAGGCGAAGCCAGAGACTAATAGTTCTTAATGGACGAACGAATGCGCTCAGCAGTCCATCCGAGGTTCTCACGACACAGATTCTCGAAGCCCGTTTCGGAAGCTGCTACCACCGTTGAACACTCTTGATAAGCTGAAGATCCAATGAAAATCAGCAAGGGCACGGTATTTGGCGAGGTCGAATACATCCAGAACGAAGATGGCTCCTGGTCGTTCCGCTTGACGCTGGATGACGATCCCGTTCCGATTGAGAGCGACTGGCCTTTTCCGTCAAAGGAACTGGCCGAAGAACAAGTGAACTACGCGCTGGACTCAGCAGCTTTGAGAATCGCCGAGGGCTGAATGCTCGGGCGGTTCCTTTTGGCGGTTCCACATCGAACTAAGCACCCATGAGTCTCCAAATGATGTAGATACGTATACTTAGCGTGGCACTTGCGTTCGTTCGCCATGCGGATCAATCCGTCGAAGCGCCTGCTTTCTAAATCGCCCGCCACGACCGCACGGAACTGCTCGTCCTGCAGTCTCAATAGATCACCAGCAGCCTGGGCGAACGCATCTAGTATCTTCTTAGCTTCATCGCAATAGAGAAGACCGCTCATCCGTAGTCCTTACTCCTCCGAAACGACTGCGATTACGACATGCGATTAGAGTTTTTCGGCGCGCGAAGGTTTCACAAAAATATCGGAAGACCTAGCTTCCGATCAGGCGAGGGCGATTATCGCTGGACCGTCGCGTACCGAGGCGGAAGCGTTCCGATAATGTTCGATATCGGGCAAAAATAGTGCATTGGAATGCCATAAGCAGCCAGGTTCCGAACGGGACCAATTTTCTAGATATTGTGGAACAAAATCGGATCTGGCGCGTACTACCTCTATACAAGGAGGTCGTGATGCTCCGTTTACTGGCCGCCGCTTTCGCTTGTGCGTCTTTGGTTTATGCCGTCGACAGCGACGATCAAGCTCGTAGGGCGCTGCCGGTTTCCTCCGCGACCCGTCTGACGATGAACGCGGAATTCGGCTCTATCAGTGTCCAGCCCGGCGGCGGGAAGTCGGTCGAAGTCGAGGCATCCTTCCGCGGCAATCCGCCCTCCCGCAGTGAGTTCGATCGGATGCTACGCGACTTCAGACTCGATGTCACAGAGCAAGGTTCGGAGGTCCGTGTTAACGCCACGTTCCAAGGCGGTTGGAAGCCAATACTATTCCCGATCTTCTTTGTCGGCCATCCAATCTGTCGCCACGGGGAGTGCCTTGAATACTCGGCTTGGCTGCGCGAGGTGGAGTATCGCATCATAGTACCCTCTCAATTCGGCGTCGACGTGGCGACTTCAGGAGGTTCAATCTCCGTGAATAGCCTGAAGGGCGAAGTGAACGCCCATACGTCCGGCGGATCGCTCTACTTCGATCGCATCGAGGGCCCTGTAAATGGACGTACGTCCGGCGGGAGTATCACGCTGGGCGGTGTCAAAGGTAGAACGATCGTCCACACCTCCGGCGGCTCCATTCACATCTCGCAGGTAGCCGGGGACGTGGACGCGTCCACTAGCGGCGGGTCGATTTCGGTTGACCGCGTCTCGGGCAGTGTCCGTGCTCATACGTCCGGCGGCGGGATTAACCTTGGAGGCGCGATGGGCGCGATTGACGCATCGACTTCTGGAGGCAGCGTGACGGCATCGTTACTGGCGCAACCTCATCAGGAGTGCCGTTTGTCGACATCCGGTGGGAGCATAAAAGTGAGCCTATCCAAGGACGCTCATCTAAACCTCGATGCCTCCACTAGCGGCGGAAGGGTTTCGACAGACTTCCTCGAGCATGCGACGAGCGACCGGCATCAGCGCACACTCCGCGTCCCTTTAAACGGGGGAGGGCCCCTACTCTACCTGCATACGTCAGGCGGAGGGATCAGCGTGAGGCGTGCGAATTGAACGTCGATCCATCGAGCCGTAGACTTGTGAGTGACGAGTGGAGCAACTTTTAAGTTGTTCCTTCACCTAACCCTTGAATCTCGGGCGATTCTGAACGGACTCCTGAGAGAACCTGCTCGGCCTCATCCTGCGTAGCGGAATTTGGATGACTAGCGCGGGGCTGACGACCGAATTCGCGAGCACGCGTGCTCAACCTGTCCGGTTCTTTTCTCCCCAGGCTAGCTAGTCAGGCGAGAATAGCTTCAATTTTTTGCAGCTCGGAATCGCTGAAGGGCAGATTTGCGATGGTAGCCACGTCCTGATCCACTTGTTCCACCGTACTGGTGCCGATAAGCGCGCTGGTGCAGGCATTGGAACGCAGCACCCAGGCGAGAGCCATTTGCGCGAGGCTCTGGCCGCGCTGCTGGGCGAGCTTGTTTAGCTCGCGCGCTTTGCCGATACGAACGTCGTCTATATCCTTTGCCTTCAGGAAGCCTTTGGGGCGTGAGGCGCGCGACCCGGCCGGGATGTTGCCTTCAAGGTAGCGATCGGAGAGTAACCCTTGCGCCAGGGGTGAAAACGCGATCCCGCCGATGCCCTCTGTTTCCAGCGTGTCGAGCAAGCCCTCTTCCGGCGCCCGCCGAAACATTGACCAGGCGAACTGGTGAATTAGAAACGGCGTATTTAACCGGCGAAGAATAGCCGCGGCTTCCAACGTGCGCTCGGGCGGATAATTCGAAATGCCGGCGTAAAGAGCTTTGCCGGAGCGGACTGCCTGGTCCAGCGCTCCCATGCTCTCTTCCAGCGGCGTGTTGGGATCGGGCCTGTGATGATAAAAGATGTCCACGTATTCAAGGCCCATACGCTTCAGACTCTGGTCCAGGCTGGCGAGCATGTATTTGCGCGACCCCCACTCGCCGTATGGCCCGGGCCACATATCGTAACCGGCCTTGGTGGAGATGATCATTTCGTCCCGATACGGCGCCAGATCCATCTTCATGGCGAGGCCGAAGGTCGACTCCGCGGAGCCATAGGGCGGCCCATAGTTATTGGCCAGATCGAAGTGCGTGATTCCCAGATCGAACGCGCGTCTCAGCATGGCGCGGCTGTTCTCCAAACTGTCTACGCCACCGAAATTGTGCCACAGTCCTAACGAAATCGCGGGAAGAAGAATGCCGCTATGGCCGCAGCGTCGGTACACCATGCCTTCGTAGCGTCGCTCGTTTGCAAGATACAAGCTGTTGGATCCTCAGCACCACTCTAACGTATGGGCGCAGCCCGCGCGGCTGTTTGAGCAGGAGCTAACTAAGCTCGATTTTCTCCAGGTCCAGATCGAATCAGCACGGCAAAAGAGCTTAAACAAATCGCGGCGCTTTCAGACATGGCTGACATCAGGCAGTGAATGCTGTCAGTCACTTCGATGGTTTTCCGGCCACACTTCTAGAACCAGGGGACAGAGTCCAATGCTAACGATAGAGGCGACTGTTATTTCACCTGTGTCGTTAGCGTTGCTCCTTTGGGGATCACAAACGTTGCGATCGCTTTTATCGGAGTGTTTCCCTTGTTAATGCCTTCGTGAATCTTGCCGGATTCGACGACAACGGAATCCCCGGGCTTATAGTCGGTGGACGGCTTCCCCTCGTAATCCAGGGTGAGCGTGCCCTCTTCCACATGGATCAGCAGAAGGCCCGGATGCGTGTGGCGGCCTTCGCGGGCTCCGACCGGGAGCTCCACGCGAACAAGCACGGCTTCGAAGCCCGGCGCCGGCGCGTCATGCCGCAGCAGGACGGTACGTTTCACCTGCGGACTCGGTTGCGCGAACGTTCTCGGCACAATTGATAGGGTGCCTAAAGCAGCGGCGAACAATATCGCTCGGCGAATGGCGGGAAAGTTCATCGAGGTCAGGAAAAATCGCATGACTAATATTCTACGGCATCGGTTTCCCGACTGCTTCCCGGAGCGAATCCGTGCAAAGGGCGACGAAATGAAATCGCGCTTCCGAACCGCAAGGTTGGGCAGTTCACTTTCGGTGGTTTGCCGACTATACGGCAAAATGGATCCCAGGACGAGAGTTCCGTTTGCCGGTACCGAGTTGACGAGTAGGCGACAACTCGCCCTGGGACTATGAGAATGCTTTTTCCGGGCCGAGCGTCAACCGTACGTAAGGTCGGTGCTCTGTCCGACCTCGATAATATATCCGTCAGGATCGCGGATGTAGCAGCGCGTCTCGCCGTACTTGGGGATCGGCTCCGTGATGAACTCCGCCCCTCGACTTTTCCATAGTTCATAGCACGCTTCAATATCCGCAACGCGGAAATTCATAAAGCTATTGATGTGATCCGGGTCGGGGACGCTGAGCGTCACCGTCGGCTTATCCGGGGTCGGCCCGCCTCCAACGTTCAGAATCATCCAGATATTCGCAAGCTGAAGGTACCCAGGCGCGTTGCCGTCACCCAGGCTCAGAATGCGCGCGCCGAAGACCTTTTCGTAGTAGCGAGCCGATCGCTCGATGTCGGCGACGGTGAGAAAATATGCGATGCTGATCCCCTCGCGCGGGGGCATCTCATAGCTCTTCTGCTCGATTTGTACGCTGCTCATTGACGACTCCAATTCTGATAAAGAGTGCTCACGCGATCATTTTCCCCCGTTTCGCGCCGCCTGGTAGGACTCGGAATCCAGTTCCACTTAGGCGAGTAACGCGCAAACCGTACACAGTGGGATTTCGCGGAATGCGGGCTACCGATAATGATGATTATCGGGGGCATGCAAGTACCCCCATAGCGAGTGACCCGACCATGCGATGCGTTCATCACAACTAACCTGAACCGCCTGCCCTCGGTCGCCACGATCACGACATGCGCGGAACACACGCGTTCTGGCCTAGATATCGCCAAAAAACCACCGACGCGCGCGTGCGTTTTCGGTGATTTAGTTCAGCCTTATCGCGAGTTTTCCGAGGTAGTGATCATCGAGCGCGCGTTGGGCGTCGGCCGCTTGCTCGAGAGAGAAAGTCTTCGCCACTTCGATGTCGAAGGGACCGGACTCGATCAGGCGATTAATTTGCTCGAACGGCGGATTTTGATATTCCCCGTTATACGCCTGCACGGTGATGCCGGGACGATCTTTCTGCGGCAACTCAACACCGTTCGGATAGGCGACTCGTCCACCGCTACGCAATGCTGTTAAACATTTCTCCGCGCCCGCGCCGCCGGCTGTCAGCAACACCGCGTCAATCCCCTTTGGAGCGAACTCGGACGCGGCGGCCACAATATCTTCTGAATAACCGTCGATGACTTTATCCGCTCTCAATCGTTTCGCGAGGGCCACACCATCTTGGCCGGACGCGACCGCGAGTACGCGCGCGCCCATTCGTTTGGCGAGTTGAACCGCCATGTGACCAATTCCACCACTCGCGCCGAAGATGAGAACCGATTCATCCGGCTTGAGATGAAGCGTGGTTTCAAGGCCCGCGTAAGCGGTTAAGACATCGACGGCCATTGCGCCGGCTTGCGTGGCAGATAATTTTCCCGGAATGCGCGCCGCATTGGTTTCTTTCATAACCACATGCTCCGCATAAAACCCGCCTTTGGGGCTCATGAAACTAATGCCATAGACGCGGTCACCTTTTTTGAAATGGCTTACTTTTTCACCGACGGCCTCGACGGTTCCCGCACCATCTGAGCCGAGGATGATTGGGAATTTGGGGGACATGTTAAACTCCTTGGCAAAACCACCTTCCCGCTCGAAAGGATCCCAGACGCCGACACCGGCGGCCTCCACGCGTACCAGAATTTCGTTTGCATCCAACTCCGGCACAGGAAGCTCGCGAATCTTCATTTCGTTTAAACCGCCAAACCGATCGATCGCCACCGTCTTCATCGTCTTATTCATGGTTCGATTCACAGATTCCTCCTATTCCGTCCCGGACCGACAGCAACCGTTGTGAAGCCCACGATGAGCACTCGAATGGTCTGAGCTACACGAAATGTTTTCCCGCGCTACGCATGAGCTTCTCGCCGCGGGATAGCAGATCATCTCGCGTATGAAGGAGATCCCTTGCAACCTCGGAAAATTGTTCTGTGCCGTCCTCGATTTTACGGCGAGCTAGCCGCCTCATGCGCCTGCCCGAATAGGGAGCGGTTAACGTCGCCGCAACACCCCCTAGAAGTGCTCCAGCGAAGAACAGAGAAAGGTTTTCTTCTAATCGATTGGTCATAATGAACCCCCCCTGGGTGTGATGTCCTGGAGTGGAAGCTTGTTTCAACCGTTTGTGCACGGCACCCTATTATGCGGGCACGGGCTCGCTCCGGTCGATCTCGGGCGGGCATCATCTGGCTCGGTTCCACCTCGCCAGATTTACCCGCCCGGCCTGGACCGGACAACTAACAAATTAATTCCACCGGACAACTAACGTGCTAATGACATACGCAGCCGTTCCTGATTGCGGGATGTGCGTGGATGAAATAGAATCGATCAGGTCCATGTTTGATTCGGTAGTCACCGTGTCCGATCGTGACAAGCAGCGGGCTTTGGAGTTAGTCCTCCAGAGCCGCACTTTTGTGCGCTCCGAACAGCTGCGGGCATTCTTGCGCTACGTATGCTCGATGGAGATTGAGGGCCGAGGCGAGGAAATTACCGAGTACCGGATTGCCGTAGAAGCGCTTGGGCGCCCTCAAGATTACACGACTAGCGAAGATTCGGCTGTTCGAAACCGGGCCCATGCCTTGCGCGTAAAACTGGAGGAGTTGTACGCCAAAGAGTTGCCGGACGCGCCGGTGCGTATCGATTTTTTCAAGGGTAGCTACCGCCCGCATTTTGTCGTCCAGAAGTTGCCGGACGAGAATAGTTCCGTGCCGCCGGTGATTATTTCGCCGGAGACGGCGAAACCACAAACTGTGGCGCCCAAGCTACGCGTACTTGGTCTGTTCGTCGCCGGCCTGACGTTGGCATTTTTGGCGGGCGTCTGGTTTCGCGGGTTAGTAAAACCCGCGCCCGACAGCCTGATTGCCGAGGCATGGGGTCCCTTTTTTAATAAAGACGGCGACGTCCTGGTGTCTGTTGCCAGCCATAGCCACTTGCAGGTAAGGGCTCGCAACACTGCACCTCCGGAGTCTGAGCGCGCCGTGGAAGCTCCTGCGCCCATATACGAGTGGTACAAGAGGTATCATCCGCTCGCTCCGGGGAAGAATCTCTATCTCGAGTTTGTCAATTCTTCCACCCGGTTTGGAGACGCGATTGGCGCCGCTGAGGTCGTCCGGACCATCGGGGCAGCGGGTGGGAAGGCGCAGATCTTTCCAGAGACGTCGGTTTCCGAGGCCATGTTTCGCGACCGGAACATCGTCCTCATCGGAATGCCTGAGAACTCGTCGTCGATTGATCGATTGCTTTCTAACGGATCGTTCCGGGTGCTGTACGATGAGACGCTTCAGAAGGAAACTATCGTTGGCCCGACCGCCACTTACGTGACTCAGGTTGACGACAGCGGCACGATACTGAGCTACGGCTTAGTCACGGTGCTCCCAGGCCAAGGTGTGCAAGGCGCTCAACATCGGATCATGATCTTTTCGGGTTCCCACTCCTCGTGCGCGGTGGGCGCTACAGAATTCATGAGCTCGCCCGAGCACCTTCGGGACTTCCGGGAACGGCTGCGCAAGGAGGGGCATTCCAGCTTTCCTCGTGCCTATCAGATGGTTATCCGTTGCCGCGCCGATCGGGTAGTGCCCCTGAGCGAGGAATACCAGACGCACGTTGTTTTGAAGTAAACAAATAACTTACGTCTGTCACCTAACGTTTACTCACGTTTAAATACTTGCGCGGCGCTCCTGGGGAGGCGAAACTCTCCGGGTGATGCTTGTTGCAATCCGTTTCATCTTAACCCTCGCGGTTTGTTCTACATGCTTCGGGCAAATTGCCCGCAAGAATTTCATTGATGACTATATCTTCGACAAAATGCAGCGGGATGGCATTCCGCACGCGCCCCTGGCCAATGACACGGAATTCCTGAGGCGGGTCACGCTCGACCTAACCGGTCGGCTGCCGACTCCAGAACAAGTCCGCGGTTTCCTGCAGGATACCGATCCGAACAAGCGGGAGAAAGTCATCGACTCGTTGATTCCCGCACTGCCCACCGAGGGCGTCAGCCGCCGAAGAGTACAGCCATTCCTCGACCGCTGGACCTACTTCTTTAGCGATCTGTTTCGAAATAATGCGCAGAACGAACAGGGCATTCCGACCTTCCACAATTACATCTACAAGGTGCTGGAACTGGGAATCCCCTACGACGACTTCGTGCGCGACATGATCACTGCCAACGCACTCTCCAACTGGACTACTGGACCTGCGAGTTTCATTTCCCGCAACCGTGTGATGGAGGGTGACGGCTACAAGATGAATCACGAGGACACTAGCGATGAGATCGCAGTGTGGTCCACCAGGATCTTCCTCGGTGTGAACACGGAATGCATCTCCTGCCACGACGGCGCCAGGCACCTGGAGAAAATCAACCTGTGGCTCTCGAAAAAGAAGCGCGCCGATTTCTGGCGGCAGGCGTCGTTCTTCGGAAAGACCAGCATCGGCCCCGTGTTCGGCCGGCAGCAAGAATTCATTGTCAGGGATATAGGATCTGGCTATTCTCCGCGGGCGGACTACGATAGCGGCTACTCGCTGGACACACGCAGCAGCCTGCGGCTTCCGCGCTACAAGGCAGACGTGACCCCGACTTTCATTCTGGATGGCGAAAAGGCGCAGCCAGGAGAACGGGAACGCCAGGCGTTTGCGCGAATGCTAACGTCCAACCCGCAGTTTGCCAGAGCGACCGTGAACATGTTCTGGGCGGAATTCATGGGCCGGGGGATCGTTGATCCGCCCTTTGGCTTCGACCTGGATCGCCAGGACCCGGCCAATCCGCCCACCGGCTCCATGGACCATCCAGCCCACTCATCCGGAATTGCTGAATGCGCTGGCCGAGGATTTCGTCAAACACAACTACGATCTGCGCTACCTCTTTAAACTCATCACAAAATCGAACGCCTACCAGTTGTCCTGGGAGTTCGGCCAGAAATGGGAGGAGAAGTACGATGACTACTTCGCCCGCCACATCGTGCGCAGGCTCGGCCCCGAACAGTTCTGGGACGCGGTGCAGCAATCCACCGGAGTGTTCAAGGAATACAACATCAACTACACAGCTCTTAAAGGCCGCTACATCATGCAGGCGCACTATCTGGATTTCGGTGAAACCGGCCCGCTGCCCGATCTGCTGGTAGGTTTCGGCCAGACGGACCGGGAAGACAACGCTTCTTCGGACCGCTCCAGCCTTCTGCAGGCGGCTCATCTCCTGAATAACGATCTGGTCCTGAGTCGGAGTTAAGGTCCAGAAGGGAAGCCGCTTGGAGAAATTGCTGACGAAGCCGGACAAGGACCTAGTGGAAGAGTTGTTTCTGGCGACCATTAGCCGGTTCCCGACTGCGGAAGAGGAACGGATGTCGGTAAATCTATTGAGCAACGCCAATTCGAGGCAGGAAGCGGCGGAGGATTTGCTATGGGCGCTGCTAAACAGAGTGGACTTTATATTTAACCGGTGAAACCATGAAAACACACGATTTACCTGTCTTGAATCGTCGCAAGTTCTTTCAGCTTGGCGCGTTGAGCGTGACTGGCGGATGGCTCACGCCACTTGCCAGGCCTCTGCAGGCCGCGACTACGGAAAAGGTAAACCCTCGTGGATCGGCCGAGTGCGTGATCTTCGTGAACATGGTCGGCGGTCCTTCACAGATGGACACTTTCGATCTGAAGGAACAAAAGTCGACGCCGGCAAATCTGGATGTTCGCACCACGAAACAGGGTCTGAAGTGGCCCTACAGGCTGCTGCCGAATACGGCGGAGGTCCTGGACGATCTCGTGGTCGTGCGGTCGATGGGAGCCTGGGAGTCCACGCACAATCTGGCGCAATATTGGCAGCAGGTTGGGCATGGATTCAACTCGGCGCGGTCTAAAGAGATGCCTTCGATCGGGTCTGTGATCGCATACGAACTGAGGGACAAGGTTAAGAGCAGCGACTTTCTGCCGCCTTTCGTGTCGATGAACTTCCCCGCAGGCGGGCAGAACGGGTTCCTGTTGAATGAAGGCTTCCTGGCCAGCGCGTCGGCTCCCCTGTCGATGGATCTGCGCAACGGCCTCAATGTACCGTTCGTGTTGCCGGATGAGTACCAGAGCCGTTACGACCGCCGCATGGAGTTCCTTAAGGACTTCGACACGGGACGGAAGGTAGATCCTGCTTGGGCTCCCAAGCGCCTTCTGGAGTGGGATTCGTTCACGCGCAGCGCTCATAAGATGCTGAAGTCGCCGGAGATTGGGAAGGTCTTCCAGTTGACCGACGACGAGAGGAAACGGTACGGGTCAAACGCGTTCGGGGATGCGTGCCTGATCGCGCGCAACATGGTGAAAGCCCAAGCGGGCGCTCGCTACATTCTGCTGAACCAGGGCGGCTGGGACCACCATGGGTTCATATACGGCTCAGGTGAGGGTGAAGACGCGATACCTGGAAAGCCCAAAAAAGGAACGGGGGGCGTGTACGGTTTGTCCGAACAGTTCGACCAGGGGTTTGCGAACTTAATCCGGGACCTGAAGGAGACAAAGAGCCGGGACGGCAACTCCACCCTTCTCGAGAAGACGTTCGTGCTGGCGCTCGGCGAGTTCGGACGGACACCGGGACCGCTCAATGCGATCCAAGGCCGCGACCATTGGGCGGCGGTGCGGTCCGGCGTGTTCGCGGGAGGCGGGGTTAAGCATGGCGGACGCGCGATCGGCGCCACCGATGAGCAAGCGGCGAAGATCACAAGCTTCGATTGGCACAAAAACCGGCCGATTTTCCCGGAGGACGTCACGGCGACGATCTACTCGGTACTGGGGGTCGACTGGACAAAATCGCTGAGCGGGACTCCATCCGGCCGGGACTTCGTCTACGTGGAGTCAATGTCGGGAACAAACTTCATCGGCAGCACAGAAGTTAGTGAGCTTTTCATATGAATTCGACCCAGGTTTTCGGACCTTGCGAAACGTCTTATATTTCATTCCTTTGTGATTACACTCTTGCACTGGGTTAGTGATCGCGGAACATCACGGCTTCAAAGTAGATACCTGTACTGGCGTGAATTTACAAGTCGGCGCCCTCGTGCGCCTAAGATCTCATGGAGAGTCTCACAATGCGAACTAGAGCGTGTGTAGTATTCGCCCTGCTGGCTCACGCCGGACTTTGGGCACAGACGACAGCAGTCTCTCAGGTGTCCGGGACAGTTCGGGACACGAGTGGTTTAGGCGTCGTGGGTGCGACAGTCACGATCACCCAAACGGAAACCGGTTTTAGCAGATCTGCAACCACCGGGGAAAACGGTTCCTATCAGTTGCTTAATCTGCCCGTGGGCGCTTATGAGCTCCGCGTGACTAAGGAATCTTTCTCGGCCTACAGGCAGACCGGGATTGTATTGCAGGTCAACATCAATCCCGAAGTCAATGTGACGTTGCAAGTGGGCACGGTCTCGCAGACGGTTGAGGTCGCCGCTAATGCGACCATGGTCGAAACCAGTACCAATGCGGTCTCCACGGTTATGGAAAACCAGCGCGTAGTGGAGCTTCCTTTGAATGGCCGTCAGGAGACTTCCCTTATCCAACTCGCCGGTGCCGCTCATTCGTTCATTCCAACAAACACGTTCGGCGTTAAGAACTATCCCACTGAGGTCGCAATATCGGTCGAGGGAAGTGCGGGTAACGCCACTTACTTCTTGCTGGACGGCGGGAGTAACAATGATCTGTTCACCAATGTGAGCTCTCCAATTCCATTTCCAGATGCGATCGAAGAGTTTAGCGTTCAAACCGGTTCTTTGGCCGCCCGCTATGGGTACCACTCAGGCTCGGTGGTGAACCTGGTGACAAAGTCCGGCACCAACCAATTTCACGGCGACCTGTTCGAGTTCCTGCGGAATGGAGATTTCGATGCCCGCAACGCCTTCGCGACGGCGCGCGACACGCTCAAGCGAAATCAATTCGGCGGCGTAATCGGTGGACCGATTCGCAAGAACAAGTTGTTCTTCTTCGCCGGTTACCAGGGCACCTGGACTAAATCGGATCCACCCCAGACCGTCGATTTTGTGCCCACGCAAAACATGCTGAACGGCGATTTTTCCGCTTTTACTTCACCTGCCTGCAACGGCGGCAAGCAGATTAATTTGGGCGGCCCGTTTGTGAACAACCAACTGAAGCCTGGCCAATTCAGTCCGGTAGCGCTGAATGTGCTGAAGATAGTCCCGTTGGCAGCGAATCCTTGCGGAAAATTCACGTTCGGCATTATCAATGACAGCAATGAAAACCAACTGGTTGGCAAGGTCGATTACATCAGGAGCAACAAGCACACTCTCTTTGCGCGATATCTAATCTCCGACACCGAGAATCCAAATGGTGCCATCCCGGGGCAAGGGCTCACGACGCAGCGGCCAGGGCTTTCCTACCGGGATCAGAATATTACGCTGGGTGACACGTATGTATTCACCCCGACGACGATGAATTCGATTCACATCACCGGGATGCGAAATCGAACGAACCGCACGCCAGCCCCCGGAACAGGCGTCGGCTCTGACTACGGGATCAATGTGTACAACCCGGTGCCCCAGCAATTCATAGTGGTCGTAAACAGCGCATTTTCGATTAGCAGCACCTCCGGTGGATTATCTAACTTCGATCCGACGAATGTGTGGCTTTCCGACGACGTGGATTTGGTTCGAGGGGCGCACCAGATCGCCTTTGGCGGAACAACCTACTATAGCCAATTCAATAGCTTCAACAATCAATATACGAATGGTCAGTGGGCGTTTAACGGCTCGATCACGGGCCTCGCGCTCACGGATTTCTTGGTTGGGGCGCCGTCTACGTTTACGCAAGGCAATAATGGCTTCGACTATAACCGCTCCAATTATTATTCCCTCTATGCGCAGGACTCGTGGAGGCTCAATTCCCGGCTGCGCCTAAACTACGGCTTACGATGGGAACCCTACCTTCCCGAGCACTTCAAGGGCAGTCTGCCGCCCGTTGAACATTTCTCCATGAGTAATTTTCTGGCCGGCGTGCATAGCACGGTATTCCCCAATGCGCCCGCGGGATTGCTATTCCACGGCGATAAGGGAATGCCGGGGGCCGCGTCCAATATCAATCCGAACTGGAACCAGTGGTCGCCTAGATTGGGAATCGTGTGGGATCCGCGTGGCAAGGGCCGCGAGACTTTCCGCACATCGTTCTCAATGACCCACGACTATCCGGAAATGTATTACTCCAATTACGTGACGAACTCCGCTCCTTGGGGCGGCCTGGTGCAGTTCACCAACCCTGTGGGCGGATTCAGCAATCCTTGGCAGGGCGTGCCCGGCGGGAATCCGTTTCCAGAGCCGCTGCCGCCGCCGTCAAACTTTATCTTCCCGAGCTTCGGCACGTACACGAATATCAGTTCCGGAAACAGCCTGAAATCGACTTACACGGAACACTGGAATGCGATCTATCAAAGGGATCTGGGAGACAACTTCCTGGTAACGCTGACCTATCTGGGGAATAGAACCCTGCACATGTGGGCGGCGTTGAATCTCAATCCAGCCGTTTATATCCCCGGCACTTGCGGGACCGGAGCTTGTTCCACGGTGGGTAATCAGAACCAGCGCCGCGTCCTTTATTTGCTCAACCCGACCAATGGAGCTGGTTACGGAGCGATATTCCAGACGGACGATGGCGCAAATGCGTCGTATAACGCACTCGTTGTCGGAATCCAACACCGATTTAGCCACAACTATACCTTTATGGCAAATCACACCTGGTCGCACTGTATCGACGATGCAGATACCGGAGGCGATCTTGGAGCCGCCTCGGCGATGATCGAGAATCCACAGAACCGCCGACAGGACCGTGGTGATTGCGGGTCGGATCACCGGCAAATGTTCAACAGTTCGTTCATCGCGCAGGTTCCGCAGTTCCAGCAAAGAATGGTGCGGAAGATCGCCAGCGGCTGGCAGATGTCCGCTATTGTCACCGCCGAGACCGGCGCTCCTGCCAACATTATCACCGGCACCGACACGGCCTTGACAGCTTCGTACGGGACGGCGCCGTTAACGGACCGGCCGAATCTGATCGGTAATCCGAACGGAAATGGAACGGCCAGCAACTGGTTCACTCGGGCTGCTTTTGCGAATAATGCCGCGGGGACCTATGGCAATCTCGGTCGGGACGCTCTCCGTCAGCCCGGCCAGTGGGACATCGATGCGGCAGTGTCTCGCAAGTTCCACCTGAGCGAGAGACAGTTGCTCGAAGTTCGCGGGGAAGCGTTCAATCTCCTGAATCACACTAACCTGGGTCCTGCGACTACAACGCTAAACAGTGGAAGCTTCGGCCAGATCACGACTGCGGGATCACCCCGGATTTGCGAATTCGCTCTGAAGTACATCTTTTAGTTCGCAGCCAGCGCTACCGCATTACGAATACGCGCGCAGCGGCTTGGCAGCCTGATCGGCTTTTGTTATAGTCTTCGCTCTCGTTGGAGGGAAGTTGATTCCGCGATGGCTTCAATGTACGATTCGTCGTTGTTTCGCGCTTTCTAATTCGGATTCGAAGTCCAAGAAAAAAGGCGACTAAGCATGTCCTACACGCCGGTCTCGAAAGAAAGGCTATACTCCGGGCCGGCTGCATTGCAGCCCGGGCCGCTCTCGCGAAGAAAAGTGTTGTTTTCAGCCGCTGCTATTGCTTGTGCGCTAGCCATTCCCACGACGGCTCAAGCCGCGGGACGTTATGTCGAGGTGGAGTATCAGCCGTCGGCCGCCCCAGGCGAGTTGCAGGTAGGGGTGACGTATATAATGTGGATCCCGGAAGGGATCACTCGCCTGCGCGGCGTTATCGTGCATCAGCATGGAGCGGGACGGAACGCGGCCGAGCACGGCGCCACCGCAGCGTACGATCTCCACTGGCAGGCGCTGGCGAAGAAATGGGATTGCGCGCTGCTCGGCCCAAGCTATCACGTGCTGAACGATGCGATCGACACGACGCCGGGAGGAGCGCAGCTCTGGTTCGACCCCGGCATGGGCTCCGATAAGGCGTTTCTCAGAGCGCTCGAGGATCTGGGGTCCAAGTCGGGCCACGCGGAATTGAGCGCGGTTCCGTGGATTTTGTGGGGCCATTCGGGCGGCGGAATCTGGTCCGATGTGATGACGGATCTGCATCCCGAGCGGGTGGTCGCGGTGTTTCTTCGCTCCGGGACCGCGTCGATGTTTCGCCGCCGCGTCTTCCCGCAACCGCAGGTTCCGGCCGCCGCCTACGCGATCCCGATCCTGGCCAACGCGGGCGTCAAGGAACAGAAGACGGACGGAAGTGTCGGACCGTGGGAGGGCTCAAAGACGATATTCCAGGAGTACCGCGCCAAGGGCGGGCTGATCGGTTTCGCGCCCGATCCGCTGACGGGACACTGGTGCGGCGATTCGCGGTACCTGGCGATTTCGTTTTTCGACGCGGTGATGGCCATGCGCCTGCCCGTGAAGGGCAGCAAGGACCAGACGCTGCGGCCAGTCGATACATCCATGGCGTGGCTGGCTCCGCTGATGGGCGATACGGCTCAGCCCGCGGCGGCGTACAAGGGCAATCCGAATGAAGGGGTGTGGCTGCCGAATGAAGCGGTGGCGAAGACTTGGATGGAGTACGTGAAGACCGGTACGGTCTCCGACACCACACCGCCACCGGCTCCGTCGCGCGTGCGTGTCTCCACAAAGGCCGGCGATGGCGCCGAGATCACGTGGGAGGCTGAAGCCGATTTCGAGAGCGGCATCGGCGGATTCGCCATTCTGCGCGATGGGCGGGAGCTGGCGAGGCTGCCGGAAAAACCGCCGGCAAACTCTTACGGGCGGCGGCTGTTCCAAGAGATGTCGTACCATGACACGCCGGAGGCGCCGGTCGCCGAGATGAGATATGTTGACAGAACGGCCAAGGCGGGCGAGAAGCATACCTACGCCGTCGTAACCATCAACAGCGTCGGACTGCGCTCGAAACCGGCGATGCAATGAAGGCTCCCTCGCCGGAATCTAACGTAAAGAGAGATTGAGGACCATGAACAGCTCAAGAAGAGATTTTTGCAACGGTCTCAAGTTGGTCGTCGCAGCGGCCGTCGTTCAGACCTCCCGCAAGGCCGCGGCAGCGGACGTGTACGTCCCTTTCCAAAGTGAGAAAACCACTTGGCACGAAGGGTTCGACCGCTATGACTTCAGCATGGACGATGCCACCGGGGCGATCACGCCGATGATGGCCCCCGCGAGCGAGGTGACGAGCTTCGGAATCGACGAGGGCGTAAAGGGCGGCACGCGCCGCTGCGTCGTAGTCGTACCCAAGAACGCTGCGCCCGGCAATCCGTGGTCGTGGCGAGCCTGCTATTGGAACCACCAGCCTCAAAGCGAAGTCGAGCTACTGAAACGTGGTTTTCACATCGCGTTTGTGGCGCCCGACCCCGGCAGACAGGGCAAGGCATGGGATGTGTGGTACAAGTTCCTAACGGAAAACCACGGTCTGGCGAAGAAAGCGGCCTTCGTCGGGATGAGCAAGGGCGGAGTTAACGCCTTCAACTGGGGTGGGGTCAACCCCGACAAGGTGGCCTGTATCTACGCGGACAATCCAGCGGTCTTCGACGAAGATTTCGCCAAGATCCCGGAGTTGGCCAAGCATGACATACCACTGCTGCACGTCGTCGGCACAGAGGATTTTGTGCTGCAGCGGCACACGTTGGTCGTCGAAAGAATGTATCACCAGTTGGGCGGCTCCATCACCGTGATCATGAAGGAGGGCGTAGCGCACCACCCGCACAGTCTCGAGGACGCGACGCCGATCGCGGATTGGATCGAGCAGCACATGCATCCGGTAGAGGCGAACCGGCCGGCCTTCGCCGATTCAACCTACACTAAGTCGCACTACTACAGCCTCGAAAATTCCTACATCTATCTGAAGAAGGAGGATACATACGCGACCGTGCGCGGACCGGGATACGTTCCCTCTTATGATCGCTATGACGGTCTGGGGACGGGTAACTTCCACGCCGATGCGATGTCGATCGTGGTGCCGCAGAAGCCGGCGCCCGGCAAGCCGTGGGTTTTCCATCCGAGCTTTCTCGAGCGCGACTCGGCGGTGGACCTGGCGCTGCTGGCCAAGGGTTACTACATCGTGCTACCGCCGATCTCCGGGGCGGGAGCCGTGCAAAAAGAGTGGGACGAGGTCTATCAGCGGATGGTCGACAACGGATTTTCGAAGAAGGTGGTGATGGAGGGGAGCGGGGCGAAGGCGGGCGAGTCGTACGCGTGGGCGATTGCAAACCCGGACAAGGTCTCGGTGATTTACGCCCGGAATCCGCTCCTGCGGAGCCTGATGTCGAAGACGCCGCCGATCGACAACCTCGCGCCGCTGGCAAAGGCCGGGGTTCCGATTCTGCACGACTGCGGGAGTCTCGACCCGTGGCTGAAGGACCAGACACGGGTGGTGGAGAAGCGGTACAAGGAACTCGGCGGGAAGATTACAGTGCTGGTGACCGAGGGCGAGGGTCACTTCCCGGTGTCGCGCAAGGATCCGAAGCCGGTGGTGGATTTCATCCTGAGCCACCAGGCGTAGATGATCAAGTTTGGGAAGACTTCACCCATGTCTAAGGCGCTCCTATCGCTCTCGCTGATCTGCACTGCTCTTGCCGGTGCACAGACCTATCAACCCAATTGGGAGTCGCTCGACCGGCGTCCCATTCCAGCGTGGTTTAGCGCCGCCAAATTCGGCATCTTCATTCACTGGGGCGTGTATTCGGTGCCAGCCTATGCACCGGTTCTCCCGGGCAAACTCGCCTATGCCGAGTGGTACTGGCACGCCATTACCGAAGGCCAGAAGCCGAACGCCGGACCGGTGGATGCTGGCAGCTGGGAGATGCACAAAAAACTTTACGGCGCCGACTACCCTTACGCCAACTTCGCTCCGCAGTTCCACGCCGAACTCTTCGACCCCGCACACTGGGCCGATGTATTTCAGCGCTCGGGAGCAAAGTACGTTGCCCTTACCTCGAAACACCATGAGGGCTTCGCGCTCTGGCCGAGTAAAGATGCTTCCCGGACATGGGGACGGCCGTGGAACTCGGTTGAGGAAGGTCCGCATCGCGATTTGCTCGGAGACCTAGCCGACGCAGTGCGTGCCAAGGGTTTGACAATGGGCATTTACTACTCGCTATACGAGTGGTACAACCCGCTCTACCTGAGCGACAAGCCGCGCTACGTGGCTGAGCACATGATGCCTCAGTTCAAGGATGTGGTGACTCGTTACAAGCCGTCCCTCATCTTCAGCGATGGCGAGTGGGAGATGACTTCGGATCAATGGCGCAGCCCTGAATTGTTGGCTTGGCTTTACAATGAGTCGCCGGTGAAAAATGAGGTCGTCGTTGACGATCGCTGGGGCAGTGACACGCGACACAAGCACGGCGGCTATTGGACCACTGAGTACACGCCAGGTATGGCCGAAACCACCCACGCGTGGGAAGAGAGCCGCGGTATGGGCTTCAGCTACGGCTACAATCGGGCGGAGCGTGTCGAGCATTACCACTCCGGTCGTGAGCTGGTGCTAATGTTAGTCGACATCGTCAGCCGTGGCGGGAATCTCTTGCTCGACATCGGCCCTAAAGCTGACGGTTCGATTCCGCCGATCATGGAGGAGCGCCTGCTGCAGATCGGCGACTGGCTTAAGATCAATGGCGAAGCGGTCTACGGCACTCACCCCTGGAAGCAGGCCAAGCAGTGGAGCGCGGGCGAGCAGCCCAAGATAGGCTACAACCAGGAATTCGGGTCGTCATACGACTTCTCAAAACTCATCGAGGCGCCAGTCGATGGAAAAGCGTCGATCGACGCATTCTTTACTGCCAAAGGCGATGACTTGTATGCGATCCTGCCGCGCTGGCCAGGGCGGCAGTTCACTTTGAAGGGATACATCGGTGCGAAGCCAAAAACCCTCACCCTGCTCGGCTCAACTGCTCGGCTGCGCTTCAAGTCCGTCGCCGACACACTAACTGTTGAACTACCCGAGTTGCC
>CAVSUW010000007.1:0-424056 GCA_963731375.1 Bryobacterales bacterium
AGTGCTTTCGCCGATTCCCACGGTGCCCGGCAAGTCCACCGTGGAACTGGATGGCGAGCACGCGCCCTTGCGCCTCAGTGATGTTCGTCCGGAGTTTTATTTCCGGCTTTCGGATTACGAAGGTGTCGACATCGTCAAGCTGACGCCGAAAAAGGAGCGTGCGCGTGGTGGAAAACGTATCCATCCTCCAATTGAAGAACGACCGCATCGTAGAGGAGAAGTTCGACAAGGTCGAAACCTTCAAGAAGCAGGAAGCCGATCTGCTCTTCCGGATCTGGCCGGAGAAGCCGCTCGCGCCCGGCGAATATGCGCTGATCCAATATGCCGAGGGCAAATTGGATCCGCAGATCTGGGATTTCACGGTCGACGCTAAGTAGATACTACGCTTCGAGCTGCTCGGGGAACACCGCGTAACCCTGCGGCGGCGGGAACAGTTCTTCGAGCAGCAGCAGGCGCTTGCGCAGATTCCGGCTAGGCAACTGGCGCGGACCGGTGTCGACGTCGATATCGCAACAGATGCCGTGCAGATACAGCGTCAGCGTATCGGCGAAGGATTGCCGCGCGTACTCGCGAAACGCCTTGCCGTTGCGCACGTTCTGCGAGCGCCGCATGGCCTGCTTCAGCCGCCAGCTCGGCTCGTCCACTTCGCCGTGAACGTCGGCGCTCAACTCATCGCGCAGCACGCGGATGTAGCGGGTCTCGACGTCGTCCGTCCAGTGATCCGCCATCAGCGTCGCCAGCAGATGGTAGAAGCGGTAGTGGTATTCCGCCACCTCCTGATCTTTGAGCGCGAACGCCAGCACCGTTTCGTCGCCCAGCTTCAGTTGCGTGTAAGGAGACAAGCGCCCTTCCGGAGGCCGCTCGATCGAGACGTAATCCGCCGCGGGCGGCGCCGTCTTGCGCTTTTCGTGCCCGTCGCCGCGCTCCAGATACGGCACCAGCAAAATCGAAATCTTGGGCAGCGCCCCGGCGATCGCGGGAGGCAGCGCCGCCACCGGCTCCTCCAGATACTCCTTGAGGTCCTCCTCCGACATCGGAACCGAAGCGCAGAAGTACGAAAACGTGTTGCTGAGCGGAATCATCTCGCCGCGAAAGCGCTCGGCGAATTGGGTAACGCTCAGCTTGGAGAGATCAAGTTGGGCCGGCATTGAGTGGCAATCTCATTGTAACCCCCGCAGCGCAAATGCGACGCCGTCTGATCGGCGAAACGGCCCTCCCGTGCTACGCAAATATACGAGGTGACCTATGGACATCCATCGCACCAGACCCGCTGCTTCGCAGGCCTACTTGATCATCGGAGCATCACCTCTTCAAGAAGTCGCTGTGGCCCTACCTGCGCGGCATTCACCCGCTGGTGATTCTGACCTCGCCGATCATTTATCTGTGCTCCATTCCGTTTCTGCTGCTGGATCTGGCGGTGACCATTTACCAGGCCGTTTGCTTCCCGGTTTACGGCATCGCCGAAGGTCCCGCGCGCGGATTATCTGGTGTTTGACCGCGGCCGCCTGCGCTATCTCAACGTGATCGAAAAAATCGGCTGCGTCTACTGTTCTTACGCCAACGGATTGCTGGCGTATGTCGTCGAGATCGCTGCCCGCACCGAACAGCATTTCTGTCCCATCAAGCATGCCCGAGCGACTGCTGCGGCCGCACTCGCATTATGCGAACTTTGTGCCCTATGGCGACCCGCGGGCTTATCGCAAACTGGTGGATCACATAGCCCCCGCGCCTGCCGCGCCCCGGTCTACTGAGTAAGTGGTTGTTTGGTGACAGACCTGAGGGCCTGTCACTGCGGGAGCCTAGGATTCCGGCGGCTCTCCGGATGGCGGCGGAGGGTCTTGAGACCCCATCCAGCGCTTGAGGCCTTCCGCGCGCTTGCGTGCTTCCGTTTTTTCCGTGTAGCGCTCGTACGCTACCAGCCCGCCTAGGATACAGATGATTGCGGCGGGAATGCCCACTAGCAAATAAGTCGGCATGCCTTTTCCTGGAGAGCGCTCCGCCGCTCGGATTTGACTACCGATTTCATTCTAACAGGCGGTTCAGCGCAAACAATTCGTGGGAATCGCGTTTTTTCAGCCTGACGCCCGCTTTGCTTCGGCGCATTGAATCGTGCCGCTTCGCCGCTGCCGGTGGCCGCGATTCCGGCAGGCCTCCGCGAATGTTAGGCTAAATTGGTGGCACCCTCCCTGCAAAGTTCATCCGCTGTTCCCAAGGAACTTCTCATACGCGACTTTGAAGGCAAGGTCACCTACCTGCCTCTCGACCGCGACCGCATCATGCTGGGGCGTTCCAGCGCGTGCCAGTTGTGCTATCCCGACGACTCCGGACTTTCGCGCCAGCACATGGCGCTGTCGAAGGTAAACGGCCAGTGGATCGCCGAAGACCTGGGCAGCAAGAACGGAACCCTGGTCAATGACCGCAGGATCGAAGGCGCCACTCCCGTGGGCGTGGGCGACAAGATCGTCGCCGGCCACCTGGAACTGGAGTTGTCGGCCGCGCTGCCGGGCGCTGCCATCCAGAAAGTGGAGTTCGTCGAGGCGCCCGAAGGTTCCGCAGCCGGTTCGACCACCTTGGTCGCCAGCCTGGACGAGATGCTGGGAACGCAATCCGGCGAAATGGACCAGACTTCCATCATCCGCGGGAATCCGCAGATGGGGGCGCTGATCCGCGCCGGGCGCGAGCTGGCCGGGCACCGCCCGCTCAACGAGCTGTTCGAAGTCATCATGGACCTCTCGATGGAAGCGGTGCTGGCGGGACGCGGCGTGCTGATGACGCTCGAAGGCGATGAGCTGAAGGCGCGGGCGGCGCGCGGCGCGGGCTTCAAAATTTCCAACACCGTGCGCGACCGCGTGATCAAGCAAAAATCGTCGCTGCTGGTGCGCGACGCGCAGATGGACAACGCGCTCAAGGCGCAGATGAGCATCGTGCAGCAGTCGGTGCGCAGCATGATGGCGGTGCCGCTCCAGACCAACGACCGCGTCATCGGACTCATCTACGTGGACTCGCCCGACATGATCCGCGAGTTCACGCGCGAGGATCTGGGACTGCTCACCGTGATGGCCAACGTGGCCGCCATTCGCATCGAGCACGCGCGGCTGAATGAAATCGAGCTGGTGGAGCGCGCCATGTCCAAGGAACTGGATCAGGCCGCGCACATCCAGATGGGCCTGCTGCCATCGGAACCGCCCAAAGTCGCCGGCATGGACATCTTCGGCAGCACCGCGCCCTGCCGCACGGTGGGCGGCGATTATTACGATTACCTGGAGTTCCCCGACGGCCGGATCGGCATGCTGGTGGGCGACGTGGCCGGCAAAGGGATGCCGGCGTCCCTGCTGATGTCTAGCCTGCAGGCGCGCGTCAAGGTGCTGTTTGAAGACGGCGATCGCCTGGCCGAGAAGATCACGCGCCTGAACAAGGCCACCACCGCGCACACTCCCGACAACCGCTTCATCACTTTCTTCATGACCGTAGCGGACCCGGCCACCGGCGAGCTGGTGTTCACCAACGCGGGCCACAATCCTCCGGTGCTGGTGCGCGCGAAAGGCGGCTTCGAGTTGCTCGCGGGCGGCGGCATGATTCTGGGCATTCTGCCGATGGCGGAATATACCGAGGTGCGCGCCAAGATGGAGCCCGGCGACACGCTGGTGCTTTTCAGCGATGGCGTCACCGAAGCCGTGAACCCGTCGGACGAAGATTTCGGCGAGCAGAGGCTGGCGGAACTGGTGGCCTCGCTGAGCGGCCGGCCGGCCCGGGAAATCGTGAAAGCCGTCCACGCCGAGGTCGCGCGCTTCACGCAAGGCGCGCCGCCGGCCGACGATATTACGGTAGTTGTGGCGCGCCGCTTATAGGCAGCGAAGTCCACACCAGCGCGGCAGTCAGCGCCACCATCACCACCGCAGTCGACCACGCCACCACGTTCTGCCACCAGTTGTTGACGTACTCCTGCATGATGCGTTTGCGGTTGATCAGCGTCAGCATGTAGAACAGCACGAAGGGCAGCAGAATGCCGTTGGCCACCTGCGAGAACAGAATCACTTTCAGCAGCGGCAAGCGCGGAATCAGCACGAAACCCGCGCCGCCCACGATCAGCAGCGTATACAGCCAGTAAAAGATGGGCGCTTCGGAAAAGCGCCGCTCGACGCCGGCTTCAAAACCCAGGCCTTCGCAGACGTTAAAGGCGGTGGCCAGCGGCAGGATGGCGGCGGCCAGCAGCGAAGCGTTCACCAATCCGATCGGCGAACAGCGCACTGGCGAACTGCCCGGCAAAAGGCTTCAGCGCCAACGCGGCGTCGGCGGCGTCCGTGATTTCCGCGCCCCGATGCCGCCTCCGGCCTTGTAGATGGTGGCCGCGCACGCCACCACGATGAAGAAGGCGATGACGTCGGTGACCACGCAGCCCAGGATGACGTCCAAGCGGGTGAGCGCGTAGTGCCGCCGGTCGACGCCCTTTTCGACGATGGACGCCTGCAGGTAGAACTGCATCCACGGCGTGATGGTGGTGCCGACCAGGCCCACGATCATCAGCAGGTATTGCGAATCGCCGTGGAATTGCGGGATCAGCGTATCGTGCAGCGCGAGTTTCCAATCGGGCTTGGCCAGAATACGCCGAGATCGGATACGTGAAATAAATCAGCGAAAACAAAATCAGCATCCGCTCCACGGGCTTGTAGCGGCCTTTGACGATCACGACCCACACCAGCGCCGCGCCCACCGGCACCGCGAAGTATTTGCTGACGCCGAAGACTCCCATGCCGGAGGCGATGCCGGCGAACTCCGCGGCGATGTTGCCGAAATCGGCGACTGCGAGAATCGCCATGGTGATGAAGGTGGCGCGCAGCCCGAACTCTTCGCGAATGAGATCGGACAGGCCCTTGCCGGTAACCGCGCCCATGCGCGCCGCCATCTCCTGGACCACGATCAGCGCGATGGTGGTGGGAATCAGCGTCCACAGCAGCGTGTAGCCGTACTTCGCGCCGGCCTGCGAATAGGTGAGGATGCCGCCCGGATCGTTATCGACGTTGGCGGTGATGAAGCCCGGGCCCAGGATCGCCAGAAACGCCATCAGCCGGAATTTGACCAGCGAGAGATTGGGTCTCTTGCGAACCGCGGACCGCGAAGTTGTGACGTCGCCACGCATGCGTACTTATTGAGAGTAGAGGGGGGAGCGGAGCGGAAGCAAGTTAAAATCGAGTTAAAAAGCTGCGCCTACGACTGAACCTATACTTAGGTGATGCGGTTTGCAAAATCCTGTTGGAGCTCTCTGTGACCGAAGCTGCATTTGAATCGCGTACGGCGGAAATCGACGGCACTAAGCTGCATTACCTGACGGCCGGCAGCGGTCCGCCGCTTCTGCTCCTGCATGGTTATGCGGAGACCTCGTCGATGTGGCGATCGCTGCTGCCTGCGGTAGCGGAGCGGTTCATGGTGGTGGCGCCGGACCTGCCGGGTATCGGAGATTCTGACATCCCGGCGGATGGTCTGGACATGCAGAGCGCGGCGATTCGCATCCACCAGCTTGCCCGCTCGCTCGGCATCGAGAAGGCGCGCGTAGTGGGCCACGACATCGGCTTGATGGTTGCGTATGCCTACGCGGCGCAGTTTCCGGACGAGGTGGAAAAACTGGTAGTCATGGACGCCTTCCTGCCGGGCGTCGGCGAGTGGGAAGCGATTTATAACGATCCGGGCTTCTGGCATTTCCGCTTCCACGGGCCGACACCGGAAGCCCTGGTGCGCGGACGCGAGCGCATCTACTTCGAATATTTATGGAACGACTTAGCCGCGAATAAATGGAAGTCCATTCCGGAAGCCGAACGGGAAGCTTACGCGGACGCCTACTCGGGGCCAGGACGTATGCGCGCCGGATGGGCATACTTTGTTTCGTTTCCCCAGACGGCGAAGGATTTCGCGCGGCTCGCCGAGACCAAGCTCACCATGCCGGTTCTGGCCATCGGCGGCGACAAATCGCTGGGCGAGTTTCTGGGCCGCCAGATGAAGTTGGCGGCTTCGAATGTGACCGCTGTCGTGGTCGAAGATAGCGGACATTGGTTGCTGGAAGAGCAGCCGGACCAGACCACTCGGGCGTTGATGGCGTTTCTCTAAAGTTCGGACGCCAACTCGAGTCGCGCGTTTGCGCTTGCTATTTGCAAGATCAAGAACTGGTCGTGGGGCCGGCAAACTCCAGCCCTTTCGAGAGCGAACGCCTCGCATTCTCCGCCTTGCTATCATGAGCATTCCACCATGCCTGATCCGCGGCCCCAGCCGTCGCCTGTTTCCGAAGCGGTCACCAACGATATTCGGGTCGAGGTTCTATCGCGCTACTCGGCCGAGAATTCGCGCCCGCTGGAGGACAACTGGATTTTCCAGTACACCGTCCGCATCACCAATCAGGGAGCCGAAACGGTGCAACTGGTCAGCCGCCACTGGATCATCACCGATGGCCTGGGCCACACCGAAGAGGTGACAGGTCCGGGCGTCGTCGGAGAGCAGCCGGTGCTGGCGCCGGGCGAGTCCTTCCAATACTCATCCTGGTGTCCGCTCAAGACCCCCACCGGCAGCATGCACGGCACCTATCAGATGGCGCGCGCGGACGGCAACCAGTTCGATATCGAGATCGCGCCCTTCGCGCTCAAAGCCAAGTACGCGGTGAACTGACTAGGCGCCGCCTAGTTCCCCTGGCACTTGCCGCCGGGGCAGCGGTTGTTTTCCTCGCACACGTATTCGAAGAGCCCCACCTTATCCCACTCCGGCTTGGCCTTGATCTGGAATTCCTGGGACCACGGCTTGGTGAAGATCTTGGGGTCGTCGATGGTCATCACGTAGGAGATGGTGTCTTTATCTTTCCACTGCAGGCGCTCGGTGGTGGTCAGCGCGTCGCTATGCATGCGGTATTCTTTGGGGTCGGTGTAGAAATAGTCGTCCAACACCCAGCGCTTGAAGTTGGTGCTGACGATCACCAGCGTGTCGCCTTCCCAATGCCCCACCGAATCGCCATAGTAGGTCGGTTCGATGTCCTTGCGGAACGGCCGCCCGTCGAGCGGAATGATGCGCGACATGCGCTGGAATTCGTGCACGATGGTCAGGTAGTTCTTGGTCTGGAAGAATTGCATGGCATTGGCGGAGAGCATTCCGGCGATCATGCCGGCGGGCATGCAGAAATCGCGCGGCTCATCGTGCCGCATATCGCCGGTGCGCGGCTCCAGAAACGCCTCGCCGCCGGGCTTCAGCGGGGCAAAATACTTGCGATCGAAAATGCTGGCCGAGCCTTTGCCGTGCTGGTCGCCGGGCATGTAGCTGGGCCATTGATAGATGCCGGTGAAGTCGGGTTTGCCGTCGGCCATGCGCGGAATGGCGGACGATCCCTTCGCCGCCGCGCAGCGCCGGATTGAGCGCCGGCCCGCGGGAGCGAACGCCAGGGCCGCCGCGATCATCAACACGCTGGGCAGTGAAACGTACCCGATTATTTTCTTCATGGCCTTATCCATCCTCTGGGCTGCAAACGGGCGCTATTTCTTGTTCTGATCTTCCTGATTGGAAGTGAACACCATGCGGCCATCCGGGAACGTGACCTTCGCGCCGAAGCCGTTGGTCGACCCGTCTTTGGCCTTGAATCCGTCGACCGTAATGGTCGAGCCAATGATCAGCGAACTCTTCATGATGCCGCGCCGCATCAACTGGCCCGGAGCGCCGCCCGAAAAGGCGTAGTTGGTGACCTTGCCGTCGTCGCCCTTCACGTCCACGTAAAACCAGATGTGCGGGTTCTGCCATTCCACCTTGGTGATGACGCCGATCACCTTGATGGGCTTGGTGTCGTCGTATTCCGCCGCGAACGAGTGGTGCGCCAGCAGCGGAGCCGAGCTCGCCGATAACGTCAGAGCCAGTAAAAACGAGCGAATGATTCCGGATTGCATACGGTACAGGATATCAATTTGACTAGCCGCGCGAAACCGCCGATAGGATGGGTCGGGTCTCGGCCGCACCCTGTCGGCCGCCTAGGCCGCCCGGTCGCCCCGGGTAGCCAGAAGGCCGAAGGTTTGGAGGCCCTAAGGTCGACTTGAGCGCCGTCTAAGGTGGATTTCGCTTGACCTGGCACCGCCTTATCCTGCAAACTGACAGTTCAAGCATGTGTTGCGGCACTTGAGGAGAAGTCTTGTCTTTCTTAGCAAATAGAGTTCTGTACGGCACTGGCATCCTGCTGCTCCTCAGCCTGCCCTCCGCGGCGATCACCAAGAAACCCGTCAAGCACAAGGCCGCCCGCGCTCATAAGGCTTCGGCGACCATCGCTCCGGTGGTCAATGCGACCTCGACAAAAGCCGCCGTGAGCACCGCCAAAGGCAAGGGCAAGTATCTGAGCGGACCCTGGCGCGTCCCCACCTACGCCGATTCTTCCGAAGGCGACCGCATCGAAGGCGAAGACCCCACCGTGCGCCGCGCCGCCCTCGACGCTCT
The DNA here is from genome assembly GCA_963731375.1 of Bryobacterales bacterium. Lineage (GTDB taxonomy): Bacteria > Acidobacteriota > Terriglobia > Bryobacterales > Bryobacteraceae > Palsa-187. The sequence continues at coordinate 8,446 of CAVSUW010000007.1, forward strand.
GGGCAAATTGAACGGAACCGTGGTGGTGGCCGATCCGCAAACCGGCCGCATCCTGACCATCGTGAATCAGCGGCTGGCGTTCCGCGACGGCTTCCAGCCCTGCTCCACCGTGAAGGTTCCGGTGGCGCTGGCGGCGCTGAGCGAATCCGTTGTCGAACGCGACACGCGCATCCGCATCTATGGCCGCACCACCATGACGCTGACCGATGCGCTGGCTAAATCCAGCAACCAGTACTTCGCCAGCCTGGGCCAGAAGCTGGGCTTCGAGCGCGTCAGTTACTACGCGCACCTGTTCGGGCTGGGCGAGAAAGCGGGACTCGATATCGAAGGCGAACAAGCCGGCCTGCTGCCCCCTGCTCCGCCCAAGAACGGCATGGGCATGATGACCAGCTTCGGCGACGGCATCGCGCTGACACCGCTCGAGCTCACTGCCTTGGTAAGCGCCGTGGCCAACGGCGGCACGCTGTATTATCTGCAATACCCGCGCACCCAAGAGGAAGCGCAGACGCATTGCTGCCGCGCGTGAAGCGTCACCTGGATATCGAAGACCTGATCCCGGAGATCAAGCCCGGCATGGCGGGCGCCGTCGAGTACGGCACTGCCCGCCGCATCGGCTTCGATCCCGCAGGAACCCATCTTTGGCAAGACCGGAACCTGCACCGATGAGCGCTCGCCCACGCACTTGGGCTGGTTCGGATCGTTCTCTGAAACCAGCCGCGGCAAGATCGCCGTGACGGTGCTGCTCACGGGCGGACGCGGCGTCAGCGGTCCCGCCGCCGCCGGTGTCGCGGGCAACGTTTATAAGAATCTGGACGCGGTGGATTACGTCGCAAAAATAGGGACGGAGCCTATTTATCCGCGGCTCCCATCCTTCAGCATGCAAGCCGGCGTCGCGATAAATAGGCTCCGTCCCTATTTCTCGAGCTCACCCGTCAATTCTTCCCACTCCGCCACTCGCGCTTCGAGCTCGCTCCGACGCGCCGTAAGCTGCTCGGTCAGGCGCATCGTTTCTTCCACGCTCTTGAAATCGCCCAGCGCGGCCTCGTGCTGCTGGATTCCCGATTCGAGCGCGGCCACTTCCTGCTCCACTTCCCGCAGCCGCTCGCGCATCTTCTGCGCCTTCATCGGATTCACTCGCGGCTTGTCTTTTTTGACAACCGCCGCGGGCGCCGGCTTCGGCGGGCGCTGCGTCGACAGCCTCCGCCAGCATCGCCTCCGGACCACCCGCCTTGCGCCACAAATAGTCTTCGTAGTTCCCCGGATACACATGCACGTGGCCTTCTTGAATTTCGAACACCCGCGTCGCCAGGTTGTCGATGAAGTAGCGGTCGTGCGACACGAACACCACCGTCCCGTTGTATTCCTTCAGCGCCTCCAGCAGCACGTCCTTGGCGCGCATGTCCAGGTGGTTGGTGGGCTCGTCGAGCAGCAGGAAATTCGACGGCGCCAGCAGCATCCGCGCCAGCGCGTAGCGGTTGCGCTCGCCGCCCGACAGCACGCCGATCTTCTTGAACACGTCGTCTTCGCTGAACAGGAAGCACCCCAGCAGCGAACGCAGTTGGGTCTGCGAATGCCGCGGCGCGGACGCGCTCAGATCGTCCAGCATGCGCGCGTCGGTGTCGAGTTCCTTGTATTGATCCTGCGCGAAATAATCCGGCATCACGTTGTGGCCCAGCGTGTAGGAGCCCGACGTCAGCGGCTCCGCGCCCGCCAGCAGCTTGATCATGGTGGACTTCCCCGCGCCGTTCACGCCCACCAGCGACGACCCGGTCGCCGCGCTCGATCACGAAGTCGGCGTCGCCGAACACGAACTTCTGCCCGTAGCTCTTCGACACGTCCTTGAACTCCGCCACGATGCGCCCGCTCGGCTTCGGCTGCGGAAACGTGAAGTGGATGGTCTGCTCTTCCGGCGGAATCTCGATGCGCTCGATCTTGTCCAGTTCCTTGATGCGCGACTGCACCTGCTTGGCCTTGGTCGCCTGCGCGCGGAAGCGGTTGATGAACGCTTCCAGTTGCTCGATGCGCTCGCGCTGATTGCGGTACGCCGCCGTCGAGCTGATCGCGCCGCTCGGTTTTCTGCAGCAGGTACTTATCGTAGTTGCCGCTATAGAACTGCACCCGCTTGTTCCAGATCTCGACGGTGCGGTTCACCGTCACGTCCAGGAAATAGCGGTCGTGCGAGATCAGCAGATACGCGCCCGGATAATTCGTCAGATACGATTCCAGCCAGTTGCGCGCTTCCAGATCCAGGTGATTGGTGGGCTCATCCAGCAGCAGCAGGCCGGGCTTTTCGAGCAGCAGTTTGGCCAGCGCCAGCCGCATCTGCCAGCCGCCGGAGAACTCCTCCGTGCGCCGCTCCCAGTCCTCCTTGCGGAATCCCGAGCCCGTCCAGCACCGTGCCCACCTGCGCCTCGATCGCGTACCCGTCGCGATTGCGGAATTCGCTGTCGATATCATGCGCGCGCTCCGCCGCCGCGGCGTACTCCGGGCTCGCCGGGTCCAGTTCGCCCAGACTGTGATGCAGCGCTTCCAGCTCTTTCTCCATCTCGCGCAAGCTGATCGAACACCGACATGGCCTCGGCAAACACCGTGCGGCCGGTGAGCGACAGCCCATCCTGCGGCAGGTAGCCGATGGTCAGGCCCTTGGCCATGCTGAGCGAACCGTAGTCGAGCGTCTCCATCCCGCACAGGATCTTCAGCAGCGTGGATTTGCCGGTGCCGTTGCCGCCCACCAGGCCGGTGCGCTCGCGCGGCGTGATCAGCCAGTCGCAGTCTTCAAAGAGGAGCTTGTGGCCGAAACGTTTCCCGGCCCCTTGGAGTTGGATCATTGAGGAGGTGTCACTACTATTTTAGCGGAGCGGACTACTTCAAGACGCGGAACAAGTTGCTGTAATCGTCGGTCCAGACATCCGCAGAGGGCTTGGATGCGCTTCGGCCGGCGAACGCTTTGATTCGCGGATTCTCCAGCAGGCCCCGGCTGCTCGTAAGCAGGACCCAGTCGCCGGAAGGCGTCCGGCCCTCGTTGTCGCCGGGACTCTCAACTACAATCGCTTCTTTGCTGAACTGAAGCCCCATCCGTTCGACCACCGACCCAATATCCAGGTACTGATTCGAGACGTGCGCCGCCAGCACCCCATCCGGTTTCAGGTGGCGGAAATAGGTGGTGAACGCCTCGCGGGTAAGCAGGTGAATCGGTACGGAATCGCCTGAGAAGGCGTCGAGCACGAGAACATCGAACTGCTGGTCCGGTTCGCGGTCGAGCGCAAGGCGCGCGTCGCCCTCAACCACATCCACTTTGGCCTGCGAGTCGCGTAGGAAGTCGAACTCGGTATTCGCCACCTGGATCACCAGACGGGTTGATTTCGTAAAAGCGGTAGTAGTCTCCACTCCTGCCGTAGGTGGCGAGCGTGCCCGGCTCCCAGGCCAATGACACCCACGCGGGCGCCGCGCGGCGCAAGCTTTCGATCGCCAGCGCAACTCCCGAACCGGGTCCATAATATGCAGTAGCCTGGCGGCGGAATTGCGGCAGCAGGAACTGGACCCCGTGCACGATCGAGCCATGATAGAGCAGGCGAAGCGACTGCCTTGGCCCGGGGATTGCGATATCGCTCACGCGCAGGCTGCCATAGAAATTGCGCGTCATCAGCGCGCGTCCCGGAGGTGTAGGAGAAGACTCGCATGCATACCAGGAAACCGGCAAACGCCACCAACGCTAACTTCGCAAGATGCCGCGTCGAGGTCGATTGCCGCCGGACGTGCAGCAACAGCAGCGCGCACAGTGCCATCCCGACGGGCAATTCGAAGTAGGCATTGAAAGCCACCGGAGCGATCAATCCCACGAAGACCCCGCCCATCGCGCCGCCCAGCGCGATCATCAGGTAAAAGGATGTGAGAAAGCGCGGGTGCGGTTTCCGCCGTGCCAGCTCGCTGTGACAGAACATGCAGCACAGAAACAGCCCCGCGACGAAGATCGCGACGGTAAGGATCAGCCCGCCGACGCGGCCCTTGAAAAGGACAATGCCAAGTACCGCCAAAGTGGGGCCGGCCAGCCACCTCCACCAGTTCGTGTTCGGATGACCGGTCGTCGTTGAAGCAGAAGACGAACGTCAGCAGATAGACTCCCAGTGGCAACACCCATAGGAACGGGACCGGCGCGATGTTCTGGGTCAGGTAGTTGGTAATCGCCAGCAGCAGTATGCACGCGCAGGCGGCGAACAACATCCAGAGGAGCTTCAGATCCCAACTTGGCTCCGGCGCCATGCCGCCGGAATCGGCCGCCGGCGACGCGCTGGTTCCGCGCGCGGATTGCCAGTTACGCAGCGCCGACACCAGGTACAGCAGAACGAACAGCAGGTATCCCCAGGACCAGACTTGGAACTGATGCCGGAGCGAAAGATACGGCTCGACCAGCACCGGGTAAGCCAGCAGCCCGAGTATGGAAGCGAGATTCGACAGCGCGAAAAGCCGGTAGGGCAAAGCTTTTTCGTGTCCTCTTGCATACCAGGCCTGGATCAGGGGCGTCGTCGTCGCGAGAACGAAATAGGGGATCCCGATGGACCGCCCCAGCGCCGCCAAAATTCCGACGATCGGATGGTGCGCGCCGGCGGGGTTCCAGACCGTTCCAGAACTGTGGGCCCAGGCCCAGACCCAGCATCAGAGCGCTGGCGGCCAACAGGCAAGTATGCAGCGCGACCTGGATCTTAAAGGCGAGCCGGCCCGCCAGCCAGTCGGAATAGAGATAACCGAGCAGCAGGAACGCCTGGAAGAACAGCATGCAGGTGGTCCACACCGCGGCCGAGCCGCCCACCGAAGGCAGAAGCCACTTGGCCACCATCGGCTGAATCTGAAACAGGAGGAAGGCGCTCAGGAAAACCGTCGACGCATAGAGCCACATGTTGCCGGTGGGAGTCTAACATACCCTCCGGCGCAGCCGCCACAAGTCGAGGAACTCGTAACCTCCTTCTGCGAACTGCGTCTTATTCTGAAACATGGGCAGGCTGCTCCAGGACCTCCGCTACGTTCTTCGCTCTCTGCGGGCGGCCCCCGGTTTCACCTTGATTGGCAACTTGGGTACCAGCAAGCAGAGCCACGCGAGTCGATCCCGCGCTGGCATTACGGCGGGAGTAAAGCGCGGGAACGTATCGCGTTAGACTAATCGTTGCCCCGCGCCACTGAATAGAAGCCATGCCAGTAGATCTCGAATATTTACGCCGACATTATGCGTCGCTCTCCGACGAAGCGCTCCTGGAACTCGACCGATCAGAGCTCGTCGAAACAGCCCAGAAGTGTTACGACGAGGAACTCGCCCGGAGAAAACCGCTCGGCCTGACGAACCCCTTGGTTCAGACCGCGGACCTTGAGGGCCAATTGCCCCACGGCGATGGTAAACCCGAGTGGCTGGACGAAGCCAGTGAAGTGTACTCGCAAGTCGAACAGCCGGGGTGAGTGGCGCGCGAAGTCGCAAATGCCCGTGACGCTTTGGAGGCCGCCGGAATTCCCTGCTATCTGGATCTGTCCGACCCGCCGGAGGAAGAGCCCCCACCGCCAAAACCGATCCGATTGTGGCGCCTAATGGTGCCAGGCAACCTCAACCAGCGCGCCACCAGCATATTGGAACGTGATATTTTTAACGCCGAATTCGAAGCCGAATGGAAAACGCATCTCGAATTGCTTTCGGATGAGGAACTGCAGGAGATGGATCCGAAAATCGCCTTCTGCGGCCTATTTGACCGCGTGGAGCGGGTCACGAGAGCTTTTGATGAAGAGGTCGCCCGCCGCCAGTCAAAATCCAAATCGCCCTGGTTCCGTTAGGCCGGCAACGAGGCGACGCCCTTAATCGCAGAAAAAGCTGAGCGCCTTCGCGATGTAGGCCTTCATCTCGCCGCGCTTCACTACCGCGTCCAGGAATCCGTGGTCCAGCAGAAACTCGCTGCGCTGAAAACCCGCCGGCAGCTTCTGACGAATGGTCTGCTCGATCACTCTGGGCCCCGCGAAACCGATCAGCGCTCCCGGCTCGGCGATGTTCAGATCGCCCAGCATCGCGAAACTCGCGGTCACGCCGCCGGTGGTCGGATCGGTCAGCACGCTGATGAAGGGCAGGCGCTCCTCGTCCAGCCGCATCAGCGCCGACGAAATCTTGGCCATCTGCATCAGGCTGATCGCGCCCTCCTGCATGCGCGCGCCGCCCGACGCCGAAATCACGATCAGCGGCGCCCGCCGCTCCATGGACCGCTCCACCGCCCGCGTGATCTTTTCGCCCACCACCGTGCCCATGCTGCCGCCGACGAACTTCAGCTCCATCGCGCAGATGTTCACCGGCCGCCCTTCGAGCTTGCCCCAGCCCGCCAGCAGCGCGTCCGACATCGACGTCGCCTTCTGCATCTCGCTCAAGCGCACCGCGTAGGTTTTGGAATCGGAAAAGCGCAGCGGATCGGTGGAAGTCAGGCTGGCGTCCACTTCTTCGTAGGCGCCGCCGTCGAACAGCAGCGCCAGCCGCGTGCGCGCGTCCACCCGAAAATGGTGATCGCACTGCGGGCACACTTGCCCGTTCTCTTCCAGGGCTTTCTTCCAGATGATCTGGCCGCAGCCCTCGCACTTGAGCCACAAACCCTCGGTGCGGACGCGCTTTTCGCCTTCCCCCTGCCCCTCTGCCCCCGAACGTTCCCGCGAAAACCACGCCATAGTGAGTTCTTCTTAGGGTAACAGGCGCCTCGCGGCGGAAGCGAATTTGCGTGTCACGTGTCACTTCGCGACCGCGCAGCTTCTCCAGCCATCTGCTTCAACTTCGCGCTTTCGCTCGCATCCCGGCTCGGCCGACCTGCCGCATCTTGGTTCCGTAAGAGTCGGGGCTTCCCACTGGGTGACCCGGCCGCGCTTGGCGGAAGTCTGCAGCTACCCCGCCAGACGCACAAATCAGTGTGGTGGTTGTGGCGAGCCATAACGTCATCCCTGGTTGGAAAGGGTTACAAACCAGCTAGGAGCGCTCCGAATTTAGAATGCAGAGGAGAACAGAGTAAGAATCAACCGGCACAGACACCCGCGTCAGAATGACCGCGCAAGAGGCGGGTCATAGGGTTCCAGGTGCACGTCAGTATCTTTCGGGCCTAGACGCACCAGCCACGCCTTCCGGCCCGGAAAATGATTCAGCAGATCCCGATTCTCGCCAGGCGAGCGCAGGTGCGCGAAGATCACCGGACTTGCGTTCAGATCCGCCCCGTTATAAACCCATTCAAACAGGGGATTCCAGTGTTCGGAGTAATCGACAAAGACCAGATGGTGTCCGCCCCCCGACGTAAGCGTCCGAAGTAGACGGCCGCGCTCGGTGGGCTGCTTCTGGACCGCGCCCATGTAACTTATGGCCAAAGGAACCAGCAAAATAATCAAGGTCGAAAGGAATGCCGGCCCGCGCATGCGCGAAGCGGCAATTCGATACCACACCGCTCGTGCCCCGGCCACGATCAGAATCAGTTCGACGATGGTGTAGGGGGCGGTATAGTGCGCGTTGACCCAAACCTCCGGCACCAGCGCAGCGCAGCCCGCGCCGAGAAGAAGCACCAGCCACTTCTTGCGTTTCCTCATGCCCGCCCACGGGACGGCCGCCAGCAGAAATCCGAACGTCAAAAACTGAAACAATACGCCTTTCATTAAAATGTTGACGGCTTGCTTGGCAAGGGTTACGGGCAGGCTCGCCTCGTGCAATCGCCGATAGTCGTCGATTTCGGTTTGGTGCGACCCGCGAACGTTAGCGCTGCTGTACTGCTTGGGAGGCATCGGTGCGAGGGGCCAGAACACAGGAACAGGATCGTATTGGCGAACGTGCTCGAAATACGGCCAAGTCGGTCGCCCGGCCTGTCACGCGGATGTTGTACCAGCCGATCAGGGGAACCGCTGCCAGCATCACCGCCGTATTTGGCAGAATCACGGTCCGCAGCCAAGTCCGCTGAAGGCTCCGCGTTCGATTTCCAGAACTGAATCGCCAGAATCGCCAGCACAGCCACGCACAGCACTCCGCCCTCATAGGGCCGCGTCGCGTAAAGGATCAGCGCCCCGGCTGCCAGCGTGAATCGTGCGGATCCGAACCGCTCGCGCAGAAGATAACCCAAACCGCCGACCATCAGCGCGCCCCCGCAGGCCGCGACAGCGCCTCCCTGGTAGCTGGTGAACCAATAGCTCGGGAGAAAGAACAACACGGCGCCAGTCCGCCGGCAATCAGCGACCACTGCGGAGGCAGCCATGCATCCGCCGCCCAGCAGAAGAGAAAATACCATCAGCGCGCAGCTCAGCACCACGCCCCAATAGGGATGGCCGGTCAGCTTCTGCCCCAACGCCAGGACCAGGCCTTGTCCAGGCTGATACTTCGAGACGTAGACCGGTTTGACCAGCACGTGCGGCGATTCAAAGAATTCGGGATCGGGAGGCGTGGGATTCGTCACGCGCCCGTGGGCGAATGTATCCGCCGATAGACAGATAGCTGAACTCGTCCTGCACGACCGGCTCCGGCACAGGAAGCAGCGGCAGCAGCGCCACTCGGCAGGCGATCATTCCGAGCGCGAGCGCGCTCCACCACAACCGCCGCCGCTGAGAATAGCGGCATAACAGAACCGGAAGGCGAAATTCCCGATGGACCCGGTGCGTCAAGGGTTTCGGATTGCCAATCGCCGCCGGCGAATTCTGCGGCGCGAGCTCAGGTGTATCCGCATGCCGATGAACCGTTGTGTGCGCCATAAGGGGCCTCATCGGGCCGGACAGTAGTTTGATCGGCTGCAAATTTGGGAAACCTTAACCGCCGGCCGGCGCTCCTACCACGAATCCCAGACGTAGGCCGCGAACTCCCGCCGGTCGGTAAAGCCCATCTGTTCATAGAGGTGAATCGCGCTGGTATTCTTCGACGTCACGGTCAAGCCCACGGTGCGGCATCCGTGCGCCGCCAGCGCGAGCATGGAGCGACGCAGCAGTGCGTATCCGAGTCCCTTGCCGCGCTGCGACGGAGCCACGCAGATCTGCGTGATGTGTCCCGTCTCGCGCGCCACCAGGCTAGCCAGCGAAATGCCGCACAACTCTCCCCTCCCCCCATTCGAGGCGAACGCCGCGAACGAAGCCTGCGGAAAGAAAGTCCCGCAGCCCGGATACTGCACAATGTTGCTCAAGAAGCGCCGCGACCCGCTAGGCGAACGGTACTGATCATTGATCTCGCTGTCGATGTGCCCGCGATACGCCGCCGCCACCAGCCGCGCCGAATCGTCCTGCTGCGTTTCCGTCCAAGGCGCGATCGCGATGCCTTCCATCTCGCGCGCTTCAAGCGCCAGGACCTGCCTCGCCGGAGCCTCCAGGAAGCGGCGCGGGATACGGCTTAAAGCGCGACGCAAACGGCACCTTACGCCTCAAGGGCTCTTCGAGTAACAGCAACTGGGCTTCCACGCGGCGCACGCCCGGAGAACGCCATAAGGCTTCCAGCGTGGCCTCGATCAGAGCATTCTCGCGTTCGATGGTGCGGTCGCGCTCGCGCACGTACAAGTCGCCGATCAGCCCTTTCTTTTCTTCCCGGATGTAGTAGGAATAGCCGATGGTGCGGGTGCCTTCGAGCAGCGCGAATCCATTCAGCGCCTGCATGCCGACGAAACGCCGCACCAATTCAGCCGAGGGTTCGAAGTCCCAATCGAGCGCCGCCCTCCACGTCACCGTCTCTTCATCGAGCAGAGGCGCCATGTCCGCCGCTGAGATGTTTCGCAGGTCGACGACAAGGTGGTCGGGCGATTCCAGCCACGCAGCCATAGCCGCCTACATTATGTCAGGAACTCAAGCGTTCTGTCAGAACGCCGTGGAAATCAAAAGAACGCTGTACCCCGAAGATCCGCCCACCGTCCGCCAATCGGCCGGCGCCGCGTGCAGGGGCTTCTCTTTCGCGATCAGCGCCTTGACGCCCAGGGCGCTCAAGTGCGCGGTCACGCTCTCGAGTTGAGGCCCATCCAGACGCTTGGAACTCCTCTGCGCTCGGTAGCTGCGCAACAATCTTCAGACCGGCGATTTGCGCGTAATAGTCCTCGAATCCTTCGCCCACGATCGCCACGCGATCGCCTCTACGAAGACCCATCGCCTGCAAGTCCGCCGCAGCCTCTTGCTGAACCGGCCGGCCGCCATCCGAAGATTCCACGAACATGGAACGGGCGATGGTGCCGGCCATCGACCAGGCTCGGAATCAGCATGGTCGCGATCACGCTGGCGAAAATCACCTTGCGCGGAGTCGCAGCCACACGAGGCATCAGAACTCCGTAGATCGCCAGCCAGAACAACTACGCAAAAGGGCGCTACATATCGCGGGTCGATGAACACCAGCCAATACAGCGCGACTACCGACAATGGCCAGGCCAGTTGCCAGGCCCAGCGGCGCTCCGGTTTAGCGAACTTCCGGTCGCGAAGCATCAGCACGCCGAGCAGCAAGGCTCCGGCCAACAGAGCATTCATGTAGCGCAGCAGCTGCCAATAAACCTGGGCATTATCGCCGGAGCACCGCCCATTGCTGCTTGCCAATCGAACTTGGCTTTCACGCCGGCGTACCAATAGGCGGGATCGTACCAAAGCGGAAAGGTTCCGCTCACCGGCTCGGCAAACTCCAGCAACTCGGGTTTCGTCATGAGTTTCCGGGGAGCATGTTCCGGGGTCCCATGCTCACCGGCTTCGGTCCACCCGGTGTGACGATGAAACCGGTTGACGTACCAAACATAATTCAGGCGTCCCGTTTCGCCGATGGTCGGCTTGCCGGATCTGATGGCTAAGGGTTCCCGCCAGCGGCGCTGCGACGATCAGGAACGTCAGGGCAGCGAAGGCAATGTATTGACGCTTCACCAGGCGCGTGGGGGGCATGATCCAGAACACCGCGAGCCCCAGCAATCCGATCGGAAACATTGCGGCCTTGAAGTAATATCCCAGGCCCAGGATCGCGCCAAGCGCGGCGTAATTTCCGACGGGGCCGCGTGAAATCGACAGACGGCAGAGTATACCCGCGGCCAGGAAAACGATTCCGGCTACGCACAAATCCGGAACCACCGCGGCGACACCAATCAATTCCATGGAGTGCCACAGAAATACGCTGAAGCCAAATGGAACCAGCCAGGCGCCGGTGGATCTTGCGTCGTCGTCCCAATCCCACGACGCGATCCACTGTTTCAGAAAGAACGCAAAGCTCAGCATCACCAGGCCGAAGATGCAGAAATTGGCGAAATGGACCACGGGATAAGTGGCTTCGGGCGACGGCCGGAAAACCATGAGAAAGACCGCGAGCACGGCGGGATAGCCCGGGCTCCAGTAGCCATTGATGAGTTGTGCCGGTCCATTGCGCACCGCGTTGGACGCCATGTCCACGTAGCTCATCCCGTCCGGGTTCATGGTGTAGCGATCGGTAAAGCTGTAGAAGGCCGCCCACAGCAAACCGAAAATCAACCACGTCCTGGACGAAGTGAATACCCGCTCAGCGGCTCGCCCCAGAGCTCTCAGGGACTCCCCACGTTCGGATGCTGCTGAAATTTCAAGCGTTTTCACGTTTCACTCTAATCGCGGCGAAATTCGATCACCACAAAATCGTTCACCGGGTGCGCTTCGGCGTGAAATCCGATTTGTTGCATGTAACTCGACATCCACGTCACCAGCTCCGAATCCGTCGCTGCCAGAAGGAAGCAGCGCTCGCCGGTTTTGTAATTTTCGAGGTGGTTGTCACGAATAAAGCCCTTGACGTGATCGCTGAATTGATACGGCAGCGGGATCGTGCGATTCCGAATCGGGTACGCGGTCAGCGCCGCGAACAACCGGCTACTGGCGGGATCGGCTTCGGTCCAATCCAAGCGCGCCCGATTCCACGATTCCACTCGCCACGAACACCGGCGGAGGTTGTCCTTGAGACAGCGACTCAACTAGCCGCAAGGGTTCGCGCCAGCTGGACGCGGATTCGCGAAAGGTCAGCAGCAGGCTGCCGGGATGGAGCACCGTGCCCGCGAAGATCGCCAGCAGGATCAGGAAGCGCCACTCTGGCCGCTCGAAACCGGAAATGATCCAGACGATGAAGAGCACCGCCGCCGGTAGCGTGAACAGCAAATAGCGGGAGGCGAATACACTCTGGTCCGTCAATCGCGCCGCCAGGAAAAAAATCACTGGGGCCAGCGTCGCCCAGGTGGCCAGCAGCAATACGAACTCCGGCCGCAGCGGCGCCGGCCGCCAGCGTAGATTTCTTGCCGAGATCCAAAGCAGCAGAAGACCCAGCCCCGTCGTCAACAGCAGGGCTGGAGGAAAGCAACTCTGCAACAACTGGGTGAACGTCGGCGGTACGGCGTGGGCGAAGCTGCTCGCGTGTTCACGGACGAGCGCAGCACTCCCACCAGTGGCAGCATGCTCGCTGGGAGCAGAATCGCGGCAGCTAGCGGCAGGCCGATGCCGACTTTTCGTCGTGACATACGACGGCCAAACCGCGGCATCCCGCGAGAAACACCGCTTGGATGACGAAGATGAATCCGAACAAATAATGGAAGTGCAGCGTCAACAGCCGATGCGATCAGATACTTCACTGCCGTCTTCCGGTCCCGCGATTCCCGCCATTCGAGCAAATACCGGAACGATGCGATGCGACGCCGCCAGCGCCAGCGCGTAGGGTCGCGCCGACGTGCCGAAGTTCACCATGTCGGGCGCGCAGATCAAGAGGAACGATGGCGAGCCATCCGGCGCTGCGGTTGATCGTCAGCTCCGCCAAGCGCTTCAATTGCCACGCCGCGACGACGCTCGCGAGCACCGAAGGGATCCGCAGCAGCGGCTCTTTCCAAAAGCCCGTCGCCACGAAAAAGGATTCGAGAACGCTGTAGGGAATCGACTGCCCGGGCCAAGTGGCGGTGCGGCCGATGGCTGCGCGCCAACCCTTGCAGGCCATCCAGAAGGTTCCTGCTTCGTCGGTCCAGAAGCCCCAACGCAGGCGCGGCAGCCAGGCCAGCAGAAACGCGGCGGCGCAAAGGATCAGGATGCGCAAGCGGCAGGCTGATGATAAGCGGAGCCTTGGTCTCCACGTCCTTGGGCTCAACGCGGTGGGCTCGCTCGGCGAGGACGCCGCTGGTCACCGCGGAGTCCATCACGCTTCCCGATGCGGCGCCTGCGCGCCTTGCAATGCGATCTGGCGCGCGACTTCCGTCAATTTCTCTTCCATGGCCCGGTTCTTCTTATACAGCTTGAGAAACACCGTGACGCTCGCCAGGCAAAATAGATACAGCAGCAGATCCGTGCCGCGGCCCACTCCCACGCTGTGGGCGATCCGCGTCGTCAAATCCGGATTGATGACGAAAACGACCCCCGCCGCCAGCAAGGTCAGCAGCGCCAGCCGCGACACCAGCCGTGACGACAACGCCGTGAGATAGATCCCCCCGATGAGGAGCAGCAGGGCAATCAATATGGCCTGAATGGGCAGCATCTAGAGAACTTTCCGCAGCAGCACGTCGATCAGAATGTTCACGCTGTTCGACGCCGGCTGACCTTTCGCCTGCGAGTAATCGGTATAGCGAATCGCGACCGGCACCTCTTGCAATCGCAACTTCGCGCGGCGAACTTCATCCAGAAATTCAGTAGCGTGCGCGAAGCCATTTTCGTGCAGGCGAATTTTTTGGGCGGCGGCGCGCGGCAGAGCGCGAAATCCGTTATGCGCGTCGGAAAGCCATAGGTTGGTGAGAATACCCGAAATCACGACGGCTCCGCGCAACAGGATTTTGCGGCCGCGTGGAATCAGCTTGATGCTTTCCGGATCCAAGAATCGCGAGCCAACCGTAACATCGCATTCTCCCCGGCGAAGGGGCGCGAGCAGGCTGGGAATTCCTTCGGCCGGATGTTGTCCGTCGGCATCGAAGTGGACGATATACTCGGCGCCTTGCGTCAGCGCATAATCCATGCCCGTTTGCAGCGCGGCGCCTTGGCCCAGGTTGATCGGGTGCCGCAGATAGTGGACCGGCAGGTCTTTTAGGATGGCGGTGGTGCCATCGGAAGATCCGTCATCGACGACCACGATGGAGTAACCGTGGGGCAGTAAACCACGAATGGTAGACGCCAGCACGCGGCCTTCGTTATAGGCGGGTATCACTACAAAGATTCGCGACGGGATGACCCGCGATTGGACGCACTCCGGCGACGGTTGCCGCATACAGATTCATCGGACGGATTGAGGGAAATCTTTACCCGGAACCTGTTGGGCCCTACGGATTTAGGTGCGGTTCGACGGCGTTTACTTTACGCGCCGGAGCCACGCCCCTGGCCAATACGTAACGTTTTCAGTAAGTACGCCTTGCCGCGTAGGCCAAGCCGGTTGCTGCTGACGGAATTCGGGATGCCGTTCCACGAAATCCTTCGCGGCCTCAAAAGGGTTGTCGGTTTTCCATTCGGGCCGCGCGCGGGGCACATCCGCGATGTCTTTCATGATGCCGTCGGTGGCTAGCAGATACGATCCCTTAGTGACCAGCGGCGCGTAGCATTCGAGTTCGCGCCCTACATGATCGCGAGTATGGTCGGAGTCGAGAATCACCAGCACTGGACCGGCGGATCCGATCAGATCGGCCGCCTGCGCGACGATCTTCGGATCTGTGGAATCGCCTTCGAGCAACGATATGCGCGCTGCCAGTGGATGACGGCCTAACGCCTCGCGCGTGCGCTGCGGGATCTCGCGGTCAATGCCGATCACTTTGCCTTCACCCATCGCCGCGAGCAAGGTTGCGTGGAATAGTAGGGAGCCGCCGCGGTGGACTCCCGTCTCCACGATCACCGCCGGGCGCAGCGTGTAGATCACTTCCTGCAGCCGCAGTAAGTCTTCAGGAAGTTGCAAGATTGGAAGGCCGAACCAACTGAAATTGTGATAGTACTGCAAACTCCAGCCGACGCGTACCCAGGCGAGCGAAAGCGTCTCAAAGGCTTCTTTAGTAAACAGGCCTACAGTGTTTTCCACCGCGCCATCTTCGTGCGTCAAGGTTTGCGCCGTGGTGTCGATCACGATCTTCATTCCCTCAAGTATAGGCATGCCCAAAACGCTGACAAAAAATACTTGGGACTTGCTTCTGCACCCCTTCTTGCCAAATACTGGTTTGACGTATGGATGTTGCTAAGGTTTTAACGGATCTCCGGGCGTACAAGGCGCAACTCGATGAAGCGATCGCGATCTTCGACCGCTTGGCTCACCAAAGAGGCAAGCGCGGGCGCCCCATTGGCGCGCCGTCGACGCGCCGTCCCGTGAGTGCAGAAGCGCGCGAGCGCATGGCCGCCGCGCAACGGAAACGCTGGGCCGCCGCACGCAAGGCGAGCGCAAAACCCAAAGCCTGATCGGGTCCCCGGAATCTCGACGCGCCTTCGCTTGAACGGGTGCAACGAGTGCGCTACATGCCGGGGAGCGCAGTGATCGCGGCTTATCTTCCTTGTCGCCCAGGCGGGCTTGTTATGATGCCTGGATGAAGCGTGCGCTCTTACTCTTATTTTTCGCGGCTGCCGCGGCGTGGGTCGAGAACACTCCGGCCCAAATCACGAAGGCCGAGACCACCGACATCTCCGGCGAGCGAATACGCGCGCACGTGAAATTTCTGGCGAGCGATTTGCTCGAGGGCCGGGGCGTCGGCACGCGCGGCGGCGATCTCGCAAGCGAATACATTGCTACCGAGTTTGCTCTGGATGGCCTAAAGCCCGCCGGTGATAACGGAACGTATTTCCAGAATTTCGCGATGGTCGGCGCCGATCCGCAGGCCGCTACCTCGCTGAGCGTGAGCGCCGGCGGCGTCACCCTTCCCTTCGGCTGGCTGGACGATTTCGTGGGAGTCACTTTCCAGCAGAAGCCCAACGTCGAGATTAACGCCGACGCTGTGTTCGTCGGTCATGGAATCGTCGCGCCGGAGTACCAGTGGGACGACTACCAAGGAGTCGACGTGCACGGCAAAGTGGTAGTGCTCTTCACGGGCGAGCCACCTTCCCGCGATCCCAAATTCTTCAAGGGCGAGGCGCTCACTTACTACGGGCGCTGGACCTACAAATTCGAAGAAGCCGCGCGTCACGGCGCGGCCGGCGCCATCATCATTCACACCACGCCGACGGCTAGTTATGGGTGGAACGTGGTGCGATCGTCCTGGTCGAAAGAAGAACTGGAGATGAAACTCGCGCCGGGAGCTCCCGCGGTCGGATTCGCCGGCTGGGTTACGAAAGACGCCGGCGAGCGCATCGCGGCGACCCAAAACACCACCGCGGACGCGTGGCTGGCGCTAGCGGATACGCGGGGCTTCCGGGCCAGGCCGCTGCCGCTGCGTTTCCGCATTCACGCCTCCGCGAAAATCCGCGAGATCCGGACGCGCAACGTCATCGGCAAAGTTGAGGGCGGCGATCCCCAGCTTAAGAATGAAGCCGTGATGTTCAGCGCGCATTGGGATCACCTCGGCGTGGGCGAAGCGATTCACGGCGACGCTATTTATAACGGCGCGCAGGATAACGCTACCGGCTGCGGCGTTTTACTAGAGCTGGCTCGCGCCTGGGCCGCGCTGCCGCAGAAGCCGCGGCGCTCCGCGCTTTTCATTTCGGTGGCCGCGGAAGAAGCCGGGCTGCTGGGCTCGGAATATTATGGGCAGCATCCGGTGATTCCAGCGGGCAAAACCGCGCTGGCGCTCAACTACGATTCCTTGCCGCCGCTCGGCCGAACCAGCGATGTGCAGGTACATGGGGCGGAACGCACTACGATTTTTCCGATGGTAGAAGAAGTCGCCCGGCGCTTCCATCTCGTCATCTCTCCCGATCCACGTCCGCTGGCTGGGACGTATTATCGCTCCGACCATTTTTCGTTCGCGCGCGTCGGCATCCCGGCGTTTTCGATCGATTCCGGCCATGAGTTGGTGGGCCAACCTCCGGGTACCGGCAACAAGCTTGCTGACGAATACAATGAAGCCCATTACCATCAGCCGTCCGACGAATATCACGACAATTGGGATTTCTCCGGCATGGAGCTTTACGCACGCTTCGGATTCGCGATCAACCGTGAAGCTGCGAACCTGCCCAAGCTTCCCACTTGGCACGCCGCCGACGAATTCCTAGCCGCGCGAGTCGCCAGCGGGGTAAGGTAGCCATAGGCGAACAAAAGGGGTAAGTTCAACCACTGCAACAAAAAATGCTTGCTAAGTTCTAGAACCTTGGTTTACACTGAGTGGACTGAAGTGGTCCGTAGTGGTGTCAAGTGGCAGAACTAGTGGTTGGAAATGACGTCGGAGGGGCGGTTCCAGTGGAGCCGCCGCACTCGATTGCCCAGGCGCGGGTCGACGACAAAGGCCGACTCAAGCTGCCGTCTGAGTTCCTCGAATACCTGAAAAAGCTGGGTGTCGACAAAGTTTTCATCACTACGCTGGATCGCCAGCTAGCTAGAATTTACCCGATATCGGTGTGGAAAGCCAATGAAAATTTATTCGCCGACGCGGGCGACTTGGCGGAGACCGCCGAGGATGTGGCTTACATCGCCAAAGTGTATGGCGGCGATTCGGATATTGACGCGCAGGGCCGCGTGCTGATGCCGGCGGCGCTGCGGCGCGTGATCGAGATCGAATCTCAGCCGGTGTTTCTGGATTGCTACAACGGACGCATTAACGTGTCCAGCAAGAGCGTCCATGAGGAGCGCCTCAATCGCGCCACGGCGAATTTGCCCGAGAAGGTGAAGACTCTCGAAAAGAAGGGATTGAAGTAAGCGGCCATGTATGCACGTTCCGGTCATGTTGCGCGAGTGCCTGGAGTATCTGGCAATCCGGCCGGACGGAGTTTATCTCGACGCAACCGCGGGGATGGGAGGACACGCCGGGGCCATCGCACGGGAATTAGCTCTTTTATCGAGCGGGGGCTTGGTCCTGGCGTGCGACCGCGATGCGGAGAGCCTGGCGCGCGCGCAAGTGAATACCGCGGATTGCGCTTCGCGGATCCACTTTCACAACGTTTCTTTTTCTTTGGTGGGGCAAGCGCTGGCAGCCGAAGGGATCACGCAAGTGGACGGCCTGCTGGCGGACCTGGGTGTATCGAGATATCAGTTGACGGAGGGAGAAAGGGGCTTCTCCCTGATGGCCGATGGGCCGCTGGACATGCGCATGGATCGCAGCCAGGGGCAGACGGCGGCCGACATCGTCAACTACGAAGCGGAAAAGCAGCTCGCCGACTTGATATTTCAGTTAGGCGAGGAAAGGAGGAGCCGGAAAATAGCCAGAGCAATCGTGCGGGCACGGCCAATCAAAACGACCGGTCAGTTGGCCAAGCTGATCGAGAGTGCCGTGCCCCGTACGGGCAAATTGCATCCCGCCACGCAGACATTCATGGCGCTGCGCATCGCGGTGAATCAGGAGAACGAGGAACTGGACGCGCTGCTGGCCGCCATACCAACGCTGGTGAAGCCGGGCGGACGAGTGGTGGTGCTCACGTTCATGTCGCTCGAGGACCGCAAGGTCAAACAGAGTTTTCAGGCGCTGGCCAGGGAAGGGCGAGTGGACATTCTCACGCGTCACGTGGTGCGGCCCAGCGAAGAAGAAGTCCGGGACAACCCGCCGTCGCGTTCGGCGAAGTTACGCGCGGTGGAAATTATTTGAGGAAGCGCACAGCGATGCGTTGTGCGCGGGAAATCGATGGGAACAGACGGGCAACGTTCAGCCACAGGCACTCTCCTCCTCCAGTGCCTGGGGCTGAGGGTTGACCCGCAAGCAGGAGAGGAAACGGGAACATGGCAACTCTAGCAACTGTCTGCAGCAGATTCTTCACCGGGGAAGCGGTTCGCTCCGCGACCTCGTCCGGGACGCATCGCGCCGCCCGCGCGGTACCGGTGCGGGCCTTCGCCAATGAGGACATCTACTTCTTCGTGAAGCGCATCGACAACAGCCGCGTGGTGCGGCAGACCGATCCACAGGCCGGAGGAGTGTGCTGGAAAATGATCGGCTCGGTGGGCGCAGCGGCGGTGCTGTTGATCGGTGTGCTGCTGCCGAGCGCCTACGGGTTACTGGCGGGTTACCAGATCCAATCCCTGCGCGGCGAAGCCCAGCGGCTGGCGAGCGAGCAGGCGTCGCTGGAGCTGCAGGAAGCGAAGCTGGTTTCGCCGGCGCGCATGGAACAGTTGGCGCGGCAACAACAATTTATCGATCCGGAGCCGGAGAAAGTGGTCCACCTGGATTCCAAGGATGGCTCGGCACTGGCGTTGAATCAGAAGCGGTAGGCGCACGCTCAAGGGGAAGTCATGCCGGAAACTCTATCTACCCGGCGGCTGCGGTGGCTGCTGCGGTTGTTGTTGGTTTGGGCGGGCGCCGTATTCTGTAAACTCATTTGGCTGCAGGTGGTTCATCACGACGAGCTGGTAAAGCTCGCCGAGCAGCAGCAACAGAAGACGGTAGAGATCGAAGCTCCGCGCGGCACCATCTTCGACCGCACGGGCCAGCCGCTGGCCAAAACCCTGCCGGCCGAATCCATTTGCATCAACCCTCTTAAGATTCCGGATGCGGGCGTGGCCGCGGATCTGCTCTCGCGAATTCTGGATCTCAAGCGGACCGCGCTCTACAACCGGATCACCGCCGCCAAGCTTCACAACAGCGGATTCTTGTGGGTGAAACGCAAAGTCTCCGCGGAAGAAGCCAACCGGGTGCGCAGCTTACAGCTCGACTGGGTGGAATTTCGTCCTGAGATGCGGCGGTTCTATCCGCACGGGGAACTGGCTTCGCATGTGCTCGGCTCGACCGGTATTGTCGATCCCGACGATGTGATTGAGCACGGCAATGGCGGCGTCGAGATGACCTTCGACGATGAGCTATCGGGACGGCCTGGCCTGGCGAAGGTTTATAACGACGTGCGGCAGAACGCTTATGACTCCGTCGTTTCGCGGGCGCCGGAGCCGGGCACCAACCTGACGCTCACCCTGGATCCGAATCTGCAGTACGAAGCCGAGAAGGCGCTGGCGGCGGCCGTCGCCAAGACCAGTGCGAAGACCGGCTCGATCGTGGTGCTCAATCCATATACCGGCGACATCTTGGCGATGGCCAACTATCCGGCTTACGATCCCAATGGCGCCCAGAATGGCCAGAAGGAGACGCCGGGTTCGCGCAGCAATCTGGCGGTGGCGACTCCGTTCGAGCCCGGCAGCGTGTTCAAGGTGGTGACGCTCGCGGCAGCGCTTGAAACCACAAACCTGACGCCGGACTCGATCATCAACTGCGGCAATGGCACCATCAAATTATTCGGCCGTGTGATCCACGATCACAACCGGTACTCGTCGCTCAGCATGGCGGATGTGCTGGCGAATTCGAGCAACATCGGCGCGATCAATATCGGCTTGAAAGTCGGCGAGAAGAACCTCTACCAATACGTGCGCAAATTTGGCTTCGGGCAGAAGACTGGCATTGAGCTGCCGGGAGAATCGGCGGGCATGCTGCGCCGCTTGAGCCAGTGGGAGGCGACGTCGATTGGATCGGTCGCCATGGGGCACGAAGTTGGCGCGACGTCCGTTCAATTGGCGCTGGCCGGCGCGATCATCGCCAATGGCGGCATGCGCGTGAAGCCGCGCTTGATCCTGGCGCGGCAAAGGCCTGGCGGAGTGGAAGAGCGCACCGTCCCCGAGAAGCCGGAGCGTGTGATCCGCCCGGAAACCGCCATCAAGATGCGCCAGATGATGGAAGGCGTGGTGCTGCACGGCACCGGCAAGCAGGCCATCCTGCGCGGTTATACTTCGGGCGGCAAGACCGGCTCGGCGCAGATTTACGATTTCAAAGCGAAAGCCTACACGCACCACTACAACGCGAGCTTTCTGGGCTTCGCTCCGGTATCCAATCCGCAGATTGTGATTGCGGTGACGCTGGTGGGAACGTCGGGCGGCAGCGCGGGGTATGGCGGTCCCGTGGCCGCTCCGGTGTTCCGCGCGGTGGCTACGTCGGCGCTGCGCATGCTGGACGTCCCCAAGGATTTGCCGGACACCAGTCCGCATTTGACGAAAAACGCCAAACGGGATGAAAACGATTTGTCTATCGCAGGCCTGGGCTCCGCGCCGGTGGAACTCGCGGCTGCGCCGGCCATCGACATTCCGCACAGTCTTGATTTCGCGCATAACGCATCCGTCTATGCGCTCTGAAGTTGTATCCTCCGTCACAAAAACTAAGCCGCCGGCTTCGGGGGTTTCATCTGCTTCGGCAGTTGACGCCCCTCCGGGGATTTCCCTCGGGACGTCCCCGGACCGGCGGCCTTTTTTAAGCGCGCAGAAAGGGATCGGGCCGAAGGTGCCGGATCTTCGCGGTCTGACACTGCGTGCGGTGCTGGAGGAATCGGCGGCGACAGGGCTACCGATCGATGTGCAGGGAGACGGGATGGCGCGGGCGCAGGATCCGCCGCCCGGCTCTATCCTCGCACCCGGCAGCCGGGTCCACGTGCAGCTTACGCGGTGAAGGATTGATGAAAGATTGAGGCGTCCTCATGGCCCCCACGCAAATGACTTTGGCAGGGGTCTTGGAGGGCGTGCGGTTGCGCGGCGGGCTGGCGCGCGAGTGGGCGGGGATGAAGGTCGAGGGTCTGGAATACGATTCGCGCAAAGTGGAAAAGGATACTTTGTTTTTTGCGTTTGCAGGAGCGCGTGTTGACGGACGCCAGTTTGCACGGGAGGCGGAGGCCAGAGGTGCGTGCGCGGTCGTGAGCGAGCTGCCCGCCGGGTGACGCCATAGCGGTTCCCTGGATCGAAGTGGAGCACGGCCGCAAGGCACTGGCGATCGCTGCGCGAAATTTCTATGCACAGCCGGATGAGCGGGTCCACTTCACCGGCATCACGGGCACCAACGGCAAGACCACGACCGCATATCTGACCGATGCGATTTTGCGGGCGGGCTGGCGCGACCCACAGCAATGATCGGGACCATCGAATACCGCATCGGCGACGAAATTCGGAAGGCGCCCAACACCACTCCCGAATCGCTGGATGTCATCCGGCTGGCGGCGGAGCTGGAGCAGCGCGGCGGACGCTATCTCACCATGGAAGTTTCCTCGCACGGCTTGGCGCTGGCGCGGGTTTACGGCATGCACTTCCATACGGCGGTGTTCACCAACCTGACGCGGGATCATCTGGATTTTCATCACACGATGGAGGAGTACGCCGCGGCCAAGCGGCTGCTGTTTGCACCCGAGGACGGCCCCGCGCCGCAGTGGGCGATTCTGAACGCCGACGATCCCGCGAGCTCGGGCATGATGCCGCCGGACGGCTCCCGAGTGATCCGGTACGGAATGGTCGAAGCCGCTGATCTGCGCGCGGAGAACATCCGCTCAGGCTTCGATGGATTGCACTTCGATGCGGTCTACCAAGGGCAACGTCAAGCTATCGAATCGGCGCTCGTCGGGCGCATCAACGTGTCGAATATCCTGGCGGCGATGGGCGTCGGACTCAGCTACGGCATGGATCTGGCCGCGATCGCCGAGGGCATACGGATGTGTCCGCCGGTTCCGGGACGCTTCGAGCGGGTCGACGCCGGGCAGCCCTTCCTAGTGGTGGTGGATTACGCGCATACCGACGACGCGCTGCGCAATGTGATCCAGGTAAGCCGTGAATTGGCAGGCCAGGGCCGCGTCATCACGCTGTTCGGATGCGGCGGCGACCGCGATCGCACCAAGCGTCCGTTGATGGGAATGGCCGCGGCGGAGGCGAGCGATTTCGTGGTGCTGACGTCGGATAATCCGCGCTCCGAAGATCCGCTGGACATCATGAACGACGTGATGGTGGGCTTGCGGCGCTTCGACACGCCGCTGGTCGCCGAGCCGGATCGCGCCAAGGCCATCGCGCGCGCGCTCGGTGAGGCCAAAGCCGGCGACGTGGTGCTGCTGGCGGGCAAAGGTCACGAAACGTATCAGATTCTGAAAGACCGGACCATCGATTTTGACGACCGCGAAACGGCGCGGCAAGTTTTGCAATCTCTAGGTTTTAAGAAACATGCGGTATGAAGAAGAGAGATGAAGTTTTCCCTGCGAGCGGTGGCGGACGCGCTGGGCGTGAGTCTGCCTGCCAATCCGGATGCGATGGTCACGGGCTGGTCAGTCGATTCGCGCACGCTGCAGCCGGGCGATCTGTTCTTCGCGCTGCGAGGTCCGGTCAATGACGGGCATGCGCACGTCGCGGAGGTTTTCGAAAAGGGCGCGGTGGCCGCGGTGGTCGAAGAGAGCATCGCGCCGGCGGCACGGTGCTGCGCGTGGACGACACGCTGCGCGCGTTGCAGCAACTGGCGGCGTGGGCGCGGCGCGAATGGCGGGGCGACGTGGTAGCGGTGACCGGCAGCGCCGGCAAGACTACTACGAAGGATGTGATCGCGGAGATGTTGGCAACGGAAATAGCGACGGCGAAGAATCAGGGCAACCTGAACAATCACGTGGGGCTGCCGCTGTCGCTGCTGCGCCTGGAGGAAACGGCGCGCGTGGCGGTGCTCGAAATGGGGATGAATCACGCCGGAGAGATTCGCGAGTCTGGCCGCGATTGCGCGTCCTGATGTGGGCGTGGTGACCAACGTGGGCTACGCGCATATCGAAAATTTCGAGTCCATTGAGGACATCGCGGCGGCCAAGCGGGAGCTGATCGAGGCGCTGGGCGATCGCGGCACGGCGGTGCTGAATGCCGACGATGAGCGCGTGGCTGCGTTTGCTGCGGTCATCATTCTGGGACACACCCGGGCCGCACGATTCTCTATGGCCAATCGCCGGACGCGCAGGTGCGCGCCGAAGATGTCGAGTACGCGCGCAGCGACGGATCTCCAGGAGTGCGCTTCCGCGTCGGGACGGTGCGTTTTGAGAGCGCACTGACCGGCCGCCACAGCGTGTCGAATGTGCTGGCGGGGATCGCGGTGGCGGGCGTTTACGGTATCGCCGCCGGAACGGCTTCGCGAAAAAGTTCAAGAATTGACGCCGGGAAAGATGCGCGGCGAGAGGCTGCAGCACAACGGCGTCCTGATTTTTAACGATTGCTACAACTCCAATCCAGATGCGGTGCGGGCCATGCTGGAGGTCGTGCGCGACACTCCGGCGCGGCGGCGCATCGCGGTTCTGGGGGAGATGCTCGAACTCGGCCGCTGGGCCGAGCCCTTACATCGCGATGTAGGCAACTACGCCGCGGTGTGTGGTTTTGATGTGCTCGTTGGAATTCGCGGCGCGGCCTGCTATATGGTGGACGCGGTCAAGCGTGCCGGCCTAACGGCCGACGCCGCGTTTTTTTTCGACGACCCGCAAGAAGCGGGACGGCTGGTGCGAACGCTGGCGCAGCCGGGCGACGTCATCCTCTTTAAGGGCTCGCGCGGCGTGCATGTTGAACACGCGTTGGAAGAGTTCCTGAGCAAGGCCGGGAACTGAGGGATGTTCTACTGGCTATTCTTCGAAAAACTATTCCACTATTATTCGCCGTTCCGGGTGTTTCAATACTCGACGTTCCGCACGGGTATGGCGACGCTGACGGCGATGCTGCTGTCGATCGCGCTCGGCCCGTGGCTGATCGCACGCTTGCGCGAATTTCAGATCGGCCAGCATATCCGCGAAGACGGACCGCAGTCGCATCGCAAGAAGGCAGGCACGCCGACCATGGGCGGCTTGCTGATCTGCGTGTCGATCGTGGTGCCGACTCTGTTGTGGTCCAACCTGCGCGTTCCCGCGGTGTGGGTGGCGCTGGCGGGCCTGGTCAGTTTCGGCGCGGTGGGATTTCTGGACGATTACACGAAGATGCGCAACAAGCGGAACCTGGGGCTGACGGCGCGCTGGAAGCTGGCGCTGGAAGTTTTGGCGGCGCTGCTGATCGGCGTGCTGCTGCTGGCGATGAACGCGCGCGGCGTATACTCGACCAGCATGAATGTGCCGTTCGTCAAGACTTTCAAGCCGGACCTGCTGATATCGGCATGGCTGCACAATCCGCTCACCTATCCGCTGGCGTTCTCGGCATTCTTCGGATTTCTGATGCTGGTGCTGGTGGGTTCGTCGAACGCGGTGAATTTGACCGATGGTCTGGACGGTCTGGCGATCGGACTGATGGTGATCGCGGCGGGCGCGATGACGGCTCTGTCTTTTCTGAGCGGCAATGCGGATTTCGCGCGCTACCTGGAATTGGCGCGAACGCCGGGCGCGAGCGAGCTGACGATTTTTTGCGGAGCGATGACGGGCGCGTCGCTGGGATTCCTTTGGTACAACGCGCATCCGGCGGAAGTTTTCATGGGCGATGTGGGCTCGCTCGCGCTGGGCGGCGGATTGGGCGTGGTGGCGGTGCTGCTGAAACAGGAAATCCTGCTGCTGTTCATCGGCGGCGTGTATGTGATCGAGGCATTGTCGGTGATCTTGCAGGTGGGCAGTTTCAAGCTGCGCGGCAAACGGATTTTCAAAATGGCGCCGCTGCATCATCACTTCGAGCAGATCGGATGGCAGGAATCGAAAGTGATCGCGCGTTTTTGGATTGTGGGCCTGATCCTGGCGCTGTTCGCGCTGACCACGCTGAAACTGAGATGAAACTGGAAGGCGCAAAAGTCGTGGTGGTGGGGATGGCGCGCAGCGGCGTGGCGGCGGTGGAGTTGTTGCGCGAGAAAGGCGCCAGCGTACGCGCGGTGGATCAGAAGCCGGCGGCCGGGAGTCGAGCCGCAGACCGAAGCTTCCTTCGCGGATGCGGAGTTGATCGTGTTGTCGCCCGGTGTTCCCGCGGATCTCGCGGTTCTCGAAGGCGCCCGGCGCCGGGGCGTGCGCGTGATCGGCGATCTGGAACTGGCGAGTTGGTTTTTGCAGGGCGAGATCATCGGCATCACGGGCGCCAACGGCAAGACCACGACAACGGCGCTCACCGGCCATATCCTCAAGCAGAGCGGCATTCCGGTGCAGGTGGGCGGGAACATCGGCACACCGCCGGCAGCGATGGTGAAGACTTCGCGCGCCGGACAGTGGAACGTGCTGGAGCTTTCGAGTTTTCAACTGGAAACCACCGATACTTTTCGCGCGCACATCGGCGCGGCGCTGAATGTGACGCCGGATCATCTGGATCGTCATGGAACGTTCGAACGCTATGCCGACGCCAAGGGGCGCTTGTTCACCGAGCAGACGACGGACGATTTCAAAGTGTTGAATGCCGACGATCCCATCTGCCAAGTCTACGCGGGGCGTGGGCACGGAGCCGTGGTCTGGTTCAGTTCCACGCGCGAAGTTTCGCCGGGAGCATTCCTCAGAAGCGGCGAGATCGTGCTGAATGGAACCTCCGTGATGAAGACTTCCGAAGTTCCCTTGCGCGGCGTGCATAACCTGGAAAACACCATGGCCGCGGCGGCGATGGCGAGCCTGGCGGGCGCCACGCACGCGCAGATTCGAGCGGCGGTGATGACGTTTCCGGGCGTCGAGCATCGCCTGGAGTTCGTGCGCGACGCTGAACGGTGTCGACTGGTATAACGATTCGAAAGCCACCAACGTGGACGCGACGCTGAAGGCGATCGCCGCGTTTGACGGCGGACTGTGGGTGATTCTGGGCGGCAAGGACAAGAACAGCGATTATTCGGTGCTGGCGAGTCCGCTGCGCGCGAAGGCGCACGGCGCGCTGCTGATCGGCGCGGCGGCGGATAAGATCGACGCTCAATTGCGCGGCGCGGTTCCGCTGTTTCGCTCGGGCACCATCGACGCCGCTGTGGCCGAGGCGCACGCACGCGCCAAATCCGGCGACACCGTGTTGCTCGCTCCGGCCTGCGCCAGCTTCGATCAGTTTGAGAATTTCGAGCACCGCGGACGCGAGTTCAAGCGGCTGGTACGGGAGTTGGAGACGAATCATGGCTAGATTGCGCACCGACTGGATCCTGTTTCTGACCATCGTCGCGATGGTGTTTTTCGGACTGGTGATGCTCTACAGCGCGTCCAGCGCCGTGGCGGAGCTGCGCTATCACGTCGCGCCGTATTATTTCGTGGTGCGCCAGATCGGCTGGGCCATCGTCTCATTCGTGGTGCTGATGTATTTCAAGCGCATGGATTACCGGCGGCTGAATTCACCGACGTGGGCGTTTTCCGGATTGGGAATCGTGCTGGGCTTGCTGGTGATGGTGTATTTTGTCGATCCGCACGCGCACCGCTGGTTCAAGCTGCCGGGCGTCGGATCGTTTCAGCCGTCTGAATTCGCCAAGCCGGCGCTGATTTTGTTTCTGGCGTATTTCATCGCGCGCCGCGCGCACATTATCAATGACCGGCGGACGCTGAAGCAGGCCCTGGTCGCGGTGCTGATGCTGGGCTTCATGGTGGTGGTGGCGGATCTCGGCACGGCGCTGGTTCCGGTGATCACCGCCGTCATCGTTTTCTGGATCGCGGGCCTCGAGCGCAAGTACATGCTGCGCGTGGGGATGATCGCGATGGCTCTGGTCGTGGTGGCTATCGCGTCGCGCGGCTACCGGCTGGGGCGCATCATCGCTTACGTCGATCCGGACTACAGCAAGATTGAAATCATCGATCCGGGCGGGCGGCTGAAAGCCTACATCCAGCGCTCGACCAGCGTGCGCGACGCGAGCTATCAGCCGCGGCAATCGAGAATCGCGGTGGGCACCGGCGGCGTGTTCGGCATGGGATTGATGCAGGGCAAACAGAAGCTGATGTTCCTGCCCGACGCGCACACCGATTTTATTTTCGCCACGGTGGGCGAGGAACTGGGCTTGTGGGGATCGACGGCGGTGATCATCGGATTCCTGGTGATCCTGTGGCGCGGGGCGCGGCTCTTCATGCTGGCGCGCGACGATTTCGGAAAATATCTGGCGCTGGGAGTCACGGTTTCGATTGTGGTGCAGGCGTTGATCAACATGAGCGTGGTGGTGGGCATTGCTCCGACCAAGGGTTTCCCGCTGCCCATGATCAGCTTCGGCGGCAGTTCGCTGTTGAGCACGCTGGCGTCGCTGGGAATGCTGTTGAGCGTGAGTGAAAATGAGGGGTGAGTTTGCCGCGGACATTTGTGATGGCCGGCGGCGGCACCGGAGGCCATGTGCTTCCGGCTCTGGCCGTGGCGCGCGAATTGCGCGCGCGAGGACATCAGGTGCGCTTCGTGGGAGTGGAGCGCGGCATGGAAGCGAAGCTGGTTCCCGCCGAGAATTTCCCCATCGAGTGGATCGAGATCGGCGGCTTGAATCGCGTCGGCTTCCGGCAGACGCTGGCGACGCTCGGCGAGTTGCCCTTCAGCGTGTGGCAGGCCGCGCGAATTCTGGATCGCGCCGCGCCGGCGGCGGTTTTTTCGATGGGCGGTTATGTGGCGGGACCGGTGTTGCTCGCCGCGGTGTGGAAGCGAATTCCAATCGTGATCATGGAGCCCAACGCGATTCCGGGCTTCACGCACCGGCATCTGGCGCGCTTCGTGACGCGCGCGCTGGTGAGCTTCGCCGAAGCCGAGCGCTGGTTTCCGAAAGGGCGCGCGCGAAGTCACGGGCATGCCGATTCGCGAAGAATTTTTCGCCGTCCCGGCGAAGCCGCGCGGCTCGGTAGTCACGGTATTGATCACCGGCGGCAGCCAGGGTTCGCGAACGTTGAATCGCGCGGCGGAAGAGAGCTGGCCGCTGTGGGATCGAACGCGGATACGGTTGATTCACCAGACCGGATCGCGTATGTATTCTGAACTCGCGCCGAAATTTCAACGAATCCGGCATGCCGGGAGAGATCGCGGAGTTTCTCACCGACATGCCGCGGGCTTTTTCGGAAGCAGACCTCGTGGTGAGCCGGGCGGGAATGGGCGCGGTCAGCGAACTCGCGGCGGCGGGCAAGCCGTCGATTCTGGTGCCGCTGCCGGGTGCGAGCGATGAGCACCAGTTGAAGAACGCGCAGGCGTTCGAAAAAGGCGGCGCGGCGCGGCTGGTGCTGGATCGGGAAATGACCGGCGCGCGCTTGGTGGAGGAAGTGACGCGCTTGATCGAGACCCCGGGATTGTTGGAAAAAATGAGCACGGCGGCGAGAGCCTTCGCGAAACCGGGAGCGGCGCAGCGGGCCGCGGACGTGCTGGAGTCCGTGGCGGCGAGATCGACAGCAGCGAGGCTATTGACAGGCGCTAAGCAAAGCCGAAACAATACATTATTAAAATGTTTTTTAAACCCCAGCCCGTTCACTTCATCGGCATCGGCGGCATTGGCATGAGCAGCCTGGCCGAAGTGCTGATGGATATGGGCTATCCGGTGACCGGTTCGGATCAGAAATTCTCGCCGACCACCGAGCGTTTGGCGGCGCGCGGAGCCGTGGTTTACGAAGGCCACGCGGCCGCGAATCTGGCCGGAGCCAAGATGGTGGTGTACAGTTCGGCGGTGCGGCCGGAGAATCCGGAGATCGTCGAAGCGCGCCGCCGCAAGCTTCCCGTGATCCCGCGCGGCGAGCTGCTGGCCGAGCTGATGCGCCAGAAATTCGGCATCGCCATCGCCGGCAGCCACGGCAAGACCACCACCACCGCGATGGTGGCGGCGATTCTGATCCACGCCAATCTGGACCCCACGATTCTGGTGGGCGGGCGCATGGGGATCAACGGCTCGAACGCGCGCCTGGGCAAGAGCGACTATCTGGTGGTCGAAAGCGACGAAAGCGACGGGTCGTTTCTGAAGCTGGCGCCGATCATTGCCGTGGTCACCAACATCGACCGCGAGCATCTGGATCACTACTCGGGCATCGAAGAAATCCGCGCGGCGTTCGCCACTTTCATCGCGAAAGTTCCGTTTTACGGCGCGGCCATCCTGTGCCTGGACGACGAAAACATCCAGCAGATTCTGCCGGGCGTGAATCGCCGCGTGGTCACCTACGGCACCAGCGCGCAGGCCGACTTGCGCATCACCAGCGCGTCCGCCGGCCACATGGCCAGCGAGTTCCATCTGTTTCTGGGCGATCGCGATCTGGGTTGCTTCCGCCTGCAAGTTCCCGGCGCGCACAATACGCTGAACGCGACAGCCGCGGTGGCGGTGGCACTGGAGCTCGACGTTCCCGTGGAGACGATTCGCGAGGCGCTGGCCGAATTCCGCGGCGTGGACCGGCGCTTTCAAGTGCGCGGCACCGAGCGCGGCATGACCGTGATCGACGATTACGGCCATCATCCCACCGAGATTCGCGCCACGCTCGCGGCGGCGCGCGCCTGCCGCTTTCAAAGCGTGCACGTGCTGTTTCAGCCGCACCGCTACACGCGCACGCAGGCGCTGATGGACGATTTCGCGCGCTCGTTTCATCAGGCCGATAGCGTGCATGTCACCGATATCTACGCGGCCTCGGAAGCGCCCATCGCGGGCGTCACGTCGCAAGCGCTGGTCGAAAAATTACAGGCCTTCGGACATCGCGGAGCGAGTTACGCGGGATCGGTCGAGCAGGGCATCGCCGCCGTGATCGCCGCCGCCGGTCCGGGCGACGCCATCGTGACGCTGGGAGCCGGCAGCGTGTCGCAGGCCGCCGCGGAAATTCTGACGCGCTTGAGGAGCAAAGCGTGACGCCATCGCAACTCCGCCGCGCCCGCGCGCCGCGCGTCTCGAATCCGCAGCGCAGACAACGATCCCGCGCCTGAAGATCGCCGTGGGGGTGGTGGCGCTGACCGTCGTGCTGGTGATTTCGCTGTACGCATGGCATCAGCTGGAACAGTTCCTGATTCACGATCCGCGTTTCGCAGTGAATGGACCCGACGGCGCGGACGATGCTTCCGCGATTCAGATCCAGGGCGCGCAGCACGCTTCGCGGCGCGCGATTGAAGGCGCCTTCGCGGACGACATGGGCCACAGCATTTATCTGCTGCCGCTGGACGGCCGCCGCGCCACGCTGCGCACGGTGGATTGGGTGAAGGACGCGACCGTGATGCGCCTGTGGCCGAATCGCGTGCTGGTGCAGGTGGCCGAACGCAAGCCGGTGGCCTTCGTGACGCTGGCCGGCTCGCGCTACGGGCTGATCGATGAAGACGGCGTGATTCTGCCGCCGGCGACGGATCGTTTTCATTTGCCGGTGCTGCGCGGCGTGCACGCGCGCGATCCTCTGGCCGACCGCCGCGACCGCGTGCAGCGCATGCTGCGACTGTTGCGCGCGCTGGGCGCGAACGCCGACAAGATCGCCGAAGTGGACGTGACCGATCGCGAGGATCTTCGAGTGACCCAGCCCTACGACGGCCGCATGGTGACGCTTGCTGCTGGGCGACCAGAACTTCGCGGTGCGCTATCAGAATTTCTTGAATCACTATGCGGAGATCCGCGAGAAAATGCCGGAGCGCAACTCGCTCGATCTGCGCCTGGAAGATCGCATTACGGTGGTGGAACAGAAGGACGGCGCATGAGCTCGAAAATCCAACTGGCCGTCGGTCTGGACGCGGGCAGCGCCCGCACGCGCTGCGTCATCTGCGCGATTGAGAACGGCGGGATTCGCTATCTGGCGCATGGCCTGGCGCCGGCGGCGGGCTGGTCGAAGGGCCGCATGAGCGATCCGGTGGCCGTGGCCGAATCGATTCGCGCGGCAGTGACCGACGCCGAGCGCGGCGCGCAGGTTTCGGTGGATTCCGTCACCGTCGGCATCGGCGGCATGGAAGTGCGCGGCGCGCAGAGCCGCGGCCTGTACGAATTCGGGCGCCCGCATGAACTGGATTCGGGCGATCTGGAATACGCCGTCGAACTGGCCGCCGACGTTCGCCTGGAGCGCGACCGCACGCTGCTGCACGTGCTGCCGCAGCATTTCACGCTGGACGGCCGCGCCGGATTCCGCCGCCCGCAGAAGAGCGTTTGTTCGCGCCTGGAGGCTCACGTCCACATCGTGACCGCGGCGGCGCATGAACATCAGGCGCTGGTGGCGGCCGCGCACCTGGCGCACCTGGCGGTGGAAGAAACCGTGTTCGAGCCGCTGGCCGCGGCCTATGCCTGCGTGCATCCGGAAGCGCGCGCGCGCGGAGTGGCGGTGCTGGACATGGGCATGCAGTCGACCGACCTGGTGATTTACGATGGCGACGCGCATGCTGCTCGCCGCCAGCATTCCGGTGTGGGGCGACCATCTGACGCGCGACATCGCCACCATCTTCAAAGTCACCTACGAAGACGCCGAGTGCCTGAAGCAGGAATACGGCTGCGCGCTGCTCGGCATGACCGCGGATTCGAGCCTGATCGAAGTGCCGTCGCCCGAAGGCCGCCCGTCGCGCGAAGCCCGCCGCAGCGAGCTGAACGAAATTCTGGAAGCGCGCGCCGAGGAGTTGTTCCTGTATGTGCGCTCCGAACTGCATCGCGTCGGCATGGAGCGGCACCTCTACGAAGGCATCATTCTCACCGGCGGCGGCGCGCTGCTGAACGGCATGTGCGACATGGCCGAGCGCGTGCTCGATTGCCAGGCCGCCAACGGCATCGTCACCGAAGACGACATCGGCGGCTGGCCGGAAGAATTGAAGAGCCCGCTGTGGACCACCGCCGCCGGGCTCGCGCTGTATTCGGCGAAGTTGAAGCTGCACCGGCCGCCTTCGCGGCACGCGAGCGGCCTGATGGGTTTGGTTTTGAGATAAACAGGAGGAGACCAGCACATGGCACTCGACGGATTGAAATTCATGATCGAAGAAGAACCCGCACCGCGAACCCGGATCCGCGTCTTCGGCGTGGGCGGCGGCGGCTCGAACGCGGTCGCGCGCATGCTGGATCAGGGCTTGAGCGGCGTCGAGTTCTGCGTGTTGAATACCGACGCGCAGGCGCTCGAAGCGTCGCCGGTGCCGTCGAAGCTGGCGATCGGCTCCAAGATCACCAACGGACTGGGCGCGGGCTCGGACCCGGCGGTGGGCCGGCAGGCCGCGCTCGAAGACACCGAGCGCATCATCGACTTGCTGGAAGGCTCCGACATGGTGTTCGTCACCGCCGGCATGGGCGGCGGCACCGGCACGGGCGCGGCTCCGGTGGTGGCGTCGCTCGCCAAGGAACTGGGCGCGCTGACCGTGGCCATCGTCACCAAGCCCTTCGGCTTCGAAGGGCCCAAGCGCCGCAAGCAGGCCGAGCAGGGCTTGGCGGAGCTGGCGAGCGTGGCCGATACCGTCATCACCATTCCCAACGATCAGCTTCTGGAACTGGCGCCCAAGGGCACCAGTTTCATGGACGCGTTCCGCATCGCCGACGATGTGCTGCGGCAGGCGGTGCAGGGGATCAGCGACATCATCAACACGCCCGGCCTGGTGAATCGCGATTTCTCCGACGTGCGCAGCATCATGACCGGCATGGGCTACGCCATGATGGGCACCGCCACGGCGCGCGGCGAGAACGCCTGCGTCGCGGCGGCGCAGAAGGCCATCCACTCGCCGCTGATGGAAGCCGGCGGCTTGCGCGGCGCGCGCGGCGTGCTGATCAACATCACGGCTTCGAGCCAGCTGGGACTGCATGAAGTCAACGAAGCGTGCACGTTGGTGCGCGAGGCCGCCGACAACGACGACGTGCAGATCAACTTCGGCGTGGTGCTCGACGAAGACATGGGCGACGAGGTGAAGATCACGTGATCGCCACCGGTTTCGAGCGCGAGAATCTGCCGCGGATCGAACGCCGCCGCCGCGAAGATCGAAGCCGTCGCGTCGCCTCCGCCGCCGGTATTCGCCGTGACCAGCGCCCAGACTCAATGGATCGAAGACGCGGAGCCGCGAACCAGTCGAGGCGGTGTACGCCGAAGCTCCCGCGCCCGAGCCGGTTCACGAAGAGCCCGCGCCCATGGCCATGGCCGCCGCGGCGATGGCGCCGAACGGAGCCGCGTCCGAGACCGATCACCTTGTTCGACGATCTGGAAGTCCCCGCGATCCTGCGCTCGCGCCGGCGCATGGTGCAGTAGCCTCAGCCATCAACTGCAGCACCACGCTGCGGCGGTATGGCGCGGAGCGGTGCTCGAACAGATAGATGCCCTGCCACGTCCCAGCGCCATGCGTCCGTCGATCACCGGGATCGAAAGCGACGTCTGCGTCAGCGCGGCGCGAATGTGCGCGGGCATGTCGTCGGAGCCTTCGGTGGTGTGCCGATAACGCGCGTCATTCTCGGGCACCAGGCGCTCGAAGAAATCGGCCAGGTCCAGCACCACGTCGGGATCGGCGTTCTCCTGCATCACCAGCGACGCCGACGTGTGCTGCACGAAGATCGTCAGCAGCCCGCTCTGAACGCCGGTCGACGCCACCCACTTCGCGACTTCACGCGTGAACGGATACAAGCCCTTGCCGCGCGTCGCCACTTGCAGAGTGTGATGGTGAGAATTCACTCCACGTCGTTTACTCGACCGTGACGCTCTTGGCCAGGTTGCGCGGCTGATCCACGTCGCATCCGCGGCGGACCGCGATGTGATACGCCAGCATCTGCAGCGGCACCACTTCGAGAATGGGCAGCAGCAGTTCGTTGGTCGAGCCGATCGGGATCACGTGATCGGCGACCTTGGACACTTCCTCGACGTCGGCTTCGCACGCCACCGCCACCACGATGCCCTCGCGCGCCTTCACTTCCTGCAGGTTGGAGAGCGTCTTTTCGTAGAGCGTGCGGCTCAGCTCGTCCTCGGGATCGCGCGTGCACAGCACCACCACCGGAAGATTCTCGTCGATCAGCGCGTTGGGGCCGTGCTTCATCTCGCCCGCCGGATAGCCTTCCGCGTGGATGTAGGAAATCTCTTTCAGCTTGAGCGCGCCTTCGAGCGCGATCGGGAAATGGATGCCGCGCCCCAGGTACAGGAAGTCGGTCGAGCGGAACAGCACCTTGGTCAGGTCGTCGTAAATCGCATCGCGCCGCAGCACGTCTTCGATCAGCGCCGGCAGCTTGCAGCAGCTGATCCACCAGCTTGAGCGACTTCGCCGGCTCCAGCGTCTCGCGCACCTGCCCCAGGTGCATGGCGATCAGAAACAGCGCCGTCAACTGGCAGGTGAACGCCTTGGTCGACGCCACGCCGATCTCCGGCCCGGCATGCGTGATCAGCGTGCCCGACGCCTCGCGCGTGATCGCCGAACCGACCACGTTGCAGATCGCCAGCGTCTTCGAACGCTTATGCATGGCTTCGTGCAGCGCGGCGCGCGTGTCGGCGGTTTCGCCGGATTGCGAAATCACGATGGTCAGCGTGTCCGGCCCGACGATCGGATCGCGATAGCGGAATTCGCTGCCGTAGTCGACTTCGACGGGAATCCGCGCCAGCCGCTCGATCATGAACTTGCCGGCCAGCGCCGCGTGCCAACTGGTGCCGCAGGCGACGATGCGCACCTGGCGGAATGTCTTGAACTCTTTCAGCGAAATTTCCATCTCATCGAGGAAGATGCGGCCGGATTCCTGACCCACGCGGCCGAGCGTGGTGTCGCGCACGGCGCGCGGCTGCTCAAAGATTTCCTTGAGCATGAAGTGCTTGTAGCCGCCCTTTTCGGCCATGATCGGGTCCCACAGAATGTGCGAAGGCGGACGCTTCACGGGACGCCCGTTGAAGTCCGTCAGATGGACGCCGTCCTTGGTCAGCACCGCCATATCGCCATCCGCCAGGAAGATCATGTCGCGGGTGTGGCTCAGGATCGCCGGCACATCGGACGCCACGAAATATTCGCCGTCGCCCAGGCCGATCACCACCGGCGGCCCGGAGCGCGCGGCCACAATCTTGTTGCGGATCCTTGCGCGAGATCACGCTCAGCGCGAACACGCCGGTCAACTGGCGCACCGCGTCGCGCACCGCGTTTTCCAGATTCCCGTCGTAATATTTTTCGACCAGATGCGCGATCACTTCGGTGTCGGTTTCGGTGACGAAGGTGTGGCCTTCGGCGATCAACTGGCTCTTCAGCGCCAGATAATTTTCGACGATGCCGTTGTGCACCACCACGATGTCGCCGTGGCAGTCGCGATGCGGATGCGCGTTTTCCTCGGTGGGGCGGCCGTGCGTGGCCCAGCGCGTGTGGCCGATGCCGAAGTGGCCCTCCACCGGATTCAGCTTCAGCACCTCTTCCAGGTTGCGCAGTTTGCCGGAGGCGCGCCGCACCGCCAGGCAGCCGTCTCTCGAGCACCGCCAGGCCAGCCGAATCGTAGCCGCGATACTCCAGGCGCTTCAGGCCGTCAATAATGATGGGGACCGCTTCCCGTGGTCCGATATAGCCGACAATTCCGCACATAGATAGGTTATCGTCCGTTTAGTCCAAAAACTCGATACGGTAATCCTCGATCACCGGATTGGCCAGCACGTCGCGGGCGATCTGGTCCATCTCCTGCTGCGCCTGCTCGCGGGCCGCGCCCGGGAGCGATTTCGATGTCGAAGAATTTCCCCTGCCGCACGGCGGCGATGGAGGAATGTCCCAAGCTGTTGAGCGCGCCGCGAATGGTCTGGCCTTGCGGATCGAGCACGGTGGGCTTGAAGGAAACGTATACGCGAGCCTTCATACTCTCTACTCTACTGGATCGGCGGAACCGGCGGTCGAAACGCGGTCCGGCGCAGCGTGGCAGGAAGCGAAGGACGGTCGGGACCACGCCGCAGACGCCATAATCGCGCAAAAATTACCTTTAAATTGACCCCAATCAGATCAAATAAAGTATTGACATTCAAGACCCTCCAGAGTACAAATAAACCTGGTCGACGATTAAAATAACCGTGACGATCTGCGCGTTCTGTGAGTCGAAAACCGAGTTCGCCATGGATGGCGTGCCCCTTTGTAAAGAGTGCTCCAACAGGCCTCAGAGTGAGATCGAAATGATAAAAGCAGCTCTGGAGATTCGGGCCGCTCTTCATTGGGAAGTACTGGCGTCCACGGCGCGCGCCAACGCGGCATCTGAGAATTTAAGCGCAATTATGGGGGATATTCCCAGCGGATTGCCGCAGCCGGACGGCAGCCAGCGAATTCAAAATGCCGCACTTGCGCTGGCGGCTGCCCGCAATCAGGTGATGAGAGCGCATTCCCGGCTCGATGAGTTTCTTGCTCGCGGCGTCGTCCCCGGGGATTTCGAGCCCGGCGGACCCGCCTAACCTTGCGCTACTAGGGCCGTGCGCCCATTTGCGACAGACGCGTGCGTGCGGTAATACTAACGGGTATGCCTTCTCTCACCGATCGCCGTTCGTTCTTGGCTTCTGCACTGAGTAGCGTTGCGTTGATCCCCAGTGTGGCGCGCGCGCAATCGCAAGCAGTATCTCCGGTTCCCTCGGCGCGGAATTATGCGGGCGGTCCGCCGGTCCAATATCCCGATCCCGATATCATCGCGTTGGACAAACGTTTCCAGCGGTACATCGTCGGCAACACGGTTATCAAAAGGCACTACACCGGAACGTTCTGGTCCGAAGGTCCGGCATGGAATGGGGTGGGCCGCTTTCTCGTGTGGAGCGATATTCCGAATAACGTGCAGATGCGCTGGCGGGAGGAGGACAACACAGTCAGCGTGTTCCGCAGTCCTTCAGGGTACAGCAATGGCAACACCTTCGATTTTGAGGGACGCCAGCTTTCCTGCGAGCATAGCGGACGCCGCGTCGCGCGGTACGAGTACAACGGTACCGTGACCGTGATTGCCGATAAATTCGAGGGCAAGCGCTTGAATTCGCCCAACGATATTGTGGTTCATCCCAATGATGGCAGCGTCTGGTTTACTGACCCCATGTACGGCATTCTGGGAAATTACGAAGGCTTCAAGGCGACGTCGGAGCTCAAACCCGCGGTCTATCGCGTCGATCCGAAAACGGGGCAAATGGACAAAGTCGCGGATCAGCCGGATCAACCGAATGGGATCTGCTTCTCACCGGACTATAAAAAAGTGTATGTAGCGGATACCGGCAACGCCCGCCAGGTCTGGGTTTATGATCTGGACGGCAAGACGCTCCGCAACGTCAAGCGGTTCGTACAACTGAACGTTCCGGTGACGGGAGCGCCCACCGCTGCGGACGGCATGCGTTGCGATATCGACGGGAACCTATGGTGCGGCGCGCTTCCCGGCGTGCAGGTAGTTACGCCCAATGCGGAACTCATCGGCATGATCCGGCTGCCCGAGAATTGCGCTAACGTCTGCTTTGCCGGCACCAAGCGCAACCGGCTGTTCATGGCTGCGAGCCAGTCGCTTTACAGTGTGTACGTGGACACGCAGGGCGCGCACATCACTTAGTGCGCTCAGCTGCTGGCAGTCGCTACCGCTACGCTGGTGGCGCGGACCATCGAGCCGCGCTCAATCTATGACGCTCGGCTCACTGACACTGAGGTCGAGGAACGCCGGAAGCTGGGTGAACTTGCCACACCAATCACCCATGGCTGAACGGTCTACGGGCCGCCGGTATAGGGCGGGCATAGCGCCGGTTCCCTTTACAAAGCGGTCAACGGCATACAGTCCCGGCGGGATAACGACGATTAATGAGTACTCCTAATTTGGAATTTGAGAATGATCTCACTACGGAAATCGATGGCAGCGCAGGCGGAGGAGGCTCTTCAATCCGCATTGAAGTCGTACGCGGACGTGTTTGTCGTGGTCGGTGACGCTGGCGTACAGCCTGTGCCTCCGGCGGGCGGGGGAGGAGTTCAAGGCGAGCTTGTTGAATCTCAAGCGGCGCTTAAGCGCAGAAGCCTCGGCCAGTGTGATTACGGAAACCGAGCGGCTCTTTGAAATGGAATTGCACGCGTGGAGCGAACGCGCGGCCCAGTTTTATCAAGAAAAAACCGACGAAGTGAAGGAAATCCTGACGATCGTGGCCAAGGCCGCCGCCCAGGTAGGAGAGAGGGATCAGCGCTACGCCAAGCAATTCGGAAAATTGACGGAACGGTTGCAAGGCACCGCGAAGCTGAATGATCTCACGATGATTCGGCAGTCGCTTGAGAAGAGTATTGCGGAGTTGGAAACCTGTGTCACGAAGATGGTTCGCGACGGGCAGGAATCCGTGACGGAATTGCGCGCGCAGATGCAAGGGTACAAAGATCGCCTGGCGGAGGTGGAGCGCATTGCCTCCGAGGACCCCCTCACTGGCTTGATAAATCGCCGCTTGATCGAGCGTGAACTCGAGTTGCGATCGAGCCAGGGTAGTCCGTTTTCCATCATTTACGTCGATCTCAATGATTTCAAACAAATCAATGACACGTTCGGCCACCTTTCCGGCGATGATTTGCTGAAGCAGTTCGCCGGCGAACTCCAGGCGGCTTTTCGAAGCACAGACATGGTCGGCCGCTGGGGCGGCGACGAGTTGCTCATCGTATTGGTAGACGGAGACTTTCGCGATGCCAGAACCCGCACGGAGCGGATCGAAAAATGGGTGGATGGCGAGTATACGGTGACCACGCAATCGGGAGTCCGCAAAGTTCAGGTGAGCGCGGCATGCGGGGTCGCATCCTGGCAAGCCGGCGATACACCCGCAGCCATTTTGCAGCGCGCCGACGCCGCGATGTACGAGCACAAAGAGCGCTTGAAACATTTGCGACCAGTCAGCCAGATGGTCGAACGTGGCCGCTAGAACTTGGCGGACTTATCCGCGTCTTCTAGGCTATCGCCGTTCGTTAAGCGGACGGCTGGCTGAACCCGAGAATGTCATCTGCAGGTTCGGCATCCTCTCTTCGAAGTTTGTTTTTCAGCTGTGACAAGCCGGAAGTTCCAATCAAAACTTCGACAACTTCGATTCCAGTACGAAAAAGCCGGCCGATGACGGGCACGATTGCCGAGTTCGACTCAGACTCGCCGACCCATGACTTGTTGCGGGCAAAAGATGATTCTGACATAGGCGCCCACTCACGGCTGTCGGCAACGAATCCGTAGAGTACGCTGTCGGCAATCTCCAACTGGACCAGGCTGCCGGAACTCAAATGGATCGGCAGGCAGACGCCAATTCCGGATTCGGAAATGTCTAAGGTCTCTCCCGAGACCGTCAATCCAGGGTTCGCCATCGCAGTCACGCGTACTTGAAAGGCAACTACCTGGCGAAAACTGTGTCTTTTTTCCATTTGGTTTATCTTTTGGCTTGTTCGACAGGGCTACTTAGATCACGGTTCTTTCATATCGCGAAACTGGGCAGCCTACTAGAAACTATTTTCTGGATATCTGCCGCTTGGCGAGCGTTTGACTTGAACTGATAGCGAAGAAGGCGTTCCAGAGCCCAAAGACAACTCGCCAAACGCCGGTTTTTCGGCGTTAAGTTAGGGCGCGCCTAAGTTCGCTGCAAATCTTTCGAGCTCTGGGATCACTCTACAAAGAGGGAGCCGGCCATCCGAATCTGAGCAGAGGATGCGTTCGCGCGAGTTGGAACGCGGGAACTCAGATTCCGGCTAGAATCCGGGAGCGACTTTGCGATATGAATGGGGCATCTTACTGAGCGGACGCGCGATTTTGGACCTCGCTGATCCGGCAATGTAAGACTAAGCCTTATTAGACCGGGAACCATCGGAGAGTTCGTAAAGCATGATTCCAGTGATCGGCATCGTCGTTGTCCTCGGCTGTATCGCGGGGGGATATCTCATCGAAAAGGGCAATCTGCTGGTGCTCATGCAGCCGGCGAAGCTTCTCATCATTGGTGGCGCGGCATTAGGGACTGTTCTGATCGGAAATCCGATCTACGTATTGAAAGCGATTGCTGCCGGAATTCTCCAGGTCTTTAAGGGCAGCCGTTATACCGCGGGCATTTATC
The DNA here is from genome assembly GCA_963731375.1 of Bryobacterales bacterium. Lineage (GTDB taxonomy): Bacteria > Acidobacteriota > Terriglobia > Bryobacterales > Bryobacteraceae > Palsa-187. The sequence continues at coordinate 48,937 of CAVSUW010000007.1, forward strand.
TCGACACCTTGAAATTCCTGAACGACTTCTTCAACACCTCTCGCAAGAATGGCCTGGCAGCCCTCGAACAGGACTTGGACGAACCAGATAAAAGCGAGCTATTCAAGCGCCATCCAAACTTCTATAAAGACAAAGAGGCGCTGCATTTCTTCTGCGACACCATGCGGACACAAATGACCGGGGGCGTGGATCCGCACGACCTGGACCAAATCATGGAAACGGACCTGGAGATTTTGCATCGGCAAGGCCGCCTCTCTGCCAGCGCGTTGACAACCGTGGCCGACAGTCTGCCTGGACTGGGTATCGTCGCCGCGGTGTTGGGAGTGGTGATTACCATGGGGTCCTTAGGCGGCCCACCCGAGGAAATTGGCCATAAGGTGGCGGCCGCCTTGGTGGGCACATTTCTTGGCATCCTTCTGTGTTATGGCTTCCTGGGGCCCGTGGCTGCTCATATAAAGAAGCACACCGATGCGGAAGGCGAGTACTTCTTATGTCTTCGCATGGGCTTGCTGGCCAGTATGAAGGGATTTGCACCGATGCTCTCGCTCGAAGCCGCGCGGCGCGCCATCCCGCATCACTTACGACCCACTTTTCAGGAGATGGATAAGGTTTGCCGTAAGACAACAACGGAAACTCCGGCGACGCAGGAGGCCGCTTGAGCTCCAAGACAGGTGCGCCGATCATCATTATTCGCAAGCGGGTGGCGCATCACGACGAGGAGCACGGGGGCGCCTGGAAGGTCGCTTACGCGGACTTCGTAACCGCGATGATGGCGCTCTTCATCGTCTTGTGGCTGTTGAGCGCCAGCGAAAAAGTGCAAAAGGCAGTGGGCGGATATTTCCTGGACCCCACGGGGAAAGGCCGGCAAACCGGCACCACCAACGCGGGCTCAGGCGAAACGCTCACGCTGAAACGCGACGAGCTGAAGGATTTGAAAGAAAAGCTGGAACAAGTGGTGCGGCAGATTCCCGAATTCCAGTCCATGAAAAATCAAATTAGAATCATGCTTACCGCCGAGGGATTGCGTAGTAGATTTGATCGAGACCGAGCGCGGCCTTTTTTTTGAGACAGGTAATCCCAAGCCGACGGAAGCTGGAACCGAGCTCTTGAAGGTTCTCGCCGGCGAGTTGGTAAAGCTTCCGAATAAAATCGCGATCGAAGGGCACACCGACGCCCGGCCCTACGGACGCTCCGACTATTCGAATTGGGAACTGTCAACCGATCGCGCCAACGCTGCCCGAAGAGTCTTGGCCGATCTCGGCATGAACGAGGACCGTATAAGCCAGGTGCGTGGCTTCGCCGACCAGCGATTATTGAAAAAAGACGATCCGACCAATCCGGCGAATCGCCGCATTTCGATCATTGTCCGCAATATGGGACTGGACCACCAGGAGGAACTAATGGCGGACGGTCAACCCGCCGCCAAGGAAGGTCAGGATCCCGCAGAGGGAACGTAGTAAAGACCAGCCACTAGTTGCGGGCCGGCGATCGAGCAACCGGATGGTCCCCGGATTGCTTCCTCACCGGTTGGAGGCAAAAAATGATCAGTAACACCGGGCCCGCGACCCCCGCCGTTCCTGCCGAGATGTCCATATTGGGCATTGTAAGTTCCCCGGATTCAACCTCTTCGTTCGCCGATCAGCTCGCGAGCGCGGTCAAGCAGGTGGGGAGCAATCCTCAGCCGGGCGGCGGAATTCCGACGAATATTAGTGGGGGGCAGCGTCAGAATTCTGACACTTGGGTTCCCCGTGCCGGCCACGCCGCCAGCGAGCGCACCCGGTTCACCGGTCGTCCAATACAGTTTCTTCCAGTACCTGATGGACACACCATCGGCAGGTGCGTCCGCATCGCCGATCAATACGCCAGCCGCGCAAACGGCACGAGCCACTCGAGCCTTCCGGCGCGCCGAATTCCAGCAGCGATGCGATCCGGGATGGTTGTCTCCTCCCTACTACACACCGCCTGCGCCCATTTTTGTGAGCTGGGAGAATCCGCCGGGCGTGATCAACACGACGGCTTCTCCGGAAAGCGATCTTCAGAACCTGGCGTCGCAGTATATCAACGACCCGACCAATTCGGCTGGGGCGGCGTTCAGCTACCACGCCGCAGGAGTTCGTCGATAACTTCGTTAGCTACGCGCAGTCGCGGGCGGCCACCTACCCGAAGACCTGTCCTGAAGGCTACGATCCGGTGGCGATGGGAACGAAGTACGCGAATCTGGTTATGGACTCCATCAAGAAGATCCAGTACGATACCGTCGGCACCAGCCAATACGCTTCGGTTTATGACGCATGGGTTGCCGGGGTGAACACCTGGCCGGGCGCCAGCGGGGCAGCGAGCGCTACGCCCAAAGCCGTCAGCAGCCTAATTTACCGCCGCCCGTTTTCGGCTAGAATTTCTCCGGGCCTTAGCGATATGAGGGTGTGCATCTGGCCGAACAAGCCCGCGACATCCTGGACGCCGCCGAAACGGCGTCGCGGAACGGGCAGGCGTGCTCCGAGATGACCATCCTCATCGGTCCGGAGGGCAACATTCGAATGGTGGCGGATTCCGACTGGCCGCTCGAGTCACTGGCGCGGCATCACGGTGCGCAGTCGGCTTACCGGGTGAGCGAGCGAACGGGCCATCCGCGTCGAAGGCCGTGACGGGATGCGGCGCTGCGTGCTGGAATCCGCCGCGCCCTCCCGTATCGCACGGTTGTTGCTCGGATGAACCCGTTTCTAACCTCCACATCGTCCCTGCCGTCAGCGAAGGAGCGGCGTTGATCTCATTCTTGAAGACCGGCCATGAAATGGAGCGCCTGGAGAAGTTCAAGAAAGTCGCGCTCGAATGCTACGGACTCGCCATCGCCTCGACGGAACAAAACGTCATTGAGGTCGATCAGGAGCAGGCAGCCTCTTCCGTGGAGAATTGCAGGCCCTGGTGAATCAGTTGGGCGAGGCGACCACTCCGGAACAGGTGCAGAACATACAGGATCTTTTCGGCGGGGATCTGCGCGAGTACCGGGACAGCACGCACGAGCAGCTCCGGCAGCTGCGCAAGGAAATGGACGCGGCGGTATCGGCGCTCGAGGAGTTCGCCGGCGACACCGCGGCGCGCGGGGACGATCACGAGAAAGATTGAAGCAGGCGCTCAAAATCCTGGAGGCTGCCGCTGCCAGCGGCCGGTTGGAAGCGATAAGGCGGCGATCCGCGCCGCTTCCGCGGACATTCTTTCGAGTTTCGAGCAGATGCAGGCGCGGAACCAGTTCGCCGTCGCTCAATTGAAAGACGAGATCCGGCTGCTGCATCAAAAGATTCAGGCAGGGCGCCGTCGCGGCGCCGAAATCGGAGACCTGGAACCGGCAGGACGTGGATCATCGCATCGATCAGATGTTGAGCCAGAACACGTCCTTCTGCCTGGTGCTTATCGTCCTGCGGAACTTGAAACTGCTGACCAGCCGGTATTCGGGCGGCGTCGTCGAAGAGGCGCTGCAAGTCGCTGCAGGTGCGGCTGCGGGACACGCTGGGCGGCGAGTCCATGCTGGGGCGCTGGACCGCGAATCAGTTCGTGGCGATTCTGAATGTCTCGCCCAGCAGCGCCATGGCGATCTCCCGCGACGCGGCGCAGAAGCTTGCGGAGCCGTATTCGTTTAAGCACGAGGGCATTCCGTGCACGCTGGTGTTCCAGGTGGCGGCGGGCGTGGTGGATCACCAGGCGGGTTCCGACGTTCTGAAATTCCAAACTAAGCTGGCGAGCTTGTCGCAGCGCTGGGCGGCGGCCGCTCTAGTACCCGGGCTTCGGCGGGTCAAGAGAATCTAAAGGCCTCCGGCGTCTGCCGATAGACCATTTGTGATTGTTTTACTTGCGCTCTTGCTGGCGCAAGACGTGCATTCCCAGGCGGATCGCATCCGCGCGGCTATGGCGCCTTCTCTGGCCAAGCAGCGGGCGTCAGTGCGGGCGCAGGTGCAAGCGGCTGCGCGCATTCGACTTCCCGGGTTCACTTCCGGGAGCATACCCATGATCATGCCCCAGGGCGCCGGCTGTGAAGCGGTTTCTCAACCGGAACTGTCGCGGATGATCGACGATATCGCTCCCCGGCAGAACGTGAGTCCGGCTTTGGTTCGCGAGGTGGTTCGCCAGGAGTCAGGCTTCTATCCTTGCGCGGTTTCGCCTAAGGGAGCCGCGGGACTCATGCAATTGATGCCGGCTACGCAGGCTCAGTTCCAGGTGAAGAATCCGTTCAGCCCGAAAGAGAGTCTGGAGGCAGGCAGCAAGCTTCTGCGGGACTTGCTGGACCGCTATCACGGGGATTTATCGCTGGCGCTTAGCGCCTACAATGCCGGAGCGGAGACGGTGGATAAGGCCGGCGCGGTGCCGGAGATTCCGGAAACCAAGAACTACGTGTTGGGGATTCTCAACCGGCTGACGCAGCAGTAAGCCTTCGGCGTGCTAGCGGAACAGATTTCCTAGCCTCTGAATTTCCTTCTCAAAGCGTTCGAGAACCGTTCTTGAGAGAACGCAAATCCCGGGATTTCCAGAGCGAGTCGGCTTTCTGGCAGGGCAACGGCAGCGGCAACACCGACATCCCCAGCTGATTGACGTAGGCGTCGGCGTGATGCACTCCCACAGGCTTGCGAATGCGGGCTTCCACGGCGGACTCCGCGGGCTGATGGTGATCGCACGCGGCCGATTGGATCGCTTCGGACAGCTCCCAGCGCGAAATCGCCAGGCCGGATAGCTCGGCGTGATCGATTCCGATGACGTCGCGTTCGGCCTCGATCAGCGTGCAGCCGTTCACCGCGATGAGGGCCAGGATCTCGTCGTACTGCCGCGGCAAACTGACGGCGATCAGCAGCTTACCGATGTCGTGCAGCAACCCGGCTAGGAATGCGTCCTGGCCGGATTCGAAGGGCACTTCCTCGGCGAGCAGTTCGAGCAGCGTGGCGGTCGCCACCGAATGGACGTTGAAGCGCCGTATAGAGAAATTCTTCGCCATCTTTCGTGCGGGAAAAGAGATTTGAAATGGAGGACCGCCAGGGCGAACTTCCGCAAGGCGCCGATGCCGACCATGGCGACGGCGTGCCGGACGGAGGACGACGGGCCGCAGGCGGCCAAAGATCGCCGAGTTCGCCAGCCGCAGGATCTGGCCGGATAACATCGGATCTCGCTCGACGGTTTCCACCAACTCGTGGACCTCGCAGTTTCGCTGGGAGAGCTGGGCCAGCAACTGCGTCATCATGGGAGACAGCTTGGGCAGACGGTCGAGACACTGCAGCGTTTGTGCCCGCACCGAGGACGGCGTTATGACCGGAGACTCCCATCCGGACTGTATATCGCGGAATTCAGGGATTTGTAGAGCGAATTTGGGGTCAGGCGCGGCGCCGGGGGTTGCAGGCGGCGTTGGTCAGGCGGTAGATGTAGGCCAGCACTTCGGCCACGGCCTTATAGAGGTTCGGCGGGATCTCGCGGCCGACGTCCACCGATGCGTAGAGAGCCCGCGCCAAAGGCGGATTTTCGACCAGCGGCACGCCATTCTCGATGGCGCGCTGGCGGATGCGGAGGGCCAGATAGTTCTTGCCTTTGGCAACCACCAAGGGCGTGCCGGCCGAATCGTGCTGGTAGCGCAGGGCCACGGCGTAGTGCGTGGGGTTGACGATGACGGCGGTGGCGGTGGCGACTTCCTTCATCATGCGGCGGCGCGCCAGGTCGCGGCGCATGCGGCGAATCTTGCCCTTCACGTGCGGATTGACTTCGGATTCCTTGGCCTCTTCCTTCACTTCCTGCTTGCTCATCTTGAGGCCCTTGGTATAGCGGCGGCGCTGGCGGAAAAGATCGATGATGCCGAAGACCAGGAAGACGCCAGCCGCTTTCCACAGCAAGTCCTTGATGGCTGCGGCGACGGTTTGCAGGCCGATGTCCAGGCTGGCGAAGGGCAGCGAGAGGAAGACTTCCGCATTCTGTTTCGCGATCACATAGATGGTGCCGCCAAAGATGATCAGCATCGCGGCGGCCTGACCGACCGCGGCGGGCCCTTGCGTGGCCAGATTCTTGATTTTCGGAGCGGGATTCAAGCGCGAGAAATCGGGCATCAGCTTCTTGAAACTGAAACCCATTTTGGTGACGGCGAGATTGACGGCGATGGTGGTGAGCGTGGTCAAGCCCGCAAGAATGGAGAGCGGAAGGAACGCGCGGTTCAACAGAATGCGGCGATGCGCGGGAAGGTGGTCACCGTGAGGTCGCCGCGGAATGCGCCTTCCAGCGCCTGCCGCAGCATCTGCTTCATGCCGTCCATCCAGGAAGGAAACCAGGCGCCTAAAATTCCCAGGAACACCAGGAAATTCGCGGCTGCAATGATCTCGCGCGAGGACGCGAATTGTCCTTCGCCGCGCGCCTTTAAAAGGCGTTTGCCAGTAGGCTGTTCTGTCTTGTTGGAATCCGCCATGACGTTGCGCTACGCCGCAAGGAGACTATAGACCAACTGCATGGCGCGGCTGGCGGATTGTGCGAATACTTGCGGGAACACCAGCAGCAGCCAGCCCAGCAAGGTTAGGGACAACAGCATCTTGATGGGGCATGGAGATCTGCATCAGGTGAAGCTGTGAATTCAAGACGGGTCAGGAGCGCGAGCGAAATCTCCACCATCAGCAGCAGCGCCAGCAGCGGCAGCACCAGGCGCAGACCGGTGCTGAAAATCGAAGAGCCGGCCTGGATCATGCGGGTGACCATCGGCAACGAGATGGCGAAGTGGCCGGGAGGATGGGCGGTGAGGCTATCGGCGAAGGCGCGCAGGATCTGGCGGTCCATGCCGGTGGCGAAGAAGAGCAGCCCGGCGGTGGTTTGGGCGATCATGATCAGCACGGTGGAGTCCGCGCCGGACGTGGGATCGATGGTGCTCGCGAAACTGTAGCCGGCTTGCAGGCTGATGATCTGCGCTCCCATTTGAAAACCTTCGGTGAGGAACGCTACGGCGAGACCGACGGCCAGACCCATGCCCGCTTCGGCGAGAATCCAACCCATCAACAAAGGGAAACTGACGCCGTCGGCATCGATGACGGGCCAGCGCGGTTGTAGGGCGAGCGTCAGGCTGACGGACAGGAGCGCGCGCGCGATCTGCGGGCCGGCTTGAATTCCGGGGATCGGAACAAAGATGAATGCTCCGGAGATGCGAGCTAGCACCAGCAGGAAAGCGTAGAGGGTCCCGACATCAATCGTGAGATCAGTGCCCATACTTGGCGATGGCGGTGAAGACTCCCACGGTGTAGCTGACCAGCTGCTTGAGCATCCACGGCATCAGAAGAATAAAACCGGCGAGGAATGCGGCCAGGCGCGGGAAGGTGCTGAAGGCGGAATCCTGCAGGGAGGTAGCCACCTGCACCAGGTTCATCACGATGCCGACGCCGAAACCGATCAGCAGCAGGGGCGCGGCCAAGCCAAAGGCCGCCAGTAGGGCTTCGCGAATAATCTGTACTGCTGCTTCTGGCGTCATGATGGAGTCCTAGTAAAAAGATTTGACCAACGAGCCCACGACAAGATTCCAGCCGTCCACCAGGACGAACAAAAGAATCTTGAAGGGCGCGGAAAGCATTACGGGCGGCAGTTGCACCATTCCGATGGAAAGCGTGACGGAGGCGACCACCAGATCGATGACCAGGAACGGCAGGAACAGAAGAGCGCCGATCTGAAAGCCGGTCTTGAGCTCAGACAGAATGTAGGCGGGGATCAGCACTTGCAGGCCGAGGTCGGAGGCGTTGCGCGGCGCGGGCGTTTTCGCGACTTCTACGAATAGTTGAATGTCTTTTTCGCGGGCGAACTTTCACCAGAAATGTTTTGAGGGGTTTGGAGCCTTCGTCGAAGGCCTGGCTGGCGGTCAGTTTCCCTTGATCCATCGGTTCCCAGGCGGTGTGATAAATCTCGGTCGCCATGGGCTGGAGGATCAGGAGAGACAGAAACATGGAGAGTCCGATCAACACCTGGTTCGACGGCGTCGATTGCGTGCCTAGAGCCTGGCGCAGGAAATGCAAGACGATGGTGATGCGCAGAAACGGCGTGATGGACATCAACGCGGCGGGCAGCAGCACCATCAAGGTGAGCGACAGCGCGATCTGCATGGGCAGGCTGAGCGTGGTGGCGGAGCCTTTGGCGCCCATCGCGGACGAGCGGCGAGTTCGAGGCCGGCGCGGCGAACGCAACCGTCCCGAACAGGATTCCGAGGAACAGATTTCGTAGCATGAATTTTAGCTTTCCTGCCTAACCGCAGAGGGCAGGGCGATCTGCGCGGACTCGAGCAAATTGCAGCCGTTGGGCGACAAGCCGATGAGCAGCGTGCGATCCGCCAGACGGACCAGGTGCAGGGAGTGGTGCTGCGTGAGCGGCAAACGATCGATCACTTCGAGACGCGGCGCGCCTTCATCGCGCTTGCGCCGCAGCCCGGTACGCGCCCAGCCTTTGCGCTTGAGCGCCCACAGGGCGCCGCACAGTAGGCCGAGCACAATTAAAACGACTACGAACTGTTGGAACACTTCCATTCGCTTGCTTATTGACTCCGTTTCCGGCTTTCAAAACCGGTGATTCTTATGGCCACCGCGCTGCCTACGCGCATCATGTCTCCCGAGCAGAAGGGGGCGCCTCCCACGTACAAATTCATTTTTGACCCCACCGCTTGCGGCAAAGTGAGCACGCTGCCGGGAGATAGGGAGAGGATCTCCCGGACAGACTTTTCGCACCGGCCCAACTCCGCTTCGACGGGGAAGGAGAGCTGGGCGTAGCGCGACATTTGTTCTTCAGTTGTCAAACTCAAGTCTCCGTCAGACGGTGTTATAGCTGCATCGCGATCAGGGTCTGCTGCATCTGGTCGATCGCGGTGACCGCCTTGGAGTCGGCCTGATAACCGCGCTGGTACACGATCAGGTTGGTCAATTCGGTGGCCATGTCGACGTTAGACGCTTCGAGCGCACCGCTCACGATGTTGCCGCGAGTGCCGGTGCCGGACGCGCCGACGGAGGGAGTGGTGGTGCCGACGCCCACCACGTATTGATTGTTGTTGACCGCGAGCAGAGTGTCGGGATTCGAGATAGAGGCAACCGCAAGCTGCGCGAGGGTGCGGTGCGTTCCATTGGAATAAGTGGCCACCAGCGAGCCGCCATTCTGCAGGCTCACGCCGGTTACGGTCGCGGCTTGGACACCATCCTGCGTGGAGCCGGTGGTGGTGGAAGCGCTGGCGTACTGCGTGACCAACGGGTTGCCGGCGGTATCGAACAAATTCCAATTGATGTTGAGGTCCGCGGCGCCGTCCGCCAAACCGGTGGTGGTGGCTACATTGATCGGCGCACCGGCGGCCGGTGACGTTAAAACGCCGCCGTTGCTGAACGTCAGAGTGCCGGTGGTGAGTGAGGTGGGCGTTCCGGCCGTGCCGCCCGTCAAATCTTCGCCGGGGATGGTCACGTCGTACGTTCCACGTCAGGGGGGCGGTGTTTGTGAAATCGACGGTTAGGGTATGCGTGTTGCCCTAGGGAGTCCACTACCTGAATCGGCGCGGAGAAGGAGTCTCCGACTGCCGCCGAGGCATTGAGATTGGCGCTCACCGTCATGTTGGCAGTGGGCGTCGGGGCTTGCGACGAGAGCGAAGGAATGGAAATGGGCGAGACCGCTCCGGAGGGGTTAACCACTCCGTTTACGGCCGTCCAACCCTGTACCAGTAGAGCCGTCGCTGCTGACTAATTGCCCCGCGGCGTTGAGACTGAAGCTGCCGTCGCGGGTATAGGTGATGTTGCCCGCCGAATTCTGCATGACAAAGAAGCCGCCGCCCTGGATCGCGGCGTCGAGTGCGCCGTCCGGTATTCTGCACCGAACCTTGCGTGAAGTTGCGGGTGGTGAGAGTGCTGCCGACGCCGGCGCCGATTTGCAAGGATGCCGAGGCCTCGTTCATGGCGTCCTCAAAGAGAACGGAGTTGGACTTAAAGCCCTGCGTGTTCGAGTTCGCGATATTGTCGCTGATGACGCTCAGAGCCTGTTCATTGGCGAGCATTCCTGAGAGTGGTATGGAAAACGATGACATGTATTTTTTCTCCTCTTGTAAGTAAATTAGACTCCGGTCGTCGAAGCGGCCGGGTTGGTGGCGGTTGTGGAAGCACTGGGGTTTTCGATGTCCTGGCGGATTCCGACCAACTGCTCCAGCTGGCTAAACTGCGCGAGCTGGCTGAGAAACGCGGTGCTATCCATGGGCTGCGTGGGGTCCTGATTCTTGATCTGCGCGACCAGGAGTTGCAGGAACGTGGACTCGTTCGCCAAGCGCCGTCTGGAACTGGTCGCGGTGCTGGCCGGAGGATTGGCCGAGGCGTCAGCCCCGGAACCGATTACTGAACCTATGCTTGCCATAGTAATTGTGTCGTCTCCTTGAAATTTGGATTGCCGATGGAACCTTCCAGTTCTTCTACCCATCGGGGTTTGTTCTGTTGCTTGGATTCCTGTTCGGAGTTCGAACCGGATGAATACTGGCGGCCATTCGAGCCGTCGGGATCGGCGAAGGGATGATGAGAATCGTTCTGAGAAGACGAGGCATTCGAGCCGTGCCGGGTTGCCACACTTCCGTGCGAATTCCGCCATCTTCGAGACGGTTCACTAGATCGTTGAGTCCGCCACGCAGGCTTTGCGCCATTTCGACATCGCCGGTGCGTACGGACACGTGGATTTCACCGGCGCGTTCGACGAAGCGGACGGCTGTGCCCTGGTCGGTCGGAGTCCGGAATCCGAATTGTAATGTCATGGTTGGCTTGGGCGCTGCCGCTGGAGGATCATGACTTGGTCCATGCTGAGCCGCCGGCGACAGCGGACTGGCGGATGCATGGTTGTTGGCCGCGGCGGCGGTTTGATCCGCGACAGCCGCGTGCATTTGCGGCAGGAGCGTCTCAGGCTTGGCGAACAAGTCGCTCGCTTTCTTTGTTGACTGGCTTCCGCTCTCGCCGCTGTGCGCATCGGCTGGAAGATCTGCTTCCGTGGCAATCTGTTTCGCGGTTACCGGGGTCGCGAGCTGCGGTGACGCGCTGCGAATCGGCGGAGCGGCTCGGCCGGGCGAGTCGATTCGGACGCGGGCGCCTGCGTTTCTTCGCGTGGGAGTGAGGCGTGCCGCAAAGGCGAGCGCACCAGCGTTGGGCGCGGCGGTGGTGTCGTCTGCGCGCTCGACATCGGCGGCATTGCGGTTTTGGGATCGGTTCCCGATGCGGCTGAGGAATCTTGCGGAACTGCGGAGCCGCTGGCCACGACCTTTTGCATCTTGCCGAGGCGCGTTTGAAATCGGAGGCTGCGGTCCACCGTTCGTGACCGGGATCGGAACGGTAACGGCTCGCGGTTGGATCTGAGACCTTTTGTTGTTGCTGGCTGAGCGGCGCGATTGATGACGGCCGTTTCGGCCGGGCGCTCGGTCGAAGAGCGGTATTGATAGGCGATCGCGCGGTCCAAGAGAAGTGGCGGTCGAAGTGGAAGCAGTAGTCGGGAGCTTCGTTGACCGTGGAACTATTCTGCACGACTGTTGCGGCTTGTTCCAAAGTGGTCGAGGAGGTGACCGGAAGTCGGGATCGACGGATCGGCCGGCGCGGTTCGGCGCACGGCGCCGGCAGCGGCGGCTTCGGTCTTGGATGGAACTGAATCCTTGCAATTTAGCCTGCGATTTCGCTGCTTGGGCTGCGCGCATTCGCTTTGGTAGTCGCTTACCCGGGTGCAGGCTGTAGCAGATCCAGCGTGCTCCGGAGAATCGCAGGGGTAGGAGAGGTTGTTGCGATTGCTGCAGGCGACCGCATTTGGGTCCGCTGCTGCCGTGAGTTCGAGTAGCCGTGTCGTCCGGTGAAGCGGTTGCGTCTGGAGCGGCGGTATCGTCGGCGAAGAGGTTGCGTCCTGCCGCAACGTAATGGATGTAGTGAACGGAAGAATCAGGCGGGGAGCTTCCACCGCCGGCGTTACCGGTTGGGGGACAGCAGAGAGTTGTGGCTGGATCGGAATCTTTCTGTTTCTGCTGGGTTGCGCTCGATCGTCTCCGCTTCGAAGCGCTTTCGCGCGACGCGTGATACTGCTCGAGCACGCTCCGGAAATTCGATTTGAGGGACGTGCCGGAACTCCGCTTTTGCGGACGACCGCGTCCAAGGAAACGGAAGCGCTATCGGGAACGCCGCGAAGTGTTCCCCAATCGGAGCAGAGGCTGTCATCACTTGAGCCTCTGCTATGCAGATTGGCGGCCATTTTCACTGAACTCGTTTTTCAGTCGAGTTAGCGCGCGGCGCCTGTCAGGGCTCCGCCGAGTTTCGTCGGGAATCTGACGCTGGGGCAGGGAAGGTCCATTTCCTATATCGCAGCTTGCGATGAAAATTCTAGGGAAATTCGCGTTCGCGGAGTTTGGCCGTGTGCGTGCAATCTGGCAGGGACAGTTATGGACCAAGTTTCCGTCACAGCCGCTAGCGGTCTGCAGTCGCGCATGGAAGCGCTGGACCTTGTCGCCAACAATCTCGCGAACACCACGACCGGTGGATTCAAGCTCGACCGCGAGTTCTACAGTCTATTTACTGCGGCCGATAATGAGGACGACGGTGCGTCCACCAAGCTTCCGCTGATCCAGAAACAATGGACGGATTTCAGCCAGGGCGTCTTGACGCCGACCGGCAATGCGCTCGATCTGGCGCTCTCCGGCAAAGGATTTTTCGCGGTGAACGGGCCGAATGGTCCGCTGTATACGCGCAACGGATCGTTCCAACTGTCTCCCAGTGGCCAGCTAACCACCAGCGATGGCTACGCGGTGCGGGATACCAACGGACAGCCCATTCAAACGCAATCGCAGGCTCCGATCGAAGTGGGCGAGGACGGCTCCGTCACGCAGAGCGGACAAGCCCTGGGCCAACTGCAGATTGTGGATTTTCCGGATCGTTCGATGCTGCAAAAGCTGGGCAACAGCTACTTTATGCCCAGCGATCCCAAGGCCGTGCCCATTCCTGCCACCGAAGCTACGGTGCAGCAAGGCAAGACTGAGAATTCAAACGTGGCGCCGGCCGAGTCCGCGGTGCGCCTGGTGGGGCTGATGCGGCAATTCGAAATGCTGCAGAAGGCCATCACCATTACGACCGACATGAACAAACAGGCGCTAACCGAGGTGGCTCGGGTATGGCGGGTGACGCGAGAAATAGTGCAAGGAGATAGAGACAACCATGATTAGAGCTCTCTACAGCGCTGCCAGCGGGATGACCGCTCAGCAGATGAACGTCGACAACATCGCCCACAATTTGGCGAACTCCAACACTGCCGGCTTCAAGTCGCGCCGTCCGCAGTTTCAGGACCTGATGTACCAGACCATGGTTCAGCCGGGCGCGGCGGCGGGCGCGCAAACCACCGTGCCGACCGGACTGCAGCTCGGCCTGGGAACGCGCGCGGCCTCCAACGAAATCATTTTCACGCAGGGAAATTTCACGCAGACCTCGAATCCGCTGGATCTGGTGATTCAGGGGAACGGGTTCTTCCAGGTAAGAACGCCCAGCGGCGATCTGGCCTACACTCGCGCCGGCCAGTTCCAGATGAACCGCGACGGCAGCCTGGTGGATGCCAACGGCAATTTGCTGGAGCCGCAAATCACTCTGCCGCAAAACGCGCAGGCGATCACGATTGCTACCGACGGAACGGTCAGCTACACCGTGCCGGGTCAGACCGCGGCGCAGACGGCAGGGCAGATTCAGCTCGCGACGTTTATCAATCCGGCGGGCATGAACAGCCTGGGTCAAAATCTGTATCAGCCGACCAATGCGTCCGGCGATCCGATTGTCGGGAATCCGGGCGGCCAGGAAGGTCTTGGGAACGCTGTTGCAGGGATACACCGAACAATCCAACGTGAGCGTGGTCGACGAATTCGTCAATCTGATCGTCAGCCAGCGCGCCTACGAAGCCAATTCCAAGGTCGTCAAGGCCGCCGATGAAATGTATCAAATGATGAACAACGTCACGAGATGATTATGGCGTTCCCGTTCTTACTGGCGTTGTCGGCGCCGCCTGGGTGCCATGCGATCCAGAACGACATGATTCTGGCTCGCGATGTCGCGGCGGTCGTCCCTGGCTTTGCGCAGGTGGCGGGCGATTTTCGTCTGGGCTATGTCTCCAGCACCGGCGCGCCGCGAATTTTCGCGGCGCCGACCTGCAACGGATCGCCAAGAATCAGGGCGTGGAACTTCTCGATCTGCCGGACGTGTGCTTTGCTCTGCAGACGTTCATTCCCCAGCCCGACGATATCCGGACGGCCATGCGCAAGACTTTAGCGGATGTTCCCGGCATCGCCGCCGCCAGAATTGAGATTTCTTCTTCGAGCCAGCACCCGGCGCCGTTCGGCAAGCTGATTTTCCCGCGCACGGGAATGCAGCGCCCTCCGGGAGCCAGCCGGAGATCCTGTGGCGCGGGTACGTGCGCCATGCGGACGGCGATTTCCCGGTGTGGGCGCGGGTTCGCATCATCGCCGAACATGACGCGGGTTGTGGCGACTGCGAATATCCCCAGCGGGAAGCCCATTCAGAAGAACCAGGTTCGTCTGGAAAGCTGTGAAGATTCCCTGCTGGATGAAACCACGGCGCGCAATCTTGATGAAGTGATCGGGTATGTCCCCAAGAGTTTTCTGCGCGCCTACCTGCCGATTCGCAAGACCCAGCTTGCTTCCCTGCCCGACGTTGCCAAAGGCGAACTGGTGGACGTCGAGGTCTTCGCCGGCGCCGCTCATCTGGTGGTGAAGGCGAAGGCGCAGTCGGACGGGTTCAAGGGATCGACGATCCTGGTGCGCAATCTTTCGAGCGGTAAAGATTTTCGCGCGCGGGTTGCCGGAAAAGATCAGGTCATCGTGGGGGATTCGGTGCAATGAAGAAGTTTGCCATCGCCGCGATTCTGTTGTGCGCGGCTGCCGCCATGCTGCGGCGCCCAAGAATAACAAGAAAGACCAGCCGAAGCCGCCGTCCGCGCTCGACAAGTACATTGAGCAGGCTTCGCAGCCGGAAACCGCCAACGGCCAGACCGTGGCTGCACCGGGTCACTGTGGACTCCTGCGGCGCGGTTCTCGGATCTGGCGGCGGATCAACGCTCGCGGCGCGTCGATGACATCGTCACCATCGTGGTGAAGGAGAGCGCTTCGGCGGTGAGCACGGGCGCGACGCAGACTTCGCGCAAGTCGAGCGCCCAAAGCAGCATCACGGCGCTGGCCGGGCTCACAAAAGCTACCGGGCCCTGGGCGAACCTTGCGAATCTGGGCGGCCAAACGACTTTAGATGGACAAGGCACAACCAGCCGGACCACCACCCTGACAACCACGGTTTCGGCGCGCGTGACGCATGTTCTCCGCAACGGCAATCTGGTGGTGGAGGGCACGAAGAATGTCGGGATCAATTCGGAAAACCAGACCATCACGGTGCGCGGCGTGATTCGCCCGATCGATTTGGATACCACCAACTCGGTTCCATCCGCGAGACTCGCGCAAATGGAAATTCAGGTGAACGGCAAGGGTGTGGTGGCGGACGCGGTGCACCGGCCCAACATTCCTTTACCGCTTGTTGCTGGGGATTTTGCCCTTCTAGGAGATTCGCTGAATGCTTTCACTTGTTCTTCCTCTTCTGATGCTGGCTCTGGAGCCGCAAACCAACGGCACGCGGCTCAAGGAACTGGTTTCGATCGAAGGCGTGCGCGACAACCAGCTCATCGGCTACGGGCTGGTGGTGGGACTCAACGGCACCGGCGACCATCAGCAGACGCTGTTTCCGGCGCAGAGCCTGGCGAATCTTTTGCAGCAGATGGGCGTCGCTGTCGACCCCACGCCATCCGGGTCGCGAATACCGCGGCCGTGATGGTGACCGCTACACTTCCGCCGTTCGCGCAGCCGGGAATGCACATCGACGTCACCGCCGCCTCCATCGGCGACGCGACTAATCTGCAGGGCGGCCTGCTGTTGCTCACCAGTCTGAAGGGTGTCGACGGACAGGTCTATGCGATCTCGCAAGGCTCGGTGGTCACCGGAGGTTTCGTCACCGGGAAGACGGGAAACGGCCAGACGGTGAATCATCCCACCGTGGGCCGCGTCCCGGGTGGCGCCACCATTGAGCGCGTGCGCCCTCGGTCTCTCCCAACGGCCACGTGAAGCTGCAGCTCATGCAGCCGGATTTCACTACGGCGATCCGCATCAGCACCGTGATCAACGACAAGTTTGCGGACGGAAAACCGCCGCTCGCCAAGCCGGAGAATTCGGCGTTGGTGGCGGTAACGATTCCGCCGGATTATGCCACCCGATCGGTCGAATTCATCGCCGAGGTCGAAGCGCTGACAGTGCAGGCTGACCGGCCTGCTCGGGTGGTCATCAATGAACGCACGGGCACCATCGTCATGGGCAAGGAAGTTCGCGTCTCGCCAGTGGCGATTATGCACGGCAATCTGACGGTGGAGATTCAGACCGTGAATACCGTCTCTCAGCCGGCGCCTCTTTCGCAGGGGCAGACCGCGGTGGTGCCGCAGGTCTCGGTCGGCGCGAAGGAAGAGAAGTCGCGCAGCCTGGTGCTGAAGCAGGGCGCGACTGTCGAAGAACTGGTGCGCGCGCTGGGCTCGATTGGATCCACGCCGCGCGATGTGATCGCGATTCTGCAAAGCTTGCGCGCCGCGGGAGCGCTCGAAGCGGACATCGACGTCCTTTAGACTTCTATGGCAGACTCTCTTATCCCCGGAATATTGTCGACTCCCGGATTGACGACGGGAATCAACGCTCCGTCGCAGAAGACGGACAGTCCGCAAAAGACCAAGGACGCGGCGGTACAGTTTGAATCGCTGTTGGTCAGCCAGATTCTCAAATCGGCGCACTCCGAGGACGGCGGGTGGCTGGGCGCTGGAGAAGAAGACCAGACGGCCGGCTCCGCGATGCAGATGGCCGACGAGTATTTCGCCCGCGCGCTCACTTCGCACGGCGGGCTGGGCTTGGCGCGGATGATCTCGACCAGCCTGGACCAGGCTTCGGCGACTGCGGCGCAATGCGGCTAGCCGCTCCAATCCCGCGAAAGTAGACGGTATTTGGGGAGCCCCGTCGTAGGCAGCTGGGTTCGGAGACCTCGACTGCCGTCTCGGCGACGGGTGCCTCTGCGGAGCTGCCTGCGGATTCTGCCTGTGAGTCGCTGAAAAGCCGCTTCCGCAGGTGCGTATCACTACTTCCTTCCAGGCATCGGCAAGAGTTGTGAGAACCGACAGGGCCTTGTGAAACGCTTCCTCCGATTTCTGGGAATGGCCCTTCACTAATTGCCGCTGGACATAGCCGTAGAGTTCGGCCAGGGTGTGGGTGAAACTCGCGCCCACCGAATGATCCAGCGCCAGGATGAGTTCGTCGACCGCCTCATGCGCCTTGGTGACAGCGCGGCCGCGCGCAAAGATGTCGCCGTCTTTGAAGACGGGCGATGGCCGTATTCACGCTGTCGATCGCCACGTCATACAGCATGTGAACGCGTTCCACGGGGTGCGCGGAGAAGACTTGGTTTTCCACGTAGTCCCGATGAGCTTGCTGTGCGAACTGGTCATCCATCACGGGTACATATCGCAAGAATTCGCGAAACATAGAGCTTATTAGTGCTAACTGCTAAGGCCTAAGGTTTTCTCCACCTAGGCCGATGTAAGGTCTATCGCGCAGTACTAACGTGCAGACGGTATTGACGGGAGAATTAAAAGTGTCGACAGTTTTGTGGCTGACCTCGAATCCGCAAGTGGATGTGGTGCAAGCATTTGAACGGGTTACGCAGTTGAAGGTGGTGGTCGCGGATGGCCAAAACACCAACTGGAACCGGATCGAAGACCGCTTCCGGGCGGTGCTGATTGAATTGCCGGCCGCGGCCTCGGTAATCCGTGCGGCGCTAGCGCAAGCTCACCGGACAGCGGTGCCGCTGCCGGTGGTTATCTACGACAAGGAATCGGTGCTCGACGAGTCCCTGGTGCGGCCGCCGGCGATGTTCCAACACCTGACCGGGGTCCAGACTCCGGAGGAATTGGGCGCCGTTGTGTGCGGGAGCTCCCCGGGCAGGCGCGCGACGCGAGCCTTGGGCGAATCTTCTGATTGGCGATAGCCAGCCGATGCGGGATCTGCATGCGCTGATCCGCTTGATCGGTCCGCGGCAAGCCACTGTTCTGATTACGGGCGAGACCGGAACCGGTAAGGAGATGGTCGCGCGCGCCATCCATAGGCCAGCCGGCGCGCGGAATCCGAGATGGTTGCGGTGAATTGCGCGGCGATTCCGGAAAACCTGGTGGAAGCGGAATTGTTCGGGCACGCGAAGGGCGCTTTTACGGGAGCGACGAATCCGCGCTCGGGCCACTTTGAACAGGCTCATCGCGGGACGATCTTCCTGGACGAAATCGGCGAGTTGCCGCTCGAAGCGCAGTCCAAGCTGCTGCGTGTTCTGCAGGAGCGGCAGATTCAGAGAATCGGCAGCTCGGAATCGCTTCCGATCGATACGCGCGTGATCGCCGCTTCGAACGTGGATCTGCATGCGGCGGTTGAGGAAAAGACATTTCGCGAGGATCTGCTGTACCGCTTGAACGTGGTGCCGGTCCACGTTCCGCCGCTGCGCGATCGTATCAGCGACATTCCCCTGCTGGTGGATCACTTCATTGACAAGGTTTGTCTGCGGGAAGGGATCGAGCCCAAAGTCCTGTCTCCTAGCGCTCTCGATCGCCTGACCAGCTACCACTGGCCGGGCAATGTCCGCCAGCTGGAACATGCCATCGAAATGGCGGTGACGCTGGCTGGAAACCGCGATCGGCTTTACCTGGGGGACTTTCAGCTTCCCCCGCCCCGCGACGTCGCAGACGGCGGAACCGGAAATTCGGGTTCCGTCGAGCGGCGTCAACTTCGAGGAAGTCACTGCAAACGTGGAAAAGCTGCTGCTGCAGGAAGCGCTGCGCTCCTGCGGAGGCAACAAGGCGAAAGCGGCGAACATTCTGGGCATGAAGCGCACCACTCTGTTGTATAAGACCAAGGCTCTGGCAGCACTCGCGAGTTAAGAGGAATCTGAGTATTTATGGCTGAGGCCGCAGTACAATCGGGCAAGACCATCGCCAATCCCTGGGCACGCTTCGCGGGCATCGGCGAGATGGGTGTGCCGATCGCAGTGGTTGCGATCGTTCTCGCGCTCATCATGCCCATGCCGGGCGCGCTGCTCGATTTCCTGATTGTCAGCGACATCATGTTGTCCGTGATCGTCATGATGGTGGCGGTCTACATTCGCCGTCCGGTCGATTTCAGCGTATTCCCCACCACCCTTTTGCTGCTCACTCTGTTCCGGCTGGCACTGAATATATCGTCATCGCGACTCATTTTGTTGAACGGAAATACCGGAACTTCTGCGGCCGGACACGTGATCGAGGCGTTCGGCAGCTTCGTGGTCGGCGGCAACTACATTATCGGCGCGGTGATCTTCCTGGTTCTGATCGCGATTCAATACGTCGTCATCAACCATGGCGCGGTTCGCATTTCTGAAGTGACGGCGCGCTTCACGTTGGATGCCTTGCCGGGCAAACAGATGTCGATCGACGCCGATCTCAATTCCGGGCTGATCGACGAAACGGAAGCGCGCGCCCGGCGAAAGCACCTCTCCGCCGAGGCGGAATTCTTCGGCGCCATGGACGGCGCATCGCGATTCACGCAGCGCGACGCCGTGGCCAGCATCCTGATTACCGGAATCAATATCATTGCCGGGTTCCTGATCGGAGTCCTGCAGCACGGCATGGAACTTCGGCATGCGCTCGAAACCTACACGGTCCTGACCATCGGCGACGGCCTGGTAACCGTCATTCCCGCCCTGATGATCTCGATTTCAGGCGGCCTGATCGTCACCCGGACCGGCTCGGAAGACAGCCTGGGCAATCAGTTCCAGAAACAAGTGCTGGGAAGCGCGCAGCCTCTGCTGCTGGCAAGTGGGGTTCTTGGTCACTCTGGCTCTGCTGCCGGGTTTGCCGACCATTCCGTTTCTGCTGATGGGCGGCGGTTTGGGTACCGTTTCCTGGAGAATGCGTCAAAAATCTGCCGCTATCGCCGTGAATTCGACAGTGGCGCCGGCCAAAGCCAAAGAAGATCTGGACGGCCTGTTGAAGGTGGAGCCCCTGTCCGTGGAAGTCGGCTTGGGTCTGGTCAACCTGGTGGAGCGCGGCGCCGACTCGCCCTTGCTGACGCGCGTTGCCGGAATACGGCGGCAACTCGCGACGCAGCTCGGCTACCTGATGCCTCCGGTAAAAGTAAAGGACAACGTGGCGCTGCGATCGCGCGAATATGTGATCCAGATGCGCGGCATCGAAATCGCCCGCTTTGAGCTGCTGCAAGGCCATGAATTGGCCATTCCCAGCGGAAATCCCGATCCTTCGCTGCAGGGCAAACCGACCGTCGATCCGGCATTCGGACTGCCGGCGATTTGGATTCGCCCGGATCAAGTGGATCGCGCCCGCAGCAGCGGTTACACAGTGGTGGATGCGATCAGCGTGATTGGAACACACCTGACGGAAGTGGTCCGGCGGCATGCCCACGAATTGTTCACGCGGCAGGATGCCAAGGTCTTCTGCGACCGCGTCGCGCAGGAGAATCCCAAGGTCATCGAGGATTTGGTGCCAAAATTGCTTCCACTAGCTACGATCCAACGAGTGATCCAAAACATGCTCCGGGAACGTGTACCAATTCGCGACGGTGTCGGAATCCTGGAGGCCCTGGGAGAAGCCGCGCACAGCAGCAAGAACCCGGTCCTCCTGACCGAATACGTGCGCCAAGCCGTGCGGCGAGCCATCGTCAAGCAGATCGTGAATGCACAGGGAGAGGTTCCGGCCTATCTCATGGATCCTTCGCTGGAGCGCGCGATCGAATCGTCGGTAGAGCACGGAGAAATGAACAGCGTGCTGACCATGGCTCCCGAAGGGATTCGGGACATTCTGGGCCGGCTGAGGCGCCAAATCGCGAAGGCGGAATCGGCCGTAGTCATTACCAGCTCCGGTTCCCGCTATTTCCTGCGTCAAATCGTGGAGTCGTCGATGCCGAGCTTGACGGTGCTTTCGCATAATGAACTCCCGACAGATGTGAAGGTACGTTCGCGCGGGGTGATTGGATGACGAACCGCGACCAGATGCGAATCAAATCTTATTTCGCAAAATCCGTAGACCAGGCGATGGCTCAGGCCCGAGAAGAGTTAGGCCATGAGGCCATGCTCCTCAATACGCGCAAGGCGCCGGCGGATCAGTTCGAGGGCGGTGGCTACGAGGTAATTTTCGGAGTGGCTGGGGAATCTCCAGCGGTCCCGAGCATCGTTCCTCCGGTAGCCGCCGCGCCTCCAGCGGTAGCCGCGCAGGACGTGGAGAACCGGGCGCCCGAGCATTTCGCAGCCGAGCTGGGGCGTCTGCACGATCAAATCGACGAGATTCGGAGCCTGATCGTCCGCTCGTCGCGAGCGCAGCTTACGATCGGACGCACCGTGCCGGAACTCGCGGATGTTTATGCTCAGTCTGATGTCGGCCGATGTCGAACCGGCGTTAAGCAAGGACATCGTCGATCGCCTGGAAGCTTCCATGGCCACCGACGCATTTTTCGCGTCGCAGGGCCCGGCACAGCGAACACCGCTAACCGATGGAAGGCGCTGCGCTGCGATGCGGGACGCTTGGAAGCATTTGTTCGCGCGGAGCTGGAAAATCGCGTCAGCTCTAGCGCCGCATCTCGGCGCTGGCTCCAGCGCGATCGGCATGGAGACAAGGTGGTCCGGTGGTGCTTCTGGTCGGGCCGCGCGGCGCCGGAAAGACCACCAGCTTGGCGAAACTGGCCGTGTGCGAGAGTCCGATCTTCGGATGCGCGTCCCGGTGAGACTGTTGTCGCTGGATATGTCCCGGGCCACGGCGCATCTGCAACTTCAGTCCGTGGCAACCACTTACAAGATGGCATTCCAGGAAGTGCCCGCGGCCTACTTGCTGCCGGGGCTGATCGCCGAAGCTCGCCAGAAAGAAACGATATTCGTGGATACTCCCGGCTATACCGGCGCCGATGCGAACGCAGCGGACGCGGCTGCCGCCGCCCTCGCGGAATGCCCGCAACTGGATGTTCACCTGGTGGTGCCAGGTTATATGAAAGCTCGCGATCTGCGGCTCTGCATCGAAAAATACGCACGCTTTCGGCCCACGAAGCTGCTGGTGACGAAGATGGATGAGACGCACTCGTTCGGCTCGATCTTCTCGGAGGCCGCGCGGGCGGGGTTGAAACTCTCATTCGTCGGCGTACGGTCCTGGCATCCCGCAGGACATTCGCCCGGTGTCCTCCGAGGATCTGCTGAGCATGGCGATGGAGCGCGAAAAGGCACGCGCGCAGCGCGTCGCGTAAGGACTCGAAATGGCCACTGTTAGCGCACTCTCCTATTCCGAGCAGCCCGAGAACGTGGCTGCGTCCCGTGAGCAGCTCATCCTGGATCATCTGCCGCAGGTGAATTGGATTGCCACGCAGGATTCATGAAAAGCTGTCGGGAAATACCAATCTTGAGGATCTGATTTCGATCGGGATCATCGGATTGATCAATGCGATCGATAATTTCGACCCCTCGTTTAACGTCAAGCTGAAGACCTACGCCGAATATAAGATTCGCGGCGCCATCCTCGACAGCGTGCGCGGCATGGATGGCATCGCTCCCCATAAACGCAAGCGATTGAAGCTGGTCCAGACGGCAATGGGCACGCTGGAGCAGCGCTTGCAGCGGGCTCCGTCTGAAGAGGAGATCGCCACGGAACTGGGAATCGCTCATCGCGAGTATCAGGAGTGGTTGGTCGAGTTACGCGGGATCAGCATTGGAAGTCTGGATGCACCGGTTAACGAAGACGATTCGCGAAGTCTCATCAGTTATGTCGCCGACTGTGAAGACAACTCCCCCGCCCGCATACTGGAACGCTCGGAGCTTCAGAAACTGATTCAGGAAGGCTTGGAGAAGTTGCCTGGTCCCGAGCGCATCGTCCTGGACCTGTATTACCGGCAGGGCCAAAACATTCGGGAGATCGCTCCCATCCTGGATGTGCACATTACGCGCATCTCGCAGATCAAAGCCCAGGCCATCATTCGCCTGCGCAATTATATCGAGCGACGCTGGCCCACACTGCGAGGAGTCTACTAACGTGAACCAAATCAATCCATCCGTACAGAGCCTATTCGATGTTCTGGCGTCCGAAATACAATCGCGTTGTTGCCGGGACATAGCGGAGACGCCCCCGTTTCCTGGAGCGACGATAGCGGCGCGCAGGCCGAACGTCCGTCCGATCTGATCTGGTGGTCCTGGAGCCTGAGCATCGATGCAGCGTGCCGCGTGCTGGCGGGTGCTTCTTGGGCGACATGGAAGGAAATATGCGGCCTGGACGCAGAGGTTGCCGGCGCTGGCCGAATCCTTCGCGCTGATCGTCATTCAGGAAGCGGCTCGAAGCAGGTTTGGCTCGGAAGTCACTTGCGGGGAGGCAGAACGCTGCGGAGGAGCCGCCCCGCGAATGGACTTCCGTATCCTTCGCGATCGAGTCGCGCGCGGACGCCGCTATGTCAATTCACTTCAGCATAAGCCCCGACTTGGAGGCCGCTCTGGGAGGATCTGCGACGATCGATGCGGAAGCGATCAGAAGAGCAGCGATTTGGCGCTCCGCGTGGCGGCGGCCAGAAATTCGGCCGATATCCTGATGCACGTAGAAATGCCGGTGACCATCGTTTTGGGGCGCACTACGATGCGGCTGAAGGATCTCCTCAAACTAACCAATGGATCCGTCGTCGAACTGGATCAGATGCTGGACGAAGAGGTCGAGGTTCGGGTCAACAACTGCGTGATCGCCTACGGCGAAGTGGTGGCGGTAGACGGCAACTATGCGGTTCGCATTTTACGGATGGCGGCGGCTCGAAACACTCCGACCTTAGAGGGGAACTGCCTGAAAAAGCAGCCTAAATCGATGCATCCACAACCCATCCGTACGGCGAGCCCCGGCAGTTCAACCACCTTAGAACGTTTGTTGCGAAATCGCTCTACAAACGAAAGGTTGTTGCGATATATAAGGAGCAGCGCAATGAAGATAGAGAGTAATCTCTTGAATATCTCAATGTCACAAAGCGACCGAGTCCAAGAGCCTTCAAAGCCCGATAGCAGTTCCTCGTCGCCGAAAGCTGTCTCTCACGGCGGCGGGGGACGGTGTCGAGCTGGGACGTCAGGACGGGCTGGTCGCGACCGCACGGAGCGCAGGTCTGGACGAGCGCGCGAGCATCGTCCAGTACTTGCGCGGGCTGGTTCAATCCGGTCAGTATCAGGTGGATAGCGCTGCCTTGAGCGAATCGATCGTCACCGCGTCCCAGTTCGGGGACTAGGTCGATCCCATGCTCCCCAACAGGAATCGGCGCTGGAAACTTGCCAGCACGTGCACACAATTCTTCGCGAGGTTCAGCAAGCCGTGACTCGTTCCCGGGACCGATATGCTGGCCCAGTGGGAAACCGAACTCGGGCAAGCGGCGGCCTTACTCGAAGGAATACATGAATCCATGAAGGAAGGCGGCCTCCCGCCGGGCGATTCCGCCCTCCGCCAGGCGCTTCAGGAAATCCGGCGAACGGCCGGCACGCTGCAAGCCCAGTTCGAGCATGGGTCGAATTACTGCATGGGCTTGCTTCAAGTGCGTTTGGGGACGGGCTATTCGGAACACGGCCTGCCCGTGCTGATGCCTACCGAGGCCAGAGGCACGTTCGAGGGTTAGGAGGACTACGCCATGGGTGGACTTTTCAGTTCCTTAAATAGCAGCGTAGAGGCCCTGCGCAGCGATCGAAAGCGCGCTCGCGGTCTCCCAGAACAATGTGAGCAACGCGAACACTCCCGGATACGCGCGGCAAGTTGCCCAGCTCGAATCGCAGCCCTTCAACCTTTCGGCAGGACTCGCGGGCGGTGTCCAATTCGGCGGGCACGCAGAGCACCCAAAACGAGTACCTCAACCAGGCGGTGCGGACACAGCTCTCGGCGCAAGGCTACTTCACGGGGGAATCCAACCCGCTGGCATCCATTCAATCTTTGTTTGACGTTTCGGGACAAAGTGGATTGACCGGCTCGCTCAATAGCTTGTTTCAGAGCTTTTCGGCGTGGAGCGCGACGCCCAACACCACCACGCGCGCAGGCCGTTCTGAGTCAGGCGCAAGCGGTGGCGCAGAGCTTTCAATCGGCGGCCGCCAGCCTTTCGCAGATCACCAACGACGTGAATCAGCAGATCAGCTCCAACGTGAACCAGATCAATACGCCTCACGGCGGCGATTCAACAAGCGAATATTGCGATTCAGAACAACACGACTCCGGACGCCGGCCTGGACGCCAATCTGCACGCGTCGCTCGAGTCGCTTTCGCAGATCGCGGATGTGACGGTATCGTATGCGCCCAACGGGACCGCGACGGTGCTGCTCGGCGGACAAACGCCGCTGGTCATCGGCGATCAGCAGTATACGATCCAGGCCAGCTTTGCGCCCACCGGCAGCCCGACCATTCCGAACGCCACGCCGGACGCGCGCATTCTGGATGCGAACGGCCAGGACATCACCTCTCACATTTCGCAGGGGAGTTTGGGCGGTCTCTTGAACGTCCGCAATACCGTGCTGCCGTCGCTGCAAGGGGATGGACAGCAGCAGGGCGCTCTCAATCAACTGGCCCAGCAAGTCGCGGATCGCGTGAATTCGATCCTGACCTCGGCGCAAACCAGCGGGCGGACGCGGCGGGAAGTCCGCTATTCACTTACAACGCGACCAGCCCCGCCGGCATCGCGCAGACGCTGGCGCTCGATCCGAATATCACGGCCGGTACTCTTGCTCCGGTGAATCCGGGACCTCCGGTGGTCTCGAACGGAGCCGCGCTGCAATTGGCGGGACTCGGCACCTCGACCAACCCGGCCGACCAAATCTCCGGCCAAACCATTCTCCAGTTCTTGAGCAGCATGGCAACCCAAGCGGGCCAAAGCGCCTCGGACGCACAAACCGGAAGCAATCTGCACGCGCAGTTACTGGCGCAATCGCGCTCGCTGCAAACGCAGGTGTCGGGAATTTCGCTCGACGCCGAAGCAGCGCAGGTATTGCAGTTGCAGCAAGGCTATCAGGCAGCGGGCAAAATGGTCAGCGTCATCAATACGCTGTCCGACGCGCTGCTCAATATGGTGTAACGGAAGAAAGAGGCCATTCATGATTCAAAATTCAGGCGCCGTCAGTCAGCAATTCCTGACGAATTTACAATTGCTGCAGCAGCAGATGGCCACGACGCAGCAGCAGATTTCTTCCGGCACCAAGATCAGCCAGGCTTCCGACGCGCCGAATTCGGTGGGCGACGTTCTGCAACTGGAATCCGACCTCGGACGCGTGAACCAAGTCACCAGCAATCTGAACCTGGTTTCGGGCGAAGTGAACAGCGCGGAGTCGGCGCTGGAGACCGCGACGCACATTGCTGGATCAGGTGTCGAGTCTCGCGGCGCAAGGCGCCGGAAGCACGGTGTCGGCGGCGAGCCGCAGCCACTTTTTCGCAGCAGGTCGGGCAGATCTTATCCACGCTGGTCGCCACCAGCCAGACCCAGTTCAACGGAGCTTATGTCTTCGGCGGCGATCAGCCGTCGTCGCCTTCCTACCAGGTGGATTTCAGCAATCCGAACGGCGTGGATCGCCTGGTTACCACGCAGTCCACGCGGCTGATCCAGGACGCCTCGGGAATTACTTTTGCGGTTTCGAAGACCGCGCAAGATATCTTCGACCATCGCAACCCCGACGACAGCCTGGCCAGCGACAACATCTTCGCCGCGGTCAATAGCCTGCGCGTCGCTCTGGCGAATAACGATCAGCCGGGAATCAACGCCGCGATCGCTTCCATCAAGACGGCGCAGGATTATCTGTCGCAGCAGCTGGCCTTCTATGGCGGCGTGCAGAATCAGATCTCCAACGCCCTGGACGTGGCTCAAAAATTCCAGCTCCAGGATCAGACTGCGCTCAGCCAGCGTAAAGGACACCGATATCGCCGCGGCGAGCGTCGCGTTGGCACAGCAGCAGGCCAGCTACCAGGCAGCCATTCAGGCGGAGTCCGCGATGCCCAGAACCAGTCTATTTAGCTACTTGTCCGGGAACTGAAGCAGGCCGCGCCGCCGTCTTCTGCGCGACCGGCGCCGCCATATAGTTATTCTGAATCACGATATCCACGCGGCGGTTTCGCGCGCGGCCTTCCGCGGTGTCGTTGGAGGTTTGCGGCGCGGTGTCGGCGAAGCCCACGATCGCCACTCTCTGGCGGTCCACTTGGAAGCGGGCCGCCATCACTTCCATCATCGAAATACTGCGGGCGGCCGATAGCTCCCAGTTGCTGCGAAAACGCGCGGTGTGGATCGGAACAGAATCCGTGTGGCCTTCGATTCGCAGGGGGTTCGACACGGCATTCAAAGCGTCTGCGACTTTTTCGAGAATCGGGTAGGTGGACGGATCGATGGCGTCGGTGCCCGAGGGGAAGAACGCCGTCTGTTTCAGGCTGACCACCAGCCCGCGCGGCTCCAGATTGACCTCCACTTTGCCGGCCTTGATTTCCTGCTCCAGCTCGCTGGTCAACTTCTTCATCGAAGGCGTCAGCTCGATCAGATTTTCCGGCGGGGCTTCCTTCGCCGCTTTCTGCGCGCCGCCCGGCCCTCTCATCTGGGCGTTGCCTTGGCCTCTGTCGTCGACGGTTCCACCCAGAATCTTGGCCACCGCCGGCGGAACGCCCAACGTTTTTCCATCCGCCAGTGCCTTTTCCACAGCTTCGGAAATTTGCTTGGCGCGGGACTTGTCCGTCTGCGAGGAAGCGAACATGACCACGAAGAACGCAAACAGGAGCGTGATGAAGTCGGCGTAGGATACCAGCCATCGTTCATGATTTTCGTGAGCCGCCTCTTTTTTCCGCCTGGCCATATGCGTTAACCGGCCGGGACGGCTTGGCCTGCCTCGGCCGCCGCGGCGCCCGCCTTGGCCTTCTTCGCGCCGCCCTTTTCGTGAAGGAACGCTTCCAGCTTCACGCGAATCAACTTCGGATTCATTCCTTCGACGAATGCTGATCACGCCTTCCAGCATGAGTTCCTTGGCCGAAACGTCGTTGTGGATTCTGGCTTTGATCTTGCTGGCGGCGGGCAGGAAAAACAGATTGGCCACCGCCACGCCGTAAACCGTGGCCACAAACGCGACCGCGATTCCGCGCCCGACTTCCTCGATATTCTCCAGGTGTTTCATCACCTGGATCAAGCCCATTACCGCGCCGATGATGCCGATGGTGGGGGAATACCCGCCGGCGGCCTCGAACACCTTCGCGTCGGCTTCGGCATGCTTCTCGGCCTGCGTGAGTTCCAGTTCCATCATGGTCCGGAGTTCCTGCAGATCGGTTCCGTCCACTGCCAGGGAAAGTGCTTTGCGGAGGAAGGGATCTGCAATCTTGTCGAGATCCTCTTCCAGCGAGATGATGCTGCTCTTGCGCGCTTTGGTGGCATAGCCGATGATTTCTTCGACCGCGGCCTCCGGATGAATCGTTTCCTCGAAAAACACTTTCTTCAGGCTCTTCGCCGCGCCGATCAAGGCAGCCATGGGAGACGTCACCATGACAGCGCCCAGCGTCCCGCCCAGCACGACAATCGCGGCGGTGACCTGGGTGACGTCGGAAACCTTGCCGCCTTCCATCACCAATCCGCCGATGATGCCGCCGACCGCTACCACCAGCCCAAGAATACTGGCAATGTCCGGACGTGTGGATCGTAGATTCGACTTGGCCTTCGGCTTTCTTCTCAGCCATTGGACGCGCGGCTCTCCTATTCCGAATAGTGGCGGCCGGACTCGCGCCCGGAACCAGAGTGGATTGGAACCGACTGATTTCGAAGCAGGGACTGGCGGAAAGCTGATGACCCTCTCGATGATCTCCTCGGTGGTCTCCAGAACCATGTATTTTTGCCCCGAGGTAAGCGCGATCACCGTGTCCGGCGTCATCTCGATGTGTTCAATCAAATCTGAATTCAGAATCAACGGAGTGTGGTTCAGCCTGGTTATTCTGATCATTGGAGTATGCACTCCTTCTGTAGGTCGCGTTCGGCACATTTGCATATCGAAGAAAGAACCGGATTGTTTATGTCTATCTGGACTAAAGGCTCTCGACTCAGCCGCCTAAAGGATTCCTCTTAGACAGACGATCTTATTGCTAAGCTATGAATTTACGCGCAGCCGGCACGGGCAAACCCAGGACCGACCAGGCGTTGCGGCCTCTCGATCTGAGCCATCAGGAGACCTCCACCCCCCACTTCCGGATGCTCCAGAGCATCCATGAGGCGTTCGCGCGATCGCTTTCAAATGTGCTCTCAACGTTCTTGCAGTCTGAAATCCAGGCCAAGCTCGCTGGAATCCGCCTGACCACCGCGGGGGACTTTCGAAAGGCCGTTCCGAATCCAAGTTGTCTGATCGTGCTGCGGCTTCATCCTGGATCCGAAACCATGATGCTGTACCTGGAGTCTGCGACGGTATTGACCCTGCTGGATCTCTTGCTGGGCGGCACCGGCACGCCCGCTTCGGCTCCGCGCGAATTGACAGAAATCGAATGGAGCCTTCTGGAGGAGATCAGCCGGGTGATCCTGCGCTCGCCTCGGCGAGAGCTGGCAAATCATCAAACCAGTTGAGTTTGTGGTCGAATCGATGGGAAGCGATCCCGGCCTGATGGCTTGCCCCGAGCCCGCCAGGTCCGTTCTTCGGTTGTCCTTTGAACTGCAACTCGCAGAACAGCTTGGCCATTTTGAAATTGCGGTTCCACAGTTCTTTCTTCGCTGCAGCGACGACCGCTCACGTCCCGCAAGAACTTGCGGAGGATGTCGCATCCCAGGTTGACATTGAGCGGAATGCGCGCCTCCTGGAAGACGCCGAAGTCGAACTGGAAGTTCGTCTCGAAGGCCCGCGGCTCTCGTTCGGGGATTTCCTGGCGCTCCAGCAGGGGCAGGTGGTCAAGCTCGATCACGCTTTGAATGCGCCGGTTCGAGCCGTTGTGAATGGCGATCCCTCCCTCATCGGACACATCTTAGGCGCCGGGCGGAAGCGTGCGTTTCAGGTGGGAGAGACGTGCGTAACCTAGGGCAGGCCTTACGGCGCCGTCTATTCGCACCTGGCGAGGTGGCGCACCAACGCCAGCGCCGCGTTCTGGTTCGTCCCGTTCTCAACCTGTCCGGAACTGTCCCATATAAGAAGGTCGCGGCCGAGGTCCTGAATCAGATCCATCCGTTCACGCTCCACGGCCGGCAGATTTCCTGGCCGCGTGAAAGGCGATTGCGTGAGGGCCGCCTGCAATTCAGTGAATTCGCGTTTGTTCCAGGCGTTGAGGATGAATCTGGCATATCGCTCGGAGGCGGTTAATGGTCTTGTGGAGGTCATTTATTATTCCCACCGGGCATATCGAGAAAGCCGGCCCCTCTTCTAGTAATTAAGATGGAATGGATGGCCAGTACTGCGCGCCGTACGGTACCGGTCAAAAAAAATTGCAGAAAAAACTAGAATTCTCGCTGGGCGTCTGCGACATGAGTATCACCGCTGAGAAAACAGTCGGGTTCGGCTAGACGCCGGAAATTTTAGAACAAAAGGATAGAGAACATGTCACTTTCGTTTCAAACTAACGTAACCGCGTTAACGGCCGAAACCAACCTTCAGGTGAACAGCAACTTTCAGTCTCAGACCATCACCCGGCTGACTTCCGGCTTCCGTATCAATTCTTCCGGCGACGATGCAGCTGGTCTCGCCGTAGCCAACAGCCTCCGCAGCACGATCAGCGAGCTGACCCAGGGCGTCCGCAACGCCAACGACGGCGTCAGCATTCTGCAGACCATCGATGGCGGCTTGAACAATATTTCGAACATTCTGGATCAGTTGAAGAGCTTGGCGACCCAGTCTGCTTCCGGGACTTTCGCCGGCAATCGCAACACTCTGAACCAGGAATTCACGACGCTGCTGGGTGAAATTGACCGCCAGGCCGCCAACATCGGCCTCGGCACCGGCACCGGCACCAGCGCCCAGTACAACGCCAGCCTCACCGTCTATATTGGCGGCGGCAGCACGCAGGCCAATGCCCAGGTCTCGATCGATCTGAGCGGCAGCGGAAACGTTGTCAATTCCGGCGGTCTCGGCATCGGCCTGGATACGATCGACACGCGTGGCGCATGCTCTGACCGCGATCGCGGACATCTCGGACCGCGGTGACGACCCTTGGCCTGACGCAGGGCCGTGTGGGTACGGGCGAAAACGATCTGAACTACTCCATCAGCCTGGCCCAGTCGCAGATCACCAACGATTCGGCCGCCGAATCGCGCATTCGCGATGCGGACGTTGCGGCCGAAGCAGCCAACCTGACCAAGTCGCAAGTGCTGGAGCAATCCTCAGTTGCCGCCCTGGCGCAGGCCAATGCGGCTCCGCAGGCTCTCCTGAAACTGCTCCAATAAACCAAGTGGGCTAACGTTTCATTCAAGCTGGGCCGATTCTTTACCAAGAACGGCCCAGTTTCGTTTTAGCGGCAGCACGCAGCTAGGCAGATAGGGCGAAGGAGATTTTCATGGGTACCACCCCGGCAACTTTCAACGGCAGCAGCACTTACGCGGCTGATCTGCAACAAACGATCACCCACGCCGTGGATATTGCCTCCATCCCGCTCAATCAGTTGAACGCCAACGTTACCGCGCTGCAGGGCCAGTCGACGGAAATCGGTTATCTCCAAAATGGTTTCGTCATGCTGCAGAACGCGATCAAGAGCCTCACCACCGGAGTCAACGGCGGCGGTCTTTCCGCATCTGTTTCCGATAACACGATCGCCACCGCAAACCTGAATTCGAGTGCGGCTGTGACCCCCGGCACCTATGCGCTCAACGTGATCAACGCCGGTTCGCCGACGACCAGTGTCAGCAATACCGGCTTGCCGACGGTGGCCGATCCCTCGACGACATCCATCAGCACCTCCAGCACTTACACGCTCACGGTCAACGGTTCCAACTTTACCGTCACTCCCACGACGAATTCCTTGAATGCGCTGGCGCAGGCCATCAATACGTCGGGCGCGGGAGTGAGTGCAACGGTTATCAATTTGGGATCGCCGTCCGCGCCGTCCTACACTCTTTCGCTGCAGAGCACGGCGCTCGGGAATATTCCGATCCAGCTCAATGACGGCACGCAGGATCTTCTCACCACTCTTATCTACCGGTACGCAAGCCCAGTACCAAGTGAATGGACAGCCCGCGACGCCGATCTCGTCGAATAGCAGCACGGTTACGCTGGCGCCGGGACTGACGGTCAACTTGCTCAACACCGGGCCAAACCACGATCACCGTGGCGGAGGATTCCTCTGCCGCCACTACCGCGATCTCTTCTTTCGTGACAGCTTACAATGCCACGGTTGACGAATTAGCCACCAATCGCGGTACGGCCGGCGGACCGCTCAGCGGACAAAGCATCGTTTTCTCTTTGGGGCAGACGCTGCGCGACCTCACCAGTTTTACGCGGCGGGAGCGGTTCCGTCACCAGCTTGGCCGATCTCGGGCTCACCTTTGACGGCACGGGGCATTTGGCCTTCGATCAATCGCAGTTTTCGAGCGTCGCGGCGGCCAATCCCGGCGATTTGGCGTCCTTTTTAGGCACCGGGACGGGAAGCGGCTTCCTGGCGTCCGCCAGCAGCATCATCGACGGGATGACCAATGCGACCAACGGTCTCTTCCAGGCGCAGCAGGCCACGATTCAGAACCGGATTACAGCGGACAACCAGGAGATCTCGGACACGCAGGACCGGATCACCACCATGCAAAATCAATTGACGGCGCAAATGTCGGCGGCCGACGCGCTGCTTTCGACGCTCCAATCGCAAGTCAGCTTCATGACGCAACTCTTCCAGGCTCAGAATGCAATCGCCACCCAAGGCAGTTGATCTATTTCGCAAGGCTGTGTCCGCAGGGGCGTTTTCCGAAGCCGAACAGCTTCTCGAAACGTACCGCCGCGACGTGGAAGCGTCCTGGAACGCAGCCACCTCCGACGAACAGCGGCTCGCGATCGCCACGGAAGTGAGCGAAGTTTTTGAGTGGGCGCGCACGGCGACGCTCGCCGCACGCTCGCACACCCAGCGCAAGCTGATCCTGTTGCGCCGCGAGAGCGCCTACACGCCCAGCATCCGCAAGAACGAAGTGCTCAATCTGAACGCGTAAGCAGCGTCAGAGATCCGACGCAATCGTCGGATTCTCTTCTGTCTCGGCCTCAGCAGCCACAAACAAAATCAATAGTTTAGAGATTGGCATACGTGCGTGCAATTCAGAGTGCACCATGTTCCAAGGTCTAGCTCTGAACTCCGAACACTACATGAGTTTGTTGAGCGCCCGTCAGAAACTGGTCGCTTCCAACATCGCCAACGCCGATACTCCCGGCTACCATACGCAGGACATTAATTTTCAAGCGGAGTTTGAAAATGCGCTGGGAGGCCAGGCTCCAACGGTCATCGAGCCCGAGGGTCTTGCCGTCGAAACCGGACGGCAACAATGTCAACATCGATCGCGAAGCCCGCTTGCTGGCGGAAAATGCCCTGCGGTTCTCCATCGCCTCTAACTTTGCGCGAGCCGAGCTGAATTCGGTGAAGACCGCGATTCAGGAAAGTAAATAGCGTATGAGTCTCTTATCCGCTCTGTCGATCAGCGCCTCGGGGATGTCCGCGCAAAGGCAGCGAACCGAGCTGCTGGTGGAAAATCTGGCCAACTCCGATACCACGCGGACGCCGGAAGGCGGCCCCTACCGGCGCAAGGACGCGGTCTTCGTTTCCGATCCTTCGGCCGCGCAGTTCTCCTCGCTGTTCGAATCCGAAATGGGCTCCGGCTCGGGAGTGCGCGTGTCTGAAGTGATCACCGATAAGCGCGATCCTGAAAAGCGCTATCTGCCGGGGCATCCCGACGCCGACAAAGACGGCTACGTGGCCTATCCGCGCATGAATCCCGCCGAGGATATGGTCGACCTGCTGGGCGCGTCGCGTGGCTATCAGGCCAACGTCTCGGCCGTGTCCGCCGTGAAAGATATGATTCAACGTTCGCTGGATCTGTTCAAATAGAGCCCCGCCATGTCGATGAACATTTCCGGAATTTCATCCCTAAACCAGATCAAGACCGATGTAGCCGCTCCCGCTGCGGGCGACGGGGGAAATTCATTCAAGAATATTTTGAACAACGCCATCGGCGAGGTGGAGGGTTCGCGCAGCGACGCCGCCAAGAGCGTCGAGCAGTTTCTTTCCGGAAACGGCGGAGATCTGCACTCCACGATTCTGGCCACCCAGCGAGCCGAGCTGGAATTTCAAATGTTCATGCAAGTTCGCAACAAAGTGGTTTCCGCGTATCAGGAAATCATGAAAATGCCGATGTAAGTCCGCCTGATCGAATCTCGCTCATGGAACAACTTAAACGACTGTTAGCAACGCTATCGACCTCGCAACGCTGGACCATCCTGGTTGCGGCCGTTCTTGATTTCGGCTGGCCTCTACAGCCTGGTCCATTGGGAGAAGGAAAGCGCCTTCCGCCCGCTGTACACCACGCTCGCGCCGGAAGATGCGTCGGTGGTGATTCAGAAGTTAAAAGAAGGCAGCACGGAATATCGCTTGTCCAACAACGGGACCACCGTTTCGGTGCCCGAAGACAAAGTGGCTGAGCTGCGGCTGGAACTGGCCGCCGCCGGCGTGCCCAAGAGCGGAAGAATTGGCTTCGAGATCTTCGACAAAACCAATTTCGGCATGACCGACTTCGCGGAACACATCAACTACAGGCGTGCCGTCGAAGGGGAACTGGAGCGCTCCGTCATGGCGATTTCCGAGGTGGAACAAGCGCGCGTCCACATCACATTCCCGAAAGAATCGGTCTTCAGCGAAGCGCAGCAGCCGGCGAAGGCCAGCGTGTTGATTAAGATCAGGCCCGGCGCAGCTTTGCCTGAGACCGCTATCCCGGCGATCACGCATCTGATCTCGAGCGCCGTCGAGGGCCTCGGCTCCGGAAGCCGTTTCGGTGCTGGATATGCGCGGCAATTTGCTGAATCGCGCCAAGCGCGCCGGCAACGCGAGCGACGATTCCTCAGACGCCGCACTGGAATATCGCCACAAGGTGGAGCAGGATCTCACGTCCAAATTGGACGCAACGCTCGAGCCGTTGGTCGGCGCCGGCCGATACCGAGCTTCCGTCTCCGCGGAAACCGATTTGACCAGCGGCGAGCAGAGCGAAGAGAGTTTCGATCCCACCAAATCCGCCATGGTGAGTTCGCAGACGACCGAAGACACTTCTACTCCGACTCGCGCCATCGCCGGGATCCCGGGAACAGCTTCGAATCTGCCGGACGCAGCCCCGCGCCCGCAGGTCACCGGAGGCGGAACCTCTCGCAAGACCGAAAACGTTACCTATCAAACCAGCCGCACCGTGAAGCGGACGGTTCTGCCGCAGGGCTCTATCAAACGGTTGTCCGTGTCGGTGCTCATCGATCACGAAGCACACTGGGAGGGCACCGGCGCCAATGCGAAGCGCGTCCTGGTGCCGCCCTCTCCCGAACGGATGAAGGTGATTCATGACCTGGTGGCTGCTACCGCCGGATTCAATATGGAGCGCGGCGACCAATTGTTCGTCGAGGCGCTGCCTTTTGAGTCCACTCTGAATCTGGATCCTCCTGTGACGGCGCTGCCGGCAGCGGGTGCGAATCCTAAGCAGCGCTCTCCTATCGAGCAACTGAAAGCCAATCCGAAACTCCTGGCGATTTCAGGGGCAGTCGTGGTGGTGCTGCTGGCCGGATGCGGTTTCCTGTTCGCGCGCATGAAGAAAAGCTTCGGCTCGCGCGGCCAGAGTTCAGGTAACGCAAGCTCTGCCGGAAGCTCCTGCGGCGGCAATGCCCAGGAATTATCGCGAGCGGCCACCGCCGCCCAAGACACCTGGGCACCATCCAGTTCGCTGCTCGAATAAGATTCAGACGCTAGCGCCGGCGCGCCTGGAGACTCTCACCACGCAACTCCGCGACACTGCTCAGAAAGATGCGGAAATCTGTGCTGGAGTGCTGCGCGGCTGGCTCAAAGAAGGGCAGGTCTAGTTCGCGATGGCGACTCCTAGCGGCTCCGGGACTCTCACCGGCGCACAAAAAGCGGCCGTTCTTCTGATTGCTTTGGGCGATCAGGCGTCTGCCGGTTTGCTGAAGCAGCTCAGCGAAGAACAAGTGCAGGCCGTCAGCGGCGCCATTGCAGATCTTTCGTCGGTTACGGCTGCTGAAGCGGAATCTGTTCTGCAAGAGTTTCGCGATGCGACGTCGGACGTAGCTCGCGTCGGCCCCGGCGGCATTGCATACGCCAAACGGATTCTCACCAGCGCCTTCGGCCCTGAAGGAAGCAAGAAGCATCTGGACCAGTTGCCCGGCCCGCACGGAGAAATGGGAAGCACCCGGCAACTGCAAAACGTCGAGCCTCAGCTGCTGGCGCGCTTCGTGAAAAGTGAGCACCCGCAGACCGTGGCGATCGTTCTGTCTCAACTGAATCCCTCCCAGTCCGCCAGCGTGCTGGCTTCGATGGAACCAGCGGCTCGGTCGGATATCGCTTTTCGCATCGCGAAACTGGACAAGATCTCGCCTGCCGTGGTCGGGAAGATCTCCGCGGTTATCGGCCAAAAGCTCAAGTCTCTGGGCGAGATGAAACGGCAGCCATCGGGCGGCCCTCGGGCCGTCGCGGAAATATTCAATCAGCTCGACAGCGAACTGAGCAGCGAAATTCTCGACGCAGATCGGCGAGCAGAACCCCGAGCTGATGGATTCGATTCGTCAAAAGATGTTCGTGTTCGACGATCTGATGGCGCTGGACGCCAACGGCGTCAAGGAACTTCTGTCGCGAGCCGATCGCCGTCAGCTCACCACTGCCCTCAAGGGAACCAGCGAGGAATTGCGGCAGCACCTATTGAAGGGAATGTCGCAACGCGGCGCCGCCATGTTGCTCGAGGACATGGAAGCTTTAGGGCCCGTCAAAATCCGGGAAGTGGAGGCCGCACAACAGGCGATTATCGCGCGTCCTGCGGCAATTGGAAACCGAGGGTGTTCTCAGTCTGAAGGGAGGCGGCAGTGATGACCAATACGTCGTCTAGAGTCCTCCGCGATGCAGAGCAAGCCGTCGTCACGCCAATTACATGGCGCGCCGCTGCATCCACGCTCGTCGCCAAGAACCAGAATCAGTCCGATTGAAGTGAAGGAAGTCCCATCGGAGCAGCCCGCCTTCGAGCGCGATGAAAATGCGCAGCAAGAGCGCGATCGCATCGAGCAGGAGGCCTATCATCGCGGCTTCACCGAAGGAAAAGCCGTGGGGCGGCAACAGGCGGGAGCCGAGCTGCAATCGGTTCTCGACCAACTAGGAAAGAGTCTCGCGAGCTCTGGCGTCGCTTCGCTCGCGCATTCGGGGAGAAGCAGAAGGCGATCTTCTCAAACTGGCGATTTCCATTGCCCGGCGCGTGCTGCATCGCGAATTGACACTCGACCCGGAGTCGATTGAAGGCCTCATTCGCGTTGCACTCGACAAACTCCAATCCCGCGAGCTGTGCCGCGTCCGCGTTCATCCCGGATCAGGAACAGGCAATTCGAAAGTCTCTCGAACGATTCGCGAATTCGCAAAAAGTAGAACTGGTCACCGATTCCTCCCTGCAATGCGGCGACGTATTATTCGAAACCGCACATGGCAATTTAGATGCCTCGATCGAGTCGCAGCTTAGCGAAATCGAGCGCGGTCTGGCGGACCGCTTGCGCCGGCTGCCGCCAGGATCGATAAACACATGGACTCCTCTGAAAAAGTCGATCTAACTCCTTTCATAGACGATCTCGATCAGATCGACCTGTTGCCGTGGACCGGTCAGGTTACCGCGACAGTCGGATTATTGATTGAATCGCAAGGTCCCGCGGCTGCGATCGGAGACTTTTGCGAAATTCGGTCGGCAAACGGCCGCAGCATCCGCACGCAAGTCATCGGATTTCGTAACGGACGCGTTCTGGCGATGCCGCTGGATGAGCCGGATGGCCTGCAGTTGGGTAGCCAGGTCGTCGCCCGCTCGCAGGACGCCCGGCTGGCAGTGGGGCCGGGACTGCTGGGACGCATTCTCGACGGATTCGGACAGCCCATGGATGGTGGTCCGCCGATAGAATCGACCAACACGTATCCGTTGTACGCGCCGCCTCCCAACCCTCTTCAGCGGAAACACATCACGGATCGCCTGGTCACCGGCGTTCGTTCCATCGATAGCCTGCTGGCCTGTGGAAAGGGACAGAGAATCGGACTCTTCGGCGGCAGCGGCGTCGGCAAGAGCACTCTGCTCGGCGCCATGTCGCGCAAGAATTCGGCGCAAGTCAGCGTGATCGCCTTGATCGGCGAGCGCAATCGCGAGGTCAAGGCTTTTATCGAAAACGAACTGGGACCGGAAGGCATGAAGCGTTCGGTGGTGGTTGTGGCCACGTCCGACCG
The DNA here is from genome assembly GCA_963731375.1 of Bryobacterales bacterium. Classification (GTDB taxonomy): domain Bacteria; phylum Acidobacteriota; class Terriglobia; order Bryobacterales; family Bryobacteraceae; genus Palsa-187. The sequence goes on from CAVSUW010000007.1 coordinate 87,418, forward strand.
CCCCGCGCCTCTTCGCATCCGCGCCGCCTACGTGGCGTTAGCGGCGGCTGAGTATTTCCGCGATCAAGGGGCCGACGTGTTGTTGGTGATGGATTCCGTGACGCGGTTGGCGATGGCGCAGCGGGAGATCGGTCTGGCAGCCGGAGAGCCGCCCAGCCAGAAAGGCTACACGCCTTCCGTCTTTGCGCTTTTGCCCAAGATTTTTGAACGCGCCGGCAACTTCGGAACGGGGTCGATCACCGGCTTCTTCACGGTGCTGGTCGAAGGCGACGACTTTAACGAACCGATTTGCGACGCGGCCCGCGGCATTCTGGACGGGCATTTCATCCTCTCGCGAGACTTGGCTTCATCGGGACACTATCCTGCGATCGACATTCTAAATTCCGTCAGCCGGCTATCCAACAAGGTGATTACGGAGGAAGAGCTCTCCGCCAATCGCCGCATCCGGGAAGCTCTGGCAACTTATCAGCAATCGGCCGATCTGATTCAGTTGGGCGCGCATGTCCAGGGCGCGAATCCGAATTTGGATCGCAGCATCCGGTTGCGGCCGCAGATTCTTGAATTCTTGCGCCAGGACGCGGAGGCCCACGCTCCGCTCGAGGAGACGCGCGAACGCCTGTTTACCCTCGCCAAGGAGCTGTCATGAAGTCCTTCCACTTTCCGCTCCAGCGGGTTCTCGAATACCGGGAGCTTCAGATGCGGACTGAGGAGGAAAAGCTTTCCACCATCCAGAACCAGCTCGCGGAAGTGCTGCATCGCGAGAATGCGCTGACTGCCGCTCAGCTGAATGCAGAGATGAATCTGCTGGGACGGCCTGTAGTCGAAGCCACCGAGTTTCGAGCCTTATCGGCGTTCCAGCTCCGCATCCGCAGCGAAAAAGTTTCCTTGCTTGCGGCGCGCAAAAATCTTGAAACCCAGATTGCCGAACAGCGAAAGCGTCTGCTGAAGGTCCGCAAAGACTGCAAGATTCTGGAGAACCTCAAAGACCGGCGCAAGAAGGCCTGGACGTATCTGAGCGATCGCGAGATCGAAAACACCGCCGCCGAATCCTACATTTCAAACTGGGCGCGCTCGAACGCCGAGAGTGAGGAGAGACCTGCTTGAATATCTGTCTGCTTACGGAGACGCAAAGCGGCTGCTACAAATGGCGCGGCGCGATCCCTGCCAAATATCTGAGCCAGCGCGGGCACCAGGTCCAGATTCTCTCGAATCAGACGCAATATGACGCGCCGGACGTTGTGGTTCTTTACCGGGCGCACTATCCGCAAGCGGTGAAGGTCGTCGAATGGTGCAAGACAAACAACATTCGAGTGGTCTTCGATACCGATGACGCTCTGGATCTGGTTCCGCCCGAGAATCTCAACTATAAGGCGGTGCAATCGCGGCTGCCGCTGTATGAATTTCTGCTGCGCTCGGCGGACGTCGTGACCACCACCACGGACACTCTTGCCAGCTACCTTCGCAAGTGGAACCCCAAGGTCACTGTGATCCCGAATAGCGTTGATCCCGGATGAATGGACCTGCGAACCCAGAAGCGGGGAACCACGCATCGGATGGACCGGAAGCCCCACTCACTTTCTGGACCTGGCAGTGGCTTTGGATGCCGTCCGCGAGGTGCAGAAAAAGAATCCGTTTACTTTCGTGCTGCAAGGAATTTGTCAGGAATCGACTCTCGAAGAATTGATGGCAGGTGCTGGAGACCCGCTGGGGTCAAGCTCTGTTCAAGACGCCGCTGGGCAGATCCATCAAACTCTTCATGGACAAGCTCTCCGGCATACGCTACGAGTTTCATCCGAACGTCCCGCTCGATCAGCATCCGCAAAAGGTCTGCGATTTGAAGCTGGATATCGGCATCGCGCCTCTGCTCGACGACCAATTCAATCGTCACAAGAGCTGCATCAAGTACTACGAATACGCCATGTCGGGCGCAGTCACGCTGGCATCGCACGTGGTGCCGTATTCCACCGAAGTCCCGATCACCGCGAAAAATAATCGCGAATCGTGGAAGCGGAAGCTGGAAGAGGTTCTGCAAGCGGATCGGACCAAGCTGTATCGCGAGCAGCGCGATTGGGTGCTGGCGAACCGGAATATCGAAAAGAACGTTGAACTTTGGGAGCAGGTGTTGGCGGGTGACCACTCGTGCGCGAGCCAGGTCGAGGAAACGCCTCCCGTCTTGCAAGCCTGTTGACCACTAAATATTTAACTGCAAAGGAAAACTTAACCATGAAATTCAAGGAAAGCGCACTCGCTCACAAGCTGCTCGACGGACTCGAAGGGCTCGAAATCGGCGGCTCCGCCCACAACTCGTTCGGTCTGAAGACTCGCAACGTCGACAACACCGCGGAACTGACCTGCTTCAAGCAGGAAGAGATCAAGCTGTGCGGCGAAGCTCTTCCGGTGGACATCGTGTCGCCGGGCGACCAACTGCCGTTCGAAGACAGCAGCGTCGATTTCGTGATCAGCTCGCATGTCATCGAACATTTTCCCGATCCGATCAAGGCGCTGAAGGAGTGGTATCGCGTGGTGAAGCCCGGCGGCTACCTGTATATCATCGCGCCCCACAAAGAGCGCACCTTTGACAAGGAACGCAACCGCAGCACGCTGGCTGAGCTGATCGAGCGGCATGAGACCGGCAAAGTGCCGGAAACCCTCAACGACCACTGCTCGGTTTGGATCACCGAAGATTTCGTCGAGCTGATCCGCTGGCTGGGATGGAACATCCTGCATGTTCAGGACACCGATGACAAAGTCGGCAACGGCTTTACGGTTGTGGTCCAAGTGGCCAAGGGTAACGCTCCGAAGCTGAACGTCGCGGCCAATCTGGCGAAAACGCCTGCGTCTCCTCTGCAGCCGGCATGGGCGCATCCGCAGAGATCTACGACCAAGCCGCGCAGCCTGCTCCGGCTGTCTCCTTCGGCAGCTCCGATCTGCATCGAACAAATTGAAAGAACTGCAAAAGGAAAACGAGCAGTTGCGGCGCGCGATCACCGATCTCATCATCGAGAAGCAAATGCTAAAGGACATGCGCCCAAGGCCACGTTTAGGAGCAAGCATGACGACCGAGACGCAGAACAACAAGCTGGCGATCGATTACCTGTTGATGGCCAATCTGAACCTGCTCGACCGCGGAGAAGAGGGCCCGGCCGGCAATGGACGACTGACGTCTCTTTTGTGGGATGTCATGGAGCGTCTTCGGCCCACCGTGTTCTTCGATATCGGCGCCTTCGACGGAGGCATCGCCGTCGCCGCCAAACAAAGGTTTCCCAGGCTCCTGGTTTATTCGTTCGAAGCCAATCCCGAAATCTTTGCGCTTAATAAGTCGACTGTTTCCGCAGCCGGCGCGACCTATCTGAACCGTGCCATCTCTGACTCTGTGGGTCCAGTCAAGATCTACGCGCCGCGAACTCTTGTCGCGATATTACGACAAAGGCGTGGTGCTGCCGGGTCACATCAATGAGCCTAAGACCACCGGCAAGACGTCCCTGCTGCTCAGAAATGAGGATGCGGTCTACGAAGAATTCAACGTGGACGGCACCACTCTCGACGCGTTCCTGGCCGAGGAAGGCTTCGATGTAGCGGAGCAACGCATGGTTCTCTGGATCGATGTCGAAGGCGCTGCCGACAAAGTCCTGCAAGGCGCCGAAAAGGCGCTGGCCAGCTCCGTGGCCGTCCTGGTCGAAGTCGAGAACTTCGAGTTTTGGAAAGAGCAGAAGGACAGCGCGTACATCACTCGTGAGCTAATCGCAAAGGGTTTTGTCCCAGTCGCCCGCGATCGCGAGTACGGAGATCATCAGTTCAACATCCTGTTTGTGAAGGCCGCCTTGATGCCGCGGATCGCGTCGGAATTGTTCGATGCACGATCTCCATTGAGATCGTGTATGACTTCGCCCGCACCCCAGCAAGCTGCTGCTCCTGCTGAGCGGGTGAAGGCACGGCCGTCGTTCTTCGCTAGGCGCTCATTTCCAAAAGCGCATCCCGATTCTGATTCCGGTTTTCAATTCGGTGACGTATTTGAAGAACATGGTTTCTCAACTCCGTCGCTATGGGTTCGAAGAGATCGTGGTCATCGACAACGCTTCTACTTTTCCGCCATTGCTGGAATACCTGTCGCAAAGCAGTCCGGATTTCTCCGTCATCCGCCATGGAGGAGAACCAGGGACCGCGCAACATGTTCCTTGACCCGAAGAATCTGCTCTCGCTGCCCGAATACTTTTGCGTGACCGATCCCGATCTGGAACTGAATCCTTCGCTGCCGGAAGACTTTATTTGCGAGCTGATTTCGCTTACCGAGAAACACCGCGTGGGTAAAGCGGGCTTGGCTCTCGACATATCTGATTGGTCCAAAATGCGCCACGAGAAGTTCCGGATCGGCGCCGCGGATTACCAGATCTGGGAATGGGAAGCGCAATTCTGGAAGAATCCAGTTGGCTTCACTAGCACCGGCGACGAAGTTTACAGCGCCGCTTTCGACACGACCTTCGCCGTGTACAACAAGCGGTTCTTCGATCCCGCCGACCAGTTGAAGGGCGTCAGAGTCGGGGGAAAGTTCGCGTGCCGGCATTTGCCTTGGTACAAGGATCGGATCGTCCCGCCAGAGGAAGAGGCGTTTTACCGCGCCAGCCAGAAGTTTTCGTACTACAGTTGATGCTCGACGATCGTCGCCGGGATTACAATATTTTACGGAAGGTGTTTACATTTATGAAATTCAAGGAAAGCGCACTCGCTCACCAGCTGCTCGACGGACTCGAAGGGATCGAAATCGGCGGCTCCGCCCACAACTCGTTCGGTCTGAAGACTCGCAACGTCGACTATCACCGCGGAACTGACCTGCTTCAAGCAGGAAGAGATCAAGCTGTGCGGCGAAGCTCTTCCGGTGGACATCGTGTCGCCCGGCGACCAATTGCCGCTCGAAGACAGCAGCGTCGATTTTGTGATCAGCTCGCACGTGATCGAACACTTTCCCGGATCCGATCAAGGCGCTGAAGGAGTGGTATCGCGTGGTGAAGCCCGGCGGCTACCTCTACATCATCGCGCCGCACAAAGAGCGCACCTTCGACAAGGAACGCAACCGCACCACGCTGGCCGAGCTGATCGAACGGCATGAGACCGGCAATGTCCCGAGACCCGATCGACGACCACTGCTCGGTTTGGATCACCGAAGATTTCGTCGAGCTGATCCACTGGCTGGGTTGGAACATCCTGCATGTTCAGGACACCGATGACAAAGTCGGCAACGGATTCACGATTGTGATTGGCGTGGAGAAACCAGGCGCCGACGATCCAAGCCGCTGTCGTCAAGAACCAAGCTGCAAGCTCCCGCCGTGCATGCGAATCCGCACCTGTCCATGAGTTTCCTGCTGAGCCCGACGGCGCGGGTCCGCACCGGAAGCGCCGCCAGCACGCTCGAATACGCACGCCGCTTTCAGGCGCAGGGACATGAAGTCTCCCTCACCACCTGGCCGAAGTTCACGTGGTTGGAGGACGAGCCATTCCCGGGACTCGATTTCAAAGTACCCATTCACTACGACGCCGACGCCCGCCGCGAATCTCTGCCGTATCATTTTCTCGACCAGACGCCGCGCGATTTTCTCGGCGAACTGCGGTTCTTCCTGGCCTACACGCACCTGCTGACGCCAGCCATTCCGCAGGCCGACCTGATCATCGCCGCCAACTGGGAAAGCATCATACCCGCCTGGCAATCCGGAAAAGGCAAGCCGGTACATTTCCCGCAGCACTACGACGAAGTGTTTTTCGCTTCGGATGCCGACCCATCCTCGGGCCTGCAGGGCAATCCGCTGATCAAGATGCTGTGCCGCAATACCTTCCAGATGCCGATGTACCGAATCGCGAATTCGAGCTGGCTGGCCGGCGAGTTCCGCCGCCGCTTCGACGAAATTGTTCCCGTGGTTCAACACGGAATCGACACCGCCAAGTTCCGCCCGCGCCCGAAGTTGAGCGCCCAGGACGGCGTGATCCGAGTGGTCACGTATTGCCGCCCCGAGAAATGGAAAGGTTTCCAGGACGCCGTCCCCGCCATGGGAGAACTCATGCGGCGCTATCCGAACAAGATCGCGTGGCACGTTTACGGCTTCGCGCACCCGGTTTTCGGACCGGAGAATGAACTCGCTCCTTACAAGTTTCACGGAACGCTCGGCCACGATGACCTGAGCCGCCTCTACGCGGAAAGCGATATCGTGCTGTGCCCTTCGTGGTACGAAAGCTTCCCGCTGCCGCCGATCGAAGCCATGGCTTGCGGCACCGCTGTGATCACCACGCCCTACGGCACGGAAGGCTATGCGATCGACGGCCACACCGCGATCGTGGCCCGCCCGCGTGTGGTTTCGGACTTCGTCGTTGCGCTTGACGGCCTGGTACGCCTGCCTGAACTGCGGCAGCGGCTCGCCAGCAATGGACGTGCGATGGCGGAGAGCCTGACCTGGGATGGCGCGGTCGCCGCACGCGAAGAACTGCTATGGAGGATCCATCGCAATCAGATGCCGACCGGAGGCCTGCAAGGCTTCGATACCGGAATCATGGACGGATACGGAACGTCGTTTGACCGCCTGAGCGCCGAAGTGGAGCACGAGAAGGCGAGTTGTTGCAGGGCGCCGACAATCAGAAATATGTAGTGGAGTCGGGCCGCCTGCGCGGGTGACGAATCCCTCGCGATTGGTTGCCGTCCAATCCGCACGCGGCCGCTGGATCTGCTGAGCCTGCTGCGCAGCGAGCACGGCCCGACATCACTTCGACCGCGAACTACTACGGCTTGCGCGACGTAGCTATCCAGAATCACGATCTCGACGCGACGGTTGCTGGCGCGCCCATCCGGAGTGTCGTTCGAGCTCTTAGGGTCGTAGGAACCAAAGCTCTCAACGGAGAGTCGCGATTCTTCGATTCCGTAGCGGCTGCTCAACAGCTCTAGAAGGCGCAGACCACGCGCCGCCGCCAGCTCCCAGTTGTTCGCAAAGCGCCGGTTGTGAATTGGAGTCGCGTCCGTGTGTCCCACCAGGCTCACATTGTTGGGGATCTTGCTGAGCACATCGCCAATCGCCTGTACGGTTGGCAGCGCGTCAGCGTTGATCTTGTCTTCGCCGGGCTGAAACAGCAGAGCCTGCGGAAGGCTGACCACCACTCCGCGGGAATCGACTTGGACATCCAGGTGAGTCTTTTCCAGATCCTGTCTAATCGCGTCTAGCGCAGTGCTGGGCCCTTGTGCCACCGGCGCCGCAGCGGGTGCAGGTGCTGGGGCCGGCGCGGTTTTCTTCTGCGAGTTTTGCAGCGTCTGTGCCGCCATCGCCACAAACAGGATCAGCAGGATGGTCAACACATCCAGGTAACTCACCATCCAGCGATCGCGCCCGCCGTGTTGATTCTGATAATACGCAGGTTTCATTTGCTGGGCGCCTTGCGCAAGAAGCAGTTCAGCCGTTCGCGAACCAGGGACGGATGCGTGCCGTCGATCAGGCACAGCCCGCCTTCGACAATCATCTCCTCGATCTCAAACGCTTCCGCGACGCTGGCCCGAATGCGGTGCGACGCGGGAAGCAGGATCAGGTTTGCCAGCGCCAGCCCGTACATAGTCGAAACAAATGCTGTTCCAATTCCGAACGCCACCGAGTTCATATTCGAGAACTGGCGGAGCACATCGATCAATCCCACCACCGTGCCGATGACGCCGATGGCAGGCGCGAATCCTCCGGCCACTTCGAGAACCTTAGCGTCCGCATCGCCCTGCCGCTCGTGCAATCGCAACTTGGTTTCGAGAGCGGCTTGAAATTCATCCCGGCTCTTCACATCAATCGCCAGCCCCAGCATCTCGCGCAGAAATGCATTGCTGATCTGCCCGATGCTCGGCTCCAATGCCAGCATCCCCTGCACGCGGGCGGTTCTCACGCAGGAGACGATTTCGTCCGTCAGCTCTTCGCGATTGACGGCGGGCTGGCGGAGCAGTCCGAACACCCGCCGAACCGCGTGAAGCAGCGCGCTCCGCGGTGTCGTGATCAGCGTGACTCCCAACGTTCCCCCCAGGACAATCCATGCGGCGGTGGGCTGAAGGAAATAACGGAGGCTCACGCCGGTGGAGGCGATCCCCGCGATGATGGTGGTAACTGCGATGGCGATCCCAGCCAGGATCCATCGATCCGGCGGAGTCCGCGTCGTCGTTTCTTCGACGCGATTCGTCAAGTCTGTAGTGGCGGTTGAGGGTGAAGACACCGATAGCTCCGGGATTGTCAATAGCAATTGCAGAGCCAACCGGGAGCTACGTCGATTTGAAGGCTTTCCGCGACGGATTTGCCCCTTTTGGGCAGGATCTTGACACTACCCGCTAGAATCTTGCCGATGGGCGATCTTGGGCGGAGTCTCAGTAGCCAGCCTACTTGAATCACTTGCATCTGCCGATAGTCAGGACAGTGTTATCGAAAGTACAGTCCGACGCGATCAGCGCTCTGCCGAAGCCGGTTCTCGACCGGATCCATCGCTACGCTGCTGAAGGGCGGGTCCTGCAAGTAAGTTACGAAGAGGATTGTTGCCGTTTGCTTGCAGTGACGAACTGGCAGCTCCCCGCGGTCATTCTGCGAAGCTCGAAGGATAAATTTGCAGAAATGCGCAGTGCCGCTCAAGCCGAGTGGACACGCACAGCGCGCAAGCAGGGTGCGGTTCGACGCACAGTTTGAGACAGCGTCTAAATAGTGTGCGGCCGTCAGCATGCGCTAAAGGCCCAGCGAAGATTCGGACAAGACCAAAGCTAGAAGATAGACGATGATGCCGATCCCGACGAGCGGACATCCCACCATTAGGAATGCGACGAATGCCAGGGGATGAATCACAAGCAATGAGGCGAGCTGGACCAATAATCCAGCGACTATCAAAAGACTGGCCCACCGGATTCGGCGTTCGACGAGTGAAGCTGCGGCAACGGGAGTTTCCACGGTTATGGCTTCTCCTTCCAGAAGGTGTCGTCCTTGAGTGACGCGACGTCGTGAACGAACTCATGGCAGCCGCTCGAAACGCAGGAGAGCTTATTGGACTTGATCAGGCTCAGCCGATCGGGAACTTTGTTGTGCGCCGAGCCTTCCTCGAAACTACGCGCTCCCAGATGGCAGTGGAGGCACTCGCGGTTGTTAAAGGCGTCATACAGCTTGATCGCTTCCGGTTTCGGAACCGTCCCGATGTACTGCACGCAAAGATGCCTGCAGCCCGTGCATCTTGGCTTTCACGGTTCCGAACATGGTGTAGTTCGGTGTGACAGGTGTAGCAGGCTTGATCGCGCGGAATGCGGTTGTTCTGGAAGTGGGCGGCGGGAATGTAGCTGGGATCGTCGATATAAAGACTCTTGCCGAAGTCGTCCATCACGTGGCAGGAGAGGCAGAATTTGGTCGACTCGGCGCGCTCCATTTGCTCGGAGAACCCGGTCCACGCCGCCATGATCGGCAGCGCGAACAGCGCGACGAACGCCAGCATCTTGCCTTCGCGGGAGCGCGTGAGGTGGACGCGAAAGCCGACGAACAGGGCGATTAACGCCGCCCCAAGGCAGAACAACAGAATGACGGAAGCCGGCATTGGAGGATCGCTATTCCTACTTTCCGAGGCCGCGATAGTAGTCGACCAGGCCCTTGATCTGGTCCTCGCTGAACTGCTTGCCGTAGCCATTCATGTCCTGGCCTTTGCCGTCGGTGACGATTTTGATCATGTCATCGGCGCTCATCTTGCCTACCGCTGCGTGGGCGTCCTGGACTTTCAATTTCTTGCCCATGGCGGTCTTGCCGGCGCCATCGGGGCCGTGGCAGGTGGCGCATTTGCTCAAATACAGGTCTTTGGCGTCTCCTTGCGCCCAAGCGCTGGCGGCGCCGGCGAGAAGCAGAACTGCACAGGTCATGGTTAGTTTCATAGGTGATTTATCCTTTCGGGAAGTCTCATGTTCAGAATCCGCGCGTCCAGGCGATGGTCAGCAGCTTCGCGCCGAAGTTGTTTCCCGGCACGATTTGTTCGATGTAGTAAGTGCGCTGCAGTTGCACCGTCAAGCGCCCGAGCCGCGGGAAATCATAGTAGATGGAGCCGGTGGCGTAGGGAAAACTCAAGGGGCCGGAGATGGGCGCTTCGCCTTGAATTTGACCGAGGCCGGTGGAGCGCACGTAGTTGCCGGTGAAGCTGAGGCCCAGGCGCTTGGTCGGGTTGGCTTTGATGCCGGCCTGCCAGACGCGGTCGACGGTTTGATCGCGCAGCGTGAGGTTGGTGAAGGGCGCTGTGCCGCGCAGGAAATTGACCAGGCCGGACGCGAAGATGCTGTCGTAGCTGAAGCCCGCGAAACCGGTCAGGCGCGGATTGAAATCGTAGTTCGCGGTGAGCGCGTTGCTGCGCACGCTGCTGTGGTAATCGGTCAGGAGCAGGTTTTGGTTGCGCACCACTCCGCTGTCTTCGAGATAGAACTTTTCGGTAGGGCCGGAAGCGCACCGAGAAGCGGCCGCCGATATCGGTGTGCGGCGAGATGGCGGTGTAGGCGGTGCCGGTGTTGATCTCCTGGATGTCGCCGCGCACCGTCAACATTTTCGTCGGCTGATAGTAGACGCTGGCGATCGGCCAGGCGGTCTTGATGCGCTTGCTGAGGCCGGGATCGCTCACGCCCTCGTCTATTCTTTCGACGTCTTCTTTTAGAAGCCGGACTCCGGCTCTTACCAGGAGCGACGCGGCCGGGGTGAAGGCCATGTCGAAGTCGAGCGTGCTGGTGCCCACCATCCATTGCTCGAGCGAAGTTCCGGTGGCGACGGTCGCGGCGTTTACGCTGCGATAATTGGCGGTGCTGTCCAGCGTGAAGCGGGAATAGCGGTAGTCGAGCAGTAGGCTCCACCACTCGTTGACTTTGTAGGTGAAGCCTTGATCGATGACGTTGTTGGGCTCGACCACGTGGGCGCGGGTCGAGAGCGAGACCGCGTAGGCGGCGTCGGCCGTGCCGCCGGTGTTGGTGCGCGCGGATCCGTCGAAGGCCATGTCGAGCGAGGCGGGTCCTTGATAGCGGTAGTACATGTAGCCGCCGCGCATTTCAAATCTGCTGTTGACCTTCCCGGTATAGGAGAATTCGCTCACCGGCGTGCTCAGTTTGCGGAAGTCCGAGTAAGAGATGCCGTTCACCAGTTCCTTGGCGGTGGTGGGATCGTCGATATTGATGCTGCGCTCGGGCGAATTGGCATTCGTGCCGTTGATCGAGTCGGTGAAACTTTGATAGCCGAGCCGGTAGTGCAGCGCCCAGCCGTGATTGGTGTAGTCGATGCCGCCGGTGACGCGGTCGGTGGCTTCGCTGAGCGGGGCGACGATCAGATACGGATTGGCGCGCGCGAAAGAGCCCCAGGTCGAAGAAGACCCGAAGTAGTCCAGCGAACGCGTGGTTTGGGTGACGCCGTCGCGCGTGTTGCGGTAATACTCGAAGCTGAAGCGCAGATTTTTGGTGGCATGCACCAGCAGGTTGACCGAACCCATTTTGCGGACGGTGGCCCAGTTGTGATTGCTGGTCAGGCCGTCGAGGCCGGTGGGCAGCGCGGCGAGGTCGTTCATGTTCCAGTAGTAGTAGCTCTGGCGGAAGTTGACGCGCAGGTCGTAGAGATTGTTCTTGCGAACGGTTAACTGGCCGCTGGCGTAGGGGTCGCCGCCGAGGCCGCTGAGGGTGAGCGAGTAGTCGTCGGCGAAACGATTTTCGTCTTTGGCTTTGCCGAACAGGCTGAAGTCGAGCAGGCGGAAGCCGCTGTTGAGGTCGAACAGTTCCTGATAATTGGGGCGGTAGCCGCTGACGTCGGTGAAGCGGTAGCCGGTGGTGACGGATCCAGTGTTTTCGAAGCCGCCGACTACGACGGGCTTGGTCGCGTCGTCTTGTGCCAACAGCGGCAACCGGCAGGATGAGGAGTCCGATGATGAAGTTTCTTCATGGCTGGTCTCTTAATGCAGGAACGTGACATCGAAGTTCGATCCGTGGATGCTCGCGTGGCAGCGGGTGCAGGTGCCGCGCGTCTGGAAGCTCAGGCGGCTGTGCGGCACGTTGTCGGCGATGGGATTCACGTGGCATTGCAGGCACAGGAAACGCTCCTCGCGGCGGACCAGCAGCATGCGGTTGATGCTGCCGTGCGGCGTGTGGCAGGCGATGCAGCCTTCGATCTTTGACGCCGGATGTTCGAAGACAAACGGTCCGCGCTTTTCGGCGTGGCATTGGATGCAGGTCTCCGAACCGTTGCGCACCAGTTCGGCACGGTTGGAGGTGCCGTGCGGATTGTGGCAGTCCGAGCACTTCATCGCGCCTTCGGGGACGCGGTGATGCGTGGGCAGCGCGAACTGGGCTTGGATATTGCCGTGGCACTGGTAGCAGAGTTCCGGCTGCGATTTGACGCAGCTGGCTGTTGTGCAGCCAGCGGGTCTGCTCCGGCAGCTTGGGCACGTTGAAGAAATTGCTTTGCGCGGTGCCGATGGCTTCGGCTTGCGGGTTCCGTGCCGGCTTCGACCAGATGCATGGAGTGGCAGCTATTGCAGGCGACGCCGTGCTGAATATGGCTGGTGTGCCCGAAATCCTTTTGATCGCGGCTGCTCTGATGGCATACCAGGCAGCGTTCGGCGTTCTGTTTGGGATTCGCGTGGAACGAAAAGATCAGTTTGCTGGCGGCGGCGGTCTTGGCGTCGTCGCCTTGCGCGGCTTCCTCGCCGTCGGCATGCGCCTTGCCCGGGCCGTGGCACATTTCGCAACCGGTGACGGAATCGGCTTTGCGCCGGCTTGATCGCCGCGTGGTGCGTGAGGTTGAATTGCTGGGATTCCGCTTTGTGACAGGACTGGCAGCGTTCCGCTCCGGCGTATCCACCGGCGGCAGGCGCCTGGGAAGCCACGCTGATTGAAGGCGGCGCCGGCGACTCCGGACGAGTCTGACCAAATACCGCCACCAAAGGTAGAAACACTAGCAGCAAGTGCTTGAAAACCATCGGGCGGTTCATTTGTATCCTCCTTTGGAGCACGCAGGAGGCCAACGACGAATGAGGCTAGTGTAGTGAATTCAATGCGAGGATTTTCTTTCAGATGGTTCACCTGTGGGATTTCGACCACTTTCGGCGTCCAATTGTGGGGCTTAGAACGCACCGGGCCTGCGGACGTCAACATGTGTCCGCGTCGGACAGTCTGGTTGTGGCGGAGAGAGGGATTCGACAGCTCCAGCGGTGTTGAAAAAAGACAAGTTGTTGGTTTTGTGATGGGCACAATGAGCAGAATGCTCACGTTGTTGGAAGAGTCGGTACATAAACGGTACGCGGCGAAAACGACAAACAACGTGAACTACCGAAAATGTTCTGACCTAATCGGAGGCGCGTCGCCCCGTTTTCAGGGTTAAATCTTATTACGTTGGTGCGACGTGCGCCTAGGCAGATCTTCTAGTCGGTGTGGGTAATCCCGAACTGAAAAACTCGGCCCTCTGGTAGGACCGAGTTCAACTGGTGTCGATTTGAAGGGCGGATATTACTCCGCCCCCTCCTCATCCTTCGGCGGCACAAGAACTAATTTAGTCGCCGGAGGAAACGTGAGCGCCGCACCAACATCCAGGACAATGTTGATAGTGCCGCCGTCGTTGTTCCACCCGGCCCCTAGTTTATGCCAAACTCCATTCACTGGGAGTCTGACTACGTAGTCGGGCTTTTGACCTTTTGCCCTGAGGTACCTCCTTTCAAGAGAACCGCTTTAACACTACGGAATATCCCGCAATCGTCAAGTGGGCGATCCGAGCCGCGGTTTGCAAGGCTTTCAAAAACGAGCAACGCGTCACGAGCAAGTGCCTGGCTACCCAGATCGCCGGCGATAAAGCGACTTGCCAAGTACTAATCCGGCCAACTTCCTCGAACGCCGTTTAGGGCCACCCGGGCGGGCTCCGTGGTGGGGAGGGCTGTTATCAACAGCTATCGCGGCGGACTTCCTGGGAAATTCCCGGCCTGAAAGCGTGGGTCGACAAGCTTACAGCAATTACCCGCAACGTGGCTGTCGGCGGACCATACATTCCGGATGGTCGGCCATACTTCGATTACTTTAGGAGAGCGGGTTTAGTCGAATCGAACGAATCAGAGCCGGCAGGGAATCTCTGCGCTGCATTGCTCGTCATATCGGACCCCAGGGATGGCAAAGAAAAGCCGACTATAGACCCGCGTACCAATCGTAGCCTTCGTTCGCCCAATAGTCTTGCGGGCGCTGGTTGGTGTAGGCGATTGTGCCGATGCGCTTTATGTTCTTGACGCCGTACTTAACGGGAATCACCAAACGCAGCGGGGCGCCGTGTGCCCGTGGTAAGATCCGCTCCGTTCATTTCATAGCAGAGCAGTGTCTGCGGGTGTAAAGCGCTAGCTCGATCGAGTCCGACGAAATACGCCTGATCGGGCGTCTGCATGCTGACATAGGCGGCGCCCCGCGAATTGGGCGCGAACTTCGCGGTGAAGTCGGCGAACCGTGCACCCGCCCAGCGCACGATTTGGGTCCACCCCTCGATGCAATTGAGTTGGGTGGTTTGTTCGACCCGCGGCAGCTCACGAATCTGAGACATCGTGATCTGACGGGTCCCACCATCGGCGTCTTGAAGGTTCAACGACCATTGCCGCTGGATCGAATCCATCGCCTAGACCGATGTCTCCATTTACGCGCGTCTCCGGATCGGCTTTCGACGCCATCAAACGTCGGCGCCAGATGACTATCACTAAAGTAGGCCTCTGCGACACTTTCATTTCGCCGAAGGACTCCGCGTATCGGCCACTCCACGCCGTCTACCTTTGGTCTGGACCGCAACCATTCCCAACCGCCGTAGCCGGCGGCCGCGCCCACGCCCATGGTGAGGAATGCGCGCCGGCTTCGCGCCCGCAGCTTGGCCGTTTACTTTAGTTTATGGTGCTCAAAACGCGCCTCCTCGTTCTGCACTGGAGAATACTCGGTCTTAACCAAAGAAAACCCGGCGACCATTGACCGGAAATTGTCCCAACCCGCGCGAATCACCTGCGCGATGTGAACCAGAAAGAAGCTGAAAAACGCCGATCATCAGCCAGAAGTGTTCCCATCGAGCCATGGGATAGCCCCCCAGCAATCCGGCGAGCCACGACAATTGCGCTGGTTTATAGATCGCCAGGCCGGTGATCACGCTGCCGATGGCCATGACGATCACTCCGGTGTAGGCAATCCGTTGCGCCCCGTTGTAGAGACCCTGCGGCGGCAAGTCGCTTCGAAGGTGAAGATCGTGCAGCGTCACCAGCACGGCATCCTTGAGCGATTGGCGATCCGGCAGCAGATTCCGCCACTCGCCCGAAAATGCGAGATACAGCACGTAAGCCACACCGTTCGCCACGAACAGCCACATGAAAAAGAAGTGCAGCGCCATTCCTTCGGCCAGCCGCTGCGGGATGTGCAGTGCCTGATAGAACCAATCCGGAAAGAATCGCAACAGAGTGGTCTGTCCCCAGCCCACTCTGTAGACGTCGTTGGCCCAGTAGATCAGCAGCCCGCTCCACATCATCAGGAAGAGCAGCGGGAAACTGATCCAATGAAACCATCGGATTGCCAGCGGATGTTTTTCTTCAAGATTGGTCACGGATGCACCCACGACTACTTCTTGTCCATCTTGTCGTGTCCATGGCGCCTTTGTCCATCGCGCCTTTATCCATCTTGTCCATGTGACTGCTCATCATCTTGTCGTACATCATGGCCTTGTCCTTGACTGACATTTTGTCGGTCTTCGCCATGCGGTCGTGGTCGCTCATCTTGCTCATGTCGTGGCCGGCCATCTTGGTGGCGGTCATTTTGTCGGCATCCGACATCTTGTCGAACATAGCCGCCTTTTCTTCATTCGACATCTTGTGCATGGCCATCTTGTCCTTCTCGGACATCTTGGACATCGGCATCTTGGAATCTCCGTTGGACTGCGCCATCACGGGAGCCGCGCACAGGCCGAGGATAAGTCCGGCAGACGCCAAAATCATCTGAGTTTTCTGGTACATGTTGGTTTTCCTCATTTCTTGTTCAGCCCGCGGATTTATCTGGCGGGCAAATCTCGATCTCTCGTAAATTGGGTTCGAGTGCCGGCGGAACGAAAGTTACGGAGCGCGTGCAAAAAATTCGAGAATCTGTGCCAAACTGAAGCAACAGACGGTCACCTGCAAGCGTGTGACCGTAACTTCTTGTTGTATTCGGACGAACAAGTGAATGAGACGCTCTTGCATGAGGGGCCGTGGCTGAGCTGGAAGATCTCATGCTTAGGTATCAGCAAGCGGATGCCGCGGCAACCGCTGTGCTGATCGGTCAGGTTAGTCCGGTGCTATTACGATTTTTCAAGAGCCAATGCGGAAGTCGTGCTGAAGCTGAGGACTTGCTTCAGGACACCTGGCTTCAGATCCATAAAGTGCGGCATACGTATCGCTCCGGCGAGCCGTTGCTGCCCTGGATTTACGCAATCGCACGCCACGTAAGGGTCGACTCCTACCGGCGCTCCCAACGAATTCGCTCGCGGGAGCAAATCATGTCGCCGCTTCCGGAGCTTTCGGCAAGCGTTAAGGGAAGCGCCGGCTGAACTGCCCGATTTCGATACCTTGATCGCCGTTCTGCCGCCAAGTCAGCGGGAGGTTGTGAGTATGTTGAAAGTGGGTGATATGAGCCTTGTCGAGGTGGCCCGAGCTACCTCTTCGAGCGTCGGGTCAGTCAAGCTGAAGGCCCATCGTGCATATGAGAAACTCCGAGCGGTGCTACAGAATCCCGCGCCAAAGCACGAACGTTCGAAAGGAGCGCCATGAGGGGCGCCGCGATGCAGTGTAACGATTTGGATCAGCTTCGAACGAAATCGCCGTCGTCGAAGGCATCGACCTGGCCGATGGAAGCGCAGGAACATCTCGCGTCCTGTAGCCGCTGCTCGCAGTTGCAGGCTGTGCTCAAATCGTCAAACCCCGCAGAGTTTCCGGCTGCACTTCAGAGTAGAATAGAGGCGGCGATTTTGCCTGGACTTAAGCGGGTTTCGCCGCTACCGGGTGCATGGCAGATCACTGCCATCCTGCTTTTTTGCGCGGCGGCCGTGGTGGCAGGGGCGAACTGGCAGCTGGGGATTGCCGGCTGGCTGGCGCGGAGCAGGTTGCAAGTCTTCGTGGATTTCACTCTTCTCGGCATCAGTATCCTTGTGGTGGCGTTTGCGTTAGCGAAGCAGATGGCCCCTGGCTCTCAGCACGTCGGCGCCCGCGTGGACTTTCATCGTCACGCCGTTGCTGGCGCTGCTCGCGGCGGTGGTCCTATTGTTTGGATACCGCTGGAGTCCCAATTTCTGGCCGCGGGCTCTTTCCTGTTGGGAAATCGGGGTTGTTTGCGCCGCACTTTCCGCGCCGCTCTTCTGGCTGGTATTACGCCGGGGCTTCTCTCTAAATCCAGTGAGTCAAGGGGCGATGACAGGGCTTCTGGCAGGATTTGTCGGCGTCACGGTGCTGGAAATCCATTGTCCCAATCTTGATCGGATGCACATCGTGGACGGCCATATCGGCGCCGCCGCGACGGCCGTTCTGGTGGGCGCCGCGTTGACCGCCATCGTCAGCAAAATTCAGCCTCGCCTCATGTAGGTGAACTCAGTTCGGCTCCAGACAACCTTCGATCTGATCCAGCTGGACCACCGTTAAATCGGCCGCGAAGCCCATTTGCTCCATATAACCTTTCGACCGGTTGCACCAGCAAACCTGGAAGCCAAACGCCTTCGCTCCGGCGGCGTCCCACGAGTTTGATGAAATGAAAAGTATCTCTCGTGGCGCAAGACTTAGTACCTCGCATGCGAGCGCGTACACCAGGGGGGACGGCTTGTAGGTCTTCACTCGGTCCACTGAAATGATTTCGGCAAAATACGATGACAGATCGTTCTCATGGACAGCGGAGTCAAGCATCTTAGGCGAACCGTTTGAGAGGATAGCCAGTGGGCCCCTGTGCGCAAGGGTGTCCAAAGGCGGTCTCACGTCTGGAAATGTCGCTGGGGAGAGGAATGCTTGCATGAGTCCCCGGATCTGCACCTCGCTTGCTTCAATCTGAAGTTGCCGGAGGCTCGACCGTAGCGCCGCGTCGGTAACATCCCAAAAATCCTCGTAGCGCTGCATGAGCGCTCGCAACCATGTGTATTCCAATTGTTTCTGTCTCCACAAGGTCGAAAGCGCGTGCAAATCTCCTGAGACGTTGCCTGCTCGAAAGACGACGGAGTGCACATCAAACAATGTGCCGTAGGCGTCGAAAACCAAAGCGCGGGGTTTCAATTCTCGTCTCAAAACAGCCGGACCCTTATTCTGTGGCGAAAGTCCAGCTTACCGCGACGGTCTGATCCGCAAGTTTGCGGATGCCTGTTCCGGTAGCCTTTGCTAAAGTTTTTGCGCAGCAACAGCGAGTACGTGACCAGATCTGGGGTCTTGAACGAATATCACCAGCCGGGACCCGCTCGAGCCCCACTGAAACGGGAGAGTGACGTCCGTCGCGGTGCTGCTGCCGAGATCGATTGTCGCCACCTGTTTGAGGACCCGCGTCACCGCAACATGGACCAGGGACCGCCCGGAGTTCTCGCCCCGCGCCACGTGGGATTCCGCTCGGTTATCAGCGATCGCCACGTATAATGCGCCGCGCACGCCCTTCAGACCTTGGCTTGCCGGCTATCCTTTCGAATAAGCGAGTAGAAAAGTTACGCAGTGATTGCTGGCCTGATTTCGGGCAGGAATAGGCTTTTCTGGGCCGTGACATTGAACTCTCACCGCCTTCCGGGTCACTTCGTCGGTTTGCACGTCCAGTGGATTGCCGGATCCGAGGGCGTTCACCGTTCCCGATCTTGCGGAGATCCAAAGAGTCGGCCAAGCCTAGCCCTCTAAACCTTGGACCCTCATAATTGATCGCGATACTGTTCCAGTGCGACCTTTACCAACTGGGCGCGCGTGCGGACTCCAAGTTTATCGAACAGCTGGCGCAGGGCGGACTTTGCGCCACTTTCTGAAATTTGCAAGCGAATGCTAACTTCCCGATTGGTCAAACCTTGAAAGATAAACCGGAGAACTACTTTGTCCCTCTCCGTAAGCTTCGGGTGGTTTGGTCTTCTAGTCTTGTCGACCGTTCGGAAAAGCGAAACCATGTAGGGCTTCTCCAGGTAAACCTCGCCAGTTACCACTTGCCGGATCGCGGCGCACAGATCTTCCGCCGAGTGATGCTTATGCAAGATACCCAGCACTCCCGCCTGGATTAACTGAACGGCTACCTGATCACTGACGCCCGCGGTTACCACCAGAATTTGACCCTTGAACCCCTGCTTTCTAGCCTCCGCGATAAAGTCAATTGCTCGTTCGGAGCCCAAATCGACATCCAGCAGAATCATGGTTGCGCTGCTGCCGGGAAGTTCAGCAATAGCCGCAGCGGCGGAAGCGCATTGGCTCACTACGGTAAAGCCTGGCTCCTTTTCAAGCACCCGCACCAATCCCTGGCGGAACATGGCGTGATCGTCCAGCAGAAGGAGGCGAATCGTTGACGCAACCGATGTATCCAATCGCGGCTCCACTTAAACTTTCTGTAACTTGACGACGAAACAGGAACGACTCAGGCTCGGTTCAAATCGCAAATCACCCCCGTAGCTTCGCACAACGGCCCGGGAGAGAAATAGTCCCAGTCCGGTTCCGTCCGCGCCGGCCTGAAACGGCTGAAAAAGCCTATCGGGCGATTCGATTCCCGGCCCCGAATCCTTAAACTGGACCACCACGTTTTCAGCCTCGACTAGAACTTCGATATCAAGCTCCCTGCGTGCAGCTTTCTGCACAGCGCGGTGGCTGTTATGGGCCAGATTCAGAAAAGCCTGCAATAACCCTGCTGGATCAGCGACCACCAGCGGGCTGGTTTCCGGAAGATGCCACAGCACCTGTCCGCCAATCTCCTTCCATTCCGATTCGATCACAATACGCAGGTGGTCCAGAACATGCCGCAAAGGGACATGCTCCACTTCGGCGTGCCGGCCTTCCTGGGAATGCAACTCAAGTAATGCGACTTTTTCCAGACCCTTTACCAGACTGACGATCCCCAGAAAATCTTCGTCGCCCGCGAGTGCGTGCTTCTCGTTCAAATGGGAGCAGAGCAAAGAGATGGCGCCGCAAAGATTCCGCAGTTCGTGAGAGACCACGGAAGCCACAATTCTATTCGACTTCACCAATTGCCGAAGGTTTTGTTCTTCCCGATCGCGCATTTCCTCGGACGAATCGACTACGATGGCAGCCAACCGGGTGCCTTCCGGCGCAGCATATGAAGAGAACCATGTGTGCGCCTGGAAGATCTCGCCGTTAGATCGATAGCCAGTGCACTGTGCTGCCGTCCGGAAGCCTTCCGGAACCGTTTTAAGATCTAACGCATCCGAAAGCACGGGTAGGTATTTCTCGATGTCTCGGCCCTGCATTGATTGGCTGTCGGGAATAGCAAATAAGCCATTAGCCGCTTTGTTCGCCGCGAGGACAATTCCGTGCTCGTTCAGTGTGAGTATCGCCGCCGGGCTGCTCGCCACCAATAGCCGCAACTGATCCTCCGCCTCTTGGCGTAAAGCTTGTTCGCGCTGAATCTTGCCTAAATGCTCCTTGACCAACTTACGGTTTGAAACCAGGGCCGCTACAAATAAGGAGCACGTGAAATAGGACACGGATGCGAATGCGAAGCGTAATGAGATTTCGATAGCTGAGCCGGGATAATCGAAGCGGGAGCGAAGGAACGCGCTAAAAAGCGCCAGGGCAGCCAATTCCAGGGGCTCCAAAACCAGTGCCGCCAACATCATCGGGAGGATATACAGAACACCTAACGAGATGTGACCTACCGACCAATCTGCTAAGGCTGCTACCGCCAATAACGCGGTAGAGAACAGTAAAATAGCCGGTCGACTGAGCTTGGCTCCGCGTTCCATGAGCCAATCCAGGCGAAGGTCCGTGAAAGTCATTCTCTCCATCTAGCGCGTCTCCCAAGGAAAGACCAGCATATCTCGACCGCCAAGGCCTCCCGTTTCCCCAATCGACTAAATATCCGTTAGACGGGTACCGTAACGTCAAAAATGTATCTTTCGACTGGCGCGAAGAAACTATCAATTAGATATATAAATTTATGTCTCGGGCAATCGAAAAAAGTGATTGGACACCGCATCCCTCACACCTTAGAGTAGTTTTTCTAGCAACACCCCCGTCGCGCTGCTCGCCACGTACCGCCAGCGGCAAGCAAATCTCATCCCGAAAAAAGTTGCTGTATTTAGCGGCGATTCAATCAGTTCGCGAATCCCGCCGTCAGGTCCGAAATTTCTCTGGAGGTGACTATGGGAGCCAATCCCACACAAGCAATTGGAATCACATTGTTCTTGATTGCATTCGTCTTGCTCGCGGGCGCCATGGCCGGCGGCGGCATCCTTTACCTACTGGGGTTCCTGGTCCTACTGGGCATCTCGATCGCGACGTTCCTGAAATGTAAACCGTGGGAGAACGAGAAGGAGTAGCTCACCGTACCGAAGAATTTCAACTGAGGAGATTAAGAAATGGCTATTGCTGGAATCATCATTACACTGCTGGGCTTCCTGATCAGTGTTTTTAGCGTGAGCGTATCTTCGAGCACGTCGGGGCGCCTGATCATCGTGCTGGTTGGCATCGCTGTAAGCCTGGGAGGCATCATCGGTGTACTCAACCCGGCTTATATGAAGAACGCAATCTGGAGGAAATAAACACATGAGAACCGCACGATTATTGCTTATATTGATTCTGTGTCTCACGCCCCTTGCTTTCGCGCAAGCGCCGGCTGCGGCCCCGCCAGCGGCCCCGACGGCCGCTCCCGTGATGATCACCGATCAGGATGTCAAAGCGCTATCCGGCCCAGATGCGAAAGCCCGTGCCAACGGCGATCCTGACGGAAGCCTCACCGGCACGATTAACGACATTACTATCGCGGACCCGGTCACCGACAAGACCCCCAAGGCGAAGGGCCTGACCGTCACCGACATCGCGAATCAGGTGGGTCAGAATAAGATCGCGATCAACTTCGTCTGGACGTTGGTCACCGGATTCCTGGTCATGTTTATGCAGGCCGGCTTCGCCATCGTCGAAACCGGCCTATGCCGCGTGAAGAACGCCAACCACACCATGATGATGAACTTCATGGTGTATGGCGTCGGCATGTTGGCTTTCTGGTTGATTGGTTTTGGCATACAGGAGGGCGGCGTTGGCGGAGTTGCCAACCTGGGCGGCTCTCCCGTACTCAGCCGGGAGTTCGTGGTTACCCTGTTTGGAAAGCCTTGGGGACTATGGGGCCAAGGTGGCTTCTTCTTGACTCATGGCGGCGCCTACGACGTGTTCGCGATGGTTCTGTTCCTGTTCCAAATGGTTTTCATGGATACGGCACTCACCATCGTGACAGGCACCGTAGCTGAACGATGGAAGTATGCGGCGTTTGTGGTGTCTTCCTTTGTGATGGGCGCGTTCACTTATCCCATATACGCAAACTGGGCTTGGGGCGGCGGTTGGCTGGCAACCCTCGGTTCAAGCTACGGGCTCGGCCACGGCTACGCGGATTTCGCCGGATCGGGAGTGGTGCATGCCGTCGGCGGAATCACCGCTCTCGCCATGGGCCTCATCATTGGCCCCCGCATCGGCAAATTCACCCGTCAGGGCAAGCCTCTGGCGATGCCGGGCCACGACCTTTTGGTCGTACTCTTGGGTTGCTTTATCCTGGCCTTTGGCTGGTTCGGGTTTAACCCCGGTTCCACGCTGGGCGCTTCCGGCAACGGCAACCTGCGCATCGGCAGCATCGCCGTGAATACAATGCTGGCGGGCATGGCTGGATCCTTCGGTTCCATGCTTTATATGTGGCTGCGCTACGGCAAGCCTGACGCTTCCATGACCGGTAACGGACTGCTGGCCGGGCTGGTGGCGATCACCGCTCCTAGCGGCTTCGTGAACACCGTCGGCGCCGTCATTATCGGGTTGATTGCTGGCGTGCTGGTGTGCCTCTCGGTGGAGTTCATCGAGAAGGTTATGAAGGTGGACGATCCGGTCGGGGCTATCTCAGTACATGGCACCAACGGACTTTGGGGCGTTATTTCGGTGGGTCTATTCGCCGACGGCAAGAGCAATTACGGCGGCTCCTGGAACGGTGTGGATGGCTCGGTGAAAGGGCTGTTCTACGGCGATCCGGGCCAGTTGGTAGCGCAGTTGATTGGAGTTTCGACTCTCGTGGGCTTCGTATTCACGTTCAGCTTCGTTGTCAACTGGGTCATCGATGCTTTCCTCGGTCAGCGTGTGAGCGCCGCCAGTCGGAACTCGCTGGTCTGGATATGCCTGAAATGGGCGCGCTGTGCTATCCCGAGTTCGAAGTGAAGACGCAGTCGGTGGGAGCGTAATCCGATGTCCACCGCACTGGAAATTCTCCGGCCGGAAACCCTCGCAGCAGCCGAGGGTTCTGCGCCGGTGCGGATTCTGCCGATACCGTGGCGTGATCCGCAGTCGGTTTCGAAACAGGAACTGTCCGTTCATATCGGTTCTTTGGAGAAAGCCTGTCAGGAGAACCCCCGGTCGGCCGACCTCCGAACTTGTCTGGGTATGGCTTACGCCATGAACTTCGAAGTCTACAAGAGCATGGATACGCTTGAGACGGCCGTGAACCTGGACGAGACGCACTTCTTCGCTCAAATGAAGCTGTCCGAACTTTTCTATCGCTTGCGCGCCCTGCCCAAGGCCGAAGAAGAGACTCTAAAAGCAGTTCATCTGGCGCGGAATGGATGGGAGCTCTCGCTTGCCCGCAAGCAACTCCAGGAAATCCGCAGACTGACGCATGATGGCACGCAAAAGCCGGCGTGGACCAAATCGCTGAAAATGCCGACCATCATCCTTGCGGCGATGGTCGTGGTATTCAGCCTTCTGATGGTGGTGACCAAATGAGATGGACACTGTTTGCTGGATGTGCCCTGGTTGTTGGATACGTCATGTTCTGCGATGGGCGCACCACTGTTCACCGTGCTTGTGGGCATCGGCTTGGCCGGAGCCTGGAACGCCTGGAAAAAACGAGGAGCGAGCGCTTATGAAAAAAATTGAAGCCATCATCCAGCCCTTCAAGCTGGACGAGGTGAAGGAAGCCTTAATCGCCATCGGCATTAGCGGGATGACGATCTCCGAGGTCCGCGGTCACGGCCGCCAAAAGGGCCACACTGAGGTCTATCGAGGCGCTGAGTACAAAGTAGACCTTCTCCCCAAGGTAAAGGTGGAGTTGGTCGTGCCCGCGGCCAACGTCAACTTGGTGCTCGAAACGCTCACTGCCGCGGCCCGGTCCGGAAAGATTGGGGACGGTAAGATCTTCGTGTCTTCGATTGAGGAAATCGTGCGGATTCGCAATGGCGAACGGGGAGAAATCGCCATCTGACGCCATCGGCCGATATCGGCGAATTGGTGCGTCAGGCGATCTTGGTCCTGTCGCTCATCATCATCGCCGCTAAGCTCGGAGGGGAGGTGCTCGGGCGTCTCGGGCAGCCTCCCGTTCTAGGGGAATTGTTGATGGGTGTGTTGTTGGGCAATCTCAGCCTATTCGGAATCACGGCTCTAGAACCGCTCCGCGACAGCGCCATGCTGCGCGTGGTGGCCGAGATCGGAGCCATTCTGCTGTTGTTTGAAGTGGGCGTGGAATCAGACCTATTCCAGTTGCTCGCGGTTGGATGGTCATCACTGGTGGTGGCGACACTCGGAGTCATTGCGCCGATGATTCTGGGCTACGTCGTTTCTTCGCAACTTCTCCCGGACGCCAGTTGGTTGACCCATTTGTTTGTCGGCGGCACGCTGACTGCAACCAGCGTCGGCATTACGGCGCGCGTCTTGAAAGATCTGGGGAAAGCCAATACCAAAGAGGCCCGGATCATACTGGGCGCAGCCGTCGCCGACGACGTCATTGGTTTGGTGGTTCTGGCGGTGGTGAGCGGCCTGGTAACGGCCGCGACAGCGAGTGGCGGAGGCGGCGGTGTGAACCTGGGTTCGGTTCTGTGGATCGTCGTGAAGGCATCCGTTTTCCTGATACTCGCCGTCGTGGCGGGGCGCTTCTGGTCCCAGCGGATTTTCGTGCATGCAGCCAAGCTGCAGGTTCCGGGTGTCCTGCTGGGCCTGTGTATATGTTTTTGCTTTATCATTTCGGCTATTTCCGGTTTCGTCGGCTTGGCCCCTATCGTGGGAGCTTTTGCAGCGGGGATTGTGTTGGAAGAAGTCCACTACCATCCGTTCCGTGAGCGCGGCGAGCGCAAGGTGGAAGAATTGCTGTTTCCGATAACCACGCTAGTCGTGCCGATGTTTTTCGTGATGATGGGCTTCCGCGTCGATCTGAAGAGTTTCGCCTCGCCGGCGGTGCTCGGCTTCGCTGCATTGATTACGTTGGTTGCGATCGCCGGCAAGCAGATCTGCGGCCTGGGCGTGCTGGAGCGCGGACTGGACCGTTTGGCCATCGGCGTCGGGATGATCCCACGAGGAGAAGTCGGACTGATCTTTGCAGGTATGGGCGCCACGCTAACGTTAGCCGGAAAGCCAATTCTGTCTCCGACAACTTTCTCGGCGCTGGTGCTGATGATTATGCTGACAACCTTCATCACCCCTCCCCTGCTAAAGATGGTTTTTGAACGTAAATCGTCCTGGAGTTGATCGTATATGCTTGACTTGCTACACCTCAAAACCTTCATGTCGGTGGTGGCCACCATGAGCTTTAGTCGTGCCGCGAAAGATCTTGATTATTCTCAATCGACTGTGACGCATCAGATTAAAGGATTGGAACGTGAACTGGGCGTTAAGCTATTCGACCGATTCCGGTTTGCGCACAAAATTGCGCTGACAGATGCAGGCCGCCATGCTTATTTATACGCCGCGCGCCTGCTAGCGCTCGCGGATGAAGCCAAGGTAGCCGTTCAACCAAAACGTACCGGATCCACGAGAGAATCATAAGCTTAATTTGCCGCCCACCCCTCAGCTCGTCACAGCGTCGGCACTTAACACGGAGGCGTGAGATAGTCTCGTCGGCGAAACTGATCAGTTTGCCGGCAGTTTGTCATAAGCTCGGCGATAACAGGCAGCCACGAATTTCGAGCGATGAACACTCCTAGTTCTACTCGGCGAGATGCCGACAATCGAGCGAAGTGAATGGGCGAACGTCTAGGCGCGTTTATCCATGCTGATTCGTCGAAGCTTTCCACAACCGGATTTCCAGGCAAAAGCGGCTATTTCCTCGAAATCTTGGAAACGGTGATGGCGTCGCCCTTCATGTCGCCTGTAACCTCTACCATTTGACCCGCCCGCTTCTCAAGATCGGCAAAAGTTTGATTGTCAATCTGATACACGGAGCCGCCGCTGACGAAAACATACTTGCTCCCGCCTTTGACACAAGCCAAGGTACAATCGCGATCGGACTTGCCATGTTGACCCGTCATTTTGCTGTGACTGGCACCGCATGAGCTATCTGAAATCTGGCCGATAAATGTCCCCGCAAAGCATGACGCGGCAAATACGAACCCAAACGCTAGTTTGATCATCGTTAGATGCACTCCCTCGTTAGTAAGTGAATTCGGTGAATACACCGGCTCAGTTCATGCGAACTTCGTTTAATTGACCGAGGTCACCTTGAACCGACCAGCCCCGTTGTCAGGATTGATAGTCAACTCAGACCCAGGTCCTGTCAATACCCTGAATGCATGAATAGACGGGATGCCGGCAAGTTTTATGAAGACAACTTCTACAGTCGGCTTGGTAACCATTTTTGGTGCATCTACGGGATTGTTCAGCCCGACCGATCGATGTCTGATGGATTGTGGACGAGGATTTGGCTTGCGCGTCTCGCGGATAAAGCCGGGTTCTGGCGTGGCCGCAACATAACTGGGCCTGTAAGAGGAGATGAAAGATTATGAGGCAGCAAATTCTGATAACTGTCGGCTTAGCCGGGATGTTTACCATCTCCGCCTGCCACAAAGCCGTTCCCGTGGCCTCCGTCCCACCAGCGCCGGCTCCGACAGTAGCCGCTACACCCGCGCCTGCGCCCAGGATTGCGCCCAAGGCGGCCGCCGTGAATGTCAGACCTAGCCAGCCGGTACAATCCGCGCGCTCGGCAACCATGACTCCGCAGGAGCGCGCCACACTAACCGAGCGGCTCGCCAGGCTGGAGGACGCGCTATTCGACTACGACAAAGCCGCCATCCGGTCTGACGCCACAACGGTGCTCAAGGATGACGTCGGCGTCATCCGCGATATTCTGGCCAACTATCCCAGTCAAAAGCTGGTGATTGAAGGTAACGCCGATGAGCGCGGCTCGTCGGAATATAATCTCGCCCTGGGCGACAAGCGGGCCCGCGCAGCGGAGGAATTTCTGACCACGATGGGCATTCCCGATGCGCAACTGACGGTGATCAGTTACGGCAAGGATCACCCCATCTGTACGGATCAGACGGAAGCTTGCTGGCAGAAGAACCGCCGGGCTCACATTACGGCCGCACGTTGATTGCTCACCTTCGCATCCTCTCTCCGGGCTCAGCGCAGGGTCCGGAGAGAGGCTTTTTAGCATTGCAGCCTGAATGCGGAAGGCGATGAGACCAATGCGCTTGGCTCTAATACTGCTACTGTCGGTGGGCGCGGCAGCGCTCGCGGAACGACCAAAGTGACCGTCAGAAGTTGATAGGATCTTGGGAACTACAGAATCCAGCTGAAAACATACCGGCTACCTCCTGGACTTTTTCGGCAACGGGGAATTCGATGCGCATTAAGCAACTCGAGGGTGGCAGCAAGGTCGCTGATTTTGCGTGCGAAACCGAGGGCACACCCTGCGAGATCAAGACCGGCGGGAAGAGGGCAATGGTATCGCTTTGGTTTAACGGGCCCAGGCTTGTCGAAATGGAGACCAAGGGGTCGGATGTGGTTAAACGTCGCTTCAAGATTCTTCCTGCAAGCGACATCATGGAGATGGAAGTTATTCCCATCGTTCCAGGTGGAAAAACTGAGACTTTCGGGTTCAAACGGGCGCAACTCGCAAGCCGGTAAGAGTGAACATCTTCCGCCGCCCATTTCGAGGGACACTGAATACGGAGCCATCCGTGCGCGTACGCAGGTCCATTCTTCTCGGCGTTGCTTTCTCTAGTCTACTGCTCATCATCGGTGGTTCAGCCTTTGCGATCTGGCGAAATGCCACTGCCGCTCAACGGCGCGTCGCGGCGCTTCACAGCGCTCATTTAGAGGCCGGAAACGCGCTTGCCACCCTCCGCGCCAATGTTTATCTCACTGGAATTCTGACTCGCGACTACCTGCTCGATGCCGATCCGAAGCAAGCGCCGCAATATGCTGACCAGTTCTTTAAGATTCGAATGGGCACCGATGACAGCTTCCGGGTCCTAGCGGCATCGGCTCAAAGCGATCAAGAGAAAGCGGCGCTGGAGCGCCTCCGCCTTGAAGTCGCGACCCACCTGGATCCTACCCGGATCGTTTTGGATTTGACTCTTGCGGGAAAGAACCCCCGCCGCGCGGAATTTCTTGGGGAGAGGCTGCGGCGCCGAGAGCAGATCGTAGCGCTCGCCAACGAAGTTGAGCGGATGATGACCGAAAACTTCTCCCGCGAAAGACAGCGGATTACCAAGGCCGACGAGGACTTTCGGGCCTCACTGGCTTGGACCACCGGATTGGCGTTAGTGCTCGGATTCGGGATCGCCGGCATTACGCTGGCACGCATGATTGCGCTCGAAAAGCAATCCCAAATAGCCGAATCGGAATTGCGGCGGTTGTCGACGCAAGTGCGTACAGCCCAGGAGCAGGAACGGAAATATTTGTCGCGCGAATTGCACGATCAGGTCGGCCAAATGCTCACCGGTCTGCGCATGGAGTTGTCGAGCATCATACGAACTCACAGCGATTCCGATAGTGAGTTTCAGTCGCGGATCGCGCATGCGATGGGAATCGTTGAGCAGACCCTTCGCACGGTCCGCAATATCGCCATGTTGCTCCGGCCCTCTATGCTCGACGATCTGGGCCTTACCCCGGCCCTGGCGTGGCTGATCAGAGAAATTTCGCGATCGAGTGGCATGGAGATCGAGGCTGACGTAGATCCCGCGCTCGATCTCCTTCCCGACACTCACCGGACCTGTCTCTACCGGGTGGTTCAGGAGGCCCTCACGAACGTCTCCAAACATGCGGGAGCGCATAAAGTTGAAGTGTCACTGAAGGCTGTGGGTGAATGGGTCGTCGGAACCATCGCGGATAACGGCTGCGGATTCGACACTGGGGCGATCCGGCGAGATGGCTTGGGTCTGGTCGGTATGGACGAACGAATACGGGAACTCGGCGGTCATTTTCGAGTGATCTCTGTAGCGGGGCAAGGCACAAGGGCTGAATTCCGTTTGCCGATTCCGAAAGTAGGCGAGGAGATTACAAAGGAGATGAGCGTTGATTCGCATCCTGATCGCCGACGATCACGGGATCGTACGGACCGGCTTGAAACTTCTGCTTGACCGTATCTCCGGAATGGAAGTGGTCGGCGAAGCGGCGGACGGACGCGAAGCCGTGCGTCTCGCCGCAGAGTTGCAAGCCGGACATTGTCATCATGGACATCGCCATGCCGCTGCTGAACGGCTTGCAGGCGGCCCATGTGATCCGTGAAAACGCACCTGCGGCGGCGTGATCTTTCTCAGTATGCACACCGACGAGAGCTACATTTTGAAAGCGCTCGATGCCGGGGCCCGCGGATATTTACTCAAAGATAATGCGGACGAATACATCGAGCGTGCCATCCGCGCCGTAGCCGTCGGCAAGCCGTTCTTTTCTCCAGCGATTGCCCGGGCATTGCTCGAAGATGACGTACGGCTGATGCGGAAGCGGGGCGCCCAGGATTCCTATGACCTATTGACGGAACGGGAGCGCGAGACCCTTCAGCTCCTGGCGGAAGGAAAATCGAACAAGGAGGCGGCTGCGGTTCTCAACCTCAGCCCCTACACGGTCGAGACACATCGCGCCAACTTGATGCAAAAGCTGGGACTCCACAATACCGCTGAAATCGTCCTCTATGCAGTGCGCAAAGGGATTATCACGCCCTAATGGCACCGCAGAAACCGCAAGCGGGGCCGCGACCACAAGAGGAAGTGTCAAGGGCGCCCGGATACTTATGGAATCATGAAAAAGTGAGTAAAGGCGGTCGTGCGCTAAGGGGAAGTTGGTGGAGAACCCCGCTGTTATATCTGAGAGCCAGGCTGCAAGAACGTGAAGATCAGGTATTTCTTGTCCTAGCGCTCGTAATCGGCGCACTGACGGGTCTGACGGTCGTTGCGTTCATCCTCCTCACGGAACGAGCAGGGATGCGGCTGTATCCGCCGGGAGGCGCGCAGTGGCGGCGGCTTGTATTTCCGATTGGAGGTTCGCTTGGCATCGGATACTTGCTATCCCGCTATTTTCCCGATGCCCGAGGTAGTGGAGTGCCGCAAACCAAGGCGGCGTTGTTTGCCCGTGGCGGCCGCATCACGATGCGTACCGTAGTGGGAAAGTTCTTTTGCACTTCTGCAACCCTTGCCAGCGGAATCCCGCTCGGGCGCGAGGGGCCTTCGGTTCAAGTTGGCGCGGGCATAGCTTCGGTGCTAGGCCGCCGTCTGGGACTGCGTCCCGAACGGGTGAAGGAGCTTCTGCCGGTGGGTGCGGCAGCGGCCATCGCGGCTGCGTTTAATACTCCGCTGGCGGCGGTAATGTTTGCGCTGGAGGAAATTGTAGGCGATCTGCACGCACCTGTGCTCGGATCCGTGGTGCTCGCCTCGGCGACCTCGTGGATGGTGCTTCGACTGCTGCTCGGCAACAACCCCCTCTTCAAAGTTCCGCAATATCAACTTATCCATCCCCTGGAGTTTGCCATCTACGCGGTGTTGGGAGTGGCTGGAGGGCTGATCTCTGTTGTCTTTACCAAATTGCTGCTGGCTATTCGCGAGCGCTTCCTCCGTTTTCCCAAGAAAACAGTTTGGTTTCAACCGTTGGCGGGCGGTCTGCTAGTGGGATTGACGGGTTGGTTCGTTCCGCAGGTCCTTGGCGTAGGTTATGCGTACGTCGGCGATGTCTTGAATGCAAACATGGGTCTGGACTTGATGCTTCTGTTGCTCGTGCTCAAGCTTCTGGCCGTGGCCACCAGTTATTCTTCGGGCAACGCCGGTGGTATTTTTGGCCCATCCCTATTCATCGGCGCCATGTTGGGAGGCGTCGTAGGCACTGCGGCACATCATTTGTTGCCTGCCTATACTGCACCGGCAGGAGCCTACGCGCTCGTCGGTATGGGCGCTGTATTCGCGGGTGTCGTGCGCGCTCCTATGACCTCGGTGCTGATGATTTTCGAAATGACGCAGGACTATGCAGTCATCGTTCCCCTAATGATTGCGAATCTGGTGAGCCTTTTCATTTCGTCGCGGCTACAGCGACAGCCGATCTATGAGGCCCTTGCAGTGCAAGATGGTATCCATCTTCCCAAGATTCAGACGCGCCACCGGCATCGCGAGCGCCAGGTAATGCGAATCATGCGGAGTGCCACCGAATCGCTATCCAGCGAGCTCACGGTTGCAGACTCCTTGAAACAAATCCGTGAGAGTGAGTTCCGAACCTGGTTGGTGACTGACAAGCAAGGGTTAGTTGGCGTTATCAACCTCTCGACGCTAGCCAGCGAAATAGCGAAGGGTGCTGACCAGCGAAAGTTGAGTGCCCTCATGGATGAACTTGTTTTTCCCCACGTCCATCCTGATCAAGGGCTTGATGTCGCGTTGGAGCGCATGGGCGCAAACCAACTCGAGATTCTGCCAGTGGTAAGCCGGGCTGATGTACATAAATTGGAAGGTATCGTGACCTTGCGCGATGTCCTGAATTCCTACGGGATCAGCCCGCCTGATCGGGCGTAACCATTCCAGACCGTCGGGGGAAGTTTTCAAAAGATAAGTAACGATGAACGCGCTTGTGGGAAGCGTCAGATTTGGATTCTGTCCGGATGGTCGGGAATCCGTCCATGAACCAAAATAATGGAAGGCCGCATTGCTATTAAACAACGATCATCGCTCGACAAAAGGAATCAAAGCTCTGAGTTGACGATGGCTCATGCGTTCTTTCAGCAATTACAAGCAGCCCGGGCCGAGAAACGGCGCCGTTGCCCTAAATTACTGTCGGGAAATCCCCTTCGCACCAGCCAAACGCCCAAGAGGTCCGGTGCTGGGAAGTTGGTTCCTCCATTTGGCTGCGTAGTTAGCTGCGCGCGTAGAAGCGTCTCCGCGAACCGCGATAAACGTAAGTATTAGAATGGTATCGCTCTAAGTTATTGAAAATAAATGGCGGAGAGAGAGGGATTCGTTAGCTCCAGCGGTGTTGAGAAAAGGCAAGTTATTGGTTTTGCGATAAGCACGATGCTCAACATGAGCACGTTGTGTGAAAAGTCGGTACGTAAACGGTACACGGACTCACACGCCAACAAACGTAAAGTAGCTAGAAGGTTTGCGCGATATTCTGGGCTTATAGCAGCGCCTCGCCGTCGCGCTGCGCGGGTTTATAATCAGCTAAGTGGCTGAGACCATTTTTCCGCAGGCGGGTGAAGACACTGCCGAACTTCTTGGATCAATCGAGGACTCCTTCGGAATTCGCTTCACGGAAGACGACGCTTTCCCCAAGACCGTTGGTGATTTATGCGACTTGGTCAGAAGTCATTTACCGGGACCGAGAACGCCGAAATGTATGAGTAGTGTAACGTTCTATTCGCTTCGGCGCGCAATCATGGGCGAACTTGGTTGCCGGCGAGATTCGATTACGCCATCCACGCGGCTCGACAGCATCCTGTCAACTGGGAGGCAACGGCGCAGAGAGTGGAAGCGAATCGAGAAATCTCTAGTGCTAAAGATGCCGCTGCTCGCGTTCTCTCAGGGCGTTGAGGCTTGCATTTCCCTTGCGTTCTTCGGAATTGGCGCTGGCGTTGTGTTGTTCGTCCTGCCGAAACTCTTTCCATCTACGGGAGGCCGGATAGTCGCTTTTTGCTTTACTTGTTTCTGTGCATTCGTTCTCTGGGTAATCACTCGCGCAAAACTCCTACCATTGGCGACCCAGTTGCCTGCCGGTAGCGCAACTGTCGGAGACCTGACGAAGGCAATCGTTGCGAACAACTATGGAAAAGTAGCGACACGCGCTGGTGGTTGGAACGAAAAAGAACTCTGGGAGGCGCTGCGTGATGTCATTGCCGATGCAACCATCGAGCGAGAACTTATCACACCCGAGACACCGTTCCCAGAAGGTCTAAACATCTATTAGGTTTCTTGCAGCAGGTCGGAGTTGATAGAGCCCAGAAATCGAAGCTCGTCGCCCGATTCTGCCCTGACCTATTTCATTTCGAAACGAGATTATGTTCCAAGAGATATATAAGCATCTTTGCCCGCGCGTCGGCTTCGGACTGCGCTTCAAAAACGGGAGTGGCTTTACCTTCAATCGGAGTTTGTTGGAGACAAAGTTGGCAATGCCCGTTATCGAATAGCATCACGACAATATTTTCAACGTGAGGCAACATCTCTCCCAGTTCAGCGACTGTGAACGCGGAAAGTGGCCCACGATAATGTTCTGGCGCTGAAAGCTCTCGCACTCGCTTTCCCTTACGCGGTTCTGTCTGCGATATCGTCCACCAGGTCAATCCGTCTTCCTCAACATCGGTTGCCCAGTGGTAAAACAAACTCTCCTGCTCCACGCCCAATTCCTTGAGCCGCTTCGCCAGCTCCAAACTGCAAACTTGGCGTTTAAGCTCCATACGTGAATCAAAGCATACTGACAGGATTCCACAAGCCCCTGATCATGCACAGGAAAGTGGTGTCTTGGAAGTTATTGAAAAGACAAATAGTTACGGAAATGTCGGTACATAAACGGTACACGCAAATTTCTGGATTTGCAGCTAACTACTTGCTGGACAATACGTTAGGTTGTGGCGGAGAGAGAGGGATTCGAACCCTCGTTAGAGTTTCCCCTAAACACGCTTTCCAAGCGTGCGCCTTCAACCACTCGGCCATCTCTCCGTTCGGGGGGCGAATAACAAGTCTAGCGCGGCGGGTCGTCGCGCCGCACCTTTTTCCGTCGGGGCGCGAACAACAAATCGCGAACGCGCAGGTAGAATTCGGGATCGGCGGGCGCAGGCGCGCTGCATCCGCCCATGGCCTTCTTCAGGTCTTCGCGCAGCGCAGCGGAACCTGCGGCTGCCAGCGCCACATCCTGCCGGGCGTTGCGGAACCGCAACTCGGCGCCGAGGCGGAGACGCGCCGCGCAGCGGACGAGCTTCGCCGCCGCACAAGAAACGCGCGCATCACTTCGAACGGCTCCGCGATCGCCTGCGCTCGGGAGCCGAATGGTCCGGCACCACCGCTTCCATCACGCGCACTTCCATCGGGTAGGTCACCCAGTCGCCGTCGATCCCGATTTGCGGCTCGATTTTCACGCGTCGCACCGGAGCGTTCGCGTCCACCCACAGATCCATCCACAAGACCTGTGACGATTCACCCTCGTAGGGCACAACGATCGGCACGAGTTTCCCGCCGTCGCGGCGATAGAGCGTCACCTTCGCGGCGTTATCGGGATTCTGGCCGATGTACACCAGAAACTTGACGCCGCGCGGAACCTGGATCGCGAGCTGAAACGAGCTGAAAGCGTTGCGCGCGACCGCGGGGGAAAGAATTTCGCGAGGATTTTCAGGCGCCACCACCTCGCCGGCGTCATTGAGCTGCGCGAATTCCGAATACACCTGAACCGACTGCGCGGAGAGGAAGCCGCCCGCCAATCCCAGCAAGAGCGCCCATTTCATCGCGATCTCAATCCCGCTTGAAATGTTTACTCAGCGCCAGTCGCTGCGACGCGTAAGAGGAGCCGATTTCCGTGCCATACAACTTGGCAGGCTGCGCGAGCAGTTGTTCGTACACCAGCCGGCAAACGATTTGCTCGTCTTCGAGCAAGGACGGCACGTCATGCGAACGGACTTCGAGCACCGCGTGCGTCCCGCGCTTCGTCAGGCGCACCCCACCCGAAACCCGGATCGAAGAATCCGGCGTAGTGAATGCGGAATTCGCCCACCGAGGGATCGTAAGGAATCATCTCGGCCGCATAATCCGGCGGGACGCTGACTTTTTGCTTCGACGCCAGGATGTAAAACTCGCCCGCCTCAAGCACAATCGTTTTCTTGGCATTTCTGCGAATGGGTTCCCAGAACACTTTGGGATCGTAATGAGTTGATCTTCGCCAGATCGATCGGCGGAGTATCGTGCAGCGCCCGGTAGCCGACGATGTCGCTCTTCTCGGTGCCTTCCAGATCGATCGAAAGTTGCAGCCCCTCCGCGATCATCGGCTCGATCGGCGAGGCATCCGGCGAATACACGATCGATTCCTTTTGCGCGCATTTCGCGCAGCATGGTGTCCGACGAACGCGGCGAACCGCGGCTCAGCCGCAGTTGATTCAGCCTCGAACCTTCGCGCACGATCACGTCGAAGGTCAGCGGCGCAATCTCCGCGTAGAGCTTCCCTTTGTAGCCCGCTCTGACGTCCTCAAACTTGGCGGCATAATCCGTGATCAGCCGCGTGAAGATATCCAGGCGCCCCGTGCTGCTCTTGGGATTCGCCCTTCCGGAAATGAAATCCGGAAGGAACAATTCCTCCTGCAGCGGCGCGATATAGACCGAGCCCTTCTTGAGCAGCGCCGAGCTGGAAAGATCGACCTCTTCCACCACCAGGTCTTGCAACTTTTGCTGCGACGGTCGCGTACTGCGTGGGCAAAAAACTCGCCGAAACGCGATAGGCCGTCTTGCCCAAGCGCAGATCGATGCTGGACGGCTGAATCTGGTCCGCTCCAATCGGAGTGCCGGCCCGAATGTTTCCGTTGGCGACCAGTTCTTCCAATCGCTGGACCGGCAAGATGCCCCTGGTGACCGAGTCGGTCTCTCGGCAACAAGAGTTCCGGGAAAAGAGCCAGGGCGTCACCGTTCATGTCTGTAATTCTACCGTCCCGAGCTTCCGAATCCACCGGCGCCGCGCCGCGATTCGCCCAGTTCATCGCCCTCTTCCCACTCGACCGGCTCATACCGCGCCACGATCAACTGCGCGATGCGGTCGCCCTTCTCGATCACGTAATCGCCCGCGCTCAGGTTGAACATCACCACGCGGATCTCGCCGCGATAGCCCGGATCGATGGTCCCGAAGTTCACCGTGATCGAGTGCTTCAACGCCATGCCGCTGCGCGGCCGCACCTGCGCCTCGTAACCCGGCAGGCAGTTCGATCGCGATGCCCGTCGGAACGCCCTGCGCCACGCCCGGCGACAGCACCACGCGCTCGACGGCGCGCAAATCCATGCCGGCGTCTTCTTCGGGACCGTGTGCGTAATGCGGCAGCACTGCGTCGGCGTGCAGCTTCTTTACGCGGATTCGCATGAACCCGTTATCATAACGAAGTTAGCCTCCATGAAACCTCCACGCGTTCTGGCCGTCGCGCCCATGCCCCCGGAAAAGATCGCCTATGCGCTGGCGCGCTACTCCCGCTCGGCCGATTCCATTCGCGATTCCGTCGAGTGGGTGCGCACCCACGATTCCACCAAGTTCCTCGAAAGTTTCTATTTCCAGTACGGCCATGCCTCCATCGCCGATCTCGGCCACATCGTCATGTGTTTTGAAGGCGTCTCCGAGCTCGCCGCCACCGAGATCGAAGACGAACAGCTGTGGGACGGCCAGGCCCGCTCCTCGCGCTATCAGGATTTTTCACGCTCCGGTTTCGTGACGCCGCCGGAACTGACCGGCGCCGCGGCCGCCACCTACGCCGCAGCCGGGCAGAAGCTGCTCGACGCCTATCACCAGATTCACCAGACGGTTTTGCAGCACTTGACCGAAAAACTCCCGCGCCCCGACGACATGAAGCCCGACGCCTACCAGCGCAACCTCGCCGCGCGCGCTTTCGACGTCGCCCGCTACACGCTGTTCTTCGGCATCCCCACCGGCGTCGGCCAAGTCACCAGCATCCGCACGCTGGAGCGCCAGATCCGCCGCCTGAAGTCATCGCAGTACGCCGAGGTTCGCGATCTCGCCGAAGAAATCGCCGCCGCCTGCGCCCAGCCTCCCGCCTGCGCCTGGGATGAAAAGACCGCGGCCGAGCCGGTCGCGCCCACGCTCGCGCGCCATGTCGAAGTCGACCAGCACGCACTCGCAATCGCGCCGAGGATCTGAAAGCCTGGGCCCGCGCGAACATGTCGATCCAGCCGTCGACAGTCGATTCGGTCGACTTGCTGCGGCCCACGCACATGCACGCCGAGATCGCCGCCACGCTGCTTTACCCCGTCACCGACTTGCCGTTCCGCGATCTCTATGAGCTCGCCTGCTCCTGGTCGCCCGCTCAGCGCAACGAAGTGATCGACGTCGCGCTCCGCTCCCGCACGCGCCGCGACGAACTGCTGCGCGGCTTCCGCGGCGGCCTCTACGCCTACGACATCGTCATGGACATCGGAGCCTATCGCGACATGCACCGCCATCGCCGCTGCCAGCAGTATCGTCAGGCGTACTCCGGACGCCTCGGCTTCGACACGCCGCAGGCGCTGCACGACGCCGGCATCGCGGAGAATTACAAAGCCGTGATGTCCGAAACGCTCGACACCATGCAGACAGCTTCCCGAGCCCGCCGCGCACTACCTGCTGCCCTTCGGCGCTCGCTCGCGCTTCCTGTTCAAGATGGATTTCGCCGAAGCCGAATACATCGCGCGCCTCCGCAGCGGCGTCAAGGGTCACTTCAGCTACCGCCAGGTCGCCTGGGAAATGAAGCAGAAGATGGAGCAACTGGAGCCCGAACTCGGCCGCCTCATGGAAGCCACGCCGCCCTGGGTCGAAGATCCCCGTTGAAGACGATAAGCGTAGTGTCGCCAGTCACCGTCACCCCAGTCTCTGGGCAGCGATCAAGGACGCGATCCTGGGCGATCCGCATCGCGATTTCACCGAAGGTTCCATCCCGCGCGCGATCACTCTGCTCGCCATCCCCATGGTGCTCGAGATGATGATGGAGTCGCTCTTCGCCGTGGTCGATGTCTTCTGGGTCGCGCACCTGGGCTCGGACGCCGTCGCCACCGTCGGCTTCACCGAATCGCTGCTCACGCTGCTCTACGCGGTCGCGATGGGCTTGAGCATTTCCGCCGCCGCTACCGTGGCCCGCCGCATCGGCGAAAAGAATCCGGAAGCCGCCGCCGATGTTGCGGTGCAATCGATCCTTCTGGCGGTCCTGGTCGCGGTGGTGCTGGGACTCACCGGCGGCATCTTCGCTCCCCATCTGCTGCGCTGCGATGGGCGCGTCTTCCACTGTAATCGCGACGGGTACGAACTATGCGCGCGCGATTTACGGCGGCAGCGGCACCGTGCTCTTGCTCTTCCTGATCAACGCCGTGTTCCGCGGCGCGGGCGACGCCTCGCTCGCCATGCGCGTCCTGTGGACCGCCAACATCATCAACATGCTGCTGAATCCCTGCCTGATTTTCGGACTCGGCCCTTTCCCCAAACTGGGCGTCGCGGGCTCC
This sequence comes from Bryobacterales bacterium, assembly GCA_963731375.1. GTDB lineage: Bacteria > Acidobacteriota > Terriglobia > Bryobacterales > Bryobacteraceae > Palsa-187. Next base: position 125,955 of record CAVSUW010000007.1, read on the forward strand.
GGCATCGGGACCACCATCGGCCGCGGCTGCGGCGTTCTGATGCAACTCTGGTTCTTATTCGGCGGCAAGAGCCGCGTGCGGGTGCGCCTCAGCCATTTCCACGTGCATCCCGACCTGATGCTGCGCCTGATCCGGCTTTCGCTGGGCGGCATGTTCCAGAACCTGATCGGCATGGCGAGCTGGATCGTGATGGTCCGCATCATCGCCACCTTCGGCAGCGCCGCCGTCGCCAGTTATACGCTGGCGATGCGCATCATGATCTTCGCGCTTCTGCCGAGCTGGGGGATGTCCAACGCGGCCGCCACTATGGTGGGCCAGAACCTGGGCGCGAAAAAGCCGCACCGCGCCGAGCAGGCGGTTTGGCGCGCGGGAATCTACAACATGGTCTTCCTGGGCTTGGTGGCGCTGGTTTTCATCGCCTTCGCCGAGCCGATCCTTCGCGTCTTCACACGCGATCCGCAGGTGGTTCCGATGGCCGCCGCCGCGCTGCGCACGGTGTCGTACGGATTTGTGTTCTACGCCTGGGGCATGGTGCTGGTGCAAGCGTTCAACGGCGCGGGCGATACCGTCACGCCCACCGTGCTCAACCTGATTTGCTTCTGGGGATGGCAACTGCCGCTCGCCTGGTTCCTGGCATTTCCGGCGCACATGGGACCGAGCGGCGTGTTCGCAACCATCGCGATCTCCTACTCGACCTTCGCCGTCCTGGCGTTTTTCATGTTCCGCCGCGGCAAATGGAAAGGTCAAGGTTGTGTGAAATTCACGGCTTCGGAAACGCCCGCGCATATTGCACCGGAGGCGCGACGTCCACGCCCAACGCCCGCGCCGCATGCAGCGGCCAATACGGATCGCGCAGGAACTCGCGCGCCAGCAGAACCACGTCGGCCTGTCCCGACGCGATGATTTCTTCCGCCTGCCGCGGCTCCGTGATCATGCCGACCGCGCCCGTCAGGATTCCCGTCTCCCGGCGAATCCGTTCCGCGAACGGCACCTGAAATCCGGGACCCACCGGAATCTTGGCATCGGGAGCCGATCCGCCCGAGGAACAATCGATCAAGTCCACTCCGCGCGCTTTGAGTTCCGCCGCCAGCTTCACGGAATCGTCGCCCGTCCAGCCACCCTCTTTCCAGTCCGTCGCCGAAATGCGGACCCAATACGGCAACCGTTCCGGCCACACCGCGCGCACCGCAGCGACCGTCTCGAGCAAAAAGCGGATGCGGTTTTCAAATGACCCGCCGTATTCATCCGTCCGCCGGTTCGACAGCGGCGAAAGGAATTCGTGGGCCAGATACCCGTGCGCACCGTGAATTTCGAGCACTTCGAATCCGGCCGCCAGCGCCCGCCGCGCCGCCGCCGCGAATGCAGTCGACGATCTCCGCGATCTGCGCTTTTTCAAGCGCCGCCGGAGCCGGATCGCCATCGTTAAACGGCACCGCGCTGGGAGCGACCGTCACCCACGCACCCTCCTCGGGAGTGAGTGCAGCGCCGTTCTTTACCCACGGAACATTGCAGCTTGCCTTGCGCCCCGCGTGCGCGATTTGAATCCCCGCCACCGCGCCCTGCTTCTTGACGAACGCCGCGATCCGCGTCAGCATTTCGATGTGCGCATCCTTGTAGATGCCGTGGTCTCCTGGCGTGATGCGGCCGCGAGCCTCCACCGCCGTCGCCTCCACCATCACCAGTCCGGCGCCGCCAACAGCCCGGCTCCCCAGGTGCACCAAATGCCAATCGTTCGCGAAGCCGTCATCGGATGAGTACTCGCACATCGGCGAGACCGCAATGCGGTTACGCAATGTAATTTCACGGATCTTTAAAGGAGTAAACAGGGTCACAGGCCCAGGATGGCGTGTCCGCGGCCCGAAAATCAACTTCGATGCCGGAAGCAGTCGATCGTGTGATCATTCACCAGGCCAACGGCCTGCATATAGGAATATATGATCGTGCTGCCGACAAAGTTCAATCCCCGCTTCTGCAGATCTTTGGAGAGCGCATCGCTCTCCTCCGTTTTCGCGGGCACGTCCGCGCGGCTCTTGCGCTTGCCGTCGATCGGCCGGTTCCCGACAAAACGCCACACGTAGGCGTCGAAGGTGCCAAATTCCTTTTGGATCGCGAGAAACGCGCGCGCGTTTTTCACCGCGCTATTAATCTTGAGCCGGTTCCGCACCAGGCCGGGATTGAGCAGCAATTTTTCGATGCGCGCCGGGGTGAACCGAGCCACCTTCGCGGGATCGAACCCAGCGAACGCCCGCTGGTAGTGCTCGCGTTTGCGCAGGATCGTCTCCCAACTAAGCCCCGCCTGCGCGCCTTCGAGAATCAGCATTTCGAAATGCCGCTGATCGTCATGCACCGGCACGCCCCACTCGGTGTCGTGATATTCGACGTAATAAGGTTTGTCGAGCGACACCCAGAAGCAGCGCTTTGGTTCTGCGGCCATGGTTATGATGATAGCCGCCCGGGAAGCTCTCTAGCGATCGACTTGCACGACGAGGACGCTGAATGAGCACCGTTTAGGCAGTGCCCTCTAGCGTGTCGACGAACGACAGCTAGTTGATCGATCGCTCAGAACCCGGCGGGCTTCAGCCCACTTCCATTTCGCCGCCGTATTGATAGCAAAGCACTCGGAACGTGGCCTTTCGATGGCTTTGCGTAAATAGCGCGGGCGCGTAGGCGGATCGAACTGCAAGGGTAGCCGCGTTCGGGTCACACGTCCGTTGTAGTCGGAAGTATCGTTCGAGGAAGGAATCAACGCTCTTCGAGGTGCTTCAAGCGCGCGTCGAGCACGCCTTCCACCCGGTGGAGTTCACTGCGCCAGGTTTCCTTCATCTCGTCGAAGCGGCGGTCGACATTGTTGAATCGCACGTCCATGTTCGATCTTAGGTCGCTCAAGCGGGAACTATTGATCAGTATCCCGATCAAAACCGTGATCATGGTAGGCACGGTCGCGAGCGCAATGGTCAGGATGTGCGTATCTGTCACGTGTTCTTCTTAGCTTTGCGGCGGTCCACGACGCGGACCAAGGAGCGCAGGGCTTCGTTCACTGACTTCGAGTTAGGGAAGGCGTCCGCTACATCCGGGTCAAGTAGAACCACGTTCGTGCCTTCACGATACCGCTTGGCATATTTTCCCACGACCGTCGCGCCGCTGAAGTCATACTCGCGCCGCATAGGCGGGTCAGATAGTTTTTTCGGAACGTTCTTCATAATGCTTTCGCTCACGCGAGGTTGAAGGTCTCGCGCTAATGATGCGAATTCTATTGCCTCTCTCAGTATGAACTACCAGAAGCAGTCTGTGCGAACTCGAACGGCCCACGCTCACGTAACGCTCTTCCCCCGTCGAATGATCCGGGTCATACATGGTTTGCGAGAACGGGTCGCCAAAGACCGTCGTCGCCTCGTCGAAGCCGACCCCGTGTTTTCTCCAGTTATCGCGTGCCTTAGCAGGCGACCATTCGAAAAGGAATCCGCTCACTCAAAAGAGTGGATTATCGAGGGAGGGGCTCTCCAGTTATTGCGGTACTTTCCAGATAACACCGGATTGCGTTTCGTGTCATTTCGCGCGCTTCCTCGAGGTCTCGCCAAAGGTGCAGATCTCGGGAATCGCAGGCACAAGCACGCTGAACGAACACTGCAGTATAGCCGTATTCCGCCACAAGCCTATTGTAGCTGGAGTGCGATGACGATATTCTGAACGGGACTCATGAAATCGATCGGAGTTCGCGAGAAATGCCGATAAAAACCTTTGTTATCTCGCTCGGACTGTTGCTGTCTGCGCCGTGGCTCCAGGGTGCAGGAGCAGATCCCGAAGTGAAAGCGGGTGGTGTCCTACTTACGCTGCCCGGGCCGAACACTGATTTTATCGAGAGCGGCGACAAGCTTAGAACGACACTCTTCGAGCTTCTCGTCCCGTCTACGAATCGGCTTCTGAGCGCTTATCTCCCGCCGCAGGCCATCAGCGATCTAAGCGCGGGCAAAACAGCCGGCGCGACGGACCTCTATGCGATGGCCCAGGTACCCCGACGAGCCGAGTATGCCGATTGCACTCCTCAAGCCTTCGCGCAGATATTAAAATCTCTTGAGCCCTCCATGGGCAAACTCCTCGCTGATAATGTTGGCCAAGTGGAGGAGGAAATGAATGCGCGCCTGAAATCATTCGATATAGGCCGAATCGAGATCGGTCATCCTGAGATGTTAGGCGGTGTGTTTCAAAAGAACGATGCCTCTGGTTACGCAATGTTAATGGCGATCAAGCAAGGCGATCGCACCACCACGATGGCTGGTGGGTTCGCAGTGCTTCGCGTTAGGCAGCGATTGGTTTTCGCTTATCTATATCGCAAATATGAATCACCGGACACCATAAGCTGGCTGAATAAAAACCTCGAAGCTTGGTCCGATGCGATTCTAAGCAAGAACAAATGAGCGTGATCGATTGATCGTTCGAGCGACTAGCTACACCCGCTCGTCCCGCCGCAGTTCTCGCACTTATAGCAAGACCCGTTGCGCGTCATCAGCCCGCCGCATTCCGAGCAACTCGGTGCATCCGTCGCCACCGCCGAGAACTGCAGTTTCTGCTGCGGTTCCGGTTCGGTGATCGCAAGCTTCGGCGACTCGCCGGCCTCGCCCGCGGCGTACTCGGGGCCCAGGAACTTCGCGCCCAGCCAGCGGAAGATGTAATCCATGATGGATTTCGCGTAGGGCACCTGCGGGTTGCCGGTCCAACCGCTGGGCTCGAAGCGCACGTGGCTGAACTTGTCCACGAAGAACTTCAGCGGCACGCCGTATTGCAGTCCGTGGCTGATGGCGGTCGCGAAACTATCCATCAGGCCCGAAATCGTCGACCCTTCCTTCGCCATGCGAATGAACAGCTCGCCCGGCATGCCCTCTTCATAGAGGCCCACCGTGAGATAACCCTCGTGGCCGCCGATCGAGAACTTGTGCGTGATGGCGGCGCGCTCCTCGGGCAGCTTGCGGCGCACCGGCCGGTAGACCACCTTCTCGATGATCTTCTCTTCCACCTGCGCCGGGCCATTCGCCGCCTTAGCGCCCTTGGCCGTGCCGGAGCTCAGCGGCTGCACGCGCTTCGAATTGTCGCGATAGATCGCCACCGCCTTCAGCCCCAGCTTCCAGCTCTCGGTGTAGGCGTCCATGACTTCTTCGATGGTGCACTCTTCCGGCATGTTGATGGTCTTCGAAATCGCGCCGGAGATAAACGGCTGCACCGCCGCCATCATGCGCACGTGGCCCATGTAATGGATGGAGCGCACGCCGTTCTGCGGGCGGAAGCTGCAATCGAACACTGAAAGGTGCTCGGGCTTCAGCATCGGAGCGCCTTCGATGGTGCCGCTCGAATCGATGTGATCGACGATGGCGTTGATCTGCGCCGTGTTGTAGCCCAGCTTGGTCAACGCCGCCGGCACCGTGTTATTCACGATCTTGATCACGCCGCCGCCGACCAGCTTCTTGTACTTCACCAGCGCGAGATCGGGCTCGATGCCGGTGGTGTCGCAATCCATCATGAAGCCGATGGTGCCGGTGGGCGCGAGCACGGTGGTCTGCGCGTTGCGATAGCCCGCCACCTTGCCGAGCTCAAAAGCTTCTTCCCAGCACTGCCGCGCGTTCTCATACACCGCCGCGGGAACGCGGTGGCTGTCGATGCGCGACGTCGCATCCAGATGCATGCGGATCACGTTGAGGAACGGCTCTTCGTTGACCGCGTAGCCTTCGCAAGGGCCGGTGGAACCTTCGGCGATGCGCGCGCTGGTCAGGTACGCCTGGCCGCACATGATGGCGGTGAGCGCCGCGGCCCAATCGCGGCCGTGGTCGCTGTCATAGGCGAGGCCCATCGACATCAGCAGCGCGCCAAGATTCGCGTAGCCCAGTCCCAGCGGCCGGAAATCGTGCGAGTTCTTCGCGATCTTCTCGGTCGGATACGCCGCGTTGTCGACCAAAATCTCTTGCGCGATGATCACCGTGTCGACCGCGTGCCGATAGGCTTCCACGTCGAAAACGCCGTCGGATCTTCACGAACTTCATCAGGTTGAGCGACGCCAGATTGCACGCCGAATCGTCCAGGAACATGTACTCGGAGCACGGATTCGACGCATTGATGCGCGCGGTGTTGCTGGATGTGTGCCAGCGGTTGACGGTCGTGTCGTACTGCATGCCGGGATCGCCGCACTGATGCGTGGCTTCGGCGATCTGATGCATCAGGTCGCGCGCCTTGTAGCGCTTCAGCGGCTGATTCGCGAGCCGCGACTTCGTCCACCAGTCGCCGTCGCTGATCACCGCTTCCATGAATTCATCGGTGACGCGCACGCTATTGTTCGCGTTCTGGAAAAAGATGGAGCTGTAAGCATCGCCGTCGAGCGACGAATCGTAGCCCGCATCGATCAGCGTGTGAGCCTTCTTCTCTTCTTTCGCTTTGCACCAGATGAAGCCTTCGATGTCCGGATGATCGGCGTTGAGGATCACCATCTTGGCCGCGCGGCGCGTCTTGCCGCCGCTCTTGATCACGCCCGCGAAGGCGTCGAAACCCTTCATGAAGCTCAGCGGACCCGACGCGCGCCCGCCGCCCGAAAGCAATCCTTCTTCCTCGCGCAGCGTCGACAGATTCGAGCCCGTGCCCGAGCCCCACTTGAACAGCATGCCCTCGGTCTTGGCCAGATCCAGAATGGATTCGAGCGTGTCGCCCACCGAATTGATGAAGCACGCCGAGCACTGCGGCCGCGGATTGGCGGGATCGATCTTTTCGATCTGGTTGGTCGATTCGTCGTAATACCAGCCGTAGCCGCGCGTCTCCTTCACGCCCACGTTGAACCATACCGGCGAGTTGAAGCACGCCTTCTGCGTCAGCATTATGTGCGCGAGGTCGTCGCGGAAGCTGGCGGCGTCCTCCGGCGTGCGGAAGTAGTGCTGCTCGGCGCCCCAGTCGGCGATGGTGTTGACTACGCGGCCCACCAACTGGCGCACGCTGGTCTCGCGCTGCGGCGTGCCGATCTTCCCATGAAAATACTTGCTGACGACGATATTGGTCGCGGTCTGCGACCAGTCCGCCGGAACCTCGACGTCGCGCTGCTCGAAGATGACCGCGCCCTTGTCGTTGCCGATGGAGGCGGTGCGCAGCTCCCAGGCGACTTCGTCATAGGGGGTCTTGCCCTCCGTTTGGGCAGTGAAATAGCGCGGAAAATCCACGCCAACTCGCTCCCCGACCGGAACCGGCCGGCGCACATCTTTCAGCTTCATAGCAACGCCTACACCCAATTGTCCCATGAGAGTTCCTCGAAAAAAAGATTTGCGGCAACTCCGACAATCACCGCACAGAAGCTATGTTGCCCCAATATGTCGGTTCTGTCAATAGGAAAGCACCACATATAGTGGTACGTCTCGCTAACTCCTTCTTCCAGATGGACAATGCAATGATGGCCGTGCTAGGATGATGTCATGGCGTGGGAAATCAGCCACTTGCAGGTGCTCGAAGCGGAGAGCATTCACATTCTACGCGAGGTCGCGTCGGAATTCCAGCGGCCGGTGATGCTTTATTCCATCGGTAAGGATTCTTCCGTAATGCTCCGCTTGGCCCAGAAGGCGTTCCACCCCGGACCGATCCCATTCCCGCTGTTGCATGTCGACACCAGCTATAAGTTCAAGGAAATGATCGAGTTCCGCGACAAACAGGCGGCCGAGCTGGGCGTCAAGCTGATCGTCAACACCAATCAGAAGGCTCTCGATGAAGGCGCCAATCCGCTGCGCCTGGGAACCGAGCGCTGCTGCGGCCTCCTCAAAACCACGGCTCTCCTCGACGGCCTCCGCGCCGGCAATTACGATGCCGCGTTCGGCGGGGCGCGCCGCGACGAAGAAAAATCGCGTGCCAAGGAGCGCGTGTACTCGTTCCGCGACACCTTAGGCCAGTGGGATCCGAAAAACCAGCGTCCCGAGCTATGGGACATCTATAACAGCCGCATCGAGCCGGGCGAGAGCATCCGCGTGTTTCCGCTCTCGAACTGGACCGAGATGGACGTGTGGCAATACATCCATCTGGAGAACATTCCGATCGTGCCGCTGTACTACGCGAAGGAACGCGAGGTGCTGGTCCGCGGCAATTCGCTGATCATGCCCGAGCAGGCTTTCATGGGTCCGCGCGAGGGCGAAAAGTTGCAGATGGTGAAGTGCCGCATGCGTTCGCTCGGGTGCTCGCCGTGCACCGGCGCGATTCGTTCGGACGCGGACACCATTCCCAAGATCATCGCCGAGCTGGTTGCCGTCAGAAATTCCGAGCGCGAGAACCGGGTCATCGACCATGACCGCGAAGGCTCGATGGAACTCAAGAAGCGCGAAGGGTACTTCTGACGATGGCGACGCTGCCGGTAATTCCTAACCGGATTTACGACAACACCCTGAAGATCGACACCGACAAGTTCGACGTCGAAGAATTTCTGCGCCAGGAGCAGTCGAAAGATCTGCTGCGCTTCACCACTGCCGGCAGCGTCGACGACGGGAAGTCCACGCTGATCGGCCGTCTGTTGCATGACGCGCGCGGAGCCTACGAAGACCAATTGAAGCAGGCAATCCGCGGCGGCGAGATCGATTTTTCGCTGCTGACCGACGGCTTGCGCGCCGAACGCGAGCAGGGCATCACCATCGACGTCGCTTACCGCTACTTCGCCACGCCGAAACGCAAATTCATTCTGGCCGACACGCCGGGGCATGAGCAATACACGCGCAACATGGCCACCGGCGCTTCGACGGCGCAACTCGCCATCATTCTGCTGGACGCCAAGCGCGGCATCACCACGCAATCCATGCGGCACGCCTACATTGCGTCGCTGCTGGGCATTCCGCATTTCGTAATCGCCGTGAACAAGATGGATCTGGTCGATTACGAACAGAAAGTCTTCCACCGCATTCGCGCCGAGTTCGCTCCGTTCCTGACGCGCCTGGGCGTCGACGGAGCCTACTTCCTGCCGCTCAGCGCGCTCAAGGGCGATAACGTCGTCGACAAAAGCAAGAACATGCCGTGGTTCGACGGCCACAGCCTGCTCGATCATCTGGAATCCGTCGACACCTCGCCGATCACGGTGCATGCGCCTTTCCGGATGGCAGTCCAGCGCGTCGTGCGTCCCGATGCCGATTTCCGCGGCTATGCGGGGCAGATTGCTTCGGGTGTGGTGCGCCCCGGCGACGAAGTTTTGACGCAGCCCTCGGGCCGGCGCACGCGCGTCGAGCGCATCGTGGCCTGGGAGGGCGATCTCGAAGTAGCGCACGCTCCCATGTCGGTGACGCTGACGCTCGCCGATGAGATCGACATCAGCCGCGGCGACATGATCAGCAGCGGTCCCGAGCCGGTGGCCGCGCGCGCGATCGAAGCGACGATGGTCTGGTTCGATTCGAAGCCGCTCGACCCGGCCGGGCACTATCTGATCAAGCACACGTCGCAGATGGTTCCGGCGCGCGTCGAGTCGGTCGAGTACCGCGTGAATGTGAACACGCTGCACGCCGAATCGGTGCGCAGCCTCTCGATGAATGAAGTCGGCGTGGTGCATCTGGCGACGGCGCGGCCGATTTTCTTCGATCCCTATCGCGAGAATCGCGGCGCGGGAGCGTTCATCCTCATCGACCGCCAGACCAACGCTACCGCGGCGGCGGGCATGATCATTTCGGCCACCGAAGCGGGCACCGAAAGCGCCGCGGAACGCCTGGCCCGTCTGGTCCGTGCATCCGTTCCTCCCGGGCGCGCATCTAAACTTACCGGCGGAAGAAGAAGCCGCCATCGCGCTGCTGCGCAAAGCGCTGCAAGGATTCTTTCGTCATGAGTGAACTCGACCAGAAAATTCAAGACGCGCGCCAACTGATCGCCGCTGAGTTAGCGAAGAACGGCGCGGCATGCATCACCTCCAGTTTTCAGGCCGAGTGCGTCGTGCTGGTGCACATGCTCAAAGAGCAGCGCCCCGAGATTCCGGTCTTGTTCCTCGAGACCGGCTACCATTTCCCGGAAACTCTCGAGTACCGCGATCAGATGACCCGTGACTGGAATCTGAACCTGGTGAATCTCGAAGCCAAGCAGAGCGTGAAGGAGCAGGAATCGCTCTTCGGCATCCTCAACCAGACCGAGCCCAGCAAGTGCTGCGGCCTGCGCAAAGTGGAGCCGCTCTTCGCCGGACTCGCGAACTACGACACCTGGTTCACGGCTCTGCGGCGCGATCAATCGCCCACGCGCGCGAATCTGCAAGAGGTGGAGCCCTTCAAGCTGCCCGCGGGAAAGACACTCGAAAAAGTGAGCCCGCTGGCCACCTGGACCAATAAAGATGTCTGGCAGTACCTGAGCAAGTACGACATTCCCGCGCTTTCGCTCTACGACCAGGGCTATACCAGCATCGGCTGCCAGCCCTGCACTGTTCTGCCCGTTCGATCCCAACAATCCGCGCTCGGGACGCTGGCAGGGCAAACAAAAGCTGGAGTGCGGAATCCACATTCAGGCCGAGTAGCGGCCATCCCCGATCGCATGGTTTACCTGCTGGGATTTGTCATTGCGGTCGCAATCGGGCTCACCGGTGTGGGCGCCGGCACGTTAACCACTCCTTTGCTGATTCTCGCGGTCGGCCTGCCCGCGCGCATCGCCGTGGGAACTTCGCTGATCTTCGGCGCGGTGGTGAAGATCATCACATCGCCGGTTTATATGGCGCGTCGTCAAGTGGACTGGCGCACGCTCGGAATCATGCTCGCGGGCGGCGTGCCCGGCGTTCTGATCGGCGTCTCCGTGCTGCGCGGCGTGGATGGCAAGATGATCACCGGAGTGATCGGCATCACGATCGTCATCGTGGCCATCTTCAACCTGTTCCGGCCGACCACGGAGAACCGGCACGATCACACGAAATGGCTCACGCTGGTCGCGCTCCCCATCGGAACTGAAGTCGGCTTTTCATCCGCGGGCGCGGGCGCGTTGGGCGCACTCTCGCTGCTGAGCATGACGAAGCTAAGCGCCGCCGCAGTGGTAGGAACCGATCTGGTCTTCGGACTGGTGCTGTCGCTCATCGGCGGCGGCGTCAACGCCGCGATGGGCACGCTGAGCGGACCGGTGCTGCATCCAACTGCTCGCCGGCGGAGTGCCGGGCGCCATCCTCGGCGCGTTCCTGGCCGGCAAAGTCCCATCGAAAAAGTTGCGGATGGGACTTTCGGGAGCGATGGCGCTGCTGGGCGCGAACCTTTTCTACAAAGGCTTTTTCTAAGGCGCAGCCCGCGTCTCATCACCGATCGGGAGTTGCCATATAGCCATGCAGGCTTCCATCGCTAGTAACTGCGATTCCCACGATCTCTCCGGCATCATTGATCGCGCAGGCGGTTATCAAATCCAATTGCGGACCGCCGGGCAGGGCTTGCGCGTTAAGGTTGAACACCTTACCGTTCCGCCAGAGGGCAGCGTGCGAGACCCCGGTTAGCGGATCGGCCCCGTTCACGGAGGCGCCTACTACATCGCCCTGATTATTGATCCCCAGTCCGGCACCAATGTTGTCGCCGGGAAGTACGCCTAGATCCTGCATACCGGTCTTCTTGGTCCATAGGAAGGGGTGATGCGTGGCGTTATCGGAGAGGGAGGATGTGCCGGTCACGTCGCCGCGATTATTGATTGCAGACGCTTGATTCCCCGCCGCCAGCACGGTCGGATCCACGGTTCCACCGAGGTTGCCGAGATCGTGAACCGTTCCATCGGCATCCCAGAGCACGGCATGCGGAGCCGCCGAGAATCCTGGAAGAATTGTGTTGGAACATAAACCCGACATACCAACAGCCTGCCCTTTGTCATTGGTCCCGAACGCCATACCGACCGTGTCGCCCGGCAGCGGTTGTAATACGCGGATCTGGCCGGGCTTGGGCCCCCACACCACCGCCTCGAAATCGTACAGGAACGGTCCGTCACCGTTGACGAATGGAACCGAGGGGCAATCCAGGTCGCGCACACTGGTTTCCGCGGCCCCGACAGCCTCGCCTCGAGCGTTCACCGCATTGCCAACGGTACCGTTGTAGCCTCCCAGCAAGGGGAGCGGCATCATCGTGCCGTTCTGCCACAACGCTGGCAGGCACGTAAAACCGCTGAAGTACCCGCAGAAATTCTCATTATTCGGATCTTTGGCGGCACCTTCCGCTTGCAGCAGAACCAAGCCCGAGGCGTTGAGTCCGAAGGCTCCGCTGTTTGGCCCCCCAAATCCGGGCTGAGAAATGTCGAAAACCTGCCCCCTATACCAGAGGACGGCGTGTTGATTGAAGTCAGACGCGACCGCGAGCCCGGAAGACAAGCCGCTGTTGTTCAAGGCTTGAGGCGATGCGAATGGGCTGCCTGCCGGGCCGAGGTCGGTGATGCGATAGCGGGGTTGTGGTTGCGCCACAGCGACCACGGTGAGCAGTGCTCCCGCGGCGATCGAAGTCAGGATGGTTTTCATAGAGTCAATTCCCTTTGCTGGCCAGCATGCATGACGGCGCCGGAGCTGGCCGCGCCGCTGATCACGCCGTGATTGTTTGGAAAATACGGTTCGCCGGGACTGTTCCCAATCCCGCCAAGATCGGTGACGGTGTACTGTTTTGCGGCCTGAGCGACTGCCGGCGCGGCGACTCTGTTATAGCGGTCAGTCTAGAGGTCCCTGCCCCTTACCCACTTTGGGAATCGTTCCCGTGACCTCACCCGTGACGGAAAAGAAGACGGGGTTGCCAGAGGCGTCCGCCAGGACCGGCGTCACCGTCATGGTCAACGTAACGGCGCCGGACACATTCTTGAAACGGCCCGTTCCCCCGGTGATTTGAAAAATCCTAGTACAGATGGCATGCCCAGCCGCGAAATCTATGCAATCGCCTCCCCCCGTGAGATTGACCGTCAGTAGACTTCCATCCTGGGAGCGAAGAACGCCCGCGCCGGCTACAGACTCAAAATGAATCTTGGTTGGGCCCGTGCAAGTGCTGGGGAAATCCGGCTTAGCCGCGCTACTGTTCACGACACGAAGTGTGAATGGGCCTAGCGAACCGTCCCCGGTGAGATTATATTCAGAAGCAGGCGAGCCGGGCGTTAGTAGGACCGTGCTGTTCGCAGCCGTACCCGAAACCGTCATGTCTACGGAACCCGGGTCCGCATAGATGCTTGCGACACCGAAAGTGAGCATCAGGGCCGCCGTTGCCAAATGTTTCCTCGTTACGCTCGTTGAGCTTGATTTCTGTTTCATAGTCTTCCCCTTTGATTTGTCGTTATCTGTTTCTTCGAATTGCCTTCCAGGGCTGTTTGTATACACGACCGCTGGCTCACGTCCGCAATCAGTATTAAGAATGCGGCGGAATCGACAATAGGCGGAGTGTACACAGCGCCTCACGTGCGGTCCATGCTCAGACGGTCATTTTCCAATCACGAGCGCCTCACCGGCCAAGTCATTGAAAGTTGGGTCCTTGTCCGATTGTGCCAACAGGGCTATATTAGAGGGACTCTCAAGGCGACGAGGGAATGCATCCTGTTGACTCAACCTCAGTCCAAGGGCCGATTGGCTTTCGGCCCGTTTGAAGTGAAGGCCTCGTCTGGCGAACTATTCAAACATGGCACTCGCGTCCGCCTGTCAAAACAGCCCTTCCAGATCTTGCTAGTCTTGCTGGCGCAGCCCGGCGACATGGTCACGCGCGAGCAATTGGTGGCGGAGATTTGGGGCGATGGCACATTCGTCGATTTCGAACATAGCCTCAACGCCGCTGTTAACCGGCTGAGACAGTCGCTGGGCGATTCCGCCGAGAAGCCGCGCTACATCGAAACCGTGCAGGGCCGCGGATACCGATTCATTGGAGCCCTCGAGCCCCGCAACTTGGCGGCGCCGGTTGCCACTACGGTGATTGCGGAAGCTCCGCCTGAAAAGCAACGCTGGACTCATTGGCGGCCGCTGGCGGCAGCCCTCGTGTGTCTGGTTGTGATCGCAGTGTGGTGGCGATTCGGTAATTCGCAGGCTGCGCTGCCCGAAGAGAGGCTTACCCGGCTGACCGCCGAGCCCGGGCTTTCGGATTCTCCCGCGATGTCGCCCGATGGCAAGCTAGTCGCGTATTCCTCCGACAAGGGCATGGACGCCGGGCGGGATCTCTATGTCAAAGAAGTTGCAGTGGGCGAGCCGATCCGGTTGACATTCGACGGCGCAGGCAGCACGACTCCGGATTTTTCTCCGGACAGCAGCCGGATCGTCTTTCGATCGGAACGAAATGGCGGCGGCATCTACGAAATTCCAGCGCTCGGCGGCGAAGCGAGATTGCTGGCGAAGAACGGACTGAACCCGAAGTATTCCCCCGACGGTTTGCAAGTAGCTTTTTGGGTAGGCGCCGAGCACGTGGGCACCGGCGTTCCTGGGAGCGGCGCCGTCTGGGTGGTTCCCGAAGTTGGGGGGCGACCACGGCGGGTAGGGCCTGATTTCACTGCGGCCCGGCACCCTGTTTGGTCTCCTGACGGCAGGCGTCTCTTGGTCATCGGATACCACTCGCAAACGGCGTTCGAATCGTCCTCCAGTGACTGGTGGCTGATCCCCCTGGATGGCGGTCACCCGATAAAAACGGGTTTATATGATGGGTTGGGCCGCGCCGGACAAGGGCGCGCCGCGTCATCGTCCTTCCCGGCCGCGCAAGTTCCAACACCCGGATGTTGGTTGGCGGCCTCGAACAGCGTCATTTTCTCGATGGAGAACAGCGCTGCCGATGTGTGGAATCTATGGGAAGCCGGTCTATCCGCCGAAACCGGAAAGGTCACTGGAGTTTTCAAGAGAATTTCGACGGGCTCCGGCAACGAAGACGAGCCATCCTGCGCGGCGACTGGCGCCGTGGCCTTTACAAACCTGGAAGTCAGAAGAGACATCTGGTTGCTCCCGTTCGATTTGGACCGGGGAAAATCAAAGGGATCGGTGGGGCCGATTACCCAAGCCCTTGCCCGGCGAAACGGCTCGTCCCTTTCGAGCAATGGACGCTACGTTGCATTTGGTTCGAGTCAGTCCGGCCGAATGAACATCTGGCTACGGGAACTGGAGACCGGCAAAGAATCGCCGGTGGCCGGTTCGGCGTTTTTCCAGCGATATCCCTTGATCAACGCGTCCGGTACCAGGATTGCGTTCTCGACCAACGAAAACGATAAAAGGTTCCTATATGTGTCTGCTCCGGGCGGGGTGCCCGACAAACTTTGCGAAGGATGCCTTCGGGCCACGGACTGGTCGCGCGATGAGAACAGGCTGCTAATATTCACCGGCAATCCATACCAAGTGAACGTTCTCGATGTTGCTTCGCGCAAACAGACTCCGCTATTGAAACACCCCAGCTACAATTTGCTCTACGCCCGGTTCTCGCCTGACAATCGATGGGTTAGCTTTACGGCCCGGATCGATCCAAATCGTTCGGAGATCGTGATCGCGCCAATCGACGGACCGAAGCCAGTTCCAGAAAGCGCCTGGATCAAAATCGCGGACGAAGGGGCGGAAGACTGGGCCAACTGGTCGCCCGATGGAAAGACGCTCTACTTCACGTCCGCCAGGGACGGACACACTTGCCTGTGGGGCCAGCGGATCGCGGCAGACTCGCACCGGCCGGAGGGAGCAGCCTTCGCAGTGCAGCATCTTCATGGACGCGCGGCCTACGAGCAGGGCGGTTGGTCCGCGGCGGGCGGGAAGATTGCGATGGTGCTGAACGAGGGCACGGGAAGCGTTTGGATGATGTCGCGCCCGAGTGCGCGCTGAAACCGTCCCGTCTTTTTTTACTATGCAGGCGCCCACACTTACCCCCGGTTTGGCCTCGCGCCCCTGTCATTTGCTCAAACGGGCAGTTCCCGCGCCACAATGCTGGCGAAGGCCGCCGCCAAACGGAAGAATCTTCTAGTACTTGCAGTACCACGGCGTACAAAAGCCGAAAGATAGTGGAAGTGTTCTGAGAGACGCGCTGTATACTGACTCGTGCCCGTAGACCCACCAGGTCAGGCAGGAGTTCCAAGCTAAGGAGAAACAGAAATGTCTCTGAAACAATATATTCGGCCCGCAGGCGCGGTCGCGGTCGTCGGGGCGATTGTTCTGGCGGGAATGTCGATCCACTCCCCACGCGTACATGCCGATGAGGGGAATAATGACGAGTCGAAAATTCAGCAGGGTTTCGCGATCGCGCCGGTCCCGCTGAATCTGAAAGGAAAGGACCGGGCTCTGGTAGGGCTCGGAAGCTATATCGTCAACGCGCAGGCAGATTGCAATGGATGCCACACGTTAAACCCCGGTGTCGAATACACGGTTCCCGGAAATCCGTATCTTCTCGCGCCGCCGAACGGACCATTTGCCGGGAAAGTGGTGGTGGATCCGACCACTTATTTAGCCGGAGGTAACGACTTCGGTCCGTTCCCCGGTGGTCCGGGCAGTCTTCCACACCTCTACACGCGTAATCTGACGCCGAATTATGCCGGTCTACCAGAGGGAGGGCACACTTTTTCAGAGTTCGTGCAGATCATGCGGCACGGCCGGGATTACGACCTTCTTCACCCGAGATGTACCGGCGCGAACACGCCGCCCAACTGCCTTGGGGTGCCGTTTGACGGGAATCTTCTCCAAGTCATGCCGTGGCCGGCGTTTATGAACATGACGGATCGTGATCTGCTCGCAATCTACACCTATTTGAGCGCGATTCCATGCAACCCGGGACCGGCCGGACTCGATCCCAAACTGTATGAGCAAAACGTGTGCACTAAACCTTAGTGAACCGGCAGGCGGGGTTCGCCTGATCCGCAACCCATAAGCCGTCCCGCCAGGGATGGAGACACTTGCCTCTGGGCCCAGCGAATCGCCGCAGACTCACACCGGCCGGAAGGAGAAGCCATCGCTGTGCAGCATCTACATGGACGCGCGGCCTATGAGCAAGGAGGCTGGTCCGCGGCGGGCGGGAAGATTGCGATGGTGCTGAACGAGGGCACGGGAAGCGTTTGGATGATGTCGCGCCCGAGTGCGCGCTAGAGCGATTTACGTTCGCCGCCATATCGAGCGAAGGCTCACACTCACTCGCCCCGCTTTAGGTCTTCGAGTTCTTCCGGCCATGGTACTTTATTTTTGAGATTAGCTCGGAACACCCTGATAGCAGCCTTGAGCCGAGCCACACGCTTTTGTTGGATCTCTAATAGAGATTCCGCCTCTCGGAGTGCGGCCTCCCAGCCCACTGGTGTGGACTTTTCAGACTGCATCGGCTTCTTCTTCAAAGGTTGTCCCACTTCCGTACTGAAAGTATTGTGAGTCTTGTAGGCTGGAACGCCCGTCCATGAGAGAACGGGCGCTCCGGCAAACCAGCAAGCACTCGGAGGAAGATACTTGCCAGAGGCTTGAGCTTAACAGGACAATCCTGAGAGATTGCTGAATTTAGCCAAAAGATAAAAACGATGCTCAAATGCAGCGATTACTGGTCCCAGCGCGAAGTGATCTGTCCACGGAAGCCGTTCGAGCAAGTCATGGCGGCGCTCTGGCATTGTGGTTCGAGCAGAAGCATCGCACAATTACAGTGTCCGAAGAAGACGCCGAAGGAGCTTATATGAATCCGAGCACAGCAGTAAATCCAAACGTGGTTAACCCAAACAAGGCGTTATGGGAGAAAGGTGACTTTACCGAAATCGCCGCGTTCATGCGTCAGTCTGGTGAAGCAGTCGTTCAGTCTCTCGGGATCGCGCCGTCGCTGCGCGTCCTGGACCTCGGCTGCGGAGACGGCACTACGGCGATTCCGCTGGCCCGGACCGGAGCGGAAGTGCTTGGAATCGACATCGCCAGGAACCTGGTGGAAGCCGGCAACAAGCGCGCCGCGAAAGCGGGTCTCAGCAAGCTGAAGTTTCAAGAAGGAGACGCGTGCAATCTGGAAGGCGTCGCCGATCATTCGTTCGATCTGGTCGTTTCCATCTTCGGCGCCATGTTTGCGCCCAAGCCCTTCGATGTCGCCAAAGAGATGGCGCGGGTTACGAAACCAGGCGGACGCATTGTCATGGGCAACTGGATTCCGGGCGATCCGACGTTCGTATCGCAGGTGCTGAAGATCAGCTCGGCGTTCACGCCTCCGCCGCCGGAAGGTTTCATCAGTCCCATGTTGTGGGGCGTCGAGAGCAACATCATCGAGCGTTTTGGCCAGGCAGGCGTGCCTAAAGAAAACATCTCCATGGTCAAAGACATGTATTATTTTGCGTCTCCCGACAAGAGCCCGACCCAGATGATCCAGCAATTCGAAACCTTCTACGGGCCCACCATGAACGCCGTCGATGCCGCCGGAAAAAACGGTAAGGCGGACCAACTCCACGCGCAGCTAGTCGAGCTGGCGAATTCGCAGAACAAGAGTAAGGACGCCGGTACTCTGATTCCCGCGACCTTCATGCGGGTCACGGTTTCAGTCTAGCTCGCTAATTCGCGGCGTCGACCTGCAGCGGCGCGTCCAGCCGGAAGGTCAGAATGGTTTCGGCAGGGATGCGAATCGCTGCGCCCTTGGTCACGATCTGCGTGCCCGCTCCGGCTCCGGCTCCCGAAGCCGCGCCGATGGCCGCTCCCTTGCCGCCGCCGGCGATGGCGCCGATGATCGCTCCGACCGCCGCTCCGCCGCCGGTAAACAAAGCCGTGCGCCGGTTCGCGCCGACGCCGTCGCGGCCTTTCCGTATCATGTCCTGCGTGTCCAACGTATAGCGCCGGCCTTCGACCGATACGGAATCCAGATCCAGCACCAGGTCGGACGCGCCCTTGATCCGGCCGCCTTTGGCGGCGGAACGGATGATGATCTGCGCGTTCGAACCGCGCGGGAATCACCACCGCCCCGTCGGCATCCTTGATATCGCGAGTGACTTCGGCGGCGTAGGTCTGGCCTCCGGTGGCGACCGCCGCATCGATCGTTTCCTCCGAGCGCACCGGAATCAACGCACCCGCCGGCAACGTGTAGGTCTTGGATTGAATGGCTGAGGCGGGCGGATGGTAATGGTCGTCGTGAGTCGCGTCAGGCGGCGCCGCGCCGGAATCGGCAGCCCCGGTTTGAGCCGGGTTGCGGCTGGTCGTAAGAAACCGACTTCACCTGCGCCATCGAGATCGTATGGGAAACTTTGTCGTCGCCCATCAAAGTGATTCCGGAGGACGTACTAGCGGTTACGATCCCGGCGATTTGCGTGCCGTCGCGCATCGACACTGTGGCGTGCGGCCCGTCGGCCGTTGACTGGCTGGAGCATGAAGTCAGCAGCCCCGTAAGCAGCATGACTGGTAATGCAAGGGTTAAGTTTGACATCCTTCCGTAAGGATACAACTCTTCCGGAGGGTGTTACCGGACGCGTGCGAACGGGTGCTGCGAACCGTCCTACTGCTGCGGTTCCCGCTGCTTGAGTTGCCGCAGATCGTGATCGTAGGTTCGGTTATTGCCGGAGCGATTGTCACGCGAAGTATCCGGGTTTGCCAGTCGCTCTTTGGCCTGATGCTGCAGGATCTGGTCAATGATCAGCGCGCTAGCGCCGCCGACCGCCGCTCCAATCATCGCGTTCTTCTGGTTACCGGTCATGCCGCCCACTGCCAGGCCGATACCCGCACCCGCGCCAAGAACCGCCGCCGTATGTTTGATCGGACGGCCGTTCGCATCGGTGCTGTCAGGAGCCACGCCAGACTCGTGCAGCGTTCGGTTCAGGTTCAAATTCTGAACCATCCCATTGAACATCGCCGCGCTGCGCATCAGATCGTTCAGGAACTCGGTATTCAACTGAACGTTCACCTGCGGGTTGGCAGGCGTCGTCTGAGGCTCCGCGAGTGCCAGTCCCGTCATGCATAAAAGAGCCGTCGCGATTCCGATTGTGATCTTGTACATTTTCACCAGCCTTCCATTCCTATACGGTAACAGGATGGATTCTCCGCGCAAAGGGTTGCCCGCGATTTCATTAAATTTAGTTAACGCCAAAGGCAGCCGTCAGAATGTCGCAATCGGATTCAGCACCGATCCCGTCGCCCCCGGCACCGCCGCCGGTGCGGCCGTAACCAGAAACTCCCAGCGCTTCCGCCGATCGGCTTCCCGTCCGATCAACTCCAGATCGAGATTGTCGAAGATCGGCATTCCCATCGCCACCAGCGCCAGCGTATGAACCGGCTGCGAAACGCCCTCGACGCGGGAGGGCAACACATCTTGCGCGTCGTCGCCGCCGAGAATCGCCACGTCGCGAGCGTGCATCCATTTTGCGCAACTCACATGGAGCCCCGCCAGCCCCACTTCCGAGACGGACCACGGACCTTTGGCATCGCGCCGCGCCCAGCGGCCGGTGCGCACCAGAATGACGTCGCCGGCGCCGATCTTGACGCGCGCTTTCTTTTCCCAGGCGTCCAGGTCTTCGGGGAAAATGGCGGTGCCGGGCTCCAGGTAATCCACGCCCTTGTGGCGCGCCATGTCCATCAAGCACGCCGCGCGTCATGATGCCGTTCTTAAAGTTGATGATGCTGTTCTTGGTCGCGCCAGTCTCCAGTCACCACTTCCTTCGGATAGCCGTTATACATTTTGCCGTCCCACAGGAAGTGGCAAAACGTATCCATGTGAGTGTGCGCGTAGCCGTGGTAGGCGATGAAAAACGAATCCGCGGTGTTGCCGATGCCGGTGGCGGGCGCATCCGCGCCGACGCGCAAAATCTTGCGGATCACGGGCGTCGGATTGTCGACCGCCTTTTCCATTTCCGCGTTACGCGCCATGGAGAAGGACGCGCCCTCCTTCACCAGAGCCACCGCCTGCTTGCGCTTGGCCGGAGTAATCAGGTTGACCGCGCCCATCTGGTCGTCCTTGCCCCAGCGATTCCAATTGGAGAGCTCCGTGATGAGCCGAACGAAATCTTCTTTAGCTGGTGTGATGCGTGGCGTCGCCGGTGCCGCCGGGTGCAGCGGTCTGCGCATCCGCAAAGGATTCCGCGAGCGCCGAAAAGGACGCCGCCGCTGCCGCGCGCTGCATCACCTGCCGCCGCGATAGGCCGTCACTGAAAACTGAGTTCATGTTGTCTCCTTAAAGTGAATCCGAAGTGTTACGCCAGCAGCCAGTCTAACAGGCCCACGAATGCGATGATAGTAAGGCATGAATCTGCCGATCCGTCATGCATTAGCCACGCTGGCCTATCGTCTGGGCAAAGTGTTGCGGGGTACTCCCGCGGAGTTTCGCGACTTCCGCGCCGCCGAAGGCAGTGCGCACCCCGGGAGAGATCCTGGCGCATATCGGCGACCTCATGGACTGGGCTCTGACGCAGGTCGAAGGCCGCAAGGCATGGCACGACTCGACGCCGCTCGCTTGGGACCAGGAAATCGCCCGCTTCTTCCGCGCCATGGAGGCTCTGGATCAACGAATCGCGTCGCACGGCCTGGGCGCAGCTAGCGCGGAGAAACTATTTCAGGGACCCATCGCCGATGCGCTTACGCATACCGGACAAATCGCTCTGCTGCGGCGCATGGCCGGCATCGCGGTGCGCCCGGAAAATTATGTGGCAGCGGACATCGCGATGGGTCGAGTAGGCCCGAGCAAGCGCCGCCGCGCGCGGAGTTCGGGTAAGCGAAGCGTCAGCGGCCCAGCGGTTGCGCGGCCTCCACGCCCTGCAGTCCGGCGCGATCGATCGATGCCTTCACGAAGTCTGAAGCCAGCACTTCTCCCAGCAGTCGATTGAGCTCGCCCAGGCGCGATGGATCCGGCGGATCTCCCTTGGCGAGCGCGACGGCTTGCCCCGCGACGAAGTAGTTGTCCGAGACCACTCGGAGGCTGGGGAAGAGCGCGGCTGCTTCCATGAGGCGCTGGCGATTGGCGGCGAAGGCGTCCATTTTTCCGTTCAGTAACAGGCCCGCGAGTTCATCCAGCGAGGGCATCGCCGGGACCGTGTTCACGTGGTTATTTTTCAGGTGGGCGCTGAGGTAAACGTCTTGGGTATCGTTCTTGACCGCCGTGATGTTGACGCCCGCACGATCGGCGTCGGCGACGGTTTGAAGCGGTGAATCGGCGCGCACGATGTAGCTGTTGGGCATCAGCAGCCAGGGCGCCGAGAAATCGACATCGTTCGCGCGACCGGCGTTGTACGCCATGAAACCGAGGTCCGCGGTGTGCGCCTGCAATCGGCTGATCACATCGCGCGCCCCCGCCGCCGGGATCAGCGTGTAAGGAACGCCGAGACGCCGGGCGAGTTCCTTCACAAGATCCGCGACCGGACCCGGTGACCGCTCCAGTTTTCGGATCCACGCGGCCCAGCACCGGATTGTCGCCGAGGAATGCCGCGCGAAGTGTGCCGGTGGGCGCGAGCGCCGAAGTTTGCGCCGCGCACGGCAAAACCGTCATCCAGAAAAGAAGGAATCGCCGGGACCACCGCATGGCATGATTATAGGTCGAACCTATGCCCGACGGCGTGCTCTTCCAGATCGGCAAAATCAATGTCGGCCCGACGCAGCTTCTGATCTTCGCCGCGACCGCCGTGCTTTTCCTGGTGGCCTTGAAGCTCTGCAACATGTATTGGAAGCGCCGCCTGACCCAGTGGGCCGAGAGCCAGCACTTGGAACTGGTCAGCTTTCGGTACGCCTGGTTCTACGAAGGGCCATCCGCCTGGACCCGCAGCCGCAACCAGCATGTGTTCCGCGTGGTGACCAAAGACCGCGACGGCCTGACCGGATACTGCTGGATCATGTTCGGCACGTTCTGGGGATTCACCTGGGGCGAGCCGATCACTCAGGTGCAGTGGGATAACGCCGACGACTAAACGGGAACCGCCAAACAGCATGGCATACAGTCTCGACTTGACGAAGCTCGTGCCTGAGAGTGATACGATCCGGTAGTACGCGCTAAGCTCTAGCGCTCAGACACGGGGCTGGCGTGACCTGTAAACGTCGCCTGACCAGATCCCGTCGCGTGGCGCAGCGGCGAACCCCGATCACTTCATCGGAGCATCTAGAAGCATTTTGGGGTTAAAGCTGCCTTTAGAGAGGTGTCCGTTGCACTTAACCCAACGTCCTCTCCGAACCGAGTGCAGGAGGAGTAAAAATGACACACGGTGAGTTTTTTCGCTTAACTCGTACAGCTATGGCGATCGCGCAACGCGACAAGAGGAATGTTGCAATCATGATCCCGAACGGGGCCATTATAGAGGTTTTAGGCGGCCCGTTCGATGGCGTTCGCCTTATGGATGTCCGATACAACGACGAAATCATTATGATGTTTACCAACGATATGGAGACTCACACCGAACCCGCCAAAGCAAAAACCGCTTGATCGAAATCCCAGGGCGATTGCGTGGATCATGTCACGGGACGATTTCGGAAGTCAGGGATAACCCCGACGACTAAGCGGAGACCGCAACGCAGCCGGCAATGGTCGTGGGTTCGGGGATGGAATCGCCGTCTTCGCGCATCGATTCCAGATGAATCTCGATCGCGCCCCGAATGAGTTCGGCAGTGTCCTCGAAGGTTGCGCCGGCGGCGATGCAGCCTGGAAGATCCGGAACATAGGCGCTGTAGCCGGTGCTGGTTTTTTCGTAGATCACGGCGAAGTTCATCGTCTCAGGCCTGCCTGTACCAGGATACTACGTAACGTCTTGGGCGCCGCTTCCGCAGAAGGGTGCCCTGCGATCGTCACTTTTCCCGACTTAGTGGCGTGCTTGTAGTGGCGATGACTACCTCGCTGCGACTTCATTCGCCAGCCATCGGCTTCGATCAGCTTTATCACGTCCCGGAGCTTCATTTCGACGCAAAGTGATGATGCTCAGAGCTAGTGCTTCCTTGATGAAAAGGCTCTCAACGTAATTAGAGGCCCGATCCGATGCCCCACCCCGCCTTGCGCTACAATGAAAATCTACCTTCCGGTGGAGATCCCCAGGTATTTGACCCCCGGGGCCAATCATGTTCGATAACCTAAGCGACAAACTGCAGCGCGTGTTCAAGACCCTGCGCGGAGAGGGCAAACTCTCGGCGGAAAACATGGACGCCGCGTTGCGCGAGATCCGCGTGGCGCTGCTCGAAGCCGACGTGCATTTCCGCGTGGTCAAGCAGTTCATCGAAGCCGTCAAGGAACAGGCCATGGGGCAGGAAGTGCTCACCGCGCTTTCGCCCGCGCAGCAGGTGGTCAAGATCGTCCGCGACGAAATGGTCAAGATGCTGGGCACGCATCAGGCCAAGCTGCGGATGGCGAACGATCCGCCCAGCGTGTTCATGATCGTCGGCCTGCAAGGCTCCGGCAAAACCACTTCCACCGCCAAGCTCGCGCGCTGGCTGTCGAAAAACGGCAGCTCGCCGATGATGGTTTCGGTCGACGTCTACCGCCCGGCGGCGCGCAAGCAGCTCAGCGTGCTGGCGCGCGATCTCAAGCTGCCGATTTACGAAGGCACGCCCGAAGAGACGCAAGCCCCTCGAACTCGCGCGGTCGGCGCGCAAGGAAGCCATCCAGACCGGCCGCGACGTGGTGCTGGTCGATACCGCCGGACGCCTGCATATCGACGAAGACCTGATGACGGAGCTTAGCCAGCTCAAAGAAACGCTGAATCCCTCCGAGATCCTGTTCGTCGCCGACGCCATGACCGGGCAGGACGCGGTGAAGTCGGCCGACGAATTCCACAAGCGCTTAGGCATCACCGGGGTTATTCTTACAAAGATGGACGGCGACGCCCGCGGCGGCGCGGCGCTGTCGATCCGCTCGGTCACCGGCCAGCCGCTGAAGTTTGTCGGCGTGGGCGAGAAGTCGGACGCGCTCGAACTGTTTCATCCCGACCGCGTCGCCCAGCGCATCCTCGGCATGGGCGACGTGCTCAGCCTGATCGAGCGAGTGGAAGAGACCATCGATCAAAAGCAAGCCGAGGAGATGCAGCGCAAGCTGATCGAAGACGACTTCACCCTCGGCGACTTCCGCGATCAGATGAAGCAGATCCGCAAGCTGGGGCCGCTCGAATCGATCCTGGGCATGATGCCGCAGGTCGGCATGATGAAGGATCTGAAGAACGTCAAGGTCGACGAAAACGAGATCAACCGGTTGGTGGCGATCGTCGATTCGATGACGCCCAAAGAGCGCTCCAACCACATGATTATCAACGGCCAGCGGCGCAAGCGCATCGCCAAGGGCAGCGGGACATCGGTGCAGGAAGTGAACAATTTGCTGAAGCAATACGCGCAGATGCGCAAGATGATGAAGAGTTTGACGGGGGTGGCGGCGGGTTCCTGGGCAAGCGCCTGGCGAAGATGATGCCCCCCGGTTTGCCCTTTGGGCGTTAAGTTACGGATTATAGCCAATTTGCCCTTTGAGCGGCAAATTGAGGATCATAGAAGGATAGGAGTTTAAGGAATGCTGATGATTCGTCTGGCGCGGTTTGGCGGCAAGAAGAAGCCGTCGTATCGCGTGGTGGTGATTGATAAGGAGCGCGCTCGCAACAGCCGCTCAGTGGAAGTGGTGGGTATCTATAGTCCGGTGGCGACGCCCAAGGCCGTGAAGCTGGATCATGAGCGCATCGAGCACTGGATGAAGAACGGTGCGCAGCCGTCGGATACGGTGGCGCGGCTGATGAAGACCAACCCGGCGGTGGCCGAGTCCGCCCCGGCTGCTTAACCGGCTCTGAAGCAGAGAGGTAATGACAGTGAAAGAACTGGTAACCGAGATCGCCAAGATACTCGTCGATAACCCCGGCGAGGTAACGGTTCGCGAAGTCGCGGGCGAACAGGTTACGGTTCTGGAACTGCGCGTCGCGCCGGCAGATTTGGGGAAAGTAATCGGCAAGCAGGGGCGGACCGCGCGTTCGATCCGCACGCTGCTGGGCGCCGCGGGCATGAAGCAGAACCGGCGGTTCACGCTGGAAATTCTGGAATAGGGCTGCGCCGCAAGACGTGGACGAAGAGCTGGGTGGCGATCGGCCGGTTGTGGCGCACCCGTGGGAATCGCGGAGAGTTGCTCGGCGAACTGGATAGCAGCGATCCGGACCGCGAACAGAAGTTGAAGCGAGGTCGCGCTCGAAGTAGACGGGCGGCGGCAGGTGATGCAAGTCGAGGAAACCTGGCGGCATGACGGGCGTCCGGTGTTCAAGTTCGAAGGCATCGATTCGATTTCGGATGCCGAGAAGTGGGAAGGCGCCGAGATGTTGGTGCCGGCGAGTGAAGTGGAGCCTCCCGAAGAGGGGGCGTTCTCGTATGCCGACCTGGTTGGCTGCAAGGTTGTTGGCGACGCGGAAGTAGGCGTCGTGACGGAAGTAGAGGAGTACGGCGGTGCGCCGCTGTTGAAGGTGGAGGCGGCGGACGGCCGTGAGATTCTGATTCCGTTCGCGCGGTCGATCTGCAAGGAGATCGATGTAGCGTCGAAGACCATCCGGGTGGAGTTGCCGGAAGGGTTGCTGGAGCAACAGTGAAGTTTCACATCGTGACGATCTTCCCCGAGTTTTTCCGGGGGCCGTTCGAGCACGGCGTGATTCAGAAGGCGCGCGAGGCGGGGCTGATCGAGATTCAGGTGCACGATCTGCGGACCTGGACTTACGACCGGCACCGGACCGTGGATGACCGGCCGTTTGGCGGCGGCGAAGGCATGCTGCTGAAGGCGGCACCGATATTTGAAGCTGTCGAAGCGATTTGGCCCGAGCGTAGCGAAGGCTCGAAGGTGATTCTGCTGTCGGCGCAAGGGAAAAAGTTCGACCAGGCCAAGGCGCGGGAGTTCAGCGGATTGAAAGAGCTGCTCCTGATCTGCGGCCGCTACGAAGGCGTGGACGAGCGCGTCGCGGAGCACCTGGCGGACGAAGAGCTTTCGATCGGCGATTATGTGCTGAGCGGCGGCGAGCTGGCGGCGGCGGTAGTGGTGGATGCAGTGGCCCGCTTGCAGGCCGGAGTGCTGGGGAATGAAACCTCCAGCGTGGACGAGTCGTTCAGCGAGGAAGGGTTGCTGGATTGGCCGCAGTATACGCGGCCCGCGGAATTTCGCGGCTGGAAAGTGCCGGACGTGCTGATCGGCGGCAACCATGAAGAGGTTCGCAAGTGGCGCAGAAACGCGGCGCGGGAGAAAACCCAGCGCCAGCGCCCGGATTTATTAGAAGGTTTGAGAAAGTAGAGTACGAGATTATGCAAAACG
The DNA here is from genome assembly GCA_963731375.1 of Bryobacterales bacterium. GTDB lineage: Bacteria > Acidobacteriota > Terriglobia > Bryobacterales > Bryobacteraceae > Palsa-187. The sequence goes on from CAVSUW010000007.1 coordinate 152,987, forward strand.
CAACGATGGCCAAGATCCTGAACAAGAACAAGCAGGCGACCCACCCCGAGTTCCGGCCCGGCGACACCATCAAGGTGCACGTCAAGATCAAGGAAGGCGATAAAGAGCGCCTCCAGGTATTTGAAGGCACCGTCATCGCCCGCAACAACACCGGCATGAGCGAGACCATCACGGTCCGCAAAGTCAGCTTCGGCCACGGCGTGGAGCGCATCTTCCCGGTGCAGGCTCCGGTGGTCGATCACATCGACGTGGTGCGCACCGGCAAGGTCCGCCGCGCGAAGCTGTACTATTTGCGCGGGCTCAAAGGTAAGGCCGCCCGTCTCCACGAGCGCGTTTAGCTGGGTTCGTTTGGTTGTAGGATGCCCAGCAGCCGCTACGAGCGCGCCGCCCGAAGCGCCGGTTACCGGACCATCGCCGGACTGGACGAGGCGGGGCGCGGCGCGCTTTTTGGTCCGGTGTTCGCGGCGGCAGTAGTGCTCGATCCGGCGCGGCAGATTCGCGGTTTGGACGATAGCAAACAGCTCGAACCGGAACGGCGCGAAGTGCTCGCCGAGCGCATTCGCGAACGCGCGGTGGCCTGGGCCGTCGGCGCGGCGGACGCCTTCGAGATCGATCGCGTCAATATTCTCGAAGCCTCCCGCCTGGCCATGCAGCGCGCGCTCGAACGGCTGGGAGTCGTCTGCGATTATCTCTTGCTGGATGCGATCCGCATCGCGAGCGCTCTTCCGCAGAAGCCTCTCATCGACGGCGACGGCCTGTGTTTTTCCATCGCCGCGGCGTCGATCCTCGCCAAGACCGCGCGCGACCAGGCTTTGGTGCGATGGGATGCGGTTTTCCCGGAGTACGGCTTCGCGCGCAATAAAGGTTACGGCACGCGCGATCATCTGGACGCGCTGGAACGAATCGGCCCCACCACGCTGCATCGCTTCAGTTTCGAGCCGGTGCGAAACGCCAGCCGCCATCCCGTGTGGGCCGGATATCCCGCGGCGGTTTCTATTTCTTCGCAAGGCGAACTGTTCGCATGTCCCTGACGCCCGAAACCACCCCAACGTCCGAGGCTGCGCGGGATTCCGGACCGCCACGTCCCGCCAGCGCAAGCAGGCTAGCGGCCGGCAGCGGCGGCTTTGGGTGGTTTTATTCGCGCTCTTCGCTTTTGAGATCGGCACTTTCCTGGTGGTATTCCCATGGATGGATTCCTGGACCCTGAACCATCTCCCCAGTTTCTTCCCAGGCCATGAAATCGAGCTTCAGGACCTCTGGGACGACCCTTATTTCCGCGGCGCCCTCAGTTGCCTAGGGTTGCTGAACGTCTATATCGCTCTCCGCGAAGCTCTTCAACTGATCCGCCGCAGCAAGCAAGCTTAGTATTTTCAATAGCTTAGCAAACTTTGCCTGATTCCCTTCCTCTATCTGCCTACAGTCTCGGCAGTACTAAAACTCTTGACGTACTAAGGGGAAACCCTTATACTTAGTACTCTAGTTGAAGAGATACTATAAGGTATTGATCTTAGCTCCTTGAGGAGCAATGTACTAAGTATCAAATTCTCAGTTTTAGAGGCGGTGTAAGTTGAAACGTGTTAGACTTCTGTCGATATTGGTTTTGGCGTTTGCGAGCGTGGGTGTTGGTCAAGCGGCGATCCCGCCGGGCGGTGGAACGAATGGTCGACGAATGCGACCCCGCCGGGCGGTGGGACCAATGCAGCCCCGCCCGGCGGCGGGACGAATGCGACCCCGCCCGGCGGTGGGACAAATGCGGCCCCGCCGGGCGGTGGGACAAATGCGGCTCCGCCCGGTGGCGGAACGAATATCGCCTAGGCCAGCAAAGGGCACGGTGCGCGTAAGCCCAACTGCTTGGTTGGCGAGCAGTACTCGCGCAGCGTGCCATTATGCGTTACGTTTACCACCTCATCGACATCGGTGACGCGTTAGCGTTAGTGTTCGGTTCTCGTTCTCCTCCTGCGCGGTCCTTCCCGAAAATTTTGGGCTCTTCTGGTCTACGTTGTCTGGGAACTGCTCAGCAGCGTAGGCCTTTCGGTTTACGATCTCCTTTACAACGGCGCGGTAGTTGGCGAAAATGCGCTCTGCGGAGGCGGTAAAGTGGTACGCCCGCCTTTACTGGACCAACGATGTCATCGTGGACCTTCTGCGGTTTCTCTTGGTAATCGGACTCACGTATCGGGCCACCTCGGGTCCGAAACGAGCATCTGTCGGGCGCATTCTGAGCTGGGATCGTGGTGGTTGCGTTGGTCCTGCCATTCCTGCTATTTCCCATGTTTCCCAACGGACCCAAAGCCTGGATCGAAGGCTCCTGGTTCAACAGCACCAGCGAACTTCTTAACTTCGGCGCGGCGATCATGAATCTGGTTCTATGGGGCGTGCTCATCGCAGACCGCAAGCGCGATCCACAGCTCACCGTCGTCAGCATCGGATTGGGTGTCGTCGTGACCGGGGCGGCGATATCCTACGGTCTCAAGGTTCATATTGTTTCGTCCGCGGCAGTATTCATACCGAACATGTTCCTGATGCTCACTCAACTGGTGGGCTGGAGCATCTGGTGCCGGGCTTTTTGGCCGGCTCCATCCCGGCAGCCAGCGCTGGATCCAGCGCCCGGCAACGCCATGCCGCCAGCTTGACCTGCTGGTATGCTAGCGGAGACAGGTGCCGGGTTAATTGATGCGTGATCTAGCCGCTGCTTTGCTCCGGGACGTGCGCTTTGGATTCCGGATTCTGCTGCGCAGCCCGCTGATCACTGCATCTGTCGTCATGGTTCTGGCGCTGGGCATCGGGGCAAATTCCGCCATGTTCAGCATCGTGGACGGATTGCTTCTCCACCCGGTCTCTTACCCGCGAACCCGAAACGCTCGCGTTTGTCTGGAGCCACGACAGTCAGGGAAGCCTTAGCGATGCTTCGCCGGCGGATTTCATGGATTGGCGCGCGCAGTCGAAAACGCTTTCCGATTTCGCCGCGTGGATGCCGACTTCCTTCGTGCTGACCGGGGGAGACCGGCCGCGCCAGATCTCCGGGGCCCGCGTGAGCGCGAGTTTTTTTCGCACCTTGGGCGTGACGCCTGAGCGCGGGCGCACCTTTCTGCCCGATGAAGACGGCCTGGACCGGCCGGCCGCGGCGGCGCACTCGGCGGTGATCAGCCATCGTTTGTGGCAGGAAGATCTGGGAGCGGATCCGAACGTGCTGGGCCGAACTATCTACGTGGACGCGGTCCCTTACACGATCGTCGGCGTGGCGCCCGCCCGATTTTCAGTTCTGGTGGCGGCCGAGCGACATCTGGATGCCGGTTTCGCTGAACACCCACGACCGCGATTTTCGCGACCTGGTGGTCATCGCACGGCTCAAGGCGCCGCGGGCCCGCGCTGCCGCCGAGATGGCCATCATCGCGCGGCTCGCTGGCGAAGACTTATCCGGAGAGCGACAAGGGTTGGACCGTTCGAGTGGAAGACTTCCAGGAGTTTCTGCTGAACCGGACATTTCGCACGCGCCTCCTGCTGCTGAGCGGCGCGGTGGGATTGGTCCTGCTGATTGCCTGCGCGAACGTGGCCAGCTTATTATTGGCGCGGGCGGTGGCGCGCGAGCGCGAAATCGCGGTGCGGATCTCGCTAGGCGCAACGCCCGCGCAGTCTGGTGCGGCAACTCCTTACGGAAAGTGCGCTGTTGTCGTTCGCCGGCGGCGCGCTGGGTCTGGCGATGGCCTGGAGCCTGATCCACATCGCGCCGACGATTGTGCCTCCCGACGCGATTCCCGGCGGGCTCATCGAATTTAGAGCAGGCGTGATCTGGTTTGCCCTCGCGATCTCGCTGCTCAGCTGCCTGCTGTGTGGCTTGGCGCCGGCGCTGGCGGTGGCGCGATCCGATATTCAGTCGGCGCTCAAGGATTCCAGCCGCGGTTCCACGGCAGGGCGCAAGAGCCAGCGATTCCGGCAAGCCATGATCGTCGCCGAGGCGTCCGTCGCCGTGATGCTGCTGGCGAGCGCCGGCATTATGATCGAAAGCCTTCGCGATCTCACCCATGCGAATCCCGGCTTCGATCCCAAGAATGTGATCACGGTGCGGCTGGTGCTGCCTGCGGCGACGTATGACGCCGAGCGGGCGCTGCGCTTTTATCGCCAGGGCGCGGAGCGCATCGCGGCGTTGCCCGGAGTAAAGGACGTGGCCGTATCCACCAGCTTTGCCGCAGCTCAACAACAGGAGGTGCGCTTCAAGGAGGAAGGCGCGGTAGCCCGCGGCGCGGCCGAGCTTCCCAGTCGCGCCGTACGTCGGCGTCGGGCCGGATTACTTCCGCACGCTTGGAATTCCACTGAAGCAGGGGCGTTTCTTCACCGAGGCGGACAACGAGAACGCGCCGCTGGTGGCGATTGTCAGCGAGGCGCTGGCAGCCCGCTACTTCCCCAACCAGGATCCGATCGGCAAGCGCCTCGCGTTCAACCGGCCCATCCGCTGGCAAAACGGCGAGGAGCCGGTGACGGCGCAGGTGGTCGGAGTGGTCGGGAACGTAAAGCTGGACGAGTCCTTCTTCGGATCAGAAGCCTACGATTTACGTGCCGCATCCGCAAAATCCCTGGTCGCGCGCGGTGTGGTTTGTGGCGCGCACGGAGAGCGATCCGGCGGCGCTGGGCCCGGCGCTGCGCACTGAGTTCATGGCCATCGACAAGGAACAGCCCATCGACCAGCTTCGAGACGCTGGAGGAGAGGCTGCAAAATCAGGCGGCCGAACCGACGTTCCAGACCGGCTCATGAGCTCGTTCGCTTTGGTGGCGCTGCTGCTGGCCGCGCTCGGAATCTATGGCGTGAATGCATACGCGGTGGCGCAGCGGAGAAATGAGATTGGCTTGCGGATGGCGCTGGGCGCGAGCCGCGGCTCGGTGCTGCGCCAGGTCATCGGCAAGGGAATGGGGCCGACGGCGATCGGAATCGGATTGGGCGTGGTGGGGGCAGTCGCGATTTCGTTCTGGCTCCGGAGCGAGCTGGTCGGCGCGCGTCCGCTCGACCCGGTTACGTTTCTAGGCGCCACGATGCTGCTGGCGATCGTCGCGGCGGTGGCGTGTTTCATTCCCGCGCTGAAGGCGACGCAGATCGATCCGGCGATCGCGCTGCGGCGAATAGACGCGCCGACCCTCCGCGCAGTCCGCGCCGCTATCTGGTGAGCGACTCGCGGCGCCGGTTGGACTCGCGATCCGGTTGGACGCGCAGCCTGTACCGGCCTACTTCTTGCGGATGCTGATGCCCAGCTCGCGGAGCGCGCGCTCCGGCACATCGGACGGCGCTTCGCACATGAGATCGGTTCCCTTGGCGGTCTTGGGGAAGGGAATCACGTCGCGGATGGAAGTCTCGCCGGCCAGCAGCATCACCAGGCGGTCGAGTCCGAGCGCGATGCCGCCGTGGGGCGGAGCGCCGTATTCGAGGGCGTCCAGCAAAAATCCGAACTTGTGGCGGGCTTCTTCGTCGGAGAGGCCGAGCGCGGCAAACACCTGCGCCTGCACGTCGCGGCGATGGATACGGATCGAGCCCGAGCCGAGTTCGGTGCCGTTCAGCACCACGTCGTAGGATTTCGCGCGGCAATGCGCCGGATCGGTGGTGAGCTTTTCGAGATCCTCGTCGTGCACCGAAGTGAACGGGTGATGCGCGGCGTTCCAGCGGCTCTCTTCTTCGTCCCATTCGAACATGGGGAAGTCGACCACCCACAAAAAGCGGAAATCCTTGGGGTCGAGCAGCTGATGGCGGTCGTTGTATTTTTGCCCGGCTTGCAGGCGCAGATGGCCGGCGGCCAGCAGCATGGCGTTTTCGGGAAGCGCACCTTTGGCTTCGCCGCCCCAGCCGCAGAGGATCAGCAAGTCTTCTTCGGTCAGCGCCGGTGCGCTTGCGGACTTCGGCCATGGCGGCGGGGAAGTCGCGCTCCAGACGCTTGGCGTCGTCGAAAACACGCAGGCCGCGCTCCTGGCCGAAGGCTTTCAGCTCGTCGCGTTCCTTGCGGCTGACGGGCCCGGTCTTGGGAATGCGAATGGCCACCAGCGGCAGGCCTTCGGGCGTCAGGTCCTCGCCTTTGAATAAGTCTTCGACGCAATGGAACGGCGGGAGGCGCAGATCGGGCTTGTCGCTGCCGTAGGAACGCATGGCCTCCGCGTAAGTGAGGCGCGGCAGCGGAATCTGAATCTCGACATCCGGCGGCTTTCACCACGGCCTTCAGCATCCGCTCGATCACTTCGTAGATGGTTTCCTGCTGCGGGAAGGACATCTCCAGATCGATCTGGGTGAATTCGGGCTGGCGGTCGGCGCGCAGGTCCTCGTCGCGGAAGCAGCGCACGATCTGGAAATATTTGTCGAAGCCCGCGACCATCAGCAATTGCTTGAAGATCTGCGGCGATTGCGGCAGCGCATAGAAGTTGCCGGGACTGACGCGCGCGGGAATCAGATAATCGCGCGCGCCTTCCGGCGTCGAGCGCGTCATGAACGGCGTTTCGATTTCGAGGAAGCCCTGATCGGTCAACTCCTGGCGCACGGCGGACGCGATCTTCGAGCGCAGAATAATGTTGTGCTGCATGCGCGGGCGGCGCAGATCGACGTAGCGGTACTTGAGGCGCGCGTCTTCCTTGACGTCCACGTTGTCTTCCATCGGGAAGGGCGGCGTGCGCGATTCGTTCAAGATCCAGAGCTTTTCGACCACCAGTTCCACTTCTCCGGTGGGGATGGCGGGATTGATGTTCTCGGCGGTGCGCAGCGCGAGCGTGCCTTCGGCCGCGATGACGTATTCGGAGGCCAGCATTTCGGCCTTCTTGTGAACGTCAGACTCGGCGTCTTCGTGGAAGACGAGCTGCGTGACGCCTTCGCGGTCGCGCAAGTGGATGAAGATCGACGCCGCCCAAATCGCGGCGGCGATGGACCCAGCCCATGAGCAGGGCTTTCTTGCCGGCATCGGAGGCGCGCAGCTCGCCGCAGTTGTGCGTGCGGCGCAGGTTGCCTAAAAAATCGAGAGGTACGGATGGCATGATCTAGTTTTTCTGTATATGCGCGGCGAGGGCTTCGCGCGAAAGCGCTACCTGCTCGCCCGACGCCATATCTTTCATTAAGTATGTCCCGGCGGCGATCTCGTTGTCTCCAATGATCAGCGCGAAACGGGCGCCCATCTTGTTGGCGGTCTCGAGAGCGCGCTTCAGCTTGCGATCGACCGAGCGCTCGACCGAGATGCCGGCGCCGCGCAATTCAGCCGCGAGCGCTCCGGCGTGCTGTTCGGCGGCGTCGCCGAGGGGGGCGAGAAACACGTCGACGGTGGGCTGCTGGGCTTCGGGATGGGCTTCTTCGACGCTCATGACCAGGCGATCTTCGCCGATCGAGAAGCCGATGCCCGGCGCCGGAACTTTCGAGCCGAGCGATTCCGCCAGACCGTCGTAACGCCCACCGCCCAAAACGGAGTTTTGGGCTCCCAGAGACCCGTGCGTGATTTCGAAGGTGGTGCGCATGTAGTAGTCCAGGCCGCGCACCAGGCGCGGACGGACTTCGAAGGGAATGCCGCGCTGGCGCAAATGCTCCTGCACCACGTGGAAGTGCGCGTGGCAATCTTCGCACAGGTAATCGAGGATCGACGGCAGCGTGTCGATGGCGGCCTGGTCGTCGGGAACTTTGCAATCGAGCACGCGCAGCGGATTGGTGTCGGCGCGGCGCTGGCAATCGGCGCACAGCGTGGGCGCGATGGTCGCGAGTTTTTCTTTGAGCGCCGCCATGAATTTGGGCCGGCAGTTGGCATCGCCGACGGAATTGAGGATGAGATGGAAACCTTCGAGTCCCGCGCGTTGCGCAGGAGCTCCACCACCATCTCGATCACTTCGGCGTCGACGATGGGCGATTCCGAGCCGATGGCTTCCGCGCCAATCTGAAAGAACTGGCGGTAGCGGCCCTTCTGCGGGCGCTCGCGGCGGAACATGGGTCCGATGTAATAGAACTTCTTGATGCCGGGAATCTGATCGAGGCGGTGCTCGATATAGGCGCGCATCACCGAGGCGGTGGCCTCCGGGCGGAGCGTGATCGAAGTGCCGTCGCGATCCTCCCAGGTGTACATTTCTTTGCCGACGATGTCGGTGTCTTCGCCCACGCCGCGCGCGAAGAGCGCCGTCTCTTCGAAAATGGGCGTGCGGATTTCGTGATAGTTGAAGGTGCGGAACACTTCGCGCGCTTCCGCCTCGACGCGGTTCCAGACGGCGCTGGCGGGCGGCAGAATATCGCGCGTTCCTTTGACTGCTTTGATCATGCGGACGCACGATCAGCGAGACTCTTCCTTATACATCGCGGCGTTCTCGACGTAGTGCTGGGCGCCTTCGGCGAAGCGCACCTGTTCTTCGGCGTCACCGGACGGCGCGGCTTGGCGGGAACGCCCAGCGCCAGCATTCCGGCGGGCACTTCCGCGCCTTCCGGCACCAGCGATCCGGCGGCCACCACCGCGCCCTTACCGATGCGCGCGCCATTGAGCACGATCGCTCCGATGCCGATCAGCGCATCGTCTTCGACGGTGCATCCGTGCAGCATCGCCAGGTGCCCGACGGTTACGCGGTCGCCGATCGATGAGCGGGACGCCCGGCGTCGCAATGCAGCACGGTGCCATCCTGAATGCTGGTTTCCGCGCCGATGCGCGATGTGATCCACGTCGCCGCGGATGGTCACGTGGGGCCAAATGCTGGAGCGCTCGCCTACTGTGACGTCGCCAATGATGACGGCGCTGGGGTCCACGTAAGCGGAGACAGCGATGCTGGGAGTGGTGCCGCGAAAAGAACGAATCATGTTGCTGGGATAGCTTTTATGCTAACACGAGGGGTCGAATGCAGACTGTATTGGCTGATATGAGATCCTCGATATTATGCGTGGGCTGACGCTGCTGTGTTTCGCGCTCGCGCTGCGGGCCGACGACAGCACGCAGAAGCTGGTCAAGCGGCTGGGCGACGAAGCCGCGGCGTTCCAGAAGATCGCGCCGCAATTGGTGGGCCGGGAGACGCTGCATCAGCGGGCGCTGGCTCCGCCGCGCTTCAAGATGCGCGTGGGCGATGCGGCGAAGCAACCTCAGGCTGCTGACTGGAAGGAACATGAGATCGTCTCCGAATACGCCTTTGCGCTGCTGGGACGGCAGATCCACGAACTCCGCCAGGTGACTTCGGTGGATGGAAAACGAGTGGCCGGCGAAACGCAAGCGCAGGACGCGCTGGCAAAACTGATCACGGCCAATGACGATCAGCGCAAGAGGCGCGCGCTCGAGCAACTGGAAAAATACGGATTGCGGGGCGGAGCGACGGACTTCGGCCAGATCCTCCTGTTGTTCAGCCGCGGCAGCGTCGAACGCTACGAATTCACGGCGGCCGGCCCGCGCCTGATGGGCACCGTGGCGACTCAGGTATTCCACTATCAGCAACTGGACGGCCCGCAGGCCCTGACGGTGTTTCGCGGAAACTCCGGAGCCGGCGCGGCGACCCTCAGCGCCTGAGCGTGCAGGGCGAAATCTGGGTGCGGGAAGCGGACGGCCTGCCGGTGCGCATCACCATGACCGCCACCGACGGCAGCGACGACAAAGCTCTGCGCGAGGAGGCCACCGTGGATTACGCCATGAGCGAATTCGGAACGCTGCTGCCGGTGGAGACCACGCAACGCGAGCTGCGCTCGGGCGAAGAAGTGGCGGAGAACAAATTCAGCTATCGCGATTTCCACCGCTTTGAATCGCGGCCGCGGGAGTGACTTAGATGCGCGTGGTGTACCTGCACGGGTTTGCTTCCAGCCCGCAATCGACCAAAGCCCGGTTCTTCGCCGGCAAGTTTGCCGAGGCCGGAGTGGCGTTTGAGGCGCCGCAATTGGACCAGGGAGAGTTCCACAACCTGACCATCAGCGGTCAAATGCTAGTGGTGGGCAACGCCGTTTCGGCGCACAGGGAAAAGCTGGCGAAAGGCGAGCCGCTGGTGTTGATGGGATCGAGCCTGGGAGGGTATTTGGCGGCGCTCTACGCGGAACGGCATCCCAAGGCAGTGGATCGTCTGATCTTGCTCGCTCCGGCGTTTGAATTTTTAAAACGCTGGCGGGCGCGTTTGAGCATCCAGGAAATCGAGCAATGGAAGCGCGAGGGATCGATTCCGATCTATCACTATGGCTCCAAGACCGAGCAGCGCCTGGGGTATCAGTTTCTGGAGGACGCGGCCCAATACGAAGCGGTTCCCGATTTCCACCAGCGGGCGCTGATTCTGCATGGCACCGAAGATACCGTGGTGCCCTGCCAGGTTTCCCACGATTTCGCCCTGGAACACGCGCGCGTCCGGCTGGCGCTGTTCAAATCCGGGCATGAGCTGACCGACGTTCTGGAGGACCTGTGGCGGGAGACGGCCGGGTTCCTGGAAATCTCCCGGCCCGGGAGTCGTATGATAGAGAAGGAAGGCTGCGGCGGCTGCAACGTTTTGCCGGCGCCCTGCGTCATTAGATCGAAGTCGCGGATGGGTGTGTAGCAGTGTCTGACCAGAACTAAATGGTCCCGAAGAGCCGAGCTTCAAGCCGGAAGACCATCTGGCGCACTTGCTGCCGCCTGCTTCCATTGAGAAGCCCTGGTTCCTGGAAATTTTCAAGAACATCAAGGAGCTGATCAGCCCTCCGAAACTTCCGCCGCTGGAAATCACCTCGAAGCCGGTTCCCATCACGAGATCAAGATCTACGCCGGCAATGAAGCGACGTCGGGGTTCTTATCGCTGGCGATTCACGTTGGCGTCATCGCGCTGCTGGTTTTCATCGGCTCGCTGAGGCCGGTGCAAAACCTGGTGAAGCAGGTTACCGGGATTGAAGTGGATCTGCGGCCGTACATCGCGCAGAACAAGAAGCAGGCCTCCGGTGGCGGTGGCGGCGGCGGAGCCAGAGCGCCGCTGGATGCCAGCAAAGGCAAGCTGCCGAAGCCGGCGCCGAAGCAATTTACGCCTCCGCGCGTGGACCCGCTTCCCGATCCGAAGTTGCCCATGACGCCTACGATCATTGCGCCCGACGACGTGCCCAATATCCAGGCGAACAACTACGGCGATCCGCTCAGCCATCTGGGCATTCCTTCCAACGGCATCGGCTCCGGCGGCGGAATCGGCAGCGGCTCGGGCGGCGGTGTGGGCTCGGGCAAGGGCGCAGGCGTGGGCCCAGGCACGGGCGGCGGATTTGGCGGCGGAGCCTTTCGAATCGGCGGCGGCGTCTCCGCGCCCAGCGTGCTGAGCAAGGTAGAGCCTGAATATTCCGAAGAAGCGCGCAAGGCCAAGTGGCAAGGCACGGTGGTGCTGTCACTGGTGGTGGACGACCAAGGGCGTCCGCAGAATCTGAAGGTGCTGCGCTCGCTGGGCCTCGGCCTGGATCAGAAGGCCATCGAAGCGGTGGAGAAGTGGCGCTTCAAGCCCGGCATGAAGGACGGCAAGCCGGTGCCGGTGATGGCCACCATCGAAGTCAATTTCCGGCTGCTGTAAGTCTCCCCTGCTATTTCGCCAAGCCGGCAGCGTAGTGTATGTGTGCGCGGCCCCGGCGGGAATGCGGATTCCGAGCGCGCCGATCTGAGCGTTCGCGGGCTTATCGAACTCGATGGTGCCGCGAATGTTCTTGGTGCCCGGATACTTGTCGGTCACCAGCGTGAAAGCATAGTGCCCGTTCGCGGCCAAGGTGATCGTGTCGGTGGCGATCTGCGCGCCGGTGTCGTCGCGAACCACTACCGGAACATTCACCTGCTGCGTCGAAACCGCGTTCACTGCGATGCCGGTAGACGTGCCGTTGGTATTGTCGAAAGCCACTAGGTAGGCGTTGGCGTTGCGGCTCTCGAGCGGCACCACCGCCTCCTGGTTGTTGTGGCGGAAGATTACGAAGCCGCTCACATTTCCGGTGGTCGAGAGTTGCGCCGAGCCGGTGAGGAGTTGCGGCGCTCCGCTACTAACAATCACTAGAGTCGCTCCGGCCGACAAGTTGCGCGGTATACGAAGGGACCGTCATGGTGGTGCCGCCGCCGGCTTGTGGGAATGCGAGCGGCAGGGACAGCGGAGCGCCGGTTTGATCGTTGAAGAATTTGAGAGTGGCGGGCGCAGCGGTGGTTCCGGTGTTGACCAGGACGAAGGTGGTTTGCCAGCCGTCGCCGCCCGAAGCGAGGTGCGCGATGCTGCCGCCGCCGGTGCCGACGTTGGCCAGGGCGGGAATCGTGGTGAGCGCGTTATTGGGCGGCGTGAAGCGGATTCCCAGCACGCTGATCTGCACCTACCGGGAGTATCGAACTCGATGGTGCCGCGTCCGTTGGCTGTAATCGGAAATTGCGATCGGACAGGACGAAAGAGGTGTGTCCGTTGAGGGACACTGCGAATGCACTCCAGTACCGATCTGTGCGCCGTTGTCGTCGCGAATCACTACCGAAATGAACGTACTTCCACTCCCCGGCAGGATAAGCATTCGCTATCGCCACGCCCAGCACTACGCCGTTGGTGTTGTCGTAAGGCAGCAAGTAGGAACTTGCGTTGCGGGTTTCGAGCGGCACCGACCGCTTCCTGCGTAGTCAGGATCTGGTGGAAAATGGCGAATCCGTCCACACTTCCAATAGCGGCAACCTGCGCGGAGCCGACCTGCACCGGAGGTGTGGCTGGGACCAGCCGTATTGATAACCAGAGAGGCATTCGGCGGCAGTGTCCGGTTCAAGCGTTGCGCCCAGCAATGTTCCGTCAGTGGAAGGCTGTTGCGGAAACACCAGAGGGAGCAAGAGCGGATTGCCGTTTTCGGCGAACAAACTGAATTGCGCTTGGGCGGACGCGGCGCTCTTATTGATGAACGTGAAGGTGGTTGTCCAGTTCTCTTCCGCTGCGAGGTGAGGCATGGAGCCGATGAGGTTAAAGATCGGATCCGGTCCGAAGGCGGTGGGCTGCTGCTCGATGTGGAACATCTGATCGCCTATGAGGAATTTTGCAGAACGCTCCAGGCCGGCTTGGTTTGTTATCGGGTCTAGATTGTAGGTCACTTGATACGTAACTGTACCCGCGCCGCTTGCATTTGGACTACTACCGGCATCACTGGTAGTGCCGGTCACGGAGATCCAGGGTGGCTGGGTCGAGACGGTCCAGGGGCAGCCAGGCTGGGTGTTGACGCTAATGGTTCCTGAACCGCCGTACGGCTGAGAAGGCCTCGCCTCCGGGGCTAATGGAATAAGTGCAATTCAAAGAAATTGCGGCCACTGCCCGGGACGCCATGACGATTCCAGCACCGTAATAGGGGCTCCGGGACCGAGGACGGAGGCGGAGAGAACTGCGCGCATCTGACCGGGAGTAATCGCGGGTCTGGCTTGCACGATCAGCGCCGCAATGGCGGCGGCATGCGGCGCGGCGGCGGACGTTCCGTAAAACGGGTTGTAAGGCAGGAGGCCGGTCGCGACGCCGTCGGCCGCTGCGAAGTCTGGCTTGTTCAACGTTACGCCCCCGGGATTCTGGAAATCTCCAAACAGGACGTTCCCGGGAGTGATCGCCGTGCCGTCCGAGTTGAAGAACATACGCCGCGGACCGTCGGAGTTAAAAGGCTCGATCGGGATTGAAAAATCCACCCATGAACGCACCTCCCGCAGCGGTGTGGACATCCACTGCGCTGATCGTGAAGGCGCCGGACGCGGCGTTATGGCCTACCGTCGATCCGCTGGTTTGAGATACCAAGCTCGCCGGACCAGGCCTCCAGATGCAGGGCGCGTGTTGCCGCTCCAGGATTGCGAACGATCACGATCTGATCGTTCAGAAGCACCAGATGATTGAGGTCGCTGATTTGCTCGAAGGGATCCTGAGTGCCGTTCTGAACGTCGGTGGAATACGCGACAACATTGGCGCGGGCGTTGTCCAGGATAAACAGATCGTAGTCGTTGGTCGATTGCCCTGCGGGGTCGGACCAGGAGAGCGTATACAATCTTGATGTGCTCGTGATCAGGATGCCATCGGTGGGACCTTGCGGAAACTGCAGGAGGTCGGTTCCGGGAGGCAGCGCGCTCACGGATTCCAGCGAAGTGGCGCTGGCGAAATCGCCTTCCCACACGCCGCTGGTGTGATGCGGAAGATTTCCCTCATTCCCCGCCGATCCGAAATAGAAGACGCCGGCTGCCGCAACAGCGTTGACTTTTTGCGCGATGATTCCATCCTGGAATACGGGCTCATTGGCGTAATACGTGTCGTCGACGATCATCTTGCAGCCCAGCGTCCGCCAGGGCTTGAATGTTACTTGCCATGCCTGCTTCACCGCCGTGCGACGTGGCGAAGTAGAGAGTAGCGCCCGGCGCGAGCGTGTAAATAATCTCGAGCATGGCGGTGCCTTCATCGCCGCTGCCGTTTTGTCCGGCAATTACCTGGACGGATGGAAGCCGGCCGGCGGCCTGTTCGGAGCGCTAAACTGTCCACACCGCTGGAGAGGACTCCGACGCTCACTCCGGTGCCGTCGAATCCGCTATTCGCGCGCGCGACGTTCGCCTGGTGCGCGACGTCCCCTGAAAAGTCGGGGCCAAGAAAAAAAGCAGCGCCAGATGAGCGGAAAGGCGGTGTCAGGCTCCGCTGTTTCGCCGGGCGGCCAGCGAAAAAATGCTCAAGCTGCGAGGCTATGTTTCGACGGCGATTATTTGCACTTGAAACCGGTGGGCTGGGCGGAGAAGGCCGCTGATGAACAAATGCCGGTTCGCTGGGCTGGACTTCTACCACCTCAGGCCGGGCCGCAAGTTGTTCCACGGCGAGTAACGGTAATGTCGCACGCATGGAATGGTATTCGGGAAATGAATTTCCCACCGTACCGCCGAGAATTCTGACGTATTCCAGCAATGCAGGAGTGATTTCTCCCCGCACATCCACCTCGACATTATTGCGTGCGTCCAAACGAACCGCCGCCAAAGCTCCGGGGGGCACGGGGAGGTCGGGATGCACCGGCTGGCCGCGAAGAATCTCCGATGCGTGCACCAGATGCGCACTCATTTTACGCTGGGCCGGCGTACGAGAAGCCTTTTCACTGAGGAGAGCCGCGATCTGCCGTTGCGCGCTGGGAGCGATTCGCTGCGCGCGAACCTCCATCGCCAAAGCCACGGCCACGGCAAACCTGTTCAAGAAATGAAAATCGCACAACGATCTTTTAGGTCGTGAATTTCCGTCAATTGCCAAGGCCAACCATCCTTTAGGCCGAACAAAACCGTGAGACGTTTATATTAACATCCGAAGCGAACTGCCGAGTTTCGGAGGCGCTTGCGGGCCGAAGAGTTACCTTAGTTCCCCAAGGACGGCGACGAAGGTGAGGAATGATACACCCCCGAAGCCGATTTCAGGCGTTTGACAGCCCCCGCCCCCATTCGCTAGACTTGTATCCTGAACGAATAGCACGGAGAAGGTCTGTCTACATGAAAACCGCAATTCCCTCGGGCAAGGATATCCCGCGTAACTGGCACATAATCGACGCGGAAAACCTGGTTCTCGGGCGCGTGGCCACTAAGGCCGCCAACATTTTGATGGGCAAGCACAAGCCCAGCTACACGCCGTATATCGATATGGGCGATCACATTATCGTGATCAATGCGGCGAAGGTGCGCCTCACCGGGCGCAAAGAAGAACAGAAACTTTATCGCCGTCACTCCGGTTATCCCGGCGGACTCACGGAAACCAGCGCCCGCAAGGTGCGCGAGACCCGTCCGCAGCGGATGGTGGAAGAGGCGATCTCGGGTATGCTTCCGAAGAGCAAGCTGGGCAAACAGATGTACCGGAAGCTGCAGGTATACGCGGGTCCCAAGCACCCGCATGACGCGCAGAAGCCAATGGCGTTGGCGATCTAGCGATCTGAAGGAGATTTGATTTTGGCATTAGTGCAACATTTGGGAACGGGCCGCCGCAAACGCGCGGTGGCGAGAGTGTCGCTGAGACCGGGCGACGGCAAGATCACGGTGAACGGGCGCACCTTCGAACACTATTTTCCGAGCGATACCGCGCGGGCGATTGTGAAGCAGCCGCTGCTGGCGACGGAGACCGCGGACAAATTCGACATTTTGATCACCGCCGCCGGCGGCGGGCCTACGGGCCAGGCCGGTGCGGCGAAACTGGGCATTGCACGCGCGCTTTTGGAGTTCAATATTGAACTGCGCGGCAAACTGAAGGAACTGGGCTTCCTCACCCGCGATGCGCGGCAGCATGAGCGCAAGAAGTACGGGCAGAAGGGCGCCCGCAAACGCTTCCAGTTCTCGAAGCGCTAGCGAAGACTCCGCTGGATTTGCGCGCCGTCGTGCGCACGAACCGTTGGCGGACTTAAACGTCGTTGTTTGGATTGGGTTTTTTGGGCGGATCTGGTGATCCGCCATCGTCCGAAGTTTTCACCCGGGCCACAAATTCCGCTTTGGGCCGTGGAATCCGGGTTCAACCATAGTGCAGGCAGGGAGGTATTTTGCCGTCGATTAGTATGAAAGAATTGCTCGAAGCCGGCGTTCACTTCGGGCACCAGACCAAGCGCTGGAATCCAAAAATGAAAGAATACATTTTTGGCGAACGTAATGGGATCTACATCATAGATCTTCAGAAAACTCTCAAACTGTTCAAGGACGCGATGCGCTACGTGGGCGAAATGGCCGCGCAGGGCAAGACCGTTCTTTTCGTGGGCACCAAACGCCAGGCGCAGGAAGCGATTTCCGAAGAAGCGCTGCGCTCCGGTCAATACTTCGTCAACCAGCGCTGGCTGGGCGGATTGCTGACCAACATGGCCACCGTGCAGAAATCCATCAAGCGTCTGAAGGAATTGGACGCCATGGCCACCGAAGGCACCTGGGACGGCCGCGCCAAGAAGGAAGTCATTCGCCTGGAGCGCGAGCGCAAGCACCTCAACCAGAACCTGTCGGGCATCAAGGACATGAACGGGCTGCCGGATCTGCTCTTCGTGATCGATTCGAACAAGGAAGCCATTGCCGTCGAAGAAGCCCGCAAGCTGGGCATCCCGGTGGTGGCCGTAGTCGATACGAATTGCGATCCCAGCAAGGTGGATTACGTGATTCCAGGCAATGATGACGCCCTGCGCGCTATCCGCCTGTTCACCACTAAGATCGCCGACGCCGTGGTCGAAGGCCGCCAGCTCGCCAGCGAGCAGGATTTCACCGCCGAGAAAATTGTCGGCGACGAAACCCCGATGGAAGATATCCCGGAGTACGCGCAGTTGATGGATCCCAAGTTCTCCGAGCAGCTCATGTCGGAATCCATGCCCGACGAGGATCTGCCATCGATGTCGCTGCCCCGCAAGGGACCTGCCGCCGCCGAGTTAGTCGACGAAGCGGTTCAGACCAACTGACCGGTAGCCGTGTGACCAGCGGATGGCGCAAGCCGCGCGAACCGCGTGAGGTGTGTTTTGGTTGAGGAAATTATGGAAATCAGTGCACAGCTAGTGAAGCAGCTCCGGGAACGCACCGGAGCGGGGATGATGGAATGCAAGAAGGCTCTGGTCGAAGCCAAGGGCGACCTGGCCGAAGCTGAAGTGGTCCTGCGCAAGGCGGGCATCGCCTCGGCAGCCAAGAAGTCGACGCGTTCGACCAAGCAAGGCATGATCGGCAATTACATTCACGCCGGCGCGCAGATCGGCGTGTTGATCGAAGTCAATTGCGAATCCGATTTCGTGGCGCGTACCGATGCCTTTCAGGAACTGGTGAAGGACTTGGCCATGCAGGTGGCCGCCGCCAATCCGGAGTTCGTGCGGCGCGAGGATGTGACCGCCGCTGCCATCGAAAAAGAGAAGGATATCGCGCGCGCCCGGGCGCTCGCCGAGGGCAAGCCCGAGAAGATTCTCGACAAAATCGTAGAAGGCCGCCTGGCGAAGTACTACGAAGAAGTCTGCTTGATGGAGCAGCCGTTCATCAAGGAAAATACCACCACCATTGCCGATCTGATCAAGTCCAAGATCGCTAAGCTCGGCGAAAACATTTCGGTAGCGCGTTTCGTCCGCTTCAAAGTGGGCGACACGGCCGCGGCCGAAGAGACCAGCGGAGAGTAGCGCCATGGGCGCACCGGGAACCTCGGCTGTGCGCGGTGAACGCATGCCCCGATACCAACGCATTCTGCTAAAACTCAGCGGAGAAGTGATGGCCGGTGAAGGTTCCTTCGGCCTGGACGCCGGGCGTATGCAGGCACTCGCGGAAGAAGTTGCTGCAGTAGCCAAGGCCGGTGTGCAGATCGGCCTGGTAGTGGGAGGCGGCAATTTCTTTCGCGGCGTGGCGGCCGCGGCGCGCCACATGGACCGGGTCACAGCGGATCACATGGGCATGCTGGCGACAGTGATCAATGCGCTGGCTCTGCAAGATGCGCTCGAAAAGCAGGGCGTGCCGACGCGCGTGATGACTGCAATCACGATGAACGAGGTGGCCGAGCCGTATATCCGCCGCCGGGCCATCCGCCACCTGGAAAAAGGCCGCATTGTGATTTTCGCGGCGGGCACTTCTAATCCCTATTTTTCTACCGACACCGCGGCCACGCTGCGCGGTCTGGAGATCCACGCCAATATCGTGGCCAAAGCCACGCGCGTCGACGGCGTCTATGATAAAGACCCGCTGCAGAATCGCGACGCTGTGCGCTTTGAAGAGATCGGCTACTCCGAAGTCCTCGCGAAAAACCTGCGCGTGATGGATGCTTCCGCTGTGGCCATGTGCCGCGATAACAAGCTGCCCATCGTGGTCTTCAATTTGAACGTGTACGGCAATATAATGCGTATGGCGATGGGCGAGCCCATCGGAACACTGATTTCCTAAAGCGAGAAGGGTTATGAAACCAGAACCGGCAGCACCCACGAACCACACCTTCAAGAACGTCAAAGAGTTGGAGGCCCACTCCAAAACCCGTATGGATAAAGTGCTGTCGGATCTGCAGCACGCCATCGCCAGCATTCGCACGGGCCGCGCGTCGGTGGCCATCTTCGACAATCTCAAAGTCGATTACTATGGCACTCCGACCCCGGTCAATCAGGTTGCCAATCTGCACGTTCCCGAGCCTGCTCTGATTACCATCCAGCCGTGGGATGTATCGCAGATTGCCGCCATCGAGAAGGCTATTCGCAGTTCGGATCTCGGCCTCAACCCAGCCAACGACGGCAAGCTGATCCGGGTGCCGGTTCCGCCGCTCACCGAGGAGCGCCGCAAAGAAATCGTGAAGCGCCTGCACGGCGTGGCCGAGGAACATCGTGTGGCCGCGCGCAACATCCGGCGCGACGCCAATGAGCACCTGAAGAAACTGCTAAAGGACAAGCTCATCAGCGAGGACGAAGAACGGCGCGCTCTGGACGATGTCCAGAAGATGACCGACGCCCACATCCAGAAGATCGACGCTACCTCCAAAGGGAAAGAAACCGAAATCATGGGCGGCAAGTAGCGACGTTTCTTCCCGCGATGCGCTAGGCTGTGTTCATGGAAAGTCTGGCATGGCAGCCGGTGGCTGAGGGAGCCGAAAGAGCAGTCCTGTACGGGGACCCGACCCATACCGGCAGTTTTGTCATCCGCTTTCGCACTGTCCGCGAAATGTCTGTTCCGCTGCACTGGCACCGGCACGACGAACACATCACGGTGCTCTCTGGCCCGTTCAGTCTTTCGGTGAATGGAGCGCGCAACGAACTCGAAACGGGAGCTTACGTCGTGATTCCGGCGGGCGCGCATCACAGCACCTGGTATGGGGCGGGCACGCTGATCCAGGTAAGCGGTATCGGCCCGTTCGAAAGCATCTACGTCGACGAGCCGCCCGTAAACGCTCCTGGTACCCTTAAAGCATGAGGCTTCGTCTCTCGCTGTTCCTTCTGCTGCCTTGTCTGCTGGCCGCCCAATCCATCGCCGAGCTCCAAAAATCTTTCGAAAAGAAAGTCACCGAATTCACGCTCGCCAACGGTCTGCACTTCATCGTCATTGAGCGCCACGACGCGCCGGTAGTGTCGTTCCACACCTACGTCAACGTCGGCTCGGTGGACGATCCCAGCGGCGAAACCGGCCTGGCGCACATGTTCGAGCACATGGCGTTCAAGGGCACGCCCACCATCGGAACCAAAAATTACCCGGCGGAGAAGGCCGCCATGGACGCGGTGGAGCAGGTCTATGATCGCCTCGACGCCGAGCGAAACAAGGGGCCGCACGCGGACCCGAAGAAAATGGAGGCGATCTCGAACGAGCTGGCAGCGGCTATGGAGAAAGCCGACAGCTTCGTCGAGCCCAATGAGTACGACCGTGTCGTCGAATCCAACGGCGGCCAGGATATGAACGCCAGCACTGCTGAGGATTCCACCAATTACTTCTACAGCTTCCCCTCCAATCGCATCGAGCTGTGGTTTTTGCTCGAATCCAGCCGCTTCCTGAATCCGGTGTTCCGTGAGTTCTACAAAGAGCGCGATGTCGTGCGCGAAGAACGCCGCATGCGCGTGGAATCCAGTTCGCAAGGGAAGTTGATCGAGGCTCTGGCGGCCACCGCTTACGCCGCGCATCCCTACCGAAACATGCCCGGCGGATGGGCCAGCGATATTGAAAACTTCCGGCGCCCGGATGCCGAGCGATTCTACAAGCAATACTATGTGCCCGCAAACATCACGCTGGGTATTGCGGGCGACGTCAATCCCGCGGAAGCCCGCCGCCTCGCCGAAAAATATTTCGGACGTTTGGTGGCGCGGCCCTTGCCCTCGCAGTACCGCACCGAAGAGCCGGTGCAGGAGGGCGAGAAGATAGCCTCGGTCGCGTCCCCCGCGCAGCCCTTCGTGATCATCGCCTACAAGCGTCCCGACCGGCACTCGAAAGATGACGCCGCGCTCTCGGTGCTGGACGCGGTGCTCTCGGATGGCCGCACCGGCATCATCTACAAGGACATGGTGCGCGATAAACAGATCGCACTCGGCGCCGGCAGCGACGCCCAGTTTCCCGGCGGAAAATATCCCTCGCTCTTCTTGTTCTACGTGCTGCCAAACTCGGGGCACACCTCGGAAGAAAACCAGAAAGAATTGGATCAGATCATTCAGCAGGTCAAGACCGCCAAAGTGGATGAGGCAACCCTGCAGCGAGTGAAAACCAAGCTGCGCGCGGCGTTGATCCGCAAGCTGGATAGCAATTCGGGGCTGGCGTCCGAATTATGCAGCTATTACGTGGCTTACGGTGACTGGCGCACGCTGTTTACCGAGTTGGACGACTACAACAAAGTAACTGCGGACGATGTCCAGCGCGTCGCCAATACCTACCTCGTGAAGGAACATCGGACGGTGGCCTACACTTACGTGCCGGATGGCGGGAAAGAAGGCCCGAAGTGACGCGCCGGATGCTCTCGCTCTATGCATTGCTCGCGTCTGCGGGCCTGGCGCAGACCGTCCCCTCGTATCAACAGCTAACCTATCCGCCCCTGAAGCAAGTGAAGATTCCCGAGCCTGCAAGCTTCACGCTCAAGAACGGCATGCACGTTCTCCTGCTCGAAGATCACGAGCTGCCGGTGATCAGCGGGCTGGCGCTCATCCGCACCGGCAACCTTTTCGATCCGCCGGATAAGCGCGGCCTGTCGAGCGTGATGGCAGACGTGCTTCGCTCCGGCGGTACCAGCGCCAAAACCGGCGATCAGATCGATGAAGAGCTGGAAAACATCGCAGGATCGGTCGAGTCGAGCATGGGTGAGACTAGCGCGAGCATCACTTTTAGCGGGCTCAAAGAAACTACCGGCACGGTGCTCAGCATTTTTAAATCCGTGATGACCGATCCCGAATTCAGGCAGGACAAGATCGATTTCACCATCGGGCAGGATCATAGCGGCATCGATCGCCGCAATGACGACCCGCAGGGAATCGCCGAGCGGGAGATCGCCAGCATCCTATACGGCCGCGACAACTCCTACGGATGGAACATCGAGCACGCCGATCTGGCCCGCATCCATCGGGAGGACTTGCAGCAGTTCTACCATCGCTACTACTTCCCGACGAACATCATGCTGGCAATTTACGGCGACTTTTCGACTGCCGACATGAAGGATCAGCTCGAAAAACTGTTTGCCGATTGGAATCCGCAACAGCCCCCGGTGCCTGCGTTCCCACCGGTCACGGCGAAGGCGGCGCCCGGCGTGTTTCTGGCCGAAAAATCCGACGTCACGCAGACTTTCTTTTCGCTCGGCCTCCTGGGCGGCACTTTGCGCGATCCCGACTATCCGGCGCTCGAAGTGGCCGTGAATATTCTGGGCAGCGGATTCACCAGCCGTCTGATGTCGCAGATCCGCACGAAAATGGGCCTGGCGTATTCGATTGGCGCGGGCTGGGGCGCTGGCTACGATCATCCCGGAACCTTCCGCATCGTGGGCAGCACGAAATCTCCCAGCACCGCGGCCGCGATCCAGGCGGCTCGCAGTGAGCTCGAAAAAATGCGTACAACCGAAGTGACCGAGCAGGAACTCAAGACCGCGAAGGACGCTGTACTGAACAGCTTCGTTTTCTTTTTCGACAGCCCGGCAAAGACTCTGACTCGCGTGTTGACGTACCAATATTTTGGCTACCCGCAGGACTTTCTCATCGAGTACCAAAAGAAGGTTGCGACGGTGACACGCGCCGACGTACTCCGCGTCATGCAGCAGCACATTGACCCGGCCAACCTCAGCATCGTGGCGGTGGGGAACCCCAAGGACTTCGGCAAGCCGCTCAGCGACATCGGCAAGGTTGAAAAGATCGACTTGAGCATTCCGCCCATGCCCGCGGCGGCGCCGGTAAAATGAGGCTGTAGGGTCCCCGTGTTCAGACCAGCGCTCGTCTTCCTGCTGCTCGCGGCGTTTTCCGCCGCTGAAACCCCGGCCGCTGCCCGCGGAAAAAAGGTAATTGACGACGCGATCGCGGCCCTAGGCGGCGATAAGTTTCTGCAGATGCAGGATCGGGTCGAAAGCGGACGCGCCTATTCGTTCTATCGCGACAACCTTTCGGGACTCTCGATCGCCAAAATCTACACGCGCTATCTGACCGTCGATCCCACCAAAAGCGCCCATGAATTGGGCCAGCGTGAGCGTCAGTCCTTCGGCAAGAACGAAGATTCGGCGATTGTATTGCGTGAGGACGGCGGAGCCAACATCACTTATCGCGGCCCCAAGCCGCTCCCCGTCGAAGAATTTGAGCGGTACCGCGAAACGACGCTGCACAATTTTTTCTACATTCTGCGCCAGCGGCTGCACGAGCCGGGCATGGACTTTGAATACGTTGGATCCGATGTCGTCGATCGTGTGCCGGTGGACATCGTCGACGTCATCGATGGCGAGAACTTCACCGTTCGTGTGTTCATTCACCAGACCACTAAGCTGCCCGTGAAGCAGTCCTTCTCGCGGCTGGATCCTAAGACGCGGGATCGCGACGACGAGGTCACGCGCTTTGACCGCTATCGTGACAACCAGGGCATCCAATGGCCGCAGCAGATTACGCGCGAACGTAACGGTGACAAGATCTACCAGATTTTCGCGGAGTCCGTAAGCTTCAATCAGGATCTGACCGACGACTTGTTCACGATCAGCCCGCTCTCGCGGAAAAAATGAGCTCCAACAACCGATCTGCTAGCATAGGAAGTTGTCAGGCTCCGGGCTTCGTGCAACGGGCGGCTGCAAACCCCGCCAGGTCCGGAAGGAAGCAACGGTAGCGGTTTAACCCGTGTGCCGCGGATTACCCGGGGTCTGGCATATCCGCGACCAACCGTACCTCCCAACATGTATCAAGTCATCGCTCGCAAGTACCGGCCGCAGGCATTTGACGAGCTGATCAGCCAGGAACACGTCAAGACCACCCTCGAAAACGCGATCACGCAGCGGCGCATCGCGCACGGCTATATTTTTTCCGGGCAGCGCGGCACCGGCAAGACCACCGTCGCACGCATTTTCGCGCGCTGCTTGAACTGCGAGCAGGGGCCAACCCCCACGCCCTGCGGAAAGTGCGCCAGTTGCCTGGAGATCGCCAGCGGTTCGTCGATGGACGTGATCGAGATCGACGCGGCCTCCAACCGCGGCATCAACGAAATGCGCGAGCTGCGCGAGAGCGTCCGCTTCCGCCCCGCGCGCGACCGCTACAAAGTCTTCATCGTCGACGAAGCCCATCAGATCACCAGCGAAGCTTTCAACGCCTTGCTCAAAACGCTGGAGGAGCCGCCCGAGTGGGTAGTGTTCCTCCTGTGCACCACGGAATCGCACAAGATTCCGTCCACCATCGTCTCGCGCTGCCAGCAGTTCAGCTTCCGGTCTGTCGATTTCGCTGAGCTGGTCAAGCGCATGGAATGGATCATGCAGCAGGAAGGCATCACCGCCGATGCCGACGCCGTCGCCGTGCTGGCGCGTGCCGGAGAAGGCAGCGTGCGCGATTCGCTTTCGGCTCTCGATCAAGCCATCGCGTGCTGCGGGGACAAGCTGGATGCGGCCGAAGTCCGCGCGTTGCTCGGCATGTTTTCGCTGGAGTCACTAGGGCGCGTCACTCAAGCGCTAGCGAACAACGACTCGCAAAAGATGTTCGACGTGGTGGCGGAACTCGAAGCCAACGGCCGCAGCCTGCAGCATTTCGCGCGCGAGCTGGCGCGTCACTTCCGCAATCTGCTGGTGGTGAAAATCGCCGGCGGTGAGACCCGTTTGGTCGCGGCGTCGCAAGCCGAGCAGCAGAAATTGGCGGAGGCGGCCGCGCCTTTCAGTGAAGATGACTTGACGCGCTACCTGCAGTTGTCGCTCGACCTTTTCCGTGACTTGCAAAGTTCGCTCCAGCCGCGCCTGCATCTGGAGATGGGGCTGCTGCGGATGGTGCAGGCCGGCCGATTGGTGCCGATCGAGGAAGCGCTGGCGGGTCTCAGTGGTGGAGCTGGCGGAGCCGCTGCCCCGCCGAAGCCTGCGCCATCCGTCGCAAACCCGGCCAAGTCCGCGCTGTCCGCCGCAACCCCAGCCAAGCCTGCGCCAGCGGCGCTGCCCGACGTCGGGCGACTTGCGCTCTCGCATCCACGCCGCGTTGCTCGAAGCCAAGCTCACGCACGTGGCCGACGCGCTGGAGCATTCCGAGTTAACCGAGTCGCCCAACGAGCTGGTATTCACCACGCCCAAGATGTATCAGCTTTATCTCAAGCAAGCCGAATTCGAAGCCGCTGCCAAGCGCATCGCAGGCCGTCCGGTGCGAGTCACGATTAAGATCGGAGATGCAGCTCCTGCCGCACCCGTCGCCGCCGCGCCGAAACGCGAAGATGAAGCCACCGCCCGTGCGCTCTCGCATCCCGTAGTGAAACGTTTTCAGGATGTTTTCGAGGACGCGCAGGTCCGCACCGTCAGAAATTTGAAGGATACCTGAGCGCGCAGCCCAGCCATGCGCGCGATTGGAGAACCCACATGAAGATGCCCGGTAACATGCAGGCCATGATGCAGCAGGCCCAGAAGATGCAGCAGAAGATGCAGGAGGAAGTCGCGCTGATCCGCGTCGAAGGCTCCTCCGGCGGCGGCATGGTCACCATCAAGATGGACGGCCACAAGAACGTGACCGGCGTTAAGATCGACCCCGAAGTGATGGGCGACGTCGAGATGCTGCAGGATCTGGTGCAGGCCGCTTGCAACGAGGCCACCAAGAAGGTCGACGAAGAAAGCCAGAAGAAGATGAGCGGAATGCTCGGCGGCCTCGGCCTGCCCCCTGGAATGTTCTAGGGTCTCATGCCCGATTTTGCCGCGCCGCTCCAGCGTTTGATCGACGAGTTCCGCCGTCTGCCCGGCGTCGGGCAGAAGTCCGCGCAGAGGCTCGCTTTCCACGTGCTGCGTTCGGCGCGTGATGACGCCGCGCGGCTCGCCACGGCGTTGCTCGACGTCAAGGACAACCTGGGCATCTGCGCCGAGTGCAACAACATCAGCGATTCGGAGCTATGCCCCTACTGCGGCGATCCCAATCGCGACCGCACCCAGATCTGCGTGGTGGAAGAGCCCCACAATATCCTGCCGTTCGAGACCACACGTACTTTCCCCGGCATTTACCACGTGCTCAACGGAGCCATCTCTCCGCTGCGCGGGATCGGACCGGAGCAGCTCAAGATCAAGGGATTGCTCGACCGAATCGCCCGCGGCGAAGCGCAGGAAATCATTCTGGCGACGAACCCGACCGTCGAAGGCGAGGCCACCGCGGTCTATCTTTCACGCCTGCTGAAGCCATTGGGGATGAAGGTGACGCGCATCGCTATGGGCATTCCCGTGGGCAGCGACATCGAGTTCTCCGATGAAGTCACGATCTCGAAATCGCTGGAGAATCGGCGAGAAATGTAGGCGATG
Organism: Bryobacterales bacterium; assembly: GCA_963731375.1. GTDB lineage: Bacteria > Acidobacteriota > Terriglobia > Bryobacterales > Bryobacteraceae > Palsa-187. The sequence continues at coordinate 179,213 of CAVSUW010000007.1, forward strand.
ACATGACGCGGACAGACGTAGGAGAATCCGACAGGTGGGACGAATCCGAGTTTCCGAATCGCAGACGCTGCGAGACCACGAACACCGATGCGAGCGACGAATTGCGCCTCGAAACTCGCCTGCCGCCGTCGCCTGTAGCGCTATCCAAAAACCGGCAGCGTCCCCGCCTCACACACCCCGTCCTTCGTTAGTCCCGCCGATGCGAATCTCTTCGATGCGGTTGGCCGCGCGTGGTGCAGCCAGCGCCACTTTCAGGTAGTTGTCGCTGAGCGCTCCACCTTTATCCAGCGTCACCACCGAGATCGTTTTCCCGACCATCGAGCGCCGGAACTCCAGGTTCTTGCGCGCGGCGAGATCGCGCAGAACGTGCGTCCGCTCCTTGCGCACCGCAGCCGGAACCTGCGCCGTCGACTCAGCCGCCGGCGTTCCCGGTCGTTCGGAGTAAGTGAACACGTGCAGATACGTGAACGGCAGGCTCTCGATAAACTCGCAGCTCTGCGCAAACTCGTCATCCGTCTCGCCCGGGAAGCCGGTCATCACGTCCGCGCCCACCGCGCACTCCGGCATCAGCGCGCGAGCCTTCAGAATGCGGTCGGCGTAGTGGCGCGGGCGGTACTTCCGATGCATCCGCCGCAGCACCGTATCAGAGCCGGATTGCAGCGGCGCGTGCACATGCTTAGCAATGCGCGGCGAACCTGCCATCAACTCCAGCAGGTCGTCCGAAAAATCCATAGGCTCGACCGAGCTCAAGCGCAGCCGCTCGATGGGTGTTTCGTCCAGCAGCCGGCGCACCAGATCAGCCAGCCGCATCCGTCCGCCGAAATCGCGTCCCCAGCGTCCCAGGTTGATCCCGCTCAGCACCACCTCGCGATATTTCGCCGCCAGCGCGCGCACCTGCTCCACCACGCTCTCCGGCGTTGCGCTGCGGCTGCGGCCGCGCACATAAGGAATGATGCAGAACGAGCAGCGGTTATTGCAGCCGTCCTGGATCTTGAGATTGGGGCGCGTGCGGTCGCCCGCCGCGTCCTCCACCGGCGCCGACAGAAAATCGCTCTGCGCGAAAATATCGCCGATCTCCACCTGCCCGTGATACTCCGCGGCCGTCACAAATTCAGGAATGCGAGTCTTGTGCGAATTACCCACCACCAGGCTCACGCCTTCGAGCGCGGCCAGTTCTTCGGGAGCACGCTGCGCGTAGCAGCCCGGTGATCAGAATCCGCGCGCCCGGCTTCTCGCGGTGGATACGGCGGACCACCTGCCGCACTTCATCGTCCGCAGTCGCGGTGACGGTGCAGGTGTTCAGCACCACTAGGTCGGCTTCCTGCACTTCGGCAGTCGATGCGAGACCCTTCGCAGCAAGCCCAGCCTCGATCGCAGCACCATCGGCCTGCGAGGCGCGACACCCGAAATTCTTGACTAGAAAGCGGTCCACTGTCGTACCTACTGTCGTACCCACTGTTGTCCAGTATACTGTTCACGTGCCACCCACCCGCCGCGCCGATCCTCAAATCTGCGGGAGTTTTTATCGCAGGAACCGCGCTCCCTGCGCGCCGCCTGCGTGCCGCGAATCCGCTTAGCCCGGTGATCTTGAAGCTCGGCAATTACATGGCCGAGGCCGCGGGCCGCGCGCTCCCCGACGAGGTGATCGAGAAAACCAAGCACCACATTCTGGATACGCTGGCCGCGATGGTCTCCGGCGCGGAACTGCCTCCCGGCAAAGTGGCGCTTGCGATGGCGAAGGCCCACGCCGGCGAAAAGACCGCAACCATCGTCGGTTCGAATCTCTTATGCGGACCCATCGAGGCCGCCATGGTCAACGGGATGCTGGCGCATTCCGACGAGACCGACGATTCGCATGCGCCCTCGCAATCGCATCCCGGCTGCTCCATCGTGCCGGCCGACGCTCGCCGCGAGCGAACAGTTCGGCACCGGCGGCACACGCATGTTGCGCGCGGTGGCGCTCGGCTACGACGTCGGCACCCGCGTCACCATGACGCTCGGCGGTCTGGACTACCAGATGGCGACCCACCACAGCACGCACAGCATCGCCGGCGATTTCGGCTCCGCCGCAGCGGCCGGATGCGTCGCTGGCTTGAATCCGCAACAGATGCGCTGGATCTTGGACTACGCCGCGCAGCAAGCCGCCGGCATCGCCGCGTGGCAGCGCGATACCGATCACATCGAGAAGTCGCTGGTGTTCGCCGGTTTTCCCGCGCGCAACGGCGTCACCGCCGCGATCGCTGATCCAAATCGGCGGCACCGGCGTCGACGACATCATGGCCGGCGCCGACAATTTCCTGATGGCGTTCAATCCCAAGTCCGACCCGGAGGGCCTGATCGACAAGCTTGGCGAGCGTTACGAAGTCACTCGCACCAATATCAAGAAGTGGACCGTAGGCTCGCCCATTCAAGCGCCGCTCGACGCTCTGGAAGCTCTGCGCAAGAAGCATCCCTTCGAAGCGGATCAGGTGCAGAAGGTTGTGGTTCGCATGGGCACCAACGACGCGAACACGGTGAACAATCGCGAGATGCCGGACATCAGCCTGCAGCACATGGTGGCGGTGATGCTGCTGGATAAAACCGCGTCCTTCGCGGCGGCGCACGACAAGCCCCGCATGCAGGATGCGGCGGTCCTGCGACAGCGCGCCAAAGTGCAATTGATTGCCGACGAAGCGCTCGACAAACTGCATCCCGCGCGGGTTTCGATCGTCGAAGTGACGCTCGCCGACGGCACCAAGCTGACCGAGCGCGTCGAAGCCGTCCGCGGCACCGCCGAGAATCCCATGACGCGCGAAGAAGTGGTGAGCAAGGCTCGCGACCTGATGTCGCCGTTTCTAGGCGCCGCCAAGTCCGGCAAGCTGATCCAGAAGATTCTTGCCCTGGAAACCGTGCAGGACGTCCGCGAACTGCGGCCACTGCTGCAGCGCGGCTAACTAGTCTCCCGTGATCAACCGCGCGCCGCGGTCAAAACTCAGGTACTGAAATCCCCATCGTATAAACACCAGCACGCGATTGCGAAATTGCGCCAGATACATCAGGTGCACGAACAGCCACAGCAGCCACGCCGGCCAGCCGTGGAAGTGCAGGCGTCCGAAATCGGCGACCCCCGCCGCGCGTCCGATCACCGCCAGGCTTCCCTTGTCGTGGTAATGAAACGGCGGCACCGTTCTGCCTTCAGCCTGTGCGCGGATCAGCCCCGCGACATAGCGCCCCTCCTGCATCGCCACCGGAGCCACTCCCGGCAGCGGCTTCCCGTCCTGCTCCAGAAACGCCAGATCGCCGATCACGAAAATCTCAGGATGCCCCGGGATCGACAGATCCGGCGCCACCATCACCCGTCCCTGGCGATCCAGCTTCGCTCCCGCTCGCTCCGCCAGCACCTTGCCGAACGCGGACGGCCGCACTCCCGCGGCCCACAACACCGTGCGCGTCGCCAGCCGCTCCTCGCCATCGGGAGTCCGCAGCGTCACGCCCTCGGCATCCATCGCGATCACTTGCACGTTGTTGCGCGGCCGCACACCCAGCCGAATGAGCTGGCGCGCCGCCTGCTCGGAGAGATCCTCCGGATACGTCGGCAGCACGTGCGGCGACTGTCCAGCAGCAGAATGCGCGCCTCTTCGGAACGAAAATGCCGGAAGTCGCGCCGCAGCGTGTCGCGCGCAATCTCCGCCAGCGCGCCCGCCAGTTCCACGCCGGTCGGCCCCGCGCCCACCACCACAAACGTCAGCCACGCGCGCCGCTGCTGCGGGATCGGGCTCGCGCTCCGCGGCTTCGAACGCATACAGGATCTTGTGCCGCATCGCGGTCGCGTCTTCGATCGATTTGAGCCCCGGCGCGATCGCGCGCCACTCATCGTGCCCGAAATAAGTGTTGCTGGCGCCCGTGGCGACAATCAAATGCGTGTACTCGATCGGAGCCTCATGAGCCAATACGACGCGCCGATTCTCCGCGTCCAAGTCCACCGCTTCGTCGAGCAGCACAAACGTATCGGGATGGCCGCGCAACAGCGAACGCAGCGGCGCCGCGATCTCTCCCGGCGAAAGCGACCCCGTCGCCACCTGATACAGCAGCGGTTGAAACAAATGAAAGTTGCGCCGGTCGATCAGCGTGACCTTGGCGTGACCGCTCAGCGCCTTCGCCGCGTAGAGGCCGCCGAATCCCCGCCCAGAATGACGACATGCTGCATCACTTCCAGGTTCGCACGCTGGTGTCACGGCTTGTTCGATTGCTTTGACCTCGGATCTTAATTCGCCGAGATGCAAGAACGAATCAAGGACTCGAGCTCTTCGGAGGGCCTTGCCATACCGCAACGATCGCACGACCCTCTTAAGTCAGTCACGGAACGTCTCTTCCCCTTCCCTACTCTTCGTCCTGCTGCGCCGCCAGATTCGTCACCACGCTCAAGTCTTCGAGCGTCGTCACGTCTCCCGTGACCGTGTGCGAAGTCACGATCTCCCGCAGCAGGCGCCGCATGATTTTGCCGCTGCGCGTCTTCGGCAGCGCGTCGGTGAAGCGGATCTCCTCGGGCCGCGCGAAGGCTCCGATCTCATGCGCCACCCACTGGCGCAGTTCCTGGCCGAGCTTGTCGTGCTCGCCGCTGTCGCCCTTTTTCAGCGTCACGAAGCAGCACACCGCCTGGCCGGTGATCTCATGCGGCTTGCCCACCACCGCCGCTTCCGCCACCACCGGATGCTTCACCAGCGCGGACTCCACTTCCATCGTGCTCAGCCGATGGCCGCTGACGTTCATCACGTCGTCGACGCGCCCCAGAATCCAGTAATAGCCGTCGTGATCGCAGCGCGCGGCGTCGCCGGTGAAGTACGCGCCCGGAACTTTGCTCCAATATTGTTCCTTGAAGCGCTCCGGATCGCCCCAGATGTTGCGGATCATTCCCGGCCACGGCCGCCGCAGAATCAGGAACCCTTCGTGACCGGGCTCCAGCGGATAGCCGTGGAAATCGACGATGTCCGGAATGATGCCCGGCATCGGCAGCGTGCCCGAGCCGGGTTTCGCCGGCACCGCGCCCGGCATCGGCGCGATCAGAATCCCGCCGGTTTCCGTCTGCCACCAGGTATCGACAATCGGGCAGCGCCCCTTGCCGATCACGCGGTGATACCATTCCCACGCCGCCGGATTGATCGGCTCGCCCACCGATCCCAGCAGGCGCAGGCTCGAAAGATCGTGCGCGTCCGGCCACTGATCGCCCTGGCGGATCAGCGCGCGGATCGCCGTGGGCGAAGTGTAGAAAATATTGACGCGATACTTTTCGACCAGGCGCCACCAGCGGTCGAACTGCGGATAATCGAGCGCGCCTTCGTACATCACCGACGTCGCGCCCGCCGAGAGCGGCCCGTAAACGATGTAGCTGTGCCCCGTCACCCATCCAATATCGGCCGAGCACCAATAGGTGTCTTCGTCCCGCAGATCGAAGACCCACTTCATGGTGGCCGTCACGTGCGTGAGATAGCCGCCGGTGGTGTGCAGAATCCCCTTCGGTTTTCCGGTGGTGCCCGACGTGTACAGCACGAACAGCGGATGCTCGCTGTCGAGCGGCACCGCCGGGCAGTGCTCGGCGTCCGGTCCCGTCAACGCCGCGTCCAGATCGTGCCACCAGGAATCGCGGCCCGCCTGCATCGCCGTCTCCGAACCCGTGCGCCGGTAAACGATCACGTCGCGCACTCCCGGACACTCGGTCAGCGCTTCATCGACGGCCGGCTTCAACTTCACTTCCTTGCCGCGCCGGTAGCCGCCGTCGGCCGTGATCACCACCGTCGCGCCCAGGTCCTGAATGCGCGCCTTCAGCGCCTCCGCCGAGAATCCGCCGAACACCACGCTATGCGTGATCCCCAGCCGCGCGCACGCCAGCATGGCGATGGGCAGCTCCGGAATCATCGGCATGTAAATGATGGAGCGGTCGCCCGCCTTATAGCCGCGCGCCTTCAGCACATTCGCGAAGCGCGACACCAGCCGCAGCAATTCCTGATAGGTGATGGAGCGCTGCTCGCCCGGCTCGCCCTCCCACAGAATCGCGACTTTGTTCTTGCGATGCGACGCCGCGTGCCGGTCCAGACAGTTGTAGGAAACGTTGGTCTTCGCGCCCACGAACCACTGCGCGAACGGCGGCTTCCAGTCGAGCACCTGCTTCCATTTTTCGAACCAGTGAATTTCGCGCGCCGCGATGTCGCCCCAGAACGCTTCCGGATCCTGCTCCGCGCGCCGGTACAGCTCGCGGTAACCTTCCATGCCTTGTACGTGCGCTTGGCGAACGAACTCGTCGCTCGGTGGGTAAATGCCCGTTGTGCTCATCGAAACGGATTGTAGCAAAGTGCGCCCGCTGCGAATTGCGCAGACGTCAGGATTTCTTCTTGCTCAGCTTGCGCTTGATGTCCGGCCAGAATTCCTTGAGGACTTGGGAAAAGGCGTCGGTCCCGACCTGGATGCCCAGCTTCTGCACGTTGTCGGCAGACATTGCGCGTGTCGCTGGATAGTACAGATTCGAAATCGCAACCGTGGCTCCGTTGCCCAGCCATTCCGAGAAGTTGAAATCCCATTTCGCCTTTATCGGTGCGAACCACAAACACGCGCGTGATCGCATAGCCCATCCGATGCCACGTGCTGCCGCCGCTCGCTCCGATTCGGAAATAGCGCGGGTCTTCGTGCAGCAACGATGGGAAAATCGCCTCCGTCATCAGATTGCCGATGGCTTGATCGCCATAGGAACTGCCGAAGCGCTTCGCGTAGCCCTTCACGCCTTGTCCGAAAGACTAGGGTTCTGGTTTTCCAACTGATACAGTCCGGCGAAAAGTGCCGAAGTCAGGTACACCGGATAGTCGAACGAATCCTTGGCCGCAATGTAGAACTTGTGCTTCGCCGTGATGGGCACGAAAGGCGCCGAGCCATCCGCCGTCCGATAGTTCGGCAGCACGCCAAAAATGCGCTTGTCGATCGGCTCGGTTCCCGGCTGCGGGCGCAGGCTGTTCCGCCGGCGTCACTGCAGGCGCACTAACCTCATTGCTATCATCGGATTGCGCGAATCCCACAGCGGGCAACATCGCGAATGCGGCAGAAACACTACACCCGCACGAGTTAACGTTGAAGCGAAGCACTACTTCTATTTAAACGTATCTCGCGGCGCTTCTGCGGTTACCTTCGGCGCATGCCCGGCACTAAACGTCGACGATCAGGCCGGATAACTGCCGGTAATGTAGTGATGCAGGTGATGAATTTCCTCTTCCTGCCGGCGGATAATCCAGTTGACCAGATCGCCGATCGACAGCACTCCGATCACCGCCTCCTGGCTCACCACCGGCAAGATGTCGGATACGGTGATCCGTCATCACGCGCAAGCAATCGTCGACGCTCTGCTCCAGAGTCGTGACCACCGGAGGGCTGGTCATGATCTCGCCAACGGTGGTGTCGCGCGAGGCCTTGCCTTGCAGAATCACCTTGCGCGCGTAATCGCGTTCCGAGAAGATTCCGCAGAGATCGGCGTCTTCCATCACCAGGACGGCGCCGATGTCTTTGTCCGCCATGATTTCCAGGGCTTCATAAACCGGCGTCTCCGGCATCACGGCGCAGACGCCAATTCCCTTGTGGTCGAGAACCGCGCGAACAGTGTCAGTCAGTCCCATTACGACCTCCGAAGGAATCATATTCCTCCGTGCGCTGGTGTCAAGGGGCCTCTGCCGAAGAGATTCGTGCACAGCCCGTGGGACGGCTACGGTCTTCAAGAGGAGTACAGCGGGATTACTTGTTCCGGACGAATTTCACGACCATCAGCAGTCCGCTGTCGCCGCCGTAAAGCGAGTTGCCATCCGGCGCGACGCCGATCGCTTCCATGTTGGTGCGATCCGCGCCCGGCCCTTCCCAGGTCGAGTATTGTTTGATCTTAGGAATGAAGCCGGTCACCTTGCCGTCTTTGGCGCTGCCGATGTAAATGCCATTCTCGAAACCGGGGCGGCCCTTGGTGGTCTGCGTGTCGCTGACATACAGCGTGTCGTTCTTGTCGATGGCCAGCCCGCTGGGGCGTCCAAACTGCTTCCACTCCGCCAGGAACTTTCCATCCTGGTCGAAAATCTGGATACGGTCGTTCAGACGGTCGGCGACAAACAGCCTTCCTTGTGAATCGAACGCCATCGCGTGCGGCAATTCGAATTGGCTCGGACCCGATCCGCGGGTGCCCCACTCGGTGATGTATTTTCCGTTCTTGTCGAACTTGACGATGCGCGCGTTCATGCCCGGCCCATGGCCATCCGCGACGAAGATGTCGCCGTTCTTCGCCTGGATGACATCTGAGGGAGCATTGAAAGTGTCATGACCCGTCCCCGTCACGCCAGCCTTCCCTAGCGTCAGCAGGACCTTGCCATTCTTGTCGAGATGAAATACCTGGTGGCCCTTATTGGGATTGTCCTTATCCACGCCGTTGGTCGCCACCGCGTCTGTCACCCAGATCGTCCGATCCGTCGCCGCCAGGATGCCATGCGGCCAAACGAACAGGCCCGCACCCAAGCTCTTCACCAGCTTGCCCTGCTGCGTCGCGACGATGATCGTCGGTACATCGTCATGACCGGTGCACGAGACTGTGTTGCAGCGATGCGCGATGTAGATGTTGTTGTCGGCGCCCACCTTCACGCCGGAGAGCGATCCCAACGACTTCATCCCGGCCGGCAGTTCCAGCTTGAACGTTTCGTCCACGTGAAACGGATTCGGCAGCGGTAGCGGACTCGCGCTCTCGGCACGAGCTGGACCTGCGCACAGCGCGATCATCCCGAACATCATGGGCGCAGCGGCTAAACGAACAAGATTATGTGGTGACATGAATGGCTCCTCATGTCACGCAGCGTAGCGTGCGCGCACCAAAAAGTATAGCCTAGGGCTGACGTTCGAGAGCGCCGTCGGCAGTCTGACAGCCGGATAGGTAACTTGTGTGCCTTCAACTTTCGCGAATGAAGTAAGTTCGTGCGGCTGGGTTCGAGTCGCGCTCATGATGTCCTCAACCGCAATGCCGCGCACCTTCAGAGCGTCTCCGATCAGAGAACGGTGACAGCGCCAGGGCACTGCCTCGGCGCACATGATCGTGATTTGCTCGCGTTTTGCGGCTTCGATCAGGGACTCGATGGCCGCTTCGAATTCGGGCGTTTGCATGTAATCGGCGTAGCCGCGAAACGACGCATTGCGCCATCCCGTGTTCAGCGAATCTTTTCGGGCGTGGCGCAATCCGCCCAACTCCGCTGCGTGTGTGTACCCGATTCCGGCTTCGGCCAGCGACTGCGCCAAACTCTCGCGATTGAATTGAGGATTCGTCCGCGACCGAGGGATCGTCCGCACATCCACCAATCGTTTTACTCCATGGGTGCGCAGCATCTCGATAAAGGACTCGATGCTTCGGGTTGAATGTCCGATCGTCAGGACCGTCGTGCGGGATTTGGTTGGGCGCATCCCGACACCATGATAAGGCCGTAGACATAGAATGGATTCATCGATGGAACGCGATCTTTTCCTTCAGGCAGCAATTGACGAGGCGAAACTGAGTTTATCCGAGGGTGGCATTCCGATTGGTTCGGTCCTCGTCAGCGAAGGAAAAATTATCGGCAGAGGACACAATTGCCGAGTCCAGACCGGGAGCGCAATCGATCATGGCGAAATGAATTGCCTTCGCAACGCGGGTCGATTGCCGTCCAGAGTTTACAGAAACTCCACCATGTACTCGACGCTATCGCCTTGCCCCATGTGCAGCGGCGCTATCGTGTTGTACAAGATTCCCCACGTAATTGTTGGCGAGAACCGGAATTTTCTCGGGGCCGAAGACTACATGCGGAGCCAGGGCGTTCGAGTCGATGTAGCTGCAGGATGCCGAATGTATTCAGCTCATGCAGAAATTCATCACGGAGAATCCGAACCTCTGGAACGAGGACATAGGCGTTTGATGCCCTACTGCCAGTAATTCCGGTCCAGACTGCGATACTGCACCGCTTCGGCCAGGTGCTTCGCGCTGACGCCCGCCGCGTGATCCAGATCCGCGATGGTGCGCGCGACTTTCAAGATGCGATCGTGCGCGCGTGCGCTCAGCCCCATCCGCCGCACCGCCATTTCGAGCGTGCGCTCGCCCGCCGCGTCCAGCTCGCACAACTTGCGCAGTTCGCCCGCCGGAATGTGAGCGTTATAGTAGCCGCGCCTCTGCTGCAGGTCGCGCGCCGCGCACACCCGCTCGCGCATCGCCGCCGACGAGACGCCGCCGTCTTTGCCGCGCAGTTCCTGATACGGCACCGCCGGCACTTCGATATGCAGATCGATGCGGTCGAGCAGCGGTCCGCTCAGCTTCCCCAGATAGCGCTGGATGATCGCGCCGGTGCAGCGGCACTCGCGCGTAGGGTCGCCAAAAAATCCGCACGGGCACGGATTCAGCGCTCCGATCAGCAGGAAACTCGCCGGAAAATTGAGCGTCATGTCGCTGCGCGCGAGCGATACCGAGCGTTCCTCCAGCGGCTGCCGCAGCAATTCCAGAACGTTGCGCGCGAACTCCGGCAATTCGTCCAGAAACAGAACGCCATGATGCGCCAGGCTCACTTCGCCCGGCCGCGGAATGCCCGATCCGCCGCCCAGCAATCCCGCATCCGACACCGTGTGATGCGGCGCGCGAAAAGGCCGCACGCTCAGCAGCCCCACACCCTTCGGCAGCGTCCCCGCCACGCTGTGGATCTGCGTGGTCTCGATGGCTTCCTGAAACGTCAGCGGCGGCAGAATCCCCGGGAAGCGTTTCGCGAGCATGGTCTTGCCCGATCCCGGCGGCCCGATCATCAGGACATTGTGCGATCCCGCCGCCGCCACTTCCAGCGCGCGCTTGGCGGTCGTCTGCCCGCGGACATCTTTGAAATCCGGACCCGTCGCTTCACATTCCGCGACTCCCGCAGCCGCCGTCCTCGTCACCGGCTGAAACTTGTCCTGCTGCTGTAGGAACGTCACCACCTCCGCCAGATGCTGCAGCGCGAACACGCGCACGCCGCCGGCGATCGCCGCCTCCGCCCCGTTCTCCGCCGGCACCACCAGATTTCGCAGACCCATCTTGCGCGCGGCCACCGCGATCGACAGCGCGCCCCGCACCGGCCGCAGCGTCCCATCGAGCGAAAGCTCGCCGACGAACAGGTGATCGTCGGGAGGCGTCACCACTCCCATCGCCCCCAGGATGCCCACCGCCATCGGCAGATCGAATCCCGCGCCTTCCTTCTTGAGGTTGGCCGGCGCCAGATTGATGGTCACCGATTTATTGGGATAGCCGAAACCCGAATTGAGCATCGCGCTCTTGATGCGCTCGCGGCTCTCGCGCACCGCCAGGTCCGGCATGCCCACGGTGATGAAATCACGGCCCGCGCCGGGGTACATATCGACCTCGACGTCGATAAAATGCGCGTCGATGCCAAATACCGCGGCCGAGCGCGTGCGCGAAAGCGCCACTTAGCAGAGTCCCATCACTCTTAAGTGGCGCGAAGGCCGGATTATTCGCACCCCATCTTGCCTTTTGCTACCTTGGTGTCAAATGTGCCGGAATATCAAGACGCTCTTCAACTTCGATCCGCCAGTCACTGAGGAAGAGATTCGCGCAGCCTCGCTGCAGTTCGTCCGAAAAATCAGCGGCCTGAACAAGCCGTCGAAGGCCAACGAAGCCACATTCCTGGCAGCCGTCGACGAAATCGCCGCGGTCTCCACTCGCCTGCTTCATTCGCTCGAAACCACCGCGCCCCCCAAGAATCGCGAGGAGGAAGCGGCAAAAGCCAGAGCCCGCGCCGCCGAGAGATTTGGCGCCGCGTGAGCGCGATCGACGGAGATCGGTTATGGACATAACCGCTGAGGAAGTAAGCCGTACCCACCGCGAGGGCTTTTATGGAGCTCTTAAGAGAAGTGATTGGGAGAAGCTCGTCGCAAGTCTATTCCGACGACTACATGCTGGTGCGGCCTGATGGAAGCGTGCTGTCCAAAGCGCAAATACTGAACGACCTCAAGACTCATTCCATGGTTTTTAACTCAATTGAGCTTACGAATGAAAAGGTTCGGATCTACGGTTCGGTTGGAATCTTGACCGGCGATAGCAAAGTAGCAATGCTGCGCGATGGGAAAGAGAGCACCACCGAGTTCCGCCTCGTTGCTGTCTATTGCAAACAAGGCGGCCGCGTCTTGTTGGTCCATTTTCAAAGCAGCCCGATACCGGCATAGCCGGCCCGGTCGTTCGAGCAACTGGACTACGCCCCCGTCGGCGACTTGATGCTCCCGTTTTTCGCGTTCTTAATAATGTTGTCCGCCGCGCGATACGCCAGCGCCGAAATCGTGCACGTCGGATGGTTGCGCGCGCTGGTGACGAAACTGCTTCCGTCCACCACGTAAAGGTTGGGAACATCGTGCGCGCGGTGGAATTTATCCACCACCGAAGTCTTGGGATCGTTCCCCATGCGGCAGCCGCCCATGGTGTGTCCCATCGCCCGCTCCTCCCGCACCGGATCGGCCCACTTCTTGACGGCCCCGGCGGCGTCGATGAGTTCCAGCGCGCGGTCCCGGAAGAACGCCTTGTTCTTCATGTCATCAGGATGGTCTTTGTAGGTGACGCGGATGGCCGGCAGTCCCCACGCGTCTTTCACGTCCGGGTCGAGCGTAATGTTGTTGGTTTCGAGCGGCAAGCACGTCAGGAACCCCTGCATAGTGAGGTAGCGCCCAAAGTCATTGCGCAAGGCTTTCTTGTATTCGGCTCCCCACGTCGGCGTGTCCGGCGACATTCCGCCCAGCGCGAAGCCGATGGGCGTCGAATTCCCGCGAGCGTCGATCCTGCCGCCGCCGTAATAGCCGCGCTTGGGATCGGAGTTGTAGAAATCCTCAATCGCCCGCGTAGTAGTCACGCTCTTGTACTCGTTCAATTCGTGATCCATGATTCCATGCGCGCTGACGCCGCATCCCGGCAGAAAATACTTGCCGACCACGCCGTTCGAGTTCGCCAGCCCATCCGGGAAACGGCTGGATTTCGACATGAGCAGCAGCCGCGGCGATCCCAGGCCGTTGCCGCACACGATCACCGCCTTGGCTTTCTGAAACACTTCCTTCTTATCGGCGTCGAAGTAAACCGCCCCGGTCACTCGGCCGGCGCTATCGACCGAAATCTCGCGCACAAAGGAATTCGGCCGAAGCTCGCACTTGTTGGATTTCTCGACGACCGGAATCACGCTTACCAGCGCACTCGATTTCGCCCCTACCTTACATCCGAATCCCGAACAATATCCGCAGTGAATACATGCCGAGCGTCCGCGATACGCCTGCGACAACATCGCCACCGGCACCGGAACCGCGTGATACCCCAGCTTCTTCGCCGCGCGCTCCATCAGCACGCCGGAGGACTTATTCGGCATCGGAGGCAGCGGATACGGCTTAGATCGCGGCGATTCAAACGGACTCACGCCGCCCAGTCCCGAGTAACCGATTTCCCACTCGACCTTTGTATAGTAAGGTTCCAGCTCCGCGTACGTCACCGGCCAGTCGTCAAACCCGCTCCCCGAAACCGGGCCCAGCAGACTGCGCTCGTGGAAGTCGCTTTCGTGATGCCGCCAACTGCTGCCCGAGTAGTGAACCGTCCCGCCGCCCACGCAGCGGCCGTATCTGAACCCGTTGCTGAGCGTTGCCTTTTCCGAAGCAGTCTGGCGAAACGTCACCGGGTTCGCCTCATCCGAGAGCAGGGAAGAGTGCGACGTCCTCTTCAACTGATCGTATTCAAAATCTTTCTCGCGCAAATAATCGCCCTGCTCCAGGATGACCACCTGAAACCCCGCCGCCGTCAGTTCCTTGGCCATGATGCCGCCGGAGACTCCGGAGCCGACCACCACAAAATCAACCTGCGTGTTGGGACTAAATTTTGTCATGGCTTTAACCTTTCTTTGCCGTCAGCTTGTTGCTCTCGCCGTCGTAGTAGCCGAAGGGCGGCGCATAGTTGAACTTGCCTTCGAATCCGATCAGCTTCCAGCCGGCCTGGTTTTGGTTCCCGCCGTACTCCGGATTCGCCATCAGCCCGGTGATCGTGTGCACCCGAACCTGCGTGAAGAACGGAGTCTTTTCGATGGCCTTCAGCACCTGAATCTGCTGCGCCGAGTTCAAGGCGCTAAACTTGCCGCCGCTCGGAAAGAGCTCTTTGGTCTTGGCCTGCAGGACTCCCAGCCCTTCGCGTGTAGACCGACTGCTTTCCTTTGTCGAAGGTAGTCAGCGCGCGGTCGATGAAATACAAGCACCCGGCTTCGCGCGCTCCCGGCGTGTCATCGGTGGGAACAATCTGCGCGGCCACGCTTTCGACTTCAGCGCCCTGCTCGGCCGAGAAGAATCCCAGCTTGCCCGGCTTGCCTGACTTGGCAACCTTCTGGGCGTGCTCCTGCGCCGCCAGAATCGCGGGCCATTGTGAAGCGAGCCATGCCGAGCCCAGCCCGGTGGCGGAGCCAGCCAAAAACGACCGTCGGGAAGCACCTTGTTTCTTGGGCATTCGTTTTTCTTGCAACCTCGCCCAAAAACTTTATCATTCGATATTTACAGTGTCAAAGCCCCGCCAACGACCGCGCGATCTCACTATTTGGCTGAGGCAGAATGTTCGCCATTTCGATAGAAATCCAGCGGGGATTGCGATTTCTTGGTAGTGAAGGAGAAACTCTTCAGGGTTTGCCCCCGCGCTGTTGGACCACAAAAAGTTTTCTGGGTAGAAGCGATGTATGTGGACAATCCGGCCAGTTCGGTGGAGGGAACTCAAGGACTTCGGCTCCAAATTGGCTCGGTCAATTGAGCTGAAATGATGTCGCCGGCAGCCGCCGACAGCGGTGTCGATAGGCGTAGATAGAGCAAGTTCGAAGGTCTAGTTCTGGTATGGAAGGTCACGCCGCCGGTTCACGCTCTGCAGAGGTTGCCCTGCTTCGTGCAATCCGAAAAAGTTGTCAGTTCTTCAGTCTCGGAAAATTGCGCAGAATGTCATGCGAACGGCTGACGGATGCAGGAGGCAAGGTCTGAATTCGTTCTCGGTGCTTACTTCGCACAGTGAGTGTCGGGCGGAGTGTCAGACTCATTTTGAATCGCCGCAAGTTTCCAAGAATTGGGTCGAGAAGGAGCGGCGACCAGTGGCCGCAATTACTACGAACAGACGGCTATCGATCCACGCCCATAGGACGGCGAGAATCTTGTCATCTTCAGGCAGGACCCGGAAGCGGACGGAGGGATTGCTGAAAATGTCGATCAGGTGCACAGCGAATGCTCCGGTGCCGATCGGTCCGAATGGAAGGATCTGCTCGACACTGGGAACAACGAGCCGGGGCGCGTCCAGGAATAACTAATCGCCCGGCCCTGCGTTACCGCGACTTTACCCGCAACCGATCGGAACATGCATCCGAGCCTGAGCGTGCTGCGGGTTTCGATCGACGCTGAGCCGTTCGCAGGAAGGCAGCGGTATCGCGGAGTCTCGCGCGAAAAATACTTTCGATCGATGGTTTCGATGCAGCTGACGGCTGATGGGACTCCGAGAGCATTGTCACGGCGCCGTCTCGAGCATCTCGATTAGGATCTTGCGCGAAGGCCGCTATGGCGAGTGAATCCGATGGCCCGCTTCAAGGGTTCACCGTAATCCATTTCGACTTGAGGCCGGCCTGCAGAACGTACCCTGCTCTGGCGGCCGAGGGAGAAGACTCCTCCCGTTTCTGCCGGTCGGCGGCGGTGGCAGCGAAAATGTCTGTCGCCCCGCCTACGAAGCTGGGGCACTCGATCAAGAGTTTGACCAGTATTTGTTATGTGGAGCGCGAACAGCCGTCGAGACCTTAGCCGAAACCGCATCCCCTGCGGCTGCAGTTGCGGGATCAATATATCCTAACAGCGCCAATGTCAGTGAAAGACCAGCCGGGAGACGCTCGGGCACTTGTGAGCCTGGCTTAACGCTGGCCGCTGGTTCCTGCGCGTCGAATCGCAGACTCGATTCCGCGGTGTATTCGTGGCAACCCGAGAACGTGATGATGCTGGAGGTTTCATTCGCGTTCCCAGACAACGTATCGACCCGGGTCTCGCGGGGAATCAGGAATTCATCGTCTCCAATGAGCATGTAATGGTAATCGAAGCGGCTCCTGGCCCGGCACATTCCGGCTTCGGGCGGAAGCTGTTCGGTCTCATCGACCAAACGCGCCAGCTCAGCCGTCGCCGAGTAAATCTGGAACGAGCCGCGATAGCCCGTGATTCTCCACGCCTTTTCAGTTCCAACGCTGTAATGACTGGCCTTCGCAGGTACTTCGAAAGTGTACTCGAAAACCTCTCCTGAGCCTTCGTTCTTCTTGCCGGCAAATGTGATCCGCGTGCCCGGATTTTCGAACACGTCCGGCAGGTACGTCCCGAAAGATCCCATATGGATCGGCCCAGAGGAAACGATCTGAAAAACGGAACGCGAATCAAAACGGCTGGCAGCACGGCCCGAGATTCGGAATCCGGTCGTCCCCTGAAGGCAATCCTGGGACCCTCAATCGTTTTGCGCGGAGGCAATTACAATCCGAGACTCCCAGCTTATCTTGGGTTTACGTTTTCGGAAGGCGCGTAGGGTTCGCCGCGGTAATTTCGCAGTGTTGCGGACATTGCACCGCGTAACGGAAAGATCAACCAGTCGGCCATCGCCCTAGCAAGGCGTCATTTCTGTCCCTCCAGGTCCCAGAAAGGACCCGGCTAAAATGGAGAGCCTCGTTGCGAACAAATTTCCCGGCCCAGCCGATCCAGGCTACATGAACTATTTCTACGTTCCAACCCATCCGTTCCTGGACGGGCAAGATTCGGTGGTCGACTACACGCAGGTCCTTCGATTCCGCGCGAGGAATTCCCTTCGATTTCGAATCGAAAGATACTTCAACTTTTGGACGATGAACGCATCAGATTCAAGGCGAAGCTTGCAGCGCATTTCGGACGAATTATGGAGGAGGAGCGCACAATCGATCATCCCAATCTGGACTCGTTGAATGGTGGCAGCGGCGGTCTGAATATCCAGCTTGCAAGCTGGCGGATCTCCGCGAGCAGCGCCAGAGTCATTTGTGGATCTGGTGCCGGGATCTCGAGCGGCCAGCTGCGCAGTCCCGAGGAACACAAAGCAAGGAAGAATACGAAGCATGGGGCAACCCTCCGCCCGCATAGACACCGCCGCCGCAGCGGTTGTTCCTGCCAGCCTATAGACTCAACCTTGCGTATACACCGGTGGTGAAGTCGTCTTCCCACAGCGTCCATTTCGCTAAAACCGTCTTTAGCGAGCTGAGCAAAAACGGCTTCGGCATGACATCGTTCATGCCTGCGTCCAGGCACTGACGCGGCTCAAGTTGGAGCTGGTGCCGATGATCGGCGTGACCCAGCCTTGCGCCATGCTGCGAATTTTGGCGGTGGTCTCGAGCCCGTCCATCTGCGGCATCTGCCCATCCATAAGGATCAGGTCGTAACTTCCCCGGCCGAAGAGATCGATCGCCTCCGCGCCATCGACAGCGTGGTCCACCACGCACCCCAATCTTTCAAGGAGAGTGCGGGCAGCCTGCGCGCTTATCTCGTCGTCCTCCACCAGAAGGACCTGAATCCGAATCGACATGGATCACCTCGGTGCTTACAAAAAGCACACCGAGAACCAATGCCATGTGATTGAAAAATAAGGATGTGTCCGACCGAGCCCCGCGAAATATGAGGGGGTCGGCCAGACATCGCCCCGATATGTCGTGGAGCCGCCGTGGGTTGGGGATGAGTCGAATCAGATCCCGCCGCGCGCCGCCGACGCTTTGATCCCCGGCTTTTCGCGGAACCGCTTGGACGGCCAAGATGCCCAGCCCTACGAAAAGCGCCAGCACCGCAAGTTGGGCGATCGCGAACGGCGGCTCGGATTGCGTCGGCGCCAGCGCCCGCAGCGGCTCGATCTTCTCGAACGACTGCACCACCGCGACGAAGCAGTTCAGGTACAGCGCGAGCACTGCGGTGATCACATAGGTCCTGCGCCATCCGCCCGCCAAGTGCTTGGCGTAGAGCGCGAAGATCGCAATCGCTAGCGCCACCAGCGAGAGGATGCCCACGCCATGGGACGGAAGGAAATGCTCGACCGGAAAGCCGAATCCGGTCACGCTGGTAGCAACGGTGGTCGCCAGAAACAACCCCGCCCAGCCGGCCAGTTGTTTTCCGTTGAGCAGGCCGAAGAGAACCACCAATCCGGAGGCGATTCCTACCAGGCTGATCACCACGTGCACCAAAGTATAAGTCGCAAGCGTCATTCCGAACACCATGCCGTATCTCCTTCGAGCAAAAATGCTATTTGGCAAGAATGCTACTACGCGGCCGGGCGGCGATGCCAATGGCCGCGGATCCCACTAAGGCTTGCCATTCGCGAACGCAGGCACATTCGACGTCAGCTTCCGCGAAAAGAACTCTCGCAACAGATTCTCCACCGCGCCGCTTGCCGTCATGATCAGCCCGTTGCGAAAAGTCAGGCTCGCAGTCCGGTCCCCCGGAGCTCGGTAGAGATTTGAGATACCCGATGCCGCGAAGTTCCCGAGCACCTGCGAATAGTTCGGTTGCATCCGCCCATTGTCTCCCCTGGTGATGACCGCCGCCCTCAGCGCATAAAAGATGCGCGAGCCGACGCTTCCCGAGCCTCGGTAGAAGTACCGCGGATCCTGGTGCAGAATCGTCGGCAAGATCGCGCGGCTCACCATCTTGCCGATGAACGCGTCCGCATACGCCGCCCCAAACCGCTTCGCATAGCCCTCCGTACCCTGGCCATATCCCGGAAAGGTGTTGTGCTTCTGCTCGACACCGGCCAGAATAGCGGCCGCCAGAAATGAAACCGGATCGGTCGTCGCTCGCAGCCCCAGCTTGAACTTCAGCTTGGGCGTCATCGGCGCCGCGTCCCAGATGTAGCTGCTGTAATAGTTCGGCACGAAGCCCAAGACGCGTTGCGTCTCCTGCGCCTCCACCTGCGACTTTGCCACCTCGTCCACTGACGCCACAACATGAACCGTGGTTGTGAGAATGCGCGTCCCGACGATCGGAAGTTCGCGTCTCTCGCCCGCGCCGAGCACCACCTCGGCCGTAACCGGCCGGTCGAGCCCGACCTCGGAAATCGTCAGCCGGTAGACTCCCGGAACCAGTTCGGAAAACGTGAACGCGCCCGCGCTATCGGATGTCGCCTCCCGGTCGATCCCGTTATTCGGTGGGGCAAGTGTCACCCGCGCCCCCGGCACCGCGACACCGTCCTCGTCGCGAACCGTTCCGGCGATGCTGGCGGATGCCTGCGGAACCGGCTCCTGTGCGCGCAGGCATGTGGACAGTCCGATGAGACTAAGCATGATCACGTAGCAGGTGCGACAGTCCACGATATAGCAGATACCCGCCCCCGTAACTTGTTTCGCCACACGGTCGAAATGACACCTCCCCCGCCGCTTAAATATGCCCAAACCCCGTCCGCCGTCGGCTATCCTGGTCAAAGCATGGAATATCAGAATGTTGGGCGGTAGCGGTCTGGAAGTTTCGGTGCTGAGCTTCGGCACCATGACGCTGGGCGGTGAAGGACGCTTCGCCGCGATGGGCAATGTGCAAGTGGAAGAGGCGCGGCGCCTGATGGAGATCTGCTTTGAAGCCGGCGTGAACCTGATCGATACCGCCGACGCCTACTCCGGCGGCAAGTCGGAAGAAGTGGTCGGCCAGGCCCTCGGCGCCCGCCGCAAGGACATCGTTCTCGCCACCAAGTGTTTCTTCCGCATCGAGCCCGGCACCAACAAAACCGGAGCCACCCGCGGCCACATCCTCGAAGCCTGCGACGCGAGCCTCCGCCGTCTGGGAACCGATTATATCGATCTCTACCAGATCCACAGTTTCGATTCGTTCACGCCGCAGGAAGAAACCCTGCGCGCCTTCGACGATCTGATCCACGCCGGCAAGATCCGCTACGCCGGCTGCTCCAACCACGCCGGCTGGCAGCTCATGAAGGCCATGTCCCTCTCCGAACGACTCGGCATTGCGCGCTACATCTCGCAGCAGATCAACTATTCGCTGCTGGCCCGCGACGCCGAACATGAACTGGTGCCCTGCGGCATGGACCAGCGCGTCGGCATCATGGCCTGGAGCCCCCTGCAATCCGGCCTGTTATCCGGCAAATTCCGCCGCGGCCAAGCCAAGCCCTCCGAATCGCGCCTGAATACGCTGGAACTGCCCGGCACCATTGATGAGGAGCGCCTCTTCCGCATCGTCGACGCCCTGGCCGAGATCGCCGCCCAGCGCAGCGTTTCGATTTCGCAGGTCGCGCTGAACTGGGTGACGCGCAAACCCCGCGTCGACACCGTCATCATCGGCGCGCGCAACGAGCAGCAGCTCCGCGACAACCTCGCCGCCGCCACCTGGAATCTTACCGACGCCGAAGTCGAACGCCTCGACGAAGTCAGCGCGCTCCCGCTGCCTTACCCGCACTGGCATCAGCAGCGCTACGCCGGAGACCGCAACCCGCCGGCGAAACACGTGCGCTAGGGTTGGCGGCCACTCCGAGTGCTGTTCGCCGGAGACGGTTGCAAACATGGCGCGCTCCGATCACAATGGTGGCCGATATTGTTGTTGTCGAGAAGGCGCGCAAATGGCGACCCAGCCGACAGAACGACGGAAGACCGGCATCAGCTCTATGGGCGAAATGCCTTGGGGCACGCACTTCAGTCAGTTCTACCAAACCAAGCAGGATCTACTCGACCTCCTAATTCCATTCTTCATCGCTGGACTGGAGAATAACGAGTTTTGCCTCTGGTTGACGTACCCTCCCCTTTACGAAGCTGAACCGCGAGAGGAATTGATCCGCGCCTATCGGGCAGCCGCCCAGCACCTGTCAAAGGGCGACATCGAGATTGTGCCGTTTTCGGACTGGTATCTGCACAATGGCGCTTTTAACTCCAGCCGTGCAATCAATGCGCTGAACGAAAGGCTCGATCGCGCGCTGGCAAAAGGCTACGCCGGGATGAGAGTTAACGGCAGCGGAGCGTGGGTGACCGAGGAACAGTGGGCCGACTTTACGCAATATGAGCAGCAAGTCGACGAAATGATCGTCGATCGAAAGTTGATTGCGTTATGCACTTACCCGCTCGCGGGCATCAAGGCCGCTAACCTATTCGAGGTTGTGCGTACACACCAGTTTGCCATCGCGAAACGGCGCGGAAATTGGGAAGTGGTCGAAACTCCCGAATTGAAGCGTACCAAAGAGCAACTGCGCAGTCTATCCGAACAGTTGGAGCACCGCGTGGCTCAACGGACTGCTGAATTAGCCGCAGCCAACGCGGCGCTCACCAGCGAAATCGCCGAGCGCCGGCAAACCACGGAACAGCTCCGGGAGCTGAGCGAGAGACTGCGAGCCCTTTCAGCCAGCGTTCAGTCCGCGCGAGAAAAGGAAGGAACCCGCATCGCGCGCGAGATTCACGATGAGCTTGGCTCTTCGCTGACCGCGTTGAAGTGGGATATTGAGGGTTTGGTTCCGCTCGTCTCCAGCGAAGATCCTGCCGTCAAAAAGAGGCTGGATGGGATGATGCGTCTGGCGGATTCCATCATCCATAGCGCCAAAAGAATAGCCTCTGAACTCCGGCCGAGCATCCTGGATGATCTGGGCCTAATCGAAGCAATTGAGTCGCAATCTCAAGAGTTTCAAGCCCGCAGCGGAATAGCCACCTCTTTTGACTCCACGCTCGATACCATTACCTTGAATCGCGAGCAATCCATCGCCGTATTCCGTATCTTTCAAGAGGCCCTGACCAACATTCTGCGTCACGCGAATGCAACACGAGTGGACGTTACCGCGGACGAACAGGCCGGCGAGTTCATTCTGACAATCCGCGATAACGGCAAAGGTATCA
The DNA here is from genome assembly GCA_963731375.1 of Bryobacterales bacterium. Lineage (GTDB taxonomy): Bacteria > Acidobacteriota > Terriglobia > Bryobacterales > Bryobacteraceae > Palsa-187. The sequence continues at coordinate 201,085 of CAVSUW010000007.1, forward strand.
CCGATAAGGCCAAGTCCCAGCCGCTCTCCCTTGGACTCCTGGGTATGCAAGAGCGGACTCATCTGGTTGGCGGAAAGATCGATATCCAGGGCGCCGCAGGAAAAGGTACGGCCATTACTCTCCGCATCCCGGTATCCCGGCCCGCAGAACCATGAGGAACGTTCTCATCGTTGACGATCACGAAGTGGTTCGAGACGGCGTCAAGAATATCCTAGGCGAGCAGGCCACTCCCATCAGTTTTGGCGAGGCCAGCACCGCCCCGGAAGCGCTCCGCCTGATGACCGAGCAGAACTGGGACCTGGTAATTCTCGACCTCTCCCTGGCCGGCAGAAACGGGCTGGAACTCTTGAAGCAATTGAAGCAGATCGATTCCGAGCTTCCAGTTCTCATCCTCAGCATGCATTCGGAGGAGCAGTACGCCCGCCGGGCTTTCAAGGCTGGTGCTGCAGGTTACGTCACCAAGGACAGCACCCGCTCGGAACTCCTGGAAGCGGTGAACAAAGTGAGCGATGGGGGACGCTACGTAAGCGCCACCTTGGCCGAAAGACTCGTGATTGACATACAGCGGGACACCAGACGCCCGCTCCATGAAGGTCTTTCCGATCGTGAGTTCGAAGTGATGTGCTTGATCGCGTCCGGAAAAACTGTCAGCCGAAATTGGTGAGTTTCTCTCTCTGAGCGACAAGACCATAAGCACCTATCGCGCCCGAATCCTCGAGAAGATGGGCATGCGGACCAATGCCGAGCTCATGCGTTACGCGATCAGCAACAAACTGGTCGATTAAAACGCCCTGTAAGCCGCGTTTGCAGTTTGTCAGGAAAATACCGACACGAACGTAAGGCGTCTACGGACATTACAAACCGACGTCGCCTTATAGCCGATTCCACGCTTAGGTTATAGCCTTAGGATTGTCGGCGAAGCCTTCTAGCCCCAACCCCCTTTTAAGCATTGCCGTTCTCCCACATACGAAATGCTTCACGGAATTCCACCCAGGGTCAGTGATCCAAATACGGTCGTCGCCGAACTTGAAAAACTTCTTGGCGGCGTCGTCGGCGACAAGATTTCCTTTCGAACCAATCTGGACGCCCAGCTTGGCCGGGTCTCGACCGATCCGACGACGCTCGGGTGGGTCCTGGTGAATCTGGCCGTGAATGCACTCAAGGCAATGCTGGCGCGAAACGTGGTGATCACCACCTCGAACCTGGAACTTGATCCAGCGGTTGCCAGCGAGATGAAGGTGTCGCCGGGGTCGTACGTCCGGATCGAACTCAGTGTGACCGGTAGCGGAGTCGACGCCCAGCCGGTGATTTGGAATCTCGTCCAAGAGGCTCACGGCGCGGTCTCCGTACGCGATGCCGGCGCGGAAGGGGTTACCGTGACGGTCCTCCTACCCCGGATACGGGAAGAACTCCCGGCGGACCATCTCTAAAGTCATGCCAATGATGCATGTGTCTGACGAAGATCTAGAGCTCTATTTTCTCGGGCGGCTGCCGCCGGATCAACGTTCCGCTGTTGAATCTCATTTGCCGGAATGCAGTTCTTGCACTACCCGGCTATTCAACGTAACCGGGGTCTTTCTGAAGTTACTGAAGTTGAAGAATCGGCACCTGGAAAATTACGAAGGAATTGAAAAAAGGCGCGAGCATCGCTTTCCCTTCGACCGTCCCGGGCAGATGCAGGCGTTCAGCCCGTTTTCGGCTGCAAAGTTTCAAGTTCAGATCATGGATGTCTCCCGGAATGGCCTAAAACTACGCACGCCTCAGTTTGTCGCGCGCGGGGCCATGGTTCAGGTGGTTATGGAGGAGGCTATTATACTCGGCGAGGTGCGGTACTGCGTCCCGGCCGGGAGCGGATTCGACATGGGCGTCCAGATATTAGATCTCGTTCCAAAGACTCGCGCCTAGCCCAAGCGCTGGCAGCCACACCGGCGCCGAAGGGCGGGCGGCCCCGTCACCCCGAACGCGTATCACCCCATACGGGTGTTAAGGTGATCGTCGCCGCCGCCTTACTACCATAATCTTTTCGGCGCTCCAAACCGATCAATTTACTTGGAGGCATACTTATGTCGACCACTGCTGTAAGCCTGGCTACGGAGCTCCCCCGCCCGTGCCTCAGTCTGGCTTCCGTACGGGAACGGACAGGCATCACTCTGGAAGAGATTGCTCAATCCACTCGGATCGCGCCCCATTACCTGCGGGCAATCGAAGCCGAAGAGTTTGCGAAGCTCCCCTCCGGCGTCTACGCCACCAGCTATATCCGGCAGTACGCTCGCGCAATCGGCTACAGCGAGACCGCGCTTCTCGACCACTACCGCGCCCGGCGTGCAGAAGAACCTCCGCCCTTCATTGCAGGCCAACACGGCACCCGCGTCACCACCCGGTTCGGCGAAGCGCTAGGCGGAGCAATGGAGCTGTTCCACTGGCGGTCGCCAGCCAAGCCCCGGACCCAGCATTCCGCCTAGCTGGCAGTTCCCGGCCGAGCCAAGCCGTTTTCAAGTTCCGCCACTCTGTTGGATTCCCGCGGGAATCCCTCGCTTTCCACGCCCAATTCGAGGCTCCAAAACTGCAAACGCCGTTTCGTCGCCGCGCCGGCCAGATCAATGACATCCGCCCGGGTAAGTAAATGGGCCGCGAGCCACCGCAAACACTCGGGAGACCGCCACGCGCATATGGCCAGGCAAACTTCCGCAATGACGATCGCCGCCAATATCAGATTCATCGATGAACTCCTTTCCCACTGAATCATCCGGCATAAATCGGATGGTCCAGCAGGGCGCCCCGCCCACAAAGCCGGTCCGAGCCCTACCGCCCAAGCTTATAGGCACCGGCCAAATGCGTAAATAGACCACGGGTTACGTTACCAGTACTAAGGCGGTATAAACCATCCCAGCGAATCAATAGCTTGCGCCGGGGTTATGAATGAGTCCGTCTGGCAGAAGCGTCGATGGACTGCGGCCCCGACTCGCGATGCCGGTTTGCGCGAGAATAGAGACGTGGCGCAAGCGATTACCCGGGACCCCGAGATCATGCACGGCACGCCGGTATTCCGCGGAACCCGAGTGCCCGTCCAAACCCTCTTCGATTATCTGGAAGGCGGAGAGACTTTGGAAGACTTCCTCGAGAGGATTCCCCACGGTTTCCCGCCCTCTCGCCGTGGAAGCCCTCGAAGAAGCCAAGCAACTCCTACTGGCGCGCGGCTGATGCAACTCCTGCCAGATGCGAATCCTGATTGACGAGGCATCGACGAACGCCTTCGTCTTCTTTTTCCGGAACACGACTGCCAGACCATTCGTTATGCCAAACTGGCAGGGCTGAAAAACGGACGCCTGTTGGACGCAGCCGAGGCGGCTGGCTTTGAGGTCTTGATCACTGTCGATCAAGCCATTCCCGATCAGCAGAACTTGAGCGGACGCCAGATCTCGATAGTGATTCTCTGCGCGCCCACTAACCGGCGGCGCGAACTGGCGGCGATGGTGCCTTCCGCACTCTTGGCACTACGCTCCATCGAACGCGGCGCGGTTGAAAAGTTAACCTGAGAATGCAGCGGGCGTCGCATAGCAACTCGCGATTGGTCTAGTTCTTGACCGTCAAGGCTTCCGAGTCAACTGCCTTCTTGCCCGTTATCCCTTCCAGCCCAGTCAAGACGCCGCGATAGTCGTTTTTATCGCACTGCATCGCGAAACCGCCCTTTTGGTCTCCGTTGGCCCACGTCAATCCGACGAAATGCTTCTTGGATTTGGTGAGGGCCATCAACGCGCCCACCCCAAGGGTGACAACGCCGATACCAATAGCGGCTCCCACGCGCCGGTGAACGTCCTGCCCATAACTGATCTCCGTCACCGCTGAGGCGGGGATGGTCACGACATTCGTTTTGTCTCTTTCCAGTCGAATTTGCTTGGCATCGATGTATAGCTTCATCCCCACTCCGGCTTTGATATCGGGAATCGACCCGCCGTCATAGGCGACTTTGTAACCGTTGTCACTGGCCAACATCGCAATGGGCATCGCGACGCAAAGTACTGTTGCGAATAATCGCTTCATTTAATTTTTTATCTCCTCCGATAGATCACTTTTGCAAGTGTGGACCTAAGTATACGCGGTATTTTGGAGGTCTGCCGAGCTATTTGTCCGCTTAACTCAGCTTTAGGTCGGATGAGCTTAGGCGCCGCTCCCGAATCAATTGGAACAACCCGCGCCCCAGCTATTCAGTTTCTATGAATAGTGCAAGAGCCTCGCGTATTCGAGCAGCTTTGCCTGCGTTAGACTAGAGCCGTTCAACCTCATGAGACGTGTTTTCTCAAATGGTCCATCGAAAGATTTCGTAGTCAATCCCTTCACTGAACTTGTGACGGAGTCCAGCCGGATCTATGTAGCAGCGCCGTACGTCACCAAAACAGAAGATTTGCTGGCCGCGGCAAAGAATGGAAGGCACGTGGATTTGTTAGTCGGCCTGAACACCACCACGCGTCCCGAAGCGCTTTGGGCGGTTCATGAGCAGGCGAACATTGAGGTCCGATATTACACTCACCTTTTTCACGGAAAGCTTTACCTCTTCGACAACGCGGCATTGGTGGGGTCATCGAACTTGACCGATGGCGGGTTGAGATTCAATCGCGAGGCAACGATTCGGCTCGATGAGCCAGATGACGTTGAAACCATCGAGGAACTTCGCAGGTTGTTCGCCGAGCTTTGGGATTCGGCGCCCACGCTGACGACTGAAAAGCTGAAGCGCTTTACGGAAGCATACGAACGTTTCAGGCCAACCGGAAACCCCGACGGACTCATCGGGGACGCGGTGGGCAAAGCCGAGCCTCCGAGCATCAAGGTTGTCAGTCGAAAGAACAATTCGAAACGCATTTACCTAGAGAGACTGCGCCGTCAGGTGTCCGAATATCGGACGGCGTTCAACGAAGTCCAGCGGCTACTCGAGGAAAATCAGCTACATCGGGCGGAGTTGGGCGGTATAGGCGCGGCCAACGAGATTAACCTATTCCTGAATTGGGCAAGACTGACTTACGCTTCCGGAGACGAATCGTGGAAAGAAGCTCCGCTAAGCTCCGAGGGCGCCGTCGCAGCGGGATTCTCGATCTCGGACTCGAATGGACCACGACCGACGACGACAGGATTGCCAAAGAGTACTTCGATTGGCTCCAAAGAGTACGAACCGTATTCGGTTCCACCGATTCCGTTGACGCAGCGTCTCATCAGGAACTGACGGACGCAATCTTAGCGATCCATGCTTTCCACGACCAAAACCGATTCACGAAGGGCGGAGTCGCAAATCTGCCAACAGTGTTTTGGAACGAGAATGATAATGACATCGCTGATGTGAAACGAGCACTGAAATATCTAGTCTACGGTGGTGGAGAATTCGTCGAACGCCTACATGACTTCCTGTATGACCAAAGTTACAAGGTCAAGTCCTTCGGTCTTTCGTCCGCCTTGGAACTCTACGGAACAGTCAAGCCGAACGACTATCCGCCAGTGAATGGACGTATCGCTAAGGCCCTTCGTTATCTGGGCTTCAACGTGCGTGGCGGCATGAACTAACGCCTTACCAGCGTAACTGCTCATCCCCATGTCTCGTGTTGTGGGAAGGTGGCCGTAGCCGAGTTCCACTCTCCGGTCCGCCACTTCCGTCCCACCCTTCAACCACTTCCCACGCGAATAAAGGCACATTCGCATTTCTTATCCGTGTTCATCTGTCTTCTTATCTGCGAGCCAATTTTTCTTCGCGCGCCCCTCCCTCACTGCCGTTCACCTCCTCCCCACCTCCTCCATCTCCCCACCCCTCAACCACTTCCCACTTCCAACTCCCCACCACCCGCCGCCCCACCCGCATAATCCAACCAGCAGTAAAGCCCGGCCGGGCCGATCGTCGTAGTTTGGTGGAATCCGCGCCCGTGGAACTTGGGGTTCGCTCGCCGGGCGAACTTGAGGAAAGCGGGCTTGCCGCCCCGGAAACATTGAGAAAAGGGCGGGACACGGAAGAGAATCGATTCTCTGGTTGATACGAACGTCGCGAAAGCGGCGTGAGGTGACCGCGAAAGGAAAAAGGAGAGCGCAATTGACGGTTGATTTGGACCCTTTTCTGAGACCGCGGCCCGCTCGGCGCTTCGTCCGCTGGGTGGGCTGGTCCAATAAAACGCTGCCTGTTTCCTCCACCCTCCGGCGGGTTGCTTACGTAGGCAGCCCACCGCGAGACGATTCATGAAAACTCAAAGTTCGTACCGCCGAAGTGTCTCTTCATCACATTTCAACGCCCACACAAACGTGCTATCATGTTCTTAAGCAGATCTGCTCCCCCCGTAAAACGTAAGCCGGTTCGCTGAATTTCCCCCCAAAAACAACACTGAATGAATAAATTTTCTGAACTCACTCTCAGCGCCTCGCTGCAGAGTAATTTGACGCGCAACGGGTTTGTCCAACCGACTCCCGTGCAAGCGCAGGCGATTCCCCCGGCCCTCGAAGGCCGCGATGTGGTGGCCACCGCGCAAACAGGAACCGGCAAAACTCTTGCGTTTCTCCTGCCGATTTTCGAACTTCTCACCCGCGGCGACCGCCCCACCGGCGTGTGCGCCCTGATCCTTACGCCCACGCGCGAGCTCGCGCTGCAGGTCAACGAAGCCGCCATCAAACTCGCGGCCAGCCTGCCGGTGCGCTCCTCCGTCGTGGTCGGAGGCATGAACGAATCCACCCAGTTGCAGGCCATCCGCCGCGGATCGCAAATTGTGATCGCCACCCCCGGCCGCCTGTGCGATTTCCTCGAGCGCAAATTGGTGGACCTGAGCGGCGTGCGCTTCCTGGTGCTCGATGAAGCCGACCGCATGCTCGACATGGGCTTCCTGCCCGCCATCCACGCCATTCTCAAAAAGATTCCGCCCGCGCGCCAGACGCTGTTCTTCTCGGCGACCATCGAGAAGTCGGTCGCGCACCTGATCAACTCGCACGTCCGCAATCCCGTGCGCATCGCCATCGGCGGCGATTCGAAGCCGGTCGATAAAGTTGACCTGCACGTCTACGAAGTCGAGCAGGATCGCAAACTCAGCCTGCTGCGCAAGCTGCTCGAAGCCGAGACCGGCTCGTTCCTGGTATTCGCGCGCACCAAGCATGGCGCGGACCGCCTGGCGAAAAAGCTCGGCCGCGACGGCGTCGACGCCGCGCGCATCCATGGCGACCGCACCCAGAGCCAGCGCAACCAAGCCTTAGCCGGATTCAAGAAGGGCGATTACCGAGTCTTAGTCGCCACCGACGTCGCCGCCCGCGGCATTCACGTCGACGGCATCGCGCATGTCGTGAATTACGATCTGCCGCAGGTTCCCGAAGACTTCATCCATCGCGTCGGCCGCACGGCCAGAGCCGGAGCCCGCGGAACCGCGTCCACCTTCAGCACCCGCGCCGAACGCAACGACATTCGCCAGATCGAGAAAGCGTTGGGCGTTCGCCTGACCCCGCGCGAAGCCGGAGCGGACCTCGAGCGCGAAGAGAAATCGCCCAAGACCGTGGTGATTCCGATCCAGCGCCACAGCCGTCCCGGCGACAAGCGTTTCAGTCAGCAGCCCAGCCAAAGCCGTCCGAGCCAAGGCCGTTCGAACGAAAGCCGTTCGAGCAAGAGCGGTTCGAGCCAAAGCCGTTCCACCAAAACCCACCCAGGCGGCAGTTTCGCCCCCCGCGGCCGCCGCTTCGGCGGACGCTAGCCAACATTCGGCGCCGCCGCTTCGGCGGACGCTAGTCAACATTCGGCGCCGCCGCTTCGGCGGACGCTAGCCAACATTCGGCGCCGCCGCTTCGGCGGACGCTAGTCAACATTCGGCGCCGCCGCTTCGGCGGACGCTAGAGATCGATAGTCCGGCGCTCGGCCGCGCTGCGCTGAGCCGCTTCAATCACAATCAGTCCGTTGCGCGAATCGTGCGCATCGACCGGCGGAGGCGTGCCCGTCAGCAAGCAGTCAGCGAGCAGCTCGTAATATTTCTCATAGCCGCCGCGCAGCGTTTCCACCTTGCGCGTGACGCCGCCGGCCGGAGTCAATTCGCCGTAATATTCCGGCTGATCGGCGCCCCATTGCTGCTCGCCCGGACGCAAGCCTTGTTTCAGCGCGTCCTCCTGCCCGTCCAAACCGTACTTGAGGAAGCTGCCGCCGTTGCCATGCACCGTGAAACGAGGGCCGGGATGCGGCACCAGCGTTGCCGAGTGCAGAATCACTCGCAGCGGCGCGTAATCCAGCACCAAGTGAAAGTAATCCTCAACCTTGGCGGCGGCGCGCTGCGCGATGATATCGGCAGTCACCGCTCGGGGCATGCCGAACAAGTGAATGCTCTGGTCGATCAGGTGCGCGCCCAGATCATATAAGATACCGGAGCCGGCGCCGGGCTCCTCGCGCCACCCGGCCTTGATCTGCGGACGGAAGCGGTCGAAGTGAACCTCGTAGTGAAAGACCTTGCCCAGCCAGCCTTGCTCGATGCAGTGGCGCGCTGTGAGGTAGTCGCCATCCCAGCGCCGGTTCTGAAATACCGTCAGAATCAGGCCCTGGCTTTCGGCGAGAGCGATCAATTCGTCTGCCTCGCGCGCGGTGGTGGCGAAGGGTTTGTCGACCACCACATGCTTGCCCGCGTGAAGCGCCGCAGTGGCGTGCTCGAAATGATTCGCCGAGGGCGAAGCGATGACCAGCAGATCGATGAGCGGATCGGCGAGAACATTATCGATGTCGGGAACAGCGGCCACCCCCGGCAGATCCTTGGCGATTTGATCGCGGCGGCTGGTCACCACCTTTGACAAGCGCAGTTCGGGAACCGAGCCGATCAACGGAGCATGGAATACCGACCCCGCCAAGGCCGTAGCCGACTAAGCCGACGTTGATCACGAAAGAGACACTTCGGGCGCCGCTGCGCCGGTCAATTGCATAGTTTTCAGTCTAAGCTCCCATGACCGGCGGCTTCAACCTATTGCATCCTAATATTTAGGGCGCGCAGCGGCCGCGCCCGGGCATCCCAGCCGGATCGCCGAGTTCTCGCGCTCCCAAAGAGTGATATTGGCGGGGAGAAATGGAGTTTAGGCGGGGGAAGTGCCACACAATTAAGGGCTTGCAGTTGTTTTCCTTCTGTGTTACTCTGTTTTCAGCTTTAGAGAACCCAGTACGTCCGCTTGAACCTCAACGAAACAACCTCGCTAGACCTCAATCGAACCCGCAGGGAATTCCAACGCTAGAAAAGAGAAAAAACTTCAATGAAAGAAACAGGAACGGTGAAGTGGTTTAACGCCGGCAAGGGATTTGGATTTATCGCGCGTGAGAATGGCGAAGATGTGTTCGTGCATTTTTCGGCCATCGAAGCGAGCGGCTACCGCACGCTGGAAGAGGGCGCGAGGGTTTCGTTTGTGGTTACGCGCGGACCGAAAGGTCTGCAGGCCGAACAAGTCAGCCTAGCCTAAAATTTGGTTCAGAGCGCCGGTACTCGTGCGAGTGCCGGCGCGTTTTCGCATTCTGCGCCGGCGGTTTCTCCGCGCCGCAGTTTACCCACCGCGTGTGTCCTTGGTGTTTCCGCAAAGGATGGCGCTTTACCCCATAGCGCTCCCCGCCAGGGCATTTCCCGTTTACGAAAAGAGAAAGTCATGTCGAAAACATGTGGCGACACCGCGCGTTTCCACCGCATTCGCAAACAGAAGATCAACCGCCGCGCCAAGAATCGCATCTTGCAGGCCGAAATCGCCGCGCGCAAAGCCGAAAAAGCCGCCAAGCCCGCAGCGTAGAAGAAACATCTCAATTGCCCACAGATAAACACAGATCAACACAGATAAGGTTTCTCTCCAGTTTAGAAGTAATCTCTCTTATCCGCGCTGCCTCTGTGTCGTCGTTCCCGGCATTGACAGATATAATTGCGAGCGATGCCAAGAATCGAATAGAACCTTGATTTTTCGATTTGTGATCCTCGGTTCACTTGTATTTCCCGCGCTTGGACAGGGCACGGCGGCTCCTTCAGCCCCTGGCAGTGGTGAGGAGACCGCGAGCCGCCTCGTCAAAATGCATGATGCGTGGGCGGCCGAAGGCAAGCACTCCTGGCATGGTGTTATCTCTTAAAGAAGCTTCCCGCGAGGGGCCAGCTATTAGGATACGGATGTACGCGACCGGCTTGCCGAAGGATGGCGTATACACATTATTGACATGGCCGGTAACGCAACGTGGGCCCAGCGAGTCGTTGCGCGGAATAACGTTTGACGAATCAGGCCTTGCGGTGTGTGCGGGAACCCCAGGCACCTGCGGAAGCCCCGACAAACCCAACGATCCTATTGACGTCGTCTTGAAGCCAGTTCCGGGTGAGCCTTCGCGTTTGGCGCTGATATCGGCGGATCAATCGATCAAAGTCTTCGCCAAGATTGTCCCGATCCCTTTGAGGGGCGAAGACCAGGGATGTAGCGTCGAGGCCGTCTTACTCACGCCGGGTTCCGAACTGGTTGCTATTGAAGCCACGGGTTTCCCGGCGAACACTGACGTGGTCCTGGATACAGAGTTGGAAGGCGAGCGTCATGGCGGTAAAGCCAAAATCGACGCGAACGGCAGATATATGAGTGCGGTGCTGCCCTTTAAGCAGGGATTGGCGCACGGGACGGCAAAAGTGAGCTTGAAGGCGGCGCAGTGTTCTCCATCGGTGAGCTTTCCTTGGGGCCGCCGAAACTAGCCCGCTTGCGCACCCTCCCCGGGTGTGTGTTACATTAAAGGTTCCGATCATCTTGGGAGGTTGGGGCCGTAGTGAGGTTCTGACCGTTTGGACCATTCAAAAAACATGAGCCACAAAACTGGTAAAAAGTATTCTGCTGCGTTCAATCAGGTCGAGCGCAAGCCGTACGCCTTGGAAGAGGCCGTGCCGCTGGTCAAGAAAATCAAGTTCGCCAAGTTCGACGAGACCGTCGAATTGCACATGCGGCTGGGGGTCGATCCCAAGCACGCCGACCAGATGGTCCGCGGCACCGTGGTGCTGCCGAACGGGCTGGGCAAGTCGAAAACGGTGCTGGTGATCGCTTCCGGCGACAAGCTGCGCGAGGCGACCGAAGCCGGCGCGGATTTCGTGGGCGGCGAGGAGATGGTCACCAAGATCCAGACCGAGAACTGGACGGCCTTCGATGCCGTGATCGCCACGCCGGACATGATGCGCAGCGTGGGTAAGCTCGGTAAAGTGCTGGGTCCGCGCGGGCTGATGCCGAATCCGAAGACCGGGACGGTCACCACCGATATCGCCAATGCGGTCAAGGAAGTGAAGGCCGGTAAGGTCGAGTTTCGCGTGGATAAAACCGGCGTGATTCACGTGCCGGTGGGCAAGATCAGTTTCGATGAGCAGAAGCTGGTGGAAAACGCCAATTCGCTGCTGGGCGCGGTGGTGAAGGCCAAGCCGGCGGCGGCCAAAGGCAAGTACGTCAAGAGCGTGACCATCTGCTCGACCATGGGTCCGGGCGTTTCGCTCGATACCTCGCCGTACAACTTGAAAGCGGTTTAGTCAGGAATTTTCCAATGAAAAATAAGAAGGAAAAGCAGAAGGATCTGGACCAGTTGCGCGCGCAACTGGAGGCCAACAAAAACATCTTCCTGGCGGGCTACGAGAAGATGAAGGTCGAGCAGGATTTCGAACTGCGCAAGACGGTTCGCGGCGCCGGCGGCACTTATAAAGTGATCAAGAACCGGATCGCCGAGAAGGCGGCCGAGGGCGGCGAAGCGGGCGCGCTGTTGAAGGATCTGAAGGGCATGTGCGCGATCGCCTATACCTCGGGCGATCCCGTGGCGCTGGCCAAGGCGTTGACGGTGTATGCGAAGGCCAATCCGGCGTTCACTTTCAAGGCCGGCATGGTGGAAGGCCGCGTGGTGGATGTCACCGGCATCAACCAACTGGCCACGCTGCCGTCGAAGGAAGAGATTTTCGCCAAGCTGTTGTGGGTGATCAATGCTCCGGCGCAGCAACTGGTGACGGCGATGAACGGCGTCGGCCGCAACCTGGCGGTGGTGGTGGATCAGGGCGTGAAGGAAAACAAGTTTCAGGGTTAGGGATGTTCGGAAAGGTTTCGAAGGATTAAGGAACAACATGGCAGACATCAATGCGATTGCGGAACAGATTCAAGGGCTGACGCTGCTCGAAGCGTCTCAGCTGGTTAAGTTGCTCGAAGAGAAGCTGGGCGTATCGGCGGCGGCTGCGTCGGTAGTGGCGGCTCCGGCGGGCGGCGGCGCGGCGGCGGCTCCGGCGGCGGAAGAGAAGACCGAATTCACCGTGGTTCTGACCGCGGCGGGCGCGAATAAGATCAACGTCATCAAGGCGGTACGCGAAGTCACCAGCCTCGGTCTGAAGGAAGCCAAGGATCTGGTCGATGGCGCTCCCAAGCCCATCAAAGAAGGCGTGAACAAGGAAGAAGCCGAGACCATCAAGAAGAAGTTCGTCGACGCCGGCGCCACTGTCGAAGTAAAGTAGCGCGCGGCGGCAGGGGCGGGCGCGACCGGTGCTTCGGCGCCGGAGACGCGGAGCCGTCCGCCATGGCCGGATAACGAGGCCGTTTGCCACCTCAGGCGGCTTTTGTTATGATTGGATTACCGCAAGTGCGCACAGTAGGCTGGCTGTGCGCAATTTGAGTTTTGGTTGCCCGTACGGCGAAAAGGTGAATTTGACGCCCTGCGTTGGAATCGGCAGTTCGTCTGAACTACCGCATGGCTTTGTCCCTGCGAAAATTAGACCCGCCCGAAGTGTGTTCACACCTTCGGGCTTTTCGTTTTGAATCGTTTTCTTAACTGCGTCGAGGAAATTGAATCATGCAAACTCCCGAAAATATTGTGATGCGCGAACGAGTGGATTTTTCGAAGATCAAGACTTCGATTCCGATTCCGAATCTGATCGAGATTCAGAAGAAGTCGTATGAGAAATTTCTGCAGATGGACTTGCTGCCGGCCGAGCGCGATGACGCGGGGCTGGAGAGCGTGTTCAAGAGCGTGTTCCCGATTTCGGATTTTCGCGGGCTGAGCCAGCTCGAGTTCGTGGACTATGCGATCGGCAACTGGGAATGCAAGTGCGGCAACCTGAAGGGGCTGCATCACCTGCGGTCCACATGCCGCAATCCGGCTTGCGGAGCGACCATCAAGACCGATCCGTTCCATTTGGGCGACGTGCTGTGCCATCGCTGCGGAACCTTCAACAAGAACATCGTCACGTTCTGCAACCGCTGCGGCGATCCGGTGGGTCTGCAACTGAAATACGACGTGCCGGAGTGCGAGGAGCGCGGCATGACCTACGCCGCTCCGCTCAAGGTCACGATCCGTCTGACGGTTTACGACAAGGATCCGGAGACCGGCAACAAGACCATCCGCGACATCAAAGAGCAGGAAGTTTTCTTCGGCGAAATTCCGCTGATGACCGACAACGGCACCTTCATCATCAACGGCACCGAGCGCGTGATTGTTTCGCAGTTGCACCGGTCGCCTGGAGTGTTCTTCGAGCGGCAGCAGGCGCAGGGCTACTTCCTGGGCAAGATCATTCCGTATCGCGGAAGCTGGGTGGAGTTCGAATACGACAACAAGAACCTGCTGCACGTGCGTATCGACCGCAAGCGCAAGTTCTACGGCACGGTGTTCCTGCGCGCCCTGGGCCTGAAGACCGACGCGGAGATTCTGCGCGCGTTCTATAAGTGCAACGACATCGTCATCAAAGACAAGAAGCTGTTCTGGAAGGTTTCCGAGGGCCTGATCGGGCACAAGCTGTCGCACGCGATTTCGTCCAAGGGCGAGACGGTGGTTGCGCAGGGACGCAAGATCACCAACAGCGTCTTTAAGGAACTGCAGAAGTCGAAGATCGAGCAGGTGGAAGTTTCGGCCAACGATCTCGAAGGCGCCTATGTGGCCGCCGACGTCATCGACATGGAAACCGGCGAGGTTTTGATCGAGGCCAACCACGAGATCACGGCCGTGATCATCAGCCGGCTGATGGACGCGGGGATCAAGACCTTCGACGTGTTCTTCCCGGAGCTCGACGACGTGGGCAACGTGATTTCGATGACGCTCAAGAAAGACGGCGTCAAGCAGCAGAGCGAAGCGCTGCTCGAAATCTACCGCAAGCTGCGGCCGGGCGATCCGCCGACGGTGGATACCGCCACGCAGTTGTTCCAGGGCATGTTCTTCGATGCGCGCAAGTACGATTTCTCGCGCGTCGGGCGCATGAAGTTCAATATCAAGCTGCACGACAAGGCTGACGGGACTTCGCTCGATAAGCGCACGCTCGATCATCAGGATTTCATCGACACCATTCAATACCTGCTGAAGCTGCGGCGCGGTATTGGATCGGTGGACGACATCGATCACCTGGGCAACCGCCGCGTGCGCGCGGTGGGCGAACTGCTCGAAAACCAGTTCCGCATCGGACTGGTCCGCATGGAACGCGCGATCAAAGAAAAGATGAGCGTGTATCAGGAAATGTCGACGGCCATGCCGCACGACCTGGTGAACGCCAAGCCGGTGATGGCGGCGATCCGCGAGTTCTTTGGGTCATCGCAGCTCTCGCAGTTCATGGATCAGACCAATCCGCTGAGCGAGATCACGCACAAGCGGCGTTTGTCGGCCCTTGGACCAGGAGGTCTCTCGCGAGAGAGAGCGGGATTCGAAGTTCGCGACGTGCATCCGACGCACTACGGACGCATTTGCCCGATTGAGACGCCGGAAGGTCCGAACATCGGACTGATCAGTTCGCTCTCGTGCTTTGCGCGCATCAACGATTACGGGTTTATCGAGAGCCCGTATCGCCGCGTGAAGGATGGCGTGGTGGTGGACGAAGTGCGCATTTTGAATCCGGGCGATACGGAATTCAAAGTCAACCAGGTCATGCTGCGGGCGGACGCGGAGAAGGCCAATCGCAATCTGGCGCGAAGAAGCAGGCGGCCGAAATGGAGCCGCACTGCGATTATCTTGTCGGCGTGGGAAGAAGACAAGTACATCATCGCGCAGGCCAACGTGGGCCTGGACGAGAAGGGCAAGATCACTTCCGAGCTGGTGAACGCGCGCGCGGCCGGCAACTTCGTGCTGGATCATGTGAGCCAGATTCAGTACATGGACGTCAGTCCGAAGCAGCTGGTATCGGTGGCGGCGAGCTTGATTCCGTTCCTCGAAAACGACGACGCGAACCGCGCGTTGATGGGATCGAACATGCAACGGCAGGCCGTGCCGCTGCTGCGCGCCGATGCTCCTTATGTGGGCACGGGCATGGAGCGGGTGACGGCTCGGGATTCGGGCGCGGTCATCATCTGCAAGCGCGCCGGAATGGTGGATTCGGTGGATAGCGAGCGCATCATCGTGCGCGTGGAAGGCAATACCCAGGAAGGGCAGCTTTCACGCGAGGTGGGCGCGGACATCTATACGATGACCAAGTTCAAGCGCTCGAACCAGAACACTTGCATCAATCAAAAGCCGATCGTGCGGCAGGGGCAGCGCGTGAAGAAGGGCGATGTTCTGGCGGACGGTCCTTGCACGGATCTGGGCGAACTGGCGCTGGGACGCAACGTTCTCGTGGCCTTCATGCCGTGGCGCGGCTACAACTTCGAGGACGCGATTGTGGTGTCCGAGAAGCTGGTGAAGGAAGACTACTACACGTCGATCCACATCGAGGAATTCGAAGTGGACGGGCGCGACACCAAGCTGGGACCGGAGGAAATCACGCGCGATATTCCGAATATCGCCGAAGGATTCCTGCGGAACCTGGACGAGAGCGGCATCATTCGCATCGGCGCGACCGTGAAGCCGGGCGACATTCTGGTGGGCAAAGTGACTCCCAAGGGCGAGACGCAACTGACGCCTGAAGAGAAACTGCTGCGCGCGATCTTCGGCGAAAAGGCCGGCGACGTGAAGGACGCGTCGCTCTACTGCCCGCCGGGCATCGAAGGCACGGTGGTCGATTGCAAGGTGTTTTCGCGCAAGGGCGCGGAGCTCGACGAGCGCTCCAAGCTGATTCTGGAGAGCTCGGAAGAGCGGCTGCGGCGCAACCTCGAAGACGAGAAGCGCATTTTGAACGACGAGCGCACCAAGCGCCTGGCGACGCTGCTGGCGGGCAAGGAAATCCTGGCCGACCTGCACGACGAGAAGACCAACAAGAAGCTGCTGGCCAAGGGCGCCGACCTGACGGCCGACATGATCGAGAAGCTGCGCGCGCGCGATTTGAAGCGCATGAAGCTGAAGGACAAGGATCCGCGCGTCAACGAGCAGATCGATGAAATCGAGGAGATGACTTCGCGGCAGATCGCGGTGCTCGAAAAGATCACCGAGGAAAAGATCGCGAAGCTGCGCAAGGGCGACGAGCTGCCTCCGGGCGTCATCAAGCAGGTGAAGTGCTATATCGCGATGAAGCGCAAGCTGTCGGTCGGCGACAAGATGGCCGGCCGCCACGGCAACAAGGGCGTGATCGCGCGCATTGTTCCGGAAGAGGACATGCCGTATCTGCCGGACGGAACTCCGGTGGAGATCGTTCTGAATCCGCTGGGCGTTCCCAGCCGTATGAACGTCGGACAGATTCTGGAAACCCACTTGGGTTGGGCGGCGCAGGCGCTGGGCTTGCGGTTTGCGACTCCGGTGTTTGACGGCGCGACCGAGAAAGACATCAAGGCGCAGTTGAAAGTCGGCGCGGCTGCCGAGCTCGGGCAAGATTCAGTTGCACGACGGCATCAGCGGGCAACCGTTCGAGCAGCCGGTGACGGTGGGCTACATCTATATGTTGAAGCTGAGCCACCTGGTCGACGACAAGATCCACGCTCGCTCCATCGGGCCGTACTCGCTGATCACGCAGCAGCCGTTGGGCGGCAAGGCCCAGTTCGGCGGCCAGCGCTTCGGCGAAATGGAAGTGTGGGCGCTCGAAGCTTACGGCGCTGCATACGTGCTGCAGGAACTATTGACGGCGAAGTCCGACGACGTTTACGGACGAGCCAAGATCTACGAAGCGATCGTCAAGGGCGAGGCCGCGGCCGAGCCGGGTGTGCCCGAGAGCTTCAACGTCCTGATCCGCGAGCTGCAATC
Source organism: Bryobacterales bacterium (assembly GCA_963731375.1). Lineage (GTDB taxonomy): Bacteria > Acidobacteriota > Terriglobia > Bryobacterales > Bryobacteraceae > Palsa-187. The sequence goes on from CAVSUW010000007.1 coordinate 218,096, forward strand.
GCTGTGTCTCGACGTGGAATTGATGAAGAAGCACACCGAAGTGATGGAAACTGCGCTGGCGGCGGACTAACGAAAAGGAGCAAATAATATGTATCGATCTTCCCCTTACGATCGCGCCAATCTGATTGCCGACTTTGACTCCATTCGAATATCACTAGCGTCGCCGGAAAAAATCCGGAGCTGGTCGCACGGCGAAGTTACCAAGCCGGAGACCATCAACTACCGAACCTTTAAGCCGGAGCGTGACGGGCTGTTCTGCGCCCGCATCTTCGGACCGATCGCCGATTGGGAATGCTTGTGCGGCAAGTACAAGCGCATGAAGCATCGCGGCGTGATTTGCGACAAGTGCGGCGTCGAAGTGACGCTGTCGCGCGTGCGCCGCGAGCGCTTGGGCCATATCGAACTGGCGAGCCCGTGCTCGCATGTGTGGTTCTTCAAGGGACTGCCGAGCCGCATCGGCTACCTGCTCGACATCACCTTGCGCGAACTCGAACGCGTGCTGTATTTCGAAGCGTTCGTGATTGTCGATCCGGGCGAAGTGGCGGACCTGCGCAAGGGCGAAGTCATCAGCGACGAGCGCAAGCGCGCGCTCGATCAGGAATTCCCCGGCAAATTCGTCGCCATGATGGGCGCCGAGGGAATCAAAGAACTGCTGAAGAAAGTGGATTGCGAAGGCCTCAGCCTGGACATCCGCGAGAAGATGAAGACCGAGGTGTCGCAGCAGAAGAAGCTGAAGTACGCCAAGCGTCTGCGCGTTGCCGAGAGCTTCCGCAAGTCGGGTAACAAGCCGGAGTGGATGATTCTGGATGTGATCCCGGTGATTCCGCCGGAGCTGCGTCCGCTGGTGCCACTGGATGGCGGCCGCTTCGCGACGTCGGATCTGAACGATCTGTATCGCCGCGTCATCAATCGCAATAATCGTTTGAAGAAGCTGATCGATCTGCATGCTCCCGACGTGATCGTGCGCAACGAAAAGCGCATGCTGCAGGAAGCCGTCGATGCGCTGTTCGACAACGGACGCCGCGGACGCGTGCTGCGCGGCGCCAACAACCGTCCGCTGAAGTCGCTGTCCGATACGCTGAAGGGCAAGCAGGGACGCTTCCGGCAGAACCTGCTCGGAAAGCGCGTGGATTATTCGGGCCGCTCGGTGATCGTGGTGGGTCCGGAGCTGAAGCTGAACCAGTGCGGTTTGCCGAAGAAGATGGCGCTCGAACTGTTCAAGCCGTTCATCTATCATCGCCTGGAACAGCGCGGCCATTGCACGACGATCAAGCAGGCCAAAGAACTGGTCGAGCAGCAGGACCCGGTGGTTTGGGACATTCTCGAAGAAGTCATCAAGGATCATCCGATTCTGTTGAACCGCGCTCCTACGCTGCATCGTTTGGGTATTCAGGCGTTCGAGCCGGTGCTGGTCGAAGGCAAGGCCATCAAGCTGCATCCGCTGACTTGCACCGCGTTCAACGCGGATTTCGACGGCGATCAGATGGCGGTGCACATTCCGCTGTCGCCCGAAGCGCAGATCGAAGCGTCGACGCTGATGCTGTCGTCGAACAATATTCTGTCGCCGGCGCATGGCGCGCCGATCGCGGTTCCGACGCAGGACATGGTGCTCGGTCTGTACTACTTGACCAAGGCGCGTCCCGGAACCAAGGGCGAAGGCCGCATGTTTGCGTCGATGGACGACGTTTTGATCGCGCTCGAAATGGGCGAGGTCGAGACGCTGACGCCGATCAAGCTGCGCTACACCGGCAAGGTCATCGATCTGATCAAGGCTTTCGACAATCAGAATCTGATGCACACCGAGCCGATCGAGTTCATGAAGCAGTACATGGATACGACGGTCGGCCGCGTCATCTTGAATGACGTGCTGCCGGATGAGATGCCTTTCATCAACGGCTTGTTGAAGAAGAAGGGTCTCACGCAACTGGTCCAGTATTGTTACCTGAAGTTCGGGCTGACCATTACGGTGACCATGCTCGACAAGGTGAAGGCGCTCGGGTTCCTGTACGCGACGCGCGCGGGCATCTCGATCGGCATCGACGACATGATCGTGCCGGGCGAGAAGGCGGGCCTGGTGAAGGACGCCGAGAAGGCCGTGATCGAAGTGCAGTCGCAGTATCAGGAAGGCGCGATCACGCACGGCGAACGCTACAACAAGATCATCGAAATCTGGTCCAAGGTCACGGAACGCGTTTCGGAAGAAATGTTCAAGACCATGGAAGAGGACGACCGCACCGGCCGCTACCTCAATCCGATTTACATCATGGCCGATTCGGGCGCGCGCGGTTCGAAACAGCAGATCCGCCAGCTTTCGGGTATGCGCGGTCTGATGGCCAAGCCGTCGGGCGAGATTATCGAGACTCCGATTACGGCTAACTTCCGCGAAGGTCTGAACGTGCTGCAGTACTTCATTTCGACGCACGGCGCCCGCAAGGGTTTGGCGGATACTGCGTTGAAGACGGCCGACTCGGGCTACCTGACGCGCCGCTTGTGCGACGTGGCGCAGGACGTGATCGTCACCGAAGACGATTGCGGCACCAGCGACGGAATTTACGTCGAGCCGATCATCGAATCGGGCGAAATCATCGAACCGTTGCGCGACCGCATTGTGGGCCGCGTGGCGCTCGAAGATCAGTTGGATTACGAAGGCAACGTCATCGTCAAGGTGAGCGAAGAAATCACCGAGGATCTGGCGGCGGCGATTCAGGCGGCTGGTATCGAGCGCGTCAAGATTCGCTCGGTGCTGACCTGCGAATCGAAGCGCGGCGTTTGCCAGCTCTGCTACGGGCGCAACCTGGCGACGGGCCGAATGGTCGAGCGCGGCGAGGCGGTGGGTATCATCTCGGCGCAGTCGATCGGCGAACCGGGCACGCAGTTGACCATGCGTACGTTCCACATCGGTGGCGCGGCGACGGGTTCGGCGGAGCAATCGAAGCAGGACGCGAAGTCGGACGGCTTCATGAAGTTCATCAATGTGACGACCGTCAAGAACGCTAAGGGCGAGCTGATTGCCATGAATCGCAACGGAATTATTGCGATTTTGGACGATAAAGGCCGTGAAAAAGAGCGCTATCAGGTGGTTTATGGCGCGAAAATTCACTTCGCGCGATGGCGCGAAGGTGAAAACCAACGACATCCTGCTCGAATGGGATCCGTATACGTTCTCGATCCTGACGGAAGTCAGCGGCGTGGTTCATTTCAAGGACCTGGCCGACGGCATCACCATGTCGGAACGGGTCGACGAAATCACGGGCCGCTCGCAATGGGTCGTGATGGATTCGACCGATGAAAAGCGCGTGCCGGCGATTTATGTGCGCCCCACGGGCGGCGGCAAGCACGACGAAAAGCGTTACCTGATGCCCATGCACGCTCACTTGACGGTGGCGGATGGGGATGAGGTTCACGCCGGAGACGTGCTGGCGAAGATTCCGCGCGCGACTACCAAGACCAAAGACATCACCGGCGGTCTGCCGCGCGTGGTCGAACTGTTCGAAGCGCGCAAGCCGCGCGAGACGGCCGTGATCACCGAGATCGACGGCGTCGTGAAATACGGCGAAATCAGCAAGGGTATGCGCAAGCTGTACGTGGTCGGCGACGATGGCGAGCAGAAGGAATACTCGCTGCCGCGCGGCGTCCACATCAACGTGCAGGAAGGCGAGCGCGTGCGCCACGGCGATCCGCTGATGGACGGCCCGCGCAATCCGCACGACATCATGGCGGTGATGGGCGAGAAGGATCTGCAGAAGTACTTGGTGAATGAGATCCAGGAAGTCTATCGCCTGCAGGGTGTCAACATCAACGACAAGCACCTGGAAGTGATCGCCCGGCAGATGATGCGCTGGGTGAAGGTGGAAGACATCGGCGACAGCGAATTCCTGCCGGAAGAAGTTGTCGACAAATTCAAGTTCCGCGAAGAAAATAATCGCGTGATCGAGGCGGGCGGGAAACCGGCGGAAGGCAAGACGGTGCTGCTGGGTATCACCAAGGCGTCGCTTTCGACCGATTCGTTCATCTCGGCGGCCAGCTTCCAGGAAACCACTCGCGTGCTGACCGAAGCCGCGATCAACGGCAAGGTGGACAATCTGCGCGGCCTGAAGGAGAACGTCATCATGGGACGGCTGATTCCGGCCGGCACCGGCATGGCGTACTACCGCAGCGTGAAGATTGCCGGCGAGGATGTGGAAGAAGATCTGACGCCAGAGCAAGAGGCGGCGGTGCTCGACAACATCCCGGGTTACGACGAGGAGACGCGCGCGCTGTATGCGGGCGGGCTCACCGAGGGCGAGCCGGTGGAAGAACCGCTGGCTGAATAATTCGGCCGATATAGTTCGACAAGCCCGGTCTAACGGCCGGGCTTTATTCTTTTGCGGAGGCTCATTATGCAAAGACGACGTTTAGGGACGGGCGGCCCGAAGTGTCCGCCATTGGTTTGGGCTGCATGGGGATGAGCGAGTTCTACGCTGGACGCGACGACCGGGAGTCGCTGGCAACGCTCGACCGGGCGCTCGAACTGGGGATCGACTTCTACGACACGGCCGATGTTTACGGGCCGTACACCAACGAAGAATTGCTGGGCGGATGGCTGAAGGGCAAGCGGGACCGCGTGTTCCTGGCTACCAAGTTCGCGAACATTCGCGATGCTAGCGGGCAGTTCGTCGCTATCAGCGGGAAGCCGGACTACGTGCGCAGCGCCTGCGATGCGAGCCTGCGGCGGCTGGGCATCGATACCATCGATTTGTATTATCAGCACCGGGTGGATATCGACACTCCCATCGAAGAAACAGTGGACGCGATGGCGGGGCTGGTGAAGGCCGGGAAAGTGCGCTATTTGGGGCTTTCCGAAGCATCGGCGGAGACGCTGGAGCGGGCCTGCAAGGTGCATCCCATCGCGGCGCTGCAGAGCGAGTATTCGCTGTGGACTCGCGATGTGGAAACGCAGGGGAACCTGGCGGCGACGCGGCGGCTGGGAGTGGCGCTGGTGCCGTATAGTCCTTTGGGGCGCGGCTTTCTGAGCGGTGTATGGAGCGCGCCGGGTGACATCGCGGAAGGCGACCGGCGGCGGGACATGCCGCGGTTTCAGGGCGAGAATTTCGACAAGAACATCCGGCTGGTGGAAGCGCTGAAGGCGATGGCCGCGCGGCGCGGTGTTACGCCGGCGCAATTGGCGCTGGCATGGGTGCTGGCGCAGGGCGAAGACATCATTCCGATTCCTGGAACCAAGCGGCGCAAGTATCTGGAAGAGAATATTGCGGCGGTCGATCTTGTGCTCAGCGAGTCTGAAGTCCAGGAACTGAGCGCGGCGTTTCCGGCGGGTGTGACGGCTGGATCGCGCTATCCGGCTCCGCACATGCCGCGCGTGAACGCGTAACATACATAGAGCGCGTAAAATAAATTTCATCCGAGGGATCACATGAGTGACTGGGAGTTTGCGCAGGCCAATCCGGAGCAGCAGTTGGCGAAGGTGCATCATTTTTCGATGGTCAAGCAGCAGGACGGCGGGGACGTGGAGTTCACCATCACGGTCAAGGAATTCTGACGCCGAAGGATCCGGCGATGGGATATTTTGCGGAGGCCGATAAGCAGACCAACCAGGGCGTGGCTCCGTACACGCCGATTGGCTGGGGCAAGACGCTGCTGGCGGCGCTGGCGCAGTGCATGCGCGAAGTGGAGCGTTTCCCGTATCGGGCCTAAGGCGGCCGGCACCGGTTCATGCTCTGCGGGGCAGAGTGCGAAAGTCAGCGATCCGGTTTCCGACAAGTCTCTAAAAATCAACATCGATTGATCCTAAACAGCGGCCAAATCGGCAAGCCGGCAGGCTACGTTTCCATGGTAAGGGTGCTGAAAACTCGGCCGACGCCGCCAGTCGCGTCCTAGCTCGCCGCCAAATGAAAACGGGTCCATCGCCGGCGATGGCATCTTTTCGTGACCGTCGCTCAGACTTGTAGGGAACTACGACGGCTTCCCCAGCCAATCGCTTTCACCGTTTCGGCGCGTCTGCTATGGTAGAGGGTTGGGCGGTTCGCAGCCCGTAGAGTCCCTATAAAACGTTAGAGGTCTGTAATGTCCGGTCATTCTAAATGGGCGACGATCAAGCATAAGAAAGCCGCCACCGACGCCAAGCGCGGCAAGCAGTTCACGAAAATCATCAAGGAAATCATGATTGCGGCGCGCAGCGGCGGCGATCCCGACGGCAATCCGCGCCTGCGCACGGCCATCAACGACGCCAAAAACGTCAGCATGCCGGGCGAGAACATCAAGCGGGCCATCATGCGCGGCACGGGCGAGCTCGAAGGCGGGCAGATCGACGAGATCATGTTCGAAGGCTACGGGCCGGGCGGCGCGGCGGTGCTGGTGTTGACGGCCACCGACAACCGCAATCGCACGGTGAGCGAGATCCGCCACATGTTTTCGAAAAACGGCGGGAACCTGGGCGAGCAGGGCAGCGTCGCATGGATGTTCGAGCGCAAGAGCCAGATCATTATCGACGCGGAGAAGGCTCCGGGCGAGGATGAGTTGATGGCGCTGGTGCTCGACGCGGGCGCCGACGATCTGCGCGCGGAAGACGGCAGTTGGGAAGTGCTGTCGGCTCCCGAGGTGCACGTGCAGGTGCTCGAAGCCATCCAGAAGGCCGGGATTCCCACGGAATCGGCGGAAATCGCCATGATTCCCGAAGAACCTGATGAAGCTCGAAGGCAAGACGGCGGCGGGGATGATGAAGCTGAGCGAGGCGCTCGAAGAACACGACGACGTGCAGAACGTGTATTCCAACTTCGACGTCGATGAGAAGGACATGGAGGCTCTGGCGTAAGCGATTCCGCCGGGCGCAGTTCATGCGGGTGCTGGGCATCGACTGCGGAACGGAGCGCACCGGCTGGGGCGTGATCGAAAGCGACGGGCGCCGGCACGCGGTGCTCGCGCACGGGGTCATTTCTCTTTCGCCGCGGGATCCGTTGTGCGACCGGTTGGCTGCGGTGGGAGCTGCGCTGCGCTTGCTGCTGGCGCAACACGCTCCGGAGGCGGCGGCGGTGGAAGAAGTGTTCTACTCGCAAAACGTGAAGACGGCGCTGAAGCTGGCGCATGTGCGCGGCGTGGTGCTGGCGGCCATCGCGGAAGCCGGAGTGGTGCTGGGCGAGTACTCGGCGCTGTCGGTGAAATCGAGCGTGGTGGGCTACGGGCGCGCGGAAAAGAGCCAGGTGCAATTGATGGTGCGGACGCTCACGGGGCAGACCATCGAATCGGAAGACGCGGCGGATGCGGTGGCGGTGGCGATCTGCCATGTGACGCGCTCGAAAACCCCGGTCGCGGCGCCGGTTGAAAGTGGTTGCGCGATGAAGCTCGCGGCGGTGCTGCTGGCGATGCTGCTGGGCGCTGCCGGGGCGCAAGAGGTTCCGCGCATCACCTTCAGCAAGTCCTTTCCGGGATCGCAGCCGGCGTTTTTCCTGATCACTGTGGAGCGGACGGGCGCGTCGTCCTACAACGAATCCCAGGACCCCGACAACGCCGAGAAATTCCAGCTCGAGCCCGGCGCGACCAGCGAGATGTTCGAGCTGGCGGACCGCCTGGATCACTTCAAGAAGCCGCTCGAATCCGGCTTGAAGGTCGCCAACATGGGAGAGAAGACGCTGCGTTGGGAAGGCGGCGGCGAAAGCTCGGGAGGCGAAGTTTAACTACTCGACGAACGAAGACGCCAAGCTGCTGACCGACCGGTTCGAGACGCATCGCGGAGTGCGCGCAGACCCTGCTGGAGCTGCGGCGGGCTATCCGGCACGACCGGCTGGGCGTGAACGCGGCGGTCTTGAAGATTCAGGGCCTGTGGAACGACAAGCGGCTGGTGGCGACGGCCGATTTTCTGCCGCTGCTCGATCAGGTGGCCAAGGACGAGGTCTACATTCACATGGCGCGCGAGCGGGCGGCGCAGATCGCGGATGCGATTCGTGCGCGGTCGAAGTAGTCCGGACGGCCGTTAAAATAAAAACAGGATGAAACGCGGGATCGGACTGGTACTCCTCTGCATATCGGCGCTGGCGCAGTCGCAGGCGCCGGTTTCGGAAGCGACGCCCGCCGAAAAGCACGAGCTGGCCGAGGCGATCAAGGAAGCCAATACCAGCGGCTTCGATATCATCCGCGCGCTCGAAGCGCACCTCCGCAAGTATCCGGATACGCCGCTGCGTCCGGACATTTACAATTTGCTGGCGAAGGCGGCGGTGGAGATCCGCGACGACGCCCGCATCATCCGCTACGGCGAGCCGGCGCTGGCGGCCACGCCTAACGATGTGACGCTGCTCGACCGGGTTTCGCGGGCGCTGCTCGACGCCGGGGGCAAAGAGAACGCGACGCGCGCGCTGGGCTACGCGAAGCGCTTCGAGGATTATGTGATTCGAGTGCCGGTTCCGCTGGGCTACGACGCGGTAAAAAACCAGGAGGATCACGACCAGGCGCTGGCGCGCGCGTTGCTTTACCAGTCGCGCGCGAACCGCATCCTGGGCAATTACGATGACGCGCGGCGCACGGCGGCGCTGGCGTATATCGCTTATCCCGACGAGGCGTCGGCGCGGGCGTGGTCGGAGGCGCTGGAGCTCCAGGGGAAGCACCAGGAGGCCATCGAGCGGCTGGCGGATGCGTTTGCGATTGCCGACCCGCAGGCGACCGACGAGGATCGAGCGGCGGATCGCAAGCAGTTGGGCGAGATGTATCGCAAGCTGCACGACGGTTCGGAAAAGGGGCTGGGCGACGAGGTTCTGGCGGCGTACGACCGCACGTCGGCGACCATGGCCAAGCGCGCGAGCGAACTGCGTAAGCTGGATCCGAATCTGGGCGTGACGGACCCGATGAATTTCACGCTGGCGGCGCTCGACGGCGGCAAGCTGGACTTGAAGAGCCTGCGGGGCAAAGTGGTGATCTTCGATTTCTGGGCCACCTGGTGCGTTCCCTGCCGCGCGCAGCACCCGCTTTACGAGGAACTGAAGAAGCGGTTCCGCGAGCGCGATGACGTGGTGTTTCTGTCGGTGGATACGGACGAAGATCACGAACTGGTGGCGCCGTTTCTGGAGACACAGCATTGGAGCAAGCAACGTGTTTTTCGACAATGGATTGGTGCGGCTGCTGACCGTCAGCACGATTCCGACCACCATCATTGCCGACAAGCAGGGGCGGCTGGCGAGCCGCATGAACGGCTTCAACGGCGACAAATTCGTCGGTGACATCGCGGCGCGAATTCAAGCCATTCTCGACGCACCGGGGGCGCAGAAATAATGGGCTTCGGACGGGTTATCTGGATCGTTCTCGATAGCGTGGGCATCGGCGAGATGCCGGATGCGGAGGCCTATGGCGACAAGGGCAGCGACACGCTGGGCAATATCGCGCGGCAGCGGCGCTTGAAGTTGCCGAATCTGTGCCGCCTGGGGCTGGCGAATATTCGGCCGCTTACCGGTCTTGAGCCGGTGGCTGAGCCGGCGGGGGCGTTACGGAAAGTGCACGCTGGCGTCGCCGGGCAAGGACACTACCACCGGGCATTGGGAGATGGCGGGGATTCATTTGGAGAAGCCGTTTCCGCTGTTCCCGCAAGGGTTTTCCGCGCGAGGTGATGGAGCCGTTTGAAACTCGCATCGGGCGGCACACGCTGGGCAACAAGGCGGCGTCGGGCACCGAAATCATCAAAGAACTGGGCGAGGAACACGTGCGTACCGGGTCGCCGATTGTGTACACGTCGGCCGATAGCGTGTTTCAGATCGCGGCGCACGAGGAGGTGATCCCGCTGTTCGAGTTGTACAAGATGTGCGAGACGGCGCGCGATATTCTGCGCGGGCCGTATGAAGTGGGGCGCGTGATTGCGCGGCCGTTCGTGGGCGAGCCGGGCGCGTTCACGCGCACGTCGAATCGCCACGATTACGCGGTGCCGCCGCCCAAGGGAATGCTGCTCGATCAGCTTCAGGCGCGCGGCGTCGAGATCTATAGCGTCGGCAAGATCTTCGACGTGTTTCTGGGGCGGGGCATCGGCGAGCAGGTGAAGACCAAGACGAACGCGGATGGAATGGCCAAGACGCTCGCCGCGATGGACGAGCAGGATCGCGGTCTGATCTTCGTCAATCTGGTGGATTTCGACATGCTCTACGGGCATCGCAACGACGTCGAAGGCTATGCGCGCGCGCTCGAAGAAGTGGACGCGTGGCTGCCGTCGCTGGACGCCAAGCTGGGCGCGGACGATCTGGTGATTCTGACTGCGGATCACGGCTGCGATCCGACTACGCCGTCGACGGATCACAGCCGCGAGTACGTGCCGGTGCTGGCGTACGGACCCAAGGCGCGCGCCGGAGTGAACTTGGGAGTGCGCGGATCGCTGTCGGATATCGGGCAGACGGTGGCCGAGAACTTCGGCACCAGTATCGTGACGGGTGCGAGCTTTCTGCGGGAGATCGCGTAAAAGGCGTCCGCGTTACGGCTTTAGCGGGCCGTCGCACTTGCCGGTGCAGACCAGCTCGGAAACGGGCGAGGACGGGCCGAGGCGATTGGGGTCCTGCAGCGTGGGCCGGCTCACGCGTGGTGGTTTCGGTAACCACGCCGTTCTTTTCGCGCCGCACGATCACTTCCTGTTCCTTCAGCTTGCGGCGTGGCGTTTTCGGTGCGGGCGATACCGTAGGCGGACGGAGCGTAGCGATCCACTTGCGTGACCAAAGACCCGTCGGCGTCCTTCTTGATGGTGGCCACCTGCTGGCTGGCCAGGCTCATTTTGCCGGTGAAGTCGGGTTCGTAGCGCGCCTCGGTGGAGGTGGTGGTGCCGTTGACGGTGCTCTGATCGCGAACCAGGCGAGCTGCTTCCATGAGCTGACCGTTCGCCGCGGGGCTCTGCACCACTTCGGTCTCGTGCAGCGGTTTTCCCATCGGCATTCGAGACCACGCTGCGCTTCTCGGCGACGTCGAACGAACCGCTGATCCCGGGGCGCGAGACCGTGACGTCCGTGGTGGAGGTGGCGCCCTGCGTTTGGGATTCGATGGTGCGGCGCTCGCTCTCGGCCATCTGGCCGTTCAAATCGCTGCGATAGGTGGTGGCGTGAATCACGGCGCCGTTGGGGAGCTTCTTTTCCTCAACCACCGTACGCTCGGTGGAAACGAGCTGGCCGGTGGCGTCGTACTTGCGAGTCAGAGTTTCGGTGGTCTTCCCGCTCGGCCCGTCGCTCAAGACGCGGGTCTCGCTTCGCTGGAGCGGAACCTTGCGGCCGTTGATGGATTGCGTGAGTTCTTGGCGGTCGCCGTCCTTGGCGGTATAGACCGCCGTCTGCGACGCTATTGCCGTTGAGGTCCGGGACGAGCAGGCCGGTGGTGGAACTGCCGCGGGATTGAGCCAGGGCAACGCTGGCGCAGAGGAGCGAGTAGAAACAGTACTTCACGATTCCAGGCTAGGCTGAATCCCGCGTGGTTTCAATACGCGAAATACCTTAGATGCGCCGGCTGAACACGCCCACGCCCGGATGGGCCACGTTTCCCAGATAGGCCACGTTACAATGACTTCAGGTGAAGACGTTTTACATCGAGACCTTCGGCTGCCAGATGAACGCCCATGACTCGGAAAAAGTCATTGGGACGCTGGTGGACCAAGGCTACAGCCAGGTCCCGACGCCGGAAGCGGCGGAGCTGGTGTTCTACAACACCTGCAGCATTCGCGACAAGGCCGAGCAGAAGGTGTTTCATCGCCTGGATCAGTTCAAGCGCGACGGCAAAGGGCAAGACTTTCGCGGTGCTGGGGTGCGTGGCGCAGCAGGAAGGCGAGAAGATTTTCGAGAAGGCTCCGCACGTGAGCATGGTGTGCGGGTCGGCCAGCTACAATCAACTGCCGCAGATGCTGGTGCAACTGGAGGCGGGCAACCGGCGCGTCACCGGATTGAGTCTGGATACCGACGAGACCTTCGACACGCCCATGACGCGGCGCGACAATCCGCATCGGGCGTACATCACGATCATTGAAGGCTGCGATAAGAAGTGCTCCTACTGCGTGGTGCCGTTCACGCGCGGGCCGGAGCGCAGCCGCACCAGCGCGTCGGTGATCGCTGAAGCCGCGCAGTTGGCGGCGATGGGCTATAGCGAAATCCAATTGCTGGGGCAGAACGTAAACAGTTATCGGGACCCGTCGCCGGCGGGCTGGGATTTCGCGAAGTTGCTGGATGAGGTCGGGCGCGTGGCCGGGATCCGGCGCGTGCGGTTCACGACTTCGCATCCGCGGGATTTCGTGAAGCCGATTATCGATGCGATCGATTCGAATCCGTCGCTGTGCAACCACGTGCATCTGCCGGTGCAGTCGGGCTCGACGCGCATGCTGGACGCGATGCAGCGGCTCTACACGCGCGACGAATACATGCAGAGGATTGCGTGGATGAAAGCGGCGCGGCGGCCGATCGCGATCACCAGCGACATCATCGTCGGGTTCCCGGGCGAGACCGAGGCGGACTTCGAGGCTACGCTCGGGCTGCTGACGGAAGTAGAATACGATTCGATGTTCGCTTCAAGTATTCGCGGCGGCCCAATACTCCGGCGCTGGCGCTGGAGGATCAGATTCCGGAAGAAGAGAAAATCCGGCGGCTGGCGATCGTGCAGGAACACCAGCGGCAGATTCAGATCCGGCGCAACGCTGCGTATGTGGGCAACAGTCGAAGAGTGTCTGGTGGAAGGATTCAACAAAGCCACGGGGCAGTGGATCGGGCGGACTTCGCAGTACAAGACTTTGAATTTCCTGCATCCGGCGGCGGACGAGGACGAGTTTGGTGGGGCAATATGTGGACGTGCGGGTGACGCGTTCGGGGGCCAACTCGCTGGCGGGCGAGTATGCCGGTTAGGGAGATCGCTATGGAAGTGGAAATGAAAATCCGAGGATTGATGGTGGACCCGGTCACCAACATGCCGATCGTCGTCCTGAAGGACGTCAACGGCATGGCGATTCTGCCGATCTGGGTGGGCGTGTACGAGGCCAACGCCATTGCGCTCGAGATCGAGAAGGTGGCGACGCCGCGGCCCATGACGCACGACCTGATTCGCAATCTCCTGTTTGGCCTGGAAACCGGCGTCAAGAAAGTGGTGGTCAGCGATTTGAAGGAAGACACTTTCTACGCGGTCATCTGGCTGGAGCGCAATGGGGAGCTGATCTCGATCGATTCGCGGCCCAGCGACGCGCTGGCGATCGCGCTGCGTCTGGATTGCCCGATCTACGTGGAAGAGACGGTGCTGAGCACGTCGAAGACGGTGGCGGCGGTGGCGGAAGTCGGCAGCAACGAAGAGCTGCGGCGCTGGCTGGAGAATCTGAACGACGAGGACATGGGCCGCTACAAGATGTAGCCGGCTAGGCTGAGGCAGGCTGCCGCGAGAATCGCGGCTACAAAAATTACGCGCTCCGGGAGGTTCCCCTCCAGGAGCGCGTTGTGTTTTAGGAGATGAAACGACCGCTATTGCTTTCTTCTTGGCGGGAGCTTTCTTGGCCGCGCCGGCGGGCGGGCGCCGCGGGACCCTTGCCGGTCCAACCTTCGATGTCTTCCTTGGGGTCCGCGATTTTAAAGGTGACCATGTAGGGGCTCTTGCTCAATTCCTCCGCGGCGCCGAAGAAGGAAATATCGCCACCGGGATCCATCTTGCCGGGCAGCGGTTCTTCGAGGACCAGCTTGACGTCGGCGACGTCGGGCTTTTCGACCGCGAGGGTCAACTCTTTGGGGCGCGTCTCCGGAGTGGCGGAAATGAGCTTACCTTTGAATTTTCCAGTCGGAACTTTTTCCTTCGGCGGAAGTCCGGCGCCCTTCATCGCTTCCCAATACTTGTCCGCCACAGCAGCATCGCCGATGTCAACGCTTCCTTAATCTCGCTCCAGAAGGCCAGCATCGGATTTTCTTTGGCCGCAGCTTCTGCCGCTTCTCTTCGTCTTCCTTGGCGATATCCACCGTGCTCTTGATCTTGAAATCGCCGGGCGGCAGCGCGCTCGCCTTCGCCGAGCGTCTTCAATTGGTCCAAGCCCTGCGCGGAGCCGTGGTAGGTGGTGTAGGCCTTGGTCGAGGAAGCCGTCGATCGGACTTGCGGGTGTTGGCATCCAGAGCGCCGGGACCGTCGTAGCCGGCGGCGCGGGCATACTCAAACAGCGCGAGCGGCATCTTCTCCGGATGTTCCTTCTGCTGCGCCGAGTAGAACGCCTGCCAGCATATAGGACGCTTGCGCGTTGGTGGGGTCCGTCTGGAGCGTCTTGATCAATTCCGCTTCGGCCTTGGCGGTGTCCTTCTCGTCGACGCCAATGTAGCCGAGGGTGAACTGGGCGAAGTTCACCATGGTGGGCTTGGTCTTGGCCCACTGCGTCGTCGGCGACGCCCTGCGGCTTCTTGTCGGCGCCGTAGATCGCATCCGCATTGGCCAGCAGAGTAGCGGGCCACCTTTTCCGCCGTATCCAAATCAGCCTTGTTCTGGGCCGAAAGCGGGGCGTTGGGCTGCTGCGGCATCAGGGCGCGAACGTATCCCAGAATTTCCTGAATCGAGGCCAGGTCGTTGGGATCGGTCTTGAGAATTTCGGTGGCCGTGTCGAACGCCGCGCGATGATTGTTCAGCGCTGGTAGGTGATCAGATAGATCTTGTGGCGCGTGTCGGCGTATTCGCTCTGCGGGATAGCCGGTCTTCCATTTATCCAGGTTCTGGAGGCGCGCCGCGGGGGTCGCATCCGGCTTGATGATTCGCTGAATAGAGATCGTACTCAGCGTGATCTTTCCAATTCTTCGCGCTCTTTTGAGCCGCGGCTGGCGCCGCCGCAGGCGCCTGTGCGTATAGACCCACCGCTAATGCGGCCATTGCGACGAGGGAAATAATTGTTTTTTTCATCTTTACTGCGCTCCGCCCGCGATCCTGATGGCGAACTCGCCCTTTCTTTTCATGGATTCGCACTCTGCGAAGTATACCCGAACCTGCGGCGCACCCGCAAGCGTCCGTCCGACGCCCGGATTCGGAAGTCCCCGCAGTCGAATCCCTGCATACTACCAGCCTACACCCAAAACGGCAAGAGTCTCCTCAATTCTTAGACGCCGAGTAGCGAGAATTGTTCCAGACGCCGCTGGCTCGCGAGCGCATGGTTATCCGCGCCGTGCCGCTGGCCAGCTATCCTTGCACCGCCTCAGGCAGCTATCCTGTCCCTTACATGAGCGCGGGCCGCGCGATGGATCGATCTCGCCGTGATCGTGGCCTATCTGGCCGGCGATCACCTGGTTCGGCGCGCAGTTTCGCTCGTCGCAGCGCACCTTGCGGGATTATTTCCTGGGCGGCAAGACCGCGCCGTGGTGGGCCATCGCGCTATCCATCGTATCGGCGGAGACCAGCACGCTGACCGTGATCGGGACGCCGCCGCTGGCCTTCCGGGGAAATTTTGCGTTCCTGCAACTGGTGTTCGGATACCTGCTGGCGCGGCTGGTGATCGCCACGTTCTTCCTGCCGGCCTACTTCCGCGGCGAGATGTATACGGCCTATGAACTGATGCGAGTGCGCTTTGGGGAACGCATCCGGCGTCTGACCGCGGCGGCCTTTCTGGTGCTGCGCGCGCTGGCGGAGGGCGTGCGCGTATTCGCCGTTTCGATCGTGATTTCGATCATCCTCGGCTCGGGGGAGACGGCTTCGATCGCTGTCATCTTCTGTCTGACGCTGTTCTATACATATGAAGGCGGCTTGACGGCGGTGATCTGGACCGACGTGGTGCAGATGGTGCTGTACGTCGCGGGAGCGATCGTGAGCCTGGTTCTGCTGCTGCACCAGATTCCCGGCGGATGGGCGCACGTGGCGGCGGTGGCGGGGCCGCTCGGCAAGCTGCAGGTTTTCGATTTCCGGCTGGCGGCTCCGGCGGTATTTTTCACGCGGACCTATAGTTTCTGGGCCGGAATCCTGGGCGGATGCTTCCTGACCACGGCCAGCCACGGGACCGATCAGTTGATGGTGCAGCGGCTGCTGGCGGCGCGCAACTGCGGCCAGAGCCAGGCGGCGCTGCTGGCAAGCTGGGTGGTGATCTTCGTGCAGTTCACGCTGTTTCTGGCGATCGGCACCTGCCTGTTTGTGTTGTACCGGGAGCAGGGGCAGGCGGCGCCGGCGGTGCTCGACCGGCTGTATCCGCTCTACATCTGGCAGAGCCTGCCGGCGGGCGTCGCGGGACTGGTGATGGCGGCGATTCTGGCGGCGGCTATGTCGAATCTGAGCGCGGCGCTGAATTCGCTGGCATCGACAACGGTGTTGGATTTATGGAAGCCGCTTCTGGGCGGCGCCAGTTGGGAAGCGCCAGCGATGCCATCTGGCTCGCGCGCTCGCGCTATGCCACCGTGGTCTGGGGGATCGTGCTGATGGGCGTGGCGCTGCTCGCGCGGCAGTGGGGAAGTGTGTTGCAGGCGGGGCTCTCGATTGCGTCCATCGTTTACGGATCGCTGCTGGGCGTGTTTCTGCTGGGATTGTTCACGCGGCGGGTGGGCGAAATCGCCGCGATGTGCGGGATGTCGGTGGGATTGGTTCTGCTGCTGTATGTGCGCTTCGCCACGCCCATCGCGTTCACCTGGTACGTCATGATCGGCGCGAGCGCCACCTTCGCGACGGCGGTTCTGGTGTCGCTCGTGTATAAAGGAGCCGGCCCATGGCAATTGATTCGCAGCGCACGCACGAACCGCGCGCGCACGCTGGGATTGCCGGCCGCGGTGTCGATGGTGGTCGGCACGGTGATCGGCAGCGGAATCTTCCTGGTGACCTCGCAGATGATGCGCGCCGTGGGCTCGACGCCCATGGTTCTGGCGGTGTGGATTTTCGGCGGAATCCTGTCGCTGTTTGGCGCCTTGAGCTATGCCGAGCTGTCCGCCGCCATGCCCCGCTCCGGCGCCGATTACGTGTATTTGAACGCCGCTTACGGGCCCTTGTGGGGATTCATTTATGGCTGGACGTTCACCTGGGTGGGCAAACCCGGATCGACTGCCGCTCTGGCCAGCGGGGCGTATCGGTATCTGGCGGAATTTTTCCCGGGATTAAATCAAGTGGTGTTTTCGGTGGCCTTGCCGATTGGGCCGGGCGGAGGTCCGCTGGATATCCACAAAGGACAGGTTCTTGGCGCCGGTCTCATTATTCTGTTCAGCGGCGTAAATATGCTGGGAACTCGGCTCGGCGGCGGATTGCAGGTGGTGGGAACCGGGCTAAAGGTGGCGCTGATTGCCGGGATTATCCTGGGCGGACTGACTTCGGGTCACGGGCGCATTGCGAATTTCGGGTCGTCGCTGCCGGCTTTTAGCGGCACGGAACACATTGGCGGAATTACCGGATTTTTTGTGGCATTGGTCGCCTCGCTGTGGGCCTACGACGGATGGACCACCGCCAGCATGATCGGCTCGGACATCCGAAATCCGCGAAAAGAATCTGCCGCGCGCGCTGATCTGGGGAACGCTGGCGGTGATTGCGATTTATCTGCTGACCAATATTGCCTATCTTTATGTGCTGAGCGCGCCGGAAGTGGCGGCCAGCCAGCGCGTGGCGGCGGATATGATGCGCCGGGTGGCGGGCGGCTTCGGCGCGGCGCTGGTCAGCGTCGCGGCCATCGTTTCCATGCTGGCGGCGCTGAATGGCGTCATTCTTTCGGGCTCGCGGGTACCCTTCGCCATGGCGCGGGACGGATATTTCTTTGCCTGGGTGGGGCGGATTTCGCGCTTTCAAACGCCTGCGGCGAGCCTGGCTTTGCAGGGCGCATTTGGTCGGTGCTGCTGCTGGCGAGCGGGCGCTTCGAAGACATCATCAAGATGGTGATTTTCACGGAATGGATCTTATATGGCATGACGACGGCGAGCGTTCTGGTGCTGCGCAAGACGCAGCCGGAGATGCCGCGGCCGTATCGAGTTTGGGGTTACCCCCTGGTACCCATAGTATTTGTACTAGTCGCGGCGGCGCTCTTGTTCGCGACTTTGCGCGAGTCGCCGCGCGAGTCCGGGATGGGTTTGGGACTGATTGCTCTGGGATTACCCTTTTATTATTATTGGAAACGGCGCGAAAACGGCCGCGGCGGGAGCCCCGCCAAGCGGGTAAAAGCCAGTCCGGGAGCGAAGCTCCGAAAAGAGGGACATCTTGTCCCGCATTTGTTCGGCAAACAGAACAAATTGCTTGAAACCCCTCTAAATAGGCGGTAGACTCGAAGCTGAGTCAGGGAGAGATTCAGGCGTTCTGTTCTGATTTCAGAACGCGGGTATGGGTCAAAGCGCCTGACCGACAGGGAGAAGAGAATGGATGTCATGAAAATGCTGGCGGATTTGCGCCAGGAGAGAGAGCAAATAGAGGAAGCTATTATCACCCTCGAACGGTTGGCTCGCGGGCGCAGCAAGCGCCGCGGACGTCCTCCAGCATGGATGGCGGCGATTAAACGGCGGGGCCGTCCTCCGGGCAGCAAGAACAAACTTAGAGAATCCGCGGCAGCTTAATTTTACCTGTGCGTAACGCTCGCATCGAACCGGCCTGCCAGGGCGGTATGCTTAGATTTACGCTTCCTGCATGAAAACATCTCCGGTAATTGTGGCGCTCGACCTTGAGTCGAGCGCCGACGCACGTGCGCTGATCGCGGCGCTGGGAGATTCGGCTTCCTTCTACAAAGTTGGACTGGAACTCTACACTTCCACGGGCGTGGACTTTGTGCGCGAGCTGAAGGCGCAAGGGCACCGGGTATTTCTCGATCTCAAGCTTTATGACATTGGGGAAACCGTGAAGCGCGCGGTGGCGCAGGTCGCGCGCCTGGGTGTCGATTTCCTCACCGTTCATGGCAGCCGCGCGGTTATGGAGGCAGCGGTGGCTGGAAAAGGCTCCGCCCCGCTCCAGTTACTGGCGGTGACGGTTCTCACGAGTTTCGACGAGAGCGACCTGCGGCAGATGGGTTATTCGTGCTCGGTTTCCGACCTGGTCGAGTTGCGCGTGCGCAATGCAATGGCAGCGGGCGTGGATGGAATCGTCTGCTCGCCGGTGGAAGTCGGCCGAGTGCGGTCAGTGGCGGGGCCGGGGGCGATTCTGGTCACGCCGGGCGTGCGCTCGATGGGCGCGGCCGTGGGCGATCAGAAGCGAGTGGCCACGCCGGCGCAGGCGATCGCCGACGGCGCCGATTATCTGGTGATCGGCACGGCAGGTGACGCGCGCGGCCGATCCGCGCGGCGAAATGCTGCACATTTTAGAAGAAATTCGATCCGTCGCGTAGAATCCGGCTTCGGATCGAGCTTAAGCCCCCCGGTCAGGGCTTAAAGCCATAAATAAAGACTTCGGCGATGCCCGGAGGCGCAGTGTAGGTCTGATAGCCGGCCGGAAAAATGTTGCCGGTGGCAAAGCCAGTGGAGTAAATCGTGCCGGAAGCATCGAAATCCACGCCGTAGACGATCTGCGATCCCGGCCCGGTAACGTAGCTGGAATACAGCAGCGAATTGAGCGGCGGCGCGCTCGGATTGATCAGCGCAATGAAGCCGTCAAACCCGCCTTTGGCGGAAGATCGGATTGATCGCGTTTTGCGAAACCGGCAGATCGGGCGAGAGCGTAAAGCCGCCCAAATAGTAAGTTCCGTTCGCATCCAGGCGCAAACTGTAAGGCACCTCATCCACGCTTCCGCCGAAGAAGGTGGAATACACCAGGGATTGCGCGGGCGGGAGCGTCAAATCCAGAATCGATAAAAAGGCGTTGGTGGGGCTAGTGCCGGGGGCGGCGTTAGGGCCGCCCAGTAGCGATTGGTAAGCGTTCTGGGTGATGGGAAAGTTAGCCGATGAAGTGTAGCCCGCGATGGCGACTCTTCCCGCCGGATCGAGCAGAACTTTTTTGGCGCCGTCGGTACCGGTTCCTCCGAGGTAAGTGGAGTAAATAATCAGCGGCGCTTCCAAGCCAGAGCTTCACCAGAAAGGCTTCGCCGCTTCCGTTGGCGTTCGCCTGATAAGCGGTCGTGGCGGTGATGGGAAGATTAAATGAGTAGGTGACTCCGGCTACGTACACAAAGCCCGCGGCATCCACCGCGACCGACGCGCCGTAATCCAGGCCTGCTCCTCCGTAATAGCCGCTGGCAACCATGCTGGCGGCGCCGCTCTGGGTCGGGTCCAGCTCCGTGATGAACATGTCGGTGCCACCCTGGCTGGCTGGAAGCGTGGCGTTGGCCGTGGGGAAGTCGTCGGAGGTGGTAGAGCCGGTAACGTAAGCCTTGCCATTGTGGGTTGCAATTCCGTAAGGCACATCAATTCCAGTGCCGCCCAGATAAGTCGCATACAAAAGGCTGGCGGCGCCGAACTGCGTGGGATCGAAGACCGCCACGAATCCGTTGGTGGTGCCTTTGAGGGTAGTTTGGAACGCGCCGGAGGTGACGGGCAAATCGGTGGACGTGGTGGAGCCGGTGAGGTACACCAGACCGGTGGCGCTGTCGACCGCCATGTCTTTGAGGCTGTCGACCAACGAGCCGCCGAACAGGCTCGAATACACAATCACCTGGTCGCCGCTGGTGGCGAAGGGATTGAGCTTCATCATCCAGGTAGTCTGCGTGCCGCGAAGGATTCCGTTAAAAGCATTCGGCGTGCCGACGAAATCGGTGGCGGAGGTGTTGCCCGCGACGTAGATGAAGCCTTGGGCATCGTGCGCGATGGCCACGCCAACGCGTGCTCTTCGAGCCCGGCAGGTAGGCCGCGAAGGTGATCACCGGGATCGATGACCAGCGGAGCGGACGGATCGTAGCGATCCAAGCGAAGAGTCACGTCGCGATTGGCTTCTATTTGATATTCGGCGTGGACCGCGGTCCGCTTTCCGTCCGCGGCGGCCTGATAAACCACGGGAAGGTGCTGGGTAACGGTCTGGCCGCCTAGGTCGACTAGCAGATCGCCATTGAGCGTCATCCGCAGACGGTCCGCGCCGTCGAAGCGCAGGCGGATGCGCGAGGGGTCGGCGCCGGCCGCGATCTCAAAATCGTATTCCAGATTTTCGCCGGTTCCGTAGAACACCACATCGACTCCGGGATAGACCTGGTGACGCCGCAGGCGGCGATAACTCTGCACCGAGCCCGCGATAGGCCGCCGTGAAATATTGAGTGGGCACGGAATAGGGCGATGCGGCTTCAAAAGTCGCGTGGGGATCGGCGCCCAGCAGGCGCAACGCCAGAGTTCGATCGCCGAGCCGGAACATGGTCGCGTCCGCGGTGAAGGCCAGCGAATAGCCCAGGCCGTGCGCGGACCATTCGACGCACGTTGGCTGGGGCGCTGCGGCCGACCTGCGGCTCAAAGCGTACGGGCGGTTGGGGCAGGACCTGCATGGGCGTGGCGGCGAAGGCACACACACCCACAAAGAAAAGACCTGCGAAGCGCATAATCGGTTTAGACGTCCTTCGGACGGACATTGGTTTCATGGCCGTCCTATTAGTTTAGACAATGTTAGTTCAGATAATACGTGCGATACAGCGTGTCGCGCTGCTTGGGGATGAAGCCGGCGTCGCGGATCAGGCGGCGCAGCTCTTCTTCGGACGCGCGATGATGGGCGCCCGCGGCGCTGACGACGTTCTCTTCGATCATGATGCTGCCGACGTCGTTGCCGCCGAAGCGGAGTCCGATCTGACAGGTCTTCAGACCGGGGGTGACCCAGGACGACTGAATGTTGAGGATGTTTTCCAGGTAGAGGCGCGAGAGCGCCAGCATCTTCAGATATTCCACCGCCGTGGCTTCCTGCTTGACGAAGTTGCCGAGCGAAGTGTTCTCGCGCTGGTAGGCCCAGGGGATGAAGGCCGTGAAGCCGCCGGTGTCTTCCTGAATCTGGCGCACCAGGTCGAAGTGGTTCATGCGCTGCTCGATGGTCTCGCCGGTGCCGAACATCATGGTGGCCGTGGTGCGGATTCCCAGCGCGTGGCAGGTGCGGTGGACGTCCACCCATTCTTGCGTCGTGCACTTCAGGCGGCTGATGCGGCGGCGGACGTCGTCGTCCAGAATTTCCGCGCCGCCGCCGGGGACGGAGTCGAGACCGGCGTCGCGCAGGCGCGCCAGGGTATCGCGCAGCGACAGGCCGCTGACTTCGGCGATATTGACGATTTCCGGCGCCGAGAAGCAGTGGCACCAGATTTCGAAACGCTGCTTGATGCCGCGCAGCAGGTCTTCGTACCACTCGATTTTCAGATCCGGGTGCAGGCCGCCTTGCATGAGGATGCCGGTGCCGCCGAGGCCGATGGTCTCGCGGATCTTGTCGAAGATCACTTCCTGCGAGTGCACGTAGCCTTCTTCATGGCCCGGCGGGCGGTAAAAGGCGCAGAAGCTGCAATATTCGGTGCAGAAATTGGTGTAGTTGATGTTGCGATCGATGATGTAGCTGACCACGCCTTCCGGGTGCAGCTTGCGGCGCACCTGATCGGCGGCCATGCCGAGGCCCACCAGGTCGTCGCTGTTGAAGAGATCGATCGCTTCGGTGCGGGTCATCATGCGGAGACGCCTCCAGAGACGACCGTGCGCTCCAGCGCGGCGGCGTGCTTGAGATAAGTTTCGATGGCGGTCTGGTGCGCGTCTGAGAATTCGAAACGGATGTGGCGCGTTAGGTATTCGCGGACCAAGGGCTCCGGGAAACCGCGGTTGCGTGGTCTCTTCGCGCACGATGTCGTCGATGTGAGCAAGCCCGTAGCGGCAGGAGGCCGCGAGCGCGGCGCCGTACGGCTCGACGATCGCTTCGGCGCGGCCCGCCCAGACGGCGAACACCATGGGGAGACCGGTGAGGTTGGTCCACTGCTTCGCCGAGGTCCAGCGTTTCAAACGGCAGCGTGGCGGGATCGACGCGCAGCGCGGCGTCGCCGATTAAGAGCGCCGCGTCGGCCGCGCCCAGCATCGCCGCGAGATCCGGCGGATGCGAGATCACTTGCGGCTCGACGCCATACTTTTCGGCCAGGATGATGCGCGAGAGCATCACCGAGGTGCGCGAGCCGGAGTCCGTCGCCAGCTTGCGGATCTTGCCGAACGGGACTTTGGAGATCAGCAGGATGCTGCGCACCGGGCCGTAGGAGGCGATTCCGGTTTCGCGGAAATAGGCCAGCTTCTGGCGCGCCATTTCGATCACCGGCACGATGCCGATGTCGGCTTCGCCCGAGGCGAGCTGGTCGGCGCAGACCGAAGGGACGGCGAAGCGCAGGTCAAAGGTGCCGGCTTGAGCGGGATCTTTGAGGAGCCCCCATACCAGCGGAACGGTGTTGAGATAGCTCACCGCGCACACACGGGGACGGCTGGACTGGAAAGGCACGGGAGTCAAGCTGTTATTTTACCGCACGGCGCTGACTGCGTAGCAGTAGCTAACGAAGTGCTAGCGTTATCATGAGCAAATCGACGCGCTTCGAGCCGCAACCTCACGGACGCTTGATCGCGCACTCGTAATATGCTCAGCATGCCCGCGGAGACTAAGTCGACTCGCGAGAACCTGCCGTCTAGATCTGGCATTCGTCCTGGCCTCAGCGGTTGTCGATCTGACTACTAATTGCCTTGCACTCGTCTCGCGATCAGCGGCCAAGACGCGTTTATTATGGCATCGTCACATCATCGACGCGGTCACGGTCTACGTACGCGAATACGTCAGCGTGCTACCTCGGGAAGCCGGAACGTGCGGGCAATGCTCCATCCAGATGTGAGATAAGCGGACGACGTAGTGGTTCCAGAACGTCACTCCGTTAGAGGAATTCCGAAGCCACAACGCGAACTACTGCAGCACGACGCTATCGCCGCGCGATGCTTGTACGGTTTCGATTCCGTAGGTTTTCTGGATCACCTGGGCCAGCGCGGCGCCTTGGGACAGTTCGCCGTGGACCAGGAAGACCTTCTTCAGACCTTTGGCGATGGGGCGCATCCACTCGATCAGTTCTTTCTGGTCGGCGTGGCCGCTGAGTTCGTTGAGCGAGCAGACCTCGGCGCGCAGGCGCATGGGTTCGCCGAAGATGGGCACTTCGGCTTGCTTCTCCACGATCTTCCGGCCCAGCGTGTATTCGGCTTGAAAGCCGGTGATCAGGATGGTGTTGCGCGGGTTCTCGATGTTGTTGCGCAGGTGGTGCAGAATGCGGCCGCCTTCGCACATGCCGGAGGCGGAGATGATGACGCAGGGGCCGCGCAGGTCGTTGAGCTTCTTGGATTCGGCGACGTCGCGAATGTAGGTGAGGTGATGGAATCCGAAGGGATCGTTGCCGTCGGTCAGGTAACGGCTGACCTCTTCGTCGTAGCACTCGGGATGTTTGCGAAAGACTTCGGTGACGTTCACGGCGAGCGGGCTGTCGACAAACATGGGGATCGAGGGCAACCGCTTGGCGTCGATGAGTTGATGCAGCAGCAGGACCAGTTGCTGGGTGCGGCCTACGGCGAACGCGGGGACGATGATCTTGCCGCCGCGCGCGGCTGTGCGGCTGACCACATCCGCGAGCGTGTCGGCGGCGTGGCCTAGCGGCTTGTGGAGGCGGTCGCCGTAGGTGCTTTCGAGGATCAGGTAGTCGACGGGGTCGAGGCTTTGCGGATCGCGGATGATGGGCAGCCCGGGCCGGCCCACGTCGCCCGAAAAGCCCAGGCGCACGCCGTCGGCTTCGACAATCATGGACGTGGAACCCAGGATGTGTCCGGCATCGTAGGTTGTGTAGAAGAGGCCGTCGGCGATCTGCTTCCTTTCGCCGAGAGGGACGCCGCGGAACTGCTGGAAGGTTCGCTTGGCGTCTTCCTGCGTGTAGAGCGGAGCCACCGGACGGTCGTCGCGGCCGATCGCTTTGCGATGTTCGCGGCGGCGGTTTACGAACTCGGCGTCTTTCTCTTGCAGGA
Organism: Bryobacterales bacterium; assembly: GCA_963731375.1. Taxonomy (GTDB): domain Bacteria; phylum Acidobacteriota; class Terriglobia; order Bryobacterales; family Bryobacteraceae; genus Palsa-187. The sequence goes on from CAVSUW010000007.1 coordinate 242,860, forward strand.
AGGCGGAATCGGCGAGCATCGCCAGGCACAGGTCGACGGTGGCGGGCGTGGCGTAGATCGGGCCTTGAAATCCGTGCTTGACCAGGCCCGGCAAATTGCCGCTGTGGTCGATGTGGGCGTGCGAGAGAATGACGGCGTCGATCGCGCGACGCGGGGAACGGAAACTGGCTGTTGCGCGCGAAGGCTTCCTGGCGGCGTCCTTGATAGAGACCACAGTCGAGCAAATACTGCCGGCCGCCGGTCTCGACATGATGCATCGACCCGGTGACGGTCTTGTCGGCACCCCAGAAGGTGAGTTTCATGATTTTGAGTAGAATTACAACTATACGATGCGAAAGACGGCGGTTCTCCTACTCCTGGCAGGCTGGCGTTCGCGCAGAAGAAGCCGATCACGCTGGACGCGTTGCAGGCATGGCGGAATACCGCGGCGTCGCGCTACGCCCGGCGATCCGGTGTGGGCTCCCGACGGCAAGACTTTCGTTTACCGACAGGGGAGCGAACTGAAGTGGTTCGACGTGGCGGCGAAGAAATCGTCGCGATGTCGTGGATCTTGACCGCGCTCGACAACGCGGCGCTGAGTCCGCCGGCGCCGGAGCGGTATGAGTGGGAGAACCGGCGCGTCGATGAAGCCACGCTGCAGTGGTCTCCGCAGGGCGGGGAAGTGCTGTACGACGGCGGCGGCGACTTGTTCCTGATTACGATTCCGGACGGCGAGTGGCGGCAATTGGTCAAGACTCCCGCGGCGGAGCACGATCCTAAGTTTTCGCCGGATGGTAAGCGGGTCGCTTTCCGGCGCAACTGGGATCTGTATGTGCTCAATGTGGCGGATGGCCGGGAGACGCGGCTCACCTCCGATGGCTCCGACACGCTGCGCAATGGGGGTCTGGATTGGGTGTATCCGGAGGAGTTGGAATTTGGGAACCGCCTACTGGTGGGCGCCCGATTCGAGCGCGATCGCGTATCTGCAATTCAATGTGAGCGGCGAACCGTTGTATCCGCACGCCGATTTGCAGGGATCGCGCGCGGTGCTGGAGCCGCAGCGTTATCCGCAGGCGGGGGAGAAGAATGCGGATCGTTAGGTTGGGCGTGATTCCGGCGGGCGGCGGTGCCACCAAGTGGCTGGATGTCGGCGATACCGTCAAGACATACCTGATCGCGCGGGCGGGCTGGGTCCCGGATTCGACGAGCGTTTATGTCGTGCGCACGAATCGCATTCAGAACCAGCTCGATTTTCTGGTGTATGAGGTTGCGTCGGGGAAATCGCGAACGGTTTATCGGGAATCGGATAACTACTGGGTCAACATCGCGGGCGACCCGGTTTTCTGAAAGACGGCAAACGGTTTCTGTGGACCAGTGAGCGCGACGGGTTCCGCCACTTGTACCTGTATTCGCTGGACGGCGCGGCGCCGCAGCAGTTGACCAAGGGCGCCTGGCAGGTGACCGACTTCGCGGGTCTGGATGAGAAGGCCGGGCGTGTCTACTATCGTTCGACGGAAGCGAGTCCGCTGGAGCGCCAGTTGTACAGCGTCGCAATTGGACGGCGGGGAGAAGCGGCGCGATCACGGCGGGCGCGGGGACTCATCGAATCTGGATGGCTCCCGACGGGAAGCTACTTTCTGGACGTTTATTCGAATCTGAGTTCGCCTCCGGAGGGGACTCTGCGCAACGCGAATGGCGAGGCCATCGCGCTGTATCGTCCGGCGGACCGAAGGGCGCTGGATGAGTTCGATATCCGTCCCACGGAGATTGTCGAATTCAAGGGCAAGGACGGCACCAGTTTTTACGGGCGGCTGATCAAGCCGCCGGGCTTCGATCCCGCGAAGAAATATCCGCTGCTGGTGGATGTTTACGGCGGGCCGCACGTGCAGTCGGTGCGCAACGCTTGGCCGGGTCTCGGCATGGATCAAGTATTCGCGCAGGCGGGCTATGTGGTTTGGCAAATGGACAACCGCGGTACATCCGGCCGGGGGCACGCGTTTGAGACTCCGGTGTATCGCAACCTGGGCGCGCAGGAGCTGGCCGATCAGCGCGAGGGCGTGGAATATTTGATCTCGCTCGGGTTTATCGATCCGCAACGTATCGGCGTTACCGGCTGGAGCTACGGCGGCTTCATGACTTTGAATCTGCTGTTGAACGCTCCGGATTTGTTCCACGCGGGATTCGCCGGCGCGCCGGTCACCAACTGGCTCAACTACGACACCATTTACACCGAGCGCTATATGGGGTTGCCTGAAGATAACGGCGAAGCCTATGCGCGGACGTCGCTGCCGCGGCATGCGCGCAATCTCACGGGCCGGCTGATGATCGCGCATAATCTCGAAGACGATAATGTGTTGTTTCAAAACACGGCGCAGATGATCCGCGCGCTGGAGGTTGCGGGCAAGCACTTCGAATTGTCGCTCTATACGGAGAAGACCCACGGCGTTTCGGGGGCGGAGGCGTCGCCAGATGGAGTCCACCATGCTGGACTTCTTCGAGCGCAACCTGAAGCCGCCGCCAGGCCCGCCCCTGCGCGGTAGAATAAAGTCGCCCTCCGTATGAGCCTGACTAGCCCGCGCGCTCCCTGGAGTTCTGGTTCTGTTCGCCGCCTTGGCGGGTTGCGACCGTTCCGCTCCGGCCAATGTGGCCGCGACCGTGAATGGGCGCGCCATCACTTACGCCGAGCTCGACAAACAGTTTGAGGCGCAGTTTGGCGGCGCGGCGGGCGAGCCTTCGAGCGGCGATCAGGCGCTGATCCAGAAGCTGGAAGTGCTGCGAACGCTGGTCGACAACGAGATCATGCTGCAGCGGGCGGAGAAGCTGGGCCTGATGGCCGTCGATGCCGACGTCGACGCCAAGTTCAACGAGCTGAAGGCGCCCTACACGCAGGAAGAATTCCAGAAGCAACTGGACGCGCGCAAGATGACGGTGGACGAACTCAAGGCGCAACTGCGGCGCGATCTCAGCGTTCAGAAGCTGTTCAACAAGGAAATCACTTCGCAGATCACCATCACCGACAAAGACATCAGCGATTTCTACACCGCCAACAAAGGCAGCTTCAATCTGGCGGAGCCGCAGATTCATATGGCGCAGATTCTGGTTACGCCCAACTCCCGATCCCAACGTGCGCAATCTGAAGAACGACAAGGCGCGGGATGAGGAGCAGGCGCGCAAGAAGATCCAGAGCATCGCCACGCGCCTTCGCCAGGGCGAGGATTTCGCGATGCTGGCGCAGAATTATTCGGAAGATCCCAATTCGTCGCAGAACGGCGGGGATCTGGGATTCGTTCCGGAATCGGCGCTGGAGAAAGCCAATGCCGATCTGCGCCGGACTCTGATGGCGCTGCGGTCCGGGGGAAACCACCGCTCCGCTGCATACCGCCGAGGGCTATCGCATTCTGAAGCTGATCACGCGCGAGCCGGCCGGGCAGCGCGAGCTTGCCGATCCCAAGGTGCAGCAGACCATTCGCGAGCAACTGATCAATCGCAAGGATCAATTGTTGAAGGCCGCCTACTACGAGATGGCGCGCAACGACGCCAAAGTGGTGAACTACTACGTCAACGGGATCGTGGGCGCCAGCGGCAAGAAGTAGGGCGGCGCAATGAGTAGATTGTTTTCGATTCCTTTCGCATTCCTTGCATTGGCATCAGCGGCGCTCCCGCAATCGCCTGAAACGCGGCTCAACCCAACCGTGAAGCAGATCGTGGATGCGATTTCGGAGCAACGCATCGCGGCGATTTCGCAGAAGCTCGAAGGTTTCGGGACGCGCTACGTGCTCTCGGCGCAGGACGATCCGTTGCACGGAATTGGCGCGGCCAAGCGCTGGATTCACGATGAGTTGCAGAGCTACAGCCCGCGGCTCGAAGTCAGCTATCAGGATTTCTCGGTCAAGAAGGGCGCGCGCCAGGGCCAGATTATTCGGGATGTCGAGCTTTCCAATATCGTGGCCGTGCTTCCGGGCACCATTCACAAGGATCGCTACGTGCTGGTGACCGCGCATTATGATTCGGTCGCGTTGATCCGGAAACCATACACCGGCGAGGAGCAGGCCATCGCTGAGGCGGTCCGGCAAGGTATCGACGAGAAGGAAGCCCGGCAACTGCGCAAGGTGCGCCCTCCCGACGAAGATCTTGGGCCGCTCGACATCGAAGCGACGGCCGCTCAGCAGATTGCGCCCGGCGTGACGGACGACGGCAGCGGCACGGCGGCGGTGATGGAGCTGGCGCGCGTCATGAGCCAGTATCAGTTCGACAAAACCATCGTGTTCGTGGCCTTCGCCGCCGAAGAGATCGGCTTGAGCGGGAGCCAGGCTTACGCCGCCATGGCGAAGCGCACCGGCATGCAGATTGAAGCCGTGCTGAACAACGACATCATCGGCAGCGATGTCTCCGGGAATGGGCGATCTGCAAACAGCGTTCTGCGGCTCTTCGCGGCCGGTCCGGAAGACTCTCCGTCGCGCGAACTGGGGCGCTACATGCAGCAGGTTGCGCAACGATTCGTGCCGTCGATGCAGGTCGAAATGGTGTTCCGGCAGGACCGTTTTCTGCGCGGAGGAGATCACACGCCCTTCCTGAATCAGGGCTTTCCAGCGGTGCGGCTGACCACGGCCAGCGAGAATTACAAGAATCAGCACACGATCACGGATACTTTCGCCAACACATCGGTGGCGTACACCACACGCGTCGCGCGCATGAACGCCGCGACTCTGGCGAGTCTGGCGCTCGCGCCGGCGCCGCCGGAGCTCAACTGGACTTATGCGTCGGGACCGAACAAGGGCGGCCACATTCCGCTGCTGTCCCGAGGCGAGTCGGGATATGACGCGGTGCTGCACTGGCTCCCGAACACCGAGCCGGATCTCGCGGGCTACGCGGTGGTGATGCGCTCGACGACTTCGCCGGTGTGGGAGCGCGAGACTTGGGTGGGCAACGTGACCAGCTACGTTCTGCCGGATGTGTCGATCGACGACGTGGTGATCGGCGTGAAGGCCGTCGATCGCGATGGCAATCAGAGCGTGGTGCGCCGTATAGGGAGCCGGTTCTGCCCGGCATGCTTACGCCGTCTCGACGGCGAAATAGCTCTGCTAGCGCGCGGGCGTCTTTTCCAATTGCTGCTTGGCCCACAGCCGAGCGGGATTCAGTTTGACGGCGAGCTCGAATTCTTTGTGCGCGTCCGCGTTGCGATTCAGTTTTCGCAGCGCGATCCCCAGCCACAAATGAGCGTCGGCGGAATTCGCATCGAGCGCAATGGCTTTCTCGAAATCCTTGATGGCCAGCTCCACGCCGCCGCCGAACGCCGCCGGCAAATAATAGTTGCCGATGCCGCGGCTCAAATAGTTCATGGGCTCGCGGGAATCGAGCGCCATGGCTTTATTCACTTCATCCAACGCGCAGTGCCCATATTTCAGAGCTCCCAGCGCTCCCAGGGCGGCGGCTTCCTGGCCGCATAAAGTTCCCCAGATGCGGTGATACTCGGCTTCGCCCGGCTTGAGAGCCACGGCGCGCTCCGCCGCTTTCATTCCGGCTTCCGAAGCGCCGCGCGCCAGCGCCTTGTCGTGCATTTCGGTGGCGACTTCCGCCAAGGTCGATTGCGCCAGGGCCGCTTGGTACTGCGCCCGCGCGTCGCCAGGCTGCCGGTCGGCCGCGGAGGAGAGCTGCGCGGCGATCTGCTCCAGCTTCGGCCGGTTCTGCGCGTCACGGGCCTTTTGCAATTCGGGGTTCGGCGGGAGAGCCCGCTAGAAGGAGAAACAGAAACACTACAGGCATGTCGGTACCTGATTGGATTACATCAGAGTGCAAAAGGTTACTGGAAACTTACGCGGCGCGGTAACTTCCCAGGACCCGCAGAAAATCCGCCAGCTCACTCAAGTGGCCCAGCGCGTTGCGCACCGCCTTGTCGTCGCGATGGCCCCACAAATCCAGATAGAACAAATACTCCCAGGGCTTGCCGCGCAGGGGGCGCGACTCGATTTTCACCAGATTGACATCCCGCAAGGCCAGGGTGCCTATGGAGCGAAACAACGCCCCGGGGATGTTGCGCGTGGAAAATACCAGCGAAGTTTTCCAGGGATGTTTCGACGCGCCGCGCACGGTGCGCGGCTTCGCGCCGGCGGGTTCCAGCAGGAAGAAGCGGGTAAAATTCTGGCGGTCGTCTTCGATGCCGCGCTTCAGAATGTGGGCGCCATAGATATGGGCCGCCAGTTCGGAGGCGATGGCCCCGGCATCGGTAGGCCGCTGTTCCATGATCATCTTTACGCTGCCCGCGGTGTCGTAAAACGGCGTTCGCTCGATGCGCGGATGGCTGGCGAAAAAGTCGAGACATTGGTTGAGCGCCACCGGGTGCGAGTACACTGTGCGGAGTGCGCGCAAGGAAACGCCGGGCGGAGCGATCAGATTGTGGATCACGCGCACGCTGGTTTCCGCGGTTATTTCCAGCGAATATTTCAGCAGCAGATCGTAATTTTCATGCACCGACCCGGCCAGCGTGTTCTCCAGCGGAATCACGGCGGCGTCGACTTTGCCGGAGTCAACCGCGGCAAAGGCTTCGTCGAAGCGCTGGTGCGCGATGGGCTCGGCCTTCGGGCCCAACAACTGGAGAATGGCCTGCTGGCTGAATGCGCCTAGCTCGCCCTGGAACGCGATCCTCATGGGCTTGGTGGGCTTTGCCTTGCCGCGCTTTGGCGCGTGCTACGCTCCGGCGTCGGGCTTTGCTGCCGCTTTCCATCGCTTTCCTTCCCACTCGCGCGCACCCTGCGCCGGCGTTCCCGCCAGAGCCATTACGCGATCCACGCTGTGTTCCACGATGTCGGCCACCGTTTGCGGCTGAAGATAAAAAGCCGGCATGGGAGGCGCCAGTATCGCGCCCATTTCGGCCAGCGCGGCCATGGAACGCAAGTGGCCCAAGTGCAGGGGCGATTCGCGAACCATCAGCACCAGCCGGCGGCGCTCCTTCAGCGTGACATCCGCCGCGCGGACGATCAGGTTGGAGCTGATGCCGTGGGCGATCGCCGACATGGTGTGGATCGAACACGGCGCTACCACCATGGCGTCGATGGCAACCGATCCGCTCGCCAGGCGGCAGCCGATGTCTTCGACCGCGTAGTGGAAATGCGCCAGCGCCTTGAAATCGGCAGCGGCTTTCCCCATCTCCAGGAACGCGGTGCGCTCGCCGGATCGCGATAGCACCAGGTGAGTCTCCACGCCTTGCTTGCGCGCGCAACTTCTCCAGCAGGCGCCAGCCGTAGATGGAACCACTGGCTCCGGTGACTCCAACGATAACGCGCAAATGACTTTCCACGGTTATGCGTTGCTGTCCGCAGCGTTTTTCATGAGAAATTCTTGCAAATCACCCGCTTGTGGAAAATTCCGTTCTGAATTCCGAACAGACTCCTTGCTCATGTCCCTTGTTGAACGCTATAATCCTAGCCGAACCTATAGTCATATATCCAGGCATATTTCTCACGGGTCAGCTGGGTTAATTTGCGGCTGTGCTATCAGTCTGACTAATGATACTCAACCACCTATGATGGAGGAACCAGGGCAGAAACTCAAGCGCGCCGAGAACGGTTGAATCTGCGCTTCCGGGAGGTGGAGGAAGCCAGCACCGAGATCGCCCAACGACGCGGTAACGACGAGTTCATCGTGGCCCTGAGCCGCCTCGCCGACATTGAAAACAAAGGCACAATCCCCTCTATTTACCGCCTCTATTCGCTGTGCGCCATCTATCGGCTGGATCTTACGGACGTCCTCGGCTGGTACGGTATTTCTCTGGGCATGATCCCGGCCGACGCTCAAGTTATCGAACATGAACGCACGCACCTCATTGGATTTCGTCCGGAAGAAGGTGAACGTTCAGGTTCCCATCGCGCTCGATCCCGGGCTGGATCTTACCCGCACCGCTTTTTTGAGCCGCTTGATCCAGCAATGGGGAACGGTTCCGCTTACATTATTAACCAACATGGATTTGCGGAACTATCGCTATGGAATGATCGGAACCGAAGACTGGTCCATGTTCCCTCTCATTCCGCCCGGTTCGTTGGTGGTGATTGACGATTCCAAGCGCCGCGTCGCCGCTACCGGGTGGTCGAACGAGTATGAGCGCCCTATTTACTTTCTGGAGCACCGCGAAGGATACGCCTGCGGATGGTGCTCGCTGCGCGAGGGGACGCTGATCGTGCAACCGCATCCGGCGTCCAATCGCGACGCGGAATCCTACGCTTATCCCAGTGAAATTGAAGTGATCGGCCAGGTCACGCGGGTCGCGCTGAACCTGGAAACCGCTCGCCGCCGGAATCGTTCTTGATCAGCTCCAGCAGAATTTCCATCTCCATCTTAAATTGGCGGCGCTGCGCGGGACTGGCGGCGTCCGGCACCTGGCTCAAGTACGGAGTAGCGCGAGCCAGATAGGTGACCACCTGCCGCGGATTTTCCTCGAGATTCTGGAAGTGGGTGATCAGATCCGCGCTCTTGGCGGACATCGCCAAGCGGAGCCATTCCCGAAAGGTATCCTCATGGCTTTTCCGCAAAGCACCCACGCTCTCCTCGCGTCCGAAAGCAGCGCTTAGACCGTGATGGCGGTAAATGCCGGAGTTCGCGTCCCGCAGAGAGGCCAGATAGACCAGCCTTCCGTAGATACTGGGGATCTGCGAAAGGGTGTGCTTCCATAGGTCCGCGAGCGCATTTCGCTCAAGCATACCTTTTGGTCTAAAGCGTGGCATCCGAAGTACCGGTGCCATCCATTGTACGCCAGGACTAGCATTTCGGCTGACTTCGGAAAGCTGTCGTTCTGAATTCCGAAAACATCTGCAAGACCCCTCAGAAAGCCCCGTAACACCCGTAGGCTCGTGCAAGTAGAGACGCTCCGCTCTACCCACATTCTTGGAGGTTTTACATGTTTAAGAAAATCGCGATGGTATTGACGTTGGCATTTTCCCTGGCTGCGCTGACTTCGGCCGCCCAGCTTCCTCTTCCCGGCCCTCCGGGCGGCGGCGGAAACATTGTTTTGCAATAGCGTCATTTTGAAATAGCTTCTTGAAGCTTGCGGACTCACGCGGTCTGGGCGTCGCGTCGCCTAGATCCCGCGTGAGTCTTGCCGTATGCGTGCGCGAGGCATCCGGTTTTCGTGGGCTGACTTCGGGTCAGCCGATCGCGTGCTAGACTCAAACGATTGTCATGTCGGGGACGGAGCGGGCGCTTTTCTACCTCAACCTCGCTGCGGAAGTCGTGCTGCTTTGGCGGCTGGTTCACGCAAAGCTGTATCGAACCTATACTCCATTGTTCTACTACTGGACGGTGCAGGCGCTGGGAAGCACGGCGGCGCTATTCGTTCCCATGTATACCTTCCAGTATTTGTACATATACTGGGCGGTACAAACCATCCATATCCTGATGGCCGTGTTCGTGGTGCAGGATCTGTATCGAATGGCGCTGGTGGAACACCCCGCCGTAGCCTCCTTCGCGCGACGCAGCGTGCTCGCGGTAATGGCCATCGCCGCAGTTTTAGCGCTATCCGGCATCGCGCTCGACGCTGCCATTCCCACTGGGCAATACCCGGCCATTCATCGCTTCGCGACTTTTGAACGCAGCATCAATTTCTTAGTCCTTCTATTCCTGCTGATTGTCAGCGCCCTGTTGCTATGGTTTCCGATAAGAGTGCGGCGCAACATAGTGGTGTACATATCCGGCTTTGTGCTATTTTCGGCCTCCCGTTCTTTCGGGCTTCTTTTGTCCAATCTTCTTCCGCCCAGCGACACCCGTCTGGTGAGTACGGTTCTTCTTGCGCTTACGTTGACATGTCTGGTGATTTGGATTATCGGATTACAGCCGGAAGGGGAGTTGGTAACTGCTACTCCGGGCTACCGGCGGAACCCCGAAACGATGCAACGGCTTAGCCACCAGCTCGATACCATTAATGCAGCGCTGGCGCGATTTGTAAGACATTAACCGCCAGGTGTATTCATTGCATTCCCCTAAAATAGACGGTATTCTATCGGGGTATTGCCGAAACATTTAAGATGAGCATGACTCTGGTGCTGGCTTGGGTTGTTACGGTCGGCTCGCTAACCGGATTGCTCTGGGTGCTGACCCGGATGCTACTGCGCCGGCGGCCGAGTGCCGCGACGCTGGATAGCGATGAAACCGACGGTTTTTCTTTGGATCGTTACCAGCCAATGGGACGCCTCATGGCTGAGGACGACCTGGTTTTTCTGAAGTCCCAACCAGGTTATCGAGCGGAAATGGGCGTCCGCTGGAAACGCGAACGCCGCCGGATCTTCCGGTTATATCTCGCCGAGCTAAAGGCGGATTTCCGCAGGCTGCATGCCCACGCGAGGGAACTGGTGGCGGGATCGGGAGCGGATTCGGCGGCCTTGGTGGAAGTACTGATGAAGCAGCAGTTCACGCTTCATGATGGCCACCACCGCCTTGGAGTTCCGCTTGGCGCTGCAGTGGATCGGGCATCGGACGCGTGGACATCGCGCCGCTGATCGAGCTCATCGAGGCGATGCGCGTGGATTTAGCGCAGCGCACCGCGCCGCACGCCGTATAAGCGCTGGTTTGCGCAGCGAAAACGCCGGTTCAGAGAGCCCGCAAGAGCAGTTTTGCTTCCGCGAGCCGTTCAAATTCCCGCTCGGCGAGCTTGAAATCTCGCGTGTGGACACATCTGCGCGCGCCAGTGTGCTCGGCGGGATAGCGCAAGTGCAGCATCTCGTGAAATAGGACGTATTCCACCGCTAGTCTGGGCGTATCGATCCGATCCAGAATCCGGCTCAGCACGATGGCGTTGTGCGACGGGTCGTAGTGTCCCAAAAGAGTGCGCGAAGCATACGGGCTCCATCCGAGAATGGGCCGCGCCATCAGTCCGTGGAAGTAGCGGAAGTTCAGCTCTTCGAAAATTTCATACAGATCGTAGCGGACGCCTTGCGGCCCTTCGACGCGTTTGCGGCCGCGGATCTGGCGCACCACATCCAGACTGCGCCGTATGTCGCGGCGGTTGAGATAGCGGCGATAGCGCAGGTTGCTCTCGGGCGGCACCGGGCGCCGGAAAAGCTTGGCGAGCAGAATTTCCGCCAGCGCCTCCATGACGCTGGCGGGCGCTCCTTCGAGGGTGTCGGCCAGGCGGAGGCGCAGCGTGCCCGATTCCCAGCGGACTTGTGCATTCGCGTTGGCGTAGCGCTGGAATTGCACCTGCACGTCCGGCAGCGGGGTGCGCGGCCGTAGTTGCCGGAATACTCGCTGATAGATTTGTTCCAGCGTTTCGACGGCGGCCGCCGGTCTCTGGCTGTGCGGTCAGAATGGCAGCGCCCTCGACTTGCATTTCCTCCCGAATGTAACATAGCTTAAGTAGGTTCACTGCGCGGAACTTTGCGTACGACCGCTGCGCGTAGTTCACAAGAACTGCGCAGCGGGCCTCAGCGTGACTCAGGCCGGAACGGTTGGCCGCGGTTCACGGACTTCATTCCACTCGCAAGGAGAGCGTATTTGCCTGGAGCTAAAATCAGCGCCCTCGGTTGCTATGTGCCGCCGGGGGTGCTGACCAATCAAGATTTGGAAAAAATGGTCGACACCACCGACCAGTGGATTCTGGAACGCACCGGCATCAGTGAGCGCCACATTGCGGCTCCCGACGTGGCCACTTCCGATATGGCGGTGGAAGCGGCGCGCTGCGTCCTGCTCCAGCGCGGCATCGACGCCACCGAAATCGAGGCCATCATCGTGTGCACGGTCACTCCCGACATGATGTTTCCCTCCACCGCCTGCCTGGTGCAGGACCGCATTGGCGCCAAGGGAGCGTGGGGCTTCGATCTGGTGGCTGCCTGTTCCGGTTTCCTCTATGGCCTGACGACGGCGGCGAACCTGGTGATGGCGGGCGCGCACAAAAAAGTGATGGTGATCGGGGCCGACACCATGTCGCGCATCATCGACTATACCGATCGCAGCACCTGCATTCTGTTCGGCGACGCGGCGGGCGCGATGATCGTCGAAGCGGCGGAGCCGGGCGAAGGCTTCATCGGATTCCTGAATGAAGTGGACGGCTCGGGTGGCGATTTTCTGAAAATGCCGGCGGGCGGCAGCCGCATGCCGGCCAGCGCGGAGAGCGTCGCAAAGCGCCAGCATTACGTCAAGCAGGAGGGCCAGCAGGTCTTCAAGTTCGCGGTCCGCAAGATGTACGAAATCTGCGAGACCCTGCTCGACCGTCACGGCCTGACGGCCAAAGACGTTAAGGTTCTGGTGGCGCACCAGGCCAACCGCCGCATCATTATGGCCACGGCGGAGCGGCTGGGGATGTCCGAGGATCAGGTGATCATCAACATCGGCCGCTTCGGAAACACTACCGGCGCCACGATTCCGCTGGCGGCTCGCGATGCCGTCGAGAGCGGACTGTTGACCAAAGGGCGACATCGTGCTCTTCGCCGCGGTGGGCGCGGGTTTCACGGTCGGCGCCAGTTTGTGGCGCTGGGAATACTAGAGGAGGTGGCGGCTCAGTGATCCGGCAGCGGAAATTCGCGCGGCCCGTCGTCGAGACCTACGATGCGTACGGATTGGGGTTTCGCGGGCTCCTTCGGTGCAACCGCCACTGGCTTCGCGGGTTCAGGCTCCGGCGGACGCAAGTGTTCGGCTAGTTCCTGCGGAGCCACCTGAAGTTTCAGCCGCACGGAATTTCCATCCTCGATCACATTCATGCCGTGCAGCAGCGCGTGAAAGCCGGGAACTGCCTGCTCGAAAGTAGTCGGCGCTGAGCTCGGCGTCTTCGGGCGTCGCCATGTCGTAGCGCGCGTCCAGCATCAGACCGCGGCGGACGCTCACGCCGCCGTCGAAATCGCCGCTTTCGAGCTCCACCGGGATAAACACGCTCACCAGAGGATCGGGCAGGGCCGTCGCGGTAATCCACAGGTCGTAAGTTGCCGCCAGGTGCGCTCCCCGCGCCAGCAAGTGGTGACAACTGACGTTCGGCGGTCAATAAACTTCGATCAATCGCGGCTTCGAGCGTATCCCTAAAGCCAATCAGGAGTAGCGTGTCGCTCACCTGGGCCACGCTGCGCCGGCGCGTTCCCGGAGCGATCCACAGCCGCACGCCGTCATAGTCGACCGGTCTCATGCCTAAACTCGGTGGCTTGCGCCGCTACCGTGGCGGCCGGAAACGATCCGCTGGCGACTCCTAACAAGTCCGGCCCCGCGAGCAGAATCTCCCTGGCATCGCGCAGGCAAGCGAGATCCGGAAAGCCCAGCCGGCCGCTGCCGGAGAGTTCCTCGCCCAGAGCGTCGGCCAGAAACGATTCGCGCAGGTGCTGCCATTCGATACCGACGATCGCGCTCGAATCCGGCGCGATGTAGTTCCACGCGCGAGGGTAGGATTCGCCCATCGCCAGCGACGCGGCAGCCAAGCCCGAGTCCAATCCATAGAGGGCAGATCCAAAAGGCTCGTGCGGTGAGAGTTGCCACGCTAAGTCATCGGTAGAACAGACCAGGACTCTTAGGCTCCGGTAAGTTTTACCACTTACAGCTGCAGCGTTGCAGTTCGGAACCTGCTGAAATCGCAGGGCTAAGCGCTGGCACGCGAATTGCAGCGCTAAGTGCGATGCAAGCACCCGCTTACGCTGAAGCCTTTCAAAATGGATTTGGCGCCACCCGCCGTTTTCTGATCTCGCGCGGCGCGGCGCTCGAAGAAGCCGAGGAGATCGCCCAAGCCGCTTGGGCTCGCGGCTGGGAATATCGCGAGCAACTGCGCGACCCCGGTCTGGTGAGCTATTGGGTGAATTCCATCGCCCGAAATCTGTACCGCGCGCGCTTTCGCTCGGCGGCGCCGGTGCCGCTCGAACACATTCAGGAGCCGTCCTACGCTTTCGATACCAGTTCCATCGATCTGCGCAGAATGCTGGAGGCCTGTTCGCAGCGCGACCGCGCCCTGCTGGAGCGGACTCTGCAAGGCTACACCGCCGAGGAACTTTCGCGGACCGCGGGCATCAGTTCCACCGGAATCCGCGTGCGCTTGTTGCGGGCTCGCCAAACGCTGCGCCAGAAATTGAGTATCGCGGCTGCTAGCTGCGCCGCAACTGGGCGCGCCTGAGACTCAGACGGCCGCTCGATTTCATTTATCATGTGACGAAGAACCTTCGTCGGCATGGAAGACATCCTGGAGCTCCGCGGCCTGTCGAAGCAATTCGCGACGCACCGCGCGGTTCACGATGTTTCGCTCGCGATCGATCGCGGATCTTTTTTCTCGCTGCTGGGTCCGTCGGGCTGCGGCAAGACGACCACTCTTCGCTTGATCGCCGGTTTCGAAACGCCCACCGCGGGCGAGATCTGGCTGAACGGCTCGCGCATCGACGCGCTTCCGCCCTTCCGGCGCAATGTCAATACTGTTTTCCAGAGCTATGCTCTGTTTCCGCATCTGACGGTCTTGGGCAACGTCGAATTTGGATTGCGGCATGCCCCGGTTGCGGACGCGGGGCGGCGCGTCCGCCAAGTGCTGGAGCAGGTGCAGATGTCGGACAAGCAATCGCGCAAGCCCTCCGAGCTTTCCGGCGGAGAGCGCCAGCGCGTGGCTCTGGCGCGGGCACTGGTATTGGCGCCGGACGTTCTGCTGCTGGATGAACCGCTTTCCGCGCTCGATCCGCAGCTCCGCAAACAGGTGCGCGCCGAACTGAAGGCCTTGCAGCGGCAAACCGGCGTCACGTTTCTGTTCGTCACGCATGACCAGGAAGAGGCGCTGGCGTTGTCGGATCGCATCGCCGTTATGCGCGGCGGTGAAATCGAACAGACGGGCACGCCGCAGGAACTCTACCAGAAACCGCGGACGCGTTTCGTGGCGTCTTTCCTGGGCGAAATGAATTGGGTGGATGGTGTCGGGATTCGTCCGGAATGCGTGCGCGTGTCGCGCGATGGCTGGCTCGAATGCGACGCCGCGGGCCGCATCGCGCACACCACGTTTCTCGGCCCGCACCGGCATCTTACGATTCAGTTGGAGGGCGGGGAAGTCATCACGGCGCAAACTGCGGCGGCCGTCGCGTTCTGCGACCGGAGAGACGCGTACAGGTTTCCTGGGACCCAGCCGACGAATTGCGGTTTCCCGCATGACGCGCCTGCGCAGCATCTTCCTGACGCCCGCCAGCGGTCCTGATGCTGGTGACGATCGCGGTGCCGGTGGCCATCATCTGCGTCTATAGCGTTCTGAGCCGCGGCGCATACGGCGGAGTCGAACTGCCGTGGACTCTTGAAAACTATAGTCGCTTGATCGATCCGCTGTATGGCGGAATCTTTGTGCGGTCGTTCGCGCTGGCGGCGCGGCCACGGCGCTGTGCATCCTGCTGGGGTTCCCGCTGGCTCTGTTCATCGCGCAATCCGGAGCGCGCAAGAATTTGTATTTGAGTCTGGTGATCCTGCCGTTCTGGACCAGCTTTCTGATCCGCCTTTACGCCTGGATGTTCCTGCTGCGCGATACCGGTTTGATCAACACCGTGCTTCAGTCGCTGGGACTGATCCGCGCAGCCGCTTCCGCTGCTCTATAACAATGGAGCGGTGCTGCTGGGATTGGTCTACGGCTTTCTGCCGTTCGCCGTGCTGCCGATTTACGCCACCCTCGAACGTCTCGATCAAGAGTCTGCTCGAAGCCGCGGCGGATCTGGGCGCGCGGCCCATCGCCGTGTTGACCCGCGTCACGCTGCCGCTGTGCGCTCCGGGCATTGGCGCGGCCGCGATCCTGGTGTTTGTGCCCTGCCTGGGCACCTACATCACGTCGGATCTGCTGGGCGGCAGCAAGACCATCCTCATCGGCAACCTGGTGCAGAACCAGTTCACGACTGCGCGCGACTGGCCCTTCGGCGCGGCCGTCTCGATCGTGTTGATGATCGTCGCGGTCGCTGCTGATGTTCGCCGTGCGGCGGCGGGGCGAGGAACTTCTATGAAACGCGGGCTGGCGCGTTTACGCCATCGCCATCTATGCGTTTCTGCATCTGCCGTTGTTGATCCTGGCGATCTTCAGCGTCAATGCATCGCGCTTCACTGCCTGGCAGGGATTTTCGCTGCACTGGTATGGAGCGATGTTCGCCGATCGCGATCTTTTGGAATCGGCCGGGAATAGCCTGGTGATCGCCATCGCGTCCACGGCGCTCGTCGACCGTAATCGGAACGCTGGCGGCCTATGCACTGTGGAAGCGCGCGTCGAGCTGGCTGGCCGGCGGGCTTTATCTTGTCGCTGGTCACGCCGGAGATCGTCACCGGCGTTTCGCTGCTGGCGCTGTTTCAGTGGGCGTTCCGCTACCTCGATCTTTCGTCTGGGAATGCACACGGTGATCCTGGCGCATGTGTCGTTCTCGATCGCCTATGTGGTGGTGGTGGTGCTGGCGCGGCTGCGCGGATTCGACCCGGCGCTCGAAGAAGCGGCGCAGGATCTGGGCGCGACCGAGTTCGCGGCCTTCCGGCGCGTGACGCTTGCCGTATCTCGCGCCCGCCATCGCCGCCGCCGCGATGCTCGCGTTCACGATTTCGATTGACGACTACGTGATCACCAGTCTGGTGGCCGGCGTCGATTCGCAAACCTTGCCGATGGTGATCTATGCGATGGCGCGCCGCGGCGTGAGCCCGGTGCTCAACGCGGTTTCGACGACCATCGTGGTGCTGCTGGGCACGCTGGTGCTGCTTTCGGAAAGGTTGCGTCGTGCATAAAGCAACGCGCATGAAGCGGCGGACGCTGCTACTGGGAAGTTTTGCTGCCGCTTGCAGCCGCGGGCCGCGCCTCAACGTCTACAACTGGTCGGACTACATCGCGCCCGAAACCGTCCCGCAATTCGAGCGCGAATTCGGCGTGCGCATTCATTACGGCACCTACGAAAGCAATCAGGAAATGCTGGCGCAGGTGATGAGCGGCAATTCGGGCTGGGACGTGGTGTTTCCCTCGGACGATTTTATCGAGCCGATGCGGGCTCTCAAATTGCTCGCTCCGCTGGACCACGCGCTGCTCCCCAACCTGAGCGCTCTGTCGCCGGAGTTCCAGCGTCCGCCGTGGGACCCGGAGCTGCGCTGGGGCATCCCTTACATGCATGGCGTCACCGGAATCCTGTATCAAAGCAGCCTGCAGCCGGCGCCCGCCTCGTGGGCGGATCTGTGGGACGCGCGGTTGCGGGGACGCCTCACCATGCTCGACGACGAACCCGAAGTCTTGGGCGCGTGTCTGAAGAAGCTGCGCTATTCGATCAACTCCGCGAATCCCGCCGAATTGCTGGCCGCGCGACAGGAAGCACTCGCGCAGAAGCCGCTGCTGCGCGCCTACCTCAACGCCGAAGTGCGGGATCAGGCCGTCGCCGGCGACGTTCTCGCCGCGCAAGCCTGGGCCGTCACCGCCGCGCAAGCCATCGCCGCCGCTCCCGGCAAGCTGGCGTTTGCGTTTCCCGGCGAAGGCTTTCCGCGATTCGCCGATAACGTCGCGATCCTGCGCGAGAGCCGGCGCGTCGAAGCCGCGCATCGCTGGATCAATTACCTGCTGCGTCCGCAAGTGGCTGCGGGAATCGTGATGTCGACGCATACCGCTAGCGCGAATCAAGATGCGCTGCGCTATCTGCCGCCGCTGGTCCGCCAGGATCCGGTGCTGTATCCGGCTGCCCGAAGTGCTGGCGCGTGGAGAATGGTTTCAGGCCCAGCCGGCGGCGTCCCAAAAATTACGCGATCGATTGTGGACCGAGATTAAGAGCTCCTGAGGTACTTCAATGCGCCGGAACATTCTTGTTACGCTCGTGGCAGTTGGCGCCCTATGCCTCGGCGTCGTCGCTATCCTTCGCGGACAGGCCGGGCTCGGAGCATGTTTCATAGCGCTCGGCGTGCTTCGGGCGCTCATGTTGCTCCAGGGTCGAAGATCACGCAAACAGGAACCGGCGATTCGCTTGAATCTCGAAGAAGAAGATGATCCCGGTAGATCGGAGAAGGCTGAAGAACGCTGAGTGCGGTACGGTTGAAGAAATTAAGATCTAGAACGGCCATCGATGAAATCGGCGGAGAGTGAAGAATGCCAATGTCACGCAGAACAGGAGTCCGGCAAAGATTGCAAACCATACAACCATAAAACCGTCGCCGGTGTGGGAGGGGCCGCTATGAGCCGGTGCGGGAATACCGAACCGAAAAAACCATAGGAAACGACGATTGCATGACGAGCAGCGTAGGACATCACTACCCAACATGAAGGCTAGTTCTTCACGCGCACCACGCGCTCTAGAATGCACCATCCTCGATTGGCAGCGAGGGCAGCGGCGGTCAGTAGCAGATCCGCGCACAGGACTTTATTTTACCGCGTGTCTTTTACGAACAAGTTAACATCTGCGCCGTCTGCTCCGATGCTTCTTCCTTACCTGAGCCTTCTTACCGGCGCATTGTAAAATTTATCCGCTTGCCGCGACTCTTCAATGACTTGGCGCGTATGGCAAACGGAGTGCACTTTCTCAGTCGGCTACACCTGCGAGGTGATTTTATGGCCAAGTGTTTTTATTGCAAAACGGAGACTGAGTTGTGTTACAACGGTGTCCCGATCTGCCTAAAGTGCGAACGAGAACACTACCCTGATAAGCCGCTGTTCATCCAAAGGCCTGACAAAAAGCCCCCGTCGGATTCAGGGACCCAAAGCTCAGTGACGTGATCGGCCGCGCACCGCGCGGGGGTCCGGCTACGATCCGCTGCGCTGCTTTAGGTCGTCCGGTACAATTCCGCGCGCAAGGTAGTCATTGAGCCGGTTGTGCGCAATCATCAGTCCGACACGAGCTTGGGACATCTCACGCGAGGCGTTGTGGATTCGCTGCGTTCCGTCGGGATGGGGGAACCCGCTAGGGATCTCACTGGTAACAGCATCGAAGGTCGCCGTCGCCGCGCTGGCTCGTTCGGTAGCTAAAGCGAGATCCCGATGTAGGATACTGAGGAACGAATTGTCCCTGGTTGGTGGTTTGCGTTTCGTCCGCGCATCAGAGCATTTGACGCAGATCGGCACACCGCTATCGTAAAGCTGAGTTTCCACTCTACAATAGACGCACTCGGCCATTACGTAATCCTCGGGTACACCCAAAATATATCTGTCAAGAGTGAGTGTCAACTACCGCCGGGACTGTAGACGATGCTCGAATGCAGGACGCGAAGAAGCAGCTCTATCGATGCGCAGACGGTACTATCGCACCGTTTGGCAGATCAAGAATATATAAAGGCGCGCGAATCAAGTGTCATCGCTCACATTTATGCATGGCGATATGCACCTTCAAGGCCTCCCGCGCTCTCAGGAAGGCGAGTCGAGCGGATGTTGCGGCCTGATAGGTTTGTTCGTAGTCCTCCTGTTTGCACGACTCCAGACGCCGTGTAACGTCTGCATATACCTTTGTGTCGGCCCGCAGGCGACCGTGAAGGACCTGATGCACCCGGCACTTTGGCGTCCCTGTGGATGTTTCCGCCATGATGTTATAAGAGGCCAAACCAGGCGATCTGTTTCGCCCCAAAAGGTACCTGGTACGCGCGAAGCCGCGCACCGCGCGGGATGTCGGGGCGGCGGATCGTGGGACGCGCGATGATGCGAGCCGACCTAGAAAATGGACCAGAGCGGACCAGGAGGCACCTTTCAGATTGGTTCTATCGGAACCAGTGGAATGTATTTCGCATAACTTACTGATTAGATTGCCGCTCGGCTTGATCTCCTAATACACTACTTATAGGTGGCCGTGCGCCTGGGATGTCTTAATCCGGCTTAGGCCGGCCTCCTCGTAGATCATGCAGCCATTTTTGCTTCCGATTATTTCGAAGCTCACGGTGTTGTCGGTGATCGACATCCTGGTGGTGGCGGTATTGATCTATCAATTCATCATGATCGTCCGCGGCCGCCGTGCCGCCCCTATCTTGACCGGGATCGGCGTGCTGCTGGTGATGTATCTGGTCGCGGTTTGGGCCCACCTGGACTTGCTGCGCTCGGTGCTCGCGGGGCTCGCGCCGTATACCGCGTTCGCGCTCATCGTGATGTTTCAGTCCGAGATCCGGCGCCTGCTCTCGCGCATTGGCCGCTTCCGCTGGCTCGGCCTGGAGGGCCAACTGGAACGCCGCGAGATCGCCGACGAAATCATGCTGGCGGTGCAAGCCCTGATCGATAGCAGGACCGGCGCGCTGATCGTGATCGAGCGCGACATTGGGCTGCGCACGTTCGTCGAGAGCGGAGTTGCGCTTGACGCCGTGGTGTCGCGCGATCTGCTGTGCTCCATCTTCGAGCGCGGCGGCGCGCTGCACGATGGGGCGGCGATTATCCAAGGCGACCGCGTCGCGGCGGCGGCCTGCTTCCTGCCGTTGACCACCAACCCGGTGATGCTGCGGCGCCTGGGTACGCGCCATCGCGCCGCCATCGGTGTCACCGAGGAAAGCGACGCCCTCGCGATTGTGGTTTCTGAAGAGACCGGGCAGATCGCCGTCGCCTCCCGCGGCGACCTGGAGCCCGACATTTCGATGGAGCGCCTGCAGGAACGTCTCACTCGCCATACCACCGGGAAGACCGGAGCGGCGGTAGGGGCGAGCGAACCGCGCTGGAAACAGGCGGAGCCTTAGATCTCATGGGAATCGCAAAGAATCTCGGCTGGAAACTGGGCTCGCTGCTGCTGGCTGTCCTGTTATGGCTGGCGTTCTCTTCGGCGCCCATTGGTGGTGACCACTCACACCGCGCCGATCGTGTACAGCAATCTGGCCAATGGCTGGATGGTGACCGGCAATTCACCTGAAACGGTACATCTCGAATTGCGCGGACCCGCTGGACGGCTGACGGTTTCGAGCCTCGCCGAGACCGTGGTCCGGTTCGATCTGGCAAACGTCGGAGGCACCGAGGATCGCACGTTCACGATCTCGGAATCCAACCTCAACCTGCCGCCTGGCGTAACGTTCCTGCGCGCCGTGCCGTCGCAGTTGCGGCTGCACCTGGCGCGGCTTGCGGAGAAGGATAGTGCCGGTGGAGGTCCGATTCTCCGGCGCACTGCCGGCCGGCTATCAACTGACGGGGCAAAGCGTTTCTCCGGAACGACTGAGCATCGCCGGGTCGGAGACACGCGTCACGTCCGTAACCCAAGTTCAAACCGACCCCATCGATCTGCACAGCCTGACGCAATCCGGCGACCAGCGAGTAGATGCTTTCGTCGACGACCCGCAAGTGCATTTTGAATCGCCCCCGCAAGTCACCGTACACCTGACCATCGAACGGACAGGAAAATAACCCCAACGTGAGACAACTTTTTGGAACTGATGGAATGCGCGGCGTCGCGGGCGAGTACCCGCTCGACGCGGCCACGACGTTTGCCGTGGGCGTGGCGCTGGCGAACTGGGTGAGAGACCATCCGGCCGCACGGCGGAACAACTGTGGACCCCGAGGTGGTGATCGGCATGGACACGCGCGAGTCCGGTCCGTCGATTGCCGGGTATGTCGCGGGCGGTTTAGCCAGCCGCGGCGTCAAGGCGCGATTCGCCGGACTGATCACCACTCCCGGCATCGCGCACGTCACGCGAACCGGGCCGTTCGCGGCCGGCGTCATGATATCGGCGTCGCACAATCCGTATCGCGACAACGGCATCAAGATCATCGATCATTCCGGATTCAAGCTGCCGGACGAGGACGAACACGTGCTCGAGCGCGACATATTTGCGTTTCTCGAATCCGGAGTACGCGCCGAGCCGGCGCATCTGGAAATAGACGAAGGTCTGGACAGCGAATATATCGAACATCTGGCGGCCACGCTGCCCACGGGCCTGGCCGGAATGCGAATCATCGTCGATGCCGCACACGGCGCCGCCAGCTTTCTCGCGCCCGCGCTGTTTGAGCGCCTGGGAGCGGTGGTCGAATGCATCGGCTGTGCGCCCGATGGCCGCAACATCAATCTGAACTGCGGGTCGCTGCATCTCGAAGGACTGCGCGAGCGCGTGCTCGCAACCGGCGCCGATATTGGAGTCGCTTTCGATGGCGATGCCGACCGCGCGCTGTTCGTCTCGCACTCCGGCAAGATCATCGACGGCGACGCGGTGATGCTGGTGACGGCATTGCGGCTCCACGCCGCCGGGCGTCTCACGGAGGTGATCGCCACCGTCATGTCGAACCTGGGCCTGGAGCGGGCGCTGCGGCGTCACGGCATCGGACTGGTGCGCACGCCCGTCGGCGACAAATATGTGCTCCAGGAAATGCTGCGCCGCAACGCGCCATTGGGCGGCGAACAAAGCGGCCACATCATCTTCCGGGATTACGCCACCACCGGCGACGGCCTGCTCACGGCGCTGCGGGTTTTCGAGGCGGTGCGCGAGTCCGGGCAGGATCTGGACGCTCTGACGCGCGAGCTCGAAATCTATCCGCAGCTCCTGGTCAACGTGCGCGTGAAGAACAAGCGCCCGCTCGAAGAACTGGACCAGGCGAATCGCGAAATCCGCACCGCCGAAGCCGAGTTTGGCGATGCCGGCCGCATCCTGGTGCGGTTTTCCGGCACCGAGCCGCTGGCGCGCGTGATGGTGGAAGGCCCCGATCTCAAGCGCGTGGAGCACTTCGCCAACAGCATCGCGGCCGCGATTCAGGCCGAACTCGGCGACTGACTATAATAAGGTTTCTATGTTCTTTCGCAATCAAAAGCCCAAGGTCGAGAACTTCGAGGAGCGCATCGCCGGTTTGAAGGAACTCCGGTTCACGGCCACCATGGAATCCGCCGGGCGCTGCCGCGTGACGCGCGATGGCTGCGGGGCGGTCATCGAGGATCTGGGCGGCGGCAAGATGGGCATCGGCAAGGCCGGCGTGCTGGTGGGCGGCGAGATCGCGCTGCTGATTCACGGCGGCTACCAGATGTTTCTGCGGACTCCGTCGGGCAAGGAAGTACCCGCGCTGGCGCCGCATTTGAAGGCGCTGCACGAATTCGACGACGACCTGCGCGAGGGCTTGGGTTTGACCACGCTTTACAATCAGGCGCTGGGCACGGTCTGCGACGATCACCTGTATGACCGCGTCGAAGATCGCGATGCCGGCCCGCAGCATCACGCCTGGGATAAGTAAGCGTCCAGTGCCGGAACCAGCGAGCCCGCCCGTGCGGCTCAAGATCGTTCAAACCGGTGAGCCGGTCTTGCGGCAAGCGGCGCGGGCGCTCACGCCGGAAGAAATCCATCATCCCGCCATTCAGGAATTGATCGCGCACATGCGCGACACCATGCGCGACGCTCCCGGCGTGGGCTTGGCCGCGCCGCAGATCGGACTCGGCATCCAGCTTGCCGTGATCGAGGATCGGGCGGAATATTTGACCGGCATCGCGCCCGAAGTCCTGGCCTCGCGCGAGCGCCAGCCGGTGCCCTTCATGGTGCTGGTCAATCCTACGATCGTCGAGTATTCGGATGAAACCGTCGAGTTCTTCGAAGGCTGCCTGAGCGTGGCCGGCTTCAGCGCGCTGGTAAAACGTTCGCGCCGCGTGGCCGTCGAATATCTGGATGAGCGCGCTCAGCCGCGGCGCATCGAAGCATCCGGCTGGTTCGCGCGCATCTTGCAGCACGAAATCGATCACCTGCGCGGCTCGCTCTACATCGACCGCATGGAGACGCGCTCCTTCACCAGCATCGAGAACATCGGAAGGCACTGGAAGGACCTGCCGGTGGAGGCCGTGCGCGCCGCTCTCGGACTGAGATAAACTCCATTTGGAAACCGATTGCTAAACCCGGGCCAAGGAGGCAACGATGCGCAGGTGGGTGTGGTTGCTCTCTTTGGGGGTTTTGACGCTTTGGGGGCAGAGCAAGAGCGTAGGGCCGCCCGCGCCGCCGCCCTCGCCCGAAGAAAATCGCGCCAACCTGATTCTCAACGAAGGCCTGGCAAACAAGAATCCGGACGTCCGGAAGCAGGCGGTAGCCGCGCTGGGATTGATCGGTCCCCGCGAACCGTACCTTTCTGAGATCGCCACCGCGCTTTCCGACAAGGACGTTTATGTGCGGTTGTCCGCCGTCGCCAGCCTGGTGGACCTCAAGGACAAGGGCACGGCGGACCTGCTATCCAAGGCGCTGGACGACAATGCGCCGGAAGTGAGCTTCGCGGCCGCCAAGGCGCTCTTCGCGCTTAGGCGATCCACGCGGCCGGACCGCGTTGCTTGCCATTCTCGAACGCGAGACCAAGACCCAGTCCAGCTTTCTCACCGCCCAGAAGCGCGATACATTGCGGCTGGTTCATATTCCGAAGGGCATGATGATGTTCGCGATCAAGAACGGCGTCGGCTTTGCGCCGGTTCCGGGCATCGGCGAAGGGGTGTCTTCGATGCAGGATCTGCTTTCCGATAACGGTGTCTCCGGGCGCGCCACCACGGCCGTGCTGCTGGGGAACGATCGCAGTCCCGAAGTGCTGGCCGCGCTGAAGGAGGCGCTGACGGATAAAGATGCCTCGGTGCGCGCGGCGGTGGTGCACTCGCTGGCGCTGCGCAACGACCCCTCCATGTTGCCTCTGATCAAAGAGCAGTTCGACGATGCCAGCGAAGCCGTCCGCTTGCGCGCCGCCGCGGCCTATTTAAGGTTGGTTTGGCTGAAGAAGCCGCCGCCGGCGCCCCAGCGAACTTTCGCCGCTCGGAAGGTCGCGCCGCCCCAGGACAGCCCGAAGAAGCAATAACCGTCGAACGCCGGCTTCCTGTAATCCGATATTTGGCCTCAAACATGCTCGGGTGATGATAAGGGAGGATTACGTATGAAAAAGATTTTCCTGCAATCTTTGTGCGGGTTTTTGGCGCTTGCAATCGGCGGCGAGCCTGGGCGCCCAGGAGCGTCGTCCGCCGTCGGAAAAAGGCCAGATGCGCCTGCAAAAGGAAGTCCGTCATGAACTGGTGATGCTTCCGATGTACGACGTTTTCGATAACTTGGCGTTACAAAGTGGAGGGCGGCACCGTTACCTTATTCGGTCAGGTGACGCGCCCAACTTTGAAATCCGATGCCGAGAGAGCGGTCAAGGGCATTGAAGGGGTGGAGCGGGTTGAGAATCGCATCGAGGTTCTGCCGCTGTCGCCCAACGACGACAGAATTCGGAGGGCGGTCTACCGGGCCATTTACGGCACCGAGGGACTCGATCGTTATGGCCATGCGCGCGGTGCCCACGATTCACATTATCGTCAAGAACGGTCATGTATTCCTGGAAGGCGCGGTAGCGAACGAGGGTGACAAGAATTTGGCCAACATTAAGGCCAACGGTGTGTCCGGAGTGTTCTCGGTGACGAATAATCTGCAGGTCGATCGGACATAACTGCTACGCCAAATAAAACGGGCAGCGCCGAAACGCTACCCGTTGGTGTTGCAAAGTGGCGCTAGGTCAGAAGGTGAACTTGATGCCGATCCGGCCTTGGAACCCGGGGCGGAACAAGTCTCCTTTTCCGAAACGAGGATCAAGCGCACCGTAGGACTTTGTCGTCGCATCGCTGGTGGCGGCGATGAGTGCCTTGTAATCGTAAGGCTTCGAGAAATCGAACTTGGTGTAGTTCACTTCCGAAGAGTTGGTGCGGTAGCGATTCAAGAAGTCGTAGATCAATTGGGGCGTTTTCTGGTTAAACAGGTTTTGCGCATTGAACTCAAACCGGATTGACTTCTTTTCGCCGATTCTCACGGTGTGGGCAATCATCAGATCCGTTTGGAAGATCGCCGGTCCACGCCCCAGGTCCCCGCGGCCGTTTACGTAGATTGGGATATTATCGGTGGTCATAACCTGTGTGCTTTGGGGGGTACCACTCTCACCTAGGAAGAACCCGCCGATTTCGCTGGTGCCCCAACGCCCCTTCCAGGGCAGCTCATAAGATCCATAGAGTTTGAACTCATTGGGACGATCAGAAGGCAGCAAGCCGTATTGACCCTTATTTCCGTGGGCGTCAAACTGCAGATAGTCAAGATCGTAGTAGCGGCCTGCGGAAGTCCCGGGCCGGGCGGCCTGAGTTGTAAAACTCTGAGCGGGAGCACTCGCGCGACCAGTTGCAGGTGGCGTCACCTCATCCGTGCTGACCAGTCCTGAGTAATTGCCATACAACCGGCTATATACATAGCTGCCGCTCAGGAAGAAGTGATTGGAAAAACGGCGGTTGAAGGACAGTTCCAGCGAATTAAAGTTGCGCTCCGGCCGCGGTAGAGCGAATGAAGGGACGAAAGGACCGGAGGGTTGGCTATTTGCCACCAGGCCTTGGCCCGGATTCCCATACACGTAGACTTCGCTCCCGGTTGCGTCTAGCGTACCTACATCATCGAGCGCCTGGCGGAGGTGGTTCCGGGTGTAGCGAGCGGCTACCACCAATTTTGGATTCAGTTGATATTCGGTTCCAATGCTCAAAAGTGAGGTACTGAACGGCTGAATGTTGGGATCGATGGAATCAGATCCAAAACTTGGAACACGAAGGTCCTTGTAGGGTGCCGCTCCGGCCGCAAATAGGTTCGCCCCGGGCAAATTCCCATTCCCGAGGGTACTAATATCGGTGGTATCCAGCGCGCGGAAGTATTCGAGCCAGTGGTCGCCACCAAAGGTGCCGCGGGCCAGTTCGTACTTGACCCAGTCATAGAACAGGCCGTAACTTGCATACGCCTTGAGTTTGCCATTGCCGAAGACGTCATAGCTGGCGCCCACGCGCGGCGCGATCTTTTGTCCCCAACCAAACTCGAACGCATTTTCCTTGATATCGCGGCGGAATGACGGAACCACTTCCTTTTCCAGGCGGACGCCGAGGTCAAGGCTGAGCCGGTGTTTGATGTTCCAACGGTCCTGAAGGTAGAAATTATCAATCGTGCCACCGGTGGAACCCTTGGTACCTTGGTCGTCCAACTGGTAATAGCCGTACTTTCCGGTCAAGCTCTTACCGGTAACCGTGTCAGTGTAAGGGGTATTCCAATACACCGTGATAAAGCCCCCGCCCGGGTAGCTATTATCGACATTGTTGACATTCTTCATCCGGCCAAAGCCGGCTTTAAAATCGTGCGTGCCGCCGAAGTTCACCAGTTTGCTGACATCCGCCTGCAAGTTGGTGCGGCTGGCAATATCGTGCAGGGTGGTCTGTACGCGGGGGATTGTGTCGAAGCCTTTGGCCTGCTGATCGGCGGCTGGAATCGGGTTGGGATACTGCGCCGTCGGCGCCAGACCGATGGAAGAATTTCCCCATTCAACGGCGCTCTGGCCTAACACGCCAAGCGCTTTGTAGTCGTCCCAATTACGCCCAAACCGAACAGTGAAAAGCGTTGTCGGAGTGATGTTGTAAGTGATGTCCGCGCTGTAGTTGGACTGCGGATTGAAATAGCCCCGGGCTTGGTTGGGAAGCAGCCCGGCCTTGGTGTTGGTGCTGTAATCCCCATAGCCATTGTAGCCAGGCAGGGCGCCTTCACCGTGGAAGGGAGACCAGTAGTAGCTGGCATTTACCCGAAGTCTGCTGGTAATATCGGCAGAAATTTTGTTATAGGCCTGGTAGAAGGTTTGATCCTGGTGAAGCGTCAAACTCTGGTTGTCGGACGTCAGGTACACCTGGTCCCGGCTCTGAAAGCGGGGCGACGCCGCGCTAAAAAAGAAGATTTTATTCTTGATCAGGTAGCCACCCAGAGAATAGCCAGCTTCGTGCTGGTCATTCTTCTGCTTGGTGTCCTGCTGATAGGTGACCGTAATCAGGTCTTTCGGGTCCATCAACAAGCGGTGTACCGGACCGGCCGCAATGCCGTTGCCCAGAAAGTAGTAGTGAATGTCGCCATGGAATGCGTTGCCGCCGGATTTCGTCACGGCGCTGATGACGCCGCCGGTCGCGCCTCCGTATTGGGCCTCGATACCGGAAGTCTTAACCTGTACTTCCTGCAAGATCTCAAAAGAAACGTTGGTGCGGGATGCGCCTTCCAGCACGCTGCTGGTCGTGATGCCGTCCACCACAAAATTGTTTTCGCCGGCGCTGGCGCCGTTTACCTGGATGCCACCTTCCAGATCGCCTTGGGTTACCGTCGGCGCCGAGGTGACGAGCGACTGAAACGTGCGCGATTTCGGCATCCGGTCAAATTCTTCGGCGGTCACGTCGTGACCCACCTGGGTGGTGGTGAGATCGATCAAAGGCGCCGCCTCTGTGACCACCACTTCCTGCAGGCTGGTCGCAACCTTTAGGGGAGCATTGACAGTTAAGTTACGGCCTAGAACGAGTTGGATATCGGAATATTCGAGGGCCGAAAAACCCTGGCCTTGAAACGCCACTTTGTATCGTCCTGGCGAAAGGTTGCGAATGATATAGACGCCGTCCGAGCCGGTCTTGGCAGTGTCAACTCGCTGAGTCTCTTGATTCGTAGCTGTCACTGACACGCCCGGCACAACCGCGCCACTAGGATCAGTGGCGTTGCCACTGATTTGCACCACGCTTTCCTGTCCGCTCAAACTTGATACGCCGGTGAGCGCCAGCAAAATCATGCCCGCTGAGAACAAAGTGAGTCTCGCGGCACTGCAAAATGTATTCATCTTAAGCCTCGATGGAAGTTTGTACGAGCAGTTCCGGCAGGTAGACCGGTTCGGCCCGGCTGAATATATTAGCTGGCAAACAGTTGAAGCGAAATTAAGCACGAGTTGTTTCCCCCTGGAAACGATCAACTGAACTACCATCCAAAGTTCGTTGACTACAAGGTCGTGGGAATAGGGTTCGCCACGCCGATGCATCTCGGCTGAATACAGGAATCGTGTATCACCCAAATCCCCAAAACGGACTCGCCAACCACCCAAAACCGAATCCCGGCGGATTGGGTCTAGTTAACGATCCTTCCCATTACCTTAAGCTTACGGTAAGTATACTGCCGCCACAGTAGTCGCACAAGCCTTTTTGTCACAATTTAGATACAAATATTAAAACCCGCTTATCTGATCGAGACGGGCCGATGACCGCTTTGCAGGCCGCTTTCGCGCGGATTCAGCCGGGAAATCCTTTCTATACAGAGGATTGGCTATCCTTTTGCAATAGCGTCTCGAACCGCCCCGACGGTTGCAAGTCCCGCGGCTCATAGCGTAGCCAGGAGCATTACTTTAGTGCGTCAATACCGTGCTGCGCCCTCCTGCACTTCTCTCTGTGAAAAAACTTTAACTTCTCGATTACCGTAATGCATTGGGGAAGGCCCCAAAGCCGGCTTTGTTAGCAGCAGTAAATCGTTATATTTGTTTCACTTAAGAGAGTTGGCGAAAAACTGAAATTTCATAGCAATTTCATACGGTCGTAAGGGACTTGTAACGGTAATGAGCTAGAGGTATACTTATGGGCAAATTGGGGCGGTGTTGTGACCGCCTTGGTGGAGGGGGAGATAGGCTGAATCCTCTCATTTGGCTTGACCATGGCTTCCGTCAGGCTTAACTGGCTTGAACCGTAGTTCATTAGCAGGCGTTGCGTTGGAACAAGGGATCGTCGCTTACCCAGCGACGAGTCCAGCGCCGCCTAGAAACAGAATGGAGTCTTAGCATGAACTTGCAAGTAGTCCGGCCAATGCCATTTCCGGCGTTGGCTATCCCGTTCTGCTTAACGCCTACCCGCGTTTCGCTGATCGCCGCAGCGGAAAGTTGCAGACAGAGAGATGCGCATCGAAGGCTAGGCCCGCCGAACTGGCGCGGCGCTGGCAAGGAGCAAGGGATATGAAATTCTTAAGTCGAGTATTTGTACTGGCAGTATTGGCGCTGACCTACTTAAACGCGCAGGATATCACCAAGGGATCTATCACAGGCGTGGTTCACGACGCGAGCGGTGCGGTGATACCTGGCGCAACGGTGAAACTGACGTCGCCCTACGGCGACCGCACCACCACGACCAACGCGGCCGGCGTTTACACCTTTCAAAATCTGGTAGTCGGACCTGGCTACGGTTTGTCGGTGACGCAGCCGGGATTTTCGGTCGCGACAGTTGGGAATCTGACGGTCGGTGTTAATCAAGCAAACCACCTATGACTTCAACCTGGAAGTCGGAACGGCCGCCCAATCGGTGGATGTGACCGCGGAAAGCAACGGCATCGACTTAAGCACGACCACCATTGGCGCGAATATCAACGAAGATCTGTTCAAGAACGTTCCCGTCGGACGCAACATTTCAGCGGTGATGACAATGGCTCCCGGCGTGGACGATAGCGATGGGCGCGGGCGCACGCCAACCCTTCCATCAATGGTGCGTCCGGCCTGGAGAACGAATACATCATTAACGGCGCGAATGTCACCGATCCCGGCTTTGGCGGTTTCGGCACCTATAGCCGAATCTATGGCCCCCTGGGCAACGGCATCAATTTCGACTTCGTGCAGGAAGTCCAGGTACAGACCGGCGGTTTTGAAGCCCAATACGGACAAGCGCTCGGCGGCGTTGTGAACGTGGTCACCAAGAGCGGCAGCAATCAGTATCACGGTGATATATTCGGTTATTTCCAGCCCCAACAGTTTCGAAGCTACCCGCACCAATCCGAATCCAGTGTTGGTCACCAAGTGTGACTATATTGACCTCACCAGGCATCGATCGATTACGGCGGCGACATGGGCGGTTACATTCTAAAGGACAAGTTGTTCTGGTATGGCGGTTTCAATCCGCTGTGGACTGTCCACTTACAGAGCAGGCCGACCCGATTTATGCCAATTACGCGCTGGGCGTAGATCGACCGCGAGATCACAACTTACGATTACACCGGCAAGACTCAATTACAATCTCGGCTCGAAACATCAATTCGAAGGCTCGGTGTTCGGCGATCCCGTCCTCCACGCCGATGACGTTTCACAGGGACGCGTCAGCGCAGCGAAGGTGCCGGCCGCTCCCGAGCACCGCTACAGAAAGGCAAGTTGAGTTTCGGTACGCGCACCTGGACGGGCGCTACAACGGAACGTTAACGTCCCCACTGGGTGGCACGGTGAACTATAGCAATTACTACAATCAGCTTTACGAATACTCCGCTCTCTAAACGGCTATCAGATTACCGACAACACGGCGGTTCAGGCGGGCACCGGTGGCGCAATACCTATGGCGGTGAAGGCTTCAATGGAGGCCACCGAATCGAAAGTGAACCAGTTGACCGTTGCCAGCACGCAATGTTTTCCGCTTCCTAGGTGGCCATACTCTCCAATACGGCTACCAGTTCGAGGACGACATCTATAACGACATTAATGAATACACGGGAGCGGTCCTTCACGCTGCCGAATGTTCCCGGAGCTCTAAGCGGCTGCCGGGCAAGACGTCTATGGCGCGGTTTTCACCCGCCAGTACTCAGAACGGCGTGGGCTCACCCATCGTGCTGAAGATTGACGCGCGGCATCTACTCGAGCCCGATCATCGCCACCGATACGCGGTATCAAGCTGGCTTACATCCAGGATTCCTGGACCTTTGGCCGGTTCACCTTCAAGCCCGGTCTGCGATTCGAGCAGCAAAAACTTGACGGCAATGCCGAACAGTTACACTTTCGGTCATAACTGGGCGCCCGCGCATCGGGCTGATCGTGGATCCGTTCAACAATCGCAAGACCAAGCTCGACTTGCAGCATCGGGCGCTTTTATCGAACATGTTCCGCTGGATATCGCTGTCCGCGAATTGGCGGTTGAGACCGGCACGCACAGGAGCCTTCTATGGGGATCCTGGTGCGGGCAATCAACCGAATTTGTCGCCCAGCAATTACATCCCGGCGGCTGGAAAGTATCGCATTTCAGGGCTCCGCGGCGGATCTGACGCCGATCGCCGGCGGAACCGGCGCGCAATACCAGGATGAAATTACGGCAGGCGTCGAGCACGAGTTCGCTCACAACCTGATCTTGACCGGCCATTTCGTGTATCGGGATCTGCGCCGGATCATTGAGGACACTGTCGGGTATCAATGTTACCCAGGCCGCTGGCCGGCGTTCCGCAGACAGTATGTCATTGCCAACCCGTCGGCTAGTCTGGACATTTACCAGAACGCATTTCCCTGCACTGTGGGCACACCGCAAGCTGCACCGCAGTCAGGCTTCACACGCCTTCAAGAACGGACACCGACCAACCCCTCGGTTCCGATGGAATTCCCGACGGCTTCCCCAATCCCAGCCGTATCTATAAATCGATGGAAGTGATTGTGTCGAAGCGCTATCAGAATTTTCAATTCTACGGAAGCTATGTGTTGTCCAAGCTGGATGGCAACTTCCAGGGATCCTTCCGGAGCGACAACTTCCAGCAGGATCCGAACATCAGTTCGATGTTCGATTTCACCAATTCCGATGGCATACTGACCGGCCAGGATGATTCCCGGAGTCCTGCCGTCCGATCGGACACACCAATTCAAATTATTCACCAATTACATGTGGAGGAGCTTCAATTTTGGCGCGAGTTGGCTGCCGACCTCCGGCACTCCGATCACGAAGTTGCTGGATCACCCCGCTTACGAGAACGCAGGAGAGATTCCGGTTTGCCCAGATGGGACTTTCACCTGCGCCGGTGGACCTCGCGGAGCGTTCGGCCGTACCCCCTGGATCTTCCCCGTGAACCTCCACGCCGATTACACCTGGAAGTTAGGCGAGAAATATCGCGTGAAGGTGGTCGCCGATCTGTTCAATGTATTTAATGAGCAGAAGCTGCGTGCGAGTGAACCAGAATGGCGAAATCGACGGCAGCCCCGGCACGCCGAATCCGGATTTCCTGAAGCCGGATGCGGAGGATTTCCACGGCACCAGCGGAGGCCCGTATCAGCTTCCGTTTCAGCGCTCGTTTAGCAGTTCGATTCGAGTTCTAACCAAACGATAACCACTTAGCGGGAGGTCTTCGGGCCTCCCGTTTCTCTGTAATCATCTGTAAGAAGATAGAAGCAGCAACATGCATCGCATAGCGTTCGCTATCCTCGCGCTCTTTTGCTCCCTGCCCGTTTTCGCCGCCCCTCCGAAGCCCAAGCTCGCCGAACAATACAAACGCTGGCTCGACCAGGACGTGGTCTACATCATCACGGACGAGGAACGCAAGGGATTCCTGGCCCTGACCACCGACGACCAGCGCGAGAAGTTCATCGAAGATTTCTGGCAGGTGCGCAACCCCAAGCACGGCTCGGATAGCGAATCCCTACAAGGAGGAGCACTACGCGCGCATCGAATACGCCAACTCGCACTTCGGCCGTCAGTCCAATACGCCCGGCTGGATGACCGATATGGGGCGCGCCTATATCTTGTTCGGGGCGCCCACATCGCATCATGAGTTCATCGGCTATAGCCAGATCTATCCCATGGAGCTGTGGTTCTACCAGAACTCCACCAACTCGCCAGTGCTGCCGGCGTTCTTTTATCTGCTGTTCTACATCAACGGCGATATCGGCGAATACAAGTTCTACCGGCCGTTCCTGGATGGCCCCATGAAGCTGGTGCGCGGCTCGCAATTCAACAGCAATAAGGACGTCTACAGGTTTCTCCAGCCCATGGGCCAGGACGTCGCGCGCTCAGCCTTCTCGCTGGTGCCGAGCGAGCCGATCGACACGGTGAATTATCAGCCCGACATGTCGAGCGACATGCTGCTCGCCAGAATCGAGAATTACGCCAACACTCCCTTTAACGTGCAGCGCATCCGCACCATGCGTTCCCTGCACGAGAAAGTTACTTCCACCTTTCGGGTGGATGCCAACCGCCCGATCGAGGTCACTTCATTGGTTCTGGCCGATCCCGCCGGGAAATACTGGCTGGATTATGGCGTGTTGATCGACGATCCTAAGCTGGGCCAGGCCGATGGCGCGCAGCTGAAGCTCAGCATCAGCTACCGGCTCACCACCGAATCTGGCGAAACGATTCTGGAAGACTCGGAAGAACGCGGTTATAACGCCTTTCAAGACACGCCTGCCGGAACCAAACAATTCGCGCCCTTCATCGTGGCGAACCGTCTTCCCATCGAGCCGGGCGCCTATAAGCTGGCCATCGAAGTCGCCAACCGGCAATCCCAGCAAACTTTCAAAGGCGAAGCTGACGTGACCGCGGGACCTGCGAAACAGGCTTCCTTCGCGGGTCCGCTGATCACGACGCTGGTGGATCGCGTCGCGCATCCCAGCCCCCTGGTGCCGTTCCAATATTTCGGCGTGCAATTTCATCCCGCGGCGCGCCGCGAGGTTCATCACCCCGATCCGCTTCGTCTGCTGTTCGAGTTGCACCAGGCCGCCAGGTTCGACGGCGAATTACCAGATGGAATATATCGTGGCTCAGGTCCAGGACAAGGACGCGCGCCGCAGCATTACCGACGATGTGCCGCAAACGGAGTTCAAGGACGGCCGGCTGCTCAAATCAAAATCCATCGCCATCAACGATCTCGAAAACGGCGAGTATCGCTTGATCGTGAACTTGCGGCAGGCCGGCTCAAACGAGGTGATCGCGTCCTCCAATACGCCGCTGCGAATCTCGCCGGATAAAGGCGAGACTTCCGCTCTACAATCTCTCCGGCACGCAAGCGTTGGCGCGGCCCGGCCTGGCGGCTTACATGCGAGCGCTGGAGGCGATTGCGCAAAAGAACGATCCCGCGGCTACGGAATATTTCCGTCAAGCCTTCGATCAGAATCCCGCCAATGTTTTCGCAGGCCAGTATCTGGTGCAGCTCTACTTCACGCAGAAAAAGTATGCGCCGATCGCGGAGTTATACAAGAAGCTCGGTATCGCGGCGTTTAAGACTTCGCCGGTCACACTGGCGCAGATCGCCGTCAGCTTCCGGCAAAGCGGTGACGCGGCGCAGGCAAGTGGCGTGATTTCGGCAGGGCTGGGATTCTTCCCGGGCGATGCGATGCTCTCCGCGCTGCAAAAACGCGTGAACTAAATTACTGTTGCTGGGGCGTTGGCAGGGGCCGGCGTAGTGGTGGCGGCGCCGGTTTCCTGATCTTGTCGAAGTACTGTTCGACGAATTGCTCGTAGATCGGCGGCACTTCGTCGCGGTGGATTTCGCTGCCGGCCTCGGCGTGCGTGGATTCGCTCTGCCCCAGCGGCGTCTTCAACTGCTGTTTGGTGGACCCGACCTCCACCATCACCGCGCCCTTCACGTTTTCGGCGCGCTTGCCTAGCAGCTCCGAGATCTTGCCCATGGCCTTCAGGGCTTCGGCCTGCTTGGCGGTCTTGTCGCCTTCCTGGCTGCCCATTCCGCTTTGCGTATCCTGCGAGGATTTCATCTGCGCGGTATTGCTGCCGTCCTGCGCGTTGTTCGATTGCTTGCCGTCCTTCGACTGCTTGCTATCGCCCTTCTCCTGGGACTGCCCCTCTTGCGCCGCCTGCTGCTCGCTCTCGGTGGGATCGCTCTTCTGGTTCTTGTCGGAATCCTTCGGAGACGACTTCATCTTGTTCATCATCTGATTGAGAGCGTCCTTGACTTTGTTCAAGAGAGACGGTTCCTGATCCGCCTTGTCGCTCTGCTTGCCGCCGGCGGCCTCCTTGCTGCCCTCTTTCTTGTCGTCGGGAGGCGCATCCTTGTTGAAGTTGTTCCCCTTGGCGTCGGGATTGTTTCCCTGTTCCTTCTTTTCGGCCTGCTGCTTATTCTGCTCTTTGGGACTCTCGGGAGTCGCCGGGTCGAAGTTGGCCGATGGGTCGCCGGCGAAATCGTTGTTCTTCGACGCTTCTTTGTCCTGGTCGCGCCCGTCGCCGGGCTGCTCGCCGCCGTCTTTGGAACCTTGCAGTTTGGCTGCTCTTGAGGCGCGCCGAACACGTTGTCGTAGGCGCTCGCCACCAGCGAGGCGCGTGGATTCATCGAACCCAGAACCGCGTAGCGCATCAGGAGCACCGCGGCCAGCGCCAGCGCCAGCGCCGAGGGCGGGGTAGAAGCGCGCGCGGGCGCGTGAGCGGCAGAGCCTGCTTCAAATCCACTGACTCGGCGAGGCGCTCGGCCTGCAACCGCTGGCTCTCGCGAAGCGACGCATCGGCTGCCTCCGGAGCCTCAAGGAAATGCGCGGCGGTCGAGAGCGTATCGGCCAGTTTCAACTTCGCATCAATGCGTTGGGCGATTCGATAAGCGGACGGGCGCTTGCGCAACGCGATATAGACGCCGGCGCCCAGAGTCACGGCGGCCACCAGCAGCAGCCAGAAGGCGCTCAGGTACTCGGTGCCGGCCAGCAGAATGATGATGCCGCACGCCGAGCGTTACGGCGGCGGCGCGGGTCAACTGTTGCAGCAGCAGGTGCTGGAACGAGCGCTGGCGCGCCTTCGCGAGCAAATCCGAAAGTGAGCGGCGCAATTCCAACGCCTCGATTATCCCATAACACCCCACGCCGGGACTCCGGCGCAGGGCTCACACGATCAGCATGCAATCGCCGTAGGAGAAGAAGCGGTAGCGGGCCTCGACGGCGTGCCGATAGGCGGACAAAGCCAGATCCCGGCCGGCGAAGGCGCAGACCAGGACCAGCAGACTCGACTTCGGCAAATGGAAGTTGGTGAGCATCGCGCCGGTTCGCCGGAAGTGGAAGCCAGGTGAGATGAAGAGATCGGTCTGCGGCCGCGCCGGATCGCTTTCGATGGCCCGCACGCTGGTGGTTCCCACCGCGACTACGCGCGACGCCGCGTCCATCGCGCTGACCGCTTCTTGCGGCACCACGAAGCTCTCCGAGTGCAGCTTCACCTCTTCGATGATTTCGGTATGCAGCGGCTGGAAGGTGCCCAGCCCCACATGCAGCGTCACCCGCGCGATGGCCGCCCCCGCCGCGCGGCACGCGTCCAGAATCTCGGGCGTGAAATGGAGCCCGGCCGTCGGCGCCGCCACCGATCCCCGCTCGCGCGCGAACACGGTCTGATAGCGTTCCCGGTCGGCGACGGTGTCGGGTCTGCGGATGTACGGCGGAAGCGGAACGTGACCCGCCCGTTCCAGCACATCGAAGACGTCGCCTTTCGGAGACAGCTTCACCGTGCGCTCGCCGAACTCGCCGCGGCCCAGAATCTCGACCGTCAGTTCGTCGGAGATCACGATGCGTTCGCCGCTGCGCATCTTGCGTCCCGGCCGCACCAGCGCGCTCCACCGCAGCCCGTCGGCGGATTCCTGCTGGGTCAGGAACACTTCGACACGCCCGCTGTGTCCTTCGCGATGACCGTAGAGCCGCGATGGGAACACGCGCGAGTCGTTCAGCACCAGGCAATCGCCGGGATGCAGAAAGGAAGGGAACTCGCGGAAGGTGCGATCCTGCCAGGTGCCCGTCTCCCGATCGACCACCAGCATCCGCGACGCCGCGCGATCCGCCAGCGGCTCCTGCGCGATCAGTTCTTCTGGAAGATGATAGTCGAAATCGGAAAGAAGCACCGCCTTCCCACTGTAAACTAAGGGTCAGTGCGCATCTTAGGCATCGAATCTTCCTGCGATGAAACCGCCGCCGCGGTGGTCGAGGACGGCTCGCGCATTCTGTCGTCGGTGGTCGCGTCGCAGATCTCGACGCATGCCCGCTACGGCGGAGTGGTTCCGGAACTGGCTTCGCGCGAACACCTGCGCGCCATCGTGCCGGTGGTGCGCCTGGCGCTCGAACAATCCGCCACGCGGCTCGAAGACCTCGGAGCCATCGCCGTCACGCAAGGTCCCGGACTGGTCGGATCGCTGCTGGTCGGGATCACCTACGCCAAGGCGCTGGCGCTGGTGCGCGGCCTGCCGCTGATCGCGGTGAACCACATCGAAGGCCACATCCACGCGGTGGTCAGCCAGAATCCGGTGGAACTGCCGGCGCTGGCGCTGGTGGTCAGCGGCGGCCACACCCATCTGTATGAGGTCCGCGAGAATTTCGTCTACCGCTTGCTCGGCAAGACTCGCGACGACGCCGCCGGCGAAGCCTTCGACAAAGTCGCCAAGCTGCTCGGCTTCAGCTATCCCGGCGGACCCGTGATCGACATGCTCGCGCCTCACGGCGATCCCCGCGCCGTCCCGTTCACGCTCGCGAAGATGAAAGGCAACACGCTCGACTTCAGCTTCAGCGGCCTCAAGACCGCCGTCCTGCGCTGGACCGAAGCGCGCGATCTCTCCGCCGAAGTGGCCGCGCGCCGCGAACTGTTGCAGCGCAACCCGCAACCCAGCGTCGACGAATGGCTGGCCGTCACGCCGCGCGAAACGCTGGATATGCTGGCATCGTTCCAGCACACCGTGATCCGCGAATTGCTGCGCCGAGCCGTGAAAGCGGCGGAAGAAATCGGCGCGCGCAGCCTGGTGATCTCCGGCGGAGTCGCCTGCAACGCCGGCCTGCGCATCGCCGCCGCGGCCACGCGCCTGCCCTATCCGATCTTCTTTCCGACCCCCGGACTCTCGACCGACAACGCCGCCATGATCGCCGCCGCCGCCTTCCCCAAATTCGCGCGCGGCGAATTCGCCGATTCCACGCTGCGCGCGCAGGCAAATCTGGCGCTGGCTTGAGCGTCGCGGTTGCTACCATCAATTAGATGGGTCCCCAACAACCTCCCGCAGCACCGCCGAAAATGCCGATCCCCGGCGTCCGCCACCTCGTCGCCGTCGGTTCCGGCAAAGGAGGGGTAGGGAAGACCACGGTCGCCGTCAATCTGGCGATTGCGCTCGCGAAACTCGGGCGCAAGGTCGGGCTGCTCGACGCCGACGTCTACGGACCCAACGTCCCTCTGATGATGGGCGCTCACGAAACCCCGCGCGGCCAGGGCGACCGCATCGGGCCCATCGAGCGCTACGGCGTGAAGCTGATGTCCATGGGATTTCTGAATCCCGGTGACAAGCCGCTGGTCTGGCGCGGCCCCATGCTGCACAGCGTGATGCAGCAGTTCTTGCGTCAGGTGGACTGGGGCGAGCTCGACTACCTGATCATCGATCTGCCGCCCGGCACCGGCGACGTGGCGTTGTCGCTGATCCAGACCGCTCCGCTCTCGGGCGCCGTGGTGGTGACCACGCCCTCCGACGTCTCGCTCGAAGACGCGCGCAAGGCCGTCAACATGTTCGCGCAGGTGCGCGTGCCGATCCTCGGCATGGTCGAGAACATGAGCTATCTGATCGCCCCCGGCTCCGGCGAACGCATCGACGTGTTCGGGCAGGGCGGCGGAAAGCGCACGGCGGAAGCCATGAAGGTAGCGTTTCTGGGAGAGCTGGCGTTGCAGCCCGAAGTCCGCATCGGAGGCGATACCGGCCGTCCGGTGGCGACGCGCGATGGCAACGATCCGCTCGCCGCGCCGTTTCTGGAACTCGCCCGCAGGATTGAAGCTCGCTGCGTGGAAGAACAGACCGCGGGACCGAAGATCACCGTCGAAGATTAAGGTTGGAGAGGCTCGCGCTACAGCTCTTGCTTCGGCTGCGGCGGCGGAACGATTTCGAAATCCTGCGGCGTGATCTTGATGGTCAGCACTTGGCCGCGCGTCCCTAGCGGGCTAATACTCTTGCCGTTCCAGAGCACATCAATGCCGCCGGCGTTGCCGACCTTCATGGTCGCGCGGTCGAGGCCGGTGAGCGTCTTCGATTCGCTAGGCTGCAGAATGCCGGCGAAAATTTCCTTGCCGTCGCTGCTGATCGACAACCAGGTCCGCTCGGTGGCCGAGAGCTTCAGGACTACGCCGCTCGCCTCTCCGGTTTGTACCGCAGCCTGCGCTTCCGGCAACATCGAGGGCAGAGGGCGAGCTCACCATCGCCACCGGCGTCGCACGCTGGGCCAAGACGATGGCGGCAACGGGGGCGGCGGCGCTTGCGGGGCCCGCTTCCACCACGCGTAAACTCCTGAA
This sequence comes from Bryobacterales bacterium, assembly GCA_963731375.1. GTDB lineage: Bacteria > Acidobacteriota > Terriglobia > Bryobacterales > Bryobacteraceae > Palsa-187. The sequence goes on from CAVSUW010000007.1 coordinate 282,408, forward strand.
CACCCGACTAGCACCAGAACCAGCCCTGCCACCGACCAGCCCATAGATATGTCCGGAATGTGGCGGCGGTTGCTTGCTTGCACCAGGCGATCGGGGACGCGGATCTCGGGACCCCGCGGCGCATCTTCGGGTGCCTGGATCGCATCCAGAGCCGGCTGGATCAGCCCGCTATCAATCCGCAGAATCGCCGCATACTGCCGTGCAAAATTCTTATAGAAGAACAGCCCTGGAACGCCGGCCGTGTCGTCCTCTTCGATGGCCCGCAGGTAGCGTTGCGTTATGCAGAGTTGCGCCGCGATTTCCGCGATCGCGCCGCCCCTGGCTCTCCCGCTCTTTGCGCAGAATGCTACCGACGGAGGTCATTAGATTCAACGTCCTTAACCGAGTTTCCGGGACTATCCTCCCGGACGTACTATCATACATAGCCTAGGCATTTTAGGGCAAGTACTTTCTTCCTATTGTCTAACCCAATTCACCGGATTAAACACTTTAGGTTTTGCGGTGAATCTACCTAGGTGAGATACCCCCCTGCGGATTCGTCGGGCGCGGCCTTGGCCGAGCCGTGCGGGGCGGGCGGTGATGATCCCGCCCGCACGAGCCAGGAAAAGCGACGGACTTCGGTTTTCGGATCTTTTTCTGCCGAGATCAGGCGAGGTCGTAGCGATCGAGGTTCATCACCTTGGTCCACGCAGCTACGAAGTCTTTCACGAACGCCTCTTTCGAGTCGCTGCACGCATAGACTTCCGCCAGAGCCCGGAGCTGGGAGTTCGAACCGAAGACGAGGTCGACACGGGTACCGGTCCACTTGATTTTGCCGGTCGCGCGATCGCGCCCCTCATACACGCCTTCGGTAGAGGAGGGCTCCCACTTCGTACCCATGTCGAGCAGGTTGACGAAGAAATCGTTGGTCAGCGTCTCCGGCCGGCTGGTGAACACGCCGTGTTTGGATCCGCCGGTGTTTACATTCAGGGCACGCAAGCCGCCGATGAGAACTGTCATTTCAGGAGCGGTCAGCGTCAGCAATTGCGCCCGATCCAGCAGCAGTTCCTCCGCTGGCAGGTGCTTTTCGTTGCGGAGATAGTTGCGGAACCCGTCGGCAACCGGTTCCAGACGGCGCGAAGGAGTGCGCATCGGTCTGCTCCTGCGAAGCGTCCGTGCGCCCCGGCTTGAAAGGTATCTTCACGTCCTGTCCGGCTTTTTTCGCCGCCGCCTCGATGGCCGCGCGCCGCCCAGAACAATCAGGTCAGCCAGCGAAACCTTTTTGCCGCCGGACTGCGCAGCGTTGAATTCTTTTTGGATCGCCTCCAGCTTCTGAAAGAACCTTCGCCAATTCGGCCGGCTGGTTGACTTCCCAATCTTTCTGCGGCGCGAGGCGAATGCGCGCGCCGTTCGCACCGCCGCGCTTGTCGGAGCCGCGGAACGTCGCCGCCGACGCCCAGGCCGTCGAGGCCAGTTGAGAGATGGACAGTCCCGACGCGAGGATCTTGGCCTTCAGGGCAGCAATATCCTGATCCCCGATCAACGCATGATCCACGGCGGGAACCGGATCCTGCCATATCAGCGATTCCTTCGGCACCAGCGGACCAAGGTACCGCGCGATCGGCCCCATATCGCGGTGCGTGAGCTTGAACCATGCCTTGGCGAACGCGTCGGCGAACTCCTGCGGGTTCTCATGGAAACGTTTCGAGATTTTTGCATAGGCGGGATCCATCCGCAGTGAGAGGTCCGTCGTCAGCATGGTCGGCGCGTGCCGCTTCGACGGATCGTGCGCATCCGGCACGGTGCCTGCGCCGGCGCCGTTCTTAGGCTTCCACTGATGCGCGCCGGCAGGGCTCTTCGACAGTTCCCACTCGTAGCCGTACAGAGTGTCGAGGAATGCGTTGCCCCACTTGGTCGGGCTAGGGGTCCATGCGCCTTCCAAACCGCTGGTGATCGCGTCGCCGGCTTTACCGCTGCCGAAGGTGTTTTTCCAGCCCAGGCCCTGCTCTTCAATCGCGGCGCCCTCGGGTTCGGCGCCCACATGTTTGCCCGCATCGGCGGCGCCGTGGGTTTTGCCGAAGGTGTGTCCGCCGGCAATCAGCGCAACGGTCTCCTCATCATTCATCGCCATGCGGGCGAAGGTTTCGCGGATGTCGCGCGCCGCCGCGATGGGATCGGGATTTCCATTCGGTCCCTGTGGATTCACATAAATCAATCCCATCTGAACCGCGCCGAGAGGATTGTCGAGCTGACGATCGCCGGTGTAGCGCTCGTCCCCCAGCCACGTGCTCTCAGACCCCCAGTAAACGTCCTCTTCCGGTTCCCAGACGTCCGCGCGCCCGCCACCGAAGCCGAAGGTCTTGAAGCCCATCGACTCCAAAGCGACGTTGCCGGCCAGAATCATGAGGTCGGCCCAGGAGATTTTCTTGCCGTACTTCTGCTTGATCGGCCAGAGCAACCGGCGAGCCTTATCCAGGCTGGCATTGTCCGGCCAGCTATTGAGTGGCGCAAAACGTTGTGTGCCGGATCCCGCGCCGCCGCGGCCATCGCCGATGCGATAGGTACCCGCGCTGTGCCAAGCCATGCGAATGAAAAACGGCCCGTAGTGGCCATAGTCGGCCGGCCACCATTCCTGTGAATCCGTCATCAATGCGTGCAGGTCCTTGATCACGGCGTTGAGATCGAGGCTCTTGAACTCCTCGGCGTAGTTGAACGCCTTTCCCATCGGGTCGGACAGGGGCGAGTTCTGGTGCAGAATTTTCAGGTTGAGCTGGTCCGGCCACCAGCCCGCATTCGTCGGGGCCCCGGCCACCGTGTTTCTGCGAGCGCCAACCTTAACCGGGCACTTGGCTTCGGTTGGATTGTTGGGGACGGCCGCCGCTGTTCCTGTGAGTTCTTTTTCCATGTGTTGATTCTCCTTCGAAATTAGTCAAAAAAGTGTGGCGAATTACGACGCTTTACGGGAAGCGTGCCGCGGAGCGCACTTCGTGCACAGCCCCCGGAAAATGAGTTCGCATTCGCGAAGAACTCGTTTACCGAGGGAGCCTGCGGCAGGCTTGGGCACGCCGTACCACTCAATGTCCTCAACATTACCGCACCGGTCGCAGATGAAATGGTGATGCCGAATGCCTTTCGCATCGAATCGCGCGGCGCGGCCCTCGACAGCCACTTCACGCACCAATCCCGCCTGCACCAAGTCCCGCAGATTGTTATAAGTCGTGGCTCTGGAAGAGCGCGGATCCACGCGATTCACGGCTTCGAAGATCTCCGCGGCCGTGGGATGCCGGTTGTGTTCCATCAGGAATGCCATCACAGCGTAGCGCTGTGGAGTACACCGCAATCCGCTGCCTTCCAAGGACTGTTTGATCGCCTCGGCGTCCATGAAGTATTTAGATTATATCTAATGTGACATTTTGTCAAGACTCGTGCATCGCGACCGAGCTAACTGTCGAAGAACCCTCGCCGGGTATGATAGAAGACGAATGTTCGCTTCGAAAAGATTATCGATCACCGTCCTAGTTCTGGTATTGGGATTGGCCGCGACGGCTACTGCGGCGGGTGTGTCGGGCACCTCGGCACTGGAGTTCACGCGCCATGCCGTAGCCTTTGGGCCGCGCCCGCCGGGCTCCGCCGCGATTCACGCGCTGCAGAAATACATCTTGACCGAACTCCAGAAAGACGACTGCGAAATCATCGAGGACGCCTTCACCGCCAAGACGCCGCAAGGCACCATCGCCATGAAGAACATTCTTGCCCGCTTTCCGGGGAAGTCTTCCGGCGGAGTTCGCCGCGCCATTGCGATCACCGGGCACTTCGATACCAAGTTCTTTCCGGGCCGCAAATTCGTGGGTGCGAGCGATGGCGGCTCCTCAACTGGACTGCTGCTCGAACTGGCTCGGGTTCTGGCGCATCAGCCGCGCATTGACGACGTGTACCTGGTCTTCCTCGACGGTGAAGAAGCTTTCGGCGAGTGGAGCGACAGCGACAGCCTTTACGGCAGCCGCCACCTGGCCGAGCGCTGGGGCCGCGACGGAACTCTGCGGCGTCTCAAAGGCTTGATCAATGTGGATATGATCGGCGACAAGAACCTGGACATTCCGCAAGAGACCAGCGGCAGCATGGCGCTCAACAAGCTGATCTGGCAAACCGCGTCCGACTTCGGCTACAAGGCCTTCTTCATCAACCAGCAGATCGCCGAGGAAGACGATCACATTCCCTTCATTCGCGCCGGCGCCCCGGCTGTCGATCTGATCGACATCGACTATCCGCCATGGCACACCGACACGGACACCATGGACAAGCTCAGCGCTCAAAGCATGGAGATCGTCGGCACCGTGGTGTATGAGGTGATCCAGCGGCTCGAACAGCAATAGGGCGCAAGAGTTCAGGCCTGCTTATTTAGCGTCGGGCTTGGCCTTTTTGTTCTTGCTTCTGTGAGCCTGCATGCCATCCTTGATGCACTTGATGGCACGGCGTGGCCCGTGCGTCCCTAGAATCTTGAATTTTTTGCCGCGCTGCTTGTTATAGGAAATGAAGAACTCTTCGACTTGGTACATCACGGTGGAACTCACATCATCGATTTTTCTGAGCCCCTCGTGATCGTAAGAGTGAATAGCCACGCCGAGCAGCCGATCGTTTCTAACCATTCCGTCATCCGACGATTCCTTGGCCTCAATCACGCCAATAAGGCGCACGTCCATCAGGCAACCGACGTGCGCAGGCGCGTCCATCAGCACCATTATGTCGAGGGGATCGCCGTCCTCTCCCAAGGTAGAGGGGACGAATCCGAAATCGAAAGGAAACATCATTCCTTCCGGCAGCAGTCCTCCCAACTTAAACAAATTCGAATCTGGATCGTAATCGAACTTATTGCGCTTTCCCTGGGGAGTTTCGATGATGACTCGGCATTGGCCCTTTTCGGGATCGAGTTCATTCGGCAAAGCCGTAAGGTCACTCATGTGGATGGGGAGGCGCGCCGCGGGCGGCATTTTGTACCTTTCTTGGCGAGCTTTCGCCGTATCTGCGCTCAGTTGTAACGGTCCGACCGTTAGACGCTGTAGGAAACGTTTTGTGACTCGATGCGAGATCGTGGTTTTGCGGATTGCACGCCGGGGTATCCTGTACGTGGGCGAGTCTCTATGAAGCGTGCTCTGATTGCGTCGGGCGTGGCGGTGCTATTCGCTCTCGCCGCGCTCCCGCAGCGCGGCCGCTATAGCGAGCCTTCCTCGGAAGACGACCCCGCCATCGCCGCGCGCGAAGCCGAGTTTCACTTTCTGCGCGTCGAGTACACCGACTTGCCGCAATATCATCGCGGTTTCGGCTACGCTTCCCGCGACGGGCAGGGCACCGGCTGGTGGCTGGTCGACTGGCCCGACGCCGACAATCATTTCACCCGCGGCATCCAGCGCCTGACCAAGATCGACATCGGCGAGCCCCGCCACCTGCGGCTCACCGACGATCGCATCTTCGATTACCCCTGGATCTACGCCACGCAAACCGGCTGGTGGGGACTTCAGCGACCGCGAGACCGCGCGCCTTCGCGAATACTTAATGCGCGGCGGATTCCTGGTCACTGACGACATGTGGGGCGACGACGCCTGGGATGTGTTCCGCGAGACCATGCAGCGCGTGCTACCCGGCCGCGACATTCCGGACCTGGCGGAATCCGACCCCGTCATGCATGTGCTCTACGATATCCGCGATAAGGACCGCACGTTCATTCCCGGGTCGCGCCATCTGTGGCGGCGCGGAGATTCCGTCCAAGTGGTGCAGCCCGCCGGCTCCAGCCCCGCCTGGCGCGGCATGTATGACGACCACAACCACATGATCGTATCGGTCAACTATGACACCGACATCGGCGACGCCTGGGAGTTTGCCGACGTGCCGTATTATCCGGAAGCCATGACGGCGCTGGCGTATCGCTACGGCATCAACTACATCATCTATGCGATGACGCACCGACGTGCCGTATTATCCGGAAGCCATGACGGCACTGGCGTACCGTTACGGCATCAACTACATCGTCTACGCGATGACGCACTGACCTGGGCGGGACAGAGGTTCCATGGAATCGTTTTTTAAACTCGGTGACTTTCCGTGTGCCACATATTGCCGAACTCGCGATAAGACTGACAAACATAACACGCTTGGCCGCGAGTTCATGGAGGCGCTGTGGCTCGACTGCGCGGCATTCGTGGATCCGGATACCTTGCGCCGAGCCACCCAAAATATGCCTGCGGTGTTTTGGGAACTTTACCTGGCTCACGCTCTGAAGCTCTCCGGGATCTCCCTTCAGGCGCAAGCACGCACGAGACAGAACCAGAAAGGTCCCGACCTCTTCGCTTCCAATCCCGATGTGTGGATCGAAGCCATCACGCCGGGAGTTGGAACCGGCCCTGATGCCATGGAGCATCCGCCAATGGGTGTTGTATACAGCACTCCTGTGAACTCGTTCATCCTCCGGCTTCGGGGCGCGTTTACGGAAAAAGCAGAAAAAATGAAAGCCTACATCGATACGGGGCTGATTCGGCCAGGACAAGCTGCGGTAATCGCTATCTCTGGCGCAATGCTTCCTACCGCAATCGGCGAGGGTCCTGTTCCGCGGATTCTCAAAGCAATTCTTGGCGTAGGTGACCTAGTATTTCACATTGACTTGGGTGTCGGTCAGATCGTCGATCATTCTGTCGAGCACCGCGACGAAATTGAAAAGAGAAGCGGCGCCATTGTGAACACCGCTCCCTTCCTCGACTCAACGTACTCACATATCAGCGCCGTCGTCTATAGTCCCTGCAACTGGGTAACTCATCCAGACCAGCCCGGCGTTGACTTCACCGTTATCCGTAATGAAAACGCTAGCGTCAAATTGCCGCATGGCTGGCTCCGGGTGGGGGATGAATATTGGCGAGAAGACGATCATCTGCGGTCCGCAAAGCATTAGCGGCGCCGATGAAAAGAGCGACACCTCAGGCTGAGGTGCAAACAGCCGCGAACTCCGTCAATGATTTCTACGAGCCTTTTTCCAGCGGGTATCCCGGCACGTCCCAATCCGTATGCATGTTGGTCGGGATCTTAAGCACCTGCACGTTGCTGAATCCCATTTCGTGCAGCTTCGCGAAGGCCGGCCGGATGTTGGGGCACTTCTCCATGGGGCAGCAGCCGCAATAGATCAGGATCGCGCGGTCGTGCGCGACATCCTTCACTTGCTCCTCCAGGTTGGCGATGCCTTCGGCAGTCGACCCCGGTCCGGCATACTTCGAGCCGGGAATGCGGGTGCTTTTGTAGAGTGCCTGGAAGCCCACCTGTAGCAGCAGCGGCTGATCCGCCGGCTTGGCTTTGAGCTTCGCCGCCGCACTCGCGGGGTCCACTAGATCGGCCGGACGCCACGGGTCTGTCTTTTGAAATCCAAACAGCGCAACCGCGGCGAATATCAGAACAAAAGGTTTCAAGCGGCGCATACTATCCTCCTCAACCTATTTCCCCACCATGTGCGGCACGTCGCGATTGTTCTCCGCGCAAATGAACTCGCGAATCTCTTCGCCCGCGGCCAGATCGGCCACCGACTTGAAGCTCCAGGGCTTCGCCAGCACGCCGGGGTCTTCCACCGTGACGTCTTTTTCCAGGTGCCCCAGGTCCGGACGGCTGTAGCGCTCGATCACATGCAGCTTATCGGAATGCGGGTGCGCGCCGGGGTCCACCCACAGCCGCTCGTTGAAGCCGACGCGGTCGACCACCAGAGTGTCGCCTTCCCAGCGCCCGATCGAGTCGCCATACCAGAGATCCACGTCGAGCTCCTTGGGATGCGCACTGCGGTCCAGATGTACTTGATGGAACCCCGGGCTCTCGTCATCCGAGATGATGACCATCACCTGTTTGGTCTGCGCCAATATGAATAGCGGACCCAGCCGAGTCGCCGCCGAAGGCAGGCACTGCGCCATCGGACTATCCACGCCGTTGTTATCCAGCCGCCGCTTGGCCTCCGCCGCCGCGCCAGGCAGCCACTCCGGCTTGCCGGGATCGGTCATGGTCGGCGACCACCACGTTCCCGAGAGATCCGGCTTGCCGTCGACGGTTCGCGGCGTCGGTCCCGACGGCGGATTGTGCCGCTTGCGATCCGCGATATTACCGAGAGTATCTTCGCCCAGCGTGCTCAGTTGCGTGCCTTCCTGGAGCTTGATGTTCAGCTCCAGCGTCTTCGCGGCCGCGACCGTCACTCCCTTTTTCTCGAACGGCCTCACTGCCGGCACCGCGACCGAGATGTCGTAGACTCCGGGGGCCAGATCGGCCAGCGTGTATTTACCGGCAGCGTTGCTGGCTGCTTTCGAGACGCTACCGGTCTGCGACGTTCTTGGCTTCAACGGTAGCAACCGTCAGCGCCGCGCCCCATGGGTCTTGAACCACGCCGGAGATGCTGCCGCGTTCACTTTGGCCGAACGAATCGGCAGAACGACAGGGCAGCGAATAGAGAACCAATAATGATCGTGCGCATAATCGTGCAACCAGTATATTATGCGAAGCGGTGCGGTGGGGGTCTCGCGTTGCGCGCGCGTCAGCCTACGCCCGGCGCCGCTGCTCTTCGCTGCGCAGAGGATATTCGACCATCGGCACCAGTTCGCCCTTGTGACGCAGACGTCCCTTCAAGCGGGTGAATGCGACGCTGAGTCCCAACATGCAGACGATCAGAACGGCCGCCGACATCAGCACCGCGGGGACGCTCAGATGCTGCCGGTACTTTGCGAAAAACGGGCCGTATTCCAGGTCCACGTGCACCCAGTAAACCAGCAGCGACGTGGTGCCCAGTTGCCGCACCCAGCTCCAGCCGCCGGCCGCGAGGTACTCGCACCATAGGTACGCAAAGGAGCCGAGCAGCAGCGCGATTCCCAGCTTGCAGGCCACGAGAGCCGGGCTGTTCAGCCAGAACTCCGATTGCGCGTACACGCTGAACGGCAGATCGGCGAAGTAGCGGCCGCCGAATAACAGGCCGAAGCCCAGCAGCGCCGACCACTGCATCACGCGGTTCCACGCGCCGCGCTCCACCAGCGGGATCATGCTTCCCACGCCCACGCCGAACGCCAGGAACGCGCCCCACGGGAAAATGCTGAAGCGCATCGGCGCTCGGAACCAGATAGTCGCGCAGCGGACCCGGTAGCGCCTTGAGATTCAGCGCCGACATCACCGGCGACAGCACCGCGATCGCCGCGCCAGCCATCACCGCCCAGCGCACGCGGTCAATTCCGCTTACCAGCGCCAGCAGCGAGATCAGGGCCGCCGTCGCGCCCATCACATTCAGGATGTCTACTTTCAGCAGGTCGGTCCATGGGCTGGTGCCCCACGCGAAAATCCAACCCTGGAAGCGGAAAAGGATCGCCAGAATGAACAGGAATCGCGCGCGCTTCAGCGCCTGCAGCACCCGCGCTCCGGGAGGCATGTGTTCCCGCCGGTTCATGCCCATGCCGTAGGTCGCGCCGGTCAGGAAAAGGAAAATCGCCGCCGCTTCGCCGCCCAGGAATTGCGAATAAGTGAACCAGGCGCCGGTACGATCCGCGGGCCGCAGAAAAGCGTCGAAAGTGTGGCCCTGCAGCATGATCAGGGCCGCGATTCCGCGCATCCAGTCGATAAATGTAACGCGGGGTTTGGAGGTGGGCGGCATCAATTGGACGGGAACCTTCAGTTTAACAAAAACCGGAGTCACCGGCTCGATTCTTGTAGTCGCCGGTACAAGAAAGGGGGCGCGTCCCGAGATCCGCAGGTTACGTTACGCCGAAGTTTACAGCCGCAGTTTTTGATCGAACTTTAGCTGCGCGCCACGGCAGGGCCGCGTAATATCGATCCCGCCCTTGAAGTACGCGCCGTCTTCGATCACGATGCCGGCCGTCTTCACGTCGCCCACCAGGTTGGCCCCGGCGCGCAGCGTGATGCGTTCGGCCGCGTCCACATTCCCTTTGACGGAGCCCGCGATAATCACTTCCTTGGCCTGCACGCCCGCCTCAACTTTGCCCTTGGCGCCGATGGTCAAGCGGTGATTCATTTGCAACTGGCCGCTCAGTTCTCCGTTCACGACGATCTCTTCGTTACTGGTGAGCGTCCCCTGGACGCGAAGGGTTTCTCCGATCACGGTCACCCCCGCGGAACCTCCGGCTGGATGGCTGCTCGCCATTGCCGGTGCTGTTGCGGTGGCAGCGGGGTGCGCGGAGGGCTGGGAAGAAGGTGAGGGTTGCTGTTCTTTATTCCACATTTGGGACTACGTTAGCACGATAACGGCCAACATCCTATGGCTGGTTGAAATCCACCGGACACGGTGGTTTTTGAGCAACACGCGGCGATCTCGCGTCCTAGTCTTATCTTGCGTTTAGCCCGACGCCCAGTTTGGTACTCCGGATGCCTTACAAGACCGGGAAGAGGCTTTCTATGAGAATGATTCGTGCAGTAAGAACTGGACTCCTGGTAACTTTTATTACCGCATCGGGAATCGCCGTGGCGCAGGATGAGGCGCCGCCGCCCCCGCAATTTTCGACGCAGGACAAGGCCGGTCCGCAAGGCGCGGGGTCCGCAAGATCGCGGCCCCCAGGTCGCCGATCAAAATCCAGCGCCACGCAGCAAGACAACCAAGGTTGGCGTCGCATGGGCCCGGCTCCTTATCCGCAGAATGGCGGCGATCCGCGCTACGCGCAACCCGGTCCGCAGTATGGCGATCGGCGCTACGCCCAGCCTGCGCCGCCACCGCCTGCGAATATACCGCCGCAACTTACCATCGCGCCCGGAACTTTCGTGACGGTGCGCGTCAATCAATTGCTTTCTTCAGACCACAACCAGGCGGGCGATGCATTTTCCGCTTCTCTGGTCAACCCCATCGTCGTGAATGGCATCGTGGTCGCGGATCGCGGCCAGAACGATTCAGGGCCGCGTTTCGGAAGCGCAGAAAGCCGGACGCGTATCCGGCACTTCGCGCCTGGGCGTTGAGCTTACTGACCTGTCGCTGGTCGACGGCGATCAGGTCCCGGTACATACTTCATTGGTCAACCGGAGCGGACGCACTTCCGAAGGCCGTGATGCGGTTGGAATCGGCGCTGCCACCGGTATTGGCGCAATCATCGGCGCCGGAGCGGCGGGACGGCATGATGTAGGAGAGGGCGCGGCCATCGGCGCCGGCGCCGGCGCGGCTGCCGGAATCATCGGCGTGCTGCTGACCCGCGGCAAACCGACCTATATCACTCCGGAACAGGTTCTCACCTTCCGCGTTGAAAACCCGATCGTGATCTCGACCGATCGCGCGCCGCAGGCCTTCCGCTACGTCGGACCCGGCGACTATCAATCCGAACAGGCTCGCCCGTACGCCCCGCGCCAGCCGGCGCCTTATTATATGGAGCCGGCTATCCGGTCTATGGGCCGGGTTACTACCGTATTACGGATATGGCTACCCGTATTACTACGGACCCAGCATCGGAATCGGCTTCGGCGGATTCTACGGCGGCCGCTTCCACGGACGCTACCGCTAACGCAACCAGCCGGGACCGCACGCTGGTGGCGGTCCCGGCTTTCAGTCCCTCAACCCACCAGCGCCATGTTGTAACACCCGCGCGTTTCTTCCACCCCCACCGGCGTCTCGAACAACTCCTCCATTTTTTCCGCAGTGAGCAGTCCTTCTTTTTTGCCGTCGAAGAAAATCCGGCCGTCCTTCAGCGCCACCACGCGCGAGATCTCGGGAACGATGTCGGGAAGATGATGCGTCACCACGATCACGGTCACGCCGTTATGCGCCAGCTTGCGCATGGCGTCGCGCACTTCCCGTTGCGCGCGAATGTCCAGGCTATTGGTGGGCTCGTCCAGCACCAGCGCCTTGGGATCGTGGGCCAGCGCCCGCGCGAACACCACTCGCCGCGCCTCGCCGCTGGATAGCTCCGTCATCAGACGGTCCGCCAGATGCGCGACTTCGAAGAACTCCAGCACCTCGCGCGCCCGCGCTTCCATCGCCGGCGTCACATGATGATTCGGCCAGATCCCGATCGATCCGAAAAACGCGCTGAGCACCGTCTCCATCGCCGAATACGGCTTGGTGCAGGTGGCCACCAGATCGTTGGTCACGATGCCCAGCGTCGCCCGCAATTCGAATAGCGTCCAGACCTCTTCGCCCCAGATGCGCACCCGGCTTTCGAGCGGATAGCGCGGATAGCATTCGCGGGTCACGGTCTTGAGCAGGGTCGATTTACCGCTGCCGTTCGGCCCCAGAATCGCGACGTGCTCGCCGTCTTCGATCGAAAAAGTGACGTTCCGCAGCGCCATGGTCCCTTCGCGCTCCACCGAAACGTTGTCAAACTCCAAAAGCTTGGGCATCAGCCCATGCTAACAATCCACATGCGGGGCAGTATACTTTTTCGGGCTGAGCTACTTCAGCAGCGGGCGCAATGAAACTTGGACTACCAATATCTGGCGCGGAGACAGAGTGATTGGCACGGATTTTTCCATCGAACCATCGCTCGCTCCGTACCAAGCTGGTTGAAAGCCGTTCGCTCCCACACGCAAGCGGATCGGCGACGTTGGAACCAGCCACCAATTCCCCAACCTGCCGCCTTCCTCCGAGCGGTTCGATGCGTCGAACCGTTCGATCCGCATGTTAACTAAATCAATCGCGCTCCCAGTGTCCGCGTTTATCGCCCTTACCTCTAACCGCCCCGCTGGCTTCACTGTCAACTGGATGCCAGATATTTCTCCTCCGACGGGAACTTCGACTTTAATCGAGCCTTGGTCGTCCCAAAGATTCGACCTGACGTTTGGATAAAACACATCCTCTTTACTCGCCCCCACCCAGGTATGGCCAGGAATTAATCCCGCGAGTTCGAAGTGGCCTTGCGAATCCGTTCGTGTGTTGGGAAGAATCCCGGCGATCGGGCCAGGAGGCGTAGCTGTAACGAGCACGCCTGAAAGACGTTGCCCCCGCTCATCCAGAACTACTCCAGACAATCGACCCGTATTCGGATCAGAGAAGTTTTGAATTGGGGTTTGAGCTGAAAGCAAAACACACGGTAGGAGCCAGAAAAACATCAATTTCATTTTCGGCACTAGGGAAACATGCATGGTTCACCTCCCGCGAGCGTCAATGTTCTTCGCCCATCTTTTTAATTGGCGAGTTCGACGAGCTGTCAGCTATATTGTCGCCCAAATTTTCCGCGAAGAAATCCCACTTGCGCTGCGTCTAATCTTTGGCTACAGTAGTGAGTGAGCACTTACTTATGAATGTCCCCACCCCCGCCAGCCCTTCCGCGGTTCCGCCCGCCCGCAAAAGCCGGATGCATGCCGACGACCGCCATCGCCAGCTCCTGCGCAGCGCCATCGATTGCGTCGCGCGCAACGGTTTCGGCGGCACCAAGACCAAGGACATCGCCGCCGCTGCCGGGGTCAGCGAGGCCATCTTCTTTAGACATTTCGCGACCAAGGAAGATCTGTACCACGCCATCCTCGACATGAAAGAGGGCCAGCCCGACGCGAAAGGTGCGAAGCGATTGATGCAGCAGATGGAGGAATGCGCGGCGCGCCGGGATGACGCGGGCGTGTTCGGCACCATTGCGCGTGCGATCTTTGAGTCGTTCCGCGAAGATCCCGCCTTTCACCGCTTGATGCTGTACGCCATGCTCGAGGGCCATCTGATGGCGAGTCTTTTCCACAAGCGGTTGGGCGCTGGTTTCAAGGATTTCTTGCGTCGCTATGTGGTGTCGCGGCAGGCAGAAGGCGGGTTTCGCCCGGGCGACCCGGATCTGGTGCTGGACTTCGCGGTGGGAACGGCCGTGCATTGCGCTACCGGCAAATACATCTTCGGGTTGAAAAAGTCCGCCGCGTCGGATGAAGATACGGTTAAGCAGTTGGTCGGATTTATTTTGAACGGACTCACCGAACCTGCGGCGGTCCGTCTGCGTAGTAACAAGAGGAACGGGAAGGGGAATCATGCGACCTAATTTCTGGAGGAAGGCCGCGCCTTGTCGCGCATTCGGCGCCTTGGTTCTGGCATTAACGGCAGGGTTTTCAATCAGTTGTGGCGGGCCGAAAACGACGCTCGCGGATAATCCCGGCGCGGCGGCGGGGCCCGGCGCGTCAACACTCACGGTGGCCGTGGTGCCCGCTGCGAATCTGGCGGTGGAGGCTTCGGTGCGCGTCACCGGCAGCTACGTCGCGAAAGAGACTTCCGATGTGGCGCCGGAAACCGGCGGCAAAGTGATCGATACGCCGGTCGATGTCGGCGATTTCGTCCAACAAGGGCAGGTGATCGCACGGCTGGAAGATCGCGACGCCAAGCTGCGGCTCGACCAGGCCGAAGCCAACGAGCAGCAGGCCGAGGCCGGATTGCGCCAGGCGCAGTCGCGCATTGGTCTGGTCCAGGGCGGGCAGTTCGATGCCGACAGCGTGCCCGAGGTGCTCTCCGCGAAAGCCAATGCCGATTCCGCCGCTGCCCAGGCGCGCCTGGCCGAAGCCGACGCCCAGCGCTACGCGAATCTGCTCAAGACCGGCGACGTTTCGCAAAGCGCCTACGACAAATTCCGCACGCAGGCCGATACCGCGGAGGCTCAGGCCAAGGCCGCGCAACAGCAGTATGAGGCGACGCTCAACGCCGCTCGGCAGAACTATCCATGGAACCGTTTCCGCGCAGGCTTCGCTCTCCGGCATGCAGGCGCAGGGAGCGATGGCGCGCAAAGCGATCGCCGATACCGTGATCCATGCGCCCTTCGCCGGCTACATCAGCGCTCGGCCGATTGCACTCGGCCAGTATGTCAGCGTGACCTCCAAGATCGCGACGCTGCTGCGCATCACGCCCATACGTCTCGAGTTACAAGTGCCCGAAGTCAACGCGCCGCATATGAAATTGAACGTCGGAGTGGAGGCCATGGTCCCCGGCTACCCGGGGCGCGTCTTTCAGGGCCGCGTGACGGCCATCAATCCGGCGGTCGATCCCAGTTCGCGCACGATCACCGTGATCGCGGAATTTCCCAACACCGATATCGCGCTTAAACCGGGCATGTTCGCCACCGCGCGCATTTTGCTGGCCGGCGACAGCATGGGGTTGTTCGTGCCGCGCGCCTCCATCATCACCGACCCCACGACCAACTCTTCGCAACTTTATTTCATTCGCGATGGACGCGCGCGAGTGGCCGTCGTGCAGTTGGGCGCCACGCGCGATAACACCGTGCAGATTCTGTCGGGGATTTCTCCCGGCGCCCTGATTGCCACCGACCATCTCGCCGACCTGTTCGACGGGATGGTGGTGAAAACCGTGTCTGCCTCCAACGCCACCCCAGCCCCAACCGGAACGAAAGGACGCTAATCCATGCATGCACTAGCCGCGCTGTGCGTCAAACGCCCCGTCTTCGCCACCATGTTGATCGTGGCGCTGATGGTGGTGGGCATTTTCTCGTTCTTCACGTTGGGCGTCGATCTGTTTCCGAAAATCGATCTCCCTACCATTATTGTGTCGGTTGCAAATCCCGGCGCCTCCGCTGAAGAGATCGAATCCGATATCACCAAGCGCATCGAGGACGCGGTGAATACCACCAGCGGCATCGACACGATGTCCTCGACTTCCATCGAAGGAAACTCCACCGTGGTCATCAACTTCACGCTCGATAAGAGCGGCGACGTGGCTGCGCAGGAGGTGCGCGACAAGGTCAACCAGGTGGTGCCGCAACTTGCCGGAAACTGCCAAGGCGCCGGTGGTGCAGAAAATCGATCCGGATGCCCAGCCCATCTTGCAAATGGTCATTTCGTCGCCGCGGCCGTTGCGCGAGGTCACTGAAATCGCCGACAAGCGGATCAAGCCGCTGCTCGAAAACATCTCCGGCGTGGGCCAGATCACCCTCGTGGGCGGGTTGAAGCGCGAGATCCGCGTCTGGGTGGACCCGGAAAAGATGCGCGCCTATAACGTCGCCGTCGCCGACGTCGCCAAAGCCCTGCGCGAGCAAAACGTGGACCTGCCGGCGGGCAGCGTCAACGCCGGCGAAAAGGAATTATCGGTCCGCACGCTGGGACGCCTGGTCGATCCCGCGCAGTTCGACGAACTGGCCGTGGTTCGCCGCGGCTCCTACGTGGTCAAGATCCGCGATATCGGTCACGCCGAGGATTCCGAGGAAGAACCGATCACTGCCGCGCGCTTGAACGGCAATCCCTCGGTCACGCTGGTGGTTGCCAAGCAGTCCGGCGAGAACACCGTGGCCACTGCCGATGCCGTCAAGGCGCGCCTGAAGGAAATTCAGGCCACGCTGCCCAAGGATCTGACCATTCAGATCATTAACGATCAGTCCACGTTCATCAAGGGCGCCGTGCACTCGCTCGAATCGCATTTGATCGAGGGCAGCATCCTGGCCGCCATCATCATTTACATTTTCCTGGCCAACATTCGCACCACGCTGATTTCCGCGGTGGCGATTCCCACCTCCATCGTCTCCGCGTTCGGCTTGATGGCGGCCATGCATCTCGACTTGAACCAGATCACCATGCTGGCGCTGACGCTGATGGTCGGCATCGTCATCGACGACGCCATTATTGTGCTCGAAAACATTTACCGCTACATGGAAGAGAAGGGCATGCCTCCCATGCAGGCGGCCATCGAAGGCACCAAGGAGATCGGTCTCGCCGTCATGGCGACCACGCTCTCGCTGCTGGCGGTGTTCCTTCCCATCGGCTTCATGGGCGGCATCACGGGACGCTTCATGTCGTCCTTCGGATTCACGGCGTCGTTCGCGATCGCGGTCTCCCTGCTGGTGGCCTTCACGCTGACGCCGATGCTGAGCTCGCGCTTCATCAAGATGCCGCCGCGGCAAGAAGGCGGCTCGCATCACTCTTCCAAGGACGCGAAATTTTTCCGCTTCCTGGACCGGCACTACACGCAAATGCTGGAGTGGGCGATGGCCCACCGCAAGAGCATGGTGGCGTTGTGCGTGCTGGTGTCGCTCTGCACCATCCCGCTCTTTATGCTGGTCGGCAAGAACTTTCTGCCGGTGGACGACCGCAGCGAATTTCAGGTCACGCTCAAAGCGCCCGAAGGCACTTCGCTCGCCGCGACGCTCACCATCGCCGAACGCATCGCCCGCGATTTGCGCGCCCAGCCCGGCGTGACGGCCACTCTCACTACCATCGGTTCGTCGCAGGGCGGCTTCGCCTCGCTGGCAACGGCCGCCAATCGGGCGACCATCTACACCCGGCTGGTGCCCGTCGATCAGCGAAGCTACACGCAGTTGGACATGATGTCGCGCGCGCGGAATCTGCTGAAGGCTTATCCTCCGGAGCTGCGCACCGCCGTGCTGCAGGCCGGCGGCGGCGGCGGCGGACAGGCCGACGTTCAATACGTGATCAAGGGACCGGACCTGGACAAGCTCAACGAATATGCCACGAAAATCGTCGCCCGGCTGAAGCAAACGCCTGGCGTCGGCGATCCCGACATGTCGATGGTGTTCGGCAAGCCCGAGCTGCGGGTTGAAATCGACCGCCAGCGCGCCAACGATCTGGGCGTGAAAGTCACCGACATCGCCACGGCGCTCAATACGTTGGTGGCCGGACAGTTGGTTTCCTCGTTCCCTTCGGGCGGCGAAGAGTACGATGTTCGCCTGCGCGCCGACAGCAAATATCGCACCAGCGTCGATGGGCTCTCGCAGTTGATCGTTTTCTCGACCAACAAGCAGGGCTGGGTGCCGCTCGATCAGGTGGTCCGCATCAAGAACGGCAGCGCGCCTTCGAGCATCAGCCGCCTGGACCGCCAGCGCCAGGTGACCATCAGCGCCAACGTGCTGCCCGGCGGATCGCAGCAGCAGGTGATCAACACCATGAACGACGTGATCAAGGAGATCCACCTGGACCCCGGCTACACCACCGCTTTGGGCGGTTTCAGCAAGAACCTGGCGCAATCGGCCTACTACTTCGGCATCGCGATCGCGCTGACGCTGATCTTCATGTACATCGTGCTGGCCGCGCAGTTTGAATCCTTCCTGCATCCGTTCACGATTCTGCTGACGCTGCCGCTGGCCGTGCCCTTCGGAATTCTTTCGCTGGTGCTGGCCGGGCAGACCATCAACGTGTTCTCCGCGCTCGGCATGCTGCTGCTGTTCGGCATCGTGAAGAAGAACGCGATTCTGCAAATCGACCACATGAACGGTCTGCGCGAAAAGGGGCTGGACCGTTACGAAGCCATCATCCAGGCCAATCGCGACCGTCTGCGGCCCATCTTGATGACTACTGCAGCCCTGGTCGTGGGTATGCTGCCGCTGATTATTTCGACCGGCGACGGAGCCGCTACCAATCGCTCCATCGGCGCGCTGGTGGCCGGCGGCCAGACCTTCTGTCTGCTGCTGACGCTGCTCGCGGTGCCGGTGTTTTACTCCTACTTTGACGACATGAAGCATCTGCGGCTGTTCCACAGAATGTTCAGATGGATACCCCGCATCGGCCGACGACCGCTGCCAACCATTCCGCAGCCGGTCCACTTCGAAACCGGAGATAACGCCTGATGCGCTGGTCATTCTTTCGCTCCACGGCCGCGCTGGCATTCGCGGCGGTCCTGATTCCTGGCGCCTCCGCGCAAACGCCGCAGGCCCGGCTGCCGCACCGCAGACTCAGCCAGCGCCGGACGCCACCACGTTACTCCCGCCGGTGCGCACCTTTCGCTTGCCCTCGCGTATCGGCGTCTTCGGCGAGGCGCGCATCACCTTGCAGCAGGCCCTGGCGATGGCGCTTCGCCAACAACAAGGACATCGAAGCGTCCCGTATCGATCGCGAGATATCCGGCTACAGCCTGACCGGCGCGCGCGGACTCTACGATCCCACCATCGGCGCCGTCTCGCAGTTTCTGAAGCAGATAAATCCGGTGGCCAGTTCGCTGGGCGGTTCCGCCACCGGCGCCGTGCTCAATCGCACCTGGCAAACCGACCCCACGCTCTCCGGCTCCACGCCGTGGCTGGGCGGGAGTTACCACGTCGACTTAAGCTCGCAACGCGATGTACACCAATAACACCTTCGTCACGCTGAATCCGCAGTATCCCGAGCGCGCTCAATTTCCAATACACGCAGCCGCTGTGGCGCAATCTGCGCTATGACCAGAATCGCCACACCATCGACGTCGCGCGCAAGAACCGGTCTCTTTCGGACGAGCAATTCCGGCTGCGCGTGATGCAGGTGGTGGAGCAGACCGAGCAGGCGTATTGGGAAGTGTTCTACGCCTACAACAATCTGCAGGTGCAGCTCGACTCCGTCGATATCGCGCGCCAGCAGGACGAAAGCAACCGCCGCCAGCAGGCACAAGGCTTGCTCGCTCCCATCGACGTGGTGGCCGCCCAGACCCAGCTCGCCAACTTCGAGCTGAACGCCTACAGCGCGCAGTCCGCGCTCACGCAAGCCGAGAACAATCTGAAGACGCTGCTGCTCGAAGGGCGCAGCTCCGCGCTGTGGGCCAGCGCGCTGGTTCCGGTCAGCTCGCCCGATAGCGCGCCTCCGCTGACTCCTCTGAACGATGCCGTCAACGAAGCGCTCGCCAACCGGCCCGAGCTCAGCCAGGTGGAAATCTCCGGCCAGATCAACGAGAAGGACACGCGCCTCTATCGTGACCAGACCAAGCCGCAAGTAGACCTGGTGGGCAGCTACACGCGCAACGGTCTCGCGGGACCGATCGTCGTTCAGACCGGCCCCAATCCGTTCACTGTCGAGTTTTGGTCCGCTGATCGACCGCCTAAACACTCTCTCGACGTCTGCCGGACTCAATCCGATCAGTCTGTCCACGACCAGCAGCCCTCCACCGGCGCTATTGGTCGGCGGTTACGGCCAGTCTCTCAGTAATTTGTGGGCGGGAAACTTTCCGACGACGCAGGTGCAGCTCCGCGTCTCCCTGCCGATCCGCAATCGCGCCGCCGAAGCGAACCTGAGCACGGCGATCGCGCAAGGCCACCGCATCCAGAATCAGCGTGAGCAGGTGGAGCAGGCGATCGAAGCCGATGTGCGCAACGCCATGCAGTTGATGCAATCCGCCGAGCTGCGTCTCGACGCCGCGCGCGTGCAGCGCGAATCCGCCGAGGAACAGTACAACAGCGAGCAGCGCCAGTTTCGCGCCGGCACGTCCACGTTGTTCCTGGTGCAGCAGCGCCAGACGACCATGATCACCGCGCGCAGTCAGGAGCGCCGCGCTGAATCCGACCTGGGCGAAGCGGTCTCCGCGTACGAATTAGCGACGGGCTCGATTCTTCGCCAGCACAATATCAATTTGCAATGATCGCGTAGCCCCGACTGTACAGCGTCGTCGGCCCGCCGTTCGCAGCGCTTTCGCAAGCTGCACGAGAGCGGCTGCTTTGTGATTCCCAATCCCTGGGACGCGGGCTCCGCGCGCTATTTGCAGCATCTCGGATTCAAGGCGCTCGCGACCACCAGCGGCGGCTTTGCGTTTTCTGTGGGACTGCCGGATGCCGGCGTGCCGCGCGACGCCATGCTGCGCAATATTGCCGACATTGTCGCCGCCGTGGACTGTACCAGTGAATGCCGATTTCGAATCCGGCTATGCGCCCGATCCGGAAGGCGTCGCTGCCAACGTACGGCTGTGTGTGGATACCGGCGTCGCGGGACTCTCGATTGAAGACGCCACCGGCGATCCCGCTAATCCGCTATTCGAACTGCCGATAGCTGTTGATCGCATCCGCGCCGCGCGCGCCGCCATCGACGCCTCCGCCAGCGGAGTGCTACTTACCGCGCGAGCCGAGTGTTACTTGGTGAACCACGCCGATCCGTTTCGCGAGTCGCTGCGCCGTCTGCACGCGTATGCCGAAGCCGGCGCTGACGTGCTGTACGCGCCGGGCCTGCAGCAACCCGGCGATATCAAGACCTTCGTCGCGGAGCTGAGTCCCAAGCCGGTGAACATTATTATGAGCAGAAACACCGGGCTCACAGTAGCGGTTCTGGCCGATCTGGGAGTGCGCCGCATCAGCGTCGGCTCATCGCTCTCGCGCGCCGCGTGGACCGGCTTCATGCACGCCGCCGAAACCATCGCCAAGGAAGGCAGCTTCTCCGGATTCGACGGGCTGGTGCCTTACGCCGATCTCAACAATTTGTTCCGGCGCTGATTACCGATTGAGTTTTCGCAAGCACTCGGCCGCGGCCGCAAGCGTCTCCGGTTTCTTGGGAAAGCAGAAGCGGATCAACTGATCGTGCGCCGCGCGGATCGGCGAAGAAGCACGAACCCGGCACGGCGGCGATGCCGACGTGCTCCACCAGATGGCGCGCGAAGGCCGTGTCGTCCGGGAAACCGAAGCCGGAGATGTCGGTCATCACGTAATACGCGCCCTGCGGCCGGAAGCAGCGGAAGCCGGCGGGCGTCAGCATATCGATCATGGCGTCGCGCCGCTCGCGATATTTTTCGGCGAGGTCGGTGTAGTAATCGTCGGGCAGCGCCAGCGCCGTCACGCCCGCGATCTGCAAGGGATGCGCCGCGCCCACGGTCAGGAAGTCGTGGACCTTGCGGATGGAATCCGTCAGATCCGGACTCGCCAGCACCCAGCCCACGCGCCATCCGGTCACCGAATAGGTCTTGCTCAGACTATTCACCAGGATGGTGCGGTCGCGCATGCCGGGCAGCAGCATCATGGGAATGTGCTCGGCGCCGTCGTACAGAATGTGTTCGTAGATCTCATCGGTGATCGCCAGCGCGTCGAATTCCTGGCAGAGGCCGGCGATGAAGGCCAGCTCGTCGCGGCTGAAGACGCGGCCCGTGGGATTGTTGGGCGAATTCAGGATGATGGCTTTGGTGCGCGGTGAAAACGCCCGGCGCAGCTCGTCGCGGTCGAAGGTCCAATCCGGCGCGTGCAGCGTCACCAGCTTGCGGGTGCAGCCGCAGAGCACCGAATCGGGACCGTAGTTTTCGTAGAACGGCTCGAAGACCACCAGTTCGTCGCCGGGATTGGTGACGCCGGTCAGCGAGGCGATCATGCCTTCGGTGGCGCCGCACACCACGGTGATTTCGCGCTCCGGGTCGAAGTCGAGCTGATAGTGCCGGCGATATTTGGCGGCGATGGCGTCGCGAAACGGCTTCGCGCCCCAGGTGATGGAGTATTGATTGATGTCGGCTTCGATGGCTTCGATGGCGGCGCGCTTCAGAATCGTCGGGGGCGGGGAAATCGGGATAGCCTTGCGCCAGATTGACGGCGTTGTACTGAAACGCCAGGCGCGTCATCTCGCGGATGACACTTTCGTTCAGGCCCGGCGGCGCGGTCGCTGCGGAAGCGCGGGCGGCTGTCAGCGGGCGCCGGTGGCTCGAGAACTTTTGCTTCGCTGATCGATCCCATTTGAATAGGATACCCGGCTGGCGGGAGCGGCGGCTTTTGGCAGGCAGCTCGGCAGCGCCGGCTTGGCGCTGGCGTACAACTGGCGGTAGATGTCGGCGTTGCGCAAAACGATCTGGATGTATTCGCGGGTCTGCGTGAAGGGCACGGTCTCGACGAACTCGGCGGCTTCGCGGAATTCGCCCCAGGTGGACCAGGTCCTTCGCGCGGCTGAGTCCGGCGTTGTAGGCCGCCAGCGCCGCTTCCCAGCGGCCTTCGACGCTATCGGCGACCGATTGCAAATAGATACGTGCCCAACTGCAAATTCACCTGCGGCTGGAACAGTCGCGCCGTCGAATAAGGCTTGATGCGCAAGTGGCGGCTCAACTCGCGGCCGGTGGAGGGCATGATCTGCGTGAGCCCGCGCGCGCTGGACGACGGAGACGGCCTTGGGATTGAATTCGGATTCCTGGCGCGCCAAGGCCGCCACCAGAAACGGGTCCAGATTATTCTGGCGGGCGAAGCGCTCCAGATCCTCGCGATACGGCATGGGAAACGCCAGCTTCCAGAATTCGTCGGGCGCGGAGTCGATGCGCATATACAAATAGTCGGGAGCGTAGCGCTTCAGATAGCGGATGGCCTGATCCTGCGCCGAGCGGCGGCTGGCCATCGTCGCCAGTTCCAGTCCCATCACGTGCGGCTGATCTTCACTCTGCGCGGCGTAGCGCAGTTCGATTTCGGCCCAATCGTCGAGTCCGGCGGAGGCCAGCAGACGGGCGCGTTCCAGGCGCAGCCTTGGCGCGGGCGTTGGGTTCGAAATTGCGCACCCGCGCGCGGGTGTTGAAAGTCGACGGTGCGCAGAAAGTCGCTGACCGGCGAAGAAACCGCTGCCGTGGCGGGCAGCGCCGCCAGGCGCTCGCGTGCGAGGCCGGTGTAAAAGTAGTTGGGATATTCGCGGACGATCTCGCTGTAATACGCGCGCGCCGCGGAGGGATCGTCCGCGCCTTCGGCCAGACGGCCCAGAAAGTACAGCGCGGCCGAAGATTCATCGGAGTTGGGGAACAGGCGCAGGTGCTCGCGCAGCAGATCGCGGGCGTCGTCCTTGCGGCGCAGGTAGTGCGCCCACGTCACCTTCCAGTGGCAGCCGGCCGCGCGCGCTTCTTTCGGGAACGATTCGTAGCAGGCGCGATAGAGCGGCTCGTAGGCGTCCACCTGATTTTCCACCAGGTACGAATTGCCCATCGCGAGCAGCGCTTCCAGGCGCCAGGTGGAATCGGGATGCAAGCGGGCCAATTCGTCCAGCTCCGCACTCATGCCGGCGCGATCATTGGCGCGCCGCGCGCACAGCAGCAGATAGTACAGGCGCTCGGCGTCGGCCTGCGGCGATTCGCACGGTGAGATCGGCCAAATACTTTTGCGCGGCCTTCGTGTCTTTCGCGTTATATTGGGCCACGCCGATCTTCACCAGCGCGGCGTCGCGCTCGTCGCCGCCGAGGCGCGGCACCAATGCCAGTCAGCTCTTTCTTGGCCTGCTCCGCGTGCCCGGCATCCAGCAGTTTCAGCGCGCGTCCCAGCATGGCGTCGCCCATGGCCGGCGGATATTGATCGCCGAGTTGCGACTCGAGACTCGCGGCCAGCGTGTCGGCTTCCGCGGACTCGCTCGCAGCCGGATAGCTGTAGTAGACGCGCTGCGCGTAGACCGCGGCACTCACGGGATCGCCCGCGGCCGCGAAAGCCTTGGCCAGCGCCAGGTCGCCTTGCGGCTGCGGCAACGCGGCGTAATATTTGCGCAACAAGCTGACAGCGCCGGCGGTGTTGCGCGGTTTGCTCGAAGGCCTGCGCGCCCAGCAACGCGGCTCGTCCGATCAGCGGTGATGCCGGCGACTGCGCCCATACGGTTCGAGCGCCGCGGGCACTGCCGCATAATTTCCCGCGCTGAATTCGGCGGAGGCGCGGAACCAAGCCACGTAGTCGGCGATCTGCGGAAGCTTGCCGGTCCAGGCCCTTGAGCGATGGCGATGGCCGCAGCTTCGTGCTTGGATTGCAGAGCGGCGACGGCCGCCTTGAGGTCGGAGACAGCATCATCGGCTGCGGATAACGAGACAGCCACACCGGCCACGGCCAACATTGCCGCCACCGGAACACGCCAGCTCGCGCGAAACCATTCACGCCGGATCATGTTCTATCTCGATTGTCGCACCGATTGCCGGCAGTGGGAAGGGTTTTTTACCCTAGGGCGGACTTCGCCTCAATAGGCATGCCGTTAGTCAGCGCGGCCGCTCACACGCCATAATAAAAATATAGAAGCGCGTAGCGCCGTTTGGGCCGAGACCGCCCGCCGTCGCAAGACCACACTTGCCGTTCATGCCCGACCAACAATGGCACCCCAAAGCGAATCCCTGGCTCATCGCGCTCGCGGTGATCGTGCCCACGTTCATGGAGGTGCTCGATACCTCCATCGCCTCCGTGGCGCTGCCCAATATTGCCGGGAACTTGTCGGCCACCATTGACGAAGCCACCTGGGTGCTCACCAGCTACCTGGTGGCCAACGCCATCGTCCTGCCCGCCAGCGGCTGGTTTGCGCTGCGCTTCGGACGCCGCCGGTTCCTCTTGTTCTGCATCGTCGTGTTCACGATTTCCTCGTTCTTTTGCGGCGCAGCCACCAGCCTGTGGATGATCCTGGCCGCGCGCGCCGTCCAGGGAGCCGGAGGCGGCGCGCTCCAGCCACTTTCGCAAGCCATCCTGCTCGAAAGTTTTCCGCCGCAGAAACGCGGCGCGGCCATGGCGATCTTCGCCCTGGGAGTCGTCGTCGCGCCGGTGCTGGGCCCCACGCTAGGCGGCTATCTGACCGACGAATACTCCTGGCGCTGGGCGTTCTACATCAACATTCCCATCGGCTTCCTCGCCGTCTTCATGGTGTCGCGCTTCGTCGAAGACCCGCCGTACATCTCGTCCGCCAAGCCCGGGCGCTTCGACAGCATTGGTCTCGGCCTGCTGGTCGTCTGGCTGGGCGCGCTGCAAATCGTGCTCGACAAGGGTCAGGAAGACGACTGGTTCGCCGCGCCCTGGATCCGCTGGACCGTGACAATTGCGGTCGCCGGTTTCATCGCTTTCCTGATCCATCAATTTCGCGATCCGCACCCGATCGTCAACCTGCGCGTCTTCAAGGACCGCAATTTCGCGCTGGGCTGCATTGTGATGACCATGTTCGGCGGCGTGATTTACGGGCTGGTGGCGATCCTGCCGCTGTTTTATCAAACCGTCATGGGCTACTCCGCGCGCTCCGCCGGACTGGCCGTGAGCCCGCGCGGCATCGGGGCCATCTGCATCATGCCGATCGTCGCCTTCCTGACCAGCAAGCTCGACCATCGCTGGCTCATCACCACCGGATTCCTGGGCTTCGCCGGCACCGCCATTTGGATGAGCCATCTGTCATTGGATATGTCGCAATGGTCGCTGCTGATTCCGATCATCCTCAGCGGCTCGTGCTCGGGATTGGTATTCGTCCCGCTGGCGACCACCTCCATGGGGACGCTGCGCAATGAAATGATCGGCAACGCCAGCGGCTTATACAATCTGCTGCGCAACGTGGGAGGCAGCGTCGGGATTTCGGTGGTGAACACCATCGTCGCGCGCCGCCAGCAGATCCATCGCGCGGAACTGAGCCGCTACATCAGCCCCGGAGCCAACCTTCGATTCCGCCCTGAACTTTTTTCAGAGGCGCAGTGAGCCCCTACACGGATTCGCAAATCGCCACCAGCCGCGCCTACGCCTTGATGGACCGCGGCCTGAACCAGCAAGCGGTGATCTATTCTTATGTGGACGACCTTCGCTACATCGCGGTGGTGTGCCTGCTGTGCATTCCCGTCGTGTTGCTGCTGAAACGAGTGAAGCCCAAGGGCGGCGCCGCAGCCGCGGCTCACTAGGCGACGCGCCGGTGATAGAATCAGGCCGAGGGAGAACACCCGGATGACCACTCGGAGACAGGCATTGTTGGCTTGCGCCGCTTCGGTGGCCGGTTTCGCCGCCAAGATCGCTGCCGGATCTCGAGATCTCGTTCGCGTGAGCCGCGTACCGGGAGGCGGTTTGCAACCGCAGGTCGCTATCGACGGTCACGGAACGCTGCATCTGGTTTACTACGCGGGCGATCCGGAAAGTGGAGACTTGTTCTGACCTGAAATCCAAGGACGATGGGGGCACATTTTCCCGCGCAATTCGGGTGAACAGTCAGCCAGGTAGTGCGATTGCAATGGATACGATCCGCGGCGCCCAGTTTGCGCATCGGCAAGGATGGGCGCGCGCACGGGTCGTGGAATGGTTCCTGAACGGCACGCCGGAGGGTCCATTGAATCTCCGATTCCGGAAAGCCCGGAATGAACAAGCGCTACGCGGGGTTGAATGATGCTGGAACCGCGTTCCAGCCCCAGCGCAACCTGATGCGCCATTCGTTTGGACTGACGGCGGAAGTTCCATCGCGGCGATCAGCCCGAAATGTCTATGTCGCGGGGCACGGTATCGAGCAGGGGGAAGATTCAGGCACCGGAAAAGATAGCGAGGCTAGCAGTCGATTGTGGATCGCGAAGTCGCAAGACGACGGCCGCTCATTCGCGCCGGAAGAGAAAACATGGTCCCAGGAAACCGGCGCTTGCGGCTGCTGCGGAATGAAGATTTTCGGCGATGCCGCGGAAACATTGTGTGCTCTACTGATCTGCCCGGATTCGGTTCATCGCGACATCTACCTCCTGACATGCAGGACCAGGGTAAAGCGCTTAAGGGCGGCTGTTTCACAAGTGGGACATCAACGCGTTGTCGATGAGCAGCATGGACATGCGGAGAACGCGGATATGGTGGTTGGCGCGTGGGAAACCGGAGGTCAGGTCTTCTGGGCTCGTCTGGACGGTGGCGGAAGTCAGCCGGTTTCGCCGGCGGGTGAGGGGAAAGGGCGTAAGCACCCTCGCTTGGCAGTGAATCAAAACGGAGACGTGCTGCTCGCCTGGACTGAAGGAGCGGGCTGGAAAAAGGGCGGCTCGCTCGCCTACGAGGTCTATGACCGAACCGGGAAGCCGACCGCTGACGGAGGGCGTCTTCCGGGTGTCGCGGCGTGGAGCTTCGCGGCGGTGGCTGCCGCCCCCGATAATCGGTTTTCAATTCTCTACTAAGCTGCGCGTGGCGCTCCAAACTTTGACACCCTGAGCAGCCTGTTAATATACTGATTCACGGTCACGCTATGCTCGCGCACGCCTGCAAGTCGACGGCCGATCTTGAGATGAGGTGACAGAAATTCCCATGAAGCGCTCCAGTTCAATGACCAGGCGAGCGGCGCTGGGCGGCATCGGCGGTGCACTCGCAGGTTCTTCGCTGCTCGACGCTCAGCAGGACCCGTTCCGCGACCATAGCCGCGTGCCGGCCATGGACGAACTCACCTCGGTCATGGAATTTGAGGCCATCGCCTTCGCGAAAATGCAGGGCGATTCTTTCCAGTACATGGCGCACGGCGGCGAAGGCGAGTTCACGCTGCGGCGCAATCGCGAAGCCTACGATTGGGTGGAACTGGTTCCGAAAGGCGTCGTCGACGTGAGTTCGGTGCAAACCGCTACCGAGATTCTGGGCACTCCCATGGCGTTCCCGATCATGACGTCGCCCACGTCGGGCCATATTCAACTGCACCGCGACGCTGAGGCAGGCACCTATCGCGGATCGCAGGGCGCTTCGAACACTCCCTATATCGTGAGCGACGGCTCCTCGCTGCCCAAGGCGAAGATTGTGGCCGCGGCGAACAGTCCGCTCTGGTTCCAGCTCTACCCGATAAAAGATATGGACGCCATGAAGGCGTGGGCCGAGAACGTACAAACTCTGGGAGGCAAGGCCGTCGTGATGACGGTCGATCAGCAGGCAGCTTTCTACGAGCGGGACTTCCACGAGCAGCATCTGATTTCGGCTCGTCCGACTCGGCCTGTGGTGCCGCCTGGCGGCAGCGGCAATGCCACCTCCGGTCCGCGCGCGTATCGGGTTCCCGAAAGGCGTCTCTGGTACAACTGGAAATACGCCGAGCAGGTGAAGTCGATGCTGAAGATTCCCCTGTTCGCGAAGGGCATTCTCACCGCCGAGGACGCGAAACTCTGCATCGAACACGGTTTCGATGGAGTCTATGTCTCCAACCACGGCGGCCGTTCCTGCGACTACGTTCCTTCCACTCTCGAAGTGCTGCCGGAGATTGTGGATGCCGTGCAAGGGCGCGTTCCGGTATTGTTCGATAGCGGCATTCGCTCCGGCTCGGACATATTGAAGGCCCTCGCGCTGGGCGCAAAGGCGGTGTGCATCGGCCGCGGAGCCCGCTGGGGACTGGCCGCTTACGGCGCTCCGGGTGTCACGAGGATTCACGAAATTCTGCAAGGCGAGCTGGTGATGGCGATGGCGCAGACCGGCAGGCCCACGCTGGCATCCATCGATCGGACCTTGGTTAAAACCAACTTCCGATAATGAGTGCGCGGCCATCGCCGATTCGTAAAGCTCGCAGAGCGCCCCCCAAACACCTCTCGACTTAAAGTGTACCATAATGGTACACTTGAACTAGTGAAGATCCTTGATACGGAGAAGCTGACCGAGTTCGCGGACGATCACGCCGATGTAAGGAAACGGTTGAGCAAGTGGAGAAGCGTGGTTGAATTAGCGGAATGGAAGAATCCAGTCGAAATGGGAGACGAATTTCCCAAAGGCGGATCTGGTGAGCCCGCAAACCGTGTTCGACATTGGGAGCAACCGTATTATCACGATCATCGACTACCAAGAACAGATCGTGCTGGTTGATTATGTATTGACCCACGACGAGTATATGAGGGGGAAGTGGAGACGATGATGCCAGCGATTGATACTGAATACGGCCAGCTTCTACAGCAAGTGCAGCCGAAGGTTATCCACACCAAAAAGGAACACGCCCGTCAGTTGCAAGAGATCAAAAGACTCATGCTGAAAGCTGATAAGCGCACCCCAGCCGAGAGCGCCTTGTTGGGAGCACTCGCAACTTTCGTCCATGAATACGAACTGAAAAGGCACCCGCTCGAAAACCATACACCAGCGGAGATGCTTGAATTCATGATGGAACAGCACAACAAGAAATCTGTGGATCTGCCCATTCCCCACACACGGGTATCCGAGATCCTTTCCGGCAAACGCAGCATAAGCAAAGCACAAGCGATCGCCTTGGGAGAGTTTTTTCATGTCTCTCCCGTTCTCTTTCTCGGACTGTAGCCTAGCAGCGACCGTTTACAATCGGCATACGTATGTACGGCATTCCAAAGACTACTGACTTCAGCTATCTGTTAGGAAAGACAGTCGAACAAGTCTGTCTTGGACAATACCGGACCCAAATCCATCTCGATGATGCCAACATTTCAATCGAATGCAAACACACGCTTTTTGTGGCCGAAGGTTCGCGGGAGATTATTTGGGAGAGGGACGAATTTCCCTCCGAAGGCATCTCTAAACTGCTCGGCCAAACAGTCTCACAAGTCGCTGTAGAAGACAGCGGCGCACTTGAGTTTACGTTCTCGCATGGAGATCGTCTTTCGCTTTTCGACGACAGCGAGCAGTACGAGTCGTTTCAGATCACCTGCGGCGACCTATGGATCGTTGTTTGATCGCCGAATCTAGTTGGTTGTGGCAACTGTATAAATGCCCGATTTTGACACCTTAGGCTGCTTGCGAATATACTGATTGACGGTCCCCGTATGCTCGCGCACGCCTGCTGTCGACGGCCGATCTCGAAGAAGAGGTGACAGAAATTCCCATGAAGCGCCCCAGTTCAATGACCAGGCGAGCGGCGCTGGGCGGCATCGGCGGCGCGCTCGCAGGTTCCGCGCTCCTCAACGCTCAGCAGGATCCCTTCCGCGACCATAGCCGCGTGCCCGGCATGGACGAACTCACCACCGTAACCGAGTTCGAGGCCGTGGCTTTCGCGAAAATGCCGCGCGACTTCTTCATGTACATGGCGCATGGCGGCGAAGGCGAATTCACGCTGCGGCGCAATCGCGAGGCCTACGATTGGGTGGAACTGGTTCCCAAGGGCGTGGTGGATGTGAGCACGGTGCAAACCGCCACTAACGTTTTGGGCACGCCCATGGCGTTCCCGATCTTTACCTCGCCCACCGCGTTTCACATCCAGTTGAACCGCGAGGCCGAAGCCGGCACCTACCGCGGGTCCGAGGCCGCCTCGAACACTCCTTATATCGTTAGCCACAATCACTCGCTGCCCATCGACAAGATCGCGGCCGCAGCCAAAAGTCCGCTGTGGTTCCAACTTTATCCGCAGAAGGATATGGACGTCACCAAAGCCTGGGTCGACGCCGCGCAGGGCGCCGGAGGCAAGGCCGTCGTGATGACGGTGGATCAGCAAGCCACCTATTACGAGCGTGCGTTCCATGACCGTCACCTGGTCGGCGGCTGGCGAAGCTCGGCCTGCCGGGCCTCCGGGCGGACGCGGCGCTCCTCCGACCAGCGGTCCGCGCGCCTATCGCGTTCCCGAAGGCCGCCTTTGGTACAACTGGAAATACGCCGAGCAGGTGAAGGCGATGCTGAAAGTGCCCATGGTGGCGAAGGGCATTCTCACCGGCGAAGACGCGAAGCTCTGCATCGAACACGGTTTCGATGCGGTGTATGTCTCGAATCACGGCGGCCGGTCCTGTCGACTACGGTCCTTCCACTCTAGAAGTTCTTCCCGAGATCGTCGATGCCGTGCAAGGGAAGGTGCCGGTGTTATTCGATAGCGGCATCCGCTCCGGCTCGGACATATTGAAAGCCCTCGCGCTGGGCGCAAACGCGGTGTGCATCGGCCGCGGGCACCGTTGGGGACTCGCCGCCTACGGCGCCGCCGGCGTGCAGCGCATTCACGAAATCCTGCAAGGTGAGCTCGTCATGGCGATGGCGCAAACCGGCAGGCCGACTCTGGCTTCCATCGATCGCACCTTGGTGAAGACATACTTCCGGTAATCAAATGAAGAAAACTGTGATCAATCGACGTAAAGCGCTGGCGGGTTTCGGCTCGTTAGCCGCGGTTTCGGCGCTGGCCGCGCAGCAGAACATTTCGAAACAGAACCCCGGACCCAAACTGGTCGGCGAAGCCCCCGGCCGCATCGCGCCCCGCGAGGACATGGCGAATGTTCTCGAATTCGAGGACGTCGCCGCGCGCACGCTGGCCTCGCACCGCGTATGCGCCAATCGCCGGCGGCGACCGCACTTATTTCGACCGCATCACGCTGCGCCCGCGCATGATGATCAGCACCCTCGAGATGGACATGTCGGTCGACCTCTTCGGTCAAAAGATGTTCACTCCGATCATCGTCGGGCCCATCGCCCGCCAGCAGCAGTTCCATCCGGATGGCGAACTGGCGACCGCGCGCGGCGCCTCCGCCGCCAAAGCGGTGATGGTGGCCAGCAGCGACTCCAGTTTCCCCATCGACAAGATCGCAGCCGAGGCCAAGGCCGGCTTGTGGTACCAGGCCTTTCCGGGTGCCGATGCGCGAAATCGCAAATCCAGCAGGCCGTGAAGGCGGGCTGCAAGGCCGTCTGCATTACAGTCGGCGCCGAGTATCGGAATGCCAAGCCCGCATCCGGTCCCGCGCAACTGGCGAAATTGGCGCCGGCGGCGCTGAATTGGAATGTGATCGATCAACTGCGCCAGGGCCTCACGGTGCCGTTCGTATTGAAAGGCATCATGACGCCGGAGGAAGCCGACGCCGCCGTGAAACATGGAGTGCAAGGCATCGTGGTTTCCGATTACGGCAGCCTGCTGACCAAGGGAATGGCGCCCGCCATCGAAATGCTGCCCTCGATCGTCGATGCGGTCGGCGGACGCGTTCCGGTTCTGGTCGATGGCAGCTTCCGCCGAGGCTCCGATATCTTCAAGGCGCTCGCATTCGGCGCGACCGCGGTGATGATCGGACGTCCGGCCATGTGGGGCCTGGCCGCGTACGGCGCGGACGGCGTGCAGTCGGTCGTCGAGATGCTGCAGACCGAGGTTGGCCGCGACTTAGGCCACTGCGGCACGCCCACCATCAAAGCGATCACCCGAGCCCACGTGAAAGTTCACCTGGCGTAACGAATCCCCCGACACCAGGGGCTTCCATTCCGCCGCAGGATGTGTTCAAAATATCTCCTGAACCAATAGGGAGGAAACACCCATGTCTGCAAAAATCACCGAGCGCAAAATCAGAAGGCGGGAGTTCGTATCTTCCGCGCTGGCCTTGTCCGGCATGACGGCCGCTGCGAGCTTCGTCGCGCCATCCACGCATGTCGGCCGCGGTTTCCCGCAAGCCGCTCGACCCCGTCAATCCCGACATTCTTTTCGGAACCACCAGTTCCATCTGGGGCAACCAGCACGACGTCGTCTGGGCCATCAAGCGCATCGCCGCCCTGGGACTGCAAGGCATCGAGCCCTACGCGAACAACATCGAGCAATATCGCAAGAATCCGCTCGAGCTCAAGAAGATGTTCGACGAAGCGGGCGTCACGCTCATCGACGTGTCCAACGGCGCCAAAGGCCAGTCCACGAATTTCATCGACAAGGAAGCGATCCCCAAAACCATCGCCGATCACGTCGCCTTCGTTCGCGATTTCCTCCAGCCCTGCGGCTGCGGCCACTATAAGGTCAACATGGGCCAGCGCCCGCCCGGCGGCCCGAGTGACGAGCAGCTCAAGCGGCTCTCCGACACGCTCAACGAGATCGGCCGGCAAACCATCGCCATGGGAGTCAAACTCGCGCCGCATCCCCATATCTGGGGACCGCTCGAACGCGAGAAAGACATGCGCCGGACCATGGAACTCACCGATCCCAAATATGTCTGGATGACGGCCGACACCGGACATCTGGTCCTGGGCGGCGGAGATCCCGCGCAAATCATCAGCGATTATTTCCCGCGCGTCGCCGAAGTGCATCTCAAGGACACCTACGCCAAATTCCGCGGCAACACCTCCACGCCGACCCAGGAAGAACACAAAGTCGCCAGCGTCTATCACAATCTGGGCGGAGGCGGCGTCGACTTCCCGGCGGTCTTCAAAGTGCTGCGCGACAAGCACTACAAAGGCTGGGCGATTTTCGACGTGGACGGCCCGCGCAAGGGCGACGACGGATTCGATTCCATCGGCGGCAATCTGGATCTGGCCGTCGACGACTACATCGCGCACAACATCAACTATCTGCGCAATGTCTTGGGCATCAAGCTGCCTCCCGCCGCTTGATGGGATCCGCTTGAGTCAGGTGCCCATCTGGTTTGAGCGCAAGTTTGAGTTTTCTTTTCCTTGGACCTGCTGCCGAATCTGCGTGCACGCCTGCGCGGCACGCCGGCCAGGCTTGAAGAGACGCTTCGCGGCCGCGCTCACGAAATCCTGACCGCGAAACCGCAAGGAAAATGGTCGGCGCAGGAACACGCCGGTCACTTGCTGGATCTCGAATCGCTATGGCTCGCGCGCCTGGAAGATTACGTGGCGGCCCGCGGCCAACTCACTCCGGCCGACCTGACGAATCGAAAAACCGACGAAGCGAACCACAACGCGCGCCCGCTGGAACAGCTTCTGGCCGAGTTTCGCGCCGCCCGAGCAACCCTGCTGAAGCGCGTCGACGAATTGGACGCATCGCTATTCGCCCGAACTCTCCCACACCCGCGTTTGAAGACGCCGATGCGGCTGGTGGACCATTTGTATTTTGTCGCCGAACACGACGATCATCATCTCGCGCGCATTTGGGAACTGATCACGCGCCCCGTCGCGATCTGATACGCCCAGTCGCTGCGCCCCAGTTCCGCCGCGGTCCGCGAAGCCTCGCGCGTGTCATATGGGACGTTCCGGAATGTCGCATCCCAACCTGCCTCCGTCTTTTCGAGAATCGCGTACGAAGCATCTGGCGAATAGTTTTCCATCGCGTGCGGCACGGGCGCATCGTCGCTGTACGCCACCAGTCCCACGCTGCCCGGATTCACAATCGTCTGTCCGTTCGCCAGCCGCACGAGCCGCGGAATATGGGTATGCCCGCAGACGATCACCGGCTGCGCCGCACCCGCCAGCAGCCTTGACGATCTCTTCCTCATCGCGCACCATGCGGATGACCGCTCGTGACATCCTCCAGCAGATAACACAGGTCGTCCGTCGGCGACCCGTGACACAGCAGCACTTCATCCTCGAACACCGCCGTCGCCGGCAAACCGCGCAGCCACTCGATCGCGTCCGCGCCCAGATCGCGAATCATCCGCTGGGCTCTCGGATCAGGGTTGGGCTCGTATAACTCCCGGTCCATGATTGCCGCGAATGGTCAGCGCGATGTCCGCACTCCGCAGCAGGTCGTAAGTCGCGCGCGGCTTCAGCTCGCCATGCAGAATGTCGCCCAGATTCCACAGGACATCGACGCCCTGTTTGCGAACGTCGGCGAGCACCGCTTCGAGCGCCCACACATTGGCGTGAATGTCGGCCAGCAGTCCGATGCGTTGGCGCATATTTTATTTAAACTCACTTCGGCCGTTTCAGATAAACTGATATTTTTATATGATCTATTCGCGTTCCGCCGAATACGCCCTCCGCGCCCTGGTTCAACTCGCCGCCCTCCCGCCCGGACGAATACGCCATGGCGAAGAACATCGCCGCCGAAGGCAACATCCCCGCACACTTTCTCGCCAAGATTTTGCAGGACCTGGCCCGCGACGGCTTCCTCAAATCCAACAAAGGCCCGCGCGGCGGATTCCGCCTCGCCCTGCCCGCCGAAGACCTTTCCATGCTGCGCATCATCGAGGCCGTCGACGGCGCCGGGCGCTACGATCGCTGCATCGGCGGCGCTCCCGAATGCAACGACCGCGCCGCCTGCGGCATGCACGACTCGTGGAAGGCTCTGCGGTCGCGTATCATAGATTACTTGGGGGGTACTTCGATCGCCGATCTGGCGCAAGCCCTGGGTGAGAAGCGCCGCTTGCTCGCCCGCCCCCGCCGCAAGTGAAGGAGAGTTAACTGTTATGCAGAATTCCGTCCTGGTCCCGATGGTGGTCGAACAGACCTCGCGCGGCGAGCGCGCTTTCGACATTTACTCGCGCCTGCTCAAGGAAAATATCATCTTCCTGGGCACGCCCATCGACGACAACGTGGCCAACCTGGTCATCGCGCAGATGCTGTTCCTGGCGGCTGAAGATCCCGAGAAGGACATCTCGCTCTACATCAATTCGCCCGGCGGTTCCATCACCGCGGGCCTGGCGATCCTCGACACCATGCGCTTGGTGGAGCCCGACATCGTCACCTACTGCGTAGGCCAGGCCGCTTCCATGGCCGCCGTGCTGCTCGCCTGCGGCACCAAGGGCAAGCGCCACAGCCTGCCGCATTCGCGCATCCTGATCCATCAGCCGTCCATGAGCGGACTCGCCGGACAGGCCACCGACATCGACATCTATGCGCGCGAAATCCTGCGCATGCGCGAAACGTTGAATCAGATTCTGGCCGACGCCACCGGCCAGCCGGTGGAGCGCATCGCCCGCGACGTGGACCGCGATTACATCCTGGAGCCGGACCAAGCCATGGAATACGGCTTGATCGATCACATCATCGCCAGCCGCGCTCTGCAGCCCGTGTTGAAGACCTAAGCCAGGAACTTCAGCAGCTCGCGCTGGAACACGTCCGGCACTTGAATGTGCGGGACGTGTCCTACGTTCGGAATCAGCACCAGTTCGCCGTGCGGAATCGTATCGGCCACGTGCTTCGCCAGCGCCGGGAAATTCTCGCCGTCCTTATCGCCGCCGATCACCAGCGTTCGCGCCTGGATGTGCGCCCAGTCGTAGACCACCGGGTCCAGATACGGCATCTGCCGGTAAATCGCGCGCACCATCGCGAGCCGCGGCCAGTCCGCGCTCAGCGTGGGAGCGTACATGATGCGCACGAATTTCTCGTACTCCGGCTTCCACGCATTCGGGAAATAGCGCTGGATGGTTTCCTGGAATCCCTTATATAGCTGGTCGCGGCTCTGCGCCATCGTGGCTTTGTAGGCCTCTTCGGCGCCCGGCCACGGCGACTTCCAGCGCACGTCCACCAGCCCGATCGGATTGCACAGCACCGCGCGCTCGACTACATCCGGATACGACGCGCTGAATCGCGCCGCCAGCATGCCGCCCATCGAATGCCCGAAGATCACCGGCTTCGCGACGCCCAGCGACTCGATCAGCTTCCGCGTGTTCGCCGCCATGTCGTGAAAGTTATAAGGGATGACCGGCTTCGATGACCGTCCGAATCCGATCTGATCCGGCACGATCACACGAAACCCATCCGTGCGCAACGACTTCGATCAGCCCACCGAAATAGAAGCCGCCGAAATTCATGCCATGCAGCAGCACGATCTGACGCCCGTTCGCCGCGCCCGCCGGTGGCACGTCCATGTAGGCCATGCGTACGTCCTGCCCGTAGAGCGTCAACGGCAAGGTCTTGACCGGATGCGGATACGGAATATCTTCGTAGGTGATGCTGCCGGGAGCGACATCGACAGGCGCTTGCGCGAGCGCTTTCGTCTGCAGCGCCGCCGCCATTCCCGCTAACCCGCCCAATGCATTTCGCCGCGACAATATGGCCATGGTTGCCTCCCTCGGGGCCATCAACACATCCCCTGGGCGCTAGTGTAGCGAATGGCCGCGGCTGCGTCATTCGCTTTGTCGAGGCGCTTTTATTCGGGCCGGAACTCCTCGCCGCCAGGATAACGGCGCGTGTCCGCAGTAAGCGAAGGCAATGCCGCATCGATCTTGCGCATCAAGCTATCCAACTGCCGCGCATATTGCGGACGCGGATTATACATGTGAACTTTTTCTTCCAGCGTCTTGTTCTTGTAATAGCGGGCCCTCCGCAAGCTGATGCGCAATATATTCCAGCCCTGCGCGGAAAGACGCGAATCCCTTGCGAGCCGAGGCCCAGCCCCAGCGGTTGTTCTCTCGCTGATAAATTCCGCACGTGCTTTCCAATACCGATATTGCCGGAAGCAAGCGGTAATCGATGGCGTATGTGT
The DNA here is from genome assembly GCA_963731375.1 of Bryobacterales bacterium. Classification (GTDB taxonomy): domain Bacteria; phylum Acidobacteriota; class Terriglobia; order Bryobacterales; family Bryobacteraceae; genus Palsa-187. Next base: position 319,659 of record CAVSUW010000007.1, read on the forward strand.
CCGCGGCGCCCAGATACTCTTTCACGTGATACGGCGCTGGACACCCAAAAGATTGAAAAAATGTTTCCAGCTTTGCGTGCCGCTGGTCCTCCACAGCCTGCAGGCTGTCTGGAGTCACGCTCGCATGGGCGGTCACGGCTAGAGCCCAGAGTCCGCACCAGCGCAGTGCCCGGTATCTCAGTGAAATGTTGTTTTGAATGTTTTGGAGAATCGGCCATTTGAAAGCTCCGTTTGGATTTTGCTAGCCGGAAGAAGGCCTTACGTCCGGCAGTGAGCGCTTAACACCTAGTTAGAGATGCTTACGCCCTCGTTACGTTAGATGGCGGGACACTGCTTTCGTAACGCAAAATTGAGGCGATCTTCGGCAAATTATTGGCAAAAATGGTACTTTTTGCTGAAACGCTTGGCGGCCGCCATGCGTCTCTGATCCGCGCTAAGTTGCTAAAACTTTATGTACAAACTGCACGGCCATCGATCCTTCGCCCACCGCTGCGGCAACGCGCTTCAGGCTTCCGGCTCGAACGTCGCCCACCGCGAACACGCCGGCAAACTGGTTTCGAGCAGATACGGAGGCCGGGGCAGTGGCCACTCTGTTCCAAGCTCCGCGCCGGTCTTGATGAATTGCTTGCCATCCAGCGCCACACATTCGCCGAGCCACGACGTATTCGGATTCGCGCCGGTCATTAAGAACAGGTGCTGGATGTCCTCGGTCTCTTTTACGCCCGTCTGAGAATTGCGCCAGTGAATGCGCTCCAGGTAGGAGCCGCCTTCCAGTGCTTGAATCTGGGTCCACGTCTTCTGCGTGATTTCAGGGCACGCTTCGATGCGCGAAATCAAATACCGCGACATGGTATCGACCAATCCTGGCCCGCGCACCAGCAAGTAGACGCGCTTGGCCACGCTGGAGAGAAAAACCGCAGCCTGGCCCGCGGCGTTTCCTCCGCCCACGACGGCCACCGTTTGCCCGGAGCACATGTCTGCCTCCACCGAAGTTGCCCCGTAATACACGCCGGCCCCTTCGAATTGCGCCAGATTGGGCAAATCCAGTTTGCGATACTGAGCGCCCGCCGCAATGATAATGCTGCGGCCTTGCACCGCTGCGCCATCGTCGAGTTCAACCGTATACGGCGGACGCGCGCACTTCAGCGCTCGCGCGGACCGGGCCACCGCGATGTTGGCTCCAAACTTCTCCGCCTGCACGAATGCGCGGCGCGCCAGGTCTTGTCCCGAAATGCCGTTGGGAAAGCCCAGGTAATTTTCGATGCGCGAGCTCGACCCCGCTTGCCCGCCCGGCGCCGTGCTTTCGACTACCAATACGTTCAGCCCCTCGGATGCGCCATAGACCGCCGAAGCCAGCCCGCTCGGTCCCGCGCCAATCACAATCAGGTCGTAAACGCCGCCCTCGTCAATTCCGGCATTCAGCCCGAAACACGCAGCGGCCTCCGCGTTGGTGGGATTCCGCAGCACCACATCACTGCGGCAAATCAGCACCGGAATGTCCGCCACCGTGATTTGGAATTGATCCAGAATGACTTGGACGTCTGGATCGCGCTCCACATCCAGATAGGAGTGCGGATGGCCATTGCGTGCCAAGAAACGACTGCAGGCGCAGCGTGTCGGCGGAATGGCTGGATCCGATCAGCACCGCGTCCCCTACCGAATGAGCGATCAAATAGACGCGCCGCAGCATGAACGCGCGCAGCAGGATTTCGACCCAGATCGACATCATTCTGCATCACGCGCCGCAAATCCGAGCGGGCAATTTCGAGCAGATTGCCGGCCTCTCGCGCCCGGCATCGCACCAGACTGCGCCGCCCGGAGAGTTGGTTCACCTCGCCGGTGAATTCTCCGCGGTGGAGCACGCGCAGCACGTCTTCGCGGTCCTTGGTTACGTTGGTAACTTCGATGCTGCCTTCGAGCACGACAAAGACGCCGCGGCTGGCGTCGCCTTGATCGAAAACGATTTCACCCGCATCGACGCGCTGCTGCTCTCCGAAGGCGGAGAGCCGCGCAATCTGCGCGTCCGTCAAGCGCTGGGAACATCTCATCGATTTGTTGTTCGGTGGTTTCGGACATCTTGACTGAATTTTAGACGTGCCTAGCGACGTTCGGCGTCCGCGCGATGGCCATTGCCGCGCTGGCGGCTAAGATAGTAAGAGATGCATGTTGGAATCTGCACCGATCACGGCGGGTTTGAGTTAAAGAACCAACTCGCGCAGAAGCTTCGCGCCGCGGGGCATGAAGTCACCGATTTTGGGGCCTTCACGCTGAACCCGCAGGACGATTATCCGGATTTCGTGATTCCCCTCGCCCGCGCGGTTGCCGAGGGAAAGGTAGTGCGCGGCGTGGCCGTCTGCGGCAGCGGCGTGGGCGCCGCGGTCTGCGCCAATAAAATTAAGGGCGTACGCGCGGCCCTGATCGAAGATCATTTCTCGGCGCGGCAGGGCGTCGAAGACGACCACATGAACATCATTTGCTTGGGTGGCCGCATCGTCGGAGCGGAACTCGCCTGGGACTTGGTCGAAGCATTTCTGGCCGCTGAATTCAGTCAAGCCGAGCGGCATCTGCGGCGCCTGGGCAAGGTCGCCGCGCTGGAACACTGAGAATCGGAGCGCCAAACCGTGCGGTCCGAACGTGAGCGCGCCCAAGCCGTGCGCGAAAATAAACAGTGGCTAATTGTGAAGGGAGCGGCTTCGGATGTTTGAAAGCATTCTCTGCCAGGTGACGGATTACGACCCTGAGATCTTTGAGTCGCTAATCGAGCTGGCAGTCGAGATCGCGCGTGAGGGGCGTGAGGGAAGGCGCATCGGCACGTTATTCACGCTGGGCGATGAAGAAGCAGTGCTCGCAAAATCACGGTCGTTGATTCTCAATCCCTTGGAAGGCCACCCGGAAAGCGTGCGCCACATCAGCGATCCCAATCTCCGCGGCACCATCAAGGAATTGGCGCAATTGGATGGCGCGTTTGTCATCAGTGCAGCGGGCATCGCCATTGCGGCCTGCCGTTACCTGGATGCAGCCACGACGGCCATCGATCTTCCGCTCGGCCTCGGCAGCCGCCACATTGCCGCCGCGCATATTAGCTCGGCGACCCGCGCCGTCGGCATCGTCGTGTCGGAAAGTGCGGTCGTCCGCCTCTTCTGCCATGGCTCTTTAATCGGTGAAGTTATTCCCGAGTTGTGGATGCTGAAACGTTATGACATTCAGGCCGGCGGCCCGCTGGTAAAAGAAACGGCTGGCGATCTTGCGGTGATTACGCCGCGGCGGAGCATCAGGAGGACAACGACATGACTTGCAAACGCGCGACTAGGCTGCGATTTCCCCGGCGCCAGCGGCCGCGGCTAGACTTCAATCACCGTTGCCACAGGATCCGAGCGGATTCCAGCGGAACCGCCACGCCGGAGCGCTGCGGGATCACTCGCGGCGTGTAATCTCGCCGCTGGACGTGCGTTAGAGACGGCCGCGGTATAGAGACTGCCGCCCGAGGCCTGCTTCATCTCCACCCGCTCGGCCGCGCCGCCGTTGATTCCGTCGGCATACAGCTCCACTCGCACCGCATTCGAGTCCAGATCGTTCAATAAGATCTCGACTTCAAATACGTGCTGATCCGCCTTCGATTCCACGCGCAAGTCTCCGAAACGCAGCCCGCCCCACTTGCCGTCCACGGCATGCCGCCAGTCCACCATTCTGCTTCGCCACCGCGCCTTGGTTCGCCGCACGCTCACGATACAGGGTCGCAGCCGGCAGATAATGCTGCTCGGTGTATTCGCGCACCGCGCGAGTTGCCGAAAAGCGCGGCGTCAACTGCGCCATGCTTTCCCGCATCCGCTTGATCCACGCGGCTGGGAATGCCGTTCTGGTCGCGGCTATAAAACTCAGGAATCACTTCCCGCTCCAGCAAATCGTAGAGCGCGCCCGCTTCGAAGTCGTCGTGACCGGGATCATAGCCATGCTCCTGGCCGTCCCCCAACGCCCACCCGACTTCAGGAGTGTAAGCCTCCGCCCACCAGCCATCCAGTTCGGAAAGATTGATGCCTCCATTCACCAGCACCTTCATGCCGCTGGTCCCGCAAGCTTCCCACGGCCGCCGCGGCGTGTTGATCCAGACGTCCACGCCTTGCACCAGATTCTCCGTCAGCAGCATGTCATAGTCGGCCGAGAAATACCGCGTGCGGACGCACCTCCGGGCGCCGGATGAACTGCACCCATCGCTGAATGAGCGCCTGCCCCTCCTGGTCCGCCGGATGCGCCTTTCCCGCAATGATCAGTTGCACCGGACGCTCGGCATTCGTCAACAAACGCAGCAGCCGCTGCGGATCGTGCAGCAGCAAGTCCGGCCTCTTGTACGTAGCAAAGCGTCGCGCGAAGCCCAGCGTCAGCGCCTTGGGATCGAAGACATGCTTCGCGCCCTCGATCGCCTCGGCCGACGCACCCGAAGCGGCGAGCTGCCGCGACAGTCGCCCGCGCGCGTACTCCACCAAAGCCTCTCTGGAGGCATTGCGAAATTGCCACAGCGCCGCGTCGGAAACGCCGCGAATGTCCTGCGCCAGGTCTTCCGTCGTTCCCAGCCAGCGGTCCTTTCCGCAAGCGCCGGTCCAAAGATCGTCGGCCGGCGCCGAGTCCCAGGTCGGCACGTGGACGCCGTTGGTCACGTGGCTCACCGGAACTTCCTCCTCCGGCCAATGCGGAAACAGCGGCAGAAAAATGTGACGGCTCACCTTCCCGTGCAAGCGGCTCACGCCATTCGCCGCCCCGCACCCGCGCATCGCCAGGTACGCCATATTGAAAGGTTCCCCGGCGTCGTCTGGATTCGCGCGGCCCAGCGCCAGCAGATCGCGCACGGAAATACCGAGCTTCTGCTGCGCGTATGTGCCCATATATTGCTCGATGAGGGCCGGCGCGAATCGATCAAAGCCGGCATCGACCGCGGTGTGCGTGGTGAAGAGATTTCCGGCGCGCGTCGCGGCGAGCGCCACTTCGAACGGCTGCCCGTTCTCATCCATGAAGTTGCGCGCCCGCTCTAATACCGCGCAAGCCGCGTGCCCTTCATTCAGATGACACACCTCCGGCGCAATCCCCAGCGCGCGCAGCAGCCGCCATCCGCCGATCCCCAGGAGCAGCTCTTGCTTGAGACGCAGCTCCGGCCCGCCTCCATAGAGTTCGCTGGTGATTCCTCGATGAACCGGGTAGTTGGCCGCGTCGTTGCTGTCCAGCAGGTAGAGCTTCACTCGGCCGACCTGGACCTGCCACGCGCGCAGCCAGACCGAGTACCCCGGTAATGCAATCTCCAGCCGCAGCCACTCTCCATTCGGCTGGCGCACCGGCGTGATGGGCAACTGTCCCGGATCGTTGAACGGATAAAGATCCTGTTGCGCCCCGTTCTTGTCGATCGCCTGGCGAAAATAGCCCTGCTGGTAGAGCAGCCCGACGCCCACCACCGGAACGCCCAGATCGCTGGCGGCTTTGAGTTGATCGCCGGCCACATTGCCCAGGCCTCCCGAGTAGATAGGCAGAGCCTCGCTCAACATGAATTCCATGCTGAAATAAGCCGCGCAGGTCAAGGGAGAGTTCGCGTGATTCTCTTGAAACCAGGCGGGCGCCGTCGCCGCTTGGCGCGTCTCTTCCACCAGGCCGTCAACTTTTTTGCGAAAAATTGGATCGGCCAGCACGCGCTCGATCTGATCGCGCGAGGCCGTCTGCAGCACCACCCAGGGGTTATTCGTGATCTCCCACAGTTTGGGATCCAGCGTCCGCCACACTTCGTCGGTCGCGTGATTCCACGACCAGCGCATATCCAGCGCCAGTTCCGCCAGGGAATCGAACCCTGGGATTTCCGTGGGCAATAGATTGTAAATGGGGTGGGTGGTACGGCTGTCTTGGCTCATGACTGCGATCCGGACTCTCCTCCAGGATACGACGTGAAGGTTCCTGGGCGCGGAGCGCGGCGAGTCAAGATTGCGGATTAGTTCCCCGTGAACAGCTTGAAGATATTTGTGAACGCCCAAGGCGACTGGATGATGCCGCTGCACGTCCCTGAAACGACCGGCGCACCGGGGCACTGCTGGTCGCGGCCCGTGGACCAGAACGTCAGCATTCCAATGCCGCCCGACTGCGCCGCCGAAAGCACGGTCGACGCGTCGCCCAGCGTGAACACTTCAGGCGTAACATCGTTCAACCCGATCTCGGGCGTGACGCCGATCATCGCGCGCACCTGCGCATCGGTCTTCGCAGCGCCGTAGATCGCGGCCACTTGCGAGATGGTGGCGTTCATGGCGTCAACCGCGTACGCGCCCATTTGGTTGGGGTCGTAGTAACTGCCGTAATCCATGGTCATCACGTTGACGATGCCGATGTTGACTCCATTCGTCACTGCGTTTTGCAGAAGGTTCAAGCCTTGCGAGGTCAGGCCCGTGGGGAGCACCGGCAGCGTGTACTGAACCACCAGCGTCTTTCCGGCGCTGGCCGCGGCAGCCTGTAGCGCCGCGATGGCCTTGTTGCGGCGGTCGATGGACGTTGTGTTGCCGAGCGCCGTTCCTTCGACATCGAAATCGACCCGCGTCAGATTGTATTTGTCGATCACCGCCTGATACTGCGCCTGCAGCGTTGCGACGGTGGAACAGGCCAGCGCCAATTCCGTTCCGTCCGCGCCGCCAAAGCTGACGATCACGTCGCCGCCCTGGGCGCGCAGCGCCGCCACGTCGTTCACCTCGAAGTTCTGCGCCATCGTGTAATAGCCGCCCCAGTTGGCCTGACAGCCGCTGCCGGCGACGATGAAGGCCATCGAGAAATACTTCTGACCCGTGGCGGTCGCGAGCCCCGCAAGCGAAGGCGTCGGCTATTGCAGCATGTCGATATAAGGTGCAAACAGATGCGCCGGGAAACCGCCGGAGGTGCCGCCGCCCGCGGAAGTGGTCGCGTCCACCGGCCCGACAAGCTCGAAGTTCCGAACGCATCGCTGGAAGAGACCGCGAACTGATACGGCGTCGATGGCAGCAGGCCGCCCACATTGAAAGTCGCAGCCGTGAGGCCGCTGGCGATCTGCCGCGCCGCCGAGATAAACATTGTAGGTCACGGTGCAGCCGGTGGGCGGCGTCACGGCGTTCCACACAAGATTGGCCGAATTGCTCGAAACCGAAGTCACGTGCAATCCCGTCGGCGTCGGCGGATACGAAGTGCAAGATGGCCCGTTGGTGGTGGCGCTCACCGTATTGCTGAGCGCGGAAACATTGCCCGCGTTGTCCCGCGCGCGAACCGCGAATGAAAGGTGGTCGACGGCGCAAGCCCCGTCACCGTGAACGAGGTGCTGGTTGTGGAGGCTACTACTGAGCCGTTCTCGATGATGTCGTAGCCCGCCAGGCCGCTGCCTTTCTTATTGTCCGAGGAAGCCCTCCACTGCAAACTCACGGATGCCGAAGTGACCGATGCGACGCGCAGTTGAGTGGGAGCACTCGGCGGCGTCGTGTCGGCGCCTGCGAGCATCGAGGTCAACAAAAGAAAGGCGATAAACGTCGATTTCACGGTACGGCAAGTATATCCCGACCAGCGCCGTCCACTGGTACTTGACGTTAGGACAAAAGTACCGGTACCTTGCGGCCCTTAGCGAACTCCCAACAGAAGATCCACGGTCAATTGATCCAGCCGCTCATACGCCAAGCCCTTCTCCGCGAGCGCGATGCGATCGAACTTCTCTCCCAGCAAAGTATCCCGGCTTTGCGGAGAATATGCCGACAACACCGGCGCACCCTGGCCGGTTTGACGGATGCTTCTCAAGCAGCGCCTGAATCTCCGGATCGGCATTCCAGCGAGCGGCCCGCTCTTTCAGAATGAGATAAGTTCGCATGCAGCCGCGCGCGAAATCCTTCACGCCGTCGTAGTCTTCGGTTCGATAAGCGTGCGCGTCGAAGTGACGCGGCCCCGCGTATCCGACATCTTCCAGAAATTTCACCAGCCAAAACGTCGATTTCAAATTCGCCGAGCCGAAGCGCAAGTCCTGGTCATAGCGCCCCGGCATTTGATCGTTCAGATCGATGTGGAACAGCTTCCCCGCTTCCCAGGCCTGCGCCACCGCATGCGCAAAATTCAGTCCGGCCATCTGTTCGTGCGCGAATTCCGGATTCACACCCGACCATCTCCGGATGCGCCAGCGTCGGAATGAAACCCAGATACGCGCCGGTGGTCGCCATGTAGATATCGCCGCGCGGCTCGTTAGGCTTCGCTTCCATTGCAAACTTGAAACCGTACTTGCGATCGAGAGAATACTCGCAAAGATAGTTGACGGCCTCGCGCAGACGCTTCACGGCTTCGTCAGGACGGCGGCAGGCGTCGGTTTCAACTCCTTCGCGCCCGCCCCACAGCACGAAGATGGTCGCTCCCAACTCGGCGCCAATATCCATCGCGCGCATGGTTTTCTGGACGGCAAAAGCGCGAACTCGCGGGTCGTTCGAAGTGAACGCTCCATCTCTGAAAGCGGGATCGAAGAACAGATTCACTGTCGCCATCGGAACCACGATTCCGTTGGCCTGGCACGCCTCCCGAAACTCTTTCACGATCCGGTCGCGCTCGGCTGGCGTGGCGTCGATCGGCACCAGGTCGTTGTCATGCAGATTCACTCCCCATGCGCCGACTTCCGCCAGCAGCTTGACCGCATCCACCGGCGGCAGCGGCGCGCGCACGGCATCGCCAAACGGATCGCGTCCGCGATTGCTGACGGTCCAGAGGCCAAATGAAAACTTGTGTTCCGGAAGCGGAGTATATTGATCAGGCATTAACTTTTCCCTATGAATGAAGACTGCGCAGCGCCGGATAAAGACGCTGGTAATCGCGATAGCGCTCGTTCATTAATTTAGCAACCTGCGGCTGGCACGCAATGCTCTCGCTCGCATGTATGGCCTGGTCGCAAGCTTCGTCGACTCCCGGCCAAATTCCCGCGCCGACTCCAGCCAGGATCGCGGCCCCGAAAGCCGCGCCTTCTTCGGCCGCGATGATCTCGACTGCGCGCCCGTAGACATCCGCCTGAATCTGCCGCCACAGCGGAGATCGCGCACCGCCGCCGCCGAGTCGAATCTTTTCCACCGGCACATTTAGCTCCGAAAAAATCGTGAGACTATCGCGCAGGCTGAATGCGACCCCTTCCATCACCGCGCGAATGACGTGCGCCCGCGTATGACTCGCCGCCAGCCCGACCAGCCCGGCGCGGATATTCGGATCCATATGCGGCGCCCGCTCTCCCATCAGGTACGGTCCCCACAGCGCTCCATCGGCGCCCGGCGGCGCCAGAGCCGCCTCTTCCGTCATGCGCTCATAGGACCACGGCTCGGCGAACAAATCGCGCAGCCATCGCAAGGAGAGACCCGCCGCCTGGGTCACTCCCATCACATGCCAACGGCCCGGAATCGCATGACAAAACGTATGCAGGCGGCCCTTGGGATCGAGCGCCGGACGATCGGTAGCCGCAAACACCACTCCCGATGTGCCGATCGTCACGCTCACAGTTCCCGGACGAGTAATCCCCATGCCAACCGCGCCCGCCGCCTGATCTCCCGCGCCGGCGACAATCGGAGTTCCAGCCACGAGTCCCGTCAGTTGGGCCGCTTGTTCCGTAACGCGCGCACAGATTTCCGGAGATTCAAAAACTCTCGGCAGCAGCGCCGCATCCAGATCGACCTGACCGAGAAGCTCCTGCGACCAGCGACGGTTCGCCACGTCCAGCAGCAGCGTGCCGGAAGCCTCCGCCACATCGATCGCATACTCGCCGCTCAGGCAGAACCGCACGTAGTCTTTCGGGAGGAGCACATGACGGACCCGGCTCCATATCTGCGGCTCGTGCTCGCGAATCCACAGCAGCTTGATCAAGGTGAAATTGGTGAGCGCCGGATTCGAAGTCAGCTCCAGCAGCCGCCGCGCGCCGACGCGTCTGATTGAGCCACGCACATTGTTCCTCGCCCCTCTGATCGCACCAGATGATGGATGGCCGCAGGACTTGCCCGTCTCTATCGAGAACCACGGTCCCATGCATCTGGCCAGATAATCCGATGCACGCGATTTGCCGCGGCTGCACGCCGCTTTGCGACAATACCGACCGCACCGCTTGCTGGCAAGCCCTCCACCAATCCGCCGGGTCTTGTTCCGCCCACGCCGCGCGTGCTGACGTGAAAGCCTGATGCTCCGCGGTCGCCGAAGCGATCAGCGAGCCGTCGTCCGCCATGACGATGGCGCGGGATCCGCCCGTGCCGATATCGATACCTAAGACGGGAATAAGTGTTCTCCTCTCCGATAAAGTATAGGCCACGGATTGAAGCCCGCGCCGAACCGATAAAGTCCCGCAGTCTCGTGTCTTGGCCGACAGCGCCTAGCGCGCTTGCGCCCAGCCCTAATCCCGACGGCCAATCCCGCCGATTGGGAACAAATGGAGGGCAACATGAAAACCAACTACGAAAAATGGATGACCTGGATTGTCCTATCGCTGTGCGGAATGCTATTGCTGATCGGCAGCGTCAACGGCGCGCTGGTAAAGGGATAACTTCTGACGCCTATCTGCCTGAATCCGCCCGACGCGCGCGGCAACGTGCCGCCGCGCGGAATTCCAGCGCGATCTTTATTTTCTCCGCCAGCCCCGCAGCCGCATACGGCTTTTGAATAAAGCCGGCGAGCCCCTTGCCGGTGAAACGGCGCGTCGCGTCGGCCTCGTCGTAGCCGCTCGACAACACCACCGGAATATCCGATTGAATGTCCTTCAAGCGCGCCAGCGCCTCTTCGCCCGACATCACCGGCATGGTCATATCCAACAGCACTGCGTCGATCTCGACCAGCCAGTTCCTGAAACAGGCGAACGCCTTCCTTGCCATTCGCCGCGACCACCACCTTATAGCCGTAGCTTTCGAGCGCGGACTTGGCAGCCTGCCGAACCGTGTCTTCGTCATCGATCACCAGGATGGTTTCATCCCCCGCCAGACTCTTTTCCTGAGAAGAAGGAACGATGCTCGCGGCCGCTTCAGCGGTAACCGGGAAGAGCACTTTGAAGCAGCTCCCTTTCCCGGGAGTGCTCTCCACATGCAGCGCGCCTTTATGTCCCCGCACCATGCCCATCACCGCGGCCAGGCCGAGGCCCCGGCCGGTGAACTTGGTGGTGAAGAACGGATCGAAAATGCGCGACAGTGTCTCGGCGTCCATTCCGCAACCGGCATCGCGCACCTCGAGCGTGACGTATTTGCCGGGCGCGACGCCATTCGGAGAAATCATCTGGTTGATGTAAGCCTGGCTGACTTGTTCCAGGCGGGTGATGATCCAAACCGTTTCGGTTTGCCCTTCCTCGACGGCCTCGGCGGCGTTGATCACCAGGTTCATGACGAGCTGCTGGATCTGCGCGGCATCGCCTTCGATCGAAGGCAGGTCTTCCTGCAACTGCAGCCGCAGCTCGACCGTCCTGGGGATGGAAGTTTGCAGCAGGCTGGTGATCTCGCGGGCGAGCTCGGATAAATTCAGCGGCTCGATGACGAAGCGGCCCTTGCCGGCATACGCCAGCAGTTGCCGGGTCAAAACAGCGGCCCGCTCGCTCGCCTTCATCACCGCTTCGAGATTTTCCCGCACCGGACTTTCGGACGGAAGATCGTCCAGCACGATGCTGGCATTGCCCATGATTCCGGTGAGCAAATTGTTAAAGTCGTGCGCGATTCCTCCCGCCAGCACGCCGAGGCTCTCCAGTTTCTGGGTTTGCTGCAACCGGTCGTTGAACCGTCTTCGCTCGGTGACGTCGCGCCCGAAGATCGCCAGGCCATCTTTGGTTGGATAGGCGTCTACTTCAAACCAAATATCGAAGGGGACGTAATGCTCTTCGAAATGCACGAACACTCCGTCTTCCATCGCGCGGTGAAGCTCGGCGTAGAGCGAAGTGTTGGCGCTGCCCGGAAACAGCTCCCAAACATTCCTGCCCAGAATTTCATACGCGGGAAATGCGGCTCAATTCCGTGGCTTTGTCGTTGACGTAGGTGCAGCGCCATTGCCGGTCGAAGGCGGCGAATCCGTCGCTGATGCTTTCGAGGATGTTTCTGGTCTGCTCGCTGTACTCTTCCAGGGCGGCGCGCGAGCTCTTGAGAGAGAGCGCCATGGCCTGAAAGGTCTGCGCAAACATGCGCACTTCGGCAGGTCCTTCCACCGGCACCGGGCTATCGAAGTCTCCTCTCTGCAGGGATCGCGCGCGGCCGGTCAGCCGCTTCATGGGGCGCGAGACCAGTTGCGCCAGCAGCAGCGAGCAGACAATCGCCATCATCGCCAGGATGCCCGATACTTCCGCCACGTCCTTCGCCACGCGCTTGGTGGGCGCGAAGGCTTCGGTCTGATCGATGAGCGCCATGATGCATCCGCCGCCGATCTCCGGCACGGAACGGAACCCGTGAATCACGGCGACTCCGCGGTAGCTTTCTCCCAGGCCTTCGCCATCCATTCCGTCCAGACACGTCTGCACCGGCTGACCGCTCGAGCGGGCTGGCTCTCGCCTGCTGGTGCGGGATACTTCGGCGGCGTGAGAAAAAATCCTCTGTTATCGGTCAGAAAAGTCTCGCCGGATTGACCAAGCCCGTAGCGGTCCAGAAAGATCTGGTTGGGAAGCTGCATGTCGCCGCGAATCGTCAGGACTCCGTTGCCGTTCCGCGACAGCACCTGAAGAACGTAGGATGGCTGGCCCTTGCGATCGAAACCGAAATGGGCGATTTGGCCGGCATCCACGTCGGACGGAACCGCGGCCGGCAGCGAAGCCGCGTCTTTGCCGACCATCACTGCCGCGCGGTCCCGATACGCCAGCCGAGCGGCGGTAGCGCCCTCGGTCGCCACGAAATCCAGCAGCAGTTTGCGAAGGCACCAAGTCTCACTATGCAAACAGCCGATATCGGCGGTCTTCAGCAGAGCATCGGCGCGGTCGCGCTGTTGCGCCAGGACTCGAATCAGTACCTGCTTGCGAACCGTCGCCGTGACTCCCACTTCGCGAACCGCATCCTGTTCGATAATCGTGCGCGAGGTGCGGTAGGCAATCGAGCCCAGGCTCGCCGTCGCCAGAAGCACCAGAATGCCCAGGAACAGAATCAGCTCGGTGCGCAGCGATATTCCTCTGCGGTGCGCTTTGATGCTGCCGGCCTGAACGTTTCTGAACCAGCGATTCGCGCGATGCCGTCCCGCTCTATGCTCGGGGTCCGACGCGTGATGATCGCCGGTAGCAACATCAACTCCCGCACGCGACCTTGAGCGGAGCCGCAGCGGCTGGTCCTCGCGAAGGCAGCTTGCCGGGGCCGATCGAACGGGCTTCGGGTCGCGCAAAGCGTGGTTTCGAAAACCCGGTTTGCGAGCAGCACCAGCGGATTGAACAGGTGCTTGGGGCGATATCTTTGTTCAGACCATCTGCAGCCCGGGTAAAATTGCATTTCCACCAAGTAGCCCAGCCCTCTGAGCAACTTTTGGGCGCTCACTTGCCCGCGGAATTCAAAGCCTCCGCCCAGGAATCGCAGAGAGGTGTACTGCCGTATCCGCACATCGGTCCAGAAAATCGCGCCCGCGGGCCAGATCTCCTCGAGGTTGGCTTTTAGGATGCGGTTGCGTCCCGCCCCGGCCTGCAAATGCAGATTGACAATCTCGGAACACAACATGATGCGCCGCGCGGCCTTAGAATCCATTCCTTACTCCTGCTCGAATTCAATCTTAGTAGGTACCACGACCATGGTACTGGTCTATGGCGCGCATGAACAGGGGTATAGGCCAACAAAAAATACTTAGAGGATTTAGGGTGAATCCCCTAGAAATACCCGCAATTGCGGGCAGTTCACGCTTCAACCGCTCAGCGCACTTGATACTTCGCCGCGGTCTTGTCATTGAGGCGGATCCCCAATCCAGGACGCGAGGCAAGTTGCAGAAATCCTTTTTCGATGCGTTCCGGCGGGTCGATTAATTCAGCGCGCCACGGCACTTCGCCGTAGGAATATTCCAGAATCAGAAAGTTCGGCATGCCGGCGCAGACGTGCGCCGCCGCGACATTCCCCACCGGACTCGCGGGACCGTGCGGCGCGACCCGCAGCCCGGCCGCCTCCGCCAAGCTGGCAATTTTCTTCAGCTCCAGCATGCCTCCGCAATATTTCACGTCGGGCATCACAATATCCACGCAGCCTGCATTGATGTAAGGCAGGAAACCCTTCGCGCCGTAAATCACTTCGCCGCCGGCGGAAGGCATGGACGCCGCGCGATGAATCGCCGGCAGGTCGGGAACTCGCGTCACTTCCTCCAGCCAGAAGAGCTTCAGCGGCTCCAGGCGTTTCGGCAGCGCCAGCCCTCGCGTCAGATCGAATTTGCTGTGCGCATCCAGCAATAGATCGCGACCCGGTCCCAACACCTTGCGGACCGCGGCCGCCCGGTCGATACCCAACTGCGTGATCTCTTCAACCTTGCTCGCATTCGACAAATCATCCGGCATGTCGTCCCACGGCGCCAGCTTGACGGCGGTAAAGCCCGCGTCGACCGCGCGTTCCGCCATCGCAGCAAAACCCGCCGGTGTTCGCGGATCGGTGGAGCGGTTGATGTTGGCGTAGTTGCGGATCGCGGTTCGCAACGCGCCTCCGAAAAGCTGGTACACCGGCACATTCAGCGCCTGTCCGATGATGTCCCAAAGGCACTGTTCGAGAGCGCTCAAGGCGCACGCGGCGCTGGTGCCGCCTGCTGCAATCTCTGGAGCGGCCGCCGAGCGCAGCCATTCGATATCGAAGATGCCGCGGCCCTTCAGCCTCTCCGCGAACAAGGCGACATATCGCAGAGTGTCGGCGTCACGGCCATGCGACGCCTCACCGAGCCCCGTGATGCCCGAGTCCGTGGCGAGCCTTACCAGAACCCAGTTGCCCCGCGCATTCACATGGACCACAAAAGTCTCATGCCCACCGACGCGAATCTTCCCGGCGTCACTTTGCGCGGAAAGGGAAACCGCAGGCAGGCCGAACGGCAACGCAGCGGCGGCGAATCTGTGAAAGGCATTGCCGCCGCGTCATGGCGTGCCTCATATTGGCCGTCCCAGCTCCGTGCTGTGAAACGGCTGCAGATTGTCGATCGCGTCAGGAGAGTCGCTATTCACGTCCCATTTGAAGAACCGCAGCGAGATTCGATCCGGCAGAAAATCGGCGATGGTAAAGCCGTGTTGCTCGATCGGCTTGATCTCCTCTTTCACGTCGAGATACGCCGGCGGAGTCGAACCCACACCGCGTCTCCCCGATGGCCAGCCCAGCGGTCCGGTGCCGATGGGACCAGACAAAATCGCAGTGATCGGCGTCTTCTCAAGATCGAGCTTTCCCGAGCGCAAAATCTTGCCGATGCCGATCGCGTGCAAGTCACCGCTGACCGTGAGCGGGATGCGGCCCTTCATCGCGGCCATCGCCGCGACCAGGCGATCGTGCTGCTTCAGCCAGCCGCTTTGCCAATACGGCTTCGGCTTGGCGATCGTGAGCTTGCCGTCCGCGCCGAGCACGTCCGGATACCACTCCATCCACTTGCCCGCGCTCCATCCCATCGGATTGCTCGGAGCGTGGATCAGATGCGTAACATCCGGCGCAGCCGTGCGCGCCAGCAGCCAGCGCTCCGCCTCGGGATCGATGTAGACGGCGCTGGGCCCGGCGAGCGTGCAAGTTCGGCGGACATCGTAAAGCAGAACTTCCGCCAGGCGGCCAAAGCGCAGCGTGCCCCAGCTTTCGGAAATCGCCTCCTGGCCGTCGCCAACCGAGCCCCAGGGCAAGCCCGGCGGACGATTGTCATCGGGCAGGAATTCCGGATAGTAAAGGCGCTGCGTGGCGCGCGCCAGTTGCAACTGGAACCAGACCGGAGGAAACGTGACGATCTCATCCCAGGCTTCGTCGTTATCGAAGTAGTCGTGATCGTCTTGCAGGAAAAATGTCGGCGTCGAGCGAAAGTCCGTGCCATAGACGTTCACGATCTGCGGCCCCGCGGCGAGCTTCAGCACCGTTTCGTTCTTATCGCCAAACACCAGCGCCGAGCGTTTGAAGCTCTCCAATTTCGTGTTGTTCCTGCGCTCCGGCGGAAGATTCGGCGAATGCAAGTCCCAGTAGATGTGATCGCCATTCGCGATCATGGCCTGCGGCTGAAATGACAGAGCGCGGCGCAGCATTCGATTTCGAATGGCGGTGGGAAGATAGGCGCGCTGCAGATGGTCGTTATCCGGGCCGCCGGCGCAGGTGAAAAACAGAAGCCGGAAACTCTCCGGCCGCGCGTCAGGCGGCGGGGAACGTCGATAGCTCCCAGGGCTGGCACAGCGCCTTGCGATTCGCAGCCGATCAGCGACAAAGAATATCGCCGGCCCGGCTGGAGACCCGTGGCATGGAATTGCCAAAAAGCGCCCTCGGTGTCGTTCATGCGGCCGCGAAACGTCGTCCCGCCAATCCGCAGGACCGGCGTTCCGGTTAGCGGTTTCGCGAAGGATGCTTTGATCAGGATTCTGGTGTCGCTGACCGTCGGCAGCAGGTGCCGCACCTGTCCAGCATCCCAGTTCTGCGCCGGCTGGCGGCGTCGCGTCCTGCGCAAAAGAGTCAGCTTGCAACGACCCCAGAACCGCGGCGCCCATGCTGCCGGTCAAGAACTCACGCCGATCCATAAGAGTTTCCTTTCCTTTCGAAATTTGGTGGGCCCTGATGGATTCGAACCATCGACCAACGGATTATGAGTCCGCTGCACTAACCGCTGTGCTAAGGGCCCTTCGAAGGTTTGCAGTTTACGCGGCCGAGCTGGTTAGTGACATCGTACCATCGAGATCCGTTGCCTACGAAGGTGGCGCGGAGCGCCGGATGGCGCACGCGCACTTTGACGCCGTCCGCTTGACATGGTCTGTGAGACTTTGATACAAGTAACGACAACCTAGTCGTTTGGCATAGTTGTACGTCGGCGCACTTGCCGGGTACAGGGGAGCTATTCGGGTAGGTCGCAGGGGTGAGAAGTAATCGGGATTTGGCTCTAGGGGAGGCCGCATGCGAAATTTCTTGAAATTCAATCTGTTTCTGACGATCGTTGCAATCATTCTGTCCACCGTTCCAGTGAGTGGACAAACTTCCAACGGAACCATCCTGGGAACCATCACCGACAGTTCCCACGCGGTGATGGCGAATGTGCAAGTGTCGCTCACCGACACCGGCACAAATACGCGCCGCTCGGATAGCACCAATGCCCAGGGCTACTTCGTCTTTCCCAATCTCGCCCCCGGCACTTACCGCGTGGACGTGGAACAACCAGGATTTCAAAAGACCGTCCGTTCAGACATCGGGCTGGACGCCAACAGCACGGTACGCGTGGACCTGCAGATGACTCCCGGCGCGGTTACCGAAACCGTCGACGTCACCAGCGAAGCTCCGGTACTCAAGACCGATCGCGCCGATACCGGCGGTCAGATCAGCAGCCGGAACGCTCGACACCATGCCGATGCTGCATAACCGGAATTATCAAAGCCTGCTGGAGATCGTTCCCGGCGTGCAGAAGTCGTATCGCGATCATTCCGCATTCTTCAACTCGCAGGAGCATCTCCAGTCGGTGGTGAATGGCCTCGATCATCGCAACAGCTACATGCTTGAGGGCCTCGACAATAACGTGGAGGATTTGACCGGCATCATCCCGCCCGCCGACGCCATCGCGAACGTGGATGTGAGCACTACTAACTACGACCCTGAACTCGGACGGGCTGGCGGAGCGGTTACCAACGTAGTTCTGAAGTCGGGCACCAATAGTTATCATGGCAGCGCTTTTGAATACAATCGCGTCAATGCGCTGCAGGCTCGGGATCCATTCAGCACCACCCCGCCCGCACATTCGGTTTACAACCAGTTTGGCGGCGCCTTCGGCGGCCGAATCAAGAGAGACAAACTGTTCTTCTTTGGCGATTACCAGGGAAGCCGGGACATTGCGGGCCAAACGAACGTGGTCACCATCCCGACCCTGGCGTTCCGCACCGGCAATCTGATCTGCCATATTCCACCACGATCTACGATCCCGACCACCGGTGTTCAGAGCGGTCCCTTGGCCGGCACCGGCCGCACTCCTTTCGCGGGCAATATAATTCCGGCAAACCGCATCAGCCCGATTGCGGCCAAACTCCTCAACTTCCTGCCCGCGCCTACCAACGGAGCGCCGACCAATAATTTTCAGGAAGACACGGTTCAGTCCAAGCCCATGGATCAGTTCGATACCAAGATCGATTACGTCCTAGGGGCGAATGACCGTCTGTTCGTGCGCTACAGCTTTCAGCGGGCGACGGTGAATGACCCCGGCCTTTATGGGCCCAACGGCGGCATTTATGGCGGCCCTCATAACGGCGGTTTCCAGGGATCCGGGCCTTCGCGCAATCAGAGTCCGGGACTCAACTTCACCCACATTCTGAGTCCGACACTGGTCACGGAGTTCCGCTTCGGCATTGTGCGGAACCACAATCAGGCGATCAATGTCGACGCCGGCACGACGACCTCCAAAGACATCGGTATCCCCGGTGTCAATCTGGATGCGTGGTCGAGTGGCCTTACCGAAATTCGGTTTGATAGTCAATACACCAATCCAGTGCTGGGATTTTCGAACAGCCTCCCCTGGGTTCGCTCGGTGACGAATTTCAACATCGTCAATAACTGGACCAAGACGATGGGAACCCACATATTCAAGTGGGGATCGATGTTCGCCGCGAGCGGCAGGACTTGCTGCAGACCCAGGTTTTCAACCCACGAGGCAGGTTTATGTTCACGACTGGACCTACTTCGCTGAACGTGCCGAGCCGGCCAAACCGCTCCCAAAACCAGTTACGCCAATTCTTTCGCCTCCTTCCTGCTCGACCAGCCGGGTTCGGGTAGTGGCCGCGATCTGGCGGTCATTTTCCCGGCCCGCAGAAATACCATTTACAACCTGTATTTTCAGGACAAATGGCAGGTTTCACAAAAGCTCACGGTGGACTTAGGCTTGCGCTGGGAATACTGGCCTTCCAGCACTCCGCATCATCCTGGCGGCTTCTCCAATTACAATCCGTTCAACAATACCCTCGAGCTAGCGGGTATCGGCAGCATACCCAATGATCTAGGGTATTAGCAATCCTGGCAAGAGTTTCGGCCCACGAATCGGGTGCTGCCTACCGCTTTAATGACAAGACCGTTTTTCGCGCCGGCTACGGTATCAGCTACATACCTAGAGACACTAACGTTTATAACTTCCCGGTGTCGCAAGCCACTCAGCTTCCTTCGATCAATAGCTTCCTCGCAGTGGGATCCATGGCGACGGGTTTTCCGGCGCCCAGCCCTGCCGTACTTCCCTCCACGGGCGTCATCGTGAATCCGCCGGCACAGGCCTATACCTACATTCCGAAGGATCTTCCTCAGGGTTATGTGGAGTCGTGGAATGTTACGCTGCAGCGAGCGCTCCCGTCCAATTTCTCCGCGGAAGTGGCCTTTGTGGGCAATCACGGCGTGAATGTGCCTACCTCCAATAACCTGAACATAAACGCCAGCCGAGTTCCCGGATCCGGAGCTGCAGGCCGAGCCCGAGAACATCCTATTCGGCCGTACTCTCCAAACACTCGAGCCCTGGAACGCGCCCAGCTATTATGAAGGGCTGCAAGTCAGGTTGAATCGCAGATTCACCAACGGCTTCACGCTTTACAATTCGTACGCCTACGGCAAAGCCATCGACTTCAACCCCAGCACTCCGGGCGCGAATAACTTTAACGTCATCAATTTCGCCGCCAACAAGGGGCTCTCCGACTGGGATCGGCGGAACATCTACACCATGAGCGCAGTTTACGAGTTGCCTTTCGGGCAGGGAAAGCACTTTTTGACTAGCGGCCCCGGAAAGTGGATTCTGGGCGGCTGGCAGCTCAACGGCCTGTGGAGTTGGGAAAGCGGACTGCCGCTGGATATCAGCACCAGCACCGCCAGCTTGAACGCGCCGGGCAACATCAATCGCCCGAACGTGAATGGCCCGGTGCAAATCCTCGGAGGCATCGGACCGGGGACTCAGTATTTCGACAAGACCGATGTTTTCGGCTCCGGCGGCAAACACGTTTGGGAATCTCGGCCGTAACGTCCTGCACGGCCCCAACCTGTTCGACATCGATGCCTCTATTTTCCGAAGATTCCCCCTCCGCGAGCGGATGAATCTGGAGTTCCGCGCGGAAGCGTTTAACTTGACCAATACGCCGCAGTACAACCGTCCGGATACGGTTTTCACGGACGCGGCTTTCGGTCAGGTGATATCGGCGCAAGGGATCGCAATCTGTGCTGGTGAATAACAGCCGGCAGTTGCAGTTCAGCATGCGGCTGCAGTTCTGACGGGCGGGGATTAGACGTCAGCGGGAGCGGGCCGTGTGCTTCGCTCCCGCCGGATGCTACGGTCGCGCCATGGCGCCTGACGGGGCGGCAATTGCGCCTTAGCCTCTCTTTGGCACGGGCGGTTTAGTCACCTAACTCCCGATAGGCGCCGCGATAATGATCGGCATCGTCGGCGTCGCCGATCCGGCGGCGGGCTCGATGGTCACGGCCACCGTGCCGATCGCCGCTACGTCCACCGGTCCACTCAGAATGTGCAGGGCGCGCATGCCGTCGGATTGGAACAGTCCCGCGGGCTGCGGCGCGCCGCCTTTCGGGATCACCCACATCTCATAGGTTTTGCCGGCTCCGGCTGCGGGAAGATTGGACGCGATCAACAGCACTCCCATCTGCGGATGCAGGAACACGTAGCCGCGCGGCGGTGCGGTCTGGCCGCGCCCGAAACTGGCCGGGCGGGTTTGCGGATCGGAAAGAAACTGGAGCGCCTGCGTCAGGCGGTCGCGCTCGCCGTTGGATTCGAGCAACGCGCGCCGCGCATCGGCTAGCTCATAGGTGCGGCTCCGCTCCTCGACTCCCAGCCACGCCGCCACCAGCAAGAGACACACCGCGCCTACGGCCCAAACCCATCCCCAGCCCGGATAATGGACGCCCACCGACGTCAGTAAGCGCCGCTTCAGACGGCCGCGCGGCTTCAGCGGCGGCACGAGAGTGAAAACACCGGCGTTGAGCGCCAGCGCAGCGGACAGCGCCTGGCGGCAGTTGTCGCAATCCCGCGCCAGGTGGGCTTCGATCTCGGCCTTTTCCGCGGGCTCGAGCGCGCCCAGCGCGTACAGCTCGAACATTTCCTGTAGCTCCTGGCAGGTCATGCGCGCCCCCGGCAAATCATGCGATGGCCGCCTCCGCCAGTTCGTCGCGCAGAATCTTGAGCGCGCTGCGGGTCCAGGTCTTCACAGTGCCCAGCGGCTGCTTCAGGCGCTCCGCCATTTCGGTTTGCGACATGCCCTCGTAGTACGCGAGTTCGATGACTTGCCGCTGCGCGGGCGTGAGCTTCTCGAAGGCGCTCTTCAGGCGGCGCACGCGATCCATCGCCAGCGCGGCGGAGTCCAGTTTCGCGAACAGGCCGGGGCGTTCCAGGTGATCGAGCTCGATGGCGCCGGCTTCCATGCGGCCGTCGACGGAGCGCAGATGATCGATGGCGCGGTTGCGCGCGACCGTCAGCACCCACGCGCCCAATGCGCCGCGCTCGGCATCGAAGGACTGCACGCGGTTCCAAACGCGCAGGAAGGTTTCCTGCACCAGGTCTTCGGCGGTGGAGGCGTTGCGCACGATGCGGCAGATCAGCGAATACGCGAGACGGCCGTAGCGATCGTAGAGATCGTTCATGGCTCTAGGCTCGCGGGCCTTCAGGCGGCGCACCAGATCGGCGTCGTCGGCGAGACGCAATGCCACCTGCAGGATTGCAAACGCAAGCCCGGCGGGCAGTATTTTAAGCAGCAACATTCGATGGTCTTAAGACAGCAATCTTCTAATAGGATATACGGGGAAGCGGCTCCGGCGGATTGCGGCGGCAGGAGCTGTGAATGCGGAAACACGCCAAAAATTGGCCCACAGATGGACACAGATAGCTCAAGTCTCCGAGCCGAAGTTTTTCTTATCCGTGTCCATCTGTGGGCCAGATCGAAAAAAGGCCGGGTGGCGGGTAGCGAGCCGTCTGGAACATTAACTATCTGTCATAATAAAGCCGGTGTCCCGCACAAGAGAATTGGAAGCACAGCTCGCCAGCACGGAGCAACAGCTCCGACTCCTGCAAAAGATCAGCCGCTACATGGTTCGCGAGGTTGGGCTCGCGAAATCGCTCGCAAGCGTGGTGTCGCTGGTGGTGGAGTTCATGAACTCGGATTCCTGCCTGCTGTACCTGCTGCAGGACAAGGAACTGGTGCTGTGCGCATCCAACAACCCGCAGCCTGCGACCATCGGGAACGTGCGCTTGAAGCTGGGCGAAGGTTTGACCGGCTGGGTGGCGCGCGAGCGGCGTCTGCTCTCGATATCGCGCGAAGCTTACGCCGATCCGCGATTCAAGCTGTTCACGGATCTGCCGGAAGATACTTACGAAGCGTTTCTGTCGGCTCCGATTCTGGTGCGCGGGCGAGTGGCCGGAGTCATCAACGTGCAGCATCGCGATCCGCACCCGCATTCGGGCGGCGAGATGGAACTGCTCACCACCGTGGGCGAACAGATCGGGTGCCTGGTGGCGCTGGCCTCGCTCGATCCCGCGAAACTGGCAGAGACCGATTTGCTGGAACTGGTGATGGCGCCTGTCACTTCAGGTCCAGTCTCCGTGCCGCGGGGCTGACCGCGTATGCTCCGGTGGCTGCTGGCGGCCGCGCTGCTTACGGCGTTGCACGGGCAAACCAAAGAGGGCGCACGCTGGACGCTCCAGTATTTTTACGATCAGGACGGCAAGGATCTCCACATCACCGATCTAGCGTTTCCTTCCGCCAAACGCGGGATCGCGGTGGGAGCCATCGTCGATCGCGAAGGTCGCAAGCCGCAATTCACTTCCTTAGTCACGAGCGATGGCGGCGAGCACTGGGCTTTGACGCCGCTGAAAGAATTTCCACGCTCGCATTTTTTTTCTGGACGAATCGAACGGCTGGATGGTCACCGGCGAGTCGCTGTGGTTCACGCAGGAAGCTGGCCGCAGTTGGACGCGCATCAGCGATCAGATCAAGCCGAATAAAAAGCTGGCGGACGCTCCGCGCGGCGGGCTGATCCTGCGCGTCTGGTTCCTGGATGCGCAGCATGGCTACGCGGTGGGCTTGCAGAAATCGGTGTTTGAAACTCACGACGGCGGGCGCACCTGGAAGCCGCTGGCGGAAGCCGCCGTGCCCACGTCGAATCCCGCGTACAGCGCGTATTCGCACATCGCCTTTGCGGACGCAAGGCGCGGCCTGATCGTGGGAGGCTATGCACCGCCGCGCACCGCCGGCAAATCGCGGGAACACGATGAAGAAGGCGATCTGCCGGATTGGATGCACCCGGAGAGACGCTTAGCCGGCGTCAGCAGCCGCGGCTCACCCTCGAATTGGACACGCTCGACGGCGGCGCGACGTGGAAGTCGGGCACGGCTCCGCTTGCTGGGCTCGCTGGTGAGTACGCGTCTGGCTGGAGAGAGCGGGCCTGCTGGTCTTCGATTACGTCGATTCCTTCGAGTGGCCGGCGGAAGTGTATCGGCTGGATTTGAAGACGGGCCAGAGCGAAAGTGTATTCAAGAAGAAAGACCGGCTAGTGACGGACGCGGCGATCTTTTCGGGCGGGGCGGACGGGCGCGCGTTTCTGGCGGCAGTGGAACCGCCGGGGCGGCTGCGCTCGGCGCCGATTCCGGGCAAAGTGCGGATGCTTTCGAGCACGAACTTAAAGGACTGGGTGGAGATGCCGGTGGACTACCGCGCGGTGGCGCAATCGCTGGTGCTGGCGGGTCCGGATGCCGATCATTTGTGGGCCGCGACGGATACCGGAATGATTCTGCGGCTATCGCACTAAAATAAGCGGAAAAATTTCCTCAAACGTGCTGTAACCGTTTTGTTTTATCCACAAATTGTCCACTCATGTTTCCCCGCAACCCACTGATAACAAGGCAAATAAACCTTGAGGAAAGCTCACGTTTTCGCTTGACGAAAGTATTCGCATGAGTGCATGATGGCTATGGTTCCAAGAGGTTCGAAGGACAGCGAGCCAAGCGGGAAGTAGCGGAGCTGGAACGTTGATCCGTCGCGCGGTGGTACGTCAAAACTATTGCAACGCGGCGGGGAGTGAAGGCAGATCGGGCAACTCGCTATGGTAAGTTTCTCCGGTTGAAATCGGGCAGAGCGCTATGATCTGGAAGGATCGAGAGGTCCTGAAGGGGAGTGGAGGCCCGAAGACAGGCGGAGGGCTTTAGGACAGGAAGTTGGCAACGGGCGACTCGCAGTGATCGAGCCCTGTCAGGCGAAAAAAAGCCAGGCGAGGCCGGGAGCGGGAAGCCGAACGGGCCAATTGAAATTCTAAGGCGGCTTTGAAGATGTAGGCCAGGAGCGTCGACCCGGCCGCGGGGATTTGCCGCAAGGCAGACCTTCGCTGCAGGAGAGTGAAAGGCCGCATCGAGAAGCAAACTTCTACCGGAACGGAGAGCGGACGCGCACCAGAGCTACGATCCGCGGCTGAATAAAACCGGCCGCGGGGAGCAAAGGGCCTACGTCACATCCGATCCGGATGCCAAGTTCAGGCCGTGCATGCCGGTCGGAGAGCGAGCGATCCAACGGGTCACTTGGAACCATTTTTTCTGCGCGTCCCGCCTTCGCGCAACGCCCGGTGACGGCCTTCCTTTTCTGGTTGCGCTACTCCGGGTGTGTCCCGGCGCGCCAATCCACCAAAGCTAGTTGTTGACGGTAGAATCGGACTCGAGTTCGGGCGGGGCCTGGGCGCGATCGCCTTGATTCCGATCTTGGTGCCGCCAGGTGAATTTTTCCTTACACCTTTTGAAGCTGGCGAAGTTGCAGCGGCAGGAGACGCAGCGGTAAGGAGTGGCGCCGAGGCGCAACTGCAGTGTAGTCCAGCGAGGCGGGCTGTAGTGCTGTTCGCTCCAGGTGGAAAGCTGCTGGCGATAGCACTTGGGGCAGCGCGCGTATTTCCAGGCGGCGGATTCCCAGGTGCTGGTGGCCCAGCGGGTGTTGCAGCGGCGGCAGCGCAACGGGTAAATCCCGATCAGGCCCTTGAGCCACTCGGCCAACGCCTGTGCGATGAGACACACGAGCATCGCGTGAGCCGCATTGAGGACACGCCAGTTTCATTCTCTCCGAGCCCTAGCGTCAATTATAGACTGGATTGGGGCGGAGCTTGACGTACTGATTTACGTGCGCGGAGAAGGCCTTGCGGAGGCGATCGCAGACGGCGCGGCCGCCTTGAATCGGCAGTCCTTCGATGCTGACGACCGGGAGCAGTTCGCGCGTGGTGGAAGTGATGAAGACTTCGCTCGCGGACGTGAGGTCGGCCGGGAACAGCGGCTTTTCGGCGATGGCGATTTCGGGATCGCGGATTTCTTCGAGCAGCACCGCGCGGGTGACGCCGCCCAGGCCGCCGGAGGAGAGCGGCGGGGTCCAGACGCGGCTGTCGTTATGCGCGCGCGATCCACAACGAAGACGTTGGCCGAAGTGCATTCGGCGACTTCGCCGCGCTCGTTGAGCAGGATCACTTCGTCCAGACCTTGCTCGTGGGCTCTTTCGTAGCGCGTCAGATTCTCGGCCCAGGAAATGTATTTGGTTCCGGCAAATTCGCTGGCGGCATGGCGGCCGTGGGGAACCACGCCGAGCTTCACGGTTTCGCGGCCAGCGCACCATGTCGACGGTGAAGGCGATGACGTCGAAATCGCGCGCGATGCCGGGTCCTTCATAGAGTCCGCCACGATTGCGTACGACTGACTACGCGCAGCGTGGCGTTCAGCGGCTGGCCGGGCGCAGATTGATTGGCTTCGATCAGGCGATGGAGCCGCGACTCGAGCCATTCCGGCTTGCGCCGGGAAGGGAACTCGCATGCGCGCGGCGTCGCGGCGCATCCGCTCCCAGTGGCGGTCGAAGGCGAACATCACGCCGTCGTAAACCCGCAGCGTGGAGAAAACGCCCCAGCCGGCGAGCAATCCGACCTGCCCGGGCGAGAGGCCGAAGTCGCCGGCGTCGCGGATGTCGTCGTTATGCAGCAGGAAGCGGTGCATCGACTTTCATTCTAGCGCCGGATGAGGGGGGCGGGGGGCCGGCCGGCCATGGGCCCGCCCCACTCATCCGCTTTTCCAGGCCTTTCGTCGGAAACTAGAGGCAGGGACGGGCGGAGTGCTTTACTGTGGAACTCGAAAGGAGATTCACATGAATCAAATGCTCAAGACCACCGTTACCGTGTTCGGCCTCAGCCTGGCAGTGCTGGGCTTGGCCGCTGCGCAGGAACGCTTCGACATGCGGGTGCGCAACGATTTTTTCGCCGGGTTCGCCGGCAATCAGGAGGCGCTCGACCGCGCCATGAAGCTGTGCGAAGAGGAACTGGCGCGCAATCCGGCGAATGCGGCGGCGCTGGTGTGGCATGGCTCCGGCGTGTTCGTTGAGAGCAGAACATATTTTCGAGCCGGCGATCAGGCGAAGGGCATTGAGTTCTGGCAGCGCGGACTGGGCGAAATGGACAAGGCGGTCGAGATGGCTCCCGATAACCTGGCCGTGCGCATTCCTCGGGGAGCGGTTCTGCTCACCGCCTCGCGTTCGCTTCCGGATGCGGAGAGGGCGCGACCTTTGATTGAGAAGGGCGTCGACGACTTCGAGCACGCGCTCGAAATTCAGAAGCCGTATTTCGACACCTTAGGCACGCATCCGCGCGGCGAATTGCTGATCGGGCTGGCCGACGGCTACGCGCGGCTGGGCAAAGACGACCAGGCCACGGCATTCTTTGAGCGCATTCGCACGGCTCTGCCGGGCTCGGCTTATGCCGCTAGCGCCGAAAAGTGGCTGGCGACCAAGACGCTCGCGCCGCGCGAGGCTGGCTGCCTGGGCTGCCACGTTGCAAAATAGGAGAGAGCCATGTATACCGCGAACTGTGATCGCCACTGGCTAAAGAATTTGGCGCGTGTCGTGGCCGTCAATTGCGTGGCCGGCGCGATCCCGGCGGCGTTCCTGCTGATGATCGATTCCCACGTTAAACGCGGGGACGTGGTGCAGAGCCTGATCGCCGGCGCTGTCTTCGCGAATGCCATTGGCATCCCCTGCAACTATTTGCTCCCGCGCTTGTATCCACACGTTGCGCGCCGAGGCACGGTGCGCGAATGGATCGGCGTGACGCTCAGCCTTGATTGGCCTGGCCGTCATAGGCTGCCTGATCGGGACCGCCGCGATTGCCGCGTTGGGGATGTTTCCTTGGCCGGAATACTGGACGGAGGCTCGCCACGATTTCGCGATCTGCATCTTTATCACGCTGGCTTTCGGATTGGTCTCGACGGCATTCGGCCGGATGCAGGGACGGCTGCATCAACAGGAACTGGAACGCCAGCGCGCCATCAATCTGGCGACCGAAGCGCAATTGGCGTCGCTCGAATCGCGCATCCATCCGCACTTTTTGTTCAATACGCTGAATTCGATCTCGGCGCTGATTCCGGTGGATCCGGAACGCGCGGAACGGCTGATGGAGCGCATGGCGGCGCTGCTGCGTTTTTCGCTGGATGCGCATGCGCGCGGGCTGGTGCCGCTCGACCAGGAAATGAAGATCGTGCGGGATTACCTGGAGATCGAGCAGGCGAGGCTGGGGTCACGGCTGCGCTATCAGGTGGAGACTCCAGATGACGCGCGGCGATTTGCGGCTGCCGCCACTGGCAGTGCAAACGCTGATTGAGAACAGCATCAAATATGCTGTCGCGCCGGATCGGCAGGGCGGCGAGATTCGCGTGCTGGCGCGCGAGACCGGAGGGCCGGCTGCAGATTGATGTTTCCGATACCGGGCCGGGATTTTCGCTGGAGTCCGCGCCGTCGGGGCATGGTCTGGACAATCTGCGCAACCGATTGGCGATGCTGTTTGGCGACACGGCCGATCTGCGGGTTACGCGGCAGGATGGTTGGACCACCGTGCGTCTGATGTTTCCGGCTGCCACGCCAGTCTCCGTGCAGGCATGATCAAGACCTTCATCGTCGACGATGAACCGCTGGCTTTGGAACGTTTGCGGCGAATGCTGCAGGCGACGGGGCGGGTCGAGATCGCGGGCGCGTGTTCCGATCCGGTGGAAGCGGTGGAGCAAATTCGCTGGTCGCGGCCGCAACTGTTGTTCCTCGACATCCACATGCCGGAGCTGACTGGCTTCGAGTTGCTGGGGGAGTTGGAACAGCAGCCGCTGGTGGTGTTCACGACCGCCTACGACCAGCATGCACTCGAAGCGTTTCAGGTGAATTCCATCGACTACTTGATGAAGCCCATCGAGCCCGCGCATCTGGATCGGGCCCTGGCGAAGGCCGAGCGGTTGTTTGCGCAAGCTGGACCGGCGGCGCGCCTCCCGATTTGCGCGCGCTGCTGGCGCAGCTGGGATCGGTCGGCCGTCGCACCCGCGATGGATCGAGCGCATCGCTTCACGCACGGGCGACAAGCTGGAGTTGGTGGATCTGTCTCGCGTGACGCACTTTTACGCCAGCGATAAACTTACCTACGCCGCCACGGCGGAGCGCAACTATACGGTCGATCCCAGCATCACGGAGCTCGAAAGCAAGCTGGACCCGGCGCGTTTCATCCGCATCCACCGCGCGACGATCCTGAATCTGGATCACCTGCGCGAGCTGCACACCTGGTTTGGCGGCAAGATGGTGGCGCGGTTGAAGGACTCCGAAGAAGACCGAGTTGGCGGTCTCGCGCGACCGGGTTCGCGCTCTGAAAGACCGCCTCGGGGTTTGATTCAGCTACTTCTCGAGTACTCCGCCGACGGTAGTCGATCCGGTTCCGCTGCAACCTGTCGAACCGTAGCGCAGGAATTTCTGGAGTCGCTTGCCGGTGTCGACTTCGGCGGTATAGAGATTGCCCTTGGTGTCCACGCTCACCTGATGAGTCCAGTGGAACTCTCCGGGCGCACGGCCACTGTGCCCGAAGCGGCCGAGTTCCTCGAGGTTGCTTGCGATTCAAAATGTAGATCGCCATGTTGGCGTTGTCTGCGACATACAGGCAGCTCTGCGCCTTGTCGGTGGAGAAGTTCATGGAGACGGCGGTTCCGATGATGTTGGTGTGATCGCTGACGAACCGCTCGGCGACGTAACCGCACTTGCCGGGCTGGCCGGTCGGATTGCTGCAGGCCTTGCCCAGCTCAGGACTGTTCTTATCGAACACCTGAACGCGATCGTTGCCGCGGTCGCAGACATAAATCTTGCCGTCATCGGCGATCTTTACGCAATGCACGGGGTTGCGGAAGAATGCGGGCTTCTTGTTGCCTTTGGCAGCGTCGTCGATCCACGTGCCAGCGGCCTTCGCGCCCGCGTCATCTACCGGATTGTTTCCGTACGCGCCGAAATGGCCGATATACTTGCCGGTGTTGGCGTCCACGATCAGGACGCGGCGGTTGCCGTAGCCGTCGGCAACGTACAAGCGGTTGGTCGCGGGATCGACCACCATGTCCGCCGACAGATACGTCTGCGGAGTGCCGTTAAGCCCGCCATTGGTGTCGTTGCTGTTCGGTCCTTTGGGCGTGCCGCCGATCCGCATCTTGAAATTGCCGTCCATGTCGAACTTCAGGATGAGGCCGTCGCCGCCTTCTTTGTTCGTCGCCCATGGCATGTTGGCCTTGGGATTGTATCCGCCACTCCCCGAGAGCCAGACGTTGTCGTTCTGATCGACGTAGATTCCGTGCTCGCTGTTGGGCCAGATGCAGCCAGCTTCCACTTTGCATTTACCGCCGAGGAAACCGGGATCCGAGGGACCGCCCCAGGAACGCAGCAGCTTGCCGTCGACGTCGAATTCCAGAACCGCCGGAGCTGCTTTGCAGCAATCGGTGATGGTGCCGTACTGGCGCGCCTGGCCGATCCCGTTCACGGGCTGACCTTTCTCATTGGTAGCGCCGGACACCGGTCCTTCGAGTCCAGCCTCGTCGTTCGTCAGGGAGCGGGCGCGATGATACACCCAGATATGGTCATGCCTGTCGACGTACATGCCGCCCACTTGACCGATCATCCAGTTGTGCGGCAGCCGCTGCGGCCATGAAGGGTCGACGATGAAGCCCGGCGTCTTGCCGGTGCTGGAGGCGTGGTACACGCCGGATTCTTTGGCTAGCCGGTCGAGCGCGCCGGTCGACTTCAGATAGATTCGTGGCATCACTGTCGGCCGCAATCGCCAGGCCGCTTAGAGCCAATACCATCGCCGCTAGCGCGGCTATCGCTTTACGTTGGGTCATATTATTTCTCGAGCACTCCGCCTACGGTAGTGGATCCGGTTCCGCTGCAACCAGTCGCGCCATAGCGCAGGAATTTCTGGATGCGCTTGCCGGTGTCGACTTCGGCGGTATAGATATTGCCCTTGCTATCGAGGCTCACCTGATGTGTCCAGTGGAATTCTCCCGGCGCGCGGCCACTGTGTCCGAAGCGGCCGAGTTCCTCCAGATTACTTCGATTCAGAATGTAGATCGCCATGTTGGCGTTGTCTCCGATATACAGGCAGCTCTGCGCCTTGTCGGTGGAGAAGTTCATGGAGACGGCGGTGCCGATGATGTTGGTGTGATCGCTGACGAAGCGCTCGGCGACGTAACCGCATTTGCCGGGCTGGCCATCGGGATTGCTGCAGGCTTTGCCCAGCTCGGGACTGTTCTTGTCGAACACTTGAATGCGATCGTTGCCGCGGTCGCACACATAAATCTTGCCGTCATCGGCGATCTTTACGCAGTGCACGGGATTGCGGAAGAACGCGGGCTTCTTGTTGCCTTTGGCAGCGTCGTCGATCCACGTGCCAGCGGCCCTGGCGCCGGCGTCGTCGACCGGATTATTTCCGTAAGCCCCGAAATGGCCAATATATTTGCCGGTGTTGGCGTCCACGATCAGCACGCGGCGGTTGCCGTAGCCGTCGGCGACATACAAGCGGTTAGTTGCGGGATCGACCACCATATCCGCAGCCAAGTATAGGAGCGGCGTACCGTTAATGCCGCCGTTGGTGTCGTTGCTGGCAGGGCCTTTGGGCGTGCCGCCGATGCGCATCTTGAAATTGCCGTCCATGTCGAACTTCAGGATGAAGCCGTCGCCGCCTTCCTTGTTTGTCGTCCAGGGCGTGTTCTTGGCGGCGTTGCGGGCATTGTACGCGTTATTGCCTGAGATCCAGACATTGTCGTTCTGGTCGACATAGATTCCGTGCTCGCTGTTGGGCCAGATGCAGCCGGCGTCCGCCTTGCATTTGCCGCCGAGGAAACCGGGATCGCCGGGACCACCCCAGGCGCGCAGCAGTTTGCCGTCGACGTCGAACTCCATGACCGATGGAGCGGCCTTGCAGCAATCCGTGATGGTGCCGTACTGGCGCGCGTAACCTATGCCGTTGACCGGCTGGCCTTTTTCATTGGTGCCGCCGGGTGCGGGCCCTTCGAGGCCGGCCTCATCGTTCGTCAGGGTGCGAGGCCGCTGGTAGATCCAGATATGGTCATGCTTGTCGACGTAGAGACCGCCTACCTGGCCGATCATCCAGTTGTGCGGCAGGCGCTGCGGAAATGACGGGTCGACGATGAAGCCTGGCGTTTTGCCGGTGCTGGAGGCGTTGTACACGCCGGATTCTTTGGCTAGGCGGTCAAGCGCGCCAGTGGACTTCAGGAGATTGATGGCGTCGTTGTCGGCGGCTATCGCGAGATTGGTCAGAGTCAGCAGCATCGCCGGCAGCGCGGCCAGCATTTTACGGTAGAACATATATCTATTTTTCCTTTCAGCACGCCGCTCGCTAAAGCCCTTTCGGGCACGCAGGGCCGTCAAAGAGTATATACCAATCGGATCGGTTTGGAGACGGCCAAGTGGCGGTCTTTCAGGGGCTGCTATTTCTTTAGAAAGGTGCCCTTCTCAAGTTCCTCGAAGGCTTCTTGCAGTTGCTTCTGCGTGTTCATGACGATGGGACCGTACCAGGCCACCGGCTCATTCAGCGGTTTGCCGGAGACGAGGAGGAAACGAATGCCGTCCGCGCCTGCCTGGACTTCCACTTCATCGCCGCGGTCGAAAACGACGAGAGAGCGATTGTCGGCTTCCGACGGAGGCGCGGTGTCGAGCCAGCCAACCCCTTCGGTGGGCACCGTGAGCGGACCGGACGCATTGCAGAATTTGCCGGAGCCTGCGAACACGTAGGCGAAGGCGTGGCGCGTCGTCTCGACTGGCAGCGTCTTCCGGCGTCCAGGGGCGATGGAGACATCCAGATAGATGGGCTCGGCTGCGACGCCATCGACGGGTCCTTTCTTGCCCCAAAAGCTTCCGCAGATAATGCGGACGTGGGTGCCGTCGTCGTCCGTGACTTCAGGGATGTCCGGCGCCTTCACTTCCTGATAACGCGGCGGGGTCATCTTCAAAGTGGAGGGCAGATTCCCCCACAGTTGGAAGCCGTGCATCTGGCCCGCCGGGTCACCTTTCGGCATTTCCTGATGGATGATGCCGCTGCCGGCGGTCATCCATTGCACGTCGCCGGAAGCGATCGCGCCGCGGTTGCCGAGGCTGTCGCCATGTTCGACGGTTCCCGCCAGCACGTAGGTGATGGTCTCGATGCCGCGGTGGGGATGCCAGGGGAAACCGGCCAGATAGTCGTCGGGAACGTCATTGCGGAAGTCGTCGAGCAGGAGGAACGGATCGAACTCGGAGGTGTTGCCGAAGCCGAACGCGCGGCGCAGGTGGACGCCCGCGCCTTCCAGCGTAGGTTTGGATTTGAGCAGGCGTTTAACGGGCCGGATCGACATACTTCATTGCCCAGGCAGTTTGAACGCCAGCAGGTTTTGGCCCGAGACCATTGCAATATATTGCTTCCCGTGAAACGTATAGCTGATGGCCGGCGAACGAATGGCCGCACCGGTCTGGAAATGCCACAGCACTTTCCCGGTGACGGCGTCGAGCGCCATCATGTAGCCATCGGAGTCGCCGGTGAAAACCAGTCCGCCGGCGGTGGCGAGCAGGCCTGAAGGGCTGCTCATCAGCGGGTGCTTCCATTTGAGCGTTCCCGTCGACGGGTCGACTGCATTGACGGAACCGCTGTTCGGCTCTTTAGGAACGGCAACCGCGTCGCCGGCCTGATACTGCTTTCCTTCGACGTATTCCATTTTTTCAACGTTGAACATCTGACAGCCATCGGTGGCGCTGAAATAATACAGGCCGGTCTTCGGGCTGTAGGCAGTGGCCGACCAGTTGTGGCCGCCGCCGAGTCCGGGGCACGTCATATTTCCTTCGGGAGTCGGCTCGCGGTTGGCGATCAGGATGGGGCGTCCATCCGCGCCGATGCCATCCGCCCAGTTCACTTTGGTGTAAGCTTTCGCGGTGAGGAATTTGCCGGTGGTGCGGTCCAGTAGATAATAAAAACCGTTGCGATTGGCTTGGGCGACGGCTTTGACTTTGGCTCCGTTGACGGTCGCTTCGACCAGGACCGGGTCGGCCACCGCATCCCAATCGTGGACGTCGTGCGGCGTCATCTGGAAATACCATTTGAGCTTGCCGGTGTCGGCGTCGATGGCGACGATGGCGCAGGTGTAAAGATTGTCACCGTTCCGCACCGAGCCGTCCATATCCGGGCCGGGATTGCCGATGCCCCAATAGATGAGATTCAACTCGGGATCGTAGGTGCCGGTGATCCAGGTGGAACCGCCGCCGGTCTTAAATGAGCTGCCGCCCCAGGTTTCGATGCCGGGCTCTCCGGCGGTGGGAACGGTGTAGAAACGCCAGCGGCGCTTGCCGGTGGCCGCATCATAGGCGTCGATGTAGCCGCGAATTCCCCACTCGGCTCCGGCGGTGCCGACGACCACCATGTCCTTCACGATCAGGGGCGCGGCGGTGTTGGAATAACCCTTCTTGTAATCGTCGATGGTGGTTTCCCACAGGACCTTGCCGCTCTTGGCTTCGAGCGACACCAGCGTGGATTGGATGTTCACCTTGAACAGACGATCGCCCAGCATGGCGAACCCGCGATTCACGGTGCCGCAGCACAGGCCCAGGCCGGAGGGCACGTAATCGGAATAGCTCCAGACTTTCTTGCCGGTCAATAGGTCGATGGCCCAGGCGTTGTTCGATGGCCCGGTGAGGTACATCATGTCGCCGTAGACCAGCGGCGTGGTTTCATTGTTGCCGGGGACGCCGGTGGGCAGAATCCAGGCGGGAGCGAGCTGCGACACGTTGGCGGTGGTGACCTGGGTCAGCGGGCTGTAACGCCAGCCGAAATAATTCTTGCCGTAGGAGAGCCAGGAATTGGGGTCCTGCTGGGCCTTGGTCAAGGTCTCTGTCGTTACGGGTGCGGTCACTTGTGCTTGGACGGCGAGCGTTGCCGCCAGTAAAATCCAGCCGAGCTTCTTCATTGGTTATTCGCCTCGCTTCGCATCTTCTGTATGTAGGCCACTAGATTATCGATATCCGCCGCGCTGAACATCTTGCCGTAGTCGCCGGGCATGGTCGAGCGCATTTCGCGATCGATGGAGATCACGTCGTCGCGCAGGTACGTGCGCTCGTTTCCGGACTGATCGATCAGCCGCGCGGAAAAGTTATCCAGCCAGCGTTCGAGCCCGGATATTTTCTGATGATCACGAGTCTCGACGGTGATGATCGCGAAACCGGGAGTGATGTCGGCGTTGGGATCGACGATGGATTCTCTCAGGGATTTGACATTGCTGCGCCGGCCGCCGCGAGTCAGATCGGGGCCGAGCCTTGTGCCTCTGGTTCCGACTTGGTGACAACTTCCACAATTGCCTTTTCCCCAGAACAACGTCTCGCCGGCCTTGGGATCGCCAGCGAGCACGGGTGCGACCGCGGATAATGATTTAACGAATGTGATCAAGCGCCAAATCTGTTCGTGGCCGAGCGAGGCGAAGGACGGCATCTCGGTTCCTCTGACGCCCTGCGAGACTACGCGGAACAGATCGGAATCCTGCCGTGCCCGCTTTGAAGACGCCGCGCGTCAGATCCGGCGGACGCATTCCTTCGGCCTGTCCCTGGCCGCCGGTGCCATCCCGCCCGTGGCAAGGTGCGCACGACTGGGCGAAGAGTTTAGCGCCGTCCGCCACAGCTTGCGCGTTGCCCGCAAAAGGATTGGTTTGGGCTTGCCCAAAACACGACCCTGCCGCCAGCGCCATTACGAGGGGCGCCGATTTCAACCAATGAGTGGATGCCATTCGTCTAGAGTATCAAGACACGCAGAAGTGTGACGGCACTTCACGCCCGGCGGCGTTCGTCTGAGGAGCTTGCCCCCCTAGATCAGCTCGCTCATCTTTTCTTCGGCGGTCGGGAATTCCTTGCCGATCGGCGCTTTGAGAACTTCGTCCGCGATGGTCATGTAGATATCGCCGAAGGAGTTGTGCGATTTGGTGTGCGTGCCGCCCTTGATCCCGCCACCCGCGACCAGCGCCGCCAGGCCGTTGCACTTATGCGGATTGGCTTCGGCGTGCTCGTGGATGTAGACGCAAGCGGTGTGATCCAGCAGGTTGCCGTCGCCTTCCGGCACGGCCTTCATGCGCTGCAGGAAGTAGGAGAACTCTTCGACGTGCCAGCGCGTGATGTCGCGCAGAATGCGCTGTTGCTCGGGCGAGCCGGCATTGTTATGGGTGTAATCGTGGTGGCGATTCGCCGACAGGCCCAGCCAGGGGAAGCGCGTGAGGCTCTGGCACTTGGTGAGCATGTAGGACGCGACGCGCGTCTGCTTGGTGGCGAAGGCCTGGACCAGAAGATCGGACTGGATCTTCGCGATCTTCGGATAATCCGTCAGATCGGAGATGTCCTCAGGCTCCTTGAGATTCTTGCCGTAGTCGGGCGGCAGGCTGGCAATGGCGCGTTCCAGATCGCGCACCGAAGACAGGTGCTCTTCGAGACGCTGCTGGTCTTCATGACCCAGGGCCGGCTTCAGCTCGGCCACGTCGCCGCCAACCAGGTCGAGAATGCTTTCCTTGCGGCCAACCCAGTCTTGATCTTTCTTGCCGAACAGCCGGTCGAACAGATTCTGCGGAATCATCTCCGGAGGCAGCGCGCGATCGTAGCCCGCCCAGCTCATGTTGCGGTGAACGTTCTCGCCGTGCGATTCCTGCGCCACGCCGATCTGCAGCGAATGGAAGCGCGACTTCGCGCCCATCTTGGCGGCGAGGATCTGGTCGATCGACGGGCCGCTCGCGCCGCGTCCCGTGTAGGCGGTGCCGGTCATGGATCCGCATAGGGCGGTAAAGTGTCCGTTGCCTTGTCCATTGAGACGCGCGGCCACGTTGTCGATGCCGCTGATGACGTGAACGTAGTCCTTCACCGGCTCCAGGGGAGCGAGACAGGGCGACAGCTCGTAGCCTGGCCCAGTGGTCTCCGGGATCCAATAGCGTTCGGGAATTCCGTTGCCGTTCCACCAGATCATGAAGCGCGATTCAATCGCTTCGCCGCCCTTCTTGGCCGGTGCAGCATAGGCGGTGCCGTTGAAGTTGAACATCGCAGCGAGGGGCGGAAGCCCGATCCTTACTAATGCTCCGCTAGCGCTGATACCACGTAAGAATTTGCGTCTATCGAGTTTCATTTGCTATCTCCTCGCTTCAATGTTCAAACTAGAAGGCTTCGCGTTCGGCTGCTGCTCTTAAGGTTAGCTCGTTCCGGCTTAAGATCCAACCCGTCCAAAAACTGCGGGGTCCGGATCAGGCCGATCAACAGGTCCTTGAAGTGGAACCCGGAATCCCGGAAAGACGCGAACAACTGGCCGATGGCGGCATCGTCCGCGGAGGTTTCCATGCGGCCGTAGGCATAACGGAAAATCTGGCGCACCATGCACTGCTGGCACACCGTGCTTTGGGAAAGAATCTGCCCCAGCTTCACCGAGTCAGAGAACGCAGAATCAGGAATTCCGCGAACCTCGCCGTTGGTGTCAAGAGGAAGGTCGATTTTCTTGTCGGCGGAGCGCTTGCCGGTCTCGCTTTCGATCAGGATGGTCTCGTGCTCACGATAGCGGCCGATAGCGTCGAAGCTCTCGAGCCCGAAGCCGATGGGGTCCATCAGGCGGTGGCAGGAGGCACACAGAGGATTGGCCTCATGGTTCAACATCCGCGCCCGCCGTGTGAGCGGCTTGTCCGCGCTAGCCTCCGGAAGATTCGTGTCGACGTTGGGCGGCGGAGGCGGCACGTTCTGGCAGAGCAATTGTTCGCGGATGAAGATGCCGCGCGCGGTGGGCGAAGTCTCGGTCGGCCCGGCGTTCGCAGCCAGGAACGACGCCTCTCCCAAGATTCCAGCGCGGTGCGTATCGGCCGGGAACTTCACCATCTCGAACTCACCCGGCGGGAGGCGGCAACTTATAAAGCGTGGCCAGATCGGTAGACAGGTACGCGTAATTGGCTGTGAACAACTCCATGAAATTCTGGTCGTCCCACACCAGATGATCCAGCAGGCGGCGCGTCTCTTCCACCATGTTGCCGGCCATCTCCAGCGAGAAGTCCGGGAAGCGCTTGGCTTCCTTGGATGAATTCAGCACGCGGTCGAAGCGCAGCCATTGATCGAAGTATTCGTCGAGTGACTGGCGCGCGTGCGGATCGTCCATCAGACGCCGGGCGGCCTTCTCGCGTCCTGCCGGAGTACGCAGCTCGCCTTTCGCGGCGGCTTCCATCAGAAGCTTGTCGGGCATCGTGTTCTGCAAGCAGGTACGACAGCCGGCTGGCGATGTCGTAATCGACCAGGTGTCCGTCGGGTCCGGCTTCCATATGGAACAGGAAGTTCGGCGACTGCAGCATGGCCTCGACCACGATTCGCGCGCCCTCGAGGAACTTGCCGGTGGAGGTCGCCTGCGCGCTGAAGGCGGCGGCGTAGCGCTTGAATTCGTCGTCGCGCAACGGGCGGCGGAAGGCTCGTCCGCCGAAGGTGCGAACAAACTGGTCGCGGCACTTCACGTCCGCGGGTCCGGTGGCTTTGCAGGGGATCAAGCCGTTGATGTCGCCGGCGCGGAAAGCATTCAGCGCGAGCTTCTCGGCGGAGGTGCTGTACGCGTCGACCAGCAGCGGAGGCATGCCCTGATAACGCGTCTGGTTCTTGAAACCGTCGACGTAATCCTCGGGCGGAAAGTGCGTCGCGGGCCGGCTGTAATCGCCGAGCAGATCGCGCACTGTGTTGTCGTACTGGCTGTGAGTCAGGCGGCGGACCAGATGACCTTGCATCGGCCGAGCCTGCGGTCTCACTCAGCTTGGTTCTGATGGCGGCCAGCGACTGGTCCGAGTTAGACGCCAGATATTGAACCCATTGCGTGAGAACCTTCTCTTCGTCGGAGCCGGGCTTGATGCGCTCGCCACCGGTATGCGGAATCCGTTGCGTGGGCTTTTGCAAGATCAGAGAATGCGAGACGTCGGCGCGGTTCACAAGCGGAGCCAGCGACAGCCCGAACATCTCGATCTGACCCTGGCTCGCATCCGCGTCAGGAAAGTGCACTCGCGTCCCGGAAGCGACGCCGCTGGTGGTGTGGCAGATGCGGCAATGTGCGGCTTCAAGGACGGGATACAACTTGGTCGCAAAAAATGTTGGATCGGTGGCGGGAGCCTGCGCCCAAGCCATGGAGCGATCTGTCAAAAATAAAAGTGTTCGAATACCCGGCCGGTTCATGGTTTATCTTCTTCTGCTTCCGCTGCTTTAGGTTTGGCTGGTGCTTTTGTGTCGGCTGCGATTGGTATCGGTGCCGGCCGCTTTCCGAAGGACACGAAGCTGGCGGGTTTTTGCTTGCGGAACGCGTCCACGCCGGCGGGGGTCACTTTGGTGTCGGTCAGGTACAGGAGTTTCAAGTTCGGCAGCGCGGCGAGGGTCTTCAGCATGGCATCGCCGATTGACGTGTAAGAAAGATCGAGATCGACCAGCTTGGGAACGTCGGCGAATTGCGCGGCCGCGGTATCATCCAGCCCCTTGCAATTCCAAAGGCTCAACCGCTCTAACTGCGGCAGGCTCTTGAGGATTTTCAATCCCGCGGGAGTGATCTTGGCGCCGCTGATGTCGAGCCGTCGCAACTTCGTCAGCTTCACGAGTTTCGCCACACCCAAATCCGTAAGCTGAATGCCGCCGGTGACGCGGCAGTTTCTTTCGCCCATCGGCTCGCCGGTGCGGCCCAGGCTCACGCCGACGCCCAGGTTCAGATCTTCGAGACCCGAGAGCAGCGAGATGGTGTCCAGATCCAGGTCCGTGATCAAAGGCGTCCAGCAGGCACTGGCGTTGCGCCGCTGGATTCCGTTAAAGCTTAGCTTCTTCAGCTTGGGCAGCAGCTTGAGAAAGTTCAGATTGGTTCCGGTGATCCTGGTCCCGCCCAAATCCAGTTCTTCGAGTTCACTCAATGCGGGCAGGCTCTCCAGACCCACATCGCCGATCATGGTGTGGCTGAGATCGAGAGACTTCAAGTTGGTGAGAGTTGCCACGGCGGGCATGCCCACGTCGGTGATGTCGGTGCCGCGCAGCACCAGTTTGCGGAGCTGCTTATTCGCGCGCAGATAGGCCGTCGACGCGTCAGTGATGGATTCGGTGGCGTCCAGCGTCAACTCTTCCAGTTGCTGCAACTCGCGGAGACGCTCGATGCCGACATCCGTGACGTAAGTAAAGGACAGGTTGAGGCGCTTCAGACCTTTGATCTGGACCACGCGCTCGATATCGTTATCGGTGGCCTCGGTGCGCGCGAGCGACACTTCGACGATGTTGCCATCCGGGCCGCGAGTGACCGTGCCGCCCATCGCTTCAATCGAATGCGCGATATCGGCCTGGGGCGGATCGGCGGCGCGTACAGTGCAACCCGCCGCGAGCACTAAGACAGCAGCCGCGAGAAGACGCTTCATATTGTTGTTCCTCACGTTCTCCGCTCCCGGCGGGTGGAGTCTTTGTTCCAGTTAATATCGCAACCCTGCAGAGTCTTCTTAAGGCTTTCGTAGCCCTGCTGGGTAAATCCGGTGTGATACAGATCCATGTAATTCAGCTTCGTCATGCCGCTCAGCACTTTGATGGAAGCGTCGGTGAGGCTGACGTGATCGAGGCGCAATTCCCTGAGGTCCGCGAGGCCCGCGAGCTTCGCGAAACCAGCGTCGCTGACGGCCGTGTATTCCAGGCTCAGCGACTGCAAGTGAGACATGGTGGCAACCCAATCCATGGCGGCGTCCCCGACGCCGGTCTGGTTCAATCCCAGCCGTTTGATATTCGTCAGGCCGCTGAGCGCCTTCAGACTACCTTCACCGAACCGGCAGAAGCTGATATCCAGATCCTCGATTTGGGTAAGTCCGGCAAGGCTCTTGATCCCTGCGTCGCGAATGTCATTGCCCGTCAGATTCAGGCGCTTCAGATTCTTCAGGCCGGCCAGAGCGGGCATGCCTTTGTCGGTGATCTGCGTGTACTGGATCGACAGCTCTTCGAGCCCGGTCATTTTCCCGATGTGGTCCAGGCCCTCATTCTTTACCGGAGAGTTTTCGATATTGAGCTCACGCAGGTTGGGGAGACTCTCGATCGCAGCCAGGCCAGGCCCTTCCACTTGCGTACTTGCCAGACCGAGAGAGCGAAGGTTCACCAGCGGCGTCAACTTCGAGAGAGCGCTGTCGGCAAGCAGCGTGTAGCCGAGGTCCAGTTTCTGCAGCGACACGATCGACGACAGATGCGCGACGCCGACATCGCTGACTTCCGTATTGCGCAAATTCAAATCCGCGAGTTGCGGGAGCTTGGTGAGAATATCGAGTTCGCGGTCGGTGATGGTGGTCGACTTGAGATAAACGGCGGTCACATGGCCGTCCTTCATCTCGACTTTTCCGCCGATGGAGCGCAGCCACTCCGCGATAGCCGGCTCGCCCTTGGAGGCAACCGATTCCGCGCTCATGGTCCGCTTTACTTCGCCGGTGGAGGAAGCCTGGAACTCCACTTTGCAATTGGGGAGACCGGCGACCAGTTCTTTAACGCCGGAGGCGGTGGCGCGGCTGTATCGCAGATCCACCGCGCGGAGCTGTTTCAGATTCGCCAGTTTTGCCAGGCCCGCGTTGGTGACCTTGGTTCGATACAGACTCAGCTCTTCGAGTCCGGTCATTCCGCGGATGGCATCCAGCCCGGTGTCCGATACGTTCGAAGCCTGAAGATTCAGCCGCCGCAAGTGGGTCAACCCCGCCAATGCCGCCAGCCCTTCGTCGGTGATCCCATCGTCGGCCAGATCCAGTTCGGTCAGCTTGGTAAGGCCCGCCAGATTCTTCAGACCTTCATCGGTGATGGAAGTGCCGCGCAGGTAGAGAGTGGTCAAACCGGTCATCGACTTCAGGCTGGCCAAGCCGGCGTCGTTGAAGGTCCGGTCATAATTCAGGTCCAGACTTTCGAGGCCAGGGAAGGAGGCCAGCGCCGCGCCCGCGACGCGGGTCTGGCGGATGCGCAGGTTCTTCAGTTTCGGCAGCGGCAGAAGCGCTTTGAGGACGGTATCGTCGAACGGAATATAGGTCTGAACGGGACGGCTTAACACCAGCGTCTCCAACTCAGGCGAGCCGGCAAAAAGGCCCATGGTCGCGCGGACCAGCGCCACCGGTTGGTCATACCAGAGGCGCCCGTTTATATAAACTTCCTTGACGTGCTTGAGCGGCGGTAAACGCTGCAGTTCGTCTTGAAGCGCGGAAGCCCACTGTGTAATTCCAGTGAAGTTCAAAGTTTGTACATAGAAATCCGAAGACGGGAGATTCGCCACATCGGAGATGGCTGTGTGTTGGCCTTCGAGCACGACGCTCCCGCCCATGCGGAGCATCCATTCGGCGACCAACCGGTCCGGCGAGGCATCTTGCGCCAGCGCGGGAACCACCATCATTCCGAGCAGAAATGTGACGCCTGCCGCTTGAACCAGCCGCTTACCGCGTGCCTTCCAAAACATGTTGGCTGAATGCGCGCATTTTCATGCTCCTCTTTTCGGCACAGGGCCCGTCCGCTACTCAGATTAGCCGGAATCGAAGTGGAATGCAAAGGTCCCCAAATGGCATACGGCGGTGTGAGTATCAAGGACGAGAACGGCTTGGCTATGCTGTGCAAAAGCGATACAATCCCGGAATGGACTCGCGGCCAACGAAGGAAACTTTCGATTCCGTTTTCGATTCCCATGATCGGCGGCTTGCTGATTCTTAGCGCCGCTTTCTGTACGCTCGAAGCACAGGCGCCGGCGTCGGTATGGGACGGCGCGTACTCGCAGGCGCAAGCCCAGCGCGGTGAAACGCAGTATAAGCAGCAGTGCGCGGTGTGTCATGGCGATGCCTTGGAGGGCGACGCGCAGACCGAGCGCGGCAAGCAACTCAACCGGGTTCTTCCTCCGCTTTCGGGCGACGTGTTCAAAGGAAATTGGAATGGACGGCCGCTCTCGGATTTGTTCGACAAAGTGACCAGGACCATGCCGCGCGACGATCCCGGAAAAGTCAGCCGGACAGATGCCGCCGATATCATCGCCTTCATGCTGAAATTCAACGGATTTCCCGCCGGAAAGGCCGAGATGCCGGCGGATCCCAGCCTGCTGACCGAAACCACTCTTCGAATCCGTCAAGCCGAAGAAATAAGTGAAGGCACAGGAACCGGGCCGCAACCGGAAGGCGAAGAATCGTGGCGTCCGGCCGCCCGCGGACAAGGCGATCGCGCGTCCGCCGAGCGAATACACGCGTCACATGCTGGCGGGCTTGGCGCTGTGTGTGCTCACCCTGCTGGCGTATTCGAATTCGTTTGGGGGCGGACTCGTTCTCGACAACAAGGTCCTGCTGCTCGATCCGCGCATTCGCGAAGCTACGCCGCAGAATATCGCTCTCATTTTTCAACACACGTACTGGTGGCCCACTGGCGAAGCGGGTCTGTATCGCCCCTTCACGACGCTTTCGTATCTCTTCAACTACGCAGTTCTGGGGGAAGGCAGAGCAGCTCTTCGGATATCATGCGATAAATCTCCTCCTGCATCTGGGCAATGTCTTGCTGGCGTATGCGCTGGCTCTGCGCCTGGTGCGCCGCTTCTGGCCGTCGGTTTTCATCGCTGCTGTATGGGCCGTTCACCCGGCTTCGACCGAATCCGTGACCAATATCGTGGGCCGAGCCGATCTGCTGGCCGCGATGGCGGTGCTCTCCGGATTCCTGATGTATCTGAAGAGCAGGGATGCCAGCGGATGGGCTCGCGGAGTTTGGCTCGCGGGGCTGACAGCCGTCACGACGATCGGGGTCTTCTCCAAAGAGAGCGCGGTGGCGATTCTTCCTATCATCTTGCTCTACGAACTGTGTGGTGGAAGGAGATTTCGGCGCGTCGTGGCCGGGATGCGCTGCGACGTTGGTGCCCGATCGCCGTCATGCTCTGGAAGCGGTCCGCCGTCCTGGCCGCATCGCCGCCTGCGGAGTTTCCTTTTACCGATAACCCGATCGTCGGCGCCGATTGGTGGACCGGACGGCTCACAGCAATCAAGGTGATCGCGCGCTATTTGTGGCTGACGATTTGGCCGGCGAACCTTTCCTGCGATTATTCCTTCGGTCAGATTCAACTCGCTCGCGGGGCCGCGGCGGACTGGTTCGCTT
This sequence comes from Bryobacterales bacterium, assembly GCA_963731375.1. Lineage (GTDB taxonomy): Bacteria > Acidobacteriota > Terriglobia > Bryobacterales > Bryobacteraceae > Palsa-187. The sequence continues at coordinate 363,163 of CAVSUW010000007.1, forward strand.
GCGTCATTGTGTTCGCCACCGCGATCGCCGTCGATTCTGCTCTATTCGCTGGAATCGCACTGCCTTTTTCCTGGCGTGCTTCGCGTTTTTGAACTTTGTTCCGGCATCCAATCTTTTCTTCCCGATCGGCACCATCATGGCGGATCGTCTGCTGTATCTTCCGTCGCTCGGATTGCTCGCCTGCCTGGTTCTGGCGATCTATGCCGTTGCGGAAAAACCCAAGTTCGCGATGCTCGCTCCGATCGCGTTGGGCGTGATTGTGGCAGGATTCGCGGCCCGCACCTGGGTTCGAAATCAGGACTGGCAAAGCGAACTTGCGTTGGCCACCCACGACGTCCGCGTCAGCCCCCGCAGTTACAAGCTTCACCAACTGCTGGCGGCATCGCTTTTTGAATCCGACTCGGCACATTCAAACATCGATCAGGTGATCGAGGAGCAGGCGAAAGCACTCGCTCTGCTGGATCCGCTGCCTGCCGCGCTCAGCCGTTCGGAGTCCTATCGGCAGGCGGGTTACTATCAACTCCTCAAGGGCGACATGGAGCACGAACGCAACGCACCGCAAAGTACGGCGGATTACCGCAGTGCGCTCCAGGCTCTCGAACGGTGCATCACGATCGACCAGGCTTCGCGCGGCAGCTATCTCGCACGAGCAAGTAGTGGGCAGGCTCGCGCTAACTCCAGGGAGACGCCCAAGCCTACCTGTTGCTTTCTCTGGCGCACGTGCGACTAGCGAGAGCTGGAAAAGGCTTACGAAGCGATCAACCAGGCGCGCACACTGGATCCCCTGAACCCACAAATGTACCAGCAGTTGTCGGCCGTGCTGGCGAAGCAGGGGCGCAATGGTGAAGCGGAGGTCGCGTTCCTGCAGGAAACCGCGATCACCTCCTTGCAAGAAGGGAAGTGGCAAGATGCCGCGGATTCGAGCGAACGTGTGCTGCAGGCCGACTCCGCCGCGTATCCTTCGGCTTACTACCTCAATGCGATGGCGAATCTGCGCGTCGGCAATCTCGATGCGGCGGAGACGAGTGCGCGCGAAGCTATCCGGCTTGACACCGCGCATCGCAATCCGAGGACCAGCTATGTGCTCGGGCTGGTGCTGGCTGAAAAACGAGAGTACGGGCAGGCGATCGACTCGCTGAACGCGTATCTGCGCGCGGCGCCAAACGCGCCAGACTCCGAAACGGTTCGGAAGCAATTGAGCAATATCGAGCAACTAGCGAGAACCCAGCCCACGCCGCCAGTCCATCCCTAGAAGGCATGAGATTCTTGCCGTTAAACCGTTGACTTCGATGTCAATTATGTAGTACATTTGCTATGCTTCGGGTCAGTTTCGAAAAAGTACCAGAGTTGTACAAAAGTTTCCAAGTCGCATAGGTTGGCTTCTAAGGGGGTTACATGAGGAGTTGCTTAGTCGCGCTCGTTTTGCTGGGGGTTAGCCAGCTCGCTTTTTCGCAGGGTTTCGGAACCATCGTAGGAACGGTCAGCCGATCCGTCCAACGCGTCGGTAGCCAACGCAAAGGTCACCATCACCGAAGCAGAAACCGGTGCTTCCCGCGAGGTTGTAACCAACGCCTCGGGCCAATTTGTCGCTCCCGGGCTCCGGCCGACGACCTACACTGTCACGGTGGAAGCTGCCGGTTTTAACAAGTACACGCAGTCGAATATTGGCCTGGCCGCCGATCAAAGTCAGACCGTGAATGTTGCGCTAACCGTGGGCCAAGAGACTCAAGCCGTGACGGTCGAAGCCCAAGCCCTACAGGCCGACACCTACACCTCGACGCTTAAAGAGGTGGTGGATTCACAGCGAATGATTGACTTGCCTCTGAATGGCCGCAACGCCGCGAACTTGACGACGCTGGTGCCCGGGGCCATGCTTACCCCCAATGGAGGCGCCGATCAGGGCCAGACCAAAACCTTTCCGGGCGCGGTAACGATAAGCACTAACGGATCCAGGCAGAACATGGTTGCCTACAATCTGGACGGCGCCGACAATGTGGATCGCTACACCAACGTAAATAATCCATTCCCTTTTCCCGACGCGCTTCAGGAATTTAGCGTGCAGACGTCGAATTACAGCGCGGAATACGGCGGCAATGCGGGCGCCGTAGTCAACGTAATCACCAAGAGCGGCACCAATGCGTTTCACGGAGACGTTTTTGGGTTTATCCGCAACGGCGATTTAAACGCGCGTAACTTTTTCGCGAAGGCGGCCGATCCGCTGAAGCGCGGGCAGGAGGGCGGCACCATTGGCGGGCCGATCAAAAAGAATAAGACGTTCTTCTTTGCCGGCTGGCAGTTCACGACCCTGCGGGACGTGACTAACGGTCTGAGCAAAAATAGTGTCCCGACACCAGCCCAAGAGGCAGGCAATTTTGGTTCGACTGTGATTTACGACCCGTTGACGAACGCGCCATTTCCCAATAACCAAATTCCCACCAATCGCCTCGATAAGGCGTCGCAGGGTGTGATCAAGTTCCTGCCGATCTCGTCGGCTGCGAGTGGAATCGTGTTTTACGGCTCGCCGTTACACCAGAATTTCAACGACGTGGTGGGTCACTTCGATCACATTTTCTCGGATAAAGATCACCTCGGAGTGCGCTACGACTGGCAACTGTTCACCAATCAGCCGGTCTTCGATCCGACGAATATTCTGTCCTACGCCGACGGTTCGAACATCATTGCCCAGAACATTCTGGCGTCGGAAACGCACATTTTCAGCCCCAGCTTATTGAACGAATTTCGGGTGGGCTTCCTGCGCGACGCGGCGCAACGCGGGCCCGCTACCGGGGTTCCGAGCGTGCGCACCTTCGGCGTGAATATTCCCTATCAGCCTCCGGCCAATGACGTTCAGACTATTAGTGTCACCGGCCTCTTCACCTTCGGCGACAATCCATTCGCCCGCTTCACGCGGAATAACTTCATCGGTAACGACGCCATCCGTTGGGTGGTCGGCCAACACAACCTCGCCATCGGCTTCGATCTGGAGCGGCGCCAGGTGGAGCTCGATAATGGTTTCAACTCGCCCGGCCTGTTCACGTTTACAGGGCAAGGCAACCACACCCTTTCCACCGGTAACTCCACCGCGGATTTTATACTCGGCGATCTGTTCCAGTTCCAGCAGGCGCAGGGCCAGTTCGAGAATGCGAACGCCTGGATGTCGGGATATTTCATTCACGACGACTGGAAAATCGCGAAGCGCCTGACGCTCAACCTGGGCTTGCGATGGGAGCCTTACTTCCCGTACCACGAAGTCGACGGACGCGTAGAGGGTTTCTCGATTCAAAACTATTATGCGGGAACCCATTCCAGCATCTATCCGAACGCGCCTCCAGGATTATTGTTCCGGGGCGACCCGGGGTTCCCCACCAACGGAACCGGCAATAATTTCAAGGACTGGAGTCCGCGCACCGGTTTCGCTTGGGATGTCTTCGGCGACGGTAAGACCAGCCTGCGTGGCGGCATTGGTATGTTTTACGACTCTGGCACCAATGGCATTTTCAACAACAACATGGTGGATGAAGCACCGTTTGCCCAGCAGATCCTGCTTTCGAACCCTGGCCAGTTCAGCAATCCACTCGCCACCCACCCTGATTTGCAGTCAGTTTTCCCAGCGATATTCCCGGTCCCAAAGAATGTAGTTCTGCCCGGCCCGGTAGCGGTGACTACGTTCAATCTGATTGGCGATTTAGCCTTTAAGGTTCCGGTAGTCTATAGCTGGAATCTGACCATGGAGCATCAGTTCGGCGGCGGCTGGCTCGCCCGAGGGGCGTATGTAGGATCGCACGCGACCCATCTCTCGCTCCAGCAATACCTGAACCCTTCGAAGTATATTCCCGGCAACAATTCATCGGAACAGGCGCGAGTGCTATTCACGGGGTACTCCAACAACATGGAACTGCTCGACGAATCCGGAAATTCGAATTACAACTCGTTGCAGTTCACCATACAGAAGCGGCTGGCGCACGGTTTTTCGATTCTGGCCAACTATACCTGGCAGCATTCGATCGATTCACGTACCGCCCTCCAACGGCACTACGGGCGCGGGTGCGACCGGCGGCGCGGGTCCTCTGCCGATTCCGTGGTACCTCCCCGGCAGCCACCAACTGGATTACGGAACCTCGGATTTCAACCGGGAACAGGTTTTCGTCGTCTCTTACTTGTGGGATATCCCCTCGCCGCACACAACCAACAAATTCGTTAAGGGTGTGCTCGGCAACTGGGAGCTTAGCGGTATCGTTACGAAGGAGACCGGGCTCGCGTACACGGTTTTTGCGGGTAAGGATGTTTCGCAGACCGGTCTCAATCAGGATCGTGCCCAATACCTCGGCGGGGACCCTTACGGCAGCGGTTCTTGCAATGGTGCGAACGCGCCGTGCGTGAGCTATATGAATAAGGCTGCCTTCGGTCAACCGGCTGCAGGATCGGTTGGAAACATTGGTAAGGGAGCCTTCACCGGTCCGGGACTGTTTAACTGGGACATGGGGCTGTTCAAAAACATCCTCATCACGGAGCGTTGGCGCGCGCAGTTGCGCGGGGAATTCTTCAACACGTTTAACCATACGAATTTTACATCGCCTTTGAGTGGCGGAAGCAACTATCCGGTCATATCGCAAAGTTCCTCGACGTTCGGAACCATTACTTCGGCGAACGATCCGCGCATTATTCAGATTGCGCTGAAGGTAGTCTTCTAATTTGAAGATTCAGTAAGTGTCGAAAGCCGCGGATGCCAACCAGCATCCGCGGCTTTTTAATTGGCCTTAAGCGTGCGGCAGTTTCCACTCTTCGTCGAAATAATCCGCCACCAGGATTTCGCTCTCAACCTGCCGGTCTACGGGCTGGCGCAGTTGAAGAACCGCATAGTCTCCGAAGCGCGGGAAGAGAGAGGCGTTGGTGGCTGCCATCTCGTTCCGATGGAAGGAATGCCCGCTATTCAGCACGATGTAGCGGCGGGGATTGAGCGGGTTGGGATGAACCATCGCTACGATATGCCGGGCTGGATCGTACGTCTTGCCCCCTAGCGCGAGCTCTCGCGCGTCCCAGCGCAATGGCAGGTTAGGCAGCGCGCGGGCCAGGATCTGGTTGTTCTGGGGATCGCCAAACACGATCAGGTGATGGTCGGCGATATCGGCGGCGGTAACGGCAGCGGCATCCTTCATCCGCACCTGTCCGCGGAAGAACTTTGAGAAGTCTTCGACGAAGGCGTCCAGGGTTTCCTGGGCATAGCGGCCCGCCAGATCGTGCGCGGCCGGTCCGGTGGGACGGACGCACAGGAAGGAATCCATGAAAGCGTCGTCGATTGGACCCTGCAGCCCGTGGCGCTTGCGGACCGACGTGTCGGTACCTTCCTGGCTTTGCTTCCATGCTCCCGCGCGCTTCAGGAACTGCATTTCGCCCTTGCCGCTGGCGGTGAAGCTGTGCCCGTCGATGGAAATCTTCTTCACTCCCGCGCACTTCAGCGCCAGTCCCGATACGTTGGTGGTCTTGACCTCGATGGTCCCGTCGCTGGGGGAGCGGCGCGCGTCTACTTCGGCGCGCTGGTAGTGCTGGTCGAGGCCGTCGACGGTGACCCAGAAGCAGCGGTTGTAGCGCGTCGTATAGGTTACGAAGCGGATGTGATCCGGGTCGGTGCGGCCCTTCTTGGCGGCCGCATCCATAAATATATCCGAGCGCTTCTTGCTCTCCGCTTCCCAGCGGTGGGGGGTTTTCGGGCCTACCAGAATCGTCACTGGCAGTTCGGTTGTGGAGAAGTTGAGTCCCTCCGGCTTGAACATGAAGCCGCTTTTGCCAAGCTCCTCGCGGAAATTGTCGAGGTTTTGCTTCTGGCTGTCGTCTTCGCCGGTGTAGGCGGCGGTGGGCAGTTGGAAGACGTTGAGCGAGTAGTCCCGCGAGTCGTAAATATGGATCGACTTCATGTCCTGCGGCGGCAGATTCGGGAGACGGCCGTAGCGAATGGTGTCGTTAAAGCCCGCGCCGGGTTCGATGGCGGCCCAATGGTCCGGGTGGTGCAGTCCCAGGTGCCAGGTTCCGGAGCCTCCCATGGAAAAGCCGCGCAGCAGGACGCGGTTCTCGTCGATGGTGTAGTTGCGCTTCGCGGACTCGACGGCTTCCAGAACGTCGGCTTCGCCAGCCCAGCGATAGGCGTTGTTGGTGCGCCCCAGCAGTTCAAGCTGGATGTGATCCGGCGCAGGGGGCGCGGGCATGCCGCCGTAGCCAATGGCGGTGTGCGACATGAACTGCACTTCGACCATTCCACGGTTGGTGCCGTGGAGGAAAATGTCCATCCGCACCGGCTTGCTCCGGTCATAGGACGCGGGAACGTAGGCAATGTAGGGCTGCACGCTGCCATCCACGCGCGAGCGGTAGGCGCGAATGACGGGGCCGGTGGCCGTAGGCCAGGTTGGCTTGCCGGCTTCCAGTTCGCCCGCGCGAGCGATGCCGGTGTCGAGCAGCGCGATGGTTTGAGCCACCGAGTTCTTGGTGAAGTACTCGTGGTAGCGCCCGATCCATTCCGCGGCCTTGTGGAAAATCTCGACCTCGGCCAGCAACTCATCCGCGACGTTCTTTTGCTTGAGAGCGGAGAGGCGGTCCTGCAACTGGGCCATTTTGCGGCCGATCTCGGCGGCCTGTTCCGGCGTCGGGGGGAACCGCGTCTCCGGCGGAGTTTGCGGCGGGAGCACATACTGGCCTTTCGCCCAAGGGGTGCCTGCCAGAGCGCCCGCCATCATCAGCCAAGTTCGTCGTGTCATGAGTTCCTCCCGGATGATCACGTCTAGTATACGAATTTATGCGGAAATTGGTCTACCGCCGAATGCGTGTTTTCGCCTGAAAATATCGTCGAGGTCGAATACAATGGGACTCGGAACTTGATCGACTGAAGAGGAACGAATATGCGCCGCCAAGATGTGTCCGCTATCGCCGCTACGTTGCTGATGTTTGGAGTCGCCGGTATCCAACACCGGCTCGCGCCCAGGAGCGGGCGCAGTCACCAGAGGCTAAGGAAGCGGCCGCCCGCTATGCTGCCGCCGATATCCGCGTGATGGCTCCGGGCGTGATCTATAACGCCGGGCTGCTCGATCTGGCCGCGGCGTACACGCAAACAAACCGGCAAGAAAGTAGCCATCATGACGGTCGGGATGGGCACCATCGTCAAGGCCGTGAAGACCGCGAATCCGCCGGCCGATGTCATCATGCTGCCGTTTGAGCTGATGAGCACGCTGTCGCTCGATGGCGGCGTGGTTCCCGGCAGCTTCGTGCCGCTGGGCCGCTCGGAAATGGGGTTGGCGGTTCCCGCGGGCGCGCCGCATCCGGATATCTCGACTGTCGAAAAGCTCGCGGCCGTGCTGCACAGCGCGAAGGCGGTGATGCGCTCGAATCCCGCGGGCGGCAGCATGGTGGCCAGCGTGATTGAGGACAAGGTGATCAAGCGGCCGGAATTCGCCGGCGTCAACAGTCCGGTGAGCACGCGGGGAGAAGGCGGGCAGGCGCTGATTCGCGGCGAGGGCGATATGGCGCTGCAGGCGATTTGCGAAATTCTGCCTTACAAGCAGATCGAGCTGGTCGCGCCGCTGCCGCGCGAGCTCGCGGCCTGGATCGATATGTCGACCGCGGTTTCGGCGAGAGCGCAACATCGCGAGGATGCGGCGGCATTCTCAAAATATCTGTTGACGCCGGAATCGAATACCGTGTGGAAGGCGAAAGGCCTCGAGCGGTTTAACTGAGGCGTCCATGATCCGAATCCGCACGCCATATTGATCCTGATCTTTGCCACAACGTTGATGGCCCAGAACCCGGCGCCAGGACCGCGCAATATGCCGGCGCGCACGATTCCGGTGCCGGACAGCGTCAGCCCGCAAATGCAGAAGCTGATCGCGGCGCCGCTGAGCCCGACGTGGAACGTGATTCCGAAAACCGCGGCAGAATGGAAGGCGCAGGTCGCTGCCGGTGCGGCCGCCACCATGCAGACTTTGCCGGCGCTGCGCGAGAAACTGGGCGTCAAGGTCGAGCCGATCACGGTCGGCGGCGTCAAGGCGTACATGGTAACGCCACGGAACGTCCCGCCCGAGAATGCGCAATCGGCTGCTGGTGCATGTGCACGGCGGTTGTTACGTGAGCGGCCCCGGGGAATCGGGAACCAGTGAAGCGATCATGATGGCCGGGTTCGGCCATTTCAAGATCATCTCGGTGGACTATCGCATGCCGCCGGATCACCCGTATCCCGCCGCGCTGGATGACGCGATGGCGGTGTGGAAGGCCGCGGTGAAGATGGCCGATCCGAAGAACATGGCGATTTTCGGATCATCGGCTGGCGGCGCGTTGACGCTGGAGATGGTGCTGCGCGTGAAACAGGATCATCTGCCGATGCCGGCTGCCATCGCGCCCGGAACGCCCATGGCCGACCTCACCAATTCCGGCGACACTTTCCGCACCAACGCGATGCTGGACAACGTTCTGGTCGCTCCCGACGCAAGCTGCGACAAGCGCGCCGCGCTGTATGCCAATGGGCACGATCTCAAGGACCCGATGCTCTCGCCGCTCTTTGGCGACATGCACGGCTTTCCGCCGGCGATTCTCACGACGGGGACGCGCGATCTGCTGTTGAGCAACACGGTGCGCGTGCATCGCAAGTTGCGTCAGGCGGGGGTGGAAGCGTCGCTGCAGGTTTATGAAGGCCAGTCGCACGGGCAGTATTCGCGGGACGTGGATGCGCCCGAGACCAAAGAGGCGTTCGAGGAGATCGCTCACTTCTTAGACAAGCATCTGGGAAAGTAGCGGGAGGCGAACAGTCGGAAACGCTTCGTTCGCGCGCCGTCGCTGGATCATTTACTCTCGGCAGGGACCTTCAGATGTTTCAATCCCTCCTCTGCCCAAAAATGTTCCATATTCGCTTGGCCGGTTGCGTGGGAGAGAAACCCCATTGGTTCGCTAGGATCTTTCAACGACGAGGCGATTCTCGACACGACAATAATAATGGCAAGGCGATCATTGGGCATCGTCGCTCCCAATAGGAATCGTAAAGCGCTGGCAAAGCGTCTGGGCCTATCTTGATGAGGGCTGCCACCGCGGGAATACGACTCACAATCGATTCGGTCGTTTTCATGAAAATGTTGGGAGTCTCGATCAGGTCTCGCTGCCGACTATGTGCTTGATCAGGAACGGGACAGCCTCTTTTGACTTCAATTCACCGAAGATCATTAGCCAACGTCGCAGTTCTCTGGACCACGTACTCGTAATTCGATTTATCTGAGCCGGAGGTTTGCGACTCCAAGACAAAAGCAGCGGGACCTTGCTAGTCCGCGAAGCCAGGATCTCTTCGATGGCGCTCTGCCGAGTGTTGCTGATTCGAAAGCATCCGCGCCAGATCCAAATCGCTAAGTTTTTTGGGCGGCGGCCACTCCGCAAGCCAACGCGATCAAGATCAGAGCTCTCATGCATGCCCACGCTCTGTCTCGAGCGCACTAGGATCCAGACTGGCCGACTCGTTTAAATTTGACCTATTTCGCTCGCTTCGATGCTGCATCTTCGGCAGCCTTTTCCTGCGCGCGCGCCCCGGCCAGTATGCCTTCGAGCGGGAGATTCCCCTCGTGGCAGGCATTCTCGTAAAGCTTTTCCTCGGTCCGCCGCAGGCGAACCATGACGGTCCACGGCCGAGTCCAGACAGTGGGATCGTCCATGGTGATTTCGTAGCGGATTTCGTCCGCGGCGACGCGGGTGAAGCGCTCGGTCAGGTGAAGGTTTTCAGATGACCCCATGAAATTGCTCTTGGCGGAGAAGTTGGTGGTGTCCACCACCAGCGTTTTGCCATCCCATCGGCCGCGCGAATCTCCATCCCAGGTGCGAATGCTGGCGGGAAGATGCGGCCTGCCGTCGAGAGGGATGATCCGCGTCTGGTGCATGATCTCATTGAAGAGCACCACGTGATCCGGAGTCTGCGCGATTTGATAGTAGCCGTAGTCTCCGCGCCGTAGCGGCCGCCCAGCCTGCGGCACGCCGGGCGTGATGCACCGGATCGCGGGGTTCAGGTCTTCGGGGCCTGCGGGCGGACTCACTCCCGCCGCCATGGCCGCTCGGAGCTGCGGACTGTCTGCGCGTGGCTTCAGGCGTTAGTGGCGGGATCTTGCCGTCGGGCGGGTCGATAATCAGCGAGGTTCGGTTGTCGAACTCGCGGTCGGGCGTTTGATCGGATTTGCAGGTTGCGTTGGGATTGCTGAACCGGTCGGGATTCGCGAGCGCCGCTAGAAATACGTTGTCGCCCGCGGCGAAGTCGCCTTTGTCCGACTTGAAGAGCCGATCGGCTCTCTTCTTTAACTCCAGAACTTCGGCGTCGGTGAGGAACTGGCGACCTGCCAGTTCTTTAGGACGTTCCAACGGGGTGGCGCTGTTATCCAGCCAGGTGCCGACGAGATCGGGATGACCGTCGGGGGTGAGCGGGGCGGTCCAGCTCTTGGTTTACCGGAGTTTGGGCGCCGGCTGGCGCCGCGGACAGGATTGTCATCGCCACGGCGCAAAACATTACGAATGGTCGAATGTTCATTCCGAACCTCCCGGTTCGCCGGCAGTTCAATTGCGATCCATGTACGCATCGTCTCACACGAAAAGCTGCAGTTGAAAATGTACGATTCCGTGGATAATGAAAGCGATGTCTCAACCCCACGGCGAAATTTCTCACGTCAGCGACACCGCCCTCATGGTGGCTGCGTGCCGGGCGCTCGAATTCGATGCGCCGGATGGCTTCGTGCGCGATCCGTTCGCGGCGCGGCTGGCGGGCGAGCGCGGTATGGCAATGCTCCGCGCCCTGCCGCAGCCCGAAATGATGCGCTTCGGGATCGGGGTGCGCAGCCGGTTTATGGATGAGTTGTTGCTGGAGACGCTGGCTTCAGAAGAGATCGCGACGGTTCTTAGTTTGGGCTGCGGTCTCGATACGCGGCCTTGGCGGCTAGAAGTGCCGGCGGATCTGCGGTGGATCGAAGTCGATTTCGCGGACATGCTGGACTACAAGAACGCGCTGATGTCAGCGGAGACTCCGCGGTGCCGCCGGGAGTTTATTTCGACGGACCTGAACGATGCGGCGCAACGGCGCAACATTTACGCGACCGTGGGCTCGGCCCCGGCGCTCATGATCACGGAAGGCCTGCTGATGTATTTGCCGGCGGCGACGGTGGAAGCGCTGGCTGCGGAAGCCGGGCACACGAGCGGCATCGCACACTGGATCAGCGATATCACGACGACTGCATTCATGACAGCGATCAACATGAACACGCCGCAGTCGGTGCGCAACATGCAGGCGCCGGATTGTCTGAATGGAGAGCAGATTCTCGAAACCATCCGGAGCCAGGGTTGGCGGACCGCGGCGCGGCGGAGCTATATCACCGATATGGCGTTTGCCAGGGAGCGGGTTCAGCGGATGTTTGGCGATCAACCTAAACCCGCCGGTCCGCCGCCGGTCACGCCGGACGATCCTACCGGCATCCACCGGTTCACGCGATAGGACGCACGACACCAGACTCGGCGTGGTGTAGAATCGATGACGAATGAAGGGTTTATGGATACGCTGGTCGCTCTGCGCGATGGTGAGTGTTGCCTGCGCCGCGGGCGCGCCCAACGACATTACCAACGACCCGATTCAGTTCAACCGCGATATTCGTCCGATCCTTTCCGAGCATTGTTTTACCTGCCACGGTCCGGACGATAGTAAGCGGCAGAGTAAACTTCGTCTCGATCTGGAAAAATTCGCAAAAGGCGATCTCGGGGGCCACTTCGCGGTTGTGCCCGGCGAGCCTGGCTCGAGCGAGATGATCCGCCGCGTTGGTTCCAACGACACGGCGCGCCGCATGCCGCCGGCCTGGTCCGGCGCGGTGAAGCTGAAGGATTCCGAAATCGACCTGCTGACACGCTGGATCGCGCAAGGCGCCTCATGGCAGAACCACTGGTCCTTCATTCCGCCGGGCGTCCCGATCCTCCGCAGGTCAGCGACCGCGCGTGGCCTAAGAACCCGATCGACAATTTCGTGATGGCGCGGCTGGATCGCGAAGGGCTGAAGCCGTCGCCTGAGGCGGACAAGCGCACGCTGCTGCGGCGCGTTTCGTTCGATCTGACGGGACTGCCGCCGTCGCCCGCCGACGTGAAGGCGTTCCTGGATGACTCCTCGCCCAACGCTTACGAAAAAGTTGTGGACCGACTTCTCGCCTCACCGCGCTATGGCGAGCGGATGGCGGTGCGCTGGCTGGATGCCGCGCGCTATGCCGACACCAATGGATATCAAACCGACGCCGAGCGCTCCATGTACCGCTGGCGCGACTGGGTGATCGATGCGTTCAATCGCAACATGCCGTACGACCGCTTCGCAACGGAGCAACTGGCCGGCGACCTGTTGCCGAATGCCACGCGCGATCAGATCATCGCCACCGGCTTCAACCGCAACCATCGCGGCAATGGCGAGGGCGGCATCATTCCGGAAGAGTACGCGGTCGAGTACGTGGTGGATCGCGTGGACACAACCTCTACCGTTTTCCTGGGCCTGACGGTCGGCTGCGCCCGCTGCCACAACCATAAGTTCGATCCGATCACGCAAAAAGAGTATTACCAGATGTTCGCGTACTTCAATCGCGTGCCGGAGCGGGGGAATGCGTTCAAGTACGGGAATTCTCCGCCGGTGGTGGCGGCGCCGACGCCCGAGCAGGAGACGCGGTTGAATGCTTTGATCCGGCAGTTGGCCACGGCGCAACAGCAGTTCGCGGCGCTGGAACCTGCGATTGCGAAGGCGCAAACCGCATGGGAGGCGTCGCTGCGCGGGGCGGCTGCGGTCGACTGGGCGCCGGCGCGCGATGCCGCGGTACGGCTTCCGCTGGACAGCACCCTCGAAGGCGAAATCACTCCCGATCCGCCGCGCTCGGAAAAGTATCTCTACTTGATGGAGAACGGGCCGGTGCAGCAGGCGGTCTCCTTTACGGGACACGCGGAGTGGAAAGACGGGGCGGCGTTGTATGGCGCGGGCCGCACGGGACAGGCTGGCGAGTTCGACGGCAAACGTTTCGTCGACGTGGGCGATGTCGGCAACTTTGGTTTCTACGATTCGTTCACGCTATCGGCGTGGATCAATCCGACGGCGGCGACCGGCTCTATCGTCAGTCGCGCGGTGGATGAGCAGGAGGCCAGGGGCTGGACCTTCTCTCTGCAGGACGGCCATCTGCACGGGGATCTGGTGCTGCGCTGGCTGGATGACGGCGTTCGGCTGGAGAGCGAAGAGACGGTTCCGCTGAATCAGTGGTCGCACGTCGCGATGACTTACGACGGGTCGCGCTTGGCGAGTGGCGTCCACCTGTATCTCAACGGGAAAGAGCTCAAGACCAAGGTCACGCTCGATTACATGAATCAGCCGTTCGATGTGAAGCAGCCGCTGCGCATCGGCGCGGGCTTCGGGCCGGCGAATCGGTTCCAGGGGCGGATCGCGCAGGTTCGAATCTATCGCACGGCGCTCACTAGCGAAGACGTGGGAGCGCTCGCGGTGCCGGAATCCGTGAGCCAGATCGCGCAGGTTCCCGCGGCCCAGCGGAGCGCGGCCCAGGCGAGTAAACTGCGGCAGGCCTTCCTCGATCAATATGCTCCGGAGACGATGCGCGCCGCGCGCAAGCAGGTGCTGGATTTGGAACAACAGCGCGCGCACATGATCGACACCTTTCCCACGGTAATGGTGATGCAGGACATGCCGGAGCCGCGCGAGACGCACCTGCTGCTGCGCGGGGCTTACGATCGGCCGGGTGAGAAAGTGGATCCCGGCGTCCCAGGGATTCTGACGCCGCTTCCCAAAGATGCACCCGCGAATCGCCTGGGCTTGGCGCGCTGGATTACAGATCCCGCGAATCCGCTGACCGCGCGCGTGGCCGTGAATCGGTTTTGGCAGAATGCGTTTGGGATCGGGCTGGTCAAGACGGTGGAAGACTTCGGCTCGCAGGGAGAGTGGCCGGAAAACCTGAACCTGCTCGACTGGCTGGCCACCGAGTTTGTGCGCGCCGGGTGGGACATGAAGGCCATCCAGAAGACCATCGTGATGAGCGCGACGTATCGCCAGGCGTCGAAGACGACTCCCGAAATGCAGCAGCGCGATCCGGAGAACCGGCTGCTCGCCCGGGGCCCGCGCGTGCGGCTTTCCGCCGAGATGGTGCGCGACCAGGCGCTGGCGGTCTCGGGACTTCTGGTGGACAAGATCGGCGGACCATCGGTGAAGCCGTATCAGCCGGCCGGGTTGTGGAAAGATCTCTCGGGTGGCGCGGATTACAAGCCCGACACCGGCGAAGGGCTGCATCGCCGCAGTCTCTACACGTATTGGAAGCGCACTGCGCCGCCGCCCATGATGATGAACTTCGACGCGGCCGGGCGCGAGGCCTGCGTGGTGCGTGAGCTGCGCACCAATACTCCGCTGCAATCGCTGAACCTGATGAACGATGTCACGTATCTGGAAGCCGCGCGCAAGATGGCGGAGCGGATGATGCGCGAGGGCGGCACGACGCCAGCGCAGCGCATCGCGTATGGATTCGAACTGGCGACCGCTCGCCAGCCCGACCGGCGCGAAAGCGAAATTTTGCAATCGAGCTTCAATTATTATCGCGACGCATTCCAAAGCGATACCGAAGGCGGCGTCGAAATACCTGGCGCAGGGCGAGGCGCCGCGCGATGCCACGCTCGACGAACGCGAACTGGCGGCCTACGCCACGTTGGCCAACATGATGCTCAACCTGGATGCCACGGTGACCAAGGAATAAAGCATGGCGCGCCTATTGGCCGGATTGCTCATTACCTCTTGCGTGCTTTTGGCGCAAGATGTGACCGTTACGCCGGGCGATTGGAGCGCAAACGGAATCGAAATCACGCCCTACTCCTCCCCGAGTTTTACGTCGAAAGCGTTGGCGGCGGCTCCGGCGTCTGTCGACTTCACGCCCCTTTATCCGTTCTCATTCATTCTGACGAATCATACGGGGCACCCGATCGTCGCGTACTCGACTCTTTGGGCCGTGAAGAATGCCGACGGCATTGTGACGCCCCACTACGGACTCGTTGGTTCTTTGCGAATGTCAACAATTGGCAGGATTCCGAATGGCGCCGATCGGTTAGTAACGCTCGTGAGTGAGCCTTCCGGCATCGCTGTAACCCTTTCACGGGAGATTGCCGACGCTGAGGGTGACGTACTGCGGGCTGAGGATATGTTTTCGAACACCAGCAGCGTCGCTGTTAGCCTGGAGGCGATCGCGCTCGACGACGGTCTTGTGCTGGGACCGGACTCGAATCACACAATCCCGCGGCTGCGCGGCGGAGGGGACGGATCGAAGAAGCTTGCGTCAGACGTGCTGACTGCTTTCAACGGCGGGGGGAAGCAAGCGGTCGTGGATCTTCTAAGCGGTATCGTAGACGGCCCTTACCCGAGTGCATTAGCCGCGTCCAGAATGTCCTCCGCGGACGACGCTTATGTAGCGTTTGCGGCAAACGCGCGTTATGTACGGGCGCGGGAGTGGCTGAGACTGGCTGAGAGGAACGCTCCCCTGTTAGAGAAAATCGCGTACCAGCAAGCGCATGAGCCGTACTTGCCCGTTCACTATAGGAGCGAATTAAGGAGTGATGATGGATCCGCACCTGCTCACACGCCGCTACTTCTTCGGGAAAGCCGCTGCCGGACTCGGCACGGCCGCACTGGCGAGTTTGCTGCAGGCCGACGAATCCAGCGGCGCGATGCCCGGGATTCCGCACTTCCCGCCGACGGCGAAGCGCGTCATCTACCTGTTCCAATCCGGCGCGCCGTCGCAGATGGATCTGTTCGACTACAAGCCGCGCCTGCAGGATCTGGCGAAGACCGAGCTGCCGGATTCGATTCGCGGCGGGCAGCGTCTCACGGGAATGACCTCCGGGCAGACCAGTTTTCCGGTGGCTCCGTCGATTTTCCCATTTCAGCAGCACGGAAATTCCGGGGCGTGGGTCAGCAGCCTGATGCCGAATCTCGCGAAGGTCGCCGACGATCTGTGTTTCGTCAAGTCGATGTACACCGAGGCCATCAATCACGATCCGGGTGTGACCTTCTTCCAGACCGGATTTCAGATTGCGGGACGCCCGTCGATCGGCTCGTGGCTGGCCTACGGACTGGGCAGCGAGAACAAAGATCTGCCCGCGTTTGTGGTGATGATCTCGCAGGGCAGCGGGAATCCGAACGACCAGCCGCTGGCGGAGCGGCAGTGGGGCAGCGGCTTTTTGCCCAGCAAGTATCAGGGCGTGAAATTCCGCTCGCTGGGCGATCCGGTGTTGTATCTCTCCGATCCGGACGGCTTCACGCAGACGGAGCGGCGGCGGTTCATCGACGATTTGGGGAAGCTCAATCAGGTGGAGCTGGATCAGTTCGGCGATCCGGAAATCGCCACGCGCATCGCACAGTATGAGATGGCGTATAAGATGCAGAGCTCGGTGCCGGAGCTGACCGATCTTTCGAAGGAACCGGCGCATACATTCGACATGTACGGCCCGGATGCGCGCAAGCCCGGAACGTTTGCTGCCAATTGCTTGCTCGCGCGGCGCATGGCGGAGCGCGGCGTGCGCTTCATCCAGCTCTTCCACCGCGGCTGGGATCAGCATAATGAGCTGCCCAAGCAGATCCAGGGACAAGCTCGCGATACGGACCAGGCGTCCGCCGCGCTGGTGCAGGATTTGAAGGAGCGCGGGTTGTTGGAAGACACGCTGGTCGTCTGGGGCGGCGAGTTTGGCCGCACCGTCTACTGCCAGGGCAAGCTCACCGCGGACAATTACGGGCGCGATCATCATCCGCGCTGCTTCACGATGTGGCTCGCCGGCGGCGGAATCAAGCCCGGCGTCAGCTTGGGCGAGACCGACGACTACTGCTACAACATCGTGAAAGACCCGGTCCATGTTCACGATCTGCACGCGACCATCCTGCGCACGCTGGGCATCGACCACACCAAGCTGACTTACAAGTTCCAGGGCAGAAACTTCCGGCTCACCGACGTGTCGGGGAACGTCGTGAAGAGTATTCTCGCCTAAGCGCTTCGCTCTGCCCCGCCGGGCCATTACGCTAACGTGAAAGAAAGCCATGACCCCTGCTGCATCGACGCACTCAGACCTTCTGGACCGTTGGCCCACGCTCAGCACCGAGGCGAGGCTGAAGCAATTTCATGCTCTTCCCCACGAAGAGGCAGACGATTTTTTCCTGGATATATCCGCACACGACCAAGCGGAGCTGATTCGCTCCATGGCCGGCCGGGGAGCGTCGTCTTTGGCTGCGTCTCTTAGCGCCTGACGACGCTGCCGACCTGATTCAAGAGTTCGCGCCGGACCAGCGCGACTGAAATTTTGGGCGATCTGGACGAAAGCACGCGGAGTGAAGTTGGTGGACTCTTGGCCTATAAGGAGGACATGGCCGGCGGCAGAATGAGCCCCCGGTTTTCGCGCCTGCGGCCGGAATCGACAGTGGATGAGGCGATCGCGTACCTTCGCAGACAGGCTAAGCAGGTCGAGACGATTTACTATGCCTACGCGGTGGATGACGAACAGCATTTGCTGGGAGTGGTATCGCTGGGCGATCTGTTTGTCGCGGACCGGACGAAGCGCGTCAAGGATGTCATGCGGACGAACTTCGTCTCCGTGCCGGAGAATGCGGATCAAGAAGAAGTCGCCAAGCTCTTTCGACAACATCATCTGCTGGCCATCCCGGTGGTAGATGCCGCGCAGCATATCAAAGGCATCATTACGATCGACGACATCGTCTCGGTTCTGCAAGAAGAGGCCAGCGAGGATATTCAGAAGATGGGCGGCTCGGAAGTTCTCGACGGCCCGTATCTGGAAGTCTCTTTTCTCGAGATGGTGAAGAAGCGTGCCGGCTGGCTGGCCATTCTGTTCGTCGGCGAGATGCTCACGGCAACCGCCATGGGCTACTTCGCGGATGAGATCGCGAAGGCAGTGGTGCTTGCGCTGTTCTTGCCGCTCATTATTAGCAGCGGAGGAAATTCCGGATCGCAGGCAACCACGTTGGTGATTCGCGCCATGGCGCTCGGAGAAGTGCGGCTGCGAGATTGGTTTCGGGTGATCCGGCGTGAGTTGTGCGCGGGTGTAGTTTTGGGCGCAACGCTCGCCGTGATTGGATTGATTCGAATCTTAGTCTGGCAGAAGATCAGCGGCGCTTACGGCGTGCACTATCTCTTGCTCGCACTGACGATTGCCTGCAGCTTGATCGGCGTCGTCACCTTCGGAACCATCGCCGGTTCCATGCTGCCTTTCATCTTGCGCCGCTGTGGACTCGATCCTGCAAGTGCCTCGGCCCCCTTTGTTGCGACTCTTGTGGACGTGACGGGACTGATCATCTATTTCACGTTCGCGGCCGCGATACTCCGCGGGACCCTGCTTTGACGGCCGCTTGAAAGTGTCCTTGCCAAACTCCAGATGGAGCCGGATTGAGGAGATCCAGACTGGTCCGCGCTGCTGGTTGTAGGCCGGATTCGCAACGTGCTGGAGATCGAAACTCGCGAAGAATCCAGGGAATAGGCGCGCGCTGTAGTAAGTCTCCGAGATGTACTCCGGCCCATACTGCAGGCGGCCATCGCCGATCAGAAAATCGTAGCCGCCGCGCGCGAGGTAAAGCGCGTGGACGCCGGAAATTCCGCTGACCGTGAGTTCCGTCGCAACCGTGTCGAACGGGCGGTGCCAGCGCTCGCCGGTGATCGAAATACCGGCGGTCGCCAGACGATCGATGGCCGTGAACGCGAAGCTCTCGGTCTTGCCGTCGTTCCAGCCCAGCCGCGCGAAGACGCCGATGTTCTTGGTCAGCTCCTGTTCCATGTTCAACCCGAATCCATACTTAAGGGTTCCGTTGCGGCGAGTTGAGGTGACATCGGGCGTGCTCGCCCGTCAGCGCCGCCTGCCGGATCGCCTCGGCGTAGTTGCCGGCGTTGGCGTGATTGAGGTAGTTCAGAGCGCGGATTGTGCCGGCGTGTTTGTTGATGGTGTATCGATATTCTCCCTCGAACACGTCGCCGCGATTCCGAAATAGCCGGCGATCGAAGCGAAGCCCATTTGCGACGCGAGGCATCGCGGCGCTCGCATAGCGCACCGACCAATTGCGCGCGTGAAACTCGTGTACCCATCCCCAGGTGTAGCCACGAACGTCGGCCGGATAATCCCACGCGCCGTTAAACATCACCGCCCATCCCATGAATTGCGTTCGCGGATCGTGCGAATACTTGTTGTCGTCGAAGAAGTCCGTCAGGGTGAAGCGCCCGGCGGTGATGGTGTAGCGATTCATCGGGCGCTCGCCGGCAAGCTGGTTCTCGTCGGCTTCGACCGACTCCGTTTCATCGCCGAAGCCAAAATCGTGAGACACGTACAACCGCGCCACGTAGGGCTTGGGAACGGCCGACGCCACTCGCGGCAGCTCACCATTCGATGAGTTGGCAAGGCCGTCGACGCCGCTGAATCCACGCCCGCCGGCGATTTCAGGATCGAAATACAGTGCCGTATTTTTCTCCAGGCGCAGTCCTAAGAACAGCGTCGTGGTGAGCGACACATCGCGCTCCGGATAGTCCTGGAGACTGAACGGGCCCGAGTAGGGCGAATGAAAAGTGCCGTGATATTGCCCGATGGATGTTGCCTGATAGAACAGATTCCAACGCTCCGGTTCGGCCGGCGCGCGTCTGTGGAGCAGGAGATTGCTCCTGCGCGGACGCCGTCAGGCCGATTGACATCAGCGTAATCGCGCAATAAGCAAGCTGAGTTGGAATCGATTTCTATTCATGAGCCGCGACCGCAAGCCAGCTACAGTGATTCATCAACGGAGCAAAGACGTTTCCGATTCGCGGGTCTAACGGGATTCAGAAAAACTTTACCGCACTGAAATTACAGTGAGGTGACGCCGCTAAGAGTAAGGTTGCGCTGTATCGCAACCCTTGCTCAGGCTATACCCGCCGGGGTATGCTTGTCAAGACCCTATTCGAGTTTTTTATGGCTCACGACCTATGGCTCATACGACAGAAGAGAAAAAGAAACTGCTCAATCGCGTAAGACGAATCAGAGGCCAGGTGGACTCGATCGCGCGGGCGCTCGAACAGGAGGCCGAGTGTTCCGATGTGCTCCACAACATTTCGGCTTGCCGAGGCGCCATGGACGCTTTGATGGCGGAAGTGATCGAGGGGCACATCCGCTTTCATGTGCTGGATCCCGATACTACGCCGACCGACGAACAGACCCAGGCGGCCGACGATCTGATTCACGCGCTGCGAGCGTACCTGAAGTAGTTGCTTGCCGCCGAAGAAATGGATCTAGAATAGCAGCAAGGTCATCGTAACTTTGGGTCAACACATAGTGCGTTTGCTGCTATCGCTCGCCGGAGTGATGGTGATCACATGGACGGGTTATAGCCTGGTTCCGGTCAATGCGACGACCACCGGGTTCGCGTACCTGCTCCTGGTGTTGATCATCGCCAGTTTCTGGGGATTCTTCGAAGCCGCGGCTCGCCTCGATCGCCGCCACGCTCACCTTCAATTTCTTCTTCTTGCCGCCGGTGGGAAGGTTCACGATCGCGGATCCGCAAAATTGGGTGGCTCTGTTCAGTTTTCTGACGACGGCGCTGATCGCCAGCCGCCTGTCGGCGGAGGTCAAACGGCGGGCGCTGGATGCTGTCGCGCGGCAGCAGGATTTGGAGCGGCTATACACGTTCAGCCGGGCGATTCTGCTGATCGACTACACGGAGCCATTCCCAAAACAACTGGTTCGAAAGCTGGCCGAGATTTTCGAGTTGAGCGCCGTGGTGCTCTACGAGCGCCGCTCAGAGGAGTTTTATCGCGCCGGCCCCGCGGATTTCGATGGCCTGGACGATCAGCTTCGCGATGCCGCCTTGCAGGGTACGTCCTTCACCGATGCCGAGCGCAATCGCGTGATTACGGCGGTTCGTCTGGGATCGGAGCCGATCGCGGGCCTCGCGCTACAGGGGACGCAGATGCCGGATGCCGTTCTGCAGGGAATCGCCAACCTGGTGGCCATTGGACTGGAACGGGCGCGGGCCCAGGATCTCGCGTCGCAGATCGAGGCCGCGCGTCAAAGCGAGAAGCTGCGAACCACGCTGCTGGACGCGATGGCGCATGAGTTCAAGACGCCGCTGACGTCGGTGATGGCCGCGACCACTTCGCTCCTGGCCAATCCGGATCAGCCTGCGGAGAGCAGGAGCGGAACTGCTCAAGATCGCCGATGAGGAAGCGAATCATCTCAAGGATCTCATTGATGACACGGTGGAGATGGGACGGCTGGACACAGCCGACATCCGGGTCCACACGGAGCTCTCCGACGTCGGCGCGATCGTTCGCGAGGTGGTCGCTTCGATGCGCAATGAGATCGACGGCCGCCCTGTCAACGTTGTCTGCGACGAACATCCGTCGGTTTCGATTGATCGACGGTTGGTCAAGCTGGCGGTCAAGCAACTGGTGGATAACGCTCTGAAATACTCGCCTCCCGACACGCCCGTGACCGTTCGAGTGCACAACGGCAGTGGCGTCACGGTGGCGGTGACCGATTATGGTAAAGGGATACCGGTGCAGGAACAGACTCGCATTTTCGAACGCTTGTACCGGAGCCCTTCCGTGCAGAATCAGATACCCGGTTCCGGTTTGGGCTTGAGCATCGCTCAGAGTATCGTCCGGGCACATCATGGAGATCTGACCGTGACCAGCCGTCCCGGGGAGACGACCTTCCGGCTTACCTTGCCGGCGGATCAGAAGGCAGGACAGAGTTGAGCGCGGGCCGCATTCTCGTCATTGACGACGAACCTCAGATCCGGCGCATCATGCGTACGACGCTGATCACCGCCGGATACGAAGTCGACGACGCCAAGACGGCCGAGGAAGGACTTCTGAAGGTGCGGGAGTTCCGCCCCGACTTGGTGCTGCTCGACATCAACATGCCGGGGATGGGCGGCTTGGCGGCGTGCCGGGAACTTCGCGCGGATCCGAATGTCGCCATCATCATGCTGACGGTTCACAACACGGAGGCAGCGAAGGTGGAAGCGCTGGACGCCGGCGCCGACGACTTCGTGACCAAGCCGTTCAGCACTCCGGAACTTCTCGCCCGCATACGAGCGGCGCTCCGCCGCATTCCGGTGGCGCCAGTCTGCGCCCAGCCGACTCCGCATCGGCGATCTCACGATCGACTTCGCCGCGCGAACCGTGACGCGCGGAACATCGAGCGCCCACCTGACTCCGAAGGAATTGGATCTGCTCCGATACCTTACGCAGCACGCCAATGAAGCGGTCCCGCATCGGGAATTGCTGCAGGCGGTATGGGGACCCGACTATGGCGACCAGGTCGACTACCTGCGAGCTTTCATCAAGAGCCTGCGGAAAAAGGTCGAGCCGGATCCGGAACATCCGCAATACATCATGACGGAACCCTGGATCGGCTATCGTTTCAACGGAACGCTCGAATCTTTATAAATCATTTAGCATTCTTCGAGTCCGGTCGTTCGCGCCGCGGCGTCGCAAACATCATGCTCGAAGATTCCGGATCTTCATAACTTTTTCATGGCTTTTCGATGACTTCTTCAGGCCTTGGCGAATACTCTCAAGACGTGGGAAGGCAGAACAATATGTCACTCGCGATTGAGAAAATCTTGAGACCCGCAACTGGACACCCCGCGCAGCCCACAGGAGTAGAGGCGGATCAGCAGCTAAACATCGCCGTGGTCTTCACGTCGGTGGAATCGACGCTCGCGGCTTTGAAGGAAGCAGGCAATCTGGCGAACAGCCTGGGCGCGCGGATCAAGCTGGTGGTGCCTCAGGTGGTGCCGTACCCGCTCCCTCTCGAAACTCCGCCGGTCCTGGTGGAGTTCAACGAGAATCGCTTTCGGGTGATGGCAAGCGAAAGCCCGGTGGAGACCAGCGTGCAAATTTATCTGTGCCGCGATCGCTTCGAAACGCTGACGGCGGCGCTGAAACCCGGCTCCATCGTGGTCCTCGGCGGGCGGAAGCGATGGTGGCCGACGAAGGATGAAACTCTGGCCCGGCAACTCCGGCGCGCAGGGTACGAAGTGCTGTTCAAGGAAACGAAGTAAGGGGGAACCAGATGCTCGATCTATTCTACTTAGCTATCGGATGTGCGTTTTTGCTGCTGTGCTGGGTCTTCACCAAGGCCTGCGACAAGCTTTAGGGAGAACAACGTCATGGACTATATCATTGCCGGAATCGCGTCGTTGGGGTTGTTTATTTACCTGATCTACGCGCTTCTTCGTCCGGAGAAATTCTGAGGAGAGAAACAATGACTAGCATTGGAGTTTTGCAAATCGCGATCTTCTTCGGGCTGATTCTTATCTGCACCAAGCCGCTGGGCGCTTTCATGGCGAATTTGTTCGAAGGCCAGCGCACGTTCCTGCATCCGGTTCTGCGGTGGCTCGAAGTGCTTACTTACAAAGCTGATTGGCGTGAAGGAAGAGGTCGAGCAGCGCTGGACGCAGTACACGGCCGCGCTGCTGAGCTTCAGCATCTTCGGCTTTCTGTTGACGTACCTGATGCAGCGTACGCAGGGATTTCTGCCGTTCAATCCGCAGCACTTCAACGCGAGCAACGTGCCTCCGGACCTGGCGTTCAACACGTCGACCAGCTTCGTCACCAACACCAACTGGCAGGCGTACGCCGGCGAATCGACTTTGAGCTATTTCGTGCAGATGGCGGTGCTTGCGGTGCAGAACTTCGCTTCCGCCGCCGCCGGCATTGCGATCGCGGTCGCGTTGATTCGCGGATTCTCGCGGCAGGAGAAGAAGACCATCGGCAATTTCTGGGTGGATGTGACGCGCGCCACAGTGTACGTGCTGCTGCCGATATCCATCATCGGCGGCCTGCTGTTTGTCTCGCAGGGCGTGATTCAGAATCTGAATCCTTACACCGAGGTGACCACCGTGGAAGGCGCGAAACAGATGATCGCGCAGGGCCCGGTCGCGTCGCAGGAAGCCATCAAGCAGCTGGGGACGAATGGTGGCGGCTTCTTCAACGCAAACTCCTCGCATCCATTTGAGAATCCGAATCCGTTGAGCAATCTGCTAGCAGATGTTCCTGATCTTCCTGATCCCGGCGGCGCTGACATACACCTTCGGCAAGATGGTCGGCGATACCCGGCAAGGGTGGGCGATCTTCGCCGCCTTCTCGGTCATGTTCCTGATCGGCGTGTTCGTCTGCTACCACTTCGAGCAGGCCGGCAACCCGATTCTGGCGAAGCAGGGACTCCAAACCGCCGCTACCTCAGGCCAGTCCGGCGGCAACATGGAGGGCAAGGAGACCCGCTTCGGAATTGCCAACTCCGCGCTGTTCGCCACCGTGACCACCGATGCGAGCTGCGGCGCTGTGAATTCCATGCACGACAGCTACACGCCGATGGGCGGCTTGGTTCCGATGTTCAACATCATGACCGGCGAAGTGATCTTTGGCGGCACTGGCGCGGGCCTGTACGGCATCCTGCTCTACTGCATCCTGGCGGTGTTCATCGCGGGCCTGATGGTGGGCCGCACGCCAGAATACCTCGGCAAGAAGATCGAGCAGAAGGAAGTCAAGATGGCGATGCTGGCGGTGATCGCCACTGCGTTCAGCATCCTGGTCTTTGCCGCGCTCAGCACGGTGATCACGTTCCCGGCCAAGGGCTACTGGAATCCGCAGGGCGCTGCGATCCGCGAACCTCAACAACAGCGGACCGCACGGATTTGAGCGAGATCTTGTACGCCTACACCAGCAGCACCGGCGAACAACGGCAGCGCCTTCGCCGGCATCACGGTCAACACGCCGTGGTACGACCTGACGACCGGGCTGGCGCATGTGGATCGGCCGGTTCCTGTTCCTGATTCCGCTGCTGGCGGCGGCCGGAAGTCTGGCGGCGAAGAAGAAGATTCCCCAAACCGCCGGCACATTTCCGACGCACGGTCCCCTGTTTGTGGGACTGCTGGTCGGCACCGTGATTATCGTCGGCGCACTCACGTTCTTCCCGGCGCTTTCGCTGGGGCCGATTGTCGAACATTACCTGATGCAGAGCGGCAAGCTCTTTTCCATGATTCTCTTGCCGCTTCAGGGGATTTGGAGTTAGCCATGGCCACCACTACCACTACAGAACCAGAAGTCACGCCGCAGCTTCCGCCGGACGATCCTACCTCGCTTCTGCCCAAGAAGCTGGTTCGGGCGCGCCCGCTGTTCGATCCGGAAATCGTGCGCAAGGCGACGGCGGCATCCTTCGTCAAGCTGAACCCGGTCACATTGGCGAAAAACCCGGTGATGTTTGTCGTCGAGGTCGGCGCCGCGATCACCACCGTGTTCCTGATTCGCGATCTGTTCACGGGCGGCAGCGGGATCGGATTCCAGTTCCAGATCTCATTGTGGCTCTGGTTCACGGTCCTGTTCGCCAACTTCGCCGAAGCCATGGCGGAAGCGCGCGGCAAGGCCCAGGCAGATGCTCTGCGCAAGACCAAGACGGATGTCGTCGCAAAACGGTTGACCTCCGCCGGAAAAATGGAACAGGTGGCTGGCTCCATGTTGCGGGTCGGCGACGTTGTGGTTTGTGACGCCGCGGATCTCATTCCCGGAGACGGAGAGGTGATCGATGGAGTGGCGACGGTTGACGAATCGGTGATTACCGGAGAAAGCGCGCCGGTGATTCGCGAATCCGGCGGCGACCGCAGCGCGGTGACCGGCGGCACGCGCGTGCTGTCGGATCAAATCAAGATCAGGATCACTTCCAACCCCGGCGAGACGTTCCTCGACCGCATGATCGCTCTGGTGGAAGGCGCACAACGCCAGAAGACGCCGAATGAGATTGCGCTGAACATCCTGATCGCGGGCCTGACGCTGATTTTCATGCTCGCGGTGATCACGCTGCAACCCTATTCGGTGTTCAGCGTCGCGCAGGCGGGCTCGGGATCGATTCCAACCGTCGCGGTCCTGGTCTCGTTGCTGGTCTGTCTGATCCCGACCACCATCGGCGGGTTGCTTTCCGCCATCGGCATCGCCGGGATGGATCGCGTCATGCAGCACAACGTCCTGGCGATGAGCGGCAAGGCAGTGGAGGCCGCCGGGGATATCAATTCATTGCTGCTCGACAAGACCGGTACGATTACTTTGGGAAATCGGCAGGCGGTGGAGTTTCTGACCATCAACGGAGTGAAGGACGAGGAACTGGCCGATGCCGCGCAACTTTCCAGCCTGGCGGATGAAACGCCGGAGGGACGGTCCGTCGTGGTCCTGGCGAAAGAGAAATACGGGTTGCGGGGGCGTCACATCCCGGAGCACGAAGCCGAGTTCATCCCGTTCTCCGCCTACACGCGCATGAGCGGTGTCAATTTCGAAGGACGGCAGCTTCGCAAGGGCGCCACCGACGCGATCATCACGTTCGTCATGGAGACGCGGCGGCGAGGTTCCCGGCAATTTCAAGGACATGAGCGACCGCATTTCGCGGAACGGCGGAACACCGCTGGCGGTGTGCGACGGCAAGCGCCTGCTGGGCGTGATCCACTTGAAGGACATCGTCAAAGGCGGCATGAAGGAGCGGATCGCGCAACTTCGCAAGATGGGCATTCGCAGCATCATGATCACCGGCGATAACCCGCTGACCGCCGCCGCGATTGCGCAGGAAGCCGGCGTTGACGACTTCCTCGCGCAGGCCACGCCCAAAGACAAGCTGGAGTACATCAAGAAGGAACAGGCCGCCGGCCGTCTGGTGGCGATGACGGGCGATGGCACGAACGACGCGCCTGCGCTGGCGCAAGCGGATGTCGGGCTGGCGATGAATACCGGCACGACCGCGGCGAAGGAAGCCGGAAACATGGTGGATCTCGACAGCAATCCGACCAAGCTCATCGAGGTTGTCGCCATCGGCAAACAGTTGCTGATTACGCGGGGCGCGCTGACCACGTTCTCCATCGCGAACGACGTGGCGAAATACTTCGCCATCATCCCGGCGATGTTCATGACCATGTATCCGGTGCTCGGCAAGCTCAATATCATGGGGCTGCAT
The DNA here is from genome assembly GCA_963731375.1 of Bryobacterales bacterium. Lineage (GTDB taxonomy): Bacteria > Acidobacteriota > Terriglobia > Bryobacterales > Bryobacteraceae > Palsa-187. The sequence goes on from CAVSUW010000007.1 coordinate 390,172, forward strand.
ACGCCGCAGAGTGCCGTGCTGGCAGCGGTAATCTTTAACGCGCTGATCATCATCGCGCTGGTGCCGCTGGCTCTGCGCGGCGTGAAATACCGTCCGGTGGATGCGGCGAGCCTGTTGCGGCGGAACCTGCTGATTTACGGCGTGGGCGGAATCCTCGCGCCTTTTCCGGGAATCTGGGTGATCGATCAACTGTTGGTGGCGCTGCGTCTGGCGTAGGAAGGAACAGGACGGAATTACATGTGGAAAGAAATTCTACCGGGACTTCGCATCAAGATCTTCATGACGGTGCTGCTGGGAGTGGTCGTATCCACTCGCGATGACCGGAATCTCGCAACTTATTTTTCCCAAGCAGGCGAACGGGAGCCTGATTACCTCTGGCGGCAAGGTGATCGGCTCGGAGATCATCGGCCAGAACTTTACCAAGCCCGAGTATTTTCATCCGCGGCCGTCAGCGGCCGGGAGCGGGTACGACGCGACCGCCAGCAGCGGCTCGAATCTGGGGCCGACGAGCGCCAAGCTCATCCACGGCACCACCAAGATGGATGACAAGAAGAACGAGGTGGTCGATTACGATGGCATCAATCTTCGCATCGTGCACTACTGCCTTGAAAACGAAATTCCTTATGAATCGTCGATGCCGATCGAGCGGTTTAAAGACGCCAACGGCGAATCTCGACGATGTGAAGCTGATCAAGGCTTTCAATGACGACAAAGCTCCGCTGATTTTCACGCCGAAGGCGCCCATCGCCGCGGATGCCGTGACAGCGTCTTCCAGCGGCCTCGATCCGCACATCAGCCCCGCCAATGCGCAGGCGCAAGCGTCCCGTGTGGCCAAGGCTCGCGGCATTTCAGCGGAGCAGGCGAATCAAATCGTTGCCAGGTTCACGGAAGGTCCGGATCTTGGGCTGCTCGGTGAGCCGCGCGTCAACGTACTCAAACTGAATCTCGCGATGGATCAGCAGTTTCCGCGCAAGTAAAGAGTCGAATCCGCATGCGCCTGCGCGGGATGCGCGTCCCGTGGGAAACTCGATCCATGATCCGCATCGCGAACGCGCAGGGCTTCTGGGGGGATTCGCTCGAAGCGCCGCTCGAACAACTGCGCGGCGGCCCCATCGACTATCTGACGCTGGATTATCTGGCCGAGGTCACGATGTCGATTCTGCAAAAGCAATACGCACGCGATCCGCAGGCTGGCTATGCGCGGGATTTCCCGCAGATGATCGAGCGCGGGGCCAAGGAGATCGTGCGAGCGCGGCGTGAAGGTGGTGGCCAACGCCGGCGGCGTGAATCCGGAGACCTGCGGCGAAGCGGTGGCGGCGGCGCTGGCGCGCGCGGGTTACCAGGGCAGGATGAAGATTGGCGTCGTGACGGGCGACAACATTCTCGATCGCCTGGACGATCTGGTTGCACGCGGCATTGAGCTTCGCAATATGGATACGGGCGAGCCGTTGGCGGCGGTCCGGGAGCGGGTGCGCAGCGCGAATGTATATCTGGGCGCGTTTCCGATCGCCGAAGCGCTGGGGCAGGGCGCGCAGATCGTGGTGACGGGGCGATGCTCCGACGTGGCGTTATCGCTGGGACCGAGCATTCACGAATTCGGCTGGAAGCGCGACGACTGGGACCGGCTGGCCGCGGGCGTGGTGGGCGGCCACGTGATCGAATGCGGCGCGCAGGCGACGGGCGGCAATTGTCAGGTGGACTGGGAGACGATGCCGGATCTGGCCGGAATCGGTTATCCGATTCTCGAAGCCGAAGCCGACGGACGTTTCGCCATCACTAAGCATCCGGGCACGGGCGGACGCGTGACGGTGGCGGGCGTGACGGAACAGTTGGTGTATGAGATCGGCGATCCGCGCGCCTACATTACGCCGGACGTGGTCGCGGATTTCACGACTATTCAGTTGAAGCAGGCGGGTCCGGATCGCGTGCAATTCTGGGGGATCGAGGGCCGCCCCGCGACGGACTTCTATAAAGTCTCGATCAGCTACTCGGCGGGATTCAAGGCGGCGGGCACGATGACCTACGGCTGGCCCGACGCTTATAAGAAGGCCAAGATGGCGGATCAAATTCTGCGGACCAGATTGGAGCGGCTGGGACTGAAGTTCGATGCGATCCATAGCGAATATGTGGGGGCCAATGCGTGTCACGGCGAGTTGCTGTCGGGTGAGCCGTCGCCGGATCTGGCGGAGGTGACGCTGCGAGTCGGCGTTCGCGGCAGCGATCCCGCGGCCATCGAGCGTTTCACGCGCGAGATCGCGCCGCTGGCGCTGAACGGACCGCCGGTGGTGACGTATCCGGCGAGCGGCAAACCGAAGGTGGAAGAAGTGGTGGCTTATTGGCCCGCGCTGATTCCGAAAAGCGAAGTGCAGGCGCGGGTCCAAGTGAGGGAGGCGTAAGATGGCGCGGGTACAGCTTCGCGAGATCGCGCATGCCCGCAGCGGCGATAAAGGCGATTGCGCCAACATCGGGCTGATCGCTCTGCGTCCGGAGCACTATCCGGCGTTGGTGAAACAGGTAACGGCCGAGCGCGTGAAAGAGCATTTTCGCGAGCTGTGCCGCGGGCCGCGTCGAGCGGTTCGAGCTGCCCAATCTGAACGCCTTGAATTTTCTGTTGTACGAGGCGCTGGATGGCGGCGGAACGGTTTCGCTGCGCACCGATGCGCAGGGCAAGACCCTCAGCGCGGCGCTGCTGCGGATGGAGATCGAGACCTAAGGCCTCGGTAATTCAATAAGCGGCGGTGCGTCGCACAGCGGAACACGCCCGACGCAATTCTTCAACTCATTGCGTTTGCCGAGACTTGCCTATTTGAGCATCCCGCGCGCCGACGAATCGGGCACTAGTCTAGCGGCGGAAGGACGGGAGCGAATGAGCTTTGACATCGCCCGGACGCCGACGTTGCACGCGGTGGCTACGGGGGACGAGCAGCAACTCGTCGAGAATTTGCAGGAGCGCGTGGAGGCGGCGATTCGCCAAGCCGCGGAGACGCCCGCGGTGGTGGAGGCAGTCGAGGCGCAGCGGCGTGCCGAGCAGCACTTTCTAAGCTTGCAGAAGGCGGAGCGCGCGCTGAATCAATTCGCAAAAATCGCGGGCGAAAAATTGGCTGCGATGCGGGAAGCCGCGCTCGATGCGGTGATTGAATCCGCCGCCGGCGCGGACAAATTGGATTTCAAAGGGCTCAGCGAACTGGCCTCGCTCGAAAGCCGCAGCCGGCAGGCTACGCGGGCGATTGAAAGACTGGTGGAGCGTCTGCTTCCGCTGGCGCTGTGGACGCGATTGCGGGAGGAATCCCATGCGGCGATCACGCTGGCGCGGGCGCTGGAAGGCGTGGCGCAGGAGCGGGCGGAGCGGGTGCTGGATCAATTGCGGGAAGCCGTGGGCGAAGAGATGATCCTGCCGGTGGATCTCTCGAAGGGTGTAGCGGGAGCGCTGCTGGCGCGGGCGGAGGATCTCAAGCAGCGCGGCGTGCAGCTTTCGAGCAACGCGGATTCGATCGAAAAGAATCGAAAAAACTTGGGGAGATGAGACATGAATTCAAAGTTTGACGATTTGGTGCGGAGTTTGGATCCGCAGACGCTGGAAGAATTGAAGCGTTCGGTGGCGGCGGAACTCGGCGGGCGGCGGGAGGAGACGGCGATTCAGATCGAGCAGATCCATCCGAAAATGAGCGCGGACGCGCGGGAGGAAGCGGCGCGGGAGATTGGGCGGGTGCTGCGCGGCGAGAGCCTGAATGCCTGACCTCAAGAAATACTGGCAGGAGATTCGGGCGATCGAGAAGAGTCTGCCCGCGGAGGTCTGGCTGGTGAGCCTGCAGAACCTGGCCAAGGGCCAAGTGGGCGGGGCGATCGTGGAGGTGGCGGCAGCGGTAGCGGCGAAACTGCTGCATGCCAAGTCGCAACGGCTGGCGACCGATGAGGAAATCGAGGCGCACAAGGCGCAGCAAGACGAGATCCAACGGCAGGTATTCGAGCAGCGGATGCGCAGCCAGGGGATTGCGGTCATACCTGTGGCGCAGACGCTAGGCACGCTCGGCGCTCCAGTGGCGATCGGTGACTTGCGTGACGTTCACGTCCGCGAGGCCGCACTCATCCAAAAGTTCTCTCACTTCTTCGAGCGTGAGCGCGGCGTGGAGCGAATCGGAAAAGAGCGTGCGCTGCAGCGGGCTCCAGCGCGCCGCATGCGCTTCGACCAGCTGCTCCAGCGCCTGCTCGTTTTCGGGGCGCACCAGGTCGCGAATCAGAATGGGCGCGCCGGGACGGGCGATGCGTGCGATCTCCTGAAATACGGCGCGAGGGTCGGGGATGTGATGGACCAGGCTGTTGGAGGTGATCATTCCGACGGACTGATCGGCGAAGGGAACGCGCTTGGCATCCGCGGCGACCAAGTGGAGAGCGACGCCATCGCGGGCGCGGTTTCTGGCGGCGACCGCCAGCATCTCGGGCGACATTTCGACCGCGCACACGCGAGTCGCGCCGGGCAGAAGCGGACACATCGCCAGCGGGATTTTCGCGTTGCCGGAGCCGAGATCCGCGATCAGGTTGACGGGAGCGCTCGCGCCGCGGGCCAGTTGCGCCGCGCGCTCGGCGAAGAGCTGGTCGGTGGCGCTGAAATCCATTTCGTCGTATTCGCCGGCTTCTTCGGCGCTGGACATCACTTCGGGTTCGAGTACGCGTGGCAGCGGCATATTGTTACACTTGTAGTTTCCGCTCAAAAACTCTGTTATGCAATCGATCCAAGAACTCGTGGAGCGCGCGCTCGCCCACATCGGCCAGGCGGATTCGACGGCCACGCTGGAGCAGGCGCGGGTGCAGTACCTGGGCAAATCGGGCGAGCTGACGGCGCAGATGAAGTTGCTGGGCGGGCTGGCTCCGGAGGAGCGCAAGCCCTTCGGACAGGCCGTCAATGCGGCGAAGAACCGGATCGAGGAAGCGATCGACCAGCGGCGCGCGGCGCTGCAGGAAACCGCGAAGCCGGCGGGGCCGGAGCTGGACGTCACGCTTCCGGGACGGCGGCGCTGGGCCGGGCGCGTTCATCCGATCACGGCCACGGCCGAGACCATGAAGAAGATCCTGATGGGCCTGGGATTTTCTTACGACGATTATCCCGACATCGAAAGCGAATACTACAATTTCGACTCGCTCAACACGCCTGCTTGGCATCCGGCGCGCGATCTTCACGATACGTTTTACGTGGGGCAGGGGCAGTTGCTGCGCACCCACACCACTGCGTTTCAGGCCCGCGTGATGCGCGCCAGCGGCGGCCGCGTGCCGATTCGCGCGATGACCACCGGACGCTGCTATCGCGCCGACGATATCGACGCCTCGCACTATCCGATCTTTCAGCAACTGGATGTGTTCGCGGTGGGCGAGAAGCTGAGCATGTCGGATCTGCGCTGGACGCTGACGGAGCTGGCCAAGGGCTTGTTCGGCCCGGAAGCCAAACTGCGTTTTCGCCCCAGCTATTTTCCGTTCACGACGCCCAGCGCGGAGGTGGACATCAGTTGCGTGGTGTGCAAACAGAAGGGCTGCGCTCTGTGCTCGCGCACCGGCTGGCTCGAAGTGTTGGGCAGCGGCATGACGCGGCCGGAAGTGCTGCGGGCGGGCGGGCTCGATCCGCAAAAGCACCAGGGCTTCGCGTTCGGCATCGGCGTCGACCGCATCACCATGCTGCGGCACCAGATCAATGACATCCGCCTGCTCTACGACAACGAGGAAGCTTTCTTGCGCCAGTTCTGATGCTGGTTTCCGATCATGATCGTCAACACTGGATGGCTGCTGGATTATCTGTCGCCGCGAGTCCCTTTGGCGGACCTGCTCACCGCGCTGCCGCGCGTGGGACTGGACGTCGAGGCGACGCACGTGCTGGCACACGAGCTTGGCGCCGGTGCGCGTCGGATTCATTCGCGCGAAGCAGCCCCTGGAAGGCACCACTGACAAATTCGTCTGCGAGGTGGAAGTGGCGCCGGGCGATGTGCGCAGCATCGTGGCCGCCTCCGCGCATCCGCTGGAAGTGGGCTGGGGAGTGCCGGTGGCGCTGGCCGGAACCGATCTGCCGACCGGAGATTCGATCCACGAAGAACATTTCCACGGCGTCTTGTCGCAGGGCATGATTTGCCTGGATGGCGAGATGGGCATGATCGCGACGGGCAGCGGACTTGCAGGTGTTTCACGACGAATCGCTGCTGGGCAAGAGCCTTCCCGAGGTGATGCCGATCGACGAGGCGCTGGTTCACATGAAGGTGTATCCCAACCGGCCGGATTGTTTGGGGCTGGTCGGAATCGCGCGGGAACTCGCCGCGCTGCTCGATTTGAAACTGGTGCTGCCGGAGGCGCCGCAACCGGCTTCTTTCAGCGACGCCGTGATGCCGGTGAAGATTCAGGACCGCGCGGCGTGCACGCGCTACACGTGCCAGGTGATCTCTGGAGTGCGCGTCGGAAAATCGTCACGCATGGCTGGCGAGCCGCCTGCTGGCGACGGGATCGCGTCCGATCAACAATGTCGTCGACATCACGAACTTCGTGATGAAGGAGTGGGGCCAGCCGCTGCACGCGTTCGATTTGCAGAACGTGCGCGAGCGAGTCGTCGTGCGCCGGTTCAAGAAGGGCGAGAGCCTGCGATTGCTGGATGGACGCACGGTCGATGGCGCGGAGGAATTGCCGCTGGCGATCGCCGACGCGAAATCACCGATGGCGCTCGCCGGGATCATGGGCGGCGAATTCTCGGGCATTGGCGATGAAACCACCAGCGTGCTGCTCGAAGCCGCGCACTTCGAGCCCACCAACATCCGCATGACCAGCCGGCGTTTGGGCGTGAGTTCGGATTCGTCATATCGCTTCGAGCGCGGCCTCGATCCGAATGAGACGTTGGAAGCCGCGCGCAATCGAGCCACGGCGTTGCTGTTCTCCGATGCGGGCGCGCAGTCGGCGGGTCCGGTGACCGATGTGTATCCGAAACGCTTGAAGCGCGCGGTGTTTTCGCTGCCTGCCGAGCGCGTCAGCAGCTATCTGGGCATTCCGGTGACGCGGGAACAAGTGCAGACCAGCCTCACGAAACTGGGCTACGAAGTCTCCGAGAATCTGAAGCGCATTCACGTGCCGACGCGGCGCGTGGATGCAACCGATCCGGTGGTGCTGATCGAAGACGTCGCGCGCGTGATCGGCTACGAGGCCATCACCGCTGCGCCCAGTGCGGAGACTCCGACCGCGGGTGCGAGTACGCAAGCTCGATGCAGCCCGGTACACGGTGCGCAAAATAATGGGCGGCCAAGGATTTCTGGAATTGCGCGGCGTGCCGCTGGAGCCGCTGGAAGGGGAGGCGCAGTTTTCGCAGATCGAGGGCGATTCGATCACTGCTGCAAAATCCGCTGAACTCGGATCTGGCGCGGCTGCGGCGGTCATTGGTCCCGTTTCTGGTGAAGACCGCGGCCTTGAATGCGCGGCGGCGCGTCACGACGTTCCGCTACTTCGAAATCGACAAGATTTTTTCGCGGCCGGCGGCGGAGCCGGTGGAGCACTGGTCGCTCGGCATCTTACTGGGCGGAGCGGCGAACGATGCGGATTGGTCGACGCGGCGCGCAGACGGATTATTTCGATCTCAAGGGCGTGGTCGAATCGGTGCTCGAATCGTTACGCGTGCCGCGAGCGTCGTTTGAAGTCGCGGCGGCGGTTGAAGGCTATGCGGCGGGCACGGTTGCGCGGGTAATGATCAACGGCGAGTCCGTGGGCGTGATCGGCCAGATCGCGCCGGACTTGCTGGCGGCGCATCGAATTCAGACCGCGGTGTTCGCGGCGGAGTTGTTCCTCGGCAAACTGGTGGCTGCTCGGAATCCAACCGCGGTGTATGAACCGTTGCCGCGCTTCCCGGGTGTGTATCGCGACCTGTCGTTCGTGGTCAAGAAAGACGTGCCGTACGCGGCGGTCGAGCAGGCGATCCGCGCCGCGGGCGGGGACGTATCTGGAATCGGTGGAGTGCATCGACGTGTTCGCGGGCAAGGGCATCGACAAGAGCAGCCGCAGCATGGCCGTGTCCATGGCGTTTCGCGCGCCGGACCGCACGCTTTCTTCCGAAGAAGTGGCCGCGTCGGTGGAACAGGTGATCGCGCGCCTGGCGCAGACGTTGGGCGCGGAGTTGCGCAGCCAGTAATAATGGAAGCAGCAAGTATGAACGAACTTTCTCCGCTGACTCCGTCGAGCAGGATTTTTGTGGCGGGCCATCGCGGCCTGGTCGGTTCCGCCATCGTTCGGCGGCTCGAAAAAGAGCGGCTACCTCAATCTGATTCTTGCGACTCGCGCCGAACTGGATCTGCGGGACCAGGCGGCGGTCTCGCGCTTTTTTGCGCGCCATCTTCCGGAGTTCGTGTTCCTTTCGGCGGCGAAAGCGGGCGGCATCCTGGCGAATTCCACGCATCCGGCGGAATTTCTCTACGACAATCTGGCGATTCAGACCAACGTGATCCACGCGGCGTGGCAGAACCGCGCGCAGAAGCTGGTGTTTCTGGGATCGTCGGCTATTTATCCGCAGCTCGCGCCGCAGCCGATGAAGGAAGAATATCTGCTGACGGGGCCGCTGGAACCGACCAATGAAGCCTACGCCATCGCCAAAATTGCCGGATTGAAGCTGGCTGCCGCGTATCGCGAGCAGTACGGATTCCAGACCATCAGCCTGATGCCGAGCAATCTTTATGGGCCGGGCGACAATTTCGATCTGGAGACGTCGCAGGTGCTGCCGGCGCTGATTCGCCGCTTCCACGAGGCCAAAATATGGAGATCGCCTTCGGTGACGTTGTGGGGCACGGGCACGCCGCGGCGCGAATTTCTGCATGTGGACGATCTGGCCGCGGCCGCGTGTTTCGTCATGGAAAACTACGGCGGCGGGAAGCCGTTGGGCAATCTGCTCAATGTCGGGACCGGCGCGGATTTGCCGATCGCGGAACTGGCGGAGTTGGTCGCGCGCATCGTCGATTATAGCGGGCAAATTCGTTTTGATCCCAAGCGGCCCGACGGCACGCCGCGCAAACTGCTGGATGTTTCGCGCATCCATTCGCTCGGCTGGCGCGCGCGCATTTCGCTGGAAGACGGAATCGCGTCCACTTACGAGTGGTATTGCGCGAATGCGCCCCAGAGTGTGGCAGGATGAAGTTTCATGCCTGATGCCACAGCGCCGCGAGCGCCTCCTGCGCGTTTTGAAAACCGTGACCACGCAGCCGCTGCCCGCCGACGACGAGGAATCGTTGTTCGAGAGCGGTCTGCTGGATTCCTTCGCGCTGCCGGATTTGGTGAGCGCGCTGGAGCAGGAGTTTTCGATCAAGGTGCCGGACCGGGATCTGAACCCGCGCAAGTTCGATTCCATTGCCCGCATCGACACGTACCTGCAAGACCACGCGAGTTGAGCAGGGACGCAATGCGCGCATTTCTCCACGGCTTCGGAATGCATGTGCCGGAGCGCGTGGTGACCAACGCGGAAATGGCCGCGCGCGTGGATCGCACGGCGGAGTGGATCGAAGGCGCCTCCGGCATTCGCGAGCGCCGCTGGGCGGCGGCTGAAACCAGCGTTGCCGATCTGGCGGTCGCGGCCGCGCAGCGATTGTCTGGCGCGCGCGGGCGTCGAGGCGTCCTCGCTGGGCCTGATCATCGTGGCCAGCGGCAGCGCGCGGCCGGGATTTCCAGGACCCGCGGCGGAGGTGGCCGCGCAATTGGGACTCGAAAGCACGCCGGCGATCGATGTGCCGATGGCCAGCGCGGGCGGCTTGTTCGGGATGGCGATGGCGGCGCAGATGGCCGCGCACTTTGGCGACGTGCTGGTGATTGGCGCGGAGAAAATGTCGGCGGTGATTGAATCCGGCGCGCTCGATCCCAATACCGCGATGCTTTTCGGCGACGGCGCGGGCGCGGTGCTGGTGAGTGCGCGCCCGGGGCCATGGGAGATTCTGGACGCGGTGCTGCATAGCGACGGGCAGTATCGCGACTCGCTGGCGTTCGATTGGTCCGCGCCGCTGCGCATGAACGGGCTGTCGGTGATCCTGCAGGCTGCGCGCAAGCTGCCTTCGTCGATCGAAGAAGTGTTGACGCGGCAGAAGGTGGCGGCTGCGGATGTCGAGGTGTTCCTGCTGCATCAGGCGAATCAGAATCTGCTGATGCGAGTCGCCAAGTCGCTGGGAGTTCCCGCCGAGCGCGTCTATTCCAACGTGGCTCGCTACGGGAACACGTCGTCGGCGTCGATGCTGATCGCCGCGGCTGAATGGTCGCAGGCGAATCCGGCGGCGGGTCCAGTAGTGTTTTCCGCCTTCGGAGCGGGATTCCACTGGGGCGCGTTGCTGGCGCGCAGCGTTTAGTCTTCGGCGGCCTTTGCGCGCCGCTCGGGAGTGCTGGATTGCGCCACCAGGTTGGTCGCGCGCAGCAGCGATTCGAACGTGCCCGCGTCGGTCCACCAGCCGTCGACGAACGAGTAGGTCATGCTGCCCTCGCGAATGTAGGCGTTGTTGACGTCGGTGATTTCGAGTTCACCGCGGCCGCTGGGCACCAGCTTCTTGACCTTTTCGAACACCGTGCCGTCGTACATATAGATGCCGGTGACGGCGTAGTTCGACTTGGGCTTTTTCGGCTTTTCTTCAATGCTGACGATGCGCGGCGCCGTCCATCTCGGCCACTCCGAAGCGCTCGGCGTCGGGGACTTCCTTGAGCAGAATGCGCGCGCCGGTGGCCTGTTTCTCGAACGCGCGGGCCATTTCGGCGATGGGTTTTTCCAGAATGTTATCGCCCAGGATCACGCAGATCTTGTCGCCGTCGGCAAAGTGTTCGGCCAGCGCGAGCGCATCCGCGATGCCGCCTTCGCCTTCCTGATAGGCGTAGTTCAGATGCTTGAGTCCGAATTCCTTGCCGTTGGCCAGCAGGCGCAGAAAATCGCCGGAGTTGCGGCCGCCGGTGACCAGCAGGATGTCTTCGATCCCCGCGTCCACCAGGGTCTGGATCGGATAGTAGATCATCGGCTTGTCGTAAATCGGCAGCAGATGCTTGTTGGTGATTTTGGTGAGCGGGAACAGGCGGCTTCCGGTGCCTCCCGCCAGTACGATGCCTTTCACGTGTGCTGCTCCCTTCCTCTAAGACGTCTTGGCCTTCGCGGTGACACTCGCGCCGTGGATTTCCTGCAGGCTCCATACGCGCACGGGATCGCGGCGCCGCGAGACGATGGCTTCGACCGACGCGCGCGCGCCGCTCATGGTGGTGATGCACGGGATGCGATAGGTCACCGCATTTTTGCGAATCGCTTTTTCGTCGCTGAAGGCGTGGGCCCCGCTGGTGGCGGTGTAAATGATCAGATCGATCGAGCCGGCCTTCAGAAGATCCACCGCGTTGGGACGGCCTTCGTTCACTTTGAACACGGTCTTCGAGGGCACTCCGGCGGCCCGGATCTCTTCGGCGGTGCCGCGCGTGGCGGTCACTTCGAAACCCAGTTCATGGAAGCGCTTGGCCAGCGCGACGGCGACCGGTTTATCGCGATCGTTCACGCTGATGAACACGCGGCCCTTGTCGGGCAGCGGCGTTCCGGCGCTCAACTGGGCCTTGGCGAACGCTTCGCCGAAGTTTTCGCCGACGCCCATCACTTCGCCGGTCGAGCGCATCTCGGGACCGAGCGTGGGGTCGACGCCGGGGAATTTATTGAACGGGAACACCGGCGATTTCACGAAATATTGCGGGACGGTGAGCACGCCGGTGGCGTCCGTGAAATCCGCGATGGTCTTGCCGAGCATCACGCCGACGGCGATTTTCGGCAGCGCCACGCCGGTGGCCTTGCTGACGTAGGGCACGGTGCGCGAGGCGCGCGGGTTCACTTCGAGCACGTAGACTTTGCCGTCCTTCACGGCGTACTGGACGTTCATCAGGCCGATGACGTTGAGCGCGCGGGCCAGCTTCTCGGTGTAGGTCTTGATGGTCGCGAGCGTTTCCGGCGCGAGCGAAGTCGGCGGCAGCACGCAACTGGAATCGCCCGAGTGCACGCCGGCTTCTTCGATGTGCTCCATGATGCCGGCGATCAGAACGGCGCCGGTGGTATCGGCGATGGCGTCGACGTCTACTTCGGTGGCGTCTTCGAGGAAGCGGTCGATCAGCACCGGACGGCTTTGCGAGAACGATCACGGCCTCCTGCATGTAGCGGCGGACGGTGTCTTCGTCGTAGGCGATCACCATGGCGCGGCCGCCGAGCACGTAGCTGGGGCGCACCAGCACCGGGAAGCCGATGGAGCGGGCCACCGCGCAGGCCTCTTCCACGTTGGTGGCGGAGCCGTTGGCGGGCGAGGGAATTTTCAGATCGTCGAGCAGCTTGCCGAACAGCTTGCGGTCTTCGGCGAGATCGATGTTGGTGGGATCGGTGCCGATGATCGGAATGCCCGCGGCCTTGAGCGGAAGCGCCAGCGTCAGCGGCGTCTGGCCGCCGAACTGCACGATGACGCCGTCGGGCTTTTCGGTGTCGCAGATGTTCAGCACTTCTTCGAGCGTGAGCGGCTCGAAGTAGAGGCGGTCGCTGGTGTCGTAGTCGGTCGAGACGGTCTCCGGATTGCAGTTGACCATGATCGATTCGACGCCGAATTCCTGCAGCGCGAAGGAGGCGTGGCAGCAGCAGTAATCGAACTCGATGCCCTGCCCGATGCGGTTCGGGCCGCTGCCCAGGATCATGACTTTCTTGCGCGACGACACATTCGCTTCGCACTCGGATTCGTAGCTCGAATAGAGATACGGCGTGAAGCTTTCGAATTCCGCGGCGCAGGTGTCCACGCGATTGAATACGGCCGTGACGCCGAGTTCTTTGCGGCGCGCGCGCACTTCGAGCGGCGGGACGCTCCAGGCGCGCGCCAGGAAGCTATCGGAGATGCCGTCGCGCTTGGCCAGCAGCAATTGCTCGCGCGTCGCGGTCGCCGAGCGATCCCTTGGCCAGTTCTTTTTCGAGATCCACCATCTCGCGCACCTGGCGCAGGAACCAGGGATCGATGGAGGTCAGCTCGTGCACCTGCGCTTCGGTGTAGCCCTTCTCGAAGGCGAAGCGGATGTAGCCGAGGCGATCCGGATTGGGCGTGATCAGGCGGGCTTCGATCAGATGTTCCTGAAATACGGTGGCGCCGTCGGCCTTGCCGGTTTCGAGGCTCCGCATGCCTTTGCCGAGCGCCTGTTTGAAGGTGCGGCCGATGGCCATCACTTCGCCGACGCTCTTCATCTGCGTGCCGAGCACGGGCTCCGCGCCGGGGAATTTTTCGAACTGCCAGCGCGGAATTTTCGCGACCACGTAGTCGATGGTGGGCTCGAAACAGGCCGGCGTCAGGCGCGTGATGTCGTTCTTGATTTCGTCGAGGCGATAGCCCACGGCGAGCTTGGCGGCGATCTTGGCGATGGGGAATCCGGTGGCTTTCGACGCCAGCGCCGAGCTGCGCGACACGCGCGGGTTCATCTCGACGATCACCATGCGCCCGGTCTTGGGATCGATGGCGAACTGCACGTTCGAGCCGCCGGTATCGACGCCGATTTCGCGCAGGCAGGCGAGCGCGGCGTCGCGCATCATCTGATATTCGCGATCGGTCAGCGTCTGCGCGGGGGCGACGGTGATGGAATCGCCGGTGTGCACGCCCATGGGATCGAAGTTCTCGATGGAGCACACGATGATGGCGTTGTCGGCCTGATCGCGCATCACTTCGAGCTCGAATTCTTTCCAGCCGAGGACGCTTTCTTCGACCAGGACTTCGTGCACCGGCGAGAGGTCGATGCCGCGCTCCAGAATTTCTTCGGCTTCCTCGCGGTTGTAGGCGATGCCGCCGCCCGCGCCGCCCATGGTGAAGCTGGGCCGCAGGATCACGGGATAGCCGATGCGCGCGGCGAATTCCAGACCTTTGTCGATCGAATTCACCAGCTGCGATTGCGGCAGTTCGAGACCGATCTTCTTCATCGCGTCCTTGAAGAGCAGCCGGTCTTCGGCTTTCTTGATGGAATCGATCTTCGCGCCGATCAGTTCCACGCCGTACTTGTCGAGCACGCCGGCCTCGGCCAGCGCGACGGCGAGATTCAAGCCGGTCTGCCCGCCGACGGTGGAAAGCAGCGCGTCGGGACGTTCGCGGCGGATCACTTCTGTCGGCGTATTCGACGCTGAGCGGCTCCACGTAGGTGCGGTCGGCCAGATTCGGATCCGTCATGATGGTGGCCGGATTCGAATTGATCAGCACGACTTCGTAGCCGTCGGCCTTGAGCGCCTTGCACGCCTGCGCGCCGGAGTAGTCGAATTCGCAGGCCTGTCCGATGATGATCGGACCGCTGCCTACGATCAGGATGCGATGAATGTCGTTGCGGCGCGGCATCAGCTTCCTTGGTCCATCAACTTCACGAAATCGTCAAACAGGTAGTGCGAATCGTGCGGGCCGGGCGCGGCCTCCGGATGATATTGCACGCAGAACACGGGATGGCTGCGATGCCGGAAGCCTTCGAGCGTCTCGTCGTTCAAATTCATGTGGGTGATTTCGAGCTCGTTGAGATTCAGCGAATCCGCATCGACGGCGAATCCGTGATTGTGCGAGGTGATTTCCACTTTGTTCGGTGATCTGATTCAGCACCGGATGATTCGCGCCGCGGTGGCCGAACTTGAGCTTGTAGGTCTTGCCTCCCAGCGCGAGCCCCAGGATCTGGTGACCCAGGCAGATGCCGAAGATCGGCGTCTTGCCCGACCAGCTTGCGAATCTGCTGGGCCTGGTAGTCGAGCGGCTCGGGATCGCCGGGTCCGTTCGAGAGAAACACGCCGTCGGGCTTCAGAGTCGAGAACATCTTCGGCGGTGGTGCCGGCGGGAACCACCGTCACGCGGCAGCCGGAATGCACCAGGCGGCGCAGAATATTGCGCTTGATGCCGAAATCGTAGGCGACCACGTGATGGCGGATCGTCGGCGTCGGCGCCTTCGCGATCCGACGGCGAGCAGCGGACGATGCCGTGCGTTCCAATCGTAACTTTGCGCGGTTGAAACGCGCGTCGCGAGATCGAGTCCGGCCATCGACGGAGAATTGCGGGCGCGCTCGACCAATGTTTGAGAATCCGGTCTGGGGGTTGGCCCCGCCCACAGCACTCCGCGCATCACGCCGCGCGAGCGCAGATGGCGCACCAGGCGGCGCGTGTCGATTTCGGAAATCACGGGCACGCCGCTGTTGGTGAGAAATTGCTTGCGCGGTTTCGTCCGCTCGCCAGTTGCTCGAAAGCGGCGAGAATTCGCGCACGACCAGTCCTTCTATATGCGGCTTGGCGGATTCGTTGTCGCCTTCATTCGAGCCATAGTTGCCGATCTGCGGATAGGTGAGGACCACGATCTGGCCGGAATAAGACGGATCGGTGAAGACTTCCTGATAGCCCGTGATGGCGGTATTGAAAACCACCTCGCCCGTCCGTTCGACGGGCGCACCAAAACTACTGCCCTCGAAGACCGTGCCGTCTTCCAGGGCGAGGACTGCTGGGTTCAATTGGGCTTATTCCTCCAGGATTCGGGGGTAACTTCTATTGGAACACATCGAGGACTGCCGGTCCACCGATGCAGGCAGAATCATGCGGTTGGACGCTTCAGGCGCCGTTTTTGAACGGGTTCAAGATTTCTCTTGACAAGAATGAGAGCCTCGACTAGTCTATTATTGAACATGTTCAATAATGAACGCGTTCAAAAGGAGGATGCGATGTATATTGTTTTCTCGTATTTGGCATATCTGGCCATTAGTCTGGCGGTCACGATTTGGGTTGCTGGGACGCTCCACAAGAACGGGCGGGTGTTCTTGGTGAACGCTTTTCAGGGGAACACGGAACTCGCCGATTCAATCAATCACCTGCTAGTGGTTGGATTCTATCTGGTGAATTTGGGTTACGTGGCTTTGGCCTTGCGGACATATGCCACCGTCGACACGCCGCGTCAGGTCATCGAGCTGCTCAGCGACAAGGTTGGGATGATCCTGGTGGTGCTCGGCGTCATGCATTTCCTGAATCTGTACGTGTTCAACCGGCTCCGCAGGCGCGGCCAGGAACCGCTGATGCCTCCGCCGCTGCCCCCGGATGTGCGCTTCGTTGCGGGTTCCTGACAGGGAGCCGACCGATGACTTCATTGTTTGTCGTTTACGATTCGCGCTGCGGCATCTGTACTCAGCTCAAGGCGTGGCTGAGCCGGCAGTCCGCTTACATCGCGCTTCATTTCGTGGCGATGGGCTCTGAGGAAGCAACCCTCCGTTTCCCAATGCTGCGTCCCGTGACCGAGGAACTAGTGGTGGTTGCCGACACTGGAGAAGCATGGATCGGGGATCGCGCCTGGATCATTTGTTTGTGGGCGCTGCGGGAATACCGGAGTTGGGCGCAGAAGCTAGCGACACCGGCGATGACGCCGCTCGCGAGGCAGGCGTTCCTGGTTCTCTCGAGCCATCGGTTCGCGCTGTCGCGACTGCTGGGCTTGCGCAACGAGGAAGATATAAGGCGATACCTAACGGAGACAGTGATTCCACCATGTCAAATTCAGTCTTGAAACCCGCCGCCGCTCCGAAATCAGTTCCGCGGCCCAAGAGCGAAGCTACGCGGAAGCAGATTTTATCGGCGGCGCTCGAGTTATTCCGCGAGCAGGGATTCGAAGCGGCGACTATGCGGGAAATTGCACGCAAGGCTGGTGTCGCGACCGGCGCGGCGTACTACTATTTCGATTCGAAGGACGCAATTGTACTAGCGTTTTACGATCAGGCGCAGCGGGATATGGCTCCTCTGCTGGAGCAGACACTCTTGGACACCAGAGATCTGGAGGAATGCCTTCGCCGGATCATAAGGATCAAATTGGAATATTTTCAGCCTAGCCGCGCATTCCTGGGCGCGCTTTCGGCACACTCCGATCCGCAGCACCCCCTGTCGCCTTTCAGCGAACAATCGCGCGCGATCCGGGAAGCCGATGTCGAATTCTTTGCGAGAGCGATAGATGGCAGCCGCTCGCGGTTGTCCGATGACCTGAAGCCGTACCTGCCACGGCTGTTGTGGATGTACCAAATGGGATTGATCTTGTTTTGGATTTACGACCGATCGGAAGGACAGGTCAAGACGCACGCCTTGCTCGACAAAAGCTTGCGCGTGGTGGTGCGGTTGATAAAGCTCTCCGGATTGCCGCTGATGCGACCGCTGCGCCGAATGGTGACTGACCTGATGGATACCGCGATGGGCGAATCCGTTCCGGGCGAAACGGTCTGGGTAGAGAAATGAATCGCAGGATCGTCATTCCGGGAGGCAGCGGCCGAGTGGGCCTAGCGCTGGCACGCTACTTCCACACGGAAACGGAATTGATGCTCAAGAGTCGCCGGCTGTTGCGCGCCGTCTGACGGAGTCCGGTTTCGCTTTCGGGTTTCCGGAATGGCAGCCGGCGGTACAAGATTTGGTCACGCGATGGCGTGGGCGGTAGTGTCTGAATGAAAGTGAGGCGTCGATGGGTTACGCAGGTGGAATTGTATTGGAGCTCTTTGCAATAGTCGCTTTTACGGTCTCCCTTGTGGTTTGCTACGGAGTGATACTGGTGAAGAACTGGAAGCGGGATGTAGATCATCAAATTCCCATACTCAAAGCGTTTCTGTACGCTATAGGTTGGACTCCAGTGGCTTTGGTTTGTATCTGGCTGACGTTCAATATGATGGGCTAGATCTACCCTGTACACTAGTAGCATCCCCGTCCGATGATCACCGAGGTCGCCACAGTCACATTCGATGAATTGGAACTCGACTGCGGAGTCACGCTTGCGCCGGTCGATTGCGCCTACGAAACCTACGGGACGCTGAACGCCGCCAAGAGCAACGCCATCCTGGTCACGCACGCTTTCTCGGGCGATGCGCACGCGGCGGGCGAGGGCGGCTGGTGGTCGAATATGATCGGTCCCGGCAAGGGCTTCGACACCGATCAGTATTTCGTCATCTGCGCCAACGTGCTGGGCGGCTGCAAGGGAACCACTGGGCCCGGCTCCGTGAATCCGGCCACCGGCTGCCCCTGGAGCATGGCGTTTCCGGTGATCACTGTCACCGATATGGTGCGCCTGCAAAAGAAGCTGATCGATCATATGGGCATTCGGCGGCTGCTGGCGGTGGCGGGCGGCTCCATGGGAGGGATGCAGGCGCTCGAATGGGCGGTGGCCTATCCGGATCACGTGCTGGCTGTGCTGCCGATCGCGACCACGGCGCGCCACAGTGCGCAGCAGATCGCGTTCAATGAAGTCGGGCGGCAGGCCATCATGGCGGACCCCGACTGGAACAGCGGAAATTATTATGACCGGCGTCCTCCGGCGCGCGGCCTGGCGGTGGCGCGCATGGTGGGTCACATCACCTATATGAGCGATGAGAGCATGCGCGAGAAGTTCGGGCGGCGCCTGCGCTCGTCAGACGAATTTGAAGTGGAGAGCTACCTGAAGTACCGCGGCTACAAGTTTGTCGACCGCTTCGACGCGAATTCGTACATTTACATTACGCGCGCCATGGACGCTTACGATCTGACGCAGCACGGATCGCTGCCGTCGCTGTTCGAAAACATCGCGACGCGTTTTCTGGTGATCAGCTTCACGTCGGACTGGCTGTATCCCAGCTACCAGTCGCTTGAAATCGTCAGTGCGCTGCGCAGCCGCAACTGCGACGTGGCTTACGTCAATCTGGCGGCGGTGTACGGACACGATTCGTTCCTGGTGGAAGTGAAAGAGCAGACCGAGATCGTCCGCGGGTTCCTGGCGAGCACCTTCCGGGAGGGCGCCGTTGGGGGTTAGTGAAATCTACGGGCGCAGCGACTACGCCATCATCGGCGAGCTGGTCGAGCCCGGCACGCGCGTGCTCGATTTAGGCTGCGGCGAAGGCTTGCTGCTGGCCTGGCTCAAGGAAAATAAACAGGTGAACGCGCGCGGCGTCGAGTTGGTCGGCGCCAGCGTGCAGAAGGCGATCGCGCGCGGGGTTTCGGTGTATCAGGGCAATCTCGAATCCGCGCTCGAAGATTATCCCGACGGCGCGTTCGATTACGTGATCCTGAGCCAGACGCTGCAGGAGACGCGCAATCCTCTGAAAGTTTTGCAGAGTATGCTGCGCATCGGCCGCCATGCCATTGTGGCCTTCCCCAATTTCGGCCATTGGAGCGTGCGCTGGGCGCATCTGTGGACCGGCGGCGCTCCCAAAACCGAGCTTTTCCCGCACGAATGGTACGATTCGCCCAACATACACTTCCTCACGGTGTTCGATTTCGAGTCGCTGGCGCAGAAGCAGCGCTGGAAAATTGAGCGCAGCATGTTCCTGGCCGGCGGCCGCCAGGTGAAGATGTTTCCGAACGTGACGGCCGAAGTCGCGGTGTTCCTGTTTTCGGCGTCTGCATGAACCTCACGGGAGACGCCGGCAAACGTCTGGATCATTTCCTGCAGGAGCATCTGCCGCAGTTCAGCCGCTCGCGCCTGCAAAGCTGGATCAAGGAAGGGCGCGTGCTTGTCAACGGGTCCGCGGCCAAGGCGTCGCTGGTGCTTCATGGGGGCGAGGGCGTCGAGGTTTCGCCGGCCGATGAAGTACCGCTTCTCGCCGCGCCCGAGGACCTGCCGCTCGAAATCTTATACCAGGATGCTGCGGTGATCGCGATCAACAAGCCGGCGGGCTTGGTGGTTCACGCGGGCGCCGGCGCCGAATCGGGAACGCTGGTGAACCGCCTGGTGCATCACTTCGCTACTCTCTCGCAAGTCGGCGGCGATCTGCGCCCCGGCATCGTGCATCGCTTGGACAAGGGCACTAGCGGAGTCCTGCTGGTGGCTCGTAACGACGCCGCGCATCGCGCGCTGGCGGCGCAGTTCGCGGGCCGGACGGTGGAAAAGACGTATCTGGCGCTGGTCCATGGGAAGGTGCGCGACGAACAGGGACGCGTGACGGCGCCCATCGCGCGCGATCCGAATCGCCGCATCCGCATGACCACCAAGTTGGCGACGGGCCGCTCGGCGCTAACGGAATATCGAGTGCTCCGCCGTTTCGAAAAGTTCACGTATCTCGAAGTACGGATCGGCACCGGACGCACCCACCAGATTCGGGTACATCTATCGAGCATCGGGCACCCGGTCGCTGGCGATAAGCTGTACGGTGCGCCGCCGGCCGAGAGAATCTTCCTGCACTGCGTGGAGGATTGTGTTTACGAGTCCGGCGACCGACCAGCGCGTCACCGTGGAAGCGCCCATGCCTGCGGAACTCACCGATTGGCTGGCGAGTCTATAATTGAGGGTGCTGATATGAAGTATTTTCTGGCAACCACGTTGTGCTTGGCGCTCGTTTCGCTAGATGCCCAGGCTCCTCCGCCGAAGCCGGCTTCCACCGATGACGATCCAGCCGCCCGCATAACGCTCGACGTCACCCGTGTGAACATGCTGTTCACGGTTTCCGATAAGAAGGGCCGTTTCGTCACGGATCTCAACAAGGAAGAATTCGAAATCCTGGAAGCCAAGAAGCCGCAAAGCATCATGGAGTTCACTGCGGAATCCAATCTGCCGCTGCGCATCGGCATTTTGATCGATACCAGCAATAGCATCCGCGACCGCTTCCGCTTCCAGCAGGACGCCGCTACCGATTTCGTCAATGCGGTGGTGCGGCCGCGCGAGGATAAAGCCATGGTGGTCAGCTTCGATAGCGCCGCGGAGCTCGTGTCCGACCTGACGGATTCGACCGAGCAGCTCTCGAAAGCCATCCACAGCTTGCGCCCCGGCGGTGGGACGGCGCTTTACGACGCTGTCTATTTCGCGTGCAAGGAAAAGTTGATGAGCGATCAGCCGCGCGATAAATTTCGCCGCGCGATCGTGATGCTGAGCGACGGCGAGGACAACGACAGCCGCTATTCGCGCGAGCAGGCGCTCGAAATGGCGCACAAGGCCGATGTGGTGATTTACAGCATCTCGACCAACATCTCGCGCATTCCCACGGATGGCGACAAAGTTCTGCGCTACTTCGCGGAAGAGACCGGCGGCTTGGCCTTCTTCCCGTTTAAATCGCAGGATCTGGCGCAGTCCTTCGAAAACATCGCGAATGAGCTGCGTCATCAATACAACGTGCTGTACCGTCCGGAGCCGCTCAAAGCCGATGGCCTCTATCACTCGGTCAGCATTCGTGTAAAGGGCCGCAAAGATTTGGTAGTGCGGGCGCGCCACGGTTACTACGCACCCAAGCTCTAGCGCTACATCCCATGAGAATTCTGATCCACTGGTTCATCACCGCCGTTGCATTGGTGATTGCAGCGTGGCTGGTGCCCGGCATACGCGTCGAGCGCGAGGCTTGGACTGTATTCGCCGGGATGGCTATCATCTTGGGGTTAGTGAACGCGATCGTGCGGCCCATTCTCGCGTTTCTCTCGTGCCCGCTGATCGTTCTGACGCTGGGGCTGTTTGTGCTGGTGATCAACGGACTCACGTTGTGGATCGCGGCGGGAATCGCAGTCCGCTGGTTTCACGTCGGCTTCTACGTCGATGGGTTCTTTCCGGCGTTTTTAGGTGCGTTGATCGTGAGCATCGTTTCCGTGATTCTCACGGCGCTCCTCGCACCCAAGCGCCGCGACGCATAGCGATCTGCTTCAGAACGCCAGTTTCAATCCGAATTGAATCTGCCGCGGGGTCGTGGTCAGGCTCGTGATCAATCCCGCCGAGGCGCTTACGCTGGTACCGGAAAAGACGGTTGCGTTGGGCGTCCCGAAATTGGCTCGGTTGAAGCAGATTGAAAATCTCGGCTCTAAACTGCAGTTTGAACCGTTCCGAGAGCGAAGTGTTCTTAAACACGGACATGTCGACTTCTGCCAGGCCCGGTCCGTTATAAGTTCCGCGGCCCAAATTCCCGAACGTGCCCGCCGTGGGCACAAGGAAAGCTGCGGGATTGAACCACTGAGTCTGCGTTGCCAAGTATGACCGGGCCCGTGAAGGTCGGATTCAGATTAGGCCGGTCCGGATTCCTGGTGTTGCCATCCCCGGAACGGTTCGAGCCCAGAAGCGGAGTGAACGGGAAGCCGCTCAACAGTGTTGCGATTCCGTTCACTTGCCAGCCACCGAGGAGCTTTTCCGCTGAAGCCTGTGAGGTTCTTGCCGAAGGGCAGATCGTAAGTGACGGACATACTCGACTGGTGAGTTACGTTCAGGGCCGCTGGTCCCCAGTCCAAAGGCAAGTTGTTCCGATTCGAAATCATTTGCGGTTGATTCAAGGCCTGGGCGACAGTCAGTCCCGAATTCATATCCAGATTCTTCGACCACGTGTAATTGCCGCGAAACTGCAAACCCTTGCTGAGGCGGCGCGTGAAGTCCACTTGCAAGCGCGTTGTAACTGGTGTTTCCTTCCGTGAACCAGAAAAAGCCCGCAGCGAGGTACGGGTTCGGCCTGCCTGAGCAAACGGCACAACCGGCAGGGGCAGTCTGGACCGGAACGTACAGCGTGCCTTGAGGCACCGTAGGCTTGGTAGTGCCGATGCCGCCAGCGGTACAGCCGTTGGTGTTGCCGCAAATCTGCGGCGGGATGGTATTGGGATCGACGCTGAGAAGTCCGTGATATCCATGCGACCCCACGTAGGCGACGCGCAGAGCCATGTTGCGGCTGAGTTGTTGCTCGACCGAGATATTCCATTCCTCCACCGTCGGTGTCTTCGCGTCCTGCTGTATGCCTTGCGGGGCGTAAATCGTGCACCCGGTGAGAACACCGGGACCGCAGGAGGGAGGCACCGGCACGTTGGGAGTGATGGGCAGGATCGCGGGCAGGGAACCGGTGAACGAGGCCGATCCATTATACGGAGGAAGCGAGTTCACCAAGAAAGTCAGCACGTCGATCAGGGAATAATAGGTCCCGAATCCCGCGCGCACCGCAGTCTTTTGGTTGCCGAAGGGATCCCACGCCAGCCCGACTCGCGGGCTGAATAAATGTTTCGCGTTATTTTGCGTGTACACCGAGTCGCCAACCAGCGGCGCGGTCAACAGCACGCCGCCCGGACCAGTGATGTAGTTCGACGCCCTTCCGGAGACTTCATTCCATCCCGTGGTGAATTCCTGGCGAAGGCCGACCTGCAAAGTAAGGTTGGGCCTGAGCCGGATTGCATCCTGAACGTACCAGGCTCCGAACAGACTTCGCCAACCCAGCTCAGCGTGGTTGGGCACAACTTGAAAGGTTCGTCAGCGTTCCCTGCAGGAACGTTTGCAAGGTGCCAAAGGTCGCCATCCCCAGGCGGCGTGAGGCGGTATCCTCATTCTCCTGGATCCGCTGAATCCACACACCTGCGCTGATCTGATGAGCGCCCTTAACGATCTGGACGCCGTCCGTGAAAGTAAACAGATTGCGGCGATCGAACACGCCGGCGTTCACGTTGCCGCCGGCCGCGGTGATACCGCCGCCGCTGATCGTGATCGCTCCCGGCTGGCCGCCCTGGACGAAGTTCGTACCGGGCGGGAACGGAGCGTAGCTCGCAGCGTCGTAGTTGAAAGCGCCCCGCGAAAACCCGACACGGAACGTATTGAGG
The DNA here is from genome assembly GCA_963731375.1 of Bryobacterales bacterium. Lineage (GTDB taxonomy): Bacteria > Acidobacteriota > Terriglobia > Bryobacterales > Bryobacteraceae > Palsa-187. Next base: position 413,658 of record CAVSUW010000007.1, read on the forward strand.
ATGGTGGGCGAGATCACGTGCGTTTCCTCGATGCTCGCCACCTGAGCGCCGAGCCGGAGCCCGGACGCGAACAGCGGATCCGCCAGCGGGATGATGCTGTTGCCCTGGTCGATCATGTACGACACGAAAATCCGGTCCTGATCGCGCAGGTTGTAGTCGGCTCGCGCAGTACCGAAGTCTTCGTGGACCGTGTTCTTGGGATTGTAGTAGGCCAGCGCGGTCCCGCTGTAAGGCTAGGATCGTTCGATTTCACCTGCAGTTCCGGCACCATTGGCTACGGGCCAGAAGGCAATGTAACGGAAGCATCGCTGGATTCAGATTGGTAACCTGCGTGGGCACGCCCGCGGCGATTTGGCAGCAACCCCAAACGCGCCTGATCGTCGGGAACGACGCTCACGTTGCTCACCGCCAACGACTGCCGGTACCCTTCGTAGTTGCCGAACAGGAACAGACGATCTTTCTTGAGAGGCCCTCCCAGCGCGCCGCCGAATTGGTTTCTGCGGAAGGGCGGAACTACACCCTGATCGAAATATCCCGGCTTATCCAGAGCGCTGTTGCGCAGAAACTCGAAAGCGGTCCCGTGCAAGGCGTTGGTGCCGGATTGGGTCACGACGACGACCTGGGCGCCCGCGCGTTTCCCATATTCGGCGTCGTAGGTGTCGGTGAGCACGTTGAACTCGCGGATCGCGTCGATTCCCAGCAAGTATCCGCTCACGCCGCCGGGAGTAACGGCGAGCTGGCTGGCGCCGGTGTATTCGATTCCGTTCCACAGGAACAAGATTGTCTCCGGGCCGCCGTCCCGCTACAGAAAAGCTGTTGCCGTCGCTGGTGGTGGTGTTGGCGCTCTTCATCGCGGTGTAGTTGATCGCGCCCGGATTGAGCGTGATCAGGTTGTCGAAGCTGCGGCCGTTGAGCGGCAACTCCTTCACGGCTTGCTCGCCCACCATTCCGGAGACCGAAGACGTCGTGGTGTTGACCAGAGGAGCATCTCCAGTAACAGTCACGGCCTGGGCAATCTCGCCGAGTTCGAGCCGCAGGCTCACCACCGCGTCCTGGCCCACTTCCAGATTGATCCCGGTGCGAACGGCCGCTTTAAAGCCAGTCTTTTCGATCTTGACCTCGTGCAGTCCCAGCGCCAGCGAAAGGACTCTGAAGTTGCCGGTCGCGTCGGTTGTCACGGTGCGGACCTCTCCGGTTTCCAGACTCTTCACCGTGACCGTTGCGCCGCTCACTCCGACGCCGGACGGGTCCTCGACGTGTCCGGAAATCGCAGCGGCCACTTGAGCCCGCAGCACTCCGGGCGCAAGGAGCAAAACCCCTAGCAGCACATGCTTCGCGCACCACGTCCTCATGCGACCCCCTACGATCTGAATTCTTAACTATATATAGTGGCACGCCGTAGGGCGGAATGGGACGGCTGAATAGCAGGGGCGGCCAACGCCTGAACTGCGCGGCTGCTGACGACACGGCTAACGGACTGAGTATTGACCTAGCTCTCCCGCCGCGATACCATAAGACCCGATTTCCAACGAGAGGCAATACGCATGAGACTGGTTCCACTTTCGCTCCTGCTGGCGCTGCCGGCAGTCCTGCTGGCGCAGCACGCTTACACACCCGCCGACATCGAGGAAGGCGGCCGGCTGTTTCGCACGAATTGCGTTCTGTGCCACGGCCCTGAGGGCGATCAGGTGCCCGGTATCGATCTCGGCCACGGAAAGTTCCGCCAAACCTACTCGCAAGACGCATTGGTGAAGATCATTCAAAATGGCATCCCCGGCACCGCCATGCCGCCGCACAATCTGGAAGACTATCGCGCCGAAATCATCCTGGCATACTTACATTCCATCGCCACCAGTGGGCGCGCGGTCACCGGCAATGGCAATCCTGCAAGCGGCAAAGCCATCTTCGAAGGCAAGGGAAATTGCGCTAGCTGCCATCGCGTGAACGGCGTCGGCTCGCGCGTTGGGCCCGACTTGAGCGACATCGGCGCGCTGCGACGCACCGCCGAAATCGAGCAATCCCTTCTGGACCCCAACGCGGAAGTGCTGCCGCAGAACCGCTTTTACCGGGTGGTTACGAAACAGGGCGAAACCATCACCGGCCGCCTGCTGAATCTGGATTCGTTTAACGTCCTGCTGCTCGATTCCAAAGAGCGTCTTCTCTCGCTGCAACGCTCCAACCTGCGCGAAGCGGATTTTATGAAGGACTCGCCCATGCCCTCCTACCGCGGCAAACTTAGCACGCAGGAACTGGCGGATGTGGTGGCTTACCTGAATTCCTTGAAAGGTCTCTGACGAAAAATGACGCGACGCTTAGCACTTCTCTTGACGATTGCCGGAAGCCTTTCCGCGCAGGTGACCTTTGACCGCTTGGTGAATGCCCCGAAAGAGCCGCAGAACTGGCTGACTTACTCCGGCAACCTGATGAGCCAGCGCTACAGCTCCGCTGGATCAGGTAACGCCGCAGAATGTCAAGAACCTGGAGTTGAAGTGGCTGTTCCAGGCGCGCTCGCTCGAAAAGTTCGAAGCCACGCCGTTGGTGGTCGATGGCATCATGTACACCGTGCAAGCGCCCAATGACGTGGTCGCGCTCGACCCGGTGACCGGCCGCGTTTTCTGGATTTATTCCTACGCGCCGTCCCCGCTGTCGCGCCCGTGCTGTGGCCGCATCAATCGCGGTGTCGCCATTGCCGGAGACACGTTGTTCATGGGGACCATCGACGCTCACCTGGTCGCCATCGACGCCAAGAACGGCAAGCCGCTGTGGAACACTACTGTGGCCAAGGCCGAGTCCGGCTATGCCCTCACGCACGCGCCGCTGATCGTGAAAGACAAAGTGATCGTCGGCGTTGCAGGCGGCGAGTTCGGCATCCGCGGCTTCATCGCGGCCTACGATGTGAAGACCGGCAAGGAAGCCTGGCGCTTTAACACCATCCCGGGCCCTGGCGAAGCCGGGTCACGAAACCTGGAAAGGCGATTCCTGGAAAACCGGCGGCGCATCGGTATGGGTGACTGGCTCCTACGATCCCGATCTCAACCTCACCTATTGGGGCATCGGCAACGCCGGCCCGGATTACGACGGCGACGTTCGCGTCGGCGACAATCTCTACTCCAGTTCAGTGGTGGCGCTCGATGGCGACACCGGCAAGCTGAAATGGCATTATCAGTTCTCGCCGCACGATGAGTTCGATTACGACGCCGTGCAGGTCCCGGTGCTCGCCGATATAGACTGGCAGGGCAGCCACCGCAAAGTGATGCTATGGGCCAATCGCAACGGCTTCTTTTACGTGCTCGACCGGGCCACCGGAAAATTTCTGCTGGGCAAGCCCTTCGTCGAAGTGAACTGGGCCAGTGGATTTGACGAGACCGGCCGCCCGATGCGCGTCCCGGGCAAACTGCCGTCGCCGGAAGGAACCGTGATCTTCCCCGGCAATCAGGGCGGCACCAATTGGTATTCGCCGTCGTTCAGTCCGCGCACCGGATTGTTCTATATTCCGTCCTGGGTGAATTATTCGTCGATCTATCTAAGCGGCAAGCAGGAATACACCGAAGGGAATCGTTATCTCGGCGTCTCGCCGCGTTCCGTCATCGGAGGCATGTTCGCTGCTCGCGTCAATACGCGCAAGGAAGACGAAGGCTACGGCGCCATACGCGCCATCGATCCCATGACGGGCGATCGCAAGTGGGAGTTCAAGATGAACGACGTCACCGACGCGGGTGTCATGAGCACGGCCTCCGATCTGGTATTTTCCGGCGGCCGCGAGGGCTACTTCTATGCCCTCAACGCGCGCGATGGGGAACTACTGTGGAAGACCAGCGTGGGCGGCGGCGTCGCCTCCGGACCCGATGAGCTACTCGATCGGCGGCAAGCAATATATCGCCATCTCCGCCGGTAATTCGTTGTTCGTTTACGGGCTGCGGGAGTAGGCCGGCGCAGCCGTTTTGAATCGCTGGTGTGGTAGCATCGTCAGAGATAGGTTGGGCCCACTCAGCGCCGGTGCTCCCAGGCACCAGTATTGGTAGTGAGAGTTGCCGGCTCTAAGTTCATGAACGACTGTATTAGCGTCAAAAGGCCAAGCCTCGAAGATTCTTGCCCGCACACCGGCGGACCGTCCAATTCCAGCTATTGGCGCACAATCGGGCCGGTTTTGTTGGTCATGATTGCGATGACCGCGATCGCGCTGCGCGCCGAACAGCCCATCGCCTACTCGCATAAAATTCACATCGAACATGGATTGCAGTGCCTGGATTGTCACAGCGGCGCGGACACCGGCGCGCGCGCGACCATTCCGTCGGTATCCAAGTGCATGTTGTGTCACGCCAAGATCGCGACCGGCAATGCGGAAGTCAAGAAGGTCGCCGATTACGCGGCCGCGCGGCGCGAGATTCCATGGGAGCGGGTCTATGGTTTCGATCCCGGCGCACTGGTGAAGTTTCAGCATGCACCGCATATTCGCGCAGGAGTTCAATGCGCCCGCTGTCACGGCGACATGACGCAGGCCGCCACCGCGCAGCCGCTCGTGAAGCACAACATGGGGACGTGTTTGAGTTGCCACCGCCAGAATCACGCGTCTGAGGATTGCGCTACATGTCACTACTAAGCGCGGGGACGCGAACTAGCTGTTCGATGGCCGGTCTGGCGAAGCGGCCGGCCCGGAGGGCGGCCTAGCAATATGGACCGGCGCGTCTTCTTCCGAATTCTCTCGGCAACCTCCGCCGGAGCACTCACCACGGGCTGCGGAACCAGCGTCGGCAAGTTAATGCCGCTGCTTGTGCCGGAGCACGAACTCGTTCCCGGAGAAGAACAGTGGCACCCGGCGGTTTGCACCGCTTGCAGCGCGGGATGCGGCACGCTCGCGCGCATCATGGAAGGCGAGCGCGTCACCACCGACAAGGGCGAGCAGGTTCGCGAGCGCGTGGCCGCGGTCAAGAAAATTGAAGGCAACCCGCTCGATCCCATCAGCGGCGGTAGGCTGTGCGCCCGGGGACAGGCAACGGTTCAGGCTCTGTATCATCCGGACCGTCTGCGCGGTCCCATGCAGCGTTCGGGCGAGCGCGGCAGCGGCCAGTTCGCGGCAACCTCCTGGGATACGGCGATCGCCTCGGCATCCGAAAAAATCGCAAAGGTGAGAGCTGCCGATCCTAGCAAGATCGTGATTCTCAGCGGCGGTGCCGCTAGCACGCGCTCGCTGGCGCTCGACCGTTTCGCGAAAGCCTTGAAAGCGCCGGCTCCCATTGCCTGCTCCATCACGGATCATCCGGTGGAGCGCAAAGCGGCGCAAATCGTTTTCGGATGGACAGGCCAGCCGGTCTACGATCTCGCGAACGCACATTTTGTACTGGGCGTCGGTGCGGACTTCCTCGGCGGCTGGACGTCGCCTGTGTATTACGCGCGTCAGTATGGAGCTTTCCGGCAGGGGCGAAGCGAGGTGCGCGGACGATTGGTGCAGGCGGAATCTCGCCTATCCATCACCGCATCGGCTGCGGACCGATGGCTACCCGTGCGTCCCGGAACCGAGCCGCAATTCCTGGCGGCGGTGGGGCGCATCCTGCTCGACAACAAGCTCGCGCGCAACGCCAAGGATCTTCCCAGGGCGGCGGCTGACGCTTTCCACGCTGCCGATGTGAAGTCGCTGCTGGCGGCGTGCGGCCTCGACGAAAAACGCGTGCGCGAAGTGGTGCAGGAGTTGGGCGAATCGCCCGTGCCGCTGGTGATCGGCGGAGCTTCCGTCTTGCAGAGCAATTCGCTCGATGCCGTGATCGCCTCGCACTACGTCAACGTCATGCTGGGAAATGTCGGCAAGCCCGGCGGAGTTCTTGCGCCCGCGAAGCAAGCCATCGCTCCGGCCGAGAACTATCGCGTGACGGAAGCCCTAGCGCATGCCCAGGTGGTTCTGATCGACGGCGCGAATCCCGGCGTACCTGTTTCCGAAATCCAGCGGCGTTGAAGACGCGTTGAAGCGCGCGGAAACGGTGATCAGCTTTGGATCCTTCCTCGATGACTCGAGCGCGTGGGCCGACTTGATCCTGCCGGATCACGACACGTTGGAATCCGAAATCGCGCTGGTGCCCGCGGTATCCACGCGAGTCGGCATGACGGCCGCGACACCGTTCATTCGGCCGCTGTATGATACCCGAGCGGTGGAACGAACCCTGGCCGAGATCGCTGAGAAGATGCAGGTGTCCTACGACGGCGTCAGCGTGAGAGAAGTGATCGAGCCCTTGGCCGGAGAACTAACGGTAGACGATGTCCTGCATCAAGGCGGCTTTTGGAACGATGCCGCGCCCGCGCCTGCTCCGCATATCGCCGACGCGAAATTCGAAGTCGCATCTAGCGCGATGCCTGGCGACGCCGCACAGTTCCCGTTTGAGTTCCAGCCTTACGCTTCGCTCCAGCATCACGACGGATCGGGATCGAACCTTCCGTGGATGCAGGAGCTCCCGGATCCCGTTTCGAGCTCGATCTGGGGATTGCCGGTCGAACTCGATCCGAAAACCGCCGCGGGTCTGCGCGTAGCGAATGGCGACATCGTGCGCGTCGAATCGGCGCACGGCTCGATAGACGCGCCCGCCTACGTGCATCCCGGAGCGATTCCGGGCGTGGTGAGCATGCCCATCGGTGACGGACACATGCATTATGGACGCTACGCTTCTGGACGCGGCGCAAATCCGCTATCGATTCTGGCGCCAACATATGAGAAGTCAACCGGCGCATTGGTTCTTGGCGGAACGCGTGTGAAAGTATCGCGGGTGGGAGATCGTAAGCAGTGGATCCAGTTCTCGACGCCAGATCGTGAAGAAAGAGACATCCACAGGTAAACGCATGGAACATCGTTGGGGAATGTCGATCGATCTGGACCGATGCACGGGATGTGAAGCCTGCGTAGTGGCGTGCCATGCGGAAAATAATCTACCGGTGTCGAGTCCGGATCAAGCCGAGAAGGGCCGGACCGCGCATTGGATTCGCGTGGATCGCTACTACGAAGGTGAATTCCCCGACGTGAAAGTGAAGTATCGTCCGGTGCTCTGCCAGCAGTGCGACAACGCGCCCTGCGAACCGGTCTGCCCCACGTACGCGACTTATCACAACACCGAAGGATTGAACGTTCAGGTCTACAATCGCTGCGTCGGCACGTTCTATTGCGCCAACAATTGTCCTTACACCGTGCGCTTCTTCAACTGGTTCGCGCCGGAATGGCCGGAGCCGCTGCAGTTGCAGCACAACCCGGACGTCTCCATTCGTCCGGCCGGCGTCATGGAAAAATGCACGTTCTGCGTGCAGCGCATCCAGCGCGGCAAGCGAGATGCAGCCGCTGAGAATCGTCCGTTGGCCGATGGCGAAATCCAGCCCGCATGCGTGCAATCCTGCCCGGCGGAAGCCATGGCGTTTGGCGATCTGAACGATCCGGAAAGCAAAGTGTCCAAGCTGGCCGGGAGCGGACGCTCGACGCTGCTCATGGGCGAGCTCGGCACCAAGCCCAAAGTTTTTTATCTGGAGAGGGCCAAGTAAAGCATGGCGGCGTCCGCACCCGAGTTGTTGCCATACGCAAAAATTCGCGAGGATCTATTCCGCCCGTTGTCGAGTGGAAGCCCGCGCTATTGGATCACCATCTGCGCTGCGCTGTCGGTCGTGGTTCTGGGGATGGTGGCCTGGGGCATCCAAGTGCGCGACGGGATGGGCGTCACCGGCCTGAACCGCCCGGTCTTCTGGGGTTTCTACATCGTAGACTTCGTTTTCTGGATCGGCATCTCGCACGCAGGGACGCTGATCTCGGCGATCCTTCGCCTCACCGATGCCGCGTGGCGCAAGCCGGTGACGCGCGCGGCGGAAGCGATCACGGTATTTTGCCTGATGATCGGCGGCATGTTTCCGATCATTCACCTGGGCCGCTCCTGGTTGTTCTATTGGTTGATCCCTTACCCGAATCCCCGTCTGCTGTGGCCGAACTTCCGCTCGCCGCTGCTTTGGGATTTGGTTGCCATCCTTACTTATGTCACCGGCAGCGTCATTTATCTCTACCTTCCGCTGATCCCGGATATGGCGCAACTGGCCCAGCACAACGTTCCGTGGCGCCGTAAGCTGTATCGAATTCTCTCGCTGGGATGGACCGGCAGCGATCGCGAATGGCATGCGCTGGAACGCGCCATGAAGCTGATGGCCTGCATCATCCTGGCCGTGGCCATTTCCGTGCACACCGTGGTCTCATGGGACTTCGCGATGTCGATCGCGCCCATGTGGCACAGCACGATCTTCGGCCCCTACTTTGTCGTCGGAGCGATCTTCAGCGGCATCGCGGCCCTCTTAATAGTGATGGGCACGCTGCGCCGAGCCCTGGGCTTGGAATTGTACTTGACCAAGCATCACTTCAATAATCTGTCGAAGCTTCTGCTGTTGATGAGCTTGCTGTGGTTCTATTTCACCTTCGCCGAATATCAGACCGTCTGGTACGGTAACGAGCCGAGCGAAATGGCCGTCTTCGCCAGCAAAATTCGCGGACCGTACGCGCCGTTCTTCTGGACCATGGTGGTCTGCAATTTCGTGGTGCCGTTTATCTTGCTCGGAGTACGAAAGCTGCGCACCATCACCACCGCCATGATCAGTTCCGTTTGCATTCTCATCGGCATGTGGCTGGAGCGCTACCTGATCGTCGCGCCCACGCTGGGCAATCCGCGAATCAACGCAGCTTCGGGTGTGTATGTGCCCACCTGGATAGAATTCGCGATCACCGCGGCGACCTTCGCCGGCATGCTCGTGTTATATCTGTTGTTCTCCAAGTTGTTTCCGATTATCGCGGTGTGGGAGTTCAAAGCGCACCCGGTGGAGGAAGACTAGGCGTGTATTTGATGGCGGATTTCCGGGAGCAGCCCAAGCTCGAAGCCGCGATTCTGGCCTTGAAAGCGGCCGGTATCGACGCCGACGACATGGACGTGTTTTCGGAAGAACCAGTCGAGTTTCACCGCGGAATTTTGGACCGGCCGAGCCGCATGTCGCTAGTAGCGGTATTGGGTGCGATCGCAAGCGGAGGATTGGCAACCGCCGGCCTTTACGCGGCGCAGCACAATTACCCGCTACCCACTGGTGGAATGCCGATTTTCTCGTTCTGGGGCACCGGCGTCATTACTTATGAGACGACCATGCTGGGATCGGTGCTGGCTACCTTCGGCTGGTTTCTGTGGGAAAGCGGCCTGCTGCGCAAGCGCGACAAAAACATTCCCGTGCCGACTGTGCTGCCGGGCGTCATGTGCCTGCGCGTCCGCTGCTTTGACCCTCACGTAACTCGTGTACGGCAGATTCTTGACACTGCGGGCGCCACCGACATTGCGCGCAAGGAGGTGGCGTGAGATTTTTTCCAGCCATCGCCATTGTGATTTTGGCGCCCGTGCTAAACGCACAGGATCTCCCCGCCGGCAAAGGGCGCGAGACTTTCAAGACGATTTGCACTTCTTGTCACGATGCCGAAACCACCACTAACCTGCGCAACACGCGCAGCGGTTGGGTGGAGGTGATCGCGAACATGAAGAGCAATGGCGCCGACGGTACTGAGGCGCAGTTCGCCGAAATCCTGGATTATCTCACTGCGAATTTCGGCAAGAAGGACGATGGTTCTAGGAAGAAGGCTAGCTCGGCTGGCAGCGCGCCGAGCCTCGACAAACCCGCCGCGCCGGTCGTTCTTCGGCCCGTTCCGTGGGAAAAGAACCGCTTGAAAATAGGACAGGCGATCTATCGTGAGAACTGCGTTGTTTGTCACGCGGTCGAAGCCGGGAGTTCTGGCAAACTGGGGCCGAGCTTCTATCATCTGTTCCAGCGCGAAAAAATGCCGCAGAGCAACGCCAAACCGGAGCGCACCCTGATCGCCGGAAAAATTCGCGTGGGCGGCAAGCTCATGCCGTCGTTCGCAAAAAAGTTAACCTCGTCGGATATCGACGCCGTCCTCGACTACCTGCAATCGAAATAAGACTAGTGAGCTGCGTCTGACGGCCTCTTTGTAACCGCAAACGCGATGAAGGCTCCGCTGGCTAAGGCCACCGCGGCCCCGGCGCGCAGGAGAGCGCTCCCCTGCATCCCCTCCCATTCCATGACGGCGCGCGCGCGTTCAATTCCGAGGACCGTCGCAACAACTGCTTGCAGGCACATCGCGGCACCGAAGACGCGCAGAGTCCAGGGCCAGCGAGAGCTCAACGCAGCCAGGATCAGCACCAGCCCCATGGCGGCGCGAACAGCGCCCGCCGTATAGAATCTGCCAGGCGTCTCAAAGTACAGTCGACGAATCGTCATCGCGCCATCAAATAACCCAGCAATACGTTGTTGTTTTTGTTTTTTTTTTTTTTTTTGTGGTGTACTCGTTCAGCGTATTGCTCAGATGACTCTTCTTGTTATCATTAGCCACACGAATCACTTC
>CAVSUW010000008.1:0-301486 GCA_963731375.1 Bryobacterales bacterium
TGCTGAAGTTCAGCCAGTAACCGACAACTGCCTAAGCGTTGAGAGGCCCACATTCCCACTTGGCGTCGCGGCCGAATAGTCGTTAAGGACCCGATGAAGCGCCCCAACGGCCGATTCCTGTTGATAAATCCCTGTTCTCGCCAGCTATCCGGCAAAGTGGGATTACCGCGCTAATGGTCACAGAGTTGCGCGTGCCGGCAGAGCTTGCGGCATTTCACTCGGGCGTTATTCGAACAGGGAAGGATGTTAGCATCATTTACACCAGGAAAGCTCATGCAAGCCACTACTTCCCTCCGCCGTATTGCGGTTGTGTCCTCTCTGCTGTTGATGCTGTGGGCTACCGTCTCCGCTGCCGCGATCCCGGCGACTATCGACACCGATGAACACGTGGCAACGCCAGTGCCCCATCGGTACTCCACGGAGTCATCCCCGACGACGCGAAATTCCAAGTAGCGCTGCCCGATAACTGGAATGGAAAACTTGCCATCTTCTCGCGGGGATTTTCGGGAACGGAACTCACCACCGGATCCTTCAAGACTACAGCGCTCCAGAAGGGCTACGCCTTCGCCGCCAGCGATGAGGGTTGGAATCGCCTCACGATTGCCCACAGGCCACAAGATAGCTACTACGAATCGCGCCAGCGTATCCGAGAGCTCACTCTCTACGCGAAACAGGTTCTGATGGCCCATTACCGGAGAGGCGCCTCCCGCACGCTCATGATGGGCGGTTCGAACGGCGGTCATCACACCAAATGGATGGTCGAGAGTTATCCCGACCTCTATGACGGCGGCATCGCCGGTTACGGATTCAACTCCCAGGTGAGTCAGTGGGGCTCGATCGCCACGGTGCTGCGCAACTACGATGTCATCGCCTCGCGCATCGACGACATCATCCAGAAGCGGATGGCTGATCCGCTCTGGGACCCAATGCCGGACTCCGCTCACGCCTCCGCTGACATCCGAGCAACTCAAAGCACTCCAAAACATCTACGACATTCCGGCAACGCTGCAGAACGGTTTCAAGTTCAATGTAGGCCGCTGGAAGGGTTCGGAGGTGCAATGGAAGAGCCAGTACTACGCACTTGCTCGGGTATCTCCGCGACTCGATGCCGCGTTTCGATGAAACCTTTCATCCCCATACCGGCTCTTTGACGGACGACGACTTGAAGCTTTGGGAACCGACGAAGAGCCCGAACCATGTGCAGAAGGAACTCCGCAAACTTGACCTGTCAGGCAACCTGAAGCGCCCCATCGTCATCATGCATGGAAGCGCCGACCCCATCGTGTCTCCTGGCGAGTCCGAGGGTTACGCTGCGTTGGTGGACCAGCGTCTCGGCCAGAAGAACGCGGAGAAAGTCCTCGCGATTTACTACATTCCCGGGATGGGCCACGGCGGAATGGAGTATGACAATCTGATTGGCGCACAGATCGATGCGCTGGAGCAGTGGATCGACTATCGGAAAAGCGGCGGGAAAAAAGGGGCGCTCCCACCTGAATCGCTGGGCGGGTACTCGCGTGATTTGGTACATCAAGGGTCAGTTGAGCGCAGTAGTCGGTGAAGAAGGGACATTCTCTTTTTTGCAGCACTTCGACTCCACGCCAAACGCGAATTTAAAAAAATGGCTAATGGGATGGTCCGCCGCCTTCACACCTGAGCAGCAGGGTGTAGAAGATGAACGAAGGAGGCATTCCATGAAGATCCACACGATCGGCATTGATTTAGGTAAGACGAAGTTTCATATAGTAGGTCTGAACGAACGCGGCGAAGTAGTCGTACGCAAACAGTTATCGCGAGCGCAGCTGCTCCGTTTCACCGCGAACCGGAAGGTTCATTTGATTGGCATGGAAGCCTGCGGAGGCTCGCATTTTCTAGGCCGTGCGCTCGAAGAACAGGGACACGAGGTGCGTCTGATCCCTGCCCAGTACGTGAAGCCATACGTGAAGACCAACAAGAGTGACTACATTGATGCAGAGGCGATAGCGGAAGCTGTGGGCCGGCCGACGATGCGATTCGTGCCGATCAAGAGCGACGACCAACTGGATCTGCAGTCCCTGCATCGAGTGCGCGAACGGTGGGTGTCGCGTCGCACGGCGGTGATCAACCAGATTCGTAGCTTGCTGCTCGAACGCGGGATCACCGTGCGCAAGGGCCGGCGCTATATAGAAGCTGCGTTACCGGGGATTTTGGAGGACGCGGATGCGAAACTGTCGGGAGCATTACGCTTGCTGCTGGCGCAACTGAAGTTGGAGCTTGACCAGATGGCCAAACGCTTAGAGGAGGCCGATGCGCTGATCGAACGAACCGCGCTTGAGAACGAGGCCTGCCGACGGCTGGTAAAGATCCCGGGCCTCGGACCGGTTACGGCGACCGCAGTGATCGCGGCGATCGGCAACGGAGCGGCGTTTCGCAAAGGGCGAGAGTTCGCGGCCTGGATGGGAGTAGTTCCTCGAGAGCACTCCACAGGCGGCAAACAAAAATTGCTCGGCATCAGCAAACGGGGGAACCGATATTTACGAAAACTGTTCGTGCAATGTGCGCGGGCCGTGTTGCAGCAGAAGGCCAAGCAGACTCCCGGCCTGAGAGCATGGCTGGAAAAGCTAACAGCACGTACCCACCGCAACGTGGCTGGCGTGGCGTTAGCCAATAAGTTGGCGCGCATGGCTTGGGCGGTACTGGCTACTGGGGAAGCCTATCGGGCTCCCCTAGCGGCCGCTGCTTGAGCTCGACTTCAACTAAGGAGTTATGATTTCTTGCCAGGTTTGCTGGTGAACAATGAGATGGCACAACGGTCAAACCGGCGCTCTCAAAACCCGGACTCGGAAGCAGTCTTCCAAGACTGCATAACTAAATGGGAAGAGAGCGTAGCGCATTCCATCCTGGCCCGGAGTACTTTTCACTCCACTAAAGGCCGTATACATTTGCGCAAACCAACCCTGTCCCTCTCATTTTTCGCTTGCATCCAGGCGGCGGACCATACATTCCGGATGCGCCGTAATACATTCCCTATCTAATTCTTGATCGATTAGGCTTAGTTAAATCAATCGTATGCCGCTATCTTCGGGCGACAAACTCGGGCCGTACGAAATCCTCGTGCCCCTCGGCGCGGGCGGGATGGGATGGGATCGGTATCCTATTTGCTTGAATCAAAATCCCCGCGCGATTCTCTCGGCGTCGTCGTTAAGGTTCGTCAGGAGGGTGTCCCCCGGCTGGACTCCCTAATCGAAGGCAACGCGGGGTTACCATGCGCTGATCGGATCTTGGGAATACATGCAGCTCGGCGAGATGCACGTACCTCCTTCGGGTTATTCGCCCGTAACCTTAACGCCGGGCGCAATCCCGCACCAGCGAGACGAGATCCTCATTCAGCCGGTCTTTGGTGATGCAACTCCGGGCGCCGGCCCGCAGGGCCTGCGCGCAGGATTCGTCCCACTCGTAGGTGAATAGTCCGAGAACGCAGGCGGCCGGGTCGATCTTGAGGATCTCCTGAATGGCCGTGATTCCCGCCCCGGACGGAAGATCCAGATCCATCAGCGTCACGTCGGGCCGGTGTTGGATGAATGCTGAACGGCTTCTTCAGCGGACGCGACCACGCCCACGAGTTCCATGTCGGGCTGCATCTGAATCAAAAGCGAAAGACCTTCGCGGAGGAGTGGATTGTGATCCACGGCCAGGATCCGAATCTTGCGCTGCTGCACCTGCTCCGATATTCGCAAGATCCTGATCGATTTGGACATGCCCGAAAACAGATGCCGCGACACCCCCGGTTTCGGGGGGTCCGGACTCAGAATTGAAGCTTCAGCGCCAACTGGATCGAGCGCGGTCCGCCGATCTGGTAGAGAGGGTTGAAACCGCCATTCGCGCCGCCGGACCCCAGACTGTTCGCCAGCGTTTGCGTCGAGCGGCCGAACAGGGGGCTGGTCAGGTTGTTGGTGGGATTGCCGAAGTTCGGGTGGTTCAAGATGTTGAAGAACTCGGCTCGGAAACGAAGCCCCACCTTCTCGGTGACGCGAAATTGCCGCTGCACCCCGATATCCGCTTGCGTAGCGTCGAAACCGCGCAGCACATTGCGTCCGAAATTGCCCTGCTGCCCGGCGGGCGCCGCCGTAAAAGCCGCCTTATTGAAAATTTTGCCGCCGGGATATCCCGCCCCGTAGAGTTCAAGAGGCACTCCCGGATTTACGTTCGGGCGGGGATAGAGGGCAGTGCCCGCGGCCAAGGAAAGTGCGCCCAACAACGTCAACGGGCGGAGCCGATCTGGCCAAAACGAAAGCCGTCCAGCGACCAGCCGCCCAAGATCGCACGGACAACCTTGCTGCGATCCCGGCGAGGGCAGATCGTAAGTCACACCGGCGGTGAAGGAATGCCGGATGTCGAAGTCCGAATTCCCGCGGTCCACATTCGGACTGGCGAACGCGCCCGGCGTGTTGAGGTAGTTCGCAAACGCATCGGTCGAGGCACTATCAATCGAGTGGGAGAAGCGTATACGATGCCAACGCCTGCAACCCACGCGACAAACGCCGCTGGAACTTGAGTTGCAGGGCATGGTAGTCCGATGTCGCCGAATTGTCGGTTAGCGAGACAGACTGAAAATTCGGATTCACGTTGAACAAATTGGTTACCCGAAGCAGGTCGCGCCCAATCGCGCCGATGTAGGTTAGCGATAGACTTTGGCTGCTTCCCATGGACTGCTCCAGCGCGACATTCCACTGATAGCTCCGCGGAAGCTTCAAATGAGGATCGGCCACGAGAATAGTGGAAACGGGTGGATTGACGGTAAGGGCCGGAGGAGCCGCGTCCTGAGGGCTTAACGGAAACGGCACGGCGCGGGCTGAATGATCTTGGTGGCGCTGTATGGAAAGTAGCTGGAGACTCCTCCCGAGCGATCCTTGCCCAAGATCGTAAAAGATCCCGAAGCCTGCGCGGAGGGTCAGCGCCCCAATTCGGTCTCCCACCGAGTTGCCAGGCGAGTCCCAATCTGGGCGCCACATTTCCATAGGTTGTCTGGTAGAGCGGAGTGCCGCGAGGCGCCAAGGCGAGCGTCGCCGGATTATTCAGGCCCGTCACGGTGAAGGGATCGTTCGCCGCGTTCTTGCCCTTCAGCGGCGGATTGACGTCCCACCGCAAGCCATAAGTCACGGTCAATCGCGGTGTGATTTTCCAGGTGTCCTGGCCGTACAGCGAGAAGTTTTGCGATAGGAGCGCATCACCTTGATAGGCTATACGTAGCGGCGAGCGCAGCCGTTCCCGAAAGAGCTCCTCCGGGCGCAGCCGTCATCCCGGTGAATTGCACAAATTGCCGGTAGGAGAACGGACTGCTGAAAGGGGCGAGCCAGCGATAGTCCACGCCAAACTTCAATTGGTGGCCGGCCCTGGTCACCGATAGATTGTCGACCAGATTGATCTGGCGTTGCTCGCTCCGTCCCGCTGTTGCCCTGATTGAATTGTCCGGCGCCCGACGATGTACAATGCGAAAACGCCATTCGCGGACGAGTATCCCGAGGGGAAACAAGACGGAATCGGGAAGCGGCACGGCTCCGCCGAAATTATCCAGAGCGAACGTAGTGCCAACTCTGTGGTTGCTGTAGTTCGCCCGCACTTCGTTGCTGATTCCCGGCGTGATCAGTTCCGTGAGGCCGACTGTCCCGGTTTGTACGGAGGACGAAAGCGAACTGCGTCATGCTGAGGACCGAGCCGCGCGAGAGACGGGGCGCTCGTTGGTCCAAGCTCGGACGGCGAGTAGTTATAGCGGCCAAACAAGTTGAGCTTCGAATTAATGACGTGATCCACGCGGATGCTGGTGGCGTCCAGCGAGGAAGGATTCGAATAGCTCGGCGTTGAATTGCGCCAACCCGCCCCGAGCTGCGGGCCGTTCGCAATCGGAAAGGCGTTCAAGTAGGGACGCATCGCGGCCGGCGCCTGCTGCCGCGACGCGGCGTCCGGGACGACGGTTTGCTGGGTCGACTGGCTGGCGCACCCGCAGCCCCTCGTAGGAGAAGAAGAAGAACGTCTTGTCTTTGCGGACCGGGCCGCCGAGCACACCGCCAAAGTCATTCTGACCGCTCCTCGGGTTTCGCCAGACCATTGAAGTTCACAAACCAGTCCCTGGCGTCCAGCACGCTGTTCCTGAAATATTCGAACAGCGTGCCATGAAAAGCATTGGTTCCGGAGCGCGTCACAATCGAGATCTGTCCGCCGGGAGTGCGTCCGAACTCCGGCGCGAACGAAGACGTCTGAATGCGAAACTCCTGCATGGCATCCACCGACACCAGGCTGTTGGTTCCACCCGAGGCGCTGAGCGCGGGTAGCGCTCCGCTCGCGGTCTGCACCACGCGATGTAGCCGGTGACGCCGAAATTGGCGCTGACCCCATCCACGGTGAAATAGTTCGCATCCGCGCGCTGTCCATTCACGCTGAATTGTCCCTGGTCGTCGAAAGCCGTGGCGGTCACCACCACACCCGGCGTAAGCATGATCAACGTCTGGAAACTCCGGCCATTGAGCGGAAGATTCTCGACGAAGGTGCGGTCAACCACCGTGCTGACCGTCCCCGACTCGGTATTCACCAGAGGCGCGCCGGCTTCCACCGTGACGGTCTCCGAGGCGGCGCCGAGCGTCATCTCGAAGTCGATTTCGAGAGCATCCTGGACGTGCAGGATCACGTCCGGCTTGATCAGCTTCTTGAAGCCGGTCTTTTCGATTTCGATGCGATAGGCGCTGGGCGGGAGATTCGCCAGGTAGTATTCGCCCGAGCCGTTGGTCGTGGTTTCGTAACGGACATTTGTGCCGGCGCTGATGGCGGCGATTTTGGCAGTCGGCGATCAGGGCCTTGGAGGGATCGGTGATGCGGCCCGTGAGGGACGCGTTGGTGGATTGGGCGCGCAGACCGGAAGCAAGAGCGACGACGAGAATGCAAGCTGAACGCACAGCTTGCCTCCGTGGGATACAGATGGACAGAATATATCACTAGCGCGTGCCGATACCAATCCCTCGATCTGGTTACGTAAAAGCACCAATACTGGGTATTTTGATTTGCCGGTGACTAGGACGCTCAGAATCGATTGCCGGCGTTCTGGGCTGCCTAGCTATCGAGACCCGCTCTCCGGCGCGTCGAAAAAGTCGAGTTTTTCAGCGAACTACTGATCTCTCTGGGCTTGTCAGAATGCGATACGATTGCGCAGCTGGCGAGCTAATTGACGCTCGCTGGGCAGACGGCGAGATATAAGATGAAGAGATGCGCGTCGCAGGGACACCTGGGCGCTGTGCTGCCGGCATGCTGCTGGCGGGTCGCCCTTGCGCGTTCGCGTTGAATCCGGCGCTGGACGTCAGCCAGTACGCGCACACGTCGTGGAAAATTCGCGACGGTTTTTCCAAAGGCGCAATCACCTCCATCGCCCAGACTCCCGACGGTTATCTCTGGCTGGGCACGGAATTCGGCTTGCTTCGCTTCGACGGCGTCAGGACCGTCCCCTGGCAGCCGCCGCCAGGTCAGCATCTGCCTTCCAGCTATATTTCGAGCCTGCTCGCCGCGCGCGACGGAACTCTTTGGATTGGCACAGTTAAAGGGCTTGCAAGTTGGAAGGGCGGCAAGCTCACTCAGTACCCGGAGCTTGCCGGAATGGCTGTTGTGCGCAGTTCTCGAGGATCGTGAAGGCTCGGTTTGGGCTACCGGCAATAGAGCTTCCCTGCCGGGAAACTCTGCGCAATTCAGAATGACAGCGTCCAGGTGCTACGGAGACGGAGGAGTTTGGACCGAACGGCGGACTTGGTCTTGTATGAGGACCGTCAAGGGCAATCTTTGGGTCGGGAGGACTTGAACGGTCTGTGGCGATGGAAACCTGGGCCTCCAAAATTCTATCCGTTAGCCCGGCATTCCGAACGGCATCCAAGGTTTGGCTGAAGGCGAATGACGGCGCGCTTCTGATCGCCACGCGCTGGCGGAGTCAGACGACTCGTTGATGGGAAACCACAGAGGCGTATCCGCTTCCCGGTTCCCTCCAGCGGTTCGAGCGCCGAGAGGCTGCTCCGCGATCGCGAGGGCAGTCTGTGGATCGGAACTTCGGGCCGGGGCCTTGTGCATGTACACCAGGGAAGGACGGATGTGTTTTCGCAGTCTGACGGTCTCTCCGGCGACGACATTGACGCGTATCTTTGAGGATCGTGAAGGCAATATTTGGGTTAGCTACCGCGAGCGGCCTCGACCGCTTTCGCGACTTTGCCGTCGCCACGTTTTCCGCGAACCAGGGTCTGTCGAACGAGCACGTCACGTCCGTTCTGGCGGCCAGGGATGGAAGCATTTGGCTCGGCACTTTCGATGGCTTGAACCGATGGAATCACGGGCCAGTTACGGTTTACCGCGAGCGCAGCGACAGCGACCCCGTCTGGCGTGCGCGAGATCGCCGGCGCCGGATTGCCAGAGCGCGGGGTGCAGTCTCTCTTTCAGGACCGTCGCGGGCGAATTTGGGTTGCGACGCTGCGCGGAGTCGGCTACCTGGAGAATGACCGGTTCACTTCCGTCAGCGGCGTTCCCGGCGTGAATACGCAGTTCCATCGTCGAGGACAGCCAGGAGGAATCTGTGGATCGCCAACCAGGACAGGGCCTTTATCACGTCTCTGCAGAGGGTGAGGTCGAACAAATTCCCTGGGCCAGCCTGAATCGCAAGGACTCAGCGGCGTGGTCTGGTTGCTGATCCTCCAGCAGGGCGGCCTGTGGCTCGGATTTTTTCAGGGTGGCGTCGCGTATTTCCGCGACGGCCAGGTCCGCGCATCGTACTCCGCCGCCGACGGGCTGGGCGAGGGCCCTGTCAACGACCTTCGGCTCGACCGGGACGGCACGCTCTGGGCCGCCACCGAGGGCGGGCTCAGCCGGTTGAAAAACGGCCGCATTGCCACGCTTACCAGCAAGAACGGATTGCCCTGCGATGCGGTTCATTGGACGATGGAAGACGACGCCCAATCGTTCTGGCTGAACACGGCCTGCGGCCTGGTGCGCATTGCGCGCTCCGAGTTGGACGCGTGGGCCGCGCGATCCGACAAACGCGATGCGAACCAGGACGCACGCCACGGTTTTCGACAGTTCGGACGGAGTAAGGAGCAATGCCAGTGCCGGCGGCTACAGTCCCGCACGTCGCCAAGTCCCCGGATGGAAAACTGTGGTTCGCGACTCCGGACGGCGTCAGCGTCGTCGATCCGCGCCACCTTCCCTTCAACAAACTTCCGCCGCCGGTGCACATCGAAACCGTGAAGGTCAACGGTAAGGAGCTCGCGGCGGCCGACGGGATCGCAGCTATCGCACGGCGACAACGACCTCGAGATCGACTACACGGCTCTCAGTTTGACGAATCCGGAACGCGTCCGCTTCCGGTACAAGCTCGAAGGCAAGGATACGGATTGGCAGGATGTGGGAACCCGCCGGCAGGCCTACTACGGCGGTCTCGCGCCGAGAAAGTACCGATTCCGCGTGATGGCGTCGCAATAACGACGGTGTCTGGAATGAGGCCGGCGCCGCTTTGAATTTCAGCATCGTGCCGGCGTATTACCAGACGATTTGGTTCCAGGGGCTCTGCGTGTTAGCGGGCGCCGGGTTGATGTGGCTTCTGTACCGGCTGCGGTTGCGGCAGGTGACGGCAAGAGTCAACCTGCTCTACGACGGAGCGCCTGGCGGAGCGGACGCGCATCGCACGCGACCTTCACGACACGCTGCTGCAAAGCCTGGCCGGAGTGTCGCTGCAACTCGACGGAATTTCGAAGCAAGCCGTCACGGCCCCGGAAAAGACGCCCTCCATGATCGCCCGCGTTCGGGAGCAGGTGGACTCCGCTTTCCGGGAGGCGCGGGTCAAGGTCTGGAATCTGCGTTCGACCTCGCTCGAAGGTCAGGGGCTGGAGGGGGCTTTGCGCCAGCTCGTCGAACGAATCGGGCCGGCAACCACGGCGCGCTGCGAGCGTCACCGTCTCCGGCCAGCCGCGCCCGTGTTCGCCCGAGGTCGAAGAAGAATTGTTGCGCATCGCTCAGGAAGCGGCCAACAATGCCAGCCGGCATGCCCAGGCGAGCGAGATTCGCATCGCTCTGGATTACGACGCCGGTTCGTTGACGCTCTCGATTTCCGATGACGGACGAGGATTCGATTTCGAGGAGGGATATCGGAAAGTCCGGTCATTGGGGATTGAAGAATATGCAGGAGCGCGCCGCGCAGATTCGCGGTACGTGCAAGATCACCACCGCTGTGGGACAAGGCACGCGAATCGAAGTCCGCGTTCCGCTGTCGTCCTGGTCCTTGAGGAACACACTTGCCAAACACGCCCATTCGAGTTCTGATAGTCGACGATCATCCGATGATCCGCGCCGGCCTGACGGCCACGATCGACCCGGAACCGGATATGACGGTGGTGGCGTCGGCGTCGACGGGAAGGGAAGGCCTGGAGCAGTATCGCCAGCATCAGCCGGACGTCATGCTGATGGATCTGAAAATGCCGGAGATGGGCGGCGTCGAGGCGATTCGCACGATCCGCGCGGAATTTCCGTCCGCCAAGATCATTGTGGTGTCCACGTACCAGGGCGACGAGGACATCTATCGGGCGCTGGAGGCAGGTGCGGTCACCTATCTTTTGAAGGATACGCTCGCCGAGAAAATGGTGGGAGTGATCCGCGAGGTCGCCGGGGGCGGCCGGCCGATCCTGCCTGAAGTTGCCCAGCGGCTGACCGAGCCGGATGTTCCAGGCGGCTCTGACAGCTCGCGAGATTGAAGTTCTGCACCTGGTGGCGCAGGGGTATGCGAAACAAGGAGATTGCGGCGGATCTCAAGATCAGCGACGAGACGGTCCAGGGCCATGTAAAGAACATCCTGGCCAAGCTGTCGGTTCACGATCGCACGGAGGCGGTCGCGGTCGCGATTCGCCGCGGTATCGTGCACCTGGATTGAACACGATAGTGGTACTTGCCTCCCCTGATTTCAGGTAGTCCGGCGCGGCCAGCGGCGGGCGAAGGAAAACAGACCGGGTTGGGCATGGTCACGTCGTCGCCGGAACACGTATTCTCGACTCACAGAATGCAGGCGCGACGATATGAACCCAGATCACCATCCGCGTATTGAGCATCGACGATCACCCTCTGCTGAGCGAGGGAATCGCGACGTTGATTAACAACCAACCCGACATGCAGCTGGTGGCGATCGGCCTCCACCGGCAAGGAAGGGATTCTGAAATATCGCGAGCTCAAACCGGATGTCACCTTAATGGACCTTCGGCTTCCGGATCTCAGCGGCATTGACGTGATGCTCGCGATCCGGGCGGAGTTTCCCGACGCTCGCATCGTCCTGCTGACGATGTTCGCGGGCGATGTCGAGATCCAGCGCGCTCTGCAAGCGGGAGCGCAAGGGTACCTGCTGAAGAGCATGCCCCCCGAGCAGATGGTGGAGACGATTCGCCAGGTCCATGCCGGGAAAAAGCGCGTTCCGCCGGAGATCGCTTCCCACTCTGGCCGAGCATGTCGGCGAGCGAACCGCTCACGAATCGTGAGATCGACGTTCTTGCGTCACGTCAGCCGGTGGAAATCGGAATCGCGATATCGGGAAGAGGCTGTTCATCTCCGAAGAAACGGTCAAGGTTCACCTCAAGCACATCATGGAGAAGCTGGGCGCGAGCGATCGGACGCATGCCATGGCGATCGCGGCGCGCCGGGGATTCATTCAGCTGTAGAAGAAGCGGGTAAGTCCCGACTTCTTCCGGTTGCCGTCGCGAAGCGAGAACCCATGCGTGGCCGGCCGGGATGCGAGATGAGAGTCGGTTGGCTTCCGGTAAAGGGAGCAACGACAACCTGAGACTGTCAGGAGCGTGAGCCGGACGCCGCATCGGAAGCTCACGATGAGCTTAAATGTACAGAGCGACGAGAAACCGCGCGTGGACGAAGGCACAGCGCTAACGCCGAAATATCGCGGTGACATCCCCGGCTGTCGCAGCCAAACAAAAGCGTCCGATGCGATGCTCCTGTTCGATGGAACATACCGCAAGGACATCACTCGGCCCGTCACACGAAACGCACGACAGTTTAATTGACAGTCTTGAAGAGTCACTTTAGAAGGAAAGAAAAGAAACTTTATGTCTCAAAATAACGGTCGCTCGAAGCGCAGTGAAAAAGGACTGCTGACACCGGACAACTGTGTCGTCGCGTTCATCGACCATCAGCCCCAAATGCTGTTCGGAACCGCGAACTTCGACCGGCAGTCAATCATCAACAGCACCGTCGCCCTTGCGAAGGCAACGCGCGTCTTCGACGTGCCGGTGGTGTTGACCACGGTCGAGACCAAGAGCTTTAGCGGGAATCTGTGGCCGCAATTCAAGCGGTCTTTCCGGAACAGAAGCCCATCGAGCGTTCCTCGATGAATTCGTGGGACGACAAGCAACTTCGTCGCGGCGATCGAGAAAACCGGACGAAAGAAGGTCGTGCTCACCGGTTTGTGGACCGAAACCTGCATCGCGCTGCCCACCGTTCAAATGATCCACGATGGCTACGAGATTTATGTCGCCGAGGATTGCTGCGGAGACGTCAGCCAGTTCGCGCACGACAACGCGATGCGCCGCGTTATCCAGGCCGGCGCAAAGCCGGTCACTGCGCTTTCGATCGATGCTCGAGTGGCAGCGCGACTGGGCGCAGCGCGACACTTACGACGCCGTCATGGACGTGGTGAAGTTCACCTTGGTGCGTACGGCATTGGTGTGGAATACGCCTACACCATGGTCCACGGTGCGCAGCCGACCGTTGTTCCGGCGTATGAGGTCCCGCAACCTGCATTAGCTCACAAGTAGCCAATATACAGCCATCCGAATTCGCAGGAGAAAGAAGGAATGAGAACGCCAAATATTGCGGACAAGGTGGTTGTGATTACCGGAGCCAGCAGCGGCATCGGTGAAAGCACTGCGCGCCTTCTCGCCGGTAACGGCGCGAAAGTCGTGCTCGGAGCGAGGCGAAGGGATCGCATCGACGCGCTCGTCAAGGACATCACCGCCAAGGGGGGCGCGGCTCTTGGTTTTCAGACCGATGTTACAAAGCGCAGTGAGGTGGAAGCTTTAGTCCAGGGAGCAATCCACGAGCACGGCCGAATCGACGTGATCGTTAACGATGCCGGGATCATGCCTATAGCGCCAATGGCCGCGCTCAAGGTCGACGAATGGGACCGCATGATCGACGTAAACATCAGGGGCCTCCTGTTCGGGGTGGCTGCGGTGCTGCCGATCATGCAAAAACAAAAACAGGGCCACATCATCAACATGTCTTCTATCGGGGGCTTCAAGGTCTGGGCCCCCGGAGGGACCGTATACAGCGCAACCAAATTCGCTGTCCGCGCTATAACTGAGGGCCTGCGCATGGAGCACAAGGCCGACAACATTCGATGCACCATAATCTCGCCTGGCGCGGTTGCTACCGAGCTTCCTGAAAGCAGTTCGGACGAAAACACCAGAAAGAATTTGCGCGAGTTCTACAAAATAGCGGTTCCGGCCGACTCAGTCGCTCGTGCGATCGCTTACGCCATTGAGCAACCAGCCGAGGTGGACGTCAACGAGATCGTCATCCGGCCCATAAAGCAGGACTTCTAGCGGACGAGTAAAAATCATGAGCAACCAAACTGCAGATCTCATTGCCTATAACGGCAAAATTGCTACGCAGAACGGGCAGCGGTCGATGGTCGAGGCTGTCGCCATCCGTGACGGCAAGTTTCTCGCCGTTGGAACCGATCGCGAGATGATGGCATACCGCGGCGAGCAAACTCAGCTTATCAATCTAAACAAGCGAACCGCCATTCCCGGCTTGAACGATTCGCATCTTCACGTCATTCGCGGCGGGTTGAATTACAATATGGAACTGCGCTGGGACGGCGTGCCGTCGCTGGCGGACGGCCTGCGGATGCTGCGAGAACAGGCGCAGCGCACGCCGCCCGGACAATGGGTGCGAGTGGTGGGCGGCTGGAGCGAGTTTCAATTCGCCGAGCGCCGAATGCCGACGCTGGAAGAAATGAATGCCGCCGCGCCGGACACGCCGGTGTTTATCCTGCATCTTTACTGTCGTGCGTTGTTGAACGCGCGCACTGCGTGCGTGTGGTTACACCAAGGACACGCCGAATCCGCCTGGTGGCGAAATCCAGCGCGACGCCAGGGCAATCCGACCGGGGCTCTCATCGCCCGACCGAACGCGACGATCCTCTACGCCACACTGGCCAAGGGGCCAAAGCTGCCGCCGGAACATCAAATGAATTCCACGCGTCATTTCATGCGCGAACTGAATCGGCTCGGTCTCACCAGCGTCATTGACGCAGGCGGCGGGTTTCAAAATTATCCCGAAGATTACGCGATCATCGAACAGCTGCACAAACGCGGCGAGATGACGCTCCGCATCGCCTACAATCTTTTCACGCAGAAACCCAACAGGAGAAGGAAGATTTCGCGCGCTGGATCAAGATGACCGGCCCGGGAAAGGCGACGCTTCTTCCGCTGCAATGGCGCCGGCGAAATGCTGGTTTTCTCCGCGGCGGACTTCGAAGATTTTCTGGAACCGCGTCCAGATCTTCCAGCTTCGCTGGAGGAGAACTGCAAGAAGTTGTTTCGCTCCTGGCAGCGAACAAATGGCCGTTCCGTTTGCACGCCACTTACGACGAAAGCATCACCGCGTTTCTCAATGTGTACGAGGAAGTGAATCGCGAGGTGCCGTTTAAAGGGATTGCATTGGTTCTTCGACCATGCGAAACGATTTCGGACCGGAACCTCGAACGCATCAAGGCGCTGGGCGGCGGCATCGCGATCCAGCATCGCATGGCGTACCAGGGCGAGTATTTCATGCGATCGCTACGGCAGGACGGCGCTCGAGCGAACGCCGCCGATTCGCGAAATGCTGCGATCAGGCATTGCCGGTCGGCGCTGGAACCGATGCCACGCGCGTCGCGAGCTACAATCCGTGGGTTTCACTCTATTGGCTGGTGACAGGCAAGACCGTCGGCGGTGTGTCGATGTATGACGAAGCGAATCGCATCGAGAGGAGGAGGCGCTGCGGCTCTGGACTGAGGGCAGCAGTTGGTTTTCCACCGAAGACGGCGCCAAGGGGTCGATCGTTCCCGGACAGCTCGCAGACCTGGCCGTGCTGTCGGCGGATTATTTCTCGATTCCCGATGAGGAGATAAAGCAGCTCGAATCGGTGCTGACCATTGTGGGCGGTAAGCCAGTTTATGCGGCTGAGGAGTTCGATACGCTGGCTCCGGCGCCGCCGCCGGTTCTGCCGGACTGGTCTCCGGTGGCCCAATTTGGCGGATATGCGAAGCCTGCACCATCGCCAGTCCATGCCTTCTCGCACATGAGGCGAACCCACGGTCATCAGCATTCGGAATGTCCGAGCACGGGCGGTTTCGGCTGCCTCTGTTGGGCTTTCTAGCAATGTCCCGCTTTCTAGCGATCCAGAAAGGAGACTCTATGCGCATCACCAGAATCGTCACACCCCTCGTCATTGCGGTCGGATTGGTCTACGCCGCGACCGCTAGTCAGGACGTCGCGGTAAGTCCGCAGTACGATACAACTCACGTCTACGTCGCACCCGAAGAATTCGACCGATTCGTCGCGAGCCTGATTGCGACTTTCGGCGGAACAACGACAAAGCAAGGCGTCTTCACGGTGACACCGACTCCGAGCAGCACCATGTCGCAACTGGTTTTAACTCCGGCCGGCTCGGTATCGGTGTTCGGATTTAAGACTCCGATCCCGTACCCGTTTGGGCTCGAACGGACGGGATATCTTGTGACCGACCTCGACGGCGCGACGCGAGCCGCACTTGCGGCAGGCGCCGATGTCCTGGTCAGTCCGTTCGACGACCCGATCGGACGGGACGCGATCGTTCAGTGGCCTGGCGGTGTAAACATGCAACTGTACTGGCATACAACGCCACCTTCTTATCCCGGACTCCAGACTATTCCGGAGAATCGCATCTACATTTCGGCCGACAGAGCCGCCGCGTTCGTGGGTAGCTTCGTCACTTTCTCGCACGGTAAGGTGATCTCCGACGATCCCCATGCGCCCGGCATCGAGATTGGGCGGCCGTCGTACACATACCAGCGGATTCGAATCCAATCGAAATTCGGCCTCCTGACCGTGCACATTACTGATGGTAAGCTCCCGTTTCCTTATGGACGTGAGTTCACCGGCTACGAAGTTTCAGATCTAACCGGCACGCTCGCGAAAGCCAAGACGGCTGGAGCTGTGATACTCGCTGGGCCATATGCCGCGGATCACCGGAACGCGGCTATGGTGCAGTTCCCGGGCGGCTATATCGCCGAAATACACGATACGCAGAAGTAGATGTATGCGAATCGCCCTTCGGTGGTTTGCTGTATGGTTCGTGGCGGCGTCTTCGGCGCACGCGCAATCCGCCCCCACGTACAATCTGCTGCGCGAAAACGAGGACTGGAGTTTCCTTAGGGACAAGAGCCTTCCCCACGACGACTTCTGGGATCCGCTGAAGTACATACGTCTCGGCTCTGACGATTGGTATCTGACGATCGGGGGCGAAGTCAGGGAGGTCTTCGAACAAGTCGGCAACGATAACTGGGGCAAGCAACCATATACGAACGCGTTTTTTCTCCAGCGATACATGCTGCACAGCGATTGGCATCTCGGTCCACATTACCGTGCGTTCGTGCAGTTGAAAAGCGGTCTGGAATTCTACCGGGCCGGCGGACCTAGGCCGATCGACGAAAAGAAACTCGACTTCCAGGCCGCGTTCTTCGAGGCCCGGACATCCAGCCTTACTGCGGGCAAAACCTGGATCGCGCTTCGCGTAGGCAGGCAGGAGCTGAACTACGGATCAGGCAGACTCATCTCCGTCCGCGAGGGACCGAACGTCCGGCAAAGTTTCGACGGCTTCAAAGTCATGAGCAGGATCGGCTCGTGGAATGTCGACGCCTTCGCCGCTCGACCGGACTTGGACAAACCTGGCTTGTTCAATAACTTGCCGGATCATCGAACTAGTTTCTGGGGCATCTATGCAAGTCGCCCCAGAAGTGGTCGTCTTTCGATTGACGTCTACTACACGGGCCTTGATCGAAAGGTGGCGACATATAACCGGGGGACGGGGCAAGAACTTCGACACAGTGTCGGGGCGAGACTTTGGCGTCCCATCCAGACCAAGGAACGCGGCTGGGATCTCGACTACGAGGGCGTCTGGCAATTCGGTACCTTTGGGTCAAGCGACATCCGTGCGTGGACGTTAGCATCAGACACCGGATACAGCCTGCCAAATCTCCGGTTCAAGCCGCGACTGAGCGTGAAGAGTGACATCTCAAGTGGTGACGACCCTCGCCACAACAGCCTCGGAACGTTCAATGCGTTATTTCCGATCGGCAACTATTTTGGAGTGCTGGCCGACACGGGGCCCGGACCGCAGAATTTCATTGACGTACACCCGCGGCTTCAGATCCAGCCTGTACGGGGCGTGTCGGTTTCGACGGATCTTGTTGCCCAGTGGAGGGAGAACCTCAACGACGGAGTTTACGCGGTACCAGGATTTTTGCTCGTCCCCGCGAACGGCAGCGGAGCTCGCTTCGTCGGCTATCGACCCGGAGTGGAAGTTCGCTGGCAGATTGATCGTCACGCTTACCTTCAGGCGGATTACGGCGTTTTCTACGCCGGCCAGTTCCTGAAAGAGGCATCCCCGGGGCGGAACATTAACTATCTGGCCTTTTGGGCCGGATACAAATTTTGAGGTTTTGTGATGGAACGACTTTCTCGGTACGGAATTCTGATGGCCCGCGTTATGATCTCGATGGTCTTCCTGCTGAACGCTCTCGGTGTCATTGACCAAGCGGAGGCCGCCGGTGAGCTGGCGGCGCGTGGTGCGCCGTCCAACCTGGTTCCATTCCTGATGCTGGTGGGCCGCAGCGTTGAACTCATCGGAGGGCTCGCGCTGGCTTTCGGCATATTCCCGAGAGTGGCGGCCCTCGGTCTAATCGCATTCCTGGTAGCGGCGACGTTCGTCGGGCACGCATTTTGGCTTGCTGTCGCGGGTACTCCAGTCTTCGTGGGACAGCTCATTAACTTTTTGAAAAATCTCGCGATCATGGGCGGTCTGTTGTTTGTCGCATCTACGCATAGTCAACCCGCGTTGATCCGTAGCATCCACGCGAGAAAGACCTCTGGGAGCTTGCATGAGATTGCTTCGCATTCTGAGAGTCGAGTATGACCGCCACGGGACCATCGCGATCTGTTGAGCTGGCGCTGCACAGTGCGATTGAGCTGATTCTCACCTCCATTCTGCTTTTCGGAGTAACGACGATTGTGAGTTTTGTCGTGGGTCCTTCCGCAATTTCACGCGCATTCCCACAGATCAAAGTCGAACTACCGATCGTCGGACTGGGAGTCGCGGTTCTGCTGACCGGGCTGATAAAAAGTCCCCTCGGCAAGATCAGCGGCGGACACACGAATCCTGCGATATCGTTTGCGATGTGGCGATTTGGTGTGTTCCCTGCAGCCGGAATACTCCCTTATGCCGGTGCGCAACTGCTCGGCTCAGTATTCGGCGTGGTTGCCGCTCGGGCGATTTGGGGAAGACTCGTGGAGCAGCCGCCGGTGTTGTACGCCGTCATTCAGCCTGCTCCCAGCTGGTCATCGGCGTCGCTGTTTCTTGCCGAGGCCGCCGGCATGGCGGTGATTGTTTTCACGGTCGGATACTTCCTGTCTGTCCCGCGGCTCGCTCCCTTCGTGCCTTGGCTGGTTGGGATTTTGGTTGGGCTCGGCATTGCGCTGCTCGGCACACAAACTGGCGGCAGCCTAAATCCCGCACGCCAATTCGGGCCCGCTTTGCTCTCTGGACACACGGGTAGACTTTGGGTGTTCCTGGTGGCCCCGATGGCGGGAGCCGAAGCAGCAGCAAGGCTGCGCAAGACTCTTCAACGGCGTCGCCGAGTACTCACGCACAGATTATGTGGCACTGAAGTTAGCGGGGAGCGATTGGAAACCCGGCAAATGACGTCCGCGAGGATTTAAGAAGGAGCTTGAGAAAGGAGATTTCGACGTGATCGCCGCGAGCATTCTTGATAATTCGTTTCACGATTTTATTAGCGGACGGAGGCGTGTCTGCTGCCCTCTGTCAGCAAAGCGCAGAGACGAGGGCGCGCAAATCATCTCATCGACGCCTGGGTTTGGGGTGCTTCGGTTCTCATGAATCGCCGAATGACAGCGCGATTGAATGGCATCAAGATTTGTGGCTCCCCCTCGTGGATGCTTTTAGAACTTTTTGCTTCCGCCCAGGCAACACGGGCAGGGCCCTCTTCGAGCAGGTTCAGCAACTGGCGTTCTTTCCCATCGGTCTCTCACCGCAACGCACGCCACTTCGTCCAGCCTGACGTTAGTTCTCTTTTACGATGTTCGGAGCGGGTCATTGCTGACACCTCACCGGCTCTTTTTTAGCTTGGTCCTGTATATCGCAAGGTCGTCGCCGATTACTGGCTATTTGGAACTTTGCTTCATTGCCGCGTTTTCGAGATACACCACGCCGTTGTGGGTTGAGATGTTGATGAATTCTGCGGCAAAGGCACGTCCGATATCGTCTTGTTCGATCGTTCCGAACCGTCCCGGGATGAGTCGTCCTAACCACGCGACGTAGCCGGGGGTGTGCGCATTGCCTCCGATGATGCCTGGGCGGAATATCGCCAGGCGTTTGAAGCCAATGCCCTGCACCGTTTCTTCTTTTAGCCCCATGACTCGCACGTAGCGAATCCTGCTGTTTGCTGCGCTTCCCACGGCCGAGAGCAGCGCAAACCGCTCAACGCCTCCGTCATGGCAGCCACGGGCAAAACCACCGACGACCCCAAGTTCGAGGGCCTTCAATTCCTCCTCGCTCCACTGCCTACTGCCTTTCCCGACGCCGACACAAGAGGCCCCGTAGACAGGGTCACCGGGCGCCAGCATGCTCCGCGCAAGCGTGGACACTTCGGCTGGGAACTCCGCTGCCGCCGTAGCCAAGATCACCTGCCGCAAACGATAGTTGGCGGTCAGAGGAGTCGCCTTGCGATTGACCATCACGACTTCAGCGCAGGACGGCTCGGCGACCAGCGCCCGCACCACCGCGGCTCCGACCTGCCCCGTGCCGCCGATGATCAAGACGCGAAACGCCATAGCAGACGTCCTCCATAGATAGATGATAGGGCTGCTGATCCGGTCGGTCGCCAGCCGACTGAGGAAGTCGCCGCAGCCTGAAATGAAATGACCTCCACCATTTCATGGAAATCAAAGCTAAGCCCCCCTGACTACGACGGGTTTCCAAAATGTACGATTCTGGTTTGAATGCCAGAAACGCTCTCACCAGAAGATGGCAAGGTACTGCTCGATCTTTGTCGAGCCGGAAAGCTCTACGATCTGGAAAAGTGGATAGCGGACGGCAAATCGGTTCGTACGCCGCCGCAAATCAAAAAGACGCTGCTCCAAGTGGCCATGGAAATGGGCTTCCACAGCATGGTCGAACTGCTGATCCGCAACGAGGAGCGAGTGGAAGTTAAAAATAAGGTACTCGCGGAGGCAGTTGAGCGAAAGCGACTCGATCTGGTGGAGCTACTCGTTTCGTACGGAGCAGAGATCCGGTCGGTCCCTCTATCCGATGTGCTTCTAACGTGGGAACCACGGATGATCCAGTTTTTCCTTAATCACGACGCTGACGCCATCTCAGGCGCACCGTTCGCGATCGCATTCAGGGAGAAAGTGCGAACTGCGCTCCGCCCGTATGTCGAATATAAGAAGGCGCATTCCGAGCTTGCGCCAGCACTCCAGGAGCAGGCTGATCGTGCCCTCCGATATTTCTGCTACGAGGGGGATTTGAAATGGGTAAGTCTGCTGCTCTGGGCTGGAGCGAATCCACGATCACGTGGACCTGACATGGATGACCGCTGGGCGGACGATCCGGAGTGCCACACGACAGCTCTTAAGGAAGCTTGCTCGAAAGGAAATCTTGATGTTCTGAAGAAACTCAAGCCCGATCCGCGCAGCGACGATTTATCGGAGCTGCTTTCGAGTGCGGCGCTGGCGACTTCGAAGGAGATCGTGGAATACCTGGTGTCGATTGGTGCGAAGCCGAACGACAAACGCAGTGGTGGGTCTTCAGCACTCGACAGATGCATCTGGCATTTAGGGTTTGGGAGCTATGATTCTTTCTTGAACAAGCGGCTCTCCACCAAATATGACGTGAGCGGGACCTTCGATTGCGTCCGAGTTCTCGTTGAGCACGGTGCGCTGTGGGCACCGGAGGATCAAACGGACCTTAATTCGGTCCGCAAGGCACTCTATAAATGTGAACCCGCAGTCGTCGTTGATTTGGTTAAACTGCTCGCACGCAATAAGGCCTGTTCAGAGGAGAGCTTGGAACAACTTCTAGATGCGCCGCGAATGCGTGAACATTTGTCCGCACTTGGCATGAGGCTTATCGCCACTTCTCCCAAACGACTTCGTAGGTGACGGTGGCTGGTTACAGGATTCTGTGAACAACCACAGCCCCGTGCAGTGGATAATCGCCAACATGGGCACTGATGATCGTTTTTGGAATAGGGATGAGCTTGTATGAAGAGGTGTGGACAACGCCGATGAAGACGCTCGCGAAGAAGTACGGCATTTCGGATGTTGGCCTCGCAAAGACCTGCCGCAAGTTGTCGATACCATTGCCTGGGCGAGGCTATTGGGCGCAAAAGGAAGCCGGCCAGAAAGTTGAGCGAGTTGCCCTTCCGCCTCTGAAGGAGAGGATCGTTCTTCAAAAACCGACTCCAAG
Organism: Bryobacterales bacterium; assembly: GCA_963731375.1. GTDB lineage: Bacteria > Acidobacteriota > Terriglobia > Bryobacterales > Bryobacteraceae > Palsa-187. The sequence goes on from CAVSUW010000008.1 coordinate 21,775, forward strand.
GCCAGAGCCACCCAAACTGAGCGATCTTGCGACAGCTGATGAGATCGCCCAGATAGAGCAATTGGAGGGGATGGACGGCGAGTCGCTGCTGAAGCAAGGTGACCTTTCTCACTCCCTGATTGTCCAGGCGCGCGATGCCTTCAAACATGTTCAGGTCTCGGACAGCTCGATCCTTTGGACTCGGGAACAGTGCCTTGACATCCGAGTGTCGAAGGATAGCCTCGATCGCGCGTACCGAATCATGGCTGGCCTTATTACGGCGATGGAAGAGCGTGGTTTTACGGTAGCCGTTGAAAAACGACGACAAGAGAAACAAGAAGAACAAACTGTCGTTAAGATCTATGGCCAGGTGATCAGGTTCGGACTGACTGAGAAGGTTGACCGAGTTGAGATCGCCGCCCCGGCTAAAGGAGGTCTACTTGAAAGGGTGCTGACCTATGGCGGTAAACCGGTCACGCTTGAGCCGTCTGGCCGACTCTCGATCGAAGTCTGGACGGAGTGGGGCTATAACGTACGAAATTGGAGAGACGGGAAAACTCAACGTCTGGAGGATCAACTCTCCCGCGTTGTGGCGGGCTTTATGCGGCTGGCATTGGCTGACAGGGCTGAGCAGCGACGCCGAGCGGCCGAGGAACGTGAGCGTCAACGGATCGCAGAAGAACGCACTAACCTTGAAAAATCAATCAAGGCCGAACAGTCGAGAGTGAACGCATTGCGAAATGCAACCGCGCGATGGCTTCGCGCCGATCAGGTCCGGTCCTTTGTTTCCGCCGCTCGTGACGCAGCGGTTCAGAACGGTCAGATAGTCGCGCCGGGTTCCCCGTTCGGCGACTGGATCATCTGGGCAGAGCAACAAGCCGATCGGCTAGATCCTCTGAAAGAAAGCCCAGCGTCGATCATCGACCGAAAAACCGAACCTGCTCCATCGTACGCGGGCTACTATGGGTACGGTTATCAGAAACCAGATCCGCCGTTCCGCTTCCCTAAACCCATTTGGCGGATGAAGTAGCCTCATTCCCAAGGTCCGCCCGGTTTCCAGCGATGTTTGAAGGGGTTCTCCGACGCAACGGTGGAGAGTATTGGAAGCGCGAAGAGTCTGACTTCGTCGACAAGATGCGTCAAATCACCAGCCCCTTCTCCAAAGCGGCTCCGGCGCACGAACGCGCGCCACTGGAGAGTTCGCGCAGGATCGTCGCAGTACGCTCGCGTGAGCCCGATGGGTTCGGCCTCAATTGTAGTTTTTCGGTGACGGAATGTCGCGCTGATCGCCTCGGCGAGACGCTCGCCCTCGAAGGGATACATGCGGGACAGAAGCGCGAGATCGTAGTAGTCTTTGATTCGGCTATTGAGCAATCCCAGTGCTGTGAGAGCTTCTAGTTTCTCTGCCACGACAGTCTCCCTTGGATAAGCCCGGAGCATGGGAGCAGGAAAATCGAGCAGGGTCGGATACTCAATCTCCGCCGGTCCCGGAGTAATGACATCGCCAAAGCCAATGTCGAGTTGCATCGGAATCCGGGCTCTCGCCAGGGTCGCGTGGAATTGGACTCGAACACCTTCGTAGTCAGCGTCCTCTTTGATTCGACTGACCTCGATTGAATCTCGGTTGAATTCGATCCCATCGGGTTCCACGGCGATTTCGCATACTGCGCCGACGATCTCCTTAATGTGATCGAGCTGATTGTTGGTTCGTCCAGCGAGATCAATGTCCATAGTTGGCCGGGACAGGGGTGCGCGCCAGGCAGTTAGTAAGAGGGCACCTTTCAAAATGAACTGATCTGCATACGGGGATCTTGCAAGCCGATACAGAAATCGTTCCATCGCGAAATACTGAAGCAGCTCTTGAAACGGTCGGTTTTGTGCGCGGGATTGATTGAGGAGGCGTTGCCTCACAGATGCGCCAAGGTCAGGTCCGCTCACAGGACAGCCTCAAGGTAGGGGCGCATAATCTTTTGGACGCGATTGATTTGCGCGAATTTTATGAGGGCCGCTCGGTTCGGCTTTGATTTACGTTCCCGGTACGCCCGTAGAGCTTCGATCGCAAGGTCGAGCCCGATCTTGTTACGGTATTTAAAACAATCAGCGATAGTTTTCTCTGGCGAGTAGATCTTTACCGAAATGCCGTCGATCGCGACGACCTCAACACCGGCACGGAAAGAAGGCTCGGGATACCAAAAGACCCGAAGAGGGATACCGTCGACCTTCGGGACTTGCGCATGGCTGGGCAGCGCGATGTCGACGGCATGCGGAACCTGAGTGGTCAGCCGGTGATACGCCAGCGCTGAAATGAGGCAAACGATGGCGCGAGGAAGGCGAAGCGCAATGGGAATCAGATCGGGGCTTGAGAGGGGCGGCGCTGCGGAGAGCCTGTAGAGGCCGCGGCCAAGTTGTTCGATCTCGCCAGCGTCCCGAAGAGCGTAGAGGGTGCGTGGATGAACGCCCAGCTGAATCGCTTTGCTTGTGCGGAGCATGCCCCCGTGTTCGCGGAACACTTGGCGTGCTTTGGAAAGTCCTGGATCAACAGTAGCCATGGATAGAATCCACGGATAGTATACCTAATATCCGAGCTTTTTATCCAGAGTATCAAGACTGTCCGCTAGTATCGTCTAACATTGCTGTATTTGAAGAAGTTGTGCTGCTGTTCCCGAACAGAGTCTCCTGAGGATCGGGATGGCTCGGCTATTCTCGTGCTCATCAACCGCTGACGCAGGCTTTCGTTCTCCGACTCCAGCTGTGCGATGCGTTTCTTAAGAGAGTTAATGTTATCACCGTCATTGGATTTGACGATGATGCTTTCGTCATGCTGCGTCGCTTTCGTCGTGGACCTCCGCTTTGTGACAGTGGAGGGTTGAGCAAGCATGCGTGCTTTCATCTCGGCACTCCGACGATCCAGTTCTTCCCTACGCATGGATAAATTATAAATCAAGATTCCGAATCGCTTGCTTTTTGTGTACACCCCATCGGGGATTCGAACCATAAAATCAATAGCTTACTAACTTGTGGCGGGATAACCTCTTTGTTTTCAATGCAAAATTTCGTGGCTCCCCGGCATGGATTCGAACCACGATTCACGGCTCCAAAGGCCGCTGTCCTACCATTAGACGACCGGGGAAAACGCTCGACAGGCTTGCTGAGTAATCATTTTAACACGCTGCCTTGACTCGGCACCGAGCGACTCAATTCCAGACGCTCACCTCCGCAATTCGCTATAATCGCTAGCGTAATCATGAAGGTACGTGTTGTCTGGAAACCCGGAAGCATGCGAAAGGGCTCGGGTGACGCTGAGATGGAAGCTCCACCACAGGCGCTGGTGGACACGTGTGCCCACATCCTCTGGGGCGTCGACGACGGACCTGCCGGGCTCGATCAAAGTATCGCCATGCTCAAAGTGGCGGTCGAGCACGGAACTGCGGATATCGTCGCAGCCTCACGCGCCAGTTTTGAGTATCCGTTTGATCCCGCGATCATCGCGCAGCGCGTCGACGAGATTAAGACGCGCTTGGATGGCTCTGTCCGCATCCACACCGGCTGCGCTTTCCATTTCGGCCTCGGCAACATCCGCGATGCTCTGGCCAATCCTCACAAGTACGCCATCAACGGAAAGACCCACCTCTTGGTGGAGTTCTCCGATGTCGTGATACCTCCTGCAACCGAGGATATTCTGGACAAGTTCCGCGCGAAGGGCATCGTGCCTGTCATCGGCCACCCGGAAAGAAATCCAATTCTCCAGCGCTGTCCCGAACGGCTGCAGCCATGGATCTCCATGGGCTGCGTGCTGCAGGTGACGGCCCGCTCCCTCTCCGGGCATTTTGGGCCCATCGAACAAAGGTACGCCTGGAATCTTTTGGGTTCGGGCATGGTGCATGCGATCGCGAGCGACGCACACGATGCGTTCCATCGCCCTCCGCGTCTCGATGCGGCGTGGCGGCGAGTCAAACACGAGTTTGGCGAACTCACCGCCAAGAAGCTGCTAATTGACAATCCTTCGGCCATGATTCAAGGCGTGGAAGAACTCAGCCGGAAACCTCCTACATCGGTTGCTCTTGACCACGCGCAAGCCGTACCGCTTCCGCGCTAAGACCATCGCCCTCACCTCACCGCAGCGCGAACGTGATCAACGAATCGCCTGCCGCGACCGCTATGTATTGCTTCCCGTTAAGCAGATAGGTGATCGGAGGCGCAATCACAACTCCGCCGGTGCGGAACTTCCACAGCGGCTTTCCGGTTCGCGCATCCAGCGCCATGAAGTAGCCTTCCCGGTTGCCGCTGAAGATCAATCCGCCACCAGTCGCCAGCAGGCCGCTTGAAGGTGGGCTCACCATGTCGAATTTCCATTTGGTTTCGCCAGTCGCCGGATCAACGGCCTGCACCGCTCCCGTGGTTGGATCGAGCGCGATCGGCGTTCCCGTGCTCCCCGTATAGAGGAATCCTTCACGATATTCTTGCGCTGTCTTGTAGTAGGTTTGGCAGCCTTCCGTAGTGGGGAAATAATACCAACTGGTCTGCGGACTGTATGCGCTCGCTTGCCAGTTATGCCCGCCGCCTGCGCCCGGGCACGCCTTGTTCCCTTCTTCGGTTGGCTCCTGTCCGGAAATCAGGTTCGGCCTCCCGTCGGGACGGATCGCATCCGCCCAAGTCACTTTTGTATAAGGCTTGGCCACAATCATCTTCCCACTAGCCCGATCCAGCGCGTAGAAAAAGCCGTTACGATTCGCCTGAATCACGGCCTTCACTTTCTGCCCCTTCACCATCATGTCCACCAGGACCGGATCGCTGATCGAATCCCAGTCATGCAGGTCGTGCGGAGTCATCTGGAAATGCCACTTTATCTTTCCGGTGTCGGCATCCAGCGCCACGATGCTACAGGTGTAGAGATTGTCGCCGGGGCGGACATCGCCATTCCAGTCCGGCCCCGGATTTCCAGTGCCCCAATAAATCAGGTTCAACTCGGGATCGTACGTCCCCGTAACCCACGTCGAGCCGCCGCCGCGCTTCCAGGCATCCGCGCCCGTGGCCCAACTGTCGCCGCCCGGTTCGCCCGGTTCGGGCACCGTCCAGAATCGCCAGACGCGCTTGCCAGTATCGGCGTCGTAGGCGTCGATAAAGCCGCGGATGCCATACTCCGCGCCGGCGATGCCGACCACCACCAGATTTTTCACGATCAGCGGCGCAACGGTGGCGCTATATCCTTTTTTGATGTCGTCGATTTCTGCTTCCCACAGGAGATTCCCGGTCTTGGAATCCAGCGCGACCAGCTTGGATTCGAGATTCACTTTGAACAGCTTGTTACCGAGCGCCGCGAAGCCGCGATTCACCTGGCCGCAACAGATACTCACGCCCGGCGGCAGCGGCTTAGCGTAATGCCAGACCGGCCGCCCGGTCGCCAGATCCAGACCCGTAAGCGTGATTGGTCGGACCCGTCGCATACATCATTCCGTCGTAAACCAGCGGAGTGCTTTCGACTTTTCCCAGCGTTCCGCGTCTGGAAAATCCACTGCGGGGTGAGATCTTTGACGGTGGCGGTATTGATCTGGCGGAGGGCGCTATAGCGCCACCCGGAATAATTCTTGCCATACATCAGCCAGTTGGCGTCGTCGCTCTGCGATTGCTGCAGCTTATCCTGCGTAATATCGGCGGCGCCCAGCGCGCCCATGGTCGCGAGTATCACTAGCCAGCGTTTCATTTTCCGTCCTCCCTCGAACCGCGCAGACTCTGCAGATATGCCAGCAGGTCGTTCAGTTCTTTGTCGCTGAATGAGTTCTTATAGCTCGCCGGCATCAGCGAACGAATTTCGCGCTTCACCGAAGTAACGTCGCTCCTCTCAAAGGAGCGGAAGTTTTCAGCCGGGTCCATAAGTTGCGCCGAAAAATCGTCGAAGCCGCGCTGGACACCGACGATGGTCTTGCCATCCTTGGTAACCACCGTGAGCGTGTTGTACCCCGGCGTGACGTCGGCGTTGGGATCGAGGATCGATTCCTTCAGATACGCCAGGCTGCGCTTCCGGCCCACCGACGTCAGGTCCGGTCCCAGCCTTCCTCCCTTGCCGCCGATCATGTGGCATTGCCCGCATTTTCCTTTGTTCCAAAACAGGTCGCTGCCTGCCTGCGGATTTCCGGTCGCGGCAACTTTGCCTTTGCCCGCCAGCGACCGGAGATACGTCACTAGCCGCCAAAGATCGTCACTCTCGAAGCTTGCGCCGAAGGCCGGCATCTCGGTACCGGCGGCGCCGCCAGAGATGACCTTAAATAAGTCCGCGTCGGTGTCGCCCACCGAGTACGTTCCCAGCGTAAGATCCGGGCCCCGTCCTCCCTCAGCGTGGATCCCGTGGCACAGGGCACAACTTCCACGGAAAGCGATACGGCCTTCTTCGGCCGCGCGGGGGTCATTCGCGAACGGATTCTTCAGAACAGGCTGTCCCGCGCACACCGCGGCTGCGGCCAGCCACAACACGCCGATGATTCTCATAGCTGCCCATGATACAACCCCGCGCGGCCGAGGCAAAGCGTCGGGCTCAGGCATTTACGCACGAAGGCTTGTCCGCTACTTGCCGAGGTGAACGCGGTCCTTCTCGTTTTCGTTGCAGAACATTTCAAAGATGTCGGCGTCGGCCAGAAGGTCGGTGGGGGATCTTGATGGTGAAAGGTTTGGTGTACGTCTGGGGATCGTCAAAAGTCATTTCGACATCCAGGTGTCCGAAGTCACGGCGGCGGAAGCGTTCGGTGATGTGCAGGGCTTCGCTATGCGGGTGGCCCATCATATCGAACCTGGTTTTGTCGTTGAAGCCGGCGGTCTCGACGACGAAGGTGTCGCGCTCCCAATGCCCGACTGAGTAGCCCAAGGTATGCCGGCAAATCGAATTCCTTCGGAAGCGTCGCGGCCGTCGGTGAAAATTTGGCGATGCAGGTTGTCGACTTCGTACAGGATCATCGTCAGCCGCGGCGCCTGCACGATCTTGATCGGTTCGGAGAGCAGACCGGCGAGCGGGAATACCAATCGTGTCGGTGCAAACGCGCCGCCGGACTGACGGGCGGCCGCTGCTTGCGGAGAGTTCCGCGGCTTCAGGTCGCAGTGGCGACATCTTCGGGCTTGAAGTCGACGAAAATGTTGAACGCGTACTTGTGTTGGGTGCCGATTTCCATTCCCGGCGGAGCCGAGTTCAATGTCGTCATCGAAGCGGTTACCGAAGAGGCGCTTCACTTCCGCGACGGTGGTGATTTCATGCATCCAGACGCCGGAGAGATCCGGCTTGCCGTCGCAATGCGCGGCGCGGGAGCGGAGAGGTTGGGTTTGCCGTCGTGCGTGCGCGGCGTTCCCGGAGTCGGATAGTTCAACCACTGAGCATGCACGCCAGTCGCGAGTATCACAAACAGGAACAACCGCCGCTGATATTGCATTCGCAAACCTCCAGGGCCTAAAGCTATCACAGCCGGTGCAGACAAGCAAAGAGTTAAGTGGAAGTCACGCGGCGGACGGAGCCGTGGAGCAACGCGGCGGTTCGCAAACGCGCGGCGTGGGTTTGCGCCGGCACTCTTCGACTAGCAGCGGCCGGAAATGACGTCGAGCGTATAATCCAAAGAGACCCGAGCAAATGTCCGACTACGAAGTTTTCGAGCTAGGTGATGTTGTCCTCCAATCCGGACTGACCCTGTGGCAAGCGAAGCTGGCTTACAAGACCTACGGCCAACTCGCCGCCCAGGGCGACAATGTTATCGTGATGCCGACCTTCTATGGAAGTCATCACACCGACAACGAGGCAATGATCGGCGCGGGGCGCGCGCTGGATCCCGCGCGCTACCTCATCGTCGTGCCTAATATGTTGGGGAATGGCTTGTCGTCGTCCCCCAGCAACACCCCTCCGCCGCTGGATCGCGCCGCCTTTCCGCACGTCACTCTCTACGACAATGTCTTCTGCCAGCACCGCTTGATCACCGAGCATCTGGGCATCCAGCAAATAAAACTTGTCGTTGGTTTTTCCATGGGCGCTCAACAGGCGTTTCACTGGGGTGCCTTGTATCCCGATATGGTGCAGGCGATCGCGCCAGTTTGCGGCTCGGCACGGACTTCGCCTCATAACTATCTCTTCCTGGAAGGGGTCAAGGCTGCATTGCAGGCCGATGCCGCATTTGCGGATGGTTGGTACGACACTCCGCCGGTCAGGGGATTGCGCGCCTTCAGCCGGGTCTACGCCGGCTGGGCTTTTTCGCAGGACTTCTTTCGGGAACAGGAATACCGGAAGATGGGTCTGGCTTCCCTGGAAGACGTCGTGCGATTCATGGAAGGCCGCTTCCGGCGGCGCGACGCGAACGATCTGCTCGCGATGCTGTGGACGTGGCAACACGCCGACATCAGCGCGAATCCAAGATATAAAGGCGATCTGTCGACCGCCCTGCGAGCCATCCGCGCCCGCGCGATCGTCATGCCTTCTGAGACCGACCTCTATTTTCGTGTGCGAGACAATCAGATTGAGGTGGAACAGATGCCAAATGCAGAATTGCGTCCGATTCCTTCGATCTGGGGACACGCCGCCGGCCGCGGGGCCAATCCCGTTGACAATTCTTTTATCGATGCCGCACTACGCGAACTGTTGGCGTGATGCGTCGCTAGCCTCTCTTATTTACCAACTAAATGTGCAGCATCTTTCTCATTCTCCTGGCACACGTCTTCGTAGAACTGGGTATCGGGCGGCATAAGCTCAGCAGGCATCTTGTTGGTCCAGGCCTTTGAATATGTTTTCGGATCGTCGATGGTAAATTCAATCTCCATGTGCCCGAAGTCAAGCCGGCGGAAGCGTTCGATGACGTGCAGATCCTCGCTGTGGGGATGACCCACGCCATCCAGCCAGGACCGGTCATTGAAACCCCTCGTATCGACCACCAGAGTGTCGCCGTCCCAGTGGCCTTTGGAATAGCCGAGCCACGTCGGGTTTGGTTTTTCGCTAAGGACACGCCCGTCCATGTAGATCTGCCGCCACATAGTCTGCACTTCGTGCAGAATCACGATCGAACTGCGCGTCTGCAAAATCTGGAAAGGAACGGGCACGGCCGCGACCGCGGGCACGGGCCAAGGGAGGCAATGCGAAGCAGGCATGTCTTTCCGCATGTTGTCCTGCCGCTGCTTCATCAACTCCTGCGCCCAAGGCAGCATTCCCAAGGCGGCAGGGTCCAGGTCGGCCGCAAGGTTTAAGGAATATTTCGGCGGCGCGTCGATTCCCTCGATGCTGCCGTCAGGAACCCACCAGATCCCAGTGAGGTCTGGTTTGCCATCGGCCGCTCTCGGTACCGGCCCATTCATTTTGGGCGCACGCCACCGCCGGACTGGCTCGTCACGTTCTTCCACTGGGCGGCGGCTGGTACACATAGCACGATAGCCAGCGCAACGATCTTGACGAAATGGCACATGGGCACTCTCCTCTGAGGACGCGGCAACAGCCTGGTGCCGAGCTCCGCGCCGCTTGTCATGGAGTCGCGGGGACTGCTTTGGGGCAGTGCATTCAGTTTGAACCACGGTTAATGGAGAGGTCAAGAAAGCCCGCCGGCCGCGACACGCGCTTGAAGCTTCTGAGATACTTTTAAAAAGCCAAGCGAACCGCGGACGTTCCCTTGACGGTGAGTTACCGCTTTTGGACGGCATGATCGTTAAGAACACCGCGCCCGCCCCGGACCTGATCTATGGCTTGGACGATATTCCCCCGTTCCGCCAATCGTTGTTCGTTGCGCTGCAGCATGTACTGGCGGTATTCGTTGGCATCGTCACACCGCCGCTGCTCATTTCGAAAGCGCTGAAACTATCCAGCGCCGATGAGGCGTTTCTGGTAAGCATGGCGCTGCTGATCTCCGGGATCGGAACCTTTCTGCAATGCACCCGAATGGGGCCAGTCGGTTCCGGGTTGTTGAGTATTCAAGGAACGAGTTTCGTTTTTTTAGCGCCGGTTATCGGATTGGCCCAGACCGTCATGGCGAGAGGCAGGTCGCCTGAAAACGCTCTCGGCGTGGTTTTCGGAACGTGTCTGGTGGCGGCGATCATTCCCATTCTCATCGGTCCTTTTATTGGCTTCGCGTCCAAGGTGATCACTCCGCTGGTCACCGGCGTGGTGGTGACTCTGATCGGCCTTACGTTGGTCGAAGTCGGCATCACCAGCCTCGGCGGAGGCTTCGGCGCTAAAGCGAACGGCAGCTTCGGTTCGCTCCAGAATCTGACCTGGGCGGCAATCGTGGTGGCGCTGATTGTGGCGCTGAACAGCAGTAAAGTCGAATGGTTGACGCATGATCTCGGTGGTCGCTGGTTTAGCCGGCGGTTACGTCGTCGCGATCGCGGCCGGCCGCGTCAACTTCGCGCAGTTACGCGGATTGCCCTTGATCACAGCCCCACGCCCGTTTCACTTCGGCTTGGGTTTCGAGCCCGCTGCCATGATCCCTTTCGGTTTTCTGTTCGTGATCACGGCCATCGAATCGATCGGCGATTTGACCGCGACCTCCATCTTGACCGGCCAGCCGATCACCGGCCCAGTCTATTTTCAGCGGCTCCGCGGAGGCGTCATCGCCGACGGTGTCAGTTCGCTGTTGGCGGCAGTGTTCAATTCGTTTCCCAGCACCACCTTTGCGCAAAATAACGGCGTGATTCAGCTCACCGGAGTGGGCAGCCGGCGCATCGGAATGTTTGTAGGATTCATTCTGGTCGCTATGGGCTTGTTTCCGGCAGTCGGCGGCGTGGTACAGGCCATGCCCGAGGCGGTGCTGGGCGGCGCCACCATCATCATGTTTGGGACAGTCGCGGTTTCGGGAATCAAAATCCTATCGGGAGTCACTATGGATCGCCGCGCATCCACCATCGCCGCAATTTCCTTCGGGCTGGGTTTGGGCGTCACCTTCGTTCCGGAGATCACGCAAGCAATGCCGCCTCTGCTAAAAGCCACTTTGTCTTCCGGCATCGCAACCGGCGGAATGTGCGCGCTCTTACTGAACGCACTGCTACCCGGAAAGAAGGTCTAGCGGGTGCGGACTCTTCTGGTCAAGAACATCCACACGCTCGTGACGATGGATAGCGCACGGACCGAACTGCGCGATGCCGCCATTTTCGTGCGTGGTCCGGTCATCGAGCAAATCGGAGCCACGTCCGCACTGCCCGCCACCGCCGACGAGGTTCTGGATCTCAAGGGACGCCACGTCGTGCTTCCAGGACTGATCAACACGCATCATCACTTCTACCAGCACCTCACGCGCGCGGTTCCGGGAGCGCAGGACCGCGAATTGTTCGGCTGGCTCAAGACCCTCTATCCGATTTGGGCCCACCTGACCGCCGAAGCAGTTTACATCAGCGCTCAGATGGCTGTCGCGGAGCTGATGCTTTCCGGATGCACCACGTCCAGCGATCATCTTTATCTGTTCCCCAACGATTGCACGCTGGATGACGAAATCCGCGCCGTTCAGGAAATGGGAATGCGTTTTCACGCCAGCCGGGGCAGCATGAGCGTCGGCGAAAGCAACGGTGGCCTTCCGCCCGACTCCCTGGTCGAGGACGAACGCCACATTCTGCGCGACAGCCAGCGCTTGATCGAAACCTATCACGACGACCAGCGGCACGCCATGACCCGCATCACGCTAGCGCCGTGCTCGCCCTTTTCGGTGTCAGCCGATTTGATGCGGGAGTCCGCCGCATTGGCGCGCAGCTATCCGGGAGTCAGGTTGCATACCCATCTGGCCGAAAATCAAGTTGGACGTCCGTTATAGCCTGGAACACTTCGGGCTGACCCCAGGAGAATACGCGCAGCGCCTGGGCTGGACGGGCAGCGATGTCTGGCATGCGCATTGCGTGCATCTGGACGACGCCGGAATTCACATTTTCGCGGAAAGCGGCACGGGCGTGGCGCACTGTCCGTCGAGTAACATGCGCCTAGGCAGCGGGGCGTTACCTTTGCGCAAGTTTCTCGATCGAGGCGTTGCTGTGGGATTAGGTGCGGACGGCGCGGCCTCGAATGACGGGTGCAATCTTTTCCACGAAGCGCGAGCCGCTCTTTTGCTCGCCAGGGTCAGCGAGTCAAACCCCGCCGTACTAAGCGCCCGCGCGGCCTTGGAACTGGCGACGTTAGGTGGAGCGCGTGTATTGGGCCGCGACGATATCGGCCACTTGGCGCCCGGCATGTCGGCCGACTTTATCTCGATCGACGTGGACCGCCCGCAATTCGCAGGCGCGCATCAGGACATCGTGGCGGCGCTGGTGTTGTGCGATTTGGGTTCGGTGGACTACAGCTTCATTAACGGGAAAAGAGTAGTCGACCAGGGCCGTCTGACGACGATCGAGTTGCAGAGTTTAATCGAAAGAACCAACGCCGCCTCACGCCGCCTGTTCGCGGCCAGCTAGCCCTCACTCGCCAAACCAGAAATTCTCGCTGACGCAGGTGGATCAATCGGTAGTGTCCTAAAAGTGGGCCGCGCTCTGCTTGCACTTTGCCTATTACAACTTTTGCCGCGTCCACAAAAGCCTTCGCGTCACTCCTGCCATGCAAGCCGGAATCACTGACCGCATTTGGGCTATTAACGAACTCCTAATACAGTCCTGACCTTAGGCCAAATGGTTCGTAAAAATCTTCATAATTTTTGATTTGACAGCGCTTCACGCCAGCGGTACTTTGGATGATCTGGAAAAGTGAAATGGTCGCCGCTTGCGCATATTGTGGGGATGAAACTGAACTCTACAGTAACGGTGTGCCGATCTGCATTAAATGCTCGAATGAGCGCGAGAACAAACCTCGTAAGGGACCATCCATAAGCGGCCAATCGATCCGAAGTGTCTTAGTTGATAACATCGCGGAGGCTACCGCTCGTGCGAACAAGGCAAGCCAAAATTTTATGGAGGTCATGGGCAAAATACCCAGCGGCTTCCCGCATCCAGATGGCACTCAGCATATCCACAACGTCTCACGCGAGCTAGCCACGGCCCGTAAGGATTTAATGAGGGCGCACGCAGCCCTGGACGACTTTCTGAAAACAGGGGTCGTGCCGGACGATCTGAAGCGGAGCGGTCAGCGCTTGAATTCCGGAGCCCGCCTCCCATGCCATAATGGGGGTGCCTCGATCTTAGAGCCCCGTCGTATTCGCAAGTGCCAGGCGCTCCTCTTTCCTCGCGGTGGAATGAGAGCGGAAGTGCCAGTAAATAGCTGCCTTGATTGCGGGGCTGCAACCGAACTCTATGACCGGGACGTGCCGATGTGCCCCGAGTGCTCAGCAAAACGAGATCGAGAACGGGATGCAGCGAACCCTTTTAACAAGCCCGATCCAAAAATACCAAACAATACTAAGATTTAGGATCAACGCACTTGTAGGACACTACCGATCAATCCGCGGCAGCTTATTCAGGGCATAATGAAAGAGAAGTCAGGATTCCGGCCGAGGCCATCGGACGCTACGCTTCCGACACAAAATGGTCGTGTGGCGCCGAAGGCACGGTTTACGGAATAAACGTGAGGTGCCGCACGACGGATCGCTCAGCTTCGAAGAAGCGAGTTTCATCCGGTTAAGGGATCTCCCTTCCCTGCCCTCTGGTCGAATAAAATGCGCCATCGGTAAATCGCAATATGCAAAAGCCAGTGATTCTGACCGTCGACGACGATCTAGATGTTCTTCGCGCCATCGAGCGCGATTTGAAGAGGCATTACGAGGAGCGGTACCGCGTGTTGCGCGCGGAATCCGGGAAAGCCGCGTTGGATCTTCTGCACCGCCTCCAGCAACGGAATGACGCCGTCGCGCTCATGGTAGTCGATCATCGCATGCCGCAAATGAACGGCGTGGAAATGCTACAGGAAGCAATCAAGCTTTATCCCGACGCCAAGCGTACGCTTCTAACGGCCTATGCCGATACCGATGCGGCCATCAAAGCGATCAACGAAGTCCAGCTCCATCATTATTTGCTGAAGCCGTGGGACCCGCCGGAGCAGCAGTTGTATCCCGTTCTGGATGATCTGCTCGAAGACTGGTACGCCGGTTTTCATCCGCCCTTCAGCGGGATACGCGTCCTGGGTACGCGATGGTCTTCAAAATCTTACGAGATTCGCAGTTTTCTAGCGCGCAACCAAGTCCCCTATCAGTGGCTCGATGCCGACGCCGCCGATCGGGACAAGGAAGTCGATCGCCTGGTTAAGAGCGTTCCACCGGAGGATCTCAAGTTGCCGGTCGTCATGTTCCCCGATGGTAACTGCATGTCCGAACCCGAGGACGCAGGAACTCGCGGAAAGACTCGGATTGAGAACCCGTGCTGGACTGGAATTTTATGACTTAGCGATCGTCGGCGGCGGCCCGGCGGGACTTGCCGCGGCGGTCTATGGGGCTTCGGAGGGCCTGAAAACGATCATGGTGGAGCGTGAAGCGCCGGGAGGACAAGCGGCCCAGAGCTCGCGCATCGAGAACTATCTTGGGTTTCCGTCGGGCCTCACGGGCGGAGATCTCACGCGAAGAGCGGTCGCGCAAGCGCGGCGGTTCGGGGTGGAAATCATCTCCCCGCAGGAAGCGACTTCGCTACGGATCGATGGTCCTTATCGTTACTTGAAACTGAACGACGGTACGGAGCTTTCCTGCCACGCAATGCTCCTCGCAACTGGCGTCCAATGGCGTAAGCTCGACATTCCCGGCATGGATCGATTGCAGGGCTCGGGCGTCTACTACGGCGGTACGGCGACGGAAGCCATCTCGTGCCGCGACGAAGATGTGTACATTGTCGGCGGCGCGAACTCGGCAGGCCAGGCCGCGATGTTCTTTTCGAATTACGCCAACCGGGTGGTTATGTTAGTGCGCGGCCAATCGCTCGGAGCTACCATGTCTCAATATCTGATCGAGCAGATTGAGACTGCGCCAAACATCCACGTGGAATACAATAGCCGCGTAACGGAAGTGCATGGCGCCGATCGTTTGGAGTCCGTTTCTATTGTTTGCGATGAGACCGGCGATATGAGCCGGGTACCCGCGAGTTCGATGTTCGTGTTCATCGGAGCGGAGCCGCGCACGACTTGGCTGGACGGAATCATCGAGCGCAACGAACGGGGGTTCATCCTGACCGGTCCCGATCTGCTGCGCTCCGGAAAACGGCCGAAGGGCTGGCCTCTGGAGCGTGATCCGAGTTTACTCGAGACCAATATTCCGGGGATCTTCGCGGTGGGCGACGTTCGATACGGATCGGTGAAACGGGTGGCTTCCGGAGTTGGCGAAGGATCTGTCGCCATCCAGTTCGTGCATCAATATTTGAGCAACGTATCATGACATCGGCAAGCGGAGTGCTGCGGCAGATTCGAGATTTTTTCAGATCTTCGCGACGATCAGTTAGAGTGGTTCGCCTCTAGCGCGGAAGAAATCGTGCTGGACCCTGGCGACGTACTGTTGCACGAGGGCGATGCCGCGGATGCGTTGTTTGTAGTGCTTGAGGGCGAAATCCGGGGGCGGCGCGAGACCGGCGGATCCGACGCGCCTGGATTCATCGGACGCGCAGGCCAGGTGACCGGCATGCTGCCATTCTCACGCATGACGCAATTCCCCCTCACCGCGCGCGCCACGACGCACGCCCGGCTCCTGCGCTTGAAGAAGGAGCGCTTTCCGGAAATGCTCCAGCAAATCCCGGAACTTCTTCCGCGGCTCATTGGAGTGCTGGCGGATCGGATTCGCGAGTATAGCCGGGCCGAACAGCAGCGCGACAAACTGAGCGCTCTCGGTAAGCTGTCGGCTGGTTTGGCGCACGAGCTAAATAATCCCGCTTCCGCGGCCGGCCGCGCCGCCGAAGGACTTCGCGATTACATGCGCGAGCTTCGGCGGGTCAATAAGACTCTCGACGATGCGGCGCTTTCATTCGACGAGCGCGCTTTGGTCGTAACCATTGAAGAGAAACTCCTCGACCAGATGGCATCGGCTCCGCCGCTCGACGCACTCGAGCAGAGCGATCGTGAGGAGGAATTGGCTTCGTGGCTGAAGGCGCACAAAATTCCCAATGAAGCACGACTGGCTTCAGGTCTGGTTGAGGCTGGTATTGATGGCGCCGCCATGGAAAGACTGGGAGCAAAGTTTCGAGGTGAGATTCTGTCTCAGGTTTTCGAACGCATTGTGTCTTCGATTGGTGCTGAACGACTCACGCGGGAGATTGAAGCGAGCACCGGGCGAATCTCTGAATTGGTGCGTGCGATCAAAGAATACACCTACATGGACCAGGCGCCGGAGCAGGAGGTTGATGTTCACAAGGGTATCGAAAGTACGCTTACGATGCTCAAATTCCGGCTCAAGCACGGAGTGGATGTGAAGCGCGAGTTCGATCCTAAACTTCCACGCATTTTCGCGCATGGAAGCGAGTTGAACCAGGTCTGGACGAATCTGATCGATAATGCGATCGATGCCATGGGGGGCAAAGGTGAGTTACTGATTCGGACGTCGAGGGAGCTCGATTACGTACTTATCGAGGTCATTGACAACGGGCCTGGCATTCCCGATGCGGTGAAGCCGCATATTTTTGAACCGTTTTATACCACCAAAGGCGTTGGGGATGGCACAGGGATGGGCTTGGATACCGTGTATCGAATTGTTCGCGCGCATCGCGGAGATATTTCGGTCGACTCGATTCCAGGCCACACAAATTTCCAGGTTCGACTGCCGCTGGCCTAACCACTAGCTTCCAAGCTGCCAAAATAATTCTTCGGCATCGACCCATCGCGCTGAAGTCCGCAGAGGGATCTCATCGTCACGCACGTTGGGTCAATTTTGGAGAACTAAGCCCATCCCTTTTCCACCAGGCATCCAGTCGCGTGCAACACAAACAAAACCAACCGTCTCTGAAATTGCATACGCAAACCTCCAGGGCCTAAAGCTATCACCGCCGGTGCAGACAAGCAAAGCGTTCAGTTGGTGGGGAGCGCGCCGTTTACTCAGTCGCGCCTAGCTTGCGGAGTAGGGCCGACGTTCGCAGGCGTGCGGCCTGCGCAGGATCGTCGGTCGCTGAATCCCCGCCACCTGCGCCGGCCGCAGCGCCCGCTAGTTGGTACTTTCTCTTCGCAGGCGCCAACAACGCCGTCAAAGGCGTAAAACCACTTTTGTTCTTCGCGTTTATCTGGGCCCCGTGATCCGCGAGAAACTGGACCACTGTTTCGTGTCCCCAAGCCGCCGCGGCATGCAGCGCGGTATCGCCGGCCTGGCTGGACGCGTTAATGTCTGCGCCTAAGTCGAACGCCGTTTTCACAGCTTCGAGAACCTGGCTTTGCGGCTCGACTTTCCCGAAATCGATTACGTTGATGCCGCGTCGACTCTCTTCAAAGCTTGTACCCATACCCGCGGCGAGCATGAGAGGCGTAGCGCCATTCGGCATGGTGATTTTTGGATCCGCGCCGCCAACTACCAGAGCGCGCATGATCTCGGGCTCCAGAAACCTTGCCGCCAGCAGATAGGGCGTTGAGCCGATCAGGGGCGCCAAGAGATTGTAATCCGTCGTGTCGCGGCGTACCGGAGTGCCCTTCGTCATCTTTATATTAGGATCGGCACCGTGAGACAGGAGCGCCTTCACCAGATTCAGATCGCTTCTGAGAACCGCGGCGTGCATCGCGGCATAGCCGACTCCCATCGCGTTAGGGTCCCCACCCTTCTCGAGCAGCGTGATCGCAACATTTCCCTGCCCGCTATGGGCTGCGAGTATCAAGGCGCTAGTACCATCCGGCAGCGAGTCGTTGGCATCCGCACCCGCCGCCAGCAGGAGCTCTGGCGGATTCAGCATCGCCATTGCGCGCCGCGAATAGCAACGGCGTCATGCCTCCCCGTTGCACGTTGTAGTTGAGCTCTTCCCTGCCCGCTCGTTGCGTTTGCTCCCCGACCACAGTTTGAGAATAGATACGGGAACGCGCCCGCACGTCGGCGCCAAATTCGATGAGCATTCCGACCGCTTCCGGATGGCTCTCCGCGGCCGCCCACATCAGCGCCGTTTGATCGTGCTCCGGTTCTTTGGCCTTCGCATCAGCGCCATGGACAAGCAGCGCCTTCACAGCCTTAGACTCACCGGTGCGCGCGCAGGTCATCAACGCCGTCTCACCCTTGAGCAACTTGGCATTCGCGTTCGCTCCCGCGGCGAGTAACCGGTCGACCATCTGAGCGCTGCGGTTCCGGCAAGCCAGATACAGCGGCGTCGCCCCGAGGTCATTGGCGGCATTCACCGGCGCCCCAGCGCGAATCAGCACATCGGCAATCGCGAGATTGTCCAGGTCGGCGGCCCAATGCAGTGCGGTCGATCCGTCGCCTTGCGCCGCATTGACGTCGACGCGCTGCTTCAGCAATGCACGCACCGACGTCTGCGTCCTGGCTTTTCACTGCCTGTATTAGCCGCAAGTCGCTGGAGGCCGCGAAAGAAAGGATCGATCCCAGGCAGCCGATACAAACCGCGCTCGTGAGATGGAATCGCATCTTAATTTAGCTCAAGCAAAGCGTTCGCGGATCAACCCTTCCCGTACTGTCGCCGATCTTATCGATGCGCACTCCCAACTGATCCAGCAGCGTCAGGTGCAGATTGGCCAGCGGCATGTCCTTGAAGTGGGTATGGCGTCCGCCCTTGAGGTTGCCCGCACCGCCGCCGGCCAAAACAAAGGGAATGTTCACCGGAGCGTGGCTGTTGCTATCGGCAATGCCGGCGCCGTAGATCAAAGTCATGTGATCCAGCAGCGTGCCGTCGCCGTCGGGCGTCGCTCGCAACTTCTCCAGCAGGTACGCAAACATCTTCACGTGATACGCATTGATCTTCGACACTTTGGCGAGTTTTTCAGGTTCCCGCTGATGATGCGAAATCGGATGGTGCGCATCGGGCACGCCGATCTGCGGATAGGTCATGCCGCTGTGCTCGTGGCCCAGCATCATGGTGATGACCCGCGTGAGATCCGTTTGGTAAGCCAGCACCTGCAAATCGAACATCAACTTGACGTGCGTTTCCCAATCGGCCGGGATTCCCACCGGATGATCGATCAGCGGCAGTTGCTGGTTGCCCTGTTCTTCGGCAATCTGTATCCGCCGTTCAACCCCACGGATGGCATCCAGGTACTCCGTGAGTTTAGTCCGGTCGCTCTGCGGGAGCGATCCCCCCAGGCGCGCGACCTCCTGCGTCACGGAATCGAGCACGCTCTGCTGCTGCCTCATCCGGCTCATCCGTTCTTTGGGATCCGTGCTGGTGCTATCGCCGAACAGGCGCTCGAAAATCATGCGCGGATTGTTCTGCGTTGGCAGCGGCGTGTTGGCACTTTTCCAGGAGATGGTGTTGGTATAGGGGCACGCATAGCCGGTATCGCAGGCACCCGCCGTCTCGCCCGATTCAATCGCCAATTCGAGCGACGCCAACTGCGTATGCTTGCCGGTCTCCTGGGCGAGGATCTGATCCATCGAAATGCCGGCGTCGAGCCAAGTCTCGCTGGTAGGCGGCGAAATATCCGTCAGAAATCGCGTGGAAGCTTTCGCATGAGCACCGCCCGGCCGTCCCGGCGTCGGAATGCAGTTCAACCCGCTCAGCACTTGCACCTGATCGCGAAATGGCGCGAGCGCACTTAGCGTCGGAGTCAACTCGTAAGCGGCTCCTTCGATGGTGGGCAGGTAGTTCTGCATGATCATGCCGTTCGGCACGTAGACGACGCCGAAACGATTGATCGCCTTGGCAGATGTAGCCGCGAAGGCCGAGAAAGCCGGCACCATGCTGTCCAGCAGCGGGAGCGCCAAGGTGGCGCCAATACCGCGCAGGACCGCACGGCGCGGAATCGCTTTCTTAAAGACGATCATTTTCGAAGCCTCCTCATTTCGCTTGCCCCGGGATGCGCGTTTGGGCCAGACTCGCTGGCTGTTCACGCGGGCTCCCCACAATGCCCATGCTAAACGACGGGCTGTTGACGATCCCCAATACGATCGACGACCAGCGGTAATCGTTCTGCGCCGCATCGTGGGCAACTTTTCGGATCGCGGGCAGATCCGTGTATTCGACGCCGCGGCCCACCGCATACGCCATCAGTTTCCCGGTGAGTGTACGGACAAAATCGTCTTTGTGACTCCCTAGTAGCGCGCGCAATCCAGCGACCCCGTTGAAGCGAGTCCCATCCGGCAACGACGCAGAAGCGTCAATCGGAGCGCCGTCACTTTCCGTGCGCCATTTCCCGAGCGCGTCAAAATTCTCCAGAGCAAACCCCAGCGGGTCCATCCGCTGATGGCAGGAAGCGCAGACTGCGTTCTTGCGATGCATCTCCATGCGTTCGCGCAGCGCCCGAGGCGCACCGTCCATTCCAGCGTCTTTAAGCGCAGGCACGTCCGGCGGCGGAGGCGGCGGCGGAGAGCCCAGCAGATTCGCCAGCATCCACCTGCCGCGGATCGTGACCGAAGTCCGGTTGGGATAGGATGTCACCGCCAGTATGCTGGCCTGGCCAAGCAGCCCCCCGCGCAAGCCGTCGGTGAATGTCACCTTTCGAAAACGGTCCCCGTAAATATTGGGAATCCCATAATGTTGCGCCAGCCGTTCATTCACGTACGTATAATCGGCGGTCAACAAATCCGCGACGCTGCGGTCCTCTTGCATTTGGCTGGCGATGAAGATCTCAGTTTCCTTCGCCATGGCATCCCGCAGATTCTCGTCGAACTCCTTGTACAGATCGTCGTCCGGAACCACACCAGGGAGCTTGCTCAACTCCAGCCAGCGGTTGGCGAACTCGTCGACCAATGCCCGCGACCGCGGATCGCGCAGCATCCGCCGCACTTGTTGCTCCAGAATTTTCGGATCTTTCAGTTTTCCGCGAATGGCCGCATTGAGAAGATCGTCGTCGGGTATGCTGCTCCACAGAAAGAACGACAATCGCGACGCCAGATCAAGATCGCTCAGACGATAGATCGAACCGGCCGGCAAGTTGGCAGGCACGCGCTCCACGCGGAATAAGAAGCTGGGCGCCGCCAGCATACGTTCGATGCCTTGCTGGATCCCGTAATCGAAACTGTGATCCGCCCGGCCCGCGCGGTAAAAACTCATCAGCGTCTGAACATCGTCTTCCGAAAGCGGCCGCCGGTAAGCGCGCGTCGCTAGCGTCGATAAAATCTTACGCGCGCATGGCTGTTCAGAAGCGGCGTCCTTCGGGGTACAGACAAAGACCTTGCGACGGCTCAGCGAGTCACCGGGCGCACCCTCGCCGTAAGGACCGCCGATAAGAACAAATTCCACCGAAGGGTTGCCGTGATAATACTCGTTAGTGGTGCGGCCGAATCCGGTCTCAGGCGGCTGCAGGACGCCTTCCTGCTCCCAACGCCGGCTGACGAACGAAATCCCAACTTCGTGCTCGCCGGCTTTAACTGGGATGCGCACTTCGAGTCCCGCATCGGCCGTGTGCATGTAGACCTCGAACTCAGGTCCACCCTGCGTATTCCCGGCAAAACTCTCGGGGTTCGTATAGCCCTTCGCTTCGCCCCCCACCGTGAAGCGCTTGATGCGGACGCCATCCAGTCGAATATCCAGCTGATGGGGTTCGCCAATTCCAACGATGTAATCGTATTCTTCCCGTCGCAGTTGAACTTTGATGGTGTACTCGGCGTCCAGCGGGAAGTGGTAGCGAATCAGCGCGCCGCCTTGCGATCCAAACGGCAGATCGTCGCTCATCTGCTCATCCTGGAAAAGCAACTTTGGATATTTGAAGGTGTCCACGACCGGATGAAGCGTGGCATCGCCAACCGCCAGGCGGCTGATCGTACGCGCCGCAGACAAGTAGTTCTCAAGTAGCACCGGCGAAACCGAGAGCACACTCGCCACGTTGTCGAAGCCTTCTTGATCCGCATCGTCAGCCGAGAGCAGCGCCCGCCCGTCGACCTCGAGTCCCAGCAAGTCGCGAATCGCAGCAGTGTACTCCGCGCGATTCAACCTATGAACCGCGACGCGCCCCGGGTTAGGATTGGCAACGGAAGCAGCGTCAAGGGCCGTCTCCAATTGCGCGTTCACTTCCACATAGGTAGCTTTATCCGGACGCGGCATTCCAGGAGGCGGCATCTCCCCGGTCCGAAATTTGCGCGCCACTTTCTCCCACACTTCCGCGTGCTCGCCCATATGCCGGACGTCAAGCGTATCGAGCAGAAGTCCCGCGGTTTTCAGCTTTGCGTTGTGGCAAGTGACGCAGTACTTATTAATGACGGCCTTCGCCGCCAACGTATCGGACGGTGCAGCCTTAACGGATTGCACCTGCAAGGCGTTCCTCTTTGACCGCGCCGCCGGCTTGCTGTTCTGCACCTCATCCGCGCGCAAGTACAGATAGTTCGCGGCAATGATCGCCAGGCAGAATCCCGCCAATGCTAGCAAGCGTTTGGTCATCGAGTCAGATTGCTCCATAACGATGTTCGTAAGGGCCAGCACCGGTGTCAAGGGGTGGGTTACGTCAGACGGCGCGGCGACCTATCTCGAAGCTACTTCGAGATTCGCCGCCCTGAGACAGCCCCTTGACTTTCAAAATCGACAGGAGTAGGTTACCCGGTGGGATTTTGGACATTTATTGTCCTTAATTAAGGGGAGGGGTCACATGAGAACACTGAGACAACTTTCGTTGTGCGCATTGGCAGCGGTCTGCATGATGTCGCCAGCTTACGGTCAGCTCACTACCGCTACCGTGAGAGGAACTGTAACGGATGCAACCGGCGCAGCCATACCAGGCGCCGCTCTAACTTTGGAAAATGTGACCCGCGGCGCTTCGCGGACCGGCGTCTCTGACACCTCCGGCCGATTCTCCTTCGACTTCGTCCCAGTCGGCAACTATCGCTTGGTCGTTGCGCAAAAGGGATTCGAAACCGGGACTCGCTCTGGCATCGATCTGACAGCCGGCACGGTTCTCGATCTGCCGATACAACTCTCTGTACAGCAGCAAACCGACCAGCGTCGAGGTTTCCGCCAACGTGGCGGCGCTCGACACCACCGAAGCGCAACAGGTCGCCACGCTCAATGACGCGCAAGTGCACGATCTGCCCGTCGCCCATCTCGACTGGTCCAATCTGATTGGCGGATACCGCGGGCACTATAAAGCCAGCGGTTACACTCAGCTTGAATAGCACGCTTCCCTTTGGCAGCGGGGAAACCGTCAACGGCCTCCCGTCGGCCGGTTACAACTTCACGGTGGATGGCACCAATGCCGGCAACAACGTGAATTTCCCGGGCTACAACCCCTACCAGGGAGTCGCACTCATCAACGCGGTGAACAACGATGCGATTCAGGAATTGAGCGTCGCCAAGGGCACGCCTCCCGCCATCGTCGGCAATGCCATGGCCGCCAGCCTCAATATCATCACCAAGAGCGGCACCAATGCGTTTCACGGAGGCGTGCATGAGGTAAACGAGGTCAGCGTCTATGACGCGCGGAACCAATTTTTGTACGTACCGGCCGAACACCGTGTTTAACGATTGGGGCGGGTCGCATTAGGCGGACCCATATTTAAGAACAAGCTGTTCTTTTTTGGCTCCTATGAGCAAGCGTCCCTGTCCACCGCAAAGCCCATCAACGGCTCTGTTCCCACTCCGTATCTGCGCAGCATCGCGCCCGCCGTATATGCGCCTCTCTTCGCGCTGTTTCCCACGGTCGCGCAACCTACGACGAATGCTGGAGCCGCCACAGCCACCAACGCCAATTTCTTTGGCGCGGGGACGAACACGCAACGGGATCACAACGCCGTGGTCCGGGGCGACTACTATATCAACTCCAACAACATCGTTGCTGTCCGTTTCGTTTCCTCTCACCCCTTTGCGTTCTCACCCGCTCTCATCCAAGCCAATCCCCGAACTTATGAGGACGCCGGAGACCAGACCAGCGTGGCTTACACGCACACTTCGGCAAGCTTGACCGAGGACACGCGCGTGGCCTATAACCTGATCAACATGTACCGGCTGGATAAGCTACTGGCAGATCCAAACTTCGGAAGCATTAACTTTGGCTGGAGTTCATCCGGCTCCAAGGAAGAATGGGACTGGGGAAGCTTCACTACCTTCCAGGAAGCTGTCTCCTATGTCCATGGGATACAAAGCATTCAATTCGGCGGCATCGTTGAACGCGCGATCGCTTACCAGATTCAGTATGCACCCACTACGATGACTTATCCCAATCTCGCGGCAGTTCCTGGCGAACACGCCCAGTGCGGTCCAGATCCAGTTGCACGGAGATCCGACATTAAGAACTCTGCCTGATGGCTCACCCGCCTTTAAGAACACCAGATATCAGTATGGCGGCTATGTACAGGACGACGTGAAGTTGACGCAAGAACCTTACTCTGAATCTCGGCATCCGCTACGACTACTTCACAGTGCCGGTCGAGGTGAAGAATCGGGCCTACAATCGCTACCTCGATCCGGCTAATCCGCAATTCGGCCCCGGTTTCGGTCCGGTCATAAACAAATACTTCAATCCGGACCACGGCGGGTACCAGCCTCGAATCGGTTTGGCTTACAACCTTTCCGGGAAGGGGAAAACCGTTTTGCGCGCGGGTTTTGCAAAGATGGCAATGGCGCCCACCTTTTACTCGACCGTCAAAGAAGTCTACATGCTCGGCCCCACGATTCCGTTCGCGTATTCCTTGAACACGTCGCAGACCACGGCATCCGGACTGAACTATCCGTTTAACGCGAATAACTACCTTACGGAACTGAACAACGCTGCAAACATCGGGTGTTGTTTCCACCCTTATCCCGGTGCAGGACGCAGAAGATCTGCATTATCCGAATCCGTATAGTCTCCAATGGATGTTCGGAATCCAGCAGGCTCTGCCCTGGCGGATGACGTTGGAAGCCGATTACAACGGCAACCGGGGATTGAACGAAGCTGTCTCCGAGACGGTGAACCTGCCGGATCGAGTTACCGGCATCGCCCCCGCTCCCAACATCGGCAAGCAGGGTTTATTGGGACCGTACGGCCGAAGCAAATATGCATCCCTGCAGGTCACTCTCAGGAAGGCGCTCTCCAATGGTTTAACTTTCTCTAGCGCGTTTACATGGGCCAGGGATTCCGCGAGGGCAGTGCCGACCTGCTATTGCAAGGCGCCCCTCAGGATATTTACAACCGCACCGCTGAGTGGGGTCCTGCGGTCAACGATGTGAACTTGCGGTCGGTGACCACCGCAATGTATGAGCTGCCGATAACAAAGTGGACCGGCAAGACCGGCCGCGTGTCGAACCTGCTGTTGGGCGGCTGGTCGGTGAGCGGGGTATTCACCGGCCAGACTGGGTTGCCGGCCAACATTACCAATAATCTTTCCGCCAACAGCACCGACCGGCCGAATGCATGCGGATGCGGTGTGCCCACCTATTTGGGCGGTTTCCAAAGTGGCCCTGCACACCAATACCTGAATACTCGGCTCGGAGCCTTCATCGATTCCCACGCTCGCGACAAAGACGAGCGGCGAACAGATTACTCCCGGCAATTTGAGCTTTGACGCGGTCCGCAGTCCTGGTTCGGTGAACGTGGATTTCAGCCTCGCCAAGGCGTTTTCGATAACCGAAAGATTCCGCTTGCGGCTGCGAGCCGACACGTTCAACACCCTGAATCACACCAATTTGTATGGACTGGTCACTACCACCGGCTCAGCCAATTTCGGCCAACTTACGCAGGCGACGGCACGCACTATGCAGCTCACGGCACGCTTGACCTTCTAAAGAATGGAGGAGGGCCGCTGGCGGTTGGCGTCGGCGGCCTTCCTCGAGTTCGCCACCGATACCACATTGGCCAACGCCCGCTCAGGGCAAATAAGAGAATGACTGAGACCATTATTTTTTGCGATCCCAGAAGATGGGGCAGTCCTCCACGTCCACCCGGTGCTTGTACAGATTCGGCAGGCCGTAGTCGCTAATAATGTCCTCGTCACAAACCGCTACGGGCGGTACGGAGGCGCTACTTCTACGATCTAGTGGGCATTCTAATTCAGAGTGAAGTTGACTTCAATTTGTGTAATCACTTCGACCGGCTCACCGTCAAGTAGCGTGGGTCGATAGATCCATTGCTTCACCGCAGTGGTCGCTGAATCGACCAGCACCGGTGGACCGCTCGTAAACTTTAGGTTCAAGATCCGTCCATCCTTGCCGATATGGGCGGTGAACCGCACCGCGCCCTGAATACGGGCCGACCTTGCAATCTGCGGGTAAACGGGGAGTACTTTCTTAATTAGGTTGGCCGCCTCTACGTTACTTTCCACCCGAATCTGTTGCTGCACGGCCCCGCCCTTGGTCGACGGCGGTAATATCGCCGGTAGCAGTGCTGGCAGCCCAACCCCCGACGGGATAACCGGGCCGTTTGTCAAAGTCGGGGGCGCATCAACAATGGCACGCTGTGCGGTGTTTCGTTGAGCGGCCGGCGGAACGAATGTTCGGACGCGAGGCTGGCTGATTTGTGGAACCTCCACTATGGCCTCGTGATTCGGAATGTCTTGTGGCCTCGCCGTTGCAGTCTGCTCATGTGGAGTCTGCGGCGGTGTTCCCGTCAGCGGTGGGAAGGTAGCCGGGGATTGCAGCGCCAGGACAGACTCCTTGACGATTTCGCCAGAACGATCAACAATTTCGAGATCGAACTCTATACTCTCCGCCGCCGACTGGTACGTTAAATGCCCCGTCTTCAACTGCTCACCTTCGAGCGCCAAAATCCGTGGTTTCTGATTAGGCTCCGTAATCACCAGGCGTCCATCACGCGCTTGGGCGATAGAGGCGCTCTGTGGATTCCATCGAACGTCAATCAGGCCTTTCCCCAGAATTTCGACCCGGACTTGCAGAGGAAAGTTTTCCTTGGGCGCTGACACCGGCACGCCTGGAGTTTTCGCCGGGTGCGCTCGTGCCAAGAACGTGGAAACTCCAACAGTCGCAATCACCGCGCCGATGACGAGGCCAATCACTAAGCGCGCGCGGGAGATTTTGTGGCTCTGGTCGTGGCTAATTGCAGTCGACGACGGGGTAGTAATCGATGCAACTGGTACCGGCATAGGTGGCACGGTTTCAGGCAACCTCTCCGGATACGGGGCGACTTTGGGCGGACGACTCACAATAAGGTTCGCGAACTGCTCGGCCGGAACTACGGCAGTGTTCGCGTTCCCACTCGGGGACTGGTCTTTCAAGGGCATCGCTGGCGTAAGCTCGGGTCGCGAAATTGCAGCGCGATTCTCCTTTACAGTGGCGAACAACGCTAACCGGGACTCTACTACGTTGTCTTTTGGATTCGTGACGGCCGCTGTGCGATCAGCAGAGGGCCCGCGCACTCCGGCACTCGATTCGTCCACGTTGCTTCCTGAGGCCGCGGGCGCAGCCTCCGCCAGACGCTCCGCTTCAGGTTCGGCGGAACTTATCGTTGCCCGCAAGAGCGCGGCTAGGTTTTCTTCACTGACGGCGACGGGCGACGGTTGGCTCTTCGCACTTTCGAGGTCTCGGCTCATGGTGCTAGTCGAGTTGGGCTCCGCGTCTGACATGGCAAATCTCCCAAGGCATTCGGCAATGCAGGTTGCGTAGGCCTGAACACCACCTGATCTCTCGCATCACTTTGATCGGCCCTTGAGAGCCAATACTTTAGCGGATGAACGAGAGCCGGCTCGGTGGCCCATATCAGCTCGCCGATCTCACGGATCGCCATTTTTGAATGGCTGGCTTCAAACGGAATCAACATCTTCCGCAGGGCTAGCGATGCCAGGGACCTCAACGAACATTATCGGAATGTGTGGACAGCCACAGAGCCGGAATGCGCACGTATTCGACCGAAGCCGTGCTCGGACGGCGAATTCTTGCCAAAATGAAAGTATGCGGAAGCGGATAATCGGCTCTACATTGAGACTAAGTGGCCCTCCGCCAAGGAGCGACACTTGGCTCAATCTCGCCCAGATCGCGACCGTTGAGGCCAGTTCCGAAGATCCTCATTTTCCCATTGAGGCGGTTTTCCAATCGGATGACAACAGCGGCTGGCGCGCCGATCAAAATGGCGAGCAACTACTTCGGCTCATCTTTGATGAACCCACTGCATTACACCGAATACAGCTTCAGTTTGAAGAACGTGAGATCGAACGCACCCAGGAGTTCACGATCTGTTGGGCGCCATCACAGGGCGGCCCAACCCGGGACATCGTCCGGCAGCAATGGTCGTTCAGTCCAGAGGGATCGACGCGCGAAGTTGAAGACTACGACGTGAATCTTGAGGGCGTTGCCGTGCTGGAATTATTCATCAGACCTAATTTGAACTCCGGGTCCGGCCTAGCAACTTTATTGAAGTGGCGCGTCCGATAGTAGGTGAGTTGTGTTTGCCAAGGTTCGATATGAACTATTAACGGCCACCGCCGCCGGAATCTCCGGTTTGACGCTACCGCCAAAGCCGTGACGGCGTGTATTGTAGAAGCGATCCACAGTGGCGCGTGATGCGTCACGAAGTATTAGAAAATCAGTTTCATCGATAGTTGGATCTGACGCGAGCTACCGAAATCTCCGGCTGGCGCGCGCGTTCCAGCCGTGATCACGCCCAAGGTTGCTGATCCAGCGGTGAGGACGGGGTTGAAGAAGTTTGGATGATTCAACAGATCGGAGGCATCCGCCCGGACTTCGAGATCGAAGCGCTCGGTTATCTTTGTCGTCTTGGCAAGGTTGAAGTCGATATTAGCGACCCCCGGACCGATGATCGCGTTCCGGCCCAGATTTCCAAACGCCAAGACCGTGCCGGGAGCCGTACCTTGGTTGACAATCACCGACGGATTTGAAATCCAGCCGATGGACGACGCCGATCCGTTACTGGCCGGAAGGTACCCTACATTCACAGGTCCGGTGACGTTGGGACGCAGCAGAGCCGACCCTGTCAGCGCCGCACTGGTGGCATGGAAGTTGAGCGGGTTGCCGCTTTGCGCGGTGCCGATCGCTGCAATCCGCCAACCACTCTTTGAGCCGGTTGCCTTTGAACGGAAAATTGTAAATCCCATTCACCACAATCCGGTTGCGGGCGTCGAAATCCGAGAGTCCTCGATCGCCGCGGATGTTGTTACTGTCTTGTATCACCAGCGGCACCTGCTGGTTCTGCGAAATATAGTCGATCGATTTCGAAAACGTGTACGCCGCATTGAACTGAAGGCCTTTGGAAAAACGCTTTTGAGCAGTCAGCCACAGGCCGTTATAAGAGGAATTTGTATCGCTTTCGTAAACCAGGATGGTTCCAAGCGGCATACCCGGATCAATAGGGCTGCTTGCCGAAAGCAACGTGATGGGCCGCACGCCATTGATCAACTGATCGTAATTGCGCCGTACGTTCAGATCGGTGCCCTTACTGCCGAAGTAGCCAATCATGAACCCGTAATCGTTGCCCAATTGTTGCTGAATATTGAAATTCCATTCCGACACATAGGCGTCATGGTAATTGGGCGCAACCGACGCGGGGGAAACGAAACCGGAAGCGAAATTGTAGGCGTTGCCTAAAGTAACGAAGGGTCTCGCCGCCGTGGGCGTAAAGTTGATGGGAAACGCATACGGTGGATTCGAGGCCAGAGCAGTAACCAGACCGATGGTCGGCTGATCGGTCATGATGGCATAGGAGCTGCGAATTACGGTCTTACCTGCCTTGAAGGGATCCCAGGCGAAACCGACCCGCGGCTGGAAATTCTTTGCGTTTTGCTGGTACGCCAGGGCAGGCCCGCTGCCCTGCCCCACGTGCTGCAGCGTATTGGTGGCGGCATCGTAGACGACGAAACGATTCTGCGCTTCGGTGGGTGTTCCATACCAGTCGTAACGAACTCCCAGGCTGAGAGTAAACGTGGAGCTGATCTTCCAGGAATCGGTTACGAACGCGCCCAGCGAGTTGCCATAGGTGCGGTTGGAACCATTGGAGGTGTTCGCGGTGAAGCTATTGGCCTGATCGGCCAGGAACGTGGTGATGCTTGCGAAACCAAAAGTGCCGGGTGTATAAGCGAAGTTGTCCGAATTCTGCCGCCGGAATTCTCCGCCAAACTTAACGGTGTGGTGTCCGTGAACCCAACTCACGGAGTCGGAGGTCGTTATTACGTTATCCCCGCGGCCTTGCGGCATATTGTTGTTGCCTCCGAAAGTAAACGCCCCTGTGACAGTCATATGGGGCAAGCCGATGGGAGCGGTAACGCCACTGTTGATTCCAAACGCGGCGGCGGAGTCAGTGTTGTCGGGGGCGAAAACGATGTGAATCCGGTTGGCGCCGGCGCGGAATTCGTTCACCAGCGTCGGAGTGATGGTCCACACTTCGTTGATCGTGAGTAACTGGCGATGCCCATTGCGCATGTCGCCTTCGCCCGGAAAGCTATTGGCATCGGTGGAGGGCGGCTCATTCCGCTCGTCGCGCTGGATCGCGTAGTAGAAATTGATGCGATTGTTTTGATTCAGCAGATAGCTGATGTTGGCGGTGCCCTGTTCGATATTGACCGGCGCTGAAGACGATCCGACAAACGAAGACGCACCGGAGTTGGCCAGCGGAATCAAAGGCAACAATTTCTGGATTATGGGATCGCTGGTGGTGGCGGCCTGGGTTCTTTGCGCCGCGGTCAGAACGGTCGCGCTGAGCGGAACCGCCTGGCGCTGGCGCAACCCTTCATAACTCAAATAGGCGAACAGTTTATCTTTCTTGATCGCGCCGCCGCCATCGCCGCCAAACTGGTTGCGGACAAACTGCGCTTGGGGGCTCGGCACCAGGACTCCACCGCTGGTCACATGGGTCGGATTACTGAAGTTGCGGGCGTCCAGATCGTTATTGCGCAGAAACTCGTAAGCTTCGCCATGCCAGACGTTAGTGCCGGAGCGCGTGGCGATATTGACAATCGACCCGGAGTTGCGGCCATATTCGGCGCTGAACGTCGAATTGTCAACCTTGAATTCCTCGATGGTGTTAATCGTCGGCTGGAAGGTAATCTGGTTTTGACTCGGGTCGCTCAGGTTGATGCCGTTGATCATGAAGTTGACACTATCTTCGCGAGCGCCCGCGGAGTTGAACGAGAACCCACCCTGGCCGCGCAAGGGCGCGGTCAAAAAGCCATTGGCCGGCGGAGTGACCGAACCGGGAATCAGCAAGGCCAGGTCGACAAAGTGGCGTCCATTGAGCGGAATCTGCTGAACCGTGCGCTGATTGACCACCGCACCCACCGAGACGGAGGAAGTATCCACCACTCCGGCGCGTTGCCTGAACGTCAACGGTCTCAGTGGTGGAAGCTACGGCTAGAGTGAAATCCTGCCTGAGTGTGCTGCCCACCGAAAGCTCGACCGCATTGGCTGCCATGGGCTGCATGCCCGCAGATTTCACTTCAATGCGATAGCTCCCTACCGGTAGCGAAGGAACAAGATATCTTCCGGCAGCATCGGTAATGGTGCCGTGCTCCTCTCCCGTGGCCTGATTCTTGACGTCTATGCTGGCCTTGGGCACGGGCGTGCCAGTGGCGTCTACAACATTGCCTTGAATATTACCGGTGGATTGCGCTAGCGCAGAACCCGCTAAAGACAGTGACGCAACAAGAACGGCGAGAGATCGGCGCCCCTGAAATGTGCAAGCAAACATTTGTATTATCCCCCACGAAAGAATTCCAAAGCGATGACTTACACAGGCATATCTTCACACGCTCCCCAAGCCGCGAAGAATCCCGCACATCTTTTAAACCTCAATCACTTTTTTGACAAACCTTGACCACCTTCCTTTGTTTGCCCGACTGGAACATACGGGGCGTCTTGGCGGACATTCGCAACGAATCATGCCCAGAATCCCTCCTGATGGCCGTGGCCTAAGCCGGTGCGCGAGGTCAACCTAACCAAGCGGAACCTTGTCTGCTCAAACAGAGCCGTAAAGGTGGGAAACGTTTCATCAAATTAGAATGCTCTTGCTCGAAATACAGTCTAGGCTGTAGTTGACTCTCGCAGTCGCGGAGTCGCTGTAACAGTTTTTGACCCGAGTCACTCAATGAGTTGAGCGTATTGAGGGCTAATGATTTGGAAATGGGGCTGGACTAAAGGTGTCGACCGAGGCTTCGATCCATTCTAATCGCACTTACATCGGACGATGGGATCGATATGAGAACCAATGTCTGCGCGATCTGCGGTTCGCATACACCAGAGCTACACAGCCTTTGCCGCCGCGGCAAGCGTACGATGACCGGGCTTCTTTTCCCGTCATCAGACGCCCGATAATCATCATTATCGGTATGCAACTGAGGCACTAGTCACGCTTAAGGTAATCGGCGACGAGTTTAACTAAGCGACTGTGCAAACGCTCGATTATACGGCAGTGTACGTGCGCGCAAGTCTGATGATCGGACTTGTGAGAGGAGACGGGGGCTTAGCTCCCAAGGTGCGAGAGTTTCAAGCCCCCCAAAACGCGTTCGGTCGGCTACCTGCTCCTGGCGGACGCGATACGATCGGCGATCATCCTATAAGCGTCGTCCGACATTCCGGGCCCCTGGACATGGAATTGGAAATCACCGCCCGAAATCGGCTGAATTTTGATTTCGCTTCCATCCCGCTTCATTTCTTTGATCTGTTCGTAGGACCAAGTGTGTGAATGCTTCGCGTCTTTTATATCTTGGAAGCTCACGCCCCTTGAGTTAATCACGAGCCGGCCATCATCATCGTGGTATCGGGCATCGAAGATAAATTCCGACGGTTCTGTAGACGCCGTTGCTACAGAGCCCTCAGCGTTCAGCGACTCCACGACAGCAAGGTCGCCACGCGACGTGCCGACGATATTGACTCTCAGAGGAGCGCCGCTGCTGAAAGACCGGTTCGATTTGACGAACTCCACCACGCGCGCGTTGCTTGGGTCGTCAAAGCGGATGAAGCGCCCGTCCGACGTCATCAATCCAAAGCTGCTCGTCGATGCACTCACCGGGCACTCGACATTCTCGGTACGGGTGGTTTCGCTGCGGGTTGTTGTGCTGCGATCTGGGTTGATCTGGGTGGTTTCTCGATGTTCTGTGCTTTGGCACGAGGCGTCGACGAGCGTGCCATTCCAAGTTGTTCTGGTTGTGGTCGTTGTGGTAGTCCTGGCCTGGGCGAACAGTACAGCCGCCGCCAAGGGGATTAAGGCTAAAGATCCAGGTCTCATAACGCACCTCCTACTGGGTAGAGTCCACACGCGGGGTGCCTGTTTCCAGTCGATTCGCAACGTCCGTGTTATCAGCCGGATCCGTGGATTGGAGATTAGCCCCGGGCGCGCGCCATTGCAGCTTTCGCAGCGTTAGGGCGAAGGTCCCAGTCTGTTTCTTCTTAACCGGACGAACTTCTTCAACATGCGTATTGCTTCAGGATGTCTTGAACCTTCGACAGACCGCGAGGGATGAATCGTGGGCCAGCGCAGAAAAACGGATGCAGGAACTTCGACGACTTTTTCGCAAGCGGTACGCGCTCAATAACGATCCAAGGGTTGTGTGGTACGCCCGAGAGGATTCGAACCTCTGACCTTTTGCTCCGGAGGCAAACGCTCTATCCAGGCTGAGCTACGGGCGCGTGCTTGAACTACACAGTCCAGCTTATCACTCCAGTCTCAGCCATCGCCTGCCTGATCCGCAACGCCGACCTATCCTGCCAGTGGCGTATCCTAACGTGATGAATGTCACTTGAGTTTCGCAACGTCACCGCCGGGCCCCTAAAAGACCTCACCGCCAACGCTCCCTCAGGCGCGATTATCGGCGTCATTGGCGGGAAGAACTCCGGCGTTTCGGAACTGCTGAAGCTGGCCTGTGGCGTGATCGCGCCCCAGCAGGGCGAAGTGAAAGCCGGACCGGCGCGCCGCCTGGTTGCGTTAGGCGAGCCGCTCAACCTCGCGCCCTCCGACGTGCTGGCGCTGGATCAGGCACTGGCCACGCAGGATGCCCTGGTGCGCACGCGAACCTTGCTCGGCCTCGACCGCTTGCGGCGCGCCGGCACCACCGTGCTGCTGGCCTCGCACGAAGACCGTCTGCTCGAAACGCTTATGCGACGAAGTGTGGTGGCTCGAAGCCGGCGAGATTGCGGCCAAGGGCGATCCGCTCGAAACCATGACGCGCTACCGGCGCTCCGTGGCGGATCAGATTCGCGCCTGGGGCGAGACCATACCGCCGCGGCTGGCGCCTTCCGCGCGGCGCGGCGACGGACGCGCCGAAGTGCTGGCCATCGAGACCTTGGGCGCGAACGGCAATTCCACCATCGTGTGGAAGAGCGGCGAGTATGTCAGCGTCCGGGCAACCGTGCGCTTCCACGAAGCGCTGAGCGACCCCGTCATCGGGATGCTGATCCGCACGCAGATCGGCTTCGAGGTGTATGGGACCACGAGCGAGCTGGAGCACGTCAAAATCGGCCCGCGCAGCGCCGGCGAGACGGTGACGGTGGTGTTCCAATTTCTGTGCGACCTGTGTCCGCAATCCTACACTCTGACGCTGGCGGCGCAAGATCCGGACGGCGGCTATTATGACTGGCTCGACGACGCGGTCGCGTTCACTGTGGCGGATGAGCGCGGGACGCCGGGCGTGGCGAATCTAAGAGCCAAGGTAACCGTGGAGACGACGCCGGCCGCCGCAGCGGAATTGGGCGGATAGAGCAATATCCGGAAACGTTCCCGCGTCCCGGCGCTCTACATTGGTACACCTGGTCTAAAGCGCCACGCCAGCGCTCTTAAGGACTCTCCCCTCTTAGGGAACCGGGAAAGCATTATGCTGTAAGGAAGGCCTGCTGCCGCATGTTCTATGAGTGCGTGATGAAGACGAACTGCCAAAGCGTCCAGGGTAGTGCGACGAAACTTAGCGTTCGTGGGGGATTCTAGAGTGCTCGCCAAAACGCAAATCAGTTTTCAGCCCAGGGAAGTTCATCATCTGGAAGATACCGGGCTGTCCCTGAGCCTGGTTCTGGATCTGATCCTGAAGTATACCTACCTCGAAGGCGCGATGACGCTCGCGAAGCTGATGCAACGTTCCAAGCTCAGCTCCACCGTCATCCACGCGATGTATCGTCACATCCAGAAGGAGCAGTTGTGCGATACCCGAGCCATGGTGGGCGACGATTACGAAATCTCGCTCAGCAACAAGGGCCGCGGCATGGCGGATGTAGCGCTCAAAAAGAGCCACTACGCCGGACCCGC
The DNA here is from genome assembly GCA_963731375.1 of Bryobacterales bacterium. GTDB lineage: Bacteria > Acidobacteriota > Terriglobia > Bryobacterales > Bryobacteraceae > Palsa-187. The sequence goes on from CAVSUW010000008.1 coordinate 56,804, forward strand.
TCCGGTGACGCTGGCGGATTATAAGGAATCGGTCTCCTCCCAGGCCCCCAAAATCAGCCTAACGGCGGAGAGCCTCCGCGCCGCGCTGAGCGATCTGGTCCTTCCCGAACATGTGATCCGGGAGCTGGGCGCCGCCCTGATGACGGGCGGAGCGCTCATGTTGTACGGATCGACGGGCAATGGCAAAACCAGTATCGCGGAACGGTTGCCCGGGATCTTCGGCGACGATCTTATCTTCGTGCCGCACGCGGTGGAGGTGGCAGGCCAGATTATCTCGGTTTACGATCCGCTGATTCATCACACCCTGAACACTTTTGAACATCATGCGGATCCTCGCTGGGTGCTATGCCGCAGGCCGATGGTCAAGGTCGGCGGAGAAATGCGCTCGGACATGCTGGACACCAAAATGGACGAAGTCACCCGTATGTGTACCGCGCCGCTGCAGATGAAGGCCAACAACGGGATCCTGTTGATCGACGACTTCGGGCGCCAGCGCATCACTCCGCGCGAGCTGCTGAACCGCTGGATCGTTCCGCTGGACCGGCACACCGACATTCTCTCGCTGTGGTCCGGCATAAGCTTCGAGATTCCCTTCGAGCTGCTGGTGGTGTTTGCCACCAATCTGCCGCTGAGCGATCTGGCCGAAGACGCCTTCATGCGCCGCTTGAAGAACAAGATCAAGATCGAGCCGCTCAGCCGGGATCTCTTCGTCGACCTCTTGCGCCGCGTCTGCGAGGATGAACAGCTTCCTTGCAGCCCGGAAATGGAGGATTACGTCTCGCGCGAATGTCTGAAGCAGTCTCCGGAAGGACTGCGCGCGTGCTTCCCCACCGACCTGATGAAGATCATTCGCGGAATCTCGGCCTTTGAGAAACGCACTCCCAGCCTGAATAAGAATGATGTCGACGAGGCCGTGAGGGTCTACTTCGTCCACTAGCGGTTCGAGAGGCGGAGTGCGCTTGGTGGTCTAGCGCGTGTGACGCACGCTCGGGCCGCGAGCGAAGCTCGACATCGGTGGACCGGGCGCCGGTTCCGCTTCCGGCGCGGGCTTCTTGGGCCGGGCGTCGAGGCGCGTGTAGATCATCTGCTCCTTGAGCTTTTGGAACTTGGGAGTTCCCGGGGCCGCCCCGGCCGCCGCCACCATTTCATTGGTGATCTCCAGCGACGCCGGCAGATGCTTCTGGAAGTAATTCTTGATACGGTCCTGGACAATGCGCTGCTGGGAGTGAAGCACCAGATACAGGACCGCCTCCCCGGGCGCGTTTACCATCACCTGGTAAAGCTGCGAAGCCTTCTGCAGCTTGGCGCTCTTCAATTCGCGCTCCAGCTTCTTAGCCGCGGCGTCGAGCTTTTGCGCGGCGGCGACTTCCGCCTTCGTGAGGCCGGCGGTCTTGATGAGATCGGCACGCTCCTTGGCATTTAGTTTTTCGAACAGCACGTTCAGGAACAGCGGCAGCGGATGAATCTTGAATTCCACGCCGACCGGCGCCATTTGCCGGGCCTTTTGCAGCTTTTGAAACGCCGGCAAATTGGTTTTCAGCCCCGCCAGCGCGTGCGAATAGAGGTCCAGCAGTTTTTCCCGCTCCAGTCCTTCGATCAAATCGCCGGCATTCGGCTCATCCGCCATCTTGCGGAGCTCCGCGCCCAGCGCCTCGCCGGTAATCTTGCCGAGCATCTCGGCTTCGCGCGCGTTTTCGTAATGGGCGCGAGTGCGCTCGTCGATGGCGTAGCCCAGCCGCGCCTGGAAGCGGATCAAGCGCACCATGCGCGCCGGATCGTCATAGAACGAGTAGTTGTGAATGGTTCGCAGTTCCTTGCGCTCGATATCGCCGATGCCATTGGTGGGATCGATCACCAAGCCCAGCGAGGCCTTGTTGAGCGACAGCGCGATGGCGTTCACCGTGAAGTCGCGGCCGCGCAAGTCTTCGTGAATCGTGGCGGGGCTGATCTGCGGGCGTGCGCCGGATTTCGCGAAACGCTCCTGCCGCGCCATGGCCACCTCCGCCGTGACGCCGCCGGGGAAAAGCAGATCGGCGGATTTGAGATGATCGTCGGTCGCCACGATCTTCGCGCCGAACTTCTTCTCGGCCAGCTTGGCCAGCTTGAGCGCGCTGCCCTCCACCGTGAAATCCAGGTCGCGCACCGGGAAGCCTCCGAGCGTGTCGCGCATGGCGCCGCCCGTCAGGAAGACCGGCAGGCCAGCTTCGCCGGCCAGCTCCCGCATCTGCCCGACCACGCGGTACTGGCCAGCGCTCAGATGGCTCTCCAGCAAAAACATGTAATCGCCCATTCGCTCCTGCCCTCAATTCCGCTGCCCGGCGCTCACGCCCGGGGATGGTGTTGCTCGATTGTCTCTCGCAAGCGCCGCTGCGCGACGTGCGTATAAACCTGGGTGGTGGAAATGTCGGCGTGGCCCAGCATGATCTGGACGCTGCGCAAGTCCGCGCCGCCTTCCACCAGATGAGTGGCGAAACTGTGCCGGATCACGTGCGGCGTCAGCGCCCGGCTGATTCCCGCCTTCAGGCCATAACCGCGCAGCAGTTTCCAAAAGGACTGCCGCGTCATGGCCCGCCCGCGGGCGGTGACGAACAGATGCCGGCTGGCGCGACCCTTCAGCAGCCGCGGCCGCGCGCTACCCAGATACAGATCCATCGCTTGACCCGCGGCTTGGCCAAACGGCACCATGCGCTGCTTGTTGCCCTTGCCGGTGACTCGCAGGACTCCCATTTCGCGCTCCACCGCCGACAGCGTCAGTTGGCACAGCTCGGAAACGCGAAGTCCGGTGGCGTAGAGCAGCTCGAGCATTGCCCGGTCGCGAATCCCGGTGGACTTTTCCACAGGGGGCGCCGCGATCAGACGGTCGAGCTCGTCCCGGTTGAGATACTTCGGAAGCGTGGTCCACTGCCGGGGTTGGTTCAGGAACTCGGTGGGATCGTCGATTCAGTTGGCCTTCCTGAATCAAAAATCGGTAAAAGTTGCGCAAAGTCGTGATGTGGCGGGCGATGGATCTGCGCCGAGAGGCCCGCGCCATATAAGGATTCGACATAGCGTGGCCAGATCCGGCGCCTGAATCTCGGTCACCGGCTTGCCAATTGTCTTCACTAAGTCTTTTAAGATCAAGTTGATATGAATTCAGCGAGTTCGCCGCCAGACCCTTCTCGACCCGGCAAAAATTGAGATAGGCCTGGATGCTCGGAGCTAGTGGCCTAAACGGGGGCACCGTCGCCTGCATTGTGCCAATGATACAATACTTGCAAAATTGTTTGGAAGGAAAAGCGTCAAAAAGCACCCGTAAGTGGCTCTAACGACCAACAAAAAGGTGTTCGTGACCCGCTTTGAGCGGGAATCGGTAGCAGGGATTCGTGCAAACTCCGGGCGGGTTTTCCGACGACGCTGTGGAATTGCTGACTCCCGCCGGGGCGCTGCTGCGGGTTCCCTACTCCGAGGTGAAGGCCGTTTGTTTTGTTCGGGATTTCGATGGCGGCGACACTTGGCGCGAGCACCGGTCCTTCGCCAGCCGTCCCAAGGCGCCGGGACTCTGGGTTCGTTTGGTTTTCCAGGATAACGATTCGACCGAGGGTATGCTGGCGAATAATCTTATGTTATTGGAACCGAATGGGTTCTTCATCACGCCGCCGGACCCCAGTTTTCAGAATCAGAGGATCTTTGTGCCGCGCGTGGCCTTGCGCGAGGTACAGGTGGTGGGGGTGATCGGGGCCCGCCGGAAGGTGGCGAAGCCGCCGAAGCCCGAAGGTCAATTGGAGATGTTCTAGGCCGCCACGACTCACCGGTTCGTGCTGCACCGGGAAGTTCACCGAGCGCGCAATGAAGCAGAGCTCATGGGCGCGGGCGTGGAGCGCCATGGCGTCGGCGATGCGGGCGGGATCGGTGATCACGGCGCGGGGCCGCAAAATCACACGTGGTGAATTCGCCGGAACCGTCCGCGTGTTCGGACATCGCTCCGCTGGCGGCGTCCTCATATTCGGTCACTACGATACCGGCGTCCGCGCATAGGTGCAGGAACCACAGCATGTGGCACGCCGAGAGCGATGCGACCAGCAATTCTTCGGGCGTGTAGCGCGCCGGGTCGCCGCGGAACGCAGCGTCGGACGAACCCGCCAGCGGAGCGCTTCTTGCCGACAATCTTGATTTCGTGGTCCCGCGAATAGGCGCGGTAGTCACTGGTGCCTGTGCCGAGGTTGCCGGTCCAGGTGGTCGTAATGCGGTAGTGATGTTCCCGGGTCAAAAGAGGCCACGTCAAAACAGAATCGACGGCAAGAAAGATCCGACGGGTTCCTGATACATGCCCACGGACATCAGTGTCATCGGATACTTGACGCGGAGTCCGTTCTCCAGGCACCAGCGAAACAGCGCGGCGTCGCGGGTGGGCACCAGAATTCCGGGACCGCCAAAACTGTCGGCCGCCGAAATCAAGGCCTGGACATCGCGAACCGTTTCGCCCACGGAATGTCCGAAGAAGGCCATCGAAGAAGTGTAGCCGGTGATGCGCGCGGTGCGCTCCACCACCTTCGCCGTGCCCTGCTGGATGGCATCGGCAAGTTCGCCGCCGCGATCGTGACCGTGAACCTTGCGGCACACCCGGTTGCAGGCCGCGAGGTCGGATGGCAGAGCAGCGCGGACATGAAAGCCGTCCATGGGCTTCTGAATGGGCGGACCTTGCATGGTGGAAATCGGCTCGCGGGCATCGAAGCCCAGCTTGGTATACAAGCGATAGCGACCGGTTGTGAAAAGCGGCCTGCAGCAGCCGAACACCCGTGAACTTTCGTTCCGTGGCGCGCGCGAGGACTGCATCCATCAGCATTCGTCCCACGCCGGCGTTCTGAGCGCCCGTCTCGACCGTGATCGGCCCGACTCCCGCGATGGGAGAACGCTCGTCCAGGCAGTTGCTGCCGATGATACGGCCGTCCGATTCCGCCACCACGCAGTAAAAACCGGGATGCGAAAACATCATGGTGAGAACACCGACACCGGCCTCGGGAGAAGGCAGATCGGGCGGAAAGTTGTGGGCGGTATTGATGTCGAAAAAGGCCTGATAGCAAATGGCGCCGCACGCAGGTGCATCTTCCGGCGTGGCACGGCGGATGGTGATCTGGGGCATGACGGGTATTTTATCGCGCGGTGAAACAGATTTTATCGAGTGACGGGACTGCCCAGGTTCAGCATCGCGAGGTCGGTCCAACAGTTCTCGATCGTGTTCTGAACAAAAGTGAGGCGGTCGATCCAGGCGCTGCGGGAATGCTTGAATTCGCTCCATCGCCAGCGGGCGAATTGAGCGGCATTGTGCACGTCTTCGGGCGCCAGTTCCTGGGCGATGGTCACATGCGGATGGTAGGGATATGGCTCCTGAAACGCCACACGGCCGGTGTTGAGAGCTGAATGCATGCGCTCCAGTTCCGCGAATCCGTTCTGTATCGAAACGTAGATCACCTGCGTGCCTTCAAAGATTTCGATTTCGCCCAACTCGACCTTGAACGGCGGAAACTCCTGCAGGCGTACTCTGAGTTGTTCCATCGCTTCAGCGATGCGCTTGATCGGATGCTTCCCCGGCGAACTCAAGCAGCGGACGCGGCGGAAGGATGGTCACGTGCGCCTTGGCTCGCGATTCCGGGGCGAAATCGTGACGGATTTCATCCAACAGTTCGGCCAGCGGTCCCGGGAGATACGACACCAAGGCGAAAGAGTTGATGCGCGTCTCCCGCCCGTTACTTCCATCCATCTCAGACTAGTGTAACGCCGTCTCGCGCGCCATGAAACAAGATTGATACCTTACGCGGCGGGGGAATCGACTAGTACTTCCTCGGTTGCGGCCTCGGGCTTGGCTTCGGGGAGCACCCATTGAGCCTCCTCGAAGCCCACGAACTTGTAGATCCGCAAGACGCCGCCTTCGGATTCGAGCAGGTCGCCGGGATTGAGCGGCCTCGGCGGTTTCTTTGAGGGCGAAGAACGCGGCGTAGGGCGAAGCCGCTTCGATCGAATCGCCGGGTTCGTAGTCGCGCGGCTTGACGTTTGCCGAGCCGCTGACGTGCGGCGCCAGACGAAACGACTGATGCAGATGATCCTTCAAGCGGTGGATGCGATAGCTGGGCATGACAGTTGTCCTATTATCGCGCAAAACAATTCAAGAAGAAAATGTTTTGTCGGCTATTGGACCGAAGCTTTGAAGAAGTGCGCGATCTTCCTGCCACCTTCTTCCGTGTAATACACCGTCACTTTGCCGGCTTTATCCAAGCCCTTCCCGGTTTCGCGCGTGGCCTCGGCAGTGAGATGATAGGTTGCCTCGGCGCCGTCTGCGGTCTTAACTGTTACCGTTTTCGCGCCATGATCCACACTCTTCACCGCTCCCTCGCTTACCTTCAGACCTTCCTTGCCGACGTGGTCCACTTCCTCGGCCGTCTTCACCGCGCCCTTCTCGGTGTAGTGCACGACGACCTCATCGCCTTCCTTCATCGAAAGAAATGCGTCTTTGGCTCCGTGAGCGGTGGCCTCGGCCCCGTGCTCGACGGTTTTCCCGACGAAATGAATGGTGTGATCCGTGCCCTCCGCGGTCCTGACGACCACCGTCTTGGCCCCTTTATCGACGGCTTTTACGGTTCCGTGAACGGCGCTTACAACATCCTCGGCTGCGAACGCGCCGAATGCGAAAAGCGCCAGAACCAGTCCTGAACGCAAAACGTTATGCATGTCGGAAAATCTCCTTTCGAGCAGGGACGCCGCTCATGGCGAATGGGTTACGCCGGATTCGTCCCGAGTACGGGCCCAATATCCCGCACGCGAGCGCACAACTAAATCCTGATGAACCATTGTAACTTTAAGCGCATGGAACTTGCCGTCCAGTGCCCCGGCGGGCGGGATGAAACCGAGAATATACATATTGCGCAGGTCGGATTCGATCTTCGAAAATACCTCCGCGGCCTGGTGGCCAGGGTTCGGAAACATCAGTCCGCCGGTCTCCCGGGAGAGGCGATCCAGCCCGTGGCTGACGGCCTGAGCGATGGCGCCGGCTGGAGAAAAAAAACGTGTGGGGCTCGCGTACTTAATGGAGTAAACCACGACTCCGGCCGATTCGGCCATTTCAATAAGATCGTTCAGGCGAATGTCGCTGCCAGTGTCGAGACCATCGGAGAGCACGACGATCGCTTTTCGGCCCGAGACAGCCTTCAACTCCTTAGCCGTATAGTAAAGCCCGTGCCACAGCGCTGTTCCGCCGCAGGAGTGAGGAAAGCTGTTGTTTCTGCATGCCGGACCAAGTAGCGGCGACTGCTTTCCTTCGGCTGTTCCGATTCGGCCAACCGCCGCGATCAGATCGCCGCTCAAACTGGTCAGACTCGACAGCAGCGAGGCTTTCTGGGCCACTTGGACGACCATGGCACGATCCCGTGGCCCTATGACTTGGCTTAGAAATTGGGCTACCGCATCGCGATGACTTCGAATGTATCCAGCTTGGCTGCCGCTGACGTCCGCTACCAAGGCGACGGTGAGCGGCAGGTCCGATTCCTGCCAGACATTCTGGATGGGACGTGGCTGGCCCTCATCCAATAGAACGAAATCTTCCGCTTTAAGATCTCTCGCCGGCGCGCCGCCGCGAGTGGCTACCGCGCAGGCGACCGTGACCAGGTCCACATCTACACGGAGGTCTGCAGTCTGCTGGCCCGGAAGGACGGCAGCGGAAATCAAAACCAGAAGCACGTACGGCGCGCGCGCGATGAACATGGCCGGCACCATCCGCTTTCAGTCTACGAAAAGCTGGCGACCGCGGCGCTTGCTCGGTGCAAAGCCCCAGCTAAAAGGTGACTCCGATCACGCTCGGCGAACTTGCCGGCGATCTCTTTCATCGAGAATTCCGGCAGCGCTTGGTGCGGGATCGATTTTCCCCAAAGAATGAATACCGCACGGTATCGCATCGGCCAGTGTCCGTGGTTGCCAATTTCTTCGGGATGCGAGATTACTTCGCCTTTGGAAGGGGAGAACATGAAACCGTCCGCGGGCTCAAACGCCGCCGCCGGATTTGGCGGAAGCGATGATGGAAACTTCGCCAGCTCGTCCTTCCCGATTTCGCGCCCGATCCCGTAACGCGAATCTTTCGCGGTCTCGCGAAGAAACTTGGCCGCGCGTTCGTCCGGCGCAACTACGATTCCCCCGCCTTGAACCAGATTCGTGATTCCCTGCTGCTTCGCCAGAGACACGAGATCCACCGTCGTATTCACTTTTTCAAAGCCGTGATCGGACACCACCGCTAGCGCGGACCCGGCCGGCAACACCGAAAGAATTTGTCCGATCAGCTCGTCGGATCTCTCGACGATCGCTTTCGATTCGCGGGTGTACGGAGCGTTATCGTGTTCTTCCGAGTCCAAATCCGCGAGATGGATCAGCAGAAAATCGGGCTTCTCGTGCTGCAGCAGATACATCGCCGCCTGCGTGCGATTGCGGTCGTCCATCCACTGCTGCGGAAACGACGGGTAGGCGTTGGCGATCTTTTCGAACAGATCGGCGGGCTTCGACTTGCTCTCGACAGTCCGCCTATCCTGCGCTGCGCCGCGGCGCGTAGAGAAGTATTCGGGGATGTCCCAGTCGACCGGCGCATCCACTGTAACCGGCCAGTTGATGGTGGCAATCTTGAGCCCCGCCGCGTGCGCCGCTCCAATCAGCGTGGGCACCTTGATCTGCGAATAGTCGAGGTATTTTTCGCCCGGTGGACGCCAGTTCGCCAGGATTCCGTGTTTCACTGGATCGACGCCCGTGATCATGGTGGTGTGCGACGGCCAGGTCACGGTGGGAACCACGCCGATCACGCCCTTTGAAGCCTGTCCTTCGCGCATCAGGCGCCGCAGATTCGGAATCTTGAGACCCATCTGATCGGCATTGGTCAGATAGCGATTGTCGAGCCCGTCCACTGAAACCACCACTAGTGGTTGCTTCGCGGCAAGGGTTGCGAGCGCCATCCAGCCGCACAGGAAAATTCGCATTGGCCATTTCATGTAGACACTAGAATAACGCGCCTTTGTTAACTACTCGGTTCCAGCGCTGTAACAACTTTGCCGCGATAGCGTAACGGAATTGTCGCCGTTTGTTCATATGCCGGTCACGATTCCTGTGGCAACGTTATGACATGTCTAGTACCAAACTTGTAACGGGATTTCTTTTCTTCGCGTCGCTTGCCTTCGCTCAGTTTGAAACATCCGAGGTCCTCGGGACCGTTCGACACACTTCACAGAAACCAACGGCGAACGCCGCAGTGACTTTGATCAATCAGGACACCGCAGCGAGTTCTTTAATGTGCTGAACCACACGAACTTCGGTCCGCCGAACAATGTCAGCAGTAGCACCGCGTTTGGCACGATTACCACGACGTTGCCGGCGCGGCAGATTCAGTTCGGCCTGAAGCTGCTGTTCTGAGCCAGGACCGCTCTGCGGGTTTGTTCGAGACTCTTGCGCAGCGCCTCGCCGGGAAGATCGTGGATCACGGGTCCTAGCAGGGTCATCATGCCGAATGGAATGTCGCGAGTGAGCGTGATCGATTCACAGGTGATATAGACGCCGTCATCGCGCTCTTCATAGAACCAGTAGCCGTAGAGGCGCCACAGAAGACCGCGATCCTGGCCGATGGGCAGTTCATGCTCGCCCGATCGCCCCGGCGCTGCGACCTCGTTGATGCGCTTAGCGTGGGCACGGCTGTAGACCCTTTTCGGATCCACGCGGATAAATTGGATGGCTTGCTCCGTATTGAGCACATCGGAAAGCATGAATTTCGCCTTCACGATCCGCATGAAGACCAGGAACTCGTCGCCCTGGCGGGATTCGATCTTCGCGTTCTCGATATCGGGCTTATAGAAGACGTGGTGGTGATCGAAATCCTGCGCAATCGACAGGACATCCTGTAAAGTGACGTGCGGAACGAATACCGCCCCTCTCCAATCCTGCACCAGTCCGCCTTTGAGCGGAACGATGCCGTTTCCTTCCACCGGTTGGGCGATCACCGCGCCGCTGAGTAACTGCTGCCGCACGCCGGGCGAAGCGTCGGACCATAGGAAATGCTGACCCTTGAAGCAAGGCTCCAGGCGCGTCTCAACCGAGGCGATGAATCGATTAAATGCGTCGATGGTTTCGGGCTTGAGCTCAACCGCTAGGGCGGCTGTCGTGAAAATGAGGAGAGCTGCAGCGAGGATGGTGGTCCTAATAATACTGGCTCTTTCAGACAGGAAGATTTTCCAGAGTACTGGTGGTTCCGGTGCGCCGGAGAATGCACAGCAGGGAAAAATACAGCAGGAGCCCAAGCGGTATACAAATGCAAAACCACCCAGCGACGGCTTGCAGAACCACTGTCCCCAACCTCCCTGCGATTGAGGCGGCGAATTCGTTCGACGGCGGAATGATTTTCAATCCTAGCCGCGCGAGTGGCACCAGCATGGCGATCTGCAGCGGCCAGGATAGTTGATTCACAATCTGGAGCGCCGGAAAGTTCACGCGCAGTACGACGCTTGCAAGGATGCACAGGATGGTCGGAATGCCGCACATCGGAAATATACCCAGCACTAAACCAACTGCGAGAATCAGCGCAACTTCCTCGGTGGAAAGATCTCGCATCGAAGACGCGATGCGCGACGACATGGTTTTCACGGTAAGCTCTCCACTTGTCTGGACATCAAGAGCCGTAGAGCCATCCGCATTTGAGCCGTTGCCAGGAACTGCATTGCGCCGCTAACCGGCACTACCACCAAAGGTTCGCGATTTTTCCAGAGCGCCGCAAGACTTTGAGCGGTGCCGTCCTCGGCGCGATAGAAGACACGGTCAATCCAACGCTCGCGGCCCGGATACTCGGGATACCGCTTCAGAATTTCACAACTCGCTTCGAGAATTCGGAATGCCATGGGCTGCCGGTATTGCGGGAGAAACACAATCGAGCTGTAGCCGGCCTTCACTTCCGACGCGAATTCGGAGAATGTTCGGGAATTCGTTAGGTTGAGGCAGGCGGCTGGCTCGCACGCGTGACGATCGCCGCCGGAGACGACGGGCCGGTCGTGAGTTTCGGCCAGTTCCATGACCGCCGCGTTCTCATTCCATTTGCGGGTTCCGTTCAGCTCGAATGCGTGCAGCCAACATACGTGCTCGCGCAGGAAGCGATCGAGAGCCGGCTGATGGACGGCCTCCTCGATGCCCTCTTCCAGCCAGAACGGATGATTGAGAACTACCAGAGCTTGCGGTATCCCGGCCAATGCATGCAAGAGATGCCGCAACAGCCTTTCGTCCTGACTTACGGTGTACGCCATCATCGCCGACATCCAAGATGAGGCATCGGCCGGGGGCAAATTGTGAACGCCAAGATGGAAGATGGAACCACTGTAGGGCACGGTCCATTCGACCGAAATCGGGACCTCATCCGCGCTTTCGGCCTCTTGCAGAGTTGCGCCAGCCTGAATGTTGTCGTGGTCGGTAAGTGACACTAGCGGATGTAGGCCGAGCTCGGTGACCTGTTCACGCTCCAAATAAAGTGCCGAAGCAGGGCTGAGGGGCGGTGTCCAGTAGGCGCGGGAAAAGTCTACGGCCGGGCGCGGCCCGCGCTGGTAGCGGCTGACGATTTGCGAAGCTCCCGGAACCCGATGCAGGTATCGCGGCAGAAACGACAGGCACTCCTCGGAATGCATGGTGTGGCCGTGCAGGCAAACTCCGGTGCTGAACTGGCGCGTTTTGTCTGCATTCCGCCACAAAAACGATACGCTGGAAAATTTCACAGTTCCCTCCCGCCGGGGGCGCGAATGGGAGTGAGCCCTCTTCAGGATACGCGCCAGCAGGTTACAACTTGTTCTCAAACGCGTGTCTTTTGCAAAAAACATCTGGGGGCGGAAATGTTTTGATTACGCATCCCACTTGACCCTCGCCGCTTGACTCTCTATCCTCTTCAGGAGGAGATCATCGTGCAACTTAGTGTGCGGAAACCTTTGAGAATGGCGGCTCTCGCCGGCGGGATGGCGGCCGCGTTCGCCGTCGCGGCGTTTGCCCAGTACCAAATGACCGTGAGTAGGGACCGGTTGCTCAACGCCGACAAGGAACCACAAAACTGGTTGATGATGAACGGCGATTACGGGGCAACTCGCTACTCCAAGCTTACTCAGATCAATCGGGAGAACGTCAAGAATCTGCGGATGGCGTGGGCTCTGGCGCTGGGCGGGATGCAGGATATCGGGCAGAACGGCCCGGAAAACGAGCTCAATCCGCTGATCGACAACGGTTTCATGTACACCTCCGACGGCTGGGGCACGATTTATAAAATCGACGCGCGCGATCCGAACCGGGGCCAGTTCGTGTGGGTCACCGACCCGGGCGTGAAGCACCAGGGCAACACATCGCGCACGCGCGGCGTCGCGTTGTGGGAAGACCTGGTGATCGCCAACCTTCCCGACGGCCGCGTTATTGCAGTCAAGCGCGATACCGGCGAAATCGTGTGGGACAAGATGATGGCCACCACCAACGAGTTCGGCAACAAGGAGTTTTTCGATACCGCGCCGCTCACGGCGGATGACAAGGTTCTGATCGCTAACGGGGCAGGTGACGCAGGAACGCGGGGCTGGGTGGCCGCGCTCGAAGCGCGAACCGGCAAGGAACTGTGGCGCTGGTACGTGATCCCCAAGCCCGGCGATCCGGGGAGCGAGACGTGGAAGGACAAGAATAACGCGTGGAAAACCGGCGGCGGCGGCATCTGGCAGACCGGCTCCTACGATCCCGCGACCAAGCTCACCATTTGGGGCACAGGCAACCCGGTTCCGCAATACGATCCGCAATCGCGTCCCGGCGACAACCTCTATACCGATTCCGCGGTCGCCCTCAATATCGACACTGGCAAACTAGCCTGGCATTTCCAATACACGCCCAATGATTCGTGGGACTACGACGAGATCGGCGTCCACATGCTCTACGACACCATCATCAACGGACAGCCGCGCAAGGTGGTCAGCCATTTCGGCCGCAACGGTTTCTTCTATTCGCTGGATCGCACCAACGGAAGATTCATCAAGGGCGCGCAGTACGTCAATGAATTGACTTGGACCAAGGGGCTGGATCCGGAAACCGGAAAGCCGGCGGATTACAATCCGAAGCTGGACGTGCAAGTCTACAACCCAGTGGCGCGCGCGATGCGGGGCGACCCTGAAAAGAAGGCCTGCCCGACCTGGCACGGCGGCGTCGCCCATCAGCCCACCGCTTACAATCCGGTCAAGCACATCGCCTACGGCGTGGGCGTCGAAGGCTGCTTTACACAAAACGGCGCGACCACGAAGTTCCTCTCCGAGAACGGCGGCATCGACCGGAAGGGCAGCGAGAAGCACACCATTAACAGCGACCTCTACTATGGCTCGATCACGGCCTTCGATACGATCAATCACAAGGTCGTCGCAAAGGCGCTGACCGATATCGAGATTCGATCCGGCGCCACGGTCACCGCGGGCGGTCTGGTGTTCACGGCCTTGCAGGATGGCTGGGTAGTGGCGTACAACGACGAAACGCTGGAGGAATTGTGGCGCTTCAACGTGGGCACCGCGCTAAAGGGCGCGCCGGTGACTTATCGTCCAGGATCGCGGTAACCGCGAAGCATTGCACGTGAATACGACACTTAGATCGACTGGTTCGCTAAGCTAGCGCAGCGGGTACTTCAAGCCAGCATTAGCGGCGTGACAGTGTCCAGTCGTGAAGCGATAGCGATACATGACTTCTCAGGATCATGCCGGAGCGATATCCTGTTTCGTTCTGTTCGCCGGCTGAATTTTCTTCGCAATTTTCCAGGCTGAAGATGCGCTGTGATCAGTTGCGGACTCAATGCGCACTGCTGCTTATCTTCGAGTCACGAATCGCGGGGCGCTTTCGAGTGACCCCAGAATTCAACGCACTTGGCGCGATTCATGGGACCTTTGCCGACGACTTTCTCCATCATAAAGTCGGCAATCAGGTCGATCTCGCGCTGCTGCAGCGTGGCCGGAGGATCGGGCATGCGGTTCGGATACACTTTCAGGTCGGCCTGCTTCTTGCCGTAGCATCGCCCGTCGCTGTAGGCAAACTTGTCGAAGGCCGGCATCTGCGTGTTGAGCCGCCCGCACTTGATCGTGATGACGAGTCCGGCGCGGTTGAGCTTGGTGTCACGTAAGCTCGGGGCGTCCGGCATCTGGCTGTCGGACTTGTGGCCGTCACCCGACCAGCCATGACACGCCTGGCAGTTGGCTTTTTGTTCAAAGAGTCGCAGGCCCTCGGCAATGTCGGAAGGGTCGGGCGGTTTTTGGTCCTGGGCTTGCGCTGCCGCGCCGAATGCCAGTGCCATGATCGCGGCTGTAAGGAGGCAGCCGCATTGACTGATTGCGCCTGTTGGTCATGAAGGCAGTATACAGCGCCGCATGCGTGCTCAGGGAGTGATCTTCAGGTCCGCGAAGTACCCTTCCGTGCCCGGGCCCACCCACAGCGCGACCCCGCCTTCCGAATCTCCTAGCTTCATGTCGTTGACGATCAGGCACGGCTGCTCTGCTCCATTGACGTAGAGCCGCGCCTTGGTCCCGTCGATCACGATCTTGTAGCGGGTCCAGACGCCCGGTTGCAGATCGACATACGATTCGTATTTCTCAGGCGATTCGCGGCGCAAGCGGTCGAAGTCGTAATCCGGATGCGCTCCGTATTGAACCGAGTGATTGCGGCGGACCTGGTCGTCAGCGCGTCCGTTGGTGGGCCGCAGGTAAATGTATTCGTAGCGGTTGCCTTGCAGCCGGAACGCGATCCCGATGAAGCCGCGGGCGTCCGGAGCGGCGTTGGCTCCGGGCTTGCCGGCGAGGGATGCTTCGATGGTGCCGTTGTGAAATCGTTCCCCTTTGAGAACGGCATAGGATTCTCCGTTGGTGGCGTTCGGGCGGGCGTCCAGCCGGACGGCCTGCTTGCCCTGGTATTCGACTTTGGAAGCCGCTACTTGGTGCTGTTCCAAACGATCCATACTAATCTGGGCCCACAGAGGCGCTGCCAGCAGAATCAGGATGCACTTCATATTGCGATGATAGACGGCGCTGCGGTCTCTTGGTATCGCAGCATTAACCAAAATCCTCAGCGTCGGCGGCGCCCTGCTCGATCCAGCGCGCGATGTTCTCCTGCTTCCAATGCAAAGCGTCGTGCAGCGAGCCGAGCGGACGCCGCGGCGTCAGAGTATGCAGTTCGACGCCGGGTGGCAAGGGAGGATGGTGGCCGAACACGGCGCGGAACGCTTTCGCGAAGGGCCGGAGCAACGCCGAAGGGAACTCCGGCAGGGCATTCAGCGCCACGATGCGGGTGGCTCCGAGTTCGACGGCGGCCCACACCGGCAGAGGGTTCAGCAGGCCGCCGTCGATATACCAGCGGCCGTCGATGCGCTGCGGCAGAGACGCTACCGGCACGGCACAGGAGGCCAGGAGATGTTCGGGACGGATGCTGGGTCCGCTGACCGTCCGCGGTTTCATGCGGAGCATGTCCACCAGCACCACGGCGTACTCGAGTTCCAGGGGCCGGGCGTCCATTAGTCCGTGAACGATTTTCGGCAGGTTTTCGAAACTCGCGACGCCGGGGCGCAGCCACCACTGGCACAGATCGGCGGCGCTCCAGCCCGCGGCGATGGCGTAGCCGTTGAGCGAGCCTACCGAGGCCCCCACCACCAAATCGGGTTTGAAGCGCGGGGCGAGCGAACGCCACGCTCCCGCCTGCCAGGCGCCGAACATGCCGCCGCCCGAAAGAACCAGTGCCGATTTCGACGCCAACCTTTACAATAATGGATGCACACACGACCGCATGGATTTCGATCCCACGGCATACGGACCTGAGGTCGCGCGAATTCTCGCTCATGGATGGGAACGGACAGCGCTGCGCGCCGCTGGTGTGCGGGCCGTGTTCGTCGCAAGAGGCGCGGCAGGCTTTGGCGGCGCATAAGCCGGCGGATCTGTTTCCGGGAGTGCGCGAGCCGGAAGCGCCGATGGCGGGTTTGTGGCTGTATTTTTCGTGTTTCGAAGAGGCTCACAATTTGATTGACGATCCGAAGACGCACTGAGGGCGAGTTCTGGCACGCCATTCTGCATCGCCAGGAGCCGGACGCGGGGAACGCGGCGTACTGGTTTCGGCGCGTGGGGCAGCACCCGGTTTTCCCGAAGCTGGCGGCGGAGGCGCAAGGAGATCCTGAAGCGCTATCCCGACGCCGAATTTCGGACCGGGCAGCTGGGATCCATTCGCCTTCGTGCATTTCTGCGAGCGGGCGCGGCTGCAACCCGGTACGACGCAGGAACAGGCCGCCATGGAAATCCAGCGGGCCGAGTGGCAGCTTCTGTTCGACTACAGCGCGAGGCCGCAGTGAAGCTGCGCCATCTGCTTTGGGTGGTGGTATTGGCGATCGCCGCGGGCGGCGCGTGGTACGCCGTCACGCTGCGGAATCAGCCGCCGGAGCTGGCGTTTGCGCACGTGGTGCGCGAGTCCATCACCAGTTCGGTGCCGACCAACGGAAAAGTCGAGCCGATCGAATGGGCGGAGGCGCGGGCGGAGCGGGCCGGTCCGGTCGAGAAAATTCTGGTGCAGCGCGGCGCGCATGTGGAGCAGGGCGCGGCGCTGATCGAACTGGATTCGAGCGAAGCGCGGGCGGCTCTGGCGTCGGCGCAGGCGCGAGTCAGCCAGGTCCGGGCGGAGTTGGAAGTGATCGAGCAAGGCGGACGGGCCGCGGATTTGAGCGACGATCGCGGGCGATTTGGAGCGCGAGAAACTGGAGCTGGCGGTGGCGCAGAAGGAATACGACAGCCTGGTCCGGCTGCAAGCCAAGCAGGCGGCGACGGCGTATGAAGTGGCGCAGGCCAAGGACAAGGTGGATCGGGCGCAGCAGCAGATACGCTCGCTGGAGCAGCGGCGCGGCGCGTTAGTGGTTCCGCAGGACCGTTCGTCCGCGGAGGCGCGGTTGCGCGATGCCGAGTCCGCCGTGGCGCTCGCCGAAGACCGGATGCGCAAGAGCGTGATTCGCGCGCCGATCGCCGGAACCATTTATCAGTTCGACTTGAAGCCGGGCGCCTACTTGGACGCGGGCGATTTGGTGGCGTCCATCGGGCAACTCGCGAGGTGCGCGTGAAGGTGTTCGTCGACGAGCCGGATCTGGGACGCGTGGCGCGCGGCAAGCCGGTGGTGATCACTTGGGATGCGATGCCGGGGCGGCAATGGAAAGGCGTGGTGGATAAGACTCCGACGCAGATCGTGGCGCTGGGCACGCGGCAGGTGGGCGAAGTGCTACTGCGTGATCGATAATCCCGATCGACGATCTTCTGCCGGGGACCAACGTGAATGTGGAGATCACCGCGGAAGAATCCGCCAGCGCGCTGACGATTCCCAAGGAAGCGGTGCGGCGCGAACTGGGACAGGCCGGGGTGTTCGCGCTCGCGGGAAATACGCTCGCCTGGAAGAAGATCACGCTCGGCGTATCCAACACCACGCGCACGCAGGTGGAAGGCTTGAATGAAAACGACGCGGTGGCGCTGCCGTCGGAAAAACCGCTCAAGGACGGGATGGTTGTGACGCCGCGGTTCCAGTAAGCAGCTTTTCGACGTGCTTGGCGAGCACATCCACTTCGACATTCAGGCGCGCGCCGAGTCTTGGCTTGGCCGAGCGATGGTGTGCGTGAACGTGTGGGGAATGATGGTGACGCCGACAATGGGTCCTGGGTCGAGCGCGGCGATGGTCAGGCTGATGCCGTCGATGGCAATGGAGCCTTTGTGGACCATGTAGCGATCGAGGCCTGTCGGGCACCTGAAGCTTGAGCCACCAGTTGCCGTCGCCCAATTCGTCGAGAGCGATCAGCACGCCGGTGGCGTCCACGTGTCCCTGCACGATGTGGCCGGATAGGCGCGTGACCGGCGTCACGGGGCGTTCCAGATTTACGCGCGCGCCGGGGACGAGATCGCCGAGATTGGTGCGCGCGAGCGTTTCGGGCGCGAGGTCGGCGGCAAACGAATTCGGCGTGAGCGCCAGCGCGGTGAGACAGACTCCGTTCACGGCGATGCTCGATCCTTCGGTGGCGTCCGAGAGAACCGTTGCGGCATTCGATCACCAGGCGCGCGCCGGCCGAACGCGCTTCGAGCGACGCGACCGTGCCGAGTTCTTCAATGATTCCGGTGAACATAATTAAATTGAGACGGACTTGTCGAGCCACGCCTCCACGGCGAATTCGTTGGACGTGATCTGGTGCAGCTTCACGTCGTGGAACTGAATGGCGTCGGCGCGGCGGCGGCGTCCGGTGCCTCCGGCGACCGGCAAGGACTGCGTGCCGCCCAGAATTTTCGGCGCGTAATAGAAAAAGATCTTGTCGGCGACGCCGGATTCGAGCGCGGTCCAGTTGACGCGGCTGCCGGCTTCGATCATCAGCGACAGATATTTCTCGCGAGCCAGCAAGCTGACGACCGCATCCAGATCCACGCGGCCGTCGGCGCCTTCCAGCACTTCGACGCGCACGCCCTTCGACTCCAGACGCTTGCGGCGCTCCGGAGATGCGGCCGATGTGGTGACCACCAGCACGTCGCTCGCGGCAGGACGCGACCATCTTCGATTCGACCGGAAGGCGGAGCAGCGAATCGAGAACAATGCGCAGCAGCGGACGGCTGCGCTCTTCGGCCAGTGCGGTCGGTGAGCAGGCAATCGTCGGCCAGCACGGTGCCGATGCCGGTGAGGATGGCGTCGGAGCGATGGCGCAGAGTCTGCACGTGAGCGCGCGCGGTCTCGCTGGTGATCCAACCCTCGTTGTCGTCCGGGGCGCCGATTCTTCCGTCCAACGTGACCGCGGCTTTCAGGACCACCAGCGGCCGTCCAGTGCGCATGAAGTGCGACGAAGGCTTCGTTGAGTTGAGTGGCGCGGGCCGTGTAGCGGGAGTCGATTTCAACTTCGATGCCGGCGTTTTTGAGCAGGCGAAAGCCAGAACCGTGCACTTGCGGGTTAGGATCCTGCATGGCGGCGACGACTTTCTTGATTCCGGCGGCGATGATCGCGTCGGCGCACGGCGGCGTGCGGCCTTGATGCGAACACGGCTCGAGAGTCAGGTAGAGCGTGGCGCCACGCGCCAGTTCACCGGCCTCTTCGAGAGCGAGAACTTCGGCGTGCTTCACGCCGGCCCAGGTGTGAAAACCGCGTCCGACGACCACGTCATCGCGCACGATGACGGCGCCCACGGCAGGATTCGGG
This sequence comes from Bryobacterales bacterium, assembly GCA_963731375.1. Classification (GTDB taxonomy): domain Bacteria; phylum Acidobacteriota; class Terriglobia; order Bryobacterales; family Bryobacteraceae; genus Palsa-187. Next base: position 76,011 of record CAVSUW010000008.1, read on the forward strand.
CTGACCCGGCCTAAGCCCTGCGCGGCGAGATCGAGCGCCTCTTCGAGGTAAGGGTTCATGCGGAGGGCCTGGGCCTAGTCAAACAATGATGCCACGAACTGCGCGGGGTCGAAGGGAAGCAGATCGTCGAGCTGCTCGCCCACGCCGACGTAGCGGATCGGCAGGTTCAGTTCGCGCGAGATGGCCACCACCACGCCACCCTTGGCGGTGCCGTCGAGCTTGGTGAGAATGATGCCGGTGACGGCGCTGGTTTCGGTGAATTTGCGCGCTTGTTCCAGGCCGTTCTGGCCGGTGGTGGCTTCGATCACCAGCAGCACTTCGTGCGGGGCCTCCGGGATCACGCGCGCTACGGTGCGCCGCATTTTTTCGAGCTCGGCCATCAGATTGGTTTTGGTGTGCAGGCGGCCGGCGGTGTCGATGATCACGTAGTCGACTTTGCGGGCTTTGGCGGCTTGCACGGCGTCGAAGGCGACGGCGCTGGGGTCGGCGCCGGTCTGCTGCTTGATGAGTTCGGCGCCGGTGCGCTGCGCCCACACTTCCAGCTGCTCGATGGCGGCGGCGCGAAAGGTGTCGGCGGCGCACAGCAGCACGCTGCGGCCTTCCGATTGAAGGCGGCGCGTGAGCTTGCCGATGGAAGTGGTCTTCCCCGCCCCGTTCACTCCGACCACGAAGATCACGGCCGGCGGCTGCGCGACTTGCGGGAGCGGGCGCTCGGTGGCTTCCAGGATTTCGAGCAGGTGCTCGCGGATCAGGGTTTTGATTTCGGTGACGTCGCCCAGTTGATGACGCTCGACGCGCTGGCGGATGCGTTCCAGGATTTCGGCCGTGGTGTTGGCGCCGATGTCGGCGGTGATCAGCGCGTACTCCACCTCTTCGAGGACGTCGGCGTCGATTTCCTTGCGGCCGCTGACGGCGTCTTCCAGCTTCTCCATCAACCCGGAGCGGGTTTTCTGGATACCGGCCTTTAGACGATCGAGAAGACTCCCGCCGTCGGGCGACGGGGAATCTGCCGGAGGAGTGCCGAAAAGTGTTTGGATAGCCATCGGGAATCAGTCTCAGTTATCGCCGCGCGCGACGTTCACATGTTTCCTTCGTCAGCCGAAGGACCATAGATCGACGGCACCGGCGTACCCGTGAGCCGCAGGTAGACGGAAAGCTGGCCGCGATGATGGATCAGGTGGTTCATCATCGCCGTGCGCAGAACTCCTGCCTTTGGCATCGTCATGATCGGCTTGCCATCGAAGAACAGAGACCACGGCTTCCCCAGGTCTTCATCTTTCGACCCGGCAATCGCGGCGCGAGCCTCGGCGGCCATCTTGTCGAAAGCTTCCAGCAATTGCTTGCGGCCGGAAGCATCGATCCTCTTGTAGTCGCCCTTCGCGAAATCCATGCTATCGGTGGTCGCGACCGCCGTTGCGAACTGCGTGGATCTCCGCCACGTGGCAGGCGAGCCGCCCAAGCTTCATCGACTTCTCGTGCGGCGTCCAGTCCCACTTGTCTTCCGGAACCCGCTCCAGCAGCTTTCGGGTGGTGCTGATTTCGTGGTCAAACTCTGGGAGAAGCGCATCGCTGATGCTCATATACCCGTCATTCTACACTGGGGGCCGAAGCGGCAAGGCGCTGCGGTAAAATAGACCTATCCGTGGAAAATATCGGGCGCTACCGGATTATCGGGGAATTGGGCCGCGGCGCCATGGGCGTGGTTTACAAAGCGCAGGACCCGGCCATCGGCCGCATGATCGCGGTCAAGAGCATCCGGCTCGGCGAGCTCACGGAAGAAAGCGAGCGCGAACGTCTGCGCGAGCGCCTGTTCCGGGAAGCGCAATCCGCCGGCATCCTGTCGCATCCGGGCATCGTGACCATCTACGATATCGCCGAAGAAGGCGGCCTGGCGTACATCTTCATGGAGTTGGTGAACGGCCCGGCGCTCGACAAAATGCTGAAGGCGGAGCAGACGCCCGATAAGGAAACGCTGCTCAGCATTCTGCGCCAGGTGGCTACGGCGCTGGATTACGCGCACAAAAAAGGCATCGTCCATCGCGACATCAAACCCGCGAACATCATGGTGCATGAGGACGGCACCGCGAAGGTGACCGATTTCGGCGTGGCTAAAATCGTCTCCCAGCAAATGACGCAGGCCGGCACCATCATGGGCACGCCCAGTTACATGTCGCCCGAGCAGGTGCAGGGCGGGGCGATTTCCGGGCGCGCGGATCAGTTCTCGCTGGCCGTGATCGCCTACGAAGTGCTGACCGGCGAAAAACCGTTTACCGCCGATTACCTGCCGACGCTGCTGTTCAAGATTGTGCGCGAGGAACCGGTAGCGCCGCAGCGGCTCAACGCGACGCTATCGCGCGGACGTCGAAACCGTGATGCGCCGGGCGCTCTCGAAGAACCCGGCCAATCGCTACGATACCTGTCTGGATTTTGTAAACGCACTGGCCAGCGCCTGCAATGCTTCCGGTAACTGGGTCCCGTTGCCGCGCGGGACCAGCGCGAACATGCCGACGGCGGGATCGGGCGAGGGCCAGGGCTCGACGCTCGGAGCTACCGTCGCCGAAAATCTGGCGGAGACCATGGCGGCTCCGCTTACCGTTCACCCTCCGCCGCCTGCGGAAAGACGACCGCTACCGCCGACCGAAGAGATGCGGCTGCCGAAGTATGAGCCCGCTCCGACCTCGCCAACCTGCCGCGAAGAAACCGGAGCCGCCCGCGCCAGTCCCAGCGGCAGAAGCGCCGACGCCTCCTGTACTACTCGCGGCGCCAGTTCCATTGGCCGACCGCTCGCTCGACCCCGAACCGCAGCCCGCAGCCAGCAAGACCGGGCGGAATCGCTGCCATCGGGCTGTTAGCGGCGGCGGCGATCCTCGTCGCGGCATTCTTCCTGTGGCCCAGGGACCAATCGCCCGCGCATCCGACAGCGGCCCCGTTAGTGGTCGATAGCGCTGTCCCTAAAACTCCGCCGCAAGATCCGCCCCGCGCAACGGCTGTCGGCGCTGAGCCCACGCCCAATTCGGCAGCGGCGGCCGTGGCCGCGGCAAAACCTGCACCGCCAAAGTCCCCGCCGGGTCCGACTGAGGCTTCGTTTGAGCTCACAACTATGCCTGCCGGCGCCGATGCGGTTTTCGATGGGAACGCCGAGCTGCACTGCACGACTCCCTGCACTTTGAACTTGCCCATGGGCCGGCACACGTTGGTGCTGACCAGCAAAGGGTTTCGCGAGGCGCAGCGCGTGTTCAGTCTGCCGAGTGAGCCCGGGCTGATCGTGAACCTGGACCCCACCATGGGCACGCTGAGCCTGGTGACCAAACCCACCGGCCTCGCGGTGATCATCGATGGCCAGGAGCAAGCTCGCAAGACGCCGGCCGATTTCTCGCTCTCGGTGGGCGAGCATCACATACAAGTGCTGCGCGGCGCTGACAAGCAGGAGTTTACCAGTGCAAATCCGCGACAACGTGGTCAGCCAGAAAAGTATCGAGTGGGGCCCGTAGACCGCCACCGCTAACAAGCCCGATAGCTACCTTCTCGGCTCATACCGCATCGCCACCGCCCCCGAACCGAACTCCAGCCGGCTCACGAGCCTCAAGTCGACGGGCTTCGATAGCCCCGCGAACAACGTCGGCCCGTGGCCCGCTAACCTAGGATGCACCACGAACTCGTACTCATCGATCAATCCCAGCTCCGCCAACGCCTGCGGGAGCTTCACGCCAGCGGTCAACAGTCCCTTGCCCGGTTCCCGCTTGAGCTGCTGAACGGCCTTTCCGAGATCCCCGCGCACGAGCTCGGCGTTCCAATCGATCCGGTCCAGCGTGCTCGACACGACATACTTCTTTGCCGCGCCGATCGTCCGGGCGAAGGGTTCCATCCAATCGGGCCTCGCTCCTGCCGGCGCCGGCGGCCGCCACGCTGCCTCCATCATTTCGTAAATCACCCGGCCAAAAAGGAGGCCATCTGCCTGCTGAAGGTTCTCGACGGCGTGACGATGCAAGTCTTCGTCCGGGAGAATTACGCGATGATCGCAGCACCCGTCCAATGTAACGTTGATGGAATACCGAAGGGGTCGCATTACGCTAGAGTAGCGCCGATGGGTACGGGCCACGGACGTGAACGCCATTTGGAGCTGAAGAAGTCGCGCCCCACCTAGGGTACACGGACCGGGTTAACCTAGGACGAGAGCTATGGATCTGACTGTGCATGGAGGCCCCGACGCTGGCGTCAAACGCTGGCGGGAGACCACGGACCGCCAAACGCAGCATGTGAGCATCATCACGCTTGCGGAGATTCAGAAGGGGATCGACCTGCCTGATCAGAGTAAGCGCCGTGCGCAACTTGAACAATGGCCCAAGCAAGACCTGGAAACCTGGTTCTCCGGCCTGCCCTGCCATGCCCGTCTCGCCACTAAAATGATGAAGAGAGGCCTATGCATTTAAAAACAGTACAGGAAATTGAACGCGCGATAGACGCGCTTACACCGCAGCAGATAGAAGAGCTATACGCTTGGTTTGACCAGCGCCATCCGCAGCTTATCGACACGCAGCTTAAGGCCGATCTTGACACCGGGCGCATCGACGACCGCATCAATCGCGCATTGGCCGACTACAAAGCTGGAAACACACAACCACTCTAAGCGGCCCCGTAATGATCCACCGCGCGAACGCGGATTTCTGGAAAGATTATCGCGCCCTGCCCGCCAACGTCCGTGGACGGGCTGATAAGCAGTTCGCGTTGCTGAAAAACAATCCGCAACATCCTTCTTTGCGATTCAAGAAACTCGGTGACCGCAATGGGCGGGAAATCTGGTCGGCGCGGGTGACGCTGAAATACCGCGCCTTGGCCGTCAAGTTGCCCGACGAGTACCTGTGGTTCTGGATTGGCGAGCATAACGCGTATGACACACTCATCAAATGACGCGCGTCTCGCAAAGTCCGCGGACCTTATTCGTGAACGGACGTATCGAGGAATGCGCGCAGGCGGTGGCTGCGTGAGGGATGGCGCAGCTTGCGCAGCGCCTTGGCTTCGATCTGGCGGATGCGTTCGCGCGTAACCGCGAAGTGCTGGCCCACTTCTTCGAGCGTATGCTCGCTGCCGTCCTGCAAGCCGAAGCGCATCTTGACGATTTTCTCTTCGCGCGGGCTCAGGGTCTTGAGCACTTCGGCGGTCTGCTCGCGCAGGTTTAGATTGATCACGGCCTCGGAGGGCGACACCACGCGGCGGTCGATGATGAAATCGCCCAGGTGCGATTCTTCTTCCTCGCCCACCGGAGTCTCGAGCGAAATCGGCTCCTGCGCGATGCGCAGCACCTTGCGCACCTTGCCCACCGGCAGATCCATCTTCACGGCCAGCTCTTCGGTGGTAGGCTCGCGACCCAGATCCTGCTGCAACTGGCGCTGCATGCGCACCAGCTTGTTGATGGTCTCGATCATGTGCACCGGGATGCGAATGGTGCGGGCCTGATCCGCGATGGCGCGCGTGATGGCTTGCCGCACCCACCAGGTAGCGTAGGTAGAAAACTTGTAGCCGCGCAGGTAATCGAACTTGTCGACAGCCTTCATCAGGCCGATGTTGCCTTCCTGGATGAGATCCAGAAACTGCAGCCCGCGATTGGTGTAGCGCTTGGCGATCGAAACCACCAGGCGAAGGTTGGCCTCGATCAACTGCTTCTTCGCGATCTCGGCTTCCTGCTCGCCGCGCTCCACAATCTGCAGCGTGCGGCGCAGCTCGGTGGCGGTCGCGCCGGATTCTTCTTCCAGTTGCTGGATGCGCTGGCTGAGCTGCTTCAGCTCCTTGCGCAGCGCGCCGGACGCGCCGTTGGCGGGCGCTTCCAATTTGCGCTGCAGGCGGGCGATTTCACGCTCGATGGGACGCAACTGCTCGACCACGTTGCGCAGATTTTTGGCCAGCGAGCGCCGGGTGGCTGAAGTAAATTGAATGCCGCGGATCAGGCGCGAGATCACCACCAGAGTGCGCGCCAGACTCCAGCGCAGCGTGCGGTGCATCTTGGGCTTCATGCCGCGCGAGACGGCTTGCAGCTTCTGGCGGAACTGCTGGGCCTTGCGATAGTTCTTATCGATTTCGTCGATGATGGCGAGCAGCTCTTCGGCCCGCTCCGGAAGCGTCTTCTTCGGCCACCACCAGATCCGGCATGACCAGCACGTCGCGGATCACCACGGGATCTTCGCGCAGCAACTGCGGCATCGCCAGAATCTCGTTGATCACCAGAGCCGAACGGGAGATGGCCTTGCGCACCGCGGCCTGCCCGCGCTCGATGCGCTTGGCGAGCTCGATTTCGCCTTCGCGCGTCAGCAGCGGCACCGACCCCATCTCGCGCAGATACATGCGCACCGGGTCGTTGGTCTTGTCGTTGATTTCCTGGACCAGGTCGAGTTCGCCGGGTTCTTCGGCTTCCTCAGCCTTCTTGTCGAACTCCAGCTTGGGTTCTTCCAGGATCTCGACGCCGGCGGTGTCGAGTTCGGTCAGCAGATCGTCGAGTTCGCGGCCGCCCGGATAGTCTTCCGCCAGCAGGTCGTTGACTTCGTCATACAGCACGTAGCCCTTCTGCTTGCCCGCGCTCATGAGCTGCTTGATCCGTCCGAATTTATCGCTGCCTGCCACGCTATTCAACGAACCCCACTTCGCAAATCCCCTCGCATGAACCCACGCCTCCGCAGTAGCCACCAGTGTACAACACCACTCTGCCGCGTTCGCCGCTGCACTCGGTTGCTACCCATCACGCTTGACTTCTTCTTCCAGGCGTTGTAGCTCCGCCGTCCAGTGAAGCGCCTCTTCCAGGTTTCCTTCGCGCTCGGCGGTCTTGACCCGGGCCCGCACCTCTTCCATCCGCCGCCGCTGGAAGCTGGTCTTCAATCGCCGCAGGCAGGCTTCCGCCTGCGCCAAACATTCCGCTGTCGTCTCCTATCTCATCGGCAGCGACGATGTCATGCAGTAGGGCGCGCCCGGGCTCGCTCAGGCGGGCGTCGAGGGCGGCAAAATTGACCGGACCGGCTTCGGCCATCTGGCGCAACGCATCGATTACTTCGTGACTTACGAAGCCTGCGGTCAGCTCCGCCGGCAGCTGCGGCAAAATTTGCTCGCGGGTCGCTTCGCTCGACAGCAGCGCATTCAATAAGATCCGTTCGACCGCCGGGACTTGGACGCGGGCGGCGCCGTTGGACGCGGGCCGGAGGCCGGTTCGACGCGCGCGCCGACCTGCCCGGGAGCGTGCCGGTCCGTCGCGGCCCTCTTGAATTGGTCCAGGACCAGTCCCGGCTCGACGCCCAGATAGCCGGCCAGGTCGCTCGCCACCGCGGCGCGTTCCAGCTTATCGGAAATCTTCTGCACCGCGGGCAGCAGAAACTTGAAGGCATCCATGCGGCCGTCGGCGCCGCGCATGTCGAACTTGGCGCGCGCACGATCCGCCAGCCAATGGAAGTAGCTGCTGGCCGCATCGAGCTGCGCGCGATACGCCTCCGCGCCAAACCGCTTCACATATTCGTAGGGATCCAGCTTTTCGTTGGTGGCGTCGCCCGCTCCGCCGCCGAACGCGAGCACCTTCACGTGCAGGCCTTCGTCGAGCAGCAACTGAATGGCGCGCTCGGCCGCATTCGCGCCGGCGTCGTCGGGATCGAAATTGACCACCACGGTATCGGCGTGGCGGTGGAGGGCCCGCACCTGCGTGTTGGTAAGCGCAGTGCCGCAACTCGCCACCACTTCCTTGACTCCCGGCGGCATACACGCCGATCACGTCCATGTAGCCTTCCACCAGCACGGCGCGATTGGTCTTACGCATCGCATCGCGCGCGCGATGGAGGTTATATAAGGTGGACGTCTTGCGATAGATGGGTGTTTCCGGCGAATTCAGATACTTGGGCTGATCGTCCGGACGCATGGCACGCGCGCCGAAGGCGATCACTTTTCCGGATTCATTGTGAATGGGAAACATCAGGCGGCCGCGAAAGGCGTCGTAGAAGCCCGATCCTTCGTTGCGGCGCCGCACCAGACCGGAGGCTTCCATTTGCTCCGGCGAAAAACGCTCCTCGGTTAACTTCCGCGTCAAAGCCTGGCCTTGCGGATCGGAAAAACCGAGCTCGAAGGTTTCGATCAGTTCGGCGCTCACGCCGCGCTGGTCGAGATACGCCCGCGCCTCCGCGCCTTGCGGGCCGTTCAGCGCCGCCCGATAGAGCTTGCGCGGCGATGGCGTGCATGTCGTGCAGAGCGCCGCGCAGCCGGGAATCGGAATCGGAATACTCGGGGCGCTGCGGCATGGGGATGCCGTGGCGCTCGGAGAGCAGCTTCAGGGTCTCCGGAAAAGTGAGGCCGTCGACCTCCATCACGAACTTGAGCACGTCGCCGCCGGCGCCGCAGCCGAAGCATTTGTAGAACTGCCGCGTCTGATTGACGTTGAACGACGGAGTCTTTTCCTGATGGAACGGGCACAGGCCCAGATACCGGCCGGTGGCGCCAATGCGGCGCAGGCGCACGTACTCGCCGACCACCTTGACGATGTCGATCGAGGATTTCAGCTGCTCGACAAAGTCCATTGCTAGGTTTCAGGGTAGCGCTTTCGCGGCAGCGGGAGGATAAAACAAATTCATGTTAAAATGGTTTTGTGAGTCCGGCCGCCACGGAGCGCAGTTCCGCGTCGAGCAGGTAGAGGATTTCAGGGAACGCACCGCGCAAAAGGTCCGCGACTTGCGCTGCCCGGTCCACGGCCAGCCGCCCCGCCTGCGTTTCCAAGGTTCCACGCTGCGCGATGTCACCATCCAGATGAGCGGGTGCTGCGATACGCTGCTGAGCCTGGCAAACCAGCGGATCGCGAATCGCGGCTAGGATCTGCGCAGATAACACGGATGGACACGGATAAAGCGTACCGGCTCGTGCCATCTGCGAGCCATCGCGGCGCGTATTCGATCACCAGCGCGGTGATGTCGTCGCGAATCGTGCCGCCTTCGGTGAACTGATCCACCGCTTGCAGCAGCGCGGCGTGCAATCCGGCGGCATCCAGCGCGGCGTTTTCGCGCAGGCACAGCGCGCAGGCGCTCGGTATCGAAGAAGGCGCCGTCGGCATCTTCCGCTTCGGTCAGGCCGTCGCTATAGATCACCAGTTTGTCGCCGGGCGCCAGCTCGCGCTGCAGCATTTGGAAAGGCGCGTCTTCCAGCATGCCGACCGGCATGGAAGTGGTGTTCAGCGTGCGCAGACGGCCGTCCGGGCTCACCAGGAACGGCGCGCAATGACCGGCGTTGCTGTAGCTCAGCAGGCCCGACGCGTCCAGAATGCAGTAGAACACCGTCGCGTATTTTTCGCCGCGCGTGCGCTCCAGCAGGAATTCGTTCAGGCGAGCCATGCGCGGCGCGATGTGCGTCGGGATCGCCGGACGCCATCAGGAAAGTGCCCTGCAGCAGACTGGCGAGCAGCGCGGAGCCGACGCCTTTGCCGGATACATCGGCCACTACCGCGGTCCAGGAAGTCGGGCGAGTTCTGGCGGACATCGAAATAGTCGCCGCCCACCTGCGTCGAAGGCGAACTGGAACCGGCCGCGCGGAACCATCCGGTTTGCGGCATGGACGACGGCTGCAGTCCCTGCTGAATTTCGCGCGCCAGTCTGCAGCTCGTCTTCCATGCGGAGCTTGCCGCGCTCTTCTTCAATCAGGCGGGCGTTTTCGAGAATGGTGGAGGCTTCGATCGCCAGCGTCTGCAGCAGTTCGCGATTGCCGGAGGAAAGGTCGGCGGGCGTCGCGCGCGAGTCCATGTAGATCAGCCCGACGGTGTCTTCCATGGCGTTGATCGCGCGCGTGTCGTCGGGAGCGCCGCTGCGCAGCCGGATCAGCGGCAGGCACACCACGCTGCGCAGCTCCAGTTGCGCCACCGTCATTTCGGGACGCACGCCCTGCTCCTCGAAGGGATCGAAGGACATCGAGAGCAGATCGCGCCGCGAGGTCAGCGCCTGGCGGATCAGATGCCGCGGGAACGCGCAGATCGTCCGGCTGCGAGTTCGCGGCCGGCGTTGTCGCGGGCCACCGAAACGTCCAGGTCGGCATCCTTGTCGCCTTCCGGGCGCAGCAGCAGAAAGCCGCGCTCGCAGCCGGTGACCGCCAGCGCAGCGTCCACCACGGCCGTCAGCACCTCGTTGGTGGATAGCGAATTTTGCAGCGCGCGCGCCACTTCCACCAGCGAACGCAGCTTGATCAGATTGCCGGCGCCGGCCGCTTCGCCCGCAGGGGCGCGCAGCCGAGCCGAACTGTTCCAGCAGCCGCTGAATGTCCTGCTTCTCCGACGGAAAACGTGAGCTGATAGGAATCGCGTACGCCGAATTCAATGCGATCCGAATTGTGCAGGACGTGCCGCGCGATCTGCTTGCCGTTCACCCAGGTGCCGTGGCGGCTGTTCAGATCCTCGATCACATAGCTGCCGTTCTCAAAGACGATGCGGCAGTGATTGCGCGAGGTGCGATTGTCGCGCAGCACCAGGCTATTGCCGGACTGGCGGCCGATGCTGAAAGGCATGGTATCCAGCGCCACGCGGCTGCGCTGACCGGATGGCGCGAGAACCAGCAGTACCGCCGCAGGACGTTCCGCCATTACCCGAGCTTGTCCGGCGCGCGCCTTCTCGGCCGATTCCTGCGCCAGCTGGGACTGGCAATCCGGGCAATAGCCGCCCATCTCGGTGCGCGCCGTCACGATCTTGAAGCCCAGGCTGCTCTCCATTTGCCGGCGCATCTTCTGCAGCGGCTCGCCGAAAAATTCTTCGACCTTGCCGCAGCGCAGGCAGATGAGGTGCGCGTGCTCCTGCTTGAGGCGGCTCTCGTAGTAATGCTGGTCGCCTTCGAAGTGCAGCAGATCGAGCTCGTCGATCAGGCCGCCGACTTTCAGGAGCTTGAGCGTCCGATAGACCGTGACACGATTGAGCTTGGGATCTTTCTCCTTGGCCAGCTGGTACAGCGCTTCGGCGTTCAGGTGTTTGCCGGAGCGGTCCAGCAGATCGAGCAGAATGCGGCGCTGGCGCGTAAGCCGTACTCCGCGTTCGCTGAGCGAATTCTGAATTCCGGCGGCTGGCATCACTGTCTTGAGAGTAGCAAATCGCGAGTCACAGCAGACCTCAAAAGGCTATGTGGTGCACACCACGGAGGTTAATCCGATTGGCGTGGCGCGGTTTGTTGCGCGCGGCCGCTTACAATCGAACCGTATGACGAAACGTTTTCACTGTATTGGCTGAGAGAGTCGGGTTGCGATTTGGGGACGCCGCTGGATGCGGATGAATTGGACGCGGTCATCCGCGCGCGCGTGGTGGAATTGGCCGGCGGCGACGATCGCCCGCTCGACGCTGTATCTTCCGTTTCTGGATGGCCGGGAATCGCGCCGCCGCGCCGAGGCTTTGCGCGCCGTGACGCTGGTGCGCGAGGGCGACGCGATCCGCAGCGTTCCGCCGACTGCCGGCCGCAGCACTGCGCGATCAGCGCCGCCATGCTGCTGGCGACGCATCCGGCGTGGACCGGCGCGCCGCACGAACGCCAGCCGCGGATATTTTCGACCTGGCAAGCAGTCTCGCTGGCGCTGCAGAAGGCGCTGCGCCGCTGGATTCCGGAAATCTATTTCCGCGATCCGGCGCGCTACGAGGATCGCGACGCGGCCTTTCCACTGCTGGTGTATGCGGCCAGCCGCCCTTGCCGCGGACGGCCGCGCACGGAATTCACCTACGACGTGGTCGATGAGGAGGTGCTGCCGCGCGCCTTGCATCAGATCGGAGCGTCCCTGCAGAGCGTATTGGGAACAGTGGAGCGCCACCTGTACGAGTGCGGCCGTCCGGAACTGGCCCGGCGCTACGCTCCGCGCTGGCATCAGGACGTGCTGCGCGCGGTGCAGAGAAAGCCCCGGCCATTGCTCGGTTTGCTGGGGGATGAAGCGGCGGTGGTCAATGCCGTGATCGATCTGGGCTCGGGACGCGGGATGCAAGCCGTGAAGCCGTTTGCGAGATCGGCCAGGATGGCGCTCCGCACCATGTATGGCGAAGATCTGCGGCCACTGGCGCTCCGGTTGTTGGAGGAAGCTACGCGGACGCTGGAGGGTAGACGCTATTTCACAATCTCAACTTGCAGCGAAACATCCAGCGTCTTGGGCGGCAGACACATGGAGTTGTTGCAGGCCTGATAGCGCAGTTTGCCGGTCAGCGTCGCGGGTCCCGGCGCGGCGTTGGCGGGCACTTTGAAGTGCGTCACGATCTGGAAATCGCCGGTGAACACCGACAGCGGTTTTTCCGAAAAGCTGTACTTTTCCATGCGCGGTTGCGGAAAGGCGAAGCCGGAGGCCTCCAGCGGTCCGGGATTCCAGGTGAGCCGCAGCGGAATCAGGTATTCATCCGAGGGCGTGTTGCTGTTGACGTGGTAACCCGGGCGCAGATCCAGCGGCAGCACGGAATCCACCGCCGCGCCTGGCTTCGCAACCACTTTACGCGGAGGCGTGAAGTTAAGGACGTTGCCCTGCGCGAACGCCTGCGCCCGTAAGGCCGGCGAGCACGCCAGCGCCAGCGTCACGCACAGCAGAGTTCTTGGGAGCCTCAAGAAGTTTGACAATCTCATTCTGGTAGTCCACTTTGTCGACGAGTCCCACATGGTTGGACGCAATGCGCCCCTCGCGGTCCAGCACAAACGAAGTGGGCAGCGACTCGATCTCGCCAAATTGCTGCGAGACCACTTCCGAGCCGATCATGATGCGGTAGTTGATCTTGTGCGACGCGACGTAAGGCCGCACCGACTTCCATCCGTCATCGTCCATGGAGACTCCCAGGACGGCGAATCCCTGATCTTTATACTTTTTCTCGAATTCGATGAACCACGGGATCTCCGCCTCGCAAGGTCCGCACCAGGTGGCCCAGAAGTTGACCAGCACGACTTTGCCGCGATAATCGGCAAGATTCACGGCGTTACCGTCGGCGTCCTTCAGGGAGAAGTTGGGGGCCGGCTTGCGTTGGCCTTCGGATTTAAGCTCGCCGGTGGGCAAACTCGATGGTCTGGAACAACTCGCGAGAAGGAAAGCGAGCGCGGCCGACGCCGCTGCTACATGGATTCGGCTCATCTCACTCTTAAAGTATCATGCCCGGCTCAAGCGGCTATCAGACCGCGACCGGACGGCTCTCCGAAAACTGCTCCGTGAACCAGCGCCGGCGCACGCGGCGGGAAGCGGCGGCGAGCGTGAACTCATCGTGCGCGCGCAGCCCGGCAAACATCCAGGCGGCGGAGTCGCAAAAACTTTCGCAGGCATAGCGGCGCCATCTCGGCGTGCGGAGGCGGGCGTCGGCGAGCGTCAGCGTCTCCTTGCGCCACTCGGCGCTCCAGCCCAGTTCACCCTTGACCCGTGCCCGCAACTCGCGCGGCCAGCACCTGCTCCCAGGCGACGGCGCTTCTGGTTCGAAAGACGCACCCACACGAAATGAAACAACTCGTGGATCAGAATGCGCTCAAATTCGCCGCGCCGCGCCAAGACCGCCGCGTCGAGCAGAATCAGACGCCGTGGAATCGAGGCGCCGGCCAGGTGCGATCCCAGCGAGCGCCGGATCTCCACGCGAATGGGGTCACCCACGAACCGGGGGAGCACAATCTATTTGGCCGGAGGCGCGGGCGCGGGGGATTGCCCGGCCCAGCCGCACCCGGAAGCGCCAGCTTCGGCTGCGTGAAAAACTCGACGCTTTTCACCGTCGGCTCAAAACGCTTGCCCACCTCGGCGAGCCATTGGTTCAGATGCGCCCCGCGTATTTCCTCGCTGATCGAGTCCGTTACTTCGCCCATCGGCTGTATGGTTTTCTCTTCCACGCGAATGATGTAGAACGCGTTGGACTGCCGCAGCGGGTCGGTTACCTCGCCGACCTTCAGAGCAAGCACCGCCTTCTTGACATCCGCCGAGTAAGAACTGTTGATGTTCACGACACCGAAGTCGCCACCCGCGGCTTTCGAAGTGGGGTCTTCGGAGTACTCGCGCCACCAGTTTCGCGAAATCCGCGCCGCCGCGAATTTGCTTCACCAGATCCTCGGCCAGCTTGCGGGCGTCCGCTTCCGTGCGCTGCGTCTGGCTCGATCCGCCTTCGGAAATCGCGCGCGCGACATCTTCCAGAGACTTACCGGAGGGCACCTGTCCCATCACCGGCGCGGACGGCTTGAAGGCGATATAAATCACCTTGATTTTGGCCTGCTGGTAGCGCGCCTGATTCTTGTCGTAAAACTCTTTGATCTGCTGCGTTCGGCACCGGATAGAAGTTGTGCTCGTGGCTGACCATCGCGGAAGCCATGCTGTTGGCGCGCAGGAAAGCCAGTTGCTCCTTGAGCGGGCTTTGCTCGCCCAGTTTGGCCTTCTCCGCCTCGTCCGACAGGTAGCGCAGCATGAACAACTGCTGCACCGCGTACTTGGGATTCTGCTGAAAGAGCTGGATGAACTCGTTGGGCATGAACGCCATACTTTGCCGAATTTCGCCGGCGGTTACGTCTTTTCCGTCTACGTTCGCAACCACGGTGTCGTCGGGGACCGCGCCGGTGGGCAGGGTCTGGGCAACCAGCGGCGTACAGGCAAGCGCAAGGATAAAAAGATATTTCATGGTGTTCCCCTTCAACTTAACATGACGTGTCGTCCCACCGAACGTACCGGCTAAGCCGCCGCCTAAGTTCGCTATAGTAACTGGGAAGTGACTCTCCGTTTGGGTTTGCTCGGCGCGATGTGCGGACTTCTGTGCGGCTGCGGCAACCTGCCGGAGCCCTATGCTCCGCCGCGCGCAGCGCCCGTTTTTCGAGGCTCCTCCCGAAGCCGCGCGCATCATCAACATGGCGGACGCCGACGCCGAGAGCCACTTCGTCCAGGACATTTCGCCGGAACTGCGAAGGCAATACCTGGCGCTGGACCGGCAAGCGCCCCACCATTCGGCTGCGTACCCGGTGCGAATCAAAAGCTGGTGTATTCGATCGATTTCGCGATCGCAGGATCTACCCTCGAGCACACCGGTCCGGTGACGCTTTCGTTTTTCGTGAACGATCATCTTCTGGACCGCGTCCGCTATGCCGTCGCCGGGCCGGCGGCGCGCTCGAAAAGCCGGTTCCCGCGGAGTGGCTGGAGCCGGACGAGAACGCGACGCTCGCCGCCGAGATCGACAAGGTGTGGACGCCTCCTCAGCCAGGCGCCACACCGCTGGGTTTCATTCTGGTGGCTCTGGGGTTGGAACAGCAGAGTTGGAACCGCAGGAGCCGGGAAAAATGAAAGCCCTCGCGGCACTGGCCGGTGCGGCATTCACCGTCGCGGCCTGTTACGGATTGGGATCGCTGCTCGCCGCGCGGCTGGGAGCGCGCCTGCGGCGTGACGAAAAGTTCCCGCTGGCCTTCGTGCTGGGCGCCGCCGTGTTGCATCTGGCGATCTTCGCGGTCATGGCTCTGCACATTGCATACCGGCCTGTACTGATCGCGCTGCTGGCCGCGTGCGTGGCGGCCGCCCTGGTCACGGGTGACTGGCGATTGCCTGCGGCGGAGGATGCCGAGCGCGAGAGGTCGCTGCCCTGCGCCATCCGCTACCTGTTCGGCGTCATCGCGGCCGCGTTCACCGTGCTCTATCTGTTCAACGCCTGGGCGCCGGAGATCAGTCCGGATGGCTCCAGTTACCACCTGAGCCTGGTCGCGCGTTATTTGCGCGCTCACGGATTCGAGCCGGTACTGACCAACATCTACTCGACGCTGAGCGAGGGCGTCGACATGTTATTTGTGCCGGCCTTTGCCATTGGCAGACATTCGGCTGCCGCGTTGATGCATTTCGCGTTTCTCATCGCACTGGCGCTGGCGGTTTTGTCCTACGGCAGGCGGATCGGCAAACCGCTGGCCGGCGCGGCGGCCGCGCTGCTGGTGTATCTGAGCCCGATCGTTGGAATCGACGGAACCTCGGCATATATCGACGTCGCCGTCGCCGCGATTGTGTTCTCGGTCTTTTACTGGATCCAGATTTGGGATAGCCAGCGCGAAGGGCGTATCCTCATCGCGATCGGTTGCTGGCGGGTTATTGCTATGCGGCGAAGTACACCGCGTTCGTCATGCTGTTCTACGCCGTGGGCTTTGTCACTTGGCGCACGCGAAGGATGGCGCCTGCCATGCTGGTAGTGGCATGCTCGCTGGTCATGGTCGCGCCGTGGATCGTCAAAGACTGGATTTATGTCGGGAACCCGGTGGCTCCCTTCGCCAACCAATATTTTCAGAATCCCAACATTCACATTTCCTTCGAACGCAATTGGACCGCGTTCCTGCGCACCTACGGCTTGAAAATCTGTGGACCCTGCCGCTCGAAGTCACGATTCGCGGGGGGCCGACGGGGGGTCTGTTAGGCCCGGTCTTTCTGGCCGCTCCGCTGGCTCTGCTCGCGCTGCGGTCCCGCAACGGGCGCCGGCTGCTGGTGCCCTGCGCGCTGATTCTCGCCACCTATTTCGGCAATGTGGGGACACGCTTCCTCATCCCCGCCTGCCGTTTGTCGCGCTGGCGATGGCTCTCGCCCTGGAGCCAGCCGATGCCGCTGCTGATCCTGCTGGTCACGCTGCATGCGGCAGCTTCCTGGCCGTCGTTGATGCAGCGTTACACGCTAGCTTGGTCGCTGCGAGGAATCCCTTACAAAGCCGCCCTCAGAATCATTCCCGAGGATCGCTACCTCGCCGATTTCATCGAGTATCGCTGGGCCCGCATGATCGAAGACCACGTCCCGCCGGGGGCGCGCGTGCTGGTTCGCAGCGTGAGTCGCCAACCGCGTACACTTCGCGCGATGTTCTGATCGGTTACGAAGGAGCGTTCAACGAAGAAATGCAGGACCTGCTGGATGTCGGCTGGGATTCATTCATCGCAACCGCGCAAGCAGTGGATTTACTCGTTTCCCGAGCGCCGCGTGCGCCGGCTCCGTGTAGTTCAGACCGGAACGACCACAATTCCGGAAGATACAGTGGGATGTTCACGAGTTGAGGTTCTTCCACGCAGGCGTCGAATTGCCGCGCCTTCCCGAGTGGCGCTTGCAGGCCCATCCCAATCCGTGGGGCGTGCAAATGGCGTTCGACAATTCCGAAGCCACCCGCTGGAGAAGCTGGGAGACGCTGCGTCCGGGTATGTGCATCGAAGTGGACTTCGGCCGCGAGCAGCCGGTGGATCAGGTGCGCGTCGAACTGTCGGACCAGGATTGGACTGTTCGCATGCGCGTGGAGGCGATGGACGCGAACGGGCGTGTGGACGCCGCTGCCTGCTCGCGAAGAGCTGCGCCAGCAGCAATACGTGGGGTCGGTGCGCCGAGCCGCCGCATTTGAACTTCACGCGCACGGAGTGGACTACGTGCTGCTCAAGGATACCGATTTTGGCGCGAAGGACCTTGCAGACGATCCGGCGCGTTGGGGAATGACGAGATTGGTATATGCGTCGGGCGCCAGCCTTTATCGGGTAAACCCACCTGAGGTGAATCCACAGAGGTAAACCAGTGACGGCCGCTGGTTTCTGGGCGTGGACGGCGGCCAGTCCAGCACGGCGGCGCTGATCGGCGACGAATCCGGCAAGGTGGTGGGCGTGGGCCACGCGGGACCTTGCAATCACGTCAGCACCGCCGAAAGCCACGCGCGTTTCAGGGACGCCATCGGCGGAGCGGTCAACGCCGCGTGCCAGGCCGCCGGGATTGACGGAAGCGCGTTTCGCCGCCGCCTGCCTGGGCTTGAGCGGCGGACCCGCACGACAAGGAAGCGCTGGTGCGCGAGATCGTTGTCGGCGGAACACTATCGCATCACCAACGACGCGGTGATCGCGCTCCTGGGCGCGACGGCGGGCGAACCCGGTGTGATCGCCATCGCGGGCACCGGCTCCATCGCCTACGGCCGCAACGCGGAAGGCCGCACCGCGCGCGCCGGCGGCTGGGGATATGTGTTCGGCGATGAAGGCGGCGCGTTCGACCTGGTGCGGCAGGCCGTCCGCGCCGCGTTGCGGAAGGAAGAAGGCTGGGGACACGCCACTGCGCTGCGCGAAGCGTTGCTCGAAGCCACCGGCGCGTCCGATATGAACGACTTGCTGCATCGCTTCTACACGCCGGCTTATCCGCGCGCGCGAATTGCTTCCTACGCGCCGCTGGTGGATGAAGCCGCGCGCAACGGCGACGCCGCCGCCCGCGAGATTCTCCAAAATGCGGCCCAGGCGCTGGCAACCTATGCGGCCGCGGTGCGCCGACAGCTGTTTCATCGCGGCGAGCTGGCGCGGACTTCCTATATCGGCGGCGTCTTTCGCAGCGACATCCTGCGCGAGCGATTCGCGATGCTGGTGCAGCTCGAGAGCGACGCGCCGGTTCATCCTCCGGCGATGGGCCCCGCCGCGGGCGCGCTGATCGAGGCTTACCGGCTGGCGGGACTGAAGGTTCTACCTTCGAATGCTCCGCCCGGCGTGTGACGCGTAGCATAAAGGAATCTTGGAACCCATTTCTCACTTCTTCTATTCCGACCGGCTGAAGCTCCAATTCTGGGATTGGGGCACCGAAGGCAAGCCGGCCCTGATCCTGGTGCACGGCGGCCTGGACCACGCGCGCAACTGGGATTGGGTGGCCAAGGCGTTGCGCGACGACTACCATGTGTATGCGCTCGATCTGCGCGGCCACGGCAACAGCGCCTGGGCGCCGGGAGCGCTCTATAGCGTCGCCGAGCATGTGCTCGATCTATCCGTGCTGGCGGACATCATCAACCGGTTTCCGGTGCGCATCATCGGACATTCGTTAGGCGCCATCACGACGCTGTTCTATGCGGGCGTGTATCCGGATCGCGTCGCACAAGCTGGTGGCGATTGAAGGCCTCGGACTGCCGATTCAGGAAGCGCTTTACTCGGCGCCGGAACGCATTCGCCGCTGGATCGAGAAAGTGCGCGCGCTCGAAGAATCGCACGCAGCACAGCTATCCCAATCTGGCCGCCGCGGTGGCGCGCATGAAGGAAGCCAACCCGTTTTTATCCGACCAAGTGGCCGAGCATCTGACCCTGCACGGCACCAACTGGAACGCCGACGGGTCCATTATCTGGAAGTTCGATAACTACGCCCGCGTGTTTCCTCCCTATGGCGCGAACCTGCAGGAAGCCGCCGAGATTCTGCGGCAGATTTCCTGTCCGGCGCTGCTCTTCTGGGGACGGCAAAGTTTTGCCAAGGACCCGGAAACCGATCCGCTGGCGCAGGAAGTCGCCAATCGACGCATCGTCAAAGTGGATCAGGCCGGCCACTGGCTGCATCACGACCAGCTCGAAATCTTCTTGCGCGAGACCAAGAAGTTTCTGGCGGATTAGCGCGTAAGCGTCAGCGGGCGTAAGCCGCAATGCGGCGCTCGGAAGCCACTCCCTGCGTCACGCCGATACGCGGAGTTTTGCGGCCGCAGGGGCAAGGCGCGTCCTCGACGGATTCGTTCTCGAGCGGCAACGCGGGCGATTCAACGTGCAGGCCATCGTGGGCCTCGCATTCGGCGGCTAGCCGTTTGCCCGACTTCCCAATCACCTGCTCAAACACCGGCACGCGAAACGCGGACCACAGAGTATCGCGATCGGCCTCGCTCAGCCGCGGCTCCCCCGCCCTCCACAAGACGATGACGGAGTGCGTCAAAGAAGGAATGCCGCTGCGCGCCAGCTCCCTCAATTGTTCGAACGTGCCGGCGACCGCGGCGGGCGCGAACGCCGCAGCGTCCGTCACTCCACCCGTCGCGAAAAACACGCAGGGGGCGGTTCTCGAAAGCGTTCTCATGAAACCAGGGCACCAGGATCGCCGTACGGGGCGCGGGATGGACGGGGTACACAAACGAGTCACTCCGTCCGCTTGCGGAATAAAACGCCAGTCACGAATAAATCGTTGGATCAGGCGGCCATTATTCTCAGCAGATTTTCGCCGAAGATGGCGCGCGCGTCGGCCAGGCTCACGCCCAGCTCATACAGCGCCGTAGCCTGTTCCTCGAAAATCTGATAGTGCCAGCCCCGCGGAAAGTACGACGAATCGCTGCCGAACAGCAGGCGCTTCGGCCCCACCACGTCCAGCGCGTGCCGGAACACCTGGCGCAGATCCATATGCGATTCCTGGTAGCGCATCCAGCGGTTGCTGCTGGAGGTATCCAGGTACACGTTGGGGCAGAGGTCGGCCAGCATCAGCGCCTCGCGGAAATAGCCCGCCCCGAAGTGCGGAACGATGAAGGGAACCTGCGGATGGCGCGCGGCCACCGCATGCAGATCGATGGGGTTCGAGAAGCGCAGATCGAACGGCGAGGGCAGCCCCAGCTTCTGGCGAACGCCGACACTCAGCGCGCCGCAATGGACGAAGACGGCGCGATGGCCTTCGGCGGCCCACTGCAAGACCGGTTCGACCAAAGGGTCATGAATCGAGTAGCCGTGCATGGCGGGAAACAGGCAGGCGACGCGGATGTCCGGAAAATGTTTCGGGTTTCCAGGTGCGCGGATTCACCATGGCGAAGGCAAAGAAACGGTCGGGATGGGCGCGCACAGCGGCGGTGACGGATTCATGATCGCCGGGAAGGCTGGCGATCAGCGCGGCGCGGTCGACGCCGTGGCGGTCCAGTTCGCGCGCCCACACCTCGGCCAGTTTTTCGGGCTCGGCGGGCGGAAACTGCCACTCGAGCTTGCGCCTGCATGGCTTCGAGCGTCAGCCCGGGCTTTTGCGCGGCTAGCAGCTCAAAGAAATGGTGCGAGAAAAAATGCACGTGGGCGTCGGCCACCAGCAACGGTCCCCAGGGGACTGGCGGGCGATGCGTTGATCGGCGATCCGTCGACGGTTCACTCATGTGCGCCGTGCGCGCCGTCGTTGGACGCCAACTGGGTCAGGCCGCTCGACAGCGCGAGTTGCGTCAGGCCCGCGACATTATTGATGCCCAGTTTCTTCATCATGGTCTTGCGGTAGCTGCGGACGGTCTGCTCGCGAAGATCCAGCAGGTTGGCGATTTCCTTGCTGGTCTTGCCCTCGGCCACCATGCGCAGCACTTGCACTTCGCGCGGCGAGAGCCCTTCCAGAACCGAGGACTGCTGCTTGGATTCGAGGTCGCCTTTTTGGATGCGGTTCAGCAGGCGATCGGACACTTGCGGACTCAGGTACGCGCCGCCCCGCGCCACCACGTGCAGGGCTTCCAGCAGATCGCTGTCGGAAACTTTCTTCAGAATGAAGCCGCGAGCGCCGGAGCGCACCGCGCCCACCACCGAGTTCTCGTCGTCATACATGGAGAGGATCACGACCTTGCATTCCGGGTGATAGCGCAGGATTTCAGCCGTGGTCTCGACACCGTTCAATCCCGGCAGGCCGATGTCCATGAGCACCAGCTCGGGATGGTGCAGCTTCACGAACTGCAAGGCGTCGGCGCCCGATTCGGCTTCGCCGACCACGCGAAATTCGGGATCGCGCTCCAGAATGGCTTTGATGCCATCCCGCATGATCTTGTGGTCATCCACCAGCAGGACGTCGACCGGCATATTGGATCACAACGATTGTACCCTGATTTGTTTTATTCTGCCGTGTCTTTCGGGCTTTGCCGCTATTTCGAAGCTCAGTCCGGAATGGCGGGCCAGCAGCGCGGCGGCGGCCAAGTCCTTGCCCGCGCCGCGCAAACGGCCATTCCATGCGACCCGCGCCGTCACCGACCGGGACCCGGAGACGGAGATGGCAATGCGCGTGACTCCGGGAGCAACCGATGCCGCCGCGACCGACGCTGGCGATGGCGCGATACACCGCGTCGACCGCCACCGGAGCCAGAACCGCCGTCGCCGTGTAGCGCAGGGTGACGCCGCCGAATGCTTCGGCGAGATCCAGCAGCGCGTTCTTCAATCCGGTGCGGCGGACCGGCGAGGGCTCCAGCTGGCGGCTGAGTTTGCGCACCTGCTCCATGACGCCGTCGAGGGCTTCGGCCACCTCCGCGACGCGCGCGCCGGCTTCGGGGAAATCCATGCTGAGCAGTTGCAGGCGCAGCCCAGCCACCGCCAGCAAAGCAGCCAACTTCGTCATGCAGCACGCTGGCGGCGCGGCGCAATTCGGTGTACAAGCGCGAACGCATTCCCGCGCCAGTTCATCGGCCGGGGACTTTTTGGACATGGCGTGGCTACAGGATGCGTTCTAGCGCTTGCGGGCGATAGCGCGGCGGGCCGCGGCGACAACATTCGACGGCGCGCAGACCATATTTGTCGAGCAACTGATCGGGCGTGGCCGATTCCGCGTAGGTATTGTTGATGCCGACGAACTCCATCACCGCGGGATGCGTTTCGGCCACCACCTGGGCCACGCGCACGCCCAGGCCGGCGTCCAGCCAGATGCTCTTCGGAAACCACGATGGCGCCGGTTTCCGCGGCGGCGCGGGAGATCGCGTCGCGGTCCAGCGGCTTGATGGTGTGCATGTCGATCACGCGCGCGGAGACGCCTTCGGCTTCGAGCGTCTCGGCGGCGCGAATGGATTCGGCCACCATCAGGCCGGTGGCGATCAACGTGACGTCCGAGCCGTCGATCAACTGGATGGCCTTGCCGATCTCAAACACCTGGTCCGCCGCATAGATCACCGGCACCTTCAGGCGGCCGGTGCGGATGAACATCGGCCCGAAGACTTCGGCGGCGCGCTTCACCAGCGCCATCGTCGCGACTTCGTCGGCCGGCGACATCACCGTGAAGCCGGGCAGCGAGCAGGCCAGGCTCAGATCCTCGACGCTCATCTGCGAAGGCCCGTCTTCGCCGATCGAAATACCGCTGTGCGTCCCGACGATCTTCAGATTCACGTTGGGATAACGCGGCGGTCACGCGAAGTTGCTCGAAACCCTTGTTCAGCAGGAACACCGAGAAACTGGACGCGAAAGGAATCTTGCCCGCCCATGGCCAGGCCCGCGCCGATCGCGACCATGTTGGCCTCGGCGATGCCGCATTCGAAGAACCGGTCGGGAAATGCGTGGCCGAATTCAGCAGTGTAGGTGGATTTCGAAAGATCGGCGTCGAGCACCACCACGTTCGGGATTCACGCGGCCCAGTTCGGCCAGGGCCTTGCCGAAGGCCTCGCGCGTCGCGAGACCGGCTTCAATTCGAATTTGGTTTTGGCGGGCATGATCGGCGGTGTCCTTTCCTATGCCAGCTCGGCCAGAGCGCGGGCTTCTTCTTCGACCGTGGGAGCCGTCCCATGGAACTTTGGATTGTTCTCCATGAACGACACACCCTTGCCTTTGATGGTGTGCGCGATGATCACGCGTGGGTTGTTCCTTCATCGCGGCGGCCTCGGCAAACGCTTTCTGCAGCGCGCGCGATATCGTGGCCTTCCACTTCGATGGTGTGCCAGCCGAAGCTGCGTCCACTTTTCCGCCAGCGGGCTCTCGTCCATAATGTCCTTCACGAAGCCGTCGAGCTGAATGCGATTGCTGTCGACGATCGCCACCAGATTGTCCACCTTGTTGAAAGCCGGCGAACATCGCGGCTTCCCAGATCTGGCCCTCTTGAATTTCGCCGTCGCCCAACATCACAAACGTGCGCGATGGACTCTTGTCGAGCCGCGCCGCCAGCGCCATGCCGATACCCAGCGACAGGCCCTCGCCGAGCGATCCGGTCGACGCTTCGAGCGACGGCAGGAAGCGCACATCGGGATGCCCCTGATAGATCGAACCCAGCTTGCGCAGCGTGTTGAGCTGATCCTTGGGGCAGTAGCCGCACTCCGCCATCACCGCGTAGAGGATCGGACAACAGTGGCCCTTCGAAAGAATGAAGCGGTCGCGGTCCTTCCACTTGGGGTTGGCCGGATCGTGGCGCATCACGTCGAAGAACAGCGTCACGATCGATTTCGACCGCCGACAGCGATCCGCCCGGATGGCCGGATTTCGCTTCGGTGATCATTTCGATCACTTCGCGGCGCATGCGTTTCGAGATCGCCGCGAGTTCGGTCACATTGCTCGTGGTCTGCATGTGTTTTTACTTTAGCATCGCGCTAAACTAAGCGAATGTCTCTGGTGGCGCGCCTCGAAGCGTGCAAGGGAAAATTCGGCGCCGACGCCGCGCGCGAAGTGCTCGCGCTGCTGAAACGCATCGAGCGAACACGGTTTCGCGATCCACAAGAACTGATTCAACTCCACGAGACAGTGATGTTCCTGCGCGCCTACCCGCAAAGCGCTCGAAGTTTTGCGTCACGCGGATCGAATTCTGTTTTCATTCGGCGAACGCCTGCGCGGATTGCCTCGCGAAGACTTCGAATACTCCGACGTTTCGGGCATCGCCGGCACCGGCTTAACCACCAACTTCAGTTATCCATTCGCCAAGAGCCTCGCCGAGCGGCACGCCGGCGACGTCAGCATCGATTGGGAACAATACCAGCATGCGGATCGCCTGGGTCCGATTCTCGCGCGCCTGATCCCGGAGTCGTTCGAGGACTGGGCCGTGGCCCCGCATCCCGACTGGCGGCGCTGGTACGAAAACGCGGGCGGCACTCTGCCGTGGCTGATCCGCGGCGTCACGCCCGAAGTGTACGACCTGCTGGAGTTGCCGATTCGCTGGGATTTGCGCGATTCACCCGCGTCCCGTTCGCGCGCGCGCATTCCGCGGAAGAAGATCTTCTATCACGACGGTCCGTTCCTGACCCGCAAAGACGTGTCCATCGAGGCCGAATTCGCAGCGCCGAAGATCGCCGTGCAGCGCTTGCCGCGGACCGAGGCGCAGCGAATGATCGACATCATCGTGGACGCCTCCGCCGTGCGCTATCGCGAGTTGTACGGATTCCTCTACCCGGACGCCGCGAACGTATTTCACGCCGACCTCGGCCGCGGCATGGACTTCTACTTCTTCGGCGTAGCCCGCAAATGGCGACTGCCGAAACGCGACTATAGCTGCGGCATGTACTTCAAGAACGGCGTGCCGATCGGTTACGTCGAAGTGCTATGGCCCCGCGAGCCCAAGGGCGGACGCATGGAAGTGGGCTTCAATCTGTACTACACGTTTCGCCAGGGCGAGACGGCGTGGCTGTACGCGCGCTTGCTGAAGCTGTACCGCGAACGCTATCGCGTGACGTCGTTTTTGGTCGATCCCTATCAGTTGGGACACGAGAACGAAGAAGCCATCGAATCCGGCTCTTTCTGGTTCTATTACAAGCTAGGCTTCCGTCCGGAATCGCCCGAAGCGGCGCGCCTCGCCGAACGCGAACAGCAAAAGATTGCCTCGCAACCCGGCTATCGCACGCCTCCCGCGACATTGCGGAAACTGGCGGTGTCGCCGGTCGTATACGGATGCAGGTGAATTGTAAGCTTCTTGACTAATGTTCGCATATATGCGAACGTTAATCGATGCCTCTCACAGAGGTCGTCTTCTACTCGGAAGACGGAAAGGCACCGGTCCGAGAGTGGCTGAAAACTCTTCCGGTGAAGGCACAGATAAAATGCCTTGCCTATCTGAGTCAATTGGAGAATCGCGGACACGAACTGCGGAGGCCGATCGCCGATTCGCTGCGGGACGGTATTTACGAATTACGTCCGTCTTGTGCCGGCGTGCATTATCGAATCCTGTACTTCTTTGCGGGAAAGGACGTCGTGGTCGTATCTCACGGGATGATCAAAGAGGCGGCGGTACCTGCTGCGGACATCCAACGCGCAATTGCGCGGCGAAAGAAGTTCATGGCAAATCCTGGCGCGCACTCCACGATAACGGAGCGATAGCAATATGACCAAACGATTTCAGTCCGCGGCGCTGCAAGAGGTCTACCAGGAGATCGTGGGTCAGGACGGTGCCAAGCAAGAGGTGTTCGAACAGGAACTGGTGAATGTCGAAGCGGCTCAGTTGCTGTATGACATGCGCACCAAGGCAGGACTGAGCCAGCGGGCGCTTGCGAAACGGGTCGGCACCACCGCCAGCGTCATTTGTCGGTTGGAGGACGCTGACTACCAGGGGCACACGCTCGCCATGTTGCACAGGATTGCGGCGGCTCTGGAACGGCGCCTGGAACTGCGCGCAGTGCCCCTTACTCCTCGGCGACCACGGAAGGCGCGCGCCCGATAATCGCCAGCGCGTTCGTTGAATGTTCTTCGAACCCATACCGTTGAAACTGACGCCCGGCAAGCGCAGCAGGTGGATCCAGATACTCGTCGGCCAATAGCATCTGTTCCACGTAATTGTAGATAGCGTCAACATCCTCGGCGTCGTTGATGGATTGAAGCCAAACCGTTTGACCGTGAAATTGAAGCAAGACCACATTTGCAAGCGCACACGGCCCCAGACATCCTGAGACCGTCAAATGAAACCGGCGACGAATTCCGCGTTTCTTCCACTGAGTCTTGAACTCTTCGAGAGGCAGCGCCGGGAAACCTTTGTCTGTCCTGCCGCAGCAACAACCCTGGCAGACGAATAAGTGGCCGTCCAGAATGCGAATTCGCTTGGAGGCGCCGTCCGCGCGGATGTACTGTCGCATCGGACTCCGCTCGAACGGTGACAGGTCTGTTCTTCGCTCCAGGAGCTCCACCGGTTTGCCGTGCGGCGTGTGCCAGTAGGCGTCGGCCCAAGCCTCCTTGCGTTCGCGGAGGGCCGCGCTGTCCGTCAAGCCTTTTCCCGTGACGAGCCGTTCGAGTGCAGCCAGCCAATGGTGATAGTAGCGCGAGCCATCGTCAGGCTCGCCCCGGTTTGCCGCCATTTTGAGCTCATTCGCGAGCGTGGCTGCCCATTCCGTCCAAGTGAAATGCCCCTGCCCTGACAACTGCACCGCCAGCGCGAACGCCTGCGCTTCCCAAGGTTCGGCGAATACCGGCCCCCCGGTGTCACATGGAATTCGGGGCAGTGCAGTCAGAAGGTCGTCCGCGTGGAGGCAGATCATGCCGGCTCAAGGTAGTCATCCCACATATCGATATAAACCGAATCCCTTGGCGATGCCTGTTCGCCCCACAATTCGCGAGCGGCAAAACGAACCGAATAGACGTGCTGCGGCTTCTCGCCCGATCCTGCGACGTTAGTGTCTGGGAAGATAAAGACACCGTGGTCGCGATCCACCGTGCCCACTTTTCCGCGCGCGTATCGAGGCAGCCGCGTGTGCCCAAGGGGATTGATATTGCGGCCGCGCACCGCCTGCCCGACCTTAAACATCGGCGCCACAACCACGTCCCTGCGCGACGGTGCGCCCTTGGCTACGAAGTCCGGCACCTGCTCCGCCTTCAGCAGCGGCACGGCCTTGGGCGAGCGCTGCGCCGGCTTGCCCTTCAGGATCTCCTCGGTGGTAACGAATCCGCCCTCCACCAGAAGTTCGCTGAACGCGACCACAAATCTTGCGTAATAGCTAAGACGCAGTTGCTCTTCAGGTGGAATCAACTCGACGTGATAACGATTGGACTTGCCGTTAAACTTGGGCCACGGCCGCATCGCGCGCCGCAGCGCAAAGATCCGCGATTCCCAGCGCGCGTGGAACACTGGCTCGTTTTTCTCGCGCTCAATCGGGCCCATTCCCTGCATGCCGCCCATGTCGTGGATTCCGTTCATGCCCGTTCTCCCGCCTCCGCAAGCACGACCTTGGCCACGCCGATCATGGCATCGCGCGTAACCAGTGCGGCAAGCGCTTCTTCGCTCAGCGTCTCGCTGCCCGCGGGGCGCTCCGGCAAAACCAGGTAGCGAACCTCGGCGGTGCTGTCCCAAACACGCACCTCAACATCTTCGGCAAGCTCGAGCCCAAACTCGCGCAATACACCACGCGGGTCTATGACCGAGCGCGACCGATAAGGCGCCGATTTGTACCACACAGGCGGCAGACCGAGCACTGGCCACGGATAGCAGGAACAGAGAGTACACACTACAAGGTTGTGGATGTGCGACGTATTCTCGAGGACCACCATGTCTTCGCCCTGGTCGCCGGTGTAACCCAATTCCGCGATTGCCGACGTGGCATTGGTCAACAGACGCTGCTTGTAAGCCGGATCGGTCCATGCCTTTGCAACTACGCGAGCGCCATTACGCGGGCCGATCTTGTGCTCGTACGTATCGACTAAGGCATCCAGAGCCGCCCGGTCAACCAACCCTTTGTCCACCAAGAGCGATTCGAGCGACTTGACTCGTAGAGCTGGGTCGGAAGGAACCACCTGATGGTTGTGATCGTGGTCTTGAATCTTAGAGACGTCTTGCGCCTTAGCGAGGTCTTGCGCCACTACCGCCCCCGTCGTTGCCAGGAAGCCGCGTCGAGTCGAATCCATCAAGTGCTCCTTCCCGTACCGTCTGGGTCAAGCCAATAATCTACCATGGCTGATCACTCCCGGCGGCCACGAAAGGCGCGCGCCCGATAAGCCCCATCGCATCTTCCATCGCGGCCGCAGCGTGCAGCAGAAGGTCTTCTTGCCTGGCGGCGGCGATGATTTGCAGACCGATGGGCAGCCCGCTCCGGCTGAAGCCGCACGGAATCGATATCGCCGGCAAGCCCAGTGCGTTCATGCCGCGCGTGAACCGCGTAGCGGCGGCGCGGACTTCTTCGGCCACTCCGCGAATTTCCAAGGTCGTTTGCCCGATCTTCGGCGCGGTGCATCGGCGTAGTGGGAGTGAAGATGCAGTCCACCTGCTTCAAACAGTTTGGCGAACTGGCGGCCGATGCGGCGGCGCGTGCGCTGCGCTTCGATATAGTCGATGGCGGGAATGGCTTTGCCCTGATCGAGCATCGCCAGCACGTCGGCGCCGAAGTCCGCGCGGCGATCGAGAAATGGCCGGAGCGCCGAGGCGGCTTCGACCAGCAGACACGTCGCCGCCGCGGAGCGCAGCGCTTCCATGTCCGGGACTTTGATTTCGACCACGCGTCCGCCGACGCCGGCAGCGGTATCGAACGCGGCGCGAACCGAAGCCTCCACTTCGGGATCCACATGCTCCATGAAAAAGTTCTCGGGCAAGCCAATGCGGAGTCCGGTCAGATCCGAATCTGCCGGCGGGACGTAATCGGTGGGATCGTCGACCATCGCCTGAAACGCGATCGCCGCGTCGCGGACCGTGCGCGTGAGCGGCCCCACATGATCCTGCGAAAAACCGAGCGGCAGCACGCCACTGACGTTGACTCGCCCAAAGGTCGGCTTCAGACCCACCACGCCGCAGAACGACAGCCGGTACGCGAATCGATCCGCCGGTATCGGTGCCGGTCGCAAACGGCACCATCCCCGCCGCCACCGCCGCAGCCGATCCGCCGCTCGACCCGCCGGGAATGCGCGTGAGATCCCACGGATTGTGGATCGCGCCGAAGTGCGGGTTATTGGACGTGATCCCGTACGCCAGTTCGTGCAGTCCGGTCTTGCCTACGAGACACCGCGCCGGCTTCGCGCAGCTTGGTGACGATGGCGGCATCGCGCTGCGGAACATAGTCCGCGAAGATCTTCGACCCGGCCGTCGTGCGGACGCCTTTGGTCCGCATCAGATCTTTGTGAGCGATGGGAATGCCATGCAGCGGACCGCGATCGATGCCGCTGGCCAGTTCCTCGTCGCGCTGCCGCCGCCTCGGCCAGCGCCGCCTCGCCGGTCACCGTGATGAAGGCGTTTAGTTTCGAATCCAGCCGCTCGATTTCGCGCAGCGACTGCGTCACCAACTCCCGCGACGACACCTTGCGCGCCCGCAGCGCCGCGGCCAGACCTTGAAGATCGTCCATCACTTGAGTGTAAATCCAGGTCAGTGTAAAGCCCGGCCGCTACGCAGCCGGTTAAACTGAGGTATGCAGCCCCTCACCCGCCTCAGCGACGAAGAGGAGCTGTTCCAAACCACAGTCGGGCAGTTTGCGCGCGAGCGCCTGGCGCCGCACGTGCGCCAGATGGACGAATCGGGCGTGTTCCGCAAAGAATTGCTGGATGAGCTGTTCGAGCTCGGGCTGATGGCCGTCGATATCGCCGAAGAATACGGCGGGCAGGGCGGCAGTTTCTTCCAATCGATTCTCGCGATCGAAGAGCTGGCAAAAGTGGACCCGGCGGCCGCCGTGATCGTCGACGTCCAAAACACTTTATGCAACGCGGCGCTGCAGCGCTGGGGGAGCGACGACCAGAAGCGCCGCTTTCTGCCGCGTCTCGCGCGCGACACGGTCGGTTCCTATGCGCTCTCCGAAGCCGGCGCGGGCTCGGACGCCTTTGCGATGTCGGCGCGCGCCATCGAAGACGGCGACAGCTACCGGCTCACCGGCCGCAAGCTCTGGATCACCAACGCAGCCGAAGCGGGCTTGTTCCTGGTCTTCGCCAACGCCGATCCCGCCGAAGGCTATCGCGGCATCACGGCCTTTCTGGTCGAGCGCGCGACGCCCGGCCTGGCCGTCGGCAAGAAGGAAGACAAGCTGGGCATCCGCGCGTCGTCAACTTGTGAAGTGGTTCTCGACGACTGCCGCGTTTCGAAAGACAACGTGCTGGGCGAAGTCGGCAAGGGCTACAAGGTGGCGATCGAGACGCTGAACCAGGGGCGCATCGGCATCGCCGCGCAGATGACCGGCCTCGCGCAAGGCGCGCTCGATCACGCGCTCGCGTATTCCAACCAGCGCAAGCAGTTCGGCAAACGCATCGCCGAGTTTCAGGGCGTGCAATTCGACCTGGCCGAGATGGCGGTGGACGTCGAAGCCTCGCGGCTGATGACGTATAACGCCGCGCGCCTGCGCGATGCCGGCCTGCCGTTTGTCACCGAAGCCGCCATGGCCAAGTACTTCGCGTCGCAGGTGGCCGAGCGCGTGGCCTCGCGGGCCGTCGAAGTCTTCGGCGGCGTGGGATTCACCAAGGATTATCCGGTCGAAAAGCTGTACCGCGATGCCAAAATCGGCCGTATCTACGAGGGCACCAGCAACATGCAGCGGCTGACCATCGCGAAGGGAATTTTGGGGTGAGGACCCCGCACCCCGGAAACCTCCGCCCCAGCCGCGTCGTCAGGATTATAGTGAAGACAGGACTATAGTGAAGGTAGCTATGCGCACAGCAATTGGAATTTCCGGCTCGATCCTGATGTTGGCCGCCGCCGCGCTGGCCGCCGACAACAAGTACGATCTTTCGCAGGCGCAGATCGACGACATCATTCAAAAGTTCGCGGCCAAGGAGGCCCAGTTCTCCAAAGCGCGCGAAGTCTACACCTATCGCCAGACCGCGCGCATCCAGGAACTCGACGACAGCGGCGCCATCACCGGCCGCTGGGAAACCGTCTCCGACATCATATTCAGCCCCGAGGGTAAACGCACGGAACACGTGGTCCGCTCGCCGGTGCCCACGCTGCAGAACATCACGCTGACCCCGGAAGATCTGGAGGACATGCGCAGCGTCCAGCCCTTCGTCTTAACAACCCCGGACTTGCCTAAGTACCTGATCCGCTACCTGGGCCACCAGAATGTGGACGAGATCGGCTGCTACGTTTTCGCCGTGAAGCCCGTCAAAATCGAGGGCACCCAGCGCTACTTTTCGGGCGAAGTGTGGGTGGACGATCGGGATTTGCAGATCGTCAAGAGCTACGGGCGCGGCGTGGGCAACGCCAGCCGCAAGGGCGATAACCAGTTCCCCAAGTTTGAAACCTATCGCGAACAGATCGACGGGAAATACTGGTTCCCCACCTACACCGTCGCGAATGACACGCTGCATTTCAAGAGCGGCGACCAGCGCATCCGCCAGACCATCCGCTACGAAGATTACAAGCAGTTTGGCGCGGAAACCAAGATCACCTTCGGCGACGAAGCTAAAGGACGACCCCAAACCCGCTCCGCCCGCGCCTCCGAGCCCGGCGCCTCCTAAAAAGCCGTAGCGCCAGACCTCAGACGAAGCCCTCAGACGAACACCCTAATCCCCGAGCCCAACTCAACCGATGGACTAAGGGCATGGGGACAGTTTCGATCACGCGACACCGAACGCACCGAAATCGACCGCTTGAAGGGCACTTTCCTCGCGAACCTAAACCACGAAGTCCGCACGCCCCTCAGCGGCATCCTGGGCATGACGGATCTGCTGCTCGAAACCCAGCTCGACGAGGAACAGCGCGACTATGTCTCCACCGTCCGCCTGTGCGCCGAGAATCTGTTTCACCTGCTGAACGCCACCCTGGAATATTCCGCTCTCACCGCCGGCCATCTGAAGCTCGACGAAACCGAATTCGTGCTTGTCGGAGATGGTGGATTCGGCGCTCTCCATGGAGCGTGAGAAGGCTCGAGGCCAAGGGGCTGAAACTGACCGCGACACTCGACGCCGCGCTGCCGCAGACGATCATCGGCGATGCCGCCCGCATCCAGGATCTACTTGGCCATCTATTAGATAACGCCATAAAGTTCACCCATCACGGGAGCGTCGATCTCAAGCTTGTCGCGCGAAGGCCAGATCTTGAAGATCGAGGTGCGCGACACCGGCATCGGCATCGCACCCGGACCGGCAGGCCCGCATCTTCGAGTCCTTCCATCAGGTCGACAGCGGCTTGTCGCGAAACTATCCTGGACTGGGCTTGGGCCTGGCGCTGGTTCAAAAGTTACTCGCCCTGATGGGTGGCGAGATCACAGCGGAAAGTGAGCCGGACAAGGGCTCTACTTTCACGGTGCGTCTTCCGCATCCGGCTGCCGCGCCGCCGCGCGCGAGAAAACCGCTCGCGCATCCAACGGCGCTCCGGCGATTCTGGCGGTTGAAGACAATCCGGTGGGCTTAAGGGTGCTGCGCCACTCGCTCAAAGGTCGCCCGTAGACGTGGACACCGCCACCGATGGCGCCGAAGCGGTCCGGGCCGCAGCCGCGCGGCACTACGATCTGATTCTGATGGACCTGCAGATGCCCCAGATGGACGGATTGGAAGCCACCGCTGCCGTTCGCCAGCTTCCCGGCTACGAGAACGTTCCCATCCTTGCTCTTACCGCCAACTACTCTGACGAAATCCGCCAGCAGTGCCAGCAGCACGGCATGCAGGACTTCCTTTCCAAACCCGTCACGCCGCCTGCGCTGTGGAGCGCGGTTTCGCGCTGGCTGAACCTGCCCGAGTAGACGTCGTCGCTGCCGTTCAGTGGTGGCGAAATGCACGCGCGGCAACTTACAATAGTCCCTACATGTCACCTCGTCGAATTGCGATCCTCACCGGGGGCGGTGATGTTCCCGGTCTCAACTCAGTCATCAAAAGCGTGGTTTACCGCGGCGCGGAGAACGGTATTGAAGTCACCGGCATCCGGCGCGGCTGGGAGGGATTGACGCACGTCAACCTGAACGATGCCGATAGCCGCAAGCGCTATATTCTTCCGCTCGACCGCGATAATACCCGCACCATCGACCGCGACGGCGGCACCATGCTGCACACCAGCCGCACCAATCCGTCGAAGATGAAAAAGCTGCCGGATTTCCTGACCGGCGACAGCTTTCCGCAGCAACGACGGCCGCTAGGATATGAGCGCGCAGGTATTGGCGAACCTGGAGAGCCTCGGCATCGACGCGCTTGATCGCCATCGGCGGCGACGACACGCTCAGCTTCGCGCACCGCTTGAATCAGCTCGGCATGAAGGTGATCGCCGTGCCGAAGACCATGGACAACGATGTCCATGGCACCGAATATTGCGTGGGCTTTTCCACCGCCATCACGCGCGCGTCCGACGCCATCGACCGCCAGCTCACCACCGTCGGCTCGCACGAGCGCATCGGCATCTTCCGCGTATTCGGCCGCGACGCCGGCTACACCGCGCTCTACACCGCGTGGGTCACTTCCATCCGCTGCGTGATTCCGGAATACAAAGTGAATCTCGAAAAGCTGATCGATCTGCTGATGACCGACAAGCGCCGCAATCCCAGCAATTATGCGCTGGTGATCCTCTCCGAGGGTGCGCAGTGGGAAGGCTACAAGGTGCAGGAATACGGCGAGCCCGACGCCTACGGCCATCGCAAGAAGGCCAGCATCGCGGAGACTCTCAGCACTGAGATCCAGCAGCGCACCAAGCGAAGAGACCGTGGTCAGCGATCTGACCTACGACCTGCGCGGCCGGCGCGCCCGATTTCATGGACAAACTGATCGCCTCCACGTTCGGCACCATGGCTTACGAGGCTACGCTATGCGGGTCAGAGCGGCTTGATGGCCGCCATTCACGAGGGATGCTACGCCATGGTCCCGCTGCCCGATCCGAAGCTCGGCCCCCGGCGCCTGGATGTGGCGACCATGTATAACACCAACCGCTACCGGCCCAACTATTCGGGCAAACTCGGCCTGCCGGTCTTTCTCACGCGGGCGTAAACGCAGGAGGCACGCCGTGCCGTATTCTCATCTCACCCTCGCGTTCGAGGGCGCGACCGCTATCGTCACGCTGAATCGGCCCGCGCAGCGCAATGCGTTGTCGCTCGCCTTGATGCGTGAAGTGATCGAGTGCCTCGGCGAGCTGGAGCGTAACCGCGAAGCCCGCGTCGATCATTCTCGCCGCCGCCGGACCGGCATTCTGCGCCGGGCACGACCTGCGCGAAATGACCGGCCTCGGCGCGGATGCGTATCGCGAAATCTTCGCGGTGTGCACCGAGATGATGACCAAGATTCAGTCGGTCCCGCAGCCGGTGATCGCGGAAGTGCAAGGCATGGCGACCGCGGCGGGCTGCCAGTTGGTGGCCACCTGCGATCTCGCGATTGCCTCCGAAGCGCGCCACCTTCGCCACGCCGGGCGTCCGCATCGGATTGTTTTGCTCGACACCCATGGTGGCCGTCAGCCGCGCGCTGGGACGCAAGCGCGCCCTGGAAATGCTGCTGACCGGAGACGCCATCGACGCCTGTACCGCAGCGGACTGGGGCTTAGTGAACCGCGTAGTCCCGCGAAGCGGAGTTGCGGGCGGCCACACTGGCGCTCGCCGAGCGCATCGGCCACGCCAGCGCCTTCACCATCAAAATCGGCAAGCAGGCGTTCTACCGCCAGGCCGATTTGCCGCAAGCCGAGGCCTACGCTTTCACGCAAGAGGTGATGACCGAGAATGCGCTGGCGGCGGACGCGCAGGAAGGCATCTGCGCTTTTCTCGAAAAGCGGCCGCCACACTGGCAGGGGCGCTAGGCAGTCTTACTCTGCGCGATTTTTTCCAGACCCTGCTCCTGGATCTCGATCTCGCGCATGCGGAACTTCTGAATTTTTCCGCTCAGCGTCGTCGGGAACGAATCGACAAACCGGATCGACTCCGGAATCTTGAACTTCGCAATTTGCCCGCAGCAGAACTCGCGGATCTCCTCGGCGGTCGCCGTTTCGCCGGGCTTCAGGCGGATCCACGCCAGCACCACTTCACCGAGGCACTCGTGGGGCAGCCCAGTGATCTGCACCTCGGCGATCTTGGCGTGCGTGTACAGGAACTCCTCGATCTCGCGCGGATAGATGTTCTCACCGCCGCGAATGATCATGTCCTTGGCGCGGCCGGTGATGTTCAGATAGCCGTCCTCGCGCATCACGCCCAGGTCGCCGGTGCGGAACCAGCCATCGCGATCCACCACCCGCGCGGTCGCGTCCGGGTCGCCGTCGTAGCCTTGCATCAGCATGTAGCCGCGCGCGCAGATTTCACCCTGCATGCCCCGCTCCAGCGTTTCGCGGCTCTCCAAGTCCACCACTTTGAGCTCCGTGCAAGGCATCGCTTTCCCGACGGTAGAGACGCGGTGGTCGAGGTCGTCGTCCACTTCCGACATCGTGACCAGCGGCGCAGTCTCCGTCAGCCCGTAGCCGATGATCATCTCCGAGCAGTGCATATCCGCGATCACCTGCTTCATCACTTCGATGGGACAAGGCGCGCCCGCCATCACGCCCGTGCGCAGGCTGGTGAGATCGAAGCGCGAAAACTCCGGATGGCGCAGCTCCGCGATAAACATCGTCGGCACACCGTAAATCGCCGTCGCCCGCTCTGCTTCGACGGCTGCCAGCACCGCCTTCGGGTCGAAAGTGTCATTCGGCAGAATCAGCGCGCACCCGCTCGCGAGCGCCGACATGGTGCCGATCACGTTGCCGAAGCAGTGCGCGAAGGGCACCGCCAGGCAGATGCGATCGCGTTCGGTATAACGCAGCACGCGCGCGCTCAGGAATCCGTTGTTGAGGATATTGCGATGGGTCAGCAGCACGCCTTTGGGAGAACCCGTGGTGCCGGAAGTGTACTGAATGTTGGTGACGTCGTCGATATCGATACGCGCCGCCGTCGCTCGAGGCTCTTCGGCCAGCAAGCCCTCCCAGCCAGGAGTATCGAAATAAACCGCGTTGCGCAGCGCGAAATCATCGCCGTCGTTGACTCGTCGAGCACTTCATCCAGCACCGCGGCATAATTCGCCTTTGCGTCGCGCTCCCGCAGAAACAAAACCTTCATGCGGGACTTCGCAGGATGAAAGCCAGCTCATGAGCGCGGCACGAAGGATTGACGTTCACCAGAATCGCGCCGGCGCGCGCACACGCCATGTGCACCACCAGCCACTCCCAGCAGTTCATGGCCCACACGCCGACGCGGTCCGTAGGTTCGACGCCGAGTTTCGCCAGCCCGTGCGCCACGCGATCCGCCGCATCCAGCAATTGCGACCAGGTGAGCCGCTTCCGCTGGTGACACGACACCACCGCCAGTTCATCCGGCCAGCGCTTGGCGTTGATCTCCAGTTGCTCGCCGATGGTGCGGTCGAGCAGCGGGATCTCCGGTCCTTTTGAGTAGCTGAGCAGCGTGCGCCTCCGTGTAGATCAGAATGATTCTACACCGGCGGAGGTTCACAGGCTATACACTGAGCGCATGCAGCGTCCGTTGGTCACAAGCGCGTCGATCCGAAAATCGCTTCGTGAAGCCGAAGAGGAACGGATGCGAGAAGCGTATCTCGCGCAGCCCGATTCCGAGGCCGACGCAGACGACTGGACGAACCCCGAGGAATGGAAGCCGCTACTTCCCGCTGCCAAATAACCTGGCGATGGGATCGAAGAACACGTCCACCACGCGTTCCTTCAGCGGAATAATGGCGTTGTCGGTGATCTTGATTTCTTCCGGACACACCTTGGTGCAGCACTTGGTGATGTTGCAGTAGCCGATGCCCAGGTCTTCCTTGAGAGCCTTGCGCCGGTCGCCCGCGTCGATCGGATTCATCTCCAGTTGCGCGGTGTAGATCAGGAACCGCGGACCGATGAACTCCTCGTGCAAGTCGTGATCGCGCAGCACGTGGCACACGTCCTGGCACAGGAAACACTCGATGCACTTGCGGAATTCCTGCGGCCGGTCGACGTCGGCCTGCTGCACGCGCCACGATCCATCGGCGGCGTCCGGCTTGCGCGGCTTGAACTTCGGGATCTTCATCTTGACGCGGTAATTCCAGGAAACGTCCGTCACCAGATCCTTCACGTGCGGGAACGCCTTCATCGGCTCGACCGTCACCGGCTGCGTCAGATCCAGAGTGTTCAGGCGCGTCATGCACATCAGCCGCGGCTTGCCGTTGATTTCGGCCGAGCACGATCCGCACTTGCCGGCCTTGCAATTCCAGCGCACCGCGATATCGTTGGCCTGCTTTTGCTGAATGCTGTGCACGGCGTCGAGCACCACCATGCCGCTGGAGATTTCCGTGGTGTAATCGACGAACTTGCCGCCGCCGTTGTCGCCGCGCCAGATGCGAAAGGTCGCTTGATCGGCCATGCTACTTATTCTCCTCAATCACCTGCTTCATTTCGTCGGTGAGCGGCACCACCGGAACGCGCTCCAGCTTGCGGCTGCCCGTCGGCGCCCTTGCTGATGCGCAGATTGTACTTGCCCCACTCGGCGCTCTTGTCGGGATAATCGTCGCGGAAGTGCCCGCCGCGGCTTTCCTTGCGCTCGATGGCCGCCATCGCGATCATCTCGGAAATCACCAGCATGTTGTCGAGATCGAGCGCCGTGTGCCACCCGGTGTTGTATTCGATGTTGCCGGTGATCCCGGCCTTCGCGGCGCGCGCCCGCAGCGCGTTGATCTTTTCGAGCGCCTGCTGCATTTCGCTTTCGATGCGCACGATGCCGACCAGATCCTGCATGAAATCCTGCAGTTCGTTCTGCACGGCAAACGGATTCTCGCCCGCCGCGCCGCGCTCGAACGGAGCCAGCGCCGCTTTGGCGGCCGCATCCACCTGGCCCTGATCCAGCTTCCCTGCCCCGTTTTCCTTGGCGAATTTCGCGGCGTACTCACCCGCGCGCTTGCCGAACACCAGCAAATCGGAGAGCGAATTTCCGCCCAGCCGATTGGCTCCGTGCAACCCCGCCGCGCATTCGCCCGCCGCGAACAGTCCCGCCACCGAACGTCATCTGCGTATCGCCTTCCACCTGAATGCCGCCCATGATGTAGTGCGTCGTCGGACCCACTTCCATCGGCTCCTTGGTGATGTCCAGATCGGCAAGCTGCTTGAACTGGTGATACATGCTGGGCAGCTTTTTCTTGATGTGCTCGACCGAATTCGGAAGCTTTTCTTTGATCCACGCGATGTCGAGGAACACGCCGCCGTGCGGACTCCCGCGCCCCGCCTTCACTTCGCGATTGATGCAGCGCGCCACGTGATCGCGCGTCAGCAGCTCCGGCGGACGCCGCGCGCTCTTGTCGCCCTGCGTGTAGCGCCAGCCTTCTTCTTCGTTATCCGCGGTGGAGCTGCGATAGTTCTCCGGAATATCGTCGAACATGAAGCGCTTGCCTTCTTTGTTGCGCAGCACGCCGCCTTCGCCGCGGACGCCTTCGGTCACCAGAATGCCTTTGACGCTGGGCGGCCACACCATCCCCGTCGGATGGAACTGCACAAACTCCATATCGAGCAGCGCGGCTCCCGCGTTGTAAGCCAGCGCCTGGCCGTCGGCCGTGTACTCCCAACTGTTGCTGGTGACTTTGAAAGCGCGGCCCACGCCGCCGGTCGCCAGCACCACGGCCTTCGCGGGAAACACTTTGAAGCGCCCGCGCTCGCGATCGTAAGCCGAACGCGCCCGCGCAGCGGTTGCCGTCCATCAGCAGAGTGAGAACCGTGTGCTCGGCGTACACGTCGATGCCCTGATGAATGCCGTGATCCTGCAAAGTGCGGATCATTTCCAGACCGGTGCGGTCGCCCACGTGCGCCAGCCGCGGATAGCGGTGCCCGCCGAAGTTGCGCTGCAGGATGCGGCCGTCTTTGGTGCGGTCGAAGATCGCGCCCCAGGCTTCGAGTTCATGCACCCGCGCCGGCGCTTCCTTCGCGTGCAATTCCGCCATGCGGCAATTGTTCAGATACTGTCCGCCGCGCATGGTGTCGGCGAAATGCACGCGCCAGTTATCGCGATCGTCCACGTTGCCCATGGCCGCCGCCATGCCGCCTTCCGCCATCACCGTATGCGCCTTGCCCAAAAGCGACTTGGTGATCACAGCGGTCTTGCATCCGGCGGCGGATGCTTCAATGGCCGCGCGCAACCCCGCGCCGCCCGCGCCGATCACCAGCACATCGTATTCGTGAACCGGAAACTCCGCCATCGCTAAAGAATTCTCCAATCGTGCCAGACGCCCATCGCGCACAGGCGCACGTAAACATCCGCGAAGCCCACGAAGAACATGCTGACCCAGGCCCACTTCATGTGGCTGCGGTTCAGGCAGCTCACGCAATCGTAAGCCTTCTTGCGCACCGGCGATCCCGACAGAACGTCCTTGATTCCGCCCACCAGGTGACGGAACGAGTGGCAGCCGAAGGTGTAGCCGCCCAGCAGAATCGGATTCAGGATCAGCACCAGCGATCCCACGCCGATGCCGAAATGTTTGACACCATCCGGCGCCCGTGAACCACAGCGACCGGTAGCCGTCAAACAGCAGGATGAACACGAAGATGATCGCGAAGTACAGGAAGTAGCGATGGACGTTTTGCAGAATCAGCGGAAACTTCTTTTCGCCGCGATAGGTCTTGCGCGGCTCCCCAACCGTGCAG
The DNA here is from genome assembly GCA_963731375.1 of Bryobacterales bacterium. Classification (GTDB taxonomy): domain Bacteria; phylum Acidobacteriota; class Terriglobia; order Bryobacterales; family Bryobacteraceae; genus Palsa-187. Next base: position 115,768 of record CAVSUW010000008.1, read on the forward strand.
GAGATCGGATCCACCCAGAACGCCTTGTAGTAAGCGCCGCGATAGTAGTAGCAGGTGAAGCGGAACAAACCCGGAAACGGCAGGATCAACATCGCCGCCGAGAACGGCAGAAACGCCGGCCACCAGGCAGGCGCCGAAGTGTAGCAGCAGCGGCGAGTACATCGGCGACAAATAGTCCGCGCCGCCGCACTGCGTCGTGCACAAATAATTGTTGCCCTGCAGCGCGGCCCACGTCGCGTAGACGATGAAGGCCATGTAGCCAAGAAACACCAGAATGGGTTCTACCCACCAATTGTCGGTACGGCGCGTGCTACCGAATCCCCCGTCTTTTAGGGGGACATCAATCGAAGACATGTGAGTCGGACTCCTGCGGCTGGAAAAGGTGGGGCAAAATTCAAGGATAGCGCCGAGGATCACGTATATCAAGCACGGCAGCGGCCGAGGTCGAGCTATCTGTCAGTCTGATCGGAGAGCCTGCGATCGCGACGGCATCTGGCTCGAACGCAGCGTAGATGCCCGCCTCCAATTTCGATCTCAATACTTGGTAGACCATCCTTCGTTTCGTTCTTATAGACGGGCGGAGTGTCTTTGGGAAGACAGACCTTTTCTTTGACTCGTCTGGTGACCGGGCGACGGATCAGGCGCAAGAAAAAACGATCGAACGTATTACCGATCGGTCGATCCACCTCCGCTAATTTCGATCCTGATTTCGTCGGTGACCCGGAAAACATAAGTGACCGAGAGCGCAATCGCTGACGCATAAGGAACTGCCCATTTTTCGAGATTGCTCCTCGCCGCAGGCTGCAAGCACGGTCGTGCCCCGACAAAAGTTTGAATGCCGTCAGAAGTCACCACGAACTGAACTGTCCCTCCGATTCTGGCGGATCGAGCCAGCGCCGGATACTTGAATCCATCCAAGTTGGGTTGGACAGGTTCCTGCGCGCTCATCATGAGCAGCCGCGCAAGACGCGAGCATGGACAATTTCAGCATCATCCGGTCAGCCCTCTGTTGATTATCGAACGTTTGGGCCAGTACCCGCGTCAGCGCCGCGTATCTCCATAGCCTGCAACAAGTTGCCTGCTGTCCCGTTCAATCCCGCTAAACCCCATCCAATGCCCCTAACGCCCTTCGCTTCAATAATCTAGCCCTCACTTCCCGGCGCCCTATACTGAAACTTCTTTAATTCGCACTCACTCTAATTCCCTGGAGATCGCCCCTTGACTAAGCCGATCAAGCACGTTGAAAAAGCAGTAGCCGTGGCCGCCAACGCGGCCTGGTTTGTTTTTGACAAGCTGAATTCGATCAACCCGAACCCTTCCTTCACGCCGAAGTGGTCCGACAAGCCCTTGCTCAAGAGCTGGGAAAAGCAGAAGCCCAAGCTGGGCTGGCCGCGCGAGACCGATTCGCTCTGCCCCAAGTGCATCCCCGACATCCGCCAGCAGATCCTCGACGGCAAGCTGCCGGTCGAGATCCTGAAGAACGAAAAGCTGGGCGAGATCAAGGCCAAGATCATCGAGAAGGACGGCAAGATCGTCATGGTGAAGGAGTGCGCCATCCACGGCCACTTCGAAGACCTGATGTCGATCGATCCCGCCTTCAGCCAGCACCTGGAAGACGTGTTCCCCGGCCGCGACATCCGCGCGCACAACGACGAAAAGCTGCACGATCACGGTTCGAGCACCATCACGCACGGCCGCGGCTCGGTTCTGACCATCGATCTCACCAACCGCTGCAACATGATGTGCGATCCGTGCTTCATGGACGCGAACCAGGTCGGCTTCGTGCACGAGCTGACGTGGGAAGACATCAAGACGCTGCTCGACAACGCCATTTCGATCAAGCCGCGCCGCCAGCTCTCGGTGCAGTTCTCCGGCGGCGAGCCGACGCTTTCGCCGTACTTCCTGGACGCCATCCGCTATTGCCGCAAGCTCGGCTATCAGAGCGTGCAGGCCGCGACCAACGGTATCGAGTTCGCCAAGCGCCCCGAGTTCGCGAAAGAAGCCGCCGAAGCCGGTCTGCGCTACGCGTATCTGCAATTCGACGGCATCGGCAACGAAGCCAACTCGCATCGCGCCGTCGGCAACCTGTTCGACGTGAAACTGCGCGCCATCGAGAACCTGTATAGCGCCGGCGTCGACATCGTCCCGGTGATCACGCTGATCAACGGCGTGAACAATGAGCAGGTGGGCGCCGTGGTGCGCTTCGCCCTCGACAATCCCAAGAAGATTCCGTTCCTCAGCTTCCAGCCGGTGTCCTTCACCGGACGCGACGAAGCCGTCACTCCGGAACGCCGCAACGCCCAGCGCTACACGCTGGCCAACCTGGCGCACGACGTGAAGAATCAGACCGGCCTCGGCGAGCCGGTGCGCGACTGGTTCCCGATCTCCTTCATGAGCACGTTCTCCGACTTCGCCGATCTGGTCCACGGACCGAACGCGGATTGGGGCCAGTTGAGCTGCGGTTGCCATCCCAACTGCGGCATCGGCATGGCCGTGATGTGCGACAAGGAAACCAAGGAATACCGCCCGGTCACCGCGTTCCTGAACGCCGATCAGTTGGCTCGCGACGTCGCCAAGATCAACGATGGCGCGCGCAGCAAGAAGATGTCGGTGTTCGGCGTGTCGCTCGCGCTGCTCCGCAACTACAATCCCTACGAAGCCCCCACGCACTTCCGCCTGAGCGATCTGATCGCCAAGTTCGACAAGTGCTTCGGCATGACCGGCAAGAAGTACGGCAAGGTCACCGGCGACCGCACCATGGACGACATCGAAATGCGCCGCAAGGACCGCTGGAACTTCCTGTTCATCGCCGGCATGTGGTTCCAGGATCTGTTCAACTACGATTTCCGCCGCACCGAGCAGTGCATCATCCCCTACGCCACGCAGGAAGGCGAGATTTCCTTCTGCGCGTACAACACCGGCGTCGGCTGGCGCAACATCATCGAGAAGATGCACATGACCGCCACGCTCACCAAGTGGTACGAGGAGAAAGGCCGTCACGAAATCATCGCCGGCGGCAAGAACGTCAACCTGCCGAGCACCGAGCACAACCTGGTGCTGCGCGCCGATGACGTCAACAAGCTACGGCAGCACGATCTCGACGACCTGGGCATCGCCAAGACCGCCCGCGAAGAGAAGAAGCGCGCCCGCGACGCCAAGCAGAAGGAAGCCGCCGAAAACGCTCACATGCTGGCGATGTACAACGAGCACGTGCTGGGCGTGAAACCGACTCCCGGCATCGTCCCGCTCAGCGCCATCGCCCCGCCGCCCCCAAGCCGGCCGCAACGCAGGAAGAAGTCGGTTCCTTCGGCGATTAGTTTCTGATTTAGTCTGGGCTCAAGGCTGCTCGCAATGCGGGCAGCCTTTTTCATTTGGGGGTAGAATGGCCAGATTGCGATAGGGAAATCAATAGGAGGGGATATGACGCCGACAGCAACGATCACACACTGGGCACTCAAAGGCCAAGGTTACGAATTTTGCAACTGCGATTTCGGCTGCGGCTGCAACTTTGGAGGCTTCCCGAACTCGAAGGACGGCAGTTGCCGCGCTCTGGTGGGCGTGGATGATTGAGAGCGGCTCGTGCGGCGGCGTCGATCTCTCGGGCGTAAAGTGCGCGGGAATCTTTCGCCTGGCCGAAAGCCATTCATGAGGGCAGCGGCAAGTGCGTCTTCGTGGTCGAGCCTGGCGCGACCGACAAGCAGATCGAAGCACTCGCCCAAATCTTTACCGGAAAATTAGGCGGCATGCCTTGGGAGATTCTTGGAACCACCTTTGAAGTGACCGGACTTGTGAAAGCCAAGATTACGATTGAGGGCAGCGGCCCCAAGAGCGTGTTCAAGGCCGAAGGTATCGCTGAGGCGATCGGCGACACGTTCAAGAACCCCGTCACCGGTGAGGACCATTTCGCCAATATCGATCTTCCAGATGGATTCATCTGGAAGAAGGGCCAATGCGGTCAAGGGACTTTCAAGGCCAGCGCGGCCGGCCTGTCCGTGGGAGCCGAGAAGTCCAACTGGATTCTGTATAACTTCGACTGGTCCAACGGATAGATCTTTTCCGAGACAACCTTTTTTGGAGACCATCTTTCGAAAAGAACGGCTGATCGTCGGCGGCTGCCTCGCCGTCATCGTGCTGGCCGCCTGGTGGTACCTTTTTCACACTCGCGGGTCGATGTCAAACATGAACATGTCCGATATGGACATGCGTGCGATGAACATGCCCGGCATGGATATGTCTAACATGAACATGCCGAACATGAACATGTCGGGCACGGATCAATGGGGGCCGTCGGCCGTCCTCCTGCTCTTCGTGATGTGGACAGTGATGATGGTCGCCATGATGGTGCCCTCCGCGGCTCCGATGGTCCTCGCTTTTCTCAGCGTCAACCAACGCCGCCAAGCCGCCGGTCGAGCGTTCGTGCCGGTCGGCATCTTTCTCGCTGGATACCTGGCGATTTGGACCGCATACTCCGCCGTCGCGACTCTAGCTCAGTGGGGATTGCATAAAGCCGCACTCCTCTCGCCTGCGATGACCGCCACCAGCCCGGTCCTGAACGGCGGCCTGCTCATCGCGGCGGGCATCTTCCAATGGACCCCGCTCAAGCGCGGGTGCTTGAAAGGTTGCCGCTCGCCGCTCTCCTTTCTGATGAGCGAATGGCGCGACGGCTGGTCAGGCGCCTTCATCATGGGATTGCGGCACGGTTCCTATTGCGTTGGCTGCTGCTGGATATTAATGGCCCTGCTCTTCGTCGCAGGCGTCATGAATCTGCTCTGGGTGGCCGTGATTACGATCTTCGTGCTGGCTGAGAAAACGGTGCCGCGCGGCGAATTGCTCGGTCACGTCGCAGGCGTGGCGCTAGTGGCCGCCGGTATCGGACTGATGGCGCGCGTCTGGTAAACCGCCGCGAATTTGGCAGCCGTGCGAAACTAGACTCGAATCCGAGCTCATGCGGCAACTTTCGAAACGCACACAATACAGCCTGCGCGCGCTCTACGCGCTCACTCGCCACTATGGCGAGGGCCCGCAGTTGATCACCAGCCTGGCGCACGACGAAATCATTCCCAAGAAGTTCCTGGAGCAGATATTGGTGGCCCTCAAAAGCGGAGGCTTCGTGGCCAGCAAGAAGGGTAAAGGCGGCGGCTATGTGCTGGCGCAGCCACCCGAAAAAATCACCATCGGCGCTGTCATCCGAGCCATCGAAGGGCCGCTCGCGCCGCTGCCCTGCGCCAGTGAAACGCGCTTTCGCAAGTGCGATGAGTGCCCCGATATCCAAACCTGCGGAACGCAGCATGTGATGCGCCGCGTGCGCGACTCTATCGCAGCCATTCTGGACGAAACCACTCTAGCGATGGTGTGCAGCGAAGTCGAGCAGGCTCAGCGCCAGCGAAATAGGGAGCTTATAAACCTTTAGTGTCTTCGCGACTCGCCACATCCCTGTGCGGAATTCCGCTGAAGACGCCGGTACTCGCGGCCTCCGGCACCTTCGCTTACGGCGTCGAGTTGCAGGAGGTGGTGGACCTGGCCGAACTCGGCGGCATCATCACCAAGGGACTGTCGCGCGAACCGATGGACGGCAATCCGGCGCCGCGGCTCTACGAAACCGAAGCCGGGATGATGAACTCAGTAGGCCTGCAGAACATCGGCGTGCGGGCTTTCGTGAGCGACAAGCTGCCGGCGCTGCGCGCGATTCCAACACCGGTCTTCGCCAACGTATTCGGCTACGCGGTGGAAGATTACGTCGAAGTCGTGAAGGTTCTGGAGGACGCCGAAGGCCTGGCGGGCTACGAGCTGAACGTCTCCTGCCCCAATACCAAGCACGGCGGAATGGTGTTCGCCTGCGACCCGGGACTGCTCAGCGAAGTGGTGTCCGCGGCGCGCGCGGTGATCAAGCAGCGGCCTCTGCTGGTGAAGTTGTCTCCCAACGTGACACGCATTCAGGAGGTGGCGAAAGCCGCCGCGGAGGCTGGCGCGGATGCATTATCGCTAGTGAATACGTTCGTCGCGCTGGCGATCGACGCGCATACCCGCACAGCCGCGACTGGGCAACGGCTTCGGCGGACTCTCGGGACCGGCCATCAAACCCATCGCGCTGCGCATGGTCTACGAAGCGGCGCAAGCGGTGAAGATTCCGATTGTCGGGCTGGGCGGAATCGCCACCGGCACCGATGCGGCCGAGTTCCTGATCGCCGGAGCGAGCGCCGTCGAAGTCGGCACCGCCAATTTCTGGGACCCGCAAGCCCCGCTGCGGATTGCCCGCGAGCTAGACCAGTTCCTGGAGCGCGAAAAAGTGGCGCGAGCGGCCGATCTCACCGGCACGCTACGATTCTCAAGAGACTTATGAAAAAAATCATTTCGACGGAGCGGGCCCCGAAAGCCATCGGGCCCTATTCGCAAGCGGTGATCTCGAATGGCTGGGCGTTCCTGAGCGGGCAGATTCCGCTCGACCCCGCAACCAATCAGATCGTCGAGGGCGGAATCGGCGTGCAGACCGAGCGCGTGATCGAGAATCTGAAGAGTGTGCTGGAAGCCGCCGGTTCGTCATTGGACCGCGTGGTCAAGACCACCGTCTATCTGAAAGACATGGGCGAGTTCGCGATCATGAACGAGGTCTACGGGCGATATTTCGCAAGCAACGCCCCAGCCCGTGCAACCGTCGAAGTAGCGCGGCTGCCGAGAGACGTGAGAGTCGAGATCGATTGCATCGCAGGCGTGGACTAAAGCGCGTCCCCGCCGCTCACATCATTTCTTCGGCTTCCCGTATCCCTGCCACAGATATTCCAGCGCCTCCGGCAGCGTTTGCTGTTTCACGGTGCGGTCGGTGTGCCCGGCGTTGCGCGCAAATACAAATTGATAATGATAGCCCTTGGCCGCGAGCACCTTGGCCATCTCTTCGTTCGCCACGACCCAGTCGTGCATTTCGTCGCGCATGACATTCGGATTGTACAGGTCCCGGTCGCCCACTTCCATCCACAGCCGAATCGGCTTGACTGGGCTCTCCGGGATCAGGTGTCTATGAAATTCCCATGCGCCGCCGGGAGTCTCAGGATTCGGCGGCCACTGCTGGTTCACATACGTGCCCGAGTACGTCAGAACGCGGTGATAGAGTTCCGGGTGATACCACGCCATGATCAACGCGCAGGAACCGCCGGAACTGCCGCCCATGGTCGCGCGGCCCTCGGGATCTTTCGTCAATTTCACGCTGTATTGTTTCTCGACCAGCGGCAGCACTTCGGTTTCGACGAACTCCGCGTAGCGTGGCGACATGGTGTCGTATTCCAAGCCGCGCTCGCTGCCTTGCGCGTCGCCGCTGCCGTTGCTGATGGAGATCGCGATCATCGCGGGCACTCGTTTCTGGGCGATCAGATTATCCAGCGCCGCGAACAGCAGCGGATCGGGTCCGTCCGCACCGACAATGAACGGCGCGGCGCTGCCGGGGACGTATTGCTTCGGAACATACACCGCGACTCGGCGCGTGTAGGGCGCTGGATGACTGGTGGTCACGATCAGCTTGGCCGGATCGTTGGGATCGGCCGTGCCGAAGGTGCCCGGTTCGCGCGCGATGCCGGGATAAAGTTTGCTGTCCGCCGAATTCATCGTGAAGTTGTAGATGGTTCCCTGCGGCACGCCTTCCTGGACCGCCATCTCCGGCGCAGGGTTGTGCGTCGGCCCGATGATGAAATTCCCATCGGCGTCCGCGGGAGCGTTGGCCCCGTCAGGCAATTCTTTCGCGGTGACATAACCGGGAGTGTGCGGATCGCGCGTCGGCGGCGTCGGACGTGCCGGCGGCGCTGGCGGCGGAGTTTGCGCGAAGGCAGTGGTCAGGGAGATCAGGGTTGCGATGCTGAGAAGACGGAACATGGGACGTCCTTTCGTGAACTACTTCGCCGCGTATGAAAGAGCGATCGAAGCCATCGCCGTCCCCGCCTGCGAAATCCATTGGTCGTGTTCGTAGGGAAATCCGCTCTGGAAATACGGCTGGAATCCCAAGCGCTCGCGTGGCCACGTGCCAGGTGCCGTCTTCCTGCTGCGTGCGGAGCAAGAATTCGACGCCCCGCCGATAAACCGGGTCGGACGCGCTCATTCCAGTTTCGTGGAGCGCCCACAGTGCTTCGCCGGTCGCATAACCGTCCGAAGCGAGATTGTCAGTTTGCCCCCAGCCACCATCGGCGCCCTGTTTTGCGATCAGCTGTTGGCTATATTTCGATGGCGCTTTGCGTCCGGCCCACGCGATACCCAGAAGCTGCATGCTGCGATCCTCCGTGCTGCGCGGCTCGGCCGCTTCCAGCCACTTCGCGGCGCGCTCGACACGCTCGTCAAACTCAGCCTTGCGCCCAGCGATAGCATACTGGCGCAAGACACGGATGGCCTTCGCAGTTTGCGTGAAGCTGCCGTCTTCGAGCGGAGGCCGGACGGCGCCGAAGAGCGGCCAATCGCCTTCTTTGCGCTGCAAGGCGGCAGTGTAGTGAACCATCGAATCGGTGGATAGAGTCGGAGGCACGTTCGCAGCAGCTAACTGCATGAGTGAGAACTCCATGCCATCGACGCCGGGCGGGGGATCCTGAAGCTGGAACATCTCCTGATCCAAAAGTCCTCGCAGAGTAGCGGTAGCAGCGGCCCTGCGATCCTCCAGCGGGTAATCGGCCGGAATGCCAAGAGGCTTGGCGCTAGAGACTGCGATGCCGTTGAGATGGTCGGCATGGCAGGAGACGCAGCCGCCCGTCATGACAAAATTGGCTGCGGCGGGCTGGCATACGGCCAGCGCTTTGGCGATTGCCTCGCGCGGTGTGCGGCGCGGCGAACCTGCGGGCGCTCGGTCCTCAAGCTTCGCGGGCGAGAGACCCAGCAGCGGAAGAATAGCCGGATCCTGGTAGCGGCGCGCCCACTCGAGAGCCGGTTCGCGGTCCGCGCCCTTGTCCAGAAGCAGCTTCACGATTTTCGGATTGGGACGGTCCGTCGCCACGGCGAATACCAAAGGCGTCGCGTTGCGAACGTCCTTCGCGTTGACATCGGCGCCGGCCTTGAGAAGCGCTTCGGTAGCTTCGATAGTTGGCCTGCGCAGCGAATTGCAGAGGAGTCAGGTGGCCCAGCTTAATGGCGCCGTTCTTGACCATCTCTATGGTGTCGCCGCTCTTCGCATTGACCTTGGCGCCGTGCTCGATCAGCAGCTTGACCATCGCCGCGTTGTGGTCGCCATTGCCTGCGGCATCCAGCAGCGGGGTGAAGCCGAGCTCATCCGCGTTGTTGACGTTAGCACCCTTGGCGATCAGGATCCGAGCGAGTTCGATATTGTTCGCGGCCGCCGCGAGTTCGAGAACACTAGTACCGCTCTTGTCGCGAGCATTGACGTCCGCGCCCTTTTCAAGCAATAGGCGAGCGGCTTCGATGGCGCCATCGTTGTAAGCGTTGATGAGGAGCGGAGTGCGGCCAAGCTTCGAGCGCGCATCGGTTTTCGCGCCTTTGGAGAGCAGCAGCCGGACCTTGGCCGCGTCTCCGGCGCACCACATAAGAGGCGTCGCGTCGAAATTGTTGGCGACGTTGGGATCGGCGCCGGCGTCGAGCAGCAGGCGCATGCTTTCCAGGCTGCCCAGCGCGGCGGCGTACATCAGCGGTGAGTTGCCGCGGGCGTCACGGGCGGCAGGTCCCGGTTCGCGGATAAGCTGGCGCAGAGCGGCCAGATCGTTGTTGCGGATCGGCAGATAGAAAGGGCTGACTTCGGCCGCCGGGCAAAGCGCGGCGACTGCCATAGCAAGGAGCACGATGCGTATTTTCATGTTCTCTCCAACATTGGTCCCCGGTAACTGGGCGGTAAGGATTAAGTCGAGTCTACAACAAAGACATGTCCGAAGTGTTTTCAGGTCATCACGCTATAATAGGGCTGGGGATATTATGAATATCGTTCGATTCCTCCGGATGTCCGCGCACCTGCAGATGATGCCGGTGTTGGAGAGCGGCGAAGAAACGCTCGTCGGCGGGCAGGCCGTGATGGAAGGCGTGATGATGCGCGCACCGCACAGCTATTGCGTGGCCGTGCGCAAGCCCTCGGGCGAAATCGTCACCGAAGAGCAGCCTATCGAGCGGATGTCCGAAAAATACCCGCTGTTCAAGAAGCCGATTCTGCGCGGGTTTGGGCATGCTGGGGCAGGCGATGACGCTGGGTTATCGCGCACTCAAGTTTTCGGCCAACGCGGCGCTCGACGACGGCACCGCGAAAGAAGGCGCCAAGCCCGCTGAACTTTCTTCCTGGCTGATGACCGCGAACCTGGTGTTCTCTCTCGGGTTCTTCATCTTTCTCTACAAATTCGTCCCGCTGTTCCTGGCCACCAGGCTGGGCCATGCGGTTCCGTCGCTCTCCGGACGCTTCGCCACCAATATGACCGACGGCGTCATCCGCATGGCGATTTTCCTGGCGTTTCTGTTCCTGATCTCGCGCCTGAAAGAAATTCGCCGCGTGTTTGAATACCACGGCGCGGAGCACAAAGTGGTCTTCAACTTCGAATCGCGCCAGCCGCTGACCGTCGATAACGCACAGAAGTTCGTGACCTTTCATCCGCGCTGCGGGACCAGTTTCCTGCTGGTGGTGATGGTGATCTCGATGATCGTTTACGCGCTGCTGCCCTTCGATTCGTTCACCGCGAAATTCCTGGCGCGTATCGCGCTGCTGCCGCTGATCACAGGACTCAGCTATGAATTGATCCGCTTCGCCGCCAAGCGCCAAGGGACTGCAATGGGCCTGCTGACCGCTCCCGGCCTGTGGCTGCAGCGCATCACGACGAAGCCGCCGGACGATCGCGAAGTCACCGTGGCGATCCATGCTCTGGAAGGCGCGATGGCGCTCGAAGCCAAGCAGGGCGGCGAGCTGGTCATCGCTTAAGCGCTGCGCGACGGAGTCGACCCATGCAATACCAGCAAAAACTCGACGACATCGAACGCAAGTTCGAAGACCTGAACGGCCAGATGGCCGATCCGGCGGTCATCAGCGATTCTGCGCAGTATCGCAAGGTCAGCAAGGCGCACAACGAGCTGGCGGAGATCGTGAGCAAGTATCGCGACTGGAAGACCGCCACCCGGAATCTGGCGGAAGCGCGGCCGATGCTGACGGAGTCCGATCCCGAATTGCGCGGCATGGCCGAGGAAGAAGTGGCGCGCCTGGAGCCGGAGATCGCGCGCATCGAAGACGACCTGAAGATCCTGCTGCTGCCCAAGGACCCGCTGGACGAGAAAGACGTGGTGCTCGAAATCCGCGCCGGCACCGGCGGCGACGAAGCCACGCTGTTCGCCGACGAGATTTTCCGCATGTACTCGCGCTTCGCGGAAACGCGCGGCTGGAAGGTGGAAGTCACTTCCACCAGCGAATCGGCGGTCGGCGGACTGAAGGAAGTGACGGCGCTGATCAGCGGCACCAAGGTTTACAGCCAGCTTAAATACGAAGCCGGCGTGCATCGCGTGCAGCGCGTGCCGGCCACCGAAACGCAGGGCCGCGTGCACACTTCGGCGGTGACGGTGGCGGTGCTGCCCGAGGCCGACGAAGTGGAAATCAGCGTCGAGGCGAAGGACATTCGCATCGACACGTTTTGCTCCTCCGGGCCGGGCGGGCAGAGTGTGAACACCACCAAGTCGGCTGTGCGGCTCACGCACCTGCCGACGGGCACCATCGTTTCCTGCCAGGACGAGAAATCGCAAATCAAGAATCGCGCGCAGGCCATGCGCGTGCTGCGTTCGCGGCTTTACGAGATGGAACTCGAAAAGCAGCACGAAAAAATCGGCGCGGAGCGGCGCAGCATGGTCGGATCCGGCGACCGCAGCGAGAAAATCCGCACCTACAACTTCCCGCAGAATCGCGTGACGGATCACCGCATCGGCTTCACGCTGCATCAACTGGATCAGGTGATGGAAGGCAAGCTGGAGCCGTTCGTCGAGGCGCTCACCACCCACTTCCAGACGGAAAAGCTCAAAGAACAAGGCGCCGAGCAGGCGGCTTAGGTCCAGCCGGTTGACGGCTGGCAACCGACCATGACCGTCCGCACGGCCCTTCTCCAAGGCCAGCAACTTCTCGAACAAGCTAATGTTGGCGATGCCGCGCTTAACCGCGGAAGTGCTGCTGATGCGGGCCACCGGTCATGACCGGGCATGGCTCTACGCACACGGCAATGACGAGCTGATCGAAGTCTGGTGGATCCACTACGGGCGCTACCTGCACCAGCGGATCAAGGGCGAGCCCACGCAGTACATCACCGGACGCCAGGAATTTTACGGCCGCGAGTTCCGGGTGACGCCGGATGTGCTGATTCCCCGCCCCGAGACCGAACATCGTTGTAGAAGCCGCTCTGGCTCACGCCAGCGCGACCACGATCCTCGACATCGGCACCGGTTCGGGCGCGATTGCGGTGACGCTGGCGCTCGAAACCAAAGCGCGCGTGATCAGCCACCGACATTTCGCTCGCCGCGCTGCGGATCGCTCAACAGAATGCCCAGGCGCTGGGTGCGCAGGTCGCCTTCATGGCGTGCGATCTAGGCGCGCGCCTTCGCGGATGGATCGTTCGATCTGGTGGTTTCGAATCCGCCGTATATCGCGGTGCGCGATCGCGCGTCGCTTCAACCAGAAGTCCGCGACCACGAGCCTGCGCTCGCGCTCTTCGGCGGCGACGACGGGCTCGCGATTTATCAGCGCTTGATCCCCGAAGCGGCACGGCTGCTGCGGCCCGGCGGCTGGCTTATGATGGAACTCGGCGACGCCGTCGCGGTGCGCGAAATGTGCGCCAATTGGACCGGTGTGGAAATCTGAACGACCTGGCGGGTATCCCGCGGGTGCTCATCGCAAGAAAGCCATGAGAACGTACTTTCACCTCGACATGGACGCGTTCTTCGTCTCGGTGGAAGAGCTGTTCGATCCTTCGCTCAAAGGCAAGCCGGTGGTGGTCGGCGGCAAGTCCAACGAGCGCGGCGTGGTCTCGGCCGCATCTTATGCGGCGCGCAAGTTCGGCGTACATTCGGCCATGCCGCTGCGGACCGCATACAAATTGTGCCCGCAGGCGATCTTCGTCGAGGGCCATCGCGAGCGCTACGTCGAATACTCGGGCAAAGTCTACGAGGTGCTGCAGAAGTTCTCGCCGCGGGTCGAGATGGCCTCGATCGACGAAGCCTATCTGGATCTGACCGGCACCGAGAGGCTGCTGGGACCTCCGCTGGCCGCGGCGCACGCGCTGCACAATGCCGTCCGCGGCGCCACCAAATTGAACTGTTCGATCGGTGCGGCGTCATCGCGCTTGGTCGCCAAGATCGCGTCGGATCAGGCCAAGCCGCACGGCATTCTGTGGATCTTCCCGGGCTGCGAGGCGCGCTTTCTGGCTCCGCTCGACGTGCGCAAGATCCCCGGCGTCGGCAAGGTGACGGAGCGCAATCTGCACGACTGCGGCATCCGCAAGATCGGCGATCTGGCGCGGCTGGAGCAGTCGTTCCTCGAAGAACGCTTCGGGAAATGGGGACTGGCACTCGCCGGCAAGTCTCGCGGCGAAGACGCCGGTGGCTGGTTCGACGGCGAGATCGGCGAGGGCGACGATCCCGAAATCCATCAGCCATGAGCACACGTTCTCGGTCGACACGGCCGACGCGAGTGCGCTCGACGCGATGCTGGTGCGGCTTTCCGAAATGGTCTCGCGCCGCCTGCGCGATCACCATTTGCATGCGCGCACGGTGCAGATCAAGCTGCGCTATACGGATTTCTCCACCTTCACTCGCGCGCGCACGCTGGATCACGCGACGCAGATCGACACGGAATTCGCCGCCGCGGTGCGCGATCTCTTTCACAAGAACTGGACCGGAAAACCGATCCGCCTGCTGGGCGTCTACGCGCAATCGCTCGAAAGCGGCGAGGGGCAGACCAACCTGCTCGACGAAAACAAGACCGAGCGCTGGCGCAAAACGCTGGCGGCGGTGGACAAGATGCGCGAAAAGTATGGCGACACCACGGTCTCGCTCGCCGCCGGTCTGAAGGCGGCGTTTCGTGCTAGAGTGCATGAAAATCCGGAGAATCTGCCGGGGAAGGACCCGCGAAAAAAAGATTCGGAGAAGGAATCGAAGCATGAGTGACGACATTCGCTATCCGGTAGGCCCATGCGTCTGGTCCCCTGAATTGACCGCCGAAGAAAAGCGGCAGCATCTTCGCGACATCGCCGAAATGCCCGCGAAGTTACGCGCGGCCGTGGCGGGACTCGCGCCGCAGCATCTCGACATTCCCTATCGCGAAGGCGGCTGGACCATCCGCCAGATCGTGCATCACATCCCGGAAAGCCACATGAACAGCTACGTGCGCTTCAAGCTGGCGCTGACGGAAGATCAACCCACCATCAAGCCTTACGATGAAAGGCTGTGGGCCGAGACGTCCGGATGCCCTCACCGGGCCCATCGAAATGTCGCTGGATCTGGCGGACGCGCTGCACAGCCGCTGGAGCCTGGTGCTGAACAACATGACCGACGCGGACTTCGAGAAATCGATCCGTCATCCCGAGATCGGCGTGCTGAAGCTGAAGAGCATGCTCGCAGGTTATGGCTGGCATTGCCGGCATCACGTGGCGCAGATTGTGGCCACGCGCCAGCGCATGGGCTGGTAGGGGAGGATCGGGCGACGGCTGGGTATCAGCGATGACGACGGCAATTACAATAAGCGAAGTTCCTTTCCGTCGCAGCTCCTCACCGTCACCTGTGCGAGCTTACCGTCCTTGAATTGAAACCTCACATCGGGGTGGCGTGCGTCAAACCACTCGCGCACATTCGTGACGGATTCCGAGCAGTAATGAATCCCGGACCAGTAATGCGGACCGACGAAATGAGTTTTTCGTTCAAGCACTTTTCCGTGGAGATCTCTAATCCAGAACGCATTCTCGGAACCACGATTCGATAGACCGACAATATATAGACCGTCGTCAGATGCCGTGACGTAATCTGCAAAATCATCCACCGCAAAAAGCGTTTTGCCCCCTCGGTTGCAACTCAGAGTCATCCTCGTGCATCCAAGGACAGTCTGACGACAAGTTAATTGACCTGAATGGAAAATTTGGGGCGCTCCGTACCCGCATCCCCAAAAAACTCGGTCTGCCAATACTGACGATGGCAGCAAACCTAGAAAGAGCACGGCGGCGACACGTCTCTGGTAGTTGGATATCATTCGCGGCATCCCCTTAGGATGCGTCCATCGACCATGGTAGCTCCGCGCCTTATAGTAAGTCAGCATCGCCTTGGGATCAAACTAAATAGCCACCGAATATCGCCTGTGTTAAGGCACGACTGCATGGGGATGGTGGCATCCAAAGCGGCGACAAGGCTGGCTGACATAGCTGGGAAGCATCTTGACGAAATGGCTGCTTATAAAACGGCCTCGAAGCTGGCAGCTGTTAGGGCTATTTTCGATATCCGCGAGTCTCGCTCCGATACCTAGGTACCGCATGGGCTTGGTAGGCAGCGGCGCCATGCTAACTTGAAAGTACATGCGGACCATCGGAGCGCACCACCGCGGATGAAGTTGCGCGCGGTTATTTTTGACTATGGCAACGTGATCTGCCGCCCGCCCTCTGAGCAGCAAATCGGCGAGGCGGCCGCGCTGTGCGGAATCACCGTCGACGAATTCCTGGAAGCTTTCTGGCGAAAGCGCCGCGAGTACGATCGCGGGATCGATGCCCGGGAATACTGGAAGGAATTCGCCGAATACGTCGGGCGCGATTTCGACGACGCCCTGATCGACGAACTGATACGGCGCGAGGTCGATTTCTGGACCGTCTTCGACATGCGCGTGCTGAATTGGACGAAGGATCTGCGCCGCGCGGGCCTCAAAACCAGTATCCTTTCGAATCTGCCGCGTACGCTCGGCGAACGACTGCGCGCCGAACAGGGTTTCCTCGATCACTTCGACCAAGTGACGTTCTCCTACGAGCTCGGCGTGATCAAGCCGGAGGCCGAGATTTACCACGATGCGATCCGCGGCTTGGGCGTCGAGCCCGTCGAAGCATTGTTCCTGGACGATCGTCCCGAGAACGTGGAAGGCGGACGCGCCGCCGGTATCCACGCGGAAATCTTCACCACCTGGGAAGATTTTCTGGAGCGCGATCGGGCGCGCTACGGCCTGCCGGAACCGCGCGAATAAATCGCGCCCAGGCACCCTGATACAATCCGGGTAGGACCAACGGCCTCATGACTTATCCTTCCGGTCTTCCTCATACCCTTGGCAGTCTTCGCGCTTCCAACAAATATCAAGATACCCGCAGCGTCAAGGATGAGCTGCGCGAGAACCTGATCTGCAAGCTGGAAAAAAAGCAGGCGCTGTTCCCCGGCATCGTGGGCTACGAAGACACGGTGGCGCCGCAGGTGGTGAACGCGGTGCTCTCCAGGCACAACTTCATCCTGCTGGGCCTGCGCGGGCAGGCCAAGACCCGCCTGATCCGCATGCTGACGACGCTGCTCGATGAATACGTGCCCTACATCGCGGGATGCGAGATCCACGATCATCCGTTCGCTCCCATCTGCAAGCCTTGCCGGACGCTGGTGCATGAGCGCGGCGACGCCACGCCGATCGCATGGCTGGGCCGCGAAGAACGCTACGTCGAGAAGCTCGCGACGCCCGACGTGACCATCGCCGACATGATCGGCGACATCGATCCCATCAAGGCCGCGCGCACCGGCGAGACCATGGGCAGCGAGCTGACGGTGCACTACGGACTGCTGCCGCGCGCCAACCGCGGCATCTTCGCCATCAACGAACTGCCGGATCTGGCGGGCAAGATCCAGGTCGGCCTGTTCAACATCATGCAGGAAGGCGACGTGCAGATTAAGGGCTATCCGGTGCGCCTGCCTCTCGATGTGATGCTGGTGTTCACCGCCAATCCGGAAGATTACACGGCGCGCGGCAAGATCATCACGCCGCTCAAGGACCGCATCGGCAGCGAAATTCGCACGCATTATCCGGCGACGCTCGAACACGGCATCGAGATCACGGAGCAGGAATCCTGGACCGAGCGGAAGTCGCCTGCCGAGCTGCGCATTCCGGATTACATTCGCGAGGTCATCGAACAGATCGCGTTCTCGGCGCGCGAAGACAAGCGTGTGGATAAACGCTCCGGCGTCAGCCAGCGCCTGCCGATATCGGTGCTCGAAAACGTGACTTCGAACGCCGAGCGCCGCGCGCTGATGGCCGGCGAGTCGGTCGCAGTGCCGCGCGTGCTGGATGTCTACGCCGGGCTGCCGTCGATCACCGGCAAGCTGGAGCTCGAATACGAGGGCGAACTCAAGGGCGGCGACGCGGTGGCGCGCGAATTGATCCGCTTGGCCGTGGGCAAGGTCTTCAACACCTATTTCGAAGGCGAGAATCTCAACAACGTCGTGCAGTGGTTCGAGCTGGGCGGAACGCTGAAGCTGGATGAAGGCGTGTCATCGGAACAGATGGTCGAGCAGCTTGTCGGGAATCCAGGGCCTGATGGAGAAAACCAAGCAGCTGGGCCTTGAGCGCGAGCGAACCTGACGCCGTGCGCGCCGGCGCCGGCGAGTTCATTCTGGAAGGCCTGTACGCGCACAAACGCATCAGCCGCAATGAAGAGGCGGGCTTCACCGCGGGCGAGCGCCGCCGCGAGCCGCCCGACGAAGGCAAAGCCAAACCCAAAAGGCAATATCAGTGAAGTCCATTCGCTACGGGCGCTACACCGGGGAGGACTTCGGTCTCAGCACCGAAGACCTGCTCAAAGCCCTGGCGGATTTCTTTCTCAACAGCGGGTTCGACAACCCGTACATGCGCTTCAGCGAGTTCAATCAGCACACGCTCGAAGACCTGAAGCGCGCGCTCGAAGACGCGATTTTGAACGGCGAGATGTTCGATCCGGAGCGCGCCGAGCAGATCCGCAAGCAACTGGAGAACATGTCGGGTGAGGAGATCGATCAGCTTCTCAATCGCCTGGTGCAGAAGCTGGTGGACGAAGGCTACATCAATACCGAGCCGCAGAATGGCGGGCCCGGCGGCGAGGGCGACGGAGAAGTCGAGGTCCAGATCACCGACAAGAGCATCGACTTCCTGGGCTACAAAACGCTGAAGGATCTGCTGGGATCGCTCGGACGTTCGAGTTTCGGCGCGCACGACACGCGCGACATGGCCACCGGCGTCGAAGCCAGCGGCGCATCGAAGGTCTACGAGTTTGGCGATTCGATGAATCTGGACGTGAACACCACGCTTGTTCTCCGCGCTCAGCCGCGAGGGACTGAAGCTGCCGATCAATCTCGAGTATCGCGACCTGCACGTGCATCAGTCGGAATACCAAAGCTCCTGCGCGACGGTGCTGATGCTCGACTGCAGCCACAGCATGATCCTCTACGGCGAAGACCGCTTCACGCCGGCGAAGAAAGTGGCGATGGCCTGGCGCATCTGATCCGCACCCAGTATCCCGGCGATTCGCTGCGCTGCGTGCTGTTCCACGATTCGGCCGAGGAGCTGCGCATCGAGGATCTGGCGCGAGTGCAGGTGGGCCCGTATTACACCAACACTCGCGAAGGCCTGATTCTGGCGCAGCGGCTGCTGGCGCAAGAGAAGAAAGACATGAAGCAGATCATCATGATCACCGACGGCAAGCCCAGCGCGCTGACGCTCGAAGACGGGCGCGTTTATAAGAATGCGTTCGGCCTCGACCCGCTGGTGATCAGCCGCACGCTCGAAGAAGTGAGCCGCTGCAAGCGCCAGGGGATTCTGATCAACACCTTCATGCTGGCCAGCGATTACGGGCTGGTGAACTTCATCCAGAAGGTGACCGAGCTGTGCCGCGGCAAGGCGTATTTCACGACGCCGTACACGCTCGGGCAGTATCTATTGATGGACTACATGAATCGCAAGACGCGCACGATTCATTGAGCTCGACACCAGTTATTCGTCCCTCATCTCGTGCATCCACTCATTGACGTCTTGCTTGCCCCCGGGAAACGTCCCCAGCACACCGGCATATTTCTTAAACTGACTTTCCCGTACTCGCAGCGCCTTGTTCCACTCGCGCAATCCCATCACGCACAGCAGCAAAAATACGAAGTACAGCCCCGAAGTCAGCCACAGGTGCTTATAGATGTAGAGCGGGATATAGATCATGTCGGCCACGATCCAGATCCACCACGACTCCAGATATTTCTTCGTCTGTCCGTAGATGGCGGCCAGAGAGAGCGCAGTGGTAAAGCCGTCCCAGCCGGGCACGGTCGAATCCGTGAAGCGGCGCAAGAAAAGTGCGAGCGCGAAGGCCGCGGCGATGGTCGCGGGCGTCAGCCAGATCCACGTGGCGCGCTGAGTCCGCGTGACGCTCAGCTCGGCGCGCGCACCGGGATGCGCCCAGGTCCACCAGCCGTAGATCCCCAGCGTGATGTACACCAACTGCAACCCGGCGTCGCCATAGAGGCCGGCCGTGACGAATACCGCGACATAGAGAGCATTGTTGGCCAGCCCCACCGGCCAGTTCCAGATGTTCTGCCGGGCCAGCAGCCACACATTGACCACGCCGGTGAGGAACCCCAGTATCTCAGTGAGGAGACATCCTCACTTGAGGATCGCAGATCAGCGGCCGAACACGCCTTCAACGGCGCCGACCAGCGTGCAGATGAAAATGTGCGCGAAGAGGCCGTAGTGGATCCAGCGGCGAGTGTAGCGGACAACCAAAGCGACGTCGCTCATAAGCCACGTCTACTGTGGCTCACGATGGGCCTTAGTACCAATAGGCTAGGTCCGCCGATTTCAGGGAGTACAGGTGGGAAAAGTTTTAGTACGGAGGCGTGGGGCCTGCCAAACAAAAAACCCCTCTGTTGCAACTTGCCCAGACGATCAAACAAGCGGCGGAAACTTTCGGACAACTACTTCCCGCAAGCACACTGCAAAAATACCGCTTATCTCTCGTCCGCACCCGTTGCAAGCAGAGGGCAGGTGTTCAAGAGTTACTGCATCAATTCGTTTTCTAGGGTAGCACGCACATCGCCAGCGCCGCCACCGTCTGGTTTCAAAGACATAGGGCCTTTCGGCGGCTGCTGATTGGGTGGGGCTGCCCCAGGGGTGTGTCGCTATGACACAATTGGGCCGTGGTGCGGATTCCACTCGCCATCCTGCTGTTCGCGGCCCCCCTTTTCGCCCAAAGCGACGAGTTCCGGGTGTATACCGACGCGCCGCGCCTGCTTGCTGACTCCCCAGCGCCTGCGCCTGCTCCAGCGCGAGCACCAGCGCGATTCGCTGCGCTGGAACATCGTGGACGCGCTGATTTCGGGCGGCGCGGTCCTGCCGGAACCAGGATTCGCCTGGGCCCTCTACTACCGGGCCACCGGGGACCTGTCTTGGGGCAAGAAGGCTGTCGATTGGGCGCTGGGAGCGAGCGCCACCGATCTGCGTCAGCTCGCCCTGGTCTACGATTGGTGCGGCCCCGCGATGACCGCCGAGCAGAGCACCAGCCTGGCCGCGAAGCTGCAGCGCGCGCTATCGGCAGCGGCTCCAACCGACATACGACAGCAGCGCTCGCGGGTGTTCGCGACGATCGCATTGGCCGACCGTCTTCCCGATCGCGGCGAGTCCGTCATGAAGCCTCTAGTCGAGCAATGGTGGCGCGGCGACATCGCCAAGAAGCTCAAGGCCGGAGTGCCCGCCATTCCGCGGGACCAGACTTACGCCTTTATGGAATTGCTGCATGCCGTGCGCGACAGCCTGAACATCGACCTGCGCGAAGACGCACCGGATTATTTCAAGGCGCTGCCGACCGAACACCTGGAAGGCCACTACCCCGCCCCCTATCCGACACCCGAAAACGACTTCCGCATACCGGTCTATGTACGCGACGGCGAGCCTGATCTCAACGAAGCCGCACTTTCGCGCGCCGCCGAGTTCGCCATGGTGGCCTACGATAGCAACGCGCTCGAAAACCAATACCTGCAAGGATGGCTGATGCAGGATCGCTTCCTGATGCGCGGCGGCTTCGGCGTCCCTTACGAATTCCTGTGGGCCAATCCGTATCAGCCGGGCCTGAGTTATTTCCGGATGCCGCTGGTGTATCACGATGCGCTCACCGGCCACTTCTTCGCGCGCACCAGTTGGGATGAGGACGCGACCTGGCTGGGCTACTTCGACGGGCACCTGCAAACCTTCAACGACGGCAAGATCGAGACGCTGAAGGCCGGCGCCGCCACCGAGCCGGTGCATGTGGGCGAGGCCGTCATCTTGAGCGCGCGCGCGAAAGACGCCACCCGTTTTCGCGCCGACTCCGAGGCGGTGTTCGTGCTGAATCTCACGCCGCGCGCCCACTACGATGTCGAGATCGACGACCAGGAACTGAGCGAAGGAGAGACCGACAACGGAGGCACCATGGTGCTCACGCTGCCGGAAGGGATCGAGACCGGGATTCGTGTGAAAGCAGCGCGCGCAGTAGCTGCTAGAGCGGCCGGTCCGGCGTCGCAATCGAGCGCCACATGTGCGCCACCGGGCTATTGTCGAATCCCAAGCCCTCTTTCGGCTGCTTGAAATGGCGACCGATGATGTCGGTGAATTCCTCAAGCTGCGGATTCACGCCGGGCTCGAACGAATACAGATCGTTCACCGTCACCATGCGGGTTTCGAAATACCACTTGTGATTGCGAACCATCTGGTAGGCGGCTTCGATGTACGGCTCCGGCTTATAATCCTCACCGAAAAACATTCGATAGATCTCAGGGTATTCGTAGCCGTACTCCTTGTCTTCATAGAATCGCAGGGCCTGATGATAGCGGATCGCGAAGGCGACCTTCTCGGAAACATACGGCTCATAAAGCTGCGCGCTCCACCAGCCGTGATCGACCTTGATCAATTCCTGAATGGTGTCGTGGAGCAGGCACGCCAGGATAATCTCCTCCGACAGTCCATTCTTCATCGCAAGGTTCGCGCTTTGCAGCACGTGATTGCCTGTGAAAGTGAAGCGCTGTTTGAAATAATCGGCCAGCGTCGGCCGGGCCGGCATAGGCGGCAGTTTCGGCACGTTGCCGGTGTGCGATAGAAACAGGTTGCCCACGCCGCGGCGGTAGTCGCGAGTCTCAATCTGCGCTTCGATTTCAGCCATGGTCGGATACTTGCCCGACGCATCCAGCGCAATCCCCGGCTCGTTCAAGCCCTTCAGCGCGAGGCCGAACTTCTGCTGGTTCAGCCTCTTCATCATGAAATCTTCGATCGCGTCCGCCTGGGCTTCCGGGTTCATGGAATCTACAGCGGAGGGGCCGCCCAGACTTGCGATAAATTCTTTTTTGTCGATTTTCATGGGCGTCTACCCCTATTTTACGCTCTGCAGATACGCCACCAGATTGGCCACATCTCCAGCGGTGTAATTTTCCAGCAGCGCACCATGCCGCTGGCGGGCAGCAGCAGTCTTGGCATCATTCAGCCGGTCGACCTTCCATGACGGCGCGGCCTCCAGAGCTTGCGGTTTCAGGATCTGCGCCTTCAAGGCAGCGGCGTCGTACTTCTTTGGTAGCGTCGCGTGGCAGGAACTACACTTCTGTTCGAAATAGCTTTTCCCGCCGCGGCTTGTCCCGGAGCCAGCGTCCTTGGCTTCCATCACTTCCTTGTAGCGGCCTTGCTGCCGCGCATAGTGAATCCATCGGACCAGATCCGCGATCTGCCCGTCGCTCAAATCGGAAAATTGCGGCATCGGCGATAGCTTCGCAGTCTGCGGAATTCCGCGGCGCAGAAGAGGGCCGATCACATTGCCGTTCTCATCGCTACCCACCAGGCGCGAGTGCATCAGATCCGTGGCTTCGCCGCGCGCTACCAGATACAGGCCGTGGCAATAGCTGCACCCAAACAATACGTAGGTCTCTTTGCTGTGCTGCATCACCGGGTCCGCCATGGGAGGCCCGATATAGTTAATGTCGTAGCCGGGTCTCGCCGGCGTTTGCGCCACGGCGAAACCCGCTAAGATCACTCCGCAAAAAAGCAAGCACAGGTGTTGGCTATGCGAGCATGTTCTTGATCCTAGGCCAGGGCCCGCTTGCAATAGTCCAACATCAACTGCACTTCGTCAACCGCCGGCGCAGGGTCCCGTGCTCGAACTCCAGCAGCGCGGTGATGGGCCACTGGTTGTCGCGGATCAGCCGGAGAATCTCGATAATCGGCGCGTCACCTTCGCCAAACGGCGTGCTGCGCCCGTTGTTCTTCCGGCGGTCTCCCAGATGAACGGCGGACACACGCTGGTGGTGTCTTTCGAGGAACCCCAGCGCAATCGCCATTTCCCGGCCGTGAAGTGCCGAACGTCCAGAGTCGCCGTGAGATCGGGCGAATACGCCAGGCCCTTCACGATGCTCGCCTCGTTGCTGAACGCATCCGGATCCGACAGATTGTCGTGGTTATGCAGACTCGCATACATCCCGTGTTTGCCCGGGAACGCACTCAGCCGATGCGCCACGGCCAATCCGTAAGAGCCAACGATACCCTTCGCGCCGATGGCTTTTGCGCCCTCAAACGTCGCGTCGATCTCGGCGTCAGTGAAGCTGTCGCCTACGTTTATGTAGACCGTGCAAATCGTAATCCCGTTGTCGTCAAATTCTTTCTTGATGTCGCGGAAGTAGCCCGCGGGAGGGTTCAACCGCCAACTTCGCAACTTCTCCCGCGCCTCTTCCGCACTCACGCCGGGACCAGCAAAATTGGGCTCATACCAGACCGCATGCAGTTCAACCATGCCCAGCCCGTTCTGCGACCAGCCGCTGAATCAGGATCGGGCGGTTCTCTCGATTCATCGCCAGATCGTGATAGCAGAACGGCTGCAGACCAAACTGCACGCCGTTGATATAGAGATCGATTCGGCTTACGCGCGGGTTGCGCCAGGGCCAAGCTCGGAACACCGGCCACAGCAAGTTTGCCAAAATCCCGCCTCGTCAAAATCATGAATCGTTCACCTATTCGAAAAAGTTATGGAGAGCCTGCCTAACGCAAGCTAGTTCGGCGCGCGTGGCGATCTGCGCCAGCACCGCCTCGGCGTCGGCCGCGGTGAACTCCTGCGTCTTCACCGAATGATTCATGGAGCAGAACTTCGGTCCGCACATCGAGCAGAAGGCCGCGTCCTTGAATCCTTCTTCCGGCAAGCGTCTCGTCGTGATAGGCGCGCGCGGTCTCAGGATCGAGCGAAAGCTCGAACTGCTTATTCCAGTCGAAGGCGAAGCGCGCGCGGGATAGCTCATCGTCGCGATCGCGGGCGCCGGGACGGTGGCGCGCGATGTCGGCCGCGTGCGCCGCGATCTTGTAGGCGATCAGACCCTGCTTCACGTCTTCGAGATTGGGCAATCCCAGGTGCTCCTTGGGCGTCACGTAGCACAGCATGGACGCGCCGTGCCAGCCGATCATGGCCGCGCCGATGGCGGACGTGATGTGATCGTAACCGGGCGCGAAATCCGTCACCAGCGGGCCGAGCGTATAGAAAGGCGCCTCGTAGCACATTTCTTTCTCTTTTTCGACCTGCATCTGTATTTGATCCAGCGGGATATGGCCAGGACCCTCAATCATCACCTGAACATCATACTTCCAGGCGATCTTGGTCAGTTCGCCCAGCGTCTTCAGTTCGGCGAACTGGGCTGCGTCGCTGGCATCGGCCAGCGATCCGGGACGCAGCCCGTCGCCCAGCGAGAAACTCACATCGTACTTCTGGAAGATCTTGCAGATGTCTTCGAAATATTCGTAGAGCAGATTCTGGCGATGGTTCTTGACCATCCACTCCGCCAGAATCGCCCCGCCGCGGCTGACGATGCCGGTAACGCGGCGCGTGGTCAGCGGAATGTATTGCACCAGCACGCCCGCGTGGATGGTCATGTAATCCACGCCCTGCTGGGCCTGCTCTTCGATCACTTCGAGCATCACCTGGATGTTCAGGTCCTCGACGCGCCGCACGCGCGCCAGCGCTTCGTAAATCGGCACCGTGCCGATCGGCACCGGCGATTCCTCAATGATGGCTTTGCGAATGCGCGGGATATCGCCGCCGGTGGACAGATCCATCACGGTATCGGCGCCGTAGCGCACCGAGTAGCGCAGCTTGGCGAGTTCCGCTTCAATATCGGAGGTGGTCGAAGAGTTGCCGATGTTGGCGTTGATCTTGCACAGCGACTCGACGCCGATGCACATCGGCTCCAGATTGGTGTGGTTGATGTTGGCGGGGATGATCATCCGCCCGCGAGCCACTTCCGCCCGGACCAGCTCCGGCTCCAGGCGCTCGCGCCGGGCGACATACTCCATTTCTTCCGTGATCCGCCCCTGCCGGGCGTAATGGATCTGCGTGCGAATCGGATCGCCGGCGCGGGACGCCACCCATGCTTGTCTCATACTGCCTTGATTATATGCGACCGCAGCCGGCGAATGTCCGCGCAAAATTCACGCGCCTGAAATCCATCCTATGTCCATGGGATCTCAGGTCATATACACTGAATCCACCCGATCAAAAGTTTTGATTGGATTCTAAACCGCATGGACGCCTTACGCTCAAGATATGGTGGTAACTGAAATGGGATCGGAGAGTTCCAACGCGTCGGTGCTGCATCGCGTTAGCGGGATTGTAAGTTCCCCGCTTTCTTTAGATGAGATGTTGGGTGAGATTGTCGGACTGGCGGCGCGGGTGACCAGTTGCGACGCCTGCCTGGTTTATCTGGCGGAAGCGGAAACCGGCGAATTCGTGTTGCGGGCGTCGCTCCTGCCGCACGTTTCGGATTTGGGAAATCTGCGCGTGAAGATGGGCGAAGGCGTGACGGGCTGGGTGGCCGAACATCAGTCTCCGGTGGCGTTGAGTTCGAAGGCCGCAGCCGACCCGCGCTCGAAGATTTTCCCGACCCTGGTCGAAGACACCTATCAGGCATTTCTTTCGGTGCCTTGGTGACCAAAGGCAAGGCCATCGGCGTCATCAACATTCATCATCGCGATAAGCACGAGCATGAGCCCGAGGAGATCGCGACCATTTCCTTCATCGGCGAGCAGATGGGCAGCGCCATCGCCAAGAGCCTGCTGGAAGAGGAGAATGCGCGCCTGTCCGAGGAAACCGCGGAGATGAAGCGGCAACTGGAGACGCGCAAGTCGGTGGAGCGCGCCAAGGGCATTCTGCAGAAGCGCCACGCACTATCGGAAGAAGAGGCGTATCTGCGCATGCGCAACGAGAGCCGCCGCTTGCGCCGCCCGATGAAGGATCTGGCGGACGCCATCATTCTTTCGGAAGAATTGAGCCGCAAGGACAGCAGCGCGCCGGCCTAGGCCTGGCAGGACTGCGGCTCTAATCTTGCGCGATCCAGCGCGCCAACTGCGCGGTGTGGTCCGCGCTTCTGAAAACGCCGCACATCGGCAGTCCGATGCGGTGCTCCGCTTCCACCTCCGGCATGCCGCCCGGCGTCGGCACCAACAGTAACCCGCACGCGTCGTCCCGTTGCAGAGAGCGCATCACGTAGCGCAGCCACGCTGCCTGCGCGCAAGCATCTTCGACGGAAGCAGGATCGGTTGCGGATACCAAAAAGACGGCTTCGGAAACCTTGATGGCTTCAGTGGCTTCCGCGGGGTCGGCATCCGACAGATCCTTGCATACGATCGATGATCTCGGATTGCTTTGAGAGTTCGAAAAATCGGCCAGCAGGACGGTACGGTCGTCGCCCGCATCCGCCAGGTAAGCTCCGATAGCCTCCAAGAGCTGCCTGACGGCACGGCGTGATTCGCTACGGGCGCCTTCCGCGCCGCCTGCTGGCACAAAGGAATAGATCGCCGCGGCTGGCGCCTCCGCCCTCACCGCCCAATCTACTGGGGAAATGGTCTGTGATGCTGTCACGCCTTTCTAATTTGCACGTCGCGTGCCAAGCAACGCAATGGCGGAGAATCAAGAGCTTCGCTGCGGAACGCAGCCGGCGACGGAGACGATGTGTCCCCGCGCGGAGACACTTTGGCTCAATGTCCGACGAGGTTCGCGGTGATCGGGCGCTGGTACGAACGCGAAGCGAGGACTAGCGGCCGCCGGCCATCTCGCGCTTCATGATCGCGGCGTTGTTGGACGCCTGGCCTTGCATGGGTCCGGCAATGCCCGCCGCCTTCTCGGTGTACTGAAGGCCGGTCGCCATTTTAGACTTGTCAGTGGTCAGCTTGCCCATCTGATAGTTGGAAACACCCAGGTAGTAGTAAATGTAGCTGGTCGAAGCGCCGCCTACCAACGGCAGCGCGGCTTTCAAATTACGATCCGCGTCGGCATAGCGGTTCGAACCGGCTTGGATAATGCCTGCGGACATATAGGCGTTGCCCAGCATGTCATTCCGGGTTTTCTGCCAGTCCGCGTCGCTCATTCCTTCCGGCTTCTTCTTCCTGCCCATCACGCCGATCAGGCGATTCGCCGCCGCCAGGGCGGGGCCAGGAGAGCCCCAATTCCGCGCCACTGCATCCAGGGCATATTCATCATCCGGACGCCCCACCAGAATCTTGCTGGCCGCCGCGTTCGCCTTGGCCGGACTCTGTCTTGCTCAGCGCCGCCAGATACTGCGGGGTGGCGATATCGATCTGCTCGCTCTTGGGATCCTGCGCGATCAGCTGCTCCGTCAAATCGATGGTGACCGCCGGATCCCCCGCCTGCGTGGCCGAAACCGCGAGGGCATATTCGGCGTATTCCTCGGCGTCCTTGGCGAACGCCTGGCGGCCTTTCCAGGCCTCCACCTCACCCGCATCGGCAGGCTGCTTTTCCTTCGCCAGCTCCCGGGCCTCTTTGGCGGTCTCCGCCGACAAGGCTTTCACTTGGGCGTAGTCCTTCTTTTCGAAGGCATCCTTCAGGCCCTTGTAAGAATCATTGAGGTCGGCCGACCAGACCAAACCACTGAACGCCAGTAAACCGATCACAGCAAATCGCATGTTTCAAACGCCTCCACAAGAGGTTCATTATACAGGACGGGCGGGCTGCGCGCGACCAATGGCCCAAATCGGTCAGCTGCGTCGGTATGCCTGTGGGCGGTCGGGGGAGTCGGCGTTTTGTAATCGTCAACAAAGCGTCGGTACATCGCACCAATGGAAGCTCGTATAGCCACTTCGCGAAAGTACCTGACCGTTGCGCAATCGCTTCAAGTGGCTCATATATCGCGCTTACCAAACGCGTGGGGATCACCGAGATCCGACTCGGTACATGACAGCAAATGCCACCCCGGATGAAAAGACGTACGAGGTCGCATGCTAGCACAAGGATTGCCGCATTTTTGCTGGCGACATGTCTCCACTACTATTGCACGAACCTCATTCTAGGTAGACATTTCAAAGGATCCACGACCCCAAATCGGCGCCTATGCATCCCAGGTAACAACGCGGGTTGCCGCCCGCCGGCCATGCGAAAGTAAGAAGGTGCCCGGCGATCCCCTCTTCTGCGATGTCAGCCTGCCGGTGCCGCTCGACCAGGCGTTCACCTACCGCATGCCTGAAACCTTGCGCCATCGCGTGCAGGCCGGCTGCCGGGTGCTGGCGCCGCTGGGAACCCGTACTCTCACGGGCTTGGTCCTAAAGACGCACACCGATCCGCCGCAGGGTCAGGCGCGCGAGATCCTGCGCTTGCTCGACGAAGAACCCGCCCTGGATGACGAGTTACTCCAATTAGGAAAGTGGATTGCCGAGTTCTACTGCGCTCCCCTGGGCGAGACCCTGCGCGCCATGACGCCGCTGGCGGGCGAGATCCGCCGGGGCAAAGTCTACTCGCTGACGAAAACGGGTCGCGACGTCGCGCGGCAGTTGCATCTGGGCTCGGACGATGACAACGATCCGGCGGCGACGGCACTCCGCATGTTGGACGCACGCCCGCTCTCGGCGTCCTATCTCAAGCAGAAAATTCAGAACGCGGCGGCGGTTTTGAAGTCGCTCGAGAAAAAGGGATTCGTCGTAGCGGAAGACGTGGCCGCGGAGCGCGATCCCCTGCGTGCTTCGGCGGCGCGGCTGCGGATCGAATTTGTGGCGCGAGCGGAGAAGCTTCCCAAAGCCGAGCGCGAGCTGCTCTCCTATCTGGAACTGCATCCCGGATCGCACAACGTTGCGGATCTCGAAGCCTTCGTCGCCAAAGCCAGCACCGCCGCGCGAGCGCTGGCGCGCCGCGAACTGGTGCGTCTCACGATCGAGCCGATGGCCGAAGTCCACGGGCCGATTCGCACGCCGCACGCCTTGAATCCGCACCAGCAGGCGGCGTTCGATTGCATCCGCGGCGCTCTCGACCGCAAACAAT
This sequence comes from Bryobacterales bacterium, assembly GCA_963731375.1. GTDB lineage: Bacteria > Acidobacteriota > Terriglobia > Bryobacterales > Bryobacteraceae > Palsa-187. Next base: position 144,960 of record CAVSUW010000008.1, read on the forward strand.
ACCACACGTTTCTGTTGCAGGGCGTCACCGGATCGGGCAAGACCGAGGTGTATCTCAAAGCCATCGAAGCCGCGCTGGCATTGGGCCGCAGCGCGCTGATGCTGGTTCCGGAGATCGGACTGACTCCCGCCGTCGCCGGCCAGTTCTACCAGCGCTTCCCGGGACGCGTGGCGATCCTGCATTCGGCGTTTCACGACAGCGAGCGCGCCCAGGAATGGCGGCGCATCCGCTCGGGCGAAGCGGCGGTGGTGGTGGCCACGCGCTCCGGCGTGTTCGCGCCGGTCCGCAATCTGGGCCTGATCATCGTCGACGAAGAGCACGACCAGAGCTACAAGCAGCAGGAAACGCCGCGCTATCACGGCCGCGATGTGGCGGTGATGCGCGCGCTGCACGCCAAGGCGCGTGGTGGTGCTGGGCTCGGCGACGCCCAGTCTGGAATCGCGCTACAACAGCGAATCCGGCAAGTACACGCTTGCTCGAATTGCCGGAGCGCATCGAGCGCCGTCCCATGCCGGATGTGCAGTTGATCGACATGCGCCAGGAGTTTCTGGAAACCCGCAAGCACGCCACCTTTTCGCGCGCGCTGATCGACGCGGTGACGGCGCGCCTCGAAAACGGCGAGCAATCCATGCTGCTGCTCAACCGCCGCGGATTTTCCAGTTTCGTCGCCTGCCGCGCCTGCGGCGAGCGCGTCGAGTGCGCCAACTGCTCGGTCACGCTGACCTTTCACCGCCGCGACCGGCGCATGCTGTGCCACTACTGCAACTATTCCGAGCGCGTCCCGGAGCGCTGCCCCAAGTGCGACAGCGAATACATTCAGTTCATGGGCCTGGGCTCGGAGCGCGTCGAAGCCGAATTAAACGGCGCGTTTCCCAAGGCCCGCATCGCGCGCCTCGACCGCGACGCGATCAACGGCAAGCGCGATTACGAAACCATCCTCGCCGGCTTTCGCGACGGCGACTACGACATCCTGGTCGGCACGCAGATGATCGCCAAGGGCCACGACATTCCGAACGTCACGCTGGTGGGCATCGTGAGCGCCGACATCGGCCTGGGCCTGCCGGATTTCCGCGCCGCCGAGCGCACCTTCCAGTTGCTGACGCAGGCGGGCGGACGCGCCGGCCGCGGCGAGACTCCCGGCATCGTGCTGATCCAGACCATCAACCCGGATCATTACGCCATCCAGTGCGCCGCCGCGCAGGATTACCAGGCCTTCTACGAAAAGGAAATCCAGTTCCGCCGCGCGCTGAGTTACCCGCCCTTCACCGCGCTCGCGAATGTCATCGTGCAAGGCCGCAACGAAGAGGAGGCTCTCTCGCGCAGCGCCGCGCTGGGGCGCTTGCTGCAACCGGCTCCCGAAGGCGTGCGCGTGATGGGACCGGCGGCGGCCGCGGTCGCGCGCATCAAGAACGAATATCGTTTTCAAATGCTGCTCAAAGCGGCCACGCGCAAGCGTCTGAACCAGATCCTGGGCGACCTGCGGCGCTTCGCGGCCGCCGAAAAATGGAACGCCACGTCGCTGGTGATCGACGTCGATCCCATGACTTTGCTGTGACAGCATGACCAACGACTTCGCGATCATCGACGAAAACCTGCGCGCCGCCATGCGCTTCTTCGGTTACGCCACCGGCACCGGCGAGATCGCCCCCTTGCCCGGCGGCATCGCCATGTATTCGGGCCTGGAGTACGGAGTCTTCAACATCGCCATGCTGGACGGCCGCGTCTCTCCTGCGGGTCTGACTCTGGAGCAGCGCCTGGTTGAGATCGCGCACTATTTCAAGCCCAAGACCGCGCGCTGGTCGCTGTGGCTATGCGACGATCTGCTGGATTACGCCACGCGGCGGCGCGCGCGGCAGGCGCTGGCCGACTTCGGATTGCGCGCCATCTCGCATCCGCCCGGCATGATTGCCCCCGCATTGTTGCCGCCCACTGGCTCCCTGCCCCCGGTGGACGTGCAGCCGGTGAGCGATAAAGCGTCGCAAAACGCGTTCACCGAAATTACCTCGATCTGCTTTGAAATTCCGTTCGCCGTCGCACAGGCGGTTTACGCGCAGGACAACGCATGGCACGGAGACTACCGCGGCTTCGTCGGCCTGGCGGCAGGCCGCGTGGTGTCGATTTGCGCGGTCGTCGCCGCAGCGGATGTGCTCGGCGTCTACTCGCTGGCCACCCATCCGTCATACCGGCGGCTGGGCTACGGCGAAGCCACCATGCGCGCGGCCCTGGCGGAAATGCAGCGCCGCACCGGCCTGGAGCGCATCGTGCTGCAATCGACCGAGGCCGGCTATGCGCTCTACCGCCGCATGGGCTTCCGCGACGCCACGCGCTTCAGCGTCTACCTGACCAAATAGATTTGCGAAATCATGCGGCTATGCAACCGCCGCAAGCCCTTTCTTCTCGACCAGCGACAGCAGCTTGAGCGACGCTCCGGAAGGCCGCTTCTCGCCACGCTCCCACTTGCTGATCAGGCTGCTGGTGACATTCAGATAATTGGCGAAGACGGTTTGGCTGACCTGCTCTCTCTCGCGGATCGCTTTGATCTCTTTCGGCTTCAAGGGCCGGATCGGCGTAAGGCAGGCATCGTCGAAACGCCGCATGGTCTGTTTATCGATGACGCCCGCCATTGTGCAGAGTCCTCCATCGGTTTCGTGAATGGCCGCCATGGCTTCGCTTTTATACTTTTTGCTCATTCGCTCTTTACCTCCACAAGATCGCCTCTCTTCAATCGCTCCGCGAGTTGTTTCTCCGTCAACGCCAGGACAGTCTTCGCAGCTCGCTTGAACTGTTGCTTCCTCATGGCTATCGATATTCGCTCGCTGGCTCTTGGAAAACCCGTACACGAAAAATGCCTTGTCGCCGCGACGGAAAAAGATGATCACGCGATAGCCTTTCGATCTTCCCTGCCCTGGCCTCGCAATGCGTTGTTTGATGACGCCTCCGCCCAGATCGGCATCGATCTGACCCTTCTCAGCTCGTGCGACAGCGTCCCACAAGAGCCTATCCGCAATCCCTTCCTTCCTGGCAAAGCGTTGGAACCATCTGGATTTGAAAATTCGCAGCCGTAGGCCTCAACTTAAGTCTATAGCACTCGGTGCCATAGTTCAAGTTTGTCCGGTATGCGCTCTACGCGCTGGCTTTCGCAACGCCACGCGCTTCAAGTAGACCCGCAACAATCGGGCGAAGTAAAATCAAAGCAGGCGTATGTGGATTCTGTACCTGGCGTTGCTGGCGCAATCCGCGAACCTTCTGGACGACGGCAACAAGGCGCTCGACGCCAAGCAGTATGACCGCGCCCTGGAATTGTTCCGCCAGGCCGCCGCGGCCGATCCAAAGGATTACGCGGCGCATTTTCAACTCGCGCTGACCTACAGCCTGCTGGGCCGCGATCGCGATGCCATTCCGCAATACAAGACCACGCTGGAGCTGCACCCCGGCATGTACGAGGCAGAATTAAATCTGGGACTGTCGCTGATGCGCACCAACCATCCGGCTGAAGCGGCGGAGCAGTTTAAAGCCGCCGCCGAGCAGCGCCCCAAGGAATTCCGTCCGGCACTAGGGCTGGCGCAAGCGCTCTACAACACAGACCATTTTCCTGAAGCCGAGGCCGCGTATCAAAAGGCAGTGGCGCTCGACGCGCGCTCGGCTGCCGCGGAATCCGGCCTGGCGATGTCTTTGATCCGGCAAAAGCGCGCCGACGATGCCGCTCCGCACGTGCAACAGGCGTTTGTGCTGGACCGCTCCTACCGCGCCGGGTTCATCGCGCTGGCGGAGTTATACGAATCCACCGGACGCGCCGCCGAGGCCATTCCCCTCTATCGTTTGTTCCCCGACAATCCCGAAGCGCTGGAGCGGCTGGGCTTGCTGCTGGCGGCCTCCGGCAATTTCGCGGAAGCGATTCCAGCGCTCGAAACGCTAATGGAAAAGATGCCGACCGGACGCCCGCCGAATGGCGCTCGCGCAAGGCCTACGTCGAGAATAAACAGTTGGATAAAGCGCAGGCCCTGCTGCAGCCGGCAGTGCAGGCGACGCCCAACGATTTCGACTTGCGCCTGTTCTACGGCCGCGTGCTGCGCGATCAGCGCAAGTTTCCCGAGGCGGCGGCGGAGTTCAGCGCGGCCGCGCGCATCGATCCCAAGTCGGTGGCGGCGTGGAACGAACTCGCCAGCGCGCTGGTGCTCGCCGAGGAGTACCCGCAGGCGCTGGCTGCCTTCGACCGCATTCGAGCATTGAACGCCGAGATCCCCGGGAATTTTTTCTTTCGCGCGCTCGCGCACGATCGCTTGCACCAACGCCCGGAAGCAATCGAGAACTACAATAAATTCCTGGCCACCAGCGGCGGCAAATTTCCGGATCAGGAATTTCAGGCGCGGCAGCGGGCACGCATGCTGGAAAAGGAATTAAGGAGAAACGGCAAATGACTCGGCAGATGATGGGTCTGGCGCTACTCTGGTCGCTCTCTACCGCGAGCCTGTGGGCGATCGATCTCACTTCGATTCAACAAGAACCGAATCTCGAAAAGCGCAACCAGTTGGCGATGGAGTACGCCAATTCCGCGCTGGACACGGCGCGCACCGCTTATCAGGCGAATGATCTGGATAAGACCCAGGCGTCACTCGACGAAGCGGGCGAAGCGGTGAATCTGGCCTACGATTCGCTGAAACAAACCGGCAAGGAAGCGCGGCGCGATCCGAAATTCTTCAAGCGCACCGAGCTGGCGACCCGCCAGATGCTGCGGCGGATCGAAGGAATGGCCGAGTCAATGAATTTCGAGGACCGCGCGCTCGTCGATAAGCTGCGGGAGCGGGTGACCGCGATCCACGAGAATCTGCTGCAGGACATCATGGCAAAGAAAAAGTAACAGTAAGGAGACCCGGCCATGCGATATCTAATCCTCACATTGATGGCGTCGCTTCTGACGCTGCCGCTGGCTGCCCAGCAGCGCGATTTTCTGACTCCCGACGAAACCGATCAGTTGCGCGAAGTGCAGGAGCCCAACGCGCGCCTGGCGCTCTATTCGAAATGGGCCCTGCTGCGGCTGGACGAGATCGAGCAGATGATCGCCAGCAACAAGGCAGGCCGCGCGACTTTCATTCACGATTTGCTGGAAGACTACGGCCACATCATCGAAGCCATGGACGCCGTGGCCGATGACGCGCTGCGCCGCAAGATTGCGCATCGACGTCGGCGTCACCGCGCTGACCGCCTCCGAGAAAGACATGGTGACGCGCCTCGAAAAGATTCGCGACGCGAAGCCCAAGGATCTGGCGCGCTATGAATTCGTGCTCACCGACGCCATCGAAACCACCCAGGACAGCCTGGAACTGAACCAGGCCGACCTGCCGGGCCGCGCGGCATCGGTGGCGGCGAAAGAGGCCAAAGAGAAACAGGAGCGCCTCGCCACCATGACGCCCGCCGAAGCAGCGGAGCGGAAAGCCGAGGATAAGAAGGCTGCCCCGCCCAAGAAGAAGGCCCCCACTCTGATGCGCCCCGGCGAGAAGCTGCCGGATACTGCGAAGTAGTCTGCCAGGAACCAGCCAATTCATGAGAGATCCCGTCTGCGGGATGGAGGTGCAGCCCGAATCCGCCGCCGCCAGCGAAACCCACGCCGGGCAAACGTATTATTTCTGCTGTAAAGGCTGCGCGGCGAAGTTCCGCGCCGAGCCCGCGAAGTACCTCGCGCCCAAACCGGTGCAAACCGCCGTCCCAGGTTTGGTTCAGATCGGGCAAGCCCGCGGCCAAAGTAGTCACGTTCAAAGATCCGGTTTGCGGGATGCAGGTGAAGCCCGATCCGCGGCCGGCAGGGAGACCTACCAAGGGCAGACTTATTATTTCTGCAGCACAGGGATGCGCCGCGAAATTCCACGCCGATCCCGCCAAGTATCTTGCTCCGCAGACCGATCCAAACCGCGCCAGCCGGCGGCCAAGCAAGTATACCTGCCCGATGCATCCGCAGATCATTCGCGACAAGCCCGGAAGCTGTCCGATCTGCGGCATGGCATTGGAGCCGATGGTCGCCGTCGCTCGACGAAGGCGAGAACCCCGAGCTGATCGACATGCGGCGGCGCTTCTGGATCTGTCTGGTTTTGACAGTCCCGGTCTTCATCTCCGCGATGGGAATGAGCATGAGCCACAGCCGCGTCCTCTTCGAAATGGCGCTGGCCACGCCGGTGGTGCTGTGGGGCGGATGGCCGTTCTTCGTGCGCGCATGGCAATCGATCCTCACTCGCAATCTGAACATGTTTACGCTGATCGGAATGGGCACCGGAGTCGCTACTTCTACAGCCTGGCGGCGGCGCTTTTCCGGGCTTCTTGGGTTCGTTTGGCAGCAGCGGCACGTTCCCGTGTACTTCGAGGCCGCCGCCGTGATCGTGACGCTGGTCTTGCTGGGCCAAGTGCTGGAACTGAAGGCCCGTAGTCAGACCGGCGCGGCGATTCAGGCACTCCTCGGCCTGGCGCCCAAGACCGCGCGGCGAGTCGGCGAAGACGGCTCGGAAACGGATGTCCCGTTAGAACAGGTGCAGGTCGGCGACCGGCTTCGCGTCCGTCCCGGCGAGAAGATTCCGGTGGATGGCGTGGTGCTCGAAGGCGCCAGTTCGGTGGACGAATCCATGATCTCGGGCGAGGCGATTCCGGTCGAAAAGCAAGCGGGCGCGCGGCTCACCGGCGCTACCGTGAACGGCACCGGCTCGCTGATCATGCGAGCGGAGCGGGTCGGCTCGGAGACGCTGCTGGCGCAGATCGTGCGCATGGTTGCCGAGGCGCAGCGCAGCCGCGCGCCGATTCAGAAGTTCGCCGACGTAGTGGCCGGCTACTTTGTGCCCATCGTGGTGGGCGCAGCCGCGGTCACCTTCGCGGTGTGGGCGCTGGCCGGACCGCAGCCTCGCCTGTCGTACGCGCTGGTCAATGCGGTGGCGGTGCTGATCATCGCGTGCCCCTGCGCGCTGGGCCTGGCGACGCCCATGTCGATCATGGTCGCGATGGGCAAAGGCGCCACCAGCGGCATCCTGTTCAAGAACGCCGAAGCGATCGAGGTGCTGCGCAAGGTCGATACCTTGGTGGTCGACAAGACCGGCACGCTGACCGAAGGCAAACCCAAATTGGTGAGCGTGAAGCCGGCCTCCGGTTACGACGAACCCGGCCTGCTGCGGCTCGCCGCCAGTCTGGAGCGCGGGAGCGAACATCCTCTGGCGAGCGCCATTGTGCAGGGAGCGGAAGCGCGCGGTCTAACGCTGGTACCCGCGATTGATTTTGAGTCCGTGACGGGAATGGGGGTCCGCGCGACCGTTGACGGCGTGAAAGTCATCGTGGGAAACCGCAAGCTGATGGAAGATTCCGGCGTTGACGTCAGCGCCGCGGCCACCGAAGCTGGACGCTGTGATGTTCGTCGCGGTGAGCGGCAAGTTCGCGGGCTTGATCACCGTGGCCGATCCGATCAAAGAAACCACTCCGGAAGCGATTCGCAAACTGCACGAGGAAGGCATCCGCATCGTGATGCTGACCGGCGACAGCCGCACCACGGCGGAGGCGGTAGCGAAATCGCTGGGCATCGACGAAGTGATCGCCGAAGTTCTGCCGCAAGACAAGAGCGCTCACGTCAAGCGACTGCAGCAGGAAGGCCGCTTCGTGGCGATGGCCGGCGACGGGATCAACGACGCTCCGGCGCTCGCGCAGGCGCAGGTGGGAATCGCGATGGGCACCGGCACGGATGTCGCCATGGAGAGCGCGGGCGTGACGCTGGTCAAAGGCGATCTGCGCGGAATCGTGCGCGCGCGGGCGCTGAGCCGCGCGACCATGCGCAACATCAAACAGAATCTGTTCTGGGCGTTCGTCTACAACTCGCTGGGCGTTCCCGTCGCCGCCGGAGTTCTGTACCCGTTCTTCGGAATCCTGCTCAGCCCGATGATCGCCGCCGCCGCGATGAGTTTCAGTTCGGTGTCGGTGGTCGGGAACGCCCTGCGGCTGCGAAGCGTGCGGCTGTAGCTTCTACTCGGTCAGACGTTTTAGCGTCGCCATCGCCGATGCATCCAGGAGCCAGTCGCCATCGCCGCCCTTCTGGTTGAAATACAGGAATCCCGCCAAGATGGTATTTTTTCGCTCCTGCAAACGTGTCTTCGATGAACTGAGCCTTGTTCTGAACCGTGGCTTCGGAGAGAATCCACAGCGGCTTGTGATATTGGCTTAGCGTCTGCAGCGCGCACCGAAGACCTGATCCCAGGTTTCTGTACCGAGATTAGTTCCGCTCACTCCGACTACGTCGACGAAGTTATCGCCCGGATAATAGCTGGTGAGTGAGTTAGCAGCGCTATCGGGAACAGAACGATGATTCACGCTGTAAGCGAATTTAATGTTGGGAGCGATCGGCTTGATGATCTTGACTTCGTGCTGAAAAGCCGCAATCGCTTTGGCCGGCGTGTTGCCCCTCACCGTGCCCGACCACAGGTTCGCGTTGCCGTTGACCTCTTCGTTCAAAGCCAGAATGATTTGCCCGCTATACTTCGCCGCACCTTGCGCGAAGAACTTCAGATCTGCGTCCTGCGAGCCGTCCAGAATCGCATCGTCATCCACCGGGATCTCAAGGAAGATGGCCAGGTTGCCGGCGAAGCCCCGCGGAAATCCGTCGGCCACGTTGACGAAGATCATCTGCCAGGCAGGCGTCTTGCCGAGCTTCGCCGCAAACTCGTGCGCCGATTCCTGCGTGTTGCCGGTGTACGCGCCCCACTCGATCGCGGGCAGTTGGGCTTGCAGACTTCCGCAAAGAACCAGGAGCGCTATGAAGGGCTTGCTCATTGATCCTGCGAGTCCCTAACGTTTCCGCAGCCCCGACGCGTCGACACCATCGCCGAGCTTCTTCATCCATTGGCGCTGGATGGCGAGCAGCGCATCGCGCTTCAACTGTTGGGCGGAGACGTTGGCGAGGTTGGTCATCTCGTACGGATCGTCGGCCAGATTAAAGAGGTGCGTCACCGTGCCTTCCATATCGACCACCAGTTTGTCGAAGCCCCGCACCAGCATGCGCCATTCGTCTTTACGCCCCAAGCGGCCTTCGGCGTAGACGGCGTCCGGGCGCTCGCCAGGACGGCCCGCGAGCAGCGCCGAAAGATCGCGGCCCTGGACCGCCTGCGGAATGGTGACTCCGCACCACTTGAGCAGCGTCGGCATGATGTCCACCTGCGACACCAGCATGTCGTTCTGCGCGCCGCCGCCGAGGACCCGGGGATAGCGAATCGCCAGCGGCATGCGAATGGTTTCTTCGTAGACGTAATCGTCGCCCTGGCCCGTGTGGGAGCCGAATTGCTCACCGTGATTGGAAGTGAAGATGACGATGGTGTCGGCGGCGATTCCATTCGCGCTGCCCCGCAACGGGCGATCCAGCGCCTCCAGCACCACGCCGATGTCGCGGTCGCGGGTGCGGGCGCGGGCGTAGAACACCGCCAGATCCTCGCGGGCCCGCGATTGCTCTTCCTGCGGCACATTTTCGCGCACGTGGAGCAGGTCCGGATTCTCGCGCTCCATCAGGCCGTTGCCGATGTTCTCCATGCTCCAGTCGAGGAAGAATGGCTCGGTGTCGGGCGAGTGCACGAAGGAGATGATTTCATCCGCATCGCGCGTCTTGAACGTTCCGATGCGGTAACCGGCGCCGCGCAGTACGGTCGGCGAGCGCGGGAGCGTTAGCAGCCCCTGGCCTCGTCGATGGTTGACGCGGGTGGCGCAACTGGTGACGCATCCAACTCGGCCAGCGCGTGCGGAAACACGCCTTTGAGCAAACACACGCGGGAGCGTTCGGAGCGCCCATAGCAGGCGTAGGCCCGCGAAAACGTCATCGCCTGGGCGGCAAACCGCGCGAGATTGGGCGCGATCACGTCCGGATCGCCGGCCCAAGGAACGGCCTGCGCTCTCCAGGTGCCGCCGTCGATCAGCACGACGTTCGGCTTGCGGTCCGCGGCGCTAAGGACGCGCGAGGCGGCGAGCACGACGGGCGTGGCAAAGAAGGAGCGCCGGCTGATTCCGTGTTGCAACCCTACAGCCATCATAACCGGGATATCGGCACTTTTTTTGGAACTCCGGCCTGCTAGCATGTTCTAGTGCCTAAACCCAGCGGGGCAACCACGCCCAGTAAGGCGAAGGGACCCGCGGCGCGTCCCAAACGCGCAGTGCTCGCCATCTCGCGGGCTCTTTCCGATCCGCGGCGCTTCGAAATTTTCCAGCGTATTGCGGCGAAGTCCTGTACGGCTTGCTCGGATCTCCGGACCGCATTCCCCATCACTGCGGCCACACTCTCGCATCACCTGAAGGAATTGGAATCCTGCGGTCTGATCGAGATCTCCCGCCGCGGCAAATTCATCGACGTCACGTTTTGCCGCCCGCCTGGGAAGCGTATCTGGCGGAGCTAAAGAAGATCTGACCGGTTCCAAATCCCTGAATCCTGCCGGGACTCGATCTCATCAATTAGACGGTTGTCAAACTATCAAAAAGTGAGGATCGCAGCATCATGAGCAGACTCGAAGGAAAAGTAGCCGTAGTCACCGGAGCTTCCAAGGGCATCGGCGCGTCCATCGCCGAGCACTTTGGCGCGGAGGGTGCGTCGGTAGTGGTCAATTACGCGAGCAGCAAATCCGGCGCCGACGCCGTGGTTAAACGCATCACCGCCAAGGGCGGAAAGGCCATCGCGGTCCAAGCCGACGTGTCGCAACCGAAAGACATCACGCGCCTGTTCGCCGAGACCAACGGCCGCCTACGGGAAGCTGGACATTCTGGTGAACAACGCGGGCATTTATGAGTTCGCGCCGCTGGAGTCCATCACCCCTGAGCACTTCCACAAACAATTCAACCTCAATGTGCTGGGCCTGCTGCTCACTACCCAGGAGGCCGTCAAACACTTCAACGGCAAAGGCGGCTCCATCATCAACATTGGCTCTATCGTCGGTTCGATGCCGGTCGCGACGGCCTCGGTCTATAGCGCCACCAAAGGCGCCGTGGACAACATTACGATCTCGCTCTCGAAGGAACTCGGCCCCAAGAAGATCCGTGTGAACTCGCTCAATCCAGGGATGGTCGAGACCGAAGGGGTCCGTACAGCCGGGCTTTGCCGAAAGCGACTTTCGCAAGGTGATCGAGTCGCAGACTCCGCTCGAAGCAGCGAATTGCACAACCGGACGACATCGGCCGTGCGGCTGTGTTCTTCGCCTCCGACGACGCCGGTTGGGTGACGGGACAAGCGGTTATTGCCGCCGGCGGACAACGTCAGTAAGACCTGCCTCCGGGGCTACACCCAGGTTTTCTCGACCGGCACGCCCTGTTCGCACAGGTCGCAGGACTTCGCGTCCTTGTAATAGGTCGCGTCGAGGTGAGCCAGCGAATAGAACGGGAGCGAACCGAAGGTGGCCGCTCCCGGCTCGGGCTGATGGATCAAGACCGCGATCGCGACCACTTCGCCGCCGCGGTCTTCCACCAGTTTTTTGAGCTCCGTCAACTTGGTGCCGGTGCGCAGAATGTCATCCACCAGCAGAACCTTTTCGCCCGGCGCGATCTCCAGAAATTGACGGAAGCGCATTCCCTCGCAGTCGGCGTCGCGCTCGGCCCAATACACCTGATGGGAACGCAGCGCCTCGCACACGCCGTAGGCCACCGGCAATCCGCCGGTTGCAGGCGCGACGATCGACAGCTCCGGAATCATGGCGCGCAGATCGGCATGCGCGCGGATCAAGCGGCTCAACCCCACGCTCAAGATCTTGGCGGATTGGTAGTGGCGCATGGTAAGCGCCACCTGCAAATACTCATTGGTGTGCAGGCCGTTGGGATATTCAAAATGTCCTTTGCGCAGGCCGCCGGTCTGGCGCAGCAGCTCCATTACTTCGTCTTGCGTGGGCACCAGATGCATGTCAGTGCGCTCCCCTGCCGCTCAGCACCTGCGGAATGGTCCGCAGCATGATTTTCCAGTCGAGTCCCAGCGACCACGTGTCGATATATTGCATGTCCATTCGCATCCAGGTTTCAAAGTCGATCTGATCGCGGCCGCTGATCACCCACAGGCACGTGAGCCCGGGACGCATCCGCAGGCGGCGGCGCTGCCATCGCTTATATTGTTCCACTTCCTCCGGCAGCGGCGGGCGCGGACCCACCAGGCTCATGTCGCCTTTCAGCACGTTCCACAACTGCGGCCATTCGTCGATGGAGAACTTGCGCAGCCAGCGGCCGACGGAAGTGAGGCGCGGGTCATTGGGAATCTTGAAAGCGGTGCTCTTGGAGTTCAGGTGTTCGAGCGCGGCGCGCTGGCCTCGGCGTCCTCGCACATGGAGCGGAACTTATAGAACACGAAACGCCGGCCGTTCAGGCCGCAGCGGATCTGGCGGAAGATCGACGGGGCCGGGCGAGGTCATGCGGATCAGCAGCGCGATCAGCAGCATGAGGGGGAATACCAGGATCAGGGCGGCTCCCGCCAGCACAATATCGGTGGCGCGCTTCACCAGCAGGCGGATTTCATCGTGCGGCGTCGCCGAAAATGTCAGCAGCGGCGAGGCGCCCAGGCGGTCGAGATAAACCTGGCTGTTGATGTGCGGGAAAAAATCGACGGCCACGCGGGTGCGGATGCCTTCTTCATCGCACAGCAGGAACACTTCTTCGAGCTCGGCGAGACGGCGGCTGTCGACCGCGAATATGATTTCATCGATGACGTGCTGCCGCAGCAGGTCGGGGAGCTGCGCCAAGGGCCGCACCGGATATTTCGCGGCGAGTTCCACTTCCTGCGGCGCGGCCTCGCCCGGCTCCGCCAGAAAAGCGCTGAGCTGGATGCCGTAGGGCGCGGCCTCCTCGATCTGCCGTCCCATGCGCAGCGCGGCTTCGCCCAGCCCGACCACCATGACGTAGCTGGGGACTCCGAACTCGCGCCGCACCATGCCCAGAATGCGGCCGGCGTTCAGGCGGAACACGCACAGCAGCGCCCAGTTGTACCCGGCGAACATGGCGAGGAAAGAGCGGCTCAAGTCCAGGCGCAGCGCAAATTCAAACAGCACGATGGCGACGGCGCCCATCAGGCACTGGCGAAAGGTATCGCGCAGGATGATGCGCGGATGGGCGGCATCGATGCGGTCATAGATCTGCCACCACATGCCGATCGCGACCCACATGATCATCGACCCGCCCAGCAGCAGCACGAGCACCGGCGCGGCTAAATGGAAATCGTGCTCGAGGGGGACGTGGTCCAGCAGAACCCGCGTGCGGTAAGCCAGCAGAAAAGCGAGGGCGGTCAGCAGAATATCGGAGATACCGAACAGCAGGCGGACTTTGCGATGGTGACCTCGAAACACTTGCGATGTCAGAATACCACTAATTAAAAAAGGGGACAGACGACATTTCCGCGCTTCACGGAAAGGTCGTCTGTCTCCTTTTGGGGTACTAAGGGCAGTTAATACTTGCGTTACCCAGGAGTTCGGGGTAGCATATCTCAATCTATCGGAGGAAAGCATGAGTTGTTTGAAAAGATTTATCCCCACTGGTCTGCCTGCAGCCAAACTTCGAAATGCAGCGGCCTCACTCGGCGTCATGGCAATTTTACTGACCCCGCTAACCTTCACCCGCGCTCAGCAAGGCAAGCCGCAGGTACCTAACCTTGCCGGCTTTCCCGACCCGAGCGGCGTGGTTCGGACTTACAGCGAGGATGGCGACATCGATCTAACCGGCCCGTTCTTCCAAAGTCTCGGGACCAATGGCCGTAGCTGCGGTACTTGCCATCAGCCGAGCGACGCCATGAGCGTTGCCGCCGCGCACGCGCAGACACGCTTCGATCAATCCCAAGGACTCGATCCCATTTTTCGCACGGTCGATGGTTCTAATTGCGATCACAACATCGATGTTTCGACGCTGGCGGGCCGCGCCGCCGCGTATAGTCTGCTGCGGACCAGAGGAGTGATTCGTATCGCGCTGGACGTGCCCGCAACCCGCGATTTCGATATCGTCAGCGTCAGTAACCCGTACGGTTGCAGCGAGACCAATGTCATCTCAATGTATCGGCGTCCGCTACCTGCGGCGAACCTGATGTTTTTGAGCACGCTGATGTTCGACGGGCGCGAATCGTCGACCCAAACCTCGACCACGCCGATCACGTCTATCAACTATCCACAGTCGCTGTTGAGCGATCTGGCGCATCAGTCAATGGATGCCACCATGCTTCATGCGCAGGGCGCCGGACTAACAACCGCCCAGCAGCAAGCCATCGTGAATTTCGAAACCGCCTTGTACACGGCGCAAGCACAGGACCACGGGGCCGGGGACCTGGCTGCTCAGGGCGCGACGGGAGGGCCGCCATCTGTGAGCGAACAACAGTATTACATCGGCATAAACGATCCGGTCGGATTAGACCCGGAGAACCCCGTCCCCTTGAATTTCAGCACCAGGATTTTCAATATTTTCGATGCGTGGCAAAAGGCCGGAAACCCCAAACGGAAGGCCATCGCGCGTGGACAGGCGATCTTCAACACCAAAACTTTTACGATCACTGGCGTCGCCGGTCTGAACGGGTTTACCTTCTCCAATGGCGTCACCGCCCCTACAACCATTGTGTCCACTTGCGGGATCTGCCACGACTCCCCCAATGTCGGCAACCATTCGGTATCCGCTCCTCTCAATATTGGAGTCGCCGACCCGCCGGGCGGGAACAATGTGCTGGACACTAGCTATCTTCCCGTGATCAAGATCTGCCCCAAAGACGGCGCCACTCCCTGCGTTCAGACGACAGACCCGGGACGCGCGATGATCACCGGCAAGTTTGCCGACGTCGGTAAGTTCAAGGGACCGATCCTGCGTGGATTGGCCGCGCGCGCACCTTACTTCCACAACGGCAGCGCACAAACGCTCGAGGATATCGTGGATTTCTACGACACTCGCTTCCATATTGGCTTCACGGCTCAGGAGAAGTCGGACCTGGCGGCGTTCCTCAATGCGCTCTAGCCTCAAACTTTTTGACGACTTCTTTATTTGCGAACCCGTTGTTCCCACTCCTGCACGGACAGAGTCCCCCGGCCGCGTTAGGATTAACCGAAGTTTCGAAGGCGCGCTGTTCGGTTGAATTTCGACAGGTTCGGCGGAGATTGCAGAGATTGAGGATTCGCCGCCGACCGCATGCAGCCGATACAGCGTGCCATCGAAACTATGCAACAGGAAGTGACCGTCACCATCCGAGCCTCCGGAGGACGCATACCCCGGCCACCGTGGATCTTCCAGTGTCAACCCGGCTCGCGCCGGCCGGCCGTCCGGCCATACAACCACTCCTTCAATGATGCGGTCTTTCTGCGCCTCGGGGAGGATTAAATCAAACGTCTGCACGCCCGGAGTTTCCGGGAGATGAACGATGGTGGCGCCAGCCGGGTCTGCGGTGCCGGGGAAGTACCATTGCCCGTACGGCATGTCTCGGGAGGCAGGGCGATCCAGGTTCACGCCCAAATAAAAGTCGCCGGTTCTTACGTATTCGAATTCGTAAAGGCCGTCCACATCGCTGGTGGCTTGCTCGATCTGTGGACCGTAGGGTCCGGGATGCGCGGCAACCATTTCGATCATGACCTTCGCGGCGGGCAGTCCGGCACGTGTCAGGACGCGGCCCAGGATCCGGCGATCGAGCATCATGTACACGGGTACTTCGGCACAACCCTGGGCGTGAATCTGAACCTTGCGATTTCCTGATTTGTAACCGTCAAAGGCCCACTGAAGGGTGTACTCTCCTGGCGGCAACCCTGCGAAGGTCGCTCTTCCCCGGCTATCCGTGAGAGCTTCCCTGAGTCCGTCCGGACCGGAGATGGTGGTTCGAACCTTTGGCATCGGCCGAGCGGCCCTTGCCTGAACTGTTATCGACGACGGAGACGCGGACATCGGCAGTAGGCGGCAATTGGGGAAGTGCACGCAAATAAGCGAGGTCCTCCGCAGCCTGCGTGAGGGGACGGGTACGCGAGCAGATGCCAGTTTCTAGACGGCCTTCGGAATTTTTGTAGGCGTAGATGATGTAGTCCACACCGGATTGGAACGCGTAGCCGCAGTCGCCGCCACCCATGCCGGTGACGATCTCGATTTCCTTCTGCCCGGGGTCCACGCCGGTCAGCACTTCTGCGATCTGCATCCGCACGACACGCTTGCGCGTGGATAAGGGCGGTCTGCTCGGCGAGTCGTAATACATACGCTTGCTGGTGGGGTTCGGCCCGGCGGTTTGTGGTTGAGGGGGCGGCGCAGGATCAGCGATATCAATCACAGTCCCAGTGAACACGGCCGTATAATCCCAGGCGGCTTGGCATGGCGGTACAGATTTTGGAGCGCAAGAGCAAGCCCAGACCGGTGCGAGGGTCGCCGCGAGCAAGGCAATCAGGATCATCACGCGCATGTCTCTATTAGACACCGATTGGCGAGAGGATGGCCTCACGCTACACGTTCGCCCGACTAAGATCCCTCAAGTGCGCTTTTGCCACTGCAACGGATCGCGGCTGGCATGGAAACACGCGATCACAAAAAGTGTATCGCCGGCAACCGCGAAAAGCATCGCGTACGGAAACCGGCGCAAAAGAGCGCGACGGACGTTCTTGAATACGACGGGGAATTGCTGTGGATTGATGCTGAGGCGCTCGGCCAAAGTGTCAATCGCTTCACGAAAATGCCGGCCTAATCCGGCGGCTTCACCTTCATACCAATCCTGCGCTTCGATCAATTCCGCTCGCGCGGCCTGAGTGAAAATGACCGTGAACACTATGGGCAACGCTGTTCTAGCTCGGCCTTCAATGCAGCCCAGGTTACGCCGTCGCGGCGGTCCTGGTCGAGTGACTTCAAGCGGCGTTCGAGTTCCACCTGCTGCGCACTGGTTAACGGAAGTTGCTCGTGTTCGAGACTGTCCCAAAGCTGCGCAATCAGCGCCAGGCGCTCAGGTGGCGATAAGCGGACAATTTCATCGGGCGTAAGCAGCTCCATGCTTTGAGGGTACTCAACAACCGCCGGTAAGGCAACGGTCGTGCGGAAACGTGATCGGAGCACTACCGAATTGCATCTCCGTGGGCTGCCAGGCTCTCCAGATAAACCGCAATGGCCTCTTTGACGTTGCGCTCCGTCTCTTCCAAGGTCTCACCTTGAGTGTGGCAACCTGGCAGTGCGGGAACGAATGCCACGTATCCGCCTTCGGGGCCTGTTCGTAGAAGACCGAATAGGAGAGGGTCTTGGATCGCTCACTTTTCATCACCTTCATTGTAGAAGGTGGTCGTCGGATCGGCAAAGGCGTGTACGCGGCCACTCGGATGAAGGCCTTGGCGGGAAGGTCGGCAGCGCTGGCGTGAGCAATTTCCGTTTGCTGGTAGCTAGCGAGCTGCCAGGCGCGGCGTTCGAACTTACCACACCGCTGCCATGGAAACGAGTCCTTCGGCTCGCCGTTTTCGGCCGGTTTTAGGCGCATGATGATGACTTTCAGATACTTCTCAAGAAACGCGTTTGCCTTTCCGCACATCGAAATTTTGGCCGTGAAAAACCTGGTTCCGATCTGCCGCGAAACCAAACGCGCGCTCGAAACCGCGGCATAATGGGGATATGCGTTTGGCGCTATTTGCGCTTTTCTGCCTGACGCTCGCTGGCCAGAGCCTCACTCAGGACAAAGTAGCAGCACTCGGCGGGGCGCTCGCCGAAGAAGTAGAGCGTCACACAACGCCAGTACAAGCCCAAGAGGTTCAGAACTACGTGGTGCGGCTCGGAGCGAGGATCACAGCCCAGTTGCCCGCCCCCTCTGGCAGCTTCACATTTTCGGTGGTATCGACTGGAGAGGACAACGCGTTACACGAGCCTCTCGCGATACCGGGCGGGTATATTTTCGTTCCATCGAATCTGCTTCTCACTGCCCGCGACGAAGCCGAGTTCGCCGGCATGCTCGCGCAGGCGATGGCGCGCGTGCCGGTTGTGGTTGAGAGCCACACCGGAACAATACCCGTTGTTTACTTCGACGGTTTCGATAGCGTGCTGCCGATTGGCATGATCGATCGGCGGCGCGAAAGGGAGCTTCAAGCGGACGCGTCTGCCATTGTGTTGCTGTCTCACGCTGGGTTCGATCCGGCCGCGCTTCTTCGTTATGTGGATCGGGTGCAGCCGCTCGACCGGCCGCGCTCTCCGTTCCCCGCTCGAGCCGATCGTATCGCGGCGCTTCAGAAGGCCATCGGGGGCCTTCCGCTCGCTTCCTATTCCCGAAGTGACGAGTTTTATGCCATCCAGGAACAGGTGCGCCGGTTGCGTCCGCCTCCGCCGACGCTATTCAGGAATCCCGATCCGCCAAAATGAATGGCCGCACCTATCGGGAGCCAGCCCATGACAGCGCGTTGCCAGACGCGGCGTTGGCATGGAAAAGGGTCCTCAGGCTCGCCGTTTTTGGCCGGTTTTGAGATGCGGGCGCTTGGTTATTCTCGTTCAAGGGGGCATGTGAGCATGAAGAACCTGTTCGATGCGACGGTGGCGAATCAGGTAAAGACCCGGCTGGGAAAATTGGAGCCGCAAAGTGAGAGGCACTGGGGCAAGATGACGGCGGCGCAGATGCTGGCACATTGCTCGGTGAGTATGCAGTGGGCGGTGGGAGAAGTGGTGCCCGAAAAGGGAGCGCTACCCGCACGTCTGATGGGGCGGCTGGTGAAGCCGATGGTGTTTCGGAACGAAGACCCGCTACGGAAGAATTCGCCGACGGCCAAGAGCCTCATTGTGGCGGACGAACGAGATTTGGGCAAGGAACGGGAGCGGTTATCGGGATTGATTGACAAATTTGCGGCGGGAGGGGCGGCAGGGTGTACGAAGAATCCGCATAGTTTCTTTGGGAAGATGACGCCGGAGGAGTGGGCGATCTTAATGTACAAACATCTTGACCATCATTTGCGGCAGTTTGGGGTGTGACCGTCTCAAAAACGAAAGGAACCAGCCAATGACCATGAAAACTCCACCGCGACCCGGGAGGCGTTGTGTTGCGCCAGTGCATCGAGCCTTTGGGCTTGACGATTACGGAAGCCGCCGAGGCCCTTGGCGTTACGCGCAACACGCTTTCTGAGCTGGTAAACGGGAAGCGCGGCATATCTCCCGAAATGGCCGTGAGGCTGTCCAAGGTGTTCGGAGGCACCGAAGACGGCTGGCTGTTGCAACAGGCTCAGTACGAACTCGCGCAAGTGCGCCGCGATCGCATAAAGCTGAAGCGGCTGCAACTGGCTTAGCGAGGCCGATAGAGTTCTAGCGCTATTCGTCCAAGTGAATTGACGCAATCATGCGACACCGTTGATTCTTAACGTTGAGAACTCTTTTTTGACGGGGTCATAAAGGGCTTGCCAGCAGCAACTCCCGCCGTCGGCGATGAGAACAAGCTGTTGACGCCAGTCCGACTCGGGGAAGTCACCGCAAAAGGCGTTGACATAGATTAGCTTTCTGCCTTTCCTAATGATCGCGACATACTGGCGAAAGTACTGCTCCGGGTGATCGATGGCGATATGCATCGGCCAGTTCTCGGCCCTTAGACTTGAAACCTGCCGGAGGTTGGCCTCCAGGCCGTCGATGTCCATCGTTGTTGGCTGCCACGTGCCGCCCTTCGCGATCCATTTCGCGGCCTTTGCCGGGAGGAGGACGAATAGCGTTGACGACTTTTCATTCGACAGCGGCATTGGATCGAAAGGAATTGACTTTGCCGTGGGGAGTCTTTGTGTTGGACCGGCAGCCGCGATCCAACGGCGCGCCTCCAGATACGCAGAGAACGCCTGGTCAGGATAGATATTGCCAGCAAGCCAGACTGCGGCGACAGTACCGATCAGGAGCGCAATTCCCCACCGTACTCGTCTGCCCAGTCGCATGGTCCG
Organism: Bryobacterales bacterium; assembly: GCA_963731375.1. GTDB lineage: Bacteria > Acidobacteriota > Terriglobia > Bryobacterales > Bryobacteraceae > Palsa-187. Next base: position 164,786 of record CAVSUW010000008.1, read on the forward strand.
TTAATAGCATAACGCTGTCCGATCATTTCGGCACACCTAGGATGATCCCGAGTTCGAGAACTGCGACCGCGGCTCGGCGTACTTTTACTCGCAAAAACCTAGACACCAGTAACTCAGGCCTGCCGGACTATAAGCCGGTTTTTGTACCCTTCGTCACCGAAGAGCGGCAGCCATTCCTCTTGGCCGGGGATCTCTCCCCGGCTCCAGCGACCTACCCGGAAGTCGTAACGGAGCGGACCGCTCCTGCTCCCCTATTTGGTCTTGCTCCGCATGGGGTTTGCCCTGCCAGCCGCATTACTGCGGCCGCGGTGCGCTCTTACCGCACCTTTTCACCCTTACCTGACAGTTGCCCGCCCGGCGGTATAGTTTTCTGTGGCACTTTCCGTAAAACCCGCTTTGAGCGAGCCCCCCCGGCCGTTAGCCGGCATGTTGTCCTATGGAGACCGGACTTTCCTCTCGCCCCGCTTGGGTTTCCCCGCGCCGGCCAGCGGCTGCCCGTCCGGCAGGCCCGCATTCATTATGGGGGTTGGAATGGCCGAGGGGCAATGCGGAGCCAGAGAATTCCGACCAGCACTATCGAAATCGTTGGAAGCATGACGAAACACATTCATGGAATCTTCTATCTCTAAATGGTCAGTGTATTCTGGAGATTCGACCGTCAATTGCAGATGAAGGTCGATATGAGTAGCTGGGATCGTTCGCATTCCGCAAGCTCACAAGACACCGGTTGGTTCTACAGAAGGTAACAGGAGGGATACCTATGTTTCAAAGATTGGCCGCTTTTCTAGCGGTGCCCCTACTCGCCGCCAGCCTGTTCGGGCAAGGGATCGACACCCAGGCCACCAAGGACGACTGGGAAGAAATTAACTTCGACTACAATTCGTCGGTTTTGGTCGACGGGTTCCCCAGCCTGCTGCGGCTCAGCGAGCTGCTGCAGAAGAACTCCGGCTACAAGGTAAGAATTGAAGGGCACACCGACACCATCGGCGACACCGCCTACAACAACAAACTGGGCATGGCGCGAGCCAGTGCCGTGCGCGACTTCCTGGTGAAGTATGGCGCGCGCGCCGCCCAGATCGAGGTGAGCTCGCGCGGCAAGCTGGACCCCAAGTATGCCGGGCAGAAGGACGCCTACGTGCGCACCGATGAAGCGCGCTGGATGAACCGGCGCGTGGCGCTGACGGTCCTCGACGACCAGGGCCGAACGGTGGGCGCGGGCGGCGCGGGCGATGCGATTCGCGCGATTCAGCCTGCCGCCACTGCCGGCCTCGCGGATTGCTGCAGCGAGGTGCTGAAGCGTCTGGATAAACTCGACGCCATCGAGCGCATGCTGATGGATCTGGCGGATCAGAATAAGAAGCTGGCGGATGAAGTGGCGCGCCTGCGGCAGAATCAGGACGCCATGGCCGGGCGCGTGAATCCAGCCGCCTCCGCCCGCGCCTCCCGCGCCGCCGACTACCGAGGAGGTCGCCACCGCCGTGACCGATGCCATCGACGAAGAAGACAGTTGCCGAAGTTCCAGTTGCTGGGCATGAACGTCGGCGCGAACAGCGACGGCGATGCGACGCTTCACCGGCAAGGGCCGCTACTTCGCGCCGTTCGGGAACAACTATGCGTTCCAGTCCGAAGGCGAGTACTTCTATAACAAAGGCCAGCGCGAGGGCCAGTTCGACTTCGGACTGGTGGACCGCATCAACCGCTTCCAGGCGGGCCTGTTCGGCAGCTTCAAGCACGTCAACCTGACCGGCGACCAGACCGGCGGCACCTTGGGCCAAGGCGCGCGTCACCTTGGAATACCTGTTCAAATGGGGCAAGATCGGCGTGTTCGGAACCAAGGCGTTCCTCGACGACGCGCTGGTGAACAGCACCAACGTGATTACTCCCTCCGGCGTCGTTGCTGAACAATCTGTTCACCGAGCGTTACCTGCGCGTGGTGGATCAGGCCGGAATGAGCGGCACGTTCGCCGCTGTTCGGCAAGAACTACGCCGAAGGGAATCTCGGTTATCTGCGCAGCACCACGGCGGGCGACCGCGTCGGCGGCACGCTGCGGCTGATCTTCCCGGTGACGCAACAAGATCGCGTTTACGCTCGAAGGCGGCATGAACGAGACGCTGCTCGGCCCCGGCAATAACGGACGCGTGGTCGCGGGCGTGCAGTTCGGCAACACGCTCCGGCCGACGGATTACCTGGAGTCCAAGCACCCGGTTCCGGTGCAGATTCCGCGCCTGCGTTATGAAGTGCTGACGCGCACGGTGCGCAAGGGCAACGCCGCGCCGGTCGCCGACGCCGGACCGAACCAGATCCTGCCGGGAGCGCAAACGGTGACGCTGAACGGGTCGGCTTCCTACGATCCGGATGGCGATCCCATCACGTACCAGTGGGTGCAGGAAGGCGGGACCGGCGCGTGACGCTTTCGGCGCCCACCGCCGCGATCACCACTTTCGCCGCGGCGGCGGGGCAGAATTACAGCTTCCGCCTGACGGTGAAAGATCCCTATGGCGCGCAAGGCATCGCGCGCGTGAGCATTACGGCGGGGACTCCGGCGTCTTCGGCGCCCATCATCGTCAACTTCACGGCGAATCCGACTACGATCAATGCCGGACAGTCGTCTACCTTGAGCTGGCAGGTGACGAATGCCGACACGGTAGCCATCACCACCTTAGGCACGGTGGCGCTCAACGGCTCGCAAGCGGTGACGCCGGCGACCACCACCACCTACACGTTGACGGCGACGCACGGCACGCAAACCGCTACCGCACAAGCGACCGTCACCGTCAATGCGGGCGGCGGCCTGCCGGTGATCGTCAGCTTCGCGCCGAATCCGGCCACCATCGATTTCGGGCAGAGCTCGTCGCTGTCAATGGGTGGTGCAAAACGCCACCACGGTGACCATCGACAACTCGATCGGGACCGTCGGGCTTACCGGCTCGCACTCGATTTCGCCGGCGGCGACCACTACTTATACGATCACGGCGACCAACGCCGTCGGGACCGTCACCGCCAAGACTACGCTGACGGTGATTACGTCGGTGCAGATCCTCTCGTTTACCGGCGACACCTTCGAGCGTTACGTCGGGGGGCACGTCGATTCTGGTATGCGAGACCAAAGGCGCGGTATCGGTGAACGTGAACGGGGTCGTATTCACGACAGCCACGGCGGTGGAATCGGTGCACGTGATTACCGACCACCACTTACAACTGCACGGCGACCGCGGCGGACGGGCAGACGGCTTCGGCGCAAACTACGGTGACCGTGGCCGGGCCGATCGATCCAGCGTTACCGAAGAGCTGATCCGGTAGTGAAAAGGGCAGGTCCGGTAATCCGGCCTGCCCTTTAGTTTTGGTAGTTGAGGAACGGACTACTCGGTATCGCGAGTCCGCTTTTTACGGTTGCGTTTGCGCGCCAGCGCTTCTTTGGTGCGCTTCTTCTCACCCGGTTTCAAGTAGAACGAATGCCGCTTGATTTCCTTGATGATGTCTTCAGTTTGCACCTTGCGCTTGAAACGCCGGAGCGCGCTCTCCAGGGTTTCTCCATCCTGGACGTGTACTTCAGCCAATCGTAATTCACCTGCCTCTCGGATCTGGTACGAAATCCCAGGATAGCAGGTGAGGCTGAGCGGGATCGCAAACGCCCCGTTTCCTTTATCTTCCCTTGCTCAACTTGCGGAAGTATTCGGCCACCGCGTCGGTGTAGCCGGGCGCCACGCGGTCGCCGGCGCCGCTGCGCACTTGGCCGGAGCCCAGGTCCGCCGACGAACGGCGCAACTGGACTTCGAGCGCTTCGAGCCTGCGGCAGAATTTCGCGGGCGATGCGGGCTTCGAGTTCCGCCGACGCGGTGCTGCCTACGCTGAGGCGCGAAAGGTCGCGGCTCAGGTCCTGGACTTCTTTGCTCAGATCCGGGTCGCCCTGGACACGGTCGCGCAGGTCGTTCATCTGCGCCTGGGCGTCGCGCACCAGGTTGCCGGGCTCGACGGGACCGGGGCCGCCGTTGGGCTCGTAAATACCTTCGGGCTGGAAGCGGCCGAGGCCGCCATAGCCGCCGTTCATGCGCCCGCCGTAGGCGTCCGCCGCCATTTGCGGAGAGCCGCCCTGCGGACCGCCGCCGCGCTGCGCGTTGCCCTGCTGGCCTTGACTGCCCTGCTGCCCCTGGCCATTCTGGCCTTGGCCCTGGCCTTGACCGCCCTGCTTGCCTTGGCCGCCTTGTTTACCCTGGCCGTCCTTGCCCTGTCCGTCCTGGCCGTTCTGCTGGCCGAGGCCGCGCTGCTGCGCCATCTGCTGCATCTGCTCGCGGAGGCGTTCCAGGCGCGCCAATTCCTGCTCCAGGCCGCCGCCCTTGCCATCGCCCGGCTGGGCGTTGGGATTGACCGCCGCCTGCGCGGCTTTCAGATCGCGGCTCAACTGCTTCGAGCGACTGCGTGATGGGCGCTTCGCGCGGCACCATCAACTGGCCTTGACCTTCGCGAATGTAGCGCGCGGAATACTGCATGCGCAGTTTGGTTTCGTTCTGCTGGATGTCGCTCAAGCCATCGCGCACGCGCGCCGAGGCCGACGGCTGCGTCCCGGCCAGATCGCGCGCGGCTTTCTGCATGTCGCTCTCAAGCTGGTCGACGCGCCTGCGCCATCTTGTCCTTCTCGTCGGCAAGCTGGCGCGGACCTGGGCGAGCCGTTCCTGCCGCTCTTCGTGCGCCCGCGTCGCCGAAGGCTTGCCGCAGGCGCTGCTCGAAGTCCTTCTGCTGATCCTTGAGACCTTCGGCGCGCTGCGACAGATCGTCCACTTGCGAGGACGCCTGCTGCTGGCGCATGCCGTTCATCATGCGCTGCGCTTCCGCCAGACGTTCGGCGGCGCGGCGCGCTTCGGCCTGCGCTCCCGCCGACCCTTGCTGGCCGGATTGCTGCGCCGACTGCTGCGCCGAGCGCATGTCGTTCAGCGCCTGATTGAGGCGATCGAGCGCCTGCTGCAGCTGCTGCTGGTTCTGCTGATTTTGCTGGCGCTGCTGATTGCGGCTCTGCTGGCTGCCTTGCTGGCCGGATTGCCCGGAGCCTCGCCCGATTGGCTCTGCTGCGAGCCGGATGAAGACGACTGCTTGCCTTGCCCCTGCTGACCCTGGCCGCTCTTCGACAACTGCTCCATCTGCTTGCGCAGCTCTTCGGCTTCGCGGCGCAGCATCTCCTGCTGCCAGCGCTGCTCGAAGGTCTGCTGCTTGCTCTGATTCTGCTGCTGCGGCGAGCTCTTTCTGGCGCCGCGCGAGATCGCTCAGCCGCTGCAGCGCTTCGTCGGCTTCCTTCTGGCGCTGCTCGGCGGAATTGCCGCCGCTCTGGCCGGTCTCATACTGATTCTTTTCGCGATCGAGTTCCAGATCGAACATGCTGGAGAGATCGCGGCCCGGCGTTCTGCCCGCCGCCACCGCCGCCACCGCGCGCCAAAGGCGACCTGAATGTCGCGGAAGGTGGCTTCGGCGCGCAGCAGATGCTGCAAGGCGCGCTGCTCGGGGACCAGCGCGTCCTTCCAGTTCTGACCCTTGAGCTTCTCGGACGCCGGATCCATTTCGGCCGCGGCGGCTTCCAGATCCTTCACGAAATTCTGGAATTCCTGATTCGCTCCCGCCAACTGGCGGCTGCGCGAGCGCTGCGCCAGGGACTGCGCCTGTTCCTTCAGCTTGGTCTGCACTTCGGCCAGGAAGCGCGCGTTCTCGGCGGCTTTGTCCTTGGCGTTGCCGCGCAGCTCGTTCCAGGTGGCCGCGATGATTTCCTTCTGGCGCTGCGAAATCTCGCTGCCGTCGTCTCCGCCGCCCCCGCCGCCTCCCACCGCCGCTCTGCTGCGATTGCGAGTAGTTGCGTTCGAACGGCTGCGGCCTGCAACGAACATCATGTCGGTGCGCGAAGTGACGCGCGCGTCCTTGGCGGTGGCGTACATCGCGATCACGTCGCCCGGCACCATCTTGTAATCTTCGAGCGCGATCAGCGTCTTGCCGGAGGCGTTCTTGCACGCCCTTGGAATTCGGGTATCGGCAACAACTTTTTCCGCGCCGCCGTTGACGGAATAGTGCAGCTCGACGCCTTGCAGCGCGAAGTCGTCAGCTGGCTTCGACGGTGACGCCGACTTCTTCAATGGGGTTGACGCGCGCATCCGCACCGGGATGCGTAATCTTCACGGTGGGCGCGTCATCGACGCGGGCTTCGATGAAATAATCCTCGCTCAAGCGAACGCTTTCACCCTGCTCCTTGGCGGCGAAATGAAACACGCCATCCTTCTGTATGGGGACCTTCGCGGTGAGCGTGCCGTCACTGTTCGATTCGAGCGCGATATGCGATCCGTCGTCGACTTCGATCAGGCCGTTGCTGAGCGGACGGTCGGTGGTGACGGTGAGTTCGGCGATGGTGCCTGCAACCGCGCGCAGATCGCCGCCGGGATCTTCGACGACAGTCTTTCGATCCCAGCCAGACTGGGATAATGATAGGTGACCTTGATGTGCTTGATGCCGGGCAGATCGACCACGTCCAGCTTGTAGGTCTTCGACTTCACGCCGGAGGCTTCGACGTAGTATTCGACCGGCTCCGGCACGCCGGCAAATAGAAATTCATAGGAGGTGCCGTTGCGCGGCACCATCTGCGCTTCTTCCCACTTGGCGGTGCTCGCGTATTTCGCGAACAGGCGGACTTGCGGCGCTTCAAAAGTGAGCTGCGCGGTGATCACCTGATCCGACTTGCGGCGGATCAGTTTGTTGCCGGGCTGCACGGTGATGTCGTAGAACTTCACTGCGCCGGCTTTGGGCGCTCCGGCCCATAGCAAGGACGCGCCGTAGCCCAGGAATCCCGGACCCGCCAGGATCAGCCACAACAACACCGCGCCCAGCGGCGCCCGCCGAAGTCGCCAGCGCGAAAATCGATTTGCGCGGCGCGACCCGCTCGGGCTGAGTTCGCTGCGCCACCGACATGGTGTCCATGGCCAGCAGGTCCAGCATGGGATCGCGCTTTTCGCTGCGTTCCACGTAGGTGAGCAGGCGTTCTTGGAATTCGGGGAACGAAGTTTCCGCGCGGCCCGCGGCCTTGCGGCGGTTCAGATGCATCAGCGGGATCACCAGCGCGAAACCCAACGGCGGCGGCGAGCGCGACGAACAGCACCACGCGCGCGACGGTCATGCTGGTGGAGGAAAACGCGAGCGCGTTGGTGATCAGCACCAGGGCGAGGGTTGCTCCCAGCGCGACTCCGGCAGCGACCGCGGCGCCCTTCGACACCGCCAGCCAGCGCATGCGCTTCTCGAGACCCTGGAGATACTGATTCAGTTGGTCGCGCGTGTTCATGCCGCCTCCCTCTTCATCGCTTCCCGCTGCGGGGCCGAGGGGCCGCAAGAATCCATCCGCGACCACCGATTCGGCTACCGCTACTCCTAACAATAACAATAAAATATAGGGCCACAGACCCCACGGCTTATCGGCCGCATCGGCAGCGCCCGGACCACCGCCGCCGGGCGTCGGAATCGGTGCTGCCGGTGCCCTTCCACAGGTCCAGCGTCTCGGCCGGAATCGGCGCCAGGTCGGATTCCCGGCGGTCGGCGTGAACCGCCACCAGGCTGCGACGGCCCGCCGCGGTCTTGATCTCGAAAAAGCCTTCGCGATCCAGCGCGAAGTTGCGCGCCTTGATGGCTTCTTCGAGCGACAACATGCGCTTGCCGTCGGGATCGAGGACTTCGGCCGCGGCGCCCTTGCCGTCTCCGGCGCGCAGTTCCACATAGGAATCGACCGGCGAGATTCACGGGCTGTTCGGCTCCGCCGCCGCCCAGAGTAGAGCGCGGACTGCGCCACGAACGGGACCCAGGAGGCGTGAATCGGCAGATCGTTCAGGACGTTGTCGAAGGTGGACGTGAAGGCCAGCACCTTGCCTTCGCCGATGGTGCGTTCGAGGACCAGCGGCGTGCCGTCGTTCAGCTTCGCCAGCACGCGCGACTTCGCGGCGCCGACATGGATGGCTTGATAAAACTTGACGCCGTTGAAGCGATCGACGCTGCGCAGCGCGGGATGGCCGGAGTCGATATCGGTCACGGTCAGGAAGAGGTCGCCTTCGCGTCCCGCGTAGCTCGAGGCCTGAATGGCTTCGTCGAGCACCGGCACGCGCGGCAATACGGCGGAGCCGGGGCCGAGCACCACCAGCGCGGAACCGCCGGCGTTCACGTAGTGCTCGCAGCGAGCTTTCGAGATTCTGCGGGACGCTGGATAGATCGTTCAACACCACGAAAGCGTAGCTCAGCGAGATTCGCGGACGCCGCAGATTCGGGGCGCAGCGTTTCCAATCTGGAATCCGCCATCGCCGGAGGAATCGAGCGCGGCGCGGAAGTAGAGCTCGGCGCGCGGGCGGCGTCCGTCGTCGATGAACAGAACCTTGCGCGGATCGGCGCGTTCGGTCGAGAAGATAATAGTGATCGTCGCCGGGCAGCGAATCGGCGGCATCGATGCGCACTTCGCCTTTGCTGAAACCGTAGGGCGCTTCGAGGCCGAGGAATTCCACCTGGCGCGCGGCCGTTTTCGGGCACGTCGACGCTCTTGCTCTGCAGCTCGCGGCCGTTCAGCAGCAGCGTCACGGTGCGTTTCGCGGCGGGCGTGCCGAAGCCGGCGATGGTCGCTTGGATTTTGACGCGCTTGGGATCGAAGACGCGGCGCGGCGCGACTACATTTTCGACGGTCCAATTCTTGGCCGCACCGCCGACGGGATGAAAGACCAGCGTGGTCGCGGGCGCCAGGCGCAGGTCGGCGAAGCCCGGCGGCATGGCGGATTTCTGCAGATCGCTCGCCAGATGCACTTCGATCGGCATCTTCTGGCGCTTCGCTGAGAGTGCGCAGGTAGCGCGCCAGTTCACCGAACGACGCGCGGCTATCGCCGGGTTGGACGGCTGCCACGGCGGCGCGCAGCGCGGCGGGATCGGTGGTGACCTGGGTCAGCGCCTGCACTTGTCCGGCGAGCGCAATCACTTGCGCCTGATCGCCGGGCTTGAGATTGCCCAGAACCTGCATCGCCTGATTCTTGGCGCGATCCAGACGGTCACCGTCGCGCATGCTGAAGGAGCGATCGATGGCCACTACCGTCAGCTTCTTGCCGTCGGACGCGGCGGCGGAGCGGCGGATGAAGGGACTGGCGAACAGCAGCGCCAGCAGCAGGATCATCAGCGTGCGCAGAACGAACAGCAAGATGTGATCCAGGCGGCGATGCTTCACCGAACTGGTCTCGCGATACTCGAAAAACATCAGCGACGGAAACAGCTTGGGGTCGGTCTTGTGGCGCTTCAGAAGATGCAGCCAGATGGGCAACCCCACCGCTACGGCGCCGGCCAAAAACCAGGGCGTGAAGAAACCCATTACATCCGCCCTCTGCGAATCGCCAGATACTCGCGCAGCGCCGCATCGAGCGGACGGCTGGTGTCGATCAGGAAATAATCCAGGCCCGCGCCCTTGGCTTGCGATCGGATTTCTTCCAGATGCGCGTCGATTTTGGCCGGATATTCCTTGGCCGCGTACTCGGGCGAGACTTCGAGAGTGGCGCCGGATTCCAGATCTTCGAGCAGCGCGGGGTCGCGGAATTTGGGCCGAATCTCTTCCGGATCGAGCACATGAAACAGCACCACTTCATTGCCGTGAAAGCGCAGCGGGGCGATGGTCTTGATGACCTTCTCGGGCGATTCCCAGAAATCCGAGATCACCGCAATCAGCCCGCGCCGGTGCAGAAATTCGCGCACATGGGAGAAGGGCTTCTCGTAGTCGGTGCGATTGCCGACTTCGGCTTTTTCGACCGCGTGCAGCAGGCGCGCGAGTTGTCCCTGGCGCGTCGAAGGCGGGATGAAATTCCGCACCTCGTCGTCGAACACGATCAGGCCCGCCGCGTCGCGCTGCATCTTCGCCAGGTAGGCCAGCGACGCCGTGAGATAGCGCGAGTATTCCAGCTTGTCGATCTTGTGCGAGGTGAACTTCATCGACCGGCTGCAATCCAGCAGAATCGTCAACTGGCAGTTGGTCTCGCCGCGATAGCGCTTGAGATACGCGCGCTCGGTGCGCGCGAAGACGTTCCAATCGACGTGGCGCAGATCGTCGCCCGGCGTGTAGGCGCGGTATTCGGCAAACTCCTGGCTGAAGCCGAAATCGGGCGAGCGATGCAGGCCGGCGACGAAGCCGTCGACCACGGTGCGGGCCACCAGGTCCAGGCCGGAGATCCCAGCGAGAACCGTCGGATCTAGAAAACGCTGGAGCATGGCGGAACGCCGCGCCTATTCTCGAGGCGCGGGCATGGCCTCCAGCAGCTTGCTCAAGATGTCGTCCTGCGTCAGATGGTCGGATTCGGCCTGGAAGTTCAGCAGAATGCGATGCCGCAGAATGGGCTTCATCAGCGACGGTGACATCTTCGTAGGTCACGTGATAGCGGCGCTTCATCAGCGCCCGGGCTTTGGCCGCCAGTACTAGGAACTGCGCCGCGCGGACGCTGGCGCCGAAGTTGACGTACTTCTTGACGAAATCGGGCGCCGAAGGATCGGTGGCGCGAGTGGCGCGCACCAGGTTCACGGCGTAGCGCGCGATGGAATCGGCGATCGGCACCATGCGGACCACTTGCTGGAAGTCGAGAATCTCTTCGGCGTTGGTGACCGGCCTCGGCTTGCGCGATGTGAGTGGTGGTGGTGAGGTCCAGCACCTTCAGTTCGTGATCGGCCGAGAGGTAATCCAGCAGCACATTAAAGATGAAGCGGTCGAGCTGCGCTTCGGGCAGCGGATAGGTGCCTTCGAGCTCGATGGGGTTCTGCGTGGCCAGCACGAAGAACGGCGGCCTTGATGGTGTACTGATTGCCGCGCACCGTGCAGGAGCGCTCCTGCATGGCTTCGAGCAGCGCCGATTGCGTCTTCGGCGGCGTGCGGTTGATTTCATCGGCCAGCAGCACGTTCGAGAAAATCGGACCGGGCACGAAGGTCCAGGTGCGGCGTCCGGTGGTGGGATCTTCTTCGATGATGTCGGTGCCGGTGATGTCGGAAGGCATCAGGTCGGGCGTAAACTGAATGCGGCGGAATTCCAGGCCCAGCGCCTGCGCCAGCGTGCGCACCAGCAGCGTCTTGGCGGTGCCCGGCAAGCCGGTAATCAGGCAGTGTCCGCCGACAAACAGCGCGACCATCACCTGATCGATCACCTCTTCCTGTCCCACGATCACCCTGCGAACCTGGGAAATGATGGCCTCCTGGGCCTTCTGGAAACGCGCGATCCGTTCCTGCAAACCGGCGGCGTCAGTCATGTTCTCTGCGGGTGTGGACATTCGGTTTTATTCTTTCCCACTCAGTTCTAACAAAAGTTTTTGCGCCGGTTTAAAGCCGGGCGCGGCTTCCAGCGCCGAGATCACTTCTTCGCGCGCGTCGTTCGAGCGGTTTTCCATTTTGTAGGCCACGGCCAGTCCCAGGTGCGCGGCCGCCGGATCGGCCGGCTTCAGATCCAGCACCGCCTGATACTCGCGCTCGGCGATCTTGGCGTTGCCGAGATCGAGACTCAGCGCGCCCAGGCGGCTGTGCGCCTCGTCGTCCTCCAGATAAATCAAGGTTCAGACGCTCCAGCACGGCGGCGGCTTCCTTCTTGCGGCCCTGCTCGTCGAGCAGTTCGGAAAGCTGCTTGAGCGATTGCGGGATCGCGTCCGCCGACTTTCGAGTAACGCTCCAGCTCCGCCGTGGCTTTGGCCTTGTCGCCCTTGGCCAGCCAGGCCTGCGCGAGGAATTCATAGACGCTGCCCATCTCGACGTACTCCGTGTACATGTCGCGGATGGCTTCGCCTTCCTTGATCGCTTCGTCCCACTTCTTGTCCTTCACGAATCCGGCAACGCACGCGGACGCGCTTGCGCCACTCGTCGATAGTTGTCGACGGTCTTCTCGGTTTGCGGCTCCAGCCAGGCCATGAATTGTTTGTCGAACTCCTCCGGCTTCATCTGGAATTCTTTTTCGATCACTTCGGGCGTGGTCATCTTGTCGCCGAAGTCGTGGAGCATGGCTATCAGCTTCTCGTAGCCCCATTTCTCCGCGATGAAGCTGCAGATCTTGCCGCCCTGGAAATACGACACGATCACTTGATCGCCGTAAGTGGGGTGCATGAAGCCGCGATCCAGATCCGCAACGGGCAGCAGCTTCTTCTCTTTGATGGCGTTGATGGCGCCGGGGTCCAGGCGATCGCCCCAATCCGGCGCGGCGGCGGTTTCTTCGTACACCGCCAGGCCTTCGGTGAACCAGCGGGGAACGCGGATGATTCGTCATTTCGAGCGCATACACGTGGCTCAGTTCGTGCCACATGGTGCTGGCCCAATGCCACTGCCCGGGCTTGCGCGCGCTGGGCGAATCCATCGCGACGACGTAGCCGAAGGTCACGCCCAACGCGCCGAGTCCCGGCATGCCCAGCGTGCGCACGGCGAAGTCTTCGTGATCGGGATAGACTTCGATCTGCACCGGCTGCTTGAGCTTGTAGTGATATTTCTTTTCGTAGGTGGCGAGCGCGCGGTCGAACTCTGCCTGGAAATAGGGCCGCAGCAGCGCGGATTCTTTTTTGTTCAGACGCAGAATGGTGGTGGGCGTCTTGAAGGTGTCGTAGTTCTTGTAGCTATCCAGCAGGCGCAGCGAATTGACCGTCTCCGGACTCTGATAACCGGCGTTATAGGCTTGCTCCAGTTGCTTGCGAGCTTCGTCCTCCTGGCCCAGGCGCATCAGATTGACGCCCATATCGGAGCGCGCTTCGTTGAGGGTGGGATCGAGATCGAGCGCCTTGCGGTAGATCGCGATTCCTTCGTCGTAGCGGCGGTTGATGATGAAGAAATGTCCCGCGATGGCGTAGGCTTTGCCGTAATGCGGATTGATCTTCAACGCCTGCGTCATCCAGGGCGAGTCTTTCTTGTCGTTCAACAAGTCGATGGTGCCGAGCAGCGCCATGGCATCCAGCGCTTCCGGATAAATCTTCAGCGCTGCGTTCGCGGCTTCCGCGGCTTTCTCGGGGTCGCCGTCTTCGAGGTGCACGCGGGCGATCACTTCGTAGGCTTCGTACAGTTTCGGATCGGCCTCCAGCGCTTTCTCGGCGATCTTGATGGCCGCGCCTTCGAACTGCTCGCCGGCCACCAGCGCCATGCCCAGCAGCGCGGGCGCGTAGTCTTCCTTGATCTTCAGGGCTTCCTCGAACAGGTCGCTGCGCTTCGGAGGCCTGCCAGTGATCCAGATACATGCGGCCCCAGCGCACGCGCGGCGCAGGATCTTGTCGCGAAGCTTGACGGCGGCGCGGAAGGAATCGTTGGCGGATTTGAAGTCGCCAACGCCCCAGAAACCTTCGGCCTGCAATCGCGGGATCGGAGGCGCGCGTGAGCCGCTGATAGCAATCGCGGGCGGCCGGGTCGCCTTTGTGGCGCAGCGCTTCGCAGGCAGCGCTTCTTTGGGCGTGGCGGGAGCTTGGGCTAGCAGCGGCAATCCGCTGAGGAGAGCCAGCGGCAGCAGACGGATGTAACGGCGCGTCATTTGTCGAGTGCCTCCTGAGTCTTCGCCAGGTCCAGCAGCAGCTTGCGCCAACTGGTCGCGGTATTCTTCCACCGGCATCGACGCTTTGCGGTATTTCAGTTCGTCGATCTTGGTCTCGACGTCTTCTTTCTGCTTGAGCAGCTTTTGCTTCTCCGGATCTTTGGCCATCGTCGACGGCCGAGCCGGTGTGCAGCAGGGCGAATCGCCCGCCAGCAGTCCTTCGCCGTTTTCGACGGTGGGCGCCTTGACGCCTTCGCCCTTGCCGGCGTCTTCGATCAACGGATGTTCGGTGGAGAGCCGCTTCAGCTCGTCGTAGAACTTCGCGGTCTTCGCCTCGGCGTAGCGAAAGGCTTCGAGCACCGTGATCACTTCGTTCTTGTCGGCGTCGGCGGCGGGATCGTGCAGGCCTTCGATGAAGTAGCGCGGGAATACGGTGGCATTTTTCTCGGTGCCGGATTTGGTCGCGGCGATCACGATGCGCTTGGACTTTTGCAGCGTGGGGAGCGCGCCGCCGCTGGCGCTGGTCATGTCGATGACCGCCTGCTGCGCCGGGATCTTGTCCAAGCAGCGACGCCAGTTCCGTGGCGGTGATGTCGGGGCCGGGAATGTTGAACTTGTAATCTGATTCGTCGAAGCTGCCGTGGCCGATCAGCATCAGGACCAGATGGTCGTCGGCTTTGGTTTGCTTGGCGAGATCGCCGAGCTTCGCTTGGATATTGGCGCGCGTGGCCTGCGCGCCGGAGAGCGTGATCACGTGCGAGGACGGTTCGCTCTTCAGGATCTTGTCGAGATCCGCAGCCCAGCCGGTGAAGCGCTGCTCGTATTCCGGCTTCGCCGCCGAGGCCGGCGATGGTGAGGTAGAAGGTATCGGCCCGCAGCGCTCCGGCCGCGGTGAGGAGCAGGGCAACATAAGACAGCCTCTTCAAATCACACCCCACTTTCTACGCAGCAGCCATTCTCCCGCGCGCAGGCTCAGCAGCAGCAGGAATACGATGGGCATGTCCCACAGGTCGCGGGTCTCGCGCACCGTGATGCCGGCATCCGAGTAGCTGATGTCCTTACCCAATTTTGACGCATCTTGCGGGGTATAGTAGCGGCCGCCGGTTTCCGACGATAGCTTCTCCAGCAATTCGCGATTCTGCTGGATGTGGAAGTTCTCGGCTACGCCGTCTTCGCGGCGGAACGTCATGGTATCGCGGCCCAGTTCTTCGGTTCCGCGGTTGGCGACGACTTCCACTAAATACGATCCGGGCTTGGGCGTCGTCCAGTCCGCGGTGTAGACGCCGGCCTCGATCGGATCGGGACGCATCTCGACAGCTTCGGCGATGCCGTCCGGTCCAAGAATGTGCGCTTCGGTCTTGGCGTCGGAGGCTGGCAGATAGGTGCGGTCGCGCACTTCGGCGCGCAGGCTGACGTGCGAATCGTCGGAGATCAATTGCTTGGGCGTCGATGTGATGACCTTGCGCGGCGTATCGGACACCAGCCAGCGCAGCAACTGCTGGTAGAACATTTCGTGACTCTTGTCGGCCACCGGCTGCAGCATCTGCCAGCGCCAGCTTCCGCCGGTGGCGAAAATCGCGGTGCGGCCGCGGCCAAAATTCTGCGTGACCAGCATCGGCACGCGTCCGCCGGTGGTGGGCTTCGCGTCCACCAGCACCACGGCGCCGGGCTTGGGCTGGCCGACGTCCTGAAAATTCATCAGGTAGGGAAGCGTTCTTCCAGCGCTCGACATTCTTGGCCGGATCTTCCACCAGGCGCGTGATCAGGCTGTCGCGGCCGGGCGCGGTCAGCTCCACCGTGGCGCCGACGCGGACGAAAGTATCTTTGCGGTCGGGAAGAATGGTCGGTAGCAGCTCGACATCGGCCGATTGCTTCCAGCCGCCATCCGACAGCGCGTCCTTGCCGCCGAGAAACAGAATGCCGCCGCCGCGACGGTCGACAAAATCCTTGATCAGCGTCTGCTGGCCGGGCGTCAGGTAGGGCGCATCCACGCTGCCGATGATGAGGCCGTCGAAGCCGAACAAGCTCTTCCACCTTGGTGGGGAAGCCGTCCTTCAGTTCGTCGGGGTTCGCGATGCCCTGGCGGTAAATCTTGTTCTGGGTGGTGCGGAGAATGGTGACCAGATCGATCGTTCGGTCGTCTTCGACGGCGCGGCGGAGGAACTTGAACTCCCAGCGCGGCTCGCCTTCGAGATAAAGGATGCGGGGCTTGCGCGCATCTACGTTGACCAGCCGCGTGACCAGATTGTTCTTGGCGCTTTCCTCGCCCGGCAGCGGATCGATGGACGTTTCGACGGACTTCACGCCCGCAGTGCCGGCATTAAAGAGGAGCGTTTCGCTCTGCTCCTGCGCCGTCTTTCTTCAGCGTGACTATCTGCTGCGCGAGAATCTTCGAGCCTTCCTTGACGGTGAGCTTGGCCTTCTGCCCGGCGTAGCCGTTCTGATGAAAGCTGACGATGGCGGAGAGGCGCGAATCGGGAAGCGCGCGCGCGGGCACCTGCACGTCGCTGATTTCGACATCGTGCGCGGCTTTTTCCTTGCCGAAACCAATCGTGTGGATGGGAATGCGCTGGCGGCGGATTTCGGACATCGTTTCGAGATCCACGCCGCCGGAGTTGTCGGCGCCGTCGCTCGCCAGCACCACGGCTCCGATGGGCAGGCTGGCGGCGTCGGCCACCACCTGTTTCAAGCCATCGCCGATGTGGGTCGCGGGGATGGACGAGTTGAGCTGTTCCAGCTTATCGACGCGATCCAGGTGATCGCCCAGCCGGTAAAGACGAACCTGAAATTTATCCTTTAAATCATTGAGCAGGCCGGAGTTGAGGACATTGATCGGCAGCCGCACGCCGGGTGGCTCCGCCGGCCTCATCGGCCTGCGCCATGCTGGCGGAATCGTCGACCACGACGGCGACAATATTCTGCTGCGGACGCAGCGTGGCGACGCTCAACGCCGGATGCCACAGCATCAGGAGCAGCACCGACGCGAGCAACGTTTGCAGCAGCCAGACGGCGGCCGATCTGGCCCCGGCCACGCGTCCCGAACCCGCCCGCTGCCACACCACCCAACCCAACCCGGCCGCGGCCGCGAGGATTGCCAGCACCAGCAACCATAGCGGCCAGCCTCCCAACAGCACAAAGGTGCCGCGCGAGAAGACCGCCTCCGGATACTTGAAGAGGAACTCAAACATGGGCTGTTGCTCTGACGTGTCTAGTGCGTTAAATCATAAGTCCAATAATTCACAGCGATGCGGTACGCCAACGCCGCAAACTTTTCCGGATACCTGGGGTCGTCGGAGTTCTCCCAGGCGTCACCGAGATCCATATTATGACAGATGACCACCATCACTCTTCCCTTGTCGTCGTAGACACCGCGCCACTTGGCCTGGAACCCGTCGTACTCGAACAAAGACCTGGTGAAGACGTACTGCATTCCCGGCACTTGAAAACGATCGTCCAGATCATATACGACGTGGAAGATGGGGTCTTTGTTATCAAGATCGACGATATCTCTGTCAGGAAAGATTTTCGTCATGCCGGCGACGAAGTTATTCCACTCGACGGTGCCGTGAAAATCGTCCACCATCAGGAAGCCGCCGCGCAGCAGAAATTCGCGCAATTGGGCGGCTTGCCGATCGGTGAGATTCCAATAGCCGACCTCGACGGCGTACATAGAAGGCCAGTTATAGATCGTCGTCTTCGCCATCCGGATCGACGACTTTGCTCCACCGAGCGGGTGTCGATGCGGGTCAGGCGGCGGATGCCTTGGAGCAAGTGGCGGTCCGAACGGGGATAATCGATGGTCCAGCGATGGAAGCCGTCGCGGATCCCGTGAAGCGCGAAAAAGGAGGGATAACTCAGGCGCGCCCGGGTCCATTCGGCGGGTTGCTGCCAGTCGGCGGGGAGCGCGAAAGTTCTCGTACTCGACGCCCGGGTAGGCCTTGAAAGGTTTTTGCGCCCGCAGCACGCCCCATCCGGCGATTGCACCCAAAAACAGCCAAAGCAGCGAGCGAAGACGCATTAAGACTCTTTAAGAACGGCTTCAGGATAGCACAGGGAGTGGAAATGGACGACTGCCGAAGGAGGGAATGCGGGTGGATTCGAGCGGGAGACCGCGGAGTAGAATAGGTCTAGGATTCAAGGTGAAGCGAGACGCGATGAGCGACACTCGCCAGCACGCGCACGAGCTTGATTGACCGGCTGTCCGGAAACTGACAAATTTCGAGCTGTCGTGCGGATTTGCTGGAAAGTATCGTCGATCCGGACAAAGCCGACGGCTCTCAGCAACGCGCCCTCGACGACGAACCCGAGACCGAGGCCGAGCGTGCAGGCGGTGGCTCAAGCGCGCGCTTCCCTGCAAAACAACGGCGGCAAGGGCATTCCACACGACGAGGCGATGCGCCGATTGGGACTAGAGTGACCGACTAAGAAATGAAGGACCTGGAATGGTCCGAGTCTTCGCTCGAAGACATGGCAGCACTCGACAAAGGCATCGCCCGGCGCATTCAGCGCGCCGTCGAGCGCTTCGCGGCAACAGAAACCGGCAACATCAAGCGTCTGCAAGGAATCGATCCGCCCGAGTATCGTTTGCGCATCGGCGACTGGCGTGTGCGTTCCGCTCACGGCGGACAGTCGTGCGCTGCGCGTTCTCAACCGCAAGGACGCCTACCGCTAGCTCGGCTTGCTCAGCCGTGATTTCACGGCGATGTCGAACGTCCGGCAAGCGCTCTGAATACATGCGAAGCCGACTGTCATCCGACATCATTGCAGATCCCAGCTGGACGAGTAGTCAACGAAATCCGCCTTCGTGCCACTTGCGACGCCAGCAGACTTCGCGTCACTTGCAGACCGTCGATAGTCACCGCGCAATGCAGCTTCCACAGACGACCCTTCGCACTGATGCGCACTCAGAGCATCCGACTCGTTGCTCTGGCATTGCAACGTCAGTGCGTCAAATCGTAAATGAAATAGTTCATCGCGATGCGGTAGGCGAGCGATGCGTATTTCTCCGGATACAGCGGGTTGTCGGAGTGCTCCCAGGCGTCGCCCAGATCCATGTTGTGGCAGATCGCGACCATGATGCGGCCCTTGTTGTCGCGGATGCAGCGCCAGTGCGGCTGCATGCCGGTCGCGCCCGCCTCATACGTTAGGCCGGTCTCGAGAAACTGGGCGCCGGGAACCTGGAAGCGCTCCTGCAGATCGTAAATGGTGTGGAAGATGGGATCGTTGTCGGGAATGTCTTCGATCGGGCGGTCGGGGAACACGCGCTTCATGCTGTCGACGAAGGTGTCCCACTCGCGCACGCCCCGGTAGGCCTCGGTGCCGTGAAAATCGTCGCACCATGAAGAAGCCGCCGCGCAGCAGGTATTCGCGGAGCTGCTCGGCCTGGTCTTCGGGCAGCAGCCAGTGCCCCACTTCGACGCCGTAGAGCACGGGCCAGTTGTTCACTTCACCCGAGCCGTCGAGTTCCACCACCTGCTCGATCGACCGCGAGTCGATGCGCGTCAGGCGCCTGACACCTTGCTAGTAGGTGCCGGTCTGAGCGCGGGTAGTCCATGGTCCAGTAGCCGGCGAAGCCGAAGTAGCGGCCGCTGCCGTGCGAGGCGTAGCCGGTGATGTCGGGATAGCGCAGGCGGGCGCGAGTCCACTCAGCGGGACGATTGGCGTCGCGGCGGGAGCGGGAAATTCTCGTACTCGATGGCGGGCCATTCGCGGAACGGTTTTTGCGCCCACAGCACGCCGAGGGCGGCCAACCCCATCAAGCCGATAGCCAGTACAGTACGAAAACGCATGGGTGCGCGGAACCGGTCTCAGAATAACATAACCACTCGTGCGTTCTTCCGCGCGACGGCTCGCAAGCGCTACTTGCCGGTCGAATTCCCCAGCGATCTCGGGACTCACCGTGTTGTTGTTGCGAGTGGTTTTCCAGGCGCTGTCGCCCCACCAGGAATCGCCGTTGGTGGCGCGTTTCGGCGGGATGCGTTTGCCCTGCCGGATTTCGATCTCGACCAGCGTTTGGTTGGCGGCGGCCTCTTCGAACTCCAGCGTCATGGTCTGGTCGTTGCCGTCTTTATCCGCGAACTCGAAAGTTGACCATCTGATGCATGGGGCGTTCGGTCAGGAAGCGCTTGTGCAAGTTGCCAGACTTTGTAGAGCGGCGCGTCCGACGGTGGCATGACTTTGGTCCCAATTCCACGTTATGGATGTCGCTGTAGGGAAGCGACAGCACGGTTTTGCCGGAGCGGAAAACCACGGCATCATGCTCCAGCACCAGCATTCCTTCGTCGCCGGGCGAAACGCCGTCCAGGTTCCCGACGACATATACGGCGGGTCCGCCTCCCGATCCGGCCAGCGCAACCACGGAAGCCAAATAACAAGAGAGACGCGATGCGCATGGGGACACCTCTGCCGGGAATCGGCTGAAGGGGCGGCGAACTTTAGGGCGGCTCAGTCGACGGCGCGAGCCTGATAAATATCGTGCAGGCGCAGCAGGCCGAGGCAGACTTGGGTGTCGGGATCGAGCACCGGCAGAACGTAGATCTGCGAGGGGCGATCCTCCATCAGGCGCAGGGCTTCGTGCACCAGCGCGTCGGGGCCGATGTGCACCGGCGACGCCGTCATCACGTCGGAGGCGCGCAGCGGGCGGATGTCGTCGTGATTGCGCAGCGCGCGGCGGACATCGCCGTCGGTGATCAGTCCCAGCAGGCGGTGATCCGTCGGCGATCACGCAGGCGGCGCCCAACGGCCGCTGCGACATTTCGATGACCACGTGTTTCAGCGAGTCGTCCGCCTTCACCCAGGCGACTTCGTCGCCCGCGTGCATGACGTCGCGCACCCGCAGCCGCAGGTTGTGTCCCAGTTGGCCGGACGGATGGTAGCGGCGAAAGTGCTCGGCGGTGAAGCCGCGCGCCTGCATCAGCGCGACCGCCAGCGCGTGCCCTAGCGCGAGCGCCACCATGGTGCTGGCGGTGGGCGTGTAGCCTTCGGGATCGGCTTCGCGCTGGACGGAGGCGTCCAGAACCACGTCCATTTCCCCGGCCAGCGGCGAGCGCAGGTTGCCCAGAATGCCGATGAAGCGCACGTCGAATTCGCGCAGCGGCGCGACCAGATCCAGCAACTCCGCGGTAGATCCGCTCTTCGAAATCATGACCACGCAATCGCCGGCCTGGCACATGCCCAGATCGCCATGGCCGGCTTCGGTGGGGTGCAGGAACACCGCCGGGCGTGCCGGTGCTCTGCAGCGTGGCGGCGATCTTGCGGCCGACGTGGCCGGACTTGCCCATCCCGGTGACCACTACTTTGCCGGCGATGGCCCAAGATCAAATCCACCGCGCTCAAGAGGCTGTCTCCCAGGCGTTCGGACGCGGCCAGGACGGCCTCGGCTTCGGTTTGCATGGCGCTACGGGCGGCGGCCAGCCAGTGTGCCTTATCGGTCATCTCCATCCATGCATAGGCGGCACACACTCCCGGCGCAGCGTGGACGGCGCTGAGGACGGGCGTGGATGTCAGTAGCGTTCGCGCCGCTGCGGGCGTCCGGCTCCGGCCGCCGCCTTCACGCGGAGCCATCGGACGGGCCTCATTCACCACCAGGGTCCGGCCCATGAGTTCCTTGCCGTGACAGGACCTCGACGGCCTGCGCCGCCGCCGCATCGTCGTTGATTTCCGCGAAGCCGAAGCCGCGCGCCTGGCCCGTGAAACGGTCCCGCATGACGGTGATGGAATCGACGGTAACTCCATGATCGGCAAAGAAATTCTGCACGTCGGTTTCGTTTGCGGTGTAAGGAAGATTTCCCACAAAAAGCTTCTTCACGTTACGCTCCTCCTTGTAACTGGAGGCTGCAGCAGAGAGACACCGGGCGGGACGGAACGGTAGGACCGAAGAGCGGACGGAGACTCAAACCTGACACTCCAATACGGCAGTAGTATGCCACCAAAAATCCAGGGAGTCAAAGGTAAAAACGCGGGTATCAGCGAGGGCAAAAACTGCCGTTTTGCTGGGTTTAGCGCTTATATCCGATCTTGCGGAGCAGGCCGTGGCGCCATTCGCGGTCGTTGGCGGATTCGATCCCCTTGGGCGAGCTGCCATCGATCACGCCCAGGATTCCCCGCCCCTGTTCGGTCTCGGCCAGGATCACTTCGACCGGGTTGGCGGTGGCGCAGAAGATGTTGCAGACTTCGGGGATCTCGCGAATGCGGCCCAGAATGTTGATCGGGATAGCCGTCGCGCAGGGCGATCACGAACGTGTGTCCGGCGGCGATGGCTTGGGCGTTTTCGGTGGCGATGCCTTCGAGCTCGGGATCGTTGCCGTCGACGCGGATGAGGCAGTCGCCGGAGGCTTCGTTGAAGGCGATGCCGAATTTCATCTGCGGCACGGTGTTGACGATGGCCTCGTAGAGATCCTCGACGGTCTTGATGAAGTGGCTGTGGCCCACGATGATGTTGCCGTTTTCGGGGATCACCAGGCGGACGGTCTTCAGGTCCATATGCCTTCTCACTATAAAATGAATCGTGCCGTCACATCCCAAAGGTCATCTGCAAAGGGGACACTCGCAGAAGAAGAAATCGCCGCGCCTGATTCACGGGCGGCTGAGCGTGCATCGCGACGGCTACGGATTCGTGACGCCGGAAGAGCCGGTGCCGGGACTGAAGGGCGACATCTACCTGGGCAAAGAAGACGCCGACCGCGCCATGCACGGCGACCGCGTGGCTCTCCGCATCAAGCGTCTGGAGCGCGACGGGCGCGCGCACGGCGAGATCGTCGAAGTGGTGAAGCGGGCGCACACGCAGCATCGTGGGCGAGTTTCGCGTGCGCCGGCGCGGCAATTTTGTGATCCCGCATGACGAGCGCATTCGCCAGTGGATCGAGATTCCGGAGGGCATGGCGATCCCGGCCGGCGGTGGGTCCGTAGACCGCGTGGGCGCGCGCCCGGTGGAAGTGCATTCCGAAGAAGACCTGGACGGCATGATCGTCACCGCCGAGATCGTCGATTATGGCGACGACGGCGACCGGCCGGCGGGACGCATCATCGAGATTCTGGGGCGTCCGGACGATTTCGGGATCGACGTCGAGATTCTGATCCGCGCGCATCACATTCCGCACCAGTTTCCCGACGACGTGCTGGAGCAGGCGCGCG
Source organism: Bryobacterales bacterium (assembly GCA_963731375.1). GTDB lineage: Bacteria > Acidobacteriota > Terriglobia > Bryobacterales > Bryobacteraceae > Palsa-187. The sequence continues at coordinate 187,418 of CAVSUW010000008.1, forward strand.
CGATTCCCGGGCCGATCCCGGACGACGAGATCGCCAAGCGGCGCGATTTCCGCGAGTACGACATCGTCACCATCGACGGCGAGACGGCGCGCGATTTCGACGACGCGGTGTGGGTGGAGCGGCTCCCCAACGGCCACTGGGCGCTGCACGTGCACATCGCCGACGTGAGTTACTACGTGCGCCCGGGAAGCCCGATCGATCGCGAAGCGCTGCTGCGCGGGACCAGTGTTTACTTCCCGGATCGCGCGGTGCCGATGCTTCCGCGTGGAGCTATCCACCGATCAGTGCTCGCTGCGCCCGCACGAGGATCGCCTGGTGATGAGCGCGCTGCTCGAAATCGACAACCATGGCGACGTGGTGGCGCAGGACTTCACGCGCGGCGTGATCCGCAGCGCCGAGCGCATGACGTATACCGCCGTGCACAAGGTGCTGGAAGGCGACCCGGAGCTGAACGTGCGCTACGCGCCACTGGTGCCGCGCTTCCAGATGATGCGCGAGTTGGCTCTGCTGCTGAACAAGAAGCGCCAGCGCCGCGGCTCCATCGATTTCGATCTGCCCGAGCCGCTGCTCGAATTCGACGAGTTCGGCGCGATGACCGCCGTGACGCGCGCGCCCCGCAACATCGCGCACCGCTTGATCGAGGAGTTCATGCTGGCCGCCAACGAAGCCGTGGCGGCGCACATCGAGGCCGCGGGCGAGCCCATGATCTTCCGCATTCACGATCGTCCCGATCCCAAGCGCGTGATCGAATTCGAGGAAATCGCGACGCAGTTCGGCTACTCGCTGACGCCCGGCGCCGCTCCGGTGAAGAAATTCAAAACCGAAGTGGTGGCGCTCGACAACCCGCTGCTCACTTCGCGCAATTATCAGAAGCTCGTCGCCAAGATCGAGGGCAAGCCCGAGGAGCGCATCCTGAGCTATCTGATGCTGCGCTCGCTCAAGCAGGCGCGCTATAGCGACTTGAACGTCGGCCACTTCGCGCTGGCCGCCACCAGCTACACGCATTTCACGTCGCCCATCCGGCGCTATCCGGATCTGATCGTGCACCGCATTCTGGGCGCGCATCTGGACGGCAAGCAGTATCGAGGCCGATCTGCATGCGATTGCCGATCAGTCGTCCGAAGCCGAGCGCCGCGCGGCCGAAGCCGAGCGCGAGCTGGTGGAGTGGAAGAAGGTCAAGTTCATGATCGACCGCGTCGGCGACGAGTTCGACGCGTTGATCATTTCGACCACGCGCTTCGGATTCTTCGTCGAGTTGCAGGATATGTTCATCGAAGGGCTGGTGCCGCTCGATACACTGCCCGGCGACCGCTTCGAATACAACGAGAACGTGCGCAAGATCATGGGCGTGCGCCACCGCCGGCAATTTTCGATTGGCGATCAGGTGATCGTGCGGCTGGATCGCGTGGATGGCGTCGAGAAGAAGCTGACCTTCGGGTTCGTGCAGATTTAAGAAGTAGCTACTCAACCTTCGCGGCGGCTTCGGCGAACATTTCCGCGGCCCAGCCGAGTTGATCGGTGGTGTGCGCCGCGGAAACCTGCGTGCGAATGCGCGCCTTGCCCATCGGCACCACCGGATACGAGAATCCGATCACGTAGATGCCTTTCTGGAGCAGATACTCGGCCATGCGCGCGGCTTTGGCGGCGTCGCCCACCATCACCGGGACGATGGGATGCTCGCCGGGCAGAATCTGCAGACCGAGTTCCGTCGCCTTCTTGCGGAAGAACGCCGTGTTCTTGCGCAGGCGCTCCGGCAGTTCGTTCGACGCCGTGAGAATCTTCAAAGCTTCGAGCGACGCCGCCACAATCGACGGCGGCAAGGAATTGGAGAACAAGTACGGCCGCGAACGCTGGCGCAGCAAGTGCGATGAGCGGCTTCGCACCGCTGATATATCCGCCGCTGGCGCCGCCCAGCGCTTTCCCGAGCGTGCCGGTGAAGATGTCCACGCGGCCCATCACTCCCGCGTGCTCGTGCGAGCCGCGGCCGGTCTCGCCGACGAAGCCCACGGCGTGCGAATCGTCCACCATCACCATCGCGTGATATTTCTCCGCCAGATCGCAGATCTCGCGCAGCGGCGCGATGTAGCCGTCCATCGAAAACACGCCGTCGGTGGCGATCATGCGGAAGCGCGCGCTCTCGGCGGCCTTGAGCTGCTGCTTCCAGATCCGCCATGTCGCGATTCTTGTAGCGGAAGCGTTGCGCCTTGCGACAGCCGGATGCCGTCGATGATCGACGCGTGATTCAGTTCGTCCGAGATGACGGCGTCCTCCGCGCCCAGCAGCGTTTCGAACAATCCGCCGTTGGCGTCGAAGCAGGAGGAATAGAGGATGGTGTCTTCGGTGCCCAGGAAGCTGGCGATTTCGTGCTCCAGTTGCTTGTGCTGCTCCTGCGTGCCGCAGATGAAGCGGACGGAAGCCATGCCGTAGCCCCAGCGGTCGAGCGCATTGCGCGCGGCGGCGATGATGCGCGGGTCGTCGGCCAGGCCCAGGTAGTTGTTCGCGCACAGCACCAGAACTTTGTCGCCGCCCTGCAGCTCCGCATTCGGGACGCTGCGGCGGAGTGCGAGCACGCGCTCCGGCTTCCACAAGCCCGCCCCGCGAATTTCCTGCGAGTTGCGATTCGACAAACGCCTGATACGCGCCCAGCATCGCTAGATCAGCTCCTCCCAATTGAGAATCACCTTGCCGCTCTGCCCGGAGCGCATCACGCGAAAGCCTTCTTCGAAATCCCGGTAGCTGAAGCGGTGCGTGATCACCGGCGCGAATATCCAGGCCGGATTGCAGCAGCACCGTCATCTTGTACCAGGTCTCATACATCTCGCGGCCGTAGATGCCCTTGATGGTGAGCATGTTGAAAATCACTTCGCGCCAGTTGATCGCCATTTCTCCCGCCGGGATGCCGAGCATGGCGATCTTGCGCGCCGTGCGACAGATTGTGGATCATGTCGCGGAAGGCGCTGGCGTTGCCCGACATCTCCAGGCCCACGTCGAATCCTTCCTGCATGCCCAGCTTCTTCTGCGCCTCCGCGATGGAGGTCTGCTTCACATTCAGCGCCAGATCCACGCCCACCTTGCGCGCCAGATCCAGCCGGTATTCGTTGACGTCCGTGATCACCACGTAGCGCGCGCCGGCGTGGCGGACCACCGCGGCCGCCATGATGCCGATGGGCCCGGCGCCGGTGATCAGCACGTCTTCACCCAGCACATCGAACGTCAGCGCGGTGTGCACCGCGTTGCCGAAGGGATCGAAAATGGCCGCGACGTCGCGATCGACGCGCGGATCGTGCCGCCAGATATTGGTCATCGGCAAAGAAATGAATTCGGCGAAACAGCCCGGCCGGTTCACGCCCACGCCCGATGTATGCGCGCACAGGTGGCGCCGCCCCGCCATGCAGTTGCGGCAGCGGCCGCACACCACGTGGCCTTCGCCCGAGACCAGCTCGCCGGGATGAAAATCGATGACGTTCGAGCCGACCGTCGACGATCTCGCCGACGAATTCATGGCCGATCGCCATGGGCACCGGGATGGTCTGGCGCGCCCACTCGTCCCAATCGTAGATGTGAACGTCGGTGCCGCAAATGCCGGTGCGGTGGACGCGAATCAGAACGTCGTTAATGCCGATGGACGGCTCGGGAATGTCCTCGATCGACAGTCCTGGCTCGGCTTTTGCCTTCACTAAAGCTTTCACTGAGTCTCCAGAGAACTATTATGCAGAATCGGCCTGCCAATCGTCTCCGCGGCGCTCACCAAGAACTTCACGAATTCTTCACGGCGATTTCACACTTGAATGAATCCTTTTGGCTCATCATGAATCCATAAACCATGATCGTCTCGGCCACAGTCGCAGGATTTCTAATTCTCGCTCTCTTTCTGGAGACGCTTTCGTCGTCGCCGAAAGATTAGCAGCCGGGTTTCAAGTCTCCTCGCGGCCGAGCCATTTGTCGACGAACGGCGCCTGATAGACGAGCAGGCGCTCGACCAACGTCTCCGGATCGGCGTCCGCGATAAACATTTCGCGATGCACCGGCTTGACGAACTGCTCCGCCACCGCGTGGTCGAACATTTGCAACAGGTGGTCGTAGTAGCCTTCGATGTTCAGAATGCCGCAGGGTTTGCGCTGCAGGCCGAGCTGCGTCCAGGTCAGGATCTCGCAGAACTCCTCGAAGGTGCCGTAGCCGCCCGGCATGGCGATAAACGCGTCGGCAAGATCGGCCATCAGCGCCTTGCGCTCATGCATGGATTCGACCATCCGCAGATCGGGCAGCTCCGTGTGCGCCACTTCTTTGGCGACCAGCCCGCGCGGAATCACGCCGATGACTTCGCCGCCCGCCGCGCGCGCCGTGTCCGCCAGGACTCCCATCAAGCCGACGTTTCCGCCGCCGTAGACAATGGTGAGTCCGCGGGCCACCAGGCATCGCGCCAGCGCAGCAGCCGCCGCTGCGTAGGCCGGACGCGCTCCGGGACTCGATCCGCAAAACACGCAGACTCGTTTGATCGTCATCAATAGATCGGCCTTTCCCCCGGCGGCCGCGTTTTCCAGCGGCGATGAATCCACAACCACTGATCGGGATTTTTGCGGATGGCGGCTTCCAGGCGCGCGTGCACCCGCTGCGTGTCCTGCTCGTACGTCGCCGGTCATTTCCACCGCAGGCTCGAAGTGCAAAACGTAGCGCTGCTCTTTATCCGACCACAACGCGTACCCTGGAACCACGGCCGCGCCGCTATGATGCGCCAGTTTCACAAACGCGCTGCCGGCACAGGCCTTGACGCCAAAGAAGTCGATAAACACGCCTTGATCGGGCGTGGTGTTCTGATCGATCAGAACGCCCACCGCGTCGCCCGCCGCCAGCGCCCGCAGGATACCGCGCGCCGCGTCCTTCTTTGCGATCGCACGGTTGCCCGAAAGCTCGCGCCGGCGATTCCACCAGCGCGTCGATCCGGGGATTGTCGATGGGCCGGACGACGATGTGCATCGGCGCGACCAGGTAGGCGTGCGCGAACGCGCTCAGCTCCCAATTGCCGAAGTGTCCCGTCGCCACCAGCACGCCTTTTCCGCGCGCTGTGCGCCTGTTGAAAGTTTTCCAGACCCTCGTAGCGAATCCATTCCGCGACATTGTCGCGCGTGATTTGCGGGAAGCGCGCGAAGCTCACCACCAGCCGCGCGACGGAATCGAACACGCCAGTGGTGATGCGCTCGCGGCCCGCGAATCCGGCCATCTCCAGATTCTTAAGAGCCGTGCGGCGGAGGCGCGGCAAGGCCAGATCGAGCAACCGGACGTAGATGCGAGCCAGCGCGTTGGCCGTCGAAAGCGAGGTGGACGGAAAGCGTCGCCAGCACGAAGCGCGCGAGCCAGTATTCGACGGTCTTCACGCCGGTCGCTCACTCACTCATCGATCCAGCCACCGCCAAGCACCAGATCGCCGGAATAGAACACCGCTCCCTGGCCGGGAGTCACCGCGCGCTGCGGTTCATCGAAGCGGACTTCGATGCGTGCTCCGTCACTCGTCGCCGGATGCAGCGTGGCCGCGCGCCGCGGCGTGCTTGTTGCGAATCTTCACCTCCGCGCGCAGCGGAGCGGCCGGCGCGGCAATCGAAATCCAGTTGACGTCGCGGACGTCCATCGACGCGCGCAGCAGATCGTCGTTGCGGCCGATCGACCACGCGCTTCGTGGCGGGCTCGGTCGCGATCACGTAGAGCGGCTCGGCGGCGGCCACGCCCAACCCGCGCCGCTGGCCCACGGTGAAGTGATGAACGCCGGCATGCTCGCCCACCACGCGGCCATCGGCAGTCACGATCTCGCCTTGCGTTTCCGTCGGCGCGATTCCCTGCTCCTTAAAGTAGCTGTCGATGAACCCCGCGTAATCGCCGTTGGGGACGAAACAAATCTCCTGGCTGTCGGGCTTGGCGGCGGTGGGGATGCCCAGCTCGCGCGCCAGTTCCCGCACCTGCGTCTTCTCCATGCCGCCCAGCGGAAAGCGCGTGCGAGCCAGTTGATCCTGCTTGAGACCGCACAGGAAATAGGTCTGGTCCTTGGCGCGATCCACGCTGCGGCGCATTTCCCAGCGTCCGCTTTCGCCATTCCAATCGATCCGCGCGTAGTGCCCGGTGGCGATCTCGCGCGCGCCGATGCCCTCCGCCATTTCGAGAAACTGATCGAACTTGATGAAGTTGTTGCACAGCGTGCACGGGATGGGCGTGCGGCCGGCCAGATATTCGTCGATGAACGGCTTCACCACCTGCGCCTCAAAGCGCTGCTTCGAAATTCACCACGTAATACGGGATGCCCAGGATGCTGGGCGACGTGGCGCGCGTCGTACACGTCGTCGAGCGAGCAGCAGCGGCCCGTGGGCTTATCCGTCGCGATCTCCGGCAGGCGCTTCTGATTCCAGAGCTGCATGGTCATGCCGATGACGCGCTCGCCCGCGCGATTGAGCATGCCCGCGACTACGGAGCTATCCACGCCGCCCGACATGGCGACCGCAATCGTCGCGCTCAGACATACGCCGGCGCCAGCTTTCTCAGACGCGCCACGACTTGCACCACGGCATCGATCAACGCGTCGATCTGCTCTTCGCGTATTCGACCGGCCCAGCGAAAAACGCACGCTCGACCGCGCCTGTTCGCGCGTGAGCCCGATCGCCGCCAGCACGTGCGAGGGCTCGGTCGCGCCGCTCGAGCACGCCGATCCGCTGGATACCGCGAAACCCTTGAGGTCGAGCGCAATCAGCAGCGGCTCGCTATCGATGCCGTCGAAACGAATGTTCGAAGTGTTGCCGACACGCGGCGCGCCCGCGCCGTTCACATGCGCGCCCGCGACACGCGCGAGAATTCCCTGCTCCAGACGATCGCGCAACGCAGCTTGCCGCGCTGCTTCGGCGCCGCTCTCTTCGACCACCCACTCGGCCGCGCGTCCGAAGCCCACCGCGCCCGCGACGTTCTCCGTACCCGCGCGCATCTTGCGCTCGTGCGGACCGCCGTACAGCAGCGGCCGCAGTTCCGTGCCCTTGCGAATGTAGAGCGCGCCCATTCCCTTGGGTCCGTAAATTTTGTGCGCGCTGATCGAGTACAAATCCACGCCGAGTTCGCCGACGTTCACCGGAATCTTGCCCATGGCCTGCACGCCGTCGGAATGGAACAGGACTCCGGCCTCGTGAGCGATCTCCGCGATCTCACGCACCGGCTGAATCACGCCCAGTTCGTTGTTCACGTGCATGACGCTGATCAATTTCGTGTCGGGACGAATCGCGGCGCGCACCGCCTGCGGGTCGACGACGCCGCGGCCGTCCACCGGAACGAACGTCGCGGAAGGCAACTGCTGCCGGCGGCTTGCAACACGGCTGGATGCTCCGACCGTGGTGGTGATGACATGCCCGCCCGCGCCAAAAATCGCCATGTTGTCGGCTTCGGTGCCGCCGCTGGTGAAAACGATTTCTTCCGCCTTCGCGCCCAACATCGCCGCCACCGAGCGCCGCGCGCGGTCCAGTTCGCCGCGGGCTTCCTGCCCGAACTGATGGATGCTCGATGCGTTTCCGAACACAGTCGTCATCAGCGGAGCCATCGCCTGAAATACTTCGGGCGATACCGGCGTGGTCGCGTTGTGATCGAAGTAATAGCGGGTCACGGCGTTCATTACAATCTTATCAGCACATGGCGAATCGGCTGATCACTTTTACCACGGATTTCGGGCTTTCCGACCACTTTGTGGGGGTCATGAAAGGCGTCATCGCGGGCATCGCGCCCGCCGCGCGCGTCATCGATATCAGCCATGATGTCGCGCCCTACAACGTGACCGAGGCCGCCTTCGTCATCGCCGAAGCGTGGCCGTACTTCCCCAAGCGCACGATTCACGTGGTGGTGGTCGACCCCGGCGTCGGCAGCTCGCGGCGTCCGATTCTGGCCGAAGCCGGCGGGCACTTTTTCATCGCGCCCGATAACGGAGTGCTCTCGATGGTGTTCGACGCCGCTCCGCACAAGGTCCGCGTGATCTCGAATCCGAAGTTCATGCGCCGCGACATCAGCCGCACGTTTCATGGACGCGACGTATTCGCTCCCGCCGCCGCGCATCTGGCGAAGGGCGCACAGGCCGCTGCGTTCGGCAAACTGATCCACGATTACATTCGCGCCGGGATTGCCCGGCCCGCACGCCTCGGCGCAGCCTCATGGCGCGGCACGATCCTCAAAGTCGATCGCTTCGGCAACCTGATTACGAACTTCGCGGCTGCGCGAGTTTGCCGGCATCAACACGCGTCCGTTTGAAATGCGCGCCGGAGCCCAGCGCATCCATCGGCTGGCGCTCACCTACGCGGAGACCGAAGTCGGCGACTTGTTCGTGATCGTCGGCAGTTCAGGCTATCTCGAAATCGCCGCCAACCAAACGCTCGGCCGCGAGTCTTCTCGGTTGCAGCGCCGGCGCGCCGGTGGAATTGGATCTTTACTAAGCGCCGAAGAACTCGCGCGCGGCCGCGACCGTGTAGCGAATGTCTTCCTCGCTGTGGGCCGTCGACAGGAACGCCGCTTCGAACTGCGACGGCGCCAGATACACGCCGCGCTCCAGCATGAAGTGGAAGAATTCGCCGAAGCGCGCGGTGTCGCACTTCTTGGCCGAGTCCCAATCGGTAACCGGATCGGGCGAAAAGAACAACGTGAACATCGCGCCCACGCGGTTGATGGTGATGCCCGGGCGGAATCCACGCCGTAAGCTGAGCCGCGCGCGCTTCCAATTGTTCGTACAGTTCCGGATGAGCGATCAGGTAACGCAGCATCGCCAGCCCCGCCGCCACCGAGAGCGGATTTCCCGACAGCGTCCCCGCCTGATACACCGGACCGAGCGGCGCGACCTTGCGCATGATGTCGGCGCGACCGCCGTACGCCGCGATCGGCAAACCGCCGCCGATAATCTTGCCCAGCGTCGTCAGGTCAGGCTTGATTCCGAAACGCTGCTGCGCGCCGCCGAGCGCCACGCGGAAACCGGTCATCACTTCGTCGAAGATCAGCAGCGCGCCGTGGCGCGTCGTGAGTTCGCGCAGCGCTTCGAGAAATCCCGGCGCGGGCGGGACGCAGCCCATGTTGCCGACCACCGGCTCGACGATCACCGCCGCGATTTGCCCGCCGCGCTCCGCGAACGCCTGCTCGACAGCGGCGATCGAATTGTAAGGCAGCGCCATGGTGGTCTCGGCGAACGCTTTGGGAACGCCCGCGGTATCCGCGATCCCCAGCGTCGCCATGCCGGACCCGGCCTTCACCAGCAGCGAATCGACGTGCCCGTGATAGCAGCCTTCAAACTTGATCGTCAGGTCGCGGCCCGTGAATCCGCGCGCCACGCGCAGCGCGCTCATGGTCGCCTCGGTGCCGGAATTCACCAGGCGCAGCATCTCCATCGACGGCACGATTTGCGAGATCAGCTCGGCCAGCTCGACTTCGCGTTCGGTCGGCGCGCCAAAACTGGTGCCGCGCTCCAGCGCCTCGCGCAGCGCGTCGATCACCGGTTGCGGACGATGCCCCAGCAGCAGCGGTCCCCACGAACCCACGTAGTCGATATAGGAATTGCCGTCGACGTCGAAGATGCGCGAGCCTTCGCCGCGCTCGATGAATCGCGGCACGCCGCCGACGCTGCGGAACGCCCGCACCGGCGAATTCACGCCGCCGGGAATGCGCGCCTGCGCCCGCGCAAACAGCGCCTCAGATCGCGATGTCTTCATAACCCGGCGCGCGAGCTCTCCGGGACCACACGATTCAGCAGCAAGTTCGTCAGCACTTCCCGCACGTGCCGCTGAGGTTCTCGCAGCAGGCGGCCGCGCAGTTCGAGGTACGGCTGCGTGCCCGCGAACAAGTCCTGCATCAGGTCGCGGAAGCGCGGACTGCGCCGCATGAATTGGATCATCCGCGCCGGCACCGAATTGAACATGAACGTGCCCAGGAACAAACGCCGCGCGAGCGTGGACGCGAACTCCAGATCCACCGCGAACTCCCGCGCCAGGATGGCACGATAGGCCGCGGCTTTTTCCAGGATGCCGTGCGCGTCGTCGAGCACCACCGGCTCGCCAAATCGCCCGAGCGCATGGCGTAGTACAAACCTTCGCCGGTGATGGGATCGACCAGCCCGCCCGCGTCGCCCACCGCCATCCAGCCCTCGCCGGCCACGCGATTGTTCTTCCATCCCGGCGATTCGAGCGACGGCAGCATGTGGCTATAAAACTTGGACCCGCGCCACGCCATGCCGCGCTCGTCCATGTAACGTTCCAGCCGGACTCGCAAAGCTTGCGCCGGCTCGCCCTTGCCGCAGATGCCCACCGAGAGATGCCCGCAGCGCGGAAACACCCAGATGTAGCCTTCGAGCTGCGGCAGAAACTGAATATCGATTTGATCGCGCGACGCCGGCACGTAGTAGCCCAGCGCGCTCATGGTATCTTTCGCGCTCCACTCGGTGCCCACTTCGCGCAGCGGATTGCGCGCGCCCGTGGCGACAATGCAAAAGTCCGCCTCGGCCACTCCGCTTTGTGTGCGCAGACGCCAGCCGCGATCCGGCGCTCGATACTCAGCACGCGCGTCTTTTCGATGGCGGCTCCGGCTTTTTCGGCGCGGAGCAGCAGCATCCGGTTCAAATCCAGGCGCGAATAAATCACCAGCGGCCGCGACAACGGCATCTTCACTTCGCCGGCATTCGGCGCCGCGAGCGTGGTGTCGTGAATCAATTTCTTGGGCGTGTCGTTGTCGATCAGGAACGGATACTGCTGATACGCCTTATAGGTGAGTCCGCCGCCGCAGGGTTTCTCCCACGCCAGTTTTTCGTCGAAGACGATGGTTTGCAGCCCCGCGCTCGCCAGCCGCTCCGCCGCGAACGAACCTGCCGGACCTCCGCCCAGAACTGCGACCGTCTTCATTGCGGTCTGGTCCGTCGGAGGATGCCCCGGCGGCAAGCGCTCCGGGCAAAGCCTGGTCGCCATGCGCGTTTCCTGGGCTCACCTGACGCCCCTTGACCGCCCACTTGTCGCCCTTGCGTTCCAGCACGTAATCCATCGACATGCCGCCGCTCCCCGGCGGCATGCCCTTGGGAACGAACGATACGCTGGCGCGCGCGATGTCTTTTTCAAACGAAATGGAGCCTACGTTGACGTCCATCGCACTCATGTCCAGACCCATGGTGGGCGCGCGCTGCTTGAGGTAGTCGATCACTCCCTGCTTCACCGCTTCCGGATTCTGAATGTTTTTGGAGCAAGCCGCCAGGACCAGCGACAGCACACCGCCAGCGCGCACTTTTTCACAGATCGATTATACCGAGCCTTACTGCAAAAGCGCCGCGATGCGGTCGGCATCGTTGGGGACGACGATGGGCTGGTTGCCGAAGGTGGAGCGAATCTTCACGCCGCTGGGAGTTTCCAGTTTTCCCGTGTGGTACTTGTAAATGTAATCCGGATCCTTGAGGACGTTGCCCGTCAGCACCGCCACCACATCGGCGTCCTTGCGGATCACTCCCGCCGCCGTCAGCTTTCGAATGCCCGCCAGCGTGGCCGCGGAGGCCGGTTCGCAGCCGATGCCCGCGCGGCCGATCATGGCCTTGGCGTCGGCGATTTCCTGCTCGGTGACTTTTTCCACCGTTCCGCACGACGAGCGAACTTCGTGCAGTGCCTTGGGCCAGGAGACTGGATCGCCGATGCGAATTGCCGTCGCCAGCGTCTCGGGATTCGTCACGGCGTGCAGCTCGCCGCCCATGTGGAACATTTCGTAGAACGGCGCGGCGCCCTCCGCCTGGATCACGGCCAGCCGCGGCATCTTCGCGATCAGCCCCAGTTCGCGCGCTTCTCGCAGCGCCTTCCCGAACGCCGAAGTGTTGCCGAGATTGCCGCCGGGGAGCACGATCCAATCCGGCGGATTCCAATCGCGCTGATCCAGCATTTCGAAGATGATGCTCTTCTGGCCTTCGACGCGAAATGGATTCATGGAGTTCAGCAGGTAGATCCCCAGCCGCTCGGCCAGCACTCGCACCAGCGCCAGAATCTGATCGAAGTTCGCTTCCACTTCGAGCGTGCGCGCGCCGTATTCCAGCGCCTGCGCCAGTTTTCCGAAAGAAATGTTGCCGTGCGGCAGGAAGATGAGCGCTTCCAGTCCGGCCGCGGCCGCGTAAGCCGCCATCGAGGCGGACGTGTTGCCGGTGGAAACGCAGGCCACGCGCTTCATCCCCAGGCGCCGCGCCTGCGACGCTCCGCAGGTCATGCCGTTGTCTTTGAACGATCCCGTCGGATTGAAGCCCTGATGCTTGAAGGTGATCTGGTCGAGCCCGCCATATTGCGCCGCGAGGGGAGCGTCCAAGCAGCGGCGTGTTCCCTTCGCGCAGCGTCACCACATGCGCGTTGTCATCGAGGAAAGGAAACAGCTCGCGATAGCGCCAGACTCCGCTGGTATCGAGCGGCGCATTGCTCAAGCGGCGCTGCCGGAACAGATCGCGCAACTCGGCGGCGCTGGGCCGCGGCCGCTGTAGATGGCTTCGATCAACCCGCCGCATTTCGGACAGTTGTACAGCACCTCGGTAATGGGAAACGCTCGCGGCAGGACGACTCAAAGCAGACCAGTTCGGCCTGCACGCTGGAAGACATATTCTTTAAGTGTAGACCAGCATGCTTTCCGTTCATCTTGAATCCGGGCCGCGTCGAAGTGCGCCGCCAGCCGCTGCCCCGCGTGCCCGAGGGCTTCGCCCGCATTCGCTTGCTGGCCGCCGGAATCTGTTCCACCGATCTGGAACTGCAACGCGGATACTACGGCTTCTCGGGCACGCCCGGGCCATGAATTCGTCGGTGAAGTGGTAGCGTCCGGCGAGGCCAGAGTGGTCGGCGGCGCGTCGCCGGCGAAATCAATCTCGCCTGCGGCCACTGCGAATGGTGCGCTCGCGGCCTCGGACGCCATTGCCCGACTCGCACTGTACTCGGCATCGTGAAACACCCCGGAGCCTTTCGCGAATTTCTCACGCTGCCGATCCACAACCTGCACCGCGTGCCCGAGTCTATCTCCACCGAACACGCCGTCTTCATCGAACCCGTGGCCGCAGCCTGCGAGATTCTGGATCAGGTGAAGATCCCCAAGGGCGATCGCGTGGCTCTGCTGGGCGACGGGAAGTTAGGGCTGTTGATCGCCCAAGTCTTGCAGGCCCACGGCGCGCGCGTGCATCTGTTCGGCCGTCATCGCGAGAAGATGCGCTTCGTCGAGAAGTCCGGCGTGACCACCGAACTCCTGCCGAAGAAATTGCCCGAGCGCGCCTACCGCTGGGTGGTGGATGCCACCGGTTCCGCCGAAGGCCTGCGCGCCGCAGTGACGATGTGTGAACCGCGCGGGACCATCATCTTGAAATCGACGGTACACGGACTGGTGACCATCGACACCGCTCCGGTGATCGTCAACGAAATCACGCTGGTGGGTTCGCGCTGCGGACGCTTCGAGCCGGCGATTCGGCTGCTCGCGTCAGGCAAGGTGAACGTTGCGGATCTGATTTCGGACGAATTCCCGCTGGACCGTGCGCCCGAAGCGTTCAAACGCGCCGCGACTAAGGGAGTCCTGAAAGTTCTGCTGCGGCCTCCGCGGTAGCGTTACTGTCCGGGCGAAATCACGTTGCTCCACAGCGCCACTACCAGCGCCGTCGCGCCCAGGAAGCTGCCGAACGGCAGTTCGTACGTCGAAGCGTCTTTCTTGGTCAGCTTGATGTACGCCAGGCCGATGAATCGAACCCGCAATCGACGCCAGAATCAGCGTCATCAGCGACAGCCGCAGACCCACGAATGCGCCGATCATCGCGATCATCTTGACGTCGCCGAAGCCCAGTCCTTCGCGGTGCCGGAACTTCTGGTAGAGCCACCCGACCATCCAGATGGAGCTGCTGCCCACCGCCGCCGCGAATACGGATTCGCCGAAGGACTGCCAGCGCTCGCCCGCAGAATAAGGAATAAACATCGCCGCGAAATAATGTTCCAGCGGCACGAACGGCGAGAACGCCAGGCCGATCACCGTGCCGCCCAGCGTGAACTCGTCCGGAAGAATGCGCTCTTCCAAATCCGACGCGATCAGCGCAATCATGATCGCCGAGTAGATCGAGTACTTGAGCGCGGCAACCGTCAATCCCAGGTAGCCGACGCACACCGCGAAGGCGGCGCCGGTCGCGATTTCCACCAGCAGATAGCGCACCGGAATTCGCGCCTTGCAATCGCGGCAGCGCCCGCCCAGCACGAAATAACTGATCACCGGAATGTTGTCGTACCAGGCGATGGTCTTCTCGCACTCGGGGCAGAACGAGCGCGCCGGCGTGATCACCGAGAGATCCCGCGGCAGCCGGAAAATGCACACATTCAGGAAGCTGCCGATCAGCAGCCCCGCCAGGAACGCGAGCAGCACGAAAATCATCCTAATACCTCGCGATAAGCAGCGCACGGTTTTCTCCACCATTCTTTCTACTGAAAACTCCTGTTGCACTCGCTCGCGCGCGGCCTGCGACATTTCGCGCAGCCAGCGCCGGCGTCTTCGAGCAAGCGCCGGACTGGTGTTGCGAAATCGCCATCGCTCACCAGGAAACCGGTCTTGCCTGATTCCACTACCTCCGGCAGTCCGCCCACGTTCGACGCAACCACCGGGACGCCCGCGGCCATGGCCGCCAGCGCGGCCGACCCCAGCCCTTCCATATCGCTTTTATAGACGAACACGCTGGCCGTCGACAAATCCTGCCACAAGTCAGTCGTTAGATCGACAGAAATGCCCGGAATCTCCACGGGCTTGGACGCCAGCGCGACCACCCGGCCGGCCTGGGGGCGGGCAGGCTCGGGAATCGGGACGCCATCATGAACCACGCGGATCTTGGCGCCGCGGATTCCCGCGTCCATCAGCCGCGCGGCAACATATTTGGACACCGCGATATACAGCGCCGCCCGCGCGTACTTCCACAGCGAGAAAAACCCGCGCTTCACCGGAAACGCCACGCGCCGCGACACCACCAGCGGAGCCACGCCCGCAATCGCCGCCAAAGTATGCGACCGCGCATCGTGGACGTGAACCAGATCGGCCTGCTTCGCCGCCGCGGTCAGCGCGCGAAACGACAGCGCCCGCACGTCCAGCTTGCGCCGGGCCGCTTCTTCGAACAAAGGCGATCCCGCGCGCGCCAGCAGAACCGCATCCGTCAGCCGCTCGATCAGATACAGCGCCTGCCACTGCCCTCCGCGCATTTCGCGCCCGCTATCGACGTGCAATGTGCGCACGCTATCTCCCGGGACTCATGAAACGCACTTTGGCGTACTTGAGAAAGTTGTACAGCGCCGCCAGGTTGGCGATGGCCAGGCCTTCCACGCCGTCCAGAAATCCCAGCTTCACGAAGTAGGTGCGGAAGAAAGTCCACGGCGGCTCGAAGATCAGGCGCCCCCAGGTGACCTTCTCTCCCGCGTCGATCAACTGCGCGGCGGCGAGCGTCGTGTAGCGATCCATGGTCTTCAAATGCTCCGACAACGAATCGCAGGTGAAGTGCAGCAGGTTCGATTCCAGATGCCCGACGGTGCCCTCCACCTTCACCGATTCGTGAACGTAATCGCCCACCCACTTGGCTTTGCGGCGATCGTAGAGCCGCACCTTGCGGTCCGGATACCAGCCCGAGTGCCGAATCCAGCGGCCCAGATAGCGGGCCTGGCGCGGCATGGTGTAAGCGTCGTATTGCGGCCCGTGCTTCTTCACGCGCCAGATCTCGGCTTCCAGCGCCTCGCTCAACGATTCATCGGCATCCAGCGAAAGAATCCAGTCATGGGCGGCCTGTTCGGCGGCGAAATTCTTCTGCTTGGCGTAGCCCGGCCACACCGTCTCGACCACCCGCGCACCCAGATTTTTCGCGATCTCCACCGTGCGGTCCGTCGAACCGCTGTCGATCACCACGATCTCATCGGCGCAGCGCAGGCTCTCCAGCGCGCGCGGCAGATTCCGCTCCTCGTTATAAGTGATGATGGTGGCCGAGATCTTCACAAACCGTTGGCCCGGACCGGCGACAGAGTGAACGACAGGATCAGAATCACCAGCGCGGCGATTCCCAGCCAGGTGCGCGTCCGCCCGATCGGGTAGGGATCGTAAATGACCGGATGGCGCATCCCGAAGAAGAACAGCAGCGCGGCCCACACCAGCCAGCTATAGGCGAAGTAGAACCCCATCGGAACCAGCAGCGCCACAAAGATTCGCGACAGCCAGCGCATTTTCTCGCCCACGAAAGAGTAAAGAATGTGCCCGCCATCCAGTTGGCCGATGGGCAGCAGGTTCAGCGCCGTCGCCAGCAATCCCACCCACGCCGCGCGCGCCACCGGATGCAGGTAGATGTCTCCCGCGGGCACGCCCGGAAACCGAACCAGTTCGAACAGGCGCAGCAATAACGGGTTGCCAAAAATCAAATCGCCGCGATGCACCACGCCCGGCGCCACCTTCGACAGCGACAAGCCCACCGCCAGCGGCACCAGCAGCGTCACAAAACCCGCCAGCGGCCCGGCAACGCCGATATCGAACAAAGCGCGCTTGGAATAGATCGCCGAACGGATGCGGATGAATGCGCCCAGGGTGCCGATCAGCGTCGGAGCCGGCAGAAAATACGGCAGCGAAACGTCCACGCGGTAGTAGCGCGCCGTCAGGTAGTGGCCCATCTCGTGGGCCATCAGAATGGTCAGCAGCGTGAGCGAGAACGGCAGCCCGTGCAACAGAAACCACGGATCGTGCCACATGCGCACATAACCGTAGAGGTCGGCGTCAAAACTGGTGGGACGGTTGGCGGCGAAACTTTCCTGGAGGCCGGCGCCCACTACCGTGGCGCTCAGCAGCGTAAGCAGAAACAACAGAGCGTGCAGCCAGTAGCGCTGGCGAGGCCGCGGCGTGTCTAGATCCGACTCGTGCAGGTCTTCGAAGAAGTTGCCTTCGAAAGCCTCGCCCGGCCGCGGATAGCCGTTCGTGGACACGGTCGGAGTTTATTCGAGCGCCTGCAATTCCTTGCCGGGCTTAAAGCGGACCGCCTTACCCGGCGGGATCGCGACTTCCGCCCCGGTGCGCGGATTGCGTCCGATACCGGTCTTGCGCGGCCGCACGTTGAAGATGCCGAAGCCACGCAGTTCGATGCGCTCGCCGCGCCCCAGGGAGCGCTTCATGCTTTCAAAGACGGTTTCCACGGCCATCTCGGCCTTGGTTTTGGTGATGCCCGTCCGATTGACCACTTCATTGATGATGTCGAGTTTGATCAAATCCGCCTCCTGCGCTCCAAACTCAATGCTAGGATTGGGTTTAGCCGTTTGTCAAGCGCCCGGCGGGTGGCGGAGACTCCAAAAACACTGAGGAAGACGGAAAAAAAGACAGGAAAAATGGTTGGGGGCGGCTAGTTCCGGGCGACTCGTTTTGGCGTCCGCTGCGCGAACCGCGCACTCAGGTGCAGAGTTTGCAACCTGTTGTTGAGATTCAGCCACGCTCCGATTTCGAAACCGCTCAGCTTGCGCCGCCCCTTTTCTGGTCGGGTTCTATGTCGTCACCTCCTGCGTGAAGCCGCGGCCGGCGCGGCCGTTTCGAACTCTTGAATCCCCTTCCTTGCGATTGCATTCTCGCTCCAATAGCAGTGGGAGTCAATGGTTTTCTGGGAAGAGATCGAGAAGATCGAGCAGAGTCTTACGGATTGGTCTTGAAGCCGATGCGGCGCCTAGGCGGTTCGGGCAGGCGTTTCATTTCGTCGATCTCCTCGGCGAGAATCCCGATGATGGAACCGTGTTTTTTCTGGGCGGCTTCCAGCTTTTCGACGCGGGCCGCCAGGTCCTTGTGGCTGGCCAGCAGTTCGCGCATTTTGACGAAGGCGCGGACGATAAGGATGCTCATCTGCACGGCGCGCTGGCTGTTCAGAACTGCCGCTAGCATGGCCACGCCATGCTCGGTGAAGGCTAGAGGAGCGTACTTGGAGTAGCGCCCGCGGCCTTTGTCTAAGGTCACAAATTGTGACCTTAAAGATTCGGCTTCTTCCTGGGTGAGGCGGAACATAAAGTCGTCGGGAAACCTGGCGTGATTGCGCTTGACCGCTTGATTGAGGACTTTTGTGGCTACCCTGTACAGCTCGGCGAGGTCAGTATCAAGCATGACCTTCTGGCCGCGGATCAGGTAAATCCGGCGTTCGATCAATTCAATAGGGACCGGGAGCCGTTCGGCGATCGAGGCAGGAGTCTTCTTGGGCATTTCAGGTTGCCGGATGCTTTAAGGATTTGTAAGGGAAGCATTGCAAGAATCTCCAAGGGTAATTCCTCCCGCTTGAAACGCCGGCTCTCTTATTTCTTAACGAATTTCTGCACCGCGTTGCCGACCGAATCGCCCACCCAGATCTCACCCGCCGGGCTCACCGTAACCGAATGAGCCTCGGTGAATTCGCCGACTCCCTTGCCCAGCTTGCCGATCGACCGCGAGAACTTTCCCGTTCAGATCCAGTTGCAGAAGCTGGCCCGCGAAACCGTTGGCGACCCAAATGTATTTGTCCCCAATGATCAGGCTGCTCGGCAAGCCGCCATATTTATGCTCGCGGATATAGTTTCCGTCCTGGTCGAAGATCTGAATTCTTTGATTCTCGCGATCCGTCACCCACAGTTGGCCTTGCGCATCCAGCGCGATCCCATGCGCTTCCGTGAACTGGCCCGGCTCCGGGCCTCTGCCGCCCCAGGTCTTGATAAATTTCCCGTTCTTGTCGAACTTCAGGACGCGCGGGTCTCCGCCGTCGCCTTCCGGCGTGTGCCCCTGGACCACAAAGATGTCGCCGTTGCGGCCGAAGGCCAAGTCGTTGGGCTGATTGAAGTGGTGCGATCCCGTCGCTTCATCCCACTTGCCCGCCTCGCCCTTCGTGCCCAGCGTCAGCAGAATCTCGCCTTGCCGGTTCAGTTTCATGACGACGTGTGCGAGTCCGTCGGTGACCCACAGATTGCCGGCGTCGTCGATGCGCAAACCGTGGGCTCGCTTGAGCAATCCATCGCCGAAGATTCGAATGAACTTCCCGTTCTCGTCGAATTCCACCAGCGCCTGCGGCCCGCGATTCAGCAGAAACATGTGGCCTTGCGCGTCGTACCGGATGGCCGACGGCGCACCGATCTTGATTCCCTCCGGAAGCGGAAGAGGATTGGGAACCGCAACGTAATCCAGTTCGGGCGCGGCCTGCGGAATCAGCAGCGCGGGATTGGATGGCTTCTGCGCGAACGCCGCGGCACAGGCCACCAAACCAACGATGATCGTCGCGTTTTTCACGCCTAAATCACTTTCGCTTTACGCATCACGGCTTCGGACTTCTCTTGAATGCGCTTGGCCAACTCATAAGGATCGGCTTGCTGGAATTCCGGCAGGAACAACTCCACCGACAGCGCGCCGGTGTAGCCTTTCTCCGACATCTTGCGCAAAATCTGCACCAGCGGCGACATGCCGTCGCCCGGAATCAGGCGCGTGGTGTTGTCCATCAGTTCACGGGGCATGTCGGGCACGTCCTGGAAGTGCATATGCGCGATCTCGCCGGGACGGATCATATCCAGATCCTCAAACTTACTCATCCCGGACCAGAAGTGATAGCAATCGAGCATCGGGTGCACGTTGGGATGGGCCGCTTCGCGAATCAGCTTGAGCGCAGTGGGCAAGGTAGCAATAAAGGTCGAGATGCGCGTGAACTCAATCATCGCGGGGATGCCATTCTGTTTGGCGACATCTCCGAACTGGCGAATGCAGTCGGGCGCACCCTTGTAGTCTTCGGCCGTGACTTTCCGGGTGGTGACGGCAGGGCTATAGATCCGCTGCGCTCCGAGCGACGCGAATAACTCGCAGCGCTTCTTCCATCCTTCGAGCGCGGTGACTTGCGTCGCGCCCGGAATATACAGGTCAACTTGCCGGGCCGAGCTCGAAATCACGGTCAGGCCCAGATCCTTCAGCAGGGTTCGCGCCGCGGCCAGCGTGTCGGTCTTGAGGAACTCATCCAGCATGAGATCGTTGATTTCGACATTCTTGATGCCCGCTTTGGACCAACCCTCAAGCGACTTGCGAAATCCCGCCCCCAGCGATGTGGTCTGGTGCAGGCTGAGCGACATCTTGCCGCCGGCCGCGCGCGCCGGGATGGCAGGGATCGCCGCTGCCGCCAAAGGAGCCAGAATCGCGGTTCGTCGAGTAAGCATGAGCAATACTATATCGCTATCTAAGCGATGATAGAAGGCAGTGTCTTCATCCCTCCCCTCAGTGGTCATTGTCGGGCGGCCCAACGTCGGCAAGTCCACATTATTTAACGCGATCATCGGCCAGCGGCGCTCCATCGTGGGCGACGAGCCCGGCATCACGCGGGACCGCATCTATGGCGAAGCCACTTACCGCGGCCGCAAATTCGATCTGATCGATACCGGCGGCATCATCCTCAACGACGAAGAGATGATCCCCACGCAGATTCTGAAACAGGCGCGGATGGCGTTCGAAGACAGCCTCGCATGTGATCTTTCTGATCGACGGCCGCAGCGAAATCACGGGCGTGGATCGCGACCTGGCGCGCATGCTGCACAAGCTGGGGAAGCCGGTTTCGGTGGCGGTGAACAAGATCGACAGCCCCAAGCGCGAGGCCCTGACGCACGAGTTTCATTCGCTTGGGTTCAAACATTTGTTCCCGGTTTCGGCGGAGCATCGCCTGGGATTCGAAGACCTGCTCGATCACGTGACCGAAGGGTTCACGGCCGAGCCAGCGCCGCGCAAGAAAGTGCGGGGCCAGGACGCGGGTCCCGAGCCTGAGCCGGAAGAAGAGCGCACGCTGCCCATCAAGATCGCCATCATCGGGCGGCCCAATGTGGGCAAATCGACATTGCTGAACGCGCTGACCGGCACCGAGCGCGCCATCGTCTCGCCGGTAGCCGGCACCACGCGCGACGCCGTCGACGAAAAGATCACCGACGACGGCACCGAATACGTGTTCGTCGACACGGCCGGCATCCGCCGCAAGGGCAAGACCAAGCTGATGGCGGAGAAGCTCAGCGTGGTGATGGCGCGCCGCCATCTGCGCATGTCGCACGTGGCGCTGCTGGTGATGGATGCGACCGAAGGCGTGCTGGCGCTCGACGCCACCATCGCCGGCTACGCCCATGAAGAGGGGCGCGCGATCATTCTGGTGGTGAATAAGTGGGACGCGTCGAAGGACAAGAACAAGAGCAAGTTCATCGAACAGATCCGCGACAACCTGAAGTTCCTGGAATACGCGCCGATTGCTTTCGTGTCGGCCGAAAAGCGGCATCGGCACGCGCGCAGCTGTTGCCGCTCATCAAGAAGGCGTACGAGGCGGCCTCGCGGCGCATCACCACCGGCGAGCTGAACCGCTTCGTGGCGTCGCTCGAATGGGAATACGACATGAAGATTTACTACATGACGCAGGCCAACGTGCGGCCTCCCACCTTCGTGGCGTTCACCGACAAAGCCGGCAAACTGCACTTCTCCGCCGAGCGTTATCTGGCCAACCGGCTGCGCGAGCGCTTCGATTTCACCGGCTACGCCGATCGTGATCCGGACCAAGCGCCGCTGAAACGTGCGCAGAATGATAGCAGTGCTATCATGTAAGACATGAGCACGATTCTTATCCGCCAATTGGATGAGGCCACCAAGGTGCGCCTGCGCCTTCGGGCCGCGCAACATGGACGCTCCATGGAAGCTGAGGCTCGGGAGATCTTAAAGACCACGCTCACGCAGCAAGCTCGCGCTCGACGAGGCCTCGCCGACAGGATTCACGCGCGCTTTTCCGCTCTGGGAGGAGTCGACCTCCCGAAGATTCCGCGCGAGCCCATGCGCCCGCCTCCCGCCTTTGACGAATGATCATCATCGACACGAATGTTTTATCGGAAGTGATGAAAGTCTCGCCGTCGCCGCGAGTGGTGGACTGGTGGAATTCGCATCCCGAAGCGGAACTTTACCTAACCAGCAATCACACAGGCGGAGATTCTTGCGGGGATCGAACTGCTTCCCAGGGGAAAGCGCCGGGCCGCGATCGCGCAGGCGGCGGAAGCAACCTTTCGGGAGGATTTTGCGGACCGCATCCTGTCCTTCGACGGCGAAGCGGCTCGTGAGTTCGCCAGGATCATCGCAACCCGGCGAAAGCTCGGACGTCCCATCAGCCAGCCCGACGCCCAGATCGCCGCGATCGCGCGGAATTGCGGTGCAGTACTGGCCACGCGAAACACGGGCGACTTCGAACACTGCGGGGTCAAACTGGTGAACCCGTGGGCTTGATTCAGGCGAACAGTTCTTCGAGCGGGATAGCCAAGCCCGGCAGCAATGCCGAGGTTAAAACGTCAGCCTCCGCGAGAACCTGATCCGGCAAACTGGGGCCCTTCCAGAGATGAGCACCTCACCGATCGGACTCCTGCGGAAAAACATCTCGATCGCAAAAAGCAGCTTTCCTGACACACGATTGTGCTAAATACGCCGGCCGGGTCGTCGCGATCAACTCCCCTTCGTCGAGTTCGTAGCGCTTGTCTTCCTCGAACGGGTAGTTGTCGAAGTCCTCGACGGTCAGCACAATCTTGGGGACGCCCATTAGGTTCAGTGTATGCCCGGCGAGCGTTTAGACCGCCCGTTCCTGGGTCCCGAGCCCCTGTCAGCACGAACCGAGGTATAATTCAAGGCGCCTGTGACATTTCGCCGCCTTAGCTTACGGTGGTTTGCGATTCTGCTGCTGATTGCGGCTACGCTCTCGCTCCAGGCGATTCCGCTTTCCTCCCATCACTCTACCGATGACCTCACCCATTGCTGTGCCTTCTGTCATTTGGCGCACATGGCTTGGGCGAACCCGGCTCAAGCCTTAGGCGTCCTGGCGCCGGTGGCCTCGGAGTGGCACATCGCCACTCATAAATGTTTCGGCTACCGGGAGACGCTGGTCGCCCTCGGCCATTCCCGCGCGCCGCCCGCCTAGTTCCCACTCGACTGTTTTCGTCCTGGCTTGCTTTGGCAAGCAGGTCGCTTATCTACGTGGGTTTCCGTGCATCAGGAGATTTAGATTTGCAGCACCATAACGGTAAAGTGCCGTACGCGCTTGTATACTTCTATCTTATCTTGCTGAGTTCTGCCGCCGGCCCGGCGCTCGCGCAGCAACCGGCGCCGTCTGGCGGCGCAACCGTGCGCATCACTCTCGAACAGGCCATCCAGTTCGCCCTGCAGCACAACCATGCGCTCGAGGCGGCCCGCTCCACCATTCGTCAAAATCAGGCCCAGGAAATTACCGCCAATTTGCGGCCGAATCCCACACTCTCCTGGGACACGCAGTTCCTCCCGCTCTTCAACCTCAACCAGTTCAATGCGTCGTATATCAGCAACAGCGCGCAGTTCGATCTGGGCCTTGGCTACACCTTCGAGCGCGGCCAGAAGCGCCAGCACCGGCTGCAGGCGGCGCAGGATCAGACCACGGTCTCGCGCTCGCAGGTCTCCGATAACCAGCGGACGCTCACTTTTAACGTCGCCCAGCAGTTCGTGGCCGTGCTGCTGGCGCAGTCCATGATCGATCTGGCGCAGCAGGATCTCGCCAGCTTCCAGCAAACGGTCGACCTGAGCGAGGCGCAGGTCCGCGCCGGCGCCATCAGCGAAGGCGACGCCATAAAGATCAAGTTGCAGCTGCTGCAATTCCAGACCGACGTTTCGTCGGCCAAGCTGTCGAAAGTGCAGGCTCTGGCGGCGATGCGGCAGTTCGTCGGATTCGAGTCGGTCCCGCAGGATTACGACGTGGATGGAACGCTCGACTATCAGCCGGTCCATGGCGATCTCGAAACCCTCAAGATGCTGGCCATCAATTCGCGGCCCGACCTGCAGGCCGCGCGCCAGAGTATCACCGCCGCCCGCAGCCAGGAGTCGCTCGCCGTCGCCAATGGCAAGCGCGATCTGGACGTGAGCTTCAACTACAGCCACGTCGCCGACATCAATTCCGGAGCTTTCTTCTTCAATATGCAGATCCCCATTTTCGACCGCAACCAGGGCGAAATCGCCCGCACGCGGGCGGCCATCACGCAATCGCAGGAGCTCGCCGCGGAGGCCAACGAGCAGGTGCTGTCGGACGTCGTGAACGCCTACGAAGGAGTCCACACCAACGATCAGATTATCGGGCTCTACCGCTCCGGTTATCTGGATCAGACCACGCAATCGCGCGACATCAGCCAGTACGCTTACCAGCGCGGCGCCGCCAGCCTGCTGGATTTTCTGGACGCGGAACGGAGTTATCGCGCCAACCAACTGGCCTACCGCCAGGCGCTCGCCAATTACATGGTGACGCTCGAGCAACTACGCGAAGCCGTCGGAACCAGGAGCCTGCCATGAGAATCCGCGCACTGAATCGTTTGGCTGGCGCGGCCGCACTCGCACTCTGCGGGCTGCGGCACGCGCGGCCAGCGTGAGTCGCAAATGACTTCCTTCACCGCCGGAGAAACCAAAGCCGACACCGCAAATCTGTTCACGCTTCCCGCACGACCAGATCGCGCACTTGCAGATCTCGCCGGTTGCGAAAGGCAGCCTGCCGCGAGTATTGCGGTTTACCGGATCGGTCGCCTATAACGCGTTCACCACCACGCCGGTGTTCTCCGCCGTGGGCGGCCCGGTGCGCGACATACTGGTGACGCCTGGAGATTCGGTGCGCGCCGGACAGACGCTGCTGAATATCAATAGTCCGGACTATTCGGCCGCCCGCTCCGCCTATCTCAAGGCCAAAGACGCCTACGCGCTCGCCGACAAAAACTACAAGCGCGCGGTGGATCTCTTGGCGCACAAAGCCATCGCGGAGCGCGACGTGCAGCAGGCCGAATCGGACCGCTCGCAGGCCCAGTCCGATGTGGAATCGAGCACCGACGCGCTGCGCGCCCTGGGCATCGCCGACCCCGAGACGACGGCGAAGGCGGCGGCCACCTTGCAGGTTCCTCTGCTCGCGCCCGTGGCAGGCGAGATCGTCGAGCGGCTGGTGGGGCCGGGCCAGTTGTTGCAGGCCGGCGCGACGCAATGCTTCACCATTTCCGACACCAGCACGGTTTGGGTTCTGGTCAACGTCTATCAGAGCGATTTGGGCAGCGTACACATCGGCGACGCGGTCGATATCACCACCGACGCTTACCCGGAAGTCTTCCGCGGACGAATTTCCTACCTCGCTCCGGCGCTCGATCCCACCACGCGCACTCTGCAGGCGCGGATCGTCACCGAAAACCCCGGCCACAAGCTCAAGAAAGACATGTACGTCACCGCGACGGTCCGCGCCGGAGCCATTGCGAACGCGCTGCTGGTGCCCGACGCCGCAGTGCTGCGCGACGACGAGAATCAGCCCTTCGTCTACGTGCAAACCGGATCGAATCAATTTGCCCGCCGCCTGGTAACCGTGGGCGATTCGTCCGGCGGCCGCACTCAGATCACCAGCGGCCTCAAAGATGGCGAGCGCGTGGTGGGCGACGGCAGCCTCTTCGTCCAGTTCCAAAATTCCCTGCAACATTAAGCGGCGGCTAGAGATTCATGATCCATCACATTGTCCAATTCGCGTTGCGGCAGCGGTTCCTGATGCTGGTGCTGGTGACGCTTCTGATCGTGGCCGGCACTTACTCCTTTCAGCGCATGCCGGTGGACGCCTATCCCGATCTCTCGCCACCGCAGGGTCGAGTTCATCACGCAGTGGCCGGGTCATGCCGCCGAGGAAGTGGAGCGGTTAACCACGCTGCCGCTCGAGCTGGCGATGAATGGCACGCCCAACCTGCATGTCATGCGCTCCATCTCTCTCTACGGCCTGTCCGACGTCATCCTGACCTTCGACGAAGGCACCGACGGCTATTTCGCGCGGCAGTTGGCGTTTGAGAGAATCGGCGACGCCTCGCTTCCTACCGGAGTGACGGCCAGCATGTCGCCGTACTTCAGCCCCAGCGGTCTGGTGTACCGCTACGTCCTCGAGAGTCCGGACCGCACGCCGCAGGAATTGAAGACCTTCGAGGATTGGATCGTCGAACGCGCTTACCGCAGCGTGCCGGGCGTCGCCGACGATTCCGGTTTTGGCGGCACCACCATGCAGTATCAGGTGCTGCTCGACCCGGCGCGCCTGTATAACTTTCACATCCCGGTGGCGCAGGTGGTCACCGCGCTCACGGCGAATAACTCCAACACCGGCGGCGGCTTTTATTCCATCGGGCAGCAGTTCAACTACGTTCGCGGAATCGGTCTGCTGCGAAACACGGAAGATATCGGCGAAGTGGTGGTGGGCAGCGCGAACGGCACTCCGGTGCGCGTCAAGGACATTGGCCACGTGGAGATCGGCCATGCGCCCCGCCTCGGCATTTTCGGATTCGAAAAGAATGACGACGCCGTCGAAGGCGTGATCCTCATGCGCCGCGGCGAGCAAACCCAGAACGTGCTGCAAGGGCGTGGAGCAGAAGACCGACGAACTGAACCGGTCGATCCTGCCGCCCGACGTGAAAGTCCGCCCCTACTACGATCGCAGCGACTTGGTGCGCGTCACCACCGACACGGTGGAAGGCAATCTGATGCGCGGAATGCTGCTGGTGCTGATTGTCCTCATCTTCTTCCTGGGCAGCGTGCGCGCCGCCCTGATTACCGCGCTCACGGTTCCGCTGGCGCTGCTGTTCGCGTTCATCTTCCTGCACGCCCGCGGCGACGCCGCCAATCTGCTCTCGATCGGAGCCATCGATTTCGGCATCATCGTCGACGGCACCATCGTCATGGTGGAAAACATCTACCGCGAACTGGGCGCGCGGCACGGCCAGACTTTCGACATCAAGGAAGTCATCCTGGCCGCGGCGCGCGATGTGGATCGCCCCATTTTCTATTCCGTCGCCGTGATCATCGCCGGTTACCTTCCCATTTACGCGCTCACCGGCCCGGCCGGACTGCTCTTCCGTCCCATGGCCAACACCATGGCGTTTGCCTTGATCGGGTCCCTGATTCTCACGCTTACGCTGGTGCCGGTGCTCGCAGCCATCGTTTTTGAAAGGCGTCAAAGACAAACGCAATCCGCGTTTTCGACTGGATTCGCAACGTATACGGCACGCTGCTCGGAGGCTGCCTGCGCTTTCCGGCGCTCACGCTCATCGCCGCGACTGCTGATTTTCGGCGCGTCTCTGCTGCTGATTCCGCAGATCGGCGTCGAGTTCCTGCCGCACCTCGACGAAGGAGCGCTGTGGGTGCGCGCCACCATGCCCTACACCATCTCTTTCGAGGAAGCCGGACAAGTTCGCTCCCAAGATCCGCGACATTCTCAAGACCTATCCGCAGGTCACGCTGGTCGGATCGGAACTCGGGCGGCCGGACGACGGCACCGATCCCACCGGCTTCTTCAACTGCGAGTTCTATGTCGGACTGCGGCCTTACACCGACAAGACCTGGCAGCAGAGTTCCATTCACACCAAAGCGGATCTCATCGCGGACCTGGAGAAGAAATTCGCGGCCTTTCCCGGCGTGATCTTCAACTACACGCAGCCGGCCGAAGACGCCGTGGACGAAGCCCTCACCGGGCTCAAGAGCGCGCTGGCCGTCAAGATTTTCGGTCCCGACCTCGATGTGCTGGAGAGCAAAGCCGTCGAGATCCGGCGCGTGCTGGATCGTACTCCCGGCTTCAGCGAGCTCACCGTCGTGCGCGAACTCGGCCAGCCCAGCCTGACGATCACGCCCGACCGCGCCAAGATCGCGCGCTACGGCATCAATGTCGACGACGTGGGAACGGTGGTGGAGGCGGCCATCGGCGGCCAGACCGCCACTCAAGTCATCCAGGGCGAAAAGCTCTTCGACCTGGTGGTGCGCGCGGAGCCGCAGTTCCGCTCGGGCGCCCGCGAGATCGGCAACCTGCTGGTGCCGGCGCCGGCAGGCCAGCAGATTCCGCTGTCCGAGCTCGCCACCATCAACGAGACCAGCGGCGCATCCTTTATCTATCGCGAGAACAACTCGCGCTACATCGGAATCCAATTCTCGGTGGTGGGGCGAGACCTCGAAGGCGTCATCAACGCCGGTCAGGCCGCCGTGACCAAGGCAGTCCACCTGCCGGAGGGCTACCATCTCGACTGGGGCGGCGAATACAGCGAACTGCTCGAAGCGAAATCGCAGTTCATCATCATCGGCCCGCTGGCGGTGCTGTTGATTTTCATGATCCTGTTTGCGCTCTACGGCAATTTCAAATTCCCGGTGACCATCGCGCTCGGCGTGGTGCTCACGGAACCGGTGGGCGCGCTGGTGGCGCTGAAGCTCACGCACACGCCCTTCAGCGTATCGAGCGTGCTGGGATTGCTGGCGCTGATGGGCGTGTCGGTGCGAAACCGCGGTGATTCTTGGTGAGTTACATCAACAAGCTTCGCAACGAAGGCCGCAGCATCCAGGACGCCACGCTCGAAGCTTCGCTGCTGCGCTTGCGGCCCATTATGATGACGGCGCTGGTGGCGTGCCTGGGATTGCTGCCCGCCGCGATGGCCACCGGCGTGGGAAGCGATACCCAGAAGCCGTTCGCCATCGTGGTAGTGGCCGGACTGATCTCGCGGCTGCTGCTCGGATTCTTCGTCAATCCGGTGCTGTATCAGATCGTGGCGCGCGAGGGCGATGTGTTACAGGTATGAGTTGCAGGTATGACAAAATCCAAGCCCCAGATCCTGGTGATCGACGTTGGAGGAACGCACGTCAAGGCGCGCCTCAGCGGACAGCGCGAGGAGCGCAGGATTGTCTCCGGCCCCGCGATGACCGCCGCCCGCATGGTGCGCGACGTGAAGCGTCTGGTCAAGGACTGGAAGTATGACGTCATTTCGATCGGCTATCCGGGAATCGTGATCCACGGGCGTCCGGTCCACGAGCCTCACAACCTCGGCGGCGGCTGGGTGAGATTTAATTTCGCGAAGGCCTTCGGACGTCCGGTTAAAGTGATCAACGACGCCGCCATGCAGGCGCTCGGAAGCTACAAGAAGCGGCCGCATGCTTTTTCTGGGCTTCGGCGCCGGGCTTGGGATCGGCCATGATCGTCGACGGAATTCTCGAGCCCATGGAGTTGGCTCACCTTCCCTACAAGAACGGGAAGACCTACGAGGACTATGTTGGCGACCGCGCTCTAAAACGTCTGGGAAAAAAGAAATGGCGGCGCTACGTGGCCGATGTCGTGACGCGCCTCAAAGACGCGCTGGAGGCCGACTACGTGGTGCTCGGCGGAGGAAATTCCAAGAACCTCAAGGCTCTCCCGGCGGGCGCCGAGTTGGGCGACAACCGAAATGCGTTCATCGGCGGGATCCGCTTGTGGAAGGAAGAAACCAAGCGGGCTCCGCGCGCTGCCCTGGCGGATTAAAGCTCCAGCTTGCCGTGGAACGTCATGTCGTCGGTGCTAAACGCCTGGGAGAACTTCAGCCTGGAAATTTGCGCCTCAAATGTAATCCCGTGATCCCGCCAGTTGATCTCAGCCGACTTAGAAAACAAATACACGACCAATGGCCCGCTCTCCCGCAACAGGATGTCCACTCTGGTGGGTTTGAGATCTTTCTTCCCCTCACGCTTTAGCACCGCCAATTTTTTCAGCTCGTCCTGGCGTTCTTTCGAATCGTCGGTGACCGCGCCACGCGGAATCCCGTAAACGGCAATGGCGTAGAAATCGTCGGCCACGTCGGGAGCACCGGTGTCGCGAGCCTTGAGCTCCGCTTCGCGCATCGGCTGAGCGCTCTCCCAGCGAAGCGTCAGCGTAGCCGGCTGGTCGGGAGTCGCTGCCTTGCCTTCATCGTCAGCCGCGCGCCGTCCCGAGCGGCCAATTCCAAGCCCCCCAATTGCAATCCGTCCTCGATGGCTCCCTGGCTGCCCTGCCTGACCACTGGGTTTGATCGGAGTCACAACCACTGCCTTCGCCCACGGAGAATTGGTCATTACTTCCTTGGCGTCATCCTCGGTCCATTCCGGATACTGCTTGTTCTTCCACGCTTGATCCGCGCCCGTCAGCAGGAGCGCCGGCAGCACAAAAGCCGCGATTCGCGACTCTAGAAGTTGTCAATCTTTTGGCCTATGGCGATATCCGCCTTGGCGCCCGCGGCATCGCCCACCGCGGCTCTGGACGCCGCGCGCGCGTAGTAGATGTGAGGCTGCTGCGGATCTTCTTCGAGCGCTTTGTTGAAGTCCGCGATCGCCCTCGCGTGATCGCCGATCCGCTGATAGGTGGAGGCCCTTTGGAAATAATTGTCCAGGTTGGGTTCGAGCTCCACTGCCTTGCTGAAGTCCTCGATTGCCTTGCGCGGGTCTCCCGCCGCCCTTCTGGCTGTGCCGCGCAGGTTGTAGGCGCGCGCCAGTTTCGGATCCAGCGCGATGGCGCGGTCGGCGTCGGCAATCGCGTCGGCGTAATCCTTTTTGTCCAGGCGCGCGAATCCGCGTTCCACCAGCGCCAGCGTGTCTGCGGGCAGCAGTTCGGTCAGCCGCGTGAAATCGCGGATCGCCTGGTCCGGATTCGACTCCTCCACATAGGCACGGCCGCGCATGCGATAGGCTTCCGCGAAATTCGGCTGCAAGTCCACTGTCGCGATTGAAATTGAGAATCGCCTGGTCATAGCGGGTGGCTTTCACCAGGCGCATCCCGGCGTCGAAGGCTTCGCGGGCATCGCGCGGGTCGTTGATGCGCTTATAGACGATCCAGCCCGCCAGAATCACCACCAGTGCCGCCGCCAGCCACTTCAGCAGTCTGCGGCGCCGCTCGCGCTCCACATCCTCGGCGGTCACCGGGATCATGATCGGAGGCTTACTCGCAGCCTTCACCGGTCCCGGAATGGTGACGATTTGTTTTCGGGATCGTTCACTGCTCCTATGATAGAGGAACATGAAACAGGTGCACTTAATTACGGATGGCGCCTGCCTGGGCAATCCCGGCCCCGGCGGGTGGGCGTATGTTTTGCGATTCGGGAATCATACGCGCGAGATGTCTGGATCGGTCCCGCACACCACCAACAATCGCATGGAGCTCACCGCCGCGATCGAAGGCTTGCGCTCGCTCAAGGAGCACTGCAAAGTCGAAGTGATCACCGATTCCGAATATCTGAAGAACGGCATCACCACCTGGATCCACGGCTGGAAGCGCAACGGCTGGAAGACCGCCGCGAAGAAGCCGGTGGTGAATCAGGATTTGTGGATGGAACTGGAAGAGGCCACCGCCGGCCATGACATCAAATGGACCTGGACCAAGGGCCATGCCAATCATGAGGACAACAACCGCTGCGACGAACTAGCCACCCAGGCGGCGCGCGACCAAAGTTAACTCGTTTTCGTTATAGCTTGAAACAATTCACCCGCCGGATGATCAAACTGGCAGGGGTGATATTGTATGCGCTATCTGACTTTAAGTTGTCTTCTCGCGACGTGTTTTGCAGGTTCCAGTTTCGCTGAAGAATCTTCGCCGATCGGCATTGGAGTGAAGGGCGGCGTGCCGTTGAACGACGCATTTGTCGTCAGGTCCACCAATCCCGTCGACTACATCGCCGACACCCATCGCTACACCGTGGGACCGTACGTGGAACTGCGTCTCCCGGCCGGATTCGGCATCGAACTCGACGCACTTTACCAGACCTATGAGTACCGCCAAGTGGTGCCTGCTCCCACGCTGGATCAAAACTCACACGACTGGCAATTTCCGCTGGTGGTCAAATACAAATTTCTTCCCGGCCCCGTCAAACCTTATCTCGAGGCCGGCGCGTCCTTCAGCCATCTCAGCGTTCGCGACGTAAGAGAGTTGGACGATCGAAATACCTGGGGCCTGGTGGTGGGCGGCGGTCTCGACATTAAGGCTGGGCCGGTGCACTTCACTCCGGAAGTTCGCTACACCGGATGGACCTCGCGGCACTTTGACAGCCCCGGCACCTTGCTCCAATCGAATCGCAATGTGGCGGCGGTGATGCTTGGAATCGGATTCTAAGCGTCGTCGGCGCGGCGCGAGATCTAGACTGAATAGAGTGAGCAAGAAACTCCTATTATTTCTAGTGGCCGACTGCAGCAGCACTGGCCCAGTCGCCCTTCGGCTTCGGCCTCAAAGCGGGCGTGCCCTTGACCGATGCGCTGTCGACCACGCCCGGCGGCGCTATCGATTATTTCCAAAGCACACACCGCTACACTATCGGCCCCTTCGCTGAATTTCGACTGCCTTCGGGGTTCTCCGTCGAGTTAGACGCGCTCTATCGGAGTTATGAATACGGCCCAGTGGCGAGGCAAGGTTGCGTTTGCGCAACCAGTGTCCACCGGCGTGTGGGAGTTTCCCCTGCTCGCGCGAAAAGCGCTATTCGGCGGCCCCGTCCAGCCCTACGTCGAAGGAGGTGTTGCTCTCAGCCACCTGTCGGTGAACGATGTCCTCGAACTCAACCACCGCAATAACTATGGGATCGTATTGGGCGCGGGAGTTTCTCTGCATTTGGGCTTGTTCCGTGTCGCCCCGGAGATCCGCTACAACGGATGGGCGTTCCAGAATTTCTCCAGCCCGCTTGGCGGTCTGCATTCCAACCGCAATCAGGCCACCGTGCTGGTGGGAGTCAGCTTCTAGCGCCTCGATGCTATTTAAGCCACGCTCCCAGGTCGCGGTCAAGCAGCGAAGGATAATTTCTCGACGTCGGCGCGGTAGTAGTCGCACAGATACCGTCGATCAAGCGCGTCCATCCGCGGCGAGCCATTGGATTTGAATAGAGTCCTGCGGACGCCCTCGCGAACCGTCTTCGGAAGCAGGGTCTTTAATCGCGGCGTGATGCCGGATTTCCGCAGCAGGTATTGGCCGGTGAGCGCCCTTGGCGTTCGCGCCTGCAGACTCCGCCGCGACACGTCCGCTCTGAAGTCCGAATCGACATCGAGAAACTCGAATATCGACTTGAGAAACTGCCCCGGATCGCTCCACGCTTCTTCGTACAAGTAAATCCGAACGTCGGCGCGCGGGAACAAATCCAGATACGTTTTCACTTGTGTGTAGTATTGGCCGTACTCCAGAAATGGATACAGCGGATTAAATTCATGGCGAGTGTTCTGCGCGCTGGATTCGACTTGTTCTCGAAATGAGCGCCTCACCAGCCCGTTCGCCGCATACTGCATATATTGCGAAAATGCCCGCTCGGCCGGATCCCGCAGGATCATCAGAATCTTAGCTTCGGGAATGCGTGAACGGATATTACTTGCCGCCGTGGGCGACCACAGATAGCACACGCTTGCTTCACCGATGGCTTTCTCGCCGGCAACGTTCTTGAATAGCTTGAGGTAGTCCTCCCAGTTGGAAACGATTCCTCCGGGATCGACTCCCACCATGGGCCCTTCGAGATATTTGCTCAGCCGCCGATTGCTGCTTTTGGCGTGGGATTCAAACTCCCGGCTGAAATGCTGCAGGCGGACTTCGGAAGCGAAGTAGCACGGCTCCTTGACCGGGCTCATGTAGATTTCAGGATGCTGATTCAGATAGTGGTGCAGAGATGTCGTCCCGGTCTTGGGGGCGCCTGCAATGAAGAAACTCGGCAACGAATTCGTCACTTCCGGCACTACGGCGTTGGCTTGAGACACCACTCTTCCTATTCGACACAAACCCCGTTCCGGATGGAACGTTTCGGCTGTCAAACCTGACAGAAGAGCTGTGAGCGCGGAATCCACTTACGGACAAGTCATCTGGCTCACGGGACTGAGCGCCGCCGGGAAGACGACTTTAGGAAGAGCGCTTTGCGCACATCTTCGCGCTCAGGGGTACCGCGTCGACCAGCTCGATGGCGACGAAGTCCGCCGCGACTTGAGCAGTGACCTCGGTTTCTCGCCGGCGGATCGCGACGAAAACGTTCGCAGAATAGGCCAGTTCGCCCACATGCTCGCGGGTCAGGGCTTGATCGTTGTGGTTTCCGCGATGTCTCCCTTCCGGCAGGCGCGTGCCAGGGTCCGTGATTTAATTCCGAATTTCGTCGAAGTCTATGTGAACGCACCCGTCAACGTTTGCTCGGCCAGAGACAGAAAAGGCCTCTATCAGCGAGCCCGCGCGGGCGACCTTCGAGATGTTCCCGGCGTGGATCTCCCCTACGAGCCGCCTCATCACCCGCAAATCGAATGCCGGACCGATCGCGAAACCGTCGAGGAAAGCCTGCAAAAAATCCTGGCTTATGTCCTTCCTCTGCTGCCGGTTGCCGTTCTCCAGGATTGTCACCCGGAGTGTGCCGAACCGTAATCGGCCGTGTTCTCCCGGCCTCGCCGCGCTGTCAAAACTTTTAGGGAGTGCGTCCATCGAGCTAAATGCGGAACGCGGCGGAAGGACTGGAATTCGCGGGCTATCTGTGGCGCAGCCGGACGCTGGTGGCGATTGCCTGCGTGAGCGCGCTCGTCGTGGCCGGAGTCGTCAGTCTGCTCCTGCCCGCGCGTTATACAGCGACGGCCAGCATTCTCATCGAACCGCCGGGGGGTAACGATCCGCGATCGGCCACGGCCGTGAGCACGGTCTATCTGGAGTCGCTCAAGACGTATGAGCGTATGGCGTCCAGCGACACGCTCTTTGAGCACGCGCTGGATGACCTGCGCATCCGCCAAAGGTATCCCGGAGTCAGCACCGAAACACTCAAGCGGCGGATTCTCGAAGTTTCCAAACCCGCCAGCACGACCATCCTCGATATCAGCGCCACCGTGAGCGATGCCAAGAGTGCGCAGGCGCTGGCGCAATATATTGCAGAGCGCACAGTCGCCTTGCATGATTCGCTCGATCGGCAAACCGATGAGGAATTGTCGAAGGAACCGCGGAACATTTTCGAAGCGGCCAAGACCCGGCGCGAGGCCGCGGAAAAAGCCAAGGATCAATTCATCAGGTCAACACCAGTCGAGGCGCTGGACAAAGAAGTGCTCCTCACGGGGGAGTTGAAACTGGAAGTGGGAAAGGAATTGGCGAGGACGCGAGCCGAACTCGCGAATTACCTCGGTCAGCAGCAAGCGCCTCAACCCACTGAGGCCGGCGAACGGCAGTCCGGCTGGACTCAGTTCGAAATCACGGCCACGCGCACCAAGATTCAGGATCTGGAAAACCAGGATCGCCAGTTGCTGGAAGCCTTAAAGGCCAAGGGCGACTTACTCGAAGACTTAAGGCGGAAACGCGACGCGCTGGATGCGGAATTGAAATCGGCGCGAGCCGACGAAGATGCAGAAAACGTCAAGTACAGCGATGTGAAGTCCTCATCCGCCGCACGCGGAGTCCGGCTCAAGATTCTCGATCCTGGAATTGTTCCGCGGCGGCCCAGTTTCCCGAACCCGCCGTTAAATCTGGCGGTTGCTTTTGTGCTCTCGCTGACGGCGTCCATCGGATACGTTGCAATTCGCTTCGCGTATGACCGTACCCGCGATACCCTCCGCGAACCGGTCTTTAGCCGGCACTCGGACGTACTGCGGTGACCTCGCGAGGCTTCGAACTCCGCCGTCCCAACGCGGCGGGCCTCTTCGCGATCGCTGCTGGGAGTGTGGTCGGCCGCGGTCGCGCTGATGCCCAGCACCACCGGCAAACTGCTGCTGGTGATCCCCTTGTTTTTGGCTGCGGTATTTTACTGGATCATCCTGCGCCCCTCCCGTTGGCTGGTGGCGTTTTTCTTTTGCCTGCTGCTGTTGCCGCCGTTGCCGCTTCCGCTCGGCAACTCCGGAGTTCACGTTGCTCCACTGTTCGCGATGCTGGGAGCTGTGGCCGCCCTGGTGTGGAAACGGGAATGGGGTTCCTGGAGCCATCCGCTCACGCTCGCGCTGGCGATCTTCTGCGGCGTCCTTCTGGAATCCCTGGCGTTCGCGGCGATTTTTTCGGGCTGGCAAATCGCCCTGGGAAGCTTGGCGCGAGTGATTCTATTCGCCATCAGCATTTTCGTTTTTCTCTACGCGTACGCCGGCCCCCGCAGCGATGGCTGGAACCCTTTCCGCATCACTAAATTTCTTTTTGGACTGGCGGTCGTCGGAGCCCTCTTCGCCTGCGCCGACTTTTACTTCCAGTTCCCCGCCCCCGCGGGCTATGGCGATCAATTCGTATATCTGGAGGAAGGCGTCTTCCGGCGCGCCCAGGGATTGTTCTACGAAGCCAGCACCCTCGGAAACTTCTGCGCTTTCTTCCTGGTCATGATCATGGTGTGCTTATTCAAGCGGCGCGAGGAGACTCCGCTTGTCGCGCGCCGCGTTGCAGGCCGGAGGATTGATACTCGCAGCGGCCCTGCTGTTTTCCTACTCTCGCGCCTCGGTCTTGAACGTGGTTGTGGCTGCCGCCGTATTGGCTTGCATGTATGCAGGACGCGTTCGCCGGTCACTCATCGTGTTGCTGGCAGCACTGGCCGCTGCAGGAGGCGCGATTCAAGTGGCCGCGCCCAAGTTGTCCGCCAATTACTGGGGCCGACTCTTAGGCTCGTTTAGTTTTTTCGATCAGTCGCCCGACCAGGTGCTCTCCGGACGCTTGGGCCACTGGCAGGTTCTCTATGACTTCCTGGCGCACTCGCCGTGGTATCTAGCATTCGGCGTGGGTTACAAGACGTTGCCTTACTCGACGTTCGTCGGGAGCACGGTGATCGCCGACAACACGTATCTGGGACTTTTGGTCGAGACCGGCGTCGTCGGCCTGGCGGCGTTCATCGCCCTCAATGTCGTGATCCTGCGCACCGCCTGGATGGCCCGGCGCTCTTCGCGGCCCCAGGCGCAGTTCTTCGGCGAGTGGATCTTCTGTTTCTGGTGCGGCGAAATGGTCCAAATGATGTCCGGCGATCTGATCACCTACTGGCGCGTGCTGCCGGTATATTTCTGGGTGCTCGGCACGGCGGCGCGTCTGACTCGGGAGGATGCGTGAGAATCGTCTTCCTCGACCAGTTCAGCGATTTCGGCGGCGCGCAGCTCTGCTTGCGAGATGTGTTGGAGGAGGTGAGCAGCCGAGGCTGGCAAGCGGAGGTCATGGCTCCCGGTACCGGGCCGCTGCTCGACTTCGCGCGCGAGCGCGGTTTCGCGGTACAAAGTCTTCCACTCACCCGATACTCCAACGGCTCCAAGACCGCTTCCGACATTTTGCGATTTGGCGTCGATATGGCGCGGAGTGCGGCCATGCTGCGTCGCGTTTTGCGGGAACGCCCGGCGGATCTCATCTATGTAAACGGACCGCGAATCCTGCCCGCAGTGTCCGGACTCAGCGACTCCGGTCTTGTTTCACTCCCACAGTCTTCTGGACAAGCAATACGCCAGAACCATCGCCGGTTGGGTTCTGCGCGGTCCCAATACCCGCGTGCTGACGTGTTCGGAATTCACAGCTCAGTCGCTTAGAAAACTGGTCGGAGCCGATTCCGTTCGAGTGGTCTACAACGGCGTTTCCGATCATGGCTTCCGTCCGCGTAGCGCTACCGCGGGTCCGGTTCGAGTCGGAATCTTGGGGCGTATCGCTCCGGAAAAAGGCCATCTGGATTTTCTACGCGCCGCCGCTGCGATGCCGGATCGAAAGAACGTGCAGTTCTCCATAACCGGCGCGGCCTTATTCTCCGATGCCACCTATGAGCAAACCGTTCGCAGCGCAGGCGCGGCCGTCGGCGTGGAATTCCGCGGATGGACCGACAACGTATCGCAAGCGCTGCACGATCTCGATATTCTGGTGGTGCCTTCAGCCGGCCATGACGCGAGCCCGCGCGTCATCCTGGAAGCGCTGTCCGCCGGAACCTGTGTCGTGGCGTATCCTTCGGGAGGAATTCCGGAACTCATTCGCGACGGATATAGCGGATTGCTCACGACGTCGCCCTCAGCCGCGGAACTCGCCAATCTGATTCGCACGCTGGCCGCAAATCCGGAACTACGAAGCCGGCTCGCGTCGAACGGACGGCGCGAGTGGGAGACGCGCTTTAGAGTCGAGCGCTTCCGTTCCGAAGTATGCGCCGAGATTTCCCAAGCGGCTACTTGGCGAGAGCCCGCCGCCAGCGCACGCCATTCCACATCACCGGCGCGAGCGTCCGCACATGATGAAAGGCCCTCCGCGCCATAAACCAGGTTCCGAACACGCGCCGTTTGAGCCGCAGCCGCCAATCCGGCGCAGGCACGTGCGCATCCACAATCACCGGATTAAAACGAACGGGCAGGAGGCGTTGTTTAGCAATCTGGAGGCGCGCCGGCCATCCTTTTACCAGGCACCAATGGAGGAACAGTTCGTCTTTGTTGGGTTGCTCCAAGGCTTTCAGCGGTGAGAACGCGAACAAATCGAACCAGCGCTTGACGGACGCCGGTAGTGCCTGGCACAACTCCTGAACGATGGGATGCGCGGGGCAGTTCAAACCAGTCGACTGCCAGCCGGAATGCGATCGCCTCTACCAACGCCGAGGATTTCCGCTCCCGCCAATCCTGCCAGAAAAGATGGTCATCCGCCGTGCTCTGTAAGAAGCGGGCCAGCTCATAAACGTGATACGCGCGAACATCACCGCGGACCAGGTGCCGGACCAGATGCCATGTCGTATACGAAAGTCCGTCGTATTCGTTGAGCGTGGGCACGGAAAGACCCCGGATCTCGCGCCTCACTCGCCGCTCCCAAAAACCGTCCGCGCTATCGACGCCAAAACGCTCGTTCTTCTCGTCCCAGAAACGAAAATGGAGTTCGATGGTCAGCGGCATTTCGGTATCGTAATAGTCACCGCTGCCATGCCATCCGGTCATGCGGATCAGCGGCGGCAAGTGATCGGTTGCAGTTCTTGCCTTGCGGCCGAATGGCGCATAGCCCAGAGCCTGGATGGCCTCCAACGCCGGCTCGATCGCGTCCGGCGGACAATACAGGTCCAGATCGTATTGCGGGCGATGCCGCAGATCGTCGCAGTAGTGGGGCCATTGTGAGAACCCCTTGAGAACCATGAAATCGACGTCCTTCGACGTAAGGGCGCGAGCCACCTCCTGGTATGCGTCGAGCGTGCGATCATACCGGATCGCGTTATTCTGCAGGTTTCCAGCAAGCCGCTCCTGAACCCACTCCGGAAGTTCGCCCCGGCAACGGACCGCCAAGGGAAGCGTGAGTTGCGAACGATCCGTCAGTTCGAGCAGCCTTCGCCACTCCCCGTCAGGGATGCTGCGAAGATCACTCCTGCGATCTTGGCCGAGGCTGAGGCTGCGCAGGACAGTAAATAACGGAGTGGACATTCAACGCCCGCCGACCAGCGATCGCAGAGCGCGCTCGGCGGAATCCAGATCGTAGTAGCGCAGGCGATGCGTGGGCAGCGCTAAGAGCGCCACGAGGGATCGCAGTTGCTCACTGCGGCTCGACTCGTCTCCAAAGCAGATTGCCTGTTCGAGAAGCCGCAGCGCCTCGTTGCTCGGGAACGTTTCGACTACGGCGGGGATCGGGGAATGGGAACGTTCCAGGAAAACGATTTGGCTGGCTGTGCCTTCAAGAGCGCACTTTAACCGCAGATCGCGTGGATCGATCTCGATGTCGTCTTTACCGTTCGGCCGGATTGCTCGCGGGCATTGTTCGAGCTCGGGAAACAGGCGCCGCGCGGTTTCCCGGAAACGGATCTCGAACGGCCTCCCAACCAGCCGGTAATCGTCGCGGCCCCGCACGATCGCGGTTGCGTCACCGGAAATAAAAGTCCAGCCTTTACGCGCGCAAGCGAAAGCCAGACATGTCTTTCCCGCTCCGGAGTCGCCGCAAAGAACCACGCCGCGCCCGCGGAGAGCGACGCAGGAAGAGTGGATAAAGGTCAGATATCTCGCGGCGATCAGCACATATGCGAGCGGCTCGAGGAATTGGTAGCGCAGGTAGTCGTTGGAGATATTGTCCGTGAAACAGGCAAATCCGGCCCCAGTCCGAAGGTCGGCGGTGGCGAAATTATCACGATCGGCCACGATGGAAAACAAATGGTCGCGTCCGCGGAATGAAGGGCTCGGAGGAGGAAGCGCCCCATCGCTGGCACTGACCGCGATGTTCAGGCGGACGGCGAGCTCGCTTGAAAGGCGCGGATACCGCGACCATATATTGGCTGCCGTCAGATGCACTCGTTCTGAATTGCTCGCGATGCGCAGCGGGAACCCCATCGGAAAGTACTCGGCGTGGAGCGGAAGAGGGGTGGCCGATTGCAATGGATCGTAGTGACCGGCCTCGACGATCGGATCATTTTCACGGACGATGAGCGGCCTCTGGATCACAATCTCTTTAGAAAGCTGCGCGGGCCGCGGCGGAACACTAGAGTCGCGAGCGCCACAAACAAAAGGGCTTGCGCTAATGAAGTGGCCAGCGCAATTCCCGCAACGCCGTAGCGAGTCATCAGGGCATAGTTCAGGCCGGTATTCAGCACAATTGCCGCGCTTGAAAACGGGAGCAGCGTTCGATTTGCCTTCAGCGCTGAAAGTATCCGCATCAGAATTGTGATTCCGACAATGAACGGCAACTGAAGCAGCGAGTAAGCTTGCACGGATGCCACTACCCGGGTATCCGCGGCGGTGAAAGCGCCCCGCTGCAAAGTGAGACGCACGATGGGGATTGAAAACACGATCAGAACGGCTGCAGCCGAGGCTGCCACCACTACTGACACCGAAAGAATCCGCCGATAGCGATTGTTTCAGCCGCTCCCAATCCCGCGCAGCGACCATGTGGGAAAATCCCGGAAGAATCGTGACGCTGAGCGCCGCCGGGCCGATCGCCATCAGCACGCCGGCCAGACGCGTCCCGTAGTTAAGGATCGAGACACTTCCCGCTCCCAGGGCGGCTGCCATCGACTGTCCTATAAACGCGGTACCCGCACTCATCGCAGTGGCCACAGCGAGAAAGCCGTACTCGTTCCGAAGATCGGGAAGGGACCAATCGCGTTGCCGCCGGGGTGGCAGAAGTGGAGGCAGAATCGGAAATCCCGCGCTGCGAAGCCCCATGC
This sequence comes from Bryobacterales bacterium, assembly GCA_963731375.1. Classification (GTDB taxonomy): domain Bacteria; phylum Acidobacteriota; class Terriglobia; order Bryobacterales; family Bryobacteraceae; genus Palsa-187. The sequence continues at coordinate 228,211 of CAVSUW010000008.1, forward strand.
CGAGAACCACGACCTCCGCCAGAGAAGCCAGGCTGGTGCCCGCCGCCAGAATCCACACGCCACTGCTTTTTCCGGCGAGCAGGATGCACAGAATAATTATGGCGGGCGTCAGCGTGACGGTGAGAGCCGGGACCACAAAACGGCGCTGCGAGTTCAGCACCGCGCGCCAGACATTCGCCACCGCCGACAGCGGGAGAATCGGCGTCATCAGCAGCGTCAAGAGGCCGAGCAACGGCAGGTTGAGGCCGGCGCTTCCCGCGCCCAGCATCGCCACGAGAGCGGCTCCCGCAGCCAGCACCGCAGCCGCGCTGCACGAAAGCCAGACGGCTCGCCGCAGGACGTGTCCATATAAATCCACCGCCTTCGCGCGGCCATCCCAACATTCGAATTCGATGAGCTTAGGAATTAATACGGGAACCAACGATCCGCAAAAGACATCGGCCAGGAAAGACGGCAACAGGAACGCGAGCAGGTAGCTGTCGAGTGCCGCGCCCGACCCGAAGACGCGCGCCAGCACGACCGCCTTGGCGGCCCCCATGAACTTGGCGAGCGTAGTGAAAGCGCTGACAGTCAGCGTGTCGAACAGCATCCCGCGCCGGGGCGGCGATGCCGATTCCGGCTCAGGAAGCTGCGCAAGCCCGGCTTGCTGAGCTGCTCCCGTAAGACACTGCTCCTGTTCTGACTTCACCGCTGCGCAAGACCGCTTTCAGCTTTCTTCGCGCGTTCACGATGTAAGCTTTGGCTCCGCTGGGGTTCGTTAGCATCATCTGGCGGGTGATCAGCGCAAAGGGCAGCCCATGACCGTAATGCAGCGCCATCACGCGCACTTCCTTCGGTGTGAGGGTTGCCTGTATCAGGCTCCACATATTCCGGAAGGACTGATCTCGCTCCATTGCCAGATGAACTTCGCGCCCGTGCGCGCCCGGAAAATCGTCCGGCATCATCTCGCCGGCTGCAACCGGTTCGGTCTGACGTTTCTTCAACGAGTTGAGGCAGTGGTTCCGCGTAATCGCGTACAGCCAGGTCGAAAACCGGGAATTTCCACGGTACGTGCTGAGCCGCCTGAAGGCGCGCAAAAATACCTCTTGCACCAGGTCGGCAACCGACTCCTGATCTCGGGTGACCCGATAACACCACCGCGTGACCCGCACTTGATAGCGGCGAAACAGCTCGTTGAACAGATCGTCGACAGTCGGCTGATCCACAGCGCTGAGCAGCAGAAAAACCAGAGCTTCGTCGCTGTGGGCGCCGATGTTGCGGGACCCCACGGCGCAAACGGCCGCGCGGAGATCCCAACTGTGCACTGGTTTGTCCGCCACCGCTTCGGCCGGACCGCATCCTGAACCTTGAATGACTTCGTAAACGCCCATGTAAACATTTAGGCACGCACTTTAGGCATGGGCTGCAAAGGAATTGTAAACACTTTGTAAATGTCATTCGGCGGGTTCCCCGAAGGGCAACTGCCAGCCGCGCCGGGCTGCATGATGTATCTCCGAGGCCGCCTTCCCTCAGAGCCGCAATCGAGGTGATGGGAACATTTTCCGGGGGATCGTCCGCCCGGCTCCGGTTCACAACCGCCCGGAAACGGCGTTCAAACACGGCTTCGGAAAACTCGGCGGCATGCATTTTGAGCTGCGCGGGATGGATCAGATTTTCTACCCGATCGAAGGCGCGCAGAGCATCCTCCAGACACGCTTCGTTGGGCTCCGCGTAGAGGACGCCACAACCGTTTCCCACGATATCCAGCGCGCCGCCGCAGCCCAGCGCGATCACTGGTTTGCCGCTCGCCAGCGATTCGACCATGGTCATCCCGAAATCCTCTTCTCCGGGCATCAAAAACGCGGTGGATTTGGCGTACATCTCTTTCAGCTCGTGGTCCGGCACGCGGCCGCAGAACTCAATGTTTTTCGCGGCGAGTTTTCGCAGGCGCGGGTATTCCGGCCCGTCTCCCACGATCTTGAGTCTGCGTCCATTCCGCGCGAAGGTCCGGACCGCGTAATTGAGGCGTTTGTAGGCCACCATTTCGGAGACCATCAAGAAGTAATCGCTGGTGCTCGAATGGTGAAATGAGTCAACGGCGACGGGCGGATAAACCACGCGCGACTTGCGCCGGTAGGTCTTCCAGATCCGGCGCTTGACGTTGCGGCTGTTCGCCATGAATGCATCCACGCGGGCAGCGGTGGAGTAATCCCACGTACGCAAGTAATTCGTAATGGGAGCCAGCAGCGCACGCGCCGCCAGGCTTTGATGAAATTCGGTGCGGTAGGCCGGATACAGCTCCCACAAGTAACGCATGGGCGTATGGCAATAGCAAAGGTGGCGGGTGGTGGAGGATGTCAGCACTCCCTTCGCCGGTCCCGATTCGCTGCTGATCACCAGATCGTAAGACCGCAGGTCGAATTGCTCGAGCGCCATCGGCATCAGCGGCAGCAGCGACCGGTAGAATTTCTTGCAGGGATTCAGGAACGACGCCTGGACGTTCTTCGACCGGATCAGCGCCGGCACCGACTCCGGATCGTAGAACAGCGTGAAAATATCGGCATCCGGGAAAATGCGGCAGATCGCTTCGAGCACTTTTTCGCCGCCGCGCGATCCCAGCAGCCAGTAATGGACCAGGGCGACTTTCATTCCCGGCAACCGATCGCGACGTATCCGCACGTCATCGTCGCCAGAAACATCGTCAGCACTTCACTGTCTCCGAGGTTGTATTCGAAGAAACCTTCGGCGAGAACCGCGGCGATCACCGCCAATGCCCCCAGCCAGATGAAACGCGCGTCCGGCCGCGCAGGCATCTTGAGAGCCTCACGGAAATCGCGGGCCATTTTCCCGATGATCCACAGCATGCACGCCAGCGCCGGAATCCCCCGCTCGGCTGCGTATTGCAGATACACGTTGTGCAAATGCCCGTACCAGCCCTTCGGAAGCGGCTGAGGAACGTCTGGCGGGAGATAGGCGAGGAACTGCGGCTGGATTTGCTCCGGTCCGATTCCGAAGACCGGGTGCGCTGCAATCATTCGCAATCCGGTGCGCGCCATGATCGCCCGGCGGGAGTTTGAATCCACGTCGCCATGCGGCCGGAAAACCGAAAACACGCGGTCCTGAATGTGCGGCGGAGCCGCCAGGAACATCGCCAGCGCCAGCTACCGGCGCGGCGTATACCAGCCATCGTTTGAAATTCCACGCCAGAACCAGAACGCCCGCCGGAACCGCCGCGAGAAAGATGCTGCGCGTGAGACCGAGCACGATCGCGGTCCAAATAATCCTGCCGACACCCAACCGAAAATCTTCCACCGGCCACCCGGGCCAAAGAGCAGCAGGGCGAGGAGCAACAGCAGAACAATCATCTGCTCGCCTCCGTAGGTCATCCAGTGGCTGGCGAATCCGGTGATGCGACCATCGAGAACGTAGTCGTAGACAGAGGCGTGAAGTTGAATCGCGTCGTGAAAGCGCCGGGCGAATTGGATGACCGCAAGACCGGCGGAAAGAGTGGCGATACCGGCCCATGCCAGCACCAGATTTCGAATCTGCGAAATGCTCTGGAAAGTGTTGAATATCACCAAAACAATGCCGAATACGAAGAATTTCCGAATTTGAGGCACGCCTTTCAACGGATCGCCGGAGAGCAGATCGGCGATTACTGTCGCCGCGAAAAACAGAACTAGCGGAAGTAGGATCGGTGGAAAGCGCAGCCGTCTACGTGAGACCAGGAGCGTTAGAATGCCCATGCCCAGCAGGATTTGCGAGACTGCGATCGAAAATAGAATGGAGGCCGCGGCGCCGAAAGCCAGCCAATACGCGATGCTCTCCGCTCTAGACGCTGCGGACTCGCCAGCGACTAGATCAACGGGAACCGGCGGCGAACATTCAGTGTGCGTCATGACCCAGCAGTACTCGCGGTACGGAGCGAAATAGAATCCAGAAATACAGACCCGGCGAAGCGCACCGGACAAGCCGAAGATCCAATCGTTTACGTTTGGAATACGTGAGGCGGCTGCGACCCATCAGTTGCCATAGCCCGGTCAGGCCTGGCCGCAGCGACAGCACCACCTCCGCGGATGCACCATAGTGTTCATCCAATTCCCCGCGCGTTATCGGACGCGGACCCACAAAGGACATCTCCCCGCGCACCACGTGATAAAGCTGCGGCAGCTCATCGATCGAATGCTTCCGGCACCACGCGGCGAAGCGGCTGGTGATGCGATCGTCCTCGCCATTCTTGGTAACCGGAATGGCGTTCGACACGTCTTCAATCGCGAAGAGGGGCGCCCACGGCTGGTTCGGCTCCCACATCGTGCGGAACTTGAGCACCGGCAATTCGGCTCCGCGCCATCCCACGCGCCGATGGCGGACAAGGGGCGTTCGCCGGGCAAGAACTGCGATGATCGCCGCTACCACAACCAGCGCCGGAGCCACTACCATCAGCGCCAGGGCTGCTACGCACGGTTCCACTCGATAAATCACGCGCAGCGAATTGGCGGGAGCCGCCATATCCAGCGGAAGGGTCTGTTCGATTGCAGGCGTCACGTTTCAACCTTCGGGTGCATTTCAACGATTTAGACAAACGGGAACGCGGCGGAGAACGACGGATTAGAGGTCCTTCAGAAATGTTCCAAATGCCCGGCGGGCTTGTCTCAATAGATGAGCGGATCGTCCCAGAACATGACTTTGAAAAGGCGCCGTCAAGGAACCCAGCATGCAGTCTAAGAAGGTCGTCTTTTTCTTCCCGGCGTTCTCGAGCCAGGAGGCCACCGCGCCTCTGGGAATTCTCGCCGTATCCACGCCGCTGCTGCGCGCGGGGTATGAAGTCTGCATTATCGATTCCACGATCACTCCGAATTTCCGTAAGCGCGTGCTTGAAGAGCTGAAGGACGCGCTGTGTTTAGCGGTCTCGCTGGTCACCGGCCCGATGATCCGGGAGACTGTGCAGATCGCGCGCGACGCCAAGCAGCTCTATCCGGATAAGCCCGTGATCCTCGGCGGCTGGCATCCGTCTCTGCTTCCCGACCAGACGCTTGCCGCGCCTTACATCGACATCGTCGTCAAGGGGCAAGGCGAGGACGCGTTGCTCGAAGTGGTGGAACGAATCGCGGCCGGAGAATCGCTCAAAGGCGTTCTGGGAGTTGGCTACAAAGAAGACGGCGGACTCGCTTTCAATCCCAGCCGGCCGCTCAGACCCATCAATGAATTGCCGCCGAAGGCCTATGAGCTCGCGAATTTCGACGCCTATGAGCGCGTGTGCGGACGCCGCTGGGGCATGTACACGTCGAGCCTGGCGTGTCCTTATAACTGCGGCTACTGCACCAACGACGGCGTCTACGGACGGAAATGGAATGCCATCGAGGCGGAGCGGGTCGCGCAGGAAACTACGGATCTGGTCTCGCGTTACGGCCTGAAGCTCTTGTGGATTGTCGACGACAACTTCCTGGTGGATCGCGAGCGCGCGGTGCTGATCGCGGAGGGCATCGTCCGCACCGGCGTGAAATTTGACTGGAGCATTCAGTCCTCGACCAACCTCGTCTGCCGCCTTACCGTCGACGAATTGAAGCTGCTGAAGCGCGCCGGACTTTCGCAGGTCTCGCAAGGCGCCGACACCGGCTCGCCCAAGGTAATGGAGCTGATGGGCAAGACTTTCCAAAAACTGGACACCATCCATCACGCCGCGCAAAAACTGACGGAAGCAGGAATTCGCCCGTCCTTCAACATGATTTTTGGATATCCCGGCGAAGGCGAAAAAGAGCGGCGCGAATCGATCAAGCTCATCATGGACGTCTGCCGCCGCTATCCGGGCGCCGAGTTCTGGACCAATATCTTTACGCCGTATCCGGGCTCACCCATCATGAATCGGGCCTTCGAGCTGGGCATCGACGTCCCGAAAACTCTGGAAGGTTGGGCGGACTTTTTCCCGCGCTACACCGTTCTTCCGTGGCTGAAGGGACAAGCCCATCGCGAAGTTCAGACCATGCGCGAATACCTGCGGGTAGCGTTTAACCGCGTTCCGATCGGCATTCGCACCAAGAATCTTCGGCAGCGCGTGGTGCATGGAATGATCAGCGGTCCGGCCCGCTGGCGCCTGGATCACAACTACTATTCGTTCCCGCTGGAGTTGTGGGTGAAAGACAAAGTGAACCAGTGGTTCGAGCCGCCGAAGTCGAAGGTGGACGCGCATATGCTGGAGGCTGAGGCGGTCACATGCTGACGGCGGGCTCGCGCAAAGTCCTCCTGTTCTTGCCTCCGTACTCGGGCAAACTGCTGGGCCCACCGCTCGGCCTGCTCAGCCTGGCGGGATCATTGCGCGCCGCCGGATACATTCCTCTGATCATCGATGGCGCGCTCGATCGCGACTACATGAAGACGATTGCCGCGCTTGCAGGCGATTGCATGTGTTTAGGCGTATCGCTGCTCACCGGCCCAATGATCCGGGATGCTGTCGAGGCCAGCAAGTTGTTTCGCAGCCTTCGGCCGGATGCTCCCATCATCTACGGCGGATGGCACCCGAGTTTGTTGACCGGCGAAACATTGCGCGAAGATTTCGTCGACGTCGTGGTGCGCCATCAGGGCGAAAATACGCTGATCGAAATTCTCCAGCGAATGGAAGCCGGGCAGCCGTTGGATATGGTGCAAGGCTGCTGGTTCAAGCAAAACGGGCAGATTCGGATGAATTCCGATCGTCCCTCGATTCCACTTTCGAGCTTGCCTCTGCCCGCGTACGACCTGATCGACTTCGACGCCTACGCTCGCTCCAGCGGCGAACGAAAACTGCCCTACGCCACCAGCATCGGCTGCCCCTATGCCTGCAACTACTGCACCGACATGGTGTTTTACAACCGGCGTTTCAATGCTCACGATGTCGACCGCGTGGTGAAGGAAGTCACTGGCCTGGTAAAACGCTACGATCTCACCGAGATCGCGCTGGTGGATTCGAATTTCCTGGTGGATGTTCACCGCGCGGTGGCAATCGCCGACGGCTTTGTGCGTGAAGGAGTGCCGTTCCAATGGACGTTTCAGGCGTCGACGGATCTGCTGTGCCGCATGACCGACGAGGAAGTCGAAACGCTTGCGGCAGGCGGCGTGAGCCATATCGGGTTCGGCACGGAATCGGCTTCTCCTGAAGTTCTGGAGCGGATGAACAAACGGCACCAGCACATCGAGGACATCTATGAGGCGGTTCGTAAATGTTCGCGCGCAGGGATCCGCGTCACTCTCAATCTGATCTTTGCGTATCCCGGCGAAGAGGAACGTCACCGCCGCGAAACGCTGCGGATCATGGGCAAGATCGCCGCCCTCTACGACAACGTCACATTTTCTCCCAACCTGTTTACGCCTTATCCTGGCATTCCAATCTGGCCGGAGTTGAAAGCGCGCGGGCTGCGCGAACCCGCGTCGCTCGAGGAGTGGGCGGATGTCGATTTGGGCGCGGATCATCTGCCGTGGCTTGCGGGCCGCCCCTTCGCCGAATTGCGCCGCGGCATTTCTTATTTTCTGCTCGCCAACCAATTGACCAAGGCTCGCCGGCATACGCAATCCGGAACCTTCCGTTTCTTCATCGCGCTCGTTCGCCGGCCCTGAACTGGCGGCTGCAGAATTATTTCTTCGCATGGCCATGGGAGTTGTGGCTGACCATGGCGCAAAAATGGCTTACCGTGCGGCGGTCGCTTTTGACCGGCCAGCCCTTGAGTCATGAACTCAGCAGGAGCGCATGAGATCGTATGGCTGATGTTCTGCTGACCCACAGCAATCATCTTTATTCGGACCCCAAGCAGGTTGCAAAAATGCAGCCCTATCCGCCGTTGCAGACGATTCTGGCGGCGGCGGTTCTGGAACAACACGGCATCGAGACCGCGCTTTACGATCCCACTCTCGATTCGCCGCAGGAAGGTTTTCGCGCCGCGCTGGAACGTCATCGTCCGCGATTGGTGGTGGTGTGCGAGGACGATTTCAATTTTCTTTCGAAGATGTGCCTGGGGCGCAATCGCGAGCTCGCGTTTTGGATGGCGCAGACCGCGGCCGGCTTGGGAATCGAAGTGGCGGCGCACGGCTCCGACGCCTCCGATCACGCCGTCGAATATCTGGCGGCAGGGTTTGGCACGGTCCTCATCGGCGAAGTGGAAACCACTTTGCTTGAATTCGCGCAAGGGCATCCTCGCGATGGCATCGCCGGCCTGGCGTTTCTCTGTGAGCGCGGTGTTCACTACACGGCGCCGCGCCGGGTGCGGTCCGATCTGGATGCCTTGCCGGCGCCCGCCTGGCACTTGGTGGACGTTGACCGTTACCGCCAAGCCTGGACCGAGGCCCACGGTTATTTTTCGTTGAATATGGCGTCCAGCCGCGGCTGCCCGTACCGTTGCAACTGGTGTGCGAAGCCCATCTACGGCAGCAGCTATCACGCGCGATCGCCCCAACGCGTCGCCGCTGAGATGCTGCATCTGAAGCAAGCGTTCCAGCCGGATCACATCTGGTTCGCCGACGATATCTTCGCCCTCTCCGCCAAGTGGACCAACGAATTTGCAGCCGCGGTCGCAACTCTTCACGCGGAGATCCCGTTCAAGATGCAGTCGCGGTGCGATCTGATGACACGCGATACCGTGGGCGCCTTGCGCCGCGCTGGATGTGAAGAGGTATGGATGGGCGCGGAATCCGGATCGCAGAGCGTCCTCGACGCGATGGACAAAGATGTTCGCATCGATGAGATCTTTGCCGCCCGTGAGAATCTTCGCGCTCACGGCATCCGCGCCTGCTTCTTTCTCCAGTTCGGCTATCCGGGCGAGACGTGGAACGATATCGAAGCCACCATCCGCATGGTGCGCGAAGCCGCGCCGGACGATGTGGGCATCTCGGTCTCCTATCCGCTTCCCGGCACCAAGTTTCACCAGATCGTAGCGGCTGAAGTCGGCGCCAAAGCGAATTGGAATGACAGCTCCGATCTTTCGATGATGTTCCGCGGCGCGTTTTCGACCGAGCTTTACCGCGCCCTCGCGGAAGCTTTACATGCTGAAGTCCGCGGCGGGAAGGATCCTGGCCCTGCCTGGCAGTTGGTCCACGAACTCCGCGGCGCCGGGCGCAGCCAAATGGCGGTCAGTATGATTCGGCTTCTTCTCACACACGGCTATTTCCTTGCGGAAGATCCCAAGGAACAGCAGACCATGAAGCCGTATCCGCCGCTGGGTCTGCTCTATCTGTCGTCGCATCTTCGAAGCCGCGGCTTCGAGACCGAAATCTACGATTCCACATTTGGCTCGCGGCAAGACTTGTTCCGTCTGCTGGAGCAGGGCCCGGCTGGGGTTCTTGGAATCTACGGCAATTTGATGACGCGCGCCAACGTGCTTGCCATCGCCCAACACGCGCGCGCCGCCGGATGGCTGGTGATGCTGGGTGGTCCGGAGCCGTCGAATTATCCGAGCGAATACTTGAACGCCGGAGCGGATCTGATCGTCGCTGGCGAGGGTGAGATTGCCGTCGAACGCTTGATGGCGTGCGGAGTTCGACACCGCGGCGTGGCCCTCCATTCCTGGATTGATATTTCTTGGCGGCGACGGCGCGTCCGCACAAAACCGGGCCGGCGGAACTTCTCACGAATCTCGACGCGCAGCCGTGGCCGGACCGCGAACACATCGATATGGAGCCGTACTTCACCACCTGGCGCACGCATCACGGCATGGGCTCGATTTCGGTGATCACGGCGCGGGGTTGCCCGTACCGTTGCAATTGGTGCAGTCATTCGGTGTATGGACACACGCACCGCCGCCGCTCTCCCAAGGCGTGTGGTGGATGAGATCGAATGGGCGATCGACCGATACAGCCCGGAAATGCTGTGGATCGCCGATGACGTGTTCACGATTCATCATGGATGGCTCGCCGAATACGCGGCGGAAATGAAGCGCCGGAACATTCGCATTCCCTTCGAATGCATCACGCGCGCCGATCGCATGAACGAGAAAGTGGCCGCACTTCTGGCGGAGCTCTCCTGCATGCGCGTCTGGATTGGCTCGGAAAGCGGCTCTCAGCGGATCCTCGATGCGATGGAGCGCGGCGTCACGGTGGAACAGGTTCAGAAGGCCGTCGCGCTCGCCAAACACAACGGCATCCAGACCGGCATGTTCCTGATGTGGGGCTATGAAGGCGAGGACATCTCCGACATCGAAGCCACCGTCGAACACGTCAAGAAATGCCGGCCCGACGTGTTCTTCACCACCATTTCGTATCCCATCAAAGGCACTCCGTATTTCGAGAAAGTAAGCCAGCAACTGGTCAGCATCCGGCCGTGGGCCCAAAGCACGGATCGCGATTTCGCCCTATCCGGCAGGCATTCGCGCACTTTCTATCGCCATGCGGATGAATTGTTGCGCAGCGAGATGGCCGCGGAACCAGACGCCGCGGCGATTCAAGCGGCGCGGCAATGCGCTTCAGCTCGTCAGTCACGAGGTGGAGGCATGAGCGCGAGTCTTGTCTCTCCGTCGGATCACGCGGCGGCATACTTCGACCAGCTCGCGCCGCGCTATGACGCGGTATGGACCAACTCACCGGCCGGCAGATTGCAGCGAGAGGCGGTGTGGCGCCATCGTCGATCCGCTGATCCAGCGCGGGGATCGGGTTCTCGACATCGGATGTGGAACGGGAGAAGACGCGCTGCATCTCGCGGGCCTTGGAGCGCAGGTACTCGCGCTGGACGTCTCTCCCGAAATGGTTCGGGTCGCGCGTGGTAAAGGGGTCAACGCGCGCGTGCTCCCAATCGAAGGCATCCATGCACTCGCGGTTGCCTTCGATCTGGTTCTGTCCAACTTCGGCGGATTCAATTGCGTTCGCGACCTGCCGGCGATCGGGCAAACGCTGGCGCGATTGGTCCGTCCGGAGGGACACCTGGCCGTCTGCCTCATGGGGCGCTTCTGTCTGCGGGAATCCGCGCACTACGTTCTTCGCGGCCAGTTCAAGAAAGCGGCGCGGCGCTGGCGTGGAGAAACGTTGACCTCCGCGGGTCTGCGCGTTTCCTATCCCACGTTGAAGCAGGTTCGGCAGGCGCTGTCGCCGTCTTTCGATCTGGTTGCCGATGTAGGCATCGGGGTTTCCGTTCCGCCATCGTTCGTGGAGGGAACGCCTGCTCCTTTGCTGAATACTTTGGCCTCGCTCGATGCTCGCATCGAATCATCGAGAATCGGCCGCGCGATTGGCGATCATCGTCTTTTCGTATTCCGCCGGAGTTAGCTATGGATTCCGCGACACGACAGCAATTTCTGCAGGATTACGCAACCATCCGCCACGCGGAAGGGCGCGGCTCGATGAATTCCGCCTATTACCGCGAGCTGCCCTATCGCGATCTCAGCGGCAAGAATTCTGAACAATGGCGAATCCGGGCTCGCAGCTTCCACGCTTTCGAGCGCACCGTTCTTGCGGATGCCGAGCGGCACGCCGGACGCGAGCTTGACGTTTTGGACCTGGGCGCGGGCAACGGCTGGATGTCACACCGTTTGGCGCTCCGTCGGCACCGCGTGGTGGCGTTGGATATTTTCTGCGATGAATTAGACGGGCTGGGCGCGCTGACGCACTATCCGCTTCAGTTCCCGGCAGCCGCGGCGGAGTTCGATTCGCTTCCGTTTCGCGAATCGTCCTTCGACCTGGCGGTCTTCAACGCTTCGTTCCACTATTCATCCGACTATCGCCGCACGCTGAACGAAGTCCGCCGTTGCCTGCGTCCCAGCGGACGACTGGTCATCATGGACTCGCCTGTCTACCAGCGCAGCGAGCACGGTGAAATGATGCGCGCCGAGCGTCAGGCGTATTTCGAAAAGCGCTACGGCTTTCGTTCGGATGCGCTCAAGAGCATTGAATATCTGGACCAGCCAATGCTCGACGAGCTCTCTAGCGAATTGAAGATCGACTGGCAATACAGCCAGCCCTGGTACGGCTTGCGTTGGGCTCTGCGCCCGTGGAAGGCGAAGCTTCGCGGCAAGCGACCGCCATCGCGGTTTCTGATTCTGGTGGGGAGATTCAGAGATCAATGATCATCTTGCTCCATCCGAAAGCCGTCAAGCCGAAGAATCGCCGGTTTCCGCTGGCGATCCTTTCGATCGCCGCGGTGCTCGAAGGCGTCGAGGACTACGTCATCGTCGACGGCAACCTCGACACGCAGGCAGGCGCCACCATGGACCGCATCGCGACGGATCACAACGTCGAATTGCTCGCCGTGTCCGTGATGCCCGGCCCGCAAATGGTGGCTGCCATCGCGCTCTGCCGCGAGTTCCGGCAGAAGCATCCCAAGGTCCCGATCGTTTGGGGCGGATATTTCCCTTCGCTCTACACCGACGCCACGCTCAACGCCGGCTATGTCGATTTCGCAGTGAAAGGGCAAGGCGAAGACACGATTCGTGGAGCTGCTTTCCGCATTGCGCGGTTCGCGGAAGCTCACGAGCGTCAACGGTCTTTCCTTCAAGGACGACTTCGGCTTACACGTTCACAACCCGGAACGGCATCTGCGCTCGCCCAACGATTTTCCGCGGCTTCCGTATCACAAGCTGGGGCCCATCGAGCGTTACCTGCTGCCGACTTTCCTGGGCCGCCGCACCGCGGTGCACCATGCGAGTATCGGTTGCCCATTCCGCTGCCAGTTCTGCGGCGTGGTGCCGATTTTCGATGGGCGGCAAAAAACTGAGGAGCCCGAGCGCACCGCCGAAGTCCTCACGATTCTCCAGCAAAAACACGGCATCGACGCCGTCCAGTTCTACGACAATAACTTTTTCCTGAACGAAAGCCATGCGCGCCGACAGGCGGAGTTGCTGACTCCGCTAAAGCTGCGCTGGTGGGCCGAAGGCCGGGTCGACACCTTCCTCCGCTATTCCGACGAGGCGCTGCGCGACATCCGCAAAGCCGGAGCCACCATGATCTTTTTCGGCGCGGAGTCCGGCTCGAACAAAGTGCTCGCCGAAATGAACAAGCGCATCACGGCCGAGCAGACGCTCGAGTTGGCAGCGCGCATCCGTCAATTCGACATCGTTCCGGAGTTCTCGTTTGTAGTGGGCAGCCCGACCGCGCCCGCCGAAGACACGCGCGATACGATTCGGTTCATCCGCCAGATCAAACGCCTCAATCCGGAAGCCGAAATCATCGTGCAGCATTACATTCCGACCCCGCACCCCGACGGAATGTACGGCAAGATCAACGGCAAGATCGAATTTCCCAGCACGCCGGACGAGTGGGCCACCGAACGCTGGCTCAACTTCACGATTCGCCAGGACCCGCACCTTCCGTGGCTGCCGTCGCGCGTCAAACGCCGCATCGACAATTTTGAGCTGGTGATTAATTCGCGCTGGCCAACCGTGCAGGATATTCAGCTCCCGCAATGGAGCCGGATGCTCCTGAAATCTCTGAGCAGTTGGCGATACGCCTTGGGATTTTACGATTTCCCACTGGAGCTTGCGTGGGCGCAACGATTCGTATCGCTGCGCAAACCACGTTGGGAGAGCTTGTGACTGCGATTTCAGCCGCGGCAGCTTATCGACTGTGGGCCGGCACCTACGATCAGGATCCAAATCCGCTCGTGGCGCTGGAACACCGCGTCTTGAGCGAACGCCTCGATCTGATTCCGGGTGAGCGAATGATGGATCTCGCAACCGGAACCGGCCGCTGGCTGGAGTACGCACTCGCGCGCGGCGTCACGCGCAACCGGCGTCGACTTCTGCGCCGAAATGCTGGCGGTGGCGTCCGCCAAGCGCGGCGCACGAGGCCGTCTCGCGTGCGCCGATGTCTGTGCCCTGCCCTTCGCGTCACATTCCGTGGATGTGGCGGTGTGCTCCTTTGCGCTGGGCTATATCGATCGTCTCGAGCTGGCCTTCCGCGAGATGGCCCGCATCGCGCGCCGGATCGTCACCAGCGATTTACACCCTGACGCGGTGCGCGCCGGTTGGGTCCGGTCCTTTCGCACGACAGCAGCGGAAGCTACGAAATCGAACATCACGATCATCTGTGGGATCGGATCGAAACCTGTGCGCGGGCAGCAGGTTTGCGTCCGAGTTGGAAACTGGACGCATCGTTTGGCGAACCAGAGCGCGTCACTTTTCGAACGCGCGGGAAAAGCGGACGCGTTCATTGCCGCGCGGCGAGTGCCGGCCATTCTCATTTCCGCTTGGGTGCGCGCTTGAGACTCATCGGCGCCAGAGTCGCACGCGATGCGAAGACCACCGAAACTCTCGATTTGGAGGTCCGCGACGGACGCATTTCGTTCGGCGCTGCCTCAGACTCGCCGGCCCTCGATCTCACAGGTTTTCTAGTGTTGCCCGGCTTGATCAACGCTCACGATCATCTGGAATTCAATTTGTTCCCGAGTCTGGGGCGCGGCACTTATAAGAACGCGAAGAGCTGGGCAGCCGACATCTATCAGCCCTCCGTTTCGCCCGTGAAAGAGCACCTGGCGCTGTCGAAGCGCACTCGCATGATTTGGGGCGGACTCAAGAACTTGTTGAGCGGCGTGACCACGGTGGCGCATCACAACCCTCTCGACGAGACCCTGCTCGATCCTTCGTTCCCGGTGAATGTGGTGAAACAATTCGGCTGGGCTCACTCGCTGGATTTCAGCCCCGATCTAGTCGAGCGCTTCCGCACGACGCCCGACAGTTGGCCGTTCATTCTGCACGCAGGCGAAGGCGTCGATGAACATGCGCGCTCGGAAGTTGGCCGGCTGGAACAGCTCGGAGTGCTGAGCGAGCGAACCGTGCTGGTCCACGCCATCGGCCTGGATCAACCCGATCTCCAACTGCTGCGTGCGCGGCGGAGCGCACTCGTCTGGTGTCCCAGTTCAAACTTTTCAACCTATGGCCAGACGCTCTGCGCATCCGCGCTTCAGTCCGATTTAAACGTGATTCTCGGAACCGACTCCGCGCTCACGGCTCAAGTTGACCTGATCGACGAGCTCGAAGTCGCGCGGCGTACGCACCCATTCACCGCTGAGGATCTCTTCGAAATGGTGACGACTCGATCCGCGCGCGTTCTGCGTCTCAACGATGGAGAAGGAACGATACGCGAGGGAGGCGTGGCGGATCTCGTCATCGTCGAGGACCACGGACAGAGCCCGGCGGAAGCCCTGCAACAGATGCGGCCGGAAATGGTGATGGTCCGCGGGAAAGTCCGGCTCGTTTCTCCGCGCTTCGTCGACTCCGGCGATTGGCACGCAGTCAACGTCGAAGGACGCGGCAATTGGTTCACCGACGTGAACCTTCCCTCTCTGCACGAAGAGACCGTTCGCGCTCTCGGCCCGGAGTATCGTCTGGCGGGAAGGCGGGTATCGCAGTGACGCTCAATTCTCTGCCGGTGCTCATCTTGAACCCGCACAGCCGCTGCAATTGCCGCTGCACGATGTGCGACATCTGGAAAACCACCGAGGCCCAGGAAATCAGCGTCCACGATCTCAAGCGTCAGTTAGAGAGCATCGAACGCCTGCACGTGCAATGGGTCGTTCTTGTCGGGCGGCGAAGCACTGATGCACTCCGATTTGTGGAGCCTCATCGACCTGCTCCGCGAGCGGCAGATTCGGATCACGCTGCTGAGTTCGGGACTGCTGCTCGGCCGGCATGCCGCGTCTCTGGTGAAGTCTGTGGACGACGTGATTATTTCGCTCGATGGTCCTCGTGCGATCCACAACTTGATCCGTGGAGTTCCCGGCGCCTTCGAAATTACGGCCGCGGGGATCGCGTCCATTCTGGAGCGCGATCCCAACTTCCGCATCTCCGCCCGCTGTACCGTCCAGCGCTCGAACTTCCGCCATTTGCGCGAAACGGTGGATGCCGCGCGGGAGCTGCGCCTGAACTCAATTTCGTTCCTTGCGGCAGATGTCGATTCCACCGCTTTCGCCCGGCCCAATGGCTGGGCTCTGGAGAAGAAGGCGACGGTCGGTCTCGATTCCGCGGATATCGCGGCCCTCGAGTCGGAAATCGAAGCGTTGATTTCGCGGGACGAATGCGGAGACTTCGTCTGCTGAGTCACCGGCGAAGCTTCGACGCATTGCGCGCCATTTCCGCGCTGTTCTTAGCGAAATACCAGCGGTGGCTCCGGCCTGCAACGCTCCCTGGAAATCGGCCGTCGTCGAAGCCGACGGCACCGTGCGCCCGTGCTTCTTTCACGGCCCTATCGGAAATCTGAACTCGGGACAACCGCTGGATCAGATCTTGAACGGCCCGGAGGCGGTCGCCTTTCGCGGCTCATTGAATGTAGCCACAAACCCTATTTGCCAAAAGTGCGTGTGCTCCCTGAATTGGAGATCGCAGTAATGTCTTTCGTTGTTCGTTCAGGCTTGCTTCTGACAATATTCTGCGCCGGCGTCTTCGTCGCACATGCGCAGGAGAAGCAACCCAATCACTTTGTAAGTAATGACGCCTGCAAAACGTGCCATCCGATGGCCTTTGGAGCACATTTTATAGGAATCCGCATTTCAAGAGCGTCGCATCGGGAAAGGAGCCACCGGAGAACACAGGTTGCCAAGGATGCCACGGGCCTGGCGGAAATCACGTCGAGAATCACGGCGGCAAATCGACCATCATTGCGTTCTCGGAGCTTCCCGCCGAGCGTATCATCGACGCCTGCCTTCGCTGCCACAGTCAGACGCTTTCGCGGGCGAATATACGGAGTTCTCAACACGCTCTCAACGGGATGGCATGCACCAGTTGCCATTCGATTCATCGCGCGAAGTCCGTTCACTCGCTCTTGAGCAAGCCCCAGACCGCGCTTTGTGAAGGGTGCCATACCGACGTGCGGATGCAGTTCGCGATGCCCTTCAAGCACCGCGTGGAGGAAGGCGTGATCTCGTGCAGCGACTGCCACAATCCGCACGGCACCTTCGCCCCCACCTGGAGGATGGCTTCGCGCCCGCATCAGGTCGACCAGGCCATGCCAAACGAGGAGCCGTGTCTCAAGTGCCATGCCGATAAGCGCGGCCCCTTCGTGTTCGAACATCTCGGCGTTCGTGTCGATGGATGCGAGACCTGCCATGCCCCACACGGGTCGCCCAATTCGCGACTGCTGCTGCGCCCGGTGGTGTTTACGTTGTGCCTGGAATGTCACAACGGCGCGGGGAACTTCGGACGCCAGGGAAGCGGGATCCCGACTCAGACCCCGACTCATAACATGGCCGATCCGCGCTATCAGAACTGTACGGCATGCCACGTGCGCATCCATGGATCGAATGCCGATTCCAGCTTTTTGCGGTAATGCCCATGCGACTCACGATTATTTTCTTTCTGATCGCGTACGCCGTTACGGCGCAGACTCCTGTAGCCCCCAGCCCCGACCAGGCCGGGGAACCAACCGGAGAAAACGTACAGTAACTACAACATCGTCGATAGCTTTGAAACTGGATACCGCTTCAGCACCGTGGGCGGAAGTGACGCGCAGTACCGCAGCGGCGTTAATTACGGCGATGGGATCCGGCTCCTGGGCAGTTCGCTGATTGTGACTTCAAAGGATGGCCATGGCCTGTTGTTCGACCAGATCACATTGTCCACCCAAGGGCTGGGCAACGATCCTTATGAATCGGTGGTATTGCGCGTCGAGAAAAATCGGATCTATCGCTACGACATGAGCTGGCGGCAGAACGACTACTTCAATCCCGGCCTGGTGACGGCGGGCGGTGACGGACAACATCTTCTGGACACGCAGAATCGGATGCAGGATCACAACCTGACGTTGTTTCCGCAGTCCAACGTGAAAGTGTTTCTCGGATTCAGCAATTCGACCCAGTCGGGACCGGCTTATTCTTCCATTCAGCAATTCGACGTTACAGGCAACATTTTCCCCCTGTTCTCGAATGTCCGCCGCGTATGGCGCGAATACCGGTTGGGCAACGAATTTAAGGTTTTCGGAATACGGGTAAATTGGATGCACGGCTGGCAGGATTTCAAGGACGACACCGGCGCGACGCTCGCCACCTCCGGCGTACCTGGCGCCATCCCAATACCACCGCAATCCGCGGTGAGCCTCAACAGTTTTCAGGCGAGCGATCCGAATCACGGAACCAATCCGTATTGGCGCGCTGCCATCTTCGCCGACCGAAGATGGTTCCACATGAACGGCCGGTTTACTTATTCTGGAGGGCAGCACGCTTTTGTGACCGACGAGAGCGCGCAGGGCATCGCATCCTCGCTGTCACGCGTGCAAAATGTCGTCACGCTCGGTAACGCCGAGCGCCCGGTCGCCACCGGCAATCTGAATTTCAGCTTGACGCCGACCCCCAAGCTGACGATTGCGAACAGCACGTCAGTCTATAACGTGCGCACACTTGGCGATTCCTTCTTTTCGGAATTCGACAGCGCTACCCAGACCACCCAGGTGCTGTTTTATAACTATCTCGGCATCCGGACGATCGCCAACGACACCACCCTGAACTATCAACTCTCGCCACTGGTGGGCTTTATGGCGGGCTATCACTACTCCGACCGGTTGATCTCTACGCAGGATCAGTTCACCTTCGCGGGAGCGACATCCAGTAGCCCGGCGGAACAATCGAATCAGCTTCATTCGGGAGAGGCCGGCGTGCGGTTTACACCCTGGAAGCCTCTCAGCGTGCTGCTCTCGGCGGAGGTCGGAGCCAACAGCCACCCCTTCACGCCACTCGCCGACGGCGACTATCACGCCTTGAGCGCCCGCGTTCAATATCATGCGAAGACGTTCCGCATTAGCGCAGCCGCCAACTCAAACTACAATGCGAATTCCGTGTCGCTTACTTCGTACGGCTCGCAGTCCAGAAGTTACTCGGTGAGCGGGAACTGGACGCCCCGCAGCCGCTTCACTGTCGATGCCGGTTTTAACCGGGCCCATACTTACAGCATTGGCGGGATCGCCTATTTTGTCGACCCGCAGTTAATTCAGGGCCAAAGCTCGATTTACTTGAGCAACATCAATTCGATTTACGCGGGCATCCGTTATGAGATCGCAAAACGAATCGACCTGTATGCCGGCTACACCCGCGTTCAGGATTTAGGGGATGGCCGCGCGACTGCGGCTGCCGGAATCGGATCCGCGGCGCCGGAGTTCCAGGCGGTACAAACTTTTCCCCTGACGTTTCAGTCCCCGATGGCTAGGGTCTCGGTGAAAATCAACAACAAGCTTCGGTGGAACGCGGGATATCAATACTACGGTTATAGATCGGACTTCGCGTCCCTGTTGGGGTATCGCGCAAACACCGGATACACGAGTCTATCGTTCTCGTTTTGAAGTATGGAATCGCAGCTCACTCGGCCCCAGCAGTTCCCGAACGTGGCCCCGCCGCGTCCGGAAGCGCCGTTTTTCGATTCGGCGCAGAACGCGTGGGTGCTGAGCCGCTATGCGGATGTGCTGGCCGCCTTGCGTGAACCGGTGCTCCGCCAGGCGGGTCCTCAAAAAGCGCCGGCTCGAGTGCGCGAAGACGTGTTGAGCGCTCTTTCGCAGTCGAAAATTTCAGAGTGGCAAGAACAGATCGAGCCGCTCGCCGATAGCATCATCGCGGAGCTGCCGCCGGGTGAACCGGTCGACCTGGTCAGCGAAGTGATTCGGCCCTGGTCGCTCGCCGTCACGATCATCGTGCTCGGTTTGGATGCAGCGGATGGCCGGAAGTTGGCCGCGCTTCAACCGCACCTCTTCAGTGGCAGTGGCGATCGCGCCGCGCGTCTCGCCGATCGTTCAAATCCCTGAGTCGCGCCGTGCAGCGCAGAATCGCGAACGCACGGTTGCAAAAATTATTGCGCGCCGTGCGCGTGCCGGGGGCGCAATCGCTCTACTTGGGCGTGTCGCAGACACTACCCGATTTTTTGGCGAATGCATGGCTCGCTCTGTTGGAGCATCCCTTTCAGCTCGCGCGTCTCCGCGCCGAACCGCAGTTGATGCCAAAGGCCATGGAGGAATTGCTTCGCTATCGCGGCCCGGTCCATACGCTCGTGCGGGAAGCGGATCAAACCCTGGAACTCGCGGGCGTCACGATTGCCGCAGGGCCAACGCGTGATTTTGAAAGTGGCTTTGGCGAATCGCGACCCCGAGCATTTCCCGGATCCAAACTCCCTCGACATCACGCGCCAGAACGCCGGACATCTCGGACTTGGCGCAGGTCCACATTCCTGCGTCGGAGCGCTGCTGGTCCGCATGGCGGCGATTTCCGCGACCCGTGCATTCGCGGATAAAATGGTTGGCGCCGAAATCATCGATCCCGTCGTCTGGCGTCGCGGATCGACGCTCGACTCGCCGTCTTCCTTGCGGTTCGATACAGCAACCCGCCGCGCCTAATCTTCGATGCGGCTCTACTTCGAACCCCAGCCAACAGCATGAAACACAAGAAGTTGATAGTACTGGCGGAGAGGGGGGGATTCGAACCCCCGGTAGAGCTTTTGACCCTACGACGGTTTAGCAAACCGCTGCTTTCGACCACTCAGCCACCTCTCCGCTAAGGCTGGCTCATGCTTCGGGCCTCGGGCGTGGCTTCTCCCGAATACTTCGGATCTTAGCATAAAAGCGTGGCGCGTCCTACGCGCGGCCGGGCACAAATCACGCCCCAAGTGTCGCCGACGCCCGCTGAGCCCCAGGAAGCGCGCCGCAGCCCCGCGAAAGCCGCCCTAAAACGAAAATGCTCACCGGAAGGTGAGCATTTCGTTTACCCCTGTTACTCACAGGGGGATGTACATGGGAGAATCAGATTCGACGGCTTCGCAACCGCCAAAACCTGTGTGTGATTGGATCTTAGGATTTCGCACAGGTTAAGTCAAGGAAAAAAGTCCCGACTCAAAAACGGCCCATAACTCGCTAATTATAAATAGCTTACAGGATCCAATGCCATTGGCCTCTGCTGTGCAAAACTTGTGGGAAAGCCCTTAGCGGCCGGGCAGTTTTACGTCTAAGAGGCCGGAATTTAGGGGCTTACTCTTGCCGCCTGTGCTTTTCCCGAGGCCGAGAACGATCATTTCCGCCGTCTCTTCTTTTCGCCACATTTTTCGCGACATAATCCGGTAGCCGGCGAAGCCCAGCCCGCCCACCACGCACATCGCCAGAACGATCCCGGCCAGCACGAAGATGTTTAGAATCATCCTCGCCAGCCCCTTGGCTTGACTCTGCGGAGTGGGTTCGTTCAGCGTTACGTTGGCCTGGTAATTGATTTTTCCCAGGATTCGCTCGGCGGCGTCCGCGATCGGGCGGATTCACGGTGGCGACCACCAGAGGCCCGGTTCGCTTTACGACGGCTCCCGGGATTTTCTGGAACTCGGCGGCTTGTTCCCGAGCCATGGACGGCGTGGGGTAATCGAAAATGATCAGCTTCAGCAGGCCCTTTGGGCGTCTGGTATTGGCCGAACTGGGCCTCGGCCCCCATGCGGAACCCGGCTACCGAGGGCGGAATCGCGGGCTCGACCCTTTGGAGCGACACCGGGCCCAGAATATAGCGCTCCGAGTTGGCTACCAGGCCGTCCTTGGGGAAGAAACGTCGAAAGCGCCGGCAGGGGCGAGTTCTCCACCCGGGCCAATTGCGTGTAGAGCGTCGTTCAGGACGGGCTGGATCGGAACATCCCGCCGGTGAATTGGAACACATAGTTCCCGAAGACGAAGATGATGCCGTCGGAGGTGTGGACCGCCAACTGGGCAAAGTCCGCCGGCGTCGCGCCGGGCGGCCGCCGGAGTCTGGAATAAGGCCAGGGCGCCGGTCGAATCGTGCAGCCGCCAGCCGATCGCCGAAAATGGCTTCTTATCGGGAGCTGGTGTACTCGGCGGACTCGGTCGCTTCGAGACCGTATTCGTCGTAGAGTTCCTTGTCGGGAATTCCGATGGTCTTGGGCGCCGATTTCTGGTAGGTGCCGAGCTGGTCGGGAAAAATGGCGGCTTGGCCGGCGCCGGCGCACAGCAGAAAGGCGGCGATCGCGAGCTGCGCCGGCTATTTTCAAGCTCCGTGGCATTTCTTGTACTTCTTCCCGCTTCCGCACGGGCAGGGATCGTTGCGTCCGACGCCCTTGTCTTTCGCGATCACCGGTTTTTGCGCGGTGGTCGAATCGCCGCCGACGAATTGCAGCGCGGCCAATTCCTTCTCTTTCTTGCGCTGGATGGTGCGCGTCAAATCCATGACGGAATTCTGCGCGGCCTGCTGCGCGCGGCGGTGGTCTTCGCTGACCCAACGCCGACGGCGGCGGGCTCGGCTTCCATCTCTTCTTCCTCTTCTTCTTCATCCCAGAGTTCGGGATGCGGCACGTTCATGGGCGGTGCGCCGGGGGGCCCGCCGCGGCCGTCGTCATCGCTGCGCTGCATGAAGAACAGGAAGCGGACGGCTTCGTCTTCGATGCGGTCCATCATGTCCTGGAACAGGATGAAGGATTCCTTCTTGTATTCGATCAGCGGGTCCTTCTGGCCGTAGGCCCGCATGCCGATGCCTTCCTTCAGGTGGTCCATCGACAGCAGGTGATCTTTCCACTGGTTGTCGATGACGTTGAGCATGATCACGCGTTCCATCTCGCGCATCAGCTCGGGTCCGATCAGCTCTTCTTTCTCGGCGTAGCGCTTCAGCAACTGCTCGTGAATTTCGGATTCGATCTCGCGGCGGTCGAGCGCCTGCAGTTCCTGGGTATGGATCTTCACGCCGAACTGCGTAAGGATGTCGGATTCGAGGCTGGTCCAATCATAGGTCGATGGATGCGCTTTTTCCGGACAGCGCAGGTCGATAAACCCGGCCACCACGCCTTCGATGATTTCGAGCACGTGCGGCTTCTGGTCTTCGCCTTCGAGCAGCTTATTGCGCATGCTGTAGACTGCCTGGCGCTGCTTGTTCATCACGTCGTCGTACTCGAGCACGTGTTTGCGCGATGCGAAATGCTGGGCTTCGACGGCCTTTTGCGCGGCGGCGATGCGCTTGGTGATCAGTTTGCTCTCGATCGGCACGTCCTCTTCCATGCCCAGCCGGAGCATCAGGTTCTGCATGCGATGGCCGCCGAAGATGCGCATCAGGTCGTCTTGCAGCGAGAGGTAGAAGCGCGCGCTGCCGGGGTCGCCCTGGCGTCCGGCGCGGCCGCGGAGCTGGTTGTCGATACGGCGGGATTCGTGGCGCTCGGTGCCTAAAATGTGCAGGCCGCCGAGTTCCACCACTTCGTCGTGTTCTTTCAGGATCTGCGCTTGGATCTGGCTGAAAACCGCGTCCCATTCCGGGCGGTTTTCGTTGAAGACCGCATCCGGGTCCTTGTTCTCTTTGCGCAGGCGCTCGCGGGTGAGAAAGTCGGCGTTGCCGCCCAGCAGAATGTCAGTCCCGCGGCCCGCCATGTTGGTCGAAACCACCACGGCGCCCTTGCGCCCCGCCTGCGCGACGATGGCGGCTTCGCGCTCGTGATTCTTGGCGTTCAGCACTTCGTGGCGCACGCCCATCTTCTTCAGAATCCCCGACAGGCGCTCGGATTTTTCGACCGAAACCGTGCCCACCAGCACCGGCTGGCCTTTCTTATGCAACTCCTCGATTTCCTTGGCGGCGTTGCGGAACTTTTCTTCTTCGGTGCGATAGACCACGTCCTGCATTTCAATGCGGCGCAGCGGCTTGTTGGTGGGGATCTGCGTGACTTCGAGCTTGTAAATTTTGTCGAACTCGGCGGCTTCCGTGTCGGCGGTGCCGGTCATGCCGGCCAGCTTTTTATACATGCGGAAGTAGTTCTGAAACGTGATGGTCGCGAGCGTCTGATTCTCGCGCTGGATCTTGACGCCTTCCTTGGCTTCGACGGCCTGGTGCAGGCCATCGGACCAGCGGCGGCCCGGCATCATGCGTCCCGTGAACTCGTCGACGATGATGACTTCGTCGTCCTTCACCAGGTAATCGCGATCGCGCTGGAACACCACGTGAGCCTTCAGCGCCTGCTGCACGTGATGATTCATTTCCATGTTGGTGGCGTCGTAGAGGTTGCTCAGGTTGAGCAGGCGCTCCACCTTCAGGACGCCTTCTTCGGTCAAGCGCCACGGTGCGGGTTTTTTCTTCCACCGTGTAGTCGCCGGTGGTCCACTTCTGGCCCGGCTCCTTGCCTTCGATCACTTCGCCGCGCACCAGATTGGGGATGATGCGGTTGATGCGGTAATACTTGTCGGTGGATTCCTCGCTGGGCCCGGAAATAATCAGCGGCGTGCGGGCTTCGTCGATCAGGATCGAGTCGACTTCATCGACGATGCCGAAGAAGTGCTCGCGCTGCACGCAATCCGCTCGGCGGAACTTCATGTTGTCGCGCAGGTAGTCGAAACCGTATTCGTTATTGGTGCCGTAGGTGATGTCGCAGCGGTAGTTGTCGTAGCGTTCCTGATCGCTCAGATCGTGGACGATCACGCCCACCGTCATGCCCAGGCCGCGATAGATGCGCCCCATCCACTCGGAATCTCGCTTCGCGAGATAGTCGTTGACGGTGACGACGTGGACGCCCTTGCCGGCCAGCGCGTTGAGATACACCGGCAGCGTCGCCACCAGCGTCTTGCCTTCACCGGTTTTCATTTCGGCGATTTTGCCGCGATGGAGCACAATGCCGCCGATCAACTGCACATCGAAGTGCCGCATGTTGACGAAGCGGCGTCCGGCTTCGCGCACGGCGGCGAACGCGGGAACCAGCAGATCGTCGAGCGTGGCGCCGTTGCGCCAGTTGCTCGCGGAAGGCTGCGGTCTGCGCCGGCCAGTTCCTCATTGGTCAGCGCCTGCATCTGCGGCTCTAAAGCATTGATGGCCGCGACCAGAGGCATCATCGCCTTCACGTCGCGCGCGTGCTTGGTGCCAAAAACTTTGGCGAGGAAGGTCTCCGGCCCCATGTAAAAAACCACCAGGGCAATGGCGACAATGACGATGCCTACAATGACAAACGCTGTCAACATTTGCTGCTCTCCTTCAGTCTAATCGTGAATCTGCTGCCAAGCGGGGTCGCGAGGAGGGAAGAAGGTTCAGCAGCGCAGTTGGGCGCGGAGTTGTTGGCGCGTGAGGAGGCGGAGAGTTGCTTCGGTGGCCGGAGACCAGATGGCCGCCAGATCCGTTTCGGCGAACGACCCGAAGACCGGAGACGCCACCTGCCCGGTGTGGGCTCGAGCGACGTGCTGGGTCTCGGCGGCGTAAACCGCGGCCATCGGGGCCACGGCGCGCAGGAGACTGGTGAGCGAATCGGCAGTGGCGGTGTTGCCAGCTGTCGCAAGGTCCGTCTTCAGCGCCGAAAGGCTGACCAAGGGGGCCAAGACTGCGAGGATGATACGGCCAAAGCGCATTATTTCAGGCGTTCCAGCTTAAGTTTAACATGTGGGGCTGCGGCAAGGCGCACGACTCGTAAGAATTGGCCAGGAGATCTGTGCGGATTCAAGATTATACTGGAAAGCAGATGAACTTCGAGCAGGAAATCGTTCGGCTACAAGACACGTTGGTGGTCATGGCCGAGATTCAACGCCGCCAGGCGGAAGTGCAGAAGATGCAAGCCGAAGGCTGGGCGCTCCACGAACAACGCATGGCACACGTTGACCTGCGTCTCGCTGAAATTACCGACAAACTCGACGGTTTGATCGGCTTCAGCAGCGGCCAATTCGGTAAGCAGTAGCCCCAGCTTCGCGGGCCGCCTCGCGACGATGTTATCTTGGGCTTAGAGTGTTTCCCAAGCTATTCCAGTACGGCGATTTCTTCCTGCCCACCTATGGCGTCCTGGTGGCGCTGGCATTTCTGGCGGGTCTGTGGGTGACCACACGGCTCGCCCGGCGCGCCGGGATTAACCACGAACTGGTGGTCAACCTGGTGGTCTACTGCGCGCTGGCGGGATTGCTGGGCGCCAAGCTCCTGATGTTCATCTTCGATTGGGACCACTTCAGCAAGAATCCGGCCGACATGTTCTCGATGGCGACGTTGCGCGCCGCGGGCGTGTATCAAGGCGGCCTGATCCTGGCCGTCGCGACCGCCTTCTGGTACGTGCGGCGTCACGGGATGCCGTGGCTCCAGACCTTCGACGTCTTCGCGCCGGGGATCGCCATCGGCCATGCCATCGGCAAGGTGGGCTGCTTCGCGGCGGGCTGCTGCTGGGGCAAGGAGTGCGATCTGCCCTGGGCCGTGACCTTCCGCAATCCCGACGCCAACGCGCTGACGGGTGTGCCGCTGCACGTCGCGCTGCATCCCGCGCAGCTTTACGAAGTGGGCGCGGAGGCGCTGCTGTTCGGATTTCTCTACTGGCTCTTCGGCCGCGCGCACCGGCCCGGGACCATCATCGCGTTGTATATGATCCTGAGCTCGGTTCTGCGATTCGGCATCGAGTTCACGCGTTTCCACGAACAGGCGCTGCCCTTCGGATTGCCGTTTTCGATCACCCAGTGGATCGCCATCGGGCTGGCGCTGGCTGGCGCGGCGATCTTGTGGACGCAAAAGTCGCGCTCGCCTAAGGCGATTCCCTCACTCGCGCACTAAAGAAACGGGCGTTTCAGCCGTTCTTAGTAGTAGTGGTGCGTCCAAATCGTCAACGAGGCTTTATCCTCATCGCCATGTCGGTGTGCATGTTCCTGCTGCTCGCCGTGGTCGGGATGGCGTTCGATCTGGGGCGCGTCTACATCGCCCGCAATGAGGCGCAGATTTTCGCGGATGCCGCTTCCATGTCCGCCGCCAAGCAACTGGACGGCACGGCTGCGGGTCTCGACCGCGCGCGTGCCGCGGTAACGGCCCTGCCCAATCGCTGGAATCTGGGAACCGAGGACTTCAGCGGCGTGGTGACCGAATTCAGCGCGGACGGCAAGCAGTGGGAGGCGGAACCGAAGGATCTGAAGGCGCTCCACTATGCACGCGTGACGGCTCCGGATAATCATGTGGACGATCATGTTCCTGCGCGCCGTGGGCGGGCCGCCGAGTTTCACGGTTCCCGCGCGCGCGGTGGCGTCGACCAATCCGGTGAGGCTTACGGAATGAAGACGGCGAACGCGGCCACGCCATGCTGGAACTCGCCATTTCGGCGGGCGTGATGGTTTCCTGCCTGGTCGGGACGTTCCAGTTCGGCTACACCTTTTACACCTACAACCAGTTGGTGACGGCGGTGGGCAACGGAGCGCGCTACGCTGCGCAGCGCACTTACCGCAGCGGGAAGCGAGGACGTCGAGCGCGGGAACGCAGCCATTCGCAACATGGTGGTTTACGGGGACGCGCAACCGTCGCCCGATGCCGCGCCGGTGGTTCCGAAGCTGACACCCGCCGAGGTGGAAGTGCGTTGGGATCTGGCTGGCGATGGCACTCCCCTGAATGTGAATGTCGCGATCAAGGGCTACACGATGGATGCCATTTTCCGTTCGTTCACCTTTGACGGGCGGCCGTCGGTGCAGTTCCCCTACGTCGGCAAGTACGCGCGCGGGGAGCGTGAGCAATGAGGCGCACGCGGCCGTCTGAGCGCGGGCAAACGCTGATCGAAGGCGCCCTCGCCTTGCTGGTGTTCTTCTCGCTGCTGTTCGGAGTGATCGATTGCGGCTTGGTTCTGGTGCGGCATCAATCGCTGGTCGAACGCGTGCGGTCCGCGGTGCGCTGGGGCGTGGTCCGGCCCTGGGACGGCAGCGGCGAACAGATCGCTAACTTGATTCTTTACGACCAGCCCGACGGAACCCAGCGGCGCTACTGGCAGCTATCTGGGGCTGACGCGCGAGAACGTGCAGGTGCGCTATCAACCCGCCTCGCCGGCGCGTCCCGACGACGAAATGCTGAGCGTTTCCATCGTCAACTTCCACTATCAGTTCCTTTCGCCCTGGATCACGCAGATCTTCATAAACCCGCGCCCGGTCTTGATCTCCGCTCCCATGGCGTACAAAGCCGCTGCTCTGTAAGGAGCCGGTCCCGTCAGGTTCATAAGTTATCCTGTCTTTTGGCCCTCGTAAAACCCTTTCAACCCTATCGCTATTCGGCGCAAGCCGGCGATCCCGCGACGCTGCTCACGCAGCCTTACGACAAGATCAGTCCGCAGATGCAGGCGCGGTATCTGGCCGCGAGCCCTTACAACCTGGTGCGCGTCATCCTGGGCGAGAAGCGCGACTCCGATACCGCCGCCGACAACGTCTACACCCGCAGCGCGCGCTACTTCGAGGACTGGATTCGGCAAGGGATTCTGGCGCAGGATCCGGCGCCGGGCTTCTACCCTTATTTCCAGGATTTCGCAGTCCCCGATTCCGGCGAGCGTCTGACGCGCAAAGGATTCATCGGTCTGGGCAAGCTCGAAGACTACGGCGCCGGCGTCGTCTACCGCCACGAGGAAACGCTGGTGGGTCCCAAGAAAGATCGCCTGGAGGTGCTGCGGCATACGCGCGCCCACTTCGGACAGACTCTTCATGCTGTATCCGGATCGCGCAGGATCGGTGGATCGCGAGCTGGATCAGGCCACGCAAGGCGCACCGCTGGTGGACGTGACCGACGAGTATGGCGCGCGCCACCGCTTGTGGGCCGCGACCGATGCGGCTCGCAGTGCGCGCGCATCCAGGAATTGATGGCGCCCATGAAGCTGCTGATCGCCGACGGCCATCATCGCTACGAGACCGCGCTCACTTACCGCGATGAGCATCCGGACGATCCGGCGGCGCAGTACGTGATGATGACGTTCGTGAATATGTACTCGCCGGGCGTGAAGATTCTGGCCACGCATCGGGTGCTGCGCAATCTTGCGGATTTCACTGTCGAGAGCCTGCTCTCCAAGGCCACCGGCGCATGGTCGGCGAAAACCTTCGATTCGCTCGACGAGCTGAAGCGCGAGTTGAACGCGCCGGCGCCGCAGACCGTGCG
The DNA here is from genome assembly GCA_963731375.1 of Bryobacterales bacterium. GTDB lineage: Bacteria > Acidobacteriota > Terriglobia > Bryobacterales > Bryobacteraceae > Palsa-187. Next base: position 256,901 of record CAVSUW010000008.1, read on the forward strand.
GATCGGCGCCGTGACCGCCACAGGCGCGCTCCTGCTGACGCGCCCGCGCAAGGACGGCGAACTGGACGTGCCGGTGCTGCATCAGGAGATCCTCGGCAAGTGGCTGGGCATCAGTGAAGACGCCGTGCGCGAAGAAAAGTACATCCACTACGTGCGCGGCATCGATGCCGCGGTGGCCGAAGTGCGGGAACGCGGCGCGCAAGTGGCGTTTCTGCTCGAGCCGACTCCGATCGACGATATGGCGCGGGTCGCATTCGCCGGCGGCGTCATGCCGCAGAAGGCGACGGACTTCTACCCTAAACTTCTGACTGGCGTGGCGATTTATCGCTTGTAGCGCGACAGCAAATAATTCTGCGCGCTGTTCGCGGCGTCCGAAGTGGGCGCGATCGCCACCGTTTGCAGGTAGGCTTTCTTGGCTTCTTCGCGCTTCTTCTTCAGATCGTAGATCTGGCCGGTGCGCAGCCATGCGTAGAGGCCGGTGTTGAGATCCACGGCGGACGGGTTGGCGGTCACGGCCTTCAGGTCTTCGAGCGCCAGGTCCAGGTCGTTGTACCAGAACAGCAGATTGCCGCGCGTGTAGCGCAGTTTCTCCTGCGCCAGGCGCTCATAGCCCGGCGTCTTCTCGCGCTTGAGCCGGTCCACTTCGCGGATCACCGCCAGCGCTTTCTCCTTTTCTCCCAGATCTCCGTACATCTGCACCAACTCCAACCGCAGCAGGAAGTTTTCCGGAAAGCGCGGATCAGATCGGAGAGCAGCGGCACGGCTTCCTTGGCGCGGCGCTCCCGGCGGTACACCGCGCACAGCAGGATCTCGGCGTCGACGCGATTGGCGCGGCCCAGCTTCGCCACTTGCTTGAGCGTCTCGATGCCGCGTTCGCGGTCGCCGCGGAATCCGGCGAAGAAACCCAGCATGCGCCACGCCGGCGACAGACTCCCCAGCACGTAATCGTAGACGCCTTGCACCAGGCGTGCGTCATTGAAATTGGGATCGATCTCAGTCACGCGGTTGTGCGCCTTGCGGGCGGCGGTCGCATCGCGCAAGCGCATCGCGTGTAGGCCTTGCGCACCAGAAAATGATAGTTGCCGCGCAGGCCGTAGCTGACGCCTTGGGCATACAGCGCCTGAACATCGTTGGGATTGGCCTGCAGCCGTGCGTCGCACAGCGCCAGCGCGCGATTGATCGAGTCCTGAAATTCCTGATCGTCTTGCTTGCTGGGATTCAATCCTTCGCGGCGCAGAAAGGGATTCGAACCCGTAACCAGCTCGCTTTCGAGCGCCCCGGAGCGGAACATTTCGCGATAGAGAATGGCGTGCGCGACGTGATTGTAGGCGTCGGGCGAGTTTGGATTTTGCGGCCACTTCGGCGCGAAACTCGGCTAGCGCTTCGGGGAATTCGAGGTTGTAAAAGTGTTGGTATCCCGGCTCCGCCTGCTGGTCTTGGACGAGTGCGGACTGCCCCAGGGCCAGGACTGGTAGCAGCGCCGCAGCGCCCATAGGACTACCGTTCGCTTCATTCGCGGACCTCGGCGGACGCGCTCATCGCCGCCGCCACGTTGCGCAGCATCCCCTCGTGCTTTGCGCGCATCACAGGTGTACCCCGGAATCGTTCGCGAAATTCCTCTGCCGACAGCGCGGCCAGTTCCTCCAGCGGCGGCGCGGGATCGTACAGCGGCCGGAACGCGGGGTCGCTCGACTCCGGCGCGCGCGCATTCCACGGGCACACTTCCTGGCAGATGTCGCATCCGAAAACGCGCGGCCCCAGCCACGATTGCTGTTCTTCCGAAAACGGCCCGCGCAGTTCGATGTTCAGATATGAAATACAGCGTCGTGCATCCAACGTCCAGCCCTCACCCTGCGGGACAATCGCCTGCGTGGGACAAGCTTCGATGCAGCGCGTGCAGGTGCCGCAGCGATCCGGCGGCGGGGCGTCGGGCGAGAGTTCGAGCGTTGTGATCAGCTCTCCCAGAAAAAACCATGACCCCAGCGGTTCATTGATCAGGCAGGTGTTGCGCCCGATCCAGCCCAATCCGGCCTGTCGCGCATAGCTGCGCTCCAGCAGTGGCGCGGTATCGACGCAGATTTTCCATTGATGTTGCTCGACAGCGGCCAGCTTGAGCGCGAGTTGTTCCAACGCCTCGCGCAGCACGTCGTGATAATCCCGCCCCCACGCGTAGCGCGAAATGATCGCGTGCCCGTCGCGCTCGGGAGGCGGCGCCTGATTGTAGAGCTTCCCGACGCAGATGATGGAGCGCGCTCCCGGCAGAAGATTTTGGGGATCGCCGCCGGACGTCTGCGCGGCGGTCGGTGAGATAGCGCATCTCGCCCGCCATGCCCTGCTCCGTCCACTCTTCGATAGCGCGCGAAGTCATCCCCGATGGGTTCCGCAGGCGCCACCCCGGCGAGTTCGAAACCGCATTCCCGTGCCAGGCGCTTGACCATTTCGGGATCCACTTCCTTATGGTAGCGGGTGCTATTCTCGGGTTGAAGGCATGAGCTTGCGGGCAATCTTGAGTGCGGCCGGCTGCGCCCTGGTATTTCTCGGCGTCACGTTCGCTTTCCAGAAGCCCTGGCGCGAATACCCCGCCGTCGAATACAACAACTTTCCGCTCCCTCCGGATTACCAAACCCCGGCCGAATGGACCTTCGCGCGCCTCATGTTCCCCGGCGGCGGACCCGAGGATGACGGTTACTATCCGCGATTTCAGGGCGACTACCGCCATGGCCTTTCGCTCTGGACCCAGGATTATCCGCGCGCCGACCGGCACTTGGCGCGGGCCATGCGCCGCCTGACGCGCATCGATGTGCGTTCCGTGGAGCAAGTGGTCGCGCTCGATGATGACTATGACGCGTTCAATTTCCCTTGGATCTATGCAGTTCAGGTAGGTGAATGGGGCCTGACCGAAAAAGAAGCCGCGAAGTTGCGCGAGTACATTCAGCGCGGCGGATTCTTCATGGCTGACGATCTTCACGGGAACTCCGAGTGGAATGTGTTTGCCAAGCGCATCCGTTACGCCTTCCCGGACCGCGACATCGTGGAACTTACTGACGACGACCCCTACTTCCACGCTGTGTTCGACATCAAGGACCGGCCGCAGGTTCCCGGCGAGGCGCATCTTCGCGATGGCTGCAAGAACTGCTCGGATGGCGGGCGCGGCGCCCATTGGCGGGCGATCAAGGACGACAAAGGCCGGGTAGTGGTTGCCATCTCGCATAACTCTGACTTGGGCGACGCCTGGGAGTTTGCCGACGCGCCCTATTATCCCGAGAAGGAAAGTGCGGTGGCTATACAGATTGCCGTCAACGACGTCATCTATGCGATGACACATTGATGCGACGGCCTTTGCGCCCTTAGTTTTTTTCGAAGCGCTTAAAGAAACTGTCGGCGTTCCAGTGCGGGCGCGTCCTCGCGTCGGCCACACGCATCCCCAGATCCAGCATGATGCGGTTGTATTCCGCCGCCGCTGGCTTATTCACCGGCTGATTCAGATCGTCCGAAGGAGCATGATAGCGCTCCCGCAGCCAGTCCTTCGCCAGCTTTTCTTCGGGGGAACCCTTGTCATATCCGAACTTGAAAAATAGCGCCGGAATGCCGTTGCGGATGAAGTTGTACTGATCGCTGCGGATGAAAAGATTGCGCTGCGGCTCCGGGTCAGGCCGCACGGCGACGCCGGCTTTCGCGGCCACGGCGCGAATGTCGATGCCCAGCGTAGATTCCTCCAACCCCATGACGGCCAGCGATTTCAGCGGGAACAGCGGTAAATACATGTCCATGTTGATGTCGGCCACGATATTCTTGAGCGGCACCGTCGGCGCGCTGGTGAAATATTGCGATCCCAACAGGCCCTTCTCTTCGCCCGTTACGGCGACAAACAAAATGCTGCGCTTCGGACGCAGGTTCTCCAGCTTCGCGATGTCGGCAATCTCGATCAGCGATGCAATGCCCGAGCCATCGTCCATCGCACCGTTATAGATGCGGTCGCCGTTAATCGGCGCGCCCACGCCGATATGGTCCAGGTGCGCCCCGAAGACCACATATTCATTCTTGAGCACAGGGTCCGAGCCGGGCAGCAGCCCAATCACGTTCTGCGATTCCACTTGGGATATCTTCATGTGCTCCGTCGCGCGCAGGCTAGCGTGGAGCGGGAAATGCGGCATCGCTTGGCCCTGATCCGCCAGCGCCAGCATCTCTTCAAACGTGTGGCCGGATGCCGCGAAGAGCTGCTCCGCATGCGCCGGATTGATGACCGCTCCGAATTGGAAGCCCGGCGTTTCGGACTCACCGTCCAACTCCATCGTCGGGTTGAGCCGCGAGAGCGTCGAACGCGCCCACGGGATATCCATATTTTTCGGATTCGGGATGCCCACCACGCCAATCACGCCCGCCGCGTGCAGCGCTTTCGAGCGCTCCGCGCGCGTCGAATAATGCGAGCGCAAATTTCCCGGCACATTGGACGGGCCTCCGGCGAGGTACACCACAATCTTGCCCTTCAAATCCAGACCGGCCAGATCGTTGAACTTATATTCCGGGATGGAAAGTCCGTAACCGCAAAATACCAGTTCGGCTTCGATCTTCTCTGCCAAGCCCCCGCCTACGGCCAGGTTTCCGTCCTCGCCCAACTGGAGAGGCGTGACTTTGCCGTCGCGCACCAGCGCCAGGCTGGAATGCTCTTCGTCTATCTGCGCGACTCTGAGTTTGACCGGCTGCAGATAACCGTCGGTGCCGGCCGGCTTCAGTCCCGCGTGCTCAAACTCCCCAGCCAAGAACCGTGCCGCGCGCAGATGTCCGGGCGATCCGGTGTTGCGGCCTTCCATATTGTCGTCGGCCAGGACTTGAATGTGGGACCACCAGCGATCGCCTTCCTTGGCAAGATCGGGTTTAGCGAGATCGGCCGCCGGCAGCAGTGCCGCAACGGTGGCCAGCAAGAAAAGCGAGCGCATATACAATTCTAGACGCACGTAACGCGGATCGGTCACAATAGTTCTGATGCAGCAGGCCGATAAATTCCGGATCGCGTTAGTTCAAACCAGTTGCGCGATCGATCCCAACCAGAATATGGCCAAGACCGAGTGGAAGATCCGCGAAGCCGCGGCAGGCGGCGCGCAGATTGTTTGCCTGCAGGAACTTTTCCGCTCGCAGTATTTCTGCCGCGAGGAGAATCACGACCTGTTCGCTTTGGCCGAGCCGATCCCAGGCCCGTCCACCGAGACTCTCGGCAGACTCTCGCGCGAACTCGGGATTGTCGTCATCGCATCGCTGTTTGAACGCCGCTCGGCGGGGCTCTACCACAACACGGTGGCGGTGCTCGGCACCGACGGCGAAGTCGCGGGGATCTATCGCAAGATGCACATCCCGGACGATCCGCTGTACTACGAAAAGTTCTACTTCACGCCGGGCGATCTCGGGTTCCTCAACTTCGACACGCCCTTCGGCCGCATCGGCACGCTGATTTGCTGGGATCAATGGTATCCGGAAGGCGCGCGCCTGTCGTCGCTCGGTGGCGCGAACATTCTGTTTTATCCCACGGCCATCGGCTGGCATCCGAGCGAGAAAGCGCAATACGGAGCCGCACAGCTCGACGCCTGGCAAACCATTCAACGCTCCCACGCCATCGCCAACGGCATTTACGTGGCGGCGGTGAACCGCGTGGGTTACGAAGGGCCTCCCGGGACGGGCATCGAGTTCTGGGGATCGTCTTTCGTAGCCGACCCCTTCGGGCAAGTGATCGCCCAGGCGTCCGTGGATCAGGAAGAAATCCTCTTCGCCGAGTGCGACCCCGCGCGTCAGGAAGAAGTTCGCCAGCACTGGCCGTTTCTACGCGACCGCCGGATCGATGCCTATGCGCCCATCGTGAATCGCTGGCTCAAATAATGGCTGGGAAAATAGGCTACCGCATGCCGGCTGAGTGGGAGCCGCACGAGGCCACCTGGCTCGCATGGCCACACGAATCTTCCGACTGGCCAGGTAAGTTCGCGCCGATTCCGTGGCTATATGGCGAAATCGTGCGACTACTGGCTCGGGTCGAGCGCGTTCGCATCTTAGTGGAAAACGCCGACGCTGAACAAAGCGTTCGCCGCATTCTGAAGAAATGCCAAGCGGACCTGAACGCCGTCGAGTTCTTCCACCACGCGACCAACCGCAGTTGGACTCGTGATTTCTGTCCGCTGTTCGTCAAGAACCGGAAAGGTGAGATCGCGGTCACCGATTGGAAATTCAACGGCTGGGCCAAGTACCCGAACTACGCCGCCGATAACGCCACGCCGTGCTTCATCGCGAAAAAGCTGAAGCTCTCGCGATTCGAGCCTGGATTGGTTCTCGAAGGCGGCAGCATCGACGTCAACGGCGGCGGAAAACTGCTGACGACGGAGGAGTGCCTGCTGTCGGACGTACAGGCTCGCAATCCGGGCGTCTCGCGGCGCGAGATCGAGCGCGCGCTGGCCGATTATCTGGGCGCCACCGATGTCATCTGGCTAGGCCGTGGCATCGAGGGCGATGATACCCACGGCCACATTGACGACATCGCACGCTTCACTGCGCCGGATACCGTGGTTGCGGCAGTCGAGCCCGATAAATCCAGCGCCAATCACGAGCCGCTGAAAGAGAATCTGGCGCGTCTGCGAAAACGGGCTCACTCAGGAAATGACCTGCGCGTGGTCACGCTGCCCTGCCCCGAACCCGTGTACTTCGCAGGACAGTTACTTCCTGCTAGCTACGCCAACTTTTACATCGCCAACCGGCTGGTTCTCGCGCCCACTTTCGGCGATCCGCAGGATCGCGTGGCCTTGAACACGCTGGCGAAGCTGTTCCCGGATCGCCAAGTGATCGGCGTTCCGTGCCGCGACCTGGTGCTGGGCTTGGGGACGCTGCACTGTATGACGCAGCAGCAGCCTGCCTAAACTCCCGCAATCGCACTGCGCCGTTCCAACAGCACGACGTCGCGCCAGCGCCCGTTCATGTTGCCGACCCGCTCGCGCCTTCCCACCACGCGAAATCCGAAGCGCCGGCAAAGCTCCAGGCTGGCCGTATTCTCCGGGAAAATTCCCGACTGTAGCATCCAGATGCCTTCCCGTTCGGACCCTTCGATCAGCGCCTTCAAGAGCGCCGCGCCGATCCCGCGTCCACGCGCTCGTTCCGCGACGTAAATGCTGAACTCGGCGACGCCTGCATACACCTGCCTGCGCGAAACCGGGCTCAGCGCCGTCCAGCCGACGACTTCGTTTCCGGCGCGCGCCACCAGCCTGCAAGATGGCAGATGGCCCTGGTCCCAGGTGTGCCAATCCGGCGCCGACTGCTCAAAAGTGGAGTTGCCGGTGGCGATGCCCTCGAGGTAGATGACACGCACGGCTTCCCAGTCGTGGGGCCGCATCGTCGCGATCTCAAATGCGGGAGGGTCCGGCAACGTTTAGAAGATGAAATTCAATCCGCCCCGCACCAGACGCGGCGAATTTGTGAGGACGCTGCGTGGACCCGCGCCACCCAGAGGCAGATACCCCTGCGCCAGCAGGTTCCGCAAGTCGGCTGTCGCTTCCATGCGCCAGGGCATCCGAATCATCGGCAGCGGCTGACTGATATGCACGTTCACGCCGATATCCTGATTCCCGGCTTGCGTCACGAACAAGTGTACCGGCATCAGAACGCTGAAGTCAGTCCAGCCATAGTTGGCGGCGATACGGGTGCCCGCGCGCGGCACCGTGCCCGCGACTCGAATGGTCACCCAAGCGCGCTGCGCTTGGCCAATACCGGCCCGCAAAGTCTGCGAGTCCGTGTAGGAGCCTTCTGTTCCAGGCGCCGTCAAGACGCCAGCGCGGCCCGCCGTGACTGAAACCTCGGCGTGGTCGCCCAGCGTCTGCTTCACGCCCGCGTTATATCCGGTGCGATGGAAAGAACCAATGTTGAAGATACTGCTGCGCGAACCAAGATCCGGCAACAGATCCGCGGCCGAAATGAAGTCGGCGGGGCCCGAGAGCATGAATGACGCGTTCGAAACCGACTCGTCATACGCTCCGACTGAATACGTCCGGCTGCCGGCCACGCGCTCATAACCGATTTCCAGATTCTGCGTGCGCTCCACCGTCAAATGCGATTCGGAAACCGAAAGTGTAGGCATCGCCGCCAGCGCCGTCAGGTCCTGCTCCAGTTCGCCGGCCTTCTGGTTATCGCGCGCCAGCAATTCGGTGGGACGGCCGCCGGATGTGAACGCCACCCGCACGCGCCCTTGAGCGCCGGCGTCGAACGTCGCCCGGATGAACGGGCTGACATAATAGATCCGGTCGAAATAGGAAATCGATTCCGAATCGAAGCCGTAATCCACATGCAGATTGTCGGAAACGTCTACCCGATCCAAAAGCGCCAGCGACATCGTGCGCAGCACCGGCGCGCCATCCGACCCTAATGCGATGGCGGAGTCACGCGGCGACAAATAGACCTGTCGCATGGTGACCGCTATCTCGGGATTGGAACCGTCTCCGGTGGACCGCGAATAACTGGTGCGGATTCCCGCGCCGGGCAGCGCCGAACTCCCCGCGTAGCCTACGTTGCCGCTGAGTTGGACTCGCGCCGAACTAGCAAGCGTCGTGGCGATCGCAAACGCCGTTCCCAAATCCTGTTCTGTCCCCCGCGCAAAAGATTCGCCATCGCCCGCCGACAGTTTTACGACGCCGGTGGTATTGGAGAGGCCCGTGAACACCGAGTGCGTCGACGAACTCCCGTGCGATGCAATCTCCGGCAGGAAGCGCAACACCGGCCGAGTCGCCTGCGACGTGCGCAACACCCACTTCCAGTCGTCAGTCATGAGCGTGCCCGGCGTCGCCGGAGTGGTGGTCACGCCGATGCTGCTCAGCACGCTGGTCAGGTTGATATCCAGGCGATTCTCGGAGTTCGGCAGAACCGCTATATTGCGCCGCTCGGCGGGCACGAAGCTGGCCAGAATCACGCGGATGGAATACAGATCCGGCACCAGCGCGTCGAACGCGAAGCGCCCCTGTTCGTTGCTGAGGGCCTTGCGAACCAGCTCGTCATAGCGGTTGTAGAGGTAGATGCTGGCGCCCATCTGCGCCGCGCCGCCGGAGTCTTTGATTTGACCCAGAATCTGGGCTGCCACGGGATTCAGGGACGCAGCCGAGACTGGTGAGCAGAACATACCGGCAGTGCCAAGCAGGCCCACGAACAAGCCTGCTGCAATCCGCGAGGTACCGGACACTGGGGTCCGCTGGTTCATGCTCAGATCCTATGGCCGGCTCACTTGGCCCGCCTACAACCACTGCCTATATTACCGCAATCGGTCATGTGACCGTAAACGTCGCCGAAGGCGTCAACGTCTGGTTACGCCTCTTATCGACTACCTTTATCTTAAGCGTATATTGACCCGGCCCAATCCCCAGGTTCCGCAAAGGGAGCAACTTCTCGATTACCACCTGCGAAGCGCCCCCGGATATTGCGCTTACTTGCTCACTCAACTCAAAAACTTTCTCGCCGGATCCGCTCCTGGTGATTTCATACCCGACGGTCCCATCCGGCTTTCCGGTTTTCGCGTCAATCTCAAAGTTATACACTTGCAGATACATCCCCAGGGTTTCCTCGCGCTTAAAAGTATCGTCCATGCGCGGACGCACCTTCGACCCGCCAATCGGGAACGATACTCTTCCAATTCGGTCAGTGGGGACTTTTTCCAATTGATCAGCCAGGATCAACGAACTCCCCTGCAGGCGATCGGAATCGGGCTGAGGCACATCCAGCTCCGTCTCGAAATTGGTGAGATTGCCGCTCACCAGATCCTTCGCCGCAATATTCAACAAGTATCTGCCGGGCATCAGTGGAACGCTGCTCTGGTAAGTAGTCAAGCCCGCCATCGCCTGTTGAATCTTAACGCCAGGCACATCCACAGTAACCACATCTTCAAACCAGCTCGCCGCGCGCCGCGACGTCATCGAAGTGATGCGGGCATAGAGATTCACAGTAGCTGTAGAAATCTCGTTCTTCGGTTTGAAATGTAGATCCTTGCGGTTGAACTGAATTGTGATATTCGAAAGCACAGAAGATCCGGTGACGGGAATGAAATCCGTCCGCACTTTCATCGGCAGCAAGTTGAATTTCGCGCTCACGTCAACCGAAGCTTCCAGGTCCTTGAATTTCGGCATCGGCTGAGGCTGGAAGGTCCTGATTTTTTCCAGCCGGTTCGCCAAAAGAGGGCCCGACGAAGGTCGCCTATCGTCTCCGAGGCTAAGAACCTGGGGAAATGGGCCCTCCGTGCACTGCCTGGTGAGCTCACAAAATCTCTCGACGTTCATATGGAACATGCCGTTTTGAGTAGGGTCACTAAATTCGATCTCGAGATTGGAAGGATATCCGTACAGAGAACGATAGATCCATTTTTCATATGGGATCTGTGCATTCTGCGGATCGCCGGGACTGCTGCCCTGTTGTATCTCATCCGGCGCGCCGTATTTTATATAGATCAGGCCCCGGTCTGTCTTCCAGCCCGGAATACCACAAGCGAATTGCTCGTTTGCGTAGGCTATCCGGCGATAATACTCCGCGCGATATTCGTTCTCGATCGTATCCGGAGTCGGATCGCGGCGAAACCAAAACTGTTCGATGAACTGGTCACGCTCTCGGTCGGTCTGAAGTATCTTGAAGGCCCGCTTCTCATCATCGCTGATGATATAGACCACGTCTTCGTTGAGCCACTTCCTGTACGGTGAATAAATCACCTTTCGGGGACGGGCTTGACGCCCGGTGGCTGGTGCAGTTGTGCTTACAGCGCCTTGCGAGAAAGCCGGCGCGGCAAAAAAGGGCGAAAGGAGAACTATTACGAGCGGGGAACTCGTCCGCACAAGCCGACGACCACGCGAAAATCCGGAGGTCGGCGGGTACATGGGTTCGTTCCCCTTTCAGCTAATCGCGGCGGGCTATGTCACCGTAAACGTGGCCGACGGCGTCAACGTCTGATTGCGCTTCTTATCGATTACCTTCATCTTCAGCGTGTACTGCCCGGGCTCCATGCTCTGCAGCGGGAGCAGCTTCTCAATCACGACCTGCGACGCGCCGCCGGTGACCGTGCTGATCGCTTCCGTGTATTCGAAAACCTTTTCGCCGGAACCAGTCTTGGTGATCACGTACTCCACCGTGCCATCCGGCTTCTTGGTCTTCTCATCGGGTTGGAAGTTATATAACTGGAGGTAAATCCCCAGCTTCTCTTCCCGCTTGAAGGTGTCGTTCATGCGCGGGCGCACCTTCGAAGTGCCGATGACGAATTGGCCGGAGCCGATGCTCTTGGTGGGCACTTTTTCCAGTTGATCCGCCAGGATCAGCGAGCTCTGGCCCAGTTGATCGTCTTCCAGGCGGGGCACTTCCAGCACCATCTCGAAGTTGGTGGTGTTTCCGCCGATGATGTCCTTGGCGGCGATATTCAGCCGGTAGCGGCCGGGCTGAAGCGGCAGGGTCTTCTGGTAGATGGAAGCTCCCTTCACGCCTTGCTGCAGCATATCGGTGGGGAGATCAACGGTAACCACGTCCTCGAACCAGTTCACCGGCCGGCGCGCCATGGAAGTGATGCGCCCGTAGATATTCACCGTCGCGGTGGATACGGTTTGCTTCTGCTTGAACTGCAAATCCTTGCGCTCAAACTGAATCGTGATATTGGAAAGCACCGACGATCCGGTCACGGGGATGAAATCCGCCCGCACTTTCATGGGCAGCAGGTTGTATTTGATAGTGGAGTTGACGGCGGCTTCCAGATCCTTGAATTTCACCGCCGGCGGAGCCTGCAGCTTCGCGAATTGCTCCATGCGTGTGAATTCGTTCATGGACTCAGGCATCTGCCCCGGGGCGACGCCTAAATGCGTGCCGTCGGTGCGGCTGAAGCGGTCTGTCTTGTCGGCCGAGCACTGGCCGGTTTGCTCGCACATGGTCAGGCCGGCGCCGGGAACATTCGTCAATGCGTCCTTTTCCGACGGATCCATGGTCATGTGGAACTCACCCGTAAGCGTCGGATCGACGAACTCAATTTGCACGTTAGGAGGCATCCCCTCGATGTAGCGGTAGCGCCACTGCTCATAGGGATACATGCTGGTGGTGCCGCCGCCTTCACTCTGATCCCGTTCCTCGGTGCCGCCGTTGTGCTGATCTCGCTCGTCGGGCGGACCGTACTTGATATAGATCATGCCGCGGTCGGATTTCCAGCCCGGAATGCCCGACGCAAAATACTGGTTGGCATACGCGATGCGGCGGTAGTGTTCTTCGCGGTATTCGTTTTCTTCGGTGTCGGGAGTGGGGTCGCGGCGCAGCCAGAATTGCTCGATGAATTGCTCCCGCTCCTCGTCGGTTGCAAGTGTTTTGAAGGCCCGCTTTTCGTCATCGCTGATGATATAGACGACGTCTTCGTTGAGCCACTTCTTATACGGCGTTTCAAGTTCCTTGCGCAGACGGTCTTGCTGCCTCTTTTTTTGCTTGTCCGTCATCGGCTTAGCGACGGTCTTGTCGATCTTCTTGGCTTGGGTGGCATCCTGAGCGACCGCAACACCAACCAAAACCAGGCAACCGATAGAGCAAAACACGAACAAATGCTTGAGCCGCATACTTGAAATCACCTGTGCTAATTCTACTCTCTCAGCAGGGACGGGGCAATAGGGCCATACGGGTACAATGGGAGCGAGGAAAATAGGGACAGAGCCTGATTATTTTGGGCCAATCGAATGAACCAGTTGAATAATCAGGCTCCGTCCCTATTTTCCCTTTGCTCCCCGTGACCCATCCCGCAGTCCGCGACCTCTTTCAAACCCTCAGCCGCCACCCGGCGTTTCAGGAGATCCTCACCAAGGCCCTTCGCCATGAGGATTCCGAGTTGGCGCTTGCCGGGCTAACGCCAACCGCCAAAGCGCTTTATCTGGTCCTGCTGTGGCAGCTCACCGAACGCCCCCTGCTGGTGGTCACCGACGGTAATCAGAGCGCGGAAACTCTGCTCGAACTTACCGAGACGTTTTTCGACCTGCTGATCGGGCGCCCGGAGGCTGGTTCCCCGCAACTGCTGCCGGCGCTCGATGTGATCCCCGGCCAGAATCTGTCGCCGCACACCGAGATCAGCGAGCAGCGCGCCATCGGACTGTGGCGCATGGCGGCCGCTAAAGTTCCCATCACGATCGTGCCGGTAGGCTCGGCGCTGCTGCGCACTCACAACGGCGATTACTACCGGCGCTTGGCCGTCGAGCTGCGGGTCGGCGAAGAACTGCCGCTGGAAACCATCGAAGCGCACCTGGTTTCGATCGGCTACGAGAAACGCGAGCCCGTCGAGATGACCGGCGAGTACTCCATTCGCGGCGGCATCCTCGACGTCTTTCCCGCCGAGAACGCGCGTCCGCTGCGCATCGAATTTTTCGGCGACGAGATCGAATCGATACGCCGCTTCGAAGTCGAGAGCCAGCGCTCGGTCATGAAGCTCACTGAGGTTGAAGTACTGCCGCTAGCCGAACAGCCGCGTATCGGGGCCACTTATCCCGGATGGGAGTTCGCTGCGGCTCTCGAAGACCGTCGCGAACAAACTTTGCTCGATCTGGAAGCAGGAGCGCTGATCGTGCTCGACGAGCCGGAACAGATCCGCAGCGCTGCGGAGCGCCTATGGAAACGTCTCGATCAAGTCGAAGACTCGGCCGAACTTGCGGCCGCGAGTTTCCTGCACTGGGAAGACTTCGAAACGCGCTTGGCGGCGCGCAGGCAAGTTGCCTTCCGCGAGTTGGACCTCAATCCCGAAACGCCGCACGTCGCCACGCGCCCAGCGATGGCCTTCCACGGCAGTATGCAGGTCGCGGTCGCGGAAACCAAGAACATGGTCGAGCAGGGCTATCGTGTTGCGCTGTTCGCTCCGTCAAATGGAGAACTCGAACGCCTGGCCGACATCCTGCGCGAATACTCGGTGCCGTTCCAATTGGGACTCGCGCCGAACGAAGCGGCATCGCCCTATCTCGCCGAACGCGCCTACCTCGCTGGCCCCGTGGCCCACACGTATTTGATCAAAGGGCTCGTCCGACGCGGCGCGATTTTCCCGGATTCGTCGATCGCGTTTATCGGTTCCGAAGATCTGTTCGATCCGTCCGATCTGATCGCGCGTCCGGGTATCACCAAGAGCCAGCTCAGCGCTTTCGCGGCGGACCTGGCGGATCTTAAGCCCGGCGACTTCGTGGTTCACACCACGCACGGCGTCGGCCGGTTCCTCGGGCTCCGCGAAATCGTGCAGGGCGAGCAAAAGGGCGACTTCATGTTGCTTGAGTACGCCGGCGAGTCCAAGCTCTATGTGCCGCTGACGCGCATGGACCTGGTAGAGAAATACCGCGGCGGCGGCGAATCCGGCCCGCCTCTCGACCGCCTCGGCGGCGCTACCTGGACCCAGCGCAAGACCAAAGTCAAAGCCAAAATGCGCGACATGGCGGATGAGCTATTGAAGCTCTACGCCCAGCGCCGCGTCGCCGAAGGCTATTCGTTTTCGAAGGACTCCAACTGGCAGCGCGAATTCGAAGACGCCTTCGAGTTCACCGAAACCAAAGATCAAATCTCCGCCGCCAAAGAGATCAAGCGCGACATGGAATCGCCGAATCCCATGGACCGCCTGCTCTGCGGCGACGTGGGCTTCGGCAAAACCGAAATCGCCATGCGCGCGGCCTTCAAGGCGTTGGGCGATGGCAAGCAGGTGGCCGTGCTGGCTCCGACAACCGTGCTCGCCTTCCAGCACTTCGAATCCTTCAAGCGGCGGTTCGCAGCATTTCCGGTGCGCATCGCCATGTTCTCGCGCTTCGTGCCCAAGAAGGAACTGGCCGTGTCGGTGGAAGAACTGGCACAAGGCAAAATCGACGTCGCGATCGGCACGCACCGCTTGCTTTCGAAGGACATCGAGTTCCGCGATCTGGGTCTGCTGATCTTCGACGAAGAGCAACGCTTCGGCGTGCGCCACAAGGAGCGCCTGAAGCAGATGCGCCAGAACGTGGACGTGCTGACGATGAGCGCGACGCCGATCCCGCGCACCTTGCACATGTCCATGCTGGGCATCCGCGACATGAGCGTGATCGAGACTCCGCCCAAAGATCGCCTGGCGATTCAGACCGTGGTCGCGCATTTCGACAACAACCTGATCCGCACCGCCATCGAACAGGAAATCAGCCGCGGCGGCCAGGTGTACTTCGTTCACAATCGCGTCGATTCCATCTATATGCGCGCCGCGTCGATTCTGGAATTGGTGCCGAACGCGCGCATCGGTGTCGGTCATGGCCAGATGGGCGAGGACGAACTAGAACGCGTCCTGCTCGGCTTCATGCGCCACGAATACGACGTCTTCGTGTGCACCACCATCGTCGAAAACGGCCTGGATATTCCGCTGGCGAACACCATCATCATCGAAAATGCCGAGCGATACGGGCTCTCGGAAATGTACCAATTACGCGGGCGCGTGGGCCGCTCGAACCGCCGTGCATACGCGTATCTGCTGGTCCCCGCGGATTCGGAACTGAGTGAGATCGCCCGCAAGCGCCTGGCCGCCCTGCGCGAGTTCTCCGACTTAGGCGCCGGCTTCAAGATTGCCGCGCTGGATCTCGAACTGCGCGGCGCCGGCAACCTGCTCGGAGGCGAGCAGCACGGCCACATCGCCGCCGTCGGCTTCGACATGTACCTCAAGATGCTGGATGAAACCGTCCAGGAACTCAAGGGTGAGGAGACGCCGCTCGAAGTCCATTCGGCTTTGAACCTGGGCTTAGACATCCGCATCCCGCCCGAATATATTACGGACGAACATCAACGCCTGCGCGCCTATAAACGCATCGCCGACGCCAAGGACTCCGAGCAAGCCGCCGCGTTCCGCGCGGAACTGGCAGACCGCTACGGACCGCCTCCCGAAGCCGTCGGGACGCTGTTCGCCTTCGCACTGCTCAAGACCGCAGCGGAAAAACTGGGCGTCGAAGCCATCGACCGCCGCGGCAGCGCGGTCCAGATCAAGTTTCACCCGGGATCGAAGATCGATCCAACACGGCTGATGGCGCTGGTGTCATCAGTCGAAGGCGCGCAATTCACGCCGGCCGGAGTGCTGCGGCTGCCGCTCGATTCCTCGGCCGACACGCCCGGCGGCGTCTTGTCCTTCCTGGAAAAGTCGCTGGAGGCGCTGGCGTCCGAACCGGCCGCGGAACCGGTGGGGAAGCCTGTCACCTGAGAGTTTATAGACGTCGCCGAGAGGTTATAATACCCGTATGCGCTTCCAGTTGGTCCTCGCAGGCATCGCGGCCGCCGGGCTCGCCTCCGCCGCCGAGATTACGGTGGTCGAAGAGATCGTCGCCAAAGTGAATGGCGAGATCATCACGCGCGGCGATATCGAACGCACGCGCAAGCAAATGGAAGCCAGCATGCGCGAACAAGGCGCCACTGGCCAGCGCCTTACCGAAGCGATGGCGGAGGCCGACAAGAATATTCTACGCGAGCGCATCGATCAGCTTCTGCTTCAATCCAAGGGCAAGGAACTGAATCTCAACGTCGACTCCGAAGTGGCCAAGCAGCTTGCCGACATCCAGCGCAAATCCGGCATCACCGATCCCGACAAGTTCCAACAGTTCGTCCGGGACCAGACCGGGATGTCCTATGAGGATTACAAGAACGATCGCAAGAACGAACTGCTGACCAACCGCGTGATTCGCCAGGAAGTCGCGTCCAAGATTACAGATCAAGCACGAAGAAGCGCAGCAGTATTACGACGGCCACCAGGACGATTTCAAGCGCGAGGAACGCGTGTTCCTGCGCGAGATTCTAGTGGCTACGCCGCCCGGAACGGACAGCGCGCAGGCTCTGAGAAGAAGGCCAAGGATCTGTCGGATCGCGGCAAGAAGGGCGAGAAGTTCGAGGACCTCGCGCACAACAATTCGGATGCGGCCAGCGCTCCAGCAGGATGGCGATATCGGCGCTTACGAAAAAGGCAAGCTGCGTCCCGAAATCGAGAAGACGGTGTGGGATCAGCCGCGCGGCTATGTCACCGACCCCATCAACGTCGGCAACGGGTTCCTGATCCTGAAAGTGGAAGAGCACCAAAAGGCCGGACTCGCCAGCTTCGAAGAAGTGCAGCCCGAGATCACCAACAAGTTGTTCAATCCGCGCTTCGACCCGGAACTGCGCCGCTATCTGACGCGAACTTCGCGTGAATGCGTTCCTCGAAATCAAACCGGGCTACGAAGACAGCGGCGCCGCGCCCGGCAAGAATACCGCTTGGGTGGACCCGGCCGAGATCAAGCCCGAAACCATCACCAAGGAACAGGTGGCCGCCAGGCAGCGCCATCGCCGCTTGCTGGGACTGGTGCCCATTCCCGGAACCAGCACGCAGAGCACCGGCACCTCGTCGTCGCGCTAAACAGCCGGGGCGCGCTCCCGGCCAAGAACAATGAAGACTCCTTATGTTTCCGAGCTGGAACCCAATCAGCTCATGCAGGGCGTGTTTCTCGTCCAGCACAAAGAAATTCGCCAGAAGAAGACCGGCGAGCCTTACCTTTCGCTGACTCTTGGCGGATCGCAGCGGCGACCTCGACGCGAAGATGTGGGACAACGTGCCGGAGGTGATGGACACCTTCGACCGCGACTGCTTCTTGAAAGTCAAAGGCATGGTGCAGTTGTTCCAGAACAAGCCGCAGCTCACCATCTACCGCTTGCAGAAGCTGGCGGAGACCGAGATCGACATCGCCGATTTCCTGCCCGCCTCCAAGCGCGACCGCGACGAAATGTTCGCGGAGCTCAAGGGCTGGATCGCGTCGATGACCAATCCGCACTTGAAGGCGCTGCTCGAAACCATCTTCGCGGACGAAGCGGTGGCGCTGGCCTATCGCACCGCGCCCGCCGCGAAATCCATTCATCACGGCTGGATCGGCGGCTTGATTGAGCACGTGCTGTCGGTGTGCCAGCTCGCCAAGGTCACCGCGGCGCATTATCCCGACATCGATTTCGATCTGCTGCTCACCGGCGTGATCCTGCACGACATCGGCAAGATCCACGAGCTGACCTACGCGCGCAGTCTGGGCTACAGCACGCGAAGGCCAGTTGATCGGGCACATCTCGATCGGCGTCCGCATGGTGGAAGACGCGCTGCGCAAGCTCCCCGAGTTCCCGCCGCTGCTGCGCGATCTGGTCGAGCACATGATCTTGAGCCATCACGGCTCTCTGGAATTCGGCTCGCCCAAAGTGCCGATGTTCCTGGAGGCGATGCTGCTGCATCAGATCGACAACCTGGATTCGAAGATGGAAGCCATGCGCGCGCACATCGCGAAGGATCGGCAGGCGACCGGCGTGTGGACCGGATACAATCCGGCGCTCGAACGCATCGTCTTCAAGAAGCAGCAGTATTTGGTGGAGCCCGAAGAACAGGCCGCGCCGCCGGCTCCGTTGCCGACCGCCGCCGAGTTGATTGCGAAGGCCCAGCCTTCATCGGCCTTCGCCGCGAAACTGCAGGGCGCGCTCAAGAGCGAGTCTTAATCTCAGCGAAACGCGCGCGCGACCCAACTGCCGCACCACACCGCCAGATATCCCAGCACGACGCTCAGTACGATGTTCGCCAGGCCAATCCAGATCTGCTCTTTGTCGATGGCCTCAAAGCTCTCCCACGCGAAACTGGAAAACGTGGTGTAGCCGCCGAGCACTCCGGTCACCAGCAACAACCGCAGGTTGGGATTAGGATCGCCGCGCGCCACAAACAGGGACATCAGGATGCCGATCAAAAAGCAGCCGGTAACGTTGACCACTACCGTCCCAAGCGGAAACACATTCTCCGGGAAGCGCGCGGTGAAGCGTTGCAGCATCGGCGGTTCCGACGACGTAGCGCGCGAGTCCGCCCAGCGCCGCGCCGAGCATCACCAGGAGGTAGCGGTTCATATGCGGTGGAAACTTTTAAGGATATCGCGAGTGGAGTAGCGCAGCGCAATCGGGCGTCCGTGCGGGACAGCTCATGGGCGAGGAGGTGGCGGCCAGCGCGCGCAGCAGCCAGTCCATTTTCGCGGGCTCCAGCCGCATGTTGATCTTGATCGCCGCGCGGCAGGCGATGGAAGCGGCCATGCCGCGCCGCAGATCGTCGATCGACGCTTTGCGCAGCTCGCGCTCGGAGATTTCAAGAATTTCGAAGATCACCTTCTCGATATCGCTCGCGCCGATGCCGGCCGGCGCGGACTTCACGGCGACCGTGCGGTTGCCGAAAGGCTCCGTGTCGAAGCCGAGCGCGTTGAGTTCTTCGGCGATGCGCGCATATTCGAGCTGCTGCGCCGGAGTGAGCTGAATCACGAGCGGCATCAGCAGGCCTTGCGTCTCGACCGCATTCCGGCCGCGCGCGGCGAGAACCTGCTCGAACAGAATGCGTTCATGGGCCACGTGCTGGTCGATGATCCAGAGTCCGTCGCGTCCGGCGGCGATGATGAAGCTGTCGTGAATCTGGCCCAGCGGCCGCAGGTCTTTCAGCGCTTCGAGACTCTCGGGCTCCGGCAGAACGCCGCCGGGAAACAGCGGACCGTGGGTATCGGGAACCGCCATGCGCGGCGCCTTCGCGCGGGCGCATCCGCGAAATCAAAGCGCGGCGGCGGCGATGGCGGACGGTGCAAGGGTGAATTCGGGCAGCGCGGACGGGTTCTCCGGCTCCGCCACGCGCCGGGAACGTCATGTTTTCCACGCGCTGGGTGAACTCCGAATACGGAAGCACCGCCGCCGGTTGGGCGGGCGATGGAATGCGCGACACGGGGCGCTGCGCCATCAGCGCGTCGCGAATGGTGTCGCGCACGAAGTCGTGCGCCAGCGATCCATGGCGGAAGCGGACTTCGGTCTTCGACGGATGCACGTTGACGTCGACCTCTTCCAGATCGCAATCCAGAAACAGCAGCGCGAAGGGATAGCAGGCCGGCGGCATCAGGTTGTGATAGGCGGCGGAGAGGGCGTGCAGCAGCAGGCGGTCGCGGATCAGGCGCCCGTTGACGAACAGGTAAATCGAATTGCGATTGAGGCGCTGCACCTGCGGGCCGCTGACGAAGCCGCGCAGGCGGAAGCGGCGCGGGCCTCCCTGCTCGTCTTCGACCGGCAGCGGGAAGGAGCGCGACTGATCGCCCAGATCGAGCAGCTCTTCGAGGATCTGGCTGCCGAAGACTTGATAGACGCGCTCGCGCAGAGTGGCGACCGGGGTTACATCCAGGAGCTCGGAGTTGTTATGGCGCAGCAGAAAGCTCTTGTCGGGATGCGCCAGGCTGTAGTGCGTGATCAGCGAGGCGACGTGCGCGATTTCGGTCTGCTCGGTGCGCAGGAATTTCTTGCGCGCCGGAACGTTGTAGAACAGGTCGCGCACGGTGATGACGGTGCCGCCGGCGAGCGCGGCGTCTTCGCAGCGCAGGATCTTGCCGCCCGCGAGTTCGACTGTGGTGCCGACGGCTTCTTCGCGCGCGCGCGTTTCGAGCAACAGCCGCGATACCGACGCGATGGACGGCAGCGCTTCGCCGCGGAATCCCAGCGTGGCGATGGAGAGCAGATCTTTCACGTCGGAAAGTTTGCTGGTGGCGTGGCGCTCGAAGGCCAGCAGCGCGTCGTCGCGCATCATGCCCATGCCGTTGTCGGCCAGGCGAATCAGGCGGCGGCCGCCGGCTTCGACATCCAGACGAAATTCGGTGGCCCCGGCGTCGAGCGAGTTTTCGAGCAGTTCTTTGACGACGCTGGCGGGGCGCTCGACCACTTCTCCGGCAGCGATTTTATTGGCGACGTTGTCGGAGAGAACGCGGATGCGGCCCATTCGGAGGGAAGTCTACCCCTCGGCCGGCAGTGAAGATGGAATCGACGGAAAGGCGTCCGCCGAAGAACAAAGGGATTTCCTGCCCGGATTTGTAGGTGATCGTATGGCCGTCGGGCGTCGAGACTTCAACCTGGCGATGGTCTGTGTCGACGATCCAGAATTCGCGGGAGCCATTCTCCAGGCAGACGTTCCTTTTGTCGAGCATCTCGGCAGCGGTATTGGATGGCGATAAGACTTCGATCACGAGTTCCGGCGCGCCCATCAGATAACGGTCGATGTTGTCCCAACGCTGCTTTGAAACATACGCGACATCGGCACACCAACCTTCGTGCTCGGGCAGCGGCCGGTATGGGATTTCTTTGTCAACTACGCCCGCGCTTCCAGCGGCGCTTTCGAGCAAACGGCGAAGCTGCCATTGCGCTCGAATATGCGGAAATTCGGGGAAGGGCACTTTGACTAGTTCTCCGTGGTGGAGCTCGTAGCGATAGCCCGGCGGGTTCGGCAACTGCTCGAACTCCGCGAAGGTCATGAGCTTGGTTGTGGTGGTGGCCACGGAAAATACCTGCTTCGATTATATGCCCCGGGCTGGTTCCGGCGTTCTCTAGCCGCTCATGGCGGCGAGGAATTCGCCGTTGCTGCGGGTCTTCGAGAGCTTGTCGATCAGCAGTTCCATGCTTTCGGTCGGCGAGAGCGGATTGAGCACCTTGCGCAGGACCCACACGCGGTTGAGTTCTTCCTTCGGCAGCAGCAGCTCTTCCTTGCGCGTGCCGGATTTCGAGATGTCGATGGCCGGGAACACGCGCTTGTCCATCAGTTTGCGGTCCAGATGGATTTCCATGTTGCCGGTGCCTTTGAATTCTTCGAAGATGACGTCGTCCATGCGGCTGCCGGTATCGACCAGCGCCGAGGCGACGATGGTCAGCGATCCGCCCTCTTCGATGTTGCGCGCCGCGCCGAAGAAGCGCTTGGGACGCTGCAGCGCGTTGGAATCGACACCGCCCGAGAGCACTTTGCCCGACGGCGGGACGACTGTGTTGTAGGCGCGCGCCAGACGGGTGATGGAATCGAGCAGAATCACGACGTCTTTCTTGTGCTCCACCAGACGCTTGGCTTTTTCGATCACCATTTCGGCCACTTGCACGTGGCGCGCGGCGGGTTCATCGAAGGTGGAACTGATGACTTCGCCCTTGACCGAGCGCTGCATGTCGGTGACTTCTTCAGGACGCTCGTCGATCAGCAGGACGATCAGCGAGACTTCCGGATGATTGGCAGTGATCGAGTTCGCGATCGACTGCAGCAGCATGGTCTTGCCGGTGCGCGGCGCGGCGACGATCAATCCGCGCTGGCCTTTGCCGATGGGCGTCAGCAGATCCATCACGCGGCCCGAGAAGTTGTCCTTCACGGTTTCCATCTTCAGGCGGGCTTGCGGATAGAGCGGCGTGAGGTTGTCGAAGAAGATCTTGTTGCGGGCTTCCTCGGGCGGCTCAAAGTTGATCGCGTCGACTTTGATGAGGGCGAAGTAGCGCTCGCCTTCCTTGGGCGGACGGATCTGGCCGCTGACGGTGTCGCCGGTGCGCAGATCGAAGCGGCGGATCTGCGAGGGCGAGACGTAGACGTCGTCGGGACCCGGCAGATAGTTGTACTCGGGCGCGCGCAGGAAGCCGAAGCCGTCGGGCAGGCATTCGAGCACGCCTTCGGAGAAGATCAGGCCGCTCTTTTCGGCCTGGACCTGCAGGATCTTGAAAATGAGCTCCTGCTTGCGCAGTCCGGCGAAGCCCTGGACGCCCAGATCTTTGGCGATCTGGTTGAGCTTCTGGATGCTCATGTCCTTCAGTTCCACCAGATCGAGGGCGTTGCCGCGGTTCGGCTGGCCCTGCGCGGTGGCGCGGCGGCGGGGATCGAAGAGGCGCCCGGTCATCTCCGGCTTGGCGGCTTCCGCTGGGTTCGTTTGGTTGTCAGCGGATTGCGCGGGGGCCTCGGCCGGCTCGGTTGGGTTCGTTTGGTCGCTGGCGGGTTCGGCCTCGCCTGTGCGGCTTAGCCTCGGCGGGGGGCTTCGCTTCAGCAGGAGGTTTCTCGCCTCGCGGAGCCTTGGCCCGCGTTTCGCGGGGGCGGCGGCTGAGCCTGGTTGCCAGTGTCTAGTGGTTCTTGATTTTCGAGATCGCTTGCCAAATTTCCCTCACTCCCCGGCCGGTGGTGGCCGAGCATTCGAGCACTTCTGCCGCGTGTCCTTCGCGGAGAGCTTGATGACTCAAGTGCCGTTCTTGCTGCGTCTTCAACTTATCTGCTTTCGTCGCGACCACTAGGTAGGGCCGCCCATGCGCTTCGAGCCAGTCCTTCAGCTCGTGGTCGCGTTCCATCCAACCCCGTCTTGCGTCCAACACCAGGATCGCGAGCCGCAATGCGCCGCGTCCCAGCAGATAACTTTCGATCAGCTCTTTCCACTCTCGCGTGATGTGCTTGGGAACTTTTGCGAAACCATACCCCGGGAGATCTACAAATCGGAATCCCTCGTCGAGCTGGAAGAAATTGATCGATTGCGTACAGCCGGGCCGCGAACTGGTATATGCCAGCCCGTCGGCTCCCACCAGCGCATTAATGAGACTGGATTTGCCGACGTTGCTTCGTCCCAGGAACGCAACTTCCGCTTGCTCTTCCGGCGGAAACTGATCCGGCTTCGCTGCACTTATTATAAACCTTGCGGACATCTCAGGGGCCAGTGCCATTTAGGTGCCGGCCATTTTAGGGCCCAAGCGGTTAGGGCAGCCATAGGGCCAACCATTCGGTGCCGCCGAACACGTGAGCCGGCGGCGGGCCCAGGAGTCAGTCCAGCCGGTAGGCGGTGACTGACGACCCCTAGTGCGTAATCTTTTCGTCCCGCGATTGGGCCACGATCTCCGCCGCTGTCTGCATGGCGGAAATGGGCGCCATCTCCAATTCGCTTTCGAGCGCCAGCCGCAGCACCTGGTCCATCGAAGTCACGAAGTGGAGCTTCATGTCGTTGCGGATGTTCTCCGGAATATCCGGCAGATCCCGCTCGTTATCCTGCGGCAGAATCGCTTCGCGGATTCCCTGCCGATGCGCGGCCAGCAACTTCTCCTTCAAGCCGCCGATGGGCAGCACGCGCCCGCGCACGGTGATCTCGCCGGTCATGGCGATATCGGCCCGGACGGGAATACTTGTCAGCGCGCTCATGATACTGGTCGCGATGGTGATTCCGGCCGAGGGGCCGTCTTTCGGAATCGCGCCCTCGGGAACGTGCAAGTGAATGTCGAGATGCCGATAGAAATCACGCGGCAATCCTAACGCTCCCGCGCGGCTGCGCACATAACTCATCGCCGCCTGCGCCGATTCCTGCATGACGTCGCCCAGTTTCCCGGTGAGCGTCAGCTTGCCGCGGCCTTCCATGATCGCGGCTTCGGTGGTGAGAATCGACCCGCCGACTTCGGTCCACGCCAAGCCCACGGTCGCACCCACTTCGTTCTTCTTATCGGATTGTGTTTCGCGAAACTTCTGTGGGCCAAGGAGTTGGTTGACCTTCTCCGGCGTGACTGTCACTTTGACGAACGGCGTTTCCTTCTTCTTGGCGGCCTTGTCGGCTTGCGCGTTGACGACGGTGCGCGCGATCTTGCGGCACACGTTGCCGACTTCGCGCTCCAGATTGCGGACGCCCGCCTCGCGAGTGTAGTACTGGATCAATTCCTGGATGCCGGAATCTTCGAACTGAATTTGCTTGTCGGTCAGGCCCGTGCCCTTCATCTGCTTGGGGACCAGGAAGCGCTTGGCGATTTCCATCTTTTCGAGCTCGGTGTAGCCCGAGAGACGGATCACTTCCATGCGATCCTGCAGCGCCGGCGGAATGGTGTGCATCACGTTGGCGGTGGCGATGAAGAATACCTGGCTCAGGTCGTATTCGACGTCGAGGTAATGATCCTGGAACATGTAGTTCTGTTCCGGATCGAGCACTTCGAGCAGCGCCGCCGACGGATCGCCGCGGAAATCGGTCGACATCTTGTCGATTTCGTCCAGCATGAACACCGGATTGCGGACGCCGGCCTTCTTCATCATCTGGAGAATCTGGCCCGGGTAGTGCACCGATGTAGGTCCGGCGATGGCCGCGGACTTCGGCTTCATCGCGCACGCCGCCGAGAGACAGGCGCACGAACTTGCGTCCGGTGGCCTTGGCGATCGACATGCCGAGCGAAGTCTTACCGACGCCGGGGGCGCCGACGAAGCATAGGATAGAACCCTTGGGATCTTTGACCAGGCGGCGCACGGCCAGGAATTCAAGAATGCGCTCCTTGATTTTCTCCAGGCCGTAGTGATCGCTTTCGAGCACCTGCTGGGCGAAAGCCAGATCGCGGATTTCCTTGGATTTCTTCTTCCATGGCACCGCCAGCAGCCAGTCGAGATAGTTGCGCGAGACGGTCGATTCGGCCGACATCGGCGGCATCTGCTCCAGCCGCTTCAATTCCGCCATGGCCTTCTCGTGCGCGTCCTTGGTCATGCCGGCGGTTTCGATTTTCTTCTTGAGCTCGTCGAACTCGCTCTTCTCGCCGCGGCCCAGTTCCTTCTGGATGGCCTTGATCTTCTCGTTGAGGTAATACTCTTTTTGCGCCTTCTCCATCTGGCGCTTCACGCGGCCCTGGATGGTGCGGTCGACGCTGAGCTTCTCGATCTCGATATCCAGCATTTCGGCCACGCGGGTCAGCCGGTCGATGGGATCGAAGATTTCGAGCAGTTCCTGCTTCTCTTCGATGGCGAGTTGCAGATTCGCGCCCACGGTATCGGCGAGCTTGCCGGGATCGTCGCCGCGGATGGCCGCGACGATGGTGTCGTAGTTTACGTTCTGGCTGATCTTGGCGTATTGCTCAAACAGATTGGTGACGCGCGAGGTCAACGCATCCAGCTGCGTGCCCTGCTCGACTTTAAATTGGAAAGTTTTGACGGTGGCTTTGAAGTAGCCCTCGTCTTCGGACACCGAAAGAACTTTGCCGCGCTCGACGCCTTCGACCAGCACCTTGATGTTGCCGTCGGACTGCTTCAGGCTCTGCACGATGTTGGCGACTGTTCCGACGGAAAAGATTTCGTCGGGGCGGGGCTCGTCCACGCTTGCGTCATGCTGCGTCGCCAGAAAAATCTTTTTGTCGCCGGCCAGCGCTTCTTCGAGCGCGCGCACGCTCGACTCGCGGCCGACAACGAAGGGCGTCATCATGTGCGGGAAGATCACGACGTCCCGGATGGGCATCATCGGCAGGCGGCGAGTTTCGGACTTTTCTTTGGAGGTATTCATGATATGAAAGGTTCGGTCAAAGAGCGAACGCCCGGCCAGTCCCCAAACTGATTATCGGCTTAACCGGCTTTTTCCAGCAGTGTTACGTTAATCTTCTGCGTCAACACCATTTCCTTGGTGACGGCGAACTCGCGGACCTTCTTATATGTAGGCAGGTAGTACATCAGGTCCAGCATCAGATCTTCGAGGATCATGCGCAGGCCGCGGGCACCCACCTTGCGCTCCATGGCGAGTTGCGCGATCGCTTCCAGGGCGTCGTCGCTAAACTTCAGCTTAACATTTTCGAATTCGAACAACTTCTGGTACTGGCGGATGATCGCGTTCTTGGGCTTGGTGAGGATCTGGACCAGCGCTTCCTTGATCAGTTCCTCGAGCACGGCGACTACCGGCAGGCGTCCGATGAATTCGGGAATGAAGCCGCTCTTGATCAGATCCATGGGCTGAACCTGTTCGAGCATGTTCACGTCGCGGCGGCCAGAATTGGAATGGCGGGGACGTTGCGTCTCGCGGCCTGGCTCTTCCGTTTTGGAGTAGCCGATGGTGCGGGTCCCGGTGCGGCGCTGGATGGTTTTTTCGAGACCGATGAAGGCTCCGCCGCAGATGAACAGGATGTTGGTGGTGTCCACCGGCGTGAATTCCTGATGCGGATGCTTGCGGCCACCCTGCGGCGGCACATTCGCTACCGTGCCTTCGAGAATCTTGAGCAGCGCCTGCTGGACGCCCTCGCCCGAAACGTCGCGGGTGATGGAGGGGTTTTCGTCCTTGCGCCCGATCTTGTCGATTTCGTCTATATAGATGATGCCTTGCTGGGCGCGCTGCACATCCCAATCGGCGTTCTGCAACAGCCGCAGGATGATGTTCTCCACATCTTCGCCGACGTAGCCGGCTTCGGTGAGCGTGGTGGCATCGACGATGGCGAAGGGGACATCCAGGATGCGCGCGAGGGTCTGGGCGAGCAGTGTCTTGCCGGTACCCGTGGGTCCGATCAGTAGGATATTCGACTTGGACAGTTCCACTTCGCCCGAGCGCTGCTTGTTCATCTGAATGCGCTTGTAGTGGTTATAGACCGCCACGGCGAGCTTCTTTTTGGTGGCGTCCTGACCGATGACGTACTGATCCAAATACTCTTTTAATTCCAGCGGCTTAGGAAGCTTGTTGGGGGAGGCGTAGTGCTGATCCTGCCGATCATCTTCAAGAATAGAATTGCAGACTGCGATGCACTCGTCACAAATATACGCCTTGGGATAATCGGAGGGAGAGGAGATCAGCTTCCCAACGACATCCTGGCTTTTGTGGCAGAAGGAACAACGCAGAGCATCATCCGAGCCAGTGCGCTTCACTGGGACCTCCTGACGGACCACCCAAATCTAACTACTGACAATTCATTATAGCGAACTTAGGGGAGACCCGTCACCGCAAACAGTGGCTTAGGGTGGATTTTGGGTCGTGCTGAGGTGTTCTGCGGATCTGTGGACTGCTTTGGGCGGAGGATCATCGCCCTCCACCCGGTTGGCGCGCGAACTTAATGCGCTGCGAGTTCACCCAAGTGAACTCGATTCACCTGCTCGCTTCAGGTCTTCCGCCGATTGGCCAAATATCCAAGGTGGGCCAACGACTTCGTATTTCTACTAACTTTTTTGTAACGCTGCCGTCTCTTTCAGATCATTCTCAAATGGCCTCGCTCCAAATCGTTAGCCGCAACCCCGATGGGCAAGGTACCCTCGGCAGCAAAGGGTTGAGCTGCCAGGCAGTACGCTGATGAGGTCTGAGTCATGTCCTGAGAGACGAATTTTGATGGAGGAGTACTCCGAAAGAGTCCTGACCTACTCCGCCGTCGTGCAGAAGTGCACACAGGGTAGCTGGACTATCGATTTGAATGAATCGTTCCGGCGCATAGAGCAGGCTCGGATTAATTGTGAGATTGCGCGACTGGCCCTGGAGTCGCATATCGCCGAACATCAATGCGTTGAACGGGCCGCCTCCGCTGGCGAAAGTGACCCTTAAAATGCCACCTGCTCGCCTGGACGGGGTGAGCGCCCTCCGCCCAGGCTGCGAGTAAGTCGATTATCTAAGAACGGACTACTGCTGCGGGAGCTTGGTGGCCTGGCGAGTAACCATCTGCCAGCCGCCCGCCTGCTTCACCCAGACCATGGTCACATAAACGTGGCTGGATACCTTCGGCCCGGTATACATCATGTTGTGATTGGTGATGATGGTGTTTCCGTACTGCCGCACCTTCGTGGATTCGATGGTGATGGAGGTGTACTGCACGGTGTTGGTGATCCCCTTGAGGACATCGGCCTTGGTTTCCATCTTGGCGCTGGAATGGGTGTAGGAGAGGTCGTCGGCTAATACCTTGGCGACACTATCCGGATCGGATTTAACCATTCCGTCGATATATTGTTTCTCGGCGGCGAGGACGGCTTTCTCATCGCTGGGCGTCGCGAGACCGGCAAAGGCAGGGAGCGAGAGGGCAAGCAGTGCGGGAAGGAAGAGTATTTTCATAGTTGTTCATCGTAGCATCGGGGAAATGTGAGCGCCAGCGAGGGGTGAGGTCTTTGGGAGGTTCACATCAGCACTTGTCGAAAATCGCGCGATACTCTGCGTCTGTCAGTCCTGAGATCCTTACCAGTTGCATCAAGGTCCCCATTCTTACTTCTCGATGGTCTGGCACCGACAATAGTACAGGGATATCCGGTTTCATAAGAATTATATGGGTAGCGGACTGCCTTCTCTTGATCCAACCAACTGAACAGAACGCCTTGACATGTTGCCCTCCGCTGGCCTTTGGCAGAACGGACGAAGGCATTGAGAATTTTGGGTCAATGAGTTGCTAGAAAATCGCTGATCGGGCGTTCGATCATTTCGATATTCTCAGGTTGTGAAGAAAGGCTTTCGTTATCTTCCTTGATTACATCCAGGCAAAGAGAGATCGCATCATAGATATTCGCGAGAGCCTCCTCACGCGTATCACCCTCACTTATGCAGCCTGGAATGTCGAGGCACTTGGCGATGAATGCGCCGTCCTCTTCCCATATCCAAATATGGAGGTTGGGTTGTTTGAAGATTTTTGTCAACGAAGACGCCATTCCTGCTTCTACCCTTCTTGCTCATCATACGTTTTCGGTAGATCGAAATACAACCGGCAAGGTACACCCGACATTTAGCGAGTGCGATAATTGCCACAGACCGTGGCTTTCCAAAATCTCACCCTCTGCCGATCCTGCCGCTCGACCAATCGCATTCCGGCGAAGCACTTGGCGGATACAGGACGCTGCGGATCCTGTAAAGCGCCGCTCGGACCTGCGGACGAGCCGATCGAAGCGGACAGCAGCAATCTCCTGCCTATCATTCAAGATGCGAAGGTTCCGATTTTGGTGGACTTCTGGGCTCCCTGGTGCGGACCATGCCTTGCGGCGGCGCCCGAGGTCAAGCTGTTGGCGAAGGAGATGGCGGGGCGGGCTTTGATCCTCAAGGTGGACACGCAGGCGCACCCGGAATTGGCGGATCTGTATCAGATTCGGTCGATCCCGCACTTTGTGGTGTTTAAGGGCGGGAAACAGTTTACGCAGAGCAGCGGGGTCGCGCCACGGTCGGAAATGCGCCTGTGGCTGGAGCGGGCTGGCGCGCGGATGGACTAGGCCGCGCTGGGGCGCAAGCGATAAAATCGACTCGGAGGCAAGATTCCGCGAAGAATCGCGCGGCGGCCGGCGTCTTATGATCTTCCGAATGGTGCTCGACGCCCAACTCGTGGAAACCAATCCACTCGCGGAAACAAACCGGGAGGTGCAGTCCGCTGCCGCCCGCGAAGCCGACCTGCCCGCCGGAGCCAACGTCATCGACGCCTGCCGGCGGGGCGAGGCGGACGCTTTTGCCGCGCTATTCGAACTGCATAGGGACCGGGTCTATTCGATTGCGCTGCGGTTTTCGGGCGATCCGACGCGTGGCGCTCGACATCACGCAGGAGACGTTTCTCAAGCTGCTGTCGAAGATCGGGGAGTTCCGTGGCGACGCCAGTTTTGAGTCGTGGCTGTACCGGTTGGTCGTCAACGGTTGCCTGGATCATAGGCGCGCAGGCCGCAGGTGGTCTCCTTTGCTGGATGGCTGGCTGGGGGCGCTGCGGGCTTCGGGCGAGAGCGTGCTGCAGCAGTTGCTGCGGAGCGAGGTCCAGGAAAGCGTGCAGCAGGTGGTCGCGAAGCTGCCGGCGGAGCTGCGGATCGTGGTGATCCTGCGCTATACCGAACAGCTTTCCTACGATGAGATCGCGGAAATCCTGGGTTGTCCGCAGGGAACGGTGGCGTCGCGCTTGAATCGCGCGCATAAATTGCTGGAGCGGCGGCTGGCGGGCCTGCGGAATACTTTGGGAGGGAATCGTGTCTAAGCAGACGGGTACCTGGTTGGAACCATCTATTGACACGGGAATTGCGGAGGGTCGCGGCGCCGCAGGTTGGTTACGACGAATTGGTGCGGGTTTCAGCGCCGTCTGCTCCCCGCCGCCCTTCGGGCATGTGGTTCGCGTGTGCTTCGGCGGCCGGGCTGCTGCTGGCGTCGGCGGTGGGTCTGCATACCTATATTTCGAATGCGGCGCCGCTGGCCGGGCAGCGGGCGGCCAAGGCGGTCCGCTTCGAGGCTGGGTTCAGGCCAGCACCGGCCTGAATGTGCATGGGGCGTGCCGGTTGTGCCATGCGGACGAGGAGTTGCGGGCGGGGATTCCGCTGGATTTGGAGCGCTCTTTGGCAGGCGCATTCTTTACGGACGCGGGAGTATACTAGAGTCGAGAGAAAAGCGCCCTATGAAGAACTACTTGAAATTCGGATTGCTCATCGTCGCGGTTCTAGGCACCTTAGCGTGGCTGGCGGCGGGCGGTATCAACGATACCAAGACGTACTACAAGACTGTCTCCGAACTAAAGCAGTTGGGCAGTCAGGCGCAGGAGAAGCGGCTGCGCGTGGGCGGCGACATTGCTCCCAATTCCATCGTGCGGCAGGGCGCGAACGTGTCGTTCACGCTGGCGCAGGACAAGCTGCGCATGCAAGTGGTTTATAACGGCATCGACCCGCTTCCGGATACGTTCCGGGATGGCGCGCAGGCTTTGGCCGACGGCAAACTGGGCGCGGACGGTGTTTTCCACGCCACCAAGATCCAGGCCAAGTGCGCTTCGAAGTACGAGGCGAAGCCGGTGGTCAAGGGCAATCCGTCGGTTCGTAGTTAGCTAGTTCTCATGGGCTAGGTTCAGCGAAAGAGGCTTCATGGAAAATCTGGGCACGCTTGCGATCTTGCTCGCGTTCTGTTTTGCGATCTACGCCGTTATCGGCTCGGTGGCGGGCAAGCTGGGACGCCGTCCGTTCCTGGTGCTGAGCGCCGAGCGCGCCGTCTATTGCGTGTGGGCGCTGCTCACGGTGGCTGCTTCGCTGCTGGTTTATTCGCTGATCGCGGGCGACTTCCGGCTGTCCTATGTAGCCGAGCACAGCAACAAGTCGATGGAGCTGCCCTACAAGTTCGCTTCCTGGTGGGGCGGACAGGAAGGTTCGCTGCTGCTGTGGGCGTGGCTGCTCTCGACTTATACCAGCGTGCTGGTGTTCCAGAATCGCCGCAAGTTCCGCGAGATGATGCCGTACGTCACTGCGGTGCTGATGACGACGGAAGCTTTCTTTCTGACGCTGATCAGCTTCGTCGAGCCGCCGTTTAAAGTTCTGATGGCCGGCAAGGGAATCGTGGATGCGGGCGATGGGCAGGGGCTGAATCCGCTGCTGCAGTATTGGACCATGGTGATCCATCCACCCATGCTGTACCTGGGCTATGTGGGCTTCGCGGTTCCGTTTGCGTTCGCGATGGGATCGCTGATCACGAAGCAGCCGGGCGATGGCTGGATTAATACCACGCGGCGCTGGACGCTGGTCACGTGGATGTTTCAGACTACCGGGGTTCTGCTCGGAGCGGGCTGGGCTTACGCGGTGCTGGGATGGGGCGGATATTGGGGCTGGGATCCAGTGGAGAACGCTTCCCTGCTGCCGTGGATTACGGCTACGGCGTTTCTGCATTCAGTAATGATGCAGGAGAAAAAAGGAATGATGAAGGTGTGGAACATGGTGCTGGTTTCCTCCACCTTCTTCCTGTGCATCTTCGGAACGTTCTTGACGCGCAGCGGCGTGGTGCAGTCGGTGCATGCGTTCGCGCAGTCGTCACTGGGGCGGTATTTTGTCACGTTCCTGGCGGTGGGGATTGCGGCGACTCTGTACTTGATTCTGAATCGGCTGGACTACCTGAAGAGCGAGGCTCAGCTCGAAAGCGTACTGTCGCGTGAGTCGAGCTTCCTGTTTAACAATCTGATCCTGCTCGCGAGCTGCTTCGCGGTGCTGTGGGGCACTTTGTTCCCGGTGATCACCGAGGCCATCAACGGAGAAAAAATCAGCGTAGACGCGCCCTTCTTCAACCGCGTGAACATTCCGATTGGGTTGGGCTTGATGCTGCTGACCGGCGTCGGCCCATTGATCGCGTGGCGCAAGAGTTCGGTCGAGAGTCTGAAGCGCGCGTTCTTCTGGCCGAGCGTGGCTGGGTTGGTCGTGGCGGTGGGACTGTTCGCCATGGGCGTCCGCCACTTCTATGCGCTGATGTCCTTCGCGCTGTGCACGTTCGTGGCGGTTACGGTGGTCATCGAATTCTTCAAGGGCGCGATCGCCATCCGCGGCAAAGAAGGGCAGAACATATTCGCCGCAATGGTGGAACTGACGCATCGTAATACGCGGCGCTACGGCGGCTATCTGGTGCACATGGGCATCGTCTTCATGTTCATCGGCTTCACCGGCAAGGCGTTCGATCTCGACAAGACTGTGCAGGTGCAGAAGGGCGACAAGGTGAACCTGGGCGCATACCAGCTCACTATCGGGCCCACTGAATCCGGGAAGAACGAAAACTATTCGTGGGATATCTTGAACGTCGGCGTGTACGAAGGACGGCTCCGACCTGGGCACGCTGCGGCCCGAGCGGCGCTTGTACTTCGCATCGCGGCAGCCGACTTCGAACGTGGCGATCCGGCGGCGCCTGAATGAAGATCTGTATTTGAATTTTGCCGGCGCGTCCAACGACGGCGAGGGCACGGTGCTGCAATCCTACGTGTTCCCGCTGGTGAGCTGGATCTGGATCGGATATTGGGGAGTTTTGATCGGCACCATCATCTGCTTGATCCCCAGCAAGAGCCGTCTGGTTTATCCGCGGACGGAAGTGGTAACGGTCGCGGGGAAACATGCACAAGTGGAAAAGTAGTTTTCTGATCGCCATCATGATGGTGGCGGCCATCGGACAGACGGCGACGGAGATGGAGTCGCCGCAGATCAACCGCATCGCGGCGAAGCTGAAGTGTAGTTGCGGCTGCGGTCTGGACATGGCCTGCCAGATGCCTCCCGGCTGCCCGGTCTGCAAAACGAACAAGTCCAAGATGGTCAACATGCAGAAATCCGGCATGAGCGATCAGCAGATTCTGGATCAGTACGTCGCCGAGAATGGCAAGGACATCTTGGTGGTCCCGCCCGGGATCGCGGGTGTGCTGGGTCCTTACGTCGCGCTCACTTTGGGATTGGGTTTGGTGATATTTACGATCCGCCGCCTGATGCGTCCGCGCGTGGTTTCGCCGAATGGTCCGCCGGTCGATCCGGAGACGCTTGCTCGTATTGAAAAAGACACGGCTAACCTCGACTAGATGCCCCTTACGATCGCCGTCGTCATCCTGCTGACAGTAACGCTGCTGTATACGCTTTTCATCCGCGCCAAGGATATTCCGCCACCGGATCCGGTGTCTCCAACGCAGCATTTGGATGAACGCAAGGCGACGATTTACGAGAACCTGCGCGATCTGCAGTTCGAGTATCGGTTAGGAAAATTGTCGGACGAAGACTACGCGAAGACCAAGCTCGCGCTGCAGAAAGAGCTGGCTGTGGTGGTTGCGGAAATCGAAAAAATGCAACCTAAGCCGGCGGTCGCGGCCGGCAAAAAGGTGCCGCGATGAGAGCGCTGGTGACTCTCTTCGTTATCTCGCTGCCTCTGCTGGCGGTGGACGGCATCGTGGTCAACGCGACAACGGGACAACCACAGTCCGGGGTTGCTATAAATTTGGTCCAGCCCAGCCAGAACGGCATGGTGCAGCTCGGCAACACGACTACCGATGCGCAGGGGCAGTTCAAGATCGACAAACAAATTCCGCCGGGACCCGGGCTGCTGCAAGCCAACTACCAAGGCACTACCTACAACCAGATCATCACGCCGGGGATGTCGACTACCGGCGTTCAGTTGAAGGTCTACGATTCGACGAAAAAAGCCGGAGTCGCCAGGACTGTCGAACATCTGATTCTGCTAGAACCGGGCGCCGATCGGCTGAGGGTCAGCGAGACTTTCGTCCTAGGCAACGATTCAAACCTGACTTATAACGATCCTGCGAAAGGCTCGATTCAGTTCTTTCTGCCGCCTGCAACCGACGGCAATGCACAGGTGATCATCACGGCTCCAGGTGGGATGCCGATTCCGCGGCCGGCGGTGAAGACGTCGACAGCGGGCATCTATAAGGTGGACTATCCGGTGAAGCCGGGCGAGACGCGCATGGACGTGAGTTATACCGTCCCTTCCGCCACCAAGTTCTCGGGCAAGATTGTGGCGTCGGACGCGGCGACGCATTTGGTAACGCCCGGGACGGTGACGGTTACCGGGGACGGCATCGAACTCGCGGGCCGCGAGCCGCAGACGCAGGCGAATATCTACAACCTGACCGGACTCGACTACAACCTTTTGATCGATGGAATCGGTTCGCTGCGCCAAGACGATTCGGCGGGGGCCGGCGGACAGGGTGCGCAGGGCGATGACGGCGGCTCGCCGCAGGTCGAGATCAAGAAGCCGCGCATTTACGGGCAACTGCCGTGGGTTCTGAGCCTGGCTTTCGCGATCCTGGCGCTGGGCGGGACCATGCTCTATCGCCGAGGAACCGTGTGAGTGCGGCCGCACTTGAAGTTGACCGAGTTTCGAAATATTACGGCGACTTCCCCGCCCTCCGCGATATCCAGCTAAGCATCGCGCCGGGCTCGACCGTGGCTCTTCTGGGGCGCAACGGCGCGGGCAAGACCACGCTGTTGCGCATCATCGCGGGCTTGTCGAAAGCATCCGAGGGCAGCGTGCGCATCCAGAATGCGGACGTCAGAGAGCAAGCCACGCGGCGGCGGATCGGCGTGCTGGGCCACGGGATTTCGCTCTACGACGAACTTTCCGCCACCGAAAATCTGGTGCTGTTCGCAAATCTCTATGGGATGGAAGAGCCGGAAAAGACGGCCGGCGAGTGGCTCGAACGAACAGGACTCGGCCGGGTCCGCGATGGCTTGGTCCGCGAATTCTCCCGCGGCATGCGGCAGCGTTTGGCGGTGGCGCGCGCCTTCATGCACACGCCCGAAGTGCTGCTGCTCGACGAGCCCTTCACGGCGCTCGACGACCGCGCCATTGCCGTTCTGCAATCGCTGCTGGCGGAAGCGCACGCTGCTGGACGGACCATCATTCTCTCGACTCATCAACTGCGCGAAGCCTTGGAAGTGGCGACACACGTTGCGCTGATCCAACGCGGCCAGCTGGCTTTCAGCGGTGAGCGCACCCAACAGATGGTCGACGATACCGGTTGGTTGTATCGAGACGCATGGAGAGAACTGAAGCGTGTCTTCGTTCCTGCGGGCGTCGTACACTATCGCGGCTAAAGACCTGCGCTCCGAGATGCGCACCAAGGAGGCGTTCAATGCTTCCTTCGCCTTCTCGCTGGTGATTCTGGTGCTGTTCAGTTTCGCGTTCGATCCGTCGTCGGAAGAGTTGCGAACCATCTCCGGCGGCCTGCTGTGGCTGGTCTTCTCCTTCGCGGGAGCACTGGTGTTGAATCGCAGCTTCGCGCGCGAATTGCAAAACGATTGCCTGGACGCGCTGATCTCGTCTCCGGCGCCGGCATCCGCCATCTTCCTGGGCAAAACTTTAGCGAATTTTTTGCTGCTGATGATCGTCGAAATAGCGGCGCTCGCCGTGTTCGCGGTGCTCTATGACACGCATTTCTCGAAACAGTTCTGGCCGGTCGTGCTGGTGATTCTGCTGGGGACATGGGGGATGACCGTGATCGGCACTATGTTCAGCGCGCTTACCGTGAATCTGCGGATGCGCGAGATGATGCTGCCGACGCTGGTGTATCCGCTGCTGATCCCGGCGCTGATGGCCGCCATGACGCTGACCAGCGACTTGATGAGCGGCACGCCGCTGGGCGGAGATAATATGATCTGGCTGCGGGTTCTGGCGGGATTCGATTTCATCTATACAGTTCTGGCCGTGGTATTCATTGATATTGTTCTGGTGGGGTGAATTGACATGACTCAAACACGCGATCGCATCCTATTCGTGCTGGCAGCCGTTTGCGCGGTGCTGCTGTGCGTGGATTTCTACAAGATCTTTTTGATCCTGCCGGATGAAGCGAACCAAGGCGCGATCTATCGCATCGTCTACGTCCACGTGCCCAGCATCTTTACCGGATTCACTGGCTTTTTCGTGGCGCTGGCCGCTAGCGGACTGTATCTCGCGACCGGAAAACTCAAGTACGACGCCTTCGCAGCGGCGGTTACGGAGGTGTCGCTGGCATTCGCTACCATCGTGCTCGCCACTGGCATGATCTGGGGCCGCATCATCTGGGGAATCTGGTGGACATGGGACGCCCGGCTCACCACCATGCTGGTGTGCTGGCTGATCTACGCGGGGTACCTGATGCTGCGCCGGGCCATTGATGAACCGACTCAACGGGCGAGGCTGTCCGCAGTCGTCTCCATTTTTGGCTGCGTGGACATTCTGATCGTCTGGAAGTCCATCGAATGGTGGAGAACGCAGCATCCCGCACCGGTGTTGAGCGTGCGCGACGGCGGCGGCATGGGTCCGGGGATGGAAGCGCCGATCTATTGGAACTGGCTGGCGTTCATGTGCCTGGCGGCGATTCTGGTGATGGTGCGCACGCGCCAGGAACAACGATCGCGCGAGATCGATTCGCTGCGGCGCATGGCGCATTCTTATTAAGGACTCACATTGATGATCGAGGCCCGCAACTTTACTTACATGTTCTACGGCTTCGCCGCCGCGTTTGTGATCCTGGTGGTGTACGTGGTGTCACTGGCGCTGCGCGAGCGCAAGCTGATTCACGAAATCGACCGCGTCCGCCGGATGGTGGAGCGGGAGAAGTAGCTCACCGTCCGCCTTACTGCTTGTCGAAAACCTGCTTCACGTCGAATTCGCCGTTCGGAATGCTGACGTGCGAATCAATCGTGAGAACCTTGTCGTCGGACGACAGCCTCCAGATCTCTTTCTGCTTGAGCGTTACGCCCTGAAATTCGCGGCTGCTCTCGATGATCAGCATGCCTCCAATCCATTGCGCCGTGCCCTTGGATTGGCCGCCCGCGACTTCATTGACCGATTCACTGCCATCCGTCGTGTACGTCAGCTTGCTGGTCACGTCGCCCTGCGTGCCCTTCTGCGTGGTGGTGAAGACCAGCTTCGACCCGGTGTGGTCGATTTTGCGGGTCACGCTGATGGGAGTCGGGAACTTCCCGTAATCGCTCTTGGTGAGATTCAACTTCCATTCGCCGGAAAGGTTCGGTTCCGCGGCTCTGACGGGCGCACCCGAAAACAGGAATACCGCGGCTGCGGCACAGAGGGGATCAAGCTCTTTTTCACGATGCGTCGTACCTCTAGAGTCCCTTTCGGCAGTTCGCCGCAAGAAAATTATAGAATATCGGCGCTGCCCGCCGGGCATTTTGTGCATCCCTGGCCCCCGCCGTCCGACGCGTTGGGACGCGGGTCCTGCCGCCGAACCAGCCTCGCTTGCAATGCCGCCGCGCCGTAAGGTATGCTGCAAGGACATTCGGGACCTAGGCTTCGACGCGCGAATAATGGCGCTTTTAACCGGATGTAGAAAGAAGTTTCGTAATCCGCCGTGTTGTTTTTCATCGAAATGCTCCGACCGATCCAAGGGTAGCTATCCGAATCCCGTCCGTCCCGGCCGATATGCATTGTCTTGCAATTTCCGTCACCCGCCCGCGGCGCTGGCAGCCAGCGTTTTCGGACCCAACCCGTATCCAAATCAGCCTTTTCGAATCAAACCCTTTCCAATTAAACAAGGAGCACTTCTGATGACCAATATTTTTGTCGGGAACCTCAGCTATCAGACCACCCAGGAGGACCTGCACGCCGCCTTCGCGCAGTATGGCAACGTGGAGCGGGTCAATATCGTTACCGATCGCGATACCGGGCAGCCGCG
Source organism: Bryobacterales bacterium (assembly GCA_963731375.1). GTDB lineage: Bacteria > Acidobacteriota > Terriglobia > Bryobacterales > Bryobacteraceae > Palsa-187. Next base: position 295,247 of record CAVSUW010000008.1, read on the forward strand.
CGGTTTCGCCTTCGTCGAAATGACCGAAAAGCGCGATGCGGAAACGGCGATTGCGCAGTTGAACGGCGCTGAGCTGAACGGGCGCGCGATCAACGTGAACGAAGCTCGTCCGAAACCGGCCGGTGGCGGAGGCGGCGGCTTTGGCGGCGGCCGTGGGCGCGGCGGCGGCGGCGGCGGTGGTGGACGCGGCGGCAGTGGTGGTGGCGGCGGCCGTGGTCAACGCTGGTAATTTTTGCTTTTTCACCCGGAGGCGGCCGCTTCAAAACCGGCCGCTCCGGGCTCTCCCTGCCGATCCTCCTCGTCTGTGGGTCTTGACATAAGCCCAACCTTCATTAGAATAGGGTTAATCGTCTGCTACTTATGCCGGGCTGTGAACATAAGCGCACGGAGTTCCTGATGCGGCGGGATGGGGTGGATTACATGCGCTGCCTGGATTGCGACGCGGTGCTTGAGTCGGAAGACCTGGAGCAACTCCCCACCTACGACGACGAGGAAGAACAACCGCGCCGCAAACAAGCTTCCTGATTTGCGAGGGAGCCCGCTCCCGCAGGCTTACCGGCTGAGTTCCGGCACGGACGTTGGCAAGCCGGTGTGGTGTGACGTCCCCAGCGATGCGCGAATGCCAGTTCCCGGGCGAGAATCGCGGCAACTACCAGCGGAACGCCGGACATGAGCGGGGCTAACGCAAGGGTCCAGCGCCGCTCGCCGATCATTGCGCAGGAAATCTCTAGAACCGCCCGCAGTAGTTTCGGATAGCTCCCCGCCTCGCCGAAAACCGCGGTCCGGCCGCGCTTCAGGCCGTCGACAAATTCGCCGGCTGTCACGGGCTCCCTGGACTTGCGTATAGGTGCGGCCCAGGCCGGCGATCGTGTGGGAGTCGCTGCCGGCCAGCGCGATCTTGCGGTGGCGCGCGGCGAAGGTCTCCGCATGGCCGTTTGCAACCGGCAGCATCTGGCCGTTCAGGACCTCGACGGCGGGAAAATACTCGGCGAAGTCGTCGAAATCGGCTTCCGCGCGCGAGCCGGTGAGTCCCGAGAAAGCGTGATTGATCGAGAACAGGAGCTCGCGCTCATTGAGGTATGCGAACAAGGCGGCGAGGTCGTCGCGGCGGCGCTGGATCTCGACGTGATCGCGCTCCTGGATGTCGTAGACGCCCACGTGCAGCTCGGTCCCGCGCGAGGTGTGGCAGGTGACCTCCTCGCTCAGGAAGAAATCGGGGTGACGGCGCAAGCGTTCGGAAGAGTCGATGGAATCGTGATCGGTCACGGTTACCAGGTCCATTCCGCGGCGCTTCAGGGTCGCGTAGACTTCGTCAGGATCGCTGTAACTCTCCCGGCAGATCCGCTTGAAGACCGGAACCGTGCACATGCCGGAGTGCACCGTGTGGACGTGCAGATCGCACTTCATGCCTTCTTATAGCAAGCGAGTGTTACAGTTTCGCTCCGCGCGGATTAACAACACAAAACATTTTGACCCATAATTGTTTTATTCGCCCGGCGCCTTGGAATCCGCGGCGCGTGCGATCCTGGATCAGAGAAGGAGCAAGCGACTGCCCCGTAAATCGCCCCCTGTTGGGCCCGAGTCTCCGCTAAAAATCGTTTCGATCGGCGGCGGCACCGGCCTTTCCACACTGTTGCGGGGGCTGAAGCGCTACGTGAAGGCCGCCGAAGGCTCGCTGGAGCTTACCGCGATCGTCACCGTGACCGACGATGGCGGCAGTTCCGGACGCCTGCGCCGCGAGTTCGACGTGCTCCCGCCCGGCGATATCCGCAACTGCATGGTCGCGCTGGCGGAGTATGAGGGGCTGATCTCGCGTTTGTTTCAATACCGCTTCGCCACCGGCCGGGGCCTGAAAGGCCACAGCTTCGGCAACCTGTTTCTGACCGCCATGACGCATCTGACCGGGGATTTCGCCCACGCGGTGACGCTCTCCTCCCAGGTGCTCTCCGTGCTGGGCCGCATCTATCCGGCGACCTCCGCCAATGTGGTGCTGGAGGCCACTCTGGCCAATGGCCGCACGATTCTCGGCGAGACGCGCATCAGCCGCAGCACTTCGCGCATTGAACGCATCGCGCTGCGGCCGCGCAAGCCCAAGCCGCTTCGGAAACGCTGGACGCGATCGCCAACGCCGATCTGATCACCCTGGGCCCGGGATCGTTATTCACCAGCGTGATTCCGAACCTGCTGGTGGATGGCATTCCGCAGGCCATCGCGCAACTCGCCTGCCCTCAAAGCTTACTTCGTCAATTTGATGTCGCAGCCGGGAGAGACCACCAACTTCCGGGCGTCGGATCATGTGGAGGCGATTCTGCGCCATTGCGGGAAGGCCCGCAACCTGATCGATGTGTGCGTGGTCAACACGGGTACGCTGCCGGGAAGGCTTTTGAACCCGTATCAGGCTAAGTCCGCGCAACCGGTTGAGAATGACACTGGAGAATCTGGAGGCGCTGGGTCTGGAGGTGCTTTCGGCCGATCTCTTGCGCATGTCGCGGGCCAAGGCTGGCGCAAAGATCCGCCACGATCCGGGCTCCATCGGCGCGGTGACCCTGGAGCTGGCTCAGCAGGGACGCCGCAGAAAACGGAAACTGAAGGTATGAAGACAAGCGTGGTGATTCTGGCGGCGGGCTTGGGAACGCGCATGCGCTCCAAGCAGGCCAAGGTGCTGCATCGCGCCGGCGGCCTGTCGCTGGTGGAGCAGTGGTGCTGGCGGCGGGAGCGGTCACCTCACGGGATCGAATTGTGGTTGTCACCGGCCATCAGGCCGATACCGTCGAGGCGTTGCTCAAGCCCATGGGCGTTCGCTTTGCGCGCCAGGTGCAGCAGAAAGGCACCGGCCACGCGGTGATGTGCGCGCGCGAGGAGTTGCAGAAGGCCGATGCCAAGCAGGACGGCTTGCTGGTGGTGCTGTATGGCGACACTCCGCTGTTGTCGGCGGCAGCGGTGAAGCAACTGCGGGAGGCCCAGACCAAATCGGACGCCGCGGCTACGTTGATCACGACCACGCTCGCCGATCCCACCGGCTATGGCCGCGTGATTTTGGACGACGTCGGGAATGTGGGCGCGATCGTGGAACACCAAGACGCGAACGCGGAGCAGTTACAGGTGCGGGTCATCAATTCCGGCATTTACTGCTTTCGCGCGAAGCTCTTGTGGAAGCACATCGGGGAGATCAAGCCGAACTCCGCGTCGGGCGAAGCTGTACCTTACCGACATGGCGGCGATCTTGAATCGTCACGGACAGCGCGTGCAAGCCCTGCACCTGGACGATTCGAGCGAGCTGCTGGGCATCAATACGCGGGTCGAACTGGCGGAAGCGGACCGTATCCTGCGCGCGCGCAAGGCTCGCGAACTGATGCTCTCCGGCGTCACCATCGAACGGCCGGAAACGGTGACCATCGACGCCCAGGTGCGCATCGGCACGGACACGATCGTCGAACCCTTCGACGCGCCTGCTGGGCAAGACCGCTATCGGCGAGGATTGCCGCATCGGCGAGGGAGCGATCCTCGAATCGGCCGAACTCGCGGACCGGGTGGTGATGGCGCCCTACACTCTGATAGCCGATTCGCGCATCGATCCAGGCGCGCAGGTCGGCCCCTTCGCGCGCGTGCGCATGCAGGCCCAAGTGGGCCCGGAGGCGCGGGTCGGCAACTTCGTCGAATTGAAGAAGACGCGGCTAGGCGCGGGCGCGAAGAGCCAGCATCTGGCCTATCTGGGCGATTCGCGAAATCGGGGAGCGCGTGAACGTCGGCGCGGGCACCATCACCTGCAATTACGATGGCGAGAAGAAACACGTCACCAAAATCGGCGCCGGAGCTTTCATCGGCAGCAATTCGACGCTGGTCGCGCCGGTCGAGATCGGCCAGGATAGCTACGTGGCCGCGGGCAGCGTGATTACCGAAGCGGTGCCGAATCAAGCGCTGGCGCTGGGCCGCGCGCGGCAAGTGAATAAACCTGGTTGGGTCAAGAACCGCAAAAAGAAGATCGTAAAAAAGAGCTGACTTATTGTTTTTTCTGCTTGGCCGGCTTGGGAGCGCTGGGGCGGATCCGCGCACGACGATCAGCGTAGCGGTGTCGCCGTCGTCATCGGTAATGTAGCGCACCGTCACTCGAACTTTAACGGCCAGCTTGCCTTCGATCTTCGTCTGCCGCGTTAGGCTGAAGGTGCGGCTCTCGGCTTTGCCGCGCACCGTTCTGCCGACGATGATGGTCTCGGAAGTGAACTGCGATACCGTGCCGGCGAAAAACGTGTCGGCCGCTTTTGAAGTACCGGTTTCGTCGGCGAGGAGCGGCGTTGCGGGCGCTCCGGCCAGCAAGCCGATCAAAAGCGCGGCGGTCAAAAACCGGCCATTGATTTCAGGATACTTGAACTTAGCGTGCGCGCACAAGCGCCCAAGAAATGAAACTTATTTCACTTTTTGCCTCGGCTGTCGGCGGGACAGCTTTCAGGGTTTCGGTAGGGACAGCGCTTTCCGGGCGTCAGAGCACCAGCACAGGATGATACAGTGCGGCAGCCGCGCTTCGCCAATCGCCACTAGCTCGCCCTGCGGAGTTACGGCTTTGACGTAGCGCGTCCCTTCCCGCGCCTGAAACGGCGAGACTCGAAAATCCCGTCCATTGCGGATGTGCCCGGCCGTGATCGCATCCACCAGTTCCGCCGGAAACGCGGGCAGCAGCTCCGCGGCCGGGATCAGCGCCTCTTGCAGGCGGCCGTCGCGCGCCAGCGCGGCGAGGTCTTCGAGAGTCCGGGCGCGCCTCGGATATTGAAGTCCCCGGAAGCTATCCGGCGCAGCGATTTCAGGAACGCTCCGCAACCCAGCGCCTGGCCCGCGTCGTGCGCGATGCTTCGCACGTAGGTGCCCGCCGAGCAGTGCAGAAGCACGGTGGCCTCGCAGCCCTCCACGCTTAGAAGCTGAAGCTCGTAGATGTTCACGGTCACCGGTTCCAGTTCCACCGGCTGGCCTTTGCGCGCCAGTTCATACGCCGGCCGCCCCGCGATCTTCTTTCGCCGAAACCGGAGGAGGGATCTGCTGGATCTCCCCACGAAAGTGGTCGAGTAGGAGTGTCGAGCGCCTGCCGGTCGAGGGTCACCCGAGCCTCTGGCGAGGTCGCCGCGCCATCCATGTCGTAGCTGTCGGTGGAGTAGCCGAAGTGGATGACGCCCTGGTAGGTCTTGTCGTTGCGGGTGAAGAACTGGGCCAGCCGCGTGGCCCGGCCAATCACCAGCGGCAGGACACCGGTCGCGCCGGGGTCGAGCGTCCCCAGGTGCCCGATCTTGCGCGTGCCCGCCAGACGCCGCATTTTGTTGACTACGTCGTGCGAGGTCCACTCGCGCGGCTTGTCTACGATGATGACTCCGTCCACCTAGCCAATTTAGCAGGTGGCGTTGCGGGAGCGTCGCCATGAATTACGCACCGGGCCTATTTCTCGTATTTGCGTGCGAAGTTCGCCAGATCCATAGCGTTGACGGTTACCATTGCCTGGCGGAAAGTTATGCGGGATCGGGCAGGGGTCCGATCAAGACCCGGAAGAGCTTGTCATTCGGTCCGGGAGCGACGAAGGAGTCGAATCCATGGCTGCGTAATCCCTCGGTAAGCAGCATCGCCATGCCTCGCTCCACGGCCGCGATCTGGATATAGACCTTCCCCATTTCCGGCTCGGCGAACAAAGGCAACCCCGGTTTTTGATTCTTAGCAAGTACGGCTAGATCGGCCTTCGGGGCGACCATAATCGACGCTTGGGGCAGTTCCACTGGCGTCACGACCGGCCTCGGCGCCACAGGTGTGGGAGGCCGTGGCCCTGGACAGCGCCGCAGCTTTCTTGGTTGCGATTTTCTCGGCGGCCAGATAGGCCAACGAGGAGCAAATCGCTACGGCGACAACTCCTACGAACAGCCAGCTCGCAATCTGCGCGCGTTCCAATACGATTTCGTATTCGGCGGTGCGGTGGTTCCACTATCCGCTTGCGGCGCCGCGTCTTGCTCGACGGTCTCTTTCGATTCGATCGCTCGTGATTCGACTCTCGTGATTCGACCTTCGGGAGAGCACCGGTTTCGAGATTCAACATGCTCGTCATCAAGCAGTTATCGGCGGGCAACCGGTAACCCGATAGACCGGACGAATCCGCTGCCGCTCACAAATTACGCTTTAGAAAGCTACAGATGTGGAAGCCGTCCAGGAAATGAACGGCGTTTCGCCCCAAGTGTAGTGGCCGCAGGGCAGCACTACGGCTTTGTAGTCCAT